>NZ_CP069159.1 GCF_016811995.1 Citrobacter sp. R56
ATGTGGATACGCCCGTTGCAGGCGGAACTGAGCGATAACACGCTGGCTTTGTATGCGCCAAACCGTTTTGTGCTCGACTGGGTAAGGGATAAATACCTCAATAACATCAATGGACTGTTGAATAATTTTTGCGGCGCAGATGCCCCGCAACTGCGTTTTGAGGTGGGAACAAAACCCGTTACTCAGACGCTAAAGACGCCTGTTAATCATGTTGTTGCACCGGCGCATGTTGCGCAAGTGCAGCCACAACGTGCAGCACCTGCGGCGCGCCCGGGTTGGGACAACGTACCGGCCCCGGCGGAGCCAACCTATCGCTCCAACGTCAACGTTAAACATACCTTTGATAACTTCGTCGAAGGTAAATCCAACCAACTGGCGCGCGCGGCGGCACGTCAGGTCGCGGACAACCCAGGCGGCGCCTATAACCCGTTATTCCTTTATGGCGGTACCGGTTTAGGTAAAACGCACCTGTTGCATGCCGTGGGTAACGGCATTATGGCGCGCAAGCCTAATGCAAAAGTGGTGTATATGCACTCCGAGCGTTTTGTACAGGACATGGTAAAAGCCCTGCAAAACAATGCGATCGAAGAGTTTAAACGCTACTACCGCTCCGTTGACGCGTTGCTGATTGACGATATTCAATTTTTCGCCAATAAAGAACGATCCCAGGAAGAGTTTTTCCACACCTTTAACGCCTTGCTGGAAGGTAATCAGCAGATCATTTTGACGTCAGATCGTTATCCAAAAGAGATCAATGGCGTTGAAGATCGTCTGAAATCCCGCTTCGGTTGGGGGTTAACGGTCGCGATCGAACCGCCGGAACTGGAAACACGCGTTGCGATCCTGATGAAAAAAGCGGACGAAAACGACATTCGTTTGCCTGGCGAAGTGGCGTTCTTTATCGCCAAGCGTCTACGCTCTAACGTACGTGAACTGGAAGGCGCGCTGAACCGGGTTATCGCCAACGCGAACTTTACCGGCCGCGCTATCACCATCGATTTTGTGCGAGAAGCGCTGCGCGATCTGCTGGCGTTGCAGGAAAAACTGGTCACCATCGACAATATTCAGAAGACGGTGGCGGAGTATTACAAAATCAAAATTGCGGATCTGCTTTCTAAGCGTCGATCTCGCTCGGTAGCGCGTCCGCGTCAGATGGCTATGGCGCTGGCGAAAGAGCTTACTAACCACAGTCTGCCGGAAATTGGCGACGCGTTTGGTGGGCGTGACCACACTACCGTTCTTCATGCCTGCCGTAAGATCGAGCAGTTGCGTGAAGAAAGCCATGATATTAAAGAAGATTTCTCCAATTTAATCAGAACATTATCTTCGTGACGCTATGAAATTTACCGTTGAACGTGAACATTTATTAAAACCGCTTCAGCAGGTCAGCGGCCCGCTGGGTGGTCGTCCTACGCTGCCAATTCTCGGTAACCTGTTGCTGCAGGTTGCAGACGGTACGCTTTCTCTGACTGGCACCGACCTTGAAATGGAAATGGTGGCGCGCGTTGCGTTAATTCAGCCTCATGAAGCAGGCGCAACCACCGTCCCGGCGCGGAAATTCTTTGATATCTGCCGTGGTTTGCCGGAAGGGGCTGAAATTGCCGTTCAGCTGGAAGGCGATCGGATGCTGGTGCGTTCTGGCCGCAGCCGCTTCTCGCTTTCCACATTGCCTGCCGCCGACTTCCCTAACCTGGATGACTGGCAGAGTGAAGTCGAATTTACCCTGCCGCAGGCGACGATGAAGCGTCTGATTGAAGCGACCCAGTTTTCCATGGCGCATCAGGACGTTCGCTATTACTTAAACGGTATGCTGTTTGAGACTGAAGGCGAAGAGCTGCGCACCGTGGCCACTGATGGTCACCGTCTGGCGGTCTGTTCCATGCCGGTCGGACAATCTCTGCCGAACCATTCGGTGATCGTACCGCGTAAAGGCGTGATTGAACTGATGCGTATGCTTGATGGCGGCGATAACCCGCTGCGCGTGCAAATCGGCAGCAACAACATCCGTGCGCACGTCGGCGATTTTATCTTTACATCCAAGCTGGTTGATGGCCGTTTCCCTGATTATCGCCGCGTATTGCCGAAGAATCCGGACAAACATCTGGAAGCAGGCTGCGATATTCTCAAACAGGCGTTTGCCCGTGCGGCGATCCTCTCGAATGAGAAATTCCGCGGCGTGCGTCTGTATGTGAGCGAAAACCAGCTCAAAATCACCGCCAATAACCCGGAACAGGAAGAAGCGGAAGAGATTCTGGATGTCACTTATCCGGGCACCGAAATGGAGATCGGTTTTAACGTCAGCTATGTGCTGGATGTTCTGAATGCGCTGAAGTGCGAAAACGTGCGCATTATGCTGACCGACTCGGTTTCCAGTGTGCAAATTGAAGATGCGGCGTCTCAAAGCGCAGCCTATGTTGTTATGCCAATGCGCTTGTAGTGTTTGAAAGGGGCTGGTTTACTTGCCATTTCGCCTTCCGGCAGTGCTCAAAATGCTCACGTACTTCGTGTACGCTCTGCTTTTTGCGCGCTGGCGGCAGACGAACTGCCTGCGACACCGACGCCCCTGGAAAACGTACTGATATATGTCACTGACGCGATTACTCATCAAAGATTTCCGCAATATCGAAAACGCGGATCTCGCTTTATCTCCCGGCTTTAATTTTCTGGTGGGCGCGAACGGCAGCGGCAAAACCAGTGTGCTGGAAGCCATCTATACACTCGGCCATGGCCGGGCGTTTCGCAGTTTGCAGATTGGCCGCGTAATTCGCCACGAGCAGGAATCGTTTGTTCTTCATGGTCGTTTGCAGGGTGAAGAGCGCGAGACCTCCATCGGTCTGACCAAAGACAAGCAGGGCGACAGCAAAGTCCGCATTGACGGCACTGACGGCCACAAGGTCGCTGAACTGGCGCACCTGATGCCGATGCAGTTGATTACGCCAGAGGGGTTTACTTTACTCAATGGCGGCCCCAAATACAGAAGAGCGTTCCTGGACTGGGGATGCTTTCATAATGAGACCGGATTCTTCACCGCCTGGAGCAATCTCAAGCGTTTGCTTAAACAACGCAATGCGGCGTTGCGCCAGGTGAGTCGATATGAACAACTGCGTCCGTGGGATAAAGAGCTGATCCCGCTGGCGGAACAAATCAGCACCTGGCGCGCGGAGTACAGCGCCGGTATCGCTGCCGATATGGCGGATACCTGCCAGCAATTTTTACCCGAATTTTCACTCTCTTTCTCTTTTCAGCGAGGCTGGGAAAAAGAGACGGATTATGCCGAGGTGCTGGAGCGGAGCTTTGAACGCGACCGCATGTTGACCTATACCGCGCACGGGCCGCATAAAGCGGACTTCCGCATTCGCGCCGACGGTGCGCCGGTTGAAGATACCTTATCGCGTGGGCAGCTAAAGCTGCTGATGTGCGCCTTACGTCTGGCGCAAGGGGAGTTTCTGACTCGTGAAAGCGGGCGGCGCTGCCTCTACCTGATAGATGATTTTGCCTCTGAACTTGATGATGCGCGTCGTGGGCTGCTGGCCAGCCGCTTAAAAGCGACGCAATCTCAGGTCTTTGTCAGCGCAATCAGCGCTGAACACGTTCTTGACATGTCGGACAAAAATTCGAAGATGTTCACCGTGGAAAAGGGTAAAATAACGGATTAACCCAAGATAAAATGAGCGAGAAACGTTGATGTCGAATTCTTATGACTCCTCCAGTATCAAAGTCCTGAAAGGACTGGATGCGGTGCGTAAGCGCCCGGGTATGTATATCGGCGACACGGATGACGGCACCGGTCTGCACCACATGGTATTCGAGGTGGTAGATAACGCTATCGACGAAGCGCTCGCGGGTCACTGTAAAGATATCGTGGTGACGATTCACGCTGACAACTCCGTGTCCGTTACCGATGATGGCCGTGGTATCCCAACCGGTATTCACCCGGAAGAGGGCGTATCTGCAGCGGAAGTTATCATGACCGTTCTGCACGCAGGCGGTAAATTCGATGATAACTCGTATAAAGTGTCCGGCGGTCTGCACGGCGTAGGGGTTTCCGTAGTAAACGCCCTGTCGCAGAAACTGGAACTGGTGATTCGCCGTGAAGGTAAAGTCCATCAGCAAACTTACGTGCACGGTGTACCGCAAGCACCGCTGGCGGTGACCGGTGAGACTGAAGTGACCGGAACCCAGGTCCGTTTCTGGCCAAGCCATGAAACCTTTACCAACGTCGTTGAATTTGAATACGACATTCTGGCCAAGCGTCTGCGTGAGCTCTCCTTCCTGAACTCCGGCGTTTCTATTCGTCTGCGCGATAAGCGCGACGGTAAAGAAGATCATTTCCATTATGAAGGCGGCATCAAGGCGTTTGTTGAGTATCTCAATAAAAACAAAACGCCGATCCACCCGAATATCTTCTACTTCTCCACCGAAAAAGACGGTATCGGCGTTGAAGTGGCGCTGCAGTGGAACGATGGTTTCCAGGAAAACATCTACTGCTTCACTAACAACATTCCGCAGCGTGATGGCGGTACTCACCTTGCAGGCTTCCGTGCGGCGATGACCCGTACCCTGAATGCCTACATGGACAAAGAAGGTTACAGCAAGAAAGCGAAAGTCAGCGCCACTGGCGACGATGCCCGTGAAGGCCTGATTGCCGTTGTTTCCGTGAAAGTACCGGATCCGAAATTCTCCTCACAGACCAAAGACAAGCTGGTTTCTTCCGAGGTGAAATCGGCGGTTGAACAGCAGATGAACGAACTGTTGGCCGAATATCTGCTGGAAAACCCTTCCGACGCCAAAATTGTGGTTGGCAAGATTATCGACGCGGCCCGTGCGCGTGAAGCGGCACGTCGCGCTCGTGAAATGACCCGTCGTAAAGGCGCACTGGACTTAGCTGGTCTGCCGGGCAAACTGGCGGACTGTCAGGAACGCGACCCAGCCCACTCTGAACTGTACCTGGTGGAAGGGGACTCGGCGGGCGGCTCTGCGAAGCAGGGGCGTAACCGTAAGAACCAGGCAATTCTGCCGCTGAAAGGTAAAATCCTTAACGTTGAGAAAGCGCGTTTCGACAAGATGCTCTCTTCTCAGGAAGTGGCGACGCTGATCACCGCGCTCGGTTGCGGCATCGGTCGTGACGAGTACAACCCGGATAAACTGCGCTATCACAGCATTATCATCATGACGGATGCGGACGTCGATGGTTCACACATCCGTACGCTGCTGCTGACGTTCTTCTACCGTCAGATGCCGGAAATCGTTGAACGCGGCCACGTCTACATTGCACAGCCACCGCTGTACAAAGTGAAGAAAGGCAAGCAGGAACAGTACATTAAAGACGATGAAGCCATGGATCAGTACCAGATCTCTATTGCTCTGGATGGCGCGACTCTGCACACCAACGCCCACGCTCCGGCGCTGGCGGGTGAAGCACTGGAAAAACTGGTTTCTGAGTACAACGCCACACAGAAAATGATTGGTCGTATGGAGCGCCGCTACCCACGCTCACTGCTGAAAGAGCTGGTCTATCAACCGACGCTGGCCGAAGCCGATCTGGCTGATGAAGCTAAAGTCACGGCCTGGGTTTCCCAGCTGGTTAACGTGCTGAATGAAAACGAAATGCACGGTAGCACCTGGAATAGCCTGGTTCGTAAAGACGCTGAGCTGAACCTGTTCGAACCGATCATTCGCGTGCGTACCCACGGCGTCGATACCGACTATCCGCTGGATCACGAGTTTGTGACCGGTGGTGAATACCGTCGTATCTGTACGCTTGGTGAAAAACTGCGTGGTCTGATCGAAGACGACGCGTTTATCGAACGTGGCGAGCGCCGTCAGCCGATTGCCAGCTTCGAGCAGGCGCTGGACTGGTTGGTGAAAGAGTCCCGTCGTGGCCTGTCTATTCAGCGCTATAAAGGTCTGGGCGAAATGAACCCGGAACAGTTGTGGGAAACCACGATGGATCCAGAAAGCCGTCGTATGCTGCGTGTAACGGTAAAAGATGCGATTGCCGCTGACCAACTGTTCACTACGCTGATGGGCGACGCCGTTGAACCGCGTCGTGCGTTTATCGAAGAAAACGCCCTGAAAGCGTCGAACATCGATATTTAACGTGTACCCAGGCCTGCTCCTGTAGGCCTGATAAGCGAAGCGCCATCAGGCAGTTCGTTAACGTTTGCCGGATGGCGGCTTAGGCCTTATCCGGCCTACAACCGATCTACAAAAGGGGAATCCCGATTCCCCTTTCCATCCCCCTTTTCGTTGCTGTTTTTTGAGCGGAATCGCGTTAGCATGAGGATAGACTCATTTAATCCGGGGAACTCATGGCTATCAAACTCATTGCTATCGATATGGATGGCACACTTCTGCTGCCCGATCACACCATTTCACCCGCGGTCAAAACGGCAATTGCCGCTGCACGCGCGCGCGGCGTTAACGTGGTGCTGACCACAGGCCGACCGTTTGCGGGCGTTCACAGCTACCTGAAAGAGCTTCACATGGAACAGCCCGGTGATTACTGCATTACCTATAACGGTGCGCTGGTACAGAAAGCGAGTGATGGTAGTACTGTTGCGCAAACCGCGTTGAGCTATGACGACTATCGCTATCTTGAGCAACTCTCCCGTGATGTCGGTTCCCACTTCCATGCGCTGGATCGCAACACGCTGTATACAGCAAACCGCGACATCAGCTATTACACGGTTCATGAATCTTTTGTCGCGACCATCCCGCTGGTGTTCTGTGAAGCGGAGAAAATGGATCCGGCAACGCAGTTCCTGAAAGTGATGATGATTGATGAACCCGCCGTCCTCGATAAAGCCATCGCCCGCATTCCGGCAGAGGTAAAAGAGAAATACACCGTGCTGAAAAGTGCACCGTACTTCCTCGAAATTCTGGATAAACGCGTGAATAAAGGCACGGGTGTGAAATCGCTGGCCGATGCTCTGGGTATTAAACGCGATGAGATCATGGCCATTGGCGATCAGGAAAACGACATTGCGATGATCGAATTTGCCGGCATGGGCGTGGCGATGGACAACGCAATTTCGTCGGTAAAAGAGGTTGCCAACTTCGTCACCAAATCCAACCTGGACGATGGCGTGGCGTACGCCATTGAGAAGTTTGTGCTGAATTAATCCAGCTTCCGTCAATAAACGCTTTTCTGACCCGCATCTGTTGCGGGTTTTTTTATCCTGGGCGCAGGTCTACATCTCCGCTGCTGTATTGGCTGTCTGCTTGCATGGATTTCTGACGGGCTGCTGCTCGTGATTCTGCGGGATATGTGCGACACCGCTTTGCATAATCCATTTTCTGGTCAATGCCGAGGTTAACATCCGACTCTTGATAATCTTACCGTAGAGCTTCACGCGCAGTTTTCGGGTGGCGCTTCGATAGGCGTCATTCAGATTCTCTGCATCCCGCATAAAGACGGATTTCAGGATCTCCGCGCTGTCCAGAGCGTAGCTGATTCCCTCCAGCGAACTGGCGCTGATGAACCCCGCCGCTTCACCAATCAGAAACGCATTGTCTTTTCCGCAAACAAAATCCGCCCAGCGCGAGGGGAACAGCACGGTGCATTTTTCGCTTTTTAGCGGTTTGCCAAACTGAAAATGGAAGGCTTCCATTTTTGCTTTTAGCGCGTCAAAGCGCGCCTGCCCGTCTTTCATCGGGTAGGCGCCGCCAAAGATAAAATAACCGTCTTTGCTGATACTCCATGAGTAGCAGTCCGTGACATCGTTATCAAAAATACAGGAGTAAAATGGCTGAGGATGTTTTTCAGCGAACCATTGCTGAAGCGCGACGTATTTACGGATTTGATGCTCAGGATACAGATGGCGGCGAACCAGCGAATTTGCCCCGTCGGCACCAACCAGATAGCGAGCGGTAATGTGTTGCTCCCAGCCGTCAGCGCGAAAAATCACGTGCCATGTGTCGCCTTCTCGCCAGATTTTCCTGCACAGACTGTCGTGGTAAACCGCGACCTCATCAGGGATGAGTGATTTCATCCATAAATCAAACGCGTGGCGGTTGATATTGATGTAACTACGTTGATAGTTACGCGTCAGCGCTGCTGCCACATCTACCGTTTTAACGCTGAAAATCTGCGGGTTGGCGATCACATCGACCGGTAAGGTAATGCCATCGCGAATAAACGAACGCTGGGCATCCGGAGCCAGCAGGCCGCCGCAGGGTTTGGTGAAACCTTCCGTTCCGCACTGGCGCTTTTTATCCAGCGCAATGACACGCATCTTTCCACTCAAATGCCGTGCCAGCGCCGATCCTGCCGGGCCTAAACCGATAATTGCCACGTCAAAGTGTTCCATCTTTTTTTACCCGCCGTCATTGTGATGGAGGCATGCTAAAACCTGAAAGTGAAGCCCTTGTGAAGTATGATGGCCGGAATTGTCTCGCATCAGGGTTCTTGCAATGAAACAAATCACCTTTGCGCCACGTCATCACCAGCTTACCAATATCAATACCTGGACTCCGGATAGCCAGTGGCTGGTGTTCGATGTACGCCCGTCGGGGGCCTCTTTTACCGGGGAAACCATTGAGCGGGTAAACGTTGAAACTGGGGCCGTCGAGGTGATTTATCGTGCCACGCAGGGGGCGCATGTGGGTGTGGTGACCGTTCATCCACGAGAGAATAAATATGTGTTTATTCATGGGCCTGAGAATCCAGATGCCGCATGGCACTACGATTTTCACCATCGTCGGGGGGTCATTGCGCATCAGGGGAACGTTGCCAACCTGGACGCGATGGATATCACCGCCCCATACACACCCGGCGCGCTGCGCGGCGGTAGCCATGTGCATGTCTTCAACCCGAACGGCGAGTTCGTCAGCTTCACCTATAACGATCACGTCCTGCATGAGCGAGATCCGGCGCAGGATTTGCGCAACGTCGGTGTCGCGGCGCCATGGGGACCAGTCACGGTGTCGGGTCAGAATCCCCGTGAGTACAGCGGTAGCCACTGGTGTGTGCTGGTCAGTCAAACGACACCCACCCCGAGACCTGGCAGCGATGAGATTAATCGTGCCTATGAAGAGGGCTGGGTTGGGGATCATGCGCTGGCCTTTATCGGAGATACGTTGTCGGTGAAAGGCGAAAAGGTGCCGGAGCTGTTTCTCGTCGGCCTGCCGCGTGAAGAAAGCGGCTGGAAACTGGCGGGAGAAACGCCTCTGGCAGGAACAGAATCATTGATGCCCGCACCGCCAGTCGGCGTGGCCCAGCGTCGTCTGACGTTTACTCAGGGTCGCGCTTACCCCGGACTGGTGAATGCGCCGCGTCACTGGGTGCGTAGCAATCCGCAGGCCACGGAGATTGCATTTTTGATGCGTGACGAGCGCGGTATTGTTCAGCTCTGGCTGATTGCTGCGCAGGGGGGAGAGCCGCGTCAGCTTACCCATCATGCAACGGATATTCAGTCGGCGTTTAACTGGCATCCATCGGGAAAATGGTTGGGGTATGTGCTGGAGAACCGAATTGCCTGCTGCGACGCACACAGCGGAGATGTCTGTTTCCTGACGTCGGAGCATGGTAATACGCCTTCAGCGGATGCCGTTGTTTTCTCACCGGATGGGCGACATATTGCGTGGATGGAAGACGTACAGGGTTTCCGTCAGCTGTGGGTGACGGAAACCGGGCGTTAAATCAGGGCGCGGACATTTCTGCCGGGGGGATGACGGAGTTCGTTATCTGCGTTCTCTCCTCGCTTCTTTCGACGCGGGATCTGACGGAGTTATCTTTGCGGAAGAGATCCCATGGCAGGAGTAGGGTGTCCATTACGGCGGTGAACGGCATGTCGAGTATTGCCAGAGACTTTGTACCCCAGTTTGTATCACTCTCACTGATCATCGTAGCGCTGGCGCGTGTACCTGGATAAGTTCCTTCCTTGCCGCCAGTATGTGACATTACGCTTGAGCAACCACCCAGTAAAACCATTCCGCCGCACATCACTAGCGGTAACAACACATTTTTTATCATGATTCATTCATCTGTTGATCAACGGTGTTTGCATGATGAGTTATAGCGTTCCATTGCCCGGAAGAATACCCTCAGCATGTCGCACTGTGGTGCTTATCGCACTTTAACGATCTGTGCTTCCCCCCCAGTCTATGCCATAGACAGCAAACTGCAAAAAAAGTCCCCATTAAACGCTTGAAAAGTTCATATCAGGACCCATTTTTACGGTAAGGACAAACGAAGAGCATGCCTGAGGGGTGTTCTGTCCGCCTGGCCTGTCCATGATGGAAGGTCTCATATTCTCGCTGATTTCAGGAGCTATTGATTATGCGTAATTTTGATTTATCCCCGCTGTACCGTTCCGCTATTGGTTTTGACCGTTTGTTTAACCTGCTTGAAAACAACCAGAGCCAAAGTAATGGCGGCTACCCTCCGTATAACGTTGAGCTGGTGGATGAAAACCATTACCGCATTGCGATTGCCGTGGCAGGGTTTGCGGAAAGCGAGCTGGAAATTACCGCCCAGGATAATCTGCTGGTGGTGAAAGGCGCTCATGCTGATGAGCAAAAAGAACGTACTTACCTTTATCAGGGTATTGCCGAGCGCAACTTTGAACGCAAGTTCCAGTTAGCAGAGAACATTCATGTTCGTGGCGCAAACCTGGTGAACGGTCTGCTGTATATCGAACTTGAGCGTGTGATTCCGGAAGCGAATAAACCACGCCGTATCGAAATCAATTAATTCTGTCGGGCCGCGCTGCGCGGCCTGTTATCCCCATGCTCGCCGTCAGGGAGCATATGCAAATCTGCGGATTTGCAGGTACTCACTCGCTTCTTAGAAGGAGATTATGATTATGCGTAACTACGATTTATCCCCGCTGCTGCGTCAATGGATCGGTTTTGACAAACTGGCCAACGCCTTGCAAAACACCGGTGAAAGCCAGAGCTTCCCACCCTATAACATCGAAAAAAGCGACGATAACCACTATCGCATTACCCTTGCGTTGGCCGGTTTCCGTCAGGAAGATCTGGATATTCAACTGGAAGGCACGCGCCTGACGGTGAAAGGTAGCCCGGAGCAGCCGGAGAAAGAGACCAAATGGTTGCATCAGGGGCTGGTCACACAACCGTTCAGTTTGAGCTTCACCCTCGCTGAACATATGGAAGTCTCTGGCGCGACGTTCACTAACGGATTACTGCACATTGATTTAACACGTAATGTGCCAGAAACCCTCGCCCCGCAGCGTATCGAGATTCATGAACGACCTGCGTTAAATAGCTAATTTGCTGTTTGCCCTTGCCCCGCCAGAAATGACGGGGCTTTTTTGTGCTTTACCACCCATACATACCGCCTGTTCTCTGCGAAAATCCGGTTAAAATAATAATGTTATTCACAGGGAAACGAAGATGAGTGAGATAGCATTAACGGTTAGCGTTCTGGCGTTGGCGGCGGTTGTTGGATTATGGATCGGCAACATCAGGGTTCGTGGGGTAGGGCTGGGCATTGGAGGCGTGCTGTTTGGCGGGATTCTTGTCGGACATTATGCTGACCTGCTAGGCATCTCCCTTAGCGGCGAGATGCTGCATTTTATTCAGGAATTTGGCCTGATCCTCTTCGTTTACACCATTGGTATTCAGGTCGGTCCTGGTTTTTTTGCGTCGCTGCGCGTTTCAGGTTTACGTCTGAATCTCTTTGCTGTTCTGATCGTCATCATCGGCGGTCTGATCACCGCTATTCTGCATAAAGTGTTTGCGATTCCGTTACCGGTGGTATTGGGAATATTCTCCGGTGCGGTGACCAATACCCCGGCATTGGGGGCTGGCCAGCAAATTCTGCGCGATCTGGGCACTCCCGCAGAGGTGGTGGATCAGATGGGGATGAGCTATGCCATGGCGTATCCTTTCGGTATTTGCGGCATCTTACTCACCATGTGGCTGATGCGTATGATTTTTCGCGTCAACGTCGAGGCGGAAGCGCAACAGCATGAATCCACGCTCTCCCGCGGCCACTCGCTCATCCAGACCATGAACATCCGTGTTGAGAACCCGAATCTCAACAATATGGCGATTCAGGATGTGCCAATCCTCAATAGTGACAAAATCATCTGTTCACGACTTAAACGCGATGAAACGCTGATGGTGCCCTCGCCTGGGACGATTATTCAGGTTGGCGATCTGCTACATCTGGTGGGGCAGCCAGGGGATCTGCACAATGCGCAGGTGGTGATTGGCCAGGAGGTGGACACCTCGCTTTCTACTCGCGGCACGGAGTTGCGTGTTGAACGTGTGGTCGTCACCAATGAAAAAGTGCTCGGAAAGCGCATTCGCGATCTGCGCCTAAAAGAGAACTATGATGTGGTTATCTCGCGGCTTAACCGTGCGGGTATTGAGCTGGTGGCAAGCGGTGAGATGAGTCTGCAGTTTGGCGATATTCTCAATCTGGTCGGACGGCCCTCTGCCATTGAAGCGGTCGCCAATGTCGTGGGCAACGCCCAACAAAAACTGCAACAGGTACAGATGTTGCCGGTGTTCATTGGTATCGGGCTGGGCGTGCTGCTTGGGTCAATCCCGCTGTTTATACCGGGGTTCCCGGCGGCGTTAAAGCTGGGGCTGGCGGGCGGGCCGCTGATCATGGCGCTGATTCTGGGGCGTATTGGCAGCATTGGTAAGCTGTACTGGTTTATGCCGCCGAGCGCCAACCTGGCGCTGCGCGAGCTGGGAATCGTGCTGTTTCTTGCCGTGGTGGGGCTGAAGTCTGGCGGTGATTTTGTCGATACCCTGATGCAAGGCGAAGGCCTGAGCTGGATTGGTTATGGCATCTTTATCACCGCAATTCCGCTCATCACGGTGGGTCTGTTGGCGCGTATCTTCGCGAAGATGAACTATCTGACGTTGTGCGGGATGTTGGCCGGGTCGATGACCGATCCACCTGCGCTGGCGTTTGCGAATAACCTGCATGCCACCAGCGGGGCAGCGGCGCTCTCGTATGCGACGGTATACCCGCTTGTGATGTTCCTGCGAATTATCACTCCGCAGCTGCTGGCGGTGATTTTCTGGGGATTAGGCTAGAGGAAATAATCCTGCTGACCGGCATCCTGTGGGTGCCGGTGATGATGTATCAACACCACTGACGGCGCATAATCCCTGCTTTGCTGAGAGCTTACCTTCACCTGACCTACGCATTCCCCTTCTTGCTTTCGTCGCGATAAGGCCAACTCAAGCCGAGATCGTGACCCTTTCCGCACATATCCGTGGAGCCTGCACCCGCAAGGTGTGAACGTTGAGGGGAAAAAGCCGACGTTCTGATGCACTATTGTTATTTCCTTCTCTGATCCTCTGAATAGGGAACGTCATTAAAAGGAGTCCTGATGAAGATTTCTCGCCTTGGAGAAGCGCCGGATTACCGCTTCTCACTGGCAAACGAGCGTACTTTTCTGGCGTGGATCCGCACCGCGCTGGGGTTTCTGGCGGCGGGGGTTGGTCTTGACCAGTTGGCTCCGGACTTTGCCACGCCCGTGATTCGTGAACTGTTGGCGTTGTTACTGTGTTTGTTTTCCGGTGGTCTGGCGATTTACGGCTACCTGCGATGGTTGCGTAATGAAAAGGCGATGCGTCTGAAGGAGGACCTGCCGTACACCCACAGTTTGCTGATTATCAGTCTGATTTTGATGATCGTCGCGGTGATCGTTATGGCGCTGGTACTGTATGGCTGATAGCCGTAAAGCGCGCCGCATTGCCGATCCGGGGCTTCAGCCGGAGCGCACGTCGTTGGCCTGGTTTCGCACGCTGCTGGGCTATGGCGCGCTAATGGCGCTGGCGTTGAAACATCACTGGCACCAGGCGGGATTCTTGTTCTGGGTTTCTATTGGCGTGCTGGCGATTGTGGCGATCATTCTCTGGCGCTATACCCGCAGTCGTAACCTGATGGACGTCGCCCATCACGATTTTTCTCAATCTCGCGCGGTGCGTGACAAATTTATGATCTCCCTCGCGGTGTTATCCCTCGCAATACTGTTTGCTGTAACGCATATCCGCCAACTTATCGCATTTATCGGGGATTTTGCATGACGGGAAATGAAAACAGGGATGTCCGTGAGGAGGCGTATCAGATCGTTGTCAATCGCCAGAATAGTCAACAAGCGCAAGAACTGTATCGAAACCTACAGCAGCTTGGCATCAGGGCTGTACAGTTTATTCCCCACATCGAGTTTGATAGGAATGGCCATTTATCCGCAGAGTCGGTAACCGCAGAAGGGTGGGGCCAGTTTTTAAATGCGGTATTTGCTCTCTGGGTACGGGAAGATGTTAACCGGATATCCATTCAGCTTTTTGATAAGACCTTAAAGCAGTGGTGTGGTCGTGCGGATGCGGTGAATTTACAGGATATTTCGCATATCGGCGCTGAATGTCGGAGCTGTTACGTATTGCACTTCTGTGCTGGTGAATGCCTGAAACATCGTGATAGCAGCGGAAAAAGCGTGCTTTGTGCCGGGTATAAAACCTTTTTTAACGACTCTTCGCCGTACATGCGGGTGATGCGTGATCTTATTAAACAGCATCGCTCACCGATGGAACTGATGGCGATGCTGCGTCAAACTTAGCGACCTTTAGCCAGGTACTGCGCCATTTCGGCTTCCGGTACCATTCCGCCGCCCGTCGCCCATACCAGATGTGTGGCGTGGTTTAACTGCTCAGCAGTAAACCCGTGCATTTGTTGGTATGCCGCTGAACCGCATACGCGCTGAGGTCCGCTCATCCCCGCCAGTGCAGACGGCTCCAGGCGAATGCCTTCTTCCTGCGCCAGCCATCCCAACATGTCATACATGGTTTGATCGTCAAGGGTATACAGCCCATCCAGAAAACGCTCCATCGCCCGGCCCACAAACCCCGATGCACGTCCCACCGCCAGCCCGTCCGCTGCTGTCAGGTTATCGATGCCAATCTCCTGAACGGAAATGGCGTCGTGCAGACCAGTGTAAACGCCGAGCAACATGCAAGGAGAGTGAGTTGGTTCGGCGAAGAAGCAGTGAACGTTATCGCCGAACGCCAGCTTCAGGCCAAAAGCCACACCGCCAGGACCACCACCGACGCCGCACGGCAGATAAACAAACAGGGGATGATCGGCATCTACCACGCGCCCCTGCTGTGCGAACTGCGCTTTCAGGCGCTGTCCGGCCACCGCATAGCCTAAGAACAAGGTGCGGGAGTTTTCATCGTCGATAAAGAAGCAGTTTGGATCGGACTCCGCCGCCTTACGCCCTTGCTCCACCGCCACGCCGTAATCTTCTTCGTACTCGACTACCGTTACACCGTGGCTGCGCAGTTTGGCTTTTTTCCACGCACGGGCATCGGCAGACATGTGTACGGTGACCTTAAAGCCGATGCAGGCGCTCATGATACCGATCGATAGCCCCAGGTTGCCGGTCGAACCTACTGCGATGCTGTACTGGCTGAAGAACTGTTTGAATTCAGGTGAGAGCAGCACGCTGTAGTCATCTTCAGTGGTCAGCAGCCCGGCGGCTAGCGCCAGTTTCTCTGCGTGGGTCAGCACTTCATAGATGCCGCCACGGGCCTTAATCGAGCCGGAGATAGGCAGATGACTGTCTTTTTTCAGCAGAATTTCACCGCAGATAGACTGCCCGTACTCTTTTTCCAGCCGTTTTTGCATCGCAGGAATCGCGGCCAGTTCGGATTCAATAATCCCGCCAGTGGCGGCAGTTTCCGGGAAGGCTTTCGCCAGATACGGCGCAAAGCGGGTCAGGCGAGCATGGGCGTCCTGAACATCCTGTTCCGTCAGGCCGACATACGGTAAACCTTCTGCCAGAGTGGTCGTGGCCGGGTTAAACCAGGTCGTTTCTTTCAGTGCGACCAGATCCTCCACCAAAGGATACTGGGCGATGAGATTTTGAATGTTTTCCATAGTACGTCTCTTTGCGCTTAGATAATAAAGGAAAGCAGGAATGTGCAAGCCAGTGCAATAACCGACGCGATAAATGTCGCGGTCGTATAGTATTTAAATGTTTCACTCAGGGTGGCGCCGCAGTATTGCTTCACCAGCCAGAAGAGGGAATCTGTCACAATCGTGCAGCCAATTGCGCCAGAACCGATGGCAATGGCGATGATCTCTGGGCTGACGTTGGGATAGAGCGGCAGCATCGGCGCGACAATCGCCGTTGCACCCATCATCGCGACAGTTGCCGAACCGACCGCTGCGTGCAGAATAAGCGCCACCAGCCAGGCCAGCAGGATGGGGTGCATATGCATATTGGAGAGGATCACCGCGAGGGTATCCGCCAGGCCGCTGCTCTTCAGGATGGCGTTGAACGCGCCGCCCGCACCGATAATCAGCAGAATGTTAGCAATGGAACCAAAACCGTTTTCGGTATGGGTGAGCAGCGTACCCATGCCGATATGCTGACGCAAACCGAGAATGTAATACGCCACGAAAACCGCGATAAACATGGCAGTAATCGGGTTACCGATAAACTCCAGCAGGGTGTACAGCGTACTGCCTTTCGTCATGTTCAGTTCAGCGACGGTTTTCGCCAGCATTAGACCAATCGGCAGCAGGACGGTAAACAGGGTTGCGCTCAGTGACGGCAATGTTTTTTCGTCACGGACTTTAAGGTCAGAAAACTCAGCGGGTACTGCTTTAAACGGCAGACGGTTGCCGAGTAACTTCAGGAACAGCGGTCCGCCGATAAGCGACGCCATCAGCCCTACCAGCAACCCATAGACGATAACGGAACCAAGATCGGCGCCCAGTTTGTTGGCGACGAACAGCGCGGCCGGATGCGGCGGCACCACGCAGTGCACGGCCATCAGGGCGGTACATAACGGGATCGCCAGTTTCAGCAATGAAGTATGGGTCTTTTTGGCGATGGAAAACGCCAGCGGAATTAACAACACCACGCCCACTTCCACAAACAGCGTGATACCGCAAATCAGCCCCACCAGCACCATAATGACGTCAGCGGAGAGCCAGCGACAGCGCTGGAGCGTTAAGCCAATACGTTCTGCCGCGCCGGAAACTTCCATCATTTTGCCAAGAATGGTTCCCAGGCCGATAACAGCTGCGAGGAAACCCAGCGTGCCACCGATACCACTCTCAATGGCATTGACCATCTCCAGCGGGCCCATGTCCATCATCGTGCCCACAAAGAAACTGGCTAACAGCAGCGCCAGAAACGGGTGGAATTTGAACTTCACGATGGTCAAAACGATTAACACGATGCTTATCAGCAGCGTGCTCACAACCCAGATTTGAGAGTGCATATCTCACCTTGCCCTGTGATTAACGTGGTTATATTGGACAAAAAAACGACGTAGGCTGACAAACGATATAATTCCCATTTCACATGAGCTAAATTGAATCAAAATGGTGATATGTGTCTAAAAATGACTGTTATATGCAATATGGTTCACGCTGATTCATCTTTATGCTGATTTTTTCAGCGTCTTTTTTTACACTGCGGGCCATAGTCAGAGGTCTCAGAGGTGGTTATGGATCCCCTTCGCGAAGTCAGAAATCGTCTACTCAACGGCTGGCAGTTATCAAAGCTCTACACCTTTGAAGTGGCGGCGAGGCATCAGTCTTTTGCGCTGGCCGCAGATGAGCTGTCATTAAGTCCCAGCGCCGTCAGCCATCGTATTAATCAGCTTGAAGACGAGCTGGGTATTCAGCTGTTTGTTCGCTCACACCGAAAAGTGGAATTAACGCACGAAGGGAAACGGGTGTTCTGGGCGCTGAAGTCGTCGCTGGATACGCTGAATCAGGAGATCCTCGACATTAAAAACCAGGAGCTCTCCGGTACGCTCACGGTTTACTCGCGGCCTTCCATCGCCCAGTGCTGGCTGGTGCCCGCATTAGGTGATTTCACACGCCGCTACCCGTCTATTTCGCTGACCATATTGACCGGTAACGACAACGTGAACCTCCAGCGTGCGGGTATTGATCTGGCGATCTACTTTGACGACGCCCCCTCCGCGCAACTGACGCACCATTTCCTGATGGATGAGGCAATCCTGCCAGTATGCAGTCCGGACTATGCCCGGCGTTTTGACCTGCAGGATGCGTTGGTTAACCTGCGTCACTGCACGCTGCTGCACGATCGTCAGGCGTGGAGCAACGATTCCGGAACGGATGAATGGCACAGTTGGGCGCAACACTTTGGGGTTGATTTGCCGTTATCATCGGGGATTGGCTTCGATCGTTCAGATTTAGCGGTGATTGCCGCAATGAACCATATTGGCGTTGCGATGGGGCGTAAGCGGCTGGTGCAAAAACGACTCGACAGCGGGGAGCTTGTTGCGCCTTTCGGTGAGATGGCGCTGAAATGTCACCAGCATTACTACATGACCACGCTGCCTGGCAGGCAGTGGCCGAAAATTGAGGCTTTTATTGGCTGGCTGCAAGAGCAGGTGTGATGAGATTTATTACGTTTTCACTCTACACCTGATGTCAGAGATTATGCTAAATACGTGATATCCCTCCCGGTTAATGACTGAGGACAACCGTGTTAAAACCACTCATCTCTCTCCTGTTGCTCGCCAGCGCTGTCGTGTATGCCGCTGAACGGCCGCTCACGGCTTCGCATTATGCGCAGCAGTTGGGGGCAGGAATGGATGTCGACTGGGCGCGAACCGAAAGGGGCATCCGCGAATTTGATCCGCTGGTGGTCCGCGATTTCAGGGCAAAGGGATTAACCCATGTGCGTATCCGGGTCGCGGGCGAGCCAACGGAAGCGCGGTTGATTCACCTGCGTAAACTGGTTGAAGCCTGTAACCAGTATGGTGTGATCCCCATTATCGCGTATCAGGCCGATGAGTATAAAAACGATCCCAGCCCCGGAAACGAAAAAGAGGTGGAGAACTGGTGGATTGCCGTAGCGCACTATTTCGCGCAAAGTTCGCCGTTGCTGGGTTTTGACCTGATCGATGAACCGGCGGAGAAACTCAACCATAATCAGGCTTCCCTCAATCGGGTATATGAGAATACCCTGCGCGTGATCCATGCCATTGACCCGCAGCGCATGATTTTTATTGCCCCACGCATGCGCGCTGCCCCGGAGGCGTTGTCGGGTCTTAAACTGCCGCCGGGAAGTCAAAACTATGTGCTGGCACAGTGGCATATCTTCCCGTGGGGACCGCTAAAGAGTAATGGGAAATATCCCTGGACCTCCGGCACAGCGGCGGAAAAAGCCGCCATCCGTGCGCGGATAAACGCCGCCATACATTGGCAGCAGAAAACCGGTCATGCCAGTTGGGTCGGGGGCTGGTCGCCGGGTGAAACCATCAAAAATTCGCCATCGCCTTCACAGCTCGCCTTTGCCAGTTTTATGGCCTGTGAGCTGAAGAAAGCGAAAATTCCGTATGCTATCAACGCCGATACGCAGTTTTATGATGGGGAAGAGGGGGCGTGGCGGCCAGCGCTGGAACCGTTGTTGACTGCGATGATATCACCGAAGTGTGAACAGCCCGGCGATAAGCCGGGCCATCATCTGATTAAACCGCCTGCTCCTGATGGGAGACACGAGACGCCAGCGGGAGCCAGCACAGTAAAATCAACAGACCCATAAAGGTCATCAACATCCCAAGGCTGGCTTGCCCGGTTTGCGGCATCATCGCTGAGAGCCACGCCAGCACGCCAGAGCCGATGTTTTGCAAGCCACCCACCAGCGCACCGGCTGTTCCGGCCAGGAACGGGAAAGGTTCCATCGCCCCGCTGGTTGCCAGCGGAAACAGCATGCCTGCGCCAAAGAAGAACAGCGCTGCCGGGATCAACAGCGTCCAGACGTTCATCACGCCGAACCAGCCTGGCACCCACATCATCACGCCTGCCAGCAGGCAACTGACCACCGATTGCCACATCAGCGTGGAGAAGCGTTTATTGGGACGACCAGCAAACCATGCGCCGAAAAACGCTGCCGGGATCGGCAGAATAAACAAGACGCTCACCACCATGCTGCTTAAACCTAATACGGCACCCATCAGTACGCCGGAGCAGGCTTCGAAGACGGCAATCCCGGCCAGGCCGCCGATCAGCATCAGCAAATAACAGGTAAACGCACCGTTGCCGAACAGGGTTTTGTAGCTGGTGATAAGCCGTGTGCGCGGTGCGCCCGTCGGACGGGTTTCCGGCATCCAGCGCGCCATGCTAACGGTGACGCCTGCGCAGAGGATCAGTAGAAAGATGTAACAGGCGCGCCAGTTCCACATAGTGTCCAGCAGACCGCCGATCAGCGGAGCCATCAACGGGCTGACCAAAATACCCATATTCAGCAAGCTGTTGGCGTGACGCAGTTGTGTGCCTTCATACAGATCGCGCGGTAAGGTCCTCGCCATCACGCCGCCAACGCCGGTCCCCATGCCCTGCATCGCACTGGCGGCAATCAGCACCGTCAGGCTGTGGGTGGTGATGGCGACCAGTGTGGCCAGCATAAAAATAGACATGCCGACGAGGATCACCGGGCGACGCCCGACACGGTCGGAAAGCGGGCCGTAAACCAGCTGTGACAGACCGTACGTCAGCAGGTAGGCGGCCATCACGCTTTGTACGGCCCCTTCGCGGACATTCAGTTCACGCGCCATATCGGCAATTGCCGGGATATAGATGGTTTGCGCCATCTGACCCACTGCGACAAGTAATACCAACATCAACAACAAATTGACGCTTTTCTGCCTTTTCATTTCGCTGATTACTTTTTAAAAAGAGAAAAAATAAGAATAAGTGGCTATGTATTGCCATGAATACGAGTGAAATCTACCACACCAGTAAAAGAAGGCCAGATAGACGACTGGAATGATGTGTCGGCGAACGGCAGGATATGTAAACAAAAAACGGCAACAAATGTTGCCGGATTGCATCAAGCCAGACGAAGCAGCATGGCGCCAGCGGCAATACCGCCAGCGGCGACGAGGCGCAACCCGACGACCCGTTCTTTGAGCAATAGCCATGCGATAAGCGCGCCGAACAAAATAGAGGTCTCGCGCAGCGCGGCGACCACCGCCAGGGGGGATTGCGTCATCGCCCACAGTGCCAGTCCGTAAGAGCCCATAGTGCCGATGCCGCCAAAAATCCCCTTCTTCCAGTGTTGCACCAGGTAGCGTGCGGCCTCCTGGCGTCGGGCAATCATCGCCCAGCCCAGCAGGCAGGAGCCATTGAGGAAGAATGTCCACAATGTGTATCCCAGCGCGGTTTCTGACAGTCGTACACCCGTCCCGTCCACCAGGGTATATCCGGCAATAAAACAGGCGTTAATCAGGGCCAGAACCACGCCCTGCCGGGAACTGGCGTGACCGTTGAAGGCCATACCGAGGATGGCAATACAGATCACCACAATACCAACCCAGGCCAGTGAGGAGAGGCTGTCGCCGAGAAACAGCACGCTGATTATCGCGACCAGCAGCGGAGCGGAACCGCGCATTAAGGGATACGTTTGGCTCATATCCGAAACCTGATAGGTTTTGGCGACCAGAACGGTATAGACCACCTGTAACACGGTAGAGGCGGCTAAAAAGGGGATGCTGGCAACAGCAGGCTGCGGGGAAAAAGGTAAACAAACCAGCGCCATCAATGCCGCAGAGCCGCTGACGCCAATCGCCGAATAGAGCTTGTCATTTCCTGCTTTCACGATGGCGTTCCAGCTGGCGTGCAGCAGCGCGGCGAACAGCAAAATGCAGAAAACGGAAAGGGTCATGGCGACAGGTGTCTTAAGGGATGTAATAAAAATGTAACATACTCTTGAGGTACACGCACCAGGCAGAGGGTGAAAGGGGAGCGGTTGCCCGCTCCCCTTTAGTGCGGCTTGAATCTGAATTACTTGAGGTATTTCAGAACAGCATCAAGCAGTTGCAGTGCAGCAACAATGAGTTTCAGGATAAGAATAGCGATATCCACGAGGCTCATACGCGTCTCCTGTGGTGAAGGAGCACTGCCAGCTGACGTACCTTTCCGCTGCCTGTTGCCAGCTGTTGCGCACGCGATCTCTCCTGCGAGAAACGTTGTGCTTGTTGACGTAACACAGTGTGCTCACACGGGGTTAAGGCGCTGACGGCACCACCCGTTTCAGCCAGGGCTTTGTTGCGCCGGTTTACGATGCGGCCCCGCATAACACATTGCGTACAGTGATATTATAGATTAATTACTGTATAAATAAACAGTAATTTGTAGACAAAGCGGTCTCTCTGCACCATACTCAAAAACGTCAAAATTCGTGCCGAAATTGCGTGTTTTTCGTGGAATGCGTATACTTCTGGTGTTGACATAACACAGTGTGCTTTACGGTTACCAGCCGTATAACGCTGATAAAAACCTCGCTTCGGCGGGGTTTTTTGTTTTTACATCGTTATCAGTGATAACGTGATCGCTGACGCATTTTTGCACAGATGAAATTTTTTCCATTGTCACATCTAAAAAGCTGTGCTTGTATAAATCCTGTTAATCAATAAACAGACAAGGTCCCTAATGAACCCTTCCATGCTAACCGCGACCCTACTAAAAACTGCGCAACCTGCCGCAGTGGTCGTCGTGCGTGTGGTGGTGGTCGTCGGCAATGCGCCGTAGGGTCCGGAACACACGATTCCAAAACCCCGCCGGCGCAAACCGGGCGGGGTTTTTCGTTTAAGCGACCCTCCCGGAGCCTCGGCCCAGAATAAAAGGACTGGAGCATGGCAAGTTCGGGCACAACATCCACACGTAAGCGCTTTACGGGCGCAGAGTTAATCGTTCATTTACTGGAACGCCAGGGCATCACCGTGGTGACCGGGATCCCGGGCGGTTCGATTCTCCCCGTCTACGACGCCTTAAGCCAAAGCACGCAAATCCGTCATATCCTGGCGCGCCACGAACAAGGCGCGGGGTTTATTGCGCAGGGTATGGCGCGAACTGATGGCAAACCCGCTGTTTGTATGGCCTGTAGCGGACCGGGGGCGACGAACCTGGTCACCGCCATTGCCGATGCGCGTCTCGATTCCATTCCGTTGGTGTGTATTACCGGTCAGGTACCGGCTTCCATGATTGGTACCGACGCCTTCCAGGAAGTGGACACCTACGGCATTTCTATCCCCATCACCAAACACAACTATCTGGTCAGAGATATTCACGAATTGCCGCAGGTGATGAGTGATGCTTTTCGCATTGCCCAGTCGGGACGCCCGGGGCCGGTGTGGATAGACATTCCTAAGGATGTGCAGACCGCCACGATCGAGCTGGAAGAACTGCCGCCTGCGGCAGAGAAATCGCCCTCGCCGGAATTCAGCGCTGAAAGTATCCGTGACGCCGCTGCGATGATTAATGCGGCAAAACGTCCGGTGCTGTATCTCGGCGGCGGTGTCATCAATGCACCTGCCCGTGTGCGCGAACTGGCGGAAAAAGCGCAGTTACCGACCACCATGACCTTAATGGCGCTGGGTATGTTGCCAAAAGCGCACCCGCTGTCGTTAGGCATGCTGGGTATGCATGGCGCACGCAGCACCAACTTTATCCTGCAAGAGGCGGATTTGCTGATTGTTCTGGGCGCGCGTTTTGATGACCGGGCGATTGGTAAAACGGAGCAGTTCTGCCCGAACGCCAACATTATTCATGTCGATATCGACCGCGCGGAGCTGGGGAAAATCAAGCAGGCGCACGTGGCGATTCAGGCCGATGTAGATGATGTTCTGGCCCAGTTGATCCCATTCATTGACGTGCAACCGCGTGAGGAGTGGCACCGGACGGTGGCGGATTTGCAGCGTGAGTTTCCGGGTGCGATCCCGCAAGAGAGCGATCCCCTCAGCCATTATGGACTGATTAATGCCGTGGCTGCCTGTGTTGACGACAGCGCGATTGTCACCACCGATGTGGGGCAGCATCAGATGTGGACGGCGCAGGCGTATCCACTCAACCGTCCTCGCCAGTGGCTGACCTCCGGTGGACTGGGCACCATGGGCTTTGGTCTGCCGGCGGCGATTGGCGCAGCGCTGGCGAACCCTGACCGTAAGGTATTATGTTTCTCTGGCGATGGCAGCCTGATGATGAATATTCAGGAGATGGCGACCGCCAGCGAAAACCAGCTGGATGTGAAAATCATTCTGATGAACAACGAAGCGCTGGGGCTGGTCCATCAGCAGCAGAGTCTGTTTTACAAGCAAGGCGTCTTTGCCGCCACCTATCCAGGGATGATCAACTTTATGCAGATTGCCGCTGGATTTGGTCTGGAAACCTGTGATTTGAATAATGAAGATGATCCGCAGGCGGCGTTGCAGGCGATTATCTCCCGTCCGGGACCGGCGCTGATTCATGTGCGTATTGATGCGGAACAAAAAGTGTATCCGATGGTGCCGCCGGGCGCGGCAAATACAGAGATGGTGGGGGAATAAACCATGCAGAAACAGTCACATGAAAACGTCATTCTGGAACTCACCGTGCGTAACCATCCCGGCGTAATGACCCACGTCTGCGGCTTGTTCGCCCGTCGCGCCTTTAACGTGGAGGGCATCCTCTGTTTGCCGATCCAGAACAGCGACCAAAGCCGTATCTGGCTACTGGTCAATGACGATCAACGTCTTGAACAGATGATTAGCCAGATAGATAAACTGGAGGATGTCGTGAAAGTCATTCGTAACCAGTCAGATCCGACCATGTTTAATAAGATTGCCGTCTTTTTCGAATAACAGCTCAAGGCTTGAACAGCAACGCGCTTATCGTTAAGGTAAGCGCGTTTTTTTACCCGCCAGGACAGAACCATGATCACCGTTGCCCTTATTGACGATCACCTGATCGTCCGCTCCGGCTTTGCACAGTTGCTGGGGCTGGAGCCTGATTTGCAGGTTGTAGCCGAGTTCGGATCGGGACGAGAGGCGCTGGCGGGACTGCCGGGGCGGGGCGTGCAGGTCTGTATTTGCGACATTTCCATGCCGGATATCTCCGGGCTGGAGTTGTTGAGTCAATTGCCAAAAGGGATGGCGACCATCATGCTCTCTGTTCATGACAGTCCGGCGCTGGTGGAGCAGGCGTTGAATGCAGGCGCCCGTGGTTTCCTCTCCAAACGCTGTAGCCCTGATGAACTGATTTCTGCGGTCCATACGGTGGCGACAGGCGGTTGTTATTTGACGCCGGATATCGCGGTAAAGCTGGCGGCAGGGCGTCAGGATCCGCTGACCAAACGCGAACGTCAGGTGGCGGAAAAACTGGCGCAGGGTATGGCGGTCAAAGAGATTGCCGCTGAACTGGGGCTGTCGCCGAAAACAGTACACGTGCATCGCGCCAATCTGATGGAAAAACTGGGCGTCAGCAATGACGTTGAACTGGCTCGCCGTATGTTTGATGGCTGGTGATGAGCACCTTTTTCTCCCGGTTAATTACCGTTATCGCCTGCTTTTTTATCTTCTCCGCCGCGTGGTTTTGCCTGTGGAGCATCAGCCTGCATCTGGTTGAGCGCCCGGAAATGGCGGTGCTGTTGTTTCCATTTGGTCTGCGTCTGGGACTCATGCTGCAATGCCCGCGCGGCTACTGGCCAGTATTGCTGGGTGCAGAATGGCTACTTGCCTACTGGCTGGCGCAGGAAGTGGCGCTCGCTCATCTTCCCCTTTTGATGATCGGAAGCGTGCTGACGCTGCTTCCGGTGGCGTTAATCTCCCGCTATCGCCATCAACGCGACTGGCGCACGTTGCTTTTGCAAAGCGCGGCGCTTACGGCGGCGGCACTGCTACAGTCTTTACCGTGGATGGGGCAAGGCGAAGCGGCCTTTACCGCGCTGCTGTTGACGCTCACGGGCGGACTGACGCTGGCCCCCATTTGCCTGGTGTTCTGGCATTACCTCACCAGCACCACCTGGCTGCCGCTCGGTCCGGCGCTGGTTTCGCAGCCGGTCAACTGGCGCGGTCGCCATCTGGTCTGGTATCTGCTGTTGTTCACCGTCAGTTTGTGGCTGCAGCTTGGGCTGCCGGATGAACTTTCCCGCTTTACGCCGTTTTGTCTGGCGCTGCCGATTATCGCGCTGGCCTGGCACTATGGCTGGCAAGGGGCGCTGATCGCGACCCTGATGAACGCCATCGCGTTGATTGCCAGCCAGACCTGGCACGATCACCCGGTGGATTTATTGCTCTCATTGCTGGCGCAGAGTCTGACCGGACTGCTACTCGGCGCGGGGATCCAACGCCTGCGCGAGCTTAATCAGTCGCTGCAAAACGAGCTGGCGCGTAATCACCGCCTGGCGGAACGTCTGCTGGAAACCGAAGAGAGCGTACGGCGCGACGTGGCGCGCGAGCTGCATGACGATATCGGCCAGACCATCACCGCGATCCGCACCCAAGCCGGCATTGTGCAACGGCTGGCTCCTGAAAATGCGGGCGTGAAGCAGAGCGGAGCGCATATCGAACAGTTATCGTTGGGCGTGTATGACGCGGTGCGCCGCCTGTTAGGGCGCTTACGCCCCCGCCAACTGGACGATCTGACGCTGGAGCTGGCCATTCGTTCGCTGATGCGTGAAATGGAGCTGGAAAGCCGCGGCATCGTCAGCCATCTCGACTGGACAATCGACGAATCAATGCTCAGTGAAGGCCAGCGGGTGACCCTGTTTCGGGTGTGCCAGGAGGGTCTGAACAACATTGTGAAGCATGCCAGTGCCAGTGCGGTGACGCTACAGGGCTGGCAGCAGAACGACCGCCTGATGCTGGTGATTGAAGATGACGGTTGCGGGCTGCCGCCAGGATCGGGTCAGTTGGGTTTTGGCCTGACCGGAATGCGTGAACGTGTGACGGCACTGGGGGGAATGCTGGCGATTTCCTGCACCCACGGTACGCGCGTGAGCGTCTCATTACCCCTGCGTTACGTGTAAGGAGAAGGGATGCTGACGTTTCTGAAAGCCCCGGTGAATGCGCCGTTAATTAACGATAAACGCGAAATCGACGCCCGTTACCGCTACTGGCGGCGACATATTCTGACCACCATCTGGCTCGGTTATGCGCTGTTCTACTTCACCCGTAAAAGTTTTAACGCCGCGGTGCCGGAAATCCTCGCCAGCGGCGTATTGACCCGCAGCGACATTGGTCTGCTGGCCACGCTGTTTTACATCACTTACGGGCTGTCGAAATTTGTCTCCGGCATCGTCAGCGACCGCTCTAACGCCCGTTATTTTATGGGGATGGGGCTGATCGCCACCGGAGTGGTGAACATTTTGTTCGGCTTCTCCACCTCGCTGTGGGCGTTTGCCCTGCTGTGGGCGCTGAATGCCTTCTTCCAGGGCTGGGGCTCGCCGGTATGCGCCCGTTTGCTGACGGCGTGGTACTCGCGTACTGAACGCGGCGGCTGGTGGGCGTTGTGGAACACGGCGCACAACGTCGGCGGCGCACTTATTCCTATCGTGATGGCTGCTACCGCTCTGCATTACGGCTGGCGTGCCGGGATGATGATTGCCGGGTTACTGGCGATTGCGGTGGGTATTTTCCTCTGCTGGCGACTGCGCGACAGGCCGCAGGCCATCGGTTTACCGCCGGTGGGCGACTGGCGGCACGACGCGCTGGAAATCGCCCAGCAGCAGGAGGGGGCGGGGCTGACCCGCAAAGAGATCCTCACCAAATATGTCTTGCTGAACCCTTACATCTGGCTACTCTCGCTCTGTTATGTGCTGGTGTACGTCGTGCGCGCGGCGATCAACGACTGGGGCAACCTGTACATGTCGGAGACGCTGGGGGTTGACCTGGTGACCGCCAATACGGCTGTGACCATGTTCGAGCTGGGCGGGTTTATTGGCGCACTGGTGGCGGGCTGGGGCTCGGATAAACTGTTCAATGGCAACCGTGGGCCAATGAACCTGATTTTCGCTGCGGGCATTTTGCTTTCTGTTGGCTCGCTGTGGCTGATGCCGTTTGCCAGTTACGTGATGCAGGCCGCCTGCTTCTTCACCACTGGCTTCTTCGTCTTTGGGCCGCAGATGCTGATCGGTATGGCGGCGGCCGAGTGTTCGCACAAAGAGGCGGCGGGGGCGGCCACCGGGTTTGTCGGATTGTTTGCCTATCTTGGCGCATCGCTCTCCGGCTGGCCGCTGGCGCAGGTGATGGAAACCTGGCACTGGACCGGGTTTTTTGTGGTGATCGCCATTGCCGCCGGGATATCCGCGCTTCTGCTGTTGCCGTTTTTGAATGCTCAGGCGCCGCGCGAGGTCAATGAAGCGTGACGCACCTCACCTTTTTTCGCCTAGTCGGGCAAAACTAAGAAATTTTCCCGGTTCCGCCTGGACGCTGTCTCAGGCCGGGTTGGCTGCTGATTTTTACAATGACTGCCATAAAGCAGGTATAAAAATCAGGAGATATCCCACCCATGCTGGCCTTCCTAAACCAGGTGCGTAAACCGACCCTCGATCTGCCGCTCGATGTGCGGCGCAAAATGTGGTTCAAACCGTTCATGCAGTCCTATCTGGTGGTCTTCATCGGCTACCTGACCATGTATCTGATCCGCAAAAACTTCAACATTGCGCAGAACGACATGATCTCCACCTACGGGTTGAGCATGACGCAACTGGGGATGATTGGGCTGGGTTTTTCGATCACCTACGGCGTGGGCAAAACGCTAGTCTCCTATTACGCTGACGGCAAAAACACCAAGCAATTCCTGCCGTTTATGCTGATCCTCTCCGCTATCTGTATGCTCGGCTTCAGCGCCAGCATGGGTACCGGCTCTACCAGCCTGTTCCTGATGATCGCGTTTTATGCCCTGAGCGGTTTCTTCCAGAGTACCGGCGGTTCGTGCAGCTATTCCACCATCACCAAATGGACGCCGCGCCGTAAGCGTGGCTCTTATCTCGGTATGTGGAACATTTCCCACAACCTTGGCGGCGCGGGCGCGGCGGGCGTAGCGCTGTTCGGCGCGAACGTCCTGTTCGACGGTCATGTAATTGGCATGTTTATCTTCCCGTCGATTATTGCGCTGATTGTGGGCTTTATCGGCCTGCGCTATGGCAGCGACTCCCCGGAATCTTACGGCCTCGGTAAAGCGGAAGAGCTGTTCGGTGAAGAGATCAGCGAAGAAGACAAAGAGACTGAAGAAAATGAGATGACCAAATGGCAGATCTTTGTTGAGTATGTGCTGAAAAACAAAGTGATCTGGCTGCTGTGCTTCTCCAACATCTTCCTGTACGTGGTGCGCATCGGTATCGACCAGTGGTCCACCGTGTATGCCTTCCAGGAGCTGAAACTCTCCAAAGAAGTGGCGATTCAGGGCTTTACCCTGTTTGAAGTGGGCGCGCTGGTCGGTACGCTGCTGTGGGGCTGGCTTTCTGATCTGGCGAACGGACGTCGTGCGCTGGTGGCCTGCGTTGCGCTGGCGCTGATCATTGCCACGCTGGGCGTCTATCAGCATGCCAGCAACCAGTACGTTTATCTGGCTTCCCTGTTCGCTCTCGGCTTCCTGGTGTTTGGTCCGCAATTGTTAATCGGCGTCGCGGCGGTCGGTTTTGTACCGAAAAAAGCGATCGGCGCCGCCGATGGTATCAAAGGCACCTTTGCTTATCTGATTGGCGACAGCTTCGCCAAGCTGGGACTGGGGATGATTGCTGACGGCACGCCGGTCTTCGGTCTGACCGGCTGGGCGGGTACCTTCGCCGCGCTGGATACGGCCGCCATCGGCTGTATCTGCCTGATGGCCATCGTGGCCGTATTTGAAGAACGTAAAATCCGCCGGGAAAAGAAAATTCGAGAATTGAAAGTAGCTTAAGTGTGTATTTGGTAACGCTTTGCCCGGCTTAATGCCGGGCTTTTTTATGCCTGAAGTCAGTCAGTCTCCAGGGATGTAAATGCAAATTTTTCGCCGTCAAAAAGCCCCTGGCTGGTGAGTTTTAATGCGGGGATGACCGGCAAAGAGAGAAACGCCATCTGGATAAACGGTTCGTCGGGCAGTGAACCGCACTCGCGACCCGCCGCCTTGAGCGCATCAATCTGCTCCGCCAGTGATTGTGCGGTGTCGGTGCTCATCAAACCGGCTATCGGTAGCGCTAAATGACTCTGTACGCGCCCGTGACGAACCACGCATAGCCCGCCGCTATCGGCGATCGCCTGATTCACCGCGAGGGCCATCTCTTCGGCGCTGCGACCAACCACCACAATATTATGGCTGTCATGGCTGACGGTTGCCGCCAGCGCGCCTTCACGCAGGCCAAATCCGCCCAGCAAACCGCAGGCCGGGGAGAGCTGGTGCCCGTAGCGCTCAAGGACGGCGATATAGCAGATATCATCGCGATCGAAACCATCCGGGGTACACAGACAGGTGCTGGCGTGAGTAATTAATTCGTTAGGGATAACATCAATGACCCGATAGCGTTTTCCGGGCGTGAAATGCAGCGGAAAATCGGCAGCGGATACCGGTTGCCGCGCAATGGTGTTGCCATACGGTGGCGTGGTTCGCGCCAGTCTTGCGGGTTCTTCTGCTTTCAGGGCATCGGCATTGATGGGCTCTCCTTTGACAAAGACCTGCTGTACCGTTACGTGACGGGCATCGCTGAGCAGAACGATATCCGCCTGTTTACCGGGAGCCAGTAGGCCAAGATGGTGCAGGCCAAAATGTCGCGCGGCTGACCAGCTGGCGACGCGGTAAGCAACGTGAAGCGGTACGTTATGTTGTAAAATCAGCCGCCGAATAAGCGCGTCGATATGTCCCTCATGAGCAATTTCCCACGGGTTACGGTCATCAGTGCAAAGCATGCACTGCGGGCTGTTTATCTCAGTGATCAGCGGCGCCAGCGCGTTGAGATTACGGGCTGCGGAACCTTCACGGATCATGAGTGCCATTCCGAGTTGCAGTTTGCGGCGACCCTCCTCCAGACGATAGCTCTCGTGGCAATTCTCGATCCCGGCGGCAATGTAGGCGTTAAGCGCTTTGCCGTTAAGTCCCGGGCAGTGACCGTCCAGCGTCAGGTGGCGAAAGGCATCCATTTTATCGAGAAGCGCATTCTGTCCGGCAATGACGCCAGGATAATCCATCACTTCCGCCAGCCCGGTTACCAGCGGATGATCGCGCCAGGCGAGCATTTGCTCGAGGGTAAAAGAGGCGCCGTTCACATCACATCCAGCCAGTGCCGGAACGCAGGAACTGACCTGAAGGTACTGATTTTGCTTTGCCTGTTCTGCACAGCGGACAAACCAGGCAAATCCGGTTTCACCCATCACGTTGACGATTTCGTGCGGATCGCAGATGACCGTGGTGAGTCCGCGCGGCAGCGTCGCCGATTCAAAGGTCACGGGTGTCATCATGCTGGATTCAATATGCAGGTGTGAATCGATAAAGCCAGGCACTGCCGTTGCGCCGTGGGCATCCACGCGATGTAATGCCGGGGCGTCGATATATTCCGGGCCGATGCCCACGATATGCTGTCCTTTAATAACAATCGGCCCTGCCATTTCTCCGCCGTTGATGAGGTCGAGAAGAATGACATTATCAATAATATAATCGGCGACGGCTTCGCCACGAGAAACCGCCAACAATTCCTGCTGTTCCTGGCGGCTAATGTAATGAAACTTATAGCTAATAAAAGTATTCATATTTTTCTCATTTTGATTTTATCAATTTGATTGTTATTTATCATTAAGAAACACCAAATGATTATTTAAAGTTTATCGGCTTACGCACAATTGCAATGTGATAATTATCACTGAATTAAGTATGGGATATGTTTAAAAAAGAGACAGGTTAATATTCTCGCTAATGGATGAAAAAAATGAATAATGAGATCAGTGATGACATAAGAGAGGATTCAGGTAGCCTTTCGCGATTCTTTAAAATTCACCAGCACGGTACAACCGTACGTACTGAAATGATCGCCGGTATGACGACATTTTTAACGATGGTGTACATTGTTTTCGTTAACCCTCAGATATTGGGGGCCGCACAGATGGACCCCAAAGTGGTGTTTGTCACGACCTGTCTGATTGCCGGTATCGGCAGTATTGCGATGGGGTTGATTGCCAATCTGCCCGTCGCGCTGGCGCCCGCAATGGGGCTGAATGCGTTTTTCGCGTTTGTGGTCGTCGGGGCGATGGGCGTGAGTTGGCAAACCGGTATGGGCGCAATATTTTGGGGGGCCGTGGGGCTGTTTTTGCTCACGCTTTTTCGAATTCGCTACTGGATGATTTCTAACATTCCTGTCAGTTTACGTATTGGTATCACCAGCGGCATCGGTTTATTTATCGCGATGATGGGGTTAAAAAACGCAGGCGTCATCGTTGCAAATAAAGACACGCTGGTGGCGATCGGTAACTTAAGCTCACATACAGTATTACTGGGTATTTTAGGCTTTTTTATTATTACCATTCTGTCATCCCGACATTTTCATGCCGCCGTACTGGTTTCAATCGTGGTGACATCGTGTTGTGGGTTATTTTTCGGTGATGTGCATTTTAATGGCGTATATTCTGTTCCGCCCAATATCAGCGCTGTGATGGGCGAGGTAGATTTGAGCGGCGCATTATCGCTTAATTTGGCCGGTATCATTTTTTCCTTCATGCTAATCAATTTATTTGACTCATCAGGGACGTTAATTGGTGTAACGGATAAAGCAGGCTTAATCGATCAAGACGGTAAATTTCCTAACATGAATAAGGCGCTGTATGTCGACAGCCTGAGTTCGGTCGCTGGGGCGTTTATCGGCACCTCTTCCGTTACCGCCTATATAGAAAGTACCTCAGGCGTGGCGGTGGGTGGACGTACGGGCCTGACGGCGGTGGTGGTGGGGGTATTATTCCTGTTGGTGATGTTCTTTTCACCGCTGGTGGGGATGGTTCCCGCCTATGCGACGGCAGGGGCGCTTATTTTTGTTGGCGTACTGATGACCTCGAGCCTGTCTCGCGTTAACTGGGACGACTTTACCGAATCGGTTCCCGCGTTTATCACGACGGTGATGATGCCGTTTACCTTTTCCATCACTGAGGGGATTGCGCTGGGTTTTATGTCGTACTGCATTATGAAAGTGTTTACCGGGCGCTGGCGGGAGCTAAACCTCTGTGTCATTGCCGTGGCGGTGCTTTTTGCGTTGAAAATCATTCTGGTGGATTAGTATTCACAGACGGTTTCCAGATATCATGAGCGCTGATAAAGCAGGAGAACTCATGGTCTGGATAATGCTGGCCACACTGGCGGTGGTGTTTGTTATCGGTTTTCGGGTGCTCACTTCCGGGTCCCGACGGGCGATTCGCCGTCTGAGCGAGCGTCTTGGTATTGATGTGGTGCCGGTGGAATCGATGATCGATCAAATGGGCAAAACGCAAGGCGAGGCGTTTTTACAGTATCTGCACCGCCCCGATGAATCGCATCTGCAAAATGCCGCACAGGTGCTGCTGATCTGGCAGAACGTAATTGTAGACGGCAGCGATCAGAGCCTGCAGCAGTGGCACCGTTTACTGCAAAAAGCCCGGCTGTCGGCGCCGATTACCGACGCGCAGGTGCGTCTTGCGCTGGGTTTTCTGCGCGAAATGGAGCCTGATATGCAGGAAATTAACGCTTTTCAGATGCGCTACAACGCGTTTTTTCAACCTGAAGATGGCGTTCACTGGCTGCACTGATATCAATATTCGTGATGATGATTATCCTGGATCGTCATTATATTTATACCCCACCTCCCGCGCATGATGCCCCTCGTTAACGCTTACGACGAGGTTCATCATGTACCAGGCTATTCACCAAAGCGCAATGACTTGGCCCGCACGGTACCGAATCCGATGATTAACGGACATCAGGAGAGGATCTCCGGCTGCGTATGATGCCGGACTGGCAAGCGTGTAAATAGTGTGACGAGACAGAGTGATTTTATAGCTAATAGGCTATAATTTATCTATAGCTTATTGGCTATGAGGGATCGCTTATGTGGGATGTTGAAACAACGGACGTTTTCGACAGGTGGTTTGACGAACAAACTGAAGCACTCAAGGAGGACATTCTCGCCGCTATGATTATTTTGTCCGAATATGGCCCCCAATTGGGAAGACCGTTTGCGGATACGGTGAACGACTCCGCTTTTTCGAACATGAAAGAGTTACGCATTCAGCATCAAGGTAACCCAATTCGGGCGTTCTTCGCGTTTGATCCTTCTCGTCATGGCATCGTGTTGTGCGCTGGAGATAAAACGGGGTTAAACGAGAAGAAATTCTATAAGGATATGATTAAGTTTGCAGATGCTGAGTACAGAAAACATCTTAATAAGTAAGGAAAAATTATGGCTACCCTCAAAGAGTTGATGGCTAAACAAACCCCGGAAAGTCAGGCGCGTATTGCTGAAAAAGTCGAGGAGATGCACCAGGCTATTGCATTAAGTATGTTAAGGGAAGAACTTAACCTGTCTCAGGCAGAACTGGCCGCGGCAATGGGCGTTAAGCAGCCAACCATTGCAAAAATGGAACAGGCTGAAAATGATCCTCGCCTCTCTACGTTGAAACGTTACGTAGCAGCGCTGGGTGGCGAGTTAAGTATTGATGTTAAGTTGCCCACAGGTAAGAGAGTGGCGTTCCATATTTAATGCACCTGGATGCCGTATTCTTTCGGTGTAAGGCGTTTTAGTTGCTAAAACGTTAAGTTCGTCACATTTAAAATGTTACACTGCGTAACTTTTCTACAAAAAATCGACGCAGGTAACAAAATGAGTGAATGTATAGCTGAAAAATCCCGCGCTGGAGAAATGGCCCGACCTAACTGGTCTGCGGTATTTGCTGTGGCGTTCTGCGTCGCCTGTCTGATCACCGTGGAATTTCTGCCTGTCAGTCTGCTGACGCCCATGGCGCAGGATCTGGGGATCTCTGAGGGGGTTGCCGGTCAGTCGGTGACAGTAACCGCGTTTGTCGCTATGTTTGCCAGCCTGTTTGTTACCCAAATTATCCAGGCGACCGACCGTCGCTATGTGGTGCTCTTGTTTGCCATTCTGCTGACGATTTCATGTCTGCTGGTTTCGTTTGCCAACTCCTTCACATTACTGCTTATGGGTCGTGCTTGCCTCGGGCTGGCGCTTGGCGGCTTCTGGGCGATGTCTGCGTCGCTCACTATGCGCCTGGTTCCGGCGCGTACGGTACCGAAAGCGCTGTCGGTGATTTTCGGCGCGGTCTCTATTGCGCTGGTAATTGCTGCGCCATTAGGCAGTTTTTTAGGCGGTATTATTGGCTGGCGCAACGTCTTTAATGCGGCGGCGGTGATGGGGGTATTGTGTATTTTCTGGGTGGTGAAAGCGTTGCCTTCTCTGCCTGGCGAACCGTCTCACCAAAAGCAAAACATGCTTAGCCTGCTGCAACGTCCTGGGGTGATGGCCGGAATGATTGCCATCTTCATGTCGTTTGCTGGCCAGTTCGCGTTCTTTACCTACATTCGCCCGCTGTATATGAATCTGGCGGGCTTTGACGTTGATGGTCTGACGCTGGTGCTGTTGAGTTTTGGTATTGCCAGCTTTGTTGGCACGTCGATCTCTTCCGTTATCCTCAAACGCTCGGTCAAACTGGCGCTGGCGGGCGCACCGCTGGTGCTGGCCGTGAGCGCGTTGGTACTGACATTATGGGGGAGCGACAAAGGGGTCGCCGCAGGGATCGCCATTATCTGGGGGCTGGCGTTTGCGCTGGTGCCGGTCGGGTGGTCAACGTGGATCACGCGCACGCTTGCCGATCAGGCGGAAAAAGCCGGGTCTATTCAGGTCGCGGTTATCCAGCTGGCGAACACGTGTGGCGCAGCGGCAGGCGGCTACGCACTCGACAACCTGGGGTTGCTGTCACCGTTGGTGCTGTCCGGCAGTTTGATGCTGCTGACGGCGCTGTTGGTCGCCTCGAAAGTGCGCATAAAAAGCGCCCATCCGTAAGCGGGAAGGGTGACCCGGAGGTCACCCTTTGACTTAATTAAAACCGTTATTTTCAGCCGTTGCGGCAAACCATTTGCCGCTCTGTTTAATGGTGCGCTGCTGAGTCTCTAAATCTAACTGCACAAAACCGTAGCGGTTTTTATAGCCGTTCAACCATGACCAGTTATCAATAAAGGTCCACATATGGTAGCCAAGACAATTGCAGCCTTCGCTAATGCCTTTGTGCAGCCACTTCAGATGTTCACTGACAAATTCAATGCGGTAATGGTCGTTAATGTGACCATCCTCGATAAAGCGCTGCTCGTTCTCGACTCCCATGCCGTTTTCAGAAATAAAGCAACGCGGGTTGCCGTAATGATCGTGCAGGTTGGTAATAATATCGTAAATACCCGGCTCATAAATTTCCCAGCCGCGGTAAGGATTCATTTTACGGCCCGGCATTTCGTAGTAATCAAATAATCCTTCCGGCATAAAGGGGGCGTCAGGATTGACGGCAGAATCCCGGCACTTCACTCGGCGTGGCTGGTAGTAATTGATCCCCAGCAGGTCAATCTTGCCGTCGGCAATCAGTTCTTTGTCGCCAGGCTGACACGCGGGGAGCTGATCGTACTCTTTCAACAATGCGATCAAGTCGGCGGGATATTCCCCTTTGAGTACCGGATCAAGGAAGCTGCGGTTAAACAGCAGATCCGCATGATGTGCGGCTTTAACGTCTGCCGGATGTGCCGAGCGCGGGTAAGAGGGCGTTAAGTTCAGCACCACGCCAATTTCACCGTCGTGGTTTCCGGCACGATAAGCGCGAACCGCGACCGAATGCGCCAGCACCGTGTGATACGCCACGGTAGCCGCGCGTTTGAAATCCACCACGTTGGGGTAATGGAAGTCATACAAATAGCCACCCTCGACCGGAACAATCGGTTCGTTGAAGGTAAACCAGTGCTTAACCCGGTTGCCGAACAGATCGAAACAAATCTGCGCATAGCGACCAAAAGCCGCCACCACATCACGGTTTTCCCACCCGCCTTTCTCCTGCATCACCATCGGCATATCGAAGTGGAACAGCGTAATAAACGGCGTGATGCCCTGCGCCAGTAACTCGTCGATCACCTGATTGTAGAACTCAACGGCTTCAGGATTGACCTCGCCGGTGCCGTCGGGGATCAGACGCGACCAGCTCAGCGACGTACGGAAGCTGTTATGTTTCAGCTGTTTTAGCAGTGCGATGTCCTGTTTCCAGTGCTGGTAAAAGCCAGAGGTATTCTCTGGACCAATCCCTTGATGGAAACGACCTGGCTGGCTGGCGAACCACACATCCCATGTGGTCTGGCTTTTGCCGCCGTTCAGGCTGTCGCCTTCGGTTTGCAGCGCCGAGCAGGCACTGCCCCACCAAAAGTTTTCAGGAAAACGGTATCGCATTGTTTTTTCTCCTTGGTCAGCAACAAATGTCTGTTCCAAAGAGAATAGGCGAATTTAGAAAAAAGAAACCGGTTACAGCGCCCGTTTTCAAGGTAGAACGGGCGAAATAAACGATGCAATACCGTGTGTTACATATCAGGGCATTCAACCTTGCCCAGCGCTTCCCAGTAGTTGTTCTGGTTATTTCGCTCGATGGCGATAATCGCTTCACGGATATGCTGCTGATTGACTTCACCAGACATAATGCTTTTTTCCCATGCCGCATCCGACATTGAGGCCTGCGGTGTGCAGATTTTGCGTAAGTCGTTCAGCACTGTCGTCTTTTCATTCGCCGTCTGGAGCCCGCCGTAAGCCGAGTTGGCCTGCGCAATTCCCGGCAATACGAGCAGGGCGGTCACGAGCGGTAACATGATTCGTTTCATAGTCATCATCCTTTTATCAATGCGCATCATCACTAGAGTAAGTGTAGACAGTTCAGTGCTCTCTCATCAGCCTGTGCTACCTTCAATAATGCGTTCAACCATAAGTTGTAGTTTTTCAGAGGGATAAAATGCAGATACAGATTACCGATACGGTGACCGAAGAGGACCAGAAAGCGCTCTTTAAGGGGCTGCGAGCCTATAACGGTCAGTTTATTAAAACCACGAATTTCGGCGATCTTGCGGTCTACTGGCGGGATTCGCACGGTGAGATGCAGGGGGGATTAATTGCGAAAATCAAGGGCGACTGGCTGAGCATTGAGTATGTGTGGGTGAGTGAATCCTTACGTAAAGCGGGTTATGGCAGCAAACTAATGCAGGCGGCGGAGCAAACCGCGCAGGCGCGGGGTTGCCTGCATGCACTGGTGGATACCTTCAGCTTCCAGGCACTGCCGTTTTACCAGAAACACGGCTATACACAGCAAATGACGCTGCCGGACTTTCCGGAAAAAGGCATTTCCCGCCACTATTTGTCGAAAACATTTTGATGACCGGATGGCGAAGCCAGAAGAAAACCAGGACTTCTGCCATCCGGTATTTTCCCGTTATGCCTTTTTCTTCTTGCTGATGCTTTTTCGATTTTTAATCCGCCACGCCTCTCCCGTTATAGTCATTTCATTACCCTCTGGCGGTTATTTTAAAAGGATAAAAACGTGAAATTGACGATACCTCATGTCTGGACAGGCACAGCAGTATTGCTGGCGGGATTACTGCTGGCAGGCTGCGATCAACAAAGCAGCGACACAAAACACATCAAAGTGGGCGTGATTAACGGCGCTGAGCAGGATGTGGCGGAAGTCGCCAAAAAAGTGGCAAAAGAGAAGTACGGTCTGGACGTCGAACTGGTCGGCTTTAGTGGTTCGCTACTGCCTAATGACGCCACCAACCACGGCGAACTGGATGCCAACGTCTTCCAGCATCGCCTGTTCCTCGAGCAGGATAACAAAGCGCACAACTACAAACTGGTGACGGTGGGCAATACGTTTGTCTTCCCGATGGCGGGCTACTCGAAAAAAATTAAAACCGTTGAACAACTGAAAGAGGGGGCAACGGTGGCGATCCCCAATGACCCGACCAACCTCGGTCGCGCGCTGTTACTGCTGCAAAAAGAAAAGCTGATCACCTTGAAAGCGGGGACTGGGCTGCTGCCAACGGCGCTGGATATCACCGACAATCCGCGTCACCTGAACATTATGGAACTGGAAGGCGCACAGTTACCGCGTGTGCTGGACGATGCCAAAGTCGATGTGGCGATCATCAGCACCACCTACATTCAGCAGACCGGGCTGTCTCCGGTGCATGACAGCGTGTTCATTGAAGATAAAAACTCGCCGTATGTGAACATTCTGGTGGCGCGGGAAGACAATAAAGACGCCGAAAACGTGAAAGAATTTCTTCAGTCCTATCAGTCGCCTGAAGTCGCTAAAGCGGCAGAGAAAATCTTTAACGGCGGCGCGGTGCCGGGCTGGTGATGCTCACCCGTTGCCGCGCCGGTTGACATCAGACCCCTCTGGCGCGGCGGCGGGAGTCCATTGAAATCAGCACCACCGAGGAGAGGATCAGCAGCGTACCCAGCCAGTCCGGCAGGGTGAACGTGATCCCCAGCAACAGCAGTGAGAGCAACGCGCTGCTCAATGGCTCTGCGCAGCTCAGAATACTGGCCCTCGGCCCGCCAATCATCTGCGCGCCTTTCAGGTACAGGCTAAACGTCAGCGACGTGCCAATCACCACCAGATAGAAAAACGCCAGAATCAGACTGCCATTCACCACGAAGTGGGTGCCCTCTCCTGCGTAAAATGGCAACAGGATCACCCCGCCGATTAACATACTCCAGCCGACAATCGGTAACGTGCCGTACCGCGCAATCAGTGTCGAAGGGTAGGTCGTATAAAACGCGGCGGCAAAGGCTGAAGCAATTCCCCAGAACAGTGCGGAAGGTGAAATCGTCAGCGACGTTGGGTTGCCGTGAGTCACCAGTAAAAAGGTGCCAATCAGCGAGGTGAGAATGGCGGTCAGCACCAGAATGCCGGGCCGTGCTTTACGCACCAGCGCGAACCACGCCACGATAATCGTCGGTGACAAAAATTGCAGCACCGTGGCGGTGGCGGCGTTGGATTTCTCGATAGTGAGCAGGAAGGTCAGCTGTACGGTAAGCGCGCCAGCGATGGAGAAGATCAGCAGACTCAGGGCGTCTTTGCGATTTCTGAGGATGGAAAACACTTTATCGCCATGCACAAAGGAAAGCATAAGGAGAATCAGTCCGGCGAATATCAGACGCGTCATCGTTAGAAACTGCGACGACATCTGGCTTTGTTCCATGATGTACTGCGCGCACACCCCTGAACTGCCCCACAATACGGCGGCGATCAGGACGTTCATCATCCCTCTTCTGGTGGAACTCATTATTTCCTCTGCGTGTTGTTTTGTCTTTTTTATGTGCAGGCATCATAGCAGAGATAATGTGCAAGGCGTCACCGGTAACCGCGTGGATACCCTGTCTGAATAATTCGATGGCAAACCGGCAGCAGAACGGGAAAAATAGCCTGACGGCGACCGGACTTATACTCGGGAGTGCACATGTTCCGCCTTGAAGATCTCACGTTTTTTGTCCGCGCAGCGGCGTTAAACAGTTTCAGTGACGCCGCGCGAGAAGCTGGCGTGCCGCCTGCTCAGGTCAGTTCAGCCATCAAGCGGCTGGAATCCATATTAAATATTCGCTTGTTCGCCCGCTCGACCCGCAGCCTGCGCCTGACGCCGGAAGGCGAAATTTGGCTGCCCTACGCCCGCCAGATGCTGGAGGCGATGTACGCGGGGTTGCAAAAGATCCAGACGCCTGACGATGAGATTTCCGGGACGCTGCAAATTGCCGTGCCCTCCGACCTCGGACGAAACCTGCTGTTGCCTGTTTTTCAGTCCTTCCGCCGTCGCCATCCCGCGCTACGGTTGCGGATATTTTTCTCCGATCAGATTGCCGATGTGTTTAAAGATCCGGTTGATGTTGCGTTTCGTTATGGTCACACCGAAGACGCCTCGTACATCGCGCTGCCTGTTGCGCCCGGTAATCGCCGTGTGCTGGTGGCCTCGCCAGACTGGATTGCGCAACATGGCGAACCGCACAGCCCGGAGGAATTGGCGCAGCGCAATGCGTTGACGTTTGTGCTGCGTGGACGCCTTCACGACCGTTGGACGTTCATCCGCAACGGCGAAGTCAGTAGCGTGCAGGTGAATGGCGTCATGATGAGCGATGATGCCGAAGTCATCCGGCGGCTGGCGATTGCAGGGGAAGGGGTCGCGTACAAGTCCTGGCTGGATGTCTGTGACGATGTGCGAGACGGAAAGTTGCAGGTACTGATGCCGGAATATCAGGGTGAGAGCGCGCCATTAAACATGATCTGCCCGCACCGCAAACAGCTCTCCGCCGCCGTGCGCTTGCTGCATGAAGCGGTAAAAGCGCGCTGCGACGCGCTGGAGCAGCCACTTCCCTGAACCCGAACCCGACGCGAAATATTGACCGTACCAAAAGTGCCCAGGTATGCGCTTTTGGTACAGTCGGTGAACGCCGCCGATTACGCGTCCTGATCCATACTGTCTTTACTTTGAATTAGCCTGAGCGCCAGATAAAGGTCGGGAGCAAAGATAATATTACTCTCGTCCATCATCGGTCGGTGTTCAGTAAACCAGCGTGTTAGCTCCGTTTTTCTGCCTGCCAGCACTAACATAATATTGCGGGTCTGGAGTTCATTGATTAACTCATCAATGGTGGCTAATACGCTGATATCCGGATGGGTAAAGCACGCAACGGCGTCAATCACCACCCATTTGGGATCAAACGTGGCGCCATCAACCAGATTCAGTATCCGCCGTTTAAAATAGGCCGCATTAAAATAGGTCAGGGGTGAATTAAAGCGATACATCATGACCCCAGGGACCATTTTGATATCGTTGGTATTACCCAAGGAATGGATCATCCCATTTTCATCTGTCCCGAGCAGTTGCTCAGTAGGACGAAATACGGTGCGCAAAAATTGCAGCAAACCCAGTAATACAGCAAGCCCGATACCCTGAATAACGCCAATCAGTAACACGCAGACAAACGTAAAGCAGGCCAGACGGAAGGCCGGTTTATTCCTCTTTCTCAGCCCCCACAGCCCACGTAAATCGATCAACGACCATGAGGCAAAAATTAAAACGACGCCGAGGGCGGAGACTGGGATGTATTTTAAGGGGTCAGTGAAGAACAGGACGATAACCGCAATCACCAGCGCGGCGATAATAGACACCAGTTGGCTTTTACCGCCGTTGGCGTCATTTACTGCGGTGCGGGAGTCTGCGCCGCTAATAGCAAATCCCTGCGATAAACCGGACATGATGTTCGCAATACCGAGGGCTCTGAATTCAATGTCGGCGTTAATCCCATAGCCGTTTTTGGCCGCAAAGCTGCGCGCTGTCAGCATCAGGCTGACAAAGCTGACTAACGCCAGGTTTAGCGCCGGGATCACTAAATCACGCATTAAACCCGGCTGGAATGTTCCCCAGTGGACAACGGGCAGGCCTGACTGAAAATTATCGCCGCCGATGGTGGCAACACCAAGCTGTTGTGCCGGGGTACACCACATCAGTATTGTCATCAATATGATGGCAATTAAAGGGGCTGGCCACTGGCTGCGGAACTTCTTGATAGTAATGAGGATGGCGAACGTTAACAGTGAAATCGCGGCGGTTAATAAATGGCTGTCCGGGATCCGACCCGGTAAGGCGATAATTTTCTCAATCACCTGCTCCTGGTTGAGCGTAATTCCCAGCACTTTTCCCAGTTGCCCCACGATAATGGTGATGGCAACACCGTTAAGTAAACCGGTCAGGATCGGGTGTGAAAGCAGGTCGGCAATGGCGCCAAGACGAAACTGGCTGGCAAGAATACACCACACGCCCATCATCAGTGTCATGACGATCGTCAGCTGCCAGTGAAGTTCGGGGTTTCCGGCGGCCAGAGGAATAACGACGGCCGCGATCACGGCGCAGGTGGTGGCATCGGGGCCGACAATCAGCTGCCGGGAAGAACCAAACAGCGCATAGGCAATCATCGGCAAAATGCAGGAATACAGCCCGACGACAGCCCCCACACCGGCCAGCTCGGCATACGCAATGGCAACGGGAAGCGCCACCGCCGCGACGGATAATCCAGCTCTAATATCCTGTTTTAGCCAGCTTTTTTCGTAATCTAATAAATTCTTTAAGCCTGGCATGTAATTTAAAAGAATATATTTGAGCATAGTATTCTCCGGAGCGGGTTAACTGCTCTACTGCATTTAGCGGACATATCATGCAATGTGAAATGCAACGCGTCGCTGATAGATTATGGATGCCAGCGACGTCACGCTCCAGCGGGAGCATGACTAACTAAGATCCGGCGGGAGGCATTGTAACAGAAGCGGCAGAACGCTGAGTAGGCGCGCCTTGGTGTATAGGTGCTATGGTGTGACGGGGGAGCGAGGGTCACCTCAGGGCTTAGTTGCTTGGGTGACCCGTTGACCGACTGCAATCAGTGCGCGAACGACATCGCCCCTTCAATCTCTTTCAGTTTACGTTGCGCCGCTTTCAACTCCGCAAGCAGCGTTTGCTCTTGTTCGCTCCCGGTCATCAGAACAAGACATCCCTCCGCGACTTTGACCGTCACCTGTTGCCCGGTATCAAATCCCGCGTCTCGTAACCACTTCCCTGAAAGCGTCACGCTGGGCGTGCTTTTATTCGTTCCCTGCGGGCGATATCCCACAATGAGCGTGCGATCGGTTTTTGCAATCGGGGTGTCTGGGGTAGAATGCGGATCAGCCATAATCAACTCCTTGATAGTTGGTGAGGTTAGACGCCCTTTAGTGCTCCAACACTGCTGGGCGTTGTCAAAATTACGAATCCATGTGGTAGGTACCACATGCAGATAAATTAACCGAAATGGTACCTACCATGCAAGAGAAAAAGAAACCCAATTTTGACCGTACCAAAAGCACGATGAAGAACATCCGTTTTGAGGATGAGCTTCTGGAGCAGATCGAGAAAGCAGCGGGGAAAGGGAATTTTAGCAAGTGGGTGAAAGAGGCGTGTAAAGCACGCCTGAGAGAATGTTCATAAAATTAATGTTCATGATATCTAATCATAACTAATAGGAATGCTGTTTATTATTGCATCGAGAGTTGTGTGGACAATTCCATTTGAGTAAAAATTCTTTTTGTTAACTAAGTTATGCAAAAAGCTATATTTTTTTAAGAGTTCAGAAAGTAATTCTAATGTCCTTTCATCTTTATCTTGTGAGTTTTTTGCATCTATCAATAAAAGAGACTCAAAATGTGAACATCCTTCCTTAATCAAGGCGTTAGAGAGTTCTGATTTGGAGAAAAATGGTGTTCTATTTTCAGCGCTAAGAGCTATTAATATAGTTCTGACACACCACGAAATTCTTTTATTAGCCATTTTCCAATTTGTTATGTTATTACTTAGTTCAATTATTTTCAACCCTAAGTAATAAGCTGTTGAAGCTTCTTCCAGATAACTTTCTTTAAAATTAAAGCAGCTTTTCAACTTTTCAAAAAAGGGATCATTAAATAAACATCTACCTTCATTAACAATATGCATGAAGAACAGGTCTCCACTGCATGACATATGTAATGCCCTATCTGAAGAGTAAAATGAAAAATTTACTGTATCAATATTCCGAACAGTAAATTTCTGTGAATCATCAATTCCCAGCAAGTCTATATCAGATGAAATTGTTTGATCACCTCTCGCATGGCTTCCAAAAAGTATCAAACATTTCAGATCGGTGTTTTTGCTTTCAAATATCATAATCTGGCTACGCTAATTTTATTTATTAATGTTGGGAGACTAACTCCATACCAAAAAAGGCCGAGAATCATATTTATTAAAAGTAAAAATTGCTGACCAGGAGGATCATTAGCTATTGAGTATTTAGTGTAACCTGCTAAAAATGTTATATCTAAGCTTTGAATCATACTTTTAAGTAGTCCTTTACTCCATGGGACTTCTGTGGCAATCAAGACATTTTGTTGAATGAAATAAATAATTGTAAAAATTGAGAATATGACACCACCAAAAAACATACATCTTAGGAAATTACTTCCCCAACCATTTATAAGCCCAAAGCAGTTAAGCATTATTTTTTCAAAAGGAAACAGAAAAGATCTGGTGGTTTTATAGAGCCAGGAAATGTTATTTCTAAATTTGTTTTCTTTTTTAGCTGCTACCCTATAATTTCTTGCAGAAAGCTTTATTTTTGATTCTCTTTCTTTTAGGCGAAGTTTGAATAATGTTTTTGTAGCATTGTAGTAAATATCATCGTCCCCTATTATAGATACAGAGTTAAGAATGTTTCTCGCAAGTTTTACTTGAGATAAGTACATTCTGTAAACTTGATCTTCTTTATTTAAAGAATGAGTGTTGCAGTATTCTGATGTGGCATATTTAAACGCGTTTGATAATAGATCTCCAGAAGAAATGATACTATTATCAAAGTTTGTTTTACCACCCGAAATAGATATTTTTTTAAATCTACATAATTCATTAAACGAACATCTATAAAATTTCACTAGTGAAAATGAACTTTCATTGAATGTGCAATTATCAAAGTTAACATCATGAAGTTCAGAATGACCAAAGTAAACTTTTTTAAATTCACAATTTTTAAAAGTTATTTTTTGTCCAGAGTTGTTTCCTCTGAAGTCACATATTTCAAAAAAAGCATTTTCAATAACAATTCTTTTTGTATTTGGTTTCCCTGCTTCACTTTTATTATCTGTGTTATCTAAATCAATAACATAATTTTTTAGGTGATCACCATTATTTCGAATTGTATTAATGTCTCTAATATTAACTTGTTTAAATCTTTTTAGATCAACGCTTGTATCGTATACAGACTCCCAATAGCAAGTAAGCCGATGGTCATCCACAAATGTTGGGGGAGGTACTGAATTATTTAGAGGTTGAACATTTTGTGATGTAGTCATTTTCGATAATTTCTAAGTGAAGGAGATTATTAAAATATGAAATACTAGACATCATAACATTTATTCATTTTGGCGGAAGATCACAGGAGTGCTGAATTAATTATAACGCAATGAATTTAAATGATTTTTACTATGATTGAATGCCTTGTTATACATTTTGCTATACACATTTGATCGCGTGTCTGATTTTAGGGTGAAATATAAACAGACTTGATGAATTAGAAAACAGAAGCGAGAAAAAGTTTTTTTGCATTTAACTGTTCACACTGTTCACCTCGTTATTTTTCTTTTTAATATCATAATGATAAGTGGTGAATGGTTGGTGAAGAGTGAACGGTCGACTCTTCACCTTTGAGATTTTTTGCTCGCTCCGAATGCACCTACTCAGGCGACGAGGGGGGATAAAAAAGTTTTTTTTGGTTTTACTGTTCACACTGTTCACCTTTCATTTTTATATAATATTTTCATATGGTTAAGAGGTGATTAGACGGTGAAGGGTGAACAGTCGATTGTTCACCGTCACAGTAATGGAGTATCTAGCCCCCTGACAGCTACAATCGTTATATGATTCATCTCTGATGCGATTTTTTTCTCAAAAGGAACCTGATGTTTTCGCTGATCGCTAAATTTTTCTCAAAAGCTGACGCAAATAGTTCTGTAAGCGATTCAGGCTTCCTTGACTATGAAAAATTGATTCTGCTTGATGCTGAACGCCTTGCGGAGCAGGGTATCGCTGACGCTTATCAACTGCTACTGCCTACACTCAGGGAACATGTCGCTCGACCCGCTGAAGTACGTGAGATTCTGGATGCTGATTTGCCAGCCTATACAATTCAGTGCAATGGAGAGGAGTATATTGTCTATTCCGCTGCGGAGCCTGGTACGGAAGTGCAAAGCTGGGGACGGGCAACCTTTTTCCTTTTTCTTATTGTTAATAAACAGCTTAAAGGTACTGGCATACAGTTTTATGCAGTAGATGGAGGCAACAATTTAGCAGGGATTTTTCTTTCTCAAGAGCAAGCCTTGCTGGCACAAGCCGCGATAAATAGCAGGACTGACTGGCCGTATATTCCAGAACTGAATGAGCCATGGTACGGTCAATATCATTGATTCGCAGATTTTATGATGCCAACTCTTTCTATAAAAACCTTTGGGGTTTAACCGTTCTCTTTGGCGCAGCAGAATAATCAGGAAGGAAAAGACCGGCGATTGCCGGTCTGAGTGGGTTATGTCGCTGCGGGTTCGTCGCACTTCGGCAGCCAGTCGCCGTTGCTTTCATCCTTAAGCGTCAGGTTGGTCTGTGTACCCTGCTTGGTATGCCGCTTCTCATAATTCATCCCGTACTCTTTGAGCATCATCGGCAGCCCCAGCCCGAACATTTTCAGGCTGAGTACGTTCCTGTATCCGTTGGCCTCCATATAGACCAGATAGGCATGATAGAGATAGTTACGGGGCTGGCGCGGAATAATGTTGGCATTCCCCATAAACATCCCGTTCGTCTGCGGCAGCGCCTCCAGATAGCCACAAAAATCAAATGCCGGGTCAGCGTCGCGTTTAATGCTGAGTGCCTCGTCGGAGTTCTGCTGCGACTGGAGCAGTGCGCGGGCGGTCATCGGATCGCTGAACTTCTGCATAAGCTGACGCACAATGACGGCCAGCTCGCGCGCAATTTTATCCCTGAGCTGCGGGTCGCGTTCCTCCGGCGCAATCTGCTCCGGGAAGTGAATAATCACCCGGCGACGTGACACGCCACCGCTGCGGTCAGTGAAGCGCATCGGGTTATTGTTTACGGCCAGAATCACCGCCGGAATATGCGTTGAATACGGGTTCTGATATTTCGGGTCGACCGATACCGCATCGCCGCCGGTGATGGCCTTAAGCCCGGCACCGTCACCGCTCCATTTCTCCTGGTCAGGCAGGCGAATCAACGAGAAGCCAATCAGGGATGCACGTTTGCGGGGGTCTTCCAGAGTATCGATGTCGGCCGACGTGGCATTATCTTCCCCGGCGAGCAGGGTCGCAATTTCGGCGAGAATACTTTTGCCGCTGCCACCCGGTCCGGTCACTTCGAGAAAGAGCTGCCAGTCGTAACGGTTCGCCAGCACCATAAACAGGGCGGCCAGAATCACGTCGCGTTTTTCCGGATTTTTGCTGGCCGCACGGTCGAGCCAGCGCCAGAAGTTTGGCGCGTGTGTATCCAGCGTTTCCCCATCCACCGGCGGGGTAAAATCGACATCACAGAGCGTACGCAGCCAGTGTGATTTCTGGTGCGGGCTGAATATGCCGGTGCTGGTATCAAGCACACCGTTACGGAAGCCAATCAGCCGCCGCGCCGGTGCATTCTGCTGCGGAATAATCAGTTTCAGCGTCTCCACCACGGAGGCGATCCTCCCCGATGAGAACGGCGCGCGCAGGCGCTGAAACAGCCCGGCCACGTCACGGGCAAAGTCAGACGGCGGAATGATTTTCCAGATTCCCGCCTCATAGCGGGACAGTAGCTGGCCGTTCGCGTCCACGGCCAGCGCTTCGCCGTAATGCTCATGCACCCGCATCGCCTTTTCGCTGGCGCTCATGGCGGTAAATTCAGCCTCGCTCATGGTATCGAACGGACTTTGCGCCGGTGGCCGGATAGCGTCATAAATGGCTTTGCGTGTCGCATCCTCGCCTTTTTGTTCAAATGCGTCATTCCAGTCACCGAACACCGGCGGCAGGGCAATAATGCCCTCACTGGCGTTTGCGGCCGCTGCGGCTCTGGTCTGGCCGTCGCCGTTAAGGTCGCGGTCGGCAGCAAGGACAATCTGACAGGCTGGATGTTTTTGACGGGCAAGGCTTGCCAGAGAAAGGAGGTTCACGGAGGACAGCGCCACCATGACGGTTTCGCCAGTCAGGTGATGCACGGTGAGCGCGGTAGCATAACCCTCCGCGATCCACAGGCGTTTTCCCGCCTGTTTTTGCCCTTTGATGATATGGCATGCCCCTTTGACCTGACCGCCTTTCAGGGTGCGTTTGAGACCGTCAGCATTGATAAGCTGAAGGTTAACCAGCACGCCGCTATCATCATACAGCGGCACAGTTAAATCACCGGCGCGGAACGTCACGCCGCCGGTTTTATGCATGGTCGTCAGCGTCAGACATTCCCGACCGGGAAAGCCCTTGCCGGTCAGATAAGCGTTGCCGGTGGTTGTGCGGGTTTTCTCCATCAGTTTTACGGTAAGCTCTGCCGCCGCTTTCCGGTCGGCCTCCGTTCCGGCTTCTGCGGCCGCAATTACCTCCGGGGCAACCGGCGGCAGGTTGCCGGTCACGGCGTTCACCCTTTGGGCGGCCTCAGACGGATTTACGCCGAACACTTTCTCAACCAGTTTCAGGCCATCACCCGCGCCGCACTGGTTACAGAACCACGTACCGCGTCCCTCTTTATCGTCAAAGCGGAAGCGGTCAGAGCCGCCGCATACCGGGCAGGACTGATGGCGGTTTTTAATGACCGTCACACCCAGCGCAGGGAGAATGCGCGGCCAGTGGCCGCATGCCTGTTTTACGGTGTCCGTTACGTTCATTTTCATTGTGGTTGTCTCCCTCAGTGCAGTACCGGTGCGGTGATGTGACGGGCGCAAAGTTCATCCATCACGGCCAGCCCGAGAAAGGACAGCGACGGCGCGGCTTTGAGTGGACCGGCTTCCATTAAATCTTCCAGTAATGCACAGGCTATCTGGCGGCCTTTTTCCTCGCCGTGCTGGCGCAGGTAGAAGCCCTCCAGCTCGTCAGCAATGGCATTTTCCAGCGCGTCGAGGGTGAGGTGCGGATAGCGGTGCTGACGGGTGCACAGGGTCAGCCAGGCACAGGCGACCGCGCGGCGGTATAGCGCAGCACGCAGAGCGGGGGATAATGCAGTTTTCATACGTTACCCTCCCCGGTCAGCCAGCGCTGGTTGCAGCGTTCGACCACACCGTCGAGCTGGGCGGTCATGAGGTAAATCACGGAGGTGAGCTGTAATTGTTGTGCGGGGTCACGGCGTACGGTGGTGCAGTCCTGCACCTGCATCAGTTCGCCGACAAGATGGCCGACGTTGCGCATATGCTCAAGGCATTCGAGGTCACGGGCGGTAATGGTGGTGTGTTTCATGCGTGCACCTCCAGAACCGGCAAACGGCCAGCGAACGAGAGGATGTAATCGCGAACGAGGGAAAGACGTGCGGCGTGCTCATCACCGGCGACGGTGCGAAGCATACAAATACGGGGTTTACGGTCTGCGCGACGAACGGCGGCAAACACAAAGACAAACTGCGGGTGTGACGGGGTGAGGGTCGTAGCCATAGTGGCAACCTCCAATAAGTAGCGGTTATTGCTACCACCGGAAACGCCAATTTCACTGGTGGCAGCCCGAACGGGGTTGGCGTAACCGGCCTTATTGGAAACCGGCCAGCCCGAAGGCTGCCCCGCCCGGACTACCATTATCTTGAAAGAACTACGGTGTACAAACAAACACCACAGCCCGGAAAATGGGTGTACCTGAGCCACGACGTAAAAAAAGACGCAAGGCGCGTCTAAAGTCGCCAATAAGTTACGCGGAACGCCAATTCCGGCTGCCGATTTTGCGACAGCGGGAAAACTATACCTGGAAACGGCGAACGGAAGCAAGCCAGAAAAAGGGGCTTTTTGCGGAACGGCCATCATCATGCGTCATAACCCCGGTTGCGTTCGGCAATACGATCGACCATCCACGCCGAGATTTCAGACTGCGCCCACGCCACGTTTTTTCCGCCGAGGCTGATTTGTTTCGGGAAAGCATCCCGGCTGATGAGGTCGTAAATGGTCGAACGGGACAGGCCGCATAAATGCATCACTTCGGGCAGACGGATAAAGCGCTCGTGAACGGTATCAGAGACCGGTATCAGCGGGGCGACAGGGGCAGAAGACGGGGAAGAAAAAGTAGTGTGCATCGGGCTACCTTATAAAGTCCATACAGTGCCGGTCGTGTCCGTCCGGCTTCGGGTAGCTCTCTATTTTGTGAATATTTTCACTCAGGGCAACAAGTCATTTTGCAGCGAAATGCCACACAACAAACCGTTAACAAGTGAATGGCAAACAGTGGCAATCTCTGACAATCGTTGGCAATCTTTGATAATTCTTTGGCAAACCAATGATTACTTTTATTTATATATTTTTGTTTTTTAATCGCTAAAAAGTCTAAGTGGCTGACTGACCGAAAAAACAGAAGGGTGAACAGTGGTGAACAGACGGTGAACAGTCATACCCTCAACTGTTCACCCTTTATCTTACTGTATTACTTATATTTTTATTTAAGGTGAACAGTGGTGAATAGTTATAAGTAAAAAAACAAACGGTGAGTAAGGTTTTCCTGCGACCTTTCTCTGGCCAGCCGGATTTTTAAGGTCTGTTTGTGCCAGACCTGCCACATCTGCAATGAATCGTGTTGTTGTCTGAGGGACGGCAGAATGGCGTCAGGTTGAAAACACAGAGAGAACCCGACGATGAAACCAGATTTGTTTACCGCAGTAATGAAAACCATCGGCAGCACGCAGGATGAGAAAATTCGAACAGCCATTGACAGCGCACTGGATACCCTTAACGAGAAAGCAAACCAGAACGCAGAGGCCACGATAAATAATGCTCTTGATGCGTTCAGCAAGGCTAAATCCGCACACACGGAAAATATGCTGAAACTGAATGATATTGATGCCGCCATTACCCGAAGCGAGAAAGAGCGTCAGAACGCCCTGAATGAAAGTGCTGAAGCTGAACAGAACTGGCGTACCCGTTTTCGCGAACTGCGCGGCATGATGACCCCGGAACTGAAAACCGAACACAGTCAGCGAGTGGCCGGTCGGGAGCTGGCGGAGGAATTCACCGCCATGATTGATGAGCTCAACGATGATAAAGCCAGTACCATGCTGTCCGCCTGTACATCAGGAAAAGAATACGTCAGCGCCCATTCAGAGGCGCTTTCTGCCCATGCCCGGAATGAGTGGTCGGCGGTCATGAAAGAGATTCCCCCGGAGCTGGTACGCGCTTTCGCGTTACGCCTGCGTGAGCTCGAAATTAAGGGGGAAGAACACCCTCACAACGTTCTCATTCAGGAGCTGGGTGAGAATGTACTGGTGCAAAGCAGGTTCTACACATTCAACATGGCGCAGGAGCCGGTAATTTCAAAAATTGGGCTTCACCGTCCGGCTCTTACCGGCGTGGACATGAAACTCTATAAAAGCCCTGCTCTCAGAATGGCGCGGGCTAAAGAGCTGGCGCAGAAGAAAAAATCGCAGGGGGTTAAGCCATGATGCGCTGCCCGTACTGCAAACAGGCTGCCCATGTCCGTACCAGCCGTTACCTGTCGGATAATGTCAAACAGAGCTACCTCCAGTGCGTGAATGTCTTTTGCTCCACGACCTTTCGCACCATCGAGTCCATTGATGAGGTGATACGACCACCGGCAGAAGAAAAGCCCGAACCACCGCAGACAGTACCAGAAACACCGACCCGAATTCTGGACTGCGCCCGCTCATCGCAGCGCCACTGATTCAGGAGAAAAGACAATGGCACGAGCACTACTGGAACAGGCCTTTGAAGTCTGTCAGAAGAATAAATCGGACTGGATGAGCGGCAAATCAGCACTGGCGCGGGCTGAAATGGCGCTAAAAGAGCTGGAGCTGACCTGTACCCGTTATGAACCGGAGGCAGCACAGGCGCTGCGTGATGATATTGACCTGAAAAAATGGGCGGTAAATCAGTCGGCCGGGCATTACATCCGGTCACATGAGGCCGTGCAGCGTATCAGTATCCGTCGTCAGCTCCACGCCTTTATGCAGGTAAGCGGCGACGCGCTGGCCGCAGCATTGGCACCGGAATTAATGCACCTCAGCGAACAACCTGAAATAGTCAGAGAACGGGCTCTCGACCGTGCGGCCGCCAGTGTTCGCGAAGCGCTGTCCGTTTACCTGGCCAGCGGAGGAAATATTGATTACGCAGAGGGCGATAGCGATATTCTGACAACCATCGGTTTCCGGCCTGACAGAGCATCGAGAGACGACAACCGGGCAAAATATACACCTGAACAGAGTCAGATTTTCATGCGTCGACAGGCCGCGCAGACCCGCAAAAAATCCGCATAAAATGCCCCGAAAATACCCGTCTTTTTAATAAAAATAGCCATGCATGCCTACGCTGCATGGCTTTGCATGCAAAACCCTGAATTTTCCACACCCCGCCGCACCAGCACTGGTGCGGCCTGAGCCCCTTCATGCATCTGCATTAAAAGCGCCCCAGGAAGCGGGCAGGCGTGGCGGGGAGAGCATTGCGCGCAGAGCATTTATGTTTTTATTTTGTGAAAATACGATTGTATTTCATATCTAATGCTTCTATTCGTCGGGATAAAATGAGAGAGATAACGTTTTTATCAAATTCTCAATCCCAGTTATCGAGTAAAACTGTTAAATTTGTTTCTCTTTAAACTGCGCCTAGGTGACGCAGTTTCTCAACAATCCCTATCAAGAGTATGTTTCGTATTGTTTTACTATTTTCTCTATTTTTTCAAGTGCAGGGGCATATTCTTTCATCATTTTTGTTTCAACTAGATAACGCAATAAACTTTCGAAATTTATTGCTTCACCAGAATATTTGTATTTCCCAAATCGATCCATTGATTTGAATGCTTCGTCAGCAAGAGATGAATTAGGTGGCGTTATTCCTGAGGCCATCAAAAATAATCCTAAACGTAGTTGGTTTTCAGGGTTAAGTTTAGATGATGGGATTGTTTTAACAAAAGATGAAAGAATCATCCTTACTGAGTTACTACCAATCAGGTATAATTCATATATGATTGTTTCGACTACTTGAGCTTTTTCTTCATCACTTAATTTTTGTAATTGAGATACTAACGCTTTTGTAGTTTCTTTATTTTTATAGGTTATATTTAACTGCATCGCTACAGAGTAAATATTTTGCACACCCTTTGTAAGGAAACAAACTCTTTCAGAACCATTTATAACACCATTGGATAGCTTCTCAAGAATTATGGTTATAACGTCAGATACGAAATCTTTATTATATTTTGATTGTATGCGGTTATATCCTATTGTGATGAATTCTTCAATTGCATCAATTATTTGGATGGAGTTGCTGCTATGTTTTAGGAGCTTTAAAACAATAGTGTAAACCGGACTTTCATGATCGTCTATCTCTTGTGAGTTAGCTAGCAAGAATAATGACTTCACAATATAATCATCAACTTTGCTATAAAACCTATTATCAGAGATGTATGAGGTTGATAAATTTAACAAGACCTTATTAACCAACCAGTTTCTATCGTCAAGACTTAAATTTAGCATTAGGGAAGATTTGTTTTTTTTATTTTTAAAATATTCACGTAATTTTTTTTGTTCTATATATTTAATACATGAAAATAGCTCTTCTTTTTTTAGATTAATACTATCTGAGTTTTTTTGTTTAGTGATAATTATTTGGATGAACTTATTGGTTGCATAACGAAATTCCTTATATACATCTATTAAAAAACCATTCTTCATGACGAAGTTGACAATATTTAGGTGTAAGAATTCCGATTTATATTCCTCCGCATCCCAATGATATAGAACATTACTATTTTTTCTATCTTTAGTTTTTGCTAGAATGGAATCAATGGTGTAGTTAAAGTTAAATAGGTAGTTAAAATTGACTAGTTCTAAAACAGTAGAAGTGGAGCGTCTTATTTTTCTAGGAAACCCTTCGAATATCTCACTAATGTTGTTAGGTTCAATTTCATTATATTTATCACGATTGGAAAGACCATACTTTAATTGATGGAGAATGACATTTTGGTTAAATAGTGAGAGTAAAAGGGAGGCATAGTTTTTTTGCTTGAGATCATAAGATATTAAATCTTCGGCAGCCATGTACGCCAGCTCATAGTGACCGTTTTGATAGAGTATATATGGGTCTGCACGGTCATAAGTTGAATTGTTCGAAGCGCGACATTTACGAGTGTAATCAAAGTCTTTTTCATAGTCGAAATTAAAATGGATATCATTAATATTGCTCATATCATCTGAAATATAGTCACTGAAAAGAACTGCATTCTTTTTCTTTTCATCTATTATAATTCCACTAATGTCGGCTTTATTTAATATTTTGAATATACCCTCTAATTTTGTTGTTATGGAAATATTTTTATTTTCGTCATTTTCTTTGACTATCTTGACAAATTGACTATATATAGATCTTAGGCTTTTATTAATGTCCGAGCTTACTTCATTAGTGTAAAAATATAAAAAAGCATGCGGTTTATCATTCGTGTTACTATAAAATAAACCACAGTTAGTTAAGCTTCTTACTATTTGTTCAGCAAGGATGCCATCTAGGTAATTTAAGTGAGATAATCTGTTGTTTATTTGATTAATAACATTGCTAGTAGATGTGTTTGTTATGTTTTTATTTTTTATGGATAACAGAAATGAATAGAGTTGATTGCTTTGCTTATTTTCAAATAAATTAGGTAGGGGGGCGTTATCTAATAGTATAGTCGTGATTCCATGGCTCGCAAGGTATTTTCTCTGGGCTTGATCGTCTTTGGAAACAGCGAGAAACATAGGAGGTCTGATATTTGAGTGATTTTGTGTCCACTTTATAATTTGCTTAATGTCAAAATCATTATACGAATAACCTAAGAACAAAATAGTATGCGTAGACAAAATACTCTTAATATAATTCGATATAAGAGGGAAATTGAACTCATAGTTTATATAATCATCTTCTTTGAATACAATATTATGATTCAAGAAGTCACCATGCATCTTTATTAGTTTTTTATCTAAGCTTGATTTCATCAAGTCTTTATCGCTTGCAACTATACTGTATATAAATGCGTTATCAAGAGTTGTGTTTTCAAGTATACAATCCCAATTGGTTGTTATTACTACATGTGGGTTTATCTCGAATATAAGTTTGTGAACTTTCGATGGAGGTGTATTGTTAGAAAAGAAAGATTTGATTTTTTTATAATATAAGTGCTCGCCAAACTCAAGGAAGTATAATTGTGCTACCTTTAAATAATCTATTTCGTAGTCAATATTCAACTCTGATTTGAGTTCATCGATTAAGTCCCCCCAACTTGGGAGCTTTATTGTTTTATTTTCAGAACATTTTGATACTCCAGCGCCTACAAAAATTGCTAATGAGTCTTCATCTATAGCATTTAAAATAGTATCGATATGTTTGTTATTGATGCTCATTTTATTTCCCATAATTGTCTGAATACCATTGCAACATCTCTCTGCGTTTCTCAAGGTATTGAGCGTGATTGTAAGTACCACGGATGCTATTTTTATCTACATGAGCCAATTGCATCTCAATCCATGCACTATCAAACCCATACTCATGCAGAATTGTCGACATAGTGTGTCTAAAACCGTGACCTGTTGCGCGTCCTTTGTAACCAAGTAGCTCAATCACCTGTGAAACGCTTTCCTTTGAGATCGGCTTACTACGGTTGTTCCTGCCAATAAAAATATAAGGGTAGTGGCCAGTAATAGGCTTGAGTTGCTTGAAGAGGTCGATTACCTGAGTAGAAAGCGGCACTATGTGAGGTCTGCGCATTTTCATCCTTTCTGCTGGGATTTCCCATATACCTTTCTCAAGGTCAACCTCATCCCACGTAGCAAAGCGCATCTCTTGTGTTCGAACACCAGTTAGCATAACTATCTTTGTAGCATTTTTCGTAATGATGCTGCCGGTATATGCTTCCAAATCCCGAATAAAATGAGGCAACTCTTCAGCGGACAAAAATGGATGGTGCTTTTGCTTAGGAACGGCCAGAGCGATAGCTAAATCAGGTGCAGGATTGTATTCAGCACGGCCAGTTATAATTGCATAGCGATACACCTCGCCGCATCTTTGGCGCACTTTTCTGGTTTTCTCTAGTGCTCCACGCTTCTCTATTCGTCGCAATACTTCAAGCAGTTCTAACGGCTTGATTTCACTGATAGGGCGTTTACCAATGAACGGGAACACATCTTGCTCGAATGTCTTAATGATTTCTTCGCGATAGGCCACTGTCCAGCGGTCAGCTTTGTTGGCGTGCCATTCTCGACATATGGCTTCGAATGAGTTCTCTGTTGAGAGTTGTTGTGCCAGCTTTTGGGCTTTACGTTCTTCGACTGGATCAATGCCATTTGCGACCTGCTTACGGGCCGTATCGCGTTTCTCACGTGCTTCTGCGAGGCTCACAAGGTCGTAGCTGCCAAATGACATTAGCCGCGCTTTACCTGCAAAACGAAAGCGGAAGCGCCAGCCTTTTGAGCCGTCTGGATTGATGAGTAATGACAGCCCTTGTCCATCGTTCATTGTGTAGGGTTTGTCTTGAGGCTTTGCTCGTTTGATTTGTATGTCTGAAAGTGCCATGTGTATAAGTCAAAAATGTGTATAAAAAATCTATACACATCACTATACATATTTTTCATGGATTCAGGGAGAACTTGTCGGACGGTTACGGATGAGTGATTTACTATATGTGTTGAAAATAAAGGGTTTTTAGACGTTCTCGGATGACGGCGGAGGGATTTTGGCGGAAGATCACAGGAGTCGAACCTGCCCGGGACCGCTGGCGGCCCCAACTGGATTTGAAGTCCAGCCACCTCACCGGAGATGACGATCTTCCGCGCCTCGATTGCTACATGGAGGCGGGGCGCATTATAGCTACTTCCTGGCGTTTCCACATCACTAATCACACTTTTTTCCTTACCGTTTCGTCTTACTATGATCGGTTTCATATAAATCCCTATAAAATCCACTAGTTACATTTTCACCTCTCCTCCAGCGCTACGCCGATCACAGAAAACAAGAATCGTAAGTTGATAACAAAATAACGGAATACTCGCGTCCACAGGGATGGTTTACAACGTGTGTAACCGGTCTCATAACATCAAGGATAAGCAGATGAAGAGTGAAGTGTTATCCGTTAAAGAGAAGATTGGCTACGGTATGGGAGATGCCGCCAGCCATATCATTTTTGATAACGTCATGTTGTATATGATGTTTTTCTATACCGATATTTTTGGTATTCCTGCCGGTTTTGTCGGCACCATGTTCCTGTTGGCGCGCGCGCTGGATGCGATCTCTGACCCTTGCATGGGACTGCTGGCTGACCGCACCCGTTCCCGCTGGGGCAAGTTCCGCCCGTGGATTTTGTTTGGCGCCATCCCGTTCGGCATTGTCTGCGTGCTGGCCTACACCACGCCGGATCTCAGCATGAACGGCAAAATGATTTATGCCGCCGTTACCTACACGCTGCTGACCCTGCTGTATACCGTGGTGAATATTCCGTACTGCGCGCTGGGCGGCGTGATCACCAACGACCCGACGCAGCGTATCTCCCTGCAATCCTGGCGCTTTGTGCTGGCGACGGCGGGCGGCATGCTCTCCACGGTGCTGATGATGCCGCTGGTGAATCTGATTGGCGGCGACGACAAAGCCTTCGGTTTCCAGGGCGGGATCGCAGTGCTCTCCGTGGTGGCATTTCTGATGCTGGCGTTCTGCTTCTTTACCACCAAAGAGCGCATCCAGGTGCCGCCGAGCACCACCTCAATGCGTGAAGATCTGCGCGACATCTGGCAAAACGACCAGTGGCGCGTCGTTGGCGCGCTTACCATTCTCAACATTCTTGCCGTCTGCGTGCGCGGCGGCGCGATGATGTACTACTGCACCTGGATCATGGGCTCACCGGAAATCTTCGTCGCGTTCCTCACCACCTACTGCGTCGGCAACCTGATTGGTTCCGCGCTGGCGAAACCGCTTACCGACTGGAAATGTAAAGTCAGTATCTTCTGGTGGACCAACGCCGCACTGGCGGTCGTGAGCGTGGCGATGTTCTTCGTGCCGATGCAGGCCACAATCATAATGTTCGCCTTTATCTTCGTGATTGGCGTACTGCACCAGCTGGTAACGCCGATTCAGTGGGTCATGATGTCCGACACCGTCGACTATGGTGAATGGACCAACGGCAAACGCCTGACCGGCATCAGCTTCGCGGGCACGCTGTTCGTGCTGAAACTCGGCCTGGCGCTGGGCGGGGCGATGATTGGCTGGATGCTGGCCGGCGGTGGCTACGACGCCGCAGCTAAAACACAGAACAGCGCCACTATCAGCATCATCATTGGCTTGTTCACGCTGGCCCCGGCGGTTTGCTACGTGCTGAGTGCGATTATCGCCAAACGCTATTACACGCTGAAAACGCCATTCCTGACCAAAATCATGGGCGAGCTGGCGCAAGGCGCGCGCCGCAATCAGCAGGCGTTTGAAACCCTGCCGGTCAGCAAAGAACTGCAGAACTAAGAGGATAAAAGTATGAAAATCAGTGACGGTAACTGGCTCATTCAGCCGGGCCTGAATGTGACGTATCCGGTTCAGGTGTTTGATGTGGAGCAGCAGGGCAACGACCTGGTGGTGTACGTTGCGCCGCGCGACGTGCGCGAGCGCACCTGGCAACTCGACACATTGATGTTTACGGTTCGCCTGTTCTCGCCGCAGGAAGGGATTGTCGGTGTGCGCATCGAACACTTCCAGGGCGCGCTGGACAACGGCCCGCACTATCCGCTGAACGTGCTGAAAGACGTGAAGGTTGAGATTGAAAACAACGCGGAATTTGCCGGGCTGAAAAGCGGCAACCTCAGCGTGCGCGTCACCAAAGGGGAGTTCTGGGCGCTGGATTTCCTGCGCGATGGGCAGCGCATCACCGGCAGCCAACTGAAAAACAACGGCTACGTGCAGGACGGGAATGCCGGCAGCAACTACATGTTTGAGCGTCTGGACTTGGGCGTCGGCGAAACGGTGTACGGCCTGGGCGAGCGTTTTACCGCGCTGGTGCGCAACGGTCAGACGGTCGAAACCTGGAACCGCGACGGCGGCACCAGTACGGAGCAATCGTACAAAAACATCCCGTTCTACCTGACCAACCGCGGCTACGGCGTGCTGGTGAACCATCCGGAAAACGTCTCCTTTGAAGTCGGCTCCGAGAAAGTCTCCAAAGTGCAGTTCAGCGTCGAAGGCGAATATCTGGAATATTTCGTGATCGACGGCCCGACGCCAAAAGAGGTGCTGAACCGCTACACGCAGTTCACCGGCCGTCCGGCGCTGCCGCCCGCGTGGTCATTCGGCCTGTGGCTCACCACCTCGTTTACCACCAACTACGATGAAGCGACGGTAAACCGCTTTATCGACGGTATGGCGGAGCGCAATTTGCCGCTGCACGTTTTCCACTTTGACTGCTTCTGGATGAAAGCCTTCCAGTGGTGCGATTTTGAGTGGGACCCGGTGACCTTCCCGGACCCGGAAGGGATGATCCACCGACTCAAAGCCAAAGGGCTGAAGGTCTGTGTGTGGATAAACCCCTATATCGGTCAGAAATCACCGGTGTTTAAGGAACTGAAAGAGAAAGGCTATCTGCTCAAACGGCCGGACGGTTCTCTGTGGCAGTGGGATAAATGGCAGCCGGGGCTGGCGATTTATGACTTCACCAATCCGGATGCCTGTAAATGGTATGCCGACAAGCTGAAAGGCCTGGTGGATATTGGCGTCGACTGCTTTAAAACCGACTTCGGCGAACGTATTCCGACCGATGTGCAGTGGTTCGACGGTGCCGATCCGCAGAAAATGCACAACCATTATGCGTACATCTACAACGAACTGGTGTGGAACGTGCTCAAAGAGACCGTCGGTGAAGAAGAGGCGGTACTGTTTGCCCGCTCTGCGTCGGTGGGGGCGCAACAGTTCCCGGTACACTGGGGCGGCGACTGCTACGCCAACTATGAATCGATGGCGGAGAGCCTGCGCGGCGGGTTATCTATCGGCCTCTCTGGCTTTGGTTTCTGGAGCCATGATATTGGCGGGTTCGAAAATACCGCACCAGCGCATGTCTACAAACGGTGGTGCGCGTTTGGCTTGCTCTCCAGCCACAGTCGCCTGCACGGCAGCAAATCCTACCGGGTGCCGTGGGCGTACGACGACGAATCCTGCGATGTGGTGCGCTATTTCACTGAACAGAAATGCCGGATGATGCCGTATCTGTACCGGCAGGCGGCGCTGGCTCGCGAGTGCGGTACGCCGATGCTGCGTGCCATGATGCTTGAATTCCCGGACGATCCGGCCTGTGATTACCTCGACCGCCAGTACATGCTGGGGGATTCCGTGATGGTGGCACCGGTGTTCTCGGAGGCGGGTGATGTGCAGTTTTATCTGCCGGAAGGGCGCTGGACGCACCTGTGGCGCAATGACGAGGTCGCGGGTAGCCGCTGGCACAAACAGCAGCATGACGTCCTGAGTTTGCCCGTGTACGTGCGGGATAACACCCTGCTGGCGCTGGGCAGCAATCGTCAGAGACCGGATTACGCCTGGCATGAAGGCACCGCTTTCCAGCTGTTCCACCTGGAAGAGGGGCGTGAAGCGTTCTGCGAAGTCCCTGCCGCAGACGGCTCGGTTATCTTCACGCTAAAAGTGAAGCGTACTCACAATATGCTCACGGTAACGGGCGAAGGCGACGCGCGCGACTGGACGCTGTGCCTGCGTAACATCCCGCAAATCGGCGATGTGAAAGGCGGCTCTTACGCCAGCAGCGAGTGGGGTGTGGTGGTGAAAGCGGCAGGAAACGAGCTGGTGATTCATCTGTGATGCTGTTCCCCTCTCCCCAAAGGGGGCGAGGGGATGTGTATGGTGCCGGAGTTTGATTTGTAGGCCGGGTAAGGCGAAGCGCCACCCGGCGTTTTTGTTGGCCCCTGAGCCTAAAATTGCCGGGTGGCGCTGCGCTTACCAGGCCTGTGTTTCAGGGCTGGGGTGAAGTAGGAGCCACTGCGGGAACTACAGCCGAAACCGTCGACACTACGCCCCCCGTCATCGTCTGCTCGACCTGCTGTTTCTCGGCATTCAGAGCGTGTAACTGACCGTTCACCGTGGGTTTCAGCGGCGTATCGGCCTGAACAGTGCCGCTGGCGGTAAGCTGGATATTCCCGTCGCCAGAAATCGGCAGTGCTGGCCAACCCCACGGCTGCAGGATGTTCACCGGAACACCTCGTCCGTTCAGGCTTATCTGGGTCTGACGCTGCGACACCTGTGAAACGCTGGCGGTAGCTTCCAGCAATCCTCTCTCGGTGTAGCCACTCAGTTCACTGATGTTAATCGTACTGCTGTTTGCCGTCAGCGCCAGAGAGGGGCGACGCACATCCACGCGATTGAACGTACCCACCGCAGCGTTAAATGTGGCGTTTCCGCTCCACACGCCCCACTGATGGTCCTGTACCAGCCCCAGGTTTGCGCCGTAGCTGTCCAGCGCGGTGAGCTGCCATGGGAACGTGGGATCAACATCAATCACCAGATTGCGGCTGGCGTTGAATTTCTTCAGCGTCAGGCTGTTGAGCCAGCCTGGCAATGGTTTCATCCACAACTGTTTCCAGTTTGTCGGCAGGGTGTATTCCAGCCCGGCAATGGCAGTATCGTCGAGAACGAGTGCTTTACCGGAGCGTAGCCAATGACCGGATGTGCGGATCATGCCGCCTTCCCAGCGGGTGGTGAACTGACGTAGCGCGATGCCGTGCGGAGAAAACTCCGCATTTAAGATGGGATCGAAGAGATGCAGCGAACCATAGATGAACTCGCTGGCATTCATCGACAATTTGCCCTCCTGCGTCTGCCAGTCATCTTTGCTGAAGGTCAGGCTGCGCAAGCTGAGGTCAAGATCGGTCACTGCCCAGTCCGGACCTTGCAGGCGTGCGTCGGTCACCTCAAGGCGGCCAATCTGCAGGGAAGGAATACTTGTGAGCGGCGAAAAGAATTCCACCAGCACTTTGTCGCTTTGTAAGCGGATGTCGTTCAGACGAAGGCTATCAACAATCCAACTGCCGTCCGCATTTCGTCGCGCCACGCCGGTTAATGCGCCGCGTGCGACGTCTGCGCCAATGTTGCTCAGTGTCACCTGTTCTTTGTCGATGCTGCCTTCAATCAGCACGTTAGTGGCGGGGATGTCGTTCAGCGTCAGCGAACCTGCACTGAGCTGGATCTGTGCTTTGCTGCCGAGTACCCGACCCGCTTCAGGATTCCAGGGGATCACGCCACCGTCCACCCGTTGCGCGCTCAGGTTCCACTCGCTGCCGGGACTGTTGAACGCCATATCGTGCAGCTCTAAGCGAACGGCCCGGAAGGGAAGCGGCGCCGTTTGCGAGGAGATATTCAGCGTCCCGTCTTTAAGCAGGATGGTGTCAACATGCTGGGGATCGGTCAGTTGTCGACTACTGAGTCCGATATCCACGGTTTTTGCGACTAACGTGGCAGGCTGACCATCCCGGCCAAAGGTGACGTTCTCCAGCAGGATGTGGGAAGGGGAGGAAAAACGGTGATCCATCGCATCAAAGGCCACGTGGTAGCCGCTATTTTCAGAGATCCAGTTGCTGACGCGTTCTGCTCCCCAGCGGGTTTGCAGCAGAAAATAGAGCACGATAATCGCCACCAAAAAGGCGATCAGCACGTAGATAAGCAGCTTTCCAATAAATTTCATGGTCTTCCATCCCGCGAAGTGCACATAACTGAGTTATGCACGATTTAGGCGTAATCCTCAAGGCGGGAATAGTGAAAGAGCGTTTCTGTGGCGGCGATTGTCGATCGCCGCCACATTCCGCTTACGGCTTTTCTGGCGGGAAAATCAGGTTCAGAACGATTGCGGTGATACCACCCGCAGCAATCCCGGAGGAGAGCAGGTTTTTCACCCAGTCCGGTGCAAATTGCAGGATCAGCGGCTGTTGGGAAACGCCCAGACCTACCGCCAGCGACAGGGCGATAATCAGGATAGCGCGACGGTTCAACGGTTCGCGCGACACGATACGCACCCCGGAGGCGGCGATGGTGCCGAACATCACGAGAGTCGCACCGCCGAGCACGGGTTCTGGAATGTGTTGTACAAATCCGCTCACTGCCGGGAAAAGGCCCAGGACAATCAGCATCAACGCAACCACAAACCCAACATAGCGGCTGGCAACGCCCGTCAACTGGATCACGCCGTTGTTTTGACCGAAGCAGGAGTTCGGGAAGGTGTTAAACACCGCAGAGACAAACGAGTTCAGGCCGTTAGCCAGCACCCCGCCTTTTAGACGTTTCATATACAGAGGCCCGGAAACGGGTTGCTCAGAAACATCGGAGGTGGCGGTAATATCGCCAATGGTTTCCAGTGAAGTGATCATAAAGACCAGCATCAGCGGCAGCAGAAGATTCCAGTCAATGCCCAGTCCGTAATACAGCGGCGTTGGCACCATGATGACATCCTGCGTGGTCGGGGCGGTATTTTCCGGCAACATACCCATAAACCATGCCATCGCGTAGCCTGCGGCCATGGCTATCACCAGCGAAGCAACCCGCAGGTAGGGGTTACGCTGACGGTTAAGCAGAATGATCAATGCCAGTACGACGCCCGCCAGCAGCAGGTTTTTCGGTGAGCCGAAGGTGTTGTCGTTCATCGCGGCATAACCACCGCCGATGGACGTCAGGCCGACCTGAATCAGCGACAGGCCGATGATCATGACCACCACGCCGGAAACCAGCGGGGTAATGATACGGCGCGCGAGATGCAGTACGCGGGAGAGAATCATTTCGGTGCAGCTTGCCAGCATCAGTGTACCGAACAGCGCCGCCATCATCGTGGGAACATCCGCCCCCCCGGTTTTCAGCGCCGTGCCGCCCATAATCAGCGGGGCGACAAAGTTGAAACTTGTTCCCTGAATCGAGAGCAACCCCGAGCCTACCGGACCCCATGCTTTAATTTGAATAATAGAGGCCACACCGGAGGCGAACAGCGACATGCTGATAATGTGTTGAGTATCCTGGGCCGGCAAACCGAGCGCCTGGCAGATTAACAGCGCGGGCGTGATGACTGCGACGAACATTGCCAGCAGGTGCTGAGAGGCGGCAAAAAGAGTTTGAGGAAGCGGCGGACAATCTTCAAGACGGTAAATCAGTTCGCTGTTTTGAGTCTGCGCAATCGGTTGCGCATTTTCTGACTCGACAGTGTTAACAGACATCAGAGGCAATCCCGTGGTGTAAAAGCGGGCATTTTATCCGACCTGGTGACAAAAGCAAACGTTTGCTAATCGTTATTCTTAATATTTAAAACAGATAAAATCACCTTTTTATATAACTTTTGTACCTTTTCTGATTAAAATCCATGCCGATTACTCGTTAAGAGCTGAGAAATGACCGAGGAATACATCGTTCGCGAGGAGCGATGCGTACTTAAAGGAGCTTAATATGTTTCATCTCGATACTTTATCGACACTTGTTGCCGCAACGCTGACGTTGCTGCTGGGACGCAAGCTGGTCCAGTCTGTCTCCTTTCTGAAGAAATACACCATTCCTGAACCGGTTGCTGGTGGATTACTGGTGGCAATCGCTCTGCTGGTGCTGAAAAAGAGCATGGGCTGGGAAATTGATTTTGATATGAGTCTGAAAGACCCGCTGATGCTGGCGTTCTTTGCCACCATTGGTCTGAACGCTAACATTGCCAGCCTGCGTGCGGGTGGCCGTGTCGTCGGCATCTTCCTGATCGTGGTGGTAGGTTTACTGGTAATGCAAAACGCCATCGGCATCGGTATGGCCAGCCTGTTGGGGCTGGATCCGTTGATGGGGTTGATTGCGGGTTCAATTACCCTTTCGGGTGGACACGGCACCGGTGCGGCGTGGAGTAAGCTGTTCATCGAACGCTATGGCTTCACCAATGCGACGGAAGTGGCAATGGCATGCGCAACCTTTGGTCTGGTGCTGGGTGGGCTGATTGGCGGTCCGGTGGCGCGTTACCTGGTGAAGCACTCCACCACGCCAGACGGTATGCCAGACGATCAGGAAGTGCCGACAGCGTTTGAGAAACCGGATGTCGGGCGCATGATCACCTCACTGGTACTGATCGAAACCATTGCGCTTATCGCCATCTGTCTGACCGTCGGCAAAGTGGTTGCCCAGATGTTGGTGGGAACCGTGCTGGAACTGCCGACATTCGTCTGTGTACTGTTCGTCGGCGTGATCCTCAGTAACGGTCTGGCGCTCGCGGGCTTTTATCGCGTGTTTGAGCGGGCGGTTTCGGTGCTGGGCAACGTGAGTCTCTCACTGTTCCTGGCGATGGCATTGATGAGCCTGAAGCTGTGGGAACTGGCTTCGCTGGCGTTGCCGATGCTGGCGATTCTTGTGGTGCAGACGATCTTCATGGCGCTGTACGCCGTGTTTGTGACCTGGCGCATGATGGGTAAAAACTACGATGCCGCTGTACTGGCTGCCGGGCACTGCGGTTTTGGTCTTGGCGCGACGCCGACGGCGATCGCCAATATGCAGGCGATTACCGAGCGTTTTGGTCCGTCGCATATGGCGTTTCTGGTGGTGCCGATGGTGGGGGCGTTCTTCATCGACATCGTCAATGCGCTGGTGATTAAGCTGTATCTGTTGTTGCCGATTTTTGCGCAATAAGGACAATGCGGCGGTGTGAAAACCGCCGCATTGTTTTAGCTTCAGGCGTTGGAGTAACGTTCGGTTTCCGGCATCCAGCGCTCGATCAACGCCGTAGCCTGTTGTGGATAACGTTCGTGAATATGGCGCGCAATGCGCTGAACTTCCGGAATAATGGCCTGATCGCGCAGTAAATCCGCCACTTTAAATTCAGCGCTGCCCGTCTGACGGGTACCCAACAATTCGCCAGGTCCGCGGATCTCCAGGTCTTTTTGCGCAATCACAAAACCGTCGTTGCTGTCGCGCAGAACCTGCAGGCGTGTCTGCGCCGTTTTTGACAGGGGAGATTTGTAGAGCAGGACGCAGTGCGAGGCCACTGCGCCGCGACCGACGCGTCCGCGCAGCTGGTGCAATTGCGCAAGACCCAGACGCTCCGGGTTTTCAATAATCATCAGGCTGGCGTTGGGAACATCCACCCCCACTTCAATGACGGTGGTCGCAACCAGAAGATGAAGATCGCCCTGCTTAAAGGCAGCCATGATCGCCTGCTTCTCGGCGGGTTTCATTCTCCCGTGCACCAGACCAATGTTCAGCTCAGGCAGGGCAAGTTTCAGTTCTTCACTTGTGGCTTCCGCCGCCTGCGCTTCTAACAGATCCGACTCTTCAATCAGCGTACAGACCCAGTAAGCCTGGCGTCCTTCGTGGGTACAGGCGTTACGCACCCGGTCAATAATATCGCTGCGGCGGGTATCCGGAATGGCGACCGTGGTGACCGGCGTACGGCCCGGCGGCAGTTCGTCGATCACCGAAGTGTCGAGATCGGCATACGCAGTCATCGCCAGGGTGCGTGGAATCGGTGTCGCGGTCATGATCAACTGATGCGGGTGGAAGCCCTGCTGCTGACCTTTCTCCCACAGCGCCAGACGCTGATGCACGCCGAAACGGTGCTGTTCGTCGATGATCACTAACGCAAGGCCGTTAAACTGCACCTGTTCCTGGAAAATCGCATGAGTGCCGACCACCATTTGTACCTGACCGCTGGCGATGGCGTCCTGTTGCGCAAGACGCGCTTTGCCTTTTTGTTTACCGGCCAGCCAGCCCACTTCAATGCCGAGCGGGGCAAACCAGTGGCGGAAGTTATTGGCGTGTTGTTCAGCGAGCAGTTCGGTCGGCGCCATCATCGCCACCTGTTTGCCGTGGGCAATCGCCCGCAGCGCGGCGAGTGCCGCAACCAGCGTTTTGCCGGAGCCGACATCACCCTGCACCAGACGCATCATTGGCACATCCAGCGCCATGTCGCGTTCGATTTCCGCCACCACACGCGTTTGCGCCCCGGTCGGTTTAAAGGGCAGTGAATCAAGAAAACGATTTTTGAGTTCGCCTTGCGCACTGAGCGACAGCGCGTGATATCGCTGCGCTCCGGCGCGCAACGCCAGCATACTCAGGTTATGCGCCAGTAATTCTTCCAGGATCAGCCGCCGCTGCGCCGGGTGTTGCCCGGTTTCCAGGTCGCTGAGCTGGAGCGACGGCGGCGGGCGGTGCAGGGTGCGTAATGCCTCCGGCAGACTCATCATGCCCTGTAGAAGCTCTGGCGGTAACAGCTCGGCAATGGCGCAGGTATCCAGTAAATCCAGTGCCTGATCGGTGAGTTTGCGCAGCGTTGCCTGTTTTATCCCTTCGGTGGTCGGGTAAACGGGGGTGAGCGTCTCCTGCAACTCCGGCGTGCTGAGATCGCCCTGAACGCGGTATTCCGGGTGGAACATTTCTGCCCCGTATTTTCCGCGCTTTGCTTCTCCGTAGGCCAGTACGCGGCGACCTGTCGCCAGGCTGTTTTTCATTGCCGCACTGAAATTGAAAAAACGCATAGTGAGGATGCCAGAGCCGTCGCTGATCTGACAGGTCATCATCCGTCGACCGCCAAACGTGATGTTGCAGTTCAGCACTTCCCCTTCTACGGTGGCGTAAACGCCCGGCAGCAGTTCGCCTATCGGATAGAGATGGGTACGATCTTCATAACGCAGTGGAAGGTGCAGGAGGAGATCCTGTACGGTATGCAGGCCAATTTTCGCCAGTTTACTGCTTTGTGCTGCGCCAACGCCCGTTAGTGAACTGAGCGGAACAGCATCTAACAGGCGCCCTTTCATTTACGCTTTATCCTTCCCGCCGCCTCAATGCAACGTGGATGATTTTGCGTAATATTGGAAGCCTGCATGGTTGCCCACCACGCAGCATCGGCTTCAATTTCGCCTTGCGCATTCACATGAGGGTAAGGCAGGCCTTTGCGTTTAGCCACGTTCGCCAGTACCGGATAACCGCCTTCAAACAGCAGACGCTGCTGCTCGTCTTCCGGCAGCATACTGTTCTCACGTCGGTACATGCCCGCGTTTTGCCGCTGGCGCTGTGCTTCGTAGAGAATCAGTGCCGAAGCGACAGAGACGTTGAGTGACTGCACCATGCCAATCATCGGGATGATGATGTCCTGATCCGCAAGGTCTAATGCTTCTTGCGTGATGCCGGTTTTCTCTTGCCCCATCAGAATACAGGTCGGGCGAGTGTAATCAATTTCGCGGAAATCGACGGCTTTGTCCGAAAGGTGAGTGGCCAGAATCTGCATGTCCTGGCTTTTCAGGTGGGAGACGGCGTCGCTAATGGTGCGGTGAGTCTTCACCTGCACCCAGCTGTTGCTTCCCGCCGCCGAAGAGGCCATGGTGCGCATACGGCTACCTGGCCAGACGGCGTGAACTTCATGTACGCCAACGGCATCTGCGGTACGGATAATCGCAGAAACGTTATGAGGTTTATGGACCTGCTCCATGCAGACGGTCAGATCAGGCTGACGCCTGGCGAGCATCTCGCAGATACGCGCATAACGCTGTGCATTCATAAGGCTAGTTTCGGTTACGGGTGACTTTTATCACGTCCGGCATCACGCGGATTTTGCGCATGATATTCGCCAGATGCACACGATCGCGTGCGGTGAGACGAATAAAGGCGCTATAGACGCGACCATCTTTCTCTTCAGTATTCAAACTTTGAATATTGGAGGTGGTGGTGTTAATTGCCGCAGTCAGATTCGCCAGCGCACCCTGATGGTTAAACATGTCCACCTTGATTTCAGCGATGAACTCCTGCTCCGTCTCTTTATCCCATTCGACGGCCATAAACTTCTCTGGCTCTTTCTGGTAACCACGGATGTTACGGCAGGACTCATGGTGAATAACCAGACCTTTTCCGGGGCTGACGTGAGCGATAATCGGGTCGCCGGGAATCGGTCGGCAGCATTTGGCGAAGGTGATCAGCACGCCATCTGCACCTTTAATCGGCAGATGTCCGTGGCTGGACTGCGCTTGTGTGGTTGCCGAAGCATCACCTTGCTGAAGATTCTTCGCCACTACGACGCTCATGGCGTTACCCAGACCGATTTCCGCCAGCAGATCTTCCAGCGTCGCGAGCTTCATGCGCTCAATTTCGCGCTGGATGCTTTCCTGCGGAATTTCAGCCAGTTTACGGCTGCCGCCTAAGGCATGATTCAGCAAGCGACGACCGAGGCTGACGGAATCGTCGCGCTTGAGATTCTTCAGTAACTGGCGAATTTTGGCACGCGCTTTCGAGCTGACGACAAAGTTGAGCCAGGCGGCATTCGGACGTGCGCCCGGTGCGGTAATGATCTCAACCGTCTGGCCGCTGGAAAGCGGTTGCGACAGCGGATAGGGCTGGCGGTCGACGCGCGCGCCGACGCAGGCATGACCGATATCGGTGTGTACCGCGTACGCGAAGTCGACAGGTGTGGCACCGGCAGGCAGTTCGACAATTCGCCCTTCCGGTGTGAAAACGTAAATCTCATCCGGGAAGAGATCGGATTTAACGCTCTCGATAAATTCAAACGAGCTACCGGCACTCTGTTGTAGCTCCAGCAGGCTCTGCATCCAGCGCTGAGCGCGGATTTGTGCGGTGGTGCTGGTTTCGCCGTGCTCTTTATAAGCCCAGTGCGCCGCAACCCCCATTTCCGCCATCTGGTCCATGTCTTCGGTACGGATTTGTACCTCAACCGGAACACCATGTGGGCCGATCATCGAGGTGTGCAAAGACTGATAGCCGTTCGCTTTTGGAATGGCGATATAGTCTTTTACGCGCCCTGGACGCGGCTTATAGAGGCTGTGCATCTGGCCAAGCACGCGATAGCAGGTGTCGGAATCATGAACGATGACGCGGAACGCGTAGATGTCCATGATCGAGTGAAAACGCTGCTCTTTAAGCACCATTTTGCAGTAGATCGAGTACAGATGTTTTTCGCGACCGCTAACGCGACACGGAATTCCCGCTTCCTGCAAACGCCCTTCAATCTCTGAGAGGATTTTTTGAATCATCTCTTTACGGTTGCCGCGCGCAGCTTTCACCACTTCTTTAATAACGCGATAACGGTTCGGGTATAACGCTTCAAAACCCAACTCTTCGAGCTCGGTTTTAATGTGATGAATACCTAAACGGTGCGCCAGCGGACTGTAAATTTCGAGGGTTTCACGGGCGATGCGGCGACGTTTGTCCGGGCGTAATGAGCCCAGCGTGCGCATGTTATGGGTTCGGTCAGCGAGTTTGATGAGAATGACGCGGATATCCTGCACCATCGCCATAATCATCTTGCGAAAGTTTTCGGCCTGCGCCTCTTTCTTATCGCGGAACTTGAGTTTATCAAGTTTCGACACCCCTTCTACCAGTTCAGCAACGCTTTTACCAAAAAGCTGTTCCATGTCCTGGTAGGTGGCGGGAGTGTCTTCAATCACATCATGCAGCAGCGCCGCCATTAGCGTTTCATAGTCGAGTTTCATCTCGGCCAGAATGCAGGCAACGGCTACTGGATGGGTGATATAGGGTTCACCGCTTGAACGTGTCTGGCCCTCGTGAGCGTCACGTGCAACGAGATACGCCTGCCGCAGACGCTTAATTTGGTCTTCCGGCAGGTAGTGTTGAATCAGTTGATTCAGGCTTTCAAACAGATACAAGGGCGACCCGCTGAGTAATTAACGACGACCTTCAGCAATAGCGGTAACGGCTTGTAATTCAGCGGCTTCCTGCTCTTGCTGTTCCTGGCGTTCACGTACGTCGAGGATCTGGTTGTTGATCAGACCTTCTTCGATTTCGCGAAGCGCGATTACGGTAGTTTTATCGTTTTCTTCCGGTACGAGCGGATCCTTTCCGCCTACCTGCATCTGACGAGCGCGACGCGCGGCGACCAGTACCAGGTCAAAACGGTTACCAATTTTCTCTACAGCGTCCTGAACAGTTACGCGTGCCATACTTAAAATGCTCCACAGGTGAAGAAATGACTGGGCATGATACTGAATGTGGGTTCAGTCTGCCAACAGTTTGCTGATTAAAGCGTCATGACGCTGCTTTTGGCGGCTCATGCGCAGACGTTCGGCGCGAATGATGGTTTTCAGATCGCCGAGGGCGGTATCAAAATCATCATTCACAATGAGGTAATCATATTCGGCGTAATGGCTCATTTCTGCAACAGCTTGCGCCATACGTTTTGCAATGACTTCCTCGCTATCCTGACCGCGACCGCGAAGACGGCGGTCCAGCTCAATTTTGGACGGCGGTAAAATAAAGATACTGCGTGCCTGTGGCATCTTTTCACGAATTTGCTGGGCACCCTGCCAGTCAATATCAAGAAAAACATCCACACCGGAAGCCAGCACTTGCTCAATGGCCTCGCGAGACGTGCCGTAATAATTACCGAACACTTCAGCATGTTCGAGAAACGCCTCTCTGCCAATCATGGTTTTGAATTCATCATGATTCACAAAGAAATAATGTTCGCCATGCACTTCACCCGGACGCGGAGCGCGTGTGGTGTGTGAAACAGAAACCTGGGTGTCATACAACGGTTGGGTTTTCAATAAAGCCTGAATCAGGCTGGATTTACCCGCGCCACTGGGGGCAGAAACAATATAAAGCGTGCCTTGAGCCATGAGTATCTTATGTATGTGATTGTCGAAAGAGAGCCTACATACGAGCTTATTATACACGTCGCCGCTATATGACGTAGCCCTTGTCACACTTTTTGCCCCTGATTATTGCGTTTTGCGTACCTTTTTCCTGATTTACCGTGAAATTACTGCAATGAGTAAAAATGACAGGAAGCCTGCTCGCAGGCTGTGCGTTTGCCGCTCGGTACCGAAATCATTCTGCGCTATACCTGCCGGACAACGTACAGCGGAGGTGCAAATGACATTATGGAAGTACATCGCAATCAGTGTATTGCTGTGCCATTCATCAGCTGGCGCGATTTGCCCCGCCTGGCCGGCAGCCAGGGCTGAAGAGGAAATAGCCCGCTTAACGCGGCAAATCGCGCAGTGGAATGATATTTACTGGAAGCAGGGCATTAGCGCAGTTGATGATACTGTTTACGACCAGCTCAGTGCGCAACTCACACAATGGCGGCGCTGTTTTGGCGAGGAGGCCACTACAGATCCGGCTGCGCCGCCAAAAAATGGCGCAATGTTGCATCCTGTTGCCCATACTGGCGTGCGCAAGCTTGCGGATAAACAGGCGATGCAGCAATGGATGCATCGTCGAAGCGATCTGTGGGTTCAGCCGAAGGTAGATGGCGTGGCAGTGACGTTAGTGTACCGGGACGGTAATCTCATCAAGGCGATTAGCCGGGGGAACGGGCTGGAAGGTGAGGACTGGACGCAACAGGTTCGCCATATTCCATCTGTGCCGCGCACCACAAAAGGAACGCTTGCCAATAGCATCCTGCAGGGCGAAATCTTCCTGCTTCAGGAAAACCATATCCAGCGGCAAATGGGGGGAATGAATGCCCGGGCAAAAGTCGCAGGGATGATGATGCGTGCAGAGCCTTCTTCCTCGTTAAGTGCATTAGGCATTTTTATCTGGGCGTGGCCTGATGGTCCGCAGTCGATGCCTGAACGATTGCAGAAACTGACCGATGCGGGGTTTGGTTTAACACAGCGCTATACCCAACCGGTGATCAACGTCGATGATGTTGAGAAAGCGCGAGAGAGATGGTGGACAACGAGTCTACCGTTTGCAACCGACGGCATCGTGGTGCGGATGGCTAAAGAGCCGGAAGCCCGAAGCTGGCTTCCTGGTGAAGGGGACTGGCTGGTTGCCTGGAAATACACCCCGGTGTCACAGGTCGCAGAGGTGGCGGAAATTCTCTTCACCACGGGAAAGAGCGGGAAAACCGCAGTGGTGGCATCGCTTGTTCCTGTCATGCTGGACGATAAAAAGGTTCAGCGTGTCAATCTTGGTTCCGTCCGACGGTGGGAAGAGTGGGACATCGCGCCTGGCGATCGCATTCTGGTCAGCCTTGCCGGGCAAGGTATTCCGCGTATCGACGATGTTGTCTGGCGGAGTACGCAACGGACTAAGCCAACACCTCCCGGAGGGCATTTGGGGCCACTGACCTGTTTTTATGCCTCATCTGAGTGTCGGGAACAATTCATTGCGAGACTGGTTTGGCTGGGATCGAAATCGGTATTGGATCTGGATGGCGTGGGAGAGGCAGGATGGCGTGCGCTGCATCAGGCACATCGCTTTGAGCATATATTTTCCTGGCTTGCGTTAACTCAGGAGCAATTACAGAACACGCCTGGAGTAGGCAAAGGGAAAGGTGCGCAATTGTGGCATCAGTTCAATATGGCGCGCCGCCAGCCCTTTATCCGCTGGGTTATGGCGATGGATATACCGCTAACGCAGGCGGCGCTTAAGGTCAGCGGTATTCGTTCGTGGGAGTCATTAGTGGCGCAGACAGAGCAATACTGGCGAATGCTGCCGTCAACGGGCGAGCGTCGTGCCAGACAGGTCATACAGTGGAGAGAGAATCCGGAGATAAAAACGCTGAGCCAGTGGTTAGCTGCTCAGCGTATTGCGGGGTTTATGCCTTAGTGGCCTTCGTGATGATAATAAAACACGGGCAAACCCAGCTTGAGACGCAGCGCCAGCAATCTCGCGGTGAAGCCAAATATCAACGTGGAGATAACGACCACATCATGGCTGGAGACGTAGTGCTGAAGCGCTATATAAAGCACGGCAGAAGCAAATGACACGCCGGCGTACAGCTCTTTCTGGAAGACGAGGGGAATGCGTTTACAGAACATGTCACGCAATACGCCGCCAAATACGCCAGTGGTCACTGCGGCAACCACGGCAATGATCGGGCCATGACCCATATCCAGCGCAACCTGAGCACCGATGATGGAAAAGACCACCAAACCCAGCGCATCGAGCACAAGGAATAATTTGCGCAGGTAAGGCATGACGGGGGCGACAATGGTCGTCAGCACCGCGGCCGTCGCCACGATAATGACATACTCAGGATGCTTCACCCAGCCGAGCGGATAATGCCCAAGCAGAATGTCGCGAACGGAGCCGCCGCCAATGGCAGTCGCGGTTGCAATGATGATGACGCCGAAGGTATCCATGCGACGACGACCTGCAGCAAGTGCGCCCGTCATGGCTTCTGCGGTAATGCCAATTAAGTACAAAACGTGTAACAGCATGCCTTCCCCCTGATTTACTGGGGATAAAGGTTAGCGATTTGTGCGCAGTATCACGATTGAGATTTTCTAAGGCGAGATGGTTTTAATAACTTTATCTTATGCAAAATTATGTTGTTCATCATATCTCACGCCTTTTCAGGTTATGATGATGAAAAAGAATGATGAAAATAACTAATAGAAAAAGAGGCAGGTGACTTGAAACAATGGAAATACACGTAGCACCGCTTCATTTTCACGGGCTACGTGGTGAACAATGGCTTACTCGATGTTCTGAATCTGTTCGCGCATTTGTTCGATCAATACTTTCAGTTCAATGGCGGAATTAGTGACTTCTGCATTGATCGACTTAGACGCCAGCGTGTTCGACTCACGGTTGAATTCCTGCATCATGAAGTCCAGACGGCGGCCAACCGCCTCTTTTTTCTTCAGGATGTTGTAGGTTTCTTTCACGTGCGCTTCCAGACGATCCAGCTCTTCTGCCACGTCGATGCGTTGCGCCATCAGCACCAGTTCTTGTTCCAGGCGGTTATTTTCCAGCTGAACCTGAGCGTCTTCCAGCTTGGCCACCAGACGTTCGCGCTGCCACTGTAAGATCTCCGGCATGTGCGAGCGTACTTTGACGACTTCGGCGCTGACGCCTTCAAGACGTTGCTCAATCAGGGCCTTCAGCGCCTGGCCTTCGGTTTCGCGGGCGATGATGAAGTCGTCCAGCGTACCGTCAAGGGCGCTCAGGATTTCTGCCGCAATGGCGTCCAGATCCTGCTCCTGAGCGGCCATGACTCCCGGCCAGCGCAGAATATCAACCGGATTGATTTCCCCTTCATCACTCTGCATTTTGACCCAGTTAGCGGCGGTGACGAGTTGCTTTGCGAGCTTCTCATTCAGAATGAGTTCACCTTGTGCGCTGGCATCGGGTTCAAAACGCAACGTACATTCGACTTTACCGCGCGTCAGGCGCGTGCGAATACGTTCACGAACAACAGGCTCGAGGCTACGAAACTGTTCCGGCAGACGAAAATACGTTTCCAGATAACGCTGGTTTACCGAGCGCATTTCCCAGGTGGCGCTACCCCATTCACCCTTGATTTCACGCCGGGCGTAGGCGGTCATACTGCGGATCATAGACGTTCCTGTTTTTAAAGGAGAGATGGGGGGATTATAGCTATGCATGCCCTGTCAGGATAGGAATAACCGACGGAAGTCCGTATAATGCGCAGCCACATTCGTTTCAAGCCGGAGATCTCAATATGCGTCCAGCAGGCCGTAGCGCTAATCAGGTGCGTCCCGTAACCCTGACCCGTAATTATACAAAACATGCTGAAGGCTCGGTGCTGGTCGAATTTGGAGATACCAAAGTGCTGTGTACTGCCTCTATTGAAGAAGGCGTACCCCGTTTTCTGAAAGGGCAAGGGCAGGGTTGGATTACTGCCGAATACGGTATGCTGCCACGCGCTACGCATACGCGTAATGCGCGTGAAGCGGCGAAGGGCAAGCAGGGCGGCCGTACCATGGAAATTCAGCGTCTGATCGCGCGCGCATTGCGTGCCGCGGTTGATCTCAAGACGCTGGGCGAATTTACTATCACGCTGGACTGCGATGTTATTCAGGCCGACGGTGGTACTCGTACGGCTTCTATCACCGGTGCTTGTGTTGCTCTGGCCGATGCGCTGAAAAAGCTGGTCGAGAACGGTAAGTTGAAAACCAACCCGATGAAAGGAATGGTAGCTGCGGTATCCGTGGGTATCGTGAATGGCGAAGCGCTGTGCGATTTAGAGTATGTTGAAGACTCTGCTGCAGAAACCGATATGAATGTGGTGATGACTGAAGATGGCCGCATGATTGAAGTTCAGGGGACGGCAGAAGGCGAGCCGTTCAGCCACGAAGAACTTCTCACCTTGTTGGCGCTAGCCCGAGGGGGAATCGAATCTATTGTAGCGACGCAGAAGGCGGCGTTAGAAAATTGATTTTTAAGGCGACTGAGAAGTCGCCTTTTTTTTGTCTGAAATAAAGTGAGATGAGGAGCGAATCCATGAAACCGTATCAGCGCCAGTTTATTGAGTTTGCGCTTAACAAGCAGGTACTAAAGTTTGGCGAATTTACGCTGAAATCCGGGCGCAAGAGCCCCTATTTCTTCAATGCCGGACTGTTTAATACCGGGCGCGACCTGGCTCTGTTAGGTCGTTTCTATGCGGAAGCGCTGGTGGATTCCGGCATTGAATTCGATTTGCTGTTTGGCCCTGCATACAAAGGGATCCCGATTGCCACCACAACTGCAGTTGCGCTGGCGGAGCATCACGACAAAGACCTGCCATACTGCTTTAACCGTAAAGAAGCCAAAGACCATGGGGAAGGCGGCAATCTGGTCGGTAGTGCGCTACAGGGGCGCGTGATGCTGGTAGACGATGTGATTACTGCCGGCACCGCGATCCGTGAATCGATGGAGATTATTCAGGCGAATGGCGCAACGCTTGCGGGCGTGCTGATTTCATTGGATCGTCAGGAGCGTGGACGTGGCGAGATTTCAGCCATTCAGGAAGTGGAACGCGACTATCGCTGTCAGGTGATCTCTATTATTACGCTGAAAGACTTGATTGAGTACCTGAGTGAGAAACCAGAGATGGCTGAGCATCTGGCTTCCGTTCGCGCGTACCGGGAAGAATTCGGGGTGTAATTTCGCCTGAAATGCCCGGTAGCGTTTCGCTTACCGGGCAATAAAGAGTTACTGCAACTGTGCGGCAACCAGCGGCCAGCGGGCGTCGAAATCGTCCGTCGGTCGGTATTTGAATTCGCTGCGAACAAAACGTGACAGCATGCCTTCACAGAACGCCAGAATCTGGCTCGCCAGCAGCGTTTCTTCCGTGACGTAACCTTCGCCTTCACGCATTCTCTTTTCCCGCAAAACCTGGCGCAACTGCGCTTCGATACGTTCAAAGAGCTGATTGATTCGCCCTTGCAAGCGGTCTTGTTCAAACATTAATGCGTGTCCGGTGAGAATACGCGTCAGACCGGGATTGCGTTCGCCAAATCCCAAAATCAGCAACACAATCAAACGCAAGCGTGTGCTGGTGTCTTTCTCATCTTTCAAAATTAAATTGATACGGGTAATCAGACTATCTTCGATAAACTCAATCAGGCTATCGAACATGCGCGTCTTGCTGGGAAAATGGCGATACAGCGCAGCTTCAGAAACGCCGACGGAAGCTGCCAGTTTTGCTGTCGTGATGCGCTGGCTTCCATCGCTGGATTCCAGCATCAGAGCCAGAGACTGAAGTATTTCTTCGCGACGATTCCGTTTCGCAGTTTGTTTTTCTGCCATGTTACAAAATACCCCTGAAAATAAGCACTTGCCAGGCTGGCACCCACACTACGACCGCAAACTCAGGGTTTGCGGTAATATTATGACGTTATTGCGTAGTGGGATACGTGACGTACTACTTGCGTCCTGAATGGCCGAAGCCGCCTTCACCACGGTCAGTGGCATCAAAATCTTCCACCAGATTAAATTCGGCCTGCACAACAGGAACAAAAACCATCTGTGCGATACGTTCGCCAGGCTCAATGGTGAAGCTGTCCTGACCACGGTTCCAGACGGAAACCATCAACTGGCCCTGGTAATCTGAGTCGATCAAGCCGACCAGGTTGCCCAGCACGATACCATGTTTATGACCCAGGCCGGAGCGCGGCAGAATAACGGCTGCCAGAGAGGGATCGGCGATATGAATAGCCAATCCTGTCGGCAGCAACGTCGTTGCGCCAGGCGCCAGCTCTACGGCGGCGTCGAGACAGGCTCGCAGGTCAAGTCCGGCGGAACCGGAGGTGGCATATGTCGGAAGCGGGAACTGCTGTCCAACTCGCGGGTCCAGAATCTTAACGTCGATTTTTTTCATCATAACGGGTCACGATCTCGTCGAGTAATAATTGGCCGAGGAGTTCTTTACGCTCAAGCGGTAAGACTTTATCTCCATCCTGCCAGAAAAGGTGCAAAGCGTTGCTGTCGCTGTTAAAGCCTTGAGTTGTAATCGAAACATCATTCGCGCAGATCATATCAAGGTTTTTACGGATACGTTTTTGCCGGGCATATTCTTCCACATTATTCGTTTCGGCGGCAAACCCAACAACAAAGGGACGATTAGCATCAAGTGCGGCGACCCCGGCGATAATGTCAGGGTTTTTGACCATTTTTATTGTTAATTCATCACCCTGAGTGGCTTGTTTCTTGATTTTTTCATTCGCGACAGAGGCAGCCCGATAGTCAGCCACTGCGGCACAACCGATAAAAATATGCTGCTGTTGCGCCGCCGCCTGGACTGCCGCTTCCATTTCCAGCGCAGTCATCACATCAACACGCTGAACAAAAGGCGGTGTCGGCAGTGATACCGGCCCGGAAACCAGCGTCACATTAGCCCCGCGCCGCGCGGCTGCGGCGGCAATCGCGAATCCCATCTTGCCGGAGCTGTGGTTAGAGATATAGCGCACCGGGTCGAGTGGTTCGCGCGTTGGACCCGCCGTAATCATGATGTTGAGATGTTGCAGATCGTTGACAGGCGAAAAATGTGCTGCGGCCATGTCCACAATCGTTAACGGGTCGAGCATGCGACCAGGACCCACGTCTCCGCATGCCTGGTTTCCGCTGTCCGGGCCCCAAATCAGCAAGCCGCGGGAGGCAAGAATGCTCAAATTATGCTGCGTTGCCGTGGCGCGGTACATTTGCTGGTTCATCGCCGGGAGCACGGCAACCGGTGACGGCGTGGCCAGACAGATCGTTGAGACCAGATCATTCGCCATACCGGCAGCGACGCGGGCAATCAGGTCGGCCGTCGCCGGAGCGAGGATAACCAGATCGGCCCATTTCCCCAGCTCAATGTGACCCATGGCCGCTTCGGCTGCGGGATCCAGCAGGCTGTCGGAAACGGGGTAGCCCGAAACCGCCTGTAAACTCAGAGGGGTAATAAAGGCTTTTGCCGCTTCAGTCATTACCACGCGGACATCGGCGCCGCGTTCGCGCAAACGACGTACCAGTTCCGGGGTTTTATAGGCCGCAATGCCGCCGCTAACACCGAGAACGATTTTTTTACCGGCCAGGCTCATCATGATCTTTCCTGTGGGGTGTTGGGTTTCACCAGAAGGCGGATATTTTATCACAATCCTTAGCGCGTCGTGTTTTTGCCCGCGATTCACTTTGCGAAGCGGTACGCAGGAGTGATAACAGGGCGTCGAATCCCCTGAGTGGCTGTGCCAACATGTGGCATGACTAAGGGGAGGGTGCGTATGGATACCGCAGAAAGTTTGATGCCTCGGGAAAAAATGCTGCAGTCAGGAATTGGTTCCCTCAGCGATGTGGAGCTTCTGGCCCTCTTTCTGCGTACGGGAACGCCAGGAAAAGATGTGATGACGCTGGCGAAAGAGATGCTCTGTCATTTCGGTTCGCTCTACGGCCTGCTGACGGCTGATTTTATACAGTTCCGTTCCCTTTCTGGGGTGGGCATTGCTAAATATGCGCAGCTAAAAGGGATTGCAGAACTGGCCCGGCGTTACTACAACGTGCGGATGATGGAGGAAAATTCGCTGCTGAGTCCGGAAATGACGCGGGAATTTTTGCAAAGCCAGCTCATGGAAGAGGAACGGGAGATCTTTCTGGTGATCTTTCTTGATGCCCAGCATCGCGTCATTACCCACAGTCGTCTTTTTGCCGGAACGCTCAGCCATGTTGAGGTGCATCCGCGTGAAATCATCCGCGAGGCGATAAAATTAAATGCGTCGGCGGTGATCCTTGCACATAATCACCCTTCGGGGTGTGCAGAGCCGAGTAAAGCGGATAAACTCATCACCGAGCGTGTGGTAAAATGTTGCCAGTTCATGGATATCAGAGTACTTGATCACCTTGTGATTGGGCGCGGAGAGTACGTTTCTTTTGCCGAACGTGGCTGGATTTAGAGCACTTTGCGCGATCCAGTGGGATCTTTGTCTGTTCGGGACTTGAGCACACCGCTTACACAGCGTATACTACGCCACCTTTGAGAATCTCGGGTTTGGCATTTGGGCCTGGCAATCGAGAGTTCGCTTAGAACTGCGATAACCGGGCTGAGAAGCCTGACGAGGCGCCAATACCCCATACGAAGCTCGAGCTAATTTGATTTTTGGAGAATAGACATGTCCCGAGTCTGCCAAGTTACTGGCAAGCGTCCGGTGACCGGTAACAACCGTTCCCACGCACTGAACGCGACTAAACGCCGTTTCCTGCCTAACCTGCACTCTCACCGTTTCTGGGTTGAGAGCGAGAAGCGTTTTGTCACCCTGCGTGTATCTGCTAAAGGTATGCGTGTTATTGATAAGAAAGGCATCGAAACAGTTCTGTCTGAACTGCGTGCCCGTGGCGAAAAGTACTAAGTACTAAGAGGAAATAAATCATGGCTAAAGGTATTCGTGAGAAAATCAAGCTGGTTTCTTCTGCTGGTACTGGTCACTTCTATACCACTACGAAGAACAAACGTACTAAGCCGGAAAAACTGGAACTGAAAAAATTCGATCCAGTTGTTCGTCAGCACGTTTTATACAAAGAAGCGAAAATCAAATAATTTTCGTTTTGATGTAAAGAAAAACCCTGCCTCGGCGGGGTTTTTTGTTTTCTGGCTGTCCCCATAATAAAAACATATCAAACAGTGCCGGAGACGCTATGCCTGAATTACCTGAAGTAGAAACCAGCCGTCGTGGGATTGAACCCCACCTGGTCGGGGCAACCATTTTGCACGCCAACGTGCGCAATGGGCGTTTACGGTGGCCTGTATCAGAAGAAATCTACCGTCTGAGCGATAAGCCCGTACTGAGCGTGCAGCGCCGTGCCAAATACCTGCTGCTGGAGCTACCGGATGGCTGGATAATCATTCATCTGGGGATGTCAGGCAGCTTACGTATCCTCCCCGAAGAACTCCCTGCAGAAAAGCACGACCATGTTGATTTGGTGATGAGCAACGGGAAAATTCTCCGCTATACCGATCCGCGTCGCTTTGGCGCATGGCTGTGGACGAAAGAGCTGGAAGGGCACAATGTCCTGGCACACCTTGGCCCGGAGCCGCTGAGCGACGATTTCAACGGCGAGTATCTGCAACAGAAATGCGCAAAGAAGAAAACGGCCATAAAGCCGTGGTTGATGGATAACACGTTGGTGGTGGGTGTCGGTAATATCTACGCCAGCGAGTCGCTGTTTGCGGCAGGCATCCATCCTGACCGTCTGGCCTCGTCATTGTCGCAGGATGAGTATGTGCGGCTTGTACGTGTGATTAAGGCTGTTTTACAGCGTTCTATCGAACAGGGCGGGACGACGTTGAAGGATTTCCTGCAAAGTGATGGTAAGCCCGGGTATTTTGCCCAGGAATTGCAGGTGTACGGACGTAAAGGTGAACCTTGTCGGGTCTGTGGCACACCGATTATCGCCACCAAACATGCTCAGCGCGCGACGTTTTATTGTCGTCAGTGTCAGAAGTGATTGAAGGGGTGAGTGGTTGCATGCCGGATTAGCGCCAACGCTATCCGGCATCGTCGTTACTTCAGCTTATCCATCAGTGCCTGATGGACGTTGGCTGGCAGGAAATGGGTAACATCGCCCTGATGACGCGCCACCTCTTTGACCAGCGAAGAAGAGATAAATGACCACTCTTTGGAGGGCATCAGGAAGACACTTTCCAGTTCAGGCATCAGATGGCGATTCATGTGCGCCAACTGCATTTCATACTCAAAATCCGCCACCGCACGCAGTCCACGAATCAGAATGCTCGCCTGTTGTTCGCGAGCGAAGCTCGCCATTAAGTCGCTAAACCCCATCACGTCGACGTTACCGAGATGCGCCGTCGCCTGTTGCGCCAGCTCCACACGTTCTTCAAGTGTGAACATCGGTTTTTTACTGGGGCTGGCGGCAATGGCCAAAATCACGCGATCGAACATTTGAGTCGCACGTGTCACGATATCGATATGACCGTTAGTAATCGGATCGAAGGTACCCGGATAAATTGCCCGTTTTTGCATGACAGCCCTCAATGCGTTTTAGGTGGCAGATAGGGTTCCAGCAGTTGTAGCAGACGCTGAAGCGCGCCCTGGTTTTGATACAGCACTTCAACAGCATGGCGACCATAGAAATTACGGTAATCGGCATCGGTCAGCAAAGAAGAGACTTCTTTTGCCAGTGTTATGTCATCGGTGACGGTGATAAGACCACTTGCCTGCTCCAGCCGGGCGCAAATATCTTTAAAATTAAAGGTATGCGGTCCCATTAATACCGGGATAGCGTGCGCAGCGGCTTCCAGTGGATTATGCCCGCCCCGATCAACCAGTGAACCGCCGACGAAAGCGAGATCCGCAATACCGTAGAGCAACATCAACTCGCCCATGGTGTCGCCAATGACCACCTGAGTACTGGCGGAGGGGACTTCTCCTGAGGAGCGTGTGGTAAAGCTTAGTCCAGCCTGGCGCACGAGGTTAATCGCATCCGGAAAACGTTCAGGATGTCGGGGAACCAGAATCAGCAGCAGATTGGGAAACTGGTGTAGCAACGCCTGATGCGCGGCGATAATCACGCTTTCTTCACCGTCATGGGTACTGGTGGCAATCCACACGGGACGATGCGGCGCCCACTGACGACGCAAGGTGACGGCTTTGGCCGCAAGTTGTGGGGTGACAGAAATATCGAACTTCAGGCTACCGGTGACGGTAACTTGATTGCTTCTCGCCCCCAGCGTTACGAAACGCTCACCGTCTTCGCCATTTTGCGCCGCAATAAGCGTAATTCGACGCAGTAGTGTGCGGACAAATTTGCCCAGCTTTGCGTAACCCGCTGCTGACCGTGCAGAAAGGCGCGCATTGGCAATCACTAATGGAATATGGCGTTTGTGCAGTGCAGCAATCAGATTTGGCCACAGCTCAGTTTCCATGATCAACACCAGTTTGGGGTCGACTTTATTGAGGAAACGATTGAGTGCGTCTGGTAAATCATAAGGCAGATAGACGTGCTGAACATCGCTACCAAAAGCGGACTGCACGCGCTCTGAACCCGTAGGCGTCATGGTTGTGACCGTGATCGGAAGATCCGGATAACGGTGACGCAGAGCACGGACTAAAGGTATTGCGGCCAGTGTTTCACCCACGGAGACGGAGTGCAGCATGATCCCGCCGGGTTTCAGTGGGCGACGGTAAAATCCGTAGCGTTCACCCCAACGTTTTCGATAGGCTGGCGCCTTACGTCCGCGCAACCAAAGCCGTATCCAGATCAATGGCTGAATAAGGTAGAGAAGGGCGGTGTAAAGCAATTCGAGCATAATAAATAGCTGACTTAGGGATGTGCTGGGGATTCTATGTATTTAGCTCAGGCTTTACCATTACTTTTCCTATTTTTGAATCAAATAGCTTGAAACGTGGATAAAGAATGCAGGAGGCCACAGTTTTTTTGTATTTTTATGCGATTCATTGATTTTCCCCTGTAACGCAATCTTAAATGGCCGTATTAGCTCGGTGTGCTGTTTTTTATTCCACTGATTATAAAAGAAAAAAAATGCGACGCGCTTAAAATTTATTCATATCGGATCGCGACGAAAGAAGTGTTACACTAACATGCACAAAGTAAGTGCGCGTATCAGTATTCAGGTAGCTGTTGAGCCTGGGGCGGTAGCGTGCTTTTTTTCTGCTTACCTTTACCGGAAAATCACAACAAAAGAGTCGCTTGTGGATAAGCCATTTAGAAAAATCCTGGTCGTAAAGATGCGTTTTCACGGAGATATGTTACTCACGACTCCCGTTATTAGTACGCTAAAGCAGAATTACCCTGATGCAAAAATCGATGTACTGCTTTACCAGGACACAATGCCCATTTTGTCTGAAAATCCTGAAATTAATGCTCTTTACGGCATAAAAAATAAGAAAGCCGGCGCGATGGAGAAAATTTCAAACTTCATTCAACTGGTCAAAACGTTACGGGCAAACCAATACGATCTGATCGTAAATTTGACCGACCAGTGGATAGTCGCTCTGCTGGTGCGAATGCTGAATGTTCCGGTCAGGATTTCACAGGATTATAGCCACCGTCAGTCCTCATTTTGGCGAAATAGCTTTACTGCCATGGCGCCACTGCAGGGAGCGAATGTGGTGGAGAGTAACTTATCCGTTCTGGCTCCATTAGGGGTCACGTCGAACGTGGCTCGCACGACCATGAGCTATAACCCGTCTTGCTGGGAGCGTGTGCGCAGCGAGTTAGATAGGGCGGGGGTCGGCGAGCGTTATGTGGTGATCCAACCCACCGCACGCCAAATTTTTAAGTGCTGGAATAACGAGAAGTTTTCACAGGTCGTTGATGCTTTGCACGATCGTGGCTACGAGGTTGTGCTGACTTCCGGACCCGGGCAGGACGATTTGGCTTGTGTTGATACCATTGCTCGGGGCTGTAAAACACAACCTGTTACGGCGCTTGCCGGTAAGGTGACGTTTCCAGAACTGGGGGCGTTGATTGATCATGCCGATCTGTTTATTGGCGTAGATTCAGCGCCTGGACACATTGCCGCCGCCGTCGATACTCCGCTGATTTGCCTGTTCGGGGCGACGGACCATAATTTCTGGCGGCCGTGGTCGAATAATATGATTCAATTTTGGGCGGGTGACTATCGCGCCATGCCTCCACGCGAGCAGCGCGATCGCAATGAAATGTATCTTTCCGTTATTCCGGCAAGTGACGTTATTGCGGCTGTTGATAAGCTGCTGCCATCAGGTTGCGTTTCTTCTGTGGCGGATACCCCATCATGATCGTCGCATTTTGCCTGTACAAATATTTTCCCTTCGGCGGTTTACAGCGTGATTTTATGCGCATTGCGCAGACCGTCGCCTCGCGCGGTCATCATGTCCGGGTCTATACCCAGTCCTGGGAAGGCGAGTGCCCGGATGATTTTGAACTGATCCGGGTTCCAGTGAAATCGCGCACGAATCATGGTCGTAACGCTGAGTATTATTCCTGGGTGCAGGCGCATATGCGTGAGCATCCGGTTGATCGGGTTGTCGGGTTTAATAAAATGCCGGGGCTGGATGTCTACTACGCCGCCGATGTCTGTTATGCCGAGAAAGTCGCACAGGAGAAAGGTTTCTTTTACCGGTTGACGTCACGGTATCGCCATTATGCAGCCTTCGAGCGTGCAACCTTCGAGCAAGGTAAGCCAACGAAATTGCTGATGTTAACGGATAAGCAGATAGCCGATTTTCAGAAGCATTATCAGACTGAAGCCGATCGCTTTCACATTCTCCCTCCGGGAATTTATCCGGACAGAAAATACAGCCAGCAAATTCCAGATAGCCGGGAAATTTACCGTCAGAAAAACGGTATCACAGAGCAACAGAATTTACTGTTACAGGTCGGTTCTGATTTCACGCGTAAAGGTGTCGATCGATCTCTCGAGGCGCTTGCTTCATTACCTGAGGCTCTGCGGCATAATACGCTACTGTTTATTGTGGGTCAGGATAAGCCGAGAAAATTTGAATCTCTGGCAGAAAAGCTGGGCGTAAGAGCAAATGTCCATTTCTTTTCTGGCCGTAATGATGTGGCTGAGTTAATGGCCGCCGCCGACATATTATTACACCCTGCTTATCAGGAAGCTGCCGGTATTGTTTTACTGGAGGCGATCACCGCGGGATTACCGGTTCTGACCACCTCCGTTTGCGGCTACGCACATTATATTGTGGATGCAAATTGCGGTGCAGTGATTGAAGAGCCTTACCGACAAGAAGGGTTAAATGAGATTTTACGCAAAGCGTTAACTCAACCTTCATTGCGTGCAGCCTGGGCAGAAAACGCCAGGCATTATGCTGATACACAAGATTTGTACAGTCTGCCAGAAAAAGCGGCGGATATTATTACAGGTGATTTGGATGGTTGAGCTGAAAGAGCCGCTGACCACGCTATGGCGAGGTAAAGATGCGTTCGAGGAAGTGAAAACGTTGCAAGGTGAAGTCTTCAGAGAACTGGAGACCCGCAGAACACTGCGATTTGAACTGGCCGATAAAAGCTACTTCCTTAAATGGCATAGAGGCACGTCCCTAAAAGAGATCGTCAAAAATCTACTCTCACTGCGTATGCCAGTGCTAGGCGCCGACAGAGAGTGGAATGCGATTCATCGCCTCCGTGATTTAGGCGTAGACACGATGCACGGCGTGGGGTTTGGTGAAAAAGGCGTGAATCCGCTGACCAGAACTTCCTTCATCATTACCGAAGATCTCACCCCCACCATCAGTCTGGAAGAGTATTGCGCTGACTGGGCAACGAACCCTCCTGATGTAAAAGTGAAGCGGATGATCATTGAGCGTGTTGCTACGATGGTGCAAAAAATGCATGCAGGCGGAATCAATCATCGTGATTGCTATATCTGCCACTTCCTTCTGCATCTGCCTTTCTCAGGTGAGGAAAAAGGCCTCAAGATTTCGGTTATTGACCTACATAGGGCGCAGATTCGTCATAGCGTTCCACGCCGCTGGCGCGATAAAGATCTCATCGGTCTCTATTTTTCCTCAATGAACATCGGCCTGACTCAGCGGGACGTTTTTCGCTTTATGAAGGTTTATTTTGGTTTACCTCTGAATGTCATCTTTCAGCGGGAAGATGAGCTTATTAAAAAAGCTAAAATAAAAGCAGAAAAAATCAGAGAAAGAACGATTCGCCGGTCGTTATAAATAAATTATTGCGAGTATTGTCGATTTACAGGTCAGGATGAAGTTCAGCGCTTCATCTTTTTCCGAATTGAATAAAAGGCGGTGCAGAGTAATATCAACCGCACTTTCAAATATATTGGGTAACTATTAAATATGTCACAGTTTAGTGATAAAGACGTCATTCTTTCTGTCATGGAGTATAACTTTCATAACAGAACATCTGAAAATAATTTTAATATAGCGTTTGGCATAGATAAAAATTTTCTTTTTGGATGTGGTGTATCTATTGCTTCTATATTATTAAGTAATAAATCGATAAACTTTGACTTTCATGTTTTTACTGATCATTTTAGCGAAGATGATCAGAAAAGATTTTCTGCATTAGCCGAACAATATAAAACCTGTATCAAAGTCTATTTAATAGATTGTAATAAATTAAAGTCATTACCCAGCACAAAGAACTGGACATATGCGACGTATTTCCGTTTTGTTATTGCCGATTATTTTTATGGTAAGCTGGATAAGCTTTTGTACCTTGATGCTGATATCGCCTGTAAAGGCAGTATTCAGGAACTGGTTGATTATTCATTTACGGAGCATGAGATTGCTGCGGTAGTCGCAGAAAGAGATATCGAATGGTGGACTGACCGTTCTGTAACGCTGACAACTCCTGAGCTTGTATCTGGATATTTTAATGCAGGTTTTTTGCTTATTAATATTAATGAATGGCAAAAAAATGATATTTCAGTTAAAGCCATTGAGATGTTGCGAGTTCCTGAGTGGGTGGCCAAAATTACGCATTTGGATCAGGATGTTTTGAACGTTCTTCTTGTTGGAAAAGTGAACTTTATTGATGGGAAATATAACACTCGATTTAGTATCAATTATGAACTGAAAGATAAAGTGATTAACCCGGTCAATGATGAAACCGTGTTTATTCATTATGTTGGACCGACAAAACCCTGGCATGAATGGGCAAACTATCCAGTTTCGCAAAGCTTTATTTATGCGAAAGAGCATTCTCCTTGGTGTAATGTCGCTCTGCTCCAGCCTGCAAATAGCAACCAATACAGATATTGTGCCAAGCATAAATTTAAGCAGAAAAGATTTCTTCAGGGCGTGTTAAATTACATAAAATATTACAAGGCTAAAACGATTAAATAATAAAAGACCTTTTAATAGTAACTAATATAATGGCTATCCCATGATTCATAAAAAAAAGATTAAAGATTTAACTGTATTCATAAAAGATAATGATCCTTTTTATGAGAAAATATTAAATGATTTTCTCAATTTCGATCTCAAAATACTGAAGGTATTTCGCTCGATTGATGATACAAAAGTCATTTTGATTGACACACCTCGAGGTCCGATTGTATTAAAAGTCTTCGCACCAAAGCATAAAAAGATAGAGCGATTTCTTAAATCGTGTATAAAAAAAGACTATTATGAGAATTTGATCTACCAAACTAATCGAGTTCGTAGTGAGGGGGTCAATTCTATTAATGACTATTATTTGCTTGCAGAGTATAAAACATTAAATTTTGCACATTATTTCATAATGCTCATCGAGTATATTGAAGGCGTTGGACTAGAAGAATATAAAGAAATACCTGCAGATATAAAACTGCAACTTGCTGAATCAATTAAAGAGTTACATGCTCACGGTATGGTTTCAGGAGACCCTCACAAGGGTAACTTTATTGTTTCTGAAAAAGGTCTTCGCCTGATAGATTTATCAGGTAAAAAAATAAGTCCTGTATTGAAGGCTAAGGACAGAATTGATCTAGAACGCCATTATGGTATAAAAAACGAAATTCAAGATTCAGGATATAACTCGTTGCTCTTTAAAAAGAGATTGAAATCTATAATCAGGGATATAAAAATAAAGCTCGGGTTGAAAAAATAGTAACAAAATTGAACGACTAAACTCCGACACAATATCAATGTATTGATGCTGTAATATCTATGAAAACGAAAGGTGAACGGGAATTGGATTTTAAAAATTTAACCAAATTTAAAGATATCATAGTATTAGACAGTCGTACGGTTAAATGCAATGACCGCGATACTTTTAATATTTCATGGGGAATTGATAGTAATTATCAAGTCGGTGCTGCAATATCGATAGCATCAATTCTTGAGAATAATAAGCAGAATGATATTGAATTTACATTTCATATTATTGCTGACTACCTTGACCAGGATTATGTCGAGCTCTTAACACAGTTAGCAGAACAGTATAAAACAGTCATTAAATTATATCATATCGACTCTGAACCATTGTCTACGCTGCCAAAAACTAATATATGGCCAGTATCAATATATTATCGCTTACTTTCTTTCGATTATTTCTCTGAACGGCTGGATAAGTTACTCTATCTTGATGCTGATATCACATGCAAAGGTTCATTGCTAGAGCTTTCCGAACTGGAATTCGATCACGAGTACGGAGCAGTAGTGGTTGATGTTGATTCAATGCAAGCTAAAAGCGCAGAGCGACTGAATAACACAGAGTTTGAAGGTAATTATTTTAACTCTGGGGTGATGTATATCAATATGAAGCAATGGTTGCAATCAAATCTGACTGAGCGGTTTTTCGATTTACTTTCTCAGGAAGATATTGCTGCAAAAATAAAATATCCTGATCAAGATATTTTAAATATTATGTTCCTTCACCATGCTAAAATCTTGTCCAGAGAATATAACACTATTTATTCTTTAAAATCTGAGTTTGAGATAAAAAATAAAGATTACTACAAATCAATCATCAACGCGAAAACCATATTTATACATTATACTGGTGTGACGAAGCCATGGCATGATTGGGCAAATTATCCATCAGCACAATTTTTTCGTAGTGTATATCAAATATCGCCATGGCGAGTGAAAAATTTACTTCCCGCAGTACGGAAACATGAATATAGAGAAAAATACAAACACTTGCTTTATCAAAATAAAATAATCAGCGGTCTTTTTTCAGCAATTAAATATAACTTAATGAAGGGTTGATTTTATATGATTGATAAAATCATCTTTACGGTTACACCAATTTTCTCTATACCACCGCGTGGTGCGGCTGCAGTTGAAACATGGATGTATCAGGTCGCGCAAACTACCCGTATTCCAAACCGTATCGTCTGCATCAAAAATGAAGGGTATACTGATTATTCGAAGGTAAGTGATAGTTGCTCTATTCACCGTATTGGATTTAGCAGAATATATAAGCGAATTTTTCAGAAATGGACCCGACTGGATCCTTTACCTTACTCTCAGCGCATATTAAATGTTGCTAAAGATTTTTCAGTCACTGATAAAAGTGTCATTGCTGTACACAACAGCATGAAACTGTATCGACAGATTCGCCAGCGAGCCCCTCAGGCAAATGTCGTGATACATATGCATAATGCGTTCGAACCAAAAGGATTGGAGAAGAACGTTAAGATGATAGTTCCCAGCCTGTTTTTAAAAAACTACTATCATTCATATCTCCCTGAAGCAGATATTGCCATTGTTCCTAATGGAATTAATCTGGAAATTTATCAATCAGATTATGAGCCAATCTCCAGGTCGGACCTGAATATCACACCCGAAGATAAGGTGATATTTTACGCTGGGCGTATTGTACCTGATAAAGGTGTATTACTGCTTTTACAGGCATTCGAAAAACTCGTTGAGTCGCACCCGAACTTTAAACTGGTGGTGGTTGGCGATCATATTGAAGTCAGTAAAAGCGACAAAGGGGCTTATCAGCGTGAAGTCCGCGAGATCGCTGAGCGTTTGACAGATAACTGCATTATGTTGGGAAGTATTCCTCCCGAAAAAATGCACTGCTACTATCCACTCGGTGATTTAGTTGTGATCCCTTCTCAATTTCAGGAACCTTTCTGCATGGTTGCAATAGAAGCCATGGGGGCAGGTAAACCCGTGTTGGTGAGTACGCGTGGAGGAATGATTGAGTTTGTTAAAAACAAGGATACTGGCTATCACTTAAGAGAACCCATGACCGCAGAAACTATTGCGGAGGACATTGAGTGCGTACTGCATGACAGCGAACTATCTACTATTGCGAAACGCGGGCAACAGTATGTTTTTGAGCATTACAGTTGGACGAGTGTGACTCAGCGGTTCGAGGATGTCATTCATCATTGGTTTGACTGAAATAAAAAAGGCTACGTTAGGTAGCCTTTTTTATTGAGAATACCCAGAGTTATTTCTTCATGGCAAGCAACAGGCCAACAAGAATACCCAGGTTATCCAATTCGATCTGTTCAACGTTTCCGCGAATAATAAAATACCCGAAGAAAGATAACAGTATAATCATGTGTGCGTTATAGGGGGAGTCACGACCCTCTTTAAACGCCTTTGACACAGTTTCTTTTACGATTGCTGCGTACACAAGTAGCAACCCAGCCAATCCGAGAAGACCGGTGCCAAACCAGACAAATAACGCGAGGTTATGGGGACCGATTGAGGTTCTAAATTTCCATAATGGATAATCTACGGCGCGATTGTTATAGACCGTTTTATAGGCCTTATTACCAAAGCCATAGCCGATAACCGGATTTTCGAGTATGAGATCCAGTGCGCTGCCCTGAGTACCATTTCCATATCGGTATGAGCTGTCTGTCTGGTTGAGTTTAAAGGCCAACTTTGCCGATATTTCTTTGTGAGAGAAAATAGCGGTCGCCGCCAGACCTGCTATAATCATTCCCACAGTCAGCATTTTCCATTTTTTATGCATCAATACCCACGCCAGCCCGATGATTAAGACTGAGAGCCATGCTCCACGAGAAAGAGTACCCAGCATCAGGAAAAGATAGATTGCACTAAAAATAATAAAAGCGATTCGATGTTTTGTTGATTTAAATAACCACAGATTCAGAAGTACCGGGAACAAAAAGACTAATGAATCTGAGATGCTACGGTGTCTGTAATCAATGAATGGCATAACTCCATTCTGAAAATCCTTAATATAAAAGACGATCTCAGACAAACATCGTAAACTTAACGATGTGAGGAAAGAGATGAAAATGAATTTTGAAATAAATTCTACTTTCTCATCCTTTAATAAGACGGGAATGGCAATAGTATACAAAAACATATTTTCGATGACGGAATTATTAATTTCTTTCAGGCTGGCTTTTAAGTCTGGCGTCTGAAATAGCGAAAGAAGTACTGCTATGGTAAGAAATAAAATACTGCCGAAAAGGAATGTTTTGAAGGTGGAAATATAATGTTTTGGTTGCTTACAAAGATAAACAATTGTTGTGATCGTCATAAGAATGACGATGAGATGTTTATAGCGAGTAATACCACCTAAGAAATAGGTGGCGATCAACAAGAATATAAGTGTTCTATTCCAGTATAATTTCCAGTTTTTTTTCTCGTTGGAAAAAAACAATGTGAGGGCCATCTTTTCTCCGATGTTTGTTTGCAAGAGCTTATAAGTTCGAAACTAGTACTTCAAATACGGCAGAGGCAGGCAAATCGGTAAGATTTTTGCTTGCGGAACGGCACTCTACCTGGTTCCTTCCATAGCCACCAATTAACCCAGGGTCCGTTGGGCCGTATAGTGTTACATTTGGACGGTCTAGCGCGGCTGTCAGGTGACTCAGTCCCGTATCAACCGACACGACAAACGTTGCCCCTGCCAATACACGCGCGACGTCTTCCAGGCTCATACGCGGTAAAACATCTACGTAATCAAACCCTTCTGCCAGTCTCTTCGCCCGGGCTTCTTCGTGAGCGGCTCCCCACGGCAATTTAATGCGCACTCCAGACTGGCTTAGCAGACCAATTAATTCCCGCCAGTTTGCCTCCGGCCAGTGTTTATCATCTCTGGTGGTGGCATGTAAAAATACAGCATACTGGTCCGTATCGGTATTCATATTGTTCAGAAAATGCTGCGCAATAGCGTAATCACCCTGAGTCTGGGGTTTGTTGTAACCCAGGCTTTTGGCGAACAGTTCGCGGGTGCGCTCTACCGCATGCTGCTGTTTAGCAACATGATGGCGACAGTTGTAAAACAAGCTGGCCAGCGGCTCACGGGCTGTTTGCCAGTCCATGCCATGCTTAATGCCATGCCCCAGACGAGTGACCAAAGCCGCGCTTTTCACCAGCCCCTGCGCATCTATAATGGCATCATAATGTTGCGCCTGTACTGCCGCCTGAAAGGTTTTGCGTTCAGCTTTAATGGCGGCGGAAAACCAGGCTTTCCGCCAGCGGCGAATCGCCACCGGGATCACCCGATCAACCGCTGCATGCCATGACGGAATTTGTGCAAACCCCTCTTCCACCACCCAGTCAAAGCGAATTCCTGGAATGGCCTGCTGTGCATCAGTGAGCGCAGGAAGCGTATGTAACACATCACCCATTGATGATGTTTTGACGATCAGAACCCGCATTCGTCAGGCTTCCTCTTGTAACAACAGACTGTTGAGTTCTTCCAGGACACGATCTGGTGTAATGTCGATTAGGCTCTGATGATACCCTTCTGCCGCATCTCCTTTACGCACCCGGTGATAACCTGTAATCAGGCGGATCACGCGCGCTTTCTGTGACAGTGGCGGTGTGAAGTCCGGGCTGCTTGGGCCATAAAGTGCGACCAATGGGCGGTTCAGCGCCGCCGCCACGTGCATCAAGCCAGAATCGTTGGTGACAACGGCCTGACATGCCGCGAGGAGGATGACAGCCTGTTCCAGCTGCGTTTCGCCAGCCAGATTACGGCACCACGCCTGTTGTTCGGTGTTCAGAGCCGCCAGGATCTCGTTTCCGGACTCATGATCTTTCGCCGAGCCAAACAGGACAATTTGATAACCTTCATCAATGAGCTGTTTGGCCAGTTCCGCGTAGTGATAGTGTGGCCAGCGTTTTGCCGGACCAAATTCAGCGCCAGGACAAAAGCCGATTATCGGACGTTCAGTGGAAAGTGCAAATTCATTGCAAGTGAGTGATTTTTCCCCTTCACTAACCTGCAATTGCGGCCAGAGTAGAGGTTGTGGCAAATCTTTTGCTGTCTGCATTACGCCTTTGTCGTAGGCCAGCGCAACATAGCGCTCGACCATCAATGGCCAGGCTGCTTTGTCGAGCACACGCGCATCGTTAAGCAGGCCATAGCGCATCTCGCCGCGCCAGCCCGTACGATGAGGAATACCGGCAAAGAAGGGGACGAGTGCCGATTTAAACGAGTTTGGCAGCACGTAAGCGCGATCGTAACGTTTTTCACGCAAACCATGTCCGAGTTTGCGCCGCTCGCCCAGTTCCAGAGCCCCATGACCCAGCGGCATCGGGATCGCTTCATTGACTTCCGGCATCCGCGATAACAGCGGACGGCACCACGCAGGAGCCATCACGTCTATTATCGCCTGGGGATAGCGCGCCTTGAGCGTACGATAGAGACTTTGCGACATCATCATGTCGCCCACCCATGACGGGCCGATCACCAGTATCTTCATGCTTACTTCTTACGCGTCGCGGTTCAGCCAGGCCATATATTCCGTTACGCCTTCGGCAACGGTCTTGAACGGCTTGTCGTAGCCAGCTGCACGCAGGTTGGTCAGATCAGCCTGAGTAAACGCCTGATAACGTCCTTTCAGTTTTTCCGGGAACGGAATGTATTCGATGTCGCCTTTTTTATGGTAAGCGAGAGCTGCATCCGCTACGGCCTGGAAGGATTCCGCACGGCCTGTTCCCAGGTTAAAGATGCCGGAAACGCCATTTTCGAGGAACCACAAATTCACGGCGGCAACATCGCCAACATAGACGAAATCGCGTTTGAAGTTTTCGCTGCCTTCAAACAGTTTCGGCGTTTCACCGTTATTGAGCTGGGTGTTCAGATGGAATGCGACACTTGCCATGCTGCCTTTGTGGCCTTCGCGCGGCCCGTAAACGTTAAAGTAGCGGAAGCCTACAATCTGTGAGTTGGCTTCTGGAAGGATCTGGCGTACGTATTCATCGAACAGGAATTTGGAATAGCCGTAAACGTTCAGTGGTTTCTCGTATTCACGAGATTCAATAAAATCGGATGTGCGGCCGCCGTAGGTTGCTGCGGAAGAGGCGTACAGGAATGGAATTTCGCGCTCCAGGCAATAATGCAGCAGCTCTTTGGAGTATTGATAGTTGTTGTCCATCATATACTTGCCATCCCACTCTGTCGTAGAGGAGCATGCGCCTTCATGGAAAATCGCTTCGATATCGCCGAACTCTTCCCCTGCCATAATCTGGATCAGGAAATCTTCCTTATCCATATAGTCAGCAATGTCCAGATCCACCAGGTTCACAAACTTGGTGCCGTCTTTCAGGTTGTCCACCACCAGGATATCGGTGATGCCTTTATCATTCAGGGATTTAACGATGTTGCTGCCGATAAAGCCCGCGCCGCCGGTAACGATGATCATAACTGTAACCTTCAAATTATGGAGTCAGAGACAATCTCAGACACGAATATCTGTAATCATACCATCACATTGACTCCCCTTCAGCCATTTGCGTGGTGGATAGTGATGAGGAGAAGGAAGAACGCCTTTGCCATTAAACCCTTATGTGTATTTGTATATTTATTACAGAGGTCAGGTGAACTAATCTGTATTTTAGAATGGTAATGATTATTGCTATATCACACAAAGTTACACTCAGCATGCAGAGTGTAACTTTGTGTGATATAATGTTTTTTTTATATTAATGGTTTTTATTAGCGATGAAATCATCTACCACAATAGTAACGGCATATTTTGATATAGGTAGAGGGGAGTGGACTGCTAATAAAGGGTTCCGTGAAAAACTTTCCCGCTCAGTTGATGTCTATTTAAGTTATTTCGAACGACTGGCTGCATTAGAAAACGACATGGTCGTGTTCACGTCTCCTGATTTAGAAGCCAGGGTTGCTGAAATACGCAAGGGGAAACCGACAAAAATCGTTACTGTTGATATAAAAAATAAATTCAAACACATTCGGAGCCGAATAGAGAAAATTCAGCAGGATGAAGCATTTACACGTAAATTAGAAACCCGTCAGTTAAAAAATCCAGAATATTGGTCCCCGGATTACGTGCTGGTTTGTAATTTAAAAGCATATTTTGTGAATAAAGCGATTAATTCTGGTCTGGTCAAAACCCCGCTGGTTGCGTGGATTGATTTTGGCTATTGCCGTAAACCGAAAGTCACACGCGGTTTGAAAGTATGGGACTTCCCTTTTAATCAAAATAAAATACACCTGTTCACGATCAAGAAAGGGTTAAGTGTTTCGTCATTGCAGCAATCGTTTGATTTTATGATTGGTAACCACGTTTATATTATTGGTGGTGCAATTGTTGGCTCTCAGGAAAAATGGAAAGAATTTTACCCATTAGTTACAGAGTGCCAGAAAGTCACACTAGAGAATAATATTGTGGATGACGACCAGGGCATCTTTGTCATGTGTTATTACAAACGACCTGATTTGTTTGTTCTTAACTATCTGGGCCGAGGCAAATGGTTTGATCTCTTCCGCTGTTTCAAACGAACTGCGCTTGGCGCGAAGCTCCAGTCATTAAGGCTCTTTCTTTCCAGAAAATAGTTGCCCGACACAAACGTAGAATCCGCATTTTTTGGCAAGGTACCTCCTGAGTGGGGGATCTTGCCTTATCAACATTGGTTCTCACGCCTAACACTCTGTAAATTCTAATAAATTCATGCCATTAATTGCTTTTTTGCGCAATGCATTCATTCTGAAAATCACCGATAAGCCATGTGGATACGCGTGATTTATGCTGCATTTTAAAGAAGTGATAACGCGTCATCTCGTATCAACGTATAGGTTTGGGTAATATGTGCTGAAATTTGCCCAGTCTGGAGAATCGCAATGCGTGGGGATTTTTATAAGCAGTTGAACAACGATCTGGAAACCGCTCGTGTGGAAGGATTGTTTAAAGAAGAGCGCATTATCACGTCTGCGCAGCAGGCGGACATCACCGTGGCAGATGGAAGCCACGTCATCAACTTTTGCGCCAACAACTATCTGGGGCTGGCGAATCATCCGGAATTGATTGCAGCGGCGAAAGCCGGCATGGATTCCCACGGCTTCGGGATGGCCTCGGTTCGTTTTATCTGCGGTACCCAGGACAGCCATAAACAGCTGGAGCAAAAACTGGCGACTTTTCTGGGTATGGAAGATGCCATTCTGTATTCCTCCTGCTTTGATGCCAACGGTGGCCTGTTCGAAACACTGCTGGGTGCAGAAGATGCGATTATTTCCGATGCGCTGAACCACGCCTCTATTATTGATGGTGTACGTCTGTGCAAAGCGAAGCGTTTTCGCTACGCCAACAATGATATGCAGGAGCTGGAAACACGTCTGAAAGAAGCACGTGAAGCCGGTGCCCGCCATGTGCTGATCGCGACCGACGGCGTGTTCTCCATGGACGGTGTGATTGCCAACCTGAAAGGGGTATGTGACCTGGCGGATAAATACGATGCGCTGGTGATGGTCGATGACTCTCATGCTGTCGGTTTTGTGGGTGAAGGCGGTCGTGGCTCTCATGAATACTGCGATGTGATGGGCCGTGTAGACATCATTACCGGTACGTTAGGTAAAGCACTGGGTGGCGCATCCGGCGGTTATACGGCTGCGCGTAAAGAGGTGGTGGAGTGGTTGCGTCAGCGTTCTCGCCCGTACTTATTCTCCAACTCATTAGCTCCGGCGATTGTTGCCGCCTCCATTAAAGTGCTGGAGATGGTGGAAGCTGGCGGCGAACTGCGTGGCCGTCTGTGGGCGAATGCACGTCAGTTCCGTGAGCAGATGTCTGCAGCAGGCTTTACGCTTGCGGGCGCTGACCATGCCATTATCCCGGTCATGTTGGGAGATGCGGTGGTAGCGCAAGAATTTGCCCGCGAACTGCAAAAAGAGGGTATCTATGTCACCGGGTTCTTCTATCCGGTGGTGCCAAAAGGTCAGGCGCGTATTCGTACCCAGATGTCTGCGGCGCATACGCCCGAGCAAATTACGCGTGCCGTTGCGGCGTTCACGCGTATTGGTAAACAACTGGGCGTAATCGCCTGAGGATGTGAGATGAAAGCGTTATCCAAACTGAAAGCGGAAGAGGGCATCTGGATGACCGACGTTCCTGAACCGGAACTCGGACATAACGATCTGCTGATTAAAATCCGTAAAACAGCCATCTGCGGGACCGACGTTCACATCTATAACTGGGACGAATGGTCGCAAAAAACGATCCCGGTACCTATGGTTGTTGGGCACGAATACGTTGGCGAAGTGGTCGGTATCGGCCAGGAAGTCAAAGGATTTAAAGTGGGTGACCGCGTTTCCGGTGAAGGTCATATCACCTGTGGTCATTGTCGTAACTGTCGTGGCGGACGTACTCACCTGTGCCGTAATACGACCGGTGTGGGTGTTAACCGCCCTGGCTGTTTTGCTGAGTATCTGGTTATTCCTGCGTTTAACGCCTTTAAAATCCCGGACAACATCTCCGACGATTTAGCCTCTATCTTTGACCCGTTCGGCAATGCGGTACACACGGCGTTGTCGTTCGATCTGGTGGGCGAAGATGTGCTGGTATCAGGCGCGGGCCCGATCGGTATTATGGCGGCGGCAGTGGCAAAACATGTGGGTGCGCGTCACGTAGTCATCACTGACGTCAATGAATACCGTCTGGAACTGGCACGTAAGATGGGTATCACACATGCGGTAAACGTCTCGAAAGAGAACCTGCCTGATGTGATGGCCAGACTCGGAATGACCGAAGGGTTTGACGTGGGTCTGGAAATGTCCGGTGCGCCGCCAGCGTTCCGTGCCATGCTGGATACCATGAACCACGGTGGTCGTATTGCCATGCTGGGGATCCCTCCTTCAGACATGTCTATCGACTGGACGAAGGTGATCTTTAAAGGCCTGTTTATCAAAGGCATTTATGGTCGCGAAATGTTTGAAACCTGGTACAAGATGGCCGCGTTGATCCAGTCTGGTCTGGATCTGACCCCGATCATCACCCATCACTTCTCAATTGATGAGTTCCAGAAAGGCTTTGATGCGATGCGCTCAGGCCAGTCAGGAAAAGTGATCCTGAGCTGGGATTAATATTAAAAGGGCTGGTTATCCAGCCCTTTTTTCTTAAAAACACCTGAACGCTGCGAAGGCGTTGTCATAAACATTAGTCACATAGCAGGATTTTATCTTGCTGCTCATCTTCCGCTTAATTTGCGTTAGCGTTAATTCCATTGGAGGAGGATGTGTTCCCCCAACCTTGCCACTGATGCTGGAAGTAAGTGACGACGGTGCTCTGGCGAATACTTTCACTCAATACGTTAAAGAACTGGTCGGCATAGACCGGCGCTAACGGTTGCTTCGGTTTACACAGCTTCACGCCACGGAACGGGTTGCGCGGTGCGTTGGGTTCGCTGTTGCCCGGTGGCGTCAGGTTCGGTGTGGAAGTATCCACCTGGGGTTCGTTGAGCAAGGTGCTTGGGCGCACCAGCGTGATGTCGGCCGGTAGGTTATAGACCATTTGTTGCAACACGCGCACCGTTGATGGGTGGGGGTGTCCGATAGCAATGGCGGATCCATTACGGCGAGCTAACTCAATGGCACGATTAAACTGATGACGGATATCTGCTTCGTTCTGCGAGTCATCAAGGAACACTTTGCGTTTAATCACTTTCACGCCCGTTCCGGATGCGGCCCGCATTGCCTGGCTGTTGCCGATCGTCATGCTGTCGAGGAAATAGAGATCGTAACGCTCCAGTGCCTGCATCACTTTTTGCATACCAAACAGGCTGGAGGTCATCGCGCTGCCCATATGGTTGTTAAGCCCAACGGCGTACGGCACTTTGTCGACGGCATCGCGGATAATCCGCTCAATGTCGGCGCTGTTCATTTCCGGGCGTAGGGTGTCTTTCTCCAGCGGCTGCTTACTTAATGGCGCCATCGGCAGATGGATCAGGACTTCGTGGCCGCTATTGTGTGCTTTGGTTGCCATTTCACGCGCATGCGGCGCATTGGGCAGCACGGCGACAGAGATGTTGGAAGGCATCGCCAGCACCTGGTTTTCATTGTGCGGGCGATAGCCGAAATCATCGATGACGATGGCAAGTTTGCCAGCAAAAACAGGGGTTGCGAACGCCAGCAGGCTGACCAGTGAGAGCATGATACGGCGAAACTGAGGCAAAACTTATCTTCCCAACCACGGCTGTGGATTGACGGCCTGACCCTGGCGACGAATTTCGAAATAGAGCGCTGGTCGACCCTGACCACCGCTGCTGCCAACCAGCGCAATAGGCTGGCCTGCGCGCACTTGTGTACCTACACTGACCAACGCACTCTGGTTGTAACCGTAAAGGCTCATGTCGCCTTTGCCGTGTTCTACAACAACAACCAGACCGTAACCTTGTAACCAGTCCGCCAGAATGACCCGGCCATCCGCAATGGCTTTCACTTCAGTGCCTTCAGACGCACCGATAACCATCCCCTTCCACCGTAGCTCACCCTGCAGTTGTTCGCCATAACGGTGTAGCGTTGGACCGCGTACTGGCCAGAATGCCTGGCCGCGAGGCGCACCCAGACCGCCGGTACGTGATATCAGTGATTTTTCGCTTTCGGTAGGTTTATAGGTCGTGCCTTTGCGAGTCGCTTCCTGTTGGCGATTACGCACAGCTTGCGCTTCGTTGGCTTCACGTTCAGCCCGCGCTTTTGCTGCGGCTTCTGCCCGTGCAAGGCTGTTGCGCAGGCGGGATTCATTAGCGCGCATTTCGCTCAGCTGCTGTTGGCCTTGCTGAATCGATGATTCCAGACCGGAGAGCGTTTTTTGGCGCTCATTACGCGCCTGTTCCAGTTTGGCCTGTTGGGCGCGCTGTTCGTACAGCAGCGTCTGCTGCTGGCTTTGCTTCTCTTCCAGCTCGGCCTTTTGCGAGGCCACTTCTTCACGGGTTTGTTTCAGTTCAGCGATGGTTTCCTGACGCGCCTGGTTCAAATAACCAAAGTAGGCTTGCAGACGTTGTCCACGCTGGCTCTCTTCGCCGCTGAGAATCAACTGAATTCCGGTATGTTCGCCCTGACGAAATGCGGCATCAAGCTGTGCCGCGAGGCTGCGTTCCTGACTGGCTTTTTGTTTCTCCAGTTTGGCAATGGACGCATTCATCTCGGCGATCTGTTTATTCAACTGGGCGAGGGTATTCTGGGTTTCACGCAGTTGACGGGCGGCGGCAGAAATGGCTTCTTCCTGGGCTTTTAACTGCGCAAGCAGGCTTGAACGCTGCTGCTGTTGCTGACGTACGGCGCGTTCTTTCGCGGCGATGTCCGCCTGAATGGATTTGAGTTGGTCACGCTCATCTGCGTGTGCGGAAAAGGCGCACAACAATACGCCAGCGCTAATAACGCTGGCGTAGATCAGGGGCCTGACTGAAAACCTTTGCGGTTTCAGGGCCCATGTAATGGAATTCAACGCCTTTCCCCTCATGGGGAGGGATTATTCCACGATGAACAGCGGCTTACCAGTCATCTCTTGCGGGATTTCCATACCCATCAGCGTCAGCATGGTCGGCGCGATATCGGAAAGTTTACCGCCTTCTACTGCTTTCACGTTTTTAGCACCGACATAAATCAGCGGAACAGGCAGGTTGGTATGCGCTGTATGCGCCTGACCCGTCGCCGGATCGCGCATTTGTTCAGCGTTGCCGTGGTCAGCGGTGATCAGCAACTGGCCGCCAACGGATTCAACGGCTTTGGTCACTTGCTCAACGCAGTGATCCAGCGCTTCAACCGCTTTAACCGCCGCGTCCATCACACCGGTGTGACCCACCATATCGCCGTTCGGATAGTTACAGATGATGGTGTCGTATTTACCGCTCTCAATGGCGGCAACCAGTTTTTCGGTCAGCTCAGCGGAGCTCATTTCTGGCTGCAGATCGTAGGTCGCCACTTTCGGTGAGTTGATCAGAATGCGATCTTCACCGTTGAACGGCTCTTCTACACCGCCGTTGAAGAAGAAGGTCACGTGTGCATATTTCTCGGTTTCAGAGATACGCAGCTGAGTTTTGTCGTTCTTCGCCATCCACTCGCCGAGGGTGTTCGCCAGCGATGCCGGCGGGTAAGCCACTGCGGTTTTGATGTCGGCCGCATATTCGGTCAGCATCACGAAGTTCAGATTGACCACTTTCTTACGGGAGAAGCCGTCGAAGTCAGCGTTAACAAATGCACGGGTAATTTCGCGGGCACGGTCAGCACGGAAGTTCATGAAAATCAACGTATCGCCATCTTCCATCGCTGCGTCGGGCTGGCCTTCTGCACGAATCACGGTGGCTTTCACGAATTCGTCGTTCTCGTCACGCGCATAGGCGGCCTGCAGGCCTGCAACAGCGGTGTCGGTCTGGAATTCGCCCTGCGCCAGTGTCATCAGGTCATACGCTTGTTCAACGCGATCCCAACGGTTGTCGCGGTCCATTGCATAGTAACGACCGATGATGGACGCTACGCGCCCTTTGCCCAGCGCGGCAAATTTGTCTTCGAATTTTTTCAGCGAGGATTCAGCGCTGCGCGGCGGGGTATCACGGCCATCGAGGAAGGCGTGCAGGTAGATTTTCTCTGCGCCGCGCTCGGCGGCCATTTCCACCATCGCCAGGATGTGATCTTCGTGGCTGTGTACGCCGCCCGCAGACAGCAGACCCATGATGTGCACCGCTTTACCGGTATTTTTCGCTTGATCAACGGCAGCGGTCAGCGTTGGGTTCGCAAAGAACGTGCGTTCTTTAATTTCAACGTCCAGGCGAGTCAGATCCTGATACACGATGCGGCCTGCACCCAGGTTGACGTGACCTACTTCGGAGTTACCCATCTGGCGGTCAGGCAGACCCACTTCCAGACCGGAAGCATCGATCAGGGTATGCGGACGTTTTGCCCACAGAGCATCCATTACTGGGGTTTTGGCATTAAAAATGGCGTTATCCTGGCTGTCTTCGCGATAGCCATAGCCATCCAGGATCACCAGTACCATAGGTTTTTTAGAAACCGACATTGCGACAACCTCATACTCAAGAGACAAAAATAATTGCGTAATTTTACTACAGCTGAATCGATAAAATAGCCTCAGAAGATCAAAGAATGAAGTAGAGCGGTCGGAGGATGGCGCGGATTTACGGTTTTTTTTCCGTAGCACCCCGCAAAAATGCAATCCATTGCACGCTCTGGCTGTATTTGCGACAACGCGCAGGTATACTTCTTCCCTGGTTTTTTTAATCACTGAGTCGGGAGTTGTTACCCCCCATGCAAGAAATTATGCAATTTGTTGGCCGCCATCCTGTTCTAAGTATCGCCTGGATTGCGTTACTGGTGGCGGTATTATTCACCACGTTCAAAGGCCTGACCTCGAAAGTGAAGGTAATTACACGCGGCGAAGCGACACGTCTTATCAATAAAGAAGATGCCGTTGTTGTGGATTTACGTCAGCGCGACGACTTCCGCAAAGGCCATATCGCGGGCTCCACTAACCTGCTGCCAAGCGAAATCAAAGCCAACAACGTCGGCGAGCTTGAGAAGCACAAAGACAAACCGGTTATCGTGGTGGATGGCTCTGGCATGCAGTGCCAGGACTCTGCAACGGCGCTGATTAAAGCCGGTTTTGAGAAAGTGTTTGTGCTGAAAGAAGGTGTTGCAGGCTGGAGTGGTGAAAACCTGCCTCTGGTACGCGGTAAGTAAGCTGTAGGTAAACAGGAGCAAAGTCATGGCCAATATTGAAATCTACACCAAAGCGACCTGCCCGTTTTGCCATCGTGCAAAAGCGCTGCTGAGCAGTAAGGGTGTGAGTTTCCAGGAACTTCCAATTGATGGCGATGCCGTTAAGCGTGAAGAGATGATCAAGCGTAGTGGTCGTACGACGGTTCCGCAGATTTTTATTGATGCGCAGCATATCGGTGGGTGTGACGACTTGTATGCGTTGGATGCGCGTGGTGGACTGGATCCCCTGCTGAGCTAACGCACGTCGTTAACATTGCATCAAGACAGTATTAAAGGACAACATTAAAGGGTTTTCTAAACATGTCAGAACAAAATAACACTGAAATGGCTTTCCAGATCCAACGTATTTATACCAAGGATGTCTCTTTCGAAGCGCCAAATGCGCCGCATGTTTTCCAGAAAGATTGGCAGCCAGAGGTTAAACTTGATCTTGATACAGCATCAACCCAACTGGCAGATGACGTGTATGAAGTTGTGCTGCGTGTCACCGTAACGGCTTCCCTGGGTGAAGAAACAGCGTTCCTGTGTGAAGTTCAGCAGGGCGGTATTTTCTCCATCAGTGGTATTGAAGGGACTCAAATGGCGCATTGCCTGGGTGCATACTGCCCGAACATTCTGTTCCCGTATGCCCGCGAATGCATCACCAGCCTGGTTTCCCGCGGTACATTCCCGCAACTGAACCTTGCGCCGGTCAACTTTGATGCGCTGTTCATGAACTATTTACAGCAGCAGACTGGCGAAGGTACTGAAGAACATCAGGATGCCTGATGAACCAAAGTAATGCTTCAATGACTGTGATCGGTGCCGGCTCGTACGGCACCGCTCTTGCCATCACGCTGGCAAGAAATGGCCACCAGGTTGTCCTGTGGGGCCATGATCCTAAACATATCGCGACCCTTGAACACGATCGTTGCAATGTCGCGTTCCTCCCTGATGTGCCTTTTCCTGACTCGCTTCTCCTGGAAAGTGACTTAGCCACTGCGCTGGCGGCCAGCCGTAATATTCTGGTCGTGGTGCCGAGCCATGTCTTTGGCGAAGTGCTGCGTCAGATCAAACCGTTGATGCGCCTGGATGCGCGCCTTGTATGGGCGACAAAAGGTCTGGAAGCGGAGACGGGACGCCTGTTGCAGGATGTCGCGCGCGAAGCGTTAGGACCGGAAATTCCACTCGCAGTGATCTCTGGCCCAACGTTTGCCAAAGAGCTGGCCGCAGGTTTACCAACGGCGATTTCCCTGGCCTCAACGGATGACACGTTTGCTGACGATCTGCAGCAATTGCTGCACTGCGGTAAAAGTTTCCGTGTCTACAACAACCCGGATTTCATTGGCGTACAGCTGGGCGGCGCGGTGAAAAACGTCATTGCGATTGGCGCGGGAATGTCCGACGGTATCGGTTTTGGCGCCAATGCGCGTACAGCGCTTATCACCCGTGGGCTGACCGAAATGTCACGTTTGGGGGCCGCTCTGGGCGCCGATCCGACCACCTTTATGGGGATGGCTGGGTTAGGCGATCTGGTACTGACCTGTACTGACAACCAGTCGCGTAACCGCCGCTTTGGCATGATGCTCGGGCAGGGCATGGATGTTCAGGGTGCGCAGGACAAGATTGGCCAGGTGGTTGAAGGCTATCGCAATACGAAAGAAGTTCGTGAATTGGCGCACCGTTTTGGTGTCGAAATGCCAATAACCGAGGAAATTTATCAAGTATTGTATTGCGGAAAAAACGCGCGCGAGGCAGCATTGACGTTATTAGGTCGCGCACGCAAGGATGAGCTGAGCCGCCACTAGCCGCAAGGATCTGTCATCACAAAATGACCCGGCCCGCGAAGAACGGGCCGGTCGTTAGCCTCAATACCTGGAGTCCGCAATGCCGTGTGAAGAACTGGATATCGTCTGGAACAATATTAAAGCCGAAGCCCGTCAACTTGCGGACTGTGAGCCGATGCTGGCCAGTTTTTACCACGCCACGCTACTCAAGCATGAGAATCTGGGCAGTGCGCTCAGTTATATGCTGGCGAATAAACTGGCTTCGCCCATCATGCCCGCGATAGCCATACGTGAAGTGGTGGAAGAAGCCTACGCGGCAGACCCGGAAATGATCGCCTCGGCGGCCTGCGATATTCAGGCGGTGCGCACTCGCGACCCGGCGGTCGATAAATACTCAACCCCGCTTTTGTACCTGAAGGGTTTTCATGCCCTGCAGGCGTACCGTATTGGCCACTGGCTGTGGAATGAAGGTCGGCGAGCGCTGGCGATTTTCCTACAAAATCAGGTTTCAGTGAGCTTCCAGGTCGATATTCATCCGGCGGCAAAAATTGGCCGTGGGATTATGCTCGATCACGCCACCGGGATTGTGGTGGGTGAAACGGCAGTCATTGAAAACGATGTTTCCATCCTGCAATCCGTTACGCTGGGCGGTACCGGTAAATCGGGCGGCGACCGCCACCCGAAAATTCGTGAAGGCGTGATGATTGGCGCAGGGGCGAAAATCCTCGGCAATATTGAAGTCGGGCGCGGCGCCAAGATTGGCGCAGGTTCCGTCGTATTGCAGCCTGTTCCGCCGCACACCACCGCCGCGGGCGTTCCGGCACGTATTGTCGGTAAACCTGACAGTGATAAGCCGTCCATGGATATGGATCAGCATTTCAATGGGATACACCATACGTTTGAGTTCGGCGACGGTATCTGATTTTCGGGCTATCTTACTTGTCATCCTGAACCCGGGCTGTGCTCGCCATCCTCACGTACTGCGTGTACGCTCCGGTGGCTGCGCGCAGTCCGTGTCCAATCTGACTGCGCCGATAACGCCCGAAAAATAAATGGCAAATGCGTTCACAGGTCGGATAAGGCGTCAGCCGCCATCCGACAAAAATCAACTACGCAATACCGCCCCTGGATACCCCAACTGTCTCCACGCTTCATACACCACCACCGACACGGCATTTGACAGGTTCATACTGCGGCTGTCCGGCATCATTGGAATGCGAATTTTTTGTTCAGCGGGTAGGGTATCAAGAATGCTGGCTGGCAGACCTCGTGTTTCCGGGCCAAACATCAAATAATCGCCATCCTGATAGCTGGCTGCGCTGTGCGCCGGTGTGCCTTTAGTGGTCAGTGCAAACAGGCGCTGTGGATTTTCCGCTGCCACAAAAGCGTCGTAATCGTGGTGGCGTTTTACCGCGGCGAACTCATGATAATCCAGACCTGCGCGGCGCAAGCGCTTGTCGTCCCAGGTGAACCCCATCGGTTCAATAATGTGCAGACGAAAGCCGGTATTGGCGCAAAGACGAATGATGTTGCCCGTATTTGGCGGGATTTCTGGTTCGAATAGAACGATGTTTAGCATACTGCCCCCTTGAGTGCGGGGGGCAGAATAGCAGAAATCACGAGTATTATGCGACGGTCAGGCGTTGTAGCTTGTAGCGTTGCAACTTATAAAGCGTGGCGGCGGCGGCCACGAGCGCCGGCAGGCTGAGAAACATCAGAATACTGTCGGCCTGCCATTGCAGAGAGAGTAACTGAGCGCTGGTCATGGTCCCAGCCACGCCGCCAAAGCGTCCGACCCCCTGCATCCATGCGATACCCGTTGCGCGGCAGTGGGTAGGATAGAACGTTGCTGCCAGTGTCTGCAGACCGGATTGCGCGCCATTCATGGTGATCCCCATCAGGAAGATCAGCGCGCCAAACAGGATGATGTGGTTGTTTTCAAACCCGAGCGCAAGGGCGAACAGCATGGTCAGGATAAAACCGGTGGTGACCACTTTGTGCGCTTCCCAGCGGTCCATCATCCAGCCTGCCAACAGGATCCCTGCCGTACCGCCGAAGGTGAACAGCGAGGTGAGCCACGCCGATTCCGCGAGAGGGTAACCCATTCCCAGCATCAGCGTCGGCATCCAGCTCAGTAACACGTAGTAGATAACCAGCCCCATAAAGTAGGTCGTCCAGAGCATCAGCGTACCGGGTAACCAGGGCATGCTGAACAGTTGCGCCACGCTGCCCTTTTTGTCTGCAGTGCGTTCTTCATCCAGATAAAACTGGGTGACCTGCTCAAGATTGCCCGTGATGAAACGCTGGGCGACACGTCTGATTTGCGCGATGTCTTTACCACGATGTACCAGGTATTTGACCGACTCCGGCAGGAATAGCACCAGTAATACGGTTAAGACCAGCGGGGCGATCGCACCCGCCAGCAGCACGCTGTGCCAGCCGTAGTTGGGGATAAGCCAGGAAGAGATTGCCCCGCCGCCCGCCGCGCCGAGAGGAAAACCGCAGTACATAGCGTTAATCGTCATCGAACGGCAACGCTTTGGCGCAAATTCTGACACTAACGTAATGGCGTTAGGCATTGCGGCACCCAGTCCGAGCCCGGTGAGGAACCGCCAGAGCGTCAGCATATTCAGCGATTGCGCATACGCGGTGCCCAGACTGGCAAGGCCAAAAAACAGACAGGAAAAGACCAGCACGCGCTTACGCCCCATGCGATCTGATATTGGCCCGGCAACCAGCGCCCCGAGCGACAACCCCAACAGCGCAGCGCTTAATACCGGCCCGAGATCCTGCTTCTGAATCCCCCAGTCGGCAGAGAGCGTGGGCGCAATATAGCCCATCGCCGCCGTATCGAATCCGTCGATGGCCAGAACCAGAAATCCCAATACGATAATCACCCAGTGAAAGCGCGAAAAAGGAGTGTCATCTATCGCCTGCTGGATATTCACTTTGCCGGAATACACCATGTAACCCTCGCCCGTTGTGATGTTGGATATGTGTGAATTGCTCTTGTATTTGCTTGTATATACATTTGCGATCGCACAAAAAATTGTCAAATTAATTTGGTGTAAATGTTAACCAATCGTTATTTTTGAATTAAAAATGGCCGGACTGAAAATCAGACCGGCCATTCGGAAACAGAGGATGTTAAGAGGGGATTGAGTTACGCGGCGTCACCACGGGTCAGTGACGTCAGCGCGGCAGGCAGGCTTTTTCCGAGCTCCTGCACCAGAGAATCGCGGCTGATTTCGCTAATCGTTTTCGCGCCGGTCAGCGTCATTGCCACTTTCATCTCTTTTTCGATCAGATTCAGTAAATTGGCCACGCCCGCTTGTCCTGCCGTCGCCAGCGCGTAAAGGTAAGCACGTCCCAGCAGCACGGTATCAGCCCCCAGAGCGACCATACGTACGACGTCCAGCCCGTTACGGATACCGCTGTCGGCCAGAATAGCGATATCGCCTTTAACGGCATCGGCAATGGCGGGCAGGGCGCGCGCGGAGGAGAGCACGCCATCGAGCTGACGACCGCCGTGGTTAGACACCACGATACCATCGGCACCGAAGCGCACCGCGTCGCGGGCATCTTCAGGATCGAGGATCCCTTTGATCACCATCGGGCCGTCCCAGAACTCACGGATCCACTCGAGGTCTTTCCAGGAGATAGAGGGATCGAAGTTGTTCGCCAGCCAGCCAATGTAATCTTCCAGCCCGGTCGGTTTGCCCAGATAGGTGGAAATGTTACCTAAATCGTGAGGGCGACCGTTCAGGCCGACGTCCCACGCCCATTGCGGATGGGTTACTGCCTGCCAGTAGCGGCGCAGTGCGGCATTCGGGCCGCTCATGCCTGAGTGAGCGTCACGGTAGCGTGCCCCCGGCGTTGGCATATCGACGGTAAAGACGAGGGTTGAGCAGCCTGCTGCCTTCGCGCGTTCCAGCGCGTTGCGCATAAAGCCACGGTCGCGCAGCACGTAAAGCTGAAACCACATCGGACGTTTGATGGTCGGCGCCACTTCTTCAATCGGGCAGACGGAAACGGTGGAAAGCGTAAACGGAATGCCGTGGGCATCAGCGGCGGCGGCGGCCTGCACTTCGCCGCGACGGGCGTACATACCACACAACCCAACCGGGGCTAAGGCAACCGGCATCGACAGCTTTTCATTAAACAGTGTGGTTTCCAGGCTTAAGTCAGACATGTTTTTCAGGACTCGCTGGCGAAGTGCCACCTCAGACAAATCTTCCACGTTGCGGCGCAGGGTGTGTTCCGCGTAGGCGCCGCCGTCAATATAGTGGAACAAGAAGGGGGGCAGAATGCGCTGGGCTGCGGCGCGATAATCGCTGGCTGCTGAAATAATCATGCTTTGTTCTCCCTGGAAATATCATTATGGTCTCCGGGCAGGCGGGTGATTCGCGCCTGGCGGGCCTGGTCTTCATCAAATCGTTTAATCGTGGTGTGGACAAAACCTAAGTGGGCCATCATCGCCTGACGAGCGCCTTCCGCGTCGCCTGCCACAATGGCGTCGAGAATGGCCTGATGCTGCTCTGTCAGACGAGCAAACACTGGCGGAACCAGATACATACGCTGGCGGCTCTGTTTCACCGAAGAGTGCAGTACATCGAAGAAACCTCGCATGGTCTGCAGCAGCACCACGTTGTGTGAGGCTTCGGCAATGGCGAGATGAAAGCGAACATCCGCCTGTGAGGCGATATCCGGGTCTTCACTCAGCGTGGCTTCAAAGCAGAGCTTAATTTTTTCTTTATCGATCTCAGTGGCGCGCATCGCGGCGTGCCAGGCGGTACTGGCCTCGATAGCGTGGCGGGCTTCCAGGATATCAAAACTGTAATCCGGGTCGTCTGCCATCAGGGTCTTCAGTGGCTGAACGATATTTTGTTCAGACCAGGATTCATGCTGCCAGCGGACAAATGTCCCACCGCCGCGACGGCTCAGCAGCACGCCCTCGCTCACCAGTTTTGCCAGCGCCTCGCGCAATGAATTGCGCGACACGCCAAGCTGTACGGCCAGCTGGCGCTCAGCGGGCAATTTCATGCCTGCTTCCAGCTGTTGTTCTTCAATCAGCGCCCGCACACGAGAAGCAACCTCGTCCGACAGGCGTCTGGGCATCACAATCATGGAATCATCCAGGTCAGGACATAGGCCTGAAGCGTGGTGATCACGCCCACCATACAGGTGAAAATCAGGCTGTGTTTAACGGTAAAACGGAACAGGTCTGACTCTTTGCCGACCAGCCCGACCGCCGCACAGGCGATGGCGATGGACTGCGGCGAAATCATCTTGCCGGTAACGCCACCGGTGGTATTGGCGGCCACCATCAGCACATCAGAGACGCCGATTTGCTGAGCGGCAGTCGCCTGTAGAGCGGCAAACAACGCGTTCGAAGAGGTATCTGATCCGGTCAGGAATACCCCCAGCCAACCAAGGAACGGTGAGAAGAAGGTAAAAGCGCTGCCCGTGTGTGCCAGTGCCAATGCCAGCGTCGAGGAAAGACCGGAATAGTTAGAGATAAAGGCGAACGCCAGCACCATCCCGATGGAGTAAATCGGCAGCGCCAGATCTTTCAGGGTACTGCCGAAAGTCTGGATGGCGGCAGACGGCTTCATTTTCAGCCAGACGACTGACAGCAATGCGGCAAACAGAATGGCGGTACCGGTGGCCGAGAACCAGTCGAACTTGTAGACCGCAGCGTAGGCGGTGGCTTCGTGGACCACCGGCGGCATACGGGCGACCAGTTTGTCGAGATATGGAACCGGAATGTTAACCACCCAGTGGTACATTGCGCCACCCGGCGCAAACAGCGCCTTAAACGGTGGGATACTCCAGAGAGTCACGGTCGCCGTCAGGAACAGGAACGGTGACCAGGCGCGAACCACTTGCCCCGCGGTGTAGTTTGTACGGGCCAGGGTCTGATCAACCTGTGACGCGCCCATATCGCCAAAGCGGAAGATGCGTACCGGCTGCCAGCGTTTCAGGAACAGGGTCAGACACACCAGAGAAACCAGTGACGAGATGATGTCAGGCAGCTCCGGTCCAATAAAGTTAGAGCTCAGATACTGGGCGATGGCAAACGAACCGCCAGCCACCATGACTGCTGGCCAGGTTTCCTTCACGCCGCGCCAGCCGTCCATAATCGCCATGATCCAGAACAGAACGATAATCGTCAGGAACGGCAGTTGACGGCCCACCATCTGGCCTATTTCAAAGCTGTCCAGCCCGGTGACCTGACCGGCAACCAGAATAGGGATACCCATTGCGCCAAACGCCACAGGCGCGGTGTTCACTATCAGGCACAGTCCCGCTGCGTACAGCGGATTAAAACCCAGGCCGACAAGCAGCGCGGCGGTAATCGCTACCGGAGCGCCAAAACCTGCCGCCCCCTCAAGGAATGCGCCGAAGCAGAACCCGACAATCAGCATCTGCAAGCGCTGGTCAGGGGAGATCGACAATATCGATGATCGGATGATGTCGAACTGGCCTGTTTTCACGGAGATTTTATAGACGAATACTGCGGCAATAATTATCCAGGCTATCGGCCACAGGCCGTAGAAGAAGCCGTATACCACAGAGGCCAGCGCATGATCGACAGGCATTTTGTAGAACAGCAGCGCCACGGTTAGCGCAATAACCACCGTCCACGAGGCGGCAACATAGCCTTTCAGCTTGAGCTTAATCAGCGCGAAGAAAAAGAACAGAATGGGGAGCGATGCTACCAGACTGGAAAGCCAGATATTCCCAGCCGGATCGTAGTTTTGTTGCCAGAGATTCATTGCAGGTCTCCTGAGGGCCACGCACACAATGCAATGAGTCTGTGCTCATCTCTAAGTCACATTCTGTGTAAAAGTGGTCCTGCCAATATTGTTGTGTAGGGATAATGACAATGAATGGTTAACTGAATGTTATTTATTGGCAACGTTAGTGTAATGAAATTTTGGGGAAGTGTGAACCACTGAGCGGATTGGGCGGGAATTGGTAGGGCCAATCGGAGGGGCCGGGTAAGCATGGCTGCTACCCGGCTGAAGATCAGAATTCGGTCTTCGCGAAACCGGTCATCTCTTGCAGGTCCATTTCGCGACCTAACGCTGTCATCGGGTGTACGACCACCAGACCACGGACGCTTTTCTTCAGTTTGCCCATGTCAGCTTGTTCTTTTTTGGTAATCGCACGACGAAATGGCAGGTTCATCAATTTCTGTGCTTCTTTACTCAGCTTTTGGCTGTGAACGTCGCGCAGACGCGCAATTTCAGCTTCCAGGGTTGTTTTTTCTTGTTCCAGTTCGGCGTACTTCTCGGCGCCCTCGACCAGGGAGAGATCGGCCTGCTGGTGGCGGATGGCATCCAGGCGATCGCTGAGGCGTTTAATTTCGTTTTTTTCAATTTCTTTCATGGGATAGCTTCTGATGGAAATAGGATGAATATCTTATAGTATGCCCGCAGAGCGGTATTATTCACAACTAATGGGATAAAAATAATGAAACATGGTAAGTATTACGATGCTAATTATTTTTTGTAGTGGACTGATTAAATAAGATTTTTAGATTAAAAGGGGAGGATGTGAAGATTAATTAATCGGTTTACGATTAAGCACGTTTTCCTCAATCTCATTATTCATCTGATCCTAAACTGCAATAGGCAACCGCGTCTTTGAAACGTGGAGAATTCATGGAGGGTTTATCATGGGAAAAATCGGTGAGAATGCATCAGTTCTTATTGATAAGACTGTAGATTTCATGGCTTCAAGTCAGGCTTTCCGGGAATATCTGAATAAAACGCCGCCGCGTAATGTTGTCCCTACTGAGATACCGCAAGCGAATGTGGAGATGTATCTGCAGCGGCTGGAATATTATCGGCAGATATACAGGCCAAAGCAGGACGAAAATCAGTAGGTCTGCGCCGGGCTATTTCTGAAATGCTTTTTTTAAGCTGATTTTGGAAATCAGCTCGGTCAGAGAAAGCACCATGGTTGAGCGCACTGCTTGTTGGTAGCGCTGAATTTGCATGGCATACAAACTGGGGTCAGTGGTGTCGAAATGCGGCGGCGGCGGAAGCGCCATCACGCAGTGTAGCTCGCCAAATGGCCCGAGGATTTCGTCGTCCGTAAATGCGTACTCACTGCCGTCGTGATTCAGCTCTTCACGCAGCGCCATCAATAGCTCAGCATCTTCATATTCCGGACGGCTGAGTACACCTAAGCCATAGATGAGCTTCAGACGCACAGAAAGATCGCCCAGCGGTCCGTCGCCGTCGAGCAACGGTTCTACAGCATATTTCACCGCGTAATCGTCTTTGCGGAATACCTGGAGTACCAGAATATTCACCGCCTCGGTGAGTAGATCCACGGCGGTGATCAGGAAACTCCGTACGGTTTTGCCAGCATTCAGACGTTCAAGCACACGGTTTTCAAAGGCCTGGGTTTGTTCCATTATTGGCTGCATATCTGACAATCTATTATTCAGGCGCAGGATGCCCTGCGCCTGGTACGGCATCATAATTACTTTGCGTTATACGCGCTAACCGCCTCGGCAACGACATCGCTATTCGCATCCAGTCCGGAAACCTGTGCCAGCGCCGCCTGCGGGCCTTTCTCTTCAATCAGTGCAGCCAGTTCCTGAGCCTGTGGGTCTTCATCGCTGCGATAGTGCATCGCGCCGGCAATCCCTTTGACCAGATTGGCGTGCCCCAGCGCATATTCCAGCGTTCCGAGCAGCGGTTTGATCAGACGATCGCCCGCGCTCAGTTTACGCAGCGGCTGACGTCCCACACGCTCAACGTCATCTTTCAGATACGGGTTTTCAAAGCGACCGAGGATTTTCTGAATGTATGCTGCGTGTTTATCCGCATCAAAGCCGTAGCGTTTGATCAGCACCGCGCCGCTCTCTTCCATCGCGCCTTTTACCACCGCACGGATTTTCTCATCGAGAATCGCGTCACGGATGGTCTGATGACCTGCCAATTTTCCGAGGTACGCGGTTATAGCATGCCCGGTGTTCAGCGTGAAGAGTTTACGTTCGACAAATGCCATCAGGTTATCAGTTAATTCCATACCTGGGATGTTCGGCAGTTCGCCTTTGAACTGGGTCTTGTCGACAATCCATTCGCTGAAGGTTTCTACGGTCACTTCCAGCGGATCGTTGGTGGCCGAAGCCGAAGGCGGAACAATACGGTCTACAGCGGAATCCACAAAGCCCACATGCTGCTCAACCCAGGCTTTATCTTCCTCTGGCAGCGCATTCATCACATGGCCTTTCAGTTGGCTGGTGCCACGCACCATGTTTTCGCAGGCGATGATATTCAGCGGGGTTTCGATGCCCTGCGCTTTGCGTTTCACCAGACCTTTGGCGACCGCCGGTGCAATACGCTCCAGCACCACCGGCCCAACCGCAGTGGTCACAATATCGACGTGCGCGATCAGATCAATGACCTCGTCACCAATGCTGCTTACGGCATTCACGTTAGAAACGGTTTCGACCTGCTCATTTTCACCCACAACATGAACCTGATAGCTATGACGGGCATTCAGGGCGTCGAGCACCACCTGATTTACATCCGCGAAAGTCAGTTGTATCCCCGCGTCGGCCAGCAGTTTGCCGATAAAGCCACGACCGATATTACCTGCGCCAAAATGTAATGCTTTCATAGTGTTAACCTTCATTAATGTTTTTACCCGAGAGGGCTGGGGTGAGGGACTGCGAAACGTTCCCCCTCACCCAAACCCTCTCCCGTTACGGGAGAGAGTAGGGCGTAGGCCCGATTGGCGTTAGCGTCATCGGGCTACGCGACTTACTTACGACCTGCCAGCAGTTCCAGAACCTCATCCACGCTGGTGGTGTGCGCCAGACGTTCGATCACGGATTCATCATCCAGTGCGTTGGTCAGGCTGGTAATGACCTGGATGTGCTCGTTGTTGCGTGCGGCGATACCAATCACCAGACGGGCAATGTCGTCTTCTTCTTCGCCAAAGCGAACGCCTTCCGGGTACTGGCAGAACACCACTCCCGTTTTCAGCACGCGGTCTTTGGCTTCAACAGTGCCGTGTGGAACTGCGATAGACTCGCCCAGATAGGTCGGGGTCAGCTTCTCGCGTTCCAGCATCGCATCAACGTATTCCGGCTCTACATAGCCGCCTTTCACCAGTTGCTCACCGGCAAAGAGAATCGCTTCTTCTTTCGTCGCCGCTTTGCGACCCAGGAAGATGTTTTCCGCACTCAGCTTGAACAGGTTGTTGTCGCCTTCGTCAAAGCTGTCTTTCAGATGATCGCGAACTTTCTCTTCGTTGACGTTGTGGCGCTGTGCTGCAACCAGACGCTCGGTCAGGCTGGAGTACAGGCCGCTGTCCAGGAAATTAGTCAGCGAAATATGCTGTGCCTGAGGCACCTGGCGCATCGCACGCTCGGTCAGATCGCGGTGGGTAATCACCAGATCCACATCTGGCGGCAGGCTGTTGATTGCGCTGTTGGTGACAGAGATGTGGCTCAACCCTGCATCCTGCACTTTTTTACGCAGTACACCGGCGCCCATGGCGCTGGAGCCCATACCGGCATCGCAGGCAACGATGATTTTACGCACGTGGCTCAGGTCGTTGGTGACATCACCTGCGGTCAGCGCAGATGCACCTTTAGACTCAGCTTTCATGTCGTGCATACGGCGGGTTGCCGCGTCGATATCGTCCTCTTCCTCTTTCACTTTGCTGGTTTTCAGCAGAATGGCAGAGACAACGAAGGAGACCGCCATCGCCGCACAGATTGCTGCGATGTTCGCGAAGTAGGCGCCTTTTGGCGTCATCGCCAGTACCGCCAGAATGGAACCCGGAGAGGCCGGAGAAACCAGACCGCCGTTGAGAATGGTCAGTGTGAACACACCCGTCATACCGCCAAGGATAACGGCGAGGATCAGACGTGGGTTCATCAGCACGTACGGGAAGTAAATTTCGTGAATACCACCCAGGAAGTGGATGATTGCCGCACCGCCAGCTGACTGCTTAGCGCTGCCGCGACCGAAGAACATGTATGCCAGTAGAACGCCCATCCCCGGACCTGGGTTCGCTTCAATCAGGAAGAAGATGGATTTGCCCATCTCATGGGACTGTTGAATGCCCAGAGGTGAGAAGATACCGTGGTTGATGGCGTTGTTGAGGAACAGGATTTTCGCCGGTTCAACGAAGATAGAGGCCAGCGGCAGCATGTCATGGACAACCATGAAGTTAACGCCAGCAGCCAGAATTTTGGACAGTGCTTCAACCAGCGGACCAATGCCGAGGAACGCCAGAATGGCGAGGATCATACCGATGATGCCAGCGGAGAAGTTATTCACCAGCATCTCAAAACCGGACTTGATCTTACCGTCTACCCAGCTATCGAAATGTTTGATTGCCCAGCCACCCAGCGGACCTGCGATCATCGCGCCGAGGAACATTGGCATATCCGCACCAACGATAACCCCCATCGTGGTGATTGCGCCCACCACACCACCGCGATCGCCACCGACCAGACGGCCGCCGGTATAACCTATCAGTAACGGCAACAGGTAGGTGATCATCGGTCCAACAAGCTTCGCCAGCGTTTCGTTCGGCAACCACCCTGTTGGAATGAATAATGCGGTGATAATACCCCACGCGATAAACGCGCCGATATTTGGCATCACCATGTTGCTGAGGAATCGACCAAAGCTTTGCACTTTGATCTTAATATCGGATGACATAAAAACACCCCTTCTTATGTTGCTGTCGCGCAGGCCGGAAGCCCGAGGATTATTGTTAATGTGGCGGCAGAGGTAGCCGGACCCTGTAGATACTGCGAAATCTGGCACTGAATCGTTCAACTGTCCAGTCGACGACCTGTTGTGTGATTTTTGTCACATAAATATAGGGGGTAGAGCGGTATTTGATGTGATGTTGATCACGATAGGGCTGTGTAAAAAAACAACAAAACGACCGAAGCGGCAAAAAATGGCAATTAAATGTGATGGTTGTCACCTTTATTCTTTGGTGGTTTGTTGAATTTTTGTGATGTTAGTCACAAGATATTTTCGCCGCGGCGACGCATGGACGTGATCCTTCAGGGGTTCTACCCTTCACTTTAACGCCCCTGAAATTGAGCAACCTCTCACCCTGAAAATTTAGCATTTCGTGCTATGGCGAAAATGGCAATTTCGAATTATGTTCAAAACACCAGCCATGACAGTCATCGGCTGCCTGCAATTTAAAACTCTTATTAAACGTGAACGCGAGGCAGGTATGTTTCTAAATTATTTCGCGTTAGGAGTGCTGATCTTCGTTTTCCTGGTTCTGTTTTATGGAATCATCGCGATTCACGATATCCCCTACTTGATTGCGAAAAAGCGCAATCACCCTCATGCCGACGCCATTCATACGGCAGGCTGGGTAAGCTTATTTACGCTGCATGTTATCTGGCCGTTTCTGTGGATTTGGGCAACGCTCTATCAGCCAGAACGAGGCTGGGGCATGCAATCACACGCCAGGCCGCCAGGGCAGGAGCCTGACCCCGACATTGCCGCGCTGTCAGAGCGTATTACACAGCTAGAACAAAAACTGGCCCGGGCACAAACCCCCGACGATGATTCCTCTGTGGAGCGCTAATCATGGATCTGCTGATTGTGTTGACCTACGTGGCGTTGGCGTGGGCGGTATTTAAGATTTTCAGGATCCCGGTCAATCAATGGACGTTGGCAACGGCAGCATTAGGCGGTGTATTTTTGGTGAGTGGGCTCATTCTCTTAATGAACTACAACCACCCCTACACCTTTACGGCACAGAAAGCGGTTATTTCCATCCCGATTACGCCGCAGGTCACCGGCATTGTTAGCGAAGTGACGGATAAAAATAATCAGTTGATTAAAAAGGGTGAGGTGTTGTTTAAACTCGACCCTGTTCGTTATCAGGCGCGAGTCGATCGCCTGCAGGCTGACCTGGTGACGGAAACGCATAATATACAGACGTTAAAAGCGCAACTCGCTGAAGCGCAGGCGAATACCACGCGGGTATCCGCCGAACGCGATCGGCTGTTCAAAGATTATCAACGTTACCTGAAGGGCAGCCAGGCGAAGGTGAATCCTTTCTCTGAAAGCGACATCGACAATGCCCGGCAAAACTATCTGGCGCAGGATGCCATGGTAAAAGGCTCCGTTGCAGAACAAGCGCAAATTCAGAGTCAGTTAGACAGTATGGTCAACGGCGAGCAGTCGCAGATCGTCAGCCTGAGAGCACAACTGGCGGAAGCCAGGTATAACCTTGAACAAACAGTCATTCGCGCGCCCAGCAACGGTTATGTCACCCAGGTGCTTATCCGTCCTGGTACCTATGCGGCCGCGCTACCGTTACGCCCAGTGATGGTGTTTATTCCTGAGCAAAAACGGCAAATCGTTGCGCAATTCCGCCAAAATTCATTACTACGTCTTGAAGCGGGTGATGATGCGGAAGTGGTGTTCAATGCGCTGCCAGGGCAAGTTTTTCACGGCAAACTGAACAGCGTTTTGCCAGTGGTCCCCGGTGGTTCTTATCAGGCCCAGGGCGTATTACAGTCGCTGACGGTGGTACCGGGAACGGATGGCGTCCTCGCGCTGATTGATTTGGATCCGAACGCTGAGGTAGAAGCATTACCCGATGGTATCTATGCGCAGGTGGCTGTTTACTCTGACCATTTCGCCCATGTGTCCGTCATGCGTAAGGTATTGCTGCGCATGACCAGCTGGATGCACTATCTCTATTTGGATCACTAATGAAATGAAAGGCAGGAGTGCGATAAGCATTACCTGCCTTTTGCTCAATCCTGAGCCATACTGATATTTTTGTTGGCAAAAAGGACTGAACATGAAACTCATCGGCAGCTACACCAGCCCATTTGTACGCAAAATTTCCATTCTGTTGCTGGAAAAGGGCATCACCTTCGAATTTGTTAATGAACTCCCTTACAACGCAGAAAATAGCGTGGCGGATTATAACCCGCTGGGCAAAGTCCCCGCGCTGGTGACTGATGATGGGGAGTTCTGGTTCGATTCGCCCATCATTGCTGAATATATCGAATTGCTGGATATCGCTCCGGCCATGCTGCCGCGTGAACCGATGGCGTCACTGAAAGTTCGACAGATTGAAGCGCTGGCGGACGGCATCATGGACGCTGGGCTGGTTTCTGTTCGTGAACAGGCGCGACCCGCAGCACAGCAATCAGAAACAGAACTGCTGCGCCAGCGGGAGAAGATCAACCGCAGTCTGGATGCGCTGGAAGGCTATCTTGCGAAGGGGACGATCACCACCGATACGGTGAACCTGGCCACTATCGCGATTGCCTGTGCGGTGGGCTACCTCAACTTCCGCCGCGTAGCGCCAGGCTGGTGTGTGGACAGGCCGCAGTTAGTCAAACTGGTCGAAACACTCTTTAGTCGCGAAAGCTTCGCGCGCACAGAACCGCCAAAGGCTTGACGCGTATTATGTCCGCCTGAATAAACTCACGGTACAATCCCCCCCTATGTCTACCTCCCTCTCCGCACCGGAGAGGGCCACCAACAGCCAGGCTTTTTCATGACAACCGAAACGCGTTCGCTTTACAGTCAGCTTCCCGCTATTGATCGCTTATTGCGTGATAGCGCCTTTCATTCTTTGCGTGACATTCATGGGCATACCCAACTGGTGGAACTGCTTCGCCAGATGCTTGATGAAGCCAGAGAGATGATACGGGACGCGCAGGCATTGCCGGTATGGAGTGAAAACTGGGCGCAAGAGGCGAAAGCCCGGCTGGAAAAAGAGTCGCAAAGTGCGTTACGCCCGGTGTTCAACCTGACAGGAACGGTGCTGCACACCAATCTCGGGCGTGCGATACAAGCGCAAGAGGCGATTGACGCCGTCGCTGATACGATGCGCTCTCCGGTCACGCTGGAGTATGACCTGGATGATGCCGGCCGCGGGCATCGCGATCGGGCGTTAGCTGACCTGTTGTGCCGCATCACCGGTGCGGAAGACGCCTGTATCGTCAATAACAACGCGGCGGCGGTGCTGCTGATGCTGGCGGCAATGGCCAGCGGCAAAGAGGTGGTCGTTTCCCGCGGTGAACTGGTCGAAATTGGCGGCGCGTTCCGCATTCCGGATGTCATGCGTCAGGCCGGGTGTACGCTGCATGAGGTGGGGACGACCAACCGGACGCATGCAGAGGATTATCGCCAGGCGGTGAACGAGAACACCGGCCTGTTGATGAAAGTGCATACCAGCAACTACAGCATCGAAGGATTTACTCACTCGGTGGATGAAGCTGAACTAGCGACCATCGGGATGGAGCGGGATATTCCAGTGGTGACGGATCTGGGTAGTGGTTCACTGGTGGATCTGAGTCAGTATGGTTTGCCAAAAGAGCCGATGCCGCAGCAATTGATTGCGGCTGGCGTCAGCCTGGTGAGTTTTTCTGGCGACAAACTGCTGGGCGGACCACAGGCCGGGATTATTGTCGGTAAGAAAGAGATGATTGCCCGTTTGCAACGTCACCCGCTGAAACGTGCGCTGCGGGCGGATAAAATGACCCTCGCGGCGCTGGAAGCGACGCTGCGCCTGTACCTGCACCCGGAAGCATTAGCAGAGAAATTACCGACGCTGCGGCTGTTAACCCGCAGCGAAGCGGCGATTCAGGCACAGGCACAGCGGTTACAGGCGTTGCTTGCCGCGCATTATGAAGGGCTGTTTGCCGTTAATGTCATGCCCTGTCTGTCGCAGATTGGCAGCGGCTCACTGCCAATTGATCGGTTGCCCAGCGCGGCACTGACATTTACCCCGCATGATGGGCGGGGAAGCCATCTCGACGCGCTGGCGGCGCGCTGGCGTGCGCTACCTACGCCAATCATTGGCCGCATTTACGATGGCCGCTTATGGCTGGATTTGCGCTGTCTTGAAGATGAAACCCGGTTTATGGAGTTGATGTTGAAATGATTATTGCCACTGCCGGACACGTTGACCACGGTAAAACAACGTTATTACAGGCGATTACGGGCGTGAATGCCGATCGTCTGCCTGAAGAGAAAAAGCGCGGCATGACCATCGACCTGGGGTATGCCTACTGGCCGCAGGCTGATGGCCGCGTGCTTGGGTTTATTGACGTTCCAGGCCACGAGAAATTTTTGTCTAACATGCTGGCGGGGGTAGGCGGTATTGACCACGCACTGCTGGTGGTGGCCTGCGACGATGGTGTGATGGCGCAAACGCGCGAACATCTGCAGATCCTAAAACTGACGGGGAATCCGCAACTCACCGTCGCGCTCACCAAAGCTGACCGCGTGGATGAAACGCGAATTGAAGAGGTGCGTGAAGAGATTCAGACGACGCTGGCCCACTATGGTTTTTCCGGGGCCTCGCTGTTTGTGACCGCCGCCAGTGAAGGGCGCGGCATTGACACGTTGCGTGAACATCTGCAGCAATTATCGACGTGTGCCCATGCAAGTAATCAGAGTTTCCGTCTGGCCCTCGATCGCGCCTTTACGGTGAAAGGGGCGGGACTGGTGGTGACCGGGACAGCGCTCAGTGGTGAAGTCAATGTCGGCGACACGTTGTGGCTCACTGGCGTGAATAAACCGATGCGTGTACGTAGCCTGCATGCGCAAAATCAGCCGACTGAGTACGCCCATGCGGGGCAGCGTATCGCGTTAAATATCGCTGGCGACGCGGAAAAAGATCAGCTTAACCGTGGCGACTGGTTGCTCTCCGATGCGCCGCCGGAGGCATTCACCCGCGTCATTGTCTCTTTAGAACAACAGGCGCCGCTCACGCAGTGGCAGCCGCTGCATATCCACCATGCCGCCAGCCATGTGACCGGGCGCGTCTCCCTGCTGGAAGGTTCGCTGGCCGAACTGGTTTTTGATACTCCGCTCTGGCTTGCTGATAACGATCGTCTGGTATTGCGTGATATCTCCGCGCGCGCCACGTTGGCGGGGGCGCGTGTTGTGATGCTCAATCCGCCGCGCCGCGGTAAACGTAAGCCCGACTATTTACAGTGGCTGTCGGCGTTGGAAAATGCGCAGGATGACAGCGCCGCGCTGGCGATTCATCTGGAGCGTGGCGCCGTCAATTTGCCCGATTTTGCGTGGGCCCGCCAACTCAATGGCGAGGGTATGCGTCAACTTATTGATCAGCCTGATTTTATTCAGGCCGGATACAGCCTGTTAAACGCCCCTGTCGCCGCCCGCTGGCAGCGTAAAATCCTCGATACGCTGGCGACCTACCATGAGCAGCATCGTGACGAACCGGGACCTGGACGCGAGCGGCTGCGACGCATGGCGCTGCCAATGGAAGACGAAGCGCTGGTACTGTTGCTGATCGAACGTATGCGGGAAAGCGGCGTTATTCATAGCCATCATGGGTGGTTGCATCTCCCCGATCACAAAGCCGGGTTCAGCGACGAGCAACAGGTCATCTGGCACAAAACCGAATCGCTGTTTGGCGATGAACCCTGGTGGGTGCGGGATCTGGCGCGGGAAACCGGAAGTGATGAACAAATCATGCGCCAGGTATTACGACAAGCTGCGCAGCAGGGGATGATCACGGCAATCGTGAAAGATCGTTATTACCGTAATGATCGAATTGTCTCTTTTGCCAATATGATCCGCGACCTGGATCGGGAAAAAGGATCAACCTGTGCGGCTGATTTCCGTGATCGACTCAATGTTGGGCGAAAACTGGCCATTCAGATTCTGGAGTATTTTGACAGGATTGGTTTTACTCGTCGCCGGGGAAATGATCACCTGTTACGGGATGCTTTATTATTTCCTGAAAAGAAATGATACGGTTAATATATGTACGACATAAATTAATACAAAAAATACATTGATTTGGATAAAGCATGTTCAGTTATTAACCGAACGTGCTTTTTTATTTTCATCATTATGAAAAAAACAACGCTGATCATATTTTGAGTAAACGTTACTCCGTATGCTGTTTTTCTGATTTATTGATGAAATTAAGGATAGTTTTATGGCTGCTTCAACATTTTTTATTCCTTCCGTTAATATCATTGGCGCTGATTCACTGAAAGACGCGATGAATACGATGGCGGAATATGGATTTCGCCGCACGTTAATTGTCACGGATACGATGCTGACAAAATTAGGTATGGCGGGCGAAATTCAAAAAGCGCTGCAGGAACGTGATATTTTCAGCGTAGTTTATGATGGTACGCAGCCTAACCCAACCACTGGAAACGTTGCCGCTGGGCTGAAAATGCTTGAAGAAAATGCGTGCGACAGCGTGATTTCTCTGGGCGGTGGCTCTCCGCACGACTGCGCAAAAGGTATTGCGCTGGTGGCGGCTAACGGCGGTGATATCCGTGATTATGAAGGGGTGGACCGCTCTGCGAAACCACAGCTGCCTATGATTGCCATTAACACCACGGCAGGAACTGCATCGGAAATGACCCGCTTCTGCATCATCACCGACGAAGCGCGCCACATTAAAATGGCGATTGTGGATAAACACGTCACCCCGCTTCTCTCCGTGAACGACTCTTCGCTGATGGTCGGTATGCCGAAATCGCTGACCGCCGCGACCGGCATGGATGCGTTGACCCACGCGATTGAAGCGTATGTTTCTATCGCCGCCACGCCGATTACCGATGCATGTGCTCTGAAAGCCGTCACCATGATTGCCGAGAATCTGCCGACTGCGGTTGAAGATGGCAGCAACGCGCAGGCGCGTGAAGCGATGGCCTATGCGCAGTTCCTGGCGGGAATGGCGTTTAACAACGCGTCACTTGGCTATGTCCATGCGATGGCGCACCAGCTCGGCGGTTTCTACAACCTGCCGCATGGCGTGTGCAACGCCGTATTGCTGCCGCACGTTCAGGTATTTAACAGCCAGGTTGCGGCAGGACGTCTGCGTGATTGCGCGGCGGCGATGGGCGTGAACGTGGCTGGTATGAGCGACGCGGAAGGCGCGCAAGCTTGTATCGCCGCGATTCGTGAACTGGCGCAGCAGGTGAACATCCCGGCGGGTCTGCGGGATCTGAACGTGAAAGAAGAAGACTTTCCGGTACTGGCGACCAATGCGCTGAAAGATGCTTGCGGTCTGACCAACCCGATCCAGGCGACCCACGAGGAGATCATGGCGATTTATCGTGCTGCCATGTAATTCGTGATACTTGTCGTAAAGCATGAAAAGGCTGGCGAAGATTTCGCCAGCCACGTCTACCCTTGTAGTACCTCTACAGCTAAGGAGACGTTCATGACCAATAATCCCCCTTCAACACGTATCCAGCCCGGCGAATATGGTTATCCTCTGAAGTTAAAAGCCCGCTACGACAACTTTATCGGTGGCGACTGGGTTGCGCCTGCAGACGGTGAGTACTATCAGAACCTGACGCCTGTGACCGGGCAACTGCTGTGTGAAGTGGCCTCTTCCGGCAAAAAAGATATCGATCTGGCACTTGATGCTGCCCATAAGATAAAAGACAAATGGGCGCATACCTCAGTGCAGGATCGCGCTGCCATTCTGTTCAAAATTGCCGATCGTATGGAGCAAAATCTGGAGCTGCTGGCAACGGCGGAAACCTGGGATAACGGCAAACCGATTCGTGAAACCAGCGCTGCCGACGTGCCGCTGGCGATCGATCATTTCCGCTATTTTGCCTCGTGCATCCGTGCGCAGGAAGGCGGTATCAGTGAAGTGGACAGCGACACCGTCGCCTACCATTTCCATGAACCGCTTGGCGTGGTGGGACAAATCATTCCGTGGAACTTCCCACTGCTGATGGCAAGCTGGAAAATGGCGCCAGCGCTGGCGGCGGGCAACTGTGTGGTGCTCAAACCTGCGCGTCTGACACCGCTTTCGGTGCTGTTGCTGATGGAAATCATTGGCGATTTGCTGCCGCCGGGCGTGGTGAACGTGGTGAACGGTGCGGGCGGGGAGATCGGTGAATATCTGGCAACCTCGAAACGCATCGCAAAAGTGGCGTTTACCGGTTCGACGGAAGTTGGGCAGCAGATCATGCAGTATGCCACGCAGAACATTATTCCGGTGACGCTGGAGCTGGGTGGGAAATCCCCGAATATCTTCTTTGCTGATGTGATGGATGAAGAAGATGCGTTCTTCGACAAGGCGCTGGAAGGCTTTGCCCTCTTTGCATTTAACCAGGGCGAGGTCTGTACCTGCCCGAGTCGCGCGCTGGTACAGGAATCCATTTATGAGCGCTTTATGGAACGAGCGATTCGCCGGGTGGAGAGCATCCGCAGTGGTAACCCGCTCGACAGCGTGACGCAGATGGGGGCGCAGGTCTCTCATGGTCAGATGGAAACCATTCTGAATTACATTGATATTGGTAAGAAAGAAGGGGCTGATGTTCTGACTGGCGGGCGGCGCAAACAGCTGGAAGGTGAGTTAAAAGAGGGCTATTACCTCGAGCCGACCATCCTGTTCGGTAAGAACAATATGCGCGTATTCCAGGAGGAGATCTTCGGCCCGGTGCTGGCGGTGACGACCTTCAAAACGATGGATGAAGCGCTGGCGCTGGCTAACGACACTCAATATGGCCTCGGCGCTGGGGTCTGGAGTCGCAATGGTAATCTGGCCTATAAAATGGGGCGTGGCATCCAGGCAGGGCGCGTGTGGACCAACTGTTACCATGCTTATCCCGCGCATGCCGCGTTTGGGGGCTATAAGCAGTCGGGCATTGGCCGTGAGACACACAAAATGATGCTCGAGCACTATCAGCAAACCAAATGTCTGCTGGTGAGCTACTCTGATAAACCGCTAGGATTGTTCTGATATTTATTTTATAACATGCCCGGTGACCTTATGTTTACCGGGCATGAATCCCTTCAAATCCAGCGCAGGTTCATCCGCAACACCACTGTAGTATATATAAAACTATATAGCTTTATATAAATATGGGCATTGCCTGGCGAGCGCCCCCCCCATTACTATCCTCCAGATGTATTTGTTTTTGTTAAAATGCTGATTGATATTTTTTGAGTTTTTGAGGGAAATATGTTCCTGAATTATTTTGCACTAGGTGTATTGGTTGTCGTATTCCTGGTTATTTTTTATGGGATTATCATTCTGCATGATATTCCTTACCTCATTGCGAAAAAACGCAATCATCCACATGCCGATGCGATACATGTCGCCGGTTGGGTGAGTTTGTTTACGTTACATATTATTTGGCCTTTCTTATGGATTTGGGCCACGCTGTATCGTCCGGACCGCGGATGGGGAATGCAGAGTCATAACCCTGACCTTATTGAGTTGCAACAACGTGTCGCCGGACTGGAAAAACAACTGGCCGAGGCTAAGTCCTCCCCAGCGGAGTAATTGTTATGGATTTACTGATTATTCTCACCTATGTGGCTTTTGCATGGGCCATGTTTAAGATCTTCAAAATTCCCGTCAATAAATGGACAATACCGACTGCGGCATTAGGCGGTATATTTATTGTGAGCGGTTTAATATTACTGATGAACTATAACCATCCGTATACTTTTAAAGCGCAGAAGGCGGTGGTTTCCATTCCGGTAGTGCCGTTGGTGACGGGTACTGTCATCGAAGTGACGGATAAGAAAGATACCCTGATAAAAAAAGGGGAAATTCTTTTCAAATTGAATCCGGGACGTTATCAGGCTCGGGTTAATCGTTTGCAGGCTGATATTGTCACGGCGACCCATAAAGAGCAGACGCTTGTCGCGCAACTGGCAGAAATGCAGGCAAATACTCAGAAGGCGAAAGCCACGCGGGATCGAGTTGGGAAAGATTATCAGCGTTACCTGCAGGGCAGTCAGGCAAAAGTGAATCCGTTCTCGGAACGCGATATTGATGCTGCACGGCAGAACTATCTGGCTCAGGAAGCGGCAGTCAAATCATCCATTGCAGAAGAACAGCAGATCCAAAGTCAGTTAGACAGTCTGGTTGAGGGCGAAAACTCGCAGGTCGCCAGCCTCAGAGCGCAACTTGCGGAAGCTGAATTTAACCTTGAACAAACCGTCGTGCGCGCGCCGAGCGATGGATATGCGACGCAGGTATTAATCCGCCCTGGCACCTATGCCGCCGCTCTGCCTCTGCGTCCGGTGATGGTGTTTATTCCCAGCCAGAAACGACAAATTATCGCTCAGTTCCGGCAGAACTCGCTGCTGCGTTTGAAGCCTGGCGATGAAGCTGAAGTGGTGTTTAACGCCTTGCCGGGAAGAGTGTATAGCGGGAAGCTCTCTTCCATTAGCCCCGCAGTACCCGGGGGGACATATCAGTCGATGGGCGCCTTACAATCTTTAAACGTCACGCCTGGAACAGATGGGGTGATCGCCAGCATCGAACTGAATGAGAATGTGGATTTCAACGCGCTGCCTGACGGTATCTTCGCCCAGGTTGCCATCTATTCCGAGCACTTCAGCCACGTCTCCGTTATGCGTAAAGTGCTGTTGCGAATGACCAGTTGGATGCACTACCTGTATCTCGATCATTGATCTGTTAACTGACAAGCTTGCTCAGGTGATTTCTGGATTACGTGAGCAAGCTGATGACGAATTTCGTTCAGCAACTCATCCAGCACATACTGCACCCGCCAGGGTTGATACTCACGCTTGCGGAAGATAACGACTAAATCCAGCCACCACTGATGTTGTTCCGGAAAACAGGGGAACAACGTTCCAGACTGAATATCCTGCTTCAATGTTGTATCTGGCGCAAAGACAATACCCAAATGATTGCGGGCAAGGTCGAGTGCTGCTTGCGTATTGTCGCAAACATAATTTCCTTTCACCCGATACTCATGAATATCCACCCCGCCGTTTGATGCAAAACGCCAGATATTGGCATCATCAATCATCATTGAATCAATAAGAATACAGGAATGATTTTCAAGTTCCTGTGGGTGATTAATGGGATGCTTATTTAGATATTCACGACTGGCATAAGCGCTGACGGCATATTTTGCCAGGAATGAGGCAACCAACGTTTGATCTTTCGGTGGCGCATACGTCACCATAATGTCGCAGTCATCTGGAAAGTCGACACCTTCATAAAATGCTTTTCGTTCAAGGTTTGATGTTTTAAGTGTTAAAATAATGTCGCCAATATTTGATATATTAGCAATAACATTCTTAGATAAATAAGAAGTAATACCTGTAGGTGCATACACGGTAACGCGTCCGCTTTTTTCATGCTTATAATCAGCAATAAAATTAGTTAGCTGATTATTTTTATCCAGGCAGGTGTTGATATACGGGAGAAGCGCGGCCCCAAACGGCGTGAGCGTCAGTTGTCGGGTGGTTCTGTCGAATACCTTTAATCCTATTTTTGATTCAAAATCAGCAAGGTACTTGCTAACGTTTGCCTGTGCGATACCCAGCGCTAACGCGGCATGGCTGATATTTTCGCTGGCAGCAATTACCGAGATAATCTTTAATTCTCTCAGCTTGAGTTGTTGTTTATTCATCATGGAATCCATGTATATATGAATTTATATATTACTATATAAATAAGTACATTGCATCGATGAAATTGTAAGCATTATTATGCACGCGCTTTGTAGCTTATTTTAAAATGGAAAGTTTGGCATGTTAATTAAACGTAATATTTTGGCAGTATTTGCAATGTCTTTTATGGCGAGTGCAACTGCTTCAGAATTCTCTCTTGGTGCCGGTGCTGTTTATAATGAATCACCGTATCGCGGCTATAATGAAAATGTTCACGCGGTGCCGCTGATCAGTTACGAAAGTGAGTCTTTTTATTTCAGACAGACATCCTTAGGTTATATTCTTTCAAAAAATGAAAAAAACGAATTTAGCATAACCGCTTCCTGGATGCCGCTGGAGTTTGATCCTGCCGACAACGACGAGCATGACATGAAGCAGCTGGATAAGCGCGACAGCACAGCCATGGTCGGTGCCGCATGGTATCGCCACGAGAAGTGGGGAAGCGTGAAAGTCTCTGCTGCCGCAGATGTTCTGGATAACAGCAATGGTTGGATGGGTGAGGTTTCTGTTTTCCGCCAAATGCCTGTGGGTAAATTCACCCTTACACCGTCTGCTGGTGTCTTCTATTACGACGAAAATTTCAACGACTACTACTACGGTGTATCGGGCAGCGAATCCCGCCGCAGCGGACTGTCCAGCTACTCGCCTGACGACAGCTGGATGCCGTATGTGGGTCTGACCATGAAGTATCCGTTAACCAACAATTTGGTGCTGGTTGCCAACGCAACTTATACCGTGCTGCCAGACGATGTTAAAGACAGCCCGATGGTGGATCGCGACGACAGTTTCGCTTTCATGACCGGACTGAGCTGGCGCTTCTGATAATGGTTTTAGCCCGGCTGCGTGCCGGCCGGGTTAATCCAGCGTCTTTACCTTAAGAGGACGAAAACGGCTGTAGATCCACAGTCCCAGGCAGGTGACTGAGCCCATGAATGCGGTAAAGATAACGGTAACAAACAGGGCGCTGAACATCGCTGCCGGAAGCGCAAGAATGCCATGCACCGGTTGATCGTTCCATTTCACCATGTCGGCCCCAAAGATACCCATCACACCGCACACCACCGCAAAAATTTGCAATGGAATACCAAGGCCAATCAGCATAAGCCGATAGATTGCTGACGGTTTGATTCGCTTCATGGAGATGTCGGTGGCGCTGTCCTTGCTCATTTTTATTTTCTCATCGAAAGGTAAAGTGCTGTGATTGTAGCATGAAGGGATGAGCCTGACCCGCAAGCACCTGTTGTGCCGCCGGGTTGGTTTTATCTTTTATTTCTCTTATTTCTCTATGCCTTAATCAGGTGAGAGAAAAGAATTTTCTTAAGTTGCTGCGTGAGGCCGCTTTGGCAAATTCGAATGAACTGGGTTTTTGTGCGCGGGATTAACGTCGTCAGACAAAACACCAGAACATGACGGGCATCTGACAAAAATGTGTGGTTTCCGTTGTCGGATCAAAGCAGCGCTGGCGGCCTCTCTGGCACTCTGGCGTTTTAGGTCGGAGGAGCAGGTCATGAACCCATTTATTGTGGCGGATGCAACGAAGTGCATTGGATGTCGGACCTGCGAAGTTGCCTGTGTGGTCTCACATCAGGAGAACCAGGACTGCGCAGCAGTCTCCTCCGGAGAATTTGTCTCGCGAATTCGGGTCATTAAAGATAACGCATTCACCACAGCGGTCACCTGCCATCAATGTGAAGATGCACCGTGTGCGAACGTCTGCCCGACGCAGGCTATTCGTCGCGAACGTGGGCATATCTTCGTTGAGCAATCGCGCTGTATCGGGTGTAAAAGTTGTATGCTGGCATGCCCGTTTGGGGCGATGAATGTGGTTTCGACGTTGTCACGGGCGCAGGCCATCAAGTGCGATCTTTGCTGGCATCGCGAGGCGGGACCCGCCTGCGTCGAGGCCTGTCCAACCCATGCCTTAGCGTGCCTGGACGTCGTCACGCTACAACGTCATCGTCTGCTTTCCCAACCATTGTGAACACGACATTCCCGGCAATCATGACCGGGAATGTGACGTTCTGTCAGCCCTCAAGCCAGGCGCGTTCAATCTCTTCAGCCAGAATTTTTACGCCCGCTTCGATTTTTTCCGGTTCGGGAACGTAATTCATCCGCATACATTGATGCGTGTGCGGCCATGGCTTATCAAGACCAGGGAAGAAGTAGTCGCCAGGTACCATCAGGACGCCGCGTTTTTTCAGGCGCTGGTAGAGCAATTCTGTGGTGATGGGCAAATCCTTAAACCACAACCACAGGAAAATGGCGCCTTCGGGTTTATGGATCAGGCAGCGGTCTTCAGATAAATAACGACGAATGATGGCAATCGTCTCCTGAACGCGCTGGTAATAAAACGGTTTGATCACCGTCTCTGACAGGCGCAGCAGATCGTTGCGTTTGATCATTTCACACATCATCGCGGGCCCCATCCCCCCAGGCGCCAGGCTGATAATGCCGTTCATGTTGGTGATGGCGGTGATGATTTCTTCATTGGCGATAATAATGCCGCAGCGAGAGCCGGGCAGCCCCAGCTTGGAGAGGCTCATGCACAGGATAGTGTTGGGGTTCCACAACGGTCGAGCGTCGCTGAAAATAATCCCCGGGAAGGGAACGCCGTAGGCGTTATCAATCACCAGCGGGATGTCGTGTTGGTGCGCCAGAGCGTCCAGCTTCATGAGCTCTTCGTCGGTGATGACATTGCCTGTTGGGTTTGTTGGGCGCGATACACAGATCATGCCCGTCTCTTCGCCGATATGCAGATGTTCAAAATCAACGTGATATTTAAACTGGCCTTCCGGTAGCAGCTCAATATTCGGGCGAGCCGAAACGAAGAGATCTTCCTCCAGACCCGAATCTGCATAGCCAATGTATTCCGGCGCGAGCGGGAAAAGCACTTTTTTGGTCGTGCCGTCGGCGCGGCGTCCGGCAAAGAGATTAAACAAGTAGAAAAATGCGCTCTGACTACCATTTGTTAGCGCAATATTTTGTGGCCCGATATCCCAACCCAGCGTTTCACGGAGCAGTGCGGCGAGCGCGTCCAGTAATTCGGTTTTTCCCTGCGGACCGTCATAATTACAAAGCGCATCAGTGGCTTTGCCATTTTCCAGCATCCCGGTCAGCAGCGTGTGGAAGTATTCCTGCATCGCCGGGATTTGCGCCGGGTTACCGCCGCCAAGCATGATTGCGCCGGGCGTGCGTAAACCGTCGTTGAGGTCCTCCATCAGGCGGGTAATGCCTGAGTGGCGGGTAAATTTGTCGCCAAAAAGTGAGAATGTCATAGCAGGTGATCTGTCGGGCTGAGTAGTAAAGTGGCTAACCATAGCGCTACCTCTGGCAGGGTGCAAATCAGCCGACGGTGAAGAGAGTCACGCTTTATGCTGCCAGTTTCCTTCTGGTTAGTGTTTTATATTGCTAAAGGGTTCTGACACATAGTGGATGCCAGAACCCGGAGAAATCAGGGGCGGCCAGCCCAAATGACCATCACTTTATCGTCAGCATGCTCGCGCACGAAGCCGTATCCTTGTTTTAATGAGAGGGGTGTTTGTTTGCCCGCGCCAATGGCGGAATGCCTGGCTCTGAACTGGCTTATACGCTGCCAGTGTGCAACGGTATCCGCCGCGTTACCGTTGACGTCCTGCCAGTTCATCTCTGACCGTGTCCCTTGCAGAGGATCGGAGCCTGTCGGGCCGAAAGGTCGCGCAGACTCATCACCGTAAAAGATTTGCACAGCGCCAGGCGCCAGCAGCAACAGCTCCGCTGCCTTATCGCCGCCTTCCCGGAACAGGCGAGTGTCGTGCGATGAGAGATAGCTCAGGACGTTGAAATCCTGCAATTTTTCTGCCATTTGTTGCCAGGTGAGGTCCATGTCGGCCAGACAATCAAACGCTTTTGCCGCCTGTTCCTGGTAATCAAAATTGATCATCGCGTCAAAGCCGTGGCGGTAGTAGTCGCTTTGCATCACGCCATGACCCCAGGCTTCACCGGTCATCCAGAAGGGGCTGTTATCCAGCGCTTTGTCTGGATTGGCGCGTTTCCATTCAACCAGCGCTGCGCTGGCCTGCGTTTTCAGTTGTTGCCAGGCGGGAAGTTCGACGTGCTTGGCGGTATCGACGCGGAAACCGTCGATGCCGTAGTCTCGTACCCACTGACTTAACCAGTGGGTTAAATAATCTCGCGGCGTGTAACCCGCAATGGCTTTGGCATGGGTATCCGGTTTGTGTTGATAGAACACGGGCAGGCCAGAAGGGGTGGTGGACTCGGTTTTGAGATCGGGCAGAAAGGCCAGGGACATGGTCAGGTCATCAAAGCCTGGCGCGTCGTAATCTCCGATGTCGGTGCGGATCCACTTTTTTCCCCACCATTTTTCCCATGCGGTTTTATCGCCGAAGTTGATGTAATCATTAAAGCTGTGCCAGCTTTGACCTGCTGCGGGTTTCCAGTCCGTCCAGCGCTCACCGAGCGTTTTCTTCAGCTCATCTCCCGATAAATACAGCGCGCCAAACTGGTACTCCTGCATATCCGCCAGCGTGGCGTAACCGGTATGGTTCATCACCACATCGAACAGAATTCGAATGCCACGCTGATGTGCGCCGTCAACCAGCGCGCGCAGGTCATCGGCGGTACCCATATTGGCGTCAAGCGTGGTCCAGTCCTGGGTGTAATAACCGTGGTAGGCGTAATGAGGGAAATCGCCTTTGGTGCCGCCGCCGACCCAGCCATGAATTTGCTCAAAGGGGGCGCTTATCCACAGGGCGTTGACGCCAAGCTGCTGCAGATAGTCCAGTTTGCTCGCCAGTCCGCGTAAATCGCCGCCATGAAAGGTACCGATCTCCTGCATACCGTCTTTATGGCGGCCATAACTGTTGTCGTTTGTCGGATCACCATTCTGGAAGCGGTCTGTCAGCACAAAGTAGACGGTGGCGTTATGCCAGTCGAATGCGGCGGGAGCGTTGGTCTCTGCCCGTTCCAGCAGTAAAAGCCCATTACTGGTCGCCGCGGGCTGGAGCGTGATGTGGCCATTTTTAACCGTGGCGATTTGCTGACTGTAGAAATCGCGTACTTTTGAGCCTTCCGCAAAGGTCCCGGCGACATCCTGGGTCAGCGGCGAACCGTCCCATTTCGGGCACTGGCGTATTGGGTTTTCGGCAGGTTCGGCGGCATTCTTTACCGACAGCATCAGTGTTGGTGTACCCGAGCGGGTATCCACCTCCAGCGTATAGTCGCCCTCTTTAAAAAGCCGCCATTGTGGAGGGGCTCCTTCGCACTGTTTGAGGGACAGCATTTGATTGAGCTTTATCGTCTCTGCAGGCTGCCAGCACTGTTGGTCAAACGTCAGCGTTAAAGGGCGGGTACCCTTCGTCAACGTGGTATGGCTGACAAACTTACCGGTTCCTTGTGCAGTAAAAGCCGGGAAGCCGGGCGTTGTCCATGATGCGGCGATCGCAATGCCGGGCATCAACGCCAGAACAATGGCGGCAAGTTTCATAACGCGGTCCTTGTTGCTGCGATTTTAGTCAGTTTGCCAGTGAAATGGGGCGGCAAAATCATCCTTTGGATGAATACCTCCAGGATGAGGCGCGAGGATGAGCGATCGTGCGCAAAAAACAGCCTTATTTTGCGATAACCTCCACATTTTCATCGAATTAATGACATTCCTAACCGTTAGCGCGTGACATAGTTTCAGAATTGGACTATTCCTTTGAGTGCTCTGGACGGCTATTTTTGATATGATTTGAGATTCAACTCTCATTTTTGTGAAAAATATAAGGTGTTGGAATGTATAAATCCGACCAGGAGACCTAATGATATTGACTCCCATTCGACGATATGGGGCCATGATTCTTATGTTACTCACCATCGCATTTTCGGGTGAAGTGCTGGCAAAGACGCACACGACGACAACGAGTCAGAAGTCCCACGTAACCAAGACAAGTAATACACAGGCAAGCAGTAAACAAGAGTATTCTCGCAATAGTGCAAAGAGCAGTTCACTTCCTGATTTGCGAAAATACCCTTCCGGAACACCAAGGAAAAAAGCGTTTCTCCGGACGGTTATGCCTTATATTACCAGTCAAAATGCTGCCATTACGGCTGATCGTAACTGGCTGATTTCAAAGCAGTACCAGAACCGCTGGTCGCCTTCTGAGCGTGCGCGCATGAAAGATATCGCGAAGCGCTACAAGGTGAGCTGGTCCGGCAATACGCGTAAAGTTCCGTGGAACACGTTGCTTGAGCGTGTCGACATTATCCCTACCAGTATGGTGGCGACGATGGCTGCGGCAGAAAGCGGCTGGGGTACCTCTAAGCTGGCCCGTAACAATAACAATCTGTTCGGTATGAAGTGCGGGAAAGGCCGTTGCAGCAACGCGCCTGGTAAGGTGAAAGGTTATTCTCAGTTCGACTCAGTTAAAGAGTCGGTCAGCGCCTATGTCATCAACCTGAATACCCACCCGGCTTACTCCTCCTTCCGTAAGTCGCGCGCGCAACTGCGCAAAGCGGATCAGGAAGTGACGGCGACCGCGATGATTCATAAGCTGAAGGGTTATTCAACGAAAGGACAGAGCTATAACAACTATCTGTTCGCCATGTATCAGGATAACCAGCGCTTAATTGCCGCGCATATGTAATCGTTACATGCCGGATGGCGCATTAGCGCCGCCATCCGGCAAGCACATCACAGCAACACTTCACTGTTCAGGTCACGGTACTCTTTTGGGGTCGTGCCATACTCTTTTTTAAAGACCGAATAGAAATATTGCAGGGAAGGATAGCCGCACATCTGTGAGATTTCGTTGATCGACAGTGTGGTGGAAATCAACAGGCTACGCGCTTTTTCCAGTTTTTCAGCATGGATTACGGCGTGGATAGTCTCCCCCACCTCCTCTTTGAATCGCTTTTCCAGATTTGAGCGGGAAATTCCCACCGCGTCCAGCACCTGATCAACCTTGATACCTTTACAGGCATGATTGCGAATGAAATGCATGGCCTGAATGACGGCCGGGTCTGTGAGCGAACGGTAGTCGGTCGACTGACGCTCAACGACGCGCACCGGAGGGACGAGGATACGCTGTAAGGGCATCTCTTCGTTGGCCAGCAGGCGGTGCAGCATTTTGGCGGCCTGATATCCCATCTGCCGTGCGCCCTGTGCGACCGACGAGAGCGCGACGCGTGACAGGTAACGGGTGAGTTCTTCGTTATCAATCCCAATGACGCTCAGCTTTTCGGGCACCGGGATGTGCAGATGTTCACAGACCTGCAGCACATGCCGCGCACGGGCGTCCGTCACCGCAATAATGCCGGTTTGTGGCGGCAGAGTCTGCAGCCAGTCCGCCAGGCGATTTTGCGCGTGCTGCCAGTTTTCTGGCGCCGTCTCCAGCCCCTGATAGACCACGCCGCGGTATTTCTCTTCTGCCACTAACTGACAAAACGCGTATTCACGTTCTGCTGCCCAGCGTTTACCGCTGGAGGCGGGCAGGCCATAGAAGGCAAAACGGTTAATCCCTTTTTCTTTCAGGTGCAGAAAGGCGCTTTCCACTAATGCGAAGTTATCCGTGGCGATGTAATGGACCGGAGGATAATGTTCAGGAAGATGGTAGGAACCGCCGACGCCGACGATGGGAACGTCAACGTCAGCAAGCAGGCGGGCAATTTCATCGTCGTCGTAGTCGGCGATGACGCCATCTCCCAGCCACTCTTTGATGTTATCAATCCGGGCACGAAAGTCTTCTTCAATAAAGATATCCCACTCGGATTGCGACGCTTGCAAATATTCACCGACACCTTCGACGACCTGACGGTCGTAAGCTTTGTTGGCGTTAAATAACAGCGTGATACGATGACGTTTATCAAACATGGTTCTTTTCCTGCTGAATCATGCATAAAAACAATGCCGGTAGGCATTTACCGGCATTGAAACTTCCCCATTTTCTTACATTCAGGCACGGCGTTTGGTTGCTGAGTCCATCCATACTGCCAGCAACAGAATTGCTCCCTTCACTATATACTGCCAGAAGGTGGGAACATCCATCATACTCATTCCATTGTCGAGAGAGGCCATAATAAATGCGCCCATAACGGCACCGGCGACACTCCCGATACCGCCCGCCAGGCTGGTTCCCCCAATTACACACGCGGCAATCGCATCCAGTTCCGCAATATTCCCGGCGGAAGGGGAGCCTGCGCCAAGTCGTGAACTGAGGATCAGCCCGGCAATCGCCACCATCAGGCCATTAATGGCGAAGACCGCGAGCTTGGTACGCTCGACGTTAATGCCAGACAGACGTGCGGCTTCGATATTGCCGCCGATGGCGTAAATGCGACGACCAAAGGCGGTGCGCGTTGCCATAAACATCCCCCCAAGCAACAACAGCGTCAGCAGCAGCACCGGCGTCGGGACACCACGATAATCATTCAGCAGCCAGATCGCGCCTAATACGATAATGGCCGTCAACGCCTGGCGACCGACAACCGACGTCGGTACAGGAGATTCAAGACCTAACGCCTGGCGGCGCATACGCCCGCGCCATTGCCAGCCGATAAACGCCATTAACCCGAGTGCGCCGATGATAAAGCCAGTACCATCTGACAAGTAACTTTGGCCAATCTGCGACATGGCGGCGCTGGTGGGAGAGACGGTTGTGCCGTTGGTGATCCCGATGAGAATACCGCGGAAAGCCAGCATGCCGGCAAGCGTCACAATAAACGAAGGGACTTTGCGGTAGGCGACCCACCATCCGTTCCAGGTGCCGAGGAGCAAACCCAGAGCCAGCGTGACGATCACCGTCAGCGGTAATGGCCACCCGAGCCAGACATCGCAGATTGCCGCGACGCCGCCCAATAAGCCCATCATCGAACCGACCGAGAGATCGATTTCGGCGGAGATAATCACGAACACCATACCGACTGCCAGGATACCCGTGATCGCGGTTTGCCGCAGCAGGTTAGAGACGTTACGGGCGCTCAGGTAGGCGCCCTCTGTGGTCCACGTGAAAAACAACATGATTACGATGATCGCCGCAATCATGACGAAGACTTGTAAATTAAGCGATTTGATTCCGGGGAAGCCGCCTGCCCGTGGGGCCGCAAGTTTCGCTTCAGACGGGGTGTTTTTCGACATGCTGTTCGCTCCTCAATGCGGCTTCCATGACCTGCTCCTGAGTCAGGTTATGATTCACCAGGTTAGCTTTCAGTTTTCCTTCATGCATCACCAGGATGCGATCGCTCAGTCCGAGCACTTCGGGTAATTCGGAAGAGATGACAATGACGGCGATACCTTGCTGCACAAGCTGGTTAATAAGCTTGTAGATTTCATATTTAGCGCCGATATCAATTCCCCGCGTGGGTTCATCAAGGATGAGAATGCGGGGATTTAACAGGAGACAACGTGCCAGAATCGCTTTTTGCTGATTGCCCCCGCTCAGACGACCAATGGCCAGATCGGGAGAGGAGGTTTTGACTTTGAGCTGCTGGAGAGATTCCAGAATGCATTTTTGTTCTGCGGCATCATCGAGATGGCTCAGTGTCCCGGTAAAGGTATCGAGGGCCGCCAGCGTGATGTTTTTTCCCACCGCCATCACGGGAACAATGCCGTCTCTTTTACGGTCTTCGGGAACCATGGCAATACCCTGAGCAATGGCTTGCTGGCAGTTACGAATATCTACCGGATTGCCCTCAATGAATATTTTCCCCTCCCAACGACCAGGCCAGACGCCAAACAGACACTGAACGGCTTCGGTACGCCCGGCCCCAACGAGTCCGGCAATGCCCAGAATTTCACCGCGCTTAAGGGAGAAGGAAATATCGTTAACCCGCTTAATATGGCGGTTCACAGGATGCCAGGCGGTAAGGTGCTCAACCCGTAAAATCTCGTCTCCCATTGTGTGTGGTTCACTGGGATAGAGCGCGGTTAGCTCACGACCGACCATCATGGTGATAATATCGTCTTCGCTCATGCCAGTGGCATCACGAGTGCCAATATGCTGACCATCGCGAATAACGCAAATCGTATTCGAAATGGCTTTAACCTCATTGAGTTTGTGTGAAATGTAAATGCAGGCAATATCATGCTGTTGCAGATCGCGAATGATATTCAGCAGTATGGCGGTTTCCTGCTCGGTGAGCGAGGCCGTGGGTTCATCGAGAATGAGCAGGCGGACCTGTTTGTTCAGCGCCTTGGCGATTTCGACCAGTTGCTGTTGTCCCAAACCTAAATCACCGACTCGTGTATCGGGCGAAATGGACAAGCTGACCTGTTCTAATAATTTTTGGCAACGCAGCGTCATCATGTCGTAATCCAACAGGCCATGACGCGTGATTTCGCTGCCAAGAAATATATTTTCCAGAACCGTCAAATGTTTAACCAGGGCTAATTCCTGGTGGATAATGGCAATACCTTTGCGTTCGGTGTCGCGAATATGGTTGGCCTGAATCGTTTCTCCCGCAAAAATGATCTCGCCTTCGTAAGATCCGTGCGGATAAATACCGCACAGCACTTTCATTAATGTCGATTTTCCGGAACCATTTTCGCCGCATAATGAAACGATTTCACCAGCATTGACCCTGAGGCTCACGTTATCAACCGCCTTCACGACGCCGAATGTCTTGGTAATGCTCTTCATTTCAAGTAGATATGGCATAACTGCTCCACATAAGCCAATGAGAGAACCCTGCGTGTATACCTGTCGTTATTGTGCAGCAACGTCGGTATAGCCCTCTGATGGTTCAGAGGGCGTAACGCTTAAAGCTCGCTTTTCTTGTGGAACCCGTCTTTGATGACCGTTTCGGTAATATTGTCTTTGTTCACATCAATAGGTGTAAGCAGTCGGGAAGGGACATCTTTCAAACCATTGTTCAGCGTGGTATCTGCCTTGGGCTGTTGATCATTCCCCAATTCGACAGCGATTTCCGCAGCAGTGTTGGCGAGCAGGGTGATCGGTTTATACACCGTCATCGTTTGCGTTCCCGCCATAATGCGTTTGATACCGGCAAGGTCCGCATCCTGCCCGGAAATAGCGACTTTTCCTGATAAACCTTGCGCACTTAACGCCTGAACCGCACCGCCCGCCGTTGCGTCATTTGAGGCGACGACAGCATCAATTTTGTTATTGTTGGCGGTCAAAGCATTTTCCATAATCTTCAACGCATTTTCAGGCAGCCAGCCGTCAACCCATTGATCGCCGACGACCTTAATTTTGCCTTCGTCAATATACGGTTTTAATACTTTCATTTGCCCGGCGCGGAACAGTTTTGCATTATTATCGACAGGTGATCCTCCCATCAGAAAATAATTTCCCTGGGGTACAATATTGACCAATGATTGAGCCTGTAATTCGCCCACTTTTTCATTATCAAAAGAGATATAAAAATCGATATCGGCATCGTTGATCATGCGGTCATAAGCCAGGACTTTTATCCCTTCTTGTTTCGCCTCTTTGATGACGTTGCTTAAGACTTGTCCGTTGTAAGGAATTATCACGAGGACGTCTACGCCACGGTTGATCATGTTTTCAATCTGCGACATTTGGGTTTCTTCATTACCATTTGCAGACTGTACAAATACTTTTGCACCGAGCGATTCCGCTTTGCTGACGAAAATATCGCGATCTTTCTGCCAGCGCTCCAGGCGGAGATCATCAATCGCCATACCGATTTTAACTTCTTTGGCATGACCCGCGACGCTGGTGAGTAAAAGGGATGTGCAGACAGTCAGTAAAATATTTTTTATCTTCATCTTCATAATCGTGATGCCTTTTGTAGGAGAGGACGGCAGTAAAAGTAACAATCACAGCGTAAGACGTAGCAGATTTTTAACAGTTAATGCACGGAAGGCAATTATAGATTTTTATCTTCCGGTTACGATTTTTGGTTTATTTCGTAATTTATGACCGGGATCTTATTTTAAATGAATTAGCGATTAACTTGCATTTAAGTTTGATATGTAACGTTTTTTTGATTGTTTGACTTTTATTTTGCGAAGTGGCGCACACTTGTGAATTATCTCAATGGCAGTGTGAAATAACATAATTGAGCAATGGTCAGGGAGTGCCCAATATTACGACATTATCAATCACCCGCCGCATTACCTGATTATGGAGTTCATTATGCAAGCCTATTTTGACCAGCTTGATCGTGTTCGTTATGAAGGCACCAAATCGACTAATCCATTAGCATTTCGTCACTATAATCCGGACGAAATCGTGTTGGGCAAACGCATGGAAGATCATTTGCGTTTTGCGGCGTGCTACTGGCATACCTTCTGTTGGAATGGCGCCGACATGTTTGGCGTCGGGTCGTTTAACCGTCCATGGCAGCAACCTGGCGACGCGATTGAACTTGCGAAGCGCAAGGCTGATGTCGCATTTGAGTTTTTCCACAAACTGAATGTGCCGTATTACTGTTTCCATGATGTGGATGTCTCACCTGAAGGCGCTTCGTTACAAGAGTACAAAAATAACTTTGCGCAAATGGTTGATGTTCTGGCGCAAAAGCAAGACCAGAGCGGCGTGAAGCTGTTATGGGGGACGGCGAACTGCTTTACCAATCCTCGCTACGGCGCGGGTGCAGCCACTAACCCCGACCCGGAAGTCTTTAGCTGGGCGGCCACTCAGGTGGTGACGGCAATGGATGCCACCCATAAATTGGGTGGGGAAAACTACGTACTGTGGGGCGGTCGTGAAGGCTACGAAACCCTGCTGAATACCGACCTGCGGCAGGAGCGCGAGCAAATTGGTCGCTTTATGCAGATGGTGGTTGAGCATAAACACAAAATTGGCTTCCAGGGCACGCTGCTGATCGAACCCAAACCGCAGGAACCCACTAAACACCAGTACGACTATGATGTGGCGACTGTCTACGGCTTCCTCAAACAGTTCGGCCTGGAAAAAGAGATCAAAGTTAACATTGAAGCAAACCATGCCACACTGGCGGGACACTCTTTCCATCATGAAATTGCCTCTGCTATCGCGCTGGGTATTTTTGGTTCCGTTGACGCCAACCGTGGCGACGCGCAACTGGGCTGGGATACCGATCAGTTCCCGATAAGCGTGGAAGAAAATGCACTGGTGATGTATGAGATCCTGAAAGCGGGCGGCTTTACCACCGGCGGCCTGAATTTTGACGCCAAAGTGCGTCGTCAGAGCACCGATAAATACGATCTGTTCTACGGCCACATTGGGGCAATGGACACCATGGCGCTGTCGCTGAAGGTGGCGGCGCGTATGCTTGAAGACGGTGAACTGGATAAACGCGTGGCGAAACGTTATGCCGGATGGAATGGCGAGTTGGGTCAGCAAATCCTGAAAGGTCAGTTATCACTCAGTGAGCTGTCGCAGTATGCTGAGCAACGTAACCTGGCACCGGTTCATCAGAGCGGCCATCAGGAGTTGCTGGAAAATCTGGTGAATCAATATCTGTTCGACAAGTAACCGGCTTCATTAGCTGCCCGTAAGCCCGGTAAGCGAGAACGCCACCGGGCATTTCTTTTAAAGGAATCATCGCTATGTATATCGGGATTGATCTGGGTACCTCCGGCGTGAAGGCCATTCTGGTGAATGAGCAAGGGGAGGTCGTTGCCTCACAAACAGAGGCGCTTACCGTCTCCCGGCCTCATCCATTATGGTCGGAGCAGGATCCTGAACAGTGGTGGCAGGCGACCGATCGTGCGGTAAAAGCGTTGAGTCAGCAGCACACCTTGAGCGGCGTGAAAGCCGTGGGTATTGCGGGGCAAATGCATGGTGCCACGTTACTTGATAAACAACAGAAAGTATTACGCCCGGCGATTCTGTGGAATGACGGTCGCTGCGGCGAAGAGTGCGTATTACTTGAAAAACAGGTGCCAGCATCGCGCGCCATAACCGGCAACCTGATGATGCCTGGTTTTACCGCGCCTAAAGTATTGTGGGTTCAACGCCACGAGCCGGAGATTTTTCGTCAGGTCGCCAGCGTGTTGCTGCCGAAAGATTATCTGCGTCTGCGGATGACCGGTGAGTTTGCCAGCGACATGTCTGATGCCGCAGGTACGATGTGGCTGGATGTGGCGAAGCGTGACTGGAGTGACGTCATGCTTGAAGCGTGTGGGCTGACCCGTGAGCATATGCCCGCTTTATACGAAGGGAGCGATATCACTGGTACGCTGTTGCCAGAGGTGGCGCAGCGCTGGGGGATGTCTGCGGTGCCTGTTGTGGCCGGCGGAGGCGATAACGCAGCCGGTGCTGTTGGCGTCGGGATGATGAATGCCGATCAGGCGATGCTCTCTCTGGGCACATCCGGCGTGTATTTTGCGGTGAGCGATGGCTTTCTCAGCAGACCCGAAAGCGCAGTACACAGTTTTTGCCATGCGCTGCCCGGACGCTGGCATTTAATGTCCGTCATGCTGAGCGCCGCCTCTTGCCTGGACTGGGCGGCAAAATTAACCGGGATGGCAAATGTTCCTGCGCTGATCGCCGCCGCGCAACAGGCGGACGACAACGTCGAGCCTGTCTGGTTCCTGCCCTATCTTTCCGGTGAGCGTACGCCGCACAACAACCCGCAGGCTAAGGGGGTGTTCTTTGGTCTGACGCATCAGCATGGCCCGGCAGAGTTGGCGCGGGCGGTGCTGGAGGGGGTCGGTTACGCGCTGGCCGATGGTATGGATGCGGTACATGCGTGTGGTGTGCAACCCGGCAGCATTACGTTGATTGGCGGCGGTGCCCGCAGTGAGTACTGGCGGCAGATGCTCTCTGATATCAGTGGATTGCAATTAGATTATCGCACCGGTGGCGATGTGGGACCGGCACTAGGGGCGGCGCGTCTGGCGCAAATTGCAGTGAATAGCGAAAAGCCGTTATCCGATTTGCTGCCGCAACTCCCGCTGGAACAGGCGCATTATCCGGATGCACACCGCCATGCGCGTTATCAACAGCAGCGTGACACTTTCCGCCGCCTCTATCAGCAACTCTTGCCGCTGATGTCTTAATCCGCAATCCCTTCCGGTTCATGTCGGAAGGGATTCGTCATATCTATTAATTCTTTGAATACACATAGAAATTAATATGTATGTTTTCTGATTTTCACGGTATGGCCACGCCATCGTCTTTCTCATCTCTATTTCTTGCCTTAATGTGAATCACCAAAGCATAAGGAGAGTGATATGGACGATAACATTGTGCGCAGGAAGCGGGCAGTGGGGTTACTACTGCTGGTCTGTGGAGCGCTGATCTATCTGGCAGGACTATGGCCTGTTTGCCAAACGTTGTGCCAAAAAGGCTATTTTTTGGGCGTTATCGTCATGATGGGCTTTCCTGTGCTGATTCATTATGATCAGACCGACAACGAACGTCTGCTTACTCACTGCAAGTATTTGTTATTGTTTGGTTCGGGAATGCTGTTCGTTGGGTTATGGAATATTGAGTTGTCACCGGTGATGAAAGTGACCTGCCTGTTGGCGGTGGGAGTGTGTCTGTACGGCACGGACATGTACGCGTCATATTGTGAAAGTGAATGATGGCCGGAGCCATCATTTGTCAGCTTAGCTGACCAGCCTGCGCGTATCCACTCGCTGCAATAGCATGGAAAGTAGCAAGCTCCCTGCCAGCGTGATACTGAAAATCCAGACGATATCCAGCGGCGGCCACTGTTTCATTTCAATCCCATTGGTGCGCAACGCATGGATAATGAGCGCGTGGAATCCATAAATGCCGAGTGAATGACGCGAGATCAGCCCCAGAACCGGAACGGTTTGTTTATTCAACGTATTCTTGACCAGCGTCAGCAGCGACATCGCGAAAACAAACACCGCAGGTCCGCAATAGACATACCAGGTATCGGCAAAGTTTCCCCGCCAGCGAAGTTCATACAACGTGCCTCGAGAAATCACCACCACGGCGGTAATGCAAAGCAGCGCGCTTATTACGGTGAGCGCTCTTTTTTGTGTGTCCATCATGCCAATGGCCCGACCGAGCATGCCGTACAGGATGTAATAGAAGGTGTCGCCATTGATATATAAATTAATCGGTAGCCACTCAAATCCCCCTATTTTCTGCGTCACGGTATTGGGATTCGCGATGATGCCAATCATTACCATCAGTACCAGCAACATTTTTCCACTGACATTTTTGACCTGTATCAGCGGTGATACCAGGTAGATAACGGCGATCGCGAAGAAAAACCATAAATGGTAGAACACCGGTTTTTGCAGCAGATTTTTCAGCGAGAGTTCTGCGTTGATAGAGGTAAACAACGCGATATATGCCAGCGCCACGCCGCTGTAGAACAACAGGCAGAGCGCAATACGTAAAAAATGACGTGGCTGGGCGCTACGTTCCCCAAAAAAGAGAAAGCCTGAAATCATAAAGAAAAGCGGAACGCTCACGCGTGAAGCTGAGTTCAGGATATTCGCAAGATCCCAATTCATCGGGCTGACGCTTTGCGCATTCGTGACATACCAGGTGGTGGTATGAATCATGACCACCATTAAACACGCTATCCCGCGCAGATTATCAATCCAATATATTTTGGGCTGCATCAGTGCCTCTGTTGCTGTTCTAAAAATAGTCTGACTGGTGATTTGCCGGTGTATCTCACTGGAATAATCTGAGTTTATACGCTAAAGCTTGTGATGCGCTGGCGAGATTCGCAAAATGCGCTGGCTACGCGAACGTTAATAATAATAAGACAGACCGGCATATAAGGCGGTAATAAAAATGATGATGAAGTCTCTCTTCCCGGCCATGTTGACTCTGGTGCTGGCAGGATGTGCTGGCGAGCAACCGCCGGTGCAAAAAGCGCAGAAACTCAAAGTAAGCCCCTCGAGAACGCTGGATATGGAAGCGTTGTGCAAAGGTCAGGCGGCAAAGCGCTACAACACAGGCCCACAAAAAATTGATGTTACCGGCTTTGAACAATTTCAGGGCAGTTATGAAATGCGTGGCTATACCTTCCGCAAAGAGGGTTTTGTCTGTTCTTTTGACGCGGACGGGCAGTTTTTACACCTTTCCATGCGTTAAGCCCTGCCTTTTTCCCGTTTCGTACTGTATATCTTGCAGTCAGCGGGTATACTGATCCCTTCCTTTAAATCCACACGTATCCAGCACGAAATAATATGCAAAAGTTTGATACCAGGACCTTCCAGGGCTTGATCCTGACCTTACAGGATTACTGGGCTCGCCAGGGCTGCACCATTGTTCAACCATTGGACATGGAAGTCGGCGCGGGGACTTCTCACCCAATGACTTGCCTGCGTGCGCTGGGGCCAGAGCCGATGGCGACTGCCTATGTGCAGCCTTCACGTCGTCCGACCGATGGCCGCTACGGCGAAAACCCGAACCGTTTACAGCACTACTATCAGTTCCAGGTGGTCATCAAGCCATCTCCGGACAACATTCAGGAGCTGTACCTCGGTTCCCTGAAAGAGCTGGGAATGGACCCGACCATCCACGACATCCGTTTCGTGGAAGATAACTGGGAAAACCCGACGCTGGGTGCCTGGGGTCTGGGCTGGGAAGTGTGGCTGAACGGGATGGAAGTGACTCAGTTCACTTACTTCCAGCAGGTGGGCGGTCTGGAGTGTAAACCGGTGACCGGCGAGATCACCTACGGTCTGGAACGTCTGGCGATGTACATTCAGGGCGTAGACAGTGTTTACGACCTGGTCTGGAGCGACGGCCCGCTGGGTAAAACCACCTACGGCGACGTGTTCCATCAGAACGAAGTGGAGCAATCCACCTACAACTTCGAATACGCGGACGTGGACTTCCTGTTCTCCTGCTTCGAGCAGTATGAGAAAGAAGCTCAACAACTGCTGGCGCTGGAAAACCCACTGCCGCTGCCAGCCTACGAGCGTATTCTGAAAGCCGCTCACAGCTTCAACCTGCTGGATGCGCGTAAAGCCATCTCCGTCACCGAGCGTCAGCGCTACATTCTGCGCATTCGCACCCTGACCAAAGCAGTGGCAGAAGCTTATTATGCTTCCCGTGAAGCCCTTGGCTTCCCGATGTGCAACAAAGACAAGTAAGAGGCGGCCATGTCTGAGAAAACTTTTCTGGTGGAAATCGGCACTGAAGAGCTGCCACCAAAAGCCCTGCGCAGCCTGGCGGAGTCCTTTGCTGCGAACTTTACCGCGGAGCTGGATAACGCCGGTCTCGCACACGGCAACGTTGAGTGGTTTGCTGCTCCGCGTCGTCTGGCGCTGAAAGTCGCGAATCTGGCTGAATCACAGGCAGACCGCGAAGTTGAAAAACGCGGCCCGGCGATTGCCCAGGCGTTCGACGCTGAAGGTAAACCGAGCAAAGCGGCAGAAGGTTGGGCACGTGGCTGCGGGATAACCGTAGACCAGGCCGAGCGTCTGACCACCGACAAAGGCGAATGGCTGCTCTATCGCGCCCACGTGAAGGGCGAAAGCACCGAAGCGCTGGTGCCGAACATGGTGGCAACCTCGCTGGCGAAACTGCCGATCCCTAAACTGATGCGCTGGGGTGCAAGCGACGTCCACTTCGTGCGTCCGGTACATACCGTGACTCTGTTGCTGGGCGATAAAGTCATTCCGGCAACGATTCTGGGCATTCAGTCCGATCGCGTGATTCGCGGTCATCGCTTTATGGGCGAGCCGGAATTCACCCTCGACAACGCCGATCAGTATCCTGAAATTCTGCGTGAGCGCGGCAAAGTCATCGCGGATTACGAAGAGCGTAAGGCGAAGATTAAAGCGGATGCAGAAGACGCTGCACGTAAGATTGGCGGTAACGCTGACCTGAGCGAAAGCCTGCTGGAAGAAGTTGCCTCGCTGGTGGAGTGGCCGGTTGTCCTGACCGCGAAATTCGAAGAAAAATTCCTCGCAGTGCCGTCTGAAGCGCTGGTGCACACCATGAAAGGTGACCAGAAGTACTTCCCGGTTTACGCGAACGACGGCAAACTGCTGCCGAACTTTATCTTCGTCTCCAACATTGAGTCGAAAGATCCGCAGCAGATCATCTCTGGTAACGAGAAGGTGGTGCGTCCGCGTCTGGCTGATGCTGAGTTCTTCTTCAACACCGACCGTAAAAAACGTCTGGAAGATAACCTGCCGCGTCTGCAAACCGTGCTGTTCCAACAGCAACTGGGTACGCTGCGTGACAAGACTGATCGTATTCAGGCGCTGGCAGGCTGGATTGCTGGACAGATTGGCGCTGACGTAAACCACGCGACCCGCGCGGGTCTGCTGTCTAAGTGCGACCTGATGACCAACATGGTCTTCGAGTTCACCGACACTCAGGGTGTGATGGGCATGCACTACGCGCGTCATGATGGCGAAGCGGAAGATGTGGCCGTGGCGCTGAACGAGCAGTATCAGCCGCGTTTCGCGGGTGATGAACTGCCGTCAAACCCGGTGGCATGTGCTGTGGCGATTGCCGACAAGATGGACACCCTGGCGGGTATCTTCGGTATCGGTCAGCATCCGAAAGGCGACAAAGATCCGTTTGCGTTGCGTCGCGCTGCGCTGGGCGTGCTGCGTATCATCGTTGAGAAGAACCTGAATCTGGATCTGCAGACGCTGACCGAAGAAGCGGTGCGTCTGTACGGCGACAAGCTGACGAACACCAACGTGGTGGATGACGTTATCGACTTTATGCTGGGCCGTTTCCGCGCCTGGTATCAGGATGAAGGCTACACCGTCGACACCATTCAGGCAGTGCTGGCGCGTCGTCCGACCCGTCCGGCAGACTTCGATGCGCGTATGAAGGCGGTTTCGCACTTCCGTACTCTGGAAGCGGCATCTGCACTGGCTGCGGCTAACAAGCGTGTATCCAACATTCTGGCGAAATCCGACGAAACGCTGAACGAGCGTGTGAACGCCGCGACCCTGAAAGAGCCAGAAGAAATTAAGCTGGCGATGCAGGTTGTGGTGCTGCGCGATAAGCTGGAGCCGTTCTTCGCGGAAGGCCGCTATCAGGAAGCGCTGGTTGAACTGGCTGAACTGCGTGAGCCGGTCGATGCTTTCTTCGAGAAAGTGATGGTGAACGTCGAGGATAAAGACTTGCGTATTAACCGTCTCTCTATGCTCGAAAAACTGCGTGAACTGTTCCTGCGCGTCGCGGATATTTCGCTGCTGCAGTAAGCGTTCGCTCTGATGCAAAAAAACCTGCCGAATGGCAGGTTTTTTTATGCAGAAGGGTTAGCGCAGCTGCAACGACGTCAGGCAGGTTTGGCTGTCATTCATGGTCTTAATAGGATGAACCGCTTTCTTGCCGTTGTAGCTCACTTCAATGGCGCCCTCCATCTTGCGTGGCAGCCACACGCCGACAAAGCCGTTCTGATGGCTTTTCATCTCTTTTTGGACGACAACGTCACCCTTGTTATCCGTTACTTTCACGTTAAATGTTGTGTTCGGCATCTCTCCCCGACAGCCGGAAAGGCTGTGGTTGAAGCAGGGATGCGTTTGCTGTTCATAAGGCGCAAAGGAGAGATAGAACTTATCACCCAGCGGTAACGTGTATGTCTGGTCTCCGTCCGATAACTTCAGCTCGGTACTGGTTATGGATGCAGAGTAAGGCAGCGGGCGGTTTTGCGGAGACTGATCAATGGTTTCGACGATCTGTTCAACGGATTTACCGGCAAGCCCATGCTCTGCAAGGAATGTAGATTCTGACGTCGCGGCGAATGCGGCGCTGCTGGTGAGTAATCCCAGGCATAACAAGAGTGAGGATTTCGGCATAGCTTCAATTCCATGTGAAAAACAGGGATTTCACTATAATGCTTGCCCTAAGGGGAGGGTCAAAGGTAACGCAGGTAAAGTAATGCAAAGACGGGTGAGAGAAGGACTGTGGAATTCAGATAAAAAAAATCCCCGCCATCTGGCAGGGATCTTGAATTCTGAGCTTTTTAAGCTTACAGGCTGGTTACGTTGCCAGCTGCCGGGCCTTTAGCGCCGCTTTCGATGGTGAAGGAAACTTTCTGACCTTCATCCAGAGATTTGTAACCTTCGTTCTGGATAGCAGAGAAGTGTACGAACACGTCTTTAGAGCCATCGTCAGGAGTGATGAAGCCGAAGCCTTTATCAGCGTTGAACCATTTTACGATACCAGTCATTTTACCGGACATAGTGTATTACCTTTTAAAAAATAAGTTTGCCTTTCGGCGATATGGCGTGCTTTACAGATTTTTTAAGCGTTAAGGAAATGCGCACTACGAGGGGTATCAACGATAACTCTTGAAGGGGACTTGCCTTACTAAACTGCTTTAATGGTCTGTACGTCAAACCGTTGAGTGCATTAACTCATGTAATGCGTATTGATGCAACTTTTATTTTCTCTTTTTGGAAACTAAGCGGGAAAACGGTCCCGATGCAGGACCGTTAAGTGAGGGAGTTTGCAGGTCGCTCACTCCATCAATTGCTTACTTAATCTCGGGTTCGCCTGGATGAGACGCATCAGTTTTAACTCGGTGGCGGAAGGCTTTACGCGTTTTGACTCCCACTCTTGCACCGTAGCAACTGTCACGCCCAACGCTCTGGCGAACTCATCTGTTTGCAACCCGGTTCCTCTTCGCAGTTGTTCAAATTCGGTGAAGGGACTGGGCTTATGCGTCAGGGCCATCTTTTGATATTCATCTTTAAAAACAATCTGTTCCAGGCTGCTCAGTAGCTCAGGCATGGGATCTTTATATTCCATTGATAACTCCTATAAATCACACAGCGGGATCGTGAATTTCATCGAAGCTCATTAAGAATAGTCGGGAAAAATAGGGCGGGGAGAAAGACACAGTGTGTTATCCCGAAGTGGATTCGTTTCAGCACAAGTCCGACGCGGATCAACCGTTTTCTAATGGCCTGATATCGGTCGAGATCTGCACAGTATCAGCAACATTTGTAAAGATTACGAAATTCTTACTATATCGCGAAGGTGGGGTCAGGGACCTGGTTCCCGGCAGCGCAGGATCAGCTTTCCATGTCTCGTGGTATTGCCGCCTTCACTTGTGTAATTTTCCGCTACAAGATTACGTGGAAAGGGTATCTTGCAAGCCTGACCTGGACTATCCTTGTCAGCGTCAGGCACGCGGGTGTCGTTGTGCGCATTTATGGGTGAAAGGAGTATTAAAATGGCGACAGGTAAGTCCTGCTCTCGCTGGTTTGCGCCTGTTGTGGCGTTATTAATGGTAGTTAGCCTGAGCGGGTGTTTTGATAAAGAAGGCGATCAGCGCAAAGCGTTTATCGATTTCCTGCAGAATACTGCAATGCGTAGCGGGGAGCGTTTACCGACGCTGACTGCCGATCAGAAAAAACAGTTTGGCCCCTTTGTTTCTGATTACGCCGTTCTGTATGGCTTTTCGCAGCAGGTAAATCAGGCGATGGATGCGGGTCTGCGCCCGGTCGTTGATAGCGTCAATGCAATCCGCGTTCCTCAGGATTACTTAACCCAACGTGAACCGCTGCGTCAGGCAAATGGTTCGTTAGGTGTGCTTGCCCAGCAATTGCAGAACGCGAAATTGCAGGCAGATGCTGCGCATAGCGCGCTGAAACAGGCTGACGATCTGAAACCTGTTTTCGATAAGGTTTACAGCAAAGTCGTTTCCGCTCCGGCAGATGCATTACAGCCGCTGATCCCAGCCGCGCAAATTTTTACGCAGCAACTGGTACAGGTCGGCGATTTTGTGGCGCAGCAAGAAGCGCAGGTGAGCTTTGTGGCGAACGGCATTCAGTTCCCTACATCTCAACAAGCCAGCCAGTACAACACGCTGATTGGCCCGCTGGCATCCCAGCATCAGGCATTTACTCAGGCATGGACGGCTGCGGTGAACGCGACCGAATAAACGATTAATGCCCGAGAGGATCGGGCATTGAACCCGTTGATATAAAAAAGAGGCGAGCGATTCGCCTCTTTTTTATTACTACCTTGCGACTTGCGGGTTAACGCAATTCTTCTCTACCTTGCCTTGCAGCGCATCGATTAAATTATCCACGGCGCAGGCGGCCATGTTATAGCGCGTTTCATGGGTCGCCGATCCGATGTGCGGCACCGCCACCACGTTCGACAGAGACAGTAACGGTGAGTCTACCGGCAACGGCTCTTGCTCAAACACATCCAGGCCTGCTGCGTGAATCACGCCGTTTTGCAGGGCGGCAATCAGTGCGTTTTCATCGACAACCGGGCCACGCCCTGCGTTGATGAAAATGGCGGAAGACTTCATTTTGGCAAATTGTTCTGCACTAAACAGATGATGCGTTTCTTCTGTTAGCGGCAGGATCAGGCAAACAAAGTCAGATTCCTGTAACAGTGTGTCGAGGTCGCAATAGCGCGCGTTAAAACGATCCTCCGCCTCCTGGTGGCGGCGACGCGCGTTATAGAGAACCGGCATGTTAAAACCGAAATGGGCACGCTGCGCCAGTGCCAGACCAATGCGGCCCATGCCAACGATCCCCACTGTTTTGTGGTGAACATCGGTACCAAACCAATCCGGGCCAATACTGTTCGTCCATTCGCCCGCCTTCACGCGCTCTGCGACGTCCACCACGCGACGTGCCGTGCTCAGGATCAGCGCCATCACCGTATCGGCAACGGTTTCTGTCAGTACGGTGGGCGTGTGCATCAGCAGTACATTGCGCGCATTCAGGGCATCCACATCAAAATTGTCATAGCCTACCGAGATGGTGGATGTTGCGCGCAGTTGCGGCATCTTCTCCAGCAATGTGCTGTTGACGGCTTCACTGGAGCCCAGCAGGCCTTCTGCCGCGGCAAAGGCAGTGGCGTGTTGTTCTACCGTCTCCGGACACAGGTTTGGCACCTGCGTAACGGCGAAGTGTGCTTCCAGGCGATGCAGTAAATCGTCAGGCAACGCTTTGTAGAGAATAATGGACGGCTTCATGCAAATCTCCGTGAGTTAAAATTTACGCGTGGCGTGCGCCAACCGGCAGCTGATGATTATTTGCGGGTTTAACGATTAGAGTTAGCCATACTGGGGTAAAAAGTGCCACCCCCATAAACGTGTAAGAGGCGGAAGGCGTGCAGCTTTTGCTGCGTCGCTGATGGTGGGATGCGCTGATGTTGCCATAGGAGATTCCCACGCCTGTAAGAGAGAACACCTTAGCGCGTAAATTTGGCTCATCAAGTATTTTGCCCGGCAGCGGGATGCTTACCGGGCTTGCGAATGTCTACCCGAGGCCGGACAAGACGCTGGTGCGTCGTTTTCCGGCAACAAAAATTACTGAATCGGGCTTAAGGTGATTTCGACGCGGCGGTTCTGCGCTTTGCCTTCTGCGGTGCTGTTGCTGGCAATTGGGTTTGCCGGGCCCATACCGCTGGTGCGGATACGGTTAGCTTCAACACCCTGGGTGATCAGAGAACTGGCCACGGAGTCGGCGCGCTGTTGCGACAGACGCATGTTCAGGTCCTGGCTACCGGTGCTATCGGTGTAACCAAGGACGTTGACTGCCGTTTTATTGTACTCTTTCAGTACCATCGCGACGCCTGTCAGAGTATTGGCACCCGCTGGTTTCAGGTTGGCGCTGCTGCTGTCGAAGGTTACGTTGTTTGGCATGTTCAGAATGATGTTATCGCCACTACGCGTCACACTCACGCCTGTTCCCTGCATTTTCTCGCGCAGTTTTGCTTCTTGCGCGTCCATGTAGTAGCCAATACCGCCACCTAATGCAGCTCCCGCCGCGGCGCCAATCAGTGCGCCTTTACCGCGATCCTTTTTGGATGAGGAGAGAGCGCCGACGCCAGCACCAACCAGCGTACCAATACCTGCGCCAATACCGGCTTTACCCGCTTCGCGTTCACCGGTGTAAGGGTTTGTTGTGCAGCCAGATACCGCCAGGGCGCCGCTCACGATGGCAGCAATCACAAATACACGTTTCTTCATCTTAATTCCTTAATGACTTTTTATTCTTTACCACAGCGACCGTGGCGATTGATTATGACGCGTGAACATGAAGAAAATTCCAGGGAAGACTCTTAAATTTGTAAGTAACATTGAACGGAACAATAAAAAAGCCGCCACACCTGCAGGAGCGTCTCACTTGTCCAACGCATCATCACGCTATTCAGTACTCACCGCAGCTCACTGGGGACCCGTTCTGGTCGAGACGGATGGTAACACCGTCTTTTCGTCCCGTGGAGCATTACCTACGTCACATCCTAACTCGCTGCAAACCGTCGTGCGCGATCAGGTCCACAGTAAAACCCGGGTTCGTTTCCCGATGGTGCGTAAAGGATTCCTCGCCTCGCCAGAATGCCCGCAGGGCGTGCGCGGACAGGATGAATTTGTCCGTGTGAGCTGGGATGAGGCGCTGGATCTGATTCACGCGCAGCACAAACGCATTCGCGACAACCATGGTCCGGCGTCGATTTTCGCGGGCTCGTACGGCTGGCGCTCGAACGGCGTACTCCACAAAGCGGCGACGTTGTTGCAGCGGTATATGGCGCTTGCTGGCGGGTATACGGGGCATCTGGGAGATTACTCTACCGGCGCGGCGCAGGCCATTATGCCGTATGTGGTCGGGGGAAATGAGGTCTATCAGCAGCAAACCAGTTGGCCGATGATTCTGGAACACAGTGATGTGGTGGTGTTGTGGAGCGCTAACCCGCTAAATACGCTGAAAATTGCGTGGAATGCGTCGGATGAACAGGGTATCGCCTATTTTGATGCGCTGCGTAAAAGCGGTAAACGGCTGATCTGTATCGATCCCATGCGATCGGAAAGCGTCGATTTCTTTGGCGAAAAAATAGAGTGGATCGCCCCGCATATGGGCACGGATGTCGCACTGATGCTGGGTATTGCGCATACGCTGGTCGAAAACGGCTGGCATGATGAAACCTTTCTGGCGCGCTGCACGACCGGATATGAGCGCTTCGCTGACTACCTGCTGGGCGTGAGCGACGGGACAGCGAAGACGGCGGAGTGGGCTGCAGAAATTTGTGGCGTATCGGCAGCGAAAATTCGCGAACTGGCAGAAATTTTTCATCAAAACACCACCATGTTGATGGCTGGTTGGGGCATGCAGCGCCAGCAATTTGGCGAGCAAAAACACTGGATGATCGTCACGCTTGCCGCCATGCTTGGGCAGATTGGCACACCCGGCGGCGGTTTTGGTCTGTCTTATCACTTTGCCAATGGCGGTAACCCGACGCGACGCGCGGCGGTACTGGCTTCCATGCAAGGAAGCCTCAAGGGCGGCACCGATGCGGTGGATAAAATTCCGGTAGCGCGCATCGTGGAAGCGCTCGAGAACCCCGGCGGGTTTTACCAGCATAACGGCATGGACCGTCGCTTCCCGGACATTCGCTTTGTCTGGTGGGCAGGCGGGGCGAACTTTACCCATCACCAGGACACCAATCGCCTGATTCAGGCCTGGCAAAAGCCGGAGCTGGTGGTTATCTCCGAATGTTTCTGGACGGCGGCGGCAAAGCACGCGGATATTGTGTTGCCTGCCACGACCTCCTATGAACGCAACGATTTAACCATGACCGGGGATTACAGCAACCAGCACCTGGTGCCCATGAAGCAGGTTGTGCCGCCGCGTGATGAAGCACGCAATGATTTTGATGTGTTTGCTGCGCTGTGCGAACGCTGGGAAGCGGGCGGCTATGCGCGTTTCACTGAAGGAAAAAGCGAGCTGGAGTGGCTGGAGACGTTTTACAACATTGCCGGGAAACGCGGCGCCAGCCAGCAGGTGACGCTGCCGCCGTTTGCGTCGTTCTGGGCGAAGAATACCTTCATTGAAATGGCGGAACACCCGGCCAATGCGCAGTTTGTTCGCTTCGCCGATTTTCGTCGTGATCCCTGGGCTTATCCGCTAAAAACAGACAGCGGCAAAATTGAGATCTACTGCCAGCGAATTGCCGGTTACGGTTATGCCGATTGTCCGGGACATCCGACGTGGCTGGCACCGGACGAATGGCACGGTAACGCTGAAGCGGATCAACTGCAGGTTTTATCTGCGCATCCGGCGCATCGCTTACACAGCCAGCTCAACTACAGCTCACTGCGCGAGCAGTACGCGGTGGCCGGGCGCGAGCCGATCACACTGCATCCACGGGATGCTCAGGCGCGGGGCATTGCCGATGGCGATACGGTGCGGGTCTGGAATCAGCGTGGACAAATCCTTGCGGGCGCGGTGGTCACGGAAGGGATTAAGCCTGGCGTTATGTGTATTCACGAAGGCGCGTGGCCAGACCTGGATAATACAGCGGGGGGAATGTGCAAAAATGGCGCGGTAAACGTGTTGACCAAAGATCTCCCCAGCTCGCGGCTGGGGAATGGTTGTGCAGGCAACACCGCACTGGCATGGGTGGAGAAGTACACCGGTCCGGCGTTGATGCTTACGGCGTTTGATCCGCCCGCCAACTCATGATCCAGGTCGGATGCCGGGTATCGTCCTGCCATGCGCTGTCTTCAATACGAAAACCCATCGCATGGTAGAAATTCACGGCAGACTGATTTTTCTGGTAGACCTCCAGACTGAGAACCGGAAAGCGCTGTTGAACGAACTGGACCAGCGCTTTACCGATCCCGCTTCTGATGGCCTCTGGCGCGACAAACAGCGCGCCCAGAAATCTCGCCTCCATGACGCTGGCGAAACCTTTCAGAATGCCGTCTTCTTCCCATACCCAGGTTTGCGCAGCAGGCAAATAGACATCGCGCACTAAATGCTCGCTCTCATGCCAGTAGCGCGCTTCAATGAACGGGTGGGCGTAAAGGGTGCTCTTCATCCATAGCGCCAGTAGCGACGCCATATCGTTACTCTGAGACTCGCGAATCATGAGGTTCTCCCGGATGGCAAAAACAGCCGGTCACATGGTCATTGACCAGTCCGCACGCCTGCATAAAGGAGTAGCAGATAGTGGTTCCGACAAACTTAAACCCACGTTTTTTTAACGCCTTAGAGAGCGCATCGGAGGCGGGGGTAGATGTGGGGATCTCACTCAGTTCGGCGGCACGCGTCACCTGTGGCGGGTTATCAACAAACGACCAGACAAAATCGGCAAACGATTCACCGTTTTGCTCCATCGCAAGGTAAGCCCGGGCATTGCCGATGATGGCCTGAATTTTTCCACGATGGCGAATGATGCCGGCATCCTGGAGCAGGCGTTCGACGTCCTCTTCCTGCATGGCCGCTACGCGAACGGGATCAAACTGATAAAAATTAGCGCGATAGTTTTCACGCTTTTTCAACACGGTTATCCAGGACAACCCGGCCTGTTGCCCTTCCAGGCAGATCATTTCGAACAGTTTTTTGCCATTGGTTTCGGGGACGCCCCATTCCTTGTCGTGATAAGCAATGTAAAGGGGATCCTGACTGACCCAGCCGCAACGCTGCATATTCTTCCTCGCTTTTGACTACCGTAAATATTTCATTCGGCTCGCCTTGACGCGCCAGCTAAAAAGACAATATTTAATACAGGGCTAAGTTGCCCGATATCCTTCACACAATGACAATAATATCGCCGAATTCGGCTCTTCTCTGGAGTCGCGTTGATGATTATAAAAAAATGCAGTGGTCGCCGGGCGTTATGCGTGATGGCGAGCGTAGTAGTCTGTTCGTTTTACATCAACACAGCTTATGCCTGGCAACAAGAATATATCGTTGATGCCGTTTCGGGTCATACGACAGAACGTTATACATGGGATAGCGATCACCAACCAAGTTATAACGATATTCTGGCAGAACGTATTAGCGCTGCTCAGCATTCGCCTGGGCTGGTGGTCAGTCTGGCGGATGAATCGCCGGTAGAGTCGACCAGCGGTATGAGCATGGGCTGGAACATCCCCGTTTCGGAGCGGGTCACCACAGGGCCCATTGCCGCCCTGCATTACGACGGCTCGACTACCACGGCGTACAACGAATTTGGCGATAGCGTGACGACGCAAACGCTGACCGATCCCTTGTGGCATGCCAGTGTCAGTACGCTAGGCTGGCGAGTTAATTCGCAGTTCGGCGATGTGCGGCCCTGGGCGCAAATTAGCTACAACCAGCAATTCGGGGAAAATATCTGGAAAGCGCAATCGGGGTTGAGCCGTATGACAGCCACAAGCCAGGAGAGCAACTGGCTGGATGTGACCGTGGGCGCAGACATGTTGCTGAACCCTCATATGGCGGCCTATGCGGCGCTCTCGCAGGCAGAAAATAGCGCGAATACCAGTGACTATCTTTACACCATGGGGGTAAGTGCCAGATTTTGATCAATGCGGATACGTAATTAAAACAATTTATTCACATGGCGTATTCAATATTTACAACGTTCTCAGCGATAGTGTGTACTAACTGACTCAAAAAAAATCAGCACATCGCTTATTTGTCTCGTCATTCATTCCGCAATCCAGGCATTTCATTCCGTTCTGATGGCATTTCATGCCGTTTTTTCCCTGCATAAAAAGCACTTCGTTATTGTGGTCAGCAGTGAATGACTCCATTTGTTTATGCAGGAAGACGGCCATGAAAAATTCTGATTATCAGCGCACCCGTTGGTTAACGCTTATCGGCACCATCATTACACAATTTGCGTTAGGCTCTGTTTACACCTGGAGCCTGTTTAATGGCGCGCTTTCTGAAAAACTGAATGCGCCCGTCAGTCAGGTTGCGTTCTCATTCGGTCTGTTGAGCCTGGGTCTGGCGATCTCTTCTTCCGTTGCCGGGAAGCTTCAGGAACGTTTCGGCGTGAAACGCGTCACGATGGCTTCAGGGATTATGCTGGGCGTGGGGTTCTTCCTGACCGCTCACTCTGACAACCTGATCATGCTGTGGCTGAGTGCCGGTGTGTTGGTCGGTCTGGCGGATGGCGCAGGATACCTGTTAACCCTCTCCAACTGCGTGAAGTGGTTCCCGGAGCGCAAAGGTCTGATTTCTGCTTTTGCGATTGGGTCTTATGGTCTGGGCAGCCTGGGCTTCAAATTTATCGATAGCCATCTTCTGGCAAGCGTCGGTCTGGAAAAAACGTTCATGATTTGGGGCGCTATTGCGCTGGTGATGATTGTTTTTGGTGCCACGCTGATGAAAGACGCACCGAATCAGGAAGTTAAAGCGAAAAATGGCGTAATGGAGAACGACTACACGCTGGCGGAATCCATGCGTAAACCTCAGTACTGGATGCTGGCGGTGATGTTCCTGACAGCTTGCATGAGCGGTTTGTATGTCATTGGTGTGGCGAAAGATATTGCTCAGGGTCTGGTGCATATGGACGTTGCGACGGCGGCAAATGCAGTGACCGTCATCTCTATCGCCAACCTGTCTGGTCGTCTGGTTCTGGGTATTCTGTCTGACAAAATGTCCCGTATCCGGGTCATCACGATCGGTCAGGTCATTTCACTGGTTGGTATGGCGGCGCTGCTTTTCGCCCCGCTGAATGAGGTAACGTTCTTTGCAGCCATCGCCTGTGTCGCGTTTAACTTTGGCGGTACGATCACGGTGTACCCATCGCTGGTCAGCGAGTTCTTCGGCCTGAACAATCTGGCGAAAAACTACGGTGTAATTTACTTAGGCTTTGGTATCGGCAGTATCTGCGGTTCGCTGATAGCGTCTCTGTTCGGTGGGTTTTACGTTACCTTCTGCGTTATCTTCGCGTTGTTGATTATCTCTCTGGCGCTCTCCACGACGATTCGCCAGCCGAAACAAGAACGACTCGAAGCGGTGCATGCGTAACCCTCACATCTGATAAACACGTTGAAAAGGCCAGTGTAATGACTGGCCTTTTTTCGTATTCCCCGCCTGCCATCACTGATAATTTGTGCATTGATTCTTGCATTTTTGTAAATCTATGCTTTGATCACACACTTTGTAGACACTTTTTCCTCTTCTTGTGGTCTACTTAGCCGCGCTTGTAGATTGTCCTGATACTACTACTTCCGCATTTTCACCTGTCCGGTCTGTTTGACCGTTGCGCAGGCAGTTTTAATCCCGACTCCCAGGGTTTGTTTGCATGAGATACATTAAGTCGATAACGCAGCAAAGGCTTAGCTTCTTGCTGGCGCTTTATATCGGTCTGTTTATGAATTGTGCTGTATTTTACCGTCGCTTCGGTAGCTACGCGCAAGAATTTACCGTCTGGAAAGGACTCTCTGCGGCTGTCGAGTTGGCGGGCACTGTTCTCGTCACGTTCTTTTTGTTACGCCTTCTCTCGCTGTTTGGCCGACGAGCCTGGCGTGTACTGACCACGCTGGTCGTGCTCTTTTCCGCTGGCGCCAGTTATTACATGACCTTCCTGAATGTGGTCATCGGCTACGGCATTGTGGCCTCTGTCATGACTACCGATATTGATTTATCGAAAGAGGTTGTGGGGCTGCATTTCATTCTATGGTTAGTGGCGGTGAGCATCCTGCCGCTGTTTTTTATCTGGAGCAACCGCTGCCGCTACACGCTACTGCGCCAGTTGCGCACGCCGGGTCTGCGCGTTCGCAGCGTGGCCGTTGTCGTGCTTTCCGGGGTGATGGTCTGGGCGCCGATTCGTTTGCTTGACGTACAGCAGAAGAAAGTTGAGCGGGCGACGGGGGTCGATTTACCCAGTTATGGCGGCGTGGTGGCAAACTCTTACCTGCCATCAAACTGGTTATCCGCGTTGGGTCTGTACGCCTGGGCGCAGGTGGATGAATCCTCCGATAATAAGTCGTTAATGAACCCTGCCAAGAAATTCACCTACGTTGCGCCAAAAGACATTGATGATACGTATGTGGTGTTCATCATTGGCGAAACGACGCGCTGGGATCACATGGGTATTTTCGGCTATGAACGAAATACCACGCCGAAGCTGGCTCAGGAGAAAAACCTGGCGGCATTCCGTGGTTACTCATGCGACACCGCGACAAAACTCTCCCTGCGTTGCATGTTCGTGCGTCAGGGCGGGGCGGAAGATAATCCGCAACGTACGTTGAAAGAGCAGAACATTTTTGCGGTGCTTAAGCAGTTAGGTTTCAGCTCAGATCTGTATGCGATGCAGAGTGAGATGTGGTTCTACAGCAACACGATGGCCGATAATATCGCCTATCGTGAGCAGATTGGCGCCGAGCCGCGCAACCGTGGCAAGACTGTCGATGACATGCTGTTGGTTGAAGAAATGCAGCAGTCATTAAAGCGCAATACTGATGGTAAGCATTTGATTATTCTGCATACCAAAGGGTCGCACTTTAACTATACCCAGCGCTATCCGCGTAGCTATGCGCAATGGACGCCGGAGTGTGTCGGAGTGGATAACGGCTGTACCAGAGCCCAGATGATCAACTCTTACGATAACTCGGTGACTTACGTCGACCATTTTATTACCAGCGTTTTTGACCAGCTGCGCGATAAGAAAGCCATCGTGTTCTATGCTGCGGATCATGGCGAGTCGATCAATGAGCGTGAGCATCTGCACGGTACGCCGCGTAATATGGCGCCGCCAGAGCAGTTCCGCGTGCCTATGCTGGTCTGGATGTCCGACAAGTATCTTGAGAATCCGCAACATGCGCAGATGTTTGCTCAGTTGAAGCAGGAAGCCGAAATGAAGGTGCCGCGTCGTCATGTTGAACTCTACGACACCATTATGGGTTGCCTCGGCTTTACCTCGCCAGATGGCGGAATCAATGAGAACAGTAACTGGTGCCGTATTCCTGAAGCGGGGAAAGCTGCAGCGAACTAACCGCGCTGCTGACTTTCTCGCCTATTAGATGGCATTTTGATACTAAGGGATTGACGGGCGCGCACCTCAGCAGTAATATGCGCCCCGCATTCGGTGATTGGCGCAGCCTGGTAGCGCACTTCGTTCGGGACGAAGGGGTCGGAGGTTCGAATCCTCTATCACCGACCAAATTCAAAAAGCCTGCTCTTGAGCAGGCTTTTTTGCATCTAAAGCCAGTGAGGATGAGAACCTCCGGGGGAAGAGGTTCGAGCCGAGCGAAGCGAGACAACGTTGCGTCAGCAACGGCCCGCTGGGCGAGCCATGCAGTGGCGAGTAATCCTCTATCACCGACCAAATTCAAAAAGCCTGCTCTTGAGCAGGCTTTTTTGCATTCGTAGGCCTGATAAGCGAAGTGTCATCAGGCAAAAACATCACATCGTACCCGGCATTGCCGGATGGCGGCGCAAGCGCCTTATCCGGCCTACGGGCGAAGCGTCATCAGGCAATTCCCTGCCTGTGACTGATCTGCACCACTGCGACCAAAAACGTGCCCCAATTCGCTCTGTGTGTTAACGATTTTGTGACATATTCCATTGTCTTTTTTGATATGTGCTTGAATCTTTTTTGGGTGTTACTTATGACTGAACCCAGCATTTTCCGCTGTGCGCTTTAACGTTCATGATATTAATCGCTCAGATATGCAGCATCTCGTCAGAAATTTTTCATAATATGCACAAACGTTAACCACCAAATGTTGCGAAGTATGAAGAGATTAATTCTGGCGTTGTCCGCGTAGCACAAATTTCTCTGCTGAAAATAGTGGTCCGAAGTTTTTTTAATCTTTGTTTGTGAATTCTCACCATTGTTGTAAATCGTGGTTAGCTGTATTGACGTTTTCACATTCTGTTGACAGATTGTAGGGCATGAGGGGCATTTCATGGAGAATCCGCACTGCAACTCAGTCGTTTATGTGAACGGAATCCCCATCCTCTTAACGCCGACCCGGCCGGGTAAAAAACAAAAAAGGCCAGGCGGTGCAGCCCACTGCAAAGGGTAAAACAACAAAACATCACAATTGGAGCAGAAGAATGAGTATTTCCTTGAAGAAGTCAGGGATGCTGAAGCTTGGTCTGAGCCTTGTGGCTATGACTGTCGCAGCAAGTGTACAGGCTAAAACTCTGGTTTATTGTTCAGAAGGATCTCCTGAAGGGTTCAACCCGCAGTTGTTCACCTCTGGCACAACCTATGACGCCAGCTCAGTACCTATCTATAACCGTCTGGTAGAATTTAAAATCGGAACTACCGAAGTCATTCCTGGCCTTGCTGAAAAGTGGGAAGTCAGCGAAGACGGTAAAACCTATACCTTCCATTTGCGCAAAGGCGTGAAGTGGCAGGACAACAAAGAATTTAAACCGACGCGTGACTTTAATGCTGATGACGTCGTGTTCTCCTTCGATCGTCAGAAAAATGCACAGAACCCTTACCACAAAGTCTCTGGCGGCAGCTATGAATACTTTGAAGGGATGGGGCTGCCTGACCTGATTAGCGAAGTGAAGAAAGTCGACGACAGTACCGTTCAGTTCGTGCTGACGCGTCCGGAAGCGCCGTTCCTTGCTGACCTGGCAATGGACTTCGCCTCTATTCTTTCCAAAGAATATGCAGACAACATGCTGAAAGCCGGTTCGCCGGAAAAAGTCGACCTGAACCCAATCGGTACCGGTCCGTTCCAGCTGCTGCAGTACCAGAAAGACTCTCGTATTCTCTACAAAGCGTTCCCGGGCTACTGGGGCACCAAGCCGCAGATCGATCGTCTGGTTTTCTCCATCACGCCTGACGCCTCTGTGCGTTACGCCAAACTGCAGAAGAACGAATGCCAGGTGATGCCGTACCCGAATCCGGCGGACATCGCGCGCATGAAGCAGGATAAAAGCATCAACCTGATGGAGCAGGCGGGTCTGAACGTCGGCTATCTCTCCTTCAACACCGAGAAGAAACCGTTTGATGATGTGAAAGTTCGTCAGGCGCTGACCTATGCGGTAAACAAAGACGCGATCATTAAAGCGGTGTACCAGGGGGCTGGCGTTGCGGCGAAGAACCTGATCCCGCCAACCATGTGGGGCTATAACGACGACGTTAAAGACTACAGCTATGACCCGGAAAAAGCCAAAGTGCTGCTGAAAGAAGCCGGTCAGGATAAAGGCTTTACTGTAGAGCTGTGGGCAATGCCAGTACAACGTCCGTACAACCCGAACGCTCGCCGTATGGCCGAGATGGTTCAGGCCGACTGGGCGAAGATTGGCGTTCAGGCCAAGATCGTGACCTACGAGTGGGGCGAGTATCTGAAACGCGCCAAAGCGGGTGAACACCAGGCAGTAATGATGGGCTGGACCGGCGACAACGGGGATCCGGATAACTTCTTCGCCACCCTGTTCAGCTGCGCCGCGGCGAAAGACGGTTCCAACTATTCTCGCTGGTGCTACAAGCCGTTTGAAGACCTGATTCAACCGGCACGCGCGACCGACGACCACAACAAGCGTATTGAGCTCTACAAGCAGGCTCAGGTAGTGATGCATGACCAGGCACCTGCGCTGATCGTTGCTCACTCCACCGTGTATGAGCCAGTGCGTAAAGAAGTTAAAGGCTATGTGGTTGATCCATTAGGCAAACACCACTTCGAAAATGTCTCTGTCGAATAATTAAAAGCAACGCCGGGAGGCGCTACGCACCGTTAAGTCGGTCCGCGTACCGCCCCCGGCAGTAATGCTTTATCTCCTTCTCGCATGAGGGGGAGATAAGATTTGTGAGCAATACAGACGCACTGTCACCAGGCGGCGCGTCATTAGAGAGAATCCGGGTTATGTTGCAGTTCATTCTCCGACGTTTGGGACTCGTCATCCCCACGTTTATCGGTATCACTCTTCTCACCTTTGCCTTCGTTCATATGATCCCTGGCGATCCGGTGATGATCATGGCGGGTGAGCGTGGTATCTCCCCTGAGCGTCACGCTCAATTGCTGGCAGAACTCGGTCTTGATAAACCGATGTGGCAGCAGTACCTCCATTACATTTGGGGGGTTATGCATGGTGATTTGGGCATCTCACTGAAAAGCCGCTTACCGGTGTGGGAAGAGTTCGTCCCTCGCTTTAAAGCGACGCTGGAGCTGGGTGTCTGCGCCATGATTTTCGCGACCGCGGTCGGAATTCCGGTCGGGGTACTCGCCGCCGTCAAGCGCGGTTCCATTTTTGATCACACCGCCGTTGGCCTTGCGCTGACCGGTTACTCCATGCCTATCTTTTGGTGGGGCATGATGCTGATTATGTTGGTTTCCGTGCACTGGAACCTGACGCCGGTTTCCGGGCGGGTGAGCGATATGGTGTTCCTTGACGACACCAATCCGTTGACCGGCTTTATGCTGATCGACACGGCCATCTGGGGTGAAGAGGGCAACTTTATTGATGCGCTGGCGCATATGGTCCTGCCTGCCATGGTGCTTGGCACCATCCCACTGGCGGTGATTGTGCGTATGACACGTTCCTCGATGCTGGAAGTGCTGGGTGAGGATTACATCCGTACCGCGCGCGCCAAAGGGCTCACCAGAATGCGCGTGATCGTCATTCACGCCCTGCGTAACGCAATGCTGCCTGTCGTGACCGTGATTGGTTTGCAGGTGGGGACGCTGCTGGCAGGGGCGATTCTGACCGAAACTATCTTCTCGTGGCCTGGACTTGGGCGCTGGCTGATTGATGCGTTGCAACGTCGTGATTATCCGGTGGTACAAGGCGGAGTGTTGCTGGTCGCGACGATGATTATTCTCGTCAACCTGCTGGTCGATCTGCTGTACGGCGTGGTGAACCCGCGTATTCGTCATAAGAAGTAAGGGGCCATCATGTCACAGGTTACTGAAAATAAAGTTATTGCTGCACCGGTGCCAATGACCCCGTTGCAGGAGTTCTGGCACTATTTTAAACGCAACAAGGGCGCCGTTGTCGGTCTGGTGTATGTCGTCATCATGATCCTGATTGCGGCTTTTGCAAACTTCCTCTCCCCCTATAATCCGGCAGATCAGTTCCGTGATGTGCTGCTGGCACCGCCTGCATGGCAGGAAGGTGGCACGATGTCGCACCTGCTGGGGACTGACGATGTGGGCCGTGATGTGCTGTCACGTCTGATGTACGGCGCGCGTTTATCGCTGCTGGTCGGCTGTCTGGTGGTGGTGTTGTCGCTGATCATGGGCGTCGTGCTGGGACTGGTGGCGGGATACTTCGGCGGTATCGTCGATAACATCATTATGCGCGTGGTCGATATCATGCTGGCCTTGCCAAGCCTGCTGCTGGCGTTGGTATTGGTGGCGATTTTTGGCCCCTCAATTGGTAATGCCGCACTGGCGCTGACCTTCGTGGCGCTGCCGCACTACGTTCGTTTAACGCGCGCTGCGGTGCTGGTTGAGGTGAACCGCGATTACGTCACCGCGTCCCGCGTGGCAGGCGCTGGCGCGATGCGTCAGATGTTCGTCAATATATTCCCTAACTGCCTTGCGCCGCTGATCGTTCAGGCGTCGCTCGGTTTTTCTAACGCCATTCTCGATATGGCCGCCCTTGGCTTCCTAGGTATGGGCGCGCAGCCGCCAACGCCGGAGTGGGGCACCATGCTCTCCGACGTGTTGCAGTTCGCGCAAAGTGCCTGGTGGGTCGTGACCTTCCCGGGTCTGGCGATCCTGCTGACGGTGCTGGCATTTAACCTGATGGGTGACGGTCTGCGTGACGCGCTCGATCCCAAACTGAAGCAGTAAGAGGTTCGAGATGGCGTTATTAAATGTAGACAAATTATCGGTGCACTTCGGAGACGTTGGCACTGAGTTTCGCGCCGTAGACCGTATCAGCTATAGCGTAAATCAGGGTGAAGTGGTCGGTATTGTGGGTGAGTCCGGTTCGGGTAAATCGGTCAGTTCGCTGGCGATCATGGGACTGATTGATTATCCCGGTCGGGTGATGGCGGAAAAGCTGGAGTTTAATGGCCAGGATCTGAAGCGTATCTCCGAGAAAGAGCGCCGCAATCTGGTCGGCGCCGAAGTGGCGATGATATTCCAGGACCCGATGACCAGCCTTAACCCTTGTTACACCGTGGGTTTCCAGATTATGGAGGCCATCAAAGTGCATCAGGGCGGCAACAAGAAAACCCGCATTCAGCGTGCGATCGACCTGTTAAACCTGGTCGGTATTCCCGACCCGGCCTCGCGCCTGGATGTCTATCCGCACCAGTTGTCCGGTGGGATGAGCCAGCGTGTGATGATTGCGATGGCCATCGCCTGTCGGCCAAAGCTGCTGATTGCCGATGAACCGACCACCGCGCTGGATGTGACTATCCAGGCGCAAATCATCGAACTGCTGCTGGAACTGCAGCAGAAAGAGAACATGGCGTTGGTATTGATTACCCATGACCTCGCGCTGGTGGCGGAGGCTGCGCACAAAATCATTGTGATGTATGCCGGTCAGGTGGTGGAAACGGGCAATGCGCATGATATCTTCCGCGCCCCGCGACATCCGTATACTCAGGCGCTGTTACGCGCATTGCCTGAATTTGCGCAGGACAAGGCGCGGCTGGCCTCGCTGCCGGGTGTGGTGCCGGGAAAATATGACCGCCCGAACGGCTGTCTGCTGAATCCCCGCTGCCCGTATGCGACGGACAAATGCCGTGGCGAAGAGCCGGAACTGATGCAACTGGGTGAAGGTCGCCAGTCGAAATGCCACTACCCACTCGATGATGCCGGGAGGCCAACACTATGAGTACGCACGAGGCCACCTCGCAACAACCGCTGTTGCAGGCTATCGATCTGAAGAAATACTATCCGGTGAAAAAGGGGCTGTTCGCCCCTGAACGGCTGGTAAAAGCGCTGGATGGCGTTTCGTTTACCCTTGAGCGCGGTAAAACCCTGGCAGTGGTGGGGGAATCAGGCTGTGGGAAATCCACACTTGGTCGTCTGTTGACGATGATTGAAACCCCGACCGGCGGCGAGCTGTATTATCAGGGGCAGGATCTGCTCAAGCACGATCCGCAGGCGCAGAAACTGCGTCGGCAGAAAATCCAGATCGTGTTCCAGAACCCGTACGGTTCTCTGAACCCGCGTAAAAAAGTGGGACAGATTCTGGAAGAACCACTGCTCATCAATACCAGCTTAAACAAAGAACAACGTCGTGAAAAAGCGCTGGCGATGATGGCGAAAGTCGGTCTTAAAACCGAGCATTATGATCGCTATCCGCACATGTTCTCCGGCGGTCAGCGGCAGCGTATCGCCATTGCTCGCGGGCTGATGCTCGACCCGGATGTGGTGATTGCCGACGAACCGGTCTCCGCGCTGGACGTTTCCGTGCGCGCGCAGGTGCTGAACCTGATGATGGATTTGCAGCAGGAGTTGGGGCTCTCTTATGTCTTTATCTCGCACGACCTGTCGGTGGTGGAACACATTGCCGATGAAGTGATGGTGATGTATTTAGGCCGCTGCGTGGAGAAAGGGACGAAAGACCAGATCTTCAGCAATCCCCGCCATCCGTATACGCAGGCTCTGCTTTCCGCAACGCCGCGTCTGAACCCGGACGATCGTCGGGAGCGTATTAAACTGACCGGCGAACTGCCAAGCCCGCTGAATCCGCCGCCGGGGTGCGCCTTTAATGCGCGCTGTCGTCGTCGCTTCGGCCCCTGCACCCAGTTGCAGCCGCAGCTTAAAGACTACCGTGGTCAGCTGGTGGCCTGCTTCGCTGTTGATCAGGATGAAAACCCGCAGCAATAACTGCCGGGTATCCCCTAATAACCGGAGCCTTGTGCTCCGGTTTTTTTATATTTAATTTTTGAGTCCACAGTGTGAGTCCATTGGCAGAAGATTATTCCGCATAGGTTAGAATGTATGCAGAATTCGTAACGTCACAGAATTATCGGTTAAATCGCCGTTGCTGAATAAAATGGAGCAAACGTGGTCACGATACGCTGGGATATCAGAACAATCGATCGCCTGTCCATGGTTGAGGATGTCCTCAAGGAGTTTTCCTGCTGCGACATTAATATTATCTCAATGAAGGTAACGCCCGGCAGGATCCTGATTAAATCCTGGTGTCGCCATTTGCAGGATATTTCCAGCGTGCAGAAACGGTTATGCCAGCGCGCAGACATTATCAATGTTGCCTGGCTTTCCGAAGATATGACTGAGCGATCGTCGTCAGAACTGGCATGCCCGCGTTATTTCTCCGATATCATTTGCAGCAGCCCGGGCATGCAGTCGCTGATTGAAAAAGCGATAAAAATTGCCGACAGCAAATATACGGTATTGATCCGTGGTGAAACCGGAACCGGTAAGGAACTGCTGGCGCGCGCCATTCATAATTCCGGGCAACGTCGTTTTTATCCTTTTATCCCTGTGAACTGTTCCGCACTTCCTGAAACGCTGATGGAGAGTGAGTTTTTCGGCTATGAAAAAGGGGCATTCAGCGGTGCTGACAGCAAAGGGAAAAAAGGACTCTTCGAGATGGCGGACCACGGTACGCTTTTTCTGGATGAGTTCGGTGAAATGCCGTTGAATCTTCAGGTTAAATTGTTGCGTGTGTTGCAGGACGGTGGCATTCGCCGGGTGGGTGGTTCACACGTTATTCCGGTTAATGCGCGTATTATTGTCGCTACCAACGCTAACCTGGAAGAGATGGTTGAACTGCGCCAACTGCGTGCCGATCTTTATTATCGTATTAATGTCCTTTCGCTCACTATCCCTCCGCTTCGCGAGCGCCCGGAGGATATCGCCTTGCTGATCCGCCACTTTGTCCATAAATATGCAAAGGAATTTCAGCGGCGGCTTATTCTGGACAGAGCCTGTTTTTCGTTTTTACTTCGTCATCGCTGGCCGGGTAATGTCAGAGAACTGGAAAACGCTATTATCCGGCTGATGCTAATGTCTGAGTGTGATGTGATAACGACGGAGGATTTACGCCTGGTGAGCCTGCCGGTTGAAGAGTGCCCAAATATAACGCAGGGTACGGCATTCCCGTTTAAAGAGCAGGTTCAGCATGCTGAGCGTAAAATCATTGAGCAGATGGTCGGTGAGAACGTCTCGTCACGGGATATTGCAAAAGCGCTTGGCGTCTCGCATACCACCGTGCTGAATAAGATCCGTAGTTATCAACTTGAGGATGTTCATTAAGCGCCGCCACTCGCTGGAGCCACTGACGGCGCTTAACCTGAATTATTCAATCAGCTTCAATAGCGGTGAAAAGCACAGCAGGATCCCGTACAGCAAAATCAGCCAGGTTCGCAGGCCGCGCAGTTTTTCCAGTTGCTTGACTTTATAGATCAGGAAGAAAGGAATGATACAGGAAACAATACCATAGAGCGGGCTACCCAACTGGAAGAATACAAGTACCGAGACGCGGAAAGAGACCCAAATAACCAGTGTGATGACAATAAAAGTACAAATACCCAGGGTGAGCGTCAGTGGGCTAATTTTCTCAACGTTAATTACGCGACTCAGTAAATTAAGGATAATGCCTTTCATCGCTTCATGAAAGCCGAGATAAATACCAAAAAAGGCCGTCAGCACTGCGAAGATATTTAATATCGTAGAAGTGATATGAATAATTTTCCCCGGAATCACCTGCGCCGCCAGCGCCAGCGCGGAGATATTTTGCTCAAAAGCGGAAACGGCTTCTTCGTGGCTAATCGAAAACGTAAATGAGAAGGAGAAGAATAAAATAACCGCAATCAGAGTGATGTAGCTAATACGGTGTGTACGGATCGCCATTCGGGTTGCCATAACCCGGTCGGCCTCGCGTTTCCGGTAGGCGATATTCATAGGGTTTAGCACCTGAATAAATACCGCAGAGAAAAAGCAAAAAGGAACCGTCAGCAAAACGTCGCGGAAGAAGACCGATGCCTGTGGGAATGCCGTTATGTTACTGAAATTCCAGTGTGGAACCATGGCGAAACCAAACACGACAATGATGCCAACTTTCACCACGACCATCGGTCCTGAGATTTTAAACAGTAACTTTTCACCGCCGGAGGCAATGGCGACAAGGAGGGCAAAGATCGCCACTTTGTAGAGGATGGATTGCGAGAGGTCTGCATCGGTCAGACCAAATGTTTTAATATACGATGCGCTGTCAAATACAACGGATAACGAGTAGATAAAAATACCATGGATAATCATCAGGAAGTAAATTACTCCCAGAAATACACCCCAGTTTTTACCCAGATAGTGGCTGATAATATCGGTGTAATCGTTACAGGTTTCACTTTCAGATAATGTCTTTAAATAAATATCCTGCACAATATAGGTCGCAGGATAGGCAATAATAAAGGCGACGATAAATACCCATATTCCGGTCAAACCGATTTGCACGGGCATCAGGACGGTTCCCGCGCCAATGGCCATACCGATGCATAATAACACCCAGCCAAAATCATATTTTGTAAACGGTAATTTTTTTGAGGATGGCGTAATGGTTGTTTTATTGTTACTTAATTGTATTGTGTTGTCCTGCATAGAGCCCCCTGCCCAAAATACACATCATCCTCCGGGGTGCTTCATGGCGAAGGATGAGGCGTATAGCCAGGCTGTTTGTGCCTTGATTTCATCCCCCTGGACCGGTGATGTCGGCCCAGGGCGTCATGGTCAGAACGTTGCCTTTCTGATGGCATTTTCAAGGTCGTTAATAATATCTTCTGGATCTTCAAGACCCACAGAAAGACGGATAAGTCCGTCGGTAATACCTGCTTTTAGCCGCTCCTCTGGTGCAACAGGCGAATGTGTCATAGACGCAGGATGCTGAATGAGGGTTTCGGTATCACCGAGACTGACCGCGAGGAGGCACAATTCTACAGAATTGATCATTCGTCTGCCAGCCTCGATTCCGCCTGCAATTTCAAAGCTAATAATGCCGCCCGGCAGGCTCATTTGCCGCTTGCCAAGCTCGTACTGCGGGTGCGATGGCAACCCGGGATAGTAGACGCGTGTGATTGCCGGGTGATTTTCCAGAAAACGGGCAATTTTTAGCGCGTTTTCGCAGTGGCGTTCCATGCGGATGCCCAGCGTTTTAATCCCGCGGAGCGTGAGCCAGGCGTTGAAGGGGCTCATACAGCCGCCGGTGATATCTTTAAGACCGACAAAACGGGCCTGATCAATGAATGCCTGACTACCGACGATAACGCCGCCAATGACATCTCCATGGCCGTTAATGTATTTCGTGACGCTATGCACCACGATGTCCGCGCCCAGCAGCAGCGGTTTCTGGCAATACGGCGACATGAAGGTATTGTCCACGACCAGCAGCGCGCCATGCTGATGCACAATCCCGGCGACCGTTTCAATGTCGACCAGTGAGAGTGTTGGGTTGGCGGGCGTTTCGATATAGACAACCCGGGTTTCGGGGCGTATCGCTGCACGAATTTCATCGGGGTTGGCGGCATCGACAAAACTCACATTGATGCCGAACTTCGGCATGCTGTGCGACAGGAAGGCATGGGTGCAGCCATAAATCGCGCTGGCGGAAACGATATGGTCGCCTTGCTGGCACAGTGTAAGCAGCGTGGTGGTGATTGCCGAAATACCCGAGGCCGTTGCCAGCGCCGCTTCGCCTCTTTCGAGCACCGCCAGTTTTTTCTCCAGCGCATCGGTTGTCGGGTTGCCAAGGCGAGTGTAAATGTACCCGGACTCTTCGAGAGCAAAGCGGGCGGCGCCTTGCTCGGCGCTGTCAAAAACAAATGTTGAGGTCTGGAAAATAGGTGTACTGAGCGCACCTGTGGAAGGATCGGGTTGTTGGCCCGCGTGAACGATCTGGGTGTTGAATCCGTAAGTACGACAGTCAGTCATGATATCTCCTTTGATTCGAAACAAAACAGCTCATACTCATATAGCAATCGCTGTGCCATGAAAGGAGTTCTTTAATATCAGTGTATTAGTGGATTATATGCCGGGGTGGGTGTCAGGAAAGTTGCCAACTGGCAAGAATCTTTCCAGTGGTGGAGTGACCGTTCGTCATGAAAATCCCGTAAATGCGAGGCGTCACGCAGTGTGGGGAGCGCGGGATGATAAGAAGTGGGGGTTGCCGTAGAATCCGCGATAAGCCGGGTTTACCCGGTGAGGCGCAATGTTGCGGGGGCTTGATCCCCGGCGGCATCGGTTGCTGGAAAGAGAAAACCCCCGCACGTTGTTCGGTATAAACCTGGCAACAAAACGGGGGCTAACTTGAACCTGAACAACTCAAGGATAGCCGTGAACAGTTGCCATTGCAACACAGGCGGCTCTATGACGCTCATGCAGTTGGGCACGGCCTTCTGGCACGATCTGGCGGCTCCGATCATCGCTGGCATTATTGTCAGCCTGGTAGTGAACTGGCTACGTCACCGGAAGTAATGTGCCTTGTGGGTGTCTGCCTGCCGTGATGGCAACATGCGCCCGAACCAGGCCGCAGGGGAGACTCTGCGGCCTTTTTCGGTTTACTGCGGATAAGGAACCCAGTCGCCGCCATTCAGGCGCACATACGGTTTACCCTGATACTGAATGACCACCGCGTTGGCGTTCTCGGAGACCGGCGCAGTCTGCGGCAGTCCACCCGTCAACTGGTTCCAGTTAACGTTGTCTTCTGTAAACAGCTTCCCGTCAAGCGCACGCACCACCAGTTCGGAGATCGCCTGGTAGCTGCTCGGCTGGTTTATATCGATCGGCGCACCCTGGTGAGGGGCTTTCATACCGAAGAATTTCACCGCAGCCGGTACGTTGGTAATGGAAGGGCTCGGGATATCACGCAGACCGGAGACCTGCATTCTGTCGCCCTTCAGCGCACCGCCGTGTTCCGGCACCATCACTACCATTACTTTACGGCCAGATTTTTCCAGCTCAGTGAAGAAGGCATCCATCTCATCGAACAGTTTTTGGGCGCGAACTTTGTAATCCGCCGTTTTGCTGACGCCAGGGAAGTGGTTTCCGTCGTGCAGCGGCAGGGTGTTGTAAAACGTCGCGCTCCGTGAGTTTTGATCTTTCTCGGTGGTTTCGAGCCAACGATCGAGAACTGCGGTATCGTCATAAACCGGGGAGCCATCAAAGCCCAGAAGGGTGACAGGCAGACCTTTCTGGTCCATAAGCTCGCTCTGCATACCGCCATTCTCACGAACTTCTTTCAGGAAGCCGCCAAATTCGCCGTTATGCCCCATCATCAGGTGTTGTGTGAAACCCAACTTCGACAAATTATCGAACAGGTAGCAGTCATTACCCGCGGGTTGATACAAGTTCGTATGCGAAGGCTGACCGCAGCTGGCGCGCAGCAGGCGAATTGCCGCCGGGCCGCTGTAAGAAGTCGCGGAGTTAAAGTGTTTGAACAGAATGTCGAAATGCGCCCACAGCGGATGCGACGCCAGTCCTGCGGCTTCAACATCAGACCAGGAGAGCGAACAGATGTTGATCACCAACAGTTCGAACGGTTGAGCATCTGCAGGAAGTGAGCTCGGGAACGGCGTTTTCCGTTTCGATTCGGCATTGTAGAAGGTATTCAGCCAGGCACTCAGATTCGCGGTGGTTGGCGGCGCCGTCTGGGCCGGAATATCACCCACGACTGGCGTATCGCCCGCAGTGGCTACGGTCGCTGCCGCCGAGCCGCCGGTAGTCGTGACCGTACTGGTGGGTTGACCTGCTGGCCACAGAGAGAAGTTCGGCCCCGCCAGCGTCAGTACGTTAAGCCAAACGAGGATCGCGACGACGAAAACTGTCACCCGAATCCACTGCGACAGGAACAGCCAGGCGATCAGCAGAACGAATATCGCGCCGATCATCTGCCAGTTGATAAAACGGGTCACCAGATCGAGCATATAGTCGGCACTAAATCCGGCAACCTGCGAACCCTGGCTCATAATGCTTTCCGGGCCAGGTAGCCAAGTGTCATGCCAGAAAAGCGCAAAACCAATCGGAATAGCAATCCAGTGGCGAATGCGATGCAAACTGTACCTTGGTATTGGCATGAGCAAAAAGGCCATGAATACCAGGTTCTGTAATGGGTGGAAATTGAGATAGCCAGCCCAAAGCAGACCGAATTTCACCAGGAAGTAAAAATTCCAGCCAGAAAGCCCACGCCAGTATTGCCATAACGGCGAAGGCATTGATGAGGATTGAGTATACTGAGTCATTTGTTGTCTGCCTTGACTTTCGAAGCGCGGCGCAAGGTTCCGGCTGGTTTTACATAGCGAGGTTTGGCAAATAAAAGCCGGGCTGTGTCCCGAATACGGCGAAGCGAATGGCGTGCCAGATAGCCCAGCGGGAAGAAAATCAGTGCGCAGAAGACAATGATTTGAATGATATCATTGATATTCATCATGATGTTCGCTCCACGGCATCATCCTGCAGTCGCAATGGTTTCGGAATACGCCGCCAGACTCGCCCATCGTGTTCAGCGTTCAGTACGGGGTTCGGCCCTTGTGTTAGCGGCAGCGGTTTGCCCCACATCTCTGGCGACAGTAAGCGCATTTGCACCAGTTCGGCGCTGATCAGGCTGTCTTCGAACCAGACCATACGGTTGGAGAAAATATCGCCTGTCGGCAGCGGGAAAATATGGTTCAACGCGGTGTCCAAATCATTAACCCGGCAGAACGACAGAAACAGCACCAGACGATTGCCGCCAATGGTCATGATGTCGCCGGTACGGTTGGGACGGCATAATGTGAGCGCCTGCTCGACACGGATGCCGGGTACTGGTCGCAACGCCACCATGACGCCTTTCCCATCTGCGGGAAGCAGCGTATTAGCCATCATGTTATGCACTGCTTCGCAGAAGACATCCCATTTTTGAAAGCCACGCAGTTTTAGCGGTTGTGTCATGGAGAGAAGCGTGGTGATGTCTTCCGGTACATAACGGCTAAATTGTTGCCCCTGAACGCTTTCAATTAACGTCAGGCAGCGGGAGAGCGGTGCATTCCACGGGACGACCATGTTGGCGCCGCAGCCTAATAGCAGACGTTCGTCGGTGGCGCGTAAACTGGCGGTGTTTTCCCGCACAATGATTTTCAGCGCGCTGCCTCGCTGGCGACGCAGCGTGTGAATGCTGCGTGCCATCGGTTCGATCTGGCTATTCTGGGCCAGAGAGAAAATGATTGTCGCCGCCTGAGCGGTACGCGCTTCGTTGAATAAGGTTTCGTTATTGTCGAAAAGCATCCAGTGCTCAGAGAGCGGAGGAGCGCCTTCGAGTACGGCAACGTTGCTGAGGATCCGTTTTTCATCGCTACGGGGCTGGATCGCCGCTTCTTCCTGCTGAGCCAGTTCCCAGCGATTATCCTGATGGCGCAAGGTGAGTTGCTGACGTGCGCTGACCCCTTTTTCATTGCACCAGAATGCGATATCGAACAGATGCTGATCGCCTTGAAAACGCAAACTGGCGAGACCGAAAAGTGAGCGATATTCTCCCATCAACAATGATGACTGTTTGTCATTATTGCTCCCAGGGTTAATGACCAGCAGTGAACAGTGATGGCGTTGGGTCCATTTATTCATTTTTTCCAGCCACTGACGCAACCGCTCGGAGGATATATTTTGCCACGCGTTATTTGCGCAAATAAGGATGAAAAGATAATGAGTGGGTTGGAGGGAACAAAGTAAATCGCGGGGCAAGGAGTATAGTCCCTTTTCAGAGTTCGGCATGGAAAATAACTGAATTTTTTCCGGGCCGTGAGCCTCATCTAATTTGACCGATTTTTCCAGATCGTTCCCCATGCAAATGACCGCGACTTTCGCGTTGCCCGTTTGAGATGCAATCGTTTGATTCACCATGCTGAGGGCGTCTTCATTGCGATCAGCGTTAAGCCACCAGACACCGCCGGCTGGCATATGGCGCAGTTCATCCCATAATGATGAGATACCGATAGAAAATACGGGGTCCACAGTGTCCCTCTTGTCACTATTTTATCTGCTTATCAGTTTACTAGCGAAAGCACAGAAATAAACCTAACATTGAAATTAAAACGCATCAGATTTAGCATGTAAATCCATCCGTCAGGCAGGAAGCCTTGCGACATCGGTCTCTGAGTTTTCATTTTCATTATAAATTGCGCACCAGGAAGTTCAAAAAATGAACAATTCTCTGTGCTGAAGATTAACGATGGGAAGGGACGGAATGCTGCCAGAAAAATGTCTGAAGCGTGGCGAGTATATTCAAAAGGGATAAATCAGAATGTATAACAATGAACCAGGTACTCAGTCTGATTCAGCTTTGGGCTATACCTTCCAAAATGATTTTCTGGCCTTAAGTCAGGCATTTTCGCTGCCTGAAATAGATTACACCGATATTTCCCAACGCGAGCAGCTCTCTGCGGCGATTAAACGCTGGCCGTTGCTGGCTGAATTTGCGCAACAACAATAAGGGAGCCGTGGATGGCTATTCTGGGATTGCAGGGCGTGCGCGGTGGTGTGGGTACCACGTCGATCACTTCGGCACTCGCCTGGGCGTTGCAGATATTAGGGGAAAACGTACTTGTCGTGGATGCCAGTCCCGATAATTTGTTGCGCCTGTCATTCAACGTGGACTTTGTTCATCGTGAAGGGTGGGCGAGGGCGATACTGGATAACCGCGACTGGCGTGATGCCGGAATGCGCTACACCTCGCAACTTGATCTGTTGCCATTTGGTCAACTGAGTGCACAAGAGCGTGAAAACCCTCAGGAGTGGCAGGATCGCCTGGGCGGTATTTGCGAGGGGATCTCCGCGCTGAAAGAGAGCGGACGCTATTCATGGATTTTGCTGGACCTGCCCTCTGACACCTCTCCGGTAACCCGCCAGTGGGTGAATCTTTGCGATCATACGCTGGCCGTAGTGAAAGCAGATACCAACTGCCATATCCGTCTTCACCAGCAGGCGCTGCCTACCGGCGCGCATATTCTGATTAATGACTTACGTATTGGCAGCCAGTTGCAGGATGACCTGTACCAGATTTGGCTGCAAAGCCAGCGTCGTCTGCTGCCGATGATCATTCATCGGGATGAAGCGATGGCGGAGTGCATGGCATCGAAACAGCCGCTGGGAGAATATCGCAGTGATTCGCTGGCGGCAGAAGAGATCCTGACGCTGGCAAACTGGTGTCTGTTGCATTATGCCGATCATAAAACGCCTGTCGGGAGCCCATCATGAGTCTCCTGTCCCGGTGGTTGCTCATTCCGCCGGTTAGCGCGCGCCTGAGCGAGCGTTATCAGGGGTATCGTCGTCATGGCGCGTCATGTTTCAGCGCCGCGATGGGCTGTTTTTGGGTGATTCTGGCATGGGTGTTTATCCCGCTTGAACATCCGCGCTGGCAGCGTATTCGCGGTCAGCATAAAGCGCTGTATCCGCATATTAACGCCACCCGCCCACGCCCTTTGGATCCTGCCCGCTACGCCATTCAAACGCTCTGGCTGATGGCAACCGCACAGCGAAAAGAAAATAAACAACCGCGCTGGCGGTCGTTTGCCCGTTTCCATGGTGTACGTGGCCGCTATCATCAATGGATGGATGCGTTACCTGAGCGTGTGAGTCAACGCACTCACCACCTGGACTCGCAGAAAGAGTTAGGGCATCTCAGTACTGGGGCACGTCGATTCATTCTGGGTATTATCGTGACGTTTTCGCTGATTTTAGCGGTGATTTGTATTACCCAGCCGTTTAACCCGCTATCGCAGTTTATCTTCCTGATGCTGTTGTGGGGGGTCGCGTTGTGGGTGCGCCGACTGCCGGGACGTTTCTCGGCTCTGATGCTGATTGTGCTGTCGCTGACGGTGTCTTGCCGTTATATCTGGTGGCGCTACACCTCGACGCTGAACTGGGATGACCCAGTGAGTCTGGTTTGCGGTCTCGTTTTACTGTTTGCTGAAACCTACGCCTGGATCGTACTGGTGCTGGGTTACTTCCAGGTGATTTGGCCGCTTAATCGTCAACCTGTCCCGCTGCCAAAAGATATGGCGCAATGGCCGACCGTCGATATTTTTGTGCCTACGTACAACGAAGATCTCAGCGTCGTGAAAAACACCATTTATGCGTCACTGGGTATCGACTGGCCAAAAGATAAGGTGACGATCTGGATTCTGGATGATGGCGGGCGAGAAGAGTTCCGCCAGTTTGCTCAGACCGTCGGGGTGCAATACATCGCGCGTACCACTCATGAACATGCGAAAGCCGGGAACATTAACAACGCGCTGAAGTATGCGAAGGGCGAGTTTGTGTCGATCTTTGACTGTGACCACGTGCCGACGCGCTCATTCCTGCAAATGACAATGGGCTGGTTCCTCAAAGAGAAACAGCTCGCGATGATGCAGACGCCTCACCATTTCTTCTCGCCGGACCCGTTTGAACGCAACCTGGGACGTTTTCGCAAAACGCCGAACGAAGGGACGCTGTTCTATGGGCTGGTACAGGATGGCAACGATATGTGGGATGCCACTTTCTTCTGCGGTTCGTGCGCGGTGATCCGCCGTAAACCGTTAGATGAGATTGGCGGCATCGCCGTAGAAACTGTGACCGAAGACGCCCATACTTCGCTGCGTTTACACCGCCGTGGTTATACCTCTGCGTATATGCGTATTCCGCAGGCGGCAGGGTTGGCGACAGAAAGTCTGTCGGCGCATATCGGGCAGCGTATTCGCTGGGCGCGTGGGATGGTGCAAATCTTCCGTCTGGACAATCCGCTCACCGGTAAAGGCTTAAAACTGGCGCAACGGTTGTGCTACGTGAACGCCATGTTCCACTTTTTGTCTGGTATTCCCCGGCTTATCTTCCTCACGGCGCCGCTGGCCTTCTTGCTGTTACACGCCTATATCATCTATGCCCCTGCGCTGATGATTGCGTTGTTCGTGTTACCGCACATGGTCCACGCCAGCCTGACCAACTCGAAGATTCAGGGGAAATACCGCCACTCGTTCTGGAGTGAAATCTACGAAACGGTGCTGGCCTGGTATATCGCCCCACCGACGATGGTGGCGTTGATCAACCCGCACAAAGGGAAGTTTAACGTAACGGCAAAAGGCGGGTTGGTTGAAGAAGAGTACGTGGACTGGGTTATCTCCCGGCCTTATATCTTCCTGGTCTTGCTCAACCTGTTGGGCGTAGCGGTAGGCGTCTGGCGTTACTACTACGGCCCTGAAAACGAAATACTCACCGTGATCGTCAGCCTGGTATGGGTTTTCTACAACCTGATTATTCTCGGCGGCGCGGTGGCCGTCTCCGTGGAGAGCAAACAGGTCAGACGGGCGCATCGTGTTGAAATCTCAATGCCTGCCGCCATTGCCCGTGAAGATGGTCATCTGTTCTCGTGCACCGTACATGACTTCTCCGACGGCGGTCTGGGGATCAAGATCAACGGGCGGGCGCAGGTGCTGGAAGGGCAGAAGGTGAATTTATTGCTCAAACGCGGCCAGCAGGAATATGTCTTCCCGACGCAGGTCGTGCGCGTGCTGGGTAATGAAGTGGGGCTGCAACTGATGCCATTGACCACGAAACAACATATTGATTTTGTACAGTGCACGTTCGCCCGGGCAGACACCTGGGCGCTTTGGCAGGACAGCTTCCCGGAAGATAAACCTCTGGAAAGCCTGTTGGATATTCTGAAGCTGGGCTTCCGTGGTTATCGGCACCTCGCCGAGTTTGCCCCGTCTTCCGTCAAAGTAATTTTCCGGTCTCTGACGACGCTGATTTCCTGGATTGTGTCGTTTATTCCACGTCGCCCAGAGCGGGGCGTGGCGGTACAACAGCCGGATCAGGTTATGGCTCAACAATGATGATAACGCGATGAAAAGAAAACTTTCCTGGATTTGTGCAGTGGCAATAGGGATGAGCGCTTTCCCTGCTTTCATGACGCAGGCGACGCCTGCAATGCAACCACTGGTAAATGCTGAGCCAGCAGAGGCGCCAGCTGTGCCTGCGCCGGCAGATGAAAATCAGCCTGTCGGGCAGGTGATGCCGGGTGTGGCAGGGGCAAACGCGCCTATTGTCGCGCAGAATGCGCCTTCCCGTGACGTGAAGCTCACCTTTGCGCAAATTGCGCCGCCGCCGGGCAGCATGGTTCTGCGCGGCGTCAATCCGAACGGGGGGATTGAGTTCGGGATGCGTAGCGATGAAGTGGTTTCGAACGCGGTGTTGAACCTCGAATACACCCCTTCCCCGTCGCTGTTCCCGATACAGTCTCAGCTAAAGGTTTATCTGAATGATGAATTGATGGGCGTATTGCCTATCACCAAAGAGCAACTGGGTAAAAAAACACTGGCCCAGATGCCGATCAACCCGTTGTTTATCACCGATTTTAACCGGGTGCGTCTGGAGTTTGTCGGGCACTACCGTGATGTCTGCGAAAACCCGGCCAGCAGCACGTTGTGGCTGGATGTCGGTCGCAGCAGCGCACTGAATCTGACCTACCAGACGCTGCCGGTAAACAACGATCTCTCGCACTTCCCGATCCCGTTCTTTGACCCGCGAGATAATCGTCCTGTTACCTTGCCAATGGTATTTGCACAATCACCGGACCGGGAACTGCAACAGGCGGCGTCGATCGTCTCTTCCTGGTTTGGTTCGCGTTCGGGCTGGCGCGGCCAGCAATTCCCGGTGATGTATAACAAACTGCCGGATCGTAATGCGATTGTCTTTGCCACTAACGACAAACGTCCTGACTTCCTGCGCGAGCATCCGGCGGTGAAAGCGCCGGTTATCGAGATGATGAACCATCCGGATAACCCGTATGTGAAACTGCTGGTGGTCTTTGGCCGTGATGACAAAGACCTGTTACAGGCAGCGAAAGGGATCGCTCAGGGGAATATTCTGTTCCGTGGCGATAGCGTAGTGGTCAATGAAGTGAAACCGCTGCTGGCACGTCAGCCCTATGACGCGCCGAACTGGGTACGTACTGACCGCGCGGTGACCTTTGGTGAGCTGAAAACCTATGAGGAGCAGTTACAGTCAACGGGGCTGGAGCCTGCGCCGATCAATATGTCGCTGAACCTGCCGCCGGATCTTTATCTGTTACGCAGTACCGGTATTGATATGAACCTCAACTACCGTTACACCACGCCGCCGCAGAAAGACAGTTCGCGGATGGATATCAGCCTGAATAACCAGTTCCTGCAAGCGTTTAGTCTGAACAGCGCGCAGGAAAGCAATCGCCTGTTACTGCGTCTGCCAGTCCTGCAAGGGCTGCTGGACGGCAAAACGGATGTCGCGATCCCGGCGTTGAAACTGGGTGCGATGAACCAGCTGCGCTTTGACTTCCAGTATATGAACCCAATGCCGGGGGGATCGGTTGATAATTGCGTCACTTTTCAACCGGTACAGAACCATGTCGTGATCAGCGACGATTCCACTATCGACTTCTCGAAGTATTACCACTTTATCGCGATGCCGGACCTGCGTGCTTTCGCGAATGCGGGTTTCCCGTTCAGCCGTATGGCTGACCTGTCCGAAACCATCATGGTCATGCCGAAAACCCCGAACGAAGCGCAGATGGAAACGCTGCTGGATGTGACTGGGACGATAGGGGCGCAAACCGGCTTCCCGTCAATTAACCTGAACATCACCGACGATAGCAGCCAGATTCAGGGCAAAGACGCCGACATTATGTTAATCGGCAGCATCCCCGATAAGCTGAAAGATGATAAGCGAATCGATCTGCTGGTGCAGGCGACGCAGAGCTGGGTAAACACCCCGACGCGCCAGACTGCATTCCCGAGCATTATGCCGGATATGGCCGATCGCGCGGCGGATGTGCGTACGACCCTGACCTCCTCTGGCCCTATGGCGGCCGTGGTGGGCTTCCAGTCGCCGTTTAACGATCAGCGAAGTGTGATTGCGTTGTTGGCCGATAGCCCACGCGGTTATACGTTACTGAACGAAGCGATGAACGACAGCGGAAAACGGGCGGCGATGTTTGGTTCTGTTTCAGTGATTCGTGAGTCCGGTGTTAACAGCCTGCGGGTAGGGGATGTTTACTACGTCGGGCATTTACCGTGGTTTGAACGTCTGTGGTATGCCCTGTCGAATCACCCGGTACTGCTGGCCATTCTGGCGGCGGTGAGCGTCGTGCTTCTTGCCTGGGTGCTGTGGCGTCTGCTGCGTATCATTAGCCGCCGCCGTCTTGATCCGGACAATGAGTAATTAACGATGAACGCGCTTCGTGGATGGACGTTAACGGTGTTAATGGTGACCGCCGTGAATGTGCAGGCAGCCTGCACATGGCCTGCCTGGACACAGTTCAAAAAAGATTACATCAGCCAGCAAGGGCGGGTAATCGATCCCAGCGATGCGCGTAAAATCTCCACCTCGGAAGGGCAAAGCTACGCGTTGTTCTTTGCCCTCGCCGCGAATGACCGCCCGGCGTTTGATCTCCTGCTGGACTGGACGCAGAACAATCTGGCGCAAGGCGCTTTGCAGGAGCATCTGCCTGCCTGGCTCTGGGGGCAAAAAGATCCGAAAACGTGGAGCGTGCTGGACAGTAACTCCGCGTCTGACGCCGATGTCTGGATTGCCTGGTCTTTACTGGAAGCGGGCAGACTGTGGAAAGCGCCGCGCTATACCGACATCGGCACTGCGCTGTTAAAACGGATTGCCCGTGAGGAAGTGGTCACCGTGCCGGGGCTGGGCTCCATGCTGTTGCCAGGTAAAGTGGGTTTCGCGGAAACGGCAAGCTGGCGCTTTAATCCAAGCTATTTGCCGCCGCAACTGGCGCAGTACTTTACCCGTTTTGGCGCACCGTGGACCACTCTGCGCGAAACCAATTTTCGTTTGCTGCTGGAAACGGCCCCGAAAGGCTTTTCGCCGGACTGGGTGCGTTATGAGAAAAACAAAGGCTGGCAGTTGAAGCCGGAAAAAACGCTGGTCAGCAGCTACGATGCCATTCGCGTCTATATGTGGGCGGGCATGCTGCATGATGGCGACCCGCAAAAAGCGCGTCTGCTCGCGCGATTTAAACCGATGGCTACCCTGACAACAAAAAACGGCCTTCCGCCGGAGAAAGTGGACGTCGCCAGCGGCAAAGCGCAGGGCAATGGCCCGGTAGGCTTCTCTGCCGCTATGCTGCCTTTCCTGCAAAACCGCGATGCGACAGCGGTGCAGCGACAGCGTGTGACCGACGACTTTCCTGGCAGCGATGCCTATTACAGCTACGTGCTGACCCTTTTTGGACAAGGCTGGGATCAGCATCGTTTTCGCTTCACCCTTCGTGGTGAGTTACTACCTGACTGGGGCCAGGAATGCGCAAGTTCACACTAAGTTTACTCAGTATATCGCTCGGCCTGACGTTAATGCCGATGGTTCATGCTGCGCCTTCCGCGCAACAGCAACTGCTGGAGCAGGTGCGGCTCGGCGAAGCCTCGCACCGTGAAGATCTGGTTCGCCAGTCTTTGTACCGTCTGGAACTGATGAACCCGAATAATCCGGACGTGATTGCCGCCCGTTTTCGCTATTTACTGCGTCAGGGCGATATCGCAGGGGCACAGAAGCAGCTCGACCGACTCTCCCAGTTAGCGCCGAGCTCCACCGCGTATAAATCGTCCCGCACGACCATGCTGCTCTCCACGCCGGAGGGAAGACAGTCCTTGCAGGAGGCGCGCCTGCAGGCCACCACCGGGCATCCGGAAGAGGCGATTACCGCTTACGATAAGCTGTTCAAGGGAAATCCGCCGGACGGTGAACTGGCGGTCGAATACTGGACAACAGTGGCGAAATTACCCGCGCGGCGCAATGACGCCATTAATCAGCTCAAAAAAATCAATGCCAGCAACCCGGGCAACAACGGTTTACAAAACTCACTGGCGCAGCTGATGTTTGACAACGGACGGCGCGAAGAAGGGTTTGCGGTATTAGAACAGATGGCGAAATCCAGCAGCGGACGCAACGCGGCGGCGGATATCTGGTATAAGCAGATCAAAGATTTACCAGTGAGTGAATCCAGCGTGCAGGCACTGCAAAAGTACCTGACGGTGTTCAGCGAAGGCGACAGCGTCAATGCGGCGCGCGGCAAGCTGAATGATCAACAAAAACAGCTGGCCGATCCCGCTTTCAGAGCAAGAGCCCAGGGGATGGCTGCGGTTGACGCCGGACAAGGCGGCAAAGCCGTGTCGGAATTACAGCAGGCGGTCAGCGCAAACCATAACGACAGCGAAGCCGTTGGCGCGCTGGGTCAGGCCTATTCACAGCGTGGCGATCGCGCGCGCGCCGTGGTGCAATTTCAGAAAGCCCTTGAGATGGACCCGCAAAGCAGTAGCCGTGATAAGTGGGAAAGCCTGCTCAAAGTCAACCGTTACTGGCTGTCAATTCAGCAGGGTGACGCCGCCCTGAAAGCCAATAATCCAGACCAAGCAGAGCGTCTTTATCAGCAGGCGAGAAACATTGATAACGCCGACAGCTATGCGGTGTTGGGGCTGGGTGATGTGGCGATGGCGCGCAAAGATTACGCCGCCGCCGAACGGTACTATCAACAAACGCTGCGCATGGACAGCAGCAACAGCAACGCAGTGCGCGGGTTAGCGAATATTTATCGGCAGCAATCTCCGGAGAAAGCCTCGGCATTTATCGCCTCGCTCTCCACCAGCCAGCGTCGCAGCATTGATGACATTGAGCGCAGCCTGGAAAACGATCGCCTGGCGCAACAGGCAGAAGCGCTGGAAAATCAGGGAAGTTGGGCACAAGCCGCTGAACTTCACCGTCGCCGACTGGCAATGGATCCGGGCAGCGTCTGGGTCACTTATCGTTTATCACGCGATTTATGGAGCGCCGGGCAGCGCAGTCAGGCCGATGCGCAAATGAGCGCGCTGGCGCGCCAGAAGCCCAATGACCCGGAACAGGTTTACGCCTACGGACTTTACCTCTCCGGTAACGATCAGGATCGTGCGGCAATGGCGCATATTAACAGCCTGCCGCGCAGCCAGTGGAACAGCAACATTCAGGAACTGGCAGACCGGTTGCAAAGCAATCAGGTGCTGGAAACCGCTAATCGTCTGCGTGACAGCGGCAAAGAGCGGGAAGCGGAAGAGTTACTCCGACAGCAACCCGCCTCCACACGTATTGATTTAACGCTTGCTGACTGGGCGCAGCAGCGCCGGGAATACACAACCGCACGCGCGGCGTATGAGGCGGTTCTGGCTCGCGAGCCGAATAATGTTGATGCCCGTCTTGGTTTGACGGAAGTCTATCTCGCTCAGGGGGATAAAGCGGCGGCACGCGCCGAACTGGCAAAACTGCCGGCGACTGGAGCTGGAGAAACCCCGTCCATCAACATGCAGCGTCGTATCGCGCTGGCGCAGATGCAGTTGGGCGACACTGCGAGCGCGCAGCAGACGTTCAATAAAATTGTGCCGCAGGCGAAATCGCAGCCGCCGTCAATGGAAAATGCGATGGTGCTGCGTGACGCTGCCGCGATTCAGACGCAGGCGGGCGAACCAGAGCAGGCGCTCGACACTTACAAAGATGCGATGGTCGCTGCGGGGATCACGCCAACGCGTCCCGAGGATAACGATACATTTACCCGTTTGACGCGCAACGACGAGAAAGACGACTGGCTGAAACGCGGCGTACGTAGCGATGCGGCGGATTTATATCGTCAGCAGGATCTCAACGTCACCCTTGAGCATGATTATTGGGGTTCGAGCGGCACCGGCGGGTATTCTGACCTGAAAGCGCACACCACCATGCTGCATGTGGATGCGCCGTATTCCGACGGACGCATGTTCTTTCGTACTGACATGGTCAACGTGAACGTGGGTAGCTTCTCTGATGATGCTAACGGGCAATACGATGACAACTGGGGTACCTGTACCTTGTCCGACTGTAGCGGCAGCCGCAGTCAGTCGGATCGTGGCGCCAGCGTCGCCGTGGGTTGGGCGAATGACACCTGGAGCTGGGATATTGGCACCACGCCAATGGGCTTCCAGGTTGTTGATGTCGTGGGCGGCGTGAGTTACAGCAACGACATCGGTCCGTTGGGCTACACCCTGAACGCGCACCGTCGTCCTATCTCCAGTTCCCTGCTGGCCTTTGGCGGGCAGAAAGATGCGCCAAGTAATACCAACAAAACATGGGGTGGTGTCCGTGCGGACGGAGGCGGAGTCAGCCTCAGCTATGACAAAGGCGAAGCGAACGGCGTCTGGGCATCGCTGACTGGCGATCAGCTCACCGGGCAGCATGTGGAAGACAACTGGCGCGTACGCTGGATGACCGGTTACTACTACAAGATCATTAACGAGAATAATCGTCGTGTCACCATCGGTCTGAACAACATGATTTGGCACTACGACAAAGACCTGAGCGGATACTCGCTGGGTCAGGGTGGTTACTACAGCCCGCAAGAGTATCTCTCATTCGCCGTACCGGTGATGTGGCGCCAACGCACAGAGCACTGGTCGTGGGAGCTGGGCGGTTCCGTGTCATGGTCGCATTCGCGCACCAAGACGATGCCGCGTTACCCGCTGATCAATTTGATCCCAGAAGATTTTCAAGATGAAGCCCGCACCCAGACCAACGATGGCGGTAGCAGTCAGGGCTTTGGCTACACGGCGCGGGCGCTGATCGAACGTCGCGTCACCTCTAACTGGTTTATCGGAACGGCGATAGATATTCAGGAGGCGAAGGACTACACCCCGAGCCATTTCTTGTTGTATGCGCGGTACTCTGCCGCAGGCTGGCAGGGCGATATGGATTTGCCGCCACAGCCGCTGGTGCCTTACGCCGACTGGTAAGTTTTCAGATACCGCCTCTCTTAATGCCGTCACGATCGGGTATACTCTGGCGGCTTTTAAAGATATCCCTGGAGAGTCAATTTGCGCGTCAGTCGCTCGTTAACAATTAAGCAGATGGCGATGGTTGCGGCCGTTGTCATGGTGTTCGTTTTTATATTTTGCACCGTTTTGCTGTTTCATCTGGTACAGCAGAACCGCTATAACACGGCTACGCAACTGGAAAGCATCGCTCGCTCTGTTCGGGAACCTTTGTCTGCGGCAATACTCAAGGGCGATATCCCCGAAGCGGAATCTATTCTTGTCAGTATTAGACCTGCCGGAGTGGTCAGCCGCGCCGATGTCGTATTGCCTAATCAGTTTCAGGCGCTGCGCATCAGCTTTATTCCCGAGCGCCCGGTGCCGGTCATGATCACGCGCCTGTTCGAGCTGCCGGTACAGATCTCGCTACCGGTTTATTCGCTTGAACGCCCGGCCAACCCACAGCCGCTGGCGTATCTGGTGCTCCAGGCCGACTCGTTCCGCATGTATAAGTTTGTCATGAGTACCGTCTCCACGTTAGTGACCATTTACTTACTTTTGTCGCTGGTGCTCACGGTGGCCATCTCCTGGTGTGTGAACCGCCTGATTTTGCACCCGCTGCGTAACATTGCGCGTGAGCTCAATAACGTTTCGCAAGAAGACCTGATTGGGCATCAGCTGACGCTACCACGCCTGCATCAGGATGATGAAATTGGCATGCTGGTGCGCAGTTACAACCTGAACCAGCAGATTTTGCTGCGTTACAACGAAGAACAAACGGACAACGCGATGCGTTTTCCGGTTTCAGAGTTGCCGAATAAAGCGTTCCTGATGGGAATGCTGGAGCAGGTGGTGGCGCGCCAACAGACGACGGCATTGATGATTGTGACGTGCGAAACACTGCGGGATACCGCTGGCGTGCTTAAAGAGACGCAGCGGGAAATCCTGCTGCTGACGCTGGTGGAAAAGATGAAATCCGTGCTGGCGCCGAGGATGGTGCTCACCCAGGTGAGCGGTTACGACTTTGCGATCATCGCCCACGGCGTCAAAGAGCCGTGGCATGCGATAACATTAGGTCAGCAAGTGCTCACTATCATTAATGAGCGGCTGCCGATCGAAAGCATACAACTGCGCCCCAGCTGTAGCATTGGTGTTGCGATGTTTTATGGCGATCTGAGCGCGGAACAGCTGTACGGTCGCGCGGTGTCCGCCGCCTTTACCGCGCGGCGAAAAGGCAAAAATCAAATTCAGTTCTTTGATCCGAAACAGATGGAGCTGGCGCAGCAACGCCTGACTGAAGAGAGCGATATTCTTAGCGCGCTGGATAATCACCAGTTCTCCATTTGGTTACAGCCGCAGGTGGAGATGTCCAGTGGCAAGGTGCTGAGCGCAGAAGCGTTGTTGCGTATGCAGCAGCCGGATGGAAGCTGGGAGCTGCCTGAAGGGTTGATTGAACGCATTGAATCCTGTGGCCTGATGGTGACGGTCGGCCATTGGGTGCTGGAAGAGTCTTGCCGCCAGCTTTCAGCCTGGCAAGAGCGCGGTCAGATGATGCCGCTTTCCGTGAATCTCTCCGCGTTGCAGCTCATGCACCCGAGTATGGTGTCGGATCTGCTGGAGTTATTAAACCGTTACCGTATTGAGCCGGGCACATTGATTCTGGAGGTGACAGAAAGCCGCCGGATTGACGACCCTCATGCCGCAGTGGCGATCTTACGCCCATTACGTAACGCAGGCGTCCGTATTGCGCTGGACGATTTTGGTATGGGATACGCGGGGTTACGCCAGCTACAACACATGAAGTCGCTGCCGGTCGATGTGCTTAAAATCGATAAAATGTTTGTTGATGGGTTACCGGAAGATAACAGCATGGTCACCGCAATTATCCTGATGGCGCGTAGCCTCAATTTACAGATGATTGCAGAAGGCGTGGAGACGGAAGCGCAGCGTGACTGGCTGGCAAAAGCGGGTGTCGAAGTAGCGCAAGGTTTCTTATTTGCCCGTCCTGTTCCTGCTGAAGTGTTTGAAGATCGTTACCTGAAAGACGTATCGCCTGATTACAAAAGTTAAAAAAGGTCGGGCTTGTGCGAGCCAGTTCAAACTTTTTAACATTTTTGTTTCAATTATGATCCAGGTACATTTCTGTCATGTTGTCGGGGTGTTATTTTAAGGCCGCAGGTCAATCATAACCTTACAAGGCCTGTGGTTTTTACTTCAAGGACACCCTATGAAAACCTCTCTGTTCAAAAGCCTTTACTTTCAGGTCCTGACAGCAATCGCCATTGGTATACTCCTTGGCCATTACTACCCTGAATTAGGCGCTCAAATGAAACCGCTTGGCGACGCGTTCGTTAAGCTCATTAAGATGGTCATCGCTCCTGTCATCTTCTGTACTGTCGTGACCGGCATTGCAGGTATGGAAAGCATGAAAGCCGTTGGCCGCACAGGTGCGGTTGCGCTGCTGTACTTTGAAGTCGTCAGTACTATCGCGCTGATCATCGGCCTCATCATTGTTAACGTGGTGCAACCTGGCGCCGGGATGAACGTCGATCCGGCAACTCTGGATGCCAAAGCTGTCGCGATTTACGCTGAGCAGGCGAAGGACCAGGGGATCGTGGGCTTCCTGATGGATATCATCCCGGGCAGCGTTATCGGTGCATTTGCCAGCGGTAACATCCTGCAGGTCTTGCTGTTTGCCGTGATGTTCGGTTTTGCTCTCCATCGTCTGGGCAGCAAAGGACAGATGATTTTCAACGTGATTGAAAGCTTCTCGCAGGTCATCTTCGGCATCATCAATATGATCATGCGTCTGGCGCCTATCGGTGCGTTTGGCGCGATGGCCTTTACCATCGGCAAATACGGCGTGGGGTCGCTGGTGCAGTTAGGGCAGTTGATCATCTGCTTCTATATCACCTGTATCCTGTTCGTGGTGGTAGTACTGGGTGGGATCGCCCGTGCAACCGGCTTCAGCATTTTCAAATTTATTCGCTACATCCGTGAAGAGCTGCTGATTGTACTGGGGACCTCTTCTTCCGAGTCTGCGTTGCCGCGTATGCTCGACAAGATGGAAAAACTGGGCTGTCGGAAGTCGGTCGTCGGGTTGGTTATTCCAACCGGCTATTCATTCAACCTGGATGGCACATCCATCTATCTGACCATGGCGGCGGTGTTCATCGCGCAGGCGACGAACAGCCATATGGATATTTTCCATCAGATAACGCTATTGGTGGTGTTGCTGCTATCCTCAAAAGGGGCCGCAGGGGTTACCGGAAGTGGCTTTATCGTTCTGGCTGCCACCATCTCCGCCGTCGGGCATTTACCGGTTGCGGGTCTGGCGCTGATCCTTGGTATCGACCGCTTTATGTCTGAAGCCCGTGCGTTGACCAACCTGGTCGGTAACGGCGTGGCGACAGTCGTGGTCGCCAAATGGGTGAAAGAACTGGACCACAAAAAACTCGACGATGTGCTGAATAATCGTGCGCCGGAAGGCAAATCGCACGAAATATCCTCTTAATCTCGCCTCTAATGCCCGCAGTCCCTTCCAGGACTGCGGGTGTTTGCGCATAATTGACCCCTGCACCAGAATCGCCTTATCGGGCGGCTTCGGTTTTTTTACACTTCATCCGTGACATTTCCATGTTCTTGCGGTCTAACACGAAGTGTTTTTAACGTCATATTCAGATAAGCCTTTTTCAGGATTGTCTTTTTATTACCAGGATTGTTGATCAGGGGTTCACATGCAGGGCACAAAAATTCGACTTTTAGCGGGCGGTTTGCTGATGATGGCCGCTGCCGGCTATGTGCAGGCTGATGCGCTCCAGCCCGATCCAGCATGGCAACAGGGGACGCTGGCAAATGGTTTACAGTGGCAAGTATTAGCCACTCCGCAGCGCCCGAGCGACCGCATTGAGGTTCGCCTGCTGGTCAATACCGGTTCTCTCGCCGAGAGCACACAACAGAGCGGTTTCAGCCATGCTATCCCGCGTATTGCGCTGACGCAAAGCGGCGGCCTGGAGGCCGCGCAAGCACGTTCACTTTGGCAGCAAGGGTTTGATCCTAAACGCCCGATGCCGCCAGTTATCGTTTCCTATGATTCCACGCTGTATAACCTCAGCTTGCCGAATAGCCGTAACGATCTGCTTAAAGAAGCACTCTCTTACCTGGCCACTGTCTCAGGTAACCTAACGATCACGCCGGAAACGGTGAATTACGCGCTGAACAGCGAAGATATGGTCACGACCTGGCCGATGGACACCAAAGAAGGGTGGTGGCGCTATCGTCTGAAAGGGTCGGCATTGTTAGGCCATGACCCCGCAGACCCGCTGAAACAGCCGGTCGATGCGGCGAAAATTGAAGATTTCTACCAGAAATGGTACACCCCGGACGCGATGACGCTGATTATTGTCGGCAACGTTGATGCGCGTTCGGTTGCAGAGCAAATCAACAAAACCTTTGGCGAATTAAAAGGCAAGCGTGAAACGCCTGCGCCAGTACCGACCCTTTCACCGTTACGTGCGGAAGCGGTCAGTATTATGACGGATACCGTACGCCAGGATCGTCTTTCCATTATGTGGGACGCGCCGTGGCAACCTATCCGCGAATCCTCCGCATTGCTGCGCTACTGGCGTGCTGATTTAGCCCGTGAAGCGCTGTTCTGGCATGTTCAGCAAACGTTGAGCAAGAACAATGCGAAAATTGGTCTGGGCTTCGACTGCCGGGTACTGTTCCTGCGCGCCCAGTGCGCGATCAACATCGAGTCAGCCAACGACAGGCTGAATGCGAATCTGGGGATGGTGGCGCGTGAGCTGGCGAAAGTTCGCAACGATGGCCTGCCGGAAGAGGAATTTAACGCGCTGGTGGCGCAAAAGAGTCTGGAATTGCAGAAGCTGTTTGCGACCTACGCGCGTACCGATACTGACATCCTGATTAGCCAACGCATGCGTTCGCTGCAAAATCAGGTGGTGGATATCGCCCCTGAGCAGTATCAGAAACTACGCCAGGATTTCCTCAACAGCCTCACTGTTGAAATGCTGAATCAGGATCTTCGTCAGCAGTTATCGCAGGATATGGCACTGATTCTGCTGCAACCGAAAGGCGAGCCAGAGTTCAACATGAAGGATCTCCAGGCAACATGGGATCAAATCATGGCACCTGTCGCTTCCGCGGCAGCCACGACCAGCGTAGAAATGGATGAGTCGCATCCTGAAGTGACTGATATCCCGGCGGCACAGTAGGCAGGATAAGGCGTTAACGCCGCCATCCGGCGATGGTGTGATGCCTGATGGCGTTACACTTATCAGGCCTACGGTCTTGTAGGCCTGATAATGAGCATTACTGAGGCATTGCGTCGCGTGGGATGATTGCCCCGCGATGCTGGATGACGGTGCTGGCGGTCAGATGTCCGCGTTTTGCTGCATCAACCGCAGTGCCGCCAGTCAAACGCACAGCCAGATAGCCTGCGCTGAAAGAGTCGCCCGCAGCGGTAGTGTCAATCACCTTCTCTTTCGGCAGTTTCACCGCCGCGACATCGATCAGTTCTTCACCCTGAATTGAGACCAGGCAAGAGTCCGCACCGCGTTTTACCACCACTTCCTGTACGCCCGCCGCATGGGTGCGTGCAAACACGTCCTCAACCGGTTTTACGCCCCACAGCGCGTCTTCATCATCCAGCGTCAGGAAGGCGATGTCGGTGCATTCCAGCATTTGCTGGTACACCTGCTGCGTCTCTTCAATACTTGCCCACAGGCGAGGACGGTAGTTGTTGTCAAAAATCACTTTTCCGCCGTTGGCGCGACACTCGCGCAGCAGGGTCAATAACTTCTCGCGGCTGGTTGGACTCAGGATTGCAAGACTGATGCCGCTCAGATACAGGTAATCGAATGTCGCCAGCTCCTCGCAGATCGCGGCAGACTGCTCGCTCTCCAGCCAGAATTTCGCGGCGGCTTCATTACGCCAGTAGTAGAACGTGCGCTCGCCAGTGCTGTCGGTCTCAATGTAGTAGAGACCCGGCAGACGGTTCTCCATGCGTTGCGTCAGGGAGGTGTCGACGTTTTCACCCTGCCAGGAATCCAGCATTTGCTGGCTGAAATTATCAGTGCCCAGTGCTGTGACATAGTGAACGGATAATGCCGCAGAATCGACCTGGCGGGCGATATAAACGGATGTATTCAACGTGTCGCCACCGAATCCGCGCTGAACGTCTGCGCCTTTCTGTGACAGCTCAATCATGCATTCGCCAATCACGGCAATCTTTTTGGACATAGTCGTGAACCTGCTCTGAAAATAATAGCGGTAGTGTGCGCTGTGGGTGTTTAGTGGTCAACCATATTAAAACAACGTTCCATTATTTTTTTGAGCCAACGCGTATTCTGTGATGATTTTTTGGCGATCTGTTTTTTATTTTGCAAGGGACTGAACATAAAGTTCTCCGCTTAAGCGCCGATAACCTTTGACGAGTCCGGGCAGTCACACTCTCACACACAGGACATCTGAGATGATAAAGCAGGTTATCCAGCAGCTAAGCATTCCTGATGCAAGCATCGAAAGCTTGCAGGAGCGGCGCTTTTGGCTGCAGTGCGAGCGGGCTTATACCTATCAACCGATTTATCAGACCAGCGGACGATTGATGGCTGTCGAACTGCTGACGGTGGTGACACATCCTGATAATCCCGCTCAACGTCTGGCCCCGGATCGCTATTTTGCCGAAGTGACGGTGCGACACCGTATCGATGTTGTAGAAGAGCAACTCGCTCTGCTGGAAAAGAATGAACGCTTTTTCCGACAGCATGATTTGCTGGCCTCGGTGAACGTCGACGGCCCGACGCTGATCGCCATGCGCCAACAAAGCGATATCCTCAAAACGATTGAACGTCTGCCCTGGCTGCGCTTCGAGCTGGTAGAGCACATCCGCCTGCCAAAAGATTCATCGTTTGCCTCAATGTGCGAGTTTGGCCCGCTCTGGCTGGATGACTTTGGGACCGGAATGGCAAACTTCTCCGCGCTCAGTGAAGTGCGTTACGACTACATAAAAGTCGCCAGGGATCTGTTTGTCATGCTGCGGCAAACCCCAGAGGGGCGAAATCTGTTCACTTTGCTGCTGCAACTGATGAACCGTTATTGCCGTGGTGTCATTGTCGAAGGCGTTGAAACACTGGAAGAGTGGCGTGATGTGCAGAACTCGCCAGCGTTTGCCGCGCAGGGCTATTTCTTGTCGCGCCCGGTCGCGCTGGACACCCTCGAAGAGGTGATTTTGACGCTGTAATGCTGGGCTGTCTCCCGTAATGTCGCGTGGTTGACGCGGTATTCCCGGACACTGCCTGCCTCCTTTTTCGCCTGCTGGACTATCTTTAGGACAGGCAAGGAAAGAAGCGAGGACGTAACCTATGACGAAAGCAGGCAAAATAACGGCTGCAATATCAGGGACTTTCTTGTTGTTGATCGCAGTGCTCATCATTCTGATCGCGACATTTGACTGGAATCGCCTCAAACCGACCATCAACCAGAAAGTCTCTACCGAACTCAATCGACCCTTCGCCATACGGGGCGACCTCGGGGTGGTGTGGGAACGTCAGCCGCAGGAAACAGGCTGGCGTAGCTGGATTCCGTGGCCGCACGTCCACGCAGAAGACATTATTCTCGGTAATCCGCCGGATATCCCGGATGTCACCATGGTGCACCTGCCGCGCGTTGAAGCCACGCTGGCGCCTCTGGCGTTATTGACCAAAACCGTCTGGCTTCCGTGGATCAAACTGGTGAAACCGGATGCCCGCCTCATTCGCCTGTCTGAACAAAACAATAACTGGACGTTTAATGTAGCGGGCGACGATCGCAACGATCCGTCTGCACCGCCGTCGGGCTGGTCTTTCCGGCTGGATAATATTCTGTTTGATCAAGGCCGTGTCGCGATCAACGACCAGGTGAGCAAGGCTGACGTCGAGATCCTGGTCGATCCGCTGGGCAAACCGCTGCCCTTTCATGAACTGACGGGTGCGAAAGATAGCCACACCACCGCCAGGGTTGGGGATTATGTTTTTGGCCTGAAGGTACTAGGGCGCTACAACGGCGAGCCGCTTACAGGAACAGGTAAAATTGGCGGCATGCTGGCCTTACGCAGCGAAGGCACGCCGTTCCCGGTGCAGGCCGACTTTCGTTCGGGCAACACCCGCGTGGCATTGGTGGGCGTAGTGAACGATCCTGGCAGGATCGGCGGAGTCGATCTTCAGCTCAAATTTTCCGGTGATTCGCTGGGCGAATTATACGACCTGACAGGCGTACTGCTGCCCGACACCCCGCCGTTTGAAACGGACGGGCGGCTGGTGGCGAAAATCGACGCGGAGAAATCCTCTGTCTTTGATTATCGCAACTTTAACGGGCGGATTGGCGACAGCGATATTCATGGCTCGCTGACCTATACCACTGGCAAGCCGCGACCAAAACTGGAAGGCGATGTGGAATCGCGCCAGCTTCGGCTGGCCGATCTCGGCCCGTTGATTGGCGTGGACTCCGGTAAAGGGAGCCGAACTGAACAACGCAAAGGTGAGAAAGACCTTCAGCCTGCGGGCAAAATCCTGCCTTATGACCGCTTTGAAACCGATAAATGGGATGTGATGGATGCCGATGTGCGTTTTAAGGGGCGGCGCATTGAGCACGGTAGCAGCCTGCCGATTAGCGATCTTTCCACACACATCATCCTGAAGAACGCCGATTTGCGCCTGCAGCCGCTGAAATTTGGTCTGGCGGGCGGCAGCATCGTCTCCAACATTCATCTGGAAGGGGACAAGAAACCCATGCAAGGGCGGGCGGAAATCCAGGCGCGTCGCCTTAAGCTCAAGGCATTGATGCCTGACGTGGAATTAATGCAAAAAACTCTCGGCGAGATGAACGGGGATGCCCAGATTCGTGGCAGCGGGAACTCCATCGCGGCGCTGTTAGGCAACAGTAATGGCAATCTGAAACTGTTGATGAACGACGGTCTGGTCAGCCGGAATCTGATGGAAATTGTTGGATTGAACGTAGGTAACTTTATTGTTGGGCAAATATTTGGCGATGACGAAGTGCGAGTGAATTGCGCGGCGGCGAATCTCGACATTACCAATGGCGTAGCACGCCCACAACTCTTTGCTTTTGATACGGAAAATGCAGTGATTAACGTCACCGGAACGGCCAGTTTTGCCTCTGAACAACTTGATTTAACCATTGATCCGGAGAGTAAAGGGATTCGTATCATTACTCTGCGTTCACCGCTGTACGTGCGTGGGACGTTCAAGAATCCACAGGCGGGCGTGAAGGCCGGCGCATTGATAGCACGAGGTGCGGTTGCCGCGGCGCTGGCAACCTTAGTGACCCCCGCTGCCGCGCTGCTGGCGCTGATTTCGCCTTCCGAAGGCGATGCTAATCAGTGCCGGACGATTCTGTCGCAGATGAAGAAGTAGATAAGGGCTAAACAGGCCGTCATATAACCAGGCCTGTTTTCGTTCCAGGAATTTTTTGGGATATCGACAGGAACCTGTGAATGTTTAGATATTTATTTCGCAAAATGCTGTTAATGATATTTTTAATATCTTAGCAATATCGCTGTCTACCATATGATAATTTATCAGAGAAAGAATTATTAATGTGTAAAACAAAAGGGTTGATCGTCAGACGCATAATAAGAAAAGTTTAGGTGTACCAGAAAATATGCGTTCACCTTTCTTCGTAAGGCGATGATCATATCTGTCGGAAGATGCAATAGGGTTTTAGTGGTTTTTGGAATAGCAAATTCATTCTAATTTACTATGTATCAGCCGTTGTTTTAACTCTATAAATTAACCAGGCACGCAATTTCTTAAGCGTGGGATACAATTATTTTATTAAATATCAGTGTATTGAAAATGGAATGTGTGTTTGTGGCCTCAGGTTCATAAGCAGATGATAAGGCTACTTATGAACACCTCCGGGAAAATCTGTGACTGGAGATACGTCAATGACAGACCAACACGACAGTTTTCTTAAAGATGAATACTTAAAGCTACAGGATCAATATGAAGATTATGACCGAAGAGCCTTGCTTATAAAAGGCTGGATAGGTGCAGGATCTATTGCCGGGTTTGCGTTAGGAACCAATGGCGATAAACCCATCACCTTTCTGACACTTTTTTCAATTGCACTGATCGCCTGTTGCTTTTGGTATCTTGAAGCTAAATGGAAAACATTCCAGTACGCTATCGCGAGTCGTATCAGAGTTATTGAAGCGCATTTTCGAAAAGACCCTGATATTTTATTTAAAAACCCCGCACCATTTCAGATTTATAATTGGTGGTTTAAGTCCTATGCAAAGAATAACCCTATTTATAAGTATGAACGATATTATAAGCCGGTAAGCCGTCTTGTTCGCTTAAAAAAGGCCGCCTTTCAGGATTTTGTTCATTTGCCCTATTCCCTCATTATTGCACTGTGCCTGTTAATGGGGTTAATTAACCTGTTTTCCGGTAAGCCAGCACCTTCGCCATGTAAGCCTGTCGTGGTGGTCGCGCAAACATTAACCCCGAACTCCAGCGTTGTGTGCGTACCTGGCTCATAATTCAGAGATAATGTTGCCCCTGGACGATAGCGTCCCGGGGCAACATGTCGCTTATCCGGCACTCACATTACAGCGACTGGTGGCGCGTCTCATGCGTTAACAGGAGTGCTATCAGCGTCAGCCCCGCCATTGATGCCAGGTAAATCCCCACCGCCGCCAGACCGTAGTTTGCCTGCAACCACGCGGCAATATAGGGGGCGACAGAGGCACCGAGAATCGACGCGACGTTATAGGAGAACGACGCACCGGTGTAGCGTACCTCGGTCGGGAACAACTCCGGCAGCAACGCGCCCATCGGACCGAAAGTCAGCCCCATCAGACTCAATCCCAGCAGCAGGAAGGCGAAGACCAGCACCGGATTACCGGAACCCAGCAGCGGTTTAAAGGCGAACAGCGCAAACAGAATGATCATCGTGGTGATAATGACCATGCTTTTACGACGCCCAAAGGCATCGGCCAGCAGACCCGCAACTGGCACCATCACGCCGAATCCAATGACGGCCATCATCAGCATCCACAATACGTCGTTACGCGACATACCGAGGCCCACAGGGGCGGCAGCGGTACTGAAGGTCATGGAATAGACAGTCATGATATAAAACAGCGTATAGGTCGCCAGCATGATAAATGTGCCAAGCACCGTGACGCGCACATGTTTTGTCAGCAGGGTTCCCAGCGGAATTTTTACCTGTTTTTTGGCGGCGGCGACTTTCGCGAATACCGGCGTTTCGTGCAAAGAGACACGCACATACAGACCAATAATCACCAGCACCGCAGAGAAGATAAACGGTACACGCCAGCCCCAGCTCATGAATTGCTCATCGGTCAGTAACCAGGAGAGCAACAGGAACGTACCGTTGGCAAAGAAGAAACCGATAGGCGCGCCCAACTGAGGGAAGGAGCCGTACAGCGCGCGTTTGCGCGGCGGCGCATTTTCCGTCGCCAGCAGCGCCGCGCCGCCCCATTCACCGCCAAGACCCAGCCCCTGGCCAAAACGTGCCAGCGCCAGCAGCAGCGGGGCGAAAATACCGATCGTCGCGTAGCCGGGCAGCAGACCAATGATGACGGTGGAGATCCCCATTGTCAGCAGTGAAGCTACCAGCGTCACTTTGCGGCCAACGCGGTCGCCAAAATGGCCGAATACGGCGGAGCCAATCGGGCGCGCCACAAAGGCGATGGCGAAGGTGGCAAGCGACTGTAGCGTGGCTGCCGCAGGATCGCCCTGTGGGAAGAAAATATGGGGGAACACGATCACGGCGGCGGTGGCGTAAATGTAAAAGTCGAAAAACTCAATGGCGGTGCCGATGAGTGATGCGATGACGACTTTATTACGCGAATTGACCGGTGTGTGTTCCTGTTCGTTGTCGAGTGTTGTGGCGGTTGCTTGCATAGTATTTTCTTATTTTTTGGCGAACGAATGGCCATATTACGCACAGCAAAAGAGACATTTCAATATGTAACAAAATGGGATTTTGCTCAGAAAAGCGACAAAAAGGGGATAATTTTTAGGTCAGCGATTTCGCTTCTATGAAATGCTTCACAGATTTTTAAACTTAGATAATAAAACTGGTTTTTGGTTAAATAAAAGTTAAGGACTGGATTTATATTCTGAAATGGCGAGCGGGGCTGATATTTTTTGTTTTTCATCAGCCCCATGAATGATTTAACGGTGTGTTTTGCCCGGCATCCGTGGATCGTCTTTGTATTGCGCGGTGGCAATCCAGGCCGCGCAGAAGAGCGTCAGGCGGGCGAAGAAATAGAAGAACGCCATCAGACCCAGCACTGAGCCAAATGCGGCGCCGGAAGGGGATTTCACCAGTGCGGGCAGGGTCCACGTCATGATGATTTTGATGACTTCAAAGCCGATGGCAGCAATAAATGTTCCGCGAATCAGCGCTTTCTTACGCGGGCGATGGCGCGGCAATCGCCAGAAAATCCAGAAGAACAACAGGTAGTTGGCAAAGATTGAAATGACCAGTCCGATCAGCCGCCAGGCGGGTTTCAGCCATTCGATACTGTCGAGATACAGCGCCGAAATGATCATCTGCTGGGCGGACCCGGCGATGGAGGTGATGGAGAGGGTGACAATCAACGCGACCAACAGGCCAATCAGGGAGATAAAGTCACGCAGGTATTTTATCCAGATTTTTTCCTGATCCTGCGGCGTGCGTTCCCACACGTCCCGCGACTGGGCGCGAATCGCTTCCCGCAGATTCCCCATCCAGTTGATGCCGGAATAGAGCGCGATCCCCAGACCGACCAGACCGACTGTGGTACGCTGCTGAACGGCGGTATTGATGGTGCTTTTCAGGGTAGCGGCTAAGGTGGGGTCGCTGACGTTCTGCAGAATTTTTTCGAAGATATCCTGGAGCAGCGTGGGGTGCGACGCGAGAATAAAACCGGCGGCGGCGAATGACACCATCAGAATGGGGATCATCGACAGAAACGAGAAGTAGGTAATGGCCGCGCCGAACTGGTTTCCCAGTCGGTCATTAAAACGTTCTGCTGCACGGATAAGATGGGCAATCACGGGCTGGCGTTGGATCTTTTGCGCTGTCGTGGTGACGGTTTTCAGCGTCTTGTGGGCTTTGCCGCTTTTCTCTGACGCTTCATGCGCGTCAGTCTCTGTTGTTTGAATCGGGTCGTGCTCCAGTTCCTGATCCGGGCGTTTTACGTCATTTTCCTGCATCATCAGGTCGATAGTCCTTTTTTTGTCTGCTATCGGGTTAGTATAGTCTCTCAGGGCGGCTTCCCGAAAAGTGCGGCCAGACGCTAATCCACATAACCTTTCATCACCCCGGTTAACCACTCCATAAACAGATGAACCCGGCGGGAAAGGTTGCGACGGTGTGGATACAGTAGTGATACCGGCATGGTGTCGGCGCGATACTGCGGTAACACTTCAATGAGCGTTCCTGCGCGCAGCGCATCGCGCACCCCAACGCGCGGCACCTGAATGATGCCCAGACCCGCCAGGCAAGCCGCATAATAGGTCTCGGTGCTGTTCACCGTTAATATGCCGCCCGTTTTAATCCACTGCGTTCCATTGGCCGTTGCGACTTCGAAACCCTGCGGCCGTGTGCCCAGATTCAGGGAATAGTGCACCACTGCGTGTGAGGCCAGGTCTTCCAGACTCTCCGGATAGCCAAAGCGCGCCAGATACTGGGGGCTGGCGCAGTTAATAACCGACAGCTTCCCCAGCGGGCGGGCGATCAATCCAGAATCTTTCAGCGCGCCAACGCGCACGACGCAGTCAAAGCCCTCGCGAATTAAATCGACCAGGCGGTCGCTGCTGCTGAGTTCCAGTTCAATCCCCGGATACTGATGCAAAAATTGCGGGAGCTGCGGCATGACCAGGTTTTTGGCAATGCCCACCGGCATATCCACTCGCAGTTTACCGCTGATGCTTTTGGGGTCGTGCTGAAACAACCCGTCCAGCTCATCAAGATTGCTCAGCAGATCTTTGGCGCGCTCGTAATAGACCATACCGTCCTGCGTGAGCTGAACGCGTCGGGTGGTCCGGTGCAGTAGCTGCGTCCCGAGCAGGTTCTCCAGCGCCTGAATCTGGCGAGATACGCTACCTTTAGGGAGGCCGGATGTCTCGGCGGCGCGCGAAAAACTCTCCAGTTCCGCGACGCGAATGAACAACTGCATTGCGTGAATTTTATCCATCCCGACCGCCTATTGTTGTTCCGTGTGAAACAGTGATGCGCATCTGGCTATATTTATTGTTTTTCTATCACCTAATAAGCTCTTTCTCAATCTTCACAACAGCTGAAATGAGGTTTCTTATGACACAACGTATCGCATTAGTGACCGGCGGCAGCCGTGGACTGGGTAAAAACGCGGCGTTGAAGTTGGCAGACAAGGGAACGGATATTATTTTCACCTGGAATAGCCAGCAGCAGGCGGCGCTGGATGTTGTCGCTGAAATTGAGCAAAAAGGGAGGAAAGCGGTGGCAATACAGCTGAACGTCAGTGATATTGCCAGTTTTTCGACATTCACCCGCGACGTCAAAACACAACTGAAAAGTGTCTGGAATCGCGAGACGTTTGATTATTTAGTGAACAATGCCGGTATTGGCCTGTATGCGCCGTTTGCAGACACGCCGGAAGCCATGTTTGATGAATTATTGAGCATCCATTTTAAAGGCCCTTTCTTCCTGACCCAGCGCCTGTTACCGCTGATTAAAAATGGGGGACGGATCCTGAATGTCTCAACGGGGCTGGCCCGTTTTGCCCTGCCGGGGTACGCGGCCTACGCCTCAATGAAAGGGGCGATGGAAGTGCTGACACGCTATCAGGCCAAAGAGTTAGGGGAGCGTGGGATCACAGTGAACAGCATTGCGCCTGGCGCGATTGAGACTGATTTTGGCGGCGGCAGACTGCGAGACAACAAAGAACTGAACGCCTACGTTGCGTCGCAAACTGCGTTGGGACGCGCAGGCTTGCCGGGGGATATTGGTGATGCCATTGCCGCATTACTCAGTGATGAACTGGGGTGGATGACGGCGCAGCGGATCGAAGTGTCAGGCGGCATGTTCCTGTAAGCGTGGGGTCGATGCGATCCGGCGGGTGAGGTTGTCCGCCGGAGTAGCATCGGCGAGCGAATATCAGCGCCACTCATGCTTTAACAGGCCAAAGAGCCAGTCATCCTGCCAGCGTTGCTGCAACCAGTAGCTTTCGCGCAGCGTCCCTTCCAGCACAAATCCTGTTTTCTCCAGCAACTGGCGAGAAGCCTGATTACCTGCGGTGACGCAGGCTGTCAGTCGCCGCAGACCGCCCGTGGAAAAAGCATAGTCGCAGACGGCGCGTAAAGACTCTGCCCCATAACCTTTTCCCTGAGCTTCGGGAGCCAGCAGGAACCCGACTTCGGCGCAATCTTTCCCGCGATGAATATAACCGTTGATGCCAAGCGGCTTGCCCGTTTCGTTGTCGCAAAGGATCAGACACAGCCAGTGAGGGCTTCCAGGCTGCCATTCGGGCAATCGGGAGTCGAAGGCCTCGCGAATGTCTGCTTCGCTACGCGCATCGTCCACATAGCGCATCACGTCAGGGTGTTGCTGTAGCGAGAGAAAAAAGGGCCAGTCGGCAGGCTCAATCGGGCGACAGGTCAGGCGAGAGGTTTTCAGTACGGGCACAAGCATACCTCCGAATAATTTTCTCAATGTTCACGTCGTGGTCACTGTTATATATGTTTAACTTGTTATATCTATAAAAACAGATAATTAAAATGAATATTACGAACCCTCTGGAGGTAACACCGTTAGTTTAAGACCGAGATATCCGGGGCGACCACCGGGTTTGGCGTCCCTCCGGGAACCAAATCCCGGTGTTTCCCCTCATTCATTGGCTGAAGTGAACGGTGTTACCCCAGGTGGGCGTTTTTTAAATTAAGGATGATAATGACGATCAGCGTTTTACAGACGACAAGCACTACCTTTGAGCACTGTCTGGGTATTATCCGCCACGCATCGGTAGAAATTTTGCTGTTGTTAGGGGTCCATGCCTCCGAAGGGAAAGATCCGCGCTGGTTTCTCGAACAACTGGATCAGGCCCGTTTGAACCTCGGCGGCTGGAATGCCATCGCAAAACGACTGCATATGGATGACGCACAACTCAGCCAGTTTACCCTACGGTTGCGCCATCTCCAGCAATGCGTACCGCAATATGAAAACGGACAGGCCGTAAGTGAGAATCAGCTCATTGCCGCGCTGCGTTTCGTCACCGCGCTGGAACAGTTACGCCAGTGCCAGCCGCTGCTCACATATCTCACTGACGTAGACGCCAGCGATGAAAGCCAACAACGGCGTGCAGAGCGCCAGCTTCGCGTGATTGAGCTGGTTTTAAAAGGGCTGGTGGCGCAGGTCTGGCCGGACAGCCAGTCACTGAATGCGTATTTAAAACAGCACTTTGGCGGCGATCGTCTCAGGCGCTGGATTAAACAGGGTGATGGCCAGGAAGCGCTCAGTGGAATGTGTTTTAGTGAACTGGCGCTGATGGTCGTCGATAAAAAGAGCTTCGCCCGCCACTACGCCGGGGTGTTTAACGACACCTCGGTACTGACACTGTTTGTTGAACCCCGTGCGACGCTACGGCAATTTCTTGACGACTGTCGACAGGCGCGTAATGGCGTGATTGCCGGAGAACCGCTCACGGCGGCGCAGTTGACGCTGCTCTCCTGCCAGTATCAGCAGATTACCCGCCCGGTACAGCGGGCGTTTGAGCGCGGGCGTACGCGGGTGAATCCCGCCTCGTTATTGATTGTCAATGACGCGCCACTGGAACAGTATTGGGAACGTGCGCGGCATATTAATCACCAGGCGGGTGGCGAGCAGCAAGAGATCGGTGAAACGATAGAACCCCCGCGCAAACGGCCGCAACGTACCGCTGAAGAGCGGGAACAGCTGATCTCCGGCACCCTGTGGGGCGCTGTCGGCGTCATGGTGCTGGCGATACTGGGGGGCGGAATTTGGTTATTCAGTTCGCAAGAACCGCCCACTGCGGCGGGTGTTGAGAGCGTACAGAATGAGCCAAAACGGGAAGCGTCTTCACCGCGGGAGAGCCTCACGCAGAAGGGGATCACCTGGGATGCCTTTAACATGCGGGCGGCTATTGACAGGAATGACACCCATGTCACAACCCTGTTTTTACAGGGCGGGATGAACTGGCAGTTAGCCTGGACCGAGCAGGCTTTCTCACTGGGAAATACTGACGTGCTGCAATTGTTGCTACGTTACCCTTCGCAGATGGATGAGCTTAAACCCTGTCGGCGGTTTATCAATACCCTGGGACACGCCATGTCGAACGGCGCGACGCTGACCGCCGAACACGCCTTGTATCTGCAACGTTTTTGCACGGTGCCTGCGGTCGTGGCGCGCCAAAAACATGAGGCTGAGCAGGCGACATTACGTGTCCGCGCCGAACCCAGCGCGGACAACAAGAAATGGCTGAAGATCCAGACCGCCATTTATAAGGAGATTCGCGGATAGCGGGGGAGCTACGGCTCCCCGTACAATCCAATCAGGCGACGCACCACGCCGTTGGTCCAGCCGAACCCATCCTGTAAGGGATATTCACCGCCGCCGCCTTCACGCGGCGTGCCGCCCGCGATATGGTATTTTTCAATAAGTTTATGATGATGCTGGTAAAAATGGTTCACCGTTTGTAGCCAGCTACGGGCAATCTCATCACCAAGGGCATCATCGCCATACATCTTGAACCCCTGAATAGCCATCCACTGTAGCGGCGCCCAGCCGTTGGGTTTATCCCACTGTTCGCCGGTTTCGTATTCGGTCGCCATAATCCCACCGGGCGTCAGTAAGCGGCTGCGAACCGCGCTGCTCAGGCGATCGGCCTGTTCATGGGTCGCCATGCCGACATACAGAGGTACAATGCTGGCGGCGGAGAACAGGGCCATCTGCTCGCGCCGCCAGTCGTAGTCCCGATAGCAGCCATTATCGTCATCCCACAGGTAGCGGTTCACGGCGGCACGACGAACGCTTGCCTTCTGGCGAAAAAGGGTCTCAGTTTCCCGGTCGCCTTTTAGCGCAGAAATATTGGCAATGGCGCTCTCCAGTTTGAACAAAAAGGCGTTGAGATCGACCGGGATAAACTGGGTGGTGCGAATACTTGCCAGTCGCGCTGTATCGCGCAGCCAGCGGGATGAGTAATCCCAGCCGGAAGCCGCGCCAGCACGCAGATCGCGATACACCTCATTGGGAGGGCGACCGGAATGTTTGGCGGTTTCCACATCCTCCAGCCACGACTCGTCACGCGGGGTGTCGCGATCGTCCCAGTAACGGTTAAGCAGCGAACCGTCAGGCATGCGGACGACGTGACGATACGCCTGATTGAGCATCAGTGATTCCGCGCCGTCCATCCAGAATGCGTACTCCATCTTCAGATGGTCCAGGTAGCGCCGCGCGCCGCGGACGCCATCTTCTTCAAACAGTTCGACCATCAGGGCAAACACCGGCGGCTGTGAACGACTCAGATAGTAGGTACGGTTGCCGTTCGGAATATGGCCGTAGTTCTCAATCATCCAGGCGAAGTTGTCCGCCATACATTTCAGGAGATCTCCGCGACCGCTTTCTGCCAGCCCCAGCATGGTGAAATAGGAGTCCCAGTAGTAGGTTTCGCTGAATCGCCCGCCAGGCACAATGTAGGACTGCGGTAACGCCAGCAGCGAAGACCACGGAATGTGATCCTGCGGCTCGCGCGTCAGCACGGGCCAGAGCTGGTCGATATGTTCTTTCAGCGAATTTTCCGGGTTAGAGACATATTCCGTGGAGCACACGTCCGGCAGCCAGAAGTGGTTTTCCACAAACTGTCGCAGGTTGAAATCACGGTGTCGTCTGACTTTCCGGTAGCGGATCAGGATATCGAGCGGATCCATTTTCGGCGCGCAGTCCGGGAAAGTTTTGCTGTCGGCAAAGATTCGGGCGGATTGCACATGCTCGAACAGTTCGAGGTATCGATCGGCTGGCGTAAGCGCGTCGGAGGCGGGAAGCCCCTCAATCATCTCGGGTTCCGGCTCTGCCTCGATCATTTCATCCAGCTTTAACTCGTGCGGATCCGTTTCATAAATCAGATCAACCTCGATCGTCATTTCGTCGGATGGAACGTGTTGCAGTTTCTGGTTGAGCATAATAAGAAGGACCTCCGGATTGCGTCGTAAAAGATACGGGTGTTGCCCGGCTGTTTTTTAAGCGTAGACATTCGCTTCGGTGCGCGGGGTGCAAAGTGTGCGGTGGTTCACATTTATGGCCGAGGGGAACGCGTGCGTATATCTCGTGACTTGATGATTTATAAGCCGTTATCGCCAGAGGGATTTACAACAATAGCGGACAAAAAATCAGAGTATTCGTTTGAAAGCGACTGATGAAGGGTAAAAAAATGCCCCTCCGGGGAGGGGCATTCGAAACTTAACGCATAGTAACGAATTCTTCTGACGCGGTGGGGTGGATGGCGACAGTGTTGTCGAAGTCTTTTTTGGTTGCGCCCATTTTTAGCGCCACCGCAAAGCCTTGCAGCATTTCATCCATACCGAAACCGATACCGTGGATACCGACAATCTTCTCTTCCGGCCCCACGCAAACCAGCTTCATGCGGCACGGCTGACGGTGAGAGGTCACCGCCGTGTACATCGCGGTAAATGACGATTTGTACACTTTTACCTGATCGTCGCCATACTGCTCGCGCGCCTGGGGTTCGGTCAGACCCACGGTGCCAATCGGCGGGTGGCTGAAGACCACGGTCGGAACGTTGCTGTAGTCCAGATGCTCGTTCGGTTTGTTGTTAAACAAACGCTCAGAGAGACGACGACCTGCCGCCACTGCCACTGGCGTCAGCTCTACGGCGCCGGTGTTATCGCCCACCGCGTAAATGCCATCCACATTCGTATTCTGGAATTTATCGACGACGATGTAACCTTTTTCACTGGTTTTCACGCCCGTTGCCGCCAGATTGAAGTTATCGGTTGCCGGTTCGCGACCGATAGCCCAAATCAGGCAATCAACGGTTTCGCTGCGACCATCTTCCAGTTGCAGCGTCAGGCTGCCGTCGGCGTTTTTGACCACTGCTTTCGGGATGGCGTTGGTGTGAAGCTGAGGACCTTCGGCATTCATCACTTCGACCAGCGTCTCGGTGATCATCGGGTCAAAGTTGCGCAGCGGCGCGTGTTTACGCACGAACAGATGCGTTTTAGCGCCCAGACCGTTGATCACACCCGCCAGTTCAACCGCGATGTAACCTGCCCCGACGACCGCAACGCGTTCCGGCAGCGCGGGCAATTCAAAGAAGCCGTCTGAGTCGATACCGTATTCCACGCCCGGAATATCCGGGTGGCTCGGGCGACCGCCGGTAGCAATCAGAATATGGTCGGCAGTGATCGTTTCGCCATTCACTTCAATGGTTTTCGCATCAATGAAACGGGCAAAGCCTTTGATCACATCAACCTTATTTTTGCCCAGTACGTTATCGTATGAGGTGTGGATACGGTCGATGTAGGCGCTACGGCTGGCGATTAACGTGTTCCAGTTGAACGCGTTAATGGTGGTGTCAAAGCCGTAATCCGGGCCATACAGGTGGATCGCTTCACGAATCTGCGCGGCATGCCACATCACCTTCTTCGGTACGCAGCCGACGTTCACGCAGGTGCCGCCTAACTCTTTGGCTTCAATCAGCGCACATTTCTGGCCGTACATGGCCGCGCGGTTAATGGAGGCGATACCACCGCTGCCGCCGCCGATAGCGATGTAATCATAGTGTTTGGTCATGACTTTTGTCCTTAATCGTTGATTGCTGCGATTGTAGCGCGAGACTTAAAAGGTTCCACCGATGGCTGTGATTACTCTGGCACTACCCAGTTTACCGAGGTATGACCGGTGCCTGCCGGAACCAGCTTGCTGTGCAGCCATGGCAGTACGGCATTCATCTGTTGTTCCAGCTTCCACGGCGGGTTGATCACAATCATGCCGGATGCCGTCATACCCCGTTGATCGCTGTCCGGGCGGACTGCCAGCTCAATTTGCAGAATACGGCGAATACCGGTGGCTTCCAGCTCTTTGAGCATGCGTTTGATTTGTGCACGCAGGACGACCGGATACCACAGCGCGTAGGTGCCGGTGGCAAAACGTTTATACCCTTCGTTGATCCCGCTGACGACGGCCTGATAGTCCGTTTTCATTTCATAAGGCGGATCGATGAGGATCAGTCCGCGACGGGAAACCGGCGGTAATTTCGCTTTCAGCTGTTGATAGCCGTCGGCGCGCGCCACACGGGCGCGTTCATCTTTCTGAAACTCGGAGCGCAGCAGGGGGAAATCGCTCGGGTGCAGTTCGGTCAGTTGCAGGCTGTCTTGCTCACGCAGCAACTGACGGGCAATCAGTGGCGAACCAGGGTAATAACGTAGCTGACCGCTGCGGTTGAAATGCTGCACGACGGAGATGTACGGCTCCAGCTCAGTCGGTAAATCATCCTGCTGCCAGATGCGCGCGATGCCTTCCAGATACTCCCCGGTGCGCTCAGCATGCTCGCCACTCAGTAGATACCGGCCAGCGCCCGCATGGGTGTCCAGATAGAGAAACGGTTTTTCTTTCTCTTTGAGCGACTCGATGATCAGGCTCTGAACGGTGTGTTTAAGGACGTCGGCGTGGTTGCCAGCGTGATAGCTGTGGCGATAACTGAGCATGGGTAAAGGAGTTCCAGGTTAAAAGCGTAGGCACGATAAGCGAAGCGCCATCGGGCGAAAATAGAGCATATCGGCACAGTATACAGAAAAGTCGCCATCGCCGCGAAAGGACAACGCGCAGCATTGAAATTCACTACACTTAACCCCATGCTACTGAGTATGACGTGCCGGATGGCGGCTGACGCCTTATCCGGCCTACAAATGATGAAACCTGTAGTCCGGATAAGACGCTTCGCATCCGGCGAAAACGCGTGACGCGTTTCGTTCCCCCTTTTTAACCAGGACTGTGCATATGACGAATCCATTACTGACTCCCTTCGACCTGCCGCCGTTTTCCAAAATTCAGCCCGAGCATGTAGTTCCCGCCGTTACTCAGGCGTTGAACGACTGCCGCGAAAATGTGGAACGCGTGGTCGCGCAGGGCGCACCGTACACCTGGGAAAATTTATGCCAGCCGCTGGCGGAAATGGATGACGTGCTGGGACGTCTTTTCTCGCCGGTAAGCCACCTGAACTCGGTGAAAAACAGTCCGGAACTGCGTGAAGCGTATGAGCAAACCCTGCCGCTGCTGTCTGAGTACAGCACCTGGGTTGGGCAGCACGAAGGGCTGTACCAGGCCTATCGCGACCTGCGCGACGGCGATCACTACGCCACGCTCTCCACCGCGCAGAAAAAAGCCGTGGATAACGCGCTGCGTGATTTTGAACTCTCGGGTATTGGTTTACCGAAAGAAAAACAGCAGCGCTACGGTGAAATTGCCACCCGCCTGTCTGAACTCGGCAACCTGTACAGCAACAACGTCCTTGACGCCACGATGGGCTGGACGAAGTTAGTGACGGATGAGGCCACGCTTGCCGGGATGCCGGAAAGCGCGCTGGCAGCCGCCAAGGCTCAGGCCGAAGCGAAAGAGCAGGAAGGGTATCTGCTGACGCTGGATATCCCGAGCTATCTGCCGGTGATGACCTACTGTGACAACCAGGCATTGCGTGAAGAGATGTATCGCGCCTATGTGACCCGCGCCTCCGATCAGGGGCCGAACGCGGGCAAATGGGATAACAGCCCGGTGATGGAGGAGATTCTCGCCCTGCGCCATGAGCTGGCGCAACTGCTGGGCTTTGAAAGCTTCGCCTTTAAATCGCTGGCCACCAAAATGGCGGAAAACCCGCAGCAGGTGCTCGATTTCTTAACCGATCTGGCGAAACGCGCCCGTCCACAAGGTGAGAAAGAACTGGCGCAACTGCGCGCTTTCGCAAAAGCGGAATTTGGCGTTGACGAGCTACAGCCGTGGGATATCGCTTACTACAGCGAAAAACAGAAGCAGCATCTGTACAGCATCAGCGACGAGCAACTGCGTCCGTACTTCCCGGAAAACAAAGCGGTTAACGGCCTGTTTGAGGTCGTGAAACGTATTTATGGCATTACCGCGAAAGAGCGTACGGATGTGGACGTGTGGCATCCGGAAGTGCGCTTCTTCGAACTGTATGACGAAAACAACGAACTGCGCGGTAGTTTCTATCTCGACCTGTACGCCCGCGAAAACAAGCGCGGCGGGGCGTGGATGGATGACTGCGTGGGTCAGATGCGTAAAGCTGACGGCTCGCTGCAAAAACCGGTCGCTTACCTGACCTGTAACTTCAACCGCCCGGTCAACGGCAAACCGGCGCTGTTTACCCACGACGAAGTGATCACCCTGTTCCACGAGTTCGGTCATGGCCTGCACCATATGCTAACCCGCATTGAAACCGCCGGTGTTTCTGGCATCAACGGTGTGCCGTGGGATGCGGTCGAGTTGCCGAGCCAGTTTATGGAAAACTGGTGCTGGGAGCCGGATGCGCTGGCGTTCATCTCCGGTCACTATGAGACTGGCGAACCGTTACCGAAAGAACTGCTGGATAAAATGCTGGCGGCAAAAAACTATCAGGCGGCGCTGTTTATTCTGCGTCAACTGGAGTTCGGTCTGTTCGACTTCCGCCTGCATGCCGAATTTAGCCCAGATCAAGGGGCGAAAATCCTCGATACGCTGGCAGAAATCAAGAAACAGGTTGCTGTGGTGCCGGGGCCGTCATGGGGCCGCTTCCCGCATGCATTCAGCCACATCTTTGCCGGGGGTTATGCGGCGGGTTACTACAGCTATCTGTGGGCTGATGTGCTGGCGGCGGACGCTTTCTCCCGCTTCGAAGAAGAGGGGATTTTCAACCGCGATACCGGACAGTCGTTCCTCGACAACATCCTGACCCGTGGGGGTTCTGAAGAACCGATGGAGCTGTTCAAACGCTTCCGTGGCCGTGAACCGCAGCTGGATGCGATGCTGGAGCATTACGGGATCAAAGGTTAGTCCACGAGTGAAAATCTGCTTAATTGATGAAACGGGCGCCGGAGACGGCGCCTTATCTGTTCTTGCTGCCCGCTGGGGGCTGGAACACGATGAAGATAATTTGATGGCGCTGGCGCTGACCACGGAACATCTGGAGTTGCGTAAGCGTGATGAACCGAAGCTTGGCGGCATTTTCGTGGACTTTGTCGGTGGGGCGATGGCGCACCGCCGCAAATTTGGCGGTGGTCGTGGCGAGGCGGTCGCGAAAGCGGTCGGCATCAAAGGCGATTATTTGCCGGACGTGGTGGATGCCACGGCAGGGCTGGGGCGTGATGCCTTCGTGCTGGCGTCGGTGGGTTGCCGCGTGCGAATGCTGGAACGTAATCCGGTGGTGGCGGCGCTGCTTGATGACGGTCTGGCGCGTGGCTATGCCGACCCGGAAATCGGTCCGTGGCTGCAAGAACGGTTGCAGTTGATCCACGCCTCCAGCCTGACGGCGTTGACCGATATCACTCCGCGTCCGCAGGTTGTTTATCTCGACCCGATGTTTCCGCACAAGCAGAAAAGCGCGCTGGTGAAAAAAGAGATGCGCGTGTTTCAGTCGCTGGTGGGGCCAGATTTAGACGCCGACGGGCTGCTGGAACCTGCGCGGCAGCTGGCGACAAAACGGGTGGTGGTGAAACGCCCGGACTATGCGCCGCCGCTTGCCGATGTCGCTACCCCCAACGCGGTGGTCACCAAAGGACATCGGTTTGATATTTATGCAGGGACGGCGGAATAGATTTTTCGCCGCCGAATCGATCGCGCCGTCTTCTGTAGGCTGGATCAGGCGCTTGCGCCGCCATCCGGCAATGGTGCAAAAATTGCCGGATAGTGCTGCGCTTATCAGGCCTGGAGCACCGTGCTCGTTGTCCGCTTGGTAATGCGTTGACTTAGCTACACAAACGGCGCGTACGGATCCGCCATCTCAAACGCCACCGCTCTTTCTGCCTTCGGCGGGTAAATCAGCTCGCGGGTAATCGACATCTTCAGCGTCTTGGCTTCTTCGCGCGTCAGTTTCACCTGCTGATCCCAGCCTTCGGTATAGACCGCGCCCCAGGCGCCGAGGTCCAGACAGGTGACATACATCTCCTGACGATACGGCGACGGTTCCACATTCAGCAAGCTGGCTGCCGCGTTGTTCCCGGCGAATTTACCCAACAAAATCGCATGCTGACAGGTCATCAGCGCGTGGTTGCCTTTGTCATCGGTGGCGGCACAGGCGACATCGCCGGTGGCGTAGATATTGTCATAGCCTTCCACCTGCAGATTCGCATTCACATGCAGACGGCCCTGACGATCGCGCGGGGCGTTAATCTGCGCCGTCAGGTCACTTGCCTGGACACCCACGGTCCAGATAACCGTCGAAGCGGCGATTCTCTGCCCCTCTTTCAGCGTCACGCCTGAGGCATCAACAGATTCCACTTCCGCATTCACCAACCACTCGACGCCCAGTTCGGCGGAGGCGTCGATGATGACATTGCGCAGTTCTTCGCTGTAGCGCGAACCAGGCTGTGGGCCGCGTTCAACTACGACTACTCTGGTCTTAGCATTTGAGCCGAGGATTTCGCGCAGGCGACCCGGCAGTTCCATCGCCATCTCAATACCCGTGAAGCCGCCGCCGCAAACCACGACCGTATTGCGCGCCTCACTTTCTGGTTGACTGGCCAGTGATTTCAGCTGTTTCTCTAAAATGGCGGCGCTTTCCAGTTGATCAAGGTCGAAGGCATGCGCCTCTACACCTGAGACAAATGAACGGTTTACGTGGCTGCCGCTCGCCAGAATCAGGCGATCATAGTGGTGCTGATGGGTTTCGCCGTTGGCATCTTTCCAGCTCACACTGTGTGAGTCAGGATGGATGTTTGATACGGAGCCGCGCAGGAATTTCACACCGGTGACGTCAAACAGCGGCTGTAACGGAGAGACCAGCGTTTCAACGTGACTCTCATAAAAACGTGGACGTACGCGAAGCTCCGGCTGTGGTGCAATCACTGTAATATCAATGGCCTGGTTGTCATGTTTGTCGGCCAGACGTGCCGCGCTCAGGGCGGCCCACATGCCCGCAAAACCGGCACCTACGATCAGAATTTGTTTACGCATTGCTCTTTCACTCTGTTAACTCCGATTAGTTGACTCGGATTTTATTGGTCGTAGTTAGGAAATGCAATGCGAAAAGTGATAGCGCTGATTGTTTTTCGTTTATGACATTGATTAATAATTATTTATTTCTTAAGTAGAGCCTGTCTGAAAGGAACGGTATGGCATGGCGAGGGTGAAATAGCTACAATAACTCAGAATTATTTTGGCTGAGATTAGAGAATGGCATTTTACAGTTCCGGGGTTGAGTACGGCATCCATAGCCTGATGTGTATGGTCGATAGCAAAGGTGATGCCCGCGATATGAGCGTACGAGAGATTGTCGCGCTGCAAAGTGTCCCCTATGACTACCTGGCCAAAATCTTTACGCGTCTGTCAAAGGCCGGACTGGTGCGCAGCATTGAAGGTAAGGGCGGTGGATTCCAGCTGGCCAGGCCTGCTGAACACATCACGGTACTTGATGTAGTCAACGCGATTGATGGTGACAAGCGTATTTTTGAATGCCGTGAAATCCGCCAGCGACTGGCTGTGTTTGATGAGCAACCGCCAGAATGGGCGTGCGAGGGTATTTGCGGAGTACGGTCAGTGATGGATATGGCGCAACAGCGGATGGAAGAGGCGCTCAGCCAGCATACGATCCTCGACCTTGCGCGCAAAATGTACCGCAAAGCGCCGGAGACGTTTGTGGTTGAAGTTCAGGAGTGGATTGCCGCGCGGAAAAGTTAACCTCAGCCAGCGTTGGCTGACTGAGGTTATTGCCGTTATTTGCTGCTATCCGGCGTATTGATCATCCGGTTCAGCCACGGCACCATAATTGCCATCACTATCGTCACGGCCATTGTAACCAGCCCGATTTTACTGAACACGCCTGTGTAGATGGGCAGCGTCTGCAACGGATCGGTAATGTTCTCCGGTACGGCAGTGAATGTTGCCACATATCCCCCCATCAGGAACGCTGCGGCCTGCGTCAGGAACCACATCCCAAGGATAAAGCCCATCAGGTGTTGCGGCACCAGGGCGGCAACCATGGCCAGTCCCAGGGCGCTAATCAGCAATTCACCCAGACTCTGGAACAGATAAACCAGCACGATAAACCACGGTGACGTCAGCCCCTGTGCATCGGCAAACCACATCCCCGCCGCAGCGGCAGTCAGAAAGCCCAGCGCACACAAGAACATACCGAGCGTAAATTTCATCGGCATGGTCAGGTCTTTGCCTTTGTTCCCCAGACGGGTGTAGATGGCTGCCAGCACCGGACTGGCGAGCACGACCCAGAACGGGTTCAGCGCCTGGAAGCTGACCGGGTTAATGGTGATGCCGAGGATCTCATGGTGTACGTTGTTGATCGCAAAGAAGTTGAGCGAGGTCGGCATCTGCGCGTAAAGAATATAAAACAGCACCGCTTCCAGCATCAGAATGAAGGCGACAAACATCTTGTTGCGCCCGGTTTTATCCAGCTTGAACGCTTCGCGAAAGAAGATAATCGTAACGACAAGCGACAGCACGATCAGCACCAGGTTGGCGATTTTGACGTTGTGCATCAGCCAGGCGCACAGGAACACCATCGCCACCGTACCAACTAACACACACAGCAGGTTACGCAGACTCAACGGCTTGTGGTCGGGCTCTGAACCGATATCTTTCACCATACCGCGGCAGGCCAAATAGACCAGCAGAGCGATGATCAGACCCGCGCCGCACAGGTTGTAGGTGACGGCATAGCCAAATTTTTCGGCAATGACCGGCGCCAGCGACAGCGACAGCAGGGAACCGATGTTAATCGACATATAAAACAGGGTGAATGCGCCATCAAGACGGGCATCCTTCGGCGGATAGCATTTAGATAGCAGGCTTGCCGGGTTCGCCTTAAATAACCCGTTACCGACGGCAATGGTGCCAAGTGCAATAAAGATCAGATCGGGGTTGAGCAGTGACATCCCGGTCATGAAGTAACCCAGCGCCAGGACGATCGCGCCGAGCACCAGCGTACGTTTGGTTCCCAACAAGTGATCGCCAACGTAGCCACCAATAGAAATCAGGCCATAGACCAGTGCGGCAAACGCGCCAAAGGTAATGAACGCCTGTTCCTGAGAGAACCCAAGCTGTTTAACAAAAAAGACCGCCAGGATGCCCTGAACGCCGTAATAGCCAAATCGTTCCCATAATTCTACAAAAAAGATCATGAAGAACGGACGAGGTTGCTGCAGCAAACCCGTAGGTGCAGTTGTATTCATATTCCTTCGCCTTTCAATGCCATCCTGAAAAGTATGAACGCGTATGCTAAAACGCGCCGAAAAAGTCTGACTCTGTTATAGACTGCGGTCATTAACCGGATGGGTAGAGTATTATATTGAGTGGTTTCGATCTAACTAGATGATCACACTATTTATGATTTATGGGCTGGAGTGATGTACTAACCATTTAAAAAACAGAAATAAAAACGCCCGCATAAGCGGGCGTAGTGTATCGACGATTTACCGGATAAGGCGTCAGATGCCCTCCGGTTCAGGGCTCTTATTCTTCTTCGTCACGCAGCGGAACAATCAGCATGTCAACGTGAACGGTGTTGATCAACTGGCGTGCGGAAGACATCAGCTTGCTCCAGAAGTCCTGGTGGTGGCCGCAGACGACCAGATCCATGTCGTATTTCTTGATAGCATCAACCAGCACCTGGCCAAGATCGCCGCTGCCGCTCAACGTTTCAGTGATCGGATAGCCCGCATTGCTGGACAGCTCGGTCAGCGCATGGTGGGTTTCTTCAGAAATGCGTTTCTGCATATCGCCGAGATTGACGTCGATAAGCCCGGTGTACAGGTCAGAGTAGTTCACGTCCACGTGGATGAGGGAGACTTTCGCGTTGTAAGGACGCGCCATAGAAACCGCTTTCTCTACCAGAACTTTGCTTTCCGGGGAAAGATCAACCGCGATAAGAATGTGTTTGTAAGCCATAGTGTTACTCCTTCCATAAAGTTGTCGATGACTAGCCAGCTAGCGTTTCTTTGCCGTCGCGTCACCCGCGTCCTGCGAACTATATGCGCGGGGCTAGCCCAGCCGTAAAGATGGATCGTTTAGACTATCATTACATTATAGCGACCAGGATAATCCGTCAATCCGCCTTGGTTGCCAACCAGTTAAACAAATTTTTCTGTTAAATGCATTGATAGCGGTTAACGTTCTGGCAAAAAAATTAACTGATCTCCTACAATATTTAAAGAGCCGTTCGGATGCAGAGCATCCTCATCATGGCTTAGTAGGTCTTTTTCATTGAACTGTCTGGCAGGGTATCGGGGAGCGATTGTCCCGGAGAGGAGCTCCGTGGGTGGGTCGCCGGGGAGGTGGTATGATAAGCACCGTCGCATTATTCTGGGCTTTATGTGTCGTTTGCATTGTGAATATGGCGCGTTATTTCTCGTCATTACGTGCACTGTTAGTGGTACTCCGTGGTTGCGATCCATTGCTCTATCAATATGTCGATGGAGGGGGTTTTTTTACCTCGCATGGCCAACCCAACAAGCAAATGCGTCTGGTGTGGTATATCTATGCCCAACGCTATCGGGATCATCACGATGATGAGTTTATTCGCCGTTGTGAACGTGTTCGCGGCCAGTTCATCCTCACCAGCGCGTTATGCGGTCTGGTGATTATCAGTATGGTAGGGTTGGTGATTTGGCATTGAGCCATTTGGGCGTATCGCACAGGCAAAAAAAAGCGGGCCAGTTTCCTGGACCCGCTTTTTTTACAGACTAACCCGCTTAGATAAGCTTCAGGGAGAGCCAGTACAGCCCCCCGGAAAGCACAATCGCTGCAGGCAGGGTAAAGACCCAGGCCATCAGAATACTGGTAACCGTTTTACGCTGCAGACCGCCACCGTCAACGACCATCGTCCCCGCAACAGAGGAAGAAAGTACGTGGGTGGTGGAAACAGGCATACCGGTGTAACTCGCCAGACCGATAGACACAGCGGCAGTCATCTGCGCAGACATCCCTTGCGCATACGTCATGCCTTTCTTACCGATCTTCTCGCCGATAGTGGTTGCCACGCGACGCCAGCCAATCATCGTACCAAGACCCAGCGCCAGTGCGACGGCCATGATAATCCAGACCGGTGCGTACTCAATGGTGCTCAGCATATCGGTTTTCAGTTTCTTCAGCAGACGCTTGTCGTCGTTGCTTACGCCAGGCAATTTCACCACTTTATCGGTGGTGTCAGAGATGCACAGCATAATGCGACGCAACTGACCACGTTGGTCAACGCTTAACTTGTCGTAAGTTTCCAGATTCGCCAGCATGCCCTTCACGCGATCGAGCGCATTCAGGGTGTTTGCCGGGTGGCAGTGGAACTCAGTCTGTGTCGTTGTCGCGGTTTCCACAGGCGGAACCTGCTGATCAACGCCGGTCACTTTTTTCAGCATATCAGGATGCTGCTGGAAGTAAGTTTCGACGTTGTTGATGGCGTCACGGGTACGGGTGATTTCATAGCCGGAAGCGTTCATATTGACCACGAAGCCCGCAGGCGCCACGCCAATCAGAACCAGCATCACCAGACCAATGCCTTTCTGTCCATCATTAGCGCCATGGGAGAATGCGACGCCGATAGCAGACAGAATAAGAGCGATACGCGTCCAGAATGGCGGCTTTTTCTTGCCGTCTTTCTTTTCACGTTCCGCTGGGGTCAGGTGAATACGCGCCCGCTTTTTGGTGCCGCTCCAGTAGCGACGTAACAAAAAGATCAGACCGCCAGCAAACACCAGGCCGACAATGGGGGAAATAATCAAAGAACCAAAAATATTGATAACTTTCGGTATGTTAAGTGCATCCACTACCGATGTGCCGGTCATCAAAGCATTGGTCAAACCAATACCAATGATGGCGCCAATCAGCGTGTGAGAACTGGAGGCCGGAAGACCAAAGTACCAGGTACCCAGGTTCCAGATAATTGCCGCCAGAAGCATGGAGAACACCATGGCGAGGCCATGTGAGGAACCCATGTTAAGCAGCAGATCCGTTGGCAACATATGCACAATGGCATACGCTACGCTGAGACCGCCCAGCAAAACACCAAAGAAGTTGAAGACCGCCGCCATGATAACCGCGAGTTGCGAACGCATTGCGCGGGTATAAATCACGGTTGCGACTGCGTTTGCCGTATCATGGAAGCCGTTAATCGCTTCGTAGAACAGCACAAAAGCCAGAGCAAGCAATAGTAAAAGCCCGGTATGCAAATCCAGGCCAGCAAACAAATGTAGCATAGGACGTTACGCCATTTTGAGGACATGAACGCGGCGCATTATCAGGGACTTTGGCGACGCGGGCAAAGTGAAATATAGACTTTTTTTGATTTGTCTCCTGAATTGTTTTCCCCCACTAAAGAATTATCTTATAGATTTCAAATAAATAATTGTTTTTCACGATCTTGTCGCTGGTACGGTCACTGAGGAAACTTTACAATTCACGCCCAGATTTAAGAGAGGATCGCAAAGTGGAAAGGTTTGATACCGTTATTATAGGCGCTGGCGCGGCGGGTATGTTCTGCGCCGCACAAGCAGGGCAACGGGGTAACCGCGTGTTGCTCATTGATAATGGTAAAAAGCCGGGACGTAAAATCCTCATGTCCGGCGGGGGACGCTGTAACTTTACTAATCTTTATGTGGAACCCGCGGCGTATTTAAGTCAAAACCCTCATTTCTGTAAATCAGCGTTGGCGCGCTATACCCAGTGGGACTTTATCGATCTGGTCGGTAAACACGGAATCGCCTGGCATGAGAAAACGCTCGGCCAGCTATTTTGCGACGATTCTGCCCAACAAATCGTCGACATGCTGGTGGCAGAATGCGAGAAGGGTGGCGTCACCCTGCGGTTGCGCAGTGAAGTGCTCAGCGTTGCCCGTGATGATGAGGGGTTCACCCTCGAGCTGAACGGTATGACGGTCAGTGCACCAAAACTGGTGATTGCCAGTGGCGGACTCTCGATGCCGGGCCTGGGGGCAACGCCGTTTGGTTATAAAATTGCCGAGCAGTTTGGCCTGAATGTGCTGCCGACGCGCGCGGGTCTGGTTCCCTTTACATTGCATAAACCGTTGCTGGAACAGCTCCAGGTACTGTCAGGCGTTTCCGTTTCTTCGGTTATTACGGCGCAGGACGGCACGGTATTTCGTGAAAATCTGCTCTTTACGCACCGCGGACTTTCAGGTCCGGCCGTTTTGCAAATTTCGAGTTTTTGGCAGCCCGGAGAGTTTGTCAGCATTAATTTATTGCCAGATATCGATCTGGACGCTTTCCTCAATGAGCAGCGTAGCGCGCACCCGAATCAGAGTCTGAAAAACACTCTGGCGATGCAGTTGCCGAAACGTCTGGTGGAATGTCTGCAAGCATTAGGGCAAATCCCCGAGCTTTCTCTGAAACAGCTCAACGCACGCGACCAACAACAGTTGGTGGAGACGTTAACGGAATGGCGCGTGCAGCCTAACGGCACGGAAGGATACCGTACGGCGGAAGTCACGCTGGGCGGCGTCGATACCAATGAGCTTTCCTCCCGCACGATGGAAGCGCGTAAGGTGCCAGGTCTCTACTTTATCGGCGAAGTGATGGACGTGACCGGCTGGCTGGGCGGGTATAATTTCCAGTGGGCATGGTCGAGCGCCTGGGCCTGTGCGCAGGATCTAGCACCAGCTCACGCGTAACCCAGCATAAGCGACAGGTAAACGGTGGAAGGCGTTGTCTCTATCGTTTTACCTGATAGCCTTGTTAAATAATCATTAACAATCGTGCTACATATCACAAAATAACGTTCCAGCTGAAAAGTCGCTTTGACACGCTTTTCCTTCCCTTCTAGAGTGAAACTTACAGATTTTAGATAAGAGACTATCTGTGCTATTAAGATGGTCTCTTATTGCTTTTTTTTAGCTATTGGCGACCTTCTTCCTAATATTATGAAGGGGAACGCCATGTCCGCATGCTCATTCTCACATCCTGTAAAAATCCGTGGTGTTGATGATGTTATTAATTTCATCGATGCCAGGACGAATATTTCCGGCAGAGCCAGTGTTATTTGGTGGTTAGCATTAGGTGGCCTTTTTCTTGATGCGTTTTCAAATTCAGCGCTCAGTGCTGGATTAAACCCAATGACGCGTAATTTAAATCTCAGTGCAACGGAAGTCGCGCTGTTGACCTCTTTTTCATCGTGGGTTGCTATCTTATTTAATCCGATTGGCGGCTGGATTGCCGATCGCTGGGGTCGGGTTCCTCCATTGATTATCGCCAAGCTGATGGCCGTTATCGGTGCGCTGCTGGTGATGTTCTCCGCTGATTTTGGCACGATAATACTGGGGCGCTTCTTCGTTGGTGTCTCTTATGGAATGGATTTTGCCGTCGCGATGGCGATGCTAGCCGAATTCACCCCCGCGAAACTCAAGAGCCGATTAAACACCTGGCAAGGGGTCTGGTATGTCGCTGTGTGTTTAAATCTGGCACTGGCCTTAATGTTTTATTCATGGAATGTCGGTGATGCTATCTGGCGTTATTCTATTGCCGTAACCGCATTATGTGGATTAATTATCCTGTTTTTCCAGTCCCGCTATTTGGTTGAAAGTCCGATATGGTTAGCAAGAAAATCACGCCTTTCTGAAGCAACGGTAGCCATGAATAAAATATACGGTGATCAATTTATTCTGGCGCCAACGGCAGAACAAAAACCTGTTATTGGGCAGGCGCAGAAGGGTGTTAAAAATGTTCTTCTGATTTTTCGTGGTGTTTATTTACCCCGTACAATTCTGGCCTCTACGGTACAAGTGTGCCAGTCGATACAATATTTTGGTGTCGACTGGTATTTACCCGTGATCAGCGCGGCGATGTTTGGTAAAAACTTTGTCTACGCAACTTTGTGTTCACTATTTTTTAACGTTTTCGGGATTGTCGGGGGATTCCTGTCACCCGTGATTGGTCGTCGTCTTGGTTTGCGTCGGGCCTCTGCAATGGGTTTCGCCGTCGCGTTCCTCGTCCTGCTCACGCTGGGGCTATTCAGTGACAGCATGCCGCTGTGGGCCTCTTTGTTGGTACCCGCGTTATTTATCCTTTGCCACTCGGGCGGTCCCGGCGCGAACGGGAAGAGCCTGTCATCGCTGTCGTTTCGTAGCGAATTACGCGCTGGCGCAAACGGTGTGGTCGGGGCTCTGGGGGCCATCGGCGCGGCGCTGGGGCTGTTTATCTTCCCCGTATTCCGTGAGCTGTATGGCCTGCAAACGACGTTCTTAATCATGTCGGTCGTCCCTCTTTTTGCCAGTGTTGTCTGCTTTGTCATCCCGTGGGACCCAACGCGTACCACGATTCAACCGGATAACGAGCCGGGCGCGCCGCAATTTGAATCGCGTACCTCCCCCTATCCTGAGTCAATGGCACCGGAGTCCAGCAGGAGTTCTAAATGACAGAATATAAAGATGTAATTTTGGCGATTGATGAGGGAACGTCGGGCACGCGTGCTGCGGTAGTCACCCAGAACAGTCAGGTTCACTGCCTGGAATACCAAACGCTACAGGTGAGTAGCCCACGGCATGGCGTTGTTGAACAAGATGCTGATGAAATTCTGTGCGCTACCGTGGCCGTTTGTCGAAAAGCGATTGCCAGCGCGCAACAGCAGAATATGCGTATCGTTGCGCTGGCGATTGCCACCCAGCGTTCAACGGCGGTGCTCTGGGACTCGCAAACAGGAAAAGCGCTAACCCCTGCGATGGTCTGGCAAGATTCGCGTTTTACGGATGTTCTTGCCGAACTGGCTCCGGAGTGGGATGCGAAACTGATCCCGCAGATTGGTCGTCCGGTAGGGATTCGTTCGCCTTATCTGTGGGCAGCGCACCATATTGCGAATACGCCCGCGGTGGCGAAAGCGCATCAGGCGGGAACATTAGTTTTTGGCACTGTCGACAGCTGGCTGTTGTGGCATCTGGCGGAAGAAAAAAAATGCGTCACGACGCCAACGAATGCGACGTCAGCAGGCGCTTACCGTCTCAAAGACCACCAGTACCACGCTGAATGGCTCCAGACCCTTAATTTTCCTGCCTTATTGCTGCCTGAACTCCGTGACGACGCCGATAACTTTGGCGCAACGAGTCAAAAAATTCTGGGCATTCACGTCCCTATCCTTGCCTGCGCGGGCGATCAGTTTGCCGGTGCGATTGGGCTCGGCTGCACAGAGCGCGGACACGCTTTCTGTATGCATGGCACCGGCAGTTTTGTCGATCTGATGGTGGGGCCGCAGGTTCCGGCGCTGAACCCTGTCTGTGAGAGTACGCTCACGATGACCGCGCGCCGTCAAAAGGGTCTTTCGCATTACTCCGTCGAAACCTTTGTGCCAACCACCGGTTCGGCGCTGAACTGGGTGTGCGAAAAGCTGCGCTGGTTTGACTCGCCGGAACAGATCAGCGAGCTGGCATCGCAGGCGATAGATTCCGGCGGCGTCAGTTTCATTCCGGCGTTAACCGGGCTGCGGGTGCCGCATCTCCAGCCGCAGGCGCGCGCATCGCTTAACGGCATCTCTATTTCAACGACACGTTCGCAGGTGGCGTACGCCGTCCTGGAAGGTATCGCACATTCGGTGGCGGCCTGTATGCGGGCCAATGAAGCGGCGACCGGGATAGCGGTAAAAGAGCTGGTGGTCGGGGGAGGTCTCTCCAACAGCGACACATTGCTGCAAATTCAGGCCGATCTGAGCGGGGTTCCTGTTCGCCGGATGGCGGAAACCGCCAGGGCCAGTCTTCGCGGCGCGGCTTTTTTGGCTGGTTCCGCTGGCCTGCTGTGGGATTCGCTATCCGATGCCTGCGCCACGCTAAAAACGGCGCAACTGTTTGAACCCCGCATTGACGATCGCTGCCGTGAACAGAAGCTCGCCCAGTGGGAGTCCCGCATTGCGCTCGAAATGGAGACGGCTTCCCGTCACACCTCTGCTACTCAGGAGTCCACCCGCTCATGAAGTTTTTCCCCTCGCGAAAGCCAAATAAATCCCGCAGTGAAATGTACGGCGCACAACCGTTGCGCCTTCACCGCTCTGAACAACTGGGCATGCTGGAGAGCGATACCTTCGACATTCTGATTGTTGGCGGTGGCGTGACCGGTGCCTATGCCGCGCTCGATGCCAGTTTGCGCGGCTATCGGGTGGCGCTGGTCGAGAAGAGCGACTTTGCTTCGGGTACGTCGTCGAAGTCATCAAAAATGGTCCACGGCGGGTTGCGCTATATCGAACAAGGGAATCTGGGACTGGTTCGCCATTCTCTCCTTGAACGCCAGCGTATGCGGCGAAACGCGCGCCACCTGGTGCAACGGCTTCCGTTTTTGTTTCCCGTGCTCGACAAAAACGGTGTCTTTGATAAGCGGCTGTCTTCGGCGTTTGAAAGTCTGCTCTGGACCTACGATCTCGCCGGCGGATGGCGTGAAGGCATCCTGCATCAAAAATTAACGCCAGCGGAGGTGCTTTCGCACTGCCCGACGCTGAAAGAGGAGCAGTTATCCGGCGGGTTTATGTATTTCGATGCCCGCGTGGACGATGCCAGGCTGACGCTCGCATTGATCCGCACGGCGGCTTTTCATGGCGCGGTGGTGACTAACCATGCCGAGGTGATCGCCACCACGCGCGACCCGCATGGCAAGGTGAACGGAGCCGTGATACATGCCGATCGCAGAGAGATTCAGGTCAAGGCGCGGGTGGTCATTATGGCCACCGGCGTCTGGCTGCGCGACTGGAGTGGGCTGAAGAAAGGCGAGGCGTCGCCGCTGCATATCCGTCCTGCAAAGGGAGTTCACGTCGCGATTCCGTGGATGAAGATTCGCAACGACTGCACGGTGACGATCCCGGTCGCCGGGCGCAGTCGCCGCGCCACCATTACGCGCTGGGGCAACGTTTCTTATCTGGGAACGACGGATGAAGATTACCAGGGCGATCTCAATGATGTGCACTGCAATCGTTCTGAACTGGACTTTCTGTTAGAGGGGGCAAATTCGGCGTTGAAAACAGATCTTCGCCCCGAGGACGTGGTGGGGAGCATTGCCGGTTGTCGCCCTCTGGTCGGAACGGCTGGCGGGAAGACGGTGGAGATGAAACGTAACCATGAAATTACCGTCTCCCCGGATGGGCTGATCACCATTGTTGGCGGCAAGCTCACCACATCGCGTCATATGGCGGAAGAGACGATTGATGTGGCCAGCAAGATCCTGGGGCGTAAAAAAGCCTGTTCAACGAAAACGGCGTACCTGTTAGGTGCCGCAGGGTACGACTCGCAGGCCATTCTGGCATCCGGCGGGCTTTCCGCACATTTGGGCGAGCGCTACGGCACGGAGGCCCATTTCGTGAGCGACATTATCCAGAGCGATCCCCGTTTGCTCACTCCTATCGTTGAAGGGCTTCCGTATACCGAAGCTGAGGTGGTGTATGCCGTGCGTCACGAGCTTGCCAGCACCGTGGATGATGTGCTGTCGCGCCGAATTCGCGCGCGGTTAATGGCCCGGGATGCGTCAGCCAGCGCCGCCGAGCGTGTCGGTGAAATTCTGCAAAAAGAACTCAAACTGCAACCGGAACAGGTCGCAGAACAGGTCGCCAGCTATCGGGCGGCAATTAAACATGAAAAATCCGAACTGATGGGGACATCTGAATGATCAGCAAAGAAGCGATAAAACGAGGCTATAACCGGGGCAATTACACTGTTGGCGCACATACGCGTCCGGGATGGGCAACCGAAATCGACAGCAGTAACGGTGCAAAAGGGATGCAGATTGATCCCATCGTCATGAGCGAGGCGGTCATTGACCGGCTGCGGGTGATTGCCGATGAGGTGATGACGGCAGAGGCTGATGTCATCACCTGGACCCGCGACTGGTGGGCGGGTTCCATGATTGCGGAAACGCAAGGCGCGCCCGCCACGCCAAAAGGGGCGATTGTTCGCGTCTCGACGGTGGAACAGATTCAGGACGTGATGCGCCTTGCGAGCGAATCTGCTATTCCGGTCACGGTGTCGGCAGGGCGTAGTAATGTCACGGGGGCGGCTCTGCCGTTGCGCGGCGGGATTGTGCTGGATGTGTGCGAACTCAATAAATTGATCGGTTTTGATAAAGAGAGCCAGATTGTTGAGGTCGAAGCGGGCATGTTTGGCGATATTTTCGAGCAAACGATCCAACAAGAGTATGGCATGACCCTTGGACACTGGCCGTCATCCTTCGGGATCAGCACCGTCGGGGGATGGGCGGCTTGTCGCGGCGCAGGCCAGCTTTCCACTCGATACGGCAAAATGGAAGATATGGTGTTTGGTATGGATGTCGTGCTCGCGGATGGACGCTTAATCACCGTCGGCGGTTATGCGCGAAGTGCGACGGGGCCGGATTTACAACAGATGTTTATCGGCTCGGAAGGCACGCTGGGCGTGATTGTCCGCCTGCGTTTGAAACTGCACCGCCTGCCTGATTATGGTCGTGCAATTGCCTGGGGTTTCTCCAGTTTCGCCAGCGGGTTAGACGCCTGTCGCGAAATCCTACAGCATGGCGCGAACCCTGCCGCGCTTCGCCTGTACGATAATCTGGAAAGCGGCGTGCAGTTTGGCCTGCCTGACACAAATGTCCTGTTAATTGCAGATGAAGGCGAACCGGAAATTGTTGATGCCGTGCTGGCGATCAGCGAGCGCGTTTGCCAGCGTAGCGGGCAAAAACTTGATGGCGATACGCTGTTCGAGCGTTGGCTGGACACCCGGTATCTGACCGGAAAAAGTGCCGAAGGCTTCAAGAAAAGCCCAGGGCTGGTGGCGGATACGCTGGAGATGGTAGGGCCCTGGCGCGATCTCAGTATCGTCTATGATGATGTGGTGGCGGCGATTAACGCGGTACCGGGGACACTGGCCGGTTCCGCGCACCAGTCCCATGCTTATGTTGATGGCGCCTGTCTCTATTTTTCTTTGCGTGGGGACGTGGCCGTCGAGCAACGTGCCGCCTGGTACCTTGCGGCGTGGGATGCAGCGAATGCCGTATTAATTCAACACAATACGTCACTCAGTCATCACCATGGCGTGGGATTGCTGCGCTCACCCTATATGCAGGCATCGTTGGGCGAAACGCTCACGGTTCTGGCTGATATTAAGAAAGCGCTCGATCCGCAAAATATCCTTAATCCAGGAAAACTGGGGCTGAGCGCCACACTTTCACCCCATCAGGCAGGTGAGTAATGATCAAAAATCTTGGCGCGCTTCTGGCGCGCCAGCCCGTCATCATGGCGATTTACGGTATTGAGCAGTTGAAAACTGCGCTCTCCAGTACAGCCGAAGTGTGCATTATCGCCAATATTGACCTCATTAAGCTGCAACCGGTCATCGAAGTGCTCTCGAAGGCGGGGAAGTACGTCATCGTGAATATCGACAGTTGCAACGGCTTGTCGCAGGACAAAGGCGGCATCGATTATGTCGCTGAAACCGGTGCGATGGGGCTGCTCTCAACGCGTTTGCAAACGGTGCAACGGGCGAAGAAATGCGGGTTGGTCACAATGCAAAAAATCTTTGTGACTGACCGCTCTGCATGGTCACGAAGTCTGCATGCGGTTGAGCAAAGCGAACCGGATTATGTGCAACTGATGCCGGCGCAGATGTTGCCGCTCCTGTCACAAACCGATCGCAATGTGTTGCCGCCGATAGTGGCCTCCGGGTTTGTATCTAATGAAGAACATGCCCGAACCGCCTTACAACACGGGGCTGTCGCTGTTTCAAGCAGTGACAGCGCGTTGTGGAATCTGAATATTCAACGTTAGAAAAGCGGGAGTCAGGAATGGGGAACACGCATCTACAGGTGATTGCCTGGTATTTTGTCCGTGAATCAATGGGCGATAAGGTTGATGAGGCGCTCAGGGCGCTTGCTGACGCATCACGCCGGGAGCCTGAAAACCTCTCGTATGAATTTTTCCGCTCGACGGAAGACCGCGATCGCTTTGTTATTCTGGAAACCTACCGCAGCGCCGACGGCCTTGAACTTCACCGACAAACGGACCACTTCCAACGGATTGGCGTTGGGGTCATCACGCCACTTCTGCTGCGTAAAGAGGTGAAAAGTTTTCTCGTCAATGCCGACGATCCGCGAGGTTAAAAAACGCATATTGTGCAAGCAAGGAATACCTGAATGAATAATGTCATTAAGCCTTTTGAATTTGCGACCGTGGCGGAAATCATTGTTGAGTGGGCGGGCGCGGAGCGACTCGGAGAGATACTGCAAACGCGTTTGCGTGCCCGCAATGCGCTGTTAGTGACCGATCCCGGCCTGGTGAAAGCGGGGGTTCTCCCACCGGTTCTGTTTAGCCTGCGGGAAGCTGGTTTTCAGGTCACCCTTTATGACCAGGTTCAGGCCGATCCTCAGGAGTGTATTGTCCGCAAGGCGACGCGTGTGGCGCGGGAACATCACTGTGACATGGTGATTGGCCTGGGCGGCGGCTCCTCCCTGGATGTGGCTAAACTGGCGGCGGTATTAATCCCCTCAGAACAAGAAGTACAGGATCTGTATGGCATTGGGAAAGTGAGCGGACAGCGTCTGCCGCTGGTGCAGATCCCGACTACCGCAGGGACCGGTTCTGAGGTCACCAATATTGCGATTCTCACCACCGGTGAAAACAGCAAAATGGGGGTTGTCGACAGACAGCTCTATTGCGATCTGGTGCTTCTGGATGCGCAACTGACGCTGGGTTTACCCCGTGTTCATACGGCTGCCGCAGGAATCGATGCCATGGTGCACGCCATTGAGGCGTATACCGGTAAGCACAAGAAAAACCCGATTTCGGATGCGCTTGCCCGTGAGGCGTTATGCTTGATAAGCCGCCATCTGGTCACCGCGTGCCATGACGGACAAAACCGTGAAGCGAGGGAAAGTGTCCTGTTGGGCGCGTTGCTGGCGGGTCAGGCTTTTGCGAACTCGCCCGTTGCCGCCGTGCATGCCTTAGCCTATCCGCTGGGCGGGCGGCATCACATCCCTCACGGCCTCTCGAATGCGCTCATGTTGGTTCCTGTGCTGCGGTTTAATGCTGCGGTGGCGGCGCCGCTCTATGCGGAACTTGCCGCGGTGGTTGGGGTCGGGGGAACCGGTAATGTCGAACAGGATGCGCAGGCGTTTATCGACGAGATGCAACGGATTATCGTGGCTAGCGGCGCACCGCAGCGGCTTCGTGATGTTGATATTCAGCAGGGGGATCTGCCTGTGCTGGCGCATGACGCGATGCAGCAAACTCGCTTATTGGTGAATAATCCGCGGAAACTGAGTGAAGCTGACGCTCTGCAGCTTTATCAGCAGGCATTCTGAGACGAAAACGGATGGCTGATACGCCCGACGGTTTGCCTGTCGGGCGGGATATCACTCTTCCTTCGGCAGACACTGCAAATGACCATGACGCACGCCGCGCTGGGCGATGACATCATCGGCAAAATGTTGGACGTCGCCCATGTCGCCTTTCAGGACGGCAATCTCCAGACAGTCATCGTGATTGATGTGCACATGCAAGGTGGCGACGGACAAATCGTGGTGGTGGTGCTGCGTGGAGACAATGCGGCTGGCTAAATCGCGCTTCTCGTGCTCATAAACGTATGAAAGCACTGCGAAACCCTGGGTGCCGTGCTCTTGCGTCGTCTCCTGCGACAGCGCGCCGCGCAGAATATCGCGGATCGCTTCCGAGCGGTTATTGTAGCCACGGCGCTGACTCAGGCTGTCCAGCGTTTCCAGTAAATCGTCATCGAGGGTGATGGTGACACGTTGCATCTGAGTTAAACCTTATTATTTCCGGCTGCGGCGCACGGGGAATGCGGGAAGTACCGCATTTTGTAGCACACGTCCGGCATCCGTGGAAAACGTTAATGCGTCGCCCACATCCTGCGTCTCCACAATTTTGCCGTCTTCCATCACCATCACGCGATGGCAAAAGCGTTCTACCAGACGTAAATCGTGCGTGATAAACAGACAGGCGGTGCCAAACTGCTGCTGCAATTTTTTGAGCAAGCGGATCACGCCCGCCTGCAATACCAGGTCGAGGTTAGAGACCGCCTCATCAAGAATCAGCAGTTTAGGTTCAACTGTCAGCGCCCGTGCCAGGCAAACACGCTGGAGCTGCCCGCCGCTGAGCTGCGGCGGCCGCTTGTCGAGTACGCTGTCGTCCAGATCCACCGCGTTGAGCATTTCACTGGCGCGGGCCATTTGCTCAGATTTGTTCAGCGACAGCAGATGACGCATCGGCTCGCGCAGGATCTCACGGACGGTTTTGCGCGGGTTCACCGCGCTGATGGAGTCCTGAAACACCATCTGAATATCACGGCGAAACGCTTTTTGCGCCGCGCGGTTAAGCTGGGATAACGGTTTTCCCTGCCAGCACACCTCACCCTGCGTCGGGGATTCTAAACCGACCAGCAGACGCGCGAGGGTGCTTTTGCCACAGCCGCTACGGCCAAGCAGTGCCACGGTTTCGCCCTTTTTCAGGTGCAATGACACCTCTTTCAACACCGCCTGATGCTGATGTTTGCCGCTCAGGTTTGAGTGCGCATACTGGTGCGAAAGGTCAGAGACGGTGAGTAATGTCATGATGCCAGCTCCATACCGTACAGGGCGAGATGCGCCGACACCAGATTACGGGTGATGCTGTGCTGTGGCGCGTTGAACACGGTTTCGACGTCGCCCTGTTCCACGATATTCCCGTTGTCCATGACCGCCACATCGTCCGCCAGCCGCGCGACGACGCCCATATCATGGGTGACCAGCAGCATACCGGGCGCCCGGCGTTGCATAATGCTCTCCAGCAGGTCGAGAATGCGCGCCTGCGCGACAACGTCCAGGTCGGTGGTCGGTTCGTCGGCGACGATAAACGGCGCGTCGCACAGCACCGCCATCGCGATCATCATGCGTTGTAACATCCCGCCGCTCATCTCGAACGGGTAAAGCTTCAGGACGCGCTCCGCGTTCTCCAGCCCCACAGCCTCCAGCGTCTGGATAAGCGTGGCGTCGTCAGCGGGTTTACCTAATGCCAGACCGGTTTCCCGCGCGTGGGCCGCCATGGTGTGCAGCGGATTAAACGCGCTACGCGGGTTCTGCATAATGGTGGCGATTTTGACGCCGCGCAGATCGCAGGGGGAAATGTGTTTACCATCCGCCAGCAGGGATCCCGCCGTTTGACGTACGCCCGCAGGCAGAATGCCCAGCGCCGCCGCGCAGGTCAGCGATTTTCCGCTGCCGCTGCCGCCTACCAGCGCCAGTACCCGCCCGCGTTTGAGCGACAGTGAAACGCCATGCACCAGCGGTCTGTCCGCTGCCAGGGTAATATTCTGTAATTCAATCTGTTGCGGCATCAGTGAGCATGCTCCGTGTCCAGATGGGGATCGAGATGATCGCGCAGTGCGTCACCCACCAGGTTAAAGGCCATCACGCTGATAAACAGCGCCAGACCCGGCCAGAACATTTGTAATGGCTGAGTCCAGATATACTGGCGGGCATCGTTAATCATCACGCCCCATTCCGGGGTGGGCGCGGTGACGCCGAGGCCGAGGAATGACATCCCGGCAACGTGCAGCATCATGTGGCCAATATCCAGCGTCGCCAGCACCAGCAAAGAGGGGATCACCGCCCCGGCCAGATGGTCGACAAACACCCGTACATGACCCGCACCGGAAAGGCGCGATGCGAGCACAAATTCGCGCTGGCGCAGAGAGATGACCAGACTACGCACCATGCGGGCGTACCATGCCCAGTGTGAGAGCGCGATGGCAATGATGACGTTGGTCAGTCCCGTCCCCAACACGCCCACCATAAAAAAGGAGAGGATCGAGGTAGGGAAGGTCATAAACATATCCGCGATGCGCATGGTGATTTGATCAACACGACCGCCGATCAACCCGGCGCTACCGCCGACGGCAAGCCCCAGCGCCAGTACTAACAGCAGACAAGCCATCACCGAACCCAGCGAGACCCGCGTTGCCGCCAGCAGACGAGAAAAAATATCACGACCCAGATGGTCGGTGCCCAGCCAGTGCTGGCTATCCGGGGAGAGCAGACGCGACGATAAATTAATGGCCTGCGGATCGTACGGCAGCCACCACTGGCTGGTGAGCGCAATCATCGCCAGCAGGGCGATAATGACCATTGCCAGGCGCACCGACCAGCGCGAAGAGAGGAAAAAGTTCACGAATGCGCTCCTTCATGGCGGCGAATGCGCGGGTCCAGCGCAGCGTTCAGTAAATCCACAATCAGATTACAGACGACAAAAACCACCACCATCATCAGCGTAAAGCACTGAATAACGGGGTAGTCCCGGTTAAAAATCGCCGAAACCGCATAGCGCCCGACGCCAGGCCAGGCAAAGATGTTTTCGATAATCATGGTGCCGCCAATCAGCTCGCCAATGTGCATGCCCACCGCCGTAATCATCGGCAGTGACGCATTACGCAGAATATGATGACGTTCCGTTTGCTTCTCATTCAGGCCACGCAGACGCGCCCAGGTGACGTGCCGTTGTCCGGCGACCTCGAGCATGCTGGCGCGTAGCAAGCGGGCGTTGATCGCCAGTGACATAAAGGCTATCGACACGGCAGGCAAAACGATGTGCTGCCAGCCGCCGTAACCCATCGCGGGTAGCCATTGCAAATAGACGGAGAAGAACATCACCAGCAAAAAGGCGAGCCAGAAGTTAGGCATCGATACGCCGAGAAAGGCGATGAAACGCACGGCAAAATCTGGCAGACGGTCGCGGTGACGCGCCGCCCAGATGCCGAGCGGTACGGAGGTGAGCAGGATCAACACCAACGCCGCGCCCGCCAGTTGCAGTGTGGCGGGCAGGAAGTTGAGTACGTCATCCAGCACCGGACGCTGAGTGGCGAACGAGATGCCGAAATCCAGATGCAGCGCTTTCCACAGCCAGGTTCCGTACTGGATGGCCAGCGGCTGATCCAGTCCCAGCATGACCCGCGTAGAGGCGACCATTTCCGGCGTCGGCGGCAGGTTAGAGAGACGCAAATAGTCGAGTGCCGGGTCGCCAGTACCCAGGCGCAGCATCAAAAAGATAATCACCGAGGCGGCGAAAACCATCGGGATCAGCAGCAGAATACGCCGCAAAACATAACGTAACATCAGGGTTTCACCGCGCTTATCTGTTCAAATGGGATTTCAGTAGCGATAGGGGCATAAGGGATGGTTCCCAGTGCCGGTTTCGCGACCACCATCATGGAGATGTAGCTGATCGGGAGATAGACCGCGTCGTTGTGCAGGCGGGTCAGAATGTCGCGGTACAACGCCTGGCGCTTGTTCTCGTCGGTGGTGGAAAGCACCTCGCCAATCTCTTTATCGATCAGCGGTTTGTCTGCCAGTCCTTGCTGTGCCTGAAAATCAGCATGTGAGGGAACGCGCATTGAACTCATAAAGGCATGCGGATCGTACGGCGCGCCCCAGGTGCGGTTGAAAACCATGCCGAAGCGCCCGTCGCGCTGGCGGGCGTAAATACTGCTCTCTTCTTCACCGATAAGTAGAACATCGACGCCAACCTGACGCATATCAGCCTGAATGATTTCGGCCATCGATTTGCTCAGCGCATCGGTGCCGATAAACGACAGTTCAATGCGCAGCGGCTGGCCGTTTTTCTCGCGGATCTCTTTCCCTGCGGGCAGAACCCAACCGGCTTTTTCCAGCAGGGATTTGGCCTGCAGCGGGTCATATTCGCGTGGTTTCAGACCAATGTCGGCGTAAGGCACAGAGGGCGAAAACAGCGTATTTGCCACCTGTTGTGTGCCGTACAGCGCATTGTCGATGAGGGATTTTTTGTTCACGGCATGATTCAGCGCTTCGCGAACTGCCAGCTCGTTGGTGGGGGCTTTAGCAGAGTTGAGCGCCAGCATCACGGTTTCAATCGGTTGTGAAAGCTGGGTGTGGTAAGCCGGTGTCTGGCTAAACCGGGCGAACGTGTCGAGGGGCAGCAATCCTTCGTTACCGTAAAGCAGATCGATATCACCGGTTTCAAAGGCCACGGCGCGGGTGGTCGGGTCCGGGATCACCTTGACGGTGATCTGGCGAATCTGGGGTTTTTCTCCCCAGTAATGGTCGTTACGTACCAGCACGTCGTATTGATTGAGCTTCGATTCTTTCAGTATCCACGGACCGGTGCCGATGGGCGCTTTAATACCGTTCATCGTTTCGTTGTTTTTAAATTGCGATGGGGCGATAAAGCGGAATGGACGCGGCAGGGCGAGCTCCTGCAAGAAGGGGTAGTACGCGCTTTTCAGCGTGATTTGCAGCTCGGTTTTGCTCAACGCTTTGACGTCGGTTATCTGATTGGTCAACTCCAGCCAGCTGTGGCGTTGGCGGTTATCTAACACCGTGCGAAAATTCTCCGCCGCAGCGTGCGCATCAAAGACTTCGCCATTAGAGAATGTGACGTCATCGCGCAGGGTAAACACCCAGGTTTTGCCGTCTGCTGAGTGGGTCCAGCTTTTTGCCAGCCACGGTTTCACGGAACCGTCTGCCTGATATTTCACCAACGGTTCATACACCATGCTCTGGGCGAACATTTGATTAGGCGTGTAAAGGTGTGGGTTGAGTGGCCCCACATTTACCGGCCATGCGGTGGTTATCTCGTCAGGTGCGGCGGCATGTGCGAGGAATGACGCACAGGCCAGCAGCGCAAATATAGTGCGGCGTAATCTGGTCAAAATGGTGGCCCCGGATGATGAATAGAAGTACGACTAATTGGGTATGACGATTCTAGGGATTCATCATACTTTTGACGTGTTCTGGATCAATAGATGGGCAAGCAGAAGGGAAAAGTACACAAAAATCGTAGAGTAAATAGGGAGAAACGGGCGCGGGATGCCCGTGTTTCTCAGCGGTTGTATCAGGCAACCGCGTCCAGTCTCTGTACTGATGCGGCGGTTACCTGAAACGGTGTAGGGGTGCATACGGCCAGGCTTAGTGCGTCAAGCTGGCAGTGACTGACCGACAAGGCAGAAGCGAGTGTGCTGTCGACGCTGACAATTTGCCAGGCGGTGCCGCCGCGCTGTTTCACCATCGCTTCTTTGCGTGTCCAGATGCGCCAGAACGCGGCCAGTCGCTGGTCCGGATGCTCAGCTTCCATTTCGGCATGTTCCCCGAGGCTGAATACCGCATTGGCCAGCGCCTGCCAGTTATGGCGTGGACGGATGATTTCGATGTCGCAGCCCACTTCGCCTTCGTCGCTCAGCAGCAGGGCGATGTCATCACCGCTGTGGCTCAGGTTGAACCACAGCGGGGTTTGGGCTGAAAACGCCGGTTTACCCTGTTCGCCGTAAACAATCTCGGGCAAGGGTGAAAGCGCGTGGGAAAGCAGCACACGACCCGCCAGCCAGCGGGCACGGCGCCTGCCTTGTGGGGCTTGAGCGTACAGCGAAGACGGCAGTGCGCCTTGGCTCAGTGTCGACACTTTTCCCAGAACGATCCGGTACATATCAGGACCAACGTTTAATAATAATGGAATTTATACAGTGTATCATTTGTCATCTTATCCCGGTAATCGACTCTTGGGCCGTCCAGGCCCCAGTAATATCGCCAGTTTGCTGCCGCCTTTGGTGGTTTCCATCCAAATTTTGCACACGCTGGTTAAGGGAACAGAAAGTAACATACCTACCGGACCTAATAACCATCCCCATACCAGTAATGAGAGGAATACCACGAGAGTGGACATTCCCAGACGATGCCCCATGATGCGTGGCTCCAGGATATTACCAATAACCATATGGACCACTAAAAAGAGCGCCCCCACCAGGATACATTCATAAAACCCGTTAAATAACAGCGCCTGGATCATCGGCGGCACCGCAGAAATAACGGAACCAATATTGGGGACATAGTTCAGCAGGAAGGCCAGCACGCCCCACATGAGTGCAAACTGAATCCCCATCAGCGCAAGTCCCAGCCAGATAATGGCGCCGGTCCATAAACTCAGCAGCGTTTTCAGCGCCAGATAGTGTGAGACGCCTTTTAACGCCCGATGCAGACCGGCAATGTGGATCTGCGGATTGTTCAGCGCAAAACGCAGTTTGTAGGGGACGTGGCGGACTTCAAACAGCATGAACACGACGGTCATCACCAGCAGCACAACACTGGCCATCGCCCCTGACAGCCCGGTCATCAACGCCGTGGTGAAGGTCATCAGCTTGTCAGAATCAATGCGTTGCAGCATACGCTCCGGCGACAAATGGAGATTGAGAAACGGCACCATCTCTTGCAGATGCAGGAGTTTGCGCGTCAGCTCTTTGTTGTATTTCGGCAGCATAGCAATGAACTCATTCACCGAGGAGGCCAGCACGCCGATCACTGCGGTGAGAACGATGAGCATCACCACGACCACCAGCGTAATCGCCAGTGGACGATGCAAACCCCGACGGATGAACCAGGTGACCAGTGGGTTCAGAACAATGGCGAAAAAGAGCGCCAGTAAGAGTTGCACAATGATATCTGCTGCGGCATGAATCCCGGCCAGAATGACCACTAACGCTGCCAGTTTTAGCAGGATGTGCAAACCCGTTTTGTCAGGCTGAGGGGTCGTCATGTCTACGTCCTTCTTGTGTTCCGTTTGCTAAGTGTAGCGGCTGGCTTGCTACTGCTAATCTGAATCTTGCTGCTGATTTTCGTGGCCGGGCATGATAGAAATGAAACACTGTTGTAAGAACGTGGTGGATCCCATGTCAGAACCCGTCGCTGAACCGGCGCTCAATGGATTACGTCTTAATCTACGCATCGTCTCGGTTGTCATGTTTAACTTCGCCAGCTATCTGACCATCGGCCTGCCGCTCGCGGTACTGCCTGGCTATGTTCATGATGTGATGGGATTTAGCGCCTTCTGGGCGGGGCTGGTCATCAGTCTGCAATACTTTGCGACCCTCCTGAGTCGGCCCCATGCCGGACGATTCGCCGATCTCCTGGGACCGAAAAAAATCGTGGTATTCGGTCTGTGCGGCTGTTTTTTAAGTGGCCTGAGTTATTTTTTGGCAGGTGTCACCAGCGGTTGGCCGATAGCGAGCTTACTGCTGTTGTGTCTGGGACGGCTGATCTTAGGCATCGGCCAAAGCTTTGCGGGCACTGGCTCCACGCTGTGGGGCGTAGGGGTAGTGGGATCGTTGCACATTGGGCGGGTGATTTCGTGGAACGGGATTGTCACCTATGGGGCAATGGCGATGGGGGCGCCGCTCGGTGTGCTGTTCTACGCCTGGGGTGGTTTGCAAGGGCTGGCGATGACGATTATGGGCGTCGCTTTGCTGGCGGTGTTGTTTGCGCTTCCACGTCCCGCCGTGAAAGCCAGTAAAGGCAAACCTTTGCCGTTTCGCGCTGTTCTCGGACGGGTCTGGCTGTACGGCCTGGCCCTGTCGCTGGCGTCTGCCGGATTTGGCGTGATCGCCACCTTCATCACACTGTTTTATGACGCCAAAGGCTGGGACGGCGCGGCGTTCGCCCTCACACTGTTTAGCTGTGCGTTTGTCGGCACGCGTCTGTTGTTTCCCAATGGCATCAATCGGATCGGCGGTTTAAATGTGGCGATGATCTGCTTTGCGGTGGAAGTCGTCGGGCTGCTGCTGGTGGGGGTGGCGGTACTGCCGTGGATGGCGAAAATCGGCGTATTGCTGGCAGGGGCCGGGTTCTCGCTGGTCTTCCCGGCGCTGGGCGTGGTGGCGGTGAAAGCGGTGCCGCAGCAAAACCAGGGCGCAGCGTTGGCAACCTATACCGTGTTTATGGATTTATCGTTGGGCGTCACCGGGCCGCTGGCCGGGCTGGTTATGACATGGGCGGGTGTGCCGGTTATCTATCTAGCGGCGGCAGGACTGGTGGCGGTTGCGTTTTTGTTGACCTGGCGGTTAAAAAAACGGCCCCCGGCAACAATGCAGGAGGCCGTATCATCGTCTTAACCGTTACTGAATGACCAGCGTGTTAATGATGTTTTCAGCGGCAGTTTGCGCTTTTTGCTGATCGTCGGCAGGCAGTGTGATCTGCATGGTCAGCAGTTGGTCGCCCACTTTACCCAGTACGACGGAGGAGTAAGCGGTCTGGCCTTTCGCCGAGATAATGCTGTCTAACTGCTGGAACGTGTGGCCCTTCAGCTCGATAGATTTGTTGGTCACGACCTGCAATTGCGGGTCGCGGCTACGCTGTTGCTCTTCCAGACGTTTCGCCAGTACGGCCAGCTCTTCTTTGGTGTCGTCGCCCACAATCACAATCACGGCTTTCTGGCCGGTGGCGTCAGAATAGACGTGCATATTGTTGGCCTGAGTTCCCAGCTTGCCGCTCTGATCGGTCATCTCTGCCGGCAGTGAGAAGCTGAGTTTGCCATCCATCAGGCTGACAGGTTGTCCGGTTGCGTTACTTTCCGCTGTGGCACCCTCTGCCGGAGCTTTCGTATCGCTGTTATCACAGGCCGCAAGCCCCATAACCAGCAGGCCAATACCGACATATTTAACCAGATTGCGCATTGACTTCTTCCTTTCGATAAACGGCCATAACGGCTCATTCACCCATCTTATCACAACTCGGAAAATGAACCTTTAACTCGTCTGCAATGCCGAGATTTCAGATTTATCTGCCAGCCTTTTCAGCAACATATTCAGCAATACGCCATACATCGGCAGGAAGAAAACAAGGCTGATCAGCACCTTGAATGCGTAGTCGACGAGGGCGATTTCCATCCAGTGCTCGGCCATAAACGCGTCCGGGCTACGCCAGAAAGCGATAAAGAAGAAGGCGAGCGTATCACTGACGTTACCAAACAGCGTCGATGCTGTCGGCGCCAGCCACCAGCGACGATTCTGACGCAGGCGATTAAAGACATGCACATCCAGAATCTGCCCCAGCGCGTAAGCCATAAAACTGGCGGCGGCAATACGGGCGACAAACAGGTTGAAGTGCAACAGCGCGCCAAATCCCTGCCAGGAGCCCATATAGAACAACGACGAGATGACATAGGAGATCAGCAGCGCCGGGATCATTACGGCAAAGATGATTCGGCGTGCCAGCGGCGCGCCAAAAATACGCACGGTCAGATCGGTGGCGAGAAAAATAAAAGGAAAGCTGAACGCGCCCCACGTGGTGTGGAAACCAAAAATGGAAATCGGGAGCTGCACCAGATAGTTACTGGAGGTGATCACCAGCAAATGGAATAGCGATAGCCAGAACAACGCGTTTACGCGCTGCGTTTGAGAGAACTGCGTCATATTGTACCTTTTTAATTAAATTGGGGTGAGGGAACCCATTTCGTGCGACACGCTATTTTACTGGCCCCAATCAAAGGGCTGCGCCAATAACGCGTCTTAACATTTTCAAGCCGCCGCATGATACTGCTTTAACTACGCAATGCAATGGTTGTTTTTCACGCAATCGTTAACCTGATTGGCTTACTCGCAAACTGGGCGTAAACTACGGCCGTTTTTTGCGTAAATGAGACGATAATGACCGATCTGCTTTCTACCCCCGACCATACGCTTGATGCTCAGGGACTGCGCTGCCCGGAACCCGTCATGATGGTGCGTAAAACTGTGCGCAACATGCAGACAGGTGAAACGCTGTTGATTGTCGCCGACGATCCGGCGACGACCCGCGATATTCCTGGTTTTTGTACCTTTATGGAACATGAACTGTTAGCGAAAGAGACGGAATCACTGCCGTATCGCTATTTGATCCGTAAAGGACAGTAAGCGGTGCCGGATGGCGCTTACGCTTATCCGGCCTACAAAGAATAATACTCCACGTGCAGCCCGTAGGCCGGATAAGGCAACGCCGCCATCCGGCACAAACACATTAGCCTTTTCGCAACAACCGCAGCGCGTTCGCAGTCACCAGCACCGTCGCCCCCGTATCAGCCAGCACCGCCAGCCAAAGGCCAGTTATCCCCAGCAGCGTCGTGACGAGGAAAATCCCTTTTAATCCCAGCGCAATGGCGATGTTCTGCCGAATATTGGCGTGGGTCGCGCGCGCCAGTTGAATCATCTGCACCAGGCCGCGCAGGCGGTTATGGGTCAGGGCGGCATCGGCGGTTTCCAGCGCGACGTCCGTACCGCTTCCCATTGCGATGCCAATCGTGGCCGCTTTCATGGCGGGGGCGTCGTTAATACCGTCGCCAACCATCGCCAGCGGCGACTGCTGGTTAAGGGCAGATACGGCCTTGACCTTGTCTTCCGGCAGCAGTCCGGCTTTAAATTCCAGCCCAAGTTCACTGGCGATGGCTGCCGCGGCACGCGGGTTATCGCCGGTCAGGATCACGCCATTCACCCCTAACGTTTTGAGCTCGCTAACGGCGGTGTGGGCATCCTCACGCAACGTATCCTGTAGCGCAATCACGCCAAGTACCGTCTCGTTACGCAGCACCAGCACCACCGTTTGTCCGGCGTTTTCCAGCTCGCCGATCTGCCCGGAGAAGGCGTCGGCAGGTTGTTTACCCGCCGCACAAATCAGTACGCGCTCGCCGTTGACCAGCGCTTCAATGCCGGAGCCGACCAGTGCTCGTTGAGACTGCGCGGCGGGAATACTCAGCTTGCGCGTTTGGGCTTCAGCGACGATGGCCTGTGCCAGCGGGTGCGTCGCCCCTTGTTCCACCGCCGCTGCCAGCGCCAGCAGGTCAGATTCGCTCATTGCTGCAGCCGGATGGATAGCCGTAACACGGGGTTTCCCGACGGTCAGCGTACCGGTTTTATCAAAGGCGACATGGGTGACTCTGCCCAGTTGTTCCAGCGCTGCCCCCCCTTTGATCAGCGCGCCACGGCGCGCCGCGGCGGCCAGTCCGGAGGTAATGGCGGCGGGTGTTGAGATAACCAGCGCGCACGGGCAGCCAATCAGTAACAGCGTCAGACCCTTATAAATCCACTCCTGCCACGAAGCAGCGAACAGCAACGGCGGGACGAGGGTGACCAGCAGCGCGATGGCCATGATCGCCGGGGTATAAATTCGGCTGAAGCGATCGATAAATCGTTCGATCGGCGCGCGGCGTTCTTCGGCCTCTTCAATCAGCTTCAGAATGCGGTCAATCGCACTGGCGCCAGGTTCAGAAAGCACTTCGAGCGTAACAAGACGGTCAACGCTGGTAGCGCCCGCGGGCACTTTTTCGCCTGTTGCCCGTTCAACCGGGATGGATTCACCTGTCAGCGCGCTCTCATCAAAACTGGCAAAACCGGAAACCAGTTTACCGTCGGCGGGCAAGCGACCACCGGCGGCAACTTCAATCGTATCCCCCGGTTGCAGGGTAGCGATCGCCACCTCTTCACGCTGTCCGTTACGGATGCGCGTGGCGGTTTCTGGCTTGAGCGCCATCAGCGCGCTAACCCCTTTACGAGCGCGGCTGGCAGCCCAACCCTCCAGGCGTTCGCCAATCAGGAACAGCAGCAGCACCATTGCCGCCTCTGCGGTTGCGCCAATAAACAGCGCGCCAATGGCGGCGACGCTCATCAGCGTTTCAATGGCGAAGTAGCTGCCGGTTTTCATCAGGCGCAGCGCCTGGCGGGCAATCGGGTAGAGACCGACCAGCGTGGTGGCGATAAACGCGAACTGACCAAAAGGATGGTTGAACTGCTCCAGCCCCCAGCTGATAGCCATCATGATGGTAAGCGTAATCAATGGCAGGTTTTCTTTAAACCGGGACTCAGCGGCGTCTTCCGGTGCCTGTTCGTCGCGCAGGGTGTAGCCCGCGTTTTGGACGGCGCTTTCAATTTGCTGACGCAGATCGGGGCCTGCGTCTACCACCAGTTTTTCCGTCGCGAAGAGAACCTGAACCTGATTGACGCCGCTCACCTGGCGTACCGCATTCTCAACTTTTCGCGCGCAGGCGGCGCAATCCATACCCGCGACTTTCCAGGTATAACGGGTGCCTTCAATAGCGTCGGAAACAAGGGGGGCAGGGGTGCTACACGTCCCTTCACAGCAGCAGTCATCTGACTTCTGTGGCGCGGGAGCAAGGGTAAAGGATGAAAATTGTGGTGCCTTTTTGCCATCAGTTTCGGGTGTCGACATGGCATCCTCCGGTCGATGATAATTTTCTCATTAACCGAAGGATACACTCTGGAGTCGACTCCAGAGTCAAGCGTTATTAGAGATAAAGTGAGCGAACAATCAGGAAGTGCCCCGCGAAGTAGCAGGCGGCGGCAATCGCGTTATCCGCACGGAAGCGATAGCGATAGTGACTCCCCAGCCAGACAATATTGCCAATGAACAACAACGCCGCCCCCATAAACGCAGAAAATGCCGGAGCGGTGGGGCGGAAGAACCACAGTTCACCGGCCAGCCAGACCATCACCAGCGTCATCGCGATAAACGTACACACCGGTAAGCGTAACTCTTCCAGACGCGTCCAGATGACTGCGATCAGCAGCGCGCCCAGCACCAGCAGTACCAGCGGCAGCGGCCAGAAGAAAGAGAGTGTCATCTGGCTGGCGAAGTAGATGGTGTACAGCAGGTGCGACAGGAAGAACGCGCCAATGGCATACAACAGACGCTGGCGAGGCAGCAGTGTCAGCGCGTCGCCCACCAGTGTGGCGCACAACCCCGCGAGGACCAGGTAGCTGACGGCACTGAACATCGGCGCTTGCCAGGCCAGTAACAGCAGGAGTAATAGAGTGACGGGTTTAAAGACCCAACGTTGCCACGCAGGCCCACGATAAGAAGCATCCACAAATAACCATGCGGAAAGACAGACAGCGATAAACGACCAAAGCATCTTAGTTCCTTGAATTCGTTATTTTTTCGCAAGCGATATGCTCACGGCCATAGTGTCCAGTGTAGAGGCGGGTACAGGCGGATGACAACACCATAACAGGCAAGGTATGCTTATTTCCGTATTTTCTGATGGGTTAAGAACATGAGTAAGCCACCTCTTTTTTTCATTGTTATCATTGGGTTGATTGTCGTTGCTGCGTCGTTTCGCTTTGTTCAACAGCGGCGTGAAAAAGCGGATAACGAGAGCGCGCCGTTACTGCAAAAGGCGGTGGTGGTCAGTAATAAACGCGAAAAACCGATCGATGACCGACGCTCGCGCCAGCAGCAGGTCACCCCGGCGGGCACGAGTATGCGTTATGAAGTGAGCTTTAAACCGCAGAGTGGCGGTCTGGAACACACCTTCCGTCTGGATGCGCAGCAATATCATGCGCTGACCGTGGGAGACAAAGGCACGCTGAGTTACAAAGGAACGCGCTTTGTCGATTTTGTGGGTCAGACAGAGGCCCGGTAACTGTGGCGCCACCGGGCAAAAAAATCACTTCTTCATCTGTGACTTCAGTTTCTTCTGCCAGACCAGCAGTTCAAACACACCGAACAGGAAAATGCGGATTTTTTCACCGGTAGTCATTTGCGGCCCCTCTTTTGGCAAGGTGCTTTTCAGCAACGCGAGCTGCATACCGTGCATCAACGCCATAAAGATCAGCGCGACGTTCACGAAGATATTGAGTGGCCGTGGGAAAGGTTGTACTACGTTAAGCAACAAAAATGCCCAGACGCAGAGCATCAACAACCGTCCCAGATTAATCAACATTACGTTCTCCTTATTTTTCTCTTTGATATAAACGGTATGCGACTTGCCCGGCCACTTTTTCGCGATACAGCGACCAGTTTTCCGGGACGGGCGGCAGACCGTTTTCGACTTCGCTTTCGATATAAATATAGGCTTCATCAGCCAGCCAACCGTGCATTTCCAGTAACGTTAGCGTCTCTTCCAGCAGTCCTTTACGAAAGGGGGGATCGACGAAGACCACGTTGTGCGGTGTTCCGGTTTGGGCAAGGTGCGCCAGGGTGTTGGCGTTGATGACCCGGGCATTGCTGGCTTTCAGCGTCGCCAGATTTTTTTGCAACTGTTGGGAAACCGCGCGATCCATCTCCAGTAGCGTCGCGCCTGCCGCGTAGCGGGACAGCGCCTCCAGCCCCAGTGCGCCGCTGCCTGCAAAACAGTCCAGACAGTGGGCGTCGACCATGACGGGCGCCAGCCAGTTGAACAGCGTTTCGCGGACCCGGTCCGTCGTCGGGCGCAGACCCGGGCTGTCCGGAACCGGGAGTTTACGACCTCGCCATTGTCCGCCAATAATCCGGATTTGACCGCTGCCTGAGTGATTCGGTTTTTTCATGTCAATAATGGTCCAATCCGCGGCTGATACGTAATACCAGGCGGTGATGTGAATTAAGTTAAGTGATAGACTATTTCATCATTTTTATAGCTGCTATGTACATAGCGTTGACGCTGTGCCATGAAGCAACAGCGGGGAGTATGGTCGCAAATGGCGAAAGAGAAAAAACGTGGCTTTTTTTCCTGGCTGGGCTTTGGTCAAAAAGAGCAGGCACCGGAAAACGAGACAGAACTAAAAAGCGAAGAACAACAACAGGTTACTGATGAGGTTGTTGCGACTGAAGAGCAGCAGCACGCCCCGGAACCGCACAAAGACGCTGAATCGGAAGCTTTTGCCGCTGAAGTGGTAGAGGTCACTGAGCAAGTTGCCGAAAGTGAAAAATCGCAGCCGGAGCCAGCCATTGTTGACGCCGCGCCGGTCGAATCCGACGTTGAACCACAGCCAGAGGTCGTAGAAACGCCCGCTGCGATCGTCGAAGAACCGGTTGTTGAAACACCCGCCCCGGCCGTTGCTGTCGCCGATGTTATCGAACATGAAGTGCTGCCGTTGCCGGAAGAGGTGAAAGCCGAAGAGATTTCACCGCAAGAGTGGCAGGCGGAAGCGGAAACCGTCGAAATCATTGAGGCGGTCGAGGAAGCAGCGGAAAACGAACCCGAATTAACCGACGAAGAGCTGGAAGCGCAGGCGCTGGCCGCCGACGCGGAAGAAGAAGCGGCAGAAGAAGTCGAAGAGACAGAAGAGCCGGTTGTTGACGCCGCAGAGGTACAAGAAGAGACGCCGGTTGAAGAGAGCGCTCAGGAACAGGAAAAACCGACCAAAGAAGGTTTCTTTGCGCGCCTGAAACGCAGTCTGCTGAAAACCAAAGAAAACCTCGGTTCCGGATTTATCAGTCTGTTCCGTGGAAAGAAAATCGACGATGATCTCTTCGAAGAGCTGGAAGAGCAGTTGCTGATCGCCGATGTCGGGGTGGAAACCACCCGCAAGATTATTGCTAATCTGACCGACGGCGCGAGCCGTAAGCAACTGCGCGATGCCGAAGCGCTCTACGGGTTGCTCAAGGATGAAATGGGCGAGATTCTGGCGAAAGTCGAAGAACCGTTGAATGTGGAAGGCAAAACCCCGTTTGTTATTTTAATGGTTGGCGTGAATGGCGTGGGTAAAACCACCACCATCGGTAAGCTGGCGCGTCAATTTGAACAGCAGGGCAAATCCGTGATGCTGGCGGCAGGGGACACCTTCCGTGCCGCGGCGGTGGAGCAGTTGCAGGTTTGGGGGCAACGTAACAACATTCCGGTGATTGCTCAGCACACTGGCGCAGATTCCGCTTCCGTGATCTTTGATGCGATTCAGGCAGCGAAGGCGCGTAACGTTGACGTGTTGATCGCCGATACGGCAGGTCGCTTGCAGAACAAAGCGCACCTGATGGAAGAATTGAAGAAAATCGTTCGCGTCATGAAGAAACTGGATGAAGACGCGCCGCATGAAGTTATGCTGACTATCGATGCCAGCACCGGGCAGAATGCGATAAGCCAGGCCAAACTGTTCCACGAAGCGGTGGGTTTGACCGGTATCACTCTGACCAAGCTGGACGGAACGGCGAAAGGGGGAGTTATCTTCTCGGTTGCCGATCAGTTTGGCATTCCTATCCGCTATATTGGTGTGGGCGAACGTATCGAGGATTTACGTCCGTTTAAAGCGGGCGATTTTATAGAGGCACTTTTTGCCCGAGAGGATTAACAATGATTCGCTTTGAACATGTCAGCAAGGCCTATCTCGGTGGGAGACAAGCGCTGCAAGGGGTCACATTCCACATGCAGCCTGGCGAGATGGCGTTCCTGACCGGTCACTCAGGTGCGGGGAAAAGTACCCTGCTGAAGCTGATCTGTGGGATTGAGCGGCCAAGCGCCGGGAAAATCTATTTCAGCGGGCATGACATCACGCGTTTGAAAAACCGTGAAGTGCCGTTTCTGCGCCGTCAGATCGGGATGATTTTCCAGGATCACCACCTGTTGATGGATCGTACGGTCTTCGACAACGTGGCGATCCCGTTGATTATTGCGGGCGCCAGCGGAGACGACATTCGTCGTCGCGTCTCGGCGGCACTGGATAAAGTTGGCCTGTTGGACAAAGCGAAGAACTTCCCGATTCAACTTTCCGGCGGTGAGCAGCAACGTGTGGGCATCGCCCGGGCAGTGGTGAACAAACCGGCAGTATTACTGGCGGATGAACCGACCGGGAACCTGGATGACGCGCTGTCGGAAGGGATCTTACGTCTGTTCGAAGAGTTTAACCGCGTCGGGGTGACGGTACTGATGGCAACGCACGACATTGGGCTCATTTCCCGCCGTTCGTATCGGATGCTGACCCTGAGCGATGGACATTTGCATGGAGGCGAGGCCCGTGAATAAGCGCGACGCGATTAATCAAATCAGGCAATTCGGTGGTCGACTGGACCGCTTCCGTAAATCTGGCGGCGCGTCCCCAGACGGTGGCCGCAATGCGCCAAAGCGTGCGAAGTCTGCGCCAAAACCCAATTCGCGTAAAACCAACGTCTTTAACGAACAGGTTCGCTACGCGTTCCAGGGGGCGTTACAGGATCTGAAAAGCAAACCACTGGCGACGTTTCTGACGGTGATGGTTATCGCGATCTCCCTGACCCTGCCAAGCGTGTGCTACATGGTTTACAAAAACGTGAACCATGCGGCGACGCAATATTACCCTTCTCCGCAGATCACCGTATATCTGCAAAAAACGCTGGATGATGACGCAGCGGCAGGAGTGGTGGCGCAGTTACAGGGCGAGCAGGGCGTGGAAAAAGTGAATTACCTGTCGCGAGATGACGCACTGGGCGAGTTCCGTAACTGGTCCGGATTTGGCGGCGCGCTGGACATGCTGGAAGAGAACCCGCTGCCGGCCGTGGCGGTAGTGGTGCCGAAACTCGACTTCCAGGGAACGGACTCGTTGAATACGCTGCGCGATCGGATTTCGCAAATTAACGGTATCGACGAAGTGCGCATGGATGATAGCTGGTTTGCCCGTCTCGCAGCGCTGACTGGTCTGGTTGGCCGGGTATCGGCGATGATCGGCGTACTGATGGTGGCGGCGGTCTTCCTCGTCATCGGCAACAGCGTGCGCCTGAGCATCTTTGCCCGTCGCGACACCATTAACGTACAGAAATTGATCGGCGCGACAGACGGTTTTATTCTGCGTCCGTTCCTGTATGGCGGTGCACTGCTGGGCTTCTCTGGCGCATTTCTTTCTCTGATTTTGTCAGAAATTTTGGTGATGCGACTGTCGTCTGCCGTGACCGAAGTGGCGCAGGTTTTCGGAACGAAATTTGATATCAACGGATTATCGTTCGACGAGTGTCTGCTGTTGTTGCTGGTGTGCTCAATGATTGGCTGGGTGGCGGCCTGGCTTGCCACGGTACAACATTTACGTCACTTTACTCCCGACTAAAAAAACCGTGATATAATCTTTCCCTGCAATGAATTCCCGTTCGCAGGGAAAGAGCTTCAAAAAAATCTCCTGTCCCTGCCCCCGTATTTTTCAAAACGGTGTCACATTTTGTGCGTAGTTTATTCACAGCGTTGCATTGAACTTGTGGATAGAATCACTGTCTGATAAAAATGTGAATGATATTCTCGTTGCTCATAAGCTCTGGCATGATTGTTGTTGTAACGCCGGAAGATAAAGATTGAGAGGATTTGAATGACCAAAGAAATGCAAAATTTAGCTTTAGCCCCTGTTGGTAACCTGGAGTCTTACATCCGGGCTGCAAACGCGTGGCCGATGTTGTCGGCTGACGAGGAGCGGGCACTTGCTGAAAAGCTGCATTACCAGGGCGATCTGGAGGCAGCGAAGACGCTGATTCTGTCTCACCTGCGCTTTGTTGTTCATGTTGCTCGTAACTATGCGGGCTATGGCCTGCCGCAGGCGGATCTGATTCAGGAAGGTAACATCGGCCTGATGAAAGCCGTGCGCCGTTTCAACCCGGAAGTGGGTGTGCGCCTGGTCTCCTTCGCCGTGCACTGGATCAAAGCTGAGATCCACGAATATGTTCTGCGTAACTGGCGTATCGTCAAAGTGGCGACCACCAAAGCGCAGCGTAAGCTGTTCTTCAACCTGCGTAAAACCAAGCAGCGTCTGGGCTGGTTTAATCAGGATGAAGTCGAAATGGTGGCGCGCGAGCTGGGTGTCTCCAGCAAAGACGTTCGCGAAATGGAATCCCGTATGGCGGCGCAGGACATGACGTTTGATATGTCCTCGGACGATGAGTCCGACAGCCAGCCGATGGCGCCGGTGCTCTATCTGCAGGACAAATCGTCTAACTTTGCCGACGGCATTGAAGACGACAACTGGGAAGAGCAGGCGGCAAACCGTCTGACTGACGCCATGCAGGGGTTGGACGAACGTAGCCAGGACATCATTCGTGCGCGTTGGCTGGATGAAGACAACAAGTCTACTTTGCAGGAACTGGCCGATCGCTACGGCGTTTCCGCAGAACGTGTGCGCCAGCTTGAAAAGAACGCCATGAAAAAACTTCGCGCCGCTATCGAAGCGTAATTCCCGCGAAGTCCCCGAAAAAACCCTGGATAAATGTCCGGGGTTTTTGTTTTTTTAACGCCTGCTCTGGCGAATTTTCTCCCCCTGGCAAACACTTACCGATGGGTTGTGCGCATCTTAGGGGATGAAAATGAAAAATAACGAACTGAATGAACGGCGTTTACAGGCGACGCCGCGCGGTATCGGCGTGATGTGCGATTTTTATGCCGACAGAGCAGAAAACGCTACGCTGTGGGACGTGGAAGGCAATGAGGTGATTGATTTTGCCGCCGGTATTGCGGTGCTTAACACCGGCCATCGACACCCAAAAATTATCGCTGCCATTGAGAAGCAGCTTCAGTCATTCACCCATACGGCTTATCAAATCGTTCCTTATGAAAGCTACGTCCGGCTTGCGGAACGCATCAACGAACGTGTCCCCATCAACGGTCCGGTAAAAACCGCCTTTTTCTCTACCGGGGCGGAAGCGGTAGAGAACGCGGTAAAGATTGCCCGAGCCTACACCAAACGGCCCGGGCTGATTACCTTTGGCGGCGCCTTCCATGGGCGGACCTTTATGACCATGGCGCTGACCGGAAAGGTCGCTCCCTACAAAATTGGCTTTGGACCGTTCCCCGGGTCGGTGTATCACGCCCAGTATCCTAATGCGGTGCACGGGGTCAGCACGGCAGACGCGCTGCAAAGCCTGGAGCGAATTTTCAAAGCGGATATCGCGCCCGATCAGGTGGCGGCAATCATCCTTGAGCCGGTACAGGGTGAAGGGGGCTTTAACGTCGCGCCCGGTGAATTTATGCACGCGCTGCGCGCACTGTGCGATACCCACGGTATTCTCCTGATTGCCGATGAGGTGCAGACCGGTTTCGCCCGTACAGGCAAACTGTTTGCGATGGAGCATTACAGCGTGCAACCCGATCTCATCACGATGGCGAAAAGCCTGGCTGGCGGGATGCCGCTGTCGGCGGTTGCCGGACGCGCCGACATTATGGATGCGCCAGCGCCTGGAGGGCTCGGCGGCACCTACGCCGGGAATCCGCTGGCCGTTGCCGCCGCGCATGCCGTACTGGATGTGATTGACGACGAGAAGCTGTGCGCGCGTGCCGCCGCGTTAGGCCAACATCTGGTTGAGGCGCTCAACACGGCCAAAGCGAATTGTCCGCATATTGCGGATATTCGTGCACAGGGCTCCATGGTAGCGGTGGAGTTTAACTGCCCGTCTTCCGGCCAGCCATCCCCTGAATTTACCCGCCAGGTGCAGAGTAAAGCGCTGGCGCAAGGACTCTTGCTGCTCAGTTGCGGCGTTTACGGCAATGTGATTCGCTTTCTCTACCCGCTGACTATCCCCGACGCGCAATTTCGCAAAGCGCTGGAGATTATTACGCACTCGCTGACACGATAAACCTGCGCCGCCCATTGCGGCGGCCACTTTTTTTGTCATCAACTTGTTATCTGACTGTCAAATTAGCTATTCCAAAATCTTAAAAATCGGGTATGTTTTAGCAGAGTGTGCTGAAAAAGCGTGAACTGCACACCTATAATTGAAATAAAACGCTAAACAACAACATCACAACACACGTAATAACCACAATAATGGGGATTCTCAGGATGAATATGAAGGGTAAAGCGTTATTGGCAGGATGTATCGCCCTGTCTTTGAGCAATATGGCGTTTGCTAAGGATATTAAAGTCGCGGTCGTCGGCGCAATGTCAGGTCCGGTCGCGCAGTATGGCGATCAGGAATTTACGGGTGCGGAGCAGGCGATTGCCGATATCAACGCGAAAGGTGGCATTAAAGGCGACAAACTGGTCGTCGTGAAATATGACGATGCCTGTGACCCGAAACAAGCGGTTGCAGTCGCCAACAAAGTGGTTAACGACGGCATTAAGTACGTTATTGGTCACCTGTGCTCTTCATCCACCCAGCCTGCGTCTGACATCTATGAAGACGAAGGCATTCTGATGATCACGCCAGCGGCAACCGCGCCGGAACTGACTGCGCGTGGCTATAAATTGCTTCTGCGTACCACCGGTCTGGATTCTGACCAGGGACCCACGGCGGCGAAATACATTCTGAATAGCGTGAAACCGAAGCGTATCGCGATCATTCACGATAAACAGCAATACGGTGAAGGTCTGGCGCGTGCCGTTCAGGACGACCTGAAAAAAGGTAATGCCGACGTCGTATTCTTTGACGGTATTACGGCTGGCGAGAAAGATTTCTCTACGCTGGTGGCGCGTCTGAAGAAAGAGAATATCGACTTTGTCTACTACGGCGGTTACCACCCGGAGATGGGGCAGATCCTGCGTCAGGCTCGCGCGGCGGGTCTGAAAACGCAGTTTATGGGACCAGAAGGGGTGGCGAACGTCTCCCTGTCTAACATTGCCGGTGAATCTGCCGAAGGGATGTTGGTAACGAAGCCGAAGAACTACGATCAGGTGCCGGCGAACAAACCAATTGTGGATGCCATCAAGGCGAAGAAGCAGGATCCGAGCGGTGCGTTCGTATGGACCACCTATGCGGCACTGCAATCTCTGCAGGCAGGTCTGAATCAGTCTGAAGATCCGGCTGAGATCGCCAACTACCTGAAAGCGAACACCGTAGAAACCGTGATGGGGCCGCTCTCCTGGGATGAGAAAGGCGATCTGAAGGGCTTCGAATTCGGCGTCTTTGACTGGCACGCCAACGGTACGGCGACCGACGCTAAATGACGGCATTGCCCGGTGACGCTTTGCTTACCGGGCCTACAACGAGCAATTCCCAGGCCGGGTAAGGCGCAGTCGCCACCCGGTTTTTTTACCGCTTCTCCCAGCCATTCTCCTGGGCTGTAAAACCCAACGCCTGCATAAACGCCGCCATCACAACCCGGTTCTCAACGCCGACATCCGCCATCCACCAGGAGACGACGTTCGGGTTATCGCGCAGCACTTCTTCGACCAAATATTGCCCCACGCCACGGCGTCGTGTGACTTCGCGTATACGCAATGAATCCAGCGCGCCTTGCGTTGTCCCGAGAGTGACCCGCACTGCTCCCAGTAGACGCTCATTAAAGCGCGCGGCGTAGATCCGGTGCGTTTCATCAAGTGTTAACGAGGAGGCTGAATATTCCGGCCAAATTTTGCCCAGATCGATGCGATCCTGGGCGCTGAAGTTTTCTAAACGAATGATGGTCAGCTTCATCAACAGCATGTCCAAATCTCAAAAGATAGGGACAGTTTACCGAAATAATTTCCCCGGAGGCTTTCTCTTTTTTCTATCATTTGTTAGGTGATTAATGTTTTGACAGCGAAAAGTACAGTTTGAAACATTAGAGAATGAAAATTAGGCAGAATAATTCCCTGAAAGGCAGTGTTTTATTCCGCCCTTTGTATCGTTATTTTATGCTGACAACGGCGCTTTTTTTTGTTTATCTATAGTGAAAAGCAGAATATTATCTTTTCTTAATAGACTGAAAAATAGAGATTTTAATCTGTATTTGCTTAAAAGGCATCGCTAAACCATTAATGGGATTGATAAAAGTAGCGAAGTTCAAAAAAAGCACAGACTGCTTTTTGACCATATAAATACAAACTATAAATCACATCACAAATGGGGTTCTCAGAAATGAAACGGAATGCGAAAACGGTCATCGCAGGGGTCATTGCATTAGCGATATCGCATGCAGCAATGGCTGAGGATATTAAAGTGGCGGTCGTGGGGGCGATGTCCGGCCCGGTGGCGCAATGGGGAGACATGGAATTTAATGGTGCGCGTCAGGCCATTAAAGACATCAACGCCAAAGGCGGCATCAAAGGCGACAAGCTGGTTGGCGTTGAGTATGACGATGCCTGCGATCCGAAACAGGCCGTGGCGGTGGCGAACAAGATCGTCAACGACGGCATTCAGTATGTTATTGGCCACCTGTGTTCTTCTTCCACCCAACCTGCATCTGACATCTATGAAGAAGAAGGCATTCTGATGATCACCCCGGGGGCGACGAACCCGGAGCTGACGCAGCGTGGCTATGAACACATCATGCGTACGGCGGGCCTGGACTCTTCTCAGGGACCGACTGCCGCCAAATATATTCTTGAAACCGTGAAGCCGCAGCGTATTGCCATCATTCACGATAAGCAGCAATACGGCGAAGGGCTGGCACGTTCGGTGCAGGACGGCCTGAAAGCGGGCAACGCCAATATCGTCTTCTTTGACGGGATCACGGCCGGAGAGAAAGATTTCTCTGCGCTGATTGCGCGTCTGCAAAAAGACAACATCGACTTCGTCTATTACGGCGGCTACTACCCGGAAATGGGCCAGATGCTGCGCCAGGCGCGCGCTGTCAGCCTGAAAACGCAGTTTATGGGACCGGAAGGCGTGGGTAATGCGTCATTGTCGAACATCGCGGGCGAGGCGGGCGAAGGCATGCTGGTGACGATGCCGAAACGCTATGACCAGGATCCGGCAAACAAAGCCATCGTGGGTGAGTTGAAAGCAGAGAAAAAAGATCCGAGCGGTCCGTACGTGTGGATCACCTATGCTGCGGTGCAGTCGCTGGCGACGGCCCTGGAGCGTAGCGGCAGCAAAGTGCCGCTGGATTTGGTGAAAGATCTGAAAGCACACGGGGCTGATACCGTGATTGGGCCGCTGAAATGGGATGAAAAAGGCGATCTAAAGGGATTTGAATTTGGTGTCTTCCAGTGGCACGCCGACGGTTCTTCCTCGGTAGCCAAATAATCATCCCACCGCCCGGCGTTACCGGGCGGAATGAGAAAGGTAGTCTTATGTCCGAGCAGTTTCTCTATTTTCTGCAGCAGATGTTTAACGGCGTCACGCTGGGAAGCACCTATGCGCTGATCGCTATCGGTTACACGATGGTGTACGGCATTATCGGCATGATCAACTTCGCCCACGGCGAGGTGTATATGATCGGCAGCTATGTCTCTTTTATGATCATTGCCGCGCTAATGATGATGGGCATTGATACCGGCTGGCTACTGGTGGCCGCCGGGTTTGTTGGCGCCATTGTGATCGCCAGCGCCTATGGCTGGAGTATCGAGCGGGTGGCCTACCGGCCCGTGCGCAGCTCCAAGCGCCTGATTGCGCTGATCTCCGCCATCGGGATGTCCATCTTTCTGCAAAACTACGTCAGCCTGACCGAAGGGTCGCGCGACGTGGCGCTGCCAAGCCTGTTCAACGGCCAGTGGGTTGTCGGGTCCAGCGAGAACTTCTCTGCCAGCATCACCACCATGCAGCTGGTTATCTGGATTGTCACCTTCGTGGCGATGCTGGCATTGACGCTGTTCATCCGTTATTCCCGTATGGGCCGCGCCTGCCGCGCCTGCGCAGAAGACCTGAAAATGGCGAGTCTGCTGGGGATTAATACCGACCGTGTGATTGCGCTGACCTTTGTGATCGGCGCGGCAATGGCGGCGGTAGCGGGTGTGCTGCTCGGACAATTTTACGGCGTCATCAACCCGTACATCGGCTTTATGGCCGGGATGAAAGCCTTCACCGCGGCGGTACTGGGCGGTATCGGCAGTATTCCTGGCGCCATGATCGGCGGCCTGATCCTCGGTGTTGCTGAAGCGCTCTCCTCTGCTTACCTGAGTACAGAATACAAAGATGTGGTGTCGTTTGCCCTGCTGATTCTGGTGCTGTTGGTGATGCCGACCGGTATTCTGGGTCGTCCGGAGGTAGAGAAAGTATGAAACCGATGCATTTTGCGATGGCGCTGCTCTCTGCCGCGATGTTCTTCGTGCTGGCGAGCGTTTTTATGGGCGTCCAGTTAGAGCTGGATGGCACTAAACTGGTGGTCGACACTGCGGGCGACATCCGCTGGCAGTGGGTGTTTATCGGCACGGCGGTGGTCTTTATCTTCCAGATGCTGCGCCCGACCTTACAGAAGGGGCTGAAGAGCGTCTCCGGACCGAAATTTATTCTGCCGGCAATTGACGGTTCAACCGCCAAACAGAAGCTGTTCCTTGTGGCATTGTTGGTCATCGCCGTGGCGTGGCCGTTTATGGTGTCGCGCGGGACGGTGGATATCGCCACCCTGACCATGATTTACATCATCCTCGGTCTCGGGCTGAACGTGGTGGTCGGGCTTTCCGGTCTGCTGGTGCTGGGTTATGGCGGCTTTTACGCTATTGGCGCTTACACCTTCGCGCTGCTGAACCACTATTACGGCCTCGGCTTCTGGACCTGTTTGCCGCTGGCGGGGCTGGTTTCTGCGGCGGCGGGCTTCCTGCTCGGTTTCCCGGTGCTGCGTCTGCGCGGCGACTATCTGGCGATTGTCACCCTGGGCTTTGGTGAAATCGTCCGTATTCTGCTGCTCAACAACACCGAGGTGACCGGCGGCCCGAACGGCATCAGCCAGATCCCGAAACCGACCTTCTTTGGTCTGGAGTTCAGTCGCACCGCCCGTGAAGGCGGTTGGGACACTTTCAGTAATTTCTTCGGCATGAAGTATGACCCATCCGACCGCGTGATTTGGCTTTATCTGGTGGCGCTGTTGCTGGTGGTGTTCTCACTGTTCGTGATTAACCGTCTGCTGCGTATGCCGCTGGGCCGCGCATGGGAAGCGCTGCGTGAAGATGAAATCGCCTGTCGTTCACTGGGGTTAAACCCGACGCGCATCAAGCTGACGGCCTTTACCATCAGCGCCGCGTTTGCCGGTTTTGCCGGAACGCTGTTCGCCGCGCGCCAGGGCTTTGTCAGTCCGGAGTCGTTCACGTTTGCTGAATCGGCGTTTGTGCTGGCGATTGTGGTTCTGGGAGGCATGGGGTCGCAGTTTGCGGTGATCCTGGCGGCTATTCTGCTGGTGGTTTCGCGCGAGCTGATGCGTGACTTCAACGAATACAGCATGTTGATGCTGGGTGGCTTGATGGTACTGATGATGATCTGGCGTCCGCAGGGCTTGCTGCCGATGACCCGTCCACAGTTGAAACTGAAAAACGGGCAACCGAAAGGAGAGCAGGCATGAGTCAGCCATTATTATCTGTTAACGGTCTGATGATGCGCTTCGGCGGTTTGCTGGCGGTGAATAACGTCAACCTGGAGCTGCACCCGCAGGAAATCGTCTCCCTGATTGGTCCGAACGGTGCGGGTAAGACGACGGTCTTTAACTGCCTGACCGGTTTTTATAAACCCACGGGCGGCACCATCACGTTACGTGACCAGCATCTGGAAGGGCTTCCGGGCCAGCAAATTGCCCGTATGGGCGTGGTGCGTACCTTCCAGCACGTGCGTCTGTTTCGTGAAATGACGGTGATTGAAAACCTGCTGGTAGCACAACATCAACAGCTGAAAACCGGCGTCTTTTCGGGGTTGTTCAAAACGCCGTCCTTCCGACGGGCGCAAAGCGAAGCGCTGGACCGCGCGGCGAGCTGGCTGGAGCGTATTGGTTTGCTGGAGCACGCCAACCGTCAGGCCAGTAACCTGGCGTACGGCGATCAGCGCCGTCTGGAGATCGCTCGCTGCATGGTAACGCAACCGGAGATCCTGATGCTTGACGAACCGGCGGCGGGCCTGAACCCGAAAGAGACCAAAGAGCTGGACGAGCTGATTGCTGAACTGCGTAACCATCACAACACCACGATTTTGCTGATTGAACATGATATGAAGCTGGTGATGGGTATCTCTGATCGCATTTATGTGGTGAATCAGGGAACGCCGCTGGCGCACGGGACGCCGGAGCAAATTCGTAACAACCCGGACGTGATCCGCGCATACCTTGGTGAGGCATAAGATGGAAAAAGTCATGTTGTCTTTTGACAAAGTCAGCGCCCACTACGGCAAAATTCAGGCGTTGCACGAGGTGAGCCTGCACATCAATCAGGGTGAAATCGTCACCCTGATTGGCGCGAACGGCGCAGGGAAAACCACCTTGCTGGGGACGCTGTGCGGCGATCCGCGTGCGACCAGCGGGCGGGTTGTGTTTGACGGCAAAGATATTACCGACTGGCAGACGGCGAAAATCATGCGCGAAGCGGTGGCGATTGTTCCGGAAGGGCGTCGCGTCTTCTCACGCATGACCGTGGAAGAGAACCTGGCGATGGGCGGCTTCTTTGCCGAACGCGACCAGTTCCAGCAGCGCATCAAGTGGGTGTACGAACTGTTCCCCCGTTTGCATGAGCGCCGCATTCAGCGTGCGGGCACCATGTCCGGCGGTGAACAGCAGATGCTGGCAATTGGTCGTGCGCTGATGAGCAACCCGCGCCTGCTGCTGCTGGACGAACCGTCGCTGGGGCTTGCGCCGATCATCATTCAGCAAATTTTCGACACCATCGAACAACTGCGCGAGCAGGGGATGACCATTTTCCTCGTTGAGCAGAACGCCAACCAGGCGCTGAAGCTTGCCGACCGCGGCTATGTGCTCGAAAACGGTCATGTGGTGCTTTCCGATACTGGCGATGCACTGCTGGCGAATGAAGCGGTAAGAAGCGCCTATCTGGGCGGGTAATACCGCGATGTCATGAATCCCAGGCCGGGTAAGGTGATGCCACCACCCGGCTTTTTATTTGGCTTATACGTGCCTCAGCTCCCATTTTCCTGTCACCGTGCCTTCATCGTCTTGCCATCCCACTGACGCCTTACTATCTTTTTTTTGTAATCAAAACGTTATTTTTTTGTAATTCGAGCATGGCATGTTACTTCCGCGAACATAAAACGCGTGAAATCGCGCATTCGAAACAACAAGAGAGATAATCAATGAAACCGTTACGACATACAGCCTTAGGACTGGCGCTCAGCCTGGCATTGGCTGGCCAGGCACTGGCAGTGACCTCTATTCCATTCTGGCACTCAATGGAAGGGGAGTTAGGTAAAGAAGTTGATTCTCTGGCGCAACGTTTCAATGCGGCCAACCCGGATTACAAGGTGGTTCCTGTCTACAAGGGTAACTACGAGCAAAACCTCAGTGCAGGTATTGCAGCATTCCGTACCGGTAACGCCCCGGCGATTTTGCAGGTCTATGAAGTCGGCACCGCCACCATGATGGCGTCGAAGGCGATTAAACCGGTCCATGAAGTGTTTAAAGATGCGGGCATCAGCTTTGATGAATCGCAGTTTGTGCCGACGGTTTCCGGTTACTACACCGATGGTAAAAGCGGGCACCTCCTTTCACAGCCATTCAACAGTTCGACTCCGGTGCTCTACTACAACAAAGATGCCTTCAAAAAAGCGGGTTTAGATCCGGAGCAGCCGCCGAAAACCTGGCAGGATCTGGCGGCTTATACCGAGAAGCTGAAAGCGGCGGGCATGAAGTGCGGTTACGCCAGCGGCTGGCAGGGCTGGATCCAACTGGAAAACTTCAGCGCCTGGAACGGTTTACCCTTTGCGACTAAAAACAATGGTTTTGACGGCGCGGACGCGGTGCTTGAGTTCAACAAACCGGAGCAGGTGAAACATATTGCGCTGCTGCAGGAGATGAACAAGAAGGGCGATTTCAGCTACGTGGGTCGCAAAGATGAGTCCACCGAGAAGTTCTACAACGGGGATTGCGCCATTACGACGGCCTCTTCCGGATCGCTTGCCAACATTCGTCAATATGCCAAATTCAATTACGGCGTCGGCATGATGCCATACGATGGTGATGTGAAAGGCGCGCCGCAGAACGCCATCATTGGCGGGGCGAGCCTGTGGGTGATGCAGGGTAAAGACAAAGAGACCTACGCCGGGGTGGCGAAATTCCTCAATTTCCTGGCGCAGCCGGAAAATGCGGCTGAGTGGCACCAGAAGACCGGTTATCTGCCGATCACCACCGCAGCGTATGACCTGACCCGCGAGCAGGGATACTACGATAAGAACCCTGGCTCAGATATCGCGACGCGTCAGATGCTGAACAAACCGCCGTTGCCGTACACCAAAGGGTTGCGTCTGGGCAATATGCCGCAAATCCGCACCATTGTGGATGAAGAGCTGGAAAGCGTGTGGACCGGCAAGAAAACCCCTCAGCAGGCGCTGGACTCCGCCGTTGAGCGCGGAAATCAGCTGTTGCGTCGTTTTGAACAGTCAACGAAATCTTAATGAGTGAAATGCCGGGTGGCGGCTTCGCCTTACCCGGCCTACACGAACCTGTAGGCCGGATAAGCGTAGCGTCATCCGGCGTTGTTCAGGAATCAACCCCTTATGTCTTCATCCCGTCCGGTGTTCCGCTCGCGTTGGTTGCCCTATTTGTTGGTCGCTCCGCAGTTGGTTATCACCCTTATTTTCTTTATCTGGCCTGCGGGTGAAGCGCTGTGGTATTCCCTACAAAGCGTCGATCCGTTTGGTTTCTCCAGCCGGTTCGTTGGGCTGGAGAACTTCGTCGCGCTGTTTCATGACAGCTACTATCTCGACTCTTTCTGGACGACGATTAAATTCAGCACCCTGGTCACCGTCAGCGGCCTGCTGGTCTCGCTGTTCTTCGCCGCGCTGGTGGAGTACATCGTGCGCGGTAGCCGCATCTATCAAACCTTGATGTTGCTGCCCTACGCTGTTGCGCCCGCAGTGGCCGCCGTGCTGTGGATCTTCCTGTTTAACCCCGGTCGCGGACTGATCACCCATTTTCTCGCCGAGTTTGGTTACGACTGGAACCACGCGCAATACAGCGGTCAGGCGATGTTCCTCGTGGTGTTCGCTTCTGTCTGGAAGCAGATTAGTTACAACTTCCTTTTCTTCTATGCCGCGCTGCAATCCATTCCTCGATCGCTTATCGAAGCGGCGGCGATTGATGGCGCTGGCCCGATTCGCCGCTTCTTTAAGCTCGCCCTGCCGCTGATTGCGCCGGTGAGTTTCTTCCTGCTGGTGGTCAATCTGGTGTACGCCTTCTTCGACACTTTCCCGGTGATCGACGCGGCCACCGCCGGGGGACCAGTACAGGCGACGACGACGCTTATCTATAAGATCTACCGTGAAGGTTTTACCGGGCTGGATCTCTCGGCTTCCGCCGCGCAGTCGGTGGTGCTGATGTTCCTTGTCATTGTGCTGACGGTGGTGCAGTTCCGCTATGTCGAAAGTAAGGTGCGCTACCAATGATTGAGAACCGTCCGTGGCTGACAATATTCAGCCATACCATGTTGATTTTGGGGATCGCGGTGATTCTCTTCCCGCTGTATGTCGCGTTTGTGGCGGCGACGCTGGATGACCAGGCGGTGTTTGCCGCGCCGATGACGCTGATCCCCGGCAGGCATTTGCTGGAAAATATGCACACCATCTGGATCAACGGCGTCGGCGTGAACAGCGCGCCGTTCTGGCGGATGATGCTCAACAGCTTTGTGATGGCGTTCAGCATCACGGTGGGCAAAATCACGGTTTCGATGCTCTCGGCGTTCGCTATCGTCTGGTTTCGTTTTCCACTGCGTAACCTGTTCTTCTGGATGATCTTTATCACCCTGATGCTGCCAGTTGAAGTGCGTATTTTCCCGACGGTAGAAGTGATCGCCAACCTGAAAATGCTCGACAGCTACGCCGGTCTGACGCTGCCGCTGATGGCGTCGGCCACCGCGACCTTTCTGTTCCGCCAGTTCTTTATGACGTTGCCGGATGAACTGGTGGAAGCAGCACGCATCGACGGCGCTTCGCCGATGCGCTTCTTTCGCGACATCGTCTTTCCGCTGTCGAAAACCAACCTCGCGGCGCTGTTCGTGATCACCTTTATCTACGGCTGGAACCAGTATCTGTGGCCGCTGCTGATTATCACCGATGTTGATCTCGGCACCGCCGTGGCGGGTATTAAGGGGATGATCGCCACCGGCGAAGGCACGACTCAATGGAATCATGTGATGGCGGCAATGTTGTTAACGCTTATCCCACCGGTGGTGGTTGTTTTAGTGATGCAGCGTGCCTTCGTACGCGGTTTAGTGGACAGTGAGAAATAAGATGGCGGGATTAACGTTACAGGCAGTAACCAAAAGCTGGGATGGCAAAACCCAGGTCATTAAACCGCTGACGCTGGAAGTGGCAGACGGTGAATTTATCGTGATGGTGGGTCCCTCCGGCTGCGGGAAATCGACGCTGCTGAGGATGGTCGCCGGGCTGGAGCGGGCGACCAGCGGCGATATCTGGATCGACGGCCAGTGTGTGACCGAACTAGAGCCGAAAGATCGCGGCATTGCGATGGTGTTCCAGAACTACGCGCTCTACCCCCATATGAGCGTGGAGGAGAACATGGCGTGGGGGCTGAAGATTCGTGGAATGGACAAAGGTCAGATTGCTGAACGCGTTAAAGAGGCCGCCCGCATTCTGGAACTGGACGGTTTGCTCAAACGCCGCCCGCGTGAGCTTTCCGGCGGCCAGCGCCAGCGTGTGGCGATGGGGCGCGCCATCGTGCGTGACCCGGCGGTGTTCCTGTTCGATGAGCCGCTCTCTAACCTCGATGCCAAACTGCGCGTGCAGATGCGTCTTGAACTGCAACAACTGCACCGTCGCCTGAAAACGACCTCGCTGTACGTCACCCATGATCAGGTGGAAGCGATGACCCTCGCCCAGCGGGTGATGGTGATGAATAACGGTGTTGCCGAGCAAATCGGTACGCCGGTGGAAGTCTACGAAAAACCCGCCAGCCTGTTTGTGGCGAGTTTTATCGGCAGCCCGGCGATGAATCTGCTGGCGGGGCGACTTAACAGCGAAGGCACTCACTTTGAACTGGAAGGCGGCCTCGCACTGGCGCTTAACGGTGAGCATCGCCAACACGCCGGACGTAAAATGACCCTCGGTATCCGCCCGGAGCATATTGCGCTAAGCTCGCAGGCAGAAGGCGGCGTGCCGCTGGTGGTGGAGACACTGGAGATGCTGGGCGCGGATAATCTCGCGCACGGGCGCTGGGGCGAGCAGAAGCTGGTGGTGCGCCTCGCGCATCAGGAACGCCCAACCGCAGGCAACACACTGTGGCTCCATCTGCCGGACAATCATTTGCATCTTTTTGATGGTGAAACAGGACAACGACTATGAGTAACTGGCCTTACCCCCACGTTGCAGCCCATCGCGGCGGCGGCAAACTGGCTCCGGAAAACACCCTGGCGGCCATTGACGTGGGGGCGCGTTATGGGCACACCATGATCGAATTTGACGTTAAATTGTCGAAAGACGGCGAAATCTTCCTGTTGCATGACGACAATCTCGAGCGCACCAGCAACGGCTGGGGCGTGGCAGGGGAGTTGGCCTGGCAGGACCTCTTGCGCGTGGATGCGGGCGGCTGGTTCAGCGGTGAGTTCAAAGGTGAACCGTTACCGTTGCTCGCACAGGTGGCGGAGCGCTGTCGGAAATACGGCATGATGGCCAATATCGAAATTAAACCCACCACCGGCACCGGGCCGTTGACGGGCAACGCGGTGGCGCTGGCGGCGCGCGCGCTGTGGGCGGATATGACGCCACCGCTACTCTCTTCGTTTGAAATTGATGCGCTGGAAGCTGCACAACAGGCTGCGCCGGAACTACCGCGTGGGCTGTTGCTGGATGAGTGGCGTGATGACTGGCGTGAACTGACCACGCAACTGGAGTGCGTCTCCATTCATCTTAATCATCATCTGCTGAATGAAGCGCGGGTCGAAAGCCTGCGCGAGGCGGGGCTGAAGATTCTGGTCTACACCGTCAACAAACCCCAGCGCGCCGCACAATTGCTGCGCTGGGGGGTGAACTGCATCTGCACCGATGCGATCGACGTTATAGGCCCGGACTTTACCGCTGCGAATTATTAAGCATATCGCCATTCTGACGCGGCGGCAGCATATGCTGCTGACCGCTATTCTGACCTGTTCCGCTGTTCAGCATGCCGCCGTTGGTATTCGGTAACGGTTGTTCGCGTACCTGACCTTGCTGGACCCGCTGGGTGTTATTGTTCATCTGCGTTTGCAGATGCTGCTGCTGAAGTTGAGTTTGTGTTTTCAGCTGTTGGTTGAGCATCCCTTTCTGCTGGATTTGCTGCGACTGCATTTGCGTCTGCATGCGTTGCTGACTGGGTATCTGATAACCTTGCTGGTTCGGGTTATTCATGGTGTTGATGGGCTGTGCAAAAACAGCAAACGGCAGCAGCGCCGTTAAAATAAAGAATCGTTTCATCGTCTTTCCTCCTCTGGGGGGATCTCTTAAGTTTACTCCTTTCTTACCGTAACGATGGTTATTTCAGAGTTATGCACCAGGATTAGTGGGGGGCTGACCCCGGAACTTCTGGAGAATCATAATGATGAAACCGACGTTTTTTCGCCGGGTAGCGCTTGCTGCTCTGCTGTCAGGAAGCTGCTTTAGTGTTGTTGCTGCGCCGCCAGCGCCATCTCCGGTGTCATACGGCGTTGAAGAGGATGTGTTCCATCCTGTGCGGGCGACGCAGGGGATGGTGGCTTCAGTGGATGCGATGGCCACCCAGGTGGGGGTCGATATTCTTAAGCAGGGCGGTAACGCCGTGGATGCCGCAGTGGCGGTGGGCTATGCGCTGGCCGTCACCCATCCGCAGGCCGGTAATTTAGGCGGTGGCGGATTTATGCTGCTGCGCACCAAAGACGGTAATACCACGGCAATCGATTTTCGTGAAATGGCGCCAGCCGGTGCCACCCGTGACATGTTCCTCGACGATCAGGGTAATCCCGACAGCAATAAATCGCTGACCTCGCATCTGGCTTCCGGTACGCCGGGAACTGTCGCGGGCTTCTCGCTGGCGCTGGAGAAATACGGCACGATGCCGCTGAACAAAGTGGTGCGCCCGGCAATGAAACTGGCGGAGGAGGGGTTTATCGTTAACGATGCGCTGGCCGACGATCTGAAAACCTACGGCAGCGAAGTGCTCCCCAACCATGAGAACAGTAAAGCGATTTTCTGGAAAGACGGCGAGCCGCTGAAAAAGGGTGACAAACTGGTGCAAAAAGATCTGGCGAAAAGTCTGGAACTGATTGCGGAAAACGGCCCGGATGCCTTTTATAAAGGGGCGATAGCAGACCAGATTGCACAAGAGATGCAGAAGAACGGCGGGTTGATGACCAAAGACGATCTGGCGGCCTATAAAGCGGTGGAACGCACGCCGATCAGCGGCGACTATCGTGGCTATCAGGTCTTCTCCATGCCGCCACCGTCCTCCGGCGGTATTCATATCGTGCAGATCCTTAATATCCTTGAAAACTTCGATATGAAGAAATACGGATTCGGCAGCGCGGACGCGATGCAAGTGATGGCGGAGGCCGAGAAACATGCCTATGCCGACCGCTCTGAATATCTCGGCGACCCGGATTTTGTGAAGGTGCCGTGGCAGGCGTTAACGAATAAAGCGTATGCAAAATCTATTTCTGATCAGATAGATATCAACAAGGCCAAACCGTCCAGCGAAATAAAACCGGGTAAACTTGCGCCGTACGAAAGTAACCAGACCACCCACTTCTCAGTGGTGGATAAAGACGGTAACGCCGTGGCGGTGACCTACACCCTGAACACCACGTTTGGCACCGGGATTGTGGCCGGAAACAGCGGGATTCTGCTCAATAACGAGATGGACGACTTTTCTGCCAAACCGGGTGTGCCAAACGTCTACGGTCTGGTGGGCGGCGATGCCAATGCAGTGGGGCCGAAGAAACGCCCGCTGTCGTCCATGTCGCCAACCATCGTGGTGAAAGACGGCAAAACCTGGCTGGTGACCGGCAGCCCTGGCGGTAGCCGAATTATCACGACTGTGCTGCAAATGGTGGTGAACAGTGTTGATTTTGGAATGAACGTCGCTGAAGCAACCAATGCGCCGCGTTTCCATCATCAGTGGTTACCGGATGAGTTGCGCGTGGAGAAAGGGTTTAGCCCGGATACCGTCAAACTGCTGGAACAAAAGGGGCAGAAAGTCGTGCTGAAAGAGGCGATGGGCAGCACCCAGAGCATTATGGTGGGACCGGATGGCGCGTTGTATGGCGCGTCAGACCCACGTTCAGTCGATGATTTAACGGCAGGATATTGATTTGAAATGCCCGGTGGCGCTACGCCTGCCGGGCAATAAGCCCGTGTTTGCCGGATAACGCGCTGCGCCATCCGGCAAACATCATTTCACTCGCGCCATAAAATACGCATCCACATACTCACCATTGCGCAGACCGTATTTCTTCCCGGTGCCTTCAATCACGAATCCCAGCTTTTTGTACACCGCAATCGCCGGGGCGTTATCGACAAATACCGTTAACTCGATGCGATCCACCCGCAGCCAGTTGTCGCACATGTCGATCATCGTACGGATTAACGCACTGGCGACGCCGCGATTTTGCCACTGCGCACCGACGCAAATACCAAAATCGGCGACATGGCTACGGCGCGGGCGCTGGGCGACCGCAATGGAGAGATGCCCCACCACAATATCATCAATACAGGCAACCAGTTGTTTGATGCCGGGGCGATCGGCTAGTCGCTCCTGCCACATTTCCATGGATGGATGAGGAACCTGTAGCGTGTTGTGATACACCTCTGGCTGGGCATGGATTTGACGGATAGCGTCGTAATCTCTCGGTTCTGCATGGCGTATCACAATGTCACTCATTCCTTCGTCCTCTGTGGGGTAAATGTCCTTTTAAACATCATTGACTTTGAAATTTGAGTCAACCGTCTTTTTTTGCAAAAAGTATTGGACAAGTGCGAATGATAATGATTATTATTGCCGTGCGTTCAGGGAAACCCATGCGGAGAACCTGAAAGCACGACATTGCTCACATTGCTTCCAGTATTATTTTAGCCAGCCTTGCGCTGGCTTTTTTTTGAGTGTGTTTCGGGCTAGTTTGCTTGCCAGCTTAATCCCGGGCTGTGCTCGCACAAAACGCATTGCGTTTTGAACGCACTTTAGTGCGGTCCCGAAGGGGTGAGCGAAGCGAATAATCCTCACGTACTCTATGTACGCTCCGGTTGCTGCGCGCAGGCCGTGAATAATCTGCCTGCGCCACTGACGCCCGAGGCGCGGGCATTTGTGAAAGTGGTGTGTGGGCATCTGTGTTTTGTAGGCCGGATAAGGTAACGCCGCCATCCGGCGCTGCACGGCTGTTGCGGATGGCGCTGGCGCTTATCCGGTCTACAACGTTCAATGTTTTGTCCCTCTCCGCTTTGCGCTATGGTGTATGCAATCACCGTCAAAAGGACGCTTTCATGACCTTACACTGCGCATTCATCGGGTTCGGTAAAAGTACCACTCGCTACCACCTTCCGTATGTCCTTCATCGTAAAGACCGCTGGCACGTTGCGCATATCTATCGTCGCAGCGCGAAGCCGGAGGAGCAGCACCCGCAGTACTCCCACATCCATTTCACCAGTGATCTCGATGAGGTGTTTAACGATCCGCAGGTGACGTTGGTGATTGTATGTACCCACGCTGACAGCCACTTCGATTACGCCAGGCGCGCGCTGGAAGCCGGGAAGAACGTACTGGTTGAAAAACCGTTTACCCCGACGCTGGCGCAAGCGAAAGTGCTGTTTGAACTGGCGAAAAGCAAAGGGCTGACCGTTACGCCGTACCAGAATCGTCGCTTTGATTCCTGCTTCCTGACCGCTAAAAAAGCGATCGAAAGCGGCAAGCTGGGCGACATCGTGGAAGTCGAAAGTCACTTTGACTATTACCGCCCGGTGGTGGAAACCAAACCCGGTTTACCGCAGGATGGTGCCTTTTACGGTCTTGGCGTGCATACCCTGGACCAAATCATCTCGCTGTTTGGCCGACCAAATAATGTGGCCTACGACATCCGTAGCGTGCGCAACTGCGCTAACCCGGATGACACCTTTGAAGCGCAGCTCTTTTACGGCAACCTCAAAGCCATCGTCAAAACCAGTCATCTGGTGAAAATCGAGTATCCGAAGTTTATCGTCCACGGGACGAAAGGCTCGTTTGTGAAATATGGTATCGACCAGCAGGAAACCAGCCTGAAGGCCAATATCATGCCCGGCGAACCCGGATTTGCGGCTGATGATTCGGTTGGTCGACTGGAGTATGTGAACGAAGACGGCATCACCGTAAGAGAAGAGATGACGCCAGAGCCCGGTGACTACGGACGCGTCTATGATGCGTTGTATGAGACGTTAACCACCGGCAAACCGAACTACGTCAAGGAATCTGACGTTCTCACCAATCTGGAAATCCTCGAACGCGCCTTCGAACAGGCTTCTCCAGCGACGATTACCCTCGCCAGATAAGTAAAACAGGCTCCTCTGTAATTGTTCATAATTTTTGAACAGAGGAGTCAATTTTCACCCTCTATGATCGCAGAAGGATTGGGTCCACACTGAGTCCATCGAAAACATCCGGGGGTGAATACAATGATCTACTTACGTAAAGCAAACGACCGTGGCCACGCCAATCATGGTTGGCTGGATTCCAGGCATACCTTCTCGTTTGCCAACTATTACGACGCGAACTTTATGGGATTCTCGGCGCTGCGTGTCATCAACGATGACGTGATTGAAGCCGGTCAGGGCTTTGGAACTCACCCCCATAAAGACATGGAAATCCTGACGTATGTTCTGGAAGGCGCGGTTGAGCATCAGGACAGTATGGGCAATAAAGAGCAGGTTCCGGCGGGCGAATTTCAGATCATGAGCGCCGGGACGGGGATCCGTCACTCGGAGTACAACCCGAGCGACACTGAGAAGCTGCATCTGTACCAGATCTGGATCATGCCGCAGGAAAACGGGATTACGCCACGCTACGAACAGCGTCGCTTTGATGCCGTACAGGGCAAGCAATTGGTGCTGTCGCCGGATGCGCGTGACGGTTCGCTGAAGGTGTATCAGGATATGGAGCTGTATCGCTGGGCGTTGCTGAAAGATGAGCAGTCAGTGCATCAGATCTCCGCTGAGCGCCGCGTCTGGATCCAGGTGGTGAAAGGTAATGTCACCATTAATGGCACCAAAGCGTCGACCAGCGACGGTCTGGCAATCTGGGATGAGCAGGCAATCTCTATTCATGCCGACAGCGACAGTGAAGTGTTGTTGTTTGATCTGCCGCCAGTATAAAAATACACGTCATTACTTTCCCAGGGCCGGATAAGACGCGTGAGCGTTGCCATCCGGCCTTCATCGTTTGTCATTAATTTTGCAAGTCCGTGATAAACTCGGGGGAATGATCCCCTTTTTGTACCTTTCAGGACGATGAAAAAGAAAAGACCCGTACTTCAGGATGTGGCCGACCGCGTGGGCGTGACCAAAATGACGGTCAGCCGTTTTTTGCGTAATCCAGAGCAGGTCTCTGTTGCGCTGCGCGGCAAAATTGCAGCTGCACTTGATGAACTGGGTTATATTCCCAATCGTGCTCCTGATATCCTTTCTAACGCCACCAGCCGTGCAATCGGCGTGCTGTTACCCTCTCTCACCAACCAGGTTTTTGCTGAAGTATTACGCGGCATTGAGGCCGTCACTGACGCCCACGGTTATCAGACCATGCTGGCGCACTATGGCTATAAACCTGAGATGGAACAGGAGCGTCTGGAATCGATGCTGTCGTGGAATATCGATGGCCTGATCCTCACTGAACGTACCCACACGGCGCGCACCCTGAAGATGATTGAGGTCGCGGGTATTCCGGTTGTCGAACTGATGGACAGCCAGTCTCCGTGTCTGGACATTGCGGTGGGTTTTGACAACTTTGAAGCCGGGCGTCAGATGACTGCCGCGATTATCGCGCGTGGCCATCGCCATATCGCCTATCTGGGGGCGCGTCTCGATGAACGTACTATCATCAAACAGAAGGGCTACGAACAGGCGATGCTGGATGCTGGCCTGGTGCCTTACAGCGTGATGGTGGAACAGTCTTCTTCTTACTCTGCCGGTATTGAGCTGATTCGTCAGGCAAGACGCGAATATCCTCAACTGGATGGTGTGTTTTGTACCAACGATGACCTGGCTGTCGGTGCGGCGTTTGAGTGCCAGCGTTTAGGACTCAAAATTCCTGATGATATAGCGATCGCCGGTTTCCACGGACATGATATCGGTCAGGTGATGGAACCCCGTCTGGCCAGCGTACTCACGCCACGTGAGCGAATGGGCAGCATTGGTGCAGAACGTCTGCTGGCGCGCATTCGTGGCGAAACAGTGACACCTAAAATGTTAGATTTAGGTTTCACCTTGTCACCGGGCGGATCTATTTAACCCAACAAGTTTGAAGTAGCTCACACTTATTCACTTCTGGCACGAATGGATATTGCTTCTCTATTTGTCCGGCCGGACAATGTTACCGATAACAGTTACCCGTAACAATTCTCTGAACCTTGTACTGTGGGGGCCCACTTTGAGCACGACTAACCATGATCACCACGTTTACGTTCTGATGGGCGTATCAGGCAGCGGTAAATCCGCTGTCGCCAGCGAAGTGGCGCATCAACTGAATGCCGCGTTTCTTGATGGCGATTTTCTCCATCCGCGCTGCAACATCACGAAAATGGCGTCCGGCGAGCCGCTGAATGACGACGACCGTAAACCGTGGTTACAGGCGCTGAATGATGCTGCGTTCGCGATGCAGCGTACCAACAAGGTTTCGCTGATCGTCTGTTCCGCCTTGAAAAAACATTACCGTGACCTGCTGCGCGACGGTAACCCGAACCTCTCTTTCATCTATCTGAAAGGGGACTTTGAAGTGATCGAAAACCGCCTGAAGGCGCGTAAAGGCCACTTCTTCAAAACGCAGATGTTGGTGACCCAGTTTGAAACACTGGAAGAACCGGGCGCTGACGAGAGCGATGTCCTGGTGGTGAATATCGATCAGCCACTGGAAGGTGTTGTCGCAAGCACCGTTGAGGTTATTAACAAAGGCAGTAAGTAGTGAGTACATTAACGCTTGTTTTAACAGCAGTAGGGTCTGTTTTACTGCTGTTGTTTTTAGTGATGAAGGCGCGTATGCACGCCTTCGTTGCTTTGATGGTGGTGTCTATTGGTGCAGGTCTCTTTTCCGGAATGCCGCTCGACAAAATCGCAGCGACGATGGAAAAGGGAATGGGGGGAACCCTGGGCTTCCTGGCGATTGTGGTCGCCCTGGGAGCCATGTTCGGCAAGATTTTGCATGAAACCGGGGCGGTCGATCAGATCGCCGTCAAAATGCTCAAATCTTTCGGCCACAGCCGGGCGCATTATGCGATTGGTCTGGCGGGTCTGATTTGCGCGCTGCCGCTATTCTTTGAGGTGGCGATCGTCCTGCTGATTAGCGTCGCGTTCTCTATGGCGCGTCATACGGGCACCAACCTCGTGAAGCTGGTGATCCCGCTGTTTGCGGGTGTGGCTGCCGCCGCCGCATTTCTGTTGCCGGGGCCTGCGCCGATGCTGCTGGCCTCCCAAATGCACGCCGATTTTGGCTGGATGATCCTGATTGGCCTGTGCGCGGCAATCCCCGGCATGATTATCGCCGGGCCGCTGTGGGGCAATTTCATTAGCCGTTATGTCGAACTGAATATTCCTGACGACATTACCGAACCGCATCTGGGCGAGGGCAAAATGCCGTCCTTCGGCTTTAGTCTGTCGCTGATCCTGCTGCCGCTGGTGCTGGTTGGGTTTAAAACTATCGCGGCACGCTTTGTGCCGGTCGGGTCTGACGCTTACCAATGGTTTGAATTTATTGGTCATCCGTTCACCGCGATTCTGGTGGCGTGTCTGGTGGCGATTTATGGCCTGGCAATGCGTCAGGGCATGCCGAAAGACAAAGTGATGGAAATTTGTGGTCATGCGCTGCAACCGGCGGGGATTATTCTGCTGGTGATTGGTGCAGGTGGCGTGTTCAAACAGGTACTGGTCGATTCCGGCGTGGGTCCTGCACTGGGCGAAGCGTTGACTGGCATGGGCTTACCGATTGCCATTACCTGCTTCGTGCTGGCGGCGGCGGTCCGTATCATTCAGGGTTCTGCGACGGTCGCGTGCTTAACGGCGGTCGGTCTGGTGATGCCGGTAATTGAACAACTGAACTTCTCCGGTGCGCAGATGGCGGCACTGTCCATCTGTATTGCAGGCGGTTCAATCGTGGTCAGTCACGTTAACGACGCCGGTTTCTGGTTGTTCGGTAAGTTTACCGGCGCGACCGAAGCACAAACGTTGAAGACCTGGACGATGATGGAAACCATCCTCGGCACCGTTGGCGCGATTGTCGGTATGATTGCGTTCCAGCTGCTGAGCTGAGTCCGATGCCCGGTGGCGCTTGCGCTTACCGGGCCTGGATCCGCGCACCTATTCAGGCCGTAGGCCGGGTAAGCGTAAGCGCCACCCGGCTTTTTTACAGCATCACCACACCATTCTCGGTTTTCAACCAACGCGGTGCTTTCAGCGTATCGGCGAAATAACCCACCAGATCCTGTAGCAAATCACCCGCAACCCGTTCCATATCATCAGAAAGCGTTTTGCTCATCAGTAAGAGTGTTAATAACTGGCAGTAACGCCCCATTTGATCGGGTTCAGGCTCGAAGAGGGGGAAACGGGTCGGTAATGTTTCTACCGTCAGGCTGGCTTGCAGGTGTTGCGGTACGGGTTCCGTCAGCGTCGGTTGCAATAACGCGAGACAGGCCGACAGACGCGCGCAAATCGCCAGTTTTTCAACCGGGTCATGACATTCAACAAGCCCTTCGACAAAACGCTCGCAGTTATCCGCCAGCTCGGTGAAATCCGTGGCATGGCTAAAGGGCAGGGTAAATAAAGCGTGTGAAAAGAGAGGGGTAGTAGCCATAGGGGCAGCCTCCGATGAGTGATTTTCATCCGCCACTGGAGAGGCTAATCTCCATGGGTGGCGGAACCGGGCAGGGTTAGCCTTACCGGCCTCATCGGATACCGGCGCGTCTTACGACGCCCCCGCCCGGCCCACCATTGAAGTGTAGCTAAGCGTGCGACACAAAAATACTTGCGTCACCGATGAGGATTTTCAGAAGGCTAATTCTGGCACCTGATTTTGCAGGCGCAGCGAGAAGATAATGCTTATCTGTGAGGCTGACAAGAGGGCATTCCGGAAGGCGCTTCGCAGAAATGAAAATACGTTTTTTCAGCGACTTAAAAGCTTGAGGTGTTTCTTAAAAACACATTCACGTTGTTGATTGCCCGGTGGCGCTACGCTTACCGGGCCTACACACGAGCACATATTCGACATCGTAGGCCGGGTAAGGCGAAGCCGCCACCCGGCACAACGTCACCCCTTCATCCACATCCGAACGCCATCCAGGAACATCTGGGTCGCCATCATCACCAGAATCAGCCCCATCAGACGCTCCAGCGCGTTAACCCCTTTCTCGCCCAGCAGGCGTAAAAACAGCGACGATTGCAGCAAAATCACAAATGTTCCGCCCCAGGCGATCAGCAGGGCAATCACCAGATGCCCCATCTGATTCGGGTATTGGTGCGATAACAGCATCAACGATGCCAGGATCGTCGGGCCTGCAACCAGCGGGATCGCCAGCGGTACGATAAACGGCTCTTCACCCGCCGGAAGCCCGGCGCTATTCCCGGTGGCGCTGGGGAAAATCATCTTGATGGCGATCAGGAACAGAATGATGCCCCCGGAAATCGACACGGTTTCTGCACGCAGGTTAAGAAATGCCAGAATTTTCTCGCCCGCAAACAGGAATATCAGCATCACCAACAGCGCAATAAACAGCTCGCGAACCATAATTGCGCGTCGGCGTTTGGGTTCGGTATGTTTCAGTACGGACATGAAAATGGGCAGATTTCCGAGTGGATCCATAATCAAGATCAACAAAACTGCCGCCGAAATGATTTCATTCATAAGTCAAATTCCCAGATAATCAGTACGGACTTTCTGCTTGTTTGCGCAGCGGGATAAGTCGCATTACTGATGGCTTCGCTATCATTGATTAATTTCACTTGCGACTTTGGCTGCTTTTTGTATGGTGAAGGATGTGCCGCAGGATACTGGCACACATACACAGCACACATCTCTGCAGGAAAAAAACGCTATGAAAAATGTTGGTTTTATCGGCTGGCGCGGTATGGTCGGCTCTGTACTCATGCAACGCATGGTTGAAGAGCGCGACTTCGACGCCATTCGCCCTGTTTTCTTTTCTACTTCCCAGCTCGGGCAGGCGGCACCGACGTTTGGTGCGACCTCCACCGGCATGCTTCAGGACGCGTTTGATCTGGAAGCGCTGAAAGCGCTCGATATCATCGTGACCTGCCAGGGCGGCGATTATACCAACGAAATCTATCCAAAGCTTCGTGAAAGCGGTTGGCAGGGTTACTGGATTGATGCCGCTTCCTCACTGCGTATGAAAGACGACGCCATCATCATTCTCGACCCGGTTAACCAGGATGTCATCACCGACGGCTTAAACAAAGGCATTAAGACCTTCGTCGGCGGCAACTGCACCGTGAGTCTGATGCTGATGTCGCTTGGCGGCCTGTTCGCCAACGATCTGGTTGACTGGGTATCTGTCGCGACCTACCAGGCCGCTTCCGGCGGCGGCGCACGCCATATGCGCGAACTGCTGAGCCAGATGGGCCATTTGTATGGTCATGTGGTCGAGGAACTGGCGACCCCTTCTTCTGCGATCCTCGATATCGAACGTAAAGTCACCACCCTGAGCCGTAGCGGCGAGTTACCGGTTGATAACTTTGGCGTACCGCTGGCGGGCAGCCTGATCCCGTGGATCGACAAACAGCTTGATAACGGCCAGAGCCGTGAAGAGTGGAAGGGACAAGCGGAAACCAACAAGATCCTCAACACCGCCTCCGTGATCCCGGTGGATGGTCTGTGCGTGCGCGTGGGCGCGCTGCGCTGCCACAGCCAGGCGTTCACCATTAAACTTAAAAAAGATGTCTCTATTCCGACCGTGGAAGAACTGCTGGCGGCCCATAACCCGTGGGCGAAAGTCGTACCTAACGATCGTGAAATTACCATGCGTGAGTTAACCCCGGCGGCCGTTACCGGCACGCTAACCACGCCAGTAGGGCGTCTGCGTAAGCTGAACATGGGACCCGAGTTCCTGTCAGCCTTTACCGTCGGCGATCAACTGCTGTGGGGCGCTGCAGAACCGCTGCGCAGAATGCTGCGTCAGTTGGCCTAACAGTGTGTTAAATATACAGGGGTGCTGAGTCACCCCTTTTTTGCGTAATACAGGAGTAAACGCGATGTTTCATTATTTACCAGGAGTTAGATAAAGCATTGGCTATTCTTTAAGGGTGGCTAAATACGGTGCGTATTTAGACCTTGCCTGGAGGTAGGACGGAGCAGAAAGGATGCACATTGTGCTGCGCCGTTCAGGTCAAAGAAGTGTCGCTACCTGATGTCGAAGATCAGTTGGAAGGGGCGATACCATAAAACAGGATGACAACCATGTCCGTTCGTATCGATAGAGACGTGATTAATGCGCTTATTGCAGGCCACTTTGCGGATCCTTTTTCCGTACTCGGTATGCATCAAACTGACGCTGGACTTGAGGTCCGGGCCCTATTACCTGACGCCACCGAAGTGTGGGTGATTGAACCTAAAACCGGGCGTAAAGTCGGCAATCTGGAATGCCTCGACTCACGGGGTTTTTTCTGCGGCGTAATGCCCCGGCGTAAAAATGTCTTCCGCTATCAACTCGCTGTTGTCTGGCATGGGCAACAGAATCTGATTGATGATCCTTATCGCTTTGGCCCTCTGATCCAGGAAATGGATGCCTGGTTATTATCTGAAGGCACCCATCTGCGTCCGTATGAAACCCTGGGGGCGCATGCGGATACGATGGACGGCGTTACCGGTACGCGTTTCTCTGTCTGGGCGCCTAACGCCCGACGCGTCTCGGTGGTCGGGCAGTTCAACTACTGGGATGGTCGTCGCCACCCAATGCGTCTGCGCAAAGAGAGCGGCATCTGGGAGCTGTTTATCCCCGGCGCGCAAAATGGTCAGCTGTATAAATATGAAATGATCGACGCACATGGCCGCCTGCGCGTTAAAGCCGACCCCTATGCGTTTGAGGCGCAAATGCGCCCGGAGACGGCGTCGCTCATTTGCGGTTTGCCGGAAAAGGTCGTCCAGAGCGAGGCGCGCAAACAGGCCAATCAATTCGACGCGCCCATCTCCATTTATGAGGTGCATCTCGGCTCCTGGCGTCGTCACACCGACAATAATTTCTGGCTCAGTTATCGTGAGCTGGCAGATCAGTTGATTCCCTACGTGAAGTGGATGGGCTTCACGCACATTGAGTTACTGCCGATTAATGAACACCCGTTTGACGGCAGTTGGGGCTACCAGCCTACCGGCCTGTATGCGCCGACGCGTCGTTTTGGTACGCGCGACGACTTCCGTTACTTCGTCAATGCCGCACATCAGGCGGGGCTGAACGTCATTCTCGACTGGGTCCCGGGGCATTTTCCGTCAGACGACTTTGGCCTGGCGGAGTTTGACGGCACCGACCTTTACGAACACAGCGACCCACGCGAAGGCTACCATCAGGACTGGAACACGCTGATCTACAACTACGGTCGCCGCGAAGTCAGTAACTATCTGGTCGGTAACGCCCTGTACTGGATTGAACGTTTCGGGATTGATGCGCTGCGCGTGGACGCCGTCGCGTCGATGATTTATCGCGACTACAGCCGCAAAGAAGGTGAGTGGATCCCTAACGAGTATGGCGGTCGCGAAAACCTCGAAGCGATCGAATTTTTACGCAATACCAACCGTATTCTGGGCGAACAGGTGCCCGGCGCGGTCAGTATGGCGGAAGAGTCTACGGATTTTCCGGGGGTTTCTCGCCCGCAGGACATGGGGGGGCTGGGCTTCTGGTTCAAATGGAACCTCGGCTGGATGCATGACACGCTGGACTATATGAAGCTGGATCCGGTCCATCGTCAGTATCATCATGATAAGCTGACCTTCGGCATGCTGTACAACTACACCGAAAACTTTGTTCTGCCGCTGTCGCATGACGAAGTGGTCCACGGCAAAAAATCCATTCTTGATCGCATGCCCGGCGACGCCTGGCAGAAATTTGCCAACCTGCGTGCCTATTACGGCTGGATGTGGGCTTTCCCTGGTAAGAAGTTACTGTTTATGGGCAACGAGTTTGCCCAGGGACGCGAATGGAACCACGACGCCAGCCTTGACTGGCATCTGCTGGAAGGCGGCGACAACTGGCACCACGGCGTCCAGCGCCTGGTCCGCGATCTGAACCACACCTACCGTCACCATAAAGCGCTGCATGAGGTTGATTTTGATGGGTATGGATTCGAATGGCTGGTGGTGGACGACAACGAACGTTCGGTGCTGATTTTTGCCCGTCGGGACAAAGCAGGTAACGAAATTATTGTCGCCAGCAACTTTACGCCGGTCCCACGTCCTGGCTATCGCTTCGGCATTAATCAGCCGGGGAAATGGCGCGAGATAGTGAATACCGACTCCATGCACTATCACGGCAGTAATACCGGCAATGGCGGAGCCGTACAAAGCGATGAAATTGCCAGTCACGGTCGCCAGCACTCACTGAGCCTAACTTTGCCGCCGTTAGCCACCATCTGGCTGATGCGGGAGGGGGAATGAGCCAACTGGCCATCGGTAACGCCACGCCGCATGGCGCAACCTACGACGGTCATGGCGTTAACTTTACGCTCTTTTCGGTGAATGCCGCGCGCGTTGAACTGTGCGTTTTCGATGCGCAGGGGGGCGAGCAGCGTTATGAGCTTCCGGGGCGGAGCGGCGATGTCTGGCATGGTTATCTGGCCGATGCCAGGCCCGGCCTGCGTTACGGTTATCGTGTGTATGGTCCGTGGAAACCTGAACAGGGGTTGCTTTTCAATCCGGCGAAATTGCTGATTGACCCTTATGCCCGCCGGGTGGAAGGCGAACTGAAAGATTATCCCGAGTTGCATGGCGGATATGACGCGCCGGATCGCCGTGACAGCGCCGCCTTCGCGCCAAAATGCGTGGTGGTGGCCGACCATTATGACTGGGAAGACGATGCCCCGCCGCGCACGCCGTGGGGCAATTCGGTGATCTACGAGGCGCACGTGAAGGGGCTGACGTATCTGCATCCGGGGATCCCGGAGGAGATACGCGGCACTTACAAGGCGCTTGGTCATCCGGTGATGGTGGCTTATTTCAAACAGTTGGGAATCACCGCCCTGGAGCTGTTGCCGGTGGTGCATTTCGCCAGCGAACCGCGTTTACAACGGCTGGGGCTGTCGAACTACTGGGGCTATAACCCCATGGCGATGTTCTCGCTTCATCCGGCATATGCCTGCTCCCCGGAGACTGCGCTCGATGAATTTCGCGACGCGGTGAAAGCGCTGCATAAAGCCGGTATTGAAGTCATTCTCGACATTGTTCTCAATCATAGTGCGGAGTTGGATCTCGACGGTCCGTTCTTCTCTCTGCGCGGAATCGACAACCGTAGCTATTATTGGATTAAGGAGGATGGTGATTACCACAACTGGACCGGCTGTGGTAATACGCTCAATTTAAGCCATCCCGGCGTGGTGGAGTATGCGTGCGAGTGCCTGCGTTACTGGGTTGAGACGTGCCATGTTGATGGTTTTCGTTTTGATCTGGCCTCCGTCATGGGGCGTACGCCTGAGTTTCGTCAGGATGCGCCGCTGTTTAACGCCATCAAAAACTGCCCGTTGCTTTCAAATATTAAGCTGATTGCTGAGCCATGGGATATTGGTGAAGGGGGATATCAGGTCGGTAATTTCCCGCCACCGTTTGCCGAGTGGAACGATCATTTCCGCGACGCGGCCCGGCGTTTTTGGTTGCAACGCAATTTGTCTCCGGGTGATTTTGCGCAGCGTTTTGCCGCCTCCAGCGATGTATTTAAACGCAATGGCCGTAAACCCAGCGCAACAGTGAATCTGGTTACTGCCCATGACGGATTTACGATCAGAGACTGTGTTTGTTTCAATCAGAAACATAATGAGGCAAACGGTGAGGAAAATCGCGACGGCACCAACAACAATTATAGTAACAATCATGGTAAAGAAGGATTAGGCGGTACGTTAGACCTGATTGAACGGCGGCGCGACAGCATTCATGCCCTGTTGACGACGTTACTGCTCTCTCAGGGGACGCCGATGTTGCTTGCGGGCGATGAGCATGGTCACAGCCAGCATGGCAACAACAACGCTTACTGCCAGGATAATGCCTTAACCTGGCTGGACTGGCAGCAGGCGAACAGTGGGTTAACCCTGTTCACTGCCGCGTTGATTCATCTTCGCCAGAAGATCCCTGCGTTAACCCGGGATAGCTGGTGGGAAGAGAACGACGGCAATGTGCAGTGGCTTAATCAGTACGCACAACCCTTGAGTGCGGATGAGTGGCAAAACGGACCGAAACAGATGCAAATCTTGCTGTCGGGTCGTTTTCTGATCGCAATAAACGCCACGCTTGAGGTAACAGATATCGTTTTACCTGAAGGGGAATGGCGCGCTATTCCTCCATTTGCTGGAGAGGATAATCCAGTGATTACGGCTATCTGGCAGGGACCTGCGCACGGACTGTGTGTGTTCCAAAGATGATAAAAAAGGAGTTAGTCATGGTGAGTTTAGATAAAAACGATCGTTTAATGTTGGCGCGCCAGCTGCCATTGAAATCTGTTGCCCTGATCCTGGCCGGTGGCCGTGGTACCCGTCTAAAAGACTTAACCAACAAACGCGCCAAGCCAGCCGTTCACTTTGGCGGCAAGTTCCGCATTATCGATTTTGCGTTATCCAATTGCATTAACTCTGGGATCCGCCGTATCGGCGTCATCACGCAGTATCAGTCCCATACCCTGGTGCAGCATATTCAACGCGGCTGGTCATTCTTCAGTGAAGAGATGAATGAGTTTGTTGACTTGCTGCCCGCTCAGCAAAGGATGCAGGGCGAAAACTGGTATCGTGGCACCGCAGATGCCGTCACCCAAAACCTGGACATCATTCGTCGCTATAAAGCGGAATATGTGGTGATCCTCGCGGGCGATCACATCTATAAGCAAGATTACTCTCGCATGCTGATAGACCATGTTGAGAAAGGGGCGCGTTGTACCGTGGCATGTATGCCGGTGCCTATCGAAGAAGCCAGCGCGTTTGGCGTGATGGCTGTTGATGAGACCGACAAAATTATCGAGTTTGTGGAAAAACCGGCGAACCCGCCAGCGATGCCAAACGATCCGACCAGGTCCCTCGCCAGTATGGGCATCTATGTTTTTGATGCTGATTACCTCTATGAACTGCTGGCAGAAGATGATGAGAATGACGCGTCCAGCCATGACTTCGGCAAAGATATTATTCCGAAAATTACCGAAGCTGGCCTGGCTTTTGCGCATCCATTCCCATTGTCCTGCGTGCAGTCAGACGCGGATGCCGAACCGTACTGGCGCGATGTTGGAACCCTGGAAGCATACTGGAAAGCCAACCTCGATCTGGCGTCTGTCACGCCTGAGCTCGATATGTACGACCAGGAATGGCCCATCCGTACGCACATGGAACCGTTGCCGCCCGCGAAATTTGTGCAGGACCGCTCCGGCAGTCACGGGATGACGCTCAACTCGCTGGTTTCCGGCGGCTGTATTATTTCCGGTTCGGTGGTGGTGCAGTCGGTTCTGTTCCCACGGGTAAGGGTGAATTCGTTCTGTAACATTGATTCGGCAGTCTTGTTGCCAGAAGTTTGGGTCGGGCGTTCCTGCCGTTTGCGCCGTTGCATCGTCGATCGCGCTTGTGTGATCCCGGAAGGCATGGTGATTGGTGAAAACGCGGAAGAGGATGCGCGTCGTTTTTACCGTTCAGAAGAAGGCATTGTGCTGGTCACGCGTGAGATGCTGCGCAAACTGCAGGTCAACCAGGAGCGATAATGCAGGTTATACATGTATGTTCAGAGATGTTCCCTCTGTTGAAAACCGGGGGGCTGGCGGATGTGATTGGCGCATTGCCGGCGGCACAAATTGCGGATGGCGTGGATGCCCGTGTATTGCTTCCTGCATTTCCTGACATTCGTCGGGGGGTAACCGATGCAAAGGTGGTTACCCGACGCGACACCTTCGCAGGAAGGATCACGCTGTTGTTCGGTCATTACAACGGTGTCGGTATCTACCTGATTGATGCTCCCCATTTGTATGACCGTCCGGGTAGCCCGTATCACGACACCAACTTATTTGCGTACACCGATAACGTGCTGCGTTTTGCGTTGCTGGGGTGGGTCGGATGTGAAATGGCCTGCGGCCTTGATCCATTCTGGCGCCCGGATGTGGTGCATGCGCACGACTGGCATGCAGGTCTGGCGCCAGCCTATCTGGCGGCGCGCGGCCATCCGGCGAAATCGGTGTTCACCGTACACAACCTGGCATATCAAGGCATGTTTTATGCAAAGCATATGGATGACATCCAATTGCCATGGTCGTTCTTTAATGTGCACGGACTGGAGTTTAACGGACAGATTTCATTCCTGAAGGCGGGGTTGTACTACGCCGACCATATCACGGCGGTCAGCCCGACCTATGCACGTGAAATCACGGAAGCGCAGTTTGCCTACGGGATGGAAGGTTTGCTGCAACAACGGCATCGTGAAGGACGTCTGTCCGGCGTGTTGAACGGTGTGGACGAGAATATCTGGAGCCCGGAAACCGATCTTCTGCTGGCGTCACGCTACACGCGTGATTCGCTGGAAGAGAAAGCGGAAAACAAACGGCAGTTGCAGATAGCGATGGGCTTAAAGGTCAATGACAAGGCCCCGTTGTTTGCGGTCGTCAGCCGCCTGACCAGCCAGAAAGGTCTGGATCTGGTGCTGGAAGCCTTACCGGGTTTGTTAGAGCAGGGCGGGCAACTGGCGTTGCTCGGCGCAGGCGACCCCATATTGCAGGAAGGGTTTCTTGCCGCCGCCGCAGAGCACCCGGGTCAGGTCGGCGTGCAGATCGGCTATCACGAGGCGTTCTCACATCGCATTATGGGTGGCGCGGATGTGATTCTGGTGCCCAGCCGCTTTGAACCTTGCGGCTTAACGCAATTATATGGATTGAAGTACGGCACGCTGCCGCTAGTGCGGCGCACCGGTGGGCTGGCTGATACGGTGTCTGATAGTTCGCTGGAAAACCTGGCGGACGGTATCGCCAGTGGGTTTGTATTTGAAGATAGTAACGCCTGGTCGCTATTAAGAGCGATTAGACGGGCTTTCGTGTTGTGGTCCCGGCCTTCGCTCTGGCGTTTTGTGCAACGGCAGGCAATGGCCATGGATTTTAGCTGGCACGTCGCGGCGAAGTCGTACCGCGAGCTTTACTATCGTTTGAAATAGTTATCCAGGAATCACTTATATGAATGCTCCATTTTCTTATGCATCGCCCACACTCAGCGTAGAGGCCCTTAAGCATTCTATTGCCTATAAGCTGATGTTTACGATTGGCAAAGATCCGGTCATTGCCAACAAACATGAGTGGCTGAACGCTACATTGTTCGCGGTGCGCGATCGTCTCGTGGAGCGCTGGCTGCGTTCTAACCGTGCTCAACTGTCACAGGAAACCCGTCAGGTGTACTACCTGTCGATGGAGTTCCTGATTGGCCGCACCCTTTCCAATGCGCTGTTATCGTTAGGTATTTATGACGATGTCAAAGGTGCGCTGGAAGGCATGGGGCTAGACCTTGAGGAATTGATTGATGAAGAGAACGACCCGGGCCTCGGTAACGGCGGTCTGGGGCGTCTGGCGGCGTGTTTCCTCGACTCGCTGGCAACGTTAGGTCTGCCGGGTCGTGGGTACGGTATCCGCTACGACTACGGCATGTTCCGGCAGAATATTGTCGACGGGCGGCAGAAAGAGTCTCCGGACTACTGGCTGGAATACGGCAACCCGTGGGAGTTCAAACGTCATAACAAGCGCTATAAAGTGCGTTTTGGCGGACGTATCCAGCAGGAAGGTAAGAAGACACGCTGGATTGAAACCGAAGAGATTCTGGCCGTCGCCTACGACCAGATCATCCCAGGTTACGACACCGATGCCACCAACACGTTACGTTTGTGGAATGCGCAGGCCAGCAGTGAAATCAACCTTGGTAAATTTAACCAGGGTGACTACTTCGCGGCGGTGGAAGACAAAAACCATTCCGAAAACGTTTCCCGCGTCCTCTATCCGGATGATTCGACCTATTCGGGGCGTGAACTGCGTTTGCGCCAGGAGTACTTCCTGGTCTCTTCGACTATCCAGGACATCCTGAGTCGCCACTACCAGCTGCACAAAACCTACGACAATCTGGCGGATAAAATTGCTATCCACCTCAACGACACCCACCCGGTGCTGTCGATTCCTGAAATGATGCGTCTGCTTATCGACGACCACAAATTCAGTTGGGATGATGCGTTTGAAGTGTGCTGCCAGGTGTTCTCCTACACCAACCACACGTTGATGAGTGAGGCGCTGGAAACCTGGCCGGTCGATATGCTGGGTAAAATTCTGCCGCGTCATTTGCAGATAATCTTTGAGATCAACGACTACTTCCTGAAAACCTTGCAGGAACAGTACCCCAACGATACTGCTTTGTTGGGACGCGCGTCGATCATTGACGAGTCCAACGGTCGTCGCGTGCGCATGGCGTGGCTGGCGGTGGTGGTGAGTCACAAAGTTAACGGCGTCTCCGAACTGCACTCCAACCTGATGGTACAGTCGCTGTTTGCCGATTTTGCGAAGATCTTCCCGACGCGATTCTGCAATGTCACTAACGGTGTGACGCCGCGCCGCTGGTTGGCGCTGGCGAACCCGCCGCTCTCCGACGTGCTGGATGAGAACATTGGCCGCACCTGGCGTACCGATCTCAGCCAGTTGAGCGAGCTTGAACAGCACTGCGATTTCCCGCTGGTCAACCATGCGGTGCGTCAGGCGAAGCTGGAGAACAAAAAACGTCTGGCGCTGCTTATCGCTCAGAACCTGAATGTGGTGGTGAATCCGAAAGCGCTGTTTGATGTGCAGATCAAACGTATTCACGAGTACAAACGCCAGTTGATGAACGTGCTGCATGTGATCACCCGTTACAACCGTATCAAGGCTGAGCCTGATGCCGAGTGGGTGCCGCGTGTGAATATTTTCGCGGGGAAAGCGGCTTCCGCTTACTACATGGCGAAACACATCATTCACTTGATCAACGATGTCGCGAAGGTGATCAACAACGATCCGCAGATTGGCGACAAGCTGAAGGTGGTCTTTATCCCTAACTACAGCGTCAGCCTGGCGCAGGTGATCGTTCCTGCCGCCGACCTGTCTGAGCAGATTTCACTGGCAGGAACAGAAGCGTCCGGCACCAGTAATATGAAATTTGCCCTCAACGGCGCGCTGACGATCGGTACGCTGGACGGCGCCAACGTCGAGATGCTGGAGCATGTGGGTGCGGAAAATATCTTTATCTTTGGTAATACGGCGGAAGAGGTCGAGGCGCTGCGCAGTAAGGGCTACAAACCTCGCGAGTATTACGAGAAAGACGAAGAGCTGCATCAGGTGCTGACGCAAATTGGCAGCGGCGTGTTCAGTCCGGACGAACCAGGCCGTTATCGTGACCTGGTGGACTCGCTGATTAACTTTGGCGACCACTATCAGGTGTTGGCGGATTACCGCAGCTATGTTGACTGTCAGGATAAGGTCGACGAACTGTATCTGCGTCCGGAAGAGTGGACCGCGAAGACCATGCTCAACATCGCCAATATGGGGTATTTCTCCTCCGACAGGACGATCAAAGAGTATGCCGACACCATCTGGCATATTGATTCGGTGCGGTTGTAATGAAGAAAGGCCCGGTAGTTTTACCGGGCCTGCGGGTTAATGCCGTTCTGTAGGCCGGAAAAGCGAAGTCGCCATCCGGCCTTTATATTAAGACGCTAACGACAGTTGGCGTTTATCTAGGTATTCCGCCAACCAGTGGGTGATGCGGGACTGCTGTTCAGCGTTGAGCCACATCCCTTCTTTGGTGCGACGCCACAGCGCATCGTCTGCTCGGCGTACCCACTCGTGCTCGACCAGATACTTCAGCTCCGCTTCGTAGAATTCGTGACCGAAATCTTCACCTAAGTCCGCAATCGACGTGGCTTCACCCAGAATCCATTCCGTGTTGCTGCCGTAGGTGCGCGAGTAGTGGCGTGCCAGCGATTCCGTCAGGAAAGGGTAGCGACGGCGCAGTTTTGCCGCATAATCTTCACGGTCATTGCCAATTTCGCCGCCTGGCAGGATGCACTCTTTGGTCCAGGCCGGGCCAATACCCTGATAGTAAGATGACAGTTTTTCCACTGCGTGTTCGGCCAGCTTACGGTAGGTGGTCAGCTTGCCGCCAAACACAGACAGCAGCGGGGCTTTGCCGTTTTCGTCGTGAATATCCAGCGTGTAGTCACGCGTGATGGCCTGTGGCGAATCGGATTCGTCATCACACAGCGGGCGTACGCCAGAGTAAGTCCAGACGATATCGTCGCGTCCCAGTTGTTTCTTAAAGTGCGCGTTGTAAACCTTCAGCAGGTAATTGATTTCACTTTCGTCAATTTTCACCGCTTTCGGGTCGCCATTATATTCAACGTCGGTGGTGCCGATTATTGAGAACTCATCCATCCACGGGATCACAAACACAATGCGTTTGTCTTCGTTTTGCAGGATGTAAGCCTGCTTCTGCGTGTGGACGCGCGGCACCACGATATGGCTGCCTTTGATCAGGCGGATACCGTACGGTGAAGGCAGATGCATACCGTCGTCGAAGAACTGTTTCACCCACGGGCCCGTCGCGTTAACCAGACCACGCGCCTGCCAGCTGTATTTTTTGCCGGTATCGATGTCTTCCGCTTCTACTATCCACAATCCGTTTTCACGGCGGGCGGAGGTTGCGCGGGTACGGGTTAACACTTCACCCCCTTTGCGAACCACCATTTGGGCGTTTGCCAGAACCAGTCGCGCATCGTCTACCCAGCAGTCAGAATATTCGAAACCGCGCACGATCTCAGGTTTCAGCACAGAATCTGCGCCAAAACGCAAACCGGTTGAACCAGGCAAACTGGTGCGTTTGCCCAGGTGATCGTACATAAAAAGACCTACGCGGATCATCCATGCCGGACGCAGGTGCGGGCGGTGCGGCAGACGAAAACGCATCGGGAAGGCTATATGCGGTGCCATTTTCAACAGCACTTCACGCTCGGCCAGCGCTTCGCTGACCAGGCGGAATTCGTAGTGTTCCAGGTAGCGCAAGCCACCGTGGATGAGTTTAGAACTCGCAGAGGAGGTGGCGCAGGCTAAATCCTGCGCTTCCAGCATCAGCACGGATAAACCACGTCCAGCGGCGTCTGCCGCGATACCGGCACCGTTAATGCCCCCGCCTATCACAATCAGATCTTTGGTTTCCATGCTGCCCTCTTGCGCTTTCGTTATAGCTCAGAAATGTTCGTTATCGAACATAATAGCAAAGAAACGCGCCATTGGTAACATCGAAAAAACATTTTAGAGTGATACATATAACATTATGGTGTTTCCCTGCCGTCTGAACGTACACTGGGCGTTACTATGGCTTACCGGCAATAAAAGAAAGAGAGTCTATGGATCAGTTTGAATGTATTAACGTTGAAGAAGCTCACCAGAAACTGCATCACGGAAAAGCGGTACTGGTCGATATCCGTGATCCGCAAAGCTATGCAATGGGGCATGCGCCGCAAGCGTTTCATTTGACCAATGACACGCTGGGAACGTTTATGCGCGAGCATGACTTCGATAGCGTGGTGATGGTGATGTGCTACCACGGCAATAGCAGCAAAGGGGCGGCGCAGTATCTTCTCCAGCAAGGCTATGACGCGGTCTACAGTGTTGATGGCGGCTTTGATGCCTGGCACCGCCATTTTCCCTCAGAGGTGGCATACGGCTCGTAAGCCTTTATACTGTCCTCTTTTGTGTGGACTAAGCGACAGCAACGATGTTGATGATTACCTCTTTTGCTAACCCCCGCGTGGCGCAGGCATTTGTTGATTATATGGCGACGCAGGGCGTTATCCTGACGATTCAACAACATGACCAAAGCGACGTCTGGCTGGCGGATGAATCCCAGGCCGAGCGCGTCCAGGCGGAGCTGGCGCGATTCCTCGAAAACCCGGGCGATCCGCGTTATCTGGCGGCGAGCTGGCAGTCCGGTCATACCGACAGCGGACTCCACTACCGCCGTTTCCCGTTTATTGCCACGCTGCGTGAACGGGCAGGTCCCGTTACCTGGCTTGTCATGGCGGCATGCATCCTGGTGTTTCTCGCGATGAACATCATGGGCGATCAGAACGTGATGCTTTGGCTGGCCTGGCCGTTTGACCCGTCGCTGAAATATGAGTTCTGGCGCTATTTCACCCATGCGTTTATGCACTTCTCGCTGATGCACATTCTCTTTAACCTGCTGTGGTGGTGGTACCTTGGCGGGGCGGTCGAAAAACGTCTGGGCAGCGGCAAACTGGTCGTCATTACGGTGATCAGCGCACTGCTGAGCGGCTATGTGCAGCAGAAATTTAGCGGTCCGTGGTTTGGCGGGCTTTCGGGTGTTGTTTATGCATTGATGGGTTATGTCTGGCTGCGCGGTGAACGCGATCCGCAAAGTGGTATATACCTTCAGCGTGGTTTGATTATTTTTGCGTTGATTTGGATAGTAGCCGGCTGGTTTGACGTGTTTGGGATGTCGATGGCGAATGGCGCACACATCGCCGGGCTGGCGGTAGGTTTGGCAATGGCATTGGCTGATACGGTTAATGTGCGAAAACGAACATAGAAATTCCAGGGAATCAGAATGAAACAAACACAACGACATGACGCGATCATTGAACTGGTAAAAAAACAGGGATACGTCAGCACCGAAGAGCTGGTGGAGCATTTCTCCGTCAGCCCGCAGACGATTCGCCGCGATCTCAACGATCTGGCCGATCAAAACCTGATTCTGCGCCATCACGGTGGGGCGGCGCTGCCTTCCAGTTCCGTGAACACGCCGTGGCACGATCGAAAAGCAACACAGACGGCGGAAAAAGAGCGTATCGCGCGTAAAGTCGCCACGCAAATACCGAATGGCTCCACGCTGTTTATCGATATCGGTACAACGCCGGAAGCGGTCGCGCATGCGCTGCTGGACCACAGCAATCTGCGTATTGTGACCAACAACCTCAACGTGGCGAACACGCTGATGGTGAAAGAGGATTTTCGCATTATTCTGGCCGGCGGTGAGCTTCGCAGCCGTGATGGCGGGATCATTGGCGAAGCAACGCTCGATTTTATCTCTCAGTTCCGCCTCGATTTTGGCATTTTGGGGATCAGCGGCATCGACAGCGATGGCTCATTGCTGGAGTTTGATTATCACGAAGTACGCACCAAACGCGCGATCATTGAGAACTCACGTCACGTCATGCTGGTGGTGGATCACTCGAAGTTTGGTCGTAATGCGATGGTGAACATGGGCAGCATTAGCCTCGTCGATGCGGTCTATACCGATACCATGCCGCCCGCAGGCGTGATGCAGGTGATTGCCGAGCACCACATTCAGCTGGAGCTGTGTTAATGACGTTTGCCGGATGACGGCTAACGCCGGTCCGGCCTACAAAATCACCCGCCCTCGTAGGCCCGGTAAGCGTTAGCGCCACCGGGCAAAATCACACCCCATAACCCATCATCTTCAACAATTGCTGCGCGTGCTGCACCGCATCCTGCCGGTGTGCGACGCCTAGTTTCTGATACAGGTTACGAATGTGCGTTTTGATGGTGGTTGCGGCGACTGCCAGCTCGCCAGCGATCTGTTCATTGCTGTAACCGGAATAGATAAGCCCCAGAACCTGCCATTCGCGTTGCGTGAGCGGGCTTGTGCGGATCAGTTCCGGCACCTCCGGATGCGTGAGCAGACGCTCAACGAAACCCTCGTCAAAATGGGCGAACTTATGTCGGTGATGCTGGTTAATCTCCCGCAGGATACGCTGTGCCCGGTGTTGATCGAGTTCCGGTAGCGTGTTGAGCTGAAGCAACTGGCGAAGTTGCTGTGCCATCGCTTCCCCTTCAATCACAAAGTGGCTGATGAAACCGGTACGATTCGCCAGTTGCAGCGCCTCAAGCAGCACGCGCTGGGCATCGTTTTTACGTCCTGCCTGCCAGTACAGTTGATTGAGCAGCAGCAGGTTGCGGTTCAGGTCGCTCATCAGACGCAGGCTACGTGCATTTTCGTTCAGCTCTTCCAGCACAATTTCTGCGGGTTCGAACTCGCCTAACAGGATCTGCACCCTGGCGATGTTGCGCCACTGGCTTTGCAGGAAGTGGTTGTTGGCAAACGCCGGTTTTGGCGTGTGTCGCAGCCAGTGAGCGGCCGATTTTTTATCGCCGGTCATCTGCCAGTAAATCACCCGGACTTTATCCGCATTGGAGATCCAGTCACTGTGATATTGGCCGTTACCCAGCAGGTTTTCCAGCCGGTTCAACTGGCTACGGGCATTATCCAGATCGCCACGCGCGAGCGAGCATTGCACGAGGAGCGCCAGACACTGCAACTGTTGTTGCGGCTGGAAGCCAGAGAGCACATCAATCCCGCTACGGGCTGAGGCTTCAGCCTCATCCAGACGCGCCCACGCCCACAGGAGCTGCGCGCGAATGCGTACCAGGAATTCGTGCATCGGCAACTGTTCCAGGTGCTGATCTTTGATCAACTGGAACGCTTTCTCTTGCGTTTCCCAGGCTGCTTGCAGGAAGCCCTGGGCAAACAGAATTTCGCTTTGCTGGATAAGGCTCCACAGCGCGTAGTGCCAGACATCGTGGTGACGCGCCATTTGCTCTGTTTGCTGCATCAATGACAGCGATTGGGCAAGATCGCCTTTACAGTGCAGAACTTCACCGTGTACGGAAGTGGCGACAATCCGGCTATAGAACCAGGCAATCGGCAGTTCGTCCAGCGCCAGTTTTGCCAGCCGCTCTGCTTCATCCGGGTTGCCGTCGTTGATCGCCACCTGCGCGCGCAATGCGTTAAATTCCGCATGCAGTGTTCCGTCCATCACGCCGTTGATCTCTTGCTCGGCGCGCGCCAGCAGCGTGTTGACCTCGCTGTAACGGTGCTGGCTTTGCATCAGCCAGGCTTGCAGCAGCACCAGTCGTGGATTTTCCAGCAGGCTTTCCCACGGCAGCGCTTTCAGTGACTCTTCCAGCAACGCCAGTTCGCTGTGGTTGAACAGACCCCACGCATGATTAAGCAGAATGTCGCGCAGCATATGCGCGTCGCCAGCCGCCAGCGCATGGTGAATGGCCTCGCTGGGGAACCCTTGCGCCATCCAGCTTTCGGCGGCGGCGCGGTGAATTTCCGGCAGTTCGGTTGCCAGTTCCCACTGGCAACGCTGACGTAAAAAGTTGCCGAACAGCGGGTGATAACTAAACCATTCGCCGGTGTCATCCATCCGTTGCAGGAACAGACCCTGGCGCTCAATCTCTTCCAGGCGCATTTGACCGTTTTCTTCGCCGGTAACACGGGCGATGAGAGCGTCGTTCATGGAGCGTAATACGGCGCTTTTTAACAGGAAGTGACGGGTGGCGACATCGACACTGTCCAGCACTTCATCCACCAGATAATCCGACAAGTGGCTGGCGTTGATCCCCGCCAGACGGCGTGCCGACTGGTGAGCGGGGCTATTGTTCTGGCGAGCGGAGAGGGCAATAAGCTGTAGCGCCGTTGCCCAGCCTGCGACGTCGTCACACATCCGACTGCTTTCAGCGGCTTCAATCGGGGAAGATAAACGACGGTCAAAAAACTGTTTGGCCTCCTGGTGGTTGAAGGCTAATTGCTGACTGCCTATTTCCAGGAGCTGATCGCGTACGCGCAGATTAGCGATGCCCAACTGCGGTAAGTTGCGCGACAGAACCACCAGCGTGAGGTTTTCTGGCTGATGGCGCAGGAAGAAGCGCATCGACTCATGGATAACCGGGTTGGAGATCAGGTGGTAATCGTCAATGACCAGATACAGTGGACGATGCCACTCTGCCAGTTCAATAAACAGCTGGGCAAACAGTGACGTCAGGCTGGCGTATTGGCGCTTTTGCACCATCACTTCGCTGGTCGAGCAATGCCCGCCAGTGGCTTGCTGGATAGCGGCAATCAGATAGCTGGCAAAGCGCTCTTGCTGATTGTCACCTTCATCCAGTGAGAACCAACCTAACTCATTTTTTCCGGCTGCCCATTGTGAAATGAGCGTGGTTTTCCCGTAACCAGCAGGACTTGTGATTAGGGCTAACCTGAAATTGTTCGCGCCGGAAAGTTTAGCCAACAGGCGCTCACGAACCACTGTATGGTCGAGTCGAACCGGACGACTTAATTTAGACGGAATCAACATAGTTAATCACTTCACTGTGAGGAAATGGGGGAAAACGATTTTTTTTGCGCTTCGTAATTAATAGATATAAGGTCGGACAGAAACCGGTTTAATGCAAGTTAAGCGGACTTTTTGTGCTTCTGAATTTGCACTCTGTCACAAATATAAATATATCTGGTTGGAAACTCACTTTTATCGTCTGAATGTGCGTGGGGACTGGATTGGCACCTCATTCTGGCTGTTTCAGAGCATGTCATAAGCGCTGTATGGCGACTGCGGTTTTAATGAAAATCGTCATTTTCCCTGCATGAAAAATAAACATTTACGAAAGAGTGATAAATCAGGGGGTTATTTTAGGTTAGAAACTATTTCCGTATTTACATGTTCTTTCTAAATGATATTCCACAATTTTTCCTGGCCTCTGTTTATTCCCTTCGATAATGCGTAAAACAATATATGGCTTGCAGGGATCTGTGTGGTCATTCTGAGCATTGACGGGTCATCGCACTATCGTTAAGTGGTGGCGATCACACTTTTATGCTCATCCCCACTACTCCTCCCCGCCTAATCCCCGGTGGGAGGAGGAAGGTCAACAACGAGCCAGGCAAACTAGCAATAACGTTGTTTTATTACCTGAGGACCCGGAATTCCTATGTCACAGCCTACCTTTAATAAAGAGCAATTTCAGGCTGCCCTGACGCGTCAGTGGCAGCGTTTCGGTTTACTGTCGGCTGCCGAGATGACCTCTCGTCAATGGTGGCAGGCTGTTAGCGGCGCACTGGCTGAGTTACTCAGCGCGCAACCCGCGGCAAAACCGGCGAAAAATCAGCGCCACGTTAACTACATCTCGATGGAGTTTCTGATTGGTCGTCTGACAGGTAACAACCTGCTTAACCTGGGCTGGTATCAGGAGGTGGGCGACGCGTTGAAAGCACACGACATCAACCTGAGCGACCTGCTGGAAGAAGAGGTCGACCCGGCGCTGGGTAACGGCGGTCTGGGGCGTCTGGCTGCGTGCTTCCTTGACTCTATGGCCACCGTGGGCCAGTCCGCGACAGGCTATGGCCTGAATTACCAGTACGGCCTGTTCCGTCAGTCTTTTGCCGATGGGCAGCAAATGGAAGCGCCCGATGACTGGCATCGCGGCAGCTACCCCTGGTTTCGCCATAACGAAGCACTGGATGTCCAGGTCGGCATTGGCGGCAAGGTGAGTAAAGATGGCCACTGGGAGCCGGGTTTTGTGATAACCGGTCAGGCGTGGGATCTGCCGGTGCTTGGCTATCGCAATGGGATGGCGCAACCGCTACGTCTGTGGCAGGCGACCCATGCACATCCGTTCAATCTGACCAAATTTAACGATGGCGATTTCTTGCGGGCGGAACAGCAGGGCATCGACGCGGAAAAACTGACGAAAGTGCTGTATCCGAATGACAACCACACCGCAGGCAAAAAGCTGCGCCTGATGCAGCAGTACTTCCAGTGCGCGTGCTCGGTGGCTGACATTCTGCGTCGCCATCACCTGGCGGGTCGCAAGCTGCATGAGCTGGCCGATTTCGAAGTGATTCAACTGAACGACACCCACCCGACTATCGCCATTCCTGAACTGCTGCGCGTGCTGCTCGACGAGCACCAGATGAGCTGGGACGAGGCGTGGGCGATCACCAGCAAAACCTTCGCTTACACCAACCACACGCTGATGCCGGAAGCGCTCGAGTGCTGGGATGAAAAACTGGTGAAAGCGCTGCTGCCGCGCCATATGCAGATCATCAAAGAGATTAACGACCGCTTTAAGACGCTGGTGGATAAGACCTGGCCGGGCGACAAAGCGGTGTGGGCGAAGCTGGCGGTGGTCCACGACAAACAGGTGCGCATGGCAAACATGTGTGTGGTGAGTGGCTTTGCGGTCAACGGCGTGGCCGCGCTGCACTCGGATCTGGTAGTGAAAGATCTCTTCCCGGAATATCACCAGCTGTGGCCGAATAAATTCCATAACGTGACCAACGGTATTACGCCGCGTCGCTGGATCAAACAGTGCAACCCTCAACTTGCCGCGCTGCTCGACAAGTCGCTGAAGAAAGAGTGGGCCAACGATCTCGATCAGCTGATCAATCTGGAGAAATTTGCCGACGACGCAAAATTCCGTCAGACGTATCGCGAGATTAAACAGGCGAACAAAGACCGTCTGGCCGAGTTTGTGAAGGCGCGTACCGGGATTGAAATTAACCCGCAGGCGATTTTTGATATCCAGATTAAGCGTCTGCACGAATACAAACGCCAGCATCTGAACCTGCTACATATTCTGGCTCTCTACAAAGAGATCCGCGAGAACCCGAAAGCAGACCGTGTACCGCGCGTGTTCCTGTTTGGCGCGAAAGCGGCGCCGGGTTATTACCTGGCGAAGAACATTATCTTTGCGATCAACAAGGTGGCGGAAGCTGTCAATAACGATCCAAAAGTGGGTGACAAACTGAAAGTGGTCTTCCTGCCGGATTACTGTGTCTCGGCGGCGGAAATGCTGATCCCGGCGGCGGATATCTCCGAGCAGATCTCGACGGCCGGTAAGGAAGCGTCCGGTACCGGTAATATGAAGCTGGCGCTGAACGGTGCGCTGACCGTCGGTACGCTGGACGGGGCGAACGTCGAAATCGCCGAGAAGGTGGGCGATGAGAACATCTTTATTTTTGGTCATACCGTGGAAGAGGTGAAAGCGCTGAAAGCCAAAGGCTACGACCCGGTGAAATGGCGTAAAAAAGACAAAGTGCTGGATGCGGTACTTAAAGAGCTGGAAAGCGGGAAGTACAGCGGCGGCGATAAGCACGCGTTTGACCAGATGCTGCACAGCATGGGCAAGCAGGGTGGTGACCCGTATCTGGTAATGGCGGATTTTGCTGCCTACGTTGAGGCGCAAAAGCAGGTCGATGTGCTGTATCGCGACCAGGAAGCCTGGACCCGTGCGGCGATTCTGAATACGGCGCGTTGCGGCATGTTCAGCTCGGATCGTTCCATCCGTGATTATCAGACCCGTATCTGGCAGGCAAAGCGCTAAGGAAACGCGATGGAAAGCAAACGTCTGGATAATGCCGCGTTAGCGGCGGGGATCAGCCCCAATTATATCAATGCCCACGGTAAACCGCAGTCGATTGGCGCCGAAACCAAACGGCGTTTGCTTGACGCCATGCATCGCACCACCGCCGCCACGAAGGTGGCGGTGACACCCGTGCCAAATGTGATGGTGTATACCGCAGGCAAAAAGATGCCGCTGGCGGTCGAAGGGAGTGGGGAGTTTACCTGGATACTGACCACCGAAGAGGGGGCGCAGCACAAAGGGCACGCCACGGGTGGCAAAGCATTTCATCTTCCGGCAAAGCTGCCGGAGGGGTATCACTCGCTGACATTAACCCAGGGCGAACAGCGTTCGCACTGCCGGATCATTGTGGCGCCAAAGCGCTGCTACGAACCGCAGGCGCTGCTGACGGGCCAAAAGCTGTGGGGTGCATGTGTACAGCTCTACACCCTGCGTTCAGAGCTTAACTGGGGGATTGGCGATTTTGGCGATCTCAAGGCCATGTTGGTAGACGTGGCGAAACGCGGTGGTTCCTTCATTGGATTGAATCCCATCCATGCGCTCTATCCGGCGAACCCCGAGAGCGCCAGTCCGTACAGCCCCTCTTCACGCCGCTGGCTGAACGTCATTTACATTGATGTGAATGCCGTAGAAGACTTCCGTCAGAGCGAAGAGGCGCAGGCGTGGTGGCAGAAACCTGCTACGCAGAAAGCACTGAAACAGGCGCGGGATGCCGAATGGGTGGATTACACCGCCGTGACGGCGCTGAAAATGACGGCGCTGCGTATGGCATGGCGTGGTTTCACCGTTCGTGATGACGAGCAGATGGCTGAGTTTCGTCACTTTGTCGAACAGGAAGGCGAAAGCCTGTACTGGCAGGCAGCGTTCGACGCGCTGCATGCTTATCAGGTGAAAGAGGACGCATTGCGCTGGGGCTGGCCGGTGTGGCCGAAGGCATATCAGTCGGTGGATTCTCCACAGGTCAAACAGTTCTGCGAACAGCATCAGGATGAGGTGGATTTCTATCTCTGGCTACAGTGGCTGGCGTATACCCAATTCGCCGCCTGTTGGCATACCAGCCAGGGATTCGACATGCCGATTGGCCTGTATCGTGATCTGGCCGTGGGCGTCGCACAAGGCGGTGCGGAAACCTGGTGTGACCGGGAGCTGTATTGCCTGAAAGCCTCTGTCGGCGCGCCGCCGGATATCCTCGGCCCGCTCGGTCAGAACTGGGGATTGCCGCCAATGGATCCCCACATTATCACCGCGCGTGCCTATGAGCCGTTTATCGAGCTACTGCGCGCCAATATGCAAAACTGCGGCGCGCTGCGTATCGACCATGTGATGTCGATGCTGCGTTTGTGGTGGATCCCCTACGGTGAAACGGCGGATCATGGCGCTTATGTCCATTATCCGGTGGACGATCTGCTCTCCATTCTGGCGCTGGAAAGTCAACGTAATCACTGTATGGTGATTGGCGAAGATTTGGGTACCGTGCCGGTGGAGATCGTCAGCAAACTGCGTAATAGCGGCGTCTATTCTTACAAAGTCCTCTATTTTGAAAATGACCATGAGAAGACCTTTCGTGCGCCGAAAGCGTACCCGGAACAATCAATGGCTGTCGCGACGACGCATGACCTTCCTACGCTGCGTGGCTATTGGGACAGCGGCGATCTGACGCTCGGTAAAACGCTGGGACTTTACCCGGATGAGGCGGTCCTGCGTGAGTTGTATCAGGATCGCGAGCAGGCGAAACAAGGTCTGCTGGATGCGTTGCACAAGTATGGCTGCTTGCCAAAACGCGCAGGGCATAAGGCATCGCTGATGTCGATGACGTCGACGCTTAATCGCGGCCTTCAGCGTTATATTGCAGACAGTAATAGCGCTTTACTGGGGTTACAGCCGGAAGACTGGCTGGACATGGCGGAGCCGGTCAATATTCCGGGCACCAGCGAACAGTACAAGAACTGGCGGCGTAAACTGGCTATCCCTCTTGAACAGATGTTTGCTGATGATGAGGTGAACAAGCTGATTAAGGATCTGGATAAGCGGCGAAAAGCGGCAACGAAGAAGAAGTAACAACCAAAACGCCGGGGCTTACCCCGGCGTTTTCTTATCTGTAGCGCGGGCCGATCGACATCGTTGTAGGCCGGATAAGGCAAAGCCGCCATCCGGCAATGTTCCGTATCACGTCTGATGGTGCTTCGTTTATCAGGCCTATACGGTGAACGCTAAGCATAAAAAAAGCCGGGGATTTCCCCGGCTTTTTAGTCTGGAATGTGCGGTGTTAAACCACCATACCCAGCAGCAGACACCCTACCAGGCCGCAGACAGAGATAATGGTTTCCAGCATTGACCATGATTTGATGGTCTCACCGATGGTCAGGTTGAAATACTCTTTGAACAGCCAGAAGCCTGGATCGTTCACGTGGGAGAAAATCACGCTACCAGAACCTACGGCAATAACCATCAGCTCAGGGCTTACGCCAGTGGTGGCAATCAGCGGTGCCACGATACCACCCGCAGTAATGGCGGCAACTGTCGCTGAACCCAGCGCGATACGCAGGACGGCAGCGATAGACCATGCCATCAGAATCGGGGAAATGTTGGTTTCGTGCATCATAGAGGCGATGTACTTATCAACGCCGCTATCAACCAGAACCTGTTTGAACGCACCGCCACCGCCGATGATCAACAGCATCATGGCAATGATTTTGATGGAAGAGGACAGGGTCTCGTTAATCTGATCCATTGAACGACCACGGTTCAGACCGAAGGTGAACATCGCAATCAGGACCGCAATCAGCGTCGCCATTACCGGGTCGCCGAGGAATTCTGCGACAGCCAGGAAAGGGTGACCTTTCGGCAGGCTCATCTCTGCAACGGCGCGGAACGCCATCAGGATCACCGGTACCAGGGAAGTCCAGACGCTGACGCCGAAGCCAGGCATCTCTTCTTCAGTAAAGGTTTTGGCGCTGTACAGACCTTCCGGAATTGGTTTGTCGATACCTTTCAGGCAGCGAGCAAAAACAGGACCGGCCAGAATAACGGTTGGGATTGCCAGAATGGTACCGAACAGCAGGGTTTTACCCATATCTGCATGGAAAATGGTCGCAATGGCCGTTGGGCCCGGGTGCGGCGGCAGGAAGCCGTGGGTCACGGAAAGCGCGGCCGCCATCGGTACGCCGACAAACAGCAGCGGGATATTGGCAGCAGCAGCGATGGTGAACACCAGCGGCAGCATCAGCACGAAGCCCACTTCGTAGAACAGGGCAAAACCCACGGTGAAGCCGGTTAACACGACAGCCCACTGGATGTGTTTTTTACCAAATTTGGCAATCAACGTGGTGGCGATACGCTGCGCGCCGCCACAATCTGCCAGCATTTTGCCCAACATGGCGCCGAAACCCATAATCAGGGCGAGGCTGCCCAGGGTTCCACCAACACCAGCCTTGATGGAGCTAATCACTTTAACCAACGGCATGCCTTGCATCAGACCGACTGCAAGCGCTACCAGGACGAGAGCGATAAATCCGTTCATTTTGAAGCGGATCATCAGAAGAAGTAACAAGATGACACCGATAGCAACGATGACTAATGGCATGATTTACCTGGCCTTTGCTTTGTTATGGGTAACGTCAGTGTTTAGATGACAAAATCCGGTTTTCCCAACGGGGAACAGAACCGTAGCGGCACCAGTACTGAGTGCCTTCGAAACTCTTTAGTTTAGTCGGCTGTTATGGGGTGGTTAGGTGCCCATACGAATGATACGGGTAACATGTATGAGTTGAGAATCACCCAGGCAGGCAAAATTTGAATTATGAGACGCAGGTCATGTTATGAGGTCGGATCTTTCAGGAAGGAGAAGGCAAATACAGGCCCGGTGAGCATGGCGTCACCGGGCAAAGGCAGGCTCTTAGTAGTAAGAGTGCTCACCGCGCTGGTGTTCGGTCAGGTCGCGAACGCCTTTCAGTTCAGGGAACTCGTTCAGCAGCTGTTTTTCGATGCCTTCTTTCAGGGTGACATCGACCATAGAACAGCCGTTACAGCCGCCGCCAAACTGCAGAATGGCGTAGCCTTCGTCAGTGATTTCCATCAGCGTCACGCGGCCGCCGTGGCCCGCCAGCTGTGGGTTGATCTGCGACTGGATTGCGTATTCCACGCGCTCCATCAGCGGCGCATCATCAGCAACTTTACGCATTTTCGCGTTTGGCGCTTTCAGCGTCAGTTGAGAACCTAACTGGTCGGTCACAAAATCAATTTCGGCATCTTCCAGATACGGTGCGCTCAGCTCATCGACATAAGCCGTGAGCAGGTCAAATTTGATGGGCGTGTCGGTTGCTTCCACGGCGTCCGGCGGACAATAAGAAACGCCACACTCAGCGTTAGGCGTACCGGGATTGATCACAAATACGCGGATTTGTGTCCCTTCTTCCTGATTTGCCAGCAGTTTGGCAAAGTGCGCTTGTGCAGCCTCGGAAATATGGATCATAGTAATGGCCTAATAGTTGACTATTTTAGTTGGTTATAATACGCCCATCATCGAGGCTCTACAAGGTTCGACACAGGCACCATACCTGGACAGTCGCTGCGCCGTTGCGTAAAAGCAGTTGCGCGATCTCCGCGACGGTACTTCCGGTAGTGACGACATCATCCACAATAACCATATGGAGTCCCCGCACCGGCAATTCAAGGCGAAATGCGTTTTTCAGGTTACGTTTGCGTAATCTGGCGCTGAGATGGTGCTGGGTGGCCGTCGCCCGGACCCTCGTCACGGACTGACTATCCCAGGCGCATCCTAGCCAGCGCGCCAGCGGGCGGCATAAGAGATCGCTTTGGTTAAATCCCCTGCGCCAGTGGCGGCGCTGCCAAAGCGGTACGCTGACTATCCGGTCAGGTAACCGGAGACCAGTGGCGCGGCGAGCCAGTAATACCTCTTGCAATAGCAGTCGCGAAAGGGCTACGGCAATCTCACAGCGGCGGGAAAATTTAAGCTGGTGGATGAGCGAACTCAGCGGCGGGGTATAGTCGCTAACGGTGACCAGTCGTTGCCAGGGGGGCGATTTTTGCAGACAACGTCCGCAGGGGAGAGTGGCATGTGTGGCCAGTAAACCGCACTGCGGACACAGGCAAACGCGGCAGCGTACTGACTGCGCACATACCGAACAAATTCCCCAATGACCGAGCGCCAGCGGCATTCGGCATAGCCAGCATAAACCCGGTACTGTTAGCATATACGCATCCTTGTTAGCTAAAAGAGAACAGTAACTGATGAATGACATCTGGTGGCAGACCGAAGGTCAGGGAAATTGTCATCTTGTGCTGCTGCACGGATGGGGATTGAATGCAGAAGTCTGGCATTGCATAAGCGCGGAACTGGCTTCGCATTTCACCCTGCATCTCGTTGACTTACCGGGTTTTGGCCGGAGTCAGGGATTTGGCGCAATGACGCTCGAGGCGATGGCGGAATGCGTACTGAAACAGGCGCCGGATAAAGCCGTTTGGCTCGGCTGGAGTCTGGGCGGGCTGGTCGCCAGTCAGGTGGCGCTAACGCATCCTGAACGCGTTCAGGCGTTGGTCACCGTGGCCTCATCACCACGTTTTAGCGCTCATGAAGATTGGCCTGGCATCAAACCGGAGATTTTAGCCGGTTTTCAACAGCAACTGAGTGAAGACTTCCAGCGTACGGTGGAACGTTTTCTGGCGCTGCAAACGCTGGGAACGGAGACGGCGCGTCAGGATGCGCGGGCATTGAAAAAAGCCGTACTGGCGCTGCCCATGCCGGAGGTCGAAGTGCTGAACGGCGGTCTGGAAATCCTCAAAACTGCCGATCTCCGTGAGCCACTAAAAGCACTGACCATGCCGTTTTTACGTCTGTACGGTTATCTGGATGGTCTGGTGCCGCGTAAAGTGGTTCCGATGCTGGACGCGTTATGGCCGGAAAGTGAGTCTGAGGTCTTTGCGAAAGCGGCGCATGCGCCGTTTATCTCGCATCCTGATGCGTTTTGTCAGGCGCTAATCGCCGTGAAGGATAAGCTGTAACAGCGGCGTGCTGCCCGGCGATGTGATTTTCGCCGGGACGTGTGCGGTGAACTACCGTAACGTCCACCACTCGCGCAGACACGCTTTCCCCTCCGGGCAGCTCTTACAACTTCCGGAGAGGCACCCGTCGGCATCCTCCTGAATACGCACGGCTTTACCCATGTTCTCCAGTTGACTCAGCATCGCATCAATCATGGGTTGCGGGGTATGCAGGGTATGGCTAATTTGCTTAGCCTCCATCCGTCCCCGCAGTGCCAGTAAATCACGAACCTGAATAAGTGAAGCCATTATTCGCCGCCTTAGTGGCAGTCGCCCGTTGAGCTGGCGCAGCAGGAACTTGCCGTTTTACGCGTAGCCAGCAATTCGATATCCACACGGCTACGGGCGCGACGCAACAGACCCAGCACCACAATGTTGAACAGGATGACGGCCAGAATGCAGACCAGACTGTAGGTCGGGTGCTCGCTGTAGCTGGCCACCTGATAAAACAACGTCGACAGTGAGTAGGCGATGTTCAGACCCCACAGAATGGAGAAGCCCATCCAGCCGCGACTGGATTCACGAGAGATAGCACCCATCACCGAGATGCACGGTACATACAGCAGGACGAAAATCAGATAGCTGTAAGCTGCCGCTGCGCTACCGAATTTGGCACCCATCACGCCCATTGCGCCTGTCGCCATTTCGCCGTCGCCTTTGCTGGCTTCAATCGGGTTCGCCAGTACGCTGAGGCTGAAGGTATCTTTCAGGCTCTGCCAGGTTTCGTCTACCGCGCCCATCAACTCGTCACCGAGGTTGAACTCTGCGGGGTTGAACTCCTCTTCCTGGATGTTTTCTGCGGTATAGAGCGTGTTGAGCGTACCGACCACGACCTCTTTCGCCATTGCACCGGTAAACAGCCCTACCGTTGCCTGCCAGTTATCTTCATGAACGCCAATCGGTTTAAAGATGGGGGTGATCACGCGGCTCACGGAGGCGAGGGCAGAGTCGTTGATGTTGTCGACGATTTTCCCGCTCAGGGAGAAGCTGTTAAAGGCACTGAGGAAAATACTGACGATGATGATCACTTTACCGGCGCGCAGGACGAAGCCTTTCAGGCGCTGCCAGGTTTGAATGACCAGACTCTTAATGTGCGGAACATGATAGACCGGCAGTTCCATAACAAACGGAGAGGCTTCGCCACGCATGATGGTGTGTTTGAGCATCAGACCGGTCAATACCGCCATCACAATACCGAGCACGTAAAGTGAGAAGACCGCCAGCGCGCCATTCTGCCCAAAGAACGCAGCGGCAAATACTGCAAAAATCGCCAGGCGTGCGCCACAGGACATAAACGGAGCCATCATGATGGTCATCAGACGTTCACGCGGCGCATCCAGGGTACGCGCGCCCATCACCGAGGGGACGTTGCAACCAAAGCCCACAATCAGCGGTACGAAGGACTTGCCCGGTAGCCCCAGCGCTTGCATCAATCGGTCCATCACAAATGCTGCGCGCGCCATGTAACCGGAGTCTTCAAGGAAGGAGAGGAATAAGTACATCATCCCGATCTGCGGCACCAACGGCAGAACGGTGTTGATCCCACCGCCAAGGCCCTGGGCCAGGAAAATAGTTAACCACTCCGGGAAGTGAAGGGTGTAGCCAATCCACTGGATACCATGCACAAACAGTGCGACCGAGCCGACGTCAAACAGCGGCTGTAAAGCACCACCGATGTTAATGGCAAGCAGGAACATCAGGTACATGACGAACAGAAAAATCGGCAAGCCGAGGAAGCGGTTAAGGATGATTTTATCCACCGCCGTGGTGAAACGGCTGGGTTCGGCCGTCAGCGTATTGCTCACCACGTCGCAGATGGCGGCGATACACTGGTAACGCGCGTCGGCGATGTGCAGCGCCGGATCTTCCATCGTTTCGCTTAAGCGCGTTATTGAGGCGTCCAGACTTTGGGCTGCGTCACCGGCATAGGCGCGGCTATAGATATCGCCTTCCAGCATTTGCAGACCGAGCCAGCGACGCTGTTGCAACGGCATATTCGGGGACATCGCATCAGCCAGCGAATGGGCTTCACGTAACAGCGGTTGGGCATAATGCACCAGCTCAACGCTGTCATTTGCCTGATGGCGGTCGATGGCTAATTTCAGCGCTTCAATCCCGCGACCCCGCGTGGAAACCAGCGGGACCACAGGACAGCCAAGGCGTGCGGAAAGGGCATCAATATCAATACGGATCTGCTGTTTTTCAGCAATATCCAGCATGTTGAGTGCGACAATGCAGGGAATGCCTAATTCAAGTAGTTGTAACGTCAGGTAGAGGTTGCGCTCAAGGTTAGAGGCATCGACCACGTTGATCAGCAGGTCTGCGTCGCCGCTCAGAATGTAATGGCAGGCAATTTGCTCATCAAGCGAGGTTTGCGACGAAATGGTGGTCAGCGAATAGGTGCCGGGTAAATCGACCAGCGTGACCTGGTTATCGGTTGTGGCGAACTGACCCTCTTTACGTTCGACGGTAACGCCAGCCCAGTTACCCACACGCTGACGCGCGCCGGTGAGCTGGTTAAATAAGGTTGTCTTGCCGGAATTTGGATTGCCAATTAAACCAATGGTTAATTTTTTCATTTTTATAGACTCACTGTATTAACAGGAAACCGCTTCCACTTCTAATAAGGCCAGATCTTTTTTACGCAATACCAGGCTAACACGACGCGTTTCGATATGAATGGGGTCGCCTAAGGGCGCAACGCGCACCACATTAAAAGAAGAGCCGGGCAGCATGCCGAGGGAAAGCAGTTTCTGACGGTACGCCGGACTGATTTCACGGGCAAAACCGGTAATTTTCCACGCAGTGTCTGGAGTGAATTGCATAGGGACCTACTTTGTTTCTCGCTAACTGGATGTTTACCTCATGCGGTGCGCCAGAGCGGAGGGCATGAGACCAGATGATTAGCCAACGAAGGAAAGATTAAATAATCAACAGTACAATGATAATGAGAATAGTTTCTATCATCAATACTTAAAATGTGACCGAATGTGGTTTTGTATAATAAATTGAACCAATCTTGATATGGCTCAACATTTATTCCCCTTACGGACAGGTAATACTCTTCGGCAATAATTACCCATTCTTAATGTTTAATTAACGTTTTATATGTTAACGGTGTGATAATTAATAGTGTCATCCTCACCTTATGAAATTAATTAACAGATTCATTCTGCAAACATTAATTGTTAATCCGTAAATGGATGTGCTTGTCGGGAAGAAAGGGGCGAAACGTTGAGAATCAGAGAAAAATGGAATGCTGCTTCTGGCACGAGAGTCGTGCCAGAAGCAGGAAGACGCAAACAAAACCGGCGTTAGCGTTTTTTACCCATCGCTGCGGCCAGTGCGTCCATCATAGCGCTGTTACCGGCAGGTTGAGCGTCGCGACCACGTGGTTTTGCCGCTTTTGCCGCCGGGCGATTGCCCTGGGCACGTTCGTTACTGCCGCTACTGCGACGGGCATTAGTTTCACCTGGCTGTTCGTCCAGACGCATGGTCAGGGCTATACGTTTACGTTGCAGATCCACTTCCAGCACTTTTACTTTAACGATGTCGCCCGCTTTCACCACGGTATGGGGATCTTCGACGAACTTGTTCGACAGGGAAGAGATATGCACCAGTCCGTCCTGATGGACACCGATATCCACAAAAGCGCCAAAGTTGGTCACGTTGGTGACTGCGCCTTCCAGGATCATGCCAGGCAGCAGATCGTTCATGGTCTCCACACCATCGGCAAACTGAGCGGTTTTAAACTCCGGACGCGGGTCGCGACCCGGTTTTTCCAGCTCTTTGATGATATCGGTGACGGTCGGCACCCCGAAGCGTTCGTCAGTAAAGTCAGACGCTTTCAGGTTACGCAACTCGCTGCTGTTGCCCATCAGGTCGCGCAAGGACTGTTCGGTGGCCGCCAGAATGCGTTCAACGATAGGGTACGCTTCCGGGTGAACCGTGGACGCATCCAGCGGGTTGTCACCATGGTTGATACGCAGGAAGCCCGCGCACTGTTCAAAGGCTTTTGGCCCCAGACGGCTTACCTTCAGCAACTGCTGGCGGTTCTGGAACTGGCCGTTCTCATCACGCCAGCTCACGATATTCTGCGCCATCATCCGGGTCAGACCTGCCACGCGGGTTAACAGCGGCACGGAAGCCGTGTTCAGATCGACGCCGACGGCGTTTACGCAGTCTTCGACCACGGCGTCCAGTTTACGGGCGAGCTGAGTCTGGCTAACGTCATGCTGGTACTGACCCACACCGATGGATTTCGGATCGATTTTTACCAGCTCGGCCAGCGGATCTTGCAGGCGTCGGGCGATAGAAACCGCGCCGCGCAGCGAAACGTCGAGATCCGGGAATTCCAGAGCAGCCAGTTCGGAAGCCGAGTAAACGGATGCGCCAGCTTCGCTGACGATCACCTTCTGTGCGGTCACTTTCGGGAACTGTTTCTGTACGTCGAGGAAGAAACGCTCCGTTTCACGTGATGCGGTGCCGTTGCCGATGGCGACCAGTTCGACGTTGTATTTTTCGCACAGCGCGGCAACCGCGACGGCGGCTTTCGCTGCCTGACCGGTATGCGGGTAAATGGTGTCGGTGGCGACCAGTTTACCGGTACCGTCGACAACAGCGACCTTCACGCCGGTACGCAGACCCGGATCGAGACCCATAGTGGCGCGCAGACCGGCAGGCGCTGCCATCAGCAGATCGTGCAGGTTACGGGCGAAGACGTTAATCGCTTCATCCTCTGCACGCTCGCGCACGGTTCCCATCAGCTCGGTTTCGAGGTGCATCAGCACTTTAATACGCCATGTCCAGCTCACTACGCCTTTACGCCAGCTGTCCGCCGGGGCGTTGTTCATGCGCAGGCCGAGGTGGTCCTGAATAATCTGTTCGCCGTGGCTCTCTTTCGGCGGCTCATCGAACTGCGGATCGGCATTCAGCGAGAGCTGTAATACGCCTTCGTTACGGCCGCGGAACATTGCCAGCGCGCGGTGAGACGGAACGGAGGAGATTGGTTCGTGATGGTCGAAGTAGTCGCGGAATTTCGCGCCTTCTTCCTCTTTGCCTGCCACCACGGTCGCCACGATGTGGGCGTTTTTCCACAGATAATCACGTACTTTCGCCAGCAGAGCAGCGTCTTCGGCAAAACGCTCCATCAGGATATAGCGCGCTCCGTCGAGTGCCGCTTTGGTGTCAGCCACGCCTTTTTCGGCGTCGATGTATTTGGCGGCTTCTGCTTCCGGGTCGTTGGACGGGTCGGTCCACAGCAGATCGGCCAGCGGCTCAAGGCCTGCTTCGATGGCTATTTGTCCACGGGTACGGCGCTTCGGTTTATAAGGCAGGTAGAGGTCTTCGAGTTCGGTCTTACTTAACGTACCGTTGATGGCATTTGCCAGCTCATCGGTCAGTTTGCCTTGCTCGGAAATAGATTTGAGGATCGACTGACGTCTGTCTTCCAGTTCGCGTAAATACCCCAGACGCGTTTCCAGGTTACGCAGCTGCGTATCATCCAGACCGCCGGTGATTTCCTTACGATAACGTGCGATAAACGGCACGGTGTTCCCTTCGTCAAGCAGGCGAACGGCAGCTTCTACCTGTTCGGCGCGTGCCTGAATTTCGCCCGCAATAATGCGGCAGAAAGAATCATTCATCATGGATTGGCTTCATCTACTGAGTAAAAATCAGGGAATAGTTATACGGACTGACTGGCAAAAATGCCAGTCATCCACAGGGGCTTCGGATTGTTCCTGCTCATTTTACGTATTCGATCGTATTAACGTACCAGCTCGCTTCTCCCGCAGGCGTGTTCACCACGGCGAGATCGCCCACCTCTTTTTTCAACAACGCGCGCGCCATCGGCGAGTCGATAGAGATGTAATCCTTACGGCCGAAAATTTCATCATAACCGACGATACGAAAGCGACGGGTATCACCGTCGTCGTTTTCGATTTCCACCCACGCACCGAAGAACACTTTGCCTTCCTGCTGCGGGGAGTAGTCGACAATTTTGAGATTTTCCATGCATTTGGTGAGATAACGGACGCGGCGGTCGATCTCACGCAGTCGCTTTTTATTATACTGGTAGTCAGCATTCTCGCTGCGGTCGCCAAGACTTGCGGCCCAGGTCACTTTTTTGGTGACTTCAGGGCGCTCTTCACGCCAGAGATAATTTAGCTCTTGTTTGAGTTTTTCGTACCCTTCCCGGGTAATCAGGGGCGTTTTCATCTTATTGATTTACCTTCGACGCTGTGATTATGCGCACAATTAGTATTACGCGACGTAATCAACAGAATAAATAATGTGCCGCAAGTTTCATTGTATACTTAAGCTGCTGTTAAATATGCTTTGTAACAATTTAGCCTGGAATTCATACCAGAATTCACTGGTGACGAACGTGAGCTTTCTTAAGAATACACACTTACAATTGTTGCGAACCTTTGGGAGTACAAACAATGCAAGAGAATTATAAGATTCTGGTGGTAGATGACGACATGCGTTTGCGCGCGCTTCTGGAGCGTTATCTGACCGAGCAGGGCTTCCAGGTTCGAAGCGTCGCCAACGCTGAGCAGATGGATCGTCTGCTAACCCGCGAATCCTTCCATCTCATGGTACTGGATTTAATGTTGCCAGGTGAAGATGGCCTGTCAATTTGCCGTCGTCTGCGTAGCCAGAGCAACCCGATGCCGATCATCATGGTGACAGCCAAAGGTGAGGAAGTTGACCGCATTGTGGGGCTGGAAATCGGTGCTGACGACTATATTCCTAAACCGTTTAACCCGCGTGAACTGCTGGCGCGTATTCGCGCAGTGCTGCGTCGTCAAGCGAACGAGTTGCCTGGCGCCCCTTCTCAGGAAGAAGCGGTCATTGCTTTCGGTAAGTTCAAACTGAATCTGGGCACCCGCGAAATGTTCCGCGAAGACGAGCCGATGCCGCTGACCAGCGGTGAGTTTGCGGTTCTGAAGGCGCTGGTGAGCCACCCGCGTGAGCCGCTGTCGCGCGACAAACTGATGAACCTGGCGCGTGGTCGTGAATACTCCGCAATGGAACGTTCCATCGATGTGCAAATTTCGCGTTTGCGTCGCATGGTGGAAGAAGATCCGGCGCACCCACGTTATATTCAGACCGTTTGGGGTCTGGGCTATGTATTTGTGCCGGACGGTTCTAAAGCATGAGGCGAATGCGCTTCTCGCCACGAAGTTCATTTGCCCGCACGTTGCTACTCATCGTCACTTTGCTGTTTGTCAGCCTGGTGACGACCTATCTGGTGGTGCTGAACTTTGCGATTCTGCCGAGCCTCCAGCAGTTTAATAAGGTCCTGGCCTACGAAGTTCGTATGCTGATGACGGATAAACTGCAACTGGAGGACGGCACGCAGCTCGTTGTGCCTCCCGCGTTCCGCCGGGAAATTTACCGTGAGCTGGGCATTTCTCTCTACTCTAACGAAGCCGCCGAAGAGGCCGGCCTTCGTTGGGCGCAACACTATGAATTCTTAAGCCATCAGATGGCGCAGCAGTTGGGTGGCCCCACGGAAGTTCGCGTCGAGGTCAACAAAAGCTCGCCCGTCGTTTGGCTAAAAACCTGGCTATCGCCCAACATTTGGGTGCGTGTGCCGCTGACTGAAATCCATCAGGGCGATTTCTCCCCACTGTTTCGCTATACGCTGGCGATAATGCTGATGGCGATAGGCGGCGCATGGCTGTTTATTCGTATCCAGAACCGACCGCTGGTGGATCTCGAGCATGCGGCGCTGCAGGTCGGGAAGGGAATTATTCCGCCGCCGCTGCGCGAGTATGGCGCGTCGGAGGTGCGCTCCGTGACCCGTGCCTTCAACCACATGGCCGCGGGCGTGAAGCAACTGGCTGATGACCGCACGTTGCTGATGGCGGGGGTGAGCCACGATCTGCGCACACCGCTGACGCGCATTCGTCTGGCCACTGAGATGATGGGCGAAGAGGACGGTTACCTCGCGGAGTCCATCAACAAAGATATCGAAGAGTGTAACGCCATTATCGAGCAGTTTATCGATTACCTGCGTACCGGGCAGGAAATGCCGATGGAGATGGCCGATCTTAATGCCGTGCTGGGCGAAGTCATTGCCGCGGAAAGTGGCTACGAGCGCGAAATCGATACCGGGCTACAGCCGGGCACGATTCAGGTGAAGATGCATCCGTTATCGATTAAACGTGCGGTCGCCAATATGGTAGTCAACGCGGCACGCTATGGTAATGGCTGGATTAAAGTCAGTAGCGGGACGGAACCTCATCGCGCCTGGTTCCAGGTTGAGGATGACGGTCCGGGGATTAAGCCGGAGCAACGCAAACACCTGTTCCAGCCGTTTGTACGCGGCGATAGCGCCCGCAGTACCAGCGGTACCGGGTTGGGTCTGGCGATTGTGCAGCGTATCGTTGATAACCATAACGGCATGCTGGAGATTGGCACCAGTGAGCGGGGCGGACTCTCTATTCGTGCCTGGCTGCCGGTTCCGATGGCTCGCATTCCGGCGTCAATCAAGGACGTGTAGAACAAACGTGTAAAAAAGGGAGGCTAAATGCCTCCCTTTGTTTTTCTGAATAGCCTGCTGGCGCTGTGCTTATCAGGTCTACGTTCGTGTTGTGGTAAGCCGGATAAGGTATTTATGCCGCCATCCGGCACATTCGACTTACAGCTTCGGACCGGCGCTCACCAGCGCTGCACCTGCTGGGGTATCGGTGTATTTCTCGAAGTTTTCAATGAACAGTTTTGCCAGCGCGGATGCTTTTTCCTGCCACTGTTCTGGTGACGCGTAGGTATTACGTGGATCAAGAATGCGAGTGTCCACGCCCGGCAGTTCGGTAGGGATTGCCAGGTCAAACATCGGCAGACTGAAGGTTTCCGCGTCGTCCAGGGAACCGTTCAGGATAGCATCGATGATGGCGCGAGTATCTTTGATGGAGATACGTTTGCCAGTACCGTTCCAGCCGGTGTTTACCAGGTATGCCTGCGCGCCTGAGGCTTGCATACGTTTTACCAGCACTTCTGCGTACTGTGTCGGGTGCAGCGACAAGAATGCAGCGCCGAAGCAGGCGGAGAAGGTCGGCGTAGGCTCAGTGACGCCGCGCTCAGTCCCTGCCAGCTTAGCGGTAAAGCCAGACAGGAAGTGGTACTGGGTCTGGTTTGCCGTCAGACGGGAAACCGGCGGCAGCACGCCGAACGCATCAGCGGTCAGGAAGATAACTTTAGTGGCATGACCCGCTTTGGAGATCGGCTTGACGATATTATCGATGTGATAGATCGGGTAAGAAACGCGGGTGTTCTCGGTTTTGGAACCATCATCAAAATCAATGGTGCCATCGTCGCGAACCGTCACGTTTTCCAGCAGCGCATCACGGCGGATTGCGTTATAGATTTCCGGTTCAGCGTCTTTAGACAGCTTGATGGTCTTCGCGTAGCAACCGCCTTCAAAGTTAAACACGCCGTCGTCATCCCAGCCGTGTTCGTCATCGCCAATCAGACGACGTTTCGGGTCGGTAGAGAGGGTGGTTTTGCCGGTGCCGGAAAGACCAAAGAAGACCGCGACATCGCCTTTCTCGCCCACGTTGGCGGAGCAGTGCATGGACGCAATGCCTTTCAGCGGCAGCAGGTAGTTCATCACTGAGAACATCCCTTTCTTCATTTCACCGCCGTACCAGGTACCGCCAATCAACTGAATGCGTTCGGTCAGGTTGAATGCCACGAAGTTCTCGGAGTTTAATCCCTGTTCTTTCCACTGCGGGTTGGTGCATTTCGCGCCGTTCATTACGATAAAGTCAGGTTTGAAGCTGACCAGTTCTTCATCGCTCGGGCGGATGAACATGTTTTTGACGAAGTGAGCCTGCCAGGCAACTTCCGTAATAAAGCGTACAGACAGACGGGTATCGGCGTTGGCGCCACAGAAGGCATCAACGATGAACAGACGCTTGCCAGAGAGTTGTTGGGTCACCAGACCTTTCAGATGCTGCCAGGTTTCCTGAGCGAGCGGTTTGTTGTCGTTCTTCCCTTTGCCTTTGTCGGACCACCAGAGCGTATCACGCGTGGTGTCATCACGAACAATGTACTTATCCTTTGGCGAACGTCCGGTAAAGATACCGGTATCAACAGCAACGGCGCCGAGGTTCGTTAGCACACCACGCTCATAGCCTTCCAGGGAAGGGTCGAGCTCTTCCTGGTAAAGCGTTTCGTAGCTTGGGTTGTAAACGATATCCTGAACGTCATTGATACCATAAGCCTTGAGATCTTGCGGGGTTAAACTGTTCACACGCATTTCACTGCTCCTTAGCCAAGATGTATTACCTGAAATATTAAGGTTTTTTAGGGTTTGTTTAACGCGACAAGGCTCATAGATTTACGCATCTGGAAAAAATCACGAGTGACTGAAAACGCTGCAACTCCTGTCACGAAGCGGCGATTATTATGGCAGGAAACACTTTTTTGTTGTGGAAAATGTTCTTAAAACGTTAAACAGAAGTGTATTTGGCGGGAATATTGTGACTGTAATCGCATTCATAGAAGAAAATTACGTAACAACAAAATTTAAATTATCGATTCACGTCGAAATAATAGGTGAGAGGCAGCGAGAAAAATGTGAGGAATGCCGGGCGGTGTTACCGCACACCCGGCCTTTAAGAGACTCTGTCGCGTCGCCAACCGGCGTTTTATACGCGATTAATGGACTTGCGGATCGGCAGGAGAGGCGTTGTTGCGGATCTCAGTAATGTCCATCGCGTTGAACAGATAGTGACTGCCGCAATAATCGCAGTGCATATCGATCTCGCCTTCTTCAGAAATGATGCTGTCGACCTCTTCATCCGGCAGTGTTCTCAGCGCGCCCGCACAACGTTCACGTGAACAGGTGCATTTGAACTCAACGTCCTGCGGATCGTAGAGCGTGACCTCTTCTTCGTGATACAGACGCCACAGTATTTCGGTTGCAGGCAGCGTCAATAACTCTTCAGTTTTGATGGTTTCCGTCAGCGTCGCCAGATGATCAAAATCAGTCGTTTGGGCATTCTGTGCTGGCATCACCTGCAACAGCATACCGCCCGCCGCCGGTTTACCTTCGATGTCGCCCGTGCGAATAAACAGGCGTGTGGGTAACTGCTCCGAGCGCTGGAAATAGTCTTCCAGGCATGCCGCCAGCGTGTCGCCTTCCAGACCAACCACGCCCTGGTAGCGTTCGCCTTCTTCTGGCGTGATGGTGATGACCAGATAACCGTTGCCGATCAACGTTTTCAGATCGGCATTTTCAGGAATGTCGCCCTGAATGCGGGCGACGCCACGCATCTGTTGGTTATTGTTTCCATTGATCACCGCCAGGCTCATCGGGCCGTCACCCTGCAGTTGCACGGTGATATCACCCGCAAATTTCAGCGTTGCGGTGAGCAGGCTGGTCGCAACCAGCAGTTCGGCCAGCACGGTTTTCACCGGCTGCGGATAACTATGATTCTCGAGGATCTGTTGCAGGGTTTCCGATACGGTCACCAGCTCGCCGCGTACGGCAAAGTTTTCAAACAGATAACGGTGTAATTGGTCATGTTGCGGCATAATCATCTCTCTTGCAGGTGACAGTCACTCACTGTCGCCGTGTTTAAATCGTAACAGGTCGCGGCGTTCTTTTTTATCCGGGCGCCTGTCCGGGTGCGGCATGGTCAACGCATTAAGCTTACGCGCCAGCGCGACTTTTTCGCGTTTTTCTACGCTTTCTGCCGTCTCTTCGTACAGCGCGACGGCTTCGCTTGCCGGGCGGCGTTGCTCGGTAATCGCTTTGATGATGACCGTGCGCGCGTCATTACCCTGGCGCAGCATCAGGGTGGCATTCAGCTCGACAATTTTACTCGGCTTACTGCGCTGTCCGTTGTAGTGCACCTTACCGCCTTCCACCATTTCACGAGCGATGGCGCGGGTTTTATAAAAACGGGCAGCCCACAGCCATTTATCCAGCCTGACCTCAACAGAGGGCTTCTCTTTCATGGCGACTCCTTCACATCAGCGAGGGGATCAATCGGCGGTAGTCATTTAGTGACGGATGGCGAGTATACTGCTTTTCCGCGATGCCGGAGTCAGGATTGGTCACGCCGAGGCAGTAACGAATGCCAAATTGGGCGGCGGCATCGAGAATCGGCTCGCTGTCATCGATAAACACCGTTTTCTCCGCGCTTATTCCCGTCTCTTTAGCCACAGCGTGCCATAACCGCTGATCCTCTTTGGGATAACCAAATGTGTGGGTGGAAAGTAATAAATCAAGGTGTGAGGCCAGACCGGTATGCTCCAGCTTCACCGCCAGGTTGTGTGGATGCGCATTGGTGAGCAAAATACGGCGTTTACCGCTTGCTTTTAACGCATCTAAAAACGGAACGGTATCATCGCGCAGCACGGCGCGCGGCCCCTGTTCCGTCGTCATGGCGCAGATATCCAACCCCAGCCGTTTGCTCCAGTAATCCAGGCAGTACCAGTTTAACGTATGCTGTACGTCTTGATACTGCTGGCGAATAAATTGCTGGGCTTCTTGTGGAGAGATTCCGTGCTGTGCGCCGTAGGTTTCCGGCACCAGTTTTTGCCAGAAATAGTTATCGAACGCGAGATCAAGCAGCGTGCCGTCCATATCCAACAAAACGGTGTCCACGTCCTGCCAGGCGATATCAATGTGCATGGGTTCTCTCCTGAGTGAAGCAATTTGCGCGACAGGGTAGCATACCCTGCCGCACGGGCGTGTTATCAGATGAGGCTTTCAGGGGAAGCGATCAGTTTCGGGTTCAGGCAGCTTTCGTAGTATTGCTGAATTTCGGTCATGCGGGTGCGATTACGCTGATAGCGTCTGAACGCCTGTATGCCGTTGTATATCGCGCTGCCCAGCATACCCAGCATCAGCAGCGTCGTACCGAGGTAGCGCCACAGGCCTGAACGGTCTGGAATACGGTGCAGGCTGATGTGCTGCGTTCCGTTGGCGTCGGTATAAATACTGGTGACAATCCCTTCAGCGCTAAACGGCGTTTGCATGAGCGTTTGGGCCAACCGCTGGAAGGCACCCCATTGCTCCTGAGCCGGGTGGTCATACAGTGAAACGGCGGGGTAAGTCTGGTCGACCAGATCGCTGCCTTCGTCACTGATAATCAGGAATCCTCCCGGCGCGGGGCTGTTTAGCGACTGGGCAGCACGCGCTGTTTCACGCGAAATAAACGGCGCTGTCGAGGTGGTCACCAGATTATCCAGCGACTCTGCGCTGACAGGGCGCAGCAGGACATTGACGCCATTGAGCTTACCGGCGTTGGCGCGTTTAACCAGCGCATTCCAGTCTTTGCTATTGCCGAGGTTCACCAGCGCATTTTTAAGGCGTATGCACTCATCATCAGCAGAGCACAGGTCAGCCGTTTTCAGCACGATGTCACCGAAATCATCCAATAATACCATCCCTGATTTTTGAATCGCCGAGCGTAACGAGGCGCTGACACGCGAATCATCTTCGGGTTTGGGGTGCAATTGTCGGCTGATGGCTTGATTTAGCGCTGTCGCTTTATTGACAAGTTCGGACTCTGGCAGCGGCAGAGCCTTGGCGTCATTCCAGATAATTTGCGAGCAATCAAAAGGCATGAACGGGGAACCCGGCTGCGCGGTCCAGCTTCCCGGCGTATGAATATTGCACATGCCTTTACCGCTCAAATGCAGGGTATCACCAACGCGAACCCCGGCCTCTTCGAGTTTTTTCACACTGGTGGCTTCAATGGTTTGGGCACCTTTCATCCATGACAGCGTGAATTTGATGGGCATATCCAGCGGGATCCAAAACAGCAGCATCAGCAGCACCAGCAGGGAACCTCCGGAGATGATCATACTGCGCAACCAGTGCTGTAGCGGGAAGTTTTTGACTTCGTCATGCAGGGATAAAAAGCGGCCCTGGCGTACCACGTGGCGATCCAGATAGATATCAATATCGGTTTGCTGACCGAGATCCTGCGCGATGTAAGGCTGCCAGTGAGCCGGGTAAATCAGGTCAATGATCCCCAGTGAGATATTGTTGATTTGCTCCTGGTTGTTTTCACCGAACAGCCCCCAGCGACGCGGGGTGCCTCGCAGGCAGTGGATTTCCCGTAACGCGGTTTTAGAAGGTGGTGCAAGCAATCCCCAGAGTCCCGCGGCCGACAACAAAATCGCGCCGCCGGCCATCCAGGGAACAAAGACATCTGGCGTTATCAGGCAGAAGAAAAACAACAGGAAAGAGGCGACAATCAGCAACGCCTCACGAAGACCCGCAGGACGGCTCAACGCATATTCTTCATGCGTTTCCTGGCGAATGTTGAGCAATTCAATTTGTTCACTCTCTTCACCGCGGATCGATGCCTGAGTGGAGGCGGTGTGCTGCAATGCATAGCCACGCGTCTCTTGCATATACTCCTGCAGCGTGTGACCGTTCAGTGAGATAACCAAAGGCAGCTTGTCGGTATGGATCAGTTCAACGTTATTTTCGTCATTGATGTACTGTTCCCAGAAAGGCGGCAGATGAACCTCAACCGAGTCGAGATAGTATCGCCATTTGTTGGGATCGTCGGTGGTAATGCCGTAACGCGTAATAGAATGCGTCAAAACGATAACGTTGTTGCTCTCAGCATTGAGTGTGAGTGACACAGGCGCGGCACTGGCGCCAGTGGGGCCTGGCACTTGTTGGATTTGGCTGAGATTGTCGAGATAGTTCTCAACGGCGCTGCGCTCTTCGGGCGTCAGCTTACGCGTGGCTGCCTCCGGGAAGGCATTGATCCAGGGCAGGCTTCGCCGCCTGGCGCGTGTCCTGAGTAGCCATCCTGCCAGTAGACAGCAGGCCAGCAAAGCAGCTAAAAAAATCAAAATGGTGCTCATGCTTTCCCCATCTTACTAAGTCTGTCAGGCGTGGTCAGTCGCACCCTGTCCAATAAACGTGATTTTGTGGTTGGCTATCGGCAAGTGTGGAGTTGAACTTGAGCATTTTTAAGCGCATCCCATTGAATGCAAATCATAGCAAAACCACCAAATGCGGAATATCAGCAAATTCCTGGAGTTATTTCAACCTATTGACTTTTAATTTGAAATAAGAATTAATTTTAAGTGCGTTGCATAAATGTAAATAAATGGCAATTCACATTGCCGAAACCGTGCTGCATATCGCACAATGGCGTCAGATTTCACTGCAAAGACTCTCACGATGAGCAAATCATTACAAAAACCCACCATTTTGAAAGTAGAAACTGTCGCACAATCGCGCCTGTTCAACGTTGAAAGCGTGGACCTTGAGTTCAGCAATGGTGTGCGACGTGTCTATGAGCGTATGCGTCCGTCCACCCGCGAAGCGGTAATGATTGTACCTATCGTTGACGATCACCTGATTCTGATCCGTGAATATGCGGTGGGAACGGAGTCCTACGAACTGGGGTTTTCCAAAGGGCTTATCGATCCCGGAGAGAGTGTGTTTGAGGCCGCGAACCGCGAATTAAAAGAAGAGGTTGGCTTTGGTGCGCAGGATCTGACGTTTTTAAAGAAACTGAGTATGGCGCCTTCCTATTTTTCAAGCAAAATGAACATCGTGGTGGCTGAAGGCCTCTATCCGGAATCGCTGGAAGGCGACGAGCCCGAACCCCTGCCGCAGGTACGCTGGCCGCTGGTGCATTTGATGGACCTGCTGGAAGAGCCAGACTTTAATGAGGCGCGTAACGTGAGCGCTCTGTTTCTGGTACGCGAGTGGCTGAAAGGGCAGGGACGACTGTAGGTCATAACCCGGCAGAACAACGCAGTAAAAACAAAAAAGGCGCCGAAGCGCCTTTTTTTGATCAGAACAGTTCCTGCGACTCACCATTATCGATAATGGTTGTTCCCACCTCATGCACCGCGTGCTGTGTTGGCTGGGTGCCTTCGATGAAATACTCTTCGCGACTGTTACCGCCACTGGCCAGTTGACCGGTACTGCGATCGATATTGACCGTCACAATCCCTGGCGGCGGCGTCAGCGGTTGCTCAGGTACGCCTTCCAGAACGGACTTCATATACGCGTCCCATGCCGGTTGCGCACTCTTCGCTCCGCCTTCATAGCCGGAGACCTGATCTTTGATCGCCCCGGATGCCGTCGTGCGTCCCAGATCGCGGCGGTGATCGTCAAAACCAATCCACACCGACGTTACCACGCCTGGACCGTATCCGGAGAACCAGGCATCTTTCGAGCTGTTGGTGGTACCGGTTTTACCGCCGATGTCCCGACGCTGCAGGTCGCGGCCCGCTCGCCAACCAGTACCCATCCAGCCGGGTTCGCCGAAGATATTGGTGTTCAGCGCGCTTTTCATCAGGAACGCCAGCGGCGTGTTAATCACGTGCGGGGCATACTCCTGTGTACCGCTTTGGGCAACCAGCGCCTGGTTTGCCTGTTCAAGCTGTGGCATCGGCACAGTGGCGTTTTGCTGCTCCTGAGAAATGGCGACATCTTCGACGTTGCTGTTCTCCAGGACGTTCGATTTTTGCGTATCGCCATAAATGACCGGAATATCACACTCCGGGCAGGCAATTTTCGGCTTCGCTTCAAATATGACGCCGCCCTGGTCGGTTTCAATCTTACTGATGAACCAGGGATCGACCAGGAAGCCGCCGTTTGCCATAACGGCATAGCCCCGCGCTACCTGCATCGGCGTGAAGGATGCGGAACCCAGCGCCAGCGATTCGGTATGCACGATGTTTTGCGCCGGGAAGCCAAAGCGCTGCAGATATTCTGCTGCGTAATCGACGCCCATTGCGCGCATGGCACGCACCATAACCACGTTCTTCGACTGACCGAGACCCTGACGTAAACGGATCGGACCGGCGTACTGCGGCGGTGAGTTTTTGGGGCGCCAGTCAGAACCGGCACCGGCATCCCAGCGTGAAATGGGCACGTCGTTCAACATGCTCGCCAGGGTTAAACCTTTATCCATCGCGGCGGTATAGAGGAACGGCTTGATATTCGATCCCACCTGACGCAGCGCCTGGGTGGCACGGTTAAATTTGCTCTGATTGAAGTCAAAACCACCGACCAGCGCCATTACCGCACCATTTTGCGGATTAATGGAAACCAGCGCGGAGTTAACGTCCGGCACCTGCGCCAGCCACCAGGCATCGCCCACCTGACGAACCCAGACTTGCTGACCGGCTTGTACGGCATCAGTCACTTTACGCGGCGTGGGGCCCTGTTGTGTATCTGAGCGGTACGGACGCGCCCAGCGAATCCCGTCCATACGCAGTGATACCGACGTTCCATCCGCCAGTGTTGCCGTGGCTTCTTGCGGTGTGGCGCTGGTGATCGCGGCCGGGAGCAATGGCCCGTAGGTAGGCAGCGCTTTCAGCGTGTCGGTAATTTTTTTGCTGTCCCAGGCGGTTTCACCCACTTTCCATAAAACATTCGACGGGCCGCGATAGCCGTGGCGCATGTCGTAGTCCAGAACGTTGTTGCGGACAGCTTGTTGAGCCGCCTGTTGGACTTTGCGGGTGATGGTGGTGTAAATGCGATAGCCATCTTCATAAGCATTTTCACCGTACCGGCTGTACATTTCCTGGCGCACCATTTCTGACAAATAGGGGGCAGAAAACGCGATTTCCGGCGCATGGTAATTTGCATCAATCGCTTCGTTACGCGCCTGATCGTACTGATTCTGGGTGATATACCCTTCGCTCAACATACGCGACAGAACCACGTTACGTCGCGCTGTGGCGCGATCCATGGAATAAAGCGGGTTAAACGTAGAAGGGGCTTTTGGCAGGCCGGCAATGACCGCCATTTCACTCAGGCTAAGCTGGTCAACGGTTTTACCAAAATAGACCTGTGCTGCGGCACCTACGCCGTAGGCACGGTAACCGAGGTAGATTTTGTTCAGATAGAGTTCGAGGATCTCATCCTTACTCAGGAGTTGCTCAATGCGTATGGCAAGGAACACTTCCTTAATTTTACGCATTAGCGTCCGTTCCGGACTGAGGAAGAAGTTTCTCGCCAACTGCTGAGTAATGGTGCTCGCCCCCTGCGACGCATGGCCAGAGAACAGCGCGACGCTTGCCGCACGGAAGATCCCGACAGGGTCAACACCGTGGTGCTCGTAAAAGCGACTGTCTTCCGTGGCGATGAAGGCTTTCACCATGACGGGCGGCATTTGGTTGAGCGTGACCGGGATTCGGCGTTTCTCGCCATACTGCGCGATCAGTTCACCCTCCGCGCTATAAACCTGCATCGGAATCTGCAAACGCACGTCTTTTAACGTCGCGACGTCAGGTAGTTGCGGCTCGATATAGCGATAGAGACCATAAATCGAGCCTGCTCCCAGCAGGATGCAACATACTGCAAGGATCAATAAATACTTTACGAACTTCACTGGAGATTTCCCATTTAGTGTCATTTGGGCAGTTTATAAACAAACGCGCGGTAGTATAAAGGCAAGCCAGACGCATTGATATACCCGTTAGAGTGACGGGTGATAAGGAGATCATCAGCTATGGCTTTCCGGTTCTGGCAAATAGGCCTTCATATTCAACCGCATGAGGTACTGGCGGTTGCCGTTGTTCGCGGTGCATCGGGCTGGCTTTTACAGCGCTGGTGGCGTATGCCGCTCGACCATGTCGTCCTCAAAGAGGGGTACATTTGCAATCCTGAACAGCTTGCCGCGGTACTTCAACCGTGGAGCCGGGAGCTTCCTCATCAGCACGCCATCCACCTTTCATTTCCCTCCAGCAGAACACTGCAAAGACGCTTTCCGCGCCCTGCGATGGCGCTGCGGGAACGCGAACAGACAGCATGGTTAACCGGTTCGATGGCGCGTGATCTGGACATGGATCCCGACTCCCTACGTTTTGACTATAGCGAGGATACGTTAAGTTCGTCGTTCAATGTGACTGCCGCGCAAAGCAAGGAGGTCTCGACGTTACTGACACTCATGCAAACGCTAAAGGTGCGGGTGACGGCTGTCACGCCGGATGCCTGCGCATTACAACGATTTATTCCGTATTTAGCCTCGGGGCAGCAGTGTCTGGTGTGGCGCGATGACGTGCAGTGGTTGTGGGCGACACGTTATGCCTGGGGGCGTAAAACCGCCGAAGAAATTAGCCGTCTTGATGATCTCGCCGCGTCCTTGTCCATGCCTCCCGACACGCTGGTGATGTGCGGCGAAGATGGCTTTGATCCCTGGGAAGCCGTGTCCGTACGCCAGCCCCCCATTCCGCCGCAAGGGCATGCTTTTGCGATCGCCCTCGGCCTTGCGATGGGGGAGATACGTTGATGAGCCCACTGATCAATTTTATGCCCTGGCGTCGTTCACGACGGATGGCGTGCCTGCGATGTTGGGCTGTTATGTTTGGCGGTTCACTGTTCTTATTCATCGTTATTGCGCTGAGTGTTTGCAGTGTTACGGGGCAGGAAGCCCGAACCAACACGGTTCTGCTGGAGGCTGAACAAACAAGGGCCGCCGCGCTGATGGCGAGAAAACGGGGGCTGGAACAACAGCACCAGCAGCGCCAGCAAGCGTTGCAGAGACAAATGCTGCGTGCCCAGATGCGTCGCTGGCAGTCGGTGCTGGACGTGATTTCGCACCAGATGCCTGATCAGGCGTGGTTCACCAGGATGGCCTACCAACAGGAGACGCTTGAACTGGAAGGCAATGCGCTGAGCTTTACCGCGTTACGTTCGCTGGAAGCGATGTTGCGTCATTTGCCGATGTTTGAGTTAAGCAATACCGGCGCAACCCGGCAGGACGCAAAGGGGCGCTGGCAGTTTCACTATCAGTTAAAAAAGAGCGTGATGCATGAACGCCCTCTTTGATATCTGGTGCGCGTTAACGCCCCGAACCCGAATTCTCTGCTGGAGTGCCGGAAACATCTGTCTGGGGATCCTGCTCCTTATTTGTCTGTTTTATCTGGGCGGGCCAGCGCTTCGCGTACAGCGAGACGCGCTGGTTGTGCGGCGGGCAACCGTGCAGCAGCAGTGGAGAGAGCAGTACCGGCTGATGGCATCGGTCGGTGAAGCCCGCATTGCTCCAGATGAAAAGCGCCTTCCCTTTTCTCCGCTGGAATTTCAGACGTCACATCGACGTCTTGTTCACTGGTTGCCTTCTGCCGAAGGCGGTGAGATGGCGTTGACCTCGGTCTGGGAGGCAGTTCCTGACTTCTTTGTTCGACTGGCGGCATGTGGGATGAACGTACGTCAGTTTTCACTGAGCGTGGAAATGTCGGAGTTACTCCTGACGCTGGAACTGGAGCGTCTGAATGAGGGGTAAACGCTGGCTGTTGGTTTGCCTTTCTCTTTTGACGCTGACCGGTATGCGCGATCCTTTCAAACCACCAGAAGACCGCTGCAAGACAGGCGAGCTCTTGCAATGGCGCTTTCAGGGGGTGGTAAGTCGGGGCGAAAAGCTGATCGGCATCGTCAAAGACAGTCAGCAGAAATGGCGTCGAGTGGAACCTCTCGAGCCACTGGATAACGGGTGGAGAGTCGCCCAATTGACCACGCAAACTTTAACGCTCGAGCTTGGTGAAAACTGTGAGCCATCACAGTGGCAGTGGCAACGACAAGGAGAAAAGGATGAAGCTATGGATAGCCGCGACGCTGATGATCATCATGCAGACAGCGCAGGCGGGAAAAACGCAAAACGTCACGCTAATGGTGGATGACGTTCCGGTGGCTCAGGTATTGCAGGCGCTTGCTGAACAAGAGCGGAAAAATATGGTGATCTCGCCGGATGTAAGTGGCTCGGTGTCACTCCATCTGACGGATGTACCGTGGACGCTGGCGCTGCAAACCGTTGCGAAAAGCGCCGGACTGGTATTACGCCAGGAAGGGGCGATTTTGCATGTTCAGACGGCGGCCTGGCAGCAAGAAATGATGGCGCGTCAGGAGGATGAACGGGCGCAGCAGCAGGCAACACTGCCACTGGAAAACCGCAATATTTCTTTGCAATATGCCGATGCGGCAGAGTTGGCGAAAGTCGGCGAAAAACTGCTGAGTGCAAAAGGCAGCATCACGGTGGATAAGCGTACCAACAGGCTATTGCTTCGCGATAACACTGTTGCGTTGGCCACGTTAGAGAAATGGGTGGAACAGATGGACTTGCCCGTCGCGCAGGTTGAACTGGCTGCGCATATTGTCACCATTAACGAAAAAAGTTTACGTGAGCTGGGCGTTAAATGGACGCTTGCGGATGCCCAGCAGGCAGGAGGCGTGGGAGATGTGACCACGATGACCACCGATCTCTCCGTTGCCACGGCGACGACGCGCGTGGGATTTAACATCGGACGCATTAACGGGCGACTGTTGGATCTTGAGCTTTCGGCGCTGGAGCAAAAACAGCAACTCGATATTATCGCCAGCCCACGTCTGCTCGCTTCGCATTTACAACCGGCCAGTATCAAGCAGGGGAGTGAGATCCCCTATCAGGTTTCCAGCGGTGAAAGCGGCGCGACCTCTGTGGAATTTAAAGAAGCGGTGTTGGGGATGGAGGTGACGCCTACGGTGTTACAGAAAGGGCGCATTCGTTTGAAGTTACGGATTAGTCAGAATATGCCCGGCCAGGTGTTGCAACAGGCGGATGGCGAAGTGCTGGCCATCGATAAGCAGGAGATCGAAACCCAGGTCGAGGTGAAAAACGGTGAAACGTTGGCGCTGGGCGGTATTTTTTCTCAAAAGAAAAAATCAGGCAAGGATAGTGTCCCGCTGCTAGGGGATATTCCCTGGCTCGGCCATTTTTTTAGCCACGATGGTAAAGAAGATGAACGACGTGAACTGGTGGTGTTCATCACGCCCAGGCTGGTATCGACAGAGTGATTTATGCATAAAATACCGTTGTTTTTACGCTGAACACGTTTCAGGGATTTGACGTGGGGGTGTATTTAGCATACAAGGAGTACCGATTTGAGAGTCAGTACTTTTCGTTGCTTACGCACCCGTGATTACTCTTCGCCTTTCAAGCGGCAAAATAGTTGGCTGGTTTCGTGTTATCTGACTTCGCGATACGTCGCTGGGTCTGGTGTTTATGAGACTGCTGGTTTGTCGCGACCGGAAATGCACGGGGTTTGGTAATTTATTCAGTTGCCAAACCTGCTTGAGTATTGAGATAATTTTCAACCTGACTCTCGCAATATCTTATGAGGTTTCAGTTCATGTCCTGCTGCGCTGGGTATCTGCGAAGCGGGTTTATCATTAACGAATAGTCTTAGTAGTACCGAAAAAATGGCAGAGAAACGCAATATCTTTCTGGTTGGGCCTATGGGTGCCGGAAAAAGCACTATTGGGCGCCAGTTAGCTCAACAACTCAATATGGAATTTTACGATTCTGATCAAGAGATTGAGAAACGAACCGGAGCTGATGTGGGCTGGGTCTTCGATGTAGAAGGTGAAGACGGCTTCCGCGATCGTGAAGAGAAAGTCATCAACGAGTTGACGGAAAAGCAGGGTATTGTGCTGGCAACCGGCGGTGGCTCTGTAAAATCACGTGAAACCCGTAATCGTCTCTCCGCGCGTGGCGTCGTGGTCTATCTTGAAACGACGATCGAAAAACAACTTGCGCGTACGCAGCGCGATAAAAAACGTCCGCTGTTGCAGGTCGAAGCTCCGCCTCGTGAAGTTCTGGAAGCGTTGGCCGACGAACGCAATCCTCTGTATGAAGAGATTGCAGACGTGACCATTCGTACCGACGATCAGAGCGCCAAAGTCGTAGCAAACCAGATTATTCACATGCTGGAAAGCAACTGATTCTGGCTTAATACACACTTGCCTGCGGGTACAAGCCATTAAGGTGGATATCGCGTCATGGAGAGGATTACAGTCACTCTCGGGGAACGTAGTTACCCTATCACCATCGCGGCTGGTTTGTTTAACGAACCAGCTTCATTCTTACCGCTGAAATCGGGCGAGCAGGTTATGTTGGTGACCAACGAAACCCTGGCTCCTCTTTATCTTGATAAGATTCGCGACGTACTTGAACAGGCGGGTGTTAACGTTGATAGCGTTATTCTTCCCGATGGCGAGCAGTATAAAAGCCTGACGGTGCTTGATACGGTCTTTACGGCCCTGCTGCAAAAACCGCACGGTCGCGATACCACGCTTGTAGCCCTCGGTGGCGGCGTGATTGGCGATCTGACCGGTTTTGCGGCGGCGAGCTATCAGCGCGGCGTTCGTTTTATCCAGGTTCCAACAACCCTGTTGTCTCAGGTTGACTCCTCCGTTGGCGGGAAAACCGCTGTAAACCATCCCCTCGGTAAAAACATGATTGGCGCGTTCTACCAGCCTGCTTCCGTGGTGGTGGATCTCGACTGTCTGAAAACGCTTCCTGCGCGTGAACTGGCTTCGGGTCTGGCGGAAGTGATCAAATACGGCATCATTCTGGATGGGGCGTTCTTTACCTGGCTGGAGGATAATCTGGATGCGCTGTTGCGTCTGGATGGCGCAGCGATGGCGTACTGTATTCGCCGTTGTTGTGAGCTGAAAGCAGAAGTTGTTGCCGCAGACGAGCGAGAAATGGGCTTACGTGCTTTACTGAATCTGGGGCACACGTTTGGCCATGCTATCGAAGCCGAAATGGGTTATGGCAATTGGTTACATGGTGAAGCGGTCGCTGCAGGTATGGTGATGGCTGCTCGCACGTCAGAACGTCTGGGTCAGTTTAATGCAACTGACACACAGCGTATTATTACGCTGCTTGCGCGTGCTGGCTTACCTGTTAACGGACCCCGCGAGATGTCCGCGCAGGCTTATTTGCCGCACATGCTGCGTGATAAAAAAGTGTTGGCGGGTGAAATGCGTTTAATTCTCCCGTTGGCAATAGGGAAGAGTGAAGTTCGCGGCGGAGTGTCGCACGAGGTGGTTCTTAGCGCGATTGCTGATTGTCAGCAGGCGTAACAACAAGAAAGGTCAGACCGCAATTATTGGGTCTTTTAGCTTCAGGTTAACTGCAACGTTGTAAGCATTAACCTTTGAGTGGGGTGTTAAATGGATGAATTCAAACCAGAAGACGAGCTGAAACCCGATCCCAGCGATCGTCGTACTGGTCGTTCTCGTCAATCTTCTGAACGTGGTGAGCCGCAGATCAACTTTGATGATGTTGATCTGGATGCGGACGATCATCGCCCGACACGTGCGCGTAAAGACCGCAATGAGGAGCAAGATGTCGAGCCTGAAGAAGATTACGAATCCGATGATGATGCGGTGGATGATGACGAAGAACGTGTAGAGCGTCGTCCGCGCAAGCGCAAAAAAGCGGTCAGTAAACCGGCTTCCCGTCAGTACATGATGATGGGTGTTGGTGTTCTTGTCCTGCTACTGCTGATTATCGGAATCGGCTCCGCGCTGAAGGCACCTTCAACCTCCTCTTCAAGCGAGCAAACTGCTTCTGGCGAGAAGAGTATCGATCTTTCTGGCAATACCGCCGATCAAGCGAATGCAACCCAGCCTGCGCCGGGTGCAACATCTGCTGAGCAAACCGCCGGTACTGCACCGCAGCAAGAAGTTTCCTTGCCGCCAATTTCGTCCACGCCGACCGAAGGGCAAGCGCCTGCAGCGACCGAAGGTCAGCAACGTGTTGAAGTTCAGGGCGACCTGAACAATGCGCTCTCGCAGCCACAAAATCAGAGCCAGGTTAACAATGTGGTGGTTAACTCCACACTGCCGACTGAACCGGCCACGGTTGCGCCAATCCGCAACGGTAATGCGTCGCGTCAGGAGACAAAGGAACCTGCGGCTCCTGCCACAACCACTCGTCCGGAACGCAAACAGGCCGTGATTGAGCCGAAGAAACCGCAGACGACAGCGAAAGCGACGGTAACTGAACCGAAACCTGTCGCTCAGGCAAAACGTACGGAACCAACGGCTCCGGCGACAACCGCGAAAGCCCCTGCAGCAACATCTGCACCGACAACAACGGTAGCCCCGAAAGCAACCGCCAGCACGACGTCTGCGCCTGCTCAAACGACACAGCCTGCGCAAACTGCGCCGACGGCTGCAGCGACACCAAGCGCGGCCGGTGGGAAAAGTGCAGGCAACGTTGGGTCGTTAAAATCTGCACCGGGCAGCCATTACACCCTGCAGCTCAGCAGTTCTTCTAACTACGACAACCTGAACAGTTGGGCGAAGAAAGAGAACCTGAAAAACTTTGTTGTGTATCAGACGACGCGTAACGGCCAACCGTGGTATGTTCTGGTCACGGGCGTGTATGCCTCGAAAGACGATGCGAAACGTGCGGTGTCTACGTTGCCAGCCGATGTGCAGGCGAAAAACCCGTGGGCAAAACCGTTGCATCAGGTTCAGGCCGATCTGAAGTAATGTTATTAAAGCGCAGGATGCTGTCGGAGCTTTCTCCACAGCCGGAGAAGGTGTAATTAGTTAGTCAGCATGAAAAAAAATCGCGCTTTTTTGAAGTGGGCAGGGGGAAAATACCCCCTGCTTGAAGATATAAAACGGCATTTACCACCGGGTGAGTGTCTGGTTGAACCCTTCGTGGGTGCCGGGTCGGTGTTTCTCAACACCGACTTTTCTCGTTATATCCTCGCCGATATCAACAGCGACCTCATCAGTCTCTATAACATCGTGAAGTCACGTACCGATGCGTATGTGCAGGCTTCCCGTGAGCTGTTTACCCCTGAGACAAATCAGGCTGAGGTTTACTATCAGTTCCGCGAGGAATTCAACGCGTGCCAGGATCCGTTCCGCCGCGCGGTACTGTTTTTGTATCTGAACCGTTTTGGCTACAACGGACTGTGCCGCTATAACCTGCGCGGGGAATTTAACGTGCCGTTTGGCCGTTACAAAAAGCCCTACTTCCCGGAAGCGGAGTTGTATCACTTTGCCGAAAAAGCGCAGAATGCAGAGTTCCATTGCCTCTCCTATGAAGAGTGTATGGATCGTGCGGATGCAGACTCTGTGGTCTATTGTGACCCGCCTTATGCGCCGCTTTCTGCGACGGCGAATTTTACCGCTTATCATACCAACAGCTTCAGCCCCAGAGAGCAGGCGCATCTGGCAGAGATGGCAGAAAAGCTGGTCAGTAAGCGGATCCCAGTGTTAATTTCGAACCATGACACGCCCGATACCCGTGAGTGGTACAAAGCGGCGAAACATTTTCAGGTTAAAGTGCGGCGCAGTATAAGCAGCAACGGCGGCACACGAAAAAAGGTGGACGAACTGCTGGCTCTGTACCAACCACAACCAGGAGTCGTTTCGCCCGCGAAAAAATAATTCTCAAGGAGAAGCGGATGAAACAGTATTTGATTGCCCCCTCAATTCTGTCGGCTGATTTTGCTCGCCTGGGTGAGGACACCGCGAAAGCACTGACTGCCGGTGCTGATGTTGTGCATTTTGACGTCATGGACAACCACTATGTGCCGAACCTGACGATCGGACCCATGGTGCTGAAATCTCTGCGGAAATACGGTATTACCGCACCTATCGACGTGCATCTGATGGTGAAGCCGGTTGACCGTATTGTGCCTGATTTCGCCGCCGCAGGCGCCAACATCATTACTTTTCATCCGGAAGCCTCCGAACACGTCGACCGCACCTTGCAACTGATTAAAGAGCACGGCTGCAAAGCCGGCCTGGTATTCAATCCGGCCACGCCGCTTAGCTATCTGGACTATGTAATGGACAAGCTGGATGTGATCCTGTTGATGTCCGTTAACCCGGGCTTCGGCGGTCAGTCCTTCATTCCACAGACGCTTGAGAAACTGCGCGAAGTGCGTCGTCGTATCGATGAATCCGGCTACGACATCCGTCTGGAAGTGGATGGCGGCGTTAAGGTGGACAACATCGGTGAAATCGCGTCGGCTGGCGCGGATATGTTTGTGGCAGGCTCCGCCATCTTCGATCAGCCAGACTACAAAAAAGTGATAGATGAAATGCGCCGTGAACTGGCGAAGGTAAGTCATGGATAAATTGCAGAATATTCGGGGTGTTGCATTTGACCTCGACGGGACGCTGGTCGACAGCGCACCGGGATTAACCGCTGCGGTGGATATGGCGTTGTATGCGCTGGAACTGCCGACGGCAGGCGAAGAGCGCGTGATTACCTGGATTGGTAACGGCGCAGATGTGCTGATGGAACGCGCACTGACCTGGTCTCGCCAGGAACGTGCTATGCAGCGTAAAACAATGGGCAAACCGCCTGTTGATGACGACATCCCTGCTGAAGAACAGGTGCGTATTTTGCGTAAGCTGTTCGACCGTTATTATGCGGATGTGGCGCAAGAGGGGACGTTCCTGTTCCCCAACGTAGTGGATACGCTGGGTGCGCTGCACGCTAACGGGTTGCCGTTAGGTCTGGTCACCAACAAGCCGACGCCGTTTGTTGCGCCTCTGCTGGAAGCGCTGGATATCGCCAAATATTTTAGCGTGGTCATCGGTGGTGACGACGTGCAGAACAAAAAACCGCATCCGGACCCGCTACTGCTCGTGGCGAGCCGCATGGGTATTGCGCCTGAGCAGATGCTTTTCGTGGGTGATTCACGAAATGACATTCAGGCCGCGGTTGCCGCAGGCTGTCCGTCTGTGGGACTTACCTATGGCTATAACTACGGTGAAGCGATTGACCTTAGCCAGCCAGACGTTGTTTATGACAGTATTAATGACCTTCTGCCCGCTCTCGGGCTTTTGCAAAGCGAAAATCAGGAATTGAAAAATGACTAAGCCCATCGTTTTTAGTGGCGCACAGCCCTCAGGTGAATTGACCATTGGCAACTACATGGGTGCGTTGCGTCAGTGGGTGAACATGCAAGATGATTTCCACTGCATCTACTGCATCGTTGACCAGCATGCCATCACCGTGCGTCAGGATGCGCAGCAGTTGCGTAAAGCGACGCTGGATACGCTGGCGCTCTACCTTGCGTGCGGTATCGATCCTGAGAAAAGCACCATCTTCGTTCAGTCCCACGTGCCGGAACATGCACAACTGGGTTGGGCATTGAACTGCTACACCTATTTCGGCGAACTGAGCCGTATGACGCAGTTCAAAGATAAATCCGCGCGTTACGCAGAAAACATTAACGCCGGTCTTTTTGATTATCCGGTTCTGATGGCGGCGGACATTCTGCTGTACCAAACCAATCAGGTTCCGGTCGGTGAAGATCAGAAACAGCATCTGGAACTGAGCCGCGATATCGCCCAGCGTTTTAACGCCATCTACGGCGATATCTTCAAAGTGCCAGAGCCGTTCATTCCGAAATCCGGCGCGCGCGTGATGTCGCTGCTGGAGCCAACCAAAAAGATGTCTAAGTCGGACGACAACCGCAACAACGTGATCGGCCTGCTGGAAGACCCGAAATCCGTCGTGAAGAAAATCAAACGTGCGATGACCGACTCCGAAGAGCCGCCGGTTGTGCGTTACGATGTGAAAGAAAAAGCGGGCGTGTCCAACCTGCTGGATATCCTCTCTGCAGTGACCGGCGAGAGCATTCCTGAACTGGAACAACGCTTTGAAGGCAAAATGTACGGTCATCTGAAAGGTGAAGTGGCGGATGCAGTTTCCGGCATGCTGACCGAACTGCAGGAGCGTTATCACCGCTACCGCAATGATGAAGCTTTCCTGCAGAAAGTGATGAAAGAGGGTGCCGAAAAAGCCAGCGCCCGTGCTTCTGTCACCCTGAAAGCGGTGTACGAAGCGATCGGCTTTGTCGCGAAACCGTAATTCAATGATGTCGCTAAAAACCGGGTAAATCCCGGTTTTTTTTCGCCTGTCGTTTATGTGACCAATAAAAACTGTGAAGCGCCTCGCCGTTTGCACATCTCATCATTGCGCTATATATTCAATTTAATGAAGATATAAATATTCAATTTACTGAAAATATATGATGCGTCGGACATTTATCAAGAAAGAAGGGGTTGTCTTAACAACTCTGGCCCGTTACCTGTTGGGTGAAAAGTGTGGTAACCGTTTGAAAACCATAGATGAACTGGCAAATGAATGCCACTCATCTGTCGGATTAACGCAGGCTGCGCTGAAAACGCTTGAATCCTCAGGGGCAATCCGCATTGAGCGTCGCGGGCGTAATGGTAGTTTCCTGGTAGAAATGGATAACAAAACGCTGTTGACGCATGTGGATATCAACAACGTGGTATGTGCCATGCCGTTGCCTTATACCCGTCTGTACGAAGGGTTGGCGAGCGGTCTGAAAGCGCAATTTGAGGGGATCCCCTTTTATTACGCGCACATGCGTGGGGCAGATATTCGTGTGGAATGTTTACTGAACGGCGTCTATGACATGGCGGTGGTCTCCCGTCTGGCGGCAGACAGTTATCTGGCGCAGAACGGGTTACGCATTGCGCTGGAACTGGGGCCACATACTTATGTGGGCGAGCATCAGCTCATTTGTCGCAAAGGTGAGGCTGAACATGTGAAACGCGTGGGTCTGGATAACCGCTCGGCGGACCAGAAAATCATGACGGAAGCGTGTTTTGGCGACAGTGACGTGGAGTTGATCGACCTTTCCTACCACGAAAGCCTTCAGCGTATTGTGAAAGGAGACGTGGATGCGGTGATCTGGAACGTCGTGGCGGATGCTGAACTGGCGATGCTGGGATTAGAAGCGACCCCGCTCACCCGCGATCCCCGATTCTTACAGGCAACGGAAGCCGTCGTACTGACGCGCGCGGATGATTATCCGATGCAGCAATTACTGCGTGCGGTGGTGGACAAACAGGCGCTGCTCGCCCACCAGCAACGGGTGGTTAAAGGTGAGCAGGAACCCAGCTATTAAGTTAAGGGCGTTTTGATGGAATACCGACTGAACCTGCTATGCGAAGCGGGTGTGATTGATAAGGATATCTGCAGCGGCATGCTGCAGGTTGTTGAACGGTTGAGCAATGAGTGGCATCTGCCGGTTCACTCCGAGCAAGGGACGATGGCGATGACGCACATGGCGAGCGCGTTAATGCGCAGCCGCCGTGGGGAAGTGATTGGGCCGCTGGATGACGAATTACTGGCTGAAATGGCGCAATCAAACCTCTGGCCAACCATTTTGCTGGTACACCAGGCATTGCTGAAAGAGTTTGCGGTGACGCTTCATGAAAATGAAGAGGGGTATCTGCTGGCGAACCTGTACGGATTGTGGATGGCGGCAGAAGAAGGCGTTTGAAAGAGATGGAATAGCAATGTCCTTCACCTTAAATATTCAAAAAAATGAATATTTAAGGTGAAGGATTGGAAACGAGGCTAAAAGATGTTTATACACGCACTGAAACGGCAGAACCCTGCGCTTATTACCGCCGCGATCCGGCTATGGCAACAGGGGAAGATTGTCCCCGATAGCTGGGTTATTGATGTTGACCAGGTTCTGGAAAATGGTAAGCGGCTGATTGAGGTCGCGCAGCAACACGGCATCACGTTGTATCTGATGACCAAGCAGGTTGGGCGAAATCCCTGGCTGGCGGAAAAGCTGTTGGCGCTGGGTTATGCCGGGATTGTCGTGGTGGACTATAAAGAGGGCCGAACCCTGCGCCGCGCCGGATTACCGATTGCGCATCAGGGTCATTTGGTGCAGATCCCGTCTCGACTCGTTGATGCAGCAGTAGAACAAAATACGGATGTCATCACGCTGTTTTCGTTAGAGAAAGCGCGGGAAGTTTCTGCGGCCGCAGTGAAAGCCGGGCAGACGCAGGCGGTGATGCTCAAGGTGTATGGCGAAAACGATTTTCTTTATCCCGGGCAGGAAAGCGGCTTCCCACTGGCCGATCTGGATGAGGTTGTCGCACAGGTTCAACGGTTACCGGGTCTGCATCTGGGCGGATTAACGCATTTTCCTTGTCTGCTCTGGGATGAGGCGGCAGGTGAAACCGTTCCGACGCCCAATCTGCACACGCTGGTCGATGCGCGACGCCAGGTGGAAGCGTCGGGCGTCGCTATCGAACAGTTGAATGCCCCATCTGCGACCAGCTGCGCCTCTTTGCCGCTGCTGGCAAAGTACGGCGTTACTCACGCAGAGCCTGGTCATGCGTTGACCGGCACGATTCCGTCTAATCAACAGGGCGACCAACCTGAGCGCATTGCGATGCTTTGGCTGAGCGAGATCTCCCACCATTTTCACGGCGACAGCTATTGCTATGGCGGCGGTTATTACCGTCGCGGGCATGCGCGTAATGCGCTGGTGTTTACCCATGAAAATGACGCGCCGGTTGAGACGCAACTGAAACCTGTCGATGACAGCAGTATTGATTATTACCTGCCGCTTGCCGGGGAATTCCCGATAAGCAGTGCCGTAGTGCTCTGTTTTCGCACGCAAATCTTTGTGACGCGCAGTGACGTTGTGCTGGTGTCCGGTATTCAGCGCGGCGCGCCTGAGATTGTCGCCCGTTATGACAGCCTCGGAAACCTTCTGGAGGACTAATGGCTCGTTTCGTGGTGGTAGTGATTGATAGCTTCGGCGTCGGGGCAATGAAGGATGTCGCGCAGATCCGACCGCAGGATGCTGGCGCGAATACTTGCGGGCATATCCTGAGTCAGCAGCCGCAGCTGCGTTTGCCAACGCTGGAAAAGCTGGGGTTGATGAATGCGCTGGGGTACACGCCAGGCGTGATGAAACCGTCCGTATCTGCGGTATGGGGCGTTGCGGAATTGCAACATGAAGGGGGCGATACCTTCATGGGACATCAGGAAATTTTAGGCTCGCGACCCCAGGCGCCGCTACGCATGCCGTTTAGCGAGGTCATTGGGCCCGTTGAACAGGCGCTGAAAGCCGCAGGTTGGCAGGTGGAGCGGCGTGGCGATGGGCTGGCGTTTCTGTGGGTAAATCAGGCGGTCGCCATTGGCGATAACCTCGAAGCGGATTTAGGGCAGGTCTACAACATTACTGCCAACCTTTCCGTCATTGACTTCGACGAGGTGGTGAAAATTGGCCGCATCGTGCGTGAGCAAGTCCAGGTTGGGCGGGTCATTGCTTTTGGCGGCATGCTGAAAGACAGCCAACAGATCCTGGATGCCGTTGAGACAAAAGCGGAACGCTTCATCGGTATCAATGCGCCGCGCTCAGGGGCGTATGAAAACGGTTTTCAGGTGGTTCATATGGGCTATGGCGTTGATGCGCAGGTCCAGGTTCCGCAGAAACTGCATGAGGTCGGCGTGCCAACCGTGCTGGTCGGCAAAGTGGCCGATATTGTCAGCAATCCACACGGCCGCAGCTGGCAAAACCTGGTCGATAGCCAGCGCATTATGGATATCACACGAGATGAATTTAACGCGGAACAGACCGTGTTCATTTGCACCAACATCCAGGAAACCGATCTCGCTGGTCATGCCGAGGATGTCGCACGTTATGCGGAACGCCTGCAGGTCGTCGACAGTAATCTAACGCGCCTTCTGTCGGATATGGGACCGGATGATTACCTGGTCGTCATGGCCGATCACGGCAACGACCCCACGATTGGGCACAGTCACCACACCCGAGAAGTGGTGCCGGTGCTGGTGTATCGCCAGGGGCTGGAACCCGCTCAGTTAGGCGTTCGCGCCACGCTGTCAGACGTGGGCGCCACAGTATGCGAATTCTTTGGCGCCGCAGCCCCGCAAAACGGCACCTCTTTTCTTTCGGCATTACGGCTCACAGGAGACGGGTTATGAGCATAGATACTTCAGGCTACACCTACGCCCACGAGCATCTGCATATCGATCTCTCCGGGTTCAAAAACAATCTCGACTGCCGGTTCGATCAGTACGATCTCATCTGCCAGGAGATGAACGATCTGATGGCGTTGGGCGTGCGTAACATCATTGAGATGACCAACCGTTACATGGGGCGTAACCCACAATTTATGCTCGATCTGATGCGTGATACGGGAATGAATGTGGTGGCCTGTACAGGGTATTACCAGAATCAGTTTTTCCCGGAACATGTCGCGACCCGCGGCGTGGAGCAACTGGCCCAGGAGATGGTCGATGAAATTGTTGGCGGAATCGATGGCACTGAACTGAAAGCCGGGATCATCGCTGAAATCGGCTCCAGCGAAGGCGTTATCACGGAGCTTGAAGAAAAGGTCTTTATTGCTGCCGCGCGTGCCCACAATGAAACCGGGCGCCCGATCTCGACGCACACCTCGTTCGGCACCATGGGCCTGGAACAGTTGGCCTTACTGAAAACGCAGGGCGTCTCCCTCTCGCGAGTGGTGATTGGTCACTGCGATCTCAAAGATAACCTCGACAATATCTTGCGCATGATCGATCTCGGCGCGTATGTGCAGTTCGACACTATCGGTAAAAACAGCTACTACCCGGACGAGAAACGTATTGGGATGCTGCATGTGCTTCGCGATCGCGGTTTGCTCAACCGCGTGATGCTCTCAATGGATATTACCCGCCGGTCACATTTGAAAGCGAACGGCGGTAATGGCTACGACTACCTGTTAACCACCTTTGTCCCACAACTGCGCCAGTCAGGGTTCAGTCAGGTCGATGTGGACATGATGCTGCGTGATAACCCTGCTCGTTTCTTCCAGTAGGTCGGTTTGATTGAGACAGCGCGCGTTGAGGGTAGGCGTTTTTAATAACGTATTAGCGATAGAAATAAATCAATAAGGAAACAGACAATGAAAATCGTGATTGGTGGTCAGATTGAGAAAGACAAAATAGCTGAAACAGTCCGCCGTGAAGCGGGAGATCGTGCAACCTCAGTCACTGTCATGGGGGACATTGAAGCGGCCATGGCATTAAAAAGTGGAGCGGCAGACTACTATTTCGGCGCGTGTAATACCGGTGGCGGCGGGGCGCTGGCAATGGCGATTGCGATTGCGGGGGCCAGCCAATGTATTACCGTCGGCATGCCGGGAAAAATTCTGTCAAATGAAGAGATTATTGCAGGTGTAAAGGCAGGGAAAAAAGCCTTTGGTTTCACGGGGCAGGACACTGAAATCGTTGTCCCGGTAATTATCAAGGCAATCCTGGGCGCATAGGAGGAAAAATGGAACATGAGTTTCTGATGCGCCTGTTAACCATCGATCCCATGAAGGCTGGATTAATCGCGCTCATTGGCGGGCTGTCTGCCATGATGGCCAACCGGGGGATTGCTGTTTTTCATGATGGCCTGCGCCCATTAATGCCCGAATATCTCGAAGGGAGAATGGATCACAAAACGCTGGCGGCGACCAGCTTTGCACTGAGTTTCGGGTTGGTCATTGGATTTGGGCTGCCATTTTCACTGACCGCGCCGATTATTCTGGTGCATAGCCTGTTGTTGGGAACCGATGTGGTGGGCACATGGTGTAACAATAGTCGCCGTGGCTTCCTGCTCTCCGGCGTCATTGGTGCCCTTTATGGCGTGGCGCTGATGGTTGGGCTGCGTTCTGTTGTTGATCTGTTCAACATGATGCCCGTGAATTTTATGAATAACCTCAGCCAGGTGGGAGACCCGATTATTGTCTGTTTCGCCCTCTTTCCTGCATTGGTTGTCGGTTATCAGTACGGATACAAAAAAGGCATGTGGGTGCTGGTCGCGACACTGGTGGGGTATCTGGTCGCGCACTCTTTTGGCAGCATCAGTTTTGGTGGGCGTATTGAAAAACCCGTCAAGCTTGACCCGAACGGAATTGCGCTATTGCTCGCGATGATCGCGATGTTCTATTTCACCATGCAAGAGCGTCCTGCGACGTCAGAAAATGCGGATGGGGTAAAGACGAAAGGCGCGAATGAGATGCTGGTGGGTCTCTTTTCGGCACGTATAGAACGCATTCAGAAAAACAAATGGCTGTTGGTGTTCAGCGGCGGCTTATGCGCGATGGCCGGTTCGATGTCATTCAGTTTACTGGCAGAAGGCCCCGTTTCGCTACAACTGATGGCGCAGGGAGAGCAAACCAGCGCTATGCTGGTTGCACTGGCGCGAGCGATCAGCTTTATCCCTCTGGTCGGTATGACGGCAATTGCAACAGGTGTCTACAGCCCGGAAGGCATGAAGTTTGTTTTTGTTGCAGGCCTGGCGACGAACAACCCTTTGATCGCGTTCATTGCGGGCGGCGTCATTATGTTCCTGGAGATTAGATTGCTCGCCAGAACGGCGATCTGGCTGGACAAATATCCTGGCGTCAAAGCGTGTGGCGATCATATCCGTACCGCGATTACACGAATGCTGGAAGTGTCGCTGCTGGTAGGCGGGATGATTGCCTCTAACGCCATTTTACCGGGCATGGGATTTATGATCGTTGCAGGTATTTATCTGCTTAACCGAACCTCCCGTAGACCGCTGGTGGAGATGTCTATTGGCCCGGTTGCCACGATTGCCGTCGGGATACTGGCTAACCTCTTCTACTTTATCGGGATTGTGTAACCCTAAGGTCATCGCCATGGAAACCTATCCATTACAAAGCCTGACGCTGATGGAGGCTCAGGAGAAGCAATTTGCGCTGGTGGACACACTGTGCCGCCATTTTCCCGGAGCTGATTTTTTGGCGGGCGGCGATTTAGGGCTTGTGCCGGGGCTAAACCAGCCCCGGGTAACGCAGCGTGTCGAGCAGGTCCTGGCCGATGCGTTTCACGCCGAGGCGGCCGTGTTGGTGCAGGGCGCAGGTACCGGGGCTATTCGCGCAGGGTTGTGCGCGTTGCTCAAACCCGGTCAGCGGCTACTGGTACATGATGCACCAGTGTATCCAACCACTGCGTGCATCATTGAACAGATGGGCGTTGAACTTATCCGCGCCGATTTCAATACTCCCGGCGCGATAACGCAGGCTATTGCACAGCACCGCCCTCAGGCGGCACTGGTTCAGCACACACGACAGCAACCTAAGGATAGCTACTCGCTGACGGTGGTGCTGGAGGAGATCGCGCACAGCGGGGTTCCTACGCTGACTGATGACAACTATGCGGTCATGAAAGTGGGCAGCATCGGGTGTGAATGCGGGGCCACGCTCTCTACGTTCTCCTGCTTTAAACTCTTCGGGCCTGAAGGTGTGGGGGCGGTTGTTGGGGAGGCCGACGCTATCGCTAAAATCCGCTCTACCCTGTATTCCGGCGGTAGCCAGATCCAGGGCGCACAAGCGCTGGAGGTGTTACGTGGACTGGTTTTTGCACCCGTGATGCATGCCGTGCAGGCCGGGGTATCCGAGCGTTTACTCGCGCGGCTCAATGGCGGGAGTCTGCCGGAGGTGAAGCAGGCGGTGATTGCCAATGCGCAGTCGAAAGTGTTGATCGTGGAGTTCAATCACCCGATTGCCGGGAGAGTGCTGGAAGAAGCGCATAAACGCGGGGCATTGCCTTACCCGGTGGGGGCGGAATCAAAATATGAGATCCCGCCGCTGTTTTATCGTCTCTCCGGGACGTTTCGCGAAGCCGCGCCGGGTCTGGAACAGTACGCGATCCGTATTAATCCAAACCGTAGCGGCGAGGAGACGGTGCTGCGCATATTGCAGGAAAGCATTGGGCAGGTCATGGCTGGCTAGCACCGGTGACGACAGGCATAAAAAAACCGGGAAATTCCCGGTTTTTTTACATTAATGGTTCGAGAACCAGTTCAGCTTATCGCGCAGTGCGACCACTCTGCCGACAATAATTAGCGCAGGGCTTTCAACACGTTGCGCCAGGTCGCCTAACTGCGACAGCTCCCCGTTAACCACACGTTGCTTCACGGCGGTTCCGTTCTCAACCAACGCAACCGGCATATCAGCCTGCATGCCGAACTCAATCAGTTTTTCCTGGATGGTCGCCGCCTGATTCAGCCCCATGTAGAACACCAGCGTCTGCTTCTCAGCCGCCAGGTTCTCCCAGTCAAGCTCGCCACCGGTTTTCAAATGCCCGGTGACCAGACGGACACTTTGCGCGTAGTCGCGGTGGGTCAGTGGGATCCCGGAGTACGCTGAACAGCCTGAAGCCGCCGTAATCCCCGGCACCACAGAGAATGGGATCCCTGCGTGGCATAAGGTTTCCAGCTCCTCGCCGCCGCGACCAAAAATAAACGGATCGCCGCCTTTCAGACGCACGACGCGTTTACCCTGTTGGGCTTCACGCAGCAGGATCTGGTTAATCTCTTCCTGCGGTACGCAGTGATATCCCGCCCGTTTGCCCACGAAGACGCGGTCAGCATCGCGGCGGACGAGGTTCATAATGTCGTCGGAGACTAAGCGGTCATACACCACTACATCGGCCTGCTGAATTTGCTGCAACCCTTTCAGGGTGAGCAGACCGGCGTCGCCAGGTCCGGCACCAACCAGCACCACTTCACCACGGTGATCCAGCGGCTCGCTGAGCATCTGCTCCGTGGTTTGTTCAATGGCCTGGCGATCGTCGTTGGCGAGCGACTGCGCCAGACGGTCGTTGACAAAGAGTTTCTCCCAGAAACGGCGGCGTTCGCCCATCGTGGCGAATTGTTGTTTCACCCGGGAGCGTAGCTGCCCGGCATACTGCGCAACCTGGCCTAAATGCTGGGGCAACATCGCTTCAAGCTTCTCACGCAGCAAGCGTGCGAGAACCGGCGATGTGCCGCCCGAGGAGACGGCTACCATCAGCGGTGAACGGTCAATAATCGAGGGCATAATGAAGCTGGCGGCTTTCGGCGCATCGACCACATTGCAGAAAATGCGGCGAGTTTCGGCAGCGCGGCTAACGCGTTGATTAACTTCATCATCATCAGTCGCCGCGATGGCCAGCCAGCAAGGGTCGAGGAGCGCTTCGTCGAAGGGCCCTTCCACCAGCGTTAACATGTTTTCATTTGCCCAAACGGTAAACTGCGGAATAAACGCCAGCGCGTTGACCGTTAAACGAGCACCGGCTTCCAGCAGTAACCGCGCTTTGCGTTCTGCGACATCACCCCCGCCGACGATCAGGCAGTCGCGGTCACGTAGTTGACAAAATATAGGCAAATGATCCACGACATTACCCCTTAATTATTGGCAGCAGCCTCAGTTTGGTTGATTTTTGCCGGAGCAGGACGCTCCGATTTCGGCGTAGCATACCAATAACCCCATCCCATGAACACGACACCGGACAAAGTATTACCTAGTGTTACCCACAACAAATTGTGACCGATCCCGGACAGGGTATAGGCGTCGCTGTGATGACCAAACCAGGAGAGGGCGAACAGGGTCATGTTGGCAACGGAGTGCTCATAGCCAGAGGCGATAAACGCCAGCAGACACCACCAGATGGCGATGAATTTCGCGGCGCCTTCGGTACGGATTGCCATCCAGATTGCCAGACAAACCAGCCAGTTACACAGCGCGCCTTTGAAAAATAACACGGTGGCCGGGGCGGTGGTTTTGGCGAGGGCAACCGAGTGCACAATGCTGGTATCGACCGGCAGCAGGCTACCACCGCCCCAGCTATACAGCAGCGCGACGAACACCGACCCCACCAGGTTGCCCAGCCAGGTTTGCGGCAGAATAGCCCACATTTGCCCGTGGCTGATGGTACCTGCTTTGACGCCGAGCGTCAGGAACATGGTGTGGCCCGTGAAGAGTTCAGAACCGGCAATAATCACCAGCGTCAACGCAATACCAAAGGTTGAACCCATTACCAGCGGGCGGATAGAAGGATCGAGCAGATTCCCGAGGGTGAAAATAAGGATAATACCGAGACCGACATAGGCCCCCGCCATTGCAGAACTAACCCAGAAGCCGAGCGGGTTATTCGCCGACAGGCGTGCGATGCGTGCAGCGTTAGCCGCACACTTGTTGATAGTGTCTGTGAACATGTGTTTGATTACCCTTGAAATATAAATAATAAAAAACAATTGTACGTAGGCCGGATAAGGCATTTATGCCGCCATCCGGCAATGTGCTTATGCCTTTTGCCTGATGGCGCTACGCTTATCAGGCCTACCAAATACGTCAAATAAGGGAGGCGTTGCACCTCCCGTTAATGCATTAACCGCGCAGTTGTACGATGCCGTCTTTGACACGGGCTTCGTAGTGCGCCACGGAATGACTTTCGTCCTCCATGCACAGGCCATCGCTCAGGCGGAAGCGCTGTTTTTTCAGCGGGCTGGCGACCCACAACTCCCCCTGGTGCTCTGCAATCAACCCGCGAGACAACACGCTGGATTCGAAAAAGGGATCGATATTGCTGATCGCAAAGACCTGGTCGCTATGGTAAGGACGGAAAATAGCGACTTGCTCTTCGCCTAACAGCGCACAGACGCCGGTTGCAGGCAGAATGTCATCGATTTTGCAGATGTTTTTCCACTGGCTCATGCGTTCTCCTCCACCAGAGTTACCGGAATGCGTTCGTACGGTGTTGCCGGACGATGCTGCTCACGTTCGGGAACGACCTGCACGTTCGGGTCGCGTTTATCGCTGTTGATAAAGTGTTTGAAGCGGACCTGCGCAGACGGCGTGTTGACGGTTTCTGTCCACTCGCAGATGACGGCTTCGCGCAGACGCGCCATCTCTTCTTCCAGGTGTTCGTTCAGACCCAGTTTGTCATCGATGATGACGGACTTCAGGTATTCAATACCGCCTTCCAGGCTATCTAACCACGGCGCGGTACGCGTCAGTTTGTCTGCCGTGCGGATGTAGAACATCATGAAACGATCGAGATATTTGAGCAGCGTTTCGCGGTCGATATCCGCCGCCAGCAGATCGGCGTGGCGCGGTTTCATCCCACCGTTGCCGCAGACGTACAGGTTCCAGCCTTTTTCCGTCGCAATAATACCGACATCTTTACCCTGGGCTTCCGCGCACTCACGGGTACAGCCGGAAACGCCGAATTTCATTTTGTGCGGGGTGCGGATGCCTTTGTAGCGGTTTTCCAGCTCAACGCCGAAGCCGACGCTGTCGCCCACGCCGTAACGGCACCAGGTGCTGCCGACGCAGGTTTTCGCCATACGTAGCGCTTTCGCGTACGCATGACCGGTTTCGAAGCCCGCGTCAATCAGCTGACGCCAGATTTCCGGCAGGTCGTCTTTCTGTGCGCCAAACAGGCCAATACGCTGAGACCCGGTGATCTTGGTATACAGATTGAATTCACGGGCGATACGGCCAACCGCCACCAGACCTTCCGGGGTAATTTCACCGCCCGCGGAACGTGGGATCACGGAGTAGGTGCCGTCTTTCTGAATGTTGGCCAGGAAGTTGTCGTTGGTATCCTGTAGCGGTGTGTGTTGCGGCTTCAGAATGTATTCATTCCAGCAGGAGGCCAGCAGGGAGCCAACGGTGGGTTTACACACTTCGCAACCGTAGCCTTTACCGTGTTTCGCCAGCAGTTCTTCAAAGGTTTTGATGCCTTCCACCCGGATGAGATGGAACAGCTCCTGGCGAGAGTACGGGAAGTGCTCGCACAGGTTGTTGTTCACTTCAATGCCCTGTTTCGCCAGTTCGGCATTCAACACCTGAGTGACCAGCGGGATACAACCCCCGCAGCCGGTACCCGCTTTGGTTTCTGCCTTCAGGGCGGCAACGGTGTGGCAACCTTTGTTGATGGCGGCTACCAGCATACCTTTCGTGACGTCGAAGCAGGAGCAGATCTGCGCGCTGTCCGGCAGTTTATCCACGCCGATGGACGGCTTACCGCTGCCTGCGTGAGCTGGCAGGATCAGTGAATCCGGGTTCTCCGGCAGTTCGATGGCGTTCAGCACCAGTTGCAGCAGGTTGCCGTAATCGCTGGTGTCACCGACCAGAACCGCGCCGAGCAGCGTTTTGTTGTCTTTACTGACGATCAGGCGTTTGTAGACTTCTTTGCTTTCATCAAGATAGACATAGCTACGTGCGCCAGGCGTGCGGCCATGCGCATCGCCGATACCGCCTACGTCGACGCCCAGCAGTTTCAGCTTGGCGCTCAGATCCGCGCCTTCAAAGGCGTTTTCATTTTTGAGAATATGGTCAACGGCGACCTGCGCCATTTTGTAGCCCGGTGCGACCAGACCGTATACGCGGTCGTTCCAGCTGGCGCATTCGCCAATCGCGTAGATATCCGGGTCAGAGGTCTGGCAGGCGTCGTTAATCACGATGCCGCCGCGCTGAGCGACGTCCAGACCACACTGGGTAGCCAGCTTGTCACGGGGGCGAATACCGGTGGAGAAGACGATAAAATCCACTTCCAGTTCGCTACCGTCGGCAAAACGCATGGTTTTGCGTGCTTCAGTCCCTTCCTGAACGATCTCTTTGGTGTTTTTGCTGGTGTGCACGCGCACGCCCATGCTTTCAATTTTGCGGCGTAACTGCTCGCCACCCATGTGATCCAGCTGTTCAGCCATCAACATCGGTGCAAATTCGATCACATGCGTTTCGACGCCGAGGTTTTTCAGGGCGCCAGCGGCTTCCAGACCCAGCAGACCACCGCCAACAACGGCCCCACGTTTGCTGCGACGGGCGCAGGACTCAATGGCGTTGAGATCTTCAATGGTGCGGTAAACAAAGCAATCCTGAGTTTCGGAACCTTTAATCGGCGGGATCCACGGATAGGAACCGGTCGCCATGACGAGCTTATCGTAATAGACCGTACGCCCGGCGCTGGAGTGGATGACCTTCTCCTGGCGGTTAATGGTGATGGCGCGCTCGCCCACCAGAACTTTCACACCGTGCTTTTCATAAAACCCTTCACGCACCAACGACAGCTCTTCAGCCGTGTGGTGGGAGAAGTAAGAAGACAGGTGGACACGGTCGTATGCTTTGCGGGGTTCTTCACAGAAGACGGTAATATCAAACTGGGTCGCGTCAGCTTTATCAAGAAGATCCTCAATAAAGCGGTGGCCGACCATACCATTACCGATAATAGCGAGTCTGACTTTGCTCATTTTTGCCTCGATTTCTTTTCTATTACTGCCTACCTTAACGATTCAGCAACCCCGCTTATTGATGTAAATCAAATTCACCTTTATATACTCCTTTAGAGGTATATTGCTGATTTGTCAGCATTTTTATAAGTCACGGAATTGTCTGGCTTTTCGTGTTTGTACAAATAACATACAAATTGAAGGGTTTTAGGGAGTTAGCAGCTACCACAGGCGATTTTGAGATTTACGCCTTCAGGAGGAGGGGAGAAGAAGCCCCTTTTCAGGACGAAAAGGGGCAGGAGAACTTAGTGGGCTGCCGGGACGTTATGTTGACGATGACGGGTGACGAATCCGAGGATAAAACACATCGCAAAGACGACCGCATACAGACCATTCGCAGTGATCAACGCCGCCTGCGGGCCGCTGTGCGCCACAATTGGCCCCGTAACCACAAAGGTCAACATCGTGCCTATGGTGCCGCAGGTCAGAATAAAGTTAACCAGTTTTGGCGAGGCGACTTTGGTCTGCTGTGAACCGAGAGTGATGATGGTGGTATAAATGGCGCTGGAGAAGAAGCCCAGCGTCAATATAAACCACGGCATATGTTCTGGTGTGCCGGTAATAAACAGGTACATCAGCACGGTTGCCAGACCTGCCAGCACCGTCAGAATGCGCTGCAGGTCAAAGAAACGCAGAATGAAGCTGAATCCCCACATCCCGAACATGTACGACATCCAGAAATCGCTGACCAGCGTACCGGCATCATTCAGGCTCATGCCCAGGCTTTTGGCGTATTCCGGCACCCAGGAGATAAAACACAACTGACCGAGGATGTAGCACAGGGCTGCAATGGCCAGGAACAGCACGCCGATGCCCCATTTTTCTTTCGCCACAGGGGTTTCGGTTTGCTGTGCATGTTTACCCAGCGCCGGGAATTCACACCCGAAGGTCAGAATGAAAATGGCCGCATAGACCAGACCGATGCAGGCATAAACCCAGTACCACTCAATGCTGCGTGCCAGCAGGTAGGCGGCGACCATCGGGAAAATCATCCCAGCCATGCTAAAGAAAGAGTCGGTAAACAACAGTCGTGAACCACGCTGACGACCTTCGTACATCTGCGTGATCAGGAACGTACCGATCGACATGGTGATGCCGCTGACCAGCCCCAGAACAAACATGGCGGCAGAAAACAGCGCCAGACTATGGCCGAACATCAGTCCGGCAACCGCCAGTAGCATCAGGATAAATCCAAAACGCAGCTGTGTTTTCAGCGGGACAATTTCCATCAGCCAGGCATTGAGGAAGATAGAGATCAAAATACCGGCATTGAGGAAGGTGAAAGTGTTGCTCATACTGGAAACAGGCAGATGGAAGTAATCTGCAATGTTTCCCATCACCATACCGGTGACAATTACCAACGCCCCTGTCAGGGCGTAGGAGAGAAAGCTAATCCATGTGAGCTTGATACGATTGCTGTTAGTCATGACTGGCCTGTGTATAGAGGTGTAAAGCGCGTTGACAGCGCAATGGGCGGGCAGATTTTAGGCGTTTTAGTGACGCATTTAAATATTTATTAGTAATTGATTCAGCTGTTGCATTTTTTAAAGTGACATTTGTCACAAAAAATTAGACGACCTGAAATGACAGGAGGATTCGATACGTAAAATTAAGTAAAGGGATGGCCTTGTCATGGAAGGCTCTTTAGAATCAATCCACTTGCTTTTGTTTCTGCTCCCGTTAAGGAAATCTCATGCTCAAATCGACTCTGGCGGCTGTTGCAGCTGTTCTCGCTCTTTCCGCTCTCTCTCCTGCAGCGCTGGCAGCGAAAGGTGATCCACACGTTCTGCTGACAACCTCTGCCGGTAATATTGAGCTGGAGCTGAATAGCCAGAAAGCGCCTGTTTCAGTACAAAATTTTGTCGATTATGTAAACAGTGGTTTCTACAATAACACCACGTTTCACCGTGTGATCCCCGGCTTTATGGTCCAGGGCGGCGGTTTTAACGAACAAATGCAGCAGAAGAAACCTAACCCGCCAATCAAAAATGAAGCGGATAACGGTTTACGTAACACCCGTGGCACCATTGCGATGGCGCGTACGGCCGACAAAGACAGCGCCACCAGCCAGTTCTTTATCAACATCGCGGACAATGCTTTCCTCGATCACGGCCAGCGTGACTTCGGCTATGCCGTTTTCGGTAAAGTCGTGAAAGGCATGGATGTGGCGGACAAAATCTCTCAGGTCCAGACCCACGACGTGGGCCCTTATCAAAATGTTCCGTCAAAACCGGTTGTTATCCTTTCCGCGAAAGTTCTGCCGTAATCGCATTTTGCGCGGGTTGTTGATACCCGCGCTATTCCCGACCTCTGCGTAACCCGAAATTGCTGCTTATACTTGTGGCAAGTGAAGGCGCATTCAGGGAGGTCACGTGAAAAAGCTCACCGATAAACAAAAATCTCGTCTCTGGAAACATCTGCGAAACGCCAATTTCCAGGCCAGTCGCCGTCTTGAAGGTGTTGAAACCCCACTGGTTACTCTGACCGCTGAGGAAGCCCTTGTACGTCTTGAGGCGTTGAGGAGGCACTATGAGCGATAAATTCGGTGAAGGACGCGACCCCTATCTTTACGATGGTCTCGATGTCATGCGTAACCGTTTAGGCATCCACCAGGTTCAGCGTCTGGAGCTGGCGGCATATGAACTGACGGCGTTACGCGCCGCGACCATCGAACTGGGGCCGCGGGTCCGTGGTTTACCCTACCTGTGCGCTATTCATCGCCAACTCTATCAGGACATTTTCGACTGGGCGGGAAAGTTACGTGAAGTGGATATCTATCAGGGGGACACGCCTTTCTGCCATTTTGCCTGGATCGAAAAAGAGGGCAATGCCCTGATGCAGGATCTGGAAGAAGAAGGGTATCTGCTCGGATTGCCGAAAGAGAAATTCGTCGTCAGGCTCGCGCATTACTATTGCGAGATCAATATGCTGCATCCGTTTCGTATTGGCAGTGGTCTGGCTCAGCGCATCTTCTTTGAACAACTGGCGATTCATGCTGGTTACACGCTGACCTGGGACGGTATTCAGGTGGATGAATGGAATCAGGCCAACCAGAGTGGCGCCATGGGCGACCTTTCGGCATTGCAGGCAATATTTCGTAAAGTGGTGAGCGAAGCTGAGGAAACTGAGTAGAATAGCGCGGTTCTAACGTACCGGAGCCGCCATGATCCTGCTAATCGACAACTACGATTCTTTCACCTGGAACCTCTACCAGTATTTTTGCGAGCTTGGCGCTTACGTGCTGGTCAAACGGAATGACGAGTTGACGCTGGCACAAATCGACGCACTCAATCCGCAAAAGATCGTGATTTCTCCTGGCCCCTGCACGCCCAACGAGGCCGGAATTTCGCTGGATGTGATTCGCCATTATGCCGGACGGCTGCCCATCCTGGGCGTGTGTCTGGGCCACCAGGCCATGGCGCAGGCGTTTGGCGCGACCATCGTTCGGGCAGCTAAAGTCATGCATGGTAAAACCTCACCGATAACCCATACCGGTCAGGGGGTTTTCCTGGGGTTGCCGACGCCATTGTGTGTGACGCGTTACCATTCTCTGGTGATTGACCCGGCCACGCTACCCGCCTGTTTTGACGTCACCGCCTGGAGTGAAACCCGGGAAATTATGGGCATTCGCCATCGGGAATGGGATCTGGAAGGTGTCCAGTTTCATCCAGAAAGCATTCTCAGCGAGCAGGGGCATCAGCTACTGGCAAATTTCCTCCAGCGCTGATTTGTGGTTGCTATCTAATGATTTTTTATGCATATTTTGTGATTATAATTTCACGTTAATTTCTGCATAACTGGGTGGTCATAAGATGGCAACTGAACAAACTGCAATTACACGCGCGACTTTTGATGAGGTTATTCTGCCGATTTATGCACCGGCGGAGTTTATTCCGGTAAAAGGCAAAGGCAGCCGCGTTTGGGATCAACAAGGAAAGGAATACGTTGATTTTGCTGGCGGGATTGCAGTAACAGCGTTGGGGCATTGTCACCCGGCGCTGGTTGAGGCGCTGAAAACCCAGGGCGAAACGTTGTGGCACACCAGTAACGTCTTCACGAATGAACCGGCGCTACGACTGGGGCGTAAGCTTATCGACGCGACGTTTGCAGAACGCGTGCTGTTCATGAACTCGGGTACAGAAGCGAATGAGACGGCCTTCAAACTGGCGCGTCACTACGCCTGCGTGCGTCACAGTCCGTTCAAAACCAAAATCATCGCCTTCCATAACGCGTTTCACGGTCGCTCACTGTTCACCGTAACGGTTGGCGGCCAGCCGAAGTATTCCGATGGTTTTGGACCGAAACCGGCTGACATCGTCCATGTTCCCTTTAACGATCTCCATGCGGTGAAAGCCGTGATGGATGACCATACCTGCGCGGTGGTGGTGGAGCCCATCCAGGGGGAAGGGGGATTAACGGCGGCAACCCCCGAGTTCCTGAAAGGACTGCGCGAGTTGTGTGACCAGCATCAGGCATTGCTGGTCTTTGATGAAGTGCAGTGCGGTATGGGGCGTACAGGCTCCCTGTTTGCGTATATGCACTATGGCGTGACGCCGGATATTCTGACCAGCGCCAAGGCGCTTGGCGGCGGGTTCCCGGTGAGCGCTATGCTGACCACGCAGGAGATTGCCTCTGCGTTTCACGTTGGTTCTCACGGTTCCACCTACGGTGGTAACCCGCTGGCCTGCGCGGTTGCTGGCGCAGCGTTCGATATTATTAATACGCCAGATGTGCTGGACGGTATTCAGACGAAACGGCAGAAATTTGTTCAGCATTTGCAGAAAATTGACGAGCAATACGACGTCTTCAGCGACATTCGCGGGATGGGACTGCTGATTGGGGCAGAGTTGAAGCCGCAATATCAGGGACGAGCGCGTGAGTTTCTTTATGCGGGCGCGAATGAAGGCGTGATGGTGCTGAATGCCGGTCCGGATGTGATGCGCTTCGCCCCTTCGCTGGTGGTGGAAGAGGCGGATATCGACGAGGGAATGCAGCGTTTCGCGCAGGCCGTCGCGAAAGTCGTTAGCTCTTAATATCCCGTAACCGACGGCTGAGCCAGATCCCGTGGTGAGGCCGTTGGCGCCAGGCGACCGACGAAATGGTGTGCATGGTGTTCAGGTGGCCCAGTATGCGCTGCAGGTGTTGTTCCAGGGTACTTAATGGCCCATGGGAGAGCATCTCTGGCGCTTCCAGAATATTCACATCGCCAGAGCCGCCCGGTCCGTCATACTCCAGACGCTGCTGGCAGCGCTGGAGCGCAATTTCACACGATTCCAGATAGCGTTGCGCAAGGTCTGGCGTCAGCATCGTATGTTCCCGCGCCAGCGTTGTCATCGCATTGATGTGCTCGACAATAAACTGGCTGTGCGTTACCCACAGTTTCATATCTGCCAGATAGTGCGCGTTAAATCCGGGTTCCTGCATGGCCTGATTCAGCGAGTTGTACAGCGTGTTGTGCGCCTGATTGACACGCATACGCTGATACGCGAGCGGTGTTGCCTGTGGATTGCTGCTGAGGATCAGGCGTATAGCTTCCTGGTCGGCTTCCAGCGCATCGTGGGCGTTTTTGCGCAACAGACCGCTCTGCCACTGCGGCCACAGCCAGACCGTTCCGCCAAACGCGATCAGGCAGCCAATCACCGTATCAATAAACCGCGGCACAATGTACTGCTCGCCATTTAACGTCAACAATTGCAGGGTATACACCGCAGTGACCGTAAACCCGACCGTTGCCCAGCCGTAGTTTTTACGAATGATCAGATAGCTCACCAGCGTAATGACCAGCATGCCCGCCAGCGTGAAGCCTTCAGGGATGTGGAAGTGTAGCGTCACACCCGCAATCACCAACCCGACCAGCGTGCCCGCCGAACGGTGTAGTATGCGAACCCGCGTCGCGCCGTAGCCGTTTTGCGTTACAAACAGCACCGTCATCAGGATCCAGTACGGTTTCGGCAGATGTAACGCGCTGCCCATCAGACTGGCGATACTCAGCATGACGCTGATGCGCCCGGCATTTCGCAAAGCGGGCGATTTGAAGGACAGATAGTTTTTTAGCGCCGGGATCAGCGGGAGTCGGCGTTGTTTATCCGCCATCAGGTCGCGGGCATAGAGTGGGCGTTGGGTCCGCAATACACGGGCAATGCGGCTAAAGTGCCAGTAACAGAACTGACCCACCGGGTTATCGGGATGCTGGTTGGCGATTTTCTCCAGCGCGCCAATCTGCTTTTCCATGGAAAAGCGAGTCGGCAGACGGTGATACAGAATGTCATCCGCCAGGATGCGCAAGCGCGCAGCGACCGTTTGCGCGTTCCAGCGAATCACCTGCTCCGCATGGCTGCGTTCGACCAGTTTTTGCACCTCTTCCGGCTGATGCAGGCTGACCGAGATATGTTCCTGTAAGTCCAGCGCTTCCTGGAAGGCCCGCAGCAGGCGTTTATATTCATTGTTGTGATGCGCCGACAGCATGTGCATTTGCTGGTAACACTGGGTGATGAGATCTACCGCTTTCTGTTGGCGCACCAACAAGGGTGGCAGCGCTTTTTCAGGATCGGCGTGCTGGGTGAGCAGACTGTATTTGGCTTCGCAGTAGTCGGCCAGCTCGCGGTACAACAAACTGAGCGACTCGCGTAGCGGTTGTTCACGCCAGAGCCAGAACCAAAACCAGTTAAAAAGCCCGTACCACAGGGTGCCCAGGGCATAGATCAGCAACGGCTCCCAGACGGGCATGTTACCAGCCAGGCTTAGCGTGAAAATAGCGGCGATAAGCGAGGCAGGCAGGAGTCGGGCATGCAAGGCGCTGAGTTCCGCCGTCACGCCAAGAATCAGCGTTAAACCTGTCAGAATCAGCGGTAGCGGTATTGCTTGCGCGAGCAGTAGCTGCATGACCAGGCTGCATCCGGCAAACAGCGATGCGCCAATGACTAAGCGTTTGAAAAAGCGTTTGTGGGGGGTATCAAGCCCGGCAATGTTGCAGCAGGCGGGAACGAGAGAAAAGAGCAATCCCAGATGCAACTGGCCAATGATAAGGCCGATCGCCACAGGCAAACACAGCACCAGCGTTTGCCGCAGTGCGTAGTTGATTTCAGGGTGATAAATCAGTCTTCGCCACATCGGTGCCAACAAAAATGGCGCATTACAGGGTAATACGCCATTTCGACGGGGTTAACGAGTGCCGTAGACGACGATGGTCTTACCGTGCGCGGAGATCAGGTTCTGATCTTCCAGCATTTTCAGAATACGACCAACGGTTTCGCGAGAACAGCCAACGATCTGACCGATCTCCTGACGGGTGATTTTGATTTGCATGCCGTCCGGGTGAGTCATCGCATCGGGTTGTTTCGCCAGGTTCAGCAGAGTCTGAGCGATACGACCAGTTACGTCGAGGAAGGCAAGGTTGCCGACTTTTTCAGACGTAACTTGCAGGCGACGAGCCATCTGGGAAGACAGGCGCATCAGAATATCCGGGTTCACCTGGATCAGTTGGCGAAATTTTTTGTAGGAGATTTCAGCGACTTCACAGGCCGTTTTTGCACGTACCCATGCACTGCGTTCCTGGCCTTCTTCAAACAGGCCCAATTCGCCAATGAAATCGCCCTGATTCAGATAAGAAAGGATCATCTCTTTCCCTTCTTCGTCTTTAATCAGCACAGCCACTGAGCCTTTAACGATGTAGTACAACGTTTCTGCTTTTTCACCCTGGTGAATCAGCGTGCTCTTCGACGGGTACTTATGAATGTGGCAATGAGACAAGAACCATTCGAGAGTCGGGTCTGTTTGCGGTTTGCCAAGCACCATGCGCGGTTATCCTCTGTTATAAGCTGTCTCCAGAGCCAGAAAACGACGCTGTCTCTGGGGTTGCCAAAATATGCTTCCCGCTGCCAGGGAAGGGGGCTGCTAAAAATGTACTGCAGCCTGTAATGTGATGTCCTCTGCATACATGCAGTACGTCAATGTATTACTGTAGCATCCTGACTGTTTTAGCATAGCTTTCGCCGTGTGTCTCCTGGTGTCTCGCTTCAGCATGATGCAGGTCGCCTTCCATTGCGAGATTTGTTATGTCCGCGTAATCTGTCAGGAAAATTGAAACATTGGAGTTACGAAATATGCAAGCGCGTGTGAAATGGGTCGAAGGGCTAACCTTCCTGGGAGAGTCTGCTTCCGGCCACCAGATTTTGATGGATGGTAACTCCGGTGATAAAGCGCCGAGTCCGATGGAAATGGTGTTAATGGCCGCGGGTGGCTGCAGTGCGATTGATGTGGTGTCTATTTTGCAAAAGGGGCGCCAGGACGTGACCAACTGCGAAGTGAAGCTCACATCCGAGCGTCGTGAAGAGGCGCCGCGCCTGTTCACCCATATCAATCTGCATTTCATTGTGACCGGCAATGATCTGAAAGATGCCGCCGTTTCGCGCGCTGTTGATCTTTCAGCAGAAAAATATTGTTCTGTTGCGTTGATGCTGGAAAAAGCGGTGAATATCACGCACTCATACGAAGTGATTGCCGCGTGATCTCAGGTTGCCGGAGGGCGTGACGCTTATCCGGCAACGCTGCGCATTATTCGATTTTTTTGCCTTCCATCAGTCGCTGAACCAGCGGCAGCATAATCAACTCCATCGCCAGTCCCATTTTGCCGCCCGGCACGACTAATGTATTGATATGAGAAATAAATGAACCCTGAAGCATCGCCAGCAACCAGGGAAAATCGATCCCTTCCAGATTACGAAAATGAATAACGACAAAGCTCTCGTCTAATGACGGGATGCCTTTTGCCGCGAAGGGATTCGAGGTGTCCACAGTGGGCACGCGCTGAAAGTTAATATGCGTACGGGAGAACTGCGGGGTGATGTAGTTGATGTAATCATCCATTGAGCGAACCACCGAATCCATCACCGCCTCGCGGGAGTGCCCACGTTCGCTGGTGTCGCGGATCAGTTTCTGTATCCACTCCAGGTTAACGATCGGTACTACGCCAACCAGTAAATCCACATGGCGCGCCACGTTATGGTGCGGCGTCACCACGCCGCCGTGCAGCCCTTCATAGAACAGGACGTCGGTCGGTTCAGGTAAGGGCTGCCACGGCGTGAAGGTTCCCGGCACCTGATTCCACGGTACTGCTTCATCGTAGGTATGCAGATATTTCCGCGACTGGCCTTTACCCACTTGTCCGTACTCGCTGAACGTTTGTTCCAGCAGACCAAAATCATTGGCTTCGGGGCCGAAATAACTGATATGCCGCCCGGCGTCCCGCGCTTTGCGGATCGCCATGTCCATTTCCGGGCGTGTATAGCGATGAAAACTGTCGCCTTCCACCTCGGCGGCGCGCAGATTTAACTGTGAAAAAATTTTACGGAACGCGAGGCTGGTGGTGGTGGTCCCCGCGCCGCTGGACCCTGTTACCGCAATCACCGGATGTTTGGCAGACATAACAACTCCATGAATAAACACTCGTTTTAGTATAGTCGGCCCTCAGCGGCGAATTACTCGTGCAACTGCTTTTTGGGCATAATATTGACCGTTTCGTGGAGTTCGGACCACACCAGAACGGCCTCGCCACACTGTAGCTGACGTTTGACGTCGGCGACTTTTTGCGCAAGCGAACGTTCATGTTCACCATAATCGGTGCCTTCGCGCAATACAAAGCTTTCAATCAGGTTATCCAGCGTTTCAGGGGACAACTCCTGCCAGGGGATCATCATGATTATGCTTCCAGATACGTGGTGAGCCAGTCAGGGATTCGCGATTCAAGCCACATTTCAGGGCGGCGCAGCGTCCCGCCGATAAAGCCGACATGCCCGCCATGCTCGGTTAATTGATACTCTACCTGCGGCGGAAGATTCTCGGGGTTCGGGATCACATGACTGTCCATAAACGGATCGTCTTTCGCGTGAATAATCAGCGTGGGTTTGGCGATCTGATTGAGCAACGGCATGGCGCTACATTGACGATAATAGTCTATCGCATCAGCAAAACCGTGAATTTTGGCGGTAATCAGATCATCAAAATCACGGATACGCCGTACCGCTTTTAGCTGCGCCAGGTTGACAGGGAGCGTGCCGGGATAGGCCGCCAGTTTGCGTGACGCGTTGGCTTTGAGCAGATTGAGCAGATAGCGCTGGTAAACGCGCGAAAACCCTTTTTCCATGTGATAGCTGCAGGCTTCAAGCACGAAAGGTGCAGAGACAATCACTGCCGCATCGACAGGAATCCCCCGACCTTCTTTCGCCAGCAGGCAGGCCAGCATATTGCCGCCGAGCGAATAGCCAACCGCCGCGGTAGGAACACGACCAAACTCGTGTTGCAGCCACTGTAAAAACCAGGTGCCGTCTTCCGTTTCCCCGGAGTGATAAATGCGATTCAGGCGATTGGGTTCGCCGCTGCAACCGCGAAAGTGCATCACGACACCCAGCCATCCACGCTTTTGTGCGGCCTCTATGAGTCCGTGGGCATACGGGCTGTTCAGACTACCTTCAAGACCATGAAACACCACCAGACGTGGTTTGTGCTTCGCCTGATGCGGATCTTCACTCCATGCCAGATCGACAAAATCGCCGTCAGGTAATTCCAGGCGTTGCCAGTGTGGGCTGAACTGCACTTTACGGCGGATCAGTCGTGGGAGCATCGTTTGTAGATGGCGATTGCTGATGCCGCGCATCGGGCGGAACTCATACGAATCAGCGTCGGTCGGGGTCATTTCTGTGGGGGTGATTTCAACCATAGCACCAGAGCAATTAATCATCGGGAAGAATAACTATACCGCGCACACGGCTGGCAGGTTAGCCAATATGTGATTTTACGCTTAGTCAGTCAGGAGGTTACGTGAGAAAAGATGGATGTCCACCCCGGGTTTACGCCGCCAGAGACGGGCTTTACGCGTCCCTGTCGCCGCACTTTCCCCTGTCTCTTCAAACATGCCCGACGCCTCAAAACGGCGAATCAGACTTTTACGCTGAATGGCCTGACCCAGAATGATTTCGGTCGCCTCCTGCAACTGACCCTGGGTAAACGACGCCGGCAGACAGTAGACGGGCAGTAACGAGTACATCGTTTTTTGCCGTAGGCGATGCAGCGCTGAGGCAATGATGTTCTCGTGGTCGAACGCCAGAGGATATTCGGCAAGCTTGTCGACCGGCACCCAGCGGGCGTCGCTAACGCTGGCGATATGCGGCGCGCAATCTTCCCAGGCGATCAGCGCGAACCAGGTGACGGTCAGGCTCCAGCCGCGCGGGTCGCGGTCGGGTCCGGAGACGGTATCCAGTTGCTCCAGCCATGAAGGGGAAACCCCTGTTTTTTCTGTCAGCTTACGTAACGCCGTCGCGCGGGTGGAATCATCGCGTGCCATATCAATAAAACCGCCAGGCAATCCCCAGCGCCCTTTCTGCGGCTGCTTTGCCCGTTCGACCAGCAGGACACACAGCGTTTGTTCATGCAGGGTGAACAACACGCTATCCACTGTGACCAGGGGAGAAGGAAAGCGGCTGGCATCGTACTGGTTCAGATAGTCGGCTTCGGTTGTCATAAGGCACTCACGGTGATGTGGAACGTTCACAAGTGTACCAGCACAACATCAGGCGGCAAGGCGCGTTTTTTTCCATTACTTATCAGCTGATTAACTTCTCTGTGAAAAATTAATCAATTTTGCGCTTGCTTAATATGTGTCTTAAGGACATTATTAATTGTGTCGAAGGGACACAATTAAGGGCGGGATGAGATATGAGCGAAAAATTGACATTAACGCTGGATGAGCAGGTCTACGCCATTGCCAGCGGTGTTTTTCCGGATGGCGCTGTCTGGCTGAAGGTGACGGAGACGTTACCGCCCTCCGCTCGTCTGATGCGCATTCGCGCAGCGGCGATGCGTGATATGAACGATTTCATGCTGCTGGCGCAACTGGTTGAGGCGGTACGTCATCAGACGGATGTGTTGGTGAGTCATCTTGAACTTCCCTGGCTGCCGTGGGCGCGTCAGGACCGCCATATGGTTACCGGTGACAGCTTTGCACTGAAAGTCTTTGCCCGTCAGCTCAACACGCTGAAGTTCGACAAGGTGAAAGTGCTCGACCCGCATAGCGACGCTGCAGCGGCGGCGATAGATAACATGATCGCTGTGCCACAGGAAGCCTGCCTGATGCAAAGCGCGACTCTGCGCCGTCAGTTTCAACAACATGCGCTGATGCTGGTGGCACCGGATGCCGGGTCGCTGAAGAAAATCGATGCTGTGGCCAGAGCCGCAGGGGCAGCAGAGTACGCCATTTTGAGCAAAAAACGCGATGTGGCGAGCGGCAATCTGACCGGCTTCTCGCTGGTGGCGGGAGACGTGAAGGACAGGGATGTGCTGATTGTCGACGACCTGTGCGACGCGGGCGGCACCTTCATTGGTTCGGCGCAGGTGTTACGTGATGCCGGAGCGCGCAGTGTCAGTCTGTACGTGACGCATGGCATCTTCTCGAAAGGTGTTGAGCACCTGTTTGCCAATGGCATTGATGCCCTCTACACCACCACCTCGTTGGCTGCACCGACGCTGGCGCATCCGCAGCTTGAACTTATCGACATTGACGCGATTTACCGCTGAGGGAGACAACATAATGAAAATGAATCCAATTCTGGCTATCGACGGCTACAAAGTCTCCCACCGCGTGCAGTATCCGCAGGGAACCACCCGGGTGTATTCCAACTTCACGCCGCGCAGCGATCGCTATTTTCAGTCGCCGTTGCCGGACGGCAAGTTGGTGTTCTTTGGTCTGCAGGGCTTTTTACAGTGGTTTCTGGTCGATCTGTTTAACGAGGCCTTCTTTGCCCGTCCGGAAGACGAGGTGGTCAACGAATATAAGCAGGTGATGGACAGTTATCTCGGTCGCGATGCCGTCGCCGTCGATCATATTCGCGCGCTGCATCAGTTGGGCTACCTGCCGCTGCATATTAAGGCGCTGGATGAAGGCACTAAAGTGCCCATGGCGGTACCGGTTCTCACCATTATCAACACCAAACCCGAGTTTTTCTGGTTGGTAAATTACCTGGAAACTGTACTGTCGGCGGAACTCTGGAAAGCCTCAACGAACGCCACCATTGCTCACCATTACCGCAAAATTTGCGCGCATTGGGCAGAGAAAACCTGTAGCAACCTGACGCATCTCGATTTTCAGTGCCATGATTTTTCGTTTCGCGGCATGGCCGGTCTCCAGGACACCATGCAGGCGGGCAGTGGGCATCTGTTGAGTTTTAAAGGCACGGATAGCATTCCGTCGCTGTTGTATGCCCGTGATTACTACACCGACGGCGACGCCTATTTTATCGGCGCCAGTATTCCGGCGACCGAACACAGCGTGATGTGCATGGGCGAGCGCGAACATGAGATTGAAACGTTCCGTCGGCTGATTGTCGATCTTTACCCGCAGGGTTTTGTGTCGATAGTGTCTGATACCTGGGACTACTGGCAGGTGCTGACGGAGTATACCCGTGAACTCAAAAATACCATTCTGGCGCGGGAAGGGCGGGTGGTCTTTCGCCCCGACAGCGGTGATCCGGTGGAGATCCTTTGCGGCACCGGGATGGACGAGGATGATCGCGCCGACCGCAGCCCACAAGAGAAAGGATCGGTGGAAGTGCTGTGGGAGATTTTTGGCGGCACGATCAATGAGAAAGGTTATAAGGTGCTCGACCCGCACGTAGGGTTGATTTATGGCGACTCCATCACCCTTGAACGGGCGAATGAGATCCTACGGCGGCTGGAGGCGAAAGGGTTTGCCAGTTCGAACGTGGTCTTCGGAGTCGGTTCTTTCACCTATCAGTACAACACGCGCGACACCTTTGGTTTTGCGATGAAAGCGACCTGGGGAGAGGTCGACGGCAACGGCCGTACAATCTTTAAAGCGCCGAAAACCGATAATGGACTGAAACGTTCTGCCCGCGGATTGCTGCGCGTTGCGCGTGATGAACAGGGCGAGTTACGCCTGCACGATGAACAAAGCTGGGTTCAGGAGCAGGAGGGTGAACTGAAGACGCGTTTCCTCGATGGGGCACTGTTCAACCGCGAACATTTTGAACAAATCCGCCAGCGGCTGGCGACGCAGCGCTGATTCACCTCGCCTGGTTCTCAGGTAGCAGACCGGATGGCGACGCTTCAACGTCGCTATCCGGTAATCATTGTGAATCAGTCCGTAGGCCGGATAAGGCGTGAAAGCGCCGCCATCCGGCAATCACGGCTACTCGGCCAGCATCTGTTCGAGCTGTTCCTGTATTTCAAGCCAGGCCATTTCACACTCTTCCAGCCCTGATTTGGCGCTGGCTTGCTGTTGCAGACAGGCGGTGAGCTCGGCTTTTCTGCTCTGATCGTACAATTCGCTGTCGCCCAGTTTTTCTTCCGCCTGCGCCAGTTGCGCGTTCAGTTTCTCCATCTCTTTTTCCAGTCGCGCAATTTCTTTACGCAGTGGCTGAGTTTGCGTGCGTAGCTCCGCTTCACGGCGTTTCTGATCTTTACGCGCTTGCGCGCTATTGGCGTTGTCTTTCGGCGCGTCATCAGGCTGACTTTCCTGCTTCTGCACGTCGCTCAGCCATTGTTGATAATCTTCCAGATCGCCATCGAACGGCTCGACTTTACGGTCATGAACCAGATAGAGATCGTCAGTGGTTGAGCGCAGCAGGTGACGGTCGTGCGAAACGACAACCAGGGCCCCTTCAAAGTCGATCAAGGCTTCGGTCAATGCCTGACGCATATCCAGATCCAGGTGGTTGGTCGGTTCATCGAGCAGCAGCAGGTTCGGACGCTGCCAGACGATCAGCGCCAGCACCAGACGGGCCTTTTCACCGCCGGAGAAACGTTGAGTTTCTTCAGTGACTTTATCGCCCTGGAAACCAAAGCCGCCGAGATAATCCCGCAGCTTCTGTTCCAGTTCCTGAGGCGCCAGTCGCGTCAGATGCTGCAACGGTGATTCGTCTGCGCGGAGGAACTCCAGTTGATGCTGGGCGAAATACCCCAGTTTGATGCCTTTTGCCAGACCGATCTCCCCGCTGACAGGATCGAGCTCGCCCGCCAGCAGTTTGATCAGCGTCGATTTCCCTGCGCCGTTGCGTCCTAACAGTCCGATACGTGAGCCGGGAACCAGATTGAGTTTGATGGAGTCGAGGATAACGCGATCGCCATATCCGGCGCTCACTTTCTCCATTTTCAGCAGCGGGTTAGGCAGGCTTTCTGGCGCCCGGAAGCTGAAGTGGAACGGGTTGTCGACGTGTGCCGGAGCGATAAGCTCCATGCGTTCCAGCATCTTGATGCGGCTCTGTGCTTGTTTCGCTTTGGTTGCTTTGGCGCGGAAACGGTCGATATAGCTTTGCAAGTGCGCGACACGCTCCTGCTGGCTTTCGTACATCGATTGTTGCTGCGCCAGGCGCGTGGCTCGCTGAATTTCAAACGCGCTGTAGTTGCCGGTGTACTCGAACATCGTTTGTTGTTCGATATGAATAATTTTATCGACCACCGGATCGAGGAAGTCGCGGTCGTGGGAGATAAGGATCAGTGTCCCCTGATAGCTCTTCAGCCATTTCTCCAGCCAGATGACGGCGTCCAGATCAAGGTGGTTGGTGGGTTCATCGAGCAGCAGCAAATCTGAGCGGCAGATCAGCGCCTGGGCCAGGTTAAGACGCATGCGCCAGCCGCCGGAGAAGTCGCTGACCGGGCGCTCAAGTTGCTCATTGGAGAAACCGAGACCGTGGAGCAGACTGGCGGCGCGGGACCGCACGGTCCAGGCGTCGATGGCGTCCAGTTTGCCATGTACGGTGGCAATCGCGTGTCCGTCGTTACGTTCGTTAGCGTCGTTCAGTTGCGCTTCCAACTGGCGATACTCACGGTCACCGTCAATAACGTATTCCAGCGCAGGCTGCGGAAGCGCAGGCGTTTCCTGATTCACCCACGCCAGTTGCCAGTTGCCGGGGAAGGAATAATTGCCGCCATCGGCGCTGATTTCATTTTTTAGCAATGCCAGCAGGGTAGATTTTCCGCAGCCATTTTTACCCACCAGACCGACTTTCTGACCAGGATTGATGGTCGCTGTAGCATTGTCCAGCAAGACGCGTACGCCGCGGCGAATTTGTAACGAGGAGAAAACAATCATAAGGCGCCGTATGTTCTGACTATGTTAATTTATCATTATGATAATGTAGTGTGTGTGGGCGTACTGCCGCACTGGAGCGCAATGGTAGCCCAAAACAACGACTATACACAAAAACCGGGAGGGGGATGATGTCCCAGCCAGCGAAAGTTTTGCTGCTGTATGCCCATCCGGAATCTCAGGACTCGGTCGCCAATCGGGTTCTGCTTAAGCCGGCCATGCAGCTCAGTAATGTGACAGTGCACGATCTTTACGCGCACTACCCTGATTTTTTTATCGATATTCCGCATGAGCAGGCGCTATTGCGTGAACACGACGTGATTGTTTTTCAGCACCCTTTGTATACCTACAGCTGTCCGGCACTGCTCAAAGAGTGGTTTGACCGGGTGTTGAGCCGCGGTTTTGCCAGCGGTCCCGGAGGAAATCAACTGGCGGGAAAGTACTGGCGAAGCGTGATCACTACCGGCGAGCCGGAAAGTGCTTACCGCTATGACGCGCTGAACCGTTATCCGATGAGCGACGTGCTGCGTCCCTTTGAATTGACGGCAGCAATGTGTCGTATGCATTGGATGAGTCCGATCATTATTTACTGGGCCAGGCGACAAAGTGCGCAGGAATTAGCCAGTCATGCCAGGGCGTATGGTGAGTGGCTGGCAAACCCTGTTGTTGCGGGAGGTCGCTGATGGAAGGTTCCGATTTAATGCTGGCAGGCGTGCTGTTTCTCTTCGCGGCAGTGGTTGCGGTGCCGTTGGCTGCGCGGCTGGGTATCGGCGCGGTCCTGGGCTACCTGCTGGCCGGGATCGCTATCGGTCCGTGGGGGCTGGGGTTTATCAGCGACGTTGATGAGATCCTGCATTTCTCTGAGTTGGGCGTTGTCTTCCTGATGTTTATCATTGGCCTGGAGCTGAATCCCGCAAAACTCTGGCAGCTGCGGCGTTCTATTTTTGGCGTCGGGGCGGCGCAGGTGATGTTAAGCGCGGCAGTGCTGGCGGGGCTACTGATGCTGACCCGCTTCTCGTGGCAGGCGGCGGTGGTCGGGGGGATCGGTCTGGCGATGTCGTCGACCGCCATGGCATTGCAGCTGATGCGTGAAAAAGGGATGAATCGCAGTGAATCCGGGCAACTGGGTTTTTCTGTGCTGCTGTTTCAGGATTTGGCGGTGATCCCGGCGCTGGCGCTGGTGCCGCTGCTGGCGGGTTCCGCAGATGAACATTTTGACTGGATCAAAGTGGGCATGAAGGTGCTGGCATTTGCGGGCATGCTGATTGGCGGACGCTATCTGCTGCGCCCCGTATTTCGCTTTATCGCCAGTTCGGGAGTGAGGGAGGTTTTCACTGCCGCCACCCTGCTGCTGGTGCTGGCTTCGGCGCTGTTTATGGATGCGCTGGGGCTGTCGATGGCGCTGGGGACGTTTATTGCGGGTGTGTTACTGGCGGAAAGCGAATATCGCCATGAGCTGGAAACCGCCATTGATCCCTTTAAAGGCTTGCTGCTGGGGCTGTTCTTTATTTCGGTCGGGATGTCGTTGAATCTTGGTGTGCTCTACACCCATCTGTTGTGGGTCGTGATGAGCGTCGTCATTCTGGTGGCCGTCAAGACGCTGGTGCTCTATTTGCTGGCTCGCGTGTATGGCGTGAGGAGTTCGGAGCGAATGCAGTTTGCGGGCGTGTTGAGTCAGGGGGGCGAGTTTGCTTTTGTGCTCTTTTCTACCGCGTCTTCTCAGCGATTGTTTCAGGGCGATCAGATGGCGTTGCTGTTGGTGACCGTCACGCTGTCGATGATGACAACACCCTTGTTAATGAAGCTCATTGATAAATGGCTTTCCAGGCAGATCAATGGCCCGGAAGAGGAAGACGAAGCGCCCTGGGTGGATGATGATAAGCCGCAAGTGATTGTGGTGGGGTTTGGGCGATTCGGTCAGGTGATTGGGCGTTTGTTGATGGCGAACAAGATGCGTATCACGGTACTTGAGCGGGATATCAGTGCCGTCAACCTGATGCGTAAATATGGCTACAAAGTGTATTACGGTGATGCCACCCAGGTGGATCTCCTGCGTTCGGCAGGGGCAGAAGCGGCGGAGTCGATCGTGATCACCTGTAATGAGCCTGAAGACACCATGAAGCTGGTGGAACTGTGCCAGCAGCATTTTCCGCATTTGCATATTCTTGCGCGGGCGCGCGGACGTGTAGAAGCACATGAGTTATTACAGGTGGGGGTGACACAGTTTTCTCGTGAAACCTTTTCCAGTGCGCTGGAGTTGGGGCGCAAAACGCTGGTGTCATTAGGGATGCATCCGCATCAGGCGCAGCGGGCGCAACTGCACTTTCGTCGCCTAGACATGCGTATGTTACGGGAGTTGATCCCAATGCATACCGATACGGTTCAAATCTCACGCGCCACGGAAGCCCGACGCGAGCTGGAGGAGATCTTCCAGCGAGAGATGCAGAAAGAACGGCGCCAGCTGGATGGCTGGGATGAATTTGAGTAGGGGAGCAGTATGGCAATTCGTAAACGTTTTATTGCAGGTGCAAAATGCCCATCTTGCCAGGCGCAAGATTCTCTGGCGATGTGGCGCGAAAATAATGTTGATATTGTTGAATGCGTTAAGTGTGGTCATCAGATGCGTGAAGCCGATAAAGCGGCGCGCGAGCATGTTCGCAAAGAAGAGCAAGTGATCGGGATTTTTCATCCGGACTAGCGATATGTCGCAGGTTTTTTTAAGCTAGTGGGTACACGAGTGCAGAATTCCGCTACAATCTGCGCCACTATTCTTCCCATGCTCAGGAGATATCATGAAAGTAGCAAAAGACCTGGTGGTCAGCCTGGCCTATCAGGTACGTACAGAAGACGGTGTGTTGGTTGATGAGTCTCCGGTGAGTGCGCCGCTGGACTACCTGCATGGTCACGGTTCCCTGATCTCTGGCCTGGAAACAGCGCTGGAAGGTCACGATGTTGGCGACAAATTTGACGTTGCTGTAGGCGCTAACGACGCTTACGGTCAGTATGACGAAAACCTGGTGCAGCGCGTTCCTAAAGACGTGTTCATGGGCGTTGACGAACTGCAGGTTGGCATGCGCTTCCTGGCGGAAACCGACCAGGGCCCGGTACCGGTAGAAATCACCGAAGTGGAAGACGACCACGTTGTGGTTGACGGTAACCACATGCTGGCTGGCCAGAACCTGAAATTCAACGTGGAAGTTGTCGCGATTCGTGAAGCAACCGAAGAAGAGCTGGCTCATGGCCACGTTCACGGTGCTAACGGTCACGACCATGACCACGACCACGAAGGTTGCTGCGGTGGCCACGGCCACGACCATGACCATGGTCATGAGCACGGCAAAGGTGGTTGTGGCGGAAATGGCGGCTGCGGTTGCCATTAATCGTCATGCTGGCCCGGTAAGCGTAGCGATACCGGGCACAAAAAAAGCGGGGAAACCCGCTTTTTTTACGTCTCAATAATGTGGCGGTGGCGTCTCTTCGGACTGAGAGGCAATGTTTGACGGTTGGCTGGCTTTGAGTTTATCCGTCAGCAAACGCAGATGATCGCGTAGTTTAGCCATTTCCATCTCATGAGCGGTCACTGTCACATTGAGTTCTTCAATGGTGATCTCCTGAAAAGCCAGGCGACTCTCCAGTTCAGCCAGGCGAGCTTCCATCGTTATATCCTGCATGATTCACCTCTTTTGTTGTTCCCGGCCGCGGATTCTACTTAACTTTACGGGATTGCACAGTACTCATTAACCTTTCAGGAAACTAAATTAAACAAAAAGAGTCTGAAAAGGGGTGATAATAGGGCGTGTTCGTATGTTGATTTGTTCTACAACGCTTTATAGTACGTTTCTTGTGTAAGTTAACCCTGGGGTGAGATGCCCCGGCCCTGGAGATATGGATGAAATCACTGTTTAAAGTAACGCTGCTGGCGACCACAATGGCCGTTGCTCTGCACGCTCCGATCACTTTCGCTGCTGATGCTGCAAAACCTGCGGCAACTGCCGACAGCAAAGCGGCGTTCAAAAATGACGATCAGAAATCAGCGTATGCGCTGGGTGCTTCTCTGGGTCGTTACATGGAAAACTCCCTGAAGGAACAGGAAAAATTAGGCATTAAACTGGACAAAGATCAGCTGATCGCGGGTGTTCAGGATGCGTTTGCAGACAAGAGCAAATTGTCTGACCAGGAAATCGAACAAACGCTGCAGGCGTTTGAAACTCGCGTGAAGAGCTCCGCTCAGGCGAAGATGGAAAAAGACGCGACTGAAAACGAAACCAAAGGCAAAGCATTCCGCGAGAAATTCGCTAAAGAGAAAGGGGCTAAAACCTCTTCTACTGGCCTCGTCTATAAAGTAGAAAAAGCCGGTACTGGCGATGCGCCGAAAGACAGCGATACTGTGGTGGTGAATTACAAAGGTACGCTGATTGACGGTAAAGAGTTCGATAACTCTTACACCCGTGGTGAGCCACTCTCTTTCCGTCTGGATGGTGTGATCCCTGGCTGGACTGAAGGTCTGAAGAACATCAAGAAAGGCGGTAAGATCCAACTGGTTATCCCACCGGATCTGGCTTACGGCAAAACTGGCGTTCCGGGCATCCCGGCTAACTCTACGCTGGTATTCGACGTAGAGCTGCTGGACATCAAACCGGCACCGAAAGCGGATGCCGCAGCGCCAGCAGAAGCTGATGCCAAAGCAGCAGATGCTGCTAAAAAATAAAAACTGAGAACCGCCGCCAGTATGGCGGCGGGTTTTTAATTGCAGGCCGGATATAATTAGTACTGGAAAGCGGAACGTCCGCTGTATTAATTTAGTTGTCCGCGTAAATAATGAGCCTGCCCTGAAAACATACCGACAGGCTCCTGAAAAGGAGTGTTTTTTTTCATGTCCAGGTCGCTTTTAACCAACGAAACCAGTGAGCTTGATTTACTGGATCAACGTCCTTTCGATCAAACCGACTTCGATATTCTGAAATCCTACGAAGCGGTGGTGGACGGGTTAGCGATGCTCATTGGTTCCCATTGTGAAATCGTATTGCACTCTTTGCAGGATTTGAAATGCTCGGCAATTCGCATTGCTAACGGTGAACACACGGGCCGCAAAATTGGCTCGCCGATTACTGACCTTGCGTTGCGCATGCTGCATGATATGACGGGTGCGGACAGCAGCGTGTCGAAGTGCTACTTTACACGCGCGAAAAGCGGTGTCTTGATGAAGTCGGTGACGATTGCTATTCGCAACCGCGAGCATCGTGTGATTGGTCTACTGTGCATCAACATGAACCTTGATGTACCGTTCTCACAGATTATGAATACCTTCATTCCGCCGGAAACGCCGGAAGTGGGTTCCTCCGTTAACTTTGCCTCCTCGGTAGAAGATTTGGTCACGCAAACGCTGGAGTTCACGATTGAAGAAGTGAACGCTGACCGAAACGTGTCTAACAATACGAAGAACCGCCAGATTGTGCTCAACCTCTACGAGAAAGGCATCTTCGATATCAAAGATGCGATTAACCAGGTGGCTGACCGCCTGAACATCTCCAAGCACACGGTGTACCTCTACATACGTCAGTTCAAAAGCGGCGATTTTCAGGGACAGGATACTAAGTAATGCGTTTCGCCATTGTGGTCACTGGGCCTGCTTACGGCACACAGCAGGCGAGCAGCGCCTTGCAGTTTGCCCTGGCGGTGCTCAATGAGGGGCACGAACTGAGCAGTGTCTTTTTCTACCAGGACGGTGTCTATAACGCCAACATGCTGACGTCGCCTGCCAGTGACGAATTTGACGTGGTACGTGCCTGGCAACAGCTGAACCAAACGCAGGGTGTGACATTAAACATCTGTGTTGCGGCGGCGTTGCGCCGGGGGATTGTGGATGAAACGGAGTCTGCCAGACTAGGCCTGGCTGCGGCTAACTTACAGCCAGGTTTCATTCTCAGTGGGCTTGGAGCTCTGGCGGAAGCATCGCTGACCTGCGATCGCGTGGTGCAATTTTAATGAAACGCATTGCTTTTGTATTTTCTACTGCGCCGCACGGTAGCGCATCGGGCCGTGAAGGGCTGGATGCGTTGCTGGCAACATCTGCATTAACAGAAGCGCTTGGCGTCTTTTTTATTGGCGATGGCGTTTTTCAGATACTTCTGGGGCAAAAACCTGATGTGGTGTTGGCACGCGACTACATTGCCACCTTTAAACTGCTGGAACTCTACGACATTGAACAGTGTTGGCTCTGCGCCGCCTCTATGCGTGAACGGGGTCTGTCGGAAGACACACGCTTTGTCATTGATACGACACTGCTTGAGCCTGAAGCGCTGCGCAATGAGCTTGACGGCTATGACGTTATCCTGAGGTTCTGAGTCCCTTATGTCTATATTGCACACTTTACATCGCTCTGCGTGGCATTCGGATCTCTCCTCTCTTCTTCGTCTGCTCAAAGAAGGGGATGAGCTTTTGTTGCTACAGGATGGCGTGATGACCGCTATCGAAGGCAGCCGTTTCCTTGAAAGTTTGCTGAATGCCCCCATTAAGATATACGTGCTGGAAGAAGACATTAAAGCTCGCGGTTTGGGTGGTCAAATTTCAGACAGCGTCGTCAGGGTTGACTATACTGACTTCGTCAGACTTGTGGCGAAACATCCCCGCCAGATGACCTGGTAATTGCGGGATTGTTGTATATTTCTTGACACCTTTTCGACGTCGCCCTAAAATTCTGCGTCCTCATATTGTATGAGGGCGTTTTATTACGTGTTTACGAAGCAAAAGCTAAAACCAGGAGCTATTTAATGGCAACAGTTAACCAGCTGGTACGCAAACCACGCGCACGCAAAGTTGCAAAGAGCAACGTGCCTGCGCTGGAAGCATGCCCGCAGAAACGTGGCGTATGTACTCGTGTATATACTACCACTCCTAAAAAACCGAACTCCGCACTGCGTAAAGTATGTCGTGTTCGTTTGACTAACGGTTTTGAAGTGACTTCCTACATCGGTGGTGAAGGTCACAACCTGCAGGAGCACTCCGTGATCCTGATCCGCGGCGGTCGTGTAAAAGACCTCCCGGGTGTTCGTTACCACACCGTTCGTGGTGCGCTTGACTGCTCCGGCGTTAAAGACCGTAAGCAATCACGCTCCAAGTATGGCGTGAAACGTCCTAAGGCTTAATGGTTCTCCGTTAAGTAAGGCCAAACGTTTTAAATTAATGTCAAACTAAACTCGTAGAGTTTTGGACAATCCTGAATTAACAACGGAGTATTTCCATGCCACGTCGTCGCGTCATTGGTCAGCGTAAAATTCTGCCGGATCCGAAGTTCGGATCAGAACTGCTGGCTAAATTTGTAAATATCCTGATGGTAGATGGTAAAAAATCTACTGCCGAAACTATCGTATACAGCGCGCTTGAGACCCTGGCTCAGCGTTCTGGTAAAAACGAACTGGAAGCTTTCGAAGTAGCTCTCGAAAACGTGCGCCCGACTGTCGAAGTTAAGTCTCGCCGCGTTGGTGGTTCTACTTATCAGGTACCAGTTGAAGTCCGTCCGGTTCGTCGTAATGCTCTGGCAATGCGTTGGATCGTTGAAGCTGCTCGTAAACGCGGTGATAAATCCATGGCTCTGCGCCTGGCGAACGAACTTTCTGATGCTGCAGAAAACAAAGGTACTGCAGTTAAGAAACGTGAAGACGTTCACCGTATGGCAGAAGCCAACAAGGCGTTCGCACACTACCGTTGGTAATCCCTTCGGAGTAATAGTTACCAGGCGGGCGCTTCTTGCAAGCAGCCCGCTTTGGGCTACTTAAATTGAACGCCTAAAAGATAAACGAGGAATCAAATGGCTCGTACAACACCCATCGCACGCTACCGTAACATCGGTATCAGTGCGCACATCGACGCCGGTAAAACCACCACTACCGAACGTATTCTGTTCTACACCGGTGTAAACCATAAAATCGGTGAAGTTCATGACGGCGCAGCTACCATGGACTGGATGGAGCAGGAGCAGGAACGTGGTATTACTATCACTTCCGCAGCGACTACTGCATTCTGGTCAGGTATGGCTAAGCAGTATGAGCCGCATCGCGTAAACATCATCGACACCCCGGGGCACGTTGACTTCACTATCGAAGTAGAACGTTCCATGCGTGTTCTTGATGGTGCGGTAATGGTTTACTGCGCAGTTGGTGGTGTTCAGCCGCAGTCTGAAACCGTATGGCGTCAGGCAAACAAATATAAAGTTCCACGCATTGCGTTCGTTAACAAAATGGACCGCATGGGTGCGAACTTCCTGAAAGTTGTTGGTCAGATCAAAACCCGTCTGGGCGCGAACCCGGTTCCGCTGCAGCTGGCAATTGGTGCTGAAGAAGGTTTCACCGGTGTTGTTGACCTGGTGAAAATGAAAGCCATCAACTGGAACGAAGCAGACGCAGGTGTAACCTTCGAATACGAAGATATCCCGGCTGACATGCAGGAACTGGCTGAAGAATGGCACCAGAACCTGATTGAGTCCGCTGCGGAAGCGTCTGAAGAGCTGATGGAAAAATACCTGGGCGGCGAAGAGCTGACCGAGGAAGAAATCAAGAAAGCTCTGCGTCAGCGCGTTCTGAACAACGAAATCATCCTGGTAACCTGCGGTTCTGCGTTTAAGAACAAAGGTGTTCAGGCGATGCTGGATGCGGTAATCGATTACCTGCCGGCTCCGACTGATGTTCCTGCGATCAACGGTATCCTGGACGACGGTAAAGATACTCCGGCTGAGCGTCACGCAAGTGATGACGAGCCGTTCTCTGCGCTGGCGTTCAAAATCGCTACCGACCCGTTCGTAGGTAACCTGACCTTCTTCCGTGTGTACTCCGGTGTGGTTAACTCTGGTGATACCGTACTGAACTCCGTGAAATCTGCACGTGAGCGTTTCGGTCGTATCGTTCAGATGCACGCTAACAAACGTGAAGAGATCAAAGAAGTTCGCGCAGGCGACATCGCTGCTGCGATCGGTCTGAAAGACGTGACTACTGGTGATACTCTGTGTGATCCGGACAAACCGATCATTCTGGAGCGTATGGAATTCCCTGAGCCGGTAATCTCCATCGCAGTAGAACCGAAAACCAAAGCTGACCAGGAAAAAATGGGTCTGGCTCTGGGTCGTCTGGCTAAAGAAGACCCGTCATTCCGCGTATGGACTGACGAAGAATCTAACCAGACCATCATCGCCGGTATGGGTGAACTGCACCTCGACATCATCGTTGACCGTATGAAGCGTGAATTCAACGTTGAAGCGAACGTCGGTAAACCTCAGGTCGCTTACCGCGAAGCGATTCGTGCGAAAGTTACCGATATCGAAGGTAAGCACGCGAAACAGTCTGGTGGTCGTGGTCAGTATGGTCACGTCGTTATCGACATGTACCCGCTGGAGCCGGGCTCTAACCCGAAAGGTTACGAGTTCGTCAACGACATTAAAGGTGGTGTAATTCCTGGCGAATACATCCCTGCCGTTGATAAAGGCATCCAGGAGCAGCTGAAGTCTGGTCCGCTGGCTGGTTACCCGGTAGTAGACATGGGTGTTCGTCTGCACTTCGGTTCTTACCATGACGTTGACTCCTCTGAACTGGCGTTTAAACTGGCTGCTTCTATCGCCTTTAAAGAAGGCTTTAAGAGAGCAAAACCTGTTCTGCTTGAGCCGATCATGAAGGTTGAAGTAGAGACTCCGGAAGAGAACACTGGTGATGTTATCGGTGACTTGAGCCGTCGTCGCGGTATGCTGCGCGGTCAGGAATCTGAAGTAACTGGCGTTAAGATCCACGCTGAAGTTCCGCTGTCTGAAATGTTCGGATATGCAACTCAGCTGCGTTCTCTGACCAAAGGTCGTGCATCATACACGATGGAATTCCTGAAGTATGATGATGCGCCGAACAACGTTGCTCAGGCCGTAATCGAAGCCCGTGGTAAATAAGCCCCGGGGTTAAAACCTAAGTCCCGTGCTCTCTCCTGAAGGGGAGAGCACTATAGTAAGGAATATAGCCGTGTCTAAAGAAAAATTTGAACGTACAAAACCGCACGTCAACGTTGGTACTATCGGCCACGTCGACCACGGTAAAACTACTCTGACCGCTGCAATCACCACCGTACTGGCTAAAACCTACGGCGGTGCTGCTCGTGCTTTCGACCAGATCGATAACGCACCGGAAGAAAAAGCTCGTGGTATCACCATCAACACTTCTCACGTTGAATATGACACCCCGACTCGCCACTACGCACACGTAGACTGCCCGGGCCACGCCGACTATGTTAAAAACATGATCACCGGTGCTGCGCAGATGGACGGCGCGATCCTGGTTGTTGCTGCGACTGACGGCCCGATGCCGCAGACTCGTGAGCACATCCTGCTGGGTCGTCAGGTAGGCGTTCCGTACATCATCGTGTTCCTGAACAAATGCGACATGGTTGATGACGAAGAGCTGCTGGAACTGGTAGAAATGGAAGTTCGTGAACTTCTGTCTCAGTACGATTTCCCGGGCGACGACACTCCGATCGTTCGTGGTTCTGCTCTGAAAGCGCTGGAAGGCGAAGCAGAGTGGGAAGCGAAAATCATCGAACTGGCTGGCTTCCTGGATTCTTACATCCCGGAACCAGAGCGTGCGATTGACAAGCCGTTCCTGCTGCCTATCGAAGACGTATTCTCCATCTCCGGTCGTGGTACCGTTGTTACCGGTCGTGTAGAGCGCGGTATCGTTAAAGTTGGCGAAGAAGTTGAAATCGTTGGTATCAAAGAGACTGCCAAGTCTACCTGTACTGGCGTTGAAATGTTCCGCAAACTGCTGGACGAAGGCCGTGCTGGTGAGAACGTTGGTGTTCTGCTGCGTGGTATCAAACGTGAAGAAATCGAACGTGGTCAGGTACTGGCTAAGCCGGGTTCCATCAAGCCGCACACCAAGTTCGAATCTGAAGTTTATATCCTGTCCAAAGACGAAGGCGGCCGTCATACTCCGTTCTTCAAAGGCTACCGTCCGCAGTTCTACTTCCGTACTACTGACGTGACTGGTACCATCGAACTGCCGGAAGGCGTAGAGATGGTAATGCCGGGCGACAACATCAAAATGGTTGTTACCCTGATTCACCCGATCGCGATGGACGACGGTCTGCGTTTCGCAATCCGTGAAGGCGGCCGTACTGTTGGTGCGGGCGTTGTTGCTAAAGTAATGAGCTAATTATTTAATAATTAGTTTTGAGCTTAAAAAGGGCGCTACGGCGCCCTTTTTGCTGCCTGGCATTTAGCCTGTCATATTTATTCGCATTTTTTATTGCTCTCCGGCTGCGTCTATATATTTGTGCTATTGTAATCATAACTATTCTCATTTACACTTTGCGCAGAAATTGAACGGGAGCGATCATGTACGTTTGTTTGTGTAATGGTGTCAGTGATAAAAAAATCCGTCAGGCGGTACGCCAGTTTCATCCACAATCTTTCCAACAATTGCGTAAGTTTATTGCTGTTGGAAATCAATGTGGTAAGTGTGTTCGGGCTGCACGTGAAGTAATGCAGGACGAATTGACACAGATTCCGGAATTTAAAGAGATCGCCTGAGTCACATTCTTTTTTTTGACATCCCTGTAGCCCCATCTACTCTTCAAAGAGTGGAAGCGGAGGGACTATAAAATGAAAGGTGATGTTAAAATCATAAGTTATCTCAATAAACTATTGGGTAATGAGCTTGTCGCGATCAACCAGTATTTTCTCCATGCTCGTATGTTTAAAAATTGGGGTCTGATTCGCCTCAATGATGTCGAATACCATGAGTCCATTGATGAGATGAAGCACGCTGATAAGTACATCGAGCGTATCTTGTTTTTGGAGGGCATTCCAAATTTGCAGGATCTTGGCAAGCTAGGCATTGGTGAAGATGTCGAAGAGATGCTGCAATCCGACCTTCGGCTTGAACTTGAAGGCGCAAAAGATCTACGTGAAGCTATCGCTTACGCAGATACCGTCCATGATTATGTCAGCAGGGATATGATGATTGAAATTCTTGCCGATGAAGAAGGGCACATCGACTGGCTGGAAACCGAGCTGGATTTAATTTCGAAACTTGGCTTGCAAAATTATCTGCAATCACAAATTAAAGTCGTAGACTAACTCTCCGGCATCAGTGTTTTCCATCCTATGATAAAACCCGCAGCCGCCATGTATGGCCCAAAAGGCAGCGGGTTTTTTAATACCGCCCTACCATACCTGAAGTAATCCGTCCCCACCGCGGCGCAGGCCAAAAAAGCGGCAATAAACACCAGCATGGGTAATGACTGCCATTCATGCCATGCGCCCAGGGCGGCAAGAAACTTCACATCACCATAGCCCAACCCTTCTTGTCGGTAAGCCAGACGATAACCCCAGTACAGAAGAGCGAACAGGACATACCCCGCTATGGCTCCCCATAGGGCAGCGGACAAACGTGCGGGCAGCAAAAGCTGATGGTAAATGAGACCGCTCCAAAGAAGAGGGCAGGTTAATCTATCGGGTAAAAAACCCGTTCGTAAATCGGTGACCCACAGACGCCCTGATAAAAAAAGGTATGTGAGCAGAAAAGGGAGCGCAGAGTACATGGATAACTCCTGAGTAGGCAGTGAGACCACATTAGCGGCGACAGCTTTCCACGCAATGTTGTATTTGCTGCTTTGTTTCCTTCGTTCCGCAGAAAAAATGAAATTTTGGACTTTTACAGGCAGGATGGAACGGAGCCCGCATTGTCGAAAAAATGATTAATATCTACACGGCGCTTGCGTAAGACTGAGATTTACGTATAATGCGCGGGCTTGTCTAATATTGACAGCGGTTCGATATGAGCCACAGGTACTGCGAAAGCGATACCAGACAATGTTCCCAATCGGGGAACTCTGTAAGAACGGTTACACTCTCCCATCAATCGTAATGGGTTTGAGGAGTAACTATTTCGTCTATAAAATAATTGGAGCTCTGGTCTCATGCAGAACCAAAGAATCCGTATCCGTTTGAAAGCGTTTGATCATCGTCTGATCGATCAATCAACCGCGGAAATCGTCGAGACTGCTAAGCGCACTGGTGCGCAAGTTCGTGGTCCGATCCCGCTGCCGACCCGCAAAGAGCGCTTTACCGTTCTGATCTCCCCGCACGTTAACAAAGACGCGCGTGATCAGTACGAAATTCGCACTCACAAGCGTCTGGTTGACATCGTTGAGCCAACTGAAAAAACCGTTGATGCTCTGATGCGTCTGGACCTGGCTGCCGGTGTAGACGTGCAGATCAGCCTGGGTTAATCAGGTCATCGAGCGATTGAGAGGTTGATACAATGATTGGTTTAGTCGGTAAAAAAGTGGGTATGACCCGCATCTTCACTGAAGATGGCGTATCTATCCCAGTAACCGTAATCGAAGTTGAAGCAAACCGCGTTACTCAGGTTAAAGACCTGGCTAACGATGGCTACCGCGCTGTTCAGGTTACCACCGGTGCTAAAAAAGCTAACCGTGTAACTAAGCCGGAAGCTGGCCACTTTGCTAAAGCTGGCGTAGAAGCTGGCCGCGGCCTGTGGGAGTTCCGTCTGGCAGATGGTGAAGAATTCACCGTAGGTCAGAGCATTAGCGTTGAACTGTTTGCTGACGTTAAAAAAGTTGACGTAACCGGTACCTCTAAAGGTAAAGGTTTCGCTGGTACCGTTAAGCGCTGGAACTTCCGTACCCAGGACGCTACTCACGGTAACTCCTTGTCTCACCGCGTTCCGGGTTCTATCGGTCAGAACCAGACTCCGGGCAAAGTGTTCAAAGGCAAGAAAATGGCAGGTCAGATGGGTAACGAGCGTGTCACCGTTCAGAGCCTTGACGTAGTACGCGTTGACGCTGAGCGCAACCTGCTGCTGGTTAAAGGTGGTGTTCCGGGTGCGACCGGTTGCGACCTGATCGTTAAACCAGCTGTGAAGGCGTAAGGGGATAGCAATGGAATTAGTATTGAAAGACGCGCAGAGCGCGCTGACTGTTTCCGAAACTACCTTCGGTCGTGATTTCAACGAAGCGCTGGTTCACCAGGTTGTTGTTGCTTATGCAGCTGGTGCTCGTCAGGGTACTCGTGCTCAGAAGACTCGTGCTGAAGTAACTGGTTCAGGCAAAAAGCCGTGGCGCCAGAAAGGTACCGGCCGTGCGCGTTCAGGTTCTATCAAGAGCCCGATCTGGCGTTCCGGTGGCGTGACCTTCGCTGCTCGCCCGCAGGACCACAGTCAAAAAGTTAACAAAAAGATGTACCGCGGCGCGCTGAAAAGCATTCTGTCCGAACTGGTACGTCAGGATCGTCTGATCGTTGTCGAATCATTCTCTGTAGAAGCGCCTAAAACTAAGCTGCTGGCACAGAAACTGAAAGACATGGCTCTGGAAGATGTGCTGATCATCACCGGTGAGCTGGACGAGAACCTGTTCCTGGCTGCGCGCAACCTGCACAAGGTTGACGTACGCGATGCAACTGGTATCGACCCGGTTAGCCTGATCGCCTTCGACAAAGTCGTAATGACTGCTGATGCTGTTAAGCAAGTTGAGGAGATGCTGGCATGATTCGTGAAGAACGTTTGCTGAAGGTGCTGCGTGCACCGCACGTTTCTGAAAAAGCGTCTGCTGCGATGGAAAAAACCAATACCATCGTTCTCAAAGTTGCTAAAGACGCGACCAAAGCAGAAATCAAAGCTGCTGTGCAGAAACTGTTTGAAGTCGAAGTCGAAGTCGTTAACACCCTGGTAGTTAAAGGGAAAGTTAAACGTCACGGACAGCGTATCGGTCGTCGTAGCGACTGGAAAAAAGCTTACGTCACCCTGAAGGAAGGCCAGAATCTGGACTTCGTTGGCGGCGCTGAGTAAGTCGGAGGAGTAATACAATGGCAGTTGTTAAATGTAAACCGACATCTCCGGGTCGTCGCCACGTCGTTAAAGTGGTTAACCCTGAGCTGCACAAGGGCAAACCGTTTGCTCCGTTGCTGGAAAAAAACAGCAAATCCGGTGGTCGTAACAACAATGGCCGTATCACCACTCGTCATATTGGTGGTGGCCACAAGCAGGCATACCGTCTGGTTGACTTCAAACGCAACAAAGATGGTATCCCGGCAGTTGTTGAACGTCTTGAGTACGATCCGAACCGTTCCGCGAACATCGCGCTGGTTCTGTACAAAGATGGCGAACGCCGTTACATCCTGGCCCCTAAAGGCCTGAAAGCTGGCGACCAGATTCAGTCTGGCGTTGATGCTGCAATCAAAGCAGGTAACACCCTGCCGATGCGCAATATCCCGGTTGGTTCTACCGTTCATAACGTAGAAATGAAACCAGGTAAAGGCGGTCAGCTGGCTCGTTCCGCTGGTACTTACGTTCAGATCGTTGCTCGTGATGGTGCTTATGTCACCCTGCGTCTGCGTTCTGGTGAAATGCGTAAAGTCGAAGCAGACTGCCGTGCAACTCTGGGCGAAGTTGGCAATGCTGAGCATATGCTGCGCGTTCTGGGTAAAGCAGGTGCTGCACGCTGGCGTGGTGTTCGTCCTACCGTTCGCGGTACTGCGATGAACCCAGTCGACCACCCACATGGTGGTGGTGAAGGTCGTAACTTTGGTAAGCACCCGGTAACTCCGTGGGGCGTTCAGACCAAAGGTAAGAAGACCCGCAGCAACAAGCGTACTGATAAATTCATCGTACGTCGCCGTAGCAAATAATTTTAGAGGATAAGCCATGCCACGTTCTCTCAAGAAAGGTCCTTTTATTGACCTGCACTTGCTGAAGAAGGTAGAGAAAGCGGTGGAAAGCGGAGACAAGAAGCCCCTGCGCACTTGGTCCCGTCGTTCAACGATCTTTCCTAACATGATCGGTTTGACCATCGCTGTCCATAATGGTCGTCAGCACGTTCCGGTATTTGTTTCCGATGAAATGGTCGGTCACAAACTGGGTGAATTCGCACCGACTCGTACTTATCGCGGCCACGCTGCTGATAAAAAAGCGAAGAAGAAATAAGGTAGGAGGAAGAGATGGAAACTTTAGCTCAACATCGCCATGCTCGTTCTTCTGCTCAGAAGGTTCGCCTTGTTGCAGACCTGATTCGCGGTAAGAAAGTGTCGCAGGCCCTGGATATTCTGACCTACACCAATAAGAAAGCGGCTGTACTGGTCAAGAAAGTTCTGGAATCTGCCATTGCTAACGCTGAACACAACGATGGCGCTGACATTGACGATCTGAAAGTTACGAAAATTTTCGTAGACGAAGGCCCGAGCATGAAGCGCATTATGCCGCGTGCAAAAGGTCGTGCAGATCGCATCCTGAAGCGCACCAGCCACATTACTGTGGTTGTGTCCGATCGCTGAGACTCTGGAGACTAGCAATGGGTCAGAAAGTACATCCTAATGGTATTCGCCTGGGTATTGTAAAACCATGGAACTCAACCTGGTTTGCGAACACCAAAGAATTCGCTGACAACCTGGACAGCGATTTTAAAGTACGTCAGTACCTGACTAAGGAACTGGCTAAAGCGTCTGTATCTCGTATCGTTATCGAGCGTCCGGCTAAGAGCATCCGTGTGACTATTCACACCGCTCGTCCGGGTATCGTTATCGGTAAGAAAGGCGAAGACGTAGAAAAACTGCGCAAAGTCGTAGCTGATATTGCTGGCGTTCCTGCCCAGATCAATATCGCCGAAGTGCGTAAGCCTGAACTGGACGCAAAATTGGTTGCTGACAGCATCACTTCTCAGCTGGAACGTCGCGTTATGTTCCGTCGTGCTATGAAGCGTGCTGTACAGAACGCAATGCGTCTGGGCGCGAAAGGTATTAAAGTTGAAGTTAGCGGCCGTCTGGGCGGCGCGGAAATTGCACGTACCGAATGGTACCGCGAAGGTCGCGTTCCTCTGCACACTCTGCGTGCTGACATCGACTACAACACCTCTGAAGCGCACACCACTTACGGTGTAATCGGCGTTAAAGTGTGGATCTTCAAAGGCGAGATCCTGGGTGGTATGGCTGCTGTTGAACAACCGGAAAAACCGGCTGCTCAACCTAAAAAGCAGCAGCGTAAAGGCCGTAAATAAGGAGCGTCGCTGATGTTACAACCAAAGCGTACAAAATTCCGTAAAATGCACAAAGGCCGTAACCGCGGTCTGGCGCAGGGTACGGATGTTAGCTTCGGCAGCTTCGGTCTGAAAGCTGTTGGCCGTGGTCGTCTGACTGCCCGTCAGATCGAAGCAGCACGTCGTGCTATGACCCGTGCAGTTAAGCGTCAAGGTAAGATCTGGATCCGTGTATTCCCGGACAAACCGATCACTGAAAAGCCGCTGGCAGTGCGTATGGGTAAAGGTAAAGGTAACGTGGAGTATTGGGTTGCCTTGATTCAGCCGGGTAAAGTCCTGTATGAAATGGACGGCGTACCGGAAGAGCTGGCCCGTGAAGCATTCAAGCTGGCAGCAGCGAAACTGCCGATTAAAACCACCTTTGTAACTAAGACGGTGATGTAATGAAAGCAAAAGAGCTGCGTGAGAAGAGTGTTGAAGAGCTGAACACCGAGCTGCTGAATCTGCTGCGTGAGCAGTTCAACCTGCGTATGCAGGCTGCAAGTGGCCAGCTGCAACAGTCTCACCTGTTGAAGCAAGTGCGTCGTGATGTCGCACGCGTTAAGACTTTACTGACTGAGAAGGCGGGTGCGTAATGACCGATAAAATCCGTACTCTGCAAGGTCGCGTTGTTAGCGACAAAATGGAGAAATCCATTGTTGTTGCTATCGAACGTTTTGTGAAACACCCGATCTACGGTAAATTCATTAAGCGTACGACCAAACTGCACGTACATGACGAGAACAACGAATGCGGTACTGGTGACGTGGTTGAAATCCGCGAATGCCGTCCGCTGTCCAAGACTAAGTCCTGGACGCTGGTTCGCGTTGTAGAGAAAGCTATTCTGTAATAGAGTATGCATTCTCAACGAATAAACGGCTCAGCAGTGAGCCGTTTATTTTTTCTACCCATATCGTTTGAGCGGTGTTATAATGCTGCGCCCTCAATATGGGGCTTTTTAATGACCTGATATTCGGGTCTCAGTAGTAGTTGACATTAGCGGAGCACTAAAATGATCCAAGAACAGACTATGCTGAACGTCGCCGACAACTCCGGTGCACGTCGCGTAATGTGTATCAAGGTTCTGGGTGGCTCGCACCGTCGCTACGCAGGCGTAGGCGACATCATCAAGATCACCATCAAGGAAGCAATTCCGCGTGGTAAGGTCAAAAAAGGTGATGTGCTGAAGGCGGTAGTGGTGCGCACCAAGAAGGGTGTTCGTCGCCCGGACGGTTCTGTCATTCGCTTCGATGGTAATGCATGCGTTATTTTAAACAATAACAGTGAGCAGCCTATCGGTACGCGTATTTTTGGGCCGGTAACTCGTGAACTTCGCAACGAGAAGTTCATGAAAATTATCTCTCTGGCACCAGAAGTACTCTAAGGAGCGAATCATGGCAGCGAAAATCCGTCGTGATGACGAAGTTATCGTGTTAACCGGTAAAGATAAAGGTAAACGCGGTAAAGTAAAAAATGTCCTGTCTTCCGGCAAGGTCATTGTTGAAGGTATCAACCTGGTTAAGAAACATCAGAAGCCGGTTCCGGCCCTGAACCAACCAGGCGGCATTGTAGAGAAAGAAGCAGCTATTCAGATCTCTAACCTTGCTATCTTCAACGCGGCAACCGGCAAGGCCGACCGTGTAGGCTTTAGATTCGAAGACGGCAAAAAAGTCCGTTTCTTCAAGTCTAACAGCGAAACTATCAAGTAATTTGGAGTAGTACGATGGCGAAACTGCATGATTACTACAAAGACGAAGTAGTCGCTAAACTCATGACTGAGTTTAACTACAATTCTGTCATGCAAGTCCCTCGGGTCGAGAAGATCACCCTGAACATGGGTGTTGGTGAAGCGATCGCTGACAAGAAACTGCTGGATAACGCAGCAGCTGATCTGACAGCAATCTCCGGTCAAAAACCGTTGATCACCAAAGCACGCAAATCAGTTGCAGGCTTCAAAATCCGTCAGGGCTATCCGATCGGCTGTAAAGTAACTCTGCGTGGCGAACGCATGTGGGAGTTCTTTGAGCGCCTGATCACTATTGCTGTTCCACGTATCCGTGACTTCCGTGGCTTGTCCGCTAAGTCTTTCGACGGTCGTGGTAACTACAGCATGGGTGTCCGTGAGCAGATCATCTTCCCAGAAATCGACTACGATAAAGTCGACCGCGTGCGTGGTTTGGATATTACCATTACCACTACTGCGAAATCTGACGAAGAAGGCCGTGCTCTGCTGGCTGCCTTTGACTTCCCGTTCCGCAAGTAAGGTAGGGTTACTAATGGCTAAGCAATCAATGAAAGCACGCGAAGTAAAACGCGTAGCTTTAGCTGATAAATACTTCGCGAAACGCGCTGAACTGAAAGCGATCATCTCTGATGTGAACGCTTCCGACGAAGATCGTTGGAATGCCGTTCTTAAGCTGCAGACTCTGCCGCGTGATTCCAGCCCGTCTCGTCAGCGTAACCGCTGCCGTCAAACAGGTCGTCCACATGGTTATGTGGGCAAGTTCGGGTTGAGCCGTATTAAGCTGCGTGAAGCCGCCATGCGCGGTGAAGTACCAGGCTTGAAAAAGGCTAGCTGGTAATTGTCACCAATTGAATCACGGGAGTAAAGACAGATGAGCATGCAAGATCCGATCGCGGATATGCTGACCCGTATCCGTAACGGTCAGGCCGCGAACAAAGCTGCGGTCACCATGCCTTCCTCCAAGCTGAAAGTGGCAATTGCCAACGTGCTGAAGGAAGAAGGTTTTATTGAAGATTTTAAAGTTGAAGGCGACACCAAGCCGGAACTGGAACTGACTCTTAAGTATTTCCAGGGTAAAGCTGTTGTAGAAAGCATTCAGCGTGTCAGCCGCCCAGGTCTGCGCATCTACAAACGTAAAGATGAGCTGCCGAAAGTTATGGCCGGCATGGGTATCGCAGTTGTTTCTACCTCTAAAGGTGTTATGACTGATCGTGCAGCGCGCCAAGCTGGTCTTGGTGGCGAAATTATCTGCTACGTAGCCTAATCGGAGGAAAAAATGTCTCGTGTTGCTAAAGCACCGGTCGTTGTTCCTGCCGGCGTTGATGTAAAAATCAACGGTCAGGTTATTACGATCAAAGGTAAAAACGGCGAGCTGACTCGTACTCTCAACGATGCTGTTGAAGTTAATCATGCAGATAATGCACTGACCTTCGGTCCGCGTGATGGTTACGCAGACGGTTGGGCTCAGGCTGGTACCGCGCGTGCCCTGCTGAACTCAATGGTTATCGGTGTTACCGAAGGCTTCACTAAGAAGCTGCAGCTGGTTGGTGTAGGTTATCGTGCAGCGGTCAAAGGGAATGTAGTAAACCTGTCTCTGGGTTTCTCTCACCCTGTTGATCATGAGCTGCCGGCAGGGATTACTGCAGAATGCCCGACTCAAACTGAAATCGTGCTGAAAGGCGCTGATAAGCAGGTGATTGGTCAGGTTGCAGCAGATCTGCGTGCCTACCGTCGTCCTGAGCCTTACAAAGGCAAGGGTGTTCGTTACGCCGACGAAGTCGTGCGTACCAAAGAGGCTAAGAAGAAGTAAGGTAACACTATGGATAAGAAATCTGCTCGTATCCGTCGTGCGACCCGCGCACGCCGCAAGCTCAAAGAGCTGGGCGCAACTCGCCTGGTGGTACATCGTACCCCGCGTCATATTTACGCACAGGTAATTGCACCGAACGGTTCTGAAGTTCTGGTAGCTGCTTCTACTGTAGAAAAAGCTATCGCTGAACAACTGAAGTACACCGGTAACAAAGACGCTGCTGCAGCTGTGGGTAAAGCTGTCGCCGAACGCGCTCTGGAAAAAGGCATCAAAGATGTTTCCTTTGACCGTTCCGGGTTCCAATATCATGGTCGTGTCCAGGCACTGGCAGATGCTGCCCGTGAAGCTGGCCTTCAGTTCTAAGGTAGAGGTGTAAGATGGCTCACATCGAAAAACAAGCTGGCGAACTGCAGGAAAAGCTGATCGCGGTAAACCGCGTATCTAAAACCGTTAAAGGTGGTCGTATTTTCTCCTTCACAGCTCTGACTGTTGTTGGTGATGGTAATGGCCGCGTTGGTTTTGGTTACGGTAAAGCACGCGAAGTTCCGGCAGCGATCCAGAAAGCGATGGAAAAAGCTCGTCGCAATATGATTAACGTCGCGCTGAACCACGGCACCCTGCAGCACCCGGTTAAGGGTACTCACACGGGTTCTCGTGTATTCATGCAGCCGGCTTCCGAAGGTACCGGTATCATCGCCGGTGGTGCAATGCGCGCCGTCCTGGAAGTCGCTGGAGTTCGTAACGTTCTGGCTAAAGCGTATGGTTCCACCAACCCGATTAACGTGGTTCGTGCAACTATCGATGGTCTGGAAAATATGAAATCTCCGGAAATGGTCGCTGCCAAGCGTGGTAAATCCGTTGAAGAAATTCTGGGGAAATAAACCATGGCAAAGACTATTAAAATTACTCAAACCCGCAGTGCAATCGGTCGTCTGCCGAAACACAAGGCAACGCTGCTTGGCCTGGGTCTGCGTCGTATTGGTCACACCGTAGAACGCGAGGATACTCCTGCTGTTCGTGGTATGGTCAACGCGGTTTCCTTCATGGTTAAAGTTGAGGAGTAAGAGATGCGTTTAAATACTCTGTCTCCGGCCGAAGGCTCCAAAAAGGCGGGTAAACGCCTGGGTCGTGGTATCGGTTCTGGCCTCGGTAAAACCGGTGGTCGTGGTCACAAAGGTCAGAAGTCTCGTTCTGGCGGTGGCGTACGTCGCGGTTTCGAGGGTGGTCAGATGCCTCTGTACCGTCGTCTGCCGAAATTCGGCTTCACTTCTCGTAAAGCAGCGATTACAGCCGAAGTTCGTCTGTCTGACCTGGCTAAAGTAGAAGGCGGCGTTGTAGACCTGAACACGCTGAAAGCAGCTAACATTATCGGTATCCAGATCGAGTTCGCGAAAGTGATCCTGGCTGGTGAAGTTTCAACTCCGGTAACTGTTCGTGGCCTGCGTGTTACTAAAGGCGCTCGTGCTGCTATCGAAGCTGCTGGCGGTAAAATCGAGGAATAAGTAGCAGATGGCTAAACAACCGGGATTAGATTTTCAAAGTGCCAAAGGTGGCTTAGGCGAGCTGAAACGCAGACTGCTGTTTGTAATCGGCGCGCTGATTGTGTTCCGTATTGGCTCTTTCATTCCGATCCCTGGTATTGATGCCGCTGTACTTGCCAAACTGCTTGAGCAACAGCGAGGCACCATCATTGAAATGTTCAACATGTTCTCTGGTGGTGCTCTCAGCCGTGCTTCTATCTTTGCTCTGGGTATCATGCCGTATATTTCGGCATCGATTATTATCCAGCTGCTGACGGTGGTTCACCCAACGTTGGCAGAAATCAAGAAAGAAGGGGAGTCTGGTCGTCGTAAGATCAGCCAGTACACCCGCTACGGTACTCTGGTGCTGGCGATATTCCAGTCGATCGGTATTGCTACCGGTCTGCCGAATATGCCTGGTATGCAGGGCCTGGTAATGAATCCGGGCTTTGCATTCTATTTCACCGCTGTTGTGAGTCTGGTTACAGGGACTATGTTCCTGATGTGGCTCGGCGAACAGATTACTGAACGTGGTATCGGTAACGGTATCTCGATCATTATTTTCGCCGGTATCGTTGCGGGACTCCCGCCAGCCATTGCCCATACTATCGAGCAAGCGCGTCAAGGCGACCTGCACTTCCTCGTGTTGCTGTTGGTTGCAGTATTAGTATTTGCAGTGACGTTCTTTGTTGTATTTGTTGAGCGTGGTCAACGCCGCATTGTGGTAAACTACGCGAAACGTCAGCAAGGTCGTCGTGTCTATGCTGCACAGAGCACACATTTACCGCTGAAAGTGAATATGGCGGGGGTTATCCCGGCAATTTTCGCTTCCAGTATCATTCTGTTCCCAGCAACCATCGCGTCATGGTTCGGGGGCGGAACCGGTTGGAACTGGCTGACAACAATTTCGCTGTATTTGCAGCCTGGGCAACCGCTTTATGTGTTACTCTATGCGTCTGCAATCATATTCTTCTGTTTCTTCTACACGGCGTTGGTTTTCAACCCGCGTGAAACAGCAGATAACCTGAAGAAGTCCGGTGCATTTGTACCAGGAATTCGTCCGGGAGAGCAAACGGCGAAGTATATCGATAAAGTAATGACCCGCCTGACCCTGGTCGGTGCGCTCTACATTACCTTTATCTGCCTGATCCCGGAGTTCATGCGTGATGCAATGAAAGTACCGTTCTACTTCGGTGGGACCTCACTGCTTATCGTTGTTGTCGTGATTATGGACTTTATGGCTCAAGTGCAAACTCTAATGATGTCAAGTCAGTACGAGTCTGCATTGAAGAAGGCGAACCTGAAAGGCTACGGCCGATAATTGGTCGCCCGAGAAGTTACGGAGAGTAAAAATGAAAGTTCGTGCTTCCGTCAAGAAATTATGCCGTAACTGCAAAATCGTTAAGCGTGATGGTGTCATCCGTGTGATTTGCAGTGCCGAGCCGAAGCATAAACAGCGCCAAGGCTGATTTATTCGCATATTTTTCTTGCAAAGTTGGGTTGAGCTGGCTAGATTAGCCAGCCAATCTTTTGTATGTCTGTGCGTTTCCATTTGAGTATCCTGAAAACGGGCTTTTCAGCATGGTGCGTACATATTAAATAGTAGGAGTGCATAGTGGCCCGTATAGCAGGCATTAACATTCCTGATCAGAAACATGCTGTGATCGCATTAACTTCGATCTACGGCGTCGGCAAGACCCGTTCCAAGGCCATTTTGGCTGCAGCGGGTATCGCTGAAGATGTTAAGATCAGTGAGCTGTCTGAAGAACAAATCGACACGCTGCGTGACGAAGTTGCCAAATTTGTCGTTGAAGGTGATCTGCGCCGTGAAGTTAGCATGAGCATCAAGCGCCTTATGGACCTTGGTTGCTATCGCGGTTTGCGTCATCGTCGTGGTCTCCCGGTTCGCGGTCAGCGTACCAAGACCAACGCACGTACCCGTAAGGGTCCGCGCAAACCGATCAAGAAATAATCGGGGTGATTGAATAATGGCAAAGGCACCAATTCGTGCACGTAAACGTGTAAGAAAACAAGTCTCTGACGGCGTGGCTCATATCCATGCTTCTTTCAACAACACCATCGTGACTATCACTGATCGTCAGGGTAACGCGCTGGGTTGGGCAACAGCCGGTGGTTCCGGTTTCCGTGGTTCTCGCAAATCCACTCCGTTTGCAGCTCAGGTTGCAGCAGAGCGTTGCGCTGACGCCGTAAAAGAATACGGCATCAAGAATCTGGAAGTTATGGTCAAAGGACCGGGTCCAGGTCGCGAATCTACTATTCGTGCACTGAACGCCGCTGGTTTCCGCATCACTAATATTACTGATGTGACTCCGATCCCTCATAACGGTTGTCGTCCGCCGAAAAAACGCCGCGTATAACGCTGTCGTTTCCAGGTTTGTTGGAGAAAGAAAATGGCAAGATATTTGGGTCCTAAGCTCAAGCTGAGCCGTCGTGAGGGCACCGACTTATTCCTTAAGTCTGGCGTTCGCGCGATCGATACCAAGTGTAAAATTGAACAAGCTCCTGGCCAGCACGGTGCGCGTAAACCGCGTCTGTCTGACTATGGTGTGCAGTTGCGTGAAAAGCAAAAAGTTCGCCGTATCTACGGTGTGCTGGAGCGTCAGTTCCGTAACTACTACAAAGAAGCAGCACGTCTGAAAGGCAACACCGGTGAAAACCTGTTGGCTCTGCTGGAAGGTCGTCTGGACAACGTTGTATACCGTATGGGCTTCGGCGCCACTCGTGCAGAAGCACGTCAGCTGGTAAGCCATAAAGCAATTATGGTAAACGGTCGTGTTGTTAACATCGCTTCTTATCAGGTTAGTCCGAATGACGTTGTTAGCATTCGTGAGAAAGCGAAGAAGCAGTCTCGCGTGAAAGCCGCTCTGGAGCTGGCTGAGCAGCGTGAAAAGCCAACCTGGCTGGAAGTTGATGCTGGCAAGATGGAAGGTACGTTTAAGCGTAAGCCTGAGCGTTCTGATCTGTCTGCGGACATTAACGAACACCTGATCGTCGAGCTTTACTCCAAGTAAAGCTTAGTACCAAAGAGAGGACACAATGCAGGGTTCTGTGACAGAGTTTCTAAAACCGCGCCTGGTAGATATCGAGCAAGTGAGTTCGACGCACGCCAAGGTGACCCTTGAGCCTTTAGAGCGTGGCTTTGGCCATACTCTGGGTAACGCACTGCGCCGTATTCTGCTCTCATCGATGCCGGGTTGCGCGGTGACCGAGGTTGAGATTGATGGTGTACTACATGAGTACAGCACCAAAGAAGGCGTTCAGGAAGATATCCTGGAAATCCTGCTCAACCTGAAAGGGCTGGCGGTGAGAGTTCAGGGTAAAGATGAAGTTATTCTTACCTTGAATAAATCTGGCATTGGCCCTGTGACTGCAGCCGATATCACCCATGATGGGGATGTCGAAATCGTCAAGCCGCAGCACGTGATCTGCCACCTGACCGATGAGAACGCGTCTATTAGCATGCGTATCAAAGTTCAGCGCGGTCGTGGTTATGTGCCGGCTTCTACCCGAATTCATTCGGAAGAAGATGAGCGCCCAATCGGCCGTCTGCTGGTCGACGCATGCTACAGCCCTGTAGAGCGTATTGCCTACAATGTTGAAGCAGCGCGTGTAGAACAGCGTACCGACCTGGACAAGCTGGTCATCGAAATGGAAACCAACGGCACAATCGATCCTGAAGAGGCGATTCGTCGTGCGGCAACCATTCTGGCTGAACAACTGGAAGCTTTTGTTGACTTACGTGATGTACGTCAGCCTGAAGTGAAAGAAGAGAAACCAGAATTCGATCCGATCCTGCTGCGCCCTGTTGACGATCTGGAATTGACTGTCCGCTCTGCTAACTGCCTTAAAGCAGAAGCTATCCACTATATCGGTGATCTGGTACAGCGTACTGAGGTTGAGCTTCTTAAGACGCCTAACCTTGGTAAAAAATCTCTTACTGAGATTAAAGACGTGCTGGCTTCCCGTGGACTGTCTCTGGGCATGCGCCTGGAAAACTGGCCACCGGCAAGCATCGCTGACGAGTAACCGGATCACAGGTTAAGGTTTTACTGAGAAGGATAAGGTCATGCGCCATCGTAAGAGTGGTCGTCAACTGAACCGCAACAGCAGCCATCGCCAGGCAATGTTCCGCAACATGGCAGGTTCACTGGTTCGTCATGAAATCATCAAGACGACCCTGCCTAAAGCGAAAGAGCTGCGCCGCGTAGTTGAGCCGCTGATTACTCTTGCCAAGACTGATAGCGTAGCTAATCGTCGTCTGGCATTCGCCCGCACTCGTGATAACGAGATCGTGGCAAAACTGTTTAACGAGCTGGGCCCGCGTTTCGCGAGCCGCGCCGGTGGTTACACTCGCATTCTGAAGTGTGGCTTCCGTGCAGGCGACAACGCGCCGATGGCATACATCGAGCTGGTTGATCGCTCTGAGTCGAAAGCAGAAGCTGCTGCAGAGTAATCTGTAGTAACGTAAGAAAACCCGCCCCGGCGGGTTTTTTTATATCCGTTGTATCCCCACTTGCCTACAATATCTTTATTCTTTTTGTTCATCCCCTGGAGCGTTTATGTGGTTACTTGACCAGTGGGCAGAGCGCCATATTGTCGATGCACAATCCAAAGGCGAGTTTGATAACCTTCCTGGTAGCGGGAAAGCACTCATTCTTGATGATGACTCGCATGTCCCCGACGATCTTCGTGTTGGTTATCGTTTATTAAAAAATGCAGGATGCCTGCCTCCTGAGCTGGAACACCGCAGAGAGGCCATTCAGTTACTTGATATGCTCAAGGGTATCAGGCAGGACGACCCGCAGTATCAGGAAGTTAGCCGACGTCTGTCATTGCTTGAGTTAAAATTGAGACAGGCTGGTTTGAGTACTGAGTTTTTACGTGGAGCATATGCAGACAAACTGATGCATAAAATCAACGATCAATAACGGAGTTCTTATGTACCGCATTGGTGAACTGGCAAAACTGGCGGAAGTGACCCCTGATACTATCCGCTATTATGAAAAGCAGCAAATGATGGAGCATGAAGTGCGCACCGAAGGGGGATTTCGGCTTTATACCGAAAGTGATCTCCAGCGGCTTAAATTTATTCGTTATGCGCGCCAGCTTGGTTTTACGCTTGAGTCGATCCGCGAGCTACTTTCGATCCGTGTTGATCCGGAACACCATACGTGTCAGGAATCGAAGGGGATTGTGCAGGAGCGACTGAAAGAAGTGGAAGCCAGAATTGCAGAACTGCAAACTATGCAGCGTTCACTGCAAAGACTCAATGATGCCTGCTGTGGCAAGGCGCACAGTAGCGTCTATTGTTCGATTCTGGAGGCCCTGGAACAGGGGGCTAGTGGAGTCAAAACGGGCTGTTGATTTATTGAACGCAGGCGCTTACACTCGCGCCGTAAAACATACCACTGGAGAAATTATGAGTCGTTATCAGCATACGAAAGGGCAGATAAAGGACAATGCCATTGAAGCATTACTGCATGACCCTTTGTTCAGGCTGCGCGTAGAAAAAAATAAGAAAGGGAAAGGAAGTTATCAGCGGAAGGGTAAGAATGGCAATCGGGGTAACTGGGAGGCCAGTGGCAAGAGCGTAAATCACGTTCTTACCACTGGCCTTCTGTTTTCAGCGACGTGTTAAGAACGCGTATTTTGCTCTTTCAGCAGGTCGCGGATTTCGGTAAGTAACACTTCTTCTTTTGTTGGTGCAGGTGCTGCAGCTGGTTCTTCTTTCTTACGATTGAGTTGATTGATCAGTTTGATTGCCATAAAGATGGCAAATGCAACAATAACAAAATCAATGATGTTCTGAATGAATACACCATAGTGCATGACGACCGCCGGGATATCTCCCTGTGCAGCACGCAATGTGACAGCAAATTGTTTAAAGTCGATCCCGCCAATTAATAATCCCAGGGGAGGCATGATGATATCGGCAACCAGTGATGAAACAATTTTACCGAATGCCGCACCAATAATGACACCCACTGCCAAATCCACAACATTCCCGCGCATCGCGAATTCGCGAAATTCTTTAATTATGCTCATTTTATTCTCCCTAAGCAGCTGACGAGTCTAAGTTTAACAAATGTTAAAGTATTTTCCATTTATGGATATTCTCTTTAGGAAAATAAATTAAACCTTGATAAATAAAGGGAATTAAAAAAGGCACCGAAACGGTGCCCTCTTAAAATTACAGGAAGAAAGGACTTGGCTGGAATAAACGTTCAACGTCGGTAATAAACTTTTTGTCTGTCAGGAACATAATGACATGATCGCCCTGCTCAATACGCAGATTATCATTGGCGATCATGACATCGTTTCCTCTGACAACTGCACCAATGATCGTTCCCGGCGGAAGTTTTATTTCATCGATCACGCGACCCACGACGCGGGAAGTCGTCTCATCACCGTGTGCAACAGCTTCTATAGCTTCAGCAACGCCACGTCGTAATGAAGATACCCCGACAATATCAGCTTTACGTACGTGACTGAGAAGCGCGGAGATGGTTGCCTGCTGCGGTGAAATCGCAATATCAATCACGCTGCCCTGAACAAGATCGACATAGGCACGCCGCTGAATCAGCACCATCACCTTTTTGGCCCCCATTCGTTTGGCGAGCATTGCCGACATTATATTCGCTTCATCGTCATTGGTGACCGCGATGAACAGATCAACTTGATCGATATGTTCTTCCGCCAATAATTCTTGATCCGATGCATCGCCAAAGAAGACGATCGTATTCTGTAGTTTCTCGGCAAGCTCGGCTGCACGTTGCTGATTTCGCTCAATCAACTTCACGCTGTAATCTTTTTCCAGGCGACGTGCAAGGCCTGCGCCGATATTACCGCCACCGACCAGCATGATGCGCTTGTAGGGTTTTTCCAGGCGTTGCAATTCACTCATCACAGCACGAATGTGCTGAGAGGCCGCGATAAAGAACACTTCGTCACCCGCTTCGACAATCGTGGATCCTTGCGGACGAATCGGTCTGTCGTGGCGAAAAATTGCTGCAACACGAGTATCGATATGCGGCATATGTTCGCGCATGGTGGATAACGAGTTTCCAATCAGCGGACCGCCGTAATAGGCTTTTACCACTGCCAGGCTGACTTTACCTTCCGCGAAATTGACCACCTGCAATGCGCCAGGGTACTCAATCAGTCGATAGATATTATCAATGACTAATTGCTCCGGCGCGATGAGATGATCGATAGGAACCGCTTCGGAATGGAACAGCTTATCCGCATCGCGGACATAGTCCGGCGAGCGAATTCGTGCAATACGGTTCGGCGTGTTGAAGAGTGAATAGGCGACCTGGCAGGCGACCATGTTGGTTTCATCGGAACTGGTAACGGCGACGAGCATGTCCGCATCGTCAGCCCCCGCTTCACGCAGCACACGAGGATGGGAACCGTGCCCTTGTACCACGCGAAGATCGAATTTGTCCTGCAAACTGCGCAAGCGCTCACCGTTGGTATCGACCACCGTGATATCGTTGTTCTCTCCGACCAGGTTTTCAGCCAGCGTACCGCCAACCTGCCCTGCGCCCAGAATGATAATTTTCATCAGTCGCGACCCGTTATCTCATCACTTTTTGATTAGCTTAGCGTAAAAGAAGCCATCACCTTCTTCCAATCCTGGCAGATTTTGCAGCCCCGGATTATCAGGTGTACCTGTCTCCTGCAACGCAGCGTTTGGAGTGCGCTGCAGGAAGGTTTTAATCTGCAGACTGTTTTCTTCCGGCAGAATGGAACAGGTAGCGTAAACCAGCACACCGCCGGGTTTCAGATGTGGCCATACGGCATCAAGAATTTCAGACTGCAACTGAGCAAGTTCAGCAATATCACGGTCACGGCGCAACCACTTGATGTCCGGGTGGCGACGAATAACGCCAGTAGCCGAACAGGGGGCATCTAACAGAATGCGATCAAACTGCTGCTCGCCGCACCATTGTGCCGGATAGCGCCCGTCACCTTGCTTAACGGCTGCCTTCATGCCGAGGCGTTTCAGGTTGTCGTAAACGCGTGATAAGCGTTTTTCATCAACGTCGACTGCCGTTACATTAGCGTCTGGGGCAACTTCCAGAATATGTGTCGTTTTACCACCAGGAGCGCAGCATAAATCGAGGATCTGCTCACCATTTTGCGGTAGCAGGTAGCCGACGCAACCCTGGGCGGAAGCATCCTGAACGGTAACCCAACCTTGCTCGAAACCAGGCAAAGCCAGTACTGATGTAGGGTTTTCCAGACGCACGGCATCCGGATAAGCAGGATGAGTAAAGCCTGTCATACCCGCTTCTTCCAGCAATGCCAGCCAACTGTCGCGCGAATGGTGCGTACGGTTCACACGCAACCACATTGGCGGTCGTTGGTTATTGGCTTCAAGGATACTTTCCCACTGCTGTGGATAGGCATTCTTAATGCGCTTTACTAACCAGGACGGATGTAAGAAACGAAGTTCGCTTTGTGCAAATTCGGTTAGTAGTTCTTCCTGGCGGCGCTGGAATTGGCGTAGTACGCCATTTATCAGCCCTTTCAGCTGTGGGCGCTTGATAACGACTGCACCTTCCACAGTCTCAGCAAGTGCAGCATGAGGGGGAATACGGGTATGCAATAGCTGGTAGAAGCCAACCATAATCAGATAATGGACCGTGCGCTGCTTGCCCGTCATCGGACGCTCCATCAGTTGTTTGATCATCCACTCCAACTGGGAAAGCGTGCGCAATACGCCAAAGCAGAGTTCCTGCAACAGTGCTTTATCTTTATCGGTGACTTTCTGCTGCATAGCGGGCAGAACATTGCTTAACGACTGCCCCTTTTCGACAACCTGTTCGATGGCTTGGGCCGCCATACTGCGTAAATTAAGATTTTTTTTCATAACCGCAAAAATAAAAATGCCCGGTTACACCGGGCGTATTGAGAGGTGACCGTCAGGCCAGACGGTTGCCAGGAATAAACCATTCCCGACGTGAATTTAGTAGATCTTGAGCACTCATCGCCTTTTTCCCTGCGGGTTGCAATGAGAGCAAGTTCAGAATGCCGTTACCCGTCGCGACCTGAATACCTTGTTTGGTTGCCTCAAGGATGGTGCCGGGTTCTGCTTGCGTGGAGGCCTCAATGACTGATGCCTGCCAGACTTTCACGGGTTGATCTTCTATTTCCAGCCAGCTCATCGGCCAGGGGTTAAAGGCACGAATACAACGTTCTAACTGTTCGGCAGAGAGAGACCAGTCTATGCGGGCCTCTTCTTTGCTGAGCTTATCTGCATGGGTAACCAGAGCGTCATCTTGCACTTCAGGCTTTGCGGTACCTGCGGCGAGCTGCTTGAGCGTATCGATCAGCCCCTGCGGGCCCAGGTTTGCCAGTTTGTCATACAGCGTGCCGCTGGTATCTTCTGCTGTGATCGGGCATGCAAGCTTATAAAGCATGTCACCAGTATCCAGGCCGACATCCATTTGCATAATGGTTACACCCGTTTCGGTATCGCCGGCCCACAGCGAACGCTGAATAGGTGCGGCGCCGCGCCAACGAGGGAGCAGGGAACCGTGAACGTTGATGCAGCCAAGACGCGGCATGTCCAGGACCGCTTTTGGCAGAATCAGGCCATAAGCCACTACGACCATGACATCCGCGTTTAAGTCGGCGACCAGTTGCTGGTTTTCCTGCGGGCGTAAAGAGACAGGCTGAAAAACCGGTAACCCTTTCTCTTCGGCCAGGACTTTCACAGGGCTGGGCATCAGCTTTTTGCCGCGTCCTGCCGGGCGGTCAGGTTGGGTAAACACACCAACGACGTTATGTCCTGAAGACAACAGCGCGTCGAGATGACGCGCTGCAAAGTCAGGTGTACCCGCAAAAATGATACGTAGTGAGTCTGACACGTTGATTCTTGTCCTTAAGCTCGGGCGTTCAGGCGGTCGAGTTTTTCAACTTTCTGACGGATACGTTGTTGTTTCAGCGGCGACAGGTAATCAATAAAAAGCTTACCGACCAGGTGATCCATCTCATGCTGAATACAAATCGCCAGCAGGCCATCCGCTTCCAGTTCAAAAGGTTTGCCATCGCGATCGAGTGCGCGAATTTTTACTTTCTCTGCGCGTGGCACTAACGCACGCTGTTCTGGGATAGAAAGGCAGCCTTCCTCAATACCGGTTTCACCGTATTTTTCCAGCAACTCTGGATTGATGAGTACCAGGCGTTCATCGCGGTTCTCGGACACATCAATCACGATAATACGTTGATGGATATCGACCTGCGTTGCCGCCAGACCAATACCTTCTTCGGCGTACATCGTCTCGAACATATCATCGACGATACGCTGAATTTCTGCATTCACTTCTTCTACCGGTTTTGCGACTTTGCGAAGGCGCTCGTCCGGAATATGTAACACTTGCAAAACTGACATAGTTATCCAGAGTTGTGTTCAGGAGTTGGAAAGATTATTACCTCTATTCTAGACAAAACCCCTGCTGATTGACAGCATCACTGACCAATCGCAAAGATTGCCAGGACCGCTTGTGACAGGGGGAGAAGGATGACCCATATCGAAATTTGGTTACGCCTAATGCGTGTCAGTGAGATGTACGGCGACGCAATGGTTCGTACGGCCAATTTTCTCATTAATCAGACCCATATCGATCCTACATTGTTGCACAGTGCAGGATTCTCAATCCGACAGGCTGAACGCTTTTTAACGCTCCCGCAAAAGGAGCTGGATATTGTGCTGGATTGGTTAGCGCGGCCTCATCACTATTTCATTACGGCGGAGAGTAAACATTACCCTCAACAGCTTCGTGCGATTGAAGACTACCCCGGCGCGCTATTTGTCGCCGGGGAGCCTGAATGCCTTGACTCCATCCAGCTTGCCGTTGTGGGGAGTCGCTCACACTCCTGGTATGGTGAACGATGGGGGCGCGTATTCTGCGAAAAACTTGCCGCAGCAGGGATTACGGTGACCAGCGGACTGGCACTCGGTATCGATGGCGTCGCACATAAAGCCGCGTTAAGTGTAAATGGGAAAAGCGTTGCTGTATTGGGTAACGGTCTGTTGACTGTGCATCCGCGTCGGCATGCACAGCTCGCAGAAAACATCGTCGGTATGGGAGGCGCCTTGATCTCTGAGTTTCCGCTGGCGACACCTCCGTTAGCGCATCATTTCCCCCGGCGAAACCGCATTATTAGTGGTCTCAGTAAAGGTGTTTTGGTGATTGAGGCGGCTCTGCGCAGCGGGTCTCTGGTTACCGCACGTTGTGCGATGGAGCAAGGGCGAGAGGTCTTTGCTTTACCAGGGCCGATAGGCAGCCCAGGGAGTGAAGGTCCCCATTGGCTGATAAAGCAGGGGGCCACACTGGTGACAGCGCCAGAGGATATACTCGAAAATTTGCAATACGGGTTACATTGGTTGCCAGATGAGCCTGAAAATACACTTTATTCACCAGATCACGAAGCGGTGGCATTGCCATTTCCTGAGCTCCTGGCTAACGTAGGAGATGAGGCAACACCTGTTGACGTCGTCGCTGAACGTGCCGGCCAACCTGTGCCAGTGGTAGTGGCTCAGCTACTCGAACTGGAGTTAGCAGGATGGATCGCAGCTGTACCCGGCGGCTATGTCCGATTGAGGAGGGCAAGCCATGTTCGACGTACTAATGTATTTGTTTGAGACATACATCCATAACGAAGCTGAATTACGTGTGGATCAGGACAAACTGGAACGGGATCTTACCGACGCTGGTTTTGATCGTGAAGACATCTACAACGCGTTATTGTGGCTGGAAAAGCTTGCTGACTATCAGGAAGGCCTCGCTGAACCCATGCAACTCGCCTCAGATCCGCTCTCTGTACGTATTTATACTGCTGAAGAGTGCGATCGCCTGGATGCCAGTTGCCGGGGATTCTTGTTATTCCTGGAGCAGATACAGGTGCTAAACCTCGAGACACGGGAAATGGTCATTGAACGTGTGCTCGCACTGGATACTGCAGAATTCGACCTGGAAGATCTAAAGTGGGTGATCCTGATGGTTCTGTTCAACATTCCAGGTTGTGAAAATGCATATCAACAAATGGAAGAATTACTCTTTGAAGTGAATGAAGGTATGCTGCATTAAACGATCTTTATTCAGCATGAGTTGTTATGGCTAAATCAGCACTGTTCACGGTGCGTAAAAATGGGCCCTGCCCGCAATGCGGGGCAGAACTTGTTATTCGTTCCGGGAAACACGGTCCGTTTCTCGGCTGCTCGCAATATCCGGAATGTGATTATGTCCGTCCTCTGAAATCGTCAGCGGACGGACATATTGTCAAAGTTCTGGAGGGTAAGTTTTGTCCTGCATGCGGCGCTGAACTTGTGTTGCGGCAGGGGCGGTTCGGTATGTTTATTGGTTGCAGCGATTATCCTGCGTGTGGGCATACCGAAATTATCGATAAACCTGATGAAACCGCGATTACCTGCCCTCAGTGCCGGACGGGTCATCTGGTCCAGCGCCGTTCACGTTATGGCAAAACCTTTCACTCCTGCGATCGCTATCCTGAGTGTCAGTTTGTCATCAACTTCAAACCTATAGCGGGAGAGTGTCCTGAGTGCCACTACCCTCTACTCATCGAAAAGAAAACCGCGCAGGGTGTGAAACACGTCTGTGCCAGTAAACAATGTGGAAAGCCGTTACCGGCGGATATTAAAAGTGAATAAAAACCTGCCATCAGACGCTATCGCTGCCGCGATAGAGGTACTGAATAAAGAAAATGTCATCGCCTATCCAACAGAAGCCGTCTTCGGTGTCGGGTGCGATCCTGATAGCGAAACAGCAGTTACTCGATTGTTGGAACTGAAACAGCGACCCGTTGATAAAGGTCTCATATTGATCGCGGCAAATTTTGAACAACTGAGATCTTATATTGATGACAGCGTGCTAACGGATGCCCAACGGGAAGCCGTATTTGCCCGCTGGCCAGGTCCTGTCACATTTGTTTTCCCCGCGCCGGCGACAACGCCTCGCTGGTTGACGGGACGCTTTGATTCACTGGCCGTGCGCGTCACCGACCATCCGCTCGTGGTTGCATTGTGCCAGGCTTATGGTAAGCCGTTAGTTTCTACCAGCGCCAACCTGAGTGGATTGCCGCCATGCCGTACTGTTGAAGAAGTACGGGAGCAGTTCGGGGCAGACTTCCCTGTTGTTGAAGGCGAAACGGGAGGTCGTTTGAATCCATCTGAAATTCGTGATGCCCTGACGGGTGAATTGTTTCGACAGGGGTAAGATGATGGAAACCTATGCCGTTTTTGGTAATCCGATCGCACACAGTAAGTCGCCGTTCATTCATCACCATTTTGCACAACAACTGCAAATTGAACATCCCTATGGGCGGGTATTAGCGCCGATCAATGATTTTATCGGTACGCTTAATACCTTCTTTGCTGAAGGGGGAAAAGGGGCGAATGTTACCGTTCCTTTTAAAGAAGAAGCGTTCGCACGGGCAGACGAATTGACGGAGCGTGCGGCTCTTGCCGGGGCCGTCAACACGCTCAAAAAGCTTGAGGATGGTCGCATACTGGGTGATAACACTGACGGTATTGGGCTGTTAAGCGATCTTGAACGCTTATCTTTCATTCGGCCTGGCGCGCGTGTTTTGCTCATTGGTGCGGGGGGCGCTTCCCGTGGCGTATTGTTGCCACTGCTTTCGATGGATTGCGCAGTGACGATCGTGAACCGAACGGCTTCGCGTGCGGAAGAACTGGCGAAAATTTTTGCCCATACAGGGAGTGTTCAGTCTCTGAAAATGGATGCGCTGGTGGATCATGAGTTTGATCTGATCATTAACGCAACATCCAGCGGGATCAGTGGTGATATTCCTGCTATTCCGGCATCCCTTATTCATCCTTCTGTTTATTGCTACGATATGTTCTATCAGAAAGGGAATACGCCGTTTCTTACCTGGTGTATAGAGAAGGGAGCCAGATCCTACGCAGATGGTCTGGGTATGCTGGTGGGGCAGGCGGCGCACGCTGTTTTGCTTTGGCACGGTACATTACCAGACGTTGAGCCAGTGATTAAATTGCTGCAACAGGAGTTGTCTGCATGAATCAGGCCATCCAGTTCCCTGACAGAGAAGAGTGGAACGCAGATATCGACGCTGTCAGCTTTCCTGCGCTGGTAAATGGTATGCAACTCATGTGTGCGATTAAAGGAGAGACGCTGGCACATCGTTATGGCGGCGATACCCCGGAGCAGTGGCTGGCTGCTTTTTGTGAGCATCGCTGGGATCTGGAAGAAGAAGCTGAAGCACTGATCCAGTCCCAGCAAGAAGACGATCACGGTTGGGTCTGGTTGTCCTGACTGAGATATTCGTCTTTCCACTTCACATAGTTATTCGCGGAGTATTGCAGACCTGCCTTCTCCGCGTCGCTCAGAGGGCGGATTTGTTTCACCGGGCTTCCCAGATACAGATATCCACTCTCAAGACGTTTGTTTTGCGGTACAAGACTACCTGCCCCGATCATGACGTCATCTTCTATAACTGCGCCATCCAACAGAATCGATCCCATCCCGACTAAGACGCGGTTACCGATAATACAGCCGTGTAGCATGACCTTATGTCCTACGGTCACATCCTCACCCACGATCAGGGGATTACCTTGTGGGTTGGAGGTCGATTTATGGGTGACGTGCAGTACGCTGCCGTCCTGAATATTCGTACGGGCGCCGACCTCGACGTAATTCACGTCTCCGCGGATAGCAACGAGCGGCCAAATACTGACATCATCCGCCAGACGGACATCGCCAATGACGACACTGCTGGTATTGATCATCACTCGTTTTCCGATCTGCGGGAAAAGATCCTTATAAGGACGTAGTACGTCAGACATATTTACCTCAACAAAATAGAACCGTAATGATGACTTTGGTTGGATTATTGGCTCTGTGCAAGCGATTTGAGTATCAAAAATCAGGCGAATTGCGCAGGAATGGAACGAAAGGGGTGAAAAAACAGCAAACAGAAAAAAAGATCTAAAAAACACTTGTGCTAAAAAATGGGATCCCTATAATGCGCCTCCATCGACACGGCGGATGTGAATCACTTCACACAAACAGCCGGTTCGGTTGAAGAGAAAAATTCTGAAAATCAGGGTTGACTCTGAAAGAGGAAAGCGTAATATACGCCACCTCGCGACAGAGCGCTAAAGCGCGTCGCAACTGCTCTTTAACAATTTATCAGACAATCTGTGTGGGCACTCGAAGATACGGATTCTTAACGTCGAAAGACGAAAAATGAATACCAAGTCTCAAGAGTGAACATACGTAATTCATTACGAAGTTTAATTCACGAGCATCAAACTTAAATTGAAGAGTTTGATCATGGCTCAGATTGAACGCTGGCGGCAGGCCTAACACATGCAAGTCGAACGGTAGCACAGAGGAGCTTGCTCCTTGGGTGACGAGTGGCGGACGGGTGAGTAATGTCTGGGAAACTGCCCGATGGAGGGGGATAACTACTGGAAACGGTAGCTAATACCGCATAACGTCGCAAGACCAAAGAGGGGGACCTTCGGGCCTCTTGCCATCGGATGTGCCCAGATGGGATTAGCTAGTAGGTGGGGTAACGGCTCACCTAGGCGACGATCCCTAGCTGGTCTGAGAGGATGACCAGCCACACTGGAACTGAGACACGGTCCAGACTCCTACGGGAGGCAGCAGTGGGGAATATTGCACAATGGGCGCAAGCCTGATGCAGCCATGCCGCGTGTATGAAGAAGGCCTTCGGGTTGTAAAGTACTTTCAGCGGGGAGGAAGGCGATACGGTTAATAACCGTGTCGATTGACGTTACCCGCAGAAGAAGCACCGGCTAACTCCGTGCCAGCAGCCGCGGTAATACGGAGGGTGCAAGCGTTAATCGGAATTACTGGGCGTAAAGCGCACGCAGGCGGTCTGTCAAGTCGGATGTGAAATCCCCGGGCTCAACCTGGGAACTGCATCCGAAACTGGCAGGCTAGAGTCTTGTAGAGGGGGGTAGAATTCCAGGTGTAGCGGTGAAATGCGTAGAGATCTGGAGGAATACCGGTGGCGAAGGCGGCCCCCTGGACAAAGACTGACGCTCAGGTGCGAAAGCGTGGGGAGCAAACAGGATTAGATACCCTGGTAGTCCACGCCGTAAACGATGTCGACTTGGAGGTTGTGCCCTTGAGGCGTGGCTTCCGGAGCTAACGCGTTAAGTCGACCGCCTGGGGAGTACGGCCGCAAGGTTAAAACTCAAATGAATTGACGGGGGCCCGCACAAGCGGTGGAGCATGTGGTTTAATTCGATGCAACGCGAAGAACCTTACCTACTCTTGACATCCACGGAATTTAGCAGAGATGCTTTAGTGCCTTCGGGAACCGTGAGACAGGTGCTGCATGGCTGTCGTCAGCTCGTGTTGTGAAATGTTGGGTTAAGTCCCGCAACGAGCGCAACCCTTATCCTTTGTTGCCAGCGGTTCGGCCGGGAACTCAAAGGAGACTGCCAGTGATAAACTGGAGGAAGGTGGGGATGACGTCAAGTCATCATGGCCCTTACGAGTAGGGCTACACACGTGCTACAATGGCATATACAAAGAGAAGCGACCTCGCGAGAGCAAGCGGACCTCATAAAGTATGTCGTAGTCCGGATCGGAGTCTGCAACTCGACTCCGTGAAGTCGGAATCGCTAGTAATCGTGGATCAGAATGCCACGGTGAATACGTTCCCGGGCCTTGTACACACCGCCCGTCACACCATGGGAGTGGGTTGCAAAAGAAGTAGGTAGCTTAACCTTCGGGAGGGCGCTTACCACTTTGTGATTCATGACTGGGGTGAAGTCGTAACAAGGTAACCGTAGGGGAACCTGCGGTTGGATCACCTCCTTACCTTAAAGAACCTGCCTTTGTAGTGCTCACACAGATTGTCTGATGAAAATTAGCAGTAAGAAATCTCTGCAGGCTTGTAGCTCAGGTGGTTAGAGCGCACCCCTGATAAGGGTGAGGTCGGTGGTTCAAGTCCACTCAGGCCTACCAAATTCCTTCTGATACCGTAGGGTGCTTCAGAATGAACTAAGGTGAACGAGATGACTACGATGGGGCTATAGCTCAGCTGGGAGAGCGCCTGCTTTGCACGCAGGAGGTCTGCGGTTCGATCCCGCATAGCTCCACCATTACTTACTGCAAAAAACCAAGAAAACTTCAGAGTGTACCTGAAAAGGTTCACTGCGAAGTTTTGCTCTTTAAAAATCTGGATCAAGCTGAAAATTGAAACGACACACTGTGTCTGTTCTCCGTAATAAGAACAGACAAGCGGTGTGTTCGAGTCTCTCAAATTTTCGCAACACGATGTGTTTTACGAAACACCTTCGGGTTGTGAGGTTAAGCGACTAAGCGTACACGGTGGATGCCCTGGCAGTCAGAGGCGATGAAGGACGTGCTAATCTGCGATAAGCGTCGGTAAGGTGATATGAACCGTTATAACCGGCGATTTCCGAATGGGGAAACCCAGTGTGATTCGTCACACTATCATTACGTGAATACATAGCGTAATGAAGCGAACCGGGGGAACTGAAACATCTAAGTACCCCGAGGAAAAGAAATCAACCGAGATTCCCCCAGTAGCGGCGAGCGAACGGGGAGCAGCCCAGAGTCTGAATCAGCATGTGTGGTAGTGGAACGGTCTGGAAAGTCCGGCGATACAGGGTGATAGCCCCGTACACAAAATCGCATGTGTTGTGAACTCGAAGAGTAGGGCGGGACACGTGGTATCCTGTCTGAATATGGGGGGACCATCCTCCAAGGCTAAATACTCCTGACTGACCGATAGTGAACCAGTACCGTGAGGGAAAGGCGAAAAGAACCCCGGCGAGGGGAGTGAAAAAGAACCTGAAACCGTGTACGTACAAGCAGTGGGAGCCTTGATTTATCAGGGTGACTGCGTACCTTTTGTATAATGGGTCAGCGACTTATATTCTGTAGCAAGGTTAACCGAATAGGGGAGCCGAAGGGAAACCGAGTCTTAACTGGGCGTTAAGTTGCAGGGTATAGACCCGAAACCCGGTGATCTAGCCATGGGCAGGTTGAAGGTTGGGTAACACTAACTGGAGGACCGAACCGACTAATGTTGAAAAATTAGCGGATGACTTGTGGCTGGGGGTGAAAGGCCAATCAAACCGGGAGATAGCTGGTTCTCCCCGAAAGCTATTTAGGTAGCGCCTCGTGAACTCATCTTCGGGGGTAGAGCACTGTTTCGGCTAGGGGGTCATCCCGACTTACCAACCCGATGCAAACTGCGAATACCGAAGAATGTTATCACGGGAGACACACGGCGGGTGCTAACGTCCGTCGTGAAGAGGGAAACAACCCAGACCGCCAGCTAAGGTCCCAAAGTCATGGTTAAGTGGGAAACGATGTGGGAAGGCACAGACAGCCAGGATGTTGGCTTAGAAGCAGCCATCATTTAAAGAAAGCGTAATAGCTCACTGGTCGAGTCGGCCTGCGCGGAAGATGTAACGGGGCTAAACCATGCACCGAAGCTGCGGCAGCGACACTATGTGTTGTTGGGTAGGGGAGCGTTCTGTAAGCCGTTGAAGGTGGCCTGTGAGGGTTGCTGGAGGTATCAGAAGTGCGAATGCTGACATAAGTAACGATAAAGCGGGTGAAAAGCCCGCTCGCCGGAAGACCAAGGGTTCCTGTCCAACGTTAATCGGGGCAGGGTGAGTCGACCCCTAAGGCGAGGCCGAAAGGCGTAGTCGATGGGAAACAGGTTAATATTCCTGTACTTGGTGTTACTGCGAAGGGGGGACGGAGAAGGCTATGTTGGCCGGGCGACGGTTGTCCCGGTTTAAGCATGTAGGCGGAGGTTCCAGGTAAATCCGGTTCCTTATTAACGCTGAGGTGTGATGACGAGGCACTACGGTGCTGAAGTAACAAATGCCCTGCTTCCAGGAAAAGCCTCTAAGCATCAGGTAACACAAAATCGTACCCCAAACCGACACAGGTGGTCAGGTAGAGAATACCAAGGCGCTTGAGAGAACTCGGGTGAAGGAACTAGGCAAAATGGTGCCGTAACTTCGGGAGAAGGCACGCTGATATGTAGGTGAAGCGACTTGCTCGTGGAGCTGAAATCAGTCGAAGATACCAGCTGGCTGCAACTGTTTATTAAAAACACAGCACTGTGCAAACACGAAAGTGGACGTATACGGTGTGACGCCTGCCCGGTGCCGGAAGGTTAATTGATGGGGTTATCCGTAAGGAGAAGCTCTTGATCGAAGCCCCGGTAAACGGCGGCCGTAACTATAACGGTCCTAAGGTAGCGAAATTCCTTGTCGGGTAAGTTCCGACCTGCACGAATGGCGTAATGATGGCCAGGCTGTCTCCACCCGAGACTCAGTGAAATTGAACTCGCTGTGAAGATGCAGTGTACCCGCGGCAAGACGGAAAGACCCCGTGAACCTTTACTATAGCTTGACACTGAACACTGGTCCTTGATGTGTAGGATAGGTGGGAGGCTTTGAAGTGTGGACGCCAGTCTGCATGGAGCCAACCTTGAAATACCACCCTTTAATGGCTGGTGTTCTAACGTAGACCCGTGATCCGGGTTGCGGACAGTGTCTGGTGGGTAGTTTGACTGGGGCGGTCTCCTCCTAAAGAGTAACGGAGGAGCACGAAGGTTAGCTAATCCTGGTCGGACATCAGGAGGTTAGTGCAAAGGCATAAGCTAGCTTGACTGCGAGAGTGACGGCTCGAGCAGGTGCGAAAGCAGGTCTTAGTGATCCGGTGGTTCTGAATGGAAGGGCCATCGCTCAACGGATAAAAGGTACTCCGGGGATAACAGGCTGATACCGCCCAAGAGTTCATATCGACGGCGGTGTTTGGCACCTCGATGTCGGCTCATCACATCCTGGGGCTGAAGTAGGTCCCAAGGGTATGGCTGTTCGCCATTTAAAGTGGTACGCGAGCTGGGTTTAGAACGTCGTGAGACAGTTCGGTCCCTATCTGCCGTGGGCGCTGGAGAATTGAGGGGGGCTGCTCCTAGTACGAGAGGACCGGAGTGGACGCATCACTGGTGTTCGGGTTGTCATGCCAATGGCATTGCCCGGTAGCTAAATGCGGAAGAGATAAGTGCTGAAAGCATCTAAGCACGAAACTTGCCCCGAGATGAGTTCTCCCTGAGACTATAAGTCTCCTGAAGGAACGTTGAAGACTACGACGTTGATAGGTCGGGTGTGTAAGTGTAGCGATACATTGAGCTAACCGATACTAATGAACCGTGAGGCTTAACCTTACAACGCCAAAGGTGTTTTGGCGAAGAGACCAATAATCAGCTTGATACAGATTAAATTAATGTGTTCAGAGAACATGTTAATAAACAGAATTTGCCTGGCGGCTGTAGCGCGGTGGTCCCACCTGACCCCATGCCGAACTCAGAAGTGAAACGCCGTAGCGCCGATGGTAGTGTGGGGTCTCCCCATGCGAGAGTAGGGAACTGCCAGGCATCAAATTTAGCGTGCTGATATGGCTCAGTTGGTAGAGCGCACCCTTGGTAAGGGTGAGGTCCCCAGTTCGACTCTGGGTATCAGCACCACTTAATTCGGTTAAAGTTCGGTGCAGTAAAAAAGAATTTGTCTGGCGGCTGTAGCGCGGTGGTCCCACCTGACCCCATGCCGAACTCAGAAGTGAAACGCCGTAGCGCCGATGGTAGTGTGGGGTCTCCCCATGCGAGAGTAGGGAACTGCCAGACATCAAATAAGAAGAACCCCGGTCCGCAAGGTCCGGGGTTTTTTGCGTTTATTAGCCTGATAAGCACAGTGGCATAAGGCGAAACAGGTGCACAAATTTAGCCGGATAGTGGCGTAAACGCCTTATCCGGCCTGAGGGTCTTGCCAAGTATTTAATCATGCAAAATTAATGCAGTACCTGCGACAAAAACGCGCGGGTGCGCTCTGATTTTGGTTGAGAGAAAAACTCCTCCGGGGGCGCCTGTTCAACAATTTCACCACGATCCATAAAGATCACCCGGTCAGCTACCGTTCTGGCAAACCCCATTTCATGTGTCACACACAACATCGTCATTCCGGACTGCGCCAGGCCAATCATGGTATCCAGTACCTCTTTCACCATTTCAGGATCCAGAGCCGAGGTGGGTTCGTCAAAAAGCATAATTTTCGGTTTCATGCACAGTGAGCGCGCAATCGCCACGCGTTGTTGTTGGCCACCCGATATTTGTCCTGGGAATTTCTGCGCATGTTCAGCGATCCGTACTCGCTCCAGATAATGCATCGCCAGCGCTTCAGCCTCTTTCTTTGGCATTTTATGAACCCAAATCGGCGCAAGTGTGCAATTTTGCAAAACCGTCAGGTGAGGAAACAAATTGAAGTGCTGGAACACCATCCCAACTTCCTGCCTGACACGCTCGATATTGCGGATGTCGTCATTGAGTTCAATTCCATCGACGATGATACGTCCTTGCTGATGCTCCTCCAGATGGTTAATACAGCGGATGGTGGTTGACTTACCGGAGCCGGATGGTCCGCAAAGGACAATTCGCTCGCCTTGTCTTACGTTCAAATTGATATTTTTCAGGACATGAAATTGCCCGAACCATTTGTTGACGTTTTCCAGCGTAATCATCGCGTCGGCAGGTTGGATTAATAATTGGCTCATAGATTCCTCAGTGCGGTGTACGCCCGGTGTTAAAACGCTTCTCCAGATGCTGGCTATAGCGAGACATGCTGAAACAGAAAACCCAGTAAATGAGGGCAGCAAAAACATACCCTTCGGTCGACATGCCCAGCCAGGCGGGATCGACGGTGGCCTGCTGTACGCTGCTAAACAGATCAAACAGGCCGATGATGATCACCAGGCTGGTATCTTTAAACAGGGCAATGATGGTGTTCACAAGCCCTGGGATCACCATCTTCAACGCTTGCGGAAGAATGACGAGCCCCTGGGTTTTCCAGTAACCCAGTGCCAGAGACTCTGCGGCTTCATACTGGCCTTTTGGTAACGCCTGTAGTCCACCGCGCACCACTTCTGCGACATAGGCGGACTGGAACAGAATTACGCCTACCAGTGCCCGGATAAGTTTGTCGATGCTGGTACCTTCCGCCATGAAGAGCGGTAGCATGACTGAGGACATAAACAGTACGGTAATCAAAGGTACGCCGCGCCAGAATTCAATAAAAATGACGGACAGTACGCGAACGACCGGCATATGAGAACGGCGGCTGAGCGCCAGCAAAATTCCTAATGGGAGTGCCCCCGCGATGCCCACCGAGGCAATAATCAGGGTCAGCGTTAACCCACCCCACTGCCGCGTTTCTACCCGATCGAGCCCCAAAACGCCGCCATACAGGAGCCACCAAACAACGATAGGGTAGATAACTGCCCAAACCGCAATATAGCGCCCGCGATGCGGTATCGACCTCCAGAACATGGGAGCAATGGAGAGCAGGCCTGTGAGTAATGCAATATTGATACGCCAACGCTGTTCGTGTGGATAGAGCCCATACATAAACTGGCCGAAGCGCTCATGGATAAACACCCAACAAGCGCCTGCTTTTGTGCAATCACTCCGGGTGGAACCTACCCAGTTAGCCTGCAAGAATGCCCAATTCAGTAGAGGGGGAATGAGCTCCCACATGAGCCATAGGCAGAAAATCGTCAGCAGACTATTGGACCAACTGGAAAATAAATTCTTACGGGCCCACAACACTACACGGTCTGCGCCGTGACTGGCGGGGCGCGGGGGATGAGACAGCAGAGCTTTTGTCATCATGATTCCTTAGCGCTCGATCAGTGCGATGCGGCGGTTATAAATGTTCATCAGCAGTGAAATAGACAGACTGATAATGAGGTACACAGACATGGTAATGGCGATCGTCTCAATGGCTTGTCCCGTCTGGTTGAGTACCGTCCCGGCAAACAGCGACACCATATCCGGGTAGCCAATGGCGGCGGCAAGCGAAGAGTTTTTGACAATGTTCAGATACTGGCTGGTGAGTGGTGGAATGATTACGCGCAGCGCCTGAGGAATAATGACCTGGCGTAGCGTCACCGTATTTGGCAGACCCAGTGAACGTGCGGCCTCATGTTGACCATAAGGAACCGCCTGAATACCGGCCCGAATGATTTCTGCAATAAATGCGGAGGTATACACAGATAACGCCAGAGTCAGTGCCGCCAGTTCGGGAATGAGAGCCATTCCCCCCCGGAAGTTAAACCCGCGCAATTCCGGTACGTTCCAGTGAAGCGCAGCGCCAAAAATCCAGTGCGCCATCACGGGGAACAGGACTAACAATGCCATTGCCGTCGGCCAGGTTCTGCGTAGCCGACCTGTTTTTATCTGGTGCATTTTGTTGAAGCGAAATAGCCCAACGGACAATGCTGCGGCAAACAGGAACGCAAGGCAAAACGCGAACAGACCTTCTCCAATCAATGGGGCTGGGATATAGAGCCCCCGGTTGCTCAGAAAGACCAGATCCAGTGCGCTGACGGCCTGACGCGGTCCCGGAAGATTGCGCAGTACGGCAAAATACCAAAAGAAGATCTGCAACAGGGGCGGGATATTGCGGAAGGTTTCGATGTAGAGGGTGGAGAGTTTGCGTAATAACCAGTTATCCGACAGGCGAGCAAGTCCCAGAAAGAAACCGAGAAATGACGCGAATACAATGCATAATGCAGAAACTAAGAGCGTATTGAGCAATCCGACGATAAAAACGCGGCCATAGGTATCACCCTGTTCGTAATCGATCAGATGCTGGACGATACCGAATCCGGCACTGCGATCGAGAAAGGCAAACCCTGAGGTAATGCCCCGGTTGCTCAAGTTATTAATGGTGTTATGTATTAAATAGATAGCAACGCTGACAACCACGATGACGGCGAGTATTTGAAATAACCAGGCGCGTACCGCAGGGTTAGAAAAGGATAACGTTCCTTTTACGGGGGAGCGGCGATGGAACATAAGAAAACCTCGGAAACCATGACTCTTGGCTGAGCGCCGCCTGGTCGCGGCGCCCGTTACATCACATCGGATTAGCGTACGGGAGGGGCATACTGAATACCGCCGTTGTTCCAGAGATTATTCTGACCGCGTTTGATCTTCAGTGGGCTTTCCGATCCCACGTTGCGTTCAAAGATCTCCGCATAGTTCCCCACTTGCTTAATGACGTTGTAAGCCCATTTGTTATCGAGCTTAAGATCCTTGCCGTAATCCCCTTCTTTACCCAGCAGATGCGCCATATCAGGTGTCGCCGGGTTAGCGGCTTTTTCATCGACGTTCTTCGAGTTCACGCCCATTTCCTCAGCGTTCAACATGGCAAAGAGCGTCCAGCGGACGACAGAGAACCACTCATCGTCGCCACGGCGCACGACAGGCCCCAGCGGTTCTTTGGAAATGACTTCCGGCAACACTACCCACTCAGCCGGATTGCTGAGTTTGATCCTCAGGGCATACAGTTGAGACTGATCGGAAGCTAATGTATCGCAACGGCCTGATTCCAGCGCTTTGGCTGACTCGTCAGAACGGTCGAAAGTCACCGGTGTGTATTTCATGTTATTGGCCTTGAAGTAATCGGCCACGTTAAGTTCGGTATCGGTTCCCGCCTGGATACAAACGGTGGCTCCGTCCAGCTCTTTGGCGCTCTTCAGGCCAGCTTTATTATGCGTAAGAAAACCGATGCCATCGTAGTAAGTCACACCGGTGAAAGACATGCCCATGCCGGCATCGCGGGAAGAGGTCCAGGTGGTATTGCGGGATAACATATCAACTTCGCCAGACTGTAATGCAGTAAAACGTTCTTTTGCTGTGAGCGGGGTGTATTTTACTTTTGTATCATCGCCAAATACTGCGGCGGCGACACCACGGCAAACATCAACATCAATGCCCGAAAATTTACCGCTCGCGTCAGCGTAAGAAAAACCAGGCAGGCCGTCACTGATACCACATTGTACGAAACCTTTTTTCTTCACTGCATCCAGCGTGGCTCCGGCATGTGCCTGATTTGCAACCGCAAGCAGCACGCCGGCTGCAGCAAAGCTGGCTATCATCATCTTTTTCATAATGCATCCTGTGTGGCGAAATTATTGTTATTGAGAGACGTTCTGGAAACGCCTTTTACCTGTCTGTGGCTCTGGCCATACTCTTTTAAGCAAAGGTGGTGCCAGGTTTTGCGTTCGAATCTCTAACGCAATATGTCTGAGTGTAGACAGGAAAAAATAAATGCAGCGCCCTGAAATGGTGCGAAATTGAAACGTAAGCCACATTTTGGAGCAAAATATTTAAATTTCAGGTGATGTGTTGAATAATGATTTCGGGGGTGAAAATTGACAGGGTAAGGATGTAGAAAAAATGAGGATAGTTGCGAAAAGTTTTGGTTGTTAAATTTATCGCTGCACTCTGTAAGTAAAACGAATAATTAAAAATCAGGGATTAAAACGAGGCCAACATTTTGTCTTATATGAAGATTCTTTCTTTGACGTTAAAAGCGCGGCAATGCCGCGCTTTTAACATTTATTTGGACAGGGCGATGATCCCCATCGTCATGCCGGCTACGGCGGCAGTCCCTACGGCGATAGCCCCTGCAGTTTCCCAGTTATCCTGAGTGGTCCCCTTCATACAGGTATTGGTATGAACCAGACGGCCCTGATCATCATACACGGGTACGCAAGGGGAATCATGTGCACAGCCCGCCAGCAATGCGGTGAGCAATGCAACTGAAATTAATCTTTTCATGGTGTTACCTCAAAAATAAACGTTTCGCGAAATACAGCAAAGACAAATGCCAGGCCATCTGCGAACTCGTGGTTATTTTACCACCACTTAAAAAGCGGCTGGCATGGGGAATAATCTCAATTCGTGTGAATTGTAAAAATAATGGAGAAACAAACCGGTTGGGAGAGCGTTATCGGGATGAAATAGAGAAAAATAAATGACTATCTATTTAATAAATAAGGAGGTGGTTATTTTGTAGAAAGACGCCCGGAGGCGTCTTTATTTTACAAATTAATCGGGATGTCGATTGAAGCGGCGTTTAACCACGACGAAGAACACGGGCACGAAGAAGATAGCCAGCAATGTCGCTGTCAGCATCCCCCCCATCACGCCTGTGCCTACCGCATTTTGTGCACCGCTGCCTGCACCATGGCTGATAACCAGTGGCATAACCCCCAGAATAAAGGCGAGGGATGTCATCAGGATAGGACGCAGACGCATACGCGACGCTTCGAGCGTTGCTTCAATCAATCCGCGTCCCTCTTTTTCCATCAGATCCTTGGCAAACTCGACAATCAAAATGGCGTTTTTGGCTGAAAGCCCGATCGTCGTTAGCAGACCAACCTGGAAGTACACATCATTGTTCATTCCGCGAAGCGATGCCGCCAGAAGCGCGCCGACCACACCGAGTGGGACCACCAACATGACCGAGAATGGAATGGACCAGCTTTCATACAGTGCGGCAAGACAGAGGAAGACCACGATTAACGAGATCGCATACAGTGCGGGTGCCTGGTTGCCAGAGAGACGTTCCTGGAATGACATGCCCGTCCAGTCGTGGCCAATCCCGCCAGGGAGTTTGGCTGCCAGACTTTCCATCAGCACCATAGCCTCGCCCGTACTTCTGCCAGGCGCTGCTTCACCCAGCAGTTCCATTGACGGCATACCATTGTAGCGTTCCAGTCGCGGCGAGCCATACACCCAGTGGGCTGAACTGAAGGTTGAGAACGGCACCATTTCGCCATTTGCGCTGCGCACATAGAAATTATTGATGTCGCTGGGCAGCATGCGAAACGGCGCATCCGCCTGTACGTAGACTTTTTTCACCCGGCCATGATCGATAAAGTCATTCACGTAGGTGCCACCGAGAGCGGTAGAGATCGTCTGGTTGATATCGGACAGACTTACACCCAGCGCTTGCGCTTTTTCCTGATCGATTTCCAGCTTAAATTGTGGGGTATCCTCCAGGCCGTTAGGGCGCACACGTACCAGTAAATCAGGATGTTCTCTCACCATTCCCAACAGCTGATTTCGCGCATTGGTGAGTTCCGTATGGCCGAGGTTAGCCTGGTCGATCAACTCAAAGTCAAAACCCGTTGCCGTACCTAATTCGAGAATGGCCGGGAGGTTAAACGGAAATACAAGCCCGTCTTTGATCTGGCTGAAGGATTGAGTTGCACGCGCCACAATCGCGCCTACGCCATTTTCCTCTCCTGAACGCTCTTCCCAGGGTTTGAGACTGATAAAGACAATACCGGAGTTTTGCCCCTGGCCGCTGAAACTGAACCCATTGACGGTGAAGACGGACTCAACGTTGGCTTTTTCCTCATTCAGATAATAATTCTGAATTTGATCGAGAACTTTTTGTGTTCGATCCTGCGTCGCGCCTGCCGGCAGTTGCACCATCGTCATGAAAACGCCCTGATCTTCCTCCGGGAGGAAGGAGGTTGGCAGCCGAAGGAACAGGATGGCCATCCCACCGACAATAAGGACATACACCAACAGATAACGTCCGGTCTTGCGTAGAATACCGCTCACGCTGCCGCTGTAGTGATCAACGCTCTTATCAAATAGCGCGTTAAACCAGCCGAAGATGCCGCCTTTCTTTTCATGATGTTCGCCAGATGCCGGTTTGAGCAGCGTGGCGCAAAGAGCAGGGGTCAGAATGAGCGCGACAAGCACGGAAAGCGCCATTGCAGACACGATCGTCAACGAGAACTGGCGATAAATTGCGCCTGTCGATCCACCGAAGAAAGCCATCGGGACAAACACCGCAGAGAGCACCATCGCAATGCCGACCAGCGCCCCCTGTATCTGTTCCATGGATTTCTGCGTTGCCTCTTTCGGCGGCAGCTTATCTTCCACCATCACGCGTTCGACGTTTTCTACCACCACGATGGCGTCATCAACCAGCAAGCCGATGGCGAGAACCATCCCGAACATCGTCAGGGTATTGATCGAAAATCCGAAGGCTGCCAGCACGGCGAATGTACCCAACAGAACGACCGGCACAGCGATGGTTGGAATTAACGTGGCGCGCAGGTTTTGTAAAAACAGATACATGACCAGGAAGACAAGGATAATGGCTTCAAACAGTGTCTTCACCACTTCGTGAATCGAGATTTTTACAAAGGGGGTGGTGTCATACGGGTAAACGACCTTTAAACCTTGCGGGAAAAAAGGCTGTAATTCGGCGAGTTTTGATTTGATCGCCGCAGCCGTATTCAGCGCATTGGCGCCGGTTGCCAGCTTAATACCCAGGCCTGTCGCCGCCTGACCATTAATTTTGGTCACCATATTGTAGTTTTCGCCGCCGAGTTCAATACGGGCCACATCTTTGAGGTGGACCATCGAACCATCCTGGTTCACTTTCAGCGTGATGTGACCAAACTCCTCCGGTGTTTTCAGCCGCGTCTGAGCAATGATCGAGGCGTTCAACTGTTGATCCGCAATGGAGGGGGTTCCTCCTAACTGGCCAGCAGCAATCTGGTTATTCTGTGTTTTTAGCTGATTGATGACGTCCAGCGGCGTGAGTTGATACTTATTCAGCGCGTTGCTGTCGAGCCAAATACGCATGGCATACTGCGCACCAAACAGTTGCACGTCGCCCACGCCTGATGTACGGCTGATGGCATCCTTGACGTTAGACGCGACATAGTCGGAAATGTCATCCTGCGTCAGACTCTTGTTGTCGGAAACGAATCCCGCCACAAGAAGAAAGCTGCTGCTGGATTTTTCGACGCTGATGCCCTGCTGTTGTACTTCCTGAGGCAGGAGAGGCATCGCCAATTGCAGTTTATTCTGCACCTGAACTTGCGCAATATCAGGGTCGGTGCCGGACTGGAATGTCAGCGTGATCGTCACGCTTCCGGCAGAGTCGCTGGTGGAAGACATATACATCAGGTTATCGATGCCATTCATATTTTGTTCGATAACCTGAGTCACCGTGTCCTGCACGGTTTGCGCATCCGCGCCTGGGTAAGTTGCGGTAACCGCAACGGCAGGCGGCGCAATAGTGGGGTACTGCGCAACAGGTAGCTGTATTATCGCCAGAGCACCAGCCATCATCAGAATGATGGCCAGAACCCAGGCAAAGATAGGGCGATTAATAAAAAAATTAGCCATGTCCTGTTACCTTATTGCGCCGGATCGGCTGTCGGGGCGTCGGTGGTTGCTTTGACATGGATACCCTGGCGAACTTTCTGTAATCCGCTAACAATGACTTTGTCACCGGGTTGCAAGCCTTCACTGATGAGCCATTTATCGCCAATCGCCTGCGTGGCGATAACCGTGCGGGTTTCTGCCTGACTGTGTTTGTTGACAATCATCACGGTGGCATCGCCGCGAGGTGTGCGAGTGACACCTTGCTGCGGAACGAGGATGGCATTGGGCTGGATCCCTTCATCAATACGCGCGCGAACAAACATGCCGGGAAGCAGGGTGTACTGAGGGTTAGGAAAAACGGCTCTGAGCGTTATTGAGCCAGTGCTTTCGTCAACCGTCACATCAGAGAATTGCAGGGTGCCTTTCAGCGGATATGCCTGGCCATTCTCCATGACAAGCTCAACATCGCTGCGGGTATTGTCCTTGTGCAGGCTTCCTTGTTCGACTGACTGTCTGAGGCGCATAAAGTCGTTGCTGGATTGCGTCACATCCACATAAATAGGATCAAGCTGCTGCACGGTCGCCAGCGCGGTTGACTGACCATTGGTCACCAGAGCGCCTTCGGTTACGTTGGATTTACCAATCCGTCCGCTAATTGGCGATGTCACTTTGGTGTAAGCAAGGTTGATGTGTGCGCTCTCAACAGCTGCTTTTGCCGCAACCACCGCTGCATCGGCCTGACGAGCATCAGCAACGGCCTGATCGTACTCTTGTTGGCTGATGTATTTTGTTCCTACTAACGGAACATAACGTTTCACGGTTAAATGCGCGATAGTGGCCGCAGCTTCACTTTTTGCCAGTTCACCTTTGGCGCTGTTGTAATCGGCCTGATACGTCGCGGGATCGATCTGGTAAAGCGACTGACCAGCTTCAACATCGCTGCCTTCAGTAAAATTCCTTTTGAGAACAATTCCACTTACCTGAGGGCGTACTTCTGCAATTCGAAATGAGGCCGTGCGTCCAGGCAGCTCAGTAGTGATAGCGAGAGGTGCGGATTCGACCACATGAACGGAGACTTGTGGTTCTGCGGGATTCACCTGTGTTTCCCCTTGATCGTTACAACCGGCAAGTAACGCAGCAGAGATGATGATGAATGAGGGCAGGAGTGAAAACCTGGCATATTTCGTCATTACTGTTCCTTAAAAAAACCAAAAGCTCGTTATTTACCGGGTAACGGTAAGGCGTTAACGTGTACAAATAAAATAACAGTTGGCTATCCTACAAATTATTAGCTTGCGATGTAAGCAATACTTATTTCATTGCGATGCCAACGGCACGGAAACACAAAAAAAGATTAACATTTTGCATTCTTTAAATGATTGGGGAGGTAAAGCTTTGATGTTTATTAACACATCTTGAAATTTATATTTATGTTATGAATGTTTAACGTTTTTATATGTTCCTCATTTATTGTTTTTTTTGAATATTTAGTGCTTAATTAAAAGTAAGTGATACATTCCTTCACTATTAAAGATATTATGAGATTGTCTTAATCATCTCTTTATCGCCACTTACTCTGTCCCAGACACGCTGAATCATGGTTAAAAAAACGAAAGCTGATGCCCTCAAGACCCGGCAACACTTGATTGAAACGGCAATAACGCAGTTTGCCTTGCGCGGTGTAGGCAATACCACCTTAAACGATATCGCGGATGCGGCGAACGTCACCCGTGGGGCTATCTATTGGCATTTTGAAAATAAAAATCAGCTTTTTAATGAGTTGTGGTTGCAACAACCCGCACTGCGCGATCTTATTCAGGACAGATTGACATCTTACCCAGGGGATAATCCGTTAAAGAACCTGCGTGAGAAATTAGTTGCTGGTTTACAATATATTGCAGAAAACCCAAGGCAGCAGGCGTTATTGCAAATTTTATATCATAAATGTGAATTCCTTAACGGCATGACATCAGAACAGGAAATTCGAGATAAAATTGGCTTCAGCCATCAGACAATGCGTGAGCTACTTCAACAATGCATGGCGAAAAGTTTGATTTCAATCAGCCTTGATTTAGATGTCATATTAATTATTCTGCACGGCAGTTTTAGCGGAATAGTAAAAAACTGGTTAATGAGTCCGGCAAGTTATGATCTCTACAACCAGGCGCCCGTATTAGTCGATAATGTTCTGAGAATGCTAAGCCCGGAGGGTTGCGTGATGCAATTGATGCAGAGCGACAACCGCGTTGAGGAGGCATAATCGCCTTTTGCTGATGCTCTTCATTGAACATGAGTGAGTCGGATGCCCTGGCCTTACTGGAGGTCGGTACAATTGACCAGTTTGAGGGGGTTGACGGAGTTCATATTACGGCACTTGTCATATTCTGTGGTCATCAGTTCGATCCATTGCATGAGTAGCGCATCAAACAGGAAAACAGAAACAGCAAAAACAACCAGCCACCAATATTTGCGAATCATTGCCAAACTCCGTGTATTCATGCCCAAACGTGCAGGGAATATACAGGAATTTTGATAGTGGAAAAGCAGACTTACAATGCTTTTAATTCGTTGAATCCACACCCGTCGTTTCTGTATTACGGCTCTTTTTTGACAAGTTTTTCGTCTTCCGCTTTTTCACTTTTTCAAGGTCTTTTTCCGAATAATGCGAACTGATACTCAGTCTTCGCAGGCCCATTTTGACGTATTCATTATTGACTTCGATACCGATAAATTTTCGCCCCGCGTCTACCGCGACGGCTCCGGTGGTGAAACTCCCTGCAAACGGATCCAATACGGTATCACCCGGATTTGAGGAGGCCAGCACGATCCGCTTTAACAGTGCCGTGGGTTTTTGCGTTGGATGGTTTTCGTATTCATCCATCAAGAAACGCACCCGTGGGAAGTCCCAGACATTTCCGGGCACCTTTTGCTGATTGTAGGGTTGCGGCGGGTTTTTCCTGTAATCGATCAGCGCTCTTTTGGCGCCGGTTTTGGCTTCAACCAAAATATCTTCCCGATTGAAGGTATAACTTTTGGGGTCTTTGACCATCATCAGGATCGGTTCATACATCGAACCAAAGAAATTTTTAGCCTGCACACCTGAGCTGTCGTATGACCATACGATACGGCTTTTAATATCAAACAGCTTTCTGCATTTAAGATCGATATGCGGCATGTTTTCGGTGCTGTTCATGATATACATCGTGCCCTGTTTCTTCAGTACCCGGTGGCACTCATCGATACATTCGAACAGCCAGGTAAGAAAAACCTCTTCGTTCCATGATTCGACCATGCCATCGAAGTCTTTTCCGATGTTGTAAGGGGGATCGGCAAAGATCAGGTCGACGCTGCCGGAGGGCAGTTTTTTCAGTTCAGTCAGCGCATCACCATGGATTATTTTTTTAGATTCATCGCCATAGTAGTTGGGGGCAAATCCAGCATTCATGGTTAAACTCCTGTGTGATGCGAATAAAAAAGGCGCTTCCCCATGCCGAGTAGCGCCTTTTTAAACAAGCAATTAGCTAATCGAAATTAGTTCATGCCGTACTTTTTCAATTTTTTACGCAGCGTACCACGGTTGATGCCCATCATCAGGGCAGCGCGGGTCTGGTTACCACGGGTGTATTGCATCACCATGTCCAACAGGGGCTGTTCTACTTCAGCCAGTACCAGCTCATAGAGGTCATTCACATCCTGACCATTCAGTTGAGCAAAATAGTTCTTCAGTGCCTGTTTAACCGAGTCACGCAGGGGTTTTTGGGTTACCTGATCCTGAGAGTTAACGGTAGAAACGGTCAGTACGTCAGAATTTACGCGTTGTTCGAACATAGTTCTGTCAGCTCTTTATTTCTGTTTACGCAAAATTTTCGAAGTATGCCTCCAACGCCACCAGCTGTTCGCTGGCATCCTCAATGGCGTTGAATGTGCGCCGAAACTGGTCATTTGGAGCGTGCTCCTGGAGATACCAGGAGACGTGTTTACGTGCAATTCGGTACCCTTTTGCCTGACCATAAAAGTCATGCAGTTCCCGAACGTGCGCGCAAAGTAAGCGCTTAACCTCTGCCAGAGGCAGGGGGGGTAGCAACTCCCCAGTGTCCAGATAATGCTGGATTTCCCGAAAGATCCAGGGTCTTCCCTGAGCTGCACGGCCTATCATAAGGGCGTCCGCCCCCGTATAGTCGAGTACAGCTCTGGCTTTATGCGGGTCAGTTATGTCGCCATTCGCGATAATCGGAATGGAAACTTTCTGCTTAACTGTCCGAATGCTGTCGTACTCAGCATCTCCATTGAACAAACAGGCGCGGGTGCGTCCATGAATGGTCAGAGCCTGAATGCCACAGTCTTCAGCCAGTTGGGCAATCTCTACGCAGTTACGGTGTTCCGGAGCCCAACCGGTGCGAATCTTGAGAGTGACAGGAACGTCCACAGCACTGACGACCTCGTTGAGTATCGACTTCACGAGATCCGGGTACTGTAGTAGGGCTGAACCTGCAAGCTTGCGATTCACTTTTTTAGCCGGACACCCCATATTGATATCAATAATTTGGGCGCCGCTTTCCACGTTAATACGTGCGGCATCAGCCATTTCAACAGGGTCGCTACCGGCAATTTGCACCGTGCGAATTCCTGGCTCATCAACGTGCACCATCCGTAAACGAGATTTGTCGCTTTCCCACACTTGCGGGTTAGAAGACATCATCTCAGATACTGTTAAACCTGCTCCCATCTCATAACACAGCGTCCGAAAAGGTCTGTCAGTAATGCCAGCCATGGGCGCTGCGATCAGGCGATTTCTAAGCTGGTATTGTCCGATGCGCATGAGTTAAGAAATGACCATACTGTGACTGCAAGGCGGCGTATATTACGCATTTTTTGCCCGAGATGAAAGGCCAAACTTTGACCAATCCTCTGAGGTGGATCAAAGAATCGCAGTTAAAGCGGACGGTAATTATTAATAGATTATATAAATCATTGAGTTATAAATTTACGCGGGAAATTTATACGTCTGCAATTTTGCGTAACTTCTCATTTTTTCTTCATTGAGAAGTGCGCAAACAAGATAATCTGCTGAATTAATCAGCAAATTATCGTCTGACTCTGTGATCGCGGCCTCATTACAGGACAATCCCGCCCACCTCTCGGGACAAGAGGCGTGGTCGAATAACCACGCCGAATGTATTACTTTTTACGACCGGTAATACGACACCATTCTTCTTTCTCTACCACGGGGTCGAGGGTAAAGAGATCGGCGTACGCTTCACAAACACTGTCTGCCTGACTGGCGAGGATGCCAGAAAGTCCCAGTAAACCGCCCTCAGTGGGCAGTACGCTGATTAACGGCGCCAGTTCGCGTAAAGGGCCTGCCAGGATGTTTGCCACGACCACATCGGCTTTCATGGCTTCTGGCTGGTCTTTTGGCAAATAGAGTTCCAGGCGCTCGGATACGCCATTACGTTGGGCATTGTCACGGCTGGCCTGAATGGCCTGTGGGTCAATATCCACACCGATCGCTTTTGCTGCGCCCAGTTTCAGGGCCGCAATAGCCAGAATGCCGGAGCCACAGCCAAAGTCGATAACCGTCTTACCGTTCAGATCAAGTCCATCCAGCCATTGCAGGCACAATGAGGTGGTAGGGTGCGTACCGGTACCAAACGCCAGACCCGGGTCCAGCATGACGTTAACGGCGTTTTCATCCGGAACATCGCGCCAGCTTGGGCAAATCCACAGACGTTCACCAAAGCGCATCGGGTGGAAGTTATCCATCCATTCGCGCTCCCAGTCTTTGTCTTCAAGCTGTTCGATTTTATGCACGAAGCCCGCACCCAGCAGAGGATGGTTCTCAAGGATGGCCACCACCTCTTTCATGTCGGTTTCGGCGTCGAAAAGGCCAGTCACATCCGTATCGCCCCAAAGACGGGTTTCGCCCGGCAACGGTTCAAACACCGGCGTATCGTGCGTATCCTGGAAGGTGATAGAAACGGCGCCCGCTTCCATCAGCGCATCGCTTAACTCTTCAGCATTCGCACCGGTGGTATTCAGTTTCAGTTGGATCCAAGGCATAGCAAAACTCTTTATTTATCAGTAATCAATACGGAGGCTTGTGGGGCGGGTGAACCAAAACGGTTCCCGACCAGGAAAGCCAACAAACTTAGCAGCAACGAGGGCACAATAGGGTGGAAGCCCATGTACTGAACATTAAAGGTGGCCAGTACGGCATACAGCACACCACCGACGATCATGGCGCTCAATGCGCCTGCCGCATTCGCTCGTTCCCAATACAGGCCAAGTACCAGAGGCCACAAGAACACCGCTTCCAGCCCGCCGAATGCCAGCAGATTCAGCCAGATGATCATCTCGGGCGGTTTCCACGCGGCAAGGAGCAGCAACGCGCCGAGCAAAAGGGTGATCACCGCCGACATCCGCTTGAGCCGTGTTTCATTGGTCATCTGTTCCGGGCGAATGTTCAGATAGAGATCTTTAATGATCGTAGCGGAACTTTGCAGCAACTGGGCGTTGATCGTCGACATGATCGCCGCCATGGGGGCCGCCAGAAAGATCCCTGCGGCAAAGGGCGGCAACACTTTGACCATCAGCGTCGGGATAACCAGATCGGGCACCGTCAGGTCGGGGATGACCGCACGGCCCAACGCACCGGCCAGGTGCATACCGAACATCAGGATCGCCACCACAATTGTGCCGATAATGATTCCCCGGTGCACTGCTTTACTGTCTTTATAGGAGATGCAGCGCACCGCCGTATGCGGCAGGCCGATAACGCCGAAACAGACCAGCACCCAAAACGAGGTCATAAAGGCTGGCGACAGAATATCGTCCGCACCCTGTGGTGACACCAGCTTCGGATCGATCGTTTGCAAAGTTTCTACGGCGTGGCTTAAACCGCCTGCAGCATGCACCACGCCCACCAGCAGGACGATTGTGCCAATCAGCATCACCATGCCTTGCATGGTGTCGTTGAGCACGCTGGCGCGAAAACCACCAAATGCAGTGTACAGCGCGATACTGATACCAAAAATCAGCAAGCCGGTATCGTAAGGGATCCCCGCCGCTGTCTCCAGCAGACGCGCGCCACCAATAAATTGCACGGTCATTGCGCCCACAAAGGCCACCAGTAAGCTGATACTTGCCAGCCACACCAGAAGACGGCTTTGGTAACGGGCAAACAGCATATCGTTAAGCGTCACGGCGTTGTAACGTCGTGCCAGGATGGCAAATTTTTTACCGAGAATGCCCAGCGAGAGCCAGACTGCAGGTAACTGGATCATCGCCAGCAGCACCCAACCCAGCCCGTATTTATAGGCGGCGCCGGGGCCGCCTATAAATGAACTGGCGCTGATGTAGGTGGCGGTCAGCGTCATCGCCAGGACAATCCCCCCCATCGAGCGACTACCGAGAAAATACTCGTTCAGGAAGCTGCCGGTGGCTCTTTTTCTCATGGCGTAGACCGAGAGGCCAAAGACCACCAGAAGATAAGCAACAAGCGGCAAAATGACTTCAAGCTGCATCGTCATCCTCCAGAGGAATATCGCGATAGATAAATTTCACCATTGCCCAGCAGAGTAAAATAAAGACCAGCGGCGTTAGCAGACAGGCCATTTCAAACCAGTGCGGCAGTCCGGTAATGCCCAGCGCCGAATCAGGTAAGTAAGCAGCCACTAACCAAGCAGCCAGATATAAAAGGGTCAGCCACAGCGCCCAGCGCGCTTCTTTATGGGCCTGAACAAAACGGTTGTCCATTTTTTGTCCCTTGTGGATGAAGAAAGCGGGGATTGTACATGATGGGGCATAACTCCCCCCAGAAATAAAAAAGGCCGGATAATCCGGCCTTTTTCAGTTAGCGCATGCTTACTTGTCTTGCAGACCGAGTTTCTTCTCCAGATAGTGGATGTTGGTTCCACCATTCTGGAAGTGCTCGTCGCTCATGATACGCATCTGCAGTTCAACGTTGGTTTTGATACCGTCGATGATCAGCTCCTGCAGGGCGTTCTTCATGCGGGCAATCGCCACGTCACGGTTTTCGCCGTAGCAGATAAGTTTACCGATCATTGAGTCATAGTACGGCGGTACGGTGTAACCGGCGTAGATATGAGATTCCCAACGTACACCAAAGCCACCCGGCGCGTGGAAACGCGTGATTTTACCCGGGCTTGGCAGGAAGGTGTTCGGGTCTTCGGCGTTGATACGGCATTCTACCGCATGGCCTTTAACCACAACTTCGTCCTGTTTGATTGACAAAGGCTGACCGGCAGCAATACGCAGCTGCTCTTTGATCAGGTCAACACCGGTGATCATTTCGGTAACCGGGTGTTCAACCTGAATACGGGTGTTCATTTCAATGAAGTAGAACTCGCCGTTTTCGAACAGGAACTCGAAAGTACCCGCACCGCGATAGCCGATATCGACACACGCTTTAGAGCAGCGCTCACCGATGTAGCGACGCAGTTCCGGCGTAATGCCCGGTGCTGGAGCCTCTTCGACCACTTTCTGGTGACGACGCTGCATGGAGCAGTCACGTTCTGCCAGATAGATAGCGTTACCTTGACCATCAGCCAGCACCTGAATTTCGATGTGGCGTGGGTTTTCCAGGTATTTTTCCATGTAAACCATGTCGTTGCTGAAAGCGGCTTTCGCTTCAGCTTTGGTCATGGAGATGGACTGCGCCAGTTCAGCATCGCTACGCACAACGCGCATACCGCGACCGCCGCCACCGCCAGACGCCTTGATGATAACCGGGTAGCCAATGCGTTTAGCATGTGCACGGTTAGCATCCATATCGTCAGTCAGAGGGCCGTCAGAGCCTGGTACGGTTGGGACACCGGCTTTTTTCATTGCGGTGATTGCAGACACTTTGTCGCCCATCAGGCGGATAGTGTCGGCTTTCGGGCCGATGAAGATAAAGCCAGAGCGTTCAACCTGCTCAGCAAAGTTGGCGTTCTCAGAGAGGAAGCCGTAACCCGGATGAATTGCCACCGCGCCGGTGATTTCAGCGGCGCTGATGATAGCCGGGATGTTCAGATAGCTTTTTACGGACGGAGCCGGGCCAATACAGACCGTCTCATCCGCCAACAATACGTGTTTTAAATCGCGATCCGCGCTTGAGTGCACAGCGACAGTCTTGATGCCCAGTTCTTTACAGGCACGAAGAATACGCAGTGCGATCTCGCCGCGGTTGGCGATAACAATTTTATCCAGCATGTTCGCCTCGTTATTCGATGACGACCAGCGGCTCGTCAAATTCTACCGGCTGACCACTTTCGACCAGAATCGCTTTCACCACGCCGGATTTATCGGCTTCGATCTGGTTCATCATTTTCATGGCTTCAACGATGCACAGGGTATCGCCCGCGTTAACTTTCTGACCGATTTCGATGAACGCTTTTGCATCCGGGCTCGGCGTGCGGTAGAAGGTACCAACCATCGGGGAACGTACGATGTGACCACTGATTTCCGCTGCGGCAGGCGCTTCCATCGCTGGAGTTGTCGCTGTGGCGACAGCGTTAGACAGAGCTGGCTGCTGCATCATCGGTGCAGCGTAAGCTTGTTGCATCACTGGGAAACTTTGCATTGGCGCTGCACGGCTGATGCGTACAGACTCTTCGCCTTCAGAAATTTCCAGTTCGGAGATGCCTGATTCTTCAACCAGCTCGATCAGTTTTTTAATCTTACGAATATCCATGAGTGGGTTCCGTACTCTTTGTTTAGTGTGATTGTGACAGGCAGTTTTACTGCCGTCTGTAAAGCGTGTGTCCCGACGCTGGCATCAAGTGAATCTCCAGTCAGATCGGGACGCCGGTATATTTGGCCTCACGTTGTGATATGAGACTTGTCGGACATTGTGCTGCGATCTTCTGCAATTCTCCGGCAAAAAACAAAATATACCTTCAATGCGCGAATGTCACCTTTTCAGCGGCTTAAAAACCCTGTCAGGGAAACCAAAGTCGCACATTATAACGATTTCGTAGCAATTGGCAGCTAAATACTGGTCTTATCAGGGAAGATAATCAACCGCTAACCTGTAAACGCCATCAGAGAGTCTGTGTTTTGCAACAAGCCGCACATATCCGGCAACTACCGCCACCACTGGCGGAACTTCTTGTAACGCCATGCCAAAAGCGCGAACGCAAGCAGCGCATAAATGACCGGTTGCGGGGAGATAATTTTTACCGACCACAGGTAATGAATGGGCGCAAGAATCGCCACAAGATAGACGAAGTTGTGCAAAAGTTGCCAGCGTTTACCCAGTTTTCGTTGTGCAGCCTGCGTGGACGTTAATGTGAGGGCCAACAATATAGTCCAACTGATAATCCCCAGCACCAAATAGGGGCGCGTAATCAACTCGCGACCGAACAGCGCAAGATTATTAATACCTAACTCCAGCGTCGCATAGCTGGTCAAATGCAGCGTCGCCCAGGCGAAACACCATAGCCCTAATAAGCGACGGATGCGTATCAATAATGGCTGTTTAGCGTAGCGCGCCAGAGGGGTGACGAGCAAGGTCGCCAGCAGGAATTTCAGTGCAGTCCTACCGGTAAAATGTTGAATATCTTTGACGGGGTCAGCGCTTAATCCCCCGTTGTTCACTGCCCAAACGAGCCACAAAAACGGTAATAAACCGGCGAGATGTAAAAGCACTTTCAGCCAGATTATCTGTTTTACTGACAATCGCACTTAGAAATTCTCCCGCAAATTCAAACCGCGATAGAGAGCGGCAACGTCATCGGCATAACCGTTGAACAGAAGTGTAGGTTGGCGTTGCACATCAAGAATACCGCCTGAACCGATAAAACGTTCTGTCGCTTGCGACCAGCGAGGGTGATCGACCTGTGGATTCACATTCGCATAAAAACCGTACTCGTTAGGGGCGGCCAGATTCCAGGTGGTAGGAGGGCGCTCACGGGTCAACTTGATACTTACAATCGACTTAATCCCTTTAAAACCATACTTCCACGGTACGGTTAAACGGATAGGAGCACCGTTTTGCGGAGGGAGCGCTTTGCCATATACCCCGACGGTGAGCAGCGTGAGCGGGTGCATCGCTTCATCCAGGCGCAGCCCCTCAACGTAGGGATATTTCAGCCCTCCGCCAATAAAACGATCTTTTTGCCCCGGCATTTGGTCGGGCGCGTAGAGGGTTTCGAATGCGACATATTTGGCGTTGCTGGTGGGTTCAACCAGCGCCAGCAATTTATGCAGAGGAAAACCAATCCAGGGGACGACCATGGACCACGCTTCAACGCAACGCATGCGGTAAATGCGCTCTTCAAGCGGAAAACGCGTGGTTAGCGCATCATGATCCAGCGTTAAGGGTTTCGCCACCTCACCGCTGATCTTCAGGATCCAGGGATCGGTTTTCAAACTGCCCGCATTGGCCGCCGGGTCTGCTTTATCCAGGCCAAATTCGTAGAAGTTGTTATAGCCGGAGACTTTATCGGCTGGCGTTAACGGCAGATCGTTTTGCCAGGCCGAAGGCTTACTGAACTTCAGCGGCTTACCGGCGGGTGCTGGCGGGCGATCGTTGCCTTTAAACCAATCCAGGAGATCGGCATGGGCAGTGGCGGGTAGTGACAGGGCCGCAGCGCTGATCCCTAACGCTTTGAGGACCTGGCGGCGTTGCATAAAAAAAGCCGATTCGGCAGTGACATCGGCTTCTGTAAATGGACGTATTTTTTTCATAACAGACCCCGGTATACGCGCCATGGCTCACGGGTGGCGCGTAGTTACTATGGCAGGAAGTCTGTCAATGTGCTGCGAAATTTAGTTAATAAAGTGTAAATTTCTGATGCGTGCGCCCTTATTTTACCTTCACCAGCGTGCGGCCCTGGATCTGGTTATTAATGATAGCATTCGCAAACTTCGGTGCGTCAGCCAGGGTAATTTCCGTTGCTGCCTGTGTATAGAAGGATTCCGGCAGATCGTTGGCCAGACGTTTCCATGCTTGCGCACGGCGAGCTGCGGGGGTCATGACCGAATCCACGCCCTGCAAACGCACATTGCGCAGGATAAACGGCATCACCGTGGTGGGCAGAGTAAACCCTCCCGCCAGTCCGCAGGCGGCGACACAGCCGCCGTAGTTCATTTGCGCCAGCACCTTTGCCAACACCTTGTCGCCGACAGTATCAATTGCGCCAGCCCAGAGCTGTTTCTCTAGCGGGCGAGATTCGGCAAATTCATCGCGGCCGAGAATGCGGTTTGCGCCAAGGCTGCGCAGATAGTCATGGGTACTTTCACGGCCCGACACCGCCGCGACCTGATAACCCAGCTTATGCAGTAGCGCAACGGCGGTACTGCCCACTCCACCGCTGGCGCCAGTGACCACAATCTCACCGTCTTCAGGACGAATGCCCGCATCTTCCAGCGCCATTACGCACAGCATTGCCGTAAATCCGGCGGTGCCGATGACCATCGCTTTACGGCCATCCAGCCCTTGTGGAAGGGCAACCAGCCAGTCGCCTTTCACCCGTGCGCGTTCTGCCAGACCGCCCCAGTGGTTTTCACCGACTCCCCAGCCGGTCAGTAGCACCTCTTGCCCAGCATGGAAACGGGGATCGTCGCTTGCGCAAACCGTACCTGCGAAATCAATTCCAGGAATCATCGGAAAATGACGGATAATTTTACCTGTGCCCGTGATAGCGAGAGCGTCTTTGTAGTTCAGGCTCGACCAGTGTATGTCTACCGTCACATCACCTTCCGGCAGCTGACTTTCCTCGATGGTCTGAACGGAAGCGAGGGTTTTACCGTCCTGCTGTTCTAAGATCAAAGCCTGCATAACCTGTCCTCAATTTGCATGTGCCCGTCGTTTTTCAAGCGGCAACCCGAAATCCAGTGGGCATCGTGGATTGGAAAATTATCTACGAAGACTATACTCGCTAATTAAAACGTGATGTCGATTCAGCGCAATAAATTGCCAGATATACCTGATTTGGTAGTATGCCCGCACACTTTGCGCAACAGAGCGGATTTCGTATTTAGTTTTGCGTTTTCGCGTCGCTTTATCACTCTTATGCAGTTTTATAACTATCGGAGTTAACACAAGGATGCGATTAACGACGAAATTTTCAGCTTTTGTTACGTTGCTCACTGGGCTAACGATCTTCGTGACGCTCATTGGCTGCTCGCTGAGTTTCTACAACGCCATTCAGAACAAGTACGCCAGCCGCGTTCAGGCGGTTGCCACGGCGATCGATACCCGTCTCGTCTCCAGCGATTTCGTCACATTGACGCCCCAGGTTAACGAACTGATGATGTCGGCCGATATTGTACGCGCCGATCTTCTGCAGGGAACCCGGCAGGTTTACAGCTATTCACGTCACAGCAGTTATCGTCCGGCAGGCACCAACAATCTTTATCGCGAGCTGACGGTGCCTTTGATGAAGCAACCAGGAATGTCATTGCATCTGGTGTACCAGGATCCGATGGGCAATTATTTCCATTCGTTGATGACCACCGCACCGCTGACGCTGGCGATTGGATTCATTATTCTGATGCTGTTTCTGGCGGTGCGTTGGCTGCAGCGTCAGCTTTTCGGCCAGGAACTGCTGGAGGTGCGCTCGACGCGCATTTTAAACGGCGAGCGTGGGCCAAACGTGCGTGGTTCAGTGTATGAGTGGCCAGCGCGAACCAGTAGCGCGCTCGACATGCTGCTCTCTGAAATTCAGAATGCCCGCGAACAACGCAGTCGGCTGGACACGCTGATCCGCTCCTACGCAGCGCAGGATATAAAAACAGGGTTGGGCAACCGCCTGTTTTTTGATAACCAACTGGCGACGTTGCTGGAAGACCAGGAGAAGGTTGGCGCGCATGGCGTGGTGATGATGATCCGTCTGCCTGACTTTAATCTTCTGCGCGACAGTGGGGGGCGTAACCTTGCTGAAGAGCAACTGTTCATGCTTATTAATCTGCTCTCGACATTCATCATGCGCTACCCGGGGTCGCTACTGGCGCGCTATCACCGCAGCGACTTCGCCGTTTTATTACCGCACCGCACACTGAAAGAATCTGAAAGCATTGCCGGGCAACTGCTAAAAGCGGTCGATGCGTTGCCGGTGAATAAAATGCTCGATCGGGACGATATGATGCATATCGGTATTTGCGCCTGGCGCAGCGGGCAGTCAACGGAACAAGTGATGGAACATGCTGAAGCCGCCACCCGCAATGCGGTATTGCAGGGAGGGAACAGCTGGGCGGTTTATGACGATTCCCTGCCGGAAAAAGGCCGTGGCAACGTGCGCTGGCGGACACTCATTGAGCAGATGCTGACTCGCGGCGGGCCGCGAATTTATCAAAAACCGGCGGTGACGCGCGAAGGCCGTGTACACCATCGGGAGCTGATGTGCCGCATTTTTGATGGCGAAGAAGAGGTGATTGCCGCGGAATACATGCCGATGGTGCTGCAGTTTGGCTTGTCGGAAGAGTACGACCGCCTACAGATCGGCCGCCTGATCCCATTATTAGGGTACTGGCCGCAAGAATCCCTGGCCATGCAGGTGACCGTGGAGTCGTTAATTCGTCCCCGTTTTCAGCGCTGGTTGCGTGATACCTTGATGCAATGTGAAAAATCGTATCGCAAACGCATAATTATTGAACTTGCAGAGGCTGATGTGTGTCAACACATCAGCCGGTTACAGCCGGTTATTCGTCTGGTGAACGCGCTTGGCGTTAGGGTGGCGGTTACGCAGGCTGGTTTGACGCTGGTAAGCACCAGTTGGATTAAAGAGCTCAATGTCGAATTACTCAAGCTGCATCCCAGCCTGGTAAGAAACATTGAGAAGCGAACAGAGAACCAACTGTTGGTTCAAAGTCTGGTGGAGGCTTGCACGGGCACCCATACGCAGGTTTACGCCACGGGCGTTCGATCGCGTAGCGAGTGGCGCACACTGACCGAGCGCGGAGTGGCGGGTGGACAGGGCGATTTTTTTGCCTCATCACAGCCACTTGACACAAACGTGAAAAAATATTCGCAAAGATACTCGGTTTAACCTGCCGTTTAATTTGTTTTCACGTAGAATAACGCGCGCTGTGCCTCATGGGGGTGTGCTTGTCTGCTCGCCAGATTGTTGCAGCAAATATGCAGGTGAATGACCTTTGACAGGTTGCAAATGCGGGCGAGGATGGCTGCTGATGTACTCAGCCCTGAGGGACTCAGGCAGAGATTTGTAACAAAGGAAACGAACTGCACTAATTTTCACCGTAGCAGATGATTTTTGCGCCTTGTCGCTGCTGCGTGTGGTTGGTAAAGTAAGCGGATTTTGTTTTCCGCCCCAGCTTTCAGGATTATCCCTTAGTATGTTGAAAAAATTTCGTGGCATGTTTTCCAATGACCTGTCCATTGACCTGGGTACCGCGAATACCCTGATTTATGTAAAAGGACAAGGCATCGTATTGAATGAGCCTTCCGTTGTGGCCATTCGTCAGGATCGTGCCGGCTCACCAAAAAGCGTGGCTGCAGTAGGTCATGATGCGAAGCAGATGCTGGGGCGTACGCCGGGCAATATCGCTGCGATTCGCCCAATGAAAGACGGCGTTATCGCTGACTTCTTCGTGACTGAAAAAATGCTCCAGCACTTTATCAAGCAAGTGCACAGCAACAGCTTTATGCGTCCAAGCCCTCGCGTACTGGTGTGTGTTCCGGTTGGCGCGACGCAGGTTGAACGTCGTGCGATTCGTGAATCCGCTCAGGGTGCAGGCGCTCGTGAAGTGTTCCTGATTGAAGAACCGATGGCGGCGGCCATTGGTGCTGGTCTGCCGGTTTCCGAAGCAACCGGTTCTATGGTTGTTGATATCGGTGGCGGTACCACTGAAGTTGCGGTTATCTCCCTGAACGGTGTGGTTTACTCTTCTTCCGTACGTATTGGTGGTGACCGTTTCGACGAAGCGATCATCAACTACGTGCGTCGCAATTACGGCTCTCTGATCGGTGAAGCCACCGCAGAGCGTATTAAACATGAGATCGGCTCTGCCTATCCGGGCGACGAAGTGCGCGAAATCGAAGTTCGCGGTCGTAACCTGGCTGAAGGCGTTCCGCGTGGCTTTACCCTGAACTCAAACGAGATTCTGGAAGCGCTGCAGGAACCGCTGACCGGTATCGTGAGCGCGGTGATGGTTGCACTGGAACAGTGCCCGCCAGAGCTGGCGTCCGATATCTCCGAGCGTGGTATGGTTCTGACCGGCGGTGGCGCATTGCTGCGTAACCTTGACCGTCTGTTAATGGAAGAGACCGGTATCCCAGTCGTTGTTGCTGAAGATCCGCTGACCTGTGTGGCGCGCGGCGGCGGCAAGGCGCTGGAAATGATCGACATGCACGGCGGCGACCTGTTTAGCGAAGAGTAGTCGAGTGCAGGCAGGGCAGTCCGTGGACTGCCCTTCCGCTCTGACACGAGAATACGCATAGCCTATGAAGCCCATTTTTAGCCGTGGTCCGTCGCTACAGATTCGCCTCATTCTGGCGGTGCTGGTTGCGCTCGGCGTGATTATTGCCGACAGCCGCCTGGGTACGTTCAGTCAAATTCGAACGTACATGGATACCGCCGTCAGTCCTTTCTACTTTATTTCAAATGGTCCCCGGGAATTGCTCGACGGCGTGTCGCAAACGCTGGCGTCGCGTGACCAACTCGAACTTGAAAACCGGGCCTTGCGCCAGGAATTGCTGCTGAAAAACAGCGAAATACTGATGCTGGGGCAATATAAACAGGAGAACGCGCGTTTGCGCGAGCTGCTGGGATCGCCGTTGCGTCAGGATGAGCAAAAGATGGTGACTCAGGTCATCTCAACGGTGAACGACCCTTACAGCGATCAGGTGGTGATCGACAAAGGCAGCGTTAACGGCGTTTATGAAGGCCAGCCGGTCATCAGTGACAAGGGCGTGGTCGGTCAGGTTGTTGCAGTTGCAAAACTGACCAGCCGTGTGCTGCTGATTTGCGACGCGACGCACGCGTTGCCGATTCAGGTTCTGCGTAACGATATTCGCGTTATCGCTGCGGGCAATGGTTGCACGGATGATTTGCAGCTTGAGCATTTACCGGCCAATACCGATATTCGCGTTGGTGATGTGCTGGTGACATCCGGTCTGGGCGGTCGGTTCCCGGAAGGGTATCCGGTTGCCGTGGTCTCTTCCGTTAAGCTGGATACTCAGCGTGCTTACACCGTAATTCAGGCCCGTCCGACGGCAGGTTTACAGCGCCTGCGTTACCTGTTGTTGCTGTGGGGCGCTGACCGTAACGGTGCGAACCCGATGACGCCGGAAGAAGTGCACCGTGTAGCAAATGAACGCCTGATGCAGATGATGCCGCAAGTTCTTCCTGCGCCAGACGCGATGGGGCCGCCTGCGCCCGTTCCAGCTCCTGCGACAGGGATAACCCCACCGCCAGCGGATGCGACAACGCCACCGCCCCGCGCGCCGGGAGGGCAATAGTGGCAAGTTATCGTAGCCAGGGACGCTGGGTTATCTGGCTCTCGTTTCTGATCGCACTTTTGCTGCAAGTCATGCCCTGGCCGGACGACATTATCGTCTTCCGGCCAAACTGGGTGCTGCTCATCTTGTTGTACTGGACGCTTGCGCTACCGCACCGCGTAAATGTCGGTACGGGGTTTGTGATGGGTGCCATACTGGATTTGATAAGCGGCTCAACGCTTGGCGTGCGGGCGTTGTCCATGAGCATCATTGCCTATTTGGTCGCACTAAAATTTCAGCTATTCAGAAACCTGGCGCTCTGGCAACAGGCGCTGGTGGTAATGCTACTTTCTCTGGTCGTCGATATTATTGTGTTCTGGTCCGAGTTTTTAGTGATCAACGTCTCTTTCAGACCTGAAGTATTCTGGAGTAGTGTAGTCAATGGTGTGCTCTGGCCATGGTTATTCTTGCTGATGCGTAAAGTGCGTCAGCAGTTCGCGGTGCAATAAAGGTTTTTATGACGTCTCTGTATTTAGCTTCCGGTTCTCCGCGTCGTCAGGAGCTGTTAACACAGCTTGGCGTCTCTTTTGAACGTATCCTTACCGGTGTTGAAGAAAAACGCGGCGAAGGAGAAAGCGCTCAACAGTATGTCTCTCGTCTGGCACGAGAAAAGGCGCAAGCGGGTGTGGCGCAAACGCCGCGTGATTTACCGGTGCTGGGCGCAGATACCATCGTTATCCTGGGTGGTGAAGTGCTGGAAAAACCGCGTGATGCTGCGCACGCGGCGCAGATGTTGCGCAAAATGTCCGGACAAACGCACCAGGTGATGACCGCCGTTGCGCTGGCTGACAGCCAGTACGTGCTGGACTGTCTGGTGGTGACAGAGGTGACTTTCAGAGCACTGACCGACGAGGACATCGCAGGCTATGTCGCCAGCGGTGAACCGATGGATAAAGCAGGTGCATACGGTATTCAGGGGCTGGGTGGCTGTTTTGTCAGGAAGATAAATGGCAGCTATCACGCCGTGGTCGGCTTACCGCTGGTTGAAACGTATGAGTTGCTGAGTAATTTTAACTCACTGCGTGAGAAAAGGGATACACATGACGGCTGAATTGTTGGTAAACGTAACGCCATCGGAAACACGAGTAGCGTACATTGATGGCGGTATTCTTCAGGAAATTCATATTGAACGTGAAGCGCGACGCGGAATCGTAGGCAATATCTACAAAGGTCGTGTGAGTCGTGTACTTCCGGGTATGCAGGCGGCTTTTGTAGATATTGGACTGGATAAAGCCGCATTTCTTCACGCTTCAGACATTATGCCGCACACCGAGTGCGTGGCCGGTGAGGAACAAAAAAACTTCACCGTGCGTGACATCTCTGAGTTAGTGCGTCAGGGACAGGATCTGATGGTGCAGGTGGTGAAAGATCCGCTCGGCACAAAAGGCGCCCGCCTGACCACGGACATTACGCTGCCTTCCCGCTATCTCGTCTTTATGCCTGGCGCATCACACGTTGGTGTTTCTCAACGTATTGAAAGCGAAGCCGAACGTGAACGCCTGAAAAATGTGGTCGCTGATTATTGCGACGAGCAGGGCGGATTTATCATTCGTACGGCGGCGGAAGGGGTATGCGAAGAGGATCTGGCATCAGATGCCGCCTATCTCAAACGCGTCTGGACCAAAGTCATGGAGCGCAAAAAGCGCCCGCAAACCCGCTATCAGATGTATGGCGAACTGGCGCTGGCACAACGTGTTTTACGCGATTTTGCCGACGCGCAACTCGACCGGATCCGCGTGGATTCCCGCCTGACTTACGAGGCGCTGCTGGAGTTCACCGCAGAATATATTCCAGAAATGACCAGTAAGCTGGAGCACTACAGCGGACGTCAGCCCATTTTTGATCTCTTTGATGTCGAAAATGAGATCCAGCGGGCACTGGAGCGTAAAGTTGAGCTGAAATCTGGCGGCTATCTGATTATCGATCAGACTGAAGCCATGACCACTGTTGATATTAATACTGGCGCGTTTGTGGGGCATCGAAACCTCGATGACACCATCTTCAATACCAACATTGAAGCGACCCAGGCCATTGCCCGACAGCTGAGATTGCGCAATCTGGGCGGGATTATCATTATCGATTTTATCGACATGAATAATGAAGATCACCGACGCCGCGTGCTGCATTCACTGGAACAGGCGCTCAGCAAAGATCGCGTGAAGACCAGCATCAACGGCTTTTCGCAGCTGGGGCTGGTGGAGATGACACGCAAGCGTACGCGCGAAAGTGTGGAACATGTGCTATGCAATGAGTGTCCGACTTGCCACGGGCGCGGTACGGTGAAAACGGTCGAAACCGTCTGCTATGAGATCATGCGTGAAATTGTCCGCGTTCATCATGCTTACGACTCAGATCGTTTCCTGGTCTATGCTTCTCCTTCCGTTGCGGAGACGTTGAAAGGCGAGGAGTCGCATGCGTTGGCAGAAGTGGAAATCTTCGTCGGCAAGCAGGTCAAAGTGCAAATTGAACCGCTCTATAACCAGGAGCAGTTTGACGTAGTAATGATGTAAAACGACTGTGCCCGATGGCGCTGCGCTTATCGGGCCTACAAACCAGGCGTAGGCCGGATAAGGCGTTCACGCCGCCATCCGGAGAAGTGGGTTTGTGAGTCATATTTTTAGGTAGACAAGGAGAGACGCGTGAGGCGATTGCCGGGGATTTTATTGCTCACTGGAGCCGCGCTCGTTGTCGTCGCAGCGCTGCTGGTCAGTGGACTGCGCCTTGCGTTACCCCATCTGGACAGCTGGCGACCAACGATTCTTTCCCGGATTGAGTCGGCGACGGGGATCCCTGTCTCTGCCAGCCAACTGAACGCCAGCTGGCAAAATTTCGGCCCCACACTCGAGGCGAAGGATATTCACGCCAGCCTGAAAGATGGCGGTGAACTCTCCGTAAAGCGCGTCACGCTGGCGCTGGATGTCTGGCAAAGTCTGCTGAACATGCGCTGGCAGTTTCGCGACCTGACCTTCTGGCAGTTGAATATCCGCACCAATACGCCGATCCAGCGCAACGAGAGCAGTGACGGGTTTGAAACCAACCGCATTAGCGATCTCTTCCTGCGTCAGTTTGATCACTTCGATCTGCGCGACAGCCAAATCAGTTTTCTTACCCTTTCAGGCCAGCGCGCTGAACTCGCGATCCCGCAACTTACCTGGCTAAACGGCAAAGACAGACACCGCGCTGAAGGGCAGGTTAGCCTCTCCAGCCTCACCGGACAGCATGGCGTAATGCAGGTTCGTATGGATCTGCGAGACGATGAAGGGCTACTGAACAATGGCCGGGTCTGGCTACAGGCTGATGACATCGACGTGAAGCCGTGGCTGGGTAAATGGATGCAGGACAATGTGGCGTTACAGACGGCACGTTTTAGCCTGGAAGGTTGGATGACGCTTAGCAAAGGCGAAGTCTCCGGCGGCGATATCTGGCTTAAACAGGGGGGGGCGAGCTGGAAGGGCGACAATAATGCACACTCCCTTTCCGTCGACAATCTGACCGCGCATATCAGTCGCGCACAACCGGGTTGGCAATTTTATATTCCGAATACCAGCATAACGCTGGATAACAAGCCCTGGCCGCGTGGGGCGCTGACCTTAGCCTGGGTTCCGGAACAGGAAGTGGGCGGGCAGAACAATAAACGTAGTGATGAATTACGTATTCGCGCCAGTAACCTTGAACTGTCCGATATGGACGGATTGCGCCCTGTCGTCACAAAACTCTCCCCTGCGCTGGGTGACATCTGGCAAGCCACACAGCCGAGCGGAAAGATTGACATCCTGGCGCTGGATATTCCCCTGCAGGCGACTGAAAAAACCCGCTTTCAGGCCTCATGGAATGATCTGGCCTGGAAACAATGGAAACTGTTACCCGGTGCGGAGAATTTCTCCGGCACGCTGTCGGGGAGCGTTGAAAATGGTGCGCTGACGGCCTCGATGCAACAGGCCAAAATGCCGTATGAAACCGTCTTCCGCGCGCCATTGGAAATTGAACGCGGCGTAGCGACGTTGAACTGGCTGAAGAACGATAAGGGTTTTCAGTTAGACGGGCGAAATATTGACGTTAAGGCAAAAGCTGTCCATGCGCGCGGCGGTTTCCGTTATCTGCAGCTTGCGGGCGATGAACCCTGGCTAGGCATTCTGGCGGGCATCAGCACGGACGACGGTTCTCAGGCCTGGCGCTACTTCCCGGAAAACCTGATGGGCACCGCGCTGGTCGATTATCTCAGTGGCGCGATTCAGGGGGGCCAGGCGGATAATGCCACGCTGGTCTATGGCGGTAATCCACGTCTGTTCCCGTATAAACATAATGAAGGTCAGTTCCAGGTTCTGGTGCCGCTGCGTAATGCGAAATTTGCGTTTCAGCCGGACTGGCCCGCGCTGACAGATCTCAATATTGAGCTCAACTTCCTGAACGATGGCCTGTGGATGAAGACCGATGGCGTCAATCTGGGCGGCGTCAGGGCCAGCAATTTGACGGCGAATATCCCTGACTACAGCAAAGAAAAACTGCTGATTGATGCGGATATCAAGGGGCCAGGTAAAGCGGTCGGTCCCTATTTCGACGAAACACCACTGAAGGATTCTCTTGGCGCGACGCTGGAACAACTCCAGATTGACGGTGATGTGAATGCTCGCTTACATCTCGACATCCCGCTGGATGGTGAGCAGGTGACGGCGAAGGGCGATGTTTCATTGAACAACAACAGCTTGTTCATTCAACCGCTCGACAGCACGCTGAAAAATCTGACCGGCAAATTTAGTTTTGTGAATGGCAATCTCAAGAGCGAGCCGCTGACGGCGAGCTGGTTTAATCAGCCGCTGAATGTGGATTTCTCTACCAACGAAGGCGCGAAAGCTTATCAGGTCGCGGTCAATCTCAAGGGCAACTGGCAGCCAACCCGCATGGGCGTGCTGCCAGAGCAAGTCAATGGTGCGTTAAACGGCAGCATGGCGTGGAACGGCAAAGTGGGGATCGATCTCCCGTATCACGCAGGTGCGACGTACAACATCGACATGACGGGCGATCTACGAAATGTAAGTAGTCACTTACCCGCGCCGTTAAATAAACAACCCGGTGAACCGTTGCCTGTGAATATTAAAGCAACGGGTAACTTGCAGAGTTTCGACCTGACAGGCAGCGCAGGCAATAAAAACCATTTTAATACCCGCTGGCTGCTGAATCACAAATTGACGCTGGACCGTGCTATCTGGACAACCGATAGCCACACAACGCCGCAATTGCCGGAGAAAGAAGGTGTTGAACTCAACCTGCCGGCCATGGATGGTGCAGAATGGTTAGCGTTGTTCCAGAAAGGTGCGGCAGATAATGTCGGCGCCAATGCAAATTTCCCTCAGCGTATTACGCTGCGTACGCCTTCTCTGTCTCTTGGCGGGCAGCAGTGGAATAACCTGAGTATTGTCTCAGAACCCTCGTCGAATGGCGCTCAGGTTGCTGCACAGGGGCGAGAGATCAACGCCACGCTGGCGATGCGTAATAACGCGCCATGGCTGGCAAATATTAAGTACCTCTATTACAACCCAAATGTAGCGAAGAGTAGCGAAAGCGCGCCATCACCCTCACCGTTCTCGTCGAATGACAGAGTGAGTTTCCGTGGCTGGCCGGACGTACAGCTGCGTTGTGAAGAGTGCTGGATGTGGGGACAAAAATACGGGCGTATCGACGGGGATGTGGGCATCAAAGGCGACACGCTGACGCTGTCTAATGGGTTGCTGGATACCGGTTTTGCCCGACTGACGGTAGACGGCGAGTGGGTAAATGTCCCTGGCCGTGAACGCACATCGTTCAAAGGTAAATTGCGCGGTAACAAGATTGACGCTGCTGTGGGATTCTTTGGTTTCTCAACGCCGATCCGTAATGCGTCGTTTAATGTGGATTACGATCTGCACTGGCGGAACCCGCCGTGGCAGCCTGAAGAATCCTCGCTTAACGGTATTTTAAAAGTGCATCTTGGCAAAGGTGAGATTACGGAGCTGAGCACCGGTCATGCCGGTCAATTACTGCGTTTGCTGAGCTTTGATGCCCTGTTACGTAAGCTGCGTTTTGATTTCAGTGATACCTTTAACGAAGGTTTTTATTTCGATTCCATTCGCAGCACGGCGTGGATTAAAGACGGCGTCCTGAATACAGACGACACGCTGGTGGATGGTCTGGAGGCCGATATCGCCATGAAGGGGTCGGTAAATCTGGTGCGTCGGGAGCTCAATCTGGAGGCGGTTGTGGCGCCGGAGATCTCCGCGACAGTGGGCGTGGCGGCTGCGTTTGCGGTTAACCCGATCGTCGGCGCGGCAGTGTTTGCCGCCAGTAAAGTGCTGGGGCCGTTGTGGAGCAAAGTGTCGATTCTGCGCTACCGCATCACGGGTCCGGTAGACAAACCGCAGATTAACGAAGTCCTGCGCCAGGCGCGTAAAGAAAGCCCGCAATGATTTGACGGGGGCGAGTAATTGCCCCAATCTCAGTAAATAGAACTTCTACCGCAGTAACTAACGAGTAGCAAAACGATGAGTCTGAACCTGGTAAGTGAACAATTGCTAGCAGCGAATGGCCTGAAACATCAGGATCTGTTCGCTATTCTGGGCCAACTGGCCGAACGCCGTCTTGATTACGGCGATCTCTATTTTCAGTCGAGCTATCACGAATCCTGGGTTTTAGAAGACCGCATCATTAAAGATGGTTCTTACAACATCGATCAGGGCGTCGGTGTACGTGCGGTCAGCGGTGAAAAAACCGGATTTGCTTACGCGGATCAGATAAGCCTGCTGGCGCTTGAACAAAGTGCTCACGCGGCGCGTACCATTGTGCGTGACAGTGGCGACGGTAAAGTGAAAACGCTGGGGGCCGTGGAGCATCAGGCGCTGTATACCTCTGCTGATCCGCTGCAAAGCATGAGCCGTGAAGAGAAGCTGGACATTCTGCGCCGCGTGGACAAAGTGGCGCGTGAAGCCGACAAACGTGTGCAGGAAGTGACTGCCAGCCTGACCGGCGTTTATGAGCTTATTCTGGTGGCTGCGACCGACGGTACGCTGGCGGCAGATGTTCGCCCGCTGGTGCGCCTGTCTGTCAGCGTACAGGTTGAAGAGGACGGTAAACGCGAGCGCGGCGCCAGCGGCGGCGGCGGTCGTTTTGGCTATGAGTTTTTCTTAGGCTCGCTGGACGGCGAAGTGCGCGCGGATGCCTGGGCAAAAGAAGCGGTACGTATGGCGCTGGTAAATCTCTCTGCGGTTGCTGCGCCTGCGGGAACGCTGCCGGTGGTATTGGGCGCAGGCTGGCCGGGCGTGTTGCTGCACGAAGCGGTAGGGCACGGACTGGAAGGCGATTTCAACCGTCGTGGTACGTCAGTCTTCAGCGGCCATATGGGTGAGCTGGTGGCTTCTGAACTCTGTACCGTGGTTGACGACGGCACGATGGTTGACCGCCGTGGCTCTGTCGCCATCGATGACGAAGGGACGCCAGGCCAGTACAACGTATTGATCGAAAACGGCATCCTGAAAGGGTACATGCAGGATAAACTGAATGCGCGTTTGATGGGCGTTGCGCCTACAGGGAACGGGCGTCGTGAGTCGTATGCGCACCTGCCGATGCCGCGTATGACCAACACCTACATGTTGCCAGGAAAATCCACGCCGCAGGAAATTATCGAATCGGTTGAATACGGGATCTACGCGCCTAACTTTGGCGGCGGCCAGGTGGATATCACTTCCGGCAAGTTTGTGTTCTCGACCTCAGAAGCCTATCTGATCGAAAACGGAAAAGTGACCAAGCCGGTCAAAGGCGCCACGCTGATTGGCTCAGGTATTGAAGCCATGCAGCAAATTTCGATGGTCGGCAATGACCTGAAACTGGATAACGGCGTTGGCGTCTGCGGTAAGGAAGGACAAAGCCTGCCGGTTGGCGTGGGTCAGCCGACGCTGAAGGTGGATAACCTGACGGTGGGTGGTACTGCCTGATTATCAGAGGCCGGATATACCCGGTCTGTGAATTTGATTCTTGCTCCAGGCCCGATACGCGCAGCGCTATCGGGCCTTATTATTACTTTTTCTTTCCTCTGCCGTACATCCCCTGAAACAGCTTCGCCACGTCGACAAAGTAGTCCGTCAGATAGTTGATAACCACCTGCACTTTTAAGGGCAATTTGTCTTTTTCGGTGTACAACGCGTAGACCGGACGGGGATCCGACTGATAACGGGGCAGTAAGATCTCAAGCTCTCCCCGATTGATCTCGTTGATCACCCACATCAGCGGGACGTAGGCGATCCCGGCACCTACCGTCAGCCAGCGGCTGAGCGTCATAGGATCGTTGGTCACGAATCTTCCCTGAGGGATTAGCCGGGTGGAGATCCCTTCCGGGGCGATCAGCTCAAATTCGTTATCCGGTCGCACGCTGTATTCCAGCCAGGAGTGGTTGCTGAGATCGGCAGGTTTTTCCGGTACGCCAAATTGTGCGAGATAGCTTTTTGCGGCGCAGACCACCATCGGCATGGCTCCCAGACGGCGAGAAAACAGGCTCGAGTCCTGCAACGCACCGACCCGAATCACGACGTCCAGACCGTCGGCAATCAGGTCAGGGGCTGGAATACCTGTCACCAGGTTCACCGTGAGTCCGGGGTATTCCTTCAGCATCCTGGCGGTCAGTCCGGCAAGGACATTTTGCGCCATGGTTGAAGAACAGCCGATGCGCAACGTACCGATAGGAGTATTGTTAAACGCGTAGAGCTGCTCATGTACATCCTGGACTTCATGCAACATTCGGCGGCAGCCCTGGTAGTAAATTTTACCGGCTTCGGTAAGGCCAATGCTGCGAGTACTGCGGTTCAGCAGCTTCACCTGCAGTTCATCTTCCAGTTTTGCCACGGTCTGGCTAATGGAGGAGACGCTCATTTGTAGCTGTCTGGCAGCGGCGGTAAAGGAGCCAAATTCGACCACTTTGGCAAACACCGACATCCGTTTTAATCGTTCCATTATTCACTCTGGCTTAAAAGTGATTTAGATCACATATTATAGATAACAGCATAACAGTTACGCTAATATATTATTATTCAAATAACAGCAGTGTCGCTCTCGCCTGGCTTTCCTTGCCCTTCTCTGCGGTGACATTGGCTAATAACGCTATCGCCTGCACTCTCTCTACAATCAAGGTCAACATGAGTCTGTTTCCCGTTATCGTGGTGTTTGGGCTGTCCTTCCCACCGATATTTTTCGAACTTCTTTTATCACTGGCGATTTTCTGGCTGGTGCGCCGGGTGCTGGTACCGACAGGTATCTATGATTTCGTATGGCATCCGGCTCTGTTTAATACCGCGCTCTATTGCTGCCTTTTTTATCTGATATCGCGCATGTTTGTTTGAGGCTGAAGTGAAAACACTAACAAGAAAAATCTCCCGTACGGCCATTACGCTGGTACTGGTCATCCTGGCATTTATCGCCATTTTTCGTGCCTGGGTCTATTACACCGAGTCGCCGTGGACGCGTGATGCGCGCTTCAGCGCGGATGTGGTGGCCATTGCGCCAGATGTGGCAGGACTTATCACCAATGTTAATGTTCGCGATAACCAACTGGTGAAAAAGGATCAGGTGCTGTTCACCATCGATCAGCCGCGCTATATAAAGGCGCTTGAAGAGGCCGAAGCCGATGTGGCGTATTACCAGGTGTTGTCGCAGGAAAAACGCCAGGAAGCGGGTCGACGTAATCGTCTTGGTGTTCAGGCGATGTCTCGTGAAGAAATCGATCAGGCCAACAACGTTCTGCAAACCGTATTACATCAGCTCGCGAGAGCGCAGGCTACCCGTGACCTGGCAAAATTAGATCTCGAACGGACCGTGATTCGCGCGCCGGCAGACGGTTGGGTAACCAACCTGAACGTCTATACCGGTGAGTTTATTACCCGTGGTTCCACGGCGGTCGCTCTGGTAAAACAGCACTCTTTCTATGTACTGGCGTACATGGAGGAAACCAAGCTGGAGGGTGTTCATCCGGGCTATCGTGCGGAAATTACGCCGCTGGGCAGTAATCGGGTGTTAAAAGGGAGTGTGGATAGCGTGGCGGCGGGGGTCACGAATGCCAGCAGTACCCGCGATGCGAAGGGCATGGCGACGATTGATTCCAACCTCGAATGGGTGCGACTGGCGCAGCGTGTTCCGGTGCGGATCCGTCTTGATGACCAGCAGAACAATCTGTGGCCAGCAGGTACAACGGCGACGGTCGTGATTACCGGTCAGCAGGATCGTGATGAAAGTCAGGACTCCTTCTTTCGCAAATTAGCGCATCGTCTGCGCGAGTTTGGTTAATCATGATGGGGATGTTCACCATCGCCAGCCAACACGTTCGCTTTGCGATAAAGCTGGCGTGCGCGATTGTGCTGGCTCTGTTTGTTGGCTTTCACTTTCAGCTTGAAACGCCGCGCTGGGCGGTACTGACCGCGGCGCTTGTTGCGGCGGGTCCGGCATTTGCTGCCGGAGGCGAACCGTATTCTGGTGCCATCCGCTATCGCGGTATGTTGCGCATCATCGGGACCTTTATTGGTTGTATCGCCGCGCTGGCGATCATCATCACCATGATTCGCGCACCGCTGCTGATGATTCTGGTGTGCTGTATCTGGGCGGGATTTTGCACCTGGATCTCTTCTCTGGTGCGCCTTGAAAACTCCTACGCGTGGGGGCTTTCGGGGTATACCGCACTTATTATCGTCATCACCATTCAAACGGAACCGCTATTGACGCCACAGTTCGCCCTTGAGCGCTGTAGCGAGATTGTGATTGGCATCGTCTGCGCCATCATCGCGGATCTGATTTTCTCTCCACGATCGGTGAAGCAAGAGGTTGATCTTGAACTGGATAACCTGCTCATTGCGCAGTATCAACTGATGCAGCTGTGTATTAAACACGGTGACAGTGAGGAAGTGGACCGGGCCTGGAGCGCACTTGTGCGCCGTACTGCGGCACTGGATGGCATGCGCAGCAATCTGAACATGGAATCCTCGCGCTGGGGGCGTGCTAACCGACGTCTGAAGGCGCTCAATACGCTCTCCCTGACGCTGATTACGCAATCCTGCGAAACCTACATGATTCAAAATACGCGTCCGGAGCTGATCACCGATACGTTTCGTGAGTTGTTTGAAACCCCTGTTGAAACTGCGCAGGATGTTCACCGGCAGCTCAAGCGCATGCGCCGCGTGATCGCCTGGACGGGGGAGCGGGAAACGCCTGTCACCCTGTACACCTGGGCTGGGGCAGCAACGCGGTATCTGTTATTGAAACGCGGCGTGGTGGGTAATACAAAAATCAGTGCGACTGAAGAAGAGATTTTACAGGGTGAGCCCGTGGTGAAGGTGGAGTCTGCCGAGCGTCACCATGCGATGGTCAACTTCTGGCGCACCACCTTGTCATGTGTGCTGGGGACGTTGTTCTGGCTGTGGACGGGATGGACGTCTGGTAGCGGTGCGATGGTGATGATTGCCGTCGTGACCTCACTGGCGATGCGGTTGCCGAATCCGCGAATGGTCGCGATCGACTTTATCTACGGAACGCTGGCAGCGCTGCCGTTGGGGTTACTCTATTTTCTGGTGATTATCCCTAACACCCAACAAAGTATGTTGCTGCTCTGTCTGAGTCTGGCGGTACTGGGATTCTTTCTGGGAATCGAAGTCCAGAAACGCCGCCTGGGTTCGATGGGGGCACTGGCGAGCACCATTAACATCATTGTGCTCGACAACCCCATGACCTTCCATTTTAGTCAGTTTCTGGACAGCGCATTGGGGCAGATTGTCGGCTGTATGCTGGCGTTTATCGTGATCTTACTGGTGCGGGATAACTCCCGTGACAGGACCGGTCGCGTGTTGCTCAATCAGTTTGTTTCGGCGGCTGTCTCAGCCATGACCACCAATGTGGTACGGCGTAAGCAAAACCATCTTCCGGCGCTCTATCAGCAGCTGTTTTTGCTGATGAACAAATTCCCTGGGGATTTGCCCAAATTCCGTCTGGCGCTGACGATGATCATTGCGCATCAACGTCTTCGTGATGCGCCGGTTCCGGTGAATGACGATCTCTCTATTTTCCACCGTCAGCTTCGCCGCACCGCGGATCGCGTGATTTCCGCCAGTAGCGACGACAAGCGTCGGCGATACTTCGGACAACTCCTTGAGGAACTCGACATCTATCAGGAAAAACTGCGCATCTGGGAAGCGCCACCGCAGGTCACGGAACCGGTAAAACGCCTCTCAGGCATGTTGCATAAATATCAGCATGCCCTCACGGATAACTAAACACGGAAAAGCCGACGCCAAAAGCGTCGGTTTTTTTATGGCTATACTTAACCGATGTGCAGGAATCGTCGTGGTAGGTAGTTTGGTGGGTTGCGAAAGCGCTTACCGGAGGTGGTGGCGGGCAATGAATATCTATACCTTTGATTTTGATGAGATAGAAAACCAGAGTGATTTTTACCGTGAGTTTGCGCGGATGTTTGGTATTGCCAGAGAACAGATCAGCGATCTGGATTCTTTGTGGGAGATAGTGATCGGCGAAGTATTGCCGTTGCCGCTGGAAATAGAGTTTGTTCATCTACCTGAAAAGCAGCGCCGACGTTATGGGGCGCTGATTTTGCTGTTCGATGAAGCAGAAGAAGAGCTGGAAGGACAGTTACGTTTTAACGTTCGGCTCTAAGCCGTAGATATAAAAAAGCCCCCGACAGGCGGGGGCAAGTCGTCGGACTAGACGACGAGGGTTTATTTGTAGAGTTCTGCCGTGGCGTGCCACTGTGACCCTTCTTTCAGTTCAATCACGCGATAGCTGCTGGCGCCTGCTTTTTCTGCTTTAGCGGCGAGCTCCTGACGCATATCCATCGGAGAACTACCAATCTGAGAAACAGAGACACTGCCCATGGATTGCAGATTTTGTGCTTCTTGCGCATTGACCTGGTGTACGGCAGCGTTTGCGCCGAAAGAGAGAACTGAAGCCAGGCCGAGTGAAGCGATAAGATATTTAGTGTTCATAGTTTACATTCCTCAATACGGTTAACTCAGCGGTTTGAAGGGCGTTCTTATGCGATATTCCCGCGAGTTATTGTTTGCATTAGCGATGACAGGCGAGCCTTATTTGTACAGTTCAGCAGTGGCGTGCCAGTGGCTACCGCTACGTGCTTCGGTGATCTGATACGCTGAGGCGCCTTGTTGTTCCGCTTTTTTGTTCAGCATTTCATGCATGTCCATCGGTGAAGAGCCGATCGCACTGACGGAAACAGAACCGATAGCTTCGCGGTTTTGCGCCTGCTGGGCATTGATGGAATCTGCGGCAAATGCACCGAATGAGAGAACAGAGAGAATACTTAACGTTGCAACTGTAGTTTTGATTTTCATGATATTTACCTCGTCGAATTCTTTTATTGGGGTCCTTTGTTTCGTGACCCTCATCACAAAATCAAGTATACACTAGTCACGCAATTAATTAATACCCTGCTAATTGTTCAGTGGGTAATTAAGTATTAAAAAATTTAGTTTTTATAATCACATGGAATTAAAAATGCTTCTGATGGCGAGGTTTTCGATTTAAATCTAATAAATTCATAAAGATATAAAATTTAACAAAATGTGCGATATTTGGCTTTATCATTGACCGCGTGAATGTGTTTAAGCGATTAAACGCACTATTCGTTAAATCAAAAGCAGTGGAAATGCGTGCAAAGCGGGGAGAAAGACAGGATTTTCCCCGCCGTGTGTGGCGGCGGGGAGAGGGGGTTACAGCTCTTGTTCGAACAGTTCGAGAATCGCTTCGTACAGATCTTTCACTGAGAAGCCATTAGCTGGGGTTGTGAAAATGGTGTCATCGCCCGCAATTGTCCCGAGGATACCTTCCGCTTTGCCCAGTGAATCCAGCAGGCGTGCGATCAGTTGCGCTGCGCCTGGGCTGGTATGGATCACCACAACGGCATCATTGAAATCGATATCTAATACCAGGTTCTTTAACGGGCTGGATGTCGTGGGGACACCCAACTCTGCCGGGAGGCAGTACACCATCTCCATTTTTGCGTTGCGGGTCCGCACGGCGCCGAACTTTGTCAGCATGCGTGAGACTTTGGACTGGTTGATGTTATCAAAGCCCTGATCCTGCAACGCGAGGACTATTTCACCCTGTGAGCTGAATTTTTCTTCTTTAAGCAGCGCTTTAAACGCCTTTACTAATTCTTCTTGTTTTGCCGAGCTTCGCATAAGTCACCCGTAATATGGCGGTAGAAACAACATTATTGTGCATACAGATGAATTTTTATGCAAACAGTCTGCCTTGTTCGAGGCTGAAATAATGTTATGAAAGAGCGGAATTTTATCAAATTTCGTTATCAAGAAACATGCCTGTGTCACGGCTCGCAAATAAGGTTAAAAGTAAATTAAATGTTATCAAATTGATGTTGTTTTGAGGGGGGAGTAGGGTATATTGTCCGCACTTGTGGAAAAGTTGCTCTACAGCTGCAGTGGCTTTGGATTACGTAAATTAAATGCATAAAAGCCAAATTCGCGTGACTCCGCATTCTTGACACGTGAGTATTGTAATCATTAATTTTGTGAATTAAGGTCGCCGCCGCGGAGCATTAAACACTTAGCTTATCAATATAATAAGGAGTTTAGGATGAAAGTTGCAGTCCTCGGCGCAGCTGGCGGTATCGGTCAGGCGCTAGCATTACTGTTAAAGAATCAACTGCCTTCAGGTTCAGAACTCTCCCTGTACGACATCGCTCCAGTGACTCCAGGTGTGGCCACTGACTTGAGCCATATCCCAACTGCTGTGAAGATCAAAGGTTTCTGTGGCGAAGACGCAACCCCGGCACTGGAAGGTGCGGATGTGGTTCTGATCTCTGCGGGTGTGGCGCGTAAACCGGGTATGGATCGTTCCGACCTGTTTAACGTTAACGCCGGTATCGTGAAAAACCTGGTCCAGCAGATTGCGAAAACCTGTCCGAAAGCGTGCGTGGGTATTATCACCAACCCGGTGAACACCACTGTCGCTATCGCTGCAGAAGTCCTGAAGAAAGCAGGTGTTTACGACAAGAACAAACTGTTTGGCGTGACCACGCTGGACATCATCCGCTCCAACACCTTTGTTGCGGAACTGAAAGGCAAGCTGCCGACTGAAGTTGAAGTTCCGGTGATTGGCGGACACTCTGGTGTGACGATTCTGCCACTGCTGTCGCAAATCCCTGGCGTTAGCTTCACCGAAGAAGAGGCCGCTGCCCTGACCAAACGTATCCAGAACGCGGGTACTGAAGTGGTTGAAGCAAAAGCCGGTGGCGGATCTGCAACCCTGTCTATGGGTCAGGCTGCCGCACGTTTTGGTCTGTCTCTGGTTCGCGCGCTGCAGGGCGAAAAAGGCGTTGTGGAATGTGCTTACGTTGAAGGCGACGGCCAGTATGCGCGTTTCTTCTCACAACCGCTGCTGCTGGGCAAAAATGGTGTGGAAGAGCGTCAGTCTATCGGCAAACTGAGTGCCTTTGAGCAGAATGCGATGGAAGGCATGCTGGATACGCTGAAGAAAGATATCACCCTGGGCGAAGAGTTCGTTAATAAGTAAGCGAACCGCCATCAGTGAAAAAAAACCGGAGCATTGCGACTCCGGTTTTTTTTGTCTCTGGCTTCGGGAAATACTCAGTTGGTTGCCGGATATTCCTGAATGGTAACCTGCAGCGTCAACTGCTTGTCATCCCGCATGACGACCACAGAGATCACCGAGCCTGGGCGAATTTCAGCGACCTGGTCCATCGTTTCCAGCGCGGAAACGGCAGGCTTATTGTTCACCGAAATGATCAAATCATTGACCTGAATGCCAGCCTGAGCCGCCGGGCCATCCGGTGATACCTCATTGACGACGATTCCCTGAATTTGGTCTATCCCACCGCCCTGGGCATGCATTGGCGCGATTTCGCGGCCGCCAATACCGATGTAGCCACGGATCACACGACCATCACGGATAAGTTTATCCATAATTTTGGTCGCCAGCTGGAACGGAATGGCGAAACCAATGCCTTCCGGCGTTTCGCCGTCATTACTTTTATCAAAGGATAAGGTGTTAATGCCCATCAACTCACCCAGCGAGTTGATCAGCGCGCCACCGGAATTACCGTGGTTGATCGAGGCGTCCGTTTGTAGAAAATTCTGGCGCCCGGAAGGGTTCAGACCAATACGACCGGTCGCGCTGATGATCCCCTGGGTGATGGTTTGTCCGAGATTATACGGGTTGCCGATTGCCAGAACGACATCGCCAATATGCGGCGTACGACGCGAGTTTATCGGAATCGTCGGGAGTCCACCGGCGGCATTAATTTTTAACACGGCCAGATCGGTCAGCGTATCGGACCCCACCAGCAGCGCCTCAAACACGCGTCCATCTTGTAGGGCGACGATTATCTGATCGGCGTCGTTAATGACATGCTTGTTGGTGATGATATAACCGCGCTGATCCATGATCACACCGGAGCCCAGCGTGCGGATCTCAAGCTGATTATGCGCCGTACTGTTCATACTGCGGTTATAGACGTTAACGACGGCAGGTGCTGCACGGCGGACCGCCGAGTTGTAACTGACAGGCGTCTCATCGGTGCTGTCGAATTGCGGAGCCGTAAGGGTATTTATTTTGCGCAGCGACGGCATAGCGGCCAACAAAATGGCGCCGACAATTAAACCAATCGCGACTGAACGTAAGAGCTTCACAAACATGATGGAGGCGTCATTAAAAAAGGGAACGTCAGCAGCATACCATGAGTTTACCGGACATCACACGTGAGGCTGATGTCCGGTTCACGACGGACTTAACGTAAGAGCAAATAAATGCTCTCATTACCGCGAACGATTTGCAGGGCAATGATGGACGGTTTCGCCTCCAGCACCTTGCGCATCTCGGCGATAGAGTTCACGCGATCGCGGTTTACACTGACGATGACGTCATCTTTATGTAAACCCGCCTGAGCCGCAGGGCTGCTTTTTTCAACATTATCAATCTTGATGCCTTTGCTGCCGTCCTTCAATTGACCGTCGCTTAACGTAGCACCTTGCAGCGCCGGGGCGATCATCTCAGCACTGGCGGATGATGATGTGTTGGAGTCCAGGGTAACGTCGACTTCCAGTGGTTTACCGTCACGCAACAGACCCAGTTTCACGGTGGTGCCAGGCTCTGTTGTTGCAATACGCGAACGTAACTCTGCAAAACTGTTGAGTGGCTTGCCGTTAAGACTGGTGATGACATCGCCGGACTTCACGCCCGCTTTTGCGGAACCCGAGTTTGGCAGCACTTCACTGACAAATGCGCCGCGCTGTACGTCAAGTTTGAACGCTTTGGCGATATCGGCAGTCATTTCCGTGCCTTTGATACCCAGCAGACCCCGCTTGATTTCACCGAACTGGATCAACTGCTGCGCCAGCGTGCGCGCCATGTTGCTCGGGATAGCAAACCCAATTCCGATACTGCCACCGCCAGGGGCGAGGATGGCGGTGTTAATACCGATCAGCTCGCCGTTCAGGTTGAGCAGGGCTCCACCGGAGTTACCGCGGTTAATGGACGCGTCAGTCTGAATGAAGTTTTCCAGCCCTTCCAGATTCAGCCCGCTACGCCCCAGCGCAGACACTATACCGGACGTCGCCGTTTGCCCCAGCCCAAACGGATTACCTACGGCGACGGCAAAGTCCCCTACGCGTAACTTGTCGGAGTCGGCGATGGCAATTTGCGTCAGATTACTGGCTTTCTGAATTTGCAGCAGAGCAATATCACTTTGATCGTCACTGCCGATCAGCTTGGCGTCGAATTCACGCCCGTCATTTAACTGGATGCTGATCTTCTGCGCCTGACTGATAACGTGATTATTGGTCAGGACATACCCTTTCGCGGCATCAATGATGACCCCAGACCCTAAACCTTCGAAAGGTTGTGACGGTTGGTCAGGTAACTCATCGCCAAAAAATTTTTTGAACTCTTCCGGGACTTTTTGCCCCTGGGCAGCCGTTCCTTCGACTCTGACGCTAACCACGGCAGGCAGTACCTTTTCCAGCATGGGGGCGAGGCTTGGCAGAGCTGCCTGGCCAGGAATTTGTGCTGGTATTGACGCGAGGGCCTGAAACGGCGCTGAGAGCGTTAAACCGATACTTAACGCTAATGCACTCAACAACTGGGTTTGTTTTTTCATGGATCCTGCTCTCGTACCTTGAGTGAAAGGAAAGACGATTCAAAACAGTTTGATGTTATTGAATTTTCGACATGGCAACAATGAGACTGCTGACTAAATAATAGCTGGGACAGGAGAGAAGAGAGGGCGCAATGACTGCGCCCAATAAAATTATTTACGTTGTGTGGTTAACCGCGTTTGGCACCCGCACGTAGCAGGCCGGACGCCCCTTCGGAATAGTCACGTGGCATCTGAACCGGTGCCTGATCGTTACCGGCTTCAGACTCCGCCAGGCGATTACGGAACGGGTTAGTTTCCGCAGTCAGTTCCGGCAGCAGGCTGCTGGAACTTTTTGCCATGTGTTGATACAGCTGGCGATAATCATGCGCCATGGTATCCAGCAGCTCAGCGCTGCGGGCAAAGTGGCTGACCAGCTCTTCACGATACTCTTCCAGCTCAGCTTTGTTCTTTTCCAGTTCGTACTGCAATGCCTGCTGTTGACGTAATTTACGATTACCAAAACGCACGGCTACGGCACCAATAATGATACCGACGACTAACCCAATTAGCGCATATTCCCAGGTCATGAACATCTCCCGTTGTCTTTTGTTTCCGTAGGGTGTTGGCTTTAGGCTCCATGCCTGCGCCTGATTATGCCACTATAACCGCTAATCCCGTAGAAGTGGAATCCCGACTTTATATCGCGTAGTGTAGAACGGCCTTTTTTTCGTCAACCGTGAACGACGGCACATCGATTCTCAAGGAATAACAATAACATCATGCAAAGCTTTTCCCCGACATCGCGTTACCTCCATGCCCTCAACGAGGGAAGCCACCAGCCCGACGACGTACAAAAAGAAGCGGTTAACCGGCTGGAAACCATTTACCAGGAACTAACGAGCAGCGTGTCCCCTGAGCCACAGGCCAGCGGACTGATGGCCCGTTTTGGCAAATTGTTGAGAAAACGTGAGCCAGCAGCACGTTTACCGGTGCGCGGTCTGTATATGTGGGGCGGGGTGGGACGCGGGAAAACCTGGCTGATGGATCTGTTTTATCACAGTCTGCCGGGCGAACGTAAACAGCGACTGCATTTCCACCGTTTTATGCTGCGCGTACATGAAGAACTGACCGCCCTACAGGGGAAAAGCGACCCGCTGGAGATCGTTGCCGACCGTTTTAAAGCAGAGACGGATGTGCTCTGTTTCGATGAGTTTTTTGTTTCGGATATCACCGATGCGATGTTGCTTGGTGGATTAATGAAGGCGCTGTTTGCTCGCGGTATCACGCTGGTGGCGACATCCAACATTCCGCCGGACGACTTATACCGTAACGGTCTGCAACGTGCGCGTTTTCTTCCGGCCATCGACGCGATAAAACAGCACTGCGACATCATGAATGTGGACGCCGGGGTCGATTATCGCCTGCGCACGCTGACTCAGGCGCATTTATGGCTCGCCCCGCTCAACGATGACACGCAACGGCAGATGGATTCGCTCTGGCTGGCGCTTGCGGGGACAAAGCGTCAGCATGCGCCGACGCTGGAAGTTAACCATCGCCCGCTCGCAACGCTGGGAGTCGAAAACCAAACGCTGGCAGTCTCGTTCTCCACGCTGTGCGTGGATGCCCGTAGCCAGCATGACTACATTGCGTTGTCGCGTCTTTTCCATACGGTGTTGTTATTTGATGTTCCCGTGATGACGCCGTTGATGGAGAGTGAAGCGCGTCGCTTTATTGCTCTGGTGGATGAGTTTTATGAGCGCCACGTCAAACTGGTGGTTAGCGCCGCCGTACCTTTATATGAAATCTATCGGGGCGAGCGCCTGAAGTTCGAATTTCAGCGCTGTCTGTCGCGTTTACAGGAGATGCAGAGCGAGGAGTACCTCAAGCGGGAACACCTGGCCGGTTAAACCTGTCGCAAATCACATAAAGGGGTCGACCTTTGACCCCGACTTCTCTATAATCTTGCGACCCCACGTTACAAGAGAGTTTTTTTCCCGAAACTTTCTCTGCGCCGGCATAGGCTATTCGAAGGGGTAGGTTTGCTGGACAATGTCGTGTGAACCTCAACTGACTAAACGTTTGGGTGTTCACCAACGTGTAACTTATTTATTTGGGTAAGCTTTTAATGAAAACTTTTACAGCTAAACCAGAAACCGTAAAACGCGACTGGTATGTTGTTGACGCGACCGGTAAAACTCTGGGCCGTCTGGCTACTGAACTGGCTCGTCGCCTGCGCGGTAAGCACAAAGCGGAATACACTCCGCACGTAGATACCGGTGATTACATCATTGTTCTGAACGCTGACAAAGTTGCTGTAACCGGCAACAAGCGTACTGACAAAGTGTACTATCACCACACTGGCCACATCGGCGGTATCAAACAAGCGACCTTTGAAGAGATGATTGCCCGCCGTCCTGAGCGTGTGATTGAAATCGCGGTTAAAGGCATGCTGCCAAAAGGCCCGCTGGGTCGTGCTATGTACCGTAAACTGAAAGTTTACGCGGGCAACGAGCACAACCATGCGGCACAGCAACCGCAAGTTCTTGACATCTAATCGGGATTATAGGCAATGGCTGAAAATCAATACTACGGCACTGGTCGCCGCAAAAGTTCCGCAGCTCGCGTTTTCATCAAACCGGGCAGTGGTAAAATCGTAATCAACCAACGTTCTCTGGAACAGTACTTCGGTCGTGAAACTGCCCGCATGGTAGTTCGTCAGCCGCTGGAACTGGTCGACATGGTTGAGAAACTGGATCTGTACATCACCGTTAAAGGTGGTGGTATCTCTGGTCAGGCTGGTGCGATCCGTCACGGTATCACCCGCGCTCTGATGGAGTACGACGAGTCCCTGCGTTCTGAACTGCGTAAAGCTGGCTTCGTTACTCGTGACGCTCGTCAGGTTGAACGTAAGAAAGTCGGTCTGCGTAAAGCACGTCGTCGTCCGCAGTTCTCCAAACGTTAATTGGTTTCTGCTTCGGCAGAGCACAGTTGGCGAAAAACCCGCTTCGGCGGGTTTTTTTATCGATATATCGCCGTCAAACGCACCGCTATCCTCCGATTAGCGCCCTCTTTTTCCCCATTTCCAGAATCGACTCACCACAAAGGTCACAAAATCTGGTAAACTATCATCCAATTTTCTGCCCAAATATCGAGGATTGTTCATTTTTTGTTTGATTTTTGAACAGTGAATGACTTTTCCGACGATGGGAAACATAACTTCTGACTGGTCACCTGGTGGCTGGTAGCAGTAAAAATTCTGAATATACCTGGAGGTTTTCATGGCTGTCGCTGCCAACAAACGTTCGGTAATGACGCTGTTTTCTGGTCCTACTGACATCTATAGCCATCAGGTCCGCATTGTGCTGGCTGAGAAAGGTGTTAGTTTCGAGATCGAGCACGTGGAAAAGGACAATCCACCTCAGGATCTGATTGACCTCAACCCGAATCAGAGCGTACCGACACTGGTGGATCGTGAGCTGACCCTATGGGAATCTCGCATCATTATGGAATATCTTGATGAGCGTTTCCCTCATCCACCGCTGATGCCGGTTTACCCGGTTGCTCGCGGTGAAAGCCGCCTGTACATGCACCGTATAGAAAAAGACTGGTATACGCTGATGAACGTCATCGTAAACGGGTCTGCTTCTGAAGCTGACGTTGCACGCAAACAACTGCGTGAAGAGCTGCAGGCGATTGCACCTGTATTTGGTCAGAAACCGTATTTCCTGAGCGATGAATTCAGCCTGGTCGATTGCTACCTGGCGCCGTTGCTGTGGCGTTTGCCGCAGTTGGGCATTGAGTTCAGCGGTGCGGGTGCGAAAGAGCTGAAAGGGTACATGACTCGCGTATTTGAGCGTGACTCTTTCCTGGCGTCGCTGACCGAACCTGAGCGTGAAATGCGCCTCGGCCGGGGTTAATCTGTATGGATTTGTCACAGCTATCCCCACGCCGTCCATACCTGCTGCGTGCATTTTATGAATGGCTGCTGGATAACCAGCTAACGCCGCACCTGGTGGTGGATGTGACGCTTCCTGGCGTGCATGTCCCCATGGAATATGCGCGTGACGGGCAAATAGTCCTGAACATTGCGCCTCGTGCGGTGGGGAACCTGGAGCTGGCGAATGACGAAGTGCGTTTCAATGCGCGCTTTGGCGGCGTACCTCGCCAGGTTTCAGTTCCACTGGCTGCCGTACTGGCGATTTATGCACGTGAGAATGGTGCGGGTACGATGTTCGAACCTGAAGCCGCTTACGATGAAAACGTCACCAGTATCAATGATGATGACGAAACCGCGGGTGTAGAGGGCGAGGCGGTCATGTCTGTTATCGATGGTGATAAGCCGGATCATGATGATGACAACCGTCCCGATGACGATCCGCCGCCACCGCCACGTGGTGGTCGACCGGCGCTCCGCGTCGTAAAATAAATCGTCTATAAAATCAAACAGGCCCCCAGGGGCCTGTTTTGTATTCTACTGTCCGCTAATAAAAAAATATGATAGTGGCAATCATATTCACCACGAATCCTACCGCCATTGGGATCGCCGTACGTTTAACGACCTCAAAGGGAGAGACGCCCGCAATGCCTGACGTCACAACAATGACGGCGGTGATCGGCGAAACCGCGCGAGCCAGCGTTGTCGCAAAATGCATCGGCATGATCATAACGACGGCGGGAATGTGAAGTCCTGCGGCGATATCCGGGATCAGACTCGCAAAAGACATAAATGGCGCGTTGCCGGAACCCATCACAATTGCGCAGGCCGCAATGACGATCGCCATGATGATCATGACGCCAATACCACCCAGACCGGAATGCTCAGCGCCTTTGATTACTGCATCTACGGTACCGATGGTGGTTAAGCCTTTGGCAAAAATTTCACCCGCGACCACCAGCGTGACAACATTCGCAAACTGGGTGCCCATACCATCAAAGAACGCCTGAACGTCGTCCATCGTTTCCCGAAGATTGTGCGTACGAATGAATTCCACAAATATCGTGATGGTCATGCTCATCAGCATTACTACGACCAAATTGAGTTCTGACTGCATATAGCCAGTATGTGCCAGCAAGAGTGAGCCAAGCATCAGGATGAGCGGCATAACGGGTAAAAGCGCGTAATACAGCGGAGGGACATCCTCAAGAGCGCGTTGTTCCACGGGGTGCCCGCTCTCTGTCGTCGCCTTTTGGTCAAATCGGCGTTGAACAAAAAAGTGGGCGATAGCGACAGCAACAATGACGCAGGTAGCCACAGGAAGCTGGTACTGAAAGAAATAGGTCGCGATTTTCATTCCGGCGACCTGTGCTGCGAAAATAGAGTTAGTTTCGAGGATCCCCCACTCAATCGACATTGATGTTGCAATTACCGCCACCGCAGAAAGACGGCTCACTCCCAGGCTGACCAACGTCGGATAGAGCGTGACCATCAATAGCATTCCCAGCCCCGACGCGCTGGTAATGAATTGTGCCATGATCTGTCCGATCACATAGGTTGCGGCGAGAACAATATAGGGTGATTTGATAAGCTTCAGTGGCCGGCTCAGCAGACTCACCATTGCCCGACTGGCTCCCATCCGGTCCATATAACGGGCATATCCCCCCACAGCCATGATGGACAACCCTAACCCGGCGGCCCTGGTTGAGAGCATGCGCAGGATCTCATTATAAATATCAACCAACAGATAACCGCTGCTTTTGGCCGGATCCAGTAGCGATCCCAGACCCAACCAGACGCCACATAGCATCAGGAAGATCCCCGCAGCAGCCAATACTATCTGGGGTTTATAGTTTTTGAGGATCAGATAGCCCATCGTAATTAAAACGATCACAGAAATTATTATGCCGAACATTTTCTCACTCCATGCCAGAAAGAAGATGAATCAGGTGATGATGGTGTGCTGGAGCGGATGTTATATTTTTCTTTACGGTTTTTATGGCATGGATATCTTATTTTTAAATTGAAGATTTAATTATTTTGTTTAAAAACATATTGTTATGATTATTTTTCAAGAGCATATTCTTAAATTTCACTAACTTGGTCAGAGGACTCGTATCGTTAAAAAAGAGAGAATAAATAAAGAGAAAATAGCGCACTGAATAATTCATGTATAATGAGAGAATGCGGGAATCATTTGTTTTCTGAATGAAAAAGTCGGAGCATTTCACCCCGCTTTCGATCCTGTGTTAGGATAACTTTTGTTGTTGTTGGTCATAATTCATCAGACTGGACGCTATGAACGCATTTGATTCGCAAGCAGAAGATTCTCCATCAACCATCGGTAACAGTTTGCGCCGCCGCCCGCTGGCACGTAAAAAACTCTCTGAAATGGTTGAAGAAGAGCTGGAGCAGATGATCCGCCGCCGTGAATTTGGCGAAGGGGAGCCGTTGCCATCCGAGCGCGAACTGATGGCATTCTTTAACGTCGGACGCCCGTCGGTACGTGAAGCGCTGGCCGCGCTCAAGCGCAAAGGTCTGGTACAAATCAACAACGGTGAACGCGCGCGCGTCTCACGCCCCTCAGCGGACACCATCATCAGCGAACTTTCCGGCATGGCGAAAGATTTTCTCTCGCACCCTGGTGGCATCGCGCATTTTGAACAACTGCGCCTTTTCTTTGAATCGAGCCTGGTGCGTTACGCCGCCGAGCACGCCACAGACGAACAGATTGCCATGTTGAGCAAAGCCCTGGAGATCAACAGTCAGTCGCTGGATGACAATAGCCAGTTCATTCGCTCCGATGTCGATTTTCACCGTGTGCTGGCAGAGATCCCGGGCAACCCGATCTTTATGGCAATCCACGTCGCGCTCCTCGACTGGCTGATCGCCGCGCGCCCGAAAGTTGCTGATGAAGCGCTGTATGAACATAACAGCGTGAGTTATCAACAGCATATTGCTATTGTCGATGCGATCCGCGCCCGCGATCCTGACGAAGCAGACCGCGCACTGCAATGCCACCTCAACAGCGTGTCTGCCACCTGGCACGCCTTCGGTAAAGCCAAAAAATCCCGCAAGTAATCCCCGTATTGCGATCGGTTTAGTGAAGTCGATCGCACAATAAGCTTTCTGTATTACGCTGTCGTAAAAGTGTTCTGGTATAACAGGTATAAAGGTACATAGTTAATCAGTTTAAACACCACTACGAGGTATTTATGGCAAGCAATTTACGTGGCGTGATGCCCGCACTCCTGACCCCTTTCGACGCGCAGCAGAAAGTTGATAAGGACAGCCTGCGCCGCCTGGTGCGATTCAACATTGAGCAGGGAATTGATGGGGTGTATGTCGGAGGTTCCACTGGGGAAGCCTTTGTGCAAAGCCTTGCCGAGCGCGAAGAAGTGCTTGAAATCGTGGCCGAAGAGGGCAAAGGCAAAATTACCCTGATTGCTCATGTGGGTTGCGTCAGCACGGCGGAAAGCCAGCAACTGGCAGCAGCGGCCAGCCGTTACGGTTTTGATGCCGTCTCTGCGGTTACGCCGTTCTACTATCCGTTCAGCTTTGAAGAACATTGCGATCACTACCGCGCGATTATCGATTCTGCTGATGGATTGCCGATGGTGGTCTACAACATTCCGGCACTGAGCGGTGTCAAACTGACACTGGATCAAATCAATACGCTGGTCACGCTGCCAGGCGTTGGTGCGCTGAAACAGACCTCGGGCGATCTCTATCAGATGGAGCAGATTCGTCGTGCGCATCCGGATCTGGTGCTCTACAACGGTTACGACGAAATCTTCGCATCCGGTCTGCTGGCGGGCGCGGATGGCGGGATCGGCAGTACCTACAACATTATGGGCTGGCGCTACATGGGGATCGTGCAGGCCCTGAAAGAAGGGAATATCGCTAAAGCACAGCAGTTGCAGCGCGAATGTAACAAGGTGATCGACCTGCTGATCAAAGTGGGCGTGTTCCGTGGCCTGAAAACCGTACTGCACTACATGGACGTTGTTTCTGTACCGCTGTGCCGCAAACCGTTTGCGCCTGTGGATGAAAAATATCTGCCAGAACTGCAAGCATTGGCAAACCAACTGCTGGCGGAAAGGGCGTAACAGCGGATAGCCGGGGGCGCTTTGCCTGCCCGGCCTACATAGAACGAACGTAGGCCGGATAAGGCAATGCCGTTATCCGGCACAACAATGAAAATCGTCGGGAGAGTAAAATGAGTACTAATACCCAGAGCATCCCGTGGTATCGCCATCTCAACCGGGCACAGTGGCGGGCATTTTCCGCCGCCTGGTTAGGGTATGTGCTTGATGGATTTGATTTTGTATTAATTGCGCTTGTATTGACAGATGTACAAAGTGAGTTTGGGTTGACGACGGTTCAGGCGGCAAGTCTGATCTCGGCAGCCTTTATTTCCCGTTGGTTCGGCGGGCTGATGCTTGGCGCCATGGGGGACCGTTATGGTCGCCGTCTGGCAATGGTCAGTAGCATTATCCTTTTTTCCGTCGGTACGCTGGCCTGCGGCTTTGCACCTGGTTACACCACCATGTTTATCGCGCGTCTGGTCATTGGTATGGGCATGGCAGGCGAATATGGTTCAAGCGCAACCTACGTTATTGAAAGCTGGCCTAAGCAGTTGCGTAACAAAGCCAGCGGATTTTTGATCTCCGGCTTCTCTATTGGCGCGGTTATCGCAGCCCAGGTCTACAGTCTGGTGGTACCTATCTGGGGCTGGCGCGTTCTCTTTTTCATTGGCATCGTACCGATCGTCTTTGCGCTCTGGCTACGAAAAAATATTCCGGAAGCGGAAGACTGGAAAGAAAAACACGAAGGGCAAGCGCCAGTACGTACCATGGTCGATATTCTCTACCGGGGTGAGCATCGGGTCATTAATATCCTGATGACCATCGTGGCGGCGACCGCTCTGTGGTTCTGCTTCGCAGGTAATCTGCACAATGCCGCCATTGTGGCGGGATTAGGTCTGCTGTGTGCCGTCATCTTCATCAGCTTTATGGTGCAGAGTAGCGGTAAACGCTGGCCAACCGGCGTCACGCTTATGCTGGTGGTGCTGTTTGCGTTCCTTTACTCCTGGCCTATCCAGGCATTGCTCCCAACCTATCTCAAAACCGAGCTGTCCTATGATCCGCACACGGTAGCGAACATTCTGTTCTTTAGCGGCTTCGGCGCGGCGGTAGGCTGCTGCGTGGGCGGTTTCCTCGGCGACTGGCTGGGCACCCGCAAAGCCTACGTTTGTAGCCTGCTGGCCTCACAGTTGCTCATTATTCCGGTTTTTGCCATTGGCGGTGGAAACGTATGGGTATTGGGTCTGCTGCTGTTCTTCCAGCAGATGTTGGGCCAGGGGATCTCAGGGATCCTGCCGAAATTGATCGGCGGATATTTTGATACCGACCAGCGTGCGGCAGGTCTGGGCTTTACCTATAACGTGGGTGCTCTTGGTGGCGCGCTGGCGCCGATCCTTGGTGCATTGATTGCGCAACGCCTGGATCTGGGTACCGCGCTGGGATCGCTCTCCTTTAGCCTGACGTTTGTGGTGATCCTGCTGATTGGCCTCGATATGCCGACCCGTGTTCAACGCTGGCTGCGTCCAGAAGCGCTACGTACGCATGACGCTATCGACGGCAAACCGTTCAGCGGTGTCGTACCGTTGGGCGGTGACAAAAGCGCCTTAGTCAACACGAAAAATTGATCCGCTTGCCCGGTCGCGTACCGGGCAATCTTTGTAGGGGAAGAAGCATGTTGTTACCTGAACTACAGGGTAAAAGAAGTCCCGCCATCACTCGACCGGGATCCCGGTGTCAGTGGCATCAGGAGGCGCAATGACGACATTGGCGATAGATATCGGTGGCACCAAACTGGCTGCCGCGCTGGTGGGCGACGATCTGCAGATCCGTGAACGCTGCGAACGTCCCACTCCTGCCAGCAAAACACCGGATGCGCTGCGCGAAGCCTTAAAAATGTTGATTGAGCCGCTGCAAAGTCAGGCGAAACGGGTGGCGATTGCCTCGACCGGTATTATTCATCAGGGCGTCTTGCAGTCGATTAATCCGCAAAATCTGGGCGGGCTGATGCACTTCCCGTTGGTGCACACCTTAGAGGAACTGACCGGATTATCGGCGCTGGCGGTGAATGATGCTCAGGCGGCGGCCTGGGCGGAATATCATGCCATTGCGAAAGAGGTCAGCGACATGGTGTTTATCACCGTTTCAACCGGTGTCGGGGGAGGCATCGTCAGCGGCGGTCAATTATTGACCGGAGCGGGAGGACTTGCCGGACATCTGGGGCATACGCTGGCGGATCCGCAGGGGCCGGTGTGTGGCTGCGGACGCGTGGGGTGTGTGGAAGCGATCGCCTCCGGACGCGGCATTGCGGCGGCGGCTCAGGGTGAACTTGCTGGATGTGATGCAAAAACGATTTTTGCCCGGGCGGCTGAAGGGCATGAACAGGCAATACGGTTGGTCCAGCATTCCGCTCAGGTGCTGGCGCGGTTAATTGCCGATGTGAAAGCCACCACCGATTGCCAGCGGGTAGTCATTGGCGGCAGTGTAGGTCTGGCGCCAGAGTATCTGACGCATGTTCGTCACTTTCTGGCGCAGGAGCAGCCGGTGTACCACGTGGCGTTGAGTGCGGCGCATTACCGGCATGACGCCGGGTTATTAGGGGCTACGTTGATAGCTCAGGGAGAAAAATCATGGTAACAGGTGATATTCAATCGCTGGCGTCAGCCGGATTACATCCGGTACTGGAAGAGGCGCTAACGCTGGCGTTAGCGGCCCGACCACAGGAAACAGCGCCAGGGCGTTATGAACTGCGCGGTGACGATATTTTTATGAATGTGATGCAGTTTGCCACACAGCCTCCGCAGGAGAAGAAGGCAGAGCTGCATGAAAAGTACATCGATATTCAACTGCTGTTGGCGGGCGAGGAACGCATTCTGTTCGGCGTCATCGGTTCTGCGCGTCAGTGTGAGGAGATGCACGTTGAGGAGGATTATCAGCTGTGTACTCACATCGACAATGAACAGGCGTTAGTGTTGACGCCGGGCATGTTCGCGGTATTTATGCCGGGAGAACCGCATAAGCCGGGCTGCGTTGTTGATGTTCCAGGGGACATTAAGAAGGTGGTTGTGAAGGTGCGCGCGAGTTTATTCAACGCATAAAAAAGCCGGATGGCGGCTTTCGCCTTATCCGGCCAACAACGTACGCAAAACCGTAGGCCGGATAAGGCGGTTACGCCGCCCTCCGGCACTGAGACTTACACTTCCAGCCAGTTCATGATCCCATCTGCCGCTTTACGGCCTTCGGCAATCGCCGTGACCACCAGATCCGAACCGCGAACGATATCGCCACCGGCGAAGATTTTCGGGTTGCTGGTCTGGAAGGCGTTGTCGCTGCCTTCCGGTGCGATAATCCGCCCCTGAGAATCCAGTTCAACGCTGTGTTGCGCCAGCCATTCCATGCTGTGCGGACGGAAACCAAACGCCATCACCACCGCATCAGCCGGAACAACGTGCTCGGAACCAGCAACGATCTCCGCGCGACGGCGCCCTTTCGCATCCGGGGCCCCCATCTCAGTGCGCGCCATCTTCACGCCGCACACTTTACCGTTCGCGTTTATCTCCACACCCAGCGGCTGCACGTTGAACTGAAACTCGACACCTTCTTCACGCGCGTTTTTCACTTCGCGTCTGGAGCCTGGCATGTTCTCTTCGTCACGACGATAGGCGCAGGTGACGTGTGTCGCGCCCTGACGAATCGAGGTACGAACACAGTCCATCGCAGTATCGCCACCGCCCAGTACCACCACGCGTTTGCCTTCCATGCTGACAAACGGTTCATCCGTAGTTTCGCCAAAGCCCATCATCTGTTTGGTATTGGCGATCAGGAACGGCAGGGCGTCGAACACGCCATCGGCATCTTCGTTTTCCAGACCGCCGCGCATTGACTGATAGGTTCCGACGCCGAGGAAGACGGCATCGTACTCTTTCAGCAGGGCGTCGAGCTGTACGTCACGACCCACTTCAACGTTGAGTTTGAACTCAATGCCCATCCCGGTGAAGATTTCACGGCGGCGGGTCATCACCTCTTTTTCCAGCTTGAAGGCCGGAATACCAAAGGTCAGCAGGCCGCCGATCTCCGGATGCCTGTCAAACACCACCGCCTTCACACCGTTGCGGGTCAGCACATCGGCACAGGCCAGCCCAGCCGGACCCGCGCCGATAATAGCCACGCGCTTGTCGGTCTGGCGAACGCCGGTCATATCCGGACGCCAGCCCATTTCGAAGGCTTTATCATTGATATAGCGTTCGATGTTGCCGATAGTCACCGCGCCAAACTCATCGTTCAGCGTACAGGAACCTTCGCACAGTCGGTCCTGCGGGCAGACGCGACCGCACACTTCCGGCAGGGTATTGGTCTGGTGAGACAACTCTGCCGCTTCAAAGATACGCCCTTCGTTCGCCAGCTTCAGCCAGTTCGGGATGTAGTTATGAACCGGACATTTCCACTCGCAGTACGGGTTGCCGCAGGAGAGACAGCGATCCGCCTGCGCTTTCGCCTGACCTTCGGAAAACGGCTCGTAGATTTCTACAAACTCGATTTTGCGGATCTTCAGCGGTTTTTTCGGCGGATCAACGCGCTGCAGGTCGATAAATTGATATACGTTCTGACTCATCTTAACCCCTTACTGCGCCTGCACACGCAGCTCAGCTGCGCTACGACTACGGTGACCCAACAGTGCTTTCACATCGCTGGACTTCGGTTTAACCAGCGCGAATTTCGCGGAGAAAGCAGGCCAGTTTGCCAGAATCTCTTCACCACGTTGAGAACCAGTATGCTGCACATGCTCGGTGATCAACCCGCGCAGGTGTTCTTCGTGGATAGCCAGCGAGTCTACGCTCAGCACTTCCACCAGTTCCGGGTTCACACGTTTGCGGAAATCGCCGCTCTCGTCCAGCACGTAGGCGAATCCGCCCGTCATGCCGGCACCGAAGTTCACCCCGGTTTTACCGAGAATACACACAATACCGCCGGTCATGTATTCACAGCCATTGTCGCCAATGCCTTCCACGACTGTGATTGCGCCGGAATTACGTACGCCGAAACGTTCACCCGCGCGGCCTGCGGCAAACAAACGTCCCCCGGTAGCGCCATACAGACAGGTGTTGCCGATAATGCTCGCCTCATGGCTGCGGAAGGCCGAACCGACCGGTGGACGCACCGCCAGCAAGCCGCCTGCCATGCCTTTGCCGACATAGTCGTTGGCATCACCGGTCAGGTACAACTCCACGCCGCCTGCGTTCCAGACGCCGAAGCTCTGGCCAGCCGTACCGCTGAAGTGCGCTTTGATGGGGTCCGCCGCCAGTCCCTGATCGCCATGCGTCTGCGCAATATAGCCAGAGAGCGATGCGCCGACGGAACGGTCAGTGTTGCGAATATCAAACCAGAATGTTTTGCTCAGGCACTCGTCGACGAACGGTTTTGCCTGTTGTAACAGCTGTGCGTTCAGCACACCGTTGTCGAACGGAGGGTTGTTTTCGGTGCAGAACACGGCTTTGCCAGGATGCGGCTCGGCCGTCTCCAGCAGGCGAGACAGTTCCAGCTTCTGCTGTTTGGCGGTAAACCCTTCCAGCTCTTTTAGCAGGTCGGTACGGCCAATCAGATCCACCAGACGCGTCACGCCAAGCATCGCCATCAGCTCGCGGGTTTCGCGGGCGATGAATTCAAAGTAGTTGGTCACTTTGAACGGCAGGCCGTGGTAGTGGTTCTTACGCAGTTTTTCGTCCTGGGTTGCCACGCCCGTTGCGCAGTTGTTCAGGTGGCAAATACGCAGGTATTTACACCCCAGCGCCACCATCGGGCCGGTTCCGAAGCCGAAGCTTTCCGCGCCCAGAATTGCCGCTTTGATGATATCAACGCCGGTTTTCAGACCGCCGTCGACCTGCAAACGGATCTTGTGACGCAAACCGTTAGCCACCAGTGCCTGCTGGGTTTCCACCAGGCCCAGTTCCCACGGACAGCCCGCGTATTTCACTGACGAGAGCGGGCTCGCGCCGGTGCCACCGTCGTAACCGGCGATGGTGATCAAATCGGCATAGGCTTTCGCCACGCCGGTGGCGATGGTGCCGACGCCCGGTTCGGAAACCAGCTTCACGGAGATCATCGCTTTCGGGTTGACCTGCTTGAGGTCGAAAATCAGCTGCGCCAAGTCCTCGATTGAGTAGATATCGTGGTGCGGAGGCGGGGAGATCAGCGTCACCCCCGGCACCGAGTAGCGCAGTTTGGCGATGTACGGGGTCACTTTATCCCCCGGCAACTGACCGCCTTCGCCCGGCTTCGCGCCCTGAGCGACTTTAATTTGAATCACATCGGCGTTCACCAGATACGCCGGGGTCACACCGAAACGACCGGAAGCCACCTGCTTGATGCGCGACACTTTGTTGGTGCCGTAGCGCGCCGGATCTTCACCGCCTTCGCCAGAGTTAGAGTTACCGCCGATGCTGTTCATCGCTTCCGCCAGCGCTTCGTGCGCTTCCGGGCTCAGTGCGCCGATTGACATCGCTGCCGTATCGAAGCGTTTGAACAGTTCAGTGGCGGGCTCGACTTCATCAATGCTCACGGCCTTTTCGCCGGGCGTGATTGCCAGCAGATCGCGCAGCGTTGTCGCCGGGCGTTCGTTGACCAGTTTCGCGTACTCCTGATAGTCGCTGTACTCGCCGCTTTGAACAGCCTGTTGCAGGGTGCGCACGACATCCGGGTTATAGGCGTGATATTCGCCGCCGTGAACATATTTCAGCAGGCCGCCCTGACCCAACGGTTTACGCGCCAGCCAGGCATGTTTGGAAAGATTCAGCAGGTCCTGCTGGAAGTCGGTAAAACCTGCGCCACTGATACGGCTGACCACACCCTGGAAGCACAGGCTGACCACATCATCGTGCAGACCGACGGCTTCAAACAGTTTTGAACAGCGGTAAGAGGCGATGGTCGAGATGCCCATTTTGGACATGATCTTGTAAAGACCTTTGTTGATGCCATTACGGTAGTTCAGCATCACGGTACGATAGTCTTTCGCAATCGCGTGGGTGTCGCTCAGACGGCCCAGTGTTTCATACGCGAGGTAGGGATAGATTGCCGTCGCGCCGAAGCCCAATAGCACGGCAAAGTGGTGCGGGTCGCGCGTGCTGGCGGTTTCGACAATGATGTTAGCGTCGCAGCGCAGGTTCTGTGCGACCAGACGCGTCTGCACCGCACCGACCGCCATTGGTGCCGGAACCGGCAAACGGTTTTTGCCGATGTTACGGTCGGAGAGCACCAGCAATACGGTGCCGTTGCGAACCATTTGCTCCGCTTTGTCGCACAGCGCTTTCACCGTCTCTTCGAGTGAGGTTTGCGTCACGTCGAAGGTGATGTCCAGCGTATCCGCGCGATAATGCTCCTCTTTCATGGTGGTGAGCTGTTTGAAATCGGAGTACAGCAAAATCGGCGATTTGAAGCTCAAACGGTGCGCCTGGCCTTCCGCTTCACAAAAGACGTTCATTTCGCGACCGATGCTGGTGGCCAGCGACATCACGTGTGCTTCACGCAGCGGATCGATCGGCGGGTTGGTGACCTGCGCGAACTGCTGGCGGAAGTAGTCGTAAATGATACGTGGCTGGCTGGAGAGCACGGCAAACGGGGTGTCGTCGCCCATTGAACCCACCGCTTCCTGGCCGTTTTCACCCAACACGCGGATCACGGAATCCAGCTCTTCGGCGCTGTAGTTAAACTGTTTCTGGTAGCTGGCGAGGGTGTCGTCATCCAGCTCACGTTGACCCACTTGGTCATCGGCCAGTTCTTCAAACGGCACCAGACGGCGGACGTTTTTCTCCATCCACTCTTTATACGGGTGGCGGCTTTTCAGATCGTCGTCAGTTTCCGCAGAGTGCAGGATGTGCCCGCTGCGGGTATCGATCACCATCAGTTCGCCCGGACCGACGCGGCCTTTCTCGACCACTTCGTCAGGCTGGTAATCCCAGATCCCCACTTCAGAAGCACAGGTGATCAACTTATCTTTGGTGATGACGTAGCGCGCCGGGCGCAGACCGTTACGGTCAAGGTTACAGGCCGCAAAGCGACCATCAGACATTACGATGCCTGCCGGGCCGTCCCACGGCTCCATGTGCATGGAGTTAAAGTCAAAGAAGGCGCGCAGATCCGGATCCATATCCGGGTTGTTCTGCCAGGCTGGCGGTACCAGCAAGCGCATGGCGCGGATGATGTCCATCCCGCCGGCCAGCAACAGCTCCAGCATGTTATCCAGTGAGCTGGAATCGGAGCCGGTTTCGTTGACGAACGGGGCGGCGGACTGCAAATCCGGGATCAGCGGCGTCTGGAATTTATAGGTACGGGCGCGCGCCCACTGGCGGTTGCCGGTGATGGTATTGATCTCACCGTTGTGTGCCAGGTAACGGAACGGCTGCGCCAGCGGCCAGCGTGGCACGGTGTTAGTGGAGAAGCGCTGGTGGAACAGGCAGATAGCTGATTCCAGACGCAGGTCCGCGAGGTCCAGGTAAAAGCGCGGCAGATCCGCCGGCATACACAGACCTTTATAAATGTTCACCAGGTTCGACAGACTGCAAACGTAGAAGTCTTTGTCTTCCTGCAGACGTTTTTCGATACGGCGGCGGGCGATAAACAGGCGGCGTTCCATATCACGTGGACGCCAACCCGCAGGCGCGTTAACGAAAATTTGCTCAATACGTGGCAGAGAGGAGAGGGCGATTTCACCGAGAACGCCTTCATTGGTCGGCACTTCGCGCCAGCCAACGATCGACAGGGTTTCCTGCTGGAGTTCTTCTTCGACAATTCGACGGGATGCGGCCGCCAGCTCAGGATCTTTATTCAGAAAGATCATCCCGACGGCGTAGTTTTTGGCTAAACGCCAGCCGCGCTCTTCGGCAACAATGCGAAAAAAGCGGTCGGGTTTTTGCAGTAACAAACCGCAGCCATCGCCGGTTTTTCCATCCGCGAGAATGGCGCCACGGTGCTGCATTCGGGCCAGCGCGTGTATAGCAGTACGCACTACCTTGTGGCTAGGTTCGCCTTCTATGTGGGCGATCAGGCCGAAACCACAGTTATCCCTCTCAAGAGATTTATCGTACAACATATCAGTGAACCTCCCCAGGCTCTGAGGGACGCCTCTCTGGACCGCTGCGCACGGGCACACCAAGAGCATGGCGACGGGGTTTGCGTGTCATACGCTTACCTCGCATTCGCCCTCTTTCATCCGTTTCGCGTAGGTCAAACAAGTTTGAGGACTTGCTGTCAGAGGGAATCTCAATTACTGCATAAATATGATGAGCACACGACTCATCCAGAAAGCTTCCAGCGGATTTCCAACTTATCGGGAATCCACACACAGGTCAAATGGCAATCTTATTTATGCAAAAATGTGCTATTGGTCGATTAATGTGTTGAGTGCATTGAAAATAATAGACTTTTCACATTGATTTAACGCTCGGTAAACGGAGCGGAGAGTGTGATCTGTCTCACTGTCTGGAAGGGCTGTTGACCCCTATCTCAGCTTGATTAACCGTGAGAGTCAGCATTTTATGCTGGTTTATGGATGGCAGGCGTTTCATGATACTGTTTTTACCCTGAAGCCGTCAGAAGATGAAAAAAAGGGCTGAAGATAAGGAAAAGTAATTAAGACTATTTTGAATGAAATTTCGTTTATTTTGATTGATTATGCAATTGATAAAAGGCCGCCGTGACGATTGATCCAGGTCATCGCCGACAAGGGCTAAAAATGGCAGGCTTTGGCCTCTTTTCAAGGCGCGGTCTATCAGATTATGCAGTTACAGAAATTAGTCAATATGTTTGGTGGGGATCTTTCACGTCGTTATGGGCAAAAGGTTCATAAACTGACGCTGCACGGCGGGTTTAGCTGCCCAAACCGTGATGGCACCATCGGACGTGGCGGATGCACCTTCTGTAATGTCGCCTCTTTTGCCGATGAAGCGCAGCAGCATCACTCCATTGCTGAGCAACTCGCGCACCAGGCGAATCTGGTGAATCGCGCCAAACGTTATCTGGCCTATTTCCAGGCTTATACCAGCACCTTTGCTGAAGTACAGGTGCTGCGCTCGATGTATCAACAGGCGGTAAGTCAGGCCAGCATTGTGGGATTGTGCGTTGGAACGCGCCCGGACTGCGTCCCCGATGCTGTGTTGGATCTGCTGTGCGAATACAAAGACCAGGGCTATGAAGTCTGGCTGGAACTGGGGTTGCAAACCGCGAACGACAAAACACTACACCGCATCAATCGCGGTCATGATTTCGCCTGTTATCAACGCACCACTCAGCTTGCCCGTGAGCGCGGGTTAAAAGTCTGCTCGCACCTGATTGTCGGCCTGCCGGGAGAAGGGCAGAGCGAATGTTTGCAAACGCTGGAGCGTGTCGTGGAAACCGGCGTCGATGGCATTAAGTTGCACCCGCTACATATTGTTAAAGGCAGCATCATGGCGAAGGCGTGGGAAGCAGGGCGCTTAAGCGGTATTGCGCTGGAGGATTACACCGTTACCGCGGGCGAGATGATCCGCCATACACCGCCGGAGGTGATTTTCCACCGCATCTCTGCCAGCGCTCGTCGGCCAACGTTGCTTGCCCCGCTGTGGTGCGAAAACCGCTGGACCGGAATGGTGGAGCTGGATAAGTACCTGAATGAACACGGCGTACAGGGCTCGGCGCTGGGACGTAGCTGGGTGATGCCTGACAATGTGCGTTAAGATGTTGGAGGACGCAGCGCGTATGCGGGTGCGCAGGAAAACACAGACCGAATAAGGCGCTGGTGCCATCCGGCGTAAAAATGGCGCCATTCACGTATTTTTCACACATTCTTCAACGCCTTGCTCAGAATTGAGTATTATTGTGCCAGGTTGTCGTGAAGGAACCCTCTATGAAGCAAATCCGTATGCTGGCGCAGTACTATGTTGACCTGATGATGAAATTGGGTCTGGTGCGCTTTTCGCTGTTGTTAGCGCTGGCTTTGGTCGTGCTGGCTATTGTGGTGCAGATGGCTGTCACCATGGTACTGCATGGTCAGGTTGAAAGTATTGACGTTATCCGCTCGATCTTTTTCGGTCTGCTGATCACCCCCTGGGCAGTCTATTTCCTCTCTGTCGTGGTGGAACAACTGGAAGAGTCCAGGCAGCGTTTGTCGCGTCTGGTGCAAAAGCTGGAAGAGATGCGCGAACGCGATCTCAAGCTCAATGTGCAGTTGAAAGACAATATTTCCCAGCTTAATCAGGAGATTGCTGACCGCGAAAAAGCAGAAGCGGAACGGCACTCGACGTTTGAGCAGCTCAAGGTGGAAATTAAAGAGCGTGAACAGACGCAAATCCAGCTTGAACAGCAATCCTCCTTCTTACGTTCCTTCCTCGACGCTTCGCCGGATCTGGTTTTTTATCGTAATGAAGATAAAGAGTTTTCTGGCTGCAACCGTGCTATGGAACTGCTGACCGGGAAGAGCGAAAAGCAACTGGTCAATTTAAGACCTATCGATGTTTACTCGCCAGAGGCAGCGGAGAAGGTGATTGAAACGGACGAGAAAGTCTTTCGCCACAATGTTTCGCTGACCTATGAGCAATGGCTGGATTATCCCGACGGGCGCAAAGCCTGCTTTGAAATTCGCAAAGTCCCTTATTACGACCGCGTGGGTAAGCGCCACGGTCTTATGGGCTTTGGCCGCGATATTACCGAACGTAAGCGCTATCAGGATGCGCTGGAGCGCGCCAGCCGCGACAAAACGACGTTTATTTCGACCATCAGCCATGAGCTACGCACTCCGCTGAACGGTATTGTCGGCTTAAGCCGCATTCTGCTCGACACTGACCTGACGAGCGAGCAGGAAAAATACCTGAAAACTATCCATGTTTCAGCGGTGACGCTGGGCAATATTTTCAACGATATTATTGATATGGATAAGATGGAGCGGCGTAAGGTTCAACTGGATAACCAGCCGGTCGATTTCACCAGCTTTATGGCGGATCTCGAGAATCTCTCTGGTCTGCAGGCCCAGCAAAAAGGGCTGCGTTTTGTCCTTGAACCGACCTTGCCATTACCGCATAAGGTGATCACTGACGGTACGCGGTTGCGTCAGATCCTGTGGAATCTGATCAGCAATGCGGTGAAGTTCACCCAGCAAGGCCAGGTCACGGTGCGGGCCCGCTTTGATGAAGGGGATATGCTGCACTTTGAAGTCGAAGATTCCGGGATCGGTATCCCGCAGGACGAGCAGGATAAAATCTTCGCCATGTATTATCAGGTGAAAGACAGCCACGGCGGAAAACCGGCGACGGGCACCGGGATTGGCCTTGCTGTATCGCGCCGTCTGGCCAAAAACATGGGCGGTGATATTACAGTTTCCAGCCAGCCGGGCCACGGCTCTGTCTTTACGCTGACCGTGCACGCGCCCGCCGTTGCGGAAGAGGTCGAGGATGCGTTTGAGGAAAACGAATTACCGCTGCCGGCGCTTCATGTACTGCTGGTCGAAGACATTGAACTGAACGTGATTGTCGCGCGCTCGGTGCTGGAAAAGCTGGGTAACAGCGTGGATGTGGCGATGACCGGAAAAGCCGCACTGGAGATGTTTACCCCGGGTGAATACGATTTGGTGCTACTGGATATTCAATTGCCGGACATGACCGGACTGGATATCTCCCGAGAGCTCACCCAGCGCCATGCGCGGGAAGAGCTACCGCCGCTGGTGGCATTGACCGCCAACGTGCTGAAAGACAAAAAAGAGTACCTGGATGCGGGAATGGACGACGTGCTGAGCAAGCCGTTGTCAGTTCCGGCGCTAACGGCCATGATTAAAAAATACTGGGATACCCGTGATAAAGAGGAGAGCACTGTGACACCTGAAGAAAGCAGTAAATCGCAAGCGCTGTTAGATATCCCGATGTTAGAGCAGTACATCGAACTGGTTGGGCCGAAGTTAATTACCGACGGTCTGGCGGTGTTTGAGAAGATGATGCCGGGTTATTTAAGCGTGCTGGAATCCAATTTAACGGCGCGTGACAAAAAAGGTGTTGTTGAAGAAGGCCACAAAATTAAAGGTGCGGCGGGTTCCGTTGGCCTGCGCCATCTGCAACAGCTCGGTCAGCAAATTCAATCACCGGATCTCCCTGCCTGGGAAGATAACGTGGGTGAATGGATTGAAGAGATGAAACAGGAGTGGCAGCACGACGTCGCTGTACTGAAAGCCTGGGTGGCAAACGCTGGAAAAAAATGACCCCGGCTTGACCGGGGTGCGCGAACACTGCGCCAACACCAGGGAAATCGTGGCTGCGCCGTAAGTTATAGTAATGATTTACAAGGGCGCAGCCCTGTTTTTCAGGCCGCACGCAGTTAAGATAGCAACATCTTAAATATTTTGTTACACGAAACAGCGAAATGTGTGAAGCGTAGCATTTTTATTACAATTCTTAATGCGTTTCAGTCAGATGAGAAAAGGACGATGACGATGAAAAAAATTGGTGTAGTGCTCAGTGGCTGTGGTGTCTATGACGGTTCTGAAATTCATGAAGCCGTTTTGACTTTGCTGGCGATAGCCCGTAATGACGCTCAGGCCATCTGTTTTGCACCTGACAGGCAGCAAACGGATGTGATTAATCATCTGACTGGCGAAACGATGGCTGATTCACGCAATGTTCTGATTGAAGCGGCGCGTATTACGCGGGGCGATATTCACCCGCTGGCCCAGGCCGCTGCCAGCGACCTGGATGCGCTGATTGTCCCCGGTGGTTTTGGGGCAGCGAAAAACCTGAGTAATTTCGCCAGTCAGGGCAGTGAATGCCGGGTCGACAGCGATCTGGCGGCGCTGGCGGTGGCGATGCATCAGGCGGGTAAACCACTGGGATTCATGTGCATTGCGCCCGCGATGTTACCGAAAATTTTCGATTTTCCACTGCGCGTGACCATCGGTACCGATATTGATACGGCTGAAGTACTGGAAGATATGGGCGCAGAGCATGTGCCGTGCCCGGTCGACGATATCGTGGTGGATGAAGACAACAAGATTGTCACTACGCCCGCCTATATGCTGGCGCAGGATATTGCTCAGGCGGCACTCGGTATCGAAAAACTGGTGTCGCGCGTACTGGCTTTAACCGAATGAGTAAAGGGCACGGTATACCGCTGGCTATCCTAAAGCGCTTTTTCCTGCGCGCGGTTATCGTGCTGGTGGTTTTTTGGGGCGGCGGGATCGTGCTTTTCAGCGTGGTGCCTGTGCCCTTCTCGGCGGTCATGGTGGAACGGCAAATTGGCGCATGGTTGCAGGGCAACTTTGGCTACGTGGCACATTCCGACTGGGTTAGCATGGAAGAAATTTCTCCGTGGATGGGGCTGGCGGTGATTGCCGCAGAAGATCAGAAGTTCCCCGATCACTGGGGATTTGATATGGCTTCCATTGAGAAAGCGCTGGCGCACAATGAACGCAATGAGAACCGTATTCGTGGTGCTTCTACGTTATCGCAGCAGACCGCAAAAAACCTGTTCTTATGGGATGGCCGCAGTTGGGTGCGTAAAGGTCTGGAAGCCGGTTTAACATTAGGGATGGAAACGGTCTGGAGCAAGAGGCGCATTCTGACGGTTTACCTGAATATCGCGGAGTTTGGGGACGGAATTTTTGGCGTGGAAGCTGCCGCACAGCATTACTTTCACAAACCCGCCAGCCGGTTAACGATGTCGGAGGCGGCGCTTCTGGCCGCGGTGCTACCGAATCCGTTGCGGTTTAAAGCCAGTGCGCCATCAGGGTATGTGCGTAGCCGTCAGGCGTGGATCCTTCGCCAGATGCGCCAGCTAGGCGGAGAGTCATTTATGACCCGCCACCGTCTGCATTAAGCTAATGGCTGAATACGTGAATTGAACTACATACGTGTTTACGGCCCAGAATTTTTGATTAAAGGAATATATCAGAGCAAGTTTGAATTGCAGTTGTAGGGGTAAAGGACGCCCCGGTTATTCTTCTTCTTTTTTCACTCTTCCTGCTTTTTTTTCATAGCGGAAATCCATTTTATCAATCCCATACTTTTTCATCCTCAGATAGAGCTTTTTTCTTGGAATTTGGAAATAGTCGACGACGTCATTGATGCGCCCTTTATAGATATTGAGAGCATCGATAATAATCTGCCGTTCGTAGCTTTCGACGCGCTCATCCAGCGGTGTTGAATTGGCATCCATGACCTGGAGATTGGCGGAATCTTCAAGCATGAGCACTCCGACAGCCGCCAGTTCCGCAGCGTTGACCAACTCAATGATGTTACCCGGCCAGATTCGGGTCATCAGCCGTTTCATGAACGCTTTTCCCAGTAGTGGTGGTTGGCGGTTTAATCGCTTACAGGTAAGTGCCAGGTAATGATTGAATATCGGTTCAATGTCTCCAGGGCGCTGGCTCAGTGGAAGACATTCGATATGGGTGAGGGAAAAAAGATAATAGAGTTCTGCCGTAAGTTTCTGCGCCGCAGCCAATTCAGCTAGCGGCGTCTGGCTGATGACAACGAGGCGAAACGATCTGTCTTGTGGTCTTTCTTGTTGTTGGAGAAGGTAACGCTGATTTTCCAGCGTCAGGTGCTCAATATTTTTAAGCAACAGCGTGCCACCTTCGGCTGCCTTGACCCACTCCTCCAGCAGCTGTGTGCTATTCGCACTCAGCGTCTGGTTGATTAGCGAACTGTCTCTGCGGGAACTGAACTGATGAAGATACTGGGCTGACAGAGTTCTCCCGGTACCCGGCTCACCGTAAAAACAGACAGGGAGTGCTGTTTCCGCCAGTGTTTCTAATCGTTGACGTGTTTGACGTATCCAACTGCTGTCGCCGATTAAGTGCTGATTGAACTGAGATCTGCGCCATTTTTTCTGCTCCATATAGGCATTGCGTTCCTTCAGAGCCTTCTCAATCAGCATCAGGAGCTGTTCCGGATTAACGGGTTTTTGCAAAAAGTCGTAAGCGCCTTTTTTTACTGCTTCAACGGCCATCGGTACATCGCCGTGTCCGGTAATCATCAGAATGGGCAGGCTGGTGTCGATAGTCATCAGCTTTTCCAATAACACCATACCGGAAATGTCTGGCATGCAGACGTCGCAAACCACGATACCTGGCCATTCATTCTGAAGTAGCACTAATGCTTGTGTGGGATCGTTGCAGGTGCAAACTGAATGGCCTTCGCGCTGTAAGAGTTCACTGTAGGCCTGCAGGACGTCACTATCATCATCGATCAGCAGGATAGAAGGGGTATCGTTTGACATACTTAGGGCCTCCCGAAACGTAGAATAACCAGCGCATGGCGGTCCAGTGTTGACGCAATGTCCAACTCTCCCTGGCACTGATGCATAATGGAATGACTGATAGAAAGACCTATCCCCAGACCGACGGGTTTATCGGTGGTAAAGGGCATAAGGAGCCGATCGGCCAGTTGTAGCGGCCATCCCTTTCCGTTATCGGCAACGTAAAGCGTTAGTGTGGAGGCATGAACTTCGTAGTCAATGGTAATGGACGGAGGTTCGTTTTGGCGCGCTTCCAACGCGTTAGTAAATAGGTTGACCAGCACCTGCTGAATCAGGACGTCATCGCCGTAGACCGGAGGGAAGTCGCTTGGTTGGCTAAGGGTTGCCTTCAGCGGGCGATGCTTCAGCGCCAAAAGTTCCCATGATGATTCGATAACCTGTTGTAGATTTATGGCTTCACAGACAAGCTCACTATCACGGCGGCGTGCAAAGTTACGTAGTCGTTTAACGATGTTGTCAATGCGCTCGACCAGTGCCCGCATGGTTTCCACGTAATTTTTCACTGAGGCAACGTCTTGTTGCGCCAGCGCACGATCGGCGCTGAAGAGATACATGGACATCGCGTTCAGCGGTTGATTGATCTCATGCGCGAGCGTTGTCATGGTTTGACCAACTACGGCCAGCTTGGCTGTTTGGATCAATTCGCTTTGTGCAGTACGCAGATGTTTTTCAGTGGCGATCCGTTCGCAGATTTCTAGTTCCAACTGGCGCTGCTGCTGGTTTATTTGCTCAATTGTTTGGCGTAGTAAGTTAGCGATTCTGCCGAGTTCATCAGTGCCGGACACGGTAATATCAGCGTTCAGTTCCCCATTGCTAAGTTTGACGACGGCGTCATTGAGTTGCCTGAATCGGCGGATCATTCTGGGACGAATATAAAAATAGTTTACCAGGATCACGAATAGCAGAGCTGTCACCATTGCAGCAAAGATCAGCAACCCGCTAATTTGCATTATTTTTTCTAATCTCAGGTTGAATGTTTGCAACTGCTGGTGGCTGTTCCCCAACTGCATTTCCAATTGTCCGCGTATTTGCATCAGCACACGCTCTTTTTCTCTGATGGTACTCTCTAGTGTCTGTTGAGCCTGCTGCCTGGTCGCCAAAGTCCCAGGCAGATAGTTTTGCTGTGTGCCAAGTTCCAGCAGCGAATAAACAGTCTGGTGCAGTGTGATCGTACTTGAATAAACGGACAATGCGCGAACGTTTTCATCAACGCTGTGTTTCAAATAGTTGAGGTAGTTTATGTGTTGGTTTAATGATTCATTTTCTGCGTCGTTAGTGTTAGCGATTTCTTTTAGGGTGTCGACGATTTGGGCTTCTATGTGGGAGAGTGTGAAGACCAACTGCAGTTCATCCTGCACGCCATGAAGCGATTTTTGTAGTATTTGGTTTTCGCGGCGATCTTTTTCCCGACTAAGTTGATTGAGCAGGGATGACTGTTGCCAGCTTAAATCTTGGGTTAGCGAGTTCAACTCGGTGTTGAAATCATCATGCAACCAATTGATTCTAGATGAAATGATATCGAGTTTTTCCTTTTCCTGGTTATTGTCATATAACGCTTTATCCAGGTTGTCGAGCAGTTTGCGGCTATTGATGACCTGTTGGCTCAGTGCATTTTGGTGCTGAGGGTCCAGATGTGGGCTTATTGCCTGAATTTTTTGCAGTCGTTGTTCAATCTGCATTCTGACCTGCATGCGGCTGTTGGTGTTGTTAGTCTGTTGTAGTTCATTGAACTCGTTAACGAGTGCCGTCAGGTTCTCTTCAAACAGAAATGATGCCTGAATCCGGGGAAAGTAGTCATCGAGCGCATAGCGTACCTGGGAATTCTGTTCATGCCATGAGTAAAGACTGACTACGCTGACGAACAGCGTCAGGATTGCGCTGAAAGCGAACGCCAGTCGTAAGCTCGTACCAATGGTGAGCAACCGCTTCATTTTAATAACTCAATTTGTGTCATCGCCTGTTGCTGCTGGTGCTGAAAAAATTGTTGCCATGCCATCATCTGCGTTTCTCGAAATCCCGACTTCTGTTCGAATTGCCATAAATAATCCGGATCGGCGGCCTGCTCTGGCGAAACAGGAACTGCGGTCAGCAAACCCCGAATTTCCGGAAGTGGGTGTTTCAGCCTCTTCTCTGCTGCGTACAACGCCTTCCAGGCATCCTGAAGTTGGGTAAGACGGAAGGTGATCGCGTTATCAAACATAAGCTGTATCAGTTTCTGGCGCTGCATGATCAGCGGATAATCAAGAGAGGGTGATGAGAACAGTTGCGACTGTTGTTCTGCCTGCGGGTTATCGGACGGTAATGGGTAAACGGGGTATTTTCCCGAGTCGGAATCGCTGAGAGCCTGTTGCCCTTTTGGACTCAGCAGAAAATTGATAAAACGTCCAGCTTCCTGCGGATGCTTGCTGTCATAGGTTATGGCAGTGAACATAGGGGCTGCGCGAGAGGTCGGAAAATATATGAAGTGTAAAGACGGATTGTTTAGCAACACGTTCGCGTAGTTATCGATCACCGGCCCTACATCTCCAAGCCCGTTGCTTATCTTGTTGGCGACGCCGAAACTGCGCGATGAAATGGTTGCCAGATTGCCACCAATCTTCAACAAGGTATTCCAGCCTTCTCGCCACCCTTGTTGTTGCAACAGATCTTCGATCATCAGGTGCGTGGTATCTGAGCGTGATGGGCTACTCATCAGCAACGTTCCCTGATATCGCGATTGGCTCAGCGCTGCCCAGGTGGTCGGCATTGGTTCGTTTTTTTCTTCCAGGCGATTTACGTTCATTAAAATACCATAACCGGAAATGGCGACGGCGACGGTGGTCGCCCGGATGGATTCCGGCACCAGCTTCCGGCTGGTCTCCATCGTATTGTTAAACGGCTGGAGGTGGTTTTTACTTTGCAATCGCTGCAATAACATAGGGGATGAACTCAACACCAAATCGATATTTTCGCCCAATGGATTTTCAAGCAGGCGCTCAATAGACGAACTGGTACGGTTCAATGTGCGGATTTTGACGGCCTGCGGCTGCTTTTGCCATTGATTGATAATATGTTCCGTCGCTTCCGATGAGAGCGTTGTGGCGATCACCAGTTCGTCTGCGGAGGCGACGCTGGCGTACAAGAAACAACCTAATAGCACTCTTTGTAAAACGTAAATCATTTCGGAGTATAACCCTGATAAGCTTATGATGTTTTTTTGTTTTCTGGCTGCTTTATTATCGGACAACGACTACAGGTAAAATATGTGACTGCTCTCAAAATTATAAAATAATAGATAATGAACTCATTTTTTTGTATTGAACCTTATATTGCACATTATTGATTAAGCTGTTGTGATAATCCAGTATGTAAACGCATTATGGGAAATAATTGGCATATGTGGATTTCTTTTTTGAGTTATTTTTGACTCATTATTGGCATATTGTACTTTGCACCGCCTTTCTTCATTATCAGCATGGCCATTGAACTTGGTTATGGTCGGTTAATGTCAAATGTGAAAATTAATGCTGGCAGTCAGAAAAAATAACTGAGAGTTTCTGAAGTGATTTTTATCGAACGGCATTTTGTATTTTCACATAAAGCAAGTGTTATCTATGTTAACCCTATGAAAATAGGAAGGTGATCTATGCTCTCTTTATTAAAGCCAAAAGTGGCCACGCATAAAGTGCCGGATAACGAAATTAAAAATACCTATAATCGTTATCGTATGCAGGCGCTTTTTAGCGTATTTATCGGCTATCTCTCTTATTATATTGTCAGAAATAACTTCGTACTTTCCACACCCTATCTAAAACAGGAATTGAATCTGTCCGCCACGCAAATCGGCCTGCTTAGTAGTTGTATGCTGATAGCTTATGGTATTAGTAAAGGTATTATGAGTAGTCTGGCGGATAAAGCAAATCCCAAAGTTTATATGGCCGTGGGGTTGGTACTTTGTGCGTTGGTTAACTTAGCGCTCGGTTTCAGTTTTGCCTTCTGGATGTTTGCTGGGTTAGTCATACTGAATGGCTTCTTTCAGGGGATGGGGGTCGGCCCATCGTTTATCACCATCGCTAACTGGTTCCCGCGTAAAGAGCGCGGTATTGTCGGCGCGGTCTGGAATATTTCTCACAACGTCGGTGGTGGTATTGTTGCACCCATTGTCGGTTGTGCTTTCGCGCTGGTAGGGACAGAGCACTGGAAAATCGCTACTTACGTTGTTCCGGCCGTGGTTGCTGTTGTGATGTCGGCAGTTGTATTGATGTCAGGGAAAGGCTCTCCAGTTAGCGAAGGGTTACCACCTTTGAGCACTATTGTTCCGGATGATATCACCGTCAAAGCAAAAGATGATCGCGCACCAGAAGATATGAGTTCATGGCAGATTTTTTGTACTTACGTGCTTAAAAACAAAAATGCCTGGTTTGTTTCCTTTGTTGATGTTTTCGTTTATATGGTTCGTTTCGGTATTATCAGCTGGTTACCGATTTACCTATTAAGCGTTAAGCATTTCACCAAAGCGGAAATGAGTACTGCATTTCTGATTTTTGAATGGGCAGCGATCCCTACTACGCTGTTGGCGGGTTGGTTGAGCGATAAGCTGTTCCGTGGTCGTCGTATGCCGCCAGCTATCATCAGCATGGTTTTAATATTTTTCTGCCTGCTGGGTTACTGGAAGAGTGACTCTTTACTGAGTATTACTATTTTCGCTGCCTGTGTCGGTTGTCTTATTTATGTACCACAGTTCCTGGCATCAGTGCAGACGATGGAGATTGTTCCAGGTTTCGCAGTCGGTTCCGCCGTCGGCTTGCGTGGTTTTATGAGTTATATCCTTGGCGCGTCGTTGGGAACGAGTCTGTTTGGCGTCATGGTTGATCACGTAGGTTGGGATGGGGGTTTTTACCTACTGCTTGTCGGCGTCATATTTTGCATCATTTTTTGCGTTCTAACGCACTTCGGCGCTCTGGAGCTGGAACGTCAGCGGCAGAATGAAGGTGAACGCACTGACCTTAAGGACCTTCAGACCGAGAGAAACTAACTCTTAATGAGGTTTGCTCAATATGTAAACCTCGCTATTTCTTTTATCCTTATTCAAGAGGGAATAATGATGTTGAAGAAGATCGGTCTTTTTTCGTTGGCCCTGCTATCCGCATCTTTCGCATCAGCGGAAGATCATGCGTTGAATGCGACAGAGTTATCACGTTTTCCCATTGAGGTGGCACGTCAGGGCGTTGCAGTCGATGCCAGCTATATTTACGCCATTGATGACAAAACTATTGCTAAGTACCCGAAAAAGGGCAGTAGCAACCCACTTTCTGTATGGCATGGGAAGGAAGGCGATAATATCAAACACTTCAACTCCTGTTACGCACAAGACAACGTTTTATATTGTTCGCACTCCAACTATTCCAGCAGGCCGGTGTTAAGCTCAATGGAAATGTTTAGTACCAACGATATGTCTCACGTTGGCAATCACAGCTTTGGTTTTATGGGATTCAACTACGGTTCAGTAACCTGGGTTTTTCCTTATCGCGGTTACTGGTGGGCCGGATTCGCCAACTATGACGAAAAAGGAACCGAGGCTGGGAAAGATCATAACTATACGGCGCTGGTCAAATTTGATAACGAAGGTCGCGTACTGGAGAGTTGGGCTTTTCCATCGAACGTTTTGGAAAAAATGGCGCCGAAGAGTAGTTCCGGCGGCGGTTGGGGTCCTGACGGCCTGTTATACGTTACGGGTCACGACGCCAAAGAACTCTATGTTTTGCGGCTGCCGGAAACGGGTTCAATACTGGAGTACGTGACTACCATCAACGTGCCATTTGAAGGGCAGGCCTGGGCCTGGGATCGTAGCTCACCAGAGCGGATTATTTATGGCATCACCCGCAACAGCAAAGAAGTGATCGTAAGTAAAATACCCAGTATTCCCGCGGAGTTGCTAAAACCGCAAAAGTTAGTGAAGTCCGTAGACGCAATGAAGTGATGGATTGAGATAGTGCATTGGTTTGCCGATATTATGGCAAACCAATGCCGATAAGGTTAGTCCATAAACCTTCAAGTTCGAACATAGCTTAACCCGCGTTTGGTTGAGTTACGCTTCGCGGGAAGACAGGGCCAGCGTGTTTCTGTCTTTCGACGGCACGTCTTTCTTCAGCGCTACCGCGAGTGCGGGTTGGGCGATAAACCGCTCCCACAATCTTTCCTGTTTACGCTCACAGAACCACTTCGACCAGGTCGCCAGTGGGATAAACGTACTCTCTCCGATATTGTCGCAAATCACCGGGATCACCTCTGATTCGCTGATGCGATGACACAGAATATTCTGCGGCTTCAGGGTCATGGTGACAATACGGTTGTCACGCAAATAGCGTTTGAGTTTTTTCAGGAGTTGACGCAAGACAACGGCGTCTTCTTCATAGCGGCACTGGGCAGCAAACTCCGTCAACGTGACGGATGGTTTGCCGTCAAAGTCGGCGATGACATCGTAGACGTAACCTGTGCCACAATCGGTTTCCACCGTACCGTAATAGCGTGGAATACCGCTCCAGTCTTTCAGGTGGCGTGACAGGTGCGCGTAGTATTTCAGCTCGCGTCGGGTTTCTTTATCGCCGCCATCCCCATTGTGGTAGACGACTTTAATACAACGCTGGGCATCATCCGGATGCGCATAACATTTACGATGTCTTCCGGTGCCCAGTGGGATCTGTTGGGATAAACGTATCATGAGATCTCTGGAAATGTTTGCTGACATAAATCCAGTATGACCTTCCAACTTAAATGAATCCTAAACGATCAGTCTTAAGGTTTTCTTAATATTGTTATAGGGCAAAAAAGAGCACTAAATGTACAAATAATGTCTGAATGTAACAGTAAATAGGGGAGGGCACTACGAAGGAGATGAACATCGCAGGTTTGCCGAAGGGGGCGAACCGTATCCGTGTGTATACAGGCAGTCCAGCCCGGTAAGCTTATACATACCGGGCTGGACGGTGTTTTTCGGGAGATATGACGCTATTGCAGAGGAACGCCTGGTTAGTCTTCGTCGAATCCTGAATTGAACAGCGCGATGACTGCCGCCAGCGCTTCTACTTCCTGGGGACCGGTGGCTTCGATTTCGATCTGGCGTCCTTTCGCTGAGTCCAGCATCAGGAGTGCAATCACACTGTTTGCTTCAGCCTCAGTACCTTCATCGTTGCGTAACAATACTTCAGCTTCAAAACCCTGCATTAATTCAAAGAGTTTCATTGCTGGCCGGGCATGCATACCCAGCTTATTCGTGACTTCAACAGTCTGCTTCACGGTCATGTTTTGCGTTTTTCCAGCGTGCGATGGCGTGACTGCACGTTCTTGCCGCGAGAACGGAAGTAGTCTGCCAGCTGCTCTGCAATATACACCGAACGGTGTTTCCCGCCAGTACAACCAATGGCTACGGTGAGGTAGCTGCGGTTGTTTGTCTCCAGCATCGGTAACCATAGCTCAAGATAGCTGCGAGTCTGATAAATAAAATTGTGTACTTCTGTGTGCCGGTCGAGGAACGCGGCAACCGGTTTATCCAGGCCCGTCATTGGGCGCAGTTTCGGGTCCCAGTGCGGGTTAGGCAGGAAACGTACGTCAAACACATAATCCGCATCAATCGGAATACCGTGCTTGAAGCCGAAAGACTCGAAGACCATCGTCAGTTCGCGCTCACGTTTACCCAGCAGACGAGTTCGTAACATCTCTGCCAGTTCATGCACCGACATTTCGGATGTATCAACGATCAGATCTGCACGGGAACGCAAGGGCTCCAGCAAATCACTCTCTTCATCAATGGCGCTTTCCAGCGACAGATTCTTGCTGGATAGCGGGTGCAGGCGGCGCGTGTCGCTGTAACGGCGAATTAGCGTGTTGCGATCGGCATCGAGAAACAACAACTGAGGGGAGAAGGCATCCGGCAGGTTGTTCATTGCCTGCTCGAAAATCTCCGGTGATTCCGGCATGTTGCGCACATCGATGCTGACGGCCGCAGAAATCTGGCGATCGGCCAGTGTTCGGGCCAGATCGGGCAACAGCACTACGGGAAGGTTATCCACGCAGTAAAAACCCATATCTTCCAGCGCACGCAGGGCGACAGACTTACCTGACCCTGAACGACCGCTGACGATCATCAGTACCATGTACCGTTTCTCCTCACAACGACATAAAGAGATGCCATTGGGTTGTTATGCTTCATCCTGTTCACCTTCGGTGTCAGTGATGATTTTATAGAGTTCTTCGTCACTTTGGGCTGAACGCAGGCGGCGGCAGATGGTTTTATCCGCCAGACGTTTCGCCACCAAAGACAGCGTATGCAAATGCGTTTTGGTTTGGTCGGCGGGAACAAGCAGGGCGAAAAGCAGATCGACAGGCTGATTATCTATGGCGTCGAAAGCAATAGGCGTTTCGAGTTGTACGAACACGCCGACAGCGCGTAACGTATCTTCTTCCAGCTTCCCGTGTGGGATTGCAATGCCATTACCAATCCCTGTACTGCCCATTTTTTCACGCGTCAGAATGGCTTCAAAAACCACCTGAGAGGGTAGGCTTAGCTGTTTTGCCGCCAGTTCGCTGATAATTTCCAGCGCGCGTTTTTTGCTTTGGCAGTGGACACCACTGCGCGTACATTCCTGGTTAAGTACACTGCTCAGTTGTAGAGTCGAATCGTTATTTATCATAATTTCACCTAAGAACCTGCCCCATCCAACTGACGGTTCAGATTCGGAGCGCTAACTGTACAAATGGCCTGTTGTGCTTCACAACAGGCCGTCCTGCACCCGTTAACTGCCCGGACAATTAGTGTTGTTTCAGTTTATCTTTATGTTTCGTTAATTGCCGGGCCAGTTTATCAATCAATCCGTCAATAGCGGCATACATATCCTGACCTTCGGCACTGGCATGAATCTCGCCGCCGTTCACATGTAGTGTCGCATCCGAGGTGTGGGTCACTTTCTCCACTTTCAACACAATGTAGACCTGATTAATCCGGTCAAAATACTGTTCAAGCTTAGCGAACTTGCCTGAAATAAACTCGCGCAAAGCTTCAGTAATTTCGACGTTATTTCCAGTGATGTTGAGCTGCATAGTGTCTTCCTTATCGGTTGGGTCAAACCAGTTGTTTGCGCTGGTTAGACGGCGGAATGGATAAAGACTCTCGGTACTTCGCAACGGTACGGCGCGCCACCATGATACCTTGTTCTGACAGCATAGAGGTTAACTTGCTGTCGCTCAGTGGTTTCGCGGGGTTTTCCGCAGCAATTAACTTCTTCACCAGCGCCCGTATTGCCGTGGACGAGGCTTCGCCGCCGCCTTCGGTATTGACGTGGCTGGAAAAGAAATATTTCAGTTCAAAAATTCCACGCGGGCTGTGCAGATACTTCTGCGTGGTCACACGGGAAATTGTCGACTCATGCATTTCGACGGCCTGGGCGATATCCGCCAGCACCATCGGTTTCATAAACTCTTCGCCCTGCTCAAAAAAGGCTTGTTGCTGCTCAACGATACAGCGGCTGACGCGCAGCAATGTATCGTTACGGCTTTCCAGACTTTTGATCAGCCACTTCGCATCCTGAAGATTGCTACGGATAAACTGGCTGTCAGCATCGTTACGCGCGCCATTGCACATGGCGGCATAGTGCTGATTGATCTGCAAACGCGGAATGCTGTCGCTGTTCAGTTCCACTGTCCAGTGATCGTTATGTTTACGGACCAGCACATCAGGGATCACGTATTCAGGCTCGCCTGTCTGGATCGACTGTCCGGGCCTGGGATCGAGCGACTGAATAAGATTGACCGCTTCTTTGAGCACCTCTTCCTTCAGGCGGGTGACGCGCATCAATGAGCGAAAATCGTGATTGGCCAGCAGATCAAGGTGATCGCTGATGATCAGACGTGCCTCTTGCAGCCAGGGGGTAGCGTTGTCGAATTGCGAAAGTTGGATCAGCAAACAGTCGCGAAGATCTTTTGCCGCCACGCCGACAGGATCAAAACGCTGAATGCGTTTAAGTACCGCTTCGACTTCATCAAGGTCAACCTCTTCGTCACCCATGCTCTCGAGGATCTCATCCAGCGAGACGGTGAGATAGCCGGTTTCGTCTACCGCATCGACGATAGACGTGGCGATTGCCCGGTCGGTGTCCGAGAACGGCGTAAGTTCAACCTGCCACATCAGGTAATCCTGGAGCGACTGGGTGGTTTCACCCTGATAGACCGGCAGCTCATCGTCGATATAGTCGCCACTGGGACCGGACGGCGTTCCTGCGGTGTAGATTTCATCCCAACTGGCATCAAGCGGCAGCTCTTCCGGCATCTCTTTTTGTTCGAGTGCGTCTGCGGTGTCCAGGGTTTCGCTGTCCTGAGTTTCCTGGGTGTCGATTTCTTCGTGAAGATCGGTTTGCTCGAGCAGTGGATTACTTTCCAGCGCTTGCTGAAGTTCTTGCTGAAGTTCCAGCGTGGACAACTGCAACAGGCGGATAGCCTGTTGTAGTTGAGGCGTCATTGCCAGTTGTTGGCTGAGCCTGAGTTGCAAACCTTGCTTCATGTTCAGAGTGATTTTCTCCCGCTATGACGTCGCAATCTTCTACCCTATCAGAGTCTGAAGTCTTCCCCAAGGTATACACGTTTAACGTGATCGTCTTGCAGGATTTCAGTCGGTGTACCGTGCGCGATGAGATGTCCCTGGCTCACGATATATGCGCGCTCGCAGACCGCCAGCGTTTCACGGACGTTATGGTCGGTGATCAATACGCCGAGTCCGCTGTCGCGCAGATGCTCAATGATGCGTTTAATATCGATAACGGAAATGGGGTCAACACCCGCAAAAGGTTCATCCAGCAGGATAAATTTAGGGTTTGCCGCCAGCGCACGGGCGATTTCCACACGACGGCGTTCACCACCGGAGAGCGACTGCCCCAGGTTGTCACGCAGGTGCTCGATGTGAAATTCTTCCATCAGCTCATTGGCTCTGTCTTCGCGCTGTTCGTTCGACAGATCGTCACGGATTTGCAACACCGCCATCAGGTTATCAAATACGCTCAGGCGACGGAAAATGGAGGCTTCCTGCGGCAGATAACCAATACCGCGGCGCGCACGCGCATGCAGCGGCAGCAGGCTGATATCTTCGTCATCAATAATGATGTTGCCTGCATCGCGCGACACGATGCCCACGACCATATAAAAGGTCGTGGTTTTGCCCGCGCCGTTCGGGCCGAGAAGACCCACGATCTCCCCGGAGTTGACGGTCAGACTGACATCTTCCACCACCCGGCGGCCCTTATAGGCCTTTGCAAGATTCTTTGCAGTTAATGTTGCCATAACGAATTAGTTACCCTTCTTCTGTGCCGGGGCCTGGCCTTTGTTTTTGTCTTGCAGTTGCGACGGAACCAGAACTGTGGTCACACGTTTGCCTTTTTCACTAAAGGCCTGCATTTTTTGCTCTTTCACCAGATAGGTGATCTTGTCGCCGGTAATGTTGCTGTCGAGCTGCTCCAGGTAGGCGTTTCCGGTGAGGATGACGAAATCTTTTGCCAGCTCATAATGCATTTTCGAGGCGCGGCCTTTTACCGGCTTACCGTTGTCCTGCATCTGATAGAAGGTGGCAGGGTTGCCGAAGCCATCAATCACCTCTTTGCCATCTTCACCGCCCGGACGGGTAACGACCACTTTATCAGCATTAATTTTGATGGTGCCCTGGGTGACAATGACGTTACCGGTGAAGGTGACGACATTGCCCTGCATGTCCAGGGACTGCTGGTCCGATTCAATATGAATCGGCTGCTCGGTATCGCCCGTGACGGCGAACGCAGGAATGCTGGCGGCCAGAAGTGAGCTGGCAAGCACAAGATTAAGGCTGAGTTTGTTTTTTTGGAATTTCATAGGAGGTTCTAACCTTTTCAATCAGCTCGGCGTTCTTGCTGCGTAAGTTGCCGCGCATTTTCAGTCCGCTGGAGTTAAATGTTGTTCCGTATAACGTCACGAGATCGTCAGAGGTAACATCCTGCGTTACCAGATTGATCTTTGCGTTATCGGTCGTAATTCTGCGTAGTTGAGAGTCAGGCACCAACGCGTTGACTTCAACGTGGCCGTAGAGATACAGCATCCGGTCATCGGTCAATTTGGCTTTGTCGGCCTTAATCGACCAGGTCGGGACTTTATCCTTATCAAAGGTAGTTAACACCGGGCGGGTAAACCACGAAACCGCCTGATCTGAATAGTATTCAACATGTTGAGCAATGAGGCGATAGTTTAGTGCCCCCTCAGGACTGTATACGACGCTATCCGTATGCTCACTTTTATAAGTTGGGTCGCTGTTATTCACGACAACCTGGGGTGCATCGTCTTTATCGGCCAGATTGATACCGATAAGCACCAGAATGGCCAACGACAGCACAATGATAACCCAACGTCTGGTTTTACTCATATCGATTGCCCTTTGGCCTCATCCAGTTTGCCTTGTGCCAATAATAATAAATCGCAAACCTCACGCACGGCGCCGCGACCTCCGTCAATACGCGTCACGTAATCGGCGCGCGGAATCAATAATGGGTGAGCATCCGCCACGGCAACGCTCAGTCCCACTTTTTCCATCACCGGCCAGTCGATCAGATCATCACCGACGTAGGCGACGTTTTCTGGCGCCACGCCCAGTTTATTCAGCAGATCGGCAAACGCGACCAGCTTGTCTGACTGACCCTGATAAAGATGCGTGATCCCAAGTGTGGCACAGCGATCTTCTACAAGTTTAGCTTTTCGTCCGGTAATAATGGCAACCTCAATACCGGAAGTGAGTGCGCAACGAATACCGTAGCCATCACGGACGTTGAAGGCCTTCAGCTCTTCACCGTTATTGCCCATATAAATCAGACCGTCAGACAGTACGCCATCCACATCGAGGATGAGAAGACGGATGTTTTCCGCCCTGGCGATAACCTGAGTGCTGACGGGTCCATAACAGGTCGCAAGCGACGCACCTGCTGTACTCATTTTTATTATCCTTGAGTTTCTACACTACGCCTGCACGCAGGAGATCATGCATATGTAACACACCGAGTAACTGGTCGCCATCGGCAACCAACACCGAGGTAATATGACGGGATTGCATCAAATTCAGAGCATCAACGGCGAGAATACCTGGACGTACGCGAATGCCCCCTGGCGTCATAACATCGGCAATCCCTAACTGGCGAACATCACCGCCCATATCAAAGACGCGACGTAAATCACCATCCGTGAAAATACCGTTAATCTTCATATCGTCATCGCAAATGACGGTCATCCCAAGATTCTTACGCGTGATTTCCAACAGCGCATCACGCAGGCTGGCGTCCTTTTTCACATGCGGGATTTCATCACCCGTATGCATGATATCGTTAACGCGTAGCAAAAGTTTACGTCCAAGTGCCCCGCCCGGATGGGATAACGCGAAGTCTTCTGCGGTGAATCCACGGGCTTTTAATAAGGCGACGGCAAGCGCGTCCCCCATCACCAATGTGGCGGTGGTGCTGCTGGTTGGTGCCAGACCCAGAGGGCAGGCTTCCCGGGGCACTTTAACACACAGATGCACATCTGCGGCACGCGCCATGCTGCTTTCTGGTCGGCTAGTAATACAGATGAGCGGGACATGCAGGCGCTTGAGTACGGGAATCAACGCTGTGATTTCACTCGATTCGCCGGAGTTTGAAATGGCAATAACCACATCCTGCGGCGACACCATGCCGAGATCGCCGTGGGCTGCTTCACCAGGATGAACAAAAAATGACGGCGTACCGGTACTGGCAAATGTAGCCGCCATTTTGCGCCCGATGTGCCCTGATTTCCCCATCCCCATCACGACGACTTTGCCCGAGCACCAGAACATTTTTTCACACGCAAGGGTGAAGTTCTGGTTGATGTACTGGCCTAACTCGGCCAGGCCTTCACGTTCAATTTCCAGGACTTCTTTGCCTGCTAGCTGAAAGTCAAAACCCGGTTGCAACTCTAAGTGAGACATAATCCGTTTCCAGTTACCCAACGAGAAGTGGCGATATCCAGTACAGCATCGCCAGCCATATGATAAAACCGCCAGTCAACAACACGCCCGCGCCGCGACCAATTCGGCGCGAACGATGCCAGCAGAGTAATGCAAAAATAATGCTGACCAGCAGCATGACGCCGTAGTCACGCCCAAAGGCTAAAAGGTTAACGCCACCCGGTGCTATCAGCGCCGGTAACCCCAAAACGATAACGATATTAAAAATATTAGCGCCGATGATGTTGCCGACGGCAATATCGTTTTCCCCTTTACGCACACCCGCGATAGCGGTCGCCAGCTCAGGTAAACTGGTGCCGATGGCCACCACCGTTAACCCGATAGTCAGCTCGCTCATGGCAAAATAATTGGCCAGTACCGTCGCGTTATCAACCACCATACGGGTTGCCATCGGCATGATAATCAGGGCGATGCCGAGCCACAAAAATGCAACGGGCAACCCGCCTTCACGCGGTAGCTCTGCAACCTGTTCGCGGGTAAGGCTGTCATTACCCTGACTGTCGGCCAGACGGGCGATTTTAACAATGAATAGCAGCCATAGCACAGCCAGAAGTAGGAGAAAGATCCCATCACTGCGACTGAGTTGCCCATCGTGCAGGACATAACCTGCCAGAACGCTGACGAATAACATTAATGGCAATTCACGACGCAGAACATCAGAATGCACGGTAAAAGGGTGAAATAACGCGGCCAGGCCTAAGATCAACAGAATATTGGTAATATTTGAACCCATTGCCGTACCGACAGCGAGATCGAGTTGTCCATGCAGCGATGCGGCAACCGACACGATAATTTCCGGTAACGAGGTCCCGATACTGACCACCGTCATCCCGATGACGAGCGGAGGGACACCCAACATTCGACATAGAATGGAAGCAGCAAACACCAGGCGATCGGCACTGTAGACGACCAGAAGTAAACCAATAATTAACAGCGCCGTTGCTAAAAGCATCTAAAGTCCTTTCTTCAGGTATACTCGCCGGTCCACGGGAGAGATTGCCTGGAGGCCGTAACGAATTCTTAATTTTGACTTTATGCGGCTAAAAAGTAAAACAAATGCCAGCTTTAGCTAACCGGGGCGGGTAATATTCTGTAAATATGTTGGGTTCATGGTGAAATTCAACGCCATGATGAGATCAACAAAGTAATACGAAGGATGAATCAATGGGTCAGTCTGTGGCGAATTTAGTCGATATGCGCGACGTCAGCTTTACCCGGGGCGATCGTTGTATTTTCGATAATATTTCCCTGACGGTGCCACGTGGAAAGGTCACAGCGATCATGGGGCCGTCGGGCATCGGTAAAACCACGCTGTTACGCTTGATCGGTGGGCAGATCGCGCCTGACAAAGGAGAGATTCTGTTTGATGGCGAGAATGTTCCCGCCATGTCCCGTTCACGGCTATACACTGTACGTAAGCGTATGAGCATGCTGTTTCAGTCAGGGGCGCTGTTCACTGACATGAATGTGTTTGATAACGTGGCCTATCCGCTGCGTGAGCATACGCATTTACCCGCGGCTTTACTCAAAAGTACCGTCATGATGAAACTTGAGGCCGTTGGGCTACGCGGTGCCGCAAAATTAATGCCTTCTGAACTTTCTGGCGGGATGGCGCGACGGGCGGCGTTAGCGCGTGCTATTGCTCTGGAGCCGGATCTCATCATGTTTGATGAACCGTTCGTTGGTCAGGATCCTATCACCATGGGCGTGCTGGTGAAGCTGATTTCAGAACTGAACAGCTCACTGGGCGTGACCTGCGTAGTGGTCTCTCACGATGTTCCCGAAGTGCTGAGCATTGCGGATCACGCCTTTATCATGGCGGATAAAAAAATTGTGGCTCATGGCAGTGCTCAGGCGCTGCAAGACAACGCAGACCCGCGCGTACGCCAGTTCCTTGACGGTATCGCCGACGGACCCGTTCCGTTCCGCTATCCCGCGGGCGACTATCACACCGATTTACTCGAAACAGGGAGTTAAGCCACTCATGCTGTCAAATGCGCTGGCATCACTCGGACACAGAGGGATCAAAACTCTCAGGACGTTCGGGCGGGCCGGGTTAATGTTATTCAATGCGGTGGTTGGTAAGCCGGAGTTTCGCAAGCATGCGCCGTTACTGATTCGTCAGCTCTATAATGTGGGTGTCTTGTCGATGCTTATCATTATTGTGTCTGGCGTGTTCATTGGCATGGTGCTGGGGCTGCAGGGCTATCTGGTTCTGACGACGTACAGTGCGGAAACCAGTCTCGGTATGCTGGTGGCGCTGTCGTTGCTGCGTGAACTGGGGCCGGTTGTTGCGGCGCTGTTGTTTGCCGGGCGCGCCGGCTCTGCCTTAACCGCAGAGATTGGTCTTATGCGTGCGACCGAGCAGCTTTCCAGTATGGAAATGATGGCGGTCGATCCATTGCGCCGGGTGATTTCCCCGCGCTTCTGGGCTGGCGTTATTTCGTTGCCGTTGCTCACCATTATTTTTGTGGCGGTGGGGATCTGGGGCGGATCGCTGGTTGGCGTAAGCTGGAAAGGTATCGATGCTGGTTTCTTCTGGTCGGCTATGCAAAACGCTGTCGACTGGCGTCTGGACCTTGTGAACTGTTTGATTAAGAGCGTGGTGTTTGCCATTACGGTAACGTGGATTGCACTGTTCAATGGATATGACGCGATCCCGACTTCTGCCGGGATTAGCCGGGCAACGACACGCACCGTTGTGCACGCGTCTCTGGCCGTTCTCGGTCTGGATTTTGTGCTGACCGCACTGATGTTTGGGAATTGAGTTCATGCAAACGAAAAAAAATGAAATTTGGGTGGGGATCTTCTTGTTGGTTGCGCTGCTGGCGGCATTCTTTATCTGCCTGAAAGCGGCGAACGTGACCTCCATGCGTACGGAGCCGACCTACACGGTTTATGCGACTTTCGATAACATTGGCGGACTGAGAGAACGCTCTCCTGTTCGTATTGGCGGCGTGGTTGTGGGACGGGTGTCAGACATCTCGTTAGATCCGAAAACCTATCTGCCACGCGTTACGCTGGATATCGAAGAGCGTTATAACCAAATTCCTGATACCAGTTCCCTGAGCATTCGTACTTCCGGTCTGCTTGGTGAGCAATATCTGGCCCTGAACGTCGGTTTTGACGATCCAGAGTTGGGAACGTCTATGCTCAAGGATGGCAGCACCATTCAGGACACCAAATCGGCAATGGTTCTGGAAGATATGATTGGTCAGTTCCTTTACAACAGCAACAGTAAAGGTGATGAGAATAAGAATTCTGGCGATGCGCCTGGCGCAACGGAAGGCAATAATGATGCTACTGGGCCTGCGGGCGCAACGAAATAATCTCAGGAGAATCGACGTATGTTTAAACGATTAATGATGGTAGCGATGCTGGTGATTGCACCGCTGAGCGCTGCAACGGCGGCCGACCAGACCAACCCGTACAAACAGATGGACGAAGCGGCGCAAAAAACCTTTGACCGTCTTAAAAATGAACAGCACAAAATCCGTGCTAATCCGGATTACCTGCGTGATGTCGTTGATCAGGAACTGCTGCCGTATGTGCAGGTGAAATACGCAGGCGCTCTGGTTCTGGGGCGTTACTACAAAGATGCTACTCCGGCACAACGCGATGCCTATTTCGCCGCTTTTCGTGAATACCTGAAACAGGCTTATGGTCAGGCTTTAGCGATGTACCATGGTCAGACTTACCAGATTGCGCCGGAACAACCGCTGGGCGATGCAACCATCGTACCGATTCGCGTCACCATCAATGATCCGAACGGTCGTCCTCCGGTTCGCCTGGATTTTCAGTGGCGTAAAAACACGCAAACCGGTCACTGGCAGGCCTATGACATGATCGCGGAAGGCGTCAGCATGATCACCACTAAACAGAATGAGTGGAGCGACCTGCTGCGTACCAAAGGCATTGATGGCCTGACCGCACAGTTGAAATCCATTGCTCAACAAAAAATCACACTGGAAGAGAAAAAATAATGACGCAGTCACTCAGCTGGACGCGTGAAGGTGAAAAGCTGGCGTTAGCGGGTGAACTGGATCAGGACGTGCTAAACCCGTTATGGGATGTACGTGTGGAGGTCATGAAAGGTGTCACCTGCATCGATCTGAGCCAGGTTTCCCGGGTAGATTCGGGAGGGCTGGCGTTACTGGTCCATCTCATTAATCAGGCAAAACGGCAGGGTAATACCGTTTCGCTTAGCGGTGTAGACGAAAAAGTTTATACGCTGGCGGAGCTTTACAATTTGCCCAACGACGTGCTGCCACGCTAATTTTTTCAGTACGTTACTATCGAAAGCCCCGATCGTCTTCGCATCGGGGCTTTTTGCTTATTTAAGACAGCGCCACTTTGCTCTAAGATGTTGGGCTGTTTTCACTATTTGACGAATAAAGAGCCCATGGAAAATCATGAAATTCAGAGCGTGCTGATGAACGCACTCTCCCTCCAGGAAGTCCACGTCTCTGGCGATGGCAGTCACTTTCAGGTTATCGCCGTGGGTGAGATGTTTGACGGTATGAGCCGGGTCAAGAAACAGCAATCGGTCTATGGTCCGTTGATGGAATACATTGCGGACAACCGCATCCATGCCGTGTCGATCAAAACGTTTACGCCTGCTGAGTGGGCACGCGATCGCAAACTTAACGGTTTTTGAGCTACGGGTGACTCACCGGTAGCGAGTATGAATTCTTAACAGAGAACAGAATAATGGATAAATTTCGTGTTCAGGGGCCGACCACGCTCCAGGGCGAAGTCACAATTTCAGGCGCTAAAAATGCCGCACTGCCGATCCTCTTCGCCGCATTGCTGGCTGAAGAGCCGGTAGAAATTCAGAACGTCCCTAAACTGAAAGACGTTGATACGTCAATGAAGCTGCTGAGCCAGCTGGGTGCAAAAGTTGAACGCAATGGCTCTGTGCACATTGATGCCAGTGATGTGAACGTTTTCTGCGCCCCTTATGACCTGGTGAAAACCATGCGTGCATCCATCTGGGCGCTTGGCCCGCTGGTGGCGCGTTTTGGTCAGGGCCAGGTTTCTCTGCCGGGTGGTTGCACCATCGGCGCGCGTCCGGTAGATCTGCACATCACGGGTCTGGAGCAACTGGGTGCCACCATCAAGCTGGAAGAAGGGTACGTTAAAGCATCTGTGGAAGGGCGCCTGAAAGGCGCGCATATCGTGATGGACAAAGTCAGCGTTGGTGCGACGGTTACTATCATGTGTGCCGCTACGCTGGCAGAAGGCACCACCATTATCGAAAACGCCGCTCGTGAACCTGAAATTGTCGATACCGCGAACTTCCTGATTGCGATGGGTGCAAAGGTCAGCGGGCATGGCACTGATCGTATCACCATCGAAGGCGTTGAGCGTTTGGGCGGCGGCGTCTACCGCGTTCTGCCTGACCGTATTGAAACCGGTACGTTCCTGGTGGCTGCGGCCATTTCTCGCGGCAAAATCGTCTGCCGTAACGCGCAGCCAGACACGCTGGACGCCGTTCTGGCAAAACTGCGCGATGCTGGCGCGGACATTGAAGTTGGCGCTGACTGGATCAGTCTCGACATGCACGGCAAACGCCCGAAAGCGGTCAATGTGCGTACTGCGCCGCATCCGGCGTTCCCGACCGATATGCAGGCACAGTTCACTCTGCTGAACCTGGTAGCGGAAGGGACTGGATTCATCACCGAAACCGTTTTTGAAAACCGCTTTATGCACGTCCCTGAATTGAGTCGTATGGGCGCGCATGCAGAAATCGAAAGCAACACGGTGATCTGCCATGGCGTTGAAAAACTCTCCGGCGCGCAGGTAATGGCGACGGATCTGCGGGCATCTGCGAGCCTGGTGCTGGCGGGTTGTATTGCGGAAGGCACCACGGTGGTGGATCGCATTTATCACATCGATCGCGGCTATGAGCGCATTGAAGATAAACTGCGTGCGCTGGGTGCGAACATTGAGCGTGTGAAAGGCGAATAATCGTCTTCTGCTTCGGTAATCCCCATTTATTACACAAGATGGGGATTACCGTTTCCCTTCACTCTACGACCTTTTTCTCTCTGCGAGCGCGCATCAGTCGTGTTCTGTCGATAAATTCGTGTGTCTGCGAATCATGATATCGTGATGGCCAAATCACCCAGGGATCCGTTCCTAGTGCTTGTGCAATAATCAATTCACCTTTAGGCCACGGGCGGGTTAAGGCATTCGCTAAGGTAGAAGAACTGAGCCCATTTTTGCGTGATTCCGCAGCCATAGATGTCCCTTTTTTACGTAATCCAGCAATAATATCGGCTGGATGCCAGTCAATGAGTTTGCTCTCCATCAATCCCTCACTCCTTTGGTCAGTCACTTGCGGTTGGAAAAATCAGCAGGTGATCGACACTATACTCCCGGAGAACGAATGTTCTAAAATGTTCATGTAACGGTGGTAAATATTCAGAATATATCAAGGAAAAATGGCGGTTGAATCAAGGGTGGTAGAGGTGTTTTTAGATATTTTATGGAACGTATATGAATCATCCCGTGCATGGCACGGGATGAGAAAAGGGGATTAACGATCGCGTTGCACTGCAATGTGCGCCAGGCCAATTAATGCCTCGCGCCATGGGGTGTCAGGTAGAACCTGAAGGGCTTCGATCGCTTTGTCAGCTTCTTCTTCAGCACGCTGACGTGTCCACTCCAGTGACCCGCAGGCGGTCATTGCTTCCAGAACAGGTTCCAGAAGGTGTCGGCCATTACCTTGTTCAATGGCATTACGGATCATCTGCGCTTGCTCTGGGGTGCCATTACGCATGGCATGCAGCAGAGGTAACGTCGGTTTACCCTCGTTAAGGTCGTCACCCACGTTTTTACCTAACTGCTCGCCATCTGCACTGTAATCCAGTAAATCGTCAATCAACTGGAAAGCGGTGCCGAGATAGCGGCCATAATCCTGCAACCCTTTTTCCTGTTCGTCGCTACAACCCGCCAGGATACCTGAACATTGCGCCGCCGCTTCAAACAGTCGCGCTGTTTTGCTGTAGATGACGCGCATATAGTTTTCTTCGGTGATGTCAGGATCGTTCACGTTCATTAGCTGCAGGACTTCACCTTCTGCAATAACGTTGACGGCTGAAGACATTACCTCCAGTACTTTCAGCGAACCGAGGCTGGTCATCATCTGGAAGGCGCGGGTATAGATAAAGTCACCCACCAATACGCTGGCTGCATTGCCAAAAGCCGCATTCGCCGTTGCCTTCCCACGGCGCATATCTGATTCATCCACAACATCGTCGTGAAGCAGAGTTGCAGTGTGGATAAACTCGATTAAGGCCGCAATCGTGACGTGTTTTTTCTCCTCGTAACCAACGGCGCGCGCAGCGAGTACGGCGATCATCGGGCGGATGCGTTTTCCGCCGCCACTCACGATGTAATACCCTAACTGATTGATCAGTTGGACGTCGGAATTGAGCTGTTCAAGGATTGTCGCATTGACACCCGCCATATCTTGCGCGGTTAACTCATTGATTTTTTCTAAATTCATCGCAAAAGCCGGGCTTATCGCCCCGATTACCTCACAGTGCAACAAGGTAACTTAGGGTTTAGGGTTAGGAATATATGCTGATTGTACTGAAAAAACGCCATAGATAAACGTTACCGTACGTGTTGTGTTTTTTTTCTTCATGTATTGATGCTAGCACTTGTCAAAGGCTCGCGTTTTGCGTAATATTCGCGCCCTATTGTGAATATTTATAGCGCACTCTGAATCATTGAAAGGTGTGCGCGGAAGCGGAGTTTTTTATGTACGCGGTTTTCCAAAGTGGTGGTAAACAACACCGAGTAAGCGAAGGTCAGACCGTTCGCCTGGAAAAGCTGGACATCGCAACTGGCGAATCTATCGAGTTCGCTGAAGTTCTGATGATCGCAAACGGTGAAGAAGTCAAAATCGGCGTTCCTTTCGTTGATGGCGGCGTAATCAAAGCTGAAGTTGTTGCTCATGGTCGTGGCGAGAAAATTAAAATCGTTAAGTTTCGTCGCCGTAAACACTACCGTAAGCAGCAGGGCCATCGTCAGTGGTTCACTGATGTGAAAATCACTGGCATCAGCGCTTAAGTTAAGGGGAGCAGATTAAATGGCACATAAAAAGGCTGGCGGCTCGACTCGTAACGGTCGCGATTCAGAAGCTAAACGTCTGGGCGTAAAACGCTTCGGCGGTGAAACAGTTCTGGCTGGTAGCATCATCGTTCGTCAACGTGGTACTAAATTCCACGCTGGTTCTAACGTTGGTTGCGGCAAAGACCACACTCTGTTTGCCAAAGCAGACGGTAAAGTGAAATTTGAAGTGAAAGGCCCGAAAAACCGTAAATTCATCAGCATCGTTGCTGAATAAGTTTTTCGCGTCCCGGTAACGGATAAAAGCCCCGCAACGTGTTGCGGGGCTTTTTACATTCGACGACCGGTAAATATGCTCGCTGTACCGTTATCTTTCGGAAAGCGAGGTTTTGCAGGGAATACGGTATGAAGCAGCAGGCAGGCATTGGTATTCTTTTGGCGCTGACCACCGCAATATGCTGGGGTGCGTTGCCAATCGCGATGAAGCAAGTGCTGGAGGTGATGGAACCACCTACCGTCGTGTTCTACCGTTTTCTAATGGCAAGTCTCGGTCTTGGGACCATTCTTGCGGTTAGAAGAAAGCTCCCGCCGTTGCGTATTTTTCGTAAACCGCGTTGGCTGGTATTACTGGCCATTGCCACAGGCGGGCTGTTCGGGAATTTCATCCTGTTCAGCTCTTCTCTGCAGTATTTGAGTCCCACGGCCTCGCAGGTTATCGGTCAACTGTCACCGGTTGGCATGATGGTCGCCAGCGTATTTATCCTCAAGGAGAAAATGCGTGGTACGCAGGTTATTGGCGCGATCATGCTTCTGAGCGGGCTGGTGATGTTCTTTAATACCAGTCTGTTCGAGATCTTTACCAAACTGACGGATTACACCTGGGGTGTGATTTTTGGTGTCGGGGCGGCGACAGTCTGGGTGAGCTATGGCGTCGCGCAAAAGGTGTTATTGCGTCGTCTGGCCTCACAGCAGATTCTGTTTTTGCTGTACACTTTGTGTACAATTGCGTTATTGCCTTTGGCGAAGCCAGGGGTGATATCGCAGCTTAGCGACTGGCAGCTCGCGTGTTTAGTTTTCTGCGGGCTGAATACGCTGGTAGGATATGGCGCCCTGGCGGAAGCGATGGCGCGCTGGCAAGCAGCGCAGGTGAGCGCGTTAATCACGCTCACGCCGCTGTTTACGCTGTTATTTTCAGATCTATTATCTATGGCCTGGCCCGATTTCTTCGCCAGACCGATGTTAAACCTTTTAGGTTATCTCGGTGCGTTTGTCGTGGTTGCGGGCGCGATGTATTCCGCCATTGGTCATCGTATTTGGGGCGGATTACGTAAGCATGAAACGGTGGTTTCGCAACCCCGCTCAGGCGAATGATTTACGGAGAGTAAAATGAAGTTTGTTGATGAAGCATCGATTCTGGTCGTTGCAGGTGATGGCGGTAATGGTTGCGTCAGCTTCCGCCGCGAGAAATACATCCCGAAAGGCGGCCCGGATGGCGGTGATGGTGGTGATGGTGGTGACGTCTGGCTGGAAGCCGACGAAAACCTGAATACGCTGATCGATTACCGCTTTGAAAAATCGTTCCGTGCAGAACGTGGCCAGAATGGCGCCAGCCGTGACTGTACCGGTAAACGCGGCAAAGATGTCACCGTTAAAGTGCCTGTGGGTACGCGCGTTATCGATCAGGGTACCGGCGAAACAATGGGCGACATGACCAAACATGGTCAGCGCCTGATGGTTGCTAAAGGTGGCTGGCACGGCCTGGGGAACACCCGTTTCAAATCCTCGGTGAACCGTACTCCACGTCAGAAAACGATGGGTACACCGGGTGATAAACGCGATCTGATGCTGGAGCTGATGCTGCTGGCTGATGTCGGTATGTTGGGGATGCCTAACGCCGGTAAATCGACGTTTATCCGCGCAGTCTCTGCAGCGAAACCCAAAGTAGCAGATTATCCGTTTACCACGCTGGTGCCGAGCCTGGGCGTTGTGCGTATGGACAACGAAAAGAGCTTCGTGGTTGCTGACATTCCAGGTCTGATTGAAGGTGCTGCTGAAGGCGCTGGTCTGGGGATCCGCTTCCTGAAGCACCTGGAGCGCTGCCGCGTACTGCTGCACCTCATTGATATCGATCCGATTGACGGTTCTGATCCGGTTGAGAATGCCCGTATCATTATCGGCGAACTGGAAAAATACAGTCAGGATCTGGCCTCCAAACCGCGCTGGTTAGTGTTCAACAAAATTGATTTGATGGACAAAGCGGAAGCGGAAGAAAAAGCGAAAGCTATCGCCGAAGCGCTGGGTTGGGAAGATAAATACTATCTGATCTCCGCAGCCAGCCAGTTAGGCGTGAAAGATCTCTGCTGGGATGTGATGACCTTCATCATTGAGAATCCGATTGTTCAGGCTGAAGAAGCGAAACAGCCAGAGAAAGTCGAGTTCATGTGGGACGATTATCACCGTCAGCAGCTCGCGGAAGTCGAAGACGAAGCGGAAGATGACTGGGATGAAGATTGGGACGAAGACGACGAAGAAGGCGTCGAGTTCATCTACAAACGCTAATCTCCATAAAACCCCGGCCATGCCGGGGTTTTTTATGCCAGTCTTGTAGGCCGGATAAGCGCTATCCGGCCACACTCATCTAGTTATTCTGATAAATATCTTTATACAAACGGCTTTCAAAACGGACCAGTGGAAGACGGCGGTTGCGTTGGTCTGCCGGCTCTACGGCATACCCGGAAAGATACTGCACAAATGCCATCCTTTGCCCGCTGGCGGTGGTAATAAAGCCCGCCAGGTTATACACCCCCTGCAGTGAACCCGTTTTCGCCGATACCTTGCCATCTACGCCTGCCTGATGAAGTCCTGCACGGTATTGCAGAGAACCATCGTGGCCCGCCAGCGGTAGCATGGAGATAAAGTTCAGTTCATTGTCGTGCTGGGCAATGTATTGCAGCACCTGCATCATGGTGGCAGGGGCGATCAGGTTATGGCGGGATAGGCCGGAACCGTCGGCAATAATGGTGTTGCCAATATTAACCCCTGCCTGTTGACGAAGGATCTGGCGAACTGCATCGGATCCTGCACGCCATGTCCCAGGGACGTTAAAGCGCGCGTGGCCAATCATACGGAACACTGTGTCGGCGATCATGTTGTCGGATTTTTTCAGCATAATCTTAAGCAGATCATGTAAAGGGGCTGACTGTTTGCTGGCAATAATCGTTCCTGGCTCGTTGACCAATGTCTGGCGCAGCAGCGTACCGCTGTACGTGATCCCAGCCTGTTTTAGCTCATCTTTGATTATTGCCCCGGCATAACTGGCGCCATCCTGAATCGCGAAGGCCAGCGGAAGAGGATCGCTACGCTGAGGCAGGCAACCGGTAAGCGTAAAGCGATTTAAATCACCGGGGACGACATCCAGTTCGCAATATTGCGCTTCGGCAGAGCCATGCGGTAGCGTGCGAACCTGGCTGAACATCGTCACCGGGTAATACGATGCCACGCGGATATACGCTAAATCATTCGCTTTTTCTGCGCTGTAAAGCGAAACCGAGAAGCAGTTCCTGTCGACAATGGCTGCAGCGGGTGGCGCGCTAAAACATTGCGTCATGTCGTTCCATGGCCAGCCGGGCGCTTTATCGTGGCTGGCAAAAATGGAGGTGTCGATGAGGACATTACCAGAAATTTGCGTCACGCCAGATTTCTTCAAGGTGGCGACCATATTGCGAATATCCTGACGTTTTAGCGTCGGATCGGCCCCAAATCGTGCAATCAGGTCACCGCTCAATACCCCGTTTTCCACCGAACCTTTTGTCTCCAGCGTGGTGGTAAAACGAAAGTCGGGGCCAAGCTGGATCAATGCCGCCAGCGCGGTGATCACCTTTTGCGTACTGGCGGGAAGCGCCATCTGCTGACTGTGATAATCGATGGCGGGCGCGGGGGCACCGACCTTCTGTACCATTAAGGCAAGATTAGCCCCGTCGGGAAGTTGATTGATGTATTCGTCAACATTCGCGGCCTGGACGCTGAACGCTATACTGGTGGTCAATCCGATGATAAATCTGGAAAATCGCATAATCTCGCGCTAACAACCTGGAAACAAGCTGTCATACTACGGCGCATTGCCCTGAAAAGTAAACGATGACCCATAGGGAACTCCAGGGTAAAATGACTATCAAATAGAGAATTGTAGCTGACCTGGGACCTTGCGCCCCGGGTCGGTATTTTTTTGCTTCTGGTCCTGGTGTGGCGTCATGCCAGGGCGGGCTTAGCAGCCGGGGCAGGGTTTATCGCCCCCCTACAGGAATGTTCAAGAGGTATAACAAATGCAAGCTATTCCGATGACCTTACGTGGTGCTGAAAAACTGCGCGAAGAGCTGGATTTTCTGAAATCTGTGCGCCGTCCTGAAATTATTGCCGCTATCGCCGATGCGCGTGAACACGGCGACCTGAAAGAGAATGCTGAGTATCACGCCGCGCGTGAGCAGCAGGGTTTTTGCGAAGGACGCATTAAAGATATCGAAGCAAAGCTGTCCAATGCGCAGGTCATCGACATCACTAAAATGCCAAACAATGGTCGCGTGATTTTTGGTTCCACCGTCACCGTTCTGAACCTCGATACTGACGAAGAGCAGACTTACCGCATCGTTGGCGATGATGAAGCGGATTTTAAACAGAACCTGATTTCCGTGAACTCACCTATCGCGCGTGGCCTGGTGGGCAAAGAGCAGGATGATGTTGTGGTGATCAAAACGCCAGGCGGCGAAGTGGAATATGAAGTGATTAAGGTAGAATACCTGTAAGAATTACCCAATACTCAGGTTGTTGATGTATTGTAAAGAAAGGAAAAAGGCCGCATAGCGGCCTTTTATCAACGAACAGAGCGTGGCATTTTGCTCTCCTGCTTGCAGAAAACCCCTCGTTTTACACAGAATTCGTGTTCAACTTTAGGATATTCTTAGCGTGGCAGCGAGATTTTACGTTCTTTAGTCGGGCGATACAGTACCAGCGTTTTACCGATGACCTGTACGTTACAGGCGCCGGTTTCGCGTACGATAGCTTCCACGATCAAGGTTTTGGTTTCGCGATCTTCCGAGGCGATTTTCACCTTGATAAGTTCATGGTGCTCTAACGCTTGTTCAATCTCGGCCAGTACCCCTTCGGTCAAACCATTATTGCCAAGCATAACTACAGGCTTGAGCGGATGTGCCAGACCTTTCAGGTGCTGTTTTTGTTTAGTACTCAGATTCATCGTATATTTTTGCTTAGGTTGGGATTGAAAACGGGTCATTCTACCGCCATCTCCCTTATATCACCAAATAGCCGTGTAGAAATTTACACCGTTAGTTACGATGAACTGCCCCGATGGGAAAGTGAAATGACAGGTAAAAAGCGTTCTGCCAGCTCCAGTCGCTGGCTTCAGGAACACTTTAGCGATAAATATGTTCAGCAGGCACAGAAAAAAGGGTTACGTTCTCGTGCCTGGTTTAAACTTGATGAAATACAGCAAAGTGACAAGATTTTTAAACCGGGGATGACGATTGTCGATCTCGGTGCTGCACCCGGTGGTTGGTCTCAATATGCGGTTACGCAGATAGGGAACAGTGGTCGCATTATCGCTTGTGATCTTTTACCGATGGATCCAATCGTTGGTGTAGACTTCCTTCAGGGCGATTTTCGTGATGAATTAGTCCTGAAAGCGTTACTTGAACGTGTCGGTGACAGTAAAGTACAAGTTGTCATGTCTGATATGGCGCCAAATATGTGTGGTACACCGGCGGTCGATATTCCCCGGGCGATGTATCTGGTAGAACTGGCGCTTGGAATGGCTCGTGATGTATTAGCGCCAGGTGGTAGTTTTGTAGTGAAAGTGTTCCAGGGCGAAGGATTCGATGAGTATCTAAGAGAAATTCGCTCCCTGTTTGCGAAGGTGAAAGTTCGTAAGCCGGACTCTTCTCGTGCGCGTTCACGTGAAGTGTACATTGTAGCGACCGGGCGAAAACCATAACCGGTAGATTTCAAACGAAAGTTTGAAAGACACTGGATATAGAGTATCCTGACGCTGTTTTTAACACAGTTGTAATAAGAGGTTAATCCCTTGAGTGACATGGCGAAAAACCTAATACTCTGGCTGGTCATTGCCGTCGTGCTGATGTCAGTATTCCAGAGCTTTGGGCCCAGCGAGTCTAATGGCCGTAAGGTGGATTATTCTACCTTCCTGCAAGAGGTCAACCAGGACCAGGTTCGTGAAGCGCGTATCAACGGACGTGAGATCAACGTTACCAAGAAAGATAGTAACCGTTACACGACTTACATACCGGTTAACGATCCGAAGCTGCTTGATAACCTGCTGACTAAAAACGTTAAAGTTGTTGGCGAACCACCAGAAGAGCCAAGCCTGCTGGCTTCAATCTTCATTTCCTGGTTCCCGATGCTGTTGCTAATCGGCGTCTGGATCTTCTTCATGCGTCAGATGCAGGGCGGCGGTGGCAAAGGCGCCATGTCGTTCGGTAAAAGCAAAGCGCGCATGCTGACAGAAGATCAGATCAAAACCACGTTTGCTGACGTTGCCGGTTGCGACGAAGCGAAAGAAGAAGTGGCTGAGCTGGTTGAATATCTGCGTGAACCGAGCCGTTTCCAGAAGCTGGGCGGTAAAATCCCGAAAGGCGTCCTGATGGTCGGTCCTCCGGGTACCGGTAAAACCCTGTTGGCGAAAGCCATCGCGGGTGAAGCGAAGGTTCCCTTCTTTACGATTTCCGGTTCTGATTTCGTTGAAATGTTCGTGGGTGTCGGTGCATCTCGTGTGCGTGACATGTTCGAACAGGCCAAGAAAGCAGCCCCGTGCATCATCTTTATCGATGAAATCGATGCCGTAGGCCGCCAGCGTGGCGCAGGCCTGGGCGGCGGTCACGATGAACGTGAGCAGACCCTGAACCAGATGCTGGTTGAGATGGACGGCTTCGAAGGTAACGAAGGTATCATCGTTATCGCGGCAACTAACCGTCCGGACGTTCTGGACCCGGCGCTGCTGCGTCCTGGCCGTTTCGACCGTCAGGTTGTGGTTGGCCTGCCAGATGTTCGCGGTCGTGAGCAGATCCTGAAAGTTCACATGCGTCGCGTACCGCTGGCGCCGGATATCGATGCGGCAATCATTGCCCGCGGTACCCCAGGCTTCTCCGGTGCAGACCTGGCGAACCTGGTGAACGAAGCGGCACTGTTCGCTGCTCGTGGCAACAAACGCGTTGTATCAATGGTTGAGTTCGAGAAAGCGAAAGACAAAATCATGATGGGTGCGGAACGTCGCTCCATGGTGATGACGGAAGCGCAGAAAGAGTCTACCGCGTACCACGAAGCAGGCCATGCGATTATCGGTCGCCTGGTGCCGGAACACGATCCGGTACACAAAGTAACGATTATCCCGCGTGGCCGTGCGCTGGGTGTGACCTTCTTCCTGCCTGAGGGCGACGCGATCAGCGCCAGCCGTCTGAAACTGGAAAGCCAGATCTCTACGCTGTACGGCGGTCGTCTGGCGGAAGAGATCATCTACGGCGTAGAACACGTTTCTACCGGTGCGTCGAACGACATTAAAGTCGCGACTAACCTGGCACGCAACATGGTGACGCAGTGGGGCTTCTCTGAAAAACTGGGTCCATTGCTGTACGCGGAAGAAGAAGGCGAAGTGTTCCTGGGACGTTCTGTTGCGAAAGCAAAACATATGTCCGATGAAACCGCGCGCATTATCGATCAGGAAGTTAAATTGCTGATTGAACGTAACTATGACCGCGCGCGTCGTCTTTTGAACGATAACCTGGACATTCTGCACTCGATGAAAGATGCGCTCATGAAATATGAGACCATCGATGCGCCGCAGATTGATGATCTGATGGCTCGTCGCGATGTGCGCCCGCCTGCGGGTTGGGATGAGTCCGGTACTTCTAACAACTCTGGCAACAATGGCACCCCGAGTGCGCCGCGTCCGACTGAAGAGCCGCGTACGCCGAACCCGGGCAACATGTCAGAGCAGTTAGGCGACAAATAAGTTCGCGTTGTTGATGACTGCGTTTTTATCGAAAACCCTGGGGCTTGCTCCGGGGTTTTTCTTATCTGCTTAACCCATTTCATACCAGGGATAACACCATGAAACTCTTTGCCCAGGGGACTTCGCTGGATCTCAGCCATCCTCACGTCATGGGGATTTTGAATGTCACGCCAGACTCTTTCTCAGATGGTGGAACGCACAACACGCTGATTGAGGCGGTGAAACATGCGAATCTGATGATTAATGCCGGAGCAACTATTATTGATATTGGCGGCGAATCAACGCGACCCGGCGCGGCCGATGTCAGTGTGGAAGAGGAGCTGGAACGTGTGATCCCGGTCGTTGAAGCGATTGCTCAACGGTTTGAAGTCTGGATTTCAGTCGATACCTCTAAGCCGGAAGTGATCCGTGAGTCTGCCCGCGTGGGGGCGCACATCATTAACGATATCCGTTCGCTGAGCGAACCTGGCGCGCTGGAAGCTGCGGCAGAAACTGGGCTACCTGTATCGCTGATGCATATGCAGGGCAACCCTAAAACGATGCAGGATGCGCCGAAGTACGATGACGTTTTTGCGGAGGTTAATCGCTACTTTGTCGAGCAGATCGCACGTTGCGAGCAGGCGGGCATCGCAAAAGATAAATTGTTGCTCGACCCGGGGTTCGGTTTCGGTAAAAATCTCTCTCATAATTATGCTTTACTGGCTCGCCTGTCAGAGTTTCATCATTTTGGACTACCGCTGTTTGTGGGGATGTCGCGAAAATCGATGATTGGTCAGCTGCTAAATGTGGGGCCGTCAGAGCGCCTTAGCGGCAGCCTGGCGTGTGCGGTAATTGCAGCCATGCAGGGCGCGCACATAGTTCGCGTCCACGATGTAAAAGAAACTGTTGAAGCGATGCGCGTGGTTGAGGCCACCCTGTCTGCGAAGGGAAATAAACGTTATGAGTAATCGCAAGTATTTTGGTACCGATGGGATCCGTGGTCGCGTAGGCGATGCGCCGATTACCCCTGATTTTGTACTTAAGCTGGGTTGGGCCGCAGGGAAGGTACTGGCGCGCCATGGCTCCCGTAAAATTATTATCGGTAAAGATACGCGTATTTCTGGCTACATGCTGGAGTCTGCGTTAGAGGCGGGCCTTGCGGCGGCAGGTTTATCCGCGTCCTTTACCGGGCCAATGCCTACCCCTGCGGTGGCTTATCTGACGCGCACTTTCCGTGCAGAAGCCGGGATTGTTATTTCTGCTTCACACAACCCATTCTACGACAACGGGATTAAATTCTTCTCCATCGACGGAACCAAGCTGCCAGATGCGGTTGAGGAAGCCATCGAAGCGGAGATGGAAAAAGAGATCACCTGTGTGGACTCTGCAGAGCTGGGAAAAGCCAGCCGTATCGTGGATGCTGCCGGGCGTTACATCGAATTCTGCAAAGGGACCTTCCCGAACGAATTGAGCCTCAATGAGCTCAAAATCGTGGTGGATTGCGCTAATGGCGCGACGTATCACATTGCTCCTAATGTATTACGTGAGCTGGGCGCGAATGTCATTACGATTGGTTGCGAGCCAAATGGCGTCAATATCAACGAAGAAGTGGGTGCCACTGACGTGCGGGCGCTGCAGGCGCGTGTGCTCGCGGAAAAAGCGGATATTGGTATTGCGCTGGATGGCGACGGCGATCGTGTAATCATGGTTGACCACGAAGGTAATAAAGTCGACGGCGATCAAATCATGTATATCATCGCCCGTGAAGGTTTGCGTCAGGGTCAGTTGCGCGGTGGCGCGGTGGGCACGCTGATGAGCAATATGGGTCTGGAGCTGGCGTTAAAACAGCTTGGCATTCCGTTTGCCCGCGCTAAAGTGGGTGACCGCTATGTGCTGGAGAAACTGCAGGAAAAAGGCTGGCGTATCGGCGCGGAAAACTCCGGTCATGTGATCCTGCTGGACAAAACGACCACCGGTGACGGTATTGTGGCTGGTTTGCAGGTTCTTGCCGCAATGGTTCGTAATCATATGAGTCTGCACGATTTGTGTAGCGGTATGAAAATGTTCCCGCAAATTCTGGTGAATGTGCGCTACACCGCAGGTAGTGGCGATCCGCTGGAAAACGAAACGGTTAAGGCGGTTATGGCTGAAGTTGAAACTGCACTGGGCAACCGTGGCCGCGTGCTGCTGCGTAAGTCCGGTACTGAGCCGTTAATTCGGGTCATGGTTGAAGGCGAAGATGAAGCCCAGGTGACCGAATTCGCTCACCGTATCGCTGATGCGGTAAAAGCGGCTTAATGCGGGCATTAAGTGACTAAAAAGGCGGCAGTTGCTGCCCTTTTAGTTGCAGGAAAACGACAGTTTTGCTGTTTTTTTCCGCAGTTGATACAATGCGCTTAAATTGCCCTTGCGAAGGTCATTCGCTTTGGTTAGTATTCACACCCGCTTCAGTGGGAAACAGTAAATGGTCCCGCTTTATTGGTTGAAGCATTGGTACGCGGCAACTCCGCAAGGAACAGGTTGATTATGTACGAAGCTCTTTTAGGTATTTTCCTTGTCGTAGCAATTGTATTGGTTGGTTTGATCATGCTGCAGCAGGGTAAAGGCGCTGATATGGGTGCTTCCTTTGGAGCAGGCGCTTCCGGTACGCTGTTTGGTTCAAGTGGTTCTGGTAACTTCATGACCCGAATGACAGCGCTGTTTGGAACCTTGTTCTTCGTTATCAGTCTGGTGCTGGGTAATATCAACAGCAACAAAACCAATAAAGGAAGTGAGTGGGAAAATCTGAGTGCCCCAGCGAAAACTGAGCAAACTCAGCCAGCTGCTCCGGCTAAGCCGACCAGCGATATCCCGCACTAATAGTAGTATCCGTGCTGAGGTGGTGGAATTGGTAGACACGCTACCTTGAGGTGGTAGTGCCCTAACGGGCTTGTGGGTTCGAGTCCCATCCTCAGTACCAATATTCCGAAAAAAAGACGCTGAAAAGCGTCTTTTTTTTCGCCTGTAGCGTATAGCCACTGGACACCATCTAATGGCTTGTAGGTCGGATAAGGCGCTTGTGCCGCCATCCGACATTGAGCAGAGAGTACAATGCCTGATGGCGCTATGCTTATCAGGCCTACGATTCGCACAATAAAAAAGCCGCTTTCGCGGCTTTTGTCATTTCTGGTGCGCGATTACTTCACTTTATTTTCCAGGTTCTCAACCTGCGGCAGACCCGTCGCAGAAGAGGCGGAAAGTAGGCCGGACTGCGCATACCCGAACAGCTTCTCGCGGGTATCCGTGATATCCAGATTACGCATGGTCAACTGCCCAATACGATCGTCCGGAGAGAACACGGAGTCACCTTTTTCCATTGTCAGACGTTCTGGCTTATAGGTCAGGTTGTCGGAGACGGTGTTCAGGATCGAGTAGTCGTTACCGCGACGCAGTTCCAGAGTCACTTCGCCGGTAATCTGACTTGCCACCCAACGTTGCAGACTGTCACGCAGCATCAGAGCCTGAGAGTCGAACCAGCGACCCTGATACAGCAGACGTCCTAGCTGGCGGCCATGCGCATGATACTGTTCAATGGTGTCTTCGTTGTGAATACCGGTCAGCAGACGCTCGTAAGCGATGTGCAGCAGCGCCATCCCCGGAGCTTCATAGATGCCGCGGCTTTTTGCTTCGATAATACGGTTTTCAATTTGATCGCTCATGCCCAGACCATGACGACCACCGATACGGTTGGCTTCCAGCATCATCTCAACGTCGTCGCTGAAGGTTTTGCCATTCAGGGCAACCGGATGACCCTGCTCAAAACGTACGGTCACTTCTTCCGCCGGGATCTTCACGTTTTCATCCCAGAACTTCACACCCATAATCGGGTTAACGATCTTGACGCTGGAGTTAAGGAATTCCAGGTCTTTCGCTTCGTGAGTTGCGCCCAGCATGTTGGAGTCGGTGGAGTAGGCTTTCTCAACGGACATTTTGTAGTCGAAACCGCAGGCAATCATAAACTCAGACATCTCGTGGCGACCGCCCAGTTCATCAATGAAATCGGTATCCAGCCACGGTTTGTAGATCTGCAGCTCAGCATTGGTCAGCAAACCATAACGATAGAAACGCTCAATGTCGTTGCCTTTATAGGTGCTGCCGTCGCCCCAAATGTTGACGCCATCTTCTTTCATGGCGGCAACCAGCATGGTGCCGGTCACGGCGCGACCTAATGGCGTCGTGTTGAAATAGGTGAGTCCGCCGGTGGTGTTATGGAATGCACCACACTGAATGGCGGCAATCCCTTCCGCAACTAATTGTTTACGGCAATCAACCAGGCGAGCGTTCTCTGCGCCATACTCCATTGCACGGCGAGGAATGGCGTCGTAGTCATCCTCATCCGGTTGACCCAAATTTGCAGTATATGCATATGGGACAGCCCCTTTTTGTCGCATCCACAGCAGCGCAGCACTGGTGTCCAGACCACCGGAAAAAGCGATACCAATACGTTGACCTGCCGGGAGATGCTTGAGAATCGTCGTCATAAAATAAAATCCTGCTTGATTGACTGATGAAGAGATCGGTTTTCTGTTCTCAGTGAATTTTTATGCAAAATAAATGAGTTTTCATTTAATCATCTTTTACGGGTGACAGGAAGAGCTTCGTGATAATTTCGTTAATAAATGCCTCAGATTGTATCTCTGCGTTTATCTGGCTTCGACACTATGGGGAGAACGCGGCTATTCATTAATGTGCATATTATTAACCAGGTTGACATAATGCGCTCTGGATCACTATACTGTGCGCAGATTTTACGTCCCGTCCTCGGTACCAAATCCCAGCAGTATTTGCATTTTTTACCCAAAGCGAGTAAAATTTGCCACGTTTCAGGCGCGGGGTGGAGCAGCCTGGTAGCTCGTCGGGCTCATAACCCGAAGGTCGTCGGTTCAAATCCGGCCCCCGCAACCACTTTCCCTTAGAGTTCTTTTTCAAATATACTGTGAAGACTATGGCCTTCGTAGCTGGATTTGAAAAAAATTCTTTCGGAAGGTTCTCCAGACCGCAGTTGCGGTTATAGGGTTCAGTTATCTAAAGCCCCGATTTATCGGGGTTTTTTGTTATCTGACTACAGAATAACTGGGCTTTAGGCCCTTTTTTTATGTCTTGGGGGTGGGCTTGTCCACATTAGAGCAAAAATTAACAGAGATGATTACAGCGCCAGTTGAAGCCTTAGGTTACGAGCTGGTCGGCATCGAATTTATTCGCGGTCGCACATCCACACTGCGCATCTATATTGATAGTGAAGATGGCATCAATGTTGATGATTGTGCTGATGTGAGCCACCAGGTCAGTGCGGTAATGGACGTTGAAGATCCAATCACCGTTGCTTACAACCTGGAAGTATCCTCACCGGGCCTCGACCGTCCAATGTTCACTGCCGAACACTATGTGCGTTTCCTGGGTGAAGAAGTTGCACTGGTGCTTCGTATGGCGGTACAAAACCGTCGTAAATGGCAGGGCGTTATCAAAGCGGTGGACGGTGAAATGATCACTGTCACAGTCGAAGGTAAAGATGAAGTGTTCGCGCTGAGTAATATCCAGAAGGCGAACCTGGTTCCCCACTTTTAACAGTCTGGATTGAGGTGAAAAGCCCGCGATGAACAAAGAAATTTTGGCCGTTGTTGAAGCCGTCTCCAACGAAAAAGCGCTGCCACGCGAGAAAATTTTTGAAGCGCTGGAAAGTGCGCTGGCTACAGCTACGAAGAAAAAATATGAGCAAGAAATCGACGTTCGCGTAGAGATCGATCGTAAAAGCGGTGATTTCGATACCTTCCGCCGTTGGGTTATTGTGGAAGAAGTTACTCAACCGACGAAAGAAATTACGCTGGAAGCGGCACGTTATGAAGACGAAAGTCTGAACGTGGGCGAATACGTTGAAGATCAAATTGAATCTGTCACTTTTGACCGTATCACTACCCAGACGGCAAAACAGGTTATCGTACAGAAAGTTCGTGAAGCTGAACGTGCGATGGTTGTTGATCAATTCCGTGAACACGAAGGTGAGATCGTCACCGGTGTTGTGAAGAAAGTAAATCGTGACAACATTTCTCTGGATCTGGGCAGCAATGCTGAAGCCGTGATCCAGCGTGAAGACATGCTGCCGCGTGAAAACTTCCGTCCGGGTGACCGTATTCGTGGCGTTTTGTACTCCGTGCGCCCTGAAGCGCGCGGTGCGCAACTGTTTGTGACGCGTTCCAAACCGGAAATGCTGATTGAACTGTTCCGTATTGAAGTGCCAGAAATTGGCGAAGAAGTGATTGAAATTAAAGCGGCTGCTCGCGATCCGGGTTCTCGTGCGAAAATCGCAGTGAAAACCAACGATAAGCGTATCGATCCGGTTGGTGCTTGTGTGGGTATGCGCGGTGCGCGTGTTCAGGCGGTTTCTACCGAACTGGGCGGCGAGCGTATCGATATCGTCCTGTGGGATGATAATCCGGCACAGTTCGTGATCAACGCAATGGCGCCAGCAGACGTCGCTTCTATCGTGGTGGATGAAGATAAACACACGATGGATATCGCGGTTGAAGCCGGTAATCTGGCTCAGGCGATTGGACGTAACGGTCAGAACGTCCGCCTGGCCTCACAACTGAGCGGTTGGGAACTCAACGTGATGACCGTTGATGACCTGCAGGCTAAGCATCAGGCTGAAGCACATGCAGCCATTGATACCTTCACCAAATATCTCGATATCGATGAAGATTTCGCGACTGTTCTGGTGGAAGAAGGTTTTGCTACGCTGGAAGAATTGGCTTATGTGCCAATGAAAGAACTGCTGGCAATTGACGGCCTCGATGAGCAGACCGTTGAAACGCTGCGCGAGCGTGCTAAAAACGCACTGACCACTCTGGCACTGGCCCAGGAAGAAAGCCTCGGTGATAACAAACCGGCTGACGATCTGCTGAATCTGGAAGGATTAGATCGCGAAATGGCATTCAAACTGGCTGCCCGTGGTGTTTGTACGCTGGAAGATCTCGCTGAACAGGGCATTGATGATCTGGCTGATATCGAAGGGTTGACCGACGAAAAAGCCGGTGAGCTGATTATGGCTGCCCGTAATATTTGCTGGTTCGGCGACGAAGCGTAATAAACTGTAGCAGGAAGGAACAGTATGACAGATGTAACCGTAAAAACGCTGGCTGCAGAGATACAGACCTCCGTGGATCGCCTGGTACAGCAATTTGCTGATGCAGGTATCCCGAAGTCTGCTGATGACTCTGTGTCCGCACAAGAGAAACAGACCTTACTGGCGCATCTGAACCGTGAAAACGGCTCTGCCCCAGATAAGTTGACATTGCAGCGCAAAACGCGCAGTACTCTCAATATTCCAGGTACCGGTGGAAAAAGTAAATCGGTACAAATCGAAGTCCGCAAGACACGCACCTTTGTAAAACGCGATCCGCAAGAGGCTGAACGCCTTGCCGCGGAAGAGCAGGCGCAGCGTGAAGCGGAAGAGCAAGCCCGTCGTGAAGCTGAAGAAACAGCCAAACGCGAGGCGCAACAAAAAGCTGAACGTGAGGCCGCAGAACAAGCTAAGCGTGAAGCCGCTGAAAAAGCGAAACGTGAAGCTGCGGAAAAAGACAAAGTGAGCAATCAACAGACCGACGATATGACCAAAACCGCCCAGGCAGAAAAAGCCCGCCGTGAAAATGAAGCCGCTGAACTGAAGCGCAAAGCGGAAGAAGAAGCACGCCGTAAGCTTGAAGAAGAAGCTCGCCGAGTGGCTGAAGAAGCTCGCCGTATGGCTGAAGAAAATGCCGGTGTTTGGGCTGAACAAGAGAAAGTGGAAGAAGATAAGAGTGATTATCACGTCACCACTTCTCAGCACGCACGCCAGGCTGAAGACGAAAACGATCGTGAAGTCGAAGGCGGTCGCGGCCGTACTCGCACCACGAAAGCGGCACGTCCGGCTAAAAAAGGCAACAAACACGCTGAATCGAAAGCTGACCGTGAAGAAGCGCGTGCAGCGGTTCGTGGCGGTAAAGGCGGCAAGCAGCGTAAAGGTTCTTCTCTGCAGCAGGGCTTCCAGAAGCCAGCTCAGGCGGTTAACCGTGACGTTGTGATTGGCGAAACCATCACCGTTGGCGACTTAGCTAACAAGATGGCGGTTAAAGGCTCTCAGGTTATCAAAGCGATGATGAAACTGGGCGCAATGGCCACCATTAACCAGGTCATCGATCAGGAAACCGCACAGCTGGTTGCCGAAGAGATGGGCCACAAAGTTATCCTGCGTCGTGAAAACGAGCTGGAAGAAGCGGTAATGAGCGACCGTGACACTGGCGCTGCGGCTGAACCGCGTGCACCAGTTGTGACCATCATGGGTCACGTTGACCACGGTAAAACCTCTCTGCTGGACTACATTCGTTCAACGAAAGTGGCTTCTGGCGAAGCGGGTGGCATTACCCAGCATATCGGTGCATACCACGTTGAAACCGACAACGGTATGATCACCTTCCTGGATACCCCGGGCCACGCCGCGTTCACCTCTATGCGTGCTCGTGGTGCGCAGGCAACGGATATCGTTGTTCTGGTTGTTGCAGCAGATGACGGCGTGATGCCGCAGACTATCGAAGCTATCCAGCATGCGAAAGCAGCGCAGGTGCCGATGGTTGTTGCAGTGAACAAAATCGATAAGCCAGAAGCCGATATGGATCGCGTTAAGAACGAACTGTCTCAGTACGGTGTTATGCCGGAAGAGTGGGGCGGCGAATCCCAGTTCATCCCAGTTTCTGCAAAAGCGGGTACCGGTATTGATGACCTGCTGAACGCTATCCTGCTGCAGGCTGAAGTTCTGGAGCTGAAAGCGATTCGTAAAGGTATGGCAAGCGGTGCGGTAATTGAATCCTTCCTGGACAAAGGTCGTGGCCCAGTGGCTACCGTCCTGGTGCGTGAAGGTACCCTGAACAAGGGTGATATCGTGCTGTGTGGCTTCGAATATGGCCGTGTTCGTGCAATGCGTAACGAACTGGGTCAGGAAGTGCTGGAAGCGGGTCCGTCTATTCCGGTCGAAATCCTGGGTCTGTCCGGTGTTCCGGCTGCGGGTGACGAAGTTACCGTGGTTCGTGACGAGAAGAAAGCCCGTGAAGTTGCACTGTACCGTCAGGGCAAATTCCGTGAAGTTAAACTGGCTCGTCAGCAGAAATCCAAACTCGAGAACATGTTCGCTAACATGACCGAAGGCGAAGTTCACGAAGTGAACGTCGTTCTGAAAGCTGACGTTCAGGGTTCTGTAGAAGCGATCTCCGACTCCTTGCTGAAACTGTCTACTGACGAAGTTAAAGTGAAGATCATCGGTTCTGGCGTAGGTGGTATCACCGAAACCGACGCAACCCTGGCTGCGGCATCCAACGCGATTCTGGTCGGCTTCAACGTTCGTGCTGATGCCTCTGCGCGTAAAGTGATTGAATCCGAAAGCCTGGATCTGCGCTACTACTCCGTCATCTATAACCTGATCGACGAAGTGAAAGCGGCGATGAGCGGCATGCTGTCTCCGGAACTGAAACAGCAGATCATCGGTCTGGCTGAAGTTCGTGATGTGTTTAAATCACCGAAATTTGGTGCGATCGCGGGCTGTATGGTTACCGAAGGTACGATTAAACGTCACAACCCAATCCGCGTACTGCGTGACAACGTGGTTATCTATGAAGGCGAGCTGGAATCCCTGCGCCGCTTCAAAGATGACGTTAACGAAGTCCGTAACGGCATGGAATGTGGTATCGGTGTTAAGAACTACAACGACGTTCGCGTTGGCGATATGATCGAAGTGTTCGAGATCATCGAGATCCAACGTACGATTGCTTAAGGTTTTCTGGGTTGTAGGCCGGATAGGGCATTTACGCCACATCCGGCAATGTGATGCCTGATGGCGCTACGCTTATCAGGCCTACGGTGAACAGCCCGAACCACCTGGAACTCATTTTAAAAAGGGGCTTTTGGCCCCTTTTTTGTCTTTTTTCTGGAGAATTTGTTATGGCGAAAGAATTTGGTCGCCCACAGCGCGTCGCTCAGGAGATGCAAAAAGAGATTGCTATCATCCTGCAGCGCGAAATTAAAGATCCTCGTCTGGGCATGATGACCACGGTTTCCGGTGTTGAAATGTCGCGTGATCTGGCCTATGCCAAAGTGTTTGTCACCTTCCTGAACGACAAAGATGAAGCCGCAGTAAACGCGGGCATCAAAGCGTTGCAGGAAGCCTCTGGCTTTATCCGCAGCCTGCTGGGGAAAGCGATGCGTTTACGTATCGTTCCGGAACTGACTTTCTTCTACGATAACTCGTTGGTAGAAGGGATGCGTATGTCAAACCTGGTGACTAACGTGGTGAAGCATGACGAAGAACGTCGTGTGAACCCGGACGACAGCAAGGAGGACTAATGAGTCGTCCTCGTCGTCGTGGTCGCGACATTCACGGTGTTCTGTTGCTGGACAAACCGCAGGGCATGTCCAGCAATGACGTGCTGCAAAAAGTAAAACGTCTTTACAACGCCAATCGCGCCGGTCATACCGGAGCATTGGATCCGCTGGCGACGGGTATGCTGCCGATTTGTCTCGGTGAAGCGACCAAGTTTTCCCAGTATCTGCTTGATTCGGATAAGCGTTATCGTGTTATTGCACGGCTGGGACAGCGGACCGACACTTCGGATGCCGACGGCCAAATCGTGCAGGAGCGTCCTGTCGCGTTTACCCCAGAACAACTGGCGGCTGCGCTGGAAACGTTCAGAGGTGATATCGAGCAGATACCGTCGATGTATTCGGCGCTGAAATACCAGGGTAAAAAGCTGTACGAATATGCGCGCCAGGGTATTGAGGTTCCGCGGGAAGCCAGACCGATTACCGTCTATGAACTGCTCTTTATTCGTCACGAAGGTAACGAACTGGAACTGGAAGTTCACTGTTCTAAAGGCACCTATATTCGGACCATTATTGATGATCTGGGTGAGAAGCTGGGATGCGGCGCGCACGTGACTTTCCTGCGCCGTCTGGCTGTCAGTAAATACCCGGTTGATCGGATGGTCACCCTGGAGCATTTACGCGATCTCATCGAGCAGGCCGAGCAGCAGGGGATCCCTGCAGCCCAGTTGCTTGATCCGCTGCTGATGCCCATGGACAGTCCGGCTTCGGACTACCCCATCGTTAATCTTCCTTTAACCTCGTCGGTTTACTTTAAAAATGGTAATCCGGTTCGTACGACAGGCGCGCCGCTGGAAGGGTTGGTTCGCGTGACGGAAGGCGATGACGGTAAGTTTATTGGGATGGGCGAAATGGATGATGAAGGCCGTGTAGCGCCTCGTCGTCTGGTCGTGGAGTATCCGGCGTAACTCTGCTCAGTCTTGCGATAACAGGGCGCTGCGAGTAGAATACTGCCGCTTAACACCGCGTAAATTTTTTAACAGTTCATGCGGTGTTTACCTGGGGTTGCTGAATTAGAGATTGGCACCCTTTCATTTTTTATTATTTTTGGAGTTCATCATGTCTCTAAGCGTTGAAGCTAAAGCTAAAATCGTTTCTGAGTTTGGTCGTGGTACTAACGACAGCGGTTCTACCGAAGTTCAGGTTGCTCTGCTGACTGCACAGATTAACCACCTGCAGGGTCACTTTGCAGAGCACAAAAAAGATCACCACAGCCGTCGTGGTCTGCTGCGTATGGTTTCTCAGCGTCGTAAACTGCTCGACTACCTGAAACGTAAAGATGTTGCACGCTACACCGCGCTGATCGAGCGTCTGGGTCTGCGTCGCTAATTCTTGCGAGTTTCAGAAAGAGGGGGCCTTCATGGCCCCTTTTTTCAAGCTGATGGCAGCAATTCACTGGAAACTAATGTATTGTTGCTAAGTATGATCTTCTGTTGCAGAGGTTCGCGCGGCTAATGAGAGGCTTGACCCGATGGCGGGTTAGGATTGTCATTAGTCGCGAGGATGCGCTGAAGATCGGGTATTAACGATGGCGCCGGTGGTGCTATCAAAAATTAGAGAAAGGATAGAATTTTGCTTAATCCGATCGTTCGTAAATTCCAGTACGGCCAACATACCGTAACGCTGGAAACCGGCATGATGGCGCGTCAGGCAACTGCCGCTGTGATGGTTAGCATGGATGACACTGCGGTATTCGTTACCGTTGTAGGTCAGAAGAAAGCGAAGCCAGGCCAGGACTTTTTCCCGCTGACCGTTAACTATCAGGAGCGTACCTACGCTGCTGGTCGTATCCCGGGCAGCTTCTTCCGTCGTGAAGGCCGTCCAAGCGAAGGCGAAACCCTGATTGCGCGTCTGATTGACCGCCCGGTTCGCCCGCTGTTCCCGGAAGGCTTCGTTAACGAAGTTCAGGTTATCGCGACCGTTGTGTCCGTAAACCCGCAGGTTAACCCGGATATCGTGGCAATGATCGGTGCTTCCGCAGCGCTGTCTCTGTCTGGTATCCCGTTCAACGGCCCAATCGGCTCTGCACGTGTTGGTTACATCAATGACCAGTATGTACTGAACCCGACTCAGGACGAACTGAAAGAAAGCAAGCTGGATCTGGTGGTTGCCGGTACTGAAGCTGCTGTATTGATGGTTGAATCTGAAGCTGAATTGCTGAGCGAAGACGTCATGCTGGGTGCCGTTGTCTTCGGTCACGAGCAGCAGCAGACTGTTATTCAGGCTATCAACGAGCTGGTTAAAGAAGCGGGTAAACCGCGTTGGGACTGGCAGCCGGAAGCGGCAAACGACGCACTGAATGCGCGCGTTGCAGCCCTGGCCGAATCCCGCCTGAGCGATGCTTACCGCATCACTGACAAGCAGGAACGTTATGCTCAGGTTGATGTAATCAAATCTGAAGTGATCGCGACGCTGGTTGCAGAAGACGAAACCCTGGACGCTAACGAACTGGGTGAAATCCTGCACGCAATCGAGAAAAACGTTGTTCGTAGCCGCGTACTGGCAGGCGAACCGCGTATCGACGGTCGTGAAAAAGACATGATCCGTGGCCTGGATGTGCGCACTGGCGTTCTGCCGCGTACCCACGGTTCCGCACTGTTCACCCGTGGTGAAACTCAGGCGCTGGTTACTGCTACGCTGGGTACAACGCGTGATGCTCAGAACCTCGATGAACTGATGGGCGAGCGTACTGACACTTTCCTGTTCCACTACAACTTCCCTCCGTACTGCGTAGGTGAAACGGGTATGGTCGGTTCTCCGAAACGTCGTGAAATCGGTCACGGTCGTCTGGCGAAGCGTGGCGTGTTGGCGGTTATGCCGGATATCGAGAAGTTCCCGTACACCGTTCGCGTAGTATCTGAAATCACTGAATCCAATGGCTCTTCTTCTATGGCCTCCGTGTGTGGTGCTTCTCTGGCGCTGATGGACGCAGGTGTGCCGATCAAAGCGGCTGTTGCGGGTATCGCAATGGGTCTGGTGAAAGAAGGCGATAACTTTGTTGTTCTGTCTGACATTCTGGGTGACGAAGATCACCTGGGCGACATGGACTTCAAAGTAGCGGGTTCCCGCGATGGTATCTCTGCACTGCAGATGGATATCAAAATCGAAGGTATCACCAAAGAAATCATGCAGGTTGCTCTGAACCAGGCTAAAGGTGCGCGTCTGCACATCCTGGGTGTGATGGAACAGGCGATCAACGCGCCGCGCGGCGACATTTCTCAGTTCGCTCCGCGTATCCATACCATTAAGATCAGCCCAGATAAGATCAAAGACGTAATCGGTAAAGGCGGTTCTGTTATCCGTGCCCTGACCGAAGAAACCGGCACCACTATCGAAATCGAAGATGACGGCACTGTTAAGATCGCGGCGACCGACGGTGAGAAAGCAAAATATGCTATCCGTCGCATCGAAGAAATTACGGCAGAAATTGAAGTGGGTCGCATCTACACTGGTAAAGTAACCCGTATCGTTGACTTTGGCGCATTCGTTGCCATCGGTGGCGGTAAAGAAGGTCTGGTTCACATTTCTCAGATCGCTGACAAGCGTGTAGAGAAAGTGACTGATTACCTGCAGATGGGTCAGGAAGTACCGGTGAAAGTTCTGGAAGTTGATCGCCAGGGCCGTGTACGTCTGAGCATTAAAGAAGCAACTGAGCAGTCTCAGCCAGCTGCTGCGCCGGAAGCACCGGCAGCAGAACAGGGCGAGTAAGGTTGCCATTTGCCCTCCGCCATTGCGGAGGGCCTCTGACCCGGCAGGACGCCTTGTTAGCAACCGGGGAACAGGACGTTCATTCAATCGTTGTCTTCGGGAGTGGGAAATGAAGCCTTTTTTGCGCTGGTGTTTCGTTGCGACAGCACTCACGCTGGCAGGATGCAGCAACTCTGCCTGGCGTAAGAGTGAAGTCCTCGCAGTGCCATTGCAACCGACTTTGCAGCAGGAAGTGATTCTGGCACGCATGGAACAAATTCTTGCCAGTCGGGCTTTAACCGATGACGAACGCGCACAGCTTTTATATGAGCGCGGAGTGTTGTATGATAGTCTCGGTCTGAGGGCATTAGCGCGAAATGATTTTTCACAAGCGCTGGCAATCCGACCAGATATGCCTGAAGTATTCAATTACTTAGGCATTTATTTAACGCAGGCAGGCAATTTTGATGCTGCCTATGAAGCGTTTGATTCTGTACTTGAGCTTGATCCAACTTACAACTACGCGCACTTAAATCGTGGTATCGCATTGTATTACGGCGGCCGCGACAAGTTAGCGCAAGATGATCTGCTGGCGTTTTATCAAGACGATCCCAATGATCCTTTCCGCAGTCTGTGGCTTTATCTCGCTGAGCAGAAGCTCGATGAGAAGCAGGCTAAAGAAGCGTTAAAGCAACGTTTCGAGAAATCGGATAAAGAGCAATGGGGATGGAACATTGTCGAGTTCTACCTGGGCAACATTAGCGAAGCAACGTTGATGGAAAGGCTCAAGGCAGACGCAACGGATAACACCTCGCTCGCTGAGCATCTCAGTGAAACCAACTTCTATTTAGGTAAGTACTACCTAAGTCTGGGGGATTTGGACAACGCTACGGCATTGTTCAAACTGGCGGTGGCTAACAACGTTCATAACTTTGTTGAGCACCGATACGCATTGTTGGAATTATCGCTCCTGGGCCAGGACCAAGATGACCTGGCAGAATCGGACCAGCAATAGCTGACGTACACATCAGCCCGTAATCTTTTTTGATTGCCATCACCTTCGCGGGTGAGGGCGTTGTTGTTCGTTAATACACCTACTTTGAGCCGGTTCACACTTTTCAATGAAAATTGCAGATCAATTTCATGATGAGTTATGTAGACTGGCCGCCATTAATTTTGAGGCACACGTACTACATGGCTGAATTCGAAACCACTTTTGCAGATCTGGGCCTGAAGGCTCCTATCCTTGAAGCCCTTACCGATCTGGGTTACGAAAAACCATCTCCAATCCAGGCAGAGTGCATTCCGCATCTGCTGGGCGGCCGCGATGTTCTGGGTATGGCCCAGACGGGTAGCGGCAAAACTGCAGCGTTCTCTTTACCGCTGCTCAACAATCTTGATCCTGAGCTGAAAGCACCTCAAATCCTGGTGCTGGCACCGACCCGCGAACTGGCGGTTCAGGTTGCTGAAGCCATGACGGATTTCTCTAAACACATGCGCGGCGTGAACGTGGTTGCCCTGTACGGCGGCCAGCGTTATGACGTGCAATTACGTGCCCTGCGTCAGGGGCCGCAGATCGTTGTCGGTACGCCGGGTCGTCTGCTGGATCACCTGAAGCGCGGTACGCTGGATCTCTCTAAACTGAGCGGTCTGGTGCTGGACGAAGCCGATGAAATGCTGCGTATGGGCTTCATCGAAGACGTTGAAACCATTATGGCGCAGATCCCGGAAGGTCATCAGACCGCTCTGTTCTCTGCCACCATGCCGGAAGCGATTCGTCGTATTACCCGCCGCTTTATGAAAGAGCCGCAGGAAGTGCGTATCCAGTCCAGCGTTACCACTCGCCCGGACATCAGCCAGAGCTACTGGACTGTCTGGGGGATGCGTAAAAATGAAGCGCTGGTGCGTTTCCTCGAAGCAGAAGATTTTGATGCGGCGATTATCTTCGTTCGTACCAAAAATGCGACCCTGGAAGTGGCTGAAGCGCTGGAGCGTAGCGGTTATAACAGCGCAGCGCTGAACGGCGACATGAACCAGGCGCTGCGTGAGCAGACTCTGGAGCGTCTGAAAGACGGTCGTCTGGATATCCTGATTGCCACTGACGTTGCAGCACGTGGTCTGGACGTTGAGCGTATCAGCCTGGTTGTGAACTACGACATCCCGATGGACTCCGAGTCTTACGTTCACCGTATCGGTCGTACCGGTCGTGCGGGTCGTGCTGGTCGTGCTCTGCTGTTCGTTGAGAACCGTGAGCGTCGTCTGCTGCGTAACATCGAACGCACCATGAAACTGACCATTCCGGAAGTGGAACTGCCTAACGCAGACCTGCTGGGCAAACGCCGTCTGGAGAAATTCGCCGCTAAAGTTCAGCAGCAGCTGGAAAGCAGCGATCTGGATCAATACCGCGCGCTGCTGGCTAAAATCCAGCCGACGGTAGAAGGTGAAGAGCTGGATCTTGAAACCCTGGCTGCGGCACTGCTGAAAATGGCACAGGGCGAACGTACTTTGATCGTTCCGGCAGACGCGCCAATGCGTCCTAAGCGTGAGTTCCGTGACCGTGATGAACGTGCTCCGCGTGGCGATCGTAACGATCGTGGTCCGCGCGGCGACCGTCCAGAACGTGGTGGTGAAGACCGTCCGCGTCGTGAACGTCGTGACGTTGGCGACATGCAACTGTACCGCATTGAAGTAGGCCGTGATGACGGTGTTGAAGTACGTCATATCGTTGGCGCGATCGCTAACGAAGGTGACATCAGCAGCCGTTACATCGGTAACATCAAGCTGTTTGCTTCCCACTCAACCATCGAACTGCCGAAAGGTATGCCGGGCGACGTGCTGCAGCACTTTACCCGTACCCGCATCCTGAACAAGCCGATGAACATGCAACTGGTTGGCGATGCAGTTCCGCATACCGGTGGCGAGCGTCGTGGTGGCGGCGGTGGTCGTTTCAGCGGCGAGCGTCGTGAAGGCGGTCGTAGCGAAGGCGGTCGTGGTTTCAGCGGTGAGCGCCGTGAAGGTGGTCGTGGTGACGGCCGTCGTTTCAGCGGTGAGCGTCGTGAAGGCCGTGCGCCGCGTCGCGATGATTCCACTGGTCGTCGTCGTTTCGGTGGTGACGCGTAATTTACGCTGATCAACGCACCCGTACTGTAAAGTAAAATATACAGCCCCGATATTTATCATCGGGGCTTTTTTTATTTCTTTTGTACTCATGTACTGGTACAGTGCAACACAATAAAATGCAGTTGCAATATTATTCACTGGAGAGATGGCTGAATGGCAACACTAACCACCACCCAAACGTCCCCTTCGCTGCTTGGCGGCGTCGTGATTATTGGCGGTACCATTATTGGCGCAGGGATGTTTTCCCTGCCGGTGGTGATGGCGGGTAGCTGGTTCTTTTGGTCAATGGCGGCGCTGATCTTTACCTGGTTTTGTATGCTGCACTCGGGGCTGATGATCCTGGAAGCTAACCTCAACTACCGGATTGGTTCGAGCTTTGACACCATCACCAAAGACCTGCTGGGTAAAAGCTGGAACGTGGTCAACGGCATTTCCATCGCCTTTGTGCTGTACATCCTGACCTATGCCTACATCTCTGCGAGTGGTTCGATTCTGCACCACACCTTTGCCGAAATGTCTTTGAACGTACCGGCGCGAGCGGCAGGTTTGGCGTTTGCGCTGTTGGTGGCGTTTGTGGTGTGGCTGAGTACCAAAGCTGTCGGTCGGATGACGGCGATCGTGCTGGGCGCGAAGGTCATTACATTCTTCCTGACCTTCGGCAGTCTGTTGGGGCACGTGACGCCAACAACCTTGTTTAACGTGACGGAAAGCCATGCATCGTATACGCCTTATCTGTTGATGACCCTGCCGTTCTGTCTGGCCTCGTTTGGTTATCACGGTAATGTACCGAGCCTGATGAAGTATTACGGCAAAGATCCGCGTACTATCGTTAAGTGCCTGGTCTACGGAACGCTACTGGCGCTGGTGTTGTACGCCGTTTGGTTGCTGGGGACGATGGGCAATATTCCACGCCCGGAATTTATCGGCATCGCGCAGAAGGGCGGCAATATTGATGTGTTGGTGCAGGCGCTTAGCGGCGTACTGAATAGCCGTAGTCTGGATCTGCTGTTGGTGGTGTTCTCTAACTTTGCGGTCGCGAGCTCTTTCCTCGGTGTCACGCTGGGTCTGTTTGACTATCTGGCGGATCTGTTTGGTTTTGATGATTCTGCATCGGGCCGCTTTAAAACGGCATTGCTGACCTTTGTTCCGCCAATTATTGGTGGCCTGCTGTGGCCGAACGGCTTCCTGTACGCTATCGGCTATGCAGGACTGGCGGCGACCATCTGGGCGGCAATTGTACCGGCACTGCTGGCGCGTGCGTCACGTAAGCGCTTTGGCAGCCCGAAGTTCCGTGTCTGGGGTGGCAAGCCGATGATTGCGCTGATTCTGGTATTTGGTGTCGGTAACGCGCTGGTGCATATTCTGTCGAGCTTTAATCTGTTGCCAGTGTATCAGTAAAACCGTTTGCCGGATGGCGGCTACGCCTTATCCGGCCTACAGATCTCGTAGGCCCGGTAAGGCGTAGCCGCCACCGGGCAAAAGTTACCCCAACAGTTCCTCTTTCACATCCATCGCTAGCCCAAACGAGTGCAGCCGTGCCTGGTGATCGAAGATCTGCCCGTTGACCATGATCTCATCCGCCTGGGTTTCACGCAGGATGGATTCCAGACCGTGACGCACTTTTGCTTTATCCCCCACCAACGACATGCTCAGCGCCTGCTGCACACCATACTGCTCAGACGCAGACCATAACTGATGCATATTCTCTACCGGCGGCGGCAGTTGCCCTGTCTCGCCACGGCGTAATTTTACGAACGCCTGCTGCATCGAGGTAAACAAGAACTCAGCATCACGGTTGCTGTCGGCGGCGATAATGTTGATACACACCATGGCATAGGGCTTCTCAAGGCGTTCAGACGGCTTAAACTGGGTGCGGTAGAGATGCAACGCCTGGAACAGCATATCTGGTGCGAAGTGGGAGGCAAACGCAAACGGCAGACCGAGTTGTGCGGCCAATTGAGCACCATACAGGCTGGAGCCGAGCAGCCACACCGGGATTTTTTCGCCGTAACCGGGGACCGGGCGCACGTGCGGATTAGGATCGCGGGCGTCGAACCAGTCGACCAGTTCGGTCACGTCGCGCGGGAAGTTATCGATATCGCTGCTCATATGACGACGCAGCGCGCGCATTGTCGGCTGATCGCTGCCCGGCGCGCGACCTAACCCTAAGTCGATACGCCCCGGATAAAGCGTGTTGAGCGTACCGAACTGTTCGGCAATCACCAGCGGGGAATGATTTGGCAACATGACGCCGCCGGACCCCAGGTGCAGGGTGGCCGTATTCGCCGCCAGATAGCCAATCAGCACCGACGTTGCCGCACTGGCAATACCGGTCATGTTGTGATGTTCTGCCAGCCAGTAGCGATGATAGCCACGCTTTTCTGCCAGCCGGGCGAGATCCAGTGAGTGCGAGAAAGCTTCTTTGGCGCAGGAGCCTTCGGGGATCGGTGCCAGGTCCAGCACCGAAAAGGGAATAGTGTTGTCTGTCATAACGGCTCACTTTGTCGACGGTGAATTATTTAATACTGCATTAAAATTTGATTATCGTTGTTAACAAAGTGAGCTTTTTTACGCCTGTAACTCCAGACCGGCGAGACGCTTCCAGTAACCGTTGCAATCGCTGTTAGCCGTCAGAGGCAGCGGCGATAAACCATTTTCGTTGGCACGGAAGGCGTCGAGCATGGAGAGCGTCTCTGTGCCAAGCGGCGACAAGCGTACGATATCGACCAACCCTTGCATGGAGTTCAGTTCATTTCCGAGGTTGTAGACGTACCCACTCATCGTCTGAATCCCGTTCAACACGAACACCTGCTGATTCTCCTGAGACAGTACATTGCGACCATTCGGATAGTGGATACAGCAGGTTTCACACTCATCCTTCGGACGGTCTTCCGAGCGGGCGGTAAAGCAGCGAGCTGAATAGGCCAGCGGCAAATGACCGTAGCTCAACACTTCCACTTCAAACTGCTGGCGAATGCCCAGTTCATCGCACTGGTTGAGCAGATTCACCAGCCAGTCGCGTGAAAGCTCCACCGGCATACACCAACGCACCATCCCCTGTTTGAGCAGCAGGCGCAGCGTCACGGCGTTGTAGCAGTTGAGCGCATGCCCGGCGACAAACGGCAGTTTGCGTTCAGCGCACATGTTCACGACACCGAGATCGCTGGCTTCCAGCAGGAAGTCGCCATTTTCAACATAACGTTTCAGTTCGCCCAGTTCGGACGATGCCTGAACCAGCGCCAGCGTTGAAAGCACAATCTGCTTGCCGCTTCCAGCGAGCGATTTCGCCATATCCAGCCAGTCACCGACTTTGGTTGCGCGGCGCTTACTACAGACCGCCTCGCCGAGATAAATCACGTCGGCATGACTGGTGGCGGCTTGCTGGTAAAACGCTTCCAGCGTCTCTTTCGGCCAGTAGTAGAGCACCGGCCCTAAGGAATATTTCATTGCTTTTCTCACTGCCATTTACGGTGATATGCGCCAAGCGTTGTTTGCGTGCCTTCGGACATCGAACCGAGTGTTTCCATCCAGGCGCGTTGCGGGACAAAGTTTTGTGGGTCAGCTTTACAGCGATCGATCGCCTGGCGCCACACTTTCGCCACCTGGCTAACGTAGGCCGGGCTACGCTGACGGCCTTCGATTTTCACGGAGGCGATATTGGCGGCCAGCAGTTCCGGCAACAGCTCTAACGTGTTGAGACTGGTCGGTTCCTCCAGCGCATGATAGCGCTCGCCATCCACCAGATAACGGCCTTTGCACAGTGTTGGGTAACCGGCATTCTCACCGTCCTGATAGCGGTCAATCAGCACTTCATTCAGGCGGGATTCCAGGCCCTGCGGCGTTTGCTGCCAGCGTACAAATCGGGCAGGGGAACATGCGCCTACCGTGTTAGGCGACTCTCCTGTCAGATAAGAAGAGAGATAGCAACGACCTTCCGCCATGATGCACAGGCTGCCGAAAGCAAACACTTCCAGTGGTACAGGCGTTGAGCGCGCAAGCTGTTTGACCTGATGAATCGACAGTACGCGTGGGAGTACAACACGTGCGACGTCGAAATTACGATGATAAAAGTTCACCGCTTCCTCATTGGTCGCAGATGCCTGAACAGAGACATGGCGCTCAATATGGGGGTAACGTTCTGCGGCATACTCAAGCATGGCAAGATCAGCCAGAATCAGCGCATCCGCACCGAGTTGTGCCGCCATATCCACAGCACGCTGCCAGCGGGCGTAACCGTCCGGGTGTGCAAACGTGTTAATCGCGATGTGCAGCTTACGGCGATGTTGATGGACAAAACTCACCGCTTCCTGCAATTTTTTCTCGGTAAAGTTAAGGCCGGCGAAGTGGCGGGCGTTGGTGTCATCTTTCAGCCCGATATAAACGGCATCAGCGCCGTTCTCAATGGCCGCCTTAAGCGCCGGGAGATTTCCGGCAGGGCAGAGCAGCTCCATAATTTATCCTGAAGGTTGCGCCGCCTGGGACGCATAATTGTTAACGAACAGGGATTTTAGTTAACCTTGCTGCGACAATTTTTGATTTAAGGCAGTTAAAGTCGTATTGGTAACACCAATAACGGGGTAGCAATTTCACACGTAATTGTTGATTTACGCCGCTACGTTGTTTATCTGATATGGCAAAATAGCAGGATTAATGAAACAGGGAGTAAAGCTCGTGTTGGAAAAACTGCGTTCACGCTTAGTACATGTTGGTCCTTCTCTGATGAGTGTACCGGTTAAACTGACGCCCTTTGCGTTAAAGCGCCAGGTTCTGGAACAGGTCCTGAGCTGGCAATTCCGCCAGGCGCTGGCAGATGGGGAGCTGGAGTTCCTCGAAGGCCGTTGGTTAAGTATTCATGTTCGTGATATTGATCTCAGATGGTATACCTCTGTTGAGAATGGCAAACTTATCGTTAGCCAGAATGCCGAGGCCGACGTGAGTTTTAGTGCCGACGCCAGTGATTTGTTGATGATCGCGGCACGTAAACAGGATCCGGATACGCTTTTCTTTCAGCGCCGCCTGGTGATCGAAGGTGATACCGAGTTAGGGCTGTATGTGAAAAACCTGATGGATGCAATCGAACTGGAGCAGATGCCAAAAGCGTTACGCGTTATGCTGATGCAACTGGCAGATTTTGTTGAGGCGGGCATGAAACACTCGCCGGAAACCAAACAGACATCGGTAGGTGAACCATGCTGATTCGAGTAGAAATTCCCATTGATGCCCCTGGTATTGATGCCCTGTTACGCCGCTCGTTCGAAAGCGATGCGGAAGCGAAACTGGTCCATGACCTGCGTGAAGATGGTTTTCTGACGCTGGGCTTGGTTGCCACTGACGATGAAGGTCAGGTGATTGGTTACGTTGCATTCAGTCCTGTTGATGTGCAGGGCGAGGATCTGCAATGGGTAGGGATGGCGCCGTTGGCGGTGGATGAAAACTACCGTGGACAAGGGCTGGCCCGTCAACTGGTCTACGAAGGACTGGATTCGCTTAATGAGTTCGGCTATGCCGCCGTCGTTACATTAGGCGATGCGGCATTATACAGCCGTTTTGGCTTCGAACTGGCCGCGCATTACGATCTGCATTGCCGCTGGCCGGGAACAGAAAGCGCCTTCCAGGTGCACCGACTGGCAGAAGACGCGCTAAACGGCGTCACCGGTCTGGTGGAATACCACGACCATTTCAATCGTTTTTAAGCGATGGGGTTTGCAGGCTGGCTAACAACGCCTCAAACCCTTCCCCTTTCGCCACCAGACGCTCTTTCTGGGGCTTTGTCAGCTGCTTGACCCGATATTCCATGCGCAGAGCGAGAGAGCGATCGCCGACGGGTGCCGCAAAAGCCAGCGTTAATTCCCCTTTCCCCCGTAACGCTTTCGCCCCTTTTCCACTTTGATGCTGTCGGTAACGGCGATCCACATCGGTGGTGATCCCGGTGTAGAGAGCGTTGTCTGCGGTGCGGATGAGATAAAGATACCAGGGTGTCATTGAATGATCATATGTTAATGTTCAGGCGCTCAGTATAAGAGAGAACAGAGATGGAAACACTGACTGCTATATCGCGCTGGTTGGCGAAACAACACGTTGTGACCTGGTGTGTACACCATGACGGCGAACTGTGGTGCGCCAATGCCTTTTACCTGTTTGATGCTCAGAAAATGGCATTTTATGTGCTGACGGAAGAGAAAACCCGCCACGCCCGGATGTCCGGACCACAAGCGCCCGTCGCCGGGACGGTGAATGGTCAGCCTAAAACCGTCGCCCTGATCCGCGGCGTACAGTTTAAAGGGGAAATCCGGCGTCTTGACGGTGAGGAAAGTGACTCCGCGCGCAGGCTCTACAACCGCCGCTTCCCCGTAGCCAGAGTACTGCCTGCACCGGTTTGGGAAATTCGCCTGGATGAAATCAAGTTCACTGACAACACAATGGGTTTTGGCAAAAAAATGCACTGGTTACGTGAGCAAGCCGGTGTTCTATAGTTAGAAGGCGTATTGATGCCAGAAACCAGGAGATGCGATGAGCCAGGTGTTAATCACGGGAGCGACAGGGCTGGTGGGCGGCCATCTACTGCGAATGTTGCTGAACGAACCGAAGATCCATTCAATCGCCGCGCCTACACGTCGTCCTCTCCCGGATACGCCAGGTATCTATAACCCGCACGATCCCCAACTCACCGATGCGCTGGCACAGGTCACCGATCCGATTGATATCGTCTTTTGCTGTCTGGGAACGACCCGGCGCGAGGCGGGAAGTAAAGAAGCGTTTATTCATGCGGACTATACGCTGGTGGTGGACACTGCTCTGACGGGGAAGCGTCTGGGGGCGCAACATATGTTGGTGGTGAGCGCGATAGGGGCCAATGCCCATTCGCCTTTTTTCTACAATCGGGTAAAAGGCGAGATGGAAGAGGCGCTGATGGCGCAAAACTGGCCAAGATTGACCATTGTGCGTCCGTCCATGCTGCTCGGCGAGAGATCAAAGCAACGCATGAATGAAACGATCTTTGCGCCGTTGTTTCGGCTGCTGCCAGGGAACTGGAAATCGATTGAAGCGCGTGATGTGGCAAGCGTGATGCTGGCACAAGCCCTGTCACCGGACCAACAAGGGGTGACTATTCTGAGCTCTTCACAGCTTCGTGAAAGAGCGGCGTGAAGGTGTCGTAAACATGCCCGGTGAAGCGTCACCGGGCAATGGATGATGGCTACTTAATAAAAGTAAAGGCGGTAGTGACGCGTTTCACACCGCTGACGCGACTGGCCATATCCGCCGCTGCTTTCGCTTCACGGTCGGTCACCAGACCCATCAGGAAGACTTCTCCATTTTCGGTGGTCACTTTCACGTTAGACGATTTTACCTGGTCGCTGGTGAGCAACTGGGAGCGTACTTTGGTCGTAATCCAGGTGTCGTTAGAAGCTTCACTCAGGCTAATCGGCTGGCCCTGGCGGACCTCGTTAAACACCTCAGTCGTTCCTTCCACACCCATCGCAATTTGTTTTGCTCGTGAGGAAAGCTCAGCATTCGGCGTCTGGCCGACGAGCAGAACTTTACCCTGATACGCTGTTACGTTGATGCGTGCTTCTTTCTTGATTTGTGCGTCTTTAGACAGCGCACTGCTCACGCGTAACTCCAGGGTACTGTCGTCTACTTGGGTCCCTACGCTACGTGGGTCAGTGACGGCTTTTGTGCCAACGGCTGCAGTACCGACAACGGCAGCAGCGACGCAACCTTGCAACAGCAACGCAGAAATAAGGACTGCGAGCGGCGAAAGTGCCTTCATGTGTACTCCTTAATCATCCTGGTGAGGGAAAAGCGTGTTATCGATCAGATCGCACAAGCAGTTTACCGTCAGCATATGCATTTCCTGAATGCGCGCGCTATGGTGTGAAGGGATACGAATCTCAACATCCTGCGGCCCTAACAATCCGGCCAGTTCGCCCCCGTCATAACCGGTTAGCGCCACAATAGTCATGTCACGAGTGACGGCAGCTTCTACGGCTTTTACGATATCGCGGCTATTGCCACGCGTTGAAATTGCCAACAGGACATCTCCCGCGTGTCCCAGCGCGCGGACCTGTTTGGCATAGATTTCATCATGCAGACGATCGTTAGCAATCGCTGTTAAGACCACATTATCGGTATTAAGTGCAATGGCAGGTAAACTGGGCCGTTCTGTTTCAAAACGGTTGATCATGTTGGCAGCAAAATGCTGTGCGTTGGCAGCGGAGGTACCATTACCACAACAGAGAATTTTGTTGCCATTGAGCAGGGAGTGAACCAGCGTCATGGCGGCACGGGAGATAGCATCCGGGAGCGCTTCTGCCGCAGCAATTTGAGTTTGAATGCTTTCTGTAAAGCAAACTTTGATTCTTTCTAGCACGCTAATCCTTAAATCTTCAATTACGAGCGATCGTTAAACGCATCCTGAATCCACTCAACGTCGTTTCCGGTGAAGGCTAACACATCGAACCGGCAATCCACAGTATCAAAACTTCCGTTATGGCGCGCGAGCCACACGCGGGCGGTCTGTAATAATTTGTGTTGTTTGCTCCGGGTCACACTGGCTGCCGCTCCACCGAACAAGGCGGAGCGGCGGTATCGGACTTCAACAAAAACCGTGGTATTGCCTTCACGCATGATCAGATCGATTTCGCCACCGCGCTCATGCACGTTGGCGGCAATAAAATGCAGTCCTTTGCGCTCCAGCCATCGACGCGCGGCAGCTTCCCACGCGTCTCCGGTCTGTTTATGCGTTAACTGGCGGGAACAACCTGTCCTTGTTGGTATTTGAGCCATGATAACTTCCTGTTAATCACACAATCCGGCGTGGCAGTTAATGTGCCGGTATTTCCGTTAAGCTCAAAACCTTGCATCTGGCGCATTTGCGAGAAATGGTTGGCCAGAGACCAGGCGTCAACGCCCATGGCATACATACGGGCGAGAGAGTAGTCATTACCCACAGCGCTGAGTGCTTGCTGCATCAACGGGGCATTATTGCCCGCCAGCATGGGGATTTCACTGTATTGCAGACCTTCCATTTCCAGACGGAAGTCTGGGCCTGCGGTCCCTTGTGCGCTGCGTGAACTGGCGTACAGCGTCGCACCGCTCTGGCTACCGTTACGCATGGCGATCATCGGCTTAATAAAGGCGATTTCTTCTGGCGTTGCCAGAATATAGACCGCATCCACTCGACCACCGCTGCCTGTGATTTGCGCGTCTGTCGGCGGGGCTGGAATCGTTAGATCGCCAATTGTAACGCCAGGTTGCGACGTAGTGCTGGTGGTGACAGGGCTTCCGCTCAGCGCGATACCTGCACCACCGTTGACGCCCATTCGCAGCTCAGCGGTTGAGCCAAACTTCTGCTGCAACACGGTACCGCCGCCCAATTTCTGCCACTCCTGAGCAAACGCGTTTGTCACGCGATCGCCCAGCCCACTACGCGGAACCAGCAACAGGGGCGCTTGTTTCCCCTGCTCACGGATGTGGCGCGCCGCATCGCGAGCTTCATCTTCCGGCGAGAGGGCAAAGTAACAAATATTGGCGTGGTTCTGTACCGCTTCTGGCTGATTCAGCGCCAGCACATTCAGCGGAGTGTTGCTCTTCATCAGCTCTTCGACGTTATTTTTCAACAGCGGACCGACAACAATGCTGGCGCCATCTTGCTGAACCTGGGCCAGAACCTGGCTCAGTGGTTGGGAATTGGTGTCATAGACTTTCAGTTCCGCCGAAGGGTTCGCTGGGGCGCTTGCCGTTACCGGTTGAGCAGGTGCGGCTTGCACCGCGCTAACCGGTGCGTCGGGTTGCGTCTGCTGATCGTTCGTCAGGTCGCTGACGGAGGCCTGAGAAGGGCTGGCAACGCCGTCGGTGACTTGCGGTTGACTCTCTGCTACGACAGGTTCCGCTGCGGGGGCGGGTACTGCTGCCGGTTGTGAGGCTACCGGCTGAGTCCCCATATTTTTTGCCGCTTCAAAGCCTTTCTGGATAGTGCGACCAAAGACGGCAGCCTGGCCATTCAACGGCAGCAGAAGGGCGATTTTACTGGTGGAGGCGGGTTTGAAGCTCTGAACATTCGTCAGCTGCGTTGGCAACATTTTCGCCCCCGGGTTTTGCGGGTAGCGTTTTTGCCAGTCAACAATGCCAGCCTTCATCATGTTCGGATCGTTACGGTTATCAAACCAGACACGCTGCAGATCCAGCCATCCTTGCAGGACATTTTCATCCGCGTTGATGACCAGCGCCTGAGCTTGCTCCTGCGTCATGGACGAAAGCGCCTGCCAGGTAGCATCGATATTCTTCTGCTTGTCTTTAGCGGCCAGCAACGGCTCCTGAGCGATTAAGGCTCGCAGCAAAGAGAGGGAAGGCTGTCCCTGGCTGGCATCAATTTGCGCCTGCCAGTAACGCGCCTGTTGATTTTGATCGAAATCAGCAGGGGTCAGCTTATCCAGCAACGCCTGCGCGCCAGCCACATCTTTTTGCGCCAGCTTGATTTCCACCGCCAGCAGAGACTGTTCACGGCGTTGGCTATCGTTCAGATTTTGCGGCAACTGGTTAAACAATTCGACCGCCTGCTGACTTTTACCTTCCTTCAGCAGTGCACGAATGGCGAGTAATTGCCAGTTGGTCTTGCTATCATCTGAACTTTGCTGCATCTGTTGCAGATAAAAACCGGAATCAGCCTGTGCAGTGCCCTGCATATGGGCTGCACTCTGATCGGGCGCCTGGGTGCCACAACCGGCGAACATCAAGGCTGCCAGGATAACGGGCAGACAGCGCGCGGCTTTCAAACGACAAAATGTTGAGGGTACCATACTGTATCCAGTGATATTTTTTACGCAATGCTCAATATTAAATCGGCAATACGGACGACACAATGAAACAACACGAATCGGCGGATAATTCTCAAGGCCAGCTCTTTATTGTACCTACTCCTATCGGGAATTTGGCTGATATTACCCAACGAGCGCTCGAAGTTTTGCAAGCCGTTGATTTAATTGCTGCTGAAGATACTCGCCACACGGGTTTATTGTTACAACACTTTGCGATTAACGCTCGCCTGTTTGCGCTGCATGACCATAACGAGCAGCAAAAGGCCGAAACGCTGGTGGCGAAACTCAAAGAAGGGCAGAACATTGCGCTGGTTTCCGATGCGGGAACGCCGCTCATCAACGATCCTGGCTACCACCTGGTGCGTACCTGCCGCGAAGCAGGGATCCGCGTGGTGCCTTTACCGGGGCCGTGTGCCGCGATTGCGGCCTTAAGTGCGGCCGGACTGCCGTCGGACCGTTTTTGCTACGAAGGATTTCTGCCGGCAAAATCCAAAGGGCGTCGCGATGCGATGAAAGCTATCGAAGCAGAACCGCGTACGCTGATTTTCTATGAATCCACCCACCGTTTATTGGACAGCCTGGAAGATATGGTCACCGTGTGGGGGGAGTCCCGCTATGTGGTACTGGCCCGTGAGCTGACAAAAACCTGGGAAACGATTCACGGCGCGCCGGTGGGTGAGCTGCTTGCGTGGGTTAAAGAGGACGAAAACCGCCGCAAAGGTGAGATGGTACTGATTGTCGAAGGGCATAAGGCGCAGGACGACGATCTTCCCGCCGATGCGCTACGCACGCTGGCATTATTACAGGCAGAACTGCCGCTGAAAAAGGCCGCCGCGTTGGCCGCCGAAATTCACGGCGTGAAAAAAAATGCGCTGTATAAGTATGCGCTGGAGCAGCAGGGAGAATAAGAGTGGGTGGATATCAGCCTCCTTTCGTTGTTACCCCATTGATACTCAATCAAGTGATTGAGATTGGTGAGCTTATGGGACACTGGGCGGCGATGGCGGGTAGAACATCCCCTCTTTTACGCAAAGAGAATCGCATTCGTACAATTCAAGCTTCTTTGGCGATTGAACATAATTCGTTGACGACAGAGCAGGTTACCGCTCTGATGGAAGGTAAGCGAATTCTGGCGCCGGCTAAAGATATACAGGAAGTCAGAAATGCCATTCTGGCCTATGAAAAAATGTCGGAGTGGAAAAGTGAACGGCTATCCGATCTCCTACTTGCCCACCGGGTCCTGATGCTAGGGCTGGTCGATAACCCCGGCCAATTGCGTTCCGGGAATGTCGGTGTCTACAGGGAAAATCATCTTATTCATATGGCCCCTCCTGCCTCACAAGTTCCGCGTTTGGTTAATGACTTGCTGGGTTGGTTAAAAACGACAGAACACCACCCGCTTATTGCAGGGGCTGTTTTCCACTATGAATTTGAATTTATTCATCCTTTTGCTGATGGTAATGGGCGAATGGGGCGGTTGTGGCAAACATTAATTCTCCGTGAGTGGCGTACCGAATTGGCATGGCTGCCGGTAGAAACACTGATTCATTACCAGCAGGATCGGTATTATCAGGTGTTAGGGCAGTGCGATCGGCAAAGTAGTTGTACGCCATTTATAGAATTTATTTTGGGCAATATCATCTACGCTTTGAAAGAAGGATTAGGGCAAGCTCCGACGATGTCGGAAGAAATGTCGGAAGAAATGTCGGAAGAAATGTCGGAAGAAATGCCGTTTGAGTTGGTGGAAATAGAAAGACGCATTCTACAGCTCTTATCGACTCAGCCTAAGTTAACCGCTAAAAATATTGCTGATGGATGCGAAATCTCATCCCGAACCGTTGAACGATATCTGAAAGCGTTGCAGCAAAAAGGAAAGTTGCAACGCGTTGGCGCGAAGAAAGGCGGGACGTGGCGAGTGTGCTGAAAGCTATCGGTCTGAATAACGCAAGCCTTCCAGTAAGCATGTCGTATTGTCATGCAGCCACAAAAACGAGGCCGGAATGGCCGCCGTCACGGCAGTGGTCAAGTATTTTTCACCGCTATAGCCTGAAGTGTATTTTGCAGTTGGTTTCGTTTCACGGTGAGTTTTGGTTTTCGTTTTTTAAGATAAACAGTACTGCCCCAAAAGGGACAGTACTGTTGTTCGAGGATCAGTAATGCTTCAACATTCTGTCTATTGACTGTTCCAGCCAGTAACGTTGGGTGCCGAAGTTAATGCGCAAGTAGTTTTCACCGTCTTGTACATAATGGCTGCCATCCTCAATTACCACTCCCGCCTGCCGGGCAAAATGCTGAGTTAATTGCGTCGCACTGCGTTTATCGGCACTGACATCTATCCACGCCAGATATGAAGATTCTGGATTCATCATTTTCCAGTCAGGGAAATGTGATCTGATGGCATCCGTCAGATATAACGCGTTGCTGCGTAGATAGCCATTTAACGCATCCAGCCACGGAAGTCCCTGTTGATAGGCGAAAATAATTCCCCAGACGCCAAAGATATTTGGAGAGGTAATCGAGTTTTTCTCCAACTGCTGGCGAAAACGCTGCCGGAGTGTTGCATCCGGAATCATTGAGTAAGAGGTTTTCAACCCACCTAAGTTAAAGGCTTTGTTAGGTGACGTGAGGACAATCAGGTTATCCGGCGCTGCGCACCCCGATGTCAGGCAACTGACAAACTCCCCGTCAAGAATATGCTCAGCATGCACTTCATCGACGACCAGTATCACACCGTAGCGTTTACACAGTTCTGAAACCTGACGAATTTCAGCGGCGCGCCATATCCGCCCTGACGGGTTATGCGGAGAGCAGAAGAACCACAGTTTCGGGTGATAGGTTTTGAGCTGGCTTTCAATGAGATCAAAATCCAATTGATAGCGATTGTCCTCTACACGCAGTGGATTAGCGAGAACGCGTACATCCTGTCGCTGCGCTGCCATTGCAAACGGATCGTAGACTGGCGTATTCATCATTACGTAATCACCAGGCTGGCAAAATGCCTGAACCGTGTAGTGCAATGTAGAAACGGTACCGTAGGTTAATGTTATCCATGATTTTTCAACACTGACGTGATGACGTTGCCGCTGGAAATTAATAACGGCATCGTAAAATTCGTCAAAGCACCATGTGTATCCGAAAGTCCCGTGCGTGACTATCCGCTGGAAACCCTCAATAACCTCAGGCGGTGAAGTGAAATCCATGTCGGCAATCCACAGTGGAATAAAGTCCGCAGGAACCTCCCCAAAGCGAGAACAGACAAAAGCGTGATCCCATTTCCGGCATTTATCGCTTTTTCGTTCGATGATTTTATCAAAATCAAACACAACAACCTCCTGTTAGATTAACGCTTCAATGCCTGTTTTTACGCTCTGGACTTGTGGTCCGATAATGACCTGCACGCTGTGCGCATCAAGGACAACCACTGACAATGCACCGGCATCCTTTAGTGTTTGCTGATCAATTTTGCTCATATCTTTCACTACCAGACGCAGGCGAGTAATGCAGTTGTCCAGCGAATCAATGTTCTCTTTCCCGCCAAGGGCGCGGAGAATCAGACCATGATCGTATTTCGATTTCCCTCGTGCTTTGGTGTTAGCTTCAACCGCTTGCGATGCCCCTTGTTGATCCTCCTCGCGTCCTGGTGTTTTGATATCGTGTTTGAGGATGTACCAACGGAAGACAAAGAAGTAGGTGGCAAACCATACAATCCCAACAGGGAAGACCAGGTACCATTTTGTTGACAAGCCCTGCATGACACCGAAGATCAGTAAATCAAGAATACCGCCGTCGGTGTTACCGATTGTGACGCCTAACAGCGCCATGACCATCAAGGCCAGGCCTGACATCACAATGTGGAAGACATACAACGCTGGGGCAATAAACAAGAACAAGAATTCGATAGGTTCAGAAATCCCCGTTACCACTGACACCAGCACGCCAGAAAGCAACAGACCTTTAATCACCGGGCGGTTTTCCGGGCGAGCAGTGCGATAAATGGCGTAAGCCACGGCAGGCAGGCCGAAAATGAACGTTGGCATAAACCCTTGTGACAGAAATGCCGTAACATGTGGGCTAAACGGTAAGCCCGCTTTAAGCTCTGCATAGAAGATATTCAGTGCCCCAGCGACCTCATGACCGTTAACAATCTCCATGCCACCCGCTGGGGTGAAACGCACCATCGCGAGCAGAATGTGGTGCAGACCAAAGGGTTTGAGCAACAGTACACCCACGCCGTACAAGAATGGCCCAAAGACGCTGGTACCCTGAATGAGATGACCAATCCCTGCAATGCCAAGCGCGACGTACTCCCACAGAAGAGGAATAAACAGACCCACCAGCGAGAGCGTTAATGCAGTAATAATCGGGACAAAACGGATGCCGCTAAAAAATGCGAAAGCATCATGCAGCACGGTGTCCTGAAAACGCTCATGGAGAAAATAGGTAATTACACCAACCACAATACCGCCAAGTACCCCCATCTCAAGAGTCTGGATACCTAACACGATTGACTGACCCACTTGTTTCATTGCCGCAGGATCAGCAAGTTGGTGAGTAACGCTAAGATAGTAGTTAATGCTCATGTTCATCAGCATGTAACCCACAAAACCGGCAAAGGCGCCTACGGCTTTGTTACGTTTGGCGAGACCCATAGGGATAGCCATGGCAAACATGATAGGAAGATAGGTGAAGGCGAACCCACCTACCATAGCAATAAAGCCGAAGGTTAATTGGGTGAGCTCTCCTCCCAAAAAAGGGAAACTTTTAATTGTTGAAGGACTGGTGACTGAGCTACCAATGCCCAGTAATAAACCCATAAATGCAAGGAGGGATACTGGGAACATAAATGTTTTTCCCAGACTCTGAAAAAACTCCCACGCCTTCGATTTAAACGACTTTACCTGCGTCATGTAGGGACTCCTCGGAATCGATAATATTAATTGAAGGTCCGCCTTGTATTAAGAACGCACCTTCATATTTGAGAGGTTTAGAATTATTTTTTTATGTCGTGATTCTGGTACCTGATATTTTTCAGGCTTCAGCAGTGAGCAGCAGGCGGTTAGCCGAGCCGCAGACATTAACTTTGCTTCTCACCACGTCTTTCATGGCATTCATACCGACGCGCATGTAGTAGCGCGGGTCGTTACCCTGCGGATTTTCAGCAAACCATGCTTTGACAGCGTCGGCGAAGGCGATTTTCAGCTCTGTCGCGACATTGACTTTACATACCCCCAGTTCGATAGCGCGGCGCACATACTCGTCTGGAACATCGCTTGCGCCGTGAAGAACCAACGGCACATTAACCACTTCGCGTATTTCCGCCAGGCGCTGAAAATCAATTTTGGGGCGTTTGGTGTAGAGCCCGTGTGCAGTACCAATTGCAACGGCAAGGCTGTCGACACCGGTCTGCTCAACAAAACGCTTCGCTTCGTGTGGATCGGTCAGGAAGGCGCTTTCTGCATCAACGCTCATGTCATCTTCTACACCACCCAGACGTCCCAGTTCTGCCTCCACGCTGCAGTCACGCGCGTGGCAAAAATCGACAACCGATTTCACCAGTTTCACGTTTTCCTCGAACGGGAAGTGGCTGCCGTCGATCATGGCGCTACGAACGCCTGCATTCACTTTACGGCGGATGTCGTCCAGCGATTCATGGTGATCAAGATGCAGCGCCAGCGGCATGTCATAGGTCGTGGAATAGGCGTTGCACAGCGCGTAAATCTCTTCCAGTGCGATATGTTTGAAGGTGCCCGGCGTCCCGGCAAGGATCACCGGCGATCGCATTTCAGTGCAGACCTCGAGGATCGCCTGGATCGTTTCGGCGTTATGGATGTTGAAGGCGGGAACCGCATAGCCTTTTGCCTGGGCATCCAGAAGAAGATATTTGGTGGAAATAATGCTCATTGCGGGATCCTCTTACGCATTCCAGGGGTGAATAACGACGCCTTGCACAACACGATTTACCGTGCCGCTGGCGGAAGGTGTATCTGGGGTATTACCGACGCTGATGGATTGCGTCAGGGCAAACACTTGCGCGTACATCAGGAAGCAAAATGCCTGCTCCATATCGATAAATGGGCGCGAAGGGGGCAGCAGGATATGTGGACCTGCCTCGATGATGGCGTCGCTTTCAGCCGCAATCGCCATGACGCGCATTGCCTGCTGGTCGCGACGTAATTCAGCCAACAGATCAAGATCGTACTGGCGTGTGTATGGATGGCTGGAGACAAACACCACAACCAGTGTTTCGTCATCGACCAGCGATTTTGGACCGTGGCGGAAACCGGTAGGGGAGTCATAGAACGCAACCAGTTTACCCGCCGTCAGTTCCAACACTTTCAATGCCGATTCGCGCGCAGCACCCTGTAGTCCACCGCTACCGAGATAAACGATGCGTTTCCATGGCGCATTGCCGAACACGCCGTGACTGAAATCGCCGAGGGAAGTGAGGATCGCATGGCAACGATCGGCCACATCACGAAACGTCTGGCTGTTAATAGCTTCAGGGGCGAAAACAGCCAGGCAACTGGCCATCATGGTGGTGATGCTGCTGGTCATTGCAAACCCACGATCGTGGGTTTCTGCAGGCATCAGCAGAGCGAAGGCGTTATCGCTTTCGGCGGAATTTCGATACAAGCTTCCGGCTTCATTGCAGGTGATGGAAAGGTGGTAGCACTCGGGGATGAATTGATTTGCCAGTTCAACGGCGGCAACGCTCTCCGGACTGTTGCCAGAGCGGGCGAAAGAAACCAGCAACAGAGGGTGTGCAGGATTCAGGTAATCCATCGGATTGGTAACCAAATCAGTAGTCGGTACGGCGCTGATGTTTTTTCCGGTGTGGCGTGCGAGCCAGGGAGCGATGATGTCGCCGATAAAAGCCGAGGTGCCTGCACCGGTCAATACGATCCGCAGATCATCCTTACGCAACAGCGGTGTAAGAAAATCGTTGATAGCGGCTCGAAGAGTGTCGATGTTCTTGAGCGAGCGGATCCAGCTTGCGGGTTGCTGGCGGATCTCTTCTTCAGTCCAGGTGCCGGTTGCGGCGGTGGCGGAAGTATAGGTTTCGGGCATAACTCAATCCTTAGTCGTGTGAATTCCACATCAGACGCTGGTCAAAAGACCATAGACTTTCGTTTCATTTCACTTGTTCACATGATCAATTGAATGAAATCTATAAGAAAGAAATCGAAACTTCAATGAAAGAAAAAGGAATAAAACGAAAATTGTGATCAATGAAATGAAAGTGAAATCTATCTCATTGAAATTTAATCTATTGAATTTGGACTCTGGAGCCAGAGAAAGTTGATTAAACGAAAGGAAAAGAAAGAAAAGGCCTTTCGGGTAAACACCGAAGGCCTGTGTGAGACAACGTATCAGGGCTAAAGAGGGTGGGGGTGACCCTGAATCCAGATCTGCTGAAGATGGAGCCCACTATCGAGGGCGATAATGTTGGCGCACTTGCCTGCTCTTAATGATCCGAGTTGGCGCTCTATGCCGAGTAATCGGGCCGGGTGAAGCGAGGCCATGTGGATGGCATCTTCTGGCGAGACAGCTGTGTGTTCAACCATATTACGTACCGCCGCATCAAGTGAGAGTGTGCTGCCAGCGAGTCCGCCTGCGGCGGTTCGCACAATGCCATCACGCATCTCTACTTGCTCGCCACACAGCGAGTAACGCCCATCAGGCATCCCTGCGGCTTGCATTGCATCGGTAATCAGTACCACCCGTTCTTTTGCACAGCAGCAGCAAACTTGCATAGCGCCCGGGTGGACATGATGTCCGTCTGCAATAAGTTCCAGCCAGGCACGCGAATCAATGAGTCCGGCGCCGGCCATCCCAGGTTCACGATGATGCAGTCCGGTCATACCGTTAAAGCAGTGCACTAACCCATCGGCCCCCGCATCAAATGCCTCACGCGTTTGCTCATAGGTGGCTGCGCTGTGTCCAAGCATTACCCGAATGCCTTGTTGCCTGAGATGCTGAATAGCCGCCAGCGCCCCCGGCTTCTCCGGGGCCAGCGCCACCACGCGTAACGTGTGTTGCGAGACAGAAATCAGTGTGTCCAGCTCGGCGATATTCAGTTCGCGAAACAGCTCAGGCGGATGCGCGCCCTTGTTCTGCGGCGTGAAATACGGACCTTCCAGATAACTGCCCAACACTTGCGCGCCAGGCCCCCCGTTTTGGCAACGCTGTGCGATACGCGCCAGCGTGTTGTGGATAGCACTCAACGGAGCCGTGACGGTCGTGGGCAGCCAGCCGCCCACGCCTTCACGTGCCTTATACAGCGCCAGTTTGTCGAGCGTATCGGGAGCCTCATCCATAACATCTATACCGTTGCCGCCATGCACATGAGTATCAATGTACGAAGGGCAGAGTAATTCCGCATCGCGCTGACTGATTCCCGTAGGAATAGGTTCAATGGCGGTGATAACGCCGTTATCGACCCTTAGCTGATAATCATCGAGCCAGCCCTCTTCAGTGAGCAGGCGTCTTGCGCGCAGTAGCATGGCCATATTTTTCCTAATCCTCTGTCTGTGACGGGATGCTATTCCTGACAGGCTGCATGGTACTGTCGCAGGATGTCCTGGATATGGTCGATGATGAGGTCTCGTGGCGCAGCCTTGAGAACCCCCTCGCGGACTTTGACGTACTGCAGCGGTAAATATTGGCTAATGAGCGGCAGTGGAATTGGTTCGTCAGCCAGGTTGCGTACCAGACGGGCAAAAGCGTCATCAATGTGCTGATCCGGCCAGTAATAGCGGATGCGGTCGGAATAGCTGTAGCCGCGAGCAAACCGGCGTGCATTGCCATCGCCGTGGTAGTGGCTTTGCCAGTACTCAGGGCGGTCAATCATCACGCTCTCAAGGACCTGACGTAGTCCGGAGCCTGCTTTTGCAGGGAGTAATTCTTCTTCAATGGCCGCCAGCGAGAAGAGAGCCTCGCGCAACGCGAAGGTGAGAGCCGGTCCTACTTTCAGGATCGCGAAATGATCTTTCACCAGTTGGCGCAACGACTGCGGTGTTTGATAGTCCGTTGAATGCGCTTCAAAGATCAGCGTGTCGTACGCTTCTACCATCGTGCTGAGTGCTTCTGCTTTTTGCGGCTGGTAGTCAATAACATGCGTGTGATCGAACTCGACGCCGGGTTGTACCACCAGTCCAACGATGCGGGGCCAGATGGAATTTAACCCTTGCTTTTCAAATGCGTGTCGATGGGCTTCCAGTGTCGCGCGTGCCGCATCTGGTGTCGTGACTTCAAGTTCGGTGAGTGTCTCATGAGCGCCGCCGGGGACAGGGACTTCGGTGCCGATGACATAAACCAGATCGGCTTCGCCAAAATGTTCGCAGCAGGTTTCTTCCGCGATCCTCGCGAGGCGAGCGGCGCGCTCTGCGACAATCTCGTCAGTCAACGGAACAGGATCGTTGGCGCAGGACATACTGCAATCAAGGTGGATCTTTTTGAATCCTGCGGCAACATAGCTTTTGATCAGCTCGTCTGCATTATCCATGGCCTGATCGGCGGGGAGATTTTGCCAGCGGTTTGGGCCGAGGTGATCGCCTCCCAGAATGAGCTGCGACTGGGGGAAGCCAAGTGAGTCGGCAAGACTGCAAATAAAACCGCGAAAATCGGCGGGCGTCATACCGGTGTAGCCACCGAACTGATCAACCTGGTTCGACGTTGCCTCTACCAGCAACGGAGCCTGGTGTTGGTGGGCATAGCGTATTGCGGCTTCAAGCACCAGTGGATGTGCGGAACAAACGGCATAAATCCCGTTTGTTTTTCCCCGTTTATGCTGTTCCACCATTTCTGTCAGATGTTTCACTTCCCTCTCCCGGTCAGATATCTATGACATTAATCTTTCGTTTTGTTTCGATTGATACTGCTTTATGGTGTCGTAAAAATAAAACGAAAGATATTGGTTTTTCGATCTGTTTCACAAAAGAAACATAATGAAAGGTTTCAGCGGTGTGTTGACGGGGGCATGGCAGGCTTATGGGACTTGCATTCCGCTAAAGGAAAGGCGTTAATAAGAAAAACGAAATGAAACGAAAGATTTACTAAAGGATTTTTTATGAGTAATACCGACGCTTCTGCAGATAAGCGGGTAACGGGTACCAGCGAAAGGCGTGAGCAGATTATTCAGCGGTTGCGACAGCAGGGAAGTGTGCAGGTAAACGATCTTTCAGCATTGTTCGGGGTTTCCACGGTCACAATCCGCAACGATCTGGCGTTTCTGGAAAAACAGGGAATTGCCGTTCGAGCTTACGGCGGCGCGCTGATTTGCGATAGCAATATGCCTGCCGCGGAACCTTCGGTTGAAGATAAAAGTTCGCTTAATACGGCGGTGAAACGCAGTATTGCCCGAGCGGCCGCGGAACTGATCAAACCCGGGCATCGCGTGATCCTTGACTCCGGTACTACCACCTGTGAAATTGCCCGCATGCTACGCCAGCATACCGATGTGATTGCGATGACCAACGGTATGAACGTTGCCAATGCGTTACTCGAAGCGGAAGGGGTTGAACTGCTGATGACGGGCGGGCATTTGCGTCGCCAGTCGCAGTCGTTTTACGGCGATCAGGCGGAACAGTCATTGCAAAATTACCACTTTGATATGCTGTTTCTCGGCGTCGATGCGATCGATTTAGATCGCGGCGTCAGCACGCACAACGAAGATGAGGCCAGACTTAATCGCCGAATGAGTGAAGTGGCGGAACGGATTATCGTCGTCACAGACTCCAGCAAATTTAACCGCTCCAGCCTGCACAAAATTATTGATATGCAGCGTATTGATATGATTATTGTTGATGAAGGCATTCCCGTTGAGTGTCTGGAAGCATTACGGAAAATGGGTATTGATGTGATTCTGGTCGAGAATTAAAGCTCCCTCTTGCACTGGAAGAGACCTTTCGGGGCGCATTTGACAATATTTATCGTGCCTCGCGCAATATTGCAGCCACGCTGGCCGTCGGGATGCACAGTGCGGGGTGACAAGGGCACGCAAACCCTCTATACTTCGCGCCGAAGCTGACCAGACAGTCGCCGCTTCGTCGTCGTCCCTTTCGGGGGAGACGGGCGGAGGGGAGGAAAGTCCGGGCTCCATAGGGCAGGGTGCCAGGTAACGCCTGGGGGGGAAACCCACGACCAGTGCAACAGAGAGCAAACCGCCGATGGCCCACGCAAGTGGGATCAGGTAAGGGTGAAAGGGTGCGGTAAGAGCGCACCGCGCGGCTGGTAACAGTCCGTGGCACGGTAAACTCCACCCGGAGCAAGGCCAAATAGGGGTTCATAAGGTACGGCCCGTACTGAACCCGGGTAGGCTGCTTGAGCCAGTGAGCGATTGCTGGCCTAGATGAATGACTGTCCAACGACAGAACCCGGCTTATCGGTCAGTTTCACCTAATTATGTAAAAACCCGCTTCGGCGGGTTTTTACTTTTACGGGACAGGGAAGATGAATGACTGTCCACGACGCTATACTCAAAAGAAAGCGGCTTATCGGTCCGTTTCACCTATTAAAAAACCCCGCTTCGGCGGGGTTTTTGCTTTTCAGGGGATGGCGTTGAAATCAAATTACATCTTCGGAATACACTATTTCAGCATTAGGATGTATTTTCACCAGCGATGCAGGTAGGGACGTCGTCACGTTACTTTTGAGTAACTTGTCAAAGATCTCCTTTTTATGCTCGCCAGTCACCATCAAAATGACTTTTTTGGCTGACATAATTTCCTGCAATCCTAATGAGATACCAAATTCAATATTATTCTTACCTGATACCATCGGATGCGCTTTTGAAGCCGAGTGCAGCGTAACTTTACTGACGTTCACTGGCAAGCCGTCGTTAGGTTCGATAAAACCAATATGCCCGTTCATACCCAGACCAATAATGCACAGGTCAGGATTTTTCATTGAGTCCATGACTTCCTGAATACGTTCAACTTCGGTTTCCGGTAATTCACCACCATCGAACGCGATGTAATTTTCGGGTTGAATACCCCATGGCTTAACAACATGTTCAGTTAAATAGTGTTCACACGAGTCTTTATCCGAATTACTGAGACCCACCCATTCATCTAATTTAATGATTTTTGCTTGGCTGGCAGGACTGGACAGCATTGACGGTACCATATCAAATGCTTTAGTCGGTGTTCCACCTGAAGCAAGAATAAATGAAGCGTCTTCTTTTCTCGCGATAGTGTCGGCAATCTGTTGTGCTACATGGGCCGCAACATCTTCCTGGGTCGTTAATTTAACCAATTGCATCAGTTAACCTCTTTTCATATTTCGTGTAAATTCAAGAATGCCTGAATCAGTGATTGAGACGGTATATTCAAATACGCCATTCTCATTTGAACCGATGCGAATAACGCTCATCATGGGAGTGGGTTCATTCACCTCAAAAATTTTGCACTGCTCTTCATTGAGAATAATGGGTGTGAGCTTCTCTTTAATGCTCATTTCGCCGCTCTTGCCGATATCATCAAGGGCCCGGTACAAGCCAACCTGTTCAACATGTTCAATATTAAGCAAGTTAAATGTTGATTGCAGAAGATAGGTATCTTCAAGCACAGCCAGAGCGTCGTTGACATAACGACGACGGGATATGACTGCAAAACATTCATCTGCGGCAACACCAAAAATATTTGCGACAAACGCAGACTTTAGAAAATCAACTTTCTCAATAATGGTTTTATGTTTCAGCCCTTTTTTATCGACATCCTGAGTAAAGCTCAACTCAGGTTCGACTTCCTCACGGAGCATCGGAATGGTCACAATATTACCAATGCCCTGTTTCGAGACGAGGTAGCCACGTTCAATCAGGTAGGCAATAGCGCTACGAATGGTTGAGCGGCTGCATTGATAATTTTCTTTTAGCATCAATTCTGACGTTAATTTATCACCTTCCTGTAAGCCGCGAATCTCTTCTAAAATCAGTTCAGAAATCTGCAGATACTTCGGCAATAAATGTTTAGATTCCATCGTCTTCTTCCTCAAAGGATATCTGCGTATCTTCTATAACAAACGCAGATATTGATTCTTTCCCCTGCTCTAACACTATTTCAACAAGCTCAGGCATGGTATCGACGTCATCTCGAGCCTCGATAGCGGCCACCACCATATTGAAATTTGTACCGGTTAGAACCTCAATGTCATAACCTTTTAGTTTTAACTCTACTGACTTATTAAAAGGGGTACCACCCTTCATGTCAGTGAGGACTAAAAATGCAGAGTTCGGTTCCTGAGATGTCACCAGACATTCCAGTTGATCCCTGAAAACGGCGGAAGACATATCGTAGGCATAGGGAACGGCATAAAAATTGTCTACATCACCCAATACGCCTTTAATCAGACTCTGTAGCCCTTGAGAGAATTCTCCGTGACCGCTAATGATCACCACAACGTTCATTACACAATCCCCACTGCTGCGCCAAGGATTGAAAGTGCAGTGATGGCACCAATCATGACCAGCGGTTTGATTTTTTTCACCTTAACGGCGTAGAACACAGCGATGGCGACCAGTGCAGGCAGTAAGTTAGGCATCACTGCGTCCAGCAGATCGCTTTGCAGTTTAACCACCATGTCTCCGGCATCGAGCGTTAGCGGTGTCGATATCGATATATAGGAGGCCATTAGGCCGCCTATTACCGTCATCCCAAGAATGGTGGCGGTACGTGAAAGCTGTGCAGAAACCGTCTTGATGTTGGCAAAGGCCTTTGTGCCATTTCTGTAGGCAAAGTGCATCAGGCCAAAACGGATCGAAAACTGAATCACGAAGAAGCTGATCAGATAAAAGAACGGCGCGAACACATTACCGTGGCTTGCCAGACTCGCGGCAATACCGGCAATGATGGGGATCGCCGTCGCCCACAGTAATGAGTCGCCTAAACCCGCCATTGGCGCCATCGCGCTGATTTTAATGCTACGGATAACGTCAGGCGCCGCTTTCTTACGTTCGGCGGCCAACGCCAGGCCAAAGGCAAATGTGGGTACAAAGGTGTTGGTGTTGAAAAACTCACTGTGCAAATTCAACGACTTTTTAAGATCGTCAGGATTGGTGTGGATCTTCTTCAGTGCAGGCAGCATTGAGTAAATGACACCGCCTGCCTGCATACGCTCGTAGTTAAAGCTGGTATTCAACAGCATTGAGCGCCAGCACACCTTATTTAAGTCTGCTTTGGTTAACTCAGGCGCTTCAGTTTGGTCGATAAAATCGCTCATCTTAGATCCCTTCTTCTTCGGCTTCTGGCGCCGTTTTAGTCATAGTCTGCTGACGATGTTGATTAGAAAAGAAATCGTAAGCGGCGAAACAACCCCCAAAGATAGCCAGCGCGAGGATCGGCATCTTCAGGTAACTCACTGCGGCGAAACCGGCAATCAGGAACAGGATATGCTGGCGTTGCCACATCATTTTAAGCAGCATGGCAAAACCAACGGCAGGCAGGATCCCGCCAGCGACGCTCAGACCGTGGATGACAAACTCAGGTAACGATTTGATGAAACCGGAGGCTTGTTCGGCGCCAAAGTAAATCGGAATAAAAGCGACAACAAAGTACAAGATGAAGGCGAGGCTAAGACCCGTCCATTGAGTACGGGCAAAACCAGAGAAATTCATGGTTTCGATATAGCGATCGTTTTTATGCATGTACACCGCAAGGAAAGTACAAAATGCGGTCATGATCGCCTGCATCAGAATGGCGAATGGCACCGCCAGCGCAACAGAAACCTTTGGATCGAGCCCGCTCACAATCGTGAACGTTACGCCGATAACGGTACCGATCACCATGTTAGGGGGTTGGGCACCGCCAAATGCCGCAGTCTGACCCAGAAAGACCAGTTCCAGAATCGCACCGACCATCAAACCTGTTTTGACGTCACCCAGCACCAGGCCAACCAAAAAGCCAACAACCACCGGGCGATAGGTTTGAAACTGCTCAGCAAACGAATCTGCACCGGTAAATGCGGCAACAAGCGCAATGAGCAAAACTGTTGTTAATTCCATGAAATTTAACCTTTGTAGACTTGTTTGCTGTCATTAGGCGTCAGCGCGTAGTACACAGTAATTCCCTTGCTTACCAACGTGTCCAGGGCGGCTTTCTCTTCAGAGCTTACGTGATAGGACTTGTAAACTTTAATGTCGTGCTCGGCGGACCAGGCGCGATTCCCCAGGTTGATCTCTTTGATCGGCACGCCGTTTTCAACAAGCTTTAATGCATCCAGCGGGTTGTCCGTCATCAGCAGAATGTGTTGTTTCTGCGAGGCCTGGTGAATGACATCGATCGTTTTTTGGACTGAAAAATAGCGAACCCCAACTCCCTCTGGTGCGGCAATGGATATCAATTGTTTTCTCAATTCATCTCCGGCTACAGCGTCATTGCAGATAACAACCAGATTTGACTGTGTATGCGGAATCCATCCCGTCGCAACCTGACCGTGAATGTAGCGGTCATCTAAGCGGGTGTGCACGATATTCACCATGGTTCATTCTCCAGACCGTTGAGTGATTATTTGTCCGGATGTCCGGACAAGTGCAATTATCAACCATAACCCAGAGTAAAAATGAGAACGTGGTCAAAAAAGAGAACAAAATGAAAAACCATTTCAGACCAGAATGGAGAACGCTGAAAACTTCAGTGAGAGGCGTGGAGGGGCTGATAGCACATGAACACAGCGAATTGTGTTGCTCTGGGGACCTTGTCTGGCCTTCATTGTGGCGTAAAGGCAACGGATAATCGGCGAGAATTTCCGCGCATTTTGCGGTTTTGTGGTGAAAGAAATGAGTCAGGGGGAGGGACGTGCTTACCTCTGGAAGCCAGCACTGCGTCCGATAAACGTTTTATTAGCGGATAATGTACTCGTTGCTGGCATGAATTTAGCGCTCCTGGAGTGCAATAAACGGGAGGGATCGGGTAATAAATCGGCATATTTGAAATAACGCGGGCAGCATCCCTCTGGAGAGATTTCTTGTTTTGTGACGATTAACACAAAACGCTACCACTGCGGATTTATGCCAGATAAAAGAAATGCTGATGATCAAAATCACAAAATTACGCGCTGCAAAAACTGACAAACAAAGTGTTAAAATATTGTTTAAAATGATAATGAAAATAGCTGAATAGTTTAGCAAATGATAAATGTAATATTTATTCACACACAAACAAGGTAGAAAAATGTGATGTGCCACAATTTTTAACGGCAATTTTGTCCTGCTTATACAGATAGTTGATAAATTACTTTATAAATTTAAATGTAAATTTGCGTGATAATTACGCCGTAATTGCTTGAATTATCGTCTGTGTGGTCTTTTTAAAATAACCTCTAAAACGCAGATGTTATCGCCATAAAATATCGTTATCCCCTGTGTTTTTTCTTGATAAAAGCCCATCAAAAGTCTCTGGAGAAATGCATATGACTATGATTTATAAGTGTTTATTTTGAAAATCATAGGTCTGGCAAATGTAAGGTAAGGTAATTTGTGAGTGGTCGCACATAACCACATAACTTTTATTTGGTACACTTCCTGCCGTCAATAAAGTAATTAGTGTAGGCCGATATGAATACTATTCTTCTCCCTAAAACACAGCACTTAGTGGTCTTTCAGGAAGTCATTAGAAGCGGTTCTATCGGCTCGGCTGCAAAAGAATTAGGATTAACTCAGCCAGCGGTAAGCAAAATTGTTAGTGATGTCGAAGCCTATTTTGGTGTTGAGTTAGTTGTTCGTAAAAATACGGGTGTGACGTTGACGAGTGCGGGTCAGGTATTGTTATCCTGGTCCGAAACAATCACCCGCGAAATGAAAAAAATGGTGAGTGAGATGAACAGCATGACCTGCAATACGGTCGTCGACGTCTCGTTTGGTTTTCCTTCGCTAATTGGCTTTACGTTCATGTCAGACATGATTCACAAGTTTAAAGAGGTGTTTCCGAAAGCGCAGGTTTCGATGTACGAAGCGCAGCTTTCCTCTTTTCTACCTGCGATTCGTGATGGCCGACTGGATTTCGCTATCGGTACGCTGAGCGATGAGATGAAACTGCAAGATCTGCATGTGGAGCCGCTCTTTGAATCCGAGTTTGTGTTAGTTGCCAGCAAGTCCCGAACATGCACCGGCATCACTACGCTGGAATCGTTAAAGAACGAACAGTGGGTGTTGCCACAAACGAATATGGGCTACTACAGCGAACTCCTCACCACGTTACAAAGAAATGGCATCAACAGTGAAAACATCGTTAAAACAGATTCTGTTGTCACCATTTATAATCTTGTTCTCAATGCTGATTTTCTGACAGTCATTCCTTGCGATATGACCACACCTTTTGGTTCAAATCAGTTTATTACTATTCCAGTTGAGGAGACTTTACCGGTTGCGCGTTATGCCGCGGTATGGTCTAAGAATTATCGAATTAAAAAGGCAGCATCGGTTTTGGTTGAATTAGCCAAAGAATATTCATCATATAATGGTTGCAGACGAAAGCAATTAATCGAAATTAACTGAATTTAGTTTTAATACGCAATTGACGCCATATGTCTAAATATCAGACAGTGGTAACAGCTATTCATATTAGTTTAATACCCAGGTAAGAGGTTTTCATGCACATTACATACGATCTCCCGGTTGCTATTGAAGATGTCATCGAAGCGAAAAAAAGACTTGCGGGCAAAATCTATAAAACGGGGATGCCTCGCTCCAACTATTTGAGTGAACGTTGCAAAGGTGAAATATTCCTGAAGTTTGAAAATATGCAACGTACCGGCTCATTTAAAATCCGTGGCGCATTTAATAAACTCAGCTCTTTAACGGAAGCTGAAAGACGCAAAGGTGTCGTGGCCTGTTCAGCGGGTAACCACGCGCAAGGGGTTTCTCTCTCCTGTGCCATGCTCGGTATTGACGGCAAGGTTGTCATGCCTAAGGGCGCGCCGAAGTCTAAAGTCGCAGCCACCTGTGACTATTCTGCAGAAGTGATCCTGCACGGCGACAACTTCAACGACACGATTGCCAAAGTCAGTGAAATTGTTGAAACCGAAGGGCGTATTTTTATTCCACCTTATGATGATCCGAAAGTGATTGCCGGTCAGGGTACAATTGGCCTGGAAATCATGGAAGATTTATATGATGTCGATAACGTAATTGTGCCAATCGGCGGCGGCGGCTTAATTGCAGGTATTGCGATTGCAATTAAATCCATCAACCCGACCATTAAAATTATCGGCGTACAGTCTGAAAACGTACACGGTATGGCGGCATCTTACCATGCCGGTGAAATAACCACGCATCGAACGACCGGCACCCTGGCGGATGGTTGTGATGTCTCTCGCCCGGGTAATTTGACCTATGAAATTGTTCGTGAATTAGTTGACGACATCGTACTGGTCAGCGAGGACGAAATTCGCAGCAGTATGATTGCGTTAATACAGCGTAATAAAGTTGTCACCGAAGGCGCTGGTGCTCTGGCTTGTGCAGCATTATTAAGCGGGAAATTAGATAGCTATATCCAGAACAGAAAAACAGTCTGCATTATTTCTGGCGGTAATATCGATCTTTCTCGTGTATCTCAAATTACTGGTTTAGTTGACGCTTAATATTTCGTTGAGGATAGGATATGAGTACTACTGATAGCATTGTATCCAGCCAGACAAAACAGTCGTCCTGGCGCAAATCGGACACCACCTGGACACTGGGTTTATTTGGTACAGCCATCGGCGCAGGGGTATTGTTCTTCCCTATCCGCGCAGGTTTTGGCGGACTGATCCCCATTTTGTTGATGCTGGTGTTAGCATACCCCATCGCGTTCTATTGCCACCGCGCACTGGCACGCCTGTGTCTTTCCGGTTCTAATCCATCCGGGAACATTACAGAAACGGTTGAAGAGCATTTTGGTAAAACAGGTGGCGTGGTTATCACGTTCCTCTACTTCTTTGCGATTTGTCCACTGCTGTGGATTTATGGTGTCACCATCACCAACACCTTTATGACTTTCTGGGAAAACCAGTTGCAGATGCCAGCGCTTAACCGTGGCTTCGTGGCACTGTTCCTGCTGCTGCTGATGGCATTCGTCATCTGGTTCGGTAAAGATCTGATGGTTAAAGTGATGAGCTACCTGGTATGGCCGTTCATTGCCAGCCTGGTGCTGATCTCCATGTCGTTGATCCCTTACTGGAACTCAGCGGTTATCGATCAGGTGGATCTCAGTAATATCGCGTTGACCGGGCATGACGGTATCCTGGTTACCGTATGGCTGGGTATTTCCATCATGGTGTTCTCTTTCAACTTCTCGCCGATTGTCTCTTCTTTCGTGGTCTCTAAACGCGAAGAGTATGAGAAAGACTTTGGTCGTGAGTTCACTGAGCAGAAATGTTCCAAGATCATCTCCCGCGCCAGTATGTTGATGGTTGCCGTGGTGATGTTCTTCGCGTTCAGCTGCCTGTTCACGCTCTCTCCGGCAAACATGGCGGAAGCCAAAGCGCAGAACATTCCGGTGCTTTCTTACCTGGCAAACCACTTTGCTTCACTGTCCGGCACGAAATCGACTTTCGCGACGGTTCTGGAGTATGGTGCTTCTATTATCGCACTGGTTGCCATCTTCAAATCTTTCTTCGGCCACTATCTGGGCACCCTGGAAGGTCTGAACGGTCTGGTACTGAAGTTTGGTTATAAAGGCGATAAAACCAAAGTTTCCTCCGGCAAACTTAACACCATCAGCATGATCTTCATCATGGGTTCCACCTGGGTTGTGGCATACGCCAACCCGAACATTCTGGACCTGATTGAAGCCATGGGTGCGCCGATTATTGCATCGCTGCTCTGCCTGCTGCCGATGTACGCCATCCGTAAAGCGCCGTCTCTGGCGAAGTACCGTGGTCGTCTGGATAACGTGTTTGTTACCGTCATTGGTCTGCTGACCATTCTGAACATCGTGTACAAACTGTTTTAATCCTTAAACGCAGGATGAGTAGTGAAATGAATGAATTCCCGGTAGTTTTGGTTATTAACTGTGGATCATCTTCAATTAAGTTTTCAGTGTTGGATGCAACCCATTGTGATGTTTTGATGGCGGGTATTGCGGACGGAATTAATTCTGAAAATGCTTTTTTGGTCGTGAATGGGGGAGAGCCAGCGCAGCTGGCTCACCACAGCTACGAAGGTGCATTCCAGGCGATAGCCGTTGAGCTGGAAAAACGTAATTTAATCGATAGCGTGGCCTTAATTGGCCACCGTATCGCCCACGGCGGAAATATCTTTACTGAGTCGGCCATTATCACTGATGAGGTTATTGAAAATATTCGCCGGGTTTCTCCTTTAGCACCATTACACAATTACGCGAATTTAAGCGGAATTGAATCGGCAAAGCAGCTGTTCCCTGGTGTTCAGCAGGTGGCCGTTTTTGATACCAGCTTCCATCAAACGCTGGCACCTGAAGCTTACCTGTACGGTTTACCGTGGAAATATTATGAAGAGCTGGGTGTGCGCCGATATGGATTTCATGGCACATCGCATCGCTACGTTTCACAACGTGCGTACGATCTCCTCGAACTTCAGGAGCAGGATTCCGGCCTGGTGATTGCTCATCTCGGCAATGGCGCGTCAATCTGCGCGGTCCGTAACGGACAGAGCGTCGATACCTCAATGGGGATGACGCCGCTGGAAGGGCTGATGATGGGCACGCGCAGCGGCGACGTGGACTTTGGCGCCATGGCGTGGGTAGCCAGCGAAACCAACCAGACGCTGAGCGACCTTGAGCGAGTGGTCAACAAAGAGTCCGGCTTACTGGGCATTTCGGGTCTGTCTTCTGATTTACGCGTGCTGGAAAAAGCCTGGAACGAAGGCCATGAACGCGCACAGCTGGCGATCAAAACGTTTGTGCATCGCATTGCACGCCATATTGCTGGCCACGCTGCGTCGTTACATCGTCTGGACGGCATTATTTTCACTGGCGGTATCGGTGAGAACTCCGTGTTAATTCGCCGCCTGGTGATTGAACATCTGGCCGTACTGGGCGTGAGTGTAGACAGCGATATGAACAGTCTGCCTAATTCCCATGGCGAAAGAATTATCTCAGGCAAAGAGGCCCGTGTTATTTGCGCCGTCATTCCAACGAATGAAGAAAAAATGATTGCACTTGATGCTATTCATTTAGGCAAAGTTAACGCCCCCGTGGAATTTGCATAACTTATTTGTTGTTCTGTAGAGAGATTATTTTTCATGAAGGTAAATATCGATACCAGCGATATGCTGTATGCCGACGCCTGGCTTGGTTTTAAAGGTACGGACTGGAAAGAAGAAATTAATGTCCGTGATTTTATTCAGCACAACTATACGCCATATGAAGGGGATGAATCTTTCCTTGCAGAAGCGACCCCGGCAACCACAGCATTGTGGGAAAAAGTCATGGCGGGAATTCGTATTGAAAACTCAACCCATGCCCCGGTTGATTTCGATACCAATATAGCGACAACGATCACCGCGCATGATGCGGGATATATTGAACAAGAGCTGGAAAAGATCGTCGGTCTGCAAACGGATAAACCGCTGAAGCGTGCCCTGCACCCATTTGGCGGCATCAATATGATCAAAAGCTCGTTTGATGCTTATGGTCGTGAGATGGATGCCGATTTTGAGTACCAATATACTGAACTGCGTAAAACCCATAACCAGGGCGTGTTCGACGCCTACTCTCCGGATATGCTGCGCTGCCGTAAGTCCGGCGTATTAACCGGTCTGCCAGACGGCTATGGTCGTGGTCGTATTATTGGCGATTACCGCCGCGTCGCGCTGTACGGTATCCGCTATCTGGTGCGTGAGCGTGAACAGCAATTTGCCGATCTCCAGTCGAATCTGGAGTGGGGGCAGAATCTTGAGGCGACCATTCGCCTGCGTGAAGAGCTGTCTGAACACCGTCGCGCACTGCTGCAGATGCAGGAAATGGCCGCGAAATACGGTTGCGATATTTCCCGTCCAGCGCGTAATGCGCAGGAAGCCGTACAGTGGGTTTACTTCGCCTATCTGGCTGCGGTGAAATCGCAGAACGGCGGTGCAATGTCACTGGGCCGTACCGCGTCGTTCCTTGATATCTACATCGAACGCGACTTTAAAGCCGGCGTCCTGACGGAGCAGCAGGCACAGGAACTGATCGACCACTTCATCATGAAGATCCGTATGGTGCGCTTCCTGCGTACGCCGGAATTCGACACCCTGTTCTCCGGCGACCCTATCTGGGCGACCGAAGTGATCGGCGGGATGGGGCTGGATGGTCGCACCCTGGTGACCAAAAACTCCTACCGTTACCTGCATACGCTGCACACCATGGGGCCAGCGCCAGAACCAAACCTGACCGTGTTGTGGTCAGAAGCGCTGCCGATTGCGTTTAAAAAGTATGCTGCGCAAGTCTCTATCGTCACCTCATCGTTGCAGTATGAAAACGACGATCTGATGCGTGCTGACTTCGACAGCGACGATTATGCCATTGCCTGCTGCGTGAGCCCGATGGTAATCGGCAAGCAAATGCAGTTCTTTGGTGCGCGTGCCAACCTCGCGAAAACCCTGCTGTACGCAATCAACGGCGGTGTTGATGAGAAGCTGAAAATCCAGGTTGGGCCGAAAACGGCGCCATTGATGGATGACGTGCTGGAATACGACACGGTGATGGAGAGCCTGGACCACTTTATGGACTGGCTGGCGGTGCAGTACATCAGCGCCCTGAACATCATCCACTACATGCATGACAAGTACAGCTACGAAGCGTCACTGATGGCACTGCACGATCGCGATGTTTATCGGACGATGGCGTGCGGAATGGCGGGCCTGTCCGTTGCAGCGGATTCCCTCTCTGCAATCAAATATGCACGAGTGAAACCGATTCGTGATGAAAACGGACTGGCTGTCGACTTTGAAATTGAAGGCGACTACCCGCAGTACGGGAATAACGACGAACGTGTGGACAGCATTGCCTGCGATCTGGTTGAACGCTTTATGAAGAAAATTAAAGTGTTGCCAACCTACCGTAACGCAGTGCCGACGCAGTCCATCCTGACCATTACCTCTAACGTGGTGTATGGCCAGAAAACCGGGAACACCCCGGATGGTCGTCGCGCCGGTACGCCGTTCGCGCCAGGGGCTAACCCGATGCATGGCCGTGACCGTAAAGGGGCTGTAGCGTCGCTGACATCGGTAGCAAAACTGCCGTTCACCTACGCCAAAGACGGTATTTCGTACACCTTCTCCATTGTGCCAGCGGCGCTGGGTAAAGATGACGGCGTGCGCAAAACCAACCTGGTCGGCCTGTTGGACGGTTACTTCCATCATGAAGCGCACGTTGAAGGTGGACAGCACCTGAACGTGAACGTGATGAACCGTGAAATGCTGCTGGATGCCATTGAGCACCCGGAAAACTATCCAAACCTGACAATCCGTGTCTCCGGTTACGCTGTGCGCTTCAATGCGCTGACCCGCGAGCAGCAACAGGATGTCATTTCGCGTACTTTCACCCAGGCGATTTAACGCCGGAGGCGATATGAGAAAGAGTATTGAGACCCAACGTGCACCGGGGGCCATCGGCCCCTACGTACAGGGCGTCGATTTAGGTAGTATGGTACTGACGTCGGGTCAGATCCCGGTTTGCCCACAAACGGGCGCGGTCGCAGAAAATGTTGCCGATCAGGCGCGTCAGAGCCTTGAGAACGTGAAGGCAATCGTGGTTGCAGCCGGGTTAGAGGTGGGCAGCATCGTGAAAACAACCGTCTTCATTACCGATATGAATGACTTTGCCACCATCAATCAGGTTTACCAGCAGTTCTTTGACGAACACCAGGCTATCTATCCCGCGCGCAGCTGCGTTCAGGTTGCCCGTCTGCCGAAGGACGTGAAACTGGAGATTGAAGCCATCGCGGTACGCAGCGCGTAAGTCATCCTCTGCGGGGCGATCGTCAGGATCGCCCCGATCCCAATAATGAGTGTGAAACCTGGTCTTCACTGAACGGCAATCCGAGGGTGTGGATATGATTAGCGCATTCGAAATTTTTAAGATTGGCATTGGACCTTCCAGCTCGCATACCGTAGGGCCAATGAATGCTGGAAAATGTTTTATTGATCAACTGACCCATTCTGGAACGCTGCTGCAGACGACGCGTATGGTGGTCGATCTGTATGGATCGTTATCGCTGACCGGAAAAGGGCATGCGACCGATATCGCCATCATGATGGGACTGGCTGGAAATAGTCCACAGGATGTTGATATTGATGGTATTCCTGCGTTTATTCAGGAAGCGACCCGTACCGGACGCCTGCTCGTGGCGGACGGCGCTCACGTGGTCGATTTTCCCGTCGCAGACAGTATTCTTTTCCATGAAGAAACGCTCCCGCGCCATGAGAATGGGATGCGCATCACTGCGTGGAACGGGCAGGAAAAACTGTTAAGCAAAACCTATTACTCCGTTGGCGGTGGCTTTATCGTCGAAGAGGAGCGTTTTGGTCAGGCGCATGACGTTGAAACGTCGGTTCCTTATGGCTTTCACTCCGCCAGCGAACTCCTGAAACTGTGTGAAAGAAATGGACTCTCCGTCTCCGGCTTGATGATGCAAAATGAGCTGGCGATGCGCAGTAAAGACGAAGTGGATGCGGGATTTGCGCGTATCTGGGAGGTGATGCATGCAGGGATAGAACGTGGCATGAACACCGAAGGCGTGTTGCCTGGGCCGCTTAATGTGCCGCGTCGTGCGGTCGCGCTGCGTCGGTTACTGGTCTCCAGCGACAGCCTGTCGAGCGATCCGATGAATGTCATCGACTGGATCAACATGTTCGCCTTAGCCGTGAGTGAAGAGAACGCGGCGGGAGGACGGGTCGTGACCGCGCCTACGAACGGGGCGTGTGGCATTATCCCTGCCGTACTGGCCTATTATGACAAGTTCCGCCGTCCGGTGAATGCAAACTCAATTGCCCGTTATTTACTGGCGGCTGGCGCCATCGGCGCATTGTACAAGATGAATGCTTCCATCTCCGGGGCGGAAGTCGGCTGTCAGGGCGAGATTGGCGTCGCCTGTTCGATGGCGGCGGCAGGGCTTACGGAATTGCTGGGCGGTAGCCCGGCGCAGGTCTGTATTGCGGCGGAAATCGCGATGGAACACAACCTGGGATTAACCTGTGATCCGGTAGCCGGACAGGTACAAATTCCGTGCATTGAACGTAACGCGATTAATGCTGTAAAAGCGGTGAATGCGGCGCGCATGGCGTTGCGCCGGACATCTGAACCACGGGTTTCTCTCGATAAAGTCATCGAGACGATGTATGAGACCGGTAAAGATATGAACGATAAATACCGTGAAACCTCACGTGGCGGTCTAGCAATTAAAGTCGTTTGTACCTGACAGAACCCCCTTCTTCTCTTCCCCCTTTAGGCGCATCCTGGTGCGCCTTTTTTTATGTTGTGATCTCCCTCAAATTCATGTTGTGATCCCCTTCAAATAGAGAAAATGCACTCACTTAATGCATTTTAAATAGAAAATATTTCTTAACTTTTAGAAATTGTAAGGTCTTTATTGTGAAGTTTTTCTCTGACCCTGCGCGTATGATTTCTTCATTACAAAAGCTCGCCTGCAGAAAACGTACCGCGTATCGCCTTGATGCGGCACGAAAAAAATAATAAATACCTCTACCTGAACATTAAGCGAGAACCTTATGGAAACGGCAACGAATAACAGCGTCATACTCGACGCATCGGCCCCGGCGCGCCGGGCTGGAATGAGTGAAAGTGAGTGGCGTGAAGCGATTAAATTCGACAGCATGGACACTGGCTGGGTCATTATGAGTATCGGCATGGCGATTGGCGCGGGGATTGTTTTTCTCCCTGTCCAGGTGGGATTAATGGGGCTGTGGGTCTTTTTGCTCTCCTCCATTATAGGCTACCCGGCGATGTACCTGTTTCAGCGTTTGTTTATTAACACCCTGGCGGAATCCCCTGAATGCAAAGACTACCCCAGCGTCATCAGTGGCTATCTGGGTAAAAACTGGGGGATCTTGTTAGGCGCGCTTTACTTTGTGATGTTGGTTATCTGGATGTTTGTGTACTCCACCGCCATAACCAATGACAGCGCGTCATACCTGCACACGTTCGGCGTCACTGAAGGTTTACTCTCTGACAGCCCGTTCTATGGCCTGGTGCTGATTTGTGCTCTGGTGGCCATCTCATCACGTGGTGAAAAGCTCCTGTTTAAAATCTCTACCGGCATGGTGCTGACCAAGCTGTTAGTGGTGGCGGCGTTAGGGGTTTCTATGGTCGGGATGTGGCGTCTGTATAACATTGGCGCGCTGCCGCCGATGGCGCTGTTGGTAAAAAACGCAATCATCACGTTGCCCTTTACGCTGACCTCAATTCTGTTTATCCAAACCTTAAGCCCGATGGTTATCTCTTACCGTTCACGTGCAAAATCCATCGAGGTGGCGCGTCATAAAGCGCTGCGCGCCATGAATATTGCGTTCGGGATCCTGTTTGTCACGGTCTTCTTCTATGCAGTCTCTTTCACTCTGGCGATGGGCCACGATGAAGCGGTGAAAGCGTATGAGCAAAATATTTCCGCCCTTGCGATTGCCGCACAGTTTATCAGTGGCGAAGGGGCTGGATGGGTCAAAGTGGTCAGCGTCATTCTGAACATCTTTGCAGTGATGACGGCGTTCTTCGGGGTTTATCTGGGCTTTCGTGAAGCCACGCAAGGGATTGTGATGAACCTGCTGCGCCGTAAAATGCCTGCCGAGAAGATCAACGAAACCCTCGTCCAGCGCGGCATTATGCTGTTCGCCATCTTACTGGCCTGGAGCGCAATTGTGTTGAATGCGCCCGTCCTCAGCTTTACCTCAATTTGTAGCCCAATCTTCGGCATGGTGGGATGTTTGATCCCGGCGTGGCTGGTCTACAAAGTTCCTGCACTGCACAAATACAAAGGCGCGTCGTTATATCTGATTATCTTCACTGGCCTGTTGCTGTGCGTTTCTCCGTTCCTGGCATTTTCTTGATATTGATGAAATTTTAAGGTCATTGTTATGTTTGAGACTACAGCAAATCCATTATGGCAGCGTTTTATCCTGGCGGTGCAGGAAGAAGTCAAACCGGCGCTGGGATGTACTGAACCGATTTCACTGGCCCTGGCGGCGGCCGTTGCGGTCTCTGAGCTTGAAGGCCCGGTCGAACGCATTGATGCGTGGGTCTCGCCAAACCTGATGAAAAACGGCATGGGAGTTACCGTACCGGGCACGGGGATGGTCGGGTTGCCCGTCGCGGCAGCGCTGGGTGCGCTGGGGGGCGATGCTCATGCGGGTCTGGAAGTCCTGAAAGATGCGTCTGCTGAGACGATTGCAGAGGCGAAAAACCTGCTGGCGGCTGGCAAGGTTTCGGTGATGTTGCAGGAGCCTTGCGAAGATATCCTGTTCTCACGCGCTAAAGTTTATAGCGCGTCAGGATGGGCATGCGTGACGATTGTCGGCGGTCATACCAACATTGTGCGTGTTGAAACAAACAAGGGTGTGGTGTTTACGCAGGATGAATGCCGTCAGCATGAAGAGCAGGCATCGCCGCTGGACGTACTTGCAGAGACGTCGCTGGAGGAGATTTTAGCCTTTGTGAACGCGGTTCCGTTCGAATCGATCCGTTTTATTCTCGACGCCGCGAAGCTCAACGGCGCGCTGTCTCAGGAAGGCCTGCGTGGCGCCTGGGGGTTGCATATCGGGGCGACGATGGAGAAACAGTGTGCACGGGGTCTGCTGGCAAACGATCTGTCCACCGCCATTCTGATCCGCACCAGTGCGGCGTCAGATGCGCGGATGGGGGGCGCAACGTTACCTGCAATGAGTAACTCTGGCTCGGGTAATCAGGGGATTACCGCGACGGTGCCGGTCATGGTGGTTGCGGAGCATTTCGGTGCCGATGAGGAACGTCTCGCACGTGCGTTGATGTTGTCACACCTGAGCGCGATTTACATTCATTACCAGTTGCCGCGTTTGTCCGCCCTGTGTGCGGCGACCACGGCGGCGATGGGCGCTGCCGCGGGAATGGCGTGGCTGATTGACGGGCGTTACAACACCATTGCGATGGCAATCGGCAGTATGATCGGCGACGTCAGTGGGATGATTTGCGACGGTGCGTCGAACAGCTGCGCAATGAAAGTGTCCACCAGCGCATCGTCGGCATGGAAAGCGGTGTTAATGGCACTGGATGATACGGCGGTGACCGGTAATGAGGGGATTGTGGCGCATAACGTCGAACAGTCTATCTCGAACCTGTGCGCGCTGGCGTCTCGTTCCATGCAGCAAACGGACAAGCAGATCATTGAGATTATGGCCAGTAAGGCACATTAATCGCCAGGCCGGATAAGATGCGTTGGCGTCACTATCCGGCAATTTACCGTCTGACTCCCCGATGGCGTTGCGCTTATCGGGTTGTCAGGCGGCGTCTTCTTCCGCCAGCCGGATTTCGGCATCCGCGACAATCGCTTCCAGCTCGGTCAACATCTCTTCATAACCAAACGGAGCAGGTTTGCTCACGGTTTCCTGCACGCTTTTTTTTGATACGGATTGACGCTGTTTAGCCGACTTTTTGCTCATAGTCATACTCCCTTGTTTTTCCAGACTATATAGGCAAATCTATCAGCAATGCGCGCAATGGCGTATCGGCCACTAACGTTATGTTAGCTTCATCACGAATAAATGCGCCGTCACCGCAGGTTAGCGCTTCTTTTTCTTCGTTATGGGTCACCGCATGGAACGTACCGTGAATCGATTGCAGGTAGGCGCGTGGGCCATACAGTTGAAAATTCACGGATTCACCCTGATTGAGCATGATGTGATGCACCCACACCTGTTGGCGCAGTTGCAGACTTTCCTGAGCGCCGTCCGGGGACGCGATCAGTTGCTGTTTACCCATTGTTAGCGCGGTTTTTTGTACCAGCGCATTTTCCCTTTCAGGACAGGCGTCCAGCCACAGCTGCATCCGGGTCAGCGGCTTTTCTTTGCTGAGATTGTGTTCGCTGTAGCTGATTCCCGGCTGGGTGGCGAGCAGTAATGCCTCTCCCGCTTTCGCCTGGACATGGTTTCCTTCGCTGTCGCGATACTCAGCTTCGCCTTCCAGAATCAGGTTTAAAATATCCACCTTCGGATAGGCGCGCGGCTGGAAAGAGGCGCCAGGCGCCAGGACTTCCTGGTTCAGGACGCGCAGCGAGGCGTATCCCAACAGTTTGGGGTCAAAGTAGTGTCCAAAAGAAAAGGTATAACGGGCCTGCAACCATCCATAATCTGCCTGGCCGCATTGTTTGGCTGTTCGGGTAGTAATCATAATTCTTGACCTCTCTTTACTTCCTTTTATGTTAAGGGGCTGGACGCTGCATTGTTAGCCAGATATTCTGCCCGGTATGTTCAAATTTCCTGAATGAGAACGCTATGGCCAAAGAAAGGGCATTAACGCTGGAAGCGCTACGTGTAATGGATGCGATTGACAGGCGTGGCAGCTTTGCCGCCGCGGCGGATGAGCTGGGGCGCGTGCCGTCTGCGCTCAGCTACACCATGCAAAAACTGGAAGAAGAGCTGGATGTGGTGCTGTTTGACCGCTCGGGCCACCGGACGAAGTTCACTAATGTCGGGCGTATGTTGCTGGAGCGCGGGCGGGTACTGCTGGAAGCGGCTGACAAGCTCACGACGGATGCGGAAGCGCTGGCGCGTGGCTGGGAAACGCATCTGACGTTGGTGACTGAAGCTCTGGTGCCGACGTCGGCTTTCTTCCCGCTTATCGACAGGCTGGCCGGTAAAGCGAATACCCAGCTTTCGGTGATCACCGAAGTGCTGGCGGGTGCATGGGAACGTCTGGAGCAGGGGCGTGCCGATATTGTCATCGCGCCGGATATGCATTTTCGTTCCTCGTCAGAAATTAACTCCCGCAAGCTGTACACCCTGATGAACGTCTACGTGGCGGCACCTGACCATCCGATCCATCAGGAGCCTGAACCTTTATCGGAAGTCACTCGCGTCAAATACCGTGGGATTGCGGTGGCGGATACTGCCCGTGAGCGTCCGGTGTTAACCGTTCAGCTTCTGGATAAACAGCCTCGTCTGACGGTGAGCACCATCGAGGATAAGCGTCAGGCGCTATTGGCCGGACTTGGTGTCGCAACGATGCCGTATCCGCTGGTGGAGCAGGATATCGCCGAAGGGCGGCTACGTGTTGTCAGCCCGGAATCGACCAGCGAGATCGATATCATCATGGCGTGGCGACGTGACAGCATGGGAGAAGCGAAGTCCTGGTGTCTGCGGGAGATCCCCAAGCTGTTTGCCGGAAAGTAAAAGTGAAACGCACCTCTGACGAGAGGTGCGAAGATGACATCAGGCGTTAAGCTTCGGATCCGCTCCGAAACGGTTTTCGCCCGACACGCCGCTCTGGCAGGTAAAGATAAAAATGACCAGCCAGCCTATGATGGGGATGAGTAATATCAATAGCCACCATGCTGTGCGGTCTGTGTCATGCAGACGGCGAAACAGTACCGCTAAGCCGGGTAAAAAGATCAGAACCCCATAAATGCTGGTCAGCATGCCTTCTCCCGCAGTGCCCTCCCAGCCAAACATCTTGTCCAGTACCGCCAGTACCACTGTAAAGATGCCGTTGACCAGAACAAACATCCAGTACTCTTTGCGGCGCGCACGACCGCCAAAACCGATGTAGTTCTTTAATACTTTTAAATACCAGTCCATTTTTTCCTCAATCGTGGTCAATCACTTGTTTTTAAAGTAATCAAACCAAGAATAGCCGCGAATGGGAAAGTGGTAAATATTTGAGGTGTGAATAAACAAAGCACCCTGAAGGGTGCCCTGTAAACTAGCGAAAACGGAGATCGCGTCCGTGAGGCTCGTTAAGATCCTGCCACGGGCCGACAGAAATAATGCCGGTTGGGTTGATGGTTTTGTGACTGCGGAAATAGTGGTGACGAATATGGTCGAAATTGACCGTTTCCGCGATGCCCGGAATTTGATAAATATCGCGCAAAAAGCCATACAGATTCAGGTAGTCGCTGATACGGTGCTTGTCGCACTTGAAATGTGTCACGTACACCGGGTCGAAGCGCACTAATGTCGTCCACAGCCGGATGTCTGCTTCCGTTAACCGATCGCCGGTCAGATAGCGATGCTGCCCCAGAATCTGCTCCAGGCGCGCCAGCGAGTCAAAGACGTGGGTCACGGCGTCATCATAAGCCTGTTGGCTGGTGGCAAAACCGGCTTTATAGACACCGTTGTTCACATTGTCATAAATCCAGCTGTTCAGTTCGTCTATTTCAGTGCGCAGTTCCGGAGGGTAGTAATCGCCCGCTTTCGCGCCCAGCGCGTCAAACGCCGTGTTGAACATACGGATGATTTCCGCCGATTCGTTACTGACGATGGTGTGATTCTTTTTATCCCACAGCACCGGCACGGTGACGCGACCGCTGTAATGCGGGTCGGCGTGCAGGTAGAGTTGGTAGAGAAATTCATGCTGATAGAGCGTATCGCCCGTCGCCGCGGGAAAATCATCGTCGAACGTCCAGCCGTTTTCCAGCATCAGCGGATTGACGACCGACACCGAGATGAACGGTTCCAGGCCTTTGAGTTTACGTAAAATCAGTGTGCGGTGCGCCCAGGGGCAGGCAAGAGAGACGTACAGATGATAGCGGTCTTTTTCCGCGGCAAAACCCCCGTTGCCAGATGGACCCGGTGCGCCATCCGCAGTGAGCCAGTGGCGGAAAGCTGATACGGAACGTTGAAATTTCCCTCCGGTAGATTTGGTGTCATACCAGACATCATGCCAGACGCCGTCAATCAGTTGTCCCATTTTCTCTCTCCTGCGGATAGTAAAAACGAGGAGTAAACCTCCTCGTTTTTTGATTCTTAATTATAGTGCGCTTACCACTTTTTATTCAGCACACGGTCGATGCTGAATGCGCCCGGACCCGTGATAGCCAGCAGCAGGAAGCCGCCAGAGATGGTCAGGTTTTTCATGAACATCAGCGAGTTTACGCCTTCGGCAAAGTTGCTGTGGAACAGGAATGCCGTTAACAGTGTAAAGCCCGCAGTGAACAGCGCAGTGGTACGGGTCAGGAAACCAAACAGGATTGCCAGACCGCCGCCAAACTCAAGCAAAATCACCAGCGGCAACATAAAGCCAGGGACGCCCATCGCTTCCATATATTGTTGGGTACCCGCATATCCGCTGATTTTTCCCCATCCTGCGGTAATAAACAGGATTGGCATCAGAATGCGCGCTACCAGTACACCAACATCTTCTAATTTTTTCATTTTACTCTCCAGGAAACCACTCAGGCTGCTGATTATGTTTTTTTATGCTATTACGCGGTAAAGCGCGTCGTTGCTGTCGATGGAGGGAATCATAAACGTGGCTAATGACAATTGTTAGCAAGGAAAACTGTCAGTATTTTTCAAAAAATTTGAGTGATGCGCAGAAGAAAGGGTGTGTAGCCTGATAAGCGAAGCGTTATCAGGCTTGAGGTGTGGCAAGGTTAATCGCGTAAATGCTGCTGCCGTAGCGTCGACTTAACCAAACGCCAGGCGCTCCAGAGGCCGAATCCTCGTTTCGTCCAACGCACCAGCCTGTTGGGGTGACGAAGTGTCCAGATGGCCATCACGCTGCTGCCCACTAGCGCCCATGAGCGTAGATTGAGCAGCGTGTTCCAGCCGCGATCGTACGTACGGGTGGTTTCAAGCCAGTCCCGGCGACAGACAGACAGATCTAACCTTTGCTGCTGGATCTGACTAAGCAGGATGGCCTTACGCTTTTGGCGTTCGACTTTGCTGCTCATCGGGGATCATCCTCAAGGATTTGTCTGTCGTTCGCCAGTTCGCGTCGTGTGTGGCGCAACAAGGTAGAGCGACGCGCCTTGCGTAACGTCCAGATTCCGCCGATCAATGCCATCACCAGCAGCACCACTGTCGTGGCGATCATGACATTGAGGCGATACTGAGGATCAACGGCCCAGATGATCAGAATCATCAGGCTCATCAGACCGAAAGCGGCAAACAGCATGGTGAGACCCAGCATCAGCAAAAGCTGGATGAGATTTGCTTTTTCTTCTTCCAGCTCAACAACAGCCAGTCGCAAACGGGTCTCCACCATCTCAACGAGAATAGTGACAATTCGCTGGCCAATCCCCAGAACGCTTTTACCCGGTCCTGGTGTTTGATGGGAATCCGCCATCATTAACGACGCGTCAGCAGTACGCCCAGCACGACACCTACTGCAGCGCCGATGCCGACGCCCGTCCACGGATTTTCACGCACATAGTCATCGGCGCGGGCCGCAGCTTCACGGGTCTGTTTTGCAATCGCGTCTCCGGTTTCTCCCAGACGATGGCGGCTTTCTTTCAGCGCGCGCTCGGCTTTGCTACGAATCTTACTCAGCTCTTCTTTTGACTTATCGCCAGAGGAACTGAGCACCTCTTCAAGCGTATCGGCCAGGGATTTCAACTCAGCGCGCAGATGTTCCGTAGTGTTATCATTCGACATAGTTTTCTCCAGGTGAGTGAGTAGTGATTGTTACAGATAAATCAGTAGTCGCGAGCTTCCAGTTTTTTCAGGTCTTCCTGAGCTTCCGCAAGCTTATGTTCGCGTTTTGCAATCTTATCCGCATCGCCTTTTTGTTTCGCCTCTGCTAAGTCACGCTGACGCTCAGAGATCTCTTTTTTCTGTTCTGAGATTTTTTTCTCATGGTCAGCACGCAACTGACTGTCGCTACAGTTTGCTCTGACTTCACTGAGTGCTTTATTCAAACCGTTGATGCGGTTCTGGTTGTTGTGCTTCTCGGCATAGCTGATTTCCCGCTGAATATCCTGCTCTTTTTCCTGACAGAGGGTGTTGGCGTAGCTGCCTGCACTGAGCGTGAAAAGGGTAATAGCTAAAGCAATGCGGTATTTCATTCTTGAACCTTCCATTGTGACTCGTACCCATTTTTCGGGCGCGATGATCCAAATAACAAAGCGGCGGGTAATGTACCCGCTAACTTAATCATAGCCAGTAAACAGCGAAATCACCAAAGTGAGTGATATGATTCGGATTGTTTGAAATTATCCGAAGCGAAGCGGGGTATCTCGTAAACGGGAAATCCACTGCACCGCTGAGTTTTGGCCATCTTGTTGGGCAATGATGTAGCCACGGGGCAACGTTCTGACTAACACCGCCCGGGCGGCCGCGCTTTGCGCGTGAGAGTCGAATGTGATCAGTAAGGTGTCGTTATGCGGGGTGATGCTTTTGAAACGAATACCATTGGCATCCAGATGATGCCAAATTGAAAAACCATCCGGCATGCTGGCACCCTGAGTAATTGCGCGGATAGCCAGCGTCGACTCTTGTTGACGAATCGCTGACCACACCAGAATCAGTACGGTCAGCAGCACCAAAAATGAGGTTGTCCAGCCCAGTTGTCGAAGCGTCAGGCGTGGTTTCAGCATCACTTACCCTCGATTACCGTATTTCTTTTTCCACACCACGACCAGCGAACCTCCCAGCCCAAATACCAGCAGGACCACGGGAAGTAACATCAAGCACGACATCAACTGATCTTCGTACTTCAGGAAGACGGGCGTTTTGCCCAGCATGTAGCCCAGGGTGGTCAGTATCAGCACCCACAATAAGCCGCTCATCCAGTTGAAGAACTGAAAACGTGCATTATTGAGGCCGGACAAACCGGCGATGGTGGGCAGTAATGTACGCACAAAGGCAATAAAGCGGCCGACCAATAATGCCGATAAGCCATGCTTGTGGAAAAGGTGGTGCGCGCGTTGGTGATAGTGCGCCGGTAAATGAGACAGCCAGTTCTGTACGATTCGGGTGTTGCCTAACCATCGACCCTGTATATAGCTGACCCAGCAGCCTAAGCTGGCGGCGGTGGTGAGTAACAGAATCGTTTGTGGGAATCCCATGGCGCCTTTTGCAATGAGTACGCCGACCAAAACCAACAGGCTGTCGCCAGGCAAAAAGGCAGCAGGAAGCAACCCGTTTTCCAGGAACAAAATCATAAACAAGACTAAATAAAGCATGCCAATCATCGAAGGGTTGGCCAGTGTTTCAAAGTCCTGCGCCCAGAGGGCATGCAGCAATTGGGTAAAAAGTTCCATTCAGTATTCCTGGAGAATCGGTTATCGTCATGCCGGTTTTCTGGAGTTTGCAACATTGCGACATTCTTCGTTTTTTGTATGGGTCGCTGTAGGGTGCAAAGTCACGGGCTTGCACAATTCATTGTTAAGTTATGAAGTAAGCAAGCACTAACACACATAATTTAAAAAACATCTAAGTGTAACAAAGGTCAACGTAGTCCGTTATAGAAATTGCCGTCGATACACGCTGATTTTGCTTATCGCAAAGGAGGGTGGCGAGAGGATTTACACAGGCTGACACTTTATACCTTCCGCTTACTGAATACCGCAGACAGGCGCATTGCCGCGCCTGCCGAAGTCAGAGTGTTTATTTTGCGCCGTTGGCCGCAGTATCGAGATGAACCACGGGATTTTCCGCAAAAAGATAACGGTCGGCGTTGAACTCAAAATCGTCGCTGGTTTCATTGAATAACATCTGTTTTGTATTCTCAAGATGCTGCCACATCGCCAGTTTGGCCGCGTGGGGATCTTTGCGAATCAGCGCTTTCAGGATCTGATCATGGTCGTCGCACCAGTTATCCACAGTGCGGAGATCGATGTGATCGTGAAGTTTCTTCCAGTAGGGGTTATGCACGCGCTGAGTCCACATTTTCTCAACGATAGCGGCCAGTGCGGTATTTTGTGTGGCCAGTGCGACCTGAACATGAAACTGGAGATCCCACTCGGAGTCGCGGAAACATTTTTCGTTACGCGCATTCTCCTGAATTTGCATCAATTTCATGATGTCTTGTTTGGTCACCTGGGTGGCAGCAAATTCGGCAATATTACTTTCGATGAGTTGTCGAGCCTGGAGCAGTTCAAACGGACCATAGCTGGCGAACTCAAGGTTTTCATCTGGCGTAACATATTGCTTTGGCTGGTTCGAAACGACGTGAATACCAGAACCTTTACGCACTTCTACATAGCCTTCAACTTCCAGCATGATGATGGCTTCGCGAACCACAGTGCGGCTGACATTCTTTTCATCGGCAATAAAACGTTCTGCAGGCAGTTTTTCGCCCACGAGATAAGCGCCTTTTTCGATACGCTCTTTAAGGTCAGCAGCTAATTGTTGATACAAACGTCGTGGTTCGGTGATTTCCATATGCGCTCCAGGCATGATACGGCAGGCTACATTTGTTATACCACTTTTGCGAGTCTGGCTCCACTTGTACTGATGAAAAAGCCGCCTGTGAACAGGCGGCTGTGGCGGTAATTGATGACAGATTGTGTTGGGTCAATTTTGCGGGGCAGGTTCATTGAGCGATTCGCCTGAACCTGAATCGTCCGCCGATTTGTTTTGCAACACGGTCCAGATGACCAGCGCGCCCAGCAGGTCGAACACCGCCAGCACCGCAAACAGCGGGCTAAAGCCAATGGTGTCGGCCAGTGCACCAACCACCAGCGCAAACATCGTACTCGCCATCCAGGCGGACATCCCGGTCAGGCCATTTGCCGTCGCTACTTCGTTACGACCAAAGACGTCCGAAGAGAGCGTAATCAGTGCGCCGGAAAGCGCCTGGTGAGCAAAGCCGCCGACGCAAAGCAGCGCGATGGCGGCATAGGGGCTGGTAAACAGGCCGATCATGCCCGGGCCAATCATCAGAAATGCGCCCATGGTGACGACCATTTTACGGGAAACGATCAGATTCACGCCAAACCAGCGTTGGAACAGCGGCGGCAGATAACCCCCAACGATACAGCCCAGATCGGCAAACAGCATTGGCATCCAGGCGAACATGGCGATCTCTTTCAGGTTAAAGCCGTAGACTTTAAACATGAACAGCGGGATCCATGCGTTGAAGGTACCCCAGGCTGGTTCAGCCAGGAAACGCGGCAGTGCAATACCCCAGAACTGGCGGTTACGCAGGATCTGGCCAACGGACATTTTCTTCGCCGCCCCCACCTGGTGCTGTGCTTCCTGGCCATTAATGATGTAGTCACGCTCTTCGTCAGACAGCTTTTTCTGATCGCGAGGATGTTTGTAGAAAACCAGCCATGACATCGCCCAAATAAAGCTCAGCGCGCCGGAGATAATGAACGCCATTTGCCAGCTGTGCATGACGATCGCCCAGACCACCAGAGGCGGAGCTATCATCGCGCCAATCGAGGAACCGACGTTGAAATATCCCACTGCAATGGAGCGTTCTTTTGCCGGGAACCATTCAGAACTGGCTTTCAGACCTGCCGGGATCATGGCAGCTTCTGCGGCACCGACGGCACCACGCGCCAGGGCCAGGCCGCCCCAGCTTCCTGCCAGCGCTGTTGCACCGCAGAAAATGGCCCACAGTACGGCGAACATCGCATAGCCCACTTTCGTACCGAGTATATCCAGGACGTAGCCCGCGACAGGTTGCATAACGGTGTAAGCAGCAGAATAGGCTGCGATGATATAGGAGTACTGTTGGGTGGAGATGTGTAACTCTTCCATCAGCGTTGGCGCAGCGGCCGCAACCGTGTTACGTGTCAGGTAACCCAGCACGGTGCCTAAGGTCACCAGTGCGATCATGTACCAACGTAACCCTTTAATTTTACGCATGTAAAGCCTCATCGTTTTGTTATTTCCGCAAAAAATGCGGCTATCCTCCTGCTCGGGGCGGAGGATGTTCTTTAACGAAAGGGGGGTAGCCGTAAAATGAGATACTCCCCGAACCTTGCCATTTAAGTGATCGTGCTAATTCGGTTTCCGTACCGATTAATCCGAGGGGGAACCCTCGATATTTTTATATTCAGTCGGTTTATATATCGCGACGAAAAAAAGATAACTTGTCATACAACTTCAAAGGGTGAGTGACATCACAAAAGTATGAATCTTCGCAGGGGTATTATTTTGATTCCACGAAGCCAGTGCTGGTGCGGCCTGGAGCACTGTTTACTCCGTAAAGGGGAATTTAATTGTTTAGGTTTATTGATCTATCTCACGAAAAATTCTTCAGTGACTGGAAATTGGTGTGATAACTTTGCAGCATCTAAACATAAGCAATCTGACGCACTCGTTGAGAGGAAGACGATAAATGACTCCGTTTATGACTGAAGATTTTCTGCTGGATACCGAATTTGCCCGTCGTCTGTACCATGATTACGCCAAAGACCAGCCCATCTTCGACTACCACTGCCATCTGCCGCCGCAGCAAATCGCTGAAAACTACCGTTTCAACAACCTGTATGACATCTGGCTGAAAGGCGATCACTACAAGTGGCGTGCCATGCGTACCAACGGCGTCGCTGAACGCCTGTGTACCGGCGATGCTTCCGATCGTGAGAAGTTTGATGCCTGGGCAGCGACCGTTCCGCACACTATCGGCAACCCGTTATACCACTGGACGCACCTTGAGCTGCGTCGTCCGTTTGGCATCACTGGCAAACTGCTTTCTCCGTCTACCGCCGACGAAATCTGGAGCCAGTGCAACGAATTGCTGGCGCAGGATCAATTCTCCGCGCGCGGCATCATGCAGCAGATGAACGTGAAAATGGTCGGCACCACCGATGACCCGATCGACACTCTGGAGCACCATGCAACGGTGGCCAAAGACAGCACCTTCTCCGTTAAAGTGCTGCCGAGCTGGCGTCCGGATAAAGCCTTCAACATTGAGCAGGCGACCTTCAACGATTACATGGCGAAGCTGGGTGAAGTTTCCGATACCGATATTCGTCGTTTCACTGACCTGCAAACTGCACTGACCAAACGTCTGGATCACTTCGCCGCACACGGGTGTAAAGTCTCCGACCATGCGCTGGATGTCGTGATGTTTGCTGACGCGAACGAAGCGGAGCTGGACAGCATTCTGGCGCGTCGTCTGGCTGGCGAAACTCTGAGCGAGCACGAAGTAGCGCAGTTCAAAACAGCTGTACTGGTGTTCCTTGGCGCAGAATACGCGCGTCGCGAGTGGGTACAGCAGTACCACATTGGCGCGCTGCGTAATAACAACCAGCGTCAGTTCAAACTGCTTGGCGCAGACGTCGGCTTTGATTCCATCAACGACCGCCCGATGGCGGAAGAGCTCTCCAAACTGCTGAGCAAGCAGAACGAACAGAACCTGCTGCCGAAAACCATCCTCTACTGCCTGAACCCGCGCGATAACGAAGTGCTGGGCACGATGATCGGAAACTTCCAGGGTGAAGGGATGCCGGGCAAAATGCAGTTCGGTTCCGGCTGGTGGTTCAACGACCAGAAAGACGGCATGGAACGTCAGATGACCCAACTGGCACAGCTTGGCCTGCTGAGCCGCTTTGTCGGTATGCTGACCGACAGCCGCAGCTTCCTGTCCTATACGCGCCATGAATATTTCCGTCGCATCCTGTGCCAGATGATTGGCCGCTGGGTCGCGGCTGGCGAAGCACCGGCGGATATCCAGCTGTTGGGTGAGATGGTGCGTAATATTTGCTTTAACAATGCGCGTGACTACTTCGCCATTGAACTGAACTAAGGTCTGGGTTGATATGCAATACATCAGGATCCATTCGCTGGATAACGTTGCAGTTGCCCTGGCCGATTTGGCGCAGGGCACAGAAGTCAGCATTGATAGCCACATCGTGACGCTTGGTCAGGACATTGTCCGCGGACATAAATTTGCGTTAAGCCAGATCGCAAAGGGCGAAAACGTTATTAAATATGGCCAGCCGATCGGTCATGCTCTGGCGGACATTGCGGCGGGGGAGCACATTCACGCCCACAATACCCGTACCAATCTGAGCGATCTGGATACGTATCGCTATCAACCCGATTTTCAGGCCGAAGAAGCACAGCCTGCCGATCGCAATGTGCAGACCTATCGCCGCGCCAACGGCGAGGTGGGTGTGCGCAACGAATTGTGGATTTTGCCGACGGTCGGCTGCGTGAACGGTATTGCACGCCAGATCCAGACTCGCTTCCTGAAGGAGACCAACGACGCCAAAGGTACTGACGGCGTGCATCTCTTCAGCCACACTTACGGCTGCTCTCAGCTGGGTGACGATCACATCAATACCCGCACCATGCTGCAAAATATGGTGCGCCATCCGAATGCCGGAGCGGTGCTGGTGATTGGCCTGGGCTGTGAAAACAACCAGGTGGATGCCTTCCGCGAAACGCTGGGTGAGTTTGATGCCGATCGCGTTCACTTTATGATCTGTCAGCACCAGGACGACGAAGTGGAAGCGGGCCTCGAGCATCTCCATCAGTTGTATAACGTGATGCGTCACGACAAGCGCGAACCGGGCAAACTGGGCGAACTAAAGTTCGGTCTGGAGTGCGGGGGTTCAGATGGCCTGTCTGGCATCACTGCCAACCCGATGCTGGGACGCTTCTCCGATTACGTGATTGCCAATGGCGGAACGACCGTATTGACGGAAGTGCCGGAAATGTTTGGCGCAGAGCAATTGCTGATGACGCATTGTCGTGACGAAGAGACGTTTGAAAAACTGGTCACCATGGTTAATGACTTCAAACAGTACTTCATTGCGCATAACCAGCCGATCTACGAGAACCCGTCACCGGGCAACAAAGCGGGCGGTATCACTACGCTTGAGGATAAATCGCTGGGCTGCACCCAGAAAGCGGGGGCCAGTCAGGTAGTGGATGTGCTGCGCTACGGCGAGCGTCTGAAAACGCCGGGCCTGAATCTGCTGAGCGCACCGGGTAATGATGCTGTCGCCACCAGTGCGCTGGCGGGGGCTGGCTGTCACATGGTGCTGTTCAGTACCGGTCGCGGCACGCCTTACGGCGGCTTTGTACCGACGGTAAAAATTGCCACGAACAGCGAGCTGGCGGCGAAGAAAAAGCACTGGATCGATTTTGATGCCGGGCAACTGATCCACGGTAAAGCGATGCCGCAGCTACTCAATGAGTTCGTCGATACGATCGTTGATTTTGCCAATGGTAAGCAGACCTGCAATGAGCGTAATGACTTCCGGGAACTGGCGATCTTTAAAAGCGGCGTGACGTTATAAAACGATCGCTTTAAAATTGAAACGGCGTTTCATATAATGAGGCGCCGTTTCTTTTTGCCTGTCTACAGGGACTCTTCATGACCGCGTATTGGTTGGCTCAGGGCGTTGGCGTCATCGCCTTTCTGATTGGTATTACCACCTTTTTCAACCGCGACGAACGTCGTTTCAAACTGCAACTTGCTGTCTATAGCGCCACCATTGGCGTGCATTTCTTTTTGATGGGGGCCGCCCCAGCCGGGATGAGTGCTGAACTGAACACCGTACGTACGCTGATTTCGATGTATACCCGGCGGCTTTGGGTGATGACCGTTTTCATCGTGCTCACGTTGGTTCTCGGCCTGGCAAAACTGCAACATGCGATGGAACTGTTGCCCATTATGGGCACGCTCGCCAGCACCTGGGCGCTGTTTCGCTGTAAAGGATTAACCGTGCGTTGCGTGATGTGGTGTGCCACGGCCTGTTGGGTCATTCATAACTTCTGGTTGGGATCGATTGGCGGTACGCTTATTGAGGGCAGCTTTTTGGTGATAAATGGTCTCAATATCATCCGCTTCAGACGTATGCAAAAACGCGGTATTGATCCTTTCAGAATGGAGAATGCAGCGTCGCAGGAAAACCCCTCCGCACGTTGACGGAGGGGGAAGAGATTACCCGCGCAGTGCGTTGTTAGCCAGACGTTCGTCTTCTGCCTGGCAGGCTGCTGCGGTGAACAGGACGTCAGTCGACGAGTTCAGCGCCGTTTCGCAGGAGTCCTGCAGTACGCCGATGATGAAGCCGACGGCAACCACCTGCATGGCAATATCGTTAGGAATACCGAACATATTGCACGCCAGCGGGATCAGCAGCAGAGAGCCACCCGCCACACCCGACGCACCACACGCGCACAGCGAGGCAACCACGCTCAGTAACAGCGCTGTCGGGAGATCCACCGGAACGCCTAACGTGTTAACCGCGGCCAGCGTCAGGACGGTAATGGTGATCGCCGCTCCGGCCATATTGATGGTCGCGCCCAGCGGGATAGAGACGGAGTAGGTATCCCTGTCCAGGTTCAGCTTTTCGCACAACGCCATGTTTACCGGGATATTGGCGGCTGAACTGCGGGTAAAGAAGGCATAAACGCCGCTTTCACGCAGACAGGCCATGACCAGCGGATACGGGTTACGGCGAATCTTCCAGAATACCAGCAGCGGGTTAATGACCAGCGCGACCAGCAGCATACAGCCAACCAGTACGACCAGCAGTTGCGCGTAGCCCCAGAGCGTTGCAAAACCGGTCGTGGCGAGCGTGGATGACACCAGCCCAAAGATACCGATAGGGGCGAAACGGATAACCAGTTTCACCATGAAGGTCACGGCGTTTGCCATGTCATTCACGAGATTTTTTGTCGTCTCATTACCGTGGCGAAACGCAAAGCCCAAACCTACGGCCCAGACCAGAATACCGATGTAGTTTGCATTGAGCAGGGCATCAATCGGGTTGGTGACCATGCTCATCAGCAGGCCGCGTAACACTTCTACAATGCCTGAGGGCGGTACGATATCCCCAGCGCTGGTGGATAAATGCAGCGTTGACGGAAAGGCAAAACTGAACACTACTGCCGCCAGGGCAGCAGAAAATGTGCCCAGAAGATACAGGAACAGAATCGGACGGATATTGGTTTTCTGACCCTGCTGGTGATTGGCGATAGACGCCATAACCAGCGTTAGCACCAGGACAGGGGCAACGGCTTTCAGGGCGCCAACAAACAGCGTTCCCAGCAGACCCGACGCTTCTGCCGCAGGTTTAGATACCAGAGCCAGCAAAACGCCGAGCACTAAACCTACGAGGATTTGTTTTACGAGACTACCTTGCGACAGGCGCGCAAGCAGGCCTGAAGTTGATGACTTCATGGAGATTTCCTTAAGTGATATTGCGTCCATCCTGGAACGTACTCTTTGTTACGTTTATGCCCGGATGTAATAAATGTTTGCCTGAGTGAGTATAAGGAAAGATGCGCTCTGGGGAAGCGTAAAATGCTGAAATTTACGTGTCGCATCATATTTTTTAACTATTTGTTTACGTATTGCCAGGGGGCGCTACGTTTGTCGGTCTGCGGAACGCATTTTTGCTGGCCCGGCAGGCATACTGCCGGGCCATGGAGGTTACTGCGCTTGCTGTTTCTTATCGTTTTGATGGTTTACCCATGCGTTAACGAGCAGCGTAACGGCCAGGATGCCAAACACCACACCTAACGAGATGGCGATAGGAATATGATAGAAGTCGACAATCAGCATCTTGATACCAATGAACACCAGAATTACCGACAAACCATATTTGAGCATTGAGAAGCGCTCCGCGACCCCCGCCAGCAGGAAGTACATCGCACGCAGGCCCAGAATCGCGAACAGGTTAGAGGTCAATACAATGAACGGGTCGGTCGTCACGGCAAAGATAGCCGGAATACTGTCGACGGCGAAAATGACGTCGCTCAGTTCAACCAGAATCAGTACCAGCATCAGCGGCGTTGCGAACAGCAGGCCGTTCTTACGCACGAAGAAATGCTCGTTCTCGATGGTGTCGGTCATGCGCAGATGCCCACGCAGCCAGCGGACCACCGGTCTGTCGCCGATGCCGGACGCATCATCTTTCGCCAGCGCCATTTTTACACCGGTAAACAGCAGGAAGGCGCCGAACACATACAACAGCCACTCGAACTGCGCGATCAGCCAGCTTCCGGTAAAGATCATGATGGTACGCAGCACGATCGCACCCAGTACGCCATAGACCAACACCCGACGTTGCAGCGCGGGCGGGACAGAGAAGTAGCTGAACAGCATCAGCCAGACAAAGACGTTATCCACCGCCAGTGATTTTTCGATCAAATAACCGGTCAGAAACGCCAATGCTTGCGGATCGGCAACCGCACGTCCTTGCGTTTGAGCCAGATACCACCAGAATACGGCGTTAAACAATAATGAGAGCGTTACCCAGACCAGGGACCAGACTGCCGCCTGCTTCATTGACATCGTATGTGCGCCACGACGCCCTTGTAGCAGAAGATCAATAGCCAGCATAATCACCACAACGACAGCGAATCCACCCCATAACAACGGTGTGCCGACAGTATTCATAAAATTTCCTTACACATAAAAAAACGGCTGACGTCAGAAGACGACAGCCGTTGCTTTTTATATGCATAGACCTCGCCTTCCGGCAAGGTCTCACTTACAACAAAACAGGAATACGATGACGCATTCCTGTTTTGTTGCCCGGTGACCGGATGTGGTTTTTCACACATCGTAATGACGATCCACCGGCAATGAAGTTACTCCCCTTTGCGGGTAACAAAATATGACAGGCCATGCTTCCAGTCAATGGCCTGTTACATCTGTTTTACATTGATTTACGCAGTGGCTGCGGGGTTTTGATCATCCGCCGGGAATACTACCCCAGTCTGGCGACGAATTTCCGTTTGCAGTTTCGCAGTAATGCGGCTGACTTCCAGAGCGGGATGGTTCACCTCATGCGCTTCAACCAAATGTGCAAAGACCTCTGCCTCATAGAGCATAGTATTAATATGCTGAGGTGCAGTGAGATCCTGCGTCTTCCCGCCGCGTGGAATAAAGCAGACTTTCTGACACTCGGCGATTTTCTCAATCACCAGGGAACCCGCTTCTCCCTGAATTTCGCTGGCCAGTACAGAGTCGCTGACTTTGGAGTGCTGCAAGGTCACGCTGAAATCACCGTAATTCAGCACCACGACGCCGTGGGCATCAACGCCGCTTTCCAGCAGGCTGGCAGAAGCCTGCACGCTGCAAGGTTCACCCCAGAGTGCGATGGCGGACGCCAGGCAATAAAAGCCGATATCCATGATCGAGCCATTTGAAAACGCCGGATTAAAGGTGTTGGGGTTTTCACCGTCCAGATAGCGCTGGTAACGCGAGGAGTACTGGCAGTAATTGATAAAGGCCTTACGTACTTTCCCCACCTTCGGCAAGGCTTGTTGCAGCAGCAGAAAATTGGGCAGGCTGGCCGTTTTAAAGGCTTCAAAGAGCACGACCTGATTTTCGCGGGCACAGGCGATAGCCGCTTCAACCTCAGCCAGATTCGATGCCAGCGGCTTCTCGCAGATCACATGTTTTTGGTGACTGAGAAAGAGCCGGGTCTGGGAAAAATGCAGGGAATTCGGGCTGGCAATATAGACCGCATCAATCGCCTCGCTTTGTGCCATGGCGTCCAGCGAGGTAAACAGATGTTCGACGGGATAGTCGTTAGCGAACGTTTGCGCCTGTTCGAGGCTGCGGGAATAGACTGCGGTTAACTTATATTTGCCGGTTTCATGAGCGGCATCGACAAACTGGCGGGTGATCCAGTTTGTGCCAATAACAGCGAAACGTATCATAAACGCCTTCAGGCTCCATAAAGGGATTCTCGCGCCAATGTATCACGCCTTTATGGCAAAGCCAGTGCGCGACTACGCAGTTTCCTTTAACGACAACTGCGTCAGCCACAGGCGGGTATCAAACTCAAGCTGGTGATACTGCGGCTCCATATGACAGCACAACTGGTAGAACGCTTTGTCGTGCTCTTTTTCCTTCAGATGCGCCAGTTCATGGACGACGATCATCCGCAGGAACGGCTCCGGCGCGTTGCGAAAAACCGTGGCGACGCGGATCTCCGCCTTCGCTTTCAGCTTTCCACCCTGGACACGTGAAACGGCGGTATGCAAACCCAGTGCGTTATTCAGCACGTGGATCTTATTGTCATACATTACTTTATTGATCGGTGGCGCATTACGCAGAAACTGGCTTTTCAGATCCTGGGTGTACTGCCAGAGCGCCTTATCGGTCGCGAAGCTGTGTGTGCCTGGGTAACGTTTTTCAAGAACGCTGCCCAGCCGCTCTTCGGCAATTAAGGTGCGTACCTGGGAAAGTAAGTTCTCCGGATAGCCCTGCAGATAACTAAGATTGCTCATCAACAACGCCCCAACTGAATAATAAAAAGGTATACTCACGCACCCTTTTCAGGGATAACGCCAAATTTTACCACTCAGGAGGGCCGATGAGCCACTTAGACAACGGTTTCCGTTCACTCAATCTTAAACGTTTCCCGGAAACGGACGACGTTAACCCGCTTCAGGCGTGGGAAGCGGCGGATGAATATCTGCTGCAACAGTTGGATGACACTGAAATTGTCGGTCCGGTTCTGATCCTGAATGATACCTTCGGAGCACTGGGTTGCGCACTGGCTGAACACACGCCTTACAGCATCGGTGATTCCTATTTAAGCGAACTCGCGACGCGCGAAAACCTGCGCCATAACGATATTGCGGAATCCAGCGTCAAGTTCCTCGACAGCACTGCGGAATACCCGCAGGCACCGGGCGTGGTGCTGATTAAAATTCCTAAAACGTTGGCCCTGCTGGAACAGCAACTGCGCGCACTGCGTCAGGTGGTCACCCCAGAAACGCGCATTATCGCGGGCGCTAAAGCGCGTGACATTCACAACTCCACGCTTGAGCTGTTCGAAAAAGTGCTGGGTCCGACCACCACCACGTTGGCGTGGAAAAAGGCGCGTCTGATCAACCCAACGTTCACGAAGCCCGAACTTGCTGACGCGCCAGAAACGCTGAGCTGGAAACTGGACGGGACCAACTGGACCATCCACAACCATGCCAACGTCTTCTCGCGCACGGGACTGGATATCGGTGCCCGTTTCTTTATTGAGAATTTGCCCGACAATCTGGAAGGGGAGATCGTGGATCTCGGATGTGGCAACGGGGTGATTGGTCTGACGCTGCTGGAGAAAAACCCGGAAGCCAGCGTCATCTTTACCGATGAATCACCGATGGCGGTGGCGTCCAGTCGTCTGAACGTAGAAACCAACATGCCTGAAAACCTGGATCGCTGCGAGTTTATGATTAACAACGCGCTGTCCGGCGTGGAGCCTTTCCGCTTCAACGCGGTCATTTGTAATCCACCGTTCCACCAGAAGCATGCGCTGACCGATAACGTCGCCTGGGAGATGTTCCATCACGCGCGCCGTTGTCTGAAGATCAACGGTGAGCTGTATATTGTGGCGAACCGTCACCTCGACTATTTCCACAAACTGAAGAAGATCTTCGGGAACTGCGAAACCATCGCCACCAACAATAAATTCGTGGTGCTCAAAGCGGTGAAGCTGGGGCGTCGCCGCTAAACTATTGTTTGCCGGGCGGCGCTTCGCTTGCTCCGGCCTACGAGGTTTTGTAGGCCCGATAAGCGTAGCGCCATCGGGCAACCGGTTATATCGCCAGCGCTAGCTTTGTCCCCTGCGCAATGGCTCGTCGGGCATCCAGTTCCATTGCCACATCGCATCCGCCAATCAAATGCACCACCTTACCTGCCGCGTGCAACGGATCGGCCAGCTCGCGTCTTGGATCCTGCCCGGCGCAAATCACCACGTTGTCGACGGCCAGGAGTTGCGGCTCGCCGTTGATCAATACGTGTAACCCTTCATCATCGATCTTCTGATAACTGACCGCCGGGATCATTTTTACCCCGCGAGAGAGCAAGGTCGCGCGGTGGATCCACCCCGTTGTTTTCCCCAACCCCTGACCGGGTTTGCTGGCCTTACGTTGCAGCATCACGATTTGTCGCGGACTGCGTGATAAATGCGGACCTTCCGGGCGCAGGCCGCCCGCCTGTTGCAGGCTGGTGTCGATACCCCACTCCACGCAAAACTCGGCAATGCTCTGACTGGTGGGATCGCCTGGCTGGCTAAGGTACATGGCGGTATCAAAACCGATCCCGCCACAACCAACAATGGCCACGCGCTTCCCGACCGGGGCTTTGTCGCGCAAGACGTCAAGATAGGTCAGTACTTTCGGATGATCGATACCGGCGATCGGCGGTTTACGCGGTTCGATCCCACTGGCGAGGATCACTTCATCAAAGGACTGAAGGGTGTCGGCGCTCACGAACTGATTCAGTTTGAGCGTGACGCCAGTGACGTCGATCATTCGGCGGTAATAGCGCAGCGTTTCATAAAATTCTTCTTTGCCGGGGATCTGTTTAGCGATGTTAAATTGCCCGCCGATCTCGGCGTTGGCATCAAACAGGGTGACAGCATGACCACGCGCGGCGGCGTTGATCGCAAAAGCAAGACCTGCTGGCCCGGCCCCTACCACCGCCAGTTGTTTCTTCACCACCGCCGGCAAGACAGGCATTTTTGTTTCGTGGCAGGCGCGTGGGTTTACCAGGCATGAAGTGACTTTGCCAACGAAGATCTGATCCAGGCAAGCCTGGTTACAACCGATGCAGGTGTTGATCTCATCGGCACGTCCGGACTGCGCCTTTGAAAGCAGTTCAGCGTCGGCGAGGAACGGACGCGCCATCGACACCATATCCGCGTCGCCACGGGCCAGAATATCGTCGGCCACCTGCGGATCGTTGATGCGGTTGGTGGTGACCAGCGGGATCGTCACATGACCTTTCAGCTTGCGGGTTACCCAGCTAAATGCACCGCGCGGGACCGGCGTGGCGATGGTAGGAATGCGGGCTTCATGCCAGCCGATGCCCGTGTTAATGATCGTTGCGCCTGCGGCTTCAATGGCCTGCGCAAGCTGTACGGTTTCCTCAAAGGTGCCGCCGTTTTCCACCAAATCCAGCATCGACAGGCGATAGATAATGATGAAATCGTTGCCGACGCGCTGGCGTACAGCCCGCACGACTTCTACAGCAAAACGCATCCGGTTGGCATAGTCGCCGCCCCATTGGTCCTGGCGCTGGTTGGTACGCACGGTGAGAAACTCGTTAATCAGATACCCTTCAGAGCCCATCACCTCCACGCCGTCGTATCCTGCTTCGCGCGCCAGTTGTGCGCAGCGCGCGAAGTCGTCAATCAGTTGCAGGATCTCGTCATGGGTCAGCTCATGAGGCGTAAAGCGGTTTATCGGCGCCTGTAGCGCGGAAGGGGCCACCAGGTGCGGTTGGTAGCTGTAGCGCCCGGTGTGCAGGATCTGAAGGGCGATTTTACCGCCTTCATCATGAACCGCATCGGTAATGGTGCGATGGAATGGTAATTGCCTGGCGTCATTCAGCGTTGCGCCGCCTTCCATTCCCACGCCGGAGAGCGCAGGGGCGATACCGCCGCTGACAATCAGCGCGACGCCATGCTTCGCGCGCTCGGCGTAGAAGGCCGCCAGACGTTGTGCGCCGTCGGGATACTCCTCAAGGCCGGTATGCATTGAACCCATTAGCACGCGGTTTTTAAGCTGGGTAAAGCCCAGGTCGAGTGGGGCGAACAGCGACGGATAGCTCATAAGGGTGTCCAGTATGTAAAATTATTGTTATGTGGTCGGATGAGTTCTAATTTAGCTGTCGGCGCGCAAAAGGGAAAAGAGGAATGTAATGATTGTGATGGGATTCAAAAAAGAGGCTCCCCCCGAAGGGAGAGCAAACCGGAGATGGTGCTTTTTTTTTAGTATGCTGGTCGTTACTGAATGTTTGAAGCGGGGGCGGCTTCGATTGCTTGCTCTTCTTTGGTTAAGCCTTTTATATACCTGCTGTATTTCCACCAGGCAAAACCGAGGAAGATAACAATGCCACCCACGTTATAAAAAATAATGGTCATGATGTTACCGCCGGTAGGGAACGTAGAGGCGATAAATCCGACGGTAAACAGCGCAATCAGCATGGAAACCACAATAATGCCGGTGCGTTGTGATCCCATGCGGAAGTCGCGCGGTAAATGATCCAGTTTTACCCGCAGATTCAGATAAGCCAGCATAATAAACAGCGGCGGCAGCATGGAGGCAGCGGCAGTCATATTAATGATGGTGTTCATAAGATCCTGCACGGTATTGGAGCCGAGCATTGGGATTATCATCAGCGGAATAACAATCAGATACTGGATCCAGGCGGCTCGCGCCGGTACGCCGTTTTCATTCAGCGAGACGGTTTTCTTGCCGAAAATACCTTCCGGGATCTCAGAGAAGAAAATTTTCACCGGCGTTGCGGTCCACATCAGCAAGGAGCCGAACATGGCGGTAAAGGAGACTAGACCGACAAAACGATTGACGATGAGTTCTGGCAGACCGAAATACGCGGCCAGGCCGTGGAATACCTGCACAGAGCCGCCGGTAAACTTCAGCTCTTTGCTGCTGACAAAGACGTTGATCAGCACCGATGAAATGGAATACAGCACGCCGATAAAGATCCCGGCAATAATGATCACTTTTACGAACGATTTCGAACCGCCTTTGACGTCGTTAACGTAAACGGCGACGGATTCTGCACCGCCTGCGGCCATGAAAATCCAGGTGGTAATGCCGAGGAATGCCCAGTTGAAATTCGGGATCATCGCATCAACGGTAATCGGATCGGCAGGCTGGACGCCACCAACCAGCGCGGTGCCTGCCAGTAAAATGTAGGACAAGGTGAGCAACAGCATCAGCGTGGACGTGACTGAAGTGATGGGGCCCAGCATTTTCGCCCCGTTGGTGGAGACCCAGGTTGAGAAGGCGAACAGCACCATACTCAGGACGGTGGTCGCAATCGGCGTCAGAATATATTCGTAGCCGAGAAACGCGTAAGAGGCATAGGCAATAACGCGCGGCAGCAGCGAAGTGAAAAAGAACAGATTGACGAACCAGTAGGTGTAGGCGGTAATAAACGCCCAGCGACCGCCCAACGAACTTTTTACCCACGCATAAACCCCTGCCTCTGAGTTCTTATTCAGCGAGACAAATTCCGCGATGATTAAGCAGAAGGGAATAAAATAAAAAATCGTGGCCAGGAAAAACATCGGTGCGGATGCCAGCCCAAGCTCAATATTATTATTGATGACGTTATTGAAACTATAAACGGCGGCAAACGTGAGTGACAGTAAACCGAATTTACCGATTGTATTACGTTTGGTATCAGACATAACACATCTCCGAACATTTGTAGGGTAGGGCGATACCATTCTGACATCGCCCGTTTTTTTTATTTGTTATGGAAGTAACCGTCTTCGATGGTCACTCTGAGTACGACTTTCTTAACTGCGTTATTGCAAATAAAACGGTAAGCCTCATGGTTATCACAAATAACTATCTGGCCTTCATGCACTTCGACGGTTTGTCCGCACCCTTTCAGGTATTCGCGATCGGTTTCATCACGGTAATATTCAACAATTTGCAATTCATCCTTGGGCGCAAATTCAATTTTTTGCTGCCCCTGTAAGTAATAATGCACGTCAAAATAACGGCGATGCCCGGTAAATAGCGCATCGGTGGCAGAATCGGTTTCCACGCGATAACTGAGCGAATCGCCGATGGAATGGGCGACACCGGGTCGAATGTTATCAATATTTTCGATCGCTTCGACGCAGCGCTGCCATTTCCGACCGGAGGCGTAGAGTTGTCGGAACTGTTCTAAGTTATCGAGGATTCTCATTTTTCATTCTCGCTGTGCAAATTCGTGGAAAAGAAACCCGCGCCAAAGGCGTGACAAGCGTAGGTCTGAGCGGTGGTTTCTCCGCCAGAAACCGGCAGCAATGTAAAACCGTAGCGGAAAGGTCTAAACCAGACGCGCCAGCTATCAAGCACTTCGCTTCCCCAGGAGTTAGAACCAAGCCCGAGCAACTGGTGGTCCAGATTCAGCGTGATGTCATCGCGACGCTGCAGCTCATTACAATGCTGTGCGGAATGAATATCCTCTGTAGCGTAGTGCCAGGCGCTAAAGTTGATCGGCTGTTGCGGCACAACCAGTAGGCCATTGCCGTGACGATTAGTTAGCGCAGCCCAGCGCACATGCTGGCGGTTGCCGTTGTTTTGCGGGAAGGGATAGTTCTCGAACATCTCATCCACGGTAGCACGCCAGATGTCGATGATATTGGCCTGCTGACTGTCGGCGTAGTTTTCACCCGGACCACGGCCATAGTAAGCGACCTGGTCGAGCGCGCCGTTGATGCCCAACGTGAAACCGATGCACGGAATAATGTGCGGGTACTCGCCGTAACGCTCGCCCGAAAGCTCGACATTCACCTGACCGTCCGCCGCAATGCGCCAGCGATAGGTGCAGCGCATCCCGAAATCAAACACCGGCGGCGCGATGATGGTGCGGCTGGTGATAAGAATCGCGTCGTCAGATTGTTCAATGGCGAAATCGCGCAAATGCTCCTGCATGATCTGCAAATGGTTCGGCTGCCAGAGACCTTCAAACTCCTGTTTGTGGTTATCAATCATCGGCTTGAAGAAGTTAATCTTCGGCTCACGGGTGATCAGCTCCTCACCGTTAACCTGCCAGGAGGTGGGTTTTCCACTCAGCTTTGAGAAGGTCAGCGCGAAGTTAAAACCCCCAATAGTACAGTGCTGGCGATCTTCTTCCAGAGTCAGAGGACGCGCATTTTTCTGGCTGAACGGCACCGGTGCGGTGGTGCGAGCCTTCAGCGGGAACTGGTAAGTGGCGATGTGATGTCCGGCGTCGCTGTAGAGCGTACGGGAATCTTTCGTCACGGTGATATTGAGGAACGCTTCGCGGGCGTCCAGCGTCGGCAGCGCGCATGTCACGAGCGCGTCACTGTCTGGCGCGACACCGTGCAGTTTGATGCTCTGTGTGGAGAGCGTTTCGCCTTCTGCGCGAACGTCAATGTGCAGGGTGTAATCGTCGAGGGTGGTAAACCACAGCTTGTTTTCCACCCGCAGTTCGCCGCGCGCCAGATCCACCGCGTGAACCTTCACCGGCGCGATAACCTGTTTGTACTCTTTCAGACCCGGCCCCGGTGTTTGATCGGAATAAATCAGACCATCGAGGCAGAAGTTGTAGTTGTTCGGGTAATCACCGTAATCACCGCCGAATTTGTACCAGACGTTACCGTTGTCATCTTTTGCCTGAATGCCGTGGTCGCACCATTCCCATACATAGTGGCCCTGGATGCAGTCATGCTGGTAAAAAACGTTTTGATACTCCGTCAGTCCGCCTGGACCGTTACCCATTGCGTGGGCGTATTCGCAGATAATGCGCGGCTTGGGATGAGGATACTCACCAAATTCGTTCATCAGCGGTACACGGGTGTACATGGTGGAGATGATATCCACGACTTCCGCGTCGCGATCTTCTTCGTAATGAATCAGTCGTGTGTCGTCCAGCGCTTTGGCGGCGTGGTACATGGCACGGATATTACAGCCGTATCCGGACTCGTTACCGAGCGACCAGATAATGATCGAAGGATGGTTTTTCTGCGCGTGGACGTGGCGCACAATGCGCTCAACATACACATGTTCCCAGGCGGGATCGTCGGTGATCTGGCTGATATTGCCGACGTTGGCAAATCCATGCGATTCAACATCGGTTTCCGCCATCACAAACAGGCCATAGATATCGCACAGTTCGTAAAAACGGGGATCGTTAGGGTAATGCGCGGTACGCACTGAGTTGATGTTGTGCTGCTTCATCAGCAACAGATCTTTTTCGACGCGATCCATCCCGACCGCGCGGCCTTTGAGATGATCATTATCGTGACGGTTGACGCCGTGCAGCATCACATAGCGGTTGTTTATGTAAAACAGCCCGTCGCGAACTTTAATATCGCGGAACCCGACGCGCTGTGGCACCACTTCCAGGATATTACCGTTGGCGTCTTTCAGCACCATCACCAGATGGTAGAGATACGGCGACTCTGCGGACCACTGTTGTGGCGCGTTCACTTCAATCGCAAAATCAGCGTGGGTGAGCCCGTCTACGTTTAGCGTTTCGATAACGCCGGTGTGAACGACACGCTCGCCGTCAAACAGGGTATATTCCAGCGAGGTGAGCGCCGGGACACAGCCCAGGTTTTCCAGCGTCATCTGACAGCTCAGCTTGGCGTCGCGGTAGTTGTCGTGAAAATCGGTACGGACGGTAAAATCCTGAATGTGGGTTGCATGCTTACCGACCAGATAAACGTCGCGGAAGATCCCCGCAGACCACCACATATCCTGATCTTCAATATAGGTGGAGTCCGCCCACTGCATGACCCGCACGCACAGCAGGTTGTCGCCTGTCGTGGCGACTGCGCTAATATCGAACTCTGCTGTCAGACGACTGCCTTTGCTGAACCCAACATAATGGCCGTTAACGTAGACTTCGAAATAGGTTTCGACACCGTCAAACTTGATAATCGTCTGCTTGTCTTTCCAGTCTTCGCTAAGGGTAAAAATACGCTGGTATGCGCCGGTGGGGTTATCGCTGGGAACATAAGGCACATCGATCGGGAACGGGAACCCTTCGTCGGTGTACTGGAGCTTTCCGTGGCCTTCCATCTGCCACATGCCGGGAACCGTAATAGACCCCCAGTCATTCATATACTCAGTAGTAAACGCGTCCGGTACCTGCAGCGGATGGTCAAAGAACTGGAAGTTCCACTGACCGCTCAACGGCAAAAAGTAGCTGCTGGTTTCGCGAACAAATGAGCGAGCCTGGGCAACCGAATCATAAGAAAAAAAGTACGCACGTGGCGCCAGTCGATTTTCGTGGGTGAGCTGAATGTTTTCCCAGCGATTCATAGGGCCTCCCGGTGGAGAGAAATCGGAACCATTCATGTAGATGGTGAGTAAGTGTTATTGGAAGTGATTTTAGTAAAAGTTTTACTAAAATATAGCAATAAAGATGATTAACTTTAACTTGATCACAAAACCAGCGCGTAAGCGGGCAGCGGGTGAATGAAAATGCGCGCCCGGCGTGCTAAGTCGCCGGGCGGGAGAAAAGGGGGATTAGCGGGTGGTGCCGCGCAGCTTTAACTTGCTGGGAACGAAGACTAAAAGCGGGAGTGCGCGCCCGTCGCGGGCTTTTTCATACAGCAGGTTTACGCCCTGGCTGCCCATCATTTCAGAATGAATACGTACGGTGGAGAGGGGAGGAAAGGTAAACCGCGCGGTTGGGATGTCGTTTACGCTGATCAGTGAAATATCGCGGGGAATCTCCAGCCCACGTTCATGGATGGCACGCAGCACGCCAATGGCGATAGAGTCGGAGGCGACAAACAGCGCGCTGGGGAAATCATCTTTGGCCAGCATCTGTTTTGCCAACTTATATCCCGATGAGCTGGAGAAGCCACCGCGCCAGATATCCTCTTCACGGACAACTTTCTTCAGGCGGCCATATTCCACAAATGCCGCTTCGCGGATATCCGCTTTGCCGGGTTCATCTTCTCCGCCAATAAAGCCGATACGGTTCATGCCCTGCGCGATGAAAAAGTCGATGATTTCTTTGCTTATCCGCGCCAGATCGATGTCGATGGCGTCATATTCGCTGCTGGATTCATGAAAGTCGATAAAGCAGATATTGTCAGTTAACGCCGTTGCCGCGTCACGCAGTTCGCTAGAGGGTTTACCGACGATCAAAATGCCCGTGATGTTCCTGATTTCCGGCAATCCGCTGTGTTCATAGCAGTTGGTCAGCTCGATCCCGAGTTTTTCGCACTGTGTTTCAATCCCGTGACGGATCGCGAGATAGTAAGGATCGTTAATCTCCAGCTCCTGCTGGTAGCTGTAGATCGCCAGAATATGTTGCAGACTCACCGTGGCAGACTGGCTCTTACGGGCGCTGCTGGTTTTGTACTCCAGCTTCTCCGCAATCTCCAGAATGCGATGTTTGGTCTCTTCTTTGACATTCAGCGTGGGGTCATCGTTTAAAACCCGCGACACGGTCGCCAGGGATACGCCAGCTTCGAGTGCAATATCTTTAAGTGTTGCCATAATTACCTTTTTCGACTTTTCCCTGAGTAGCGTTTTCATTGTAAAGGAAGTGCTTATCTATTCATCTGTTTTCAGTAAATAAAGCGTGTTTATTTGACTCGCACGGGGTAAATCCTTGCCTGAAGAGTGTGATCTGCACGTCATTTTCCCTTATTTCAGCGAAGTGAAAGGAAAACATTTTGCTATGATTTAGTAAATTTTTACTAGCGGAGGAAAAATGGATACTGTCGCATTTGAGGAGTTCGCCCGACTGGAAATACGGGTTGGAAAAATTGTTCAGGTTAAGCGCCATGAAAACGCCGATAAGCTTTATATCGTTCAGGTCGATGTTGGTGAGCGGACGTTGCAAACCGTCACCAGCCTGGTGCCTTACTACAGTGAGGAGGAACTGGCAGGGAAAACGGTGGTGGTGCTGTGTAATCTCGCCAAAGCCAAAATGCGCGGCGAAACCTCGGAGTGCATGTTGCTGTGCGCCGAAACCGACGATGGTAGCGAGAGCGTCCTGTTGACGCCGGAACGTGTGATGCCCGCTGGTGTGCGGATTGTGTGAGTGGTGTGAACAGGCCGGATGGCGATGCTAATGCATCTTATCCGGCCTACGGTGCGGTGCCTGCGTAGGCCGGTTAAGAACGTCGCTGCCATCCGGCATCTGTCACACTTGCTCCACGCTGACGCGCATGGCCGCCAACGCTTTGCGAGTCGCTTTGAGTACCAGTTCACACTGCTCAATAGTCAGCGTGAGCGGCGGTTCGATACGAATCGTTTTCGCGTTGTTGAGCGTTCCGGCAACCAGTACGCGCTGGCGGAACATCTCGCTGGCAAAGTTGTAGCCGATCTCGTTATCGACAAACTCAATCGCCATCAGCATTCCTTTCCCACGCGCTTCCTGGATCAGATCCGGATATTCCCGACCCAACTGACGGAAACCATCCAGCAGGATGTCACCTTTCTGTTCCGCCTGAGCCGGTAAGTTCTGCTCCAGCAGCACGTTAATGGTGGCCAACGCCGCCGCACAGGCCAGCGGGTTACCGCCAAACGTCGTGGTATGCAGGAAGGGGTTGTCGAACAACACCGAGAACACTTCTTCGGTTGCGATAGTGGCGCCAATCGGCATCACCCCGCCCCCCAGCGCTTTTGCCAGGCACAGAATGTCAGGTTGCACATTCTCATGCTCACAGGCGAACATTTTGCCGGTGCGTCCCATTCCGGTCTGCACTTCATCCAGAATCATCAACGCGCCGAACTCATCGCAGAGTTTACGCACGGCGGTCAGATAACCTGGCGGCGGCAGGATCACCCCACCTTCGCCCTGGATCGGTTCCAGAATGACGGCGGCCACATCGTCACCGGTTTTTTTACACTCGCTAAGCGCGGTACGCATGGCCTCTACGTTACCAAAAGGCACATGACGGAACCCCGGCAGCAGCGGCATAAACGGTTTACGGAAGGTGGATTTTGCCGTCGCGGAAAGTGCACCCAGCGATTTTCCGTGGAACGCGCCGCTGGTGGCGATGAAGGTATATTTGCCACGCGGCGACTGATACGCCTTCGCCAGCTTCAGCGCGGCCTCCACAGACTCTGTTCCACTGTTACAGAAGAAGCTGTATTTCAGTTTACCGGGCGCCAGCGCGGCGAGTGTTTTCGCCAGCATGGCACGAAGCGGGTCAAGTAATTCCTGACTATGCAATGGTTGTTTCGCGAGTTGATTCTGTACGGCGGAAACCACAACTGGATTACGGTGCCCCACGTTGAAAATTCCAAAACCACCCAGGCAATCAACAAACTCCTGTCCCTGAGTGTCGACAAGCGTATTCAGACCTCCTGCTTGCCACTCTACGGCTCCGTAATCCCCGCCTGCAGTCACAGATTTTCGGTACTCTAAAAACCCCGGATTGACGTGCTCTTTGAAATACTCAATCACCTCTCGGTTCAGTGCTTTCATCTCCTCATGATCAAGCGTTCGCTTCTCAATGAGATTCAGTGCGTGCGCGCTGCAGGCTAAGGCTGAGGCGCTGGAAGGTAACCTGTTCAAAATGTGCTCCCGGGGATCGCGTATCACATGATACCGATTTAAGTATTGCAGGGATTGCGCCATCCCGAAGGCGTTCATGAAAATCGGGATAAACACCAGGAATAATCGCATTTACGCAACATTTAATCTTATTTGTTAACAATCGAGACGGCATAACCGACTTTACGTACGCAGATGCGCCCATTTTTACCCGCAAAACGCCCCGAAAAAGTGCAAAAAACGCCCAAAAATAGGGCGGAGGATTCAGCATGGCTTGATAGTTACGCAATGAAAGTAATTTAAATCAATGGATTAGATTGCGTACAAATATTGAGGTTTAATCGCAAATTGCGATCTAAATCAATTTTAACAACTAAAGATAAATCGATTAGCGCCGAAATAACATCTGACAGAAAAGTTAACACCAAAATAACCTGCATAGGACGCGATCATGTCTTCTCATCTCTACGTCAGCCAGAAAAGCATTCCGCTGGACGACGATACGACCCTCATGTCCACGACTGATTTACACAGCTATATCACGCATGCGAATGACACCTTCGTGCAGGTGAGCGGCTATTCGTTGAGCGAACTCCAGGCGCAGCCGCATAACCTTGTGCGTCATCCAGATATGCCGAAAGCGGCATTTGCGGATATGTGGTACACCCTGCAACAAGGGGAACCGTGGAGCGGCATCGTGAAAAATCGCTGCAAGAATGGCGATCACTACTGGATCCGCGCCAACGCGGTGCCGATGGTTCGCGAGGGAAAAGTGACCGGGTATATGTCCATTCGTATCCGCGCGACGGAAGATGAAATTGCGGCGGTTGAGCCGTTGTATCACGCTCTGAAGGAAGGACGCTGCCGTAAACGCCTCCACAAAGGGCTGGTGGTGCGTAAGGGCTGGTTAGGCAAACTTCCGGCGCTCCCTATCCGCTGGCGGGTACGTTGTGTGATGGTGTTTATCTTCGCGGTACTGGCGGCGAGCCTGATGCAGCAAAATGCGCCTGTGGCGTCAATCGTGATCGGCGCGCTGGTCATGCTGCTGGGGACGGCAATATTTGAGTGGCAAATTGTGCGTCCGATTGAAAATGTGGCCCGGCAGGCATTGAAGGTGGCGACAGGGGATCGTAACAGTGTGACGCATCTGAATCGCAGCGACGAGTTGGGTTTGACGCTGCGGGCTGTGGGTCAGCTCGGGTTGATGTGTCGCTGGCTCATCAATGATGTCTCAAGTCAGGTTTCCAGCGTCAGAAATGGCAGTGAAACCCTGGCGAAAGGGAACGACGATCTGAACAAACATACCCGCCAGACGGTGGAAAATGTGCAGCAAACTGTAACGACCATGAACCAGATGGCGGAGTCGGTAAAGAAAAATACTGCCACCGCATCGGCTGCCGACAAACTTTCCATCGCGGCCAGCGGTGCGGCAACTCAGGGTGGGGAAGCGATGGAGACCGTCATCAAAACGATGGATGACATTGCCGACAGTACGCAACGGATCGGCACGATCACTGCACTCATTAACGATATCGCGTTTCAGACCAATATTCTGGCGCTGAATGCCGCAGTCGAAGCTGCACGAGCTGGTGAACAGGGCAAAGGATTCGCCGTCGTCGCCGGAGAGGTTCGCCACCTTGCCAGCCGAAGCGCCAGCGCGGCGAACGATATTCGTAAGCTAATTGATGCCAGTGCTTCCCGGGTACAGTCTGGCTCAGAACAGGTTCATGCGGCAGGAAGGACGATGGATGACATTGTGGCGCAGGTGCAAAACGTTACTCAGCTCATCGCCCAAATCAGTCATTCGACGCTTGAGCAGTCGGACGGGCTTTCCAGCCTGACGCTGGCGGTGGATGAGTTAAATAACATCACACATAAGAATGCCGAACTGGTGGAAGAGAGCGCCAGAGTTTCAGCAATGGTGAGACACCGCGCCAGCCGTCTGGAAGATGCCGTCACGGTTCTGCACTGAGTCCGCGTCCCTGACGCGGTTTATCTCGCCTCCAGAGGGAGGCGGGGGCAGGGACGCGAATACACAGCCCGTTTAATCGAGTTGGGTGATGTCCAGCGATGCACGGTCAATCACACCGATGATTTTTTTGATCTGTGCTTCACTGATATCAGCCTGATTCACCCGCAGATCCAGCACGGCTTTGAAGTTATCCAGCGCCCGCTTCATCTGCGGGTTTTTACGTAATTCGAAGCCCACGCAGCGTGCTTTTACGCGCTCCTGAATACGTTCGAGCTGTTCATTATTTTCATCCAGCCACTGCTGTCCGGCCTGGGTGATGGCTATCTTCTTCCGACCGCCTTCTTCTTCGCTAATGCGGATAAATTCCTGATCTTGCAGGAAATCCAGCGTCGGATAAATCACGCCCGGGCTTGGGGTGTAGTTACCCTGCGTCAGTGTTTCAATGGCTTTGATAAGCTCATAGCCGTGGCTCGCGTCGCGGGTCAGGATATCCAGAATCACCAGACGTAACTCGCCGTGGCCGAAAAATCGCTGGCGGCGTCCGCCTCCGCCCCGACCGTGGCGATGCTCGCAGCCATGTTCATGGCCGTGATGGCGTTCCCTGCCGCAACCTTCTTGATGATGCTCTTGATGACAGCCTTCGTGCTGATGTCCTTCACCTTTACAGCAACCTTCTTGATGATGCTCTTGATGACCGCCATCGTGCTGATGTCCTTCACCTTTACAGCAGCCCTCTTGATGATGCTCGTGATGGCAGCCTTCGTGCTGATGTCCTTTGCCTTTACAGCAACCCTCATGTGGATGTTGCATGATCATCTCCTGATGTTATTTCGATATATCTAATTTATATCTAAATGTTTTTGCTATGCAAGTTTTAAGTGGGGTTGTTTTATATCTATATGAATTTATTTGTTTTTATTTTGTTTGTGGTTACAAGGTGAAGAACGCGATGTATATCATAAAAATCTTGCAATATTTTCAATTAACAATCATTATCATTTGCGATAAAAAATTTAGATATATCGTAATATATTCACGAAGGCGAAAAGAATGACCAAAAAAACCTCACACTATCCACAGCGCGTTCGTAATGAACTGCGCTTTCGCGAACTGACCGTCCTGCGTGTTGAACGTATCAGCGCGGGTTTTCAGCGTATTGTGCTGGGTGGTGATGCTCTGGAAGGCTTTCGCTCACTGGGATTTGACGATCACACCAAGGTCTTTTTCCCGGCACCGGGCAGTCACTTTGTACCGCCGACGGTAACTGACGAAGGTATCGTCTGGGCGGATGGCATTCGCCCAACAACACGTGATTACACACCGTTATACGATGAGGAACGCCATGAACTGGCGCTGGACTTTTATCTCCATGATGGCGGGGTGGCGAGCACCTGGGCAAAACAGGCCCGCGAGGGGGGCACCCTCACGATTGGCGGACCGCGCGGTTCGCTGGTGGTGCCAGAAGATTACGCATACCAGGTTTATGTTTGTGATGAATCGGGAATGCCGGCATTGCGCCGCCGCCTGGAGGCGATCAGTCGCCTGACCGTGCGCCCGAATGTCACGGCGCTGGTCAGTGTGCAAAACGCGGCGTATCAGGATTACCTCTCCCATCTTGATGGATTTGCGATTGAGTGGTTCGTCGGACAGGACGAGCAGGCGGTGGATGCGCGATTGTCACAGCTTTCGATCCCTGCAGAAGATTATTTCATCTGGATCACCGGTGAAGGGAAGGTTGTCAAAAACCTCAGTCAACGGTTCGATACTGAGGCTTTTGATCCTCATTTGGTGCGGGCGGCAGCCTACTGGCACAACAAGCCATCGCTCGATTAATTCATCAGCAATCTCCCTAACAATGCAATTAGGGGAGCCAACGATGAGGCTTGCCCGACGACCACGAACCGTGTTGCGTCGGTGCTGTCAGCATAGATATGGCATCGCCAGAACCCTCGCGCCGTTACGTACCAATGAATCAGAAACGAAGGAATGAACCGCGTAAACCGACATAAATTTAATGATTTCTTTGATATTAAGATCGGTTTAAGGTCATAGTGTAGATGTGATGTTTACGTGGTTAATTTTAAGGATAAGAGCATGCCAACAGCAATTGAGAAAGCACTGGATTTCATTAACGGTATGAATACATCCGTCGCCCCCCCAGACTCAATGGATGAAAGTACCACAAAGGGAATTTTGAAATATTTGAATGAGTTAGGTGTGCCAGCCAGCGCAGCCGAGATTACTGCACGAGGCGAGCAGGAGGGGTGGAACCCCGAATTCACCAAAAAAGTGGCCGGATGGGCTGAAAAAATTGCGTCAGGGGAGCGTGTACTGATCAAAAACCCTGAATTTTTTACTTCCTATATGCGTGAGCAACTTCAGGCTCTGGTATAGGCTGAACACGCTTTAAAAGATCACCTTATTCCCGATGCTCTCACCTCCGATGTGGGAGCATCCATTTCTGCCATAAAGGATAGGCAGAACAGCCCGCCTCTCTGGACCCTGGCCTAAAATCAGTGCAGTACTAAAACAGAGATCAACCCCATGAATCGGATTGATTATATGAGAAAGGTACGTACTAAATTCGTTGGCGATGGAGAACGTAACTTCGGCTGTAGCCGAGGATGATTTATTATGTGTAGCACTGGCCTTTCCTCCATCAGAAAGGCCAAACTGAATCAGGTGATATTCATTATTTAAACGGACTCACTTACTGCAGTCTGTGCTTCTGAAAAAAATATGGCATCCAGAATTTTTGTAGCTTGCAGCATTTTCTCAAGAACAGTTCGCAATGGCGAAAATACTTCATGTTCCACAGGAAATTCACCATACTCTTTCCAGCATTCAGTAAGTAAATTAGATTCAATAGTGACAGGTAGGAAATAGTTACCTTTCCCTTGATCCAATAGTCCTAATTCATGAAGTTGCTCACGATAGGATTGCTGAATAGTATTGGCGTAGTTGGCTATCTTCCTGACCCCACCAAAATATCCGGCATTCAGTTTAAACTCAAAACCGAACTGACCCTGTTCGGTTCCTGTACCCGTCAGGACCGCCAAAATATAATCATTTCCTTCACTAACTGTTGAACTGCTCTCAAACCAACATTTGCAGTTAACACCTTCAATGACCCAGCCGGGATGCGCCAGCCAGCAATAGTCCTGGCGCTCATAATTGGCTTTGCCAGTCCAGTTATTGTCTTTCATAAATCGTTCAATACACTGATCAAAGCTTTTCCAGAATACCGGGCTTAAATGCTGTTCAAAATAAACTACAGCTTCGTTAAACATCTTTAGTTGTGAGAGAATCAGTGTACCGGCCTGACGTTCTACATCGCTGTGTTGATTCATGTCTATTCCCTTTGATTAAAATGTACGAATCCGATTAAGAAAGCAAAATACGGCATGTGCAGCCATTTGACGCGAAGGTGAGGATTTATCGTCTGCAATAAGTTCTTTGTAATACGGTTGCAGTGAAACCTCCAGGGTTGTGGCAAGTTGCCGCCATGAAAGGCAGGGGACATCCTCAGGTGTAAAAGCCGACCCACTGGTAAACGGTTTTCCACCATGGGGCGTTAAAAATACAACGGCCCAGGGGCGTGATATGGCACGTATTTTGGCATCAGAACAATATCGGGCGACTTGTTCCTGCTGCTCACAGGCATCAATTTTCACTTCGACAAGCAGAAAAAAATTATCCGCATCGATTTCAATATCGACACGATTAGTACTATCCCCAGTGGGATTCGTTTCGACCTGAACCCGACAATAGTGGTGATAATCTTCAGGGATATCATTCCTTTTGTGCCTTATACCACTAAGAAATGCTTTTAAAGGTAGTCTCCCAAAACCATGAGTTCCTTCGGGGTCAAGAAGCCAGGCCAGGATTGCCGTGTTGCGAACTTCTTTACGCCCAAGGCCTGCAACTTCCCATGGATCAAAAGATAAAGAGCGATTCTGCACAACTTTCAGTGGCTCAGAGAGTTGGCTGAAAAACTCCGCTAAATGGGTGGCATCAATATTTATTTTTTTGTCTTTTTCTCTGGCCCACGCCATGTTTTGCGGCCATTGCTGAAAAAATTCCGGTAGCCACTCAACCAGTGAAGAATTGTTATGTTCCATCAGATTTCCCTCCCTTTTTCGCTTTAGAGCTTTTCAAGAATCAGACATGCCTCACGATTCAGCGTAATGAACTCCTGCCAGCTATAATGCTGCTGGTAGTTAAGCTGATACTGCTTCTCAACATGGCAAATCAGCGGACGCGTTTCATAAATTGCGCACAGCTTTGTCTCCATCTGATAGTGCTGACAAATACCGTCGCCTCGATCGAGGAACTGTGTTTCACTGGCGCGATCGACGTGACGACAGCAGGCGCCGCACTGGTTGCAGGGAAATTCCGGAGTGAGTGTCATAACTTGCTTAACCAGTTACGTACGGAGCGGGTATTTCCGGCCTCAAACGGCAGTGCGATATTCCGGCGGTCGACCTCGGCTTGCAGCAACAAGCCACGCTTAATTTCGCTATTCACTACGTTAAGATGCAGGGTAAATCGCGTCAACGCTGACGAATCTATCGCGAATTCCAGCGCCGTAAGCTCCAGTAGGTAACGATCGAGTTCGGTATTAACCTGTTGATAATACTCAAGCGCTTTCTGGTACTTATCTTTAAAGGTGTCCAGAAACGCCCAGACTTTTTTCATCAACGCGCTGTGTTCGAGAAAATAGTTCATCACTAGCGTCAGGATACCGGTCGCCAGCGCGCCGCAGAAGGCGGCTAATTCCGGGCCAAAGGGAAAAACGAGAATTTTTGCTAATGCTTCGTTAACCACGACACCCGCTGCGACAGCCACCCCGGCAGCCACCAGCTTACTGACCGCCTTCGCCAACTGCCCCGGTGGCAAACCCTCTGGATTAAAAACCATCACTTTGAAGGCCTGCACCAGGTTGTTCCACATCTCGCGAATGAGCCTCACCATCATTTTCTTTGTGGTAAAGAAGATATTGAAGAGCGTAGTTGTAATGCTGGACAGCATGCCGCCAATCGCACCGTCTTTAAAGGAGGTAAGGAAGGTGTGAAATTTGGTTTGTACCCGCAACCAAACGGCGCGTAATGCTTCAGTAGCATCCTGCAGGAAATCTCCGGCATCAAATGCGCGACGATGTTTCTCAAACATCACTGGAATACGCTCGCGAAATTCAAACCAGGTCTCCGCCAGAATGAGTCCAAGCATCTGCCGCGTTCCCATGCGAAAGGCGTTGTTCAGCGTAGCGCTGGCGACATTCTTCGCAAACTTGCTGCTGGTGTAATACTCTTGGTGGATAGTGCTGTTGTATTTTGCCCGCGCCTGCTTATCCGCCTCTTTCATGCGTTCAAAATCAGCGGCAGCTTTATTTTCCAGCTTATTCAGTTGCTTCTGTTCTTGCTCGGAGAGTGCTGGCTGGCTGCGTAACCGGGCAATTTCCTGCGTTGTGGCGGCATGCTGGTCTTGCAGCGTTTGCACGAAGGCATCCATCGTTTTCGCCTTCTTCGCCTTATTTAGCGACTCATTCGTGAAAGTAAGATTCGATGAGTCATTGGCCAGATCGGCGCCATCGCACTCGGCGAGAACACGTCCGGGATCGTTGTGAATCTCATGGGCGGAAATAATGTGGTCGAGATTTTTTTTATCATTGGCCGCAAAATGTTCACCGGTATAGGTATCAGTTAGCGTACCGACCTCATGCGCCTTTTTTCCTGCTCGGTTGGTGGCGATGTAGTTTTCGTGGCTGTGGTAATGATGCGAATCATACCCTTCGCGCTGTTCATACCGTTGACGTTCGGCATCTGTGGCATACACCCCCTGACGGACATTGTGAATGGTATTCACATCGCCGCCGTGCTTATCCTCCAGCAAGAGAAAATCTAACCCAAACGAGGTGGTGAGGCTCTTGACCACCGTCTGATGTAACTCTTCACCCCAGTCAAACCTGGCTGCGTTCATTGTGCTCTACCCATAGCAATGCCGGGCTGGTTAGCCCGGCCAGTCGATTAAATACGAGAGGAAAACGTGTCGAAATCAGAGGCTGATGCCGTCAGTTTTTCATCCAGCGCCTCTTTGTTAAGCAGATTCATACCGTTGCTGTCGGTCTGCAGCTGGATCACGCCATCTTCAATAACGGCTTCGCCGTTTTCCTGCGTCACCGGTTTGAATAGTGGTGTGGTAATCACGTCGGTCATGATGGCAGCTAATTCGTAGCCGTGGTCGATAAGCGTCATGATCTCTTCCGACTCATCAATTTCGGTGGTGATATTTTTTTGATGACGTTCGACGATGACCGCGTGCATCGCTTTCAGCGGCTCAAAATAGTGCTGAACGAAGACGGCATGCATACCGGTGATCGATTCATAAATGCTATTTACATATTGCTGCACCTTTGTCAGATGCGCTTCAGCTGCATTCATTTTCTCTACCGCCGCGGTTACTTCACGGGAGCTTTGGTAGGCGTTGTTGAGCGCTTTTTCCGCATGGTTATCGTAGGCCCAGCCAGCAATAGCAATCAGTGGAGCCACCACTGCACCGCCAAGCACCATCGCGCCGCCTGCCATCCCCCAACCACCTGCAGCCAGCGAACCGCCGCCAATTGCCGCCATCGTGGCATTATAAGCTGCCGCACCCGACAGCGCCGCAATCGGCGTTCCGGTAGAGGCGGCAGCAAAAGCCATCACTCCGCTGTACACGGCAAAACCGGCGGCGGCACCAGACACGCCTGCACCGACGACCGTGGTCAGGTATTCTGTTGCCGAAATAGCCAGGTTCTGAATCTTATTAATGCTGTGCTTTGGTACCGTCAGCTTGAGATTCTTATGCCCATCCTTTGCCATTCGCTCAAGAAGATCAATGGCTATTGTATTGAATTCATTGAAATCATTACCGATTTTCAGTTCCACTTCGCCTAATTCTGCGAGTTTTTCCGACGTCGTCTTGTTAGCTGTCTCAAAACTATCTTTATGCTTATCAAAACGACGCTGTGCGCGATCTAATACGTCGTCGGCTTCCGATTTTTTCTGGTAGCCGTCATACGCTTTTTTGCCACCAAAAGCTGTTGCCGCTGCCGCGACGCCCAAAATAATGAAAGGTAATGCCATAGATAATTATCTCCTGTGCAATGAGTCGTCGTTACTAGCTATCCATCACATTCCAAAACAGGAACTGAGTTGTGATCGCCAGTGACGTAGTTATGCAACATGTTGATGACGGTTGTTTTTAACCATTCAGGTTCCAGAATTTCGATATTGGGTAACCAGAATAAAATTAATGGAATAATTTGATTCTGATGTGCGGCCTGGCAGAGTAATGTCACCCCGTCGTCCCCTTCGCACAATAATTCTTGCTGAGGCAGCAAATCGCGTCTTCTGAAGTAGCTAGAAATGCTATGGTTAATACGCACCCGAACCTCAAAAGTCTCTTCGCTCACCCAAGGGTCACGATGCTCATCAATTAATGAAAGCGTGAAACTATCAACCGCAAAGTGTTCTTTTCTTATATCCAGCCAATGTATTTTGTTTAACGAAAATGACTTTAACTTACCGCCCTCTGTCGCCTGCAGATACCAGATATTTTTCTGGTTAACCAGCTTATAAGGATGAATAGTGCGCGTTTTACTTTTATATAAAATATGGCAAACACTATTTTTCTGAATCGCTTTCTCTAATAAATTAAAGTACTTTCGCAAAGCATTTCTGACCGAATGCTCAGGGCTGTTAAAATGAACTCTCACATGCTGTTCCGCAGCCCGTTTTTCCAGGCTGCCCCAGAAGTCCTCATCTCTGTCGGGAAACACCGCGTCGGCATCCAGCAGCGTTGCCAGCGGGTTATGCAGAGCATCATGGCTATTATTCTGAGCTCTTGACGGAATTAACCGATATTCCCCGCCACCACAGCCTTCAACGAATGCGGAGAGCATGTTGAGATCGCGATAAACCGTTCGTTCAGTGATATTAAATTTCTTCATCAACCGATAGCGACTGACCACGCCATAAGTTTGTAGCTCCATCAGGATATCCACTAAACGTTCTGCTGAGCGACTCCGTGCTGAATCAGCCATAAGCTCCTACCAGTCTGTTTGTCTAAAGCGAATTATATATAAAGGTCTGACACACTCTGTCAGTACATCGGCAGATGTGTATTTTTTTTTAGAGCTACCAAAAATTTATTTGATTATCATCAAGCTTCCCCGGACCGTAGGCAAACCACCAAATCGCTGGAAATGGCCTGGGAAGTCTGTGGTAAACCAGACTGCGCGATGTTGCTCCGCGAGCGGGGAAGCTATTACACAAGAAGGCAGTTACTATAGCGTGACCCGATCAAGCAAAGTATGAGCTGACGCGGAAACTGATGGGATTACAGCACGATGAAGCGTTTCTTCAGGAACTAGAAAAACGCTCGGATGTCGGTGGCAGGCCACACGAATATAACGGTAGATTACCACCAAACGAATCGGAAAACCGATACAGGAAAACTCCAAAGCGGTGGCTATGGTCACTATTTACACCACCACCACCACCAGCAAGAAAACAATGTAGTTAATCTGTTTGAAGAGGTGCGTTTGCAAAATGATCTTCGTTGATAAAGATATACATACAGCATACAAAAATAGTGAGACAAGTCTTGTTAATAGTGGGACACTTCATGTAGTTGGTGATTCAATGTGACGTGGTGAGGGTTTTTAGTATGAAAATACAGAAAGATGACTTGGTGAAATGGGAAGTAGATGAGCCAGATTTAATCGCTGACCCACTCTTGATAAGAAAAGGAATTACTGATGTCGAAAAATCGTTGTTGATTAGCTTGCCAAATGAATATAAGGATTATATTCATTTGGTAGCTGATCAAGCATGTACTCCATTATCTAATTTAGATAACTTTATAGCGAGGTACAACGAAAAAAACAGGATAATAGTAATGGCTACCTTATCTTCTACAAATAGAGTTGTGACTTCAACAAAATTGTTACAAGAATCAATATATGATCATAGATCATTACTACCTGATGGCTTGATTGTCATTGGTTCAGATTATGATGATGATGGTGATGCGTATATTATTTATGATGTGAGGGCTGATTCTCCTACTTATAGAAATGTATTTCATTGGCGATATTATGCGGACAATTTAGTAGTGGGTGATGGGTTAGGGTTATTGGCTCTATCGTTAAGAGAGTTTTTACATAAACCCGCATTAGAAGATGAGCTATAGTTCATTGAACTTAGTTAGCTGAATTTTTGTGAAAATTCATACGCCTCACAAATGCGATCGAGTGCATCAACGTAGCTCCATCCTAAAGAATCTATTCTCATCTCGATAAAGCCTATTTATTGCTTCTCAATTGGGAAGTATATTTTGTCTAAACCTATGCAATTGATGCCCCAATGTTGGTAAACGGTGGCCCTTTAATTGCAAACGTTAGTAAATAGGGAATCATGCTACATGGCTTCTGAAATCGCGATTATCAAAGTGCCTGCTCCTGTCGTCACCCCGTAACAGTTTGCTGAGCTTGGGGGGAGCAGCGAGCATCGCGAGGCGGTAAGAGGTTTTATGGGGGGGCGTGACTACAATTTCCAGGTTGTCTATCGTGGTGAAACACTACAGAGCTTTGTTGAGGGCGGGTGGATATTTTCCCAGCGTTTAAAAGAGAATGGTGGCGGTTATTCGATCGGGCGGACGTACCAGGAAAAATTTGTTTTCAGTTTTGACAGGCCAATATTTTTTGTCTAAGGGGGTAGGGTTTATTTTTACTCAGGAAATTGCTGAACGAAAACGTAATGAATCTACGATGCTGAATGATGATCAAGATTATTTACTGTTTTGAGGTGTCTTAAATATAGCTAAAATGCTCCTAAAGGAGCATTTTAGCTGCGGTAAATGCGGTTCTTATACCAACGGTTATATTTTATATATAAAAACAAAATAATAACAACCCATATTATGCTAAGTAGCGCAGCTTGATTTGGAACAAATATTGCAAATAGGAAAATCCCGCAGATAAGCAACGCGAAAGGGATTCAGTAAAAATGCGTTTGAAGCAACCATAAAAGGGACTTTTTCATTGTTTATGCATCTCATATAGCACATCTGCAACCACTTTCTCATTATTTCCTCCTGATTCAACTTGGTAAATAACCGTTGACATCTGAGGTTCAATAAGAAAGTAAAGCATCTCTGGTTTTTCATTGCGTAAACTTTGGTAATAAGCAGCATCTTGGAGTTTTAGCCTGTTTGCCGCTAAAGCCTCGATTTGAATTTTTGAATACATCGCCGCGCCTTTAACAAACCATGTCGACATATTGTTGACCATATTGATATGCGATTCCTGGAAATAAGCACTGTCAATTATTAGCATTAAAATACTTAAAGATATTGCTAATTTACTAGATTTGACGGCGGCATCGTGAGATTTATCCCCTATTTTCTTTTTGATAAAAGACACGAGATTAAAGCTCTTTTTCTCGCCAAGTCTGTTAAGATTTTTCCGAAAATAAAGTTCAGCTATGTCGAGTACAACATCATTACGTTTGTACATTTCGCTAAAGCAGAGGAAAAAACGTTTGTCTTCCTGCCATTGCTCATAGCAAGTACTACGATAGTCATCGCCAGGAATCAGGTACGAACCATAGTTTATGAATCGCTGAGCGCCTAATTTCACTTGCTTAACAGTTTCCATATGGCTCGCATGTAACTCGCACAATGCTTTTGTTACAGCGACAGCCATCCGTTTATCAGACTGCATTTTCAATTTAAGATAGTTTTCTGCAATTTCAATTAGCCTTGTTTTAGCATTGTAACTTAATAATTGATCACGCTCGTCGAAGGGGGCAAGAAAGAAAATGACAAAGGGAAAGAAAACAGCGAGTTATGTTGTTGTTGCAATTATTTTCTTTCTAATTATTCCGGAGTTCGCATTAAGGTATATTTCGACGAATTTGCTGGGTAGAATTAGTGACTTTACGAGTCTGTGGGGGACATTTAGCCCCTTTCTTTCCATGCTTGTTTTTCTTGGTTTATCTTCAATAACTCTGGCTGTTATCACCGTTGCTCTTGTGGGGAAAATTTACCGAGTTTTATCCCGTTCCGGCGGTCAATAAATCCGACCCAAAAAGCGGGCAGGCGAGGTGGGGATAGCACTGCGCGCCAGCGGCGGTGACAGCATTTAATTTTATGCGTCTGCGGGCGTCCTGACTGCGCTCATTTGTGACGCCGTGGGGACAATTGCGTGACGTATGGCGTGTCTGAGGCGCTCAGTGATGATGCCGCCCGTGCGCTGAAACGGCACGCGTGCGTTTCGAGCAGGACGCGGCGCTGACCTTCTTGATGTTGAAAAAGTCATCTTTTGTGGCGACCTCGCTCAGCAGGACAATTTTGATGCCGTCCGGCTTTCCGTTAGGCGCATAGAAAAACAGGTTTTTAAAATTCCCGAGCCCTTTCGAGTCACGCATCGCGTTGCGGAGCGATTCAACGTCGGTGCTACTCGGTGACGTACATGGTGTACCCCCGCATGTGCGTCGTTCTGGTAATACTTGCGACGAAACAGGATGGCGGATTCATTCAGCCAGGTGGAAATAAGCGCGCTCAGGTATTCCGGCAGTCGGTGCTGTGACAGTTGATGTGGGGGAAAGCCTGACAGAAAAGATTGCCGCGCTACGCAAATCTGTGGCCGCTGGCGGTCAGCAGGTTATGGGGGCAACTGTGCATATTGGCAGTGAGAGTACCAACGCCCTGACCATGATGCTGGGCACCATTGATTTGCTGGCAGAACTGGCGCGGCAGTGCGCGAGCCATGCACACACCCCAGTGCCAGTACGCCGACCAATGCCGGAGCTTTCACCCAGACGGCGACAACGCGTAACACCTGAAAAGGATCTGTGCCGTCACGTTGCGCTGACCTAGCCACATGCAGACAAAATAAATCTTTCGCAGACAAAAACGGCACTACACCGCACCCGCCTGCGGTTTCTGGATCGATAAAATTTATCAGTTTTATTTTTCTTCAAACCAGACTGCCAGACCGCGCCATTGCTGGCGGCTTTGCGGAAAACCTAAACTGAAATGATTGAAAAGAATTTCAGTGCTTTTCAGTGACAAGGATCTGTAGTTGAATCATGAAATAACATAACCAACAGATAAATAAAGATATTTTTTTTTGCGTGAAATTTTAAGATCTAATTGTTCGGTGCTGTATAGGAAACGAAATGCCTCCAATCCTGGAACGATGCGGCTAAGTTGCTAAGTAGGCATGTTTGGAAACTGAAAAACGGTGGTTAACGTGCTCCTTCCTAAACCATAGTTTGGATTCAACTAAATGAACCTAACATAAAGAGCATCTTTAAAAACCTGCGAATATTTTTTCTCAAGTCTGAATCGCCACAGGTTTAACAGACACCTCAGAGTCATATAAGATGACTTAAAAGAGAGGTGCCCATGAGCGGTAAACGTTATCCCGAAGAATTTAAAATTGAAGCGGTAAAACAGGTTGTTGAGCGTGGCTATTCTGTTTCCAGCGTCGCAACACGTCTCGATATCACTACTCACAGTCTTTACGCCTGGATAAAGAAGTACAGGCCGGACTCCTCCACCAATAAAGAACAGTCAGATGCTCAGGCCGAGATCCGCCGACTCCAGAAGGAGTTGAAGCGGGTTACTGACGAACGGGACATATTAAAAAAAGCCGCGGCGTACTTCGCAAAGCTGTCCGACTGAGGTACGCCTTTATCCGTGACAACAATCGTTGCTGGCCTGTCCGCCTGCTCTGCCAGGTGCTGGATGTGCATCCGAGTGGGTTTTACGCCTGGCTTCAGCAGCCACATTCACGACGGTATCATGCTGACCTGAAGCTGACGGGGCATATCAAACAGTTCTGGCTGGAATCGGGTTGTGTTTATGGCTATCGCAAGATCTATCTCGATCTGCGGGATACCGGGCAACAATGCGGTGTAAACAAAGTCTGGCGGTTGATGCAACGTGTGGGGATAAAGGCTCAGGTCGGATACCGAAGCCCACGGGCGCGTAAAGGTGAAGCCAGTATTGTGACTCCCAACAAACTCCAGCGGCAGTTCAACCCGGAAGCACCGGATGAACGTTGGGTGACAGACATAACCTATATACGAACCCACGAAGGCTGGCTGTATCTTGCCGTGGTCGTTGATCTGTTCTCGCGCAAAGTCATCGGTTGGTCAATGCAACCCCGAATGACAAAAGATATTGTCCTGAATGCGCTTCTGATGGCCGTGTGGCGACGTAAACCAGCCGGGGTGATGTTCCATAGCGACCAGGGCAGCCATTACACAAGCAGGCCGTTCCGGCAGTTACTGTGGCGTTACCGGATCAAGCAGAGTATGAGCCGACGCGGAAACTGTTGGGATAACAGCCCGATGGAACGCTTCTTCAGAAGCCTGAAAAACGAGTGGGTGCCGGTGACAGGTTATATAAACTTTAGCGAAGCAGCTCATGCAATCACAGGCTATATCGTCAGGTATTACAGCTCGCTCAGGCCACATGAATATAATGGTGGATTATCACCAAACGAATCGGAAAACCGATACTGGAAAAACTCTAAAGCGGTGACCAGTTTTAGTTGACCACTACAGCGTTTTCATCTTCATTAAATTTCTTTACCCATAAGTCTTCCTTATAACGATAAATATATTTCGTGAGAGATGCAGGAACATTTAATTGGTTTTCTGCAATATCATATTTTTTATAAGAACCTCCCCGGATTCTATCCCATGCACTTCAATTCCTTGAGGAACTGATTTACCGGTAGTGATCACTACCTTATGGGAAAGGTCTGTTGATAAACGACGATAAATAACATAAGTCGCACTTGTGGATTCATCAGTATTTAATGCCTGAGTCGGAACAACAAAACCATTTTTATTTTGATAAGTAATGATAGACAATCTTGCACTCATACCCAGACGAATATTTTGCCGTTGAATTTCGGATGGAGTATCTACAGATACAATAATATTAAAATACGCCCCCTGCGCCTCTCTTGGATCGCTCTGTACTGCAATATTGCGAACATATCCCTTAAAGATTTTGCCTTCAAATCCATCGCCAGTCACTTCAACCGGCATTCCTTCCTTGATTTGATGTACGTCGGCCTCTTCCACTCTGGTCTGGATCTGAATATGTTCAAGTCCAATGATATTCACCAAAGGAGTTCCCTGGTTTACCTGCAGGCCCGACTGAATTGGAGTTTCTTTCCCTCTTTCCGTGTCAGTTGGGGGGACAATAAATCCGGTAAAAGGGGCAACAACCCTTTGTTTTTGAAGCTTCGATGCAAGAGATTGATATCTGGAACGAGCGTTTTCCTGCATCATTTGTGCGATCTCAAGCTCCTCTCCTTTTCCTCTGGCTTCAGTTAAACGCAACTCTTCTTCAGCAGCTCTAAGCTCCTGCTGTTGGTTTTGAACCTGTTGCGTCAACGAATCAACCTCCATACGAGAAACAATCCCTTTTTCGTACAGAAATTGTGTATCACGAAGATTAGCTCGGATGTTACCAAGTCTGGTACGGATACTATGCAGACTCCACTTGGCACGGGATACTTCCTGACTGTTTTCCCAGTCGAGCAATTGCTGAACATCTTTCCGAGCTTTCAGTAGCTCAGCCTGAGCTTGGCGTAATTGAATTTCGATTTGTCCGGGGTCTATTTCCATCAGAAGCTGACCCTTTTCTACCCTTTGTCCCTCATGTACAGCTACTTTACGAATAATACCGTCAAAAGGAGCCGTGAGAATCTCACTCTGGGCTGGCTGGATCTTACCGATTAACCCCAGTTGATTCTCCAGCCTTTGCGGTTTAACACTTACCCAGAGTTCCTGAGGTTCAGAGGATAGCCGAGGCTTTTTCATCAAGAAAAAAATCATTACTCCAATCAGTATAATGGCCATCAGAATAACAAGTTGTTTTCCGTTTTTTAATTTTTCATTAATGTTAATCATTCAGTACAATATCCCAACTCTGAAGAGTAGTCCCTAAGGTCTGATCAAGGTTTGCCTGCGCATTTAAATAGTTAATGAGTGCATTGAGGCTGGTATTTTCAGCGTTACGCAAATCATTTTCAAAACTCAGCACCTGGAAGTTATTAGAGCGACCGGCACTGAGTTTTTCACGTTCAATTTCCAGCTTACGTCTAGAAAGATCCCTTGCCCGTTGTGCTATCTCAAATTGTCGCCAGCGCGTATTGATATCACGTACAGCATTTGAAGTATCCCGTTCCAACTGCTGACGTGCTTCGGCAAGCTGGATACTCTGATTTTTTACTCTGACCCTAGCCTGTACTTCAGCCTGTTGGGTACTTAAATCACCAAGTGGGATTTCGACCTGAATGCCAACATAATTATTCCAAGTATGAGAAGCAGTATTTTGCGCTGATGAATTACGTTGCTGTTCAGCCCCTCCAACTAAGGAAACATCCCAAAGCCTGTCATTGCGTGCTACTACCAGATTGATATCCGCTTGCTTGCTTGCAAGCAACTGAGCAAGATAACTTGGTTGGGATAATTCAGCCTGCTGGATAGCCAGTTCAGAAGAAATATTAACTGGTTTTACCTTCAACGATTCTGTTGCCTCCACAGGAGAACTTAAATCCAGTGCAAGTAGCTGTAGCAGTCCAAGACGAGCCATATCAAGCCTGTTACGGTTCTCTTCATAGGCTAGTTCCTGGGATGCCACTTCAGCTTCAGTCTGGACTATCTCAAACTCCGCCATTCGCCCAGCAGCAATCATAGCCCTGTTAACCTCAATCAACTGTCGTGCACGAGCCAGAGAATCCTGAGCTATCTTTAGCTGCTCTTGTGCCAGTAATAGTTCACGATACGCTATGATAATCTGCGTGATAGTTTGTGAGATTGTTGATTTAAGATTTAGTCGGTTAATTTGTTCATTCAGACGTGCAAGTCTTACCGTAGCGGTAGCAATATCTTTACCTGCACCACGCAGCAATGGCTGGATGACCGTGATGCTTGCCCCGTCATTCTGGGATATCCCTCTATTGTTTGAGGCAGTATGTTGATAACTCCACCCCAAACTTACTCGCGTGCCATAAGGCGTCAATAACGTTGAGTTCGGTGACACATTCCCCTGCCGGTTGCGGTCATTTTGATCGCGTGTAGACAAATAACCACCTGATATCATTAGTTTCGGTGTGAAACTGTCCTCGGCAACCCTCAGATCAAATTTTTGTGCGATTCGCTCAAGATAAGCACTTCTAATCGTCCGGTTATCACGCAACCCAAGATAAATAGCATCACTAAGAGTTAAATCAATGACTCTAACATTACCCTCGATTTGAATACTATGAAGAGGGTCTGAGTGATATATCCTGGCATTACCAGATGTAGGCAGAATTATTCCGCACATCAACACTAATAACAGTGAAAATCTATGCATCACGCAGCGCCTCTACAGGTTCGAGCCGGGCAGCAGAAAACGCTGGTGATAATCCAAAAAAGAGCCCAGTTCCAATGGAGCTAATAACCCCCAGAGGTAAAGACGACACTGATAGAGCAAATTCCGACCATCCAGAAAGATGGACAAAAAGCCACGCTAATCCGATCCCTGTAATGGCACCGGTCAGTGCGCCGATCAGTGCAAGTATCAATGCTTCAAGGAGAAATAACAGGGTAATATCGCGTGGTCGTGCTCCGAGAGCCATACGTACTCCAATTTCCTTGCGCCGTTCTGAAACATTCATAACCATCACATTCATTACGCCAACACCACCGACCAAAAGGGCAATCACTCCAAGACCAGCCAGCAACCAGGTAAACAAACGAGATTGATGATTGATGCTTTCAAGCAACATTTGAGGTATTTGTACGTTGATTTCGGTATCTGGCAATCTTTGTGAAAGCCATTCTTGAAGCTCTGATGCAGACCCTGTCAGGGTTTCAGAATCTGCGTTACGTGCAACGATACCTGTAATCTGTGCGTAAGGGGTTACACGACGCATACCTGCTGCGGGAAGAATAACAGCATCGTTTGTAGATATCGGTACCAGTGGGTTTTGTTCCTGCTTTTTTAAGATGCCGACAACTTTAAAAAGGTATCCCCCTAGTTGAATGTTGCTTCCAATGCTCACTCCGGGCCATTGCTCTGCTATATTTGCACCAATAACTGCATAAGTGTTGTGCCTGTCAAAGTCACTAAGGAAACGGCCAGCAGCAAGCCTGAGATTTAATACTATGGGATAGTCTGCACTGGTTCCAACAACTATAACATTCGCCGATTTACCATTGAGGCGGGCCAGCGTATTGGAAGGAACAATAACTGATGCAGCTTTAATGTTCGGCAGATCGCGTTGTAATGACTTACGATCGATATCTGAAGTAAACCTGTACAGGCTTTCCTGAGTACCGGTCGCCTGTTGTATATCTGCTATCAATAAGTCGCTTCCCATTCCGTGGAAAATACTTAAGGCTTCTTTCTGAGCATTGTAGCCAATGTTGAGTAAGGCCACGACTGCCGCACAACCGACAGCGATTCCCAACAGAGCCAACACGGAACGCCTGCCAAGCAGCCGGAGATCCTCCACAGTTTCAGACAGGGTTTGTAGCCCCGACATACCATAACGATTATTTAATTCACCCGATGATTTATGTTCAGTCACTACGGGTATCCCACAATTTTCCATCGCAAACCCGAACACAACGCTCCATATGCTGAGCAATTTTATTGTCATGGGTTATCATCACCAGAGTTGTGCCGAGTGTAGTATTGAGATCAAGCAGGAGTTCTATAATGTCGGATGCGGTGTTACTGTCGAGATTACCTGTAGGTTCATCTGCAAGCAGTAACGAAGGTTCTCCAACCAGAGCACGGGCGATAGCAACACGTTGACGCTGGCCTCCTGAGAGTTCAGATGGACGATGGTGAACTCGTTCGCTCAAACCGACTTTCGATAGCTGCTTAAAGGCTGACTCTTTTGCTATCTTGCGGGATACGCCACGATACAAAAGTGGCAGAGCCACATTTTCCAGTGCACTAAATCTGGGTAGCAAATTGAAACTCTGAAAAATGAATCCAATGCATCTGTTTCGGGTGACAGCTCTGACATCTGAAGTACAGCGTGACATATCTGTTCCCTTAAGCAGAATCTGTCCTGATGTCGGAATATCTAAAAGGCCTATCAGACTAAGGAGGGTGCTTTTCCCTGAACCTGAAGGCCCTACAATTGCGCAGCTTTGCCCTACAGGAATCGATAGTGAAACATTCTGTAGAACAGGCTGTGATTGCATGCCAGTCGAGTAGGTATGAGATATGTTATTTAGTCGGATTAAATCCTGCACAGGTTGCCCAGATATGTAGGTTATGTTGTAAGACTATTATTTGTTTTATCAAAGCAGATCACGAAATAAGATCAGTATGTTTTTGCATCTTTGAGTGTTCTGAACTGATATCCACAATACTGCACAGCAGGAGTAAACGATACGTAAAATCTTAAGCCATCCCGCCTTTTGTTCATTTATCATTTAACGGCAGAAAATCAGTAAACTTTAGTATCATATCCTAAAATATTTTGTCGTAAGAGTATTGCCTAATCACCGGACCTTCCTTTCCCTAACGACATAGTCAATCAAATTTAATTAAGCCACAAAACTGATTAATACGAACTATGAAGGATATGCGCTTAAATAAAAAATTTGGTATTTACCAAAACAAAACACCTTCGCGACAAACAACCTAATAATCTCACTTAAATGAAATTATCAGAATGATACTCTTCGTTATTTCTTTGGAATCTCTCTTTGAGAGCGTCATAAACGACTAAATTAGTGCTAAATAAATCATGGGCAGTTGACAATGAATAAAGTATTACTTATTTTTAAAAAGAAAATTAAATCATTACAAAGAATGTCTAAGTACTAAATATGCTTCGAAGGTTGCAGGGATGTGCAACATACCCTCTGACATAAATCAAATATCAGTGATTCACGAATTGCTAACTCAATGACGAGGTTTCAATGAAACAGAAAGCTATTACTTTTGCTTTGTCAGGTCTACTTCTTCTGTCTGCTGGCGCATATGCTACAGGAGGGTCTTATTCAAGCACAATCAGTGCCCCAACAGTCACTTTAAAAAATCAATGGTACCAGAAGGCTTTTCCTGTAACATCAGGCACACCATCGGCCGGAAAGATTAGTATGGTGTATTACAACTGGGCTTATGGGCGTGATCAGGCTGGGTTGAGAGTCTCATTATGTACAAGTACCAGTACTGTATGTATTAATGTGACTAATGCAAAGTCTGGATCAGTTAACTTCTCATCTTATAATTTATCACCTAATCAATCGTTTAGCCTAAAGGCTATCGTCGAAGGTACCGGTAAAATGGTTCCTCTGTATGGGAATCAAAGTCAGGTTATTGTTAATTATTCTTTTAATTAACATTTTATATGTGGGTTTGAGTAATTCTGACAATTAAATTATTTCTCCAGATTATTCATAACCCACTTTGTTATAAAGAACACATCTCGTTGTTATGATTCTGGTAATGCCCAGTTAACAGTTAAATGGGTGGTACCATTTCCTGTAATAAATCCAATAGCATTATGACTTACAACTTGGTGGTAAAGTGTAAAATGCGTTTCTGCACTTTCATTATGAAATAAAGCCATTTCGCCAGATTGCGAGCCAGAGATGTCCACACATCGTGAAGTTCCTCCACTACATAATTTAATGTGGAGTGTCCAATAATTAATATCACTCTGATCCAGAGCATATTGATAGGATATTTTCGGTGATATGATTTTGTTACTTTCAATATAATATGTTCATTAATGGTGGGTAATGGCAGCCACTGTCGGTATGTGATTCGTAATATTATAACTAGTTGAAAATTAGTGTGGTCAGAGCAAGTGGCTTAACTGGTTCTCTGCAAGGGATGCCCACGACATCCTCTGTCTAACGGGCCAATAGTATGTAACTTGTTAATTAAGTCGATGATACGATCGATATCCGCATCTTCTTGTGACACCCCGCTGAAGATACTACCATCCCTTTTCTTGCCCACTTTGATTAGGAAGCGTATCCCATATAAGGGTTCGCCAGCGCTCATTCCTGCGTTGTAATAAGCTGCGCCCCCCGACTGATTGGTCACGAGATTCAGCTCAGTAATGGGGGACGACGCTGTCCCCAACGCGTATCCTGAGACATCTTGAGCAATAAAGGCACTAGCTATTTATTATTGGTTAGCTGGCACCCAAATGTTAATTGCTCCTGAACATTTGCGCTATACGGCTCCGCGAAGGCGGTTTGGGGGATGACAATACAGCCAAAGGCAATTGCTGCTATTTTTAAGCTTAATTTCATCGTCTTCCCTCCTTAATAAACATGTGCATTTAATCATTGTTTGAAATTAGTTACCGTTTTTTATTTGCTTGCAGGTTTCCAGCCAGCCAGCAGTATCAATTTTGCCGTTTGTCAGGTACTTTTGCTGATTCTGCCAGTGAGCAGCGAGGAAGGGTTTAAGACCTGAGAGTCGTTTGTTAAGGGTAAGCATTTGATCGAAAATGGTTACTTCGTGCTTCAGGGCGTCCTGACCATAAAGAGTGGCTGAATCTACCAGACTACTGGCGTAGTAACTCGTCAGTTGCTGCAAGCTGTTGTTTTGTTCACTGAGTTTGTTTTTTCGGATTGCGCAGTTTTTGTCACCGTCGTCTTTATCCTTGCACAGCAATTCATAGTTGTGGTTCAGGAAGTCAAGAAAACGTCCGTCATCCTGCAATTTTGTGCACAGGAAGGAGCCTAGGTTTAGGCTGGCACGAATTGATTGCGCTCGTTCTTCTTGCTGCAGCTGGTTGCTGGCGCGAAGCTGGTTTTCCAGATCTTTAAGTTTCTTTTTCAGCTCAGTGTCTTCAACGCCGGACGCCAGACTTCCCAGCGCTTTCGCGGTATCTTTTGACGCCTCATTTTTCTTATCCACATCCGGTTTATCTTCGCCGAGTGTAGCCCAGTTTTTCTCCAGCAGTTTTACGCGGTTCGTCGATGTAATGGCAGGGGAAACCAATACCAGGCGCATGCCAGTCGTTTTGCTGGTGGAAGGATGGGTTTCATCGTAATAGTTAATTTCTTTACGAACGGCACTGCGGATCTCTGACTCATTCGACAACACGTTGCCTCCGCGCACCACAAAACCGCCGGCTTGACCGTGAAGTCTGTTGATTTTATTAAGATAAAATGGAGAAAATATCATCTCAGAAACGTTGCCCAGCATATCGTACAGGCCGAGGGGGTTAGGATTTAGCAGACCGACAAGCTGTACTTTGCCGTTAGAAGATTGCGAGCCGGAATACCACTCATAATTTTTCATGTCATCCATCGGATAATGGGAATCACGGAATTCCGCACTATTCACCTTCAGACCGCCACGTGCCGCAAATTCCCATTCGACTTCAGTGGGCAGGCGTAAAAATCCTAGATTACCATCTTCCTTTGGTAATTTATCAATGGCGTTACTGCGTAACCACTGATTATATTTATCGGCGAGGTTTACTGCATCGAACCAGCTAATATTGGTTTCTGCGATGCTCAGCTTACGCGATGGGGAAGGGCAGGTACCGCTGGTTAATGCCTGATACTGCAGCGCCGTCAGTTCATATTTGGCCATCAGATAGTAGCGGCCTTTGCTTTTTTTGGTTTCGGTAAAGCTACCGGCGATAAAGGTCGGATAACTGTGTTCTACAAAGCCCCATTCCCCACCGTCTTCTCCTAAAGTAATCGGTATATCATCCAGAGGGCCGGATACCGGGATCTCAACCCGACGGAATACCATAGAGCCTTCGCAGGGCATGGGCAAAATAATATCTTCGTTATCTGGTTTCGGGTTATAGGTTTTCTCTGCCCAAGGCTCTGCCAGCACGGGGGACATCTTCACCAGCAGGGCAAGCGCCAGCCAGCGCGATAATATGGAAGGAGTATGGGCCATGAACAATCTCCGCGAAAAATTAATGCTTTGAGCAAGTAAAGGAATTAGGGTCATACCTCGCGCAGGCTCTGCGCAGGTTCAATATTAATGGCGCGATAGGCGCCAATGCCAGCGACCAGTATCGCCACGACAATGGTCAGTAACAGGGCCACGAGGCTATGCAGCGATGTGATCTTGCAAATCATCTGTCCCGTAGCATGGTTGCCGGCTAACGCGTGGTTAAAGACCTGACTGGCCAGGAGATAGATAGCGAAACCGCCCAGATAGGCTATCAGGCTGAGCAGGCAGCCCTGGGTAATCACATAGGCTCCCACAGCCGGTCGGGTAAAACCAAGCAGGCGTAGTACCGCAATATGTTTACGCTTGCGGTCGACATTGGCGATAAAGGAGCCAATAAGCGAGGCGATACAGCCAATCAGCGCAGTGGCGGCGATGGTGTTAAAAATAATACCTAAGACACGACTGATGCTTTTTACATTCTCGATATCGGCCAGGCGGCTAGTGGTTTCGATACGTCGGGCTCTGAGGTCGCGTTCAAGGCTGGCGACCTGATCAATATCCCGGGCATATAATCTGGCGCGAGCATAAAGCGGCGGTTTGCCGTTAAGCTGAGTGCCGCTGGCAACCCCAAATTCAGTGACCGCAAAGCCATCACGGAAATGTTCAAGGGCCAGCAATAATGAAGGATGGATAAAAATGGCCGCGCGGTTGAAATAGGTCGCGGGCAAAATACCCACCACGGTAACGCTTTTGCGGCCCCATTCTCGGCGTTCGTCAAGCAGTCGCCCCACCCGTATTGTCAGAGAATCGCCCACACTAGCAGACAGTTTCCGTGCCGCTTCTTGGGTGATAACCACTTCGCTTTCCTGATGAAGTTCAAGAGTACCTAATAATGGATCTCCGGCACCAGTCGGGATAACTTCCGCATTTTCAATAAAATGAGTGCTGCTGGTTTGCAGGTCGACCAGCGTATTCAGCGAGCGCGTTTGCCCTATGGCAAAGCCTACATCGGGTCGCTGCTGTAGCTGCGTGATCCAGTTCTGGTCATAGCTACCGCTACTTAACATGCGGATCTCAAGGTTGCGAGGATCGTGGGTCAGATCTTCTTGTAACTGGTTCACAATCCCAAACCGCAGACCAAAAAGGAGCAGTAAAGGCGCGATGACGGCGACAAGAGAAGATGCGATGCAAAAAGAGATGATGCGATCGTGCCATAGATCTTGCAGGGCCAGACGGCCCAACAGTCTGGCTTGGTTAAAGGACAAAATAGGTTCCTCCCTGTTTGTGCTCCGCTAATGCCGTCGACAGTTCAGGTTGGGCAGTTAAACAGGGTAAATTGAAGTGTTGCACCAGCGGCCAGTCATGGCAAACAACTAGTGCCATCATGCCTTCCTGGCGGACTAACTCAATAAACAGACTGAATAATTTCTGCGCGTTGTAAGGGTCAAGTGCCGCAGTCGGCTCATCCGCCAGCACCAGTGCAGGACGGTGTAATATCGCGCGCGCGAATGCGGTTCTCTGTCTTTCGCCAAACGATAGCTGGGTCGGATATTTAGCCAGTAACGGCGCCAGTTTTAGCGCGTCGATAACCCTCTCAAGCATGGCGTTGTCGGGGGTTAACCCCAACAACTGGCACGGCAAAAGGATATTATCTTTGACATTCTGGTAGGGCAGCAGGCCACCGTTTTGCAGCACAAAACCCAGTTGGCGGGCGCGAATAGCGGCTAGCTCGTTATGCCGATTGCCATTCAGCAGCGTCGCAATACTAAATTGCTGCGTGCCTTCGCTGAGCTCAAAACGCCCTATTTTACTGGGCTGCAGCAATAGACCAATGGCCTCCAGTAAGGTGCTTTTACCACAGCCGCTTTCACCTGTTACCGCCACCACCTGCCCTGGTCGCAGCGTGAGCTTTGGCAGGTAAACTCGGTGGGCATTGTTTCCCTGACCACGAACAACGCACAGCTCTTCAATGTGCAACATCAGGGCATCATTTCCAGCGGAATCGGATAAACGCGATCGCGCGGGTCGCTGTCTTTCGCCAGCTCGACCCAGCGATCCACATCGGCGTTATATTTCTGGTAATGGCGAAGCTTGGATGACAGAGTGCGGATAAATTTCTCCTGCGACAATCCATCCCAACTTTTCCATGTCTCTTCGTCGAGGTTCAGGACATCGCTCTTGTACGGAAGATCGGTCAGATATTCTCCCAGTACACCCAGATCGCCGATCCGGGCATTGTCCTTCTGTTTGAGCTGGTTAGGGTCTGTCCCCATCGTTGCAGCGACGGTACGCAACTGTTCAAACATTTTGGTTGGCGAGATCATCCCTTCATTTGCCGCTTTCAGGATCTGGCTGACAGCATCGCTTAAGTCGCTAAGCTGTCCCTTGGTCAGCAAAACGCGGACGTCGGTGGTGGGGATATTCTGTTTGATCAGATCGCGGTCACTGATCCAGGCCTGGAAAACTAACGGTGCCTGGGTACTGTTGCGTTTACCCAGATAAGCTAACTGCATGGCGTGCCCAATTAACGCGGTATCCTGCAGCAGTTTCTGTTCCGGCGTCAGTTTTTTCCCATCATCCTTTGCGTACAGGGCGCTGCCAATTGCAGCATCCCCCATGTATGCCGATTTCACCTGCTCAGTAATCGCGGTGGCAAGGGCATCCACCTGCAGGCCAAACGTCTTCAGATCGCCGGCATTTACCGCCTGATAAAGGTTGGATTGGGTACTATCAAAGTTGGAGAGATCGCGATACTGGCTTTCGGCTTTAGCATGATTCTCTTTGCCACTTGGCGTTTTTAAGTGCAACGTATAGATAGCAATGCCGCGGTTACCAGCTTCCAGACGAAGTTGACTGGCATCAAGGCCGGAACCTGACAGCTTGTTGCTACCGTCAATGGCACCTGCATCGGTGATCAGAACCATGTAGCGCGCACCGAACGGGCTCCAGTCAATGTCATCAATAGCGGACATAACGCCGGAATACGCATCCTCATCATACAGAGAACTGGATACCTTCGCTTCTTTAAGATCGGCAACCTTCTTCAGGAAGTCCGGACCATCTTTAACATGGTTAGGATCTGCATAAATCTTGGTGCGATACTCAAGACCCGGTACGGCTTTGGTGTTTGAACGATAAGAGACCAGGCCAAACTTGACCTGTCCATCCAGATGCTCAGCTTTGATCTTGTCATAGATTTTATTGACCGCTTCTTTGGTGCGCTCAATATACGGCCCCATCGAAATGGTCGAGTCAATCACAAAGACCACCGAGGCGTTAAAACCTTTCAATTGGTTAACGCTATCTTCTTGTTTCGGCGCAGTATCTGCTTTGCTGACAGAGGCCACGTTAAGCAGGCGGGTGTAGAAGCCATCTTCGGTCATAACCTCTTCACCGCTCAGGATGGGCAGCAGATAGAACTGTTTTTGCATATCGACAAAATATTCTGGTTCCTCTGCCTGAATGCCCTCGGCGTGTCCGTCACGTTTCATTTTGGCACGCAGTGGTGCGACCAGTGACACCGGATCGGGGGCGGAGAGAATGTTATCAATGCTTTGTTTGTCTTTGAAAAACAGCAAACGGTCACGGTTTGCCGGGTTGGTAAATGCCAGCGTTAGCTGCATTTTCCAGTCCACGGTGCATGACTTTGGTAACCAGCCGATGGTTTTGCCATAGCTGTCTGGCCCAACTTTGAGCCAGCTTTGACCATTTGCTTCTTCCTTTTGATAAACATACAGGCTGCTAAAGGCGGGCTGTAGCTGACCTTTATCATCACCTGCAGTTGTCCCGAGTTTGCAACCTGGCGTGGTGAGCACGCGCTGGAATAATGTTTTCTTCCCTTCCTGGAGCAGCGGTTTGTCGCCATCGGTGGCAAAGACATGTCCGCTAAGCAACATACTGCACAAAGGCAGGACCAGGCGACGAATTGGATTGCGGATCATTTTCCTAACTCCTCAAGACGCTGTTTAGCCGTTTGGTTGCCGGGTTCCGTTTGCAATACTGTTTCGTACCAATAGGCTGCGGTATCTTTATCGGGCTCTTTGAAACATTCGCTTGGCTGGTGGAATTTAGGATCGTATTCACTGGCATAAACGAGTGCGATTTTTGTATCACCACCCTGAGCACGGTTAGCGTACAGACGCTGTGCGATGCCACATTTCTTAGCCTCTTTCGCGGCCTGAATAATGGTCAGCAGTTTGTCGCTGTCAAATTTTTCCTGAACGCAGCTCTGTACGAAATCAAGCTCGTTGAGGTCGTTTAAATTCTCCGCAGAACAGCTGTTGTGTGCCGCGGGTTCGGGGGCTGGGGTTGGTGCAGCAGCCGGGGTTTCCTGCTGCGCTTGTACTGCTGGGACAACGTCTGGCGCTTTATCCCGACCTAAAAACCACCACAGTACGCCGGCAATCACTACTAAGGACAGCACCGCTGCGCCAATCAGCGGAAGGCGGGAGGGGCCGGATTTCTGTTGCGGTCTCTCCTCGGCGTGGATTACTGGTACGACAGGTTCGGGGTCAACGACTGCTTCTGCCTCAGCGACTGGTGCAGCAGTGGGGGCTGGAGGCGTCAGCATACTACTACTGCTGTAGTCACCCGTTTCACCTCTGGCTCCTGATGAAAGCAGTTCATCTCGCACCAGTTGCAGGGTGGTATTGCGCGTATCTCCTGACGGCAGTTTGATCTGAATCTGCACCTGGCTTGCGGTCGCCAGTAGGGGGTCAAGCAAGGTTGGACCTATACGGAAGCCGCTGCCATTGGCAAGAGCGTAACCGCCGTTCACGGTAAACCAGTGTGGTGCTGAGCTCCAGTCACCATCGGGTTGCAGATATTCCTGCTTATTATTGCAAAGCGTAAACGTCAGATCGGGCAGTATTGCGGTATCGCCGCGCAGCCGAACCATCAGTTGTGCAGTACCCGGTGCTGCCGGTTGGCAGGCGATGATTTTAGCTAGCATGGCATGTTCTCTTGTTTCAATTGGCTGATAATCTGACCCAGTTGACGATTATGTTCGAAGGAAATATCCCGCGTGGCGCTATGGCCCGCATTGTCCAGGACGATGCTCATCAAAGCGGATAGCCAGTCTCCCAGATAGGCGACGCCAGGTTGCGGCGCGACGGCTGCTAGTTTGGGCAATTCATCGTGGGTAAGCTGCGTCTGGCGCAAAAATACTTTGTTTTTCTCGCCAACATAGCTGTTGGGTACCTTCTCTGGGGGCAGGGTGAGATAGCCAAACCAGGCAATAAAATCATGCATTGTCAGCTGAGCGCGCAAAACCTGGCGTGCCATCAGATGTTCGCGACGCGTTCCCGCCTGTTCCTGACCTGCAAGGGCGTGTTTCAATGTGCCTTCCAGATCCAGACGCGTGGCGGCAGTGATCAGTTCTTCGCTGAGCTGATTAATCAGTTCACAGCTCATGCCGAGCTGACGCCACTGTGACATCTGTTGCGGCAGTTCTCGCAGGTGTGCCACCCAGGCTTTAAAGGCCTGGTGGGCGAAATCATCATCCTGGCCTACTCTTTCTGGCGCTGAAGTTGAAGGAGTGTTAACTACGGTGTCTTCAACAGGCGTAGCCGTGAAGGGATCGCTGGCAAAGGGGTTATCGGCGAACGGATTACCACCAAACGGGTTGGCGGCAAAAGCGTTCGTCACCTGGCTTTCGCTATCTGTTTGTGGTTCTTGGTAGCGATCGCGAATACTCAGATAGATGTTATTGAGATCCTGGGTGGGTAAAACCAGACGATCGAGCATCTCCCCTATACTGTGGGAACACGCTGTCAATCCCTGCCATAGCTCTTTGGCAATGGCCTGTTTTTTCACGATCTGTCCGTCACCATCTTTTTCGTACCAGCGGCCGAGGTGTTGATCGCCGGTTTCCAGGCGACACTGAATGAGTTGTTGTTGTAAACGCTGCAGTTTGAAGTCCAGATGGGCGACCCCACGCAGAGCCTTCGTCAGGCGTGCCATTCCCCCATCGTTGAGTTCGAGCATCGCCTGCCAGGCGGTTCTCGGCTCGGCGATGTGGCGAAGCACTTTTTCACCGCAGACAAAGGTGTTGCCCATAGTGTCGAGCACGTCGCGATAACGATCAGTTATACCCACTTCCTGGAGTCGCTCCTGGCCGGTACCGCCTTCCAGTCTCAGGAAGGGGTTATCGAGCCCCGGTTTGCGCACCAGGAAACAGTTGTTGAACGGTTGATTGGGAGCCCACTGTTTGAGCCAGTCATAATGTGAGAAGCGCTCCAACAAGGTCATGTGCAGCATACCTTCCCAGCCTTCTTTTAACTGACCCACCGTATGTTGCAGGCTGTTGTTGATACGCATATCGCACATGGTAATTGCCCAGAACAGACCGGGTTTACTGCCCTCGCGTTCTTCGGCGCTCTTACCCTGGGTTTTCTCTACCCAGCGGTTTAATACCGGACCAACGTCAGCAACGTCACTCTGTTTGGCGGAGCTGGCACACACCACAAGCGCATTCATCTCCTGGTTATCGGTGTAGCGCTCGAACAGGTAAGCGACTTTGCCGCGAAGCAGCAGTTGCGAAATAGCGTTAAGCCCATCTCTGCCTGCTTCTTCCAGGGCGGTGACCTTGAGGCGACCGCGATAGCCCGGGAAGTCGAGCAAATCAACCTGTTCCACGACGCTGTTGGCTTCTACTTCCGCCAGAGGGAAAATCAGCTCGGTGGTTAATGCCGCCAACTCAGCCTGCGTTAAACTGGCGCTACCAATTTGTTGTTCTTCCTTCCAGTAGCGGATCTCGACGTTGCGATCCTGGCTGGAGCCCAGCCGATTAAGGCTGTCTACGTTCATGATGCTGCCACTGCTGTGGTCAATCAGTGTCTCCAGAGGGGCAAATACCATCCGGGCATGATTGAGTTTGGCCAGCACATTCGCTAATGAACGGTAGGTTTCGGTGAGGGCGGGCTGCTCTCCCCACAGCAGTGAAAATAGCTTTGCGCGTTCATTTGGGCTCAACGCAGGGGCAATTTTCAATACCTGCGGCCACCAGGCGTGTTCGAGCTTCTCAACCGACTTTTTAAAAGAGGCGTTAAGGTAATCCCACAAGGCGACGACATCTTCCTGGCTGACACCATTATACCCCGGGGCCTGAGTTGTACACTTCAGGAAGGGGCGTAGGTGCTCTTCAACCCGGTTTTGGTCAAGCTGATAGCTCAGTTGCTCATGGTTAAAGTCGTTAAACCAGGCGTTTGCCAAAATTTTAGCCAGGTCGATTTCACTGAACAGGCGCAATGGCACCGGGTAACCGGCGGGGGCGTCCGGTGCCTGGCGAGTAAAACGGGTGACCAAACCGGTGGCTTCTTTACCGCCGCCTACCGGGTTAACCTCTTTGATAAAGTCGACGCGCCTCTCGCCATAGAGCGCTTCCAGGGAACCGTTGCTGCCTGCTGCCAGTGCTGAAATGAGATACGATTTTCCCGCCTGGGAAATACCGAAAAAACCGACTGTCATCGGCGTTCTGGCGACCTGAGTCAGGCTATTGGCCAGATTACGCGTGCGTAGCAAACTCAGGCTGAGCTTATCGGCTTCGTTGTCCAGACGACGTGACCCGGTGCGTACGCTGTCGACCCAACCGAGCGCCTCCAGACATCCCTGAGCGATCGCTGCCCAACCTTGAGTGAGAGATTTTTGCTCGCTATTCATTATTTTTTAACACTCCCGCTATCGAGCCAGTGCCGGCTATCAATTAGCCCCGTATCGGGCATAGTATTGAGTTCCAGATCTACATCACGTTTGCTAAACGACTTATCAGTGTTGCTGCTGACATCGGCGATCGTCAGGCGATCACTAATCAACCCGAGCTGATGGGCTCGCTTCCCTTTGTCGATCGTCAGCCTGACTTTGAGATATGGAGAACCGTTATCCGTAGACGTAGCAGCGGAAAATTTTTTACGACCTTCTTCGCTAAAACGTAAGGTATAGAGCGGAGCCGCAGCCCAGCGTTCAGCATCCAGTTGACGATAACCTAAGCGCAGATCACCACGCATAATGATGCTTTGCGTAGTCTTCTCTCCATTTTCATCGGTGATGGCCGGCAGTTTTATCTGTCCATTTTCCGATTCAATATGTCGGTAAACGATGTCGGCATTGCGGATCAGATTGTCCATATCAATGGTACCAATATGGCGAATCGTGGAATATGGCTTCAGCGCCGAAGTACGGAAATGGAAGTTCGGAATGCTGTGGTTGGCGCACAGCTGTGTGAGCATCGCACCAACGGAGGCCGTGCTTTTCGGATCGTCGATATGACCGTTTTTATGGAACGGGTACCAGGTTCCGGTCTGATAGCCATGCAACGGTAAAATTCGCCCTGGGGGTAACGGAAGATTGCGGCGAATAATCGCCTGAATCCCCGGAAGCTGGGACGGACGACCAGTCAGCAGCAGCAGGTCACAATGATAACAAGACAGCACTTCACAGAGTGCGGTAAGGACTTTATCGATGTTGAACTTACCTGCACACAGATCGCTATGCAGTTTTGCCAGCGGAAGGTTAAGCATGATCTCCGCCAATTTGAAATCAGTTGGACCACCGGCTTTCTGCACTTCGCGACGAACAAATCCCTCGACTTCATCCCGAATACATCCCGCCGGCAGCAGTTCGTCGACACGTTGGTTAATCAGAGTGTGTGTTTGTTCATCCAGTGGATCGTATTGCTCGTATTTGCCAAGGATATGCAACGCGAGTGGCACGAACAGTTGCAGGCTGAGCTGCTGGCGAAGCACGGCTTCAGCTGCGCTAATATTCTGTGAGCCGCACAGCTGGGACATCAGCGTTTCAACGGACATCACGCCGGCTTCACGCAGCGCCAGCTCAAATGCGGGGAGGACGTACGACTGAATCACATCCAGCAGAATGTCATCGCCTGCGATCTTAAAGCTGTCACGAAAACGCTGGTGGGGGATGATATGCACGTTGGTGCCGCCACCGGCAAGACCATTACGATCGAGACGGTAATCACTGATCACCAGATCCGTGGTACCGCCGCCGATGTCGATTGACGCAATGGTAATGCTTTCACGATCGGTGCGGTCAGGTTGGCCAATGGCATCGAAAAACTCCTCCGGGTGACCGGCAAAGTTCTGGTTAACCTCGGTGTAGAGGTAGACCAGCTGTGCACAGGACGCTTCATCCCATTCAACCCTGATTCTGGGCAGCGGGATCTTGATGCTGCTCTGGCTGTGCTCTCCTTGCTCGTCCTCGTACGGATCGTTCTCGCCATTGTGCCAGCGTAGTGATTTCCAGACTAAACCGACGGCCTGGCGCATCCGCTCGTCAAGGACGCAGCGCTCAGCCATGGGCATACCGGGTGGTACGGTGAGAATAATATGGCGCAGCTGACGCGGGATACCCGCGTGCCCTTGGCGGATACGTTGCTCCGGGCTGTTAATCTGGCTAATGGCCTGGGTCAGCACTTCGGCCAGCATGAAGGTCATCAACGAGCTACGTGAGTAGCGCGGTGTAAACACCGGAATGCGATCCATCTCATCTTCAATGGTATGCAGCGCCTCGCCTCTTTCATCGATCAGGTTGGCAAACGGAGCCGCAGTGGCGAGTGGGTTACTGTCCTGCACGTAGCTGCCGTTAAAGCGCCAGCCCTGACCATAAAACTTCTCATCCCAGAGATAGCGTTTAGGACTGGATAAACCCGTTGATCCTTCGCTGCCCTTACGACGTGCGGCTAAACGGCTGGCTTCGCCGCCAATACGGGCGATAGTCGGCCACTGGAACGCGTCGTGGCGACCGCTGCGCACAGAGCAGTGATCTTTGCCGAAGAAGGCTTGTGAAAACTCGACCCGGCTTTCAAAGGGATCGGTATAGACATGTTCCGGCTCGCTGAGATCGCGTAGTTTCAGGACATAGTTATGCCTCATACCTGAACCTGATTGGCCATGATCCTCAATAAGAATGCCGCAGGTGCGTGAGTTACCCACATCGAGAATCAGATCGACGGCAATGGGCTTGATGGCGTTGGTTTCCCGATTAGCAATCATCCTAAACTGTGGCAATTCAATGACCGGCGCGGCCTGGCTTTGCAGACCTTCAACAGGAATGGACATCAATGACAGGAGGTTGAGGTAATGCGCCAGTGGATACTGTTGGGTAAGTTCTTGTTCGCGCTCGTCGATATCCCGGCCTTTGCTCGCCTCTTTAAACACCTCTTTGAGCCAGTCTGTTATCCAATCCTGCGTCAGATACCAGTTAAGGGCATAGGTTGCCGTCGCGACGGCAAAGGTGGCACCTGCATTCACATCTTCCTGGTTCGGACTGAGATCGGCGGCGGCCTGCTGTTTGGCCATAATACGTGTGTCGATAGCCAGCGTCATGCGATGGCTATGCCCATCCATATCCGGTTCAGGCAGTTTCACTAAACGAAAGCGTGCCCAGTTTAGTGGTCCTTCCTGGTACACATTGGGTGGGCTAAAACGCAGTAAGGGAAGCGGTAGCCAGATACCATCAAACAATTTAAGACTTTGCTCAACGGGAATATCGTACTGACTTTTCGCTTTCTCAATATTATCGGGGTTCGGCTGATAAAAATAGTAATCACGCTGCTCGTTGTAGATTAAACGGGTCAGTACACCGTTCGCTAATTTGACGAACTCGCCAGCAGGCTGGTGGCCGAGGGACAAACCAAAATCCATAAACTGGATCCCGGAGTCACCCACCAGGGTAATTTGACGATCAAAAGATATAATCTCAGGCAACATAGTTATTTCGTCCCTGTTCAGGAATTAGGTTGAAGCATGCGAATCGGGAACGTTTTTTCCCTATCACTGCTGCCAATACAATCGGCGTGGCCGGCAGCCGGTGATTTGCACTCGATTGTCGGCACGATAAAGTTTGAACCGTCACTACACGTCATCTGCTCAGGATTCGTAATGCTGAGAGCGCCTTGCTGCACATTGCCGCTGGCTGGACCACGGCAAGTTACACCGCTGGATTGATGGACGCTGACGGTGCCATTGCCCTGGTCAAAGTTATATTGCAGTTGCAGAGGACGCCCGGTGAGTTTGTCCTGAATACCACCATTCACGCGCCATTCACCGTTGAGAAACTGCGCCGGGCCATCGGGAAGGGTGGCAGGAAGCGTCAGCGGTTCACCCTGGGCCGGAATCACCGGCGGTGCGGTGACGGGGGCAGCGGCAGGTGGCGTTTGGGCGTCTGCAGCGGCTGATACAACTGGAGGGACTGGCGTTGTTGGGTGGTCAGCGCTGGTTTCATTTGCTGCAGTTTGTGGGGGCATTGTGTCGCCGCTGACCACTGCGGTAGTTACGTCTGTTGGGATGGTTGGCTCCAGAGTTGGATGCGCGACGACGGTCCCTTCCACAATGCCGGGAACGACATGTGGGCTGGCTACGATTTCTGCACGTGTGTGAGAGTCTGGGATCGTCACGTCAGAGGTGCTAACGGCTGGATGCTCAACGACAGGATCCGCCACGACCGCAATTTTATTCGTGGTGACGGCAGGGAGACCTGGGATTGAGAGAGAAGGCACGCATCCGCGCAGCAGTCCCAATAACAGCGCCAGCAGGAGTAACGCCAGCAGCAACCAGAGCAGCCAACGCCAGCTCCAGCGTCGGGTCCGTACCAGGGTATCGACAACAGGGGCTGCGGCAGGCGTCACGGATTTTTCCGTTTGCTCTTGGGATTTTTCGGCTACAAGAGATGACGCTGGTACCGATGCCGGACTCAGCCAATGCATAGGACTGCGCTGCCCGCCCTCCGGATGGACAAATCCCCAGAAGGTAATCACCAGGATCCCGTTGACGAGATAAACGAACTCGTAATCAGGGAAATATGTCACTGACTTCAGCAACTGGGCGAAGACGCGGCGATCACCACCAGTTCTGCTTTGCTCCGCATTGAGCAACTGTTCGCTGAGTGACTGAACTGCCACCTGAAACTCATTAAACTGCTGGTGTGCTGATTCCCGCTCCGCCTCGCTTGCGCCGCTCCACGGGATAACATCGCCGGGGAAACTGCTGTACCAGTCGGTTCTGTCTCCGCCTTGATCGTTTTGTGGTATGGCCAAATGACGGGCCAGATCGCGCCCGGCATCGAGACGGTAGATAGTTTCACGTAGCTGGAAAGCCATTTTGAAAACCGGATAGCCCGTTTCACCCAGAGCCTTAAATGAGGAGTTATGTCCGGTACGCAGCAGTGGTCCCTGAATCGAATTTCGCATTATCTAAACCTTTTAAGGCTGTAATTTGACAAAAGTCACAGTGATGCAGACTAATTTTTGCTCGCGCCAGCCGTCCATTCAAAACCCCAGCCATAGTGCTTATCCAGCGACTTCCGTTCCGGGAAGAAACGGTCAAGACGTTCAACGTTGATATTGCCATCGACGTTTTTGAGTCTGGCTATCGCTGCGACGTTATTGAGCTGATTGCTATCAGTGAGCGTGGATTTAATGGGGGGCTGATCGGGAACATAAATCGTGATGGTGGCATTGGTCCCTTGCCAGTTATCGGCACCGCCGTAAATGAAGCTATACACCAAGACTTCATCAATATCCTGCCAGTGGCTGCCATTGACAAAGAGCCATTCACCATCCTGGTCGTTGCCTTCACGTAGATCTTTTTGCAGCAACAGATAAGGTGGCTTGTCATAGTTTCCGAGGAATTTACTCAACGCTTCGGCGCCGCTGATCTTGCCGTTTTTAAAACGAATAAAGGCGGCGATATCAAGATCGATAGGCTCTTTGTGGTTGCCCTGTTGCCACGTCAGGTTAATTTTGATCCGCCCGAAATCTTTGCGTTTCTCCAGATTAATGCTGGGGTTCGCTTGGGTTAATTCCGTGCTGGCTGGCGCGGCGGCAGGCGTGGTGACGGGCGCTTCGTGATGAACCGGAGGGGGAACCTCGGTAGGTTTTTTTTTAGACCACCACCACCAGGAGAAGGTAATCAGCAACAGCAGCAGCAACAATAATAGCCATGGCAAAAAACGCCGCCACCATGGGATAACGACCACGGGAAGCGGGGCTGTTTTACTGACAATGGCCCAGTTGATCAGCACTGGTTCACCATTCACGCTATAACAGTTGAGTTCGCGTGAATGTGTTAGCAGCATTTGCAATGCGTATACCGAGTGTTCTTCGCCGCGCGCGACCAGTTGTTCGATCAAACCCGCCAGAATATCCTGGTACTGCTGGCGTTTGCTTTGTACGCAGAGTTGCTCTTCATCACTTAATGCTGCAAAAGGTTTAGCCAGTCCCTGGCGTTCAGTCCACCATTCTAGGTAACCTTCTGAATTACGACGAGCAGTGGCGTAGAGCAGAGCCAGGGACGGCGGAAGATGACGGTGTATGATTGCAACCGTCTCCTCGTATATTGTCAGAGTCGCTTCATCAATAGGCGCAGCAGTTGTTAGTCGTTGCATAACCGAAATCAGTGTTGTTGTGAATTAGTTACGTGATATGCGTACAGCCGCATATCAGCAAACCAGGGCAGTTTTCTTCAGCGGGCAGATAAAAGTGGCCTACGTAAACTGGTGCCACTTTTATTGCACTTCTAACGAAGCGTGTTTGCTTCTTCAAGGACTTTTATTTTCTGCTTGGCTTCAGCGACTTTTTTTTCAATTGCCGTAATTTCACTTACGCTACTGGCATGCTGAGATTGTCGCTGCAGGTCCTGCAATTGCTGAATTTCCTTCTGGCGCTCACTGCTTTTCATTTTGCTGGATTTCAGTTGTGCAAGAGTCTGCGACAGATCTGATTGAACGGCGTCTAGCCTGGCTTGTTCATCGGCCAGCTTTTGGTTTACGGTTTGCTCTCTGTTTCGGGTATAGGCCTGCTGTTGCTTCGCCGACTCATTTTCATACTGGCTGAGTCGGACCTGCTGCTCTTTTTGATCAACCTGCTGGCGATAACCACCGGAAGAGGCGCAGCTTAGTTTGGTTATAAAACTCGGATCTTGTGCATGTAAATCACAGTCCTGTGGTGATGTGGCACAACCGGTAAGTACGATTGATGCGAGAAGTACGTATTTTCTCATCAAATAGTCCATGAATAGAGTCAAATAACGACGCTTTATACGCTAAAGCTGTCTTAAAAAGGCCGATAACCCTATCGGCCGAAAGTAATCAGCCCAGAGAAATAGCCTGGCGTTGTTCGTAAAACTCGTTCGTTTCTTTTTCCAGGTCGCTGATCTTGCTATTAAGACTGGCATACTCTTTGTTTAAATTTTCCAGTTTGCTTTTCTCAGCAGTCGTCGCGGTTGTTTGTCCTTGCAGAGCGACTTTAAAGGCAGACTCTTTGTCTTTCATACCTTTTATCGTCTCTTTCATCTTGCTGATGTTGGCATCGATTTGCGCTAACTGAGTTTTGGCACCCGCTTTGTCAAATCCAGCCTTATCCTTTTGAATGCTAATTTTGGTTAAGGTAGCTTGGTTTTCACTAATAACTTGTTTCATTGCGAGGGTAGATTTTTCCACCGCAGCAGTATCTTTGCTAATGTCAGTATCCATTGCCTGCAGGCGCTCGGCCGTTGAGGCATAATCTTTTTTCAGGCCATCAAGATAGTAGTTAGCTGTCATACCAGCTGCACATCCTGCAGCACCACCAATAGCCGCCCCTGCAAGCGCATTCTTAGAATCGCCTGCGAGAGCACCAACCAGAGCACCGAGAGCAGCACCTGATACTGCACCAACACCACAACCCTGTGCACCGGAAGTGCTAAAGAACTGGGCTTGCTCACTGCTTGTTAGGCGAGGATCGGGTTTTGTTCCCGACAACAGAGAGCTACCTGTATTTGCGCAGCCGCTAAGCAGCAAGGTTGCGGAAATGAGCAGACATGCAGTATTTCGGTTAAAAGCGTTCACTATTTTTTCCTTAAATCATGAATTAGTAACGATAAAAAAGCTGTGTAGCGAATCAATTTCGTATAAGTAATGATTTCATATAGGGCAGAATGAAATTCTGCATTTTTTATAAAGTGAATACGTGTATCCCAGTAATAGAAAATGAAATAATAACAAGTGTGTTAATTTCTTTGCGTTACAATTGAAAATGGAATGACAATTACGCATTTATTTGATTGTTGTTTGAAATGTGAATTATTTGTTTTTCAATCATTTTATAATGTAGCCGCAACTTGATTTTTAGAGTTCCCATAGGATGTAAACCGTTATGAAATCACCAATAGTGAAGTTACCTGAGGCCCCCTATCACGAAACATAGATAACCGGCTCGAGTACACTGGATTCATCCATAATGGGAATTATCTTAACTCTACATGATTGTTTGTGCACGTGGTTAACGCATTGATTATATAGATTTATGCTTGTCAATAATGACGATACCCTTAAAGTTGGTAGTTGTATTGAGTTTTGAAAGCGGGAGTGCCGTTGCGTTACAATGATCATTTACTCCAGATATGCATGATTATGTGACCATCAGAAACGAACTGAAACGTTCAATCAGCTAATCCCCTGCAGTGACTTTTGTGCTGATCAATTCATAACATGTTGATATTAAAAGAAAAATAAAAGTGATCATATGAGTGTAAGGATGTATTTGCCTTATCTCATTGAAAGTATTAGAAATTAAAAGAAAATCTTCATTATTTCGCGTGTGGGATAAATCAGAAGGAAAACATTTTTTTGAAGTAAAAGGTGTTTAAAGGGGATTAGTCCTAGCGGATATGTGGCAGTAAGTAGATATAAATTGGCTTACAGGAGGTAATCAGCGTTGTCTGTGCGTTAATGTCCGTCAAGAATTGAGAGGTACTTCAGTTATCATGCTGCACAATAATTCCCTGGTAGTGTTGATAAGGCTCTGCTTACTGATGGCGGCTAAGTGTTTATATTTAAGTTACGCCGCGCTCAGTAAGTATACCAGGTGACACTGTTATGGTGTTTTCATCTCTATAACCATGGTTTCAACAGGAACGGATCGATCAGACCTATAAATGGAAAATCGACTATATAACGTCTGGCAGTGCTGGCGACCAGATTGTGTTCACGGCAGTAGTCGGCAACAGTCCAGCCTTTCGGCCAGTACTTTTGATAATATCGATCAAAATGCTGGCTCCAGTGAGAGCTCATTGGTTTACGCCGCAACTGCTTTTTAGCTGTTTTATGATTCAGCCGGTGATTGTTAATGTAGTCATCCAGTGTGGATTTGCTTTTCTGGAAGCAATAGCGATGCCATGCCCAGTGAATAATTTTAAGGCTTTGCCCCCCAACACGGCGACAGTTGGCATATACCCGTACTGGATTCAACTTGTACTTGCGTGCGTAATCAGAAAGGCTGATCCCAGTAATCAGAGCCTCTAACACGTAGTTATGACGATGGCCGGACCAACGTGGTGAATTACACCACCATTTATTTTCGTCATAAAGTTCATAGGATGAACGTTTACGCGGAACGGCGGGTAATCGGGCTTTGCCCAGAAAATATTTGTCCAACATTCCTGAGTCGGTGGATTTCAACGCCATATCCTGATCGTTGGTTTTCGTCTCCATTTTTTGGTTGATTGACTTGCAGGGTGTTATTGCAGATTTTTGGCGTGAAGGTGCGACAGGTTTCGGTTTGCGCATGCCTGAGCCAACAAGTTTAATACCTTTATCAATTGACTCTTTTGTTCGGCGCTTACCCAGATAACTAACTCTTAGCATCAGTTTGGTATAGGTCTTGAGGTCATTTTCAGCCACAAAGTAATAACCGTTTTCCGGGAACCATACCGAACCACCAGCAACTTGTTCCCAACAATGTCGGACAATCGTATTCAGCTTATTTGGATAACGGATATAGTTGCCATCCAGCATCAGCAAATAGTGATAATGCTGTGCTTCCCCTGAGCCCTGCTCTCTTACCCAGAGATAGCTGATAAACGATTTTGGGTAATTCTTACTTAACTGGCGGAAAAGTAAATTATGGAAATCATCCATTATGCGATTATCCGCACTGTAGGTCGGGAGTCGAAAATCATATCTGACCGCAAGAAAGCGAGACATCGCTGATACCTTGTCAACTACCCCGAAGATTCTTTTCATGATCTTCATGTCCTGGTCGCGTGTCTCTGGCAGCACAGACCACATAACTTCTTTGAAAACAAACGTTCCCTTTGGCTGATATTCAACAAGGTTGCCAGTCTTATCGGGCGTAATAGTATTAAATACCGGGGGAAATTCCTGACCGAGTGAGGGCTTTGTTACTTGATTAATCAGAGAGTTACTCATGTTTTAGCATGTCGCAGAATAGGTGAAAATAATCGTTTTTGTTCCAGTTTGTTTCATTGTCAGATGAAGAAAGGGCTGAATATTTCAGCCCTTTAACAAACATAATTACTTGTTATTTTGCTCGAGCCAGCATTGATACGTATTGGCTGGCCATCCTACGGTTCGACCCTCATGCATTATTGGCTGTGGGAACATGCTAGCTTTGACCCATCGGTAGAGGGTGGTGCGACTACAATCGAGGAGCTGAAGCATTGTATCAATGCGAATCAGACGTTGGGGCTGATGAAGGGCGACAACCTTATCAGACATGGTTGGTTTATTTTTCAATCGAATAACTCCTGGTGGTGAAAGCTGAAACTGAACGGAGTTAATCAAACTGAACGGTATATTTCCCGTGTACCTTCCTGAAGATTACTGGGTACCTTTTGTAACTATTTCTTTTTATGTACTTTTTCTTTTTGCTTTTTTGGCTTCCCGAAGAAATTCAATATTCTGATTTGGTTGTTCTAAAAGATGTAATGCGAAGCCTAGCTCTTTAGATGCATTCTCACGAGACATCGGAAGTTGTTTACTGTGAGGCCAGAACGCAGAGGCATGTTTTTCTATCTGGTTCAGAAGTTCAGTAACTGTTGGGATGACCTTTTTATTAGCGTCTCTTTGATTTTGAGAGATAACCGCAAGGGCTGCGATCAGCAACTCTTCTCGTTTGATAGCATAACTTTCCCCTCTTAGTGGAGGGGGAGTCGAGTGCTTTTGCACTGCTAACAACTCGAAATATTTTTCTTTGTAGTCCGGCTCATCTTCGATGCTATCCAGAAGCTCGAAATCGAGGATAGGGGCAATAGCCTCACGCAAGAAGCCATGTGTACTAAGTGGCTCATCGTTGCTGATATCTTCATTGTAGATACGCAGAAGTTGAGAAAGGGTCTTCGGGCGCTTCGCCAATTCTTCTGGGGACATTTTCCCTTTCATTGGGGCGGATAGTAGGTCCCAGGCAAAATGGTCATCGGCAACAGCGTTTAGTTTGTTTCCGTCCAGGCGGTATAGTTCCGGATGATGCTCAACTGACAGGGTAGTTAACAGCACAGAGGCGAGGTCTTCATACATGGCTTCTGGGTCTTGAGCTTTGGCTGAACGAAGAAGATCATAAAGGCTAATCCAGTCCTTTACCGTTAACTCAGGGGGACGGGCCATGCGGCGCTTTTTTTTCTCTTCAACTTTATCCTTAAAGCTCATGCTAAATCTCCCTGGCTACAACACCTACAGTAGAGTTACGTCACCCATTACGTCACCCAGATTGAAACAAAACAAAAAGGACTTAGCCAGTTTCCTGTCTAAGTCCTTGTTTTATTTGGTGGCCCCTGCTGGACTTGAACCAGCGACCAAGCGATTATGAGTCGCCTGCTCTAACCACTGAGCTAAGGGGCCGTGGCGAGGGATTATAAAGTAACTCTGTGCTGCAATCCAGCCATAACCGTACGTATGCTGTTTTTATAAACAACGTATTTTCAATTCGTTATACTTCCCCTCTGTTGTATTGTTTGGGGGATATCATGGTTAAGGACATACTGGCGCCGGGGCTTCGCGTCGTGTTTTGCGGCATCAACCCGGGGTTGTCTTCGGCAGGGACGGGGTTTCCGTTTGCGCATCCTGCTAACCGTTTCTGGAAGGTGATTCATCAGGCCGGATTTACCGATCGCCAACTAAAGCCGGAAGAGGCGCAACACCTGCTGGATTTCCGCTGTGGCGTGACCAAACTGGTCGACAGACCGACGGTACAAGCGAATGAGGTCTCGCGAGAGGAGTTACACCGTGGTGGTCGCAACCTGATTGAGAAGATTGAACGCTATCAGCCACAGGCGCTGGCCATTCTGGGTAAGCAGGCTTTTGAGCAGGGATTTAGCCAGCGTGGCGTACAGTGGGGCAAACAGTCGATGAGTATTGGCGCGACACAGGTATGGGTGCTACCGAATACCAGCGGGCTAAGCCGGATCGCTCTGGACAAGCTGGTCGAAGCCTATCGGGAGCTGGATGAGGCGCTGATGGCGCGCGGACGTTAAGTATGGAGTGTAAGCCCCGACGTAAGCCGGGGTTATGGTAAATCGTTACTCTTTCGCCAGGCGATCCCTGACTTCCATAAGAGCAAATCCCAACAGATTTTCACCCTGCCAGCGCGACGGTGTTGCGGCATCCGGATGGTCTTTTGCCAGACCAATTCCCCAGATTTTGTCTACCGGACTGGCTTCCACCAGAACACGAGGGGCGGTACTGAGGAGAAATGATTTGAGCGCCAGGTGCTGGCTAAACTTATGGTAATTGCCTTCGCACACCAGCTCGAAACAGCTCTCCTGCCAGCGACGTTCGTCAAATCCTGCGACTTTGCGCCCCAGCTTTTTGGCTTCCGCGGGCGTTTGCGCTGCGAGGATCTTCGTCAGCATGGCCTCATCGCCAAACAGACGCGCTTTTCCGGCCATCATCCAGTGCTCCGCCGTGGCATATACCACACCGTTATGACCGAATGGCGCATTCTGCCACCACTGACTGAAACAAGAGGCGGTAATCGTACCGTTAGCGGAGGGTTGATGTCCCCAGAACCACAGATATTCAACGGGCTGGCCGTTATCGAGCGCACGGACCAGTGCGGGGAGTGAATAGCATCCTTGTTGCATGGCAGTTGCTCCTGTAAAAAAGCCCTCACGAGGAGGGCTTAAGAACAATTAAAAACGATTAATCGTCGAGGAAGCTACGCAGCACTTCAGAACGGCTCGGGTGACGCAGTTTACGCAGCGCCTTCGCTTCGATCTGACGGATACGTTCGCGGGTAACGTCAAACTGTTTGCCCACTTCTTCCAGCGTATGGTCGGTGTTCATGTCGATACCGAAACGCATGCGCAGAACTTTCGCTTCACGGGCGGTCAGGCCAGCCAGAACGTCGTGCGTTGCGGCACGCAGGCTCTCGGTAGTTGCAGAGTCCAGCGGCAGCTCGAGGGTGGTATCCTCGATGAAATCACCCAGATGCGAATCTTCATCGTCGCCGATCGGCGTTTCCATGGAGATAGGCTCTTTGGCGATCTTCAGCACTTTACGGATCTTATCTTCCGGCATCAGCATACGTTCAGCCAGCTCTTCCGGCGTCGGTTCGCGACCCATTTCTTGCAGCATCTGGCGGGAGATACGGTTGAGCTTGTTGATGGTCTCAATCATATGTACCGGGATACGGATGGTACGCGCCTGATCCGCGATCGAACGGGTGATCGCCTGACGGATCCACCAGGTTGCATAGGTGGAGAACTTGTAACCGCGACGGTATTCAAACTTGTCTACTGCTTTCATCAGACCGATGTTGCCTTCCTGAATCAGATCCAGGAACTGCAGACCACGGTTGGTGTATTTCTTGGCGATGGAGATAACCAGACGCAAGTTTGCTTCAACCATCTCTTTTTTCGCACGGCGAGCTTTCGCTTCACCGATGGACATACGACGGTTGATGTCTTTTACCTGTTCGATGGTCAGGCCGGTTTCTTCTTCAATCTGCTGCAGTTTTTGCAGGCCGCGGTGAACGTCATCTGCCACGTCGTGCAGTTTTTCAGACCACGGTTTGTTCATCGCGATTGCGGCGTTGAACCAGGTTTCGCTGGTTTCGTTACCGGTGAACAGCGTGATGAAGTTTTTCTTCGGCATTTTGCACTGCTCAACGCAGAGCTTCATGATCAAACGTTCCTGGGTACGCACGCGATCCATCATGACACGCATGCTGTTCACCAGGTAGTCGAACTGTTTCGGCACCAGGCGGAACTGTTTGAACACTTCAGAAAGCTTCTGAATTTCTTCCTGAGCGGCTGCATGGCTGCGGCCTTTCGCTTTGATCGTGTCGCGGGTGATTTCGTACTGAGTACGCAGCTCACCGAATTTCTCACGCGCTAATTCAGGATCGATGCTGTTGTCGTCATCGCTGCTGTCGTCGTCTTCTTCTTCGTCTTCATCTTCGTCGTCATCCAGCTCTTCCTGGGAGAGTTCAGAACCGACGTGAGTGGCGGTAGGTGCCAGGTCTTCTTCCGCGTTCGGGTCAACAAAACCGGTGATCAGATCGGACAGACGCGCTTCTTCAGCTTCAACGCGATCGTACTGTTCAAGCAGATAGGTAATGGCTTCCGGATACTCGGCAACGGAGCATTGAACCTGGTTAATCCCGTCTTCGATACGTTTAGCGATGTCAATTTCGCCTTCACGGGTTAACAGTTCAACCGTGCCCATTTCACGCATATACATGCGTACCGGGTCAGTTGTGCGACCGATTTCAGATTCCACGCTGGAGAGAACCTGAGCCGCAGCTTCTTCCGCGTCTTCATCGGTGCTGTTGGTGTTTTCAGCAAGCAGAAGATCATCGGCATCCGGTGCTTCTTCCATCACCTGAATACCCATGTCATTGATCATTTGGATGATATCTTCAATTTGATCTGAATCGACGATATCTTCCGGCAGATGGTCATTGACCTCGGCATAGGTCAGATAGCCTTGCTCCTTACCACGTTGGACAAGAAGCTTCAGCTGTGACTGCGGGTTTTGCTCCATAAGACGGTATCCACACTTATTTCGTTTGATTGGTGTTGGGCGGTTAAACCGCCAACGGCAAAACGAGGGCGTACTTATATTTGTGCCGCTGCCTCTCAGTGCGGCTGCCGGGGGCTTCCCGAACGATATTCGGCACTTAAGCCGTTAAATTCATTTTTTTGCCAGTTCCTGGTTTAGTGTCCAGAGTTCCCGGCGTTCTTCGCTGCTTAAACCGTGTGTGCGCTCACGAGCTATCAACTCTTCCTGGCGCAGCTCAAGCATCGAATCAAACATATGGTTGAGTGAGTCGGTGAAGGTTTTTTCTGCGATATCCTTATCTGCTATATCGTCCCACATCGACAATTTTTCAAGGGTCGCCGCATCATTTGTGCCGCGATAATGTTCTAAAAGTTGCCCGGTGGTCAGACCTGGCTGAGACAGACAAGTGTTGACCAGTTCTACAAATAAGCCAAGTCCTGGCAATTTTTTTGGATCCAGTCCACCAAGCGGTGGAACCAACGGTGCTAAATCTGGGTTTTGCACCAGTAATCCTATCAGTATACGCATGGTCGTGCGTTTTAGCTGCGGAGCTGGCCGGGAAGCACCATTTTCTGCCAGTTTTGGCATTAAACGTTCAAGCTGGCTGTCATCCAGAATGCCAAGCTTGTTGCCCAGTTCCTGTCGCAAATAAATACGCAGCGTTTCACCCGGCACCTGCGTGATTAGCGGCAGCGCCAGCGTACTGAGCTGGGCACGTCCGTCCGGGGTACTCAAATCCACTTGCGGCAGCAGGCTGTTAAACAAAAACGCGGAGAGCGGCAATGCCTGCTCCATCCGGGCTTCGAACGCTTCTTTACCTTCTTTTCGCACCAGGGTGTCAGGATCTTCACCGTCAGGTAAGAACATAAAACGTAACTGGCGACCATCCGTCATATAAGGCAGCGCGGTTTCCAGCGCTCGCCAGGCGGCATCGCGTCCGGCGCGGTCACCGTCGTAACAGCAAATGACGTTGTTCGTCGCACGGAATAACAGTTGGATGTGATCGGCAGTGGTCGATGTCCCCAGAGACGCCACGGCGTAGTTAATACCGTATTGCGCCAGCGCTACCACATCCATATAGCCTTCCACCACTAACAGGCGCTGTGGGTCAGCGTTGTCCTGCTGGGCTTCATAAAGGCCATACAACTGGCGGCCTTTATGAAAAATATCGGTTTCCGGGGAGTTCAGGTATTTCGGCATGCCGTCACCCAGCACGCGTCCACCAAAACCAATCACCCGTCCACGCTTATCGCGGATGGGGAACATCACCCGTTCGCGGAAGCGGTCGTAACTGCGTCCCTGATCGTTGGTAACCAACATACCCGCATCAACCAGCGATTTGCGATTCTCGGTATTGTTGCCAAACCGTTTCAGGACGTTGTCCCAGCCGGGGGGCGCAAAACCAATGGCAAAACGGGCGATCACGTCGCGACTTAATCCTCGCTTTTCCAGATACTGGCGCGCGGGGGTTGCGGCGGGTTGCATCAGAGACTGTTGATAAAATGTGTTCAGGCCGTCCATCAATTGATAAAGACTTTGCCGTTGATGGCGCTCTATCTGACTGGGGCCGTTGCCTGCTTCATAGGGCACTTCAAGATTGTGCATCGCAGCCAGCTCTTCGACCGTTTCCACGAACTCGAGTTTGTCGTAGTTCATGAGAAAATCGACGGCGTTACCGTGCGCGCCACATCCAAAGCAGTGATAAAACTGTTTTTCACCGTTTACGGTGAAAGAGGGGGTTTTTTCGTTATGGAATGGACAGCACGCATGGTAATTTTTGCCCTGTTTTTTTAGCTTCACCCGCGCGTCGATGAGATCGACGATGTCGGTGCGCGCCAGCAGGTCATTGATAAATACGCGTGGAATTCGTCCAGCCATATGCCCCTTTTATACACTTCATCCTTCACGCATCATGAATGATTTTGTGTATATGCCAATGCATAAACGAAAATAAGCCGCGCATTCCTTTCGGAAGCACGGCCTTACAACTACAACTCGGTCTGAATTGAGGGCCGCGACCCTCAGAAGACTTAGTACAGACGAGTGCGGCGTGCGTTTTCGCGAGCCAGTTTCTTCGCGTGACGTTTCACAGCGGAAGCTTTAGCGCGCTTACGTTCGGTAGTCGGTTTTTCATAGAACTCACGACGACGAACTTCCGCCAGAACACCTGCTTTTTCGCAGGAACGCTTGAAGCGACGCAGTGCTACGTCGAACGGCTCGTTTTCACGTACTTTAATTACCGGCATGTAACTCTCACCTTTAATAAATTCGGTTTGCCGCTGGCATCAACGCCAGCTTATTTCAAAATGGTGCGGAATTTTACTGCAATTGCTGCTGCTTTGTAAAGCACCGCGGCCTTTTTGAAAGGGACTTTTATAAGGGTGAGGAGTATACACGAGGCTTCTTCCAGGGGCGAACAAAGTTTTACATCAACCCGCATTGGTCCTACACTGCGCGGTAATAGAGCGAGGTAGAATAAGTCATGCGTGTATTGGGTATTGAGACATCCTGCGATGAAACCGGCATCGCCATTTACGACGATGAAAAGGGTCTGTTGGCCAACCAATTGTATAGTCAGGTAAAATTGCATGCTGACTACGGCGGCGTGGTGCCTGAATTGGCCTCGCGCGATCACGTGCGCAAAACCGTACCGTTGATCCAGGCAGCGCTGAAAGAGGCAGGTTTAACGGCGAAAGACATTGATGCGGTGGCGTATACAGCGGGGCCGGGTCTGGTTGGTGCGCTGCTGGTCGGCGCAACCGTGGGGCGTTCACTGGCCTTTGCGTGGAATGTTCCTGCCATCCCTGTGCATCATATGGAAGGGCATCTGTTGGCACCGATGCTGGAAGATAACCCGCCGGAATTTCCGTTTGTCGCGCTGCTGGTTTCTGGCGGCCACACTCAGCTCATTAGCGTGACGGGGGTCGGCAAGTACGAGCTGTTGGGCGAATCCATCGATGATGCGGCGGGTGAAGCCTTTGATAAAACTGCCAAACTACTGGGACTTGATTACCCAGGCGGCCCGATGCTGTCGAAAATGGCGGCTCAGGGCACTGCCGGACGTTTTATTTTCCCACGCCCGATGACCGATCGTCCGGGACTGGATTTCAGTTTCTCCGGACTGAAAACTTTTGCAGCCAACACGATTCGCAACAATGGCGATGACGATCAGACCCGTGCGGATATCGCCCGTGCGTTTGAAGACGCGGTGGTGGATACGCTGATGATCAAATGCAAACGCGCGCTGGATCAGACCGGTTTTAAACGTCTGGTGATGGCGGGCGGCGTGAGCGCCAACCGCACGCTGCGCGCAAAGTTGGCCGAGATGATGCAAAAGCGTCGTGGCGAAGTGTTCTATGCGCGCCCGGAGTTTTGTACGGATAATGGCGCGATGATCGCCTATGCCGGAATGGTGCGTTTTAACGCCGGAGCCACGGCCGATCTCGGCGTGACCGTGCGTCCACGCTGGCCGCTGGCAGAGTTACCCGCGGCGTAATGCGTGTTTGCCGGATGGCGGCTTCGCGTTATCCGGCAAAACGGCCATATAAGAAGCTTATGGAAAAAGGGGCGACATCATGTCGCCCCTGCGCGGTTTACAGCAAAACAAAAGAGCGCGATATGACCCACGGAGTATGGGAACTGGGAAATGGCGTAGAGAAAAAATCGGTGAAGGTAACGGGCCATCTTTCCTCCAACAGCGGTGAAATTGTTTTGCAATGGGCGCTGGAGGGAAAAGGGATTATGTTGCGTTCTGAGTGGGATGTGCAGCCGTTTCTGACCAGCGGAAAACTGGTTCGGGTGTTACCGGAATATGCGCAAAGCGCCAATATCTGGGCTGTTTATCAGGAACCGCTTTATCGCAGCGTGAAGTTAAGGGTTTGCGTGGAGTTTCTGGCGGCATGGTGCCAACAGCGGCCAGGCAGGCCCAATGAAGGCTACCAGCCTGCGCTGACGATGGGCAGTGAATAAGATCACTCGGGATCTTTTTCGCTCTTCTTCTTCAGTTTTGTCCAGATCTTCGTCTCCTGACGACGCCACAGTCGCTGGATGTTGTCATGGTGACGCAGCAAAATCAGGCACGATAGCAAGGAGACCGGGAGGGTGAACTGCGGTTTAAACCACCAGACGTAGAACGGTGCTATCAGGGCGCTGACAATAGCACCGAGCGATGAATAGCCGCTCAGTAACACGGTCAGCAACCAGGTGCCCGCCATGACGCCCGTTAAGTCCCAGCCAATCGGCGCTATGGCGCCAAATGCGGTAGCGACGCCTTTGCCACCTTTAAAACCAAAGAAGACCGGCCAGATATGCCCCAGACAGGCCGCGATCGCAATCAATCCCAACCAGAGAGGGCTGACGCCTAACGCGTATGCGCCCCAGACGGGCAACATGCCTTTCAGGACGTCGAAAGCCAGTACTGCTATGGTCGCTCCCTTGCCACCGATTCGTAACACATTGGTCGCGCCCGGATTACCGGAACCGCTCTGACGCGGGTCGGGCAGTCCAGCGATGCGGCAGACCAGAATGGCGCTGGAAATTGAGCCGCAGAGGTACGCGAAGAGGATCATTCCAGGCGCGATTGCACTCATAAGCTGTTCCGTTTTGAAAATGTCGTGTTAAACGTTACTTCTGTGGATAATACGCATAATTCGCCGGAAGTGGTATCCGGGTTAGCCAAAAAGCGAGCAGGTCGTGATGGATATTGTATTTATAGAGCAACTTTCGGTCATCACCACTATCGGTGTTTACGACTGGGAACAGACCATTGAACAGAAATTGGTGTTCGATATCGAAATGGCGTGGGACAACCGCAAATCCGCCAAAAGCGATGATGTGGTGGATTGTCTAAGCTATGCTGACATTGCCGAAACGGTTGTCAATCACGTGGAAGGCAGTCGTTTTGCGCTGGTTGAAAGGGTGGCAGAAGAGGTTGCCGATCTGCTGTTGGCACGGTTTAATTCTCCGTGGGTGCGTATCAAGCTCAGTAAACCCGGCGCCGTGGCGCGCGCGGCAAATGTGGGCGTAATCATTGAGCGTGGCAATAATCTGAAAGAAAATAATTAACTTTATAATTTTTAAACCAACTGGGTATAAATGGGTCTTAACGCAGGATCCATTTTTTGCTGCATGATTTTTTACATTTAGGGGTTTATTGATGAGCGATATGCACTCGCTGCTGGTGGCGGCAATATTGGGTGTGGTCGAAGGATTGACGGAGTTTTTGCCCGTCTCCAGTACAGGGCACATGATTATCGTTGGCCATCTGTTGGGGTTCGAAGGCGATACCGCGAAGACGTTTGAGGTGGTGATTCAACTGGGATCTATCCTGGCCGTAGTTGTGATGTTCTGGCGACGTTTATTCGGACTGATCGGCATTCACTTTGGTAAACCGGCGCATGAAGGCACCGGAAAAGGGCGTCTGACGCTGGGCCATATTCTGTTGGGGATGATCCCTGCGGTGGTGCTGGGACTGGTGTTCCACGACACCATTAAATCGTTGTTTAACCCGGTTAACGTGATGTATGCGCTGGTGGTTGGTGGTTTGTTGCTGATTGCGGCGGAATGTCTGAAGCCGAAAGAGCCGCGCGCGCCGGGTCTGGACGACATGACCTACCGTCAGGCATTCATGATTGGCTGTTTCCAGTGTCTGGCGCTGTGGCCGGGCTTTTCCCGCTCGGGCGCCACGATTTCCGGTGGTATGCTGATGGGCGTGAGCCGTTATGCGGCCTCTGAATTCTCCTTCTTGCTGGCAGTGCCGATGATGATGGGCGCCACGGCGCTGGATCTCTACAAAAGCTGGTCGTTCCTGACGGTTGCCGACATCCCGATGTTTGCCGTCGGCTTTGTCACCGCTTTTGTCGTCGCGCTGGTGGCGATCAAAACCTTCCTGCAACTGATTAAACGCATCTCGTTCATTCCGTTTGCGATTTACCGTTTTATCGTTGCAGCGGCCGTTTACGTGGTGTTCTTCTGATTTAAGCTTGCCGGAGAAGGCGTTTACGCGACTATCCGGCATTTATTCCTGCAATTATTCCGGCTTCGGGCAGCGTAATGCTTTCCAGTCCGTCACGGCGTCAATACGGCGCCGGGTCAGCTCTTCACGGATCGCCTGGCCTTTGAATCCTGCATCAACCACCTCTTTGGTCGGTACGGCCTGTGCCACCTGCCAGGCTTCTCGCAACCAGCGGCCTTGTGGATAGTCAGCCGCTTCAAAGCCCGTACGCCCGCGAACATCCGCTTCGCTGGTCAGCGCGATTTGTTCCACCCGTTGCGGTTTTCGCCAGGCATCAATCGAATCGAACAGTTTAACGATCGTTTTTGGCTGCAAGATGGGGAAGGTATGAATGAGATCGTGGAACTCCGCCACCAGTTTGGCTAAATCGCGAATATCATTGGGAACGCGTAAACGCTGGCATAACTGCTCCACGAGCTTAACGCCCGCCGGGCCATGACCGTGATGACGCGGCCAGAACTCCTTTGGCGTTAACCCTTTCCCCAAATCGTGACACAGCGTGGCAAAGCGCACATCCACTTCAGGGCTGAGCATGGCGGCCATCGACAGCGTCATCAGCGTGTGGATCCCGGTGTCTATTTCCGGGTGCCACTTTGCCGGGGCGGGGACGCCAAACAGGGCGTCTATTTCGGGGAACAGCACGCGCAACGCGCCGCAGTCGCGGAGAACCTGGAAGAAGACCTGCGGGTTACGTGTGGTCAGGGCATTTTCGGTTTCTTTCCACACCCTTTCCGGCGTGAGGTGTTCCAGCTCACCGGCAGCCGTCATCTCACGCATGAGCGTCATGGTTTCATCAGCAATACGGAAGCTAAGGTGGGCATAACGGGCGGCAAAACGCGCCACGCGCAGGACGCGCAGCGGATCTTCGCTGAAAGCGGGAGAGACATGGCGTAGCAGGCGGTTGTCCAGATCGCGACGCCCGTGATACGGATCGATTATCTGGCCGTCGTCGTCACGCGCAAGGGCGTTGATCGTCAGGTCACGGCGCTGCAAATCGTCTTCCAGCGTCACGTCGGCGGCGGCATAACAGGTAAAGCCGGTATAACCGGAACCCGATTTACGCTCGGTGCGCGCCAGCGCATACTCTTCACGTGTTTGCGGATGAAGAAATACGGGAAAATCGCGGCCTACCTGCTGGTAGCCCGCGTCAAGCATCTCCTGAGGCGTGGCGCCAACCACCACCCAATCTTTATCTTTAACCGGTAGCCCTAATAACGCGTCCCGAACAGCACCACCGACCAGATAAATCTTCACGCCACTTCCTCTCCTGAAAAACATCATCTCTCAATGATATGTCAGTGCGGGGGAGAAGGCGATTTAGTTCATCCAGCGGTCTTTGCGTTTACGGCTTGGGATCATGTGCGGCAGGACGAGGCCGAGCAGCAGACCGAGACCCAGCACGCCGCCGCCATACATGAACCACTGCATGATGATGGTGCGCTGTTTGTCATCAAGCTGCACGCTGGCAGCATCGACTTTCTTCTGCGCAACAATCAGCTCGTTTTTCAGCTTCTGGTTCTCTTCTTTTAACCCGTTAATCACGCTGTCGCTCTGGGACACTTTTTGCTGCATGTCGGAGGTGCGCTGATTCCAGGTCGTATCAATATTGTTGAGCTTATCGGTCAGTGTTTTGACCTGATTTTCCAGATCCGGTACGCGAATACGCAGGCTGGGCGTGCTGTTCAACTCTTTCATCGGGATCCAGGCAGTACGGCCGGTACTGTCTTTTACCTGAGCATAATTGGTATTCGCGTCGGTTTGTAAGAGTGTCACTTCCTCACCGGCGTTAATCGTACCCAGCAGGCGATAGTTATCCCCCGGACCGCTGCGGACCCAGGTGTTCAGTTCGTCAGAAACATAGCGCTTTTCTTCAGCATGGGAGACGGCAGTGGCGCTAAGTGCAAGTAAAGTTAATCCAATCAGGCGTAATTTTGGCATCAGGCTGTCGTTATTGTCATAGAAAGTGGAACGATAGTAGTGGCATCAGTGTCTCTACGCAAAGCATTCGACATCAATCGGAATCTTCTGTGTCATCTATGCCACTGTTTCAAACTTTTACGCCCGTCAAATTGCTCGTTGTATGGCAATTTGGCGCAAAATACTATGTACTGACAAACAAGAACGCATTAAGTTCGCCGTCATTCTTCCCATATGTGACATAACCCATAAGTACAAGGCCATGGCTCAGGAAATCGAATTAAAATTTATCGTCAATCGCGAAGCGGTAGACGCACTGCGTGACCATCTGCACACGTTAGGCGGGGAGCATCATGCCCCCAGTCAATTGCTGAATATTTACTACGAAACATCAGATAATTGGTTGCGTAGTCACGATATGGGACTGCGTATTCGGGGCGAGAACGGTCATTATGAAATGACCCTGAAAATCGCTGGCCGGGTGACAGGAGGACTGCACCAGCGTCCGGAATACAATGTACCGCTGACAGAACCGACGCTGGATCTCGGCAAACTCTCTCCCGAAGTCTGGCCCAACGGCGAAATGCCAGCCGACCTTGCTTCGCAAGTACAGCCGCTGTTCCGCACGGATTTTTATCGTGAAAAATGGGTGGTTGAGGTTGAAGGCAGCCAGATTGAGATCGCGCTCGATCTGGGGGATGTGAAGGCGGGAGAGTTCGCGGAGCCTATCTGCGAACTGGAGCTTGAGCTGTTAAAAGGCGATACGCGCAGCGTGCTGAAACTGGCAAATCAGCTGGTTTCGCAATCCGGATTACGCCAGGGTAGCCTGAGCAAAGCAGCCCGTGGCTACCATCTGGCGCAGGGAAACCCGCCGCGTGAAATCAACGCGACACGAATTCTGAAGGTGCCAGCGAAAGCCAGCGTTGAGCAGGGGCTTGAGGCTGCGCTGGAGTTAGCGTTGTCACAGTGGCAATACCATGAAGAGTTGTGGGTTCGCGGTGAGAAAAAGGCCAAAGCCGATGTTCTGGCAGCAATGGGACTGGTTCGCCACACCATCATGCTGTTCGGCGGGATTGTTCCTCGTAAAGCGAGCGCTCACTTACGTGATTTGTTAACCCAGTCAGAAGCGACGATCGCCTCTGCGGTTTCAGCGGTGACGGCGGTTTACAGTACACAAACGGCGATGGCTAAACTGGCATTGACGGAATGGCTGGTGACCAAAGGCTGGCAGCCGTTCCTGGATGCCAAAGCGCAGGACAAAATTTCAGGTTCGTTTAAGCGCTTTGCGGATACACACCTCTCACGGCATGCCGCTGATCTGAAATCTGTTTTCGACCAGCCGTTAGGTGACCAGTATAACGATCAGCTTCCGCGCCTGAACCGTAACATTGACAGCATCCTATTGCTGGCCGGTTATTACGACACCCATGTGGCGCAGGGCTGGCTGGAGAACTGGCAGGGATTGCGTTATGCGATTGCGACCCGCCAATATATTGAAATTGAACATTTCCGCAACGAAGCGATTTCTCAGGAACCGTTCTGGCTGCACAGCGGAAAACGATAATCTGGCAAGGATACGTCTTTTATGAAGCCGCTCTCTTCTCCCTTACAGCAGTACTGGCAGACCGTTGTTGAGCACCTGCCAGCCGCAATCTCAGAGACGACGCCGGGTGTTCAGGCGAAGTCAGTACTTACCTTCAGTGATTTTGTTCGGGACAGCGTTATTGCGCATCCCGAATGGCTTGCTGAGCTGGAAAGCGCGTCGCCGCAGGCCGACGAGTGGCAACATTACGCGGCCTGGTTGCAGGAGGCACTGGCGCAGGTCGCTGACGAAGCGGCGCTGATGCGGGAGCTACGGGTGTTTCGCCGTCGCATTATGGTACGTATTGCCTGGGCGCAGGCGCTGCGGCTTGTGGAAGAAGAGAGCATTTTGCAGCAATTAAGCCATCTGGCTGAAACGCTGATCATCGCTGCGCGCGACTGGCTGTACGCCGCCTGTTGTCGTGAGTGGGGAATCCCCTGCAACCAGAGTGGCGTCCCGCAGCCGTTGCTGATTTTAGGGATGGGAAAACTGGGCGGCGGCGAGCTGAATTTCTCCTCCGATATCGACCTGATTTTTGCCTGGCCGGAGCACGGTTCCACGCAAGGCGGGCGACGTGAGCTGGATAACGCGCAGTTCTTCACGCGGATGGGGCAACGACTCATCAAGGTGCTGGACCAACCCACGCAGGATGGTTTTGTTTACCGTGTGGACATGCGTCTGCGTCCGTTTGGCGACAGCGGCCCGCTGGTGTTGAGTTTTGCCGCACTGGAAGATTATTACCAGGAGCAGGGGCGTGACTGGGAACGCTATGCGATGGTTAAAGCGCGGATCATGGGCGATACTGACGGCGTTTATGTTGACGAATTGCGGGCCATGCTGCGGCCTTTCGTCTTCCGCCGCTACATCGACTTTAGTGTGATCCAGTCTCTGCGAAACATGAAGGGGATGATTGCCCGTGAAGTTCGCCGCCGGGGTCTGAAAGACAATATCAAACTCGGCGCGGGCGGTATTCGCGAAATCGAATTTATTGTTCAGGTGTTCCAGCTCATTCGCGGTGGTCGCGAACCTTCACTGCAGTCACGTTCCCTTTTACCCACGTTGAGTGCGATTGCCGCGCTGCATCTGCTGTCTGAGAACGACGCGGAACAGTTGCGCATCGCTTATCTCTTCCTGCGCCGCCTGGAAAATTTGCTGCAAAGCATCAATGATGAGCAAACGCAGACACTGCCGGGGGATGAGCTGAATCGGGCGCGTCTGGCGTGGGGAATGGATGCGGATGACTGGTCGCAGCTCACCGATGAGCTGGACGGTCATATGGCGAATGTGCGCCGGGTGTTTAATGAGTTGATTGGCGATGACGAAACCGAGACGCAGGAAGAGTCATTGTCGGAACAGTGGCGCGAACTGTGGCAGGATACGCTACAGGAAGACGACTCTACGCCAGTTCTGGCCCATCTTACCGATGAGGGGCGGGGACGCGTGCTGGCGCTGATTGCTGATTTTCGCAAAGAGCTGGATAAACGCACCATTGGCCCGCGTGGCCGTCAGGTCCTCGATCATCTGATGCCTCACCTGCTTAGCGACGTCTGTTCCCGTGAAGACGCCTTTGTGCCGCTGTCGCGTATTACGCCGTTGCTGGTCAGCATCGTGACCCGCACCACCTACCTCGAATTGCTGAGCGAATTCCCGGGGGCGCTAAAACATCTGATCTCGCTTTGCGCCGCCTCCCCGATGGTCGCCAGCCAACTGGCGCGCTACCCACTGTTGCTCGACGAACTGCTCGACCCGAACACGCTGTATCAGCCGACCGCGACGGACGCTTACCGTGATGAGTTGCGTCAGTATCTGCTGCGTGTGCCGGAAGATGACGAAGAGCAGCAACTGGAGGCGTTGCGGCAGTTTAAGCAAACTCAGCTATTGCGCATCGCGGCGGCGGATATTGCAGGCACGTTACCGGTGATGAAAGTCAGCGACCATTTGACCTGGCTGGCGGAAGCCATCATCGACGCTGTGGTGCAACAGGCATGGACGCAAATGGTGGCGCGTTACGGCCAGCCGACGCATCTGAGCGAGCGTCAGGGGCGAGGTTTTGCCGTGGTCGGTTACGGTAAGCTGGGCGGCTGGGAACTGGGCTACAGTTCCGATCTGGATTTGATTTTCCTTCACGACTGTCCGATGGACGTGATGACCGATGGCGAGCGCGAAATTGACGGCAGGCAGTTCTATCTGCGCTTGTCGCAGCGGATTATGCACCTGTTCAGCACCCGTACTTCCTCGGGTATTTTGTATGAGGTGGATGCGCGATTACGCCCGTCCGGCGCGGCGGGAATGTTAGTTACCTCAGCCGAAGCCTTCGCCGATTATCAGCAAAACGAAGCCTGGACGTGGGAACATCAGGCGCTGGCGCGTGCGCGCGTGGTGTATGGCGATCCGCAACTGACTGCGCAGTTTGACGCCGTGCGCCGTACGATCATGACTCTCGTTCGCGACGGCAAAACGCTGCAAACCGACGTGCGTGAAATGCGTGAAAAGATGCGCGCGCATCTGGGGAATAAGCATCGCGACCGCTTTGATATTAAAGCTGACGAGGGCGGGATCACCGACATTGAGTTTATTACGCAATATCTGGTGCTGCGCTACGCGCATGAGAAGCCGAAGCTGACGCGTTGGTCGGATAATGTGCGTATTCTGGAACTGTTGGCGCAAAACGACATTATGGAAGAACAGGAAGCGCAGGCGCTGACCCTGGCCTACACCACGTTGCGTGACGAACTCCACCACCTGGCGTTGCAAGAGTTGCCGGGGCATGTGGCGCAGACGTGTTTTAGCAAAGAGCGTGAACAGGTACGGGCTAGCTGGCAGAAGTGGCTGGTTGCCGAGTGAAATGTGCTATTATCGCGCGCAAATTTTGAATCTCTCAGGAGACAGGAATGAAAGTAACGCTGCCAGAGTTTGAACGTGCAGGGGTCATGGTTGTTGGTGACGTGATGCTGGATCGCTACTGGTACGGGCCGACCAGCCGTATTTCACCGGAAGCGCCAGTACCCGTTGTCAAAGTGGACACCATTGAGGAACGTCCTGGTGGCGCGGCTAACGTGGCGATGAACATTGCGTCCCTGGGGGCCAATTCACGTCTGGTCGGATTGACCGGCATTGATGATGCCGCGCGTGCGCTCAGCAAAACGCTGGCGGCTGTGAATGTGAAATGCGACTTTGTTTCTGTCCCGACACATCCCACCATCACCAAATTGCGTGTACTTTCACGCAACCAGCAACTAATTCGCCTGGACTTTGAAGAAGGCTTTGAGGGTGTCGATCCACAACCGCTGCATGATCGCATTAGTCAGGCGCTGGGCTCGATTGGCGCGCTGGTACTCTCTGATTATGCGAAAGGCGCGCTGGCCAGCGTTCAGCAGATGATCGCGCTGGCGCGCAAAGCGGGCGTACCGGTATTGATCGACCCGAAAGGCACCGATTTTGAACGCTACCGTGGCGCTACGTTGCTGACCCCAAATTTGTCAGAATTTGAAGCGGTGGCAGGTAAGTGTAAAAACGAAGAAGAGCTTGTCACTCGCGGCATGAAAGTGATTGCAGATTTCGATCTCTCCGCGCTGCTGGTGACGCGTTCTGAACAAGGGATGACGTTGCTGCAGCCGGGCAAAGCACCGCTGCATATGCCGACCCAGGCGCAGGAAGTGTATGACGTCACCGGTGCGGGTGATACGGTGATTGGCGTGCTGGCGGCGACGCTGGCGGCAGGAAAATCGCTGGAAGAAGCCTGTTACTTCGCCAACGCGGCGGCAGGTGTGGTCGTCGGTAAGCTGGGGACATCCACCGTTTCGCCCATCGAGCTGGAAAATGCCGTACGCGGTCGTGCTGATACGGGCTTTGGCGTGATGACTGAAAATGAGTTGAAGCAGGCCGTTGCCAGCGCGCGTAAGCGCGGTGAGAAAGTGGTGATGACCAACGGTGTCTTCGATATCCTGCATGCCGGACACGTTTCTTATCTGGCGAATGCGCGCAAACTGGGCGACCGCCTGATTGTGGCAGTCAACAGCGATGCGTCCACTAAACGTCTGAAAGGCGAAACGCGTCCCGTCAATCCGCTCGAACAACGCATGATCGTATTGGGCGCGCTGGAAGCCGTCGACTGGGTGGTCTCTTTTGAAGAAGATACCCCACAGCGTCTGATTGCAGGCGTACTGCCGGATCTGCTGGTGAAAGGCGGCGACTACAAGCCGGAAGAGATTGCGGGCAGTGAAGAGGTATGGGCCAACGGCGGCGAAGTGTTGGTGCTGAACTTCGAAGACGGTTGTTCAACGACCAACATCATCAAAAAAATCCAGAAAGACAGCGACAAGTGATTGATCCGCCAGTAAGTTAGGCGGCGCTGTACACACCTTATCAGGCCTGTGAGCCTCTGCGCGATGCAGGTCTGATAAGCATTCCGTTATCATTTACTCCCATCTCTTTACATTTCCTGGAAAAGTGTGACTTCCTGCAGGTAATTTGCGCACATAATGTACAAATACTTTGCGCCCAGAAGCGAATACTGGAATCAGAAAAAGCATATGGCCTTATCAGAAATTCGTTAACTGGAGGGTATGCTCATGAACAACAAGAATGTGTATTCGTTGAACAACTTCGATTTTCTGGCCCGTAGCTTTGCCAGAATGCAGGCTGAAGGTCGCCCTGTCGATATCCACGCCGTCACCGGAAACATGGATGAGGAGCACCGGAGCTGGTTCTGCAAGCGCTACGCGCTTTACTGCCAACAGGCGACACGAGCAAAACAATTAGAACTCGAACACTGAAAAAAGAAACGGGCCCATTGGCCCGTTTCTTTTTTTACTCTTGTGTATCCACCGGCGGGATGGCGGGCGCAGGTTTGACGTCGGCAGGCGACTGGCGCGTTTCCAGTTCACTGAGGCGCTGCTCAAGCAGTGCCAGCTTTTCACGGGTACGCAGTAACACCTGAGTTTGCACATCGAACTCTTCGCGGCTCACCAGATCGAGACGCGTCAGCTGTGATTGCAGCGTTTGACGAATTTTCTTCTCGACGTCTTCCCCGAACTCCCGGATCCCTTTCGGCATCGACTCGTGAACCTGGCGAGCGATTTGCTCAATTTTTTTCGGGTCAATCATTGTGGTTTCCCTGAACTGGTAAGTGTTGAGGCACATTGTAGTGCGATCTGCGTGAGGCATAAACCAGAATTGTGTGACCTGTGGCTGAGTAAAGGCGTTGATGAAGGTAATCAATAGCGTTATAGTTATCTCGCTTATTCTCAGGGCGGGGCGAAATTCCCCACCGGCGGTAAATCAACCTATGTTGAAAGCCCGCGAGCGCTTTGGGTGCAAACTCAAAGGTCAGCAGATCCGGTGTAATTCCGGAGCCGACGGTTAGAGTCCGGATGGGAGAGAGTAACGATCCAGCCGGGCATGGACCCGCTCACGTTATTTTTTTGCCGCATTGCGGTACTCCTAAGACTGCCCTGATTCTGGTAACCATAATTTTAGTGAGGTTTTTTTACCATGAATCAGACGCTACTTTCCTCTTTTGGTACGCCTTTTGACCGTGTCGAACACGCTCTGTCCGCGCTGCGCGAAGGACGCGGAGTGATGGTGCTTGACGACGAAGATCGTGAAAACGAAGGCGATATGATTTTCCCTGCCGAAACGATGACCGTTGAGCAGATGGCATTGACCATCCGTCACGGTAGCGGCATCGTTTGCCTGTGCATCACGGAAGATCGCCGCAAGCAGCTCGAACTGCCTATGATGGTGGAAAATAACACCAGCGCTTACGGCACGGGCTTTACGGTGACGATTGAAGCCGCTGAAGGCGTGACCACCGGTGTTTCTGCGGCCGACCGCATTACCACTGTGCGTGCTGCCATTGCCGACGGTGCTAAACCTTCTGACCTCAACCGTCCGGGGCACGTTTTCCCGTTGCGCGCTCAGGCTGGTGGGGTGTTGACTCGCGGCGGTCATACGGAAGCGACCATCGATCTGGTGACGCTGGCGGGTTTTAAACCAGCAGGCGTTCTGTGTGAACTGACCAACGATGACGGCACAATGGCTCGCGCGCCGGAGTGCATCAAGTTTGCAGGTGAACACAATATGGCCGTCGTCACCATTGAAGATTTGGTGGCTTATCGCCAGGCGCACGCGCGTAAGGCCAGCTGACTGGCGTGCCACCCGTCGGGTGGTAATACGTGAAGAAAGAAACCGAAGCCAGTTTACTGACTTCGGTTTCTTGTTTTTATTGGTTCGAAAAAATACACCGTTTATCCCACAGACGTTAATTTTGCAGACGGTCTGGCCTTTAATAAAAGGCCAATCTTTTTCTCTATGATCAAAATCATATTCTCAATTTCATACTGTGCCAGTATATGAATATACCTAAAGATAGGTATGTAAAATTTTAACGTTAAATGTTTGGCAATGTTAAATTTTAAGGGTAAAAGGATGTTTATCGCCTGGTATTGGATTGTATTAATTGTTCTTGTCGTTGTAGGTTATTTTTGCCATATGAAACGTTATTGCAGAGCGTTCAGGCAAGACAGGGACGCGCTACTTGAGGCTCGCAACACGCTATTTCGCCGCACTGGTGAAGATGGTCGTGTGGCCAGGGATCGGGAATAACTTTTATTCTCATATTTTCTTGATGGGAAAGCATGATGTTGTCCTGAATGATGAGGACAACATCTGTGGTTGCGTTACCCGATTCCCATCGATTGAAGTATCACAAGGCTGAGTCCCATCACCGACATCCCACACAGAACGCCGTAGCTGGGGTTATTATTAGGGTCGATCTCTTTTGCCAGAGGCATTAATTCATCTACGGATAATGCCACCATTATTCCCGCTACCGCAGCCATAATCGACGCCATTACGACAGGCGAAATCAAACTGCCCAGAATTAACCAGGCTAATATGCCGCCGAGAATTTCCGCCATACCGGAAATTCCTGCCCAGAAAATAGCCGTGCGTTTAGAACCTGTTGCGGCATAAACCGGCCCGGCAACCGCTAAACCTTCGGGAATATTGTGTAAGGCGACCGCCAGAGCAATACCGAAGCCCAGTTCAAGATTACTGCTGGCAGTAACAAACGTCGCGATCCCTTCCGGAAAGTTGTGCAGACTGATGCCCAGCGTCAATAAGATGGCGGTGCGTTTAATGGAGCCAGGCAGCGGCCGCGTTGTTTTCTGTACTAAATCTTGCGGGTGGGCGTGAGGAAGCAGGCGATCCAGCCCGAAATAACCCAGCAGTCCGGTAATAAACATGCCGTAGCCTAAGAGGGGGGACATACCTTCTGCAGCCAGCGCTGCTGGCAGCATTTCCATCAGCGAGATAAGCAGCATGATGCCTGCCGCGAATCCCAGCGAAAACGCCAGCACGCGATTAGAGGGTTTTTGTCCCAGCACGCCAAGAAAGGCGCCAATAAAAGTGGCGGCACCCGCCAATAAGGTCAGAATTAAAGGTACTGACATCGACAACTCCTTATGATTCTGCTGTCCGGACCTGACCTTCAAAATAACTGATGATCTTCATCATGGTTATCTGAGTTCTTCAACTACCGAAAAAGCGTATTGTGAGGATATCAAAATGACCTCCCTGAGTAAGGATATCATCATGTCTTCAACGCGTATGCCAGCATTGTTTTTGGGTCATGGCAGTCCAATGAATGTTCTGGAAGATAACGTCTATACCCGCGCCTGGCGGCAACTGGGGGAGGAATTACCGCGTCCGAAAGCGATTGTGGTGGTATCAGCTCACTGGTTCACCCGCGGAACCGGCGTGACGGCAATGGAAGCCCCAAAAACCATTCACGATTTTGGCGGTTTTCCACAGGCGCTTTACGATACCCACTACCCTGCGCCCGGTTCGCCAGAGCTGGCGCAACGTCTGGTGGAGCTGCTGTCACCTGTACCTGTTACGCTCGATAAAGAGGCCTGGGGCTTTGACCATGGCTCCTGGGGAGTGCTGATCAAGATGTATCCCGACGCGGATATCCCGATGGTGCAGTTAAGCATCGACAGCACAAAACCCGCCGCCTGGCACCTCGAAATGGGGCGTAAACTGGCGGCCCTGCGCGATGAAGGCATTATGCTGGTCGCCAGTGGTAACGTGGTGCATAACCTGCGCACGGCGCGCTGGCACGGCGAGAATACACCGTATCCGTGGGCGACATCATTCAATGACTATGTGAAGGCGAATCTGACGTGGCAGGGACCCGTTGAGCAACATCCGCTGGTCAACTATCTCGAGCATGAAGGGGGTTCGTTGTCGAATCCAACGCCGGACCACTACCTGCCACTGTTGTATGTGTTAGGTGCGTGGGATGGCAAAGAGCCAGTATCAATACCGGTGGACGGTATCGAGATGGGCAGTCTGAGTATGTTGTCGGTACAGGTGGGGTGATTAATGCCCGATGGCGCTACGCTTATCGGGCCTGGCGTTTGCGCCGTAGGCCGGGTAAGGCGAAGCCGCCACCCGGCACAACGTATTACTCAACGAAAATATGTGGGTAGAAACGGGAAAGATCCTGAGTGATCAATGCTCTGTCTTCGCGAATGCCGATCCCGGCAGGTTGATCGTTAATCAACCAACTGCCGATCAACATGTAGCTGTCGCCAAATTTCGGCAACTGATAAAACTGTTGCACGATCATACCTTCTTCGCCGTACGGGCCTTCCGCCGCTTCGATCGTTTTACCGTTCTCAATGATCGAGACGTTGGCGCCTTCACGCGAGAAGATGGGCTTCACGACGAATTTTTCCATCTGCGGATGGTCATCTTCGGCGAAATACGCAGGCAGCAGGTTCGGATGGTTCGGGAACATTTCCCACAGCAACGGTAACAGTGCTTTGTTGGAGATGATACTTTTCCACGCCGGTTCCAGCCAGCGCACGCCAGCATCTTCCAGTTTGGTGGAGAACATCTCGCGCAGCATAAACTCCCACGGATAGAGCTTGAACAGGTTGGCAATAACCTGATCCTGTAAGTCCGTGAACTGACCTTTTTCACCGAGACCGATATCTTCGATGTGGAGGAATTCAGTGGCGATTTCGGCTTCAGCCGCACAATCCTGCAGGTATTGAATCGTACCGCGATCTTCAACCGTATCGCGGCAGCAGGTTAGATGCAGCAGTTGAAAACCGTACTGCTCACGAAGCTCTGCAAAACGCTCGATCAGCTTCTCTTGCAGGCTATTAAACTGATCGCTACCTTCCGGTAAGTTACCTGCATTGAGCTGGTCTTCCAGCCAGATCCACTGGAAAAATGCCGCTTCATACAGCGAGGTCGGTGTATCGGCGTTGTTCTCCAGCAGTTTGGGTTCACCGGTGCCGTCCCACGCCAGATCAAGGCGGGAATAGAGCGAAGGCTGACTCGTCTGCCATGACTGGCGAACAAATCCCCAGGTATGCTTCGGAATACGAAACTTCGTCATGAGCTCATCGCTGGCGATGACCTTCTCAACCACCTTGAGGCACATCTGGTGCAGTTCCGCGGTGACCTCTTCCAGTTTCTCAACCTGGGCGAGCGTCAGCTTGTAATACGCATCCTCACACCAGTAGGGCTCGCCGTACATGGTGTGAAAATTAAAACCGTATTCTGTGGCTTTGTCGCGCCAGTCCGGACGCTCAGTAATACTGACTCTTTCCATGAGTATCAGCCACCCATCGAGCGAGTTGTGGTGCCGCTGGCGCTACGCTGCATCGTGCTTTGCTTCGCAACAGATTCACCAAAACCACCGCGCGTCACGGTTGATGTGGTTGCCGGTTTAGGCGCCATCGCCGTCTTCGGTACGGTCATGGTGCGGCCTGGCTGTGCGGCACCGTAGTTCTTGCCGCCGGCATCGGTGTATTTACCGTAAGCAGGGCTGGCCGGGTTTTTCGAGCTAAACAGCGGTTGCTGCGCAAAGCCTGCGCCACCGCCCATCATGCGGCCCATCATGTAACCGGCCATCAACGGCATCCAGAAGCTGCCGCTGGATTGTTGCGCCTGTGCCTGATTCTCTGGTGCCACTCCTGCCTGGGCAGGCGTTTGCTGACACTGGCCTTCGCCAAATTCGGCGATGCAATCTTCACGCGTGGCATATTTTGGCGCGGTACGTTCTGCTTCTTTCACGGCATTGTTGAATGCCGTTGTACATTCCGCGCTTTTACCTGGGTTAGCTGCAGAACAGTCGTCCGCATTTTGATAAAGCGAAACCGTTTCATCGGTTTGTTCACAGCCTGCCAGCATAAAGACAGCAGTGACCGCCAGTGCGACCGGCGTTAAATGGCGAGCGCTCCAGCTTTTGCGGAACGAGGCGTGATGTATGGATTTTGTCCGTTTCATTTTCGTCTTCCAGGACCCAGTAGTGAATATGGCAAATAATGCTCAGGATAGAGGATGGCTGGTCGAAAATGAAGCGAGAAGAGGCGAGAATGCGGGGAAATCGCGGGATCTTTACGTTGTCTTACGTTCGACCAGCAAATTAGCGCCAGCTGGCGCTGCGCTTCCCGGACCTACGCGTTTGTAGGCCCGGTAAGCAGAGCGCCATCGGCAATTTCATCAGTTACGGAATGGGTTGTTGCCGTTGCTGCTGGTCGGTTGTACTGACGCAGGCTGCGTTTCCGGGGCAGCGTTGTCGGCTGGATAACCGTCAGCGCTGGCGTCCTGCTGTGCATTTTCCGGCGCCACGATATCTGGCGTAGTGGAAATCGGTTTGCCCAGCGTGTTGTTCAGAGCAACCAGGTCCTGTTCGTTCAGCGTACCGAGTGCAGCTTTGATGTTCAGCTGATTAATCAGGTAGTTATAGCGAGCGCTGGAAAGCTGTTGCTTCGCGTTGTACAGCGTAGTGGTGGCATCCAACACATCCACGATGGTACGCGTACCGACGGAATAACCGGCTTCCATGGCATCCAATGAACTTTGTGCAGAGATAACGGCTTGTTTATACGCGTTAATGCTGCTGATAGACGCATTGATGTTGTTGAAGGAGGAACGCACGGTCTGCACGACGCTGCGGTGTGCGCTTTCCAGTTGTTCACTCGCGCCAACAAAGTTGTACTGCGCTTGTTTCACCTGAGAATTAACCTGTCCGCCCTGATACAACGGCAAAGAGAAGCTCAGGCCAATTTTGTTCTGGCCCTGGTTGTTGTCGTCATACTGAGACGTGTTGGTTTTCGACCCGCTATACGAGGTATCGGAGATCCCTGTTGATGCGTTTAAATCCAGCGTTGGCAAGTGACCGTCCTGCGCCAGACGGATTTGCTCACGCGCCAGATCCTGGGTCAGGCGGGCTTGCAACAGCGCCAGGTTACGGTTTTCTGCTTCTTTCAGCAGTGCATTCACGGCCTGCGGTTTGTTGGTTTTAAAACCATCAACATTCAGGGATGCCAGTTCCGGGTAGTAATTGCCGGTGACCTGGCGCAACGTTTCAACTGCATTATCGAGGTTGTTACGTGCGGTCACTTCGTCCGCTAACACGGTATCGTATTGTGAACGGGCGTTCTGAACGTCAGTGATCGCAACCAGACCCACGTTAAAACGTTGAGTGGTTTGATCCAACTGACGATAAATCGCCTGTTTCTGCGCTTCGGTAAAGGAGAGCGCGTCAATGGCGCTCAGCACATTGAAGTAGGCTGTTGCGGTGTTCAGGATCAGCGTTTGCTGGTCTGTCTGAAAGGTGACGTCCTGAATACCGGCAGATTTTTCCTGCAATGTCAGCGCGCGCCATTTCGACATATCGAACAGGGTCTGAGTCAATTGCAAAGTGGCGCTGGTCGCGTTGGAGTCGATACCATTAGAGTCACGGTAACCGTTGCTATAGGTGTAATCGGCACCTAAACCCAGTTGCGGCAGTAAAGGACTACGCGCTTCGTTAATTTTTTCGAATGCAGCATCGCGATCGGCGGCGGATTTACGCAATTCCGGGTTGCTCAGGCGTGCTTGCTGATAAACTTGCATCAGGTTCTCTGCCTGGCTCAAAGTGCTGAACCCCGACAGGCTCAGGCCGATAAGGATGGGGAGCAATTTCTTCATTTGCATTCCTTGTTGTGAAGCAGTATTTAGCGCTGATCAAATTGTAAAATAATTGATGATTCTAGCAGAATCCGCCACTGCGAAAAGTTGGCGTTATGTGCCATACGGCGTTAATTTGCACCAATTTATCACAAGCCAGGTGAAACAGTATTCAAACGGCCTTGAAATTCACATTCTAATCACTATTGGTAACCAGGACAGAACAATGAATAAACAAGACAGCTCGCCGATGACTTTCTCCAAAAACGATGTAGAAATTATTGCACGAGAAACGCTTTATCGCGGTTTTTTTTCATTGGACCTTTATCGCTTTCGCCATCGTTTATTCAATGGAGAAATGAGTGGTGAGGTTCAGCGTGAAATTTTTGAGCGCGGGCACGCCGCAGTCTTGCTACCCTTTGACCCTGAGCGTGACGAAGTTGTGCTGGTGGAACAGATCCGTATCGCGGCGTATGACACGAGTGAGAGCCCGTGGTTGCTGGAGATGGTCGCCGGGATGATCGAAGAGGGCGAAACCGCAGAAGATGTCGCCCGCCGCGAGGCGATGGAAGAGGCTGGTCTTGACGTCAAACGGACGAAGACGGTGATGAGTTATCTGGCAAGCCCTGGCGGCACCAGTGAGCGCCTGTCAATTTTAGTGGGCGAAGTGGACGCCACGACCGCAAGCGGGATTCACGGTCTGGCGGATGAAAACGAAGATATTCGTGTTCATGTGGTAAGTCGGGAGCAGGCGTACCAGTGGGTGGAAGAGGGGAAAATCGACAACGCGGCGTCTGTCATCGCTTTGCAATGGCTGCAACTGCACTATCAAGAGTTAATAAACGAGTGGAAAAAATGAAGCGTTACACACCTGACTTTCCTGAGATGATGCGCCTGTGCGAAACCAACTTTTCGCAATTGCGCCGCCTGTTGCCGCGTAATGACGCACCCGGCGAAACAGTGAGCTATCAGGTGGCAAACGCACAATATCGGTTAACGATTGTGGAATCGACCCGATACACTACCCTGGTGGCGATTGAGCAGACCGCGCCTGCCATCACCTACTGGAGCCTGCCGTCGCTGACGGTGCGCCTGTATCATGATGCGATGGTGGCTGAAGTGTGTTCAAGTCAGCAGATCTTTCGCTTCAAAGCGCGGTATGATTATCCAAATAAAAAGTTGCATCAACGCGACGAAAAGCATCAAATTAATCAGTTTTTAGCTGATTGGTTAAGGTACTGTTTAGCACATGGAGCGATGGCGATTCCGGTTTACTAGCGTCGTGAAACCTAAGGACACCATTTGGAAAGCCTGTTAACCCTTCCTTTGGCTGGTGAGGCCAGAGTCAGGATTTTACAAATTACAGACACTCACCTGTTTGCCGCAAAGCACGAAACACTACTGGGCGTGAATACCTGGGAAAGCTACCAGGCCGTACTGGATGCGATCCATGCGCAGCAGATCGCGTTCGATCTGATCGTGGCAACGGGCGATTTGGCTCAGGATCAAAGTTCTGCGGCCTATCAGCATTTTGCTGAAGGCATCGCAAGCTTTCGTGCGCCTTGCGTTTGGTTGCCTGGCAACCACGATTTTCAACCCGCGATGTACAGCGCGTTACAGGATGCGGGGATCTCCCCGGCCAAACGCGTCTGGATTGGCGAACAGTGGCAAATTTTGTTGCTGGACAGTCAGGTTTTTGGCGTTCCCCACGGCGAGTTAAGTGAGTTCCAGCTTGAATGGCTGGAGCGTAAACTTGCCGATGCGCCGGAGCGAAATACGCTGTTGCTTCTGCATCACCACCCGCTGCCTGCGGGATGTAGCTGGCTTGACCAGCACAGTCTGCGCAACGCCGCGGAACTGGACAACATACTGGTGAACTATCCTCGCGTTAAGTATTTGTTGTGCGGGCATATTCATCAGGAGCAGGATCTGGACTGGAACGGCCGTCGTCTGATGGCGACCCCGTCGACATGCGTTCAGTTTAAGCCGCATTGCGCGAATTTCACGCTGGACACGATTGGTCCGGGCTGGCGTACGCTGGAGTTATTTGCCGACGGTACGCTGAAAACGGAAGTCTGTCGTCTGCAGGGGACACAGTTCCGACCTGATACCGCTTCAGAAGGCTACTGATGTCTACGCTTCTTTATCTCCACGGATTTAATAGTTCTCCCCGCTCGGCAAAGGCTTGCCTGCTCAAAGGCTGGCTGGCGGAGCACCATCCTCATGTTGAGATGGTGGTGCCGCAATTACCGCCGTATCCTGCCGATGCGGCAGAGCTTCTGGAATCGATTGTGCTTGAACATGGCGGAGAATCGCTGGGCATCGTCGGTTCCTCGCTTGGCGGATATTACGCCACCTGGTTATCGCAATGTTTCATGTTGCCAGCCGTGGTGGTGAACCCCGCAGTAAAACCCTTTGAACTGCTGGTCGACTACCTGGGTCAGAACGAGAACCCCTACACGGGGCAGCAATATGTGCTAGAGTCACGCCATATTTACGATCTTAAAGTCATGCAGATTGACCCGCTCGAAGCACCGGATTTGATTTGGCTGCTGCAACAAACGGGGGATGAAGTGTTGGACTACCGCCAGGCGGTGGCGAATTACGCCTCCTGCCGTCAGACAGTGATTGAGGGCGGAAACCACGCATTCACAGGCTTCGAAGATTATTTCAACCCGATTGTCGATTTCCTTGGACTGCACAGTTTTTGACGATCAACTCGAATTGCTAATTTAAACCATGACGCAAACTTATAACGCTGATGCCATTGAGGTACTCACTGGGCTTGAGCCGGTTCGCCGCCGCCCGGGGATGTACACAGATACCACACGCCCTAACCATATGGGTCAGGAAGTTATTGATAACAGTGTGGATGAAGCGCTTGCCGGGCACGCGAAACGTGTCGAGGTAATCCTTCATGCCGATCAGTCACTGGAAGTTATTGATGACGGTCGCGGCATGCCCGTCGACATCCATCCGGAAGAGGGCGTTCCGGCCATTGAGCTGATCCTTTGTCGGTTGCACGCAGGCGGTAAATTTTCTAATAAAAACTACCAGTTCTCCGGCGGCTTGCACGGCGTGGGAATTTCCGTGGTAAACGCCCTGTCAAAGCGTGTTGAAGTTGCCGTTCGCCGCGACGGCCAGATCCACAGTATCGCCTTTGAGCACGGTGAAAAGGTCGAGGATTTGCACGTTTCCGGCACCTGCGGTAAACGCAACACCGGGACCAGCGTCCACTTCTGGCCTGATGAAAGCTTTTTCGACAGCCCGCGTTTTTCCGTGTCTCGTTTAACGCATGTGTTGAAAGCTAAAGCGGTTCTGTGTCCGGGTGTTGAAATCACCTTTAAAGATGACGTTAACAATACCGAACAGCGCTGGTGTTATCAGGATGGTCTGAATGACTATCTGGCCGAAGCCGTTAACGGCCTGCCCACGCTTCCTGAAAAACCGTTTATCGGCAATTTTGAAGGTGAAACGGAAGCCATCGACTGGGCGCTGCTATGGCTGCCGGAAGGCGGCGAGTTGCTGACCGAAAGCTACGTTAACCTGATACCGACCATGCAGGGCGGTACCCACGTCAACGGCTTACGCCAGGGGCTGCTGGATGCCATGCGCGAATTCTGTGAATACCGCAATATTTTACCGCGCGGCGTGAAGCTGTCTGCGGAGGATATCTGGGATCGCTGCGCATACGTGCTCTCCGTGAAGATGCAGGACCCGCAATTTGCCGGTCAGACCAAAGAGCGTCTCTCTTCGCGTCAGTGCGCGGCCTTTGTTTCTGGCGTGGTGAAAGATGCCTTTAGCCTGTGGCTGAACCAGAACGTGCAGGCAGCGGAACTGCTGGCGGAAATGGCGATTTCCAGCGCTCAGCGCCGTTTGCGCGCCGCGAAGAAAGTGGTGCGTAAAAAACTGACCAGTGGTCCGGCGCTGCCGGGGAAACTGGCGGACTGTACCGCGCAGGATCTTAACCGTACCGAACTGTTTCTGGTGGAAGGGGACTCGGCGGGCGGTTCCGCAAAACAGGCGCGCGATCGTGAGTATCAGGCGATCATGCCGCTGAAAGGTAAGATCCTTAACACCTGGGAAGTCTCCTCTGATGAGGTTCTCGCTTCGCAGGAGGTTCATGATATTTCCGTGGCGATCGGTATTGATCCCGATAGCGATGATTTAAGCCAACTGCGTTACGGCAAGATCTGTATCCTCGCGGATGCGGACTCCGATGGTTTGCACATTGCCACCTTGCTGTGTGCGCTGTTTGTGAAACACTTCCGTACGCTGGTGAAGCATGGACACGTCTACGTTGCGCTGCCGCCGTTATACCGTATCGATCTTGGCAAAGAGGTCTATTACGCACTGACGGAAGAAGAAAAAGCCGGTGTTCTGGAGCAACTGAAGCGCAAGAAAGGCAAGCCGAACGTGCAGCGCTTTAAAGGTCTGGGCGAAATGAACCCGATGCAGTTGCGCGAAACCACGCTGGATCCGAACACCCGTCGTCTGGTGCAGCTCATCATTGATGACGAAGACGATCAGCGTACTAACGCGATGATGGATATGCTGCTGGCTAAGAAGCGTTCTGAAGACCGCCGCAACTGGCTGCAAGAGAAAGGCGACCTGGCAGATCTCGAAGGGTAATTTTCGCGAAGGTGTATGGTTACTGAAAGCGGGGGGAAGACGATTCCCCCCGTTTTTTTACTGAGCAATCAGGAAAAACAGCCCGGTCAACGCGGCGCTCATCAGATTCGACAGCGTACCGGCGAGGATCACCTTAACCCCCATTTTGGCGATAAAGCTTTTTTGTGCAGGTACAATTCCGCCCAGCACGCCGATTAGCGCCGCAGGGGCAGAGAGATTAGCGAACCCCGCCAGCGCCATAATGACAATAATTTGTGAATAGTCGGACAGGCTGGCTTTCAGCGGGATAAAGCTGGTGTACGCGACAAACTCATTGAGCACCAGCTTCTGCCCAAGCAGATTACCCACCTGCAGGATCTCAGACGAAGGCACGCCCAGTAGCCAGGCGACAGGAGCGAACAGGTAGCTGAAGATCAGCTGCAGGGTGACGTTCTCCATGCCAAACAGGCCGAACGCCCAGCCAAGCAGCCCGTTAACCATGGCGATCAGCGCAATCAACGCCAGCAGCATCGCCCCTACATTGACCGCCAGCTTCAGTCCCTGGCTGGCCCCATTGGTGGCCGCTTCGACGATGTTAATCGGTTTTTCTTCTCCGGTAGCCATTGCGCCGGAAACGTCGGCAATATTCTCTGCTTCGGTCTCCGGGTAGAGGATCTTCGCCATCAGCAGCCCGCCAGGGGCGGACATAAACGACGCGGCCACCAGGTAGCGAATTTCAATTCCCATACTGGCGTAACCGACCAGCACCGATCCGGCAATCGACGCCACGCCGCCGCACATCAGGGCGAACAGCTCAGAGCGGGTCATTTTCGGCGCATACGGTCGCATCAGCACAAACACATCCGTGTTACCGGCAAAAATATTGGCTGTTGCCGCCATCGACTCCGCCGGGCTGGTTTTCAGCAGCTTATGGATACCGGTGCCGATTAGGCGGATCACCCACTGCATAATGCCCAGGTAGTAGAGCACCGAGAACAGCGCTGACATAAAGATAATGATCGGCAGGACATGGAAGGCGAACAGAAAGCCCATTTTAAAGCGGCCCAGATCGCCAAACAGAAAATTGATCCCCTCGGAAGAGTAGGTGAGCACGCCAGACAGGCTGTTAGAAATCGCCAGCAGGATTTTTTCCCCGGCCGGGACATACAAAATAAACGCAGCCAGCCCGGCCTGAATGGCGAACGCACCGCCCACGGTTCGCAGATTAATCGCTCGTCGGTTGGTGGAAAAGAGCAGTGCGATTGTCAGCAGCACCACGATACCAAGACACAGAATGAGAATTTGCATCATCGCTCCTTGTCCGCGTCGATAATCTTGCGAAACAGATCTTTAAACAGATTGTCCCGCTCAATGAACTTCACCACCCGAATCAGATGACGGCGGTTGTCGAAGCTCCAGTTCAGGTTGTCATTAATCAGCGGCGCGGGCTGGTACTGGCAGGTGTACCAGCCTGTGTTCAGCACGAACCCGACGGTGGTGATGTCCCAGATAACCTTACGGGACGCGAAGCCAATCCACGGGCAGCGCGGGGCTATCTCCGCAAAATAGCGGCCAATCCGGCTAGTGTTGGCAAAATAAAACTGCATTTCCGGAACGGAGGTCGCCATGCAGTTCGCCACGCCGAAGCAGGGGACTTGCGTCAGCGCCACACCGCTGTCAAACAGCACGCGGCTGGCGGCGATATCCTGCATCAAATTGAATTCCTGATTATCCTTCCAGTCGTGACTATTGCCGCCGAGCCAAATCAGATGAATTTTTTCAATAATATCGGGGGCGAGCAGCAGCGCATTGGCAATATTGGTCGGCGCGCCGATGCTCAGAACCTGAAGCGTCTGCGTTGCCGAACGGGCACGGGAAATCAAATCCGCTACTGCGGGTGAACATTCCGGCATATCGCTGCCGGTCAGATAGCGCGTTGCGCCTTTGAAAATTTCAGGCAGAGCCTGACACGCCGGGAGCTTTTCAAAGACCCGGTGGATCTCTTCAAAGCTAAGCGTCATGCCCGTGGCGGGATCGTTGACGTCAGTGTGTGAATTGCCCTCGCCAAAAAAATGGTTAGTAAACGGGGCGGCGTAAACGGCCTGCAGATCGATGCGTTCCGGGTGAAGGTAAGCCCAGGCGATAGCAATCTGATCGTCGATTTCATTATAAGTATCGCTATCGATGACGACCGGGACGCGTCCACCCTCCGGAATTGACATCAGCGATATTCTTTTTTCCAGCGTTAACGCTGGCCATTGTGCGGTTAACATAGCAATTCATTCCATGGGTTAGAAATCATAAGCCAGGCGATAGATCAGAATATCTCCGTATCCGTCGGCGCCGAGTTTGTTATAGAAATAGCGGTACATAAAAGTGGTGGAGATATGATTGGTAATTTTCCACGTCAGATTAAGTCCGCCATTGAGACCTTCGCTGCCGTAGTTATTTGCAGAGTAGTCGTCATTACGATCCAGCTCAATTTCATTCCAGTTAGAGAATAAAAAATCCTGGTTAAATAGCTGGAAAGCATACCCGGCATTCCAGCCGATGGTAAAACCGTTGAGACCGTTAATATCATAAGCAGGGCCAAAGTTATTATGTGCAGTAATATATTGCCTGGCGATCCACGGTTTAAACCACCATCCATCACCTTTCAAATTTGTATAACCAAGACCTATAAATTGGTTCGTTTCTTTAAAGTCGGGACTTTGCGAGTTATAGACCTTGGTGAAAATGCTGGCTCCTGTGTCCCATAAATAGGTATGAATCTCGCCATTGGCCGTTTGCCCCTGGCTCCCTTCTTCCTCTAATATGTTTTCAAAATCGTAAAAGCCATACATTTCCCCCCAATCAAAACCTATGCCACCTTCAATGCCGATCAATGCTTGTTCATATTCTAAATCTTTAACGCCAGCATCCCATGACTGATAATCAAAATGAATATTTCCCCAGCCATATTTTTGTTCTGCTATGGCTGGTAGAGAAATTAATGCAATAATGAGTGCTGAAATTATTTTTTTCATTCTTTATATTCCTTATACCGGGATGGTTAGGCGGAATGAGAGTTTGTGAGTGAATTAAGGCGTTTGATAACCACGTTATGTTCCGGCATATTGGATGCCCCCTGACGTTCAACGGCCAGAGAGGCAAAAGCGCCGGCATAAATCAGTGCGCTGGTGATGTTTGCTCCGCTGGCTAACTGTGCTGCCAGAGCGCCATTAAAAGCATCACCAGCACCTGCGGTATCGATATTCACCGCCGGAAAGGCTGGAAATGAGCGATGTTGTAGGCCGTCAAAGAGCCAGCAACCTCTATTCCCTAATGTGATGATGACAAGTTGCGGTCCCGTGTGATGAATTGCTTCTGCGGCGCGGCGAATGTCATCTTCTGTACGAACAGGCGAACCAACAATTGATTCAGCCTCTGTCAAATTTGGCGTGACAATGGTTGCCCATGACAACAGGTTCCGCGCACTTTCACGCCATGGCGCTGGGTTCAGGATCGTAGTGATACCGCATGTATGAGCAAATTTGAGCGCCATTGCGGTAGCATCAGGGTTGTTTTCCATCTGGGTGAGAAAAACATCAGATTTACCGATAGCGTCATAACAAGTCATTACCTCGTCGGTGCTGAGCGTCTGGTTTGCGCCGGGATTAATCACAATTGCATTATCTCCCGCATCTTCAGAAATCATGACGACAGCGCTGCCGGTTGGAATGGAGGGATGGCTAAACAGCGTGAGTGATTCAAGCCCTACGTTGTCCAGGAATTGTTGTGCTTTTGCCGCAAATTCATCTTCACCCACTTTTGCAGCAAAATGTGTATGTGCTCCGGCCATGCAAGCTGCGACGGCCTGGTTGCTCCCTTTTCCACCAGGAAGGCAGCAAGAACTTAGTGCACGTATGGTTTCTCCAGAATCCGGGAAATGTTGTAAGCGATAGACTAAATCGGTATTGAATGATCCCAAAATAAATACACGTCCATTTTTTTTGGTACTGGCTTGCTTAAAACTAAACATGTTAATATCCATATTGGTATGTAAATAAAGTTTATTTTCTTCATACGGAAACGCATCGTTAATACTGCAAAGCACAGCGCCGCCATATTGAGGTTGTATCAACCCTGTGTGTTTCAAATCCTGAATGTCACGACGAATTGTTCTTTCGGCTACGCATAATGTTTTTGCTAGCGTCGTAACTTTTACACTTTTATTTTTTTTGATTTCCGAAAGGATAAAGTCTTGACGCAGTTGCCTATAGCGATGGGCCATTGTTTAAATCCTCGTTAGAAACAGTAGATGCAACGCTTAATAATAAATAATTTGTGGGTTTTTATTTTTAATATCCAGAGTAAATTCCGTTATCTGAATTAATAATTACATGCCTGGCTGTGGCTGATTATATATAATTTCTAAAGCATTTTGGCACGCGAGATTTTTTCCAGGATCTCAGAGGCAATGTCTGTAATTACACCTGTGCGTTAATTCGTATTTAAATGATACAGATAAAAGTTAAGAATTGAATGCGGCTTAAATCACATAAAAAACGTACAACTGGACATAATGTCCGATTGAATCATCGGTAGCGGTATTTATGCTATAGAAATATTTTATTCGTGAATTAAATATGGATGTTTATTCTGCTGGGTTATGCGAACTATCCTGCCGGAAAGTTTTTCAGGATATATTTGATGACAGATTTGGTATGTCAGTTGCGAGGGGACTTCAGTGTGGCTGCTTTAAGCGATAGTTCATGTTGCCTGATGGTACTGCACTCATTGCGCATACCATCAGGAGTTGGCCGGATTCGGCTTTACGCCGTCATCCGGCATTAAGACACACTTAAAGACCTGATTCCAGAATACGAATATTCGTTTCCAGCACTTCGCCTTTAACGGCTTCGCTCCAGGCTTTCATGTGTGGGGTCTGCAGATGCGCTTCAAGATGCGCCACGCTTTCCCACAGTTCGATCATCACGATTGAATCAGGGGCTGTTGCCTGGAAGCTCACACCCGCGGCGTGATCGACCATCGGCGCATAGCCGTGGCAACCCTCTTCTTTCAATACGGTGGGGACGATTTTAGCGAACTGTTCCAGTACCGCCTGGCGGTGGTGTTGACCTGGACGCGTACGGATTTCAGCAATGACTGTAAGCATGGTTAACTCCTTCTATACCCGGCATACTTCAAGCTGCAGCTGCGTTGGCTGCAACTCGAATTACTGGGGTCTAATTTTGAATGACCAGTTAACCAAAAATCTCGCTCAGATGCTTGCGATATTCTGCGATATAACGTGGGACGTCCGGCATTTTAATCACGTCGTTGACGATAAAGGTCGGCAGCGGATCCATCCCCAGGAACTGGTTAGCTTTATGGAAAGGCAGGTATGCGCCATCCACGCCCACGCCTTCAAAGAATTGATCTTTCTCGGTGAAGGCTTCCATCGGCGCGTTCCAGGTCAGTGAAAGCATATATTTTTTGCCCTGAATAAGACCGCCTGAACCGTACTTCTTCGAGGCGTCTGAACGGGTGCGTCCATCACTGGCGTACAGGATGCCATGACCTTCAGTGAAGACGTCATCAATGTATTTTTTAACCGTCCACGGCGCGCCCATCCACCAGCCTGGCATCTGCCAGATTATTGTATCGGCCCAGACGAAGTTCTGAATTTCGGTGTTGATGTCGTAATCACTTTCGGCACGGACGACTTTAACATCATGCCCGAGGTCGCGCAGGAGGCCATCCGCGACCTCGGTCAGGGTGTCATTCAACTGACCATTGGAATGGGCGAATTTTTTCGCGCCGTTGATAATCAGAATGTTGCTCATTATTTGTCCTCACAGGAATGCGTTTGAAGGCGATTTTACGCTGATGAACGGCCCGGTAAAATTAGCAAAATGTGCAAAGTCTTTTGCTAATTTAGCAATAATCCTGGTTCACCACGTCACCGTGGCTTCAAACCCTCCCTGGGCAGCATGACTAAACGTCACCTCCATGCCATGTAATGCGGCGATTCGGCGAACGATCGACAGGCCCAGCCCGCTGCCTGTCACGCTCTGTCCCGGTGGGCGATAAAAACGTTCGCCGATGTGGGGCAGAATGTCGGGCGCCACACCGGGGCCATTATCGGTAACGGTAAAACAGCGCGCCTGTAAGGTCACGTTCACGATACTACCCTGCGGGCTGTAGCGAATGGCGTTATCCAGCAGATTTCGTACCAGCAGACTCAGCAGCAGAGGCTGTGCGGTTCGCATGACATTGTGTGCATTAATGTTCAGACGCACATCGATGTGTGCCTGCTGCGCCAGATGATAAATCTCCATCACCGCGGATTGCAGAACCTCCTCCAGAGAGAGTTCTGCCACATCCTGTAGATTGTCGAGCGAGTCGAGTCGTGAAAGGGTTAAGAGTTGATCCACCAGACGTGTGGCGCGGTCAATACCTGCATGCAGTTGCACAAGCGCTTTTTCCCGGGCCTTCGGATCGTCGTCAGAGAGTTGCGCCACTTCAGCCTGGACTTTCAACGCCGTCAAGGGGCTGCGCAGTTCATGGGCCGCGTCTGAAGTGAAGCGTCGTTCACGCACCATCATTGAGTGCGTGCGGATAAATAACTGATTGAGTGCTTCAACCAGCGGGCGGACTTCACTGGGGACGCCTTTAGGATCAAGCGGCTCCTCTGATTCCGGGGCGCGCAAACGCAGCGTTTGCGCCAGTTTTTTCAACGGTTTGAGTTCCCAACTGAGTAACACAATCAGGATCAGCAGCATCAGTGGGAGGGCGATAAGCCAGGGGGTGAGTTGCGCCGTGACGATCGCCAACGCCATATCTTCGCGGTATTCCCACTCTTGCCCCGCCACAATACGGTATTTACCGTCGGCGGAGGTTAACCAGATAAACCGCCATTTGTCGTTATCCCCTTTCAACCGGCCATCATCAAAACCATCCCGATGGTAGCTATAGGGAATGTCCCGTCCGTTATCACCATCGTGCAGCACCATTCTGCCGTCGCGGGTGTACACCGCAAAGGCCAGAACATCGTCATCGACGTGACCGTGTTTGAATTTTTTCGGCGTACGCGCCATTCGGGCCGACGCGTTGATGTCGTTGATATCCAGCGCGCTCAGACGTTTGGCAAACAGCATCAGTTGCGTGTCAAACAGCTCATCAACGTTGTCGGTTGTTTTCTTCCACGCGACAAAGCTGGAAACCGCCCAGGTGAGAGATGCCAGGATCAGAAAGATCAGGGTTAGCCTGACCCGCAGACTGAGACGTTGCGTTAATTTCATGCGTCACCCAGGGTGTAGCCGATTCCATGTACGGTACGGATAAAGTCGCTGCCAAGTTTGCGGCGCAGATGATGGACATGCACTTCTACGGCATTGCTGGAGACGTCATCGTCCCAGCTATACAGTTTTTCTTCGATGAGTTTGCGTGGAAGAACTCGCCCGCTGTTGCGCATGAGTAGTTCCAGCAGCGCAAATTCTTTCGGTTTGAGCGGTAAAGGTTCGCCCGCCAGCGTCGCCATCAGGCTACCGGGATTGAGCGCCACCTGTCCGTGACGCAGTTCGTTGCTGGCCTGGCCGTTGGCGCGGCGCACCAGCGCCTCCAGTCGGGCGGCGACTTCGATGAGCGCAAAGGGTTTGCAGAGATAGTCGTCTGCGCCGAGACGCAAACCTTCAACACGTTCCGCCAGCGCATCACGCGCCGTCAAAATCAATACCGGTTCGCGTTTACCGTTTTCACGCCACTCGCGCAGAATCTCCCGCCCGTCCATTCCCGGCAGCGTCAGGTCGAGGATCACCGCATCATACGGGGCGCTGTAGAGCGCTTCTTTACCCAGGCGTCCTTCGGTAAACCAGTCGACGTTGAATCCCATTTTACCCAGACCCGCTTTGACGCCATCGCCAATCAACGCGTCATCTTCTACCAGTAAAATTCGCATGATATTCGTCCCTGCAGTGATTCAGTTTGTGGTCAGTAAACCCTGTCGTCGTGGGCGATGTACAGAAAAAATATCTCTTTTTTTGGCTTAAGAAGTTGTTAAGGATTAACGTATTTAATGGACGTGAAACAACATGAAAGGGAGAAAGTATTATGAAGAAATTGGCTGCAATGATTGCCGTGATGGCATTGAGTTCTGCACCGGTCCTGGCGGCTCAACAGGGCGGATTTTCTGGTCCGACGGCGACGCAAAGTCAAAGCGGTGGGTTTGTTGGCCCGAACGGGAGCAGCACGACGGTTGAAAGTGCGAAATCGCTGCGTGATGATACCTGGGTAACGCTACGTGGGAATATCGTTGAGCGCATTTCCGACGATTTGTATCTGTTTAAAGATGCCACCGGCACCGTGAATGTGGATATCGACCACAAACGCTGGAACGGGGTGACCGTGACGCCGCAGGACGTTGTGGAAATTCAGGGGGAGGTCGATAAAGACTGGAACTCTGTGGAGATCGATGTAAAACAGGTCACCAAAGTTGCCAAATAATCCTTATCAGGGCCGCGCTTGCGGCCCGTTTCTTTATATCAGAAAGATGATGTAAATCAGCCTTCTGACAACATTCAGGCGTAAAGTGATACGCTCTACTTTTTCTGACAGAGATATCATGAAAATGCGTCCTCTATTATGGCTGGTCAGCCTGATATGCACTCCCTCTCTTTTTGCCGCGACAGTTCCTGAAGGAACCGTACTCTCACCGCAACAAATTTTCCGCTATAACAACCACAGCGACCCAGGCACCCTGGACCCGCAAAAGGTGGAGGAAAATACCGCCGCACAGGTCGTTCTTGATCTATTTGAAGGCTTGGTCTGGATGGATGGCGAGGGCAATGTGCAGCCTGCGCAAGCAGAACGCTGGGAGGTACTGGACGGCGGCAAACGGTATGTTTTTCATCTGCGAAAAGGGCTGCAATGGTCAGATGGAACGCCACTGACGGCTCAGGATTTTGTCGTCGGCTGGCAACGCGCGGTGGATCCGCACACGCTCAGCCCCTTCGCGGGATATCTAGGCGCAGCGCACATTCGCAATGCGCAGGCTATCGTTGAAGGAAAATCGCCGGTGGCCTCGCTTGGGGTCAAGGCCGTGGACGACCAGACGCTGGAAGTTTCCCTTGAGCAACCCGTCCCGTGGTTTACCGCTATGCTGGCGTGGCCAACGATGTTTCCTGTTCCGCATCATGTGATTGCACAATATGGTGATGCCTGGAGTAAGCCTGAGCATATGGTCTTCAACGGCGCATTTGTGCTGGATAAATGGGTGGTGAACGAGAAGATCGTGGCGCGTAAAAATCCACGTTACCGTGATGCGCAGAAGACGGTATTGCAACAGGTGGAGTATCTGGCGCTGGATAATGCGGTGACAGGATACAATCGCTATCGTGCAGGCGAGGTCGATCTGACCTGGGTGCCCGCGCAGCAGGTCCCGACAATTGAAAAGAACCTGCCTGGCGAGTTGCGGGTCATTCCCCGCCTGAACAGCGAGTATTATAACTTCAATACCCGCAAAGCCCCCTTTAATGACGTGCGCGTGCGACGTGCATTATATCTTACGGTAGACCGGCAGCTTATTGCGCAGAAGGTTCTGGGGCTAAGGACGCCAGCGACAACGTTAACCCCGCCACAGGTCTCTGGTTTTGCCTCGCCCGCGCTGGATGAATTGCAGCTGCCGATGAGTCAGCGGGTCGAAATGGCAAAAGCGCTGCTGAAGCAAGCGGGCTATGACGCCCAGCATCCGTTAGCGTTTGAGCTGTTTTACAACAAGTACGATCTTCACGAAAAAACGGCGATCGCGCTCTCTTCTGAATGGCGAAAGTGGCTGGGCGCGGACGTGAAATTGCGGACAATGGAGTGGAAAACGTATCTGGATGCGCGTCGGGATGGGGATTTTATGCTCTCTCGCCAGTCGTGGGACGCCACTTACAATGAAGCCTCAACATTCCTGAATACATTGCAGTCGGAGAATGCCGAGAATGTCGGGCACTGGCAAAATGCGCACTATGATGCATTGCTTGCGCAGGCGGCACGGACAGCCGATGCAAAGCAGAGAAACGCACTTTATCAGCAGGCGGAGCTGATCATTAATCAGCAAGCGCCGCTGATTCCTCTTTATTACCAACCGCTGATTAAACTGCTTAAACCGTATGTGGGCGGCTTTCCAGTTCACAATCCGCAGGATTATATCTACAGCAAAGAGTTGTACATCACTGCACACTAGTGGCGTTGCCCCCGTCCTTGCCAATGGGACGGGGGAAAGCTGGCAGACTTTGTGACTCAACGCGCCAGATAGGGTAATATCTGCGGCAATATTGCCTGGCAGATAGCGGGTATTGTTCAGGCTAACAGTTGAGGAACCACGATTAATGAGCGATATGGCAGAGCGCCTTGCGCTGCATGAATTCACGGAAAACGCCTATCTGAACTACTCCATGTACGTCATCATGGACAGGGCGTTACCGTTTATTGGTGACGGGCTGAAGCCAGTTCAGCGTCGTATTGTGTATGCGATGTCGGAACTGGGGCTGAATGCCAGCGCCAAATTTAAAAAATCCGCCCGTACCGTCGGTGACGTACTGGGTAAGTATCATCCTCATGGTGACAGCGCCTGCTACGAAGCCATGGTGCTGATGGCGCAGCCATTCTCTTACCGTTATCCGTTAGTTGACGGCCAGGGGAACTGGGGGGCGCCGGACGACCCGAAATCCTTCGCAGCGATGCGTTATACCGAATCTCGCCTGTCGAAGTATGCGGAGATTCTGCTGGGGGAACTGGGGCAGGGAACGTCAGACTGGGTGCCGAACTTTGACGGTACGATGCAGGAGCCGAAAATGCTGCCTGCGCGTCTGCCGAACATTCTGCTCAACGGGACTACCGGTATTGCGGTCGGGATGGCAACAGACATTCCTCCACATAACCTGCGCGAAGTGGCGAAAGCGGCCATCACCCTGATTGAACAGCCGAAAACGACGCTGGATCAACTGCTGGATATCGTGCAGGGGCCGGACTATCCGACGGAAGCTGAGATCATTACCTCCCGTGCTGAGATCCGTAAGATTTACGAGAACGGGCGCGGCTCCGTGCGCATGCGCGCGGTATGGAATAAAGAAGATGGCGCAGTGGTAATTACCGCGCTGCCGCACCAGGTTTCCGGCGCGCGTGTCCTTGAGCAAATCGCGGCCCAGATGCGCAATAAAAAGCTGCCGATGGTGGACGATCTGCGTGACGAGTCGGATCACGAAAACCCGACGCGCCTGGTGGTCGTACCGCGCTCCAATCGTGTGGACATGGATCAGGTGATGAACCACCTGTTTGCCACCACGGATCTGGAAAAAAGCTATCGCATCAACCTGAATATGATCGGTCTGGATGGTCGTCCGGCAGTGAAAAATCTGCTGGAGATCCTGACCGAATGGCTGGCGTTCCGTCGTGACACCGTGCGCCGCCGCCTGAACTATCGTCTGGAGAAAGTCCTCAAGCGCCTGCACATCCTTGAAGGTTTGCTGGTGGCGTTTCTCAATATCGACGAAGTCATTGAGATCATCCGTCACGAGGATGAACCAAAACCTGCGTTGATGTCGCGCTTCGGCATCACTGAAACGCAGGCTGAAGCCATCCTAGAACTGAAACTGCGTCATCTTGCCAAACTGGAAGAGATGAAAATCCGCGGTGAGCAGGATGAGCTGGCGAAAGAGCGTGATCAGTTGCAGAGCATTCTGGCTTCCGAGCGCAAAATGAATAACCTGCTGAAGAAAGAGTTACAGGCTGACTCTGATGCCTACGGCGACGATCGTCGTTCTCCGTTACAGGAACGCGAAGAAGCTAAGGCGATGAGCGAACACGACATGCTGCCGTCTGAGCCGGTGACCATCGTGCTTTCCCAAATGGGTTGGGTGCGTAGCGCCAAAGGTCACGATATTGACGCGCAAGGGCTGAACTATAAATCGGGTGACAGCTTTAAAGCTGCCGTGAAAGGCAAGAGTAACCAGCCCGTGGTGTTCATCGACACGACCGGGCGCAGTTATGCCATCGACCCGATTACGCTGCCGTCGGCACGTGGTCAGGGCGAACCGCTGACCGGTAAGCTTACGCTACCGCCGGGGGCGACAGTGGATCATATGCTGATGGAAGGCGATGAGCAGAAACTGTTGATGGCGTCTGATGCGGGTTATGGCTTTGTGTGTACCTTCAACGATCTGGTCGCGCGCAATCGTGCGGGCAAAGCACTGATTACGTTACCGGAAAATGCGCATGTGATGCCGCCGGTGGTGATTGAAGATGACACCGATATGCTGCTGGCAATAACTCAAGCGGGCCGCATGTTGATGTTCCCGGTCAGCGATCTGCCGCAATTGTCGAAAGGCAAAGGGAATAAGATCATCAATATTCCTTCTGCAGAAGCCGCGAAAGGTGAAGATGGCCTGGCGCAGCTTTACGTTCTGCCGCCACAAAGCACGCTGACGATTCACGTCGGCAAACGCAAAATTAAACTGCGTCCTGAAGAGCTGCAAAAAGTGACTGGCGAACGTGGCCGCCGCGGCACGCTGATGCGTGGTCTGCAACGTATCGATCGTATCGAGATCGACTCTCCTCGTCGCGCAAGCAGTGGCGATAGCGAAGAGTAATTGTCTCGTCTTATTCTCCCTCCTTTCATGGAGGGAGAATAAACGTTAAAAATTCCCGTGAAACCGTTGTTTATTCGTGCGTTGCGATTAACAATACGCTTTTCCAGAGAGCCGCTCTTAACAAAGCTCTAACCTGATAGCAGGTGACGTACAATAGGTAGGCTCTTGGGGCTTCAGAGGTTGTTATGCTATATATTTTTCGTCTCTTTATTACTGTTATTTACTGCATTCTGGTCTGTATTTTTGGGTGTATCTACTGTCTCTTCAGTCCACGAAATCCTAAGCACGTCTCGACCTTTGGTCGTATGTTTGGTCGCCTGGCCCCTTTGTATGGCTTGAAGGTGGAATGTCGTTTGCCTGCCGGTGTTGAAAATCACGGCAATGCCATTTATATCGCTAACCATCAGAATAATTACGATATGGTGACGGCCGCGAATATTGTTCAACCGCCTACCGTTACCGTGGGTAAAAAAAGCCTGTTGTGGATACCGTTTTTCGGGCTGTTATATTGGTTAACCGGCAACTTATTGATCGACAGAGATAACCGGGCCAAAGCGCACAGTACCATTGCACAAGTGGTACGCCATATTAAGAAACGCCGTATTTCTGTGTGGATGTTCCCGGAAGGCACGCGCAGCCGCGGGCGTGGTCTGCTACCGTTTAAGACGGGGGCGTTTCATGCCGCGATTGCCGCAGGCGTACCCGTTATTCCCGTGTGCGTATCCAATACCTCAAATAAGATTAACCTTAACCGACTGAATAACGGTCTGGTGATTGTTGAGATGTTACCGCCGATTGATATCAGCGCCTTTGGTAAAGATCAGGTTCGGGAACTCGCGGCACATTGCCGTACACTGATGGAACAAAAAATCGCAGAACTCGATAAAGAAGTCGCAGAACGGGAAGCAGCCGGCAAGGTTTAAGTCGGTTAGTGAGAGATTTGCGGAATACGATTTCCTGCGCATTATTTTAGCCAGTTTTACATGGAGCTTATATGTCACTCAGTCGGCGTCAGTTCATTCAGGCCTCAGGGATCGCACTGTGTGCTGGTGCTGTTCCGCTGCGAGCACATGCTGCCGGACAGCAGCAACCGTTACCTGTTCCGCCACTGTTAGAGTCCCGTCGTGGACAGCCATTATTTATGACGCTGCAGCGCGCGCACTGGTCCTTTACGCAAGGGACTCGCGCACCGGTCTGGGGCGTTAATGGCCGCTATTTGGGACCGACGATCCGCGTCTGGAAAGGGGATGACGTTAAGCTTATCTACAGTAACCGGCTGGCGGAAAACGTCTCGATGACCATCGCGGGTCTTCAGGTGCCAGGGCCACTGATGGGCGGCCCGGCGCGCATGATGTCGCCGAATGCTGATTGGGCGCCGGTGTTGCCGATTCGCCAGAGCGCCGCCACCTTGTGGTATCACGCCAATACGCCGAACCGAACCGCGCAGCAGGTGTACAACGGTCTGGCCGGGATGTGGCTGGTAGAAGATGAAGTCAGCAAGTCGCTGCCGATCCCTAACCACTATGGCGTGGATGATTTCCCCATCATCATCCAGGACAAACGGCTGGATAATTTTGGCGCGCCAGAGTACAGCGAGCCGGGAAGCGGTGGTTTTGTCGGCGATACTTTGCTGGTTAACGGCGTACAAAGCCCGTATGTGGAAGTGTCTCGCGGTTGGGTGCGACTGCGTTTGCTGAACGCTTCCAACTCACGTCGCTATCTTTTGCAGATGAGCGACGGTCGCGCACTGCATGTGATTTCGGGTGACCAGGGCTTTTTACCTGCGCCCGTATCAGTTAAACAGTTGTCGCTGGCGCCGGGCGAGCGTCGTGAGATCCTGGTCGATATGACCAACGGTGATGAGGTGTCGATCACTTGTGGTGAAGCGGCAAGTATTGTCGACAGGATCCGCGGGTTCTTTGAGCCTTCCAGTATTCTGGTGTCGACGCTGGTGCTGACGTTGCGCCCAACGGGGCTTCTGCCGCTGGTGACAGACAATCTGCCGATGCGCCTGTTGCCGACGGAAATCATGAGCGGCGCGCCGATTCGCAGTCGGGATATCAGCCTTGGCGAAGATCCGGGTATTAATGGGCAGTTGTGGGATGTAAACCGCATTGATATCACCGCTCAGCAGGGCTCCTGGGAGCGCTGGACCGTACGCGCCGATCTGCCACAGTCGTTCCACATTGAGGGTGTGACCTTCCTGATTCGCAACGTGAACGGCGCAATGCCTTTCCCGGAAGACCGGGGCTGGAAAGACACCGTTTGGGTGGATGGTCAGGTGGAGCTGTTGGTCTATTATGGACAACCGTCCTGGGCGCATTTCCCGTTCTACTTTAACAGCCAGACGCTGGAAATGGCGGACCGTGGCTCTATCGGGCAGTTACTGGTGAACCCGGCGCCGTAATCCTCTTCTCGCCCGCGAGGGCGAGATAAGAATACCTTTCGATTTCTCATTCGTTCCGGCTTATAATCGCCGGCCTTTGATTATTTTTTTACCATTTTTGGAAGTGTTATGAGCGCAATATCCCTGATCCAGCCAGACAGAGACCTTTTCTCCTGGCCTCAGTACTGGGCAGCCTGTTTTGGTCCCGCACCTTTTTTGCCGATGTCACGCGACGAAATGGACCAACTTGGCTGGGATAGCTGCGACATTATTTTGGTTACCGGTGATGCGTATGTCGATCATCCGAGTTTTGGTATGGCGATTTGTGGCCGTATGCTGGAATCGCAAGGATTTCGCGTCGGCATCATTGCTCAGCCGGACTGGAACAGCAAAGACGACTTTATGCGTTTGGGCAAACCGAACCTGTTTTTCGGCGTTACCGCTGGCAATATGGACTCGATGATCAACCGCTATACCGCCGATCGCCGACTGCGCCATGATGATGCCTATACCCCGGATAACGTGGCAGGCAAACGCCCGGACCGCGCCACGCTGGTCTATACCCAGCGCTGTAGAGAAGCGTGGAAAGATGTGCCCGTGATCCTCGGCGGCATTGAAGCCAGTCTGCGCCGCACCGCGCACTACGACTACTGGTCGGATACCGTACGCCGCTCGGTACTGGTGGACTCCAAAGCCGACATGCTGATGTTCGGTAACGGCGAACGCCCGCTGGTGGAAGTTGCGCACCGTCTGGCGATGGGAGAAACCATCGACCAGATCCGCGATGTACGTAACACCGCGATTATGGTGAAAGAAGCTCTGCCGGGCTGGAGCGGCGTGGATTCCACGCGTCTGGACACGCCGGGTAAAATCGATCCCATCCCGCATCCGTATGGCGAAGACTTGCCGTGCGCCGATAACAAGCCGGTAGCACCGAAAAAGCAGGAAGCAAAAGCAGTCACTGTTCAGCCGCCGCGTCCGAAGCCGTGGGAGAAAACCTACGTGCTGCTGCCATCCTTTGAGAAGGTGAAGGGCGACAAAGTCTTGTATGCGCATGCTTCGCGTATTTTGCACCATGAAACCAACCCTGGCTGTGCGCGTGCGCTGATGCAAAAACATGGCGATCGCTACATCTGGATCAACCCGCCGGCCATTCCGCTCTCGACTGAAGAGATGGACAGCGTTTTTGCTCTGCCGTATAAGCGCGTGCCGCACCCGGCGTATGGCGACAGCCGTATTCCGGCTTATGAGATGATCCGTTTTTCGATCAACATCATGCGCGGCTGCTTTGGCGGCTGCTCCTTCTGTTCGATCACGGAACACGAAGGGCGCATTATTCAGAGCCGTTCGGAAGATTCGATCATCAATGAAATCGAAGCGATCCGTGACACCGTTCCTGGCTTTACGGGCATCATTTCTGACCTTGGCGGCCCCACGGCGAACATGTATATGTTGCGCTGTAAGTCACCGCGCGCGGAGCAAACCTGTCGACGCCTGTCGTGCGTTTATCCGGATATTTGTCCGCATATGGACACCAATCATGAGCCGACGATTAATCTTTATCGCCGCGCCCGCGATCTGAAGGGCATCAAGAAGATCCTGATCGCCTCCGGGGTACGTTATGACATCGCCGTTGAAGACCCGCGTTACATCAAAGAGCTGGCGACCCATCACGTCGGCGGCTACCTGAAGATTGCGCCGGAACATACCGAAGAAGGCCCATTGTCGAAGATGATGAAGCCGGGTATGGGCAGCTATGACCGTTTCAAAGAGCTGTTTGATACCTATTCGAAACAGGCGGGTAAAGAGCAGTATCTGATCCCTTACTTCATCTCTGCGCACCCCGGTACGCGAGACGAGGATATGGTGAATCTGGCACTGTGGCTGAAACAGCGTCGTTTCCGTCTTGATCAGGTGCAGAACTTCTATCCGTCGCCGCTGGCGAACTCGACCACCATGTATTACACCGGGAAAAACCCGCTGGGTAAAATTGGTTATAAGAGTGAAGATGTGGTGGTGCCGAAAGGGGACAAACAGCGTCGTCTGCATAAAGCGCTGCTGCGTTACCACGATCCGGCTAACTGGCCATTAATCCGTCAGGCGCTGGAAGAGATGGGTAAAAAGCATCTGATCGGCGGTCGCCGTGAGTGCCTGGTTCCGTCACCGACGCTGGAAGAGATGCGCGAAGCGCGTCGTCAGAACCGTAATACGCGTCCGGCATTGACCAAGCACACGCCAGTGGCGCATCAGCGTCAGACACCGGCGAGCGCGAAGAAAACGCCGTCAACGCCGTCGCGCAAACCGTCTGAAGGGGCGAAAAAACGCGCTAAACCTACGGCAGGGCGCTAAACCTTATTGCCCGGCAGCGCTAACGCTGACCGGGCTTTCGTTTAACGCTACGAATGGTCGGCCGGAAAGGGGCTTGCACCACCCTCCGGCCAGCATCATAGTCTTAGTACAGACCCAGCACTTTCCACCATGCCAGCCCCACGGTCAAAAAGACCGCCTGATTAAACAAGCTGATGACAAATCCCGTTCGCCACCATACGCCTGTTGGAACATATCCTGCGCCAAACAGGATCGGACCGCGTGCGTGGGTGTACTGGGTGAGTGAACAATACAGGCTGCTGGTAAACGCCAGCATCAACGCCATCGGCGCTGCCGGGATATTCAGGTGCAGGCCAACCCCCAGGAATACGGCATAGAGTGCGGCGATCTGAGCGTTACCGCTGGCGAAGAAGTAATGGGTATAGAAATAGGCGGCATTCAGGATAAGCAGAACGATCACCCAACTGGTACCCTGCATCGTGCTGCCGATACTGTCGCCAATCAGATTGCCAAACCAGGTGGTGAAACCTAATTTCTTCAACTGGTTTGCCATCATTAACAATGCCGCAAACCAGATCAGCGTATCCCATGCGCCTTTCTCGCTTTTGACGTCTTCCCAACTGAGTACGCCGCTCAGTAGCAGAATAGAGAGACCGACAAACGAGGCTGTTGTCGCATCCACCCCCAGCGCATCACCAAAAATCCACAGCACCAGCAGGACGCCGACGGTTGCCAGCATCAACCATTCACCTCGCGTCATGCTTCCCATTTCCGCCAGCTCTTTGCGTGCGATATTGGGAGCATCGGGAGTATGTTTGATTTCCGGTCGGGTCAACCAGTAGACGAGGAGGGGGACGATCAGCAGCGAGACCAGGCAGGGCAGAAGCGCCGCCATAAACCAGCTTCCCCATGTTAAGGTGACGCCTGCGTTTGCCGCCAGTTTCACCGCTAACAGGTTACCGGTGTAGCCCGTCATGAAGAGCGCGGCGGTAACGTCATTCACGTTCCCGATACAGGTGATCAGAAAGGTGCCGATTTTACTGCGAGACTCATCATCGGGTCGTGAATCAAAGCTGCGCGCCAGTGAGTCGGCGATAGGATAAATGACGCCGCCGCAGCGAGCGGTGTTACTTGGCATCGCCGGAGAGAGGATCAGATCGGCGCAGGCCAGGCCGTAGGCGAGCCCCAGCGTACGTTTGCCCAGCAGGCGGATCATTTGCAAGGCAATACGCCGACCCAGGCCGGTTTTGATAAATCCCCGGGCGATCATAAACGCCACGACAATCAGCCAGATCAGCGAACTGTTGAGTTCACTCAGTGCCGTGGTAATTGCACCACTGGCGGTTTTATCCCCGGCGGCATAGACGAGCGCAAAAACGGTAATTCCAATGAGGCCCACAGCGCCAATGGGCAGTACTTTTGCAACAATAGAGGCGATAGTGGCTACAAAGATAATGGCCGAGTGCCATGCGGGTGCCGTTAATCCGGTGGGAGGAGGGAGTTGCCACAGTCCGACGGTGATCAACATAATGATAATGAGTGGGAGCCATTTGACGCCCTGGGTTTTGTTTTCCTTCACAATAAGCCACCTATAAAATATTGTTATCAGTTATGGGTGAATATAATTTCCATGAGTAACCAAATGGTTAACTAATATAATGCTGCACCTGAGTTGGCAGGAAATATACAGAGAATCAGGCGGATATTGTTTCGGTGTATGTCAAAATGAAAAAAGCCCGACAGGAAATCGGGCTTAAAAAAGTAACGTGAACGCGTTAACCGCCGAACTGATCCGGGTCTGGCCCCAGACGTTTTCCTTGATCGAGTTTGGCAATTTCGCTCAATTCATCTTTATCGAGACGGAAGTCCCAGACGTTGAAGTTTTCCGCAATACGTGAAGGCGTGACAGATTTCGGGATCACCACCAGACCGCTGTCCAGATGCCAGCGAATCACAATTTGCGCCGGAGATTTGCCATATTTGTCTGCCAGGTCGCGAATAATGGGGCGATCGAATACCCCCTCGCCGCCCTGCGCCAGCGGACTCCAGGATTCTGTCTGGATCTTGTGGGTGGCATTCCAGGAATGCAGTTGGCGCTGCTGCATCAACGGGTGCAGTTCGATCTGGTTGATCACCGGCGCCAGGCCCGTTTCGTCGATCAAACGCTGGAGGTGATTGACCTGAAAGTTACATACGCCGATGCTTTTCACCAGCCCCTGCTTTTGCAGGTCGATCATCCCTTTCCATGCTTCAACATAATGGTTAATAGCAGGGACAGGCCAGTGCATCAGGTAGAGATCCACGTAGTCGAGCTGTAGTTTGTCCAGGCTTTCCTGTAGCGCTTCGTAAGGACGTTTTTGATCGTCATTCCACAATTTGGTGGTGATGAACAGCTCTTCCCGGGCAATGCCCGCGTTTTTTAACGCCTTGCCGACCCCTTCTTCATTCTGATACGCGGCAGCAGTGTCAATTGAGCGGTACCCCACTTCCAGCGCTTTATGAATGGCGGAGATCACTTCCTCATTGCTTGCCTTCCAGACACCCAGGCCCAGTTGCGGCATTACATTGCCATCCTGAAGCTTGATAATGGTTGGTGTAGCCATGCGTTCCTCCTTCATATGAGCTCACCGGAGCATCGCCCCGGTGAGGTTGTGTGACTTAAGTCTGGACGAAATGCCCAAAAACGAAAGTCTGAAGCGAAAAAACCTTAGCGCGCCGCCTCATAAATACGGCGGCTGACGTCCAGCGTAATATCCTGATGTTCACCAAGATTTGTGCCACCGTGCGCTTCGAGTTTTGCCAGCAACGCCGGGATAGAGCTGCCGTCCAGACCATAATCCGAGAGACGGGTAGGCACCCCTAATTGCTCAAAGAAACTGCGGGTGGCGGCGATAGCAGCATCAATACGCTGGTCATCAGAACCTTCCGTAATGTTCCAGACGCGCTCGGCGTATTGCAGCAGTTTGGCACGTTTGGTGTCGCGTTTTTCATTCCACAGCGCTGGCAGAACGATAGCCAGCGTTTGGGCATGATCGAGGCCGTGCATGGCGGTGAGTTCATGGCCCAGCATATGGGTTGCCCAGTCCTGGGGAACACCTGCGCCAATCAGACCGTTCAACGCCTGCGTCGCCGCCCACATCACGTTGGCGCGGACATCATAGTTTTCAGGCTCCTGCAGCGCTTTCGGGCCATCTTCAACCAGCGTCAGCAGAATACCTTCAGCGAAACGATCCTGAATTTTTCCGTCGACCGGGTAGGTAACATACTGTTCTACCGTGTGTACAAATGCATCGACCACGCCGTTGGCAACCTGACGCGGCGGCAGCGTGTAGGTGTAAACCGGATCCAGCACAGCGAAGACTGGCTGTACAAACGGTGTCATAAACGCCAGCTTATCGCCGGTGGTTTTGCGCGAGATAACCGCGCCAGAGTTAGACTCGGAACCGGTCGCGGGCAGCGTCAGAACCGAGCCCATCGGGACTGCGCTTTTCACGTCGTTACCGCGGGTTTCCAGAATTTTCCACGGATCGACGCCATCGGCGTAGTGAGCGGCGGCAGCGATAAATTTGGTACCGTCCAGGACGGAGCCTCCCCCCACAGCCAGCAGGAAAGTCACCTTCTCATCACGCACCATTTTGACAGCATTCATCAGCGTTTCATAAGACGGGTTTGGCTCAATCCCGCCAAACTCCAGCACATCAAGACCGCTGAGGGCGTCATGTACCTGAGCCAGAACGCCGGTCTTTTTCACGCTACCCCCACCGTAGGTGACTAACACGCGGGCGCCCTGCGGAATTTGCTGGCGCAGATCGGTGATAGCGCCTTTACCGAACAGAATACGGGTTGGGGTCTGCAGATTAAAATTGTTCATTGTTCGTTCCCTTATGTGGGTAGAAAAGAGGGCAGGTGGATGGCTGCCTGATGGTGAACATTGTGGTCTTCAGCGGCGCGCCTCTCAATGCTCATTTCTGCCAATGTCTTGCCCATTTCTCCAGAGGACTGGAGAAAACGGATAAATGTGCGCACTATGTAGAGGTTGTAAACCAATGGCAAAGTGGCGCGCTATGAACCGAGAAGAGACCTGTCTTCTGCTGACAGATAAAATTAAGCAGCTGAAAAACAATGAGAAGAAGCTTAGTGAATTGCTTCCTGATATTCGCTTGCTGTATGGCACTGAACCTGGCCTGCGTACGCCTGTGATGTATGAGCCGGGCATCATATTTCTCTTCTCCGGACATAAAATCGGTTATATCAATGAGCGCGTATTTCGCTACGACGCCAATGAATATCTGCTGCTAACAGTACCTTTACCCTTTGAATGTGAAACTTATGCGACGCCAGAACGCCCGCTGGCCGGAATTCGTCTGAATGTGGATATCCTGCAACTGCAGGAACTGCTGATGGACATCGGTGAGGACGATAGCTTCCAGCCGTCGATGGCGGCGAGCGGGATTAACTCCGCCACGCTGTCAGATGAGATCCTCTGCGCCGCCGAGAGACTGTTAGATGTGATGGAACGGCCACTGGATGCGCGTATCCTGGGCAAACAGATTATCCGTGAAATGCTTTACCACGTGTTGACCGGACCGCGCGGGGGAGCGCTGCTGGCGCTGGTGAGTCGCCAGACACACTTTAGCCTGATTAGCCGTGTGCTTAAGCGCATTGAAAATAAGTACACTGAAAACCTTAACGTTGAGCAACTGGCGGCAGAGGCCAATATGAGCGTCTCCGCGTTCCATCATAATTTTAAATCGGTCACCAGCACCTCGCCGCTGCAATACCTGAAAAGCTACCGACTGCACAAGGCGCGTATGATGATCGTTCACGATGGGATGAAAGCGAGCGCTGCTGCGATGCGGGTAGGCTATGAGAGCGCGTCGCAGTTCAGTCGGGAATTTAAACGTTATTTTGGCGTTACGCCGGGTGAGGATGCGGCGCGAATTCGGACTCTCCAGGGGAGTTAACTGACTTCCCGGCTGGTAAGGCCGGGAAAGAGGAGGGACTCAGGCGCTGCAGTACTTTTTCTTGATGACAACGATCACCGTACCGAGCAGACCTGCGGTCAGCAAGGCAATCGGCAGGATCATTAAAAACGTCATCACCTGATCTTCATGGCGTTTGACGAACGGGATCATGCTGAGCGCATAGCCGAAACTGGTCACCACGCCAACCCACAGAAGACCACTCAGCCAGTTAAAAAACTGGAATCTGCGGTTAGAGAGTCCGGAAATTCCCGCCATTGTGGGCAACAGTGTGCGGACAAACGCCAAAAAACGCCCAACCAGCAGGGCCAGAAGGCCGTGTCGGTCAAACATACAGGTTGCGCGTTGATGGTATTTGGACGGTAGCTGTGCCAGCCAGCCTTTCACCGTTTGGGTATTTCCCAGCCAGCGACCCTGAATATAGCTGAGCCAACAGCCCAGACTGGCCGCCGCGGTTAAAATAGCCACGGTGGGTACAAAGTCCATCACTCCTTGTGCAATCAGCGCTCCTGCCAGTATCAGCAGGCTGTCTCCGGGTAAAAAGGATGCAGGCAGCAGGCCGTTTTCTAAAAACAGCGTGGTAAACATCACAAAGTAGACAACGCTAACAACATGTGGATCCGCCAGCGCAGCAAAATCGTGTTGCCAGAGCGCAGCGATTATATCTTGAATGACAGCCATGGACTTTCCTGTGGAACCGCGTTTAAGTGCCTATTGTACTCTCGAATTGCCCGGGACGCTTTGATCCCGGACGCAACAAACACAGACTTTTCTGCTGGAAGTGTCTGCAATTATGTCCATTAGCGGCAATTTTACACGATCCGGGCAAATCCTGCGGCTAAATCCTCAATAAGATCGTCAACATTCTCTAAACCAATATGTAAGCGAATAAGTGTTCCGCTGAAATCCACCACGCCTTCAGGGCGAATAGCGGCAATGTGCTCAGGTTGATTCGCCAGAATCAAGGATTCAAAACCACCCCAAGAGTAGGCCATGCTGAACAGGCTGAAGTTGTCGAGGTAGGCTGACATCTCGTCATTATTGAGCTTTTTATTCAGGACAAATGAAAACAAACCGCTGCTGCCGGTAAAATCGCGCTTCCAGAATTCATGGCCTTTACTGCCGGGGAGCGCAGGATGGTTGACGCGCGCGACTTGCGGGTGGGTTGCCAGCCATTCAGCCACTTTAAGGCTGCTTTCATGATGCTGACGCAGGCGCACGCCCAATGTACGTAAACCACGGCTGGTCATGTACGCCGTGTCGGCATCCAGCATTTGTCCCATCAGATAGGCGTTCTCACGCAGTTGCTCCCAGCAGCGTGCGTTGGAAACCGCCGTGCCGACCATCGCGTCAGAGTGCCCAATCAGATATTTTGTCCCTGCCTGAATAGAGATATCGATTCCAAAATCCAGCGCTTTAAATAGCACCCCGGCGGCCCAGGTGTTATCAATCATGATAATCGCATCAGGTGCAACTCGTCTGACGGCTTCAACAATCGCTGGGATGTCATGGACTTCCATTGTGATGGAGCCCGGGGATTCCAGGAAAACGATTCGGGTGTTGGGCTGAATGTGTTTTATGATATCGGCGCCGATCATGGGGTCGAACCAGCCGGTGGTCACGCCGAGTTTGGCGAGAATTTTGGTGCAGAAATCCTGGCTTGGCTCGTAGGCTGTGTTGGTCATCAGCACGTGATCGCCCTGTTCGACGAAAGCCAAAATGGTGTTGGCGACGGCCGCTGCTCCACAGGGGAACAGGGCGCATCCGACGCCGCCCTCCAGTTCGCACATCGCTTCCTGGAGAGAGAAATGGGTCAACGTTCCGCGACGGCCATAGAAAAGCTCGCCGTTGGCGCGGTTGTGGGTGGCGTGTTTTTTCGCTTCGACTGTCTCAAATACCAGTGAAGAAGCGCGTTGAATCACGCTGTTTACCGATCCCAGGGTGTACTTTTTACTGCGCCCTGCGTTCACAAATTGGGTATCAAGGTGTTTTTTTGCCATGTCACTCGACCTGTTTTTTTATACGTCTGGATGTCTAAACTAACATGAATGCTGCACCACGCATCCAGAGGAATCTCGATAAAGCAGAAAATTTTATCAAAATAACCTCTCGTGACTTTTTTACTGCGTAAGCGCAAGGAAAAGAAACCAAAGGTGCGGCAATATGTAAATAGTAATGAGAACGACTATCAATTCGACGTCGTTTTGATATTATTGCGCTCAGATTTTGTGATTTGCGTCCTGGAGATACAGAGTGGGTAATAATTTGATGCAGACGGATCTTTCCGTCTGGGGTATGTATCAGCACGCCGACATTGTGGTTAAGTGCGTGATGATTGGTCTGATTCTGGCGTCAGTGGTCACCTGGGCTATCTTCTTCAGCAAAAGCGTTGAGCATTTCACGCAGAAGCGCCGACTCAAGCGTGAGCAAGAGCAACTGGCTGAAGCCCGTTCTTTGGATCAGGCAAGCGATATCGCTTCTGAATTTGACGCAAAAAGTTTTAGCGCGATGTTGATTAACGAAGCGCAAAACGAACTGGAACTGTCAGAAGGCAGTGAAGATAACGAAGGTATTAAAGAGCGTACAGGGTTCCGTCTGGAACGCCGCGTCGCAGCCGTGGGTCGTCATATGGGACGGGGTAACGGTTATCTGGCGACTATCGGTGCGATCTCTCCTTTTGTGGGTCTGTTCGGTACGGTATGGGGCATCATGAACAGCTTCATCGGTATCGCGCAAACGCAAACCACTAACCTTGCCGTCGTGGCGCCGGGTATCGCAGAAGCGCTATTGGCGACGGCGATTGGCCTGATTGCGGCCATTCCTGCTGTGGTTATCTACAACGTCTTTGCTCGCCAGATTGGCGGCTATAAAGCGATGCTGGGCGACGTGGCGGCACAGGTGTTGTTGCTGCAAAGCCGTGATCTGGATTTGAACGCGAGTGTCTCCGCTCAGCCGGTACGTGCCGCGCAGAAATTACGTGTAGGATAATGTTTCATGGCAATGCGTCTTAACGAAAACCTGGACGATAACGGTGAAATGCATGAAATCAACGTGACGCCGTTTATCGACGTTATGCTGGTTCTGCTGATCATCTTTATGGTGGCTGCGCCCCTGGCGACGGTGGATGTGAAGGTGAATTTGCCTGCCTCCTCCAGTGTGCCGCAACCCCGTCCGGAAAAACCGATTTATCTGTCTGTGAAGGCCGATAACTCCATGTTCATCGGCAACGATCAGGTCACGGATGAAACCATGATCAACGCGCTTAATACGCTGACCGAAGGAAAGAAAGACACCACGATCTTCTTCCGCGCGGACAAAACGGTTGATTACGAAACCATGATGAAGGTAATGGACTCGCTGCATCAGGCGGGTTACCTGAAAATTGGTTTGGTTGGCGAAGAGGTCGCAAAAGCGAAGTAATCGTTTTGCCGGACGGTGCCTGGGCCTGTCCGGCCTGCTTTCTGCGGCTCATTGGCCGGGCAGGTATCGTCGCCCGGCACAACCCTACTCACCGTTGTCCTTGAAAACCTCTTCCACACTTTCACTCTTCGCGTTTATTGTCGATTCTCATCCAGCGCTACCGTTGTGATATTGGCTGTCCGGTAATTGCCATCGGAAAGTTTACGGGTCAGACGCAATGTGGCTGTTTCCCGCGTCAGCAAGTGCTGCCAGCTGCTTTCCAGGCGAGCCATGATTTTGTCATGTAGCTCCGGGCGTTGCTGCGTGAGGGTGTTAATGATCGCGCCGTAGATCTCTTCCTTTACCTGAAGGGCATAGATTTCACGGCGGTTTTGCCATTTTAACCGCACCAGCGCGGCGGGAATTGACACCATCTCTTGCGCGACGTTTTCAAGGATGGCATTTTTATTGGCAATTAACGCGTCAAGATTTTGCTTTAAGATAAATTCATCACTTTTATCGCTATCTAAAGCTAAATAAACATTATTATCCTCAACGTCTTTCATTTTACGCATCTTCCAGAGAATAAAAGATAGGGGTGTTTTTCTCCCCGGTAATTAAATTAAGCCAAATTTTATTACCATCGTCGTTTATCCGTGCGGTTGTTTCTGCCAGTATTTTGCTGACGGTTTGCGCATCAATATCACCTTCGGCCTGCAGTGCATTTATAAGGCGGGCAAACGTTTCAATTTTGGCAACTCGATACAATCGATCTTTTAAATGGCGGTCGCGTTCTTCAAGTAGCATATTCCTGGCTTGGCCAGTTGCGGTGGCGCTAATTAAAATATCTGATTCATAATCGCTGAGTGATTTCTTTCCCTGAGCTAAATTTTCACTCTTTTCTGCGGTGCTGGGTTCAGCGGGGGAAGGCGATAAATGAAAACGAGACGGAACAAGATGCTCGGGAAGCATGCTGTAATATCCTTTCCTGTCAATAGTATAACGAGTGTGTTTATAAGGCGGGTTTCGTTGACAATAGCATGGTGTAATTTTAAAATCAAAAAAAATGGAGCCAATAAATGAACAGTATTTTTTATTCTGTTATTACCCTGCTATTGCTTACCTTTGGTGTTCTTGTCCTGATGCGAGGACTTAATAAAAATTATTCTGAAGCGGGAGCAAACGCAACCCATCAACAGGAACCGATGACGAAAGAAGAGGGTGAAGATCATTTTTCATCGCTCATGAACACTATTACGCCGGTATGGTACTGGCGAGTTAATCATGAATATATCGATTTTCTTCACGCCACGATAAAACGGATGACGGTGGCTGAATTGAATGGAACGGCAGGTTTGTTTGATGCGCAAAGACGTTGTAGCGATCTTAATTCTGCGGTGTACAAATACTATGACAATATTAAAAAACGTTGTCTGAATGGGGAAAAGGTATCGCATTCTGATCTTGATGTGCTCAATTTGCGACAATGTTTTCGGGAGTTCAGCCTGGAGGCTTATCCTTCCCTGGTCGCGCTGGTGTGGCCAGAATATCAGCGCCCGCCCGTAAAACCGGATGACGTTTGAGCGCTGTGAATCTGCTGCGGTAAGAATGGTCAGAAGCGGGTTTTCACTCACTGGCCGGGTAAGGCAAAAGGGCCGCCCGGCGCAATGTCTTTACTTATCTGATGATGCTTGCCACAGATTCAGTTTGCCATCCGCGACATGCTTATCAATCTGCGTGAGTTCTTCAGGGGTGAACGTCAGGTTATTCAGCGCCTGAACGTTCTCTTCCAGTTGTTCAGGGCGACTGGCTCCAATCAGTACGGATGTGACCCGGGGATCCTTCAGCAGCCAGCTTAATGCCATTTGCGCCATCGACTGTCCGCGCTGTTGCGCCATCTCGTTGAGCAAACGCAGGCTGGCAATATTCTCTTCGGTGAGCATGTTCTCCGTCAGGCCACGGGCCTTTTTCCCTTCACGCTGCATGCGGGAACCTTCCGGGATACCGTTCAGATATTTTCCCGTGAGCAACCCCTGGGCGAGCGGGGTAAAGGCGATGCAACCTGTCCCATTGGCTTCCAGCGTATTCAGCAGACCACTTTTATCAACCCAACGGTTTAACAGGTTGTAGGAGGGTTGATGGATCAGCAGCGGGATCTTCCATTCGCGCAGCAGGTCAGCCATCTGCTGAGTACGTTCGGGAGAGTATGAGGAGATGCCGACATAAAGCGCTTTCCCGCTTTGTACCGCCTGAGCCAGCGCAGAAGCTGTCTCTTCCATCGGCGTATTTTCATCGACCCGGTGCGAATAGAAGATATCGACGTAATCCAGCCCCATACGTTGCAGGCTCTGATCGAGGCTCGCCAGCAGGTATTTACGTGAACCGCCAGCGCCATAAGGACCCGGCCACATGTCGTATCCGGCTTTGGTGGAGATGATCAGTTCATCGCGATGGTTCGCAAAATCTCGGCGTAACAGGCGACCAAAATTCTCCTCTGCGCTGCCCGGAGGCGGTCCATAGTTATTGGCCAAATCAAAATGGGTGATACCTAAATCAAATGCTTTCCGCAGCAGGGCTTGCTGTGAATCCAGCGCGTGAACGTGACCGAAACTGTGCCACAAGCCCAGTGACAGCGCAGGCAAACGCAAACCACTTCTCCCGCAATAGCGATAAAGCATTTGCTCATAACGTTCAGGGTTAGCTAACCAGGTCATGCAATCTCCTTAGAGCTGTTGGATTTCAAAACAACGTTTCTATTCTAGCGACTGCGTCAGATCTGTCCCGTTCGCCAGGTCACATTGAGATGAAATATTGGGCAAAAATACGCTGCTATGCTTTGCTTAAAAAAACATCTGTGCCGGAGTGAGGGTATGCCGAGACTAACTGCCAAAGATTTTCCGCAAGAACTACTCGATTACTACGACTACTATGCGCATGGAAAGATATCCAAACGTGAGTTTCTCAACCTCGCCGCGAAGTACGCTGTGGGTGGCGTGACGGCGCTTGCGCTGTTTAACCTGCTGAAACCGAATTATGCACTGGCAATGCAGGTGGAGTTTACCGACCCGGATATTGTGCCGGAATACATTACCTATCCGTCACCGAACGGGCATGGCGACGTTCGCGGGTATCTGGTCAGGCCCGCAAAGGCTGAGGGTAAAACGCCTGCGGTGGTGGTGGTTCATGAGAATCGGGGATTGAATCCCTATATTGAAGATGTGGCGCGGCGAGTGGCGAAGGCCGGTTACATTGCGCTGGCGCCAGATGGCCTGAGTTCTGTGGGCGGTTACCCTGGTAACGATGATAAAGGCCGGGAACTGCAGCAACAGATTGACCCCACAAAATTAATGAATGATTTTTTTGCCGCCATTGAGTTTATGCAGCACCATCCGGCGGCGACGGGTAAGGTCGGTATCACCGGCTTTTGCTATGGCGGCGGGGTATCGAATGCGGCGGCAGTAGCGTATCCAGAGTTGGCCTGCGCGGTTCCTTTTTATGGCCGCCAGGTTCCGGCGTCAGATGTCCCCAAAATCAACGCACCTTTGTTATTACACTATGCCGCTCTGGATACGCGGATTAACGAGGGTTGGCCCGCCTATGAAACAGCGCTTAAAGCAAATAATAACGTCTTTGAAGCGTATATTTACCCTGGGGTAAATCACGGTTTTCACAATGATTCGACACCGCGCTATGACAAATCCGCCGCCGATCTTGCCTGGCAACGTACACTGGCCTGGTTCGAAAAGTATTTACGCTGAAAGGTATGAGGCTGCTTATAAGTATTAAGACCGGACATTGAATAATAATAGTTTCCCATTCCGTTAGCATTTATTCAATATTGTGATTGAGGGGGGTCTTATCGCATAAAAAATGAAAAGTAAGTATATCTTCTTCACATTTTGCCGATAACGAAGATAAGTCACGCCTAATGGCGAATCCTCATTTACGGCAAGGGAATACTTATGTACTTACTGCGAAATCTCTCTATTCGTGTTGTCATGCTGACAATATTGGGCCTTTTTTGTCTGCTCTGGTCGGGCGTCGGTGTATTTAGTATCCATGCCTTATCTAACGTCACGCAAGGGAACGAAGTTGACCGACATCTGGTGCGCCAGATGACGGTTCTTAGCCAGGGCAACGATCAGTATTTCCGCTTTGTTACCCGTCTGAGTCGCGCAATGGACGTGAAAATCGGCGGCGGCATCCCCGATTTCGCCCCTGCACAGCAATCCCTTGATAATATGCGTAAAAAGCTCGAGGAAATGAAAAGGCTGTCGCCGGGTCCAATGGATCAGGAGGTGGCTGCTGCGGTGCTGGCGAGTTGGCAGGGCTTGCTGGACAAGGGGATTATGCCGCAAATGCAACTGGCAACGCAGGGTTCTCAGGCGGCATGGCGCGAGCAGGCAACGACCGTGACGCCCGCCTTAAGCCGTACGTTTGGTGCCAGTGTAGAGCGTTTTAACCACGAAGCCGGGACCCAACTGGATCACACCCGTGTCATGGTGGATGGTCAAACATCGGTTATCCGCACGATGATCATCACCGCCGCGATTCTGGGTATCGCAATCCTCCTCTTTACTGACCGTTATCTTGTGGTGCTGCTGATGAAGCCGCTGGCGCATATCCGTCAGCAGTTTCGCCAGATTGCGCAGGGCGATCTCAGCCAGCCGATTGAAGATCTGGGGCGTAACTGTGTGGGGCAACTGATGCCTTTGCTCCGTGCAATGCAGGACAGTCTGCGTGAAGCGGTGAGCACGATTCGCTCAGGCAGTGACAATATCTGGCGCGGCGCGACGGAGATCTCAAGCGGAAACAACGATCTCTCTTCCCGTACAGAGGAACAGGCTGCCGCACTGGAAGAGACGGCTGCCAGCATGGAACAACTTACCGCAACGGTAAAACTGAATGCAGATAACGCGCGCCAGGCCAGCCAACTTGCAGATATTGCATCGGCCACCGCCGAAAAAGGCGGTGCGCTGGTGTCGGAAGTGGTTGATACCATGGACGGTATTTCTGCAAGTTCAAAGCAGATTGCCGAAATCACTACCGTTATCAACAGCATCGCCTTCCAGACCAATATCCTGGCGCTGAATGCCGCCGTTGAAGCCGCCAGAGCGGGCGAGCAAGGTCGCGGATTTGCGGTTGTCGCAGGCGAAGTGCGCAATCTGGCCAGCCGCAGTGCGGGCGCCGCGAAAGAGATCGAAACGTTGATTGCTGAATCAGCGCATCGTGTCGGGCAGGGAGCGCAGCTGGTGAAAGATACCGGCTCGACCATGGAGGCCATTCTGCGGGGCGTCACGGAAGTTACTACCATCATGAAGCAAATTGCATCGGCCTCCGAGGAGCAGAGCAAAGGCATCTCTCAGGTGGGGGTGGCGATCACCCAGATGGACAGCGTGACCCAACAAAACGCCGCGCTCGTGGAGCAGATCTCCGCGGCCGCGTCAGCGCTGGAACGCCAGACCGAGGAGTTGCAGCACTCAGTACAACGGTTCCGCCTCTCTCATAGCGAACCGCAGACTCAGCCGGGAAAAAACACCTCCGGCCCAGCCCAAACCGGGGCTTCTGCTTCTGGTTTAACCGATGAGTGGGTTGCCTTTTAATTAGGGTAAAAAGTACGTAATACCGCTGGCCTTTGTTTAAAAAATCGCTATATAATTTATTATATAGCGATTGGAGGCGGTATGAAAAATCATTTTGGCAAAGGTTTGATGGCTGGGTTAAACGCATCACACGCTGACAGCGCATGTAATGTGGCGAATTTTTGTGCCGATTATAAACGTGGTTTCGTATTAGGTTTTTCGCATCGAATGTTTGAAAAAACAGGCGATCGCCAACTTAGCGCCTGGGAGGCGGGAATTCTGACTCGCCGTTATGGACTGGATAAAGAGATGGTGATGGACTTCTTTAGAGAGAATCAGTCGAATACTACAATTCGATTTTTCATGGCCGGTTATCGACTCGAAGCTTGATCCAAAAGGGGTATTCTCTTGGTTTAATTAATTACACTATTGTCTTACACCTTCGTTTTATTGTCCCGTCGCAGTATCATAATATACATAACCATAAAGAAAGTGTGGTAAATGGCGCACCGATCGCAGTATGGTTTTTGCGATGGGTGCAAAATAGAGCCAGGTCTTTGCAACGGAATAACAATATAATGACTGGAGATAATACTCTCACCAATTCTCACGGCGTTAACCGTCGTGATTTCATGAAGCTTTGTGCAGCACTAGCCGCTACGATGGGGCTCAGTAGCAAAGCCGCCGCAGAAATGGCCGAGTCGGTTACCCGTCCTCAGCGTCCACCGGTTATCTGGATTGGCGCTCAGGAATGTACGGGTTGTACTGAATCCCTGCTGCGAGCAACTCACCCAACGGTAGAAAACCTTGTTCTGGAGACCATCTCTCTTGAATATCATGAGGTTCTTTCCGCCGCCTTCGGCCATCAGGTCGAGGAGAACAAACACAATGCTCTGGAGAAATACAAAGGGCAGTATGTGTTGGTTGTCGATGGTTCTATCCCATTAAAAGATAACGGTATTTACTGCATGGTTGCCGGTGAGCCTATTGTGGATCATATCCGCAGAGCGGCTGAAGGCGCGGCGGCGATTATCGCTATCGGCTCCTGTGCTGCATGGGGCGGCGTGGCTGCTGCGGGCGTGAACCCAACGGGTGCCGTCGGTTTGCAGGAAGTACTGCCAGGCAAAACCATCATCAATATCCCAGGCTGTCCGCCTAACCCGCACAACTTCCTTGCGACAGTTGCGCACATCATTACGTATGGCAAACCACCGAAACTGGATGCGAAAAATCGTCCTACCTTTGCCTATGGTCGCTTGATTCACGAACATTGCGAACGCCGCCCGCACTTTGATGCCGGTCGTTTTGCGAAAGAGTTTGGTGATGAAGGCCACCGTGAAGGCTGGTGCCTCTACCATCTGGGCTGTAAAGGGCCAGAAACCTACGGTAACTGCTCCACACTGCAGTTCTGTGATGTCGGCGGTGTGTGGCCAGTCGCGATTGGACACCCTTGCTACGGCTGTAACGAAGAAGGCATTGGTTTCAACAAAGGTATCCACCAGCTCGCTCATGTGGAAAATCAAACTCCGCGCTCAGAAAAACCTGACGTGAACATGAAAGAGGGCGGCAACGTTTCTGCTGGCGCTATCGGGTTGCTTGGCGGTGTTGCTGGGCTGGTTGCCGGTGTCAGCGTGATGGCGGTACGTGAACTGGGGCGTCAGCAAAAGAAAGATGACGCTGACTCACGGGGAGAATAACCGTGAACAGACGTAACTTTATTAAAGCAGCCTCCAGCGGGGCATTGCTGTTAGGCGCCGCGCCGTCTGTCAGCTATGCAGCTGCCGAAAATCGCCCGCCGATCCCAGGATCGCTGGGGATGTTGTATGACTCGACGCTGTGCGTAGGCTGTCAGGCCTGCGTGACCAAGTGTCAGGATATCAACTTCCCGGCGCGTAACCCTGAAGGGGAACAGACCTGGTCCAATAACGACAAACTGTCTCCATACACCAATAACGTTATTCAGGTGTGGCGTAGTGGCGATGGCGTCAACAAGGACCAGGAAGAGAACGGCTACGCGTACATTAAAAAACAATGTATGCACTGCGTCGATCCCAACTGTGTCTCTGTTTGTCCGGTATCTGCACTCAAAAAAGATCCCAAAACCGGCATCGTTCATTACGACAAAGATGTGTGTACCGGTTGTCGTTACTGCATGGTTGCCTGTCCTTACAACGTGCCGAAATACGACTACAACAACCCGTTTGGTGCACTGCATAAATGTGAACTGTGTAACCAGAAAGGTGTTGAGCGTCTTGATAAAGGCGGTTTGCCAGGCTGCGTCGAAGTTTGTCCGGCCGGGGCGGTCATTTTTGGTACGCGTGAAGAGCTGATGGCGGAAGCGAAAAAACGTCTGGCACTGAAACCAGGCAGCGACTACCACTATCCACGCCAAACGTTGAAATCGGACGATACCTATCTGCAGACGGTACCGAAGTACCACCCGCATCTGTACGGTGAAAAAGAGGGCGGTGGTACACAGGTGCTGGTGTTGACGGGGGTTCCTTATGAGAATCTGGACCTTCCGCAGCTGGCCGATCTTTCAACAGGCGCACGTTCCGAACATGTTCAACACACCCTGTATAAAGGCATGATGCTACCACTGGCCGTGCTGGCGGGCTTAACCGTGCTGGTTCGTCGTAACACCAAAAACGACCATCACGACGGAGGAGACGATCATGAGTCATGATCCTAAACCGCTGGGCGGAAAAATAGTCAGTAAACCGGTCATTATTTTTGGGCCGCTTATCATCCTCTGCATGATCCTCATCGTGAAACGTCTGGTATTCGGATTGGGGTCTGTCTCCGATCTGAACGGCGGTTTCCCGTGGGGCGTGTGGATCGCGTTTGACCTGTTGATCGGCACCGGTTTCGCCTGTGGCGGCTGGGCGCTGGCGTGGGCGGTGTATGTCTTTAATAAAGGGGAATATCACCCGCTGGTACGTCCTGCATTGCTGGCGAGCCTGTTCGGTTATTCCCTCGGTGGTCTGTCGATCACTATCGACGTAGGCCGATACTGGAACCTGCCGTATTTCTACATTCCGGGCCACTTTAATGTGAACTCGGTACTGTTCGAAACGGCGGTCTGTATGACCATCTATATCGGCATCATGGCGCTGGAATTTGCCCCAGCCTTGTTTGAACGTCTGGGGTGGAAAGTGTCCCTCAAGCGTCTGAACAAAGTGATGTTCTTTATCATTGCCCTCGGCGCGCTGCTGCCGACTATGCACCAGTCTTCAATGGGTTCATTGATGATTTCTGCGGGTAATAAGGTCCATCCGCTATGGCAAGCCTATGAAATGTTGCCGCTGTTCTCGGTATTGACCGCCTTTATCATGGGCTTCTCGATCGTGATTTTTGAAGGTTCGCTGGTACAAAGCGGTCTGAAAGGGAACGGTCCGGACGAGAAAAGTTTGTTCATTAAGCTAACGAACACGATCAGCGTCCTGCTGGCGATCTTCGTGGTTCTGCGCTTTGGTGAACTTATCTATCGGGACAAACTGTCGTATGCGTTTGCAGGCGACTTCTACTCAGCCATGTTCTGGCTTGAGGTTGTTCTGATGGTCTTCCCGCTGGTGGTACTGCGCATCGCGAAACTGCGTAACGACTCACGTATGTTGTACCTGTCCGCGCTGAGCGCGTTGTTAGGTTGTGCAACATGGCGTCTGTCCTACTCGCTGGTGGCATTCAATCCAGGCGGCGGCTACCACTACTTCCCGACCTGGGAAGAACTGTTGATTTCTATTGGTTTTGTGGCTATTGAGATTTGCGCATATATCGTACTCATTCGTCTACTGCCGATACTTCCTCCTTTAAAGCAAAACGATCAAAATCGTCATGAGGCGAGCAAAGCATGAGCCAGAGAATTACTATTGATCCGGTAACCCGTATTGAGGGGCATTTACGCATCGACTGCGAAATCGAAAATGGCGTGGTATCAAAAGCATGGGCATCCGGCACCATGTGGCGCGGCATGGAAGAGATCGTGAAAAACCGCGATCCGCGCGATGCGTGGATGATTGTGCAGCGTATTTGTGGTGTTTGCACCACGACTCACGCTATCTCTTCTGTGCGTGCAGCAGAAAGCGCGCTGAATATTGATGTTCCCGTGAACGCACAGTACATCCGTAACATCATTCTGGCAGCGCACACCACGCATGACCATATCGTGCACTTCTATCAGCTGTCTGCGCTGGACTGGGTGGACATCACCTCCGCACTGAAAGCCGATCCGGCGAAAGCCTCGGCGATGCTGAACGGCGTGTCGACCTGGCACCTGAACAGCGCGGAAGAGTTCACCAAGGTTCAGAACAAGATTAAAGATCTGGTTGCCAGCGGTCAGTTAGGCATTTTCGCTAACGGTTGCTGGGGTCACCCGGCGATGCAACTGCCGCCGGAAGTGAACCTGATTGCGGTGGCGCACTACCTGCAGGCGCTGGAATGCCAGCGTGATGCAAACCGCGTCGTGGCACTGCTGGGCGGTAAAACACCGCACATTCAGAACCTGGCGGTCGGTGGGGTAGCGAACCCTATCAATCTGGACGGTCTGGGCGTGCTGAACCTTGAACGCCTGATGTACATTAAGTCCTTCATCGATAAGCTGAGCGACTTTGTTGAGCAGGTTTACAAGGTGGATACCGCGGTTATTGCGGCGTTCTATCCTGAGTGGCTGGAACGCGGTCAGGGTGCGGTGAACTACCTGAGCGCGCCGGAATTCCCGACTGACGGTAAAAACGGAAGCTTCCTGTTCCCTGGTGGTTACATCACGGATGCGAACCTGTCTACCTATCGTCCGATCACCTCTCACTCCGACGAATACCTGATCAAAGGGATTCAGGAAAGTGCGAAACACGCGTGGTACAAAGACGAAGCGCCGCAGGCACCGTGGGAAGGCACAACGGTTCCGGATTACACCGGCTGGTCAGATGACGGCAAATACTCCTGGGTTAAAGCGCCAACCTTCTACGGCAAGACTGTCGAAGTGGGTCCGCTGGCCAACATGCTGTGTAAACTGGCGGCGAAACGTGAGTCTACTCATGCCAAGCTGAATGAAATCATTGCGATTTACACCAAGCTGACCGGTAAAACGATCGAAGTGGCGCAACTGCATTCGACGCTGGGCCGTATTATTGGTCGTACTGTTCACTGCTGTGAACTGCAGAATGTCTTGCAGGATCAGTATAACGCGCTGATCGTGAACATCGGCAAAGGCGACCACACGACCTTCGTGAAACCGAATATTCCGGCAACTGGCGAATTCAAAGGTGTCGGCTTCCTGGAAGCGCCACGCGGTATGCTTTCTCACTGGATGGTGATCAAAGACGGCATTATCAGCAACTACCAGGCGGTTGTACCGTCAACCTGGAACTCTGGCCCACGTAACTTTAATGACGAAGTGGGACCGTATGAGCGCTCTCTGGTAGGGACGCCGATCGCCGATCCGAACAAACCGCTGGAAGTGGTGCGTACCATTCACTCCTTCGACCCTTGTATGTCATGTGCGGTGCATGTGGTGGACGTTGACGGGAACGAAGTCGTCTCAGTTAAGGTTCTGTAATGCGGATATTAGTCTTAGGGGTCGGCAATATTTTGCTGACCGATGAAGCCATCGGAGTACGTATCGTTGAAGCGTTAGAGCAGCGATATGTGCTGCCGGATTTCGTTGAGATCCTCGATGGCGGCACGGCGGGAATGGAGCTTCTCGGCGATATGGCGAACAGAGATCACCTGATCATTGCTGACGCCATTGTGTCGAGAAAAAACACACCGGGAACCATGATGATCCTGCGGGATGAAGAGATTCCGGCACTGTTTACCAACAAGATCTCCCCGCATCAGCTTGGGCTGGCCGACGTTTTGTCGGCCCTTCGCTTCACCGACGAATTTCCGAAGAAACTGACCCTGGTGGGGGTTATCCCGGAATCGCTGGAACCGCATATTGGCTTAACGCCGACAGTGGAAGCGATGATTGAACCTGCTTTAGAGCAGGTTCTTGCCGCGCTGCGCGAATCAGGTGTTGAAGCTATCCCACGGGAGGCGGCGCATGTCTGAGGAGTTTTTAGGGTTCCAGACTCCCCCGAAGGCGCAGGTTCAGGCCGCGTTTGAAGAGATTGCGCAGCGTTCGATGCACGATCTCGCTTTTCTGCATCCGAATATGCCGGTGTACGTCTCTGATTTTACGCTATTTGAAGGTCAATGGACGGGGTGTGTTATCACCCCGTGGATGTTGAGTGCGCTGATTTTCCCTGGACCGGAACAACTCTGGCCGCAGCGTAAAGTCAGTGAAAAACTGGGGCTTCGTCTGCCCTACGGCACAATGACCTTTACCGTTGGCGAACTGGATGGCGTTTCACAGTATCTCTCCTGTTCGCTGATGTCGCCGCTTAATCACAGCATGTCGGCTGAAGAAGGGGTCCGCCTGGCGGATGACTGTGCGCGGATGCTGCTGTCGCTGCCGGTTAGCAATCCTGACGCGCCACAGCTAAATCGTCGTGCGCTGCTGCTGGGCCGTAGGAACTGCGAAAATGCATGAGTTGTCTCTGTGCCAGAGCGCCGTTGAGATCATCGTGCAGCAGGCAGAACAACATGATGTAAAGCGGGTCACCGGCGTGTGGCTGGAGATCGGGGCGCTCTCTTGCGTTGAAGAGAGCGCTGTGCGTTTCAGTTTCGATATCGTTTGCCAGGGTACGGTTGCGCAGGGATGTGAGCTTCACATCGACTACAAACCGGCTCAGGCCTGGTGTTGGGATTGTAGTCAGGCGGTTGAAATCTTGCAGCATGACGCGCAGTGTCCGCTTTGCCATGGCGATCGTCTGCGTGTTGAAACTGGCGATACGTTGAAAGTAAAAAGTATTGAAGTTGAATAACCCGTTGTACATTCCAGGTGGTTAACTATGTGTATTGGAGTTCCGGGTCAGGTGCTGGCCGTCGGTGAAGATATTCACCAGCTTGCGCAGGTTGAAGTGTGCGGCATCAAGCGTGATGTCAACATTGCGCTGATATGTGAAGGCGATACTGCTGAGCTGGTCGGGCAGTGGGTACTGGTGCATGTGGGATTTGCGATGAGTATCATCGACGAAGAGGAAGCCAAAGCCACATTAGATGCACTGCGCCGTATGGAGTATGACGTCACCAGCGCCTGATAACCCCTGATGACAATCTGTTAAGTGCCCTTACATCGCTGTATACTTAATTATACATCGATAGTGAGGACACTCCCATGCTTAAATCCTTACGCCAGCTTTCCTTGCTGGCGTTGCTTTTTTCCCTGCCATTATTGGCTCAGGCCGACCGAACATTTACCGATCAACTTGACCGCCAGGTGACCGTTCCGGACTCCGTGGATCGCGTGGTCGTGCTTCAGCATCAGACACTCAACCTGCTGGTACAGATGAATGCCACCGACAAAATTGTTGGCGTGATGGCGAACTGGAAACAACAGCTTGGCGACGGTTACGCGCGCCTGGCTCCGGAACTGACTACGAAAGCCACCCTTGGCGATTTAACTCATGTGGACGCCGAAATGCTGGTGGCTCTGCACCCCCAGGTCGTGTTCGTCACAAACTACGCGCCACAGGAGATGATCGACAAGATAAGCCACCTCGGTATTCCGGTGGTGGCTATTTCTTTGCGTCATGATACCGCCGGTGAACAGGCCAAAATGAATCCGACGATGGCGGATGAAGAACAGGCTTACGATCGGGGTCTGCGCGAAGGTATTACGCTTATCGGCGATATCGTCAACAAACCGGAAGAGGCAAAAGCGCTGATTGCAGCAACGGATCAGGGGCGCAAGAGAGTGAGCGATCGTTTGCAGGCTATTCCTGAAAATCAGCGTGTTCGCGCCTATATGGCGAACCCGGATCTGACCACCTACGGTTCCGGTAAATATACCGGGCTGATGATGGCGCATGCGGGGGCGCTGAATGTAGCGGCTGCCACGATTAAAGGTTTCAAACCGGTGGCCATGGAACAGGTGATCGCCTGGAACCCGCAGGTGATCTTCGTGCAGGATCGCTATCCGAAAGTGGTCGACGGGATCCTGCAAAGCCCGCAGTGGCAGGTGATTGATGCGGTGAAAAATCACCGCGTATACCTGATGCCAGACTATGCCAAAGCCTGGGGCTACCCGATGCCGGAAGCGATGGGCATCGGTGAATTGTGGATGGCGAAAAAGCTCTATCCACAGAAGTTTCAGGATATTGATATGCGTAACGTCGCCAATGACTGGTATCAGCGTTTTTATCGTACCGATTATCAGGGTGTTGACTGATGCACATACTGGCTGCCGGGAGTTTACGCGCGGTCTGGCGACCTCTAATTGCGTGTTTTCAGGCGCAAGAAAGACAGGATATTTCCTGTGATTATGGTCCAGCGGGGTTGCTGCGCGAACGGATTGAAGCAGGGGAGCCGTGCGACTTTTTTGCCTCGGCAAACCTGGCGCATCCGCAAGCGCTGTTGGACGCCGGGCGCGCGCTGTTTGTCGCGCCATTCACCACCAATCGCCTGTGTCTTTGCGTACGGGAAGATCTCGTGCGTGCCGGTGATGACTGGCTGGCGCTGTTAACCCGTCCGACGCTGCGGATTGGGACATCAACAGCAGGTTGCGATCCGTCCGGTGATTATACCCAGCAGCTTTTCTCACGAATGGGGGAGGCAGGAGAACGTGTGCGAGAGCGCGCAGTGGCGTTGATCGGCGGTAGGGAAACATTAGCCATTCCGGCGGGCAGGTTGGCTGCGGAGTGGTTAATCAACAACGACTACACCGATGTCTTCATCGGCTACGCCAGCTATGCGCCCAGATTGCGTGAGGTTGCTACGCTAAAAATTCTGGCGATACCGGAGCCGTATAATCCGGTTGTCCAGTACGCTTTTGCGTGTTTGAGTGAACGGGGTAAGCCGTTTTCAGACTTTCTGCTTTCACCACAAGCGGGGGCGATCCTCAGGCAACATGGGTTTAGGTAAACAGGGACAAACGTGTAAGCCTGATAAGCAAAGCGCCATCAGGCAATCATGCCGGACAGCGGCGTAAACGTCTTGTCCGGCATCCAGGTTTAGCTCTGGCGCTTATCTTCGGTCTGGGTGTCGAAGTCGCTGGCGTCATGACGTTCATGCAGTTGCTCGTCCAGCGGTCCGTGAGTGCGGTTTACAATCCGCCCGCGCTTAACAGCCGGACGCTCTGCTATCTCTTTCGCCCAGCGCTGGACGTTTTGATAACTGCCCGCATCGAGGAACTCTGCCGCGTCGTAAACGTTACCTAACACGACGTTACCGAACCACGGCCAGATTGCCATATCGGCAATGGTGTACTCATCTCCCGCGACATACTGGTTATGCGCTAACTGCTTATCCAGCACATCCAGCAGACGTTTAGCTTCCATGGTGAAGCGATTGATGGCGTACTCAATTTTCACCGGCGCATAGTGGTAAAAATGGCCGAAACCACCGCCGAGGAACGGTGCTGCGCCCTGGAGCCAGAACAGCCAGTTCAGGGTTTCCGTGCGTTTTTCCAGGTCCTGCGGCAGGAAATAGCCAAACTTTTCCGCCAGATAAAGCAGGATAGAACCCGATTCGAACACGCGACACGGCGGGGTCAGCGAATGATCGCGCAACGCCGGGATCTTCGAGTTTGGATTGACCTCAACAAAGCCGCTGGAAAACTGATCGCCTTCGCCAATGCGGATGAGCCAGGCGTCGTATTCCGCTCCGGTTACACCCTGCGCCAGCAACTCTTCCAGCAGGATTGTCACTTTCTGACCGTTAGGCGTTCCCTGAGAGTAGAGCTGCAGAGGATGCTTGCCGACAGGCAGCGTTTTTTCATGGGTTGGGCCAGAGACTGGACGATTGATATTGGCGAACGCGCCGCCGTTGGATTTTTCCCACGTCCAGACTTTCGCGGGCTGATAAGTGTTATCGGACATGTTGACCTGCCTTCTGAGGGGGTTGTGTTGAAGCAGTGTAGCAGTTCAGTACGTCCGCATTTAACAGATTGGGACATTAAGATAGCCACCCATTGTGAATTTTTCGCCTCTGAACGCCATCCGCTTCGTTGAGGTGTATGATAAGTCGACCTCTGTCCGGTTAGTGTCGCAGAGCAGGCAATCAGAGCGAAAAATTCACGCCAGGCTGCTCAGGCTGTATTGTTTTGAGGTAAGGTGCATGAGCAAAGGAACGACCAGTCAGGATGCCCCTTTCGGGACATTATTGGGCTACGCCCCCGGTGGTGTGGCGATCTACTCTTCAGATTACAGCTCCCTCGACCCACGGGACTACGACGATGATGCTGCTTTTCGTAGCTACATTGACGACGAATATATGGGCCACAAATGGCAGTGCGTCGAGTTCGCCCGCCGTTTTCTCTTTCTTAATTATGGTGTTGTGTTCACTGATGTTGGAATGGCGTGGGAAATCTTCTCGCTGCGCTTCCTGCGTGAAGTGGTGAATGACAACATCCTGCCGTTACAAGCTTTTCCTAATGGTTCTCCCCGGGCACCCGTCGCGGGCGCGTTACTGATCTGGCAAAAAGGCGGTGAGTTCAACGACACTGGCCATGTGGCGATCATCACCCAGCTACTGGGCACCAAAGTCCGCATTGCGGAACAGAACGTGATCCACACACCGCTTCCCCCGGGTCAGCAGTGGACCCGTGAACTGGAGATGGTGGTAGAGAACGGCTGTTATACCCTTCGCGACACCTTTGATGACACCACCATTCTGGGCTGGATGATCCAGACGGATGATACGCGCCACAGCCTGCCGCAGCCTGAGATCGCCAACGACGCGTTGAAGATCCGCGGCGCACGGCTGGAAGACACCGGGCAGTTTGACGGTAAATGGCTCAATGAACAGGATCCGCTGCAGAAAGCGTATGTGCAGGCGAACGGTCATGTGATCAATCAGGATCCGCATCAGTATTTCACTATTACCGAAAGCGCAGAGCAGGAGCTGATCAAAGCGACCAATGAGTTACATTTGATGTACCTGCATGCGACCGACAAAGTGCTGAAAGATGACAGCCTGCTGGCGCTGTTTGATATCCCGAAAATCCTCTGGCCGCGTTTGCGGCTCTCCTGGCAACGCCGTCGCCACCATATGATCACCGGTCGTATGGATTTTTGTATGGATGAACGCGGGCTGAAGGTATATGAATACAACGCTGATTCCGCGTCGTGTCATACCGAGGCAGGCTTGATCCTCGAAAGATGGGCGGAGCAGGGCTATAAAGGGACGGGGCATAATCCGGCGGAGGGGTTGATCAACGAACTGGCGGGCGCCTGGAAACACAGCCATGCGCGTCCTTTCGTGCATATCATGCAGGATAAGGATATTGAGGAGAACTATCATGCGCAGTTTATGCAGCAGGCGCTGCATCAGGCGGGGTTTGAAAGCAAGATCCTGCGCGGTCTGGATGAACTGCGTTGGGATGATGCCGGTCAGTTGATTGATGGCGAGGGTCGGCTGGTGAACTGCGTCTGGAAAACCTGGGCGTGGGAAACGGCCATTGAACAGGTGCGTGAGGTCAGCGAAACAGAATACGCGGCGGTACCGATTCGTACCGGGCACACCCACCAGGAAGTCCGTCTGATCGATGTGCTGCTCCGCCCGGAAGTTTTAGTCTTCGAGCCGTTATGGACAATGATCCCCGGCAACAAAGCTATCCTGCCGATTCTGTGGCAGCTGTTCCCCCATCATCGCTATCTTCTTGATACGGACTTCACCGTTAACGATGAACTGGTGCAGACAGGATATGCGGTGAAGCCGATCGCGGGCCGCTGTGGCAGCAACATCGATTTGGTCAGTCATCAGGAGGAGCTACTGGATAAAACCAGCGGCAAATTTGCAGAGCAGAAGAACATTTATCAGCAGCTTTGGTGTCTGCCAAATGTGGCGGGTAAGTACATTCAGGTCTGTACGTTCACCGTTGGCGGCAACTACGGCGGCACTTGCCTGCGTGGTGACGAATCACTGGTGATTAAGAAAGAGAGTGATATAGAACCTTTGATAGTTGTGAAGGCGTAGCCTCTTGTTTTGAAGAGAAATCAGCGGTGGTTGTCTGCCGCCGCTGATTCATTAAGGTCATTTCATTCTCAAAACGCTAAAAACGACCTCCAGGCAGGCATGCTGGTGCGACAATCCCGGTGTCGGAGTTGCATCTCCCTTGAAATATATGAATTTAGTGTTGAATGGCGATATATTTAACTGAAATTATATGCCGACTTTCATTGGTTCACTGACTTCTGTGCGATGGGGCGCAATTTGTTTCAATTTTTCTGTTGTTTTATGTAAGGCAATACTACTTTCAGATTGTTTTCGCATCACATGCTGTGTTATTTCTGAGCAGAAAATTAAAATTGTGATATTATTCCCACCATGAAAAGTGACTGGCAACGATACACAGTTGCAGAATTCAATATGCAATGAGATGAGTTAATAAGACGTTCTCATACTGTTACGCCCCATATCAAAAAATATTCATATTAAATAAAATAACGCCTGGCAGTAGTGGGTTTGTTTTTAATTTTGGATTAGTCAAATATATTTAATTTTGTTAAGTGATATTGTTTGTCAGATATAAATAATATTACATACAAAATAACATCACTCTCTATTTATTAACAGTCAACAGACAGGTATTAGCAATGCATTTCATTAAACTGGTTGCCGCTTTTTTATTTGTTTTTTCTGGTAGTGTATTTGCAGCCGATTTTACGGTGACTCCAGCAGTGATTAAAACGACTAAGATTTATCAGAGCGGTGCCGCTACCCATATGCAAAGCGCTTCTCGTCATATGGCGACTGTCGAACAGGGTGGTGTAAATAACCGGGTCTCGATTACTCAGGCGAATGCAGGGAATACAGCAGATATAAAGCAAAATGGTAATAATAATAGCCTGTCGATCTCCCAAAATGGTGGATATGATATGGCTGATGTGCAACAGGATATCACGACCTCTAACAGCGATATTACCATTAACCAGGGGACTATGGATTTAGGTACGGATTCTCGTGATGCAAGAACGGTTCACGTTCAGCAACTCGGCGCGACAGGGAGTTCAGTGAATATTACTCAAAATGCTGCGGCTTCAGCATATGTTAGCCAAAGCGGTTCACAAAATAGTGTCAGTATTGTGCAACGCTGATCAGCGTATTTTTTCTGCCCTGTATGAAGTGATTCTGACCATTTATAAAAAGTGGGATACAATCTTGCTGCACTAAAGTGCTACCTGTTCAGAAGGGAAGTGGTAATGCTTCCCTTCTCCAGCCGTTGTTGCTCCTACATCATAACAATCTGACGTTTTGCACACGGGCTGGGTATGAGTTGGTTGATCCTGCTTGCCCCATTTTTCTTTTTCACTTACGCTCAGGTCAGCGTAAAGAAGAAGAATATTTAAAAGGGTGACTATGAGAATTATAACTATCGTTTTTTTGCTGCTTTCATTTCCTGCTATGGCTAAAGATCAAATACTTACACTTTCGGAATTGCAAACTATATACGGTAAATTAAATATCTCGACTTTTCGAAGTTCTTTAATGCCAAAGAGAACGAAAGATATGGTCTATTTAAGTCAGGCAGGGCTTCCTGCTCCTGAATATTTTAGTAATGGATTCTCGATAGAGAATAAAGACTGGAGCTATACATTTAGCGTCATAGAGAAAAAAGACAAGAACAGAGACGGCGTTATCGACTACACAATCTGTTTCTCGGATAAATCGAAAACAGGAACATATCATTCAGTCCAGCCAATGTTGATTTCACCATTAGGCATCGACGGTCAATTCATCGCTCTGTCATTCACCGTAGATGGATGTTGACTTCAGGAAGTGAGCGGGTCTCGCGCGTTGCGCTGGCTATTCGTTTCAGTCTGGCATGATCGCATTTTAACACTCGGGTTTGCAGCCAAATCCGATAACACAGGTATACAATCGCCAGGGGACAAGGGACAGGGAGCAATGTAAAGGTTAAGTCGCTCGGAGGGGGAATACTGCCAGATTAGAATCCGTTAGCGTAACCACAGCGTGTTTGGTTGAGTGCTTATCACCTGTGGACTCCGGAGTTTTATAAATATGTGATGCGTGTATATAAACCGATGTTTTATTTTATTTGGTTATGTGTTTTATTTGTTTCAGGCGGTAACACTCCGCCTCTGGGATTCTGTTGCTGCCACGACTTACGGGACCTGGGACATGGCTCCCGACAGATGGTCAACTCTGACCGGAAAACGTATAACTGGAGACAAACGTGAAAAAATTATTTTGTACGGCATTATTGCTGTTGAGCAGCTCCTGCTTTGCACAAGGTACTGATGTTAAAGCGGTGACTGACGCGGTTGAAAATATGCGTCTTGCCATGCTCAGCGCTGAAAAAGCCAGTCTGGAAAAAGTGGGCCTGCCTTCTCTGAGCTATGGTCACTCAAGCGGAAGAATTGAAAATAACGCCGAGTTTGTTGATGCGATTGTGACAGGGAAATCTAAATTTGAGACGCTGAACCTTAACGACCAGACTGTTCAGGTTGATGGGGATGTTGCCATTGTCCGCCATATTCTGGAGGCAAAAACCCATGACAGTGGTAAACCGGCGGGTGAAGTTAAAATCGGCGTGATGCTGGTCATGAAAAAAGACAGCGCCGGAGAATGGAAGTTGCTAGCCCGTCAGGCGTATAAGTTACCTCAGTAATATTCAGGAATCTGGTGCATCAAATGATGGATGTACCAGAATTTGCAATACAGGCGCTGTAACCTCAGGGCACCATGAAACCAGGAAGGAGTTTCAGCCGCTTACACAGTGTCTTCTTGCTTCTGGAACCAAAGGTATGCGCGATAACGCGTTTCAGACGCGACTCCCGTGCGTACCACCACCATCGCAAACACTTTTTGCCGCCGACAAACGATCACATCTCGTCCACTTCGTAAACCAGCTAAATTTACAGATTATCCAGAGGCAGAGTAGCAGCGCCTGTAGTCAGCAAGACCAAAAATCTACCGGAACCCTGAAAAGCAAAAAACCAGCCCGTAGGCTGGTTCTTCTAAATAGTGGTGCCCGGACTCGGAATCGAACCAAGGACACGGGGATTTTCAATCCCCTGCTCTACCGACTGAGCTATCCGGGCAACGGGGCGCATTAAAACCGATCCGCCTCGTTTCGTCAACGAAATTTCTTCAAATTAACGCAGACTGCACAATCTATCACCACTTTGCTGTTATTGCACACATCTTCAGGAAAAAAACGCTGTCCAGGCGGCAGAGATCGGCATTGCCAGCAGCAGGGCAGGCAGCATATTCACCACGGCAAACATCTTAATTCCGCAGATACGTAAACCGGTCGCCAGCAGGAGCAGTCCGCCCACTGCGCTAAAATCCGCCATCATCGCGGGGGTGGTGAGTGGCAGGAGCAACACAGCGCTGGCGGCCAGCATTAACTGGATAACGAGCATTGGCGCAGAGATGGCGGAAACTGCGATCCCCAACGAGCAGGCAAAAATCATCGCGGTAAAGAAATCGAGAAAGGACTTGGCGATTAAAATGCTCGGATCGCCCGTCATTCCCTCATGCATCGAGCCGAAAATACCGGTGCCGCTTGCGCAAAAGAGCACAATGATAGCCACGTAATTCTGGATAAAAGTGTCGTGGACGGCCGTTTTTCCTGGTTTCTTAAACAGTTGCTGCGCCTTTGCGACTGCTGAATTGATGCCTCTTTCCAGAAAACAGATTTCACCAATCAGCGCGCCAATAAGGGTCGCCAAAACCATCACGGGCAGGTTGGCGCACTTGATGACCAGTAAAATACCGATTCCCAGTGAGGCCAGACCGAATATCGAGGTCATTGAGACGCGAAGACGTTCCGGTAAACGCTGGCTGAGAAGTGAACCGATCACACCGCCAATCAACACAGCGCTGGCGTTAATAAAAGGACCAATTACCATATTAGCTCCCATAACTATACTGACAGATTGCATTATTATGCTCTGATAATCGCGTTTAATGGCAGTTTCTTAGCAAAGTGAATGCATACGGATTTTATCTTGCAGCCCCTGGGGAAAGGTGCCATGATTGCGCGAATTTTCTCCTGTCTGAATGGGGTTGCCTGGGATGATTGTATTCCCCTCACATCACCTTCAACATCGCCATCTCGCGCGAAGCTTGCCCTTTCCTGTGACCTCCCGACATTCGCTCGCCATGCGGTGAGGGAAGCGTACGCTCACTGCAGGACAACAGTAAAATCAGATAATGTCTGCTTTTACTGATGTCTGGCGGTCGGAGCTGGTGACCAGTTTGACCCGACAAATCGTTCGGCAAGGCCATTGTGCTTTGTCCGGGGCTTTTACACTCCCGAAACGGGTTTTTGTGCTTATGAAATCAATGAATATTGCCGCCAGCGGTGAGCTGGTATCCTGCTTGTCTACCCACCGTCATGTGGTGGCGCTGGACAGTACCGATTTTACCGACGTCGCGGCAGTCGTCATTACCGTTGCGGACAGCCGTAGCGGCATTCTTTCCCTGCTCAAACGTACTGGCTTTCATTTGCCGGTATTTATGTTCTCAGAAGCGACGACAGATGCGCCTGCGGGCGTCGAAGTGGTCATTGCGGGCAGCGCGCAGGACTGGCTGGAGCTGGAGTCTGCCGCCTGCCGTTATGAAGAGGATCTGTTGCCACCATTTTATGACACGCTGACGCAGTACGTTGAGATGGGCAACAGTACCTTTGCGTGCCCCGGGCATCAGCACGGCGAGTTTTTTAAAAAACATCCTGCGGGTCGCCATTTTTACGACTTTTTCGGTGAAAACCTGTTTCGTGCCGACATGTGCAACGCCGATGTGAAGTTGGGCGATTTGCTGATCCATGAAGGATCGGCGAAGCATGCGCAGAAATTTGCCGCCAAAGTCTTCCATGCGGATAAAACCTATTTTGTGCTCAACGGAACGTCGGCGGCGAATAAAGTGGTCACCAACGCACTGCTGACACGCGGCGATCTGGTGCTGTTTGATCGTAACAACCACAAGTCGAATCACCATGGCGCGCTGATTCAGGCGGGCGCTACGCCGGTTTACCTTGAGGCGGCACGTAACCCGTTTGGTTTTATCGGCGGCATTGATGAGCATTGTTTTAACGAGGCGTATCTGCGCGAGCAAATTCGCAATGTCGCGCCGGAAAAGGCAGATAAAGCGCGGCCCTTCCGTCTGGCCATTATTCAGCTTGGCACCTATGACGGCACTATCTACAACGCACGCCAGGTGATCGACAAGATAGGTCATCTTTGCGACTACATCCTGTTTGACTCGGCCTGGGTGGGTTATGAGCAATTTATCCCAATGATGGCCGATGGCTCGCCGTTGTTGCTGGAGCTGAATGAAAACGATCCGGGCATTTTCGTTACCCAGTCTGTCCATAAACAGCAGGCCGGCTTCTCGCAAACCTCGCAGATCCACAAGAAAGATAACCATATTCGCGGCCAGGCGCGTTTCTGCCCGCATAAGCGGCTGAATAATGCCTTTATGCTCCATGCGTCGACCAGTCCGTTCTATCCGCTGTTTGCGGCGCTGGATGTTAACGCCAAAATTCATGAAGGGGAGAGTGGTCGACGTTTGTGGGCGGAATGCGTCACGCTGGGTATTGAAGCGCGTAAAGCCATTCTCGCCAGCTGTAAGATGCTTCTGCCTTTTATTCCTCCCATCGTCGACGGCAAACCGTGGCAGGAACATTCCACATCGGTGATTGCCAGTGAGCGCCGCTTCTTCAGTTTTGAACCCGGTGCGAAATGGCACGGCTTTGAAGGGTATGCCGACGATCAGTATTTTGTCGATCCCTGTAAGCTGCTGCTGACAACGCCTGGCATTGATGCCCAGACCGGGCGTTATACCGATTTTGGGATCCCAGCCACCATTCTGGCGCACTATCTGCGCGAAAACGGTATCGTGCCGGAGAAATGCGATCTCAACTCGATTTTATTCCTCCTGACGCCAGCTGAAAGCGCTGACAAAATGGCGCAACTGGTGGCGATGCTGGCGCAGTTTGAACAGCATATTGAAGACGATACGCCGCTTTCAGAGGTGTTGCCGACCATCTTCAATAAATACCCGGTGCGCTATCGCGACTATACCCTGCGCGAACTGTGCCAGGAGATGCACGATCTGTACGTCAGCTTCGATGTTAAAGATCTGCAAAAAGCGATGTTCCGTCAGGTGAGTTTGCCAAAGGTGGCGATGAATCCTCAGGATGCCAACAGCGCGTTTATCCGTGGTGATGTCGAGCTGGTACGTATTTGCGATGCAGAAGGTCGTATCGCGGCGGAAGGGGCGCTACCTTACCCTCCTGGCGTCCTGTGTGTGGTCCCCGGTGAAGTGTGGGGCGGGGCGGTCCAGCGTTACTTCCTCGCGCTGGAAGAGGGGGTGAACCTGTTGCCAGGTTTCTCACCAGAGCTACAGGGCGTGTACAGCGAAACAGACACAGACGGCATTAAGCGTTTGTATGGCTATGTGCTGAGGTAAGTACGAAAAAAAACGGGTCACCCAAAGGCGACCCGTTTTTGTCAGAGAAGAATTAATGTGTCACGGTCTGAGAGCCTGTTGGCGTGCGGACGTGTTTGTATTTAAACAGGGCGACGAACGCGAAAGCCAGAATCAGAGAGTAGCCGGCGAAAATCAGCCACACGGTTTGCCAATCGGTAATACCGTTCAGTGTGTAATGCTCAACCACTTTCCCGCTGACCACACCTCCCAGGATGCAACCGAAACCGTTGGTCATCATCAGGAACATACCCTGTGCGCTGGCGCGGATTTCAGGGCGGACTTCTTTTTCAACAAACACCGAACCGGAGATGTTGAAGAAGTCGAAGGCGCAGCCGTAAACAATCATCGACAGAACCAGCAGCACGGTACCGAACGGCGTCGGGTCGCCATACGCGAACAGACCGAAGCGCAGCATCCACGCCACAATACTGATCAGCATAACGTTCTTAATGCCGTAGCGGCTCAGGAAGAACGGGATCGTCAGGATAAACAGGGTTTCGGAGATCTGCGAAATCGACATCATCACCGAGGCGTGCTGCACGATAAAGCTGCTGGCAAACAGCGGGTCTTTATCGAAGCTGTGCAGGAAGGTGTTCCCGAACATGTTGGTGATTTGCAGTTCAGCGCCCAGCATCATTGAGAAGATGAAGAAGATCGCCATACGCTTGTTTTTAAACAGCGCGAAGGCATCCAGACCCAACATTGAGGTCCAGCTCTGGTTTTTCTGCTGGTTGGCTACCGGAATATGTGGCAGCGTCAGGGTGAACAGCGCCAGAACAACGGAGAGGACGGCACCAATGTACAGCTGCATATGGCTCAATTCGAAACCGGAGAAGCTCACACCCCACATGGCAAAGATAAAGCCGATGGTGCCCCAGATACGGATTGGCGGGAAGTCGGTCACAATGTCCATCCCCGCAGATTGCAAGCGGTAGTAGGAGATGGTGTTGATCAGACCCAACGTCGGCATATAGGCCAACGAGTTAAGGAGGATCACGAAGAACATTGCGCCCGGCGTGGTCACCTCCGCTGCCATAAACAGCGTTGCGGCGCCAACTATGTGGCAAATGGCATACACCCACTTCGCACTTAACCATTTGTCCGCCACAATCCCTAACAGCGTAGGCATCAGGACGGCGGCGATCCCCAGGGAGCTATAAACAGCACCGATGGAGGCACCGTCAAACTTAAGGGTGACAAACATATATGAGCCGAGGGTCGTGAGCCAGCTTCCCCACAGGCAGAACTGCAGAAAGGAGAGGACTTTCAGCTGCAGCTTAAGATTCATGTTAATTTCCTCACACCGTAATGCGGATGAATGTTTTAAAAGGCACATTTGCCGTTGCAATATGATGTGATTCTATCAACGACAGACCTTCGTTTTTTGTTACCTGTGACAAATATTTGCAAACATTTTCCTATTGCAAGGCAAAAGGGTGATGGAGTTAACACTTTTATACCCCGCCCTCGTGGTTTCCAGAGGGCGGGAGGGGACGCAGAGAGGCTATTTACGGCGATATGATTTTTGCGCCGAATTGACCTTATACAAATAACGACGCGATTCTGCAGAAGGGTGTCGGGTGGTCAGCGTCTGGTAAACATCTCCCGGCGACATGCTGTTAATAATAGCAGCAGCCCGGATCTTATCATTGGAGAATACGCGCAATACGCTGCCCGCGCCGCCATTGTAGGCCGTGATCACCGCGTAGCGTCGTGATGTCGGGTTATCGATCCCCCCTAAATACACATTATTGAGCATCGCCAGATAGGCGGTGCCGGTATCAATGTTACTGGCAGGATCGAACAGGAAGCTGCGGCTTGGGGTGCCCGAACGTCCCTGCGAACGGAAAACGTCTTTCCCGGCGCTATGCTGAACCACCTGCATCAGACCCAGCGCGTCGGCATGACTGACCGCGTACGGGTTAAAGGAAGATTCAGTCTGCATAATCGCCAGAATGAGTGATTCTTCGACGCCATATTTCCGTGATGCCTGACGCACCATACCAAGGTATTTATGCGCGCGTTTATCAAGGTGGTTTGGGACAAGGTTGATGGTGACGCTGTAAATGATGCGCAGACCGTTGCTGCGGCTCTTAAGCCGGGTTTTCAGCAGATAATCGGCGAAGTTTGTCGCCCGTCCCTCCCAGCGAATGGCCTGGCCTGTGTGATCCACTACCTGACCGTACAGGAATGGCTCCTTGGAGATCTGAATATCATCAACGTCAGAATAGAGATCGACGGTTGTCGGATCGTCGCCCATTAACAGTGTCTTGATAATGGCCCGACGCAGATGCCCGGCGGGATCTGTTCCGGCAATGGTTTCAACGGTGATGGTACCGGCATCAAAGTTGATATGGCTGCGGGTCTGAAACTGATCGGTGTATTTCACATAGTCTTTTGGACCGGCGATCAGAACTTCCTTGAACCCCCACAGATTTTCAATGTTATGGGCAAATTGCCCCATCAAAATATCAAAACCGTTGGTATCCTTGACCCAGGCTTCATTGTACGAATCGCCTTTGTTGGTCGAACTGGAACAGGAGATGAGCAACGGCGCAACAAGTGCAAGCGCGAAAAATTTTTTCATCATTCCGGGAGTGCGTGTTGTGTTGTTATGTGATGTGAAAAAGGGCGGTTAAGCCCTTATTTTTTGTCTTCCGGCGTATAGCCTTCAATGTGTACATCTTTGCCTTCAAACAGGAAGTTAATCATCTCCTGTTCCAGCAATTTACGATGCTCAATATTCATCATGTTGAGTTTCTTTTCGTTGATCAGCATCGTTTGTTTATGCTGCCACTGCGCCCAGGCTTCTTTGGAGATTTCGTTATAGATGCGTTTTCCCAGTTCGCCTGGGTACAGCTGAAAATCCTGGCCTTCGGCATCACGTTGCAGGAAAGTACAAAAAATCGTTCTGCTCATAAATTATCCTCTTTATCGCCCGACGGCTTAAACCAAAGCGCCGGTGCGTAACTGCTGTAACAAACGCTCCACGGGAGCCGCCAGTCCGACCGACGGCGGTTGCGCTAAGTTATACCAGAGCGCGTTGCCTTCATCCATGCATGAGGTGAAGGAAGACACGGGAATCCACATGGGCACAATATCCAGATGGAAATGGCTGAAGGTATGGCGAAACGCATTCAGCTGACTAAGTTTATCAGCTTTAATATTCCGTTGCGCCAGCCACTTACGCAGGCCATCCTCATCTTCAAACTGAGGAAAACAGTACAATCCCCCCCACAGTCCGCTGGGCGGCCGCTGTGCCAGCAGCACGGTGTCTTCATGCTGCATCAGCAAAAAATAGCCTGTCCGTTCTGGTAGCGTCTGTTTCGGTTTTTTGCCGGGGTAGAGCGACCAGCTGTCGTTGGCGGTCGCAATGCAGCCGTTTTGTAGTGGGCAAAGGGAGCATTTTGGCTTCGACCGCGTACACACCATCGCGCCTAAATCCATCATTGCCTGGTTAAAGCGCTCAACACCGTTGGCAGGCGTGACCTGTTCACTGATCTCCCACAGTTTTTTCTCGACCTCTTTTTTGCCCGGCCAGCCGCTCACCGCGTAGCAGCGCGCCAGCACACGCTTGACGTTGCCGTCGAGAATCGGGAAATGTTTGCCCAGTGAGAGAGAAAGTACGGCACCTGCAGTAGAACGCCCGATGCCAGGCAATGCCGCCACTTCATCGAAGGTCTCCGGAAACTGACCGCCATGTAGCGTGACAACCTGTTGGGCCGCTTTGTGCAGATTTCGCGCTCGCGCGTAATAACCTAAACCGGTCCATAAATGCAGCACTTCGTCCAGCGGCGCATTGGCTAAATCCGTCACCGTGGGAAAACGCGACATAAAGCGTTCAAAATAGGGAATAACCGTGGCAACCTGAGTTTGTTGCAACATGACTTCTGAGAGCCATACTTTGTAAGGCGTCTTGTCAATTTGCCAGGGCAGCGTTTTCCGCCCGTATTTGTCGTACCAGCCCAACACCTGAGCTGAAAATTGAGACGCTTGCATGGTCACCGCTTAATATTTGCTGGGGGGCAGATTGCAGCACAGAGGCAACAGGGTGTAAACCGGAACTTTCCGGTGCTGACTTTCTTCCTTTACTTGCATCCGCCAACTAACTTTGGATAATGCCCGTTTTCGCAACTCAATCACAAGCAGACTTAACTTTTATGAAGAACGACGTCATTTCACCGGAATTTGATGAAAACGGCCGCCCGTTGCGCCGTATTCGTAGTTTTGTTCGTCGCCAGGGGCGACTGACGAAAGGGCAGGAGCACGCGCTGGAAAACTACTGGCCGGTGATGGGCGTTGAATTCAGCGAAGATCCTGTGGATTTTGTGGCGCTGTTTGGCCGTGAAGCGCCGATCACGCTGGAGATCGGTTTTGGGATGGGCGCATCGCTGGTGGCGATGGCAAAAGAACGTCCGGAACAGAATTTCCTCGGCATTGAAGTGCATTCACCGGGGGTGGGCGCATGCCTGGCCTCTGCCCATGAGGAAGGGGTTGAGAACCTGCGAGTGATGTGCCATGACGCGGTCGAAGTGCTGCATAAAATGATTCCTGACAATTCTTTATCCATGGTTCAGCTCTTTTTCCCTGACCCGTGGCATAAAGCGCGTCATAATAAACGCCGTATCGTTCAGGTACCGTTTGCTGAGCTTGTGAAGAGCAAGCTGAAGCTGGGCGGTGTTTTCCACATGGCGACCGACTGGGAAGCCTATGCAGAACACATGCTTGAGGTGATGACCTCCATCGACGGGTATAAAAACCAGTCTGAAACCAACGATTATGTACCGCGCCCGCAATCGCGCCCGGTAACCAAATTTGAACAGCGTGGTCATCGTCTTGGCCACGGCGTATGGGACTTAATGTTCGAGAGGGTGAAATAATGGCAAAGAACCGTAGCCGTCGTCTGCGTAAAAAAATGCATATCGACGAATTCCAGGAATTAGGATTTTCGGTTGCATGGCGTTTTCCGGAAGGTACATCTGAAGAGCAGGTTGATAAAATCGTTGATGATTTTATTAATGACGTCATTGAACCGAACAAACTGGCCTTTGACGGCAGCGGTTATCTGGCCTGGGAAGGTCTGATCTGCATGCAGGAAATCGGTAAATGCACGGAAGAACATCAGGCGATAGTTCGTAAATGGCTGGAAGAGCAAAAACTTGAAGAAGTGCGCACCAGCGAACTTTTCGATGTTTGGTGGGACTAACAAAACATACGGGGCCAGCATTTGCTGGCCCGATTTGTCTTGAGGGAAAGTTATGATGCGCAAAACGCTGCTGGCGGCAGTTCTAACGTTCACGGCGATGGCCGCACACGCAGATTACAAATGCAGCGTCACACCGCGTGACGATGTGATTTTGAGCCCGCAAACGGTGCAGGTGAAAGGCGAAAATGGCAACCTGGTCATTACGCCGGACGGCAACGTGACATTCAACGATAAGTCGTACACCCTGAGCGCTGCACAGCGTGAACAGGCGAAAGATTACCAGTCTGAATTACGCAGCGCGTTACCGTGGATTGATGAAGGCGCCAGAAACCGGGTCGAGAAAAGCCGTGTGGCGCTGGACAAAATCATCGCCAAAGAAGTGGGTGAAAGCAGCAGTATGCGCGGCCGTTTGACCAAACTTGATGCGCAACTGAAAGAGCAGATGAACCGTATTATCGAACATCGCACGGACGGCCTGACATTCCACTACAAGGCGATTGATCAGGTGCGTGCGGATGGTCAGCAACTGGTGAATCAGGCGATGGGCGGCATCCTGCAGGACAGCATTAATGAGATGGGTGCCAAAGCGGTGCTCAAAGGCGGTGGTAATCCACTGCAAGGCGTACTGGGAAGCCTGGGGGGCTTGCAAACATCGATTCAAAACGAATGGAAGAATCAGGAAAAAGACTTCCAGCAGTTTGGCAAAGATGTCTGCAGCCGCGTCGTGACGCTGGAAGATAATCGTAAAGCGTTGGTCAGTAGCCTGAAATAATCCTTTCTGTTTTTTTAAGCAACGGCACGGTTTTGTGCCGTTTTGTTTTGTCTATTTCCCTCATTTTGATATCCATCTCTAAAATCAATACATTGGATGACATATTTATCTGTTTAATTGGAAGGCATCACATTATTCATCTCCTGGCTTGCGATAATGCGTCAACTTTTTACGTAACTGGAGAAATAACATGGAGTTTTTCAAGAAAACGGCACTTGCCGCACTGGTTATGGGGTTCAGCGGTGCCGCGCTCGCTTTACCTAATGTCACTATTTTAGCCACCGGTGGGACGATTGCCGGCGGCGGTGACTCAGCAACAAAATCGAACTACACAGCCGGTAAAGTTGGCGTTGAAAACCTGGTGAATGCAGTGCCTCAGCTCAAGGATATTGCTGTGGTGAAAGGCGAACAGGTCGTGAATATCGGTTCTCAGGATATGAACGATGAGGTCTGGTTAACGCTGGCGAAGAAGATCAATACCGAGTGTGATAAAACCGACGGCTTCGTCATCACTCACGGCACCGATACCATGGAAGAGACCGCCTACTTCCTCGACCTGACCGTGAAGTGCAACAAACCTGTCGTGCTGGTCGGGGCAATGCGTCCTTCTACGGGGATGAGCGCAGACGGTCCGTTCAACCTCTATAATGCGGTGGTGACCGCAGCTGACAAAGCCTCTGCCAACCGTGGCGTGCTGGTGGTGATGAATGACACCGTTCTGGATGGTCGTGACGTCACGAAAACCAATACCACCGATGTCGCTACCTTTAAGTCCGTTAACTACGGACCGCTGGGTTACATCCACAACGGCAAAATCGACTATCAACGCACTCCGGCGCGTAAACACACTTCCGCCACGCCATTCGATGTCTCTAAGCTGAACGAACTGCCGAAGGTCGGGATTATCTATAACTATGCGAATGCGTCCGATCTGCCAGCAAAAGCGCTGGTTGATGCAGGTTATGACGGGATTGTGAGTGCGGGTGTCGGTAACGGTAACCTGTACAAAACAGTCTTTGATACCCTGGCGACAGCTGCGCAAAAAGGGACTGCCGTTGTTCGCTCTTCCCGCGTACCGACTGGTGCCACGACTCAGGATGCTGAAATCGATGATGCGAAGTACGGTTTTGTTGCATCTGGTTCGCTGAACCCACAGAAAGCCCGTGTGCTGCTGCAACTGGCTCTCACGCAAACCAAAGATCCAAAACAGATCCAGACGATGTTTAATCAGTATTAATCGTTTATGCCCCGGCCTGCTGGCTGGGGCAATTTCTGAAATATCTCCCGAACACCTAAATTGAATCATCAAGTAGCGGAAAGGATGCGCCCACGGGCGCATCCAGAATCACTCGGCAAGGAACAGCTCAAGAAGAGAGTTTAAGAACAGCTTGCCGTGCTGGGTAATTTGCCAGTACTCCTCGCACTCGGTCAGATAACCCTGGGCAATGGCTTCATCGATCTGCGTACGAATAGCGTCTTCAGTCAACCCGGTGTACTGCGTAAATTCGCTACGCGGTGCGGCTTCCAGCAGGCGGAAGCGGTTCATAAAGAACTCAAATGGCTTATCAGCCACTTCGACATCGCGCTGGCTTTCGAGATAACGCCCCTGCATATAACCGCGTGGATGACGTGTTTTGGTGGTACGCAGAATACGTCCATCCGGGAACGTCACTTTGCCATGTGCGCCACAACCAATGCCTAAGTAATCGCCAAAGCGCCAGTAGTTCAGGTTGTGCTGACACTGATATCCGGGTTTCGCGTACGCGGAGGTTTCATACTGCTGATAACCGGCTGCGGTTAATAACCGATGTCCCTGCTCGAAGATATCCCACAGGGCGTCGTCATCGGGTAATACCGGTGGACGCGAGCCGAACAGCGTATTGGGTTCGATGGTGAGCTGATACCAGGAAAGATGCGGCGGATTAAGCGCAATGGCTTGCTGTAAGTCGTCCAGCGCCTCTTCCAGCGTTTGATCCGGCAGGCCGTGCATCAGATCGAGATTGAAGCTGCGCAGCCCCAGCCCACTTGCCAGATACGCGGCGCGTTTGGCTTCTTCCGGGCCGTGAATACGCCCCAGACGCTGTAGCTTGGGTTCACTAAAACTCTGCACGCCAATGGAGATACGGTTCACCCCGGCGCGCTGATAGTCAGTAAAGCGATCCGCTTCGACGGTACCCGGATTCGCTTCCATTGTGATCTCTGCATCCGCCGCCAGGTTCAGGCGCGCCCGCACGCCATCCAGCAACGTTTGCATCGCCGGGCCGGAAAGCAGGCTCGGCGTACCGCCACCGATAAAAATAGTCTTTACTTCACGTCCCTGCGCGTAAGCCACTTCAGTATCCAAATCGCGCAACAGGTGCTGCACATAATCGTCGTGCGGCACTTCGCCTTTCAGCGCATGCGAGTTGAAATCGCAGTACGGGCATTTCTGCACGCACCACGGGATGTGAATATAGAGACTCAGCGGCGGCAGCTTAACCATGTCGTAAGGCGTCCAGCAGCAGCTTCAATGCTTGTCCACGATGCGAAATCGCGCTTTTCTCTTCACGGCTCAGTTCTGCGGCGGTTTTACCTTCAGACGGCACAAAGAAGATTGGATCGTAGCCAAAGCCGCCGTTGCCGGCTGCCTCACGGGTAATGACGCCCTGCCAGCTACCGTGGCACACCAGCGGCGTAGGATCTTCCGCGTGGCGCATATAGACCAGCACGCAGTGAAAGCGCGCCTGACGTTTATCGTCCGGTACATCCTGCAGGGCATCCAGCAGTTTTTCCAGGTTCTGCTGGTCGGTCGCATCTTCACCGGAATAACGTGCGGAATAGATACCCGGCGCGCCGCCCAATACGTCAACGGCCAGGCCGGAGTCGTCGGCAATGGCGGGCAGACCCGTCACCTGCGCGGCATGGCGAGCCTTCAGAATCGCATTTTCGATAAAGGTCAGGCCGGTCTCTTCGGCCGAGTCGACGCCCAGCGCCGTCTGCGCCACAACATCAAGCCCGAAATCGCTTAACAGCGAAGCCAGCTCACGCACTTTACCGGCATTGCCGGTAGCGAGGACTACTTTTTGCATAGGGATACCTAATCAGTTAACGCCGCAATTTCTGGCGGGATCTGTTGCGGATGAATGATTTTAACCTGTTTGTGGCGGCCAAGTTCGCCCTTTTCAATAACGACCTGGCTTTTGGCCACGCGGAACTGTTTGCTGAGAAACTTGACCAGATGGCTGTTTGCCTGGCCATCGACCGGTGGTGCGGTAATGGCGACTTTTACTTCGTCGCCATGTAAACCCACAATACTGTCACGGCTGGCTTTCGGCTGAATATAGAGCCGTAAAACCAGACCGTCATCGCAGGGTGTAACGGCACTCATAGCGCCATCCACAGCCCCGGCAGCAACATATTGCCCGTCGCCTGTAAAACCTCCGCGATGCCCATGTTGATGACATACAGCAACAGCACGAGGATCATCGGAGAGAAATCGATGCCGCCCATAGAAGGCAGTAACCGGCGAATCGGGCGCAGCAGCGGATCGGCAAGCTGGATGAGCACGTATTCAACCGGGCTGCGGCCCTGGCTTACCCAACTCATGATCGCCATCAGCAACAAAACCCAGAAAATCAGCAAACCGATGGTTTTCAGTACGATAAGTACGGCAGCAATCCAGATGATAGGCTGGAAAGTGACCACTTTAAACAGCGCTATCGCCTTGATAAAGCTGAGAATGAATGCCACCAGTACCGATGCGCTGTCAATCGGACCCATCGGCGGAATGACACGGCGCAGCGGCCCGATAATCGGTTGAGTGACTTTCACCACAAACTGCGAAAACGGGTTATAAAAATCACAGCGAGCCCACTGCATCCACACGCGCAGCAACAGCACCATGGTATACAGCTCAATAACGGTCGAGAGCAGGAAGGTCAACGTGTTCATGGCGTTCCTTAGTTTTCCTTAATTTTTTGTGTAATCACGTGCACCAAAAATAGCAGTGCCGATGCGCACCATCGTACTACCTGCCGCGATCGCGGCATCCATATCGTCTGACATACCCAGAGACAGCGTATCGACATCAGGGTAACGGGTCTTTAGACCGGCAAATGCTACAGCCATTTGACGGGCAACTTCAAACTGCCTTACATAATCTGACTCAGGCGCCGGGATCGCCATCAGTCCGCGAAGGCGAAGATGCGGCATTCCCGCCACTTCTGTTGCGAGCGCGTCCAGTTCCGTCAGCGGAATTCCTGACTTGCTATTCTCATCGCTGATATTGATTTGAATGAGTACGTTCAGCGGCGGCAGCGTTGCCGGGCGTTGTTCGTTCAGACGGGCAGCAATACGCAGACGGTCGATCGTATGACACCAGTCGAAATGTTCTGCGACCAGGCGGCTTTTGTTGGACTGCAACGGACCAATAAAGTGCCATTGCAATCCGTCGACGCCACTCTCCTGGAAATGGCGAATTTTTTCCACCCCTTCCTGAACGTAATTTTCGCCAAATGCGCGTTGCCCAGCGGTAATCGCTTCTGCGATGGCGCTCGCAGGCTTGGTTTTACTCACTGCAAGCAATGTAACGTCTTCTGAAGACCGCCCGCAACGCGTCGCAGCGGCTGAGATTTTGTCCCGGATCTGTGCCAGGTTATGCGCGATATCGTTCATTTTCCGAGGATGTTCATATGAATATGGAAGAAATTGTGGCCCTTAGTGTAAAGCATAACGTCTCGGATCTACACCTGTGTAATGCCTGGTCTGCGCGTTGGCGAAAACGGGGGCGGGTGGAGGTGGCTCCCTTTACGTCGCCGGACATTCAGGCGCTATTAGCGCAGTGGCTTAGTGACGCTCAGCAGGAACAACTGCGGAAAAACGGTCAGCTTGATTTTGCCGTGTCGCTGGCGGGGAACTTGCGGCTACGCGCCAGCGCTTTTGCTCACCAGCAGGGGACATCGCTGGCGCTGCGGTTGCTACCCGCCTCCTGCCCGATACTGGCGGAACTTCAGGCACCGCCCGTCTTAACGAACCTTCTGAGCTGCGAGAATGGACTTATTCTGGTGACCGGGGCCACTGGTAGTGGGAAATCGACCACTCTGGCGGCGATGGTTGAGTATCTCAACCAGCATACTGAGGCGCATATTCTGACCCTTGAAGACCCCATCGAGTATTGTTACGCCAGTCAGCGTTGTTTGATCCAGCAGCGCGAGGTCGGTGTACATTGCAGTTCGTTTGCCTCCGGGCTACGTGCGGCATTGCGGGAAGATCCTGACGTTATTTTACTGGGCGAACTGCGAGACAGCGAAACGATCCGTCTGGCGTTGACCGCAGCAGAAACAGGGCATCTGGTTCTGGCAACGCTGCACACGCGTGGCGCGGCGCAAGCCATTGAGCGATTGATCGACTCTTTTCCGGCACAGGAGAAAGATCCGGTACGCAGTCAACTGGCGGGCAGTTTGCGTGCGGTATTGTCGCAAAAACTGGAAAAAGACAAACAGGACGGGCGCGTGGCGCTGTTTGAGTTACTCATCAATACGCCAGCGGCAGGGAATCTGATCCGGGAAGGGAAGAGTCACCAACTGCCCGGTATAATCCAGACCGGGCAGCAGATGGGAATGCAGACCTTCGCCCAAAGCCTGCAGCAGCGACAGGCGCAAGGGAGGCTTTAGAACGCGTCAGGGCGATACGCACAGCCATGACCACGGACTGAGGGAGATCAGTACCCTTGCTCGAAATAACTTTCGAGAATGATGACCGCAGAGGCGGAATCGACCTTGCCCTTGGTTAGCGCCCGGAATCCGCCTTGTTCAAACAGGCCGGAGCGTGCTTCAACCGTGCTAAGCCGTTCGTCATGCAGACTCACCGTCACGCCAAATCGACCGTGAATACGGTTGGCAAACTTGCGTGCCCGGGCGGTCAGCGGCTGTTCTGTGCCATCCATATTGAGCGGCAGTCCCACAATCACCTCGTCGGGTTGCCACTCTTTGAGCAGGCGTTCGATGAGGTTCCAGTCAGGGGTTCCATCCTGCGCTTTGATAGCAGGCAGCGGGCGGGCAGTGCCGGTGATCCGCTGGCCAATCGCGACGCCAATACTTTTCGTGCCAAAATCGAAGGCCAGTAAGGTTCCGCTCATCAGGCGTGCCCCGCCACGCCAGGCATGGTCAGGATATCAATCCCAATCAGTCTGGCTGCTTCGCGCCAACGATCGGCAATCGGCGTTTTGAATAAAATATTGAGATCCGCAGGTGCTGTCAGCCAGGCGTTATCCAGTAACTCTTGTTCCAGCTGGCCTTTTTCCCATGAGGAGTATCCCAGGGCTACCAGCACCTCAGTAGGTTGTTCTTGTGTGCCCAGGGTTTCCAGCACGTCACGGGAGGTGGTGATCACGGTGTTATCTGAAATCCGAATACTGGACGAAAAACGCGATGGCGGGGTATGCAGAATAAACCCTCGGTCTTCTGCCAGCGGGCCACCCAGCATCACGGCTTTATCCAGGCGAATGGCGGGATCACGGGGTTCCGGCGCTATTTTCAGCTTTTCCAGAATCCCTTCAATTTGTAGATTTTCCAGTGGCTTATTGATGATGATCCCCATTGCGCCATTTTCATTATGTTCGCAAATATAGACCACAGAGCGGCGGAAAATCGGATCCTGAAGAGCAGGCATGGCAATAAGAAAGTGATGCTGTAAATTCATTGTCAGAGGTTCTGTTCCTGGTTTAAAAAGCAACAGGGGTCAGTATGTGGGTAAAGAGCACGGATGTCACTACCGTAGGCCGGATAAGACGCTCGCGTCGCCATCCGGCATCGGTGTTTTAATGCCTGATGGCGCTACGCTTATCAGGCCTACAAAGGTCGTCATCCTGCAAACGGCTTACTTCTGCAGACGCGCTTCAATCGCGTCCATCAGCATACCGGTAATCGAGACCGGGAATTCTGCTTCAATCTCGCGAATACAGGTTGGGCTGGTGACGTTAATTTCGGTCAGACGGTCGCCAATGATGTCCAGACCGACGAAAATAAGCCCTTTCGCTTTCAGCGTTGGCCCAATACGACGGGCAATATCCCAGTCGCTTTCCGTTAACGGACGCGGTTCGCCACGGCCGCCAGCGGCCAGATTACCGCGGGTTTCACCGCCCTGCGGAATACGCGCAAGGCAGTACGGCACCGGTTCGCCATCCACCACCAGTACGCGCTTATCACCGTCTTTAATAGCGGGCAGATAGTTCTGCGCCATACAGTAGCGGGTGCCGTGTTCGGTCAGCGTTTCGGCAATCACGCCGAGGTTGGGATCGCCTTCCTTCACGCGGAAGATCGACGCGCCACCCATACCGTCCAACGGTTTGAGAATGATATCGCTGTGTTTTTGCCAGAAGGCTTTCAGCTGCGCTTTGTTGCGGGTGACCAACGTTTCTGGCGTCAGATCGGAGAACCAGGCGGTGAACAGCTTTTCATTGCAGTCGCGCAGGCTCTGTGGCTTGTTCACAATCAGCGTGCCTTTCTCTTCTGCACGTTCCAGAATATAGGTGGCGTAGATAAACTCAGTGTCAAACGGCGGATCTTTACGCATCAGAATGACGTCCAGATCCGCCAGCGGCAGATCCTGTTCGCCGGTAAAGTCGTACCATTTGTCGTAGTTCTGCTCGACGCTCAGGGTACGCGTGCGGGCACGGGCTTCACCGTTAATCAGATAAAGATCGGCCATCTCCATATAATGAAGTTCGTAGCCGCGGCGCTGTGCTTCCAGCAGCATAGCGAAGCTGGAATCTTTCTTGATGTTGATGCTTGCGATGGGATCCATCACGATGCCGAGCTTGATCATTGTTCTTCTCCGTTAGCCCAGATCGCCAAATCGCACCTGAAGCGCGGTAATGGCGGTGAGCGCAGTTGTCTCAGTACGCAGAACGCGAGGTCCTAACAGGATATCAGTAAACTGGTAGCGTGCGGTCATGGCAATTTCGTCTGCCGACAGCCCGCCTTCCGGACCAATCAACAGACGAATACGTTCAACCGGCAGCGGTAACGTGTTGATACTGGCGCTGGCGCGCGGGTGAAGATTCAGCTTCAGCCCTTCATCTTGCTCTGCACACCAGGCTTCCAGATCCATGGCCGGACGAATTTCCGGCACCCGATTACGACCGCACTGTTCACAGGCGGCAATGGCGATTTTTTGCCACTGCTGGAGCTTCTTATTCAGACGTTCGCTGTCCAGTTTAACGCCGCAGCGCTCAGAAAAAAGTGGCGTAATGAGGCTTACACCCAGTTCTATTGATTTCTGGATAGTGAATTCCATTTTTTCACCGCGTGACATCACTTGTCCGAGGTGAATATGCAGCGGGGACTCACGGTCGTCGAATTCACCGCTGAGTATCTTCACCTCCACGCTTTTTTTGCTGGCGCTGGCTATTTCGGCATCAAAGACCTGGTTGCTGCCGTCAAACAGTTGCAAAGCCTGCCCCGGACCCATGCGTAACACGCGACCGATATGGTTGGCGGCATCTTCGCACAGTGAAATCTGGCTGCCAGAAGAGAGAGGTTCAGGGTGGTAAATGCGGGGAATGCGCATGGTTTAAAATCCGCGTATCTCCCCACGCAAGCGAGTCGCGTGGGGGTTGGGTTAACAATTATTCCCGCTAGTGTAGGTTAGCTCTTTTGCGCCTGGCAAGCGCGTTGCACGTACGGGTTGTGGTTCCCTTGTACTCTGGCGATGCGTTCGTCGCGTTCGCATTCCCAGTCGGTGACCGGATATTGCTTATCCCAGGCGTTGAAAAGTTGTGTCTGCTGGCGGGAAAGGTTCAGGTTGTATTGATCGCGCATATAAAAGTAGGTACGGGCAATCGAACCCCGTGCGCGCGCTGGCGGTTCAGCCACTTTCTCTTTGAAATCGACCTTCATCGCGCACTGTCCATACTGGCCTTCGCCGCCGTTCCACTGGCTGTACATGAAGTTAGCGCGATCGCCGTTGACTTCACCGACCGCCGGTTGCAGGTTATGCATGTCGCTTTCCATCTTGCGGTATTCCGGGTCTTTGGCGCAGTTTTTACGCCCCCCTTCTTGCCAGCACTGACGCTGGTGGCCAAATTGCCAGGCGGGCACCACGTGTTCCCATTCGATTCTGCTGGCGCGGTTTTCATTTTTGCGCACTTTATAACCGCAGGAGTTCAGGTCTACGACACCTTTTTTACCCTGCCAGTCAATTTTGCATCCACAGTAGAAGTCGCCGGGTACGTCAGCATTGACCTTGACGCCAGCGGCTTTTGCCTGAGAAAAACTGTTAATGCCTTCGGCCAGCGCCGGGCCTGAGAGAGCAGTTGCCAGAAACGCCACTGCAAAAGTGAGATTACGGTACATCACGAACTCCGTGTTAAATCGAGCTCGCAACGTAACGAAAGTTGTTCCTGTATGCAATCAGTCAGATCAGAAAAGTTCCTGATAATTCTGAATGTTATTGTGCGACGAGCGGTTCGCCGCAATGGACGCAGCGGTAAGTTGCTTCGCCGCGCACAATTCGGTTATGGCGACGCACGGTGAGTTGATGTTCCTGACATTTGCAGCGGTAGGCAAAGGTGTTGCGACGAACGGATTGCAGCTCAAATTGGTGAGTGCGTCTGGCGGGCACGCCAAGTACGTTTTCCATCATCCATTTCCACTCTTTGCCGTGCGGCGCAACACGACCAAAGTGCTTCCACACCAGTAAATGCGCCAGTTCATGCGGGACGACTTCGTCCACAAACGCATCGACATTTTCGGTTAATAGCACCGGATTAAGGCGGATTTCATAACTTTCCAGCCACGCGGTTCCGGCAGCGGTACCGCGTTGCTGATAGACCAGTTTGGGTTCCGGATAGTCACGACCCAGTTTCAGGTTAGCCAGGGCGAGCTTTTCCCGCAGGCTGCGCATGACGGCTTGCTGGATGGCGATAGGGAGACGGACGGTTTTCATAACGGCAGAGAATAGTGCGAGGGGGCGGGGACTGCAAGGGGGAAGCTTCCTCCCGACTGCGGGAGGAAGCGGTAGCGGATTAATCGTGAGCGCCGATTTCGCGCAGTCGACGACCTTTCATCAGGTTACGTTCGATGTGCTCCAGGGAGACGTGTTTGGTTTCCGGAACCAGCCAGAGGGTCAGAATGATGAAGAACAGGTTCAGACCGGCGTACACCCAGAACGTATTTGCATTGCCCAGCGTGTTGAGCATGGTCAGGAATGTCGCGCCAACAATCATGTTGGCAATCCAGTTGGTTGCCGTAGAGCAGGTGATACCAAAATCACGGCCTTTCAGTGGCTGAATTTCAGAGCACAGTACCCAAATCAGCGGACCGGCGCTCATCGCAAAGCCAATGATAAACATCAGCAGCATGGCAATGGCAAAGTATTGTGCAGAGGCCGAATGGATACCGATATGCATCATGGTGCCCAGCGTACCCATCCCGATAGCCATCACCAGGAAGCCCAGCGTCAGCGTAGGTTTACGACCCCAGCGGTCGACCAGACCAATGGCGATGAAGGTCGCGAGAACGTTGGTCAGACCGACGATAACGGTCCCCCACATCTGCTCAGTGGTGTTGGTGTAGCCCGCCAGTTCAAAGATTTTCGGCGCGTAGTACATGATGACGTTCATCCCGGTGAACTGCTGCATCACCTGTAACAGCACGCCCAGGAAGACGGCACGGCGGAAGTTGCTGTTTTCTTTAAACAGCGCCCAGCCACTCTGTTTCACCTTCAGGCTTTCGCGGATTTCGTCCAGCTCACGTTTGGCTTCTGCGCTGGTATCACGCAAACGCAGCAGGACGCGTTCTGCATCCACGAAGCGACGTTTGGCGGCAAACCAGCGCGGGCTGTCCGGCAGGAAGAACACGCCAATCAACAGCAGAATGGCGGGAATAATGATCACGCCTAACATCCAGCGCCATGCACCGCTGTAGCTGAAGGCAGTATCCGAGAGATACGCCCCCAGAATACCGATGGTGATCATTAGCTGATACATCGAGATCATGCTGCCGCGAATTTTCTCCGGCGCAATTTCGGATAAGTACAGCGGAGCGGTATAGGAGGCGACACCGACGGCCAGACCCAACAGCACGCGGGAGAGGATCAGGATCTCAACGTTAGGCGCGGCGGCAGAACACAACGAACCCGCCACAAACAGAATCGCCCCGATCATCAGGCTTTTCTTACGACCCAGTTTGAAAGAGAGCCAACCGCTGCCGACGGCACCGACAGCGGCACCGAACATCATCGAGCTTACCACCCATTCCTGAGTGTGCGGGCTTATCTGGAATTCGTCAGTGATGAAGGGTAACGCACCGGCGATAACACCGATATCCAGGCCAAAAAGTAATCCAGCCAGGGCAGCAAGAAAGCAGACAAAAAATGTCATCGTCTTGTTGGAACGCCCCTGTTTTTTAGTGTCAGGCATAAAGCCCTCCGATTGGGTTGCCAATTTTGTTGATGGTAAGGGTAGGTGAGTACGCCGTAAAAATATGTGAGGTTAATCACATTGGTGTAATCGGTTACACTAACATTCACCAAGTGTATTGTTTAATTATATGAAAAATAGTGAATTTAATAATCATGTAACATGGGGTGTTACCCGGCATTAAGATAATGCCGAAAATCAATGTAACGACAATGCGTGTATGACTGTTGTGAAGTATTAATCCAGTTTTAATAACATAAAATCAAATGTAATCGCTTCCATTTCTTGGTCTGTGGAAGGATAAATACGGATAACCGGAATGGATAACAGCGGGGGAAGGCGGTATGAGAAAAGCAAAAGGCCAGCACGAGGCTGGCCTTTGAGAAGCGTTCAGTCAGAGGATTATTTCAGACCGGCGGCATCACGCAACAGCTGCGCTTTGTCGGTTTTTTCCCATGGGAAATGTTCGCGACCAAAGTGACCATAAGCTGCGGTTTCTTTGTAGATCGGGTGCAGCAGATCCAGCATCTGAATCAGGCCGTACGGACGCAGGTCAAAGAACTCGCGCACCAGCAGAGTCAGTTGCTCTGAAGGGACTTTCTCAGTACCAAACGTTTCAACCATGATGGAGGTCGGTTCCGCCACGCCGATAGCGTAGGAGACCTGAATTTCACAACGGTCAGCCAGGCCCGCAGCGACGATGTTTTTCGCCACATAACGCGCCGCGTAGGCTGCAGAACGGTCAACTTTAGACGGATCTTTACCGGAGAAAGCGCCGCCGCCGTGACGTGCCATGCCGCCGTAGGTATCAACGATGATTTTACGCCCCGTCAGACCACAGTCGCCCATTGGGCCACCGATAACGAAACGGCCGGTTGGGTTGATGAAGAATTTGGTGGACGCGCTCAGCCATTCGCTCGGCAGAACCGGTTTGATGATCTCTTCCATCACCGCTTCTTGCAGGGATTTCTGGTCGATATCTTCGGAATGCTGAGTGGACAGAACCACGGCATCAATACCGACGATTTTGCCGTCGTCATACTGGAAGGTCACCTGGCTTTTCGCGTCCGGACGTAACCACGGCAGGGTGCCGTTTTTACGCACTTCAGCCTGACGCTGCACCAGACGGTGTGCGTAGGTGATCGGTGCTGGCATCAGCACTTCGGTTTCATTGGTGGCGTAGCCAAACATCAGGCCCTGGTCGCCAGCGCCCTGTTCCAGCGGGTCGGCACGGTCAACACCCTGATTGATATCCGGGGATTGTTTACCGATAGCGCTCAGCACTGCGCAGGAGTTCGCGTCGAAACCCATGTCGGAATGCACATAGCCAATCTCGCGCACCGTATTACGGGTGATCTCTTCGATATCAACCCAGGCGCTGGTGGTGATTTCACCGCCAACTAAAACCATACCGGTTTTAACGTAGGTTTCACATGCGACACGTGCTTTGGGATCCTGTTCCAGGATAGCGTCCAGCACGGCGTCAGAGATTTGGTCAGCGATTTTGTCAGGATGCCCTTCTGAAACGGACTCAGACGTAAAAAGGTGTTTTGCCATGTTTAATTTCACCTAAGGAGAATTTGTTTAGCTCAAACTGTTGTGCGGGGTAGCCATAGCCGAAGATTCTACCAAGGCCTGCAGGTTAGTGACACTGGCAGTCTGAGTGTTAATCAGTATGGATGGATTAACATCTGGATGGCTATTTTAGGTTACTTGTTCACCTGATTTCCAGCTTTTTTTGAGTAAAGCCTCATTGCGTTGAAAACACAGCTGGAAATTTTTCCTGACGGTGATGGCAATGTGCGCATTTATGTTTTGCTTTTTACCTCTCATGTCGGTATAAAACGCGGCGCGCGGCTCATACAGCACACGACGTTTTCATTGTGTTGCCACTTCCAGCCGGGCTAAAACTTTTGCTTTGGCTTGTGGGTTCGTTCCGTGCGGAGCGACCGTGGAGGTGATACGAGATAATGAACCGTTGTATTCTGCTGAATCAGTCGCACCGTTCTGGTGTACGAATGTCCCCCACATACTGCATCTCTGCTTTGCATACCTGCCGATGTTATACCCATCTCGGCGCTTCTCAGGACTCCAGGGCCGGTTACGGCAACTAAGGACTGAACAAGGGCGCTCTTGGTTAAACAAGAGTTTTCTCGTGGTTTCGCCGAACCGTCATGCTTAAGTTCGGTTACGTGTTTTACAATGATATGAAAAAGAAACCGGTCGCGCAGTCGGAGCGTCAGCACTATCCGCTGGAAAATCCGCCTGTTTATGGGTTGTTATCGCGTCTTCGGACTGCGATAGTAGTCAACTGTTTTACACTTGTTAATAAAATCTGAGGTTCGCTATGTCTGACGACATTTCTATGGGTTCGCTTTCGTCAGCAGGCGGACAGGGTGTACTACGCTCCATGCAGGAGGTTGCAATGAGTTCCCAGGAAGCCAGCAAGATGCTGCGTACTTACAATATTGCCTGGTGGGGCAATAACTACTACGACGTCAATGAACTGGGACACATCAGTGTGTGCCCGGACCCGGACGTCCCCGACGCGCGCGTTGATCTTGCCAAACTGGTAAAAGCGCGCGAAGCGCAAGGCCAGCGTCTGCCTGCATTATTCTGCTTCCCGCAGATCCTGCAACACCGTCTGCGTTCGATTAACGCCGCGTTCAAACGTGCGCGTGAATCCTACGGTTACAACGGCGACTATTTCCTCGTTTACCCGATCAAAGTTAACCAGCACCGTCGGGTGATTGAATCGCTGATCCATTCCGGCGAGCCGCTGGGACTGGAAGCGGGCTCTAAAGCAGAGCTGATGGCGGTTCTGGCGCATGCCGGAATGACCCGTAGCGTGATTGTCTGTAACGGCTATAAAGACCGTGAATATATCCGTCTGGCGCTGATCGGCGAGAAGATGGGCCATAAAGTCTATCTGGTCATTGAGAAGATGTCGGAAATTGCCATTGTTCTGGATGAAGCCGAGCGTCTGAACGTGATCCCGCGTCTGGGCGTGCGTGCGCGTCTGGCGTCACAAGGCTCCGGCAAATGGCAGTCTTCAGGCGGTGAAAAATCCAAGTTCGGCCTGGCGGCGACCCAGGTACTGCAACTGGTTGAAACCCTGCGTGAAGCCGGGCGTCTGGACAGCCTGCAACTGCTGCATTTCCATCTCGGTTCCCAGATGGCGAACATCCGCGACATCGCGACCGGTGTGCGTGAATCCTCGCGATTCTACGTTGAACTGCACAAGCTGGGCGTCAATATTCAGTGCTTCGACGTCGGCGGCGGTCTGGGCGTGGATTACGAAGGAACCCGCTCGCAGTCTGACTGTTCCGTTAACTATGGCCTGAATGAATACGCCAACAACATCATCTGGGCGATTGGCGATGCCTGCGAAGAGAACGGCCTGCCGCATCCGACGGTGATCACCGAATCCGGGCGTGCGGTGACGGCACACCATACCGTGTTGGTCTCCAACATCATCGGCGTTGAGCGTAACGAATACACCGAACCTACGGCGCCTGGCGAAGATGCTCAGCGCGCGCTGCAAAGCATGTGGGAAACCTGGCAGGAGATGCACGAACCGGGTACCCGTCGCTCATTGCGTGAATGGCTGCACGACAGCCAGATGGACCTGCACGATATCCACGTCGGTTACTCTTCCGGGACCTTTAGCCTGCAGGAACGTGCGTGGGCAGAACAGCTTTACCTCAGCATGTGTCACGAAGTGCAGAAACAGCTGGACCCGCAAAACCGCGCACATCGCCCGATTATCGACGAACTGCAAGAACGTATGGCGGACAAAGTGTACGTCAACTTCTCGCTGTTCCAGTCAATGCCGGATGCCTGGGGTATCGACCAGTTATTCCCGGTTCTGCCGCTGGAAGGGCTGGATCAGGTTCCAGAGCGTCGTGCGGTGTTGCTGGATATCACCTGTGATTCCGATGGGGCGATCGATCACTACATCGACGGTGACGGTATTGCCACCACCATGCCGATGCCGGAATACGATCCTGAGAATCCGCCGATGCTCGGCTTCTTTATGGTTGGCGCGTATCAGGAGATCCTCGGCAACATGCATAACCTGTTCGGTGATACCGAAGCGGTTGATGTGTTTGTCTTCCCGGACGGCAGCGTAGAAGTTGAACTGTCTGATGAAGGCGATACCGTGGCGGACATGCTGCAATACGTACAGCTGGATCCGAACACGCTGCTGACCCATTTCCGCGATCAGGTGAAACAGACCGATCTGGACGATGCGTTGCAACAGCAGTTCCTTGAAGAGTTTGAAGCCGGACTGTACGGGTACACCTATCTGGAAGACGAGTAACCGCTCGTGCCCGGTGGCGCTGCGCTTACCGGGCCTACGGTTCACTTGAACCTGAGCAATTTAACGGCGATAATTACGCCCAATACGTGATATGCAAATCAATCCCTTCCTCGTCGGGCCTAACGACGCGGAGGGGATTTTTTTTACAGTGATTTTATAAGAGGTCAGGACATGAGCACTTTAGGTCATCAGTACGATAACTCTCTGGTATCTAACGCGTTTGGTTTTTTACGCCTTCCGATGAACTTCCAGCCGTACGACAGCGACGCCGACTGGGTGATCACCGGCGTTCCGTTTGATATGGCGACGTCCGGTCGCGCGGGCGGTCGTCACGGTCCGGCGGCGATCCGTCAGGTATCGACCAACCTGGCCTGGGAGCACAACCGCTTCCCGTGGAACTTCGACATGCGCGAACGCCTGAACGTCGTGGACTGCGGCGATCTGGTGTATGCGTTTGGCGATGCCCGCGAAATGAGCGAGAAATTACAGGCGCACGCAGAAAAGCTGCTTTCCGCCGGTAAACGCATGCTCTCCTTTGGCGGTGACCACTTCGTGACGCTGCCGCTGCTGCGCGCGCACGCGAAACACTTTGGCAAAATGGCGCTGGTGCATTTTGATGCGCATACCGACACCTACGCCAACGGTTGTGAATTTGACCACGGCACTATGTTCTTTACCGCGCCGAACGAAGGTCTGATCGATCCGAACCACTCCGTGCAGATCGGCATTCGTACCGAGTTCGACAAAGACAACGGTTTTACCGTGCTGGATGCCTGCCAGGTCAACGATCGTGGCGTGGACGACATCATCGCGCAGGTGAAGCAGATTGTCGGTGATATGCCGGTCTATCTGACGTTTGATATCGATGCGCTGGATCCGGCCTTTGCGCCTGGCACCGGCACACCGGTGATCGGCGGCCTGACCACCGATCGCGCCATTAAGCTGGTGCGTGGTCTGAAAGATCTGAATATCGTCGGTATGGACGTGGTCGAAGTGGCTCCGGCTTACGATCAGTCTGAAATCACCGCGCTGGCCGCGGCAACCCTGGCGCTGGAAATGCTCTACATCCAGGCGGCGAAAAAAGGCGAATAAGCCTCAGACGCTCACTGCTGCTGCGCGACGCATGCGCAGCAGCAGCATCCCTCCTGCCAACAGCGTGATAACCTGCGACGCCACCAGTACCGAAAAGCCGGAACTGACCGAACCCACTGATTTCATCACCACGCCCATCAGCAGCGGAATAAACGCCGCGCAAATGTTGCCAATGCCGTTAATGATCCCATAGGCGCTGCCCACCGCTTCCCGCGCGGCATGGTGCTGCACGACGGCAGGAATGGCTGCGCCCTGTAATCCCCAGAAGATATTTGCCAACAGCATAAACAGCGCCAGCAAGGCGGCCTGCTGGCTGAGCATCAGCGCCAGCACCGAAAGCGCGGTGAACAGTCCGCCGACGACAAACAGAACCGGCGCTTGCTCAGGGCGCATTTTGTCGAGCAGCACGCCGCCGAGGAATTTTGAGCCGAGGCTCAGCAGGAATGGAATAGCCGCCAGGAAACCGACGGCGTGCAGCGAGAAGTGGTGTTCATCGCGCAGCCAGGCTGGAAGCCACGCGCTGCTGCCCCACAGATAGCTCAGCGTGGCGATCTCAACCAGCAGGATCCAGCCCAGCAGCGGCGTCTGCCAGGCCAGGGTGAAGGTCTGCACAAACCCCGGCTTTTCCTGCTTCACTGTGCTGTGAGGCGCAGGCAGAAAACGCCAGATTAATCCGCCGCCCAGCACCAGATTAATCACCGCCAGCGCGTAAAATGATCCTGCCCATCCCAGATGTTCCATCAGCCAGGTCACCAGCGGAAAACCAACAGCCAGCCCCAGAGAAACACCCAGCGCGGTGACGGCGTTGGGTTTACCAATCTCCTCGGGGAGAAAATTATCGCTGATAAAACGCGTTTTGAGCGAAAAGAGCGGCCCTTCGGCAATACCTAAAATCATGCTGGCAATCAGCATCCCCATTAACGACCCTAACAGAGGTGAGATGGCGCAAACCACAGCCCAAATCGCGATGCTGCTTAATAATCCCTGTCGGTAATGTAATTTGCTTTCAATAACTGGAGTTAATAATAAAGCGGAGAATCCATAACCCAGAAGAAAGCATGTCATCAGCATTCCCTGTAACATTCTGTTTTCATTTAACTGAAAATGTTCGGCAAATTCCGGATTTAAAATCATTACCGAGATATTCACCCGGTCAACGTAGGAGATAATAATTAGCAACAAGAGTGCTATTGTTCCTTGCCATTTTACTGTCATCATGCCCGCCTTAATCTTTCTGTTTATTTATATTTTTATCGATGTGATTGTCACGCAACTAAAATGGTTCACCTGTGAAACTCTTTGTTTATAAACAATAAAATAAATTTTAGTTTCACAGGTGAAACTCTGTGTTTGCTCGGTTTTATTATTTTTAAGGAGTAAAAAGAAAAGAAGTCAATATCTATTATTCAAAATAAGAGACCATCAGTAAGCGTATCTATTCACGCCTGAATAATGAAAATTTCATATCGCTGCATTTTTTCGTGATCGTTTGCACACTTAGCTAATTAACTGCACATCAATTAACAAATCAGTCACATTTGTGCTTGACGAAACATTCATCGCTTTTATATTGACCGTATTAAATAAGAAACAGAGTTTTATATATGAAACAAAAGCCTGGAGGATCGCGATGAGCTGGATAGGCGTATGTGACGCAGAACAAGTACAGGAAGATTTCCCTTTTAGCGGCAACGTCGAAGGCAAAGAGATCGGCGTTTATTTAATTGACGGTGAATATTACGCGCTGGAAGACGTATGCCCCCACGCCTATGCGCTGCTGAGCCAGGGTTTTGTGGAAGACGGCAAAGTGGAGTGCCCGCTGCACGAAGCGGTTTTCGATGTCAAAACCGGGCAGTGCCTGCACGGCCCCGGCGGCCGCAATCTTAACCGCTACCCGGTTCGGGTATTTGAAAACCAGATCCAGATTACGTTTATCGAGGAGACCGTGGCATGAGCGACACCCCGAACTTTAACCCGGCACTGCCGGAAAGCCGCCAGTTTACCCCGCCCGCAGAAGGTGGCAACGGCGCAATCCATAAGCCGGGTGATTACCAGAACTTGATCTGGCAAACCCGCAGTCGCATGCCGGAAAACTGGGAAGTGAACCTTATCGCCACGCTGGAAGATCTTTTTGAGCAAGGGGCCGAAACCCTACCGGAGCTGGTGAAAGGACTGAACGCGGTACGCATGCACGACCAGCAGGGCGAGCCGTGGAGCGATGCCAGCTTCGAAGCATTCTTACAGGTTAACGGCTACTGAGGGCAAGGCGATGACGACAACCGTACAAAACTATCTCGATAAAGGCCTGCGCGGTCTTTGGTATCCGGTGCTGGCCAGTTGGGAAGTGCAGTCTGCGCCGGTAGGCATCACTCGTCTTGGCGAGCAGATCGTGGTCTGGCGTAACAAAGACGGCCAGGTACAGGCGCTGGAAGACCGCTGTCCGCACCGGGGCGCGCGCCTGTCGATGGGCTGGAATCTCGGCGACCGCATTGCCTGCTGGTATCACGGCGTTGAAGTGGCTGGCAACGGCGAAGTGAAAGATGTCCCCGCTGTCGACAAGTGTCCGCTGGTGGGCCAGCAGTGTGTGCGCAGCTACAACGTCCAGGAGGCGCACGGCGCCATCTTCCTGTGGTTTGGCGTGACTGCCGATCAGCAGCCGGACGCGCTGAGCTTCCCTGCTGAGCTGGCCGATACGGAAACCTACAGCAACTTCCTGTGTACTGCGGCCTGGAAATGTAACTACCAGTATGCGCTGGAAAACGTGATGGACCCGATGCACGGTACCTATCTGCACTCTTCATCGCACTCGATGGCGGAAGGCGACCGCAAAGCCGACATGGTGTTACAGCCGACTAAAACCGGCTTTATCTTTGAGAAAAAAGGCCAGAGCGGCATCAACTTTGACTGGGTTGAACTGGGCAACAGCGGCACCTTCTGGATGCGCCTGTCCATTCCGTATAAGAAGCGTTTTGGGCCGGGCGGGCACTTCTTTATCGTCGGCATGGTGGTGCCGGAAGATAACGACAATTGTCGCGTCTTCTTCTGGCGTATCCGCCGCGTGCAGGGTTGGCAGCGCGATATGTGGCGCTTTATGTACCGCAACCGTCTGGAAAAACTGCACTGGGAAGTACTTGAGCAGGACCGCGTGGTGCTGGAAAGCATGGCACCGAACGCCCGTGAACATGAGTATCTCTATCAGCATGACGTTGGTCTTTCCCGCCTGCGCCGGATGATGCAAAAGTTGGCCAAAGAGCAACTGGCAGTCCGCGAACAGCAGCAGGGAGTCGCCTGATGAATGGGCTGTTAAACGGTAAACGCATAGTGGTGACCGGCGCTGCGCGCGGCCTGGGCTACCACTTCGCCAAAGCCTGTGCGGAACAGGGGGCGGCGGTAGTGATGTGCGACATCCTGAAAGGTGAGTTGGTGGAACGTGCACACGAGTTAAGCGAGCAGGGCTACGTGATTGAATCACACGTTATCGACCTGGCGGATGCTGGCTCAATAGACGCGGTATTCACCGCCGTTGGCGAACGCGGGCCAATTGATGGCCTGGTGAACAACGCGGCGATGGCGACCGGCGTCGGCGGTAAAAACATGATCGATTACGATCCGGATCTTTGGGATCGAGTGATGTCCGTGAACGTGAAGGGGACCTGGCTGGTGACTCGCGCCGCAGTACCGCTGCTGCGAGAAGGTGCGGGGATCGTCAATGTCGCGTCGGACACCGCGCTATGGGGTGCGCCGCGCCTGATGGCCTACGTCGCCAGTAAAGGCGCGGTGATTGCTATGACCCGCTCAATGGCGCGCGAACTGGGCGAAAAACGCATCCGTATCAACGCCATCGCGCCGGGGCTGACCCGCGTTGAGGCGACGGAGTACGTGCCTGCTGAACGTCATCAACTGTATGAAAACGGCCGCGCACTCACCGGGGCGCAGCAGCCGGATGATGTGACCGGCAGCGTGGTATGGCTGCTCAGCGATCTGTCGCGTTTTATCACCGGACAGCTGATTCCGGTCAACGGCGGCTTTGTTTTTAACTGATTTTCGGAGTCGATATGGCAAACGATCAGGAAGTGAAATATCTGGTGCCGGGGCTGGAGCGCGGATTGCAACTGCTGCTGGCTTTCGGCGAGCAGCATCGCGAACTGACCTTTGCCGAGCTGCACCGGTTGGTGGATATGCCGAAGGCCACCGCCTACCGGGTGGTGCAAACGCTGGAATATATGGGTTTTCTGGAGCGTAACGCGCGCACCAACACCTTCTCGCTGGGCATGAACGTACTGCGTTTGGGCTTTGAATACATTGCTTCGCTGGATGTGGCTCAGGTGGGCCAGCCGGTGATTGAACAACTGCGTGACATCAGCCAGTGCAGCAGCCATCTGGCGATCCGCGACGGGCGCGACATTATCTATATCGCCCGTGTCAGCGCCGCTGGCTCGCGTATCAACCAGGTCAGCATCGGCACCCGCTTACCGGTGCACTGCACCTCGCTGGGGCGCATGCTTCTGACCGACCTCAGCCGCGCCGATTTTGAACAGCTGTTCCCGCAAGAACGCCTGCCGGGCAACACGCCGGGCCAGTTGCAGGACCGCGAAGCGCTGTGGCAGATGGTGCAGCAGGATAAGGTGCGTGGCTACGTGATTGGCGAATCCTTCTTCCGCCACGGTATCTCCTCCATCGTTTATCCGGTGTATGACCGCTGTGGGAAAGTGGCGGCCGTGGTGAGCATTCTGGTGCCGTCGGAAGAGATCCCGCAAAGCGATCGCGAACGGCTGCAAAGCGAGGTGAGCCTGGCGGCGGACAAAATTTCCGGCTTCTTAGGCTATCTCTCGAAAGCTAGCTAAATCAAAAGATTAACGCCAGGCGCTTGACTGCGTCGGGCATATTTTACGCCCAAATTCGGGTGATGAACGGTAAATGAGGCAACGAACGATGAGCGTAATCGGAATTGAAAAGCTGGAATTTGGCGTCGACGACCTGACGCACTGTGCCAAATTTATGCGTGATTTTGGCCTGACGGGAGACGCCAGCGGCCAGCGTTTTACCACCCTAAGCGGCGCCCGCGTGGAGCTGAGCCCGATCGACAGCCCGGATCTGCCACCTGCGTTTGAAGCCGGTAACACTCTTCGTCGCATGACCTGGTCGGTAGCCAGCCTGCAGGAACTGGAAGCCTTAAGGCCGAAGCTGGCGCAGCAGCCGGGTTTTCGTGAAGTGGACGGCGCGCTGGAATGCCGCGATCCGAACGGTATGACTCTGCGCGTACAGGTGAGCCAGCAGGTGCCGGTTGAGCTGAACGTCGAGCCAATCAATCAGTGGGGCGACGTCCGCCGTATCGACACGCCGAGCCCGGTTTACGATCGCGCCGAGCCGATCAACGTCGGCCACGTGGTGTTCTTCGTCGAAGAGCTGGCGGCGGTGGAGAAATTTTATCGCGACGTGCTCGGCTTTCAGGTTTCCGATCGCTATATCAATCGCGCGGTGTTCCTGCGCTGCGGCGTACGCGGCGGCCACCACAACCTCTTCTTACTGCAACTGCCGAACCGTAAGCGCGGTCTGAACCACGTTGCCTTTACCGTGCGCGATATCCATGAAGTGATCGGCGGCGGCATCGCCATGAACAAGAATGCCTGGAGCACCTTTATTGGGCCGGGACGCCACCCGGTGTCGTCGGCCTACTTCTGGTATGTCAACAGCCCGACCGGCGGTGCGTTTGAGTACTACACCAACGACGACTATCTGACGGAAAACTGGCAGCCGCGCGAGCTGGAGCATTCGCTGGTCTCCTTTACCGAATGGGCGGTGGAAGGCGGTATCGATCATGACACGCGCCGCCAGCAGAAGAAAACGGAGGCCCTATGACAACGCGCATTGTCATTATCGGCGGCGGTCAGGCGGGTGGCTGGGCAGCGAAAACCCTGCGCGACGAAGGCTTTGACGGCGAGATTTGCGTCGTCGCGGAAGAGGCGTGGGACTTCTACGAGCGCCCGCCGCTGTCGAAAGCCACGTTGCTGGAGCCGGACGCGGCGTTGCCGCGACTGTTCAGTGAAGCGGCGCAACAGGCGCTGAACCTGAACTGGTATCGCCCGCTGCGGGTGGAATCCATCCACCGCGAGGCGAAAACGGTACAGTTAAGCAACGGGGAACAGCTTAGTTACAACATTCTGTTAATCGCCACCGGTGGACGGGCGCGCCTGCCGGGGGCGGCGTGGGAACAGCATCAGCAGGTTTACACGCTGCGTCATTGGCAGGATGCCCAGCGTTTGAAAGGGCGTCTGGCGGAGTGCAAAACGCTGGCGATTATCGGCGGCGGCTGGATTGGCCTGGAGATTGCTGCTTCGGCGCGCAAAAGCGGCGTAGCGGTCACGCTGTTTGAGCAGCAGCCTGCGCTGTGCATGCGCTCGGTCAGTGCCGACGTCTCTGCGCACCTGGCGGCTGTCCACCGCGAACAGGGCGTGGATATCCGTACCGGCTGCGGCACGCTGGAGCTGGAGGATAACGATGGCCTGCCGACGATCCACTGTGACAGCCAGCGTGAAACCTATGACGCAGTCGTGGTGGGGATCGGCGTCGATCTCAATCTGGAACTGGCGCGTGAGGCCGGGCTGCACATCGACCGTGGGATCGTCGTCGATGCGCAGGGGCGGACCTCGGATCCGGCCATTTTTGCCGCAGGCGATGTGGCGCAGCATCACCAGTACGGCCTGTGCATTCAGTCCTGGGCCTTTGCGCAGAATCAGTCGGTGGCGACGGCAAAAGCGATGCTCAATGCAGACGCCGCAGGTTATGACGAAGCGCCGTGGCTATGGTCGGATCAATACCAGCACAACATTCAGATCCTCGGCATTCCACAGCCTGACAGTAAAACGATCGTCCGTGAGAACACGCTTTTCTTCTCGCTGGACGGTAACGGACGGCTGGCGCAGCTGGTGGCGTTCAATGACGCACGCACCGTGAAGCTGGCGAAACGCTGGATGGCGGCTGGACGGGATCTGTCTGATGTTCCGCTCGCCGACCCGACCTTTTCACTGATGTCATTGCGATAACCGACGCGCACCCTTAGGGGGGATAAATGACCACATTCGAGACGAACACCGCGCCCGCAGAGGCGAGCGGTGAGGGGACCCGTACGCCTGAAAAAGCCGTTCGCTGGGCGATCCCGCTGTCGCTGCTGGCCTGTGTACTGCTGGCGTTTTTCGACAAAATCAGCATTGCCGCGCTGTTTTCTGACGGCCATTTTCAGCAGGCGATGGGCATTGATTTTGACACCACGCGCCTTGGCATTCTGATGAGTGCGTTTTTGCTGAGCTACGGTTTTTCATCGGTATTTCTGAGTGGCCTTGGCGACAAGATTGCGCCGCTGCGCTTGCTGACCGGGATGATGGCGGTGTGGTGCGTGCTGATGGTGGCGATGGGCTTTACCCACAACTACACCCTGATGATTGTGCTGCGCATCCTGCTCGGTGTTGCTGAGGGTCCGCTGTTTCCGCTGGCTTTCGCCATCGTTCGCCACAACTTCCCGCAGCGCCTGCAGGCGCGGGCCACCATGCTGTGGCTGCTCGGCACGCCGTTTGGCGCGGCGATTGGCTTCCCGCTCTCCCTGTGGTTGCTCAACACTTTCGGTTGGCAGAGTACTTTCTTTGTGATGGCGATGCTCACCGTGCCGGTACTGATTTTCGTGCGCATTGGCCTGCGGGGCATCCGTCTGGATGCAAAGCCGACCACAGCGAAGGCGACACAAGACGAGCGACGTTTGGCGCGGCGCGAGCTGTTTGCCAGCCTGCACTTCTGGATTATTTGCATCTTTAACATCGCCTTTCTCACCTATCTGTGGGGCATCAACGGCTGGCTGCCGGGTTATCTGATCAAAGGCAAAGGCATCCATCTTGAACACGCCGGCTGGCTCTCATCGATGCCGTTTATCGCCATGCTGGCGGGCGAAGTGATCGGCGCATGGTTGTCGGACCGCGTCGATAAACGCGCGGCGGCCTGCTTTATCTCGATGGCGGGCGCAGGGGTTGGGCTGGCGGTGGTGATGCATCTGGATACCCCGCTGGCTGTCATCACGGCGATGAGCTTTAGCACCTTTATGTGGGGAACCGGCGCCCCCAACATTTTTGCGCTGTTGGCGAAGGCGACCCACCCGCGGGTGAGCGCTACCGCCGGCGGTATCTTCAACGGGCTGGGAAACTTTGCGGGTGCGCTGTCGCCAGCGGTGATGGGGGTGCTTATCGCCTTCACCCACAGCATGGATTCCGGGCTGATTTTTCTGGCGGTGATGGCGGCGGTGGGCTGCGTCCTGTTACTGCCGCTGCTGAAACGTTACTGAGGAGAGTGTCATGACTGATTCAACCGTAACCGCAAAACCGGGCATTAAACCTGACCATCTGACCATGGAAGAGTGGGTCGAGTCGCGCATTGCGCGCTTTGAAGGACGCAAGTACGACTGGAACGCGCTGAAGTTCCAGGCCGACTATGACCCGAAATATCGCCGTGCGCAGATGCGCTACATCGGCACCGGCGCGACGGGCGTGGCAACCGATGCCAATACCGTTCCCGCCGAGCACTTCACCTTCTCCACCATGGTGCTGCCGTCAAAATGCGAAGGACCGCTGCATCTGCACGATGATGTGGAAGAGGTGTTCTTCATGCTGAAAGGGCAGATCACGCTGATGATTCAGGACGGCGATAACTACACCGAAACCGTGCTGCGCGAACGCGATCTGATCTCTGTACCGCCGGGTATTTATCGCGGGCTGTTTAACCACGGCGAAGAAGAAGCGCTGATGTGCGTGATGCTGGGTACGCAGAAACCGCACATCCCGACCTATCCGACCGATCATCCTCTGTCAAAAGTGAAGCGGGGCTAAGGGGGCGCTATGACGGGTTTTCGTGAACAGGGCTGCGGTATTCCGCTGATGCTGCTGCACGGTATCAGCTCCGGCGCGACCTCCTGGCATAAGCAGATGGTGCTGGCGGGCTTCCGCGTGCTGGCCTGGGATATGCCCGGTTACGGCGAGAGCCCAATGCTTAATGTTGCACGGGCCAACGCGGGGGATTACGCCGACGCGCTGGCGGCAATGCTGGACAGCGCAGGCGTTCGGCAGACGGTGCTGGTGGGGCATTCACTCGGTGCGCTGGTCGCCAGCGCGTTTGCGGCGAAATACCCCGACCGCGTGCTGCACCTGGTGCTGGCCGATGCCGCACAGGGCTACGGCCAGAGCACGCCCGAGCAGCGCGAAAAAGTTTGGCGCAGCCGCGAGCAGCAAATTGCGCTGGGTGGCGAGATCCTCGCGCAAACCCGGGCGGCGAAGCTACTGCACCCCGGCGCACGCGAGGCAGATATCGCCACCGTTGCCGCCGGAATGGGCAGGCTGCGCGCCGAGGGTTATCTCGCCGCCGCGTGGATGCTGGCGCACGATGATATTCACGGCTGGCTCAGGATCTACGGCGGTGCATTTGAAGTCTGGTGCGGCGAGCAGGATGCCATCACCCCGCCTGAGCTGGTACACGGGCTGGCGCTGCGCTACGGCATGCCGTACACCGCTATTCCACAGGCCGGGCACGCCAGTTATCTCGATAACGACGCGTTTTTTAATCAACAGCTTTTACGTATTAAACAAGAGGTGCGCGATGAATGCACAAATTAACGGACGTGTCGCGGTAGTCACCGGAGGGTCTTCGGGTATTGGTTTTGAAACGCTGCGTCTGCTGCTGGGCGAAGGGGCGAAAGTTGCTTTCTGTGGGCGCGATCCGGACCGCCTTGCCAGCGCCCACACGGCGCTGCAAAACGAATACCCCGAGGGCGACGTGTTTTCATGGCGCTGCGACGTGTTGAAAGCCGAAGAGGTGCAGGCGTTTGCCGAGGCGGTGAACGACCGTTTTGGCCCGGCAGATATGTTGATCAACAACGCCGGTCAGGGCTATGTGGCGCATTTTGCCGATACCCCGCGCGAGGCGTGGCTGCATGAAGCCGAGCTGAAGCTGTTCGGCGTGATTAACCCGGTGCAGGCGTTTTTACCGCAGCTTGAGCAGTCGGATATCGCCTCGATTACCTGCGTAAACTCGCTGCTGGCGCTACAGCCGGAAGAGCACATGATTGCTACCTCGGCGGCCCGCGCAGCGCTGCTGAATATGACGCTGACGCTGTCGAAAGATCTGGTGGAAAAAGGCATTCGCGTTAACTCAATTCTACTCGGCATGGTCGAGTCCGGGCAGTGGCAGCGCCGGTTTGCTGACCGCGCCGATAAAAACCAGAGCTGGCCGGAGTGGACGGCGGATATCGCCCGCAAGCGCGGTATTCCCATGGCCCGCCTGGGCAAACCGCAGGAGCCAGCGCAGGCGCTGTTATTCCTCGCCTCGCCGCTGGCATCATTTACCACCGGGGCCGCTCTGGATGTCTCCGGCGGTTTTTGCCGTCACCTGTAAGGAAGCATCATGAAAAAGATCATGTTAATCGGTTATGGGGCAATGGCGCAGGCGGTGATTGAACGTTTGCCGCCACAGGTGGTTATCGGTTGGATCGTCGCGCGTGAATCTCACCACGCGACGATCTGCGAGCAGTTTGGCGGCACGGTCACAGCGCTGATCACGCCAATGGACTGTGCTGAGACGCCGGATCTGGTGCTGGAGTGTGCCAGTCAGCAGGCGGTGGCGCAGTACGGCGAGGCGGTACTGGCGCGCGGCTGGCATCTGGCGGTGATCTCTACCGGGGCGTTGGCCGACAGCGCGCTGGAGCAGCGCCTGCTGAACGCGAGCGGCAGGCTTACGCTGCTGAGCGGCGCGGTCGCGGGGATCGACGGGTTGGCGGCGGCGAAAGAGGGCGGGCTTGAGCGCGTTACCTACCAGTCGCGTAAAAGCCCGGCCAGCTGGCGCGGCAGCTACGCCGAGCAGCTTATCGATCTCAACGCCGTTTCCGAGGCGCAGATTTTCTTTGAAGGCAGTGCCCGCGAGGCGGCCAGGCTGTTTCCGGCTAATGCCAACGTGGCGGCAACCGTGGCGCTCGGCGGCATCGGAATGGATGACACCCGCGTGCAGCTGATGGTGGACCCGGCCACGAAACGCAATACCCACACCCTGCACGTTGAAGGTTTGTTTGGCGAATTTCATCTGGAACTGAGTGGCTTACCGCTGGCCAGCAACCCGAAAACGTCCACCCTGGCGGCATTAAGCGCAGTGCGCGCCTGCCGCGAGCTGGTCCAGCGCTGAGAGGCTGAAATGGATGAATTAATGATTTTTATCGGCGGCCACTGGCGGCACGGCGGCGGAAAGATGATGCAAAGCAGCTTCCCGGCTGACGGATCGCTCAACGCCACGATGCACGCGGCAAGCCTTGACGATCTGCAGGAAGCGATTGAGTGCGCGGACCGCGCATGGCGTGAGCCGACGTGGCGCAACGCGCTGCCGCACCAGCGTGCGAAGATCCTGCACAAGGTAGCGGATGACATTGAAACCCGTACCGATGAGCTGGCGCACATGCAGAGCCGCGACAACGGCAAGCCGCTGGCGGAAGCGCGTGGCCTGGTGATGAGTGCGGCGGCGACCGCCCGCTATTTCGCCGCCGCCTGTGAGCTGCTGGAAGGCGAACTGCCGACGCCGCGCCAGCCGGATCTGCTGACGCTGAGCCGCTATGAAGCGCTCGGCGTAGTGGCGGCGATTACGCCGTGGAACTCGCCGATTGCCAGCGAAATGCAAAAAGTGGCCCCAGCCATTGCCGCGGGTAACGCGGTGATCCTGAAACCCGCTGAAGCCACGCCGCTAATGGCGCTGGAGCTGGCGCGAATTTTCGAACGGGCGGGGCTGCCAGCGGGCCTGCTGAGTGTGCTGCCGGGCAAAGGCTCAGTGATCGGCGACGCTCTGGCGCGCCATCCGAAGGTACGCAAAATCTCCTTCACCGGCGGAACGACAACCGGTCGCCATCTGGCGCACGTGGCGGCGGAAAAGTTAATCCCCACTTCGCTGGAGCTGGGCGGTAAATCGCCGACTATCGTGCTGGAAGACGCCGATATCGAGCAGGCGGCGCGCGGCATCTGCTACGGCATTTTTAGTTCGGCCGGGCAGGCGTGCATTGCGGGTTCGCGGCTGTTTATTCACGAACAGGTTTACGCCCCGCTGATGGCGCGGCTGCTGGAGCTAACTCGCGGCCTGCGCGTAGGCCATCCTTTCAACCGCGACACGCACGTGGGGCCGCTGATTAGTGAAGCGCATCGCCAGCATGTGCTGGAGTATGTCGAGCTGGCGAAGCGGGAAGGCGGGCGCGTGCTGTGCGGTGGTGAGATCCCGGCGGATCCTGCACTGGCGGCGGGCAGCTTCTTTCTGCCGACGATCGTCGAGGGGTTGAACAACAGCGCTCGCGCCTGCCAGGAGGAGATCTTCGGCCCGGTGCTGGTGGCGATGCCTTTTCACGATGAAGATGCGCTGATTCACGAAGCTAATGACTCGGTCTACGGGCTCGCGGCGGGCATCTGGACGCGTGATACCGGCCGCGCCCTGCGCCTGAGCGAAAGGCTGGAGGTGGGGACGGTGTGGATTAATACCTACAAAGTTTTCTCTATTTCGACCCCGTTTGGGGGCTTTAAAGAGAGCGGTCTGGGCCGCGAAAAGGGCATTCAGGGGCTGAAGGCCTGGATGCAGCAAAAGAGCATTTATCTGGCGACGGGTAATAGCGTCAACCACTGGTGCGACTGAGAAAGGGTGAGCAATGAGCGAAATGATAACCGTCGGCGACGCCATCGCCAGAACGCTGGAGCAGTATCACGTTGAGGCCATCTACGGCGTCATCTCTATCCATAACCTACCGATCGCCGATGCGGTCGGCCAGCGCGGCAATATCCGTTTTGTGCCCGCGCGCGGCGAGGCAGGTTCGGTCACCATGGCCGACGCTCACGGGCGTTTTTCCGGGCTTGGCGTGGCGCTGACCAGCACCGGCGCGGGCGCCGGAAATGCGGTCGGGGCGCTGGTTGAAGCAATGAACGCCTGCACGCCGTTGCTGCACTTAACGGGCCAGGTCGAAAAGGCCTGGTTGGATGCCGACACCGGTTTTATTCACGAGACGCGCGATCAGCTCACCTTCCTGAAGGCGAGCTCAAAGCGGGCGTATCGCATCAGCAATGCCAACCAGGCCATTGCGATTCTGCATAAGGCCATTCAGGAGGCGAAAACGCCGCCGTGTGGGCCGGTTTCGGTTGAAATTCCGATCGATATTCAGAGCGCTAAAATCCCTGCTTCGCTGGTGACGGCACCGGTACAAACCCCTCCGGCGGCGGGTGTAACAAGCGATGTAGTGGATGCGCTGTGGGCGCAGCTGAAGCAGGCGAAGTTGCCGCTGCTGTGGCTGGGCGGCGGGGCGCTGGGTAGCGCAGACGCGGTGAAAAAGCTGGCCGATGCCGGGGTGACCGTTATTTCCAGTACCCACGCTCGTGGTGTATTGCCGGACAGCCATCGCGCCAGCCTGCGGGCCTTCCATAACTCGCCGTCCGTTGAAGCGGTCATTTCCGCCTGTGATTTTACGCTGGTGGCGGGCTCGCGTCTGCGTAGCAATGAAACGCGTTCCTGGACGCTGGAGCTGCCGCATCCGCGCGTACAAATTGATATCGACCCGGCGGCGGCCAGCCGTAACTATTTGATGGACAACACGCTGATTGCCGACTGTTCTGCGCTGCTTGCCGCTTTGGCGGAGAAAATACAGGGACGTGAGTGGGGGGATGCACAGTGGGATGCGCGGGTGAGCGGTGCGGTCGCTAAAGCGGAGCAGGAGCTGCGCACGCAGTGCGGCGAGTATGCAAAACTCAACGACGCCATCGCCCGGGCGCTGCCGGAAAACGGCCTGTTGGTACGCGATATTACCGTGTCTGGCAGCCTGTGGGGCAGCCGATTGTTCCGCGCTAACGGCCCGCTGATGAATATCCACTCCCTCGCCGGTGCGATAGGTATGGGGCTGCCGATGGCTATCGGCACGGCGATTGCCAACCCGCAGCGTAAGGTGGTGGGGTTAGTCGGGGATGGCGGTCTGAGTCTGAACCTGGGCGAGCTGGCAACGCTGGCGCAGGAGAAAGCCAACGTCACGCTGCTGATTATGAACGACGGTGGCTACGGAGTGATGCGCGGTATTCAGGATAAATACTTCGGCGGACGGCAGTACTACAACGAACTGCATACTCCGGACTTTACCCTGCTGGCGCAAGCTATTGGGCTACAGGCATGGCGTGTTGAGCGAGCGGAGGATTTTAACGCCGTGATGACCGAAGCGCTGGCGATACCGGGGCCGTCAGTGGTGGAGGTGAAGATGGGACAGATTGGCGCGCTGAAGTTCGCCGGGCCGCCGCAGAAGACGTTGTATTGAGAGAAAAGCCGGATGGCGGCTGACGCTTTATCCGGCCGACTGAACAGGGGGCAATATTGCCCCCTGGAACGATTATTTAATGCCGTCTGTCGCCATACGATCGCGAATATGTTGCGCACGTTCGGCAGACGCAGGGTGATCGTCAAACATAGAGCTTTGACGGCCCGCTTCTAACTTCGCCAGTTTCTCAAAACTGGTGGCCAGCCCCAATGGATCAATCCCACGTTTGCGCAACAGATCGTACGAATAGTCATCCGCTTCGGACTCCTGGCGCTGGGAGAACTGCGAGTTCACCAGTTTTTCGCCAAGATCGCCCAATTGCGATTGTGACAGGCTACCGACGATACCGCCCGCAGAGGCTGCGGCGACGCGAACGGCGTTAGTGCCCAGCGCAACCTGCATCCCTTTCTTCACGTGACCGAGCGCAACGTGCCCCATTTCGTGGCCGATCACCGCCTCGACTTCGTTGTCGGTCATCATATCCATCAGTCCGCTATAGACACGAATACAGCCGTTGGCCATCGCAAACGCGTTCACGTCTTTCGCCATATACACTTTGTAGTTCACCGGCTGCCCGTTGATGTTGTCACCGAGCGCGGACGCAATTTTGCTCAGACGTTTAGCGTATTCACTGCTGGCCGGGGCGATGGTTGCTTTACCGTCCATCTCCTGGCATGCCTGGTCGCTCAGTGTTTTGATCTGCGCATCACTCAGGCTATAGGCCTGCAAGGCTTCACTACCAGACGTCATCAGCCCGCCTGAATCCATGTTCTGACAACCGGTCAGAGCGAATGCAATTCCACAGGCTAGTAATGCAGAACGAATTTTCATTGTGATTATTCCACGTTAATGATTATTGCCATCATCTGAAATTTCCCGCTGTTGAAGAGCAGGGAATTTAGACAAAGTATAAAGAGAATCCTTATAAATGAGCGAGTAGATTGCGCAACATACATGCGTGTTCAGGAGATTTCCGAAACGGCAAAAGGATGCTCCATGTACATGGCACGCGGCTTGGGTTACATTGTTGGCACTTTTTTCCGGCGTAGCCCAAAACGCGCGGTCGTCAAGTCGTTTGGGTATGGCCTTCATCATCCGATCTGGAGTCAAAATGTCCTCACGTAAAGAGCTTGCCAATGCTATTCGTGCGCTGAGCATGGACGCAGTACAGAAAGCCAAATCCGGCCATCCGGGTGCCCCAATGGGTATGGCTGACATTGCCGAAGTCCTGTGGCGTGATTTCCTGAACCACAACCCGCAGAACCCGTCCTGGGCTGACCGTGACCGCTTCGTGCTGTCTAACGGCCACGGCTCCATGCTGATTTACAGCCTGCTGCACCTCACCGGCTATGATCTGCCGATGTCTGAGCTGCAGAACTTCCGTCAACTGCATTCCAAAACCCCGGGTCACCCGGAAGTGGGTTACACCGCAGGTGTTGAAACCACTACGGGTCCGCTGGGTCAGGGTATTGCTAACGCAGTCGGTATGGCTATCGCAGAAAAAACGCTGGCAGCGCAGTTCAACCGTCCGGGCCACGACATCGTTGACCACTTCACTTACGCCTTCATGGGCGATGGCTGCATGATGGAAGGTATCTCTCACGAGGTATGTTCCCTGGCCGGTACGCTGAAACTGGGTAAACTGGTTGCGTTCTACGATGACAACGGCATTTCTATCGATGGTCATGTTGAAGGCTGGTTCACCGACGATACTGCTAAACGTTTCGAAGCCTACGGCTGGCACGTGGTACGTGGTGTTGATGGTCATGATGCGGAAGCGATTAAACGCGCAGTAGAAGAAGCGCGTGCTGTGACCGACAAACCGTCCCTGCTGATGTGCAAAACCATCATCGGTTTCGGTTCCCCGAACAAAGCCGGCACGCACGATTCTCACGGTGCGCCGCTGGGCGATGCAGAAATTGCACTGACCCGTGAGCAACTGGGCTGGAAACACGCACCGTTCGAAATCCCGTCTGAAATCTACGCGCAGTGGGATGCCAAAGAAGCAGGTCAGGCGAAAGAGTCCGCATGGAACGAGAAATTCGCCGCTTACGCGAAAGCCTTCCCGCAGGAAGCTGCTGAATTCACCCGTCGTATGAAAGGCGAAATGCCGTCTGACTTCGATGCGAAAGCGAACGAGTTTATCGCTAAGCTGCAGGCTAACCCGTCCAAAATCGCCAGCCGTAAAGCGTCTCAGAATGCGATCGAAGCGTTCGGTCCTTGGCTTCCAGAATTCCTCGGCGGTTCCGCTGACCTGGCACCAAGCAACCTGACCCTGTGGTCCGGTTCTAAAGCGATCAACGAAGATACTGCCGGTAACTACATCCATTACGGTGTACGTGAATTCGGTATGACCGCGATTGCCAACGGTATCTCCCTGCACGGTGGTTTCCTGCCGTACACCTCGACCTTCCTGATGTTCGTGGAATACGCACGTAATGCCGTACGTATGGCTGCGCTGATGAAACAGCGTCAGGTAATGGTCTATACCCACGACTCCATCGGTCTGGGCGAAGATGGCCCGACTCACCAGCCGGTAGAGCAGGTGGCTTCTCTGCGTGTGACCCCGAACATGTCCACATGGCGTCCGTGTGACCAGGTTGAATCCGCGGTAGCGTGGAAATATGGCGTTGAGCGTCAGGACGGCCCGACCGCCTTGATCCTTTCCCGTCAGAACCTGGCGCAGCAGGATCGTACCGAAGAGCAACTGGCGAACATCGCTCGCGGTGGTTACGTGCTGAAAGATTGCGCGGGCCAGCCAGAGCTGATCCTCATCGCCACTGGTTCTGAAGTTGAACTGGCCGTGGCTGCATGGGACAAACTGTCTGCGGAAGGTGTTAAGGCACGCGTGGTTTCCATGCCGTCTACCGACGCGTTCGACAAGCAGGATGCCGCTTACCGTGAATCCGTACTGCCGAAAGCTGTTTCCGCACGTGTTGCTGTGGAAGCCGGTATCGCAGACTACTGGTTCAAATATGTGGGCCTGAACGGCGCCATCGTCGGCATGACCACCTTCGGTGAGTCTGCGCCGGCTGAGCTGCTGTTTGAAGAGTTCGGCTTCACCGTTGACAACGTCGTTGCCAAAGCGAAATCGCTGCTGTAATCACGCCGTTATCGTTAAAAACGGGTCGCTCAGGCGGCCCGTTTTTTTTTGAACTTTCAGGATAAAGATAACGGGAATGGGGTTAACAATTGACCTTGCTCAAGGCGAACCACCCGGGGAAAGTGACGCTGTGTAAATGCTGCGTCATGGCTAATCGCCACCACGCTGGTGTCCCGCTGGCGGCAAACCGCGAGCCAGTTCTCGAAGACAGCCAGCCAGTGTGCGTCAAAGTCCCGGCTGGGTTCATCCAGCATCAGAATGGCGGGAGTCATTGCTTCAAGGCTTGCAACGGCGACCATTCGGCGCTGCGCCGTATGCAGATCCAGCGGATGCGCATCGGCAACATCGTCTAACTGACACAAATGCAACGCAGCGGCGGTGCGTTGCGCAACTTCATATGGCGGCCGTTTTTGTAACCGCAATCCAAAGGCGACTTCGTCTGAGACCTTGCTGTGAAACAGTTGGTTTTCGGCTTCCTGAAACAGGACGCCGAACACGTTTGCTCGTTCACGGTTTTTCAGTTGCGCAATCGGTCTTCCCTGAAGGAGGACAGAACCGGATGACGGGGAGAGCAACCCGGCCATCACTCGCAGCAGCGTGGATTTACCCGCGCCATTATCACCGGTCATCGCCAGCCATTCGCCTGTTTTGATCTCCAGTGAGATTGCCCGAAGACAATCGTCCGACGCGCCCGGCCAGCGATAATTAACTTCAGTTAGCCTTAGCATTGTGCCGACAATTCTCCGTTATGAAGCTGCCAGCTGTGCTGGCAATAGGTGAGAAAAGGCTCGGGCTTGCGCTCGAAAAGGATAATCAGCGCCTGTTGCGCCTTCGCCCAGTCCTGCAAACGCTCCAGCAGCAACTGGGTGGCGTGTGCGGTTAAACGGCTGAAGGCTTCATCAAGGATCAAGAGCGTCGGTTGCATCGCCAGTGCACTGGCAATCACCACCCGTTGCGTCTCCCCGCCGGAGAGCGTACCGGGATGGCGATGGCGTAGTGTCTGACACGCTGTCAGAGTAAGCGCATGGTCGATGCGGCGCATGATTTCCGCTTCGCTGAGCCCGAGATTTTCCGGGCCAAAGGCAACTTCTTCTTCCACGCTAAAGGTACAACCGGAAAGCTGCAGGTAAGGCGACTGCTGGACGAGCTGAATGGTTTGCGACTGCTCCACCAGAGACCGCTCGCCGATTGGCGCACCCAGAAGGGAGCCTTTGCCCGCAATCTCGCCGGGCAGAAAGTCGGGATACCAGCCAGCCATCAGTTGAGCCAGCGTGCTTTTCCCGCTGCCGTTATCACCAAAAATTGCCACCATGCCGGGTTCCGCGTAGTGGAAATTAAACCTAAACGCAGGGCGCGTGGTTTGTGTTGGGTGGTAGCAAAACTGTTCTAGCGTAACCATATCCAGACTCCTGCTTCCGCCAGCATGAGAAACACCATACTGTAGCGAGCCAGACGCTGAAACGTACTGTCCGCTGGTGCCCATAGCGTGGTACGGCGTCGGTGTAAACGAAACGCCCGCATATCCAGTGCTGCGCCGCGTACCGCCAGATCGTTGAGGGCATTATGTGTCAGAGGAACAATCAGCGCTGGCATGGCGCGAAGCCGCTGATACCAGCCTCCATCCAGCGGCACACCGCGTGCGCGTTGCGCTTCGTGAATGATCGCCAGTTGTTGCCTGAGCTGTTCTACCACCAGCAGCGGCCCCGCAAACAGGTAGGCGACCCCTGGGGGTAAACGAGACGCAAACAGCGCGCGGATAAACTGGCGAACCGGCACGTACTGCATCCAAAGTTGTGACGTGGAGACTATCGCCAGAATCCGCAGCCACAACGTGATGGCTTGTGCCCAGCGCTGCGGGTCGCGCGGCTTGCCGCTGATCCACTCGCTCAACCACCCACCGTGCACGAGCCACAGGCCAAATCCCAGCGAAAGCATCAGCCACGCAACGTATTTTGCCCGCTGGCGTGTGGCCTTCACCCCCGCTAAACAGAGAAAGGCGGTTCCGCTGTAGAGCGGAAGTATGACGTCAGTGGGCAGCAGTAACGTGGAGCAGGCTGCCAATGCCCACAGGGTTAACGAGGTGAACGGGTGCATTAGCGCACGGCAGACATCGTTGGGAAATGGCGTGTAGTGCGAAGCGGCAACTGTCGCAATAGCATCCAGACGATGACCGCCGTCAGGATCTTATCGACCAGATTGGCGCCCAGCACGGTTATGGCGACAGACTCCACCAGATTCTGGCCGACAGAGTGCATCCAGGCGATGAACAGATCGGCGCCGCTGCCGGTCACGCCGCCAAAGAGTGCGGTACGCAAGGGCACGGCAACCAGCGTGACCGCCAGCGTAATCACCACGCCGCTGGCCACGACTTTCGGTAATGTGCGAAACCAGCCTGCCCGTGCCAGCCATCCTGCGACCAGACCTATGACCATGGCGACAGGCGCGAATGCCGCCGCAATAGGATCGGTCAACAATCCCCACAGTAGATTGGTCAGTAATCCGGTCAACATACCGATGACAGGACCTAACAGCACTGCGCTTATCAGGGTGCCGATAGAATCGAGAAAAATGGGCAGTTTTAGCATGCTGATGAGCTGTCCGCCGATCATATTGATGGCTATAGAAATCACTATCAGCACCAGCGACTGGCTGGAAAATTGACGATGCGCCATAAAGAACCTCTTACCAGGTGAAGGATTAACGGGGGAAATAACCAGTTCGTCATAGTGGGACACCGCACAAGGCTGGCGGCTAAACGCCAGTGCGGTCAGCTCGCCGATCACCAGTTCAAGCGTGGTGCGAACGGTGCAGCCAGGCATCATATGGCCGCCCAGCATGGCGCCTTTTGGGTCTGAGACGCAGAGATGCAGATGTTCGCCAGCGAGTTCGAGCGTGCCGCTTAACGAGATCACTTCATAGGTTCCGCGAAGCAGTGTGGTGTCTTCCTGTCCGGCGTACCGCAGGGCGACGTGGGTCAGACTGCCGGTGCAACCTGCAATCCAGGCGGCTTGCAGCTGGTGTTGATGTATAAACGCATGTAACTGTGTGAAGACTTCCTGACCGGGAAGCAAACGCAGCGCATAAAACCGTGCTTCAGACGAGGGGAGATGAGATGTAGTCATATTTTGGGGGACTCCGAGACTCGGACGTAAAGCTGATAATATAGACGCTGGTGGCTGTGCTTCCTGATATAAATCAGGATTTCTAACGTGACAACGAAAAGATCTTGCTACGCTTATTCGCAATTCTGGAATATGGAATAAAACGGACGTGTGTGGGGGCTGAAATGTGACGTAAGTCAGATAACTGCGTTCTTTGGCTGGACAATCATTCCTTTTATTCCTCGTTTCGCTTATTCTAGCTGAAGCGTTTCAGTCGATTAAATGTTCGACAAATAATCAATCAGTCGCAGTTTGCGACAGGTAAGGTTTTCCTCGACGATTTGCTGGATTACTCTGTCAGCCTCATTTGAATCGGGATAGCCTTGCAGGAGACCTATGACCGTACGCGTAGCGATTAATGGCTTTGGTCGCATCGGGCGTAATGTGGTTCGTGCTTTGTATGAATCCGGACGTCGGGCGGAAATCACCGTGGTGGCAATCAACGAGCTGGCGGATGCTGCAGGCATGGCGCATTTGTTGAAATATGACACCAGCCATGGACGTTTTGCCTGGGATGTTCGCCAGGAGCGCGACCAACTCATTGTTGGCGATGATGCTATTCGCATTTTGCACGAACGGAGTATCGACGCGCTTCCCTGGCGTGAACTGGGTGTTGATATTGTGCTGGATTGCACCGGCGTTTACGGCAACCGCGAGCACGGCGAGGCACATATCGCCGCTGGCGCAAAGAAAGTGCTCTTTTCACATCCTGGCAGCAACGATCTCGACGCCACCGTGGTATTTGGCGTGAATCAGGAACAGTTGCGGGCTGAACACCACATTGTCTCGAATGCCTCCTGCACGACCAATTGCATTATTCCGGTCATCAAGTTGTTGGATGATGCTTATGGCATTGAGTCCGGAACCGTCACCACGATCCACTCGGCTATGCACGATCAACAGGTGATTGATGCGTATCATCCTGACCTGCGGCGTACGCGAGCCGCGAGCCAGTCGATTATTCCGGTTGATACCAAATTGTCCGCCGGTATTACGCGAATTTTTCCGCAATTCAACGATCGATTCGAAGCGATTGCTGTTCGCGTTCCGACCATAAATGTGACGGCGATCGACTTAAGCGTGACGGTGAAAAAACCAGTAAAAGCCAATGAAGTCAATCAGTTGCTGCAAAAAGCAGCACAAGGTGCATTTCATGGTATAGTTGACTATACGGAATTACCGTTGGTCTCGATAGATTTTAACCACGACCCGCACAGTGCCATCGTTGATGGGACTCAAACACGCGTGAGTGGTGCGCACCTGATTAAGACTCTGGTCTGGTGCGATAATGAATGGGGCTTTGCTAACCGAATGCTCGACACAACGTTAGCTATGGCTGCTATTGGTTTCAGGTAAGGCGCGTGAGCGCTTGCAAAACTTTAAGAATCAACGAGAGGATTCACCATGTCTGTAATTAAGATGACCGATCTGGATCTTGCTGGTAAACGTGTTTTTATCCGTGCGGATCTGAACGTACCAGTTAAAGAAGGGAAAGTAACCAGCGACGCGCGTATCCGTGCTTCCCTGCCAACCATCGAACTGGCCCTGAAGCAGGGTGCAAAAGTGATGGTAACTTCCCACCTGGGTCGTCCTACCGAAGGCGAGTACAACGAAGAATTCTCTCTGCTGCCGGTTGTTAACTACCTGAAAGACAAACTGTCTAACCCGGTTCGTCTGGTAAAAGATTACCTGGACGGCGTTGAAGTTGCAGCCGGTGAACTGGTGGTTCTGGAAAACGTTCGCTTTAACAAAGGCGAGAAGAAAGACGACGAAGCACTGTCCAAAAAATACGCTGCATTGTGCGACGTATTCGTCATGGATGCCTTCGGTACGGCTCACCGTGCACAGGCTTCTACTCACGGTATCGGCAAATTCGCTGACGTAGCGTGCGCAGGCCCGCTGCTGGCTGCTGAGCTGGACGCACTGGGCAAAGCACTGAAAGAACCGGCTCGCCCGATGGTAGCTATCGTTGGTGGTTCTAAAGTTTCTACCAAACTGACTGTTCTGGACTCTCTGTCTAAAATCGCTGACCAGCTGATCGTTGGCGGTGGTATCGCCAACACCTTCGTTGCTGCTCAAGGCCACAACGTCGGCAAATCCCTGTATGAAGCTGACCTGGTTGATGAAGCAAAACGTCTGCTGACCATCTGCGACATCCCGGTTCCGGCTGACGTTCGCGTAGCGACTGAGTTCTCTGAATCCGCGGCGGCTACCCTGAAATCTGTTTCTGACGTTAAAGAAGACGAGCAGATCCTGGATATCGGTGATGCTTCTGCACAGCAACTGGCTGAAATCCTGAAGAATGCAAAAACCATTCTGTGGAACGGTCCGGTAGGCGTGTTTGAATTCCCGAACTTCCGTAAAGGCACTGAAATCGTTGCTAACGCCATTGCAGACAGCGAAGCATTCTCCATCGCTGGCGGCGGCGACACGCTGGCTGCTATCGACCTGTTCGGTATCGCTGACAAGATCTCCTACATTTCCACTGGCGGCGGCGCATTCCTCGAATTCGTGGAAGGCAAAGTACTGCCGGCAGTAGCTATGCTCGAAGAGCGCGCTAAGAAGTAAGTCATTTAAGGGCAGGGAAACCTGCCCAATTTTCAGCGCGCTTTGCAAGCACGCACCATTTTCTAAGGCCCGACGATACAGGACAACGAAACATGTCTAAAATTTTTGATTTCGTAAAACCAGGCGTAATCACTGGTGATGACGTACAGAAAGTGTTCCAGGTAGCAAAAGAAAACAACTTCGCTCTGCCAGCAGTTAACTGCGTCGGTACCGACTCCATCAATGCCGTTCTGGAAACCGCTGCAAAAGTAAAAGCGCCGGTAATCGTTCAGTTCTCCAACGGTGGTGCTTCTTTCATCGCGGGTAAAGGCGTGAAGTCTGACGTTCCTCAGGGCGCAGCAATCCTGGGTGCTATCTCTGGTGCGCATCACGTTCATCAGATGGCTGAACACTACGGTGTTCCGGTTATCCTGCACACTGACCACTGCGCGAAGAAACTGCTGCCGTGGATCGACGGTCTGCTGGATGCGGGTGAAAAACACTTTGCTGCTACCGGCAAGCCGCTGTTCTCTTCTCACATGATCGACCTGTCTGAAGAGTCTCTGGAAGAGAACATCGAAATCTGCTCCAAATACCTGGCGCGCATGTCCAAAATCGGCATGACCCTGGAAATCGAACTGGGTTGCACCGGTGGTGAAGAAGATGGCGTGGACAACAGCCACATGGACGCTTCTGCACTGTACACCCAGCCGGAAGACGTTGATTACGCGTACACCGAGCTGAACAAAATCAGCCCGCGTTTCACCATCGCCGCTTCCTTCGGTAACGTACACGGCGTCTACAAGCCAGGTAACGTGGTTCTGACTCCGACCATCCTGCGCGACTCTCAGGACTATGTTTCTAAGAAACATAACCTGCCGCACAACAGCCTGAACTTCGTCTTCCACGGCGGTTCCGGTTCTACTGCTCAGGAAATCAAAGACTCCGTCAGCTACGGCGTAGTGAAAATGAACATCGATACCGACACCCAATGGGCGACCTGGGAAGGTGTTCTGAACTACTACAAAGCGAACGAAGCTTACCTGCAGGGCCAGCTGGGCAACCCGAAAGGCGAAGATCAGCCGAACAAGAAATACTACGATCCGCGCGTATGGCTGCGTGCTGGTCAGGCAACCATGATCACCCGTCTGGAGCAGGCTTTCACTGAACTGAACGCGGTTGACGTTCTGTAATGTAAGCCATTCTGCATGACACGAGGCCCGCATTTGCGGGCCTTTTTTATGATGAATTCAAGATACTGTCAGTACAGAATGTGTGATCAACTTGGCAGAATCCGTCCTTTTTGTTTACTCTTGTCAAACTGCCAGTCTTTTGGGACCGGCTTTATTTCTCCCGTTTGGGTAAGCAAAAAAGGAATAGTGAATGGAAGATCTCAATGTTGTCGACAGCATTAACGGTGCAGGCACCTGGCTGATTCGCAACCAGGCATTACTGCTGAGTTATGCCGTTAACATCGTTGCTGCAATCGCTATCATCATCGTCGGGATGATCGTGGCGCGTATCGTGTCGAATACCGTGAACCGTCTGATGGTTGCGCGTCAAATTGATACGACGGTCGCGGACTTTCTCTCTGCGCTGGTTCGTTACGGTATCATCGCCTTTACGCTGATTGCGGCACTGGGTCGCGTTGGGGTTCAGACCGCCTCCGTCATTGCTGTACTGGGTGCCGCAGGTTTAGCCGTTGGTCTGGCGCTGCAGGGGTCTTTGTCAAACCTCGCGGCAGGGGTATTGCTGGTGATGTTCCGTCCTTTCCGTGCCGGTGAGTATGTTGATCTGGGCGGCGTCGCGGGATCGGTACTTAACGTGCAGATTTTCTCCACCACCATGCGCACCCTGGACGGTAAAATCGTGGTGATCCCGAACGGTAAAATCATCGCCGGAAATATTATTAACTTTTCCCGTGAGCCGGTTCGCCGTAACGAATTTATTATCAGTGTGACCTATGACTCCGATATTGATCAGGTGAAAAAGATCCTGACCGATATCATTCAGTCTGAAGATCGTATTCTGAAAGACCGTGAAATGACGGTACGCCTGAATGAACTGGGCGCGTCATCGATTAATTTCGTGGTGCGTGCCTGGAGCAACAGCGGCGATCTGCAAGAGGTGTATTGGGATGTACTGGAACGCATTAAGCGTGAGTTTGATGCGCAGGGCATTCGCTTCCCGTCGCCGAAAATGGACGTCAACTTCAAGCGCGTGAAAGAGAGCGCGGCAGAGTAATTTTTACGTTCGCGTATGGCCTGATGGCGCTGCGCCATCAGGCCTGGAAAGCCAGTCTTTCGTTGGCTGGATAAAGCGTTAGCGGCCATCCGGCATTTTCTCCTCGCTGCATTAATTCCTCTAATCTGTGATTAAAATTATCAATTTCCGCTAATGATTTTGCCGCGCTATAGTCTGCGTTAAAGATGAATTGCTCGGGATATCTAACGTGTTGTCTTATTATTTTCAAGGGCTTGCGCTCGGTGCGGCCATGATTCTGCCGCTTGGCCCACAGAATGCGTTTGTCATGAATCAGGGGATTCGTCGGCAGTATCACCTGATGATTGCCTTACTTTGCGCTGTCAGCGACTTACTGCTGATTTGTGCGGGGATCTTTGGCGGCAGCGCATTGTTAATGCAGTCGCCGTGGCTGATGGCGCTGGTCACCTGGGGTGGTGTGGCTTTTCTCCTGTGGTATGGCTTCGGCGCGTTAAAAACGGCAATGAGCAGTAACCTGGAACTCGCCAGCGCGGAAGTGATGAAACAGGGGCGCTGGAAAATCATCGCCACCATGCTGGCGGTAACCTGGCTGAATCCACATGTTTATCTGGATACCTTTGTGGTGCTGGGGAGTCTGGGTGGACAGTTAGATGTCGAACCCCGGCGCTGGTTCGCTCTCGGTACGGTAAGCGCGTCATTTCTTTGGTTCTTTGGTCTGGCACTGCTGGCCGCCTGGCTGGCGCCGAGATTGCGTACCGCCAAAGCCCAACGCACGATCAATATTCTGGTGGGTCTGGTGATGTGGTTTATCGCTTTTCAACTGGCAAAAGAAGGTGTTGCGCACGTTCATGCCCTCTTTATTTAGGCCTGGTCTGATAGACAATATGCAGATACCCGCTAAGCTTGCCTGCATGCGCCCTGAGTTTCAGGGCGATTAACGAAACATGGAGGAGCGACAGTGAAGTTCAAAATGATGGCCCTGGCGGCATTAGTCGGATTCAGTGCAATCTCGGTACAGGCAAATGAATTACCTGCCGGACCGCACATTGTGACCTCCGGTACAGCAAGTGTGGACGCGACCCCAGATATCGCTACCCTGGCGATTGAAGTGAATGTTGCGGCGAAAGATGCGGCAACCGCCAAGAAGCAGGCGGACGAGCGCGTGGCGCAGTATCTTTCCTTCCTTGAGCAAAATCAGATAGCGAAGAAAGATATCAGTTCAGCCAACCTGCGCACGCAGCCGGACTACGATTATCAGAATGGTAAAAGTGTCCTGAAAGGCTACCGCGCGGTGCGTACCGTTGAAGTGACTCTGCGCCAACTGGATAAACTTAACGCCCTGTTGGATGGCGCACTGAAGGCCGGTTTGAACGAGATCCGTTCCGTCTCGCTGGGTGTTGCGCAGCCGGAAGAATATAAAGACAAGGCGCGTAAAGCGGCGATTGACGATGCAATCCATCAGGCTCAGCAGCTGGCGGCGGGTTTTAACAGCAAGCTGGGACCGGTCTACAGTGTGCGCTACCACGTCTCCAACTATCAGCCCAGCCCGGTGGTACGGATGATGAAAGCGGATGCGGCGCCAGCTGTGTCGGCTGAGGAAAGCTATGAGCAGCCAACCATCCAGTTTGGCGATCAGGTCGATGTGGTATTCCAGCTGGAACCTACCGCAGGGCAGCAACAGGCAACTCCCCCTAAAGCCCAATAATCTACAGAACCCGGCGCCACTGCCGGGTTTTTTAATTCTTTCCTTATTTTCCGCATTTATTCTGTGAGCAACTGTAAAAGTGGGACGCCGCATCCAGTCTTTTTTTTCGACAGAATGAGGATATGCCATGGTGATTTTATGAGGTGACTATGGATATCTTTATTTCAAAGAAGATGCGTAATTTCATTCTGTTGGCGCAAACCAATAATATTGTCAGGGCGGCGGAAAAAATACATATGACGGCCTCTCCCTTTGGCAAAAGCATTTCGGCGCTGGAGGACCAGATTGGTTACACGCTGTTTACCCGCAAAGATAACAGCATCAGCCTGAACAAAGCGGGGCAGGAGCTGTATCAAAAACTTTTTCCGATTTATCAGCGTTTATCTGCAATCGATAACGACATTCAGCACTCGGCCCGACGCTCGCGCAATATTGTGATCGGAATTGACAATACCTATCCCACCATTATTTTCGACCAACTAATAAGCCTCGGCGACAAGTATGACGGCGTGACCGCGCAGGCCGTTGAATTTAGTGAAAATGGGGTGATCGATAACTTGTTCGACAGGAAGCTCGATTTTATTCTTTCGCCGCAGCAGGTTTCAGCCCGCGTCCAGCAGCTGGACAATCTCACCGTGACAGATCTGCCGCCGCTGCGTCTGGGGTTTTTGGTCTCCCGACGTTATGAAGAGAGGCAGCCGCAGGAACTCTTACAGGAGTTACCCTGGCTACAAATGCGCTTCCAGAACAGAGCCAATTTTGAAGCAATGCTGGATGCGTACATGCGCCCGTGTGGGATTAGCCCTACGATTATCTATCGGCCTTACAGTTTTATGGCGAAGATCAGCGCCGTAGAGCGCGGGCAGTTTTTGACGGTAATACCGCATTTTGCCTGGCGTCTGGTGAATCCGGCAAAACTCAAGTATTTCGACGCGCCGCACAGCCCGATGTATATGCGTGAGTTTCTCTATTCCCTGAAGAACCATCGTTATACCGCCACGATGCTTCAGCAAATTGCCGAAGATCGTGACGGTACCGCGAACTAACCGAGCATTGAACCGCTTTCCTGCAGGTTGCGGTGGAGATCAAACGCGTGACTAAGATCGTGATGGATATGCCCGCCGGGGGCATTTTCCAGATAACGGTGCAGATAATCCCGGTACAGCGGATGCGCGCAGTTGTCGATAATCGTGCGCGCGCGCTGAAGCGGGGATAACCCGCGCAAATCAGCAATACCTTGCTCGGTAATGATGACCTTAACGCTGTGTTCACTGTGATCAACGTGACTGCACATCGGGACAATCGTTGAAATCTTCCCGCCTTTTGCAATAGACGGCGCCATGAAGATAGACAAATAGGCGTTGCGTTCAAAATCGCCGCTGCCGCCGATGCCATTCATCAGATTGACACCGGCAATATGCGTCGAGTTGGCGTGGCCATAAATATCAAACTCAAGACCGACATTCAGCGCAATTACCCCCAGACGGCGAATAATCTCCGGATTATTGGAGATCTCCTGTGGCCGGAGCACGATGCGGCTGGCGAAGAAATCCATATTGTCGTAAATCTTCTGCAGCGAATTAGCCGAAACGGTCAGGCTGGATGCACTGGCACCGGTAATTTTCCCCGTCTCCAGCAGATGCACCACCGAGTCTTGCAGTACCTCGGAATACATCATAAACGGCGGGATCTCCGGATTTTCGCCAAGTCTCGCCATGACCGCATTGTTAATATTGCCAACCCCGCTTTGCAGGGGCAGAAATTCAGGTGGAATGCGCTGATTCACGATTTCATTGAGTAAGAACGTCACGACGTTGTCGGCAATTTGCTGGCAGGTCGGGTTTTCTTTTGTCGTCGTGTTTCCGGCGTCGGGTAATTCGGTTTCCACCAGGGCGACAATCTTTTTGGGATCAATCTGCACACAATGGCTGCCTACGCGATCCATGGTATGAAAAATAGGTACGCTATTGCGCCTCGGCGGCGCGCCGGGAATGACGATATCGGCCAGCTCGGAAACCCGCGGGCTATGGTAGTGATTCAGTTCTATGATCACTTTTTTCGCCCGCAGCAGCCAGGTTGGCGCATTGCCGATCCCGCTGGAAAGCCAGACCCGGCCATCCGGCGCAATCGACGAGGCCTCGATCACCGCAATGTCGATGTCGCCAAAGAAGCCGTAATTGACCATTTGCGCCACTTCGCTCAGATGCAGATCGACAAAATTAACCTGCCCCTGATTGATTTTTTCCCGCAGGCCGGCGGAGGTCTGATAGGGCGCTCGCCAGGAGACGGCGTCCGCCTCTGACAACGCGTCGTCTGCCGCCGCGCCGATAGAGGCACCGGTCAGTAGACGGATCTGAAAGGGCTGTTGTGCATCATGCTTTTCACTGGCGCGTCTGGCAATGGCGGCGGGCAGGGCTTTCGGCGATCCGGCCGGGGTAAAGCCGCTGAAGGCAACCATATCATCGTGCTGAATAAACTCCGCCGCTTCATCGGCGCTCATTCGTTTCATCCTGCGTTCCTTAGTTGGACGCTATTAATGACCGACAAAATTCGGTTTCCGTTTTTGCAGGAAAGCGTTCATCCCTTCCTGATAGTCCTCGCTGTCGTAAACGGCGCGGCGCATTCCCTGGATACGCTCAAATTCGTCGGAATTCATGGTGTGCGCTTCACCCAGTACGCGTAGCTCTTCCTTGATGACGGCAATAGCCAAAGGCGCTTTTTCTGAAATGTGGTGCGCTATCTGGAGGGTGAAATCTTCCAGCTCAGCGACATCGACCACATGGTTAAGAATGCCGACAGCTAGCGCCCGTTGTGCGGTAATAGGGGAGGCAGTAAAAATCAGCTCTTTGACGATATGGAAACCTGCGTCCCGCGTCAGGTTGTGAATGCCCACCAGGTTATACGGCACACCGAGATTGACCGGAGTCATCGAGAAGGTCGACGTGCTGGCGGCGATAATCAGATCGGAACTCATGATCATTTCAAACGCACCGCCCCAGACGCTGCCTTCGACCATGGAAATCACCGGTTTGGGATATTTTTGGATCATGCGGGTGATCTGGCGCAGCGGATCGTCATAAGAGAGCGGATCGCGCCGTCCGGTGGGCAGCTCGTGAATGTCATGGCCCGCCGAGAAGACTTTTGCCCCGCTGGGGGCGCGCAAAATAATGCAACGAATGTCTGGTCGATTCAGGTCGCTCAGCGCCTGCATTAAATCGTCCATAAAGACTTTACTCAGGGCGTTGAGTTTACGGGCATAGTTAAACTCAATAACCGCAACTTTATGGATAATGACAACGTTAACATATTGATAAGACATAAAAGTTCCTTTATTCAAAATACTGATGCTGAAGAAATTCGTTGATGTGACGCAGGCCGGTACGCGGTGACAGGTCATTGTTTTTGACCGCCTGCAGCATTTGATGGAAATAACGATCAAATTCGGTACGGGTGAAGAGCAGGCGCAGCGCCGATTCTTCGGTCTGTTTTTGCAGCCAGTCGACCGACTGCTGCTGGCGAACTTGCGCCAGCCGACCGCTGGCGGTGAGTGCGGCTCTGAAGTCGGCGATGGTCTGCCAGATCTCTTCAATGCCGCGTTTTTCAAGTGCGCTGCAGGCCAGAACCTGTGGCTGCCACTCTTCGTACTTGCGGCGTAAAATGTGCAACGCGGAGTCATACATATGGCGGGCAATGGCGACGTTGGGGCGATTGTCGCCATCATCCTTGTTGATGACGATCAGGTCCGCCATTTCCATGATCCCCTTTTTGATCCCTTGCAGAGAGTCGCCGCCGCCCGCGATTTGCAGCGAGACAAAGCAGTCCACCATGCGGGCGACTTCAATTTCTGACTGACCCACGCCAACGGTTTCGACAATGACCACATCGAAGCCCGCCGCTTCGCAGAGCAGAATCAATTCGTGAGCGCGCTGGCTGGTTCCACCCAGATGCCCGCTGGAGGGCACCGGGCGAATAAACGCGGCATCGGAGCGCGCCAGTTCCGTCATGCGGGTTTTGTCACCGAGAATACTGCCGCCGCTCACCGGGCTGCTCGGGTCGACGGCGATCACCGCCACCCGCAGGCCGTGGCGGATAAGCAACATGCCGAATGCGTCCAGAAAGGTGCTTTTTCCCGCACCTGGCGTACCGGTAATGCCCAGACGCAGGGCATTGCCCGTGAACGGCATGATCGCATCCAGCAGTGTTGTACTCAGCACCTGATGCCCCGGATGACGGCTTTCTATCAGCGTCATGGCCTGAGCGAGCGTGGCGCGATCGCCCAGCCGTAATCGCCGGATAGCCTCTGCCAGTGTGGCGTCGTTAATCATGCTGTTGCCCAATGCGGGTCAACACATCGCGTACGCTTTCCAGCATGGGGGTGCCGGGACCATAAATTGCCGCGACGCCGCGTTCTTGCAGGAAAGCGTAATCCTGAGGCGGGATCACGCCGCCTGCCACGACTAAGATATCGTCGCGCCCCCAGTTTTTGAGCGCGGTCACCAGTTCAGGGATCAGTGTTTTATGCCCGGCGGCCAGCGACGATGCGCCTACCACGTGCACGTCGTTTTCGATCGCCAGACGGGCGATCTCTTCTGGCGTGGAAAACATCGGGCTGAGATCAACGTCGAAACCGAGATCGGAATAGGCGCTGGCGATCACTTTCGCGCCGCGATCGTGACCATCCTGGCCCATTTTGGCGATCAGGATCCGTGGGCGGCGGCCATGGTCGGTGAGAAACTGTTCGGTTTGCGCAAGGATAGCGTCGAACTCAGCGGCGGACTTGCTGGATTGATGATAGCTTTGCGCAATCACGCCGGTGACGCACTGGCTGGGGACCAGGTAACGGTCGAACGCCGTTTCCAGTGCATCGGAAATTTCACCCAGCGTGGCGCGAGCCCGGGCGGCAATCACTGCGGCGGCAAGCAGGTTTTCATTGTGTTGTGCGGCATGGGTGAGGGCGCCCAGTGCGGATTTGACCGCCGCGCCGTCGCGGGTGGCGCGGATGTGCTTCAGTGAGGCAATTTGCTCGTTGCGGACTTTAACGTTGTCAATTTCCAGCACTGACGTTTCATCTTCTTTCTCCAGCTTGTATTTGTTCACCCCGACGATCACCCGTTTGCCCTGATCGATCAGCGACTGTTCGCGAGCAGAAGCCTCTTCGATCATCCGTTTTGGCAGTCCGGCTTCGATAGCCTTCGCCATGCCGCCCGCCTCGTCGATTTGCTGGATGATCGCTCGCGCCTGCTTGACGACCTGATCGGTCAGCGACTCTACGTAGTAAGAGCCGGCCAGCGGATCGACGGTGCGACAAATTTCTGACTCTTCCTGAATAATGATTTGCGTGTTACGGGCGATACGCGCCGAAAAATCGCCAGGCAGACCTAACGCTTCGTCGAAGGCGTTGGTATGGAGAGACTGAGTACCGCCAAGCGTAGCGCCAAGCGCTTCAATGGTGGTGCGGATGACATTGTTATAGGGATCCTGCTCGGTCAGACTCCAGCCGGAGGTCTGGCAGTGGGTACGCAGCGCCAGCGATTTCGGGTTGGTCGCCCCAAAACTGCTGACCGCTTCGCTCCACAGATAACGTGCGGCGCGCAGCATGGCGACGTTCATAAACAGATCCATGCCGATCCCGAAGAAGAAGGATAGGCGGGGGGCAAAATCATCAATTTTCAGTCCTGCGGAGAGTGCCGCCTTGATGTATTCAATGCCGTCCGCCAGGGTGAACGCGACCTGCTGTACACAGTTGGCGCCTGCTTCACCCATGTGATAACCGCTGATACTGATGGTGTTGAAGCGCGGCATATTGCCCGAACACCAGGCAATGATGTCGGCGATAATGCGCATGGAGGGTTTTGGCGGATAAATATAGGTATTACGGCACAGGTACTCTTTCAGGATATCGTTTTGAATCGTGCCGGTGAGTTGTTCTGGTGTGACGCCCTGTTCTTCTGCAGCCACGATATAGAACGCCATTACCGGCAATACCGCGCCGTTCATGGTCATGGAGACGGACATCTTATCCAGTGGGATCTGGTCGAACAGGACTTTCATATCTTCCACGGTATCAATAGCGACACCGGCTTTACCCACATCGCCAGCCACACGTGGATTATCAGAGTCGTAACCGCGATGGGTGGCGAGATCAAACGCCACGGATAACCCTTTTTGCCCCGCAGCGAGGTTGCGACGGTAAAAGGCATTGGACTCTTTGGCGGTTGAGAAACCGGCGTACTGGCGAATGGTCCAGGGTTGCGCCGTGTACATGGTGGCGCGTGGGCCACGAACGTACGGCGGCAGGCCGGGGAGGGTATCCATTACTTCCAGGTTGTCGAGGTCGGCGGGGGTATATAACGGCTTGACGGCGATCCCTTCTGCCGTGTGGCGTACAAGATCTTCGACGGTTTTTTCCTGACGACTGAGTTCCTTATTGGCCAGCCGTTGCCAGTCCTGCAAATGTGACATGTGTTGCTCCGTATTACGCAATGGAATGGGTTCTTGCGAATACGGTGAGCTTTTTAACCTGCGCTGTCGCCAGCAAAAAATAGCCAACGACGCGTCGTTTTTTGCCGCCTGGGATTATTTATTTTGTGATGGATTTCAAAGACATTTTTTTGCAAGTGAGCCGGATAAACTTAATGTTATCCGGCAATCGGGCATTAATCCTGACGCAGCACTTTATGACCGTATGCCAGCAGCGCGTCAGTGACGTTGCGCATCATGCGGCTTTCCGGCGCAAAACGGTGCCAGTAAAGCATCCGGCGTTGAAACAGACCGGGCGTTAAGTCGATCAGCTCGCCGCTGTTTAACTCTTTCTCAATCTGCAAATGCGGGATCATACAGCAGGTCGTGCCCTGGCGAGCCAGCTGTACAAAGGCTTCAGAAGAGTTAACGATGTGACACGGTACGCTACCCGGCGGTAGGTCGAAGTTCTGTTGCAGGAAGGCCTGGTGCATATCATCGAGATGGTCAAACGCCACGGCGGGCGCTTTCAGCAGCGCCGAGCGGGTGACGCCGTTCGGAAAATAACGTGCCGCAAAGGCGCGTGAGGCCACGAACAGATAGTCGAGTGCGCCGAGCTTATCGACCAGACAGCTTGGCAGCGCCTGATGCTGAATACTCACCGCACCCACCACCTCGCCGCGGCGCAGGCGCTCTTGTGTACGGGTTTCATCTTCCACCTGCAAGTTCAGACGGATAGGCGAATCAGCCAGCACGGGGGCCAGTGCAGGCAGCAGCCAGGTGGCCAGACTGTCGGCGTTAACCGCCAGCGACAACAGCAGCGGCGTGGAGCCGGTCTGCTCGTCTCCCAGCCATTCGTCTTCCAGCAGCTCAACCTGACGCAGCAGCGCCAGCAGCTTTTGCCCTTGCTCAGTCGGGCGTGGCGGAACGGTACGTACCAGCAGCGGCTGCCCGAACATATTCTCAAGCTGTTTTATGCGTTGCGAGACGGCGGATTGCGTGATGCACAGTTTCTGTGCCGCGCGCTCAAATCCTCGTTCACGTATCACCGCATCCAGTGCTTGTAGTGTTCTGTAGTCCGGACGTTTCATTGCTATGACGTACTCCTAAAATTTGGGGGGTTCTGCACTATGACACAAATTTTAGTTGGGTACAGACGAATTCCACCGTCTGCAAATGGGGTTGGGGACATTTTTCTCGTCAATGTTCTATAATGCGCCTGAAATTTCACACCACAGGCGAAACGACCATGACGCAGGATGAACTGAAAAAAGCAGTAGGATGGGCGGCACTTCAGTATGTACAACCCGGAACCATTGTAGGAGTAGGGACAGGCTCAACCGCCGCGCACTTTATTGATGCGCTGGGTACAATGAAAGGCCAGATTGAAGGCGCAGTGTCCAGTTCGGATGCGTCCACTGAAAAACTCAAAAGCCTTGGCATTCATGTTTTTGATCTTAACGAAGTGGACAGCCTGGGTGTCTACGTTGACGGCGCGGATGAAATTAACGGCCACATGCAGATGATCAAAGGCGGTGGTGCGGCGTTAACCCGTGAGAAGATTATTGCCTCGGTGGCGAAGAAATTCATTTGTATCGCGGATGCCTCCAAAGAGGTGGATATTCTGGGGCGTTTCCCACTGCCGGTAGAAGTGATCCCGATGGCGCGTAGCGCCGTTGCACGCCAGTTAGTGAAGCTCGGCGGCCGTCCGGAATATCGTCAGGGTGTGGTGACCGATAACGGCAACGTGATCCTCGACGTACACGGCATGGAGATCATCGACCCTATCGCGATGGAAAATGCCATCAACGCGATCCCTGGCGTGGTGACTGTCGGTCTGTTTGCCAACCGTGGTGCGGATGTTGCGCTGATTGGCACCGCTGACGGTGTGAAAACCATCGTGAAATAATCTGACAGGGGAACCGCTTCCCCTGTGAAAAAATTTTCGGTAGGGCAAATTTGGTGACATGTATCACGTTTAGAATGTTGCCCTGCCGATCTCGCTAAACTCCCGGTACTTCCCAGCATTTTCCTCTGTTATTTCCTGCCGAATGATATGTCCTCAGAATGGCGACGCAAACGTTCATATTGCCGCGATAGTTTTTTTTGATATGTTGAAGGCGGATGCAAATCCACACACACAACATCAGATTGATAAAAAGACAGGGTCGGGGAAATGGCAAAGGTATCGCTGGAGAAAGACAAAATTAAATTTCTGCTGGTTGAAGGCGTGCACCAACGTGCACTGGAAAGCCTTCGCGCAGCAGGTTATACCAACATCGAATTCCATAAAGGCGCTCTGGATGCTGAGCAACTGAAAGAATCGATCCGTGATGCCCACTTCATTGGCCTGCGATCCCGTACTCATCTGACAGAAGAGGTGATTGAAGCGGCAGAGAAACTGGTGGCGATTGGCTGTTTCTGCATCGGCACCAACCAGGTCGATCTGAGCGCGGCGTCAAAACGCGGGATCCCCGTGTTTAACGCGCCATTCTCAAATACCCGTTCTGTCGCAGAACTGGTGATTGGTGAGCTACTTCTGCTGCTTCGCGGCGTACCGGAGGCAAATGCCAAAGCGCACCGTGGCGTCTGGAACAAACTGGCATCAGGCTCTTTTGAAGCGCGTGGCAAAAAACTGGGCATCATTGGTTACGGTCATATCGGTACTCAGTTGGGTATTCTGGCGGAGTCGCTGGGGATGCATGTCTACTTCTATGACATTGAAAACAAATTACCGCTGGGTAATGCGACTCAGGTTCAGCACCTCTCGGATCTGCTGAACATGAGCGATGTCGTGAGCTTGCACGTACCGGAAAACGCCTCGACCAAAAACATGATGGGTGCGAAAGAGATCGCGTTGATGAAGCCGGGTGCACTGCTGATCAACGCCGCTCGTGGCACGGTCGTGGATATTCCGGCACTGTGCGATGCGCTGGCAACCAAACATCTGGCGGGTGCCGCGATCGACGTCTTCCCGACGGAGCCGGCAACCAATAGTGATCCTTTCACCTCACCTCTGTGTGAGTTCGACAACGTGATCCTGACCCCGCACATTGGTGGCTCAACCCAGGAAGCGCAGGAAAATATCGGTCTTGAAGTTGCAGGTAAACTGACGAAATATTCTGACAATGGCTCCACGCTTTCTGCGGTTAACTTCCCGGAAGTGTCGCTACCGTTGCACGGTGGCCGCCGTCTGATGCACATCCACGAAAACCGTCCAGGCGTATTAACTGCGCTTAACCAAATTTTTGCTGAGCAGGGCGTCAACATTGCGGCGCAATATCTGCAAACCTCTGCCCAAGTGGGTTATGTGGTCATTGATATTGAAGCCGATGAAGATGTGGCAGAGAAAGCGCTGCTGGCGATGAAGGCGCTCCCGGGCACCATTCGCGCGCGTTTGTTGTACTAATTTACCTGTCCTGCCCGGTGGCGCTATGCTACCGGGCCTTATTTCGTGTGGGCATCCACACCGTAGTCCCGGCCAGGCAAAGACGTCTCCCGGTTAGGATGAACATCCCTGAGTCGTTTCCAGCCGCAGTTGAGTCCTCTTGCAACATATACATCCTGTTTACGAGCGTTGCCGCAATCGGTGATTAAAGGCGTTGTGGTACGTTGAGTATCAAAAAAAGGAATTTACGATGGGGCTTCAGCATAGGGCTGAAACGGAAAAGCCCCTACCGTAGCAGGGGCTTAAAAAAGGAAAGGGACGATGATGAGATACGTCATCATGCTGCTAATCCTGTTAATCATAGCCTACCCAGCATATTAACAGAGAGGAAGCAGGAGGGAGGTTCGCCTCCCTCACCCTTTACCGAGGAATTTAGGTCAAAAAAAAAGCGGTGTCAATGGGAAGAAAACGGCGGCCATTCCCACACTTTCGACGGTGTTACTACAGCCGGTAAGGGAATATCCCACTCTTCAACCGGCAGTTTTTCGACTAACTGACAGTCATGGGCATAGCCCACCGGTTGGATCCCGTGTTGCCGCCAGTTCTGCAATGTCCGGTCATAAAATCCGCCACCCATACCCAGACGCTGCCCCTCTTCGTCAAACGCCACTAACGGCGTTACCAACACATCCAGTTGCGCAAGCGGCAATACGTCGCGCACATCCAGTTTCGGCTCCTGAATCTTCAGGCGATTGGTGACCAGTTCGCTTTGGGGGTGATAGTGCAGAAACAATAAATTGCCGGGACTAAACGGGTGCAGGACCGGGAGATAAACACGTTTACCTGCTCGCCAGAGTTGTTCGATCAGCGGTTGAGTGTCGAGTTCGCCATCGAATGAGAGAAATAACGCGACAGTGTGCGCCATTACTATCGGTGGGTAAGCAAGCATTCTGTTCGCGGCATGCTGGCCGAAATGGGTTTGCTGCTGAGGGGTCAGTGCCCGTCTACGTTGGCGTATTAGCTGGCGGATTTCTTGTCGGGATAAAGAGAGTTCGGGAAGTTGTGTCATAGCTGTTGGTAGGTAGAAGGGAATCTCCGAGATGCCGCCGCAGGCTGTAACCCTTGAACCCTTGGTTCAAGGTGAATGCGTCGTCACAGTTTTAAGGCTTCTCGGACGGACCGAGCATGCTCACCAACCGTGGAGCGCCACATTCTTGTGGTATGAAATATCGGCTCAGGGGACTGGCCCGCTTGCAAACATCTCAGAGAAATTTTGTCTTCACGGTCACTCTACCATAGTAAACCGAAAAGTGTTATTCAAAGTTTTGGCCCGTTTTTTCGGTTATGCGACCCTGATCAAGCAACGCTTGTTCGATGGTCTGTTGCAGCATCCGAATACGTTGTTCCATGCTCGCCGCGTAGTCACGCGTCTTCGCTTTTTCCTGAGCTAATTCATAGCTGATGTTCAATGCGGCGATGAAAACCAGCTGCTCAGTATTTGTGACTCTAGTGCGAACTTTTAGATCTTGCAACCGCTGATTAAGATCGTCCGCTGCCTGATTCAACGCATCCTTTTGTTCAGGCGGGCAATTCACTCGCAGTGAACGGCCAAATATTTGGATATCGACGGGTTGTGCAGACATGCCACCTTCCTGCTGATTGACTGCGCTGCCTTCGGCTCCGGACCCTGGGTCCGCGAAGGGGCGACACTATAGCTACCCTGGTATGAAGATACAAGCCCTTTTCTGGTTCACCAGGGTCCAAAGTGGTAGCATATCATGAATATCCTCCCTTTGATGACGAATGCTTATGTCTATACAGAACGAAATGCCTGGTTACACCGAAATGAACCAGTTTTTGAACCAACAAGGGGCTGGATTGACCCCAGCCGAAATGCACGGTTTGATAAGCGGGATGATTTGTGGCGGCAACAACGACAGCTCCTGGCAGCCGCTGCTTCATGACCTGACAAACGAAGGTCTGGCCTTTGGTCATGAACTGGCGCAAGCATTGCGTAAAATGCACGCCGCGACCAGCGATGCGCTGGAAGATGACGGCTTTCTTTTTCAGCTTTTTCTGCCTGAAGGAGACGACGTCAGCGTGTTCGATCGCGCCGATGCGCTGGCAGGTTGGGTCAACCACTTTTTGCTCGGACTTGGCGTCACACAGCCTAAGCTCGACAAAGTGACGGGTGAAACCGGCGAGGCAATTGACGATCTGCGCAACATCGCGCAGTTGGGCTATGACGAAGACGAAGATCAGGAAGAGCTGGAGATGTCGCTCGAAGAGATCATCGAATATGTGCGTGTTGCGGCGCTGCTGTGCCACGACACCTTTACGCGTCAGCAGCCAACCGCGCCGGAAGTGCGCAAACCGACCCTGCACTAAGAACGAAAACGCCAAGGAGAGTGTTATGAGCGAACTATCCCTGCAAGAATACCTGCGTCGTCGCCAGGCATTGCTGGCGCAAATGCCGCCAGGCAGCGCGGCGCTGATTTTCGCCGCGCCAGAAGCGACGCGTAGCGCGGACAGTGAATATCCGTATCGCCAAAGCAGCGACTTCTGGTATTTCACCGGTTTTAATGAACCGGAAGCTGTGCTGGTGCTGATTAAAAGCGATGACACTCATAACCACAGCGTTTTGTTTAACCGGGTTCGCGACCTGACTGCGGAGATCTGGTTTGGCCGTCGTCTTGGGCAGGATGCCGCACCAGAAAAGCTGGGCGTGGATCGTGCGCTGGCGTTCAGCGAAATCAACCAGCAACTCTTCCAACTGCTTAATGGCCTGGATGTGGTGTATCACGCGCAAGGCGAATATGCCTGGGCGGATGAGATTGTCTTTACCGCACTGGATAAGTTGCGCAAAGGGTCGCGTCAGAATCTGAAAGCACCTGCGACGCTCACCGACTGGCGTCCGATGGTGCATGAGATGCGCCTGTTTAAATCAGCGGAAGAAATCGCCGTGATGCGACGCGCCGGAGAGATCAGCGCGCTGGCGCACACGCGGTCGATGGAGAAATGCCGTCCGGGCATGTTTGAGTATCAACTGGAAGGGGAGATTCACCACGAATTTACGCGTCACGGCGCGCGTTATCCTTCCTATAACACCATAGTTGGCAGCGGCGAAAATGGCTGCATCCTGCATTACACCGAAAATGAAAGTGAAATGCGCGATGGCTCGTTGGTGTTGATTGACGCCGGATGCGAATACAAAGGGTATGCCGGGGATATCACACGAACCTTCCCGGTCAACGGCAAGTTCACGCCTGCCCAGCGCGAGATCTACGACATTGTGCTGGCGTCGCTGGAAACCAGTTTGCGTCTGTATCGCCCAGGCACCTCCATTCAGGAAGTGACCGGCGAGGTGGTACGCATTATGGTAACCGGCCTGGTGAAACTGGGCATCCTGAAGGGCGAAATCGATCAACTGATCGCCGATAACGCCCATCGACCTTTCTTTATGCATGGCCTGAGTCACTGGCTGGGGCTGGATGTGCATGATGTCGGTACATATGGCAAGGATCGCTCCCGTCCGCTTGAGCCGGGTATGGTTCTGACCGTGGAGCCTGGTCTCTACATCGCGCCGGATGCCGACGTACCGGAAGCGTATCGCGGTATTGGTATCCGAATTGAAGACGACATCGTCATCACACAAACCGGTAACGAAAACCTGACCGCCAGCGTAGTGAAAAAAGCCGACGACATCGAAGCCTTAATGGCTGCGGCGCGTCAACAATGAGCGTGATTATCGTAGGCGGCGGGATGGCCGGGGCGACGCTGGCGCTGGCAATATCTCAGTTGAGTCATGGCAAGTTGCCGGTGCATCTGATTGAAGCGACGGCGCCTGAAGCACAGGATCACCCGGGTTTCGACGCCCGGGCGATCGCCCTGGCGGCAGGCACCTGTCAGCAACTGGCGCGGATGGGTATCTGGCAGGCGATCGCCGATTGCGCAACGGCCATCAATACCGTTCACGTTAGCGATCGCGGGCATGCCGGGTTTGTGACTCTGGATGCGCAAGATTATCGTATTGCGGCGTTAGGGCAGGTCGTTGAGTTGCACGATGTCGGTCAGCGCTTGTTCGGGCTGTTGCGCAAAGCGCCGGGCGTGACGTTGTATTGCCCCGCTCGCGTCGCCACGGTCTCGCGCACGCAGGAACAGGTCAATGTCACGCTGGAAAACGGTGATGTGATTACCGGCGACGTTCTGGTTGCGGCTGATGGTACGCGTTCTGCGTTGGCAACGGCCTGCGGTGTGGACTGGCAGCAAACGCCATACGAACAGTTAGCGGTGATCGCCAACGTGGCTGTCTCTGTGCCCCATGAAGGTCGTGCGTTTGAGCGCTTTACCCAACATGGTCCACTGGCGATGTTGCCCATGTCCGGGGAGCGTTGCTCACTGGTGTGGTGCCATCCGCTTGAGCGGCGTGATGAGGTGATGGCCTGGTCTGATGAACAGTTTTGCCGTGAATTGCAGAGCGCATTTGGCTGGCGACTGGGACGTATTACCCAGGCGGGGAAACGCAGTGTCTATCCGCTTTCGCTGACGACGGCGGTCAAAGCCGTCACCCATCGTACCGTGCTGGTGGGAAATGCCGCGCAGACACTGCACCCTATCGCAGGACAAGGGTTTAATCTTGGATTACGCGATGTGATGAGCCTTGCCGAAACGCTGACCCAGGCATGGCAAGCAGGCGAAGACGTCGGCGAATATCGCGTGCTGTCGCGGTATCAACAACGTCGACAGGCAGACCGTGAAACAACAATTGGCGTGACGAACAGTCTGGTTTATCTGTTTGCTAATCACTGGGCGCCGCTGGTTGTCGGGCGCAATGTCGGGTTGATAGCAATGGAATTATTGACACCGGCACGCGATGTGCTGGCGGAGCGGACCCTGGGTTGGGTAGCGCGTTAAATATGACCTGTAGGTCGGATAAGGTGAAGCCGCCATCCGGCAGGGTTACCCGCACAAATGCCTGATGGCGTTACGCTTATCAGGCCTACGGATTACAGGTTTCGGTTTCGAGGAGCAAACAGTGCAAAGTGTTGATGTAGCTATTGTGGGTGGAGGCATGGTAGGTCTGGCCGTCGCCTGCGGCTTACAGGGTAGCGGTTTACGGGTCGCCGTGCTGGAACAGCATGTCCCTCAGCCACTGGAAAATGATGCTCCACCGGCGCTTCGCGTGTCGGCCATTAATGCTGCCAGCGAAAAATTGCTCACGCGTCTCGGCGTGTGGTCAGATATTGTTGCCCGTCGGGCCAGCTGCTATCACGGCATGGAAGTCTGGGACAAAGACAGCTTTGGACGCATTGCGTTCGATGATAAAAGTATGGGCTACAGCCATCTTGGGCATATCGTTGAAAATACGGTGATCCACTACGCTCTGTGGCAAAAAGCGCAGCAATCCTCGGATGTTACGCTGATGGCTCCTGCAGAACTGCAGCAGGTGGCCTGGGGGGAAAATGAAACGTTTCTGACCCTGAAAGACGGCACGATGTTAACCGCTCGCCTGGTGGTTGGGGCGGACGGCGCGAACTCCTGGCTGCGCAGCAAAGCCGATATTCCGCTGACTTTCTGGGACTATCGCCATCATGCGCTGGTCGCTACCATTCGTACCGAAGAGGCGCATGATGCCGTTGCTCGCCAGGCGTTTCATGGCGAGGGTATTCTCGCGTTTTTGCCCCTCGTCGACCCACATCTTTGCTCTATTGTCTGGTCGCTTTCGCCACAAGAGGCTGAGCGGATGCAACATGCGAGCGAAGAGGAATTCAACCGGGCATTGAATATTGCGTTTGATAACCGACTCGGGTTGTGTCGCGTGGAAAGCGAACGCCAGGTATTCCCGCTGACGGGGCGCTATGCGCGCCAGTTTGCCGCCCATCGTCTGGCACTGGTCGGCGATGCCGCCCACACCATCCATCCGCTGGCGGGGCAGGGGGTTAACCTCGGCTTTATGGATGCTGCGGAACTTATCGATGAACTGAAGCGTTTGCAGCGTCAGGGCAAAGATATCGGTCAGTATCTGTATTTGCGTCGTTACGAGCGTAGCCGTAAGCACAGTGCCGCCATGATGCTGGCAGGTATGCAAGGTTTTCGCGAGCTGTTTGCTGGGGAGAATCCAGCGAAAAAATTGCTGCGCGATATTGGTCTGAAACTGGCCGATACCCTCCCAGGAGTAAAACCGCAACTTATCCGTCAGGCTATGGGGTTGAATGATTTGCCTGAGTGGCTGCGCTAAGAAATCCCTCCGCATCTAAGAGTTTGAGACCCGTCACACTTTCTTCTCCCGGCCTTCGCGCCGGGGGACTTACCTCATTTGAAATAATCTAATTCCACGCTGTTTTTCGCATTAGATTTTTTTATATCACGATTTTCTCTCGTCTCGATTTTTGACATTTTTTTAGAATTTAATATCGATTAAATCGGTTTTTTGTACCTGTGATTTGTGTGTTATGGATTCGTTAATTATGTTTTTGGTTTTTTGTTCTGTGGTCTGCTTTGCCATTTTTTGGCATAAGCTAATGTGATAGTTAATTTTACCTTATGGTTAAGCATCAGTTTCGGTGGTAAGTTCAATGGAAAAGAGAACGTTTGCGTTGAGGCCATAACGTGGCTTCGATGACGGGTTTCGTGGCGTAAATTTCATCACGAAATGGTTGTAAGCCCTGCTTATTCAACGAGGAAAAGATGGCTCAACAGACTCCTTTGTACGAACAACACACGTTATGTGGCGCCCGGATGGTCGATTTCCATGGCTGGATGATGCCGCTGCATTACGGTTCCCAGCTCGATGAGCATCATGCTGTGCGCACCGATGCCGGTATGTTTGATGTTTCGCATATGACGATTGTCGATCTGCGAGGCAGCCGCACCCGGGAGTTTTTGCGTTATCTGCTGGCAAATGACGTGGCAAAGCTAACGAAGAGCGGGAAAGCCCTCTACTCCGGTATGCTTAATGCCTCGGGCGGCGTGATAGATGACCTTATCGTCTACTACTTCACTGAAGATTTCTTCCGCCTCGTTGTTAACTCCGCCACCCGCGAAAAAGACCTCTCCTGGATTTCCCAACACGCTGAACCTTATGCCATCGACATTACCGTCCGTGACGATCTGTCGCTGATCGCCGTACAGGGACCAAACGGGCAGGCGAAAGCCGCCGCGTTGTTTACCGAAGAACAGCGTCGCGCAGTCGACGGGATGAAACCGTTCTTTGGCGTCCAGGCGGGCGATCTCTTCATTGCGACAACCGGTTATACCGGTGAAGCGGGCTATGAAATCGCCATGCCAAATGAAAAGGCGGCAGATTTCTGGCGTGCGCTGGTGGAAGCTGGCGTGAAGCCGTGTGGTTTGGGCGCGCGCGATACGTTGCGTCTGGAAGCTGGCATGAACCTGTACAGCCAGGAGATGGACGAAAGCATTTCTCCATTAGCCGCCAACATGGGCTGGACCATTGCCTGGGAACCGACTGACCGTGATTTCATCGGTCGCGAAGCGCTGGAAACGCAGCGTGAAAAAGGGCACGAGCAGTTGGTCGGTCTGATCATGACGGAAAAAGGCGTGTTGCGTAATGAGTTGCCGGTTCGTTTTATCGATGCACAGGGCAACACGCAGGAAGGCATTATCACCAGCGGCACGTTCTCTCCGACGCTGGGCTACAGCATTGCGCTGGCGCGAGTGCCAGCGGGCATTGGTGAAACGGCGATTGTGCAGATCCGTAACCGCGAGATGCCGGTAAAAGTAACGAAACCTGTTTTTGTGCGTAACGGCAAAGCCGTCGCGTGATTCATCCTTTTTTGGAGATTGATTGATGAGCAACGTACCTGCAGAACTGAAATACAGCAAAGAACACGAATGGCTGCGTAAAGAAGCGGACGGTACTTACACCGTGGGCATTACCGAGCACGCTCAGGAACTGTTGGGCGACATGGTGTTTGTCGATCTGCCAGACGTCGGCAGCACCGTTAGCGCAGGCGATGATTGCGCGGTCGCTGAGTCCGTCAAAGCGGCATCAGATATTTATGCACCGGTGGGAGGCGAGATCGTGGCCGTTAACGACGCGCTCAGCGACTCTCCGGAGCTTATCAACAGCGAACCGTATGCGGGTGGCTGGATTTTCAAAATCAAAGCCAACGACGCGAGCGAAATCGACGCGCTGCTGGATGCCACTGCATACGAAGCCCTGTTAGAAGACGAGTAATGTTGTGCCGGATGGCACTGCGTTTATCCGGCCTACAGGTCACCGTAGGCCCGGTAAGCGTTAGCGTCACCGGGCAATTGAGTTAGAGACAATCACGATTCACTGCACGTTTCAGGAACCATCGCCCATGACACAGACGTTAAGCCAGCTTGAAAACAGCGGCGCTTTCATTGAACGCCACATCGGACCGGACGCTGAGCAACAGCAAGAAATGCTGAATGCCGTTGGCGCCGAGTCGTTAAACGCGCTGATCGGCCAGATTGTGCCGAAAGATATTCAGCTTGCGACCCCGCCGCAGGTGGGTGAAGCTGCGACCGAGTATGCTGCGCTGGCAGAACTCAAAGCTATCGCCAGCCGCAATAAGCGCTTCACGTCTTACATCGGCATGGGCTACACCGCCGTGCAATTGCCGCCGGTTATCCTGCGCAATATGTTAGAGAATCCAGGTTGGTACACCGCGTATACGCCATACCAGCCGGAAGTCTCCCAGGGTCGTCTGGAATCACTGCTGAATTTCCAGCAGGTAACTCTGGATCTGACCGGCCTGGATATGGCCTCTGCGTCTCTGCTCGACGAAGCGACTGCGGCGGCCGAAGCGATGGCAATGGCAAAACGCGTGAGCAAGCTGAAAAACGCTAACCGTTTCTTCGTCGCCTCCGACGTGCATCCTCAAACGCTGGACGTAGTTCGCACCCGTGCGGAAACCTTCGGTTTTGACGTGATCGTCGACGACGCCGCAAAAGTGGTTGATCACCAGGATGTGTTTGGCGTGCTGTTACAGCAGGTGGGCACGACCGGGGAAGTTCACGACTACAGCGCGCTGATTACCGAGCTGAAGTCGCGCAAAATTGTGGTCAGCGTTGCCGCCGATTTTATGGCGCTGGTTCTGCTGACTGCGCCAGGCAAACAAGGCGCAGATATCGTTTTCGGTTCAGCACAACGCTTTGGCGTGCCAATGGGCTACGGCGGCCCGCATGCGGCATTCTTTGCCGCGAAAGATGAATTCAAACGCTCTATGCCAGGCCGTATTATCGGCGTATCAAAAGATGCGGCGGGCAATACCGCCCTGCGTATGGCGATGCAGACTCGCGAGCAGCATATTCGTCGCGAGAAAGCGAACTCCAATATCTGTACCTCTCAGGTGCTGCTGGCCAACATCGCCAGTCTGTATGCGGTTTATCATGGTCCGGTAGGGCTGAAACGTATTGCAAATCGCATTCATCGCCTGACCGATATTCTGGCAACCGGCCTGCAACAAAAAGGGATGAAGCTGCGTCATGCGCACTACTTTGACACCCTGTGCGTTGAAGTGGCTGATAAAGCTGCGGTGCTGGCGCGCGCGGAAGCGGCAGAAATCAATCTGCGTAGCGATATCCACAATGCGGTCGGCATCACGCTGGATGAAACGACCACCCGTGAAAATGTGCTGGCGTTGTTCTCCGTACTGCTTGGCGAAAACCATGGTCTGAATATCGACACGCTGGACAAAGACGTCGCGTATGACAGCCGTTCTATTCAGGACAGCATGCTGCGTGATGACGAGATCCTGGCGCATCCGGTGTTTAACCGCTATCACAGCGAAACCGAGATGATGCGTTACATGCACTCTCTGGAACGCAAAGATCTGGCGCTGAATCAGGCGATGATCCCGCTGGGCTCCTGCACCATGAAGCTGAACGCCGCTGCCGAGATGATCCCGATTACCTGGCCGGAATTTGCTGAACTGCATCCTTTCTGCCCGGCGGATCAGGCGGAAGGGTATCACCAGATGATCAGCCAGCTTTCTGACTGGCTGGTTAAACTGACCGGTTACGACGCCGTGTGCATGCAGCCAAACTCAGGTGCGCAGGGTGAATATGCGGGTCTGTTGGCGATTCGTCATTACCACGAGAGCCGCAACGAAGGGCATCGCGACATCTGCCTGATCCCGGCGTCTGCCCACGGTACAAACCCGGCGTCCGCGCAAATGGCGGGGATGCAGGTCGTCGTCGTCGCGTGCGACAAACAGGGCAACATCGATCTGGCGGATCTGCGTGAGAAAGCGGAACAGCACGGCGACAGCCTCTCCTGCATCATGGTGACGTACCCGTCCACTCACGGTGTGTATGAAGAGACGATCCGTGAAGTGTGCGAAATCGTTCACCAGTTTGGCGGCCAGGTTTACCTTGACGGTGCAAACATGAACGCGCAGGTCGGTATCACTACGCCTGGCTTTATCGGCGCAGATGTATCGCACCTCAACCTGCATAAAACCTTCTGCATTCCGCACGGCGGTGGCGGCCCAGGTATGGGTCCAATCGGGGTGAAATCACATCTGGCGCCGTTTGTGCCAGGCCATAGCGTGGTGCAAATCGAAGGCATGCTGACCCGTCAGGGCGCGGTTTCCGCTGCTCCGTTCGGTAGCGCATCTATTCTGCCGATTAGCTGGATGTACATCCGCATGATGGGCGCAGAAGGTCTGAAAAAAGCAAGCCAGGTGGCTATTCTCAATGCTAACTACATTGCCAGCCGTCTGAAAGATGCATATCCGGTGCTGTACACGGGTCGTGATGGCCGCGTGGCGCACGAATGCATTCTCGATATTCGCCCGCTGAAAGAAGAGACGGGCATCAGTGAACTGGATATCGCCAAACGCCTGATCGACTACGGTTTCCATGCGCCGACCATGTCCTTCCCAGTTGCGGGTACGCTGATGGTGGAACCGACGGAATCCGAAAGCAAGGTTGAACTGGATCGCTTTATCAATGCGATGCTGGCGATTCGGGCTGAAATTGATCGCGTGAAAGCGGGCGAGTGGCCACTGGAAGATAACCCTCTGGTTAACGCGCCGCACACCCAGAATGAGCTGGTGGCGGAGTGGAATCATGGGTACACCCGTGAAATCGCCGTGTTCCCTGCGGGCGTAGAGAACAAATACTGGCCGACGGTAAAACGTCTCGACGATGTTTACGGCGACCGTAATTTGTTCTGCTCTTGCGTACCGATGAGCGAATATCAGTAATTTTCCGCTTCAATTATCTTTTAAAGGCGCTTCGGCGCCTTTATTTTTGGGGGTAAGGGTATGGCAATCGCACTGGTAACAGGCGGTAGTCGGGGGATCGGACGCGCAACCGCACTGCAACTGGCGACAGAGGGGTACACCGTCGCCGTTAACTTTCATCACAATATTCGCGCGGCAACGGAAGTGGTTAACACGATTGTCGCTGCGGGCGGTAAGGCATTCGCCCTGCGCGCTGACATTAGCGATGAAAGCCAGGTGATGGCGATGTTTGAATCTCTCGATCGTACCGGCGAACCGTTGACTGCGCTGGTGAATAACGCCGGGATTTTATTTGAACAAAGCACGGTAGAAAACCTGACCGCCGAACGGATTAATCGCGTGCTGGCCACTAACGTGACCGGTTATTTCCTCTGTTGCCGGGAGGCCGTGAAGCGAATGTCGCTTAAGCATGGCGGCAAGGGCGGGGCGATTGTGAATGTCTCCTCGGCGGCAGCACGGCTTGGCGCACCTTTCGAGTATGTCGATTACGCTGCGTCGAAAGGAGCGGTAGATACACTCACCACCGGGCTGGCGCTGGAGGTGGCGGCGCAGGGAATACGCGTGAACTGCGTGCGTCCTGGCCTTATCTATACCGACATGCATGCTTCCGGCGGTGAGCCTGGGCGAGTTGATCGCGTTAAGTCTACGTTACCCATGCAACGTGGCGGGCAACCGAAAGAGGTTGCTCAGGCGATTGTCTGGCTTTTGAGTGAGAAAGCGTCGTATGTGACGGGCAGTTTTCTTGAGCTGGCGGGTGGAAAATAGGACGTTAATTGCCGGAGGATGCGTTTTCGCCCTCCGGCAAAAAATCACAGATTCTCGCCGTTGCTGGCAATCACTTCTTTATACCAGTTGAAGCTCTTCTTACGTGAGCGCGACATATCGCCAGTGCCGTCGTCATGCTTGTTCACATAGATAAAGCCGTAACGCTTGCTGTACTGTCCGGTGGTGAAAGATACGCAGTCGATGCAGCCCCACGGTGTGTAGCCCATCAGGTCCACGCCATCATACGTCACGGCTTTCATCATCTCTTCGACGTGGGCACGCAGATAGTCGATACGGTAGTCATCGTTGATACTGCCGTCTTCTTCCACTTTGTCGTAGGCACCAAACCCGTTTTCCACGATAAACAATGGTTTCTGATAGCGTTCATACAGTTCGCAAAGCGCGTAACGCAGACCCGTCGGGTCAATTTGCCATCCCCAGTCCGAGGCTTTCACGTGTGGATTTGGGACACTGCCTTCGAAGCCGGAAATTGCATCGCCACTGCCGCCTTCGGCTTTCACTGCGTTGGTCATGTAATAGCTGAAACCAAGATAATCGCAGGTACCTTCACGCAGAACCGCGTTGTCTCCCTCTTCCATTTTGATGTTAAAACCACGGCGTTCCCATTCGTTTAACACATAAGAGGGGTAGTAACCGCGAAGCTGAACGTCGGTAAAGACATAACGCTCGCGCATTGATTCCTGGGTGAACATGACATCTTCGGGTTTGCAGGAGAAGGGATAAAGCGGCACCATCGCCAGCATGCAGCCGACTTTCATTTCAGGATTAATGCGGCGTGCCGCTTTCACTGCCAGAGCGCTGGCGACAAACTGATGGTGCAGCACCTGATACATAGTCTCTTCTGGGTTTTCATGTTCGGTGTAGACCACACCGGAACAGCAGTAGCCAAACAGGGGCGCGCGCCAGTTCCGCTGGTTGTTTATCTCGTTGAAGGTCATCCAGTATTTGACCTTGTGCTGGTAGCGTTCAAACACTACTTCAGCGAAACGCACAAAGAAATCCACCACCTTACGGTGAGTCCAGCTTCCGTATTGCTGTACCAGATGCAACGGCATTTCGAAGTGGGAGAGGGTGATAACGGGTTCGATATTGTATTTGAGTAGTTCATCGAACATATCGTCGTAGAACTTCAGCCCTTCTTCATTCGGCTGGGTTTCGTCACCTTGTGGAAAGATACGGGTCCAGGCGATCGAGGTTCGAAAGCATTTAAAGCCCATTTCAGCGAAGAGCTTAATATCTTCTTTGTAGTGCCCATAGAAATCGACCGCTTCGTGGTTGGGATAGTATTTTCCCGGCACCACTTGCTGGGTGATTTCACGTGGAACGCCGTGTGCGCCGCCGGTCAGCACGTCACAAATGCTCGGTCCTTTGCCGCCTTTGTTCCAGCCGCCTTCAACCTGGTGGGCAGCGACTGCGCCACCCCATAAGAAATCTTTCGGTAAGGTGAGTTTTTTCATCTGGGCTCAATCTCAAATTAATGATCTTCTGATTTTGAGTCTAACAAAGGGAAATGAAATGTCACGATATAACAAAATAGCCGTGATGTGACTTGTTACATCGAAAAAACAAATTGTTTTTTTACGCTAATTTTTTCGCCAGTTTACGACCTAACGTCTCGAGAATATAAATAACAGGGATCTGCGTCGTAATATCATAAACACCGGCAACACGCGTTTGCGGCACATGCCAGGAGAGATTAAAGTCGGCCAGTTTTGCCAGTGCGGAGTGTTCATGGCTGGTAACAGACAACACTTTGCAGTTATGCAGGCTGAACTGGCTGGCAAAACGCAGGATCTCTGCGGTTTCTCCTGAGACCGAAAGCACGATCGCGAGGGCGTTTCTGGCCATATCATTGGTGACAGGGAAATAAGGGTCATCAATATGGTTACTGAATTTTCCGACGTTTGAGAAAAAGCGCGCGCCATATTTAGCTAAGGCCCCGGAGGTTCCGGCGCCGACGAATATAATTCGCTCGGAAGATAAAATAATCTCAACCGCGTGATCGAGTAATTTATCAAATTCGTCGTTATTCACACTTTTAAAAAAGCTGATAATTTCGCTGGCACCGAAATTAGCCTGTTGCGGTTCATTCTGCTCTAAATATAATTTAAACCGCACGCGAAACTCAGAGTAGCCATCACAGTTCAGTTTACGGCAAAAGCGCAGCACCGTGGTGGTCGAAACCCCTGCAGCATCAGCCAGTTCGCGAATGGTCATGTAGACGACGTTATCGCGGTTTTTGATGACATAGTTGTAGACCAACATCTCAAGATTGTTGAGACTGGCGATGGCAGCGTGGGAGAACATACTCACAATGGCAATACTCACTCATCAGACTTCATCTTCAGGAAATAATAACATGCAGCCAAACGACATTACTTTTTTTCAGCGCTTTCAGGATGACATTTTGGCAGGACGGAAAACCATTACCCTGCGGGATGCCTCAGAGTCTCATTTTAACGTGGGGGATGTTCTGCGTGTGGGGCGTTTTGAAGATGACGGCTATTTCTGCACGATAAAAGTCACAGGAACCTCTACCGTAACCCTGGACACGATCAGTGAAAAACATGCGCAACAAGAAAACATGTCCCTTGATGAGTTGAAGCGGGTGATTACGGAAATTTACCCGGGGCAGTCACAATTTTATGTGATTGATTTTAAATGTCTTTGATTATCAAGAACAACTGTTAGTTGAAAAATTTAATTTAATTGCATGATTTATAACGATTATTTTAAATCGAAAATTTATTTGAGCTAACAGATGTTCACTGGAACCATTCTCAGTTACGCTAGAGAGGCAATCACGAACGTGAACGTTTCTCCGGAGTAGCTCATGGTTGAAAAACCTTCAATAAAACAGGGATATTCTCTGGCAGAAGAAATTGCCAACAGCGTCAGCCACGGTATTGGGTTGGTATTTGGCATTGTGGGTCTGGTTCTGCTGCTGGTACAGGCTGCAGACAGCCATGCCAGTGTCACGGCGATTACCAGCTATAGCCTGTACGGCGGCAGCATGATTCTGCTGTTTCTCGCCTCTACGTTGTATCACGCAATCCCCCATCAACGAGCGAAAGTGTGGTTGAAAAAATTCGACCATTGCGCGATTTACCTGTTGATTGCGGGCACTTACACACCGTTTTTGCTGGTAGGGTTGGATTCACCGCTGGCGCGCGGACTGATGATCGTAATCTGGAGCCTGGCGCTGCTTGGAATTCTGTTCAAGCTGACCATCGCGCATCGGTTTAAAGTGCTCTCGTTAGTGACATATCTGACGATGGGGTGGCTATCGTTGATTGTGGTGTATCAACTTGCGGTCAAACTGGCGGCGGGTGGCGTGACATTACTGGCGGTCGGCGGCGTGATTTATTCGCTGGGCGTGATTTTCTACGTCTGCAAACGCATTCCCTATAACCATGCAATCTGGCACGGTTTTGTGCTGGGAGGCAGCGTCTGCCATTTCCTGGCGATTTATCTGTATGTCGGACAGGCATGAGCCGTTGTTGCCGGATAGCGCTTGCGCTTATCCGGCCTACAAAATTTCATCGTAGGTCGGACAAGGCGTAAGCCGCTATCCGGCATTAATGTCTTACTCTTCCAGCGAATACGGCAGCGGTTCGATGTGCAATGTGTTGGCATCGTCGCGGACGCGAAATACGCTGTCGGCTTCCATGTCGTTATTCATCACAACCTGTACCCGCAACCGGCCATCGTCTAACTGTACTGCGGCGAGAACCGTACCGGTACGACGCCAGTTTTCACCCATCTGCAGTTCAAGATCTTCGCCCGCTTCCGGCACCCGACTGGCAATACCCACCAGAGACCACAGCGCCCGTTTGTTCGCGCCACGGAATTTCGCACGAGCAACCATCTCCTGACCGGTATAGCAGCCTTTCTTAAAGCTAATTCCACCCAGCGCCTGAAGGTTGGTTGCCTGGGGAATAAACTGTCCGCTATTTACCGTGTCAATGACCGGGATACCAGCTTCAATATCCAGAGCAAGCCACTGCTGGCTGTTGTTGAGAGCGGCTTCGCCACGTAATTTTTCGGTCAGCGTTTCTGCCGTGGCGACATCGGTCACCAGCAGGAAGCGCTCCGCCGGATGTTCAAACCACAGCAACGTAGAAGCCCCTTTCGTCACCACCGGGTTTTCGGCGTCCGGCAGTTCACTAAAGAGAGGTGCCAGCGCTGCGCGTGCCTGAAAACCAGCGACACCAAGCAGAACGCGTTCATCATCAGGCGCAATGACGACTTTAGAGAACACGGCGTACTTTTTCAGTTCAGTCAGTTGGGCATCGCGCAGACTGCGGCGCTCAATCCAGGCAAATCCGTCGCCATCACGGAACAAACGAAGATTGCTCCACATCTTTCCTTTGGCATCGCAATGGGCGGCCAGGACATGGTGATGCTCTGTCAGTTGACTTACGTCGGCAGTGACCTGCCCCTGGATATATTTTTCGCAGTCTGCACCGGTAATGGTGGCCAGCGCCCAGTCATCTAATGTGATCAACGTCAGAGGCAAACGCGCCGACGCTGAAGGCTGACGAGGAGGAAAAGGTGTAAAAGCCATAATAATGTCCTGATTTGCTTAACGCCGTAATAATGACTAATGGTAAAAGAGCTATTGCCCATTGCAAGCGCTTTAGACATTCCATTTGTGCCCTTTCGTCTGCTTTGCGAAGTGCCATGCAAAATGGATGAAGCATTTGACTCAATGTCTTTATATTTAGCGATCGTGCTTCCGATGATGGAGATTCCCGCAAAAGAACATGAAAAACACGTTACAATGGCCGGGTACTTCATTTTCGCGAGACAGGAAGAAGAACATGGATATTAACAACAAAGCACGTATTCACTGGGCATGCCGTCGTGGTATGCGTGAGCTCGACATTTCCATCATGCCGTTTTTCGAACATGAGTACGATAGCCTCAGTGATGATGAAAAACGCATTTTTATTCGTTTGCTGGAATGCGATGATCCGGATTTATTCAACTGGTTAATGAATCATGGTAAACCGGCAGATGCAGAACTGGAGCAGATGGTGAGACTCATCCAGACACGGAATCGGGAACGTGGTCCTGTGGCAATCTGATTTACGCGTCTCATGGCGCGCACAGTGGTTGTCCCTGCTTCTTCATGGGTTGGTCGCCGCATTGATTTTGTTGATGCCCTGGCCATTGAGCTATACCCCTCTGTGGCTGATATTGCTCTCACTGGTGGTGTTCGATTGCGTACGCAGCCAGCGGCGTATCAATACTCGTCAGGGTGAGATTAAATTACTGATGGATGGGCGTTTGCGCTGGCAGGGGCTGGAGTGGGTGATTCAGAGAGCACCCTGGATGCTCAAAACGGGCATGATGTTGCGTTTGCGCTCGGATAGCGGTCGGCGTCAGCATTTATGGCTGGCGGCAGACAGCATGGACGAAAAAGAATGGCGTGAGTTGCGTCGGGTAATGTTGCAGCAAACGGAACAAGAGAAGCACTGACGAACGGGCGGAATGCCTGATTCGTCAGTGCTAAGCGTCAGAAAGCGATCTTTTAATGGCGATGGTCTCAGGAATAGTGTTCAGCCATCTCACTGAGAATTTGCTCGCACCAGACCTGAATGCGCTCGTCGCTAAGATCGTACTGATTGGTTTCATCCAGCGCCAGGCCGACAAACAGTTGCCCATCGGCAATCACCGGTTTAGGGCTGGTGAACTCATATCCTTCCGTTGGCCAGTAGCCGACAAATTTCACCCCTTTGGTGGCGAGTTTGTCATGCAGCATGCCAAGCGCATCCAGGAACCATTCACCGTATCCCAACTGGTCGCCCATACCGTAAAGCGCGACGATTTTGCCTTCCAGATTGAGAGAGTCCAGTTGTTCCCAGACGGCTTCCCAGTCCTCCTGAATTTCACCGAAATCCCAGGTAGGGATACCTAAAATGAGCACATCGTACTGCTCCATTAAGGTGGGGGCGTCATCCTTGAGGTTGTGCAATGTCACCAGCTCGGGACCCAGAATATCGCGGATTTTTTCTGCCGCCATTTCGGTGTAACACGTGCTGGAACCGTAAAAAAGACCCATGTTCATTACGTAACATCTCGATTCTGCTGTAGCGTTGCCGGTAGTGTACCAGAATCGCTGCATTCACGGCACAATGAGGCATAATGCATCAAAAATGAGAACGGAATAAGGGGCGAAAGTGGAACAGGATCTGGCACGCATCGAGCAGTTTCTTGATGCCCTGTGGCTGGAGCGAAATCTGGCGGAAAATACGTTAAGCGCGTATCGTCGCGACCTGTCGATGGTGGTCGAATGGTTGCATCATCGTGGGGTATCGCTGGCGACGGTGCAAAGCGACGATCTGCAAGCCTTACTGGCGGAACGGATGGATGGCGGCTACAAAGCCACCAGTTCTGCGCGTTTGCTAAGCGCCATGCGACGTTTTTTTCAGCATCTTTATCGTGAAAAATTTCGTGAAGACGATCCGAGCGCACAGCTTGCGTCACCTAAACTTCCGCAGCGTTTGCCAAAAGATCTCAGTGAAGCGCAGGTAGAGCGTTTGCTGCAAGCGCCGCTGATTGAACAACCGCTGGAGCTACGCGACAAAGCCATGCTGGAAGTGCTTTACGCAACGGGGCTACGTGTCTCTGAACTGGTGGGGCTAACGATGAGCGACATCAGCCTGCGCCAGGGGGTTGTGCGGGTCATCGGTAAGGGAAACAAAGAGCGGCTGGTTCCACTGGGCGAAGAGGCGGTGTACTGGCTGGAAACGTATCTCGAACACGGCCGTCCCTGGTTGTTGAACGGTGTGTCGATTGATGTGTTGTTTCCCAGCCAGCGTGCGCAGCAGATGACGCGTCAGACGTTCTGGCACCGAATTAAACACTATGCCGTGCTGGCGGGGATCGACAGCGAGAAATTGTCGCCACACGTTTTGCGTCACGCCTTTGCCACGCATTTGCTCAATCATGGCGCGGACTTACGCGTTGTGCAGATGTTGCTCGGGCATAGCGATCTCTCGACGACGCAAATCTATACTCATGTCGCGACCGAGCGCTTGCGTCAACTTCATCAACAGCATCACCCAAGGGCGTGAATGCTGACAGTAAAGGATAGGTTATGAAAAAAAGTATTGTGATGTTCACCCTGCTGGCGACAGCGTTTACGGGTATGGCCCACGCCGACGACGCAGCGATTCGCCAGTCGCTGGCCAAACTGGGTGTACAGAGCACGGAGATTCAGTCGGCGCCGGTTGCCGGAATGAAAACGGTGATGACCAATAGCGGCGTGCTGTACGTTACCGAAGACGGTAAACACATCATCCAGGGGCCAATGTATGACGTCAGCGGCGCCCATCCGGTAAACGTCACCAATAAATTGCTGATGAATCACCTGAACGCGCTGGAAAAAGAGATGATCGTCTATAAAGCGGCGCAGGAAAAACACGTCATTACCGTTTTCACCGACATCACCTGCGGCTACTGTCACAAGCTGCATGAAGAGATGAAAGACTATAACGCGCTGGGGATCACTGTGCGTTATCTGGCCTTCCCGCGCCAGGGGCTGGCAAGCCAGGCCGAGCAAGATATGAAGTCCATCTGGTGTGCAAAAGACAAAAATAAAGCCTTTGACGATGCGATGGCGGGCAAGAGCGTTACCGCCGCCAGTTGCGATGTGAATATCGCTGACCATTATGCGCTGGGCGTGCAGTTTGGCGTCAGCGGTACGCCGGCAATCGTGTTAAGCAACGGCTATGTCGTTCCCGGATATCAAGGCCCGAAAGAGATGAAAGCGTTTCTTGACGAGCACCAGAAACAAACCAGCGGTAAATAATTCGCGTGAAACAACAGATACAACTGCGTCGGCGTGAAGCCGATGAGACGGCGGACCTTCCCGGCGATTTGCCGCCTTTGCTGCGACGTTTGTACGCCAGTCGGGGAGTGCGCTGCGCGCAGGATCTTGAGCGTAGCGTTAAAGGCATGCTGCCGTGGCAGCAACTGAGCGGCGTCGAAAAGGCCGTTGAGATCCTCTATAACGCATTTCGTGAGGGAACCCGCATTATCGTTGTGGGCGACTTCGATGCGGACGGAGCGACCAGCACCGCGCTCAGCGTGCTCGGAATGCGCGCGCTGGGCTGCGACAACATCAGCTATCTGGTGCCTAATCGCTTTGAAGATGGTTATGGTTTAAGTCCAGAAGTGGTGGATCAGGCGCATGCCCGTGGCGCGCAATTGATCGTAACTGTCGATAACGGCATCTCCTCCCATGCGGGCGTGGAACATGCGAAAGCGCTGGGGATCCCTGTCGTCGTCACCGATCACCACCTGCCGGGCGACACACTGCCCGCCGCAGAGGCCATCATCAATCCGAATTTGCGTGACTGTACCTTTCCGTCTAAGTCACTGGCGGGCGTCGGCGTTGCGTTTTATTTGATGCTGGCGCTGCGGACGTTCCTGCGTGATAAAGGGTGGTTTGACGAGCGCGGCATTGCGCCGCCGAATCTGGCGGATCTGCTGGATCTGGTCGCGTTAGGAACGGTGGCGGACGTGGTGCCGCTTGATGTGAATAATCGCATCCTGACCTGGCAAGGATTGAGCCGTATTCGGGCAGGCAAGTGCCGTCCGGGTATTAAAGCGCTGCTGGAGATCTCAAATCGCGATCCGCAAAAACTGGCGGCCAGCGACCTGGGTTTTGCCCTGGGGCCGCGACTCAATGCGGCAGGCCGACTGGATGATATGTCCGTTGGCGTGGCGTTGTTGCTGTGCGACAACATTGGTGAAGCGCGCGTACTGGCTAACGAGCTCGATGCGCTGAATCAGACCCGCAAAGAAATAGAACAGGGCATGCAGGCTGAAGCGCTGACGCTGTGTGAAAAGCTGGAACGCAGCGGTGAAACGCTTCCCGGCGGTCTGGCGATGTACCATCCCGAGTGGCATCAGGGGGTTGTTGGGATTCTGGCTTCTCGCATTAAAGAGCGTTTTCACCGCCCGGTGATTGCGTTTGCTCCTGCGGGCGACGGCACCCTGAAAGGGTCCGGTCGTTCGATTCAGGGACTGCATATGCGTGATGCGCTGGAGCGTTTAGATACGCTCTATCCGGGCATGATGCTGAAGTTTGGCGGCCATGCGATGGCGGCAGGATTATCCCTTGAGGAATCTCAGTTTGAACGCTTCCAGCAACGTTTTGGCGAGCTGGTCACCGAGTGGCTGGATCCGGCGCTCTTGCAGGGTGAAGTGGTCTCCGACGGTCCACTGAGCGTGGATGAGATGACGATGGAAGTGGCGCAACTGTTGCGTGATGCCGGACCGTGGGGACAAATGTTCCCCGAACCGCTGTTTGACGGACGTTTTCGTCTGTTGCAGCAACGGCTGGTGGGGGAGCGCCATCTGAAGGTGATGGTCGAACCCGTCGGCGGCGGTCCATTGCTTGACGGTATCGCGTTTAACGTCGACACGACGTGCTGGCCGGACAACGGCGTGCGCGAAGTGGAACTGGCCTACAAGCTGGATATTAACGAGTTCCGCGGCAATCGCAGTTTACAGATTATCATCGATAACATCTGGCCGATTTAGCATCACTTTCACTGTAATTAAAGGGCGAAATCCGCTACTATTCCGCCCTTATAACCGCATTTTGACTCGTCCAATAAAAGAAATCAGACCATGTTTGAAATTAATCCGGTAAATAACCGCATTCAGGACCTCACGGAACGCTCCGACGTTCTTAGGGGGTATCTTTGACTACGATGCCAAGAAAGAGCGTCTGGAAGAAGTAAACGCCGAGCTGGAACAGCCGGACGTCTGGAACGAACCTGAACGCGCTCAGGCGCTGGGGAAAGAGCGTTCTTCCCTTGAGGCCATTGTCGATACGCTCGATCAAATGTTGCAAGGACTGGAAGATGTTTCCGGCTTACTGGAACTGGCTGTAGAAGCCGACGACGAAGAAACCTTTAACGAAGCCGTTGCTGAACTTGATACGCTGGAAGACAAACTGGCGCAGCTGGAATTCCGTCGTATGTTCTCCGGTGAGTATGACAGCGCGGATTGCTACCTCGACATTCAGGCGGGCTCCGGCGGTACTGAAGCGCAGGACTGGGCAAGCATGCTGGAGCGTATGTATTTGCGCTGGGCAGAAGCTCGCGGCTTTAAAACAGAAATTATCGAAGAGTCGGAAGGCGAAGTGGCAGGGATCAAATCCGTGACCATTAAGATCTCTGGCGATTACGCGTATGGCTGGCTGCGTACCGAAACAGGCGTTCACCGTCTGGTGCGTAAGAGCCCGTTCGACTCCGGTGGTCGTCGCCATACGTCGTTTAGTTCTGCGTTTGTTTACCCGGAAGTGGACGATGATATCGATATCGATATCAACCCGGCTGACCTGCGTATCGACGTCTATCGCGCATCCGGCGCGGGCGGTCAGCACGTTAACCGTACGGAATCCGCGGTGCGTATCACCCACATTCCGACCGGGACGGTCACCCAGTGCCAGAACGACCGTTCTCAGCACAAAAACAAAGACCAGGCCATGAAGCAGATGAAAGCGAAGCTTTATGAACTGGAAATGCAGAAGAAGAATGCCGAGAAACAGGCGATGGAAGACAATAAATCCGACATCGGCTGGGGTAGCCAGATTCGTTCATATGTCCTTGATGACTCCCGCATTAAAGACTTGCGTACCGGGGTTGAAACCCGTAACACGCAGGCGGTGCTGGATGGCAGCCTGGATCAATTTATCGAAGCAAGTTTGAAAGCAGGGTTATGAGGAACCAACATGTCTGAACAACACGCACAGGGCGCTGACGCGGTAGCCGATCTTAATAATGAACTGAAAACGCGCCGCGAGAAGCTGGCTGGCCTGCGCGAGCAGGGTATCCCGTTCCCGAATGATTTCCGTCGCGATCACACCTCAGACCAACTGCACGCTGACTTCGACGCGAAAGAAAACGAAGAACTGGAAGCGCTGAACATCGAAGTGTCTGTGGCGGGTCGTATGATGACACGTCGCATCATGGGTAAAGCGTCGTTTGTTACGCTGCAAGACGTTGGCGGCCGCATTCAGCTGTACGTTTCCCGTGACGATCTGCCGGAAGGCATCTACAACGAGCAGTTCAAAAAATGGGATCTCGGCGACATCCTCGGCGCGAAAGGTAAGCTGTTCAAAACCAAAACGGGTGAACTGTCGATCCATTGTACCGAGCTGCGTCTGTTGACCAAAGCGCTGCGCCCGCTGCCGGATAAATTCCACGGTCTGCAGGATCAGGAAGCACGCTATCGTCAGCGTTATCTGGATCTCATCTCTAACGATGAATCCCGCAACACCTTTAAAGTGCGTTCACAGATCATGGCGGGTATCCGTCAGTTCATGGTGGGTCGTGGCTTTATGGAAGTTGAAACCCCGATGATGCAGGTGATCCCTGGCGGTGCCGCAGCACGCCCGTTCATCACCCATCATAATGCGCTGGATCTGGATATGTACCTGCGTATCGCGCCGGAACTGTATCTGAAGCGTCTGGTCGTCGGTGGTTTCGAACGTGTATTCGAGATCAACCGTAACTTCCGTAACGAAGGGATCTCCGTTCGTCATAACCCAGAGTTCACTATGATGGAACTCTACATGGCGTATGCGGATTACAAAGACCTGATCGAGCTGACCGAATCTCTGTTCCGTACGCTGGCGCAGGACGTTCTGGGCACCACTGAAGTGCCTTACGGTGATGAAGTCTTCGACTTTGGTAAACCGTTCGAAAAACTGACCATGCGTGAAGCCATCCAGAAATATCGTCCAGAGACGAATATGGCGGATCTGGACAGTTTCGATTCTGCTAAAGCGATTGCTCAAAGCATCGGTATTAAGATCGAGAAGAGCTGGGGTCTGGGCCGTATCGTGACCGAGATCTTTGAAGAAGTGGCGGAAGCGCACCTGATTCAGCCGACCTTCATCACTGAATATCCGGCAGAAGTCTCTCCTCTGGCGCGTCGTAACGATGAAAACCCAGAAATTACTGACCGCTTTGAATTCTTCATCGGTGGCCGTGAAATCGGTAACGGCTTTAGCGAGCTGAATGACGCCGAAGATCAGGCGCAGCGTTTCCAGGATCAGGTTAACGCAAAAGATGCGGGCGATGATGAAGCGATGTTCTACGACGAAGACTATGTGACGGCGCTGGAACATGGTTTGCCGCCGACGGCGGGTCTGGGCATTGGTATCGACCGTATGGTTATGCTGTTCACCAACAGCCACACCATTCGTGACGTGATCCTGTTCCCGGCGATGCGTCCGGTTAAATAAGCCTCACGGCATCAGATAAAACCAACCCCGGCAAATGCGTCGGGGTTTTTTATTTTTGGCGGCTGTAATTTAATAATGCTTCACGCGCGGCTTCGTTCGATGCCTGCATCACCATCCACGGACTGAACACCCACGGTGTGACGTCAATCCCCTCCAGAACATTCTCCAGTGCACTCCACTGGTACTCCATCACCTCATCGTTATTCACGCTGAGCTCGCTGACCATTCGCGCCGCATAGACCGGACACACTTCGTTCTCCACGATCCCGTTTGGATCGGTTGCACGGTATCGAAACGCCGAATAGACGGGGGTCAGGCTGGATATCTCCACGCCCAACTCAAAACGACAGCGTCGGATAATGGCGTCTTCAGTGCTTTCTCCTTCCTGTGGGTGGCCGCAAACCGAATTCGTCCAGACACCAGGCCACGCTTTTTTCGCTAGCGAGCGGCGGGTGACCAGCAGCTGGCCCTGCGTGTTGAACAACCAGCAAGAGAAGGCGAGATGTAAAGGGGTATTGAGGGTGTGCCCCGCATATTTTTCCAGCGTACCGGAAGGCCTGGCCTGCTCATCCAATAAAATAATGTGTTCCTGTTGCATGATGTCTCGCCGTGAATGTTAAGCACACACCATTATAGGGCATGATATATCGCGACAGAATGATTTCTCACAGATGTATGTGATGGCGAGGGATTCAACACCCGCGCCATTTGACGCGGGTGTCGGGAGAAAAAGAGGGTTCAGAAAAACAGCAGCATGAAATTGAACCGGCTTTCAATACCCAGAGCAATACCTTCAGAAATGGCGGGAATTGAGATCAGCATGAGCAGCAGAACACTCAGAATACAGCGCAATAAAATATGCATTTTATTCATCCTGCTGGTTTTTTTTCAGTTTGCGCATCAGTAACCACATACGGACGGTTCTGACCTTTAATTTTTTATCGGAGATCGATTCTTGCGCCAGCTCGGTGTGATGTTGATAGCCGTTAAAGAAGACATTCAGTACCACGGCGCTGACCGTTGCCAGCATTATGCCGCTGTGGAGTAGTGGCTGGAGGACGGCGGGGAGCTGGGAGAAAAAGTCATGGGACAGCGTGGGAGTCATGCCGACGCCAAGGCTAATCGCCACAATGTAGAGGTTGTAACGATTGGTGGTGTAGTTACAGCGTGACAGAATGCGAATCCCGGTTGCCAGCACCATGCCAAACATCACCAGACCCGCGCCGCCGAGGACAAATTGCGGAATGGAGGCGACCAGTACTGCCATTTTAGGCACCATGCCGAACAGAATTAAAATGATACCGGAAGCAATGCAAACCCAGCGGCTGTGCACGCGCGTCACGCTGACCAGACCGACGTTTTGTGAAAATGAGGTATGAGGGAAGCTGTTAAAAAACCCGCCAATCATCGTTCCTACGCCGTCCACGCGCAGCCCGCGAATAATGTCTTGTGAGGAGAGTTTACGACCCACAATTTCCCCGAGCGCCAGGAACATCCCCATCGATTCAATAAAAACAATGATCAGGACTGCCGTCATCGTCAGAATTGAGACGGGATCAAAAACCGGTGTGCCAAAGGCCAGTGGTGTAACAATCGCGAACCAGGAGGCATCGTGCAGGCCTGACAGATTAACTTCATTCATCATCCACGATAACGCAAAGCCAAATACAATGCCGAGTAATACGGCAACGTTGGACATAAAACCTTTGGCATAACGGGTAATGAGTAAAATAAAAATTAATACGGCAAAAGAAATGCCTAAATATATCGGGTTGCCGTATTCAGGGTTTCCTTTTCCTCCCGCCGCCCAGTCGATGCCAACCTGAATAATACTCAACCCAATAGAGGTAATTACCACACCGGTAACCAGAGGGGGGAATAATGGCATTAAACGCCCGATAAGCGGTGCCAGTAATGTTGTGATAACACCCGCCGCAATTGTTGCGCCAAAAATACCCAGCAAACCGATATCTGGATTCATACCGATAGCAATCATTGGCGTAACGGCGGCAAACGTCACCGACATAATCACCGGCAGGCGAATTCCCATAAAGCGACCGATGCCGATACATTGCAGAAGCGTAACGACACCACAGCAAAAAAGATCGGAGCTAATGAGCAGAGCAATTTCCGCTTTGTTGAGCCCGAGTCTGTCGCCAATCATCAACGGTACCGCGACCGCACCAGCGTACATGACAAGGACATGCTGGAGACCGAGTATGAAAAGCTTTCCTGGAGATAATATGCGGTCAACCTCATCACCAGGGCGGTTTTGACCCGAGGATGAAGGCAATTGAGAATCTATGGCGCTCATGCGTTTTTCTCCTTTAACTCGCCTGAGTGAAAAGCAACCGTTTACGTTTGCTAAAACAGTAAAAGGACATGCTCGTGGGATGCCAGTTTTAGTCTGTGTGGAAAGGTATAGGGTGGAAATGCGGAAGAAATCACATAATGACTAATTTGGGGAACATCTGGTAAAGAGAGACGACCTGGATTTGCTCTTTTGTTTTCTCATATTGATAAGTATTTAATCATTATGGGATAGGGTGATTCATATTTTATTACCCTGTAAGCCTATATTTTTAGATCCATTTCTATGAGCTTTTAAGAATCAGCGATGAGGTTAATTAAAGAGGACTTCACAGACAGTCATTTTTTAGTTTGATGTAAGTCGCAAAATATCAAATAAAATTCCCTGCTTGCAAAGATATGCCCGTTTATTGCATCGCGATATCTGAAAAAATAACCCATCAGATGAAAAGGACGCAAATGAACACATTTATTGTTGCCGATGCGATGGAATGTATAGGCTGCCATGCTTGCGAAATCGCCTGCGTTTTGGCTCATCATCAGGAAAACTGGCCACAAAATCGTCGTGACTTTTTACCCCGAATCCATCTTGTGGGGAAAGGAGAGATCACCCGCACTGTTACATGTCATCACTGTATTAACGCCCCCTGTGTTGCTTCCTGCCCGGTGGATGCGCTCACCTTTCACGCTGATAGCGTACAACTGGACGAGCGGCGCTGCATCGGTTGTAAAAGCTGCGCAATCGCTTGCCCGTTTGGGGTTATCGAGATGGTCGATGCTGTTGCCCAGAAATGTGACCTTTGCCATCAGCGGGTTTCGGGCGGGCAAGCCTGCGTTGAGGCATGTCCCACAAAGGCGCTGCGCCTGATGGATGACAAGGGATTGCTACAATTGCAAAAGGTTCGACAGCGCAGGAGTGCAGAAGGTGATGCTGCGGGAGGCTGCAGGCTCTCCCGTCGTGAAATGTTACTTTCCGCTGAGCCGCGTAAGGGGGCGGAGAAACGTTCCGCTGCGGATCGGAAAACACATTTTGGCGAAATTTATTACGGTCTGGATCAGAAACAGAGCGTTTATGAAAGCGAGCGCTGCGTCTATTGTGCTGAAAAAGCGAATTGTAACTGGCACTGCCCCCTGCATAACGCGATTCCCGATTATGTGCGCCTTGTGCGTGAGGGACGCATCATCGAGGCGGCGGAACTTTGCCACCAGACCAGTTCTCTGCCGGAGATCTGTGGGCGGGTTTGCCCGCAGGATCGTCTCTGCGAAGGCGCATGCACGTTAAAGGATCTCTCTGGCGCGGTCTCAATAGGCAACCTTGAGCGATACATTACTGATACCGCGCTGGCAATGGGCTGGCGCCCCGATCTTAGCCGCGTCGCTTCTCGCCCCCAGCATGTGGCGGTGATTGGCGCCGGGCCCGCAGGTCTCGGCTGCGCAGACGTATTGACGCGTGCGGGCGTGCAGGTTGATGTTTATGATCGCCATCCGGAAATTGGCGGCATGCTGACTTTTGGTATCCCGCCTTTCAAGCTGGAAAAAAGTGTTCTGATCCAGCGAAGAGAGATCTTTAGTGCGATGGGGAGCGATTTTCACCTGAATTGCGAAATTGGCCGCGACATTCCCTTCCATTTTCTCACCGAAAAGTACGATGCCGTTTTTATCGGGGTGGGAGCTTACGGGCTTATGCAGGCCAATTTGGCGCAGGAAGATGCCCCGGGCGTTATCCAGGCGCTACCATTTCTGACCGCACATACCCGACAACTGATGGGATTGCCCGAGGTTGCGGAGTATCCGCTTACTTCTGTCGACGGGAAACGGGTTGTGGTGCTGGGAGGCGGCGACACCACCATGGATTGCCTGCGTACCTCTATACGGCTCAACGCTGCCAGCGTGACCTGCGCCTACCGTCGGGATGAAGTCAGCATGCCAGGCTCGCGTAAAGAGGTGGTCAATGCCCGCGAGGAAGGCGTCGAATTTTTGTTTAATGTCCAGCCGCAATATATCGCGTGTGACGATGGCGGACGCGTCGCCGCAGTGGGGCTGATTCGTACCGCGATGGGGGAGCCTGGCCCGGATGGTCGCCGTCGGCCACGCCCTGTGGCAGGCTCTGAGTTCGAACTGCCAGCCGACGTTCTCATTATGGCGTTTGGTTTTCAGCCGCATGCCATGCCCTGGTTGCAGGGGAGCGGCGTTCAGCTCGATAAACATGGTCTTATCAAAACGGGTGAAGCAGGGCGTTTATCCACCCAGACGCATCTGGAAAACGTGTTTGCTGGTGGTGATGCGGTTCATGGTGCGGATCTGGTTGTCACGGCGATGGCTGCCGGGCGACTGGCTGCACGCGATATGCTCGTGATGTTCGAACGACAGGGGGGTTGACGGATATCCTCAGGGACAGGCTCCGCGCAGACTTGCGCGGAGCCTGTTTATTTATATCGCCCATCCACCCGCGTAAAATGCGACCAGCGCGACGGTGATGATGACGGTTCCGATATTCAACTTCTGCCACTCGCGTGCGAAAACGCGACCCACGACCAGGGTGACAAAACCGAGCATAATCCCTGTAACGATGTTGCACGTCAGGACGATAAAGACGGCGCAAACCAGTCCGGACATGGCATCAATAAAGTCGTTGAAATCCAGCTTCGATACGTTACTCAACATCAATAACCCCACATACATCAGCGCAGGGGCAGTCGCGTAACCTGGGATCAGGTACGAGAGTGGTGATAAAAACAGAATCAGCAGGAACAGACAGCCCACGATAGTGGCGGTCAGCCCGGTTTTGCCACCGGCAGCGGTGCCCGCAGCGGATTCGATATACACGGCGGCAGGTGCGGCGCCCACCAGTCCGGAAAACACGGAACTAATGGAGTCGCTGGTCAGCGCTTTGCCGCCATTGATTATCTGGTTGTCTTTGTCTAACAGATTCGCCTGGCCGGCGACGGCGCGGATCGTACCGGTGGCATCAAACACCGCCGTCATGACCAGCGCCAGCACGCTGGGCAATACTGCTGGCTGTAATGCGCCCATGATATCAAGACTGAAAATCAGTGATTTTCCATCTGCATCGCTCAGACTGGGCATCGCGACCAGACCTTGGTATTTGACTGCAGGATCAAAAATCAGGCCGATAACGGAGATGGCGATAATGACCAGCAGGATCCCGCCAGGGACGCGACATTTCTCCAGACCGAAAATCACCGCCAGTCCCAGCAGACTCATCATGACCGGAAATGAGGTGAATGCACCGAGCGCCACGGGCAGCCCTTCCAGCGGATTTTTAATGACCATGCCGACACCGTTAGCCGCGATAAGCAGCAGGAACAGCCCAATTCCAATCCCAGTACCGTGGGCGATCCCCATCGGCAGGTTACGCAGGATCCAGGTGCGTATGCCGGTGACGGAGATGGCGGTAAAAATAACGCCCATCAGAAAGACAGCGCCAAGGGCGACAGGAATACTGATGTGTTGTCCCAGCACCAGACTAAACGCGGTAAAGGCGGTCAGAGAGATCGCACAGCCGATCGCCATCGGCAGGTTTGCCCATAGCCCCATCAGCAATGAGCCGAATCCAGCGACCAGACAAGTGGCGACGAAGACTGCGGCAGGTGGGAAACCCGCTTTACCCAGCATTCCGGGGACAACGATGACGGAATACACCATGGCAAGAAAAGTGGTTAATCCGGCCAGCACCTCCTGGCGAACCGTGCTGCCCCGGGCTGAAATTTTGAAATAAGCATCCAACGCGCCGCGAGATTTCGGTGAGTCAGTGTTTTGTAGTAGATCTCCAGACATAATAATGTCCTCTGCAGAGAGTAAGTGTTAAATCAGGTCCGTTCGTAAACCAGACGACCGTCGACGTAGGTGCGATAAATTGAGCGGTCGTCGCCCAACGTCATCATCACGAACAATTTGTCGACCAGGGATACTGAGTTGTCATAGCGCAGCTGTTGGAGAGGCGTCGCCGTAGGCTCCAGCACCACGAAGTCCGCCTCTTTGCCTGGCATAAAATTGCCGATCAGGTTGTCGAGTCCCAGCGCTTTCGCCCCGCCCAGTGTGGCAAGGTAGAACGCTTCATAGGCCGATAGTCGGTATCCCTGCAATTGCACGACCTTGTAGGCTTCGTTAAGCGTCTGCAACATGTTGAATGTTGTTCCTGCCCCAATGTCAGTCCCCATGCCGACTTTAATTTTCTTACGCCAGGCTTTTTGCAGATTAAATAAACCGCTGCCGAGGTAGAGGTTGGAGGTCGGGCAGAAGGCGATGCTGGAGCCGGTTTCACTCAGGCGATCCCACTCTTTTTCCTCCAGATGTATGCAGTGGGCGAAAACGCAATTTTTACCGGTTAAACCATACTGGTGATACACGTCCAGATAGCCGTCATGGTCGGGGTAGAGTGCGTTCACCCAGGCTATTTCGTCTTTGTTTTCACATAAATGGGTATGCACCCACGTATCGGGATACTCTTCCCGCAGGCGCTGAGCCATCGCCATCTGCTGTGGTGAGGAGGTCGGTGCGAAGCGAGGCGTAATGGCGTACAGCAGGCGACCATTTTTGTGCCAGCGTTCAATCAGCGCCTTACTTTGCAGGTAGCTGCTTTCGGCATCATCCAGCAGATAATCCGGCGCGTTGCGATCCATCATCACTTTGCCGGCAATCATGCGCATATTGATATGACTTGCGGCTTCAAACAGCGCATCGACCGATTGTGGATGAACCGTACCGAAGACCAGAGCGCTGGTGGTGCCGTTACGTAATAACTGCTTGATGAAAAAAGAGGACATCTCGCGGGCGTATTCCAGATCCTCGTAGCGCCGCTCTGTGGGGAAAGTGTGTTTGTTCAGCCATTCCAGCAATTGCTCGCCATAAGCGCCCACCATTTCGCTCTGCGGATAGTGGATATGGGTATCGACAAACCCCGGCACGACCAGTTTCCCACGATAGTCGCGGATGCGAATGGAGTCAGGAACCTGGTGTTTTCCCTTTTCCCACTCGCCAAACCACTCGACTTTCCCCTGTCGAATCAGCAACAGTCCGTCTTCAATAAACCGCAGCGCTGACGCGATCTCTTCGGGGTCTTCAACGGTACGGGCGACATCAATAAAAGCGCCTCGTACTGCTTTTAACGTGTGTTCTCCTGACATTGTAAACTCCTTTACAGTTAATCCGTCTCTTCCACCGCAGCGATGCCCGATAAGACTTCTTCTTGTCGATAACCGCCGGGGAGAATGATATTCAGTAGAATGGCTGTCAGCCCGCCTGCGCAGATGGGGTTTTCCACTAACACGTAAATTGAGGCAGGCAATATTTTGAAAATTTCCGGGTCATAGGAGACTCCCAGCCCAAGCCCTAGCGAGGTGGCGACAATGAGCGTTTCGCGACGTTTAAGCCCGTTGGTGATAATGATGCGGATCCCGGCGATGGCTATCATCGAGAACATCAACGTCATTGCGCCGCCAAGTACCGCCGAAGGGATGGTGGTAAAGAACCCGCCGATCATCGGAAATAGCCCCAGAATCACCAGCATCACGGCGATCGCGCGTCCGATATAGCGTGAGGCGACGCCAGTCATCTGAATCACCCCGTTGTTCTGTGCGAAGGTCGTTAACGGCAGAGAACCTACCGCCGAGGCGATGACCGATACCAGACCGTCTGCCAGCACGCCCCCTTTAAGGCGAGATTGATACTCTTCTCCCTGAATAGGGCGTCTGGACACCATCGCCGTCGCGGTGATATCGCCCACCGCTTCCAGCACGCTCAGTAAGTAGATGGTGCCGACGACCAGGAAGTGATGAAAATTGAACTGAAAACCATATTTGAAGGGGAGCGGTATGGTGACCAGCGGCAGGTTCTGCATACTGCGAAAGTCCACCATGCCAAGGCATAAGGAGACGATATATCCAACGCACAGCCCGATCGCGATACCGCCCATGCGCAGTAGCGGGCTGCGACAGCAGTTGAATCCGATGACCACGACCAGCACCAGCAAACCGACGCCAATATTTTCGTAATTCCCGTAGGTGCCGCTGCTTTTTGCCGCGAAACCACCGCCAAAATCGATAATGCCGACCTTAATCAGGCTCAGTCCAATCATCAGCACCACAATACCGCTGACGGTTGGGGTTATCACTCTGCGCAAATAAGGCAGGATAAAAGAAGAACCTACCACCAGAAAGGCACCGACGAAGGAAACACCGAGCAGAGACGACATGATCAACTCTTCATGAAAACCGTCGCTTTTCATACTGCTGCCAAGCGCAATCATGACCGTCACAAACGAAAAATTAACGGATTGGATGGACAGTAAGCCGGAACCGACAATACCGTAGCGGTTTACCTGTAGCCATGTGCCGATGCCGGAGGCGATCATCGCCATTGAGACCAGATAGGCGGTCGTTTCTGCAGAGAGCTGTAGCGCGGTACCTACGATTAATGCTGGCGTGACCATCGGCACGAAGATGGCCAACAGATGGGTGATAGCGGCAATAATGGCCTGGTGAAAGGGAGGGCGATCCTCCAGTTCGTAAATAAGGTCTGAGCCTGCACGAGTTAAATCAGACATCCCTTCACTCCTTATAAGCAAATTTGATCATCTGAATCAGCAGGATTAAATTCTGCGAATTTAAGGCGTAGGACGCCCTGAGAACGGCTTATCTCATTTCCGCAGACGACATTTAATCGTTATTGAATCATGGAAACGGGCCGCCGAAGCGGCCCACGTTGTTACATTTTTTCCAGTGCGGTCAGTATTTTCTCCGGCGTGAAATGCCATTCCCGCAACCAGACGCCACAGGCATCATGAATCGCGGTAGCGATGGCGGGTGCTGCACCGTTAACACCGATTTCAGAGATGGATTTGGCGCCAAAGGGGCCGACTTTATCGTCACTCGGCACCAGGACAGCGCGAAAATCACGCGGAATATCACCTATTTTGGGTGCGCCGTAGCTGCGCAGATCGCGGGTCAGCGGATGGCCTTGCGCATCATAGATAATTTCTTCGGTCAGGCTGTGGCCGATAGCACGCATCGACGCACCGTAAATCTGGCCCAGCGCTAACTCTGGGTTCACCGGTGTGCCGCAGTCCAGCAGTGCGTAGAATTTATCCAGGCGGATTTCACCAGTACGCGTATTGACGGCGACTTCGGCAAAGTTTGCGCCATACGGGAAGGCGAAGTCGGGGGTGATATAGCTGGCGGTGGCAACCAGGGTACCAAAGCCAGTGCCGGTCTCCGCTTTATGGGCAATTTCACCGTAGCTGACCTCTCCTTGTTTGCCGCGTACGACGCCTGGCGCGGCCAGTTGAACGTCGGCCAGAGGCTCTCCCAGCATTTGCGCACCGTGGAAGAGGATTTTATCCCGCAGATTCTCCGCCGCTTTACGCGCCGCATTACCCGAGAAGCAGGTACCGGACGAGGCGTAGGCGCCTTTGTCGAAGAGCGCATGGTCGGTATCGCCTGAGATGACGTGAACCTCTTGCGGCGCACAGTGCAGCACTTCTGCTGTCAGTTTCGTCACTACAGTGTCGAGTCCGGTTCCAATATCTGCGCCGCCGGAGTGAACGATAAAGGTGCCATCCGATTCCAGTTTGATCATGCAGTTGGCCTGATCGATATCCGGAATCCCTGATTTCTGCATAATGATGGCGACCCCACGACCTGTTCTCCAGTCACCGTCCTGTGGTTTGGGGGAAGACCAGTTAATCATTTCACGTCCCTGACGCAGGATCTCCTCCAGCGCGCAGCTGGCGGCGGAAGGGACAGAGGTCGGGGCTTTACCTTCACCGATTGCGCCGAGTATTTTCAGTTCCTGTCCTTCGTGAACCCGATTGCGTTCAATAATCTCCAGTTGGTCTATTTGCAACTGTTCGGCCAGCTCCGCCAGCGCCATGGTCATGGCAAACGTGCCTTTTGGCGCACCGTAACCCTGATAAGCACCGGTAGGGCAAATGTTGCTGTAGTAGGTGGTTACCTGGAAATCGACGTTGTCACAGGGGTACAGCGGCAGCGAAAGCGCAGGACCGTTACACGGTACGGTGAGCGAATGGTTGCCATAAGGCCCTGTATTGGCGCGGAAATCCATTTTTACCGCCGTCAGACGACCGTCTTTCTTCGCACCCAGTTTCACCGTCACTTTCGCGACGTGGCGGGAAGTATTGGCAATAAACTCCTCTTCACGGGTATAGCGGAAATAAACCGGGCGTCCGGTCACGCAGGTGGCCCAGGCGCAGACCTCTTCCAGCAGGATGTCCTGCTTGGAGCCAAAGCCGCCGCCCACGCGTTCCTTAATGACATGCACCTTGTGCTGCTTCAGGCCGACAAGACGCGCAACCTGACGGCGAAGGTGCCACGGAACCTGGGTTGAAGCGTGGATCACCAGGCGGTCGCCGTCCATACGTGTAAAGCAGATATGAGTTTCTGCCGGGCACTGTTGCGCCTGAGTGGAGGAATAGGTGCGTTCGATAATGACATCAGCATCAGCAAAACCCTTTTCCATATCGCCGATATGACCGTGGATGCTGGCCGCAATATTTTTTCGGGGACGTGAGCCAATTGGGAAGTTGATGATCATGTGCTCGCCGCGCTGCGCCGCGTGGCGGTTATCTTCTTCCAGCGTGTCCGGCGCACCGGCGACATACACGACCGGTTCATCGTGAACCACTGGCGCGTCTTCCGCCATGGCTTCATCAATCGACATGACCGGCTTGAGCACTTCATACTCGACGTGGATGAGCTTCAATGCCGCCAGCGCAATCTCTTCGTTTTCCGCGACCACTGCGGCAACACGATCGCCGACGTGACGCAGTTTCTTACCAAACATACGGCGGTCGAGAGGAGAGGGTTCCGGCGCGCTCTGACCACCCGGTGTGTAATAGATGTCCGGGCAGTTCAAATGGGTTATGACGTGAACCACACCGGGCAGCGCTTCTGCTTTACTGACATCCAGACGTGTAATGAGCGCATGTGCGTGCGGGCTTCGCAACATTTTGATGACGCAAGCGTCTGGCGTAATGCGGTCTTCCACATAACAGGGCTTGGCCTGCACCATTTTAGCGGCATCTGTTTTCGGCAAGAGCTTGCCAACCACGGCGAGGTCATCACGGAAGGTGGGCGCAATATTGATACTGGCCTGCGGGTCGTTTTTACGCGCCACCGCCAGCTCGATCACCTGATAGTATTGCTGCCAGCCCGCATCGCGGCTGAATAAACCGGAGAGCGCATCGTCGATATCTTCACGGGTGGGGATGGAGATACGATCGAGCAGATCGCTGATAATCAGGGCGGCTGCCGGATCGTTGTATCCGGATTGCACTACGCCAGTATCCACCATTGCCTGTTGCACCAGGCTCAGTTCATTCCATTTACCCAATGATTCAGAGGTGCGGATCTCTGCCTGATCTAACTGAGCTGCTATCAGCAGAGAGGCGTTGACGATGCGACCGTTATAAAGAATCGCGTCGGAACCGGCGAAGCCGAAGCCGTCGTCACTGTTGCGTACTGAGTGCATGCCCAGGTTGAACAGCAGTGCTTGCGCGTTTTCGCCAGGATTCACTTTCATCTCCTGCGCCGCGCCGTTTAACGTAAAGTGAATCATCATACGGCTTCCTCCCCGGCCTGTTGGCAGTCGGCAAACAGATCGGCCACCAGGACTCCTGTGATATAGCGCTTATAGGCCACGCTGCCCCGAACATCTTCCTGCGGGAATATTGCGTTAGCCACCGCGTGTTCCAGCGCGCTGCCTTCCAGTTTCTGCGTCTCCACATCGCGCAACCGTAGCGGTTTGTCCGCTACGCCATCCAACGCGATGCGCATGCCATCGTGCTCTGTCATCGCAACGGCAGCGGTCACGACGGTTAATCCTGCCTGCGAGCGGCTGACTTTGCGGGTAGTGCAGGGGAGGTAAGGATCTTTAATGATAATTTCAGTCAGCAGGCGATCGCGCGGATCGGCCAGGTAGCTCTCCAGTGACAGGTTTTCACCGTTACCAAAAACCAACTGCGTATCCAGAGCCAGCAGCACGGGGAGTAAAACGGACTCTTCCTGCAGGGCGGCGATCTCACCGCCGATTGTTGACTGGTTGCGTAAATGGCGGGAGTAGATAAAACCTAACGCATCCCGTAGTGCTGCCGGAAGATAGCGGGCATCACGTAAGGGTTGTAGGCGAGTCATCGCCCCGATGCGCAATGCGCCGTTGTCCCAGTCCACCCAATCCAGCTCCAGATCCTGCAAGGAAATGGCAATACGTTTCTCGGTACGAGTTGGCGTGGCGTTGAGTTTGCTGCCCCCGGCAAACCAGATGGCATCATCCTGATAGCGGCGCTTAAGTTCCAGCGCCTGTTCTACGGAGTCGGGCCTGAAAAATTGATCAATCATCATCTTTCCTCATCAATCCCTCTCCTCAGAAGGAGAGGGCGTGGGCTATGCCAGTGCATCCATCCGGCGCCACATACTGGCGGCGACTTTTCTGGCCTGCGCATAAATTGAATCACAATCGAAAGTGAACTGGCGGTCCTCATATACCATCACGCCATTTACCATGACGCTATGCACGCTGCCTGAACCGAGACCGAAAGCGATATGCCCGGCGACATTCTCCGCCACCAGTGGGGTCGGCGCAGAATAATCGAAGAGGGTTAAGTCAGCTTTGTAGCCCGCTTCCAGTCGACCAAAGTTTGCCCCGAAGTTACGACTCAACAGTTCGTTACCGTTAGCCAGCGCTTTAGCAAAACTGTCTGGCCAGAGCGGTCCGCCCGCGTCGCGATGCTTGAAGAAGGCAAATTTCATCTCTTCAAGCATGTCGGAGCCGATACCGTCAGTACCCAGCGCCAGATTGCGGATGTGGGTAAGGTGATGGTTGTAGCCGACATGGTTATTCATGTTGGAGCGGGCGTTATGCACCAGGAAGGCATCCTGCTGATTCAGCAGGGCGATATCCTCTGCAGACAGATACAGGCCGTGCGCCACCAGCGTTTTACTGTCGATAAGGTCGTATTCAGCCAGCCTGACCAGCAAATCTTTGCCGTACAGGTGGTGGCTGTGGGAAACGTCGTAAAGGTCTTCTGCGGCATGGATATGTAACCCACGCTTCGTCGCTTTAACCGCCTCGCGTAGCATCTCCAGTCCGGCGTCCGGTACCGTAAAGGGGGCATGAGCGCCAATATGCGCTTCCACCAGATACGGCTCGGTTCCGGTTTTACGCGCGTCGTCTATCTGGCGAGCGAAACGAATATTCTCTTCGACGCCTTCCTGTAACTCTTTGATTCCACTGTTACGGTCAGTGGTTTCAAAGCAGGTCATGGCGCGCAGGCCAACGTTTAAAAATGCGCTGCGCAGCGTGGAGAGCGACCCGCCGATGTATGCCGGGGACGCATGGTGATCGATGACCGCTGAGCATCCGCTCTTAATGGCCTCCATTGAGCAAATCAACCCGCTGTAGTAGAGCGACTCCTCATCCAGCGCACGATCCAGTCGCCACCAGAGGTTTTTCAGCGTCGAGATAAAGTCCGGGCTGGGGGCGATGTTCGCCATGATCCCGCGTGATAAACCGGAGTAAAAATGGTTATGCGCGCAGACCAGTCCCGGCATCACAATCCGACCATGCATCTCTTTCCACTGCGCTGCAGGGTAGCGCTGCGTCAGCGCATTGCCGATATCGACGATAACGTCTTTTTCGATGGCAATATCAACGCTTTCCTGCACTTTTGCCGGGTAGAGCTGTACGGCGGTGACATTTTTCAGAATCAACATGATTACGCCTCCACGCGACCCAGCAGGTAATGATGATGCTGGTGGACATAGCTGATGATGCGACACATTTCATCCAGCTCTGGCGGTATGCTGGCGAACTGACCTTCGCTATTAATGTTTAATACCCAGTTTTGACTATTGAGCCGTACCCGTACCTGGTCATCTACAACCATGAATCCCGGGTTGCTGCTGTTGTCGAAATCCTGTGGAAGACTGAAGACAGTGACCTTGTCTTTGTACGGTTTACCTTGCCACGGGCAGAACTGGGCGCAGTTGCCGCATTCGTTGCAATACGCGTCCAGGTGCAGTGTCTGGAAGCGGTTCTGGAAGCCGGGAACGGGGATCGAAACGTTGGCGCGGTTCGGGCAAACGTCAACGCACTTGCTGCAGACATAGTTACATTCAAGACAGCGCGCCGCTTCCTGTGCAACAAACGCGTCGCGATCGTCTTTGTCGACCATCGCCACGGATATCGCGCCTTTGCGTTGGTAGATCTCTGCGGGGCTGACGTTGCTCCAGTGCTTATCTCCGCGGTGGGAACGAATATTTTCCCGATAGAGGATGGTATCCGCAGCCCGACGTGCAGAACCGATAGCCGCAACGATGGAAGAGGGACCACGCTGGACGTCGCCAATCATAAAGACGTTGGTAAGACGTGTTTCACCGCTATTGTTGACCTCCGGCCAGCCATTTTTATCCAGCGGTACACCCATTGCATTTAACGCCTCAGTATCCTGCTGTTCGCCGATAGCAGTGATCAGACTATCAGCATGAAGGGTCAGGGTTTCGCTGGTTTCAACGGGGCGGCGCCGACCTTTCTCATCGGGTTCGCCAAGTGACATCACACGCAGCGTTAGCGTGCCGTCGGCATCAAAACGTTCCGGATTGTTCAGGAAGCGGAATTCAACGCCATCATGCAGCGCTTCTTCGTACTCTTCGCGCCATGCGGGCATTTCCTGCAATGAACGGCGATAAACAACGGTGGCTTTTTCCACGCCGGGTACGCGTAGCGCGGCACGTGCGCAATCCATCGCAGTGTTACCTGCGCCGACGATCACCACATGCTTGCCCAGCGTCAGGTCTGCTCCCTGGTTGTATTCGCGCAGGAAGGGGAGTGATTTCCATATGTGTGGATTATCACCCTCCAGCTTCACGCCGCTGTTTTTATCCGTACCGGTCGCGATCAGAACATACTGGTAGCCCTGATTTTTTAACTGTTCAACGGTCAGATCCGGCGCGCAGCCATACTCAAACTTCACGCCGTGAGCGGCGACAAAGTCGATATCGTGCTGAATTAACTCCGCCGGAATACGGAACTGAGGAATGATATTTTTCACCACGCCGCCCGCGTTTGCTTCACGTTCGAACAGGGTGACTGAATGTCCAGCCCGGGCGAGGAAGTAACCCGCAGCGAGTCCCGCAGGGCCCGCGCCAATCACCGCGACAGGATGACGTGAACCGGAACCGGCCGGTTTATGCCAGCGTTGTTTGTACTCTTCCCAGCCTTTCTCCAGCGCGACTTTTTTAAGTTCGCGGATATTCAGCGCGCTGTCATAGTCCAGTCGGGTGCAGTTGTACTGACACTGGTGATCGCAGATATGGCCTGTGATGGCAGGGAGGGCGTTGCGTTGATAGATGAGTTCCAGTGCGTCGGCATAGCGGTGCTCGCCGAGCAGGCGAATGTATTCCGGAATATCCTGTTTGATGGCGCAGGCAGTAATGCATGGCGCGACATAGCAGTCGGTAAGCGGTAAACCTTCAGCAACGTCGATACGTTCTTCCGGCTTCCAGTGTTTCTGCGTGTACTCCATGGTAATGGCGTCTTCCGCCAGCTTGTTCAGGCGTGCGACATCGACGCGTTTCATCTCCCACGCATCTGATGATTCCAGTTCCCGCATGCATGCGCTCAGGCGCAGGTAACCGCCGGGTTTCAGCAGGTCGGTTGCCATGGTGATAGGGCGAATACCGGTATCAAAGATATCGCGGATCGTCAGTTGACTTGCTCCGCCGGAATAGGAGATCGGTAATTTGCCGTCGAAGGCGCGGGAAAGTACGGCTGCCACATTGATGGAGAGTGGGAACAGCGCCCGGCCAGACATGTACATCTCTTCGCCGGGAAGTGCGCCTTTGTTATTGATAGTCCCCAGCGTGTTAGTCAGTTTTACGCCGAAACCGAGCGATTTTTCTTTTGCCAGCGCCATCAGCCGTTGCAGCATTTCCAGGGCCTGAGCCAGCTTAAGATCGTGCTCGAACGACTCCTCTTTCAGTCCAATGTACCCGAAGCCGCAGTTATCAAGAATTTCACGCACTCTCTCGTAACCCAGTAGAGTGGGGTTGAGCTTCACGAAAGTATTCAGCCCTTTCTCTTCTAACATGTAGCGGCAGATAGCTTCGATTTCGTGCGGTGGACAACCGTGCATAGTCGAAAGCGTGACCCCTTGCACCATGCTGGCAGGGATGCGGGCAGGTAATGCCTGCAGGTTTTCTCGTTGTTGGGTAAGGTCGTGACGCGCCAAAAATGCGTCATCATGCAGCCACTGGTGGAGCGTGTCGCGGTATTGCGCAAACTTAGGATGCGCCGATGCGTCCATCATATTGTCGATGAACTGTTGCATCGGTGGCTGTTTAATTCCGTCAAGGTTGTAGCCGACGCTCATATTAAAGATAAATGACTTACCCGCGTCGGAGTCGGAAGGCTGCAGTAACTGTTCCAGCAAGTGCAGGGCAAACCAGGCTTTGAGGTATTCATCCCAGGCTTTTAGCAGCGTGAACTCGGTGGACCATTCGGTGTTAAAGCACTCATCTTCAGCATCAATGCAGGGTTTTTCCAGCTCCAGACGATCCAGAATCTGGACTGTTTTGAGTTCAATAAAACGACCACCGGTTAGCCAGGAGGTGATGATGTTTTGGGCAAGCTGAGTGTGCGGGCCAGCGGCGGGGCCGACGGGGGTGGCGCAGGTTTCACCAAATACGCTGACCGACTTCCCTTTTTCTGGCGAGTAAAACTGTTGTTCGGGAATACCAAAGATAGAGCGTTGTTGTTGGTATTCATCAAATATGCGCGTCAAAAGCTCCTCAAACGGAATGGGACGCATAATATCCCCCATAACCCTCTCCTTAGCTTATACAGATATCATTGGTTGACCGGTAGAGATAAATCCGGCGGTTTGGGGATATAGAGCAACATTCGCACCAGTCTGCCGAGTCAACGGCATAAAAATAAAATTTTGTGAGGGGGTTCTAATCTTGGTCGTGCTTTGTGAAATATCTCACAGATACCAAATGAGAATTAAAATCAGTCTTAGTAGATATTGGCTATGTGTGCTTCATTGGTTTGCTTTATTTTCTCAAAATTATCGAATTCTTATCATTATGATAAGAGAGAATAATGCGGTGAAATTATTTGAACGCAATCGTTTAACTCAGCTAGTTGGTTTTTTTATTGCTTTTTCTGTGCATTAATAAAATCCTCGGGGGTATCGATATCTAAAGTAACGCCAGCCTCTGTCATTTCAATCGTATAATGTTCGCCCGCCAGTAATGCCTGCCGCATACTACTGACATTGGGTTGGGATATCGCCTGTATCAGACACGTTTTCGGTAATAAAACAGGGTGTCCTGGCATGCCTTTATAGTATGGAATGAGTGCGCCATTGTTACGTAACGACCAGAGTTTACTAAAGATATTCACATTCAGACTGGGCATATCGCCATGGGTGATAAAGCAGTATTCGCTGCTCACCGCGGTGGCTGCCGTTTGTATTGACGAAAATAATCCATGGGCATACTCTGGGTTATGAGTAATAGTGATATTCGACAGGTCAGCATAACGATGATGAAGTTCATCGGCGCGATGGCCGGTGACTAAAATAATTCGGCTGCAAAATTGCAGCGCATTTTTGATACTTGCATCAAGAATTGTTCCCTCTTGCCAGGGTAACATCATTTTCCATTTCCCCATTCTTGATGATAATCCGGCGGCAGTAATTATGCAGTCGATATCTGGCATAGTGATTCCTTTATTTGGTTGTTATGGCATGACCAGAGAATGTCGTCACCACAGAGGCTCATGAAGGATAGTGAAGAGTATAATAACCCCCACATCGTTATTCTTTGATTTGGGTGTACAGAAACATCCGTCGATTATTTCGGTTGTCGGTGCGGGGGGAAAAACCAGTACCCTTTTCTGGTTGGCTCAACTTTTTCACGCCTGTGGTCGACGGGTGTTGATCACTACCACTACGCATATGTTTCTGCCCCAGATACCCTGGCCGGTTATCTTCTGTCACGAACCCGCGAAATTACCTCATCAACAACTCATGCAACCCATACAGGTTTGTTTCCAGGCGTGGAAAGCGTCGTTGGGGAAAGCACGTGGCTTTCAGCCCGCGGTGATTGATGCGTTGGTTGAACGGCCAGAATGTGACGTGATTCTCGTCGAGGCTGATGGCGCTCGTGGATTCCCGCTGAAAGCGCCGGATGAGCACGAACCTTGCATACCTGAATGCAGTTGCAGTGTGATTGCCGTTATGGGCGGGCAAACCCTGGGGAAAAAAACAGGGGCAGACAATGTGCATCGATGGCCGCAGTTTGCGGGGATCACTGGCCTGAGGGCAGATGTTCCCCTACAGCTGAGGGATCTAATCCGGCTGGTTCAACATCCGCAGGGCGCATTTAAGAACGCACCGCCAGCCAGTCGACGGATCTGGTTCATCAACCGTTTTTCTCAATGTGAGAATAACGTTGATGAAAATGAACTGATTCAACCGCTATTACAGGGAGATGTTGATGCCGTCTGGTTGGGGGATGCCCAGGAACGCCCTGCAATCACACGCAGATTTGTGAGATAGCGACCCCGGGAAACCGGGTTACCGAAAGGATATCCATTGAGGTTTTTATGAATATTTTCACAGAGGCTGCAAGACTTGAATCGCTAAATTGTCCATTTGCGCTGGCGCAAATTGTTGATAGCCGGGGTTCAACACCCCGCCATTCCGCACAAATGCTGGTACGTCAGGATGGGTCTATCATCGGTACCATTGGCGGTGGGATGGTAGAACGAAAAGTTATTGATGAAGCGCTACAGGCGTTGCAAGAAAGAAAACCGCGTCTGTTTCATGGGCGGATGGCGCGTAACGGCGCTGATGCCGTGGGATCGGATTGCGGGGGCGCGATGTCAGTGTTTATTAGTGTGCACGGTCTGCGACCTCGTCTGGTACTAATTGGTGCCGGGCATGTGAATCGCGCAATCGCGCAGGGCGCAGCGCTGTTGGGGTTTGATATTGCCGTGGCGGATATCTATCGCGACAGTTTAAACCCGGATTCCTTTCCTCCTTCTGTCCACTTGTTGCATGCCGACTCCTTTGCCGCCGCAGTGGATGCACTGGATATCCGGGAAGATAATTTTGTACTCATCGCGACGAACAATCAGGATCGGGAAGCGCTGGATAAGCTGATCGAACGACCCATTGCATGGCTCGGCTTGTTGGCGAGCCGCCGCAAGGTCCAACTTTTCATGCGCCAGTTGCGGGAAAAAGGCGTCAGTGAAGAACACATTGCCCGCCTGCATGCTCCGGTGGGTTATAACATTGGCGCTGAAACGCCGCAGGAGATTGCTGTAAGCGTGCTGGCGGAGATCCTACAGGTTAAAAACAATGCGCCTGGTGGGTTGATGATGCGGGCGGCGCATCCGTCTGGACATCAACGTGTGGTGATTCGTGGTGCGGGGGATATCGCCAGTGGTGTGGCGTTGCGTTTGTTCCATGCCGGATTCAAAGTGATCATGCTGGAGGTGGAAAAACCGACGGTGATTCGCCGTAGCGTAGCATTTGCTCAGGCTGTATTCGATGGGGAGATGACGGTAGAAGGCGTAACGGCGCGGCTGGCAACCACCTCAGAGGACGCCGTCATGCTGTCGGATCGCGGTTTTATTCCCGTATTGATTGATCCTGCCTGTACGCTGATTGATACGCTGAAACCTGTTTGCGTGGTGGATGCTATTCTGGCAAAACAAAACCTCGGTACACGCTCTGATATGGCACCAGTGACGATTGCTCTTGGGCCTGGATTTACTGCGGGCGAAGACTGTGATGCGGTGATTGAAACAAATCGCGGGCACTGGCTTGGACAAGTCATTTACGCCGGTTGCGCGCAGGAAAACACTGGCGTTCCTGGAAATATTATGGGACATACTTCCCGGCGCGTGATTCGTGCACCAGCTACGGGCATCATGCGAACCAACGTTAAATTAGGCGACCTGGTGGAAGAGGGCGACGTGATTGCCTGGGTTGGCGAAAGTGAAATTAAAGCGCCGCTGTCGGGAATGGTGCGTGGATTATTAAATGACGGGCTGGCGGCCGTGGGCGGTTTTAAAATCGGCGATATTGACCCCCGTGGAGAGACGGCTGATTTTACCAGCGTATCCGATAAAGCAAGAGCAATTGGCGGCGGTGTACTGGAGGCCTTAATGATGCTGATGCATCAGGGCGTGAAATCGACTAAGGAAGTACTGGAAGTTGCCTGACGCCGAATCGCCGGCGGGTTCTGTGCTTATCTTATCGGACCTACAGCATATGTTCGCAATGTAGGCCCGATAAGACGTGTTAGAGTTGCTACCTGGCGAACGGGTTACTGGCAAATGACCGTGCCGGTTTTCCCTTCAATCCCTTCTTTCGCTTTGCTCAACACCGTAATCAAGGATTCGCGTCCTGGACGTGAACGGGCAAATGCGGCAGCTGCTTCGACTTTTGGCAGCATTGATCCTTTGGCAAAATGGCCTTCGTTGATAAAACGCTCTGCATCGTTTAGTGACAGGCGATCCAGCCACTGTTCATTTTCTTTACCAAAGTTAATCGCCACTTTTTCAACAGCAGTCAGGATGATGAGCATATCCGCATCGATAATCTCTGCCAGTCGGGCACTGGCCCAGTCCTTGTCAATGACAGCGCTGGCGCCACGTAGATGATAACCTTCACGGATCACCGGAATACCGCCGCCGCCAACCGTAATAACGACCTGACCCGCTTCAACCAACGCTTTGACCGTCTCTTTTTCGATAATGTCTACCGGTTTAGGGGATGCGACTACGCGGCGGTAACCACGACCCGCATCTTCTTTTAGCGTATAACCTTGCTTCTCCAGTTGCTCTGCTTCCTGCTGAGTGAAGAACGAACCGATCGGTTTGGTCGGGTTGAGGAAGGCGGGATCGTTGGCGTCGACTTCTACCTGAGTCACCAGCGTTGCAACCGGATTGTGCATACCGCGAGAGAGCAACTCTTCGCGTAGCGCGTTTTGCAGATCGTAGCCGATATAGCCCTGGCTCAACGCCACACAGACGGACATCGGCAGCATCGGGGAATGCGCTTCAGTTTTTGCTGCGGCTTCAAATGCTTGGTTGATCATCCCTACCTGAGGTCCATTGCCGTGGGTGACAATCACCTGATGGCCTTGCGCAATTAAATCCACAATGGCCTGAGAGGTAATTTTAACCGCCTGCATCTGTCCCGCCAGATCGTCTCCCAACGCATTGCCGCCCAGCGCGAGAACAATTTTCTTACTCATTTTTCCTCACTCATTTTATTCAGTTGTCTGTTTCATGAATCCCGGGCTGCCGTTACATCGCGGGAGGCGTAAACGATTTGCGTCGCAGGAATCGCCCACGACCCGCTTTACCGGTAAAGACACCGTCGCAGAAGAGGGTTTCGCCACGGGAGAGTGTTCTGACAATCGTTCCCTGACAGTGGAACCCCTCCCAGGGGGAGTAACCGGCGTTATCGTGCAGGTCGGTATGGCGAATCTCCTGGCGTTGCCGCGGATCGATAATGACCACATCGCCATCAGAACCTGGCGCCAGCCGCCCTTTTTGCGGCCACAGACCGAACAGTCTGGCGGGCATTGCGCTGGTTAAATCGACAAAGCGCTCTGGCGTAATGCGTCCGCTCATTACGCCGTGGGAGAAGAGGAGCTGCATACGGTTTTCCACACCGGGTAACCCATTGGGGCAACGGCTGAAATCTCCGCCGGAGATCTGCTGGCGCTGCGCCATCGAAAATGTACAGTGATCGGTTGCTACCACATCGACCGCGCCGTCGCTGATGCCGCACCAGAGTTTGTCCTGCTCGCGGACATTGCGTAACGGTGGGCTGAGTATGAATTTCAAGCCGTCTTCTGCGTCATAACGACGCTCATCGAGCAGGAGATACTGCGGACAAGTCTCTACCCACACAGGTTGATGGTTGGCTCTGGCCAGGCGTAAATAGTCCAGCCCTAATCCGTTGGATAAGTGGACGATATACAGCGGTGCGTTGCCGGCGAGCTGCGCAAGATTGATCATCCTGGCGATAGCTTCAGCTTCACACTCCAGCGGTCTACTCAGCGCGTGATAGCGTGGGGACGTTAACCCTGCTGCGATAAATTCAGCGCGTTTACTGGCGATAGCGGCGTCATTTTCCGGATGTACGGTGGTCAGTGCGCCGGACTCATGCAAACGGCGCAGTGCCTGCAGCGTTTCGTCATCGTTGAGTTTGTACTGATAGGTCAGATACAGTTTGAAACTGCTGATCCCCTCATCCAACATCATCGGGATCTCATCGAGGATGGCGTGATTGATATGCTGAATGACGCCGTGGAAGCTGTAATCGATCACCGCTTTGTGCGCGGCATAACCGTGATAAACCTCCAGTTGATGACGCAACCGGCATTCTGTCGGCCCAAATCCCATATGGTCGATAATGGTTGTTGTACCGCCACACGCCGCCGCGCGGGTACCGGTAAAAAAATCATCACAGCTACGGGCGAGTCCTACGTCAATATTGAAATGTGTATGTACATCCACGCCACCGGGGAAAACGTAACAGCCAGCCGCGTCAATAACTTCACAGGGGAGCTGTGGCGTAATTTCTGTGTCCAGTTGGCGTACGATGCCGTTCTCAATCAGTAAGTCTTGTTTTGCTTGTCCGTCAGCGTTAACGACAGTGCCATTTTTGATTAATACGCGCATAGCAGACTCCATGTTCCCCCCGGCGAGCCGGAGGGAGACGCCTGAAGAAAAATTACTGTGTTGCCAGCCAGCTCAGTGGAATAGCGGCGTACATTGCCGCGCAGGTGACCAGATGAGATTTCCAGGTTTTCTCGTTCGGCGCATGCGCTTCTGGTTCTTTGCCTGGTCCAAAGCCGATGACCGGGATTCCGTGACGTCCCATGATCGAGACACCGTTGGTAGAGAAGGTCCATTTATCAACGACCGGCGTTTTACCAAACAGCCCTTCATAGGCGCTGACAAGCGCTTTAACAGTGAAATGATCTTCTTCTACTTTCCAGGTCGGGAAGTAGCATTCGGTCGGGTAAACCAGCCCGGTCCAGGATGGACGGTCGTAGTTGTACATGGAGACCACGGCGTTTGCGCTCTTGACCGCAGGCAGGGCACGGATTTCATCCAGCGCACCTTCCCAGGTTTCACCCCAGGTCAGGCGGCGGTCGATAGAAACAGCGCAGCTGTCTGCAACGGCACAGCGACTGGGTGACGTGAAGAAGATTTCAGAAACGGTCAGCGTGCCTTTACCGAGGAATTCGTCATAGCCCAGATGTTGTGAGAGTTCCTGCAATTCGTTGAGGATCGGGCCCATTTTGAAGATGGCGTTATCTCCGCGTTCCGGCGCCGAACCGTGGCAACTGACACCCTGCACATCGATGCGAATTTCCATACGGCCGCGTTGTCCGCGATACACCTGGCAATCGGTAGGTTCGGTACTCACGACGAATTCCGGACGGATGCCTGACTGCTCGATGATGTACTGCCAGCACAGGCCATCGCAGTCTTCTTCTTGCACCGTACCGGTGACAAGCAGCGTGTATTCATCTTCCAGACCGAGATCTTTAATGATCTTGCCAGCGTAAACCATTGACGCCATACCGCCTTCCTGATCGGAAGTGCCGCGCCCGCCGATCAGTTCATCGGTTTCCATCCCTTTATAGGGATCAAATTCCCAGTTTTTGATATTACCGATACCTACGGTATCAATGTGGGCGTCCATGGCGACCAGGCGTGGGCCGTGACCGATATAGCCGAGGATGTTGCCCATCGGATCGATTTCTACTTTATCGAAGCCGACTTTTTCCATCTCTTCTTTAATACGATGTATGACGCGTTTTTCATCACAGCTTTCGCTGGGGATGGCGACCATATCGCGCAGGAAGCGCGTCATATCGGCCTGGTAGTCTTTTGCTTTTTCCAGAATCAATTTGAATGGAATGTGCTTAGCCATTATTTTTCTCCAGTATTTAACCCCGTATCTCCTACGGAGTCTGTTCCAATAGGGTGATTACGGTGCGACCGGATGTTTGCCTTCCCAGACGACTTCACGATAGTGCTTCACATCGGTATCGCCTTCAGTACTGATAACCAGCACGACGGAGTCTTTATTCAACGCCAATTTTTCCATCAAGGTCTGACGCAACGGGTGGTGGTGAACCGCCGCCAGAACGCCTAAGCCAACAGCGCCTGACTCGCCAGAGATGACTCGCGGATCGTTGCCCAATGGATTGCCCAACACGCGCATCCCCAGCGCGGCAACGCTGTCCTGGCAGGAGATAAATTGTGTTGAGCAGTTACGCAAAATTTCCCAGCCGAGCGGGTTCGGTTCACCACAGGCCAGACCGGCCATGATGGTGGCCATATCGCCGCCGACATTAACGATGTCGCCTTTTACGCCTGAACGATAAATGCAGTCGGCTTTATCCGGCTCGACGATGATGCTGCGTAGCTGTTGCGGAGTGTAGACATCCACCAGGTAGCCCAGTACGCCGCCCGCCATTGCGCCAACGCCAGCTTGCAGCAGAACGTGGGTAGGCGTGACGCCCATTTCACGCATCTGCTCCACTGCTTCATCAGCCAGAGTGGCGTAGCCCTGCATAATCCAGGTGGGGGTTTTGGTGTAGCCTTCCCAGGCGGTATCCTGTACCACTTCCCAGCCATTTTGTTGGGCATGCTGCAGGGTCAGGCGAACGGTATCGTCATAGTTCATGTCGGTGACAATACACTCTGCCCCGAGGTTGAGAATGGCATCAACCCGTTCCTGGGCTGAGCCCTTAGGCATGTAAATAACCGCATTTTGCCCGAGCTGCTGGGCTGCCCATGCGATGCCACGACCATGGTTACCGTCAGTGGTTGTGGCGAACGTCATTTTTTCGCCAATGGTTTTTTTGAGCTGCTCGAAGGACAGCGTCTCTATATCAAGATGATATTTTTCGCAGAGCAGTCGGGCGATGGCGTAGGCACCACCGAGCATCTTGAATGCGTTAAGTCCAAAACGTTGTGATTCATCTTTGACGAGGATTTTTTTCACGCCAAAGAGGTTGGCAAGGCAGTCCAGCGCGCGGAGCGGCGTCGGATGATATCCTGCGATTTTCTGGTGGAACTGGCGTGCCACTCTGGCTTGTTTCTGCGAAAAGAGCGGTGACGTTTCGCCAGTATAAAAATGGTTATCGGCAATATCGATCTTCAATGAGAACACGGACATATCCTATCCTTTTGGCCTCCAGGAATGGAGAGCCGACCGGCAGGTCGGCTCGGGATTTTATTTCATGCGTACTTGTGCTTCTTTCAGCAATTGCTCAAGCAATGCGCCTGGTTTTGGATATTTACGGGACAGGATCATCGCGGCGATGATGTACGGTTTCCAACTGGCTTCTTTGTAGGTGGCAATGCGGTATTTTTCGAACACTTCCTCGGTGACCTCCCCCTCTTTACAGGAGACTCCGCTGATATCTGCTGGCAGGCAGTGCATGTAAAGTGCCTCACCATCGCGGGTGAGCTTCATCATCTCTTCAGTGCAGTGCCAGTCTTTATGCTTCGCGTTCTGTTCCAGACACTGTTTTTCCAGATCTTTCAGGGCTGCGTGATCGTCAGCGCGCAGAAGTTCCGTGCGTTTTTCCATCACTTTGTACGGGGCCCATGACTTCGGATAAACGATGTCGGCGTCCTTGAATGCCTCTTCCATACTGGTGACCTGACGGAAACTGCCGCCTGAGGCATTGGCGTTGTTTTTCGCGACTTCGATAACATCTGGGATCAGGTCATAGCCTTCAGGGTGCGCCAGCGTGACGTCCATGCCGAAGCGGGTCATCAGACCGATAATGCCCTGCGGTACGGAAAGGGGTTTACCGTAGCTGGGTGAGTAAGCCCAGGTCATGGCAATTTTTTTGCCTTTCAGGTTTTCCAGCGAGCCAAAGTGTTCGCGCAGCCAGGCAAGGTCGGCCATCGCCTGGGTCGGGTGGTCGATGTCACACTGTAAGTTGACCAGCGCTGGACGCTGCGGCAGGACGCCCTGTTTGTAACCGTCATCAAGTGCGGCGCCGACTTCGCGCATATAGGCGTTGCCTGCGCCAAGATACATGTCGTCGCGAATGCCGATAGCATCGGCACAGAAAGAGATCATGTTGGCCGTTTCACGCACGGTTTCACCGTGAGCGATTTGTGATTTTCCTTCGTCGAGATCCTGCTGAGCCAGACCGAGCAGGTTGAGGGCGGAGGCATAAGAGAAGCGAGTACGGGTGGAGTTATCGCGGAAAACAGAGATACCTAATCCACTATTGAAGACTTTCGTCGCGATATTCTCGGCACGCAGTATTTTCAGCGCCGCAGCAACATCCAGTACTTGTTTTAGTTCGTCCGGCGTCTGCTCCCACGTTAACAAAAAGTCCTTCTCATGAAGGTGTGAGGTCAGCGAATTGATATCCTTTATCAGCTCATTAACAGTTTTCATCGTAAGGTCCCGGTAGTGGAATGACAGGCAAAAAACGGTTTATTTTGTTTCACTGTGACTAAGCCTCCTGATTGGGGTTATCACAGCCATACCTGGGACTAACAATAAGTGTGCCAGAATTATATAAATCACGGCGGAAGGGTATTTTGTCAGGCTGTATGTGCTCTTGATCACAAATTATGCTGGCGCATCATAAAGGAATGAATAAACGAAAACGTTTGGCTTTTAAATATTGCGTTCGTCACTGTGGGTCGTCGTAAAAATTAATGTTGGTACGTACGTTACGACTCGTCAGTTTGATAAACTAATGCTGGTAATTCTCATATTGATATGGAAATGTGATTTCTCTTCCATAATTTCATTAGAAAATGATAAACAGCCCGTGTTTCTATCAAAGTAAATTCTGTCTGAGTTAATATCATTATATTTTACGAACCATAAATGTCCTAAATGATCAGTCATTTAAGCGATTCGGAAGGTAAAACATGGTGCTTGCAACTACGCAGTCCGTTTTGATGCATATTCAACCGACAATTCAGCGTTTCGCCAGAATGCTTGCCAGCGTTTTGCAACTTGAGGTTGAGATCGTTGATGAGAACCTGTGCCGCGTCGCAGGTACTGGCGCTTATGGAAAATTTCTCGGCCGTCAATTGAGCGGCAATTCCAGACTGCTGAGCTATGTTCTGGAAACAAAAAAAGAAAAAGTCGTCACACATTCCCGATTTGATCCGCTGTGCGAAGGGTGCGACAGCAAAGAAAATTGCCGTGAGAAGGCCTTCCTGGGAACCCCGGTTATTTTACAGGAGCGATGTGTGGGAGTGATAAGCCTGATTGCCGTAACGCATGAGCAGCAAGAACATATCAATGACAACCTACGGGAATTTTCAGATTACGTTCGCCATATATCCACGATCTTCGTTTCGAAACTTCTGGAGGATCAGGGAGGGAGTGACAGTATCAGTAAAATATTCTCTACGATGATTGAGAATATGGATCAGGGCGTGTTGGTTATTGATGAAGATAACCGTGTGCAGTTTGCTAATCAAACGGCGCTGAAAATACTCGGCGTTGTACAGAATAATATGGTTGGCAAATCAGTCAGGTTCAGGCCGTTAACGTTTGAAAGTAATTTCACCCATGGACATATGCAACATATTGTCTCATGGGATGATAAAAGCGAGCTGATCATCGGTCAGTTACATAGCGTTCAGGGGCGGCAATTATTCCTGATGGCATTCCACCAGTCGCATACCAGTTCGTCCGTGGCGATTGCTCCGGACGAACCGCATATTGAGCAACTGGTTGGCGAATGTCGGGTTATGCGCCAGCTTAAGCGTTTGATTGGCCGCATCGCCCCCAGTCCTTCCAGCATTATGATTGTGGGGGAAAGCGGCACAGGAAAAGAGGTTGTTGCCCGGGCTATCCACAAACTGAGTGAGCGACGAAATAAACCCTTTATCGCCATTAACTGTGCTGCTATTCCGGAGCAGTTACTGGAAAGTGAACTGTTTGGTTATGTGAAAGGCGCGTTTACCGGTGCGTCTGCTAACGGAAAAACGGGCTTGATTCAGGCGGCTAATACCGGAACGCTGTTTCTTGATGAGATTGGCGATATGCCGTTAATGTTGCAGGCAAAATTGCTAAGGGCCATTGAGGCGAGGGAGGTTTTGCCCATCGGTGCCAGTAGCCCGGTGCAGGTTGATATCCGCATTATCTCGGCTACTAACCAGAACCTTGGGCAGTTCATTGCCGAGGGAAAATTCCGCGAAGACCTTTTCTACCGCCTGAACGTCATTCCGCTCACATTACCGCCTCTGCGCGAACGCCAGGAAGACATCGAACTGCTGGTGCATTACTTCCTGCATCTGCATACTCGCCGTTTGGGGCTGGTTTATCCGGGTATCGCACCGGATGTTGTGGCTCTGCTCAGGCACCATCGTTGGCCGGGCAACCTGCGCGAGTTGAGTAATTTAATGGAGTATCTGGTTAACGTTGTTCCCTCTGGCGAAGTGATAGACAGTACGCTTTTACCGCCGAATCTTACCAGCAATGGCAAAACGCCGGACTCAGAGGGGGTTGCCACCAGCGCCACGCATCTGCTGTCTGATGATGTCGGAGGTACTGCACTGGAGGAGATGGAAAAACAGATGATCCGTGAAGCGCTGTCCCGACACTCGAATAAGAAACAGGTGGCAGATGAGCTCGGCATCGGTATCGCCACGCTGTATCGCAAGATCAAAAAGTATGAGCTGTTGAACGTATAAATCTTTTACTATCCGGCCTGCACTCAGGCCGGATAGTAGATTATTTCTGCTCTTCACAGCGTTGCACGGTATCGACGATCATCTGATAACCGGTGCAACGACACAGATTCCCAGCCAGGCCGCGGCGGATCTCAAGAATGGTTAGCGGCTGATTACGCGGTTTAGCCAGCATCGCGGTTGTTGCCATGATCAAACCTGGCGTGCAAAAGCCGCACTGTACGGCGCCGGATTTCGCGTAAGCCATTTGAACGTGGGAAAGCTGGCCACCAACCGATTCGCCTTCCAGAGTGCGGATATGCTTTCCTTCCGCCCATGCGGCCAGATACAGACAGCTGTCGATGGCCGTTCCGTCGACCAGTACGGTACAGGCGCCGCATTCACCTACACAGCACCCTTGCTTCACGCTGAGCAACCCCTGTTCGCGTAACAGTTCGGAGAGCGGCATCCCCGGCATGATGCTTAGCTGAAAGGGGATGCCATTGATTTCGCATTCCATCGCGATTCTGTCGGTGTGGTTCATTGCAGTACTCCCCCCGCCGCGACGACGGCTTCACTGATCACTTTTTTCGTCATTGTCTGGATGAGATGTAGACGAAACTCCTTACTGGCACGCCAGGAAGAGCGCGGAGCGACGTCCTGGATGACGGCTTCGCTGATGGCGTCCAGCGTTTGCTGGGTTAATGGTGCATTTTGCGCGGTCTGTTCGGCATGCTGACAGCGGATTGGCGTTGGTGCAGCGACGCCAAAAGCCAGCCTTAACTCACTGAAATTACTGTTATCCAGTCGACAGAAGGCTGCACAACCGATCGTGGATATATCCATGGCGTCACGCATTGCATATTTAAAATGCGCGCTGCCGCTATGGGTTACAGGCTGCGGTGGGAAGTGGAAGGCGACCAGAATTTCATCATGCTCAAGAGAAACCTTGCCAGGACCGGTGTGAAAACCGTTAATCGCGGCGAAACGCACCCCTTTTGGTGAGTGAATCTCAAGTGTGGCGTTATAGATTAAGGTTGGCGTCGCAGAATCTGCGCTGGTCGCGCCGTTGCATATATTGCCGCCGTAGGTGGCGACGTTACGGATTTGCGGTCCGGCGATGGAGGCGGCTGCGGCGCACAACGCAGGGAGATGATGTTGCGTTAAAGGGTGTTCAATCAGTTCGTTAAAGGTGGTGGCGGAGCCTATTCGCAGTTCACCATCATCGGTAAGCGTAATCCCTTTCAGCTCCGCCAGATTGTGAATATCGACAATATGGCGATAGCGGTCATTGTGATGATGAAGTTGAATGAGCACGTCGGTCCCACCTGCCAGCAGCTTCGCTTGCGGATAGTTTGTCAGCAGGCTGATGGCATCGGAAATAGCCGAAGCGCGGTGGTAAGAAGCAAAATCAAACATGGTGATATCCTCAAATCAAACCTGCCAGATGGAACTCCTCAAACAGACGTTTCGGCGTCAGGGGCAGCGTATCTATGGCTACGCCTGTTGCCATTCTTACTGCATTGCGAATGGCCGCTGCGACGGGAATGATGGGGGGCTCACCCAGTGATTTATGTCCGTAAGCGGATTGCGGCTCCTGCGTTTCGACAAAGGCGCTTTCCAGTTGCGGGAGGTCGGGCATGGTGGGCATTTTGTAATCCAGAAGGTTGGGATTACGCACAATGCCGCTGTCTGCATCGATGATCATCTCTTCAAACAGCGACCAGCCAATGCCCATCCCCATGCCGCCGTGGACCTGACCTTTCGCCAGCAACGGGTTCAGGATGTGCCCGGAATCGTGGACGTTAAGGATTCGGTTAATGGTGACCTTGCACAACGCGATATCGACCGTCAGATCGACAAACGTGCAGCCAAACGCGGGCGGATTCGAGGTTGTCTTTACCGAGCATTCAGCTGACAGCTGACCGCCGCGCTCCGGATGATAAAACGAATCCATGGCCAGCTCTTTTAAGGACAGTAACGGATCGTCAGGACGATCGGTGAGGACGATATTGCCTCCCGTCAGCGTCAGACTCATGGCTGACTGGTGTACTATTTCAGCGGCATGCGCCAGGATCTTTTCCCGCAACTGCAATGCCGCTTTGCGCAGTGCCGGAGCGGCAACATAACTCTGGCGAGAGGCGAATGCGCCTGGGTCGAACGGCGTAATATCGGTGTCCTGTGTTGAAATGACGTGCACATCGCTGACCGGTACGCCGACGGTTTCAGCCACCATCTGCGAGAACACGGTATCGGCCCCCTGACCAATTTCGGTAGCGCCGCTCTGAACGTTGATCGTTCCGTCCTGATTCATCAACAGACGGGCTCCGGAGATCTCGACCCCCACAGGCCAGGTGTTGGATGTATAACTAAAGCAGGCGACGCCAATCCCCCGACGGATATTACCCTGCGGGTGGTTCTGGCATTCAGCGTGGCGCGTATCCCACTCGAACAGTTCGCGGCCTTTTTCCAGACATTCCGGGAGTCCTGCACTGTAGATGCGTTTCCCCGTTATTGGATTCGAATCTCCCTCTCGGGCAGCATTACGTAAACGGATATCCACCGGATCGATGCCTAATGCGGCGGCGGCGTCATCCAACATGGATTCTACGGCGAATACCACCTGTGGCGCGCCATATCCGCGCATCGCGCCTGCGGAGGGGAGATTGGTGTAGCACGTCGTGGAGCGGTAAGCGTAAGCGCTGCGAGGATAAAGATACGCGACCTTATTACCACCGGCAGAAGCGATGGAGTGGCCGTGCGAGGCGTAAGCACCGGTATTTGACAGGACATCAAGACTGTAGCCTTTCAGCGTGCCGTCACGGTTAATGCCCAGTTGCCCGCTAATTGTAAACGCATGGCGGGTGCGCGAAGCGAGGAAACACTCTTCGCGGCTGAGAGACACTTTCACTGGAATGCCGCCGAGTTTGCTGGTCAGAAATGCTGCCATCGGTTCTTCCAACACATCTTGCTTGTTGCCAAAACCACCGCCGACATACGGTTTGATAACACGAACGCACGACCACGGAATACCAAGCGCCTGACCAACTACCCGACGCACAATATGGGGGATCTGCGTGCTGGAGACGATCGAAATTCGGGAATCCTCTTCCATCCAGGCAAAAGAGGTCACGCTTTCCATATGGCAATGCTGAATGACGGGAGTCTGATAGCGGCCCTGAATCTTATAGTCCGCCGCATCAATCGCTTGCTGTACATTACCGGTCGTCATTTCGCTCTGTTTAAGCAGATTTCCACCGGCATGGATCTCGACGGCGTCAGGCGCCAGAGCCGCTTCCGGCGTGGTAATCACAGGTAACGATTGCCATTCGACACTGACCAGCAGCGCCGCTTTTTCTGCGGTTAATTCATCTCTTGCCACAACGATAGCGACAGCATCCCCGTGATGGCGGACGTGGCGGGTCAGCAGATAACGGTCGGCAACATCACGTTTCTTGTCATCCAGGCTCCAGGCATGACCTGCTGTCGCAAACGGAATATCAGGCACATCCTCCCAGGTAAAGACGGCCAGCACCCCAGGCAAATTTTTGGCCTGGTCACAGTTGATGCTAGCGGCATAACCATGGGCAATAGGGCTACGAACGTATTTCGCGTAGCACATGCCCGCCATAACATAATCATCAGTGTATCGAGCCCGCCCGGTGACTTTCGCAATGGCATCCACGCGCATGCATGATTCCCCGGTTGCGGTTGCTTCCCGCGCTTCCATAGACGTCCCCTTGATTTGAACATTTGGTTCTTAAGGCCATGTATTCGTCAAATTAGGCAAGAATTACGCCAGAAGCCCAAATTGGCGGCAGGATGTCAGGGAAGTGTGATGATGTTAAAAATATAACGCTGCCATGATGGTAATAACCGCAGAATTCTGTCTACTCCACTTATCATTATGAGTTTAATCAAATCATTGTGATACACGGGCGTCACGTCGTGATACCGCTCATGGCGAGCCTTTCCGGACGCAATACATTGGGCATCCGGCTTCTGGCTGTTATTATAGGGTGTCTGGAAATATTGCGAGGAATGGTTTTGAGTGCGGGATGCCTGAACAAAAATAGCCTGAGTATTGCGATGTTACTGTGCGCGGGGCTGCTATTAGCCGGTTGCTCCAGCGATCAATCCTCTGATGCAGGCAGCTATTCTGGTTCTGTTTATACTGTGAAGCGCGGGGATACGCTCTATCGCATTTCGCGTGTGACGGGAACCAGCGTTAAAGAAATCGCGCGTCTTAACGGAATTTCGCCGCCTTATACCATTGAAGTCGGGCAAAAACTGAAAGTCAGCGGCGGAGCCAAAACCAGTACTGCATCCAGCAAAAAGACAACGAAATCCTCGACAAAAACGGCTGCTGTTACACCGTCTTCTGCAGTGCCGCAGTCTTCCTGGCCTCCGGTGGGGCAACGTTGCTGGGTATGGCCTGCCAACGGTAAAGTTATTCTGCGGTATTCGACAGCGGATGGCGGTAATAAAGGGATTGATATTTCCGCCGCGTCTGGAACCCCGATCTATGCGGCGGGCGCAGGGAAGGTGGTGTATGTCGGCAACCAATTGCGTGGCTACGGCAACCTCATCATGATTAAACACAATGAGGAATACATCACTGCGTACGCGCATAACGACACGATGCTGGTGAATAACGGGCAAAGCGTGAAAGCCGGGCAGAAAATTGCCACAATGGGGAGCTCTGACGCCGCTTCCGTGCGGCTGCATTTCCAGATCCGCTATCGCGCTACGGCGATCGATCCTCTGCGATATTTACCGCCGCAAGGGAGTAAACCAAAATGCTGACGGCGAATTAATCGCCAGTCAGTGTGCGAGTCCCTTGCTAACAAGAGCGTAAGGTTTATAATGCCTTACGCAATTCAAAGCGGGCGTAGTTCAATGGTAGAACGAGAGCTTCCCAAGCTCTATACGAGGGTTCGATTCCCTTCGCCCGCTCCATCATCTCCCCCTTGTGGCAAACCTTCGTTAAACTCGTTTTTCTTTCAACAGCTTACTTAACATAAGTTATCGTGAACGTTCGACCAATGAACGACGATTTACCAGCACAAGGTACACTGTTAGTTGTCACGGATAGTTACTCTGGAAGTGATGAAGTCGCTACGCTCCGCTTGTTGCTTGTACCACTAACGGGGCTTTATGGTCGCCATTGTCTGAAATCAGGGTATTGTTTCTACAACACACACCAGATAACCTAAGGCTAATCCTAGTATTGAATCTGCTAACAAGGGTTCACTCAATGTCATATACAGAAATTCAACCTGTTTCATTCAATGAGTTAGTGGGTGAAGAGATTGTAGATCTAATTTTCGACAAAGCCCCAACAAAAGTTTTATCACGCGTCGTGAATGCAATCATGCACGTAGAGAGGGCAAAAAAACTAAAAGATATTGATGCTGAGATGGCCTCGATCAGACTTATTGCAGCAGAAGAGGAGTTAGTTGTTGCAATATTTGAATGGCTGAAACTCAATAAAGAGAAAATGCCTCAGCATACTGAATTGGTCAAAAGTTATAAAAATCACCAAGTTAAGTTGATGTTTGTTCCAGTACTTCTTCTTATGAAGAATATCCTTTGGCATTGTGCCTTGCCAATACCTAGTCTAAATGAGCAAGATCTAAAGGTTTGTCCTAAATATGATGATGGTAAAATTGTTCTCATGTTCCAATTGCCATTCTCAGAAGTGATTTTTGCATTAAATCCATTGTCTGTATTTATCACTATGGGCGATGATGTGGGTGAAAATGAAGTAGTTGATTCATTGTATTCAGAATTAGAAGATAAAGTGAAAATAAAATACGGCATGACAATAAAACAATTTATTAAAGAACGTGCCGAATTTAGAAACACCCTTCTTTATGCTGGGGATGCGATGCCTGTCAATTATATGGTTGATTATGAGGAGATGACATCTACTTGTTATAGTGCCTATGAAGCCTTGTTATGGTCTTTAGCAGCGCTCCTAACAAATGATCCATTATCACCAAATCTTGGAACAGTTAGCCAATTTGTTGCTATTTACAAAAAAGTCTTATTAGATTCTAAAGTTATAAAATTAAAAGAATAATGTGATGAATATTGCAGTGAACATTTTCACCTTGTTTGGAAAGTAAAATATCTCATAACTGGTAATCTGTAGGCAATAAAAAAAGCCAACCCGTTAAGGTCAGCCTTTTTAAAACACAGTCAGTTAGCGCAGCGTTCGCTTTTTTGCCAGTGGTACACTCAAAGCATACTCAAAACAGTGTTGCACTTCCAGGCGACACAGATCAGTGTTACAGATCCTCAACTCCTTACACAGCGCTTTACGGTTAATTACTCCCGCAGACCCGGATACGTAAACTTGACTGTAACCATCCCGCATAATCGTACCATTCACATTTCGAGATCTTCCGGCATACCCAGTCTTATAACTCCAAATTCTGTACCAGGTAATCAATAAACTTGCGGCATTTAAGGCTGATCCGATGGTCTCCAGCGTAGACAATAGTGATGTCTTGTACCGGCAGTTTATAATCGGGAAAGAGTTGTACCAGTTTGCCGCTGGCGATTTCAGCTCTGACTAGCCATTCGGGTAATACGGCGATACCGAGTCCGGCGCAGGCCATAGATTTAATAGCTGTTGAGGTATTTGAGTGGAATCTGGCAACTGCGCGGACATCAAACGGTTGCCCTTTTTCATCTGTCAGCGTCCATTGTGTCGGGGCCTGTAAATTGCTGTTGGCGATCCACGGCGCGGTATTCATATCTTCTGGTGAACTGAGGGGATTATTTTCAAGCCAGCAGGCAGAGGCGACCAGAACAATCGGGTAACTTGCCAGTTTTCGGCTTTTCAATGAAGAATCGCGTAAAGAGCCCAGTCGAATTGCCAGATCAAGCCGCTCAGTCACTAAATCATTCATTGAAGAGTCGGCATAATAATTAATATTTAAATTCGGATTAAGCTGGCAAAACTGACTTATCATCGGCAACAAATAATACTCACCAAATTCAGTTGTTGAAGTAACACTTAGCGTACCTGAGAGCGAACGATGGCTGTCGGATATATTTTCCAAGGAAGTCTGGATGTTGACGAAGATCTCGCGAAAATCGTTGTACAGCACTTCTCCTGCTTCTGTCAGCGAAATGCCGCGCGTATTGCGGATGAGCAATGGCACATTCAGCACTTCTTCAAGCGATTTCACATGGATACTGGCCATTGCCTTGCTGATGAACAGGCGCTCTGCGGCTTTGGTAAAGGAGCCACAATCTACAACGGAGATGAAAGTTTGAATTCGATTAAGGTGATTAAACATTAAGCGTTAAATTTTAGTAAATAACGTGTTTAATCTAGTTTAATCGACGCCGCTGGTCAAGCCAGTCTAGACTGCGCAGCGGAGGTCAAAATGACATATCGTTATCGCGTTGCGACGCTATTTTTAGCCGGTTTTTTCATCGATTGCATAAATATTTTTATGTCAGCAATCGCCTTGCCGGATATTTCCCGTCAGTTGCATGTCTCTGAATCCAGCGTGGCGTGGGTTGCCAACAGCTATATTTTAGGTCTGACCCTGATAATCCCATTAAGTATCTGGATCGCCAGCCATATAGGGGTGCGGATGACCATGATGGCCTCAATGGCGGTATTTACTGTGGGGGCGTTGTGCGCCGGATTATCAACCGACTTTAACGGGTTGATTATATTTCGCTTTTTACAAGGTGCAGGCGGAGGATTATTGATTCCGGTCGGTCAGGCGCTGACATTTGGTTTGTTTCAAAAAAACGAGCGGGCCAGGATCTCAACGCTGATTATGGCCGTCGCACTGATCGCACCCGCGATCTCACCTGCGGCAGGCGGCGCGATTGTTGATCACTTCTCCTGGCGCTGGGTATTCCTGTGTAATATTCCGTTCAGCCTGCTCACTGCTGCTCTGGCATGGTGGTGGATTAAAGCTGAGAAAACCACAGCCCAACGCCCGGATCTTGCCGGTCTGGCGCTGGTAAGCCTTGCTTTGGCGGCTTTGTTGATGGGGATGTCGCTTTATGCAGATGCGACAAATCCGGCGTTGCCGCTGGGGTTGGTGATAGTGGGCGTCATTTTTGCCGCGCTGTATGTGCGCCATTATCGTCGACAGCCTGATGCTATTGTGGATCTCAGTGTGTTGAGCAATCCGCGAATGCGCTTCTCTGTGCTGGTGTATTACGCCGTGCCGGGCATTTTTACGGGTGTGAACCTGCTTAACATCTTCTTTCTACAACAGGTGATGGGGTGGGGGGCCAGTGAAACCGGGCTACTGATGGTGTTGTACGCAGCCGGATCGTTCTGTGCTATGAGCGTCTGTGGTCGTTTCTATAACCGTGTTGGTGCGGCAAAACTCTTTCTCCCTGGTTTGATCTGCCATGCGGCGGGTATTGCGCTATTGTCGCTGGTGGGTGCCGACTACGGGTTGCCTGTGCTGGTACTGGCATATTTGCTAATGGGTATAGGTGGCGGTATTGGCGCAAATACCGCACAAACTACCGCGATGATCGACTTCACTGGCGAACATTTGTCCCGGGCCAGCACGGTCTGGAACCTCAACCGGCAGATGTCATTTAGCGTTGGTGCTGCGCTTTTTACACTGCTGTTTAATCTGTTGCAGCAACACACCACGACAACATCTGCTTATCACACGGCCTTCCTTATTGCTGCGCTGCTTGGCCTGCTGCCCCTGCTTACTCTTATGTCACTCAATAAACAACCGGAGTCGTTATGCAATCAAAAAGAGAATTAATTGCACATCAAAGCGTAGTAGATCTGCATCGATGGATTGAAGAGGTGTTCGCGGGGCGTTCTGATTATCCCGCCGCATTGAATCGCCTGCTCGGCAGTTTCAGCCCGTCGTTCAAAATGGTGACCATGAAAGGACAGAGTATTGGTTTTGCGGAGGTGGAAAAACTGTTTCGCAATAACATCGGTGGTCGCCCGAACCTGCACATTGATATTGATAGCTTTGAAACCCTGCAGTTGTCGGCGTCTTCAGTCATTTGCCGTTACCGTGAAACTCATCGCAATGAGGGCAATGTGCACTCTCGCTGGTCGGTTGCTGTGATTGATATCCAGAATGAGCAACCCTGCTGGCATTATCTGCATGAAACAGCGATTGCGGACTGATGATGAAGTCATATTAGATTGAACAGTGCCGAAATCTGACTGACCACATACAGGAAAGGGCGTCCATCACATCACTACATTCGATGTTTCAAGGGCGGCTGTAGTTGCGATTTTTGAATGATATTATGTGGCGAGCATTAAATGCCGTTAGATTGCAGGGTGAGGTTAATTATCAGAATATCTCATCTTCGAATAACTCAGTATTCCGTAGCTATGTCAGTATGAACTTAATTGCTGACAGGACGAAATACATTGAACATGCGATTTGTATTACCCGGAACCCCCATCGGACATAGCGCCATTGATGCCGTTCTCTGGCATCAGCCTCTGCAATAGCAGGGTCGCTATGCTCTTTTTTTCGCTTTGTCCTTAGAGCATCAACGGCCCACAGAACAAGGATCGCGGCAACGATTGTTTTCAGGAGAAGGCTGATATCCACGGTAAAGAGGTCCGGCTTATCTGTTTAAGAAACCAGACTAACCGAAAGGCCCTATTATAACCATGGTTAAATGTGATATTAGTTCATTGCAATTTTAATCAGCCCGGTTATTAGTTTAGGTCAGAAGCGGAAAGCCCCTGTCTCTGGGCGAATATACGACTCTGTCAGAAATGACGCGCTGCGTCCTTGAGTAACACGGCTTTAAGCCTCCTGACCGTTTCACTTCCTTCTCATCGCCGTTATTAAATAGCGTGCAGCGGTCAACCAGACCCAGCCACAGAATAATCAGACTGCCGGATTTAAGTCAGGGGAGAATGAGGTCGCCTTTAAGGATAAGGAACTGGCACCTTACAGGTCGATGGTGGAAGAAGGATTGAGCGATTGTGCCAGTGTGTCCCTCATGGATGCCGCGAGGGTCGTCCCTCATCAACCGAATAATGCTCTAATCACAAATTTGCTGAGTACGTTACGATTTCCCTGATGCAGGAGTGGCACATCATCATGACTATCGTTGACCATACCATTGCTGGTTATCCCGATTTTGAGCTAGGTCTGAGCCCCCAGCGCGCTGTGCCTTATCGAATCTACCAACCCGAACGGGGAAGTAATGGGCTCGTCGTCTATTTACCTGGTTTTGGTGCTGATCTTGGTGGGTATACCCAGGCCTTCTGCGAAAAGGTTGCCGGGCGTCACGGCTGTGCGGCTCTGAGCATCGAATATTTTTGCATGCGTTCACGTCCTCAGGTCGGAGCCAAAGTCACGTTTGAACCTGAAGACCGTCGTCAACTCGAAGCTCATTTACCGCTCAAAATTGCCCGTTATGGCACAGATGAACAGGTGTTAAAGGCTGTTTGCGCCCTCAAACCAGACGCACCTCTTACGCTTACCGCCTCGTTGACGCCACCGGATGGTTCCTACCAAAACTTTGGCATCATGGCCGCACTGGACATTGTGGCTGCCATTAACGACGCCCTGACTCGTTATCCGATCAACCGTGACAACATCATATTGGTGGGCGCGTCTTACGGGGGATATCTTGCACAATTGGTGAATAAACTCAGGCCAGGCTTGGTTCGCGCGCTGTTTGATAACTCCTCCTGGGCTGAGCCTAACCTTACCTATGTCTTCGGGCGCGAAATAGGGGCATGTGAGTACTCCGCCGGGGCCAACGAACGGGTGACGCTGGCGATGAGCGTAAATTCTCCCTGGCGCAAAACCGCGGGGCACCCCCATTACTTCGGTCCGAGTGAATTTCTGATCCGGGGTTTTAGTCGTTCACAACTGGAGCAGATGGTCAGCCAGGGGGCTAATCAGACCTTCTGTCTGATGGTTCATTCTGCTGAAGATCGCAATATCGCCCCGCTGGCGGCTAAAGTGGAAATGGCGCAGACCATGCTGGAGCTGGGCTGGCCTGTCGAAATGCTGATCTATGATGCCAGTGACATTGATGGTAGCTACATCAAAAATACCGATCATGGCATGGGGCTTTCTATGTTTACCTTTTTCGAGCGCGGCTGTGAGATGCTTCACACCATAGCCCGCCCTTTCAAATACGCCGCCGCTGAGCACGTTATCTATCACGCCGGAAAGTATCGGTACGAATTTGACTATCGCCATGGCGATATCCGGGCCAGGCGCTGTTTACTCGACTGATCCGTGCCCAATAAAGCCGGTGATGAGAGCCTGTCAATCCATTACCAGCCCTGCATCGTCCCATCTTATTCAGGGGCATGCTGCACAAGAGGGGGAGGGTAGTATCCAGGCGAGGAAACCACCCGCTCCAGACTCAACTTTCCTTTGATAAATCAGCAGTTATAGAATTCTGTTAGCCAATTGAACTTAAACGATCCTCCCTCAGCACAAGTCCTGTTGTTAATAGATCCGTTTTAGTTCCGACCCTGACCTCGATTATGACGGGATCATATTAGAGGTTAGGGTCGGATTTCATCCCTAAAGCGAACGACGCGAATGGCGTGTCACTGACAAAACCATTGCCTGACAGAGACGTACTCGATTCCAACCGACCAGAGAACCTCAAAAAATAATGATGAGGTCACAAATATGCATAAACAACGAATGTCATCCGATAACAGGTTGATGCCTAATTTGCTGTTTTAACGAGAAAAATATAAATGAATCTTTACTAATTTGTATTGATTCATTTTTTTTTGAGCTTATGTTCAATCCTGTCTCGTTGTCTTCCGATATTAATTAGGAGACATTACGATAGTCGCATCATAAAGGATATAAATATGGATTATTAAATTTTTATACCATATTAAAAATTCCACATAAAAATAATCGAGTGGTTTTGCTGGATGCAAATTCATTTAACCATAATTAGTGGGGAGATTATGTCTGAAAAAAAAGTAAAAACTCCAGCACAGAGCATCCTTTTTTTTGGGATGGCAGTGGTAATCGTTTTTTTTATATGTTTCCTACCCACCCCGGAAGGGTTAACCCCTGAGGGGCAAAAGGCCTTAGCGCTATTTGTCGGTATTATTTTTCTGTGGGCCACAGAACCTGTTCCGCTCGCCATTGTTAGTTTAATTATGGTGCCAGTGGTGGTTGGCTTACAAATAATAACTGTGCCAAAAGCGTTAAATAACTTTTCTACATCGTCAATATTTTTAATTGTCTCTGCACTATTAATGGCACCTGCAATGTCAAAAAGTGGCTTTGCTGAGCGGTTAATTTATTGGCTGTTGTCAAAAGTAGGTTGTACCGCGGTACGTATTACATTAGGTATCACTATCGCAAATATTGCACTGGCATTCATCATTCCCTCTACGGCAGCCAGAACGGCGGCACTTTTGCCTATCTGTATTAGCATTATAGAAATTTTCAAAAAGAATTGCGGAATACCCAAAGACGAACGCAGTAAATTTGCCGTCGGATTATTGTTAACGCTGGCCTTTACCAATTCAATTATTAGTGCGGGTATATTGACGGCTACAATACCGAATCCTGTTACCGCTGACTTCATCTTTAAAGCGACCGGTACAAAGATTTCTTACGCCGAATGGTTCATGTACGGATTCCCTCCGGCACTTATTGTTACCATATTTGCATGGTGGTTGATTAAAACTGTATTTAAGGCAGAAGTTAATGAAATTCCTGGCGGGAAGGAACTGGTTGCAGAAAAACTGCACAGCATGGGGAAAATGTCATCTGATGAATGGAAGAGTTGTTTAATATTCCTGTTCGTCGTATTGATGTGGATGACAGGGAGCATTACTAACATTGATACCACAATCGCGGCGATTATCGGTGTCTGTCTGATGTTCCTCTTCGGCGTCATCAACTGGGGTGATGCTGCCAAAACGTCGGCTTTCCAGTTTATGCTAATCATGGGCGGTGGGTTCATTATCGCAGACCTGTTAATCTCGACAGGAGCCGCGAAATGGGTAGCGACATCGTTATTCCAGTTAATTAATGTCTCTGGTGAAGTCTCAATCCTGGCCTTACTGTTGATTGTTATTTTCATTGTGCAATACATGCACATCCCCTTTATGGGGACGACCAAAATGGCCACTATGCTCATCCCTATTGTGATCAGTATTGCTGAGGCTGCACATATCAATCCGATAATCCTGGCAATGCCGGCTGGTATGATTATAAGTGGATTTCCTTTATTCTTGTTTTTTAACACTATTTCAAGCTTATTAGTCTATGGCACAAATGAAATGAGAATGAGCGACTTTCCTAAGGTGGGCATTCCAATTTGTACCGTTGCCGTCTTTGTGTATAGCCTGATGGCCTTAACTTACTGGCGTTGGCTCGGTCTTTTCTAACTATCCGTTAATACCCTGTCGTAGGAGATGTGAAATGAGTAATACAGGATTTAGGATCTTTACTGAATTCAATCGCCCTGATCCAACCCTCGTCAATAATTTTAACGGGGTGCCCGTTGCAAATATCGCTGATTGTATGAACCGTTCCAGCGTTATGGCATCACGGATCTGTAAAATAGGGAAAAATAATCTCTTAGGTGTTGCCTTTACGGTGAAAACCCGGGCGGGGGACAACCTAATGGTGCATAAAGCATTACAAATGGCTTTACCAGGGGATGTCATTATCGTGGATGCCCGTGGAGATGTTTCCAATGCCATAATGGGCGAGCTAATGATAAGGACAGCAGAGCAAAAAAAACTTGCCGGTATCATTATTGATGGTGCCATTCGTGATGTCGCGGTTCTGAGCACATTAGATATTCCTGTTTACGCGGTTGGCGTAACACCCGCCGGGCCGTTCAAAGAAGGTCCCGGTGAAATTAATGTTCCCATTAGCGTGGGTGGTGTCGTGGTTAATCCCGGCGATATTTTGGTTGGAGATGACGATGGTGTTGTAGTAATCTCTCCCGGTGATGCGGAAGAGATTTACGAAAAGGCAAAAAGTAAAGGTGAGAAAGAGTTCGATTTAATTAAATTAATTAAAGAAGGTAGGCGAGACAACACCTGGGTAGATCAGGTTCTTCTGTCAAAGAAATGCGAGTTTATTAACTCTGCTTATAATAAGTAAGGAATCCAACCAGGTGTTTTTGTAAGCCGGGTGATTTTATATGAGTTGATTTCATCTTCTACCCAGGAGAATGCTATGTCTTAAATATAGTGTTCTCCTGATAAGCAGAGGAAAAAAGATATCACCCTTTCTCTATTCTATGGATTTATTCAACGAAGATAATACCGGGTTTCTTAAAGGCTTCTATGAATCATGGGGGAATTTCCCGAAAAGATCACCACTGACTGGCAGCGTTTATTTGTTGCACCCTGTACTCCGACAAGCTCACAGACCGCATTCTTGGGGGCCATTGTTGGGCCTCAGGTTTCTGAATTGATTAATGAAGTGGTACCGGGAGACTAGCAACGGAGAGTGGTTTTCCTCACGTAATGAGCAATCTGGTTGTTGCTGAGAATGCGGATATTGCTATGCCTGGAGGTCAGTGAGTGGGCTATACCGGAGCGGTGAGTGAGTTTGTTTAAATTTAGCCAAATTCTTTGTCAAGAATGAGTACAACGGCATGGTTTTAACAAAATTCAATTTATCGCTCTTAAGAAGTTCTGTATTAATTAGCTTTTAAGCATCAATGAATTGTTGTGACAGGCTGGGGGATTGCATGAATGTTAAGCAGTTGAGGTACTTCTGTAAGGTTGTGGAAAAAAACGGTATTAACCCTGCGGCAGCTGACTTACAAATTGGTGCAACGACGATCAGCATGCAAATCGCCGCCTTAGAAAAAGAAATGAACAATGAGTTATTCAATCGAAGTACCCGCCCAATGACACTGACCAAATTTGGTCGGTTTGTCTACCAACGGTCACAGGAAATTATATTTAACTTCGATTCCTTTGAAAATGATATTTGTAGTTACACCAACTCTGAATCCACCTCATTAAACATAGGTGTAATTCGCTCGCTTATTTTCAATATTTTGCCAGAAACCATAAAGCAGTTTACTAATAGCTTCGGACATATTGATATTAATTTAAAGGAAGGACTCTCCACAAATCAATATGAGTTATTAGCTGAGCAGGTTATTGATTTAGGTTTCGTCCGTGCTATGGAGCAAAAACAGGAGGTGGATAATGATTTTTGTCGGGAGTTGATTCTTATCGATCCGTTATTTGCTGCCGTACCAAAAAATCATTATCTTACAAGGAATAAATTTATAACTCTGAAAGATTTTTGCAACTCGCCATTTATTACTTTTCCGGGTAATCAAAAAAGCGAGTTCTCAGATACCGTTGTTGAAAAAATCAAACAAAATGGGTTGTCCCCGGTGATTTCCTACAAAGCCAGAGAAATACATTCCGCGTTATCCTTCGTGGCCGCTGGACTGGGGGTTACCTTAGTTGGCAAAACCGTCATTGATAATAATCGACAGGATATTGCATTTCTGCCCATCTCGGACTTTCACTGTAATTGTTATATCTATGCAATTTACCGATCAAAAAATACCAACCCCAACATTCAACACTTCCTCAGTACGATGAAAAAGGTCGCATTGAATTAGTGCCTGCGTCATCTCGCCCCCTTGTGGACAGGGGGCAACGAGTGCTGCTGCTCTCTGTCCAACGAGCGGATGAACTCCATCTTCCCGGAACACCAGAATACAATGGCAACCGCGCCTTCCGGAGAATCGAGTACTGTTCATGGCTATCAACAGTACTCGATTCCGTTCCTGAAACCACTACGTCACGGCATACCGCCTGGTCAAAACTGCAGTTGACGCAGATAAGCTATGCTGTCGCTCAGCGCTTCTCCCTGCAACTCCTCAACGATGATTGGGACCTGAGTGAGTCCGTGATTTGCCAGCATCGTAAGCACTTTCTCATAATCAATAAGGCCCTCATTCAGACGAACTGGGATTTTTTGCTCCCCTTCGAGGACGAAATTTTTAAAGTGGAACAGACGAATGCGTGGTCCGTGCTGGTTAAGGAAATCTTCGAAGATAGACTCCCATGACGCCGCATTGTCAGCATTGAGCAAATTGGCAATATCGAAGGTCACACAGAAGTGTTCGCCGAGTTGAGTATTCAGGCGCATCAGGCTGTCGGCATCATAAATGACATGATCGTATACAGGCTCAACCAGGAAACGACATTGCGCACGTTCCAGATTGGGCTGTAACTGCTGAAAACTGGCCAGTACGTGTTGAAAGGCGGGTTCTGAGTGGTTTTCCGGATGCCATGTCCATGCATCGTCATTCAGAGAGCCCGTTTCGCTACCGATGAGCCCGATACCGCAGCGCAGACCCATGTCGATATTGAACCGCGCGCGCTCTATCTCACTGGCCAAAAATGAGGTGTTCGAATGGACCGGGTTGAAGTAACTGGCGAGCAGGAACACCGATATCCCTGCTTCCTGAATCTGCTTAATATTGCCGACAATCGTCTCAATATCGCGGGCTTTGTATGCCTCTTCCCAGCTTTTGTGAATTGCCAGCTGCAGGCCGTCAATGCCCAGTTCACGGGAAAAGGCCACCATTTCTGCCGGGGTCTGCCCACTGAGGTCATGTCCCCGGGCACCAATGTTCAATTTACGCATAACGACTCCGTTAAAGTTCCATGGAAAAATGCCAGACAGTGATGTCGTTAGCGTCTTTATCCACAGGTGAAGAAAGGGGGGATACTTGTATGTTGATGCTATAGCAATGGTATCAGCCGTTTTCATCGCTGAATAGCCGCAGGTTTAACAGACACTTTAGAGTCATTAAAGATGGTTAAAGAGAGGTGCCCATGCTGCCTTCCGCCATACTGTCTTTGCTCATGGGGGGCTGCCAGTACGTTGGCCATAAACTGAGTTGAAAGCACAGGTTAGCTTGATACGCAGAGTAAGCGCTATGTCACATGTCTGAACCTATGGGGAAGGTTGTCTTTCATATCTGTTTTAGTGAACGTGTGTTTGATTTTATTTTTGAGCGGCGTATCCTGTCTTTACATTGAACAGGAGGAATGATGTCTCTGACTTCCCTACAACTCTTCAAAACTCTCTCCGATGAAACTCGTCTGGGCATCGTTTTGCTGCTCAGAGAGATGGGAGAACTGTGCGTGTGCGATCTCTGCACGGCACTGGATCAGTCTCAGCCCAAGATCTCTCGCCATCTGGCAATGCTACGGGAAAGCGGTTTATTGCTGGATCGTAAGCAGGGGAAATGGGTTCATTACCGATTATCTCCACATATTCCTTCCTGGTCTGCTCAGGTGATCGAGCAAGCCTGGTTAAGCCAACAGGACGACGTTCAGGCCATCGCCCGTAAGCTGGCATCCGCTAACTGTTCTGGCAGCGGTAAAGCGGTTTGCATCTAAAAAATTTGCCTGAACATATATGATTTTTCGAATGTGAGGAATTGAAATGAAAACGTTGATGGTATTTGACCCCGCGCTGTGTTGCAGCACTGGTGTCTGCGGTACTGATGTTGATCAGGTGCTGGTCGATTTTTCTGCGGATGTGCAATGGCTGAAAGGGCGTGGTGTTCAGGTCGAACGTTACAACCTGGCACAACAGCCGATGAGTTTTGTTCAAAACGAGAAAGCGAAAGCATTTCTAGAGGCTTCCGGGGCTGAAGGGCTTCCGCTGTTGTTGCTGGATGGCGAAACGGTGATGGCAGGGCGTTACCCAAAACGCGCTGAACTGGCTCGCTGGTTTGGTATTCCGCTGGAGAAGGTGGGATTAGCACCGACACGTTGTTGTGGTGGTGATACGTCCTGTTGTTGAAAATGTCAGGAGGACAGATGAAATTTTTACAGAATATCCCTCCCTATCTGTTTTTTACCGGTAAGGGGGGAGTGGGTAAAACCTCTATTTCCTGCGCCACGGCAATTCGTCTGGCAGAGCAGGGCAAACGGGTGCTGCTGGTCAGTACCGACCCGGCCTCAAACGTAGGTCAGGTCTTTGGCCAGGCGATAGGCAATACTATTCAGCCAATAGCCACCGTGCCTGGATTGTCGGCACTTGAGATTGATCCTCAAGCCGCTGCGCAACAGTACCGGGCCAGAATCGTTGATCCCATTAAAGGTCTTCTGCCTGAAGACGTGGTCAATAGCATCAATGAGCAGCTTTCGGGAGCCTGTACGACAGAGATTGCCGCGTTTGATGAGTTTACCGGATTGCTGACCGACGCCTCTCTGCTGACCCGGTTTGACCATATCATTTTTGATACCGCACCGACCGGTCATACTATTCGCCTTCTCCAGTTGCCAGGCGCCTGGAGCAGTTTTATTGAGAGCAATCCCGATGGCGCGTCCTGTCTCGGCCCGATGGCGGGGCTGGAAAAGCAGCGTGAACAGTATGCCCATGCCGTTGAGGCGCTTTCTGATCCGAAACGCACCCGATTAGTTCTGGTCGCCCGACTGCAAAAATCCACCTTGCAGGAAGTTGCGCGTACGCATGACGAACTTGCCGCGATTGGCCTTAAAAACCAGTTTCTGGTAATCAATGGCGTTCTGCCTGAAACCGACGCGGCAAACGATACATTGACTGCTGCAATAGGGCGGCGAGAGCAGGAGGCGCTGGCTAATCTTCCCGCAGGTTTGTCGGCACTCCCCACGGACACGTTATTCCTTCAACCAGTCAATATGGTCGGCGTACCGGCACTGAGAGGGCTTCTCACCTCGCAGCCTGCGATGGCGTCATTTCCTGAAGAAAGTATTCAGCAACACCCTGAAATTCCATCGCTTTCTTCATTGATTGATGACATCGCTCGCAATGAACATGGCCTGATTATGCTGATGGGCAAAGGCGGTGTAGGGAAAACCACGATGGCGGCAGCCATTGCTGTCAGGCTGGCCGACAGGGGATTTGATGTCCATCTGACAACGTCTGACCCTGCGGCGCATCTCAGCACAACCCTTAACGGCAGTCTTAACAATCTGCAGGTCAGCAGGATCGATCCTCACGAGGAAACGGAACGCTATCGTCAGCATGTCCTTGAGACGAAGGGAAAAGCGCTAGACGATGCGGGGAAACGCCTGTTGGAAGAAGATTTACGCTCTCCTTGTACCGAAGAGATTGCGGTCTTCCAGGCCTTTTCACGGGTGATTCGTGAAGCGGGTAAGCGCTTCGTGGTCATGGATACGGCACCCACCGGGCATACGCTACTGCTGCTGGATGCCACCGGGGCGTATCACCGCGAAATTGCTAAGAAAATGGGCGATAAGGGCCATTTCACCACGCCAATGATGCAGCTTCAGGACCCGGAGCGAACCAAAGTGTTACTGGTCACGCTGCCGGAAACCACGCCTGTGCTGGAGGCGGCAAATTTGCAGACCGACCTTGAACGTGCGGGAATTCATCCCTGGGGCTGGATCATCAATAACAGCCTTTCTATTTCGGATACACGTTCGCCGCTGCTTCGTCTGCGTGCGCAACAGGAACTCCCGCAAATAGAGGCAGTTAAACAGCAGCACGCCTCTCGTGTCGCGCTGGTGCCGCTGCTGGTGTCAGAGCCGACGGGCATCGAAAAACTCAAACAACTCGCAGGTTAATTTTTACGTAAACAGGGTGGCATAGCTGCCCTGTCAGGAGGTTTTATGTTACTGGCAGGAGCCATATTCATCCTGACCATTGTGTTGGTTATTTGGCAGCCAAAGGGATTAGGCATTGGCTGGAGCGCCACGCTGGGTGCCGTACTGGCTCTGGCATCGGGTGTGATACACATCGATGATATTCCTGTAGTGTGGAATATTGTCTGGAACGCCACGGCAACCTTTATTGCCGTCATTATCATCAGTCTGTTGCTGGATGAGTCCGGCTTTTTTGAATGGGCTGCACTGCACGTTTCCCGCTGGGGAAATGGGCGTGGGCGTCTGCTGTTTACGTATATTGTTTTGCTCGGCGCGGCGGTGGCGGCATTGTTTGCCAATGATGGCGCGGCGTTAATTTTGACGCCGATCGTTATCGCTATGCTGCTGGCGCTGGGGTTCAGTAAAAGCACCACGCTGGCGTTCGTGATGGCGGCAGGGTTTATTGCCGATACCGCCAGTCTGCCGCTCATCGTGTCAAACCTGGTCAATATCGTTTCGGCTGATTTCTTCGAGCTGGGATTCGCGGAATATGCGTCAGTTATGGTGCCGGTGGATATTGCCGCCATTACTGCCACGCTGGTGATGCTGCATCTGTTTTTCCGCAAAGATATCCCGCCCAATTACGATCTGGCGCGACTGAAAGAACCTGCAAAAGCCATCAAAGATCCGGCGACGTTCAGAACCGGCTGGATTGTACTTCTCCTTCTGCTGGTCGGTTTTTTTGTCCTTGAGCCGATGGGGATTCCTGTGAGTGCGATTGCGGCGGTGGGGGCGGCAATCCTGTTTGCGGTGGCCAAAAAAGGTCATGGCATTAACACCGGTAAAGTGCTGCGCGGCGCGCCCTGGCAGATCGTTGTCTTCTCGCTGGGGATGTATCTGGTGGTCTACGGGCTGCGTAACGCCGGGCTGACGGATTATCTCTCTGACGTGCTGAACGTACTGGCAGATAAAGGACTGTGGGCCGCCACGCTGGGGACAGGATTCCTGACCGCATTCCTCTCTTCTATTATGAACAATATGCCGACCGTATTGGTTGGCGCATTGTCGATTGATGGCAGCACCGCGACCGGCGTTATCAAAGACGCGATGATTTATGCCAACGTCATTGGCTGCGATCTGGGGCCGAAAATCACCCCTATTGGTAGCCTGGCAACACTGCTCTGGCTGCATGTACTTTCACAGAAGAATATGACAATCACGTGGGGATACTACTTCCGCACCGGGATTATCATGACCCTGCCTGTGCTGTTTGTAACGCTGGCTGCGCTGGCGCTACGTCTCTCTGTCACTTTGTAATGAGATACTGATATGAGCAACATTACCATCTATCACAACCCGGCCTGCGGCACCTCGCGCAACACGCTGGAGATGATCCGTAACAGCGGTATCGAGCCGACTGTTATTCATTATCTTGAGAATCCACCGTCACGCGATGAGTTGGTCAAACTCATTGCCGATATGGGGATCACGGTACGGGCGTTGCTGCGTAAAAACGTGGAGCCGTATGAAACGTTAGCGCTTGCCGAAGACCGTTTTACTGACGATCAGCTCATCGACTTTATGCTGCAACATCCCATTCTGATTAACCGTCCGATTGTGGTGACATCGCTGGGAACGCGACTGTGTCGTCCTTCCGAAGTGGTTCTGGATATCCTGCCGGATGCGCAGAAAGGGGCTTTCGCCAAGGAAGACGGTGAGCAAGTCGTAGATGTTGCTGGTAAACGACTGAAATAAAGATTAAGGGGGCGTTTGCCCCCTTATTCATTACTTCGCCATTTTCTCCAGCAGATCTATTCCAACCGGCTCCTCGCTTTGCAAAGGCGTTAACGCAATACGCGTCGCATACTGTTCTTCTACATCAGAGATCAGCGGTAGCTCACTACTCGCCCTGGTCATCAGGAAGGGGGAGGACGGTATCGCAGCGGCAAGACTATTATTCACAACCCATGCCCACGGCGCGATCCCGGCCCGACGCAAATCGTTCTGCAGATTCGCCGCTTCCAGCACGGGCGTGGTTTCAGCCAGCGTCACGATAATCACTTTTGTTTTGTCCGGGTCCTGCAACTGCATCATTGGCGTAATCACATGGTCATGTGTTTTCCCCATCTGGCGCACCATTTCACGGTGATACGCCCCTGTCGCATCCAGTAGCAGTAGCGTGTGGCCTGTCGGTGCGGTATCCATAATGACAAACTGGTTATCGGCTTCTTTAATGACCCGTGAGAAGGCCTGGAAAACGGCGATCTCTTCGGTGCATGGTGAACGGAGATCTTCCTCCAGCACCGCCAGTCCTTCAGCGTCTAATCCTTTGCCCTGATTTTCCAATACAAAGCGGCGATAACGCTCTGTCTCTGCCTTCGGGTCGATACGGCTAACCTGAAGATTAGGCAGCGAGCCATCCAGCGTATAAGAAAGATGTGCTGCCGGATCGGACGTCGTCAGGTGGACTTTGTGGCCGCGCTTAGCCAGCGATACCGCCACCGATGCCGCGACGGTTGTTTTACCTACGCCGCCTTTACCCATCGTCATGACCAGACCTTTTCCTGCCTGGCTCAGTTCATCGACCAGCGAAGCAAGTTTTGGCAAATTGAGGGTGTTCAGAGCAGTGATGGGCGTCTCTGATGATGCGTTGCTGTCAGTAAATAACGCCCGCAGCGCATCCAGACCAACCAGATTAAAGGGCTTCAGATACAGCTGCGAGCGGGGGAGATTCGCCAGATTCTCCGGCATTGCCCGTAGCGCTTTCTCTTCCCGCGCCAGGATACTTTGCGCCAGTCGATCGTTTTTACCCGCGAACGGGGGCAGCACGCCATTGATGGCAAGATGTTGATGCTGCAGCCCTATTGCGAAGAGTTCATCGTGGGTATGTGAAACCTCTTTTAGCGTTGAAGCCTGGGCGCGGGCGACCAGTACCAGGCGCGTAAGCGTGGCGTCAGATAATGCTTTAACCGCATCTGCGTATTGGTGCTGCTGTTTCTCCAGTCCGACCAGTGGTCCAAGATTAGCTGCGGCATCGGGATTTGCTTCCAGATAGCCGCTCCACGCTCCCGGCAGCTCAAGCATGCGGATCGTATGCCCGGTTGGCGCGGTATCAAAGACGATATGGTCATACATCTCCCGCAACTCAGGGTTGGTCAACAGGCCGGTAAACTCATCGAATGCCGCGATTTCCGTCGTACAGGAACCCGAAAGCTGTTCCTCAATACTGCGCACCACGTCGGCTGGCATCATGTCACGAACCGGATCAAGCACTCTATCGCGATAGGCTTGCGCGGCAGCCATCGGGTCAACTTCCATCGCGGAAAGATTGTCTACGGCAGTCATGTCCGTTATCCGGTGACCGATGGTTTGGCTAAATACCTGACCGACATTAGACGCCGGATCGGTACTGACCAACAGTGTTTTCTTACCCTGATCGGCCAGCCATACCGCAGTGGCGCAGGCCAGAGATGTTTTACCGACACCACCTTTACCGGTGAAGAAAATGAACGGGGGGATTGCTTTTAAAAATGGCATATTCATCAGTGCTAGCTCCTCTGGAATTAAGGCATACGTGGAATGCTGCAGCAGCGCGGTTGCGCACTGTCTTCACTCCAGTCCTGAGTAAGCGGAATACCCGCCCAACGGGCGATATCATCCCGAGTGGGAAGTTTACCGGTCATCACCAGTTTGCCGTCGAGCAAGGTGGCCGGCAGGGACGCCATCCCTGATGTGTTCAGAAATTCGTTGATAATGGGTGTATTCAGGAACGGTTGTGGGTTCTTCGCAAGGCTGTAGCGCTGAATATCAACGCCATTTTTCTTCGCCCATTCTACGCTGGCGTTCCATTTAACCGCCTCGTCGCTAACCACGACGCTGCGGGTGGCACAGCAGCCAGCCGCTTCAAAGATCTCGATTTTTGACATGTGTTACTTACCTCAGTGTTAGTCATTTGCCTTTACACTGAGGTAAACGATGGTGGCGGGAAAAAGATGCGCGGTTACGTCATTTTTTTGTGGCAGCAGACGGGAGATGTGTCATCCGCCTCAATCTGGCAAAGCTCCGTCATCGCTTCTTTCAGGTGCTTTCTCGCCCGCAGCAAGCGGGATTTAAACGCAGTCAGCGAGATTCCCAACTCATCGGCTAGCGCCTGTTGGGGACGCCGGTTAAGGTCGGATTCTTCAATCAGCCATCGCTCATCTTCTGGCAACGCCTGCAGGGTTTCAGGCAGACAGACATTCAGCGTTGAAATGGCATCAGGAGATATGTCAGACAGCAGGGTATCTTCTTCCAGTTCGACAATCTCTCTGGCGCTGCGGTATTCGTCGATGAGCAGATTTCGCGCTGCACGATACAACCATGCACGCGGATTCTCCATCTCACAAAAATGATCGGAATGAGCGCGGGCACGGAGAAAAAGCTCTTGCAGAAGGTCAGCGGCTTTCTCCTCATCCCCTGTTTTGGATACCAAAAAACGTAAGAGTTCTGGTTCGTGCTGTTGCCAGAAAATGGTCATACATGCATTGAAATCACTCACATTACTCATGTCAGACCTCCGTGGTGAAAGTGCTTTTGCGATTCGACAACATAAGAAAAGTAAGGTTACACGATGAAAAGGGAATAGAAAAAAGACAGGTCATTATATACCTGTCTTTTTATAGAACAATAACAGAACATCATTGTTCATCGTGCAGGGGGCGACCGTAACTTATACCAATATGTATAAGATAGCCTCAGGATATTATCCTGCATTGCATTATGGTTTATTCAATATCACCATTGTGTGGTAATAGCCTGTTGCCGTGAGAATATAACAACGTGCATATAAACGGTTTATTTTCCGACTGTTGGCTTAAAATAACCAATACCGATCGTTTTACGAAAACGCCAGTTTTGCCATTGTGGCCATAATACATCGGCGATCATCGCAATCGCTATCCAGCGGAACCAGGTGGCGAAGGTATTACTGTGTCCCTGAGGTTCTTTATATCCCTTCACCCAACCGTCATAACCTCGTTCGCCGAGCAAGGTGTCCGGGAACCCACCGTCTGCATTCTGGAAGTCGAGCAATTTCACCAACATACTGCGTAACCAGTGCTCAATTTCGTCTTTGCGCTGTGGGCAACGGGCATGGCCGTGCGCCAGAATATCGATAATATCGACATCAATGCAGCTGCTGCGAACAGCCAGGGGTTGCTCCAGACAACGGCTCATTGACTGGTTGAAATAGGGAATATTTTCATCGAGCGCATAAAAGACATGCAAATTATGCGTCGCACCGCAGAGAGCAAATAATAATGCCTCCTGACTGTACTGCTGGCCCGGTCCCCAGAACCCAGAATAGGGCTCGCTTTGCTGATTATGCCAGAAGATCATATCCTGCAAACGCTGAGCCGCAGGGCCGTTTGGATCTCTTTGCTGTTCGAGTAACAGAAAACTGCCCATATTGACGATATTGTTCCCTTCCAGCCAGGGATCGCGCATATCGCGTTGACCTAACCATGCCCAAAAATATTGTGGGTCGAGGTACGGTTTCAAGAACGGCAGTTCGAGGCGATCCAGTTGATCCAGAACATCCAGTGTACCCATACAGTAGTTTGTCGTATGGAAGCGCATGTACTGGCGAGTGATATTGGCATCCGGCCCTTTCCAGGTTTCGCTCCAGCACAACCCCGGCAACTGGAAAAATCCTTCCTCCTGCTGATGACCTAATACCCAGTCCGCCAGCGCTTTTTTCTCAGTTATCTCATCGCCTAATAAAACGCGAGCCATTGTCCCATCGTACGTGCCTGGCAGCAGCATCTGCGGCCACTGTTCTGGCTGGTGAAGCTCGCTGACGCGTAATACGCCAGGCGTTCCGTTGGGAAGTTGCATGCTGTTAAGCCAGAGGAGACTTTTCTCTTTGGCTGCAAGAATTCGTTCCTGTAACAGGCTATCGGTAAATGACATGTTCAGTTCCTATACGATGAAAATTATTTAAATTTAGCCGCAGCCATTGTTGGAATTAAAAAATGCATAATCAGGAAACCCAGCAGATAGGCAAAACCGCCCATCAGGAAAATAGACCAATAGTTGCCTGTCGCCTGCAGGATATGGCCTGTTGCCTGTGTAAAGAGAATTGAACCGAGAGAACCAATTAAGCAGCCAATACCGACAACGGCACCCACAGCCTGTTTAGGGAACATATCCGATACGCTGGTATAAAGATTGACTGACCAACCCTGATGCGCTGCAACAGCAAGTCCAATCAACGAAACCGCGACCCAAAGATTAGAAACATTCGAAACCAATAAAATAGGCAACACGCAGGTGGCACATAGCAATAACGTTAATTTACGTGCCTTATTGACGGCCATACCGCGGTTCACCATCCACGCCGGGAGATATCCGCCAGCAAGACCGCCCATGGTTGCCAGAATATTGATTAAAACCAGTGGCATCGCCATATGAGCCATATCAATACCGCGTGCGTCATGCAGCCATTTCGGTAACCAGAACAGGAAGAACCAGAAGATCGGGTCTGTCAGAAACTTACAAATAGCAAATGCCCAGGTTTGCTTATATTTCAGCAGCCCCAACCAGCTGATTTTTTGCTGTGACAGTTCGGCACTGCCCGCGTCATCATCCTGATTAATCCAGGCTAACTCTTCTTCATTTACTTTTTTTACCTTTTCCGGTTTTCCGTATAAAAATAACCAGAAAACAATCCAGATAAACCCGACAGCACCGGTTGCGACGAATGCTTCACGCCATCCCCATTGTAAGGCAATCCAGGGAATAATGATGGGTGCAAAAATATTACCGACATTGGAGCCGGCATTAAAAATACCGGTTGCAAATGCGCGTTCTCGTTTCGGGAACCATTCAGCGGCAACCTTTACTGCGGAAGGAAAGTTGGCGCTTTCCCCTAACCCAAGGAATATACGGGCGTAAATGAAACCAATCACTGTGCCGACCATACCATGAGCCATCGCCGCCACACTCCAGAGCGCCAGAGCGATAGGTAAGACCAGGCGGGCACCATAAACATCAACGATACGTCCACACAGGAATAAACCTAACGCATAGGCGGCCTGAAATGCCGTCACAATATTGCCGTATTCAATCTCGTTCCAGCCAATATCTTTTTGTAGCATTGGCGCGAGTAACCCTAAAATAGATCTATCAAGGTTATTTATGGTGACTGAAAAAAAGAGTAACGCGCAAATTGTCCATCGATATCGACTGGTTGTAGAACTCATCTTTACTGCTTGATTACTGACACCACTTTGCAACTGCCCCATCGTATTTCCTCCGTCACGATATGAGAACTTATCCAAACAGACCCAGCAAAAATTACGTTCAGCCAGTGTAAGTGACCTGGTCTGAGTCCGTGACGGGTTAGAAAGAGAATTGAGATCCCTGAAGTTCAGCCATAATTTTATGTGAGTAGTATCGCTACCCAAGGTTGTTAATGTGATATAGGTCACTACGATAAAATTTATTATGAGACACTGATCACACTGAGGCGCTCTGCATTTTAGACGGTTGTCACATTTACTTGTTTTTTCCTCTATCTCAGTCTTGTGATCCCGAGGATCGCCATCAAACCCGGTTTTTGAGCCGTTATTCTTCAGCAACACCTCTTTTATGAAGGATATCTCATGCTGGAAAAATCTGACCTGGCAGAAAATGCCGTTGAATGCCTGCACAACGAGCAATATGACCAGCCATACAACACGCAGAATCTTAACCATACCAATCTGTTGTTCACTGGCGGTCGCCAGTGCGAAAGCCTGAGCGGGGAGTGGCGATTCACGCTGGATCTTCACGACACAGGGTTAAGGCAAAAATGGCATCTCCTGGATAAACGCGATGCTGAAACGCGCCGGGATCCTTATGATTACGATCCTTTTGCCGGTGATACCGTTCCGGTGCCGGGATGCTGGCAGATGATGAATGAAAAATGGTTCTATTTTGAGGGGAGTGCGTGGTACACCCGCGAAATCGACTATATCGTTCAGGACGCTGATGAACGTATTTTTTTACGCGTTGGTGCCGCTAACTACGATTGCAAAGTTTTCCTCAATCATCAGTTCATTGGTAATCATTATGGTGGCTCCACTCCATTTTGTGCTGAGTTAACGCCGCTATTACAACCCGGCAATAATGTGCTGATGCTGTGTGTGAATAATAATCGCACCACCGACAGGCTTCCTCTGAGAAATAACGACTGGTTTAACTACGGCGGAATATATCGTGAAATCGATATTATCCGAACGCCGCAAACCTATATTCAGGATCTGTTTGTCTATTTAGTCCCCGATGGGAACTATAATCAAATTACCGTGAGAATAGCGGTTGAAGGTGACGCGACGGAGGTCAATTTCAACCTCGCCGAATTGGGTATCTCTGTGACTCTGCCAGTGATTGAGGGGGTTGCTGAAGCGACATTGTCTGCTGAGCCGCAACTCTGGTCTCCTGAGCATCCTAAATTGTATCGGGTCATGGCGACGCTGGGACGTGACTGTGTCAGCGACCGCGTGGGTTTCAGGCAGATCGAGGTCGTGGGAACGGATATTCGTCTGAATGGTAAGTCGCTCTATCTTCGGGGCGTAAATTGCCATGAAGATGATGTCCTGTTAGGGAAAATGACCAACGAAGCGGATATCCGCCGCCGTTTTCAGGATGCCAAAGGGCTTAACTGCAACTACCTGCGACTGGCGCATTATCCTCACCATGAGCTGGCCGCGCGTATTGCGGATGAAGTGGGCTTGTTGCTCTGGGAGGAAATTCCAAACTACTGGGCGATCGATTTTAAGAATCCAGCAACCCAACGCGATGCGCATAATCAGTTGATGGAGCTTATTTATCGTGACCGAAATCGTGCCAGCGTGATTATTTGGTCCGTCGGTAATGAAAATGCCGATACCGATGAGCGACTGAATTTTATGACTTCGCTGGTAGATGCCGCCCGCCAGGCCGATCCCAGCCGTTTGATTTCTGCCGCTTGCCTGGTCAACCATGCCAAAATGAAAATTGAAGATCGTCTGGCCGATTATCTCGATATCATCGGACTGAACGAATATTACGGTTGGTATGAAGAGAATTTTGATGATCTGATTGTACTGGGAGAAAACTCGTCGCCCACAAAACCGGTGGTGATCACCGAAACAGGGGCCGAAGGTGTGATCGGCGATCATGCTCCTCAGTCAGGGCCGTTCTCGGAAAACTATATGGCGGATGTTTATCGCAAGCAGACCGAGTATTTGCCAAAACTTAATTATGTCCGTGGTTTTACCCCGTGGCTATTGTATGACTACCGTACAGAAAGACGGCAGAATCCTTACCAGAAAGGATTCAACTGTAAGGGGCTTATTACCGCTGACAAAATAACACGCAAAAAGGCATTTTATGTGCTGCGTGATTTTTATCAGCAGCTCAAAAATGCCGGGTAATAAGCTAACACTGTTAGTTTAAGACCGAGATATCCGGGGCGACCACCGGGTTTGGCGTCCCTCCGGGAACCAAATCCCGGTGTTTCCCCTAATTCATTGACTTAAGTGTACGGTGTTAAGTCATTAGCGGATTAATCTGCGGTCAGACTTTCTGCCAGGCTCAGCAGCCTGGCAGGATCAAATAACATGGCCAGATAATGGGGTTGCTGTTGTTCTTCTTTATCGAGCCATTCGGAAATTCGATGTGCTAACAGGCGCAGTTGATTAATTTCTTTGGTTAACTCAAATAAAGAGATGCCACTTTGATTTCCGTAGCGGTCTAACATCATTTTCATTGCGACGCTTCGAGCGACGCTATTAAACATTTCGGTGTAGTAGGGGACGCGTTCCCAGACGCGTTTAAACAGATCTCTTTTCTCTTCCGACATCGCAATCGAATGTATTATTTGATGTAGCCGGTTACGGGAATCCTGGGCCAAAAAGATCGCTCGTTGCTTCTCTAATAATAATTGCTGGTATTGTTCGCGCCCGGTGTCGGGATCGCCCATCGGGAATAATACCGACATACTATAATCGTCAGAATGGCGTAAATGTAACTGAAGCTGTTTTACAGCCTGGGCATAGCTTTCAGGTACCTGGCTGTAGTGGTGTAAAACATGCCCCAAAATATAGGGCGTTTTTCTCATCCATTCGTAGCTACAGGTATACAATTGATGAAAGGTGTTTAATTCAGCCACTCCCACTTTATGCTCTAGCATATCCGTGAGCCAGCAGTGAAATGCCTGTTTTTCAGACATAAATATTTCACGGCCAAACATGGCTAAACCATGTAAATTCACCGAATTTACCGAGTTGATCAGGGAGCTGTTAGAGATCCACTCCCAACTGAGCCTGCCCGTAATTGCTTCAAGGTGCTCGCCAGCCATGCTTTCGACCCAGCTCAATCGACCCTGAATTTCTTCTAATAAGTAGCAAGGCAGCAGTGTCCAGCCGTACTCCAGACCCCACATATCAAACTCAATCCACTTGATTCGCCCTTCCAGTTGAGTCAATAAAGGATTATTCACAAAACCGGGGCGATAACCATGAGCCACGGCCTTAATTGATACCCGCACATCCGGCGGTAATACCTGTAGCGCATTGACTAATTGCCATGATGCCGCCTCATCCTCCATATAGTCACGCAGGACCATTTTCTTTCCGAGGCTTCGCAGGGTTTGATAAAGGTAAGGGATTGTCGTGACCCAACTGGCTTTGTATGGCTGATGTCGGGGAAGATTAACAATCATGCCATCAATACCGGATAATTGTTGTAAGGCCTCAAAGAGATCCTGCTGATAAAAATTTTTCCAGAAAATTTCATCTGCACTACTATTTTCAATCAACGCATATTCGGGATACTTTTCTTGTATTTTGCCATCCCGGGGTAGGGCTTCCCCTTGTAACCAAACGCCAATGCCTGATGCCCGACAGTAACGACATAAACGTTGCAGATATAATAAATGTTCCTTACGCTCGCGTAGCAGATTCTCACGGCCATGTTGACAATAAATGGAGGGTGAGACTAATAAAGATAATAAATTCTGCTGGTTAATGACAAGACCATTAAATTGGTCCCGAACCATCACCGCAATGACACTCTGCAAATATGGCCAGTGCCAGATCAGCGAAGAATTCACTTCTAATAAACGAAGCGGAATAGAAGTCTGCACTTAAAGAAACCACGCGAGCAATGTTAATCGTACCTTCTATTTTATAGCTGTTGTTTCTGTCGCACCAGAGTTAGTTAGGGCCAATAGCAGATTAAAACGCTGCGGAAAAGTAGAATACAAATCAAAAATAGCGTGAGTCCCGGAGGATGTTCTCAGGTTTGATAATATCATTTTGGTGAATGTGTCGTAGTCACCAGACGCGCACAGGACTATGCTTTGTCTCGACACCCTAAAAACAACAGAGGCAATGTCATGGATAAAGAATTACTGGAAGCGGGGTACCGGGCTTATACCGGTGAGAAAATAGATGTCTACTTCAATACGGGGATTTGCCAGCATTCGGGGAACTGCGTGCGCGGGAGCGCGAAGCTTTTTAACCTGAAACGCAAACCGTGGATTATCCCGGATGAAGTGGATGTCGCTACGGTGGTCAGAGTGATTGATACGTGCCCGAGCGGCGCGCTGAAGTATCGGCAGAAATAAGCGAGGGACGAATGGAAATACTCGAAGGTCATAACAAATTTTATGTTAACGATGCTGAAGGTAATCAGGTTGCGGAGATTGTATTTGTACCCACAGGGGAGCATTTGAGCATCATTGAGCATACCGATGTCGATCCCAGCCTGAAAGGGCAGGGGGTAGGTAAAAAACTGGTGGCGAAAGTGGTGGAAAAAATGCGCCAGGAAAACCGCAAGGTCATTCCGCTCTGCCCGTTTGCGAAACACGAGTTTGATAACACTCGTGAATATGACGATATCCGCGCCTGAGTAGGGTTTCCCGCCGGATGGCGCTTCGCTTATCCGGCAAACCGTAGGCCGGATAAGGCATAGCCCCCGTCCGGCATATCACTCCCGGTGCAGCAGATCCTGATAAATTCCCGTCAGTACACCGTGTGGGCCAAACTCTTTTTTAATCCACTGGGTCACACGGCCTGTAGCCGAATGCTGAGTCGCCAGCAACATACGTGAATCCTGACGAGGGTTGTGAATCTGACGCGTCACCAGCAGCGATTTTTCCATCGCTTCCCGCACCATGTAGTCCGGCAAAAAGCCAATCCCTTCCCCCAGAATCTGGCACTGGCACTTGGTGTTGAAATCGGGCACCAGAATCGACTCCTGACCATGCAGCAGCCAGCCCACTTTTTTATTAATCGTGTGCGCCGTATCTTCGACCATGATGTTTGGGTACAAGCGCAGTTGGCTCTCGGAAATAGGCTCCGGCATAAAGGCCAACGGATGATCCGGGGCGATAGCAAAAGCCCAACGAATGGCGCCGATTTCGGTGTAGTCGATTCCGCCGCCGTCGAGCAGGGTGTCCGGCGCGCCAATCGCGATGTTGGCCTGGTTATTGATAATGGAATCCCAGACGCCGTTGTACACCTCCGTCGTCACCGTGATCTGACAGGTTGGGAACTGCTTCTTCAGCACCTGCAACAGTCGGGCGGTATGTTTTGGGGTATAGAGCAACTGGTTGATGCAAATGCGCACTCGCGCTTCAATGCCCTGGGCAATGGTGTCAATACTGCGTTTGATGGCGTGGAAGTCGTTTAGCAGATCGGTCGCTTTGCGAAAGAAATAGCGACCAGATTCGGTTAACTCAATGCTGCGCGTGTTGCGGGTAAACAGAACAACATCAAGTCCCATTTCCATCCGCTTGATGGTGTAACTAATGGCTGAGGTGGTTACGCCAAGCTCCTCTGCCGCCTTACTAAAACTGCCATAGCGGGCAGCCATCGTGAAGGCCAGCAGATTCTCCTCGGTAAAAATTGAATTCATCCTTCTCCCCTCATGGCCTGAGTGTGTCGTCTGTCATGCAGCGATTGTTGAATGTATTTGTAATCCTTATGGCAGGCAATCAGTTTTGAACGAAATTTAACACTAAAGTTACATTTGATTTGAAGAGAATCACACTTCTGAGCTTTAGTGACAGGCCACACGCTGTGCTGCCTGGAGAGAGGGGGGCGCGCATTACACCCCGGGATAGAAAGGAGGCTAACCATAAGAGAAAGATTGCTCTGCCGCACATTTTGTCTTTATTGTGAAATTTATTTCAATAATCGACGCGCTTACGATGAATGAAATTTAAGCGGATGTTTTTCTCATCACTCTGTTGCTATTCTCAGGCTATCGGAATTGCAAGAAGTCTAAAAACTGCAGGAGAGGGAATATGTCTGAGAACGAACTCATCACAGAATTTCTGCTAGCAGCAGAGCAGGGCAATGCTGAAGGATTAAAATCCTGTCTGGAAAATAATGTGGATATTAACGCCACTAATCGTCAGGGACGAACTGCGATTATTATTGCCAGTCTGAATAAACACTACGAGTGTGTGTCTTTATTGATTGCGGCGGGTGCGGATATTAATAAGCAGGATCAAACCTGTTTTAACCCTTTCCTCATCAGCTGCCTGACCAACGATTTAACACTGCTGCGTACGGTATTACCTGCCAACCCTGATCTCGACCGTCTGAGCCGTTTTGGCGGTGTGGGAATTACGCCAGCCAGCGAAAAAGGTCACGTCGAGATTGTCCGTGAACTGCTTACACGCACGAATATTAACGTCAACCACACCAATTTTGTTGGCTGGACGCCGCTGCTGGAGGCCATTGTGCTCAACGATGGCGGCGCAAAACAGCAGGAGATCGTCAAGCTACTGCTCGATCACGGCGCAAACCCACACATGACGGACAAATACGGTAAAACCCCGCTGGAACTGGCGCAGGAGAAGGGGTATCACGAGATTGCCAAACTGTTGATTGCCGCAGGCGCCTGACGGAGGAACACCATTATCGCATCGCCATTACGGCAATGCGTCAGGGCGTTAACGGCAGATAGCGCGTTTCTCGCACAGCGAAGGGAGGGACGGGTTGAACAGGTTTTTTCCCGGGCGGTCAACCTGTTCATCCCTGGACAGCAGCGATTACTGACACTCCTCAGTGAACGTTGCGACAACGCCCCCAACAGCTGCCGTCTGGCGCTGACGCATTGCAACCACCTGTTCCGCCCTGGTGAGCAGGTCAGATTTACGGCGTCAGGGATAGCAATAGGCGATGATAAATGGATTGAAACCGTTGCCTGCACGCGCTGGTTGATGCCTGAAATATCAATAAGCGCAGACTGTTTTACCGCCATTCCCTGGCGACGCTGGGCCGGGACGCTGTATCAGCATCTCGGATGTGACGACACTCTATTTTTGTATACCGGCGATAATCCCTTTTATCGCGAATTAGCCAGAGAACTGCAGCAGCGCCGCCAATGTTTACTTTCCGCGCTGCAGCAACAACAAAATATGACTGATGCGATTACCCGCCTAATCGGTCTTGGAATCGGATTAACGCCGTCATCCGATGATTATTTAGTGGGGTTGAGCATTATTTTATTTATCCGCGGACATCCGCTGGAAAAATATCAGGACACATTTTTAACAGCCTTACGATACGCCGGAGAAAATACCACGCTGATCAGCAAAATAACGCTGGAGGAGGCTTTTCATCGACGGTATCGGGAAAGTATTACGCGACTGGTAAAAAATATTATTACCGAGTCAGATAATTTATCTGCCCACATTATTACCGACATTAAAAATATCGGTTCAAGTTCTGGCTGCGACATGCTTTACGGCATGGCGGACGCCTGCGCTTTGAGCCACTGGTCTGGAGGGAATTATGTCAATCAGGATAGTTGTTAAAAAGAACACGTATTTTGATTCCGTCTCGCTGATGTCCATCTCCACGCGCGCCAATAAGTTGGAAGGTGTGGAACAGGCGTTTGTGGCGATGGCAACAGAGATGAATAAAGGCGTACTGAAAAATCTCGGTCTGCTGACGCCCGAGCTGAACGAGGCAAAAAGCGGCGATCTGATGATTGTGATTAAGGGCGCCAGCGACGCGGCGAACGAGCAAACCCTGGTCGCCATTGAGGCGTTATTCACACATAAAGAGCAGGGCGGCCAGCATGAAGCGCGTTACGCCACCCTGGCCAGCGCGAAAACGCATGTGCCAGACAGCAACCTGGCGGTGATCTCGGTCAACGGGTTATTCGCAGCGCGCGAAGCCCGGCAGGCACTGCAAAACAACCTTAATGTGATGCTCTTCTCCGACAATGTTTCCATTGAGGATGAGCTGGCGCTCAAGCAACTGGCGCATGAAAAAGGGCTGCTGATGATGGGGCCTGATTGCGGTACAGCCATCATCAATGGTACGGCGCTGTGCTTTGGCAACGCCGTGCGTCGCGGCAATATTGGTATTGTTGGCGCATCGGGAACCGGTAGCCAGGAACTGAGCGTACGTATCCATGAATTTGGCGGGGGGATTTCCCAGCTTATCGGCACCGGCGGGCGCGATCTGAGTGAAAAGATCGGCGGTCTGATGATGCTGGACGCCATCGGCATGCTGGAAGCCGACCCGCAAACGGAGATTATCGCGCTGATCTCCAAACCTCCAGCACCTGTCGTTGCCCGCAAGGTGCTGGAACGCGCGCGCAATTGTCAGAAACCGGTGGTGGTCTGTTTCCTTGGTCGTGAAGAACCGCCCGCAGACGAAAACGGCCTGCTGTTTGCGCGCGGAACCAAAGAGGCGGCGCTGAAAGCGGTGCTGCTGACGGGGGTGAAAAAAGAGAGCCTGGATCTCCATCCGCTCAACTGGCCGCTGATCGAAGAGGTGCGCGCCCGCCTGACGCCGCAGCAAAAATACATTCGCGGACTGTTCTGCGGCGGCACGCTGTGCGACGAAGCCATGTTCGCAGCGATGGAAAAACATGACGAGGTTTATAGCAATATCCACCCGGACCCGAGCCGCCGTCTGACGGATCTCAACCGCAGCGTGGCGCATACCTTCCTCGATTTTGGCGATGACGATTTTACCAACGGCAAGCCGCATCCGATGATCGACCCCACCAATCGCATCAGCCGCCTGTTACAGGAAGCGCGCGATCCACAGGTCGGCGTGATCGTGATGGATTTTGTTCTCGGGTTCGGAGCGCACGAGGATCCGGTCGGCGTCATGATCGATGCTGTCAAAGAGGCGAAGGCGATCGCCGCCGCAGAAGGACGCCCGCTGGAAATATTGGGCTATGTGCTTGGCACCGATCTCGATACGCCGTCGCTGGAAAAACAGTGCCAGATGCTGACGGACGCTGGCGTGATTTGGGCGAGCAGCAGCACCAATACCGGATTGCTGGCGCGTGAATTTGTTTGCAAAGGGGAGGAAGCCTGATGAGCCAGTCACTGTTTAACCAGCCACTCAACGTGATTAACGTCGGCATTGCCATGTTCAGCGATGACCTGAAAAAACAGCATGTGCCGGTCACTCAACTTGACTGGACGCCGCCGGGTCAGGGCAACATGCAGGTGGTCAGCGCGCTGGATCAGATTGCAGATTCCCCGCTGGCGGAGAAAATTGCCGCCGCTAACCAGCAGGCGCTGGAACGCATTATTCAGTCCCATCCGGTACTGATTGGCTATGACCAGGCGATCAACGTCGTACCGGGGATGACCCGTAAAACCATTCTTCACGCGGGCCCGCCGATTCGCTGGGAAAAAATGTGCGGCGCGATGAAAGGCGCGGTTACGGGGGCGCTGGTATTTGAGGGGCTGGCGAGCGATCTGGAACAGGCGGCAGAGCTTGCCGCCTCCGGTGAAATTACCTTCTCGCCTTGCCATGAGCATGACTGTGTGGGGTCGATGGCGGGAGTCACTTCTGCCTCAATGTTCATGCACATCGTGGAGAACAAAACCTACGGCAATCGCGCGTATACCAACATGAGCGAGCAGATGGCGAAGATCCTGCGCATGGGCGCTAACGATCAGAGCGTCATCGAACGTCTGGTGTGGATGCGCGATGTGATGGGACCGATGTTGCGCGATGCCATGAAACTGGCGGGTGAAATCGATCTGCGACTGATGCTGGCGCAGGCGTTGCACATGGGCGATGAATGTCATAACCGCAACAACGCAGGCACCGCGCTACTGATTCAGGCGCTGACGCCGTGGATTATTCAGACCGGGTATCCGGTGGCGCAGCAGCGTGAAGTGTTTGAGTTCGTCGCCAGCAGCGACTACTTCTCTGGCCCGACATGGATGGCGATGTGTAAAGCCGCGATGGATGCCGCTCACGGCATTGAGTACAGCACCGTCGTGACCACCATGGCACGTAACGGCGTGGAGTTTGGTCTGCGCATCAGCGGTCTGCCCGGACACTGGTTCACCGGTCCGGCGCAGCAGGTGATTGGCCCGATGTTCGCCGGTTATAAGCCGGAGGACTCCGGGCGTGATATCGGCGATAGCGCCATCACGGAAACCTACGGTATCGGTGGCTTTGCCATGGCAACCGCACCCGCCATCGTGGCGCTGGTGGGAGGCACGGTGGAAGAGGCCGTCGATTTCTCCCGTCAGATGAGAGAGATAACGCTGGGCGAAAACCCGAACGTCACCATTCCATTGCTGGGCTTTATGGGGATCCCTACGGCTATCGACATCACGCGCGTCGGCAGTACCGGCATTTTGCCGGTGATCAATACTGCTATCGCGCACAAAGATGCGGGGATCGGCATGATCGGCGCCGGCATTGTCCACCCGCCGTTCGCCTGCTTTGAAAAGGCGATTCTGAGCTGGCGTGACCGCTACTGCCAATAACAACCACAGGGGCTAACAGCCGTTAGCCCTGGTGTCGCAAAGCTAACAACGTTGTTCACCTGCAGGGCCGGGCGATCGTCGGGATCGCAAATGATGCTTAACCTGTGAAGGATATTCCATGAACAGAATAAAACTAGAGTGGAAACGTGGTGACTGGGCCGCTTACTTCGGGCTGATGACCAACAATCTGACTAACCTGCTGACGATGATGGGGCTACTCATCTTTGTCGTGGGGATCCCCAAAGAGATCGTGTATGGCCGCATTGCGCCTGCTTTTGGTCTGGCGGTGCTGGTGGCGAGTATCTTTTATGCCTGGTTTGCCATGCAGATGGCGAAACAGACGGGGCGTACCGATGTGACGGCGCTGCCGTCCGGACCGAGCGCGCCGTCGATCTTTACCGTGACCTTCCTCGTACTGATGCCGGTTTACCAGCAAACCCAGGATGCCGACTTCGCCATTCAGATAGGCCTGGTCTGGTGTTTTGTTGAGGCGCTGATCCTGGCGGGCGGTTCCTTCCTCGGCGAAACCATCCGTAAGATGATCCCGCGTACCGTACTGCTCTCCTGTCTCTCCGGACTCGGGTTATTACTGCTGGCGATGAACCCGATGCTGCAGGCTTTTGAAGCGCCAACGGTTTCTTTCATCGTCTTGCTGCTGATCTTCATTAACTGGTTTGGCAAAAAACCGATCTTTGCGCGAATTCCCACTGGTCTGTTACTGCTGATTGCCGGTACTGCGCTGGCGTGGATTTCCGGTCTGCAAAGCCCGGAAGCCATTAAAGCATCGATGTCTTCATTCGGTTTCAACCCGCCGGAAGTCCATGTCGATAGCTTCCTGCAAGGGTTGCCGCATGCGCTGCCGTACCTGGCTTCGGCGGTGCCGTTGGGGCTGGCGAACTACATTTTTGACCTTGAAAACATTGAAAGCGCCCACGCCGCTGGCGATGAGTACAACACCCGCAAAGTGATGCTGGCGAACGGGCTTTCTTCCATGCTCGGCTGTTTGATGGGGAACCCGTTTCCGGTCACCGTTTACGTGGGTCATGCCGGGTGGAAAGCGATGGGCGCCAGCATTGGTTATACCCTGGCGTCGGGCGTCACCATGTTCCTCGTTCCGCTGTTTGGACTGGGGGCATTTATGCTTGCCATTATTCCGATGACCGCCATCGTACCGATTCTGGTCTTTATCGGCGTGGTGACCGCCAACCAGGTGGTGCGCGAAACGCCAAAAATAGAGGTGCCGGTCATTTTCATCTGTCTGTTCCCGTGGATAGCGAACTGGGCGCTGACCATCGTGAATAGCGTGATGGGTGCCGCAGGGACGTCGGCGGCGAAGCTGGGTAGCGATCTGTTGCACAGTAAAGGCGTCTATTACGACGGACTGGTGCATCTTGGCAACGGCGCGCCGCTCGCCAGTATGCTGTGGGGGTGTATCGCCATCTTCGCGATTATCAATAAACCGCTACGTGGCGCGGTGGCTGCCGCCTGTGGCGCTCTACTGTCGCTGTTTGGGGTGATCCACTCGCCGATGGTGGGAATTGCCGAAGGCGCTTCCCTGATGTTCGTCCTCGCCTACCTGATGGTGAGCGGCGTGTTTGTACTGAAGCATTTTCTCGACAGTCGGGAAGCGGTGGCTGATACCGCGCAAGAACCGACGAAAACCACCTGAATACGTTGATGGGATGAAGACACGATGAAAGAACTTGTGGTCGTTGCCATTGGCGGCAACAGCATTATCAAAGACAACGCCAGCCAGTCGATTGAACATCAGGCTGAGGCGGTGAAAGCAGTGGCGGATACGGTGCTGGAGATGCTGGCATCGGATTACAACATTGTGCTGACCCACGGTAACGGGCCGCAGGTGGGGTTGGATCTTCGACGTGCGGAAATCGCCCATGAACGCGAAGGGCTGCCGTTAACCCCACTGGCGAACTGCGTGGCGGATACTCAGGGCGGTATCGGTTATCTGATCCAGCAGGCGTTGAACAACCGCCTGGCGCGTCATGGAGAACAGAAAGCGGTGACCGTCGTGACGCAGGTGGAGGTGGACAAAAACGACCCAGGTTTTGCCCATCCCACTAAACCCATCGGGGCGTTTTTTAACGCCACCCAGCGCGATGAACTGCTGCGGGCGAATCCGCAATGGCGTTTTGTGGAAGATTCCGGTCGCGGCTATCGTCGGGTTGTCGCTTCGCCGGAGCCGAAACGCATTGTCGAAGCGGATGCCATTAAAACGCTGACCCAACAAGGTTTTGTGGTGATTGGCGCGGGCGGCGGCGGGATACCCGTCGTGCGAAGCCCGCAGGGCGATTATCACAGCGTGGACGCCGTCATTGATAAAGATCTCTCTACGGCGTTGCTGGCCCGCGAGATCCACGCCGACATTCTGGTGATCACCACTGGCGTTGAGAAAGTCTGCATTCACTTTGGTAAACCTGAGCAGCAGGCGCTGGAGCAGGTGGATATCCCCACCATGACCCGCTATATGCAGGAAGGGCATTTCCCGCCTGGCAGCATGTTGCCCAAAATTGTCGCCAGCCTGGCGTTTCTGCAACAGGGCGGCAAACGGGTGATCATCACCACGCCGGAATGTCTGCCTGCCGCACTGCGCGGCGAAACGGGCACCCATATTGTCCATTCATAAAAGGAAGATGCGATGAAGGAAAACAAAAGCCGCCGTGAGTTTCTGAGTCAGAGCGGCAAAATGGTCACCGCCGCCGCACTGTTTGGCGCGGCGGCGCCGGTCGCGTATGCTGCTAATTCTGTCGGGACAACCGGTGACACGAAAGGCGCTATGACCATCAACGACACACATTACTATCTGGATAACGTGCTGCTGGAAGCGGGCTTCGATTACGAGAATGCGGTGGCGGTGCATACCCGAACCGAGCTGCAAACCGTTGAGATTCAGGACGGGAAAATGGTTGCGCTACGCGCCAATAAAAGCCATCCGGATGCGACGCTGGCGCATTACGATGCGGGCGGGAAGCTGATGTTGCCCGCGATGCGCGACATGCACATCCACCTGGATAAAACTTTCTACGGCGGGCCGTGGCGATCGCTGAATCGCCCGGCGGGCACCACCATTCAGGATATGATCGCGCTTGAGCAAAAGTTGTTGCCTGAGCTACAGCCGTATACCCAGGAACGGGCAGAAAAGCTGATTGACCTGTTGCAGTCAAAAGGGACCTCTGTGGCGCGGAGCCACTGCAACATTGAGCCGGTATCCGGGCTTAAAAACCTCGAAAATTTGCAGGCAGTGCTGGCGCGCCGAAAAGCGGGCTTTGAGTGTGAAATTGTGGCCTTTCCACAGCATGGTTTGCTGCTTTCAAAATCAGAACCGCTGATGCGCGAAGCGATGCAAGCAGGAGCGCACTACGTTGGCGGCCTGGACCCTACCAGCGTGGATGGCGCGATGGAGAAATCCCTCGACACCATGTTCCAGATTGCGCTGGATTATGACAAAGGGGTCGATATTCATCTGCACGAAACCAGCCCGGCGGGCGTTGCGGCGGTGAATTACATGGTTGAACGGGTGGAAAAAACGCCGCAACTGAAAGGGAAGTTAACCATCAGCCACGCCTTTGCGCTTGCTACGCTGAATGAGCAACAGGTGGATGCACTGGCAACCCGGATGGCCGCCCAGCAAATCACCATTGCCTCGACGGTGCCGATTGGCACGTTACATATGCCGCTCAAACAGTTGCGCGACAAAGGCGTGACGGTGATCACCGGTACGGACAGCGTGATCGATCACTGGTCGCCGTATGGCCTGGGCGACATGCTGGAGAAAGCGAACCTGTACGCCCAGCTCTACATTCGCCCTAATGAGCAAAATCTGTCGCGGGCGTTGTTCCTGGCGACTGGGGATGTGTTGCCCTTGAATGATAAAGGCGAGCGCGTCTGGCCGAAAGCGCAGGATGAAGCCAGTTTTGTGCTGGTGGATGCCTCTTGTTCTGCCGAAGCAGTGGCACGGATTGCGCCGCGTACTGCGACATTCCATAAAGGCAAGCTGGTGTGGGGGAGCGTCGCCAGCTAATGTCTGTGCTCACCGTGGAACCGCATGTCCTGGATCCACGGTGGGCTTCTCCTGCCTCTCGCAGCCCCTTATCTAACTGACGATACCCATATAGCCATGGATGCCCATATAGACGCCGACCAGGCCGATTAACAGGCTGGAAAAGTAAGGGGCTTTTCTGGCGAGGCGATTAAATCCGCTCCAGCGTTTAGCCGCTTGCTGGACACTGATTGCCGCTCCCACGCCAACCGTGACCAGCGTTAACGCCAGACCAATACTGAAACAGAGCACCATCGTTGCTCCCAGGGTGAAGGCTTTAAGCTGGATGCAAATCAGCAGCACGGTGATTGCCGCAGGACAGGGGATAAGCCCGCCGGTCAGGCCAAATAATACTATCTGCCCGTTCGTCACTTCTCTGCCGTGAAAGCGGCGCTTGATGTCACTGGCATGCGCGAGTTCATGGGCATCCTGATAGTCTTTTGAACCAGCGGTTAACCCTTCCAGTCCTGCATGGTCATGATGTTCATGATCGTGGTGATGGTGTTCATGCTTATGGTGGTGATCGTGCTCATGCTCATGCTCATGCTCATGCTCATGCTCATGCTCATGCTCATGCTCATGCTCATGATGGTGATGATCGTGCTCATGGTGATGATGGTCATGCGCTTCTGTCAGCCAGTTTCGCTCACCTTGCCATGTGCGCCAGAACATCCAGGTCGCGGTTCCCAGAATAATGATTGCGGAAATAAACTGTAGCCAGGGTTCAACCGATTCTGCGGTAAATGCCCGACTGATATACATGCCCCCAAGCGCGATAAGCCACACAACCGCAGTATGCGAAAGTGTGGCGGCAAGCCCCAACATCACTGCCTGCTTGATGGTGCCTTTAATGGCGATGATAAATGCCGCCATCATCGTCTTGGAGTGCCCCGGTTCAAGTCCGTGCAAAATGCCTAACAAAATCGCGCTGGGAATAAAAAACCAGGCGTTACCTTGCTGAAGAAGTGTCGAGAATTCGCCCATGAGAATGATTCTTAGTTTTTATACCTGTTTTCATTCTACTCCCCCCAGTACCGAATACTACCCCCCAGTAGAAGCGCAATGCTATAATCCACAATGATTTATGTTAAGGAGGTACTGTTATGTCACATACAATCAGGGATAAACAAAAGCTTAAAGCGCGTACCAGCAAAATTCAGGGGCAGGTTGTAGCCTTAAAAAAAATGCTGGATGAACCGCATGAATGCGCGGCTGTTTTACAGCAGATCGCTGCGATTCGTGGTGCGGTGAACGGACTTATGCGGGAAGTGATAAAAGGTCATCTGACCGAACATATTGTTCATCAGGGTGATGAAGTAAAGCGTGAAGAAGATCTGGATGTGATCCTAAAAGTGCTGGATTCCTATATCAAATAGTCGGGGGCGCCACCCGACTATGGCGGAGTCATTAACAACAAACAGATGTTTGGTTCCGGTGCGTAATATAGCGTTCAACATATTTAAAACCGCTGATCGACTCCAGTGCCAGTAACAGGCAGGAGACGGCTTGCGCTTCTGGCTGAGTAGATTGATGCGCCAGAGGGACGTTGTGAGCGGCGATATGATTTTGCAGCGCGTTTTCACATAAACGCCGTACCGCTGGAGGAAAAGCCAACTGATGTAGTGACTGCTCTAATTCGGCAAACGCCTCGTCTGCCTGCATGGTAAAAATCAATAACAATATGGCGTTTAATGCTCGCGTCTCTTCTTCGTAATATCCCATCTGGATGTCCCTGCATGTCCAAAACATAGTGGCTTCAGACTTTCGCTCCTGAAACCCGCTCCTTGTCGATGTTACCGATGTCTTTGCCAATGAATTAGCGAGCTATCAAACTCTTTCTTTACCATCGGAAAGGGCGATTTTCCCTTTGCAATAGGCAGCGAATGAATAAATAGCGTATTTATTTTACCCCCCATTCTTTTTTCGATTCGTTGCTTATACGCATACACGCTGCGTATATCCGTATTTAATGTTTGAGCTATTTGATGTGGGTTTTGCCCTGACACCATATTTCCCATAATGGTAAATTCCATCTGCGTGAGTGTATTTCCTTTCGAAAAAGACAAGTAACGTCCAATGAATACTTGCCGTATTTTTTCGTTGGCGATCTCCAGTCCGTCGTCATGGTAGATGACAGCCGACACGGCAGTATGATTTTTTCGCCAATAGTTCGCTAACGACTGCATATTCCGATCGCTGACCAGAATTATCCCCATCCCCGTGCTGGCGAGATAGTCGATCCATTCGGTATTTAAAAACAGCCGCAGATAGCTAATTGAAAAATCCACAAAGATATAGCCACTTAATCTGGCATTGTGATTGTTATTTAAAATGCCATCCATGATCCCACGATTAAAATAAATACTTTGTTCTGGCCACATACAAAAACACGCATTGGCGCAGTACTGTAATCGAGGTGATTTCTCTGGCATGATATTACAACGTAAAGTACAACTGCTGCAGGTAATGTTTTTTAATTTAACATCAAGCCCCATAAAGAACCTCCCTATCCGTAGATAATTTCATAATTTCATCCGTTTTTAAACCTGTCAATACTTCACAACATGCCTTGTTTCTGTCGTGAAAACGTTTAAATATCAAAAATTACTACTTTTCTTACTGACCGTATTTTTTGATTTTTCAAAAAATAATTGAATGCTCGTTAGCGTTTGCACATCCAGTCGAGAGAGAGGCACAAGCTCATAACGCATGTACGCGCCGACCAGGATTTTTATCTATGGCACCAGGAATAATTATATTAAAAAATGTATGAGATTTATCTCTAAATGGCATCAATGGTTAAAGGTTGTGGTTTTGTTAGTTTTAACCGTTGTTTTGTAACGCGACTATTGAGTTATATAAATGGTAATTTATCTGTTTGTTCGGTTTTTAGTCGTGTCGTAATAATATCCAGGGAAGAGTGAATATTCATCAAAAAGAGTCTTAACTAAGAAAAAGTGATCTTATCAACAGTGAAGGTGTTTGATTTATAACTATTTTTGATTGTGTTTTTTGATGCTAATCCCATTGGTTAATATTTATAGTGATCTCAATATAAGAATTTTGTAGCATTACATTCATGATATCAATATGAAAAGGAATACCGTGCCTGACGTGTTAAAACATGCTGGATATTACGCTATTAATCATCTGATTTACTTTCATACTGGCAAGCGAACACTATCAAATAGTGTTACAGATGAAGTGGTTACCCTGCAAACGCCTGCGAGCCTGATTCTCTTATGTCTAATAATGAATAATGGGAGTGTCGTTTCGCAGAATCAGCTTATTGCTGCAGGGTGGGGGGAGAAGAACAGTGTGACATCCGCAAATACGTTTTATCAAACTATTCTTATTCTCAGAAATGCATTAGAAGGCATTGGCTTACCACGCGACATTATCAAAACAATTGCTCGCCGGGGGCTGATGATTTCAGCGGATATTCAGGTTCGCGATATCGCACAAACACCCCCAGCGGCAATGGTTTTAACACCACCGGTTGAAATACCGATTGAACCACCTGTTGTTGAACCGATTGTTACGCCGATGGTTGAAACGCAGAAGAGAGCGAAACGTCTGTCGTTTCGTTCTCCTCTGTCTGTCCTGTTTCTTTCTTTATCGCTGCTGGTTGCCATTATTGGCGGGGTTATCGGTGCCTTTCAACTGCGTCAGGAGTCCTTGCTATCGTCGTATGATATTTTGGCTACGGATAAATTTCCCTCCTGCACTGTATTTCAGAAGGGAAATGATGCGCTAAAAAACCATTACCTGCGGTTTATGCAAAATCATAATGAATTATGCCGCGAGAATAACTATATCTTTCTCTCTGGAATGAACAGTGCCAAAAATATTGCAGCCGTGATTTGCCCACAGGATGTCAGGAAAAAGATGTCTACCAAATGCACAACTTACTATTCGATTAATAATGAAAACTAAAATACTCTTGTTCGTAATTATTGTATTGTTCTCTCTGGTCACAGGGGGAAGCATCTGGTATGCCAAGAAAACTAACCCAAGAATAGATTGTAGTGGTTATGCCGTTTGGGATATCGACCATGAGGTTTTCTCTGGTGATATTTCTTATCAAATGCATAACAGTCAGGGGATCATTACCCTTACCGGTATTTTGAAAACGTCTGACTCCCGACTTTATAAAGTGAGTCGCGTCATTTACTTCACGTATAAGAAAATACGTAAGCACTATATTCTCACCAGCAGCAGTATTGTTCAGTTCCCGTCCGATAACCTAAAAGACGCCGGTGAGCGCAAAGCACTCCCCGCACTTTATTTAGCGAGTGGCGCTTCATTTTCGCTTCTGATTAACAAGTATCGGGAAGGCTGGGCATTTACTACCGTGGGGTCGCCATCGTTGCTCTGTATGGATGCGAATTAACGAGAAGTGAGGGGAAATTTAACGGCTCAACCCCTTTCAGATGGGTGAGCCGTTAAAAGGGTCGTTAGCCAAAAAACATCACGGAAACGCAGAGCAGGCCGACAATCAGGGTTATCAGATTACTCAATGAGCGGTAGGGTTTTAGCGTCGGGATCAGATAGGTCGACAGCGTCGGCATGATGAACAAAATCATGGCGATGAGTGGGCCGCTGATCGCGTAAATCATTGAGATTGCATTTGGGTTAATGCAGCAGACAATAAAGGTGATCACCGAAACCAGCATAATGGAAAGCGCGCGATAAAAGGCGCGGCTTTTCTTCACGCCAACCTGCTGTAAGCCGGTTTTCACCACCTCGGTTGCTCCTTCGATCACGCCGAAATAGGTGCCAAGAAACGACTTCGACATGGCGACAACGGCGACAATGATCCCGGAAATCGACAGCCAGGCGGGGGCATTTTGCATCATCGACAGCGCTGACAGAATGGTTACGCCCTCATGTTTGGCCGCTTCAATGTAAGCGGGCGGAATGGAGAGCAGACAGCTAAAGACGAAAAACAACACGCTCAGGCTGATGATCAGGTAGGCGACCTTCATGATTTTTTTGCATTTACCCATGGCCTGCTCGCCATATTTTTCACGTCTGTCGATGGCAAACGTGGAAATAATTGGCGTATGGCTAAAAGCGAAAACCATCACGGGGATAGATATCCATACCTGATGAAGCGTGTGCTGATCGAAAGACATCTGGCTGGTCAATAAAGAGGGCTGCCAGCTTCCGGTCAAATAGAACGAAAGAAATAAAAAGTACGCGATGAGCGGAAACACCAGAAATCCCATCACACGAAGCGTGGCATGGCGTCCCATCAGAAAAATCAGGTTCAACGTCACCACCACACCCAGACTGACCAGCATACGGATGCGGAGGTCTACCTGCAGATGCTTTGCCACTTGTTCGGTGAGCGAGTTGGTGATCGCCACGGCATAAATCAGCACGACCACAAAGAAGGCAATAAAGTACAGCGAGGTGATCAGGCTACCGATCTTTTTACCGTAGTAGTGTGTTACCGCGGCGGTGATCCCTTCTCCTGCTGAGGTTTTAGAAGAGAGGATGAACTGACACAGCGCCTTGTGCGGCCAGTAAGTCAAAGGCCAGGCGACCAGCGCGGTGATAAACAGAACAATCGCCCCCGCTGAACCCAACTGTATGGGGAGGAAGAGGGTTCCTGCACCTACGGCAGTTCCATATAACGCGAAACTCCAGAGAGTCTCTTCTTTTGACCAAATTTTCGACATTATCTGAACGTATCAACTATAAAATAAACAAAAAAGAAGCACAATTTACCATAAACAGGGGTTATTGAGGGAGGCTTAAACATAGAGGGAGCGTACAGATAAAATGCCGGAATCACAGCGACTCCGGCAAATCAGAGCGTTATCAGGCAGTAACGCGTTGCTGGCGATGTTTGATCACGCGGTGGCGCAAGGTATCGTAGGCCCAGTTATAGAGCATGGTGTAGGGCAGGAAGAACAGGAAGAAACCGATTTCCAGTGTGAATGCTTGTAGCAGGCTGACACTCAGCACATACGCCACAATACTCACCCCAATCACGATAAAGCCGCTTTCAAATCCCAGGGCATGAAAGGCGCGGACTTTGGCGGTACGTTTGACCAGATGCGCAGGCCAAAAACGATCAAACAGCGCGTTATAGATGATATTCCAGATCATCGCGGTGGTTGCCAGCAGCACGGTGAGACCGCCCATTTCGAGAACGGAGCGCTGCATTAACCATGCCGTCGTTGGGGCGAGAATAGCCGTTGCGATACCCTCAAAGCAGACGGCATGAAAAATACGCTCAGGTAAGGAGCGGCGTTGTACAGCATCGTGTTGCATAGCGTGAAACCTTCTTTTATGTTCGGAATAATGTGGAATCCTGCGCATTTTATCGCTTAATGTGATATCTAAAAGATAGTATCCATCGATAAAGTAGATAGTTCATGCGCTACTCTCCTGAAGCATTAACGGCGTTTGTAGAAACCGTCTCCTGCGGTTCCTTTTCTGCGGCGGCGCGGCGGCTGCGTAAAAGCCAGTCCACCATCAGCACGGCGATAGCGCATCTGGAGGCCGACCTCGGCTTCTCGCTGTTTGACCGATCGTCGCGGCAACCGGTACTGACGGAAGAGGGAAAACGGGTGCTCAGCTATGTGCAGGCTATTTTGTCGGCGAGCGACCGTCTGGATGAAGTGGCATTGTCGTTGTCCGGAGAAACGGAAGCACGGCTGACCTTTGTCCTTTCCGACACTCTGCATCCGGATGTTCTTGAAGAACTGATGGTGCAGTTTGATCGGCAATTTCCGCATACCGAGTTTGAATGCCTGATCGGTGAAGATGAGGATGTCATCGATCTGCTGCAAAAAGGACGTGCCCAGGTGGGGCTGATAGAGGCCCGCGACGACTACCCGACCGATATGGGCGTCACGCGTTTGCCGATGCAAACCTGGATGGGACTGTATGCTGCCGAGACGCACCCGCTGGCGACGCAGGAAAAAGTCTCCTGGGATCAACTGCATACCTGGCGTGAACTGCGACTGAATACCTATTTTGAAAGCGGCGCCAATGTGGCGCGAGGACCGGTGTGGTCGGCGCCTAACTATTTATTATTGCTCAGTATGGCCGTGCAGGGATTCGGCTGGTGCGCGCTGCCCTGTGCGCTGGTCGAAGAATTTGCCGCGGAGAAACCGTTGGTTCAGCTCGATGTGCCCGGCTGGCCCAGGGCTATCTCTATCGATCTCCTCTGGAATAAGAAATCTCCCCCAGGGGCTGCGGGAAGCTGGCTCCGATACCATTTACAACAGGGGCGTGTCGCGTCGTAGCCACAACGATACGAATTTCCTTTGTGATAAAACTCACTTTTTTTAAACATTCAAGGCAACAAATATTTAACAATCCTCTACTATTGCGGTGTTATTTTGCGCAGAGGTGGTAATGAAAGAGGTTGTGATAGTTGGGGCATTACGGACACCCATTGGCTGCTTCCAGGGAACGCTGGCGCGTCATTCTGCCGTTGAGCTTGGCAGCGTGGTCGTGAAAGCGTTACTGGCGCGCACGGGTGTTGATGTACATGCCATCGATGAAGTTATCCTCGGTCAGGTTCTCACAGCAGGAGCAGGGCAGAATCCTGCCCGTCAGTCCGCCATCAAAGGCGGGTTACCGAATACGGTTTCCGCTATCACCATCAACGATGTCTGTGGTTCAGGGCTAAAAGCGTTGCATCTGGCGACCCAGGCTATCCAGTGCGGTGAGGCGGATATTGTGATTGCGGGCGGACAAGAAAACATGAGCCGCGCACCGCATGTCCTCACCGACAGCCGTACCGGAGCGCAACTGGGCAACAGCCAACTGGTCGACAGTCTGGTTCACGACGGTTTGTGGGATGCGTTCAACGATTACCACATGGGCGTAACCGCTGAAAATCTGGCGCGGGAATACGGGATCAGCCGTGAGTTGCAGGATGCCTATGCGCTCAGCTCTCAGCAAAAAGCGCGTGCGGCAATCGATGCGGGCCGCTTTAAAGATGAGATCGTGCCTGTTATCACTCAGCGTAATGGACAATCAAGGGTGATTGATACGGATGAACAGCCGAGGACCGATGCCAGCGCCGAAGGGCTGGCCAGGCTGGATCCCACGTTCGATCTTCTGGGATCGGTCACGGCAGGAAATGCTTCGTCAATTAACGATGGCGCCGCCGCCGTGATGATGATGAGTGAAGCCAAAGCGCAGGCATTGAATTTACCCATACTGGCGCGTATTCGTGCTTTTGCCAGTGTCGGCGTGGATCCGGCGCTGATGGGAATTGCCCCTGTTTATGCTACTCGCCGCTGTCTGGAGCGGGTTGGCTGGCAGCTTGCAGATGTGGATCTTATCGAAGCCAATGAAGCGTTTGCCGCTCAGGCGCTTTCGGTCGGAAAAATGCTGGAGTGGGATGAACGTCGGGTGAACGTCAATGGCGGTGCCATTGCTCTCGGCCATCCCATTGGCGCTTCAGGCTGTCGAATCTTGGTTTCGCTGGTGCATGAAATGCTTAAGCGTAAAGCGCGTAAAGGGCTGGCGACGTTATGTATCGGTGGCGGGCAGGGCGTGGCATTGGCTATCGAGAGAGACTGATCATCGCCTTACCGCTCGCATAAAAAAGCCCTCCACACGGAGGGCAAGACCAGTTACAGAAACACTCGAACAAAGAATAATTTATCAAAACAACGTTTCAATATTTGTGATTCATGACGCAACTTGATGATAAAACGCGTCATAACCGCCTCCGCATCCCCTCTCTGTTTTCTGCACCTGGCCTCTCTGTTGGGCAATAATCGCAATATTTCAATTATCTCTTTGTTTTTAAATGAATTGTTTTTAATTTTTTTGATGCGCTGCGCCTGAGCGTGATCGGGACTACACTTTTGACAATAAAAATCATAAAAATGAAACGTTGTTTTATTTATAATTGAAAACAGATTCACGGAGGGCTATCATGGCCTCATTAGGTAAAACGGAACAGCGTTTTGCTCTCCGTTCAGGAATTCACGGTCGATTTATCATTGGAGGTAAATATGGACGTAAGACAAAGTATTCACAGTGCGCACGCGAAAACGCTGGACACCCAGGAACTGCGCAATGAGTTTTTAGTTGAAAGCGTGTTTGTGGCTGACGAATACACCATGGTTTACAGCCACATCGATCGCATTATCGTCGGCGGTATTATGCCGGTAGCGAAATCAGTTTCTGTAGGCGGTGAAGTCGGTAAGCAACTGGGCGTGACCTACTTCCTGGAACGTCGCGAATTAGGCGTAATCAACATTGGTGGTCCGGGCACGATTACCGTTGACGGCCAGTGCTATGAAATTGGTCATCGCGATGCGTTGTATGTGGGTAAAGGCGCGAAAGAAGTGGTTTTTGCCAGCGTAGATACGGCAAAACCGGCGAAGTTCTACTACAACTGCGCACCGGCACACACCACCTATCCAACCAAAAAAGTGACGCCAGCCGATGTGGCTCCGGTCACTTTAGGCGACAACACCACCAGTAACCGTCGCACCATCAACAAATATTTTGTTCCGGATGTTTTGGAAACCTGCCAGTTGAGCATGGGGCTGACCGAACTGGCGCCAGGCAACCTGTGGAATACCATGCCGTGTCATACCCATGAACGCCGTATGGAAGTGTACTTCTATTTCAACATGGACGAAGACACCTGTGTCTTCCACATGATGGGGCAGCCGCAGGAAACGCGTCATATTGTGATGCACAACGAGCAGGCGGTGATCTCGCCGAGCTGGTCTATTCACTCCGGTGTGGGCACCAAAGCGTATACATTCATCTGGGGCATGGTGGGCGAAAACCAGGTCTTTGATGACATGGACCACGTGGCAGTAAAAGATCTGCGCTAGTCGCGAACGGCAATGATGCCTGTCCGTGACAGGTACTAAAAAATTAAGGGTTTACAATGATTCTGAATGCATTTTCTCTCGAAGGTAAAGTAGCGGTCGTTACGGGTTGTGATACCGGTCTTGGTCAGGGTATGGCGCTGGGTCTGGCAGAAGCGGGCTGCGACATTGTCGGGATTAACATCGTTGAACCAACAGAAACGATTGAACGCGTTACCGCGCTGGGTCGTCGTTTTTTAAGTCTGACCGCTGATTTGCGTCAGATCGACGGTATTCCGGCTCTGCTGGAACGTGCGGTGGCGGAATTTGGTCATATCGATATTCTGGTCAACAACGCGGGCCTGATCCGTCGTGAAGATGCGATCGATTTCAGTGAAAAAGACTGGGACGACGTGATGAACCTGAACATCAAGAGCGTGTTCTTTATGTCTCAGGCGGCGGCGAAGCACTTTATTGCTCAGGGTAACGGCGGCAAAATCATCAACATCGCGTCCATGCTCTCCTTCCAGGGTGGTATCCGCGTTCCGTCTTACACCGCATCAAAAAGCGGCGTTATGGGCGTAACCCGTCTGATGGCGAACGAGTGGGCGAAGCACAACATCAACGTGAACGCGATTGCCCCAGGCTACATGGCGACCAACAACACGCAGCAGCTGCGTGCTGATGAAGAGCGCAGTGCGGCAATCCTCGAGCGTATCCCGGCGGGTCGTTGGGGTCTGCCGAGCGATCTGATGGGGCCGATCGTATTCCTGGCCTCCAGTGCGTCTGATTACATCAACGGCTATACCGTGGCTGTTGACGGCGGTTGGCTGGCGCGTTAATTCGCCAACCGTAAATGCCCGATACTGCGAAAGTGGGTCGGGCATTTTCCTCTCCTTTTCCCTTCTTCTGTTTTTCTCTTCGTCTCTTCGCTGGCCTGACTTACCCAGACTGACGTGCCATCCGCGCTCACGGCATCACAATTGAACTGGAAACTTTGAAATAACTTTGTTTCACTGCAATCAGCGTTCAACGAAGGAGTGCGCAATGAAAACGATTGGTTTGCTGGGCGGCATGAGCTGGGAATCCACCATTCCCTACTACCGTTTAATCAACGAAGGGATTAAGCAACGTCTGGGCGGTTTGCACTCTGCGAGCCTGTTGCTGCATAGCGTTGATTTTCATGAAATTGAAGCGTGCCAAAGCCGCGGCGAGTGGGACAAAGCTGGCGATATTCTGGCACAGGCGGCGCTGGGCCTTGAGCAGGCAGGTGCTGAAGGGATCGTGCTGTGTACCAACACGATGCATAAAGTGGCGGATGCCATTGAAACGCGTTGCCGGTTACCGTTTTTGCACATTGCTGATGCGACGGGGCGCGCCATTACCCGCCAAAACATGACGCGCGTGGCTTTGCTGGGAACGCGCTATACCATGGAACAGGATTTCTACCGGGGAAGACTGGCGCAGCAGTTTGCGATTGAAACCCTGGTTCCGGAGGTTGATGCGCGTGACAAAATTAACCAGATTATTTTCGATGAGCTGTGCCTTGGCGAGTTCTCCGCGCGGTCACGCCATTATTACCTGCAGGTGATCGAGAGCCTGGCGGCGCAAGGTGCGCAGGGCGTTATTTTTGGCTGCACCGAGATTGGGCTGCTGGTCCCGGAAGCGGACAGCGCGCTCCCGGTGTTTGATACTGCCGCAATTCATGCCGCAGATGCGGTGGAGTTTATGCTTTCGTCGTCTGCGAAAGAATAGCGTCCAGCGGATCGATAAGGCGCGGTAACGAGGCCTGGAGATGTTCACTGAACGCGTCTACCAACGCGGACGATGGGCGGTGTAAGGGGCGGATCAGGCTGACGGTAAAGGGAACGTCGATACTGAAACGCCGCACGGTAATGCCGCTTGCCGCATAATCCAGGGCGGTAAACGGGTTGACGACGGAGATCCCGGCTCCCGCGCGCACCATCGCGCAGACCGAGGCGGCACTGTGGGTTTCGATAACCATACGGCGCTTAACCTGATGCTCATTGAACAGCGTATCCAGCAACTGACGGTAACTGTCGGTGCGCGACAGGCTAATGTAATTTTCCCCCTGAAAATCGTCAGGCGTCAGCACGGACTTTGCCGCAAGTGGATGACCTGACGGCAGAACGCACACTTCATTTCGCGTGAGCAACGCGGTGCGTTCAGTCCCCGCAGGTGCATGCAGGGTTTCGGTCAGACCAAGATCGTGACGCTGCGCGGAAAGCCACTCTTCCAGCAACGGCGATTCCTGCGGCACAATGTTCAGGCTGACATCCGGGTAACGGGCAAGAAAAGGCTGCAGCAGCGCCGGTAAAAAGGATTGCGAGAACACCGGCAGACAGACGATAGACAACTCCCCCTGGCGGAATTCACGTAAACTTTCCGCCGCGCTCACAATGCGATCCAGCCCATACCAGGAACGCTGGACTTCCTCGAACAGCCGCAGCCCTTGTACCGTTGGGTGTAGTCGCCCGCGAGTCCGTTCAAAGAGTTTTAATCCCAGCACTTTTTCGAACCGTGCCAGTTCACGGCTGACGGTCGGCTGTGAGGTATGCAGCAGCGCCGCCGCCTCGGTCAGATTTCCGGCAGTCATCACCGCATGGAAGATTTCAATATGACGAAGATTCACGGCGGCCATCGGTTTTCCTTAGTGGGGATAATCCATATCATTTTTGCATAGAGTCAGGATAAAACGATATTTTTTATTCTCTTCAGGGTGTGGCGTAATCATAAAAAATATCTTGCCCGGAGCCCGCTATGCCACATTCGCTGAACTGCACAGAGACCTCGCTTAACGCTGAAAATTTGCTTCACTTACCGGCTGAGTTTGGTTGCCCCGTTTGGGTGTATGACGCGCAGGTTATTCGCCGCCAGATAGCCGCCCTGCAACAGTTTGATGTGGTGCGTTTCGCGCAGAAAGCCTGCTCGAACATCCATATTTTGCGCTTGATGCGTGAGCAAGGGGTAAAAGTTGACTCCGTCTCGTTGGGCGAGATCGAGCGCGCGCTGGCGGCAGGGTACAATCCGCAAACGCATCCGGATGACATTGTATTCACCGCCGATGTGATTGACGCCGCCACCATCGCCCGCGTTAGCGAGTTGCGGATTCCGGTTAATGCCGGGTCCGTGGACATGCTGGATCAGCTCGGCCAGGTTTCTCCCGGGCATCGGGTCTGGCTGCGTGTGAATCCGGGGTTTGGTCATGGTCATAGCCAAAAAACCAACACCGGCGGTGAAAACAGCAAGCACGGTATCTGGCATACCGATCTGCCTGCTGCGCTGGCGGTGATACAACGTCACCAGCTTAAACTCGTGGGCATTCATATGCATATCGGTTCTGGCGTTGACTACGGTCACCTGGAGCAGGTGTGCGGCGCGATGGTGCGTCAGGTTATCGAATGTGGTCAGGATCTGGAGGCGATTTCCGCAGGCGGTGGATTGTCGATTCCCTACCGCGACGACGAAGAGTCCGTTGATACGCAACACTATTACGGTTTGTGGAATGCCGCGCGTGAGCAAATTGCGCGTCACCTTGGACATCACGTGGCGCTGGAAATCGAACCTGGACGCTTTCTGGTCGCGCAATCCGGTGTCCTGGTGACGCAGGTGCGCAGCGTAAAACAGATGGGGAGCCGACACTTTGTGTTGGTGGATGCCGGCTTTAACGATCTTATGCGCCCGGCCATGTACGGCAGTTATCACCGTATCAGCGCCCTGGCGGCAGATGGACGCTCGCTGGAAACAGCACCGCAGGTGGATACCGTCGTTGCGGGCCCGCTGTGCGAATCAGGCGATGTGTTTACCCAACAGGAAGGCGGCAAAGTGGAAACCCGCGCGTTACCGGCGGTGGCTCCCGGTGATTATCTGGTGCTGCACGATACGGGGGCGTATGGCGCATCCATGTCCTCAAACTACAATAGCCGTCCACTGCTGCCGGAAGTGCTGTTTGATAACGGCGAAGCAAAACTGATTCGCCGTCGTCAGACTATCGAAGAGCTGCTGGCGCTGGAGTTATTCTGATTGGTAATACGGCCCGGTGGTGACGGAATCGCGGAGTACCAGGGTTCCCGTAAAGGGAGGGATGGGCTCCAGCGCTTTGCCGCTGACCAGGCGTATGGCCTGATCGATAGCCGTGGTTATCATATTATCAATGGGCAGATAAACCGTAGAAAGCCCCGGCTCAAGCCATTTTGCGCTGGGGGCATCGTCAAAGCCAAACAGTGAAATATCCTGTGGGATCCGAAGTCCAGCCTGATGCAGCGCTTTCGAGGCGCCCAACGCCATATCGTCGTTACAGGCGAAAAGAGCGCTAAACGTCACGCCTTCATCGAGCAATTCACGACACGCATCGTAGCCACGCATCATGCTGGAGTCCCCGTATTTCACCCTTGCCGGATCCCAGGCAATGCCGTTCTTTTCCAGCGCTTTACGATACCCCATTAAGCGGGATTTTCCGGTCGGGGTGTGGATGGGAACGGTAATGCAGGCGATATCGCGATGGCCCTGCGAGATCAGATAATCCACGACCTGAAAGGCGGCGTCTTCTTGTTCGAAAAAGACGGCACGATCCCGGGCCAGGCTGACGTCGCGATTGATCACCACCAGCGGCATGGCGATCGTATTGATAAGCGCCATGATCGCCTTTTCGCTCATATAGCGGGTATAGAGAATGATGGCGTCACATTGCCTGTCGGCAAGCATCTGTACCGCTTCCTGCTCGCGCTCCGGCGTGTCGTGCCCGTCGGTGACGATCAGTTGCTTACCGTGAGATTCCGTCTGGCGCGAGGCCTGTTGCAACAGCCGACCAAAGTAGAATCCGTCAAATGTCGACACCACCAGACCAATGCTGTTACTGGTACGGTTCGCCAGCGATCGCGCCAAAAAGTTGGGGCGATAATCCAGAGCCTCCATCGCGTTAAAGACTTTTTGCCGCGTGCTCTCTTTTACCTGTCCTGTCCCGTTAAGCACGCGAGAAACAGTCGCCTTTGATACGCCCGCACGACGTGAAACATCCAGCATTGTTGTCATGACGCTATTCCGGTGATTCGTTTGACGAAGGATTCCCTGACTCCGTCGGCGTCGAAACAGAGTGTCGACGGACCAGAGTGGGGCTAAACACATGAGTGATGTCCGGCACAGGACGCTTTTCCGCCAACGCGAGCGCCAACTCCGCTGCCTGCGTCGCCATCGTCACAATAGGATAACGAACGGTGGTTAGCCGTGGGCGTACATAGCGGGAAACCAGAACGTCATCGAAACCAATCAGGGAAATCTTCGACGGGACGTCGATGCCGTTATCATTTAATACCCCCATGGCGCCAGCCGCCATGGAGTCGTTATAACAGGCGACTGCGGTGAAGTTTCGTCCACGGCCTAACAGTTCCGTCATGGCATGTTCGCCCCCGCTTTCGTCGGGTTCGCCAAAGGTCACCAGCCGATCGTTACAGGGCAGTTGACTCTCTGCCAGCGCGTCGTAGTAACCTTGCAGACGATCTTCTGCGTCCGAAATAGTGTGGTTTGAACACAGATAGCCGATTCGGGTATGTCCTTGCTGAATAAGGTGGCGAGTGGCAAGCCAGGCGCCATAGCGATCGTCCAGGGCAACGCAGCGTTTCTCAAATCCAGGCAGGATCCGGTTGATCAATACCATGCCGGGAATTTGCTTCATGAGCGAGGCCAGCTCGGCATCCGGGAGCATTTTGGCGTGAACAACCAGTGCGGCGCAGCGGTGGCGGATCAGCTGTTCAATCGCCTGACGCTCTTTGTGTTCGTTGTGGTAGCCGTTGCCAATCAGTAAAAAATTACCGGTGTGATAGGCCACTTGCTCAACGGCTTTCACCATCGCGCCAAAAAAAGGATCGGAAACATCGCCCACCACCAGACCAACAGTCTCTGTCGATTGTTGGGCGAGGGCCCGGGCATTGGCATTGGGGTGATAACTGAGAGATTCCATCGCGCTGGTCACCGCAAGACGAGACGCCTCACTGGCTTTTGGGGAATCATTGATCACGCGAGAAACGGTGGCGACTGAAACACCAGCCAGTCGGGCCACATCCTTTATGGTCGCCATGACACTAGTACCTATTGAGGGTAAACGCTTACATCCTGCCAGTGTTACGGAAAAAGAGGGGCTATTCAAGCAGATTGCCCATCCTGACCTCGCAAATGTGAGCGCACACCAATGAAGTAAGACAGAAAATAGAGAATACAAACCTTTAGTTACACTTTGCTAAAGGCTGTTTCGATTGTTCGCTGGTGAGGAATTAGCGCGAATTGATAGAGTCGAGATCCCAGAGGTATTGATAGGTGAAATCAGCTTTCGGGTTGATCACACGAATTACACCAACCTGCGCAGATGCGCAGGTTTTTTTTTTGCCTCTACGCAATCTGTAAACAGTAACACATAATTTACACAACTCGTTGCATTTGCGTTCATTCCTTTGCGTTTTCGCACTGGCGCACATTCAGCGTGGAGACCACAATCAAGATCCCAGAGGTATTGATTGGTGAGATTATTCGGTACGCACTTCGTACCCTGTCTCTTGCACCAACCTGCGCAGATGCGCAGGTTTTTTTTTGCCTCTGTTTATGCTCACTGTCGCCCCCACTGCCCATCTCGTGTAATCTGCCTCCACTCATTTTTACCGAATTGATGGACAAAGGGAGTGGTAATGCTATTTGGATTTTTTCGTAACCTGTTCCGCGTGCTGTACCGCGTTCGCGTCACGGGGGATGCCGGAGCGTTGCAGGGACAGCGTGTTTTAATCACCCCAAACCACGTTTCTTTTATTGATGGCATATTGCTGGCGCTATTTTTGCCGGTTCGCCCTGTCTTTGCGGTCTACTCCTCTATCAGCCAGCAGTGGTACATGCGTTGGCTCACGCCGCTGATTGATTTTGTTCCGCTCGATCCCACCAAACCGATGGCCATTAAACATCTGGTACGTCTGGTTGAGCAGGGACGCCCGGTCGTGATCTTCCCGGAAGGGCGTATTTCGACGAGCGGTTCGTTGATGAAAATCTACGATGGCGCCGGATTTGTGGCGGCGAAATCGGGGGCGACGGTGGTGCCGATCCGGATCGAAGGCGCCGAGTTAACGCGTTTTAGCCGCCTAAAAGGTCTGGTGAAGCAGCGCTTTTTCCCGCAAATTCGCCTGCACATCCTGCCGCCGACGCAATTACCGATGCCTGAAGCGCCGCGTGCGCGCGATCGCCGAAAACTGGCAGGGGAGATGCTGCATCAAATCATGATGGAAGCGCGCATGGCCGTGCGACCGCGTGAAACCCTGTATGAGTCGCTCCTTGCGGCTCAGTATCGCTACGGCGCAGGCAAAAACTGCATTGAAGATATCAACTTCACGCCGGATACCTATCGTAAACTGCTCACTAAGACGCTGTTTGTTGGCCGTATTCTGGAAAAATATAGCGTCGAAGGTGAGAAGATTGGCCTGATGCTGCCAAATGCGGGCATCAGCGCGGCGGTGATTTTCGGCGCGGTTGCGCGTCGCCGTATTCCGGCGATGATGAACTACACGGCAGGCGTCAAAGGGCTAACCAGCGCGATTACCGCCGCTGAAATCAAAACCATTTTTACCTCTCGCCAGTTCCTTGATAAAGGCAAACTCTGGCATCTTCCTGAGCAGCTGACGCAGGTTCGCTGGGTGTATCTGGAAGATCTCAAAGCGGATGTCACCACTGCCGATAAAGTGTGGATTTTTGCCCATTTGCTGATGCCACGTCTCGCGCAGGTGAAGCAGCAGCCAGAAGACGCCGCGATGATCCTCTTTACCTCCGGTTCTGAGGGACACCCGAAAGGGGTGGTTCACAGCCATAAGAGTTTGCTGGCAAACGTGGAGCAGATCAAAACCATTGCGGACTTCACCGCCAATGACCGTTTTATGTCCGCATTGCCGCTGTTCCACTCATTTGGACTGACGGTCGGATTGTTTACGCCGTTACTGACCGGTGCGGAAGTGTTCCTCTATCCCAGCCCACTGCACTATCGCATCGTGCCGGAGCTGGTCTACGACCGTAACTGTACCGTCCTGTTTGGCACCTCAACGTTCCTCGGCAATTACGCGCGTTTTGCCAATCCTTACGACTTCTACCGTCTGCGCTATGTGGTGGCGGGCGCGGAAAAACTGCAGGACAGCACCAAACAACTTTGGCAGGACAAATTCGGCCTGCGTATCCTGGAAGGGTACGGCGTCACCGAATGTGCGCCCGTGGTCTCGATTAACGTTCCGATGGCGGCAAAACCGGGCACGGTTGGCCGGATCCTGCCTGGAATGGATGCGCGTTTGCTTGCGGTTCCCGGTATTGAAGAGGGCGGTCGTCTGCAGCTTAAAGGTCCCAATATCATGAGCGGATATTTACGGGTCGAAAAACCGGGTGTGCTGGAAGTCCCGACCGCCGAAAATGCGCAGGGTGAGATGGAACGCGGATGGTATGACACCGGCGATATTGTGCGCTTTGATGAAAATGGTTTTGTGCAAATTCAGGGGCGCGCCAAACGCTTTGCTAAAATTGCAGGCGAGATGGTCTCGCTTGAAATGGTGGAACAACTGGCGCAGGGCGTGTCGGCTGAAAAAATGCACGCCACGGCCATCAAGAGCGACGCCAGCAAAGGGGAAGCACTGGTTCTTTTCACGACCGATGGCGAGCTGACGCGTGAAAAACTGCTGCAGTATGCCCGTGCTCACGGCATTCCTGAACTGGCTGTCCCACGGGATATTCGTTACCTGAAACAACTTCCGCTTCTTGGCAGCGGCAAGCCCGATTTTGTGACGCTGAAAAGCTGGGTGGATGAACCGGAAAAACATAATGAGTGAGTCAGTGCACACTAACACTTCGATTTGGTCGAAAGGGATGATGTCCGTTATTGTCGCGCAGTTTCTCTCTGCGTTTGGCGATAACGCGCTGCTCTTTGCCACGCTGGCGCTGTTGAAAGCGCAGTTTTATCCGGACTGGAGTCAGCCGATCCTGCAAATGGTGTTTGTGGGCGCTTACATTCTGTTTGCTCCTTTTGTCGGGCAGGTCGCGGACAGTTTTGCCAAAGGGCGGGTCATGATGTTCGCCAATGGCCTCAAACTGCTGGGCGCCGCCAGTATCTGCTTCGGGTTTAACCCGTTTGTCGGCTATACGCTGGTCGGGATTGGTGCCGCCGCTTACTCTCCGGCGAAATACGGCATCCTCGGTGAGCTGACGACGGGCGACAAGTTAGTGAAAGCCAACGGCCTGATGGAAGCCTCGACCATTGCGGCTATCTTATTGGGTTCTGTTGCGGGTGGCGTGCTGGCTGACTGGCACGTGATTGCTGCGCTGGTTGCCTGCGTCCTGGCGTATGGCGGCGCGGTGGCGGCGAATGTCTTTATTCCCAAACTGGCTGCCGCGCGTCCGGGGCAATCCTGGCACCTGGGCAAGATGGCGCGTAGCTTTTTCCGCGCCTGTATCTCGCTGTGGCGCAATGGCGAAACGCGATTCTCTCTGGTAGGCACCAGCCTCTTTTGGGGGGCTGGCGTTACGCTGCGTTTCCTGTTGGTGCTGTGGGTGCCTGTGGCCCTGGGGATCACCGATAACGCGACCCCGACCTATCTTAATGCGATGGTGGCGATCGGGATTGTGGCCGGTGCAGGCGCGGCGGCAAAACTGGTCACGCTGGAATCCGTAGCACGCTGTATGCCCGCAGGGATTCTGATTGGCGTGGTGGTTCTGATTTTCTCCCTCCAGCACGCGCTGCTCCCGGCCTATGCTTTACTGATGCTGATTGGCGTACTGGGCGGTTTTTTTGTGGTTCCGCTCAATGCGTTATTACAGGAACGCGGTAAAAAAAGCGTTGGCGCAGGGAATGCTATCGCCGTGCAGAATCTGGGCGAAAACAGCGCGATGCTGCTGATGCTGGGCATCTACTCGTTAGCGGTTCTGGTGGGTATTCCGGCGGTCGCGATTGGTATCGGATTTGGGGCGCTATTTGCGTTGGCGATAACGGCGCTGTGGATCTGGCAGCGCCGCCAGTAATTTATGTGCCGGGTGGCGGCTTTGCCTCACCCGGTCAATACATCATGCGTGTTGTCGGCCCGATCCGCGTAGCGCCATCAGGCTCTTTCCATTACGGTGCCGGGTCGGTATAAACCTGATGCACCGCTTCAATCTCTGCCAGCACCTCTTCGGTTAATTCCAGATGCAGACTTTCCACGTTAGTTTTTAACTGCTCCAGCGTGGTTGCGCCGAGCAGAGTGCTGGCGACAAATGGCTGACGATGGACAAAGGCCAGCGCCATCTGCGCCGGATCGAGATTATGCCGTTTTGCGATATCGACATACGCCGCGACGGCTTTTTGCGTCTGCTCGCCGCTGTAGCGCGTAAAGCGGCTAAACAGCGTATTACGTGCGCCAGCCGGTTTTGCGCCATTCAGGTATTTTCCGCTCAGCGTGCCAAACCCCAGACAGGAATACGCCAACAGTTCCACCCCTTCGTACTGACTGACTTCCGCCAGGCCGACTTCAAAGCTGCGGTTGATCAGGCTGTAAGGATTCTGGATGGTGACGATGCGCGGCAGATCGTGTTTATCCGCCAGATGCAGATAACGCATCACGCCGAAGGCCGTTTCGTTGGAAACGCCGATATAGCGAATTTTGCCCGCCCGCTGGAATTCGGTCAGCGCTTCCAGGGTGTCCAGCAGTGAAATAACCGGCGCGGAATCCGTCCAGCTATAACCCAGTTTTCCGAAGCAGTTGGTCGGACGCTGCGGCCAGTGAACCTGGTATAAATCGATATAATCGGTCTGTAGACGCTTGAGGCTGTCGTGCAACGCCTCGCGGATATTTTTACGATCCAGTGCCTGATTGGGGCGAATACTGTTGTCATTGTTACGCGCTGGACCGCTGACTTTGGTGGCGACGATCAGTTTCTCGCGGCTGCCGTGTTTGGCGAGCCAGTTACCCACGTAGGTTTCTGTTAATCCCTGAGTTTCCGGACGAGGCGGCACCGGATACATTTCGGCAACGTCAATCAAATTGATGCCGTTAGCCACGGCATAATCGAGCTGTGCATGTGCGTCGGCTTCGCTATTTTGTTCACCAAACGTCATTGTGCCCAGCCCCAGTGTACTTATTTCAAGCGAGCTGTGGGGTATACGGTGATATTGCATAGCCGTTTCCTTTTTATTATTACGACATAAGGACTATAAAAATGGCAGAGGGAAAGGAAAAGGGGAAGCGAAAATTCTAAAGGCCAGCAGGAGGCTGACCTCAATCTCGGGGAGGTATGTTAGCGCTCGATAATTTGGGAGACATCATCACGGTTAATCTGCATGGCGTTGCCCTGCTGATCGTGATAGCTCACCAGACCGGTATCGTCATCGATTTCTGGTTTGCCGTCGGTCAGGATCATGCGGCCATCTTTCGTTGCCATGACATAATCACTGCTGCATCCAGATACAGCAAAAGCCAGTCCTACAGCGGAAATTACTACTGCCCATTTTTTCATCCATTTATCCTCGCGTGGCTTGGGTCTGATAATAGTCTAGTAATAACGCGAAGTTATGCCTGGCGAAAGCAGGAAAATCTGAAACTGTGAGGATCGGAGAGGGAAGTGAGTCTTCGCTCCCCGAAAGAGGAGCGAAGGGGTCAATCAGAGCGGATTCTTTTTATTGCGCAGCAGGTTCAGGGTCTCTACGGCAATAGAGAAGAACATGGCGAAATAAATGTACCCTTTCGGCACATGTATCTCGAAGCTTTCCAGAATCAGGGTGAAGCCCACCAGAATCAGGAAGGCGAGCGCCAGCATTTTCACCGAAGGGTGACGGTCGACAAAATCACCGATTGAGCGCGCGGCAAACATCATCACGCCAACAGAAATGACGACCGCCGTCATCATAATGAACAGATGATCGGAAAGGCCTACCGCGGTGATCACCGAATCCAGGCTGAAGATAATGTCCAGCATCATGATCTGCACAATGGCGCCCAGGAAGGAACTCACGCGGGTTTTAAGTCCTTCTTCTTCACCCTCAATCGATTCATGGATCTCTTTGCTGGCTTTCCAGATAAGGAACAACCCCCCCAGAAACAGAATGAGATCGCGCGCGGAAATGGATTGACCCATCACCTCAAACAGCGGATTGGTTAGACTAATGACCCAGGAAATTGACGCCAGTAAACCTAAACGCATCAACATAGCGCCCGCCAGCCCAAGACGACGGGCGTAATTGCGTTGTGCTGTTGGGAGTTTTGCGACAACCAGAGAAAGGAAAATGATGTTGTCGATCCCGAGAACGATCTCCAGAATCGTCAGTGTTCCGAGCGCAAGCCAGGCGTTAGGATCGTATATCCATGCAAATAACATCGAACAAAGCCCTGCAAAAAAAATGAAGCGGTGATTATATGCGTCTATCGCGGCAGGGGAAAGGTCATGGCGTGCCTAATCGTTCTGTATTAAAAAATGGCGTTCCAGAAGTGGGCGAGTGAAGCTTTTTTTCAGGTAAAAACCACGCGGTAACGTCAGGATTAGCTGGCCCTGCGCGCCAATGGCCTCTGTTAGCGCTTTCGCGTTGGCGGCCTTTGGCCGCAGTTGTAAAAATTCGCCATGGCGGGCGGTGATCCGCTCAACCTGGCCCAGTACGATCATGTCCATTAACTCTTCCCAGTCGAGACGTAACTGCTGCTCTTCTTCTTCATTTGGACTCCAGAGAAGTGGCGAACCGACGCGACGCTCTGCCAGCGGAATGGAGCGCTCGCCCTCAACGGGTATCCACAGCACCCGCTTTAACTTGTGGCGGACGTGGCTTGTCTCCCATGTCACCCCGCTGTTTCCGGTTAGTGGCGCAACACAAACGAAGGTAGTCTCAAGAGGTCGCCCCAGACTGTCCACCGGGATGGTTTTCAGCTCCACGCCTAATTCCGCGAAATCTTGCTCTGGCTTACTGCCTGCGCTGGCGCCAAGCCAAATCTCCAGCAGTACGCCGATCCAGCCTTTGTCCCGTTTCAGATCCTTTGGCGTCACGATCCCTGCCAGCGCTGCCAGTTCACCCAATGTGTAGCCTGAAAGCCGCTGTGCCTGAGCCAGCAACAAAGCCTCGGATTCAGGTGGTGAAAGTAATGGATGGAGTCCGGACATCGGGTTATCCCTTAGGTGAAAAAATGAGCAATGATTTTATACCGTGTGACCAGAGTTTATCTTTTTCCACACGCTATGTTCAATCTCATGATTTATATTGATTTTTAGTTTTCTGATTGACGAGTTGCGCAACGGCGAAATGAGTTTTCCAATTCTGGTCACTGAAAGTAAACAGGATCTTACACCATGTTATCCACAGAAAGATGGGATAACTGTGCAAAACCCTCACTACTGTTTCAATTTACAGCCTTGACGTGAGACGAAAATCGAATTTTCACACAAATTGTGCCTAACTTATTGGCACAATCTGTGGATAAAACCGACGCTGGTCGATCTTTCATCAGTCCGATGATCCTGAATGTGATGCCCATCACGATTCTATGGTCTGAGTTGCGAATATGATAGTTAACTCAATGAATATACGCGGCTATTTTTTAACGGGTTCCAGGGGCTCGTTCAGATTGTTCCAGGTTTTCCCGTAGTAATTCCATACTTCTTCACAACTATATCCACAGAAAAAGTGAATAAAATCGCCTGCAAGCCCCTTCCTCTGTTTATAACTCGGTCCTTAACTGTGAGTTATTCAATTGTTATTAGAAATGTGTACGGCTAAGAGAGTGGTTTACCGTCTCCCTGTAGTGTGAAACAATCGTTTATATATAAGGTTTATGTTGAGGTAGTCCGGTGATTGATGACGATGGCTACCGCCCAAATGTAGGGATCGTAATTTGTAATCGTCAGGGGCAGGTTATGTGGGCCCGGCGGTTTGGTCAGCACTCCTGGCAATTCCCGCAAGGTGGAATCAATCCAGGAGAATCAGCAGAACAGGCGATGTACCGGGAACTGTTTGAAGAAGTAGGGTTAAGCCGCAAAGATGTGCGGATCCTTGCATCTACTCGCAACTGGTTGCGTTACAAGTTACCGAAACGTTTGGTGCGTTGGGATACGAAGCCGGTGTGTATCGGCCAGAAACAGAAATGGTTTCTACTGCAACTGATGAGCGGTGACGCGGAAATCAATATGCAAACCAGCAGCACTCCTGAGTTCGATGGTTGGCGCTGGGTGAGTTACTGGTACCCGGTCCGACAGGTGGTATCATTTAAACGCGATGTCTACCGCAGGGTGATGAAAGAGTTCGCAAGTGTTGTGATGGCGCTTCAGGAAAGTACCCCTAAGCCGCAAAGTGCACCTGCTTATCGACGTAAAAGAGGTTAAGCCACGCAAATTATGCTCACCCGCCTGCGAGAAATAGTCGAAAAGGTGGCCAGTGCCCCGCGTCTCAATGAGGCGCTGAATATTCTGGTCACTGACATCTGTCTTGCGATGGACACAGAGGTCTGTTCGGTATATCTCGCCGACCATGACCGACGTTGTTATTACCTGATGGCGACCCGGGGGCTAAAAAAACCACGTGGTCGCACAGTCGCGCTCGCGTTTGATGAAGGTATCGTCGGCCTGGTAGGCAGGCTGGCGGAACCGATCAACCTTGCTGATGCGCAAAAACACCCCAGCTTTAAATATATTCCTTCCGTGAAAGAAGAGCGCTTCCGCGCGTTTTTAGGTGTGCCGATTATTCAGCGTCGGCAGCTTTTAGGCGTGCTGGTCGTACAGCAGCGTGAGCTGCGCCAGTACGATGAAAGTGAAGAGTCTTTCCTGGTGACGCTCGCCACGCAAATGGCAGCCATTCTTTCCCAGTCCCAGCTCACCGCGCTGTTTGGTCAATACCGACAGACACGAATTCGCGCGCTGCCCGCAGCACCTGGGGTGGCGATTGCTGAAGGCTGGCAGGATGCCACGTTGCCGCTGATGGAGCAGGTCTATGAAGCCTCGACGCTGGATGCGGCGCTTGAGCGAGAACGACTGACCGGGGCGCTCGAAGAAGCGGCAAATGAATTCCGCCGTTACAGCAAGCGTTTCGCTGCCGGTGCGCAGAAAGAGACGGCGGCAATTTTTGATCTTTACTCGCATCTGCTTTCGGATGCCCGACTGCGTCGGGAATTGTTCGCCGAGGTCGACAATGGATCGGTCGCCGAATGGGCCGTCAAAAAGATCATCGAGAAGTTTGCCGAACAGTTTGCCGCATTAACCGATGTGTACCTCCAGGAACGCGCTGGCGATTTACGTGCGCTGGGTCAGCGACTGCTGTTCCATCTCGATGATTCCATTCAGGGACCCAACGCCTGGCCCGAACGCTTTGTACTGGTAGCCGACGAGCTTTCCGCGACAACGCTGGCGGAACTGCCCCAGGACAGGCTGGTTGGCGTCGTGGTGCGTGACGGCGCGGCCAACTCGCATGCGGCGATAATGGTGCGTGCGCTCGGCATTCCGACCGTCATGGGCGCGGATATTCAACCGTCAGTTTTGCACCGGCGTACGCTGGTGGTTGATGGTTATCGCGGTGAATTGTTGGTGGATCCTGAACCGATATTGATTCAGGAATATCAGCGCCTTATCAGTGAAGAGATTGAGCTGAGCCGTCTGGCGGAAGATGACGTCAATCAGCCCGCGCAACTGAAAAGCGGCGAGCGGGTGAAGATCATGCTCAACGCCGGTCTGAGTCCGGAACATGAAGAAAAACTGGGTGCCCGGATCGACGGTATTGGGCTTTATCGCACCGAAATCCCCTTCATGTTACAAAGCGGATTTCCCTCGGAAGAAGAGCAGGTTGCACAGTATCAGGGCATGCTGCAGATGTTCAACGACAAACCGGTGACGCTGCGTACGCTGGATGTCGGAGCGGATAAGCAATTGCCCTACATGCCGATCAGCGAAGAAAATCCGTGCCTGGGCTGGCGTGGGATCCGCATAACGCTCGATCAGCCAGAGATCTTTTTGATCCAGGTTCGCGCCATGTTGCGTGCCAATGCGGCGACCGGAAATTTGAGCATTTTGCTGCCGATGGTAACCAGCATTGATGAAGTGGATGAAGCGCGCCGCCTGATTGAACGTGCCGGACGCGAAGTGGAAGAGATGATCGGTTACGCGATCCCGAAACCGCGCATTGGCATCATGCTGGAAGTACCCTCAATGGTGTTCATGCTGCCGCACCTGGCGAATCGGGTCGACTTTATCTCGGTGGGGACCAACGATTTAACCCAGTATATTCTGGCGGTCGATCGTAACAACACCCGGGTAGCCAATATTTATGACAGTTTGCATCCTGGGATGTTACGCGCATTGGCGATGATCGCCCAGGAAGCGGAAAAAAACGGTATTGATCTGCGTCTGTGCGGCGAAATGGCGGGCGATCCCATGTGTGTCGTCATCCTGATCGGTTTGGGCTTCCGGCATCTGTCGATGAACGGTCGTTCGGTCGCTCGTGTGAAATATCTGTTGCGGCATATCGATTTTGACGAAGCGCAAACCCTTGCGCAACGTAGCCTGGAGGCGCAACTGGCGACTGAAGTGCGTCATCAGGTGGCAGCATTTATGGAGCGTCGCGGGATGGGAGGCTTAATTCGCGGGGGACTGTGACAGGTGCTCTGTTTCTGGTGACGGGATGGCGGAAAAATCGCTTTATCTGGCCTACAAACGGCGGCATTCTTGCGGGATTGTGCTAAGTCTGTAGGCCTGATAAACGCAACGCCATCAGGCATTCCTGAGTATGTCATTGATAGCCTATACAGATCTTTTACATCTTCCCGGCATCTCCGATGCACCCCTTGTGCTATTATTCGCACCTTTGGAGCGCCTGTAACCTTCAGGCGCGCTTATCAATCGCTGTCTGATTTCAGCGACATAACAAGAAATTGTGGTGATAGATGACCAGTAGCTATCTGCATTTTCCGGAGTTCGATCCGGTCATTTTCTCAATTGGACCCGTCGCCCTTCACTGGTACGGCATGATGTATTTGGTGGGGTTTATCTTCGCGATGTGGCTGGCGACTCGCCGCGCTAATCGCCCTGGTAGTGGCTGGACCAAAAACGAAGTTGAAAACTTACTCTATGCAGGCTTCCTTGGGGTTTTCCTCGGCGGGCGTATTGGTTATGTGCTGTTCTATAACTTCTCGCTGTTTCTGGAGAATCCGCTCTATCTGTTCCGCGTCTGGGATGGCGGTATGTCCTTCCACGGCGGCCTTATCGGCGTGATTTTGGTGATGATTATCTTCGCCAGACGCACGAAGCGCAGCTTCTTCCAGGTTTCTGATTTTATTGCACCGCTGATTCCGTTTGGTCTGGGCGCGGGGCGTCTGGGTAACTTTATCAACGGTGAGCTGTGGGGCCGTGTCGACCCTAACTTCCCGTATGCCATGTTATTCCCGGGATCCCGTACAGAAGATATTTTGCTGCTGCAAACCAACCCGCAGTGGCAGTCCATTTTCGATACCTACGGCGCGCTGCCGCGTCATGCTTCCCAGCTTTATGAGATGGCGCTGGAAGGGATTGTGCTGTTTATCATCCTTAACCTGTTCATTCGTAAACCGCGCCCGATGGGTTCAGTTTCTGGCTTATTCCTGATTGGCTATGGTGCGTTTCGTATCATCGTTGAATTTTTCCGCCAGCCGGATCAACAGTTTACCGGCGCCTGGGTACAGTACATCAGCATGGGACAGATCCTCTCTATCCCAATGATTGTCGCGGGTATCATCATGATGGTTTGGGCGTACCGTCGCAGCCCACAGCAACACGTTTCCTGAGGAACCATGAAACAGTATTTAGAACTGATGCAAAAAGTGCTGGATGAAGGCACACAGAAAAACGACCGTACAGGTACTGGAACGCTGTCCATTTTTGGTCATCAGATGCGTTTCAATCTGCAGGAAGGATTTCCGCTGGTTACGACAAAACGCTGCCATTTGCGCTCCATCATCCATGAACTGCTGTGGTTCTTACAGGGCGACACCAACGTTGCATACCTGCATGAAAACAACGTCTCCATCTGGGACGAGTGGGCTGATGAAAACGGTAATTTAGGTCCGGTTTACGGCAAGCAATGGCGCGCGTGGCCAACGCCAGATGGTCGCCATATCGACCAAGTCACTACCGTGATTAACCAGTTGAAAAACGACCCGGACTCCCGCCGTATTATTGTTTCTGCGTGGAACGTGGGCGAACTGGATAAAATGGCGCTGGCGCCGTGCCATGCCTTCTTCCAGTTTTACGTTGCGGATGGCAAGCTCTCTTGTCAGCTTTATCAACGCTCCTGCGATGTTTTCCTCGGACTTCCGTTCAACATCGCCAGCTATGCGTTGTTGGTGCATATGATGGCGCAGCAGTGCGACCTTGAGGTCGGTGACTTTGTCTGGACGGGTGGGGATACCCATTTGTACAGCAATCATATGGAACAGACGCATCTGCAACTGAGCCGTGAGCCGCGTGCGTTGCCGAAGCTGGTGATTAAGCGTAAGCCGGACTCTCTCTTCGATTATCGTTTCGACGACTTCGAGATTGAAGGCTACGATCCGCATCCGGGCATTAAAGCGCCGGTTGCCATCTGACGGCGGTAACTCTGTCATAACCGACGCCAACGTGCGTCGGTTTTTTTTGCGTTAATTTCTTTGGTTCGACGCAGATTCCCGAAATATTGCAACGCACTGCAACAGCATAAACACTCCCCGTAGCGTCTCGCACAGTCTGAATTCTCCCCTCGTGTTTATTTCTCATCGTTCCATACTGCCGCCATGAAAAAACAGTTGGGTTACACGCTTATTGAAATGATGGTGACGATGATCCTGATTGCCGTCCTCAGCGCTACGGGGCTGTATGGCTGGCAACGTTGGCAGCAACAGCAACGCCTGTGGCAAACCGCCTTTCAGGTGCGTGATTACTTACTGCAACTGCGTGAGGACGCCAATTGGCATAACCGGGATCATGTCATCAGCATCAACAGGGAGGGTGCGTCATGGTGTTTCATCAGTTCGGTTGCCCCACAAAGCAGCACCTGCGCATCAAAGAACGCATTCGTCTTTACGCCGTTATGGGCCGATGTCGAGGTGGTGGACATAACGCCGTCACTGGCATTTTTCGGCTTACGAAATACCGCGTGGGCCGGGCATATCTATCTGAAAAATGCCGCAGGCGAGTGGCGAGTGATCGTCTCCGGGATGGGGCGGATCCGACTTTGCGAGCGCGATGAAGGGGATGTATGCCGATAAACGAGCGGGGTTTTTCCCTCCTGGAAGTGATGATAGCCATGGCGATAAGCAGCATTTTACTGATGGGTGCTGCCAGGTTTTTACCTGCGTTGCAGCGTGAGATTTTGTACAACACGCGCAAGCTTTCGCTGGAGGATGAAGCTTGGCAACGCGTCTATACCGTGGCAAAGCATCTACAGCGAGCGGGATACTGCCATGGAAAATGCGCAGGTGTTGGGTTGGTGATTACCGCGCAAGGGGACTGCGTCATTGCGCAGTGGGATGCAAACAATAACGGCGCCTGGGACGCGTTACCGGTTAAAGACGCGGAACAAACAGGGTTCCGCCTAAAAGACAAGGCGTTGGAAACATTGCGCGGGGCGACGTCATGCGAAGGTAAAGGGTGGGATAAAATGACCGACCCAGAAACTCTCCTGATAACGACATTTCAGGTTGAACGTCAGAAAATAGCGGGTTTTTCGCCGATCCTCACCGTCCATCTTCAGGGAGCGACTAAATCGGAACCCCGGATAGTCATTGAGGCTGATTACAGCGTCATGGGGTTCAATCAGTGAATCGTGAACAGGGCGTATCGTCGCTGGCAATGGTGCTGTTGCTGCTGATTCTGGGGAGTTTGATGCTCCAGGGGATGAATCAACAGCAGGTGAGTTTCACGAACCGTGTTGCGATGGAAAGTCAGTCATTACAACGCCAGGCCGTTGTGCAGTCAGCAGTGGAGTGGGGGCGAGTACAGCCCTGGCTGCTGCAACCCGCAGTGCAGTGCCGGGCGTACTCGCCGACGCAAGCGCGCGTTTGTCTGCGTGTGCTTTCTGATGATGAACTCTTGCTGATTGCACAATACGAGGGCGTTTCCCTTTGGCGTCTTGGAAACATAGTGGAGGGGCGCCTGGTCTTTTCCCCGCAGGGCTGGAGCGATTTTTGTCCACTAAACAAGGTATTGCTATGTCAGATGCCCTGAATCCGCAACGTGGTTTTAGCTTGCCGGAGGTGATGCTGGCGCTGCTTTTAATGGTGATGGTCGTTACCGCGCTGTCAGGTTATCAGCGCGAGTTAATGAACGGCTTTGCCGTCAAAAATCAGTATCAGCAGCTTTGGCGAAACGCCTGGCAGCAAACGGCGCTGCGTTCATTTTCACCGCCTGAGCACTGGCAGGTTAGCCGAATGCAGACAACCTCGGCGGGATGTGTCAGCATCAGGAGTAAACTTATTTCTCCCCTGGGCAGACAAGGCCAAATGACGCGCTTACATTGCCCAACAAGTCAGTAGCCAGGAGTTTCTATGTTAAGGGTCTACCACTCCAATCGACTGGATGTGCTGGAAGCGTTGATGGAATTTATCGTCGAGCGCGAGCGTCTGGACGATCCGTTTGAGCCGGAGATGATACTGGTGCAGAGCACCGGTATGGCGCAGTGGCTACAGATGACCCTTTCACAGAAATTTGGCATTGCCGCCAATATTGATTTTCCACTGCCTGCGAGTTTTATCTGGGATATGTTCGTGCGCGTACTGCCGGAGATCCCCAAAGAAAGCGCCTTTAGCAAGCAAAGCATGAGCTGGAAGTTGATGACCTTGCTGCCGCAACTGCTGCATCAGGATGACTTTACTTTATTGCGCCACTACCTGATAGACGACACAGACAAACGCAAGCTGTTTCAGCTTTCTTCTCGCGCTGCAGACCTGTTTGACCAGTATCTGGTCTACCGTCCGGACTGGCTCACGCACTGGGAGGCGGGGCGTCTGGTTGAGGGACTGGGAGAGGCCCAAATCTGGCAAGCGCCTCTGTGGAAGGCGCTGGTCGAGTACACAGAAGAACTGGGGCAACCCCGTTGGCATCGCGCCAATCTCTATCAGCGTTTTATTCAGACGCTGGAAAACGCAACAACCTGCCCGGCGGGATTACCCTCTCGCGTCTTTATTTGTGGTATTTCCGCGTTGCCGCCCGTTTATCTCCAGGCGTTACAGGCGCTGGGTAAACATATCGAAATCCACCTGTTGTTTACCAACCCTTGTCGCTACTACTGGGGCGATATCAAAGACCCTGCGTATCTGGCAAAGCTGATGGCTCGCCAGCGTCGCCACAGTTTTGAAGACCGCCATTTGCCACTATTTCGCGACGGCCAAAACGCAGAGGGATTATTTAACAGTGACGGCGAACAGGATGTGGGAAACCCCCTGTTAGCGTCGTGGGGAAAACTGGGGCGGGATTATATTTATCTGCTTTCCGAGCTGGACAGCGCGCAGGAGCTGGATGCGTTCGTTGATATCACGCCGGACAATCTGCTGCATAACATTCAGTCAGATATCCTTGAGCTGGAAAGCAACGCGGTGGCTGGGGTGAATCTTGACGAGTATTCCCGTAGCGACAACAAACGACTGCTCGACCCGAACGACAACAGTGTGAGCTTTCACGTCTGCCACAGTCCGCAACGAGAAGTTGAAATATTGCATGACCGACTGCTTACCATGCTGGAAGCAGACCCCACGCTGACGCCGCGAGACATTATTGTCATGGTGGCGGATATCGACAGCTACAGTCCGTTTATTCAGTCGGTGTTTGGCAGCGCACCTGCTGAACGCTATCTGCCTTATGCCATTTCGGATCGTCGCGCCCGTCAATCGCACCCGGTTTTGCAGGCATTTATCAGTCTACTTTCGTTACCGGACAGTCGCTTTGTCTCTGAAGATGTACTGGCATTGCTGGATGTTCCTGTTCTGGCTGCCCGTTTTAACATCAATGAAGAAGGGTTGCGTTATCTTCGCCTGTGGGTCAATGAGTCGGGAATTCGTTGGGGTATTGATGATGACAACGTCCGTGAGTTAGCGCTACCCGCCACCGGCCAGCACACCTGGCAATTTGGTTTGACGCGCATGTTGCTGGGATACGCCATGGAAAGTGCGCAGGGAGAGTGGCAGTCAGTTCTTCCGTATGATGAATCCAGCGGTTTGATTGCCGAGCTGGTCGGGCATCTGGCCTCGTTGCTGATGCAGTTGAATATCTGGCGTCGGGAGCTGGCGCAGGAACGCCCTCTGGACGCCTGGCTGCCGATTTGCCGTAACATGCTGAATGATTTTTTCCTGCCAGACACTGAAACAGAAGCCGCAATGACGCTCATAGAGCAACAGTGGCAGGCGATGATTTCCGAGGGCGTCGGCGCTGAGTATGCCGAAGCGGTACCGCTGACGCTGCTACGCGATGAGCTGGCGCAACGATTAGATCAAGAACGCATCAGCCAGCGTTTTCTCGCCGGGCCGGTGAATATCTGTACGCTCATGCCTATGCGTTCTATTCCTTTCAAAGTGGTGTGCCTGCTCGGCATGAACGACGGGGTATACCCCCGGCAGCTGGCGCCTCTTGGTTTTGATCTGATGAGCCAGAAACCGAAGCGCGGGGACCGCAGTCGCCGTGATGACGATCGCTACCTGTTTCTTGAAGCGCTGATCTCCGCGCAGCAGACGCTCTACATCAGCTACATTGGGCGTTCCATTCAGGATAACAGCGAACGATTCCCGTCAGTGCTGGTTCAGGAACTGATGGATTACATCGGCCAAAGTCACTATTTGCCGGGTGATGCGTTACTCACCTCTGATGAGAGCGAGGCGCGTGTAAAAGCGCACATCGTCCATTTGCATACCCGTATGCCTTTTGATGCGCAAAACTATCTGCCTGGTGAGTGGCAAAGTTATGCCCGTGAGTGGTTGCCAGCGGCAAATCAGTCCGGGGAGGCGCATGCCAATTTTGTACAACCTATCCCCTTTGTCATGCCTGAAACACTCACACTGGAAGCGCTGCAGCGGTTCTGGGCGCATCCGGTGCGCGCGTTTTTCCAGATGCGCCTGCAGGTGAATTTTCGCTCCGAAGAGAGCGATATTCCTGAAACCGAGCCGTTCACCCTTGAGGGCTTAAGCCGTTACCAGCTCAATCAGCAGTTGCTTAACGCTCTTGTGCAGGAGGAGGATGCCGAACGCCTGTTTCGCCGATTCCGTGCTGCAGGAGATCTGCCCTATGGCGCTTTTGGTGAGATCCTATGGGATACGCAACATCAGGAAATGCAAGGGCTTGCGCAGAGAGTCATCGCCTGTCGCCAGCCATGTCAGAGCATGGAAATCGATCTCATCTGTAACGGCGTGCACCTGACCGGTTGGCTACCGCAAGTACAAGAGGATGGGTTGTTGCGCTGGCGTCCATCATTAATCAGCGTTGCTCAGGGGATGCAACTTTGGCTGGAACATCTTGTCTATTGTGCGTGCGGGGGAACCGGGGAGAGCCGTTTATTCCTGCGTAAAGAAGGGGAATGGCGTTTTCCGCCGATGGATGCCGGGCAGGCGCAGGGTTACCTGGCGCAGTTAATTGACGGTTATCGGGAAGGCATGTCTTCCCCGCTCTTTGTGCTACCTGAAAGCGGTGGCGCATGGATAAAAACTTGTTACGACGCGGCAAATGATGCCATGGTAGATGACGATGACACGCTGCAAAAAGCCCGGGCTAAGTTCCTGCAGGCGTACGAAGGCAACGTGATGGTGCGTGGCGAAGGGGATGACATCTGGTATCAGCGCCTGTGGCGTCATCTGGAGTCAGACACCATGGAAACCATTATCCATACGTCGCAGCACTATTTATTACCGCTATTTCGTTTTAATCAGTCTTGATGATTGTATAAAAATTGCGCAATTGAGCGTCTTCTACTATCATGCGCTCTCTGTCACGGACTGATTTTTACATAAAGAGAGGCTGACGGGTTCAGCACAAAGTCTTTGCCCTGTTCAATCAGACATCCTCGCGGTGTTGGGTACGAGCAGGAATGAAAGTTAATGATGAGGTTCGTGAATGCCCCGCAGCACCTGGTTCAGAGCGTTATTTTTGTTTGTCGCCCTTTGGGCACCTTTAAGTCAGGCAGATACAGGTTGGCAGCCTTTGGCAGAAACCATCCGTAAAAGCGATAAAGACACCCGCCAGTATCAGGCCGTGCGCCTGGATAATGGCATGGTGGTCTTGCTGGTATCCGATCCGCAAGCCGTAAAGTCGCTTTCTGCATTAGTGGTCCCAGTGGGATCGCTGGAAGACCCACAAGCGCACCAGGGGCTGGCGCATTACCTTGAGCACATGAGTCTGATGGGCTCGAAAAAATATCCGCAGGCTGACAGTCTCTCTGAATACCTCAAGATGCACGGCGGCAGCCACAATGCCAGCACCGCACCTTATCGCACAGCTTTCTATCTGGAAGTTGAGAACGATGCGCTGGTGGGGGCGGTGGATCGTCTGGCCGATGCCATCGCAGCGCCCTTGCTTGATAAAAAATATGCCGAACGCGAACGCAATGCCGTTAACGCTGAACTGACACTGGCGCGCACGCGAGATGGTATGCGTATGGCGCAAGTGAGTGCGGAAACCATAAACCCGGCGCACCCTGGCTCACGTTTTTCTGGCGGGAATCTGCAAACGTTAAGCGACAAACCCGGTCAGCCGGTGCTGCAGGCTTTGCAGGAATTTCATGAGAAATACTATTCAGCCAACCTGATGAAGGCGGTGATTTATAGCAATAAACCGTTGCCAGAGCTGGCGCGTATTGCTGCCGATACCTACGGTCGGGTACCGAATAAAAATACCGTAAAACCGGAAATCACGGTTCCGGTGGTCACTGACGCGCAAAAAGGGGTCATCATCCATTATGTGCCTGCGCTGCCGCGTAAAGTGCTGCGCGTCGAGTTTCGTATCGACAACAACAGCGCTCAGTTCCGTAGCAAAACCGACGAACTGGTGACCTATCTGATTGGCAATCGTAGCCCAGGCACCCTCTCTGACTGGTTGCAAAAGCAAGGACTGGTGGAAGGTATTCGTGCGGATTCCGATCCTGTCGTCAACGGTAACAGCGGTGTGCTGGCCATTTCAGCCACGCTTACCGACAAAGGTCTGGCGAATCGTGATGAAGTTGTCGCGGCCATCTTTAGCTATCTCAATCTGTTACGCGAAAAAGGCGTGGATAAACGCTACTTTGATGAGCTGGCGCACGTCCTGGATCTCGACTTCCGTTATCCGTCCATCACGCGTGATATGGATTACGTGGAATGGCTGGCTGACACCATGATTCGCGTGCCCGTCGACCATACCCTGGATGCGGTTAACATCGCCGATCAGTATGACGCTGATGCGGTAAAAGCCCGTCTGGCGATGATGACGCCGCAGAATGCCCGCGTCTGGTACATCAGCCCGAATGAGCCACATAACAAAACCGCCTACTTTGTTGATGCTCCTTATCAGGTCAACAAAATCGACGACAAAACCTTTGCCCAGTGGCAGCAAAAAGCGCAGGCGATTTCGCTCTCCCTGCCGGAGCTCAACCCCTACATTCCTGATGACTTCTCGTTGATTAAGAGCGAGAAGGAATATCCGCATCCGGAATTGATCATCGATAAACCGGATTTACGCGTGGTGTATGCGCCGAGCCGTTACTTTGCCAGTGAGCCAAAAGCCGATGTGAGCGTGGTGCTGCGTAATCCAAAAGCCATGAACAGCGCCAGAAATCAGGTGATGTTTGCGCTGAATGATTATCTGGCAGGCATTGCGCTTGATCAGTTAAGTAATCAGGCTGCCGTGGGCGGGATAGGGTTTTCGACTAACGCCAATAATGGCTTGATGCTGAACGCCAATGGCTACACTCAGCGTTTGCCGCAGCTTTTCCAGGCGTTGCTGGAAGGCTACTTCAGCTACTCTGCAACGCAAGAGCAGCTGGAACAGGCGAAGTCCTGGTATGCGCAGATGATGGACTCAGCCGAGAAAGGTAAAGCCTACGATCAGGCCATTATGCCCGTGCAGATGATTTCTCAGGTGCCTTACTTCTCACGTGATGAACGCCGTAAGTTGTTGCCATCAATCACCCTGGAAGAGGTTATGGCGTACCGCGATGCGTTAAAAGTGGGTGCCCGTCCGGAGTTTCTGGTCATCGGCAACATGAGTGAAGCGCAGGCAAAAACCATGGCGCAGGATATCCAGAAACAGCTGGGTGCGAAGGGTTCAGAATGGTGTCGCAACAAAGATGTGCTGGTCGATAAAAAACAGTCGGTCATTTTTGAAAAAGCGGGCAGCAGTACGGACTCTGCGCTGGCGGCGGTGTTTGTACCTGCGGGATACGATGAACACACCAGTACCGCGTACAGCGCCATGTTGGGGCAAATCGTTCAGCCATGGTTCTATAACCAACTGCGTACCGAAGAGCAGTTGGGCTATGCGGTGTTTGCTTTTCCGATGAACGTAGGTCGCCAGTGGGGGATGGGTTTCCTGCTGCAAAGCAGCGACAAACAGCCGGCGTATCTCTGGGAACGCTATAAAGCCTTTTTCCCGAAGGCGGAAGCGAAGCTGCGGGCAATGAAACCAGCCGAATTTGCACAAATTCAGCAGGCGGTCATTACGCAAATGTTAGAAGCGCCGCAAACGCTGGGCGCAGAGGCTTCGCAGTTAAGCAAAGATTTCGATCGGGGTAATATGCACTTCGATTCGCGTGATAAAATCGTGGCTCAGATTAAACTGCTGACGCCGCAAAAACTTGCCGACTTCTTCCATCAGGCGGTGGTAGAGCCGCAAGGCATGGCGATACTGTCACAGATTTCCGGAAGCCAGAACGGGAAAGCAGAATATGCGACCCTGGAAGGCGGGAAAGTGTGGCAGACCGTCAGCGCGTTGCAGCAAACCTTGCCCCTGATGAGTGAAAAGAATGAATGATGCTGAGTCTCTTGATCCTCTACGCTTGCCCCTCACGGGCGAGCGCCTGATTGAAGCGTCCGCAGGCACTGGCAAAACCTTTACTATCGCAGCGCTCTATCTGCGTCTGCTACTTGGACTGGGCGGTTCTGCCGCCTTTCCCCGTCCGTTAACCGTAGAAGAGTTATTGGTGGTGACCTTTACCGAGGCCGCCACCGAAGAGCTACGCGGTCGAATCCGCAGTAATATCCACGAATTGCGCATTGCCTGTCTGCGGGAATCGACCGATAACCCGCTCTATGCCCGCCTGTTAGACGAAATTAACGATAAAAAGCAGGCCGCACAGTGGTTATTGTTGGCCGAACGGCAGATGGATGAAGCTGCGGTCTTCACCATTCACGGTTTTTGCCAGCGTATGCTGAGTCTTAACGCGTTTGAGTCGGGGATGTTATTCGAGCAACAGCTCATCGAAGACGAATCCCTCCTGCGTTATCAGGCCTGTGCGGATTTTTGGCGTCGTCACTGTTACCCACTCCCGCGTGAAATTGCCCAGGTTGTCTTTGAAACATGGAAAGGCCCGCAGGCGCTGCTGAAAGATATTGACCGCTATCTGCAGGGTGAAGCCCCGGTGATTAAAGCCCCTCCGTCAGACGAAGAGACGCTGGCATCGCGGCATGCGCAGATTCTGGCGCGAATCACCCGGATCAAACAGCAATGGTGCGAAGCGGTTGAGGAACTTGACGCGCTGATCGAATCGTCAGGTATCGATCGCAGAAAATTCAACCGTGGCAATCAGGCAAAATGGATCGAGAAGGTAACTGCATGGGCGCAGGCAGAAACGCAGACTTATCAGTTGCCTGAAGCGTTGGAGAAATTCTCGCAGCGCTTTTTAGAAGAGCGAACCAAAGCGGGCGGCGTGACGCCTGAGCACGCACTGTTTGTGGCAATTGACGAACTCCTTGCAGAGCCGCTGACGATTCGGGATTTGGTTATCACCCGGGCGCTGGCGGAGATTCGGGAAACGGTCGCCCGGGAAAAGCAGCGTCGGGGAGAGTTAGGCTTCGATGACATGCTCAGCCGCCTTGATGCGGCGCTGCGAAGTGAAAGCGGCGAGGCGTTGGCGTCGGCCATTCGCGGTCGTTTTCCGGTAGCGATGATCGATGAATTTCAGGATACCGATCCGCAACAGTACCGTATTTTTCGCCGCATCTGGCAGCATCAGCCGGAGACGGCACTGTTGCTGATTGGCGATCCAAAACAGGCGATTTACGCATTCCGTGGCGCGGATATCTTCACCTACATGAAGGCGCGCAGCGAGGTGACGGCACACTATACGCTCGACACGAACTGGCGTTCTGCGCCTGGCATGGTCAACAGCGTCAATACGCTGTTTGCCCGGATGGACGATGCCTTCATGTTTCGTGAGATCCCGTTTACGCCGGTGAAGTCCGCCGATAAAAATCAGGCGCTGCAATTTGTGTTGAACGGTGAAACGCAACCCGCCATGCGCATGTGGTTAATGGACGGTGAGAGTTGTGGCATTGGTGACTACCAAAGCACCATGGCGCACATTTGCGCCGCACAAATCCGTGACTGGCTGAAGGCGGGGCAATCGGGTCAGGCGCTGCTGAACAGCGGCAAAACCTCGCGACCCGTTCGCGCTTCGGATATCAGCGTACTGGTGCGCAGTCGTCAGGAAGCCGCCCAGATTCGTGATGCGCTGACGCAACTGGATATCCCGTCTGTTTATCTCTCTAACCGCGACAGCGTTTTTGACACCCTTGAAGCGCAAGAGCTGTTGTGGGTTTTACAGGCGGTGATGACGCCTGAGCGCGAAAACACGCTGCGCAGCGCGCTTGCCGCCTCGATGATGGGGTTAAATGCGCAGGACATCGATGCACTCAATAATAACGAGAACGCCTGGGACGCGGTTGTGGAGGAGTTTGATGGCTACCGTCAGATCTGGCGTAAACGCGGTGTGATGCCCATGCTGCGTGCGCTGATGTCGCAGAGAAATATTGCTGAAAACCTGCTGGCGACAGCGGGAGGCGAGCGCCGTCTCACCGATATTCTGCACATCAGCGAACTGTTGCAGGAAACGGGATCGCAACTGGAGAGCGAGCATGCGCTGGTTCGCTGGCTTTCGCAGCATATTCTGGAACCCGATAGCAATGCCTCCAGTCAGCAAATGCGTCTGGAAAGCGATAAGCATTTGGTGCAAATCGTCACCATTCATAAATCGAAAGGGCTGGAGTATCCGCTGGTCTGGCTGCCCTTTATTAGCCATTTCCGTATTCAGGATCAGGCGTTTTATCACGATCGCCGCTCCTTTGAAGCGGTACTGGATCTCAGTGAAGCGGACGAGAGCATTGAACTGGCGGAAGCCGAACGGCTGGCGGAAGATCTCCGCTTGCTCTATGTTGCGCTGACCCGTTCCGTATGGCATTGCAGCCTCGGCGTTGCGCCGCTGGTGCGTCGCCGTAGTGACAAAAAAGGGGAGACGGATGTGCACCAAAGCGCACTGGGCCGTCTGCTGCAAAAAGGCGAACCGAAAGATGCCGCCGGGCTTCGCGCGTGCATTGAATCGTTGTGTGGTGAAGATATCGCCCTGCAAATGACGGGCGCACCGGACACCGAACGCTGGCAGGTGGCGCAAGCCGCCCGCGCCGAACTGAGCGCGAAAGTGTTACAACGCGCCCTGAGCGATAGCTGGCGGGTAACCAGTTATTCCGGCCTACAGCAGCGAGGCCACAGTGTTGCTCAGGACTTAATTCCTCGCCTTGATGTTGATGCCGCCGGTGTCGCTGAGGTGACGGTTGAGCCGGGGTTAACCCCACATCAGTTTCCACGCGGCGCATCGCCGGGCACCTTCCTGCACAGCTTGTTTGAAGATCTCGATTTTACTCAGCCTGTCGATGCCGCCTGGGTACAAGAGAAACTGACGCTGGGAGGGTTCGACGCACACTGGGAGCCGGTTCTGACAGCATGGCTGGAGGCCGTCTTACAGGCGCCGCTTAACGATACGGGCGTGAGTCTGCGTCATCTCTCCGATCGCGACAAACAGGTAGAGATGGAGTTTTATCTGCCGATAACCCAGCCGCTGAATGCCAGCCAACTGGATGCGCTGATTCGCCAGTACGATCCGCTCTCTGCCGGGTGCCCGCCGCTGGACTTCATGCAGGTGCGCGGCATGTTGAAAGGATTTATTGACCTGGTGTTTCGCCATGAAGGGCGTTACTACCTGCTCGATTACAAATCTAACTGGCTGGGTGAGGACAGTGCCGCCTACACCCAACAGGCGATGGCTTCGGCGATGCAGGCGCACCGTTACGACCTGCAATATCAGTTGTATACGCTGGCCCTGCATCGGTATTTGCGCCATCGCATCGCGGACTACGACTACGAGCGCCATTTCGGCGGCGTTATCTATCTCTTCCTGCGCGGCGTGGATAGCGAACAACCACAGCAAGGCATTTACGCGACCCGTCCGGATAGCGAATTAATCGCGCAGATGGACGAGATGTTTGCAGGCGCGGTACGGGAGGAGGCGTAATGACAATCCAGAAACGCTTACTGGATGCAGTAGAACAAAAACAGTTAAGACCGCTGGATGCGCAGTTTGCGCTGGCGGTTGCTGGCAATGACGATCCGGCAGTGACGCTGGCGGCGGCGTTGCTCAGTCGTGATGCGGGGGAAGGTCACGTCTGTCTGCCGCTTTCGCGGCTGGCCATCACGGAAGACACTCATCCGCTGTTGCTGACATGGCTCAAAGAAGCGCCAGATCGCATCGACTGGACGCAACGTCTGTTAACGTCTGCCGCGGTTAGCCGTGGCGAACAGCCAACGCCGCTCATTTTGCACGACGATCGCCTCTATCTGAACCGAATGTGGCGTAATGAACGTACGGTAGCGCGCTTTTTTAGCGAGGTGAATCAGGCGATTGAGCTGGATGAGCAGCAGCTAACCCAGACGCTTGATGCGCTTTTCCCTCCCACCGATGAAATCAACTGGCAAAAAGTGGCGGCTGCCGTGGCGTTGACCCGCCGTATCTCGGTGATTTCTGGCGGCCCGGGGACGGGCAAAACGACGACCGTAGCAAAGCTGCTGGCGGCGTTGATTCAGATGGCCGACGGCGAACGCTGTCGTATCCGCCTGGCGGCGCCCACGGGCAAAGCGGCGGCGCGACTGACGGAATCGCTGGGGAAAGCATTACGTCAATTACCGCTTACCGATGAGCAAAAAAAACGGATCCCGGATGACGCCAGTACCCTGCATCGACTGTTAGGCGCGCAGCCTGGCAGTCAGCGTCTGCGTCACCATGCGGGCAACCCGCTGCATCTGGATGTGCTGGTGGTTGATGAAGCGTCAATGATCGACCTGCCGATGATGTCGCGCCTGATCGATGCGTTGCCGACGCACGGGCGGGTTATTTTTCTGGGCGATCGTGACCAGCTTGCATCCGTTGAGGCGGGCGCTGTGTTGGGGGATATCTGTGCCTGTGTGAAGGACGGCTTTACGCCTGCACGTGCGCAACAGCTCAGTCGGCTTACCGGATGCCAGGTTTCGGCTGGAGCAGAAACAGAAGCCGCCGCTTCCCTGCGTGACAGCCTTTGTTTGCTGCAAAAAAGCTACCGTTTTGGCAGTGATTCCGGCATTGGCCAACTGGCTGCTGCCATTAATCGCGGCGATAAATCTGCAGTTAAGGCGGTCTTCCAGAAGGAATTTAGCGACATTGAAAAACGGACGCTGATGAGCCGTGAAGATTACGCAGCGATGCTGGATGAGGCAATGGCTGGGTATGGGCGGTATCTTGATCTGGTTCGGGCGGGGGCGGAACCCGATGCCATCATTCAGGCGTTCAATGATTACCAACTGCTGTGCGCGCTGCGCGAAGGGCCATTTGGCGTTAAAGGACTGAATGAACGTATCGAACACGTGATGCGGGAAAAACGCAAAATTACCACGAATGCGCACTCCCGCTGGTATGAAGGGCGGCCGGTAATGATTGCGCGAAACGACAGCGCGTTGGGATTATTTAACGGCGATATCGGCATTGCGCTCGAACGCGGTCAGGGGCTGCGAGTCTGGTTTGCGATGCCGGACGGTGCCATTAAGTCTGTGCAGCCGAGCCGTCTACCGGAGCATGAAACGACCTGGGCGATGACGGTGCATAAATCTCAGGGCTCGGAGTTTGATCACGCGGCGCTTATTCTACCCACGCAGCGTACACCGGTTGTGACGCGCGAGCTGGTGTATACCGCGGTTACCCGCGCGCGGCGTCGCCTGTCGCTGTATACCGATGAACGGGTGTTGAGTGGCGCGATAGCGACCCGTACCGAGCGCCGTAGCGGGCTGTCGTCCTTGTTTAACGAGGGTAATGCGCAGCAGGATTTGTAGGCCGGATAAGCGTTAGCACCATCTGGCGATGTGCCAGATGGCAACGTGAAACTGTTTTATCAGACCGATACTGTAGGCCGGATAAGCGTTAGCGCCATCCGGCAATGTGCCTGATGGCGACGCGAAATCGTTTTATCAGACCGACAACGTATTAATCCGCTACCCCAAATCCGCCATCAACACTTTTGAGCGGCGCTGATAGTTGTACATCTCTTTTTTGCTCTCGGGGAGCAGGTCGATATCCACCGGCGTAAAGCCACGCTCCTGAAACCAGTGAATGCTCCGCGTGGTCAGCACAAACAGCTTGCTAAGCCCGATTTGTCTGGCCTGCGCGGCAATCCGCTCCAGCAGGACTTCTCCCCGCGATGAACTGCGATAATCCGGATGCACTGCCACACAGGCCATTTCGCCGATCTTCTCTTCCGGGAAAGGATACAGCGCCGCGCAGGCGATGGTCAGGTTATCACGCTGAATAATGGTGAATTTGTCGATCTCCATCTCCAGCTGTTCGCGGGAACGGCGCACCAGAATCCCTTGCTGTTCCAGCGGGCTGATAAGCTCGAGAATTCCGCCAATATCATTAATGGTGGCGCGGCGGATTTGTTCGGCGCTTTCCATCACGATCTGCGTGCCGATACCGTCACGCGAGAACAATTCCTGTAACAGCGCGCCATCTTCCTGATAGCTGATCAAATGGCAGCGACGTACGCCGCTGCGACAGGCTTTCACCGCACCGCGCAGGAAACGCACGGTGCCGGAGTTGTAATCCTCTTTCTCTTCCTGTGCTTCTACGCGGGCCTGTGCTTCATTCGGGAACAGTTCAGAAACAATGTCGCCATCGTCGTTGGTAACCCCTTGTGAGGAGCAAAAGCCAATCATTTTCTCCGCCTTCAGTTTGATGGCGAGCTGGGTGGCTATCTCTTCTGAGGTCAGGTTAAAACTTTCACCGGTGACAGAGACGGCGACCGGTCCCATCAGGACAATCGCACCGTTGTCGAGCTGGCGGTGAATCGCCTCTTCATCAATACGACGGATACGTCCGCTGTGGCAGTAATCGACGCCATCATCAACGCCCAATGGCTGTGCGATGATAAAGTTGCCGCTGACCACGTTGATGTGCGCCCCCTGTAGAGGCGTGTTATTGAGGCTCATCGACAGACGGGCGGTGATATCCAGCTGTAATGTGCCAGCCGCCTGCTTGACCAGCTCCAGGGTTTTGGCGTCCGTCACACGCGTATTTTTGTGGTACACCGGCTCATGATGGTGTGCGGCCAGGTTTGCATCGATTTGCGGACGTGCGCCATACACGACCACCAGGCGAATGCCGAGGCTGTGCAGAAGCCCGATGTCATTGACGATACTGGAGAAATTCTCATGCTCGATGGCTTCGCCGCCCAGCATAATGACAAACGTTTTCCCCCGATGGGTATTGATATAGGGAACAGAATGGCGGAATCCCTGTACCAGTTCGGTTCTACGTTCCTTCACCACGGCACACCCTCTTTGCATGATTATTCGTATTAAGTGTATTTTTATTCTGTTTTTTCTCCGGGCGCAAGTGCAAATTTGCCTGCAGTCGAAGGTATTTATCAGTAATACCGTGAATACAAAAAGAAAGTTTACCGTTTTATAGATGACAGATTATGCGTCATTCGCTAAAGTTTCCGGTCAATTCAGACGTTTTGTAAATCAGCACCGTTAGATTTGTTTTGCTCGGGAGAAGCATGTCGGGATCCAATCCAGCAATCAGCCGCCGTCGTTTACTGCAAGGGGCGGGCGCCATGTGGCTATTGAGCGTAAGCCAGGTCGGTCTGGCTGCGGTCAGTCAGGTCGTAGCGGTTCGTATTTGGCCAGCATCCAGTTACACCCGTGTGACGGTGGAATCGAACCGCGAGTTGAAATACAAACAATTTGCCCTGAGTAATCCTGAGCGCGTCGTGGTGGATATTGAAGGTGTGAATTTGAACTCCGTGCTCAAAGGCATCGGAACCCAGATCCGCCCGGATGATCCCTACATCAAATCGGCAAGAGTGGGGCAGTTTGATCCGCAGACCGTACGCATGGTGTTTGAACTGAAGCAGAACGTGAAGCCGCAGCTGTTTGCCCTCGCGCCGGTGGCGGGTTTTAAAGAACGTCTGGTGATGGATCTCTATCCTGCCAATGCGCAGGACATGCAGGATCCGCTGCTGGCGTTGCTTGAGGATTACAACAAAGGCGATCTGGAGAAACAGGTCCCGCCCGCGCAGAGCGGCCCACAGCCGGGTAAAGCAGGGCGCGATCGTCCGATTGTGATCATGCTCGATCCGGGGCACGGCGGCGAAGACTCCGGCGCTGTGGGCAAATACAAGACGCGTGAAAAAGATGTGGTGTTGCAGATCGCTCGTCGCCTGCGGTCCTTGATTGAGAAAGAGGGCAACATGAAGGTCTATATGACGCGAAACGAAGATATCTTCATTCCGCTGAAAGTGCGCGTCGCGAAAGCCCAAAAACAGCGTGCCGACCTTTTTGTCTCAATTCACGCGGATGCATTTACCAGTCGACAGCCCAGCGGGTCGTCGGTGTTTGCCCTTTCCACCAAAGGCGCAACCAGTACGGCTGCAAAATACCTGGCGCAAACCCAGAACGCCTCGGATTTGATCGGGGGGGTCAGTAAAAGCGGCGACCGCTACGTCGATCACACGATGTTCGACATGGTGCAATCGCTGACCATTGCCGACAGCCTGAAGTTCGGGAAAGCGGTGCTGAAGAAACTTGGCCAGGTCAACAACCTGCACAAGAATCAGGTAGAGCAGGCCGGGTTTGCCGTGTTGAAAGCGCCAGATATCCCTTCGATTCTGGTTGAAACTGCCTTTATCAGTAACGTTGAAGAAGAGCGGAAGCTCAAAACCGCGACGTTCCAGCAGGAAGTGGCAGAGTCGATACTGGCGGGGATCAAAGCCTACTTCGCCGATGGGGCGACGCTGGCGAGAAGAGGATAATAAAAAAGCGCTGAAAAGCGCTTTTTTTACAGCTATTTTTACCGACGCCAGAAACAAAAAAACACCCGGAAGGGTGCTTAATGTTGTTGGTTGCGGGGGCCGGATTTGAACCGACGACCTTCGGGTTATGAGCCCGACGAGCTACCAGGCTGCTCCACCCCGCGTCCGTCTTTTACTCTTCCATCGAGTAACTTCTTCTTCACAATGTGTTGGTTGCGGGGGCCGGATTTGAACCGACGACCTTCGGGTTATGAGCCCGACGAGCTACCAGGCTGCTCCACCCCGCGTCCGTCTGTTACTCTGCTATCGAGTAACTTTTCTTTCTTCACATTGTATTGGTTGCGGGGGCCAGATTTGAACTGACGACCTTCGGGTTATGAGCCCGACGAGCTACCAGGCTGCTCCACCCCGCGTCCGTGGATGCGCACTATACTCTGCTAACGTTTTCATGCAACCCTTTTTTTAACCAGATCATAAATTTGGTACGGGAGTGGTTAAAAATAATCCTTACGGCTCGTTTTTTGCACAAAATTTGCGGCAAGGGCTGTCTGCGCATTTCATTAGGTCCGGGGGTTTGTTATCTTCATCTCGCATTATTGGCAACTTAAAGACGAGAACAATGAAAGGACGTTGGGCAAAATACCTTCTCACCGGAGCCGTTGTGGCGATGCTTGCTGCGTGTTCCTCTAAACCCACCGATCGCGGACAGCAGTATAAAGACGGGAAGTTTACCCAGCCTTTCTCACTGGTGAACCAACCTGATGCGGTAGGCGCGCCGATTAACGCGGGCGATTTTGCCGAGCAGGTGAATCAGATTCGCAGTTCATCACCGCGTTTATATGGTAATCAGAGCAACGTTTATAGCGCTGTTCAGGACTGGCTGCGTGCTGGCGGCGATACGCGTAGTATGCGTCAGTTCGGCATTGATGCCTGGCAGATGGAAGGCGCGGATAACTACGGCAACGTACAGTTCACCGGCTATTACACGCCTGTCATCCAGGCGCGCCATACGCGTCAGGGAGAGTTCCAGTACCCGATTTACCGGATGCCGCCTAAACGCGGACGCCTGCCGTCCCGAGCGGAGATCTACTCCGGCGCACTGAACGACAGCTACATTCTGGCTTACAGTAATTCGTTGATGGATAACTTCATCATGGATGTACAGGGCAGCGGCTATATTGATTTTGGCGACGGCAGCCCGCTCAACTTCTTCAGCTATTCCGGGAAAAACGGTCATGCTTACCGCAGTATCGGTAAAGTGCTGATCGACCGGGGTGAAGTAAAGAAAGAAGATATGTCGATGCAGGCGATTCGCCATTGGGGGGAAACGCACAGCGAAGCAGAAGTGCGCGAGCTGCTGGAGCAGAACCCTTCATTTGTCTTCTTTAAACCGCAATCTTATGCACCGGTGAAAGGGGCCAGCGCGGTACCGTTGATTGGTCGCGCCTCTGTTGCTTCTGACCGTAGCATTATTCCACCGGGCACAACGCTGCTGGCGGAAGTGCCGCTGCTGGATAATGACGGTAAGTTTACCGGCCAGTATGAACTGCGCCTGATGGTGGCGCTGGACGTTGGCGGCGCAATTAAAGGTCAGCACTTCGACATTTACCAGGGCATTGGCGCGGACGCCGGGCACCGTGCAGGCTGGTATAATCACTATGGTCGTGTCTGGGTGCTGAAGAGCGCGCCGGGCGCAGGTAACGTTTTTAGCGGCTGATTATGGTATTCTGACCACCATTTCTACGGATAAGACAGGGTGAGGATATTCTCACCCTTTTTAATTCTGAGGTTGTATGTCTGTTGTGATAAGTGATGCCTGGCGTCAGCGTTTTGGCGGCACCGCGCGCCTGTATGGTGAAAAAGCGCTGCAGCTGTTTGCCGACGCGCATATCTGTGTGGTCGGGATCGGTGGGGTGGGGTCGTGGGCGGCAGAAGCGCTGGCGCGAACCGGAATTGGCGCGATCACGCTGATTGATATGGATGACGTTTGCGTCACCAATACGAATCGTCAAATTCATGCCCTGCGCGATAACGTTGGGCTGGCGAAGGCGGAAGTGATGGCGGATCGTATCCGTCTGATCAACCCGGAATGCCGGGTGAACGTTGTCGATGATTTCGTGACGCCGGATAACGTTGCTGAGTATATGAATGCAGGTTTTTCATATGTGATCGATGCTATCGACAGCGTACGGCCGAAAGCGGCGCTGATTGCGTATTGTCGGCGTAATAAAATTCCGCTGGTCACCACCGGCGGTGCGGGGGGGCAGATCGACCCTACGCAGATTCAGGTCGTCGATTTAGCGAAAACCATTCAGGATCCGCTGGCGGCAAAGCTGCGTGAGCGGTTGAAAAGTGATTTTGGCGTGGTCAAAAACAGCAAAGGCAAGCTGGGTGTTGACTGCGTGTTCTCAACCGAAGCGCTGGTGTATCCGCAGTCGGACGGGTCTGTCTGCGCCATGAAAGCGACGGCGGAAGGGCCAAAACGCATGGACTGCGCCTCTGGATTCGGTGCGGCGACCATGGTGACCGCCACTTTCGGTTTTGTCGCTGTTTCCCATGCGTTGAAGAAAATGATGGCAAAAGCAGCGCGTGAGGCTTGATGGCGTCGGATGGCGCTACGCTTATCCGACCTACGGTTCGTACGGCTTTGTAGGCCGGATAAAACATCCGGCACAACACAACCCTCACACGTTGCGGGCCGCCTCCATAACCGCCTCGCTAAGTGCATTCAGCCCCTGGCTGCGCGAAGCGCTGAGCTGCGCTTTCAGGCCTAATTCATCAAACAACGCCAGCGGGGATGTGGCCAACAATTCAGCCGCGGTTTTACCTTCTATCGCTGTGAGCAATACGGCCAACAGGCCGCGCACAATACGACCTTCACTATCACCGAAAAAGTGCAGGGTACCATTGGCCGACAGGGTGTGCCCCAGCCAGACGCGGTTTTCACATCCGGCAATCTCTTTTGCCTGCGCTTTTAACGCTTCCGGTAACGCGGGAAGCTGCTTACCCAGCAGGATCAGTTGGCGATATTTATCCTCCCACTGTGTCTGCGGGGTGAACGTATTACGTAACGTCTCTTCGGTTACGGTTGTGCCAAACGGGTGTCCAGCGAACAGAGGGTTTGTCATTAATCCACCAGTATTTCCAGCGCGCGGTCAATCGCATTGACCAACGCATCGACATCGCTCTTTGTATTATACGGCGCAAAAGAGGCGCGCAAAGTCCCGGTGACACCCATTTCCGCCAACAGCGGTTGAGCGCAGTGCTGTCCGGCACGCAGCGCGATGCCATATTCTGCCAGTAACGTCACCATATCGCTGTGGTGTACGCCGGCAAAGTCGAAGGCCAGCAGGCTGGAATCCTGGCAACGGTACGAGCGAAAACCCGGACGGGTAGCCAGTGCTTCTTCTGCCAGCGTGGCCAGCCCGCGACTCCAGCTTTCGGCCTGCACGATATCGATCTCAGAAAGCCATTCCAGCGCGGCGCTCAGGCCAATAACCCCTGCAACGTTCGGCGTACCGGCCTCCAGCTTCCACGGCGCGGATTGCGTGGTAAATCCCTCGAAGCTGACTTCATTGATCATTTTGCCGCCGCCGAGCCAGGGCGACATCGCATCCAGCAGTTCTGGTTTACCGTAGAGCACGCCAATGCCGGTCGGGCCATACAGTTTGTGGCCCGAGAATGCGTAGAAATCGATGTCGAGCAACTGGACGTCGGCGGGGAAATGCACCGCTCCTTGCGCGCCGTCGACCATCACGATCATCCCGGCAGCATGCGCCAGTGCGATTGCGCGGGCCAAATCCGGGCATCCGCCCGTCACGTTGGACATTTGTCCCAGCGCCAGAATGCGGCTGCGTGGGGTGATCAGATCGGACAGACGCTCAACATCGGGAATAAAATGCGCATTGAGCGGCAGTTTGACGACCTTTGCGCCCGTCTGTTCTGCCACCATCAGCCAGGGCACGAGATTGGCGTGGTGCTCGGCCGCGCTCACAATGATTTCATCGCCCGGCTGCAGGCGAGGGCGGGCGTAGCTTTGCGCCACCATGTTGATCGCTTCTGTGGTGCCTCGGGTCCAGACGATCGCTTTGTCGTCGGGCGCATTCAACAGGTGCGCGACTTTTTCTCTGGCCGCCTCGTAACGCGCGGTCAGGCGCTGGGCTTCGGCAAACTGGCTGCGATGGACGTTTCCGGCGCTCAGACTGTAAAACTGATGTGTGGCGTCGATAACCGCCTGCGGTTTGAGGGCGGTGGCGGCGCTGTCGAGATAGACACCGGCATCAATGAGTGCGGGAAACTGCGCACGAAACTGCGCGGGATTAAAAGCGTTCATGGAATTCCTCTGTTCAGTGAACAGATCGTGGCGCAAAAAGAGCCCTGATACAAGGTTTGTCCTGACCCTCGGAATCGTCTGCTTATCCATGTGAAATCCGACCAGTGGCTTATGCTGAATAGTGTTGGGCAAACGCTTTTGCCTGTTATGAACATTTATTTAGATAGCACAAATCGCTGTAAGGAGAAGAAGATGAATAAGACAGCCGCCATTATCTCTGCCTGTATGCTGACTTTTACCCTCAGCGCCTGTTCCGGTTCCAATTATGTGATGCATACCAATGATGGGCGAACCATTGTCTCCGAGGGGAAACCGAGGACTGATGATGAAACAGGGATGATTTCGTACCAGGATGCTAACGGCAACAAACAGCAGATTAATCGTACTGACGTGAAAGAGATGGTCGAACTGGATCAGTAACCGGTCAGTCGTGGGCAAAAAAAAGCACCGCAAGTTGGCGGTGCTACATTAATCACTATGGACAGACAGGGTAAATGTACAGGAAGTGAAAAAGGGTAGCCTTGCTACCGTGGTCTGAATCGCAGACCAATTGCAAACACAACAACACAACATCACAACCGTAAGCCAAAAGTTCACCAGAACACGCATTCCGATAAAACTTTTCGTTCCGGCTCAGGAAGTGACGCCACTATAGGTATTTGCTGGTAGAACCTCAACGGACAAATTATAATGGCTCAGATTAAAAAAACTAATAGGTTACATAACGTTACCTAATTGTTAAATTCTTTTAACATCAAAGTTTAAAAGCCATGTCAAAACGATTACCACCCCTGAATGCATTACGTGTTTTTGATGCCGCCGCAAGGCATTTGAGCTTCACGCGCGCGGCAGAAGAGCTTTTTGTGACACAGGCCGCAGTAAGCCACCAAATCAAGTCTCTTGAGGATTTTTTGGGACTTAAGCTGTTTCGCCGTCGCAACCGATCGCTTTTGCTGACGGAGGAAGGGCAAAGCTATTTCCTCGACATCAAAGAGATTTTTTCGCAATTAACTGAAGCGACGCGTAAACTTCAGGCTCGTAGTGCAAAAGGGGCCTTAACCGTCAGTTTATTGCCCAGTTTTGCCATTCAATGGCTGGTGCCCAGACTCACAAGCTTTAATTCAGCTTATCCGGGAATCGATGTCAGAATCCAGGCCGTGGATCGTCAGGAAGATAAACTGGCGGACGATGTGGACGTCGCGATTTTTTATGGTCGTGGAAACTGGCCGGGTTTGCGTGTCGAAAAATTGTACGCAGAATATTTACTGCCTGTCTGTTCGCCCCTGCTGCTCACCGGCGACAAACCGCTGAAGACACCGGAGAATTTGGCACAGCATACGTTACTGCATGATGCTTCGCGGCGTGACTGGCAAACCTATACGCGCCAGTTGGGGCTAAATCATATTAATGTGCAGCAGGGACCTATCTTCAGCCATAGTGCCATGGTGCTACAGGCTGCCATCCATGGACAAGGGGTCGCGTTGGCCAACAACGTGATGGCGCAGTCCGAAATTGAGGCCGGACGTCTTGTTTGTCCGTTTAATGATGTTCTGGTCAGCAAAAATGCTTTTTATCTGGTTTGTCATGACAGTCAGGCAGAACTGGGTAAAATAGCTGCTTTTCGTCAGTGGATACTGGCAAAAGCGGCCACTGAACAAGAAAAATTCCGCTTTCGTTACGACCAATAATTTATGTAGGTACTGCCATGACCAGCCGTTTTATGCTGATTTTCGCCGCCATTAGCGGTTTCATTTTTGTTGCTCTGGGCGCCTTTGGGGCGCATGTCCTGAGCAAGACCCTTGGCGTGGTTGAAATGGGTTGGATCCAGACCGGCCTTGAATATCAGGCATTTCACACGCTGGCGATTTTTGGTCTTGCCGTTGCTATGCAGCGACGCATCAGTATCTGGTTTTACTGGAGCAGTGTTTTTCTGGCATTAGGCACGGTGCTGTTTAGCGGCAGCCTCTATTGCCTGGCGCTGTCCCATTTACGCCTGTGGGCGTTTGTTACTCCTGTCGGCGGCGTGAGTTTTCTGGCAGGTTGGGTGCTGATGTTAATTGGCGCCATCCGTTTGAAACGTAAGAGCGTTAGTCATGAATAAGGTTGTATTGTTGTGTCGCCCGGGGTTTGAAAAAGAGTGTGCCGCAGAGATCACGGATAAAGCAACGCGTCGGGAAGTGTTTGGTTTCGCTCGCGTAAAAGACAATGCGGGTTACGTCATATTTGAGTGCTACCAGCAGGGTGATGCTGAAAAGTTAGTGAAAGAGCTACCGTTCAGTTCGCTGATTTTTGCTCGCCAAATGTTTGTCGTCGGCGAGTTGCTGCAATATTTGCCGCCGGAAGACCGTATTACACCCATTGTCGGTATGTTGCAGGGTGTTGTGGAAAAAGGCGGCGACCTGCGTGTCGAAGTGGCTGACACCAACGAAAGCAAAGAGCTGGTCAAGTTTTGCCGTAAATTTACCGTGCCGCTGCGCGCAGCGCTGCGCGAAGCCGGCGTACTGGCAAAATATGAGACGCCAAAACGTCCGGTCGTCCATGTTTTCTTTATCGCACCGGGCTGTTGTTACACCGGCTATTCCTGGCCTGATAATAACTCACCGTTTTACATGGGCATCCCGCGTCTGAAGTTCCCGGCTGATGCGCCGAGCCGTTCAACGCTGAAGCTGGAAGAAGCGCTGCATGTCTTTATTCCGGCAGATGAGTGGGATGAGCGTCTGGCAAACGGGATGTATGCGGTGGATTTAGGTGCCTGTCCTGGCGGTTGGACTTATCAGCTGGTGAAACGGAACATGTGGGTTTACTCCGTTGATAATGGTCCGATGGCGCAAAGCCTGATGGATACCGGGCAGGTGACCTGGCTGCGTGAAGACGGGTTTAAATACCGGCCAAACCGCAACAACATCTCGTGGATGGTCTGCGATATGGTGGAGAAGCCTGCAAAAGTGGCCGCGCTGATGGCGCAGTGGCTGGTCAATGGCTGGTGCCGTGAGACGATCTTCAACCTCAAGCTGCCGATGAAAAAGCGCTACGAAGAAGTGTCGCAGAACCTGGCGTATATTCAGGCCCAGCTTGACGAACACAACATTAATGCGCAGATTCAGGCGCGTCAGCTTTATCATGACCGCGAAGAAGTGACGGTACACGTACGTCGCCTGTGGGCTGCCGTCGGTGGTCGTCGCGACGAGCGATAATATCCGGAGGCCGGGTGAGCTATCCGGCCTCGACCTGTCTTGTATCCGACACAATATGCGTCACATCATCCAGATGCCCAATCTGCGCCTCTCCCGAACGATTGAATTTACTCTTATCGATCAGCAATAACGATTGCGATGCACGTTTTAGCAACGTTGATTTGAAATCCGCATTGAACGTGCTGGAATCCCACAACACACCACGGTTATCGATCCCTTCGCAGGAGAAAATAAACAGGTCAATGTCGAGCGGTTTTAGCTGCGAGAGCAACGACGGATTGACATAGCAGCCGTGTTTGCGTTGTAGCGTGCCGCCAGAACTGATGAGCTGGATCTGCTCGCGCTTTCCCAGTTCAAGGCAAATCGGGTGGCTGTTGGTGAACACCTGCAGGTTAATGTCCGGTAGCTGGCGGGCGAGATGCCAGCACGTCGAGCTGGCGTCCAGGGCGATCACCATCCCTTCTTCTATCCAGGCCAACGCTTCGCGGGCAATGTCCGCTTTGTGCGCATAATGACTTTTTCGTCGAAGATGAAAGGGGGCGCCGCCGTCCGGGTTTTCCCGATGAATCACGGTGGCGCGCCCGTGATGACGTCGTACTTTTCCCTGCGCTTGCAGCGCGTTCAGATCGCGTCGAATAGTCTCCTGGCTGACGTTAAGCCGTGCAGCCAGTGTCTCAGTGGTCAGACTCTGGTGATGAATGAGCAGGTCTACAATCGCGTGCTGGCGTGTCGTCTTCATTTTTCTCACTCCATCATTCGTGTACACCTGCCTGGGATGAGATTACGGCGTAACGCCTTTCTTTAAAAGAATATTGCCGTATTTTGCCCGCTCACCGGTTATCACGATCGCAAAGGCTTTTTGCGCCCGTTCGTAGAATGCAAAGCGGTCGATACGCGTAATGTCAGGGCATACGCCTTGCAATGAGAGCGCATCACGATAGCGGGACTCTACCTCCGGGTCGAGCGAATCCCCCTCAACGGCAGCCATCATCACCAACGGCGGGGCGTAGCTGTCCAGTTCAAACAGTGGAATGATTGCCCTGAGCAGGTTGCTGACCATCAGGCCGTCGGCGCGGATAACCTGCGGCCCCAGGCTGTGAGCCGGGAAATGGGCGTCAGAAAAGATAATTTCATCGCCATGGCCCATTTGCGCCATGACTTTCAGGAGTTCAGGGGAAATTAACGGCGAAATTGTTTTCAGCATTTCACACTTCCTCAATGCGTTCGGATTCGGTTTGCGGATAAAAATAACGATACTGATAACGCACCTGCGCTCTGGCCTGTTCCGGGCTGGCAAATTCACCCACGCCGAACCAGGCGAACATCGCCGCGCCGGCAACGGTGGTTTCTGCGTCATCCAGCACTTTGATCGGAATGCCAAGCGTGTCGGCTTTAATTTGATTCCACAGCGCGTTACGGCTGCCACCGCCTACCAGCAGCAGCTCTGTCGCCCTGAACTGACCGATCTTTTCCAGCGTCTGCAGGTTTTCCCTGAGTTGAGCCGTTAATGACTCGAGCGCGGCACGATACAAGTGACCCCGGGTGCTGGTGAGCGAGACGCCCTGCCATCCGGCATGCGCGTTGGTCAGCAGATCGCTGTGCATTTTCACACCGTCGGCGCCTGCGGGGATAGCGCGCGCCTCATCAATCAGCGTTTGCCAGGGCGTCTCTGGGCTCCACAGCAGTGTGCGTACCCACTCCAGCACCCCGGACGCCAGCCACTGCATTCCCGGATTGGTGAGGCCTCGCTGGCTGTCCAGTTCACCGGTAGAACCGGGATACTGACTTAACAACGGGGTATCTACCCGGGAACTGCGTACCATCAGAATTTCCCATGTTCCGGAGGACAGCACGGGCTCATCCTGCTGGGCACCCGCGCCAAACAAAGCAAATTGCGTGTCGTGCCCGGCGGAGGTAACCGGAATACCCGCTGGTAACCCCAGCCGACGAGCGATGTCGGGCTGCAGCGTGCCGATTTTCTCTCCCGCTTCGACTAACCGTGGAAACAGACGACGTGGCAAACCGGCGGCCTGCAGGATCTCCGGACTGAAATCGCGCTGGTGGATATCCAGTAACTGGCTGGTTCCTGCCATGGTGATGTCGGTGGTGAACTCACCGGTCAAACGATGGTTGATTAAGGATGAAATAAACAGCCAGGCATGAGCCTGTTCAGGCAGGTGAGGATGATTCTCTTTGAGCCACAGTAGTTTATACAATGTGTTGAAGCTGAATGCGCCGACCCCGGAAATTTCCTGCAACTGCTGTGGCGTCATCATGCGGCTGATGTTGTTCATCACTGTGGCGGTGCGCGGACATTTCCAACTGATGATCGGATAAAGTAGCTTGCCGTTTTCATCGACCAGCGCGCCATCGACGCCAAACGTAGTGACCGTAATACCGCGTATCTGGCATGTTGAGAGCTGCGCAGAGAGCGTTTGGCAGCAATCGGCAAAGCGTTGCAAAATGGCCTCCAGCGACCACTGATGCCAGGCGGTGTTTTCCGTGGCGAGTTCGCTGGCATTGGGGGTTGCGGCCCGGGCGACAATGTTTCCCTGGCGGTCGACGGCGATGGCCCTTACGTTGGTTGCGCCGCAGTCGAGAACCAGAATAACCTCTTGCTTCATAAAAACTCCTGGAACTTTGCCGGATGGCATTGCGCTTATCCGGCCTACAAAATCACTAAAAAATGCGTTGTTGTAGGCCCGGCAAGCTTTCGCCACCGGGCAAAGAAATTAGAGAGCGGGACACATCAACGTTTGTACAGCGGACCGTAGTTCTCGCAGGCGCGGTAATCCTGGCCTTCGATGTCCATCCCGTGCGCTGACCAGGAAGAGGGACGATAGATCTTCGCCGCGTCCACGTTGTGCATGCAGACCGGAATGCGCAGCATCGCGGCGAGGGTAATGAAATCAGCCCCGACGTGTCCAATGGTCAGCACGCCGTGGTTTGCTCCCCAGTTTGCCATCACGGAATAGACGTCGGTGAAGGGGCCTTGTCCCGTCAGACGTGGAGCGAACCAGGTCGTTGGCCAACTGGAGTCGGTACGTTTGTCGAGGGTGTCATGAACCTCTTTCGGCAGTTCGACGCTCCAGCCTTCGGCAATTTGCAGTACCGGGCCCAGACCTTTGATGATGTTTACGCGCGTCATGGTGAACGGCACGCCGCCTTCGGTCAGGAAGCGCGAAGAGTAGCCGCCGCCACGGAAATATTCGTGGATCGCCGGGCACCATTCGGTTGCGGCCAGGCAATCATCTGCCTCTTTGGGGCTGATATCCCAGTGAGGTTTCATGGTTGGTTTGCCGTCGTTATCGCGCTGTTTGCACGTACCGTCGAGGGCGGCAGAACCCGAGTTGATCAGGTGGATGATGCCGTGTTCCGCCAACCCGGTCAGCGGTTGTCCCGTCACGCGCTCTACGGCTTCCGGCGACCAGTAGGTGCGCACATCGGCGAACACTTGTGCCGTGCCGGTGAGCTGATGCCCGAACAGCATCGCCACACCATTCAGACTGTCGTTTTCGGTCGCCACAACAAAAGGTTCGCGTATGCCGTTCCAGTCAAAGGAGCTGTTCAGCAGCGCCTCGGCCGTGTCGCCATTGGGGTATTGATCGGTCCAGTGACGCTGTCCCTGGAAGCCCGCAGCAATGGCGTTGTAGCCCAATGATTCTTCTACGCGACCGATCTCCGCCAGCTTACTGTTACCCTGCATCATGTCGCGAATACACATCGCCATCAGCAGGCTTTCGCGCAGGATCTCCCGGTTTTGTTCGGCGTTGCGCTGATACTGCTGGGCGTTTTTATCTTCACCATAGCGGAAGTGCTGATCGGCCCAGGCCAGCGCCATTTCCAGCTCGGTTTCGTCATAAATTTTATGATCGATGCGGCGGCGCAGTTCAGTCATGTCGACGGCCTGTACTTTCATACCCAGCCAGGATTCGAAGAAATTGTGATCGACGATTGAACCCGCAATGCCCATCGAAACCCCGCCCAGTGAGAGATAGCTTTTGCCTTTCATACTGGCGACAGCTAAACCCGCTCTGGTGAATCGCAACAGTTTTTCTTCAACGTCGGCCGGAATTGAGGTGTCATTGGCATCCTGTACGTCCTGACCGTAAATGGAAAACGCGGGGAGTCCTTTTTGACTGTGGGCGGCCAGCGCAGCGGCCAGATACACCGCCCCCGGGCGTTCAGTACCATTGAATCCCCAAATGGCTTTTGGTCGTGTGGGATCCATGTCTATCGTTTCACTGCCGTAGCACCAGCACGGCGTGACGGTAATGGTTAAGCCAACATTTTGACTGCTGAATTTCTCTTCACAGGCTGCTGATTCTGCCATACCCGCAATACAGGTATCCGAAATGACACACTCAACGGGGGTGCCGCAGGCGTGGCGGAGCTTCTCGGTAAGAAGGGCCGCGGTGGCCTTCGCCATATTCATGGTCTGCGTTTCCAGCGATTCACGAACGCCCATGCGGCGTCCATCAATGACCGGGCGAATACCAATTTTCGGTAGGCTGATTTTCTTCATTCGTGGTTCCTCATCTCACTTTATGGCGCTCTGCTCCGGTGACGTTTGGACCCCACCTCAGCAGTCGGCTGAATGACTGATTTTGCTAACTCGAGTTAGCTTAGGTATTGCAGCGTTTTTTACACAACTTCTTTATTGTGGATATGTGAGTGGCTTCACGAGAAGTGGTTAAAATTCGATCTCCGTCAAATAAACAATAGTGGTATTATGTTTTTAAAATCTTGAAAATCATGCTGTTATGATAAATTGCTTGTGCGGCGTCACAATTTCAAATCAAATGATTTGGCTATTTTGGGCGGCTAAAATAGCTTTAAAAGGCAATCGCTAACTCGAGTTAGCAAAATAAGGTGTGTTGACTGGACGTATTCGCATTAACGGTGACGAGGGTTCTCTGGCATGTTCTTCGCCTGATTCACTGACTGCCATTTCTGATGATTGAGGAAAGCAGCAATGTCCGAAACATTTTTACAAATGAGTCATATTACCAAACGATTCCCCGGCGTATTGGCGTTGAGTAATGTGGATTTTAGTTTACGCAGAGGCGAAGTTCATGCGCTATTAGGTGAGAATGGTGCGGGAAAATCGACGCTGATGAAAATCTTATCAGGTGTTTACCAGCCTGATGAAGGTAATATTGTTTTTGAAGATCAACCCGTTTCATTTTCAAGCCCGCTAAGTGCGCAACTGGCTGGGATTACGATTATTCACCAGGAATTTAATCTTTTCCCAGAATTAACAGTTGAAGAAAATATATTTATTGGCAGGGAGTTTTGCAAAAATAATCGCTGGCGCCTGGACGAAAAACAACAGCGACAGGCTGCGACGGAAATTTTGCAAAAATTAAACCTGAATATTTCGCCGGACACTCTGGTTGCCGACCTTACCGTTGCACAACAGCAAATGGTCGAAATTGCGAAAGCTATTTCGGTGAATGCCAAAATCCTTATTATGGATGAACCAACTGCGGCACTGACGGAAACCGAAATAGAAAGTTTATTTCAGGTAACGCGCTTGCTTAAATCACAGGGGACGGGAATTGTCTACATTTCGCATCGACTGGAGGAGCTGGCGCTGATTGCCGATCGCGCCACCGTGATGCGTGATGGCCAATACATTGATACCGTCGACTATGATGCGGTCAATATCAGTGACCTGATTGCCATGATGGTTGGACGCGATCTGGGGAACATCTATCCGCGTCGTGAAGCGCAGTCTCACCTGACGCCCGTGCTGGAAGTCAGCGGGCTGACGCGAAAAGGCGTCCTGAACAATATCGATTTCACGCTTTATCGTGGCGAGATTTTAGGGTTTGCCGGTCTGATGGGGGCCGGGCGTACGGAACTGGCCAGAGCCATTTTTGGCGCAGACCCGATTGATGCCGGAACCATCAAACTTAACGGTAATGTGACGGTGATTAAAGATATCCCTGATGCGATCAAACAGGGAATTAGCTATTTAACGGAAGACCGGAAAAAAGAAGGTCTGGCGTTAGGCTTGTCTGTTGAACGCAATATCATGCTGGGAAATTACCCTGAATATTCCGATCGCTATGGCAACGTGGACAGTAAACGCTGCCAGACCACGAGCCAGGAACAGGTTAGCGCCCTAAGAATTAAGACTCCGCATCTGGAACAAGCGGCCTTGAATTTAAGCGGTGGTAATCAGCAGAAAATTATTATTGCTCGTTGGGTATGTAAAGATACCGATATTCTCATTTTTGATGAGCCTACCCGAGGTATTGATGTCGGTGCGAAACTGGAAATTTATGAATTAATGAATCGCCTTGTGGCAAAAGGAAAGTCAATTATTATGATTTCCTCTGAATTACCGGAAGTACTGGGTATGTGCGATCGCATTTTAGTGATGCGTAATGGACGTATTACCGGAGAGTTAACTTCTGATGACGCCACACAAGAAAAAATCATGCAATATGCGACGTTAGAGGATTAAATTATGACCATCTCTGTAACCTCTTCAGACAGCAATAATAAGAAGATAAAAATTAATAAAGAACTCTTGATGCGCCTTGCGCCACTTTTTAGCCTGATTATTTTAGTGGTGTTTTTCAGTTTCAGTTCACCTTTTTTCTTTAATACCGAAAACATTATGACGATTGCTCTGCAAACGTCGGTGATCGGGATTATGGCGATTGGCGTCACCTTTGTGATTATTACTGCCGGGATCGATCTCTCTCTGGGATCGGTGGTGGCCTTTTCCGGTGTCGCAGTCGGGATTTGCGCCAGTTTCGGTATGCCGTTGCCCGTTTGCATTCTGGCAGGGGTACTGGCGGGAGGGCTGTGCGGTTATGCCAATGCGCTGCTGGTCACGAAAGCAACCATCCCCCCCTTTATTGCCACGCTGGGTCTGATGATGTCTATCAGGGGGATCAATATGGTCATGACCGATGGCCGTGCCATTTACTTTGCTGACTACCCATCATTCAAAATGCTGGCGCAGGGTCGGTTATTCGATGTGCTTCCTTATCCGGTGTTTTACCTCGTCATCGTGGCGCTGGTGGCCAGCTACATCCTGAAGAAAACCGTTATTGGCCGCTATGTTTACGCAGTCGGCAGCAATGAAGTGGCGGCTCACCTTTCCGGGATCAAAGTTCAGCGCGTCAAGGTTTTCGTCTACGCCTTCTGTGGCCTGCTGACCGGGATCGCGGGCGTCATTCTGGCATCGCGTCTGAACTCAGGACAGCCGACGGTCGGTGTGGGTTATGAGCTGGAAGCTATCGCGGCAGTCGTCATTGGTGGCACGAGCCTGATGGGGGGAATTGGCACCATTGGCGGCACGATTATTGGCGCATTCATTATGAGTGTGCTGAAAAATGGCCTGAATCTGATGGGCGTTTCACAGTTCTGGCAAATGGTGGCGATGGGTATCGTGGTGATCGCTGCCGTCTATCTCGACACATTACGCAAAAAGATTCGTTGATTTACGCTCCCGGAAGTCACGGGGAACAATGACCCTGACGTTAAGGGTGACTCACTTAAAACGGAGTACCACAATGAAAACCAGGCATTTTGTCTATGCGTTATCTCTGCTGGCTTGCATGACATCCAGCGCGTTGGCTAAAGATTTGAATCTTCCTGTCGTCAGTAAAGGTTTCCAGCATGAATTCTGGCAAACCGTAAAAATGGGGACAGAAGCAGCGGCTAAAGAGCTGGGCGATAAAACCAGCTATGTCGGTCCTGCAGATGAAACCCAGATTGCTGAGCAAATCCAGCTGGTTGAAAACGCGATGGCGAAAAAACCGAACGGATTGCTGCTGGCTGCGTTAGACGCCAATGCCCTTGCCCCGCTGGTGGAAACCGCCAATTCGCGCGGGATCAAGGTGGTGACGTTTGATTCTGGCGTCAATTCCGATATTCCGGTCAGTTTTGTGGCGACAAACAACCGTAAAGCGGGAACCGAAGCCGCCGATGCGCTGGCGGCACAGGTCAATAATAAAGGCAAAGTCGGCATTATTGCTCACGTGGCGGGCACCTCTTCAGCGATTGAGCGTTCGGAAGGATTTGTCGCCCGCATGAAGGAAAAATACCCTGATATCAAGGTGCTGCCGGTCCAGTACAGTGATGGCGATCCACAAAAGGCGATGGATAAAACCATTGATATGATCCAGGCGAACCCGGATCTGGCGGGGATCTACGGCACCAATGAAGGATCGACACTGGGCGTCGCGAACGCAATTGATAGTCAAAACCTGAAAGGCAAAGTCAAGGTCATTGGTTTTGACAGCACTGAGGCCATTATTAATTTCCTGAACTCAGGCGTCATTCAGGGCTTCGTCGTCCAGGACGCTTTCCAGATTGGCTACCAGGGGATCAAAACGCTGAACGCCTCGCTGTCTGGTCAAACCGTACCGAAAGAAATCGATATTCCGGTGAAATTCGTTAATGCGCAGAACATTAATACGCCGGAAATTGAGAAGTTATTACACCCATTTGGTAAGAAATAAACCCGTGGGGGCAACCCTTTTGCCCCCCTTTTAAGCCAGCGTCAGGGAGTCATTATGCGTAGTGGATATTTCCTCGGTGTGGATGTCGGTTCGGCAAGCGTAAGGGCGGGGGTATTTGATGCCAGCGGAACGCGACTGTCTTTTGCCACGCTCCCTATTTCTCAATTTCGACCTGGCGGGGAGCGGGTGGAGCAATCTTCCGCTGAAATCTGGCGGCAGGTTTGCCTGGTTGTCAAAGGGGCGGTAGCCAGTGCAGGTATTTCTGTCAGTGCGATTCGCTCGTTAGGTTTCGATGCAACGTGCTCTCTGGTTGCGCTGGATGAGCATGGAAAAGGGCTGGCGGCCTCGCCTGAAGGCGTAGCCGACCACGACATTATTATGTGGATGGATCACCGCGCAACCGCAGAGGCTGAGCGCATTAATGCCACCCAGGATCCTGCACTGCGTTACGTTGGCGGCGAAGTTAGCGTTGAAATGGAACTGCCCAAGGTGCTCTGGTTGAAAAACCATTTTCCAGAAACCTGGAAGCAGGCCCATCGCTTCTTCGATCTGGCCGATTTCCTGGTGTGGAAAGCGACCGGCAATGATGTTGCCGGGCTGTGCACACTGACCTGTAAATGGAACTACTTAGCGCACGAACAACGCTTTAGCGATTCTCTGCTGGGGGCTGTCGGGTTGACCGACTTGCTCAGTAAAATTCCTGGGCAGATCCTCCCGCCTGGCGCCGCCGCAGGAACGCTGAGTCCTGACGCCGCACAGGCATTAGGGTTGACGACAGATGTTGTGGTGGCCAGTGGAATGATTGATGCCCATGCTGGCGGCGTTGCGCTCGCGGGGGCGCAGCCTGCGGGGATGCTGGCGCTGATCAGCGGAACGTCAAACTGTCACATGTTATGCAGCGAGCAGGAGATCCACACGGCGGGTGTGTGGGGGCCTTACTGGTCGGCGATGCTACCGGGCTACTGGCTGACGGAAGGTGGGCAAAGTGCCGCAGGGGCGTTGGTTGACTGGACGCTACAGGAATCCGGGGCCAGTGCTGCGTTGTTTAGCAAGGCTGAACAGCGGGGATGTCATCCGGTTGAATTGGTCAATGAATGGGTGGCGGCACTGGAAGAGAAAGAACATGAACCGACTCGCTATCTGCATGTGCTGGCCGATCATCACGGTAACCGTTCGCCACGCGCGCGTCCGGATGCCAGGGGGAGCGTTTGCGGCCTGACACTGGAGCGAGGAGAATCTCAGGTGGCGCGGTTGTACCTTGCCACGCTACAGGCTATCGCCTGCGGTACGCGGCATATTATGGATGCCATGCGCGAAAGCGGGCATACGATTTCCCGGCTGACATTATGCGGCGGCGCAACGCACAACCCGCTGTGGTTGCGTGAATATGCGGATGCCACGGGCTGCGACATCCATCTAATGCAAGAAGAGGATGCGGTAACGCTGGGGGCGGCGATTACCGGGGCTGTGGCAAGCGGTAGCTGGCCAGATTTCTCATCCGCATGCCAGGAGATGGTGGCGGCAGGTGAGGTGATTAAGGCAAACCCCGAGAGGCAGGACTTTTTTGAACGCAAGTATCAGGCTTATCTTGCGCTCTGGGAGCAGCAGCAGTTACTTAACCGACTGATGCAGTAAGACAAATGTTCAAAATACTTTTATGATTGGGCATAGGTGTTTGGAAGTGTACTGGGGCGCATAAATGGCTAAAACAGTAGAGCAGATAGCCAGTGATCTGGATTTATCGGTGACGACCGTAAGACTGGTGCTAAATGGAAAAGCTGAACAGTATAGGATCAGCGTCAAAACACAAACGCGCATCAATGAGTATGTAGAACGATATGGTTATGTGATTAATCATTCGGCCCGGAGTCTGAAGCTTAATAAGACGGACACGTTGGGTTTGATCGTGCCTAATATTTCTAACGTCTTTTTTGCCACGCTTGCTGAAAAACTTGAACAGCGCTGCCGTCGTTCGGGTTATCAATTAACGATCAGTTGTACTTATGATGATGTTGATTACGAAAATAAATTAACAAAAGCGTTAATTGCCAGGAATGTTGACGGCCTTTTTATTGTGCCTTCAACATTAGAGAACCAACAGCATCATTTACGCCAGGTCAGAAAGCCAATGGTATTACTTGACCGTGACTTTAAGTATACGGATAACGCTCTGGTCGAAAGTCACAATATCGCTGGCGGTGAAAAATTGACGCAAAGCATACTGGATGCCGGCAAATCGCCAGTATGGCTTTTAGTTGGCGATGCCGGGTTGCCCAGTATTAGCGACCGTATTACCGGTTATCTTAACGCACTGGAAAAAAACGGCATTTGTCATCGGGAGTGGGTTCGCGAAGGCCCGGTTAATACACCGGAAGGCGGCTATCTGATTATGGAGCGGTTGATCGGTGAATGGGGCTGCCCGCAGGCTTTTATCGCCTCATCGTTACCGGTGCTGGAGGGGGCTGTCAGCGCTATTCGCGATCGCTTCGGTGTGGTTCCACCAGAGATCAACATTGGCACATTCGATGAACACCCCATGCTGGGGTTCCTGTCCAATAATGTATGGTCAATGCAACAGGATGAAAATGCCTGGGCGGAAAAAGCATTCGATATGATGTTGAGTGCTATTGAGGAGCGACCCATTAAAGAGACGGTAAAAGTTGAGATGAAACTTATTAAGCGCGTACGACAAAAATAATACGCGGCAGTAATATAAATAAAACAGCCATATGAATCAGAATAAAAGTATTCAGTGGCTGCCCTTACCTGAAACCTGACCCGTCTTCATTTGCGGTTGTTTCTTTTCGCGATAAAGACGAGGGGAACTGTACCCGGAGAATAAAGATGGAAAGATCGCGTTTATCTCGTGAAATAATTGAAACCTGTCTTGAAATGACACGTCTTGGTTTAAATCAAGGCACTGCAGGTAACGTGAGCGCTCGCTATGAACAAGGCATGTTAATTACGCCTAGCGGTATTCCTTATGAGCGACTCACTGAAAATATGATCGTGTATGTCGATAACAATGGGAAATATGCAGAAGGGCAGTTACCTTCCAGCGAATGGCGTTTTCATCTTGCGGCCTACCAGACGCGGCCCGATGCAAATGCCGTGGTACATAATCACGCCATTCATTGTACAGCTGTCTCGATCCTCAACCGTCCTATCCCGGCGATCCACTACATGATTGCCGCCGCAGGGGGAAACTCGATTCCTTGTGCTCCGTACGCCACATTTGGCACGCAGGCCCTGTCCGAATTTGTCGTAACGGCGTTAAAAGATCGCAAAGCAACGCTGTTACAGCATCACGGGCTCATCGCCTGTGAAGTTAATCTGGAAAAAGCCTTGTGGCTGGCACATGAAGTGGAAGTGTTGGCGCAGCTTTACCTCAGTACGCTGGCGATTACCGATCCCGTACCGGTGTTGGATGATGAAGAAATTGCCGTGGTACTGGAGAAATTTAAAACCTACGGGTTACGTATTGAAGAGTAATTTCGCAAGGCGAAAAGGAGACGGATGATGGCGAACAGAATGATTCTGAATGAAACGGCATGGTTTGGCCGTGGGGCGGTAGAGGCGTTAACCGGCGAGGTGACACGCCGTGGTTATCTTAAGGCGCTGATTGTGACCGATGAAACGCTGGTGCAGTGCGGCGTGGTCGCGAAAGTCACCGATAAGATGGATGCAGCAGGGTTGGCCTGGGAGATTTACTCCGGCGTGATCCCAAATCCGACTATCGGTGTCGTCAAAGAGGGGCTGAGCGTATTTCAGCAAAGCGGGGCGGATTATCTCATCGCGGTTGGCGGTGGTTCTCCACAGGATACCTGCAAGGCAATCGGCATTATCAGCAATAACCCGGAGTTTGCGGACGTGTGCAGCCTGGAAGGATTGTCACCGACGCGCCACCCGAGCGTGCCGATTATGGCGATCCCTACCACGGCGGGCACTGCGGCCGAAGTCACCATTAACTACGTGATCACCGATGAAGAAAAGCGGCGCAAGTTTGTCTGCGTGGATCCGCATGATATTCCTCAGGTCGCATTTATTGATGCCGACATGATGGATGGCATGCCTGCCGCACTCAAAGCGGCAACCGGCGTTGATGCGCTGACGCACGCCATTGAGGGGTATATTACGCGTGCCGCCTGGGCTCTGACCGATGCGCTGCATATCAAAGCGATTGAAATTATTGCTGGCGCGCTGCGGGGTTCTGTTGCCGGAGATCGTGACGCAGGAGAGGCCATGGCGCTGGGGCAGTATGTTGCCGGCATGGGTTTTTCCAATGTGGGGCTGGGACTGGTGCATGGGATGGCGCATCCGCTTGGCGCGTTTTATAACACGCCTCATGGTGTCGCCAATGCGATTCTGCTCCCCCATATCATGCGCTATAACGCGGAATTTACCGGGGAAAAATTCCGTGATATTGCCAGAGTCATGAGGGTGAACGTAGAACGCCTGAGCCTGGAAGAGGCACGCAATGCGGCGGTTGATGCTGTCTTTGCCCTTAACCGTGATGTCGGTATTCCGTTGCACCTGCGCGATGTCGGTGTGCTTAAAGAGGATATTCCGGCGCTGGCGCAGGCCGCGTTTGACGATGTTTGCACCGGTGGTAATCCACGGGAAGCGACGCTTTCTGATATCGTCGAGCTGTACCATACAGCCTGGTAATTGGGCGGGGTATAAATGGCCGGATGGCGCTGCGCATATCCGGCTTACCGTGTCAGTGATATTGTCGGCCGGATACGGTGTTTGCACCGCTATCCGGCAGCACAGTTACCGCGCCAGCCGAAGCTGCTGTAAATTTCCGTCGAGATGTAAATCCGTTTGCAGGCGGGCAATGTCACGGTATAAAAACGCCATCTCTTTATGCGCTTCAAGTTTTTTCCGCCACTTTTCCTGCACCTCGTCTAACTGCGCGTAGATCCCTTCCAGCGTCTGGAACTGAACCAACAGTTGCGTGGCGCTTTTTGGGCCTATCCCGGCAACACCTGGCACTTTCGAACTGCTGATTCCCGCCAGCCCCCAGTAATCGGGGAGTTGCTGAGGAAGTACGCCAAACTCTTTCTCAATAAAGGGGGCATCCAGCCAACGTTTCTGGAAATAATCACGAATGCGCAATGTGGGGGAGAGCAGCTGACAGTAGCCTTTGTCGGTCGAGACGATGGTGGCCTGGTGTCCGGCCTGGGTGACTTTCACGGCCAGGGTGGCCGCTAAATCATCGGCTTCATTCCCGTCTGAGACCCAACAGGGCACCCCGTGCTGTTCAAAGGCGGCGCGTAACGTGGGCATTTCGCGATGCAGGTCATCGGGCATAGGCGGGCGGCCCGCTTTGTAATCCGGGAGTCGCTGGTGGCGCCAGCTATCGTTACGTGCTTCGTCATCAAACACGGCGACAGCGTGCGTTGGCTGGCTGTGCATGATCAATTGATCGAGCGCGCGCTGGCAGGTTTCGACGCAGGGAGATCCCTGAACCGCATGAATACGGCGAATCAAATTAAGTGCATCGACAATGAGCAGATGGACGGCCACGGCGTTCTCCCTGATAGATCATGCGCTAAGGGTAACATTCACGGCAAAGTCAGGCTATTAACAGCGGTGAAAATGGGAAAGGGCTTCGCAAAACGAAGCCCTTTGGGAGATTAATCGCAGGTGACAATCTTCATGGCCAGACCACCACGAGAGGTTTCGCGGTATTTGGCGTTCATGTCTTTACCCGTTTCGTACATGGTCTCGATAACTTTATCGAGGCACACGCGCGGCTCACTGGTACGACGTAGCGCCATACGAGCAGCATTGACCGCTTTTACAGAAGCGATCGCGTTACGCTCGATGCAAGGCACCTGTACCTGACCGGCAACCGGATCGCAGGTCAGACCGAGGTTGTGTTCCATGCCGATTTCTGCGGCAATACACACCTGAGTCGGGCTACCGCCCAGCAACTCGGCTAAACCTGCAGCGGCCATGGAGCACGCCACGCCGACTTCACCCTGACAACCGACTTCCGCACCGGAAATAGAGGCGTTCATCTTGTACAGGGAGCCAATCGCGCTGGCGACCAGCATATAGCGCGCCAGTGAGTTAGCGTTTACTTCGCGGATAAACTTGTCGTAGTACGCCAGCACTGCCGGAACAATACCGCAGGCGCCGTTGGTTGGCGCCGTGACCACGCGTCCACCGGCGGCGTTTTCTTCGTTAACCGCCAGTGCGAACATATTGATCCAGTCAACGACCGCCATCGGGTCGGTGGTGGTTTTGTCGCTGCTGACCAGCATACGGCGAAGCGCTGCCGCGCGACGCGGAACGCGCAGTTTACCCGGCAGTACGCCTTCGGTGGTGATACCGCGCTCAATACCGCCGCGCATCACTTCCCAGACGTTGGCAAAGTGCTGTTCCAGCTCTTCTTTGCTATGCAGCGCCAGCTCGTTTTGCATCATCAAACCGGAAAGCGATAATCCGGTTTCCTGACAATGTTTCTGCAGGTCGGCTGCGGATTTATACGGATACGGTACGTTTACCGGCGCACTGTTCGGCAAACCAAAATGTTCTTCATCAACGATGAAACCACCGCCAATGGAGTAGTAGGTCTGGCTATAAATGGCCTTTTCGCCCGCCAGCGCCGTAATACGCATCCCGTTCTCATGGAGAGACAGGTTGTCGGCATGAAAATTCATGCACTTGTCTACCGGGAATTCGACTTCATGCTGACCGTTTGCCAGCAGCAAACGCCCGTGGGTATTCACATCCTGAATAAAGGAGGGAATAGAATCGATGTCGACGGTGTCCGGCAGATTTCCCGCCAGGCCCATAATAATGGCGATGTCGGTATGGTGACCTTTCCCCGTCAATGACAGTGAGCCATAAACATCAACGACGACGCGGGTGACATCAGTGAGTAAGTTGCGTGAAATCAGGTCATCCGTGAATTGTTTGCCTGCTTTCATTGGTCCGACGGTGTGAGAACTGGAAGGGCCAATGCCGATTTTGAAGATATCGAATACGCTAATCATAAGGCATCCATTGCGGTTGTGTCGGAAAGAGGCGCCGCCCGCAAGCGGCGCTTAAGAACTTAGCTGAACAGAGAGTAGAAAATTGCAGAGATAGCAATCAGACCCATCACGACAACGAATACGTTGCTGATGTGGCCGCTGTACTTACGCATTGCAGGTACTTTCTGGATAGCATACATCGGCATCAGGAACAGAATCATCGCGATGATTGGGCCGCCCAGGGTTTCAATCATGCCCAGGATGCTTGGGTTCAGGGTTGCCACGATCCAGGTGGTCACCAGCATGAACAGCGCCGTGATTTTGTTCAGTTTGTTGATTTCGATGGTTTTACCTTTACCACGCAGAGACTTGATAACCATCCCGTTAAAGCCTTCACGTGCGCCCAGGTAGTGGCCAAGGAAGGATTTGGTGATAGCAATCATCGCAATGATCGGCGCCATCCATTCGATAAACGATACGTTAAAGTGGTTTGCCAAATAAGACAGAATCGAGATGTTCTGTGCTTTCGCGGCAGCCAGGTCTGCTGGGGTCAGGCTCAGTACGCAACTGAAGACGAAGAACATGACCGTCAGCACCATCATCACGTGTGCGCACGCCAGGATTTTGGAGCACTTCTTCTCAGCTTCCTGACCGTACTCTTCACGTTTCGCGACCGCGAAAGAGGAGATGATCGGGGAGTGGTTAAAGGAGAACACCATCACCGGGATTGCCAGCCACAGGGTCATCCACAGACCTTTACCGGTCGTAGCAGCGGAATCAAAGGAGAGGGTTTCCAGCGCCGCGCCGCTCCACTGAGGGATCAGGTACAGTGCCAGCAGCATCAGGGCTGCAACGAACGGGAACACCAGAATACTCATCGCCTTCACGATCATCTGCTCGCCAAAACGAACGATGGTCATCATACCGACGATCAGGATCAGTGACAGAATCGCACGCGGCGGCGCTGACATCTGTAACTGGTGAGTCATGAAGCTTTCAACGGTGTTGGTGATTGCAACGCTATAGACCAACAGAATCGGGTAGATAGCGAAGAAGTAGAGCAGGGTAATCAGTTTACCTGCGCCAACGCCGAAGTGTTCTTCAACAACTTCAGTGATGTCTTCGCCCGGGTTTTTACCAGACAGCACGAAGCGAGTCAGGCCGCGGTGGGCAAAGAAGGTCATCGGGAAGGCGAGGATTGCCATGATGATCAGCGGGATCATACCGCCAACGCCGGCGTTAATAGGCAGGAACAAAACGCCTGCGCCGATTGCTGTGCCGTACAGACCCAGCATCCACATGGTGTCCGTCTTGCGCCATCCGCTGCGGGTCTGGCCCGTAACGATAGTGCTGGTTTGGGTGGTTTCCATCTATTTCTCCTGGAGGAATTTAAATGTCAGTTTTTTGGACTTAGCCAATAAAAAAGAAGCCTGACCGTAAAATGAAATTCGTTAAGCGACGATTTTTATATAATTTTTCGCCGTAATTATTTGAGGGCGGAAAGATACATTTAAGTTATGAATGTATCAGTGATCGCGATCTCAAATGCCATAATCCACCTTTTATGTGGGTAAATTTGGACCATTAATCTGTCAAAAAATCATCAAAGCGGATTTATGGGCGCGAAGGCTACCATTAACGAGATATGTCCAGAAAGAGCAGACCGCGAGATACCCATTTTTGGCTATAAATTGTTCTGTTTTTGGTGAGTTCTTGCGATTAATGGCGATTTTTTGTGATAAATCACGGTTTCACTTGCAAGGTAAACGTTTGCTTTTTTCGGGCTTTTAGGGGAAATATAAGCAGAATTAACGAATGGGAATTTGCTATGTGACTGGTATCACTAAAAAATCTGGTTCTGCGGGCAAAGCGTGAGGCCCGACAGCTGGCGCTGCCGGGCATGCGAACTACCTGCAAATTTCGTAGCAGGGGATATAGGCAGAGCCAGGCAACTTCATGCGGTGCTGCGCGACAAAGCCCTGTAGCAGGTCATCCATACGGCGCATCATCTCGCGATCGCCGTGGATTTTATACGGGCCAAACTCCTCGATGGCGCGAATGCCGACTTCTTTAACGTTACCCGCAACGATACCGGAGAAGGCGCGACGCAGGTCTGCCGCCAGGATCTCAACTGGTTGATCGGGATACAGTTTCAGGTTCGACATGTTGTCATGCGATGGCTCGAACGGCAGTTGCAGATCCGGCGCAATACGAATGGACCAGTTGAAGCTGTAGGCGTCACCGGTATCACGACGGTTTTCTTTGACCAGCGGCATCGCTTTTTTCATCAGTCGCGCCACTTCCGCCGCGTCGTCAATGATGATGCGATAATGACGTCGCGCTTCCTCGCCTAGCGTATGCACAATAAACTCATCAAGCACGCGGAAGTAGTCCGCACTCTCTTTGGGTCCGGTAAGGATCAGCGGCAGAACCTGATCTTTATTTGCCGGGTTCATCAGTATTCCCAGCAGATACAACAGCTCTTCCGCCGTACCGACGCCACCTGGGAAGATGATGATACCGTGCGCAATACGAACAAACGCCTCCAGCCGTTTTTCAATATCGGGCATGATGACCAATTCATTGACCAGCGGGTTAGGCGGTTCTGCCGCAATGATGGACGGCTCCGTCATACCGATAAAGCGACTGTCTTTATAGCGCTGCTGTGCGTGACCTACTGCGGCGCCTTTCATTGGGGCTTCCATCGCGCCCGGCCCACAGCCGGTACAGATGTTCAGCTCACGCAGACCTAACTGGGTGCCAACGCGACGGGCGTACAGGTACTCATTTTCGTTAATGGAGTGACCGCCCCAGCACACCACCATATTCGGCGCTTCCCCGACGTGCAGCGCACGGGCGTTACGCAGAATGGAGAACACGAGGTTGGTGATATGAACGGAACTGTCGAGTTTCAGATGTTGAAAACGCCCTGCGTTATGAATTTGACCGTTTACAAAAAGAATGTCGCGCAGCACGGCAAACAGGTTGGCTTGCAGGGCACGGATAATACGGCCGTCAACAAAAGCGTCTTCAGGTGGGTTGATCAATTCCAACTTCACGCCACGCTCGCGACGGAGCACGTTGATGTCGAAATTCTCAAAACGAGACAGCAGCTCTTTGCTGTTGTCGGTCAAACTGCCGGAGTTCAGTACAGCAAGAGAACAGTTACGAAACAGTTGATAAAGGTCGCTGCTGGCGGTGCGTTTAAGCATATCGACTTCCAGCTGCGACAACATGTCCATTGAGCCAAGCGGGCTAATATGTGTAATCAAGTAAACTCCTTATGGGACGCAACACGCCATTCCCTAATGATTACAATAGCGCCGGCTTATGACCTTTCACAACCTTGCGCGCGGAATCCGACGCGCAAAATTGAGAAAAAAATTACTGACGGACCAGCCTTCCGATGGCAGGCACGAAATCGGTGTTGGTACGCCAGGGGTTAATGTCCAGGCCGCCGCGTCGTGTGTAACGCGCGTAGACACTCAGTTTCTCCGGCTGGCAGAAGCGCAAAATGTCATTGAAAATTCGCTCCACGCACTGTTCGTGGAACTCATTGTGATGGCGGAAAGAGACCAGGTAACGTAGCAATTTCTCACGATCAATTTTTCGACCGCGATACTGAATTTGTATGGAACCCCAGTCTGGCTGGTGAGTGATCAGGCAGTTAGATTTCAACAAGTGACTGACCAGCGTCTCTTCGACCACTTTCTCGCCGCTGGCGGCATTTTCCAGATAGTCGGTGCTGAACTGGTAGTTATCAATAGCGATATCCTGGTCGTCGATGCAGCTACCGTGGAAATGGGCGATGGGTAGCCCTTCCAGCTCATCAAGTCGGTACAGCGCAACGCTGACATCGCCCTGGGCGCAGGCGCACAGATCGTTTTCCAGCGTTCGACGGACATCTTCCCAGCTCTCAAAGCGTGTCTGGTTAAAGCTGTTCAGGTAGAGCTTAAAGCTTTTTGATTCAATCAGATTGATGCTGGTGTAATCCAGCTCGACATGACCCACGGCAACTTGCGGAAGCCCTTTTGCATTCAGCCATGACAGTTCATATAACGTCCAGATATCCGCACCGTGAAAAGGCAAATTATCTGCTTTTAAATCCAGCGGATCGCGATTCAGGCTGCGCGGGACGCCCTGCAACAAACTTGCGTCGTAAATATCCCGATAATCAGTTGATTTACCGAGAGTCAGGCCGTCAAGCGCCTGATGGTTTTCATAAGAAGACATGTTTCACCGTCATAAACCAGATACACTATGCGTCAAGTGTATCCTGCTTTTGTTAAGAGAGAAATCGGTGGACGAACAGACAGCACAGGCCCTGAAGGCCTTTACAACACGCTATTGTGACGCCTGGCATGAAAAAAACGCCAGTTGGCCGCTGAGCGAAGAACTCTACGGCGTTCCTTCACCCTGTGTTATTTCTTCAACCGGTGAGGCAGTGTACTGGCAGCCGCAACCTTTTGAAGGCGAGGCAAATGTAAACTCGGTTGAACGGGCTTTTGATATTGTGATACAACCCGCAATTCATGCTTTTTATACCACCCAGTTTGCCGGGGATATGCCCGCGAAGTTTGCCAATGAGACATTGACGCTGTTGCAAACCTGGAGTGCAGATGATTTCAGACGCGTTCAGGAAAACCTGATCGGTCATCTGGTCACGCAGAAACGTCTCAAGTTATCGCCGACGCTTTTCATTGCCACCCTGGAAAATGAACTTGAGGTCATTTCGGTGTGCAATTTGTCTGGAGAAGTGTGCAAAGAGACGCTGGGCACGCGTAATCGTACTGTCCTGGCCGCCTCTCTTGCGGATTTCCTGACTCAGCTCAAACCTCTTCTGTAATCCCCATCGCCCATTCCTTTGTGAGAGATCTCTTACAAACTCTGTAAGAGATCGCCAGGATATAAGTAAAAGCCTAGCCCATTGCTAACGCAGTAAATCAATAATAATCAATTGGTTATCTGTTGAATGCTCACTTTCAAATGAAAATATCCTTAAGGTATTGCCTGTAAGTGCCTTGTAAGACATGACGAAACAGGCGATTCTATGTCTGTCGACAAGGAGTCGCACACCGAAGTGAACATCAGGATGATGACACTTCAGCAGGACACACCAGGACGGTGTAGCAAGGAAAGGCTTCAGGATGAAGTGAAGAGGACAGCGCAGGATGCGTTAAAGGACACCTCCAGGAGGGAGAACGAGAGCCGGTCAGGATGTTCGGTGGGTCAGGATGGCCAGGAAACTTCAGGATGAAGTTGATCGCACTGGGGTGGTGTGAAGCAGGATGCTGACGTTCAGGATGAACAGGTCGCAAGACCACAGGAAAAGTTGTCATGGATGAGCAGGGAGCACTAAAAGTAGCTGGATGGCTGCGAAACGAACCGGGAGCACTGTTTATACAGTGCTCCCTTTTTTTATTTGCCCGTCTATAAATGCTATTCTTCGCGCCAATTTTTCATCAATGAGGTTTTTATCGTGACGACTCATGAACGTGTGCGCCAGCAGTTACATGCGCTTGAAGCTCTGCTGCGTGAACATCAACACTGGCGAATGGACGAACCACAAGCTCACCTGTTTACCAGCACACAGCCTTTTTGTATGGATACCATGGCGCCTGTCGAATGGTTGCAATGGGTGCTGATCCCTCGCATGCATGCGTTGATCGACAACGCGCAGCCGCTCCCGGACGCCTTTGCTATTGCCCCTTATTATGAAATGGCACTGGAGGCCGATCATCCTCAGCGCGAGATTCTCCTGCTGGCGTTGCAGGAACTGGATGCGTTGTTCACAAGCGATAAAGCCTGATGCTGGAAATTCTTTACCAGGACGAGTGGCTGGTTGCCGTCAATAAACCCTCCGGTTGGTTAGTTCACCGAAGCTGGCTGGATCGCGATGAAAAAGTCGTGGTGATGCAAACGGTGCGTGACCAGATTGGTCAGCACGTATTTACCGCCCATCGACTCGACAGACCCACTTCCGGCGTACTGCTGATGGGATTATCCAGCGAAGCCGGGCGTCGGCTTTCGCAGCAATTTGAACAGCATCAAATCCAGAAACGCTACCATGCAATTGTCCGTGGCTGGTTAATGGATGACGCTGTACTGGACTACCCGCTGGTGGAAGAGCTGGATAAAATTGCCGATAAGTTTGCCCGCGATGATAAAGGCCCGCAGCCTGCGGTGACGCATTATCGCGGCCTGGCGACGGTAGAAATGCCGGTGGCGACCGGGCGTTACCCAACGACCCGTTATGGTTTAGTCGAGCTGGATCCCAAAACGGGTCGTAAGCACCAGCTCCGGCGTCATCTGGCGCATTTGCGCCATCCCATCATTGGTGACAGCAAACACGGCGATTTACGCCAGAACCGCAGTGCCGCAGAACATTTTGGTTGCCAGAGATTGATGCTGCATGCGAGCCAGCTTGAGCTGACACATCCATTCACTGGCGAACCGCTGACGATTCGTGCTGGGCTGGATGCCGTCTGGATGCAGGCATTATCACAGTTTGGCTGGCACGGACTTCTCCCTGATAATGAAAGGGTTGAGTTTAGTGAGCTCTCCGGTCAGGATGAGAATCATCAGGTTTAATTCAGGGAGAAAATCGTCATGGCGGAAATTGGTATTTTTGTCGGCACAATGTATGGAAACGCGCTGCTGGTTGCGGAAGAGGCGGAAGCTATCCTTACCGCGCAGGGTCATAACGCGAAAGTGTTTGAAGATCCCGAATTGACCGACTGGCAGCCGTATCTGGATAAAGTCGTTCTGGTGGTGACCTCAACGACAGGTCAGGGCGATCTTCCCGACAGTATTGTGCCGTTGTTCCAGGGCATTAAAGAGAGTCTCGGCTTTCAGCCAAATCTGCGTTATGGCGTGATTGCATTGGGCGACAGTAGCTACACCAATTTCTGTAACGGCGGTAAGCAATTTGATGCGTTATTGCAGGAACAAAGCGCGCAACGGGTGGGGGAAATGTTGCTGATTGATGCCGGTGAACATCCTGAACCTGAAAGCGAATCAAATCCCTGGGTTGAACACTGGGGCACGTTACTCTCCTGAATCCATGCCCCAATGAGGGGCATCCCTTCTTTGTTATTTACCACTCAACAAAAGGCGATGCGCCAAGTGTCGCCTGTGACGTTCAGTTTGCGCGAGCGTTAGGCATCTGCACCAAAAGCGGCGGTGCCTGGTAAGATCACGGCGATCGATACGCACTGGATTTGGCAGGAAGGTAATCAACGCCTGACCAAAGAACCGTTTGAAATTAAAGGCGGTATGGGCCAGGAGATGAAAGCGCACGAGTTGTATCAGCAACACGGTCTGGGGGCGCGATGACGCTATGGGAATGCAGTACCTAATCCCTAACTGGACATTCGACAACAAGCGCCCGTGCATGGTACGCTAAGAGTTATGGTACCGCTCCCATGAGAGGCGGTTCTTCTCTCGGTGTATGCTTAACAGAGTCAACATGCATTAAGGATGCTTTATGAAAATAGTGATCGCGCCGGACTCATATAAGGAAAGTTTGAGTGCTCTTGAAGTGGCGACCGCCATCGAGCTGGGGTTTCGCGAAATCTGGCCTGACGCGGATTACGTGAAGATTCCGGTTGCTGACGGTGGAGAAGGAACGGTCGAGGCCATGGTGGAGGCGACGGCGGGTCGTATTGTTCGTGTTAACGTGACGGGACCTCTGGGAAAACCTGTTGACGCATTTTACGGATTGTCTGGCGATGAGCGCTCGGCCTTCATCGAAATGGCCGCCGCCAGCGGTCTGGAACTCGTCCCATCAGGACTGCGCGATCCGCTAAAAACGACCTCGTGGGGGACGGGTGAGCTTATTCGCCACGCCTTAGATACGGGCGTCGAACACATCATTATCGGCCTTGGCGGCAGCGCCACAAATGATGGCGGCGCGGGCATGATGCAGGCGCTGGGCGCAAGATTACTGGATTCCCGGCAAAACGAGATAGCGCCGGGCGGTGCAGCGCTGGAAGCACTCGCGCAGATCGATATCAGTCAACTGGATACACGCCTTGCCGCGTGCCGCATTGAAGTTGCGTGCGATGTGACCAATCCATTGACCGGAAACGAGGGCGCGTCGGCTGTTTTTGGTCCGCAGAAAGGGGCGACACCGGAAATGATCGTACGCCTGGATAAGGCACTGGCGCATTACGCGCAGATGATTGCCCGCGATCTCAATGTTGATGTCTCCGGGCTGGCCGGCGGCGGCGCGGCGGGTGGAATGGGCGCGGCGCTGTACGCGTTTTGCGGCGCTGAATTGCGCAGAGGGATTGAGATAGTGACCGATGCCCTGCAGCTGGATGCTTGCGTCATCGATGCAGATTTGGTGATTACCGGGGAAGGGCGGATCGACAGCCAGACGGTTCACGGCAAAGTCCCCGTCGGCGTTGCCAGCGTCGCGAAACGCTACAATAAGCCGGTGATCGGCATTGCCGGGAGTTTAACGGCGGATGTCGGTGTGGTGCATCAGCATGGCATTGATGCCGTGTTTAGCGTGATTTATAACATTTGCACTTTGGACGACGCGCTGAAAAATGCCGCCGAGAATGTGCGGATGACCGCAAGAAATGTGGCCGCGACCATCAGGTTGGGGCAGCTTATACGCTGAGTGTCTGTGAGACTCGCTTATCTGGCCTGGGCATGTGAGCCATTAGGCCAGATAAGACGCATTGCCATCCGGTCTTAGCGTTTTATCCCAGCATCTTTTTGGCTTCCCGCGCGACGTTATCCATTTCATCGAGCAGCTCCAGCAGTTCCGGCTCCAGCTCTTCTTCTTTGATCCCGCTACGCAGTTGTTGCTCAATGAACTGGCAAAGGGTTTTCATGCGAGGTACGCCGCTGTAACCGCAGCTACCATGCAATTTGTGGATTAAATCAACAAGACCTTCCGGGTTTTCCCCGACCAGTTGCTCTTCAATCTTATTGCGAACCTCCGGCAAGAAGTCGAGCAACATTTGCAGCATATCCCGCGCCAGGGAGGATTTGCCGGCTGCTTGTCTGAGCGCCAGTTGCCAGTCGAGCGTGGCATTCGGGTTGAAGATAAATTCGGCCGGTTCGGGTACCTGTGGTCGGTTTATCACTCCCGTTCCTGGCTTGTAGCGCAGCAGCAGGTTGTAGAGCTTCTCTTCTTCAATCGGTTTAGCCAGATAGTCGTTCATTCCCGCACTCAGCAACTTCTCTTTTTGCCCCGCCATGGCATGTGCGGTGACGGCAATCACGGGGGTTTGCTGTTGGTGAGGGAGTTGATGAATCAGTTCGCAGGCGCGAATGCCATCCATATCAGGCATCTGAATATCCATCAGGATCAAATCAAACTGCAGCTGTTTGGCGCGATCCACCGCCTGATGGCCGCTGTCGCAAAGCTCGACGTGCTGCACGATATCTTCCAGCAGAGCGCCGATCAGCTTCAGGTTGGCAGGGTTATCATCCACCGCCATAACCGACATCGCAATTTTGCTTTCATTAACGGGCAGTAGCTCGGTGCTTTGATTCAGATGGCAATATTCGCTCAATACAGGCAGTAAACGGGTAGAGGTCAGCGGTTTCAATAGACAGGCGGCCGCGCCTCCCTGTTTGAGTTCTTCCGCGTTGATTTGGGCATGGCAAGGCAACGCCAGCAGCAGGAATTCGGTCATTGATGCCGCTTTTGCCAGTCTTTCATGCTGCATGGTGAGCGGCTCGCGGAGCGTCACCGGCACGCTCAGCAGCAGAATATCGTAGTGATCGATCGGTAAGGCTGAAAACGTTGGGCTATAAATCACTTCAAGCGGCGTATCACTCAGCAGATCCAGGGTGCATTGCGCGGCGGTGGCATTAGGTTCGACATACGCCAGACGTTTACCCGCCAGGCAGCGGGTCGAGGGACCATCGCTGATAACGTTAGGGTTGAGATCGAGATTAATATGGAACCAGAAGGTAGAACCGCGATTAGGCTGGCTGTGAAATGAGATATCCCCACCCATTTCGTTGACCAGTTTTTGCGTAATCACCAGCCCTAACCCGGTTCCCCCGTGGCGGCGCGAAATGCTGGCGTCAGCCTGGCGGAATGCCTGGAACAACCGCGACTGATCGCGCTCAGGAATACCGATACCGGTGTCACGGATCTGCACTTCAATTTGCACTTTGGTGGTACTGAGCGCGCGTTTCTCCACCAGAATATCTATATTACCGCTTTCGGTGAATTTAATGGCGTTCCCCACCAGGTTGGTGATCACTTGCTGTAAACGCAGCGGATCGCCAATGACGTTGTCCGGCACGTCATTTTTAATATTGAGCGTCAGCTCCAGCCCTTTATCGTGCGAGGAGTGGGCTAAGAGGGTCACGACTTCATCGAGTGCATTACGCAGCGGGAAGGGAATACTCTCCAGTATCAGTTTACCTGCTTCCAGCTTGGAGAAGTCGAGCACATCATTAATGATCGCCAGCAGGTTATTCGCTGAACGTTCAATGGTATTCAGGTGATCGCGCTGGGTTGGGTTTAGCTCGGTTTTCAACGTCAGGCGGGTAAAGCCAATCACGCCATTGAGCGGGGTACGCAGCTCGTGGGACATGTTCGCCAGAAACTCAGACTTAATGCGCGCGGCCTCCTGGGCGCGTTTTTTTGCCAGGTCCAGCTCAACGTTCTGGATCTCCATCTGTTCCAGCGTTTCACGTAGGTCCGAGGTCGCCTGATCAATGTTGTGCTGCATCTCTTCATGATAAGCCGCAAGCGACATGGCCATCGAGTTAATGCCATTTTTCAGCATATCCAGCTCGCCGAGCATGAATCCTTCAACGCGACTGTCGAGCTGCCCACGGCGGATCCGGTCAACGGTATTCACCATATTACGAATAGGACCGGTGACGTCGCGCATCAGCCGCCAGCCGAAAATTAACGCGATGCCGATGCAAAACAGCATCATGACGCTGGAAATAAAGATTTCTTTGTACTGCTGTAGCCGCACCGAGCGGAGATCCAGTTCCAGCGCCACATATCCCAACATGTTTTTGGTATTTTTGGCGTCGCTCACCGCAGACTCATCCGGCGAATAGCTCTCGGAAATAATGGGCGTGCGAAGGATCATGATATCCCCGTGGCGGGTCACACTTAGCCTGCGGGGGAACGGTGCGCCAGTGGCGAGCTGCATGTCTGTCGGGTCGAGGTGAAAATTCGAGGTAACGAACAGCCGATTATTTTCATCAAAGACCGAAATCGCCCGCACAATATCGGAATGACGGCGATGCAGGACACTGATCAACTGACCGATGGATTCGCGGTTCTGCAGATTCATGCCATATTCGCTGGAGACAGCAAGGGGTTCGATAATGCTGGCACCGGCATCTTCCAGTTGACGCTGCAAGTCGTGATAGCGATGCACGACGAAAAAGATACTGAGCAGTAAACCAATAAGGACAGTCGGTGCCAGGATCAGAATCATCATGCGTGCGCGCAGGCTGTAGTTGGTCATGGAGTTCCGTTATGGGACAATTAGGGTCACACTGTTAAATTGAGAAAAATCTCGTCAATGGCGCAATTCTACTCTGCAAAACGACGCGTGACGACGCGTCAGATCATAACCGTTACAGTCAATGACCTGGATCCCTTTGGCCAGGGCGTTGCTCGCCACAACGGAAAGGCCTTGTTTATCCCGGGATTGCTGCCGCAAGAAAGCGCTGAAGTCGTTATTACCGAAGATAAAAAACAGTACGCCCGCGCCCAGGTTAAACGTCGTCTCAAAGAGAGTTCGGAGCGTGAAACGCCACGCTGTCCGCATTTTGGCGTCTGCGGTGGATGTCAGCAACAACATGCCAGCATTGCTCTGCAACAGCAAAGCAAAAGTGCGGCGCTCGCGCGTTTAATGAAAAATGAGGTTTCTGAAGTCATTGCCGGTTCTGCGTGGAATTACCGTCGTCGCGCGCGACTGAGCCTGAACTATCAACCCAAAACGCAGCATCTTCAGATGGGATTTCGCAAAGCCAACTCCAGTGACATTGTCGAGGTGATGCAGTGCCCCGTTTTGGTGCCCCAGCTTGAGGCCTTGCTGCCCGGTCTCAGGGCATGCCTTGCCGACCTGCAGGCCATTCGGCATCTTGGCCATGTTGAGCTGGTGCAGGCAGAGAATGGCACGCTGATGATCCTGCGTCATACCGGACCCTTAAGTGCGGCAGACAAAGAAAAACTGGAACGCTTTTCGCATTCTGAGGGACTGTTTCTGTTTCTGGCGCCCCAAAGCGACATACTTGAGCCGATTTCCGGGGAGGCGCCCTGGTACGATTCAAACGGGCTACGCTTAACCTTCAGTCCGCGTGACTTTATCCAGGTTAACGCCAGGGTAAACCAACTCATGGTCGCGCGAGCGATGGAGTGGCTGGATATCCAACCCGACGATCGCGTATTAGATCTTTTCTGCGGTATGGGCAATTTTACCCTGCCATTGGCAACGCGCGCGCGTCATGTGGTGGGCGTAGAAGGCGTTCCTGCCCTGGTAGAAAAAGGGCGTGAAAATGCGTTGCGCAACGGATTACACAATGTGACATTCTTTCACGAGAATCTCGAAGACGATGTGACTCAGCAGCCGTGGGCGGCTGAAGGCTTCGACAAAATCTTGCTCGATCCTGCTCGCGCTGGGGCTGCAGGCGTGATGCAACATATTATAAAATTGAACCCTGGTCGCATTGTTTATGTATCCTGTAACCCAGCCACGCTGGCTCGTGATAGCGAAGCGTTGTTGAGCGCAGGTTACCAAATAAAGCGGCTGGCGATGCTCGACATGTTCCCGCACACTGGGCACCTGGAGTCGATGGTGTTGTTTGAGCAGTTGTAATGAATTACGGTTTGCTGACGTTGGCAGGCCTGGTCCCTTAAGGAGAGGACAATGGTTGCGGTAAGAAGTGCACATCTTAATAAAGCGGGTGAATTTGATCCGAAAAAATGGATCACGAGTCTGGGAATCACCAACCAGCCGTCGTGTGAGCGCTTAGCCGAAACCTGGGCGTATTGCCTGCAACAGACACAGGGACACCCGAATGCCGAGTTGTTGCTGTGGCGCGGCGTGGAGATGGTGGAAATCCTCTCTATGCTGAGTATGGATATCGACACGTTGCGGGCTGCGCTGTTGTTCCCTCTGGCGGATGGCAATGTTGTCAGTGAGGATGTTCTGCGCGAGAGCGTAGGTAAGTCCATCGTCAATCTTATTCATGGTGTTCGCGACATGGCGGCAATCCGCCAGCTTAAAGCGACGCACACCGACTCCGTCTCGTCTGAACAGGTCGATAACGTTCGCCGGATGTTACTGGCGATGGTGGACGATTTCCGCTGCGTGGTGATCAAGCTGGCGGAACGTATTGCGCATCTGCGTGAAGTGAAAGACGCGCCGGAAGACGAACGCGTGCTGGCGGCAAAAGAGTGCACCAACATCTACGCACCGCTGGCAAACCGCTTAGGGATCGGGCAACTGAAATGGGAACTGGAAGATTACTGCTTCCGTTACCTGCACCCGGCAGAATACAAACGCATTGCCAAACTGCTGCATGAGCGGCGCATTGACCGTGAGCATTACATCGACGAGTTTGTCGGTCACCTGCGCGCAGAGATGAAGACCGAAGGCGTAAAAGCGGAAGTGTACGGTCGCCCGAAACACATCTACAGCATCTGGCGCAAAATGCAGAAAAAGCAGCTGGCGTTTGATGAGCTGTTCGATGTGCGCGCTGTGCGCATCGTGGCGGAGCGTTTACAGGATTGCTACGCCGCGCTGGGGATTGTGCATACGCACTATCGCCATCTCCCCGATGAGTTTGACGACTACGTCGCCAATCCGAAACCCAATGGTTATCAGTCTATCCATACCGTTGTGCTTGGGCCGGGTGGAAAAACCATAGAAATTCAGATTCGTACCCGACAGATGCATGAAGACGCCGAGCTGGGCGTCGCCGCGCACTGGAAGTACAAAGAGGGCCCCGCTTCGGGGGCGGCAGCACGTTCTGGTCACGAAGACCGGATTGCCTGGCTGCGTAAGCTGATTGCCTGGCAGGAAGAGATGGCGGATTCCGGCGAAATGCTGGACGAAGTCCGTAGCCAGGTCTTTGATGACCGTGTGTACGTCTTTACCCCGAAAGGCGACGTGGTGGACTTGCCCGCAGGCTCTACGCCGCTCGACTTCGCTTACCATATCCACAGTGATGTGGGGCACCGCTGCATTGGCGCGAAGATCGGCGGACGCATCGTGCCGTTTACCTATCAGCTGCAAATGGGCGATCAGATAGAAATCATCACCCAGAAGCAGCCGAACCCCAGCCGTGACTGGCTTAACCCGAACCTGGGCTATGTCACTACCAGCCGCGGTCGGTCAAAAATTCATGCCTGGTTCCGCAAACAAGACCGGGACAAAAACATCCTTGCGGGTCGCCAGATCCTTGACGACGAACTGGAACATTTGGGCATCAGCCTGAAGGAAGCGGAAAAGCATCTGCTGCCTCGCTACAGCTTTAACGAGCTGGATGAACTGCTGGCGGCAATTGGCGGAGGGGATATCCGTCTTAACCAGATGGTGAACTTCCTGCAGTCACAGTTCAATAAACCCAGCGCCGCCGAACAGGATGCTGCCGCGCTGAAACAGCTGCAGCAGAAATCGCAAGCGCCGCAGAACCGTCGCAAAGATGATGGTCGTGTAGTGGTCGAAGGTGTCGGGAACCTGATGCACCACATTGCTCGCTGCTGCCAGCCGATTCCGGGCGATGAGATTGTCGGTTTCATCACCCAGGGGCGTGGTATTTCCGTGCATCGTGCGGACTGCGAGCAACTGACAGAACTGCGTTCCCACGCGCCGGAGCGGATTGTGGATGCGGTCTGGGGCGAAAGTTATTCCGCCGGTTATTCGCTGGTTGTGCGTGTTCAGGCCAACGATCGCAGCGGGCTGCTGCGCGACATCACCACCATTCTGGCGAACGAAAAAGTGAACGTACTGGGCGTTGCCAGCCGCAGTGATACCAGGCAACAGCTTGCCACAATTGATATGACCATCGAAATTTACAACCTGCAGGTGCTGGGCCGCGTGCTCGGTAAGCTGAACCAGGTGCCGGATGTGATCGACGCACGTCGTTTGCACGGAAGTTAATTTTAATCTTTAGGCCGGATAAGGCATTAGCCGCTATCCGGCATTTTTTTGCCTGATGTCGACGCGAGACGTCTTATCAGGCCAACATTGGTTACAACTCTCAGGATCTCACATGAATCAAATCGACCGCCTGCTCGGCATCATGAAGCGTCTGCGTGACCCGGAAAATGGCTGTCCGTGGGATAAAGAGCAAACTTTTGCCACTATTGCGCCGCACACGCTGGAAGAGACTTACGAAGTGCTGGATGCGATAGCCCGCGAAGATTTTGACGATCTGCGTGGTGAATTGGGCGATCTGTTATTTCAGGTTGTGTTCTACGCCCAGATGGCGCAGGAAGAGGGGCGATTCGATTTTAACGATATTTGCGCCGCCATTAGCGACAAACTTGAACGCCGTCATCCGCATGTATTTGCCGATGCGTGCGCCAATACCAGTACCGAAGTGCTTACCCGCTGGGAGCAGATCAAAACGGAAGAACGTGCCGACAAAGCACAGCTTTCGGCACTGGATGACATTCCCCGCAGTTTACCGGCATTAATGCGCGCGCAAAAAATCCAGAAACGTTGTTCAAATGTTGGCTTTGACTGGACAACGCTCGGACCGGTCGTCGACAAGGTTTACGAAGAGATTGACGAGGTCATGTTTGAGGCGCGGCAGGTCGTCGTAGACCAGGCTAAACTGGAGGAGGAAATGGGCGATTTGCTGTTTGCGACAGTGAATATGGCCCGCCATTTAGGCACTAAAGCGGAGACTGCGTTACAAAAAGCGAACGAAAAGTTCGAACGTCGCTTTCGTGAGGTTGAACGCATTGTCGCAGCCCGCGGTCTGGAAATGACTGGGGTAGATTTGGAAACCATGGAAGAGGTTTGGCAGCAGGTAAAACGCCAGGAAATTGATCTCTAAGGAATTTAAGCGGTCAAGGGCGTTTTGTGTGATTTTTTAAATAACAAGCTCTTGATTTGCGTCAAAAACATTTAGCCCAAAGGGGCTATTTTCTCACTCCCAATATTAATGTGAGCCTGATGAAGAGGAGGAATAATGAAAGTTTGTGGCGTACGTCATGTTCGGGTATACTGCTTTCCCGTCTTGGTTATTCCATCGTCTTTTAAACCTAACTTCTCAGGTTCAGCATGACAACGAACTATATTTTTGTGACCGGCGGGGTTGTATCCTCTCTGGGAAAAGGCATTGCCGCAGCCTCCCTCGCAGCCATTCTTGAAGCCCGTGGTCTCAATGTGACCATGATGAAACTGGATCCGTATATCAACGTCGATCCGGGCACTATGAGCCCAATCCAACACGGGGAAGTGTTCGTTACTGAAGACGGCGCCGAAACCGATCTGGACCTGGGTCACTATGAGCGTTTCATCCGCACCAAAATGAGCCGCCGCAACAACTTCACCACAGGCCGTATCTACTCCGACGTTTTGCGTAAAGAACGCCGTGGCGATTATCTTGGCGCAACCGTACAGGTTATCCCGCACATCACCAATGCGATTAAAGAGCGCGTTCTGGCGGGTGGCGAAGGTCACGACGTGGTGCTGGTTGAAATCGGCGGTACCGTCGGTGATATCGAGTCCTTACCGTTCCTTGAAGCGATTCGCCAGCTGGCAGTGGATATCGGTCGTGAACACGCGCTGTTCATGCACCTGACCCTGGTGCCTTATCTGGCCGCGGCCGGTGAAGTCAAAACCAAACCGACTCAGCACTCTGTAAAAGAGCTGCTGTCCATCGGTATTCAGCCTGACATCCTGGTTTGCCGTTCTGACCGTGCGATTCCGGCCAACGAACGTGCAAAAATTGCATTGTTCTGTAACGTGCCAGAAAAAGCCGTTATTTCAATGAAAGATGTCGATTCCATTTATAAAATTCCAGGCCTGTTGAAATCTCAGGGTCTTGACGATTATATTTGTAAACGATTCAGCTTGAACTGTCCGGAAGCTAATCTGTCAGAATGGGAACAGGTTATCTACGAAGAAGCTAATCCGGCAGGCGAAGTGACGATTGGTATGGTCGGCAAGTACATTGAACTGCCGGACGCCTACAAATCAGTGATTGAAGCGCTGAAACACGGTGGCCTGAAAAACCGCGTGACCGTTAACATCAAGCTGATTGATTCGCAGGATGTGGAAACGCGCGGCGTCGAAATTCTGAAAGATTTGGATGCTATTCTTATCCCGGGCGGCTTCGGCTACCGTGGTGTAGAAGGCAAGATCGCTACCGCACGCTTTGCGCGTGAGAACAATATTCCTTATCTGGGCATTTGCCTGGGTATGCAGGTTGCGTTGATTGAGTTTGCACGTAACGTCGTCGGTATGGACAACGCCAACTCGACGGAATTTGTGCCAGACTGTAAGTACCCGGTGGTGGCCCTGATTACCGAATGGCGTGACGAAGACGGCAACGTTGAAGTCCGTACCGAAAAGAGCGATCTGGGCGGCACGATGCGCCTTGGCGCGCAGCAGTGTCAGTTGGACGACGAGAGTCTGGTGCGTAAGCTGTACGGTACGCCGACGATTGTTGAACGCCATCGCCACCGCTACGAAGTCAACAATATGCTGTTGAAACAAATTGAAGCTGCGGGTCTGCGCGTTGCAGGCCGTTCCGGTGATGATCAGTTGGTCGAGATCATTGAGGTACCGAATCATCCGTGGTTCGTGGCCTGTCAGTTCCATCCGGAATTTACTTCCACGCCACGTGATGGCCATCCGCTGTTTGCGGGCTTTGTGAAAGCCGCCAGCGAGCATCAGAAGCGTCAGGCGAAGTAAGAAGTAAAAAGTTAGAACGGCAACGCGTACCTTAGGTACGCGTTGTTTGTCTGGAGTTTTAGTTTAACTTGTACTGAGGAAAATCTAATGTCCAAAATCGTTAAAGTCATCGGTCGTGAAATCATCGACTCCCGTGGTAACCCGACTGTTGAAGCCGAAGTACACCTGGAGGGTGGTTTCGTAGGTATGGCAGCTGCTCCGTCAGGTGCTTCTACTGGTTCCCGCGAAGCGCTGGAACTGCGCGATGGCGACAAATCCCGTTTCCTGGGTAAAGGCGTAACCAAAGCTGTTGGCGCGGTTAACGGCCCGATCGCTCAGGCACTCCTTGGCAAAGACGCCAAAGATCAGGCCGGCATCGACAAGATCATGATCGACCTGGACGGTACTGAAAACAAATCCAACTTCGGTGCGAACGCAATCCTGGCTGTGTCTCTGGCTAACGCCAAAGCTGCTGCTGCCGCTAAAGGCATGCCGCTGTACGAGCACATCGCTGAGCTGAACGGTACTCCGGGCAAATACTCTATGCCGGTTCCGATGATGAACATCATCAACGGTGGTGAGCACGCTGACAACAACGTTGATATCCAAGAGTTCATGATTCAGCCTGTTGGCGCGAAAACGCTGAAAGAAGCCATCCGTATGGGTTCTGAAGTGTTCCACACCCTGGCTAAAGTTCTGAAATCTAAAGGCATGGGTACTGCTGTTGGTGACGAAGGTGGCTACGCGCCGAACCTGGGTTCCAACGCAGAAGCGCTGGCTGTTATTGCTGAAGCGGTTAAAGCTGCAGGTTACGAGCTGGGCACCGACATCACTCTGGCGATGGACTGTGCAGCGTCTGAATTCTACAAAGACGGTAAATACGTTCTGGCTGGCGAAGGCAACAAATCTTTCACCTCTGAAGAATTTACCCACTTCCTGGAAGACCTGACTAAACAGTACCCGATCGTTTCTATCGAAGACGGTCTGGACGAGTCTGACTGGGATGGTTTCGCATACCAGACTAAAGTTATGGGCGACAAACTTCAGTTAGTTGGTGACGACCTGTTCGTAACTAACACCAAAATCCTGAAACGTGGTATCGACAACGGTATCGCTAACTCCATTCTGATCAAATTCAACCAGATCGGTTCTCTGACCGAAACTCTGGCTGCGATCAAAATGGCGAAAGATGCTGGCTACACTGCAGTTATCTCTCACCGTTCTGGCGAAACTGAAGATGCGACCATCGCTGACCTGGCTGTTGGTACTGCTGCAGGCCAGATCAAAACCGGTTCTATGAGCCGTTCTGACCGTGTTGCTAAATACAACCAGCTGATTCGTATCGAAGAAGCGCTGGGTGAAAAAGCACCGTACAACGGTCGTAAAGAGATCAAAGGTCAGTAATCTGAACCTTACCTCTTAAGAAAAAACCCGCTTCGGCGGGTTTTTTTATCTCTGCGCTACAGCAGCAGCGGTAGCGTCGCGCTGGCCGTTTGTTGGCTTACATTGCTGTAACCCTCGTCCAGTGCAATCAGCGACGTGGTGAGCAGCTCAACTAACAGCATGACCCCGACTTTGGCATTCAACGCCCCGGCGCTCAGCGGCCCTTCCGGTTTGGCGGCCACCAGTTGGAAATCACTCAATGAACCCAGCGGGCTACGCGGCGTATTACTCAGGACCAACACCGGAACGCCACGCTTGCGGGCAAGCTTAACCACATGCAGTAAATCGCGGGTCGAGCCTGAACTGGAGATCGCCACCACCAGCGTCTCTTTTGAAAGCGCTGTGGCATTCATGGCGGCACGATGCATGTCGCTGAACAGCTGCGCAGGTTTACCGAGTCGCAGGAGTTTGTAATGCAAATACTCCCCAAGAATTGCACTGGCGGCCACGCCGTAGATCTGCACAGCGTGCGCCTGATGCAGCGCCAGCGCGGCTTTTTCCAGCATCGCTCTGTCGAGTAATTTTGCCGTGTCCTGCAATGCCTGCACAGACTCATTGACGACGTTATCAATTTCATCGCCGCTCTGCTGAGCGGGTTGCCCCTGCTGGATATCCAGCGCCAGCGCCATCTTAAATTCGTTATAGCCTTTACATCCCAGCGTGCGGCATAAGCGCGTGACGCTTGCTTCACTGGTATCACTTTCCCGGGCCAGTTCGGTAATCGTCAGGTAGAGCACTTTTGCCGGATCGTTCAGGACAAACTCTCCCAGCTTTTGCTGAGTCGGGCTGTATCCGGAAACCCCCTGGCGCAGCCTCAGCAGCAGATTTTCATTTTCTGACATGCAAGATCCTTAATGCGTTTCTCTGCGGCTAGTGTGGCGGAAAGCAGGGGGGCGATGCCAGTTATTTTAAAAAAGTATGATCCGCTTCCTGTATTTTTGGTGATAATTTTCACTTTTATATATTTGTGTGGTAAAAATTTTCATCGATTGATGGGGAAGTGAAAAAATGATGCAAATATTCAGCGGTGCCTCTTCGGGTGCCTGGTTTGAAAAGGCGCAACGGTTCGGTAAATCGTTCATGCTGCCGATTGCGGTGTTGCCTGCCGCGGGCTTGTTATTGGGGATCGGTGGTGCGCTGTCGAATCCGAATACCATAACAGCCTATCCGTTTTTGGATATCGGATGGCTACAGGCCATTTTTACGATCATGAGCAGCGCGGGCTCGATTGTATTTGCCAACCTCTCAGTGCTGTTTGCCGTTGGGGTAGCTGTCGGGCTGGCGAAAACCGATAAAGGTACGGCCGGGCTTGCGGCGCTGCTGGCATTTTTAGTGATGAACGCCACGATCAACGCCTTGCTGATCCTGACCGGTACGCTGGCGCTCGAGAATCCTGGCGCGGTCGGGCAGGGGATGACGCTGGGTATCCAGACCCTGGAAACGGGGGTCTTCGGCGGCGTGGTGATTGGTCTGGTGACCTGCGTTTTGCATCAGCGCTTCAACAAAATTGCATTGCCGCAGTTCCTGGGCTTCTTTGGCGGCTCACGTTTTGTGCCAATCATCAGTTCGCTGGCGGCGATTCTGGTTGGCGCGGCGATGACCGTGGTGTGGCCGCATTTCCAGAAACTGATTTTTGGTCTGGGTGGCCTGGTGGATGCGACAGGGTATCTGGGGACGTTTCTGTACGGCTTTATTCTGCGTATGCTCGGTCCGTTTGGCCTGCACCATATCTTCTATCTGCCCTTCTGGACGACGGCGCTGGGGGGAAGTGAAATCGTCAATGGTCAACTGATTGAAGGTACGCAGCGTATTTTCTTCGCCCAGCTTGCCGACCCCGCTGTTCAACAGTTTTACATCGGTACCTCGCGCTTTATGTCCGGTCGCTTTATCACCATGATGTTCGGCCTGATTGGCGCGTGCCTGGCGATGTATCACACGGCAAACGCTGAGAACAAGAAACGGGTTGCCGGGTTGCTGTTGTCTGCCGCGCTGACCTCTTTCCTGACGGGGATCACCGAACCGATTGAGTTCTCCTTCCTGTTTGTGGCGCCGGTTCTGTATGTCATTCATGCCTTCTTCGACGGGCTGGCGTTTATGATCGCGCATATTTTGCATATCACGATCGGCCAGACGTTCTCTGGCGGGTTTATCGATTTCATTCTCTTTGGCGTGCTGCAGGGCGAAGCCAAAACCCACTGGATGTACGTCCCGCTGGTCGGCGTACCGTGGTTCTTCCTGTACTACTTTACGTTCCGCTACCTGATTAACCGCTTTGGTTTTCTGACGCCGGGGCGTGAGAAAGAGACAACAGTAGAAAGTGTGCTCCCACAAAGCGAACGCGCGTCGGCAGTGATTGCCGGATTGGGCGGCAAAGACAACCTTGAAGAGGTGGACTGCTGTGCAACGCGTTTGCGCGTCACGGTCAAAGAGGGGGCAAAGGTGGATGAAGCGGCGTTGAAAGCGACCGGCGCACGTGGCGTCATCCTGCGTGGTAACGGGGTCCAGGTCATTTATGGCCCGCACGTCACGATCATTAAAAATGAAATTGAAGAGACATTATCACAATGAAAACTGTACTGGATAACCTGAAAGGCAAGTTAGTCGTCTCCTGCCAGGCGCTGGAACATGAACCCTTACACAGCCCGTTTATTATGTCGCGCATGGCGCTGGCGGCAGCACAAGGCGGAGCGGTGGCGATCCGCGCGAATAGCGTGGTGGATATTGCCGCCATCAAACAGCAGGTCTCTTTACCGGTGATTGGCATCATCAAGCGTGATTACCCGGACAGCGAGGTATTTATTACCGCCACGATGAAAGAAGTGGATGAGCTGATGAGTGTGGGGCCGGAAATTATTGCTCTCGATGCCACCGCGCGCCCACGCCCGCAGGGGCAAACGCTGGAGGCGCTGGTTGCGCAGATCCGCTCCCGCTATCCGGCGGTTTTACTGATGGCGGATATTGCCAGCGTAGAAGAGGCGGTCACGGCGCAGGCGCTGGGGTTTGACTGCGTAGGGACCACGCTCTATGGCTACACCGCAGAGACGGCAGGCCACCGCTTACCGGAGAATGACTGCAACTTTTTACGTGATGTGCTGGCTGCCGTGACGGTTCCGGTGGTGGCGGAAGGGAATGTCGAGACGCCGGAGCTGGCAGCGCGCTGTCTTGCGTTAGGCGCACACACCGTTGTGGTGGGCGGTGCGATCACCCGTCCGCAGCAGATCACAGAGCGCTTTATTGCGGCAATCACCGCCTAAAGCACCGATGGGGCATGATACTTTGGCGGGGATCTGCGATAATTATCGTTTATCCCCACATTGAGATGATTATGCAGTACCCGATTAACGAGATGTTCCAGACCCTGCAAGGTGAGGGTTATTTTACCGGTGTCCCCGCCATTTTTATTCGTTTACAGGGATGCCCGGTTGGCTGTGCCTGGTGCGATACCAAACACACCTGGGATAAGCTTGAGGATCGGGAAGTTTCCCTGTATAGCATCCTGGCGAAAACCAAAGAGAGCGACAAATGGGGCGCGGCGAGCAGCGAAGATCTGCTGGCGGTAATTGGCCGACAGGGTTATACCGCACGTCATGTGGTGATTACCGGCGGTGAACCCTGCATTCATGATTTGATGCCGCTCACCGAGTTACTGGAAAAGAACGGTTTCAGCTGCCAGATTGAGACCAGCGGCACCCACGAAGTCCGTTGTTCGACCAATACCTGGGTGACGGTTTCTCCGAAAGTGAATATGCGTGGTGGCTATGACGTGCTCTCACAGGCGCTGGAGCGAGCCAATGAAATCAAGCATCCGGTTGGGCGGGTTCGCGATATCGAAGCGCTGGATGAACTGCTGGCCACATTGACCGATGATAAACCGCGCATTATTGCTCTGCAGCCTATCAGTCAGAAAGAAGACGCGACGCGTCTGTGCATTGAAACCTGCATCGCCCGCAACTGGCGTCTCTCCATGCAGACGCACAAATATCTGAATATCGCGTGACTTAAAAGCCGGATGGCGTTGCGCTTATCCGGCCTACAAGGACGACGGGTTTTGTAGGCCGGGTAAGGCGAAGCCGCCACCCGGCAAAAAGCAAAAATCACTCGCCGCGATAAATGCAGCCCGCTGTGCAGGTTTCTTTCACCATCACCGCGCTTAGCAGAGGGACGACAGGTTTAACCTGGTCCCAAATCCAGTGCGCCAGCACTTCGCTAGTCGGATTCTCCAGACCAGGGATATCGTTCAGATAGTAGTGATCCAGACGATCGTATGTCGGTTTGAACGCCGCTTTGAGTTCGGCGAAATCGATGATCCAACCTGTGTGCGGATCGACTTCACCGGTAATTTCGAGTCGCACCATGAACGAATGACCGTGCAGACGGCCACATTTATGCCCGGCAGGTACATGCGGCAGGCGGTGGGCGGCTTCGAAGGTGAAATCTTTAAACAGGGTGGTGGTCATGATTAGCTCTCAATGATACGAAAAACCGCCGTAGGGTACCGGAAAGTACATTTTTTATCATTAACTAAAACGGCGCTTAGCCGCTGATTACGCTATTTATCCCGATTAACTTTTTTATTTTCTTTAATTTCATGGGATTAGATAATCGTTTTTGCTGTTAATAAGTATAGTTAAAACAGGTTAGTCCATTTGGTTATTTGTTATTTCCATCCCTTCTTTAATTGTTACTATCCTCGCCGTTAACCTTATCATCAGTTTGGGTTTTATTGCTTAAATCCGCATAGCTTACTGGAACATAACGACGCATGACGACACAGGCCCCACCTTCCGCTTTGCTTCCGCTGAACCCGGAGCAACTGGCACGCCTTCAGGCGGCCGCGACCGATCTCACGCCTACGCAGCTTGCGTGGGTTTCCGGCTATTTCTGGGGCATGCTGAATCAGCAACCCGGTTCAGCGGCGATGGCACCCGCGCCTGCGGCTGAAATGCCGGGCATCACGTTGCTTTGCGCATCGCAAACCGGCAATGCGCGCCGCGTGGCCGAAGCCCTGCGCGATGATCTGCTGGCGGCAAAACTCAGCGTCACCTTGGTCAACGCGGGCGACTACAAATTCAAACAGATCGCCAATGAAAAACTGCTGATCGTTGTCGCGTCGACCCAGGGGGAAGGGGAGCCGGCAGAAGAAGCCGTCGCACTGCATAAATTCCTGTTCTCGAAAAAAGCGCCAAAACTCGACGGCACCGCGTTTGCAGTCTTTGGTCTCGGCGATACTTCCTACGAGTTTTTCTGCCAGTCCGGTAAAGATTTTGACAGCAAACTGGCGGAACTGGGCGCAGAGCGCTTGCTGGACAGGGTTGATGCCGATGTGGAATACCAGCCAGCCGCAAGCGAGTGGCGCGCACGGGTGGTAGAGGTACTGAAAGCGCGTGCGCCGGTGGCCACACCTTCACTGTCGGTTGCGACGGGTGCGGTCAACGAAATTCATACCAGCCCGTATACCAAAGAAGCGCCACTTACCGCGAGCCTTTCGGTTAATCAGAAAATTACCGGTCGTGATTCTGAAAAAGATGTGCGTCATATCGAAATCGATTTAGGTGATTCTGGCCTGCGTTATCAGCCTGGCGATGCGCTGGGCGTCTGGTATCAAAACGATTCGGCGCTGGTCAAAGAGATGGTTGAGCTGCTGTGGCTGAAAGGTGATGAACCCGTCACCGTCGAGGGCAAAATTCTGCCGCTTTCAGACGCACTGGCGTGGCATTTTGAACTGACGGTCAACACCGCCAATATCGTTGAAAACTATGCCACGCTGACGCGCAGTGAATCGCTGCTGCCGCTGGTGGGCGATAAAGCGAAGTTGCAGCACTACGCCGCGACCACCCCGATAGTCGATATGGTGCGTTTCTCTCCAGCGCAGCTGGACGCTGAAGCGTTAGCCGGTCTGCTGCGTCCGCTGACGCCGCGCCTCTACTCCATCGCCTCGTCGCAGGCGGAGGTGGAGAGCGAAGTCCACGTTACCGTTGGCGTGGTGCGCTATGACATCGAAGGCCGGGCCCGTGCCGGTGGCGCCTCCAGCTTCCTCGCCGATCGCGTAGAGGAAGAAGGTGAAGTGCGCGTGTTTATCGAACACAACGACAACTTCCGTCTGCCTGCCAACCCGGAGACGCCGGTTATCATGATTGGTCCTGGCACGGGCATCGCGCCGTTCCGCGCCTTTATGCAGCAGCGTGCGGCGGATGAAGCGCCGGGCAAAAACTGGCTCTTCTTCGGCAACCCGCACTTTACGGAAGATTTCCTTTACCAGGTCGAATGGCAGCGCTACGTCAAAGAGGGCGTGCTAAACCGCATCGATCTGGCCTGGTCCCGCGACCAAAAACAAAAAATATACGTACAAGACAAACTGCGCGAACAGGGCGCGGAGCTGTGGCGCTGGATCAATGACGGTGCCCACCTTTATGTCTGCGGCGACGCCAATCGCATGGCGAAAGACGTTGAACAGGCTTTACTGGACGTGATTGCTGAATTCGGTGGTATGGACGCCGAAGCAGCGGATGAATTTTTAAGTGAGCTGCGCGTTGAGCGCCGTTATCAGCGAGATGTCTACTAATGAGCGAAAAACACCCTGGGCCTTTAGTGGTCGAAGGCAAACTGACAGATGCCGAGCGCATGAAGCTGGAAAGCAACTACCTGCGTGGCACCATTGCAGAAGATTTGAATGACACGCTTACCGGTGGTTTTAAGGGCGACAACTTCCTGCTGATCCGCTTCCACGGTATGTATCAGCAGGATGATCGCGATATCCGCGCCGAGCGTGCCGAACAGAAGCTGGAGCCGCGTCATGCGATGCTGCTGCGCTGCCGTCTGCCAGGTGGGGTGATCACCACCAAACAGTGGCAGGCGATTGATAAATTCGCCCATGACAACACCATTTACGGCAGTATTCGGCTGACCAACCGTCAGACCTTCCAGTTCCACGGCATTTTGAAGAAGAACGTGAAACCAGTGCATCAGATGCTGCACTCGGTGGGGCTGGACGCGCTGGCAACCGCCAACGACATGAACCGTAACGTGCTCTGTACATCGAACCCGTACGAGTCCGAACTGCATGCTGAAGCCTACGAATGGGCGAAAAAGATCTCTGAGCATCTGTTGCCGCGCACCCGCGCCTATGCGGAGATCTGGCTCGATCAGGAGAAGGTTGCGACTACCGATGAAGAACCGATCCTCGGCCAGACCTATCTGCCGCGTAAGTTCAAAACCACGGTAGTGATCCCGCCGCAGAACGATATCGATCTGCACGCCAACGACATGAACTTCGTGGCGATTGCCGAAAACGGCAAACTGGTGGGCTTTAACCTGCTGGTGGGCGGTGGGCTTTCCATCGAACACGGCAACAAAAAAACCTACGCCCGTACGGCGAGCGAGTTTGGCTATATTCCGCTGGAGCACACGCTGGCGGTGGCGGAAGCGGTGGTCACTACCCAGCGCGACTGGGGCAACCGTACCGACCGTAAAAACGCGAAAACCAAATACACGCTGGAGCGCGTTGGCGTTGACACCTTCAAAGCGGAGGTTGAACGTCGCGCGGGCATCACGTTTGCGCCGATCCGCCCGTATGAATTTACTGGGCGTGGCGATCGTATTGGCTGGGTGAAAGGCATCGACAATAAATGGCATCTGACGCTGTTTATTGAGAACGGTCGTATTCTGGATTATCCGGGGCGTCCGCTGAAAACCGGCCTGCTGGAGATTTCTAAGATCCACAAAGGTGAGTTTCGAATCACCGCCAACCAGAATCTGATCATCGCCGGGGTGCCAGAGAGCCAGAAAGCGAAGATCGAAAAACTGGCGCGCGAAAGCGGCCTGATGAACTCGGTCACGCCGCAGCGCGAAAACTCAATGGCCTGCGTGTCGTTCCCGACCTGCCCGCTGGCGATGGCGGAAGCAGAGCGTTTCCTGCCGACGTTTATCGATAATATCGACACGCTGATGGCGAAGCACGGCGTCAGCGACGAGCATATTGTGATGCGCGTGACGGGGTGTCCGAACGGTTGCGGTCGCGCCATGCTGGCGGAAGTCGGCCTGGTCGGTAAAGCGCCAGGGCGTTACAACCTGCACCTGGGCGGTAATCGCATCGGGACGCGCATCCCGCGGATGTTCAAAGAGAATATCACCGAACCGGAGATTCTGGCCTCTCTCGATGAACTGATTGGGCGCTGGGTGAAAGAGCGTGATGCGGGTGAAGGCTTCGGTGACTTTACGGTGCGTGCGGGCATCATTCGCCCGGTGCTCGATCCGGCGAGAGATTTCTGGGAATAACGTCTCATTGCCTGATGGCGCTACGCTTATCCGGCCTACGGATTTTGTAGGCCTGATAAGCGTAGCGCCATCAGGCAAAGCAAACAGTGAGGAACCTATGTCTGTATTCGATTTACAGGCGTTGAACGCGCTGCCGAAAGTTGAGCGGGTGATGGCGCTGGCGCAAATCAACAGCCAACTGGAAAAGCTTGACGCTGAAGGGCGCGTGGTGTGGGCGCTGGAAAATCTGCCCGGCGAATACGTGCTCTCTTCCAGCTTCGGCATCCAGGCGGCAGTCAGCCTGCATCTGGTCAATCAGATCCGCCCGGATATTCCGGTGATCCTCACCGATACCGGCTATCTGTTCCCGGAAACCTACCAGTTTATTGACGAGTTAGCAGACAAGCTCAGCCTAAACCTGAAGGTTTATCGCGCGACGGAGAGCGCCGCGTGGCAGGAAGCGCGCTACGGTAAGCTGTGGGAGCAGGGCGTTGAAGGCATTGAGAAATACAATGAAATCAACAAAGTGGAGCCGATGAATCGGGCGTTAAAAGAACTTAACGCACAAACCTGGTTTGCTGGCCTACGCCGCGAGCAGTCCGGCAGCCGCGCGCATCTGCCCGTGTTGGCGATTCAGCGCGGGATCTTTAAAGTGCTGCCGATTATCGACTGGGACAACCGTACGGTTTATCAGTACCTGCAAAAACATGGCCTGAAATATCACCCGTTGTGGGATCAGGGGTATCTGTCGGTTGGTGACACTCACACGACCCGCAAATGGGAACCCGGAATGGCCGAAGAGGAAACCCGTTTCTTCGGACTTAAGCGCGAGTGCGGGCTGCACGAAGGTTGAGTTTTCCCAATGCAATTAACGCCTCCTGCCGCAAGGCCGGGGGCGTTTTTTTAATCTGTGAACCGCTAGGCTTTCTCTGCTTTTGCCAGCTCTTTTACCAGCGGCAGCATGATGCGAACCACGTCGCGGCTACGATGCTCAATGCGTCCAGGCAGCGCCTTGTCGATATGCTGCTGGTTATCCAGTCGCACATTGTGCCAGCTGTTTCCGGCAGGGAAAGAGGCGGTTTTCGCGCGTTGCTGATAACCGTCTTTTTTGCCCAGGTTCCAGTTAGTGGCTTCAACAGAGAGCACCGCAATCCCCGCTTTATCGAAAACCTCTGCATCGTTGCAGCATCCCGTTCCTTTTGGATAATTCTTGTTAAAACCGGGGTTGGAACTGGCGGCGATGCCATGATGACGGGCGATGGCCAGGGCGCGGTCGCGCGTCAGTTTACGCACCGCTTCCGGCGTTTTTTGCCCGCTATTAAAGTAGAGCTTATCGCCGACGATCAGGTTATCGAGATTGATAACCAGCAACGTATTTTTCTTCTCGGTGGCGCTCATCCGCTTAAGCAGGTTTTCGGCACCCAGTTTTCCCTCTTCTTCGCCGCTGGTGGCGATAAAGCGGATGCTGTATTCGGTGGGAACATCTTTCAGTCTTTCCGCCAGTTCCAGCATGACGCCCAACCCTGCTGCGTTATCGTCAATGCCCTGTAACGTCAGCCCGCCAAGATTGGCATCGGAGTCCGCATCGCTTTGCGGTGCGTAGGTATCCAGGTGCGCCATAATAATAATCTGCTGTGGCACTTTACCTTCATGCGCGGCAATAACAGTACTGCCCGTAATGTTATGCCAGTTTTTGCGATTGTCCCTGGCGGTATAAATATAACGACTGTTAAACGTCCGAATATCACTGCGATATCCCATCTGTTCAAATTGCTGACGAAGATAATCGGCAGACAGCATTTCCGCGGGAGAACCGGTCATTCGTCCTGGAAAAAAAGTCGCAATATGTCGAGCCCGGGTATTTGCAATAGTGCCAGTGTTCGGCGACGTCGCGTGTGCGGGAAGGATAAAGCATACGCCGAGCGCCAGGGCAGCGGTACGGTGGCGCAATGCGGAAAACATAGTGAGTCCTTAAATGCAAAGCAGAAATTTTTACCCGCCTAGTATGAAACCGTGACAGAGGTAAGACAATTTCATTTGCTCCGAAATGCCCGAATTTCGGTGGGTTAAGCACTTTTTGATATTTGCTTTCTCAAATCGTTATTCTTTTGAGGAACTACTCATTCCAATTCGTAATTTCATTCGTTCCCTTGCGCTCCCTATAGTCACTCTATTCCTGATTGGTAGCGAGTTGTAGCTTGTGAACTATTTGCCCTTATTTGTTGCGATAAAAGAGAGACCCGTCCTGGTGGTGGGGACGGGTGAGATTGCCGATCGCAACGTCGCATTCTTGCATCGTGCGGGTGCGCAGGTGCAGGTAGTCAGCGACGCGGATTTTGTGGAATCGCAAATCGACAGCGTGGTGCTGGTCGTTGCCGCCACCCGTGACCGTGAACTCAACCAACGGATCTCCAGGGCCGCACAAGCCCGCCATCGCCTGGTCAACGTGGTGGATGATCCGCCGGAATGCTCATTTATCTTCCCGTCGATTGTCGATCGTTCACCGTTGTTGGTGGCGATCTCCTCCGGCGGTACCGCGCCGGTTCTGACGCGCGTGCTGCGGGAAAAAATCGAAGCGTTGCTGCCGACGAGCCTGGGGCGCATGGCGGAAAAAGCCAGCTACTGGCGTAATCATCTGAAAACGCGTCTGACCAGCGTGACCGAACGCCGCCGTTTCTGGGAGCGTGTTTTCCGTGGCCGCTTTGCAAGCCTAATGCATGCCGGTAATGAGTCTGCTGCGCAGCAGATTCTGGAAGATGAGCTGGATAATCCAGGCAGTAGCGCCGGGGAACTGATTCTGGTGGGCGCCGGGCCGGGAGATGCCGGGTTGCTGACCCTGCGCGGCTTGCAGGTTCTGCAGGATGCCGACGTGGTGTTCTATGACCACCTGGTGAGCGACGGCGTGCGAGAGTTAATTCGTCGCGATGCTGAACAGATCTGCGTGGGCAAACGGGCGGGTGAACACTCCGTGCCGCAACACGAAACTAATCAGATGCTGATTGCGGCAGCGAAGGCGGGCAAAACCGTTGTCCGTCTCAAAGGGGGCGATCCGTTCATTTTTGGGCGCGGTGGTGAGGAACTTCAGGCGGCCGCCGAAGCGGGTGTACCGTTTCAGGTGGTTCCGGGGATCACGGCGGCATCCGCCGTCACTGCATATGCCGGTATTCCGCTCACCCATCGCGATTACGCCCAGAGCGTGACGTTTGTGACGGGACACTACAAGGCTGACAGCACCCCCTTTGATTGGGCGCATCTGGCCCAAAGCCGACAGACGCTTGCCATCTATATGGGCACGATGAAAGCGGCGGAAATCAGCGAACAACTCATTCAACACGGTCGCGATGCGACAACGCCGGTGGCGGTGATTTCTCGCGGAACGCGCGTCGATCAACACGTTGCGACCGGCACATTACACAACCTTGCAAGTCTGGCGAAAGACGCCCCTATGCCCTCTCTGATCGTCGTAGGGGAAGTCGTGCAACTTCACGACACGCTCGCCTGGTTTCAACACACAACAGACGCAGAAGGCTTCGGTTCTTCTGTTATAAATCTGGCTTAAGGAACGGTTATGGACCAAAAACGACTCACCCACCTGCGGCAACTGGAAGCGGAAAGCATCCATATTATTCGCGAGGTGGCCGCCGAATTCTCTAATCCGGTGATGATGTATTCCATCGGTAAAGATTCCAGCGTGATGCTGCATCTGGCGCGTAAAGCGTTTTATCCAGGCTCGCTGCCGTTCCCGCTGCTGCATGTTGATACGGGCTGGAAATTTCGCGAGATGTATGAATTTCGTGACCGCACTGCCAAAACCTACGGCTGCGAGCTACTGGTCCACAAAAACCCGGAAGGGGTGGCGATGGGGATTAACCCCTTCGTCCACGGTAGCGCGAAACATACCGACATCATGAAGACCGAAGGGCTGAAACAGGCGCTGAATAAATACGGCTTTGATGCCGCGTTTGGCGGCGCACGCCGTGATGAAGAGAAATCCCGCGCCAAAGAACGTATCTATTCCTTCCGCGACCGTTTTCATCGTTGGGACCCGAAGAACCAGCGCCCGGAACTGTGGCACAACTACAACGGACAGATAAACAAAGGCGAAAGCATCCGCGTTTTTCCGCTCTCCAACTGGACCGAACAGGATATCTGGCAGTACATCTGGCTGGAAAATATTGAGATCGTCCCGCTGTATCTGGCGGCTGAACGCCCGGTGCTGGAGCGTGACGGCATGTTGATGATGATCGATGACAACCGGATCGATCTACAACCTGGCGAGGTTATCAAAAAGCGGATGGTGCGCTTCCGTACTCTTGGCTGCTGGCCGCTGACGGGCGCGGTGGAGTCGAATGCGCAAACGTTGCCGGAGATTATCGAAGAGATGCTGGTTTCAACCACCAGTGAACGTCAGGGGCGCGTGATCGACCGCGACCAGGCGGGCTCCATGGAGCTGAAGAAACGTCAGGGGTATTTCTAAGGAGCCGCTATGAACATCGCACTTGCCCAACAAATCGCTAATGAAGGCGGCGTCGAAGCCTGGATGGTCGCCCAACAACATAAAAGTCTGCTGCGCTTTTTAACCTGCGGTAGCGTGGACGACGGTAAAAGTACGCTGATTGGCCGCTTGCTGCACGATACGCGCCAGATTTACGAAGATCAGCTTTCTTCACTGCATAATGATAGCAAGCGTCACGGCACGCAGGGCGAAAAACTCGATCTGGCGCTGCTGGTGGATGGCCTGCAGGCCGAGCGCGAGCAGGGGATCACGATTGATGTGGCCTACCGCTATTTCTCTACCGAGAAGCGCAAATTTATCATTGCCGATACCCCGGGCCATGAGCAGTACACCCGCAATATGGCGACAGGTGCTTCAACCTGCGATCTGGCGATCTTACTGATCGATGCCCGTAAAGGGGTGTTGGATCAGACTCGTCGCCACAGTTTCATCTCTACGCTGCTTGGGATAAAACACCTGGTGGTCGCGATCAACAAAATGGATCTGGTGGATTTCAGCGAAGAGACATTTGTCCGTATTCGTGAAGATTACCTGACGTTTGCCGAACAGTTGCCGGGGAATCTGGATATTCGCTTTGTCCCGCTCTCTGCGCTGGAAGGCGATAACGTGGCGTCTCAGAGCGTGAACATGCGGTGGTACAGTGGTCCGACGCTGTTGGAAATGCTGGAAACTGTCGACATTCAGCGCGTGGTAGATACCCAGCCGATGCGTTTCCCGGTGCAGTATGTGAACCGCCCGAATCTGGATTTTCGCGGTTACGCCGGAACACTGGCTTCTGGCACCGTGAAGGTTGGTCAGCGAATCAAAGTGCTGCCCTCCGGCGTTGAATCCAGCGTGGCGCGCATTGTGACCTTTGACGGCGATTTGCCACAGGCGCATGCGGGTGAAGCCATCACCCTGGTGCTGAAGGATGAAATTGACATCAGTCGCGGCGACCTGCTGCTTGATGCCAGCGAAGCATTACCTGCGGTGCAGCGTGCCGCCATTGATGTGGTCTGGATGGCGGAGCAGCCGCTGTCAGCGGGGCAGAGTTATGATATTAAGATTGCCGGGAAAAAGACCCGCGCCCGTGTTGATCATGTTCAATATCAGGTTGATATCAATAATCTGACCCAGCGCGAGGTTGAAAATCTGCCGCTGAACGGCATCGGTCTGGTGAATTTTACCTTTGATGAACCTCTGGCTCTGGAGAGCTATCAGCAAAACCCGGTGACCGGGGGGCTTATCATTATTGATCGCCTGAGTAATGTGACTGTTGGAGCGGGCATGGTACGCCAACCGCTCGCGGAGTCTGTCTCAACACCGTCTGAATTCAGCGCGTTTGAGCTGGAACTGAATGCATTGGTTCGCCGTCACTTCCCGCACTGGGGTGCGCGTGATTTGCTGGGAGGCCAATAATGGCGCTGCATGACGAAAACGTCGTCTGGCATGCGCATCCCGTAACACCGCAACAGCGCGAGCAACACCACGGTCACCGTGGTGTCGTTCTGTGGTTTACCGGGCTTTCCGGCTCGGGTAAATCCACGGTGGCGGGGGCGCTGGAAGAGGCGCTGCATCAACGCGGTGTGAGTACATATCTGTTGGATGGCGACAACGTACGCCACGGCTTGTGCAGCGATCTCGGCTTTAGCGAAGCCGATCGCAAAGAGAACATCCGTCGGGTGGGGGAAGTCGCCAATCTGATGGTCGATGCCGGACTGGTGGTGTTGACGGCGTTTATTTCCCCGCATCGCGCCGAGAGACAGGCGGTACGTGAACGCGTCGGGAGCGGGCGCTTTATCGAAGTCTTTGTGGATACCCCGCTGGCCACCTGCGAAGCGCGCGATCCGAAAGGCTTGTACAAAAAAGCGCGGGCGGGTGAGTTACGTCATTTCACCGGCATTGACTCAGTTTACGAAGCGCCAGAATCACCAGAAATTCACCTGGATGGTGAACAATTAGTAACAAATTTAGTCCGCCAATTATTAGATCTACTGAGAGAGGGCGATATGATCAGATCCTGAGACACTACCGGGCTTGCGTGCCTGGCTCGTCAAGGTCACAGGATTTCATATGCGTAATAGCCATAACATTACTATCACAACGTCAGATACCTTCACCGTCGAAGACGAAACCACCTGGTCGTTATCCGGGGCCGTGGTCGGTTTCGTGTCGTGGCTGCTGGCGTTGGGTTTCCCTTTCCTCATTTATGGCTCTAACACGCTGTTTTTCTTTCTTTATACCTGGCCCTTCTTTCTGGCGCTCATGCCCGTTGCCGTGGTGGTAGGCATTGCCCTACATTCGCTGATGAAGGGCAAACTGCTGTTCAGTATTATCTCCACCTTGTTAACCGTCGGCGCGATGTTTGGCGCTTTGTTCATGTGGTTGCTGGGATAGGTCGCTTCTCTTCTTTTTTGATGACTGCTGCGGCTGGTCATAATTCAAACCGTAACCAACAATTAGATTATGTTCTCCCTGTTCGAGGTGTGCGGATCGGGGGATAAATGTGGTACATTTGCCCGCGTTGTCGCGGCATTCCCGCCCTCTGAGTAGAGTCTCAGAGGAAGTTATGGGATGATGGCGCCGTTTTTCAGGGGGCAGGATGGGTAAACTAACGCTGCTGTTGCTGGCTTTACTGGTCTGGCTGCAGTATTCACTGTGGTTCGGTAAGAACGGCTTACACGACTATAGCCGCGTCAATGATGACGTCGTCGCGCAGCAAGATACAAATGCGAAGCTCAAAGCGCGTAACGATCAGCTTTTTGCCGAAATTGACGATCTTAATGGCGGCCAGGAAGCCATTGAAGAGCGTGCTCGCAACGAACTGAGTATGACTAAACCGGGCGAAACCTTTTTCCGTCTGGTGCCCGATGCGTCTAAGCGCGCTCAGACGACGGGGCAAAACAATCGATAAACAGCCAAGGATTTAACATGGCAGCCACTTTTTTGGACGTTTGCGCCGTGGTGCCGGCTGCCGGATTTGGCCGTCGGATGCAAACGGAATGTCCGAAGCAGTACCTCTCAATCGGTGATAAAACCATTCTTGAACACTCGGTTCATGCGCTATTGGCGCATCCCCGGGTGACGCGTGTTGTCATTGCCATCAGTCCCGGCGACAGCCGCTTTGCACAACTGCCTTTGGCGCAACATCCGCAGATTACGGTCGTCGATGGCGGTAATGAGCGCGCAGACTCCGTGCTCGCCGGGCTGCAGGCCGTCGGCGAAGCGCAGTGGGTGCTGGTACATGACGCCGCCAGACCTTGTCTGCATCAGGACGATCTCGCCCGCCTGCTCGCCCTCAGTGAAACCAGTCGTACGGGAGGCATCCTTGCCGCGCCGGTACGCGACACCATGAAACGCGCCGAGCCGGGTAAAACCGCCATTGCGCATACCGTGGAGCGTACCGATTTATGGCATGCGTTAACCCCGCAATTTTTCCCCCGCGAGTTGCTGCACGACTGCCTGACCCGCGCGCTCAATGACGGCGCGACCATCACCGATGAAGCCTCAGCGCTGGAATATTGTGGTTATCATCCTGCGCTTGTTGAAGGGCGCGCTGATAATATTAAAGTGACCCGTCCGGAAGATTTGGCGCTGGCTGAATTCTATTTGACCCGAACCATCCACCAGGAGAATGCATAATGCGAATTGGACACGGTTTTGACGTACACGCCTTTGGTGGCGTTGGCCCAATTATCATTGGTGGCGTGCGTATTCCGTATGAAAAAGGGTTACTGGCGCATTCGGATGGCGATGTTGCGCTGCATGCGTTGACCGACGCGTTATTAGGGGCGGCGGCGCTGGGGGATATCGGGAAACTTTTCCCTGACACCGATCCGGCCTTTAAAGGGGCGGACAGCCGTGAACTGCTGCGCGAAGCCTGGCGTCGTATTCAGGCCAAAGGCTACACCCTGGGTAACGTGGATGTAACCATCATTGCCCAGGCGCCGAAGATGTTGCCGCATATTCCGCAAATGCGCGTGTTCATTGCCGAAGATCTCGGCTGCCATATGGATGACGTTAACGTTAAAGCGACCACCACGGAAAAACTCGGCTTTACCGGGCGTGGGGAAGGGATTGCCTGTGAAGCGGTGGCGCTCCTCATTAAGGCAACGAAATGACACAGTTTGAAAACCTGACTTACCTCCACGGGAAACCACAAGGGAGCGGTTTGTTGAAAGCAAACCCGGAAGACTTTGTGGTCATCGAAGATTTAGGCTTCGAGCCAGACGGGGAAGGTGAGCATATTCTGGTGCGTATTCTCAAAAACGGCTGCAATACCCGTTTTGTGGCAGATGCGCTGGCAAAGTTCCTGAAAATTCATGCCCGTGAAGTCAGCTTTGCCGGGCAGAAAGACAAACACGCGGTCACGGAACAGTGGCTGTGCGCGCGCCTGCCGGGCAAAGATCTGCCCGATCTGAGCGCATTTCAGCTAGAAGGTTGTAAAGTGCTGGAATACGCCCGCCACAAGCGTAAGCTGCGGTTAGGTGCCCTGAAAGGTAACGCGTTTACGCTGGTTCTGCGTGAAGTGAGTCATCGTGATGACGTTGAAGCGCGTCTGCAGGCAATCAGCGAGCGGGGCGTACCGAACTATTTTGGTGCGCAGCGCTTCGGCATTGGCGGCAGTAACCTGCTGGGCGCGCTACGTTGGGCGCAAAGCGATGCACCGGTACGCGATCGCAATAAACGCAGTTTTTGGTTGTCGGCAGCCCGCAGTGCGTTGTTTAATCAAATTGTCGACGAACGTTTGAAAAAAACAGACTTTAATCAAGTTGTTGACGGCGATGCGCTACAATTAGCGGGGCGCGGTAGCTGGTTTGTCGCCACAACGGAAGAACAGGCTGAATTACAACGCCGCGTCGATGATAAAGAATTAATGATTACAGCTGCGTTACCTGGCAGCGGTGAGTGGGGAACCCAGCGTGAGGCGCTGGCGTTTGAAGAAGCTGCCATCGCCAGTGAAACTGAGCTGCAATCGCTGCTGTTGCGGGAAAAGGTGGAGGCTTCACGCCGCGCCATGCTGCTGTATCCGCAACAATTAAGCTGGAACTGGTGGGATGACGTAACCGTCGAGTTAAGCTTTTGGCTACCGGCAGGGAGTTTTGCCACCAGTGTTGTAAGGGAACTTATCAACACATTGGGTGATTATGCGCATATTGCTGAGTAACGATGATGGGGTTCACGCGCCTGGTATACAAACGCTGGCAAAAGCCCTGCGTGAGTTTGCTGACGTACAGGTGGTTGCCCCCGATCGTAACCGCAGCGGCGCGTCTAACTCGCTGACGCTGGAATCTTCGCTTCGCACTTTTACCTTTGATAACGGTGATATCGCCGTACAAATGGGGACGCCAACGGACTGCGTGTATCTCGGGGTCAACGCATTGATGCGTCCGCGCCCGGACATCGTGGTGTCAGGAATTAACGCGGGTCCGAATCTGGGTGATGATGTCATCTATTCCGGCACGGTCGCTGCGGCGATGGAAGGCCGTCACCTCGGTTATCCGGCGTTGGCGGTCTCACTGGACGGCCATAAACATTACGATACCGCCGCCGCGATCACCTGCACTATTTTGCGTGCTCTGCGTCGTGAACCTCTGCGAACCGGCCGTATTCTGAATATCAACGTACCGGATCTTCCGTTGGATCAAATCAAAGGCATTCGTGTGACGCGTTGCGGCACCCGCCATCCGGCGGATAAAGTGATCCCGCAGCAAGATCCCCGTGGTAATACGTTGTACTGGATTGGCCCGCCAGGCGATAAATGCGACGCCGGGCCGGACACTGATTTTGCTGCGGTAGATGAAGGATACGTTTCCGTTACGCCGCTGCATGTGGATTTAACCGCCTACAGCGCGCATGATGTTGTTTCAACGTGGTTAGAAAGCGTGGGAGTTGACACGCAATGGTAAGCAGACGCGTACACACCCTTCTTGAACAATTGCGCGCTCAGGGGATCCGCGATGAGCTGGTGCTAAACGCACTAGCCGCAGTACCGCGCGAAAAATTCATTGATGAAGCGTTTGAACACAAAGCCTGGGAAAACATTGCATTGCCGATTGGCCAGGGACAGACGATTTCGCAACCCTATATGGTGGCGCGAATGACGGAGTTACTGGAACTGACGCCGCAATCCCGGGTGCTGGAAATAGGTACCGGTTCGGGATACCAGACGGCGATACTGGCGCATCTGGTGCACCATGTATGCTCTGTGGAGCGTATCAAAGGGCTGCAATGGCAGGCGCGTCGCCGCCTGAAACAGCTCGACTTACACAATGTTTCGACCCGTCATGGCGATGGCTGGCAAGGCTGGCAAGCTCGTGCCCCGTTTGATGCCATCATTGTGACGGCTGCGCCGCCGGAGATTCCTACTGCGTTAATGGCACAGTTGGATGAAGGCGGTATTCTCGTCTTGCCTGTGGGTGATGAGCACCAGTATTTGAAACGGGTGCGTCGTCGGGGAGGCGAATTTATTATCGATACCGTGGAAGCCGTTCGCTTTGTTCCTTTAGTCAAAGGCGAACTGGCATAGCGCATTCCTGAATACCTGGATTTTTCCTGGTTATTTTGTAAAGGGTAAGCGTATGGTGAACACGTTTTCCAGTGTTCAGCCTGATGCATTGCACGGTTATTACGTCACTGGTTATTAACCAAAATTTTCCTGGGGGATAAATGAGCGCGGGAAGCCCAAAATTCACCGTTAGCCGCATTGCGGCATTGTCACTGGTTTCGCTGTGGCTGGCAGGTTGTTCCAACACTTCTAATCCGCCTGCACCCGTCAACTCTGTTGATGGCGGCGCACCGTCAAGCACCAATTCAGGTATGCTGATCACCCCTCCGCCAAAAATGGGGACAACGGCGACGCAACAAACGCCGCAAATTCAGCCCGTGCAGCAGCAGCCTCAGATCACCCAACCTGCGCAAATCCAGCCTGTCGCGCAACAGCCCGTACAGACGGAAAACGGCCGTATTGTTTATAACCGTAAATACGGCGACATTCCAAAAGGCAGCTACACCGGCGGCAGCACCTACACCGTTAAGAAAGGCGACACTCTTTTCTATATTGCCTGGATAACCGGAAACGACTTCCGTGACCTTGCTCAGCGCAATAATGTTGCGGCTCCCTACGGGTTGAACGTAGGACAAACGCTTCAGGTGGGTAATGCATCCGGCGCGCCAATTACGGGTGGAAACGCCATCACCCAGGCGGATGCAGCACAGCAAGGAGTTGTGACCAACCCTGCACAAAATTCCACCGTTGCTGTTGCGTCCAAACCGACAATTACGTATTCTGAGGACTCAGGTGAACAAAGTGCTAATAAAATGTTGCCGAACAACAAGCCTGCTGGGACGGTTGTCACAGCCCCTGTAACGGCATCATCAACGAGCACAACCCAACCGACTGCAAGCAGTATGTCTACCAGTGCGCCAATCTCTAAATGGCTCTGGCCGACTGACGGCAAAGTGATCGAAAACTTCGCGGCTACCGAGGGTGGCAATAAAGGTATCGACATTGCAGGCAGTAAAGGACAGGCAATCGTCGCGACCGGAGATGGACGCGTTGTGTATGCCGGTAATGCTCTGCGCGGTTACGGTAATTTAATTATCATCAAACACAATGATGATTACCTGAGTGCCTACGCCCATAACGATACGATGCTGGTCCGGGAACAACAAGACATCAAGGCGGGGCAAAAAATCGCTACCATGGGTAGCACCGGAACCAGTTCAACACGCTTGCATTTTGAAATTCGTTACAAGGGGAAATCCGTAAACCCGCTGCAATATTTGCCGCAGCGATAAAGCGTCGGAACCAGGCTTTCACTTGCTAGTTCCGTCAAGGGATCACGGGTAGGAGCCACCTTATGAGTCAGAATACGCTGAAAGTTCATGATTTAAATGAAGACGCGGAATTTGATGAGAACGGAGTAGAGGCTTTTGATGAGAAAGCCTTGAGTGAAGAGGAACCCAGTGATAACGACCTGGCTGAAGAAGAGCTGTTATCGCAGGGTGCTACACAGCGTGTGTTGGACGCGACTCAGCTTTACCTTGGTGAGATTGGTTATTCGCCACTGTTAACGGCCGAAGAAGAAGTTTATTTCGCGCGTCGCGCACTGCGTGGAGATGTTGCCTCTCGCCGTCGGATGATTGAAAGTAACCTGCGTCTGGTGGTGAAAATTGCCCGCCGTTATGGCAATCGTGGTCTGGCATTGCTGGATCTGATTGAAGAGGGCAATCTGGGACTTATCCGTGCCGTCGAGAAGTTTGACCCTGAGCGTGGGTTCCGCTTCTCAACATACGCAACCTGGTGGATCCGCCAGACGATTGAACGGGCGATTATGAACCAAACCCGTACGATTCGACTGCCGATTCACATTGTTAAAGAGCTGAACGTCTATCTGCGTACTGCGCGTGAGTTGTCGCATAAACTGGACCACGAACCGAGTGCGGAAGAGATTGCAGAGCAACTGGATAAACCGGTTGATGACGTTAGCCGTATGCTTCGTCTTAACGAGCGCATTACCTCGGTAGACACCCCGTTGGGTGGCGATTCCGAAAAAGCGTTGCTGGATATCCTGGCCGATGAAAAAGAAAACGGTCCGGAAGACACCACGCAAGATGATGATATGAAACAAAGTATCGTCAAATGGCTGTTCGAACTGAACGCCAAACAGCGTGAAGTGCTGGCACGTCGTTTCGGTCTGCTGGGATATGAAGCTGCGACACTGGAAGATGTGGGCCGTGAAATTGGCCTCACGCGTGAACGTGTTCGTCAGATTCAGGTAGAAGGCCTGCGTCGTCTGCGTGAAATCCTGCAGACTCAGGGGCTGAATATCGAAGCGCTGTTCCGCGAGTAAGCAAAGTTCTATCAAGAAAGGCCAGCCTCAATGAGACTGGCCTTTTTCTTTTGCGTGACTCGTCCTGAAGAGTTGTAGGCCTGATATGCGAAGCGCCATCAGGCAATGTTTCCCGGAATCACCCCATCATCTTGCGGACCAGTTGCGTAAATTGCTCGCGCTCTTCATCACTTAAACGACCCAGAAACTCCTCATCAACGCAATTTCCCAGCGGCGTAACGCTCGCCAGTAATGTTTCCCCTTCTGTCGTCAGATGCACGAAACGACGTCGCTTATCCTGAGGATCGTTTTCCCGCTTCACCAGGCCCCGACTTTCCATCCGGCTCAGCATTTCAGCCAGCGTCGCTTTGGTACTGACCGCGGCTTCCATGAGGGCTACCTGCTCAATGCCGGGGCGCTCCGCAATGGCACGCATCACCGCATACTGAGGTTTGGTCAGACTCGGTAATTCATGCTGCCAGCGAGCAGTATGTTGCTGAAAAAGCTGACGTAGCAGGTGAAACGCTTTGTTTCGTAACTCCATGAGAACTCCGGGATGACTGTCTGCGTCTATCATAACGGGTTCCAGCCAGTTTTTTAATGTGGGAATTTTTAAGCGTTCAGTGCGGCGCGTTACGCTGCGACTTGTCGTGACGATATCTCAGGCGTATTTTATTCAAAACGTTCGTATGCGAACAAATATTGAGGCGATGAATGAGACTGATTGTTGGAATGACTGGCGCCACGGGTGCACCGCTCGGCGTCGCGCTACTTCAGGTGCTGCGCGAGATGCCAGACGTTGAAACCCACCTGGTGATGTCGACGTGGGCGAAAACCACTATTGCGCTGGAAACGCCCTGGAGTGCCCGCGAGGTTGCTGCGTTGGCCGATTATCGCTACAGCCCCACGGACCAGGCGGCGACCATTTCATCTGGCTCATTCCACACCGACGGCATGATTATCATTCCGTGCAGCATGAAAACGCTGGCGGGGATTCGCGCCGGTTACGCCGATGGCTTGGTGGGCCGTGCTGCCGACGTGGTGCTGAAAGAGGGGCGCAAGCTGGTGCTGGTGCCGCGCGAAATGCCGCTCAGCACCATTCATCTGGAAAACATGCTTGCACTTTCGCGCATGGGGGTGGCGATGGTGCCGCCCATGCCCGCGTTCTACAACCATCCACAAAGCGTTGATGACATCACACAGCACATTGTGGCGCGCGTGCTGGATCAATTTGGCCTGAAACACCCGCACACCAGGCGCTGGCAAGGATTGCAGCAGACACTGAATTTTTCTCAGGAGAATGAATAATGGCATTTGATGATTTGCGAAGCTTTTTACAGGCGCTCGACGACCACGGGCAGTTGCTGAAAATTAGCGAGGAGGTCAACGCCGAGCCGGACCTGGCTGCTGCCGCTAACGCCACCGGGCGTATTGGTGACGCTGCACCAGCGCTTTGGTTTGATAACATTCGCGGTTTTACCGACGCTCGCGTCGCAATGAACACTATCGGTTCCTGGCACAACCACGCGATTTCTCTCGGCCTGCCGCCCAATACTCCAGTCAAAAAGCAGATTGATGAGTTTATCCGCCGCTGGGATAACTTCCCCATTGCGCCGGAGCGTCGCGCTAACCCGGCATGGGCCGAGAATACCGTCGACGGCGAAGAGATTAATCTGTTCGATATTCTGCCGCTGTTTCGTTTAAACGACGGCGACGGCGGTTTTTATCTCGATAAAGCCTGCGTGGTGTCCCGCGACCCGCTTGATCCTGAACATTTCGGCAAGCAAAACGTTGGTATCTACCGCATGGAAGTGAAGGGAAAACGTAAGCTCGGCCTGCAACCGGTGCCGATGCACGATATCGCCCTGCACCTGCATAAAGCGGAAGAGCGCGGCGAAGATCTGCCCATCGCGATTACGCTGGGTAACGATCCGATCATCACCCTGATGGGCGCGACGCCGCTGAAATACGATCAGTCCGAATACGAAATGGCGGGCGCGCTGCGCGAAAGCCCGTACCCGATCGCCACCGCGCCGCTGACCGGTTTTGATGTGCCGTGGGGGTCAGAAGTCATTCTCGAAGGTGTCATCGAAAGCCGCAAACGTGAAATCGAAGGACCGTTCGGCGAATTTACCGGGCACTACTCCGGCGGGCGCAACATGACGGTGGTGCGCATCGATAAAGTCTCTTATCGCACGAAACCGATTTTTGAATCGCTGTATCTCGGCATGCCGTGGACCGAAATTGACTACCTGATGGGACCGGCCACCTGCGTCCCACTTTACCAGCAACTGAAAGCCGAATTCCCGGAAGTGCAGGCGGTAAACGCCATGTACACCCACGGCCTGCTGGCGATTATTTCCACCAAAAAACGCTACGGCGGTTTTGCCCGCGCGGTTGGCCTGCGTGCAATGACCACGCCGCATGGTCTGGGTTACGTGAAAATGGTGATCATGGTCGATGAAGACGTTGACCCGTTTAACCTGCCGCAGGTGATGTGGGCGCTCTCCTCGAAAGTGAACCCAGCGGGCGACCTGGTGCAGTTGCCGAATATGTCGGTGCTGGAACTTGACCCCGGCTCCAGTCCGGCGGGGATCACCGACAAACTGATTATCGACGCCACCACGCCGGTCGCGCCGGACAAGCGCGGTCACTATAGCCAGCCGGTGGTTGATTTACCGGAAACCAAAGCCTGGGCTGAAAAACTGACCGCCATGCTGGCCGCACGTAAATAAGGAGAAGATGATGATTTGCCCACGTTGTGCTGATGAACAGATTGAAGTGATGGCGACATCGCCGGTGAAAGGTGTGTGGACGGTTTACCAGTGCCAGCACTGCCTCTATACCTGGCGTGATACCGAACCGCTGCGCCGCACCAGCCGCGAACACTATCCCCAAGCGTTTCGGATGACGCAAAAAGATATTGATGATGCGCCGATGGTGCCGAGCATTCCGCCGCTGCTGGCGGAGGATAAGCGCTAATAAAACAGTGCCGGGTAAGGCTTCATCTTACCCGGCCTACAGGGTTATCCCCGAGGGTCAATGCCTCCGGGGATCATTGGGGTTACACCAAACTTTTCAACCGATAAATCCACTCCAGCGCCTGGCGCGGCGTCAGGGAATCGGGATCAAGGTTCTCCAGCGCTTCAACGGCAGGGGAGGTCTCTTCCGGGGCTGACAGCAGGGACATCTGTGTACCGTCTACCTGCGTGGCGGCGGCATTCGGCGAAAGGCTTTCCAGCTCGCGCAGCTTCTGGCGTGCGCGTTTAATCACCTCTTTCGGCACGCCCGCCAGCGCGGCAACCGCCAGACCGTAGCTCTTGCTGGCTGCGCCATCCTGCACGCTGTGCATAAACGCGATAGTTTCACCGTGCTCCAGCGCATCCAGATGGACGTTGGCAACGCCCTCCATTTTCTCCGGCAACTGAGTCAGTTCGAAGTAGTGGGTGGCAAACAACGTCAACGCTTTGATTTTATTTGCCAGATTTTCTGCACAGGCCCACGCCAGCGACAGGCCGTCGTAGGTGGAAGTGCCGCGACCAATCTCATCCATTAACACCAGGCTGTTTTCAGTAGCGTTGTGCAGGATATTGGCGGTTTCGGTCATCTCCACCATAAAGGTTGAACGACCGGAAGCCAGATCATCCGCCGCGCCGACGCGGGTGAAAATGCGGTCGATAGGGCCGATCTCCACGCTTTGCGCAGGAACATAACTGCCGATGTAGGCCAGCAGCGCAATCAGCGCAGTTTGACGCATATAGGTACTTTTACCGCCCATATTCGGACCGGTAATGATCAACATCCGACGCTGCGGAGAGAGGGTTAGCGGGTTGGCGATAAACGGTTCAGAGAGCACCTGTTCCACCACCGGATGGCGACCTTCAATAATCCGAATGCCGGGTTTATCCGTGAAGGTTGGGCAGGTGTAGTTCAGCGTATACGCGCGCTCGGCCAGATTGATCAGTACGTCCAGCTCAGCCAGTGCAGCCGCGCTCTGTTGCAGGTCTGCCAGGTGTGGCAACAGCAGATCAAACAGCTCGTCATACAGCTGTTTTTCCAGTGCAAGCGCCTTGCCTTTGGAAGTGAGGACTTTATCCTCGTACTCTTTCAGTTCAGGGATAATGTAGCGCTCGGCGTTCTTCAGTGTCTGGCGGCGTACATAGTTGATCGGCGCAAGATGGCTCTGGCCACGGCTGATCTGAATGTAATAACCGTGCACCGCGTTATAGCCAACTTTCAGGGTATCCAGCCCAGTCCGTTCACGTTCGCGAATTTCCAGTCTGTCGAGATAGTCGGTTGCGCCATCTGCCAGCGCACGCCACTCGTCCAGTTCTTCATTGTAACCCGGAGCAATGACGCCGCCGTCGCGGACCAGCACCGGCGGTGCATCGACAACCGCCCGTTCCAGTAGCTCACGCAGCTCCGTAAACTCGCCCATTTTTTCACGCAACATCTGTACGGGATCGCTGTTCACCGTTTCCAGTTGAGTGCGCAGTTCCGGCAACTGCTGGAAGGCGTGACGCATGCGGGCGAGGTCGCGTGGGCGGGCGGTTCGCAGCGCCAGACGGGCGAGAATACGTTCCAGATCGCCAACCTGTCGCAGTACCGGTTGCAGTTCGCTGGTGGCATCCTGTAGCGCGCCAATGGTTTGCTGGCGTTCGGTCAGGATTTTGGTGTCGCGTACCGGCATATGCAGCCAGCGCTTGAGCATTCGACTGCCCATCGGGGTGACGGTGCAATCAAGCACTGAAGCCAGCGTATTTTCCACGCCCCCCGCCAGGTTTTGCGTGATCTCCAGGTTGCGGCGCGTGGCGGCATCCATGATGATGCTGTCCTGCTGGCGCTCCATGGTGATGGAACGAATGTGCGGCAGCGATGTGCGCTGGGTATCCTTCACGTACTGCAACAGACAGCCTGCGGCGCATAATCCGCGCGGGGCGTTCTCGACGCCAAAGCCAATCAGATCCCGCGTGCCAAATTGCAGGTTCAGCTGCTGGCGAGCGGTATCGATTTCAAATTCCCACAGCGGACGGCGGCGTAAACCGCGACGGCCTTCGATCAGCGCGGTTTCAGCGAAATCTTCCGCGTAGAGCAGTTCGGCGGGGTTGGTACGCTGTAACTCAGCGGCCATGGTTTCACGGTCGGCGGGTTCGCTAACGCGAAAACGCCCGGAGCTGATATCCAGCGTGGCGTAACCGTAGCCTTTACCGTCTTGCCAGATAGCGGCCAACAGGTTGTCCTGGCGTTCCTGCAACAACGCTTCATCACTGATGGTGCCTGGCGTAACAATACGCACGACCTTGCGTTCAACCGGGCCTTTACTGGTCGCCGGATCGCCTATCTGTTCGCAAATCGCCACGGACTCGCCCTGATTGACCAATTTGGCGAGGTAGTTTTCGACCGCATGATGCGGGATGCCCGCCATCGGGATAGGTTCGCCTGCAGAGGCGCCGCGTTTAGTCAGCGAGATGTCGAGCAGTTGAGACGCACGCTTAGCATCGTCATAAAACAGTTCGTAAAAATCGCCCATGCGATAGAACAGCAGGATCTCTGGGTGCTGTGCTTTCAGCTTGTGATACTGCTGCATCATGGGGGTATGAGAATCTAAATTTGCTATTGAAGTCATTGGTTTGTGATGTCCATTTTCTTTAATTTTAATGAGTGAGTGATTTTTATTGTTCTCATTAAGTTTCACGGCGTCTCATTGGGTCTCATGAACGTCTGCATTATCAGTTCATGGCTACATAGAGAGCATGATAACGGACTCTTTATGGCAGGAAAACAAGCGGCAGAGCCTCTGTCGTTTAAAACGCCAGAAATGATGACGTCAGGTGATAAGCGCAACATTGTGATTAGCGAAAATCGGATCTTGCACATTTCTCGCGGTACAACCGGAGTGGCGTTTTTCTTCTACCGTTCCCCCCGCCCAACTTACGGATTAACTGACCCGAATTAATAATCTGCATCTCTCGGTACACCGCTGCATCGGGAAACATTTCGCCATGGCATGATGTTATTTCAGGTCGCAAAATTAATATCGCTGACTATTAATTCCAATTGCATTAATAATAATAGAGGCAAGAATTAAACATGCCCTTAAAATGCAACAAACGGTTCGTTTGAAATATATTCTTTAGCTACCATGATGGGTAATTCTACTAATTGTGGTAGTAGAAGTGATTGCAGGAATGGGGTAATGATATTCATCGCCATTTTAATTTTATTTTATATAAATCAATTAGTTAAGTTGTTTTTGTTGAAGCGAAAAAAACAAAGAAGACCTTTTAAGAACCTTTGCCAGGATTAATCCTATAATAGCCTGAAACCCTCTAAATATGGTGGGTAATGGCCAGATAATATTGAATTGACGAAAAGCTTATGTACACTTGTTTCCTGTTTGTTAAAAATTCCAGGATAAAATCGGGCCTTATTCTGTAAGGCTATTGCGGTAGCTATACCCAAAGGATAGTAACCCCTATAAAGTATCTGGAATATTCTTAACGATAGCATTCAAATCAAATTTACCTCTCATATTGATCATTATCTAAATATCGCTACGGAAAAGCATATGAAAATGCGCGTACTGTTTTCACTTCTGTTTGTAATGGCAGTGGCGGGCTGTAAAGCGCCGCAGAAACCTGTGATTACCGACGATACCATTGTTACCAGCCAGGTGAATGGCGTCAAGTTAACCCACCGACATGTTGTTGTTCCGCCTGCGGAATTTACGCCAGTGAACGAACCTTATCGCGCAATGTATCCGGCTTCTCTGATGAGCCGCCCAGACTACAGCGGAAAGGTCATCCGTACCCTTGAGACCGGTAAAACCTACACGGTACTGGGACAGGTAGAGTCCTTCTGGATGGCGCTCGCCGACGAGGGCAACGATCAACTGATCGGTTATGTGCCAATGCGGGCCGTGATTAAGGCCGACCAGTATGAGGCGACGGTACGTAAGCAAGCCATGCGACCAAAAGCGCGTAAGAAAACGACCTGCGTAGACGTAGACGGTAACAGCAAAGCCTGCAAAGACAGCGCCAACGGGACCTGGATCCTGAACTAAACGGGCTTCACGAGCTTATTTTTATGAATAATAAAAATTTTCACAGGATGTGGTTGGCGTTTTTCGTGGTGCTATTCACCCTGGTTAGCGGTTGTTCATCGTCTTCACACAGCGATCCCTCCCGCTACAATCTGCAGTTTCAGGCCCATCCGCAAATCAATGATTCGGCGCCGCTCAAAGTGAGAGTGCTGCTGCTGAAATCCGATGCGGATTTCATGTCCAGCGACTTTTATTCCTTACAGAACAACGCGTCGGCCACGCTTGGCGCGAATCTGCTTAACAGCGATGTGTTCTTTCTGATGCCTGACCAGCTTTCGAAAACCCTGAGCGGACAAAGCTCGCCTGAAGCACGCTACATCGGTGTGATGGCGGAATACCAGATGCTGGATGGAAAAAAGTGGCGCGTCTCTCTCCCGTTGCCTGTCCCTGGCGAAAATCATCTTTACCAGTTCTGGAAAGGATCCGCAGACGAACTGCAGGCCAGCGTCTTTCTTGACGTAAATGGGATCCGGGTCATCAGCCAGTAACGCGCTTCATAACAGGAATCACATCATCATGACGAAAGCAGAAAAGGTCGTCTGGACCGAAGGGATGTTTCTGCGTCCACACCATTTTCAGCGGACAGAAAGTTACCTGCTCAACCACGTGCGTGAATGGGGAGCGCTGCAACGATCGTATCTGTGGGGATTTCTCGATGTTGAACTGGACGAGGCGATGCTCCGTCAGGGATGCATTGCGCTGAGCTACGCGAGCGGACTGCTTCCCGACGGCACCTTTTTCCACCTGCGCAATGGCCGCAACGCGCCGCCGCCGCTGAAAATCCCTGACAACCTCACCAATGAAAAGGTTGTGCTGGCATTGCCGGTTCGCCGGGGTGAGCGTGAAGAAGTCATCTTTAGTGAAGAGCAGGCTTCGCTGGCGCGCTTCATGGCCTATGAGCAAGACGTTGAAGACGATAACGCGATGTCGGTAGGCGACGCCACGGTACAGTTTGGTCGGCTGCGCCTGAAGCTGATGCTGGAAAACGATCTGACGGCGGAGTGGACCGCTATCGGCGTGGCGTTCGTCACTGAGAAGCGTAACGACAATCACGTGCGGCTGGATAACACCTATATCCCGCCGATGCTGAATGCCAACAACAGCCCGCAGCTTTACAGCATGATTAACGATCTCCACGGTTTACTGGTTCAGCGTAGCCAGCAGATTGGCGGTCGTTTGCGCCAGCCTGGGCGTTTTAACACCTCTGAACTGATTGAATTTACGCTGCTTTCGCTGGTGAATCGCCACCTGGGCGAAGTGTCGCATTTCAAAACGCTCCCGCTGCTGCACCCGGAAACGCTCTGGCGCAGCTGGCTGCCGTTTGCCACTGAACTCGCTACCTGGACGTCGCAGCGCACCGCAGAAAGCATACTGCCCGTATACGATCATGACGATCTGGCGGGCTGCTTTAGCAAGCTGATGCTGATGCTCCGTCAGGGGCTGTCGCTGGTGATGGAAGACCATGCGATTCAGTTGCCGCTCAACGAACGCTCCCACGGCCTGAATATTGCCACCGTACCGGAAACGAGCATGGTGCGTGAGTTTGGTTTCGTGCTGGCCGTGAAAGCCAACGTGCCGGGCGAGCAGCTGCAAACCCATTTCCCTGCGCAAATGAAAGTGGCGCCCGTCTCTAAAATCCGCGATCTGGTTCAGCTTCAGTTGCCGGGTATTATGCTGCGCGCTATGCCCGTCGCGCCGCCGCAGATCCCCTGGCACGCTGGCTACAGCTACTTCGAGCTGGAAAAGGGGGGAGAACTGTGGAACGAGATGGATAAGTCCGGCGCGTTCGCCCTGCATCTTGCGGGGGAGTTCCCTGGACTCGATATGGAGTTTTGGGCCATCCGTAGCCCGACAGAATAATAAAGCGAGCGCTTACTATGCAGGAACGACAGGATCCCGGCAGCGATGCCGCGTTTACCACAGCGAGTGGAAATAACCCGCTGGTGGCGGCCGCCAATCCGCTGCTCAATGCGATTGCGCAAATCCGTCATTCGGTTTCTCACGATGATCAGTTGGCGTTACGCCAGCGCTTAATCGACGAAATTCGCCGCTTCGAAGTGCGCTGCCAGCAGGCAGGATTGCCGTATGAAGTGATCGTCGGCGCACGCTACTGTCTGTGCACGGCGCTGGACGAAGCCGCCGCGCTCACCCCCTGGGGCAGTAGCGGCGTCTGGTCCAGCAGCGGACTGCTGGTGACCTTTCATAACGAAACCTGGGGCGGGGAGAAGTTCTTCCAGCTGTTGGCGCGCCTGTCGCAGAATCCGCGTGAACACCTCCTGTTGCTGGAGATGATCAACTACTGTCTGCTGCTCGGTTTCGAGGGGCGCTATCGGGTGCTGGATAACGGTCGTACCCAGCTTGAGACCATCAAGCAGCGGCTGTGGCAGATGATCCGTGGCGTGCGCGGTAGCTATCCGCCCGCGCTCTCTCCGCATCCGGAAGATCGTCCTGTGCTGCGCAAACTCTGGCGACCGATGGTGCCGCTGTGGGCCTGCGTGGCGCTGGGCGGTTTTATCGCCTGCCTGTTCTATATCGTTCTTAACTGGCGCCTCGGTGACAGTACCAATCCGGTGCTGGCGAAGATCTACCAGTCTCAACTGCCGGAAACCACGATTCAACATCCGGCGCAACAGCTGCCTGCGGTGCTGAACCTGCGCGGTTTCCTGAAACCTGAAATTGATGCCGGGCTGCTGGTAGTGAAGGATGAAGCGGATCGCAGCGTGGTGATTCTGAAAGGTGACGGTCTGTTCGCTTCCGCCTCCACGGTGGTGCGTGACCGCTATGAACCGGTCATCGACCGCATCGCCCAGGCGATGAATAACGTCAGCGGCAAAATTCTGGTGGTGGGGTACAGCGACAACCTGCCGATTCGCAGCGCGCGCTTCGCCTCCAACTATGAGCTTTCGCTGGAACGCGCACGCTCAGTACAAAAACAATTGCAGGGAAGACTCTCGCAACCTGAACGCGTGAAAGCGGAAGGGCGAGGCGAGATCAATCCCGTCGCGCCAAACAACACGCCAGAAAACCGCGCCCGTAACCGCCGTGTGGAAATTACTCTGCTGGTGTCGCCTGAAAATACCCAGGCTGAGCTGAACGGATTGCCGCAAGGAAACTAAGGATGCTGACAACTCTTCTTTCCATTCTCACCAATCGCGTGCTGTGGAGCCTGCTCGGCGTGACGGCGCTTGCCGCGGTGATCTGGATGATTGGCCCGCTGCTCTCCATCGTGGATACCCGGCCGCTCGAATCTGAACAGAACCGCATCATCAGCATCGCGGTGGTCTACCTGATTTGGGCCCAGAGCCACATTCTGCCGCGTTTGTATAACGCCTGGTTAAACCGCAAGTTGATGGACAAGCTCAATGAGAACACCACCAGCCCGGAAGCGGCGGATCCCCAGAAACGGCTGAACAGCGAGGAGCAGATCCTCGCAGGACGTTTCGACGAAGCGGCGCAGATGCTGAAAAAAGCCCACTTCAGCAAAGCGGGTAACCGCACCCAGTGGACCCAGCGGTTCAGTACGCAATATCTCTATCAGTTGCCGTGGTATGTGATCATCGGCGCGCCGGGTTCCGGCAAAACGACAGCGCTGGCCAATTCCGGGCTGCAATTCCCGCTGGCGGACCGCTTCGGTAAAACCGCGCTGCGGGGCATCGGCGGCACACGTAACTGCGACTGGTGGTTTACCAACGAGGCGGTGCTGCTGGACACCGCCGGGCGCTACACCACGCAAGAGAGTGAACAGGTGCAGGACGCCAGCGAATGGCTGGAGTTCATCGCGCTGCTGCGTAAATACCGTCGCCGTCAGCCGATTAACGGCGTCATTATCACCATCAGTATTTCTGACCTGCTGACCCAGTCCGCCGAGGCGTCCCGCCAGCAGGCGGTAAACCTGCGCCAGCGTCTTTCTGAACTGCATGAGCAACTGGGTATTCGCTTCCCGGTCTATGTGATGGTGACCAAGGCCGACCTGCTCAAAGGTTTCCGCGCCTGGTTTGCTGATTACGACAAAGTGCAGCGCGATCAAATTTGGGGCTTTACGCTCCCCTGGGAGCAGACCAAACACGCCGACTTTGATCTGATGGGCAACTTCACCCGGGAGTTCTCGCTTCTGCAACAGCGTCTGGATGCGGGGCTGCCGGAAACCATGCTTAAAGAGCACGATGCGAAAACCCGCGCCGATGCGTATCTCTTCCCGCAGGAGTTCGCCGCGCTGCGCCCGCTGCTGGCGGACTACCTGAGCACGGTCTTCGCCCGTTCTAACTTTGAAACTGAGTTCTCACCGCGCGGGATCTACTTCGCCAGCGGGACTCAGGAGGGGATGCCGTTCGACCGCGTGATGGGCGAACTGAACCGCGCGCTCTCGTTGCCGGAAGGCGAGGAAAGCGATAGCTGGGATTCTGTCAGCAAGGCGTCGCCGATCCCGGGTGCGAAAGGCCAGAGTTTCTTCATCAAAAACCTGCTGCAAAACGTCATTTTCCAGGAAGCCGGTATCGCCGGGGAAAACCGCTGGTGGGAACTGCGCAACCGCGCCGTTACCTGGTCTGGCTATGCGGCGATCCTCGCCCTGTTGGTTATCCTTAGCGGGCTGTGGCTCATCAGCTTTAACCGGAACAAAGCGTATCTGGAAGAGGTGGATGCAAAAGTGCCGCACCTGGAGCAGCAGAGCAAAGCGTTGCAAAACCAGCCACAGCGCGATCTGTTTGCCCTCCTGCCGCTGCTCAACGATCTGGTGGAACTACCAAAAAGCAACGCATTTGACGTCAACGATCCTCCGGTGACTCGCCGTATGGGGCTTTATCGCGGTGATGACGTCAGCGACGCTTCGCAGTCTCTGTATCAGAAAGCACTGGATCAGATGCTGTTGCCTGCCGTGGCGATGCACATCACCACCTGGCTGCGTAACGATAACGGCAGTGATGTTGAATACAGCTACGAGGCGCTGAAGGCGTATCAGATGCTCTATCAGCCGAAGCATTACGACGGCAAGTTTTTGCACTCGTGGGTGATGCTGAATTTACAACGCAATCTGCCGCAAAACGTCACGCAGGCGCAGCTTCAGCAGCTCGAATGGCATCTGACGCAACTGCTGGAGCCGCAAATTCAGTCTTCGCCGTATGCCCGGGACGAGACGCTGGTGGCGCGCGAGCGGGCGCTGATCAACCAGCAGCCGCTCTCCACCCGCGTCTATGGTCGCCTGAAGCGTCTGCTTGAGCATGATGAAAATCTGCAGCCGGTTTCGCTGGCGGACCTGGGCGGCCCGCAAAGCGAACTGGTCTTTTCACGTAAAAGCGGCAAACCGGTGAGTGAAGGCGTGCCGGGCCTCTACACCCCGGATGGTTACTGGAAGAGCTTTAACGGTCAGATTGACAACGTGACCACCGCGCTACACGAAGATGACGCCTGGGTGCTGGGCGCGACGTCATCGCAGGAAGACAAACCGCAGATCGATAACGCCGTACGCCAGCTCTACATGCGTGACTTTATCGCGAACTGGGATCGCTTCCTTGCCGATATTCAGCTCAACAACAGCGCCGATCTTTCTCAACGCATCAATACGGCGCGCCTGCTTTCTGGTGCTAACTCGCCACTGCGCCGTCTGGTTCAGAATCTGAGCCAGGTGCTGGATTTGTCGCACAATGCGCCAGCACCCGAGAATGCCGGGAAAGCCCAGGAGCAGGGCAACCGGGCCACCCGCACGCTGGAAGCGCTGTTTAGCAACAATGACGCAGCGCCGACACAGAGCGCGGTCATGACGCAAACCCCTGAACAGCGGGTCACCGAGCATTATGCGCCGATGATTGAGCTGGCGCAGCCGCTGGAGAAGGGCGGTAAAACGCTCGTTTTTGATGATTTTCTCAAGCAGGTTGATGAGCTTTACCGCTACCTGACGGCCGTCCAGGACGCTGCTAACAGCGGCATGCCGGCACCGGGCGGCGAAGCGATTAGCCGTCTGCAGGCCAGCGCGGGTCGTCTGCCTGGCGGACTGCAAACCATGTTTAGCAATATGGCAGTGGGTGCCAGCAGTGACACCCAACGCCGTGATCTGGAAAACGTCCGCAAGCGGATTAACGTTGAAGTCGGCGGTTTCTGTCGCCAGGCGATTGCCGGTCGTTACCCGCTGGTTCGCAGTGCCAGCACAGAGGTCACGCCTGACGATCTCGCCCGCATGTTCGCGCCGGGCACCGGGCTGATGGACACCTTTTTCCGCGACAATCTGACCAACAAGGTGGATACCACCCAGGCGAACTGGCGCTTTATGCCAGGTATCGATGGCAAAACCCTGCCGGGGAGTGAAGGGCTGCTGCGTCCGTTCCAGCAGGCGCAGTCAATCCGGGATGCGTTTTTCGCCAACGGCGCAACTACCCCCTCTTTCAAGGTGACGGTGCGCACTGTGCGGATGGACAACACCATTCTGAACCTGACGCTGGACGTGGACGGGCAGCAATTGCGCTACAGCCATGGACCCCAGGCGGTGCAGATAATGAACTGGCCGGGACCGGGCGGCACGAACCAGGTGCGTATGCAGTTAGGGCTGGCGAATGGCAGCACGGCCACACTGGTGACTAACGGCGCCTGGGCGCTGAACCGCTTTTTCGATAAAGCTCGCACCAGCCCCGGCGCGGGCAGCCTGAGCCGTCAGGCTACCTTCAGCGTGGATGGTCATCAGGTCACGCTGGAGTTTGCGCCAAACAGCATTCGTAATCCGTTCCAGCTTCCCCGTTTCTCATGCCCATAACCGCAAGGACAGCCGTATGACGAATCCCCCTGCGATGAACCTCTACAGCTGGTATGGCAAATTACCCAGCGCAGGCGACTTTCTGCAGCGTCGTTTTCCTGACGCGTTACAACGCCAGTGGTCCCACTGGTTTCAGGTCGGCCTGCTGGCCTGGCAACAGGAAGAGCAGCGCAGCGGCGAGCGCCAGTTCGCCAAAGCTCCGGTATGGAATTTTGTTGTACCGCCGATGTTGGGTAGCCAGATGATCCAGATGGGCTGTCTGCTGCCAGCCCGTGACAGCGTAGGGCGGCAGTATCCGGTCTGCGCCCAGCTTAGCTTTACGCCTGCTGAGTGGTCGCCGCGTCTGTTGGGGCAGGCCGAAAGCTGGTATCAGCAGCTTGGCCGGGTGGTATTACACGCGGTGCGCAACGGTTACTCCGCCGCGCAACTGGAAGAAGCACTGATGATGATTCCGCCGCCGCAACCCGTTGAGCCGCAGATGCGCTCCGACATCCTGGATGTGATCGGTTATGCCGAAGACGACCCGATAACCCTGGGGTGGCCGCAGGCGGCAGAGTGCTTCGACCCGCAGCGTCAGGCCAGCTTCTGGTGGACCAACCGCTGCGATGGTTACCCGCTTTACACCCACGTTCACAGCGGAAACTTTACCGGGCAGCTTTTTACGCTGCTGTTCGATCCGGCAGGCGGTGCCCGGCCAGGTCGTCACGGCCTCTATCCGCCGATGTTTGAATAAGCAGGGACTCCATGAATATTGATGAAATTCTCGCGCCGATTAGCCACGAAAACCCCTGCGGCGAAAATCTTGAGTACGACGCTGACTTCCAGGCCATGGGGCAGGCAAGCCAGGGCAAAGCCGAACAGCAGTTCGGCGACACCATTATTCCAGCGGAACCTGCCGACTGGAATACGGTGGAAAAGCTCGCCACCCGCCTGTTGGGGCGTACCAAAGATCTGCGCGTCATGCTGGCGTTAACCCATGCCTGGACACGGCGTCGGGGGCTATCGGGATACGCAGACGGTCTGTTGCTGGTAGAGCAGGCGCTTTCCCGCTACTGGGAACCGCTGTACCCACGGCTGGAAGAGTATGGCGAAACCGATCCGTTCTACCGTATTAACGCCCTCGCGGGGCTGGGCGATAAATCCGATCTCACTTTCGCGCTGCGTAATGCCTCGCTGTTGCGCTCAAACGGCGACGAGATTTCGCTGCGCGATGCCCAGGCGCTGCTTGATGGCAGCAAAACCGAATGCCCGGATTATCCCGGTGGTCGTCCAAGGCTGATTGATGAACTGGCCCGCGGCGGCCAGCCCGGCACCGAGGCGGTTTTCTTGATTAACCAACGGCTACTGGCGATCCGCGATCGGCTGGTCGGGCACCTCGGGGAGAGCGGCGTACCGGAAATGGAACAACTGCTGAAAACCGTTGGGCTGGTGGCCAGCGCCTGTCAGATGACCGATATCAGCACGCTGTTGCCGGGCGCTGAGGCGTCGGTTGAACAAAGCGCAACGCCGCCGAGCGCCACAGTTCCGCCCGTTTCGCAGGTCGCGGACTGGCGCAGCGTGCAGGTCACCAGTCGCGCCGACGCGCAGTTGATGCTGGAGAAAGCGAAGCAGTATTTTGCGCAATATGAGCCGAGTCACCCCGCACCATTGATGATTGAACGGGTGCAGCGGCTGTCTGAACTCAACTTTATGGACATTATTCGCGACCTGGCGCCGGACGGCGTTAACCAACTGGAAAACATTTTTGGACGCCGCGAATGACGCGTCCAGGCATTATGACGACAGGCATGACGTCTGCCGTTTCACCTTCACCGCGCATCTTTGACGGAGAACATCATGGCAATGAGTAACAGTGGGCAGAAATTCATCGCACGTAACCGTGCCCCCCGCGTGCAGATCGAGTACGACGTAGAGATCTACGGTGCAGAACGTAAAATTCAGCTGCCGTTTGTGATGGGCGTAATGGCCGATCTGGTGGGCAAACCGGTTGAAAATCTGCCGGCGGTCGACGAGCGTAAATTCCTTGAAATCGATATCGATAACTTCGACGAACGTATGAAAGCGCTGAAGCCGCGCGTTGCGTTCCACGTGGATAACACGCTGACCGGCGAAGGTAAGCTCAACGTCGATCTGACCTTCGACAGCATGGATGACTTCCTGCCGGATGCGGTGGCCCGCAAAGTTGAACCGTTGAACAAGCTGCTGGAGGCGCGTACTCAGCTCTCCAACCTGTTGACCTATATGGACGGCAAAAACGGTGCGGAAGAGCTGATCGCTAAAATTCTGCAGGATCCGACGCTGCTCAAATCCCTGAGCCAGTTGCCGAAAAATGACGATAGCGCGAAAGGTAGCGAGGAATAATCGATGAGCAACCAGACTCAACAACAAGAGCTGCAGGCAGATCAGGCGTTCAGCCAGGACGAATTCAGCGCGCTGCTGAACAAAGAGTTTCGTCCTAAGACCGATCAGGCGCGTTCGGCGGTGGAAAGCGCAGTAAAAACGCTGGCGCAGCAGGCGCTGGAAAACACCGTCACCTTCTCAAACGACACCTACCGCACCATTCAAAATCTGATTGCCGGTATTGATGAGCAGCTCTCGCAGCAGGTGAATCAGATTATTCACCATGACGAGTTTCAGAAGCTGGAAAGCGCCTGGCGTGGCCTGAGCTATCTGGTCAACAACACTGAAACCGACGAGATGCTGAAGATCCGTTTTATGAGCATCTCCAAACAGGAACTGGGCCGTACCCTAAAACGTTACAAGGGTGTGGGCTGGGACCAGAGCCCGATCTTCAAGAAAATCTACGAACAAGAGTACGGGCAGTTTGGCGGCGAACCGTTTGGCTGCATCGTCGGTGACTACTATTTCGACCATAGCCCGCAGGATGTTGAGCTGCTGGGGGAAATGGCGCGCATCGGTTCTGCGGCACACTGCCCGTTCATTACCGGTACCGCGCCGGGCGTGATGCAGATGGAGTCCTGGCAGGAGCTGGCCAACCCGCGCGATCTGACCAAAATCTTCCAGAACACCGAATATGCCGCCTGGCGTTCGCTGCGTGAATCGGAAGATGCCCGCTATCTGGGGCTGGTGATGCCGCGTTTTCTGTCTCGTCTGCCGTATGGCATTCGGACTAACCCGGTCGACAGCTTTGATTTTGAAGAGCAAACCGACGGTGCTAACCACAACAACTACTCCTGGGCGAATGCCGCTTACGCAATGGCCGCTAACATCAACCGCTCCTTCAAAGAGTACGGCTGGTGTACCTCGATTCGCGGCGTGGAGTCCGGCGGGGCAGTCGAAAATCTGCCGTGCCACACCTTCCCAAGCGATGATGGCGGCGTGGACATGAAATGTCCGACCGAAATCGCCATCAGTGACCGTCGTGAAGCTGAGCTGGCGAAAAATGGTTTTATGCCGCTTATTCATCGCAAAAACTCCGACTTTGCGGCGTTCATCGGCGCGCAGTCGCTGCAAAAACCGGCGGAGTACCACGATCCAGATGCCACCGCCAATGCCCGTCTGGCGTCACGTTTGCCCTATCTGTTCGCCTGCTGCCGTTTCGCGCACTACCTGAAGTGCATCGTGCGCGACAAAATCGGCTCCTTCCGCGAGCGCGAAGAGATGGAACGCTGGCTGAATGACTGGGTGATGAACTACGTGGACGGTGACCCGGCCAACTCCTCCCAGGAAACCAAGTCCCGTAAACCGCTGGCAGCGGCAGAAGTGCAGGTACAGGAAATCGAAGATAATCCGGGCTACTACGCCGCGAAGTTCTTCCTGCGCCCACATTATCAGCTGGAAGGCCTGACCGTTTCGCTGCGTCTGGTTTCTAAACTGCCGTCGCTGAAGACGCAGGACGCGTAATGAAGATTACCGGCTCTGCGGGGCCGGTAATCTATCTGGTAGATATTACCGCCAGTAAATAAGGACATACGATGAAAAGTAATATTTTAATCGCAGCCAGTTTGCTGGCCGCCTCTACTCTGGCGATTGCTGATAGCGAAACCTATTCTTATCCGCGTGCTGATGCGCTACCTCAGGATGACACGTCTAATTTTCTCCGTGATCCCGCGTTATTAACCGGTTTTGATTTGAACCTGAGTGCTGAACGTTTTGCGAAAGCATGGCTTTCAAAAACTAACGAGCGTGAACGTATTAAGGCTGACATGTATCTTCTGGGTGTGGTTGATGCATCAGAGGGCATTGCGTGGTGCAAGGGTAAGCCATTTCTTCCTAATACTCTCCATGAATATCTTTATGCTCGTTTTGCCAGCCTGTCGAAGCAGGAAGGGGAACAACGTGCTTCTAAAGTCATCACTGACGGTATGAAAGAGTTGCGGCCCTGCAAACGGGAGAATAATAAATGAGACCATTATATGAGCAGTTGAAACGCCAGCATTACTCTGCAAACCAGACCCGTGCTGGATTTACATCCGCAGAACAACTTTTTTCAGAAATTGGCTACGATTACTCAACGATAATTAAACAGCAACCCGCTTACGAAAATACATGTGCAGTCCGGATGAGTCTGGCATTATTGAAATGTAATATCGATTTTACGGGGCGCTTACCTGTTAAGTCAGGTCCGTATAAAGGCAAGGCAATTGAGGCTGGTGCAAAATTGCTGGCCGATCAGTTGTATAAGTCACATGTGTTTGGAAAAGCTGAAGTTTATACTGACCGTCAGGCGGGCGCGCGATCTATGCTTGGAAGAAAGGGCGTCGTTTTCTTCAATAAGATTGACGGTTACGGTGGTGGACATATCGATCTTATAGAGCCTCTAAGTAGTAATTCGTTTATTTGTAACTCCGATTGCTTTCCTTATTGTAAGGAAATATGGTTCTGGGAATTGGCATGATTCCCAATGTTATTTTTAAATGGAATTACTTGTTTCTGGTTTTTATAAGTTTTGTTGCTAATGGCGGCAATAATAATCTATTATCTTGCTGAAAAAATGAAGTCAAGACTTTGACGTGCACCAGCATTTCAGTGAGAAACGAAGACCAAAAATAATTAGAATTAGAAAAGCGATTTTCCCAAAAAGAAGACCAGCAGACATTGTAGTAAATGTCTCAAGTGTAATGACATACCATGCTGACTGAAAAATATCGATAACAGTGAAAATCCCAATAATGAAAAACACGACTGTTAATATTAATGAGGCAATCTTTTTCATTCACTAATTCTTTCTTGTTAAAACGTAATTGAAATTATTCTAGATGATGCAAAGGTTGGTTGTCTAGCACTTAGTCACCGTCATGAATGGCTGGGTATCATTTAGGGTGGTTGCAATCGCTGCCACTCTGGATATTCTGATCGAATATGATTTCGTCAGATTAGAGGCAGAGGTAAAATATGGACGGTTTTATTCAGCCCCATGCTTTCCTGTTTGCCATATAAGTGCTTTTTCGAAAGCAATAATGTTAATCCACGAAGAGTAGATATTATGGCTATTGATATGTTTCTGAAGGTCGAGGGTGTTACGGGCGAATCTAAAGATTCTAACCACACTGGCTGGACTGATATTACCTCCTTCTCCTGGGGCGCGTCCCAGCCGGGAAATATGAGTGTCGGCGGCGGTGGTGGTGCAGGTAAAGTTAACTTTAACGATCTGCACGTCAATGCACTCATCGACAAATCGACCACCGCCGTTCTGAAGCACTGTGCGAGCGGTAAGCACCTGAGCAAAGTTGAACTGTCTGTCTGTAAAGCGGGCGGCCAGCAGGTTGAATACACTCGTATCACGCTGGAAGATGTGCTGGTGACTGCGGTTCAGTACACCGGCGCAGACAACGGCGATACCGTTGGCGTGACCTATGCATTCCAGGCTGCGAAAGTGAAACAGCAGTACTGGGAGCAGACCACTGCGGGTGGTAAAGGTGCTGAAAGCAGCGCTGGCTGGAATATCAAAGAGAACAAAGAAGCATAATTTGCGTATACGTGGCCGGGGATTACTCCCCGGTCATTATCGTAAAAATAACGATTAAAAGTTTGTGTAAGTCATCGTTGCCAGGATTTTGTACACAGGCGGATTGGGTTATGAAGAGAGCGCTAAGTGCTGCAGCGATAACGTGTCTATGTAGCGCCTGCATATCGCATCCTGCGCAGTATCAACGTCTGACGGTCTCATTAGAAAATAACGCACCGTGCTTTCGTTTTCCTCAGGATTCTGGGCTTACATATCCGATCACCGCTTATGCGCCAACGGTGATGAAGCAAGAAGGCGAGCAGTGGAAAAGGATCTCGTTGTCTGGTTTTAACACCCCCATAGTTTTGTTAAAACCCGGCGTTTGTCATCAATGGAGTGGGATCACCTGGCAGGCCGGAGAATTCGATGTTGCACTAAGAGCTGCAGACAAGAATGGAGCCTTCCGATATGCCGCACGGTTTGAATTATATAAGGATACCGGTGGTCAACTACGGATTAGACAGAACGAATAAGTAGAGAGCATTCCAAATGCCGGCGTTGTTGTTCTCAGCGCAACTGTTGAAGGAACTCAGTTAGTAGGATTGGTTGGTGATCAGCGTCATCATTTAATTTACCGCGGAGATTCATGTGAGCTTTGAAAATGTTTACTCAATTTCCGTCATTTTACTGTTCATTATTTTTATTACTATTGTGGTGACGTTTTATGCTGATTACAGAAAACGCTCCCCTCAGATAGCTAAAGTCTATGAATTATTAAAGCAGCAGCAACTCATTCGGAGTGATGATTATAATATTTGGGAAGGGTTAGGGTTTTGGGGATTTGGTTTTCGAGTGACGATAATATCAAGTCTGTTGAACGGAAAACGCGTTAAGTTAACCCAGTCTCGTTGGCTTGAACCAGTCCCGGTTAAGAATGCGCTGTGTGATTTTGATTTGACATGGATTAATACTTATATCATGAAAAATAAAATTGCGTTGATTGTTTTTGCTGTATTATTAACGCTGTCTTTCTTACATGATATTTGAGTTTGCTATTTATTTCACCAAAGTATGCTTAAAATCATCCTGTGAAATAAAAGCGGGGCGAACAGGAGAAAGGATCAGGGATTGGTTTTCTGGAGACTAATAAATGTATGAGATGATCCGCCTCATAGCGCTCTTTTTTGTTTTTTTGGGATTGCTTATTTCTTTGTTTTTTTACTTTTATTTTTATCGTAAATATTCTGCAGAGCTATCAAAATCATTTCATTTTTTGAGTGATAGGCAATGCTTAGATGTAAATGATTATCTATTTTATGAGCAACTTGGCCTGCCCGGCTTTGCGCATCGAGTGTTATTAATGAAAAAGATTCTGTCCGGCAAAGCCACCACAACAAAAGGTAAAATAATTCTTTCTCCGGAGGTAAGTCAGTTAATAGCATCGACTTACAATTTTTCATGGATAAAAACGTTTTACAAAATGACAATTTTTGTAGCATTTTTAATGCTGCTATTGCTTTTAATGGTTGCCACAGGAAAATAAAGGCATGCCATGCTTAAGCTTAACAAATGTAACGTTATTGGCTCTTGTGATTTTGTTTGCCGCTCTTGTTATCATGGACTTCTACAGTTCTTGTTATTTTAGAAAGCACGAAAATGATTATAAATTACTTCTTTCAGAATATCGGCAAAGAGGCTACGATCTCGATCTGATGACAAATTATGCATCATTTTTTGGTTCGCTGGCGAATTATCAAAAAATAATCTGGTTTGTTCGTCTTCGCAAAGGCGTGAAGATGAAGTTTTCCAAAGACAGAAATGTACAGGTTGAAGCCTATCAATTCGTTCAGTCTTTACCGGAAGAGAGAATCAGCTGGATATTGAAACTGCATCGACGCTATAAAGCTCAGGCCTTACTTTTTACATTATGGCTCCTTACCGGCATTATTTTTCTAAATATAGTCAAATAGCTTAAATCAGCTATTAACCCCCAAACGCCGCCGTTCTCACCCTGAGAGCGGCAGCGTTTGAGCGCTAATCATACCAGCAGGAATACGCCATGCGATTCACGATTATTTCGACAAAACCCGGTCATCAGCCGCCGCAGAGCCGCTGTGATTTTTACGCCCCGGGGGGCACCATTGGTCGCGGTACGGATAACAATCTGGTACTGCCGGACAATGACCGCACCATCTCGCGTCTGCAGGCCATCGTCCATGTGGATGCGCAGGGCGAATGCCGCATGACCAATCGCGGCAGCGTCACCCGCGTGGTGCTGAACGATATTCCGCTGGAGCGGGGTCGTCAGGTTGAGCTTCAGGACGGCGATATTCTCGGTATTGATGACTATCGTATCGAAGTGGCCGATCTTATTCAGGATACCCAGCCGATTAGTCGGATGGCCGCGAGTATCGCTTCACGTCCAACGGCGACGCCTGTACCCCCTGCAGAACCGAAGCCGGTCAGTGCGTCGCAACGTGTTGACGCGGCGCCAACCGCCGTACCGACGGAAATCTGGGACAGCCTGATGCAGGAGTTTTCCATCTCCGACAGCATCTCCAGCGGCCGCGCGAAACCGCAACCTGCCGCATCTCACGATCCGTTCTCACAGCCCAGCGAGCCGGAGCGCAATGCCGACGATCCGCTGGCGCTGTTCAGTGACAGCAATCCACAGCTTGAGCGCAAAAACGTCAATACCGATGCGCTGTTTAGCGATGAAGCGCTGTTTAAAACTGAGAGCATCTTTAACGACGTCACGCCAACCACGCTGGTGGCGCCAGAAGACAACAAACCGACATTGCCAAAAGAAGAGGCGTTGGATGAACTCGATCCGCTGGCGCTTTTTGGCGGCTCGGCCAGCGCACCCGCAGCGCGCAATGACGATCCGCTCGGGCTCATGGGCGGCGCGCCGTTAACGCACCCTGACGAAATTATTACTGAGCAGCCCGTCATGGAGCAGGAAGAGGACGCGCTTGCGGATTCACCGCTGTTTACGCCAGACGTGCAGGAGGAACCGCGCGCTGAAGAGGAGGCACCGGAACGTCAGGATTACGCCGGGTTCACAATGCCGACGCCACAGGCCGTCGCGCGCAGTAACGCCCAGCCGCCAAAAGGACGTCTGCGTATCGACCCGGTAAAAAACGCCGCGTCACCGTCGGCCATCGCCCATAACACCGAGAAGGGCGACGTCCTGCAGGGCGAATTACTGGAAGCGTTGCTTGAAGGTATGGGACTGAGTGAAATGCAGCCGGTGCCGCAGTTCGACCGTGAAAATATGCGCCAGCTTGGCCAAATCTTGGGCATGTTCTCGCAGGGGACAGTAGCGCTGCTCTCATCGCGTTCCATTCTTAAGCGCGGCGTGAAAGCGGATATGACGATGGTGCTCGACGATGCGAACAACCCCTTCAAGCTGCTGCCTTCCGGTAAAACGGTGCTGATCCAGATGTTCGGCACCCCGATGCCGGGCTTTATGCCGCCGACAAAATCGGTGCGTGACGCGCTCATCGATTTGCAGGCGCATCAACTGGGGATGATCTCCGGTATACGCGCCATTATTGCCGCCATGCTGCAATCCTTTAACCCGGAGCAGCTTGAAGAGCAGGCAAAACAGAATGGCGTGAGCTCCCGCCTGGCGCTGCCTGGCAGCCGTAAAGCGGCGCTGTGGGACTATTTTGTCCGCAGCTATGGCGAGACGGCCGGTGAAATTGAAGATGACTTCCACACCCTGTTTGGCGAAGCCTTCCTTCATGCTTATGACATGGAGGTGAATCAGTACAAAGACTCACAGAGTGGATCGGAAGAAAAATGAAGATCGCAACGGCTTCTCTCTCCCGCCAGGGAACGCGCGCCAGCAACCAGGATCAGACGGGAGAAACCATTGGGGAACGTTCAGCCTGCTTTGTCGTCTGTGACGGCATCGCCGGACTGCCCGGCGGCGAGATGGCCGCTGAGCTTGCCCGTAACAGCATTATCTCCCGCTTTGATGGCGACAAACATCTTAACGCCCAGCATATCCGTGACTACGTACAGACGGCGAACCGCACCATTCTCAGTGAACAGCAGGCTGTGCAGGATTATCACCGGATGGGCACGACGCTGGTCAGCCTGTTTATCGACAGAGATTATCGTCTGGCTTACTGGGCGCACGCCGGGGACAGCCGCCTGTACCTGTTTCGCCGCGGCTGGCTGTGGCAGGTGACGACCGATCATAGCCTGATTCAGCAGATGAAAGACGCCGGTCATCAGACGGAAAACCTGAACAGTAATCTGCTTTATCTGGCGCTGGGTATTGAGAACGGCGGGCCGGAAGCCAGCTACAGCGACGTGGTGCCGGTTGAAGACGGCGATGCCTTTTTGCTCTGCACCGATGGCTTCTGGCATGGCGTCAGCGAAGAACAAATGCAGCAGTCGCTGCACATGGTTAATACGCCGCAGGAGTGGCTGACATTAATGCAGCAAATTATTCAAAAGAACGGCGAACAGGAAGGCAATGCACAGGATAACTACACCGCGATTGCGGTGTGGATGGGAAGTCCTCAGGACACCACCTTGCTGCATACGCTCTCTGACGCAACTCAATTTCTTCCCTGCGGAACTGATTAGACATACAAGGATTGATATGAAAATTTGGCTATCGGGTTTGGCGCTTCTGGCGGTGGCTACCACCGCGCAGGCTGAAAACTACCGCATCGTACAGTCGCCTGCGCAAAAGCTGGATATCTGGATCGACGACATTAAAGACAAAACGCCGCAGAGCTGGTGTAAGTCAGAGGTGGCGTTGCGTATTGTGGCGAACGGCAATAAAGAGGTCGCTATCCTCGAAAACTTTGTCCCTCGTCTTGGCGCGTTGCTGAAAAACCAGTGCGGCAAGCTGGATAAGCTGACGTGGAAACTGAACGATCCCGCAGGCGTCACGCTGGCGCGGGGCACGGCAAGCAAGGCGCAGGACTGGGCATTGGTGGTCAAACAAGAGAAGACGACCCCCGCCCGCGTCGAACTCGTGCCGCCTGAGCTAAACCCGGAATCGAACTCGGTTGCCGCAGACCGCACGCCGTGGCAGGAATTTACGCTACAGGATGGCTGTCATCTGCGTACTTTCTGGCAGGGCGGTACCTCTGCGCCAGCGCTGTTTATTCCGGACTCGGACACCACCCGTTGTGAAAACGGCAGCTGGCTGAGTGGTCATACGGTCATCTCTCAGACCCGTAACGGGGCTAAAAAAGAGATGCCCGTTACCTGGATCCACGGTTTCCCGGTGATGGGATTGAGTGAGAAGGTCGATCCGGAAAAGGCGCTGATCACCTCCGTTAATAAAGAACGCATGGTGTTCAGCACCCAAAACAGCAACCAGAGCTGGATGCTTCTGCCTTACGACCCGGCGCTGGGCGGCTGGAAGATAGACGGCACGGTGGCGGTAGAAATTTCCCGCGAGATGGCCAGCGACGATGCGAAGCTGCAGGCGCGTATTAAAGCGGTCAGGCAGACCTGGAGTCCGTGGCTTGCCCCAGGGACTTCTCTCAATATTGTCCTGATCGACACGCTGCGCCCTCAACTGCGCGATCCCGCAATTGGCACCTGGCGCGCGGCGAATTAAGGAGCGGCTATGAATACGCTTTATCAACATCTGGCGGGCGAGTCGCTTAATGACGCACTGCTACGCCTTGAATCACAGATCAAAGCCCGACCCGCAGACGCCGACCTGCGAGCCGCCTTCGTGCAGTTTTTAACGCTAAGCGGAAACTGGGCGCGCGCATTGACCCAGCTTAAGAGCTGGCTGGCGCTGAAGCCTCAGGCGAAACCCATCGTGACGCTGCTTGAACAGTCCATTCAGGGCGAACAGCAGCGTGCGCAGGTACTGGCAGGTATGGCCGCTCCCGCAATGCCACACGCACAGTGGCCGTGGCTGACCACGCTCGCCGCCGCGCTCACGGAAAGCGGCGAACACGCCCACGCGCTACGTCTGACGGCGCTGGAACAGGCACAGGCGAGCGCGGGTCAGCTTGCGTTCGACAATGAAGAGATGCAGGACTTCGAATGGCTGATGGACGGCGATGCCCGGTTGGGTCCCGTGTGCGAAACCATCGTCAACGGCCGCTATTTCTGGCTACCGTTTAGCGCCATTGCGAAGATCCAATTTCAGGCGCCCGCCAGCGTCACGGATCTGGTCTGGCGCCACGCGCTGGTATGCCTGACCGACGGCAGCGAACAGGTCTGCCAGATCCCTGCGCGTTATCCTTTTGCCAATGAGGCGGCAGACGCCGTCAAGCTGGCACGCACCACCGAATGGCGACCGCTGGATAACGACGGCCTGCTTTATCTGGGGCAGGGGCAGAAAGCCTGGCTGAGCGAGCAAAGCGAAAATCCGCTGCTTTCGCTGAGCCTCGTGACGTTTGCCCCGGACGCGGCAAATGAGTAATCCCGCAGGTGAAGGCGATCTGCTGCGTAGCGGCTGGCGTGCCCGTAGCGGGCAGGAAAACGTCGGCGCGCGCGACAAAATGCAGCCCTCGCTGTTGGATCGCCTGACGGATAACGCGCCGGAGCAAAAACGCGAGTCGGCCAACAGCAACCTGATTACCCATGCCGCGCTGCGTCGCCATGTGCTACGGGATTTGCAGTGGCTGTTTAACACCATCAATCACGACTCGTCATACAACCTGAGCGCGTTGCCGCAGGTGAGTCGTTCCGTCGTGAACTTTGGCGTCGCCCCGCTGGCGGGCAAGCGGATGTCGGATATTGAATGGCACGATATCCAGCGCAAGCTGACAGAAGCCATCATTCACTTCGAGCCGCGTATTTTGCCCCAGGGGCTACAGGTGCGCTGTGTCTCTGACACCTCCTCGCTGGATCTGCATAACGTTTTATCGATCGAGATAAAAGGGCGACTGTGGTGTGTGCCGTATCCGCTGGAGTTTCTGTTTCGCACAGATGTCGATCTGGAAAACGGCCATTTTGAACTCAAAGACGCGGGGTAATCATGGAAAGTAAACTGCTCGAGTATTACAACCGCGAACTGGCCTACCTGCGCGAGATGGGGGCGGAGTTTGCCGAACGTTACCCGAAAGTCGCGGGTCGGTTGGGCATGCGCGGCATTGACGTGGCGGACCCTTACATCGAGCGGCTGATGGAAGGCTTCGCCTTTCTGACCTCGCGCGTGCAACTGAAAATGGACGCGGAATTTCCACGCTTTTCCCAGCGTATGCTGGAGATGATCGCGCCGAATTACCTGGCCCCCACGCCGTCAATGGCGATTGCAGAGCTACAGCCCGACAGCAGTCGTGGCGATCTGAGCAACGGTTTTCTGGTTCCACGCGGCACCATGATGGATAGCCTGGCGCTGAAAAAAAACGGCGTAACGTGCAGCTATACCACCGCCCATGAGGTCAATCTGCTGCCGCTGAAAATAGAGAAAGTGGCGCTGGGCGGTATTCCCGCCGATCTGCCGCTGGCGCAACTTGGCCTGAGCCAGCGCGGTGCCTGTAGCGCATTGCGTATTCGCATCGCCTGCGATGGCCCGCAAAACCTCGGACACCTCGATTTTGACCGACTGGCGTTTTTCCTCAGCGGCCCGGACATTGAGGCGCTGAAGCTGCTGGAACTGGTGATGGAGCATCATGTCGGCATCGTCTGCCAGACCCTGAGTGAGCAGCCATTGCGCCAGGTACTCCCGCCAGACGGCCTGCGCCAGGAAGGCTTTGAGCCGGAACAGGCGCTGCTCCCGGACGATCTGCGCAACTTTGACGGGTATCGCCTATTGCAGGAGTATTTCGCGTTTCCGGCGCGTTTCCGGTTCATTAGCCTGAGCGGGATAGGCAAGCTGATTCAACGCTGCGAAAGCGAAAAAGCCTTTGATATTTTCATTCTGCTGGGGAAAACCGATGAGCAACTGGAGCGGGTGGTTGATGCCAGCCATCTGGCTATGCACTGCACCCCGGTCATCAACCTGTTCCCCAAAGTGGCAGCGCGCCAGAAGCTCAGCGAAGGCCAGCACGAATACCATCTGGTGGTGGATAACATCCGCCCGCTGGATTATGAAATCTACGCGGTAAAGGCGATTTACGGCAGCGCCGACGGTCAGCGTGACGACCAGACGTTTCGTCCGTTCTGGAGCACCTGGAGCCAGGACGCGGGCAACTACGGCGCCTATTTTTCCCTGCGCCGCGAACAGCGCGTACTCTCTGAGCATGCCCTGCGCTACGGCACGCGTACCGGCTATGTCGGCTCTGAAGTGTTTGTCTCGCTGGTGGACGAGCGGCACGCGCCGTGGCAGGACGCCCTGCGCTATATCTCCGCTGACGTCCTGTGCACCAGCCGCGATTTACCCCTGATGCTGCAGCAGGAGCTGGGGCAATTCATCATGGCTGACTCCATGCCGGTCAAATCCCTGAACCTGCGAAACGGTCCGACGCCGCCGCGCCCGGCGCTGGCGGAAGGGTTTAGCACCTGGCGACTCATCAGCCAGCTACAGATGAACTACCTCAGCCTGATGGACAGCGAAAACGAAGAGGGCGCGGCGGCGCTGCGTCAGCTGTTAGGTCTTTATGCAAACCTGGCGGAAACGCCGGTTGCGCGCCAGGTGGACGGTGTTCGCCACTGCGTGCTGGAGCCGGTACACCGTCGCGTGCCGGAACCCGGCCCGGTGGTGTTCGCCCGCGGGATCGGCATTACGCTGACGGTGGACGAACGCGCCTTTTCCGGGGCCAGTCCGTGGCTTTTCGGCAGCGTGCTGGAGCGCCTGTTTGCCCGCCTGGTCTCCATCAACAGCTTCACGGAGTTCACTCTGAAAAGCCAGCAGCGCGGTGAGATTGGTTACTGGGCGCCGCGAATGGGGAAAAGGGCGCTGATATGAGCGATGTGATCCCCGCACCGCTGCGCGTGCATCGTCTGACGCCGCTGCCGGAGGCGTTCTGGCGCGACGTCAGGGAGACACCGTGGCGCTACGATCTGTTTCAACTGTTACGCCGTATTGATGCGCAGGGTGGAGAACGTTACCCGCTGGGACGTGCGCCGCTGCCCAAATTTGAGCCGTTACGTATTGGTCAGCAGCCGTCAATGGGGTTTGCGCCCTCGACGGTCGCGCACGTGCGCCAGCGCGAAGATCAAGGCCTGCATGAGGTCTCGATCCTGAGCTTCGGCCTGTTTGGCCCCAACGGGCCGCTGCCGGTTCATATGACGGAATATGCCCGTGAGCGTATTCATCATCATCAGGACGATAGCCTTAGCGCATTTGCCGACCTGTTTCACCACCGCCTGACGCTGCTGTTTTATCGCGCCTGGGCGGATGCGCAGCCTGCCGTCTCGCTCGACCGCGCCGACAACAGACGCTTTGAGGGCTATCTGGCTTCGCTGATCGGTATGGGGCAGCCCGGCCAGATGGAAAAAGGCAGCCTCAGTCCGCACGCCCGCTTTACCCACGCCGGGCACCTGACCCGCCACGGACGCGATCCGGAAGGGCTGGAGAAAATCCTGCGCGACTATTTCAAGGTTCCGGTGAAGCTGGTCAGCAATGTGCCGCAGTGGATGCCGCTTACCCGGCGTGAACAGGCGCAACTGGGCGAAGGGCGTCGCCTGCCGCGCATGGGCGAGTCTGCATTTCTCGGGATTGCGGTACGCGACGTGCAGCACAAGTTTCGTCTCGAGATAGGTCCACTGAGCGCACAAGAGTACAACCACTTCCTGCCCGGTACGGCCCAGGTGACGGCATTGCGCGACTGGGTTCGCCAGTACGCTGGCCTGGAATATGAATGGGAAACGCGCGTGATACTGCGTGCTGAGGCGGTGCAGGGTGCCACCCTCGGTCGCGACGGGCGGTTAGGCTACAACACCTGGCTGGGTATTCAGCCTGAGCCCATACCGCGTGGCGATCTGCTCTATCCCGCAAAGCGGTAGTTTCTTCTACAACATTGTTATCAACGGAACCGAACATGTCAGAAATCAGCCGTGCCGTTCTTTTCGGCAAACTGGACACGCTGTTATTTACCTCTCTGGAAAGCGCTACCGCGTTCTGCAAGCTGCGCGGCAACCCTTACGTTGAGCTGGTGCACTGGCTGCATCAACTGATGCAACAGCAGGATGGCGATTTGCAGCAGGTGATCCGCCACTTTTCACTCGATGAACAACAGCTGACGCGGGATATTGTCGCCGCGCTGGATGCGCTGCCGCGCGGGGCAAGCTCGGTCTCTGATCTCTCCGAGCATATCGATAGCGCCGTTGAACGCGCCTGGGTGTATGGCTCGTTGAAATTCGGCGTCAGCCGTATTCGTGGTGGGCATCTGCTGATCGGCATACTGAAAACCTGGAATCTGGCGAACGTGCTGAAGAGCATCTCTGCCCAGTTTGGCCGTCTCAACGTTGAGGTGTTGATCGCGCAGTTCGACACTATTTGTGCGCAGAGTAAAGAGGCGCAACAGGCGGCGGCCGCTATTGATGCGCCAGCTGGTACGGTGCCTGCCGCCCAGGGGACCCTGGCCCAGTATGGGCAGGATCTGACGTCGCGGGCCAGGGAAGGCAAAATCGACCCGGTGGTTGGGCGTGATGAAGAGATCCGCCAGATGGTCGATATTTTAATGCGCCGCCGGCAGAACAATCCGCTACTGACCGGGGAAGCCGGGGTCGGTAAAACGGCGGTGGTCGAAGGGCTGGCGCGGCGTATCGCCGAAGGCGACGTGCCGGAGCCGTTGCAAAACATCCAGCTGTGGCTGCTGGATATCGGCATGCTGCAGGCGGGGGCAGGGATGAAAGGCGAATTTGAAGCCCGACTCCAGGCATTGATCAATGAAGTGCAGTCGAGCGCGACGCCGATCATCCTATTTATCGATGAGATCCACACCCTGATTGGCGCCGGCGGGCAGCAGGGAACCGGCGACGCCGCTAACCTGCTGAAACCTGCGCTGGCGCGTGGGCAACTGCGCACCATTGGCGCCACCACCTGGGCGGAATACAAAAAGTACATTGAGAAAGATCCGGCGCTGACCCGCCGCTTCCAGACGGTGCAGGTGCACGAGCCGGACGAGGCGAAAGCCGTCCTGATGCTGCGCAGTACCGTGTCGCCGCTGGAGACCCATCATCAGGTATTACTTCTTGATGAAGCGGTCAGCGCAGCGGTGAAGCTCTCACACCGCTACATTCCGGCGCGTCAGTTGCCGGATAAAGCGGTCGCCCTGCTCGATACCGCCTGCGCCCGCGTGGCGGTCAGCCAGAGCGCGCCGCCGCCTCAGCTTGAAGACTGCCTGCGACACCTTGCCGCACTGGAGGTGGAAATGGAGATTGCAGCGCGCGAAGCGCGCGTCGGCGCGGGCGAGCCTGAACGCGTCGCCGCGTTAAAAGCGGCGCGCGATGACTACGAAGCGCAGCGCGACGTTCTGACCCGTCGCTGGCATGAAGAACGCAGCCTGGTCAGCGAGATCGTTGGCCTGCGCGCCGCGTTATTTGCCGCCGGGGATGGCGAGACGACTGAACTGCGCAGCCAGCTTGCCCAGCAGCAGCAGGCGCTGAAAACGTTACAGGGCGATGCGCCGCTGCTGTTCGCGGCGGTGGATGAAAACGTGGTAGCGGCGGTGGTGTCTGACTGGACCGGCATCCCGCTTGGCCGGATGGTGAAAAATGAAATCGACGCGGTGCTGAACCTGGCCGACACGCTGAATCAGCGGGTGATTGGACAGCGCCACGGTCTTGACCTGATTGCCCGTCGCGTCAAAACCTCGCGGGCGAAGCTTGACGATCCGAACAAACCGGTCGGCGTATTTATGCTCTGCGGCCCGTCCGGCGTGGGGAAAACGGAAACCGCGCTGGCACTGGCGGAGTCGCTGTATGGCGGTGAACAGAATGTCATCACCATCAACATGAGCGAATTCCAGGAGGCGCACACCGTCTCTACCTTAAAAGGTGCGCCTCCGGGTTATGTGGGTTATGGCGAAGGCGGCGTGTTAACCGAAGCCGTACGCCGTCGTCCTTACAGCGTCGTGCTGCTGGATGAAATTGAAAAAGCGCATCCGGACGTGCATGAGATTTTCTTCCAGGTCTTCGACAAGGGCTGGATGGAAGACGGCGAAGGGCGACACATCGATTTTCGCAACACCATAATTATTCTCACTTCCAACGTCGGCACCGATCTGATAGGCGCCATGTGCGCCGATCCCGAACTGATGCCGGAGCCGGACGCGCTCGGCGCTGCACTGCGCCAGCCGCTGCTGCAGGTGTTTCCGCCTGCGCTGCTGGGACGTCTGCTGGTGGTGCCGTATTACCCGCTCAGCGACGAGATGCTGGGGCAGATTGTTCGCCTGCAACTTCGACGCATCCAGCGTCGCCTCGAAGAGAATCACACTATCCTCTCGACGTTTGACGACAGCGTCGTGGAACAGATTGTTCAGCGCTGTACCGAGGTGGAGTCCGGCGGACGTATGGTGGACGCTATTTTGACCAACACCTTACTGCCCCAGATGAGCCAGATTTTACTTACCGCCAGCCGCAGCGACGCGCAGTACCGACGTTTGCACGTCGCCTGTGAGCACGGCGAGTTTCACTGTCAGTTTGCCGCGTAACGCAATCATCAAGAGAACTGTTAAAGATGACGGATAATGATAACAATCGGACTGTCCCCAATGCGCTCCCTGTCGGGTACCGTTTCAATGAGTTTGAAATTAAAGAAGTAATTGGCGGTGGGGGATTCGGCATCGTTTATCGCGCCTGGGACCATCAGCTCGAACGCACTATTGCGATCAAAGAGTTTATGCCCGCCTCCCTGGCGTTGCGCGGCGATGATATGACGCTGGTGCTGCGCAGCGAGCGATTTAGCAAAGCGTTTTCTGCGGGCCTGAACAGCTTTATTCAGGAAGCCCGTTTGCTGGCGCGCTTCAATCATCCCAACTTGCTGCACGTGCTGCGATTCTGGGTGCAGAACGACACCGCGTATATGGGCACGCTGTTCTACAGCGGCACCACGCTCTCGCGCTTGCGCGAGGAGAAGCCGGAGCAGATTAACGAAGCCTGGATCCGTCGCATGCTGCCGATGCTGTTTGGGGCGATCAAGACTATCCACGACGAGGGCTATCTTCACCGTGATATCTCGCTGGATAACATTCAGATCCAGGAGAACGGTCTGCCGGTGCTGCTCGATTTTGGCTCGGCGCGCCGCACCATTGGCAATCTCTCCGACGAGACGGAAACCATGTTGCGCCCCGGTTTTGCGCCGATCGAGCAGTACACCGACGATAACGAAAGCGAGCAGGGGCCGTGGACCGATATTTACGCTCTCGGCGCCGTCTTGCGCACCCTGATCGTGGGCTCACCGCCGCCGGTCAGCGTGGTGCGTTCGATTCAGGATACCTGTAAGCCGCTGGTGGAATTGCAGCCACAGGGATACTCGCTGTCGCTGTTGCAGGCTATTGACCGCGCGCTGGCGCTGCGCATGGAAGACAGACCGCAGTCTATCGATGAATTTGCCGCGCTTATTGAGATGCCGGTCGCGGGTATCGATGATGTGCTGAGCGCAAAAAAACCGGGCACCATGCTGGTGCCGGTCGAAGAGAAAAGCGTATCGACCACGGCGTTTGACTGGCGACGTTACAGGATCCCGGTGATTGGCGCCGCAGGCGTACTCGTGGGGATTGTGACGGGGGCGATGCTGTTTAGCGGCGGTCACGAGACGGAAAATCAGACCGCGGAAGTCCGTCCGGCTGAAACGCCGACAGCGACCGCCACCAGCGAACCGGTCGCGGCTCAGCAAACCACCACCGCGCAGGTTCAGCCGCCTGCCACTGCGGACTCCAGTTCGTCGCCAGTAGTAGAAGCCAGCCCTGTCGCGTTGATCTATATCCGTATGCTGGAGGGGGAAAACCTGCGGGTAAACGGCGAGCGTAAAGCGCTGCGTCCGGCAACGAACGGCTATGCCTCTCTCAAACTCCCGGCAGGACAATTCACAATTGAATTGCAGGGAAGCGGTAAGACGCGGGCCCAAATCCTCGACATCGCGAAACCTGGCACCTGGCTGGTGAACCCGTAAACGAAGCTGGTTACAGGACGGAGCGCATGTACAACATCAAATTTATCTACCTTTTTAACGAGAATGTATCGCCCGCGTTATTTGCAAAAATCATCCGCCCGTCCGTTGCCGGACAGTGGATTATGTCGGTACCGGATAATTCGTTACGCTCGCTGTTCACGCGCTACGATCTCCTCCACTCAATAACCGGGGCGAATCCGTATCAGTCGGGGCGAAATACCCGCACGCTGATCGTGCAGGATTTAGACATGGGCAGGGTCGTCGCGATTGATGAAAGTCATCGTAACTGGTCGTCGGTGACGGAAGTTTTTTATATCAATGAAAAAGGCAGGCTTCAGCCTGCCTCGCTCACCGGACTGGGCTGGTATCCGGTGAGCACTATCGTCGACCGATACGAAACCATGGTGAGAACCTATGGTTCCCGCCCTGAGCCTACGGTGCTGCCAACGCAGGTCGTGAAAGCCAAAACGGCGCAGGTGCCGGACCAACCGACGCCGGGCAAAGAGGGCAAAACCTATGCCGCACAGTTGCAGGAGATGACGAAGGCACAACGCTGGCAGGCGCGTAAGGATCTTATCGCTAAGGGCAGTAATAGCCTGTACCCGGATGCGCAAATCGCGGCTAAACGGCTGGCGGCCAATAATATCGCCGTGGAAAAAGCGAAGCTCGCGGGGAATGTTTACAAGACCGTTAATCCGTTAGAAGCGACGCCGAACGTGCCGGAAGGGTGGAAAGATATTAGTAATGACAGTGCGTTACTGAATAAATTTGGTCTTAAAAGCAAAATGCTTTACGACAATGAAACGTCACCGGATTTTCTGGCGCGTGTCTATCAGCCTGATCCTGACGTCTTTGGCAATGATATGAATCCTACGCTGGTGTTCAGGGGATCACGAGAACCCGGACTTGCGTCATTAAAAGACAACGTCTCTTCGCTATTGAGCAAAGGGGAATTGGCTCCGGTTAAAAACGGCGCTGACTGGGCAAACAATGGCGCACAGGGCATGGGGATGGAGTCTGCCTATTATCGAAATGCAGTAGGCATGGGGAATATTTTGGCGAGCTCGGGCCAAAACATCGATATCGCCGGACATTCGCTCGGCGGCGGGCTCGCATCTGCAACGTCAATGGCCAGTGGTAAAGCGGGTTGGACATTCAACGCTGCGGGGCTTAACAGTGACACGGTTGAACAATATGGCGGGAGTGTGCTGGGAAGCACGGACAATATTCAGGCCTACCGTGTTGAAGGTGAACTGCTGACCAAAATTCAGGAAGTGAATCTTTGGGAAGATTTAAAAACGGTGAAGGGACATGTACCGGCATTAATTCTCAAAGAAGAGATCTCTGCCCTCAGCCCTAACGCGGCCGGGATTGCACACGATCTTCCGGGCGGGACCGGAAGCGCACTGGACCGCCATGGGATCGATCAGGCAATTAACTGTATCGAGCAGCAGAAGGACGAGGACATCTCAATCATCAGGAGTCGCTTGTGAAAACGTTTTTAGTAGGCTGCTTCGCACTGTGTTTTACGTTCATGATTCAGGGGTGTAAACAAGATATGGATTTAAATCCGCAGGATTACTTTAGCGGCCAGCAACTCACATTAGCCAATGCGATTGAACACGGTGACGTCGATGACGTTGTTAAACTGGCTTCAGAAATTGATTTAAACAAACCCGGGAAAGAGGATATGACGCTCCTGTTCTGGGCCATCATGAATGCGATCTACGATAAGAAAACGCCCACACAATTAAAGATGATGACCGTACTGGTTAAGGCAGGTGCCGATCCGCTCCAGCCGCGCCCAGCGGGAAAAAGCAGTCCGGCGGAATACGTTTTAAAAGCTGACAGCGGTGACTGGATTAAGGCGTTGCTTGACGGCGGTTTATCGCCAGATGCGAAAGATAAAACGTATAAAGAGCCCATCATTTTTGAAACGATCAAGGCCAAAAATACCGAGACTCTGGCGGCGATGCTCGATATGGGAGCCAATATCAATATCACTGACTCGTTAGGTAATACGCTTCTCATTGAGGCGCTAAATTTTGGCAAATACGATCATGTGTTGTTATTGCTTGAACGCGGAGCCGATGCTGAGATTCGAGGCCACGGTGGCTTGACGATGGGAAGCCTGCTTCAACGCCTGCTGGATAGCGCAAAAGAAGGTAGCGAACAATATCAAACGCTGACCAAAATAAAAGAGACGCTGATCCAGCGTGGAGGGAAATGGCCGCCTGAGTCAGTGAAATAATATGAAGCTAAAAACGAAAGTTTTTTATTTTTGGGGAGGCATGGATGCGCTGGCTATTTTGATATATTGCGTTCATGTGCTGTGGCAAGGTGGGATCCCGCTAATTTCAGATATTTTGTCTTTCAGTCGTATAAGTGATACTGGGACCGTTACAGGAAACGGTATCTACAACACCATTGTTACACTGCTTTTTGCTCTTGATGTGATCTTATTCGTATCACTGTTCATTTCTGCCTGGCTTTTTTTTACACAAAACCGTTATGCAGTCCGGTTTGCATTTATTCAAGAAGTGCTTCGTTTTACTTCACTTCGATGTTCGATTTCGGTCTTTCCATTAATGGCGGGATTGTCAGAACCTGCAAGTATGTTTTTTAATATTTTTTTGTTCGCTACATCTGAAGTTGTGAAAATTTATTCCCTTATATATGTGATTAAATCAAATAAATGAATTTTATATTTTGTAGTGAAGGCGTTGTTAAGGCCGGGAGAATGGTTTTTTGTTTGGTGATTAATGAATTGTGGAGGTGGTGGAATGAAGTGGATGGGCTTTTCTCTATTTGTTGCAATCACTTTAATTTATATCTGGAATGGGAAGGACCACTTTACAAAAAAAGAGTGGTACGCTTTTTTGATAAAATTTATCGCGGTGCTGATTGGCACGTTTGTACTGGTATTTTTCCTGGTGGGAATAACAAAACATATCCCTTTAATAACTAAGGATACCGGGCGGTTGATAATCGCAATTATACCCACTTCATTTATGGCAATATTATTTTCTAAGTTTTCTGTTGTTATGCTTTGTACTATATTTGATACAGTCATGTGTTTTCATAAAAACTATAATACTGCTAAAAACTATTCGGTTTTATTATCGCTGGTTAATAGGTACGGCCCTGGTTTACTGTTGTTGGTAAAATGTCTGGGATCGTTTGGCTGTATACTTGTGTTCTATGGGATCTGGTTTGCCACCAGGGTCTGAGTTAAAACGGTTTTATGAAAACGGATGTTAACTTATTCCCCATAGAGGCTAGCCGCATTTACCAAATGCAGATTATATAGTTATTACAAACGGCGTAAGGCGTAAAAATAACCTTCCGCATGAGCAAAACCCAGGGACATAAATAGATAAAAAGCAAAAAAGATATTGTAAATAATTGGGCGATAACAGGCGAATGCCTTGAATGACATTGTCAGAAATCACCTCCTCGTTATCACTCTCTCTCAGCATAAAACAATTACGGAATAAACATTATGCTTAACCGAATTACCGTCCAGCTCCCGGTTGAGGGGCTGCTGTTCTGGAAACTGTCCGGCCGCGAGGCGATGTCTGAATCGTTTGCCCTGACGCTGACACTGCTTGGCACGGACGCGCGCATTGACCGCAGTAAACTGCTTGGACAACCAGTGACGGTGACACTCCCAACGCAGAGCCTGCTCACGCCGCGCTACATCAACGGCAAGGTGACGCGGGTGGCGGTCAGCGCCGTGGAGCTGACGGGAACCCGCTACGCGGTCTACCAGCTGACGGTGGAGCCGGATCTGTGGCCGATGAAGCGTGACCGTAACCTGCGTATCTTCCAGGGCCAGACGGTACCGCAGATTGTTAAGACGCTGCTGGGGGAACATCAGGTCAATGTAGAAGATAAACTGACCGGCAGCTATCGGGTATGGGACTACTGCGTGCAGTATCAGGAGTCGAGTCTGGACTTTATCAGCCGCCTGATGGAGCTGGAGGGGATTGCTTTCCACTTCCGCCACGAGGCGGACAAACACACCCTGGTGCTCACCGACGCTGCGACGCAACATCTGCCGTTCAGTGGTTATGAGATTATTCCCTACCATCAGACGCCGTCGGGTGGCAGCACAGACGAAGAAGGTATCAGCCAGTGGGCGCTGGAGGACAGCGTGACGCCGGGGATTTACAGCCTGGACGACTACGACTTCCGCAAACCGAACGCGTGGCTGTTCCAGGCGCAGCAGAACCCGGCCTCACCCCAGCCTGGCAGCATTGACGTGTACGACTGGCCGGGGCGTTTTGTGGATCACGGTCACGCCGAGTTCTACGCCCGTATCCGTCAGGAGCGCTGGCAGGTGGAACACCAGCAGATACAGGCCACGGCGACGGCCGCTGGCATCGCGCCTGGGCACACGTTTACCCTGAGCAACGCGCCGTTTTTCAGTGATAACGGTGAGTATCTGACCACGGCGGCGAGTTACCACTTTGAAGAGAACCGCTACGCGAGCGGAGAGGGGGAAACTATTCACCGCACCGACTTCACCGTTATCCCGTCGTCGGTGGCGTATCGACCGGCGCAGACCACGGCGTGGCCGCGCACCTATGGCCCGCAGACGGCAAAGGTGGTGGGGCCACAGGGGGAGAGTATCTGGACGGACAAATACGGCCGGGTGAAGGTGAAATTCCACTGGGACCGCCTCGCGAAAGGCGATGACACCAGTTCCTGCTGGGTGCGAGTCTCCAGCGCCTGGGCGGGTCAGGGGTACGGTGGGGTACAAATTCCGCGTGTGGGTGATGAAGTGGTGGTGGACTTTATCAACGGCGATCCGGACCGCCCGATTATCACCGGTCGCGTGTACAACGAAGCGAGCATGCCGCCGTGGGCGCTACCGGCAGCAGCCACCCAGATGGGGTTCATGAGCCGGAGCAAGGACGGCGCGGCGGACAACGCCAACGCCTTGCGTTTTGAGGATAAGGCGGGTGAGGAACAGGTGTGGATCCAGGCCGAGCGTAATCTGGACATTAACGTTAAAAATGATGAATCCCATTCGACAGAAAAAAACCGTACCCAATATGTGGGGGAAAATGAAACCCTGCGGGTAGCCAAAGATCAGCAGGCAGGGATCAAAGGGGATATCATTTGTCTGGCAGGAAAAAGTCGAAGCGATAAAGCCGTGAACAACTATACGCTTTCTGCGGGCAATACCTTGCGGCTGGAGTGTGGTGAAAGCGCGATTGAATTATCGAAAGATGGCAGCGTTAATATTATCGGTAATAACTTCAATTTCACCGCGAAACAGCAGGCGCAAATTAATACGCTTTCTGGCGAACTGCATTTAAACCCGAACGGTGGCAGCAATGCTATCGATCCCCCAGGGGCTGCCCATCAGGCCGATCTCCAGCATGAAGTGGACAGTTTCTTTGTGTTTAATGCCAGTAAGTAAGAGTAACCGGAAAGGCTGATTATATTAAGAGACTGATAAGAACCTGATCCCTGCTCCTGGCGGAGATGGTATGATTAAAACGGGTCGTGTTACAGTTCTGATAGGAGATTAAAATGTATCAATAAGGAATAATGTGATGAATTTGTTTTTCTGTATTTTATTTTTAGTTCTGACCTTGGTACTTATCTGGAATGGGAACGATCGCTTCTCTAAAAAACAGTGGATTACTACGGGCTTAATGCTTGTCGTCGTACTGGCTGCAACTGTTATTGTTAGCTTTTCATTTAAATGGTTGGCGCAATCATTTTCAATTTTTTCAATTGTAATGGCTAAACATTATTCTGTTGTTTTTTCAATGTCATTTTTGTGCATTTGGGGTTTAAAAGTTGCAGTGGTTCTTCTTTGTACTATTTTTTCCGGGATTATGAAGGGGCATAAAACGTACAACCCTGAAAAATATGAACAAGTATCATCCCTGTCGGGGATCGTTGCACCAGGCTTACTTATCATAGTAAAAGGTTTAGTTTCCTTTGGTTGCGTTCTTATATTTTCAGGTCTATGGCTTAAGTAAGAGTGATGAGTGAGGTGATAACATGGATGTAGATAAAAATACAGTTTTCCTCAATGTGCAATAAAGTCTGTTGAGAAATAATGAATTTAGGAGAGCGGTCTATCACTGTACGGGATGAGTTATCACTGCTGTCGAAAAGATAAGAGTTTTTTATCAAATGTATATTTATACATTAATGACACCTGGTATTAAGTAGAACGGGATGGGATAATTATTACCTGGTGTGTTACTGTTTTAATTGGCGATTAGAGATTGCAAGGGGATAGCTACGTAATGAAATGGAAGTATTTACTCAGCATATAAATGATGGTCTGGACCAGCTTCCGGCTTATAGAGGAGAGACATTCCGCGGTATGAATAGTTTACCTTCAAATATTTTGGATGCTTATGTTCCAGGTAAAACGGTTATCGATCCCGCCTTTGTTAGTACTGATATTAACCAAGGGTTCAGCGGACCTATCCAAATGCGCATTGAAGGTATTTCGGGTAGGAAAATTGATTTCTTATCAGAATTTAATGCAACCGAAACTGAAGTGCTCTTTAAGCCGAATACTACATTTGATGTTATCAACAGGTCAGATGAATTTGGGATAACAAATATAGAATTAAGGGAAATACCATGATCGATCTTCATACTGAAGATTCAGTGATTAATCATTATGCCGATCGCTACCGTAACTTTATGCCAGTAAATGTCCGTAAGGGTATACGGGGTAATGGTGTCGATGATGCTACTTCATTTCAGGCATGGGATGAAACATTACCTTTAATCACAACTGAAGCTATTTCACGTGATAAAGCGATTGGGGCATTAGTGGGTCTGGCTGTTGGGGATGCTGTTGGGACTACCCTCGAATTTAAACAAAGGGATAGCGAATATATAAATGATATGCTCGGCGGTGGACCTTTTCAATTAAAACCTGGTGAATGGACTGATGATACGTCAATGGCATTGTGCCTCGCGGAAACTTATCTTTCTGAAAATAGAATGCATACTGATGTTCTGAGAAAATTTCTCGTGAGATGGTATCAAACAGGCGAAAACAGCAGTAACGGGCGTTGTTTTGATATTGGGAATGCAACGCGTTTTGCTCTGGAACAGTATATTCGTATCGGACCATCCTGGTGCGGTAATACTGAGAAAAACACTGCTGGCAATGCGGGGGTTATTCGTCAAGCCCCGGTATCGATCTTTCGCAGAAAATCTTTGCGCGCGATTTATTTTGAATCTCAGGCACAGAGTCGGGCTACTCATGGTGCAGTTGAATCTATTAATTCGTGTCAGTTTCTGGGATTGATCTTGCATTACTTAATTAATGGTTATGAAAAAGAAAAGACTTTTTCGCCCCATGTTTTTCCTCTATGCGCACGTGTAATGATCATCAATGCGGGTGAATACAAGCATAAAACGCGCAACCAGATTCGCTCTAGTGGCTATGTTATTGATACCCTTGAAGCCGCAATGTGGGCCGTATGGAATACGGATAATTTCCGGGATGCGATTCTCCTGGCGGCCAATCTTGCCGATGATGCCGATAGCGTGGCGGCGACGGCGGGACAAATAGCCGGCGCGTTGTACGGTTATTCCGGTATTCCTCAGGAGTGGAAGGACAAACTTGTCCAACACGAACGTATTGCCAGAATGGCAGGTGAATTGTTTGACAGGGCACCTGAGGACACATTTTTATAATCATGTTTCAAACATGGCCCGGTTATTCTTCCGTGCCATGTAGTTAATATACCGAATGCCATTTTGCTTCGATAATTGAACGGTATTTAACCGTTATTTTTTCTCACGAGCAACGTTTCAGAGCGCCGGTCTCGCATCGTTGTATATATAAAGGCCATGATAAAAATCACCGTGAATAACACGACGATGGTGGGGGCGGGGGCGCTGTCGATAAAAAATGACAGATAAACGCCCAGAAATGAGGTGATGACCGAAAGCACGGTGGCCAGCATCAGCGCCTGGGCGAAACGGCGGGTGAGTAAAATGGCTATCGCGCCTGGGGCAATCAGCAGAGATATCGACAAAATGATGCCCACGGATTTTAGCGTGGCGACAATGGTCAAGGCGATCATGCACAGCAGCCCGTAATGCAGCAACGTGGTGTTCAGGCCGCTGGCTCTGGCCTGATTCGGGTCAAACGCATGCAGCAATAAATCCTTCCATTTCAGACCGATAACCAGCGCTATCCCCAGCGCAATCAGCGCGGTTTGCAAAATATCGGTCAGCGAAACGCCCAGCATGTCGCCAAACAGAATGTGGTCCAGATGAACGTCCGACTGGATAGAAACATACAGCACCAGCCCCGCGCCAAACATGCCGGAAAAGACAATCCCCATGATGGTGTCGCGCTTAATACGGCTGTTGTCGTCGAGATAACCTGTCGCAACGGCGCAGAACAATCCGGCGATGAACGCGCCGATAGCCAGAGGAATGCCGGCCATCCAGGCAAGGACGATCCCCGGAAAAACCGCATGACTCATCGCATCGCCCATCAGCGCCCAGCCTTTCAATACCAGGAATACCGAAAGCAGTGCGCAGGGCACAGCGACAATGGCGGAGACGGCCAGCGCATTGCGCATAAAGTCGAACTGGAAGGGTTCCAGCAACGTGGTTAAGAACATGAGGACTCCTTGTTCATTCGCGCGCGGCGACGGTTTGCCAGCAGGCCATGTTTCGGCGCGAAGACAAACGCGGTCAGGAACAGCAGGGTTTGCAGGACGACGATAATGCCGCCCGTCGCGCCATCCAACCAATAGCTGAGCCAGGCGCCAAAAAAGCTGGTCAGGCTGCCGATAGCCACGGCGATGACGAGCAGGCGAGGGAAACGGTCCGTCAACAGCCAGGCGGTTGCGCCGGGTGTCACCACCAGGCAGATAACCAGAAACGCGCCGACCGTTTGCAGCGCCGCGACGGTGGAGACGGAGAGCAGCGTGAAGAACAATAACTTTAAGCGACCCGGATTGAGCCCAATGGAACGGGCATGATTTTCATCGAAAAAGGTTACCATCAGATCCTTCCATTTCAATAGAAGGATCGTCAGAGAAACGGCGCCGATAATGGCGAGTTGCACAATATCTTCCGGCGCGATGGCCAACACGTTGCCCAGAATAATGGTCTGAATGTTGACGGACATCGGATTGAGCGAAACCATAAACAGCCCGATGCCAAAGAACGATGAGAAGATCAGACCAATAATGGCATCTTCTTTCAGACGCGATCGCTGGTTGAGAAACAGCATACAGCCAGCGGCAAGTCCCCCGGAGAGAAACGCGCCGAGCGAGAAGGGCAATCCCAGCATATACGCCCCCGCCACGCCGGGGACGATAGAGTGCGAGAGCGCATCGCCAATCAGCGACCAGCCTTTGAGCATTAAATAGCAGGAGAGAAAGGCGCACAGCCCGCCGACCATCGCTGACACCCACATGGCATTGAGCATGTACTGGTAACCAAAGGGTTCCACAAGCCAGTTCATGATTAATCTCCCTCGTTGGCGGTTCGGTGCGAGATAAACGGGCGCTCGTCATCGGTAATGATATGCTCTTCGCTACCACTCAGCGCCACATGGCGCAATACGCCGCTGAACGCCAGTTCGAGATTTTCTGCCGTGAAGGTGGTTTCAGTGGGGCCGCTCGCCAACACTGTCCCTTTGATCATCACCGTGTAATCACAAAACTCCGTCACCGACCCCAAATTATGGGTGGAAACCAGCATGGTGCGGCCTTCATCGCGCAGTTCACGTAACAGCGTGATGATTCGCGCTTCGGTTTTTACATCCACGCCGGTAAAAGGCTCGTCCAGCAGGATCACCTGACCATCCTGGGCAATCGCGCGGGCAAGAAAAACCCGCTTTTTTTGCCCGCCGGAGAGTTCGCCTATCTGGCGATGGCGGTACTCCAGCATGTCCACGCGCGCCAGGGCGGCGTCAACGCACGCGTGGTCGTGTGCCTTCGGACGACGTAGCCATCCCATGTGGCCATAACGCCCCATCATCACGACATCTTCCACCAGCACCGGAAATGACCAGTCCACCTCTTCTGACTGGGGGACATAGGCAATCAGATTCTGCTTCAGCGCTTTGTTCACCGGCTGTTGCAAGATCGATATCTCTCCAGCCGCCAGACGGACAAACCCCATCAGCGCCTTAAACAGCGTGGATTTACCCGAGCCGTTGACGCCCACCAGGGCGGCAATCGAGCCGCCAGGGATCTGAAACGTGGTGTTCCGTAGCGCAGTGTGACCGTTGCGATAGGTCACCGTGACACTGTCGGCGGTAATGGCAGCGTGGCTCATTTCTGACTCCTCAGACCGTCATTGATACCGCTGACGATGGTTTCAGTGGTGACGCGCAGTAAATCCAGATAGGTCGGTACCGGGCCATCGGCGGTACTCAGGGAATCGACATACAGTACGCCGCCGTAGTGCGCGCCAGACTCACGGGCGACCTGACGGGCAGGTTTATCAGAGACGGTGCTTTCGCTGAAGACGGTGGGGATCTGATGTTGTCTGATCGCATCGATCACTTTGCGTACCTGTTTAGGCGTGCCCTGCTGATCGGCATTGATCGGCCACAGATACAGCTCCCTGAGATTGTTATCCCGCGCCAGGTAGGAGAATGCGCCTTCACTGGTGACCAGCCAGCGTTTATCGGCGGGGAGCGTGGCCAGTTCGTCGCGCAGCGGATCCAGCGTCTGGCGAATCTTCACCTTATAGCTCTCGGCATTTTTTTGATAAACCGCTGCGTTTTGCGGATCGTACTTCGCCAGCGCATCGCGAATATTATCGACATAAATGAGCGCGTTTTCTGCCGACATCCAGGCGTGCGGGTTGGGTTTGCCATTGTACGGACCTTCGCTAATGCCCATCGGTTGCACGCCCGCAGAGACCGTGACTTCCGGTACGCCAGAAAGATGCTGATAAAATCGGGCGAACCACAGCTCCAGGTTCATGCCATTGGAGAGAATAAGCTGCGCGCCTTGCGCCCGTTTGATGTCGCCGGGGGTGGGCTGATATTCGTGAATCTCAGCCCCCGGTTTGGTTATCGAACTGACTTCCGCCGCGTCGCCCGCCACATTTTTTGCCATATCAGCAATGACCGTAAAGGTGGTGATTACCTTGAATTTCTCTGTGGCCCAGGCGGGCGTCAGTGTTAGCGATGCCAGGACACCAGCAAGGAAAAAGGACGTCAAACGAGGCAGGTTCGGCATAGTATCCCTCATGGAAAAGTGGTTAATTATTCTTCAAATATAGCCTTTGCTATGTTATATAGCACACAGCATAGTTAAATGAAAATAATTCTTATTTGCGTAGCTGGCTAAGCATGTGTCACCTTCGGGTGATAGTCTGCAGGGGGAATAAGTTGTAAAATAAATGCACTTTAATGTGGTGGAGGCACTATGTCCGGCAAGCGAATCGCGCGTGAAAAACTGACGATCAAAAAAATGATCGCGTTATACGAGAGCCAGTGTCCACAGGCCCTGGATGAACCAGGGCATTACGCCGCGCTGTTCGCCTATGCACAAAAACGGCTGGACAAGTGTGTGTTTGGCGAGGAGAAACCGGCCTGTAAACAGTGTCCGGTGCACTGTTACCAGCCAGCAAAGCGTGAAGAGATGAAGCAGATTATGCGCTGGGCGGGGCCGAGAATGCTCTGGCGTCACCCGATGTTGACCGTGCGTCATCTGATTGACGACAAACGTCCCGTCCCGGAGTTACCGGAAAAATATCAGCGTAAGAAGTGAGTGTGAATTGCCTGATGGCGCTGCGCTTATCAGGCCTACGGACAAACCCCACCTGTAGGCCGGATAAGGTGCTTGCACCGCCATCCGGCAACGCTTCGTTTACACCAACGCATCCTTATCAATACCCAGCCGCTTCATCCGTGAAAGCAGCGTGGTTCGCTTAAGCCCCAGACGCTGGGCTGCGCCTTTCGGTCCTGCCACGACGCCATTCGTCTCTTTCAGCACACGCAGAATCAACTGAAATTCATCTTCGCCATCCTGTGCAACTTCGGTGGCGACCGCGGGCGTGGCCTGCGTGAATATGCCGACATCCGGAAGCGAGAGTTGTAACACATTGCCCCGGGTCAGCAGCACGGCGCGCTCCACCACGTTTTCCAGTTCGCGAACGTTACCAGGCCACTCCATATTGCTCAGGGTACGTAGCGTTTCTGCGGGGATGCTGTCGATGTTACGTCCCATCCGACGGGCGATTTTAAAGGTGAAGGCTTTCACCAGCAGCGGAATATCTTCCGGGCGTTCGCGCAGCGGTGGGAGCTGGATCGGGAAGACGTTCAGGCGGTAATAGAGATCGTTGCGGAACTCGCGATCGGCCACCATCTTTTTCAGATCGCGGTTGGTGGCGGCGATCAGTCGCACATCGGTCTGGATCAGCTTATTGCTGCCCAGGCGTTCGAACTCCTGCTCCTGGAGAACGCGCAGCAGTTTGGGCTGCAGCTCCAGCGGCATGTCGCCCACTTCATCGAGAAACAGCGAACTTTTATCTGCCAGCTCAAAACGCCCGATGCGCTGGGCGCTGGCCCCCGTGAACGCGCCACGCTCATGACCAAACAGATCGCTTTCCAGTAGTCCGGCAGGCATCGCGGCACAGTTCATTTTCACCATGCGACGCGTGTTACGCCCGCTCAGGTTGTGAATCGCGCGGGCGATCAGTTCTTTACCGGTGCCGGTTTCTCCCAGAATCAGGACCGTACTGTCGCTTTGCGCCACCATCTCGACCTGCTTGAGGACGTTGTACATCGCCTCACTGCGTCCAATGATCTCGCCAAAATCACTGTCGACATTATTCAGCTGTTCGGTGAGCGCCAGGTTTTCGTCCACCAGGCGCTCCTTGAGACGGTGGATTTCCTGATAGGCGAGGGCATTATCGACGGCAATCGCCACGCGTTCGGCGATTTGACGCAGCAATTTCAGGTTGGTGGTGGTGAAGATTTTTTCTTCGCATTGCGCCAGTTTCAGCACGCCGAGCATGGTGTTGCCGGACATCAGCGGCAGCAGGCACAGCGTTTGCAGTTGATTACCCCAGGTGTCGAACAGCATACGTTCGTAAGGGGCAAGCGCATCCCTTTCGTTCAGGTTAATCAGCAGCATCTCTTTGCTTCTGAACACCCGTTCAGTGAGGGTGCCTGCTTCATCCACCTCACTTTGCTGGTGAGCGGGATGTGTTTTATCCAGATAATGGGTAGACCAGATATTCAGTTTATTTTTGTGATGGCTGCGCAGAACAATACTGATTGCGTCGATGTTGAAGTAGTAGTGGATCTCTTTCGCCACTTCGCTGACCAGCTCGTCGATGTCGAGACGCGAGAGCACCGCATTGGTGATTGCCACCAGAATACGGAAGTTATCGCGTTCGCGGCACAGCAAATCGTAATCGACGTTGTTCGAAACCCGACACTGAATTTGCTCGGCAACCACCGAGACAATCTGCGTAATGGTTTGCAGGCGTTGGTACTCTTTTTCGCTCCACGGGCGGTCTTCATTGCGGATAAATTCACAGCCGCCAAAGATACGCCCGTCTGCCGCCAGCGGTAGCAGGCAATAGTGGCCAAATTCACCGTATAACCCGGAGGAGGCCAACTGGGGCCAGGTTTCCGTAAACTCATGGAAGTTACAGTGCAATGCGTCGGGACGAGACAGAATACGGCGAACCGGGCCGTGCGCCAGCACCGTTTCGTCTTCATATTCGATCGGCTTACTGTTTTCTTCGCGCGTCGCGTAATAGCGTGCGCGCTGTGTTTGTGCCTGCCATAACACAATAGCCGCGCTGTCGGCTAATGCCGAACGCCTGACCAGTTGGGAAAGCGCTTCACTGAGCGAAGCCAGATCGGGCTGCTGCAATAATGTACGAGTAATATCAAACAACCCTTGCTGTCCGAGATCGCTCATCGGTGTATACGACATGTTGCTTTTCCAGGAAAGTACCGCACTGCGGCAAGAAAACAAAATTATAGGTTTTGTAGGCCGGATAAGCGTAAGCGCCATCCGGCATGATTACAGAATTAACAAATACGTGGCAGAGGTTCGGAGTGCGGCAAATCAAGGGTACGTTTGACGCCATATAAACCCGCGAGACGAACGCCTTTACGCTCGACCACTTCGCCAATCAACGCGGCATCACGTCCCAGAGGATGCGAACGGAGCGCTTCCAGCACCTGTTCAGCCGCCTGACGTTCAACGGCAATCACCAGCTTACCTTCGTTGGCAAAGTTAAGGGCATCCAGTCCCAGCAGTTCGCACACGCCACGCACCGCCGGTTTTACCGGGAGGGAGGTTTCAGACAGCTCAATACCGCAACCGCTGGCAGCGGCGAATTCATGAGTGACCGCGTTTACGCCACCACGGGTGGCATCGCGCAGCGCCTTCACGCCGGTAATATTGTGTAACGTCTGAATCAGCGGGGTGAGTACGGCGCAGTCGCTCACCAGCTCGCCATCCAGCCCCAGTTGTTCGCGCAGATTGAGAATAGTGGCGCCATGATCGCCCAGCGTACCGCTTACCAGCAGAACGTCGCCTGGGGTCAGGGTTTGCGCGCCCCAGTGAATATCGGCCGGAATAGCCCCCATTCCCGCAGTGTTGATGAACAGCTTGTCTGCCGCGCCACGCTGAACGACTTTAGTGTCGCCGGTCACAATGGCGATACCCGCTTCGCGAGCCGTTGCCGCCATACTGTTCACCACGGTTTTCAGCGTCTCCATCGGCAACCCTTCTTCAAGGATAAAACCGCAAGACAGATAACGCGGGATCGCGCCGCTGACCGCAACGTCGTTCGCGGTGCCGCAAATGGCCAGTTTGCCAATGTTGCCGCCTGGGAAAAATAACGGGTCAATGACGTAGCTGTCGGTCGAGAAGGCCAGACGATCGCCTTCTGCCATTAATTGCGCCAGATCCAGACGCGCCTGATCTTCTTGTTCCGCCAGCCACGGGTTGGCAAAAGCTTCCATAAACAGACTGTTGATCAGCTGCTGCATGGCCTGTCCGCCACTTCCGTGGGCGAGTTGTACGCTATTCATGCTTCACACTCCTGCTGACGATACTGATACCAGGCGGCACATGCGCCTTCGGAAGAGACCATCAGTGCGCCAAATGCGGTTTGCGGATTACAGGTGTTACCAAACAACGAGCATTGATTCGGTTTACATTTGCCGGTCAACACTTCCCCGCAACGTGCGCGCGGATCGTCGTATACCTGCTGCGGCGCCGGTTGGAAATGCGCTTCGGCATCAAACCGTTGGTAGTCTGGCATCAGATGAACGCCAGATGACTCAATCACACCAAGGCCGCGCCATTCGCTGTCACCCGTCACGCAGAACACCTCGGCAATCGCCTGTTGCGCCAGGGCATTACCAGCATCCGGCACCACACGGCGATACTGGTTTTCGACCAGACTATGGGCTGCGATTTTCTGCTCAACCAGCATGGCGACGCCTTGCAACAGATCAAGCGGTTCGAATCCTGCGACTACCAGCGGACGGTGGAACTCGCTGGCGATAAAGTTATAGGCGTCGGTACCGATCACCATGCTGACGTGACCCGGTGCGAGGAAAGCGTCGATGCCACTGTCCGGCTGTTCCAGCAGGCAGCGTAGCGTGGGGATAAGCGTGATGTGCTGGCAGAAAAAGTAAAAGTTCTGCACGTCTCGCGCTTTTGCCTGTTGCAGCGTAATGGCGGTGGTCGGCATGGTGGTTTCAAAACCCAGCCCGAAGAACACGACTTTACGCGTCGGGTTTTCCTGCGCCAGTTTGAGCGCATCCATCGGGGAGTAAACAATGCGGACATCGGCGCCGCGCGCTTTGGCCTGCAGGAGAGAACCCTGCTTGCCCGGTACGCGCATCGCATCGCCAAAGGTGCAGAAAATCACTTCCGGGTGGCTGGCGATTTCGACACAGCTATCAATTCTGCCCATCGGCAGTACACAGACCGGGCAGCCAGGACCGTGAATAAACTCCACGTTCTCGGGCAATAACTGGTCGAGGCCGAATTTGAAGATAGCGTGGGTGTGACCGCCGCAGATTTCCATGATACGCAGCGGGCGTTCGGCAGTGTATGGGAGATGGACCGCGCGCTCACGCAGATGGTCGATTAACTGCATCACCTGTTCCGGTGCGCGATATTCGTCAACAAAACGCATTATTTTTCCTCACCAAACAGCAAAGCGCCGACGTCCGGCTCAACTTCAAACATGTTTTGTAGCGCGTCGAGGGTATCGCGCGCTTCGGCTTCATTAATCACACTCATGGCAAAACCGACGTGGACCAGCACCCACTGGCCTAAACGCGGCTCACCGTGTTCATCGCAGCTGCCGACCAGCGTCAGGTCGACGTCGCGCTGAATGCCGCAAACGTCGACTTTCGCCTGGTTACCGTCAATGGTACGGATTTGACCCGGAACGCCTATGCACATCGCTGTGCCTCCAGCCAGTTCAGCCACTGATCCATCCCTTCGCCGCTGGTGGCGGAAATCAGAATAATTTCAATCTCCGGGTTCACTTCACGTGCGCTGGCGATGCACTTCTCAACATCGAAGTTGAGGTAGGGCAGCAGGTCGATTTTGTTGAGCAGCATCAGCGAGGCGGCAGCAAACATATGCGGGTATTTCAGCGGCTTATCTTCGCCTTCGGTGACGGAAAGCACCGCCACTTTATGACGTTCGCCGAGATCAAAACTGGCCGGGCACACCAGGTTGCCGACGTTTTCAATAAACAGAATGCCGTTGTCTTCTAAAGGCAGACGCGGCGCGGCATCGGCAATCATCTGCGCGTCAAGGTGGCAGCCTTTACCGGTGTTCACCTGGATGGCCGGCGTGCCGGTGGCGCGAATACGGGCTGCATCGTTGACGGTCTGCTGGTCGCCTTCAATCACCGCACACGGCACGCGCTCTTTCAGTTTCATCAGCGTTTCGGTGAGCAGCGTGGTTTTGCCGGAACCAGGGCTTGAGACAAGGTTAAGCACCAGATGCTGGCGAGCAGCGAAGCGAGCGCGGTTACGTTCGGCCAGGCGGTTGTTTTTGTCCAGCACGTCGATTTCAACTTCCAGCATCCGGCGCTGGCTCATGCCTGGCGCATGGGTTCCGGCTTCGCCGTGCCCATAATGCAGGTCGCCTTCTTCCGTCTGGCTGGGGGTAAAATTGGACGTCTTCACGCCGGTGATATTGAGCGCCGGGCGAGCCGCCGGGGCAAATGGCGCACCACGAAACGCCGAATGAGGGTTATGTTCATCGCCCTCGATATAAAGGTTGCCTTCAGCGCAACCGCATGTTGTACACATCGCTCACTCCTGGTCTATTTCTATTCTTCTAATTTGTAAGCCGTCATCGGCCACGATCCTCAGTGTGTCGCTGTTGCATTGCGGACAACGGCGGACGCGCTGTGTCAGCAACGTGACGTATTGCTGACAAGACTCGCACCAACATTCGGCTTCTTGTTCTTCGAGGTGCAGTTTACAACCTTCCGCCAGGGTGCCGCGGCATACCAGATCAAAACAAAAGGCGAGAGCACTGGTTTCGACACAAGAAAATGCGCCAATTTTGAGCCAGACCCCAGTTACCTTTTGCGCACCGTGTTGTGCGGCCTGTTGTTCGATCAATTCCAGTGCCCGTTGGCAGAGGGTTATTTCGTGCATATCGCCTCCCATCATCTATTGCTGCGGTAAAAGCAATAAACATGCCAGTTATTGTTTTTGGCACGCTGACACTGACGACGATGACGAAATGACATGTCGTCACTGCATTATTTGCTTGTATATATATGAAAAACAAGCAATTTAAAGTTGGCATGGAACGTGCTTAAGGCAGGCTATCTCACGTAAACGGGTAACCTGACATGACAATTTGGGAAATAAGCGAAAAAGCCGATTACATCGCTGAACGGCACCGTCGCCTACAGGACCAGTGGCGTATCTACTGTAATTCGCTGGTCCAGGGGATCACCCTGTCGAAAGCGCGCCTGCATCACGCAATGAGCTGCGCGCCGGACAAAGATCTTTGCTTCGTTCTTTTTGAACACTTCACGATCTACGTCACCCTGGCTGACGGTTTCAACAGCCACACCATTGAGTACTACGTTGAAACGAAAGATAGCGAAGAAAAACAACTCATTGCGCAAGCGCAGCTGACCATCGACGGCAAAGTCGACGAGCATGTCAGCAACCGCGATCGCGAGCAGGTGCTGGAGCACTATCTCGAGAAAATCGCCAGCGTTTACGACAGCCTGTATGCCGCCGTGGAAACCAACACTCCGGTAAATATGCACCAACTGGTAAAGGGACAAATCCCGGCGGCGTAAGCCAGAGGTTTTGCCCGTTTTGTTCGCGATGCGGTCTGAAGCCGCGTCACGACTGTTTTGGGGATGGGAGTGTCGACGAGTGTCGAAAATGACACTTGATGGACATATTTTCGTCAAAAATGACTATCACCTGAGGAATGCCTGGTGAATCGTTTTGTAATTGCTGACTCCACGCTCTGTATTGGCTGCCACACTTGTGAGGCCGCCTGTTCAGAGACGCATCGCCAGCATGGCCTGCAGTCAATGCCGCGCCTGAAAGTGATGCTTAATGAAAAAGAATCTGCGCCACAACTTTGCCATCACTGCGAAGATGCGCCGTGCGCGACCGTGTGTCCTGTCAACGCCATCAACCGCGTAGATGGCGCTGTACAGCTGAATGAAAGCCTGTGCGTAAGCTGCAAACTGTGCGGGATTGCCTGCCCGTTCGGCGCGATAGAGTTTTCCGGCAGCCGTCCGCTGCATATTCCGGCCAACGCCAATACCCCGAAAGCGCCGCCTGCGCCTCCTGCCCCGGCTCGCGTCAGCACGCTGCTGGACTGGGTGCCGGGTGTTCGCGCCATCGCCGTGAAATGCGATCTGTGCAGTTTTGATGAACAAGGTCCTGCCTGTGTACGGATGTGCCCAACCAAAGCCCTGCATCTGGTCGAAAACACCGATATCGCCCGCGCCAGCAAACGTAAGCGTGAACTGACGTTCAATACCGATTTTGGCGATCTCACCTTGTTTCAGCAGGCTCAGAGTGGGGATGCAAAATGAGCGTAATTTCACTGATTAATAGCGGCGTGGCCTGGTTTGCCGCCACGGCGGTTCTGGCATTTCTGTTCTCCTTTCACAAAGCGTTGAGCGGCTGGATTGCGGGCGTGGGCGGGGCCATTGGCAGCCTGTTCACCGCGGCGGCGGGCGCTCTTTCGTTGACTCACGCATTGGCGGTCAGCGGTGTGATGCCGTTTATCGGACATACCCTGCAAGTGACGCCGTTAAATGCTATCTGGCTGATTACGCTCGGTCTGTGCGGGCTGTTTGTCAGCCTGTACAACATTGACTGGCATCGTCATCCGCAGGTGAAAGCCAACGGTTTGTTGGTGAATTTATTAATGGCGGCAGCGGTCTGCGCCGTGGTCGCCAGCAACCTCGGCACGATGGTGGTGATGGCTGAGATTATGGCGCTGTGCGCCGTGTTCCTGACCGGTGGCAGTAAAGAAGGCAAGCTGTGGTTTGCGCTTGGCCGTATTGGCACACTGCTGCTGGCGGTTGCCTGCTATCTGGTGTGGCAGCGCTATGGCACGCTGGAACTGCGTCTGCTCGACCTGCGCACGCAGGCATTGCCGCTTGGCTCCGACATCTGGCTGCTCGGCGTTGCCGGTTTTGGTCTGCTGGCCGGAATTATCCCGCTGCACGGCTGGGTGCCTCAGGCGCACGCCAACGCCAGCGCACCCGCTGCGGCGCTGTTCTCCACCGTTGTTATGAAGGTCGGTTTGTTAGGGATTCTGTCTCTGTCGCTGATTGGCGGCAATGCGCCGCTGTGGTGGGGTATTGCACTGCTGGTGTTGGGCATGATCACCGCGTTTGTCGGCGGTCTGTATGCGCTGATGGAGCATAACATTCAGCGTCTGCTGGCCTACCACACTCTGGAAAACATCGGCATTATTCTGCTCGGCCTTGGGGCTGGCGTGACCGGTATTGCGCTGCAACAACCGGCGCTGATTGCGCTCGGTCTGACGGGCGGTCTCTACCACCTGGTGAACCACAGCCTGTTCAAAAGTGTACTGTTCCTCGGTGCTGGCAGCATCTGGTTTCGTACTGGTCATCGCGATATCGAAAAACTGGGCGGCATCGGCAAACGCATGCCGGTGATTTCTATTGCCATGCTGGTTGGGCTGATGGCGATGGCCGCGCTGCCGCCGCTGAACGGCTTTGCCGGTGAGTGGGTTATCTACCAGTCTTTCTTCAAACTGGGTAACAGCGGCACATTTATTGGTCGTTTGTTAGGGCCGTTGTTGGCCGTTGGGCTGGCGATTACCGGTGCGCTGGCGGTGATGTGTATGGCGAAAGTCTACGGCGTTACCTTCCTCGGTGCGCCGCGGACCAAAGAGGCGGAGAACGCCTGTTGCGCGCCATTCCTGATGTCGGTGAGCGTGGTGGCGTTGGCGATTTGCTGCGTGTTGGGCGGTGTTGCCGCGCCGTGGCTGCTGCCGCTTCTCTCCTCTGCCGTTCCTCTGCCGCTGGAAACCGCGAATACCACGGTTTCTCAGCCAATGATTACCCTGCTGTTGATTGCCTGTCCGCTGCTGCCTTTCATTATCATGGCGATTTTCAAAGGCAACCGTCTGCCGTCGCGTTCACGCGGTACGGCATGGGTGTGTGGTTACGATCACGAGCAGTCGATGGTGATCACCGCGCACGGTTTTGCCATGCCGGTGAAAGAGGCCTTTGCGCCGATACTCAAACTGCGTAAATGGCTCAATCCGGTCTCACTGGTTCCGGGCTGGCAGAACGCGGCCGCGCCGGTGCTGTTCCGTCGCCTGGCACTGATTGAGCTGGCGGTGCTGGTGGTGATTGTGGTTTCACGAGGAGCCTGAGAATGAGTGTTTTATATCCGTTAATTCAGGCGCTGGTGTTGTTTGCCACTGCGCCGTTGCTGTCTGGTATTACCCGCGTGGCGCGGGCCCGTTTGCACAATCGTCGCGGACCGGGCGTTTTGCAGGAATATCGCGACATTATCAAACTGCTGGGTCGCCAGAGTATTGCGCCTGCGGATTCCAGCTGGGTTTTTCGCCTGACGCCATTTGTGATGGTCGGCGTGATGCTGACCATCGCTACCGCGCTGCCGGTGGTGACCGTCGGTTCTCCGCTGCCGCAACTAGGCGATTTGATCACCCTGATCTACCTCTTCGCGATCGCCCGTTTCTTCTTTTCTATCGCCGGTCTGGATACCGGTAGCCCGTTCACCGCGATTGGCGCCAGCCGTGAAGCGATGCTCGGCGTACTGGTAGAGCCGATTCTGCTGCTGGGCCTGTGGGTCGCGGCGCAGGTGGCCGGTTCCACGCATATCAGCAATATCGCCGACACGATTTACCACTGGCCTGCGGCCCGCAGTATTCCGCTGATTCTGGCGCTGTGCGCCTGCGCATTCGCCACGTTTATCGAGATGGGCAAACTGCCGTTTGACCTCGCGGAAGCGGAGCAGGAGTTGCAGGAAGGTCCGCTGACCGAGTACAGCGGCAGCGGTTTTGCGGTGCTGAAGTGGGGCATCAGCCTGAAACAACTGGTGGTGCTGCAAATGTTTGTCGGCGTGTTCCTGCCGTGGGGACAGATGGAAACCTTTACTGCGGGCGGATTGCTGCTGGCGCTGGTGATTGCCGTCGTCAAGCTGATTGCTGGCGTACTGGTGATCGCGCTGTTCGAAAACAGCATGGCGCGTCTGCGTTTTTGCGCCACTTCACGCGTGACCTGGGCCGGTTTTGGGTTTGCGTTTTTAGCCTTCGTCTCCTTGCTGGCGGCGTGATTAAGAGAGTTTGAGCATGTCTGAAGAAAAAGTAGGTCAACAATACCTTGCGGCGCTGCACCAGGCATTTCCGGGCGTAGTTCTGGACGAAGCCTGGCAGACCAAAGATCAGCTGACGATTACGGTGAAGGTGAACTACCTGCCGGAAGTGGTCGAGTTCCTGTATTACAAGCAGGGCGGATGGTTGTCCGTGCTGTTCGGTAACGACGAACGCCAGCTGTGCGGCCGTTATGCCGTGTACTACGTACTGTCGATGGAGCAGGGCGTTAAATGCTGGGTCACCGTCCGTGTTGAAGTGGATGCCAACACGCTGGAGTTCCCGTCGGTGACCCCACGTGTTCCGGCGGCGGTCTGGGGCGAGCGTGAAGTCCGCGACATGTACGGTCTTATCCCGGTAGGTTTGCCGGACGAGCGTCGTCTGGTATTGCCGGATGACTGGCCGGATGAACTCTATCCGCTGCGTAAAGACAGCATGGATTACCGTCAGCGTCCGGCGCCGACTACCGACGCTGAGACTTACCAGTTCATCAACGAACTGGGCGACAAGAAAAACAATGTGGTGCCGATTGGCCCGCTGCATGTGACCTCCGACGAGCCGGGTCACTTCCGTCTGTTTGTTGACGGCGAGAACATTATCGACGCCGACTACCGTCTGTTCTATGTCCACCGTGGCATGGAGAAACTGGCGGAAACCCGTATGGGGTATAACGAAGTCACTTTCCTGTCGGATCGCGTCTGCGGGATTTGCGGCTTTGCCCACAGCACCGCCTATACCACCTCCGTTGAAAACGCGATGGGCATTGTGGTGCCGGAACGTGCGCAGATGATCCGCGCCATTCTGCTGGAAGTGGAGCGTCTGCACTCACACCTGCTGAACCTCGGCCTGGCCTGTCACTTTACCGGCTTTGACTCCGGCTTTATGCAGTTCTTCCGCGTGCGTGAAACCTCCATGAAAATGGCGGAGATCCTCACCGGGGCGCGTAAAACTTACGGTCTGAACCTGATCGGTGGGATTCGCCGCGATCTGCTGAAAGAGGACATGATCCAGACTCGCCAGCTGGCGCAGCAGATGCGCCGCGACGTGCAGGAGCTGGTGGATATGCTGCTCAGCACGCCGAACATGGAGCAGCGCACCGTCGGTATCGGTCGTCTGGATCCGGAAATCGCCCGTGACTTCAGTAACGTCGGCCCGATGGTTCGTGCCAGCGGTCATGCCCGCGACACCCGCGCCGATCACCCGTTTGTCGGTTACGGTCTGCTGCCGATGGAAGTTCACAGTGAGCAGGGCTGCGACGTGATCTCCCGTCTGAAAGTGCGCATCAATGAAGTCTATACCGCACTGAATATGATCGACTTTGGCCTCGACAATCTGCCGGGCGGCGCGCTGGCGGTGGAAGGCTTTACCTATATTCCGCATCGTTTTGCGCTGGGCTTCTCGGAAGCGCCGCGTGGGGATGATATCCACTGGAGCATGACCGGCGACAACCAGAAGCTGTACCGCTGGCGCTGCCGTGCGGCGACCTACGCCAACTGGCCGACGCTGCGTTATATGCTGCGCGGCAACACCGTTTCCGATGCGCCGCTGATTATCGGTAGTCTCGATCCTTGCTACTCCTGTACTGACCGTATGACCGTCGTCGACGTGCGTAAGAAGAAGAGCAAAGTCGTGCCGTACAAAGAACTTGAGCGCTACAGCATTGAGCGTAAAAACTCGCCGCTGAAATAAGGAATCGCCATGTTTACCTTTATCAAAAAAGTCATCAAAACCGGCACACCGACCTCGTCTTATCCGCTGGAGCCGATCGCGGTTGATAAAAACTTCCGTGGTAAGCCGGAGCATAATCCGCAGCAGTGTATTGGCTGCGCGGCTTGCGTAAATGCGTGTCCGTCAAACGCGCTGACGGTCGAAACCGATCTGGCCACCAATGAACTGGCCTGGCAATTCAACCTCGGTCGCTGCATCTTCTGTGGCCGTTGTGAAGAAGTCTGCCCTACGGCGGCGATCAAACTGTCGCAGGAATACGAACTGGCGGTATGGAAGAAAGAAGACTTTCTGCAACAGTCTCGCTTTGCGCTGTGCAACTGTCGCGTGTGCAATCGTCCTTTTGCTGTTCAGAAAGAGATCGATTACGCCATTGCGCTGCTTAAGCACAACGGCGACAGCCGTGCGGAAAATCACCGTGAAAGCTTTGAGACCTGCCCGGACTGTAAGCGCCAGAAATGCCTGGTGCCGTCCGACCGTATTGAACTGACTCGCCATATGAAAGAGGCCAGCTGATGAGCAATTTATTAGGCCCACGTGATGCCAATGGTATTCCGGTACCGATGACGGTGGATGAATCCATCGCCAGCATGAAAGCGTCGTTACTGAAAAACATTAAGCGTTCGGCGTACGTCTACCGTGTGGACTGCGGCGGTTGCAACGGTTGCGAAATTGAAATTTTCGCCACCCTCTCTCCGCTGTTTGACGCCGAGCGTTTTGGTATCAAAGTGGTACCGTCGCCGCGCCACGCAGACATTCTGCTATTTACCGGCGCGGTCACCCGCGCAATGCGCTCACCGGCGTTACGTGCCTGGCAATCTGCGCCAGATCCGAAAATTTGTATCTCCTACGGGGCCTGCGGCAACAGCGGTGGTATATTCCACGATCTTTATTGCGTCTGGGGCGGCACCGACAAAATCGTCCCGGTGGATGTCTACATTCCTGGCTGTCCGCCAACGCCTGCGGCAACGCTGTACGGCTTTGCGATGGCGCTGGGTCTGCTGGAGCAGAAAATCCATGCGCGTGCGCCAGGTGAACTGGATGAACAGCCCGCTGAGATCCTGCATCCGGAGATGGTGCAACCGCTGCGCGTGAAGATTGATCGCGAAGCGCGTCGTCTGGCCGGTTATCGCTATGGCCGCCAAATTGCCGATGATTACCTGCGCCAGTTAGGGCAGGGCGAACATCAGGTGGCGCGCTGGCTCGAAGCAGAGAACGATCCGCGTCTGACCGAGATCGTCACGAATCTTAACCATGTTGTTGAAGAGGCGCGTATCCGATGAGTGAAACGGTGGTGTTCAGTCAACTGAGCCGTAAATTTATTGATGAGAATGATGCAACGCCCGCCGAGGCGCAGCAGGTCGTCTATTACAGCCTGGCGATTGGCCACCACCTGGGGGTCATCGATTGTCTGGAAGCGGCGTTGACCTGCCCATGGGATGACTACCTGGCCTGGATCGCCACGCTTGAAGGGGGCAGTGAAGCCCGCCGTAAAATGGAAGGCGTACCGAAGTACGGCGAAATCGTCATTGATTTTAGCCATGTGCAAATGCTGGCGCGCGCGTTTGATAACGCGCTCGCCGTGCAGACGCCGCCACAACAGGCGTGGAGCAAGCTGATGCTCAGCATGCTTCATGATATTCATCAGGAAAGCGCCATCTATCTGATGGTGAGGAGACACCGTGACTGACGTTTTATTGTGTGTCGGCAACAGTATGATGGGTGACGACGGCGCAGGCCCGCTGCTGGCGGAGATGTGTGCCGCAGCGCCGAAAGGCGACTGGATTGTCATTGACGGCGGCAGTGCGCCGGAAAACGACATCGTGGCGATTCGCGAATTACGTCCGAGCCGCTTGCTGCTTGTTGATGCCACCGATATGGGGCTCAATCCCGGCGAAATCCGCATCATCGATCCTGACGACATCGCCGAGATGTTTATGATGACCACCCATAATATGCCGCTCAACTACCTGGTCGATCAGCTTAAAGAGGATGTTGGCGAGGTGATTTTCTTAGGCATTCAGCCGGATATCGTCGGGTTCTACTATCCAATGACTCAGCCGATCAAAGATGCCGTAGAAACGGTTTACCAGCGACTGGAAGGCTGGGAAGGGCACGGTGGATTTGCGCAGTTAGAGGCTGAGGAATGACAACGCCGGATGGCGGCTTCGCCTTATCCGGCCTACAAAACCACGTAATCGTGTAGGCCGGATAAGCGTTAACGCCATCCGGCACTGCCCGTTACGCTAAATCTTCCCCGTTACTGGCAATCACTTTCTTATACCACCAGAACGATTTTTTCCGCGTCCTTTCCAGCGTACCGTTTCCGGCGTCGTCCCTGTCGACATACACGAATCCGTAGCGCTTGCTCATTTCGCCGGTAGAAGCCGAAACCAGATCGATACAACCCCAGGTGGTGTATCCCATCAGCGGTACGCCGTCTTCGATAGCATCGGCCATCGCCCGAATATGCTCGCGCAGATAGCTGATCCGGTAATCGTCGTTGATGTTGCCATCGGCATCGATTTCATCTTTCGCGCCGAGACCGTTTTCCACCAGGAATAACGGTTTCTGATAGCGGTCGTACATCATGTTCATGGTGATGCGCAGACCGAGCGGGTCAATGCCCCAGCCCCATTCGCTTACCGTGATGTGGGGGTTACGCAGGGACTTCACCACGTTGGCTGCGGTGGTGTTTTTCGTGTTCATCTCCGCCGAGGCGCAGCGTGACGCGTAATAGCTGAAGGAGACGAAATCGACGGTATTTTTCAGGATCGCATCATCTTCCGGGGCTTTCTCAATCACCACCCCTTTTTCGCGGAATACGCGAGCGGAATAGGCGGGATACGCGCCGCGTGCCTGCACATCAATAAAGAACAGGTTTTCGCGATCTTTTTCCAGCGCCGTCCAGACATCTTCCGGTTTGCAGGAGTACGGGTAAAAGTTACCGCCCGCCAACATACAGCCGACCTGGTTTTGTGGGTTAACCTCGTGGGCTATTTTGGTCGCCAGCGCGCTGGCGATCAGCTCATGGTGCGCGGCCTGGTATTTCACCTGATCCTGGTTTTCTCCCTCTTCAAACACCAGACCGGCACCGGAGAATGGGCTGTGCAGCATAATGTTGATTTCGTTGAAGGTGAGCCAGTATTTCACCAGACCATCAAAGGCTTCGAAGCAGGTACGCGCATAACGGGTGAAAAACTCGACCATTTTGCGGTTGCGCCAGGAGCCGTATTCGGTGACCAGATGCATCGGCACATCGAAGTGACACAGGGTGACTAATGGCTCAATACCGTACTTTTTGCACTCGGCAAACACCGCGCGGTAAAACGCGATGCCTTCCTCGTTCGGCGTCAGTTCGTCGCCGTTAGGGTAAAGGCGGCTCCAGGCGATGGAGGTACGAAACACCGTGAAGCCCATTTCCGCCATCAGCGCGATATCATCTTTATAACGATGATAAAAATCAATTGCCTCGTGGCTCGGATAAAACTCGTCATCCCGCAACTGGAAACGCTTTTCCTGACCCAGTTTCACCGGCATACGGCGCTCGCCGTGTGGGATCATATCGACGGTGGTCAGCCCTTTGCCGCCTTCCCGGTATGCCCCTTCAGACTGGTTGGCGGCCAGTGCGCCGCCCCATAAAAATCCTTGCGGAAATACAGACATAGTAAACCTCAATTAATGCCAGTCAGACGCTGGCGCCTTTCGCAGTATTCGGTTGTGCGGCCTGGTTTTTTCTGGCCTGTTCAGCCGCATCTTCGACAGGAATATCTTCAAAGCCAAGGAGTAACGTCAGCACAAAGGACAGCACCACTGCTAATGCCATTACCCCAAACACCCACACGATGGTCATCGGATTGGCGGGGTCGAAGAACTGAACGCTGGTGAACAGCCCCGGTGCGGCCATTGAGTGGCTGGCAAGACCGGCCATCCCGGCGACCGCGCCGCAGATAAAGCCGCTAATAAGGCTGGCAATCAGCGGGCGTTTCAGACGCACCGCCACCCCGTAGAGCGCCGGTTCAGAAATCCCGGCCATAATCGCGGAAGCGGCGGCGGCCAGCGCCGTCTGGCGCAGTTCCGGGTTTTTGGTTTTCCAGGCGACGGCTAAAGAGGAGCCGCCGAGCGACAGGTTGGCGCCAATTTCTGACGGCATTACCATCCCTTCTTTGCCCGTTTCGGCGATGGTCTGGATGATGGTTGGCGTAAAGACGCGGTGCATCCCGGTCATCACCAGCAGCGGCCACAGTGCGCCCATAATGGCGACGGAAAGCCAGCCGAGGTAGCCGTGGATGGTGTAGACCAGCGCGGAAATGGCGCTACCGATCCAGATCCCAATCGGGCCAATCAGCACGATGGCAAGCGGGGCGGCGATCAGGACGATCAGCATCGGTTTCAGGAAGTTTTTGGTTACCGCTGGCGTAATACGATCGACCCAGCGTTCGATGTACGACAGACACCAGGTCATCACCAATGCAGGGATCACCGTATAGGTATATTTCACTGCGGTCACCGGGATCAGGGCGAACTCCACGTGCTCACCCTGGGCCGCTTTCGCCATCAGGTCGATAAAGCTCGGATGTACCAGCACGCCCGCGATGGCAATCGCCAGCGACATATTGGTTTTGAATTTAATGGCGGCCGACGCCGCGACCATCAGCGGCAGGAAGAAGAACGCGCCATCGCCGATCACGGTCAGAATGGTCAGCGTCGAAGAGCCTTTCACCAGCACACCGGTCATTTCCAGGATCATGGCCAGCAGTTTCAGCATCGATCCGCCGATAATCGCCGGGATCAGCGGGGACATGGTGCCGATCAGCGCGTCCAGGATCCCCGCGCCAATGCGCTTGAGCGTCAGCTTCGGTTTGCCGACGGGCGCTGCGGGCTGCATCTCTCCAGGCAGCAGATTCACGATTTCACGATAAGCCTGTGAAACGGTGTTGCCGATGATCACCTGACATTGGTTGTCATTGCGGACCACGCCGAGTACGCCGCTGAGCGCTTTTAAGGTTGCGCTATCGACACGCGAGTCTTCTTTGACGACGAAACGCAAACGCGTCATGCAGTGTGTGACGGCAGTAATGTTGTCGACACCACCCAAAGCCGACACGATGGAGCCCGCCAGTGCCGCATAATTCTTGGACATCGGAATTTACCCTGTTTTATCAGTAAGGTACGTTATATCGCCATGCTTCGTTGCCTGGAATCTGGCGGTGAGGAAACACACAATAGGAAACCGGTTCCACAAAATCATGATTAATTTTTAGTTTTGTGGCAAGATCAATTTGTGATCATTTTTATAATTGTGATTATGATCACTCGTTATTTGAGGGGGGATTTGCCATCCAGGACAATCCTGATTGGGTGAAGTACACTGCGTGCCATTGCGTACAAATGGATGAGTAATATGACGACGATGCTGGAGGTGGCGAAGCGCGCCGGTGTGTCGAAGGCGACGGTTTCCCGGGTGCTTTCAGGTAACGGCTACGTCAGCCAGGAGACCAAAGACCGCGTGTTTGAGGCTATCGAAGAGAGCGGATATCGCCCTAATTTGCTGGCGCGCAGTCTGGCGGCCAAGAGCACCCAGACGCTCGGCCTGGTGGTGACGAACACCCTGTATCACGGCGTCTATTTTAGTGAGTTGCTGTTTCATACGGCGCGTATGGCGGAAGACAAAGGCCGTCAGTTGCTCCTTGCCGATGGTAAGCACAGCGCTGAGGAAGAGCGTCAGGCGATCCAGTATCTGCTCGATCTGCGCTGCGACGCGGTGATGATCTACCCGCGTTTTCTCAGCGTGGATGAGATAGACGACATTATCGACAGCCATTCTCAGCCGATTATGGTGCTTAACCGTCAGTTGCGAAAAAACAGCAGCCACAGCGTCTGGTGCGATCAAAAACAGACCAGCTTTAACGCCGTCACGCAGCTGATTGCCTCCGGTCACCAGGAGATCGCGTTTATAACCGGCTCAATGGATTCCCCGACCGGTGTGGAACGTCTTTCTGGTTATAAAGATGCGCTGGCGCATCATGGTATCGCCTTAAATCATGACCTGATTGTGAACGGAAAATGGACGCCGGCCAGCGGTGCGGAAGGCGTTAACACGCTGCTCTCCCGTAACGTCAATTTCACGGCGCTGGTCGCCAGTAATGACGACATGGCGATTGGCGCCATCAAACAGCTACACGAGCAGGGAATGAGCGTGCCTACGCAGGTGTCGGTGATTGGATTCGACGATATTGCGATGGCCCCGTATACCATTCCGGCGCTTTCCAGCGTCAAAATTCCGGTCACCGAGATGGTTCAGGAGACGATTGGGCGACTTATCTTTATGCTGGACGGCGGGGCATTTACGCCGCCTAAACCCTTTACCGGCGAGCTTATCCGCCGCGACTCGCTAGCGCTGTCACATCCGGGCTAAGGGTTGTCAATTGTCATCGTCACTAGTGACGATGACACCTCAAAATCACACAGCACAAATAAAAATTCGTTTAATAACAGCCGGTTAAAAACTGGCACGAATTATGAATACTTCGGCACATAATCTGTCATTGCTGGAGAATTTGATGAACCGTTTCATCATTGCTGACGCTACGAAATGCATTGGTTGCCGTACTTGTGAAGTGGCCTGTGTGGTATCCCATCAGGAAGATCAGGACTGCGCGTCGCTGACCCCTGAAACCTTTTTACCGCGCATCCACGTTATCAAAGGGGTGAATGTCTCCACGGCGACGCTGTGCCGTCAGTGCGAAGACGCACCGTGCGCGAATGTCTGCCCGAACGGTGCGATCAGCCGTGATAAAGGGTTTGTTCATGTCATGCAGGAGCGCTGCATTGGCTGTAAAACCTGCGTGGTGGCGTGCCCGTACGGCGCGATGGAAGTGGTTGTCCGTCCGGTGATCCGCAACAGCGGGGCGGGCCTGAACGTACGTGCAGAAAAAGCAGAAGCCAATAAATGTGACCTGTGCCATCACCGCGATGCGGGCCCGGCCTGTATGGAAGTGTGTCCGACTCACGCTTTGATCTGCGTGGATCGCAACAAGCTTGAGCAACTGAGCGCAGAAAAACGTCGCCGTGCGGCGCTGGATTCTACCGCATCGCTGCTCTTCTGATATCTGAAAATCCGCGTAAAATACGGTAGTACTTATGCCGGATGGCGATGCTCACGCATCTTATCCGGCCTACTGTTCGCATCCCCGTAGGCCTGATAAGCGAAGCGCCATCAGGCAAACCGGGATAGATGACTGCGGAAACGACTTAATGACACTAAACAATCACTCCGGCGTACAGCTGCGTATTCGCGGTAAAGTGCAGGGCGTCGGGTTTCGCCCCTTTGTCTGGCAACTGGCGCAACAACTGCAACTGCACGGCGATGTCTGTAATGACGGCGATGGCGTCGTCGTTCGCCTGCTGGAAGAGCCCACCACGTTTATCGCTGAACTGCATCAGCATTGTCCGCCGCTGGCGCGTATCGACAGCGTTGAGAGCGAGCCTTTTGCCTGGTCGCAACGGCCTGCTGACTTCACCATTCGCCAAAGCGCGGGGGGAACGATGAACACGCAGATCGTCCCGGATGCCGCCACGTGCCCTGCCTGTCTGACTGAAATGCGTACCCCTGGCGAGCGGCGCTACCGTTACCCCTTTATCAACTGCACCCACTGCGGTCCGCGCTTCACCATTATTCGCGCCATGCCGTACGACCGCCCGTTTACCGTGATGGCGTCATTTCCTTTGTGTCCGCAATGCGATAAGGAGTACCGCGACCCGTATGACCGCCGCTTCCACGCGCAGCCTGTCGCGTGTCCGGCGTGCGGGCCACATCTTGCGTGGCGCTCTGCCGATGTGCAGGCAGAAAAAGAAGAGGCGTTGCAGGCGGCGGTAGCGATGCTGAAAGCCGGGGGGATTGTTGCCATCAAAGGGATTGGTGGTTTTCACCTGGCCTGCGATGCGCGCAACAGCGATGCGGTAGCAACGCTGCGGGCGCGTAAGCACCGTCCGGCAAAACCGCTGGCGGTGATGCTGCCGACAGAAAAAGGTCTGCCGGAAGCGGCACACCGTCTGTTGACCACGCCCGCCGCCCCGATTGTGCTGGTGGATAAACAGTACGTTGATTCGCTCTACGACGGCATTGCGCCCGGGCTTGCGGAAGTCGGCGTGATGCTGCCCGCCAATCCGTTACAGCATTTGCTGTTGCAGGAGATGAACTGCCCGTTGGTGATGACCTCCGGCAATCTGAGTGGTAAACCTCCGGCCATTACCAACGCGCAGGCACTGGACGACTTGCAGGCGATTGCCGACGGCTTCCTGTTGCATAATCGCGACATCGTGCAACGGATGGATGATTCCGTGGTGCGTGATAGTGGCGAAATGCTTCGCCGTTCACGGGGTTATGTGCCGGACGCGCTGGCGTTGCCGCCGGGTTTTCGCGACGTGCCGCCGATGCTCTGCCTGGGGGCCGATCTCAAAAATACCTTCTGCCTGGTGCGTGGCGAGCAGGTTGTTATTAGCCAGCATCTGGGCGATCTCAGCGATGATGGTATTCAACACCAGTGGCGTGATGCGCTGCGCCTGATCCAGAGCATTTATGACTTTACGCCGCAACGCATTGTCTGCGATGCGCATCCGGGTTACGTCTCCAGTCAGTGGGCGAGTGAGATGAATCTGCCGACTGAGATTGTGTTGCACCATCATGCCCACGCGGCAGCGTGTCTCGCCGAGCACGGCTGGCCGCTGAATGGCGGCGATGTGATCGCCCTGACGCTGGACGGCATCGGGATGGGCGAAAACGGCGCGCTGTGGGGCGGGGAGTGTTTACGGGTTAATTATCGTGAATGTGAGCATCTTGGTGGACTGCCCGCCGTGGCGCTTGCCGGTGGCGATCTTGCCGCGAAGCAACCCTGGCGTAACCTGTTAGCGCAGTGTCTGCGTTTTGTGCCTGACTGGCAGCGTTATCCGGAAACCGCCGACGTGCAGCGACAGAACTGGAACGTGCTGGCGCGGGCGATTGAACGCGGGATTAATGCACCACTGGCCTCGTCATGTGGGCGTCTGTTTGATGCCGTTGCCGCCGCGTTAGGCTGTGCGCCAGCGTCGCTGAGTTATGAAGGGGAAGCTGCCTGTATGCTGGAAGCACTGGCTTCACAGTGTCAGAGCATTGAACATTCGGTGACGATGCCATTGATCGGAAATCAACTGGATTTGGCGACCTTTTGGCAACAGTGGCTGAACTGGCAGGCAACGCCCGCCGAACGGGCATGGGCTTTCCATGATGTGCTGGCGCGTGGGTTTGCCGCCATGATGCGTGAACAGGCCGCCTCGCGCGGGATCACGACGCTGGTATTCAGCGGTGGGGTGATGCATAACCGCCTGCTGGCGTCGCGTCTGGCCTTTTATCTTGCTGATTTTACGCTGTTGTTCCCGCAGCAATTACCGGCGGGCGATGGCGGACTTTCGCTGGGGCAGGGAGTGATTGCTGCGGCGCGCGGGTTGGCGCAAAAGTAAAAAAAGCCCCGGGACTGGCGGGGCAAAGCAACAGGTAATACGCACTTCCGTGTGCAAGAGGTTACTCAATCAAGGCGTGGCAGTATTGCCGGATGGCGACGCGTAGCGTCTTATCCGGCCTACAAAGCGCCACATGCCGTAGGCCGGATAAGGCACAGCCGCCATCCGGCACCACGTCACTTACGCTGGCAGCGTTTTCAACAGGGCGAAAGCCTCCTTCATTCTGTCTTCACTGACCACGAAGGCGCATAACTGGCCTTCGTCGTTCATCCCTTTGGCAACCATTCCGTCAGCTTCTGCCACGATGTGCCAGTGCAGATCCTGACGTTGGGTTTCCCCGGCCAGATGTAACGGCAATTCCGGCGTTTTGATTTTTACGAGCATCGCGGGCAGTTTCAGCGCAACGTTGCCGCCGAGCAGGTTTTTCGCCAGGTACATTGCGCTGAGCTGAATCGGCTGCAGGAAAGGCAGTACCTGACCATTGATTTCCGCACAGTCACCGAGGGCATAAATATCCGGATGATTGGTTTGCAGGTAGCTGTCCACGCAAATGCCGCGATTGAGAGTGACACCGGCGCGACGCGCCAGCGCCGTTTCCGGACGCAAACCGGTGGCGGCGATCACCACGTCGACCTCGACACTGCGTTGGCGATCGAACGTTGCACGGATCCCGGACGCCGTTTTCTCCAGCCCCTGAAGCTGTGATTTCAGCAACAGATGTACGCCCATCTCGGTCAGGCGATGCTGTAAGCGACTGCTCACTTCTGGCGGCATGAGTGAAGCCAGAATGCTGGCGGCATTATCAATTAACGTCACCGCTTTACCCGCCCGGCAGAAATCCATCGCCAGCTCGCTGCCGATCAGTCCGCCGCCGACAATCAACACCCGGTGCGCGTCGCGCAGTTGCGTTTCACACGCGCGGTACTCCTGCTGACTGTTCAGAGTGAGCATTAACTCACGCCCGGCAACGGGCGGGACAAAGGCTGAAGCGCCAGTCGCCAGTACCAGCTTGTCGTACGCCCACTGCATACCCTGACTTTTCACCACGTGGGCATCGGCATCAATGTCGGTGACCCAGGTGTGCGGGAACAGGCGTAAAGTAAACTGTTCGGCAAACTCCCCCGCCGACTGGCGGGTGAGGTCGTCAGCGCGCTGCGCCTGGCTGATAACGTGGCTAAGATCGGGCTTGTTATATTCATCAATACTGTCAGCCGCAATCAGGGTTAACGGGATATCAGCATCCTGTTTACGGATGTTTTTGACTAACTGGCGGGCGGCGAAGCCCGAGCCAATAATGACAATTCCGTGGCTCATTTTGCCTCCGTTGCCAGTACGTCGAAGACCTCTTTACCCAATGAACATTCCGGGCAGAGGAAGTTGTCCGGAACGTCGCTCCACGGTGTTCCCGGAGCGACATCCTGCAGGGGTTCGCCTTTGGCGGGATCGTAAATCCACTGGCATACGCTGCATTGCATGCTGGGGCCGAGGTCGGCTGCCGCTGCGGCGGCACAGGCGCAGGCTTCTTCTTTGGCGGTCGCTGTGGCGCTGGTTTCCGGCAGCGGAGCGAGCGCCCACTGACGTGCAATCTCGCGACCGTGCTGACGGCACAGTTCCAGCGCATCCAGATCCGGACGCCATTTGGCTTTCAGGCTCAGCGACATCTCGAAACCGGCATCCTGTAAGCGGGTAGAGAGACGGTCAACCGCGCCACCGCTCCAGCCGTGAGATCCAAAGGCGCTGGCGCGTTTGTTGCGAAAACGCAGACCGGTCATCTCTTCGACCAGACCGGCGATTTTCGGCATCATCACGTTGTTCATCGTGGAGGTTCCAACCAGCACGCCCTTGGAGCGGAAGACGTTGGTCAGAATTTCATTTTTATCGCTGCGGGCGACGTTAAATATTTTCACCGCCACGTTCGGGTCCACTTCGTTAATGCCCTGAGCAATGGCATCCGCCATCATGCGGGTATTGTTCGACATGGTGTCGTAGAAAAGGGTGATGCGGTCTTCCTGATAATCCGCCGCCCATTTCAAATACATCTCAACGATCTGTGTTGGGTTGTCGCGCCAGACCACGCCGTGGGAGGTGGCAATCATCTCTACCGGCAGATTAAAACCGAGGATTTCGGTGATTTTCGGCGTCACCAGGCGGCTGAACGGGGTCAGTATGTTGGCGTAATAGCGCTGGCACTGTTCGAACAATTCGGTCTGATCCACTTCGTCATTAAACAGACGTTCATCGCAGTAGTGCTGACCAAAGGCGTCGTTACTGAACAGAACCGCATCGCCGGTCATATAGGTCATCATGCTGTCCGGCCAGTGCAACATCGGGGTTTCAACGAAGATCAGTTGTTTGCCGTTGCCGATATCCAGTGAATCGCCGGTTTTCACCACGTTGAAATTCCACTCCGGATGGTGGTGATGGCCGGTGATAGAATCAATGGCATTCGCGGTGCAGTAGATTGGCGTATCCGGGATCTGCATCATCAGTTCGGTCAGCGCGCCGGCGTGGTCCTCTTCTGCGTGGTTGATGATGATGTAATCAATGTCTGCGAGGTCAATTTCACTGCGCAGGTTTTGCACGAATTCACGGCTGAACTTATGGTCGACGGTGTCGATCAGCACATTTTTTTCTTCACGGATGAGATAGCTGTTGTAGCTGCTGCCGCGCAGCGTTTTATATTCAGTCCCGTGAAAATCACGGACTTCCCAGTCACGTTGGCCAACCCAATGAATGTTATTTTTAACCAGAATAGACATAGCAACCTCAATGAATTCAGTGTTTTCCCAAAAAGATGTCTTTCTGATTGCAGGTTGCATGCCAACTTTTTAATATTTTGATTTTAAACAGTTTTTAAAATTATACTCCTAAATTGGTAGTCAAAATGACTATTCATTAAATGGTCACTATGACAATATGAATGGTCAAAATGACAATGAGGGCGTTATGCGTTTTTCCGTTGATGTACTGGCGAGTATCGCCATTGAATTGCAACGCGATATCGGTCATCAGGACCGGTTTCAGCGCCTGATAACAACGTTGCGGCAGGTGCTGGAATGTGATGCTTCCGCGCTGTTGCGCTACGAGGCGCGCCAGTTTATTCCGCTGGCGATTGATGGTCTGGCCCGCGATGTGCTCGGCAGACGCTTTACGCTGGAAGGGCATCCGCGTCTGGAGGCCATCGCCCGCGCCGGGGACGTGGTGCGCTTCCCGGCCGACAGCGATTTACCCGACCCCTATGACGGATTGATTCCAGGACAAGAGAGCCTGAAGGTACACGCCTGCATTGGCCTGCCGCTGTTCGCCGGACAGAACCTGATTGGCGCGCTGACGCTCGACGGCATGGCGCCAGACCAGTTTGATGTTTTCAGTGATGAAGAACTGCGTCTGATTGCCGCGCTGGCGTCCGGGGCGCTGAGTAACGCGCTGCTGATTGAACAACTGGAAAGCCAGAATATGTCGCCGGGTTCATCCTCCGCGTTTGAGTCGGTGAAAGAGACGCAGATGATTGGCCTTTCGCCCACCATGATGCAGTTAAAAAAAGAGATCGAGATTGTGGCGGGCTCTGACCTTAACGTGCTGATCAGCGGTGAGACGGGGACCGGTAAAGAGTTGGTGGCAAAAGCCATCCATGAAGGCTCGCCGCGTGCGGTGAATCCATTGGTCTATCTCAACTGCGCCGCGCTGCCGGAAAGCGTGGCGGAGAGTGAACTGTTTGGTCATGTCAAAGGGGCGTTTACCGGGGCCATCAGCAACCGCAGCGGTAAGTTCGAAATGGCCGATAACGGCACCCTGTTTCTGGACGAGATTGGTGAACTGTCATTAGCGCTGCAGGCCAAGTTGCTGCGCGTATTACAGTACGGCGATATTCAGCGTGTTGGCGACGATCGTAGTCTGCGCGTTGATGTACGCGTACTGGCGGCGACCAACCGTGATCTGCGCGAAGAAGTCCTGGCCGGGCGTTTCAGGGCCGACCTGTTTCACCGCTTGAGCGTCTTCCCGCTTTCCGTACCGCCTCTGCGCGAGCGCGGTGAGGATGTGGTGTTGCTGGCGGGCTATTTTTGCGAGCAGTGTCGGCTGCGGTTGGGGCTTTCACGCGTGGTGTTGAGTCCTGCCGCGCGCAGTCACCTGTTGCACTATGGCTGGCCAGGGAACGTGCGCGAACTGGAACATGCGATCCATCGTGCCGTGGTGCTGGCGAGGGCAACGAAGGCTGGGGATGAAGTGCTGCTGGAAGCCACGCATTTTGCGTTGCAGGACGCGTCGGCTGTACCGCCGCCGGAACCGACGACAGAATTGCCGCTCAATCACAATCTGCGTGACGCGACGGAGCGTTTTCAGCGGGAGATGATCCGCCGGGCGCTGGCGCAAAATAATCATAACTGGGCGGCCAGCGCGCGGGCGCTTGAAACAGACGTCGCCAACCTGCACCGACTGGCGAAGCGTCTGGGACTCAAAGATTAGAGAATGCCTGCCTGATAAAAATCCTGCAGGTTAATGGCGCCGGTGAGTTTGCCGTTTTCATCCACCACCGGGGCGGCGGTAATTTTGCGCTTCATCAGGATCTCTTTGGCGTCAATGGCGCGGCTTTGTGCCTGTAGCGTGACGCCATTGTGGGTCATCGCGTCACTGACCGGCGTGGTGAGCGCACCGCCGCCCACTAACCAGCGACGCAGGTCGCCGTCGGTAAATACGCCTTTCACATAGGCTTCATCGTCACAGACGGCGACCAGACCCAGCCCGGTTCGACTCAATTCCAGCATCGCGTCCATTACGCTTGTGGCAAGCTGAACCTGAGGCACCGCATCGTCACGACGCATCAGATGATGCACGTTATTCAGCAAACGTGCGCCCAGTGCGCCAGCCGGGTGAGAGCGGGCGAAGTCTTCCTCGTTAAAACCGCGCGCCTGCATTACTGCCATCGCCAGCGCATCGCCCATCATCAGGGTGTTTACCGTGCTGGAGGTTGGTGCCAGATGCATTGGGCAGGCTTCACGTTCGACGGAGATATCCAGCACGGCTTTCGCCGCCAGACCCAGCGGGGATGTGGGTTTCCCGGTCATCGCCAGCAGGGCGACCGATTTGTCTTCGAGGCGCGGAATGATGAGATCCAGCTCTTTCGCGCCGCCGGAATAGGAGATAAACAGCATAACGTCACGACTTTCGATCATCCCCAGATCGCCGTGCAGCGCTTCCGCCGGGTGAACGAAAAAAGCCGGAGTCCCGGTGCTGGCGAGGGTTGCCGCGATTTTTTTGCCAATATGACCGGACTTGCCGATACCGGAGACAATCACCTTGCCTTCGCAGTGGATAATGGTATTCGCGGCGCGGACAAAATCATCGCCCAGACGCTCCGGCAGACGGCTCGCTTCCTGTAGCTCCAGCATTAATGTCTGACGACCCGCGTTCAGTAGTGCATCACTCATTGGTTTCTCCGGTTATGATCACTTCAATCCCTTTTGCCGATGATCAGGGACAACAAAACTGCCGCTGTTCCCGCTTATTCACGCAATAGCAGTACGCGATGATAGTGCATTCAGGCGCCGTGAATCATAGGAAAAGATCATGTTGAAGAGGAATTCATCACTGGCGTGATAAACGGAATCGCGATTTTTGCTGCTAAAAATAGGTAGCGATAGCGACTACCGCTTCCTTGTGCGGCGGAGGATGCTTTACCATACTTCACTCTGGCTGAATTTGTTTAATGGATGGCTCATGTTCAAGCGTCGTTATGTAGCATTACTTCCCCTTTGTGTGTTGTTGGCTGCCTGTAGCAGCAAACCGAAACCTTCAGAGACTCAAACGACAACGGGGACGCCGTCCGGCGGTTTCCTGCTTGAGCCCCAACACAATGTGATGCAGATGGGCGGTGATTTCGCCAATAACCCCAATGCGCAGCAGTTCATCGACAAAATGGTGAGCAAACACGGCTTCGACCGCCAACAGTTGCAGGAGATCCTGTCACAGGCCAAACGTCTGGATTACGTGCTGCGTCTGATGGACAGACAAGCCCCGACGGCTCAAGCGCCTACCGGACCTAACGGCGCATGGCTGCGCTATCGCAAGCAGTTCATCACCCCGGATAATGTGCAAAATGGCGTGGTGTTCTGGAATCAGTACGAAGATGCGCTGAATCGCGCATGGCAGGTTTATGGCGTACCGCCGGAAATCATCGTCGGGATTATCGGGGTTGAAACGCGCTGGGGGCGTGTGATGGGCAAAACGCGCATTCTGGATGCGCTGGCGACGCTGTCGTTCAACTACCCACGCCGGGCGGAGTACTTCTCCAGCGAGCTGGAAACCTTCTTACTGATGGCGCGTAACGAACAGGATGATCCGCTGAACCTGAAAGGTTCCTTTGCGGGCGCGATGGGTTACGGACAGTTTATGCCGTCCTCCTACAAAGAGTATGCGGTCGACTTCAACGGCGACGGTCATATCAACCTGTGGGATCCGGTTGATGCCATCGGTAGCGTTGCAAACTACTTTAAAGGACACGGTTGGGAGAAAGGCGATACGGTGGCGGTGATGGCTAACGGCCAGGCGCCAGGCCTTGCGAATGGCTTTAAAACCCAGTACAGCATCTCCCAACTTGCTGCTGCCGGGTTAACGCCGCAGCAGTCGCTGGGTAATCATCAAAAGGCCAGCTTGTTGCGTCTTGATATCGGTACCGGCTACCAGTACTGGTACGGTTTACCGAACTTCTATGCCATTACCCGCTACAACCATAGCACCCATTACGCTATGGCGGTCTGGCAACTTGGTCAGGCCGTCGCGCTGGCACGCGTGCAGTAATACTCTTTTGCCGGATGGCGGTTTTGCCTTATCCGGCCTACGGGGCTGAGTTCCTTTGTAGGTCGGATAAGATGCCTGAGCATCGTCATCCGGCGCTATTTTTAACGCGGTTAATCTATTTCCTGAATCCTCCTCGTAAAATCGTCACCTCATCCCCATCTCATTGAGGGAAGTGGTATCTTGTCGAGCATATTTTTTAACTGACAGAGGTCGGAATGACTGACAGTGAACTGATGCAGTTAAGTGAACGGGTGGGGCAGGCGTTAAAAGCACGCGGCGCCACGGTAACGACAGCGGAATCCTGTACGGGCGGCTGGGTGGCAAAAGCCATTACCGATATTGCCGGGAGTTCCGCCTGGTTTGAACGCGGGTTTGTTACCTACAGCAATGAAGCAAAAGCGCAGATGATCGGCGTTCGCGAAGAGACGTTGGCCCAGCATGGCGCGGTCAGTGAACCCGTGGTGGTGGAAATGGCGATTGGCGCGCTGAAAGCCGCCAGAGCGCACTTCGCAATCTCGATAAGCGGAATTGCCGGGCCCGACGGCGGTAGCGAAGAAAAACCCGTTGGTACGGTCTGGTTTGCCTTTGCCAGCGCCAGTGGCGAAGGGATTACACGTCGGGAATGTTTCAGCGGCGACCGCGAGGCAGTGCGTCGTCAGGCGACGACTTACGCGCTGCAAACCCTCTGGCAACAATTTCTACAAAACACTTGATACTGTATGACCATACAGTATAATTGCGTCAACAGAACAGAATTCATTATCCGGTTTCATCCGGCATGACAGGAGTAATAATGGCTATCGACGAAAACAAACAGAAAGCGTTGGCGGCAGCACTGGGCCAGATCGAAAAGCAATTCGGTAAAGGCTCCATCATGCGCCTGGGTGAAGACCGTTCCATGGATGTGGAAACTATCTCCACCGGTTCGCTTTCACTGGATATCGCGCTGGGTGCTGGCGGTCTGCCGATGGGGCGTATCGTCGAAATTTACGGACCGGAATCTTCCGGTAAGACAACCCTGACGCTGCAGGTTATTGCCGCCGCGCAGCGTGAAGGTAAAACCTGTGCGTTTATCGATGCAGAACACGCACTGGACCCGGTTTATGCCCGTAAGCTGGGCGTCGACATTGACAACCTGCTGTGTTCTCAGCCGGATACCGGTGAGCAGGCGCTGGAAATCTGTGACGCGCTGGCGCGTTCGGGCGCGGTTGACGTTATCGTGGTCGACTCCGTTGCGGCGTTGACGCCGAAAGCGGAAATCGAAGGCGAAATCGGCGACTCTCACATGGGCCTTGCGGCACGTATGATGAGCCAGGCGATGCGTAAGCTGGCAGGTAACCTGAAACAGTCCAACACGCTGCTGATCTTCATCAACCAGATCCGTATGAAAATTGGCGTGATGTTCGGTAACCCGGAAACCACCACTGGTGGTAATGCGCTGAAATTCTACGCTTCTGTTCGTCTGGACATCCGTCGTATTGGCGCGGTGAAAGAGGGCGACAACGTGGTCGGTAGCGAGACCCGCGTGAAAGTCGTAAAGAACAAAATTGCAGCACCGTTTAAACAGGCTGAGTTCCAGATCCTCTACGGTGAAGGTATCAACTTCTATGGCGAACTGGTTGACCTGGGCGTGAAAGAGAAGCTGATCGAGAAAGCTGGCGCCTGGTACAGCTATAACGGCGAGAAGATCGGTCAGGGCAAAGCGAATGCGACGAACTGGCTGAAAGAGAATCCGGCGACGGCGAAAGAAATCGAGAAGAAAGTACGCGAACTGCTGCTAAACAACCAGGATTCAACGCCAGATTTCTCCGTTGATGATGGCGCAAACGTTGCGGAAACCAACGAAGATTTTTAATCGTTAACCGTGCCTGATGGTGACGCTCTGGCGTTTTATCCGGCTTATAATCAGAGGGCTGCATTTATGCGGCCCTTTTTGCATTTTATTTTTCGAAGGTTGTTATGAGCGAATCTACACCGCGCCGACCCGCTTATTCCCGTCTGTTAGACCGTGCAGTTCGTATTCTGGCGGTACGTGACCACAGTGAACAAGAGTTGCGCCGTAAGCTCTCAGCACCGGTGATGGGTAAAAATGGGCCGGAAGAAATAGACGCGACCGCAGAGGACTATGAACGGGTTATCGCCTGGTGCTATGAACACCAATATCTTGATGACAATCGGTTTGTCGTTCGCTTTATCGCCAGCCGTAGCCGCAAAGGTTATGGTCCGGCACGGATACGCCAGGAACTGAATCAGAAAGGTATCGCGCGTGAAGCAACGGAAAAGGCCATGCGTGAATGCGAGATTGACTGGTGTGAGCGCGCACGTGACCAGGCCTTTCGAAAATACGGCGATCCACTGCCGACAGACTTTTCAGAAAAGGTAAAGGTTCAGCGTTTCTTGCTCTATCGTGGCTACCTGATGGAAGATATTCAGGATATATGGCGAAATTTTGATGATTGAGCACATACGGGATTTTACTTCCCCGTAAAGAAAACTTATCTTATTCCCACTTTTTTCCGTTCGGGCGAGGGTTGTTTTAGGATGACCGCCGTCTGCGACGAATATTCCTTAAATACACAAAATCATTCAAGTCGCATCAAGGCGGCAAGTGAGTGAATCCTCAGGGCTTACTGGAGTAAGTGACTGGGGTGAACAAGCGCAGCCACCGCAGAGGCGGTTTGAAGGATGAAGTGTAGATTGATTTCAGGATAATTATGAGCAAGAGCACCGCTGAGATCCGTCAGGCGTTTCTCGACTTTTTCCATAGTAAGGGACATCAGGTAGTTGCCAGCAGCTCCCTGGTTCCAAACAATGACCCAACTTTGTTGTTTACCAACGCCGGGATGAACCAGTTCAAGGATGTTTTCCTTGGGCTCGACAAGCGTAATTATTCCCGCGCAACAACCTCACAGCGTTGCGTACGTGCGGGTGGTAAACACAACGATCTGGAAAACGTCGGTTACACTGCACGTCACCATACTTTCTTCGAAATGCTGGGTAACTTCAGCTTCGGCGACTACTTCAAACACGACGCGATCCAATATGCGTGGGAGCTTCTGACCGGTGAAAACTGGTTTGCCCTGCCAAAAGATCGCCTGTGGGTGACCGTCTACGAAACCGACGATGAAGCCTTTGAAATCTGGGAAAAAGAAGTCGGCATTCCGCGCGAACGTATCATCCGCATTGGTGATAACAAAGGTGGAGCGTATGCGTCTGACAACTTCTGGCAGATGGGCGACACCGGTCCTTGCGGCCCGTGCACCGAGATTTTCTATGACCACGGCGACCATATCTGGGGCGGCCCTCCGGGAAGCGCAGAAGAAGATGGCGACCGCTACATTGAGATCTGGAACATCGTCTTCATGCAGTTCAACCGTCAGGCTGACGGCACCATGGAACCGCTGCCGAAGCCTTCTGTGGACACCGGTATGGGGCTGGAACGTATTGCGGCTGTGCTGCAACACGTTAACTCCAACTATGAAATTGACCTGTTCAGCACGCTGATTAAGGCGGTTGCGAAGGTTACCGGCGCGACAGACCTCAACAACAAGTCGCTGCGCGTTATCGCTGACCACATCCGCTCCTGCGCATTCCTGATTGCCGATGGTGTTGTCCCGTCGAACGAAAACCGTGGCTATGTGCTGCGTCGCATCATTCGTCGTGCGGTTCGTCACGGCAACATGCTGGGCGCGAAAGAGACATTCTTCTACAAGCTGGTTGGTCCGCTGGTTGAGGTGATGGGTTCTGCCGGTGAAGAGCTGAAGCGTCAGCAGGCTCAGGTTGAACAAGTTCTGAAAACCGAAGAAGAGCAGTTTGCCCGTACGCTGGAGCGTGGTCTGGCGCTGCTGGATGACGAACTGGCGAAGCTGACTGGCGATACGCTGGACGGCGAAACGGCTTTCCGTCTGTATGACACCTACGGTTTCCCGGTTGACCTGACGGCGGACGTTTGCCGTGAGCGCAACATCAAAGTTGATGAAGCAGGCTTTGAAGCCGCCATGGAAGAACAGCGCCGTCGCGCGCGTGAGGCCAGCGGTTTTGGCGCGGACTACAATGCGATGATTCGCGTTGATGGCGCGTCAGAGTTTAAAGGCTATGACCATCTGGAACTGAACGGCAAGGTCACCGCGCTGTTCGTTGATGGTAAAGCGGTAGATGTGATTAATGCAGGGCAGGAAGCGGTTGTCGTGCTGGATCAGACGCCGTTCTACGCTGAATCCGGCGGTCAGGTTGGCGATAAAGGCGAACTGAAAGGCGCAGGCTTCGCATTTGCGGTGAGCGACACGCAGAAATACGGCCAGGCAATTGGTCATGTCGGTAAGCTCTCTGCAGGTTCTCTGAAAGTGGGCGACGCCGTGCAGGCCGATGTGGATGATGTGCGCCGCGCGCGTATTCGTCTGAACCACTCCGCAACGCACCTGATGCATGCGGCATTACGTCAGATTCTGGGCACGCATGTGGCGCAGAAAGGTTCTCTGGTTAACGATAAAGTTCTGCGTTTCGACTTCTCCCATAATGAGGCCATGAAACCGTCAGAAATCCGTGCCGTGGAAGACCTGGTGAACGTGCAGATCCGTCGCAACCTGCCGGTTGAAACCGATGTCATGGATCTGGACGCAGCAAAAGCGAAAGGGGCAATGGCGCTGTTTGGCGAGAAGTATGACGACCGCGTTCGCGTACTGAGCATGGGCGATTTCTCCACCGAGCTGTGCGGCGGTACGCACGCCAGCCGTACCGGGGATATTGGCCTGTTCCGCATTGTTTCCGAGTCCGGTACTGCGGCAGGTGTTCGCCGTATTGAAGCGGTCACCGGTGAAGGTGCAATAGCGACTCTGCATGCGGAAAGCGATCGCTTAAACGATATTGCACAGCTGCTGAAAGGCGATAGTCAGAATCTGGGTGACAAGGTTCGTTCTGTACTGGAACGTACGCGTCAGCTTGAAAAAGAGTTACAGCAGTTGAAGGAACAGGCTGCGGCGCAGGAGAGTGCGAATCTTTCCAGCAATGCTGTCGATATCAACGGCGTGAAGCTGCTGGTCAGTGAGCTGGCGGGTGTTGAACCGAAAATGCTGCGTACCATGGTTGATGATCTGAAAAATCAACTGGGGTCGACGGTTATCGTTTTAGCAACGGTAGATGAAGGTAAGGTTTCTCTGATTGCGGGCGTGTCTAAGGATGTGACCGACCGTGTGAAAGCCGGAGAACTGGTAGGTATGGTCGCTCAGCAGGTGGGCGGTAAAGGCGGTGGTCGTCCGGACATGGCGCAAGCCGGTGGTACGGATGCTGCGGCTCTGCCTGCAGCGTTAGCCAGTGTGAAAGGCTGGGTCAGCGCAAAACTGTAATAACTATAAGCGTTAGCGAGCGCCGTAGATCTGGGTTTACGGCGTTTGCATCAACGCTATCGACAACGATAAAGTCAGGTTGAAGTTGTGTATATCGGCTAAACTTAGGTTTAACAGAATGTGATGCCGTGACTGCTTACACTAAGGTGTTTGTCATCGCTTACTTTTTGGCGTTATATGATGGATAATGCCGGGATACAGAGAGACCCGACTCTTTTAATCTTTCAAGGAGCAAAGAATGCTGATTCTGACTCGTCGAGTTGGTGAGACCCTCATGATTGGAGATGAGGTCACCGTGACAGTTTTAGGGGTGAAGGGCAACCAGGTACGCATTGGCGTAAACGCCCCGAAAGAAGTCTCTGTCCATCGTGAAGAGATCTACCAGCGTATCCAGGCTGAAAAATCCCAGCAGTCCAGTTATTAAGGTTTCCGCGTCTCATCTCGTTCGGTGAGGCGCAACCTGATTCCCGCTCTAAACCCTCTTTTTTATCCCATCAGCTCCATTTTCTTATTCTGCCTCTGTGTTTGTTGACCGACTTTTCCGTTCGCCTCGTTTTTTTGTTCCTCATTGATGCGTGTTAAACACCGATTTGTTTGTTGATAAAACACTCTTTTTGCCGTTTTTGCAGACTAATTGCGCGTGAAGTGTGCAAACGATAAAAGTGCAGGAAAAATTGTTTGACTTATAAGTCCCAGAAAGTAATATGTGCGCCACGCAGCGACGAAGAGCTTTTAACGAGTTCTCCGAAGCACTCGCAAGAGGCGTTTGGTGAGGTGGCCGAGAGGCTGAAGGCGCTCCCCTGCTAAGGGAGTATGCGGTCAAAAGCTGCATCCGGGGTTCGAATCCCCGCCTCACCGCCATTTGCATCCGTAGCTCAGCTGGATAGAGTACTCGGCTACGAACCGAGCGGTCGGAGGTTCGAATCCTCCCGGATGCACCATATTCTCTTTTACTTTCAGTAATGAAAGTATGAGTGAGCGATACGGCTTTAGCAGCGGTATCAAAAATCTGCAGTAAAGTAAGTTTCCCTGATGCATCCGTAGCTCAGCTGGATAGAGTACTCGGCTACGAACCGAGCGGTCGGAGGTTCGAATCCTCCCGGATGCACCATCTTCTCAGAAATAACAATCGGTTTGTTGTTTCATGGTCTGCGATAACATCGTAGATACCAGGGAGGATAACGTTGCTTTAGCAACGACCCACAGGGCGAGGCGCAGCCGAGTAATCCTCCCGGATGTACCATCTCTTACTTGATATGGCTTTTGTGGCGATATCAATATCAGCAGTAAAATAAGTTCCCTGATGCATCCGTAGCTCAGCTGGATAGAGTACTCGGCTACGAACCGAGCGGTCGGAGGTTCGAATCCTCCCGGATGCACCATCTCTTATTTGATACGGCTTTTGTGGCGATATCAATATCAGCAGTAAAATAAGTTCCCTGATGCATCCGTAGCTCAGCTGGATAGAGTACTCGGCTACGAACCGAGCGGTCGGAGGTTCGAATCCTCCCGGATGCACCATCTTCTCGGAAATAACAGTCAATGTGTTGTTTCATGGTCTGCGGACATACCGCAAGTACCAGGGAGGATAACGTTGCTTTAGCTACGGCCCGCAGGGCGAACACCAGTGAGTCATCCTCCCGGATGCACCATCTTCTGCAAAACACTTCGTTTCTTCGCACAAACACTTCTTTCCTTCACACACTGAACAATCCTCACTATCTCCATCAGCGACAAAATCAATCAATTACGATAAAGTAACGTCTGGTCATTAGGCTGGTGAGAACGCAATGTACGAACGTTATGCGGGTTTGATTTTTGATATGGATGGCACCCTCCTGGATACTGAACCGACGCACCGTAAGGCGTGGCGTGAAGTATTAGGACGCTACGGCCTGCGTTTTGACCTTCAGGCAATGGTAGCACTCAACGGTTCTCCAACCTGGCGCATTGCTCAGTCGATCATTGAACTCAATCATGCCGATCTTGACCCCCATTCGCTGGCGCGAGAAAAAACCGATACGGTAAAAAGCATGCTGCTGGACAGCGTCGAACCGTTGCCTTTAGTTGAGGTGGTGAAGGCCTGGTATGGTCGTCGCCCGATGTCAGTAGGAACCGGTAGTGAAAGCACCATCGCTGAAGCGTTGTTGGCTCATCTGGACTTACGTCGCTATTTTGATGCGGTCGTCGCGGCTGATCATGTTCAGCATCACAAACCCGCGCCTGATACGTTCTTGCTGTGCGCGGAACGCATGGGCGTGATTCCAGCGCAATGTGTGGTGTTTGAAGATGCTGATTTTGGTCTGCAGGCGGCACGTGCGGCGGGAATGGATGCTGTGGACGTTCGATTATTGTGAGTGATGGACTGTCGCTCCTGTCACTGTTTGCCAGTAGTTTTCTCAGCGCCACGCTATTGCCCGGAAATTCAGAAGTTGTTTTAGCTGCGATGTTAGTTTCCGGGGTAAGTCATCCCTGGGTCTTAGTCTTAACAGCAACAATGGGTAATAGCCTTGGAGGGTTAACTAACGTTATCCTTGGGCGTTTCTTCCCGTTACGTAAAACGTCGCGCTGGCAAGAAAAAGCCACGGGCTGGCTTAAGCGTTATGGAGCAGTCACACTGCTATTAAGCTGGATGCCGGTCGTGGGGGATTTACTGTGCTTACTGGCGGGATGGATGCGCATCTCATGGGGGCCAGTGCTCTTTTTTTTATGTCTTGGTAAAACGTTGCGCTATGTTGTGGTCGCAGCGGCTACTCTTCAGGGCATGATGTGGTGGCACTAATTGTAGATAGACACACATGGTCACCATTACAATTATGCTAAATAAAACGATTTTGACAGGCGGGAGGTCAATTTGATCCCGGACGTATCACAGGCGTTGGCCTGGCTGGAAAAGCATCCTCAGGCATTGAAGGGGATTCAGCGCGGGCTAGAGCGCGAAACACTGCGCGTTAATGCTGATGGCACATTAGCAACGACGGGTCATCCAGAGGCGTTAGGCTCTGCGCTGACGCATAAATGGATAACGACCGACTTTGCTGAAGCGCTGCTGGAGTTTATCACTCCGGTCGATGGCGATATTCAACATATGCTGACATTGATGCGCGATCTGCATCGTTTCACGGCCAGAAACCTGGGCGATGAACGGATGTGGCCGCTGAGCATGCCTTGCTATATTGCCGAAGGGCAGGATATCGAACTGGCGCAGTATGGCACTTCTAACATCGGCCGTCTGAAGACGCTGTATCGCGAAGGGCTGAAGAATCGTTACGGCGCGTTGATGCAAACCATCTCTGGCGTGCATTACAACTTCTCGCTGCCGATGGCGTTCTGGCAGGCGAAGTGTGGCGTAACGGAAGGCGAAGATGCGAAAGAAAAAATCTCCGCCGGTTATTTCCGTCTGATTCGTAACTATTACCGTTTTGGTTGGGTGATCCCGTACCTGTTTGGCGCGTCCCCGGCGATTTGCTCTTCGTTCCTGCAAGGAAAACCGACCACGCTGCCGTTTGAGAAAACGGACTGCGGCATGTACTACCTGCCGTATGCAACGTCTCTGCGCTTAAGCGACCTCGGTTATACCAATAAGTCGCAAAGCAATCTCGGTATTACGTTTAACGATCTGCATGAGTATGTGGCAGGATTAAAGCGCGCGATCAAAACGCCTTCCGAGGAGTATGCGGAGATTGGCCTGGAGAAAGACGGCAAGCGCCTGCAAATTAACAACAACGTTCTGCAGATTGAAAACGAACTCTATGCGCCAATTCGTCCGAAGCGTGTAACGCGTAGCGGTGAATCGCCGTCAGATGCGCTTTTGCGCGGCGGTATTGAGTACATAGAGGTGCGTTCGCTGGATATTAACCCGTTCTCGCCGATTGGCGTGGACGAGCAGCAGGTGCGTTTCCTTGATCTGTTTATGGTCTGGTGCGTATTGGCGGATGCGCCGGAAATGAGCAGCGACGAACTCCTGTGTACGCGTACTAACTGGAATCGGGTGATTCTGGAAGGACGTAAGCCAGGCCTGACGTTAGGTATTGGCTGTCAAACGGCGCAGTTCCCGCTGCCGAAAGTCGGTAAAGACTTGTTCCGTGATCTAAAACGCGTGGCACAAACGCTGGACAGCATCCACGGCGGAGAGGAATATCAGAACGTCTGCGATGAACTGGTCGCCTGCTTCGATAATCCGGAACTGACGTTCTCGGCACGCATCCTGCGGTCTATGATTGACACAGGAATTGGTGGAACAGGCAAAGCGCTGGGCGAGGCCTATCGTAATTTGCTGCGTGAAGAGTCGCTGGAAGTATTGCAGGAGCAGGACTTTATTGCTGAACGCGAGGCATCGAAACGTCGTCAGCAGGATGTTGAAGCGGCGGATACCGAGTCGTTTGCAGAATGGCTGGAAAAGCACGCCTGACAGAAAAGAAAAAGGCCACTCGGGAGTGGCCAAAATTTCATCTCTGAAAACAGGGATGATGATAACAAATGCGCGTCTTTCATATACTCAGACTCGCCCCGGAACAAAGAGTTCAGTTTATTTTTAAAATAATTATCGGAGGTGGCTAAATGCCGTTGTTAGATAGCTTCACTGTCGATCATACCCGGATGGAAGCACCTGCAGTCCGGGTCGCGAAAACGATGAACACCCCGCATGGCGACGCCATTACCGTGTTTGATCTGCGTTTCTGCATCCCAAACAAAGAAGTGATGCCGGAAAAGGGCATTCACACGCTGGAGCACCTGTTTGCGGGCTTTATGCGTAATCACCTTAACGGTAACGGCGTTGAGATCATCGACATCTCCCCGATGGGCTGCCGTACAGGTTTCTATATGAGCCTGATTGGTACGCCGGACGAGCAGCGCGTGGCGGATGCCTGGAAAGCAGCGATGGCGGATGTGCTGAAAGTGCAGGATCAAAACCAGATCCCGGAACTGAACGTCTACCAGTGCGGTACGTATCAGATGCACTCGCTGAGCGAAGCGCAGGAGATTGCGCGTCATATTCTGGAGCGCGATGTTCGCGTGAACAGCAATGAAGAGCTGGCGCTGCCAAAAGATAAGCTGCAGGAACTGCATATCTAGTTGCTGTGCCGGATGGCGATGCTGACGCATCTTATCCGGCCTACAATGAGAAATGTCCTCGTAGGTCGGGTAAGCGAAGCCGCCACCCGACACAAAAAAAAGCCAGTTCAAAAGAACTGGCTTTTTTACTAGTGCGCACCGCCGCCGCCGCCCGCACCAAAGGGCGGTTTGGCGAACCAGACCAGTCCGAGCAACACCAGAAATATCCCCGCCGACATCCAGAAAATTTCATTGGCAGAGATAATCAACCCCTGGCTGGTTATCTGCTGGGCGAGCCAGCCAGACGCCTGCTGTTCGGTCATGCCCAGCCCCTGGAGCTGATCGTACATGGCCCTTGCATTGGGGTTATACGGATTCACCGCCTCGGTTAACTGTGCATGGTGCATGGACTCGCGGCTGGTCCACATGGTGGTCGTAATGGAAGTACCAATGGAACCCGCCAGCGTTCGCGTAAAGTTCGACAAACTCGACGCCGCCGCCAGACGCTCAGGCGGTAAGCCGGAGAGGGTGATCGTTGTCAGTGGCATAAAGAAGCAGGCCACAGCGAAACCCTGAATAAACTGCGGCCAGGCCGATGCGCCGAAATCCATGCCCGGCTCGAACGTGTATGCGCGCCAGTAGAAGCAGACGGCGTACATAATAAAGCTGAACGTGACCAGCCTGCGCATATCCAGCTTGTGCGCGAAGCGTCCGATAATGGGCGACAGGATCACCGGAATAATCCCCACTGGCGCAGAGGCCAGACCTGCCCACGTCGCGGTATAGCCATACACTTCCTGCAACAGCTGCGGCAGCAGGACGATAGCGCCGAAGTAGAGCATATAGGCCAGACTGATACACAGACACCCTATGGTGAAGTTTCGCGACTTAAACAGCGAGAGATCGACAATGGGGTTATCGTCCGTCAACTCCCAGACAATCAGGAAGCTGATGGCGACCACGGCGACCACGGTCAGAATGATAATCTCCTGCGAGGCGAACCAGTCCAGCTCTTTGCCGCGGTCGAGCATAATCTGTAGGCTGCCGATCCCGACCACCAACAGCGCGAGGCCGATGGCGTCAATCCGCCGCTGCTCGGTGCGGGTTTCCCGTCCGCGCAGGGTTTGCAGCGTCATCAATACGACCACCGCACCGATAGGCACGTTGATGAAGAAGATCCAGCCCCAGTGGTAGTTATCGCTGATATAGCCGCCGAGAATCGGGCCGCAAATCGGGGCGACAATCACCGTCATCGACCATAACGCCAGGGCGATAGAGCGCTTGGCGGGCGGATAGTTATTCAGCAACAGGCTCTGCGAAAGCGGAATTAATGGCCCGGCAACAATCCCCTGTATCACACGAAAGAAGATCAGCATATTGAGGCTGTTGGAGACGCCGCAGGCCCACGACGCAATGACAAAGGCGACGGTGGACCACATGAACAGCTTCACTTCGCCAACGCGTTTCGCCAGCCATCCGGTGATCGGAATCGAAATGGCGTTTGCCACCCCGAATGAGGTGATCACCCATGTTCCCTGGCTCAATGAAGAGCCAAGGTTCCCGGCGATAGTTGGGATCGCCACGTTAGCAATGGTGGAGTCCAGAACCTGCATGAACGTTGCCATCGACAACGCGATCGTCATAATGACGAGCTGTGCGCCTTCCAGCGGTTTTTGCTGTTGCATCACACGCACCTCAGGATTAACCCGCGTTGGCCAGGACTATCTCTTCGATCAGCTTATTGACCGGAGCGAGACTGATTTCTCGGGCATCGCTTTCAGAAACGGGCGTTGTGCGCACCTGGCTTGCCAACACCTGCCCATCGCGATTTGAGGTATCTACCGTCACTAATGTCGATAAACCAATACGCAGAGGATGTTGCGCCAGTTGCTGCGCATCCAGTTCAATACGGACTGGCAGACGCTGTACAACTTTGATCCAGTTGCCGGTGGCATTTTGCGCAGGGAGCAGCGAGAAGGCGCTGCCTGTTCCCATATCGAGACCGACGACTTTCCCGGTATATTTCACGTCATCGCCGTAAATATCGCTGATGACGGTAGCCGGTTGGCCAATGCGCATATGCGCCAGCTGAGTCTCTTTAAAGTTTGCATCGACCCACAGATTGTTCGCCGGAACGACCGCCATCAGCGGTGTGGTCGGGCTAATCTGGGCGCCTGGCTGAACGGCGCGGCGAGACACGTATCCTGTCATCGGGCTGACAATTTTCGTACGTTCCAGCGCCAGCCATGCATTGCGGACTTCCGTCGCCGCTTGTTGCACGGCAGGCTGATCTTCCAGCCGACTACCGAGGATCATGGCCTGATTAGCGTTATATTGTTGAATCGCGACGTCAAGTTGCGCCTGGGCGCTGGCGACAGCATCACGCGCGTGTTGCAGCTCTTCGCGGCCAATCAGGTTGGCGTTACCCAGCGGAACACGACGATTAAAGTCACTTTGTGCCTGGGCCAGCGCGGTTTTCTGCACTTCAATGCTCGCCTGCAACTGCTTGCTGTTGATCATTAACTGGTGTGTTTGACGCACGCTGGAGGCTAATGCTGTTTTGGCTTTTTCAAACGCCTGTTTGGCATCGGTCTGATCGAGCGTGACCAGCACATCGCCTTTTTTGACAAAGTCAGTATTATCAGCCCAGACTTTGGTCACGCTGCCTGATACCTGAGCCATGATTTGCACCTGGTTCCCTGCCACGTACGCATCATCAGTCTCTTCGGCATGACGCAATACTAAAAACCAATAAATCCCATATGCCACGGCAATAATAATAAAGAGCAAGGTGAGAAGGATAAGCATACTTTTACGTTTGCCATTCTTCTTAACCGGTTGCTGCGGGGTTTGAGTCTCCGCATTTGCGCTCATGTTGTTCTCCACGATCTTATTTCTCACATCGGCTGAGCCGACCTGTTTGTCAGAAAGGCCAGCAGTGTCACGTGCTGGCCTGTCAGTTTTTTTCTTTTATAAATCTGGATTTTTGAGCGTGTCGACGCGTTAGCGTAGTGCCTCAAGAACGGCACCGTCCTTATCCATCTGATCGAGACGGGTCAGGAGCTTACGCGTGATGTGCTCAAGCTGATCTTTTTCGGCGGTGCTGAGTGATGACCAGAGCTGATGCAGGCAGTGGTGCTGAGGTGGGAGAACCTCACGCAAAAAATCATGCCCCTTTTCAGTCAATTGCAGGTGCAGACAACGACGATCGTTATCGCTTTCACGACGTTCGATCCAGCCGCGTTTTTCTAACTCATCCGCGATTCGTGTTGCGTTAGTACGGGACGAACCGAGTGCACAACTCAGTTCCGATGGCTGAATACTGTGGTTTTCCTGAGACTCCAGCGTAATCAACGCCATAAACAACGTCTCGTTAATCCCTTGAGCTTTCAGCATTTTATTGCGGTTTTCCAGCAACTTACCCTGCATATGCATGCAAAGACGGGTCAGAAGAATTTCCTGATATGGGAAATCTTCGTAGCGGCTGGCGCGAAATTTTAGCATTTGTTCAATGGGCGTAAACGAACTATCCATTTGGGCATGACCTCATTAATTTCAGCCGATATAGTAACGACAGTGACAAATAAAGTAAATGTATTATTAAATTAAAACGATTCTTGCTGGTTATAAAATCGCCAGTATTTTCCGGGCTAATCCGTAGTCCGGAAAACGCAACGATGCGGGGAGCGAGCAAACAACGAATAAGCAGTACGGGAGGCATGAAACCTGACATGACCCCAGCGGGGGGAAACCCCCGACGGGTAAACGTAAAAGCGAACGGGTTACCGCTGATGACTATCGGTACGCTGTCTTCACATCCCTCAGCGATCGTCGCCGGACTGGGATCAGACAGGTGGGCAGGGCTTTCCATAGGATTATATGATTCGTCACCGATGTTAAATAATCAGGATAAATAATTCCTATAACCTTAACAGACTGGGGGGCACCTTAACACCCTAAGGAGCCCAAACAGGCATAAACGCTTAGCGTCTGCTTAATTTACGGCTTCTTGTCGATGAAAACCTCGCCACCAGACCAGAAGGTTAAGTGCGGCAACGGTCGTCCCCGCCAGACAAACGCCAGTCCACCCTGCATGTTGCCAGGCGGATGCGGACACCAGTGAACCGGCAGCGCCGCCGATAAAATAGCTGGTCATGTAACCCGCCGTCAGACGGTTACGCGCATCCGGGTGAATGCGATAGATAACCGTTTGGTTGGTGATGTGTACGCCCTGAACCGTCAGATCCAGCACCAGAATACCGACAATCAGCGCCAGCACGGAGGTGTGTCCATACCAGATTGCCAGCCAGGAGAGCAGCAACAGCAACAGGCCGATGGTGGTCGTAAGATGGGATTTTCCTTTATCGGCAAAACCACCTGCAGGCCGTGCGCCCAACGCACCTGCGGCACCTGCCAGACCAAACAGGCCAATCATCCCTTCGGAATAGTTAAACGGCGGTGCGGCAAGCAAAAAGGCCATTGAGGTCCAGAGGATGCTGAAGTTGGCAAAGGTCAGGCATCCTAACAGTGCGCGGGTGCGCAGCAGTTTGTCGTGGAGAAACAGGCTGAATACGGAACCCAGCAGTTGCGGATAGTTGAGATGGGTTTCCGGTTTCATCTTCGGCAGTCCACGCCACAGCGCGATAGCCATCAGCGCCATCAACACGGAGGCGACCCAGAACACGGTTCGCCAGCCGCCGAGATTCGCGAGCAATCCGGCGACGGTTCGCGCCAGTAAAATCCCCAGCAGCAGACCGCTCATGATAGTGCCGACCACCTTACCGCGCTTATCCGGCGTGGCGAGGGTGGCGGCCAGAGGAACCAAAATTTGGGCGACGACCGAGAACAATCCGGTGAGCGCCGTCCCCAGGATCATCATGGCAAGCGACTGGCTGCTGGCGGTGATCAGCATGCCGCCTGCCGCCAGCAGTGTCATTGAGACAATCAGCGTCCGGCGTTCAAACATGTCGCCCAGCGGAACCAGAAACAATAATCCGGCCGCATAGCCCAGCTGTGCGGCTGTGACGATAAATCCGGCGGAGCTGGCCGAAAGCGAGAACGTGCGGGCGATGGTGTCGAGCAGCGGCTGCGCGTAATAGTTGCTGGCGACCGCCAGACCGGTGGCGACAGACATCAGGACAATCAGCGCCGGACTCAGTGGATGGGTGGGGTTATTCATTGTTATCAGTATGTTTTGATTGAGTGACAACAATCATAACGAATGAAAATGAATTCAGGTGATGGATTGTGCGGTTTAGCGGGGGAGGTGAAATGTGCCTGATGGCGTCTTGCCATCAGGCATAAAGCTTACATTACTTCTGAGCGGCCAACGCTTCTTTCACCCAGCCGTCAAATTGCTGCTGGTGAGCTTTGATCCAGCCGTCAACATGACCCTGAATATCACCTTCGGAAGCCTTACCTTCATGCATCATCGAGTTTTGGGCGTTGATATCCGCAACTGACAGTTTCATGACGGCAAACAGTTTCGCCGCCGCCGGGTTTTTCTCAGCCCAGGCTTTGTTGGCGACAATATGCATTGTACTCACCGGGAAGCCATAGTTCGCACCGTTCGGCAGTTTGGTGTCGATATCTTTCTGCACACCCGGCAGAGAGGAGAACGGGACCTGCAACCAGACCACATCTTTACCTGGTTTCAACACGTCGCTCACCCAGTACGGTGTCCAGGTGTAGTAAAGCACTGGCTTGCCTTCTTTAAAACGGGCGATGGTATCGGCCATCATCGCCGCATAGTTACCCTGGTTGTGGTCAACGGTTTTCGTCAGGTCATAGGCACCTAACTGATGATTAATGGCCGCTTCACAGCCCCAGCCTGGGTTACAGCCGGTTAAGTCCGCTTTACCGTCGTTGTTGCTGTCGAACAGTTTGGCGATTTTCGGGTCTTTCAATTGCGCGATATTGGTGATGTTGTATTGTTCGGCGGTTTTTTTGTCGATCAGATAACCCTGGGCGGCGCCCGTGACGAATACCCCCTCGCGATAGAACTTCTTATCGCCACCCGCAGCGGCGTACATATCATCATGCAGCGGCTGCCAGTTCACGGCAGTAAACGTGGCATCGCCAGAGGCAATGGAGGTGTAACCCACGTTGTAGTCGACTTCACTCGGTTTACTGACGGTATAACCGAGTTTTTCCAGCGCCCGGCTGACCAGCAGTGTCTGGAAGGTTTCTTCGGAAATAGTGCTTTGAATTGGCTGTACGGTGACGCCTTTGCCCGGTAGGTCAGCAGCGAAAGCGCTGGTAGATACAAGGGTGGCAAACGCTGTGGCAATGATTATTTTCTGTCGCATCGTTGTTCCTTAATTATTGGAGGGACACTGAGGCCCGGCAGGCATCGCGCTACCGGGCAACAGGTGAATTACTTGATGAAAGGGCGGGTAAAAAGCCCAACAGGACCGGTGGTATACCAGCGGCGGTTGCCACGGCTGCGCGCGTCGCGCCCCACGGCTTGTGTCAGACGATCCAGAATGATGGCGAGGATCACTATGCCCACCCCGCCGACAGTGGCCAGTCCCATATCGAGACGACCGATGCCGCGCAGAACCATCTGGCCCAGCCCGCCAACAGCAATCATGGAGGCGATCACGACCATGGAGAGCGCCAGCATCAGTGTCTGGTTGACGCCTGCCATAATGGTGGGCATTGCCAGCGGCAACTGAACTTTGAACAGCATCTGGCGAGGACTGGCGCCAAATGAGCGCGAAGCCTCAATCAGGTCCGCTGGCACCTGGTTGATCCCCAGAATGGTCAGACGCACAATCGGTGGCAGGGCGAAGATGATGGTCACCACCACGCCTGGCACATTGCCAATGCCGAATAGCATCACAATCGGCACCAGATAGACGAACGCTGGCGTGGTCTGCATCGCATCCAGCAACGGGCGGATAATCTTAGATGCCCTGGGGCTACGCGCCAGCCAAATTCCCAACGGTAACCCGATAATGACGCAGAACAGCAGCGCGGTGAGCACCAGCGCGAGCGTAATCATCGCCTGCGACCAGGCACCGATCGCGCCAATGGCAATTAGCGAGACCAGCGTGGCGATCCCCATGCCGAGGCTCGACATTTGCCAGGCGATCAGAGCAAAAAGAATAATCGCCACTGGCGCTGGCATTCCCAGCAGCAGTTGCTGGAAGGCGCTCAGGATATAATCTACCGGCACACGGATCCCCTGAAAGGCTGGGCGGAGGTGAAGTACTATCCAGTCGATCCCCTGCGTCACCCAGCTATCCAGTGGGATCAGCGTCTTATGGAAAGGATCCATAATATTAAAATGTTCCGGCGCTGGCGCAGGCGCGCTGTTCAGCCAGTCTGCACCGCCGCTGTTGGCAGGCGCGCTGCCCCAGGCATCTGCCGATTGTGCGGTGTTCTCTGTTGCCGGTGCGATATCCCACGGATTGTTTTGATCAGCCATTATTTGCCCCCTCGCGATCTAAAGCCTGTAACAGCATGCGTTTTGAAATGATGCCGACATACTGTTGTTCCTCGTCGACGACCGGTACTGCACAGGGCGCCTGACCAACATGAGAAAGCAATTCGCTGAGTGGGGTTTGCGCATCTACGGCTAATGGCTGTTCGATCAATGCCGCTTCCATGCCTTGCGCCTGACTTAATGCCGATTTTAAGGAGTCAATTGACACCACGCCGACATACTTATTTCCGCGTTCAATGACGTAGCCGAATTCGCGGTCTTCATCCTGTAATAATTTCAGCGCAGAACGTGGACCGAACCCTGGGGTTTTACGAATTAATCCCACGGGACTACGGCGGGCAATATCTTTCGCGCTGAACACCTGGCTAATATCAACGCCACGGAAGAAGGTGCGGACATAATCATTCGCCGGATTATTCAGAATCTCATCCGGTGTCCCGACCTGTACGACTTCGCCATTTTGCATAATGGCAATACGATCGCCAATACGCATCGCTTCATCCAGATCGTGGGAAATAAAGACCACGGTTCGTTGATGTTTCGCTTGCAGTTTTACCAGTTCATCCTGCATCTCAGTACGAATTAACGGATCGAGGGCCGAGAAGGCTTCATCCATTAATAAGATGTCAGGATTGATGGCTAATGCGCGGGCGAGACCGACACGCTGACGCATGCCCCCGGAAAGTTCATCCGGGTAGCCGTGAGCATAATTCTCCAGCCCAACCTGGCGTAACGCATCGAGCGCTTTTTCCCGACGTTCATTCGCAGCAATACCGGCTAATTCCATGCCGAATGCTGTATTGTCCAGCACCGTCATGTGCGGCATTAATGCAAATGACTGGAACACCATCGCAATCTTTTTTCTGCGCACCTCGCGAAGTTCTGCATCGGATATTTTTGCAATATCGACACCGTCAATCAGAACTTGCCCGCGGGTGGGTTCAATCAGGCGATTGAGAAGGCGTACCATTGTGGATTTACCCGAACCGGATAATCCCATGATGACAAATATCTCGCCTTCTTCAATGGCCAGACTGGCGTCTTTAACGCCAAGCGATAGCCCCGTTTTATCCAGAATTTGCTCTTTCGAAAGTCCTTTTTCAATATATTTGAAAGCTCGCTGTGGATGCTCACCAAATATCTTATAGAGATTTTTAACTTCTAATTTAATTGCCATGCAATAGATTGTTTCCTGTTATTTATATATGTCAATATGTTACCTGATAGAAATAGTCACCTTTTTCTACCCTAACATACTGAGAATCTGAGACAACCCTGAATTTGTTAATGATGTTAATGCAATGGAATGCTATTCGGCAGGATTTCCCGTGATATAAGGGCTGAGCGCCAATGATGATGTGACGATATTTTTTGTAAGGGGCATTTGAAATGCGCCTGAATTGTCAGTATTCAGGCGGATAAGACGGAAGATAATGAGTGTAGATCACACAATAATAATTGAATGACAAAAATGTGATCGCGTTAAAAATATTAACGCAAATATCAGCGCGATATTTACGTCAATAGCCATTATCAGAAACTCCAGTCTTCGTCTTTGGTTTCTACCGCTTTGCCCATGACATAGGATGATCCCGACCCAGAAAAGAAATCATGATTTTCATCGGCATTGGGCGACAGCGCGGCAAGGATTGCCGGATTAACGTCGGCCATTTCTGCCGGAAACAACGTGTCATATCCCAGGTTCATTAAGGCCTTATTGGCGTTGTAGCAAAGGAAGGCGTTGACCTCCTCGACCCAGCCGGTTTCTGCGTATAATTCTTGCGTATAGCGGACTTCGTTGTCATACAGTTCCATCAGCAGTTCAAGGGCAAAATCCTTCAGCGATTCACGTTCCGATTCTGAGAGTTTCTCCAGCCCTTTTTGGTACTTGTAACCGATGTAATAGCCGTGGACCGCTTCATCACGGATGATCAGGCGGATCAAATCGGCGGTGTTGGTCAGTTTGCCGCGGCTGGAAAAATACATCGGGAGCCAGAAGCCGGAGTAAAACAGAAATGATTCGAGAAATACGCTGGCAATTTTCTTCTTCAGCGGTTCCTCGCACGCGTAACAGGTCAGGATAATGTCTGCTTTACGCTGTAACGGTTCGTTGCGCTCACTCCAGGCATAGGCGGCGTCGACGTCTTTGGTCTGACAAAGCGTCGAGAAGATAGAACTGTACGAACGGGCATGTACGGCTTCCATAAAGCTGATGTTCGACAGCACCGCTTCTTCATGCGGGGTCAATGAATCCGCCATCAACGAGGGCGCACCCGCGATATTCTGAATGGTGTCGAGCAAGGTTAAGCCGGTGAAGACGCGAATAGTCAGTTGTTGTTCAACGGCGCTCAGTGATTGCCAGGCTGGCGTATCGTTAGACAGCGGCACCTTCTCGGGCAACCAAAAGTTGCTGGTCAGGCGATTCCACACTTCCAGGTCTTTATCGTCCTGGATCTGGTTCCAGTTGATGGCGCTGATACGTGATAGTTTCACTTCGATCTCCTTACAGCGCGCATGACACGCAGCCTTCAATTTCAGTACCTTCCAGCGCCCTCTGGCGTAGTCGGATGTAATAGAGTGTTTTGATGCCTTTGCGCCAGGCGTAGATCTGCGCTTTGTTGATATCGCGGGTGGTGGCGGTATCGGGGAAAAACAGCGTCAGCGATAGCCCTTGATCCACATGCTTTGTGGCTTCGGCATAGGTATCGATAATTTTCTGCGGGCCAATCTCATAGGCGTCCTGGTACATCTCCAGATTCTCGTTGGTCATAAATGGCGCCGGGTAGTAAACGCGCCCGGTTTTGCCTTCCTTGCGGATCTCCACTTTCGACACAATAGGATGAATGCTGGATGTCGCATGGTTGATATAGGAGATAGAACCGGTCGGCGGCACCGCCTGTAAATTCTGGTTATAGATACCGTAGCGCATCACATCATCGCGCAGTTGCAACCACATTTCGCGGGTCGGCAGCGTTATGCCGGCACGGGCAAACAGCGCCCGGACTTTCCCGGTTTTTGGTTGCCAGTCGCCGTGCAGATACTGCGCAAAATAGTCGCCGCTGGCGTAGCGGGATTGGGTAAACCCGGCGAAGGTTTTACTGCGTTCGCGCGCCAGCAACATCGAGGTATGCAGCGCATGCCAGGTGACGGTGTAGAAATAGAGATTGGTGAAATCCAGTCCCTCCGGCGAACCATAAGCAATCCCTTCCCGCGCCAGGTAGCCGTGCAGGTTCATTTGTCCAAGTCCGATGGCATGTGAAGCGGCGTTGCCTGCGTCAATCGAGGGGACGCTACGCATATGGCTCATGTCCGATACTGCCGTCAGACCGCGAACGGCGATTTCCACGCTGCGGCCAAAGTGGGGAGAGTCCATGACGTGGGCAATGTTCAGCGATCCGAGGTTACAGGAGATGTCGTGACCGATGTCTACGTAATCCAGGTTTTCGTTATAGGTGGATGCGCTGTTGACCTGCAATATCTCCGAGCACAGATTGCTCATATTAATACGCCCGGCAATGGGACTGGCGCGATTGACCGTGTCTTCGTACATGATGTACGGATAGCCGGACTCAAACTGGATCTCCGCAAGGCGCTGGAAAAAGTCGCGGGCGTTAATGGTTTTTTTACGGATGCGTTCGTCGGCAACCAGCTCATGGTACAGGTCGCTAACTGCAATATCGCCAAACGGCTTACCGTAAATACGCTCCACGTCATAGGGTGAGAACAGCGCCATTTCAGCGTTCTCCTTGGCTAACTGAAAAGTGATATCCGGGATCACCACACCAAGCGACAACGTTTTGATACGGATTTTTTCGTCGGCATTTTCACGTTTGGTATCAAGAAAACGCAGAATATCCGGATGATGCGCGTGCAGCCAGACCGCGCCTGCTCCCTGGCGCGCCCCAAGCTGGTTGGCATAGGAGAACGCATCTTCCAGCATTTTCATTACGGGGATCACCCCCGAGGACTGGTTTTCAATGCGTTTAATCGGCGCACCAGCTTCGCGCAAATTAGAGAGCAAAAACGCCACACCGCCGCCGCGTTTAGAGAGCTGAAGCGCCGAGTTTACCGCCCGCCCAATCGACTCCATGTTGTCTTCAATGCGCAGCAGAAAACAGGAGACCAGCTCACCCCGCTGGCGCTTCCCGCAGTTTAAAAAAGTCGGCGTGGCAGGCTGAAAGCGCCCGGAAAGCATTTCATCAGCGAGCTGGATCGCCAGCGTTTCGTCGCCCTGCGCCAGCGTCAACGCCACCATGGTGACGCGGTCTTCAACGTCTTCCAGATAGCGTTTACCGTCAAAGGTTTTCAACGTGTAGCTGGTGTAGTACTTCCATGCGCCGAGGAATGTCTGGAAACGAAAACCGCTGGCATGTGCCCGGGCAAACAGCGATACCACGAACGCGCGGTCATAGCGGCTGAGCACGTGGTTATCGTAATAGCCTTCACGTAACAGATAATCCAGACGCTCATCCTGGCTGGCAAACGCCACGGAATTGGGCTTCACATGCGTGGTAATGAATACCTCTACCGCCTGGCGGTCTTTGTCGAACTGAATATGGCCCGCTTCGTCATACAGATTCAGCATGGCATTCAGGGCATGATAATCCGTGGTTATCGGCGTCACGCGTTCTGCGGTTGTCGTTGCCAAAATTCGTTCACTCCTTTTCGGACCTTATCGATATCGCCCGGCGTTCCCATCAGCTCAAAGCGATACAGGCAGGGCACGCCGCATTTTTGTGAAATAACGTCTCCGGCGCGGCCATACGCTTCACCGAAATTGCGATTGCCAGAGGCAATAACGCCGCGAATTAACGCCCGGTTGTGTTCATCATTTAAAAAGCGGATCACCTGTCGGGGTACCGCGCCCGCAGTGCCTCCACCGCCATAAGAGGGCACCACCAGAAGGTAAGGTTCATCCACGCGGACTCGTTCCCGCTCATTGAGCGGGATACGGATGGCGGGCAACCCCAAACGCAGCATAAAGCGATGCGTATTTTCGGAGCTGCTGGAGAAGTAGACGAACTGGCTCATGCGTGGGGTTCGGCGCGCAGACGGTTAATCATGTCGGGGCGGAATCCAGACCAGCTGGTTTCCCCGGCGACCACGACTGGCAACTGGCGAAAACCCTGGGCACGCAGGGTTTCTGCCGCATCAGGGAGCCTGTCGACGTTCACCATCTCAAAATCAAAGCCACGGCTTTCCATCGCCCGTTTAGTTGCGTGGCACTGAACGCAATTATCTCGAGTGTAAATAGTTATGCGCATGATTCGTATTTCCATTTAAAGTTAGAGAACGGCGCGAAGGTATGCGTCGGGTTGTATGTGTTTCGATAAAGGAAATACTAGATGCAGTTGTAAAAAGATTCAAACATACAATATATGGGAAATTTAGATTGGTTACGCCCCCACTAATGCGCTCAGCGGGGAGGGGGCGTTATTGGGGGAAATTGCCGGATAGCGACATAAGCGTGTTATCCGGCCTGGGACATATGCACAGCTGTAAGCCTGATAAGCGATAGCGCAATCAGGCAACAAAAGTTACATCCGCATGCTCACTGCCAGACGGTTAAAGCAGTTCATCAGGCCAATCGCAAAGGTCAGATCGCTTACCTCTCTGGCGCTAAAATGGTCGAGCAACGGCAGATAAACGTCATCTTCCGCGCGGGTGCCGACAATATCCGTGACGGATTCAGCCCAGGCGAGCGCTGCGCGTTCCTGTTCACTGAAACGATGGCTTACCCGCCAGCCTGCCAGCGCATCCAGTTTGGTTTGCTCAACGCCGGATTTACGCAGCGCTTTGCTGTGCATTTCAAGGCAAAACGCGCAGCCATTGATTTGCGAAATGCGCAGATAAACCAATTCCATTAGCGTGGTATCCAGCGCACTGTTTTCCAGTGCTTGTTTCGCCTGAACCAGAGCGTTATAGACTTCAGGGCTAAGTTCATAATAGGGCTGGCGTAATGTTGTCATGGTGTTTCTCCTCGTTTCAATGACTGCACTGTAGCACTATAATGGACTGTTAAAGAGAGCCATATTTTCACATAAAAAGCAGGCCATAATGATGCCGCGCTATCAGCAAATCGCCCGTCAGTTAAAAAATGCCATAGAACAAGGTGAACTCAAACCTGGCGCACGGTTGCCGTCCAGCCGCACGTGGGCGCAGGAGTTGGGCATTTCCCGCTCAACGGTGGAAAATGCGTACGGTGAGCTGGTGGCGCAGGGCTGGCTGGAACGGCGTGGACAAGCCGGAACGTTTGTCAGTGGCCATCTGCGTTTGGAAAAACCGCATGCCGCGCCGGCTGTTTTTGCCGGAGAAAGCCAGACGCCGCAGCCTTTTCAGATGGGATTGCCCGCGCTGGATCTCTTCCCACGCGAGATATGGGCACGAGTGATGGGACGCCGTCTACGTACCCAGACGCGTTTTGACCTGGCGCTGGGCGAGGTTTGCGGCGAATCCGTGCTGCGTCAGGCGATTGTCGACTACCTGCGGGTCTCACGCAGCATCGAGTGTGAGCCGGAGCAGGTGTTTGTGACGTCCGGATATGCGTCCTCGATGATGCTCATCCTGCGGGCGCTGGCACAACCTGGGGACGGCATGTGGGTGGAAGACCCTGGTTTTCCTCTGATTCGCCCGGTTATCGAGCAGGAGCGGGTTGAACTATTGCCCGTGCCGGTCGATGGCGATGGTCTGGATGTGTCGGCGGGGATCCGCGCTTACCCACAGGCGCGTTTTGTCCTGCTAACGCCCGCGCATCAAAGTCCGCTGGGCGTGGCGCTGTCATTGACGCGTCGCCATCAGCTCCTGGAGTGGGCCGCCAGTTCACAGGCGTGGATTATCGAGGATGACTATGACAGTGAGTTCCGCTATCACGGTAAGCCGCTGCCTCCGCTGAAAAGTCTGGATGCGCCGCAGCGCGTGGTGTATGCCGGAACGTTCAGCAAGTCACTCTTTCCGGCGCTGCGCACTGCATGGCTGGTGGTGCCGATGAATCAGGTCGCGCGATTTCGTGAGCAGGCGGCATTGATGGCCAGCAGCGTGCCGGTGTTATGGCAGCAGACGTTGGCGGATTTCATCCGCGACGGCCATTTCTGGCGGCATTTAAAAAAGATGCGTCAACATTATGCCGAGCGTCGTCACTGGATAGAAGAGGCGTTAACGGAACAGGGCTTTCACGTGGTGTCGCAGGAAGGGGGCATCCAGATGGTGATTTCAGTAGAAGGTGATGATGTTTCTCTGGTAGAGAAGGCGAATCATGCCGGGTTGGCGGTTCAGGCGTTGAGTCGCTGGCGAATAAGAGAGGAAGGGCAGGGCGGATTGCTGCTGTCGTTTACCAATATCACCACCGCCGCGATGGCGAAACAGGTCGCGCAACAGCTCAGGCAGGCGATAGCGTCGTGAAGCAATGCCGGATAAGACGTTTTGGCGCCATCATCCGGCATATCGGCCTGTTAGCGACGCCGACTCAGTAGCGCGCCGAGAAAAATACCAACCGCCGCTGCGGTACCCACGCTGCACCAGGGTTTGTCGCGTACAAAAGTATCCGCGCAGCCAATGGCGTCCCGGGCTGCCTGCTGGACGCGAGTGCGACCATGCATACGTGCGCGAGTCTCTTTCAGCAAAGCCTGCGCTCTGCGTCGTGCGTCCTCCGCTTCGTCTTTGGCGTCACTCCCCCAGGACTTAAGCACCTCTTCCAGACTGTCAGCTAATCGACTGGCATCATTATGAATATCCTGTACATCTTCATCTACGTCGTTTCGGTTGGGTCTGTTAAACATATGATCCTCCATTGATTTCGATGTGCTTTTCAGTGTAGACCATAATTTTATCTTCCGACGTTCATCACGCTGTATTCGTATGTTTATGGACTTTTCTGAAAGCGCTGCTAATGCTGAATCAGGTATGGTAAGGCCGCGGTAAAAGATGACGAGGAAATTATATGTATTTACGACCAGATGAGGTGGCGCGCGTACTTGAAAAAGTAGGCTTTACCGTCGATGTAGTGACACAAAAAGCATACGGTTATCGGCGTGGCGAAAATTATGTCTACGTGAATCGAGAAGCGCGTATGGGACGAACCGCATTAGTGATTCATCCGACATTAAAAGAACGAAGCTCTTCGCTGGCAGAGCCTGCAACGGATATTAAAACCTGCGATCACTATCAGCAATTTCCACTGTATTTAGCGGGCGAGACGCACGAGCATTACGGTATTCCACACGGATTTAGCTCGCGTATTGCGCTGGAACGTTATTTGAATGGGTTGTTTGGCGAGGCGAAACTGAACGCAAACTAATAAAGCGACTGGCGGGGCCAGTCGCCAGTGATGACTCAGGCGTAACTGCTGACCTTAAACAGGCGACGGCAGTAATCGAGAAAATAACCGTACACTGCACCCATCAACATCGATACCACAATATTCGAACTCACGGCGGCGGTGATTTGATGCCAGTCAGCGCCAACCGTCAGCAAAATAGCGACATAAACCGGCGACTGGAAGGTTACATAAGCCAGAATATCCGCCAGGTTTTTCACCCATCCTGCCGAACTTGCCTTGCGCGAAACGCGCATGAACAGATCCCGGTACATTCCATACGGCCATGCGATAAGGATGTTAACCGGTATAGCCACCAGCCTGGATGAAAGTGACTGTTCAAAGGTCATTCCGGAGAGGAATATCTCGATCAACATGTTCACGACAGAACAGTAAACAACCATCGCGAACGTGTCAGCGACAGCATGACGCAAGCGTGACTGCGGTGAGAACATGTTAATGCTCCTTGTCAAAGGGGATTAATCGTCGTTAAATACTGCCCTGTAGTGAATTAGCGAAGCCTTTTCGCTTTTGCATAGAGTATATCTCTATATAATAACTAGCAATTAGCGTAAAATTTTTATTTATGCGCTTTTTGTCGATAAAATGCTCTGTGATGGTCTGTTTTTTGTACGTTTCGGGATTTTCGGTGTCCGTTTGCAGGAAATGTATTTTAAATCAAATCGTTATAGCGTCTTGTCTTTTCGGTTTTTTTGAGAATCATTGTGAAATGTATCAGATTCAACAGAGAACTCGGCGGCGCAGGCGGTTTTTGTCTTACCAGCATGTTTAATGCTGTATTGGGTTATTTTGCAGTATAAAATTCCATCTAAACGATATGGCTAATTAATCGCTTTTTATAAATTTTTATTCATTACAGCTCCAGCGGTGAGTGAGTGACATTCTCCGTGAGTCGCTTAGTTTTCGCGGATTTTCTGGTACACCACAGGAAAATATATTTTTTTATTTATTCACAAAATGCAATTCGGCTGCAATATATTCACTGGCGGGTGTTTGATAAATAATCATTATAAAGTGACATTTCATAATATTCTTAAACACGCCTGGGTCTGGAAATATCATTAAATATCGAATACACTTCCTTCTGTAATACTGTTTTTGGCTTTCTGCGTTAAAAGGTTTTTATTATTATGAATTTGATGTTACAGAACTTAAATAATATTCGTACGCTGCGTGCAATGGCTCGCGAATTCTCCATTGACGTTCTTGAAGAAATGCTCGAAAAATTCAGGGTTGTCACTAAAGAAAGACGTGAAGAAGAAGAAGAACAGCAGCGTCAACGTGCAGAGCAGCAAGAGAAAATTAATACTTTTCTCGAGCTGATGAAAGCGGACGGCATTAACCCGGAAGAATTACTGGGAATGCAAACTGCGGCACCTCGCGTAACGAAAAAACGTCAGCCGCGTCCGGCGAAATACCGTTTTATCGATTTTAATGGTGAAACGAAAACCTGGACCGGGCAGGGGCGTACACCTAAGCCGATTGCTCAGGCGCTGGCAGCCGGTAAATCTCTGGATGATTTCCTGATTTAATACGGGTCGTGATATGCCGGATGGCAGCATTACACTGCCTCCGGTTTATTACCGGAAACCGGACTCCACATTACAATACTGACCTGCCGGGTTCTTAATGCGCACGACGGTTCCAGGGCATTTTATCGAGCAGACGCGCCATCCCGCAAAAACCGGTGAATCCGGCCAGCATCAGCCCCACGCCGACGAAACCGCTCAGCAGGAAGAAACCCTGACTTACCGCGTATCCCAGCACAACCCCGAGCAAAATCAGCCCGCCAGCGGCAATCTGCACCTGACGCATTAGCGGCAACGGCTGCGATGTGTCCTTTGCGACGGGCAACGACGCCGCTTTCCAGCCATCAATACCGCCTTCCAGCAGCCAGACTTTTGCTGGCGCAGCAACCGCCTGTAGCCTTGCCATACTGTTTTGTGTGCGCCGCCCCGACTGACAATGAAAGATAACGTACTCCCCGCGCAGACGGTCGGGAAATGCGCCCTGTTCAAGCGTAGTGAGCGGAACCAGATGGGCATCAGGAATATGTTCATGCAGATACTCATCGGCATCACGGATATCAATCAGGTTCGCGCCCTGTGCAATGAGTGCCTGCGCCTCGCGTGGGGAAATCGTCCCGTTTGTCATAGTGGCTCCTTATGGGCAATACAGGGTTTTCAATGTGGCGATAAGTGAACCTACCGCCTCATTTTTAATGAAGTAATGAATACGCTGGGCATCCCGCTGGCTGTCGATAAGTCCTTCTTCGCGCATCCGCGCCAGATGTTGCGATGTGGCAGAAGGACTGAGTCCTGTCGCCCGCGCCAGTTCGCCGGCACTGGTGCCCGGCGAGCCGCAGAGCATGCACAAAATCAACAACCGCTTTGGGTTACTCATGGCTTTTAGCAGGGCGGCAGCCTGTTCGGCGCTGGCCTGGAGTTGTTCGAGTTCAGTCATGGTTATTTAAGTATTATCTAAATTAAGGTAATTCTAAAGTAAGGAGCAACAGTATGCCAGCGTCAAGAGCGTAAAAGAGGGTAAACGAAAAGGGGTAAATTGGCAGAGTCGGCTAAACTGACTACGCTTAGAGAGAAAATCTCTTTTTTAAACAATGAGTAATTTTACTTTTTTGGAGTGTGTATGGGTTTCTGGAGAATCGTGATTACCATCCTTCTTCCCCCGCTTGGCGTGCTGCTGGGGAAAGGATTCGGCTGGGCATTTATCCTTAACATCATTTTGACGCTATTGGGCTATATCCCCGGCCTTATCCATGCTTTCTGGATCCAAACTCGCGACTGATTTTTGCCGTACGGCAAGAACAGACCTCAGGTCTGCTCTTGCTGGAGCTTGCCGGACATCGCCTGTTGAATGATCGGAATCGGCGTCAGTAAGTGCTGGCGCATTAACTCGCTGGCGCGTTGTGCATCCCGCGCCAGAATCGCCTCGGTGAGCGTCTGGTGCTGAATGTGTTTGTCCTCCAGCATTTCGACCGACAGCACCGTTTCACGCAGCCAGATAAACCGGTAGCGCGCCGCAAGATCAAACAGGCGTTCACGCATTTGCAGCAGATAATGTGAACCACATCCGGCGACAATGGCGGAATGAAACGCCTGATGACGCTGATCCCACTCATCCAGCATTCCTTCACTGGCGTCGCTTGATTCCAGTTTATTCAGCATATGCGCTCTGGCGAGGATCTCGGCTTCCCACGCGTCGTCTCCGCGCTCGATAGCCAGTCGAACCAGCATGGCTTCCGTATTGGCGCGGGCATCAAATATATCGAGCAGCTCCTGCCCGGACATGGATGCCACACGGTAGCCTTTCTGATTGACGACGGTCACCAGCCGCTCCGCCACCAGTTGGGAAAGGGCTTCTCGTAACGGCCCCACGCCAAGTTCATAGCGTGAGGTCAGTAAACTCATGCGCAGTTTTTCATCGGGCTGATAAATACCGCGGATGATGTCATTTTTAAGCCAGTGGTATCCATCTATGGCCGTCGGTTGGGAAGTGGCGGTCATGGGTACGACTCCTTAAGAAAATCACTATCCCGGCTTGCGCCGGGAACAGGTCTAACGTGTATTTTGTAACGGTGCCTTTTGCCACGATAGCAGTTTTTTCCAGCGTGACATAATCGGGACCGTACAAATGATCCCCAGGCCCAGAAGCCCTGTGGATATCACCTCAAGCTGCTGTGCAGGTCTGAATAACATGGCGATCAGCACGAAGGCGATAAAGGCAATTACCAGCCAGGTTAACCACGGATAGAGCCACATTCTCAGTTTAATTTCGCTCCCCTGTGCCAGCAGAATTTTGCGCATCCGTAATTGAGAGACCGCAATAACCAGATACACCAACAGCGCGATGGCGCCTGAACTGTCGATCAGGAATTTAAACACTTTCGCCGGGGCATAATAATTCACGACAACCGTTAAGAATGCCGCGCCCGTCGAGAGCAGCACCGCCACATAAGGCGTTTTGCTGCGGTTGGTTTTGCCCATAAACGCCGGTGCATCGCCGCGATGGCTCAGGGAGTAGAGCATCCTGGAGGCCGTATACAGCGCGGAGTTCAGGCAACTGGTAACCGACAGTAAAATGACGCAATCCATAATCAGTTTAGCGTACGGAATATTCAGCAGTTCCAGCACCGAACGATATGAACCTACACTCTTCAGTCCTGGCATGTTCCACGGGATCAGCGCCACCACCACGAAAATTGAGCACAGATAGAAGATAGAAATACGCCAGATAACCGAGTTGCTCGCCCGCACGATGTGCTTATCCGGGGTGTCGGACTCTGCGGCGGCGATAGTGACGATTTCCGCCCCCATAAACGAAAACATCGTAATCAGCATGGCGCTCAGTACCGCACCAAAGCCATTTGGCATAAAGCCGCCATGATCCCATAAGCGTGATACACCGCCCACGTCGGCATACGGATAAAAACCACTGATCGCCACCGCGCCCAGCGCAATAAACGCCAGAATGGCAACGACTTTGCACAGCGCCAGCCAGAATTCAAATTCACCGTAGTTTTTGACGCTCAGCAAATTACTGCCCGTCAGGGCGAGCGTGATCACCAGCGAAAACAACCAGATAGGTATGCCCGGGATCCATGAATTCAGGATGATGGCAGCGATATTGGCCTCCAGCGGAATGACCAACACCCAGAACCACCAGTACAGCCAGCCAATGGTATACCCCGCCCACGGGCCGATAGCTTTATCCGCATAGGTGGAAAAGGATCCGGTGTCTGGCGTGGCGACAGCCATTTCAGCCAGCATACGCATGATCATCACCACCAACAGACCGGCGAACAGATAGGCCAGCAGAACAGCAGGCCCGGCTTCAGCAATAGCGACGCTGGAACCGACAAATAAACTCGCGCCGATAACACCGGCAATAGATAACATGGTGACGTGGCGTGATTTCAGCCCGCCCCCTAAAGCATGTGATTCTGACGATTGCCCCATCTTCTATCCTCTCGAAAGTGTGTCACTTGGGAGAGCACCCCGACATTTCCCGCGTCGGGGCACGCGTATTATTGTTGTATTTACTGCATCGTCATCATTCCGTTAGCAACGAGGTATAGCCTTAGCGTTGTTTAACCTCATCGAAACACTGGGCGATAATCTCCAGCCCCTGGCGGATCTGCGCATCTTCAATGGTCAGCGGTACCAGAATACGCAGCACGTTGTAGTAAGGGCCGCAGGAGAGCAGGATCAGGCCTTTGTCGCGCGCGCGGGCGACGATTTCTGCGGTCAGCTTCGCATCGGGTTTGCTGTGATCGCCGTTTTCAAACAGTTCGATGGCGATCATGGCGCCCAGTCCGCGAACATCGCCGATTTCCGGGTGTGTTTCGGCAATCGCCAGCAGCCCTTCACGCAGGGTTTTGCCCAACGTGTTGGCCTTTTGCAGCAGATTTTCCTGCTCGAAAATTTTCAGTACTGCCAGCGCGGCGGCGCAGGCAATCGGGTTACCGGCATATGTACCGCCCAGACCACCTGGGGCAACGGCGTCCATCACTTCGGCACGACCGGTCACGCCCGCCAGCGGGAACCCTCCGGCAATGGATTTGGCAAAGGTCGTAATATCCGGGGCGACGCCCATTTGTTCCATGGCGAACAGCGTACCGGTACGACCTGCGCCGCTCTGCACTTCATCGGCAATCAGCATGATGCCGTGCTCGTCGCAAATCGCGCGCAGGCGTTTCATAAAGGCTGGGGAGGCGGCATAAAAACCGCCTTCGCCCTGGACAGGCTCGATGACGATGGCGGCAATGTCTTCCGGCGCGGCATCGTTTTTGAAGATGCGCTGAATGCTGGCAATCGCATCGTCATCGCTGATACCGTGCAGTGCGCAAGGGTACAGCGCGCGATAAACGTGGCCCGGCATCAGTCCCATCCCGGCAGAATACGGATTCACTTTCCCGGTCAGCGAGAGCGTGTAGTGGGTGCGACCGTGGTAAGCGCCGCTAAACGCTATGGTGCCGCTGCGTTTGGTGGCAGCGCGGGCGATTTTCACCGCATTTTCAACAGCTTCTGAACCGGTGGTCACCAGCAGGGTCTTCTTGGCAAAATCCCCCGGCACTTTCTGGTTCATGATTTCGCACAGTTCCAGGTACGGTTCATAGGCCAGCACCTGAAAACAGGTGTGCGACAATTTTTTCAGCTGTTGTTCTACTGCCGAGACGATCCCCGGATGCAGGTGTCCGGTATTCAGCACCGCAATGCCGCCCGCAAAATCAAGAAACTCACGGCCTTCAACATCCCAGACGCGGCAGTTTTCTGCGCGATCGGCAAAAATGGGGTGAATCTGCCCAACGCCGCGAGGAACGGCGTTGCTGCGGCGCTGCATTAATTCTTTATTGGTGCTCATTCGCTTTCTCCAGTCTTCAATCAGGTAAGGTTTACTTAAAGGCCGATACACATGTATTTGATTTCTAAATAATCTTCGATACCGTATTTGGAACCTTCGCGGCCAAGGCCGGAGGCTTTGATCCCACCAAAGGGCGCGACTTCGTTAGAGATAATGCCGGTGTTGATCCCAACAATGCCGTACTCCAGCGCTTCGCCGACGCGGAAGACGCGGCTCAGATCGCGGGCATAAAAATAAGCCGCCAGACCGAACTCGGTGTCGTTGGCCTGGGCTATCACGTCAGCTTCATCGTGAAAGCGGAACAGCGGAGCGAGCGGGCCAAACGTCTCTTCTTTGGCTACTTTCGCATCACGCGGGACATCCGCCAGAATGGTGGGCTGGAAGAAGTTGCCGCCCAGCGCATGCGCCTCACCGCCCGTGACCACGCGCGCGCCTTTCCCGACGGCATCCGCGATATGTTCTTTTACTTTGGCGACGGCTTTCTCATCGATCAGCGGCCCGGTAGTGACGCCCGCCTGTAAGCCATCGCCGAGATGCAGTTTGTTCACCGCTTGCTGCAGTTGTTCCGCAAAGCGCTCATAAACGCCGTCCTGCACATACAGGCGGTTGGCGCAGACGCAGGTCTGCCCGGCATTACGGAATTTTGAGGCCAGCGCCCCTTCCACGGCTTTATCCAGATCGGCATCGTCAAAGACGATAAACGGTGCGTTGCCGCCAAGCTCCAGAGAGACTTTTTTGATGTCTTTGGCGCACTGTTCCATTAACTGACGGCCAATTTCTGTGGAGCCGGTAAAGGAGAGTTTGCGTACCAGCGGGTTGCCGGTCAGTTCATTGCCGACGGCGCTTGCTGATCCGGTAACGACGTTAAAGACGCCGGCGGGAACTCCGGCGCGATGTGCCAGCTCCGCCAGCGCCAGCGCGGAAAACGGGGTCTGACTGGCGGGTTTGAGCACCATGGTGCAGCCCGCAGCCAACGCCGGACCGGCCTTACGGGTGATCATTGCCGACGGGAAGTTCCACGGCGTAATGGCGGCCGTGACGCCAATCGGTTGTTTGATGACGATCAGACGCTTGTCTGCCTGATGACCCGGAATGGTGTCGCCATAAATACGTTTGCCCTCTTCGGCAAACCATTCAATAAAGGAGGCGGCATAGACGATCTCGCCTTTCGCTTCCGCCAGCGGCTTGCCCTGTTCCAGGGTCATCAGGCGCGCCAGATCGTCCTGGTGTTCCATCATCAGGTTGTACCAGCGACGCAGAATATTGGCCCGCTCTTTGGCGGTCAGCGCACGCCAGGCGGGGAGGGCGCGATTCGCGGCTTCAATGGCCTCGCGGGTTTCGGTGGCCCCCATTTTGGGGACGCTGCCCAGCGGTTGGCCGTTTGCAGGATTGTTCACTGCGATCACGTCGCCGCTTTGGGCATCGCGCCACTGGCCTTCAATAAAAGCCTGCTGGCGGAACAAGGTTGGATCGTTAAGTTGCATGATTGCTTCCTGTCTCAAGGTGTTTAACGGGTAAATGCGGCGTGTAAGGTGTCCACGCTACGTGCCGCACGCAGCGTGCGTCCGGAATTGTGTTGGCTCTCCAGTAGCGTCTGCACTTTGCTGACGATATGGGCACCGATCGGAATAGCCGATGTCGCTGCCGGAGAGGGGGCGTTACAGGTATGGATAGAGCGCGGTGTGGTCACAAACAGAAAGTCGTCGATAAGCTTTCCGTCTGGCGAAACCGCCTGCGCCCGTACGCCCGCAGGCCACGGCTGGAGATCTTTTAATGTCAGGCTCGGGCAGTATTTTTGTACCAATCGCAGGTAGCCGCTTTTGCACAGCGAGTTTTTCATTTCACTGAGGCCAGAACGCAGATTGTTTTGCAGTACACGACGGATCCCGGACGATCCGAGGATCTCCAGCGTGTCGCTGAAGGAGAAGTCGCGCTTACGATAGCCTTCGCGTTTGAAGGCGAGCACGGCGTTGGGGCCGACGGTGACGCTACCGTCGATCATACGGGTGAGATGCACGCCAAGAAACGGCATCGCCGGATCGGGGATCGGGTAGATCAAATGGTTGACGATGTGATTATGCTCGGGCGCCAGGCGGAAATACTCGCCACGGAACGGGCAGATAATAAAACCGGGATCGACACCCAGCATTTTGACCAGTCTGTCGGCCATCAGCCCGGAGCAGCCGATCAGCGTTGAGGCTTCAAATTCCTGCCCCTGCCGGGTGTGGACAACCACGCCGGTCGCGTGCTCTTTCAGGGCGCTAACCTCGGCGTGATAAACAATGTCGCCGCCTTTCGCCTGGAAGATTTTCGCCATTGCTGCGGTGACTTCGCGATAGCTGACAATCCCGCTGGAAGGCACAAAAATGCCGCCCAGTCCGGTAATGTTCGGCTCGCGTTCGCGCAACTCGTCGGCACTGAGCCACTCGCGCTCAATCCCGTTGGCTGCCGTACGATCCCACAGCGCCCGCATCCGTTCCATTTCCAGTTCGGAGGTGGCGACCAGCATTTTTCCGCACTCGTCGTAGCGAATGCCGTTTTGAACGCAGAAGGCTTTGGTGGCCTTGTTTCCCGCCAGGCAAAACTGCGCTTTCAGGCTGCCAGGGGTGTAGTAAACCCCGGCATGAATTACGCCGCTGTTGTGGCCCGTCTGATGACAGGCCGGTGCAGACTCTTTTTCCAGCACCACAATTTTGGCGTCCGGGTAGACATCAATCAGCTGCATGGCGGTCGACATGCCGATAATGCCGCCGCCAATAATCACAAAATCATACATCCGCTCTGTTCCTCGGGTGGCGCTTATTGGTGCGTCTGGTAGCCGTGAGTGGCGTAGGCGAAATAACCGCGCTGGCGCATCAGTTCACGACGTAAATCAGGATGAGCGGTAAAACGATCGCGTCCGTGCAGCCAGAACAGGTTGTTAATCAGCAGGAATTTGCCGACCGGAACGGGAACGGAAAGGATGTTTTTACTGGTTTCCAGCGCATCCGAAAGATCGCTAAGCCAGGTGCCTTCTTCAAAATCTTTCGGCTGCACGAACTGGTCGATGTAACGCATGACCGGACGGCCCAGTGGGTCGACGTCGAACACCGGGTGAAAGACATCGTGACTGACGTTTTTGCTTGGCGGTGCTGCCCAGCGCATCGCCCGGCGTGCCAGAGGATGCGAGAAGTATTCTTCCAGGTGTTCCCAGTCATCAAGATGCAGCAGCAGCGAATTACCGCCTTCCATATTCTGCTCATCGATTTTCATCATCAGCACGTAATCGGTTACCTCTTCGACGAAGGTTCCGTCGTTGTGCAATTCCAGTACGCGGTGAGGCTGGCGCAGGTAGCTGTCTGAACTGTCGACATTTTTCACCACAAACCGCGCATAGTATTGACCGCTCATCGCGTCATAATTGGAACGCCCAATCAGATGCGCCACGGCGGTGGCCAGTTTGACCATGTCGTCAGCCTGCGCCACGTTGTCGACCCCTTCAGCGCCGATCAACAGAGCGCCTTCGCCTCGCTCCAGCAGCGTTTTGATCAGCAGCGGTTGCAGTTGGTTGCCGCAGAGATCGTCGAGGATCTTGCTTACCTTAAAGCGTAAAAATGATTTGTATTCCAGCGCCTGCACCGGCCACTGCGCAACCTGCTGTAAGAATTGTTGGGTCGTGTCGGAGCTAAACGTCAGTTCCAGCAGTCGCGGTGATTGTGCGGACGGGGCGACGGTGAAACCGGTGTAGCTCCGGGCTGAATCCCCAGCGTTGGGTTTTACGGCAGTCAGTGCATTCATCAGAATCGATCCTCTCGGTAGATTGTCGTGGGAGACATGGCGATGCTCATTTCGTAGCCATAAATTAAAAATATCTACATTTTTGATAAACGCATATAAAACGGCCAAATTGTTTAATTTTTGTGATCGACGGCAACAAATATTTAACAATGTGCTTTGTGTGGATAAGGGCGGGAGAGGGACGGCGGGTTAGTTAAATACCATTTAAAACAGTGTGTTAATTAGAGATAACCGCTAGAGGAACGCTCCAGCGGTGTACTCATAGATAAGTCACAGGAGAGGGGATGCTCTCAGCCAGCGCGGTAGCCCATAATGGCGAACAGCGTTTCGCCGCCTTGTGCGCCACTGGCCAGAAAACCTTCAGCAGTGAGCGCTAACGGGCGTCGTGTCACCGAATTCCCGACATTACCGCCGATAATTTCAATTTCATCAGCACCGACGGAAACCACTAAATCCGTATGGCTGCTGTAATTGCCAAGATGCTGGTGATCGTAGTCGACGACTTTATCGGGATCCCGATCCCAGCACACCAGATCGCCCACCTGGGGTTTACGCTCATTCAGCCTGTAACCCCAATACAAGGCATTGGCGTTACCCTGATTTCTGTCCCGGATAGACTTACTGATGTAGGTCGCATGCGAGGCCGAATAGGCAAACCGATGATCGGCCCCCGCCTGGCGCATCACCCATGAGATAAACGCCGCTGACCACGGCCAGTCATGATCCCGCCCGTCCAGATCGTCTCGTCCGATCTTTGCCCAATACAGACCGACGCGCTGCCACCAGCCATCTTCACCCTCTTTACGCCCGGTATGGATAATGCCCCCGCTGCGGTTGTAACGCTGATCGCCGAAAAAGCGCCATTCTTCGGTTGCGATTGTCGCCGCACTGGCGGTAAAACCTGTAACGGAAGAAACCGCAGGTTGGGGTTCTGACGCGGGTGCTGCTGCTCCGTTTCCGCTTGCCGCTTCGTCAATAAACGGCACCGTGCCTTGCTCCGTGAGAGGCATGGCGACCGGAATTACCGGTATACCGGTCGCCGGTCCCACGGGTATGCCGTGGGCATTAATCGGCACCTGCGAAAGATCCCAATTGCCACGTTCAATTTCGACGCGCAAACATTTTGTCCGGTAGACCGTGGGATGCAGTACCGGGTTACTATGGTTGGCTAACCATGAATTTCGCACCCTGACATACTCGGAAATCCACGTGCGTTCATTCCCTCCGCTGGCTGGAGGAACCTCACGAAACCGGGAACGCAGGAACGGCAAAATGCTGCCGCTATGGATAAAAGAGTCATAGATGACCAACATGGAAAGCGCTTCTTTAAAGCCAAACGTTTGTGCCCATTTCAGCGCGGGAGTGAAGTAGCGCTCATCAAAAAACAGGTCCTGAACGGTCTTCATTATCGGGTCGTCGCTGCCTGCGCGACGAAGCAGACTCTTGAACTGCTCATGATCAACCAGCGGTGTATTTCCGATCAGGGGAACGAAGGGGGCAAGTTCGGCGCTGAATTGCCCGTTTGCGTTGACGTATCGGGCGACCAGATCTTTCAGTTTGCCGTATTCGGTGGTTTGCGAACGGCCAAACGTTATTTGTCGAATTTGATGCGGCCCATCAGGGAATATTGCGATGACGGAATAATTCCCCTCGGCTGAACCGGTTTCAAAAGCATTCAGAACGCGTTCACAAATACTTTTTTGCACGGGGGTGAGTATCATAAAACTCCTCCTGTTATCGAGAGTGAGTGAATGCACATTGCTCATTTTTTCTTACGGGCGGGCTGGTCTGGATCGGGGGGTTTTGGGCCGGTGGAGCGTATCTGCATGACGCGCTGAAGTGTGTCGAACCAGAATTGGCCGCCGAGCGAGACCGCGAAAATGGTGACCAGCAATCCCGCTGCTTTTGCCAGGTATTCCCACACGGTGTGCGGCAAACCTTTCCATCCGAATGAGAGGCCGGACGTCTCCAGGGCGGATACCGCCTCTGTATATTTTGTTGTGGCTATTTCGACTTGAGCGTTTGCTTGTGCAACGTTGACAACTATCGTTTTGTTCTTCGCTTTTTCAGCCTGATTTTCCGCGCTGGTCAGGGCCTGCTGCGCAGTGCTCACCATTTTTTCGCGAGCCGCAGGATTTGAGGCCAGTACTGTCGCGATATTGATAGTGTCGACATTTCCGCTGAGAACCAGAAGCGCGGCGATGATAAGCGTGATGGTCTGCGTTTTACGTTTGTACCAGCCGGAGGCGCGGTCCATCACGGCATCGAACTGTTTTGCGACGGCCTGGCGAAACTGAGTTGCATCGTTTTCAGTCTGCATCACAAATGTTTCAAGGATCCCTTTTATACGGTTATTTTCTGCCGTTCCCGGCAGCGAACTCACCCCTGCGGACAGCGTCGCCATGACGGTTTTCCCCACCACCAGCGATTCCACAACCTGCCCGACTATTTCTGGGGGAATATAAGAGGGGAGACCGTTTTGACCTTTGCTAAGGGATTGAATCAAAGGATGCGCATAAAACTGGGTAATAAACTGTTCCTTCGGCGCCAGCTCTCCTGAAAATAACTCTTTCAGCGCCAGGTCAAGATTTTTGCTGCGGATATTGGCCCAGGCAGAAATGGCTTCAACAATAGCGGTGCAGGCAATTCCGAACGTAAAGTATACGGTCATAAGCCCAATCAGTACGTCGAGCGTCTCCAGTCCAAACATGTTGTTTTCCTCACCATCAGGCGTGTTCAATCAACCGCTTTCGGAAATCGCATAGATTTCTCCCTGAAATATGAATCAGATACCATTAATAATCGTTAATATTTTCGTCGTAATTTATCGCGCGATATCAATCATTCGTCGCATCCCGCTGGGGTTCCCGTGTGGAAAACAGTGAGGATGGTGATGCGTCAGGGAAACTGAATAACAAAATGATAAGGCGCGCTGGCGCGGGGGAGGCAGGTCGTCGTCTGAACGATTGAGGTGTATTTTACGTTTATTACCTCTCTATTAGTTATAAATAAATTTTCTGTAAAAAGAGTTAATCACTTTTGGCATAAACTTAATCTTATCTCAATGCCAATATCAGAATAACGACGTGCTTCTTTGTTGATATAAATATCATTGCAGCGGTTGAATGTTTTAACTGAAAAATAAGGCGATAACCGGGGCGCGTTATTATTTGTCCGGCCAGGGCATCACCGGGAATTATCGGCTACTGCCCGCGCGTTGTCATTTCCGGTATTTTTTCTCAATGTTATCTATCAGGCAGACGCGGAATAAGAATGACTCATCAGCTCCTCCAAAAACAGGCGAAGGATCGCCGGTTGTGTGGCTCCCCGTTTTGTTATCGAAGAAAACGGCCATTTAGAGCCAAATTGCTCAGGCTCCAGCTGGCGCATTTGACCCGCGTTAACCCACTGGCGGGCATAGTGCCGGGGGAGAAAACCGAGGTACGCGCCGGTCAGAATGAGAATGGCCTGTGCTTCGACATTGTCGACGGTAGCGGCGGCATAGCTTGATTTGAGCAATTGCAGATCGCGTTGTTGCAGAAAGCCGCGTGCGACAATTTGACTCTCACGAATCGCATCGATGAGGGCATCGCCGCGTGGAGGATTATCGAAAAGCGGATGATAGCGGCTGCAATACAGACCATCAGGCTCATCGTATAACTGCGTATAACTGAGCCCGGCCACCTCAAACGGGAAATGGCCAATGGCGACGTGCAATCGCCCGTCAAGGACGCGTCCTTCTAGCTCTGCGGGCGTGCCAATGTAGATATCCAGTTGCACATCGTGACCGTGGGAGACGAACTGGCGCAACGTACGCGACAGGACGCTGTCGTTGTCAGTGGCGGTATTGTCAATGATGCCCAGATAGAGCTTGCCGGAGATGTGCCGCTTGAGCGCGGAGGTATCCATACAAAACGTATCCACCGCCAGAAACAGCCGTTGCGCCGCCTCGTAGGTGGCGGTGCCGTATTCCGTCAGTCGAAACCCGCAACGCCCGCGTTCGCACAATTTGACGCCGAGGCGAGTCTCCAGGCTGGTCATGTGTTCGCTGATCGTGGACTGGCTCACATTCAACGCCGCCTGAGCTGCAGAAAAACCGTTACATTTCACTATGGTCATGAAAATTCTGAGTAGCTTAAGGTCAATATTCTGCAGTTGATTCACGTCTCTATCTCCTCATGCGTTACTTCGGAAAAGCCGATATGAATATCTGATGTTTTCTATTTTTATCATGCAAATTGTTGTCCATAGTCATTGTTATGGCAAGTCAACCTGTGCCAGGTCGTTTCAGAAAATTCACAGACTGGGGGAGAAAGTATGGGGAACAATAACTACGAGTCCGGACGATTGAATCTGCCGTTTGTCGGCCATTGTACGTTTGCCAAAGCGCCGGTATGCCTCAACTGGGAAGAGATTGATGCCGATGTCGCGATTCTGGGCGCGCCCAACGATATGGGGACGCAGTGGCGCTCTGGTGCCCGCTTCGGACCCCGCGGAATTCGCGAGGCGTCTACGTTATTTTCGTTTGGTCATGCTGGTGCCTATGATCATGAAGACGATGCGCTGTATCTGACGCAAGACCAGGTAAGAATGGTCGATGTGGGCGATGCTGACATCGTGCACACCGATATGACCAGCAGTAACGCAAACATTGAACTGGCGGTACGTAAGATCCTGGCTTCCGGCGCGATGCCGGTGGTGCTGGGCGGCGACCATTCCATTCACGCCCCGGTCATTAAGGCCTATGAAGGGCGCGGGCCGATTCACATCGTCCATTTCGATGCCCACCTCGACTTCGTCGATGAGCGCCACGGCGTGCGCTATGGCCATGGCAGCCCGCTGCGCCGTGCGTCAGAAATGAATCACATCGCGGGCATGACGCAACTCGGTATCCGCAACGTCTCCTCATCCAACCGCAGCGACTACGACGCGGCGCGTGCAGCGGGTTCCAATATTCTGTCGGTACGCGACGTACGCCGTTTAGGCGTTGAAGGCGTGCTGGAGCAGATCCCGCAGGGCTGCAACTACTACCTCACCATTGATATCGACGGTTTTGACCCGTCGATTGCCCCGGGCACCGGTACGCCGAGCCACGGTGGTTTCCAGTACTACGAGGTGCTGGAGATTATTCAGGCGCTGGCGAAACGCAGTGGCGGCAACATTATCGGTATGGATTTGGTTGAAGTGGCGCCCGCCTACGATCCCTCCGGCGTGACCTCGATTCTGGCAGCCCAACTGCTGATGAATAGCATTGGTTTTATTTTCTACGAGCGTAAGCAATCCCAGGCTCGCTAAGCAACAAGTGGGTGGTTAAACCACCCCTCTGAACCCTACCTGCATAACCCGTGAGTTAAAAATCGGGTGTAAAAAAAAGAGGATCATCAAATGGATGCAGCAGTAACGCACTATCTCAATCGTTACGGTATTTTAGACGCGACACGACGCTTTTTGAGCAAACCGCAGAAGATGTTTATTGGCGGAGAGTGGGTTGACGGTAGCGAAGGGGAGGTCAGCGCCGTTATCGAGCCTTCCACGCAGGGTGTGTTGACCACGATCCCGTTGGCTACCGCGTCTGACCTTGATCGCGCCGTGGCGGCGGCTCGCCAACAGTTCGACCACGGTGAGTGGCGTCGTCTTAAACCGCTGGAGCGCGAGCGTATGCTGCATCGCCTGGCCGATCTGATTGAAGCCAATGCCAGAGAACTTGCTGAGATCGAATCCATTGATATGGGGAAATCGGTGAAGCAGGCGCGCGACGTTGATATCCAGGGCACCATCGACACCTTTCGCTACTTCGCGGGCTGGGCCTCAAAACTGCATGGCCGCACGGTAGAACCTTCGCTGCCGGGCAATTATCTGGCGTATACCCGCAAAGAGCCGATCGGCGTGGTGGCTGCGATTGTGCCGTGGAACTTCCCCCTGCAAACCATGGCGTGGAAACTGGCGGCGGCGCTGGCGGTGGGATGTACTGCGGTGATTAAGCCCGCTGAACTGACCTCATTATCGACACTGCGTTTTGCTGAACTGGTTCAGGAAGCGGGTATTCCGGACGGCGTGGTGAATATCGTCACCGGATACGGCAGTGTGATTGGCGCGGCCATGACCGCGCATCCGGGGATCGACAAAGTGACCTTTACCGGTTCGACGCCTGTCGGGCGTTCCGTCGGGCAGACGGCGGTTGAAAACATCAAGCGCGTGACCCTGGAGTTGGGCGGGAAATCCCCGGTTCTGGTGCTGGAAGATGCCGATATCCCTGCCGCCGCACAGGCGGTGGCCAACGGGGTATTTTTTAACTCCGGCCAGGTCTGCGATGCGGGGACCCGCGCCTATATTCACCGCAGTATTTACGACCGTTTCCTGGCGGCGCTCGCCGACTATACCGCCACGCTGAAAATGGCCCCGGGCCTCGATCCGGAGTGCTTCATTAGCCCGCTGGTTTCCGCCAAACAGCAGGACACCGTGCTGTCATACATTGACGCTGGCGTGCGCGAAGGGGCGACGCTTTACTATGGTGGACGTCCCCAGGACAGAGACGGATTCTTCGTCGAACCGACCATTTTTGCTCACTGTCGCAATGATATGCGTATCGTGCGCGAAGAGATCTTCGGCCCGGTGCTGGTCACCGCGCCGTTCGATACCGTCGAAGAAGCGGTTGAGCTTGCCAACGACTCGCCGTTTGGTCTGGCTGCGGCGATCTATTCAAACGATTTGGCCCGCGTGCATACCCTTATTCCCCAGCTACATGCCGGTTCGGTGTACGTCAACGCGCACAGCACCATCGACCCGGCGCTGCCGTTCGGTGGTTTCAAGGAGTCCGGCTTTGGTAAAGATCTCGGCCCAGAGCAGCTTGACTACCTGATGGAAACCAAAACCGTGTGGATCACCTTGCCTTCATAGTCTGACTTATCGGCCCTTCCCGCGCAGCGTCATGCTGCCCGGAAGGGTCTGGTACGGCACAACACACTGAGCTAACGAGCCGGCAACCGCCTGGCTTAATGAATTCTTATTGCTTCACCCTTCCTACCAAGGGGTACCCTATGCAACCAGAATCAACCGCAGTGAAAGGGACAAGCAGTGAACAAAGTCCAATAGAAGGACGCTCGATCGACTTTGTGCCAGAACAGGAACGCACCGATAAACTCTCCAGTCAGGGACCCTTCTGGTTTGTCGGCAATTTTACTTTTTTTACCATGACCATCGGCTTTGTCGGGCCGAGCGTCGGACTTGATGCGCTATGGACTACGCTTGCGGGCACTCTGGGCATCATGTTCGGTACGCTGTTCATGGCTTTCCACGGATCGCAGGGACCGCACCTGGGGCTGCCGCAGATGATCCAGTCGCGCGCGCAGTTTGGCTATCGCGGCGTGGTGCTCGTGTTGTTAGCAACGCTGTTTGTGTTTGCTGGCTTCAATATTGTCAACCTGGTGCTGATGATGCAGGGGTTGAAAACGCTGTTTAGCTGGAACCCGTTCCAGGTCGCGCTGGCGGTGACGGTACCGGCAACCATTCTGGCCATCCTCGGCCACGACTGGATGCACAAAACCTTCAAATGGTCGTTGTTTTTATCGTTGCCGTTGTACGGTCTGGTGACGCTGGCGGTGCTGATGGGCTGGGTTCACGATGCTCCGGCCGTCGAAGGGGCGGCGAAGGCGGCACCTTTGGGTTTCAACTGGACGGGCTTTGTTGCTCAGTTTGCGGCCGCCGCCAGTTACAACATCGCTTACGCACCGTATGTGTCCGACTATTCGCGCTATCTGCCAAAAAATACCTCCAGCGGTAAATTGATCGCCGCCGTGTTTCTGGGGGCATCGTTGTCGGGGGCCTGGATGATCTCGGTGGGCGGCTGGTTGGCGTCGCATCTGCGCGCGACGGATGTGCTGGTGGCGCTTAATACGGTTGGCGCTAACTTTTCTCCTCATCTGGGGACTGCCGTTGTGGCCATCACTATCCTGGCGTTCCTGCCGGTGATTGCGATGAATATCTACAGCGCCAAACTGACAGCTATTACCAGCGTGGACTCCTTCAGGAAGATAGAGCCGACGGCCAAAGCACGCATCGTGGCCATCATCTTTGTGGTGCTCCTGCAACTGGGCGTGGCGATGAGCATCTACAACTCCAGCTCGGGGTTGTCCGTGCTGAATATCTATCTGGTGGTGATGCTGTACTTCCTGGTGCCCTGGACGGCGGTCAATCTGACGGATTATTTCTTTGTACGCAGAGGGCGTTACGCCATCCCGCACTTCTTCCAGCCGCACGGCAACATTTATGGCCGTTGGGGGGCGCGTGGTTTGCTCTCTTACCTCGCGGGTTTTCTCGCGATGGTGCCGTTCTTTTGCATCTTCGACGGCGGTCGTGAGGTGTTTGTTGGGCCGATAGCCCGCGCGATGGGCAGCGTTGATCTGGCCTGGCTGGTAGGGCTTATTGCCTCCAGCATCGTCTACTACGTCTCCTGCCGTTCACTGAACCTGCATCATGAAGAAGCCGTGATTTCGCATATTGAATTACACATGCCGGAGTACACCACGGGTAATAAAGGTGTGCCTGTCGCAATTGTCCAGAACCAAAATGGAGCAAGATAATGATGTCTACTAAACAGTTCGACTACATCATCGTAGGGGCAGGATCGGCCGGCTGCGTACTGGCAAACCGCCTGACTGAAGATCCGCGTGTGAACGTACTGGTTATCGAATACGGCGGAAGCGATCGCAACATTATTATCCAGATGCCCAGCGCGTTTTCGATACCGATGAACACCAAAAAATTTAACTGGCACTACGAAACCGAGCCGGAACCGCATCTGGATGGGCGTCGTCTGCACTGTCCGCGCGGAAAAGTGCTGGGCGGATCGTCATCGATCAACGGCCTGGTCTACATCCGGGGTCACGCTTACGACTTCGATGAGTGGGAGTCGTTAGGGGCCAAAAACTGGGGTTATCGCAACTGCCTGCCTTACTTCCGTAAAGCAGAGAACTACAAGTTTGGCGGCGATGATTATCGTGGTTCAGAAGGCCCGTTGAGCACCAACAACGGCAACAACATGCAGAACCCACTGTATGGCGCCTGGGTTGAAGCCGGTGCGCAGGCGGGCTATATCAAAACGGATGATACGAACGGCTATATGCAAGAAGGCTTTGGCGCGATGCATATGACGGTTAAAAATGGCGTGCGCTGGTCTACCGCAAATGCCTATTTGCGACCAGCTATGACACGACCTAACCTGACCGTCGTCACCAATGCGATGACGCGCAAGCTGGTGCTGGCAGGTAAACGCGTTGTTGGCGTCGAGTATGAGCAGGGGGGAGAAATCCACACCGTGCGCTGTACGCGAGAAGTGTTGATCTCTTCCGGTCCAATCGGTTCCCCGCACTTGTTACAGCGCTCCGGTATTGGCCCCGCCGAGGTTCTGCGTAAAGCCGGAATCGAGGTGAAACACGATCTCCCCGGCGTGGGGGAAAACTTGCAGGATCACGCCGAGATTTATATCCAGTTCCAGTGCAAAGAACCGGTCTCGCTGAACAGCAAAATGGGACTGTTTTCTAAAGCATTAATTGGCCTGCGCTGGCTGCTGTTTAAAGATGGTCTGGGGGCGAGCAACCATTTCGAAGCGGGAGGATTCATCCGTTCAGAAAAGGGGTTGCGCTGGCCGGATATTCAGTTCCATTTTTTACCTGCGGCAATGCGTTACGATGGCGATAAGCCGTTCAAGGGACACGGTTTTATGGTGCTGACCGGCCCTAACAAACCGAAGAGCCGTGGCTATGTGCGGGTACGTTCTGCCGATCCGTATGAGCATCCGGAAATTCGTTTTAACTACCTGGAGCGCGAAGAGGATCGTGAAGGTTTTCGCCGCTGCGTGCGTCTGACGCGTGAGATCATCGGTCAGCCCGCGATGGACAGTTTTCGTGGCGAGGAGTTGGCTCCCGGCCCGAACGTCAACACGGACGAGGAGATCGATGCGTTTGTGCGCGCCAATATGGAAAGCACGATGCATCCGTGTGGCTCCTGCCGGATGGGGGAAGACTCGCTGGCGGTCGTCGATTCCGAACTGCGCGTGCATGGTCTGCAAGGGGTTCGCGTGATTGACTCTTCCGTGTTCCCAACGGAACCGAACGGCAACCTGAATGCACCGACGATCATGCTGGCGGAACGTGCGGCGGATCTGGTTCGGGGCCGCGCGATGCTCGTGCCGTCAGAGGTTGAAGTCGGCCTGGCGGATAAGTGGGAAACGCAGCAACGTACCCACGAACCTCGCCGTAAAGTGGCCGTCTGAACACATTTCGTAACGCGTACGGTGATGGCCGGTCCGGTGCGCAAATGGTGCTTCACATGGGAGGATGACCACGCGTGGATTAACAAAACGTATCCCGCCCGCTAAGCGGGGGAGTGGCGGCAGTGATTAGGGTCATTGCCGCCCGTTTTGGATTTATCCCGGTATTGACGAGGAAAGATAAGAATTATTTTTAAGCAAAACTAAAGCTTGCTATGTTTGGTTAACCATGCGTTAATGACTGTGCGGTTTGATACAAAATTATCTGAAGTAGTCATTGTAATATTTCTCATCATGATTCCCTCTTGAGATTCCCTTTAGGTTTTTTTCTCTCTGATAAATTTTCTTTCGGACTATTTTGCCCAAGGGCTAACTCAATAAGGTAATAATTTATGTCTAATAAAATGACTGGTTTAGTAAAATGGTTTAATGCTGATAAGGGTTTTGGTTTTATCACCCCTAAAGATGGCAGCAAAGATGTATTCGTCCATTTTTCTGCAATTCAAAGTAACGATTTCAGAACGCTTAATGAAAATCAGGAAGTTGAATTTTCGGTAGAACAGGGCCCTAAAGGTCCAACGGCAGTCAATGTCGTGGCGCTCTAAGGTAACTGATATTACTAACCATATTCACTTCCGGTGTCCATGTTGTCATGGTTCACAATACAGAACATCAACGTTTGATGTCACTGAAAGCAATCCCTTCGGCGCAAAATGTATTTTTTGCAAGTCGACAATGATGACATTCGATAATGTCGCGTTGTACGTCCGTTCCGGTCAGGCTCCATTAGATTTCAGAAAATAATGCATATTGGCTCCGCACTGGAGCCATATTTGATTTCAGTATGATAACAGATGGCCTGCAGAGGGCATCACGGTGGGGTTATGAAAAAAGTGATTGTATTTTTTAACGCAGAACCTGCTGCTGTTGTTTCCGTTATGAGTGGCATCACGACAATTTTACGTGAATATCCCAATGGCGAGAAAACGCATTTACCGGTCATGTCTGCTGGATTTCCTTCCCTGACGGGCGATCATCAAGTCGTTCATGTCGCCTCCGATCGCGATATTAGTTCAGAAGAAATTCTGGATGCCGCGAGAAAGTTTCTTTAGCGAAACCGTACATCTCTTCCTCTTTCACTGCTGAATCCCGGCCTGTTTTTGCCTAAAGAATGAGCATCGCCAGTTCTCGGGGTTATTGAATGTTTCAGCAGGATAGCTTATAAATATCTGTGCCTTACAGGCAAACTGAAATCATTAACCTTGCTGGCGCGTTGCTGCCTTTACAAACCAGAAGAGGTCAACAGTGAACATTGAAGACTTAAAAAGAAAAACAGAAGCGGATATATCGGAATTTATCACGAAGAAAATAGTGGAACTGAAAAAGAAGACCGGGAAAGAGGTCTCGGATATTCAGTTTTCCGCTCGTGAGAAGATGAGCGGTCTTGAAAGCTATGACGTAAAGATTAAATTAATTTAATTCTTTTTTCGTTCCTTGAGCTTTATTTATATAAAACATCACTTTTCTCTGAAGTGATGTTTTTTTGTTTTGCGTTGCATACGATTTGACCACCGCGTGATACGATGAAGCTCATTCATTGAAAGGTTAATCATCATGTCATTTTTCGATTACGCAATGAAATTCATTGGTGGCGCTTCTACAACTACCGTCACTTGCCCAGAGTGTGGTCTCAAGTCTTCCCAGTCCGCGTCTAAAATTCGTCTGAAGCAGGCAATGCTTTGCCCTGGATGTAAGGCCCTGTTTATTGTGCCGCGCTCAGGCTCGTGATGTGGATTCTGGTGGCGGTTAATGACGAGAGACGGGATTTCAGAACCGGTATTTTAACATGTGGAAGTTCCGAATTAACCTGCCGATTTTTTAGTCTGGGTGATGAGGGGCAGTTTGACGATAGGTGATTAACGGGTGAAATGAGGTTCATTTCTGGTTTATGCTTCGTAGCGGATTTATGGAGCGGGAAGGCCGTCAATATGAGAATTAATCAACTTTGTTACAGCGTACTGGTGCTCTCATTGATAGCCAGCTATTTCGTTTTTCATTCGTTCTGGGCATGGTTGTTGCTGGTCAATATATTCACTTTTCTGCTCTATGGCGCAGATAAATATGCTGCACGTCGCGACTGGCAGCGCGTGCCAGAAAAGACGCTTCTGATCTTTGGCCTTGTAGGTGGGTGGCCCGGTGGTGTGATCGCGCAGCAGTTGTTCCGGCATAAAACCCAGAAACAACCGTTCAAAACCTGGTTTATGGTGAGTGTTATTGTGAATTTGGTCGTGTTGTTAGGTCTGGTATATCAAAGCGAATTACTTGAGCAAATAACAACACTGTGAGACTGGCGTCTGTTTCACGCTTAGAGATTAGTGGCTTCAGAACGGGCAGGCATGGTTAGCTGTGATCTTTTCCAGGCTTATGGGATGAACAAAATGCAACTGACAGGCGTGCAGCATCAACCGTGGCGTCCGCTCGGTGCCTGGCAACAGGCGCCCACCGTACAGGTCGCAGCCCAAAATAGGGTGGCCCAGTTGCTGGCAGTGAATGCGTAGTTGATGGGTACGCCCGGTCTCCGGGGTTAGCGCTACCCGCGTTACCGGCAGTAACGTTTGATCTTCCCGTTCGTAATACAAGCGCTCAATGACCCGATAGCGGGATCGGGCGGGTTTGCCGTTGATTGCGCAAATTGACATCAGCGGGAACAGCGCGGGGTCTTTGGCAATCGCCGCGTCTATTACCCCTTCATTGTCGTTCAGATGTCCGCAAAGCAGTGCGCTGTACACTTTGGTCACTGTACGCTGACTGAACTGTTGGCAGAGTGCGGCATTGATAGCCTTATTACGGGCAATCACCATCAGCCCGGACGTCCCGAAATCAAGGCGGTGGACCAGGGTGCAACCGGGGAATATCTGTACCAGCCGATGATGCACCGAATCGATATTTTGCGGATTTTTCCCCGAGAGACTGAGCAATCCTGTGGGTTTATTGATAAGGACCAGGTGATCGTCCTGATAGAGTATTTCTATCTTGTCATGGCACGGCGGGGCAATAAAGGAATCGAAAATCGTAGACATCAGGCTGCCCGGATGGAGAGTGAGGACGGATAATAACGAATTTTTAGCTGACTGGCGAATCTTCAGTTTCATTGAGTGGACTGGCGGAGTATCGGTTTTTTCATGTGCTTTTATCCAGCTCAGCAGTGAGTTTTAGGATTTCATCCTGAATGTATTTTCGCCGCTGTTTGAATAAATATCGGGAAGGAATCACCCTCTCAATAAGGGTTGGTTTTCTGCTGACATATCGCGAAACCAGCTCTTTGATATCGTCCTCTGACCATTCGTCTATAACGGGAGTGGGGTTATAAAGAAGGTTTGTCTGCAGAGCGGGGGCGACTTCCTCATCCAGAATAGTAAAAATCTCTTCCCGACTTAGCCCGGAGTCCTTCAGCACTTGCGCCATCCATCTGTAGTCATAGTCCTGGAGATCACGCCAGGTGAAAAGTTCAGATAACGCATACCAGACAGGGGCACGGGTAATCAATTCGGCTTCGCTAAGCTGCATAGACATTTTTTCCCTGTGGTGAAATGTATCGGGTTCCCGCAGATGAAATACCGGGTCGGGCGCGAATGCATACGGCTAAAATTATGCTGTAAAAGCAACCGATGGCCAGAGCCCGGGCGATTTAACAGCATTGGACATCATCACGAACTTCCGAACCCGTTGCATGCTACTTTCAGTAGTGCGTTATGAAACATAAAGCCCGTGATTTAGATTTTTCTCTTTGAGTCAGGGTCTCTGTCGATACTGCGATACAAGGCAGTCTACCGTATCACCGCGTTGTTATATATGCTGTAAATCGTGGGATATAAGGTCTGTACGAAACAAAATCCGCCCATGGGCGGATTTTGGCTGCAACTAATTAGGAACGCGCCGCAGCATATCGATGACTCAGGGGAGAATAACCAGAGTTTGGCTTACAGTTCGATTTTGCATGCTTTGATGAATTTAGTTACGGATTTTTTAGCAAACGAGACAGATCCGGAGCCTGATGAGAGTTGATTCCCTTTGCTATCCATAACTCCAATTAAAAAGTCTTGTCTGGAGGTTTGAGCCTGTAGTTGACGTAGAAGAGTCATAATTTTATCTTTTTCAGTGCTGGTAAGCGCTATAGACTCCGGGCTTCTTCTTATCAATGTCGTGTTCAAGGCTACAGGCTGGTTATCATCAATCTTGATGAGCGTCTGATAACTCCCTTTTCCTGTGACAACCGTATTTCTATCTGCTTCAACCTGACTGATCGCTAACTTTCCTTCAGAGCAATCAAATACAACCGACTGATTTTCATTCGATATTTCTCCAATGAGTTCAGCTTTTTTACCAGCAGAGAATATATCGTTCTCGACAACCGTTTTCCATGATGCCTGTGCAACGGGTAAGTATGTAAATGAAAATAAACTTATAAGCACTATTTTTCTTAACATTTAAGACGCCTTTTTTTGGTTGTCTGGCGGTTCGTGTAACATGTTTCCGCAGTAGAGTAGAGAGTGGATCTGGTATTGAGTCCTGCAAACCGGAAACATTTTAATCAATGTATTGGAATTTATTTTGCTTTTAAGTGGCTTGCCGAAGCGGGGCGGTTGCTAACCAAACACAGTCAGACCAACGATAAACACCGGGGTTGTAACGGTGCTGGTTGTTACACATCTTGGGAGCTGTTGGTTTAGTTTAATGTCTGGTGGTACAACGTCATGACTGTTCATTATTAAACCAGTATCTATAAGCCCACTCTATGATGATAAGGTTACATTACTGCCTTTTTTTAATAATTTAAAAGTGTGGCTTTGTGTATTATTGAATTTGAGTGTGTAATTCAAATTTATGATGAATGAATTTAATTTTAATGATTTTCTGTTTGGATTGTTTTTCAAGATTTATTATTTTGGGGTAAGGTTTGTTAATTATTGGCGAGAGGAACGATCGCTGACCCTGGTCCAAAATAAGTGCTGTGATAAATCAGAGATCTTCGCCTTTCTGGCCGGGATCTCAAAAAGTGCGTGGAACTAAAAGTGGTGTGTTTACACATGGGCCGCATCGTGAAGGTTAACTTCCACGAATACACGCCAGATGGCAGTTTGCGTCACCCACGTCTGAAATGGCCGAAATGTTTGCGCGATACCGAAGACCGTATTGGAGATAAAGAATGATGCTCGGCTGGATGATTGTCTTTTTAGTCGTCGGCATCGCTATCGGCAGTCTGGTGATGTCCAGTAGCATCAACGATTACGTAAAAGCCGGTGTTATGCAAAGGCGCGGCCGCATTTACCGCATTGTAGATATCACGTATACACTGAAGGAGATTAAGGATGATTATGTTAAGTAAACGGGAGAAGGAAACCCTGCGTGAAATCAGCAAATAGTCGTGTTTCCATGCTCACAGGTAGTCAAAGACGCGCGCCAAATTGGAACGCATGAACCTTGTGGCCAACGTTGCGGCAGAAGGTAAAACTGAGAATTACCAACTGACAGAAAAAGGTCTTCGTCTTCTGCTGTAACTGACTGAAGCGGGAGCCATTTAAATGATTCCATACATCGTATTGGCCTTTGCTAAAATGGGGAGTCGTTCTCGGCATGAGGTCCGCTTGGAAAACGGAAAATATCCTACGCTAAGCCTGTTCTTGTTAAAATAACAGCCATGAAAGGCGGCAGTTCGGATATCGAAAATTATTGTATGTTAAGGCTGTTTTTTTAACCCTTTCGACTTTAGCTGGTCTCAGGCGATGAAACTTACCGGAAGCCGGTATCCTGTTGCTTTTCCAGATATAATCGCCTGTCAGATTGATATGCTCCCAGCCTAACGGGGTTTTATGATAATCAGAAGGTTCAATAATGGTGATGAAATTGCGTTATTCAGCATATTTTTATCATCAGTACATACGATAGCTTCACACTACTACACACATGAACAAATAGAGGCATGGGCTCCGGCAGATATTGACCCGAAACAATGGGCCATTCACATGAGAGAACTACGGCCATTTATCGTTGAGATGGATGGTGAAATAGCTGGATACGCAGATGTCCAGCCGAACGGATACATCGATCACTTCTTTGTATCGGGAACCTATCCGAGACAGGGAGTCGGGACACTATTGATGAATACCATTCATGAAGAAGCCAGACAACTTGGAATTGGTGAACTTACGTCAAATGTAAGTAAGGCAGCGGAAGCATTCTTTCTACGACACGGTTTTCATGTAGTGGAGCGAGGTTTTCCTGTTCGTCGTGGCGTAGTATTGCAAAATGCATTGATGCGAAAAAAACTCTTGAAGCAATAAAAAGCTGATTGAAAGGAAGTATCGTCCTTTGCATGCAGTTGATATCAGTCAGTATAAAAAATCATCTTAACGTACAATAATTTCGATATCCAAACTGCCCCCTGAAACGACTACAGGCATTCTACTTCCAGTTAAGAATGTCTGGTGTCAGCAGGAGCGTGAAATAAGGCGCTTCGATGCGGCTTGTCGTTTCGTTTTCAACCATACGCTCGCTCTCCAGGATGAGAACCATGCAAAAATCAGTAATTAATACTCTTCGCAGACATTTTCGTTCCATCTAACCTCAAAGCCCATACATGAAAAATATGACATCCAAAAAGCTTCCAGCCATCTCATGGCCACAATTTTTGCTTTCTGCTCCGTATTTTACCTCCGCGCTGTCCGATTCGGTCAGCGGCAGCTTCTCTGACCTACCAGCTTTGCCAAGAGCCGTGCTCTATTGGGATTTGTTTGATGCCGAGATCAGCAATGGTGGCGTGGCGCAGTACTTCTATAACCAAGCGTTGTCGCTCCCAGGGTTCGACCAGGTGCCCGAGTTCGTTGCGGCTCATCCCGTTCTGAACCAGTATCGGCATTTTGTTGATGAGGTTCACAAGGCATGGTACGACGTCTCAGAACAGGTACATGCTGCGGAGGACGAAGGGGATTGGCCCGAAGAGCTATTTAAGAGTCTCAAGCCTAAATTTGAAGCGTTGGAAACAGCGTTCTTCGCCATCAACCACGATATCTCGCAGGCGTTGAATGCCCATCTACTCGGGGACCCACATGCATATTTCGATATTGCCCCACTTGATGACGTCACCGCGAATGGTCTGGCGTGGATTGAATGCCGAGGCAAGGGCTTTCGTGGCAAGTTACGCTTCGTTGACGGCTTCCCCGTCGGCCCCAACGTCTTTGAGCGCGGGAATAATGGAGAATGCGACGTGGTGTGGTTCTCCAGGGATCGCCAGATCATGGTCTGCGAGCGAGTTGGAGAGGGCGGAAAAGCTCGAAATCGTGACACCATTCATTACCCAAGTTTTCGTACGCATCAAATGAGATTTAACGGGGTGGGCCTGGAGTCGCAATCCGATGGACGTTCGTTCTGGTACAAGGAGGGGCTGCATGAGTCTTACCACGATAACGGGTGTATTAAGTCAAGTAAATTGTATGCGGCGGGTAATGAGCTCGTGATGGAATATTTTCACAAAAGCGGCCAGTTGATGATGCGAACAGAGCAACATGAAGGTCAACAATGCTGTGTGCGATATTGGCCGAACGGTCAGATCAATACCCGCAGCACCAAGGAAGATGCTCACGAGGAGCGATATCAACAGTGCTTCGCTGAGGATGGAACCGACCTGGCTCCCAATGGCAACGGAACTCTGCGTCAGACGATTAGCGATGGAGGTTGGTGTGAGGGTAGACTAGTGGATGGCCTCCTTGAGGGTGAGGTCACATGCCATAAGAAGGACGGCTCGCTGGACGGCAAGGCGTTCTTCAAGCGTGGTAGAGATAATTAACCGCGAACCTGGTAGCACATTTTGTTGGGCTCTGTCGCATTAACGATGGCAGTTCGACCAAATTTGCGTTGTAAAATGGCTGCTATGCCTGCTTAAAAAACAGGCTTAGCGTAGGAGATTTTCCGTTTTCCAAACGGACCCGGGCATCATCAAGTACCATAAAATAATTAGACCGCCTATTAAGGCGGTCTAATTATTACTTCGAGTTAAGTTAAAATCACCATGATGCTATGTCAGCAAAACGTAATTCAACTACGCCGTAAAGAAACAAATAAGCCGATAACAACATGATTTATTTCTTTAAATCTACTACGTTATTTTCATTATCGATAATGAACGTGAAGTAATAATTTTCCCCATCAATGGCATAAGTAGCGTTATACGCCACCCCCTTATCAAGATTGGCATTGAAGCAAGTATCCGGATAAGTAAGCCGGACTGAATCTCTAAACATCAATTCCTTGTAATCCGCTCCATTTGTTGTCAACCCATAGCGAGTAAGGACATCTTGCTTGTCGACTGTAAAGCAAACACGCTCGCCATCGATGTATATCGATCTATGTTTACTCATCTTCGCGCCGTCCTTCCCCGGACAACCTGTAAGCAGAACAATCAAAGGAACTAGTAAAAGCAATTTTCTCATCCGGGGAATCTCCCTAAAACCCGTTCGTATTTCTTCATCAGATCATGTGTTGATTCTGCAGGGTTATAATCCCTGTAATCAATTAGATACGTGTAGCGGCTGAATCCATATGTTTTTAATAGCCAGTAATCGCTTACGATCGAGGCTTGTTGTTCCAGACTGTAATCTAGTAATTTATTCTTATCCAGACTGTATGTGTAATCAGCAAAACGGGAAAACATCCCCCTCATTCTTACCCACATTCCGTGCTGGTGCTGCCAGACGTGCATCATTTCGTGCATGAAAAGGTGTTGCTGTTCTACTCGGCCCTTTTGCGGAGCCGAAAAATCATCTTCATAATTGTCTTGTCGAAACCACATTTCACCATTAGGGGCCATAGCAATATTGGCAGGCTGTAGATTAAATGGCAGATAGCTTTCTAAATGAACCCATACTTTGTTGTAATGGATGCTGTAGTGATATAGAGAACTTGCCAGATAAATTTCACCAATTCTTAATCGTCGAAGACCTCCTTCATTTGTCTTCGGCCAAGTTACAGAATTTGGGTTATTCATTCCTTGCCCCCTCAATAAATTAACACTTAGTCGTAAATCGTATACTAACGGTAGAGCTATTTTTCACGGAAGCCCTTAATAAAGGGGGGAAACCTTGATTTAGGAACTTTCCTACACCAGGTCATTGGAGTTAGCGCGACGCAATGGTCTAGTTGTTTGTAAGTATCCCGCATAATCGAGCCATTCACATTTAGAGATCATCCGGCATAATCAATCTGCCAACGAAGGAGATCGTTATGCGTAAAGCCCGTTTTACTGAGCATCAGATCATCGCTGTGATTAAGTCGGTTGAAGCCGGACGAACTGTTAAAGATGTCTGCCGGGAGGTCGGTATTTCTGAAGCCACCTGGTACAACTGGAAGCCCAGATACGGCGGCATGGAGGCTTCTGATATTAAAAAGATCAAGGGTCTTGAGGGCGAGAACCGACGTCTCAAACAGATGTTTGCCGACCTGAGCCCTGAGAACCGGGCACTGAAAGACGTTATCGAAAAAAGCTTTAAAACCCGCCTTTAAGCATGAGCTGGTCACTCATCTGATAACGACGTTCAGACTCAGTATCCGTCAGGCCTGCCGGAGTCTGAACCTGAGCAGAACGGTTTACCATTACCGCCCGGATACCACGCGTGACGAACCCGTTATTGTCGCGTTGCAGGCAGTGGCAGAGCGATACCCACGATACGGTTTTCCGAAACTCTTCCAGGTTCTGCGGCGGCAGGGATACCCGTGGAATCACAAAAGGATCCACCGTATTTACTGTCTGCTGAAGCTAAATTTTCGCCGTAAGGGCAAACAACGGCTGCCGGTGCGTAATCCCTCGCCACTGGTCACGCCGGAAGCGCTGAACCAGAGCTGGTCTGTCGATTTTATGCATGATTCCCTGGTCTGTGGCCATCGTTTTCGCACGTTCAATGTCGTTGATGACTTTAACCGTGAGGCGTTGTCGATTGAAATCGATCTGAATCTGCCAGCTCTGCGAGTGGTCCGTGTACTCGACAGGATCGCGGCAAATCGTGGCTATCCGGTCATGCTGCGCATGGATAATGGTCCGGAATTTATCTCACTGGCACTGGCTGAATGGGCAGAGAAACATGCAGTAAAACTGGAGTTTATCCAGCCGGGTAAGCCGACGCAGAACGCTTTCATTGAGCGCTTTAACCGGACATACCGTACAGAAATACTCGATTTTTATCTGTTCAGAACGCTGAATGAAGTACGGGAAATCACGGAAAAATGGTTGTCAGAATATAACTGTGAACGCCCGCATAAATCACTGAACAATATGACGCCGGAGGAATATCGACAACACCATTATTTGGCCGGGATCTAAAAAAATGCATGGAACTAAAGCGGGTCTATTTACAGGAGGGCAAGATAGTCTTCACGCGTCATTGATTGGGCGAAACGTCCGCACATAGAAACCTCCAGTCACCAGACTGAAAGTATAGGGAAGGGATACAAAAAAGCCCGCATAAGCGGGCTTTCATGTCACTAAAGAGCCGCGGCTCCTTTGCGTATCCTTTTTTGTCTCCTCACCGTCTGGTCGGTGTCCTGCTGAGACTGCTAACTTCCTGTTTTTGCTAGTGCCGTCCTGGCACTGTCCAATCAAGCTGGCGTCCCTGTGCTTTTAATTATAGTGTATTGATATTTAATGTTTTTGTTTAAATTAATTTCGTTATGGGTTCCAAAAAGGAACCATAAAGTAGAACCACAGAACCTCGCATGGCTCCAACATGCCTAGCGACTTCAAAATAACACGCTCTATGGCAAACTAAATGTAAGTGTGGCTGGATATTTAGCGTCTGATTACTGAGAGGGTCAATAAAAACTGCTCTATCTCAAATACTGTAGTGGCCCATAAACTTGTCCGCTTGAGTCGATGGTGTACCTCGTCCGTTCAGGCCCGGAGTGGCCAATTAGCAGAGTATTCATGTCTGCTATGAGCGAGGATCGGACGTAAAACAACTGTAAAAAACTATTTAACTCAGGCAGACATGTCAAGATTCAGTGAAAATGTCTAATCACTGGTTCGTTAGAAATGCCCATATGTTGAAAAGGCTGCTGCAAAAAAGCCTCTCGCAGCGGCCTCTTTAATATAACGTCATTGTGTGCATCATCTTTAATTATGGGTTTAACTCAAACTGTTCCCCGTTTATTAATTTTCGCAATAAGTCAAGTGCCTCAGATGAGTATTTTCCGACACCACTTTTCCCAGATTTAATGAAAACATGATAATTGTTGTCTGATGCTTTAATGTTAAAGTCGGTTAGTTTTCTTAATTTTTCGAATTCTTGATTAACATAGTGCCACGATCCCATGTCGAGAATCCTTGCCAGATCAGACATTGTATATGGAAAACTAGCATTTAGTGCCTGCCCATTATTGAGTTCAGCGATACCATACATTTTTGCTAATGCATCATCATGCTCTGCAATATTGCGGAACATCTCAAAATCGTATGGAAGTTCTTGTTTAACAAGGGATTCTGATGCGAATGTGTACGTTCTGGCTAGAAATGCACGCACAAGTTTTGGATTAACGCTAATTTCCGGTGTATTAGATGATAACGCATCAAAAATCCAACCAAAATTATTTGCGTATATCACCTTGATTCGAACGCTTTTATTCTCACCAACACCGATTAGCAATTCCTTTTGATGAGAACCAGTGGCCTCGCAGTCCTTACTGAAGGAGACAAGATAAATATTTGGAATCAATGCATTATTGGGAGCGATGATTTCATCTATATCAGAGAGAATTGCCTTTATGTTTTCATCATTGATACTGTACCCAAAGAAAAACAAGGGGTGTTCAGCAAAATATGTTAGCAACTTAGCACTGATATATTTCTTACGTTTATAGAAATCAACATAATCTTCATTTGTAATAACAATACTTTCAACTTCATGACTGCTACCATGAATTTTCATGATTTCGCCATAAGATGAATAATTCACTTTAACAACGTTATGACCAACTATTGCCTGATAATTGTCAAATATTTTTTCTAATGTGTCGTCATAATTTGTTGTGATTATTGCATGAGGTTTTACTTTCCTTAATTTCTGAACTTCCTCTGTATATTCCATGTTCGAGAAATCAACGGAGTTTGATAATTCATTCAGAATGGATGCAATTTCATGCTTAATATAAATATCTTTTGGAGTCGTTCCTTCAAAGTATGTCTCTGGATAGCGATCCTTGCCATCATCCCAAGCCCATTCAGCATAGAAGTCACAAAAATCGCTAGCAATCAAAGGTTTGTTATCACCCTTTGTTTGGCTGTAGTAACCATAAGGGCGTTTGATCAAGGGGCATATTTCCGCTAGTTGCTTTAATAGACCTTCCCAGTCAGGCGCTTTTATATATCGTTGTGAAATACCTGCACCCATGAATAAAATGGGTTGGACTTGTAAGTTTTCAAGGCAAGATTTAACATCTTCGATTATTTCTTCTTGATATTCCGTAAAGTCCATATAGTTACCTCAGGGATAGGTGATTGCTATGTGATGCACCGCGAAACGGTTCGGGGCTTTGTGACACCCAAACTTTACCCCGGTTTCCCAGCGTTTCCTTTGTATATAATATCATTGAAGTTAATTGCGTTTCTCAGAAATCTTCTTAGGATGTGATTGCAATAACGGCAACACAGCGCACACATCGCGGCTGATCAGTGAGTATGAAGTGGTTTACTGAATTTGGCCGCCTGAATCGAGAGACAAAATGTCCGCTCCTGGCACTAAGCAGAAGTTCCCGAACAACGTAAGCTGGCATATGCCCTCGTTCCTCCGTGGGGACTATCGATCTATTTGCCGGTTGTGTTTAAGCAATATCGCCAGCGGCGTGAGCTCTCAGTGCATTCAATCAAGCTCACAAATCACACAGTCTTTACTTTTTTTAGATTCCCTAATGGTTTCGCGTCATAGCCTCAGCCAGATAAACCTGAGCTGCTTTAGGGGTATATGCCTTTCCGAGCATAAAGGATACTGTTTCTATGAAAACTGATCGCGAGAGCACGATTAGGAGATCAGAACCTGATTTGACATTGATACTGGCTATCAGCGATGGGCAGTTCTCGAATACATCTGACAATCATTTACCTCATTAAGTTTTATTTCCAGAAGTGCCGTGATCCAGCACGAGTGCTGATAATCAATATCACTTGGGTAATGATTGACAAGTTCACTAAACAACGAGCAGATATTTTAAAATTGCCTGCAGCTTCCACATCACCAGGCAGAGGCGTCAGACCCTTAGCACCATACGATTCATAGAGTAATTCCCAATATAGTTGATGCTGAATTTCTTTGTTCATGTTGAGGCAGTATATTGAAACAATGAGAATGAATCACACATATAAGCTCTCACAATCTTCCGCCGTTTTTGACTGTTGCAGATATACTTTTAGCAGGTTTTAAATGCCTGGAGATTTCTTTCTGTTCTCGACGGATTTTGTATGAATTAATTTCTTCATAATCCTTGTGTTTATTTATTTTTGATAAATCAACCAAGAGATTATTTCTTATCATCCACTTTACAATTCGCTTGTCGATATCTTTATAGAGAGGGCCGCCTTTATATTTATAGAAGTGAATATCATGAATTTCACTGATGAAATCAAGTATGGATAAGATTTCTTTATAATCACCAATGTAACTGTTAATGGTGAAATGGTCTTTATTAAGTTCTATTTTGAATCCATGTTCAGAAAGGTAATACAAGAAAAAGGCTGAGTCGAGATCACAAAAATCTACATGCAGCGTTCTTCTGTCAAATTTATCAATATGCGAGAGAATGATATCATGTAATTCATAATCATATACATTTTCAATAAATCCTTTCCCTGAATGATCAATTTGATTGACATTGCATCCAGCATCTATTGCTACGGATAAAACTTCCGGGGAAAGGGGCATGAAGAGAATATTCATTCCTTTTTTATCGATGTGATTTATATCACAACCAGCATTAATTAATTCTGTCAATCCTTCAGCATTCCTGTAATGTTCAAAAATGCATGTGTAGCCATTAGTATCCGTATGCGAGGTGTCTAAACCCAGTTCAATCAGTTTCTTCAGTATTTCTGGATTTTTTTGATGAAAGAGCGCATTTTGCCCATGTCCGTTGATATGGTGTATATTAATTCCATAACTGAGCAGGCAATCCATGGCTTCCAGGGTTCTGCAGGCAAAAATGGCATTGTTGCCGTTACTGTTAACAGCATTAATGTCATAGCCTATTTTTAAAGCTTTCTTTATATCATCAGGTGATCTTGCATTGAAGAATAATTCAGAAATGGCAAGGTCTAATGCCTTTTCTAATAATCCCTTTTGTAATAAGGATATGACTAATTCCATAAACACCCCCATGAAAAAATGTTTAAGTCATTAGATATCAGAAATTCTGTGAAATGCAACAACTGGGGAAAGGTGTTCATGATGTGCGGAATAAAAATTTCCACAAACCACCCGTGGATACATCAGAAACACCTGCAGTAAATTTACGCCTGTAACCTGCCGTCCGGACTATAGGACCAAACCTTCGCGGGAGATGCTACCATTACATCGGCAATGTTGAACCGGATTTTACATCACACACGTCGTACAAATAAAAGGAGAAGGCTATCGACTGAAGCAAAAACGGAAAGCCGGGGTTATCGCTGAAGCTAATCCTGAGTAAACAAGGTGGATCAACATTAGACCGTCGGTGGTGGCGGTATGCGGATCACTTTTTACCCGTTGTTGACCCCTGGCGCTCCCAAACCATTTCCAGTGCTCTGATGGTAAGTTTGTTGTCAGGTGAGAATTGAATTTCATTGCCCACCCCTCCGGTTTTTCTGGCGAACAGGTCGAGAACAACGACAAGATACGCCCAGAGTAAAGTAAGAGGCAGGGCGTAGTCGGTCCATGTCCCTGCCTCTCCTTTCCTGACAGGACGTAGACCCTGGCAAGTTGCATCAAAAGATAACAAATTTCTCAGTTCAACTTCCTTCTGGCTAGGTTAACTTGCAAGCAGGAACTGCTTTTCATCGATTAGTGAATACGGTAGTTTTTTCAAACTAACTGAACTCTATTCGTATGACTTAAATCTTTAAGAAGGCAGGAGATTTGAATTTTGAAAAACTGGTCACCAGAGCATACTAAAGAAATCAAAGCTTGGCTTGACATAGATAACTATCGCAAGCTCGAAGACATCAGTTTAAATGCCTTGTATCACGAACTTTGGGCAAGAGCACTTCTGTACAAGCCTGGGCCTACTGACGAAGAAAAGAAAGGGCTATGGGTGTACATGACTGAAATTTTCAGTGGGAACCCCCATCTTTTCAAAGGGAAGCATCTCGATTATCCAACAGTTAACGATACTCTCTACAGTCCTCCACACATTTTTATCACGGATATCACCAGGCTTGCTGAACTTAGTGTGATGGCTCTTAGTGTGAATCTTTTCACCTGGGAGGAAGGAAACGATGAATATTGTGTTAATGCGCCTCATCACGAAGCTTATGTGTCACAACTCTTGTCCCCCTTATGTGAGAAAACGGTGTTGTTTGAAATCGATCTTGGTAGTGGTACTGACGATGAAATAGCCGAATCGATAAAAGCGGCCCTGCCACAATGGAGATCGGTAAAAGGAGTGGAAGTTAATGAAACCGGTATCGTTCGTTTCGGCTATGGAACCATTAAAAAAATCATAAATTACAGGTTGGTTGCGATGCTGGACATCTTACTTTGGGCAAAAAGGAAAGAACTAAGAATCTCAGATGATCGCCTCTCCCGGCTTCTTTATACTGATGAAGATGAAGAAACAACTACCCGTTTAGGGTATCACATTAAAGACTCAGATCGTCCGCTTGCGATGAAAGCTGCAACGATAGACTTCATTAGGCAGTTCAATTTTTTCATGAACCGAAATCCCCACCTGAAAAACATGAGAGTTTCAGATGTGATGAAACTCTCTGATTCTAACTGATCTCGAATTCCCGAAGTCTACTACTGCAGGGCAGACCGTAACCCTGCAGTTAGGAAGCTCGCTCCTTTCTTTTCCCAACTGTTCGTATAGTGATCCCATCACAACGACAAAGGGAAAACAAAATGAACAATCAAAATACCCGCCTAATTCGCTTGCCAGAAGTTATGAACAGAACCGGCTATGGCAAGGCCTGGATTTATCGTCTAATCAACGAAGGTTTATTTCCACAACCAATAAAAATTGGTTCGCGTGCAATTGCATTTGTCGAAAGCGAAGTTGATGAATGGATCGCATCTGCAATTGAACGTTCACGTAAAAATGCAGCCTGATTACGGGGCTAATGATGAGTGTATTAAATTTGGTGTGTAAAAATAAATGGTGCTATTCAACAATGAGCCGAGGGCCGCCTGATATTTTATAAGTAGTATTAGGTTAGGCTTTGGTATTAAGAAGTAATAACAATAGTCATTGGTGGAAATTATGATGGCATTTTTACCGTGACATTATAAATTAATAAGTACAGGAGATTTAAAATGAATAATTCAATCAGAGTACCGGAAGATAAAGATTTTGTATGTGCATTTGTGACTTCACCGGATAGCTTGTATGAGGCTATTGAAACCTATCGTAATTATGTAGATCCAGTCGAAGAGATAGAGTTTGAGCACGTCCTTCTTTATTTGTTGTGTTCTATACTGGTCGAAGGTGCTACAGATGTTACCATTAATGATGAAGTACGAATGTGTATTGAGCACCTTGTCAATGAAAAAAATATTATCAGAAAGAATAACGCAGGTAAAAAGGTGTAAAGTCTGTAATAAATTATCATGGGTACAGACAGCACAAGTCTGTACCTTCTTATTTTAATCCTACTGGTAATGATATATAAAAATTATGTGCTTTTGATAGCGGTCATGTGGTTTTGCTATAGTAAGCATTGCAGGATAGGAATATCCTAAACTTTCATTCTCTGCCCTTTGTTTTATTTAAGATAACTGAAAAATACAGGGTTTAAACGATACTGGTATTTAAACTCAGTAGGTATAATAACATTCGTATCAATCAGTTCATCGATGGCCCGATAAAATCGGGCTGGCGTAATATGTATATCTTCCTGCTGTGCGATGGATGTTGCACGGTGAAAGTTCAGGTAAACAGTGTTTTTATCTGGTGTGTATGAAGCGATTAATGTGAGAAGCCAAAACACATAGTGAGCAGTATTGTTCAGATTGCGTTGTTCATCTGATAATTTATTCTGGTAAAGGTAAGCAGGGAGTCTTTGCTTCATAAAGATATCCTTTGTTTTGTTAAGTTTTTCGCTGGTGTGGGGCGTAAAATCACCGCGCTGTTATGTCTTTTAAAAGGGAATGCCGTCAGTTGGATATCTGTTTCTGGATTTTTTTTACAGGCTTTGTTTTGCGCCCTGCGCGATAAAAGTTGAATGAAGTGGCAAAATCTTCAGTCTCAAGTCTGGATTTACTGAATTTATCCATCAGATCTTCATTGAAACGATGAGGAATACCTTTTACGCATAAATTAGAATTCAGGTAAACCTGACCGTCTTCAGCGTTACGGATCAGTATTTTCCTCTCAAATAATTCTCTGAATGCACGTGAAACATTCGATTTATTCAGTCCTAACTCTCTGGCAGTACGTGACTGTGAAAAGTCAGGGATAATATTTCCATAATCAATGACTGAGAAAAGATAAAGAACAATTCTGAATGCCGTTGGTGTCAGATCCATTCGGGCGAGTGTGGCCGTATTATCTTTGAAGATCATCGAAAAATCGTCACGAAAGGATGTCTTTTTACAGGCACTTGCTTTAACTTTTATTTCTTCCAGATCTTCGGGCATAACATCTAATGCTTCTGCAATGATTGCTTTTTGTTCTTTAGTTAACATAACACTTGTGTTTGACATAATGGCTCCTTTTTTATTATTGTGATAACAGATATGGCATATTAAATTTGTTTGTCAATATTATTAGTAATAAAAATTTAAAAATATTATATTTATTGCTCTGTGATTATTTTTTTTAGTGAAATATTAAGGGTTGTCAGAGTTATTACGAAGGGTGCTAAATTTCACCATCACCCGTTATGTCATTAATAATTTTTGGTTCTGAAAGATACAACCAATATTCTATCTTAACTTGTTGATGTAATTGATTAATTTTCTTTTTGTATTTGCAAGATAAAAGAGTGATAAAGAAACAAGAAACCGAAATTTAGCTTTAGACTGACACAAAATTCAATTGTACACAGTTTGATAAACACTGCTATTGCTGATTTTCCTTCGTAATATTATTCCTTAAGTGAAGCCTGCGCACCTGTATGTTGCGCCACTGGGCTTCAGAACATTGCTATAGTGTTTAACTGTCAGTAGAAATACGCTTCGCGCAGGAGTTCAGACAGTTGGGTTTAGCTCTCAGCACAAATACGCTTCGCGCAGAGATTCAGACTGCTGAGTTTAGCGAAAGAGTGGACCCGACTACATGATTTACCCGTTAACTTAATACGGCTCACGCCGGAACCCCTTCGGAAAAATCCTTTCTGCTTCAGCGAGTGAGTGCTGTGGGCACTCAGCGGCGCTGCAAGAGGGATTAAACGTTGGGTTTTCATCTGACGGGTAAAAATAATCTACATATATCTGTCGTCGGGGGCGTGAGCCGGTGCGTAGCACTCTCTCAAAAAAATTCCTGAAGGGGTTTTATCTGAAATATGGAAACTACCTGGCTTTTGAAAAAAAGAAGTGGTAATGCAATCGATCGGACTCAACATTGCAACAGCGTAAGCTGTTTTCAGTATTAAAAGAATAAATAGTTGTCATTTTAAAATAAAACATTTTCAATTTTGTATTGATTTAAATTTTAAAGCTGATAGTACTTAATTATAAAAACAAAAAAGGAGAGGGTTATGAGTAATATTTGTGTTTCTTCTCAGGAAGAAAAGTTTATATTTGTTGTTGATAAATATATAACACACCATCGCGACAGTGTTAATAACAATATTTTTTACAGAAAACTTTATGTGCTTTTCGCTGGATACCATCTGAAGTATTTTTATTCACGGGCGCAATATCGCAATTCGTGTTATCACGTTGATAATATCATGCAGATGTTTATGGGTGTCGTTTCTACCCTGAAGGCCCCTCTGCTCAGGCAACTCGCAAACAGTGACACATTACTGCATTGCCTGAATTCGCTCGTGAATTATATTTCAGGCAATCTGGATGAAGCAGAGCACATTTATGCTGATTTACTGGCACAGTATGAAAAGAAACGCATTGCACGTTCTCTGGCTTATACACCACCAGGATCCGTGGTCAGGAAAAGGCTGTGAGGCAGCGGATACGTACTGGACAGGGGATGGCAGAGTGACATAAAAGCAGTCGTTTCCCGCAAGACATTACCGGGCATTAAAAAGGCAGGAGCCACCGGTCTGGTGTCCTGCCTGGCGGGATTGTTTTACTGTGGTCTTACTTATCAATGACCTGCCAGCCATCATCCGTTTTGATCAGCGTGACAGCCGCTGTGCGTTTTTCGTTATCGACAACAGCTGTTACATTGCATTTGTAGCTTTTATCCGATAGTTTTTCGCAGTCATGCTTTTTGACAGATTTTAATTCCCGCAGTGCGTCTTTCGGGACATCTTTACCTGCTATGGATTTAACGATGGCATTCGTCTGCTCCATGACCTTATTCATCGCAGTGTAAATATCCTGCTCAGACGGTTCACCGGTACAGCCACTCAGCAAAAAAATGGACGCAATGAGTGTGGTAAATGCATATGTTTTCATAAAATAATCCCAGACTGTAGAGTACGTTATTGAATAAGGCCGGTTTTCATCTTGCTGTTGTTTTCAGAGAACGTCCACTTACTGACCGTTTCGCCTTTAAATTCGATTTCCAGCGTTTTGGCCTGCGTCTGTGAACCGCCTGTCAGCAACCCGACCACTGGAATGAATGTGGTGGCATCAAACTGATTGTTATCCATCGAATAAGTCCATTCTTCATTGCCACTATCAAGTGTAGTTTTGGTTTCGGGCTCACCTAATGCGGTAATGATTTCTGATTTCGTTGTTTTATTTTTTATAATTTTCGACTGCAGACTTTGTGCTGTTTCGTTTTTTAGATGCTGGTTGCCTGATGTTGAACAACCAGAAATAAGGAAAGCAGAAATAAAAAACACAGAAATCATGAATCTGTTCATAAGTTCTCTCATATTAATTTTTTATGTTTACGGTGGTATGAAATTAATATCACCGTATAAAAACAACTCTGTCTGCATATTTCTTTTTAATAATGCAGATAAGAATAATGACGCTGGCAAAAAACGTAATGACTGAGACAGGAGTGCTGCCGGTCAATGAAAATACTAACCAGGCGAGAGCTAATGCCACGAATTGAAACAGGAATGCCACACTGAGCGGACTCTCACCGTAGGCGACTTTTGCATGGCATCCTTTGCAAATCCGCACGCCGTGCGGGCTTTGTGTAAAGCAGAAGGGGCAGCTAATCGTTTTATTATCCATCATGACTCCGTGGCCTGATTTAAGGTGATGTATTTTTGAACATTTTCGATGAATGATCCGCTTTAGTAAAATTGCTTGTACCGATCGATGGATCTCTGTTAATAGGATATAACTATCATAACAAGATTATCGATCTATATAAACGATCAATATTTTATTGACTATCACTAAAGTATGGATTAGTTAACTTATGGTGCAGGATGGGGGTTATTTTTAACTAATTGTTCTTTAATGGGATTTGTTGTCATGGAATGACAGGGTGTCAGAAGATGCAGGTGCAGGATTTGGTGGAAAGGATGTGCAGTGGCATGTAACAGAGACATGCCCCTGCGCCTGAGAAGTGCCACAATATGGCCGAGCAATACAAGCCACGAATGCAGACGACGCTGGCGGGGTATCTGACGAGCTGTATTGTGCAGTTTGCTCCTGAGTTGAATGACACCCACTGTTTCCTGTTGTCTTTCCAGACGAATTTTTTCTTCAAGCTGAAGGATTTTCTCCAGAATCGTTTCCCGGTTTGCAACCTGTTCTTCAGGCTCGCATGATGGCACTGGCACTGGCACTGGCACTGGCACTGGCACTGGCACTGGCACTGGCACTGGCACTGGCACTGGCACTGGCACTGGTACAGTCTGTTGTTGCTCTTTTTTCAGTAAGGCCAGGTGCTCTGGTGTAAAATCAATCTGCGTTTGCAGAGAAGACCAGCCATACTTTTTTCCAAGCTGAGACGCTTTAAAGGCAATACCCTGGTACTGAAATGAAAATCCATTCATTTTTCCGGTCGACGCGATATTGGGTTTACAGGTCACACCTTTCTGTTCCAGCATGTCGATAAAAGTCAGTAAATCGGGACGATGCGTTAAGACATTATCAATCAGGGTCTGCAACTGAGACTTAGGGCAGGGAACTGCTGTTCGTTCTGCCATCATCAGCTCATTGCGTGAGGGTTTTCTTTTAGCCTGAGGGCGACTGCTGGTTGCAGGTGTTGTTTCAGTGAGTCCGTGTATTCGCTCCAGTTCGCTGATAATGCGGGTGCTGATGAGATTTTCATTTTTCCCCATGTACAGCTTTCCACCGGCCATGTTAATGCGACTTGCAATGATATGGATATGCTGCCCGTCGGTATCATCGTGAAGGATATAACAGCGAAGGTGCGTTTCAGTGAACCCCATCCGGGTCATATAATCGTCGGCGAATGCCGCCCATTGTCTGACTGACAGTGTTTCTCCCTTTGGCAGGCGAAGCGAATTATGCCAGACAGGTTTGGCGACACCGGGGCGCAGTAGTCTTGTGCCTTCAAATTCACTGATAAGTTCAGCAGCAGTGCTTCCCGTCATGTTGCCACCGATAATATAAGGCGTGATTTTGTGGTGAGATCCTGACTTAAGGCTATAGAGAACCACACCTGCAAACTGTTTACCCCGCTTTATTTTCTGCATGCCTTTCACTGGTCTTGCTCCAGAAAGGTTGATGGAATAAGGTGATCCCTGAGAGTTTTGATTTGTCTGCGCAGGGCGAAGAGTTCTGTACGGGTCAGTTCGCTGTCAGGGCTTTTGCTGTCGAGATGATTCAGCAGGCGGTTTAAATCCTGTGAAAGGTTGCCGAGTTTAACCCATGCTTCACGATTGATTTCAGGTAATACCGGTGGGAGTTTGTTGAGGGATGCCATTCTTAGCCATTCCCCTTTTTTATAAGGGCCTCTTTTACTATCGAGAATAGATAATTCTTCTTCGTTTAACCGAACGCTGACGCAGTGAGTTCGAACTTCATTAGGTGAATATTTTGCTGTATGGAATTTACCTCTTCTTGAGCTTCTTGATAGATCTTCTTTACTTTCATTTTTATGCATATCTAACCTTTTTTAAAATGTGTTCATGATCTACAGTTAGCGCATTGGTAAAATAAGTCAAGGCAGTGTCGAAATTTATAAATAAGAGAGGTGGAGCAGATTGCTAATTAGGTAATCTGCTCTGGGTAAAAATAGGGTTCATATTAAATTCATTATGACAGTGAGGAGGGGCGGAGGTTACAATCTACGTTTTACTGGCATTAAAGAGATTGTTTGTTTCATAATTTCGCTAAGTTTCTTTCTCTCATGTTCTGCTATATATTTACAAATCTCATCATGTCGAATATGCTGTTCCAGTTGTTTTTTATCTATTTTGATGTCATTGCGGATAAACCATTTAATGGTTTCAATGTCCCCGCGTAAATCATAACCTCGCAGTACAATATGGCGAAAATGTGTGTTGCTGATATCTGTCTTCTTCTTTAGTTCACTGAAGAAAGAGCTCATTTCATTTTCATTGGCACTTAGATAAACCTGGCAGTTATCAGAGATAGTAAAGTTAAGGTTTTTCTTCTGAAGCAAATCCATTATCTGCAGACTTTCGCTGTTGAGGTAGTTGAAAATTACTGGACTGCTATCCTTCATACTAATATGACGAATGAGCATTTTGGCTTTGAAATCGCCTAATGAATAGCAAATTTCAAAAATACCGTGACCCTGGTTATCTTTGTGGTTTATATCGCAACCGGCCTGTACCATCAAATCAAAGATAGAGTGATTTTTTACGTAAAAAAGTATTGTTCTTCCGCATTTATCCACATTGTTGACATTAATTCCAGCATTGATCAGGGTTTTGCAACAGGATATATTATCAGCTAACGAGCATAAACAGGTTTGGCCGAGACCATTTTTGTGGTGTATATCTACGCCGGAATCAATCAATTTTTTCAGTATGTGAGGATTTCGCTGGTTAAACAAAACATTGTGACCATAGTTGTCAGAATGGTTAAAATCTATTCCTGCTTTAACCAGAGTGTCAATCATTTTTGGGTTTTTACAGTAAAACAGTATATTTCTTCCAAACGAATCCAGTGTATTAATATCGGAGCCTGCATTAATGCAAGCCTGAATGTCTTTTGGAGTTTTACAAGAGAGTAATGCATTTATTGCGTTGTTATTCATAATTTTTCTCCTCTGTTAAGCGACTAATCTGATATAGTTGTCATGGTTGGTTTTATATTCCTTTATTTTTTTAATGTCTTCGTAAATTCGAGCGAGTGAAAACCATGAGATCTCTTTCAACATGTTTTTGTTGCTTACATACAAAATGTTACCACCGCGAAATGAAAAAGCATTATGGAATGTACTTTCATTCGTCGTTTTGAGAAATCGAATGAAATTTTTTATTGTCTCTTTTTTGTTCATGTTATAAGAGGTGAATGTATAGATAGAGAATACGGTTAAAATATTTCTCTTCGAGACCATATGTCTTGAGAAATAATCGAAATAAAATCTTTGCTCCTGAGTGTCACTTTTGCAGAAAAAAGAAAATTGTGGATTATATAATCTATAAAGATCTGCGTTCTTTTTTGTTTTGGCGAGATAGTTAGTCAGGCTTGGATATTTTGTTTTATTCATTTTAGTTCTCCTTTATTTAATTAACAAAGGAAATATATATTATTAAATAAACAAAATGCAAATATATTTTTATATTTATTTAATTAAATAGTTATATTTTTATTATATTTCATATAAGGTGTTGTTTTTCATTGTTATTTTATTTTTATCAAAAAGTGCTGTGTTTTATTTGATTGATTTGGTTTGAGAGTAGTGATTGATATAGTATGAATTGGCGATGAGGGTGTTTTAAAAAATAAATTTATCAAAGTGCAAAGGTGCAATGTGGGGCTTTGTATTAAATTAATGATGTTAGCGCCCCTTGGCTATCTAACTAAAGGTTAAAGCCAAGGGGAGAGTGTTCAGGCAGATTCAATTCATAATCTTTTTTTTGTAATTGCTTTACAGGTAACTGGTTGAAGCGTTGTTCGTAAAACCTTTTGCTCTCTCTGTAATTTGTCCTGGAGGATTTCTTCATAAAAGTAGCGTTCTTTTAGCGATTCTATATCAACTTTTATATCATTACGTATTAACCATTTAATTAGCAGTCTTCCTGCATAGTGCGTCAGTAGATATGTACTGCTTATGTAAAACCAAACATGACTAATGTCTGTCAGCTTCTTTAGTTGTAAAATTAATTTTTTAGCGTCGGCATTTGTTGGTGTGATAATGCACTTATCACTTATCTCAAATTCATTTTTTTGCTTTATAAGTAACGACAATAGCTCAATTGATTTAAATGTAATGTTCGTGAATACAATTTTTGAACTGTCTTTAAGATGAATATTACGGATAAGAAAACGAATGTAGTTATCGTTTTTAGATTCCCAGTGCGTATATTTACCAACTATGCTATTATTTTCTGACTGCCAGTGATCGAATGCTGTCTGTCCACTTATATTTTTATGATTAATGTCGCAACCAGCCTCAATTAGTGCATCGTACACATATCCTTCAAATGGAATGAAAAGAAAGGAATTGCCATAGCTATCTTTGGTATGGATATCTAGTCCTGCTTTGATAAGATATTTTACTAACCCTGGTGAAACATCAATATGTTGAATCGCAAGGGTGCCTGACTTATTCCGGTGGTTAACATTAATACCATTGCTGACAAGAAGTTCCACTGTTTCAACATTTTGAGCATAGAATAATGCATTATTACCGTCATTATCCAAGTGGTGAATGTCAATGTCAGCGTCAATCATTGCCTGTATAGCTTCAGGTACATTACAGGTAAAAAGAGCAGTTTGACCTTTACTATTGCACATATTTATATCCATGCCAGCCTTAAGGCAACGAAGGACACCATTTTTAGACTTTACACGGAATAGGTTATTTTTATTATTTTCTCTTGATATCATTGTTTATCTCCTTTTTTGTTGTTTTCAAGATATTAATGACACCAGATTTTACGGTATTCAAATTTATTTTTGTTTTATTAGGGGGTATCTGATTTGGTTTGCTTAAGGTTATTCTTAACTTAATGGAACATAGGGACGTTAAGGTTATCCTATGTGATGTGGATTAACCATTTTCACAAGAATATTTATCCATATTGGAACTAATCTGTATAAAGGAGATAATTAGAGGCTCAGATATTAATACTATAGAGAGTAATGCTATAGGATATGGAAAAGATCATGTAATATAATGGTGGTTATTAATGTTCATCTTAATTTTGGAAATTAAATGAGTAGTGTTTTTTATGAGGTTTTTTGCTGTTGATAATTCTTATTAAAATTTGAAGAGCATCCTTTAAGTTATTCGGCTTGAGGATGCTCATTTAAAATTTAAGCAGCGTAGTCTTTTTCAACAGCCAGGAAGGGGTGATGCTGCCAACTTACTGATTTAGTGTATGATGGTGTTTTTGAGGTGCTCCAGTGGCTTCTGTTTATATCAGCTGTCCCTCCTGTTCAGCTACTGACGGGGTGGTGCGTAACGGTAAAAGTACTGCCGGACATCAGCGCTATCTCTGCTCTCACTGCCGTAAAACATGGCAACTGCAGTTCACTTACACCGCTTCTCAACCCGGTACGCACCAGAAAATCATTGATATGGCCATGAATGGCGTTGGCCTCAACACGATTTTACGTCACTTAAAAAACTCAGGCCGCAGTCGGCAACCTCGCGCATACAGCCGGGCAGTGACATCATCGTCTGCGCGGAAATGGACGAACAGTGGGGCTACGTCGGGGCTAAATCGCGGCAGCGCTGGCTGTTTTACGCGTATGACAGGCTCTGGAAGACGGTTGTTGCGCACGTATTCGGTGAACGCACTATAGCGACGCTGGAGCGTCTTATGAGCCTGCTGTCACCCTTTGACGTGGTGATATGGATGACGGATGGCTGGCCGCTGTATGAATCCCGCCTGAAGGGAAAGCTGCATGTAATCAGCAAGCGATATACGCAGCGAATTGAGCGGCATAACCTGAATCTGAGGCAGCATCTGGCACGGCTGGGACGGAAGTCGCTGTCGTTCTCAAAATCGGTGGAGCTGCATGACAAAGTAATCGGGCATTATCTGAACATAAAACACTATCAATAAGTTGGGACCATTACCAAATAGTTTATATGCTAAAAATTTAGGGAATCATTTTCCTAATTCTCCAGCTAAAAGTTCAGCCTGCTTCAAAACAGTCTCTGTGGCGAGCAATGACATATCAGGCGGATAACCATATTTTTTGAGCAGACGTTTTACCACCACGCGAATTTTTGCTCTTGCTGCTTCTTTCACTGTCCAGTCAAGACTGACATTGTTGCGGATAGCCTCCGTAAGTACGACTGCCAGTTCTCGTAGTTTTTCCTTTTCCATTAACTCGCGAGCACTGTCGTTATCTGCAACAGCAGAATAGAAGGCATATTCATAAGCGCTGAGGTTTAACTGGCTGGCAAGGCTGTCAGATTCCTGGATAGTCTTGGCAAGCTTGATTAGCTCATCAATTACCTCCGCTGCGGTCAGTACCTTGTTCTGGTAGCCATTGATTGCAGAGGTCAGCATATCAATCAGTTTTTTGCCTTGGGTGATACTTTGATTCGAGCGAACCTTGATCTCGTCAGAAAGCAGTTTTTTAAGCGTTTCCAAAGCAATATTTCTGTGTTGGTAATCCTTCATTTCCTGAAGGAATTCTTCAGAAAGAACGGAAATATCAGGTTTTTGTATCCCAGCAGCGTCAAAAATATCAACAACTTTATCGGTAACCAGAGCCTGATCGATAGTCTGTTTTACCCGAACTTCGAGACTGTCATTGTGTTCTTCTTCTGATCCGTCTGAGTTTTCAGTAAATTTATTCAGTCTGGCTTTTACTGCCTGGAAGAATGCTACTTCGGGTGCCGCTTCCATTGCTTTATCGTGCGGTGTCGCCAATGCAAATGCCTGCGATAAGGCTGCAACCGCAGCGAGGAAACGCATTTTACCTTTACCGTTATCCAGCCCTAAAATATGGTTTTCTGATTCAAGAATAATTGTCAGGCGTTGTGAGGTAGTTGCGGCAAAGTAAGCTTTGTAATCGTATCCATGCATCATGCCTTCCAGGATTTCCAGCTTTTCCTGCATGAGCGTTACGGCTTCTTCCTGAACCTCAGCAGGATCTCCACGTCCACCTGCATCAGAGTAAAAGGAGAGGGCTTCTTTTAAATCAGAGGCAATGCCCAGATAGTCAACAACCAGACCGCCTATCTTATCTTTATACACACGGTTCACACGGGCAATTGCCTGCATAAGGTTGTGGCCTTTCATTGGTTTGTCGATATACAGCGTATGCATGCTGGGAGCGTCGAAGCCGGTTAACCACATATCACGCACTATCACCAGTTTCAGCTTGTCGTCGTCATCCTTCATACGGTTAGCCAGAACCTGACGTTCTTTTTTTGTGGTGTGGTGTTTGGCAATTTCTGGCCCGTCAGCAGCAGAAGAGGTCATGACGACTTTTATTATACCGTCATTTAAATCATCGCTGTGCCATTCAGGTTTTAAGGCTATGATTTCTTTATATAGTTCAGCAGCAATACGGCGGGACATGGTAACAATCATGCCCTTACCATGATCGGCATTGGATTTTAAGCGCTGCTCAAAGTGCAGAACCATATCCGCCGCAATCGCTTTAATACGTTTTGAACTGCCAATCAAACCTTCGATTCTGGCCCATTTAGAACGTTCTTTTTGCGTGAGCGTCAGTTCGTCCTCGTTAAACTCATCATCAAAGTCTTCAATAAGCTGACGACCTTCATCACTGATGGCAATTTTGGCAAGACGGCTTTCATAAAAGATACGAACTGTTGCACCATCTTCAACGGCCTGCGAGATATCGTAGATATCAACATAGTTACCAAAAACAGCAGGCGTGTTGACGTCCGTTTTTTCTATGGGGGTTCCGGTAAAGCCGAGATAGGTCGCATTAGGTAAGGCATCACGCATATATTTGGCAAAGCCGTAAACGGTGCGTTTACCTGTTACGTTGCCTTCGCTGTCTTTCACGTCAACTTCTTTGGCGCTGAAACCGTACTGGGAACGGTGTGCTTCATCAGCGATAACGACAATATTGGTTCTGTCTGACAACAACTCATAGATATTGCTGCCATCATCAGGCTGGAATTTTTGAATAGTAGTAAACACCACACCGCCAGAGGCGACACGCAAATATTCTTTGAGTTCTTCCCGGTTGTTGGCCTGTTTTGGTGTCTGACGAAGTAGCTGGGTCGCGGAAGAGAACGTACCGAATAGCTGATCATCTAAGTCGTTACGGTCAGTAATCACAACAACTGTCGGATTATCCAGCGCCAGCACAATTTTCCCGGTATAAAACACCATCGAAAGCGATTTACCGGAACCCTGAGTATGCCAGACTACGCCCGCTTTGCGATCTCCGGTTTTTTGCGCATTAACAAGATCTTTACTGTTACGTCCCTGCTGGCGCAGTGCCACTTCGGCAGAGGGGGAGTCCGCATTCACCGCTGAGGCACGAATAGTGGAAAGAACTGCTGCATTGACCGCGTAGTACTGGTGATAAGCCGCCATTTTTTTAACAGTACGGATACTGATAATCCCTTTGCTGTCTTCATGTTTGCTGGCCTCAAACACGATAAAGTGGCGGATTATATCCAGCAGCGTTACAGGATTAAGCAACCCCTGTAATAAAACTTCAAGCTGTGGTTGGGTACTGGTGGCTTGCGTTTTACCGTTAGCAGTTTTCCACGTCATATAACGACTGAAATCGGCAGAAACCGTCCCCGCTTTGGCTTCCAGCCCGTCAGATATCACATTAAAAGCATTGTAGTTAAACAGACCGGGGATTTGGTTCTGATAGGTTTTAATCTGATTATAGGCACCTGTTACCGTTGCATTTTCGTCAGCGGCATTTTTAAGTTCGATAACGACTAATGGCAGGCCATTGATGAATAAAATAAGATCAGGTCGGCGGGTATGGTTGCCTTCTTTGATGGTGAGCTGATTAATGACCAGAAATGCATTATTAGTGGGATCGTTAAAGTCGATCAGGCTGGCCAGTTCTCCTTGTGTATTACCATCCTTGCTGACTTCGATATTGATTCCTTCGGTCAAAAGGCGATGAAAGGTTAGATTGTTTGCCATTAGGTCAGGTGAGCTGATCTGCATCACCTGTTTTAGAGCTTCTTCACACTTCTGCTCACTAAGGTGCGGGTTAATTCGTTGCAATGCTGTACGCACTTTATCTTCAAGGATAACCTGCTGATAGCTACGTAACGGATTGATTCCACTGGGTTCAATGTCCGGGCCGTAAACATACTCATAGCCCAGCCCTTGCAGGTGCTCAATTGCCATTACTTCAATATCGGATTCGGTCATCTTTGCCATGCGTACTGTCCTTATTGCCGCTTAACCAGAGAGCGGGCTGTACACCCGCATAATTATTTTATGCTACTGATGCGATTGCTTCTTCCGCATACTGAACCCGTACTTCGCCGCTCATCAGTTTGGGAAGGAGAGTGTCGCGCAGAGATTCTATGTTTTTAATTTGTGAGTTGTTAATACTTATTTTTTTCCAGAAGAAATCAATCTGTGTAGTGAATTCTTTCACCATACACTCCGGGGGGAGTTTGAATTCTGGGCGTTGTAATCCGTCAGCCGACAGCTGATTTACAGTTGAACCGTTAGTTGCAGCAACAACTTGCTCATGCATATCTTTGGAGCAAAGTAAATAGTACAGAAAAGCATTGGTTAAGTAACTATCGTCATTGATGCTGATTTTAAATAAATGATGCGTATATATGGATAATTCGCTTTCTGTTTTTGGAATTATAGCAGGATACCCTATGAGTCGATATTCATGGCCCTGTTCTGTATTGGCTACAATGATATCCCCAGGCTTTATAATATGCCTTTCTTTAAAATCACCATTGTAGTATTTTATACCTGCACTCTTATAACCACCGCCCTCAAGTACTGAGTTCAAACTAAAAAGTGGAATGCCGTTATCTGACGTGGTAAGGCCGGCTCCCTTGTAGCTTAATCCCTTAGCTACTGTAATATGACAATCAAGAGTCGTTATTTCCCAATCCGCATGCGTCTCTTCAATAAACCACTGTCTAAATAGGGTTTCTGCCATGGATTCCAGAGTTTTATTCTGGCGATGAAGCAGGTCTATTTTGTCTTTAAGAGAGGACAAAATAGAGGCGATGGCTTTTTGTTCAGATTCATCAATTGGTAAGTAAAGAGGAATCAAATTTAGCGATGCTTTATTTAATTTTGGTTGAGCAGCACCTGTTAAATAAGGAGATAGATCAAGTTGTGAAAAATATTGGATTATCAATGCCGTTAAATGGGGCTTTTTAGCTTTAAGGACATGAGCGTGATTATTAACCCAAAATTTTCCAGTAGCTTCAAATGCTATAGGTGTTTTTCTGGACTTTAAGTTTTCTCCATCTTCAGAAATAAGGATGTAGCTGCCATCAAAAATATAATTGTCGATATAATCGACAATTCCTGACGCTCCATAATATGGAAAATTTCCTTTCTTATGGGCTCGTTCCATAGCACTCAAAGGAATTCTTTGTGCGTTGCAAAAATCTGCTAATTCAGTTATACAAAAATTTCTCCACCTACTCATAAAACCACCTTCGCCAGATTATCAACGATGGCTCTGTTCAGACGCGCCTCTTCTTCCAGTTGCGCTTCAAACTCAGCTTTAAGAGCCGTAAAGCGTTCTTTAAAGTCGAAATCGTCTTCTTCATCAGCAAGACCAACATAACGGCCAGGTGTCAGCACATAATCGAGTTTAGCAACTTCAGCAATGTCTACTGACGCACAGAAACCAGCGACGTCTTCGTAGTCGCCACCTTTGTTACGCCAGTTATGATAGGTATCAGCGATGGTTTTTATATCGTCGTCAGAAAGTACTTTGGTACGACGATTAATTAAATGACCGAGATTACGGGCATCAATAAACAGAATTTCTTTACTACGATCACGATACTGGTTGCTGTTATGACGGTCACGGCGCATAAACCATAATGCAGCAGGGATCTGAGTATTCAGGAACAGCTTTGCCGGTAAGTTGACGATACAGTCAATCACATTGGCATCTTTTACCAGTGCAGCACGAATATCACCTTCACCAGAGCTTTTAGAAGTTAATGCCCCTTTTGCCAGAACAACACCCGCTTGCCCTTTAGGAGACAAGTGATACAAAAAATGTTGCATCCATGCAAAGTTAGCGTTGCCAGCAGGTGGAATGCCATATTGCCAGCGGGCATCACCACGAAGCTGCTCACCAGACCAGTCGGAAACGTTAAACGGTGGGTTAGCTATGATAAAATCAGATTTCAAATCTTTGTGAGCATCGTTAAGAAATGAACCTTCATTATTCCAGCGAACGTGTTCAGAATTAATCCCACGAATTGCCAGGTTCATTTTTGCCAGACGCCAAGTGGTCTGGTTGGACTCCTGCCCATAGATCGAAATATCGTCAATATTTCCCTGATGTGCTTCTACAAATTTTTCTGACTGAACGAACATACCACCAGAACCACAGCAGGGATCAAAGACACGGCCTTTATAGGGTTCCAGCATGTTAACCAGCAGGCTTACAATAGATTTTGGCGTATAGAACTGGCCGCCTTGTTTGCCTTCTGCCAGTGCAAATTCACCTAGGAAGTATTCGAATACGTGACCTAAAACGTCAGCAGAGCGTGCTTTGGCATCTCCTAGTGCAATGTTGCCAATCAGATCTATCAGCTCACCCAGAACAGTGGCGTCGAGGTTTTGTCGGGCATAGACTTTCGGCAACACACCTTTTAACTGTGGATTGCCCGCTTCGATAAGCTCCATCGCATCATCAACCATCTTACCGATTTCAGGAAGCTTGGCCTTAGAAATCAGATAGTTCCAACGTGCAAGCTCAGGGACAAAGAAAACGTTGTAAGCGGTGTACTCGTCTTTGTCTTCCGGATCAGCACCTGCGAACTCGCCTTTACCGGCTTTCAGCAACTCATAATGAGATTCAAAAGAATCAGAAATGTACTTAAGGAAAATGAGGCCTAGTACGACGTGCTTGTACTCGGCTGCATCAATGTTTTTACGCAGTTTGTCTGCCGCTTTCCACAGGATGACCTCTAACGGGTCTGTTTTGATTTCTTTAGGTTTTCTGGCCATTAGCGTAACCTTATGAAGGGGGAAGATGGCCCTATTTTGCCTTAAAGTTCCGCTTGTTACGAGCTTATACAGCGATTAATTATTATCTGGTTTTAGTGTGTTCGTGTAGCTCAGCAAGTGCAATGACTCATGGAGTAAATGCTTTGTAGCGGGATTGTAGATGTCAGGTCATTGCCGTCAATGGAGCCAGTGTCATTGGCATAATTGCTGCACAGCCGATGCCACGCGCACATTCGCTAGTTCACTGTGGTTCATCGTGTGTACTACACCAGTACGCAGTCCGGGAAGTAACGGCATGGCAGAATCGTTTGTAAAGACGTTCAAGCGGGATTATGTGTACGTAGATGATCTGCTGGATGCAGTCTAAATGATGGAAACAATGGCAGAATAGATAGAGGATTATAATAATCTGCATCCACACAAGGGGTTGAACATGAAATCGCCACGCGAATATCGTGATGCCATATTAGCAGTTAATTAGCCGTGTCCGTTTTAGCAGGGACAACTCCAGTATTCAAAAAAGCTTTCTTAGTGCATATGCATGAGGTGAATAGATGTACAGGCTATGACAAACCATAGTTGTAATTTTTAATGTTTAAAATTCTCCGTTACAGTAGGACATTCCTTGTACATTAAATTCCATCTAAGGTTGAATTTTTAATTTAATAAGGTCGCAATCTAAAATGATGTGTATGGGGTTATTTGTAAGATGATTTTTTATTTTTGATAGTGGTGATTAAGGGAGCGGGTAATGTTTGTCTATTCAAAAATATAGAGATTCAAGGTTGGTAGCAGTTTGGCTTCTTTTATAACCGAAGGGCAGAAAAGCAAGGGGAACTCGAAGAAGCAAGCGCAGCGGCTTCGCAGAGTTAGCCCTTGCTTCTCTTATAATTGGCATTATTCATTCAAGAACAATAGGATCTTCGCTTGTACAAGCGAAGCTATAATAAAAACAATCAATTAATAATTTTAAAAGTATTAAACAAGAACCTATTGACATTCATAAAATACAAGTTATTTATAATGTATGCCATAAATAAAAAGTTTTATGTCATATGTATCCTGCACTATGTGCAGTTAATGTACCACTTGTCCCATAGATGGGAATATTGGAAAGGTTACTTTGTTTTGAAGTAGCCTTTCGTCCTTCAATATTAACGATTACTTATTGCTATTACCAAGTCCAGTCGAATCGAAGAACATCTTTTATCTGAAACGACTCCTAATACCCGGTTAAAGCCACAATATCTCTCGCATACGTAGACCAAAGAAAAATTATGATATTAACTATGTGATTTTTTTTAGTGTTAAGTTGAATAATTAAATACTGGAGAGTTTTCTGTGCACTACCAATTGCTGGTTCATCTGTTCTGCCGCTGATGTTTCTGACGAATCTCCCGGTGACACAGAACTGTCCCTCTCTACCAGCCTTTATTCGACTCAATGTCCGGCTGCTGATACGCAGTTATCCCTTCGTATCAATGACTGACACTTAAACGTAATGCTTTGGTTGCTGGCGTATCTGACAGCTTCTTCGGCGTGAAGGTCGTTGTGTAAGTATACTTCTTGGTTTATTTAGGCTATATAAAACCATGACTATGACTTGCTGTTTTCAGTAAGAGTCTTATCATCCAAAGAATTTATTCTAGAAATTCTTTTTAACTCATTAAGATAATCAACCTCGTTTTCTAAGAACCAATGAAGAACTTTAGAATTGCCAAGTAATTTATTAATATATGACTGGATTATAACGAATTTCAACATATCTGAACCATACTCGGTTTGAAGCTTTTTCGTTTCTTCCGAAGTTGTTGCCATTTCTTGTTCCAGACGAAGTATGGTTTTTTTTATGTCCTTTTTATAGGGAGTGTTTTTCCCTTTATTTACTATCATCGATGCCGGTGTTGCATCCAAGATGCTCATTGCAAATTTTTTACTATAATTATCAAAATTAATCATTGTACCGACTGCTTCAATTTGGCGAATTGGCTTCATTTTCCTCAAAACGTCAAATGTAGCCTTAGGTATAGGTTTATCAGAAAGTTTCGCAATTACACTTGGATCTATGCCGTTCATCACATTCGCTTTATCTTTTATGGCATCAACAGATATGCCCAAAGCAGCACTAAGTTTTTCAATTGATACTTTTGCCAGAGACTTAATTATCATTCTATGTTCTTCAACTACATTTATATGATTCACTTGTTTGTTAGGAGTGAAAGCATCATCTATGCTCGAAAGTATACATGGAGCTTTTTCTATACCTAAGTCTTTTAAAGCCTCAACCCTTAAATGGCCATCAAGTATCTTAGTGACATCTTTATCTTTGTCATAGAATACTATTATTGGTTCAATAATACCTAAGCTTTCGATAGAGGTAACTATTTGATGATATTTATGGCTTCGCTTTACGTTTTCTAATAATTCCTTAGATGGAATTAACTTATTAGTTTCCAGGTAAATAAAATTATCGCCAAAACGTATCTGAATCATTTTAATACCTCTTTGTTTACTGGGGTTAATATCTGAGATGGTAGTTCTGAAAGATTCTCTTGTTCAAGTATATGTTGAAAGCTTTTATTCATCATTATGATGTTAAAAATCTCATTTACTATTAGTAGGTTGGTTTTTATGAATTTTGAGTTGTTATAAACAGATTTATGTTCAGCGATACTATTTTCATAAAGCTCAATCAACTCCTCTGCAGTCATCCTTTTTGATGGTTTGTGATAATAAAATCCGGCTGCTTTTGCACCTTTATTCCCAACTGTTCTTTGATTTAGAATGTGTTTTATCTTTATAATGTCCCGACTTTTTATTAATTTTTTATCATATGCTTCGGTAAGAATATCTTGTGCTTCCTCAGTTTCACATCTTGCAAATTGCACTGCGAGATACAGAGGCAAATTACCCCGTTCGACTGCTGAGAGAAGTTTATGCTCTCCCTTATCAAGTAGCATATTAATACTGCTCACCCAGTTCGATGAATATCCAGTAATCTCACTTATTTCGGAGTCTGAAAGTCCTCTGATTTTCATGTCTTTAATCACCTGTAATAACTCATTAGAACGTGGTCTTCTCCTTGCAATGTTTTCAACTAAACTCATAACGTAAGCATCTTCTTCTGATACATCTCTTATAATTGCTGGAATAATAGTTTCACCTAATGCAACGAGAGCCTCTATTCTCCCTTGACCACAAATTAAAGCATATTTGAAATCGCCTTCATCAATAGCTCTTACGCTTATTGGCTTGCTTAATCCTCTTTTTTTTATGCTTTCCTTTATTTCTTCATGCACTACCTTATTTCTTGTTCGTGGGTTAAGAAATTTTATTTTTGCAATCTCAATTTGAATTATTGGGAATTCATTTTTTTCAGGCAGCATATAGTTCCCTCACTTTCATGCGAGTAATAATTTGTAGAAGTTTATCAAGATTATCAAATCTATAGAGATCTAATCGAATGTTGTTTGTTTCCGTCATGCACATTTTATTATATTCGTTTTCAATCTTTGGTATGATATAAAAATCAAGAGGTGAAATATTTTGTGAATTCATTCGTATAACAATTGTTATGTCTGCTTTCTGTGAGTTATCAAACCGGACTTTCCATCTAAGTTTACCTGATTTCATATGTATGCATTTAGTAACAAGGACGGAAATTAAAAACTCATCATTGATGTAAAGCATTGGGGCATATTTATACTCGTCTATATGACAGTTACTTTTTAAAATTTCACCCTTAAAATCCTCAATTATCTCTGAGTAAAATGATCTTAGTGCTTCATTTATTTTGAGATAGCTGTAATCATGTTCTGGCTTATAACCAATCAAAGTATATGCTCTTAAAAGACCACCAAATCGGGTTCTATAAACAGAAGATGAAGGGCCTGTATCATCTTCATCAATGATAAAGCCTGATAGTTTTCCATTAGATTCTAATTTTTGTTTTAGTTTTTCTAATAGATCTTCATTAGTCAAATGAATGGATCGGAGCTGAATTATTTCTTGAGCTTTATTGTATTTTTTCTTTGAAATAATAGGTTTATATGCCTTGTCACATCTAACCCATTCATGTTTGGGGTTTTTTACAAGCCTACTTTTTAATTTAGATGAGGTTTTGTTATATATGTTGTTTCCAATATATTTTTCATTTGTCAAAATTTGATGTATTTTTGCACGAGTCCATAATGTTCCATTTTCTGCAGGTATGTTCTGTTCATTTAATCTCTCAGCAATAATGAATTCTGGGACGTTATTATCTATAAAGAGATCATATATTCTATTTACAATTTTTATTTCATTTTTTGGTCCCGGAATTAATATTACCCTATCTGTTTGAATACTCTTTCTTTTGCGGAAACTCAATATTTCTTTAGCTATGCCATTTTCGTCTACTAAAAGACGTCTCAGCCCATAACCAGCCATACCGCCTTGATGATAACCAAGCTTTATTAAATTTACTTGCCCTATAAATACCTTATCAGATAGATTCCTGCTGTGATATGCAGCACTAGATCTTTTTATATTCAGTATAACAGAGGACTCTAAAGGGAAATCTTTAGTGGGTATAGGTTCGGAACAATATATAAGATCTACACCATTTCTCTCAAATAGAAAGGAATAATATGCCGCTTCATCACTATTTTGAAAACGACCAAAACGGCTCACATCATAAAATAATACAGCCTGTATATCTATTTTCTTTTGTTCTACATCGCTAAGTAACTGCTGCAAAGAATGCCTGCCTACGATACTGACTCCGCTCTTACCTGCATCATCGTAGGTATAAGCGATTTCCATATTGTTCTTTTCAGCATAATCTTTGATATATTCGGACTGATTATGTAAAGAATATTGCTGATGGTCGGTAGACATCCTCAAGTACTGCGCGACCCTAACTCTATGATTTTTGTCATTTTCGCTAGCCATGCACGAAACCTCATGGATGATTCAATACAATGTAGTGGATAAAATTGATCAAATTTCAACCGAATTCAACTGTTTTATCATTGATTAGAGCGAATTTGGTAGATCTTCGAGGTGTATGATAATCGAGAAGAGATGTGAATTATTTAGCTGATATGACCGACAGCTTTCGTTATGTGGACTCAATGTCCCCATTTGTAAATGGCTATGCTTAGTCCACATAGGTTAATGGTGTGATTATTAATTCTTTAACTAAATCAAGATAGTTAATCCATCATGGGAGAGTTATGCGGCAATAACTTTGCATTTTTGAGACGAAACATAGTCACTCCACCATTGCATGAGAACCACCCGTTCAGTGAGATACTCTGCACGATTGTAGGCTGCAATTATTTCATCTTTCTTCGAGTGGGCAAGGGCGGCTTCTAAGACATCAGTCCTAAACTTGCCAGACTCCTCAGCAGCCGTTCTAGCAATGGATCGCATACCGTGAGCTACAAGCTCACCTCCGAAACCCATACGGATTATGGCCGCATTAGCTGTTTGTTCATGCATGTGATTGAGTGGAGCTTTGATACTGGGGAACACCCACTCTCTATGCCCGCTGATGACTTTCATTAAATCCAAAACTCGCAAAGCTTCTTTGCTCAGTGGAACTTTGTGAGGCTTCTTCATTTTCATAAACTCCGCCGGGATGTTCCACATGCCAGTTTCAATATCAATATCTGACCATCTTGTGCGAACAGCTTCACCTGGGCGAACCCATGTGAGAAGTTGCCACTCAATCAGTAGCCTTGTTTCCAAACGGATAGAAGCATTGTTTAGAGCAACCAAGAAGCGAGGGAGTTCGGAAGGGGGTAATGCTGGCATATTCTGTTTTTTTGGCTTGCTGAACCGTTGCCCCAGGTTGTCTGCCGGGTTGAATTCTATGAGTTCTTCTGTTGCTGCATAGCGGAAAATTTCATTCAGGCGGGATATGATGCGGCGAAGTGTTTCAAGGACACCTCGTTTTTCTATGGGTTCTAAATGCTGTTTAAGCATTTTAGGGCGAATCTCCTTAATTGGGGTATCACCCAATGTGGAAAAGATATTTCTCTCTAGGCTTCGCCAGATGTCGTTAGCATGATCTTGGGAGATGCCTGACGTTTTGACTTTCTCATCAAGCCACTTCTTGGCTACTGCTTGAAATGTATGTTCCGTGGCATCTTTCAGTGCATTGGCTTTTTGGTTGTTATGAACTTGGGGGTCTATACCATTTGTAAGCAACGACAAGTATTCATCACGTAAAGCTCGTGCCTTCGCAAGTGTAAGGTGAGGATAGGTTCCTAAGCTCACCTTAGTTCGCTTTTTGGTCACAGGCACTGCATATCTGAAATACCAATTTTTCTTCCCTCCCTTCGCCAGGGGAGCGATTCGCAACAGCAAACCATCGCCGTCAAAAAGGTTAACCTCTTTTTCGGCAGGTTTGGTGCTTTTGATTTCAGTGTCAGTGAGCTTCTTAGCGATTTTGGCCATGTTTGGGACCCTCGATTTTAGGACCCATCTTCGTGGGTCCCATTCAGGGTGCCATAACTCGTAGTTCTCAGCAATTCTCACTAGACTACAATAGACGTAAAAAAGCCCGCAGAGCTTGTGCTGTGCGGGCTTAGTAGACTTTACTGAACTTCAGTACATCAATATTTGGTGGAGCTGGCGGGAGTTGAACCCGCGTCCGAAATTCCTACATCCTCGGTACTACATGCTTAGTCAGTCTTTACATTCGCCTGGCACCTGCGGACAGACACGCCACTACCAGACTAGCCTGATTAGTTTTAACGCTTCAACCCCAGGCAGGGCTTCCACGCGATCTCTTTTGGGTTTGACCTCTCTTTGATCCCCGTCTTAAGAGCGGAAGCTAGGGAGAGAGGGCTCAGAGCAGGTTATTAAGCTGCTAAAGCGTAGTTTTCGTCGTTTGCGACTATTTTTTTGCGGCTTTTTACGAGGCAAACCGCCCCTCGGCATGCACCTTGGGTTTCGCGAATCCCGTCGAATCCAGAATCAGCCCCAATGTGTTAAATTAAGTATAACAGATTAGTGAAGCCCAATACCAGCCTGTATCTGGTCGCTTTGCGCTCATATAGCGCTTCTTTCATGCGGTTATGCGGTTTATTTAGAGAGTCAGCGACGGTTTTCTACCTGACGATCAACGCAGGTCATGATTCCTGATTAATTTGGAGGGACACTACCTGGAGATGAGCATTGAGGAGTGGCCAGTTGCAATAAGGAAACTGGCCACAAAGTTTGGCTGGCGGTTATCGTCCCGCATTTTTCATGATACGAGCTTTATCCAACTGCCATTCACGCTCTTTCACATCCGAACGTTTGTCGTGCTGTTTTTTACCTTTCGCGACGCCAATTTTCACTTTGCACCAGGCGTTCTTCCAGTACAAGGAGAGCGCCACAACGGTGTGGCCTTCCCGGTTCACGCGGCCATAGAGAGAGTCTAACTCACGCTGATTAAGCAGCAGTTTACGGGTACGGGTCGGATCGCACACGACGTGCGTAGAGGCTACTGCCATAGGCGTGAAGTTGGCGCCAAACAGGTATGCTTCGCCGTCTCTCAGGATCACATAGCTGTCGCCAATGTTGGCTTTGCCCGCGCGCAGGGATTTGACTTCCCAACCTTGCAGGGCAAGTCCAGCTTCGAACTCTTCTTCGATAAAGTATTCGTGTCGGGCGCGTTTGTTAAGCGCGATGGTGGCTGAGCCAGGTTTGTGTGCTTTTTTCTTCGTCATAATGCCGCTCAGTATAGGTAATCTGGAATCGAAAAACACCCCATTATCATCCTGCGGGGGGAAGGCATTATCTTAGCATGAACCCGCAAGCACCTGACCGGAGGTATAGCGTTTTTTTTACCAGATGATAAATGGTATTATTTGTTCGATTTATGTTGATGGAAATAACTATGCCTCAGATAAGCCGGACAGCTTTAGTACCTTACAGTGCGGAGCAGATGTATCAGTTAGTGAATGATGTTCAGTCCTACCCCCAGTTTTTACCGGGCTGCATTGGCAGTCGTGTTCTGGAGTCGATGCCAGGGCAGATGACTGCGGCGGTGGATGTCTCGAAAGCGGGGATCAGCAAAACGTTCACCACGCGTAATCAACTGACGGATAATCAGAGCATCCTGATGCATCTGGTCGATGGGCCGTTTAAAAAACTGATTGGCGGCTGGAAGTTTACACCGTTGAGTCATGAAGCGTGTCGCATTGAATTTCAGCTCGATTTTGAGTTTACCAATAAGCTTATTGAGCTGGCGTTTGGGCGTGTCTTCAAGGAGCTGGCCTCCAACATGGTGCAGGCTTTCACCGTTCGCGCTAAAGAGGTTTACAGTGCCGGCTAAAATTGTCGTGGAGGTCGCCTATGCCTTGCCTGAGAAACAGTATCTGCAGCGTGTGACGCTGGCAGAAGGCGCGACGGTTGAAGAGGCTATCCGTGCTTCCGGGCTGCTGGAATTACGCACCGATATCGATCTCACGAAGAACAAAGTTGGTATCTATAGTCGCCCGGTAAAACTTGCCGATGCGGTTCATGATGGTGATCGGGTTGAGATTTATCGGCCATTAATTGCTGACCCGAAAGAGTTGCGGCGACAGCGCGCAGAAAAGTCAGGCAATAAGTAGCTGTGAGATGACAGCCACAATAAAAAAGGTGCTCATTGAGCACCTTTTTTGATATTTGCGAGCTTATTTATTGCTGGTCAGTGCTGGCTTGTTGTCGATGTTAGTTAACACGCCGTTGCTGTTAAAGGTCAGCGTCAGTGTTTGTTGCGTCACACCTTCGTGCCCTGGTTGCTGACGGAACACATAAAACCATGTGTTTGTGCCAAACGGATCGGACATCATTGGAGTACCCAGAGCATAAGCAACTTGTTGTTGCGTCATGCCGACACGCACTTTGGATACATCGTTAGGTGTCAGATAGTTCCCCTGGTTGATATCAGGACGGTAAACCACTCGCTCCAGAGTGGAACAGCCTGCAGTCAACATCAGTAGTACTGCTGCGGCAGCAGTCAGCGTTTTACAGCGCATAGTGATTTGATTCCTTTTCGGGCCCGAGCAGTACGCGGCTCATATGTAATATGCCGATGATAATAGACCTTTCACCACTTTAAAACCTTTTGGTGTCGGCTCTTACGGCGATTTCGTTGTGTACTCTGACCCTGAAGGTGAAAAAAAGTTTACGCCGCCAGCAGTTCTTTCGCGTTTGCGAGGGTATTGCGCGTCACTTCGCTACCGCCGAGTAAACGTGCTAACTCCTGCAGACGTGCACGTTTGTCCAGTGGTTGCATGTGCGTCTCGGTCATTGCGCCGTCGGTTTCTTTGCTGACGAAGAAGTGTTGATGACCACATCCCGCCACCTGCGGCAAGTGGGTGACGCACATCACCTGAGTAGACTCACCAAGCTGACGCAGCAGTTTACCGACGACCGCAGCGGTTGGACCACTGATACCCACATCCACTTCATCAAAGATGAGCGCTGGGGTTTCCATCTTACGTGCCGTGATCACCTGAATAGCCAGCGCAATACGTGACAGTTCGCCACCAGAGGCCACTTTAGCGATCGGCTGCATAGGTTGCCCCGGGTTTGTGGTGACCTTAAATTCAACACGGTCAGCACCGTCCACACTTAAATGGTGCTCGTCAAACTTCACGTCGATGGCAAAAATCCCATGCGGCATGGAAAGGAGATGCATGCTTTCGGTAATGAGTTGCCCCAATTCCTGCGCATACAGCTGACGCTGACCGTGCAGCGTTTTCGCTGTTTCCAGCGCCTGAAGATGGTGCTTATTTACTGCCAGTGTCAGGGTTTCCAGAGAGTCAGCCTGGTCGTCAAGCTGCTGCTGTTCTTCCAGCAGAGACTGATAAAATTGCGGCAATGCTTCCGGACTAACGTGATGTTTACGGGCCAGCGAGATTTGCTTTGAAATCCGCTGCTCCAGTTCGAACAGGCGATTGGGATCTAAATCCAGACGGTCACAGTAGTGGCGCAGTTCATCGCTGGCTTCGCTAAGCTGAATTGTGGCTTCTTCCAGCATGTCGAGAATGCCAGAAAGTTTACCGTCGATGCCTGCCAGTTCACTGACCAGCTGTTTTGCCGTATACAGCTGACTTTGCAAATTAACGTCTTCGCCATCTGCCATGATTGCCAGCGCATTCTGGCTGGTCGTGAGCAGTTGCCCACTGTTGGCCAGACGCTTGTACTCTTCGTCTATTTGTTCAAATTCACCGGGCTGTGGATTGAATTCGTTCAGCTCTTTTAGCTGGTATTGCAGTAATTCGGCCCGGGCGGCGCGTTCCTGGCTTTGTTGCTGGTGATGTGCCAGATCGCGGCAGCTTTGATGCCACAATTGATAACGTGTAGCCATTTCCTGAATCAGCGTGGATTCATTCGCGTAGCCATCAAGCAGATTTTTTTGATGCTCAGACCTGGTCAGGAGCTGATGCGCATGTTGACCATGAATTTGAATGAGCAACTGGCCAAGTTCGCGCAGTTGCGACAGGGGAACGGCGGTACCGTTGATGAAGCCGCGTGAGCGACCATCGCTACTGATTACGCGGCGTAGCAAACACTCGCGGCCTTCTTCAAGCTGATTTTCCTCGAGCCAGCGTAGCGCGGCCGGGGTATCTTTCAGAGAAAAACGGGCGCACAAATCGGCGCGCGAGGCGCCAACGCGCACCATGTCGGCATCGGCCCGTCCGCCCAGGCACAAGCCGAGCGCATCAATTGCAATGGATTTACCCGCCCCGGTTTCACCGGTGATGACGGTCATTCCGCTCTGAAAATCGATCTCGAGTTCACGAACGATAGCAAAATTGCTGATGGTCAGTTGTGCCAACATAGCTGTTTTCCTGTATGAAAAACCATAACTGTAATTACGTACAGTATAAACTGGTTTTTTATACAGTAAAGAGCCTGGCGCTAAATTAGAATAATTTTTTTGACCAGCCCAGTTTGGCGCTTAATGTATTGAAATAGCTGTAATCTTTAGGGTGAATCAGATTCAAGTGATAATCACAGCGGCGAATCAGGACATCTTCTCCTTCCTGTATAGGAAGTGCAATCTGGCTGTCGCAGCTGATCTCAAGATCGTTTCGGCGATGCGAAAAACGCAGGCGTATCGTACTGCTGCTGTTGATCACCAGCGGGCGAGCCGAGAGCGTATGCGGGAACATCGGCACCAGGGTGATCGCGTCCAGCGAGGGGGTCAGAATGGGGCCGCCAGCGGAGAGCGAATAGGCCGTGGAACCCGTAGGGGTGGAGATAATCAATCCATCGGAACGCTGAGAAAACGCAAAAATTTCGTCAATATAAACTTCGAACTCGATCATGTGCGCCACTTTGCCTGGGTGCAGAACCACTTCGTTGATGGCGGTACTGATGCGTTTCTGGCAGTTTTGCTGGCACACCTGGGCTTCAAGCAGGAAGCGTTTTTCACTGATGTAGTGGCCTTCCAGCACATCGGCTAACTGCTGCAGGGCATTGTCAGGGTCAAGGTCGGTCAGGAATCCGAGGTTGCCGCGGTTGATGCCGATGACTTTGATGTCATAGCGCGCGAGGGTGCGTGCCGCACCGAGCATGTTGCCGTCGCCGCCGACCACCACCGCGAGGTCAGCCTGTTGACCAATCTCCGCAAGCGTGCCGGTTTGCACATTGTTGAGCTGTAATTCATGGGCGATTTGCTGCTCCACGATAACCTCATAACCTTTGGTGCATAGCCAACGGTAGAGCATTTCATGTGTGGTCAGTGCCGTGGGGTGACGTGGATGTCCCACAATGCCAATACACTTGAAATGATTATTCATTTTCTCGAGGTCCTTGTAGCGAAGATTGATGACAATGTGAGTGCTTCCCTTGAATCCCTGAATCTGATCCCCATAATAAGCGAAGTTAGCGAGATGAATGCGAAAAAAACGCGGAGAAATTCATGAGTAGTAAAGAACAGAAAACGCCTGAGGGGCAAGCCCCGGAAGAAATTATCATGGATCAGCACGAAGAAGTTGAGGCGGTTGAACCAGACGCTTCTGCTGAGCAGGTGGATCCGCGCGATGAAAAAATTGCGAATCTGGAAGCTCAGCTTGCTGAATCCCAGACGCGTGAACGTGACAGCGTGTTGCGTATCAAAGCGGAAATGGAAAACCTGCGCCGCCGTACTGAGCTGGACGTAGAAAAAGCGCACAAATTTGCGCTGGAAAAATTCGTCAATGAGCTGCTGCCGGTAGTGGATAGCCTGGATCGTGCGCTGGAAGTGGCCGATAAAGCCAACCCTGACATGGCATCTATGGTGGAAGGTATTGAATTGACGCTGAAATCCATGCTGGATGTTGTGCGTAAATTTGGTGTTGAAGTGATTGCAGACGTCAACGTGCCGTTAGATCCGAACGTGCATCAGGCGATTGCTATGGTGGAATCTGAAGATGTTACGCCAGGCAATGTACTGGGTGTGATGCAAAAAGGGTATACGCTGAACGGCCGTACCATTCGTGCAGCCATGGTCACCGTGGCGAAAGCGAAGGGCTAATCTGCCTCTCATAGTGCCGGGTAGCGGCTGACGCCTTACCCGGCCTACAATTCCTGACCTTATTCCGCCACACTTTCCCGCAGCGGTTTTACCGGCAACACCTGCACCTGTTTAATCATATTGTCCTGCACGTCGAGAATATCGATATCGTACTGGCCGATACGTACGCGGGTACCCGCTATCGGGATCTCTTCCAGTGCTTCCAGGATAATGCCGTTTACCGTCCGGGCATCGTCTTCGGGGAGATGCCAGTTAAACGCCTTGTTGATTTCACGAACGTTGGCGCTACCGTCAATGATTACCGAACCGTCATTTTGAGGCGTCACTTCTTCTGCCAGGGTGGGGGACATGGAGGTCGTGAAGTCACCAACAATCTCTTCCAGAATGTCTTCAACCGTCACCAGCCCCTGAATATCGCCGTATTCGTTGACCACCAGACCGACTTTCTTTTTATTACGCTGAAATTTGACCAGCTGCGTACTGAGCGGTGTTCCTTCCGGGACGTAGTAAATTTCATCGGCGGCGCGCAGCATCGTCTCTTTGGTGAACTCTTTCTTTTCCGACATTAGTCGCCAGGCTTCACGAACCCGCAGCATGCTTATGGCATCATCCAGTGACTCGCGATAGAGCACGATGCGTCCGTGCGGCGAGTGCGAAAGCTGGCGCACAATCGACTTCCAGTCGTCGTTGATGTCGATCCCGATAATCTCGTTGCGCGGAACCATAATGTCGTCAACGCTGACCTTTTCCAGGTCCAGCACCGACAGCAGCATATCCTGATTGCGACGGGAAATTTGCGAGCGCGATTCGTTCACGAGGGTCCGCAGCTCATCTTTACTCAGCGAACTACTTATAACGATATCCGTTTTGATGCCCATCATTCGCATCAGCAGACGGGTAATGGTATTGAGCAGCCAGACCAGCGGCATCATCAGTATCTGCAATGGTGCAAGCAGGAAGCTGCTTGGGTAAGCGACCTTTTCCGGGTACAGCGCGGCGATGGTTTTTGGTAAGACTTCCGCGAACACCAGCACCACAAAAGTGAGCACGCCGGTGGCGATCGCTACGCCAGCATCACCGTACAGTCGCATACCGACAATCGTGCCGAGCGCCGACGCCAGAATATTCACCAGGTTATTGCCGATCAGCACCAGACTGATCAAACGGTCCGGCTTGCGCAGCAATTTTTCCACGCGTTTTGCAGGGCGGTTGCCTTGTTTCGCCAGATGACGAAGGCGGTAGCGGTTCAGCGTCATCATTCCGGTTTCGGAGCCGGAAAAATAGGCTGAAATAACCACCATGATGATCAGCGTGACGATCAGCGTGGTGGTGGAAATATGTTCCAGGGGAAACTCCTTAGAGGGTTTAGCTTACAAACTGCTGCAATACACGACTGCCAAAATAGGCCATTGTCAGAATGCCCGCGCCAGCAACGTTAAACCAGACGACACGGCGTCCGCGCCAGCCTTCATGGTAATGCCCCCACAACAGGACAATATAGACAAACCATGCCACGATGGAGAGCACGGCCTTGTCGATATTTTCCATGCTGAACAGGTTATGCATGTAAAACAGACCGGTACAAAGGGTCAGCGTCAGCAGTACGACGCCAATCTGCGTGATGTGAAACATTTTGCGCTCAATGCTCATCAGCGGCGGCATTTCATTACTGAAGGCCAGTTTTTTGTTCTTCAGTTGGTAGTCGATCCACGCCAGTTGTAAGGCGTACAGCGCAGCAATAATGAGCGTTGCGTAAGAGAACAGCGACAGTCCGATGTGTATCATCATGCCTGGCGTGGCTTCGAGGTGAGTAATGTACTCATTCGGCATGAACGTGGCGAAGGCCAGATTGATCAGCGCGAATGCGTAGACAATAGGTAACAAGAGCCAGCCGCGATTGCGTGAGGCAACAATGGTCATCACGGTGCAAATCATCAGGCTGACCAGCGAGCCAACGTTTAACAGGCTCAGGTTTTGTCCGCTGCCGTCGCCCGGCAGAATGCGGGCTTCCAGCGCGAACGCGTGACACACCAGCGCTATGACTGCGGAGAGGATGGCCATACGCCGCCAGCCGCTGTTTTTTTGCAGCAGACCAGGAACGATCAGCGCGAGGCTGATGGAATAGGCGACAAGGGCGAGCAGGGCAAAAACGGGCATATTAAGTGTCGACAGTTGGCCAGTAGGAAGAGAAGCAGTATAGCGTTACGTGACCGCTGCTCCAACCGTTGCATAACAACAAAGACGGCTTCATGTTATACTGCGGCAAAATTCTGTAGATGTGTCGCGCTAGCGACCAACCGTTTCCACCCCAGGCGAGAGACAATGTTTGATAATTTAACCGATCGTTTGTCGCGCACACTGCGCAATATCAGTGGCCGTGGACGCCTTACTGAAGACAACGTTAAAGAGACGCTGCGCGAAGTGCGCATGGCGCTGCTGGAGGCTGACGTTGCGCTGCCGGTAGTGCGTGAGTTTATCAATCGCGTAAAAGAGAAAGCGGTTGGTCATGAAGTTAACAAGAGCCTGACGCCAGGGCAGGAGTTCGTCAAGATTGTCCGTAACGAACTGGTTGCGGCAATGGGCGAAGAAAACCAGACGTTGAATCTGGCTGCACAGCCGCCGGCTGTCGTGCTGATGGCGGGTTTGCAGGGGGCGGGTAAAACGACCAGCGTCGGTAAGCTGGGTAAATTCCTGCGCGAGAAGCACAAGAAGAAAGTGCTGGTTGTCTCTGCCGACGTCTATCGCCCGGCGGCGATCAAACAGCTGGAAACGTTAGCTGAGCAAGTTGGCGTCGATTTCTTTCCATCTGACGTGGGTCAGAAGCCGGTTGATATCGTTAATGCGGCGCTGAAAGAAGCGAAGCTGAAATTCTACGACGTGCTGCTGGTGGATACCGCCGGTCGTCTGCACGTCGATGAAGCGATGATGGACGAAATCAAACAGGTTCACGCCGCGATTAATCCGGTTGAGACCCTGTTTGTGGTTGACGCCATGACCGGTCAGGATGCCGCCAATACGGCGAAAGCGTTTAATGAAGCGCTGCCGTTAACCGGTGTGATACTGACGAAAGTGGACGGTGACGCCCGCGGCGGTGCGGCGCTCTCTATTCGCCACATTACCGGTAAGCCCGTTAAGTTCCTCGGCGTCGGCGAGAAAACTGAAGCGCTGGAGCCGTTCCATCCGGACCGTATCGCTTCCCGAATTCTCGGCATGGGCGATGTGCTGTCGCTGATCGAAGATATCGAAAGCAAAGTTGACCGCGCGCAGGCTGAGAAACTGGCCAGCAAGCTGAAAAAAGGCGACGGCTTCGATCTGAACGACTTCCTTGACCAACTGCGTCAGATGAAAAACATGGGCGGAATGGCGAGCCTGATGGGCAAGCTGCCGGGCATGGGACAGATTCCTGACAACGTCAAATCGCAGATGGATGACAAAGTGCTGGTGCGTATGGAAGCCATCATCAACTCGATGACCCTGAAAGAGCGCGCCAAGCCGGAAATCATTAAAGGTTCCCGTAAACGTCGTATCGCAGCCGGTTGCGGTATGCAGGTACAGGATGTTAACCGTCTTCTGAAACAGTTCGACGACATGCAGCGCATGATGAAGAAAATGAAGAAAGGCGGTATGGCGAAAATGATGCGGGGTATGAAAGGGATGATGCCCCCCGGGTTCCCTGGCCGCTAATCTTACAGGCCTGGCTTATTTGCCATTTCGGCACCGGGGTGTGCTCGCCATCCTCACGTACTGTGTGTACGCTCCGGTGGCTGCGCGCACGCCGGCACCGAACTGTCGGCATCGCCGACGGCCTTTTATAGCAGAGTGATTAACTGCTGATTGCAATTTCCCCAGAAATGAGTAAAATTTTCGGGCTTTTAATATGACACCCGGGCCCCGTCCCTCGATGGGGCCCGGGTGTTCTATTCACACAAGAGGATGTTATGGTAACTATTCGTTTAGCTCGTCACGGCGCTAAAAAGCGTCCGTTCTACCAGGTTGTTGTTACTGACAGCCGTAATGCACGTAACGGTCGCTTCATCGAGCGCGTTGGCTTCTTTAACCCAATCGCTAGCGAAAAAGAAGAAGGCACTCGCCTGGATCTGGATCGCATCGCTCACTGGGTTGGCCAGGGCGCGACTATTTCTGATCGCGTAGCTACGCTGATCAAAGAAGCAAACAAAGCAGCTTAATCTGTCACGGTGGTCATGATGAGCAAGCAACTCGCCGCACAAGTCCCTGTTGAACCCATAGTTCTGGGGAAAATGGGTTCTTCTTACGGTATTCGTGGTTGGCTCAGAGTGTTTTCTTCCACTGAAGACGCCGAAAGCATTTTTGACTATCAGCCCTGGTTTATCCAGAAGGCGGGTCAGTGGCAGCAAGTACAGCTGGAAAGCTGGAAGCACCACAATCAGGATCTGATCATCAAGCTGAAAGGCGTTGACGATCGTGATACTGCGAATCTGCTGACCAATTGCGAAATTGTCGTGGATTCTTCGCAGTTGCCTGCGCTTGAAGAGGGAACCTACTACTGGAAAGACCTGATGGGCTGCCAGGTAGTGACCACTGAAGGCTACGATCTCGGTAAAATCGTCGACATGATGGAAACCGGATCAAATGACGTCATCGTCATTAAGGCAAACCTGAAAGATGCGTTTGGTATCAAGGAACGTCTCGTACCGTTCCTCGATGGGCAGGTTATCAAGAAAGTCGATCTCACTACTCGTACTATCGAAGTAGATTGGGATCCTGGTTTTTAAACCACCGGATAAACGGTAAAAGACGGCGCTATGTGGATTGGCATAATTAGCCTGTTTCCTGAAATGTTCCGCGCAATTACCGATTACGGGGTAACTGGCCGGGCAGTAAAAAATGGCCTGCTGAGCATCCAGAGCTGGAGTCCTCGGGACTTCACGCATGACCGGCACCGTACCGTGGACGATCGTCCTTACGGCGGCGGACCGGGGATGTTAATGATGGTGCAACCCTTGCGGGATGCTATTCATGCAGCAAAAAGCGCGGCGGGTGAAGGCGCAAAGGTGATTTATCTGTCACCTCAGGGACGCAAGCTTGATCAAGCGGGCGTTAGCGAACTGGCAACGAATCAAAAGCTGATTCTGGTGTGTGGTCGCTACGAAGGCATAGATGAGCGCGTGATCCAAACCGAAATTGACGAAGAATGGTCAATCGGCGATTACGTTCTCAGTGGTGGTGAGTTACCAGCAATGACGCTGATCGACTCCGTTTCCCGGTTCATTCCGGGGGTACTGGGTCATGAAGCTTCGGCAACGGAAGATTCTTTTGCCGATGGATTGCTGGACTGTCCACACTATACCCGACCTGAAGTGTTAGAGACGATGGAAGTACCGGCGGTGTTACTGTCGGGGAACCATGCTGAGATACGTCGCTGGCGTTTGAAGCAGTCGCTGGGCCGTACCTGGCTTAGAAGACCTGAACTTCTGGAAAACCTGGCTCTGACTGAAGAGCAAGCAAGGTTGCTGGCGGAGTTCAAAACGGAACACGCACAACAGCAACATAAACATGATGGGCATGCGTAACACGCTCCCGATATATCAGTTTACCCAGGATAAGAGATTAAATTATGAGCAACATTATTAAGCAACTTGAACAAGAGCAGATGAAGCAGGACGTACCTTCCTTCCGTCCGGGTGATACCGTGGAAGTGAAAGTATGGGTTGTTGAAGGTTCCAAAAAACGTCTGCAGGCATTTGAGGGCGTGGTTATCGCTATTCGTAACCGCGGTCTGCACTCTGCATTCACTGTTCGTAAAATTTCCAACGGCGAAGGCGTTGAGCGTGTCTTCCAGACTCACTCTCCGGTAGTTGACAGCATCTCTGTCAAACGTCGTGGTGCTGTTCGTCAAGCTAAACTGTACTACCTGCGTGAGCGTACTGGTAAGTCTGCTCGTATCAAAGAGCGTCTTAACTAAGAACGCTTTCACGCTGCATCCAAAGCGTGTTAGAAAACAAGGGGTTAGCGATATGCTAACCCCTTTTTTTGTCTTTATGTCCACGGAATGTCCACTCAGAATCGTTGTGTGTCCATCAGTGGCCACGGATAGCAGATAATAAAAAACCTGCCGAAGCAGGTTTTAGAGCCAGAGTTGATGTTGCTGATACCTGGTGGGGTGGGGTGGAGCCGGTTCGATTTCACCTGGTTTAACGATGAAGCGGGCTAGGGTCTCATGAGTTACAAAAGTGCATCCACAGTTGATGTTTTGGCATTGATGGTAACGTTCTTTTGTTTCAGAGCTTAAGTACCGGCTTGACCGTGCATGGGCTGCATCCTGGCATAACGGACAATGCATCATAATCTTTCCCCCTCTTTTGCTGACTTGTGGGGATAATAAACCCGCAACTTACATTTGCAAGTTATTGTTTGCTTTTTTAACTCTCATCTTCTTCATACTCAACATCTGTAATTTTGACTTCCAACTCTAAGCCCGTCGTGAAGCCGCTCCCGTTAAGGCTGTGCACCACACGGCTGATTATCCACGCCTGCTCGTCTATAACGCGCTTAAAGCCTTTTACTGCAACTGGTGTTTCAGGAAATAAATCAGCGCGGCCAGTGGCGAGCGTAATCGAAAACTCCGCCACCCCACGCTGTATCCTGTCCCACTTCGCCTGAGCCGCGCGCATGGCCTGCGCCTTTGTCGCGTAGATGGTCGTGAGTTCCAGAACATTGTCGGACTCACCAGCCATATACTCACCTTCCCGCGCTTCCTGCTCCTTTTTCTTTTTAGCCTTTGCCGATGTTTTGACGGCCTTCGGGTGCTGCAGCGCACGCAGGTGCTGCTCTTTGGGTTTGCGTTTGAGCTTCACCTTTTGCTTTTGCGGTTTCGGGTCTCTGGTGTGCAGCCATTTAGCCGTGACGCCGGTGTATGCCTCGCGGTCGGCAATGGCGAACTGATGCCGGTCGCCGTCACCGCGTTCGACGGTCATTTGCGGGATGGCCTTGCCACTGGCCGTCATCGCGCTACCGGCTTTCAGGAATAACAATTTCCCGGCTTTGACCGAAACCGTTGCCCCGTTCCGCTCCGCCAGTCGGGACAAAAATGCCGCGTCGGATTCCTGAGACTGGTCAATATGTGGCACAGCAACAGATTTCAGGGGATCAGCCACGCTGGCCGTCAGTTTGTTACGCTGCGCGACAGCCTCAACAATCACCCCGAGCCTGGTGTCGTGCCATGACTGTTCCCGGCGCGAGTTCAGCGTCCCGCGAAAATCCGCGCTGCGCCCCCGGATGGTCAGCCTGTCAGGCGCACCCCGGTGCTCGATTTCGTCGACCGTGAAACTCCCTTTGTTTATCAGCGCCGAGCCCTGCCAGCCCAGCCACAGTGTCAGCGATGCCCCGCGCGGCGGCAGCTCGACCAGCCCGTCAGAATCATCAAGCTCGATATCAAGCTGGTCAGCCTCGAATCCGCGATTGTCGGTCATGGTCAGCCCGATAAGCCGGTCGCTGAAATTCTGTGTGATATCTGCGCCATCGAGCGTGAGCATAAAGTCAGGGGCGATGCGCCCCCCGGCCTGAATATTCATTCCCGTTATCATCCCGTCAGCCCCCCGAGCCAGTTACCGGCAGACGTGACCAGATTGTCAGCCTGCGTTTTCAGGTCGCCGTAGATGGCCGCGAGGGATTCATCCACCCGCTTAAGCGACAGGCTAAAGTCGATTTTTTTAGCCGCGCCGTCGCTGAATAACTCAGTGTGGTTGTGAGTCACTTTATCGATGACATACATCCCGTGGATCATGCCGGTTCCGTCAATCAGCGGCCATGCGCGCCCCTCGTCGGCCATCAGTTCAATGGCCTGCAGAGACAGACGCCCGCCGGTGATTTCAGGGTAAAGCGTTCCCGACAGCGTGCGCGAGGTTTCCCCCTCCCCGAGATACTGATAAGCCGGTGGCTTTCCAATACGGTCATTTGACACCCAGCGGTAATCCTTCGAATACTGCATTGACTGATGCGGCAGGGTGCGCCGTTCAAACACAAAAAATCCCAGCACCATTAACATTTTTACCCCTCCCTCAGTCGAGTCTCATACTGGATCGCTGGCGCGCACGCTTCTCGCGGTCAAGTTTGTCGACGGCGTCACGGAGCTGGCGGTCAAGGTCACTGCCCGGCGCGACCCCGCCCTGCATGTTGATGTTATATTCGCTTTTGCTCTGGTCGATATAAGACCGGCCTGCGGGCGCTGTGACCGGCTGATACGCCTGATAGCCGCCATAACCTGCGGTCGCAGGGATATACCCGCCATTCGGGGACGCTTTATTCGCTTTCGCGGCGGTCTGGTCGAGGTCGCTGGATTCTTTTTTAATAACGCCGAGTTTTTCCAGCAGCCAGCCAACCTTGCCGCTCAGGCTGTTAAACATCTTGAGCGGCATCATCAGCGCATCAGCCAGCGCCTGACCAAAAGTAACGCCGACATTTTTGCAACTGTTGAGCGTGTCCTGCGTGGCTTTCACCGGCGCAAGCAGGTCTTTAAACCACTGGCAGACGACACCCAGCTTTTCAGCGATGGCGTCAAACACCGGCGCGAGCGGGGTAAACATGTCCCCTACCGGTGCAAAGGCGGCTTTCAGTCCCTCCACCACGCCTGAGAAGAATGCACCGAGCGGCTCCCAGTATTTACGGATCAGCAACGCACCGGCCACCACTGCACCGGCAACCGCCAGCACCGGCAGGCTGATTGCGCCAATGGCCGTGACAATCGCGCCGCCAACCGTACTGAAAACCACACCAAGCACGCCAGCCGCCGCAATGATGGCATTAATCCCCATCACCACCGGCCATGCGACAAGGCCAATCCCACCCATCACACCAATCAGCGCCAGCGCCCCCCCGACCACCACGCCGATGGTGGTCGCCAGCCCCTGATTTTTCTGGATCCAGCCGTCGAGCCTGAGCACATATTGCGTGGCCGTCTGCGTCAGCTTACGCAGTGAGCCCTCCTGCTGATCAAACAGGTCAGTGCCGACCGCCTCATAGGCTGACTGAAACTCTTTAAAGTCGCCGCCGAGGTTATCCTGCATAACCTTAACCAGTTCCTCAGTCTTGCCGTCTGAGGCTTTAAACGCGGCGGTGAGCTGGTCGAGCTTGCCGCTTGATGCGGCGGCCATCAGCACAGCGGCCGCCGAGCTGGCCTCTTCACCGAAAATGGTTTTCATGTATTCGGCTTTCTGACCCGTTCCGAGATTGTTTTTCTCAAAACTGCGCTGCATTTCCTTCAGGATGGAAAATATCGGGCGCGTATTGCCTTTGCTGTCGCTCGTTTTAATGCCGAGCTCTTTGATGGCGTCGTAGGCTTTACCGGTCGGCGCCTGCAGGCGACTCAGAACGGCACGGCTCCCTGTACCCGCCATCGAGCCGGTGATTTTAGAATCGTGCAGCGCCCCCACCATTGCGGCGGTTTCTTCAATACTTACCCCGGCATTTTTCGCCACCGGTGCGGCATAGGTCAGCGCATCGCTCATCCCGTCAAAATCAGCGGCGGTTTTGTTCATCGTCATCGAGAGAACATCACCAATATGCGCGACTTTATCGTTAGAGAGCTGAAACGCGGATTTCATGCCGGTCAGCAGCGCGGCGTTCTCTTCCATTGTGCGCTTGTTGGACAGCGCCATATTCAGTGTGACCGGCGTCGCCGCCTGAATAGCCGCCGCATCGCCGCCGCTTTTGGCAATGATAATCTGCGCACCCGCCGCATCATCGGCAGAGGCAGCGGTATTGTCACCGAGCTGGCGCGCCTGTTTACGCAGCGCCTGCATTTCGGGCGACTGTTTGTCGACACCGAGCACCGCCTGCAGCTCTGAGTTTTTCTGTGCAAATTCATAACCCGGCGTCAGCAGCTTGACCCCGGCCATGGTTCCTGTTGTCGCAATACCGACACCGGCAGCACCAGCCGCCGCCATGCTACCGGCAAGCGATTTACCGGCCTGATACCGCGCTTTCACCCGGCTTAATTTCGCCTGCTGTGCGCTGACTTTCGCCAGTGCCTCACGCTGACGATTGAGCTGTGCGGTGGTCTCACTGATGCGCGATTTGAGCCCCCGCTCATCATTTGCCAGATTACGGGTATTAATCCCGACAGCACCGAGCTCGCGTTGCTGGCGTTTAACAGACTCAGTGAGGCTGTTGTATTTCGTCTGCAGCCCATCGGCGGCACGCTTTGCCGATTCAAGCACCTGCGCCTGCGCACGTGTCGGGCGCTCGGTGTTTTTAAATTGCGTGGCAAGGGCTTGTGCTTCCTGTTTCGCCTTCTCAAGCGAGTGGCCGGTCACGGCAAGCTGTGCGCTGGCTTTGCGGAATCCGTCAATACGGGACGCCTGCGCGTTAAGTTCGCGCAGGCTTTTCTGTGAATTGCGGATATCACCGGACAGGGATTTGCTGGCGTTCTGAATCGCTTTAAGCGGACGGCTTGCCCGGTCGACGGCGTTCAGCAGCACCTCGATTCTGACGTTATTGCTCATGATGGCTTCCGCTTCGTTGCAGCGCCTTATCGCGCCATGTCAGGAGCTCGGTCACGCTCAGGGAATTCAGCTCTGATGGCGGCCAGTGGAAGATCACCGCGATATCCGCCATCAGGTCATCGACCGACAGTTTTTCCGGGAAGGTCAGCGACCCGAAGCCGGTGACAAAAAACCAACCACCTTACCGGCCAGCGAAATCAGGTCTGACGCATCCAGACGCGCGAGCTCGTGCTCGGTCAGTGCCGGATACGTCATGCGCGGCAGCACCTTAATCAGCGCATCAACGTCGGAATTTGCCAGCGACGCCAGCGACACCCCGCGCAGGGTTCCCGCATTTGGTTTGGTTAAGGTGACCTGCTCAATTTTCTGCTCACCGCGCATCAGCGGGGTGTCAAAAATAACGACATTCGGATTAACGTTTTCAGTGTCAGCAACAGCAGTTTCATTGATATTTTTCATTTTCTCTCTCGTCAGAATAAGTGACCGGCCAGTCCCGCTGACCGGTTGAGGGATTACAGGCCAATCGCCTTACGGTGCTCTGCCATACGGTCGACACCGTCGACTTTCAGCACCATGTTGATCACGTCAATCTCGATGACTTCTTTGCCGTCGATCGTGAGCTGGTAATAGGCGCACTCGGTCGCCATTTTGGTCGTACCGCTTTCGCCCTGCTTGTTTTCACCGCCGTCGTATTCTTTATGACGGCCACGCATCACCACTTCGACGGCAGAAATCGCGCCGGTGTCGTCACGCTGATAAGAGCCGGTAAAACGCAGCGGCACGCTGTCAGCACCCGGCGAGGCGTACTGCGCCCACAATTCAATGTCAGGCAGACCGCCGAGCGTCCACTCAAGCGACAGCGCATCATCATCGAGGCCGAGGTCAACCGACACCGCTCCCGGCATCCCGCCGCCGCGATATTTCTCCAGCTTGCGGGTCAGTTTTGGCAGGGTGACGGATTCAACGACGCCCATATAGCTGAGGCCATCGTTGAACATATTCAGGTATTTCAGTTTGCGGGGTAACGCCATGCTCAGAGCTCCTTAGCTGTTGACCGAGTCCGACAGATTCGCCAGATAGGTATCGGTGATGCGCTGGCGCAGGGTCAGGTTTTCCAGCGGCGGGACGGGGGTATAGTCATAATCGATATACAGTTTCCCCACTTTCAGGGTCGCGGTGTCATTCGACTCCGGGTCGTACCAGCAGAAGCCGTCAACGATATAACCGTTGGTTTTCAGCTCGCGGAATTTGGCATTGATACCCGAAACGATGTCGCGAATGAGGGTCGGGGTAATGGGTTTATCCATCGCCCACGCGTGCGCCTCCGCCATCGTGTCGGCCAGTACCTGCGCGGTGCGGGTGTAGTTCTCAAACAGGAAAAGCGGATCATCCGAGCAGGTACGGTTGCCCCAAAATTTGAAACCATCATTGCGGATAAGCGTAGTGACACCGGCCTGATTCAGCAGGTTGGCGTCGGTCGCCGGTTCCTGCAAATCCCACGACACGGAGGCGCTGACGCCTGTCACACCGTTAACGCCAACGTTTGACAGGGTTTTATGCCAGCCGACCGTCTGGTCGATTTTGGCACGCAGACCGAGTGCGCGCGCCGTCGCCCAGGCTGTCGCGGTCGCGTTCGCCGTGGTGTCCCATGCCAGAAAATCAGGGAAGATGACCATCAGCTCGCGCTGGCTGAAATTCTCGCGGTAGTCGATGGCATCGGAAATGGTTTTACAACCCCACGCGCTGACATAGCCAAAGGCGCGCAGGCTCTGACAGGTGGACGCGAGTGCGGTCGCCACCTCCTGTGAATCCAGCCCCGGCACGCCGAGAATCCGTGGCTTAACGCCGGTGACAGTTTTCGCCGTCAGCAGGGCTTTCAGCCCGGTATATTTGCCGTTTTCATCGGTGGTGCCGATGATATTGGAAATGGTCTGTTTCTGCGCCGCCCCGGGGTTCTCTGGATCTTCAATACCTTCGGCCACACGCACGGCCACGATGACCGGCTTGCACTGGTCAGCGATAGCCTGCAGGGACGTCGACAGCGTGCCCTGTTTACCGGCTTTACCGATAGCGCTCTGCACGTTCGTAATGAGCACCGGCTCATTGAGGGGAAATGTTTTTTCGTCAGCATCGCTGGCCGTACAGACCATGCCGATAATGGCGGTTGAAACGGTGGAAATGGTGCGGACGCCATCGTTAATCTCGATGACCTGCACGCCGTGATGATAGTCACTCATCCGTTTAACTCCGTGGTTAAGGGGTGAGTGATATTTTCTGTTGTGTGGCGGGTGCGGGCTATCCGTCAGGGTTGGCTAGAGCCTGAGACAACAGCGGGGCAGGAAAAGGCGGGCAACTGCCCGCCGGATGTCGGTTCAGACTGGCAGTGGTGGCCACTCAATATCCGGGGCATTCTCTGGCTGGATGCGGCTCAGTAAAACACGGTATTTCCTCCATGCCGTGAGCTGCATTTTTTCATCTTCGGTTGCCATCTCCAGATCAACAGCGTCCTGTAATGTCGCAACAGCATCATTTGCCTGCTTAAGAAGCATGCTTTTGTTATTTTTCGCAGACTCAGTCAATGCATTACGTTCTGCATCAGCATCATCAACCCATGCCTTGCCATTCCATTTCTGCCACTGGTTTTCCGGCGCAAGCGGTGTTGTTCCTGCCGGATATTGACCCGGCTCGGTTATCTCCCTCTGATGACCTGTTTCGGTGTCAAAGACAACCTCACCCCGGTGGTCTTCAGTGATGTTCCAGCGTCCGTTTTCAGTGTCATAAACGGGAATAAACCCCGCTCTGGTTTCCGGTGGAATTTCGTTTGTGCAGCAGGAGGGCAGTCCGGTAAATGGTGGGATCAGGGCGTCACCTTTTCCAATAAATTCACAGGTATCTGCGCGATAGTTATAAACAGTGATTGTCCGGCTTTTCCCGGTCATTTTGAAAGTCATCAGGCAAGCCTCACGATATAGTTGAATGCGATGTTTTTGACGGTGTTTTCAGCGTTACCGGCTGCGTTAACAGTGATGTTATGTCCGTGAGCCCCTATTGCCACAGTATGGCTGTGCGCACCAATACCGACAGTATGATTGTGAGCACCAATACCTACAGTGTGCGCGTGTGCTCCCGCGCTTTGGACACGATTACCTGCAACTTTACTTACGTTGGAGGCGTGCAGCGCGCCACCCACGCCCGGGGTTTCCTTATAGGCTGAAGTATTGTTGTATGTAAAATTATGAGTATGTGCGCCGGTGTTATTGGTGCTTTTTGTCCCGTAGTCAAAGGTCGTGGTGGTTTTCGTTCCGTGGTCAAAAGCACTGGTGTTCTTTGTCCCTAAATCGGTATTCGATGCACTGGCACCGTGGGTGTGCGATTTAATGCCGTCCTGCTCCTGAGACAATATCGCCCGACCACTTGCGGGTTTACCTTTAATAATCCAGCCCCGCATATCAGGAATGACACCCGATGGGTACACCACAGCAAGCAGCGGATACGCGGCTTTATCAAAAGTTTGTCCCTGCATGACGGCATAGCCAGCAGGAACACTGTCAGACGGCCACGCAACGGGAGCGCCTACCGGAAAAACATCATCAGGCGTCCACGGTGTCCATGCGCCTGTTGAATACTGGCTGCGAGAGTAGCTCCGGGAGCTGTTATAAACCCGGTATACCTGAGTGACTCCGGCATTTTTATAAATGACCAGCGTCCCGGCGTTATTTTCAGGGTAATGTCTGGCGGCTGAGGTATTGGCGTTCGCTGGCTGAAAGTAAATACCCGGCGTTTTAAGGGTGTCTAAATCTTCCGTTACCAGCCCAATAGCCTGACCATTAAAAATATCCTGCGAGGTGACACTGGTATCAGCATTCAGGGAATGTCCGTTAATTTTGCGCGAGGAAGGAACGCGACCATTGGCATTATCATTCGCCGCTTTCACCGCTTTTGGCGTTGCGGCGAGCGTCTCAGACACGCTATCGGTGGCGCTACTGAGCTGAACAATCCCCTTCTGCGCCGTGGTCGCGTCCTGAGCCGTGTATTTACCTTTCGCAAGGTCATATGCCGCCTTAACTGCTTTCGGCGTCGCGGCAAGCGCCTCAGACGTGCTGTCGGTCGCACTGCTTAACTGCGTGAACCCTTTTTCTTTCAGCGTGGCGTCAGGATGGCGACGGGACTGCTCATGCTCTGCGAGTTTGTCGTCGACATAATCCTGCGTCGCCATCACCAGCGTGGTATCGATGGACAGCTCAACGGTGTCGATATCACTCACCATGATCACCATACGCAACGTCTGCGCACGACCAGACCCTTCCGCCAGTTCGGGCTTGTAGCTCTCCGCCATGTTACCGACCGCAATCAGCGTGCCGGTGTCATCGTAAAGCCCCATTTCACGCAGCCAGAAACCGCCGGTCTCCGGGGGGATCACCAGCTCCGCCACGACATAATTTTTATTTTTTTTGTCCAGGCTGATTTTGTTCAGGGCATGACGCCAGACCTCATTGACGAGTTTTGTCTGACTGGCGTCCGGCTCGGGCAGTTTTCCGCCGCCATCCCCGACGGCCATCGCCGCAAAATTGACTTTCTTCCCGTTCGGGAGCGTGGCCGCCGCAAGTTTCTCCGCACCGGCTCGGGTGATAACGGTTTTATATTTCACTGTCATTGTGTTCTCACTTATCCGGGGTAAACCGTGATGATGTCGCCGTCATAGGTCAGGGCTCCGGTGTAGAGATAACCCGGTATGTCCTGAATAATATTCAGGCCGATAAGATGGCGGCTGGCTGGCTTTGCATCGGCAATAAGCCTTTCCATTTCGTAATACATTTCTTCAGTGATGCCGGTCTCCAGTACGCCGATATCAAGGCGAAATGTCCCCGGCGGATCGTTGGTTTCCCACCATTCCGTCACGTTAATCAGATACCCGAGCGGCTCCACCACGCGACGCACCGCGCCTATCGTCCCTTTGTGCGCATGGATAAACCACGCGCTGCGGATCACCTCACGTTTTGTCTCTTCCGGCCAGTGCTCATCCCAGCGGTCAACCGAAAACGCCCACGCCAGCCACGGCAGCAGATTCGCCGGGCAGGTGTCGGCGTTCCATAAGCGGCGCAGCGGGACGGGGGTGTTCTCGATATCCGCGCAGGCGCGCGCCGCCGCCACCTCAAGCGGCGAGGAGCCCACCGGCAGCAGACGGGTCTCACTCATCGTTACCCCCGATATTTACGCGGTACTCGGTGCAGTGTGACGCCTGCGTATCATCGAGCACGATGTCAGCCACCGGCGCGGCCAGTTCGACACGCTGCACGCCCTCAACATGAAGTGCTGCATAGATGGCAGACTTGCGGATGTCACGGCCAAGCCGGTGCTGCGCGTTGATATAGGTCTGCAGCTTCGCTTTTGCCGCACTGAGCACCGGCTCGCTTTCGGGTCCGGGATAAAGATAAAGCGCGGCATCAATGGTGTAGTCGACAATGACCGCCGACTGCACGGTCACGCGGTCAGCAACCGGCCTCACATCCTCATCGTTGAGCGCATTACGCACCACAGCGAGCAGTTCCCCGGATGCCGCACCGTTATTCTCCCGGGACAGTACCGACACGGTCACGCAGGCAGGCTCCGGGCTGATAACAGAGATATCGGCGACCCGTCCATCAGCGCTGCGGCCATGAAACTGATACGCACCGGTCGACCCGGCCACGCTCATTCCCTCAAAAGCCTGTTGAATACGCAGGCGATAATCGGTGTCCGATTCCATCACGGCAGGTGTCGGCGGCAGCATCGAGTCATCAGCAGGCGTAATAACGAGACGCTCAACGTTGTAATTTGCGCCGAGGTTATCGAGGTCGTTTGCGGCAGCGTAAGCCAGCATCACCGCCCGTGCCGACTCATTCACATGCTGACGCCAGATAACCTCCCGATAAGCATTTTCCTGCAGCAGCTTCACAATCGGCTCAGATTCAAGCGTCAGCGTGCGCGCGACCGCGTCCTGTTGCTCTTCGGGATAGAGTGAGACAAGCGTCGCCTTTCGCTCTGTCAGGATGGTTTCATAGTCCAGCTCCTCCACAACATCAGGTGCGGCGAGCTGGCTCAGGTCAACAATAGCCATAACGTTTAACTCAGTGGAAGGGTGATAGAAAAAGGCTGGCCTGATGCGGAACGCGTGCCGGTCATATCGACGTACATCGCGCCGTCATCCTCTCCGCATTCAAAGGTGATGGTCGACAAACTGACGCGCGGTTCCCACTTCTGGATCGCGGAGTAGCATGCGGCCATAATCTGCAGGCGCAGCGCCGGGGTCTGCGGCTGGTCAATCAGTGCAGACAACAGCGAGCCATATTCGCGGCGCATGACGCGCGAGCCCACCGGCGTGACCAGAATGTCGCGCACGCTTTGCCTGATGTGCTCAACCTCAGAAATACTGAGGCCGGTGTGGCTGTTCATTCCCAGATAACGCACCGTCATTTGACCCCCTTCGTCCAGTTTCCGCCCGGCTCCACGCCACCATGATCGTGGTCATCCACCTGCACGCCGTTTGAGGTAAATTTCCCGCCGGTGTGCTCGATGTTCCCCGACATCTTCCCGCCTTTTTTCACTTCGAGCGTGCCGGTTGTCAGCTTGTTGGTACACACCACCTCGGGTGTATCGAGGGTGATGCGGGTTTCAGCCCTGACCAGTACCAGCGGCACGGTGGCAGTGATGGAATCCGACGCAGTAACGTCGGCAGTTTTGATACCGGATACGGTGAGCGCCCCGTTTTCGGGCTCGTACTCGATAACCGCCCCGTCAGGAAAGGCGACGTGAAGCGCATCAGGCGAGGCCGACGGCGCGGGATGGTCATCAGAGAAAATGCCGGGCAGCACAAACGCTGTGTCGAGCTCGCCGCCTATTGCCAGCAAAAGCACCTGTTCACCAACCGACGGCGCCCACCACACCCGCGAGCGACCGGCACGACAGGTCAGCCAGTTAAGCCATGTGGTTTGCATCCCGCCGGTTTGCACACGACAAAGCCCCTCAACGGGTTCGACGTCGGTCACAATGCCGGTGCGGATAAGGTTGCGGATCGCGCGGGCGATTTCCTGCAGAGAATTTAGATTGTTCATGGGAAAAGGATGCCGCCGGGCAGGGACTGCGGCAATCGGGCAGGGTTTTGCTATCCCCAGCACAACATGGTTAACCTTCATAGAGTAGAATATTTTGTTACGCCTGTTTGTGTATTAACTTTTTGTTGTGTCTTAAATGGAGATTGATATGACTGATGCACTAGACGATTCTAAAGTGATGGAATTTAAGATGAGGCCATTCATATCATCATGGAAGCGATTGTCACCTGAATTAGTTTCTCTAGCTAAAGATCTTCTATTTTTGATAAGGAAGCATGGAATCGAAAAGGTGGGAGAAAAGGATGCCATAAAAGAACGGAGGGATTTTGTATCTGCTGTGCATGAAGGTTGGAAAATAGCACAAAAAACAATTGCTTTTGAGGTGATTCTACGACTGGATGATATCTCATCGTTGAAAGCACAATCGAAAGAATTTCATAGACAGAAAAATAGTAAAGAAAAAATGAGATGCTTAAGGGAGTCTCGGATAAAACAATATGAAATAAAAGTATTAAGAAGATTTATTGATTCAATTGTTTGGGTTTTATTTAATAACGAACACTCAACTATAAGAAGACTTGCCTTACCTGATGGGAACGATAATTTGTCTAAAGATAATATTATTGACTCTATGATTGCGGCAGACTTGATAAATGAAGATGCAACCTCAATTGCTATCGTTTCCGACCTCACGACATTTGTACATGCTGGCGATCTAGTAGTATTCAAAATGGGGGAGGGAGTAACTCTAACGGAGGTTAAATCCGGCGATAAAAATATAGAGTTTTCTCATGCAGCACAATTTTCCGTTGAAACAAAATGTCAACACTTTGATGAGCAATATACTAAAGAATTCAATGAAAAAGATATCAAACATTACACTCGAACAAAAAAACAATGGCAAAGGCTAACGGATATCACCCAAACAATAAATAATGGTACCGGATACGATTATTATCATAAGAAACAGGTCAATATTGAAGATGAAAATTACATACCCATATTTTATAACCAAGATATAGTTAATATATGGAGTGACATTAAGTCAGGAAAGAATTGGAGTATTGAAGTTATTGATAATTGTGTTTATGTTGGCGCTTATAAAGAAACGGAAATGGGATTTTTGGGATTTAATTCATGGATGGATGGAACTAACTTTAAAGGCCGCGTCTTTAATATTTCAGATAGTATTGGCGCGAATTTTGTACAGCCTTTATTCAATTTAGATTTACCCCATGAGTTGATAGAGGACATTATCACTGGGGATTTGATCATTGTATTATGCCTGGACTGTAGGAAATTCATGCAACTAGGAAACGATAGGTATCCCGGACTACTACATTTGGCGCCTCTACCTAAAGCGTTCTCAGACCCTGACGATTATTTTATGATCGATGACAAAGCCATTTTCTCTTATAAAAATGGTGCTATGTCCTTTATTGGAACTGGTTTGGAATCACGTATAATTTTCGATCTTCAGCGTCCTGCAAATATTGTCGACTGGATTTATAAAGGAAGTGACCTTTACACCACTCCAGTTCAAAACAAGCAATCTACTAGTGCTAAAACTGTCAAGAAACAGGCTAAAAGAGCTAAAAAAAACAAGAATAAAAATGCCAAACGTAGTCGACGCTTGAATCGTAAGTAAATAACAAAATTAATAATTCATGCAGGTTAAGTGCTCAAACTCCCAAGCAGTTAACCTGCTAAATGTCTAATGACCAGCTCCTCCACGAGCTGTTTATCGTCCTGACTTAATCCGAGTAACTGGCGTTCCGGGTATTGTACGTCCTGAGCATGAGGGTTTGGCCGGTCTTTGAGTCCGAGTTGATGGATCTGCGCAATACGTTGCACTTTGCCGGTAAAATCCACCACGGCAGCATCATTGCGGCCACTGGCTTTCATATAGAGACTCGTTCGCAGCTTCTGAAACATCGCCCGTTTAATACGTCCCGATTTTGCCCTGAGCGGCTGACTCTTTCGCGACTGATACGGCGTGCCATCAGGTGCTTTTTGCTGTTTGATGCGTTGTTGTTGAGATCTGCGCAATTGCTTTGCGATTTCAGCGGCCAGCTTACGCCGACTCGGAGGTGATATTGCCGCAATCAGTCCCGCCAGCTTGTCATCAAAAGGATTAAATTCATTCATCCCACTTACTCACCAGCTCGCCATTGATATAAAGCTCAGTAGGTCGCGTGACAGGCTCAGGCAATGGCGGCTCAGGCGCATAGCTGACGTGCAGCGCGCCGTTTTCGTCCCTGACGAGGGTACGCTCGGTGAGCTGCAGGCTGATACTGATATCCACATTATCCCCATCGTTTAAATCCATCTGGAATCGATAGCCCTTTTTACGCCCCTCATCCAGCGTGCAGATATCCGGCTGGTTCTCACGCAGCCACGCCGCCACCGGCACAAAAATCAGGTCAGGGTCGCCCACAAAATCACAGACGATCACATTCAGGGTGTAAATTTTTTCGTGCGACAGAGAGGCCGCCAGACGCGCATCGATATTTCCCTCATCGGCAAAGATACGCATCATTTCGGGATTGGTTTTTAACTGCGGTACGGCGTCAGTAAGCGCCTGGCGCAGGCTTTTCATTTTCTGCATCGATTTTGTCCTGGCAGTCTTTGATAGTTTCGACCTTTATCGCGCAGGTGGTGAGCGCGTGCTCAAGCCTGCGAATATCAGCACTCAGGTCGCCGTTAGTCGTGGGCTCGCTTCCCGGCATCGGGCAAAGGCTCACCTTCGGGCAGGCGTTGTAAACAATGACCGGCGGAGGCGCAGCCGGTGCGGGTGTGCAACCTGCGCACAACATCAGGCAAATCAGCGCTATACCAGCGGCGCAAATCCTCGTTTTCATTCAGCAGTCTCGTAATGGTGTGTTCACGTCTTGCCGCCAGCTCACCGGCGGCGTTCAGCTCGTCACTGAGTCTGACCTGCGCGGCTTCATTCGTCCTGGCGATGCGCTGCGATACGGCAAACTGATTTTTCAGCATGCCAATCGTCGTCTTTTGCTCGCTGGCGACCCGGTTCGCTTTCTCGAATGATCGGGATAAATTTGCGTTGTCATGACGCAGCCACAGCACCACGGCGAGCAGCCCGGCCAGCAGAATAATCAGCACTTTCATTGCATCCCCTTCACGCAGTAAGCCCACTCCCGATCGCGTCGGTTTTCCAGCCCCCGGTTTCGGACACCATTCACATACACCCAGCGGGTGAGCTGGTCGCACGCCTGCCACCACTGATGACGCTTGATATACGAGACCAGCGTCGAGCGGCAGGCTGCGCCCGTTCCCACGTTAAAGGCAAAACTGACCAGCGTGTCATAGACGCGCGGCGGCATATCCACCGGCACACAGACCGCGAGTCGTTGCTCAGTGTTGAGCACATCCGCGACAAGGTTTTCCGCCGCGCGCTGTTCAGTGATATCCCCCTTTGGGACAACCCCGGCAGTGTGGCCGATACCTGACGTCCACACGCCCGCGCTGCACTGGTAAGGCGTCAGGCGACATCCTTCGAGGTCAGCAATCAGCGCCAGCCCCTCGGGCGAGGTGTTAAGCAGACGAAAGTCAGGCACCAGTGCCGCCAGCGCCAGCACAGCGGCCACACTGCAGCGTTTAATGATTGAGCTCACGTATCGCCCCCTTATCGAGTCCGAGCGATTTCAGATAGCGGTAGGTTTTGCGCTTAAACCAGTAGTTCGTCAGCGCGGTAAAAATGGCGCAAGCACTACCCACATACAGCGCCAGCTTTTCGGGCGACATCGCCCCGAAATAGGCCAGCCCCACGGCCAGCCAGTAAGCGATAAACGTCGTGATTTTTTCCACACTCAGTCCCATAGATTCACCGTTTCGGTTTTCGGGGCGCTGTCGGTTTCGGGCAGTTCAATGGCTGTGCCGTGCGGCAGAATAACGCCCAGCTCCGACAGCCCCGGATTCGCCTGCAGCACCGTTTCAACGACACCCTCAGTGCGCCCGTAATACCGGGCGCAAATCGCGTCGAGGGTGTCACCCTGCATCGCGTAAACCTTCATCAGATTTGGCCGACAATGCAGCGCGGCTTGTCCTGAATACGCGCCACAGACCAGCGCATATCCCGCCACAGTTCATCGATAACCGCCTCGGTGCTTTCCGCCTTGCGGTCGCCTTTCGCCGTCGCATCGATGCCGCGATAGCGTTCAAACAGGGTGGCACTGGTCATGGCGCAGACGGCGCGGAAATAGTGGAAACAGCGCACGCTTTCACCGTCGATCTCATCGGCAGGCACATCCGCCAGCGTCTGATGACCTGCGGCCATCTGGTCAACCCGCCACAGGGCAAGCTCCGCATTGGTTTCGGCCATACCGGCTTTAATCGCATCATTCAGGCGCAGCGGGGAAACGGTCTGCTCCAGACGCATCAGCTCACGCACGCGCTTCGGATCAACATCAGGAAAAAAGAAGGTATTTTTTATTACCGGCTCGCTCACGCCCGGTGGCGGTATCACCACGCCCGGCACGTCCTGCGGCTCTTTTTTTGGCTCAATAATCACTGTCGTCATGACAACCTCGGGTAATGGGTGGGCGGTGGACGCCGGTCGCAGTCAGGGCAATCAATACCCGCATTGACCGGCGTGCCGCCCGGCTCGGGGAGCGTTCTGTTAACCGGTGACTTTCTTCGGGCGTCCTCGCCCTCGTTTCACCGGTGAATCTGGTTTTTTAGCGGGTGCCTTTTTCGCAGCGGTTTTCTTTGCCGCTCTTTTGACGGCGACTGGCTTCGGGTTCAGCTCACGACCGAGGGTCTCAACGTCTTTTCGTACCCCGACGTTGGTGTCGAGCTGTAGGGCGCGTTGCAGGTGCGCCAGCGCTTCAGGAAGCCGACCAGCATCACGCAACGTCAGGCCGGTGACCTTATGCAGCCGGGCGCGCACTTCGTCAGGCATATCGGCGGCATCGGTCAGACCGATGACCTCGAGCAGATGTGCGGCGTCGACCGGCTCACCGGCGATACGGGCGCGGAGTGCCGCGAGCGCCACCTCTTCGGCCAGCATGTAAGGCGCGGTGCGGGAATGGTTTTCCGGCATCGACAGACCGAAACGCAGCGCATAGCGCGCAATCTCGATAGCGCCGGTGATATCCCCCGCATCGAGACGCCAGAGCATCACCGTCATCAGAATGTCATCCTGTGCGCCGGAGCCGCTTTCCAGTACACCAGCGACCCACGGCAAGTACAGCGGGAGTAATTCGCGTTTTTTATCCGCTTTGCGTTCTTTCGAGCGGATTTCTGATAGCGTCCGGCGGTCTGCGGCCAGCTTGACGAGCATTTGCTCGTAAGGTGAGGCATGACGCAGCGGGGCGTTATCCCGCTGCGATGCCCTGATAGCCGAGACCCGCATCGCGTGACGCTGTGCGGGGGTTGCCATCGGTTACGCCTCCACGCCGTCAGTGGTGCCAGCGTCACCGCCAGTAATTTCAGCGCTGGCCGGTGCTGCGGTAGCGGTCATCGACTGCATCGCCTTGACCATTGCCGCAGCGAAGACTTCCGCGCTGGTCGCTTCCGGTGTGGCAGTCTCGTCCTGTTCGAGGATCTCGATATTCTCAATCAGGCACCCGGCCTCGTAGTCTTCGATAACGAAATCGACTTTGACCTGTTCGTAGTTTTCCACCTGGTCGAGTTTCGGGTTTTCGACGATGTGGCGGCGGTGGCCGTCCTCGTACAAATAAATCGAAATGTTATCCAGCGTGGTGATGAAGACACTGTTGGCTGGGAAGAACGGCGCGCGCACCGCCTGAAGCTGACCGATGGTTTTCTGACTGATAATCAGCTCACCAGCGAGTTGTTCGCTGTTCGCCTGGAATTTGTTAATCATCGGGAAGTATTTGTCGGTCAGGATACGGCGACCACAGATAACAACCATTTCCGGGTTTTCGCGGTGAATCTCAGCGACCAGCGATTCAAATGCATCCATGACCAGCGCGTCGAGGTTGGCGTAATGACCACCTTTACCCACCTTGATGGTGTTTGAGATAACGGTGCCGTCTTTAGCGGTGATGCTGGACATAACGCGCTCAGGCGCATCGTTGCGGTATTTCTGCAACCAGCCGACAGCCACGTCCTGAAGCAGCGGATTCTGAGCACGGTCAGAGGTCGCCGCCCGGCTCACGCCGTTAAAGCCGATAGTGATGTAATCCAGCGCCTGACGCTTGATGATGGCGTTACGGATTCGGATCTGGAAATCCTGAAAACGCGCCCACAGGTCGAGTTTGTTGTACTTCAGGTGATAGTCGAAGTTCACCGGGTGGCAGAAATAGCGATACGCATCGAGCTTCGCGAAATCAGCGGTTTTACGCTCGACCCCGCCGTCGGTGTCAGCGGTGCTGGCAATGGAGCCGGTCACATCGATGCCGACTTTCTCTTCGGTCAGCTCGGAAACGGTCACCATGTTGATGAGCTTCAGGAAGCTGGACGACTGCTGAATTTTGTCAAACAGGGTCTGAGTGACCGACGGCTCGACGGTAAATTTTTTGTCGAGGTCGCTGGCCTCGATGCCGTTCAGCTCGGCGATACGGCTCAGATATTTATTGAATTGAAAACGGGTCTCTTTACGCATGAGTTTTGTATTCCTTCGGGTTTATCAGGGGTTAGCAGTCGGTCAGCGTGGAGCCCGCCGAATCACCGTCGCCACCGGTGCTTAACTTGCGGCGCGGTTGCGTTTTGTCTTCGGTGTTTTCCAGCGTGTTTTTGATGGTGCTGAATTGCTGCGTGGTGGTTGCGGCCTGCTCGGTCAGCGCTTTTTTGACGGCAGCGACATCGCTTTCAAGCTGGCTGAAACGCACCTCAGCGCTTTCGCCGCCGGTCTGCACCTGCTCGGCGATGGCGGTCACGGCTTCGTGCACGTCACCGAATCGCGCATCGTCGTCAGCCTGTTTACGGCTGAAGATGCTTTTCACGGTGTCGCTCAGCCTGGTGATGATGGTTTCGGGCTGGTCTTCGAATACCAGCTCGGCAAAGGTCGCCACAGAGAACAGGTCACCCGGCTGGTCTTTCTTCCCGGCCAGTGGGTTTTGCTGTGCGCGGGAGCAGAATTGCAGGTATTCAGTACCGAGACTCGCCGGATCATCGGTCACCGCCAGCCCGATAAGGTGACATTTGCCGGTTTTGGCAAAGTTCGGGCGAATCTCCATCGAGGTGTAAACCTTCTGGCCTTTCGCCAGCATCGCGAGCAGGTTGTCGAGCGGGGCGATTTTGCCGAAGAGCGCCAGCTTGCCGTTGAGCGCCGAATCGTCGTCGATCACTTCCGCTTTCACTTCCACCACGTCGCCGTAGCGGCAAAACGGACTGTCGGGGTAAATCCCGCGAATATGCTCGAGGTTGATACGACAGCCATAGACGCGCGGGTCAAAGCCGTCGGCCATGTCCTGAATATCAGTCGCATTGATTTCGCGACCGTCGCAGGTGTCACCCTCGACACCGATGCGAAACCATTTAGAAATTTTTTTAGCCATGAGTCAGGTGTCCTGAGTTGGGTTATCGGGTCGGATGTAGTTTCCCGACTCAGCCCTTCACCAGCCACCGGTTACAGAAGTGCAACCCCTGACACAACAGGGGGTTAGCGATTCATCCCCCCTGAATCTTTAGCCTTGCCGTGTACTCATCACGGCGAGGTTTTATGACCACTACAACCGACACATCACTACTCAGCGATCCGCGACGACAAGCCGCGCTTTTGTTCTGGCAGGGCTTTTCCGTGCCACAAATCGCAGAGCAATTGCAGGTTAAGCGCCCCACGGTGCAGAGCTGGAAACAGCGTGATAAATGGGAAGAAACCGCCCCGCTAAACCGGGTCGAATTCACGCTCGAGGCGCGACTGATTCAGCTTTACGCAAAGCCCGACCTGACGGCTCACGACTTTAAGGTCGCGGATTTTCTGGCGCGCCAGATGGAGCGCCTTGCGCGGGTCAATCGCTACGGCCAGACCGGCAACGAAGCGGATTTAAACCCGAACGTCGCCAACCGCAACAAAGGGGAAAAGAAGAAACCGAAAAAGAACTTTTTCAGCGAAGAGGCTATCGAGAAACTCGAAGAGATTTTCCTCGACCAGTCTTTCGACTATCAGCTCGAGTGGTGGCGCGCGGGGCTGGCGCACCGTATCAGGCACATCCTGAAATCACGACAGATTGGCGCGACGTTCTACTTTGCACGTGAGGCGCTGTTACAGGCGCTGAAGACCGGCCACAACCAGATATTTTTATCGGCCAGTAAGACACAGGCTTACGTATTTCGAAAATACATCATCGCCTTTGCCCGGCTGGCTGGCGTCGAGCTCACCGGCGACCCGATTGTGCTCGGCAACAACGGCGCAGAGCTGATGTTTCTCGGCACCAATGCCAACACCGCACAGAGTCACAACGGCGACCTGTACGTCGACGAAATATTCTGGATCCCCAACTTTCAGAAACTGAAGCGCGTCGCCGGTGGTATGTCGTCACAGGAGCATTTACGCACGACCTATTTTTCGACCCCATCGTCGCTGGCGCACGGAGCCTACCCGTTCTGGTCGGGTGAGCAGTTCAACAAGGGGCGCTCAGACAAGAGCGAGCGCGTCGATATCGATATCAGTCACGCCGCACTCGCGAAGGGCGTCGCTTGCCCGGACGGCCAGTGGCGACAGATCGTCACCATTGAGGACGCACTCGCCAAAGGGTGCACCCTGTTTAACATCGATACGCTGAAGCGCGAGAACAGCGTCGATGAGTTCCGCAACCTGTTTATGTGCGAGTTCGTCGACGATAAAGCATCGGTCTTCCCGTTCGAAGAGCTCCAGCGTTGCATGGTCGACAGCCTCGAGAAATGGGAAGACTACCAGCCATTCGCCGACCGGCCATTCGGTCACCGCCCGGTGTGGATTGGTTACGACCCGTCATTACGTGGCGACAGCGCCGGGTGTGTCGTCATCGCGCCGCCAGTCGTCGCCGGTGGCCGGTTCCGTATTCTCGAGCGCCATCAGTGGAAAGGGATGGATTTTGCCCAGCAGGCCGAATCCATTCGCGAGCTCACGCAGAAATATACCGTCGAATACATCGGCATCGATGCGACCGGGCTCGGTCAGGGCGTCTTCCAGTTGGTGCGCTCGTTCTACCCGGCCGCGCGTGAAATCCGCTACACGCCGGAAATGAAAACCGCAATGGTGCTCAAAGCCAAAGACACCATTCGTCGCGGTTGCCTTGAGTACGACGTCAGCGCGACCGACCTCACGCAGTCGTTTATGTCTATCCGCAAAACCATGACCAGCAGCGGCCGCAGCTCGACCTATGAGGCCAGCCGCACCGAGGAAGCCAGTCACGCCGATCTCGCATGGGCAACCATGCACGTATTAATCAATGAGCCGCTGACCGCCGCGACCGGCGAACAGTCATCCAGTATTATGGAGTGGAACTAATGAGCAAGAATCGCAACAAGCGCCAGCAGCAGCCGTGCACCCAAAATCACACCGCCGCACCGGCACAGAGCATGGAGGCATTCACCTTTGGCGAGCCGACGCCGGTACTCGATCGCCGCGACATTCTCGATTATGTGGAGTGCATCGACAACGGCCAGTGGTATGAGCCGCCGGTGAGTTTCTCCGGGTTGGCGAAGAGCATGCGCGCCGCCGTTCATCACAGCTCACCGATTTACGTGAAGCGTAATATTCTGGTGTCGACCTACATCCCGCACCCGCTGTTATCCCGTCAGGACTTCACCCGTTTCGCGCTTGATTATCTGGTGTTTGGTAATGCGTTTATCGAACAGCGTCGAGGTATGACCGGTAAGCCGCTGAAGTATGAAACCTCACCGGCTAAATACACCCGTCGTGGCATCGAGGATGATGTGTACTGGTATATTCAGTCCTACACCCAGCCGCATGAGTTCGTGCCCGGTTCTGTCTTCCACCTGCTCGAGCCCGATATTAATCAGGAGCTGTACGGGATGCCGGAATACCTGAGCGCACTCAATTCAGCCTGGCTGAATGAGTCGGCTACGCTGTTTCGTCGTAAGTATTATCAGAACGGCGCCCACGCCGGGTACATCATGTATGTGACAGACGCCGCTCAGAACAGCACAGACGTTGAGGCGCTGCGAAAGGCGATGCGCGACTCGAAAGGGCTCGGCAATTTTAAAAATCTGTTTTTCTACGCGCCGCACGGTAAACCGGACGGGATTAAAATTGTGCCGCTGAGCGAAGTCGCGACGAAGGATGATTTTTTTAATATCAAGAAAGTCAGCGCCGCTGACCTGCTAGACGCGCACCGCATCCCGTTCCAGCTGATGGGCGGCAAGCCGGAGAATGTCGGCTCCGTGGGTGACGTTGAGAAGGTGGCAAAGGTCTTTGTGCGTAACGAGCTGACCCCACTACAGGCACGCTTCATGGAGCTTAACGAGTGGGCGGGTGAAGAGATTATCCGCTTCGAAAAATATTCACTCGATACTAGTGAATAACCCACAAAGCCGCCGAAAGGCGGCCTTTATTTTATATCACCGTATAACGAGCCGCGTACTCTCTAAGCCCCTCTCGGTCTAATATCTTTGTTGCTTTAATATATTTCATTGCATCCCAATCATAGTAGATGCTAAGAATTACAATCATGCTTATTATTTTTACATCAGTTAGATTTACTAGTGATTCATACATTTCTTCACGAGAGTTTTTTGAAATGGTGTTGTCATCCACTAGTTTTACAATAAGGTAAAATCTTCTTGTAAGTGAAAAATATGCACCATCATCATCTAGATCATCTAACCAAGTGCGGATTCTGGAAGTGTTTATTTTGGCATCGACGAGGATGGATAACTCATTCTCTATATGAGAAACAGCAGTGTTACCATTAAATATTTGAGATGTTCCATCTTCATTATCTCCTACATTCAATTTGAATCTCTGAAAACTAGTTTCTTGCGACTCTAGTAATTTGAAAAATCTAGATTCAAATTTCTTATAATCTTCCAATTTTTCTTGGCGTTTTATTTCATTAACTAAACAATCATTGGATTCCCTCTGTAAGCCAATGGATCTTATAAGTAAATATATTGTAAAGAAAGTTAGAATAGGGTTTACTACACCACCCACATAGTCCCCAAACTGCCCCCATACCTCAGTATTATTGGATAAGGTGCCTTTTAGCCCAAAATTTAGATAGTATCCTCCCCAAGTGAAAACAATCGTTATCAGACATACCCACTTGACTCTGCTCATACTTATTCCAAAACGTTCGCTGAATGTACTAAGTATTTAATTGTTTCGCCGCTTTTAATTACAACCTTACTAACAGACATTTTTAGGTAAGTAAAGTCTTCTCTTCTTCCTGTGTTTACATAGAGATTCAAGGACATTATTTTTCTTTGAGCTCCAGATACAGTCCCATATGGAACGAAAAACCCAAATGCAATAGTATCATTTTCGCCTTCAAGAACTAAACGCCCATTTCCTGTACGGGAGTTAAATCTCGTTACAACAGCAATGACATTAATCCTCTCACGCTCTATTTTTGTGTAGGTTAAATTTGAGAGCGTGCGAGCATCAAGATTGACGATTTTTCTTTTTTGTAAACCGGATTTATAGTTGAACTCAATATCCCATTTCTGGCGGTTATTCACTTCGTGCATTTTTCTTAATGGGTTTCGAATTCTATTTACCAGTTCATCCTCCATCTCTTCGAGCTCTTTTATATAGTGTAAGGCGTTGGCCGATAAAGGTGGGTTTTGAATGTATAATGCTTCAGATATATAAAAACTCATGATTTCTGTAAAAACGGGGTTGGTTATTTCAACTAACCGAGCATTTAACTTTGGATCATCAATAATCAATTCAAAATTCTGCCCATAAGAACTTTTAAAACTTTGATGTAATATAGCCCTAGCAGGGCTAGACTCAGTTCGCCTTTTAACAACTTTCTTACGTAAGATAGCTTCAGCTAGTAGGCAAGTTACATCTGAAGCGCCAGCCAATGTATCAAGTGCGTAGTCCATATCGACTGCGTTGTCACCACTCTTGATAACCAGATCATAATTGACAGTCATACGTGTCCTTTAGAAAATTCCGTTTAATCTCATAGTTAAAGCACACTGATACCATTTTCTAGAAAATAATCAATACTTTTATGCTGTTGCGCGCAATGCTATCCCCGCCACGCCTGCCCGCTTTATGGGTCGCTTTTAATGCAGTTGCATGACTACTCTGGATCCGCGCCAGTTCTGGCTGCACACGGCCAGAACGTGCAACCCATGACGCATGCAAAATCATGCACCTGATGCATGCACAGCTAAAAAACGGGAAATTCGCGGAAAAATGGCATAAAAAACGACTTTGAAAATACCGGTCATGGTCAGATTTTCAAGGGCAGGCTAACGCCTCGCGAGGCTCGTTGTTCAAACCCGCTGACGCCAAAATCTAGTTTTTGCATCAGCGCGTTTACCTATTCAGCTTTATAGAAAATTTCGTCTTTTTCTTCGTTGCTTTCGCTGTTAGCTAGGTCGGCAATCAGAGTTAGTGCCAGCTTCAAATCTGCCGGTTTGCAGTTGGCAATAAGAGATACCTCGGCGATGAATTGCACACAAGCCCACTTTTGCTGCGTTCGGCTGAAATGTTCCCCAACCATGAAATCCCTCCCAATATGATGACTGTATATTTATACAGTATCACGTATTGGCAAATGATGGGAAGAGAAAAAGTGAATCAAGCAGGTGTTGTATGTGCATGATATGGATGTGAATTAGTCGATTTTTAGCTTTGATGCTTCTGCCAACGCTGCAACACGATTGAGGATTTTCCTAGCCTTCGCTTGGTTCGATGGAACAGTGGAAAATATCTCCCCTTTAGATGTTCCCCTTAGCCATTTTCCATCAAAGCAGCTTTTACCACCGGCCATAAGATGCAGGGCTTCGCCCCGGCTGATGTTGATGCCGGTTGTCAGATGGATATCGTCGATAGTCTTCTCTATCGCGGCGTTTTGCTCATCCGTGCCGTGGATAAATTTCTCCCTTTTTGGTGGCTTTGGCTTCTTGAGTCGGTTCGTCAGCTCTCGCCTTTCGCGCCGGCTCAGGGGTTTTGATAAATCGAGTACCGGTGGATCGCTTTCGCTTCCCGTACAGTTATTGACAGAACTCCGAGAGGGCGCAGGAGCGCCCTTAACGTCAACGGCCAAATCAACGGCACGCTTCGGTACAATTTTCCATTGCGTGAGTCGGGTTAAAATCGGGGTGCCAGCACCGACAGCAGAATCGTACACGCCGCGAATGCAGACAGTTTCCTCACCATACTGGTTAAACTCGGTGCGCGGTTCGTAAAGCGTGCGCACCTGCAAATCATCGCGACGGACAAATGGACCACCCTGCGCATTAACATAGCCAGCCCAGTCACCAGCGTCAGCGGCGTCATGGACAGCCGCGAACTCAACACTCAGACCGTGCGCAGTCTCGGTATCTGCAAGGCGACGCAGTTCACGATAAACAGTCACTGGTGCACCGCCGATAAACTGAAACTGACGAATATGCCAGCGTGCCGCCCATGCTGAAACGGCGGGGGCAGTCTCTTTCAGTAGCTCACCGTTTTCGTCATCTGTTTCGTCATCAAGAGCGTAGCCGTCGATATTTTTCGAGATGTATTTCGCGACGTAGCCGGTTGCGCTGCCTTTCTCCGGATCAATGGCTTCTGCGTGGAAACGTGCTTTTTTGGCTTTATCGCTTTTGAGTTCGTGAAAATCTTCCTGCCATGCGTAGTCCCGAATAATGCCACGAACGGTATCGACGTCCTCCGGGAGCATAAACATCAGCATATGCCAGTGAGGACATCCATCATGGTGAGGCTCTGCAACTCGGATCCCGAAAATACGAATTTCTTCACGGTGGAGTTTTGCGCGTATGCGAGCCCACAGGCTTGTAAGATAGTTTTGCGTATCGGATGGGTTGGCTCCGTTCCATTTGGTGTTACGGTAGCCTGCCTTTGTCGTGGCGTGATATTTAGACGGCGCGGTCAGGGTGTAAAACTCACCAACATAACCGAGCTCATTGCAGATATTTTCAAATCCACGAATGCGGGTCATAAGCTCGCATCGCCGAATAGCGGGGTTAGCGACTGAGCCGTCGTATTTTTCAATCAGGCTAATACGGTTGCCGTCCTCGTCTTCGAGCTCCAGACCCTTGAGAAATTCGCGCGTTCTGCGCTTCTGCTCACGCCAGTCTGTCACGCAGTTTTTACTTGCGTAGACATGTTTTTTCTTACTGACATTTCCGATTGCGATTTGCAGGTGTTCGCGCCACGCAGCCGCAACGCGACGCAGACGGCCACGCCACCATTTTTCTGAAAACATACGGGCAATTGCTGGAGCGACTTTATCCTGATCCCAATATTTATCCCGCGACTTTTCCCACTCTGGTGGCATTATCCTGAATTGCAGAGTGATGAAACCAGCATGCATATACCAGGCATTTAATGTCTCCAGTTCACACATGTCAGAATCGTCAATGTTGACTAACTCTGCACGGATAAAATCGGCGATATCAGCAGCCAGCAGGTCGATGTCGGCGCGTGCCATATCCGGGAGTCGGTTGCATCTGGCGACCATGTTGACCATGCGAGACGCCAGATATTGCATAAGCTGGGTATCGAAATGACAACCGAAAACAGCGGCTGATACGTTGCTGTTAATACCGGTGCACTCGTATTTTTTTGCGACCAGTTCAAGACGCGGCAATGCCTTTTTGCAGAAACTTATTAAAAAAGCATTGGCTCGTTGACTGCCCTGATTTTGCTCCAGTACCGCAGCAGTGCGATAAACATCAAAGCGCACACATTCGGGCTGGAGCGAAAGCACTTTTCTCGCATGCAGCAAAGCCGCGAACATACGGTCGCGGCGATACTGTTGGTCGTAGGTAAGATATGGACTGGTTATTGCCGACCGTGGAGCATTCCACGGAAAAGCGAATTGAACAGCCAATTCATACCCCCCGATAATGCTTTGATTTAAGCTCGGCGATTTGCTGGCAGGTCACGCACAAGCCCACACCCGGAAGTGCAATGCGTCGGGCTTCCGGAATCGGTGCGTCACATACTTCACAGAGAAAACGAGAAGGCGCAGCAATACGACTGCGCGCGTTGCTGATGTGGCGTTCGCGCTCTTCCTGCTCGCGCTGTTGTGCTAAATCCATTGCGTCGGCCATTAGTGCAACTCCTGAGATTCATTTTCAAAGCGGGTGGCTTCACGGCGTAGCAATTCAGCGGCCTCTTTGCCGTTCATACCTTCTTTGGTTATATGGATAGCCAGCGCCTCAAGACGGATTGAGACGGCGAGTGCGCGGTCTTTGCGTTCTTCTTTTTTGGCATCTGTCAGCAGTACGGCCAACGCGTCACTATCAGTGTTAAAACTACGAGGTTCGGTATTGCGCATAACTAACTCTCCTGATTTCGGGCAATAAAATGCCCGGCGGGTTTACGCCAGATAATTAATTGTGATTAATTAGCTATAGCCAAATACAACGGCAGGTTTACTTTTTAACTGGCTGATAATTTCAGCTTTCAGACCATCCTTAAACTCTTTGCAGCACTCCCACTCAGGGTCAACACGAAGTATTGCACCGTCGCGGGTTTTAATTTCAAAGCCGTCTTCCATATTCGGAATCATGGCTCCCAAAACAATTCTTAATTCATCGCGTGACATGTTTAATCCCTTTAATAATAAAGTGGACAATACGAATAATTAAAAAGCCTGACGACTTCGGCGGCTTTGTTTCCAGCGCTTTTAATAATTCGGACTGTGAGCAGCACGGATGCCAGCGCTTACCATCTTTCCCCGCAATCCAGCCGTGACCGTAATGCATGCCGGGACTTTGCTTAACGAGCAGAGAGGCGAATGAAGGTTCATTTTTCAGCACAGGCACCTCACACCAAACCGAATGTTGCGCCAATGCCGGTCATGGTGTCGACCACGCTCGACATTGCCGGGTTAGCCTGGATGCGAGCCTGTAACGCCAGCGCCGACAATGACAACATGCGAATACCGGCGTTAACGCTTTCAACCATGTTGTGCTTACGAGCAGAGGTCAGGCGTTCATCAGATGCAGCACCGCTCGCCAGTTCGCCGAGTTCACTCATTGCGCGCATGACATAAGTCTGCAATTTGTCTTTAGCCAACTCGTTAACCGGCACGCATGGCAGACAATGTATCTGCGCCAGAAAGCCATCAACGAGGGTTGAGTCTTCGGTCAGGTCAGTCAGCAGCCATAACTCAGGCGGCGTGAATTGGTGAGGCTGTTCCGGGTTGAGCTTGTTACGTAACGTCTGAACATTCATACCCGCACGATCGGCCAGCTTCGCCATGTTGTGACGCTGCGCGAAAGCCCGGCACGCTTCGTCATAGTGGGGATGTTTGGAAATTTGAAAATCAAACATGTATTTTCCCTCGCTATCTTAAATAATCGAGTTGCTCAGGCTGCCACATAGCGGCAATTAAGTCCCTGAGCCAAGAGTCGAGCACGGAAGGCAACCATATTGATACGCGCTGCACCACCGTCTTTTTTACGAGGCATCAGGAGGAGGTCTCCATCAGCAACCATCTGTTTTACAGTGCGAATGCAGTAGCCGTAGCATTCGGCAAATTCGTCATAAGTCATGAGATCAGCGCCGGGCGGGATTGCAATTTGTGGAGTCATAAGTAATCATCTCCGGTTACTAGTTGGTTTGGTGCATTGGCGTGCATTTTTAAATTCAAGTGAGAATCTTATCTCGAAAATGCGAGATGTCAATTTGGATTTTCGCGATAACTCGGATTTTTAAGATGAGATTGGATGAGTTAGAGGGTGGAAAAGCAGTGCTGCAGCGCATTCTTGATGCGTATGGCTTCACCATGCAAAAACAACTCGGTGACTTGCATGAGCTGTCATCGGGAACAATCAGCACTTGGGTTAGGCGTAATTTTTTCCCCGGGGATGTTGTTGTTGCATGCGCTTTGGACACTGGGGTGTCTTTACGTTGGTTGGCAACAGGGAAGGGGAACAAGTTTGATGCAGACCATACTAATGGCGAAATGAAAACATTAGACCGATTGGATATTGTTGCAGGTAAGCTGCAGGAAAACGGTCATTGGATTGTTGATGCTAACCTCTTTTCTAATGAGGCGACGCACCCCAATTACATAGTAAAAGGCCAGCAATCTTGGATAGTTGACTTTGATATGACTGATATAGCAAATGGGCGATGGATGCTCAGTATCGACGGGGATCATGATATCTATGACGTTGCAAGGATCCCGGGGAACAGAATAAAAGTCAGCAACTCTGATGCCGATTTTCAATGCTCAGTTTCTGAGGTTAAGTGTATTGGCATGGTGCTGGTAAGCCTGACGAAATCTAGCTAATGATATGAGTGTTAAAAAACTGACATCGGGTGAATGGCTTTGTGATTTCCGCGTCGACGGGGCTGAAAGTCGCCGCGTGCGTAAGAAGTTTTCAACCAAAGGTGAAGCCGTTGCCTTCGAACAGTATTACCGAGAAGAGGCACAAAATAAGCCGTGGATGGGTGAGAAGGAAGACCGTCGACGTTTGAGTGAACTGATTGAGCTGTGGCATAACCTCCATGGTCAGTCGCTCGCTGCCAGCAAATCACGATTGGCCAAACTGCACATTGTTTGCCGGGGTCTTGGCGACCCGATCGCTACCCAGCTTACCGCCAAAGATTTCGCACATTATCGGGATAAACGCCTCAAGGGTGAAATCGACAATGGCTACCACGCAAATCCTGAAAAGTGGATTGCGAAACCTGTGACTGTGAACCGGGAACAACAGTACCTCGAAGCTGTTTTCAATGAGCTGAAGCGCTTGGGTGAGTGGAGTCTGCCAAATCCTCTCGAAGGTGTGCGAGTTTTCAAAGAAGCCGAAAAAGAAATGTCCTGGCTTACCCAGCCTCAAATTCGCGAAGTGCTCAACGCGTGCGAATGTTACGGAAAAATTTACTTAACTCGTATCGTCAAAGTATGCCTTGCTACTGGCGCTCGATGGAGCGAGGCCGAGCGTCTTACTCGTTCACAGCTTTCGCCCCACAAGTTGACTTTCACGAAAACTAAGGGAAAGAAGAATCGTACAGTACCGATCCCTCGGTGGCTATATGACGAGTTGGCTCCTTTGCAGGGAAAAATGTTCCACCCCTGCTATCAGGAGTTCAAGAAAATGCTTGCTCTAACCAATATACAATTAGCTGAGGGGCAGAAAACGCATGTTCTTCGACATACTTTTGCTAGCCATTTTATGATGAATGGAGGGAATATCTTAGTTCTCCAGAGAATACTTGGGCATGCTAACATCCGTGAGACTATGCGTTACGCGCATTTTGCTCCTGATCACTTGGAGGAAGCTGCTACTTTAAATCCAATATCGGAGCTGAATGGGTGATTGTTTCCCTTGATTTATTGCATATTGAATAAATATGCATCAGTATATCATTACTTTTGGTTCTATGGGCTTAGCCTTCATTTTGCGGATGTGTATGTCATGTTTGAGCAATTCGGGCGTCTCTCACAAAGTGCAGTTAAAAATCTTCATATAAAGAGTGCACTAAATCCAATTCTATGGCTATGCGCTATTGCAATACCTATGCTTGCATGGGTTGCTATTTATTTTTCGAAAACACCATTCTATCTGGTAGTTTATATCATGGTGTTCTTAATAAGTCTTTTAGTCCTTGTCGCTTGTGGTGTTTTTATTTATTTCGCTGTAAGAAAACCAGAAAAGCTTCAATCAGAAGACTATCAATTGCGGCATGAATCCATACAGTGGATGCAACAAAAAGGTGGGGATCTTAGTTTTACTCCAGCCTCGGTTGAACAAATAATAAATCCAGCAATAAGCCAATCGGCTAACAAGGAGGGTGAGCAATGAAAGTGTTTATGCTGTCTTTTATGTCTTCCTCGGGAACGATAACCAGACAAAAAATTCAGGATTTTCTTGATGAACAACGTGAGGTTTTGAATTGGTTCGGAGCGATGCCAAACACAATTATTATAATATCTAATGAGGATGTTTTTGACTTGTCACAGCCGTTAAGAGAGCATTTTGGTGCTGATTTTACTTTTATACTATCGGAGATTGAACCAACTAAAACAGATGGCTTTATCAATAAAAAAGTTTGGGATTTTATAAATTCCCCTAAGGCCTCCGGGCGTTGGTAAGGATGATATAATGTATGAGTTAAAGCTGTCAGGATGTTTTTGATATGCTTAGCGCATATGAATTTTTTCAAAATTTATGGTTTATTTATTTTATGAGGTTCTAGGATGAGTGCTGAAGATAAGGATGATAAGCTTACAAAAGAAGATTATATAAAGGTTATCAAATATAAACGAGGTACGCTCAATTTTATAGAGATATGTTTTGTTTTCATATTTTGTAGTGTGATATTTAGTTTGGGGTGGCTAGATTCAACTATCAATTTTTTATTGCAGTCTAATAGTAGTGATTTTCGTAAGATGCCCGCAGGTATTCAGATTATATTTGCTACCTCGCTAGATATAGCTTACACGGTCATTTATGGCATATCTCCCATCCAGAAAATTATCTTGAAAATTTCAGGGTATGAGGATAAAAATGACGGGAGAAAAAATGGTCGGATCATGCCAGATATTGTAAGTAACCCTGATAAAATTGAAGATGAATCATTCGAAAGTTATCTTCAAAAATTGATTAAAGGATCTGAACGTCTCTCAAATACTATTCTTTCTCGTGGGAGTCTCTATTTATTTTTAGGAATTTTATTCTCTATATGTGGGCTATCCTTTTTTTACATGCAGGCGCACACTCTTAACCCTGAGTATGATATTACAAGACAAATAATATCATTGCTTCCGAATTTTGGCGTTTTGTTTTTTATTGAGTTGATTTCATTTTTCTTTTTAAAACAGTACAGGGTAACGATGGATGAGTTTAGATATTATGAAGCTATAAAGCGTTCTCGAGAAGAAATGTTGACGGTGATTAAGCTCTATCTATCAATCGGAAAAGAATCGGATTTAAGCGATGTTTTGGACAAAATCAGCTTTAGCTCTCAGGTTGGTAAGTTAGAATCAGGGCAATCAACGGAATTACTTGAGTCAAGAAAGCTTGATAAGAATGAATTGGACTCATTGACTAAAATCATAGAGGCTGCGATAGGAAAGCTTGGTTCTGGAAAATGAGATGAATATTGGCTAACAAAATTAGGTTACTGATGTCCACATCCTGCCCACGTAGCATGTTTTTGGCTGCACTTGATTGCACCAGTGATACATATAACTAACTGTTTATAATAAAAAATGTATGTTTATCAATGGTGTCAGGTAAAAGCGTCTTAACTAAGATATCGCTCAGGCGACATCCTGTTAAAAAGGGCTGGCCAATTGGCTGGCCCTTTTTTTATGGCTGATTAGTTCATTTTGTTAACTTTTTTGTCATGTATCATTTACAATGCCTCCGTCGTCGCAGGAGGAACCGTGGATATCGGGACATTTCGCCAGTCAGATCATCAATACAACGCGGCATGGCTCGCGCTGTTCGCGATCCTGCTGGTTGTTGTCGCGCCGCTGATCTCGGTTTCTCTGCAAAAAGACCCCATGAGTGCAATGCCGGGCATGCATCATGAGATGAGCATGATGGCTGAACCCGATGAGCATCATCAACAGTCTGCGCCCGCAACGATGCCTGTCGACCATGGAGAAGCGTGCGGCTATTGTGTCTTGTTCGCGCATGTTCCTGGGTTGATTCTGGCGATTGTGCTTCTGCTGTGCGCAATACTGCTCCGGCAGAAAAGTGCGCCCCCGCGACCGATTGTTAAACACTGGCATTTCTTTCCCTGGCTTCTCCCCAATACGCGCGCGCCGCCGCGCAGGTCTGCTATTTCCTGATTCTTACAATAAGTTTGTGCGCGAAAGCGTCATGACACTCTTTTGCTTGTTCTGAGGAAAAGTATGACCACCTGCACTTCACGCGCGGCATGGATTACCCTGCTGCGACGTCTTCATTTCTATATTGGTCTGTTCGTCGGGCCATTTATTTTCGTGGCGGCCTTAACAGGGACGCTGTATGTGGCGACGCCACAGCTGGAGGAGGCGCTCTATTCGCAAGCGCTGCAAGGCAGTGTTCAGGGTGAGACGCAGCCGCTGGCGGCCCAAATCGCCATCGCTGAACAGGTAACCGGCGGACATTTGCGATTGCATGCTGTGCGTCCGGCTCTGGAAGCGGGGCAAACGACACGCGTCATGTTTGCCGACCCTGTATTGAATGCGTCGGAGAACCGGGCAATTTTTATTGATCCGGTTACGCTGGCGGTAACAGGCGATATGACGGTCTATGGCACCAGCGGTATTTTACCGCTGCGACAATGGATCGACTATGCGCACCGCTCTTTGCTGCTCGGCGATGTTGGGCGAATTTATAGCGAGCTGGCCGCCTCCTGGATGTGGGTGGCGGCGCTGGGCGGCATTATGCTCTGGTATTTTACCCGTCCTAAACGTCTGCTGAAAAACCGCGTACAGAATCATCGCCGTCTACATGTCACGCTGGGATGGCTTTTGCTCGTGGGGATGCTGCTTTTCTCGGCAACCGGCCTGACATGGTCGCAGTGGGCTGGCGGCAATGTGGATAAAATGCGGGCCACTTTTGGCTGGCTAACACCGCAGGTGAACACACAACGGGATGGCGTTATGCCAGTGCAGGATGAACATGCTGGTCATCATGGGCACTCTGCGGGAATGCCGATGCCTGCAAAAAGCGTTGATGCAAACGCGTTTGATGCAGTGTTGCATGTCGCGCAGGTATCAGGAATTGATGCCAGAAGGCTGGAGATCCGACCGCCAAAGGACGTGCAGCATGGCTGGACGGTGACGGAAATCGATCGCCGTTGGCCAACTCAGGTTGATGCTGTTTCTGTGGATCCTCAAACCTTGCACGTTATCGATCGTACGCATTTTTCTGATTTCCCGCTCATGGCGAAACTGACGCGCTGGGGTGTGGATTTTCATATGGGGATACTGTTTGGCGTGTTAAACCAGGTCGCGTTGATCGCGTTCGGGGTTGGGCTGTGTCTGATGATTGTGATCGGCTACCGACTGTGGTGGATCCGTCGCCCGGCACGCTCAGTGGTTAATCCCGTTCAGACGCTTGCACAGGGGATTCTCGCGATCAACTGGCAAGGAAGGGTCGGCCTGGCGGTGCTGGCTGCCGCGCTGGGGGTAGCGATGCCAGTGTTGGGAGTCAGTCTCTTGCTGTTTATGGTTGTTGACTGGCTGCGCTGGTTCAGTGCTTCTCGTACTCTCCAGACGCAGTCAGCCGACTAAATGATTAAGGCGTGCTGATAACGATGGCAACACGACGGTTTTCAGCACGGCCTTTTGCCGTTTGATTACTGGCGACCGGGTATTTTTTGCCTAAACCCTGGGTCGTCAGGTTCGTACGCGGAACGTTCGCACCTTGAGCCCAGGCATCTGCCACCACATTTGCACGCTTGAGCGATAACGCTTCGTTGTAGCTGTCTTCGCCGTAGTTATCCGTGTGGCCGTCCAGGCGGGCATGGTTCAGTCCGGTAGACGATAATCGGGAAGCCATACTTTGGATCTGCTTCTGGCTTTCCGGGCGCAGTTTGTAGTCATTTTTATCAAACAGAATGGTATCGGAAAGTCCCAAAGACCAGTCTCCGGCGGATTCGGTAAATCCGTATGACTTCATCGCTGCAATCTGCTCTGGGGTAAATTTGCCCTGCGGCTGTGCCTGACAACCCGTCAAAATCAAGGTGGCCAGAATAAATGGAGAAAAAAGACGCTTCATCATGTGTGTAATTCCTTATTATTTAATCCAGCGTGCAGAACGCTGATGTTTAGCCTGATACATATTACGATCGGCCAATTCTTGTAATTTTTCAGCGGTCGCATTTTCCCACGTCAGGGCGAAACCAATACTCAGCGTCATGTTCGCCAGATGCCCATTAAGCAGATCAAAAGGCCGGTTAAACTCTTGCGAGAGTGCGGCGCAAATGCGTTGGACTTCATATTCTGAATGAACGCCATAAAGTACCATGGCAAATTCGTCCCCGCCGAGGCGGTAAGGGTGATGGCGTTTACCACCAAATTCCGCCAGCCTTTTCGCCACTTCAATTAAAACCCGGTCGCCAGCTGCATGACCCCAGGTGTCATTAATTAATTTAAAATTGTCGCCATCCAGGAATAACAATGCCGAGCTGCTACGGGCGGAATTATCGTTCATCAACGCGTTAATGCTGCTGCGAAATGCAGCCCGATTCGCAAGACCGGTTAAAGGATCGTGCAATGCAGTACGCAACAACTGGGCATTTTTAGCCTGAAGTCGTAATTGCCACTCTTCCATTTCATCCAGCAGACTATTGAAATCCTGCGCAAACAGATGAAACTCTTCAATGCGCTCCTCGGAAACCCGGCGTGAGAAATTACGATTAGTGCGCACGTCGTGTACCACGTCCGTGATATTTTGCAGTGCATCAACCACGCCATTGTGCAAATAGCGAGTGAGAAGAATCGCAATGCCTGTCGCCAGTAAAATACACCCGGTAAGGACCGCCAAAGACAACCAGATAAAATGGCTGATGAGGCTGTCACGGGCGGTCAGGCGAACTTCACCGATCACATTGCCGTTATGCCAGACCGGTTGAGTGACCGGTAGCGGAAACAGCCAGTGGTTGACTAAGCTACTCAGCTTGTCGTCGGTGGCTCTGGCATCATAATGCCAGGTTGCGAGCAATTTCTGATTTTTGTCGCGGACTTCTGCCGCTGAAAATTGGCCTTGTCGCCCCAACGCCGCCAGCGTTTCTGCCGCAGCAGTCCCATCAGAAAACACCAGCGCAGCCTCAAGGCTGTGGGTCATTGTGGCGGCGGTCAAATCCAGATTTTTTTGCGCATACTGTTTCAGCGTCAAAACAGACGCCACGCATAACAGCAACCAGATCAGGGTCATCGTCACTACGACGCTAATCATACTGATGCGTCGTAATGTCCGTTTGAACGTCGGCCGCGTGATTGGGGAGAGATTCTTACCCATGCTTTTGATTCCGTGCAAGCATCAATACGTCCGGATTTACTCTGACGCCACTGCGCGAGAGTGCATCCAGATTAACGGAGAATCTGACTTCATCATTGTTAATAATCAAACAAAAAGCGCTGCCGATAATACACTCGGGATTTTGTTCTGCAATTAATAACAATGCCTTAGACGGATATTTATTCGTTAATTCCACCTGATAGGTAGGGGATTCATTTCCGAAATAAAAACCATCGCAACGCGCGGTCAGTGCTTCCTGTTCCGAGCGGATGATAACTGGCTGGTAGGGTAATGACCCCGAATGACTATCTCCAAGTGCACTGGTGAAACGAGACGAGGAGAAAATACACAACCTTGGTGGTTCTGATAACGAAGGCCAGCGTGTATAGCTGACGATGCCAGAAACTATCGAACGCACAGATTTGGCTTCGTCGGTCATGCTCGCAGCGTAAAGTGGCAATCCCGCCATTAAAAGCGTTAGCAGTAATATGAGTCGGTGAGAAAATATCATAGACAGGTCCTCACCAGCATCAGCTGTAAAGCATTTAAATACATCCGTGATTGTTTACAACAAAATAACATTATTTTGCCTGAGAGTCATTACACCCTACAGATTAATAGATGTCTCTTAAGGTAAATCTCATGCGAGTATTTATTCGTAAGGTTTTTATTAATTGAGCCGAATTGCGCTTGCCCCTTCGTCGGCACCTTTTTGCCAGGCGCTGCGTATCTCACTGGCATTTTCTACGGTATCGCAGCTGGCGGGGAATGTTTTCCCTGCCAGGCCTCTGGCATACGCTAAATCTTGCTGGCAGGTTTTTCGCTGGCCTTCTGCATAACCTTTAAGGTATTGCGCCCGGTCGACTTCCGGGTCATTAAATGTATCGGCAAGCATGTCGTTATCTTTAACGGCATATCCTGCAATTGCATCTTCAATACCGGCATCGTACCAGTCAGTACCGGTCCAGGTAGGGGAGAACGTATAAGGATCTATCTGACATCCGCTGAGAAATATTATGAGTAGTGCGCCTGCGAATCGCTTCATTGCCTGTTCTCCTGTGTTTTTCAAAGCATAGCGGATTAATAAATACCGGAGTGTAAATTTATAATTACATAAAGATGCTTACTGGCTGCACTAAAGTTGATGTCTGTAAAATAAAATTTACGGAATGTGGATTGAAATCTTTACCTGTTGTGGTATCGTTACGCCATCCTCACTGAGGAAAACTATCGCAAACGAGCTAAACAGGATCACCATCATGCAAAAAGACGCGCTGAACAACGTACACATCACTGACGAACAGGTACTGATGACGCCAGAACAACTGAAAGCGGAATTCCCGCTGAGTTTGTCACAAGAGGCGCAAATCGCCCAGTCACGTAAAATCATCTCTGACATTATCGCCGGTCGCGATCCTCGTCTGCTGGTGGTGTGTGGGCCATGTTCTATTCATGATCCTGAAACTGCGCTGGAATATGCTCGTCGATTTAAAGCCCTTGCCGAAGAGGTCAGCGATAGCCTCTACCTGGTGATGCGCGTCTATTTTGAAAAACCCCGGACTACCGTTGGCTGGAAAGGGTTGATTAATGATCCTCATATGGATGGCTCTTTTGATGTGGAAGCCGGATTGAAAATTGCGCGTCAGCTGCTGGTTGACCTGGTCAATCTGGGACTGCCGTTGGCAACAGAGGCATTGGATCCTAACAGCCCGCAATACCTGGGCGATCTGTTCAGCTGGTCCGCTATTGGCGCTCGTACCACTGAATCGCAAACTCACCGCGAAATGGCATCGGGTCTTTCCATGCCGGTTGGGTTTAAAAATGGTACGGATGGTAGCCTGGCGACAGCGATCAATGCGATGCGTGCCGCTGCACAGTCGCACCGTTTCGTTGGGATCAATCAGGCGGGCCAGGTTGCGCTGTTGCAGACTCAGGGTAATCCGGATGGCCATGTGATACTGCGCGGCGGCAAAGCACCTAACTACAGCCCTGCCGATGTCGCACAATGCGAAAAAGAGATGGAACAGGCAGGACTGCATCCTTCTCTGATGGTAGATTGCAGCCATGGTAACTCGAATAAAGATTACCGCCGTCAGCCTGCCGTGGCTGAGTCTGTGGTTGCGCAGATTAAAGATGGAAATCGCTCAATCATTGGCTTAATGATTGAAAGCAACATTCACGAAGGCAATCAGTCTTCTGAGCAGCCGCGCAGCGATATGAAATACGGTGTGTCTGTGACAGATGCGTGTATTAGCTGGGAAACCACCGATGCACTGCTGCGTGAAATTCGTGGAAATCTGAACGGTCATCTGGCGGCGCGTGTAGCATAAGAGGCTTGTTATGGTTGCTGAGTTGACCGCATTACGCGATCAAATAGATGAAGTGGACAAGGCGCTGCTGGATTTGCTGGCGCGCCGTCTGGAATTAGTGGCTGAAGTCGGTGAAGTTAAAAGCCGCTTTGGACTGCCGATTTACGTACCTGAGCGAGAGGCCACGATGCTGGCTTCGCGCCGTGCTGAGGCTCAGGCGATGGGGGTTCCACCCGATCTCATCGAAGATGTGCTGCGCCGGGTCATGCGTGAGTCCTACTCCAGTGAGAATGACAAAGGGTTTAAGACCCTTTGCCCTTCTCTGCGTCCGGTGGTTATCGTCGGTGGTGCCGGTCAAATGGGGCAACTGTTCGAGAAAATGCTCACGCTTTCAGGATATCAGGTACGCATTCTTGAGCAGCAGGACTGGGATCGCGCCGGGGAGATTGTTGCCGATGCCGGGATGGTGATTGTCAGTGTGCCAATCCACGTGACTGAGCAGGTGATTGCAAAACTACCGCGTTTACCGTCCGACTGCATTTTGGTCGATCTGGCATCGGTGAAAAACGGCCCTGTGCAGGCGATGCTGGCGGCGCATGCCGGACCGGTTCTTGGTCTGCATCCGATGTTTGGTCCGGACAGCGGCAGCCTTGCGAAGCAGGTGGTGGTCTGGTGTGACGGTCGCCAGCCGGAGGCCTACCAGTGGTTCCTGGAGCAAATTCAGGTCTGGGGAGCACGTCTGCACCGCATCAGCGCTGTCGAACACGATCAAAATATGGCGTTTATTCAGGCCCTTCGCCATTTTGCTACCTTCGCTTACGGGCTGCATCTGGCAGAGGAAAATGTCCAGCTTGAACAGCTTCTGGCGCTTTCTTCTCCTATTTATCGCCTTGAACTGGCGATGGTGGGACGCCTGTTCGCCCAGGATCCGCAGCTGTATGCCGATATTATTATGTCGTCAGAAAGCAACCTTGCGTTGATCAAGCGTTACTACAAGCGTTTTGGTGAAGCTATCGAGTTGCTGGAGCAGGGGGATAAACAGGCCTTTATTGACAGCTTCCGCAAGGTCGAACACTGGTTTGGTGATTACGCCAAACGCTTCCAGAATGAAAGTCGTACGCTGCTACGTCAGGCGAATGATAGCCGTCAGTAAGTAAGATGCCTGATGACCACGCTGGCGCGTCTTATCAGGCCTACAAAAATTGCATGAATTGTAGGCCGGATAAGCGCAGCGCCATCCGGCATTGTTAAACGTTAGCTCGGATCCACCGGCACCACGTTCTCGCTGGGATAACAACCCAGGACCTTCATGGAACGGGTGATCTCTCCCAACTCCTTCAGCGCTTTCTGCATCTCCGGTAATTCCAGGTTAGCCTGGATGTCGAGGTAAAACATCTCTTCCCACGGATTACCGTGGATCGGACGTGATTCCAGTCTGGTCATGATTAGATTGTGGTTGCGCAGCACCAACAGTGCTTCAACCAGCGCCCCCGCCTGTTGGCCAGTTGCCATTAACAGTGTCGTTTTTGCCGGAACCTGATCGGAAACGTTGATTGCTTTGCGTGCCAGTACGACGAAGCGGGTAATATTTTGCGTCTGGTTCGCTTCAATACGCTCAAGGACCTGCAAACCGTGTAATACGCCGCCAGCCTCACTTCCCAGCGCGGCAACGTGTGGAGAGTTCGCCTGTGCCACTTTTTCCATCGCTGCAGACGTGCTTTCGGTGTATTCGATTTTCCAGTGTGGGTGACGGCTCAGGAACTTGCTGCACTGCTGGAAGGGTTGCGGGTGGCTGTATACCGTTTCGATGGTATTCAAATCGGTCGTGCCAGAAACCAGTACACAGTGGTCGATAGTGATGGTCATCTCGCCGACGATGGACAGCGTCGTGTGCTGCAGGAGATCGTAAACGTCGTTGATGGCGCCGGAGCTGGTGTTTTCAATCGGCACGACGGCGTAGTCTGCTTGTCCGGTTTCGACCTGATTAAAGATATCGGCAAATTTTGCACAACCGCTTTCGATAAACTGCTCAAAGTGGCGGGCGGCATACTGACGGGCGGCGAGGTGAGAGTAAGAACCTTTGGGCCCAAGGAAAGCCACACGCGCAGAGTGAGGGTTAATCTTATTCAGATGTTGCTGCAGCAGGGCCTGTTGGGTAAGTACGGAGTCTTCAATAATGAGCTGGAACAGGCGGGTGATATAGTGCGCATCCAGATGATGCGCTTTGCCGAGCGTGATCAATCTGTCGAGCAAATCACGTTCACGATCGATATCGCGCACCGGGCGATGAGAGAGCAATTTAGCTTTGCCCACTTCAACCGCCAGCTCACGACGTTCAGCCAGCAAGGCCAGCAATTTTTCATCCAGCGAGCTGATCTTCTCTCGCAGTACCAGTAACGGGTTTTCCGATGTCATAGTGTTGCCTTTCTTGTTATCAATAAAAAAGGCCCCCCGGTTTGGGAGGCCTTGTTGTTCGTCTTCGCATTCTTTTTCACACGACGAAACGCCTCCCATTCAGGGGAAGGTAAAAAAGAATGCGAAGAAGAACGGTGTTGGTTTCATGTCATTTTCCTTTGGTGACAAGAGTAAAGTACCCGCACTGTTTTAACCCTGTCAACAAAAAACGCGCCCGAAGGTGCGTTGAGAAGGCCCGTCAGATAAGGCGCTCATTGATGAATCAATATGTTATGAGCGCCTCATTAGCCCTAATACACCCTAAAATGCCCTAGTTCATGGACATTATGTGGACACTTCCGTGCATTGGATTAAATCGTATGGCATCAGTCAGATAATCTGGGGCGAAGTGTGCATATGTCATTGTTTGCTCAATTGTCGTATGCCCCAAAATGCGCTGTAGCGTGATGATATTCCCACCGTTGATCATGAAATGTGTTGCGAAGGTATGGCGTAAAACATGCAGTGCCTGACCTTTCGGCAAGTCTGGTTTTATCTTGCGCAAAACATCACGAACCCGTTCATAGTTGGTATCGAACAATTTCCCCGATTTACGAGTGAGGATATAGTCTGCTATTTCCTCTGATATCGGTACAGTACGAGCTGGGCCAGTTTTTGTCTTAACAAAGGTTACACGGTTACTTATAACGTGCTCAGCTTTGAGATTACTGGCTTCACCCCATCGTGCACCAGTATTCAGACAAAGAACGACAACCCTGCGGTCATCCCCGGTAAGAGCATTCAGCAAGTTGCAGATCTCTTCTTCAGAGAGAAACGACATTTCTGTATTTTCCAGACGCAATTTCTTCACTGTATGGAATGGGTTTTCGTGATGGAACTCTTCCATATCAATCAGCAGACTGAACATGCTGGATATGACACAGAAATCCCTGTTAACCGTTCCGGCCGAGACTCCGCTATGAAGCCTTTCTGCACGATATTTCATCAGAAAGTTACGAGTAAGTTCGTACACTCTGGGTTCGGCCATTTCGCGATTGATTTTATCCAGGCGCTTTTTATATGAGTCACCATAATTGTGATTCTTTCCATGGTAACTCCACCATATAGCAATCAAATCAGATAGTAGTCTTCTGTCTGCGGGTTTATCCTGCCACTCTTTATCGTGGAAGTTTGTCAGAACATACTTTTCATATGCCTGAGCTTCCGCTTTACGACTAAATTTGCGACGAATTCTTCTTCCTGAAGCTCCGCGCGGTCTTACGTCCACTTCAAAACGACCATCATCGAGCTTCTTGATCGACATAGCGAAGCCCTCCGATATCTGAGTCATTATGTAACTTTTGATTTAAAGCATAGAAAAACCAGACAATTAACCAACCTTCTGGGTGGAAGGGGACGATTTTTTGTCGCCTTGCCCATCAGGGGAGAGAGACGGGGCTATTTGTCCTGCAGCTGGTGCCGTTTTGTCTGTCATTAACCAAAGGGTGTATTTCGTGAATCGTGGATGATTTACAACTTTATCAATTATCCCCATACCAGCCTCCCGCTGTCCGCTCTCGTAATTTCTGACTGTTCCTAAGCCAATTTCCATCATTTTTGCAAAATCAGCTTGGGTAATTCCTTCGGCGATTCGCATATCTCTTAGTTTTTTTGCATGACTTCTTGACGATGTCATCATTTGAGGATTATCCTTTGGTTGTGTCATCATTTGATGACGAAAAACACACCCTAGGACGCCTTAAAGCATCCTAGAAATCCAAACTGACGGAGGATACCACAGATGAAGGAAGCAGCAGATAACACGCTGTCAGAGCTGGTGACGCCAGAGCTTTTTGCTGAATATATTGGCAAAACACCTGCCGCAATTCGCAAGATGGCGATGGCTGGAAAATTGCCAGTGATCCGCATGAAGGATCCTCTGAACCCATCGAAGAAAGGTGGTGAAATTTATATTCATCGTGGCGAGTGGGATTCTTATGCAGAACATCTTGCAAAAGAGGCTCCACCCGAGTGGCACGATTGGAAAAATCGGCTATTCACAACCGAAAAATACAGAACTCAGAATTAAATATTAACTTCATTAGATAATGTGAAATTAACTATGAAAAGCAAATATGCCACGCTTATTCGGAATTTGTTGCAAAGCTATCACGCACAGGCAACAGTGATTGATAAAGAAAATTTCTCTGTCCACAGTGACGGTATTCATTTGATGGAGTTGAATCTTCAGTTGGCTAAGTGTCTGGAAGGAATATCTGCAACAGCACGATTTAATAATGATGTTGATGATTTTGCTGAACTTCACAAAATTACCCTGATGGCATTTAAGGGCGATATACCAACGGAAGATAATGTTCCAGTGCTTTCTTCTCTTGCTTCAGGGGTAATGAGAAAAAGCAATTCTAATCTGAAAGCTGTTTAACATTAAGGGAATGCCATGAATCATTTAATGATTGACATTGAAGCAATGGATGATAAATCTACCGCAGCAATTACGGCTATTGCTGCAATTTTCTTTAATCCTGAAACTGGTGAAATCGGTGAAACATTTTATCGTCGAATCAGTCTTGATGATGCTATGAGCAACGGTGGTACAGTCAGTGCGGAAGCTATAGAGTGGTGGTTACGCCAGTCCTCTGAAGTCCGTTGTCAGTTACTTGATGATGATTGTCAGGATATAGAACTGGCAATCTGTGATTTCTATTCATTCGTTAATGAAAATGCTGACCCCGCGAGTGTGAAGTTATGGAATGGGTGTCCATCACTTCACAGTTCTGTGTTGCGGCATGCTTTGAATAAGTTTGCAGGACAGTGTTTTACCCGCGGCAATGAGCAGTCCGTTATTACGATTGTTGAACTTGCCTCGACGCTGGGGCTTAACATGGACAGTATTATTCCTTATACGTTCACTCGCAATGCATATAACCATGCAATCCACAACATAAAAATTGTTTCTTATGTCTGGATGTATCTTGTCAAAATAGCCAGTGTGAAATAATCATGCTGAAAGTGACCTCTCATGCAAGTGAAAGTGTCATTAATAAGGCATTTTCAGCGCTGGCGGAATATTACAACGGCAAAAAGGTATATCAGGTTATTAAGCCGAATCAATATTTCTCTGTTCATGTTTCCTATCGCTGGCGTTTACTAAGCAAGGATAGAGGCAGAAGCTGGGAATTAATGACGCATGAAAGATATAACAAGCAGTACAGAATATAACTTTTGCCTTTTATTCATTATTTCACACATGGATTATATATGAACGCAACGATACAACAGGACGTTGTGCGCCGTCTTGTTCAGGATTTTGAGTTTAAAGAGCGGGATAAGTATTTGCAGCAGGGTGTATGCCCTAAGTGTCGTAAGCGCGAATTATTCACCAGCATAGATAAGCCCTGGATTCTGAAGTGTGGCCGCGAAAATAACTGCGGCCATCAGGTCATTGTTAAAGAGCAGTATCCGGATATATTTGAGGACTGGTCTAAGCGGTATCAGGACACGCCTGAAACCCCACACGCAGCTGCGGAGGCGTATCTGCGTGAGGCCAGAGGACTGGATACCGAACCACTGAAAGGTATTTTCACCCAGGGCGCGTTTGTTAAAGATGGCATGGGATCGGCAACAGTCAAATTTAAGCTGGCATGTGGTGCGACGTGGGAGCGCATTATTGACCAGCCCCAACGCTTTGGTAAGCAAAAAGCCAATATCAAAGGGAGCTATGTTGGTCACTGGTGGGTGCCACCTTCTGTCAACCTGCTGGAAGTGAACGAAATCTGGATCACTGAAGGAATATTTAATGCGCTGAGTCTTTGCCAGGCGGGTTTACCCGCAGTTGCCACACTGAGCAGTAACAATTACCCGTTGGCCGCACTGGATATGCTGGCTAAAGAACTGGGCGAAAAACCGCGCCCACGCCTTGTATGGGCGTTTGACGGTGATAAGGCCGGCACAAAGCACACGCTGGCGTTCGTTGCCCGTAGTGAGGATGCTGGCTGGAAAGTTCGCGCGGCGCAGCCGGTGAAATCATCCTCCAGCCTTGACTGGAATGACCTTCTGCTGCGTGACCGGCTCAGCAAATCGGACATCAAAAATTATCGCTACTATGGCGATATTCTGCTGGCGAAAAGCCCGACAGAAAAAGCCCTGCTCATGCATCAGCATAACGAATGGCATTCGTTTTACTTTGAGCATAATTCCCGCATGTACTGGTTTGAACTGGATCTGGACAGGTACATGCGAGCCTATGAGCGAATCAGTAGCACTGGTAGCGAAGTTATCCAGGACTGGGAAGCCAAAGAACGGGCTGTGAAAGAATCTGGCGGCGTAACAGAAATTGCTAACTGCTGGCTGACTCCGCTCTATTTCCAGCGTTCTGAACCTACAGACGAGTCCTGGTATTACGTTAAGGTCAACATGCCAAACCGGCCAGCAGTGAAGGATACCTTCACGGCGAACCAGCTCACTAGCTCCGCCGAGTTCAAAAAACGTTTGCTGCATATTGCCAAAGGGGCGGTATATACCGGCAGTACCAAACAGCTGGATAAGTTCATCCAGATGCGCCTTCCTGAAATAAAAGAAGTTAAGACGCAGAATTTTATCGGCTACAACAAAGATTATTCTGCGTGGCTTTTTAACCGCGTGGCCGTGAGCGATGGTCGGCTGTATGAGATGAACGATGAAGACTATTTTGAAATCAATCACACCAGTGTAAAAAGCCTGAGCCTGACACCATCGCTGGATCTGAATCCAAAACTGAATGAATTTACCACTGGCTGGATTGACGATATCTGGACGGCATTTGGTGAGAAAGGGTATGTGGCGCTGGCGTTCTGGCTGGGGTCGCTGTTTGCCGAACAAATCCGTGAGCGCGATAAGTCATTCCCGTTTCTGGAAATCGTGGGTGAACCGGGGACTGGTAAATCCACGCTGATTGAATTTCTGTGGAAGCTCGTCGGCCGTGAGGAATACGAAGGGTTTGATCCTTCTAAGTCTACGGCCGCAGCGCGTGGGCGCAACTTTGCCCAGGTCGGCAACTTGCCGGTTGTGCTAATCGAAGGCGACCGCACCACGGATAATGCTAAACAACGTGCTTTTGACTGGGATGAACTGAAATCACTGTATAACGGCCGTGCTTCCCGTGCAGTGGGGATAAAGTCCAACAATAACGAGACATACGAGCCGCCATTCAGGGGCAGTATTGTAATTGCACAGAACGCTGATACAGACGGCAGCAAGGCATTTCTGGAGCGTATTATCCATATCTATACCGATAAGCGCGGGCAGTCCATTCATACGCGCCATGCAGCGGAGCGGCTTGAACAACTGCCCGTCAGCCAGGTATCCGGATTCACATTGCTGGCCACCATGCGCGAAAAAGAAATCATGCAGACGTTCGGCAAGGGGTACGAACGTGCCAGGAATGAGCTGGAGTCTAACAGCAGTATTCGCCATATCCGTATTGCCAAGAATCACGCGCAGCTTGTGGGTTTGCTGGAGGCGCTCGCGCTTGTTGTGCCGGTACCGGTTGAACGCATAGAAAAGACGCGTGAATCGATCACTGCGCTGGCTGTGGAACGCTGTCAGGCGCTTAAAAAGGATCATCCTATGGTTCAGGAGTTTTGGGATCTGTTTGATTACCTGGATGAACTGGCCCCCTACGGCGTCAATCACTCGTCAGATGAAAGTGAAATTGCGGTTAACTTTAACCATCTGGAGGAGGTCGCCGCAGCACACCGGCAGCGAATTCCGTTCACTTTAACGGAAATTAAAAAGCTGTTAAAAAACGGTAATGAACGGCGATTTATCAGACAAAGCACCACGCGCAGCGCGGTTAGTGAGCGCCATAATCGTGGTAAAGGGGATATGCAAAGAATGCCAGACACATTTCGATGCTGGATTTTCAGAAAAGAAAATTAGCAATTGAACATTTTTGCCCCGACACATTAACCATTAAGTTCATGTGTCGGGAACAATTATTTTAAATTAAATCCAGTTTATAAAATCTTCCATTTCATCATAATTTTTAATGACTCCCTTCGCATCTTTGGTGTCATCACATAAGCAATCTAAAAGATTGTCCCATTCGCTTTGTTTTTTACCAAATCCATATACTTGTTCAATGTCGCCAGATTTCCAAATGTATATTCCTTCATTTCTTAGTTTTTGATGAATGATATCAATATATTTTTTTGTTTCTTCATGGTTACATAGTGCAATAAAATCTTTACTTGAGCTGGTTTTTAATGAATCAATTGAAGTAATTGGGTTTTTTAGTTGTAATGAAGCTGGATCTTTTAGTGAGTTTAAAGCAGTTAATAGATCGTCACATTCAGTTCTGAACTTTGCACTATGAGTGGTTGGAAGAATGATGGATAAAAAGTCGCAATCAGCCAGTATTCGTGTTTTTATTCCGATTGCGTTTATCACATCAGCCATTTTAAAGAGGCTTCCCTTACCATCAACAGCTACTATACATGTTCTGCTCGGGTTAAGTTCGCGCCCTCTAATTTTTTTGTATAAAGCGTATAGGACATTTGTTTCAGTTTTTCCTTCAACTAACAACACTTCTTCAGAAAATAGGAAAAGAGATGAATTTGATAGAGTAAATGCTGAATGTAATTGCGGAGAAGATGATTCATATAACTCTTTAATCTTTTCTGAAATAGTTTTTCTGGCAATAGTCCCATCAGCATTTTTACACACCTGGATTGCATTTGGCGCATGTTTAGCTGATAGCATACTTGCTGAGTGAGTAGATATAATTACTTGATATCCGGAATCACTTAATGAAACAAGTGACTCTCTTACTGAATCTATTGCTGATGGGTGTAGGTAAAGTTCAGGTTCATCTATAAAAATTAACGTATTTGATTTTTTAGTATCCTCGCTTTTTTTCTTTATTTCCGCAAGGTATTGGATTAATGCCATTTGAATAGAGCGTTGAGTTCCGTGACCAAATCTGCTTATGTCCCGCATCACAGAACCATCTTCACGATTTTCAAATACCTTTAAGGTTCCTGATTTAAATATATCATCAAGTGTAGGCGTCGGGAAGTGTAGTTTTACGCTCACATCCGGGAAGAATTTATTTACTTTTTCATTAACCCCGGAGTCTATGTTATTTAGGCCGTCTAACCGATTTTCTCCATCATGAGAAAGGTACTTGCCTATTTCTGAAATATTTTGTGAAAACTTTTCTTCATGTTCTTTTTTTATTTCGGAGACGATAGCTAAAAGTATTTTTCCAATTGTGGTTGATGTTTTATATTTAGTGGCATCTTCAACCGCATCAGACATTGCAGGAATATGTATGGGTTCAGGGAATATATTTGATATTGAACCATCAATCCCGCCAGGATTTTTTTTCCAATTAGTACCATCAAAGACATCAATACTTTTTTTTGTCTTTCCTGTTTCTTCGTCAATTTGTTGTGTTCTTAAGAAATTCAATTTTCCATCAATGATAAAAGGTGCTATCTTTTGTTGGTTCTCTTCAGTGAGTAAAGTTAGAGTGTCATCTGTTATACCTTCTATAACTCCTTCTACAGTGACAGGTTTCCTTGGGTCATACATGTCTTCGATGGAAATCGGTGAACCTTCTAAAAGCCATTTTATTGCTAAAATAATATTTGATTTCCCTGCGTTATTATAACCAACTAATGCAGTAAAAGGTCGCAGGACAGCGGTTGTTGACTTGCAAGACCTAAAGTTATTTATATTTACTTTTGTAAGACGCACAGTCATTTTTTATTTCCTTGAGCATTGTGTGATTGTAATATTAAAACTTACTGGATTATTGTATTGCAAATTTAGGAAACATAAACAAAGAAGTAAAGAGAGTGTGATGTGCAATGGTTTTTGGAAAGTTTAAAATAATGGGGTGCAATTATATCTTGCTTTATAATAACGATGTGAAAGGATTTGTGTTGTAAAAGTGAATATGCAAGATAAATTTTAATGCTGTGTTTATGTTAGATAAAACTGATAGCAATAGGCACCAGTATCGGTGCCATTTGTTATGCCGGCGCAGTACCGTCCTGACTCAGAAACTTGAGCATCAGCTGTTTTTGCTGCATATCAAGGCTATTGCAGATAGTGGTGATCAACGCATCGCTGGATTTGGCGCTGGGGCTGATGGTGTGTGAAAACGTCATATTCATCACAAAAGTGTGACCGCATTCAACATCAGTACAGGCGCAATATAAATCAGACAGCTCCTTGTGTTTTCTGGCTGTTTTTTTGATAACAGCCCTTGCCTCACATACCGGACAGTAAACCTTCATTACCCGCATATCCATCGCTCCGGGAGTTGGAAAACGATGATATTTTAGCCTTTTTACGGACATTAATCACCTTCCAGCTCACTGTCTTTCAGGAAATTAAGGTACAGATGGGGCGGTACATCGCTTTCCTGTTCCACTGCGGCGGTAAACATGCGCTGAATGGGTAAAATCTCTGCTTTGCGGTAGGTTTTGGCCGCTTTTTCAATATCTCCCATCACTGCCCCGTTCGTGGGGATGATTCCCGCCAGACCTGCCGGGAAACGGTGTGCGGTCAGTACGTCCTGAGCGCTGATACTTTTCACGTTCTGAAACTCATCTTTGGCGCTGATATCGCCAATCGGGATAAATTTGATAGCATCCGGATCGCCTTTGGGGATGTTCACAAACATGGTACTGAAATTCCCGATACCCTTTGACTGCTCCAGCTTCTGAATGATTTCTTCTTCCACTTCATCAGTCATATTCGGGTCATTGGAATAGAGCACACCGCCCGTGTGAGCGCCGTTGTGATAGTAACGCCGGCGAAAAATCGTGGCTTCACCGTTAAGCAGGGCGGAATGAATGCCGCTGATGTAATCCGGCAGACCATAAATCGCCTGTTGCGGATCGTACTGCTTGAGAAAAATGATATCTTCAGGCGGGTAAATTATCGGTTCACCCTGTTGCAGTACAACAAATTCCCCGGTCTTGCGCTGGCGGGTATAGAGTGCCGGCAGTGGGTGCAGCGCTACCACATCCCCCCAGCCGTTACGCACTTTCAGAATGGCCACATCACCGAACGTCAGCCAGTCAAACACGGCTGCGCCCAGCTGTTCATGAGTCAGGCCTCCGCCATCATAATTTGCTTTCACCATGTTGCGACGGGCATACAGTACACCGCCGTGCTGTGCGTTCAGGTTCACCAGTTGCGCCAGCGCCAGTCGGTCAATCGGGAGCGTCCAGTGTTCCGCTTCATTGTCATACCAGACGTCTGTATAGTTCGTGCCGGTCGTCAGGATGGGTTCCGGTTTACCCAGGGTGACAAGGCTCATGTGTCGCTGCTTGCTCACGGTGCGAGGTTCCCTGTATTTCCGTTTTTTCATGCTGCTTTCCCTAAGTTCCCCCAGCGTGATTTACGCTGGTTTTCAAAGTTTAATGGTTCGTTGTCAATGGCATGGGCGATAGCCCAGAAGCTGTCAGCGTGGCCAGTTTCTGCCGTGCGGTCGGCAACAAAGGTCATGGCGTTACCGCTGGCCGTGGACGTTCTGCGGATGGTCATAAAGCTGGCGGCGATTTCGGTTTTCTCCTTATCCCATTCCACGCGGTTGTCTTCGATAACGTCGATCATCTTCATCACCAGGCGGTTTTTCGTCTCCACACCGTAGCGGATGGCTACCGCCTGGCGTATGGCGAAGTGCTGCACATCTTCAAAGACACCGCTCCCCAGCCCGGTGATATCAATGCCGATGTAGGTCATGTTGTACTGGCCAAACAGCTTTTTAATTTGTGCCGCCTGCCATTTCCAGTTCATCCCCTGCCAATGGAAAACGCGCAGCACGCGGAATTTTTCGACGGCCACTATCGGCGGGGCGACAATTACAAAAGTGGAGGTGTCACCGCTTCGAGCTGGGTCATAGCCCGCCCATACTTCCCGATTACCGAACGGCCGGGGCAGGTTTTCGTCATGATCTTCCCAGATATCCGGATCAATACAGCAGCGTTCCACCTGGGAGAATGAAAAAACGCTGTCTTTGCTGTCCACGAATACGCACATGTACAGCATGTTGAAGGTGTCGCGGTTGTAGCGATTGCGCAGCTTTTCGATGCTGGCCAGATTGAACCCGCCCGCAATCGCGTCTTCCAGCGTGATGATGTAGCGCCACTGGCCATCAGGGCATAACCGCCCGCCGTCACGCAGCTCCTTCTCCGTTGGGAACGCCACGCGTGCGCGTTTCTTGTCGCCGCGTTTCCATTCTTCACCTGTCCAGAACGGGTAAGCCTGGTGCGTTTTGCTGCTGGGGGTGGAAAAGTAGGTGGTGCGCCATTTGTCGTGTGTGGCCATTGCGCTGGCCACTTCGTTTAATTTTGCAAAGTTGGGTACCCAGAAATATTCATCACAGTACAGATGGCCACTGTATGACTGGGCGGTGTTCTTATTGGTGGACAGGAAGCGCAGCTCCGCGCCGTTTGACAGACGGATGGGGTTGCCTGTCAGCTCCACGCCGAAATACTGCTCCGCAATGTTGACGATATAGCTGCGGAATACTTCAGCCTGAGCCTTTGATGCGGACAGGAAGATTTGCGGATCACCCGTCATAACCGCATTCTCAAAGGCTTCTATTGAGAAATACCAGGTTGCACCAATCTGGCGGCTTTTCAGGATGTTCCTGACTTGCTGATGGAGATTGGCGCGAAGGTGTTGCTGGTAGCCGAAAAGGTGCTCGAGCGCGAACCGGTCAAAATCTTCCTGTGTCAGCCCGCTGATATCATTCTTTTTGTATTTGCCACGTTTACGGTTTTTTTCGTCGCCACCGGACTGGCGGGATACCGGCGCATCACTTTCGCTGTGCTTAATTTCCTCCAGCTTTTCCTGATGCTTATTGTGCTGTGCACGCAGTTTCACCAGGTGAGAAACGAGGCTGTCCAGCTCCCGCAGTTCCAGCTCCGATTTCCCCTCACGTAATGTCAGCGACTGAATACGGCGGTTTAATGCGTCTTCTGTTGATTCATGACTGAGTAATTCCGTCCAGCAATATTTCTCCGCCCAGTAATAGACAATGCGTCTGTTAGGCAGATTTAATTCACTGGCAATTTCCTGCGGGGTATAGCGTTTTAAATAAAGCGCCCGCGCAACGCCTTTTAATTCTTCAGAGTATTTAGCCATACGCACATTATGCACGGGCGTTTCTATATTAAATCCCGCTTTATTTCTGATGTGTTCGGCTAATTGCTTATATCCGAAATGAAGTGAATGCGGTGGTTAATTTAATTGGCGATACTGAAAACCGCAGCAGGAAGGGAGGCAATATGTCAGGTTCACAGCTGGCAACAAACTGGATTTGTATCGCCACTGCGGGTGAAACGGTTGATAAGCGAACCATTGAGGAACAGTGGTTACTGGATGCTGCCGAGTTATATGACTACTCACTTTATCCTGCCTTGTTATGGCCGGAACATACCCGTAACTACGGAAATATGGGTGAGGTACTGGAATTAAAAGCTGAACGTGATGATGAAGGAATCTTGCGTTTATATGCGCGTCTTTGCCCGGCTATTTCATTGCTTCAGGCAAATGCAAAAGGTCAGCTTTTATTTTTATCACCGGAGTTTACCCCGGACGGTAATTTCAGAAGTACAGGTAAAACCTATCTTGAGGGGCTGGCTGTTACTGACAGTCCAGCAGGAGTGGGTACTACTCGGCTACGTTTCAGCCGCACAAAAGGAAAACGCATCGGCCCATATAAGCCGCTGGCGTTTGATGAAGTCAGGGAATTTAAAAAGGAAAAGGGAATGTCAAAGACCGCGAAAAAGGGCTGGCGCCATTTTTTCAGTATTGAAGAGCCAGGTCAGGGCACTGAGCCGGATAAGTCGCAGCCTGATGCTTTACAGGCGCTGGCTGAAGCGCTGGATGCCATTGATAAGCGCGTATCTGCAATCGAAACGCGTCTGGGTGAGGCTGAAGAGGCCGTATCTGATGTGCAGGAAGACGTGGACACCGTTAAGGAAGTGGTGGATACCGAAGATTTTGCGCGTCTGGTGGGTAATCTGCCGGAACTGGTGAAGAACTTCAGCAAGCTGAATAACAAAGTCACCCAGTTGCCGGACAAGAAATTCAGCAAGGGCAAGAAAGGCTTCAATTTCCTGTAAGGGATAACACAACTTTTCTTTAAGGAAAAAGAATATGCAATTAAATGCGAAAGCCCGTGAGTTTCTGCGTCAGTACCACACCGGACTGCGTGAATCCTACGGTGCGACCGATGGTGACCGCTGGTTTGCGCTGTCAGATCCGAAAGAAACCCAGATGCGTAATGCGCTGCTGGAAGAGTCTTCTTTCCTGAATCTGTTGACGGTTGCTGATGTTGACCAGTTACAGGGGCAGGTGGTACCGGTCGGCAGTTCTGGCCTGTATACCGGGCGTGTGCTGGATGGCCGTTTCCGTAAGAAAGTGGGCGTCAGCGGGAATGATTACAAACTGGTAGAGACTGATTCATGTGCTGCTCTGACCTGGCAGTTGCTTTCTGTCTGGGCGAACGCCGGCGATGAAAACGAGTTTTTCCAGCGTGTTCAGGAGTTCACCAATCAGGCGTTTGCGCTGGATATGCTGCGTATCGGCTTCAACGGTAAATCTGTTGCAGAGACCACGGATGCCGAAAAGAACCCGAACGGCGAAGATGTGAACAAAGGCTGGCACCAGATTGTTAAAGAGTGGGATGGCGGTAAGCAGATCGTCACCGATTCTGTTGTGCTGGACGGTGACGGCAAGGGTGACTATGTGTCACTCGATGCGATGGCATCCGATCTTATCAATGCCAAGATTCCGGCACAGTACCGTAATGACCCGCGTCTAGTGGTTCTGGTGGGAGCTGACCTGGTGGCGGCGGAGTCGTTCCGTCTGTACCAGAAAGCCGATAAACCCACTGAAAAGATTGCGGCACAACTGCTGTCTGACAGCATCGCCGGCCGCACGGCTTATGTTCCGCCGTTTATGCCTGGTAAACGCATGATTGTTACCACACTGCCTAAGCGCGATGTGCTGTTGCCCCGCTGGATGCCGACCGCACAAACCTGGCTGGAAAGTGACAGTACGCATCAGAATCCCGTTTTTGCCTGGTGTGTCGTCTGGCTGTTTGATACCGGCCAGTTTGATCAGGCGCTGGACTGGGCGGATGTGGCTATCGAGCGGGGGCAGGAAACCCCGGCCGCGTTCGGCAGTGCGTTTCCGGTATTTGTGGCTGATACGGTACTGGCCTGGGCGGAGATGGAAGCCGCACAGGGGCTGGATGTGGAGCCGTATTTCAGCCGTACGCTGGGAAACGTTTTGCAGCACTGGAATGTGTATGAAGTCATTAAGGCCAAATACCAGAGCATCATTGCCTGACCATCCCATCAGCCCGCGCATATTGCGGGCTTTTTTGTACCCGCTCCCAGACCTCACCAGACGCATTCTGAGCACCGCTATTATCTGCACCCGTTCATCCCAACTTAATTAACTTTAGAAGCACAGCAAGGCGCTGATGCAGCCTGCCGCGACGAAATAACGACGGAAGTGACGAAAACGGCGCTACACCGCACCCGCCTGCGGTTTTCGTGTTGAGAATGATTTCAGTTTTTCCGGTGGTACAAAACACATCGCCAGACCGCGCCAGTACTGGGGCTTTGGCGGTAGTTCGCCAACTGAAATGTGTGAAACAGATTTCAAGGATTTCAGTTTTTATGCGATTGCCGGCTGTGGGTGAAAAATATCGGAGCCTGATTACATGCGGGAACAACAGCGATTACGTGACTTTTTACGTAACGGCCGCAGCGAGATCAGGTAAGTGGGGGAAAGTGTCCAGGCCTTATCTGGCGCGCTCTGACGTGGAATGGCAGTGAAATGCGGAACTGAAATACTTTGCACAGTCTGAACCATCGCCATACCGGCATTAACGTACCCGCGCCAGTGCTCAAATCACTAACAGATAGATATACAAAATAACCAACAAGTCAGGGTGATTTCTGACCACTCTTGGTTTTTTCAAAAATTTAGGGGGAGCATCGGAAAACCGTCACAAACGTCACAAGATTTAAAAATAGTATCTATATATATGATATATATAAGTAAATTACTATATTGAAAACCATCACAAAACTATCACAACAGCATCACAGTGTGACGGTCTCAAAACATCACAACTCTGTTTTATAACTCACTGAATTTATTGGGTGTGACGGTTTACGTTACGTTTTGTGATGGTTTTACCGTCACAGCATTTATTCAGGATAATCAGTTGGTTAATGTGTGATTTTGAGAGGCGTGATGGTTGTGACGGTTTTCCGATGGCCGTCTTAAATATGAGAAGCGGGGGGGGACAAATTCATTAACATTATGCAGATACAAAAAAGCCCCAGAGAATGGGGCTATTGCGTCGTTTACTGGTCGTCTTGTTTGGGCTTCACAACCACTGATGCCAGCTTGTCGATCAGACGTTCGCAAGCCTCAACATCTTTCAGACTCCGCAATTTTACCTTTGCTGTTTTCGGTTCATCACCGCGAGTGCAAAGATTCAGTTCGATTTCAACATCATTCCTGTTCAGTAACCCCATAATAACCCCTGCTAACTTCCTTGCCTGAGTGGCCAGTTCAAAGATGAAATCGAGTTTATCCGGGGCGTTTGCGGAAAAGCAAATCGTATGGCCAACATCAAAGCCGTTACTTTTGAAGTAATCTTGTATTGAAGTTGAAAGTTCAGGAGGGCAAACAAGCCGAACGCCGGCTAGTTTTGACTGGTGTAATGGTGCTCCTTCTAACTCTTGCATTTAAGACTCCATATGAAAAAACCCCAGATTCGGGGTTTTTTGTTGTCGATGTGGTCGATATGTGGACGTTGGTTGAAATAAATCCTTTTATTTCAATATGCTACAGTGAAATAAAACGCGCCCGAAGGCGCGTTGGCGATACACTCAATGTAAGGGACTACTCTTCTTCTGCTTCGACGAAGTTGGCGTCTTTTACTGAAGTTGTTGCACGACGGGCTTCGCCTTTGTGCTGCACTTTATTGAGCTGCCGTTCCAGCTTGTTGATCAAATCATTAATGGCGGTGTACATATCTTCGTGTTTTGCGCTGGCGACCAGATGTCCGTTCGGTGTATTGATGGTGGCATCAGCAGTGAAACCCTGTGGCTCCTTAGACAGAATGATATGTGGATTAATTAGGTGAGTTTGCCATTTATCCAGTTTGGAGAGACGGTCTGCGACATGCTGGCGAATTGCCGGAGTAATTTCCATTTGTTTACTGGTAATGTTCATTGTCATAAATTTTACCTCTTGTCTTTCCCGTCTTGGTGAACCCAGCATACCGTTCCTAATGTCAAAATGTGTGATTTAAATCACATTTTTTTGTCACTTTTTGTCAGGGATATCTTTTTGTGAGGCATCGCAGGAACAGGGGATCTTTTACTTGAGGAATACCTGAAAGCAGGCCATATTTGATAGGATGCGTTGCAGCTAAACCGCTTCAGTTGCGGCGTTTACGGATAACAAAACGGCAGCCATTGGGCTGCCGTTTTGTTTTGCATTCGGAGATGAATCAGGTGTTGCTGCTGTTAGCGGCAATAATTTTCGCCACTTTGTCAGCCTGAGCATTCATCTGCAACTGACGATAGGCATTTTCCATCAGCGGCAAAGCATCACGCGTTGCCTGGGTATCCGGGTAGTCGCGCATCATTCCCTCTACGCGGTTCACGACGGCAATCCATGCGCCACGCGCGGTGTAATAATCGGCAACAGAGTATTCGTATTTCGCCAGACGGTCTTTCAGGAACACCAGACGCTTGGTGGCATCGGTTGTGTATTGGCTGTTCGGATAGCCACGCACCAGTTTGGAGAAATCGTTGAACGCAGCTCGGGCGTGTTGTGGATCGCGATCGCTGCGATCAACACCAAAGAAGCCTTGCAGCGCACTGTCATCCAGCGCCATATTGGTCAGGCCGCGCATATACATGACATAATCAATATTTGGGTGCGTTGGATTAAGACGGATAAAACGATCGATAGCAGCCTGAGCCAATGGCAGATCGGCGTTTTTGTAGTAGGCGTAGATGAGATCCAACTGCACCTGCTGGGAATACGGTCCAAATGGATAACGGTTATCCAACGCTTCCAATTGCGTTATTGCCTGTTTCCAGTTACCGTCCTGCAGCTTTTGCTGAGCAGTCGCGTAGATTTCATTAGGCGGATTATCGGGCACCTCTTCCGTTGAACCAGAGCAACCCGCCAAAAACAGGCTCAACGTGGCTGCTGCCACCAGATATTTCATGCGCGTCATGACGTTTTGACTTTCCTCAAAATGTAATACGGGAGATTCTCTGTTCCTGCTCCCGGTTAAGACCAGCTACAATAGCACACTATATTAAACGGCAAAGCCGTAAAACCCAACGTTAAACGAAGAAGCAGTTTATGGCACAACGAGTAGAACTCACCGCAACAGTCTCCGAAAATCAGCTCGGTCAACGCTTAGATCAGGCTTTGGCCGAATTGTTCCCTGATTATTCGCGTTCACGCATAAAAGAATGGATCCTCGACCAGCGAGTGCTGGTAAATGGGCATCTTTGCGATAAACCGAAAGAAAAAGTATTGGGCGGAGAACGTGTCTCCATCAATGCTGAAATTGACGAAGAAATTCGTTTTGAAGCGCAAGATATCCCGTTGGATATCGTCTATGAAGATGACGACATTCTTGTCATCAACAAACCACGTGACTTCGTGGTGCATCCTGGTGCAGGTAATCCTGATGGCACGGTACTGAATGCGTTACTGCATTACTACCCGCCAATCGCGGATGTCCCGCGTGCGGGGATTGTGCACCGTCTGGATAAAGACACCACCGGATTAATGGTTGTCGCAAAAACTGTCCCGGCGCAAACGCGTCTGGTGGAGTCATTGCAGCTGCGTGAAATCACGCGTGAGTACGAAGCCGTGGCGATTGGTCATATGACTGCGGGTGGTACGGTAGAAGAACCGATCAGCCGTCATCCAACCAAACGTACGCATATGTCTGTGCATCCAATGGGTAAACCGGCGGTGACTCACTACCGTATTATGGAACACTTCCGTGTGCACACGCGTCTGCGGCTGCGTCTGGAAACCGGACGTACGCACCAGATCCGCGTGCACATGGCGCATATTACCCATCCGCTGGTGGGCGATCAGGTTTATGGCGGCCGTCCGCGTCCACCGAAAGGGGCATCGGACGAATTTATTTCTACGCTGCGTAAGTTCGATCGCCAGGCGCTGCATGCCACCATGCTGCGTCTTTATCATCCGATCTCCGGTATCGAAATGGAGTGGCATGCGCCGATCCCGCAGGATATGGTCAAACTCATTGAAGTCATGCGCGCTGATTTTGAAGAACATAAGGATGATGTTGCCTGGTTATGAGTAAGCTAATTGTCCCGCAGTGGCCACTGCCGAAAGGCGTTGCGGCCTGCAGTTCTACACGTATTGGGGGTGTCAGTTTGCCTCCTTACCATTCGCTGAACCTGGGTGCCCACTGTGGCGATAACCTGGAACATGTCGAAGAGAACCGAAAACGACTGTTTACTGCGGGCAATCTGCCTTCGAAGCCGGTCTGGCTGGAGCAGGTGCACGGTAAGGATGTGCTGAAACTGACGGGTGCGCCCTATGATTCTAAAAGGGCGGATGCGTCGTACAGCAACACGCCAGGCACCGTTTGCGCAGTGATGACGGCGGATTGCCTGCCCGTGCTATTTTGTAATCTCGCCGGAACGGAAGTGGCGGCAGCCCACGCGGGGTGGCGTGGATTGTGTGAAGGCGTACTGGAAGAAACCGTTGCCTGCTTTGCTGATAAACCGGCAAACATTATGGCCTGGTTAGGTCCAGCCATCGGTCCTGCGGCTTTTGAGGTAGGGCCTGAAGTTCGTGACGCGTTTATGGAGAAAGATGCGAAGGCGCAGGCTGCCTTTTTGCCACGCGGAGAAAAATATCTGGCGGATATTTATCAGCTTGCACGTCAGCGCCTGACAAACGTCGGGATCACCCACATTTATGGTGGCGACCGCTGCACATATAGTGAAAGTGAGACATTCTTCTCTTATCGCCGCGACAAGACCACTGGTCGGATGGCAAGTTTTATTTGGCTGATATAACCTAAAGAATCAAGACGATCCGGAACGCGCCGTTTTCTTTTCACATAATTCAGGTCATTCACCTTGAATAATTGAGGGATGACCTCATTTAATCTCCAGTAGCAATTTTGACCTGTTATGGGAGGAGTTATGCGTCTGGATCGTCTTACTAATAAATTCCAGCTTGCTCTCGCCGATGCCCAGTCACTCGCACTGGGGCACGACAACCAATTCATCGAACCTCTTCATCTAATGAGCGCCTTGCTGAATCAGGAAGGGGGTTCGGTTCGTCCTTTATTAACGTCTGCTGGCATCAATGCTGGCCAGTTACGCACCGCGATTGATCAAGCGCTGAGCCGTCTACCGCAAGTGGAAGGGACCGGTGGCGACGTGCAACCGTCTCAGGAGCTGGTGCGTGTACTGAATCTTTGCGACAAGCTGGCGCAAAAACGTGGGGACAACTTTATTTCGTCGGAACTGTTCGTTCTGGCGGCGCTTGAGTCTCGCGGCACGCTGACCGACTTATTGAAATCGGCTGGGGCAACAACGGCCAATATCACTCAGGCAATTGAACAAATGCGCGGAGGTGAAAGCGTGAACGATCAAGGGGCTGAAGACCAACGCCAGGCCTTGAAAAAATACACCGTCGATCTGACCGAGCGTGCCGAACAAGGCAAACTCGATCCGGTTATTGGCCGTGATGAAGAAATTCGCCGTACCATTCAGGTACTGCAACGCCGTACCAAAAACAACCCGGTACTCATCGGTGAGCCCGGTGTGGGTAAAACAGCGATTGTGGAAGGGCTTGCTCAGCGCATCATTAATGGTGAAGTGCCGGAAGGTTTAAAAGGCCGTCGCGTACTGGCGCTGGATATGGGGGCGCTGGTAGCCGGGGCAAAATACCGCGGTGAGTTTGAAGAGCGCCTGAAAGGTGTGCTGAACGATCTCTCGAAACAGGAAGGCAACGTCATCCTGTTTATCGACGAATTGCACACCATGGTGGGCGCAGGTAAGGCCGATGGCGCAATGGACGCCGGGAACATGCTGAAACCGGCCCTGGCTCGTGGTGAACTGCACTGTGTGGGCGCGACGACGCTGGATGAGTATCGCCAGTACATCGAAAAAGATGCTGCGCTGGAACGTCGTTTCCAGAAAGTGTTTGTTGCCGAACCGTCAGTGGAAGATACCATCGCGATTCTGCGTGGTCTGAAAGAACGTTATGAGCTGCATCACCATGTGCAGATAACCGACCCGGCCATTGTGGCGGCGGCAACGTTGTCGCATCGTTATATTTCGGATCGTCAACTGCCGGATAAAGCTATCGACCTTATCGATGAGGCTGCCTCCAGCATTCGTATGCAGATTGATTCCAAGCCGGAAGAGCTGGACAGACTCGATCGCCGTATCATCCAGTTAAAGCTGGAACAGCAGGCGTTGATGAAAGAGTCTGATGAGGCGAGCAAAAAACGCCTCGATATGCTCAACGAAGAACTGGACGACAAAGAACGTCAGTATTCGGCGCTGGAAGAAGAGTGGAAAGCCGAGAAAGCATCACTCTCCGGAACACAAACCATCAAAGCCGAACTGGAACAGGCGAAAATCGCCATTGAACAGGCGCGTCGTGTTGGCGATCTGGCGCGGATGTCTGAACTGCAGTACGGCAAAATTCCAGAACTGGAAAAACAGCTGGAAGCAGCCACTCAGTCTGAAGGTAAAACCATGCGCCTGTTACGTAATAAAGTGACAGATGCAGAAATTGCCGAAGTGCTGGCGCGCTGGACGGGTATCCCGGTTGCCAGAATGCTCGAAGGCGAGCGTGAGAAACTGCTGCGTATGGAGCAGGATCTGCATAACCGCGTAATTGGTCAAAATGAAGCGGTTGAGGCGGTATCGAACGCGATTCGTCGTAGCCGTGCGGGTCTGGCTGACCCTAACCGTCCGATTGGTTCGTTCCTGTTCCTTGGGCCGACCGGTGTTGGTAAAACCGAACTGTGTAAAGCGCTGGCTAACTTTATGTTCGACAGCGACGACGCGATGGTGCGTATCGACATGTCCGAGTTTATGGAGAAACACTCTGTATCTCGTCTGGTCGGTGCGCCTCCGGGATATGTGGGTTATGAAGAAGGGGGCTATCTGACAGAAGCGGTACGTCGTCGTCCTTATTCCGTCATCCTGCTGGATGAAGTGGAAAAAGCGCACCCGGATGTGTTCAACATTCTGTTGCAGGTGCTCGACGACGGTCGTTTGACTGACGGGCAGGGGAGAACGGTCGACTTCCGTAATACGGTGGTCATCATGACCTCTAACCTGGGGTCTGATTTGATCCAGGAACGTTTCGGTGAACTGGATTACGGGCATATGAAAGACCTGGTGTTGGGCGTGGTCAGTCACAACTTCCGGCCGGAATTCGTTAACCGTATAGATGAAGTTGTGGTATTCCATCCGTTGGGTGAACAACACATTGCTTCTATTGCCCGGATCCAACTGCAGCGTCTGTACAAACGTTTGGAAGAGCGTGGTTATGAAATCCACATCTCTGACGAGGCGCTTAAACTGCTGAGCGTGAATGGCTACGATCCTGTCTACGGGGCGCGTCCATTGAAACGTGCTATCCAGCAACAGATCGAAAACCCGCTGGCGCAACAAATCTTGTCTGGTGAGCTGATTCCGGGCAAAACGATTCGTCTGGAAGTGAATGACGATCGCATCGTGGCAGTGCAGTAAGTCACAAAACAATAAAAACGGGCCCTGTGGGGCTCGTTTTTGTTTAAAAACCAGGCGAATATAGGCGCTCATTGTGATTTTTGATTGAAAAGTAATCGCTTGATAAGTTTTTTGTATTTTGGGCTTGTCAGCCGGAAATAACTCCCTATAATGCGCCTCCACTGACACGGAACAACGGCACACAAGCCGCCGGGTCAGCGGGGTTCCACTGAGAACTCCGGCAGAGAAAAGCAAAATTAAATGCTTGACTCTGAATGAGGAGAGCGTATTATACGGGACCTCGCAACGGTGAGCGAAAGCCGCGTTGCACTGCTCTTTAACAATTTATCAGACAATCTGTGTGGGCACTCGAAGATACGGATTCTTAACGTCGCAAGACGAAAAATGAATACCAAGTCTCAAGAGTGAACATACGTAATTCATTACGAAGTTTAATTCACGAGCATCAAACTTAAATTGAAGAGTTTGATCATGGCTCAGATTGAACGCTGGCGGCAGGCCTAACACATGCAAGTCGAACGGTAGCACAGAGGAGCTTGCTCCTTGGGTGACGAGTGGCGGACGGGTGAGTAATGTCTGGGAAACTGCCCGATGGAGGGGGATAACTACTGGAAACGGTAGCTAATACCGCATAACGTCGCAAGACCAAAGAGGGGGACCTTCGGGCCTCTTGCCATCGGATGTGCCCAGATGGGATTAGCTAGTAGGTGGGGTAACGGCTCACCTAGGCGACGATCCCTAGCTGGTCTGAGAGGATGACCAGCCACACTGGAACTGAGACACGGTCCAGACTCCTACGGGAGGCAGCAGTGGGGAATATTGCACAATGGGCGCAAGCCTGATGCAGCCATGCCGCGTGTATGAAGAAGGCCTTCGGGTTGTAAAGTACTTTCAGCGGGGAGGAAGGCGATACGGTTAATAACCGTGTCGATTGACGTTACCCGCAGAAGAAGCACCGGCTAACTCCGTGCCAGCAGCCGCGGTAATACGGAGGGTGCAAGCGTTAATCGGAATTACTGGGCGTAAAGCGCACGCAGGCGGTCTGTCAAGTCGGATGTGAAATCCCCGGGCTCAACCTGGGAACTGCATCCGAAACTGGCAGGCTAGAGTCTTGTAGAGGGGGGTAGAATTCCAGGTGTAGCGGTGAAATGCGTAGAGATCTGGAGGAATACCGGTGGCGAAGGCGGCCCCCTGGACAAAGACTGACGCTCAGGTGCGAAAGCGTGGGGAGCAAACAGGATTAGATACCCTGGTAGTCCACGCCGTAAACGATGTCGACTTGGAGGTTGTGCCCTTGAGGCGTGGCTTCCGGAGCTAACGCGTTAAGTCGACCGCCTGGGGAGTACGGCCGCAAGGTTAAAACTCAAATGAATTGACGGGGGCCCGCACAAGCGGTGGAGCATGTGGTTTAATTCGATGCAACGCGAAGAACCTTACCTACTCTTGACATCCACGGAATTTAGCAGAGATGCTTTAGTGCCTTCGGGAACCGTGAGACAGGTGCTGCATGGCTGTCGTCAGCTCGTGTTGTGAAATGTTGGGTTAAGTCCCGCAACGAGCGCAACCCTTATCCTTTGTTGCCAGCGGTTCGGCCGGGAACTCAAAGGAGACTGCCAGTGATAAACTGGAGGAAGGTGGGGATGACGTCAAGTCATCATGGCCCTTACGAGTAGGGCTACACACGTGCTACAATGGCATATACAAAGAGAAGCGACCTCGCGAGAGCAAGCGGACCTCATAAAGTATGTCGTAGTCCGGATCGGAGTCTGCAACTCGACTCCGTGAAGTCGGAATCGCTAGTAATCGTGGATCAGAATGCCACGGTGAATACGTTCCCGGGCCTTGTACACACCGCCCGTCACACCATGGGAGTGGGTTGCAAAAGAAGTAGGTAGCTTAACCTTCGGGAGGGCGCTTACCACTTTGTGATTCATGACTGGGGTGAAGTCGTAACAAGGTAACCGTAGGGGAACCTGCGGTTGGATCACCTCCTTACCTTAAAGAACCTGCCTTTGTAGTGCTCACACAGATTGTCTGATGAAAAGTAAATAGCAAGGCGTCTTGCGATTGAGACTTCAGTGTCCCCTTCGTCTAGAGGCCCAGGACACCGCCCTTTCACGGCGGTAACAGGGGTTCGAATCCCCTAGGGGACGCCACTTGCTGGTTCGTGAGTGAAAGTCACCTGCCTTAATATCTCAAAACTGACTTCCGAGTCATGTTTGAGATATTTGCTCTTTAAAAATCTGGATCAAGCTGAAAATTGAAACGACACACTGTGTCTGTTCTCCGTAATAAGAACAGACAAGCGGTGTGTTCGAGTCTCTCAAATTTTCGCAACACGATGTGTTTTACGAAACACCTTCGGGTTGTGAGGTTAAGCGACTAAGCGTACACGGTGGATGCCCTGGCAGTCAGAGGCGATGAAGGACGTGCTAATCTGCGATAAGCGTCGGTAAGGTGATATGAACCGTTATAACCGGCGATTTCCGAATGGGGAAACCCAGTGTGATTCGTCACACTATCATTACGTGAATACATAGCGTAATGAAGCGAACCGGGGGAACTGAAACATCTAAGTACCCCGAGGAAAAGAAATCAACCGAGATTCCCCCAGTAGCGGCGAGCGAACGGGGAGCAGCCCAGAGTCTGAATCAGCATGTGTGGTAGTGGAACGGTCTGGAAAGTCCGGCGATACAGGGTGATAGCCCCGTACACAAAATCGCATGTGTTGTGAACTCGAAGAGTAGGGCGGGACACGTGGTATCCTGTCTGAATATGGGGGGACCATCCTCCAAGGCTAAATACTCCTGACTGACCGATAGTGAACCAGTACCGTGAGGGAAAGGCGAAAAGAACCCCGGCGAGGGGAGTGAAAAAGAACCTGAAACCGTGTACGTACAAGCAGTGGGAGCCTTGATTTATCAGGGTGACTGCGTACCTTTTGTATAATGGGTCAGCGACTTATATTCTGTAGCAAGGTTAACCGAATAGGGGAGCCGAAGGGAAACCGAGTCTTAACTGGGCGTTAAGTTGCAGGGTATAGACCCGAAACCCGGTGATCTAGCCATGGGCAGGTTGAAGGTTGGGTAACACTAACTGGAGGACCGAACCGACTAATGTTGAAAAATTAGCGGATGACTTGTGGCTGGGGGTGAAAGGCCAATCAAACCGGGAGATAGCTGGTTCTCCCCGAAAGCTATTTAGGTAGCGCCTCGTGAACTCATCTTCGGGGGTAGAGCACTGTTTCGGCTAGGGGGTCATCCCGACTTACCAACCCGATGCAAACTGCGAATACCGAAGAATGTTATCACGGGAGACACACGGCGGGTGCTAACGTCCGTCGTGAAGAGGGAAACAACCCAGACCGCCAGCTAAGGTCCCAAAGTCATGGTTAAGTGGGAAACGATGTGGGAAGGCACAGACAGCCAGGATGTTGGCTTAGAAGCAGCCATCATTTAAAGAAAGCGTAATAGCTCACTGGTCGAGTCGGCCTGCGCGGAAGATGTAACGGGGCTAAACCATGCACCGAAGCTGCGGCAGCGACACTATGTGTTGTTGGGTAGGGGAGCGTTCTGTAAGCCGTTGAAGGTGGCCTGTGAGGGTTGCTGGAGGTATCAGAAGTGCGAATGCTGACATAAGTAACGATAAAGCGGGTGAAAAGCCCGCTCGCCGGAAGACCAAGGGTTCCTGTCCAACGTTAATCGGGGCAGGGTGAGTCGACCCCTAAGGCGAGGCCGAAAGGCGTAGTCGATGGGAAACAGGTTAATATTCCTGTACTTGGTGTTACTGCGAAGGGGGGACGGAGAAGGCTATGTTGGCCGGGCGACGGTTGTCCCGGTTTAAGCATGTAGGCGGAGGTTCCAGGTAAATCCGGTTCCTTATTAACGCTGAGGTGTGATGACGAGGCACTACGGTGCTGAAGTAACAAATGCCCTGCTTCCAGGAAAAGCCTCTAAGCATCAGGTAACACAAAATCGTACCCCAAACCGACACAGGTGGTCAGGTAGAGAATACCAAGGCGCTTGAGAGAACTCGGGTGAAGGAACTAGGCAAAATGGTGCCGTAACTTCGGGAGAAGGCACGCTGATATGTAGGTGAAGCGACTTGCTCGTGGAGCTGAAATCAGTCGAAGATACCAGCTGGCTGCAACTGTTTATTAAAAACACAGCACTGTGCAAACACGAAAGTGGACGTATACGGTGTGACGCCTGCCCGGTGCCGGAAGGTTAATTGATGGGGTTATCCGTAAGGAGAAGCTCTTGATCGAAGCCCCGGTAAACGGCGGCCGTAACTATAACGGTCCTAAGGTAGCGAAATTCCTTGTCGGGTAAGTTCCGACCTGCACGAATGGCGTAATGATGGCCAGGCTGTCTCCACCCGAGACTCAGTGAAATTGAACTCGCTGTGAAGATGCAGTGTACCCGCGGCAAGACGGAAAGACCCCGTGAACCTTTACTATAGCTTGACACTGAACACTGGTCCTTGATGTGTAGGATAGGTGGGAGGCTTTGAAGTGTGGACGCCAGTCTGCATGGAGCCAACCTTGAAATACCACCCTTTAATGGCTGGTGTTCTAACGTAGACCCGTGATCCGGGTTGCGGACAGTGTCTGGTGGGTAGTTTGACTGGGGCGGTCTCCTCCTAAAGAGTAACGGAGGAGCACGAAGGTTAGCTAATCCTGGTCGGACATCAGGAGGTTAGTGCAAAGGCATAAGCTAGCTTGACTGCGAGAGTGACGGCTCGAGCAGGTGCGAAAGCAGGTCTTAGTGATCCGGTGGTTCTGAATGGAAGGGCCATCGCTCAACGGATAAAAGGTACTCCGGGGATAACAGGCTGATACCGCCCAAGAGTTCATATCGACGGCGGTGTTTGGCACCTCGATGTCGGCTCATCACATCCTGGGGCTGAAGTAGGTCCCAAGGGTATGGCTGTTCGCCATTTAAAGTGGTACGCGAGCTGGGTTTAGAACGTCGTGAGACAGTTCGGTCCCTATCTGCCGTGGGCGCTGGAGAATTGAGGGGGGCTGCTCCTAGTACGAGAGGACCGGAGTGGACGCATCACTGGTGTTCGGGTTGTCATGCCAATGGCATTGCCCGGTAGCTAAATGCGGAAGAGATAAGTGCTGAAAGCATCTAAGCACGAAACTTGCCCCGAGATGAGTTCTCCCTGAGACTATAAGTCTCCTGAAGGAACGTTGAAGACTACGACGTTGATAGGTCGGGTGTGTAAGCGTAGCGATACGTTGAGCTAACCGATACTAATGAACCGTGAGGCTTAACCTTACAACGCCAAAGGTGTTTTGGCGAAGAGACCAATAATCAGCTTGATACAGATTAATCGACAGACCGTAGAGGTGTGTTGAAAACAGAATTTGCCTGGCGGCTGTAGCGCGGTGGTCCCACCTGACCCCATGCCGAACTCAGAAGTGAAACGCCGTAGCGCCGATGGTAGTGTGGGGTCTCCCCATGCGAGAGTAGGGAACTGCCAGGCATCAAACAAAAGCGAAAGGCTCAGTCGAAAGACTGAGCCTTTTGTTTTATCTGCTGTTTGTCGGCGAGCGCTCTCCGGAGCAGGACAAAATCGTCGGGAACGATTTTGAATGCCGTTTACGGAGGCCCGGCAGGGGCGAGTATCAGGATGATACGAGTACTATGGAGTCGGTAGCGGATTTGAACGTTGCGCAGCACCGGCCCGCCATAAACTGCCAGGCATCAAACAAGTGAAGAAGCCCATCCTGACGGATGGGCTTTTTTGCGTCTGTGGTCTGCGGAAAATGCCGGATGGCGCTGCGTTTCTCAGACCAGATCCGGTATACGGGTTAGTCGATCCTGCTCTGGCTTATACCTCTAAATCGTTGGCCTGCTAATTAAAAGCTAGATTCCTGTCACATATTTATATATAACAATTATATAACATTTTATTCACTTCAAGTGACAATAATAAGCGCCGATATTTTCGGTTGGATCCTTGGCAGGAGTACAATTCTAATGACTGAAAGCAGTGTAACTGCGAACGGGTCACTGACTGACAGTGATACCCGTCGTCGCATATGGGCTATTGTGGGGGCATCATCCGGGAATCTGGTCGAATGGTTTGATTTCTATGTGTACTCGTTCTGCTCTCTCTACTTCGCCCACATTTTCTTCCCATCAGGAAATACGACGACTCAGCTTTTGCAAACTGCCGGCGTTTTTGCCGCAGGGTTCCTGATGCGTCCTATCGGTGGATGGTTATTTGGTCGCATTGCCGATAAACACGGTCGTAAAAAATCGATGCTGTTGTCGGTTTGTATGATGTGCATGGGATCGCTTGTGATCGCCTGCTTACCCGGCTACGAAACCATTGGCACCTGGGCTCCGGCGCTTTTGTTACTGGCTCGTTTGTTTCAGGGCTTGTCTGTTGGCGGGGAGTACGGAACCAGTGCAACCTATATGAGTGAAGTGGCTGTGGAAGGTCGCAAAGGGTTTTATGCCTCATTCCAGTATGTCACGTTGATCGGCGGACAACTTCTGGCATTGTTGGTTGTTGTGGTTCTCCAGCAAACGCTGGATGATGCCGATCTAAGAGCATGGGGCTGGCGTATACCGTTTGCGTTGGGGGCGGCATTGGCCATTGTCGCGTTGTGGTTACGTCGCCAACTGGATGAAACGTCTCAGCAAGAGACGCGCGCACTGAAAGAGGCGGGGTCGTTGAAGGGATTATGGCGTAATCGTAAAGCGTTCATGATGGTGCTGGGTTTTACCGCTGCAGGTTCGCTCTGTTTCTACACCTTCACAACGTATATGCAGAAGTATCTGGTCAATACCGCCGGAATGCATGCCAACGTGGCAAGCGGAATTATGACGGCGGCATTGTTCGTTTTTATGCTTATTCAGCCTTTGATTGGTGCGCTATCGGATAAAATCGGGCGACGGACATCGATGTTATGTTTTGGCTCTCTGGCCGCTATTTTTACTGTGCCGATTCTCTCGGCATTGCAGAACGTCACTTCGCCTTATGCCGCCTTTGGACTGGTCATGTGCGCATTGCTCATCGTGAGTTTTTACACCTCAATTAGCGGGATCCTGAAGGCTGAGATGTTCCCGGCACAGGTGCGTGCGTTAGGCGTTGGTCTTTCTTATGCCGTGGCGAATGCGTTGTTCGGGGGTTCTGCTGAATATGTTGCGTTGTCGCTGAAGTCCATTGGTATGGAGACGTCATTCTTCTGGTACGTTACAGCTATGGCTGTCGTGGCATTTTTTGTTTCATTGATGCTGCATCGTAAAGGCAAAGGTCTGCGTCTTTAGTCATGAGCCATTTGCCAGACGGTGTAACCTGTGGTTGCGCCTGCGACATCCCAGGCAAAATCTTTCCAGCTCCAGCCGCTTCCTTCGGAGCGGCTGTCCCATAATTCTTTTGATGCACCGAGGCTGACGGAAAACATCAGACCGAATGCGGCACTGCGATCGCGGCTCATTCCCTGGCGCTGAGCGTATTCATTTCCTGCGGCGGAGAGCATAGCAGAAGCGATAAAATGTTGCGCTTTATCCTGTCCGCTCCAGCGGTCATTCGCCATATGGCTACAACCGGTAAGAAGCAGAACAACAATAAGGATAAAGAAGCGCACCGACACCTCCACAGGAAAAACCCCGTCACTGGACGGGGTTTTGTTTACAGAATACGGCTAATTAATTTGTCGATTCGAATGCGGCGTAGTCGACGGATCAGCTTGCGGACTTTAACGGGGTAGTCGGCAATACTCTGCAGGTCGCGATAATGCTTAACAATCGTAGTATGCGTGCGGATAAGCTCCAGCTCTTTCTCACGCTGAGGTGCTAACTCTTGTTTTGGATCGTGGATCAATATCGCGTTTTCAAGATCCAGGCGCCAGGCCCGAGGATTCAGGTTGTTACCGGTGATGAGCATCCATTTGTCATCGACCCACATCCCTTTCAGATGATAGGTATTGTCGTCATCCTTCCACAGGCGCACAACGAGTTGATCGGTATTAACGTAATATTGCAGACGGCTCAGGAAGCGACGCAGGTTAATCTCGTAAAGATAAGGAAGCGCGCCGATGATTTTGAACGGTTCATTCTCGGGGATGAAAAAGTCGTTCGCCGTTTTATCACCGACAATGATCTCGACCTTTTTGCCATCACGCAGTAACTGAATAATGCTGCGCACCAGAACTGCAGGCAGGTTGAAATACGGTGTACAGATAGTGAGCTTTTGCTCCGTGCACGGCATAAGATGGAAAATCGTCTTGTTCAGCAGACTGGATTTCCCTAATCCGACCAGGGGTGTCACGGACAGTTGCTCGTTATCGGCATCTCCCTGGAAATGGTATGACGCATCGCGTAGCTCCTGGCGGAACAAACGGATGTCATTTTTAATCTCAGGGCTTTTCGGACGATGCATATCATCCAGACGGTTCACGCCACGGCCGTTCATCAAATTCTGAGTGACCCACTCATACATGATGTCCGCCATTTGCGCATTGCGAATGAGCTGATAACGGTCGTAACGGTATTTATCATGTTGATGCAGATAAACATCGTTCAGGCTGGCGCCGCTATAGATGACGCTGTCATCGATAATAAAGCCTTTAAAATGCAGGACACCAAGCGCTTCCCGCGTGTTAACCGGTACGCCGTAGACGGGGATCTCAATACCGGGGTTTTCTTGCGCCACTCGGCAATACCAGTCAGCGTTGGTGTTGGACGCTGCTGCGCCAATACGCCCACGCTGCGCACGATGCCAGTCGACAAGCACCCGGACATCCAGCTCGGGACGCTGCCGTTTAGCCGCATAAAGCGCGTCGAGTATGCCTTTGCCGCCATCATCCTGTTCAAGATACAGGGCAATAATGCAAATACGTCGTGTCGCGCTGGCTATTTTCTCCAGCAGAGCCTCCCTGAAATTAGCGGGAGCATAAAAGAAATCTACATCATCAACTGACTGAGAAATCTTAGGTAGTTGGGCAAGGTGTTGTTGATGTTTATTACGCTTAAATTTTGACAACATCACAGTGCATTTCTTCTCTGTTCATTGAAGGGTCCTCTGTACTATGCAGACGACATAAGCGGGCAATGATAACATCAGTACCCATTAAAGTGGTCAACATTTCCAGTACCTTACTCACGATTCCTCATGCTGGGCAAGATTAAGCGTTAGCCCAACAATTCCGTCTTCGAGCTGGATATCAACCTCAAAACCGAGCTTTCTGGCCAGTGCCACCATGCCGCGATTGTTTGGCATCGTAATACCATTGAGGCGTCTCAGTCCGTGATCCCGAGTATAAGCAATCAATTTTTCCATTAATCGACGTCCCAAACCTAATCCCTTGAGATCTGAGCGCACCAGTACAGCAAACTCAGCATCAATATTATCCGGGTCGGAGATCGCGCGCGTGACGCCGAGGATCTCTTCGGTGTGATCATGACGACGTACGGCGACAAACGCCATTTCCCGATCGTAGTCGATCTGGGTCATGTTGGCTAAATCTTCATGAGTGAATTCGTTGATCTCGCTAAAATAACGATAATAAAGATCTTCTTTTGTGACCTGGGAAATGAACTGCTGAAGCTGCGGTTCATCCTCAGGGAGGATAGGGCGGAACAGGCAACGTTCACCATTTTTCATCTCTACCCACTCTTCGAGATGCTGCGGATACGGACGTACAGCAAGCCGGCTTTCGTTATCGCCTTTGAAAGGGGCGATATCCAGCGTCACATCAAGCGCCGTGAATTCGTCAGCAGATGCGAGCAGCGGATGGATATCCAGACGCTGAATTTCCGGGCAATCGACGATCAGGTTCGACACCTGCACCAGCAACTGGCTTAAACCTGCGACATCCAGCGGACGTAGCGCGCTCCGACCGCGGATTTTTTTATTCTTTATTCCCTGAATCACTAAATAGCGCGCCAGGTTCATGTTTAGCGGCGGCAGCGCAACAACTGCCTGCTCTTCAGGGCGCCACTCCATGCCACCTTCGCCAAGCATAATCAGAGGACCAAAGACCGGATCGTGTTCCACCACTACACGCAACTCTTGTGCACCCGCACGGTTGGCCATGCTTTGTACCAACAGGCCGTGGATCCGCGCCTGCGGCCAGGCCATTTTTACGCGATCAAATATGGCATTGGCGGCTTGCTGAACTTCATTTGCCGTACGCAGGTACAGCATTACCCCCTGAACTTCAGACTTATGCGGAATATCCGGAGAGCGTAGTTTTAACGCCACCGGATAGCCGATTTGTTCCGCGATATGCACGGCTTCCGCACTGTCACTGGCAATCCAGGTCGGCAACGTCTGCAGGCCGTAGGCCTGTAGAATAGGCTGAACTTCATGGGTATCCAGTGACGTTGCACCTTCATCAATGGCCTGCTGCAGTAACTTGTGCGCCTCGGTCGTATTTGACGTCAGGTTCGTCGGCAGTGCTGGCGTTTCCCGCAGTTGTTTCTGGTTCCGGCGGTATTCCACCATGTGCATAAAGGCCGTGATAGTGCCTTCCGGCGTACGATAGGTGGGAAGCCCCGCTTCGCTGAATAATTTGCGGGCTTCCTGAGAGGAGAATTCGCCACACCAGTTGGTTAGCAACGAAACGTATTTCCCTCTGGGATGATGCTTCACCGCTTCAATCAGCGCGTGAGCGTTTTCGGTTCCCGGGGCGACGGCGCTGGGGGAGTGGATCACCATCAAAGCGTCGAAATCCTGGCTGGCCAGCAAAATGTCTACCGTTTTGACAAAATGATCGCTGCTGGCGTCATCACACAGATTCAATGGGTTAGCGATGTTGACGTGGTCAGGCAGCGCTTCTCGCAGTTTGCTACATGTCTCTTCGCTCAACGTGGCTAATTTGCCATTACGTGACCAAAGCTCATCCAGCGCCAGGGCGGCAGGGGCTGCGCCATTACTGATGATCATCAGTCTGTCACCGCGCAGTGGGCGCATGTGGCTTAAGGTTTCGACCGCAGAGAAGAGTTCGTGGGTATCCTGGACGCGCAGCAACCCGGCACGCTGAATTGCGGCATCCCATGCGGGATCCATCCCCGCGCTGGTGTTGAGTAATTGCTGAGCCGCCGGACTTCGGCCGCTTTTAATGACCAGAATGGGTTTGTTACGTGATGCGCTACGGGCGGCAGAAACAAAGCGCCGGGCATCGCTTAAATGTTCAAGATAAAGCAGGATCGCGCTGGTCTTGCTGTCTCGCGCAAGGTAGTCCAGCAATTCATCGACATCAATGTCCAGACTGTCGCCTAGCGCGATAAAGTAGGAAAAGCCCATTTCCCGCTGCTGCGCCCAGTCCAGAATGGTATTGGAGACTGCCGCTGACTGAGAAATAAACGCGAGTTTGCCGCGCTTAATCGGCACCGGCGAGAAACTGGCGTTCAGACCCTGCCAGGGCGCCAGTAATCCCAGACTATTCGGGCCAAGCAGTCGCATGTTGAAACGACGGGCGCAGGACTGAAGCTCTGTATGCTGAGACGCTGGTGCCGACAAGATAATGCAGGTTTTGCACCCTTTCTCTCCCAGAGCCTCCAGTAGAGCAAGATTGCGGCTGGCATTGGTACAAAGAACCGCGAGATCGGGCGTAAAAGGCAGGCTGGCAATATCTGGCCAGGCAAGAACGCCTAAAACGGCCTTCCAGGTGGGCGTCACCGGCAGGACAGGACCGTTGAACCCTCCGGCCAGCAGGTTGCGCATCATCAGGTAGCCCGCTCGATGGGGCTTCATTGACGCGCCAATCACCGCAATAGATTTTGGTCGCAGTAGCGCTTCCAGACCACGCTGACTCATATCGGCTTCCTTATGACACCAGTGACCGAATGATTTTAAACGCTTTCTGATAAGTCTGCTGTGACACTCCCTTGATGTTGCGTTTTTCCTGCCAGGTAACGCGTTTTAAAGCGGGAGAAGTGTTCGCCCAGGCTGCTTGCTGCGTTGGCGTCGCCAGCCAGGTCCAGCAGCGCAATAGCCACTTCGGCGGTGCAGTATTGCCCCTGTGCATGGACTTCGCGCAGGTGATAAGCCGAAAGCCGTGACAAATCGACTGAAATCACCGGCAGGTTGTCGAGATAAGGGCTCTTACGAAACATTTTACGCGCTTCCGGCCAGGTGCCGTCGAGCATAATAAACAGCGGCGGTTTGCCTGTCGGGGGCGTGAATATCACGTCGCGCTCTTCACCCGCATAGGAAGCCGGGAACACCACCATCGGTTGATAATCCGGGTTTTTTACCAGATCGAGCAGCGCCTGTGGCGGTTCAGTACGCGACCATTGAAACGCAGTGGTATCGGGTAAAATATCCGCAATTAAACGCCCCGTATTGCTGGGCTTCATCGGCTCGGTATCAAACATCACCAGACAAAAGCGGCTTTTTGCCTGAGAAGGCGTTAGCGTACCGCACAGGCATTGCTTCAATGGCAGCAGGCATCGCTGACAGCGACGAATGCGGTTACCTCTGGCAAGGAAAGGACGTGTGGCGCGCGCGAGGCGTTCGGCGCGTAACTGGAGTACAGCGTTATCAGTCATGGGAGAATGCGTTGAAAAACGCTATTGTCGCAGAGGTGAAAACGGGGCACAAGATGCGCCCCGATGAGATTACAGCGATTCGTTCAACCAGCTATCAAAAGGGGCTTTTGGCACTGCGCCATTCAGCATATCGACAACTTCGCCTTTCTTGAAAATCATGATGGTTGGGATACTGCGAATGCCAAAACGGGCGCTCAGTTCACGTTCCGCTTCCGTATTCACTTTAACAAAGCGAACTTTGCCGCTACGCTCTTCGGCGACATCTTCAAAGATTGGGGCAAAATTACGGCATGGGCCGCACCACGGCGCCCAGAAATCAACCACCACCGGAAGATCGTCCTTCAGCAGTTTATCCAGCGTTTCACCGGTCGCATTGATCACTTCTCCGTCAAACAGGTCGTGACCACAGCGTCCGCATTTTGCCGCTTCCTCAATACGATCATCGGGAATGCGGTTGATAGCCTGGCAGCTGGTACAAACGGTATTCATAACTAACCTCTGGAAGAGTAGGGTAGACTTCCCGACAATCACGTCCACGTCGGTATGTTTCTATTATGTTACATATTATCGGGGAGACTGTTTTAAACAACAATGTGTTTTATTCGATGGGTACAATAGTCATTAGCTTTTAAATGAAATAATGGCTAACCGATGACACATCAGGTAATCTGCGCGCTTCGCGCAGCGCAGGTGGAGAAATGAAATGAGCGACGAACTGAAGAACAAAAACGGCAAGGTCAAAGTGATGTACGTCCGCAGTGATGATGACTCGGACAAACGCACTCAAAATCCACGTACTGGTAAAGGCGGCGGTCGCCCCGGTACTTCCCGAGCCGAAGGCGGTCGTCGCCCTGCCCGTGATGACAGAAAAGGCCCGAACAGTGAACGCGGCCGTGAACGTGGTCGTGACCGCGATGTTGAACGCGACCGTAAGCGTGAAGACTCACCGTGGCGTACGGTTTCCCGTGCCCCGAGCGATGACACGACGGAAAAAGCCGATCACGGCGGAATCAGCGGCAAAAGTTTTATCGATCCTGAAGTATTGCGTCGCCAACGTGCGGAAGAGACCCGCGTCTACGGCGAGAACGCCTGTCAGGCGCTGTTCCAGAGCCGTCCGGATGCGATTGTACGCGCCTGGTTTATTCAGAGCGTGACCCCGCGTTTTAAAGAAGCGCTACGCTGGATGGCGGCAAACCGCAAAGCCTATCACGTGGTTGACGAAGCGGAACTGGCGAAAGCCTCTGGTACGGAACACCACGGTGGTGTCTGTTTCCTGATCAAAAAACGCAATGGTACGACGGTTAAACAGTGGGTAGGCCAGGCGGGGGCACAAGATTGTGTGCTGGCGCTGGAAGATATTGCTAACCCGCATAACCTCGGTGGAATGATGCGTAGCTGTGCGCACTTTGGCGTAAAAGGCGTCGTGGTGCAGGATGCCGCGCTGCTGGAGTCTGGTGCGGCGATCCGTACTGCTGAAGGTGGCGCAGAGCATGTGCAACCTATCACGGGCGACAGCCTGGTTGACGTGCTGGATGATTTCCGTCAGGCGGGTTACACCGTGGTCACGACGTCCAGTGCTCAGGGTAAACCGCTGTTTGCGACCGCACTGCCTGAGAAAATGGTGCTGGTGCTAGGTCGTGAACGCGACGCTTTGCCGGAAGCAGCGCTTTCCGCAGACGACCTGTGCGTTGCGATTGACGGTACGGGTAATGTTGACACGCTCAACGTCTCAGTGGCGACAGGTGTGTTGCTTGCTGAGTGGTGGCGTCAAAACAAAGCGTAATTGCGCTTTGTGTGTTAGCCGGATAAGGCGCTTGCGCTGCCATCCGGCAATGTGCCCGGTGGCGCGATGCTTACCGGGCTCACAGCCTGCAATAGGTTATTCACTTTTCTCCGGTACCACGGGCATCCAGTCAATTGGCTTTTCGCCACGCTGTTCCAGCCACTGATTTGTCAGAACAAAGTGATTGCTGCCAAAGAAACCACGATGCGCGGACAGCGGCGACGGATGTGGCGCTTTCAACACGTGATGGCGCTGGGTGTCAATAATGGCGCCTTTCTTCTGCGCGTGCGCACCCCAGAGTAAAAAGACCACCCCTTCCCGATGTTCATTGATAAGACTGATGACCTTATCGGTGAACGTTTCCCAGCCGAGGCTGGCGTGTGAATGCGCCTGGCCCGCCCGCACGGTTAGCACGGTATTGAGCAGCAACACGCCCTGACGCGCCCAGCTTTCCAGATAACCATGCGTGGGGCGCGTAAAGCCAGGTATTGAAGCCTCCAGCTCTTTATACATATTTAACAGCGACGGAGGCGGGGCGATCCCGGGAAGCACTGAAAAGGCAAGACCATGCGCCTGGCCGGGTCCATGATAGGGGTCTTGCCCCAGAATCACGACTTTAACATCACCCAGTTCAGTGAAGCGAAATGCATTGAAGACATCCTTTTGCGGCGGATAAATCGTCATTCCTGACTGACGCTCTCCAGCGACGGTATGTAGCGTGTTAACAAAGTAAGGCTGCTGCTTTTCATCAGCCAGTACGTCATGCCAGGTTAATTCGGTGGCCATCTCGCTCTCCTGCGAATTTTTCAATGCGCCTAGCTTAACTGCTTCTTTCTACGGCGCAAAATTCTGCATGCCGCAAAGCCAGGATTCGCCTAAAGAATGTTGAAAATTTATGTAAAAAGTTTATAGATGCGTGGGGTGTAAGTTGATGTAAAACAATAAAATCCACTCATCACCCTTGTTGTGGTGTGGTTTTTATTGATTTAAATCAAAGAATCAAGGGTGTGTGAGGGGTATATATACACTCAAGCAACAATGGTTTTACCAATTGGCCGCGATAGGCCAACCGAAATCAATTAATTTTGCCGGGGAGGCATCACATGATTACAGGTATCCAGATTACTAAAGCTGCTAACGACGACCTGCTGAACTCTTTCTGGCTGCTGGACAGCGAAAAAGGCGAAGCACGCTGCATCGTTGCGAAAGCAGGTTTCTCAGCAGACGAAGTCGTTGCCGTCAGCAAACTGGGCGAAATCGAATACCGTGAAGTTCCGGTAGATGTGCAACCGGAAGTTCGCGTGGAAGGCGGTCAGCACCTGAACGTTAACGTTCTGCGTCGCGAAACGCTGGAAGATGCGGTTAAGCATCCGGAAAAATATCCGCAGCTGACCATCCGTGTTTCTGGCTATGCTGTGCGTTTTAACTCTCTGACACCAGAACAGCAGCGCGACGTTATCGCTCGTACCTTTACTGAGAGCCTGTAAGGCTCACGGGGGAATCCCCCAGTAATCCGATAATCAAAAGCGGAGGATGCAAGCGCATCTTCCGCTTTTTTGCATTCCATCAGTAAAAAATCCGCACTGCGTAGTAGGCCAACAGCATTAAAGAACTGCCATTCGACACGACACCGCCTTCAATCATGGCGTTGTGCGCGCACCATGCGGGGAAAGCCGTCAGCCCGGCGATGCAGATTTTTATGGAGTGTGTTGAGGCGTGTTTTTCAGCAGGAGATAAAAAAATGCCGGGCTAAATAACCCGGCGATTCTTTTACTCTTCGTTCTTCTGCGGTGGCGTACCCGCGTTGGCAGGCTTGCGACGCTTACCGATATTTTTAGCATCACGGTGACGTTTCTTCACGCGTGGCTTCTCTTTGTCTTTCTCTTTTTTCTTCTCAGCGCGTTTAGCCAGCACTTTTTTAGACGGTTTGCCGGTCAGTTTCTCACTCGGCGCACGCGTTGTCGGGCGAAGTTCATCAATGACACGCGCTTTCAGCGGTTCTTCAATGTAGCGACCGATCTTTAACAGCAGCAGGTGATCGTGGGTTTCGACCAGCGAAATGGCGGTACCTTTGCGACCGGCGCGGCCTGTACGACCGATACGGTGCAGATAGGTATCACCACTGCGCGGCATATCAAAGTTAATGACGTGACTCACGTCAGGAATATCGATACCGCGCGCGGCAACGTCGGTGGCAACCAGCACGTTTACGCGACCGTCGGTGAGTCGCTTAATGCCTTCGTTGCGTTTGATCTGCGGCATCTCGCCTTCGAGATAGCAGTTGTTGATCCCTGCGGTGCGCAGCATCCCGGCAAGTTCGTGTACACGCTCGCGCTTACGCACAAACACGATAGTACGTGTGGCATCGTCTTGTTTTAGCAGGTGCTTCAGCAGTTCGACTTTATGCTCTAAATTATCGGCGCGGTAGTACCATTGATGGATCTTTTTACGCTCGCGAGTGGAAGGCGTGGCAGAGACTTCAACCGGTTCTTTCAGCAGGCGCTCAGCAAAATCTTTAATGGCTTCGCCTTCAAGCGTCGCGGAGAACAGCATCGTCTGATTACGCCAGCGTGTTTCCCCAGCGATATGTTCAATATCCTGAGCAAAACCCATGTCCACCATACGGTCAGCTTCGTCGAGGATCAGGGTTTCGACGGCACGGCAGTCGAAGTTTTCTTCTTTAATATACTGCAACAGGCGACCGGTGGTGGCGACCACGATGTCCTGGTTTTCGCTAAACACTTCTGCGTGGTTCATGTATGCCACGCCCCCGGTGATGGTTGCGATATCCAGATGGGTGTTTTTCGCCAGTTCACGGGCGTGATCGGCAACCTGCATCGCCAGTTCGCGGGTCGGCGTCAGAATCAAAATTCGCGGCGGACCGGATTTTTTGCGCGGGAAGTCGAGCAGGTGCTGCAACGCTGGCAGCAAATATGCCGCCGTTTTACCGGTGCCTGTTGGCGCAGAACCGAGGACATCACGGCCATCGAGCGCAGGCGGAATGGCGGCAGCCTGAATGGCGGTCGGGCGAGTGAAACCTTTATCCTGGAGTGCTTCCAGCAGGCTTTCATCGAGTTCAAGTTCGGAAAAAGTCGTTACAGTCATGTTCTACCTCTGTGTGGGGCGCTGATTATAGACGTTACGGCTGCAATCTTCATCTGTTTGTATGGATATCGCTTCTCAGGTATTGTTTTCACTCGGTGCTATTGCCGTTTTTCCTGCAAGGTTGTGTTTTCATGCCCCAGTCTACATCCGTCGTCCGTCGTAATGGATTTACTTTTAAGCAGTTTTTTGTGGCGCATGACCGTTGCGCGATGAAAGTGGGAACTGACGGCATTCTCTTAGGTGCCTGGGCGCCAGTCGCGGATGTAAAGCGAGTCCTTGATATTGGTACGGGTAGTGGGCTGCTGGCGCTAATGTTAGCGCAGCGTACTGACGAAAGCGTCATCATTGATGCTGTAGAACTGGACGCCACCGCCGCCGAACAAGCGCAGGAAAATATTTTACAGTCACCGTGGGCGCATCGCGTGACGGTACACTGCGAAGATGTTCAGCAATGGGTTCCTCGTCAGACCGTTCGTTTCGATCTGATCATCAGTAATCCTCCTTATTATGAGCAGGGCGTAGAATGCGCCACGCCACAGCGTGAACAGGCGCGATATACCACGACGCTGGATCACCAGACGTTGCTGGCCAATGCCACGGAGTGCATCACGGAAGAGGGATTCTTTTGCGTTGTGCTGCCAGAACACATTGGCAACACATTCACGCAACAGGCGTTAAGCATGGGCTGGCATTTGCGACTGCGTACCGATGTTGCGGAAACGGAAGCTCGCTTGCCGCATCGGGTGCTGTTGGCGTTCTCTCCGCAGGCGGGAGAGTGTTTTAGTGACCGGATGGTGATCCGTGGGCCAGACCAGCGTTACTCTGAAAGTTACACGGCGCTGACCCAGGCGTTTTATCTGTTTATGTGAGTGCTTAACGGAGAGAGTACCGACGGGCCGGATTCAGGCAACAAGGCGGGATAATCCAGCGTGTAATGCAAACCCCGGCTCTCTTTACGTTGCATCGCACAGCGGACGATAAGTTCAGCCACCTGCACCAGGTTACGTAGTTCCAGTAAATTATTCGACACGCGGAAATTGGCGTAATACTCGTCGATCTCCTGTTGCAGCATGGTGATGCGGCGCAGGGCGCGCTCCAGACGTTTTGTGGTGCGGACAATACCGACATAGTCCCACATAAACAGGCGCAATTCGTGCCAGTTATGCTGAATGACCACCAATTCATCCGGATTCTCAACGCGACTTTCATCCCAAGCCGGGAGTTGATTAACGCCACGGGCATAGGGCATGCGGCGGTCAATATCTTCAGCAGCTGACCAGCCGTAGACCAGGCATTCCAGCAGTGAATTAGAGGCCATGCGGTTTGCGCCGTGCAGACCGGTATAGCTCACTTCTCCGATCGCATACAGACCATCGACATCGGTGCGGCCAAAATCGTCCACCATGACGCCGCCGCAGGTGTAGTGCGCGGCAGGAACGATGGGCACGGGCTCTTTGGTGAGATCAATCCCCAGACCTAACAGCTTTTCGTAAATCATCGGGAAGTGCTGACGGACAAACTCAGCGGGTTTATGGCTGATGTCGAGGAACATACAATCTGCGCCAAGACGCTTCATTTCATGATCGATGGCTCGGGCGACAATATCGCGTGGTGCCAGTTCGGCACGCGCATCAAAGTCCGGCATAAATCGTGTGCCGTCAGGGCGTTTAAGGTGCGCCCCTTCGCCGCGCAGCGCTTCGGTGAGCAGGAAATTTCGCGCCTGTGGGTGATATAACGCGGTGGGGTGAAACTGATTAAACTCGAGGTTGGCGACGCGACACCCGGCGCGCCAGGCCATAGCAATACCATCACCCGAGGAGATATCCGGGTTGGTGGTGTATTGATACACCTTTGATGCCCCGCCCGTTGCCAGTACAACCGACTTGGCGTGGCAGGTTTCGACGGCTTCTTTATTACGATTCCAGATCCATGCGCCAACCACCCGGCGGGTTCCCGGCAAGCCAATTTTGTCGGAGATAATTAAATCAACGGCATTGCTGCGTTCCAGAACACGGATATTAGGATGGTTTTGCGCCTTGCTGACCAGCGTGGTTTCGACTTCTTTGCCGGTGGCATCGGCAGCATGCAGAATGCGGCGATGGCTATGTCCACCTTCACGGGTCAGGTGATAGCTTTCTTCCCCATTAGCCTGAACGTGGGTGTCAAACAGGACGCCCTGATCAATCAGCCATTGAACGCATGGGCGGGCATTGCTGGCGACGAACTCCACCGCGTGGCGATCGCAAATACCGGCGCCTGCAACCAACGTATCTTCGACGTGGGAGTCAATACTGTCGGTCTCATCGAAAACGGCGGCAATACCGCCTTGCGCATAAAATGTCGAGCCTTCGCTGACCGGTCCTTTACTCAGGACAATGACCTGATGCTTTTCAGCCAGGCGTAGTGCCAGAGAGAGTCCGGCAGCACCGCTGCCAATAATCAACACGTCACAGGAAAGTTCAGGAATCGTATTCATTGCGTTTGTTTAATTTACTAAACAGTGTTTGGTCAGCATAGCACCACACTGCGTTTTACAGCACGTTTTATTTTAAATGTGTTGCAACCACTAAACATGAAAGGATAAGACAGTGAGCGGTAGAATAGGGAAAATATTTTGCGAAGCAGGTCGTTAGCGCCAGATTATGTGATGAAATAAAGGCGCTGTTGGGTTACTCTGCAAGCGACTAAATGGGCATTTCTAAACAGATAGTGCGTTGTTCAGACTCTGTAGACTTATAATGAGAGATAATGACCTGTCTACAACATGACAAACAAAAACAAATGCGTAACGGAACTTTACGAAACTCTGACACTCTAACCCATTGCTTGCTCATAGTGCAGCTGATGGAGTGGCGTTTCGAGAGCGCGTGGAAATTTGGTTTGGGGAGACTTTACCTCGGATGAGCGAGCAGTTAACGGACCAGGTCCTGGTTGAACGGGTCCAGAAGGGAGATCAGAAAGCCTTTAATTTACTGGTGGTACGCTACCAGCATAAAGTGGCGAGTCTGGTTTCCCGCTATGTGCCGTCGGGCGATGTTCCCGATGTGGTGCAAGAGTCATTTATTAAGGCCTATCGCGCGCTGGATTCTTTCCGGGGAGATAGTGCTTTTTATACCTGGCTATATCGAATTGCAGTCAATACAGCTAAGAATTACCTGGTCGCTCAGGGGCGCCGCCCGCCATCCAGTGATGTGGATGCGATTGAAGCAGAAAACTTCGAAAGTGGCGGTGCGCTGAAAGAAATTTCGAACCCTGAGAACTTAATGTTGTCAGAAGAGCTGAGACAGATAGTTTTCCGAACTATTGAGTCCCTCCCGGAAGATTTACGCATGGCAATTACCTTGCGGGAGCTAGATGGCCTAAGCTATGAAGAGATAGCCGCTATCATGGATTGTCCGGTGGGTACGGTGCGTTCTCGTATCTTCCGAGCGCGGGAAGCTATTGATAATAAAGTTCAACCGCTTATCAGGCGTTGACGATAGCGGGATACTGGAAAAGGTATTAGGCATGCAGAAAGAGAAACTTTCCGCTTTAATGGATGGCGAAACGCTGGATAATGAGCTGCTTAAAGCGCTGACTCATGACCCGGAAATGCAGAAAACATGGGAGAGTTATCACCTGATCCGCGATTCCATGCGCGGAGACACAGCTGATGTTCTCCATTTCGATATTTCCGCGCGCGTTATGGCCGCGATTGAAAGCGAGCCCGTACGCCAGGCGACGCCGTTGATCCCTGAAGCCCAACCCGCACCGCACCAGTGGCAAAAAATGCCTTTCTGGAAGAAAATGCGTCCGTGGGCGGCGCAACTCACCCAAATGGGCGTAGCGGCATGCGTATCGCTTGCAGTTATTGTTGGCGTCCAGCACTATAACGGACAATCTGAAACGTCCCAGCAGCCTGAAACGCCGGTATTCAATACCTTACCAATGATGGGTAAGGCGAGCCCGGTGAGTCTGGGGGTACCTTCTGATGCAACGGCCAGCGGTGGCCAGCAACAGCAGGTACAGGAGCAGCGTCGTCGTATCAATGCCATGCTGCAGGATTACGAACTGCAACGTCGACTGCACTCCGAACAGCTTCAGTTTGAGCAGGCGCAAACACAGCAAGCCGCTGTGCAGGTGCCAGGAATTCAAACTTTAGGAACGCAATCGCAGTAATGAAGCAACTTTGGTTTGCCATGTCACTTGTGACAGGTAGCCTGTTCTTTTCTGCTAACGCCTCGGCCAACCCTGCGTCCGGGGCGTTGTTGCAGCAGATGAATCTGGCCAGCCAGTCACTCACCTACGAGCTGTCATTCGTCAGCATCAATAAACAAGGCGTTGAGTCTCTGCGTTATCGGCATGCGCGCCTCGATAACCGTCCGCTTGCACAATTGTTGCAACTGGATGGCCCGCGCCGGGAAGTTGTCCAGCGTGGAAACGAAATCAGCTATTTCGAGCCTGGACTCGAGCCGTTCACCTTAAACGGTGACTACATCGTTGATTCCCTGCCTTCTCTGGTCTATACCGACTTTAAGCGACTCGCTCCCTTTTATGATTTTATCTCTGTCGGGAAAACGCGTATCGCTGACCGTTTGTGCGAAGTGATCCGTGTAGTTGCGCGTGACGGCACTCGATATAGCTACATCGTCTGGATGGACGCAGAGACCCGATTACCGATGAGGGTTGATCTTCTGGATCGCGATGGCGAAACGCTGGAACAATTCCGCGTGATTGCCTTTAACGTGAATAATGATATCGGCAATACGATGCAGGCCCTGGCAAAAGCTAATCTGCCGCCTCTGCTTTCTGTTCCGGCGGGGGAAAAGACCAACTTCAACTGGAGCCCATCCTGGCTTCCGCAAGGGTTCAGTGAAATCTCCAGTAGCCGCCGCCCGATTCCGACCATGGAAATGCCCATTGAGTCCCGTCTGTACTCCGATGGTTTGTTCAGTTTCTCGGTGAACGTTAACCGTGCGACGCAAGCCAGCACCGATCAACTGCTGCGTACCGGGCGTAGAACGGTAAGCACCAGCGTGCGTGACAACGCAGAAATCACCGTTGTGGGTGAACTTCCGCCGCAAACCGCCAAACGCATTGCAGACAACATTAAGTTCAGGGCTGCGAAATGATCAAAGAGTGGGCAACGGTTGTCTCCTGGCAGGATGGTCAGGCGATGGTGAGTTGTGATGTTAAGGCATCCTGCAGTAGCTGCGCTTCCCGTGCGGGATGCGGTACACGGGTGTTGAATAAACTGGGACCACAAACGACGCATACGATTGTGGTACCGAGTGCTGAACCGTTGGTTCCAGGGCAGAAAGTCGAACTGGGTATTGCCGAAGGCAGCCTGTTGGGGTCAGCGATGTTGGTATACCTGTCGCCGCTGGCTGGACTTTTTCTGTTTGCTTCCCTGTTTCAGGTCTTGTTCGGCTCAGACATTGCTTCATTGAGCGGTGCGATATTAGGCGGGGTCGGGGGATTTTTGATTGCGCGTGGTTTCTCCCGCAAACTGGCAAAGCGAGAAGCCTGGCAACCGGTGATTCTGAACGTTGCCTTACCGCCGGGAATGCTCCGCATCGAGACCCCTCCAGCCGAAACGAGCCAGTGATTTCACTGGCTTTGTTGTATTTTGCATTGCAAAAGCGATGTTGTTTCCAGTTCCCGCTATCCTTGCTCTATGAACATTTCCTCGCCTCAGCGTTGTAGTGTAGAATGCGGCGTTTCACTTAAACAGACGTTAAGCTCAGAACAGCGACTTCTCAAAGCCTGTCGAACCAGGCGTAAGGCACAATAATTACACTATATGAAGAACATACGTAACTTTTCAATCATAGCTCACATCGACCACGGTAAATCGACGCTGTCTGACCGTATTATCCAGATCTGCGGTGGCCTGTCTGACCGTGAAATGGAAGCGCAGGTTCTCGACTCGATGGATCTTGAGCGTGAGCGCGGTATTACGATCAAAGCGCAGAGCGTGACGCTCGATTTCAAAGCATCTGATGGTGAAACCTATCAGCTTAACTTTATCGACACCCCAGGCCACGTTGACTTCTCTTATGAAGTTTCCCGTTCACTGGCGGCGTGTGAAGGTGCATTGCTGGTGGTTGACGCCGGACAGGGCGTAGAAGCACAAACCCTGGCGAACTGCTATACCGCCATGGAAATGGATCTGGAAGTAGTTCCGGTCCTTAACAAAATTGATTTACCTGCCGCCGATCCTGAACGTGTGGCAGAAGAGATTGAAGATATTGTCGGCATCGACGCCACCGACGCTGTGCGCTGCTCGGCGAAAACTGGCGTGGGCGTGACCGACGTTCTGGAACGTCTGGTGCGTGATATTCCGCCGCCGGAAGGCGATCCGGAAGGCCCGCTGCAGGCGCTAATCATCGACTCCTGGTTCGATAACTATCTTGGCGTTGTTTCGCTGGTGCGTATTAAAAACGGCACCATGCGTAAAGGCGACAAAATTAAAGTGATGAGCACCGGGCAGGTCTACAACGCAGACCGTCTGGGCATCTTTACGCCGAAACAGGTTGACCGTACGGAGCTGAAATGCGGCGAGGTAGGTTGGCTGGTTTGTGCGATTAAAGACATCCTCGGCGCACCGGTTGGCGATACGTTGACGCAGGCGCGTAACCCGGCGGAGAAAGCGCTGCCAGGGTTTAAAAAGGTTAAACCGCAGGTTTATGCGGGTCTTTTCCCGGTCAGTTCAGACGATTACGAAAACTTCCGCGATGCGCTCGGTAAACTGAGCCTGAACGACGCTTCTCTGTTCTACGAGCCGGAAAGCTCAACGGCGCTGGGCTTCGGCTTCCGCTGTGGCTTCCTGGGGCTGTTGCACATGGAGATCATTCAGGAACGTCTGGAACGTGAATACGATCTGGATCTGATCACCACCGCGCCGACCGTTGTTTACGAAGTCGAAACGACCAGCAAAGAAACTATCTATGTCGACAGCCCGTCCAAACTGCCGCCGCTGAACAACATTTATGAGTTGCGCGAGCCGATCGCAGAATGTCACATGCTGCTGCCGCAGGCTTACCTGGGCAACGTTATCACGCTGTGTATCGAGAAGCGTGGCGTACAGACCAACATGGTATACCACGGTAACCAGGTTGCGCTGACCTACGAAATCCCGATGGCGGAAGTGGTGCTCGACTTCTTCGACCGTCTGAAGTCAACGTCTCGTGGCTACGCTTCGCTGGACTATAACTTTAAACGCTTCCAGGCATCGGACATGGTTCGTGTTGACGTGTTGATTAACAACGAGCGTGTTGATGCGCTGGCGCTGATCACTCACCGTGGTAATTCGCAAAGCCGTGGCCGAGATCTGGTTGAGAAGATGAAAGAGCTCATCCCGCGCCAGCAGTTTGACATCGCTATCCAGGCCGCGATTGGGACACACATTATTGCGCGCTCGACGGTGAAACAGCTGCGTAAGAACGTGTTGGCGAAGTGCTATGGCGGTGATATCAGCCGTAAGAAAAAACTGCTGCAGAAGCAGAAAGAAGGTAAAAAACGAATGAAGCAGATCGGTAACGTAGAGCTGCCTCAGGAAGCGTTTCTCGCCATTCTGCATGTCGGTAAAGACAGCAAATAACCCTAAGGAGTTGGCATGGCGAATATGTTTGCCCTGATTCTGGTGATTGCCACACTGGTGACGGGCATTTTATGGTGCGTGGATAAGTTTATCTTCGCGCCAAAACGTCGGGAGCGTCAGGCAGCGGCACAGGCCGCTGTCAATGAGTCGCTGGACAAAGCCACGCTAAAAAAAGTGGCACCTAAGCCCGGCTGGCTGGAAACCGGCGCGTCGGTGTTTCCGGTGCTGGCGATTGTGCTGGTTGTGCGTTCATTTATCTATGAACCCTTCCAGATCCCGTCAGGTTCGATGATGCCGACACTGTTAATCGGTGACTTTATTCTGGTGGAAAAATTCGCCTATGGAATTAAAGACCCGATTTACCAGAAAACCTTGATTGAAACCGGTCATCCTAAACGTGGCGATATCGTGGTCTTTAAATACCCGGAAGATCCGCGTCTGGATTACATCAAACGCGCTGTCGGTTTACCGGGTGATAAAGTCTCGTACGATCCGGTAGCGAAAGAAGTCACCATTCAGCCAGGGTGCAGTTCAGGCCAGGCATGTGAAAATGCGCTGGCGGTAACCTATTCCAATGTTCAGCCGAGCGATTTCGTTCAGACGTTTGCCCGTCGTAACGCAGGCGAAGCCAGCAGTGGATTCTTTGAAGTGCCGTTGAACGAAACCAAAGATAACGGTATTCGTCTGACTGAGCGCAAAGAGACGCTGGGTGAGGTAACACACCGGATCCTGACCGTGCCAATCGCACAGGATCAGGTCGGGATGTATTACCAGCAGCCAGGTCAGCAACTGGCTACCTGGATTGTGCCGCCGGGACAATACTTCATGATGGGTGATAACCGTGATAACAGCGCGGACAGCCGTTACTGGGGATTTGTACCGGAAGCAAACCTGGTCGGTAAAGCGACGGCGATCTGGATGAGTTTTGATAAACAAGAAGGTGAATGGCCTACCGGCGTGCGTTTAAGCCGTATCGGCGGTATTCATTAATTCCTGATAAATGTTCATGTTGTCGTCGTAATGGCGACAACATGAATTATTTATTGGATAAATTCCCTCAGACTAACGACATCCTTTGTCGTTGTGTATAGAATATTCCCCCGAAGTTTAAGGTTGGCGCCGTCTGGTCGCCACGGCACACGAAACAGCATTGGTTTCAAATACAGGTCTGTTTCGTGTGCTGGATTGTTGACGCATTCATTTATTGGTATCGCATGAACCCCATCGTAATTAATCGGCTTCAACGGAAGCTGGGCTACACTTTTACTCATCAGGAGCTGTTGCAGCAGGCATTAACCCATCGTAGTGCCAGCAGCAAACATAACGAGCGTTTAGAGTTTTTAGGCGACTCTATTTTGAGCTTTGTCATCGCTAATGCGCTATATCACCGTTTCCCACGTGTGGACGAAGGGGATATGAGCCGTATGCGCGCCACGCTGGTGCGTGGTAACACACTTGCGGAATTAGCCCGTGAGTTTGATCTGGGTGAATGCTTGCGTTTGGGGCCGGGTGAATTGAAAAGCGGCGGCTTCCGTCGTGAATCTATTCTGGCCGATACCGTAGAAGCGTTAATTGGTGGCGTATTCCTCGACAGCGATATTCAGACCGTCGAGAAACTGATCCTTAACTGGTATCAAAGCCGTCTGGATGAAATTAGCCCGGGCGATAAACAAAAAGATCCGAAAACGCGTTTGCAGGAATATTTGCAAGGTCGTCATCTGCCGTTACCGTCTTATCTGGTGGTACAGGTGCGTGGTGAAGCGCATGATCAGGAATTTACTATCCACTGCCAGGTCAGCGGCCTGAGTGAACCGGTGGTAGGCACAGGTTCAAGCCGTCGTAAGGCTGAGCAGGCTGCCGCCGAACAGGCGTTGAAAAAACTGGAGTTGGAATGAGCATCGATACAACCTATTGCGGATTTATTGCCATCGTCGGTCGCCCGAATGTAGGCAAATCTACCCTGTTGAATAATCTGCTTGGGCAGAAGATTTCAATTACTTCCCGTAAGGCGCAAACCACACGTCACCGCATTGTCGGTATCCATACCGAAGGGGCGTATCAGGCTATTTATGTCGATACCCCGGGTTTGCACATGGAAGAAAAACGCGCCATTAACCGCCTGATGAACAAAGCGGCGAGTAGCTCTATTGGCGACGTTGAACTGATCATTTTCGTTGTAGAAGGCACCCGCTGGACGCCAGACGATGAGATGGTGCTGAACAAACTGCGCGACGGTAAAGCTCCGGTTATCCTGGCAGTCAACAAAGTGGATAACGTGCAGGAAAAAGCGGATTTACTGCCGCACCTGCAATTCCTGGCGAGCCAGATGAATTTCCTCGATATTGTGCCGATGTCTGCGGAAACCGGTATGAACGTGGATACGGTTGCGGGCATCGTGCGTAAACACCTGCCGGAGGCCATCCATCACTTCCCGGAAGATTACATCACCGATCGTTCCCAGCGCTTTATGGCTTCGGAAATCATCCGTGAAAAACTGATGCGTTTTCTGGGTGCTGAGCTGCCGTACTCCGTTACCGTTGAGATTGAACGTTTCATTACTAACGAACGCGGCGGCTACGACATCAATGGGCTGATCCTCGTTGAGCGTGAAGGGCAGAAGAAGATGGTCATTGGCAACAAAGGGGCCAAAATCAAAACCATCGGTATTGAAGCGCGTAAAGATATGCAGGACATGTTTGAAGCGCCAGTACATCTGGAACTGTGGGTGAAAGTGAAATCCGGCTGGGCCGATGACGAGCGCGCGCTGCGCAGTCTCGGCTATGGCGACGACGTGTAAGACGAAGAATATAATGGAAGGCTGGCAGCGCGCATTCGTATTGCACAGCCGTCCGTGGAGCGAAACCAGCCTGATGCTGGACGTCTTCACGGAAGAGTCAGGTCGCGTGCGTCTGGTCGCCAAAGGCGCACGTTCCAAACGTTCTAATCTGAAAGGCGCTTTGCAGCCCTTCACACCGCTCCTGCTTCGCTTTGGCGGTCGCGGTGAGGTGAAAACCTTACGCAGCGCAGAAGCCGTCTCCCTGGCGCTCCCTCTCAGCGGTATTACGCTTTACAGTGGTCTCTACATCAACGAACTGATCTCTCGTGTGCTTGAGTATGAGACGCGCTTTTCTGAACTCTTTTTTGATTATCTGAACTGTATACAAACACTGGCAGGTGTCACGGGGACTCCCGAACCCGCTCTGCGTCGCTTTGAGCTTGCGTTGCTCGGTCACCTGGGTTATGGGGTGGACTTCACGCATTGCGCAGGCAGCGGTGAATTGGTGGATGACACCATGACGTATCGCTATCGTGAAGAGAAAGGGTTTATCGCCAGCGTGGTGATTGATAACAACACCTTCACCGGACGACATCTGAAGGCGCTTGAAGCAAGAGAATTTCCTGATGTTGATACATTGCGCGCAGCGAAACGCTTTACCCGTATGGCGCTAAAGCCGTATCTTGGTGGTAAGCCGTTAAAAAGCCGGGAGCTGTTCCGGCAATTTATGCCAAAACGCGCAGTGAAAACGAATAACGATTAACGAGGATTGTCATGGCTGAATTACTGTTAGGTGTCAACATTGACCACATTGCTACTCTGCGTAATGCGCGTGGCACCGCATACCCGGACCCGGTACAGGCTGCATTTATTGCCGAACAGGCGGGTGCCGACGGTATTACCGTGCACCTGCGTGAAGATCGCCGCCATATCACTGACCGTGACGTGCGTATTCTGCGCCAGACGCTGGATACCCGCATGAACCTGGAGATGGCGGTGACGGAAGAGATGCTGGCGATTGCCGTTGAGACGAAGCCGCATTTTTGCTGTCTGGTGCCGGAAAAACGCCAGGAAGTGACCACCGAGGGCGGCCTGGATGTGGCGGGTCAGCGTGACAAAATGCGCGATGCCTGTAAACGTCTGGCAGATGCAGGGATCCTCGTATCATTGTTCATTGATGCCGATGAAGCCCAGATCAAAGCCGCCGCAGAAGTTGGGGCGCCCTACATTGAAATTCATACTGGCTGCTACGCGGATGCCAAAACCGACGCTGAACAGGCGCAGGAGCTGGCGCGTATCGCCAGGGCGGCGACCTTTGCGGCAGGTCTGGGGCTGAAAGTGAATGCGGGTCACGGCCTGACGTATCACAACGTGAAAGCCATCGCGGCGTTGCCGGAAATGCACGAGCTGAATATCGGTCATGCCATTATCGGACGCGCGGTGATGAGCGGCCTGAAAGAGGCGGTTGCTGAAATGAAACGTCTGATGCTGGAAGCGCGTGGCTAATGGCGATCCTGGGTTTGGGCACGGATATTGTAGAGATTGCTCGTATTGAGGCAGTTATCTCGCGGTCGGGCGATCGTCTTGCAAGAAGAGTGCTCAGCGACAATGAATGGGCCATTTGGGAAACGCACCAACAACCGGTGCGTTTTCTCGCCAAACGTTTCGCGGTAAAAGAGGCCGCGGCAAAAGCTTTCGGCACCGGGATTCGCAACGGTCTGGCGTTTAACCAATTTGAAGTGTTTAACGATGAACTCGGCAAGCCGCGTTTGCGGTTGTGGGGAGAGGCGTTGAAGCTGGCGGAAACCCTCGGTGTTGCCAGTATGCACGTCACGCTGGCCGATGAACGACACTACGCCTGCGCCACGGTGATTATCGAGAGTTAACCAAGGGCCGTTTTAGAGTTTGTCCGCGTGGTGCATCAGGACAAACTTATCCCACAACTGCTCCTGCGTTTCGACGTGTGCCGGATCTTTCAGAATTGTATTCGGGATCGGGCATACTTTCTGACAGGTTGGCGTGTCGTAATGACCAACGCATTCAGTACACTTGTCGCTGTTAATCTCATAGATAGCATCGCCCATGGAAATGGCCTCGTTTGGGCATTCCGGTTCGCACATATCGCAATTGATGCATTTTTTGGTGATTAACAGCGCCATCAGGATACTCTCAAAACATCACAAATCGGGCGGGCATTATACGCGCATTCTTTGCTCAGACCAGTTTTTTTACCAGCGCCTCGCTGTGTCTGATACGTCCCGGAGCGTGTTCCAAATCCTGTTGCACCAACGCCATAAAAAGCACATCGGTGAGCATCATTTGAGCATGCGTGGATGAAATAGCCCCACTACGGGTGGCCTGCTCCTCCGCAATCGTATACAGGCAATGTGTGGCGCGCTGCTGCAATGCGTTAGGCGTAAATCCGGTGATGGCCAGGATTTTCCCTCCCACCAACAATGTTTCATCTGCCGCCAGATTAAGCTCTCTGCGTTCACCCGTGTAGGAGATGGCCAGCAGCAGATCCTCTGAAGAGAGCGCCTGAACCGTCGCCAACAAGGAGTGCATATCGCGTTCGACGACGGCATTAAAGCCTATCTTCATAAGCTTCCAGGCAAAGTTTTGCGCAACAAGGCCTGAAGCGCCAATCCCGGTCAGGACAATTCGGCGGGCGCGACGTAGCATCGTCGCACTCTCGATCAGCTTTTCTTCGCTGTTGACGTCGAGCGTAGCGTGCATCGCCGCCACATTTTCTTTAATCAGTTTTTCGCCAACCAGACGCATAGGATCGTCACCACGGATCAGGTTGTGGACGGGAACAGACTGAGGATTCGGATTGCTCACCAGCGCTTCGCTGATTGCCAGTTTAAGTGCCGGAAATCCTTTAAACCCCATTTTTTGCGCGAATTTCACCACGCTGGACTGACTGATGCCCACTTCGGCGGCAAGCTGCTGCGAACTGAGATGCCGCGCGTTATCCGGTTGCGAAAGAAGATAATCCGCAAGCCTCTTGTCGCTTTGGGCAAGATGGGGATAACGTTGACGAATACGGACCAAACAGTTCATGGGCTCTCCTGGCGAAAACGTGATGGCGACAGCGACACAAATTTCACTCGCCTGAATGAATATAATATTCCATTATAGGCAATTAGTTTGAATTAAAAATTCCTGAGGAGAAAAAATGAATCTCGGCGCGTTAGTTTCAGAAACCCGTAATCCACAGACTATGGACCTCGATGCTTTATCCACGCTTGAGCTGGTTCATCGTTTTAATCAACAGGATACGCAGGTAGCGCTCGCAGTAAAAGAGACGCTGCCGGAGGTAGCGCGTGCAGTCGATGCCGCTGCAAATGCGTTAAAGGCAGGAGGGCGCATTATTTATATGGGTGCTGGCACCAGTGGAAGGCTGGGAGTGCTTGATGCGTCTGAATGCCCGCCAACTTTTGGCGTGCCGCATGGGCTGGTCGTGGGATTAATTGCAGGGGGACCCGGCGCGTTGTTGAAGGCGGTTGAAGGTGCCGAAGATAGTCTGCAGTTAGGGGAAGATGATTTGAAGGCGCTCAATCTGACCGCGCAGGATCTGGTGGTTGGACTGGCGGCATCAGGTCGCACACCCTACGTGATTGGTGGCTTGAAGTATGCCAACCAGACAGGATGCACCACGGTCGCGATTTCCTGTAATCCGGACTCTCCGATCGCACGTGAGGCGGACATTGCGATTTCGCCGGTGGTCGGCCCCGAGGCGCTGACGGGGTCAACGCGACTGAAATCAGGTACTGCGCAAAAGCTGGTGCTCAATATGATCTCCACTGGCGCGATGGTGAAATTCGGCAAGGTCTATCAAAACCTGATGGTGGATATGAAGGCCACCAACGTCAAACTGATCGACAGAGCGTGTCGCATGGTGGTGGAAGCGACAGGGATTACGCGAGAAGACGCTGAGGCGCTTCTGAAACAAACCGATTTTGACGTCAAACCGGCCATTCTGATGGCGCTCTCCGGGCTGGACGCGGCAGCCGCCAGAGAAAAACTGTCGGCTCACCAGGGATTTTTACGGGCGGCATTAGAAAACTAAACAGACGAGCATACAGCGACGGGGAGTAAGCCGTTTATCATTGATGTGACACGCTGTGCGCATTAACGATTGTTGCCGGAAAAGTGATGTTCTATCTGTTAGGCTATTTAATAGCAGTTAGCGCCAGGTTCTCGTTGACCAGGCTTCAGAGTTCAACTTTCCAGAGGTGCAGGGTTTGACCAGCCACGAGCGTCGTGTCGTATTTTTTGATTTGGATGGTACGTTGCACCAACAGGATATGTTTGGCAGTTTCCTGCGTTATCTGTTGCGTCGCCAGCCGCTGAATGTGCTGCTCGTGCTGCCTTTACTGCCGATCATTGCGATTGCGTTGATGATAAAAGGGCGCGCCGCTCGCTGGCCCGTGAGTCTCCTGTTGTGGGGATGTACGTTTGGTCACAGCGAAGCGCGTCTGAAAGCGCGTCAGGCTGACTTCGTGCGTTGGTTTCGGGATAACGTCACCGCGTTTCCGATTGTGCAGGAACGACTCACCACCTATTTGTTGAGTTCTGATGCCGATATCTGGCTTATCACCGGCTCGCCGCAATCGCTGGTCGAGCAGGTCTATTTTGATACCCCGTGGCTGCCGCGCGTTAACCTGATCGCCAGTCAGATCCAGCGAGGCTACGGTGGCTGGGTATTGACCTTGCGTTGCCTGGGGCACGAAAAAGTCGCGCAACTTGAGCGGCAGATTGGCACGCCGCTGCGTCTGTATAGCGGATACAGCGACAGCAAGCAGGACAACCCATTACTCTACTTTTGCCAGCATCGCTGGCGCGTCACGCCACGCGGTGAGCTCCAGCAACTGGAATAGTGCAAAGCAGAGCGTCTGTGTATAATGCGCCCGCTTTTATTACTGGAGTTTCCCTTTGTCTGAAGTCGAATTTAGCCACGAATACTGGATGCGTCATGCGTTGACGCTGGCGAAGCGCGCCTGGGACGAACGTGAAGTGCCGGTGGGTGCGGTATTGGTGCACAACAATCGCGTCATCGGTGAAGGGTGGAATCGGCCGATCGGTCATCACGATCCCACTGCGCATGCGGAAATTATGGCGTTACGACAAGGGGGGATGGTGCTGCAAAACTACCGTTTGCTGGACACCACGCTGTACGTCACGCTGGAACCGTGCGTCATGTGTGCGGGCGCGATGGTCCACAGTCGGATTGGTCGGGTTGTTTTTGGCGCGCGTGATGCAAAAACGGGCGCGGCAGGCTCGCTGATGGATGTCTTGCATCACCCGGGTATGAATCACCGGGTGGAAATCACCGAGGGCATCTTGCGTGATGAATGTGCGACGCTGCTGAGCGATTTTTTCCGCATGCGTCGTCAGGAGATCAAAGCACTGAAAAAGTCATCGGCGACGCCTGAATAAACGTCGCGTTACTCTTTTTCTTTTTCCTTCGGCGGTAACAGTAATGTCGGCGAAGGCGTCAGGTAGGCCGAAGACGACTGCGACAAAAACGAGGAGAGGGAGAGCCTCTCTTTACCAAACTCCGCCGCAGACACCGCCGGGTAGTCCTGCGCCAGTTTCAGTGTTTCTGCGGCCTGTTTCTCTTTCTCCTGCAGATAGCCGACCAGGCTTATCTGATACTTTCGAATATTTTCCACATAGGCGTAAGCTTCGTGCCCGCGCGCATAGCCGTAGGTCAACTTGCTGTAATACGGTTTCTGGCTGAGCAGCGGCAAGCGCTGTTTTACATCGGTCCAACTGTCCGGATTCCCTTTGGTTTTTACCGTTAACGCCCGGGCGTCAAGCATGTGCGCATAGCCCATATTGTAAGCGATGAGCGCAAACCAGATACGCTCTTCTTCGGGGACGGTATCAGGGACTTTGCTCATCATGTCCTGTAGATAACGCGCGCCGCCGCTGATGCTCTGTTCGGCGTCGGTCCTGTCGGTCAATCCCAGACTCTGGGCGGTATTTCTGGTGAGCATCATCATGCCGCGGACGCCGGTTGGCGAGGTGGCCTGCGCATCCCAGTGGGATTCCTGATACGCGATAGCCGCCAGTAAACGCCAGTCAATCTCCTGCGCATACTTCTGAAATAGCGGTTTCAGCTCTGGCAGCACGTTATCTACAGCGCGTAAGAAGGTGCGGGTATCAACGTAATCAAAGTCGCCGCCGTGACCCAAATATTTTTCTTCCAGTCGCGCCAGAGAACCGTCTTCATTAATGGTGTTAAAAAAATCGAGCAGGGCTGCCGAGAGCGTGTTGTCATCATCCAGTTGGCTGAACCAGGTGACCGGTTGCTCATCGGTGACATCCAGCGCAACGGCCAGCTCAGGGTGTACGCGCTGGAACAAGCTGATGGCCACCGAGTCTGCGATGGTGTACTCCAGTTCGCCACTGATCACCGCTTCCATCAGTTCCGTCGTGCCCTTTTTGTCATCGACTTTCCAGCTGAGTTCGGGGAACTTTGTCTCTTTCAGGGTGCGTAGGTCATTCAGGACCACATGACTTGGCGCAATGGTGAGTTGGTTTTCATTCACGGTGGCAAGCGTTCGCGGGCGATATTGTCCGACCCGATAGACCACTTGCTGAGAAACAGAATAGTACGTTGGACCCGATTGGTAGTTTTTCACGCGTTCGCTGTTATAGACCAGACCTGCGGCCAGCAGGTCGGCCTTGCCACTGTCCAGATCGTCAAACAACTGGCTGATGTTCTGACGTACGGTGACCTTCAGCTTTACGCCTAAGTAGTTGGCGAACAGCTGCGCCAGCTCATAATCCAGACCGTACTTTTTTCCATTGAGGGTTGAGTAGGTTAGCGGTGAGTCAATGGTACTGACGCGCAGCTCTCCCCGCGCCTGAATGGCGGCGATACGATTATCGGCTTTACCGAACCAGGGGATTGATGGCCAGAGGGCCGCTGCCAACAGCAGCGTCAGTATGCCGATGAACAGATAATTAATCTTTAATTTTTTCAATTAGTTAATTCTCTGGATCGTGCGGTTTCTCAGCCTGAAAATGTAGTGATTAAAGCCAGTGTGAGTCATTGATGTGCGGCATTTTGCGTAACAATACGCCAGTTGGCAACTAATTCGGAATCAGTGGCGCATCGGATGATAAGAAACGGCGGTGATTTTATTTCCACGCAAACGGTTTCGTCAGCGCGCCAGATTCTTTATAATGGCGCCCGTTTCCCCACTTGGGCACACCGAAAGCTTAGAAGACGAGAGACTTATGATGGAAATTCTGCGTGGTTCGCCTGCACTGTCTGCATTCCGTATTAACAAACTGCTGGCGCGTTTTCAGGCTGCCAACCTCCAGGTCAACAATATTTACGCTGAGTATGTCCATTTTGCCTGCCTGAATGCGCCGCTGAACGATGATGAGCATGCGCAGCTTGCCCGTTTGCTGAAGTATGGCCCGAGCTTACGCAGCCATACCCCGGAGGGAAAACTGCTGTTAGTTACCCCTCGTCCTGGCACCATCTCTCCCTGGTCTTCCAAAGCAACGGATATTGCACACAACTGTGGCCTGCAACAGGTGAGCCGTCTGGAACGTGGCATTGCCTGGTACGTTGACGCTGAGCCGCTCACCGCTGAGCAGTGGCAAAGCGTTGCCGCTGAACTGCACGACCGCATGATGGAGACGATTTTCTCCTCGTTGAACGACGCAGAAAAACTGTTTGTTCACCACCAACCGGCACCGGTTGCCAGCGTTGATGTGCTGGGCGAAGGTCGTCAGGCACTGATTAACGCTAACCTGCGTCTGGGCCTGGCGCTGGCGGATGACGAAATTGATTATCTGCATACTGCCTTCAGCAATCTGGGCCGCAATCCAAACGACATTGAGCTGTATATGTTCGCCCAGGCGAACTCCGAACACTGCCGTCACAAGATTTTCAACGCCGACTGGGTTATTGATGGCGAACAGCAGCCGAAGTCGCTTTTCAAGATGATTAAAAACACCTTCGAGACTACGCCGGACCACGTGCTTTCTGCCTATAAAGATAACGCGGCGGTAATGGAAGGTTCTGAAGTGGGGCGCTACTTTGCCGACCATGAAACGGGTCGTTATGACTTCCATCAGGAGCCAACACACATCCTGATGAAAGTCGAAACCCACAACCACCCGACCGCAATTTCGCCGTGGCCAGGTGCTGCGACCGGTTCCGGTGGCGAGATTCGTGACGAAGGCGCGACCGGGCGCGGTGCGAAGCCGAAAGCCGGTCTGGTTGGTTTCTCCGTTTCTAACCTGCGTATTCCGGGCTTTGAACAGCCGTGGGAAGAAGATTTCGGTAAGCCGGAGCGTATTGTTACCGCGCTGGACATCATGACCGAAGGCCCGCTGGGCGGCGCCGCATTTAACAACGAATTTGGTCGTCCGGCGCTGAACGGTTACTTCCGTACGTATGAAGAGAAAGTGAATAGCCACAACGGCGAAGAGCTACGCGGCTATCACAAACCGATCATGCTGGCGGGCGGGATCGGCAACATCCGCGCCGATCACGTACAGAAAGGCGAGATCGTCGTTGGCGCGAAGCTGATCGTGCTCGGTGGTCCGGCGATGAACATCGGTCTTGGTGGCGGCGCGGCGTCTTCTATGGCGTCCGGCCAGTCCGATGCCGATCTGGACTTCGCTTCCGTACAGCGCGACAACCCGGAGATGGAACGTCGCTGCCAGGAGGTTATCGACCGTTGCTGGCAGTTGGGCGACGCTAACCCGATCCTGTTTATCCACGACGTGGGCGCGGGCGGTCTCTCAAACGCGATGCCGGAGCTGGTGAGCGACGGCGGGCGCGGCGGCAAATTTGAACTGCGTGACATCCTCAGCGACGAGCCGGGTATGAGCCCGCTGGAAATCTGGTGTAACGAATCCCAGGAACGTTATGTTCTGGCGGTTGCCGCTGACCAGTTGCCGCTGTTTGATGCGCTCTGCAAGCGTGAGCGCGCGCCGTACGCCGTGATCGGTGAAGCGACCGAAGAACAGCATCTTTCGATGAATGACCGTCATTTCGATAATCAGCCTATCGATCTGCCGCTGGATGTTCTGTTGGGCAAAACGCCGAAAATGACTCGCGATGTGCAGCGGCTGCAAGCAAAAGGCGACGCGCTGGATCGTCGTGATATTACCGTTGCCGATGCGGTCAACCGCGTACTGCATTTACCTGCAGTGGCGGAAAAAACGTTCCTCGTCACCATCGGAGACCGTACCGTCACCGGTATGGTGGCGCGCGATCAGATGGTTGGCCCGTGGCAGGTTCCGGTGGCGAACTGTGCGGTTACCACCGCGAGCCTTGACAGCTACTACGGCGAAGCCATGTCGCTGGGCGAACGTGCGCCGGTCGCGTTGCTGGATTTCTCCGCGTCCGCCCGTCTGGCGGTTGGGGAAGCGCTCACCAACATCGCGGCGACGCAGATTGGTGATATCAAACGTATCAAACTGTCTGCAAACTGGATGGCGGCAGCAGGCCACCCGGGCGAAGATGCCGGCTTGTATGAAGCTGTAAAAGCGGTGGGTGAAGAACTCTGTCCGGCGTTGGATCTGACCATTCCGGTGGGCAAAGACTCTATGTCGATGAAAACCCGCTGGCAGGAAGGCAGCGAGCAGCGCGAGATGACCTCTCCATTATCGCTGGTGATCACCGCGTTTGCCCGCGTGGAAGACGTCCGTCACACCATCACGCCGCAGCTCTCCACGGAAGATAACGCCCTGCTGCTGATTGACCTTGGCAAGGGCCATAACGCGCTGGGGGCAACAGCGCTGGCGCAGGTTTACCGTCAGCTTGGCGACAAACCGGCAGACGTGCGTGACGTCGCGCAGCTGAAAGGCTTTTATGATGCGATGCAGGCGCTGGTGGCGCAGCGCAAACTGCTGGCTTACCACGACCGTTCTGATGGCGGTTTGTTGGTGACGCTGGCTGAGATGGCCTTTACCGGTCACTGCGGCATTCGGGCGGATATCACTGCCCTGGGCGACGATCGTCTGGCGGCGCTGTTTAACGAAGAGCTGGGGGCCGTCATTCAGGTTCGTGCGGCGGATCGTCAGGCCGTCGAAACCGTGTTGGCGCAACATGGTCTTGGCGACTGCGTTCACGCGTTAGGTCAGGCCGTTTCCGGTGACCGTTTTGTTATCGAAGCGGATGGCCAGGTTGTCTTCAGCGAAAGCCGTACCACCTTGCGTACCTGGTGGGCTGAAACCACGTGGCAAATGCAGCGTCTGCGAGACAACCCTGAATGTGCCGATCAGGAACATCAGGCGAAAACCAACGATGCCGATCCTGGCCTTAATGTGAAGCTGTCGTTTGATATCAGCGAAGATATCGCTGCGCCATACATCGCGACCGGCGCACGTCCAAAAGTCGCGGTGCTGCGCGAACAGGGCGTCAACTCGCATGTGGAAATGGCAGCTGCTTTCCACCGTGCGGGCTTTGATGCAATCGATGTACACATGAGTGACTTGCTGGCGGGGCGCACTGGTCTTGATGACTTCCAGGCGCTGGTGGCGTGTGGCGGCTTCTCTTACGGCGACGTGCTGGGGGCGGGTGAAGGTTGGGCGAAATCGATCCTCTTTAACAACCGCGTGCGTGATGCGTTTGAAACCTTCTTCCACCGTCCGCAAACGCTGGCGCTTGGCGTGTGTAATGGCTGCCAGATGATGTCCAATCTGCGTGAGCTGATCCCAGGCAGCGATCTGTGGCCGCGCTTTGTGCGTAACCATTCCGACCGTTTTGAAGCGCGCTTTAGTTTGGTAGAAGTGACCCAAAGCCCATCTCTGTTACTGCAGGGAATGGTGGGCTCACAGATGCCGATTGCGGTTTCTCATGGGGAAGGGCGTGTGGAAGTGCGTGATGGTGCGCATTTGGCTCAGCTTGAGAGCAAAGGTCTGGTGGCGCTGCGCTATGTCGATAACTTCGGCAAAGTGACCGAAACCTACCCGGCGAACCCGAACGGCTCGCCGAACGGGATTACGGCGGTGACCACTGAAAATGGCCGCGTGACCATCATGATGCCGCATCCGGAGCGCGTTTTCCGCACGGTGAGCAACTCCTGGCATCCGGAAAACTGGGGCGAGGACAGCCCGTGGATGCGCATCTTCCGTAACGCGCGTAAGCAGTTAGGTTAATCAACACCTGCGAAAGGCCCGGTAGCCTGATGCTTACCGGGCCAGCTAAATGGCAGGCCGGATAAAACGAAATAGCCAACCGTGGACGCTTTTTGTCGGGGAATCACGACAAAGGGTAGATTGCGGTGTCTCCAAAAGGAGACGTTTAATTGATTGATTTTTATAGAGTGTGCTGAGTTTGAGATTTGGTGTCTCTTTTTGACGACATAAAGGCGAAATCTTACTCACTTTGGCTTTGCTGCTTTTTTGTCATAAAGTTAAATAAAATCATGATGTTAATATAATGCTTTAACTATTGGCATGGTTTCTGCATAATACTAAGCAGTGGCTCATTCACCTTCTTATGTCAGCCCCTTCGGGACGTGCTACATAAACTTCGAATGACGCACAACAAGGTGCCTGCCGTCCAACATCTGATAATAGCGCTGCTTTATCAACCATCGGGCGAAACGTCGAGTTAGGCACCGCCTTATTCCATAACAGAGCCGGGTTAAGCCCGGCTTTGTTGTATCTGAGGTTTCCCTCAGTTAGCATCCTTCTATTCGTCTCCGATGAGAGTAACGCTTTGAAGCGCTGGTCTGTATTTCCCCGGTCATTACGCCAATTGGTTATGCTGGCATTCCTGCTGATCCTGCTTCCTTTATTGGTGCTGGCATGGCAGGCATGGCAAAGTCTCAATGCCCTGAGTGCGCAGGCGGCGTTAACCAACCGCACAACCCTGATTGATGCTCGTCGTAGCGAGGCGATGACCAATGCGGCGCTCGGGATGGAACGCAGCTATCGTCAGTACTGTGTGCTGGACGATCCTACGCTTGCGAAGGTCTATCACGGCCAACGAAAGCGCTACAGTGAAATGCTGGACGCGCATGCCGGCGTACTGCCGGATGACAAGCTTTATCAGGCATTGCGTCAGGATCTGAACGCGCTTACCCAACTACGCTGTACAAACAGCGGTCCGGATGCGGCGGCAGCGGCAAGCCTGGAAGCGTTTGCTCACGCCAACACCGAGATGGTGCAGGCGACGCGAACCGTTATTTTCTCTCGCGGTCAACAGCTTCAGCAGGAAATTGCCGAGCGCGGACAGTTCTTTGGCTGGCAGGCGCTGGTGCTGTTTCTGGTCAGCCTGGCCATGGTGCTGCTCTTCACCCGTATGATCATTGGGCCGGTAAAAGGGATTGAGCGGATGATTAATCGGCTAGGGGAAGGGCGTTCGCTGGGGAATGCCGTTTCGTTTACCGGTCCCCGTGAACTACGCTCAGTGGGCCAACGTATTATCTGGTTGAGCGAGCGTTTGTCCTGGCTTGAATCACAACGTCACCAATTTTTACGCCATCTCTCACATGAACTGAAAACGCCGCTGGCCAGTATGCGCGAGGGAACAGAGCTGTTGGCCGATCAGGTTGTGGGGCCGCTGACGCCTGAGCAAAAAGAGGTGGTCGGCATTCTCGACAACAGCAGCCGTAACTTACAGAAGTTGATTGAGCAACTGCTTGATTACAACAGAAAACTGGCAGATAGCGCCATTGAACTGGAAAGCGTTGAGATTGAACCGCTGGTCGATATGGTGGTTTCCGCTCACAGTTTGCCAGCCCGCGCTAAAATGATGCATACCGACGTCAGACTGGATGCGAATACGTGCCTGGCGGAGCCGATGCTATTGATGAGCGTGCTGGACAATCTTTACTCCAATGCGGTGCACTATGGTGCTGAATCCGGTAACATTTGTATCAGTAGCCGTCTGCAGGGTGCCACGGTACATATTGACGTCACAAATACCGGCACCCCGATTCCAGAAACAGAAAGAGCCATGATTTTCGAGCCGTTTTTCCAGGGGAGCCATCAGAGAAAAGGGGCTGTGAAGGGCAGCGGGCTGGGATTAAGCATCGCCAGGGACTGTATCCGTCGTATGCAGGGAGAACTTTATCTGGTCGATGAGAATGCGCAAGAGGTGTGTTTCCGCATAGAGCTGCCGCTATCTGCATCGAAAAACCATTAAAAATGAAGCTAAGTCTGGTGAGTATGCCACACGTTTTTGTTCGAGTGTTTAAACGACTTTTTTCCCGACGGATGTTATTCGCGAGCGTGCCGTGTCTGGCGCTGATGGGGTGTGCCCCGCACGCGGCTAAACATCTCGTCGGCGATCCATCTCAGGAAAAAATCCCGCCTTATCAACTGGCGGATTACCTTTCTACCGAGTGTGCTGACATTTGGTCATTACAAGGGAAGTCCACGGAGAGCAATCCGCTTTACTGGCTGCGGGCAGTTGACTGCGCCGATCGTCTGCTGCCGATTCAGTCGCGTAACGAGGCGCGCGCGCTTGAAGATGACACCTGGCAGAGTGCCTTTAAGCGTGGGATTTTACTGGCGGATGCCAAAATATCGCCCATTGAGCGGCGCGTTGCCGTTACCCAACTGGATGCCCTGAGTTCACAGATCCCCGCCCAGGTTCGCCCTCTTTATCAACTCTGGCGCGATGGGCAGATGTTGCAATTACAGCTTGCCGAAGAGCGGCAGCGTTACAGTAAGCTTCAGCAAACGACAGACAGCGATCTCGATACGTTGCGTCAGCAGCATCAGCATTTACAGGCTCAGCTCGATCTCACCACCCGCAAGCTGGAGAATTTGACCGATATTGAGCGCCAGCTTTCCACGCGTAAACCCGCCGGTAACTACAATCCTGACGCGACGCGCGGTAACGACAAACCTGACGAAACGACGCCAGCGTCATCACAAGATGAGGTAACGCCATGATCAGCCGCAAACCGGCGCATTTACTGCTCGTGGATGACGATCCGGGCCTGTTAAAACTGCTCGGGATGCGACTGACCAGCGAAGGTTACAGTGTCGTCACGGCAGAAAGCGGCCAGGAAGGGCTGCGCGTACTGAATCGTGAAAAAGTAGATTTGGTGATAAGCGACCTGCGCATGGACGAAATGGACGGTATGCAGCTGTTTGTTGAGATCCAGAAAGTACAGCCGGGTATGCCGGTCATTATTTTGACCGCGCACGGTTCGATTCCCGATGCGGTAGCCGCAACTCAGCAAGGTGTTTTCAGCTTTCTGACCAAGCCGGTAGACAAAGACGCGTTGTATAAGGCAATCGACGAAGCGCTGGAGCAGTCGGCTCCCGCGACAGATGATAGCTGGCGTGAATCTATCGTCACCCGTAGCCCGTTAATGCTGCGTGTGCTGGAGCAGGCGCGCATGGTGGCGCAGTCGGACGTCAGCGTCCTGATTAACGGGCAAAGCGGTACCGGGAAAGAGATCTTTGCGCAGGCTATCCATAACGCCAGTCCGCGCAGCAGCAAACCGTTTATTGCGATTAACTGCGGCGCATTGCCGGAGCAGTTGCTGGAGTCTGAATTGTTTGGTCACGCACGCGGAGCATTTACCGGCGCGGTAAGCAATCGCGAAGGGCTGTTTCAGGCGGCAGAAGGCGGCACGCTATTTCTGGATGAGATTGGTGACATGCCCGCACCGCTACAGGTCAAACTGCTGCGTGTCCTGCAGGAGCGCAAAGTCAGGCCGCTCGGCAGCAATCGCGATATCGACATTGATGTGCGGATCATCTCTGCTACTCACCGTGACCTGCCCAAAGCGATGACGCGGGGCGAATTCCGTGAGGATTTATACTATCGCCTGAACGTGGTGAGTCTGAAAATTCCCGCGCTGGCCGAGCGTGCGGAGGACATTCCACTGCTGGCGAATTATCTGCTGCGTCAGTCGGCAGAGCGGCATAAACCGTTCGTACGCGCTTTTTCAACGGATGCGATGAAACGGCTGATGACGGCAGGGTGGCCGGGGAACGTCCGTCAACTGGTGAACGTTATCGAACAATGCGTGGCGCTCACCTCTTCGCCGGTGATCAGTGATGCGCTGGTGGAGCAGGCGCTGGAAGGGGAGAATACGGCGCTGCCAACCTTCGTTGAAGCACGTAACCAGTTTGAGCTTAACTATCTGCGAAAACTGCTGCAAATCACCAAAGGCAATGTGACCCATGCAGCGAGAATGGCTGGGCGCAACAGGACTGAATTCTATAAATTACTCTCCCGTCACGAGCTGGATGCAAACGACTTCAAAGAGTAGTTTTGATGCCGTAAAGTAACGTGAATTGTGGTACGGTAACCCGATCAAAAGACAGGCGACCTTTTCAAGGAATAGCATGAAAAAGATTGATGCGATTATTAAACCCTTCAAGCTGGACGATGTCCGTGAGGCGTTGGCAGAGGTGGGTATCACCGGTATGACGGTTACGGAAGTGAAAGGTTTTGGCCGCCAGAAAGGCCATACCGAGCTGTACCGTGGCGCGGAATATATGGTGGATTTTCTGCCGAAGGTGAAAATTGAAATTGTGGTGACCGACGACATCGTGGACACCTGCGTCGACACCATTATTCGTACTGCACAGACGGGTAAAATCGGCGACGGTAAGATCTTCGTCTTTGACGTAGCTCGCGTGATCCGTATTCGTACTGGCGAAGAAGACGACGCGGCGATTTAATTTCAATGCCCTCTCTGACGAGAGGGCATCTTATTGTTACAGCACCTTATGCGGGCCGAAACATTCGTAATGAATGTTTTCGTTTTTCACACCGAGATTCACCAGCTGCTTCGCGGCAAATTGCATAAAGCCGACCGGACCGCAGAGATAAAACTGCATTGACGGATCGCTGATTGCGCCTTCCAGTTTGTTTAAATCCATCAGACCCACGCTATCGAATCCGCCTTTGGTGCGATCGTCTGTGGTCGGTTCACGATACCAGGTATGTGCGGTAAAGCGCGGCAGCGTTTTGCCCAGTTCATTCACTTCATCGGCAAAGGCATGTACGTCGCCATTTTCCGCCGCGTGGAACCAGTTCACCTGTGCGGTGTGATGCGATTTCGCCAGCGTGTCCAGCATCGCCAGCATTGGCGTCTGCCCGACGCCTGCGGAAATCAGAGAAACAGGGGTATCGTTGGCAACGGCCATAAAGAAATCCCCCGCCGGGGCCGCTAAATGCACCACGTCGCCCACGTTTGCATGGTTGTGCAGCCAGGTTGAAACCTGGCCGCCATCTTCGCGTTTAACGGCAATACGATAGCCTTTGCCATCCGGCTTGCGGGTCAGTGAATACTGACGAATCTCCTGATGCGGGAAACCTTCCGGTTTCAGCCAGACCCCCAGATATTGCCCAGGATGGTACTCTGCGACGGCGCCGCCATCGACAGGCTCGAACTCAAAACTGGTAATCAGCGCGCTACGCGGCGTTTTATTCACGATACGGAACGGACGCGTCCCTTCCCAGCCGCCGGTTTTGCCTGCGTTCTCGCTGTAGATTTGCGCTTCGCGATTGATAAAGACGTTAGCCAGGACACCGTAGGCTTTTCCCCACGCGTCCAGCACCTCCTGACCCGGGCTAAACATCTCGTCCAGCGTGGCCAGCAGATGGGCACCCACGATGTTGTATTGCTCTGGTTTGATCTGGAAACTGGTGTGCTTCTGCGCAATTTTCTCGACCGCAGGCAGCAGGGCTGCCAGGTTTTCAATATTGCTGGCATACGCGGCAATCGCATTAAACAACGCTTCGCGTTGATCGCCATTGCGCTGATTACTCATGTTAAAAATTTCTTTGAGTTCAGGATTATGCGTAAACATGCGATCGTAGAAATGGGCGGTCAGTTTAGGACCCGTTTCAACCAGCAGGGGAATGGTGGCTTTTACAGTGGCGATAGTTTGAGCGTCAAGCATGCGGGCTTCCTTTTAATTAAATTTTTAATGATGCATATCAAATGCATCTTATAAAAATACCCCTGCATTGTAAATGGTTCTTTGTGATTTTGCGTTTGTAACGTTACAAAATGAAAAGTCTGCATCACAAACCTGAAAAGAATTCCGCTAAAATCCGTAAGACCTTAATTCGGCAAAGCCTTGTGCTGCTTGAAGGTAATCGTTTGCGTAAAATCCTTTGTCAAGACCTGTTATCAACGGATGATTCAGTTATACTGTTGGTCGTTGTCCAACGGGACTGCCTTTTAAGGCCAAATTTTATCGTTAGCTGAGTCAGGAGATGCGGATGTTAAAGCGTGAAATGAACATTGCCGATTATGATGCCGAACTGTGGCAGGCTATGGAGCAGGAAAAAGTACGTCAGGAAGAGCATATCGAACTGATCGCCTCCGAAAACTACACCAGTCCGCGCGTCATGCAAGCGCAGGGTTCTCAGCTGACCAACAAATATGCTGAAGGATATCCGGGTAAACGCTACTACGGCGGTTGCGAATATGTGGATGTCGTCGAGCAACTGGCGATCGACCGCGCGAAAGAACTGTTTGGCGCAGATTACGCTAACGTCCAGCCGCACTCTGGCTCTCAGGCGAACTTCGCGGTCTACACCGCGCTGCTGCAGCCGGGCGATACCGTGCTGGGGATGAACCTGGCGCAGGGCGGTCACCTGACTCACGGTTCTCCGGTTAACTTCTCCGGTAAACTGTATAACATCGTGCCTTACGGCATCGATGAGTCCGGTAAAATTGACTACGCCGACATGGCGAAGCAGGCTCAGGCCCACAAACCAAAAATGATTATCGGCGGCTTCTCTGCCTATTCCGGTATCGTTGACTGGGCAAAAATGCGTGAAATCGCCGACAGCGTTGGCGCGTACCTGTTCGTCGACATGGCTCACGTCGCGGGTCTGATTGCCGCTGGCGTTTACCCGAACCCGGTTCCACACGCTCACGTTGTCACCACCACCACCCACAAAACGCTGGCTGGCCCGCGCGGTGGACTGATCCTGGCGAAAGACGGCAGCGAAGAGCTGTACAAAAAACTGAACTCTGCCGTCTTCCCAAGCGCTCAGGGCGGCCCGCTGATGCACGTTATCGCGGCGAAAGCCGTGGCGCTGAAAGAGGCGATGGAGCCTGAGTTCAAAACCTACCAGCAGCAGGTAGCGAAAAACGCCAAAGCGATGGTGGAAGTGTTCCTGAACCGTGGCTACAAAGTAGTGTCTGGCGGTACTGAGAACCACCTGTTCCTGCTGGATCTGGTCGACAAAAACCTGACCGGTAAAGAAGCGGACGCAGCCCTGGGTCGCGCCAACATCACCGTCAACAAAAACAGCGTACCAAACGATCCGAAGAGCCCGTTCGTGACTTCCGGTATCCGTATCGGTTCCCCGGCTGTGACTCGCCGCGGCTTTAAAGAAGCGGAAGTGAAAGAGCTGGCTGGCTGGATGTGTGACGTGCTGGACAACATCAACGACGAAGCGGTTATCGAACGTATCAAAGGTAAAGTGCTGGATATCTGCGCACGTTTCCCTGTTTACGCGTAATTCTGCTCTCAGAAATACCAAAGGCCGCGCAAGCGGCCTTTTTGCATTTAATGTCTCGGTGTCAGTTCTGACATCTATTGTTCCTGAACTGCGCGGATGTACCGCCAGCCGATTCTCTGGCCTCCAGAATCGTCAGTACTCACAGATCGTTAAGCTGTGACTCAACGTACAAATAGCCGATTCCCAAAATTTGTTGGGGGCGACTGAGCTGACCAAAACCGATGTGTGTCGCTTTTGCGCTGGGCCCGTCGTCACGATCAAAGGGGTTAAATCCGGTCTGGCGAATGATCGTGTTCAGCCAGTTTTCACCGAACGCGCAGCTGCGTCCGTAAATCCATATCTGATTGATATTAAGAATGTTCAGGAAGTTATACAGGCTCAGACCAATCGCATTAGCGGCACTCTCCACCCATGCCTGTACCTGGACGTCGCCGCGCTCCCAGGCGCGAATAAGTGCCGCTGTTGTTAGCTGGTCCGGAGACAATTCTGCGCCAGGTTGTGTTTTCAGCCAGACCCGGGCCTGTTTTTTCAACGCACTTAATGAAGCGACCGTTTCCAGACAACCGTAGCGACCGCAATCGCAGGCGATACCGTCAGGATTCACAATGGTGTGTCCAATTTGCCCGCTACCGTACAAGTTACCCCGGTAGATCTGATCGTTAATGACGAACGATGAACCGATGCCATAATCGACGTTAATGACGCAGAAATCCTGGTGTGTGGTGCGGTTTTGCCATTTCTCCGCCAGCGCGAGCATGACGCAGTCATTATCCAGCCGCACCTGTACACCCAGTTGTTCTTCCAGCAAATACTTTATTTCGATTGGCGTTTTCCATCGCGCCTGGGGCATGGTTTGCGACACGCCAGTGACCGGATCGACCTGCCCATGCACACCCAGCGCCAGGTTGATCTGTTGTGTCGGATGCTGCTGTCGATAGTATCGCCAGCACTCCGCAATCGCCTTGAGCAGCGCCTGGGGTTCAGGGGCGTCAACCGAAATGTGCTGATGTTCGCCCACCGCCAGTAACCGCGAGTCGGCAAGCTGGCACTCAATGCTGGTGGGTGAAATTGTCATGCACAGGGTCCACGCGCCCTGCTGCGGAATTTGATAGCTGCCGCTGTTAAGTCCACGGGCACTCATATTTTCGAGAGAGTGGCTGATGCGTCCTTCGTCCAGCAACTCTTCCAGAATGTTACTGACGGCCGGAATCGACAAGCCGGTTCGTTGGGCGAGTTGCGATTTACTGAGCTGTTTTTCTCGCCATAAATGTGACAAAAACAGTGCCTTGTTAGCCTGGCGGACCCGCGCATTATTGAGACCCAATCGCAACATATACTTAACTCCCTTAACTGTATTGCGTGAACGTTGCGTATTTTAGCAGCGAACTGGCGCTATAAACTCACCGTATTCTCTTTTTTACTTTATTTCATTTAGTGGAGAAACGCATGTACGGTTCAGTCAAGGTCTGGCAGGAAACGATCTCACTCCCTACGTGGACCACCGGCGAAGAAGATACTAACCCGATGTTTTTGGAAAATCGTGTTTATCAAGGATCGTCTGGCGCGGTTTACCCTTATGGCGTCATTGATACGTTGACCGGACAACGTGAGATGCGCGAATACCACGCAGTATGGATGGAGAATGATTTTATTCGCATCATGTTGCTGCCGGAGTTAGGTGGGCGCATTCATCGCGCATATGACAAAGTGCAGCAACGCGATTTTGTCTATTACAACGAAGTCGTGAAACCTGCCCTGGTTGGATTGCTGGGGCCCTGGATTTCTGGCGGTATCGAATTTAACTGGCCGCAGCATCACCGTCCCACCACGTTTATGCCGGTAGACTTCACTCAGCAGGCAGGCGAGCATGGCGAACAGACCGTGTGGATGGGGGAAGTGGAGCCCATGCGCGGCCTACAGGTCATGACCGGATTTACGCTCTGGCCGGATCGTGCCTTGATCGAAATCACCGGTAAAGTTTTCAATGGCAATGCGACTCCGCGTCACTTTTTATGGTGGGCTAATCCGGCGGTCAAAGGCGGCGATGACCATCAGAGCGTCTTCCCTCCGGATGTCACGGCTGTATTCGACCACGGTAAACGTGATGTTTCCGCCTTTCCGATCGCCAGCGGCACCTATTACAAAGTGGACTACTCCGCTGGTGTCGATATTTCCCGCTATAAAAACGTCCCGGTCCCCACGTCCTACATGGCGGAAAAGTCGAATTATGATTTTGTTGGCGCCTGGCACCATGGCGAGCGTGGCGGGTTGCTTCACGTAGCCGATCACCATGTTTCTCCGGGGAAAAAGCAGTGGACATGGGGATACGGTGATTTTGGCGTTGCCTGGGATCGCAATCTGACCGATGACAATGGTCCGTACATTGAATTGATGACAGGGGTGTTTACCGATAATCAGCCAGATTTCACCTGGCTTGCCCCTTATGAAGAAAAAGTGTTTGTGCAAAATTTCCTGCCTTACAGCGAATTAGGTATGGTGCAAAACGCCAGTACCCAGCTTGCGCTGCACCTGGTTCGGGATGCTGCGCAACTGTCGATGGGTGTTTACGCGATTGCGCCGTTGCATAACGTGCAGGTCACGCTGTCTGCACAAGGGCAGCCGTTCTTTGAAAAAACGCTGACGCTGGAGCCGGGGCAAAGCTGGAAAACCTGCCTTTCTGATACGGGCTACGAACGTGTGACAATGACGGTCAGTCAACAGGATGGCAGCGTGTTGCTTGATTACGAAGAGCATATCGCTGAAGAGCTACCGTTACCTTCAGCAGCCAGCGCACCGGCATTACCGGAAGAACTCGCCAATACTGATGAGCTTTATTTTATTGGTCAGCATCTGGAGCAGTACAACCACGCCAGTCGCTATGCGGAAGATTATTACCGTCGGGCGCTGGAGGTTGACCCGCTGGATTATCGCAACAATGTGGCGCAGGGTACGCTGGCGCTAAACCGTGCTGACTGGACACTGGCGGAACAATGCGCGCAATCCGCGTTACTACGGGCGCACAAACTCAATAAAAATCCACGCGATGGCGAAGCCAGTATGCTGCTTGCGACGGCGCTTGAACGGCAGGGCAACGATGATGCGGCCTGGGATCATTACTACAAAGCGACCTGGAGTGGAAACTGCCGTGATGCCGCTTTCTGGTCGCTTGCCCGTATTGCCATGAAGCGTAAGGATTACGCTGACGCGCTGGAAAAAGTGAACCAGAGCCTGCGTTTTAACGGTAGCAACAATCTGGCGATGGGCATGAAAGCGTTGGTTCTGGCGAAACTCGGCCGTACTGCGGATGCGCAGTCGTACATTACACAACAGCTTGTTGAGTATCCTCTGAGCTATACCCTGCATTATGCGCGCTGGGCTATCACCCAGGATGACACAGCAAAAACCGGGTTAATCACTGTCACGGGGCGACGCGGTACCAATGCCTGCGAATTGGCGGGATGGCTAATTTCCTTTGGCCTGAGAGAGGCCGCCCGCGAAGTGCTGGAGGTGTTGGATAGCCAGGAAACGCTGCCTATGTTGTGGCGGGCATCACTGAGCGACAATCCACAACCGTTTATTACGCGTGCCCAGGCGTGCCTGAACAACCGCGTGCGTTTTCCCAATTCGCTGGACGAAGTGCAAATGCTGCAAACCCTTCCGCATTGCGCTTTTGCCCGCTACCTGCTGGGATGCTTCTGGTATAGCAAACGCCGTTACGAAGAGGCGGTGTCCTGCTGGCGTTTTGCACTTGAGCAGGAGCCAGATTTTGCACCGGTTCATCGACTGCTGGGCGTTTATGCCTGGAATAAACAACATGATGCACAACTGGCGGCACAGTATTTGTCTCAGGCGGTAGCGCTTGAGCCAGAAAATGCACGCTTCTTGTTTGAACTCGACTACCTCAACAAACTGACGGCTAAACCGGTGGCACAGCGTTTGCAAATGCTTGAAGACCGTAAAGACGTCGTTTTTCATCGCGATGACCTGACCGTAGAGTTAATCAGCTTGTGGAACGGCCAGGGTAAATATGACGCCGCTGCCGCAGTGCTGAGCGAGCGCGTATTCCATCCCTGGGAAGGGGGAGAGGGCAAAGCCACCGGGCAATATCTGCTGAATCAACTTCATCGTGCGCTGGCGGCGATTCAAACGGGCGATCTACCAACGGCGATGACGCTGCTCCAGCAGGCGTTGCAGTACCCACACAATCTGGGAGAAGGGCGGTTACCGGGGCAAACCGATAATGACATCTGGTATTTACTGGGTTACTGCGCACGATTGCAGGGACACATTGATGAGGCGCAGCGCTACTTTACCCGGGCGACCCGGGGAGGTCGCTCACTGGATGCCGGGCGCTATTACAACGATCAACCTGTGGATTATCTCTTCTGGCAAGGGATGGCGCTAAGAGCGTTGGGTGATAACGCAGCGGCTGACGCGCTCTTTCATAGTTTCGGTCAGTGGGTCGATTTGCAGCGCGACGAGGTCCCGGACGTTGATTTCTTTGCGGTGTCGCTGCCGGATCTGGTGGTGCTGGATACACCCGCTAAAGAAAAACACCAACAACATTGCCAGTTCATTGCGGCATTAGGCGCGCTTGGATTAGGCGATCTTCCTGGGTGTCAGCGCGCGCTCAATACGCTTCAGACACTCAATCCGTCGCATGACAAGGCGTTGTTGTTACGACACGCGTTAAACATACCACTATTTCAATAACACGTTGACCCGGTGGGGGAAACCCCACCTGAACCTCTCTGTTCCCTGCGTTTCCCTGAAAGAGGAATCATAATGAACAACACGCAGACACATTTAAAAATTGGTTATGTCTGGACTATCTGCCTGGTTGCCGCCTGCGGCGGTCTACTGTTTGGCTATGACTGGGTGGTGATCGGCGGAGCCAAACCGTTCTATGAAGCCTGGTTCTCAATTACCGATCCCGCGCAGTCCGGTTGGGCGATGAGCTCGGCGCTGGTCGGATGTATTTTTGGTGCGCTGATTTCCGGCTGGTGTGCGGACAAATTTGGACGAAAAATGCCGCTGATCCTGTCGGCAGTTCTGTTCAGCGCCTCAGCCTGGGGAACGGCGGTTTCCAGCAACTTCGACATGTTTGTTATCTACCGTATTGTCGGCGGGGTGGGGATTGGCCTGGCATCGGCACTCAGTCCTCTTTATATCGCGGAAGTCAGCCCGGCAGAAAAACGGGGTCGTTTTGTGGCGGTTAACCAGTTGACTATCGTCATTGGCGTACTGGCGGCGCAGTTAATTAACCTGATGATTGCCGAACCCGTCGCTGCTGGCGCTACGCAGCAGACGATCGTCGAAAGCTGGAATGGGCAAATGGGCTGGCGCTGGATGTTTGGTGCGGAGCTGGTACCTGCGCTGGCGTTTCTGGTGCTGATGTTTTTTGTGCCTGAGTCTCCGCGTTGGTTGGTCAAAGCGGGTAAACCCGAGCGCGCCCGCGCGATGCTACAACGGATTGGTTCGCCAGAGTATGCCGAAAAAACACTGAAAGAGATCGAACAGACCTTACAGAAAGACACGCAACAAGTGGCCTGGTCTACGTTATTACAGCCGCAGATCAAACCGATCGTGATTATCGGGATGGTTCTGGCTGTCTTCCAGCAGTGGTGCGGGATCAACGTGATCTTCAACTATGCGCAGGAGATCTTCGCCTCCGCCGGATTCGATATCAATAGTACGCTGAAATCGATCGTTGCAACCGGGGTCATCAACCTTATCTTTACCCTCGCCGCGCTGCCGTTGGTGGATAAAATTGGCCGCCGGAAGCTGATGCTGTTTGGCGCGTCCGGCCTGACGGTCATTTATGTGCTGATCGCCGGCGCATATGGGTTAGGTATTATGGGCTGGCCGGTGCTCGTTCTGGTGCTGGCGGCGATTGCCATTTATGCCCTGACGCTGGCTCCTGTTACCTGGGTTCTGCTGTCGGAAATCTTCCCTAACCGTGTGCGTGGTCTGGCGATGTCATTAGGCACACTGGCGTTATGGATAGCCTGTTTCTTGCTGACTTATACCTTCCCGCTGTTGAATGCCGGGTTGGGGGCGGCGGGGAGTTTCCTGCTGTATGGCGTGATTTGTGCGATGGGCTACGTTTACGTCCTGCGTAATGTACCGGAAACCAAAGGCGTAACCCTGGAGGCGCTGGAAGAACAACTGGCCGCACGACACACAAAAGGCAATCTCTCTGCTCAGCAACGCCGGGCCCAGTAATGGACAGCACTGTAACTCTGCAAAACGCGCATCTGAGGATGCGCGTTGATCCGCAAGGCGGTACGTTGTTGGATCTGTTTTCGTTACCCCATCAACACGCGGTTTTACGGGCGGGCAAAGGGTATGCGGCGGGTGATTGCGCTCTGTTCCCCATGCTGCCGGTCGCAAACCGGGTGGCGGACAATCGCTTTAGGTTGCATGGCGATGAGGTGATTTTGCCAAACCATAATGCGGATGAACGCTTCTTTCTGCACGGTGACGGTTGGCTAAAACGCTGGGATCTCGTCAGCGTTGCCGGTGACCGTTGTGTGTTGCAATTGCGGAGTCGGCTGGCATGCGGTTACGACTATCTGGCGGAACTGCACTATCAACTGGACGGCGCGACACTCAATGCCTCGCTGACGATAACGCATCTGGGGGAGCGTCCAATGCTTTACGGCTGCGGTTTTCATCCGTTTTTTGTGTTTGATGCGCAAAGCACCGTGCAGTTTTCCGCCAGCGGGTACTGGCCGGAAGATGCACAGCATCTTCCGTTGGCGTGGCAGGCGAAAATCCCCGGGGCTGCGAATTTCGCACATGCGCAATTTGGCGAGGATGCCTGGCTAAATGTGGGATATTCCGGCTGGAGCGGGAAGGCGGTCATACAACGTGATGTGATGTGTATCACGCTTTTAGCGCAAACTCCGTGGCTGATGCTTTTCAGAATGTCGGGTGGCGGGTTCCTTTGTCTTGAGCCGCAGTCGCATCCGGTCAACGCCCATAATATGCCGGGGCAGCCGGGATTGCGGGTCTTAGCTCGGGGGGAGAGTTGCCATTTCACCATGCAAATCATCGTCGATTAGCCTAAAAACACATGTTATATCACTGTTAATACTCACTTGCGCCAGCCAGCGTTTATCGCCAGACTATCGCCTCCTAACGGGAGGGAATCATGGTTTTGCACTCCACGCGCTGGCTGGCGCTCGCTTATTTCACCTATTTCTTTAGCTACGGTATTTTTTTACCTTTCTGGAGCGTCTGGCTCAAAGGTCTGGGATTAACGCCTGAAACCATTGGTCTTCTGCTGGGCGCAGGGCTGGTGGCGCGTTTCCTCGGTAGCTTGCTGATCGCCCCTCGCGTGAGCGATCCTTCCCGTCTGATTTCCGCGTTGCGTGTTTTGGGCTTGCTGACGCTGGTCTTTGCCCTGGCGTTTTGGGCAGGAACACACGTTGCATGGCTGATGGTGGTGATGGTGGGTTTTAACCTCTTCTTCTCACCTCTGGTGCCGTTGACGGATGCGCTGGCAAACACCTGGCAAAAACAGATAACGATGGACTATGGCCGGGTCAGACTGTGGGGGTCGATTGCGTTTGTGATTGGTTCCGCGCTGACCGGTAAGCTGGTGAGCCTATTCGACTATCAGGTCATTCTCGCACTGCTGAGTCTTGGCGTGGCCTCTATGCTGTTGGGAATGCTGTTGCGCCCGAGCGTGTTACCGCAAGGGGAAAGTCGTCACCAGGAGAGCGCAGGCTGGCCAGCCTGGCGTGCGTTGATAACACAAAGCTGGCGCTTTCTGGCCTGTGTGAGCCTGTTGCAGGGGGCGCACGCCGCGTATTACGGCTTTAGCGCGATTTACTGGCAGGGGGCGGGGTACTCCGCGTCGGCTGTCGGCTATTTATGGTCGCTGGGCGTGGTCGCGGAAGTCATCATCTTTGCGCTCAGTAATAAGCTGTTCCGTCGTTTTAGCGCCCGTGATTTGTTGCTGCTTTCCACCGTTTGTGGGGTGGTACGCTGGAGTTTGATGGGCTGGAGCACCGCGTTGCCGTGGCTGATTGTGGTGCAGATCCTGCACTGCGGTACTTTTACCGTTTGCCACCTGGCGGCGATGCGCTACATTGCCGCGCGTCAGGGGAGCGAAGTGATCCGCCTGCAGGCCATTTATTCCGCTGTGGCAATGGGCGGGAGTATTGCCATCATGACCGTCTTTGCCGGGTACCTCTATCAGCATCTGGGGAGCGGCGTGTTCTGGGTGATGGCGCTGGTTGCGCTGCCCGCGATAGCCATCCGGCCAAAAGTGGCAGCGCGCTCGCCAGCGCTATGATTCGAGGATACGGCGGATCTGCTGTTGCTGATGCGTCGTTAACGCCTGCTCGGCATGAATCAGCGGGGGTGAAAAGAGCGGTAGCGGTGTGGTGTAGGGGGTGACAATCAGCGTCACCCCACGCAGCGAACCTTCTTTTTGAAACGCCATCATGGGCATGCGTTTAATATTGAGCGGCAGAAGCGTGAGTTCACGCAGTTGCTGCTCAATGTCTTCCTCGCGGTTTTTGTCATTGCCCGTCAGGAGAACAATTTGCTTTTCGTGCAGATCGTTTTCCTGCATCAGCCATGCGCCGAAAATCACCGCGACCAGTCCGGCCTCTTCTTCAGAAAACTGCACATTGTATTCCGCCTCAAGCCCACTGAGCGCATCGCGGGTGGTACGCACCAGTCGCGGGTAAAGCTTTGCGAACTCTTCAGGTAACGTATTATCGATACCGATAGCGAACATGCTGCGGTGCAACGCCTGTGCGAGATGAATGTAGAGCTGATCGTGCAACCCTTGCTCGTCGTTGAAGCGGGTGTTGCCCATCTCTCTAAAGCGCAACACCAGTCTGGCGACGGCCAGGCGTAGCTGTCGATCCTGCTGATGATTGTCGCGGATAGGATCAGGGATGCGAATCATTGAAAACAGCAGGGCGATAAACAGCGACTCATTCAGTGGCGCATTTTGCATCACGCGGCGTTGCCAGTGACGGCCAATCTCCAGAGCGAGTTGATACTCTGCACAGGATTGCGCCCACCGTTGCTGTATCGGGTTAAATTCCGGGGAGATACCGGCATGGTGTTGCAGCAGGCAATACTGCAAAAACAGCCGCAAAAACTGGATATCACGGCACTCAAACGGTTTTTGCAACCGCCGCGAGCAGAGATTAATCAGTGCGTGAAGATTCGTGTCGTCATATAACGTACGCGCAATACCTCGCTGTTTAAGCTCGGTTTTCAGCGCATGCGTAAACTGTTGCGTAACAAACGTCGGACACAGCCGTAGGCCGCGTCGTAACCACTGTACCAGGCACAGACGTTGATTGAGCGCTGAACCTTCAATCCGGTAGCGACCGTTTTGGCCAGTGGTGATGGTGAGCTGATGATAGCGCTGGATCTCCAGGCGGGTTTCGGTGATATCCTCACGAACAATCTCATCATCAACGCCATTTAGCGCGCTGAGGGTTTCCGTAGTGGCATTTTGCCCCGGCTGGAAAAGCGTCAGTAGCACCTGGCAGCGGCGCTGGGGACCGGAAAATACAGATGGTGTAGTGAGTGTTGGCATCATCCGTCTGGCCTCCCGTTAGTATGTTAGATAAGAATAGCTAAAGTTTGCCTGTGAAAGTGGGGTTAAGGTCGCTTTACACCAGGAATGCTGAAGAGCATCACAGAATTTTTAACGTGAGGAAGAGATGCAGGTAGTGAAACGCAGCGCATTAATACACTTTTTCGCTGTTTTATCTTTTGCTTAAGGTAAAAAAAACCGCCAATTGCTGGCGGGGTTGGAAAGGTGAGTAGAAATGCCCTTTCTATATCTTCTGTTCCTGGCTCAGCGTTAATCCCACATCACCGCCGGGATGCACGGCCAGCAGGGTTTCCTTTGAGTATCCACTCTCGCTCATCAGACAAGCGCAGGCGGCATCAAATATCGCCAGTACCAGAATAATTGAAGTGGTTGCCAGCATATTCAGCGGATCGGCCTCACGCTGTACTCCCGTGGAAATAACCAGTCTGGAAGCGCTGGCGATGGCTGAGTTCGGGTTTTCAGTGACGCTAATTATCGGCACATTTTTTTCGGTAAGCCCTGGCAACAGACGGGTCAGTTCATCCGAATTTCCCCCGCGTGAAAGCATGATCACCAGATCATCGGTGCGTAAAAAACCCAGGTCGCCATGAGCTGCATCAGTGGCATTGAGGTAAATCGCCGGACGTTCAACGCAGGCGAGCATATGCGCCACTTTACGCGCCGCAATACCGGAGGTGCCCACGCCGGTCACCACGATTTTCCCTGTGCAACTGCGCAGTTCGGCCATTAAAGACTGCCAGATCTGTTCATTCAGATGCTGCTGCAGACCGGCGAGGGCATCACTGTAGAGATGCCACACGCCGGTGGCCTGAGGCCATGAATCACTCATGCCTCCTCCTGCATCAGCTGGCGGTATTTCATATGGTCCTGATACATCTCGTGGAAAACCCGATATTTGCGATCGTAGTACTGCTTAATTCGGTTGGTTTGCGGGGTGACCGTTTTACCAATTCGGCTCATGGCAGACATCGCCTCAGGGAAGGTATCGAATACGCCCGCCGCGATAGTCCCCATCATTGCGCCGCCCAGCAGCATGGCTTCACTCTCTTCCGGCAGCAGCATGGCGCAGCCGGTAGCGTTGGCATGTTCCTGAACGAAAATCGGGTTTTTCGTGCCGCCGCCGCTGGCCATAATCGTATCAATGGTGTAACCGCTTTGATTCATCGTTTCGATAATATGACGAGTCCCCAGGGCAATGGACTGGATGGTCGCCAGATACTGTAGCGCCATATCTTCTGGCGTGCGGGACAGCTTAAGCCCGGTGATGGCACCCGTGAGTGTCGGGTTTGCACGCGGTGAGCGGTTGCCGTGGAAATAGGGGAGAATATGCATGTCGCGGGTCAGAAATGCGATATCTTCCGGCTCGCCGGCCATTTTGCGCAATAGCGCATTCAGCACTTCGTAAATGGTCTGTCCCTGCGATTTTGCCTGTGCCAGCAGGGTATCGTAGCAAGGGTGCGACTGAATAACATGGTCGATTAACGCCCCCGTCGCTGACTGCCCGCCTTCGTTGAGCCAGTATTCCGGCAGGACGGCAGAGTAGTAAGGACCCCAGACGCCGCCGATAAAACGCGGTTCTTTGGAAATTGCCATATGACCGGTGGAGGTACCGCCAATCAGCGCAACACGGCGGTCGAAATCGGCTACCTCGCCAGAAACGCCGCAGGCGCCAAGGGTGCCGAGCGTACCGGCGTGTGCGTCAATAATCGATACGCTGACCGCGGTTCCTGGAATCAGCCCCATTTCGCTGGCGGCACGCGTGGAGAGTCCATGACCGAGCGGCTCACCCATGGTTTTTACGTAGCGGCCAATTTTTTCCGCATCGTGCTCGAGCAAGTCTTCCAGCCCAATCTGGCGGAAATAGCTGGCATCCCATTTGTCCTCATGGCCCATATAGGTCCATTTGCACACCGTCGAGCACAGTGAGCGCGTGTCATCCCCGGTGGCGCGCCAGGTCAGGAAATCAGGCAGGTCAAAATAGTAGCCTGCATTCGCCCAGGTGTTGGGCATATGCTGTTTCAGCCACAGCAGTTTTGGCGTTTGCATTTCTGGCGAAATAATCCCGCCGACGTAGTCCAGCACCCGATGATGTAGCGCGTTAATTCGCTCTGCCTGAGTGATGGCGCGGTGATCCATCCATACAATAATGTTCTGCTCGCTGCGCCCGGAAGGGCTGACAGTCAGTGGCTTACCGTCTTTATCCAGCACCACCAGCGAACAGGTGGCGTCGAAGCCCAGACCTTTAACCTGAATCGGGTTGATATCTGACTGGTTAATCGCATCGCGAACCGCGTTACACACAGCCTGCCAGATGTTATCAGAGGACTGCTCAACAAAATCAGCTTGCGGGCGGTAAATCTCAATAGCCCGACTGGCCTGACCGACCATCCTGCCGTTGAGATCAAACACGCCAGCACGGGCGCTCCCGGTTCCTACATCCACACCGATAAAGTAACTTGCCATAATTTTTTCTCCTGAAATCAGGCTTTACGATTCTGTAATGCAATAAAGAGGATCAGCACCGCGCCCCAGAGCGCCATTGTCAGATAGCTACTGACCCCCAGCAAGTTAAGGCCGCTTTCCAGCATTTGCAGCACAATGAGCGCCAGTACCAGGCCGATAATGCGCCCGAAACCGCCATCCGGGTTGATGCCGCCAAGTACGGAGGCAAGGATGGTGACCAGCAGGTATGATTCACCGTATCCGGCTTTTGCCGAGTTGAATTTTGCCATCATCAGAATGGCGGCAACCCAGCCGAGCAGGGCAGAAATGACGTACACGGAAATCTGCACCCGAACCGTATTTACACCGCTATAGCGGGTCGCCTGTTCATTGGAGCCGACGAGATAAAGGCTGCGTCCCAGCGTGGTGTGCTCCAGCAGAACCCACAGCAAGATGGCTACCAGCAAAAAGAGCAACAGCGCCACAGGGATACCGGCAATCGTGGCGTTACCAAGGTATTGAATCGCAGCCGGGAACCCGGAGATGACCGTCCCGTTGGAGAGCAGAATATTAAGCCCGGAAATCAGCGTCATCGTGCCGAGCGTGGCGAGAATAGGCGAGACGCCGACCCAGGCGATCAGCGCGCCGTTCAGCGTGCCAATGGCAACCGCCACGGCGGCACCCGCCAGCAGGGCGAGAACCAGAAAAAGTGGGTTATCCGGATGAGTGACGATCACCGCAGCCATCACCAGCGAGCAGGCGTTAGCCCCGGCGATAATCGACAGGTTAATGCCGCCGGTCAGCATAGTCATACCCATTCCCAGTGCCAGCATCCCGAGGATCGGTAACTGCGAGCCGATGGATTGGAAGTTGGCTACGCTGAAAAAGCGGCTGCCGAGCAGGGCCGAGAAGACCAGCGCCACGACAATAATAATCACGCATTGCAGACGAATGATGGCATCACCGGGTAAAAATCTGGCGAACGTTTTCATCTCAAAGCTCCCTTGCCAGTTTGCGTTTTTCGTTCCAGGCCGTGGCGCTAATGCTGACCAGAATAATGGCGCCGCTGAAAACGGTGTGCCAGTAAGAGGAGACGCTCAGCAGCGTCAGGCCGTTTTGTAAGAAGGCCAGCAGAATAACGCCCAGCAGCGTACCGGTGAGCGTACCGCGCCCACCGCTCATGCTAGTACCACCGAGTACCACTGCCGCCAGCACCGTTAGCTCAAAGCCGATCAGAGAGTTGGGCGCGACGGATTGGGTTATCTGCGCCTGCACCACGGCGGCAACGCCCGCCAGAATGCCCATGTAGCCATACACATAGAAATGCAGCTTCAGCAGATTCAGTCCCAGTCGTGATGCCGCGTCGCGGTTGCCGCCCATGGCGTAAACCTGGCGCCCGAGGCGGGTATAGTTCATCAGCACGGCGGTAAAAATAATCACCGCTGCCAGGCACAATAGGGGCAGGGTAAGACCGTAGTCGTAGCCGTCCGCCGCGGTGAACGAAAACCAGTTGATGCCGTTCATAAACCAGTCCGGGAAGCCGTACAGCCAGGTGCCTTTGGTGGTGTAAACCAGCAGACCGTAGTAGACGTTCAGCGTGGCGATGGTAATGATGATCGCCGGAACGCGTAGCCAGTAGACCAGAAAACCATTGATAAGCCCGAGCAGCAGCCCGACGGCAATGGCGATAACCAGCGCCAGCGCGAAGTTGCCGCCGTGGCCGATAACCCAACTGGCCATCGCATACTGGGCTATGGCGGTCATGGCTGGAAATGAGATGTCGATACCGCCAGAAATCAGCACCACAAACAGCCCGCAGGCGAGGATGCCGAGTATGGCGTAGCTGGTGGCAACATCCGTCAGGTTCCCCAGTGACAGAAACTCATCGGTGCTGACGCTCAGGCCGACGGCGAGGGCAACCACCAGCAGCCCCAGCCAGAATTCATGTTGCCCAATTAAACGGGAGAAACGCAGACTATTCATTGATTACCTCGACCACTTCAGCAATCTCCTCTTCACGACAGTGATGAGGATTAAATTCCGCCACCAGCTTGCCGCGACGCATCACCAGCACGCGATGGCTGTTGTAATACGCTTCCGGAATTTCATCGCAAATCATCAGTACCGCCATCCCCTGTTCGGCCAGATCGCGGGCAATCTGGTAAATGCCTTCTTTGTTGGCGATATCGACGCCAACGGTGGGTGAATCAAGGATCAGAATGCGCGGATGGGTTGCTACCCATTTGGCAATAGCGATGCGCTGAGCATTACCGCCGGAAAGTGTTTTAACCGGCAGGTGCGGATCGGACACTTTAATATTCAGTTCACGGATAAGGTCGGCAACACGTTGTTGTGCTTTGCCGTGATCGAGCAGACCGCTGCGGGTATGCAGTTTGTCGAATATTGTCACGATGGTATTGTCGTAGATCGACTGTTCCATGATCAGCCCTTGCGTCAGGCGATCTTCTGAGACATAACCGATCCCGTGTTTGATGGCATCGTGATTATTACGAAGCTGGACGGGCTGACCGTTAATACGTATTTCACCGCTTTCCGGGGGCGTCATGCCAAACAGGCTGAGGCAAAGCTCGGTACGCCCGGCGCCAAGCAGGCCGACAATCGAGACAATCTCGCCGCTGTGCAGCGACAGATTAATGTTCTGGTATTTTCCTTGACGACTCAGGTTGCGCAGTTCCAACAACGGTTCCTGCTCAATGGCCGGTTTCTCTGGCAGCGGGCTGTAGTGGAAGCGCTGTCCGGTCATCAGGAAGGCCAGTTCGTTGCTGTCCAGCTCGCTGGCAGGGAAAGTGCCCACCAGTTTACCGTCGCGCATGACGCTAATGCGGTCTGCTACTTCCATGACTTCATCAAGACGGTGGCTGACAAACACCACGCAGATTCCGGCGGCTTTCAGTTCATTAACCACCCGCAGCAGGCCGTTGACTTCCTGCCGGGTTAACGAGGCGGTAGGTTCATCCATGATAACCAGACGTGCGTCGGCAGCAATCGCGCGGCAAATAGCCACCAGTTGACGGTCTGCGATAGAGAGTTTTTCGACTTTTTTATCGGGATCGATTGTCACGCCGATGCGCTTCATTGCGGCCAACGCCTGCTGCTTCATGGCACCGCGACGCACCCAGATATCGCCACCGGGCAGGTAGCGGTTTACCGCAATATTTTCCGCGACGCTAAAATTGGGAAACAATGACAAATCCTGGTAAATAACCTGAATGCCGTAATGTGAAGAAAGCTGTGGCGTCAGATGATGGAACAATTTGCCATCGAGTAAAATCTGCGCCCCTTTTTCAGGGTGATAGACGCCAGAGATTACTTTAATGATGGTGCTCTTGCCGCAGCCGTTTTGACCCGCCAGACAGTGAACTTCGCCTTTTTTCAGCGTCAGATTCACGTTATCCAGCGCCAGCACGCCCGGGAATTGTTTGCTGATATTCTCAAGGGTGATAAATGCGGTGGTGTCTGTCATGGACAATACCCCTGCGAGCGTCCTGGTGGACGCTGAGTGTTAGTGTTGTGGATAGCGCCGACCAGGCGGTCGGCGTGAGGTTCCCTGGTGTTGGCTAAGGCCTTAGAAACCGAGCGATTGTGCGTTGTCTTTGGTGACTTCGAGGATCTTGTTAAAGCGGATCACTTTCTTCTCCATGTCGATATCGGCTTTCCCTAAACCATCAATGCTCAGATCGGCGTTGACGTCTTTGCCCTGTAACAGTTGGTCAGCAACCGTGACCAGCGCGTAGCCCGCGTCTTTCGGATCCCACAGCAGCGCTTTTTTGATATCACCGCGCATCAGGTAAGGTGCAGCCTGTGCTGGCATGGCAATACCGACGACGGCAATCTTATCTTTGGCGCGTTTTTTCTGCACAGCCTGTCCTGCACCGATTGGCCCCAGCGAACCGAAACCAATAATGCCCTTCATCTGTGGATAGGTTTTCATCAGGTCAAGTGTCGTGGAGTAGGACTTATCGATACTCTCTGCGACCGGCAGGCGTGAGGTAACTTCGAACATCTCTGGGTATTTTTCTTTTTGATACTTAATCGCATAGTCAGCCCACGCGTTATGCAACGGCACCGTCAGCGATCCGACATAGATGGCATAACCCCCTTTACCACCCATATTTTTCGCCAGCTCATCGACGTTGGCCTGCGCGTATTTTTCACTGTCGATGGTTTCGATATCCCACTGACCAATGTGCTCGTCCGGGGATTCGTGCGTCAGGACGACGATGCCTTTCTCGCGCGCTTTTTTCAGTACCGGCTCAAGGACTTTGGCATCATTCGGTACCACGATGATCGCATTGACGTTTTTGGCGATCAAATCTTCAATCACTTTCACCTGCTGCGCCGGATCCGGCGTAGAAGGGCCGGTCTGGTAGGCGTTCACATCCAGTTTTTTTGCTGCTTCATTGACGCCGGTTTCCATCCGGTTAAACCAGGGAATACCGGTGACTTTGGCAACCACAGCAATCTCATATTTTTCCGCCGCAAAGGACGTGCCGGACAACATGCATGCAGAAACCAGGGTTGCACTGAGTAATGCGAGTTTGAATTTCATCGTTGTACCTTTAGTAGGGGGGTAGGGCATGTCACGGCGCGAGGTTAACAACGAAGGGAAGAGGGAATGAACCATAGATTTTGTAAATGTGATCTATGCCCATTTTTGTAAATACACGGATAATCCGCTGTTATTATTTAGTTAAATTCTAATGCGTTGGTATTCATTCGATTAAATTTATTGTTAATAAAACATTGAAATGAAACCGCGCATTAACAACTTATTATCATTTGACGTAAGTTAACGCGTTCATGACGCCGTTTTCGTTTCACCGTCAGAAAAGAAAGTTTCAGAATTGAGAACTGAATCGAGACCGGAAAACGGTGCTCAACATTTTTTCGTTCAATGATATCCTCACAGCACTTTCGCCAACGACGTCATTTCCGTGGCGGTCTGGATTTTTCTCGTGGAGAGCTCATGCAACGCGTTAAATGTATTGCCGTAACGTTGTTTCTCGCGGTCCTGTCGTTTGGAGCCGGAGCGCATCCCCACAGCTTTATTCGGCTGCAAACAGAGATCGTTAGTGAAAATAACCAGTTTGTGGCGTTGAAAATGCGCTGGACGATGGATGAAATCACCTCGGCCGATCTGCTTTATGACGCTGGCAATGCGAAACCCGGTGATGAAATCTGGAAAAAGCTGGCGGCGGAAGTGATGGCCAACGTACTTGGGCAGCACTACTTCACCGAGGTCTGGCATCGCGGACAAAAGGTAAAGTTTAAAAATCGCCCGACGGAATATGGTATGGAGCGTGAGGAACACCAGGCGGTGCTGACGTTCGTTTTGCCTCTGGCCCAGCCGCAACCGCTTACCGGACAGACCTATCTCATTTCCACGTTTGACCCCAGCTATTACGTGGATATGAGCTATGAAAAGGACAGCGATGCGACACTGCCGCAGACGTTGAACAAGCAGTGTCAGATAGCGATGCACACGCCGACGCCCAATGAAGAGACTCTGAGCTTTGCCCAGTCGCTCGATAAAGAAGATGCCCCGCCAGAGGATATGAATTTGGGCCAACAGTTTGCACAGAAGGTGACGCTGACATGTCAGTAATGTACTCATCACGTCGTCGCCCGCGACGTTGGTGGGCGCTGTGGCCGCTGGCGCTCTTCGTATTACTGGCCGTCGGCGGCGGATATTGCTTGTGGCAGAACTGGCCGCAGGTAATGGTGAAAAGTGTTCTCTGGCAAAGAGAGGTGAACCAGCAGATAAGCCTCTTGCTGAAAGCCGTGGCGGAGAACCCGACACAGGCAGGTGGGTCGCTGTTGTTGTTTAGTTTTACCTATGGCGTGCTGCATGCGCTGGGGCCGGGGCATGGAAAAGTGGTGATCACCACCTGGCTGGCGACACATCCCTCAAAGCTGAAATCCAGTATCGGCCTGACGCTGGCCTCTTCCTTATTACAGGGACTGGTGGCGATTGGGCTGGTGGTTGTGGTGCTAACGGTACTGCAACTGCCCGCGCGACAACTGCATATGAGCAGTTTTTGGCTGGAGAAAGGGAGTTATGCGTTGGTTGGCGTGCTGGGTATTTTGCTGTGCTGGCGGGCGTTGAAAAAATTACGCATGCTGATGCGTCGACCGAAATTTACCGCCTTCTCACCGCATCATGAGCATCATGAAAACTGTGGCTGCGGACATCAGCATTTGCCCAATCCTGAACAGATGCAGAGCGGGAATGACTGGCGCGCCCGGCTGATGATTATTCTGTCGATGGGGATGCGTCCCTGTTCTGGCGCGATCATGGTGTTGTTGTTCAGCAAAGTGATTGGCGTCTTTAGTTGGGGAATGGCGTCGGCGCTGGCGATGGCAGCAGGCACCTCGTTAACGATAACCTCTTTGGCCCTGCTGGTGCACAGTTTTCGAACGCTAGCGGTCAGGTTGAGCGGTAACAGAACGCCGGTATTATGGCGGCAGGTTGGCTGGACAACGCTGGCATTAGCCGGTGGCGCGGTATTGATTGTTGCTGGCGTAATAATGTGGGTGAGTGCGGTGCCGGTGGGAAGGGGATTACGACCGTTTTAAAAAAGCCGGATAGTGGCTGACGCCTTATCCGGCTTACGTGAACGGTATGCATTGATGGCCGGATAAGACGTCTCCGGCACAACAACAGATTAGCGCTTCAGCGCATCGCTCAGTTCGTCACGCATGTTCGCCAGCATCGCTTTAACGACGCGTGGGTTGCCTGCAACGATGTTGCCGGTCGTCATATAGTTATGACCGCCGGTAAAGTCGCACACCAGTGCACCAGCTTCACGGGCAATCAGTTCACCTGCGGCAAAATCCCACGGCTTGAGGCCGATTTCGAAGTAACCGTCAACGCGAGCGGCGGCGACATAGGCCAGATCCAGCGCAGCGGAACCGGTGCGACGGAAGTCAGCGCATTCGGTATACATTTTGCCGAGAATCTTCATATAAGAAGGGGCATGCTGTTTGGCTTTGAACGGAAAGCCGGTGGCGATAATGGTGCCATCCAGGTCGCGAGCGGTGCTGCCGCGCAGACGGTAGCCATTCAGCTGTGCGCCCTGACCGCGAGTGGCGGTGAACAGTTCGTTACGCATTGGATCGTAAACAACGGCGACTTCAGTACGGCCTTTGATGCGTACTGCGATGGATACCGCGAAGTGCGGCAGGCGTTTTACGAAGTTAGTGGTGCCATCCAGTGGATCGATAACCCATTGAACATCCAAATCTTCACCAACATGTTCACCGCTTTCTTCGGTGATGATGGTGTGCTGAGGGTAAGATTTGCGGATCGTTTCGATAATAATCGCTTCGGCGGCTTTATCGACGTTAGTCACGAAATCATTGCTGCCTTTCTGGCTGGTTTCTACAGAGTCTGGAGTTTCGTAGTGTTTGGCAATTACATTACCCGCCTTGCGCGCTGCGCGCACGGCGATGGTCAGCATCGGATGCATCGGTCTCTCTCACTGGATGTTAAAGAACGGGAAAACGGCGCAGAGTATAGCAGCGAGATCGGAATATGTCTTCGATTTATGATAATATGGCCGAATAATCTTTAGCTGAAGAAAGACAATGCTGCAAAATATTCGAATTGTACTGGTGGAAACCTCCCACACGGGCAACATGGGCTCTGTCGCCCGCGCAATGAAGACCATGGGGCTAACCAATCTGTGGCTGGTGAATCCGTTGGTAAAACCGGACTCCCAGGCCATCGCCCTGGCGGCTGGCGCCAGCGACGTGATCGGCAATGCGCAAATCGTTGACACGCTGGATGAAGCGCTGGCGGGATGCAGCCTGGTCGTAGGCACCAGTGCGCGTTCTCGTACACTGCCGTGGCCGATGCTTGACCCGCGTGAATGCGGCTTAAAAAGTATCTCAGAGGCAGCCAATTCGCCTGTTGCGTTGGTTTTTGGGCGTGAACGTGTTGGCCTGACCAATGACGAACTGCAAAAGTGTCATTATCATGTCGCGATTGCGGCAAACCCGGAGTACAGCTCGCTTAACCTCGCCATGGCGGTTCAGGTGATTGCCTATGAAGTGCGGATGGCCTGGCTGGCCACGCAGGAATCCGGTGATGCAGAGGAGTACGAAGAGACGCCGTATCCGCTGGTGGACGATCTGGAACGTTTTTATGGCCACCTTGAGCAAACGCTGCTTTCAACCGGCTTTATTCGTGAAGGCCATCCGGGGCAGGTGATGAACAAATTGCGCCGTCTGTTTACCCGTGCGCGTCCGGAAAGTCAGGAATTAAATATTCTGCGCGGAATTCTGGCGTCGATTGAGCAGCAGAATAAAGGAAAGTAAGTGCGAGAGACTGGCTGGGTAAGCGTAGCGCTATCCGGTTGCAGAAAATGGCACTGAAGGTTAAATACCTGACTAAATCAGTCAAGTAAATAGTTGACCAATTTAGTCAGGAATGTCAGACTTGGCCCTGCTATGCAATACCCCCATTTTACAATAAAAACCCCGGGCAGGGGCGAGTTTGAGGTTAAGTAAGACATGAGACTGACATCTAAAGGGCGCTATGCCGTGACCGCAATGTTGGACGTTGCGCTCAACTCTGAAGCGGGCCCGGTACCGTTGGCTGATATTTCTGAACGTCAGGGAATCTCCCTTTCTTATTTGGAACAGCTGTTTTCGCGTTTGCGGAAAAACGGTCTGGTTTCCAGCGTACGTGGACCTGGCGGTGGTTATCTGCTGGGCAAAGATGCAGGCAGCATCGCAGTAGGTGAAGTGATCAGCGCTGTTGACGAGTCGGTTGATGCGACCCGTTGCCAGGGCAAAGGCGGTTGTCAGGGCGGCGATAAGTGCCTGACGCATGCGCTGTGGCGCGATTTGAGTGACCGTCTGACCGGTTTCCTCAACAATATTACTCTGGGCGAACTGGTGAATAACCAGGAAGTACTGGATGTGTCTGGTCGCCAGCACACCCATGACACCCCGCGCAGTGCTCGCACACAAGACGCAATTGACGTGAAGTTGCGCGCCTAATAAAAAGAATTCAGAGTCAGGCCGGGGTGTTCCGCACCCCGTTAACGCGGTCGTACATCCAGCCGGTTGCCTGACTCCTTGCATTGAGTGATGTACGGAGTTTAAGAGCAATGAAATTACCGATTTATCTCGATTACTCCGCAACCACGCCGGTGGATCCGCGTGTTGCCGAGAAAATGATGCAGTGTCTGACTCTGGACGGAAACTTTGGTAACCCAGCTTCCCGTTCACACCGTTTTGGCTGGCATGCTGAAGAGGCGGTCGATATCGCCCGTAATCAGATTGCTGACCTGGTAGGTGCCGACCCGCGTGAAATTGTTTTCACCTCCGGTGCAACCGAATCCGACAACCTGGCGATCAAAGGTGCAGCCAACTTTTATCAGAAAAAAGGCAAGCACATCATCACCAGCAAAACCGAACATAAAGCCGTGCTGGATACCTGCCGTCAGCTGGAGCGCGAAGGGTTTGAAGTGACCTACCTGGCGCCGCAGAGCAACGGTATTATCGACCTGAAAGAACTGGAAGCGGCGATGCGTGATGACACCATCCTCGTTTCTATTATGCACGTGAACAACGAAATCGGCGTGGTACAGGATATCGCGACGATCGGCGAAATGTGCCGTGCGCGCGGCATCATCTACCACGTAGACGCCACCCAGAGCGTAGGCAAACTGCCTATCGATCTGAGCCAGCTGAAAGTGGATCTGATGTCCTTCTCCGGCCACAAAATCTATGGCCCGAAAGGCATCGGCGCGCTGTACGTGCGTCGTAAACCGCGTATCCGCATCGAAGCACAGATGCACGGCGGCGGTCACGAGCGCGGTATGCGTTCCGGTACGCTGCCTGTTCACCAGATCGTCGGCATGGGCGAAGCCTATCGCATCGCGAAAGAAGAGATGGAAACCGAGATGGCGCGTCTGCGCGGTCTGCGTAACCGTCTGTGGGAAGGCGTGAAAGATATGGAAGAGGTTTACCTGAACGGTGATCTCGAGCAAGGCGCGCCGAACATTCTTAACGTCAGCTTTAACTATGTTGAAGGCGAATCGCTGATTATGGCGCTGAAAGATCTGGCCGTCTCTTCCGGTTCCGCCTGTACCTCTGCAAGCCTCGAGCCATCCTACGTGTTGCGTGCGTTGGGGATGACCGACGAGCTGGCACATAGCTCTATCCGTTTCTCTTTAGGTCGTTTTACTACCGAAGAAGAAATTGATTACACCATCGATCTGGTTCGCAAATCCATTGGTCGTCTGCGTGAACTTTCTCCGCTGTGGGACATGTTCAAGCAGGGCGTGGATCTGAACAGCATCGAATGGTCACATCATTAATCGGTACCGATAAGGGGAATTCATCATGGCTTACAGCGAAAAAGTAATCGATCATTACGAGAATCCACGTAACGTGGGTTCTTTTGACAACAGCGACGAGAACGTGGGCAGCGGTATGGTGGGTGCACCAGCCTGTGGCGACGTGATGAAGTTGCAGATTAAAGTCAACAATGAAGGTATCATTGAAGACGCGCGTTTCAAGACTTACGGCTGTGGTTCCGCCATCGCCTCCAGCTCCCTGGTTACCGAATGGGTCAAAGGGAAATCGCTGGACGAAGCACAGGCAATTAAAAACACAGACATCGCCGACGAGCTTGAACTGCCGCCAGTGAAAATTCACTGTTCTATCCTGGCAGAAGACGCAATTAAAGCCGCCATTGCGGACTACAAAAGCAAACGTGAAGCAAAATAAAAAGAGTTGAGGTTTTGTTATGTCGATTACACTTAGCGACAGTGCAGCAGCGCGAGTCAATACCTTCCTGGCCAACCGCGGTAAAGGGTTTGGTCTGCGTCTGGGCGTGAGAACCTCTGGCTGCTCGGGTATGGCTTATGTACTGGAATTTGTCGATGAACCGGCGGCTGAAGACACCGTGTTTGAAGACAAAGGCGTAAAAGTAGTGGTCGACGGCAAGAGCCTGCAATTTCTGGACGGTACGCAACTGGACTTCGTAAAAGAAGGTCTGAACGAAGGGTTTAAATTCACTAACCCGAACGTAAAAGACGAGTGTGGATGCGGCGAAAGCTTCCACGTGTAACGCGCTTACCGATAACCCCACCGTGGTCGCCTGCGCGTGGGGTTTGTTTTACCTGACTCTCTGTGAAAGAGAATCGCTGCCCTGAGAATGTTATGGACTACTTCACCCTCTTTGGCTTGCCGGCGCAATATCAACTCGATACTCAGGCGCTGAGCCTTCGTTTTCAGGATCTTCAACGTCAGTATCATCCTGATAAATTCGCCAGCGGCACGCAGGCGGAGCAACTCGCTGCAGTACAACACTCCGCCAACATTAATCAGGCCTGGCAAACGTTGCGCCATCCTTTGATGCGTGCCGAATACCTGTTGTCACTGCACGGTTTCGATCTTTCCAGCGAGCAGCACACTGTGCGCGATACCGCGTTCCTGATGGAACAGCTCGAACTGCGTGAAGAGCTTGATGAGATTGAACAGACGAAGGACGAAGTGCGGCTGGAAAGCTTTATCAAGCGTGTGAAAACGATGTTTGAGACCCGCCGTCAACTGATGGTGGAACAGTTAGACAGTGAGACGTGGGATAGGGCGGCAGACACCGTGCGTAAACTGCGTTTTCTCGATAAACTGCAAAGCTCAGCAGAACAACTCGAAGAAAAGCTGCTCGATTTTTAATTTTCGGAAGCGAATATGGCCTTATTACAAATTAGTGAGCCTGGTCTGAGTGCAGCGCCGCATCAGCGTCGTCTGGCGGCTGGCATCGATTTAGGCACCACCAACTCTTTAGTGGCGACCGTGCGTAGCGGACAAGCAGAAACGCTGGCCGATCACGAAGGCCGTCACCTGCTGCCGTCTGTGGTTCACTATCAGCAGCAGGGCCACACGGTCGGTTACGACGCGCGCACCAATGCCGCGCTGGACACCGCCAACACCATCAGCTCGGTTAAACGTATGATGGGCCGTTCTCTGGCGGACATTCGTGCACGTTATCCGCACCTGCCATATCAGTTTCAGGCAAGTGAAAACGGTCTGCCGATGATCGAAACTGCGGCAGGATTGTTGAATCCGATACGTGTCTCTGCCGATATCCTGAAAGCGCTGGCGGCGCGGGCAACTGAATCGCTGTCGGGCGAACTCGACGGCGTCGTCATCACGGTTCCGGCATATTTCGATGACGCACAGCGTCAGGGCACCAAAGACGCCGCGCGTCTGGCGGGCCTGCATGTGCTGCGTCTGCTTAACGAACCGACGGCGGCGGCGATAGCCTACGGCCTGGACTCGGGTAAAGAAGGCGTCATCGCGGTTTATGACCTGGGCGGCGGCACGTTTGATATTTCGATTTTACGCCTGAGCCGTGGTGTGTTCGAAGTGCTGGCGACCGGCGGTGATTCCGCGCTGGGCGGCGATGACTTTGACCACCTGCTGGCGGACTACATTCGCGAACAAGCCGGTGTTGCCGACCGTAGCGATAACCGTGTGCAGCGCGAACTGCTGGATGCGGCGATTGCGGCAAAAATCGCGCTCAGCGATAGCGATGTTGTCACCGTGAATGTGGCGGGGTGGCAGGGTGAAATTACCCGCGAACAGTTTAACGAACTCATTTCCGCGCTGGTCAAGCGTACCCTGCTGGCCTGCCGTCGCGCATTGAAAGATGCCGGTGTTGAGGCGCAGGATGTGCTGGAAGTGGTGATGGTCGGCGGTTCCACCCGCGTGCCGCTGGTGCGTGAACGGGTGGGGGAATTCTTTGGTCGTCCGCCGCTGACCTCTATCGATCCGGATAAAGTGGTGGCCATCGGCGCTGCGATCCAGGCCGATATTCTGGTCGGCAACAAACCGGACAGCGAAATGCTGCTGCTGGATGTGATCCCGCTGTCGCTGGGGCTCGAAACCATGGGCGGCCTGGTGGAAAAAGTGATCCCTCGCAACACCACGATTCCGGTGGCACGTGCGCAGGACTTCACCACCTTTAAAGACGGTCAGACCGCCATGTCTATCCACGTGATGCAGGGCGAACGTGAACTGGTGCAGGATTGCCGTTCGCTGGCACGCTTCGCGTTGCGAGGAATTCCTGCGCTGCCTGCGGGAGGGGCGCATATTCGTGTGACTTTCCAGGTTGATGCAGACGGTTTGCTGAGCGTCACCGCGATGGAGAAATCCACTGGTGTCGAGTCCTCTATTCAGGTTAAGCCTTCGTACGGCCTGACGGACAGCGAAATCGCCTCCATGATCCAGGACTCCATGAGCTTTGCCGAGCAGGATGTAAAAGCCCGTATGCTGGCAGAGCAAAAAGTCGAAGCTGCACGCGTGCTGGAAAGCTTGACCAGTGCGCTCATTGCGGATGCCGCGCTGCTCAGCGCCGCAGAGCGCCAGATTATCGACGATGCCGCCGCGCACTTGAGCGAGGTTGCACAGGGCGATGATGTTGACGCCATTGAACAAGCCATTAAAAACGTAGACAAACAAACCCAGGAATTCGCCGCTCGCCGTATGGACCAGTCGGTCCGTAGCGCGCTGAAAGGCCAATCCGTGGACGAGGTTTAATATGCCAAAGATTGTTATTCTGCCTCATCAGGATCTCTGTCCCGATGGCGCGGTTCTGGAAGCCGATAGCGGAGAAACCATTCTCGATGTTGCCCTGCGTAACGGTATCGAGATTGAACACGCCTGTGAAAAATCCTGTGCCTGCACGACCTGCCACTGCATCGTGCGTGAAGGTTTCGACTCCCTGGCCGAAAGCACGGAAGACGAAGACGACATGCTGGATAAGGCCTGGGGACTGGAGCCTGAGAGTCGTTTAGGCTGCCAGGCGCGCGTCACTGACGAAGATTTAGTGGTCGAAATCCCACGTTACACAATCAACCATGCGCGTGAGCATTAACAGAGGGTAGTATGGGACTGAAGTGGACTGATAGCCGCGAGATTGGCGAAGCGCTGTATGATGCCTTCCCCGACCTTGACCCAAAAACCGTTCGTTTCACCGACCTGCATCAATGGATCTGCGAGCTGGAAGATTTCGATGATGACCCGCAGGCATCAAACGAAAAAATTCTTGAAGCCATCCTGCTGATCTGGCTGGACGAAGCTGAATAAGTAAACGGGCTGCCCACGGGTGGCCCGTTTTTCTGTATGTGCGAATTATGTGCGAATAAGGAAAATAACAATGACAGAAGCCATGAAAATTACGCTTTCCACGCAACCTGCTGACGCTCGCTGGGGAGAAAAAGCGACATACAGCATTAATAATGAAGGCATTACCCTGCATCTCAATGGGAAAGAAGACCTTGGTGTTATCCAGCGTGCGGCGCGTAAAATCGACGGCCTGGGTATCAAACATGTAGAGCTGACCGGAGAAGGCTGGGATGCGGATCGCTGCTGGGCATTCTGGCAGGGTTACAAAGCGCCGAAAGGCAGCCGTAAAGTGGAGTGGCCAGATCTGGAGGACGCGCAGCGTCAGGAGCTGAATAGCCGTCTGACCATTATCGACTGGGTGCGCGATACCATTAACGCGCCAGCGGAAGAGCTCGGGCCGGAGCAACTGGCGCAGCGTGCGGTGGATCTGCTGTGCAGCGTGGCGTGCGACCACGTCTCTTACCGCATTACCAAAGGCGAAGATCTGCGCGAGCAGAACTATATGGGGCTGCACACGGTGGGGCGTGGTTCCGAACGTCCGCCGGTCCTGCTGGCGCTGGATTACAATCCGACGGGCAGCAAAGAAGCGCCGGTGTATGCTTGTCTGGTCGGTAAAGGGATCACCTTTGATTCCGGTGGTTACAGTATTAAGCAGAGCGCGTTTATGGACTCGATGAAGTCCGATATGGGCGGTGCGGCAACGGTGACCGGCGCACTGGCGTTTGCTATCACCCGTGGTCTGAACAAACGTGTGAAGCTCTACCTGTGCTGTGCAGATAACCTGATCAGCGGCAATGCGTTCAAACTGGGCGATATTATTCGCTATCGCAACGGTAAAAACGTTGAAATCATGAACACCGACGCAGAAGGGCGTCTGGTTCTGGCGGACGGGCTGATTGATGCCTGCGCGCAAAAACCGGAGCTGATCATTGATGCCGCGACGCTCACGGGGGCGGCGAAAACGGCTCTGGGTAATGATTATCACGCGCTGTTCAGCTTTGATGATCAACTGGCGGGGCGCCTGTTGGCGAGCGCGACAGCAGAAAACGAGCCGTTCTGGCGTTTGCCGCTGGCTGAGTTCCACCGTAGCCAGTTGCCGTCAAACTTTGCGGAACTGAACAATACGGCCAGTGCAGCGTACCCGGCAGGGGCGAGTACGGCGGCGGGGTTCCTGTCGCATTTTGTGGAAAACTACCAGCAAGGTTGGCTGCATATCGACTGTTCCGCAACCTACCGCAAGGCGCCTGTGGAGCAGTGGTCCGCAGGGGCGACAGGACTGGGTGTCCGCACGATTGCTAATCTACTGACTGCCTAAATGGTGTTTTTGTAGGCCGGGTAAGCGAAGCGCCACCCGGCATTTTGCCTGATGGCGACGCAGTGCGTCTTATCAGGCCTACAATCCATATATAATTTGTGATCTCTATGTCTGAAACAAAAAATGAATTAGAAACCCTGCTGGAGAAGGCGGCTACTGAGCCCGCGCATCGTCCGGCATTTTTCCGTACTTTACTGGAGTCTACTGTCTGGGTTCCGGGCACCGCCGCCGAAGGCGAAGCGATTGTTGAAGACAGTGCGCTGGATTTGCAGCACTGGGAAAAAGAAGACGGCACCACGGTAATCCCGTTTTTCACCTCGCTTGAAGCATTGCAGCAGGCTGTGGAAGAGGAGCAGGCATTTGTGGTGATGCCAGTGCGTACCTTATTTGAAATGACGCTGGGTGAGACGCTTTTTCTCAATGCCAAACTGCCGACGGGCAAAGAGTTTATGCCGCGTGAAATCAGCCATTTGATCGGCGAAGAAGGCAATCCGCTGAGTACCCAGGAGGTACTGGAAGGGGGGGAGTCGTTAATTCTCTCTGAAGTGGCAGAACCGCCCGCGCAGATGATTGATTCGCTGACGACGCTGTTTAAAACCATTAAACCGGTAAAAAGAGCCTTCCTTTGTTCGATCAAAGACAGCGCAGAGGCACAGCCCAACCTGCTGATTGGTATCGAAGCGGATGGCGATATTGAGGAGATTATTCAGGCGGCGGGCAGCGTGGCGACCGACACGTTACCGGGCGATGAACCGATCGATATCTGCCAGGTAGTGAAAGGCGAGAAGGGGATCAGCCACTTTATTACTGAGCACATTGCGCCGTTCTACGAGCGTCGCTGGGGCGGGTTCCTGCGCGATTTTAAACAGAATCGGATTATCTGAAAAAGCAGGATGGCGCTGCGCTCATCAGGCCTGTAAGGTGCAATTCTGTTGGCCGGATAAGCGTTTAGCGCCATCCGGCATGGCAAACATTACGCAGGCTCTACCGGTAAATCGGCGCGAGCGCCCCATTCACTCCATGCTCCGTCATACAGTGCAACGTTCTGCACGCCGAGCGTCGTCAGTGCCAGAACCACAACGGCCGCCGTGACGCCTGAACCGCAACTTGCGATGATCGGTCTGTCAAAACTCACCCCGTGGCTGAAGAAAATAGTATCCAGCTCGTCAGTCGTTTTTAACTCGCCATCACGAACCAGTTCACTCCACGGAACGTTGAGTGCGCCAGGAACGTGACCACGTCTCAGGCCCGGGCGCGGTTCGTCGACTTCAGCATTGAATCGTGCGGCCGGGCGGGCATCGACAATCTGGGCGGTTTTTTCGTGGCTGGCCAGCAGGACATCGGTTAGACGCACGACCGCCTCTGGGGTGAATTTAACCTCAAACTCCCCTTCAGACCAGGCGGCTTCCCCTTCCTGCAACGGCAGTTCTTCACGCTGCCAGCCTGCCAGGCCTCCGGCAAGAATAGAGACATTTTCCACCCCGAAGGTGCGGAGCATCCACCACGCTCGCGGTGCAGAGAAGAGGTTGCCGTCGTCATAAACCACCAGATGTTTATCCTGAAAGACGCCCAGTTCGCGCATCGCGACGGCGAAAGCTTCCGGGCGCGGCATCATGTGCGGCAATGGCGAGGTATGGTCGGAGAGCGCTTCGATATCGAAAAAAACAGCCCCGGGAATATGCCCTGAACGGTATTCGTCCGCAACGTCACGGTCTTCTTGTCCAGGGGGAGCCATACGGGCGTCAATGATTTGTATTTCCGGGTCATCGATATGTTCGGCAAGCCAGTCGGCTGCAACAAACCAGGGGGTAGTCATAGGCGTCTCCATTTTTACCAGTGCTTTGGCAAATTGTCGGCCGTTTGCCGTAAAGGAACAAGTAAAAGAGGCGGATTTATCAGGCGGAGCCACATTTCTCACCCAAAAATCAGAATTCAGCCCCCTGATACAGACTTACACAACTGGAAATCTCGCGCATAATATCTTATCAACAGTGGCTAACGGGCCTGAGTGGCCAGGGATGAACAATGAAACACTTACGTGTAGCAGCCTGTTTGCTGATGGCGGCGCTGGCTGGATGCGACAACAGCGACAACGCAACGACAGCGGCAAAAAATGCCGCCCCTGCGCCGCAGGCGACAAAGGAAAAAAATGCTGCCCCTGCGAAACAAGCTGCCTCGGTGAAAGATCCCGCGCAGTTGCAGAAGCTGGTTCAGCAAAGTCAGGGGAAAGCGCTGACGCTGCTGGATGCATCGGAAGTCCAGGTGGATGGCGCGGCGGCGCTGGTGCTTACATTCTCGATCCCGTTAGATCCTGAGCAAGATTTTTCCCGTACCGTACATGTGGTTGATAAAAAAAGCGGCAAGATTGATGGTGGCTGGGAGCTTGCGCCAAATCTGAAAGAGTTGCGATTACGGCATATTGAGCCAAATCGGGATCTGATCGTGACCGTCGAACGCGATGTCAAAGCGTTGAATAAAGCCACGTTTGGCAGCGAATATGAGAAAACCATCACGACGCGGGATATTCAGCCGAGTGTTGGATTCGCCAGCCGCGGCTCGTTGCTGCCAGGGAAAGTGATTGAAGGCCTGCCGGTGATGGCGCTCAACGTGAACAATGTGGATGTTAATTTCTTTCGTGTAAAACCCGAGTCGCTGGCGGCGTTCGTCAGCCAGTGGGAATACCGTAACGCCCTGTCTAACTGGGAGTCCGACAATCTGCTAAAAATGGCGGATCTGGTCTATACCGGTCGCTTTGATCTGAATCCTGCGCGCAATACCCGTGAAAAACTCCTCTTGCCGTTAAGCGAGATTAAGCCATTACAGCAGGCTGGGGTCTATGTGGCGGTGATGAATCAGGCGGGCCAGTATAACTACAGCAATGCCGCTACGCTGTTTACGCTCAGCGACATCGGTGTTTCTGCGCACCGTTATCACAGCCGTCTCGACGTTTTTACCCAAAGCCTGGAGAACGGCGCCGCGCAACAGGGCATTGAGGTCGCTTTACTCAATGATAAGGGGCAAACGCTGGCGCAAGCGACCAGCGATGCACAGGGACATGTCCAACTGGAGACGGACAAAAACGCGGCGTTATTGCTGGCGAGAAAAGACGGACAAACCACGCTCCTGGATTTGAAATTGCCGGCGCTGGATCTGGCTGAATTTAATATTGCGGGCGCACCCGGTTACAGCAAACAGTTCTTTATGTTTGGTCCCCGCGATCTCTATCGTCCTGGCGAAACGGTGATCCTCAATGGGTTACTGCGTGACAGCGACGGCAACGCGTTACCCGATCAACCCGTCAAACTGGAAGTGGTGAAACCGGACGGTCAGGTGTTGCGTACGGTGGTGAGCCAGCCAGAAAACGGCTTGTATCGCTTTACCTATCCGCTGGACAGTGGCGCGGCGACCGGCATGTGGCACATCCGCGCGAACACCGGCGATAACCAGTCGCGGATGTGGGATTTCCACGTTGAAGACTTTATGCCCGAGCGGATGGCGCTCAACCTGACGGCACAAAAAACACCAATAGCCCCCGCCGATGAGGTGAAATTCTCGGTCGTCGGCTACTACCTGTATGGCGCACCGGCAAATGGTAATGCGTTGCAAGGGCAACTGTTTTTGCGCCCGCTGCGAGACGCAGTACCGGCGCTGCCGGGATTCCAGTTTGGCAATATTGCTGAGGAGAATCTCTCCCGTAGTCTCGATGAAGTTCAGCTCACGCTGGATGATACAGGTCGCGGTGAGGTGACTACGGCAAGCCAGTGGCAAGAGGCGCATTCGCCGTTGCAGGTGATCCTGCAGGCAAGCTTGCTGGAGTCGGGGGGACGCCCGGTGACGCGCCGTGCTGAACAGGCTATCTGGCCGGCGGAGGCGTTGCCAGGCATTCGCCCACAATTCGCCGCGAAAGCCGTGTATGACTACCGCACGGACACCACGGTGAATCAGCCGATTGTTGACGAAGGCAGCAATGCGGCTTTTGACATTGTCTATGCCGATGCGCAGGGTGCAAAAAAAGCGGTTTCAGGATTACAGGTGCGTTTGATTCGCGAGCGACGTGATTACTACTGGAACTGGTCAGAAAGCGAAGGCTGGGAATCACAGTTTGATCAAAAAGATCTGGTGGAAGGGGAGCAGTCTCTCGATCTTAACGCGGATGAAACCGGCAAAGTCAGCTTCCCCGTTGACTGGGGTTCCTATCGTCTGGAGGTGAAAGCACCAAACGACGTGGTCAGTAGCGTGAGATTCTGGGCCGGATACAGCTGGCAGGATAACAGCGATGGCAGCGGCGCTGCCCGTCCGGATCGTGTCACGCTGAAACTGGATAAACCGACCTATCGCCCTGGCGACACCCTCAAATTACATATCGCTGCACCTGCTGCGGGCAAAGGGTATGCGATGGTGGAATCGAGCGACGGTCCACTGTGGTGGAAAGAAATTGATGTCCCCGCCGGGGGGCTTGAACTTGCAATTCCGATCGATAAAACCTGGAATCGCCACGATGTATACCTGAGCGCGCTGGTGGTGCGCCCTGGCGATAAATCACGCTCAGCCACGCCGAAACGCGCTGTCGGGTTATTACATCTGCCGTTAGGGGACGAAACCCGCCGTCTGGATCTGAGCCTGGACACACCAGAAAAGATGCGACCCAATCAACCGCTGACCGTGAAAGTGAAAGCCAGCGTCAAACAGGGCGAGACGCCAAAGCAGGTTAATGTGCTGGTGTCTGCCGTGGACAGCGGAGTGCTGAATATTACGGACTACGTGACGCCGGATCCGTGGCAGGCGTTCTTCGGGCAAAAACGCTATGGCGCAGATATCTATGATATTTACGGCCAGGTAATTGAAGGTCAGGGGCGTCTGGCGGCGCTTCGCTTTGGCGGGGATGGCGACGCACTCAAACGCGGCGGTAAACCGCCGGTCAACCATGTGAACATTGTGGCGCAGCAGGCGCTGCCGGTGGCGCTCAATGAACAGGGTGAAGGCACGGTGACTCTGCCGATTGGTGATTTTAATGGTGAACTGCGGGTGATGGCGCAGGCGTGGACTACCGGAGATTTCGGCAGCAGTGAAAGCAAGGTGGTCGTTGCAGCACCGGTCATTGCGGAGCTGAACACCCCGCGCTTTATGGCTGCTGGCGATACCTCGCGTCTGACGCTGGACGTCACGAACCTGACTGACAAACCGCAAACGCTCAATATCGCGCTGACCGCTAGCGGATTACTCGAACTGGTGAGCCAACAGCCAGATCCCGTCAATCTGGCGCCGGGCGTCAGGACAACGTTGTTTATTCCCGTTCGTGCTCTTGAGGGCTTTGGCGATGGCGAATTACAGGCAACGATCAACGGAGTAAACCTGCCGGGTGAAACCATTGCTGCGCAGAATAAACAGTGGAAGATTGGGGTACGCCCTGCCTGGCCTGCCCAGACGGTAAACAGCGGCGTCACTCTGCAACCCGGAGAAACCTGGCGTGCGCCTGCGCAGAATCTGGAGAATTTCTCTCCGGCTACGCTACAGGGACAATTGCTGTTGAGCGGCAAACCGCCGCTGAATCTGGCGCGTTATATTCGTGAATTGAAAGCGTATCCGTATGGGTGTCTTGAGCAGACCGCCAGCGGCCTGTTCCCTTCACTTTATACCAATGCGGCACAACTGAAGGCGCTGGAGATTGCGGGCGATAGCGATGAAAAACGTCGTGCGGCGGTTGATATCGGTATTTCTCGTTTGTTGCAGATGCAGCGTGATAACGGCGGTTTTGCTCTGTGGGATAAAAACGGTCCGGAAGAGTATTGGCTGACGGCCTATGCGATGGACTTCCTCGTGCGCGCTGGCGAGCAAGGGTATAGCGTGCCAACGGAGGCCGTTAACCGTGGCAATGAACGCCTGCTTCGTTATCTGCAGGACCCGGGCATGATGTCGATCCGCTATAGCGATGATACTCCGGCCAGCAAATTTGCGGTGCAGGCGTACGCTGCGCTGGTACTGGCACGCCAGCAAAAAGCGCCGTTGGGCGCGTTGCGTGAGATCTGGGAACGTCATGCTCAGGCTGCATCAGGCTTACCCCTGTTGCAATTGGGTATTGCGCTGAAAAACATGGGCGATGCCACTCGCAGTGAGCAAGCGTTGACGCTGGCACTCAATACACCGCGGCGTGATACGCAGCAGTGGATGGCGGATTACGGCAGTTCGCTGCGCGATAACGCGCTGATGTTGTCGCTGCTGGAGGAGAATAAACTCAAACCGGATGTGCAAAATACCTTGCTGAACACCTTGTCTGAGCAGGCATTCGGTCAGCGCTGGCTTTCCACTCAGGAAAGTAATGCCCTGTTCCTTGCCGCGCGAACCTTGCAGGATTTGCCGGGGAACTGGCAGGCACAGACGTCGCTTTCAGAGCAGCCGCTTGCGGGCACGAACGCGCAAACGCGTAATCTTGATGCTGACCAGTTATCGACTCTTGCCGTCACCAACAGTGGCGATCAACCGCTGTGGCTGCGTCTGGACAGCAGCGGTTATCCGAATTCTGCCCCTGCGTCGACAAGTCAGGTTCTGCAAATTGAACGCCAGATCCTGGGGACCGACGGGCAGCGTAAATCGCTCTCGTCACTGCGCAGCGGCGAACTGGTGCTGGTTTCGTTGACGGTGAAAGCCAGCCAGAATGTACCCGATGCTCTGGTCGTGGATTTATTACCTGCCGGGCTTGAACTGGAAAACCAGAATCTGGCGAACGGCAGCGCCAGCCTGCAGGACAGCGGTAGCGCGGTGCAGAATCTGTTGAGCCAGATGCAGCAGGCGGATATCCAACATCTGGAATTCAGAGACGACCGCTTTGTTGCTGCCGTCGCGGTAAATGAAGGACAGCCCGTGACGCTGGTCTACCTCGCGCGAGCGGTGACGCCGGGGACTTATCAGGTGCCGGTTCCGCAGGTGGAATCAATGTATGTTCCACAGTGGCGGGCGACCGGGACAACCGAAGGGCTTATGATTGTCACACCGTAAATGATGGGTTTTCGAGGAAAACGCGGCTATTGGATTGGGCTGATAGCCGCCCCCCTGTTCATTCTCTTTTTGGTATGGGGTGCAGATAAAATCTGGCCGCTACCGCTCAGAGAGGTGAATCCTGCACGGGTGGTGGTGGCGCATGACGGCGTACCGCTTTGGCGTTTTGCCGATGCGGACGGTATCTGGCGTTATCCGGTGACGATCGAAGAGGTGTCGCCCCGATATCTGGAAGCGCTCATCAATTATGAAGATCGCTGGTTCTGGAAGCATCCGGGGGTAAACCCGTTTTCAGTATTACGCGCTGCCTGGCAGGATCTCTCCTCCGGGCGCGTGGTGTCTGGCGGCAGTACGCTCACCATGCAGGTCGCAAGATTGCTTGATCCCCATCCGCGCACATTCGGTGGCAAATTTCGTCAGCTTTGGCGCGCACTTCAGCTTGAATGGCATCTCTCCAAACGCGATATTTTGACGTTGTATCTTAACCGCGCGCCCTTTGGGGGAACGCTGCAAGGCATTGGCGCAGCAAGCTGGGTCTATCTCGGCAAACCGCCAGGACAACTGAGCTACTCAGAAGCAGCATTGCTGGCCGTTTTACCGCAGGCACCCAGTCGTTTGCGCCCCGATCGCTGGCCGGAGCGCGCACAAGCGGCGCGAAATAAAGTGCTGGAACGGATGGCGACTCAGGCCATCTGGTCGGTAAAAATCGTGCAGGAATCCCGTGAAGAACCTGTCTGGCTGTCGCCCCGGAAAATGCCGCAGCTGGCGCCGCTTTTTTCGCGCATGATGCTCGGGAAAAGCAAAAGCGACAAAATCGTAACCACGCTGGATGCGGGATTACAGTATCAACTGGAAGAGCTTGCCCAGACCTGGAAAAGCAGGCTTCCCGCCCGCAGTTCACTGGCGATGATCGTTGTTGATCACACGGATATGAGCGTGCGCGGCTGGGTGGGATCGGTGGACCTGAACGACGACAGTCGTTTTGGTCATGTCAATATGGTCAATGCTATCCGATCGCCGGGATCGCTGCTCAAACCGTTTGTTTACGGTCTGGCGCTGGATGAAGGGCTGATCCATCCGGCGTCATTATTACAGGACGTCCCGCGCCGTACCGGTGATTATCGTCCGGGGAATTTTGACAGTGGCTTTCATGGTCCGGTCAGCATGAGCGAGGCGTTGGTGCGTTCGCTGAATTTACCCGCGGTACAAGTGCTGGAGGCGTATGGGCCAAAACGTTTTGCCGCCAAACTTCGCAATGTGGGGTTGCCGCTCTATTTACCTGCCGGGGCAGCCCCCAATCTTTCACTGATTCTGGGGGGCGCAGGGGCGAAGCTGGATGAGATGACCGCAGCCTGGAGCGCTTTTGCGCGTCATGGCAAAGCCGGTACTTTGCGGCTTCAGCCTGACGACCCGTTACAAGAACGCCCGCTGATGTCGCCCGGCGCGGCGTGGATTATCCGGCGAATTATGGCGGATGAGGCGCAGCCTTTACCGGATAATTCGCTGCCGAGGATTGCGCCGCTGGCATGGAAAACCGGCACCAGCTATGGCTATCGTGATGCCTGGGCAATCGGACTTAATGCGCGCTATATCATTGGAGTCTGGACGGGCAGGCCAGACGGCACGCCAGTTGTGGGACAGTTTGGATTCGCAAGCGCCGTCCCGTTACTAAATCAGGTGAACAATATTTTGCAGGCGCGGACAACTGTTCAGCCTGAAGATCCGCGCCCGCCATCGGTCAGTCAGGGCGTGATTTGTTGGCCTGGGGGACAATCACTTCCCGCTACAGAGCCGAACTGCCGCCGCCGACTGGCGACATGGCTACTGGAGGGCAGCCAACCGCCAACGTTGTTGCTACCTGAACAGGAAGGGATAAACGGTATCCATTTTCCGGTCTGGCTGGATGACTCGGGAAAACGTGTCGCGGCTGACTGCCCGCAGGCACGCGAGCAAACGCTGATTGTATGGCCGTTACCGCTTGAACCCTGGCTTCCAGCCTCCGAGCGCCGCGCATCGCGGCTTCCGCCGGTTTCAACCACCTGTCCGCCGTTGGGGCAGGGGGCGCTTTTACCCCTCCAGTTGACAGGGGTTCTCGACGGCGCGATTCTGAGGTGCTTACCCGGAACGCCAGAAGCCTCTTTACCGATCCAAACCCGTGGTGGAACAGAAGCGCGTTGGTGGTTTTTGAATGGTGAACGGCTGCAAGAGCGCGGGCGGAATATCACGTTACGCATTGCGGAAAAAGGGGAGTATCAGCTCCTGGTGATGGATGATGCGGGGCAGGTGGCGACAGTGAGATTTACTTTGCAGTAGCCGGAAAGTAGACCAGATTGCGTAGAATTGTTGCTAATGCTCGTTTTATTTTAAAAAAATGTTACCTCTGTCAATGGTCAATTGGCTGGAGGGCCATTATAATCCGCGCCAGGTCGTACATGCGTATATAAACCCTGGCGGGTATACAACAACAGAACATATTCAGAGGTAATCATGGCTATTGAACGTACTTTTTCCATCATCAAACCAAACGCGGTGGCAAAAAACGTTATTGGCAACATCTTTGCGCGCTTTGAAGCAGCAGGGTTTAAAATTGTCGGTACTAAAATGTTGCACCTGACCGTTGAGCAGGCGCGTGGATTCTATGCAGAGCACGACGGTAAACCTTTCTTCGACGGCCTGGTAGAGTTCATGACCTCTGGCCCGATCGTCGTTTCCGTACTGGAAAGTGAAAACGCCGTTCAGCGTCATCGCGACCTGCTGGGGGCAACCAACCCGGCTAATGCGCTGGCAGGCACCCTGCGTGCTGACTACGCTGACAGCTTCACCGAAAACGGCACCCACGGTTCTGATTCCGCTGAGTCTGCTGCACGTGAAATCGCCTATTTCTTTGGCGAAGGCGAAGTGTGCCCGCGTACTCGCTAATCGAGCACGCTTTTACACATTATTTTCGCTAATGTCTCGCGCAAGCGTGGCATCCTTGCGATAGAATTTGTACAATGCAGCGCCCCCGGACGAGCACCGCTCACCGGGGCGTTTCTTTTTTCAACCCTCCAGGGGCCATAACGTGTAATAACGAGGCCGGAATCGATTATGTCTGAACAAATTGTCACGTCTGAAAGCATCACCCCAGTAGTCCCTAATAAAGAGGGTAAAATTAATCTGTTGGATCTCAACCGCCAGCAGATGCGCGAGTTTTTTAAAGAATTAGGTGAAAAGCCCTTCCGCGCCGACCAGGTGATGAAGTGGATGTACCACTATTGCAGCGATGACTTTGATGATATGACCGATATCAACAAGGTATTGCGTGGTAAGCTGAAAGAGGTGGCGGAAATCCGCGCGCCAGAGGTGGTTGAAGAGCAGCGTTCATCTGACGGCACCATCAAATGGGCGATTGCGGTTGGCGATCAGCGTGTTGAAACGGTCTACATCCCGGAAGACGATCGCGCCACCCTGTGCGTCTCTTCACAGGTGGGTTGTGCGCTGGAGTGTAAATTCTGCTCAACCGCGCAGCAAGGCTTTAACCGTAACCTGCGCGTGTCGGAAATTATCGGCCAGGTGTGGCGGGCGGCGAAGATTGTCGGTGCTGCGAAAGTCACCGGGCAACGTCCTATCACCAATGTGGTGATGATGGGGATGGGCGAGCCATTACTCAACCTGACCAACGTCGTTCCTGCTATGGAAATCATGCTGGATGATTTCGGATTCGGTTTATCAAAGCGTCGCGTTACCCTGTCCACCTCCGGTGTTGTACCCGCGTTGGACAAACTGGGTGATATGATTGACGTTGCGCTGGCAATTTCCCTGCATGCGCCGAACGATGAAATTCGTGATGAAATCGTTCCTATCAACAAAAAGTACAATATCGAAACGTTCCTGAGCTCAGTTCGTCGCTATCTGGAGAAATCCAATGCGAACCAGGGGCGCGTCACGATTGAGTATGTCATGCTCGATCATGTTAACGACGGCACTGAACATGCGCATCAACTGGCGGAATTGCTGAAAGATACGCCGTGCAAGATTAACCTGATTCCGTGGAACCCGTTCCCGGGCGCACCGTATGGACGCAGTTCAAACAGCCGGATTGACCGTTTCTCCAAGGTGTTGATGGGCTACGGCTTCACCACCATCGTGCGTAAAACCCGCGGTGATGATATTGATGCAGCCTGCGGCCAGTTGGCGGGTGACGTGATTGACCGTACTAAACGCACTCTGCGTAAGCGCATGCAGGGTGAGGCAATCGACATTAAAGCGGTTTGATGTTAGTTACGCTGCGGTATAATTAATCTACCGCAGCACTAAGGTAAGCTATTTTGAGGGTATTGCTATATCTCTCAGGTCAATATTAACGGTGCGTTTTTGTCGACTTTAGGGCAGTATGTAGCGGTGCAACAATAGTTTAGCCTTAGGCTTTAGCTGTTTTGTCATGAGTAACCTGACAGTCTTATACTGTCCGACTAAGGTTAACTGACCTGATGTTTCGCGGTGCGGGTGGGCATTGTGGCTCGCCGGCACCTGAACCCTTATTTACACGTACCTGCAGCTGTAGCGAATGAATACTGAAGCCACGCACGACCAAAATGAAGCACAAACCACCGGCGTTCGTCTGCGCAATGCCCGTGAACAACTCGGACTCAGCCAGCAGGCAGTCGCGGAGCGACTTTGCCTGAAGGTTTCCACGGTACGCGACATTGAAGAAGATAAGGCGCCAGCCGATCTCGCTTCAACGTTCCTGCGCGGGTATATCCGTTCTTACGCACGTCTGGTGCATATTCCTGAAGAAGAGCTGCTGCCAGGGCTGGAAAAGCAGGCACCGATTCGACCGGGCAAAGTCGCCCCGATGCAAAGTTTTTCTCTCGGCAAGCGTCGTAAAAAACGCGATGGCTGGTTGATGACGTTCACTTGGCTGATTCTGTTTGTGGTCGTTGGCCTGACGGGTGCCTGGTGGTGGCAAAATCACAAGGCGCAGCAGGAAGAGATCACCACGATGGCCGATCAATCCACCGCTGAGCTGAACGCCAGTAACGAGAGCTCGCAGAGCGTGCCGCTGGATACCAGCGCGACGGCAAGCCAGAATAACGCACAAGCGCCTGCGGACGCCGCGAATACGGCAGCGACAACTGAGCAGCAGGCGGCGGAAGCGACATCTGCTGCGCCGACGGCAGATGCGCAACAAAATGCGGTTGTTGCTCCTTCTCAGGCTAACGTTGATACCGCAACGACGGCTCCTGCTGTTGCTCCAGTCGCCCCGGGTGCGCCATTGCCGGCTGACCAGGCTGGTGTAACGACGCCTGCGGTTGATCCCAATGCGCTGGTCATGAACTTCACTGCCGATTGCTGGTTAGAAGTGACTGATGCAACAGGTAAAAAGTTGTTTAGCGGTATGCAGCGTAAAGATGGCAATTTAAACTTAACGGGCCAGGCGCCTTACAAGCTTAAAATTGGTGCTCCGGCCGCGGTACAGATCCAGTATCAAGGAAAGCCTGTCGATCTTAGCCGTTTTATCAGAACTAACCAGGTTGCACGTCTGACCGTTAATGCCGAACAATCACCGGCTCAGTAACAGACGGGCAATGCGGGAGATTTTTCATGCATAACCAGGCCCCAATTCAACGTAGAAAGTCGAAACGTATTTACGTTGGGAATGTGCCGATTGGCGATGGTGCTCCCATCGCCGTACAATCTATGACCAATACGCGTACCACAGATGTGGCGGCGACGGTCAATCAAATCAAAGCGCTTGAACGCGTTGGCGCCGATATTGTTCGTGTCTCTGTACCGACGATGGATGCTGCCGAAGCGTTTAAACTGATCAAACAGCAGGTCAACGTACCTCTGGTTGCCGATATCCATTTTGACTATCGCATTGCGCTAAAAGTGGCGGAGTACGGTGTCGATTGTTTGCGGATTAATCCAGGCAATATTGGCAGTGAAGAGCGTATTCGCATGGTGGTGGATTGCGCTCGCGACAAAAACATCCCGATCCGCATCGGCGTTAACGCCGGATCGCTGGAAAAAGATCTCCAGGAAAAATACGGTGAACCGACACCGCAAGCGTTGCTGGAATCCGCAATGCGCCATGTGGATCATCTCGATCGTCTCAATTTTGACCAGTTTAAAGTCAGCGTTAAAGCCTCCGATGTCTTTTTGGCGGTTGAATCCTATCGTTTGCTGGCGCGCCAAATCGAACAACCCTTGCATCTCGGGATCACCGAGGCGGGCGGCGCGCGCAGTGGCGCAGTGAAATCCGCGATTGGTTTGGGGTTACTGCTGTCGGAAGGGATTGGCGATACGCTGCGCGTCTCGCTGGCTGCCGATCCGCTGGAAGAGATCAAAGTCGGTTTCGATATTCTGAAATCGCTGCGTATTCGTGCCCGCGGGATCAACTTTATCGCGTGTCCAACCTGTTCTCGCCAGGAGTTCGACGTCATCGGTACGGTGAACGCGCTGGAACAACGTCTGGAAGATATCATTACGCCAATGGACGTTTCGATTATCGGCTGCGTTGTCAACGGACCGGGCGAAGCGCTGGTTTCTACGTTGGGTGTGACGGGCGGTAACAAGAAAAGCGGCCTCTACGAAGACGGTGTGCGTAAAGACCGTCTCGACAACGACGATATGATCACGCAGCTTGAAGCCCGCATTCGTGCGAAAGCCAGCATCCTGGATGAAGCGCGTCGAATTGACGTGCAGCAGGTTGAAAAATAATAACGTGATGGGAAGCGGCGTGCTTCCCGTGTATGATTGAACCCGCATGGCTCCCGCACCGTTTGGGGAAGCGCTGAGGGTTCATTTTTATATTCAGAAAGAGAATAAACGTGGCAAAAAACATTCAAGCCATTCGCGGCATGAACGATTATCTGCCTGGCGAAACCGCCATCTGGCAGCGCATTGAAGGCACACTCAAAAACGTGCTCGGCAGCTACGGTTACAGTGAAATCCGCTTGCCGATTGTAGAGCAGACCCCGTTATTCAAACGCGCGATCGGTGAAGTTACTGACGTGGTTGAAAAAGAGATGTACACCTTTGAGGACCGTAACGGCGATAGCCTGACATTGCGTCCCGAAGGGACGGCGGGCTGTGTACGCGCCGGCATCGAACATGGTCTCCTGTACAATCAGGAACAGCGTCTGTGGTATATCGGGCCGATGTTCCGCCACGAACGTCCACAGAAAGGACGTTATCGTCAATTCCATCAGCTGGGTGTCGAAGTGTTTGGCCTGCAAGGCCCGGACATTGATGCCGAGTTGATCCTGCTCACTGCGCGCTGGTGGCGTGCGCTGGGTATTTCTGAGCATGTCAGCCTTGAGCTGAACTCTATCGGTTCACTTGAAGCTCGTGCTAACTATCGTGATGCGCTGGTTGCCTTCCTCGAACAGCATAAAGAGAAGCTGGACGAAGACTGCAAACGCCGTATGTACACCAATCCGTTGCGTGTTCTGGATTCCAAAAATCCGGAAGTGCAGGCGTTGCTCAACGACGCCCCGGCGCTGGGTGATTATCTGGACGACGACTCACGCGAACACTTCACGGGTCTGTGCAAGTTGCTTGAAGCAGCAGGTATAGCCTACACCGTCAACCAGCGTCTGGTGCGCGGTCTCGACTACTACAACCGCACCGTCTTTGAATGGGTCACCAACAGCCTGGGCTCGCAAGGCACCGTATGTGCGGGTGGTCGTTATGACGGTCTGGTGGAGCAACTTGGCGGTCGCGCAGCCCCGGCAGTCGGTTTTGCCATGGGTCTCGAACGACTTGTTTTGCTTGTTCAGGCAGTTAATCCGGAATTTAACGTCGATCCTGTTGTCGATATATACCTGGTCGCTTCAGGCGTTGATACGCAGTCTGCTGCAATGATCTTCGCTGAACGTCTGCGTGATGAAATCCCAGGCGTAAAACTGATGACAAACCACGGTGGCGGCAACTTTAAAAAACAGTTTGCCCGTGCCGACAAATGGGGCGCCAGCGTTGCATTGGTGCTGGGTGAGACTGAAGTGGCCGACGGTACTGTGGTTGTGAAGGATTTGCGCTCTGGTGAGCAAACGACAGTCGCGCAGGATAGCGTTGCCGCACATTTGCGCACTTTGACTCGTTAAGGAGAAGGACAGCGTGGAAATTTACGAGAACGAAAACGATCAGATTGATGCGATCAAACGTTTCTTTGCTGAGAACGGTAAAGCGCTGGTTGTTGGGGTTATTTTAGGGGTTGGTGCGCTGGTTGGTTGGCGCTACTGGACCAGCCATCAGACAGAGTCAGCACGTTCTGCTTCTCTGGCCTATCAAAATGCGGTAACCGCAGTGAGTGCGGGCAAACCGGAGAGCCTTCCTGCTGCGGAGAAATTTGCTGCAGAAAACAAAAATACTTACGGCGCGCTGGCCTCTATGGAACTGGCGCAGCAGTTTGTTGATAAAAATGAACTTGAGAAAGCCGCTGCCCAGTTACAACAGGGGTTGACGGCCACCAGCGATGAGAATCTCAAAGCGGTGATCAATCTGCGTCTGGCCCGCGTTCAGATGCAACTCAAGCAAGCGGATACTGCGCTGAAAACGCTCGACACCATCAAAGGTGAAGGGTGGGCAGCCATTGTAGCCGATTTGCGTGGGGAAGCATTGCTGAGTAAAGGTGATAAACAAGGCGCGCGTAGCGCATGGGAAGCTGGCGTGAAGAGCGACGCTACCCCAGCGCTGAGCGAAATGATGCAGATGAAAATCAATAATTTGTCCATCTGAGAGGGACCCGATGCAATTGCGTAAATTACTTCTGCCAGGGCTGCTTTCCGTGAGCCTGGTGAGCGGCTGTTCACTGTTTAGTGGCGAAGAAGATATCGTTAAGATGTCCCCGTTACCTGTAGTTGAAAATCAGTTTCAACCGTCTACGGCCTGGAGCACCTCTGTAGGCAACGGTATTGGTGATTTCTATTCCAATCTTCATCCTGCTCTGGCGGATAACGTCGTCTATGCAGCCGATCGTGCTGGCGTTGTTAAGGCACTGAATGCAGACGATGGCAAAGAGGTCTGGTCTGTTAATCTGGGAGAGAAAGACGGGTGGTTCTCCAGAGCCTCTGCGCAACTCTCTGGCGGTGTGACCGTTTCTGGCGGCCATGTTTATATCGGCAGCGAAAAAGCGCAGGTGTATGCCTTGAATACCAGCGACGGTACGCCAGCATGGCAGACGAAAGTCGCCGGTGAAGCGTTGTCCCGTCCGGTGGTCAGTGATGGCGTGGTGCTGATTCATACCAGCAACGGTCAACTCCAGGCGTTAAACGAGGCTGATGGTGCTATCAAATGGACCGTTAACCTTGATATGCCGTCGCTCTCTCTGCGTGGCGAGTCTGCCCCAGCGACCGCTTATGGCGCTGCGATTGTGGGTGGCGATAATGGCCGTGTAAGTGCGGTACTGATGCAGCAGGGCCAGATGATTTGGCAGCAGCGTATTTCGCAAACTACAGGGACGACTGAAATTGACCGCCTGAGCGACGTTGATACGACGCCGGTCATCGTCAATGGAGTCGTTTACGCGCTGGCTTATAATGGTAACCTGACGGCGCTTGATCTGCGCAGCGGTCAGATTATGTGGAAACGCGAGCTGGGTTCGGTGAATGACTTTATCGTCGACGGCAACCGTATTTACCTCGTTGACCAGAATGACCGTGTCATGGCGTTGACCACTGACGGTGGCGTAACCCTGTGGACGCAAAGCGATCTCCTGCACCGTCTGCTGACCTCACCAGCGCTGTATAATGGCAACTTAGTGGTCGGCGATAGCGAAGGCTATCTGCACTGGCTCAACGTTGAAGATGGTCGTTTCGTGGCTCAGCAAAAAGTAGACGGCTCCGGTTTATTGACCGAACCGGTATCGGCTGATGGTAAACTGCTGCTCCAGGCAAAAGACGGCACGGTGTATTCAATTACGCGTTAACCGTCACGGCCGCTCGCTTTGAAAAACGGCTCCTGGTGCAGGGGCCGTTTTACTGTTTTTAACAACGGCATAAAATGTGCGCGTTGTCTGATGATTTTTTAAATGAGGCTTTAAACATGGTACCTGTGGTCGCGCTTGTCGGGCGCCCTAACGTCGGAAAATCCACGTTATTTAACCGTCTAACTCGCACCCGAGATGCGCTGGTTGCGGATTTCCCGGGTCTGACTCGTGACCGTAAGTACGGTCGTGCGGAAGTTGAAGGCCGCGAGTTTATCTGCATTGATACCGGTGGTATTGATGGCACTGAAGACGGCGTAGAAACGCGAATGGCGGAACAGTCGCTGCTGGCGATTGAAGAGGCCGATGTGGTGTTGTTCATGGTTGATGCGCGAGCAGGGCTGATGCCAGCCGATGAAGCCATCGCCCAGCATCTGCGTTCTCGCCAGAAACCGACGTTCCTCGTTGCCAACAAAACTGACGGACTTGATCCTGACCAGGCGATCGTCGATTTCTATTCACTGGGTTTAGGTGAAATCCACCCGATTGCAGCATCTCATGGGCGTGGTGTACTGAGCCTGCTGGAACACGTGCTGCTGCCGTGGATGGATGATGTTGCTCCGCAGGAAGAAGTCGATGAAGACGCGGAGTATTGGGCAAAGCTTGCAGCCGAAGAAAACGGTGAAGAAGAGCCGGAAGATGATTTCAACCCGCAAGACTTGCCGATCAAGCTGGCTATCGTTGGCCGCCCGAACGTAGGTAAGTCTACACTCACTAACCGTATTTTGGGTGAAGATCGTGTTGTCGTTTATGACATGCCGGGCACGACGCGTGACAGCATCTATATCCCAATGGAGCGCGACGAGCGTGAGTATGTACTGATTGATACTGCGGGTGTTCGCAAACGCGGTAAAATCACTGACGCGGTAGAAAAATTCTCCGTTATCAAGACGTTGCAGGCGATTGAAGACGCCAACGTGGTGATGCTGGTGATTGACGCTCGCGAAGGTATTTCCGATCAGGATCTGTCGCTGCTGGGCTTCATCCTCAATAGTGGGCGCTCACTTGTTATTGTGGTGAACAAATGGGATGGCCTGAGCCAGGAAGTTAGAGAGCAGGTAAAAGAGACGCTGGACTTCCGTCTGGGCTTTATCGACTTTGCCCGCGTACACTTTATTTCTGCCTTGCACGGCAGCGGTGTAGGCAACCTGTTTGAATCTATCCGTGAGGCTTATGACAGCTCAACGCGTCGCGTGAGCACGGCGATGCTGACCCGTATCATGACGATGGCGGCAGAAGATCACCAGCCGCCGCTGGTGCGTGGTCGTCGCGTGAAGTTGAAATATGCCCATGCCGGTGGTTATAACCCGCCAATCGTGGTGATCCACGGTAACCAGGTGAAAGATTTACCGGACTCCTACAAGCGTTATCTGATGAACTACTTCCGTAAGTCGCTGGAAGTGATGGGGACGCCGATCCGCATTCAGTTTAAGGAAGGGGAAAACCCGTATGCCAACAAACGCAATACGCTGACCCCAACCCAGATGCGTAAGCGTAAGCGTCTGATCAAGCACATCAAGAAAAGTAAGTAATCTGCTCACCCTCTCCGTTCCGGGGAGGGTGTCATCAACAGGATTGTGAGGAGGATGTATGGAACTCATTTGTCCCGTCTGTCACCAGGCACTGGAACGCAATGGCGAAACAGCGCACTGTGCGTCATGTGAAAAAGATTTCAAACTGGAAGCACGCTGCCCGGATTGCCATCAGCCCCTGCAGGTTTTAAAAGCCTGTGGCGCGGTGGATTATTTTTGCCAGAATGGTCACGGTCTTATTTCAAAAAAGCGGGTTGAGTTCGTTATTAATAACGAATAACGCGATTACTGACTCGCGGGTTTGCGTTTTCGGGGAGCTTTCACTGGCTTAACGTCGGTTATCTGGCTCTCCACCCAGCCATCTTTCAGGCGAGTAGTCATTATTTCTCCTGCCTTCACCTGTTTAACCTGCTTCAGCACTGCGCCATCGGCAGTGCGGGTCACGCTATAACCACGCGCCAGTGTAGAAAGTGGACTGACGGCCTCAAGGTGGGTCACGGCGTTACCGAAGCGTTCACGCGTGGCGCTGAGCTTCGCGCGGAACGTTTCCGTCAGGCGATATTCCAGTTGCTGGATACGCGTCTGGGCACGATGAATTCGCGGCTGCGGACTTTGCTGATTCAGGCGTTGAATCAGACGTTGCTGTTGCGACGACGCGCGTTTGAGCTGGTTCTCCAGGGCAAAACTCATCCTTTTTTGCAGACGCTCCAGCGCGGTTTGCTGGCGCGCCAGCCGTAGCTGCGGATGCTGCTGCTGTAAGCGGTGATGAAGCTGTGTAAAACGGCGCGTACGGTTGGCGAGATAATAATCCATCGCCATCTCCAGCCGTTGCTGTGCAGACTGTACCTGCCGCAGCAATTCCTGCTGATTGCGACTGACAATTTCCGCAGCTGCGGAAGGTGTCGGTGCCCGCAGGTCGGCAACAAAATCAGCAATCGTGACGTCGGTTTCATGGCCGACGGCGCTGACCACCGGAATCTGGCTGGCAAAAATAGCCCGCGCAACGCGCTCGTCGTTGAAGCTCCATAAATCTTCCAGCGAACCACCGCCGCGCCCGACAATCAACACGTCACACTCGTTGCGGGCATTCGCCAGTTCAATGGCTCGGACGATTTGACCCGGTGCGTCATCGCCCTGTACGGCCGTCGGGTAAATGATCACCGGCAGCGATGGATCGCGACGTTTCAGGACGTGGAGAATATCGTGCAGCGCAGCCCCGGTTTTAGAGGTAATCACCCCTACGCAGTGTGCGGGGGAGGGAAGTGGTTTCTTTAACTGCTGATCGAAAAGACCCTCAGCCTGCAACGTTGCTTTTAGCTGCTCATATTTCTGCTGAAGTAACCCTTCACCCGCGGGCTGCATGCTTTCGACAATAATTTGATAGTCGCCGCGTGGTTCATAGAGCGTAATATTGGCGCGCACCAGAACTTGCTGACCGTGCTGCGGACGAAAGGTGACGCGGCGGTTGCTGTTGCGAAACATGGCGCAGCGGACCTGGGCGGTGTCGTCTTTTAGCGTGAAGTACCAGTGACCGGAAGAGGGCTGGGTAAAATTTGAGATTTCGCCGCTGATCCATACCTGCCCCATTTCCTGTTCAAGCAACAAACGAACCGTCTGGTTGAGGCGGGTGACAGTAAAAATTGAGGTGGTTTGAGCGGATAACATGTGAGCGGGATCAAATTCTAAATCAGCAGGTTATTCAGTCGATAGTAACCCGCCCACAGAGGAGCGCAAGTATTATTTGCAAAAAAGTGTGGAAGCAATCGGTTCCGCTCTGTATAATGCCACGGCAATATTTAACCACCCCCAGGTCAGAGATATTGCCCATGCTACGTATTGCTAAAGAAGCTTTGACGTTTGACGACGTCCTCCTCGTTCCCGCTCATTCTACCGTTCTGCCGAATACTGCCGATCTCAGCACGCAGTTAACGAAAACCATTCGCCTGAACATTCCTATGCTCTCTGCAGCAATGGACACCGTGACGGAAGCGCGTCTGGCGATTGCCCTGGCGCAGGAAGGCGGCATCGGTTTTATCCACAAGAACATGTCTATTGAGCGCCAGGCTGAAGAAGTTCGCCGCGTGAAAAAACATGAGTCTGGTGTTGTGACCGACCCACAGACTGTCCTGCCTACCACCACGCTGCGTGAAGTCAAAGAGCTGACCGAACGTAATGGTTTTGCCGGTTACCCGGTCGTCACTGAAGATTACGAACTGGTTGGCATTATCACCGGTCGTGATGTCCGTTTTGTGACCGACCTGAACCAGCCGGTGAGCGTATACATGACGCCGAAAGAGCGTCTGGTCACCGTTCGTGAAGGCGAAGCCCGTGACGTAGTGTTAGCGAAAATGCACGAAAAACGCGTTGAAAAAGCCCTGGTAGTTGACAGTGGTTTCCATCTGCGCGGCATGATTACCGTAAAAGACTTCCAGAAAGCGGAACGTAAACCAAACTCCTGTAAAGATGAGCATGGCCGTTTGCGCGTTGGCGCGGCAGTCGGCGCAGGCGCGGGCAACGAAGAGCGCGTTGATGCGCTGGTGGCTGCCGGTGTTGACGTGCTGCTGATCGACTCCTCTCACGGCCATTCCGAAGGCGTGCTGCAACGTATTCGTGAAACCCGTGCAAAATACCCGGATCTGCAAATCATCGGTGGCAACGTGGCGACTGGCGCTGGCGCACGTGCGTTGGCTGACGCTGGCGTGAGCGCGGTGAAAGTCGGTATCGGTCCTGGTTCTATCTGTACGACTCGTATCGTTACTGGCGTCGGGGTTCCGCAGATCACTGCCGTATCTGACGCGGTTGAAGCGCTGGAAGGTACTGGTATTCCGGTTATCGCAGACGGCGGTATCCGTTTCTCAGGTGATATCGCGAAAGCGATCGCAGCAGGCGCGGCTGCCGTGATGGTCGGTTCCATGCTGGCAGGTACTGAAGAATCCCCGGGCGAAATCGAGCTGTACCAGGGGCGTTCTTACAAATCTTACCGCGGTATGGGTTCTCTTGGCGCGATGTCCAAAGGTTCCTCTGACCGTTACTTCCAGAGCGATAACGCCGCTGACAAACTGGTGCCGGAAGGTATCGAAGGTCGCGTTGCCTATAAAGGTCGCCTGAAAGAGATCATTCACCAGCAGATGGGCGGCCTGCGCTCCTGTATGGGGCTGACCGGTTGTGGTACCATTGACGAGTTGCGTACCAAAGCAGAGTTTGTACGCATCAGCGGTGCGGGCATTCAGGAAAGTCACGTTCACGATGTGACGATCACCAAAGAGTCCCCGAACTACCGTCTGGGCTCCTGATTTTCTTCGCCCGACCTTGTGTCGGGCGATTTATTTAATCTGTTTCACTTGCCTCGGAATTAGCGTCAATGACGGAAAACATTCATAAACATCGCATTCTCATCCTGGATTTCGGTTCTCAGTACACTCAGCTGGTGGCGCGTCGCGTGCGTGAACTTGGCGTTTACTGCGAACTGTGGGCGTGGGATGTTACGGAAGCACAAATTCGCGAATTCAATCCAAGCGGCATCATCCTTTCCGGCGGTCCGGAAAGTACCACTGAAGACAATAGCCCACGCGCACCGCAGTACGTGTTTGAAGCGGGTGTTCCGGTCTTCGGCGTTTGCTATGGCATGCAGACCATGGCAATGCAGTTGGGCGGTCATGTTGAAAGCTCTAACGAACGTGAATTCGGTTACGCGCAGGTTGAAGTGAAAACCGACAGCGCCCTGACGCGTGGTATTGAAGATTCCCTGACCGCAGAGGGTAAACCGCTGCTGGATGTGTGGATGAGCCACGGCGACAAAGTGACCGCGATTCCGGCTGACTTTGTCACGGTCGCCAGCACCGAAACCTGCCCGTTCGCCATTATGGCCAATGAAGAAAAACGGTTCTACGGCGTGCAGTTCCACCCGGAAGTGACTCACACGCGTCAGGGCCTGCGTATGCTGGAGCGCTTTGTGCGCGACATCTGCCAGTGTGAAGCACTGTGGACCCCGGCGAAAATTATCGACGACGCCGTTGCCCGCATCCGCGAGCAGGTGGGCGACGATAAAGTGATCCTCGGTCTTTCCGGCGGCGTAGACTCCTCTGTCACAGCAATGCTGCTGCATCGTGCTATTGGCAAAAACCTGACCTGCGTCTTCGTGGATAACGGTCTTCTGCGCCTGAACGAAGCCGAGCAGGTGATGGACATGTTTGGTGACCATTTCGGTCTGAACATCGTTCACGTGGAAGGCGAAAAACGCTTCCTCGATGCGCTGGCGGGTGAAAACGATCCGGAAGCGAAACGTAAAATTATCGGCCGCGTCTTTGTTGAAGTCTTCGACGAAGAAGCACTGAAACTGGAAGACGTAAAATGGCTGGCGCAGGGTACCATCTACCCGGACGTTATCGAGTCTGCCGCTTCTGCGACCGGTAAAGCACACGTCATCAAATCTCACCACAACGTGGGCGGCTTGCCGAAAGAGATGAAGATGGGTCTGGTTGAGCCGCTGCGTGAGCTGTTCAAAGATGAAGTGCGTAAAATTGGTCTGGAACTGGGCCTGCCGTACAACATGCTCTACCGTCACCCGTTCCCGGGGCCAGGTCTTGGCGTTCGCGTGCTGGGCGAAGTGAAGAAAGAGTACTGCGACCTGCTGCGTCGTGCAGACGCTATCTTTATCGAAGAGCTGCATAAAGCTGACCTGTACAACAAAGTGAGCCAGGCATTCACCGTCTTCCTGCCGGTACGTTCTGTGGGTGTGATGGGCGATGGTCGTAAGTACGACTGGGTTGTTTCCCTGCGTGCTGTCGAAACTATCGACTTCATGACTGCGCACTGGGCGCATCTGCCGTATGACTTCCTGGGCCGCGTTTCCAACCGCATCATCAACGAAGTGAACGGCATCTCCCGCGTGGTGTATGACATCAGCGGCAAGCCGCCAGCTACGATTGAGTGGGAATAATCACGAGTCCCTCTGCTCTGTTCATGCGCAGGAAAAAATGAAATCAACCCTCTGTTTTTACAGAGGGTTTTTTTATGTGTGTTATAAATTCCCAGACGTTGAAAATTATGTGGGATAAATATATTTATAAAATCTATCAAATAAAATGACAACATTTAAATGATTTATATATGATGATGGAAATTGCTCAGAAGCAGCACTCTGGTCAATGATTATGCGCTTTTAGGATATTTTAAATATAGTATTGGAATATCTTTTTCTAACCATAAATAAAGTGAATTATATAAAGCGTTTGGTCTTAGGTGTAAAATCATTATGTATTTAATTATATAACGATGTGCATTTTTCAGATGCAGATGATAATATTTGGTGCTGTCAAAATTTTATTCGTAGTAGTGCTTTTTATTTAGTTTAATAATCCAGTGTTGGGGGGTTAACTCACTATTTTTAGTGTCATTTTTGCTTTAATCTCTCGCTGTTTCTGAATTGAGACGTCATTCATAGTTTCTTCTTTGTCTGTTTCTTCTTCCTTTTCAATTGATGAATGTCAATAAGTCACCTGTGGCGCCTATTTAATGTCTACCTATAAAAGGGTATTTGGGCTTGCCAGGGTATACGATGAAAAAAATAAATAGAATAGTTATATGGATGGTGCTTCTGGGGGCCATTCTTGGGGTGTTTATTATTTTGGCCGCGCAATGGACATTGCACAAAACGTCCAGTACGGAATTTTGTTTGTCGTGTCATACGATGCAGGCGCCTTATGAGGAATATCAGGGGTCCAAACATTTTCAGAATCAGAAGGGAATCCGTGCGGAGTGCGCAGATTGTCACCTTCCGCAAGGTGGTGTGGATTACTTGTTCGCTAAACTGCGTGCTTCGAAAGATATCTATCACCAGTTCATTACTAAAAAGATCGATACCCCCGAAAAATTTGAAGACCATCGTCTGGAAATGGCGCAAACAGTATGGGCAGAACTCAAAGCCAGTGACTCAGCGACCTGCCGCAGTTGTCACAGCATGGATGCCATGGATCTCGAAGCGCAAAGCGCGGATGCCCGAAAGATGCATGAGATGGGCGCTAAGGAAAAACAAACCTGTATCGACTGCCACAAAGGGGTCGCCCACTTCCCTCCAGAAATAAAAATGGACGATACCGCGTTACAAGGGCTTGAAGCACAGGCGGCCTCAACCCCCGCATCAACGAAAGAGCTCTATGTTGTCAGCGCTGGCGCGCTTGGCGATCTGGCGACGCTTTATCCGGCGACGCAACTGCATGTGCTGAAAACTTCAGGAACCTCGCGTCATGTTGAAATTCGCGGTAGCCAGATGCAGGGCAGTGAACAGGTCATTTATTACGCGCCAGGTCAGCGACTTGTGCTTGCCAGCCTGAGTGAAAAAGGACTGCAGGCGCTGAACGTACTCTCTGACTGGAAGAAAGATGAGTATGGCAATGCGTGGCGGGACGTTGCGCTACAGGGGGAGTGGAGTGCTTCTTCCCTGGCCAGTCGTGAACCTATGTGGGATTACGCGCGTAAGCTCGACAATGTGTATTGCGCAGGTTGCCATGCGCCGATCCCCGCGAAGCACTTTACCCTCAATGCCTGGCCTTCGGTGGCAAAGGGGATGGGAGCACGAACCAACATCAGTGAAAACGAGCTGGATATTCTGAGTCGTTATTTCCAGTACAACGCAAAAGACATGAATAAATAAGCGACAACTCCAGGAGAAATCATGAAACTCACAAGACGTGACTTTATTAAAACGGCTGGCGCGGCAACCGGGACTATGGCGATTTCTTCAATGATCCCGATGCCCGCATGGGCAGCAGGACCAGGAGGCGGCGCAGTTCTGACAGCGGCGCGCTGGGGGGCTATTTATGTCGAAGTCAAAGACGGGAAGGTTGTCTCTTCGAAAGGGGCATTACAAAAAACAATTCCTAACTCATTGCAACAGACAGCCCCTGACCAGGTTCATACCAGCGCGCGTATAAAATACCCGATGGTGCGTAAAAGCTATCTGGAAAATCCAGGAAAGGCAGAGGGTAAACGGGGAAGCGATCCTTTTGTCCGTGTGAGTTGGGAGCAGGCGCTTAAACTTATCCATGAGCAGCACAGCCGGATCCGTAGCAGCTATGGCCCAGCTTCGGTATTTGCCGGTTCTTATGGCTGGCGTTCCAGCGGTGTGTTGCACAAAGCACAAACCCTGTTGCAACGTTACATGAGCATGGCGGGGGGGTATGCAGGTCATTCCGGTGATTATTCTACCGGTGCGGCACAAGTGATTCTGCCTTATGTCGTCGGATCGGTGGAAGTCTACGAACAGCAGACAACGTGGCCGATGATTCTTGAACACAGCCAGGTTGTGGTGCTGTGGGGGATGAACCCGCTCAACACATTAAAAATTGCCTGGAGTAGCACTGACGAGCAGGGACTTGAGTACTTTAATTTGCTCAAAAAATCCGGAAAGAGCGTGATTGCTATTGACCCAATGCGATCTGAAACCATTGAATTTTTTGGTGATAATGCCACCTGGATTGCGCCGCACATGGGAACGGATGTTGCGATGATGCTGGGCATTGCACATACGCTGGTGAAAAAGGGTCTGCATGATAAGGCCTTCCTTGAGAAATACACGACCGGTTATCCACAGTTTGAAGAGTACCTGCTGGGTAAAAGCGATAAAACAGAGAAAACCGCGAAGTGGGCCGCGGGCGTATGCGGTGTACCTGCAGAGCAAATCGAGAAACTGGCGGAAATCTTCTCCGGTAATAAAACCATGCTCATGGCGGGTTGGGGCATTCAGCGTCAGCAGTATGGCGAGCAAAAACACTGGATGCTGGTGACACTGGCTGCCATGTTGGGGCAAATCGGCACGGAAGGGGGCGGCTTTGGTTTCTCCTACCATTATTCTAACGGTGGTAACCCGACGCGTACGGGTGGGGTATTACCTGCAATTTCAGCGAAGATTGAAGGCGGCTCCTCTGCAGGCAATGACTGGGCGGTCTCCGACGCGGTGACGAGCCTTCCTGTCGCACGAATTGTTGAAGCGCTCGAAAACCCGGGTGGAAAATATCAGCATAATGGTAAAGAACAAACCTTCCCGGATATCAAAATGATCTGGTGGGCAGGTGGCGGGAACTTTACCCATCACCAGGATACGAACCGTTTAATTAAAGCGTGGCAGAAACCGGAGCTGGTTGTCATTTCAGAGTGCTACTGGACTGCGGCAGCCAAACACGCCGATATTGTTCTGCCGATTACCACATCGTTTGAACGTAACGATCTCACCATGACCGGGGATTACAGTAACCAGCATCTCGTGCCGATGAAGCAGGTTATTGAGCCTCAGTTTGAAGCGCGCAATGACTTTGATGTGTTTGCCGATCTGGCGGAGATGCTCAAAGCGGGCGGTAAAGCTGTCTATACCGAAGGCAAAGATGAAATGGCGTGGCTGAAACAATTCTACGACGCTGCGCAAAAGGCCGCGCGTACGCAGCGTGTGGCGATGCCTCAGTTCAATACCTTCTGGCAACAGAATAAATTGATCGAGATGCGCGAGAACGAGAAGAATAACAAGTATGTTCGCTATGCTGATTTCCGCAGCGACCCGGTGATGAATGCACTTGGCACACCAAGTGGAAAGATTGAGCTCTACTCGAAAACGATTGAAGGATATCACTACAAAGATTGTCCGCCGCATGCTTCATGGCTAGAACCAGATGAGTGGAAAGGCTCAGCGGATAAGGATCAGCTGCAGTTGCTGACCGCGCATCCTGCGCATCGTCTGCACAGTCAGCTGAATTATGCTTCACTGCGTAAAGAGTATGCCATTGCCAATCGTGAGCCAGTGACAATTCACCCGGATGATGCGAAGGCTCGCGGTATTTCCGATGGTGATTTGGTTCGGGTATGGAACGGTCGCGGACAAGTGCTGGTGGGGGCGCGCGTCAGTGATGGAATCAAACCCGGGATTATCTGCATTCATGAAGGGGCCTGGCCGGATCTGGAGAATGGGATCTGTAAAAATGGCGGCGCTAACGTACTGACTGCGGATATTCCGACTTCCCGACTGGCGAACGGTTGCGCGGGTAATACGTCACTGGTCTACGCAGAAAAATTCACCGGCGAAGCGCCAAAACTGACCGCGTTTGACGAGCCTGCGATTGTCACTTTGTAAAACGGTGCATTGTCAGTTTATCTGAACAAAACGGGAGTCTGCGTACTCCCGTTTTTACTGCCCAATGCCAGGGTTGAATAAAAATATATTAAATTACAACGATGTGGGGAGTTTTTAGTCGCGAACAGATTATGACTGTGATGGCGTTTCAGTCGTCAGGGTTGATTGTTGTGATTCTTTTTTATCCTGATGATGATGCCAGGCGCCAATAGAAGAGTAGACGAAACGTCCAAAAAAGAAGAGAAAACTGATAAGCAGTACGATACGGGTCATGCGAGTGTTAAATCGATGTCGTTTTCGCATACTGGTTGCCTGACTCACAAAAGGTTCCTTAGGGTGGGCCCAACGCGTGGGCGATAATGACATTAAGGCACACTGTGAGGCGATGGTCAATTCTTCATTATGTAAAAATACGTCAGTCAATTTATCTTTTAATGTTATGAGAAATAAATTTAATATTTAAATAAATAATAACTTAATGATAAAACAGCAGAAATAAAGGAATAATTAATTAGTGATAAGTGAGTTATTTGACATAAGTCAAATGTTACGCGCTGACGATAACTAAAATCTATGCTCCACAATTGTGATGAGTTTTTCATCATTGTTCTGACGTCAGGTGGGATGCCTGTCTGAATAAAGCCTTCAGGAAACGGAGGTTCTGCTGAGCATCTATGAGCCTTAAGAAATTATATATTCGTATCAGAGATAAATGGTGGGCACTGCCTCTTGTCTTGCCCTCTTTGTTATTACCCATATTGAGCAATACCAATACCTTTGCAAGTACTGCAACAGGTAATGTCGTGCTGTTTTATCTGCCTTTGGCATTAATGTTAAGCCTGATGCTATTTTTCGGCTGGGCGGCGTTACCCGGAATTGCAATTGCCATCTTCTGGTATAAATTTTCGCAGGTAGGATGGTATGAGACGCTGCCCATTATCATTCACTTTGTGGTAACGGTAGTGCTCAGTTGGGGAGGGTATCATGTGTTCGCCCCGCGGCGTGGGCATGTCTATCATGGCGATGTGCGATTAGTCTTTCAGCGAATGTTCTGGCAGGTAGTTTTCCCGGCATCGCTGTTTTTAGTCATATTTCAATTTGCCGCCTTTGTAGGAATGTATGATAGCAAACCCCATCTGATGGGAGTCATGCCTTTCAATATTAACGCATTGATTGATTATCAGGCGCTACTGGTCGGAAATCTTGTCGGGGTTCCTCTGTGCTATTTGATCATTCGCATTATTCGAAATCCTTGTTATTTATATGGTTATTTTTCGCAGCTTAAACTACAAATTGATGCAAAAGTAACGAAAAAAGAAATAGCTATCTGGCTGATAGTATTGGGTATGCTGATGGTTTTGTTATGCATGCCTTTAAATGAAGATAGCTCAATACTTAGCACAAACTATACGTTGTCACTCCTGCTACCCGTTATGTTATGGGGGGCAATGCGCTACGGTTATAAATTTATTTCGCCGTTATGGGCGATAATACTCATAGTATCGATAAATTATTATCACCGTTATATGCCGTTGTATTCCGGATACGATACCCAACTGGCTATTACCTCTTCGAGCTATCTGGTTTTTTCATTTATTGTGAATTATATGGCGATACTGGCGACGCGCCAGAGGATTGTCAGTAGCCGCGCTCGCCGTCTCGCTTACCTTGATCCTGTTGTGCATCTTCCCAATTTACGCGCTCTGAATCGGGCTCTCAAAAGCGCACCCTGGTCTGCCCTCTGTTATTTGCGTGTGCCAGGAATGGAATTACTCATTAAAAATTATGGGATTATGTTGCGCATTCAATACAAGCAACAACTATCTCACTGGATCTCCCCCTTGTTGGCGCAAGATGAGGATGTGTTTCAGTTGTCCGGCAACGATTTGGTGCTGCGTCTGAATACCGAATCCCACCAGCAGCGGATAGAAGCACTGGATAACCATATAAAGCAATTTCGCTTTGCATGGGATGGAATGCCAATGCAGCCGCAGATTGGGGTTAGTTACTGCTATGTTCGTTCGCCGGTAAGCCATATCTACTTATTATTGGGGGAATTAAGTACAGTTGCCGAACTTTCGATTGCGACAAACACGCCAGAGAATCTACAACGTCGCGGTGCCATGAATTTGCAGCGCGGACTGAAAGACAAAGTGGCGATGATGAATCTTCTGCAACGGGCGCTGGAGTACGATCGCTTTTGTCTGATGGCTCAACCTATTCAAGGCGTTCGCGGCGATGTCTATCATGAAATTCTGCTGCGGCTTAAAGACCAGAACGGCGGGATGATTAATCCCGACATTTTTCTGCCTGTCGCCCATGAATTTGGTTTGTCTTCCAGTATCGATCTCTGGGTTATCGAACATACATTGCAGTTTATGGCGGTGAATCGGCAAAAAATGCCTGCCCGGCGTTTTGCCATCAATCTGTCGCCGACATCAGTGTGTCGTGCCCGTTTCCCCATTGAGGTGAGTAAGCTGCTGACTCATTATCAGGTTGAAGCCTGGCAGCTGATATTTGAGGTTACGGAGAGTAACGCACTTGCCGATGCCGAGCATGCGCAAACGACTCTGTTGCAATTACAGCAACTGGGCTGTCAGATTGCTATTGATGATTTTGGTACCGGGTATGCCAGCTATGCGCGTCTGAAAAACGTGAACGCAAATATTCTCAAAATTGACGGCAGTTTTATTCGCAATATCGTCTCGAACAGCCTCGATTATCAGATTGTGGCTTCCATTTGCCATCTGGCGCGCATGAAAAAGATGTTGGTGGTGGCTGAGCACGTGGAAAGTGAAGAGATACGCAACGCGGTGATCTCGCTGGGTATCGATTACCTGCAGGGTTATCTGATCGGGGAGCCGCAGCGACTGGAAGATACCCTGGAGAAACAAGCGCCGGAGTCCGGCGCCTGAATGAGGATCACGCCGCAATATCGGGCGAGCTTTCTTCTTCTTCAATGGTCAGACGCCAGCCGGTTACGGCTTCCCAGTATTGCTGCTCTCTTTCCAGATCGAGCAAAACCAGCGCGTTCTGGCTGAACCAGTCGTGCGGGAAACGTAAAATCCAGTGACTGTCGTGGGTTATCAGCGTTAGTGTTGGCGGCGTGGTCGTTGCCTGACGCTGATTGTTCAGCAGGACGCCGAGGCGCAGCAGCTGGATGAGCGGCAGAAACTGTTTCTTCTTAAACAGTGTAAACCGGGGCAAATCATCCAGTTTTACGCCCTTACGATGGTAACGAACTAATGTCGCCATCATCATTTGCTGTTCCTGGTTAAAACCGGGCAGATCGCTGTGTTGAAGAATATAGGCGGAATGGCGGTGCAAACCGCTATGGTTGATGTTCAGCCCAACTTCATGCAGCATCGCCGCCCATTTCAGTAACGCTTCCAGTTGCGGGTTCACCAGTTTAGGTTGCTGCGACTGCCACTGATCATACATCTGCATCGTGGTGTCCAGCACCCGTCTCGCCTGTTCGCTGTCGATATTGTACTGGTTTGCCAGGCTACTGGCGGTACGGCTGCGCACGTCCTGATGACGGAATCGGCCTTCCATTTCATACAAGACGCCTTCACGCAGCGCGCCATCGGAAAGACGCAGTTCACGAATGGCCAGCGCGTCAAAAACACCGCACAGGATCGCCAGACCCGGTACAAAAACGGCTTTGCGTTCTTCCGAAAGACCCGGAAGACTGAGCGCGTCGAATGAGCGATGTTTAAGAACCTCAGCTTTCAACTTATCCAGACGCTCAGGCGTAATAAAACCATCTTTCTCGCCCATTTCCAGCAGCACTTCGTGTGCCGCTTTTATGGTGCCGGAAGCGCCCAGAGCAACGTTCCAGCCCTGGATACGGAACTGCCAGGTCAACGTTTCCAGTTTTTGCGCTGCCGCCATCCGCGCACGCTGGAAGTTCTCCTCGTTAATCACACCGCCCCGGAAGTAGAGCTGCGCAAAGCTGACGCAACCCATACGACGGCTTTCAACCAGTTTCGGTTCGAAGTTCTCGCCAATGACCAGTTCTGTTGAACCGCCACCAATATCGATAACCAGCTTGCGGCCTTTTTCCGGTTGCGTGTGCTCCACGCCCATGAAAATCAGACGGGCTTCTTCGTTACCGGAAATGATTTCAATCGGGTAGGGGATGACCTTTTCCGCACGCTTTAGAAAATCAGTGGCATTCAGTGCCTGACGTAACGTATGGGTCCCGACAATACAGACGCTCGACGGCGCGAAACCTTGCAGGCGTTCAGCAAACAAGGATAAGCAGCTTAAGCCGCGTTCCATCGATTCTTCACTTAGCCTGCCGTCTTCACCGAGACCATCGGCCAGATGGACACGCTGTTTCAGCCGACCGATAATTTGCATCGCGCCATCCACAACGCGCGCAATGACCATATGGAAACTGTTTGAACCGAGGTCGACCGCAGCAAACTCCTGCGGTCGGGGTGTCCTGTCATGTATTGGCATAGCGTTAGTCTGGTTGCTCAAGTGATTTGATGTAGTCATAGATCGCCAATTGTGACTGCACTTTACGGCGATTTCCGCGCGGTACATAGCGATTACTCAGTTCTTTATCGATATAACGGGCTTTAACCGTGTCGCTGAACAGAATGTCTATAATATCAAGGACCCGCTGTTTGAGGCGAGGGTCAAGCAATGGCGTGGCAACCTCAATTCGATAATCGATGTTACGCGTCATCCAGTCGGCGGAGGAGAGATACACCCGCTTATCGCCGCCATTCTCGAAAATATAGACCCGGTCGTGCTCAAGGTAGCGATCCACGATGCTGATCACCCGAATATTGTCGCTGATGCCTTCCAGATTTGGGATCAGCGAACACATACCGCGGATCAGCAGGTTAATCTGCACGCCGGAACCGGATGCGGCATACAGTCTGTCAACCAGCCCTTTATCGACCAGGTTATTGAGTTTCAGTGTGATGCCCGACGGTAATCCCTGTTGTGCATTAGCAATTTCCCGGTCGATCATCTCATACAGCAGACGACGGGAGTTTTGCGGCGAAACCAGCAGGTAATCGAATGTCACCGGACGATAGGGGTTCTCGATAAAATTGAACACCCGACGCACTTCGTTGGTGATCCGCGCATCCGCAGTCAGTAATGAATAGTCGGTATACAGACGCGCTGTTTTTTCGTTGAAGTTCCCAGTGCCGATGTGTGCGTAACGCACCACGTCATCGCCTTCTTTACGCGAGATGAGGAACAGCTTGGCGTGGATTTTCAGCCCCGGCGCAGAGAAGATCACATGGACGCCAGCCTCGGTCAGACGTTTAGCCCAGTGAATATTGGCTTCCTCATCGAAACGGGCCTGCAATTCCACAACCACGGTCACTTTTTTACCGTTATGGGCGGCGTGAATCATCGCGTCAATAATGCGCGAGTCTTTCGCCACGCGATAAATATTAATTTTTATCGCCAGAACACTCGGATCAAAAGAGGCCTGACGCAGCAGTTCCAGCACATGCTCGAAGGTGTGGTATGGATAGTAGAGCAGCACATCTTGCTCACGAATGGCGTCAAAACCATTGCGGAACTTTTCTTTATCGAACCAGATATGGCGCTGCCGCGGTAACGGTTTGTTCACCAGATTGGCTTTGCCCACATTAGGGAAATTAATAAAGTCTTTGAAATTATGGTAACGCCCGCCGGGAACAATCGAGTCATAGCGGGAAATGGTCAGTTTTTCGCGCAGAACTTCCACCAGCGCATTAGGCATATCACGTTGATAGACAAAACGAACTGGCTCCGCTGTCAGACGTTGCTTCAGGCTGGAGGACATCAATTCCATCAGACTGGATTCCATTTCGTGCACCAAATCGTATTCGGCGTCACGGGTCATCTTCATGGAATACGCATTGAGGGCATCGTAATCAAAGAATCCTTTGAAGATATCGTCGAGGCAGTAGCGCAGAATGTTATCCAGCAAAATCATTGGCTTGCGACGACGCGGCGCTTCCGGCGGCAGATTCACAAAACGAGGAACCTTGTCGGAAGGAATTTCCAGCAGCGCGTAGCGGATGGAATCTCCGCGAATAATCTCCACCGCCAGATAGGTGTAATCGTCCTTCAGAAACTGAACTAAATCCGTCTCCCGGTTGATTAAAATCGGCGTAATGTGTTGGCGAAGATAGTGTTTAAAGTAGTGGCGCAACCAGTCTTGCTGGTTTACCGACAGCTGGCGTTCGTTAATCAGGAAAATTTGATTACGCGCCATCTCCAGCAGTAATTCGTTGTACAGACCGTCAAATTCTTGATCGGCTTTCAATACGCGGGACTGGATTTTGCCTAACAGGTGACGAGAATGAGAATTTGAACCCTGTTCTTCACTAATAATGATGCGACGCTTTAATTCGGCAAAGCGGACTTTGTAGAATTCGTCAAGATTATTGGAATAGATGCCTAAAAAACGCATCCGTTCAATCAGCGGGTTTGATTTATCCGCTGCTTCCTGGAGTACGCGTTCATTGAACGCTAACCAGCTCAGTTCTTTCTCGATGTATAGCTTTTCCTGACCCATTACAACTTTTACTCCGTTTCAATCACGGGACACTGCCGGGTTATTATGGCGAGCATTAGTGTCAGATGTCCAACTGCGCCAGAAGAGTATGACAATAAACCGTCTGTGGCATGTGAGCAACTGACGCATTTTTGCGAAAAGGATGGGGAGACGAACAAGAGATAATGGAGCCGTTCCCCGTCAGTGGTTACTAACGGGGAACAGAGAGACGTTACTCGTCTGATGCGTATCCCTGAGGAGAGAGTTTGATGCCGTCAAGCCATGCTGCGTTTTCGCGCATTTCAAGACGCCCATCGACAAACCAGCTAACCACTAACGGGTAAATTGCATGCTCCTGCACCTGAACGCGTGCGGTGATGTCATCTTCGCTATCGCCTTCAAAAACCGGAATTTTAGCCTGGAGAATGACCGGGCCGCCATCCAGTTCATCAGTAACAAAATGCACAGAAGTGCCGTGCTCTTCGTCGCCGTTTTCCAGCGCCTGACGATGCGTATGCAGGCCAGGGTACTTTGGCAACAGGGACGGGTGAATATTGAGCAAACGCCCTTCGTAGTGCGTGACAAACGCCGGACTGAGGATTCGCATATAGCCTGCCAGTACCACCACATCGGGGGCATAAGCATCAATTTCCCGCATCAGTTCGCGATCGAACGCTTCACGGTTGGCAAATTGACTGGCGGTCAGCGCATGCGCTGGAATGCCTGCTTCCCGGGCACGTTCAAGGCCGAACGCGTCGGCCTTGTTACTGAATACTGCCCTGAGGGTGCCTTTAATTTTCTGCTCTTTGCAGGCGTCGATAATTGCCTGCAAATTGCTTCCGTTACCGGAAATAAGCACCACAATATTCATCATTCAATAACCACACGCTGTTCGGAATCAGAGGCTTTGATGATACCGATTTTCCACGCCTTTTCACCTTTGGCCTTCAGCAGCGTGAGCGCGTTATCGACTTCCGCTTCCGGCAGGGCAATCACCATCCCGACGCCGCAGTTGAAGGTGCGATACATTTCATGCTGACTGACATTACCTGCGGTTTTCAGCCAGTCAAATACGGCCGGCCACTGCCAGGAGGATTCATCAATCACTGCCTGTGTATTGTCGGGCAGAACGCGCGGGATGTTCTCCCAGAAACCGCCGCCCGTCAGGTGCGCGATAGCGTGTACATCAACCTGTTCAATCAGCTCCAGGATTGACTTCACATAGATACGCGTTGGTTCCAGCAGATGGTCGGCTAACGGTTTGCCTTCGAGTTCTGTTGTTTCAGGGTCGCAACCGCTGACGTCGATGATTTTACGCACCAGAGAGTAACCGTTGGAGTGCGGACCGCTGGAACCCAGCGCTATCAGCACATCGCCATCAGCCACTTTCGAGCCGTCGATAATTTCTGATTTTTCGACCACACCAACGCAGAACCCGGCCACGTCGTAATCTTCGCCGTGATACATGCCCGGCATTTCAGCGGTTTCTCCGCCGACCAACGCGCAGCCAGACTGCAGACAACCCTCGGCAATACCGCTGATCACACTGGAGGCGGTGTCGACATCCAGTTTGCCGGTGGCATAGTAATCCAGGAAAAACAGCGGTTCTGCACCCTGAACGACCAGATCGTTAACGCACATCGCCACGAGATCGATACCAATGGTGTCGTGACGTTTTAAATCCATTGCCAGACGCAGTTTTGTCCCTACGCCATCAGTGCCGGAAACCAGTACAGGCTCACGATATTTTTGCGGCAATGCGCACAGCGCGCCGAAGCCACCCAGACCGCCCATCACTTCGGGACGACGGGTTTTCTTCACTACGCCTTTGATTCGATCAACCAGAGCATTACCCGCGTCGATATCAACACCGGCATCTTTATAGCTAAGAGAGGTTTTATCGGTCACTGCTTGGGTCCCCACGCGTTTACTTGCGGTGAAAATTAAATTCGGCGCAATTCTAACAGGGAAAGCAAACGTTTGCGAGCCTGCTTTGCATCGGCATAGAACTGCTGATTTTTTCAACATTTCGCTCTCGAAATTCGGGTTATTTGAACTGCGCCACGAAAATGAACCCGGTTTCATTCTCGTGCTTGAAACCCGCCTGATAAATGCACAGTATCGTAATGAAACCGGTTTCTGTGAGTGTGGCCTGAGACTGCGGCCAGCAAATTGCGACGAATGAGGGAAGCGTATGTCTGGATTTAAAGCGAATTTCATGTGGGGAGGCGCAGTGGCGGCTCACCAGTTAGAAGGCGGTTGGCAGGTAGGGGGAAAGGGCGTCAGCGTGGCGGATGTCATGACCGCCGGAGCGCATGGTATTCCCAGAGAGATAACCCCCGGCGTCATTCCCGGTAAGAATTACCCCAATCACGAAGCCATCGATTTCTATCACCGCTACAAAGATGACATCTCGCTCTTTGCTGAAATGGGATTTACATGTTTCCGCACTTCCATCGCGTGGACGCGTATTTTTCCGTTGGGCGACGAATCCCAGCCGAATGAAGCAGGCCTGCAATTTTATGACTGCCTCTTTGATGAATGTCTGAAACACGGCATTGAACCTGTTATTACGCTGTCGCATTTCGAGATGCCGTATCATCTGGTGACGGAATACGGCGGCTGGCGCAACCGTAAACTGATCGACTTCTTCGTTCGCTTTGCGCAGGTGGTCTTCAAACGCTACCAGCACAAAGTGAAGTACTGGATGACGTTCAATGAAATCAACAACCAGGCCAACTTCCACGAAGACTTTGCGCCTTTCACCAACTCGGGTCTGAAATACCTGCCGGGTGAAGACCGCGAGCCCGTGATGTTTCAGGCGGCGCATTACGAACTGGTGGCCAGCGCCCTGGCGGTAAAAGCGGGGCGTGAAATTAACCCGTCACTGCAAATCGGCTGCATGATCGCCATGTGCCCAATCTATCCGCTGACCTGCGCGCCGAACGACATGATGATGGCGATGAACGCCATGCATCGCCGCTACTGGTTCACCGATGTACACGTGCGGGGGAAATATCCGCAGCATCTGCTGAACTACTTTGCGCGTCGTGGTTTTACGCTGGATATCACCGAAGACGATAAACAGGCGCTGATGCAGGGCTGCGTCGACTATATCGGTTTCAGCTACTATATGTCGTTCGCCACCAAAGCGACGGCGGATAACCTGCAGCTGGACTATGACGAAAGCACTAGCCTGGTCTCTAACCCGTATGTGCAGAAGTCCGACTGGGGTTGGCAGATTGACCCGGTGGGGCTGCGCTATTCGCTCAACTGGTTCTGGGACCACTATCAGCTACCGCTGTTTATCGTCGAAAACGGTTTTGGCGCGATTGATGTCCAGCAGGCCGACGGCTCTGTAGACGATCAATACCGCATCGATTATATGGCCGCGCACATCCGTGAAATGAAAAAAGCGGTGGTCGAAGACGGTGTCGATCTGATGGGTTATACCCCGTGGGGCTGCATTGATTTAGTTTCTGCGGGGACGGGCGAAATGAAAAAACGCTACGGCTTCATCTATGTCGATAAAAATAATGACGGTAGCGGGACGTTAGCACGCCATCCAAAGAAATCATTTGCCTGGTATCAGCAGGTGATTGCGTCTAATGGTGAAAAACTGTAATCCGTGCAGATAGCGGTCAGCATGGGTTGGCCGCTCTCCCTTTTCGTTTTCATGCCCAGCGCTGAGATATTCGTCTGTCGAATATTTGCTCTATTCGCACTAACCCCTCCTATGCTTGATCAACATCAAGTAAATAAATGTTGCCCACTAAAAGAATGGCGGTATAATCCGTCGATTTTTTTTGTGGCTGCCCTATTCAAAGGAGAAAGAGAATGAAGATTGTGGAAGTGAAACACCCACTCGTCAAACACAAGCTGGGCCTGATGCGCGAGCATGACATCAGCACTAAACGCTTCCGTGAACTCGCCTCCGAAGTTGGCAGCCTGCTGACTTATGAAGCCACTGCGGGTCTGGAAACAGAAAAAGTGACTATCGAAGGCTGGAACGGCCCGGTAGAAATAGACCAGATCAAAGGCAAGAAAATTACCGTTGTGCCGATCCTGCGCGCAGGTCTGGGCATGATGGACGGCGTACTGGAAAACGTCCCGAGCGCGCGTATCAGCGTTGTGGGCATGTACCGTGACGAAGAGACGCTGGAGCCGGTACCGTACTTCCAGAAACTGGTTTCTAACATCGATGAGCGTATGGCGCTGATCGTTGACCCGATGCTGGCAACTGGCGGTTCCGTTATCGCCACCATCGACCTGCTGAAGAAAGCAGGCTGCTCCAGCATCAAGGTGCTGGTACTGGTTGCGGCGCCGGAAGGTATCGCGGCGCTGGAAAAAGCGCACCCGGACATCGAGCTGTACACGGCGTCGATTGACCAGGGACTCAACGAGCACGGATACATTATTCCGGGCCTCGGCGATGCCGGCGATAAGATCTTTGGTACGAAGTAAACGAAAAAATAAAAAGAGCCGACTTTTAGAGTCGGCTTTTTTTTGAATAAAACATCAATAACATACAACACTCAGAGGAAAACACTATGACGCGCCGTGCTATCGGGGTGAGTGAAAGACCGCCGCTTTTACAGACTATCCCGCTTAGTTTGCAGCATTTGTTTGCCATGTTTGGCGCAACCGTGCTGGTGCCAGTCCTGTTTCATATCAACCCGGCCACTGTCCTGCTGTTTAACGGCATTGGCACCTTGCTGTACCTCTTTATTTGTAAAGGTAAAATTCCTGCCTATTTAGGTTCAAGCTTTGCCTTTATCTCTCCGGTTCTGCTGTTGCTGCCTCTGGGATATGAAGTCGCGTTAGGCGGCTTTATTATGTGCGGCGTCCTGTTCTGCCTGGTATCAGTGATTGTGAAGAAAGCGGGGACCGGCTGGCTGGATGTGATGTTCCCGCCTGCGGCGATGGGCGCAATCGTTGCCGTCATCGGTCTGGAGCTGGCGGGTGTTGCTGCAGGGATGGCGGGATTACTGCCTGCCGAAGGCCAAACGCCGGACTCGAAGACCATCATCATTTCTATGGTCACCCTGGCGGTAACGGTGTTCGGCTCCGTGCTGTTCCGTGGCTTTATGGCGATCATCCCGATTCTGATCGGTGTGCTGGCGGGCTATGCGCTGTCGTTTGTGATGGGCGTTGTGGATACCACGCCGATTGCACAGGCACACTGGTTTGCGCTGCCGACCTTTTATACTCCGCGTTTTGAGTGGTTCGCCATTCTGACGATTCTGCCTGCGGCGCTGGTGGTTATTGCGGAACACGTCGGTCACCTGGTGGTCACGGCGAATATCGTGAAGAAAGATCTGATCCGCGATCCGGGTTTGCACCGCTCGATGTTTGCTAACGGCCTGTCGACCGTCATCTCCGGGTTCTTCGGCTCCACGCCAAACACCACTTACGGTGAGAACATCGGCGTGATGGCGATTACGCGCGTGTACAGTACCTGGGTTATCGGTGGCGCAGCCATTATTGCGATTCTGCTTTCCTGCGTAGGTAAACTGGCCGCCGCCATTCAGATTATCCCACTGCCGGTGATGGGCGGCGTGTCGCTGCTGCTGTACGGGGTGATCGGCGCATCGGGTATCCGCGTATTGATCGAATCAAAAGTGGATTACAACAAAGCGCAAAACCTGATCCTGACCTCGGTCATTCTGATCATCGGTGTCAGCGGCGCGAAGGTGCACATTGGCGCGGCAGAACTGAAAGGTATGGCGCTGGCGACCATTGTTGGGATTGGCCTGAGCCTGATTTTCAAAGTGATCTCGCTGTTACGTCCGGAAGAAGTCGTATTGGATGCGCAGGACGCGGATCGTCCTCAGCACTAACTCTCTGACCGGGCAGCGACGCTGCCCGGTTCTATCGCGACGGAATTCTGTGGTAAACTCACTGCGATTTTGTGAAATCCTGGGTTGAGGTATCTCTGAACACACCGGCACAGCTCTCTCTGCCACTTTATCTTCCTGACGATGAAACGTTTGCAAGTTTCTGGCCGGGGGATAACGCCTCTTTACTGGCCGCGCTGCAAAACGTGCTACGTCAGGAACATAGCGGATATATTTATCTCTGGTCGCGCGAAGGTGCGGGCAGAAGCCATCTGCTGCATGCCGCGTGCGCCGAGTTGTCGCAGCGTGGCGATGCGGTCGGTTATGTCCCGCTGGATAAACGTACCTGGTTTGTGCCGGAAGTGCTCGACGGAATGGAACATTTGTCGCTGGTATGCATTGATAATATTGAATGCGTAGCGGGGGACGAATTGTGGGAGATGGCGATCTTTGATCTCTACAACCGTATCCTGGAGTCGGGGAAAACCCGCTTACTGATCACCGGCGATCGCCCTCCGCGTCAGTTAAACCTCGGGCTGCCCGATCTGGCCTCTCGCCTGGACTGGGGGCAAATCTATAAACTTCAGCCGCTCTCAGATGAAGATAAACTTCAGGCTTTACAGCTGCGGGCAAGATTGCGTGGTTTCGAACTGCCGGAAGATGTGGGGCGTTTCCTGCTGAAACGACTGGACCGAGAAATGCGTACGCTCTTTGATACGCTGGATCAGCTCGATCATGCCTCCATTACCGCACAACGTAAGCTGACGATCCCCTTCGTCAAAGAGATCCTCACGTTGTAATCTTGCCGGGCGGAGGTTTCGCCTTACCCGGCTACACACAGCTCACGCCTGACGCATATCCTCCAGGAGATGCTCTACCAGCAGGGGAATCGGCCTGCCTGAGGCAACACTCTTCCCGTTTTCCCGCCATAGCGCCGTACCGCTAATATCCAGATGCGCCCAGGGAATTGTCGGCGGGCAAAAGTGGTGTAGCAACCAGGCGGCGGAAGCGCTGATCGCCGCGTTATTGCCGGGCGTATTGCACAGATCGGCAATGGCGCTTTCGGTCTGTTTTTTCAACCGCGCATCAAGCGGTAGCGACCAGACTTCATCTCCGCACTGTTTTCCGGCTACGTTTAGCGCCTGACGCAAAGGTTCATCCTGAGTCATGAGTCCGTTCAGTTCATAGCCCAGCGCTTTCACTACCGCACCGGTTAAGGTTGCCATATCAATAAGATACCTGGCCTGTGGATGTCGCTGGCTGGCCCAGGCAATCGCGTCTGCCAGCACCAGTCTTCCTTCTGCATCCGTATTATTGATTTCCACCGTCAGACCGTTGCAGGCGCGCGCCACGCTACCCGGCTGCATGGCGTCAGGGCCGATGGCGTTTTCAGCCAGCGCCAGCACGCCCATAATGCGAACCGGTAAATGTAACTCTGCAACCGTCAGCAGCAATCCCAGCACATTGGCTGCGCCGCACATGTCGTACTTCATGGTGTACATACCCGCGCCTTCTTTCAGCCACAGGCCGCCGGTATCAAACGTAATACCTTTTCCCACATAGCAGCGTACCGGACCCTCGGCGATGCCATCGTAGTGAATGGCAAGCAAATGCGGCGGACAGGTTGCCCCTTTACCGACGGCATGAAGCAGACCCAATTGCTGTTCAATAATCTGTTTTTCATCAAGTGCTTCGCAGCGAAGGGCAGGGTAGTCGGAGCACAGCCTTTGTGCTTCTGTCACCACAAACTGCGGCGTACAGCGGTCTGACGGAATATCGGCCAGGCGGCGAGCGGCAAGCATGCCATTGGCAATCGCCTGCTGTTGGCGAAATAGCGCCTCTAATCTTTTTTGCTGCGCGGGCAGACAGAGTGCATCTATATGGCAAACTCGCACTGACGCATGGTCTGCCTTTTTGAGCTGTAAATCGCTGAGCCGGTGCGCCTGATTGAACAAAAAACGCAATAACTGCATCAGGACGGTGTCATTGATGTCCGTCACATCAATGACCACACGGGAACTGACAGGCTCTGCCAGCACCGGACGCAACGCGCCCAGCAAACTTTCGGTCAGCGGATCGTGCCAGAAGGCTTCGGGGAGTAACGTAATACGTGCAAACGGCGCGCAACCGAAACACGTATCGGCTGTTTTATCCTGCTGGCGCATCTCGTTGATGAGCGGGGTATCGGGTAGCAGCGGGCAGGATGCGCGTGCAATAAGATGGCTTTCCGGTTGCGTCTCTGTGAGTGAATGAATTAGCTGCCAGGTAATCATTATTCCTCCTCTATCGGGGCACGAATTCGCGCAGCGTAGGCCTGCATCCATTCTTCATCGACCGGCTGATAATGCGTCTTTTCGCGTTGGCGCTCAGCGCGATAAACGGTAAGCGGATGGTGGGCGGAGGCCACCGTGAATGAAAAGGTTTTAATATTGGTGGCGGCGCCAAACTCACCTTTATTGTTCATACAGACAACAGAGAGATCGCCCGCGCGGCCAAAGCGCGACATCAGCTTGTCTTCCAGTTCGAACACCACAGAATCGGCGGCGTGTTGCGGCGTCATCCCCTGCGCCATGCGGCGCACGATTTCATAACTGACGCAGCCTTTCATCAGGTCTTCTCCGACGCCTGTTGCGGTCGCCGCGCCTGTCTCACTGTCGCAGTAGAAACCGGAACCCATGATTGGCGAGTCGCCAATACGTCCGCGTTTTTTCATAAACAGGCCACTGGTGGAGGTCGCGACGCTCATTGAACCGTGTTTATCAAGCCCGATAATTCCGACCGTATCGTGGCCGTCATAGGGGCCCAGACCTTTATCCAGCGTTTCGCGACAGCGCTTGCGATAATGTTGCATAGCGCGGTCAGTCAGCATGGTTTTGCTCGCAAATCCCTGATTCAGCGCCCACTCGCGAGCACCCTGACCCACCAGCAAATTGTTATAGCGCTGGCGGCTTAACGCGTGGGCCACCCGCACCGGGTTGGCGATATCGACCAGATTGCCCACCGCGCCAAACGCCAGCGTGTCGCCATCCATAAAGGCAGCGTCCAGTTCGACATCGCCATTTTCAGTGGGCAAACCGCCGTAGCCAACGGATTTATACAACGGGAAGTCTTCAACGGCGGCAATGGCGTCGACGACGGCAGAGGCCGCGCGTTTTCCTGCCGCCAGCGCAGAGGCAGATTCCGTGACGCCCTCAAGCGCCATTCGCCAGGTGGCGATAATTCCCCACATGGTTTACTCCTGTTTAGCCAGCGTGGCTTCGGTTTGCGTAAGAGACGCGATTTCTGCAGCGCGGTATTGCTTGTCCAGAATACGCAGGAAAGGCAGATACAGCATGGCGCCAATCAGCAGGTTGATAAGCTGCATGATGCTACCGCTGATATGCCCGGTAACGATAAAGCCGCTGATGACCGGTGGCAGCGTCCAGGGGATAAACACCCCGGTCGTCACCGCCACCATGCCGATTTTCATGGCCGCGTACTGGATAGTCACCAGCACCAGCGGTACCAGATTGAATGGAATCAGCATGATCGGGTTCATGATCACCGGCAGGCCAAACAGAATCGGTTCATTGATATTGAACAGTGATGCGCCCGCGCCCAGTCGGGCCACTTCCCGCATGTTTTTGCTACGGGCGAAAATCAACATGGCGATAACCAGCGACAGCGTCGCGCCTGCGCCACCCATCCAGATCATGTCAAAAAATTGTTCGGTGATAATGTGCGGCGGCGTGATGCCCGCCTGAATCGCGGCGATGTTATCGGTCTGATTTTCCATCCATGACGGACGAATAATACCGTTGACCATCGAACCAGAGTTGATCCCCACCGACCACAAAATGGTAATGCTAAATACCGTCAGCAGCGCGCCAATGTAAGAGGTGCCGAAGTGGCGTACCGGGGTGGCGACGACTTCGTATATAAACTGATGAATTGTCTGATAATGGGTGTTCTGGAAGAGAATACGAATGGCGAGCACCAGAATCATCACCAGCAATGCCGGAATCAGCGCGGCGAAGGACTCCTGCACGGCTGGCGGCACGCCATCGGGCATTTTGATCACCAGCTTTTTACGCTTCAGCCAGCAGAATAGCTCTGTCCAGAGCAGCGAGCCAATCATGGCCACGAACAGCCCTTTGCTGCCGATCCACTCAACCGGCATCACCGTAATACCGCCGTTTTCGGCGACTTTAATAAACGGGGTGAGGATAAGAAAACTGACCAGCGACAGAATCCCGCAGGAGAGACGGTCATCGCCATAATGTTCTGCCAGTCTGAAGCCGACCAGAAAGCAGATAAACAGCGACATGGTAGAGAAAACGGCATTAAACGGGATCTCAACGATGTTGCCCCAGTTTTCGCCAAAGGTGCTGGACATGAAATGCTGATAGCCCTCATTGGGAAACGACGAGATCACCAGCAGGATAGAACCGACGATAATAAATGGCATGAACGAGACGTATGCGCCGCGAATCGCACCTAAATGACGCTGCTGCGCCGTTTTTGCTGCGATGGGCATCAGTTTCGCTTCAAGAAATCCCAGAACATTGTTCATTGTGAACTCCGTACAAGATCAAGTGACGTGAAGTGTGTTATGTCTGCGGATTATCAGTGAAGCATGGCGACTGAAAGGTGAATCAGGTCACAATGTAATCGCTGTATTACTATAAATCTCACATGATTAGTTGCGGAAATGCGGAAATTCTTACGATGGAAATCAAATTACACGCCAATGCCACGACCACACCACGTATTCGCCGTTATCTCCAAAATTCGGATAAAAGTGACAGAGAACTCGCCGCTGAGCTTGGCATATCGGTGACTACCGTGAGGCGCTGGCGTTGCCGCGAAGAGGTTTTAGACAAAAAAACGACGCCCGCTGTGATACACAAAGCGATGAGACAAGAACAGGTGTCTCTGGTCAATGCATTGCGTGATGTGTCGGGCGCACCGCTGGATGAACTGCTGTTGCTGGTGAATGACGTGTTGGGGATACCGGTCTCCCGAGCGACGCTGAACCGGTATTTAAAACCGGTTGCGCCTAAACACCGGGACGCGCCGTTACAAGGGAAAAAAGCGTTAAAAGCGGGGCTGTTGCCACATCGACTGGAGGTGCATCACCTTCTGCTGTCATTGCATATGGACGATGGCGGCGAGCATCATTTGCTGTGGGCGCGTGAACCGTTAAGCGGATGGTGTTTTGCCAGACTGTATGCCGGGATCTCACCGCAGCGGGTGGTGAACTGGCTGGAAGAATTACTGAGTGAATGTCCGGCTGATATACAATCTATTGAGACTTTTCTTTTTGAGACTGACAGCGCCAGCGTGAGAAGCGTGCTAAAGCAACGTGGAATTGAGCACAAAATCAATCCGGGTTCACCCGTCAGGGCGCAGGTGGCTGTTCCGTTAATGACGATAATTCCGCGATTGCAGACAGAATCCGCCAGTCAGTTACTGATTCAGATATGCGAATTTTATAACGCAGGGCGGGCGCAAAAAAAATTGGGCGATAAGACGCCGCAGGCTTTTCTTGAGGCGCTGCGGCGTGAGGATTAGCGGACGATGTCCAGTACCTGTTCTGGTGGGCGACCGATACGTGCCTGGCCGTTGGCAACCACAATCGGGCGCTCCATCAGTTTCGGGTTTTCTACCATTGCCTGAATCAGCGCCTCTTCGCTCAACTGGCTGTCTGCCAGGTTGAGCGAAGCATAAAGATTTTCTTTCTGGCGCATAAGCTCACGCGCGCTGGACATCCCCAGCATTTTTAGCAGCTCACGCAGGGTAGCGGCATCAGCGGGGCTTTCCAGATAGAGCACCACTTCCGGCTCCACGCCGTTTGATTTCAGCAGGCTAAGCGTCTCGCGGCTCTTCGAGCAGCGAGGATTATGGTAGATTTTTACCGTGTCAGACATGAGTTCTCCTTTTACATCTTTTCATACGGCTTGAAGCGCTGCTGTAGCTGGCGCAACTGGTCGATGCGGGCATCGTAACGTGCCTGCTGCTGACTCCCCAGTTTGACCTGAGAGCTTGCGTTGCTGAGCATGGTGATCGCCTGATCCAGACGCCCCGACAGTGCATACACTTCAGCACGCGCAGCCAGTTCTTGATCGCGGTTATTTATCGCCGCTTCCACCTGCGCCAGCAGGTCCCAGCCGTTGCTGTCATCTTTATTATTGAAGGTATAGCGATTGAGTATGGTTGCGGCCTCTTTCGCTTGTCCTCCCTGCAACAAGGCATTGGCCAGGTTGAGTTGCAGGACGGGGTTAACGCGCAGATCGCGGGCGCTTTTCAGCCGGTTAATGGCGTCGTTGGGTTTCTTCTGACCGAGATCGATATCGGTTGCCAGGTCGAGATACCACGCATTGTTCGGCTCTGCGCTCAGCAATGGCTGCAGCGTTTTACGCGCCTCGTCATATTTATTGGCTTCCATCGCCTGTAACGCTTTGCCGTATTGCGCAGCGCGTTGCTGACGAACGTTGCCTTTGCTCCATTCATCCAACAGGTCGCTGGTTAACTGGTTGCGCCCTGAATTGTACATCCCCAGCGTACGCGCTTTCGCCAGATAAAAGTCTTCTGAAGATTGCACCACGGCTGGCCGCATCTGGTTCGCACGGTTACGGGCGTCCGCGAGACGGCTTTCCGGCAAGGGGTGAGTGAGCAAAATTTCAGGCGGTCGGGTGGAGTAACGTGCCTGATCGAGCAGTTTTTCCAGGAACGTCGGCATTGCCTGGGGATCGAAGCCCGAACGTTGCAGAACCTGAATACCGATACGATCGGCTTCCTGCTCGTTTTGCTGCGTGAAGCTGATCATCCCCTGGCGCGTACCTGCCAGAGTACCGGTGAGCGCCGCCATACCCGCCTGTGGGCTGGCCATCGCCAGTAATATTGAGCCTAACGCGCCAACCCAGGTGAGCGGGGCGCTACGCTGTTGATCTTCCATCGCACGCGCCAGGTGACGCTGGGTCACGTGGGAGATTTCGTGCGCCATAACGGAAGCCAGCTGGCTTTCGTTGTCGGAATAGCGAAAAAGCGCGGAATGCAGAACGACGTTGCCGCCGAAGAAGGCAAAGGCGTTAATTTCGTCGTTATTAATCAAAAAGAAATGGAAGGGAGTTTTCACCGAATCGGCATGAGAGACCAGGCGCATCCCGAGGGTATTGATGTACTGTACCAGCAGCGGATCGTTAATCAGCGGCGCGCTGCCTCGCAGCTGGCGAACATAATAATCGCCCATCTGCATTTCCTGACCGATGGAAAGCGTGCTGGCTGCCGAGGTCCCCATATCGGGCAGTGTGTCCGTTGGATCTGCAAACGCGGGCGCTATCTGACCGAGGGTCAGCGCAGCGATGAGGGTAGCAACCAGGTTTTTTTTAAACTGCCTGAACATGACCTCTGTCCTGTATTCTTTAAGATAGCCATTTGACCGATGCTGCGAAATATCGTTCCCGCTTCGGTGACATTGGGAGTGTAACTGCGAAACCCGCCAATGAACACCCGGACCAGGACGCTTCTCAGTTTCCTGAATCAGCCATAAAAAGCGAAGTCTTTTTTGAGACATTTCGATACAATTCGGGATCACAATCCCGCTATTGAGTTCAGGGAAGGGTTTTTATGCTCGAAATGTTGATGCAATGGTATCGCCGTCGCTTTAGCGACCCGGAGGCGATTGCTTTGCTGGTTATTCTGGTGGCTGGTTTTAGCATCCTGTTCTTTTTTAGTGGGCTTTTAGCGCCGCTGCTGGTGGCGCTTGTGCTGGCTTATCTGCTCGAGTGGCCGACAGTGCGTCTGGAGGCCATTGGCTGTTCCCGGCGATGGGCGACCTCGATTGTGCTGGTGTTCTTCGTCGGCATATTGCTGTTGATGGCATTTGTGGTGATGCCGGTGGCGTGGCAGCAGGGGATCTATTTAATCCGCGACATGCCGGGCATGTTGAATAAGCTCTCCGATTTTGCGGCGACATTGCCGCGTCGCTATCCGGCGCTGATGGATGCCGGGATCATCGATGCAATGGCGGAAAATTTGCGCACCCGAATGCTCTCAATGGGCGATTCGGTGGTTAAATATTCGCTGGCGTCACTGGTGGGGCTGTTGACGCTGGCGGTCTATCTGGTACTGGTGCCACTAATGGTTTTCTTCCTGATCAAAGATAAAGATCAGATGCTGAATGCCGTACGTCGGGTTCTGCCGCGAAATCGGGGTCTGGCAGGCCAGGTCTGGAAAGAGATGAACCAACAGATTACCAACTATATTCGCGGTAAAGTGCTGGAAATGGTGGTCGTTGGCGTGGCAACGTGGCTTGGATTTTTACTGTTTGGCCTGAACTACTCATTGCTGCTGGCGGTCCTGGTTGGATTCTCGGTGCTGATCCCCTATATCGGCGCATTTGTGGTGACGATTCCGGTGGTGGGGGTGGCGCTGTTCCAGTTTGGTTTAGGGACGGAGTTCTGGAGCTGTTTTGCCGTGTACCTGATTATTCAGGCGCTGGACGGCAATCTGCTGGTGCCGGTGCTGTTCTCTGAAGCCGTGAATCTTCACCCCTTAGTGATCATTTTGTCGGTGGTCATTTTTGGCGGTCTGTGGGGATTCTGGGGCGTCTTTTTTGCCATTCCACTGGCAACGTTAATCAAAGCGGTGGTTCACGCCTGGCCAGACGGACAGACCACTCTCGAAGAGTAATCTTTAGTCCATAAAATAGCCCGGCGGTCATTTGCGCGCCGGGCTACCCTTCATCTCCCTGTACTTGCGTTAATATTTAGTGTTTTTCTTTACGCAAATAAATGATCCAGTACGTCACGCTGACCAGCAAACCGCCGCCAATAATATTGCCGATGGTCACGGGAATCAGATTATCGGTAATGAAATTGCTCATTGTTAATGCCGGGAAATTATCCGCTGTGGTTTGCGTAAGATTCCAGAATGCATCCGGTGAAAAATTGCGAATCAGGATGGCCAGAGGGATAAGAAACATATTGGCGATGCTGTGCTCGAAGCCGCTGGCGACAAACATGCTGATCGGTAATAACATGGCGGCAATTTTATCGGTGAGCGAATGGCCGGAATAACTTATCCAGACTGCGAGGCAGACCATTAAATTACACAACGTGCCCAGACAAACGGCTTCGATAAAGGTGTGATGCATTTTGTGATCGGCGGTTTGTAAAACGTTGAGCCCCCACAAACCGTTGCTGGTCATCGCCTGCCCGGAAAACCAAATCAGGCACACAAAAAAGAGCGCGCCGACCAAATTACCGCAATAGACGATAAACCAGTTGATGATTAATTGTCGCCAGCTGATCAGCCCACTGGCTTTGGCCATGACCGTCATTACTGTCGACGTAAACAAGTCAGCACCACAAACGACGACAAAAATAAGACCGAGAGAAAAACAGAGACCGCCAACCAGTTTGGTTAATGCTGTCGCTGGCTCTGCGCCAGTGGTTACGGTGATATAAAAGACAAAGGCAATAGAAATGAACACACCGGCAGTAATTGCCAGAAAAAATGCCAATTCCTTTTTCTTTGTCACCTTATAGACGCCGGCCTGTTCGGCGACTTTTGCCATTTCTGCAGGCATTCTCAAATCTAAAGAAACGCTGTTCTTCATAAGATACTCCTGAATAGCACTGAGATATCAAAGACTGCATACCTTTATGCACAGTGCGTACCAGAGTGAGAGCCTCTTACGAGAATGAAATGTGAATCCCTTCACAGAGTTGCAGCGTTATAAGACCTCACGCGCGGTAATGCCCAGCCGTTGCATACGCGATAATAAGGTTGTGCGTTTCATGCCCAGTCGCGTAGCGGCGCCACGAGGTCCGGCGACAATGCCGTTTGTTTCCCGTAGAACCTGAATAATACGCTGGCGCTCCTCTTCATCATTTTCTGGCGTGGCGGGATTAAGCATTTCCGACATCGGCCCGGAAACGGGGGAATCGCTTCCCAGCGGCGGCAGCAGCCGGGTCTGGCGGGTATTAAGATGCAAATTCAGGCTATTACCTCGGGTGAGCAATACAGCACGTTCGATCACGTTTTCCAGTTCACGCACGTTCCCAGGCCAGTCCCATGTCATCAGTTGACGTAGCGCTTCCGTCGGGATCACCTCAATGTTCCGGTTCATCCGTTTCGCCATCTTTTGCGTAAAGTGTTTCGCCAGTAGTGGAATATCTTCCGGGCGTTCGCGCAGCGGCGGTATCTCAAGGGGAAAAACGTTCAACCGATAAAACAGATCGCTACGGAATTGCCGGTCTTCGACCATTTGCCAGAGATCGCGGTTGGTGGCGGCAATCATTCGCACGTTGACCGGTATTGTTTTGTTTCCGCCCAGACGTTCGATCTCCCTTTCCTGCAGCACACGCAGCAGTTTGGGCTGTAACTCGAGAGGAAGGTCGCCGATTTCATCGAGAAATAAGGTTCCGCCGTCGGCAATTTCAAACCGGCCGCGATGAGTATTGATCGCGCCGGTAAAGGCCCCTTTATCGTGTCCGAAGAGTTCGCTTTCCAGCAGGCTGGCGGGGATCGCGGCGCAGTTAATCTTTACCAGCGGCTTATCCCGACGCAGACTTAACTGATGGATCGCGCGGGCAATCACCTCTTTCCCCGTCCCCGTTTCACCGCAGATCAACACGGTGCTGTCGCTCTGCGCCACAATGTTGATCTGCGAAAGCAGGTCATCCATTGCCTGGCTTTGATAAATAATATTACCGGCGCCCTGGCTGGCAAACAGTTGCTCACTCAGCTGAAAATTTTCCTGTTTCAGGCTCTCTTTCAGGTCAGTCATGCTGCGCCAGGCATCGGCATTATCTACGGCGATAGCAACGCGGTCGGCAATATGTTGGAGAAGTTCGCAATTCTCTTCGCTGAACTGCGATCGCGAAGGGTGGGCGAGAAGTAAGACGCCCGGCGTATGGCTGCCAAAGGTCAGTGGCAGAAAGAAGGCGCTTCCGACGTGGTTGTTTTTCAGATCCAGCAGCAGCGGGTCGTGCTCCCACAGAACGGGATCGTCTGCCAGATGCAGCAAACAGGCGTGCTTGTCGCGCAGCGTTTGCATCAGCATGATGCTCTGTTCCTGCAGGATAAACTGCAGGCGTTCCGGCTGTTCTTCCTGAGAGAAATCGGTACTCCATGCGCAGAACTTGTCTGTCCGCCGGGTATCCCGCAAAACCATGCTGACGAAAGTAATACCGAAGAAGTGGTTAATCTCTCTGGCAACATCGTCGATCAGCTCATCAAGATTTAAATGGGAGAGCACCGAGTTGGTAATATCGACCAGCACACGATGATGATCGCGTTCTTTCGAGACGGTCTGAAGGGATTCCTGTTGACTCGACTGGGTAAGCATAGATTCCAGTACAGGCGTCATAATGCGAACTAACCAGTTGAATAAGCTGGTGTCCTGGCGGGTAAACGTGCCTTTATCCGTGCGAATGAAGCGCAACTCCGCCATCAGCGTATCGCCGAGCTGCGTGGCGTGTAGCGAAAAGTCGCTGACGTCGCGCAGGTAAGGTTCTTCGACAATCTCGTCGGTTCCATCGTCGAAGCAGCGATAATAAAAGCTGCTTTCCGGGATGTGGAGTTCAATAAGTTGTATTGGGCTGAAGGGCGGGGGGAGCGGAACGAAGGCGTGCAGTATAGAGGCCTTATCATTCTGCCGAGTCAGAGAGTGCATAAGTGAACTGACTACATCATCCAACAACTTACCTACAGGCGGGGCAAAAATTGCCTCGTCAAACTTTGTCATCAACGGTCCTTTTTACTGAAGAGACATTGGGTGTAGCGAGTGCGTTTCGGTAGCGATCATGGCAACGCGACACTTTACCTTATCCCTTCACTTCGTAATGTTATCCGTCTCACGAGATCTTCCGCGCCATCAGATAAATGGCGGGCTCACGAACAATATCATCCAGCAGATGAATCAATTGGATACTCAGATTACGCCACGGTTCCGCGGCGTCATCGGCGAGGGGGGAAAAGGCGCGGCTGAGCATGTTAACGTGACTGGCATCGATAACAATCTCGTCAAAGCGGAGTACGCCCGACATTTTGCGGCGCGCCTCTTCATCTTCCACTTGCGCTATCCATTGGTTGTAGTCTGCCAGCGGGCAGGTTAACGCCACGTTCAGGCAGTCGATGACACCAACGTGATGGCCTATCGCCAGTGAGTAGTACATGACCTGGCGACTTTTTTCCGGCATGGCGACCGTACTGTCGAGAAACTTCTTTCGCAGCGTCCAGAAGACGATTTCGCCGCGCTGATTAACCATGTTACCCCCTGAGAGTCAGTAATAACTGGTGTACGATATCGGTCAGGCGCGGATCGTCCGCCTCTTGTAACCAGCTTGCCACCTGTTGACCGGAAGGATCCTGAGTCAGCACCCGTAAGAGCTGGTCGCAGATCTCCCGTCCCTGGCGATAACCTGCCAGGCGGCGCGCCTCTCTCTCCACGGCGATACGCTGAGCGGGAGGGATCTGCGGCCACAGCGGTTGAGACGGTTCGGCTGCGGCATCGACATAATCCACACCATGAATTTTCTGCTGCAGTAATCCCAGCGCCACGGCAAAACCGTGGATCGTAGCGGCTGGCGTGGGCGGACACCCCGGTATCCACACGTCGATAGGCACAATCGTGTCACTGCCTCCCCACACGCAGTACAGATCGTGGAAAATCCCGCCACCGACGCCGCATGCGCCGTAGGAGACACAAATCTTATGGTCTGGCGCGGAGTGGTACGCGCGCAGCGCAGGCATGCGCATTGCACGGGTAACGGCGCCGGTAAATAACAAAATATCGGCATGCCGGGGAGAAGCCACCACCTTAATACCAAATCGTTCAGCGTCGAACACCGGGGTGATCGCAGAGAAGATCTCGATTTCGCAGCCATTACACCCACCACAGTCAACGCGATAAACATACGCTGAGCGGCGAATATCCTTCAGGAGGCGCTGCTTCATTTGTTGTGCCTGGTCGTCCAGCGTAATGGGCTGACTGACGTGGTGGCGATGCGTTGCCGTCAACGAAGTCATTGCTTCTCCTTAATGGCAAAAGATATATTTTCGCAGCCGCCATGAAACAGCGCGGCGCGTTGTTTACACTCCGGGCATACGCCTGCCTGCTGACGCAGCAATTCCAGGTTTTGCGGCGCATTTTGCTGTTGCACCAGTAACGCGATAGCCATCTCGATCGACTTTTCTGGCGCAAACGGCCGCTGACACTGAGTGCAGTGTTGCAGACGGAACGTTGCGCGGGTGTACAGGTCCGCCTTACAGGTGACCGCCAGCTCGAAGTTTTCAGACAGCCGTATCGCCCGGGTTGGACACACCTCTTCGCAACGACCGCAATAAATACAGCGCCCCAAATAGAGCTGCCAGGTGCGGGTGTTATCCTGCGCGGAGGTTTCCATGGTCAGGGCGTTGGCCGGGCACGCCGACGTACAGGCCGCACACGCGATGCACTGGCGTGGGTCCAGCTCCGGCTTGCCGCGAAAGCCAGGGCTGACCTCCAGCGGCGCAAAAGGGTATTTCACCGTGGGCTCTCCAGCCCGCATGATGGTTTTGAGTAATTTCAGCATTTTTCTGTCCTTACTTCAGCGGCGAACGGCTACGGTCAATGCTGTAGCGCTCGATCTCTTTATACGGCACGGTTTTCGACTTGCGCTTACGCACATCAATCAGCGTCACGCGGTCAGTGCAGGAATAGCAAGGATCGAGGCTGCCGATAATCAGCGGCGCATCAGAAATGGTGTTGCCACGCAGCATGTAGCGCAGAACTGGCCAGTTCGCATAGGTCGCGGCGCGGCAGCGCCAGCGGAACAGCTTCTGGTTGTCGCCGAGCATGCTCCAGTGCACATCTTCGCCGCGTGGTGCCTCTACAAAACCGAGTGCAAAAGCATGCGGGCGATAGGTGAAGCCTTCGGTGAGCAGCGGCGTATTCGGCATCATGTCGAGGGCGTATTCGATCATCGCCAGCGAGTCGAAGGTCTCTTTCACGCGTACCATCACGCGGGAGAACACATCGCCACCAGGGAAGCTGAACAGCGTTTTCGGGATGTTGGCGTAGTCAGAATACGGGTGGTCAAAACGCAGGTCGCGGGCAAAACCGCTGCCGCGAATCAACGGTCCTACGGGACTAAAGTCGCGGGCAATTTGTCGGTCGAGAATACCGACGCCCTGGGTGCGTTGTTCCATATTGGGGGTCGCGAGCAACATTTCGACGAGATCCGAAACCTCTGCGCGCATCTCCCGGACCAGCTTCAGCGTTTGCAGACGCTGCTCTTTGAGAATATCGCGGCGAACGCCGCCGATCAGGTTGAGACCATAGGTTTTACGCGAACCCGTCAGCAGTTCCGCCATCGTCATCGATTTTTCGCGCACGCGGAAAAACTGCATAAAGCCGGTATCGAAGCCGACAAAGTGGCAGGAAAGACCCAGATTAAGCAGATGGCTGTGCAGGCGCTCTACTTCCAGCAATATCGAACGGATGGTATGCGCACGCTGCGGGACGTGGATCCCAAGCGCATTTTCGACGGACGTGGCGTAGGCCACGCTGTGGGCAAATCCACAAATGCCGCAGACCCTGTCCGACAAAAATGTCACTTCGTTGTAGCCCATCCGCGTTTCCGCCAGTTTTTCCATGCCGCGATGCACGTAAAACAGGCGATAATCGGCGTCGACGATCCGCTCACCATCGACAAAAAGGCGGAAATGGCCGGGTTCGTCGGAGGTAATATGCAGCGGACCGATGGGGATCACGCGCGCATCATCACCGCCGTCGTTAATAAACGGATAGGTTTCGCTATCGGTCGTCGGTCCTGGGCGCAGGCGATAATCCATGGCGTCTTTACGCAGCGGATGCATATCGTCAGGCCAGTCGTCTGGCAGCACCAGTCGGCGCTGATCGGGCAAACCGACCGGAATAAGGCCATACATATCGCGAATTTCCCGCTCGCCCCAGACCGCAGCAGGGACGCGTGGCGTGACCGATGGGAACTCACGACTGTTGGCATCGACCAACGCCTTCACCACAATCCAGCATTTTTCCGCGCCTTCAATCGAGAGCGCATAGTAAACCGCATAGTGTCCGTTCAGGCTTCGTTCGTCGTTACCAAACAGCACCGGTAGCCAGCCTTCATGCTGGTAGTAAAGATAATGCACGATGTCGGGCAGCAGATTCGTTTTTACCGTAATCGTCACCTGCGTCGGTGTTTGTCGCTCTTCGTCCAGCACCGCGCCAGGAAACTGATTTCGTACTGCGGCCAGACAGGCTTCGCCGCGGATTGACTGGTTATTAACGCTGTCTGAATAATTCACTTTTACTCTCCGGTACCGATGCAGTAGTGGGGTTAACAAAATCACGCCAGCCGTTTAGCTGAATAGGGCGTTCAGAGGAGCCTGAAAGCACGATCGCGGAGGCATTTTCCAGAATTCGGCTTACCGGTTGCGGTATGTGGGTACCCATGACCAGCATCATGACCAGCAGAACCACCATGGGTAGTGTCGTCAGCCAGCCCAGTTCACCGCGACTCACCGCCTCTGGTGGGCGAGCAAACAGAACCCGGGCGACCATGCGGATCAGACCCGCCAGCACCACCGTCAGCAGCAGCAAGAGCACAATGGTGAGCACGATATGATCACGGGCAAGACCCGCCGTGACGGTCATAAATTCACTGAGGAAGATATTGAACGGAGGCATGCCCGCGAGCGCCAATGCACCGCCCGCAAACAGGACGGCGGTAAACGGCATGATTTTTAGCATGCCGCAGACCACATCAATATTTCGCGTGCCGTATTTCAGCAGTACGTTGCCGGAACCGCAGAACAGCAGGGTTTTCGCCAGACTGTGGTTTAACGTATGCAGCAACGCCGCCAGAATACCCAGCGGCCCGCCGATACCCAGCGCGACGGCGACCAGCCCCATATTTTCCACGCTGGAATAGGCCAGCAGACGTTTCATGTCCTGCTGCACGAGAATAAAGAAGGCGGCAACCCCGACGGACAACAGACCGAAGATCAACAGCAGCGTATTGGGGAAATCACTGCCGATGGCGTTGCAGATAATGATGTAATAACGGATCAACACCAGCAGCGCACAGTTAAGCAGTACCGCAGAAAGCAGGGCGCTCACCGGGCTTGGCGCCTCACTATGCGCATCCGGCAGCCAGGCGTGCATCGGGAACAGACCGGTTTTGGTACCGAAACCAATCAGGACAAACACAAACGCCAGCAGCATCAGTGTCGGATCAAGCAGCGTCGCCTGCTTCAATACGTCGGTCCAGAAAATCGCCAGATTAGGATCGGACATGATGCTCGCGGCGTTGGCGTATACCAGAACGGTGCCAAACAGACCGAAAGCGACACCAACGGTACAGATGATGATGTACTTCCAGGCCGCTTCCAGTGAGGAGCGCTGGCCGTAGATACCCACCAAAAACGCGGAACTGAGGGTGGTGGCTTCAATCGCCGCCCACATCACGATCAGGTTATTGCTGGTCACCACCAGCAGCATCGTGAACAAAAACAAATGGAAGAAACCGTAATAGTTACAGAGCGTAGGCTCGGTGATTTCTCCGTGTTTCACCTCATGATTCATATAACCGATTGAATAGAGGCCCGTGAGAAAACCAATGACCCCCAGAATGGCTAAAAACAGTCCACTCAGGCTATCAATATGCAGCCAGCGATGCCCGGCGAAAATCTCGCCTTCGCTCAGCGCTTCTTTTACCGTCCAGAGCGTCAGAATCAGCAGTAATGTGATCCCCACGGTATGAATCAGGGTGACCGCGTTGCGTGCTGACCCGCCCGTCATGCGACAGGCGAAACAGATCAATGAGATAACCAGTGGCGTCAGCAACAGTAAGGTGAACATGACAGAATGACTCATTTCATTATCCCTTCAACGCAGTCAGGTTGTTCACGTCCAGCGTGCCATGGGTCCGCCAAATCTTTCTGGCCAGCAGCACCATCACGATAACGGCGAAAATAGCGTCGGTCGCAATGCCTATTTCGACCAGCTCCGGCGCGCGCCAGGCAATCAGCGCCAGCACCAGATGGGAGCCGTTCTCCATCAGGCAGTAACCGAAAATCTGCCGCAAAATATTGCGTTGGCTGATAATGCACAGCAGTCCGAGGAGGAAATGCCCCAACGCGACTGCCAGTGCAGGCTTCAGGTCCGCCGCCATCGGTAATTTCACCGGCTGTACGACGAAAGCGCAGAGCAGCACAATGAGTGCGGCCAGTAACGCCATGGTTGCCGGGCCGAACAAGTTCTTCTCTGTGCTGACCGGGGCGATTTTGCGTACGGCAAAACTCATAATCAGCGGCACCATCACCACTTTGGTGACGAAGGCGCTGACCGACCACATCATCAATTGTTCTGCCGCAAACACTCGCGAGAGCGTCACGAAAATGGACACCAGAACCAGCGACTGGACGGCATAAAAAATACATGAGAGGCGATAGCCTTTGACGCAGATCACCAGAAGTGACGTCAGCATCATCAGTCCCGCCAGATTATTTACGAGCGTTGTTCCCGTCATCCTTCACCTCCTTACTGAAGCCAGGTTGCGGCGATGACGCTGGACACAAGCGACATCACAATCAGTACCATCAACACCAGACGCATTGAGAGCGGCAGCGGCACTGCCTGCGCAACGTCGTCACTCGGTTTGCCCGGCACGACGCGACCAAACCAATAAATAAACCAACCGAAGCTGGCGACCGATTCAATCAGCACCAGAACCAGGACAGGTATCAGCAACCAGTACTGACTGGAGAGCATGAAACCGGCGGCGAAAAGCGGGTACTTGCTGAAGAAACCGTTGAATGGCGGTACGCCGGTGATGGCCAGCGCCGCCACGCAGAAACCAATTCCCACCAGCGGCAACGTGCGCAATATGCCGCGCAGGCGCGGCAGCAGACGTGTTCCGCAGCTATAGCTCAGAGAACCCGCGACCAGGAAGAACAGGCTTTTGGCAAAGGCGTGGTTGACGATGTAAGCAATACCGCCCTCGAAAGCGAGATGAGAACCGAAGGTGGCAAGCGACAGCGCGAGAAAGATATAGGCCAGTTGGGTAATGGTCGACCAGGCCAGCAGGCGCTTCATATCGTGTTGCGGCAGATACATCATGAAACCGTAGATCAGCGTCACCAGCGCCATCACCACGCCCGTCCAGCCAATGGCAGGCGGGATCTGACCGCCGTCGAGGATCGCGCGGGCAAAAATGTAGACCCCCACTTTGACCATCGAGGCCGCATGCAGATACGCACTGACCGGCGTTGGCGCTTCCATCGCATCCGGCAACCAGGCCTGGAGCGGCAGCTGTGCCGATTTCCCCCATGCGGCGAACAGAATGCCGCCGTAAACCAGATAGCGGGCGTCACCTTGCACTTCACTCAGCGCGCTGAGCGCAAAGGTACCGGTCTGTAAAAACAGCGTTGCGGCGGCGAGGTACAACCCCAGTGAGGCGATGTGCGTAATCAACAGCGCCTTTAATGCAGAACGCTGTGATTTTGCTGTCTGGTAGTAGCTGATCAGCGCCCAGGAACAGCCGCCAGTGATTTCGAAAAACAGCAGTTGCCCCAGAATGGTGGAAGAGAGGACCAGCCCGGACATTGCGCCGATAAAAATCAACAGAAAGGCGTAATAGCGGTTGCTGCCGTTATGCGGGTGTTCGCGGTTTTTTTCGGTCAAATAGCCGTTGGAAAAAAGTGAAACCAGCAGGCCGAGAAAAACAACCACAAATAGGATTAACGTACTGACGCGATCGATCACCAGTCCAAACAGCGCAATGTCATTGACGCTCGCCAGCGGAAGAACAACCGTCGCTTTCCCGGCCTGGTAAAACATGACCTCCAGCGCCAGCATACTGAGCGTCGCCAGTCCGGCAAAGAGCGTCCCCAATGTGGCGGCCTGGCGCTGTGGGGCAAGCGAAACGACCAGCGCGCCGATAAACGGTAGCAGCAGCGTCGTTAGAGCAAGAGATTCCATGGTATGTCGATGCTCCTTACAGACCGGTTAACCAGAAAACATACGACAGCGCGGCGAGACTAAAACCGAGCCAGGTAACGTGGTGCGTCAGCAGGAATCTGCCGCGCGCCAGAGTATTTTCGACGAAAGATGCCAGTACGAAGAGCAGCAGAACTTTGCCCAGTGTCACGACCAGCGAGATCAGTAAGCTGCTGAAAGTCAGGGTTGTTGCGTTACCAAACGGCAGGAACAGCGAGATGAACAACGCGGCCATCACCACCTGTTTCAACCCAAGCCCCCACTTCACCAGCGCCAGTCCGGCACCGGAATACTCTGTTAACGGCCCTTCCTGAAGTTCCTGCTCGGCTTCTGCAACATCAAAAGGAATTTTTCCCATTTCAATGAAGCAGGCAAAACCGCAGGCGAGCAACGCCAGCAGTGTGGCGACCGGCGATGCCCAACCTGCCGCCAGTACGTTGCTAATGACGGCGATATGCGTAGAGCCGGCCATCAGCGCGATAACGAGCAGAGAGAGGATCAGAATGGGTTCCACCAGGATACCCATCGTCATTTCCCGGCTGGCACCAATCCCTGAGAACGGACTTCCGGTATCCAACCCGGAAAGGGCAAAAAAGAAGCGGAATAAGGCAAAGAGATAGATCAGGGTTATCAAATCGCCGCCGCCCGCGAGGGGCGACGTACGGATGAAGAGTGGCAATGCCATTGCCACCACCAACATGCTGCTGAGCAATACCCATGGCATGACGCGAAACATCAGACCCGATGAAGAGGGCGCGACTTCCTGACGCTTTAACAGTTTGTTGATGTCGCGGTAGTCCTGCCAGATCCCCGGTCCCGTGCGTGAGTGCATACGGGCGCGGATCTGCCGGGAGATCCCGGTGAATAACGGCGTCAGTGCCAATAAAATGACGGCCTGCAACAACGCAAAACCTGCCAGATATCCGTCGAAGAGTGTGGGTGTCATGGTCGTTTCCTCAGACGGCGATAATCAGTAACAGAATGACCAGCGCAGCCACGACATACAGGCAATACAGGCGGAAGTCGCCGCTTTGCAGATACTGTATTTTGTGCGCCAGGCGCTGTGTCATACGAACGATGGGAGCGATGATGTACTCATCCCAGAACGGTTCCGTGTTCCGCGCAGCGGTCGTGGCGTGGAGTAAACCACTGGCGAGCGGTGGTGACGGATCGAGCTGTTTGCGTAACCGATAGAGTGTGGAGAACATCACCCGCAACGGCTGAGTGAAGCTGCCAGCAGAAGGCGCCATCGCACTTTCCCAGCCGTAGCCGCAGGCCCAGGCATCCCCGGCGCGGCGAAACGCGCCACGTCTGGAGCGATAGACCCACCAGTAAAGACCCGGCAGGAGAGGCAAGGCGAGAAGCAACAGGAAAACGGTTGATGGAGTCATCAGGGTTTCATGCATTTCACCCGGGATCAGCGAAATGCCCTCTGCCACAGGCGCGGTGCTGGCCGCCGTAAACGAGAGCACAATCTGCATGATTTGCGGCGCGACCCAGCTTGCGCCGATGCCGGTAAAGACGCACAGCGCGGCGAGCACAATCATCGCCACCACCATCTGCCAGGGCGCTTCCTGCGCCTGTTCCGCTTTTTCGCTGCGTGGTGCGCCGCAGAAACTGATTCCGTAGACTTTTACGAAACACATGGCGGCCAGCGCACCCGTAATGGCGAGCATCACGATGGCGATGGGGCCCGCCAGACGCAATGCCACATCGTCAAACCGGGTCATGGCAAATAACGACTGGTAGGTGTACCACTCACTGATAAAACCGTTCAGCGGCGGCATTGCGGAAATGGCCAGACAGCCAATCAGAAACGCGCCTGCGGTCCAGGGCATCCTTTTCGCCAGCGCGCCCATTTTTTCCATATCGCGGGTGTGCAAACGCCAGATGATGGCCCCGGCGCCAAGAAACAGCAGACCTTTAAACAAGGCGTGATTGAGCAGGTGAAAGAGAGCGCCCAGCAGGCCGACCGCCGCCAGGATTGGCTGGTGTATCGACAGGCCAATCATGCCGACCCCGACCCCGAGCAAAATAATGCCGATGTTCTCAACGGTGTGCCAGGCCAGCAGGCGCTTAATGTCATGCTCCGCCAGGGCATAAAGTACGCCGAGCACGGCAGACACGGCGCCAAACGCCAGCACGATGATGCCCCACCACAGCGGAATGCCGCTATGCGCGAGGAGATCGATACCGACTTTGAGAATGCCGAAAATACCGATCTTCACCATCACACCTGACATCAGCGCGGAAGCATGTGACGGTGCGGCAGGGTGAGCGCGGGGCAACCAACTGTGCAGCGGCAGCATCCCCGCTTTGGCGCCAAAACCAAAAAATGCCAGCAGGAAGACGGCAGAAGCCAGACCGGGCGAGAGTGACAATTCCCGGAAGCTGGCGAAGTCGAGGCTGCCGCTTTGTCGCCACATCAGGAAGAAGGCGATCATGATCAGAACTGAACCGGCGTGGGCGATGAAGAAGTAGAGCATGCCAGCGCTGACGGATTCGTCATCCTGTTCGGCAATCACCAGGAACCATGAGGCCAGCGACATGATTTCGAACAGCACAATAAACCAGAAGGCGTTGTCCATCACCAGCAAACCGACCATCGAGGCGATAAAGAGGTTCATAAAGAACCCCATCGCGGCTGCACCCTTGCCGACATATTCGCGCATGTAGGCCAAAGAGTAGAGCGCACAGACGGTGACCAGCAGTGAAATCACCAGCACCATAAAGGCGGACAGACTGTCCATTCGAACCGTCAGCGCGGCAAATGAGAAGGGGGTCTGAATAGCCCAGGTGAGCGTCGCGCCGGTTTTCAGCTGCGTTATCGCACTGCCGATACCGGTAAGTCCCCCTAAAACCCCCGATAAACCGGCGATATTAATGGCAGCCCGATCGCGTCCTGAGAATAACAATGACATCACGCCGCCGGCGACATAGAGCGCCAGCGACCACATCAATAATTGCAGGGCATCCATCAACGTTGCTCCTGAGTCAATGAAAGAGGATCCAGCGCGAGGTCTGGCATCGCGTCGACAGCCAGCTGCTGTTTCAGTCTGGTCTGCTGGCGCAGGACATCATCGGTGACCAGGTGCAACGCCTGAGTGACGCAGGTGGCGACGCACGCCGGACCTTCGGGGAGGAAATAGCAGAGGTCGCACTTAACGGCGATGGCTTGTACCCCGGCATCCCAGCGTAAGAAGGGGCTGAGCGCCGGCGCGCTTTCCGGTACGTCATTGAGTTGTCCTTCCGCCTGATGGGCAAACTGTGTGGGAACGTCAACAGGACGACTGCCGGAAGGGACAATGGCGCCAAACGGGCAGACAAGGCCGCAAAGTTTACAGCCAATGCAAAGGCTTTCATTGAGCTGAATGGCGTCATCATGGCGCGTGATCGCATTGACAGGACACACCTGCTTGCAGGGGGCGTCTTCGCAGTGACGACAAAGCACAGGCGCGGTGTGTGTGGGGGTTCGCACCAGAGCAAGTCGTGGATGTTGCTGCAAGCCTTGCTTTTTATGTACATCCGAACACGCAGCAAGACAGGTATTGCATCCAATACACCACTGAGGATCGGCTATCACAAAGCGGTTCATGTGGCTCCTTGAGACAAAACAAAACGTTACGCCTGTTATGCACAAAGGATGCCATCTTTTTAATTATCTTAAAATCAACTGGTTACGTGGTTTTTGTTGCGAAAACAGAACAAAAGTGATGGTCAATACCGTCCGCGATTTGGTGTGTCGGCATTAGTGTCGGCAGGGAAAATAACACTGTGATATTAGTCACATTGGGGGGTGTTACGCAGAGAAACACGGCGCTGGCGCCAAAGGTGCCGCCGGCGCGGGGAAGAGGAGTTACGCGTTTTCTTTTAACCAGTTCAGCACCACATCGTGGTGATTGCTGGTTTTAAAGTCATCGAACACATGCTCAATTTTCCCGTCGGGATCGACCAGGAAACTGATGCGATGGATGCCATCGTAGGTTTTGCCCATAAAGGATTTTTCACCCCAGATGCCGAATTGTTCGCAAACCTTATGATCTTCATCTGACAGCAGCGTGAAGTTAAGGACTTCTTTCTCAGCAAATCGGGAGAGCTTCTCAGGTTTATCGGTGCTGATCCCCAGCACTTCAACACCTGCTTTTTTTAACTCGTCCATGTTATCGCGTAAGCCACAGGCTTGAACGGTACAGCCGGGCGTCATGGCTTTGGGGTAGAAATAAACCAAAACTCGCTGTCCCTGGAAGTCGGTTAAATTTACTTGTTCTCCGTCTTGATCCGGCAAGCTAAATTTCGGTGCGGTATCACCGGCTTTCAGTGGGTTCATTACTTAACTCCGTCCTGTTCATCATGTTGTGAGTAATTGACAACGTTTATACTGCCTTGCGCATTGAGTTCTGTACATAGTGCTTTAAACGCTTGTTCAATATTTACCGAAACCTGCGATGCCGGGCTATGTGCGGTAATTTGAATAAAAAGCTGCGCAGCCTTTTCGTTTTCAGCGGGTTGAGTGCGTGAAACCAGTTCGGCGATGTTCATTTGGTGGTTGTCGAACAGGGCGGTAAAACGCTCAATCAAATGCGGAGAGTCTGGCACGTCGACCTGCACCCATACAGTGGCGGGCATTGCCGGGCGAGGACGGGCGGTCGTGCGCTTCATCACAATCAATAAATCCAGCTCTGCGCCTTTCAACGGCAAGGTCGATTCAATCAGGGTGATGGCGTTCCAGGAACCCGATAACAACATAATAAACGTAAACTCATCCCCCAGCATCGCCAGTCGACTGTCTTCGATATTACAGCCGCAGCTGCTGACATGGCGGGTGATAGTGTTCACAATTCCCGGGCGATCGGCACCCAGCGCAGTGATGACCAGATAATGTTGCGATGACGATGTCAATCCTGTTCTTCCTTTCAGAGGTGAGGTAATCATAAGGAAAGCATAAAAAAAACCTGCATACAACAATCAGAACGGCTCTGGTCACTTGCTTTTATTGTCGTACCAAACGTACCATTGAGACACTTGTTTGCACAGAGGATGGCCCATGTTCACGGGAAGTATTGTCGCGCTTGTTACACCGATGGATGATAAAGGTAATGTCTGCCGGTCAAGCCTTAAAAAACTGATTGATTATCATGTCGCTAGCGGCACTTCGGCGATTGTTTCTGTTGGTACCACCGGCGAGTCCGCCACGCTGAGTCATGATGAGCATGCCGACGTGGTGATGATGACGGTGGAGCTGGCTGATGGACGTATTCCGGTGATCGCCGGAACGGGCGCCAATGCGACTGCGGAAGCCATTAGCCTGACTCAGCGTTTCAACGACAGCGGTATTGTCGGTTGCCTGACGGTGACGCCGTACTACAACCGTCCGACGCAGGAAGGGCTGTTCCAGCATTTCAAAGCCATCGCTGAGCACACCGACCTGCCGCAAATTCTGTATAATGTGCCATCCCGTACTGGCTGCGATATGCTGCCGGAAACCGTTGGTCGCCTGTCGAAGGTGAAAAATATTGTCGCAATTAAAGAGGCGACAGGGAACTTAAGTCGCGTTCACCAGATCAAAGAGCTGGTTTCAGATGATTTCGCGCTGCTTAGCGGCGATGATGCGACCTCGATGGACTTTATGCAGCTCGGTGGTCATGGCGTGATTTCTGTAACGACTAACGTTGCAGCGCGCGATATGGCTGAAATGTGCAAACTGGCGGCAGAAGGGCGTTTTGCCGAGGCGCGTGTGATCAACCAGCGTCTGATGCCGTTACACAACAAACTATTTGTCGAACCCAATCCTATCCCGGTGAAATGGGCATGTAAGGAGTTGGGTCTTGTGGCGACCGATACGCTGCGCCTGCCAATGACGCCGATCACGGATAATGGTCGTGAGATTGTCAAAGCGGCGCTTAAGCATGCCGGTTTGCTGTAAAGTTTAGGGAGATTTGATGGCTTACTCAGTACAAAAGTCGCGCCTGGCCAAGGTTGCGGGTGTTTCGCTTGTTATGCTGCTCGCTGCCTGTAGTTCTGACTCGCGCTACAAGCGCCAGGTGAGCGGTGATGAATCCTATCTGGATGCCGCACCGCTTGCTGAACTTCATGCCCCTGCAGGAATGATTCTGCCGGTGCAAACAGGCGACTACAACATTCCGGTGACCAACGGCAGCGGTGCTGTGGGTAAAGCGCTGGACATTCGCCCGCCAGCTCAGCCGTTAGCGCTGGTCAGCGGCGCGCGTACCCAGTTTACTGGCGATACCGCAACTCTGCTGGTGGAGAATGGTCGTGGCAACACGCTGTGGCCACAGGTTGTTAGTCTGATTCAGTCTAAAAACTACCCGATTGACAAACGTGACGATGCCACTCAGACGCTGACGACCGGTTGGGTTGACTGGAACCGTCTGGATGAAGACGAGCAGTATCGCGGACGCTATCAAATCTCTGTTAAACCGCAAGGTTATCAACAGGCTGTCTCAGTGAAACTGGTTAACCTGGAACAGGCGGGTAAACCGGTTGCCGATGCGGCGTCGTTGCAGCGTTACAGCGCTGAGATGATGAACGTTATCTCTGCGGGCCTCGATAAGACGGCCACTGACGCGGCGAATGCGGCGCAGAATCGTTCTGCTGCGACCATGGACGTACAGAGCGCGGCCGACGACACCGGTCTGCCAATGCTGGTGGTACGTGGTCCGTTTAACGTCGTCTGGCAGCGTCTGCCGGCAGCGCTTGAAAAAGCGGGCATGAAAGTGACCGACAGCACGCGCTCGAAGGGTAGCCTCGCCGTGACCTATAAACCGCTTTCTGACAGTGACTGGCAGGAATTGGGCGCAAGCGATCCGGGACTGGTTTCCGGCGATTATAAATTGCAGGTCGGTGATTTAGATAACCGCAGCAGCTTGCAGTTTATCGATCCGAAGGGGCATACCCTGACGCAATCGCAAAACGATGCCCTGGTTGCCGTATTCCAGGCTGCATTCAGTAAGTAATAAAACAGGGCTGGAGATATCCGGCCCTTTTTTCTGATATGATACGCAAACGTGTGCGTCGGCAGAAAAACGCAATTTTTATCGTTAATTCACACCCAGGAGTGTTAAAGATGCAAAAGCAAGCTGAGTTGTATCGTGGTAAAGCGAAAACCGTATACAGCACGGAAAACCCGGACCTGTTGGTGCTCGAATTCCGCAATGATACGTCAGCAGGGGATGGCGCGCGCATTGAACAATTTGATCGCAAAGGGATGGTGAACAACAAATTCAACCATTTCATTATGACCAAACTGGCAGAAGCGGGTATCCCGACCCAGATGGAGCGACTGCTTTCCGACACCGAGTGTCTGGTGAAAAAGCTGGATATGGTGCCGGTAGAGTGCGTAGTACGTAATCGCGCGGCAGGCTCTCTGGTGAAACGCTTAGGCGTAGAGGAAGGCATTGAACTGAACCCGCCGTTGTTCGATCTGTTCCTGAAAAACGACGCTATGCATGACCCGATGGTCAACGATTCCTACTGCGAAACCTTTGGTTGGGTGAGCAAAGAGAATCTGGCACGGATGAAAGAGTTAACCTACAAAGCCAACGATGTGCTGAAAAAGCTGTTTGATGATGCGGGTCTGATTCTGGTCGACTTCAAACTGGAATTCGGTCTGTACAAAGGCGAAGTGGTACTGGGTGATGAGTTCTCTCCGGACGGCAGCCGTCTGTGGGATAAAGAGACGCTGGATAAAATGGACAAAGACCGTTTCCGTCAGAGTCTTGGCGGCCTGATCGAAGCCTATGAAGCCGTCGCACACCGCCTGGGTGTAAAGTTAGACTAACATCTTCTCTGAAACCGGAGGGTTAAAAACTCTCCGGTTCATCCCGAACAGCCGATTCTGGTAGCTGTTTCCTATGGTAATCCTCTCCCTGAGCGCCTACGATCATCACTATAACGAATATATTGATGAGGTATGACTATGCGCTGGCAAGGGCGTCGTGAAAGTGACAATGTGGAAGACAGGCGCAATAGCACCGGTGGTGGCCCCTCTATGGGCGGTCCTGGCTTTCGTTTGCCAAGTGGCAAAGGCGGCATCATTCTGCTGATTGTGGTGCTGGTAGCGGGTTATTACGGTGTGGATTTAAGCGGATTAATGACCGGTGAACCGGTCTCGCAACAACAATCGACACGTTCCATCAGCCCGAATGATGATGAAGCGGCAAAATTTACCTCGGTGATCCTGGCAACAACAGAAGACACCTGGGGGCAACAGTTTGAAAAGATGGGGCGTACCTACCAGCAACCGAAGCTGGTGATGTACCGTGGCGCGACGCGTACCGGGTGCGGTGCGGGCCAGTCGGTAATGGGGCCGTTTTACTGCCCGGCGGACGGTACCGTCTATATCGATCTCTCGTTCTATGATGACATGAAGAACAAACTGGGCGCTGATGGCGATTTCGCTCAGGGCTATGTGATCGCCCATGAAGTGGGACACCATGTGCAAAAACTGCTGGGCATTGAGCCGAAAGTGCGTCAGTTGCAGCAGAACGCAACGCAGACAGAAGCAAACCAGCTTTCCGTACGTATGGAATTACAGGCGGATTGTTTTGCCGGCGTCTGGGGCAACAGCATGAAACATCAGGGTGTGCTGGAATCGGGTGACCTGGAAGAAGCGCTGAATGCCGCTCAGGCGATTGGCGACGATCGTCTGCAACAGCAAGGGCAGGGGCGTATTGTCCCGGACAGCTTTACGCACGGTACATCTGAGCAGCGTTACAGCTGGTTTAAACGCGGATTTGATAGCGGCGACCCGGCACAATGTAATACCTTTGGCAAAGGCTTTTAAACGACCGGGGCAGGGATGTCGGAAAACAATGTGCTGAGTACCTTAACTGCGCAAATGGCGCAGGAGGGCATTCGTCGTCTGTTGGTGCTCAGTGGTGATGAACGCTGGTGCGCTGAACAGGCGCTCATGCTTCGCGACGCGTTAGCGGGCGACTGGCTGTGGGTCGCGTCTGAAGCACCCGTTGAGCCGCACTGTCGGCCTCAGGCGTTGCAAACATTACTGGGGCGAGAGTTTCGTCATGCGGTGTTTGATGCGCGGCAGGGATTTGACGCTGCCGCGTTTGCCGCGTTGAGTGGTACGCTTCAGGCGGGAAGCTGGCTGGTATTACTGACGCCTTCTTATGCTACCTGGGAAAATCACCCTGACGAAGATTCGCTACGCTGGAGCGACTGTCCACAACCGATCCCTACTCCCCATTTTGTACAACATTTTATGCGATGCATCGCCAGCGATGAGCAGGTGTTGCACTGGCAACAACATCAGCCCTTCTCGTGGCCGCACTTTCCTGCCCGTGACGACTGGCAACCCGCGTCGGGTGAGCCGCAGCCTGAACAAGCCGAAATTTTGCAGCAGTTGTTGCAAATGCCTTCCGGTGTGGCCACCGTCACCGCCGCACGTGGTCGGGGAAAATCGGCGTTGGCAGGGCAGTTGATCCGGCGAATCGGCGGTACGGCGATTGTGACGGCACCGGCAAAAGCGGCAACGGACGTGCTGGCGCAGTTCGCGGGTGACAAATTTCGTTTTATTGCGCCGGATGCGTTGCTGGCGGGCGCTGAGTCCGCTGACTGGCTGATTGTTGATGAAGCTGCCGCACTGCCCGCTCCGCTACTTCATCGTCTGGTGGCGCGGTTTCCGCGCACGCTGTTGACCACCACCGTTCAGGGTTACGAAGGTACAGGTCGCGGCTTTTTACTGAAGTTTTGCGCTCACTTTGCACATCTGCAGCGTTTTGAGCTGCGCCAGCCAATTCGCTGGGCGCAAGGATGCCCGTTGGAAAAAACAGTCAGCGACGCACTGGTTTTTGATGACGAAACATACGCGCAGACCCCGCGGGGCAATATTCGTATCTCAGCGTTTGAACAGGATGTCTGGCGCACAAATCCGGAACTGCCGCTGGCGGTATATCGACTGCTCTCCGGCGCGCACTATCGTACATCGCCGCTCGATTTACGCCGCATGATGGATGCTCCCGGTCAGCATTTTCTTCAGGCCTCGGGGACCGACCGTGTGGCTGGCGCCGTCTGGCTGGTGGATGAAGGCGGATTATCCGCCCGTCTGAGTCAGGCGGTCTGGGCGGGCTACCGCCGACCCCGAGGCAATCTGGTTGCTCAATCGCTGGCGGCGCATGGAGGTTACCCGCTGGCGGCAACGCTGACAGGGCGACGCGTGAGCCGCATTGCTGTACATCCCACACGGCAACGTGAAGGCCTTGGTCAACAGTTGATCGCGCAGGCCAGTGCCGACGCGTCTCGACTGGATTATCTCTCTGTCAGCTTTGGCTTCACCGCGACATTGTGGCGCTTCTGGCAACGCTGTGGATTCATCCTCGTCCGGATGGGGAACCATCGGGAAGCGAGTAGCGGGTGTTTTACGGCGATGGCTATTTTGCCAATCAGCGAGGCGGGGAAACAGCTGGCAGAGCGTGAACATCACCGTCTGCGACGGGATGCGGTGGCGTTGTCTCACTGGAACGGTGAAGCGGTTCCGGTTATCCCGCTGAAAGAGGCTACGCTTAATGATGATGACTGGCAGGCGCTGGCAGGTTTTGCTTTTGCCCATCGTCCGCTGCTGACGTCGCTAGGCAGCCTTAGTCGTCTGCTGGAGACCTGCTGTCTCCCGCTTCCTGCGTTACGTGGACGTCTGCGGGACAAAGACAGTGAAGTGCAATTGTGCGCCAGACTGGCTCTGTCAGGGCGTAAAGCGCTGCTGGCCATGCAGAGAGCGGAAGTCGCGCAGGCGCTGGCAACGCTGGATGCCGGACGCGCGCAGCGGTTACATGATCGTATTTTGCAATGGCAATTTTTTCACTAACTCCTTCAATTTCCTGGCATGGTCATTGTGATTAAGCGGCGTAGAATCGACCCATCAGTTAAGGAGATTGCCATGAAACATGACCATTTTGTTGTTCAAAGTCCTGCCCAACCCGCACAACAGTTGTTGCTGCTGTTTCATGGCGTGGGTGACAACCCGGTTGCGATGGGGGAATTGGGGCGCTGGTTTATTCCCCTGTTCCCGGACTCGCTGATTGTCAGCATTGGGGGCGCAGAACCCTGTGGCCCGGCACCGGGACGCCAGTGGTTTTCCGTGCAGGGCGTGACGGAAGAAAATCGTCAGGCGCGGGTAGACGCTATCATGCCGGTATTCGTTGAAACGATCCGCTACTGGCAACAGCAGAGCGGGGTGGATGCGAAGGCTACGGCGCTGATTGGCTTTTCACAAGGCGCAATTATGTCGCTCGAAAGCGTGAAAGCGCATTCAGGGCTGGCCTCCAGAGTGATTGCGTTTAATGGTCGCTACGCCAGTCTGCCGGAAACGGCGACAACCGCGACCACCGTGCATCTGATTCACGGCGGTGAGGATCGGGTGATTGAGTTATCGCATGCGGTGGCGGCCCAGGAAGCCTTATTACGGGCGGGGGGCGATGTCACGCTGGATATCGTGGAAGGTTTAGGGCACGCCATTGATGACCGCAGTATGCAGTTCGCGCTCGATCATTTGCGCTTTACCGTGCCGAAGCATTACTTCGATGAAGCGCTGAGTGGCGGTACGCCCCATGATGATGACGTGATTGAGATGATCTGATAGGTAAGGCCTGATACGCGTAACGCCATCAGGCGCGAGTGCCGGATGGCAACGCTACGCGTGCTATCCGGCCTGCGGGTTACTTCTTCGGTTGATCTTTCTTCGGCCAATCGTCGTCATCGTCCCACTTGTCGTTAAAGTCACGATGTGGGGGAAGATCCGGCTTATTGGCGAGGAATTTTTTATGGTCGACGCGCTTGAGATCTTTGATCACGTTCAGCAGTACGCCTACCAGAAAAACCAGTATCAGAACCCACCAATATTGTGCCAGCCAGTCCATGCTTATTTCCTCTTTTGGGAGCACTCATCAGGCGACGAGTTGCTCCATGATACGTTGATACATACGGGCAAGCAGTTGCAGATCGGCCGCATTCACACATTCATTAATTTTATGAATGGTGGCGTTGACCGGCCCAAGTTCCACCACTTGTGCTCCCATACGTGCAATAAACCGCCCGTCGGATGTTCCACCCGTCGTGAGCAGTTGGGGTTTGATCTCATTATAGTGCTCAATGGCATTCACCACCGCATCCACCAGTTTGCCGCGTGCCGTCAGGAAAGGTTGGCCGGAAAGCCACCAGTCGACGGTGTAGCGCAACTGATGTTTGTCGAGCAGTGCCTGCACGCGGGACTTGATCATCTCGTCGTTCAGTTCCGTGCTAAAACGGAAATTGAACTGGACAAAGAGTTCACCTGGGATCACGTTATTGCTGCCGGTGCCCGCCTGGATGTTGGCTATCTGCATACTGGTGGCAGGGAAGAATTCATTGCCCTGATCCCACTCAATGCCCACCAGTTCGTTCAGCATGGGCGCTGCACGGTGAACGGGGTTATCTGCCAGATGCGGGTAAGCTACGTGGCCCTGGACACCGTGAATCGTCAGATTACAGGTCAGTGAACCACGACGACCATTTTTCACCACGTCGCCGACGATTTCAGTGCTGGAAGGCTCGCCCACCAGACAATAATCGAGTCTTTCGCGGCGCGCCATCAGCGCTTCAACCACTTTAACGGTGCCGTTCTGCGCGCTGGCTTCTTCATCTGAGGTGATCAGGAATGCCAGACGCCCACGGTGATTAGGATGCTGAGCCACAAAGCGCTCTGCCGCCACAACCATCGCCGCCAGTGAACCTTTCATGTCTGCCGCGCCGCGGCCGAACAGCATACCGTCACGGATCGTTGGCTCGAAAGGCGGGTTAATCCACCTATCGACATCTCCGACCGGTACCACGTCGGTGTGGCCGGCAAAGGCGAGGGTTTCACCTTGTCCGCGCCATGCCCAGAAATTCTGTGTGTCACCAAAATCCATGCGCTCGACGGTAAAACCGATAGCGCGCAGGCGTTCAATCATTAACGCCTGACATCCCGCATCATCCGGGCTCAGGGAAGGGCGGCGAATAAGCTGCTGTGTCAGCTCAATGACCGGGCACGACATAGACTACACCTCATTAAAAAACTGCTGATAACTGGATTCGCTAAAGCCAAGCAGCATAGGCTTACCGGGCGTCCAGAGCAATGGTCGTTTTATTATTGCTGGCGTTTCTGTCATCAATGCGGCAGCGGCATTAGCATCGGTAATGCTATTACGCGTCGCTTCATCAAGTTTGCGCCAGGTGGTGCCACGCGTATTCAGTAACGCTTCCCAACCTAACTCAGCAATAAAGGTATTCAATAATTCACTCTCTAATCCGTCTGCACGGTAATCGTGGAAACGGTAGTCAATGCCGTGCGCCTCCAGCCAGCGCCGCGCTTTCTTGATGGTGTCACAGTTTTTGATGCCGAAGACGGTAACCATTTTTGAATCCTTTTACGCGAATTTCGAATAATTAAGCAATATTATCGCAGTGCATGACCACGCGGAATAGTCATCATCGCTGTTATTTCTCAGGTAATTATGATCGTAAAATATAACATTGTTGAATGTATTGTGAATAATGATACATGAATGTTCTTGAATATTCCGCAGAGGTGATAATTCAGATTATCACTTGTTGCAATTGACTGTTTTTACATCAAAATTGAGAAAGTAGTAGATGATGTATGATTGTTGCAAAATATTGCAGTTGGTCACATAAAGTTTATGAGTATAGAACCATAGTGATGACATAGTCTCGTTTTCCGAAACATGTAATTGCACCAATCGGTTAAATTATCTTCTCCTGAAGATAATGTTTTTGTAGAATACCCATAATAATAAGAGAGGTTGTTATGATTGAACGTGAACTGGGGAACTGGAAAGACTTTATCGAAGTGATGCTTCGTAAATAGTTTTCAGGAAGAAATAAGCAGTGAAATAATCATAGTGTGAAGGTTTCACACAGAAAAGGCGACCCGTTGGCAGGTCGCCTTTTTTATGGCGCGATTATTCTGGTCGTGGTTTTAGCGGAAAACGCCGACGCACCAGCACGAAGAACAAGGGGACGAAGTAGATCGCCAGAATCGTTGCGGAGATCATTCCGCCCATCACACCGGTTCCCACGGCGTGCTGACCGCCGGAACCTGCGCCATTGCTGATCGCCATCGGCAACACCCCGAAGATAAACGCCAGCGAGGTCATCAGAATCGGTCGTAAGCGCTGACGACAGGCATGCAGGGTGGCCTCCAGCAGATCGTGCCCTTTCTCATTCATCTCGTTAGCGAACTCGACAATCAGAATGGCGTTTTTCGCCGAGAGACCAATGACCGTGAGTAACCCCACCTGGAAATAGACGTCGTTTTCCAGGCCGCGCATCCACGTGGCGAGCAGGGCGCCGATAACGCCTAATGGCACTACCAGCATCACCGAGAACGGCACCGACCAGCTTTCATACAACGCCGCCAGACACAGGAATACCACCAGCAACGAGATGGCGTACAGCGCTGGCGCTTGTGCGCCAGAGAGGCGTTCCTGATATGACATTGCGGTCCACTCCAGACCAAAACCCGTCGGCAATTCGCGTACCAGCGACTCCATAATATCCATCGCGGTGCCGGTGCTGACACCGGGGGCAGCTTCCCCCACAATCTCTACCGCAGAGTAGCCGTTGTAGCGCTCCAGACGCGGTGAACCGGTCTCCCAGTGGGAGGTTGCAAAGGCGGAGAAAGGCACCATCCCGCCCTCTTTATTGCGCACATACCAGAGATTAATATCGCCTGGCAGCATGCGATATTTTGCCGCCGCCTGAACGTACACTTTCTTCACGCGGCCTCGGTCCATAAAGTCGTTGACGTAGCTCGACCCCCAGGCCGTTTGCAATGTATCGTTGATATCGTCGATAGAGACGCCAAGCGCCTGCGCTTTACGTTGGTCAATTTCAATTTGCAACTGCGGGCTGTCGTCCAGACCATTGTGGCGGACACGGGTCAACAGACTGTCTTTCCCGGCGAGCTCAATCAGTTGGTCGCGCGCAGCCATTAATGCGTCATGCCCGGCACCGGCGTGATCCTGAAGCTCCATATCAAACCCAGCGGAACTGCCAAGGCCGCTGATCGCGGGGGGGCTACTGGCGAACACCCGGGCTTCTTTAATCTTGCTAAAGGCTTTTGTTGAACGCTCGATAATGGCAAACGACGTTCCGGTTGTGGTGTCTCGTTCGTCCCAGTCTTTTAAACGGACAAACATTCGAGCCACGTTCTGCCCGTTTCCACCCGGTCCTGAGCCGACGGTAGAGAAGACGGACATGATGTTGTCTTTCTCATGGGTAAAGAAATATTTCTCGACTTCCTCCACCACTTTCAGGGTCTGTTGCTGCGTTGAACCGCTGGGTAACTGGACGGAGGTCGTGAACATGCCGCGATCTTCCAGCGGCAAAAATGAGGTTGGCAGGCGCAAAAACAGGAACACCATACCGCCAAGCAGCAGCACGTAGATCAGTATCCAGCGCAGGCTGCGATGCAGAATTCTCGCGACCCCTTTTTCGTAACGTTCAGCATTGCGGTTAAAGCTGCGGTTAAACCAGCCGAAGAATCCTTTTTGCCCGTGCTGTTCGCCTTTATGCAATGGCTTCAGCAACGTGGCGCACAGGGCAGGGGTCAGGATCATCGCTACCAGCACGGAGAGCACCATCGCGGCCACAATGGTGATAGAAAACTGTCGATAAATCGCGCCGGTTGTCCCGCCGAAGAAGGCCATCGGCACAAATACTGCGGAAAGCACCATCGCGATACCGACCAGTGCCCCCTGAATTTGCCCCATCGATTTGCGTGTTGCTTCGCGCGGAGTGAGCCCTTCCTCGCTCATTATTCGCTCGACGTTCTCCACGACCACGATGGCGTCATCGACCAGCAGGCCGATCGCCAGCACCATCGCGAACATCGTCAGCGTATTGACACTGTAACCAAACGCGTAGAGGACGGAGAAGGTGCCCATCAATACCACGGGCACCGCAATGGTCGGGATCAGCGTCGCACGGAAGTTTTGCAGGAACAGGTACATGACCAGGAACACCAGCAAGATAGCTTCCAGCAGCGTTTTTACCACGTCTTCAATAGAGGCTTTTACGAAGGAGGTCGTTTCATAGGCCACCTTGTATTCCAGCCCATGCGGGAAGTACTGCGCCAGCTCATCCAGACGGTGAAGCACCAGACTGGCAGTGGCCATTTCATTGGCACCAGAGGCCAGTTTCACCCCGAGACCAGAAGCAGGATTGCTGTTAAAGCGGCTGATGTAATCGTATTTTTCCGCCCCCATTTCGACGGTAGCGACATCCGCCAGTTTAACTTCGGAACCGTCCTGATTGACGCGCAGCGTAATGGCGCGGAATTGATCGGGCGTTTGCAGCAGCGATTGCGCATTAATGGTGGCGTTCAGCGCCTGTTTGTCTACCGAGGGCGTACCGCCAAGCTGCCCGACGGCGATCTGCGCATTCTGCGACTCAATGGCGTCGGTCACGTCTTTGGCGGTCATCTGAACGCTGTTCAGTTTGGCGGGGTCCAGCCAGATTCGCATTGAGTACTGTGAACCGTAGGCATCAATGTCCCCGACGCCATTCACGCGGCTCAGCGGGTCCTGAATATTACTGGCGACATAGTCGGCGATATCCTGCTTATCCATTGAGCCATCGGTAGACACAAACGCGATAGTCAGGATGTTGGTATCCCCGGTTTTTCGCACGGTGACGCCCTGATCCTGTACCGCCTGCGGCAACTTGCGCATCGCGGATTGCAGCTGGTTTTGTACCTGCTGCACCGCTTCATCCGGGTCGGTCCCGGCGATAAAGCTGAGTGTGATCGACGCTTGCCCTGTTCCGCTGCTCTGCGACGACATGTACATCAGATTATCGAGACCAGTCATATTCTGTTCGATAACCTGAGTGACGGTATTTTCCAGCGTTTGTGCGGACGCGCCCGGATAGTTTGCGGTGATTCGCACGTTCGGAGGTGCCAGATCGGGGTATTGTTCAACGGGCAAAGATAAGATGGCCAGGGTTCCTGTCAGGCACAACAGTATTGCCAGCACCCAGGCAAAAATGGGGCGATCGATGAAAAAATTCGCCATTAAAAGAGGACCTCGTGTTTCTACGTATCGTTATGGGTATGACTTGCATCACTGTAGCGGCAAGGCGTCAGGCAAACGTGGAGAAAAAAAGGAGATAATGTAAATTATCATGCCCATTTACAGCGTACGTTTTGTGCCTGTCGCGTCTGGCCTGTATTCAGGTTTTCTGACGCTTTGCCATTATTTACGTCAGTTGACTCTCTTCAGTATCTGAAGACCGGAAACTGATACTCACCAGCGTACCTCCTCCGGAAGGTTGTGAAAAAAGTAAGGTACCGCTGAGTCTTTCAGCACGCTCACGCATAATGTTCAGGCCGTAGTGCCCCGGTGGTTCGTTTGGTTCACCGATCCCCACGCCATTATCCCGAATGTAGACGGTATGATTTCCGTCCGGTGCGGTGACGCAACTGACGGCAATCTCGGTGGCGTCGGCATGTTTAATGGCGTTTAACACCGCCTCCCGGATAATCTGCAGCAAATGCACCTGCATTTGCGCATCCAGCGCCAGCGTGGGCAAGCGACAGTCCAGAGACAGTTTAGCGGAGGTTTGATTTTGCAGGGTATCGAGCATTTCGTGCAATGCCGAGGGCAAATCGGCCTGCTGCAATGTCAGACGGAAGGTGGTGAGCAGCTCACGCAATTGACGCCAGGCATCATTTAACGCGACGGAAAAATCGGAGAGGATCGATTGTGCTACCGCGTTCTCTTCCGCCACCGAGCGTTTTAGCAGGGTGAGCTGAATGCGTAAATAGGAGAGCATCTGCGCCAGCGAGTCGTGCAGTTCGCGGGCGATGGTCGCGCGTTCTTCCATCAACAGCAACTGCTGGAAGTGTTTCTGCGCCTGGTTAAAGTACAACCCGCGCCCCAGCATACTTGAAACGCTGTTCAGCAGCGGTGCGGAGGCATTAATGTTGGGGCTTTGCCAGTGCAACTCACCGTAGACCGTCTCCTGCATGGTGACGGGCAAGATTTGCAACGGGAGGGAGGCGCTCAGCGTCCCTTCGCTGATGCGCCAGTTGTCGCCGACGGTCAACTCCAGATAATACGCGGCGTCATTTTCCCGCACGATCTTCAGAATATGACGGAAACAGTGCACATCGATCTGACTGGTATTCAGCGCCTGCGAGCACTGATAGAGCACCTCAAGTTGACGGTTGGCTTCATGCAGGTCGTGGGTTTTCTCTTCGACAGAGGCCTCGAGCGAACGATAGAGTTTATACAGTTCGCTCGACATCTGATTAAAGGTTTTTGCCAGCAACCCCAGTTCGTTGGGTAAACCGGTATCCAGCGGCGGAGTGTCAAACTGTCCGTGCTCTATACGCTGGCTCGCCATCACCAGTTGATTGAGCGGCCGCACGACCTGTTGGCGAATCCGCCGCAGCGTAAAGAAGACCAGCGTAAAAATCCCAATCCCGCCCGCCAGTGAGATGCCGACGACCAGCATCATTTTCCGCTCGGCGTAGCGCTGGAGCGCCAGCACATACAAATCTATCTGATCGACATACGCGTTGATGTTTTTTTGATACCACGGTAAATCGCCGTCGACCAGTCGTGCGTCCATTTCCAGCCAGTTAGCATGCAGTCGCGCGTAACCGCTTTTTACCGCGTCCGGAACGTACCAGGTATTCAGTTTTTGCAGCACTGGCGAGTTCAGGGTCTGCTGGAACAGCTGGCGGTGCGCATTCAACTGGGGGCTGCGGCTTTGCAGGTCGTAGCCCAGCCGATAGCTTTGCATACGCAGTGAGCCAGAAATATTGATGGCTTCGGCATCCTGCAAACTGCTGGCAAGCGTCAGCAACGCGACACCGGTAGAAAGTATCGACAGCAAAACAATGTAAAAAAATGCCCGGGCCAGGCTGGCCGAGACGGGGCGTTTGACCGTCACACGCGTAATCCTCTGTACAAAGGCAATGGGTAAAGCGCAGGTGATGAAATGATAGAGAAAGTCCTTAATTAACTAAAACGCAATTTCACCTGCCATGAAATAAATTGATCTGCCACAGGTTCTGGAGAAATAGTTGCCCATCCTGGGCAAATGGACATTGCCGACCTTTGTCGGGTCGGTTAATAACATTGTTCCTATAAAGAATAAGGTTTTTACAACCAAAACAGAAGGTCGCCATGAATCGTTTTATTATGGCTAACAGCCAGCAGTGCCTGGGATGCCATGCCTGTGAGGTCGCCTGCGTGATGGCCCACAATGCAGAGCAACATGTACTGAGCCAACAACATTATCAACCCAGGATTACGGTTATCAAACATCAGCATCAGCGCAGCGCGGTGACCTGCCACCACTGCGAAGATGCACCCTGCGCCAAAAGTTGTCCTAACGGCGCGATAAGCCACGTCAACAACAGCGTGCAGGTGAACCAGCAGAAATGCATCGGCTGCAAATCCTGCGTAGTCGCCTGTCCGTTTGGCACCATGCAAATTGTGCTGACGCCGGTCGCCCGCGATCAGGTTAAAGCCACGGCGCACAAATGCGATTTGTGTCAGGATCGTGAAGGCGGTCCGGCCTGCGTAGAAAACTGCCCGGCCGACGCGCTGCAACTGGTGACGGAGTCGTCCCTCGCCAGCTTGTCAAAAGCGCGCCGTTTGCGTACGGCACGTCAGGAAAGTCAGCCCTGGCATGCTGAGGCCACCGGGATGAAGCCTTACGTCATGAGCAAAGTTGAGCAGATGCAGGCGACGCCGCCGCGCGGTGAGCCGGACAAGCTGGCGATTGAGGCGCGAAAAACCACCTTTGAAGAAATTTATCTGCCATTTCGCACGGCACAGGCCCAGCGTGAGGCGTCGCGCTGCCTGAAGTGCGGCGAACACAGTATCTGCGAATGGACCTGCCCATTGCACAACCATATTCCGCAGTGGATTGAACTCGTCAAAGCCGGAAACATCGACGCGGCGGTGGAGCTCTCCCACCAGACTAACTGCCTGCCGGAAATTACAGGGCGCGTTTGCCCCCAGGACAGGTTGTGTGAAGGCGCGTGTACCGTTCGTGACGAGCACGGCGCGATCACTATCGGCAACATTGAGCGCTACATTTCCGATCGGGCGTTGAGTAAAGGCTGGCACCCCGACCTGAGGGGGGTTCAGAAGGTCGACAAACGTGTCGCCATCATCGGCGCGGGGCCGGCAGGTTTGGCCTGTGCCGATGTGCTGGCGCGTCATGGCGTGAGTGCGACGGTGTTCGATCGTCATCCGGAGATCGGCGGTTTGCTGACATTTGGCATCCCGGCCTTCAAGCTGGATAAATCTCTGCTGGCGCGTCGTCGGGAAATCTTCAGCGCAATGGGGATCCATTTTGAGCTGAATTGTGAAGTGGGCAAAGAGGTGACTCTTGAAGCGCTGCTGGACGATTTCGATGCCGTCTTCGTGGGGGTGGGAACCTATCGCTCCATGAAAGCCGATCTGCCGAACGAAGATGCGCCGGGGGTTTACGACGCGCTGCCGTTCCTGATCGCCAATACGAAAAACGTGATGGGAATTGATGAATCGCCGGATGAACCCTTTATTGATACCGCAGGGCTGAATGTCGTGGTGTTGGGCGGCGGCGACACGGCAATGGATTGTGTGCGTACAGCGTTGCGCCATGGAGCCAGTCAGGTCACCTGTGCTTATCGCCGTGATGAAGTCAACATGCCGGGGTCGAAGAAAGAGGTGAAAAACGCCAGGGAAGAAGGGGCAAACTTCGAGTTCAACGTACAGCCGGTTGATCTGGTGCTCAACGATGAAGGACGCGTGAGCGGCGTGCGCTTCCTGCGTACTCAACTGGGTGAACCCGATGCGCAAGGACGACGTCGTCCGGTGCCTGTCGCAGGCAGCGAATTTGTCATGCCGGCGGACGCGGTCATTATGGCGTTTGGTTTTCATCCTCACGGCATGCCGTGGCTGGAAGCGCACGGGGTGAAAGTTGACGACTGGGGACGGATTGCGGCTAACGTCGAAAGCACTTTCCGTTATCAGACCACCAATCCGAAAATCTTCGCCGGAGGCGATGCGGTACGCGGTGCCGATCTGGTGGTCACGGCAATGGCGGAAGGGCGGCATGCCGCGCAGGGGATGATCGACTGGTTGGGGATAAAATCAGTCAAATCTCACTAGGTCGGGCTGACGACAAATCCGGTTTCACGGCGTAGTATGGTGATTCACTTCTCGCTGTGGAGCCGGTATGTCGCAAAAAATTACCCTCATCAAAGATAAAGTCCTCTCTGATAACTACTTCATCCTGCGCAATATCACCTACGATCTGACTCGCCAAAATGGTGACGTCATCCGCCACAAACGTGAGGTGTACGATCGTGGAAACGGCGCGACGATTCTGCTGTACAACGCAGAGAAAAAAACGGTCGTTCTGATCCGCCAGTTTCGTGTTGCCACCTGGGTTAATGGCAATGAAACGGGTCAATTGATTGAAACCTGTGCCGGATTGCTGGATAACGACGAGCCGGAAACCTGTATCCGCAAAGAAGCGATCGAAGAGACCGGGTACGAAGTGGGGGAAGTGAGGAAACTGTTTGAGCTGTATATGTCGCCGGGTGGGGTGACGGAGCTTATCCACTTCTTTATTGCTGAATACAGCGATAGCCAGCGCGCCAATGCTGGTGGAGGCGTGGAAGATGAAGATATTGACGTACTGGAGCTGCCCTTTACCCAGGCGCTGGAGATGATCAAATCTGGCGAAATACGGGACGGTAAGACGGTATTATTACTCAACTATTTACAGTCATCGCATTTAATGGACTGATTAATAAATGTTATAAATATTTACATTTATTAACGTAATCCGATAAATCTGATTGAGCCGGATGGGAACCCCAACGAAGATACTCACTGTGTAGGTTGTTTGACTTCTGGGGTTCGTACCGTCCATGCGCTATCGCGTTATTTTCATTTTCCTGCTCAGCGTCATCGCGGCCCGACTTGCGTGGGCGGCGCCAGCACAACAGTCGTTTTCCGACTGGCAGGTGACCTGTAATAATCAAAATTTCTGCGTGGCGAGAAACAGCGGTGAGCATCATGGCCTGGTCATGACCCTGAGTCGCAGCGCTGGCGCGCGCACGGATGCCGTTTTACGCATCGATCTGGGTGGATTGACGCCCCCCGACGCGAACGAAGCGGATATTGCGCCGCGTCTATTGCTGGAAGGAAAGCCGCTGACACTGGACGCGCAAAACTGGCAGATCTCACCGTGGCATCTGATGACGGGCGATGCGACAACTATCACGTCATTTTTGCAGACCATTCAGCAAGCCCGGGTGATTACTCTGAGCGGAGGGCCACAGATCCTTTCGCTGGAGGGATTAAAGGCTGCCTTACTGTTTATCGATTCTCAGCAAAAGCGCGTGGGCAGTGAAACGGCATGGATTGAAAAAGGCGACGATCCGCCGCTCAGCGTGCCGCCTGCGCCTGCGCTAAAAGGGGTGGCTGTGATTAACCCAACGCCGACCCCCCTGTCTGATGAAGAACGCAGCGATCTACTGGAGTACGCCAACTGGCGAATGAATGGTTTTCGCTGTTCGCTGGACCCGATGCGTCGCGAGGTTCGGGTCACCGCTCTGACGGATGACAAAACGCTGATGATGATAGGCTGCGAGGCTGGCGCTTATAACACCATTGATCTGGCGTGGATTGTTTCGCGCAAAAAACCGCTGACCTCCCGATCGCTGCGTCTACGCCTGCCGTTTAATTCCGGTGCGGAAAGTAACGATATGGAACTGATGAACGCCACGTTTGATGAAAAATCGCGTGAGCTGGTGACGCTGGCAAAAGGGCGGGGGTTGACCGACTGCGGCATTCAGACCCGCTGGCGTTTTGACGGCCAGCGTTTTCGTCTGGTGCGCTATGCCCAGGAGCCAAGCTGCGACAACTGGCATGGGCCAGACGCGTGGCCCACACTGTGGATCACGCGTTGACCGTTATGGTAAGAAAACACGAAGCGTCGGTTTCTGACCTCATCTACCGACTCAACACCTGATGTGCCTTCGCCACGATATTGTCGACCGTGAAACCAAAGTGGGGGAAAAGTTTTTCCGCAGGCGCCGATTCCCCGTAACTGGTCATCCCGACAATGGCCCCTTTCAGCCCGACATATTTGTACCAGTAGTCGGCAATTCCCGCCTCGATAGCCACGCGTGCGCTGACGTTCGAGGGCAAAACCGATTCCCGGTACGCGTCATCCTGCGCGTCGAAAATATCCGTTGAAGGGAGGGAAACAACGCGGACATTGCGGCCTTCTCCGGTCAGCTTTTCTGCAGCCTGTAGCGTTATCTCCATTTCGGAACCGGTCGCTATCAGGATCACATCCGGTTTTCCTCCGCTGTCTTTCAACACATACCCGCCACGGGCGATGTCTTTGACCTGCTCGGGTGTGCGCTCAATCTGAGCCAGGTTTTGGCGGGAGAGGATCAGCGCCGTCGGGCCGCTGCGACGCTCAACGGCCAGTTTCCAGCCGACTGCCGCTTCGACCTGATCGCACGGACGCCAGGTGCTGAAGTTTGGCGTCAGTCGCAGGCTCGCTAGCTGCTCCACCGCCTGGTGCGTCGGACCGTCTTCGCCCAGACCAATAGAGTCATGGGTATAGACCATGATTTGCCGGGCTTTCATTAGCGCTGCCATTCGGGCTGCGTTGCGGGCGTATTCAACAAACATCAGGAAGGTGGCGGTGTAGGGTAAGAATCCGCCGTGATGGGCGATGCCGTTGGCAATGGCGGTCATGCCGAATTCGCGTACGCCGTAGTGGATATAGTTGCCAGCCAGATCCTCAGTCAATGACGTGGAGCCTTTCCAGATGGTCAGGTTGCTGGGGGCGAGATCGGCCGACCCACCGAGCAGTTCCGGCAGCAGTGGGCCGTAGACATTCAATGTGTTCTGCGAGGCTTTACGGGTAGCGATTTTAGCCGGACTAGACTGGAGTTCGGCGATATATTTCTGGGTGGTCTTTTCCCAGGATTTTGGCAGGTCGCCGTTCATCCTGCGGGTAAACTCTGCCGCCAAATCGGGGTAAGCTTTTGCATAGGCGGCGAACTTCTCTTGCCACGCCTGCTGCGTTTTCCCGCCTTTTTCATGGGCATCCCAGGCCTGATAAATCTCTTTAGGGATCTCAAAGGCAGGATGATGCCAGCCCAGTTTCTGGCGAGACAGTGCTACTTCTTCCTGGCCAAGCGGCGCGCCGTGCGCCTCTTCTTTACCGGCTTTATTCGGTGAGCCAAAGCCAATCACCGTCCGGCAAAGAATCAGCGACGGTTTATCTTTCACGCTCTGCGCTTGCAAAATCGCTTTTTTCACCGCTTCCGGGTCATGGCCGTCGATCTCCTCCACCACATGCCAGTGATACGCCTCAAAGCGTTTTGCCGTGTCATCGGTAAACCACCCTTTGGTTTCGCCATCAATGGAGATGCCGTTGTGATCGTAAAAACCGATCAGTTTACCGAGTCCCAATGTGCCCGCCAGCGAACACGCCTCGTGGGAGATCCCTTCCATCAGGCAACCGTCGCCCATAAACACATAGGTGAAGTGATCGACAATCTCATGACCGGGCTGATTAAACTGCGCCGCCAGCGTACGCTCGGCGACAGCCATCCCGACGGCATTGGCCAGGCCCTGGCCCAGCGGTCCCGTTGTGGTCTCGACACCCGACGTATAGCCGATCTCCGGGTGTCCCGGCGTTTTGGAGTGCAGTTGTCGGAAGTTCTTTAACTCTTCTAACGGCAGGTCGTACCCGGAAAGATGCAGGAGACTGTACAGCAGCATGGACGCGTGACCGTTGGACAAAATAAAGCGGTCACGATCGTGCCAGCCGGGGTCAGCGGGATTGTGGCGGAGAAAATCATTCCACAGCACTTCGGCAATATCGGCCATCCCCATTGGTGCACCGGGATGTCCGGAATTGGCTTTTTGCACGGCATCCATACTCAGCGCACGAACAGCATTGGCAAGATCTTTACGGGTCATAAATCACTCCGTGGCAAGGTTTACAGTTTGGCAGCAAGCAGGTCTTCCAGTTTGCGTTGGTCAACGGCGAACAGACGAATGCCGTCCGATAATTTTTCTACTGCCATCGCGTCCTGATTGTGTTCCCAGCGGAATTCCGCTTCCGTCATTGGCGTTGGGCGGGGGAGCGCCTGGGAGGATGGCACCAGTTTGCGGACAACCGGCTCCTCGTTATCCTGTAGCGCTTTTAGCAGGTTAGGGGCGATAGTCAGGCGATCGCAACCGGTCAGCGCCAGAATTTGTTCGGTGCGACGGAAGCTGGCGCCCATGACGATGGTGTCATAGCGATGCTGCTTGAAGTAGTCGTAGATGTTACGCACTGATTTCACGCCTGGATCTTCATCGACCACGTACGGATCCATCGGGCTGCGCGCCTGATACCAGTCGTAAATACGACCGACAAAGGGCGAGATCAGAAATACGCCCGCTTCGGCGCAGGCACGTGCTTGCGCAAACGAAAACAGCAGCGTCAGGTTGCAGTTGATCCCCTCTTTTTCAAGCTGCTCGGCGGCACGAATGCCTTCCCAGGTTGAAGCCAGCTTGATAAGGATCCGTGACTTTTCGACACCTTGTTGTTGGTAGAGGTCTACCAGATGGCGCGCTTTCTGAATGCTCTTTTCTTTATCGAAAGAGAGACGCGCATCCACTTCGGTCGACACGCGACCGGGAATGCTGTTCAGAATTTCCGCACCGAAATTCACCGCCAGTTTGTCGCAGGCTTCGGCCACCTGCTCCCGCTGGGTTTTTCCATGGTGTTTGCCCCAGACAACCGCGTCGTCAACCAGATGACCGTACTGGTCAAGCCCGGCGGCCTTCAGCAACAGCGAGGGGTTGGTCGTGGCATCCTGGGGGTGATAATGACGAATAGACTCAATATCACCACTGTCGGCTACGACTGTCGTGAATTGTTTGATACCGTCTAACTGGTTCATAAGAAATACTCCTTGAAAAGTAAAGTGTTAGCTGAGTGCTGTGATTCACACTTCTGAGAAATTCATGGGGTATATCACAAAAAAGCATAGCAGACGGGCATGGTATTGCTGGTTTAAGCAGGTAACATGACAGTTATAAATTGATAACAAATTCTTTCTTTGAGTAGTGAGAGTTTGGTGACGTTCAAAGTTTGTGCCGCCCAGTAAGGCGATAATGTGCGGCTCAGTTGAACCGCGCCACTTTTTTGATCGATACGTGAAAGGAACAACAAATGGATGACCAGTTAAAACAAAGCGCTCTTGATTTCCACGAATTTCCTGTGCCGGGTAAAATCCAGGTGTCCCCGACCAAACCCCTCGCCACTCAGCGCGATCTTGCACTGGCCTACTCGCCAGGCGTGGCGGCTCCCTGTCTTGAAATTGCAAAGGATCCGCTGGCGGCCTACAAATACACTGCGCGTGGTAACCTGGTCGCGGTGATCTCCAACGGTACGGCGGTGCTTGGGCTGGGCAATATCGGCGCCCTGGCAGGTAAACCGGTAATGGAAGGCAAAGGCGTTCTGTTTAAAAAGTTTGCCGGTATTGATGTCTTCGACATTGAAGTGGATGAACTCGACCCGGATAAATTTATCAATGTCGTCGCGGCGCTTGAACCAACGTTTGGCGGAATTAACCTTGAAGACATCAAAGCGCCCGAATGTTTCTACATTGAGCAAAAACTGCGCGAGCGCATGAATATTCCGGTATTCCACGACGATCAGCACGGTACTGCGATCATCAGCACAGCCGCCATTCTGAATGGCCTGCGCGTGGTAGAGAAAAACATCTCTGACGTGCGCATGGTGGTCTCCGGCGCAGGCGCGGCGGCGATTGCCTGTATGAACCTGCTGGTGGCGCTCGGGATGCAGAAGCACAACATTGTCGTCTGCGACTCGAAAGGCGTTATCTACAAAGACCGCGAACCGAACATGGCAGAAACCAAAGCGGCTTACGCGGTGGAGGACGACGGCAAACGTACGCTGGATGATGTGATTGACGGGGCGGACATTTTCCTCGGCTGTTCAGGGCCAAAAGTCCTCACGCCTGAGATGGTGAAAAAAATGGCCCGCGCGCCGATGATTCTGGCGCTGGCCAACCCGGAACCTGAAATCCTGCCGCCGCTGGCGAAAGAGGTTCGTTCGGACGCCATTATCTGTACCGGTCGTTCTGACTATCCAAACCAGGTGAACAACGTTCTGTGCTTCCCGTTCATCTTCCGCGGCGCGCTGGATGTGGGCGCTACGGCGATCAACGAAGAGATGAAACTGGCGGCGGTGCATGCCATTGCTGAACTGGCGCATGCAGAGCAAAGTGAAGTCGTGGCTTCCGCCTATGGCGACCAGGATCTGAGCTTCGGCCCGGACTACATTATTCCAAAACCGTTCGATCCGCGTCTGATCGTCAAGATCGCCCCTGCGGTGGCGAAAGCGGCGATGGATTCCGGCGTGGCGACGCGTCCGATTGCTGATTTTGATGCCTACATCGATAAACTGACCGAGTTTGTTTATAAAACCAACCTGTTCATGAAGCCTATCTTCTCTCTGGCCCGCAAAGCGCCAAAACGCGTGGTGCTGACGGAAGGGGAAGAGGCGCGAGTCCTGCATGCCACGCAGGAGTTGATCACACTGGGGCTGGCGAAACCGATCCTTGTTGGCCGTCCGAGCGTGATCGAAATGCGCATTCAAAAACTGGGTTTGCAGATCAAAGCCGGCGTCGACTTTGAGATCGTCAACAATGAATCCGATCCGCGTTTTAAAGAGTACTGGAGCGAGTACTACCAGATCATGAAGCGTCGGGGGATCACCCAGGAGCAGGCGCAGCGTGCGGTGATCAGTAATACGACGGTGATTGGCGCAATCATGGTGCAGCGTGGCGAAGCGGATGCGATGATCTGCGGGACTATCGGCGACTATCACGAACATTTCAGCGTGGTGAAGGATATCTTCGGTTATCGCGAAGGTGTACACACGGCAGGCGCGATGAACGCTTTGCTGTTGCCAAGCGGTAACACCTTCATTGCAGACACCTATGTCAACGATGATCCAGGCCCGGAAGAGTTGGCTGAAATTGCCCTGATGGCGGCGGAAACCGTGCGTCGTTTTGGCATCGAACCGAAAGTGGCGCTGCTGTCACACTCCAACTTTGGCTCCTCTAACTGTCCATCCGCGGGCAAAATGCGCACGACGCTGGAGCTTATCAAAGCGCGGGCGCCTGATCTGATGATCGACGGCGAAATGCACGGGGACGCCGCGTTGGTGGAGAGTATCCGTAATGACCGGATGCCGGACAGCCCGCTGAAAGGGTCGGCCAATATTCTGGTGATGCCGAACATGGAAGCCGCCCGCATTAGTTACAACTTACTGCGCGTCTCCAGCTCCGAAGGCGTTACGGTGGGACCTGTGTTGATGGGCGTCTCTAAACCGGTTCACGTATTAACGCCGATCGCCTCTGTTCGCCGTATTGTGAATATGGTGGCGCTGGCCGTGGTGGAAGCGCAAACACAACCGCTGTAATTTCACTTTAATTAATTCAGGCGCGGGTTTCTCCCGCGCTTTTTTATATCCCCATTCTTAGTGATCCATCTCACCTTTTAAACCAGCTTGCCGAATTTTGTTATTTACTCTGACGAAAAATTGCCACGATGAGGAAAGTTTCAGCACAGGCGACGGGTCATGGATAAAGAACGCATCATTCAGGAATTTGTACCGGGAAAACAGGTCACGCTGGCGCATCTCATTGCACACCCCGGTGACGAACTGGCGAAAAAGATCGGCGTTCCCGAAGCCGGAGCCATCGGCATTATGACGCTGACACCAGGAGAAACCGCGATGATCGCCGGTGACTTAGCCATGAAAGCGGCTGATGTACATATCGGTTTTCTCGACAGATTTAGCGGTGCGCTGGTGATTTATGGGTCTGTCGGCGCGGTAGAAGAGGCGTTATTGCAGACGGTCAGCGGCCTGGGACGTCTATTAAATTTCACGTTGTGCGATCTGACAAAAAGCTAATGAGAGGCGGCCATGAAACGAATTGCGTTTGTCGGCACCGTCGGCGCGGGGAAAACAACGCTTTTTAACGCATTACAGGGAAATTATTCCCTCGCCAGAAAAACGCAGGCCGTGGAATTTAATGAAAACGGCGATATCGACACCCCTGGGGAATATTTTAGCCATCCTCGCTGGTATCACGCCTTAATTACCACGCTGCAGGATGTCGATACGCTGATTTATGTTCATGCAGCAAATGACAAAGAAAGTCGCTTACCTGCCGGGCTGTTGGATATCGGTGCCAGTAAACGACACATCGCCGTGATCAGCAAAACAGACGTACCGGATGCCGACGTCGCCGCAACGCGACAATTACTGCACGGATTAGGGTTTCAGGACCCCGTTTTCGAACTCAATACGCATGATCCGAACAGCGTGCAGCATCTGGTGGATTATCTGGCAGCACTTACCGAACAGGAGGAAGGGGCAGGTGAAAAAACTTATCACAGCTAATGACATTCGTGCGGCTCACGCACGTGGCGAACAGGCATTGTCGGTTGTTCTGCGCGCCAGCATCATCACCCCGGAGGCCCGCGAAGTTGCGGAGCTACTGGGCGTCACAATCACCGAATGCGACGAATCTACCCCGGTAGCCGCCGCGGCATCCATTCCCGCGACATCCACTCCGGTGGATGACGGCAAAACGGACAGCCAGCGTATTCGTGAAACCATCATCGCCCAGTTGCCGGAAGGGCAGTTCACCGAAAGCCTCGTCGCGCAGTTGATGGACAAAGTGATGAAGGAAAAACAGTCGCTGGAACAAGGCGGTATGCAGCCGAGCTTTACCTCGGTCACCGGCAAAGGCGGCGTGAAAGTGATTGACGGCAGCAGCGTGAAGTTTGGCCGCTTTGACGGTGCTGAACCCCACTGCGTCGGCTTAACGGATTTAGTGACGGACAAAGACGGTAGCAGCATGGCCGCTGGCTTCATGCAGTGGGAAAACGCCTTCTTCCCGTGGACGCTGAATTACGACGAAATCGACATGATTCTGGAAGGGGAACTCCACGTTCGTCACCAGGGCGAAACCATGATTGCCAAAGCCGGGGATGTGATGTTCATCCCGAAAGGCTCCAGCATTGAATTTGGTACGCCATCGACCGTGAAATTCCTGTATGTGGCCTGGCCTGCGAATTGGCAGTCCTGCTAAGGCGGATGTATGAAGGATTTCATTACTGAAGCATGGCTGAGAGCGAATCACACGCTGAGCGAAGGAGCTGAAATTCACCTCCCCGTTGATGCTCGCCTGACGCCATCTGCCAGGGAACTGCTGGAAAGCCGCCACCTGCGCATTAAGTTTCTGGATGAACAAGGAAGTCTGTTTGTCGATGACGAGGAGCAGCAACCGCAGCCGGTACACGGTTTGACCAGCAGCGACTCGCACCCGCAGGCGAGCTGTGAGTTGTGCCGTCAGGAAGTGACGAAAAAGCCCGACACGTTGACCCATCTGACGGCGGACAAAATGGTCGCCAAAAGCGACCCACGGCTGGGGTTTCGCGCCGCGCTGGATAGCACCATTGCCCTGACGGTGTGGTTACAAATTGAGTTGCCGGAACTCTGGCAACCCTGGCTTGCGGACATTCGCTCGCGTCTGGGCAACATCATGCGCGCCGATGCGATGGATGAACCGCTGGCGGAGCAGTCCATCGTGGGACTCAACGAGGAACAACTGCACCGGCTTTCTCATCAGCCGCTGCGCTACCTTGACCACGATCACCTGGTGCCGGAAGCCAGCCACGGTCGCGATGCTGCGCTGCTCAATCTGCTGCGCACCAAAGTCCGTGAAACGGAAGTGGTGGCGGCCCAGGTCTTTATTACCCGCGGCTTCGACGTACTGCGACCGGATATCCTGCAGGCGCTGAACCGTCTCTCGAGTACCGTCTACGTGATGATGATCCTGAGCGTAGCGAAGCATCCGCAGACGGTCAGCCAAATTCAACAACGACTGGGAGGTGGCAATGATCATTGAACGTTGCCGTGAGTTGGCAAAAAACTCGCCTGCCCGGGTGGTCTTCCCGGACGCGCTGGATGTACGCGTGTTGAAAGCGGCGCATTACCTGCAACAGCAGGGGCTGGCGCAGCCGATTCTCGTGGCCAGCCCGTTTGAGATGCGCCAGTTTTCCCTGACGCACCGTATTGCCATGGACGGTCTTCGCGTAATTGATCCACAAAGCAATCTGCAGATGCGTGAAGAATTTGCGCAGCGGTGGCTGGCGCGGGCCGGTGAGAAAACGCCGCCGGATGCGCTGGAGAAACTCAACGATCCGCTGATGTTCGCCGCCGCCATGGTCAGCGCAGGCAAGGCGGATGTCTGTATCGCAGGCAACCTGTCGTCAACTGCGAACGTACTGCGTGCCGGGCTGCGCCTCATTGGTTTACAACCGGGCTGTAAAACGCTGTCGTCCATTTTTCTGATGCTGCCGCAGTACACCGGACAGCCATTAGGGTTTGCCGATTGCAGCGTGGTGCCGCAGCCAACGGCGGCGCAGCTGGCGGACATCGCCATTGCCAGCGCCGACACCTGGCAGACGATTACCGGCGTTGAGCCGCGCGTGGCGATGCTGTCATTTTCCAGCAACGGCAGCGCGCGTCACCCCAACGTGGCCAACGTGCAGCAGGCGACGGATATCGTGCGTGAACGTGCGCCGCAGCTGGTGGTGGATGGCGAATTGCAGTTTGACGCCGCGTTTGTGCCGGATGTCGCGGCGCAAAAAGCGCCAGCCAGCCCGTTACAGGGGAAAGCCAATGTGATGGTCTTCCCGTCGCTGGAGGCGGGCAACATCGGTTACAAAATCGCACAGCGTTTGGGCGGTTATCGCGCCGTCGGGCCATTGATTCAAGGGCTTGCCGCGCCGCTCCACGATCTTTCCCGAGGCTGTAGCGTGCAAGAAATTATCGAACTGGCGTTGGTGGCAGCTGTGCCGCGCCAGACTGACGTGAGCCGTGAAAACGCCTCGCACACACTGGTTGTATAAGGTCCCGTTCTGGACCCTTTAAACGAGGAAAACACAATGGAAGCATTAGGAATGATCGAAACCCGGGGCCTGGTTGCACTGATTGAGGCTTCTGACGCAATGGTTAAAGCGGCACGCGTGAAGCTGGTTGGCGTGAAGCAGATCGGTGGCGGCCTGTGTACTGCCATGGTTCGTGGCGATGTGGCAGCCTGCAAAGCGGCGACCGACGCCGGTGCTGCCGCAGCGCAACGTATTGGTGAGCTGGTTTCTGTGCATGTTATTCCGCGTCCGCATGGCGATCTGGAAGAAGTATTCCCGATCAGCTTCAAAGGCGACAGCAACGACATGTAATCACCCCATGTGACGTCACAGGCTGGCGTCACTCTCTCTCCTTTTCGCAATGTTCTCTTTGGAGAGCAGGGGGAGGTTTTACCTGAAAATGCCACGGAGGCGGGTATGAAACTGGCAGTCGTCACAGGACAAATCGTTTGTACCGTACGCCATCAGGGATTGGCGCATGACAAATTGTTGATGGTGGAAATGATTGATTCCCAGGGAAATCCCGACGGACAGTGTGCCGTTGCTATCGACAGCATCGGGGCGGGAACCGGGGAGTGGGTGTTGCTGGTCAGCGGCAGTTCTGCTCGCCAGGCTCATCGTAGCGAAGCGTCTCCTGTCGACCTGTGCGTGATTGGCATCGTCGATGAAGTGGTGGCCGGTGGTCAGGTGATCTTCCATAAATAAGGCAGAAAATCATGAATCAACAGGATATTGAACAGGTCGTCAAAGCGGTGTTGCTGAAAATGAAAGACAGCAGCCAGCCTGACCAGGCTGTTCATGAAATGGGCGTCTTTGCCTCCCTGGATGACGCGGTTGCCGCCGCAAAAGTGGCTCAGCAGGGGCTTAAGAGCGTCGCGATGCGCCAGCTGGCCATTCACGCTATTCGTGAAGCAGGCGAAAAACACGCCAGAGAATTAGCGGAACTTGCGGTTTCTGAAACCGGCATGGGACGCGTAGAAGATAAATTTGCCAAAAACGTGGCGCAGGCCCGTGGCACACCGGGTGTGGAATGTCTGTCACCCCAGGTGCTGACCGGCGATAACGGCCTGACCTTGATTGAAAACGCGCCGTGGGGCGTGGTGGCATCAGTCACCCCGTCAACTAACCCGGCGGCGACGGTGATTAATAACGCTATCAGCCTGATTGCCGCAGGTAACAGCGTGGTGTTCGCGCCCCATCCGGCGGCGAAAGGCGTTTCTCAACGCGCCATCACCTTACTCAACCAGGCGGTTGTCGCGGCAGGCGGTCCGGAAAACCTGCTGGTCACCGTCGCAAACCCCGATATCGAAACGGCGCAACGCCTGTTTAAGTACCCGGGCATTGGCCTGCTGGTCGTCACCGGCGGCGAAGCGGTGGTGGACGCTGCACGTAAACACACCAATAAACGTCTGATTGCCGCAGGCGCGGGGAACCCGCCAGTGGTGGTGGATGAGACCGCAGATCTGGCGCGCGCCGCGCAATCCATCGTCAAAGGGGCGTCCTTCGATAACAACATCATTTGCGCCGATGAGAAGGTGTTGATTGTTGTCGATAGCGTTGCCGATGAGCTGATGCGTCTGATGGAAAGCGAGCAGGCGGTGAAACTGACCACGGCTCAGGCCGAACAGCTTCAGCCGGTGCTGCTGAAAAACGTCGACGAGCGTGGCAAAGGCACGGTTAGCCGTGACTGGGTAGGACGCGACGCAGGGAAAATTGCCGCCGCGATTGGCCTGAATGTGCCAGAGCAAACGCGCCTGTTATTCGTCGAAACGCCCGCCACTCACCCGTTCGCCGTCACCGAACTGATGATGCCGGTATTGCCGGTTGTACGGGTGGCGAACGTCGACGAAGCCATTGCGCTGGCGGTCACGCTTGAAGGGGGTTGTCACCATACGGCGGCGATGCACTCGCGCAATATCGACAACATGAATCGGATGGCGAATGCCATTGATACCAGCATTTTCGTCAAGAACGGACCGTGCATTGCCGGACTGGGACTGGGCGGCGAAGGCTGGACCACCATGACCATTACCACGCCAACCGGGGAAGGGGTGACCAGCGCGCGTACCTTTGTGCGTCTGCGTCGCTGTGTGTTGGTGGATGCGTTCCGCATCGTTTAAGTGCCTGCCCATCAGGCTAAACGGAGAAAAGAGATGGCGCACGACGAACAACAATGGCTTACCCCACGTTTGCAGAAAGCCGCAGCGCTGTGCAATCAGACACCGGCAAAGAGCGATTCCGCGCTGTGGCTGGGCGTTGATTTGGGCACCTGCGACGTGGTGTCGATGGTTGTCGACAGCGACGGAAACCCGGTGGCTGTCTGCCTCGATTGGGCCGATGTGGTGCGTGACGGCATCGTCTGGGATTTCTTCGGCGCGGTGACCATTGTTCGTCGCCATCTCGATTCCCTTGAACAACAACTCGGCTGTCGGTTTACCCATGCGGCAACCTCGTTTCCGCCGGGCACCGACCCACGCATCTCGATTAACGTGCTGGAGTCGGCGGGTCTGGAAGTCAGCCATGTGCTGGACGAACCGACTGCCGTGGCAGATCTGCTGCAACTGGATAACGCCGGGGTGGTGGATATCGGCGGGGGAACCACCGGGATCGCCATCGTCAAGCGGGGTTTGGTGACTTACTCCGCTGATGAAGCGACTGGCGGGCATCATATTTCCCTGACCCTGGCCGGAAACCGTCGCATTCAACTGGAAGAAGCGGAGCAGTACAAACGCGGCAACGGGGCAGAAATTTGGCCTGTGGTGAAGCCGGTCTACGAAAAGATGGCGGAGATAGTCGCCCATCATATCGAAGGTCAAGGGATCGCTGATTTATGGCTGGCGGGCGGTTCGTGCATGCAGCCGGGCGTCCATGAGCTGTTTCGCAAGCGCTTTCCAGAGTTAGCGGTGCATTTACCACAGCACAGTTTGTTTATGACGCCGCTGGCGATAGCAAACAGCGGGAAAGAGAAAGCGGAGGGGATCCATGCAAGCTGAATTGCAGACGGCGCTCTTTCAGGCATTTGACACCCTGAATCTGCAACGGGTGAAAACGTTCAGCGTTCCACCGGTCACGTTGTGTGGTCTGGGCGCGCTAAGTGCCTGCGGGCAGGAAGCGCAAACGCGCGGGCTGACGCATCTGTTTGTGATGGTCGACAGTTTTCTGCACCAGGCCGGAATGACGGCCGCGCTCACGCGTAGTCTGGCGATGAAAGGTGTGGCGATCACGCTCTGGCCTTGCCCGGTGGGTGAGCCGTGCATTACGGATGTTTGCGCGGCAGTGGCGCAACTGCGTGAGTCGAAGTGTGACGGCGTGGTGGCGTTTGGCGGCGGTTCGGTGCTGGATGCGGCGAAAGCGGTCGCCTTGCTGGTCACGAACCCGACACAACCGCTGGCAGAGATGACAGCACAAAGCGCATTGCGTCCGCGGTTGCCGCTGATTGCGGTGCCGACGACGGCAGGAACCGGGTCGGAAACGACGAACGTGACGGTCATCATTGATGCGGTCACCGGGCGTAAACAGGTGCTGGCGCATGCGGCGCTGATGCCGGATGTAGCGATTCTGGATGCCGCGCTGACGGAAGGGATCCCGTCGCACGTGACAGCGATGACCGGGATCGACGCGTTGACCCACGCGGTTGAGGCATACAGCGCGCTGAACGCCACGCCATTTACCGACAGTCTGGCAATTGGCGCGATTGCGATGATCGGCAAATCACTGCCGAAAGCGGTGGGCAATGGTCACGATCTGGCCGCGCGAGAGAGCATGCTGCTCGCCTCCTGTATGGCCGGAATGGCGTTTTCCAGCGCGGGGCTGGGGTTGTGTCATGCGATGGCGCATCAGCCAGGCGCTGCGCTGCACATCCCGCACGGACAAGCGAACGCCATGTTGTTGCCAACGGTGATGGGATTTAACCGCATGGTGTGCCGTGAACGCTTCAGTCACATCGGGCGGGCATTAACCAATAAGAAATCAGACGATCGCGACGCGATTAATGCGGTGAGTGAACTGATTGCCGAGGTTGGCCAGACCAAACGGCTCGCCGACGTCGGCGCGCAGCCTTCGCAATACAGCGCATGGGCGCAGGCCGCACTGGACGATATTTGTATCAGCAGCAACCCACGAACCGCCACGCAGAGCGAAATTATCGATTTGTACGCGGCGGCACAATAAAAGCATACCAGGACGTAGGCCAGATAAGGCGTTCGCGCCGCCATCCGGTAAAACGCGGCATCATTGCCTGATGGCGCTGCGCTTATCAGGCCTACGAAAACCCTGGCAAATGGAGACAAGGCTATGGGAATTAACGAAATCATCATGTACATCATGATGTTCTTTATGCTGATTGCCGCCGTGGACAGGATCCTGTCGCAGTTTGGCGGCTCTGAACGCTTCCTCGGTAAGTTCGGTAAGAGTATCGAGGGTTCCGGCGGTCAGTTTGAAGAAGGGTTTATGGCAATGGGCGCGCTGGGTCTGGCGATGGTCGGTATGACCGCGCTGGCACCGGTGATGGCGCATGTGCTGGGACCGGTGATTATTCCGTTGTACGAGATGCTGGGTGCCAACCCATCGATGTTCGCCGGTACGCTGTTGGCCTGCGATATGGGCGGTTTCTTCCTTGCCAAAGAGCTGGCGGGCGGTGATGTGGCGGCGTGGCTATACTCTGGATTGATTCTCGGCGCGATGATGGGGCCGACGCTGGTTTTCTCTATTCCGGTGGCGCTTGGCATTATCGAGCCGTCTGACCGCCGTTACCTGGCACTCGGCGTGCTGGCGGGTATTGTCACCATCCCTGTCGGCTGTATCGCCGGAGGGTTGATTGCCATGTACTCCGGCGTTGAGGTCAACGGCCAGCCGGTAGAGTTCACCTTCGCGCTGATCCTGATGAACATGATCCCGGTATTGATTGTGGCGGTGCTGGTGGCGCTGGGGCTGAAATTTATCCCGGAAAAAATGATCAACGGTTTCCAGATCTTCGCCAAATTCCTCGTGGCGCTGATAACGATCGGTCTGGCGGCGGCGGTGGTGAAGTTCCTGCTGGGCTGGGAGCTGATCCCGGGTCTTGATCCTATCTTTATGGCCCCAGGCGACAAACCTGGCGAAGTGATGCGCGCCATTGAAGTTATCGGTTCCATCTCCTGTGTGCTGCTCGGTGCTTATCCGATGGTGCTGCTGCTGACCCGCTGGTTTGAAAAACCGCTGATGAGCGTTGGCAATCTGCTGAAAATCAACAACATTGCTGCGGCAGGTATGGTGGCGACGCTGGCGAACAACATTCCAATGTTCGGCATGATGAAGCAGATGGATACCCGCGGCAAAGTGATTAACTGCGCGTTTGCGGTCTCCGCCGCGTTCGCCCTTGGCGACCACTTAGGTTTCGCCGCCGCGAACATGAACGCCATGATCTTCCCGATGATTGTCGGCAAGCTGATTGGCGGTGTGACGGCGATTGGCGTAGCGATGCTGCTGGTGCCAAAAGATGACCCGGCAGCGGTTAAAACCGAAGTGGAGGCGCAATCGTGAAGACTCGCCAGCTACTGAGCGTTGGTATCGATATCGGCACCACCACCACTCAGGTGATCTTCTCGCGCCTTGAGCTGGTTAACCGTGCGGCAGTGTCGCAGGTGCCGCGTTACGAATTCATCAAACGCGAAATTAGCTGGCAAAGCCCGGTCTTCTTTACTCCCGTCGATAAGCAGGGCGGGTTACAAGAAGCAGAACTGAAGGCGCTGATTCTGGCCCAGTATCAGGCCGCAGGCATTGCTCCGGAGTCTGTGGATTCCGGGGCTGTCATCATCACCGGCGAGAGCGCGAAAACCCGTAACGCCCGTCCGGCGGTGATGACCCTCTCCCAGTCTCTCGGCGACTTTGTCGTTGCCAGCGCCGGACCGCATCTGGAATCGGTGATTGCCGGTCACGGAGCAGGGGCGCAAACCCTGTCGGAACAGCGTCTGTGTCGCGTATTGAACATCGATATTGGTGGCGGTACGTCGAACTACGCGTTGTTTGACGCCGGGAAAGTGAGCGCAACGGCCTGTCTGAACGTGGGCGGCAGACTGCTGGAAACCAACAGCCAGGGACGTGTTGCCTGGGCGCATCAGCCGGGGCAACAGATTGTTGATGCAGTTTTCGGCGCGGGTACCGATGCCCGCGCGCTGACGGTCGCACAACTGGGGCAGGTGGCGCAGCGGATGGCCGATCTTATCGTCGAGGTTATCGACGGTACGCTCTCGCCGCTGGCACAGGCGCTGATGCAAACAGGGTTGCTGCCCGCAGGCACGCGGCCTGACGTCATCACGCTTTCCGGCGGTGTGGGAGAGTGCTATCGCAACCAACCTGCCGATTCATTCTGTTTTTCTGATATTGGACCGCTACTGGCAATGGCGCTGCATGAGCATCCGCGCCTGCGTGAGATGAACGTGCAGTTCCCGGCGCAAACCGTGCGTGCCACGGTGATTGGTGCCGGGGCCCACACGCTGTCGCTCTCGGGCAGCACGATATGGCTGGAGGGCGTTGCGCTGCCGCTGCGCAATCTGCCGGTAGCCATTCCCGTAGATGAATCCGACCTGGTGAACGCCTGGCATCAGGCGCTGATTCAGCTCGATCTCTGCCCACAAACTGACGCGTATGTACTGGCGCTTCCCGCCTCGCTGCCGGTGCGTTACGCCGCATTACTCACGGTCATCGACGCGCTGTTAGCGTTCGTCGCGCGTTTTCCGAATCCGCATCCCCTGCTGGTGGTGGCCGAGCAGGACTTTGGTAAAGCCCTGGGCATGCTGTTACGCCCACAGTTACAGCAACACCCGCTGGCGGTCATTGACGAAGTGATCGTTCGGTCGGGGGACTATATCGACATTGGTACGCCTCTTTTTGGCGGATCGGTTGTGCCGGTGACGGTGAAATCACTCGCATTTCCTTCCTGAGGGAACGACTTATGAAACTAAAGACCACATTGTTCGGCAATGTTTATCAGTTTAAGGATGTAAAAGAGGTGCTGGCAAAAGCCAACGAACTGCGTTCGGGGGATGTGCTGGCAGGGGTCGCCGCAGAAAGCTCGCAAGAGCGTGTTGCTGCGAAACAGGTGTTGTCGGAAATGACGGTAGCGGATATCCGCAATAACCCGGTGATTTCCTATGAGGAGGATTGCGTTACGCGTCTGATTCAGGATGACGTCAACGAAACGGCCTATAACCGCATTAAAAACTGGAGCATCAGCGAGCTGCGCGAATACGTGCTGAGCGATGAAACCTCTGTTGATGACATTGCCTTTACGCGTAAAGGCCTGACCTCGGAAGTGGTGGCGGCGGTCGCCAAAATCTGCTCGAACGCTGACCTGATCTACGGCGGCAAGAAGATGCCGGTGATCAAAAAGGCCAACACGACCATTGGTCTGCCGGGCACCTTCAGCTGCCGTTTACAGCCGAACGACACCCGCGATGATGTGCAGAGTATCGCTGCGCAAATCTATGAAGGACTCTCTTTCGGCGCGGGCGATGCGGTGATCGGCGTTAACCCGGTAACGGATGACGTGGATAACTTAAGCCGCGTGCTAGACACCGTTTACGGGGTTATCGACAAGTTCAATATCCCGACTCAGGGCTGTGTGCTGGCGCACGTCACCACCCAGATTGAAGCCATTCGTCGCGGTGCGCCGGGCGGGCTGATTTTCCAGAGTATTTGCGGCAGTGAAAAAGGGCTGAAAGAGTTTGGCGTAGAGCTGGCGATGCTGGATGAAGCGCGTGCCGTCGGCGCCGAGTTCAACCGTATTGCCGGGGAAAACTGCCTGTACTTTGAAACCGGGCAGGGTTCCGCGCTTTCTGCGGGCGCGAACTTCGGCGCGGATCAGGTGACGATGGAAGCGCGTAACTACGGTCTGGCGCGCCATTACGATCCGTTCCTCGTGAACACCGTGGTGGGCTTTATCGGGCCGGAGTATCTCTACAATGACCGCCAGATTATTCGCGCCGGTCTGGAAGATCACTTTATGGGCAAGCTGAGCGGCATCTCGATGGGCTGTGACTGCTGCTACACCAACCATGCCGATGCCGACCAGAACCTCAACGAAAACCTGATGATTCTGCTCGCCACCGCGGGTTGCAACTACATCATGGGCATGCCGCTCGGTGACGACATCATGCTCAACTATCAGACCACCGCGTTCCACGATACCGCGACCGTGCGCCAGTTGCTGAATCTGCGTCCGTCGCCGGAGTTCGAACGCTGGCTGGAAACCATGGGCATTATGGCAAACGGTCGCCTGACCAAACGGGCGGGCGATCCGTCACTGTTCTTCTGATGACGCGGGGATGACACACGATGGATCAAAAACAGATTGAAGAAATTGTACGCAGTGTAATGGCGTCAATGGGACAACCGCAGCCACAGGCATCCGCGCCGTTACCGGAAGCGAAATGCAGCACGACGCAATGTGCTACCTCCTCTGCGGTGGAAAGCTGCGCGCTGGATTTGGGTTCGCCCGAAGCTAAAGCCTGGATTGGCGTTGAGAACCCCAACCGCGCTGATGTGCTGACGGAGCTGCGTCGCAGTACCGCCGCGCGCGTCTGCACCGGTCGTGCAGGTCCGCGTCCGCGTACCCAGGCGCTGCTGCGTTTCCTGGCTGACCACTCACGCTCGAAAGATACCGTCCTGAAAGAGGTGCCGGAAGAGTGGGTGAAAGCGCAAGGTCTGCTGGAAGTGCGTTCAGAAATCAGCGACAAAAACCTGTACCTGACTCGCCCGGACATGGGCCGTCGCCTGAGCCCGGAGGCTATTGAAGCGCTGAAGGCACAGTGCCTGGCGAATCCGGACGTGCAGGTGGTGGTTTCCGATGGCCTGTCTACCGACGCCATTACCGCCAACTATGAAGAGATCCTGCCGCCGCTGCTGGCCGGGTTAAACCAGGCGGGTCTGAAGGTCGGCACACCGTTCTTTGTGCGCTATGGCCGTGTGAAGATCGAAGATCAGATCGGCGAAATTCTCGGCGCGAAAGTGGTGATTCTGCTGGTTGGCGAGCGTCCGGGGCTGGGGCAGTCGGAAAGTCTCTCCTGCTACGCCGTGTATTCACCGCGCGTGGCGACGACCGTTGAGGCTGACCGTACCTGTATTTCCAACATTCACCAGGGTGGCACACCGCCGGTAGAAGCGGCCGCTGTGATTGTAGATTTGGCAAAACGTATGCTGGAGCAGAAAGCCTCCGGCATCAACATGACCCGTTAAGGAGACATCATGCCAGCATTAGATTTAATTCGACCCTCGGTCACCGCCATGCGTGTGATTGCCTCCGTTAACGCTGAGTTTGCACGGGAACTTAAATTACCACCGCATATACGTAGCCTCGGACTCATCACTGCAGACTCTGATGATGTGGCGTATATTGCCGCAGATGAAGCCACTAAACAGGCCATGGTCGAAGTGGTGTTCGGTCGCTCGTTGTATGCGGGGGCCGCGCATGGTCCATCACCGACAGCCGGTGAAGTGATGATCATGCTGGGCGGCCCGAATCCGGCGGAAGTGCGTGCCGGTCTGGATGCGATGGTCGCCAACATCGAAAGCGGCGCGGCGTTCCAGTGGGCGAACGATGCCGAAAACACGGCATTTCTCGCGCATGTGGTTTCACGTACCGGTTCGTATCTTTCGGCAACGGCCGGGTGTCGACTCGGCGATCCGATGGCCTATCTGGTGGCGCCGCCGCTGGAAGCGACATTTGGGATTGATGCGGCGCTGAAATCTGCCGATGTACAACTGGTGACTTACGTGCCGCCGCCGTCAGAAACCAACTATTCAGCGGCGTTTCTGACCGGTAGCCAGGCCGCCTGTAAAGCTGCCTGTAACGCGTTTGCCGATGCCGTTCTGGATATTGCCCGTAATCCAGTACAGCGCGCGTAAGGGAGGTTTCCATGATCAATGCACTGGGATTACTGGAAGTGGAGGGCATGGTCGCTGCTGTTGATGCTGCGGATGCCATGCTGAAAGCCGCCAACGTGCGTCTGCTCAGTCACGAAGTGCTCGATCCTGGCAGGCTTACGCTGGTGGTTGAGGGGGATTTAGCGGCGTGTCGTGCGGCGCTGGATGCCGGAAGCGCTGCCGCACAGCGAACAGGTCGTGTTATCAGTCGCAAGGAAATCGGGCGGCCAGATGATGACACCCAGTGGCTGATCGGCAGTTTTAAGCGCCAGCCAACGCCCTCGGTGAAACCGAAAAAGACGCCAGATGAGCCGGTGGCGTCTGAATCTCTGGAGGAATTGCTGGCGCAGTTGGCAACAGTACGTCAGGGAATGACGGCAGGGGAGGTGGCGGCGCACTTTGGCTGGCCACTTGAAAAAGCCAGAAGCGCGCTGGAGCAGCTCTTTTCTGATGGGACGTTGCGTAAACGCAGTAGTCGCTATCGTCTGAAGAACGAATAACCTGTCGGAGGTGCCGGGGGCTTCGGTGAAGTTCCCGGCTTAAAAGATCATGAAAAAGACCCGTACAGCAAACTTGCATCATCTTTATCATGAAGCGTTGCCCGAAGACGTTAACTTTACGCCGAAGGTCGAGGTGGACGCGGTTCACCAGCGACGGACAACGGATGTTTATGAACACGCTCTGACGATTACCGCCTGGCAGCAGATCTATGATCAGCTAAATCCTGGCAAATTTCATGGCGAGTTCACGGAAATCCTGCTGGATGATATTCAGGTATTCCGTGAATACACCGGCCTGGCGTTACGCCAGTCTTGTCTGGTCTGGCCAAACTCGTTCTGGTTTGGCATTCCGGCGACACGCGGCGAGCAGGGATTTATTGGTTCGCAGTGCATTGGCAGCGCGGAGATTGCGACCCGACCGGGGGGAACCGAATTTGAATTGAGCACGCCGGACGATTACACCATTCTTGGGGTGGTCATCTCCGAAGAGGCTATTACACGGCATGCGAACTTTTTACATAACCCGGAACGGGTGCTGCATATGCTGCGCAACCAGTCAGCGCTGGAGGTAAAAGAACAGCATAAAGCGGCGCTGTGGGGGTTCGTACAGCAGGCGCTGGCGACCTTCAGTGAGAATCCTGGCAATCTGCATCAGCCCGCGGTACGTAAAGTGCTGCGGGATAATCTGTTGTTGGCGATGGGGACGATGCTGGAAGAAGCGCAGCCGATCATAACGGCGGAGAGCATCAGCCATCAGAGCTATCGACGGTTGCTGTCGCGCGCGCGGGACTATGTGCTGGAGAATATGTCAGAGCCGCTGACTGTACTGGATTTGTGCAATCAACTGCATGTGAGTCGCCGTACGCTGCAAAACGCCTTTCACGCGATTTTAGGGATTGGGCCGAACGCATGGTTGAAGAGGATCCGCCTGAATGCGGTGCGTCGTGAGTTGATAAGCCCCTGGTCGCAAAACGTCACGGTCAAAGACGCCGCGATGCAGTGGGGGTTCTGGCATTTGGGGCAGTTTGCCACCGATTATCAGCACCTGTTTGCCGAGAAACCGTCACTGACGCTGCACCAGCGGATGCGGGAGTGGAGGTAGTTGCGTGCCTGATGGCGCTTCGCTTATCAGGCCTACAAAGCCAGACTCCGTAGGCCGGATAAGGCGAAGCCGCCATCCGGCAATCACACCCACTCGCGCACTTGAATAAACTCGCTTAAGGCGGCTTCCGGGCTGTCGGCTTCCGGTTGCCAGTCATATTCCCAGCGAACCAGCGGCGGCATCGACATCAAAATGGATTCAGTGCGCCCGCCGGTCTGCAAACCAAACAACGTTCCTCTGTCCCACACCAGATTGAATTCCACGTAGCGCCCGCGACGATAGAGCTGGAAGTTCCGCTCACGCTCACCCCAGGCCATCGTTTTGCGGCGCTCGACGATCGGCAGATACGCATCGCTATACCCTTTACCGACCGCCTGCATAAAGGCAAAACAGCTGTCGAAATCCGGCGTGTTCAGATCGTCAAAGAACAGCCCGCCAATGCCGCGCTGTTCATTGCGGTGTTTGAGGAAGAAGTAGTCGTCGCACCATTTTTTATAGCGTGGGTAGACGTCATCGCCAAAGGGCTGGCATAAATCGCGCGCCGTGCGGTGCCAGTGAATGGCATCGTCTTCAAAGCCGTAGTAGGGCGTGAGATCAAACCCCCCGCCAAACCACCAGACCGGATCCGCTCCGGGTTTTTCAGCGATGAAAAAACGCACGTTGGCATGGCTGGTTGGAATGTATGGGTTGAGTGGGTGTACCACCAGCGAGACCCCCATCGCTTCAAAGCTGCGCCCTGCCAGCTCAGGCCGGTGCGCGGTGGCGGAAGCAGGCATTGCATCGCCGTGAACATGGGAGAAATTGACGCCTGCTTGTTCAAAGATCCCACCGCTGCGCAACACCCGACTGCGTCCGCCGCCACCCGCTTCACGCTGCCAGTTGTCTTCGACAAAGCTGGCGCCATCGACCGCTGACAATTGCTGGCAAATGTCATCCTGCAAACTCAGCAGGAACTGTTTCACGCGTTGTGCATCGGGTTTCATGGTTAACGTTTCTTCGAGTGGGCTTTCTGGTTATCGAACCAGTGAAAATAGCTGATCACGCCGTTGGCGATGGCGGTGGCAATTTTTTGCCGGAATGCGGCGGTGCCCAACAGGCGTTCCTCTTCCGGGTTGGTGATAAAAGAGGTCTCAACCAGCACCGACGGAATTGACGGTGATTTTAGCACCACGAACGCGGCCTGCTCTGTATTGCGCGTGTGCAGACGATGCACGGGTTTGATCTTCCTGAGAATATGCGAACCCAGCGTCAGGCTGTTTTTAATGGTGTCCGTCTGTACCAGGTCGAAAAGCACCTGCTGCAACAGATGATCTTTGTCGGTGGTTTTCTTGCCCGCGACTTCATCGGCGCGGTTCTCGCGATCGGAGAGGTATTTCGCCATGGCGCTACTGGCGCCGCGATTGGAAAGTGCGAAAACAGACGCGCCAGCGGCAGACGGGTTGGTAAAACCATCGGCATGAATGGACATAAACAGGTCAGCGCCGTGTTTGTGGGCAATCTCAACGCGATCGTATAACGGAATAAACGTGTCGCCGCTGCGGGTTAAACGCGCATCAATCCCCTGACCACGCAAGATTGAACGGACGTTTTTGGCGATAGCCAGTACCACGTGTTTCTCTTTCGAACCGTTGCGGCCAATGGCGCCGGTGTCGATTCCTCCGTGGCCGGGGTCGAGTACGACAACACGTTTGGCCCCCGCTTTTTTGGCCTTCGGCTTACTGTGACCATTGCTGGTTTTCAGCGGTTCTTCTTTGGCGATGGCGTTCGACATGCCTGACAGCGTCAGGGCAGCCAGCCCAGCTTTCAGCACCTGGCGGCGCGATGTGAGAGTTTTTAGTGGTTTAAAAGTGCTCATACGGCCTGAGTTGTAATAAAAATAAGTTCCAGATGTACCCGTCATACTTCAACTTGCATGTGCGTTGGCTGCGTTCGCTCACGCCAGTCACTGACTTTAGTCAGCTCCTGGAGATTCACTCACTTGCCACCTTCCTGCAACTCGAATTATTTAGGGTATATATATCGTACCGTGTATTCCGTTACGACTGTTCAGGATGAGAATTGTTTTACGTTTCATTTCAATACGTGACAATGATCTATTATGCCATTTTTTTCACCGCTTCGCGTCAGATATTGGCTAAATCAGGCGATCGCGCCATAATCACTGTTTTTAACCCTAAAAGGTGACTCATACCATGGAGATACGCGTTTTCCGCCAGCAAGATTTCGAAGAGGTGATCACCCTCTGGGAGCGCTGCGATCTGTTGCGTCCATGGAACGATCCGGAAATGGATATCGAGCGCAAGGTGAATCATGACGTCAGCTTGTTCCTGGTCGCGGAGGTGAACGGTGAAGTTGTCGGCACGGTGATGGGGGGATATGACGGGCATCGCGGCTCGGCGTACTATCTTGGCGTGCATCCGGAGTTTCGTGGTCGTGGTATCGCCAATGCGCTACTGAACCGGCTGGAAAAAAAGCTGATTGCCCGCGGCTGTCCGAAAATTCAAATCATGGTGCGGGACGAAAACGACGTCGTGCTGGGGATGTATGAGCGCCTGGGCTACGAGCACAGCGATGTGCTGATTTTGGGTAAGCGTTTGATTGAAGATGAAGAGTATTGAGTTTCATCCTGGCGACTATGACAGTCACGGACGTTTACGCCTGCCTTTTCTGTTCTGGTGCGTTCTGTTGCTACAGGCGCGCACCTGGGTATTGTTTGTGATCGCGGGTTCATCGCGTGACCAGGGCAATACGCTGCTTAATCTGTTTTATCCCGATCACGATTCTTTTTGGCTGGGGCTAATCCCTGGCGTACCCGCTGTGCTGGCGTTTTTACTCAGCGGGCGGCGCTTTGCGTTTCCGGTGCTGTGGCACAGATTTCGCGTGCTTTTGATTTTAGCCCAATCGGTGCTGCTTTGTTGGCAACCGGTATTGTGGTTGAGGGGGGAGCCGGTCAGCGGCGTCGGGCTGGCGCTGGTCGTCCTGGATATCATCGCCCTTATCTGGCTGGTGACCCATCGGCGTTTACGCGCCTGTTTTGCCATTGAAAAAGAATAACGGCACTTTTTAACGAAGCCGGACTCCAACCAACGTTGATTAATAAAGAAAGGAAGTGAGATGAAATCGCTGCGTTTGCTTTTATGTGCGATGCCGCTGGCACTGACCGGCTGTTCGACACTCTCGTCTGTAAACTGGTCCGCCGCAAATCCGTGGAACTGGTTTGGATCATCGACGGAAGTCACCGAACAAGGCGTTGGAACATTAACGGCGTCCACCCCGCTTGATGAAAGCGCCATTGCCGACGCGCTGGATGGCGACTATCGCCTGCGTAGCGGGATGAAAACGGATAACGGCAATGTTGTACGTTATTTCGAGGCGATGAAGGGGGACCAGGTGGCGATGGTGATCAACGGCGACCAGGGAACCATCAGCCGGATTGCTGTATTGGACCGTGAGATTCCGGCACACACCGGCGTTGAGATCGGTACTCCGTTTAGCGACCTTTACAGTAAGGCATTCGGCAACTGCGAGTTGGCGTCTGGTGACGATAGCAACGCTGTTGAGTGTAAAGCGGAAGGAAGTCAGCACGTTAGCTATGTTTTTTCTGGCGAATGGAGCGGTCCTGAAGGGTTGATGCCCTCTGATGACACGCTGAAAAACTGGACGGTAAGCAAAATTATCTGGCGTCGTTAATTTGCGTCTGAACAAACCGCCCCGCAGAAAAAACGGTTACAATAGCCCCCATCAATAATGCCACCACGTCGTGGCATTCTCATATTCAGGAGGAATAATGTCTCAGGTTCAGAGTGGCATTTTGCCAGAACATTGCCGTGCGGCGATTTGGATTGAAGCCAATGTTAAAGGGGAGGTTGATGCCCTGCGTGCGGCGAGCAAAGCGTTTGCCGACAAACTGGCAACCTTCGAAACAAAATTCCCGGATGCGCACTTAGGCGCCGTCGTGGCTTTCGGCAACAACACCTGGCGCGCCCTCAGCGGCGGCGTGGGCGCAGAAGAGTTGAAAGATTTTATGCCTTACGGTAAAGGTCTGGCACCGGCAACGCAGTACGACGTGCTTATCCATATTTTGTCTCTGCGTCATGACGTGAATTTCTCCGTTGCGCAGGCGGCGATGGAAGCCTTTGGCGACTGCATCGAAGTGAAAGAAGAGATCCACGGTTTCCGTTGGGTAGAAGAGCGTGACCTCAGCGGCTTTGTCGATGGGACAGAAAACCCGGCGGGCGCTGAGACGCGCCGTGAGGTTGCGGTCATTAAAGACGGCGTGGATGCGGGCGGCAGCTATGTGTTCGTTCAGCGTTGGGAACACAACCTGAAGCAGCTCAACCGCATGAGCATCCACGATCAGGAGATGATGATTGGCCGCACCAAAGAAGCCAACGAAGAGATTGACGGCGACGATCGCCCGGAGACGTCTCACCTGAGCCGCGTGGATCTGAAAGAAGAAGGTAAAGGGCTGAAAATTGTCCGTCAGAGTCTGCCGTACGGGACAGCCAGCGGCACGCATGGCCTCTATTTCTGCGCCTACTGCGCACGTCTGTACAACATCGAACAGCAGTTGTTGAGCATGTTCGGCGACACCGACGGTAAACGCGATGCCATGTTGCGCTTCACCAAACCGGTCACCGGCGGTTATTACTTTGCGCCGTCTCTGGATCGTTTGATGGCGCTGTAAGGCGTTAATGACTTTTCCGGTAGTGAAAGGCCAGTCAGTGATGTCACTGACTGGCCTTTTTGTTATTCATGTTTCAGCGTGGCGCAGGAGTCATACTGAGGGCAACGCGTCAGGTGATGGTCACTTTTTAATCCAGATTCACGTTACGGCAGCCAAAGAGAACCGTAAAAATAAATCCGGCAATATATGAAACCAGCATGCCGCCTGCATACACCGCCATTGCAGGGAGGATACCTTGCGCGGAGGTCATTAAGGGCAGAGCCACCAGACCGGAGGGACCAAAGGCGCTGTTTAACCCCATCGGCAGACCGGACCAGGCCACCAGACCGATAAACAGACCACCGGCAGCGCCGCCGAAGCAGGCGGTGATAAAGGGTTTCATTCGCGGCAATGTGACGCCATAAATCAGCGGTTCCCCGACGCCGAGTAAGCCTGGAATGATCGCACCGCGAACCTGACTGCGTAACGTGCTGTGTTTTTCTGCCCGCCAGTAGAGCGCCAGCGCAGCCCCGACCTGACCCGCGCCCGCCATGGAAAGAATCGGAAACAGGCTGTTAAAACCCTGACTGCTCATTAACGCCAGATAGACGGGAATAAACCCCTGATGGACGCCAAAGACGACGGAAATCAGAAAAAGCCCGGCGAGGACGGCACAACCCAGCGGATTGCTGTTGAGATGGATAAAGAGCCACGACATTCCTTCGAACAGCCATCCGCCCAGCGGCATAATCACCAGATAAGCCAGAATGGCGGTGATCACCAGGGTCAGCATGGAGGTCAGAAGCATATCCAGATCGTCAGGCATAAAACGGCGAATCAGACCTTCAATGCGCGCGCTGGCCCAGGCGGCGATCAGGACGCCAATAATGTTGCCGCGCGGGTCTATCGTCAGCCCGAAGAAATCCTGAAGACCGGAGTAATAACCCGTGGTGGCGGCTGGGTTGTATCCCAGCAAGAACAGTGAGGCGATGATGGCGCCGTTAACCCCTGTACCGCCAAATGCTTGCGCGGCGTTGTAACCAATAAGAATGACCAGAAAGGTAAAGAGACCTTTGCTGAAGACCTTCATAAAGTTCAGCGCATCGGCAAGCGTGCCGGTCGCATCGGCCGGGACGTGCATCACGGTGCCGATGAGCGTTGCAATCCCGAGTAGCAGACCCGCGGCAATAAAACCGGGGATCAACGGGGTGAAAATAGTGGCAAACGTTGACAGAAATTGCTGAATCCCGGATGTCTGCTTCGCTTTAATCTGGCGTTTGTTCTGCGCCGCGATTTCCGCAGCCTGCGGGGTCACCGTTTCGCCAAGCAACACGTTCATGGCATCTGCCGCGCGTTGCGCTTTACCCGGGCCAAAAATGACCTGCACCTGGTCATTAGAGATCACGACGCCTTTCACGCCTTCCAGCGTTTTAATGGCGGGATCTACCAGACTGCTGTCATGCACTGACAACCGCAAGCGGGTCATGCAGTTGCCGCATTTGGCAATGTTAGCCGCGCCGCCGACCTGGTCGAGGATGCGATTCAGGAGTTCATTACTGATGTCTTTTGCCATTCGCGTTATTCCTCAGAAGCGCAGTGAGCGCCTTCGGTAATCATCTTCTCAAATTGCATGATGTGTGTTTCCTTACAGGTTCGTTGTTACCCAGGCGAATAACTGGAATCATATATTTCATAGCATTAAACACAATGTGAATCATTGCATCCCTGCGCATAATCGAACGCAGTAGCCAGTTGATTAAACCGCTGGGGAAATAGCGTGCTGATTTTTTACTTAAGATTTACCTGAATTAGTGAGCTGTTCCGCAGCACTTATTTGTTATTGCTGTATTTTCAGTGTTAATGGAGTGTAAGGCTCTGTATTCAAATGGAGAACGTTGAAATGGGTAAACTCACGGGTAAAACAGCACTGATTACGGGCGCGTCACAAGGTATCGGCGAAGGGATCGCCAGAGTGTTTGCCCGCCATGGCGCGAACTTAATTTTGTTGGACATCTCCGATGAGATTGAAAAACTGGCGGATGAGTTGGGTGGTCGCGGCCATCGTTGTACGGCGGTTCATGCTGATGTCAGGGATGCTGCCTCTGTTGCCGCCGCCATCGCCCGCGCGAAGGCGACGGAAGGTAAAATTGATATTCTCGTCAACAACGCAGGCGTTTGCCGGTTAGGTAACTTTCTCGACATGAGCGAGGAGGACCGGGATTTACATATCGATATCAATATTAAAGGTGTCTGGAACGTCACCAAAGCCGTGCTGCCCGAAATGATCGAGCGCAACGACGGTCGCATTGTGATGATGTCTTCCGTGACGGGCGATATGGTTGCCGATCCGGGCGAAACCGCCTATGCCTTATCCAAAGCGGCGCTGATCGGCCTTACCAAATCACTGGCCGTGGAGTTCGCGCAGGCGGGGATTCGTGTGAATGCTATCTGTCCCGGCTACGTGCGCACCCCGATGGCGGAAAGCATTGCCCGGCAGTCCAATCCGGATGACCCAGAGTCCGTGCTGACCGAGATGGCGAAAGCGATCCCGATGCGCCGCCTGGCGAGCCCGCTTGAGGTCGGTGAACTTGCAGCTTTCCTCGCCTCCGATGAATCCAGCTATCTGACGGGGACGCAAAACGTCATTGACGGTGGCAGCACGTTGCCGGAAAGCGTCAGCGTCGGTGTCTGATTGACACCCATAACCTCCTCACCGTCGGTGGGGAGGTGTTCTCTTATTCTCTTTTCAACTTTCAAATCATCAAACGGTATATAAAACCGTTACTCCTTTCACCCTGGTTATAAATATGATGGCAAATAGAAAGTCATTAAATTTATAAGGGTGCGCAATGGCCGTTAACTTACTGAAAAAAAGAACCCTGACGCTGGTAGCGTCTCTGTTACTGGCCACGCAGGCGCAGGCAACGGAACTGCTGAACAGTTCATACGATGTTTCCCGCGAACTGTTTGCCGCCCTGAACCCGCCGTTTGAACAGCAATGGGCGAAAGACAACGGCGGCGACAAGCTGACGATTAAACAATCTCATGCCGGGTCATCAAAACAGGCGCTGGCGATTTTGCAGGGTCTGAAAGCCGATGTCGTCACCTACAACCAGGTGACGGATGTGCAGATCTTGCACGATAAAGGCAAGCTTATCCCGGCGGACTGGCAAAGCCGTCTGCCAAATAACAGTTCACCGTTCTATTCCACGATGGCGTTCCTGGTGCGCAAGGGCAACCCGAAGAACATCCACGACTGGAATGACCTGGTGCGCACTGACGTGAAACTGATTTTCCCGAACCCGAAAACCTCCGGTAATGCGCGTTATACCTACCTGGCGGCCTGGGGTGCGGCGGATAAAGCCGATGGCGGCGATAAAGCCAAAACCGAGCAATTCATGACCCAATTCCTGAAGAATGTTGAGGTGTTTGACACCGGCGGTCGTGGCGCAACCACTACGTTTGTTGAGCGTGGGCTGGGCGATGTGCTGATCACCTTTGAGTCGGAAGTGAACAACATTCGCAAACAGTATGAAGCGCAGGGCTTTGAAGTGGTGGTGCCGAAGGTGAATATCCTCGCCGAGTTTCCCGTGGCGTGGGTCGATAAAAACGTGAAGGCCAACGGCACTGAGAAGGCGGCGAAAGCGTATTTGAACTGGCTCTACAGCCCTGAAGCGCAGACCATCATTACTGATTTCTACTACCGCGTGAACAACCCGGAAGTGATGGACAAGCTGAAAGACAAATTCCCGCAAACCGAACTGTTCCGCGTGGAAGATAAGTTTGGCGACTGGCCTGCGGTGATGAAAACCCATTTTGTCAGCGGTGGCGAACTGGACAAACTGCTGGCGGCGGGGCGCTCGTAAATGTTAGCCGTCTCCTCCAGACGCGTGCTGCCCGGCTTTACCTTAAGTCTGGGCACCAGCTTGCTGTTCGTCTGCCTGATTTTGCTGCTGCCGCTCAGCGCGCTGGTGATGCAACTTTCTGAGATGAGCTGGGCGCAGTACTGGGAAGTGATCACCAACCCGCAGGTGGTTGCGGCCTATAAAGTCACGCTGTTGTCGGCCTTTGTGGCGTCGATTTTTAACGGTGTGTTCGGCCTGCTGATGGCGTGGATCTTAACCCGCTATCGCTTCCCGGGGCGCACATTGCTGGATGCGTTGATGGATCTACCGTTTGCCCTGCCAACGGCGGTCGCGGGTTTGACGCTGGCGTCGCTGTTTTCGGTCAACGGTTTTTACGGCGAGTGGCTGGCGAAGTTTGATATCAAAGTCACCTATACCTGGCTCGGTATTGCGGTGGCGATGGCGTTTACCAGCATTCCGTTTGTGGTACGTACGGTGCAACCGGTGCTGGAAGAGTTAGGCCCGGAATATGAAGAAGCGGCAGAGACGCTCGGTGCGACCCGCTGGCAGAGCTTTCGCAAGGTCGTGTTGCCGGAGCTCTCTCCGGCGCTGGTGGCAGGCGTGGCGCTCTCCTTCACCCGCAGTCTGGGTGAATTCGGCGCGGTGATTTTTATCGCGGGCAATATCGCGTGGAAGACCGAAGTGACATCGCTGATGATTTTTGTTCGCTTACAGGAGTTTGATTATCCGGCGGCGAGCGCGATCGCGTCGGTGATCCTTGCCGCGTCGTTGTTACTGCTGTTTTCGATTAACACTCTGCAAAGTCGCTTTGGTCGACGTGTGGTAGGTCACTGATGGCGGACGTTACTCAATTAAAGCGCTATGACGCGCCCCGCATTAACTGGGGGAAATGGCTGCTGATTGGCGCGGGCATGCTGGTGTCCACGTTTATTTTGCTGGTGCCGATGATCTATATCTTCGTGCAGGCATTCAGCAAAGGATTGATGCCGGTAATACAGAATTTGGCCGACCCGGACATGCTCCACGCCATCTGGCTGACCGTGCTGATTGCATTGATTGCTGTGCCGGTCAACCTGGTGTTCGGCGTGTTGCTGGCCTGGCTGGTGACGCGCTTTAACTTCCCGGGTCGCCAATTGTTGCTGACGCTGCTGGATATCCCGTTTGCCGTCTCGCCAGTGGTCGCTGGTCTGGTGTATCTGCTGTTCTACGGCTCTAACGGTCCGTTGGGCGGCTGGCTGGATGAGCATAACCTGCAAATTATGTTCTCCTGGCCGGGCATGGTGCTGGTCACTATCTTCGTCACCTGCCCATTTGTGGTACGTGAACTGGTGCCGGTGATGCTAAGTCAGGGGAGCCAGGAAGACGAAGCGGCGATTTTACTCGGTGCCTCCGGCTGGCAAATGTTCCGCCGCGTGACGCTGCCGAACATCCGCTGGGCGCTGCTGTACGGCGTGGTGCTGACCAACGCCCGTGCGATTGGCGAGTTTGGCGCAGTGTCGGTAGTCTCCGGCTCGATTCGCGGTGAAACCCTGTCGCTGCCGCTACAGATTGAATTACTGGAGCAAGACTACAACGCTGTCGGCTCCTTTACCGCTGCCGCGTTACTGACGCTGATGGCGATTGTTACCCTGTTTTTGAAGAGCATGTTGCAGTGGCGCCTGGAAAATCAGGAAAAACGCGCGCAACAGGAGGAAAATCATGAGCATTGAGATTGCCAATATTAAGAAGTCTTTTGGTCGCACCCTGGTGCTGAACGATATCTCACTGGATATTCCTTCAGGTCAAATGGTGGCTCTGCTGGGGCCGTCTGGTTCCGGGAAGACCACGCTGTTACGGATTATCGCCGGGCTGGAACATCAGTCCAGCGGCCATATTCGCTTCCACGGGACGGATGTCAGCCGCCTGCATGCCCGCGATCGTAAAGTCGGTTTCGTGTTCCAGCACTACGCGCTGTTCCGCCATATGACCGTATTCGACAATATCGCCTTTGGTCTGACAGTGCTGCCGCGTCGCGAGCGCCCGAATGCGGCGGCGATTAAAGCGAAAGTGACAAAGTTGCTGGAGATGGTGCAACTGGCGCATCTGGCGGATCGCTTCCCGTCTCAGCTTTCCGGCGGGCAGAAACAGCGTGTGGCGCTGGCGCGCGCGTTAGCCGTGGAACCACAAATTCTGTTGCTTGATGAACCGTTTGGCGCACTCGACGCTCAGGTACGCAAAGAGTTGCGTCGCTGGCTGCGTCAGCTGCATGAAGAGCTGAAATTCACCAGCGTCTTTGTGACGCACGATCAGGAAGAAGCCACCGAAGTGGCGGACCGCGTGGTGGTGATGAGTCAGGGCAATATTGAGCAGGCCGATGCGCCGGATCAGGTATGGCGTGAGCCAGCGACCCGCTTCGTGCTGGAGTTTATGGGCGAGGTGAACCGCCTGCGGGGGACAATCCGCGGCGGGCAGTTCCACGTTGGGGCGCACCGCTGGCCGTTGGGCTATACACCGGCTTATCAGGGGCCTGTCGATCTGTTCCTGCGCCCGTGGGAAGTGGACATCAGTCGCCGCACCAGCCTTGACTCACCGTTGCCGGTACAGGTGCTGGAAGCCAGTCCGAAAGGGCACTACACCCAATTAGTTGTGCAGCCTTTAGGGTGGTACAACGAGCCGCTGACGGTGGTGATGCAGGGTGACGATGCGCCAGTCCGCGGCGAGCGCCTGTTCGTTGGGTTGCAAAATGCGCGGTTGTATAACGGCGAACAACGCATCGAAACGCGCGAAGCGGAGCTTGCTCTGGCTGAATCGGCCTGATAGGTTAATTCGTATGTTTATCGGCCGGGTAAGCGCAGCGCCACCCGGCTTTTTTATGAGCAGAAAACGTGAATACATTAGAACAAACCATCGGCAACACGCCGCTGGTTAAATTACAACGTCTGGGGCCGAACAACGGCAGCGAAATTTGGCTCAAACTGGAAGGCAATAATCCGGCGGGCTCGGTAAAAGATCGCGCCGCGTTATCGATGATTGTCGAGGCGGAAAAGCGGGGCGAAATCAAACCGGGCGATGTGCTGATTGAAGCGACCAGTGGTAACACCGGAATTGCACTGGCGATGATTGCCGCGCTGAAAGGCTATCGCATGAAACTGTTAATGCCGGACAACATGAGTCAGGAACGACGCGCCGCCATGCGTGCTTACGGTGCTGAGCTGATCCTGGTCACCAAAGAGCAGGGGATGGAAGGGGCGCGGGATTTGGCGCTGGAAATGGCGAATCGCGGTGAAGGTAAGCTGCTGGATCAGTTTAACAATCCGGATAACCCGTACGCGCACTACACCACCACCGGTCCCGAAATCTGGCAGCAAACGTCCGGGCGGATCACCCATTTTGTCTCCAGTATGGGGACGACCGGCACTATTACCGGCGTGTCGCGTTTCATGCGTGAGCAAGAGAAACCGGTGACGATTGTGGGTTTGCAGCCTGAAGAAGGCAGCAGTATTCCGGGTATTCGTCGCTGGCCGGCAGAATATATGCCGGGGATTTTCAACGCCTCGCTGGTGGATGAAGTTTTAGATATTCATCAGGACGACGCTGAAAACACGATGCGTGAACTGGCGGTGCGTGAAGGCATTTTCTGCGGCGTCAGCTCCGGCGGCGCAGTAGCAGGGGCGCTGCGCGTGGCGAAAGCGAATCCTGGTACGGTGGTCGTGGCGATCATCTGCGATCGCGGCGATCGCTATCTTTCGACTGGCGTCTTTGGCGAAGAGCACTTCAGCCAGGGAGCGGGAATCTAAGAACATCGCCCGGCAATGGCCGGGCATGTCGGTTATTTGCGGTGTTTCTCGACCAACAGGTCCAGGAACTGCCACAGTTTTTCATTCATTTCCCGGTAATTCCATTCACGCATTTCCTCGTTTGAGCGAATAAAGCGCTTCCCTTTGGCTTCTGCCAGTTCCTGTTCGGAATGCTGAATCAGTCCTGCCACCGCTTCAGCGGTAAACTCCATATGGCACTGGAAACCATAAACAAAATTACCGTACTGCACGATTTGCCGTGGGCAGCCTGTGCTTGTGGCAAGTACCGTTGCCTGATCGGTTAACCCCGGCATGTCGTTGTGCCAGTGACCCACCATCAACGGGGAGCCAAAGTGAGCAACCAACGGATGCTGTTGACCTGCCTCGGTCAGCGTAATGGGGTAATGACCAATCTCTTTTTCCGGGCTTTGACACACTTTCGCCCCCAACGCCTCGCCAATCAGCTGTGAGCCTAAACAGATCCCCACCACAATCCGTTGCGCGACAATGGCCTGGTTGATCAGATGCTGCTCGGCCAGTGAGTCAAAATGTGGGCACTCAGCAAGCGTGGTGCGCGGTGACTGCGGCCCGCCAAAAACCACCAGCATATCGAAATCATCGGCATTGGCGGGGACGGGCTCTCCGCTATAGACGCGAGACCAGGAGATGGCGTAACCACGATCTTCAGCCCATTGCAAATATGCTCCGGTTGATTCGAACGACTCATGAACAACAAAATGAACTCGCACTTGTATTCTCCTGTTAGCGTTTCAGCGCCTGATGAATATCAGCCGCCAGTGTGTTGATGTCGCTGTCGCTGAGTGTCGACAGCGTAATGCGCAGGCCGTGGGCTGGCGTATTCACGGCAAACACTTCACCTTCACGTACCAGCCATCCTGATTTTGCCAGTTTAAACGCAACCGTCTGGCTTGCGTCATGAAGCGGTAGCCACAGATTCAGGCCGTCGCCGGGAGAGACGGAATCTATGCCCTGATGGCGTAATGCTGCCGCCAGTTTTTGCTGCTGAGAGGCATAAAACTGCCGGGTATCATGAAGTGATTGCTGGTAGTCCTCGTCGGTCAGACAGGCGCAGACGAGATCCTGTAACAGATGGCTGACCCACTGACTGCCGGAGTTTAACCGTAAACGAAGCTTCGCCGAGGTGGCCGCGTCGCTGCAAACGATGGCGAGGCGCAGGTCCGGGCCGAGCGTTTTCGACATGGAACGCACCACAGCCCAATGTTGCGTTTCGCGGGCAATGACCGGATACCAGGGAGATGAAGAAAGCAGGGCGAAGTGATCATCGACAATCACCAGCACTTGTGGGTAGAGAGCCAGAATGGCGTGTAACGCGGCCGCGCGCGATGCGCTCAGGCTGCATCCTGTTGGGTTGTGCGCCCGTGGGGTCAGAATAACGGCTCTTGCCCCTTTTTGCAGAGCCTGCTCCAGCCCTTCCGGCAGTATGCCTTCGCTATCGACAAGTACCGGAGCTGCGCTAAATCCGGCGTAACGGAGCATGCTGATACTGCTTAAAAAGCAGGGGTCTTCCACCACCACACTGTCGCCAGGCAGCAGGTGCGCACAGAGCAGGCGCTCAATCGCATCAATGGCGCCGCTGGTAATATCAATTTCGCCAGCCTGAGGGGTTGCATCCTGCATCCAGTGCGCAGCCCATTTCTTGAGGTCAGGAGACACTGCCGCATCGCCATACAGACGGGGCGACCTGTTTATCGCGGTGAAGTAGCGGCTGAGATCGGGTAGGCGCTGAGGATCAGGGTTACCACCGGAGAGATCGGTCAGCGGTGTTCCTGGGTTGCTCCCTTCGAGCGCGACAGGCGATGGAGTACCTTTGATCACCGTCCCGTTGCGCCCGAGGCTGACGGCAAGCCCGGAGGTGACCAGGCGCTTGTAAGCCGCCGCGACAGTATTGCGGTTGATCTCCAGCGCGGTCGCCAGTTCACGAACCGGCGGCAGCGTTTCGCCTGGCGTCAATTTGCCACTTGCGACATGTTGACGAATATTGTCAAAAATTTCGTTGGCGGTTTTTCCGTCGATCATTATTGACCTATGACAAAATGAATTTTAGCATATGACGATAATAGTGAGGCGTGAGCCCGCTGTCCAGTGAGAGGAGAAGGCAATGGGGCAGGAGAGTGAAATACAGTCAGTGCTCTTCGACGATACGCATCGGGCGATACAGACCGATATTGTCGCCGTTCAGTCACAGGTCGTTTATGGTAGCGTCGGCAACAGCATTGCGGTGCCTGCCATTAAAGCACAGGGATTACGGGTGACCCCGGTCCCTACGGTACTGTTTAGCAATACCCCGCATTATCAGACGTTTTATGGCGGCATTATCCCTGCCGACTGGTTTCGCGGTTATCTTCAGGCTTTGAATGAACGTGACGCACTGCGTGAACTCAAAGCCGTGACCACCGGTTATATGGGAAGCGCAGAGCAGATCGAACTGTTGGCGCAGTGGCTGACGACGGTCCGGGAGTCGCATCCTGATGTGTGTATTCTGGTGGACCCGGTGATAGGCGACACGGACAGTGGAATGTACGTGAAAGCGGAAATTCCCGCCGCGTATCGCCACCATCTGCTGCCGTTGGCGCAGGGACTGACACCCAACGTCTTCGAACTGGAGATGCTCAGCGGGAAGCCGTGCGGCACGCTGGATGATGCAGTGATCGCCGCCAAATCGCTCCTTTCCGACACCTTGCTATGGGTGGTTATCACCAGCGCGCCGGGTGAAACCGATGAGACGATAAACGTTGCGGTGGTGACCGCCGATTCGGTGGATGTCATTGAACACTCACGGGTGAAAACCGATCTGAAAGGGACCGGCGATCTGTTCTGTGCGGAACTGGTGAGCGGTCTCGTGAAAGGGAAAACGCTGGTGGCGGCGACGAAAAGTGCTGCTCAGCGGGTGCTGGACGTCATGACCTGGACTCAGCAATGCGGTTGCGATGAACTGATACTGCCACCGGCAGGGGAGGCGCGATGAAGAGTTATCGGTTAGTGGTTCGCCAGCAGGGGCGTGTCGTCGGCCATTTCGAAACCAGCGGCCTTGAGGCGCTGGAAGACATTTGTGTGGCGCGGGCAATGTTCGGCGTTGCAGGGGGATATCAGTGCGAATTGCAGGTTGCTGATTCAGAGAAGCGGATGCTGGAAAGCGGGCCGGAAGGGATGAAAATCCTGATGCGTGAAAAATGTTATCGCCCAGTGACCTCGCCATTGTGACCGCGGCACTGATGCCGGATGGCGGCGTGAACGCCTTAGTCTAATTCCGTGGTGACAATTCGCGTAGGTCTGATAAGCGTAGCGCCATCAGGCAGACCGGATGAAGTGTATAAAAAAATGGCGCCATCAGGCGCCATTCTTCACTGCGGCAAGAATTACTTCTTGATGCGGATAACCGGGGTTTCACCCACAGTCACGCTACCGGACAGTTTGATCAGTTCTTTGATTTCGTCCATGTTGGAGATAACAACCGGAGTCAGGGTAGACTTGGCTTTTTCTTCCAGCAGCGGCAAATCGAATTCAATAACCGGGTCGCCAACTTTAACGCGCTGGCCTTCTTCAGCGATACGCTTGAAACCTTCGCCTTTCAGTTCAACGGTGTCGATACCGAAGTGAACGAACAGCTCAATGCCGCTATCAGATTCGATAGAGAACGCATGGTTGGTTTCAAAGATTTTGCCGATGGTACCGTCAACAGGCGCTACCATTTTGTTGCCAGTTGGTTTGATAGCGATGCCATCACCAACGATTTTTTCAGCAAAAACAACATCCGGCACGTCTTCGATATTGACGATCTCGCCAGAGAGCGGAGCAATAATCTCAATAGTTCCGGTGTCTTTCTTATCATCAGAAACCAGAGATTTCAATTTATCAAACAAACCCATGATCTTCTCCTAAGCAGTAAATTGGGCCGCATCTCGTGGATTAGCAGATTGTTTTTTCTTCAATGAACTTGTTAACCAGCGTCATTAACTCGTCCGTTGTCGGTTGAGCAAGAGCCTGCTCTGCTAACACCTTCGCATCTTCGAAGTTCGTGTTACGGATAATCTTCTTAATGCGCGGGATAGAAATGGCGCTCATAGAGAATTCGTCCAGACCCATCCCCAGCAACAGAAGTGTAGCACGTTCGTCGCCTGCAAGCTCACCACACATGCCAGTCCATTTGCCTTCCGCATGAGAAGCATCGATAACCTGCTTAATAAGCGTAAGGACAGACGGTGACATTGGCTGGTAAAGGTGTGAAATCATATCATTACCACGGTCAACTGCCAGAGTATACTGCGTTAAATCATTGGTACCGATACTAAAGAAGTCCACTTCTTTGGCTAAATGACGCGCAATCGTCGCGGCGGCCGGTGTTTCCACCATCACGCCAATCTCAATGCTCTCGTCAAAGGCTTTCCCTTCGTCACGCAGTTCCTGTTTGTAGATTTCGATCTCTTTGCGCAGTTCGCGTACTTCTTCAACAGAGATGATCATCGGGAACATGATGCGCAATTTACCGAAAGCAGACGCACGCAGGATGGCGCGAACCTGGTCACGCAGGATCTCTTTGCGATCCAGCGCGATACGCACGGCACGCCAGCCGAGGAACGGGTTTTCTTCTTTCGGGAAGTTCATGTACGGCAGCTCTTTGTCGCCGCCAATGTCCATGGTACGTACGATAACCGCCTGAGAGCCACACGCTTCAGCAACGGCTTTATACGCCGCAAACTGCTCTTCTTCAGTAGGCAGAGCGTCACGGTCCATGAACAGGAATTCGGTGCGGTACAGGCCAACACCTTCAGCGCCGTTACGCTCGGCACCTTCAACATCACGTACAGTACCGATGTTAGCGCAAACCTCAACCTGATGACCGTCAAGCGTGATGGCCGGCAGATCTTTCAGTTTCGCCAGTTCGGCTTTCTCAGTCGCAACTTGCTCCTGAACGGCGCGCAGCTGTTCGATTTCTTCGTTCGTTGGATTGACGTAAACCAGGTTGTTTACGGCATCCAGAATCAGATAGTCGTCATTTTTTACCTGAGCGGTAACGCTACCGGTACCTACGATGGCAGGCAGTTCCAGAGAACGCGCCATAATAGAGGTGTGCGAAGTACGGCCACCGGCGTCAGTAATGAAACCCAGCACCTTGTTCAGGTTCAGCTGTGCGGTTTCTGACGGCGTCAGGTCAGCCGCAACCAGGATAACTTCATCCTGAATCGCGCTCAGATCGATAATTGCCAGACCAAGAATATTACGCAGCAGACGTTTACCGATGTCACGCACGTCAGCCGCACGTTCTTTCAGGTATTCATCATCCAGCTCTTCCAGGGCAGTGGCCTGACCTTCGATAATTTCATGCGCAGCTGCATCAGCCGTCATGTGTTTATCTTTAATCAGGGCTATGATTTCCTGCTCCAGCTCCTCATCTTCGAGCAGCATAATATGCCCTTCAAAGATGGCTTCTTTCTCTTCACCGAACGTTTCACCAGCTTTCGTTTTGATCGTTTCCAGCTGTGCAGATGCCTTGGCACGACCGCTCAGAAAACGTTCAACTTCCTGATCAACCTTGTCGGCAGAAATTTTTTTCCGGTCAATGACGATTTCGTCTTCTTTCAGCAGCAGTGCTTTGCCGAAAGCGATACCCGGGGATGCTAAAATGCCTGAAATCATAACCCTACCTTACTTGTGACTGATTTTTAAAAGAACCCGGAAAATTACTCGAGTTCCGCCATCAGTTTAACCAGATGTTCAACCGCTTTCTGCTCGTCTTCACCTTCCGCAGAGATGGTAACAACGGTGCCCTGAGTCAGACCCAGAGTCTGCAGTTTGAACAGGCTTTTTGCGCTAGCGCTTTTGCCATTGGAGGTCACGGTAATATCAGAAGTGAAGCCTTTCGCTTCTTTAACAAACTGAGCAGCAGGGCGGGTATGCAGACCGTTCGGAGCGGTAATGGTAACTTCTTGCTGGAACATTGTATTTCCCCAACTTATAGGTTTAGTGTTGTGGAACTAAAGTCTAGCCTGGCGGCTCAACTTTAGCCTGTATTGTTAGCGCCGGCGTAAACGGGGCACGACACAGTCGGTGTTCTACGCAATTCCGTTGCTGGCAACGTCTGGCCGCTGACGTTTCGCTCGTCATTAAACATTATGCCGCTAAAGGAAGACTTGAACCAAATCATAAAATCGATTCAGCTAGCGGTTTTCGTGTAACGATTAATTTCGCGCATCAAAATAATTAGTCTGGTTAAATACCAGACCCGGCAGGGTGAATCAATGCCAGGAGGAGTGAAACTTTGAAGCAGGCCACAAAAAAGCGCCCAAAAAGGCGCTTTTTTACGCGTTATTAACATGCTGGCATTACTGTTGCAGTTCCTTCTCAGTGAAGAGATCGGCAAACAACGCAGTGCTTAGATAACGCTCACCTGATGATGGTAATATAACCACAATGTTCTTACCGGTAAAGGTCTCATCTTGCTGGAGCTTAAGCGCTGCAGCAACGGCGGCACCCGAGGAGATACCTGCCAGAATGCCTTCTTCTTCCATCAGACGACGTGCGGTGGAAATAGCCTCATCGTTGGTGATGCCGATAACTTTATCAATCAGTTTTAGATCCAGGTTACCGGGGATGAAACCCGCGCCGATACCCTGAATTTTGTGCGGGCCGGGTTTCAGCTCTTCGCCTGCCAGCGCCTGAGCAATAACCGGAGAGTCCGTCGGCTCAACGGCAACGGTTACCAGATCCGTTTTGCCTTTCGTTCCCTTAATGTAGCGGGATACGCCGGTGAGCGTACCGCCAGTACCAACGCCGGAGATAAACACATCGACCTGACCGTCGGTATCTTCCCAAATTTCCGGGCCAGTGGTTTTTTCATGAATTTCAGGGTTTGCCGGGTTGCTGAACTGTTGGAGCAACAGGTACTTAACCGGATCGCTGGCGACGATTTCTTCTGCCTTCTGGATTGCGCCTTTCATGCCTTTGGCGCCTTCGGTCAGCACCAGATTTGCGCCCAGCGCTTTGAGTAGCTTACGACGCTCAATGCTCATGGTTTCCGGCATGGTTAACGTCAGTTTGTAACCACGAGCCGCAGCCACATACGCCAGAGCGATACCCGTGTTGCCGCTGGTCGGCTCAACCAGTTCAACGCCTGGTTTCAACACACCACGTTTTTCGGCATCCCAAATCATATTGGCACCAATACGGCATTTGACGCTGAAGCTCGGGTTACGTGATTCCACCTTCGCCAGAATGCGTCCGTTACCGATACGGTTCAGTCGAACCAGCGGCGTATGACCGATAGTCAGCGAGTTATCTTCAAAAATCTTACTCATGGCCTGTCCTTAACTGTATGAAATTGGGGTACATGGGCTAGCATACCCGCTCAGAGAATATGCGGAAGTAAGGATTTAGCATATCTATATTCAGAAGGGAAATAATGGGGATCCGGATGGAATAAGGAGCGGCATAAGCCACTCCCATTTTGCACAATTTTTTTACAAATAGAAAAAAGATCAATTACTTCCAGAGCGCGTGTTTATCACGATAGCAATCCACCCACATTGCCGTCGCGCCGCAGACGGCAACCGGCATAATGAACAGGTTGAGCACGGGCAGCATAGTGAACAGACTGGTCATCGCGCCGAACTGCATATTGGTCACTTTTTTCGTACGCAGGGCGTTCTTCATCTCTTTGAACGGGACTTTGTGGTTGTCGAAGGGATAGTCGCAGTATTGAATCGCCAACATCCACGCGCTGAACAAGAACCACAGTACCGGCGCGACGGTTTGCCCGATGCCAGGAATAAAATAGAGAACCAGCAGAGCAATCGCGCGCGGGAGATACCACGCCAGTTTTTGCCATTCACGTTTCATGATGCGCGGCACATCTTTCATGATGCCGAGTACGCCAGTGTCGGGAGGCGTCGCCCCGGTTAAACGCGCTTCAAGCTGTTCGGCAAGCAAACCATTAAACGGCGCCGCTATCCAGTTGGCGAGCGTCGAGAAAAAATAGCCGAAAACCAGCAACACCGAGAGGACGATAATCGGCCACAGCAGGTAACTTAACCACTGTAGCCAGTCCGGTACATGGCTCATCAGCGAAGGGATCCAGGTGTCCAGTTCGGTAAACAGCCACCAGAACGCGCTGCCCATCAACAGAATGTTGACCATCATAGGTAAAATCACAAAACGACGGATACCCGGTTGGGTGACCAACTTCCATCCCTGAGAAAAATAATAGAAACCACTGCGTGGCGCAGTTGCGGATGATGAAACCATAATCAGGACATGCTCCTTTTGTTTAAGCCCCGGCTAAACTTTGTCTATCTTACCGTGTTGTGGCCTGGTGGACAGTTAAGAAATGTTCGAAAAATCAGCAAAAAGTACAATTTCGTTCATCTTTATGCTGTGAAAGACAAGAGTCCACTTGCACTTGAGGTAATCGGCAAATACTCTTAGTGAGTAAATGTTTGCCGTGGTGGCAAGGTGTTAGAACAACAGAGAATATAATGATGCAGGATTTGCGTCTGATATTAATCATTGTTGGCGCGATCGCCATAATCGCTTTACTGGTACATGGTTTCTGGACCAGCCGTAAAGAACGATCTTCTATGTTCCGCGATCGTCCACTAAAACGCATGAAATCAAAACGTGACGACGAGTCGTTTGACGACGATGTCGATCAAGACGACGAAGGCGTGGGTGAAGTTCGTGTTCACCGCGTAAATCATGCCCCGGGCAATGCGCAGGAGCATGACGCACCTCGCCAGCCGCCGCAACACCAGTACCAGCCGCCTTATGCGTCTGCGCAGCCGCGTCAACCGGCTCAGCAACCGCCTGGCGCGTCGGTACCGCCGCAGCATGCTCAGCCGCAGCCAGTACAACAGCCGCAACCGGTACAACCGCCTGTGCAGCATCAGCCGGTACAACAACCGGCCACGCCGCAGGTGCAACCGGTTCAACAGCCTGTGCAGCCTGCACCGCAAACATTCCAGCCTGCGGAACCCGTTGCCGAGCCAAAACCTCAGCCAGAACCTGTCGTGGAAACGCCGCCGCCAGCGCCTGAAAAACCGCAGCGCAAAGAAGCGGTCATTATCATGAACGTCGCGGCGCATCATGGCACCGAATTGAACGGTGATATCCTGCTGAATAGCATTCAGCAAGCCGGCTTTAAGTTTGGCGATATGAATATTTTCCATCGTCATTTAAGCCCGGATGGCAGCGGTCCTGCGTTATTCAGCCTGGCAAATATGGTGAACCCAGGGACGTTTGATCCTGAAATGACGGGTGATTTCACCACCCCTGGGGTGACTATTTTCATGCAGGTGCCGTCCTACGGCGATGAACTGCAAAACTTTAAGCTGATGCTGCAGTCTGCACAGCATATCGCTGACGAAGTGGGCGGCGTGGTGCTTGACGACCAACGCAGAATGATGACCCCGCAGAAATTGCGTGAGTATCAGGACCGCATCCGCGAAGTGAAAGACGCTAACGCCTGATTCTACTCAGGCGTGACATTTCCTTTCTGAACCCCCGCATGTCGGGGGTTTTTTATCATTGATGGTGCGATATGGAATCAATCGAACAACAACTGACAGAATTACGAACCGCGCTTCGCCATCATGAGTACCTTTACCATGTGATGGACGCGCCGGAAATTCCCGATGCGGAATATGACCGCCTGATGCAGACGCTGCGCGAACTGGAAGCAAAGCACCCGGAAATGGTGACGTCAGACTCGCCAACCCAGCGCGTCGGGGCTGCTCCGCTGGCGGTATTCAGTCAAATTCGCCATGAAGTACCGATGTTGTCACTGGATAACGTGTTTGACGAAGAGAGCTTTCTGGCTTTTAACAAACGCGTACAGGACCGGCTGAAAAGCACCGACAAACTGACCTGGTGCTGCGAATTGAAACTCGATGGCCTGGCGGTGAGCATTCTGTATGAAAACGGTGTGCTGGTCAGTGCGGCGACGCGTGGCGATGGGACAACCGGTGAAGATATTACCTCTAACGTGCGTACCATCCGCGCTATTCCGCTCAAACTGCGCGGCGACAATATTCCTGCGCGTCTGGAAGTGCGCGGTGAAGTCTTCCTGCCACAAGCCGGTTTTGAAAAGATTAATGAAGATGCCCGCCGTACGGGGAATAAAGTGTTCGCGAACCCGCGTAACGCGGCGGCAGGTTCATTGCGCCAGCTTGACCCGCGTATTACCGCGAAGCGACCGCTCACATTCTTCTGCTATGGTGTTGGCGTACTGGAAGGAGGCGAACTTCCCGATACGCACCTCGGGCGTTTGCTGCAGTTTAAAGCGTGGGGGCTTCCGGTGAGCGATCGGGTGACGCTCTGCGACTCCCCTGAGGCGGTACTGGCCTTCTACCACAAAGTGGAAGAGGATCGCCCAACGCTCGGCTTTGATATTGACGGCGTCGTCATTAAGGTCAACTCACTGGCGCTCCAGGAACAACTGGGCTTTGTGGCGCGTGCGCCACGCTGGGCGGTGGCCTTTAAATTCCCCGCGCAGGAGCAAATGACCGTTGTTCGTGACGTGGAATTCCAGGTTGGGCGGACGGGCGCAATTACCCCTGTAGCCCGCCTCGAGCCGGTGCAGGTGGCGGGCGTACTGGTGAGCAACGCAACGTTGCATAATGCCGATGAAATTGAACGCCTCGGTTTACGCATTGGCGACAAGGTCGTTATCCGCCGTGCGGGGGATGTGATCCCTCAGGTGGTTAACGTGGTGCTTTCAGAGCGCCCGGAAGAGACTCAGGAAATTGTTTTCCCTACCCATTGCCCGGTCTGCCAGTCGGACGTCGAGCGTGTGGAAGGTGAAGCGGTTGCCCGCTGTACCGGTGGCCTGATTTGCGGGGCGCAACGTAAAGAATCGCTTAAGCATTTCGTCTCACGTCGCGCCATGGATGTTGACGGTATGGGCGATAAAATAATCGACCAATTGGTCGAGAAAGAATATGTCCATACGCCTGCCGATCTGTTCACTCTGACGGCCGGTAAGCTCACCGGTCTTGATCGCATGGGGCCGAAGTCGGCGCAGAATGTGGTTAACGCGCTGGAGAAAGCCAAAGAGACGACATTTGCACGTTTCCTGTATGCGCTGGGTATTCGTGAAGTCGGCGAGGCGACCGCTGCCGGACTGGCGGCGTATTTCGGTACGCTGGAAGCGCTGGAAGCCGCCTCTCTCGACGAACTGCAAAAAGTCCCGGATGTGGGCATCGTAGTCGCCACACACGTGTTCAACTTCTTCGCGGAAGAGAGCAACCGTGAGGTTATCGAACAACTGTTGGCGCGGGGCATTCACTGGCCTGCTCCGGTTGTTGTCAATGCGGAAGAGATCGACAGTCCGTTCGCCGGTAAAACGGTGGTACTGACTGGCAGCTTAAACCAGATGTCCCGTGACGACGCCAAAGCGCGTCTGGTAGCGCTGGGCGCGAAGGTGGCAGGCAGCGTGTCGAAGAAAACCGATTTGGTGATTGCGGGCGAAGCAGCGGGTTCGAAGCTGGCGAAAGCGCAGGAACTGGGCATTGCCGTTATTGACGAAGCCGAAATGCTCCGCTTGCTGGGTGTCTGAGATGGAAAAAGAGCAGTTGGTCGAGATAGCCAATACGGTGATGCCGTTCGGCAAGTACCAGGGGCGTCGATTGATTGATGTACCGGAAGAGTATTTGCTGTGGTTTGCCCGCAAGGATCAGTTCCCGGCGGGAAAATTAGGCGAGCTGATGGCTGTCACGCTGTTGATTAAAACAGAGGGGCTGACGCAGCTGGTTCAGCCCCTGAAACGCCCGCTCTAAGCTTTCGCGGCGCGGTTTTCTTGCTGCGCCTGTAACGCCTCGGTCTGGCGCTTGTAGCGACGCGCCAGCACCGCGCACACCATTAGTTGAATCTGATGGAAGATCATCAGCGGCAGTACCATCATCCCAATCACTGAGGTCGGGAACAGAATGTTAGCCATCGGGATGCCGTTGGCGAGACTCTTTTTCGAACCACAGAAAACAATCGTAATCTCATCAGCCTTGTTGAAACCGCATTTGCGGGCCACAAACATGTTGATTGCAATAACCATCGCCAACAGCACGATGCTGACCACCATGATAAACAGCAGCGATCCCCAGCCCACTTTGTGCCAGATACCGTTCACAACCGCTTCACTGAAGGCAGAATACACCACCAACAGGATCGAGGTTTGGTCGGTTTTACCAATCCACTTTTTATTGCGCGCCACCCAGTTGCCAATCCACGGGCGTGACAGATGCCCGAGCACAAACGGTAGCAGCAGTTGCAGCATGATTTTACCGACCTGCTCCAGGCTACCTTCTGCGCCGTGGATATTCATCACCAGGCCCACCAGAAGTGGCGAGAGGAAAATGCCCAGCAGGCTGGATGCGGATGCGGAACAGACCGCGGCGGCGACGTTACCGCCCGCCAGGGAGGTGAAAGCGATGGCGGACTGGACGGTAGCAGGAAGAATGCAAAGATAAAGAAAACCGGTATAGAGCATAGGGTCGACTTTAACCGGCGCCCACCAGGCAAATAACACGCCGATTATCGGGAACAGAACGAAGGTACTGCACATCACCCACAGATGAAGTCGCCAGTGGCTACCGCCAGCAATAATCGCTTCGCGAGAGAGTTTGGCACCGTGCATAAAAAACAGCAGTGCAATGGCGGCCGTGGTTAAACCTTCGAAGAAAGGAACAAAGCTGCCTTCGGCCGGAAAAAACGAGGCCAGCAATACGACGGTGATAAGGGTCACGGTAAACGGATCAAGGATACGAAAAAGTTTCATAAATACTCCAGGAATCTGATGCCGATATTTTGCGTTTTTCTATTTGAGAAATAAAATTGATTTATTGCATCTATATATGAACTGAATTAATGAATTACTCTCTGCGTCAACTCCGTATCTTTGTCACCGTTGCACAGGCTAAAAGTTTTAGCCGTGCGGGGGATATTATCGGTCTGAGCCAGTCGGCAGTCAGTCACAGTATTAAAGAGCTGGAGCGACAGACAGGCGTCAAACTGTTGGATCGCACAACGCGTGAAGTCGTTTTGACGGAAGCCGGGCAGCAACTGGCGACACGCCTGGAGCGGGTGTTGGATGAACTGCACAGCACCCTGCGTGAAGCGGGGAGGGTGGGCACACAGTTGACCGGCACGGTACGCGTGGCGGCCAGCCAGACCATCTCAGCGCATCTTATTCCGCAGTGTATTGCGCAAAGTAATCACCTTTACCCTGCGATTGATTTTGTTCTGCATGACCGTCCACAGCAGTGGGTGCTGGAGAGTATTCGTCAGGGGGACGTCGATTTTGGCATTGTGATCGATCCCGGTGCCGTGACAGATTTGCAGTGTGAAACCGTGTTGTCTGAACCGTTTTTGCTGCTCTGCCATCAGAATCATCCCTTCGCCAGGCGAGAGTGGGTGAGCTGGCAGGATCTTGAGCATGAGCGGCTGGTATTGCAGGATTATGCTTCAGGCAGTCGACCATTGATTGACGCGGCATTGTCGCATTTTTCGATTGATGCCAATATCGTGCAGGAAATTGGTCACCCGGCGACGCTGTTTCCGATGGTGGAGGCGGGCATTGGTATCAGTGTATTGCCTGCGCTGGCATTACCGTTGCCACAGGGGAATCAATTACAGGTGAAGCGACTCACGCCTGTCGTGGAAAGACAACTCATGCTGGCCCGGCGGAAAAACAGGTCTCTTTCGACCGCCGCTCAGGCGCTCTGGGATGTGGTACGTATGCAGGCCAGTGAGCTTACCGCTGGCCGCGCGCAGGACCCGCTGTATCAGATCTAGATAGTGCAATAAGCGCCTTCCACCAGAATGCCAGGGTTTCAGCTGTTATTATGCGGAAGGCATTGACGCAGTATAGGGGGGGGCAGGGCAGGTAGCCGTAGGTCTGATAAGTGAAGCGCCATCAGACAAGCAAGGCAAAGGTTCTAAATCGCAGATAGCAAAAAGGCGCCTTTAGGGCGCCTTTTTACATTGGTGGGGCGTGCAGGATGACTCGCTTCGCTCGCCCTTCGGGCCGTCGTCGCAAGCGACTCCGTTGTTTCGCTGCGCTCAACACCGAACCTGCTGCAGGTTCGAATCGTACAAATCGCAGATAGCAAAAAGGCGCCTTTAGGGCGCCTTTTTACATTGGTGGGGCGTGCAGGATTCGAACCTGCGACCAATTGATTAAAAGTCAACTGCTCTACCAACTGAGCTAACGCCCCGAAGTGGTGGGTGATGACGGGATCGAACCGCCGACCCCCTCCTTGTAAGGGAGGTGCTCTCCCAGCTGAGCTAATCACCCACTTCGGTACTTCACATTTTGCAAGAAATCCAGCTGGCGAGAAAGTGGTGGGTGATGACGGGATCGAACCGCCGACCCCCTCCTTGTAAGGGAGGTGCTCTCCCAGCTGAGCTAATCACCCACTTCTCAATTTCTTGCTACACGGCGGAGACTACATAAAGTAGTTGGTGGGTGATGACGGGATCGAACCGCCGACCCCCTCCTTGTAAGGGAGGTGCTCTCCCAGCTGAGCTAATCACCCCCGCTGTGTGGAGTCGCATTATAGGGAGAGTTGAAAATGAGTCAACGCCTTTTCTAAATAATTTGTTCGTTCGTCGTAAAATTAGACAAAACGATCGCAAAATGGTCCGCGCCGCATGATTTATAAACAAAAATGGCAAAGCGTGATGTTCCAACCGGATCAACATTGAGGAATCAGGCCACAGTGATAGAATACCAGCCTACTGATCTTTCCAGGATTTGCCGGTTGTCGGCATCTTTATAAACGTAAGGCCATTTCATGAAAACTAAAACTCGCTTCGCGCCAAGCCCGACAGGATATCTGCATGTCGGCGGTGCGCGTACTGCTCTTTATTCCTGGCTTTTTGCACGTAATCACGGCGGTGAGTTTGTGCTGCGTATTGAAGACACCGATCTCGAACGTTCCACGCCGGAAGCTATTGAAGCCATTATGGATGGCATGAACTGGCTGAGCCTGGAATGGGACGAGGGTCCGTACTACCAGACGAAACGCTTTGATCGCTATAACGCGGTGATTGATGAAATGCTCGAAGCAGGAACCGCATATAAATGCTACTGCTCAAAAGAGCGTCTGGAAGCGTTGCGTGAAGAACAAATGGCGAAAGGCGAGAAGCCACGTTACGACGGCCGCTGCCGTCATGGTCATGAACATCATGCGGAAGATGAACCCTGCGTGGTGCGTTTTGCCAACCCGCAGGATGGTTCCGTTATTTTTGACGATCAGATCCGTGGCCCGATCGAATTCAGCAACCAGGAGCTGGACGATCTCATTATTCGCCGCACTGATGGCTCTCCGACCTACAACTTCTGTGTGGTGGTCGATGACTGGGATATGGAGATCACTCACGTTATCCGTGGTGAAGACCATATCAACAACACCCCGCGTCAGATCAACATCCTGAAAGCGCTGAATGCGCCGGTGCCGGTTTATGCACATGTGTCCATGATCAACGGTGATGACGGTAAAAAGCTCTCCAAACGTCATGGCGCGGTAAGCGTGATGCAATACCGTGATGACGGTTATCTGCCGGAAGCGTTGCTGAACTATCTGGTTCGTCTGGGCTGGTCCAGCGGTGACCAGGAGATCTTTACCCGCGAAGAGATGATCAAACTCTTTTCTCTGGGGGCGGTGAGCAAGTCAGCCAGTGCGTTCAATACTGAAAAACTGCAATGGCTGAACCATCACTACATTAATTCTCTGGCGCCGGAATATGTGGCGACTCACCTGCAATGGCACATTGAGCAGGAAAACATCGACACCCGCGTTGGCCCGCAACTGGCTGAACTGGTGAAATTGCTGGGTGAACGTTGTAAGACCCTTAAAGAGATGGCGCAAAGCTGCCGTTACTTCTACGAAGATTTCGCTGAGTTTGATGCTGATGCAGCGAAAAAACATTTGCGTCCGGTTGCGCGTCAGCCGCTGGAAGTGGTGCGTGACAAACTGGCCGCGATTGATACCTGGACTGCAGAAAATGTTCACCACGCGATTCAGGCGACTGCCGATGAGCTGGAAGTCGGTATGGGTAAAGTTGGGATGCCGCTGCGCGTTGCCGTCACTGGCGCAGGTCAGTCCCCAGGTCTGGACGTTACCGTTCATGCTATCGGGAAATCCCGTAGCATCGAACGTATTAACAAAGCACTGGCGTTTATTGCTGAACGTGAAAATCAGCAGTAAGACAGGTGGGTAAATAAAAAACGGCAGGAGCGTATCCTGCCGTTTTTTTTGAGATATTACTTAGATTCATCAATATTCAGGCGAGCGAGAAAGCCGCGAATACCTTCACGTGACAGTAACTGCGCAAGTTTTTCTTGTTCTGTCGAGGACATGTTGTCCAACGCATCAACAATCTGTCGATAAGCATGACTATGAGCAAAATGTTCGTATTCCGCGAGGGGTTCTTCCATTTGATAAAACGAAGGGGTTTTACGAAAGGCAGGAATATTGAGGATAAACTCCCGTACACTGGCATCAATATGAATGAGTCTTGCCCGACCACCCTTAACTCCGGGGAATTTTTCTGTTTTCCAGTTTTGTTCTCTGATCCAACGGTTAACAGTTTGTTTGGCCACGTTCAGGCACTCCGCCAGCTCTTCCGTAGTCATTTTGCTGCGTAATCTTTTCATATTATTTGCTATCGCGAATCCCTAAGCGTTGTAACAAACCGGTAATTCCTTCCCGCAAGAGCAATGACGTAAAGTTCTTCTGTTCCGAAGGCGTCATCTCCTTGGCGAGTGTGATGAGCAGAGTTTCAAGTGAAGTATCACCGGCCAGCGGAAAAGGTTCCGCCATACTTTCAGTTGAACGTTCGGCACTACGGATATATTCACGCACCTGTTCATTGACATGAACCAGACGTGCCTTGCCTCCCTGAACTCCGGGTTTTGGTGATGTCGCCCATCCTTCCTTGCGCACCCATTTATTGATGGTCTGTCGGCTATAACCGGTCAGATTCGCGAGTTCTTCTGGCGTCATCCGTTCCTTGAACATAAGATTCCCTGAATAGATGTGGGGTTAATTAGTGGTTCATTTTATAGCACCATTTTAGTAGAAACCGTGACGGGATTAACTACTGAATGCGAGTTGTTACGCAATGATCTTCATTTGCATGCTTTTTCAGCGATTGAGTTCTGCAGGGTCATTTTGCCGTTGACACGTGCGAAGGGAATTCATATGATGCCGCCCGTCAACTCGACAAGCTTTACGTAATGGGGCTATAGCTCAGCTGGGAGAGCGCTTGCATGGCATGCAAGAGGTCAGCGGTTCGATCCCGCTTAGCTCCACCAAATTCTATCCCAAGGAATTTGGTACGTAATGGCATCGTGGGGCTATAGCTCAGCTGGGAGAGCGCTTGCATGGCATGCAAGAGGTCAGCGGTTCGATCCCGCTTAGCTCCACCAAAATTCTAACCCTCGCTGAAAAGCGGGGGTTTTTTGTATCTGCGCTTTTCCTTTCTATTTCATTCAGTTTAACCCTCCGTGGTGTACCTCTACGCGATGCAATAGCTCGCAAAGCCTGGCGTTAAGCGGGTATCAGGTTGCTTCGTGCCGCGAATAAACTTATCATTTATGCGTCAACTTTATCGTTCTATGAGAGCATTAACGTAATGCCAGTGAAGCATAACATGTTAAAAAACATAAGAAAATTTACTCTGGCTTTAGCGCTTTCCGTTATTGCGATACAATTTTCCCGCTTGATTTCCCCGTTAGCCGTTGTTGATTCCAGCGCTATTTACTTAGCCTGGCTACCGCTGTGCGTTATTTATTCCGTACTGTTTCTCTTTGGCAGACACGGGATTGCGCCAGTCGTTCTCGGCATGATGCTGACCAATCAGTGGAACTTCCACCTGCCGTTTGCACAGGCAGCGGTTCTGCTGTTTTGCCAGCTCTTTTTTGTGTTAGGGATGTGCGCGCTGGTGCGCTGGCAAATCGGCTCGCGTTGGCGCTATCGACTCCCTGACAAAAATATCTGGGTGAGGGTGTTCTGGCTGGGGTTTATTGCTCCCGTTGGGATCAAAGTTATGATGCACCTGGCAGGGCGTTATCTGGACTACCCGGTAGAGATTTCAACCTTTTTTGGTACTGCGACGGTTATTTACACCGTTGTCGACGTTTTAAGTTTGATTTCTGCCGCGCTGATTTTCACTTTATTTTTCTACTACCCCATGCGGATGATGGTGAATCCGCGTTATGCGCGCTTATTTTGGCGTAGGGAAGTCGTCTCCCGCATTTGCAAAAAGAATCGACTCTTTATCACGGGTTGGTTCATGGTGCTGTCGGCGTTGTTAGGGGTGATGTGTACGCCGTATCATGCGGACTATGTTGCAGGTTACCTTGTCCCTGTATTCTTCATTATTTTTACTCTTGGTATTGGCAAGTTCAGCTATCCATTTTTGAATCTCAGTTGGGCTGTTTCAGCGCTTGCGTTACTGACGTACAACAAAAATTTCCTGCAAGGCGTGGTATCAGCCTATTCGCTGGCTTTTATTCTCTCCGTACTGATCTCATTCAGTATTTGTATGCTTTACATGGCGCGGATGTACCAGCGTGGAGAATGGCTTAATCGGCGCTGGCAATTGCAAGCACTAACGGATCCGCTCACTCAATTACCCAACCTTCGGGCGCTGGAGAAATTCCTCGGTAACGAGTCCGGACAGAGTGTCTGTTGCCTGCGCATGGAAAATCTGGAGTTTCTGAGCCGTCATTACGGCATGCTGATGCGCGTTCATTGCAAGAAATCGATATTTCGCGCCATACAACCGCTGCTGATGGAAAAAGAGAGCGTATTTCAACTGCCGGGGAGCGAGTTGTTGTTAGTGCTGACAGGGCCGGAGACCGAAGCCAGATTGCAGCATATGGTCAACCTTCTCAACAGTCGAAAAATTCACTGGAATAATACCGGACTGGATATGGAGTATGGTGCTTCATGGGGGACGTTCGATGGTCGGCAAGAAACATTACAACCTATGCTCGGGCAACTGAGCTGGCTGGCGGAACAATCCTGCACGCACCAGCAGGTTCTGGCGCTGACGAACAGTCTTGAGGCAGCATCGGGGCAGACGACCGAGCGGGTATTGCTGTTGCAAAAAATACGTAGCGCCCTGGAAAGCGACGATTTGGTTTTGTATGCACAACCGATTTATGACGCGCAAGGGAAAGGCTACCATGAGATTCTGGCGCGTCTGAGAAGTGATGACGGCCTGATGATGCCTGATCAGTTTATCCCCTTAATTACCCGGTTTAACCTCAGTGCGCGCTTCGACTTACAGGTGGTGGAGGCAGTGCTGAAATGGCTTTCTGCACATCCTTCACAGCAGAAGGGGGCGCGTTTTTCCGTCAATTTGATGCCGCTGACGTTGATGCAGAAAGAGATCTCGCTGCACATTATTCAACTGTTCAAACGTTATCAGATAGCGCCGGAAAGCGTGATCATTGAGATTACGGAAGAACAGGCTTTTTCTAACTCAGAGAGCAGCGTGCAGAACATTGAACATCTGCGTAAATTCGGTTTCAGGATAGCCATCGATGATTTTGGGACCGGGTACGCCAATTATGAACGCCTGAAACGGCTGAAAGCCGACATTATCAAGATCGACGGTGTCTTCGTGAAAGACATTGTGACTGATTCCCTGGATGCCATGATCGTCAAATCCATCACCGATATGGCAAAAGCAAAGTCTCTGAGCGTGGTGGCTGAGTTTGTCGAAACCCCGGAACAGCAGGCGCTTTTATTCAGTCTTGGCGTGAACCATCTGCAGGGTTACCTGATTGGGCGACCCAGTCCGCTGGCAGAATTGCAGGCATAAAAAAACCGGGGAGAAGCCCCCCGGTTTTCAATGTTATCTCTAAGATTACAGAACCAGTGCAGCGATAGACGCTGACAGTACGCTGACCAGCGTAGAGCCATACACCAGCTTCAGACCAAAACGGGAAACCACGTTGCCTTGCTCTTCATTCAGGCCTTTGATTGCGCCTGCGATGATACCGATAGAAGAGAAGTTAGCGAAGGAAACGAGGAAGACAGACAGAATACCTTCAGCGCGCGGAGAAAGCGTAGAGGCGATTTTCTGCAGATCCATCATCGCAACAAACTCGTTAGAAACCAGCTTGGTCGCCATAATACTGCCCACCTGTAGCGCTTCGTTCGCCGGAACACCCATTACCCAGGCAATCGGATAGAAGATGTAACCCAGAATGCCCTGGAAGGAGATACCCAGTACGGCAGCAAACAGTGCGTTCAGTGCGGCAATCAGAGCGATGAAACCAATCAGCATGGCGGCAACGATAATCGCTACTTTAAAACCAGCCAGAATGTATTCACCCAGCATTTCGAAGAAGCTTTGGCCTTCGTGCAGGTTGGACATCTGAATATCTTCTTCGCTGGCTTCGACACGGTACGGGTTGATCAGGGACAGCACGATAAAGGTGCTGAACATGTTCAGAACCAGCGCCGCAACCACATATTTCGGGTCCAGCATGGTCATGTAAGCGCCGACGATAGACATGGAAACCGTGGACATCGCCGTGGCGGCCATGGTGTACATGCGGTTGCGCGACATTTTGCCAAGAATATCTTTATAGGCGATAAAGTTCTCGGACTGGCCCAGAATCAGGGAGCTTACGGCGTTAAAGGATTCCAGTTTGCCCATACCGTTGACTTTGGACAGAAGGAAACCGATAGCACGGATAACGATCGGCAAGACGCGAATATGCTGAAGAATACCGATCAGCGCAGAAATAAAGACGATAGGGCAAAGGACTTTCAGGAAGAAGAACGCCAGACCTTTATCGTTCATGTTGCCGAAGACGAAGTTTGTCCCTTCATTGGCGAACCCGAGCAGTTTTTCAAACATCTCGGAGAAGCCTTTTACAAAGCCCAGACCGACGTTCGAGTTCAGGAAGAACCACGCCAGTAAGACTTCAATGACGAGTAACTGAATAACGTAACGAATACGAATTTTTTTACGGTCATGGCTTACCAGCAGCGCGAGCACTGCAACGACGGCGAGGGCCAGGACAAAATGAAGGACGCGGTCCATATTTGCTCCAAATATGAGGCAGGTTTAATTTCCGTGCACATTCTATGTAACAACACCAAAGAAAACGAGATCAAACACACACTATAATAAGGACCTGTGACGAGATTCAAAATTAGTGATCTGCAATACACTTCCGCTATGCTGAGTATGGAAGTGAAAAGTTATGTCATTGTGCTAATCTAATAACAATTATTAAACAATATACAACCCTATCCCAAGACTTCAACGATCCATCGTTCAACCCTATCAGAGAAATCAATTCTACTTGCTTCGATGCACTTGATAAGCATTCTCAATAAACATAACATGAAACATAGCAAAGGCTATGTTTCTGAGGCACAAGATGACAGACGATCGCGTTGAGAGTAGCAGTGGACGGGCAGCGCGCAAGTTGAGGCTCGCATTAATGGGACCTGCGTTCATCGCGGCTATCGGATATATCGATCCCGGTAACTTTGCGACCAACATTCAGGCCGGGGCCAGCTTTGGGTATCAATTGCTGTGGGTGGTCATCTGGGCCAACCTGATGGCGATGTTGATCCAGGTGCTGTCGGCCAAACTCGGTATTGCGACCAGTAAAAATCTCGCGGAACAGATTCGCGACCACTACCCGCGTCCTGTGGTCTGGTTCTACTGGGTTCAGGCCGAAATTATCGCCATGGCGACCGATCTGGCGGAGTTTATCGGTGCAGCCATCGGCTTTAAACTTATTCTTGGCATCTCGTTATTGCAGGGGGCGGTACTGACCGGTATTGCCACGTTTTTGATTCTGATGCTGCAACGCCGTGGGCAGAAACCGCTCGAGAAAGTCATTGGCGGATTACTGCTCTTTGTGGCGGCGGCTTACATTGTGGAGCTGATTTTCTCCCAGCCGAACCTGGCGCAACTGAGCAAAGGGGTGATTATCCCGAGTTTACCCAACTCTGAAGCGGTCTTTCTGGCGGCCGGGGTTCTGGGGGCGACGATCATGCCGCACGTTATTTATCTGCACTCTTCGTTAACTCAGCACTTGCACGGTGGTTCGCGCCAGCAGCGCTATTCGGCAACCAAATGGGATGTGGCGATCGCGATGACAATCGCGGGGTTTGTGAACCTGGCGATGATGGCGACAGCCGCCGCGGCATTTCACTTTAGTGGCCACACCGGTATTGCCGATCTTGATCAAGCCTATTTAACGCTGGAGCCGCTGCTCAGCCATGCCGCCGCCACCGTTTTCGGCTTGAGTCTGGTGGCTGCGGGGCTCTCCTCCACCGTGGTGGGAACCCTGGCAGGGCAGGTCGTGATGCAAGGGTTTATTCGTTTTCATATTCCGCTTTGGGTACGCCGTACGGTCACGATGATGCCGTCGTTTATTGTGATTCTGATGGGGCTTGACCCGACGCGTATTCTGGTGATGAGCCAGGTATTGCTCAGTTTTGGTATTGCGCTGGCGCTGGTGCCTTTACTGATGTTCACCAGCGACCGTTCCCTGATGGGCGATTTGGTCAACACCTTGTGGGTAAAATATCTGGGATGGTTGATTGTCATACTGGTTGTCGCGCTGAACATCTGGCTGCTGGTTGGTACGGCTCTGGGAATGTAATAATCACCATCGGGCGCGCCGTGAGCGTCGCAGCGAGAAAACATTCAGTCATAAACAGAGCGTAATAAAAAAGAGCCCGAAGGCTCTTTTTTTAATGGTGATGTTTTTTACCGTGACCGTGACCACGGCCATGACCCCGATGATCATCGCGATCGTTCCAGCCTTCACGGTATCCGCGTTCGTAAGCTTTGCGCTTATCCCAACCACGGTGATAACCATTATCATGTCGCCACCAGCGATTCTGGCGCCATTCGTAATTATGGTGCCAATAATCGCGGTCACGCCAGTATCCGCCGTCCCAGTAGTTACCGTAATTGTCGCGATCGCCAATTTGTAATTTTATTGATGGCAACAGGGTGATTTCGCCAGCGTTAACGGCCAGCGGTGCAAAAGCCAGTAAAGCTGCTGCCAGAATCAGTGACCTGAACATACTTTCTCTCCTTCCACGATCGAAGCCGTAACCGGCCTGTTAACGTAATATTACGAGGCAGTAAAGCCCCGTTTCATCGCCTTAACTCTTAAATCTCGTAGGAGAGCACTTTTTGTTAAAACTGTATTTATTTTGTACTATTCAGAATGGCGTCAATCTCTGCACATTCCCCGGCGGAGAAGTGGCGGTTTGCCAGCATTCCAATCGCATCCTCAATTTGCGCACATTTACTGGCGCCAATCAGTACAGAAGTCACGTTATCATTGCGTAGCACCCAGGCTAAGGCCATTTGCGAAAGTTTCTGTCCCCGTCGCGCGGCCAGCGCATTCAACTGGCGGACTTTATCCAGTTTTTCTGTGGTGATCTGCTCAGGATTCAGGAAACGGCTGGTGCTGGCCGCACGGGAATCAGCAGGAATACCATTGAGATAGCGGTCAGTTAACTGCCCCCCTGCCAGAGGTGAGAACGCGATACTCCCGACCCCTTTCTCCTGTAGCAACGCTAAAAGACTGTCTTCCACCCAGCGTTCGAACATCGAGTATTTGGGTTGGTGGATCAGACAAGGCGTTCCCAGATCGTCGAGGATCTCAATAGCTTGCCGGGCAAGGTCTGCCGGATAATTTGAAAGTCCCACATACAGCGCTTTACCCTGACGCACGATATGATCCAGGGCCTTCATTGTCTCTGTGAGCGGTGTTTCGGGATCGGGACGGTGGTGGTAAAAAATATCGACATACTCAAGCCCCATGCGTTTCAGGCTTTGATCAAGGCTGGAGATCAAATATTTGCGTGAGCCCCAGTCACCGTAAGGTCCCTCCCACATGGTGTAACCCGCTTTGGTGGAAATAATGAGCTCGTCGCGCCAGGGTAAAAAATCTTCCTGGAGAATACGCCCAAAGTTGCGCTCTGCGGAGCCGGGAGGCGGACCGTAGTTGTTGGCGAGATCAAAATGGGTGATACCCAGGTCAAAGGCTCGCTGCAGGAGCGAGCGACTGTTCTCTAGCTGGGTGGTGTCACCAAAATTGTGCCATAGCCCCAGTGAAATCGCGGGGAGCTTTAATCCGCTTTGACCGCAACGGCGGTATTCCATTGTCTGATAACGATTTTCATCAGCCTGATATGCCATTTTATTCCCCCTGTCAGTGACGTCATCGTTTAAGTGTATACGTTTACACTGAACCTGATTCAATGAGATTGCGCTGCGAAAACTGTAAATTTTGCTTTCCACCCCCAATCGCCGTGGCGTTTCTGGACAGCCATCACAGTTCTTTAATACTCAACAGTGAGGTTACCGTCAGAAGGATAGCTGTCATGAAAACCCTCTACTCAATAGCGGATTATCTGCTGGACAGACTGGCAGGTTGCGGTATCAACAATCTTTTTGGTGTACCGGGCGATTATAATTTGCAGTTTCTCGACCATGTTATTGAGCACCCCGAGGTACGTTGGGTCGGGTGTGCAAACGAACTGAACGCCGCCTATGCTGCCGATGGTTACGCCAGAGTAGTAGGGGCAGGGGCGTTACTGACAACATTTGGCGTCGGTGAATTAAGCGCCATCAACGGTATTGCGGGAAGCTATGCAGAGTTTGTTCCCGTCTTGCATATTGTGGGGGCGCCTTGCCAAAGCGCACAGCGAAAGAGGGAGCTGATGCACCACACCCTTGGCGATGGCGATTTTCAGCACTTTTACCGTATGAGCCAGTCGGTAACGGTTGCCAGCGCCATACTGGATGAACAAAACGCCTGCCATGAAATTGACCGCGTACTGCGTGAAATGCTGACTGAACGTCGACCCGGTTATCTGATGCTTCCCGCAGACGTGGCAAGATCGCCTGCGACTCCGTTCGCAAATGCGCTCACGGTAACGCCGTCAGAGCCAGACAACAGCGTTGTGGCGGCGTTTCGCTATCATGCCCGCCAGCGGTTGATGAACAGCCCACGGGTCGCATTGTTGGCCGATTTTCTGGCATTGCGTTTTGGCTTGCAGCCGGTGCTTCAACGCTGGATGGCGGAGACGCCCATGGCGCATGCCACCTTATTGATGGGAAAAGGGCTGTTTGATGAGCAGCATCCGCATTTCGTCGGCACCTACAGCGCCAGCGCCAGCAGTGAATATGTGCGTCAGGCGATAGAGGATGTCGATATGACCCTTTGTGTCGGCACCCGATTTATTGACACGCTGACCGCCGGTTTCAGTCAGCAGCTCCCGCAGGAACGCACGATTGACGTCCAGCCTCATGCCTCGCGAGTGGGCAATACCTGGTTCAGCGGCATTTCTATGGAACAAGCCGTCACCACATTACGAGAATTATGTCTGGAGTTGTCTTTTTCACCTCCTCCTGCTCGCCCTCCTGTTGCGCGTACGCAGATCGAAAAGGGACCGCTAACGCAGGAAAATTTCTGGCATACGCTGCAGAAGTATCTGGTTCCCGGGGATATTGTGCTTGCCGATCAGGGCACCGCCGCGTTTGGCGCAGCCTCGCTCTCGCTCCCCGCCGGAGTGGACGTGCTGGTGCAGCCGCTTTGGGGATCGATTGGCTACTCGTTGCCTGCTGCATTTGGCGCGCAAACAGCCGCGCCAGACCGTCGGGTGATCCTGATAACCGGAGATGGCGCGGCGCAACTGACCATCCAGGAGCTGGGGTCAATGATGCGAAATGGACAGGCGCCGATCGTTTTAGTGCTCAACAATGACGGGTACACCGTGGAACGCGCCATTCACGGGGAGAATCAGCGTTACAACGATATTGCGAACTGGAACTGGACTCAGGTGCCGCATGCGTTGAATGCGGAAGGCCAGGCTGAATGCTGGCGGGTGACGCAGGCCGTTCAACTGGACGAGGTGCTTGAACGTCTGAAATATCCGCAGCGGCTTTCGCTGATCGAAGTCGTGTTGCCGAAAGCCGATTTACCGGATCTGTTAAGGACGCTCACCCGCTCGCTGGAGGCGCATAATGGGGCTTAGTTATTCATCGTGACGATGGGCGATCATCATCGGTTTCCCTGCCAGCAGTAGCCACGCCGGGAGCATCACGATACACAGCAATGGCAGCAGGGTGGCGTTAGGAACGACGACTGCTGCCATAAACAAGCTCAGCCACCCGTCACGCGTGACCACCAGTACCAATCCAAGAATTGCGCAGGATACGGTGATTGCCGCCGGAACTGCCTCCACGTGAGCGTGCAGCATCAGACCTAACGCCACGCCCACAAACACCGCGGGAAATATCCGTCCACCGCGAAAACCGCTGGCGGCTGCAACAACCAGTGCCGCCAGTTTTATCACTGCGAGCATAAAAAAGTCAGAGGTACCCAGAGTCTGGCTAAAGGCCAGTTGCTGCATTTCGTCCAGACCTTTAAATAAGGTCAACGGTCCACCGATCACCCCCAGAATCCCCAGGATAAAGCCGCCAACGCCCAGCATCAGTACCGGGTTTTTCAGCCGATGTATCAGGCGGTGCAAACGCGGCAAACACCAGACCGCCACCATCCCTGTCGCTATCGCAATGGCCGCCACGATCGCACCGCTGAGGATATCCACCAGTTGCATCTGCGCATAGTGGGCAATGGGTAAAGAAAAATGGGGGTGAAAAAACAGGCTGGTCGTGAGTGAGCCCGCGGCGGCAGCCATCATGGGAGCAAACAGGCGATCCCATAAGGGGATATCGTTGGTGCCGTTCAGCGTTTGTGAAAATATCAGCGCGGCGGCAACCGGAGTGCCAAACAACGCCCCGATAGTGCCGGCAGACGCCAGAATGGTCCAGTCGAGGGCGCCAATTCGGGGGAACAGGCGAGCGCCGAGGGCAACGGCTAACGCGATATTCACGGCCATAATGGGATGTTCCGGGCCAAGGCTGACGCCGCCAGCCAGACCGAGGATCAGCGCCATCAGTAAACCGGGAAGTGCGCCTGGGTTTACCGGTGCGCTAATCAAAGGCTCTGTCGCGGGATCGGGCCCAGCATGGCCAGGACTGAAGCGGATCACGAGCCCGACCATAATCCCGGTCAGCGTCAGAATACCGACAATCCATAGTGATGAGTCGTGAGCCACGCCGAGACTGGCAGGCAGACGTTCCCACAGTATCTGCTGTAAAACGTTCGCGACTTTCATTACAGCGATTAATATCAGACTGGATACGATCCCGATAACCAGCGCGGGAACTGATAATAACAGCATGGTTCTGGCTCGCGGATGGAGCATGATTCATTCCTTGTACACGGGTATAAGCCATAGTTTGCACAACCTGCTGGCTGTCATCGCTGCAAATGGTGCTGAAACGATAAAGTAATTCTGTGACCCAGATCTATATTTTCAGGGCGCCCGCTTTCCAGGCGTTGTTGTTATGTCCTCGTGAATCTACAGTGTGGCAAAGAATCATTTTGACTTTAGCGGAGCAGTAGAAGAATGACAAAGTATGCCTTAGTAGGTGATGTCGGCGGCACCAACGCGCGACTTGCTCTGTGCGATATCGCCAGCGGAGAAATTTCGCAGGCGAAAACCTATTCGGGGCTTGATTACCCGAGCCTGGAGGCCGTTGTGCGTGTCTATCTGGACGAGCATAGCGCCAGTGTGGAAGACGGATGTATCGCCATTGCCTGTCCGATCACCGGTGATTGGGTGGCAATGACCAACCATAGCTGGGCATTTTCTATTGCGGAAATGAAAAAGAATTTGGGGTTCAGCCATCTGGAAATTATCAATGATTTCACCGCCGTGTCGATGGCAATCCCGATGCTGAAAAAAGAGCACTTGATTCAGTTCGGTGGTGCGGAACCTGTTGAAGGTAAGCCCATCGCGGTGTATGGCGCGGGAACCGGCTTAGGCGTGGCGCATTTGGTGCATGTGGCTAAGCGTTGGGTCAGTCTGCCGGGCGAGGGGGGGCACGTTGACTTCGCACCGAACAGCGAAGAAGAGGGCATCATTCTGGAAGAACTGCGTGCCGAAATTGGTCACGTTTCGGCTGAGCGCGTGCTGTCAGGCCCGGGGCTTGTGAACTTGTATCGTGCCATTGTGAAATCAGACGGGCGTCTGCCCGAGAATTTACAACCGAAGGATGTCACTGAGCGTGCGCTGGCGGATACCTGCATCGACTGTCGTCGTGCGCTGTCGTTGTTTTGCGTCATTATGGGGCGCTTCGGCGGTAATCTGGCGTTAACGCTGGGAACCTTTGGTGGCGTCTATATTGCGGGCGGTATCGTGCCGCGCTTCCTGGAGTTCTTCAAAGCGTCGGGTTTCCGTGGCGGATTTGAAGATAAAGGCCGTTTTAAAGCCTATGTTCAGGACATTCCTGTCTATCTGATCGTCCATGACAACCCCGGTTTACTTGGCTCCGGCGCGCATCTGCGCCAGACGCTGGGGCATATTCTGTAACCGGAGTACCGGATGGTGTTTTCGACGCCATCCGGTAAACACGGCAAACTGAGCGGAATACGCGCTTGTTCCCGTACTACAAATGCATTAACTGCCTGAACTCTTTCACTTTACTTCGACTGACCGGAACTTCAAATTCCAGATCTTTGAGCCGCAAAATGTAGGTGTTATTAAACCAGGGCTCAATCTCGCGAATTTTATTCAGATTCACGCAAAATGAGCGGTGGCAGCGGAAGAAATGCGACGCCGGAAGTTTGCTGCAAAATTCGGTGATATTCATCGGCATGACATACGATTCCCGTCGCGTATAAACAAAGGTCATCTTTTCATGGGCTTCAGCGTAATAAATATCGTTGATCGGCGTGACGATAATTCGCTCATCTTTCACTAAGTTGATGGTGTCATTCTCACGCGTTACGAGGCTAGCGGGCGCTGTCCCGGGCGGCAGTTGCTGTTGTTGCCAGGCTGATTCCAGTTTTTGCAGCATGCCAACAATACGTGACTCCTGATAAGGTTTCAGAATGTAGTCAAATGCTTCCAGCTCGAACGCTTCCACCGCATGCTCCTTCCACGCAGTGATAAACACGATAAACGGTTTATGGGCGAACTGACTGATGTTTTGCGCCAACAGAACACCATCCAGCGACGGAATATTAATATCCAGGAAGATGGCATCGACGCGGTTATGCTGAAGAAACTTCAGAACATCCAGACCATCGTCAAACGTACCGACAATCTCCATCTGGCTGTGTTCTTTTATCAGCCAGCTTAACTCTTGCTGGGCAAGGAACTCATCTTCAACAATGATGACTTTCACAACACATCTCCGAATTAAAGCAATAACGTTGCCGGCGCGGCGGCAGGGGAGTGCTGATTAGGCACATAGAACGCAATCTCTGTACCGGGCTCCAGGCGACGGATATGCAGCCCTTCACCATATAACAGCTTAACGCGGTGGTGGACATTGAGCAGACCAATTTTATTTCCCGGCATTTCATTGGATTCCACCCGTTCGATCACTTTAGGGTCAATTCCGTGACCGGTATCTCTGACGGCAATCCGTACGCGATTACCGCATTCGGCGACGCTGATGGTGACCACGCCTTTCCCTTTGCAAGGCTGAATGCCGTGGACAATAGCGTTCTCGACCAGCGGTTGAATAAGCAGGCTGGGAATATAGCAGCTCACCTCTTCATCGATATCATAAATAACCGTCAACTTGTCGCCAAAGCGGGCCTGCTCAATAGCAATGTAATCTTTAATTTGATACAGCTCTTTCTTGATATCGATCTGCTCATCATCTTTCAATTCAATGTTATAGCGCAGGTAGCGCGATAAATTAAAAATGAGCTGACGCGCGGTGTCCGGGTTTAAGCGGATTGAGGATGAAATCGCGTTCAGCGCATTAAACAGGAAATGAGGATTTATTTTGCTCTGTAATGCCCGCAGTTCTGCCTTATTTGCCATTTCACGTAATTGTTCAGCGCGGGAGACTTCCAGTTGCGTCGAGATGATTTGCGACAGGCCAACCGCCATCTCCTGCAGTGAGGAGGTGATCTGGTGAGCGTGACAGTAATAAATTTTAAGCGTACCGGTGACGATGCCTTTCTCCCACAATGGGATCACCAGCATGGAGTGTATCTCTGGCGTCCGATGTGCCTCATCATTGTTTTTTATAATGATTTCGCCGTGATTTATCGCTTGCTGAGTGGTAGGACTGACAAAATCATCGTTCTCGCGATAATTCATTTCCCCGACACCGACATAGGCAAGCACATGCTGCGTATTGGTGATGGCGACCGCATCGGCGTGAATATCATGGCGAATGATTTCACAGACCTGGCGTAATGACTCGCTGTTAACATGCCGAAACAGCGGCAGTGTTTTATTGGCAATATCCAGAGCCAGCTTGGCTTGTCGCGCAGCACTGGCTTCCTTTTCCCCTTCAACGCTTTGTACCAACAGCACAATAAAGCCGATGCACACGCTGCCGAGAATCATGGGGATACCGATCTTCGAGACAATATCCAGACCCAGTTCGGTGGTTGGCGCCCACACAATCACCAGGATCATGGTCAGCGTTTCACATAACACACCGCCTAAAATACCCGCCCGCCAGTGCTGCGCTTTGGGGATCTTGCGATTAATCCATCCTGCAATGCAGCCTGCCAGAATGCTGGTGATAAAACACGGTATGGCGGTGACGCCTCCGATATCAATGAGATAGCGATGGATACCTGCGATCACCCCCGTAATGATACCTACCCACGGGCCAAACAGAATTCCGCCTGACATGACGGCGATAATGCGCACATTGACCAGTGAACCTTCCACGGGAACGCCGGACCAGGTGCTGAACAGCGCAAACATGGAAAAGATGGCGGTGACGGCGAGCAGCTCTTTTGGGGAGTGTGCTGACTTGTGCAACAGTTCGCGGAACAGACGGATACGAATGAGGAAAAAAAGACAGAACAGCATCAGCGCTGCCCGATCGAATACCGCCAGCAGCATGTTGAATATTTCGTGCACGGGTGACTCTTGCGAAAGGATTAAACCCCTATGATAGGTAACCTGAGCCCGCTTGACCAGCGTACCGGGAAGTCCTCTCTAATGAGGAAAAACCATAATATTAAAAGGGGATTGATATTCATCCAGTTAATTGACAGTAGATCACCCGGTGGTGCGAATTTTTTGTGTAATTACATTGATGTCAATATGTTAATTAAATGATGGTGGTTTGTCGTTAAAGGTGTTTTTGATATTCAGGTTTTGTTGTTCATTGTTCCTCTTTTTAATGGCCAACATTATTTTCGTTTTTCCCTCGACAGACGGTTTTTTTTCAGGCTATTTTCTAAGCGTGCCACCTTTGTGGCAGCGTCGCTCGGACGGTCCGGGCGCTCACGTTAATTTGAGGATATTATGGCTGACTCTCGTCCAGAACGTCGCTTCACGCGTATTGATCGTCTCCCTCCCTATGTTTTCAACATTACTGCTGAATTGAAAATGGCTGCGCGTCGGCGCGGCGAAGATATTATCGACTTCAGCATGGGGAACCCGGATGGCGCCACGCCACCTCATATCGTCGAAAAACTGTGCACCGTGGCCCAGCGCCCGGATACGCACGGTTATTCGACCTCCCGAGGCATCCCGCGTTTACGTCGGGCGATTTCCCGCTGGTATCAGGAACGCTACGATGTGGAGATTGATCCGGAAACGGAAGCCATTGTGACCATTGGTTCGAAAGAGGGGCTGGCGCACCTGATGCTGGCGACGCTCGATCATGGCGACACGGTACTGGTGCCGAATCCAAGCTATCCCATTCATATTTATGGCGCCGTCATTGCCGGAGCACAGGTACGTTCTGTACCGTTGGTAGAAGGTATTGATTTCTTTACTGAGCTGGAGCGTGCTATTCGTGAAAGCTATCCGAAACCGAAGATGATGATCCTCGGATTCCCCTCTAACCCAACCGCACAGTGCGTTGAACTCTCGTTTTTCGAGAAAGTGGTCGCGCTGGCAAAACGCTATGATGTGCTGGTGGTCCACGACCTGGCCTATGCCGATATTGTTTATGACGGCTGGAAAGCGCCGTCGATCATGCAGGTGCCAGGGGCGCGTGATGTGGCCGTTGAATTTTTTACCCTCTCGAAAAGCTACAATATGGCAGGCTGGCGCATTGGCTTTATGGTCGGAAACGCTACGCTGGTCAGCGCGCTGGCGCGCATTAAGAGCTATCACGACTACGGTACGTTTACGCCGTTACAGGTCGCTGCGATTGCGGCACTGGAGGGCGACCAGCAGTGCGTGCGCGATATTGCTGAGCAGTATAAGCGTCGCCGCGATGTGTTGGTGAAAGGGTTACATGAAGCGGGTTGGATGGTTGAGATGCCGAAAGCATCCATGTACGTGTGGGCCAAAATTCCTGAGCAGTATGCCGCAATGGGCTCGCTGGAATTTGCCAGAAAGTTGCTGAAAGACGCCAAAGTCTGTGTTTCGCCGGGAATTGGTTTTGGTGATTACGGGGATACTCATGTGCGTTTTGCGCTGATTGAAAACCGCGATCGTATTCGTCAGGCAATCAGAGGCATCAAAGCCATGTTCCGTGCTGATGGCGTATTGCCAACGAGTGCGAAATCCACGCCGGAAAGCGAAGAGTAGAAAAGCAAAACAGGAGCCAATGGGCTCCTGTTTTTTTGCTGCATTTTTGTTTTTAGATCATCAGGGCAAAAGTACCGGCCCAAACGATGACCATAAATGAAATGCCCATAAAGAAATATTTCACGTTTCATCTCTCCGCGTAACTTCATGTACGCCTAAATGAACTTAAACTCACCTGATTATAGAGAGCTGGTGCCAGACCGAATGAAACTGAGAATGTTCCCCGTTTCGTCTGCGGCATCACCTCAGAATTCTGTGCTTCATTGCTCCAGACGGCGCTAATGTACGCCTAAAAATGAGGCGAGACAAGAGGCATTTTTTTATTTACTTTTAGTAACTTACAAGTGTCGTGATTCGACGACAGTTTAATTTCTGGCGGTAATAAATGGTCAATCAGCGACGTGAGTTTTGATCGGATAACGCCTGCTTTACCTTGCTGTAATTATGGTTATTTTTACGCAAAAGCCACACTACATGGCGTGATGTCAGCGTGGTCTGGATGGCAGGGGCGGAGCATAAACAAGGCAGAAAAAAAGAAAGGCCATACGGCCTTTCTTTCTAAATATAGAGGGAAGCTTCACCCTGCGGGCGGGTTTTAAACCGACGGTGGATCCAGAGATATTGTTCAGGTGCGCGCATGATCTCTCTTTCGATGATCTTGTTCATGTAGGCGGCAGCCTGGTGCTCTTCGGTTGGGTAACCTTCCATTTCAGGCGAGATGAACAGACGGTATCCTGAGTTATCGGTTTTTCTCACCATGGTGACGGTCAGCATGGCGGCACCTGACAGACGGGAAAGCACATACGTCCCGTTAGTGGTGGCAACATTTTTGACTGCAAAGAAGGGAGCAAATGAGCTGCCTTTACGTCCATAATCCTGGTCGGGCGCAAACCATACGGCTTCGCCTTTTTTCAGCGCACTGACGATGCCACGCAGATTGTTTCTGCCGATCATCGCTTTATTAGAGCGCATACGTCCGCGCGTCTGAATCCATTCCATTAACAGGTTATTATGCGGACGGTAGGTTGCCATCATCGGCTGGCAAAGTCCCATGACGCGACCGCCCAGCTCCAGAGACATAAAGTGAACGCCGACGACCATGACACCCTTGTTTTGCGCCTGAGCGCGCAGCAGGTTATCCATGCCTTCGACATCAAACCATTTGCGTACGCGTTTGTCAGGCCAGAACCAGGCCATGCCCGTTTCGAGCAGCGCCATGCCGAGAGAGTGAAAGTTCTCTGCAATCATGGTCTCTCTCTCTTCCGGCGATAATTTTGGGAAGCAGAGTTCAAGATTTTTACGGGCGATAGATTCGCGACGTTTTAAAAATGGGCGCGCCAGCTTGCCGGTTCGGGTCCCCAAAAAGCATAAAACGGGATAAGGCAATTGCACCAACAACCAGAGCACACCGACACCAAACCAGGTGAGCCAGTAGCGTGGATGCAGGAATGCGCGTGAAAATTTGCTTGTTGGGAACATAAGCACCTTCAATAGATACGGGAGGTTGTATCGCAGAAGATTTCTGGTCTGCAGCGGTACACTTTTACTTAGGCCATCATGTACGACAATGGTTCCTGTAAAGAGTGTAAAGCTGAGTCAGGACAAAACCACGAGGGGCATGAATGCTTGCCCATATAATATACCATTTTAGGATTAGAACCTGCTATAAAATCTTACACAAGAAACGTAAAGTTTTTTCGGGTTGTGAGAGGGGAAAGTGTTTAATTTTAATTCTATGTTTTAAATGCTTTTTGATACCGAAAAGCACGATGAGAGCAGGGGGCCAAATTGTGAGGCGAATGTTATACACGCGGTTCTTTTATAAGGTATAACTTAAAGTATAAACGGTAAGGAATGTAAAGCTATACGGGAAGCAGCACCGCCCACAGGAGGTAACGCTATGATCTATTTATTGATGTTTCTTGCGATAAGTATTGTAGCCGTAAGCGGTTATATTGGTCAGGTTTTAGGGACCGTTTCAGCCATTTCTTCTTTTATCGGAATGATTACGCTTGCAATCTTAATATACTACTTCACCTGGTGGTTGACCGGGGGAGCAGAAATGGTGACCGGCTTTTTTCTTTTTCTCTCTCCGGCCTGTGGGTTGATGATCCAATTAATGGTCGGGTACGACAGGCGATAAAAGCAGACAACCTCCTCCAGGTAAATAAAATTGAATAATAACCTAAGCTTATTCTAAACATTTTACTTATTTTCATGTGTTAAGTGCCAGCCTGGTCTGGCACTTAATTTGGATAAACCAGATGTAAAATAGCGTATTGTTCAGTTTTGCCGATTATTCCTCATTTTCCTAACGTCCCCCTGACCGACGGAAACGTTGGGTTTTCCGAAAGTAGCCGGGCTAAAGTGTGAGACATTTGCCGGAAAACAACGTGCCTTCGTTATCTTTGACGATCAGTTGATCACTGTTTTTCAACTGCTTCCATTCACCGGGCGTCAGATAGTGCAAATCCTGCAACTGCGTCATCGGGGCAAGGTACACCAACTGGCCGCTGGTTTTGTCGCGCATCCACAACGTTGCCTGCTTAAACGCTGACGGGTCGCTGTGCGCGCTGTATTGCACACGAATGCTGGACTGTCCGGGTTTACTTCCCTGGAATGCCAGCAGGACAAAACAATCCCGACACTCCGGGGACGACATCATCGCCAGATAACTTACGGGCTTTATTTGCTGCGTTACCGGCGTCAGCGTCATAAACATCAGTAGCGCCCCTGCAGCCAGCCACCCTGCATTACGCAGCCAGTGTTTTAACCCGCGCGACGATGCGCCTCTGTCCATTGACGCCTGTATATTGCGCCAGACGCGTGCCGGGGGATGTGCGACAGGGGGACTGCGAGCATCCAGGTGCTGCTGCCATTGTTCCACCGCCTCCCATAAAGAAGGATCCAGTTCCAGAAGGCTTTCAAACCGCCGTCTGGCAAGTGGAGACAGGACACCCAGCAGATATTGACTGGCGAGATGCTCGCGGATCTGCGGATGACGATAGCGGGAAGGGGTTATTGGCTGAGGCATTGTTTTAACTCGCTGAGACCCCGGCGGATCCAGGATTTGATCGTGCCCTGCGGCGCACTGAGATGGCTGGCAATTTCGGGGTGTGAAAAACCGTGATACCAGGCGAGGACGATGGCGCTGCGTTTCTCTGCTTCCAGTCGGGAAAGGCAGTCGGTGAGCCGACGTTCTTTCTCCTGTTGCGGCGGTGGCGCAATGAGGTTGTCTTCCTGACCCAACAGCGCTGTTTCACCGCGTCTGCCGTGTTGTCGGATGTGGTCAATCGCCTGGTTGCGCATGACCTGGCATAGCCATGCCCAGGGAGCGTCAATCGGTGAACGGAGTTTACCGTGCCAGATTTTTATATAGCCCTCCTGGAGCAAATCAGCAGCTATCGCCCTGTCTCTCACGATAAGTAAAATGCGGGTATATAAATACCCGCTGGTGCGTTGATAAAGGGTGGTAAAGGCTTCTCTGTCCTGCAGCATGATCCGCGAAAAAAGTGTGCGGATCTCTTCCTTATCAATGTCCACGCAATGCCTTATTGAGTAATGGAGATGATATGCCACACGTTTTTGACGTTATCTCCGGTGGTGTCGCCTGGGGCACGATCCTGTTTCCAGAGATAGAGTGGCATGTTGTTATAACGCAACTGCCGCTGGCCGTCCCGGCGAGCGGTGGAACTGAATGGCGGCGTTAATTTTGCACTTGCCCCGACAATCACTGGCGGCCACTTTTCCGCGCAATCGTCATAGCAGACCGGGATGCCATTCTGATCTTTATCAAAGGTGTAAAGCGTCATGTTTTCGGCGTTCACCAGAATACGGCCTGTTTTTGTCGAATACACCCGGACTGGCGTTTCGTCGGCGCGCGCCAGCTGCCAGACGTTTTTGACCCCCGCGCCAGTGGTATCGCCGGGTTTCATATCTTTTACCCAGCGGTAGAGCGGTTTACCGTTGAGTGCCCATTGTTGGGTGCCATCCTCTCGCTTGATGGCTTCAAGCCCATCGATCGCGGGCGACATCTTTTCCGTGACCCGCAGCGGCGGCCAGTTTTTGCTGCACTCCGCGTCGCAAACGGACATGCCGTTAGCGTCTTTATCAAAGGTATAGAGCGTCATGCTCTCTTTGTTGGTATACACCTTTCCAAGTGACGTATCATGTACGGCGATATCTGCGGCCTGCACGGCACAGGTGGTTCCTGCTAACATCACACTCCAGATGAATTTGTTCATAGCTGTTTCCTGTTGATTGATTGTAGACGGAATTTTCTAACGGGTTATTGCATCCAGCCTTCATGAGCAAAAATTTTGCTCGCCTCCGGGGAGCTCAGGTAACGGACGAAATCCTGGATCTGCGGATCGGCATTTTTCGCGACAGCGATATTCATATCCCGATAGATCCGCCGCTCGGGTTCTATCTCGACCAGAGTGGCCTGATCGGGGTGCGCGAGAGGCCAGTCGCTCCAGGTTATCCAGGCATCGGCCTGGGGTTGCTGAAATGCCTTAAATGCCGCGCCGCTGCCTTTTTCAAACGCAATAATTTTGCTGCGGATGTTTTTGATATCAGCAAGCTGGCCGGTACGTCCGGCGATATCCTCCCAGACTCCGGTTCCGGAGGTGTTGTAGACCCCTGCACCTTCGGTGACCACGATGCCGACGTCTTTGTTCAGTAGATCGTTAATTCCCCTGATGTCTTTAGGATTTCCCGGTTTCACCGCAATCACCGAGCGCTGTAAATAGAGGGGCTGTACATCCTTACTTTGAATAAAGGCATACGTTTCCAGAAAAGCGGTCATCGACTGCTGGGAAGAGCCGAAAATAAGATCGGCATCGTGCTGCGCCTCTTTGCTCCATTTACTTTCCGGTCCATAGATGATCGCAACGTTAACGCCTGATTGTTTCGACCAGGCGCTGGCGGCTTTTTGCAGCGCAGAGTGCGGACCACCCGGTCCATAGACTTTTATTACGCCATCCTGAGGCTGATGCTGAATGGAAGGATCGGTAAGCGGTGAGGCAGAAAAAGCCGTAAAACCGGGTAACAGCATTGAAAGGATCAGGTACTTATATTTCATGAGAACTCCAGTAGCGGTGTGGGTTTACTGGAGAGACGATGCAAAAGCCAAAATGGATGCACCTGAAACAGAATTTTTTGTCGGATGTTTTTCCTTTTCCCTGTGAGATGGGCAAAAGACCCGTCAGGGGGCTACGCGTTTATCTGACATGCACAGTGTGGGTGTGTTTTGCATACCCCGAACCTTTACAAAGCCGCAGGCCTGGGGCATGTCTCGCCACAATGCGCAGCCGTAATTAAATAGTTGAATAAAATCATGCGGTAAAAATAGGCATTAAAAATGACGGGAGAGAATAATTGTGACTAATGAAAAATGCTAAATCATTAAACGATAGGCAATGATTGACGTAAAAAACTGTGTTTACTCTCGGTACTAATGCTTTCATCTTCACTATCAGGTTTCTGTTTTTAGATTGATGATGTTTTTTATCATGGCTCAGCGTTTAACTCTGCTTTTGTGTGTGTTGAGTATTTTGAGTGTAATGGTAATAATTTGAAACATTATGTGAATCTTTCATTAGGAAACCATCTGTATGGCCAGTATATCGCCTTCAAAATTTGACAGTGCCTTTACTTTCACAGGGTTAGATTTTATTGCCAGAAGTATGGTGATGATGGAAACCAACGGCACCTATATTTCACTTGCTGCTGTGACCGGTAATATGACCCATGAACAAAAAGAAATCTTAACGGCGCGTTGGGAATATCATCAGAACAGACGAAATATATCCGGTAATGAGAAGCAAATATCAGCTGAATAAATAGTTTCAGTGAATGTATTACAGACCAATTGTCTCTACAATTAGCCCTATTGATCAGGAAAGCGCGTGCCGTACGGAAAAATTGCCTCATACTGTGGCCATCTTAGCCTGGCCGCAAAGCGGGGTTTACTTCTGCTGTTTATTTTTGTGCAAACGGCAATTCTTGCCGGGCATCTTTATTATCAATATACATATATTATGGGTGAGGCTGCCCGTATTCTGCGGAATACTATTTTATTGGAAGCCGAGCGTTTCGAAACCAGTCTGGATGCGATGGGGTATCAGGTACGTCTTATCGGCAATGCTTTGTTGCTGAATCACACCGTTACGTCTGAAAATACCAATCGGTTTCTTGATGAAGAGCTGAAACAAGACTGGCTCGATGGTGTGATCGTGTTCGATGAGAAGGGCGACTTTGTTGCTCAGCGTGCGCTTTTCCCGCTGGAAAACGCACTTAGCGCATCGACTATCGCGCAGGCCAGCTTTCGCGATAGCCCTCTGTTTAAGCAACTGCGCTACAGTAAAGAGAATGACAGCCTGTTTTACTGGCAGAGTGATGGAGCGGATCCCAATCTCCACGGGTTTGTGATGTACCATGCTATCCGTGACATCAAAGGAAACTTCCTTGGGGGTGTTGTTGGATATTTCGATGCCGATTCAATGGTAGAGATATTCCGAAAACTCAACGATAAAGGTTTTTATCTCGGCTCCGGTGGGGCAATGGTTGTGCTGGATCGTGATAATTATATTCAGCTCACCCGCGTGGGAGCCGGTGTTACAGCGGGTCCGCTTCATTTCTACCCTTACCTCAAGGAGGTCATGAAATATTCCTCCGATTCGGCTCAGACCAATCAATATATATCGCCTATTGACGGTACCCCACGCATGGGGGTATTCCTCAATTTGAGTCATCATAAATGGGTGATGGCTGCGGGACTTGCGGAACATGAGATCCTTCATGGCTGGTATTTGCAGGTCTTTTGTTCGGTCATGGCGCTTATTGCCATCATCATAACGCAGTGGTCATTGTTGAATTATATGCATGCGAATTCCCTGCAACGGGCGCAACTTGTCAAAGACGCTCTGCGTGATCCTCTGACCGGTTTGGCAAACCGCCGCTATTTTGACGAACAAGTCCGGAATATCTGTCGTGTGGTGAGCCATCAGCGACAATCATTGTGTGTGCTGAACATCGATTTGGACTATTTCAAAAGGATCAATGACAACTTCGGTCACAGTGGGGGAGATGAGGTACTCCGGTGTGTAGGGCAAATATTACCGGGATTGGTACGGGGAAATGATATTGTCGCCCGACTTGGCGGTGAAGAGTTTGTTGTGGTGATGCCATTTACAGAACCTGAATACGCCGAAGAGGTGGCCGAACGCATCCGTATCAATTTCGCGCGTCAGGAGGTGAATTTCCATGGCCGTAAGATTCAATTCACGGCAAGTTTTGGTCTTGCACAGATGACGCCTGATGAACTGAACGCCAGTGAGGGTTTCCAGGCGACGCTTGACAGAGCCGATCAGGCGCTTTACCGCGCGAAACGGGAAGGGCGTAACCGGGTCTGCGTGGCGAGCAAAAATCGGCAACTCATTCTGTATCCAGCTTAGCCGAGAGAGTCGGCACAATATGGCGGGAAATAACGCATCAGGAAGGGTATTACAACCGCTGCGAGAACAAACCCGCTTACGAGCCAGTATTGATAGATCCCACTCTCAGCGCTAATTCCAAAATCCTAATCCAGACCGACATGCCGTATCCGCTTCTTGCGCAGGTTTACGGCTGCGGTCTTTTCGCGTTTCGTCATTATCCGTCGCTGTTATTCAGGTGATGAATATAAACATTCCGTAGCTGTCTGGATGGCCCTGGGGACTTTGCTGTGGCGAGAGCGCCAGGTCGCGGGAGGCATACCGAACTGGGCACTGAACCAGCGCGTGAAGGAGCTGGGCATGGAGTAGCCGAGCATGTCGGCGATGTGACCAAGGGAGTAGCCTGGATTCTGCAGGTAACGGATCACCAGGTCGCGTCGCACATCATTGATAAGCTCGCTGAAGGTGGCGCCGCTCTCTTCCAGATGGCGTTGCAGGGTACGCACATTCATCCCCAGGGTACGGGAGATCTGCTCTATGGTGGCGCGCCCCATCGGCAGACGCAGGTAGATCGACTTGCGCACGTCGAACATCAGGGACTGGTGGTTTTCCACCAGCAGGGAGTCGAGGTAGTTGCGCGCGTGGAGAGCCATGGCCTTATTGGCCAGCGGGTTGGCGATGTCCAGATCGGCAGCCTGACAGACAATTCCATTGAATTCGCTGCCAAACTCCACCTTGCAACCGAATATGCGTTTGTGGACGGAGAGATCCGTCGGCGCAGGATGAGTGAAATTGACGCTGATAGGACGCCAGTTTGCGCCAACACCGACCTGAGCGGCGCAGAAGCGGTACATAACACCGACCGCCAGCTCGCTGGCATGGCGTGACGCGGTGGGGATGTCGGTGATCACCTCCTCGCGAATGATGACCATCTTACCCGCCTCCTCGATGTAGATTGCCAGCGAGTCATTGCACAGCTGGCGATACTGCACTATCCCCTGCAGCGCATCACGCAGGGTGGGCAGGTGGCTGAGCAGCAGACTTATCTCGCCAAAGTCCGACAGATGACGATGTTCCGCCATCCGTAGGCCCAGGGTATCGCATCCGCTGACGAGGGCAGACTGCTCGATCAGCTTGATGGCGGTAGAGACGGGGATGCGTTGATTGGGCATCCCCAGGATGGATGTACTAAGCCCCACCTGCGCTAATAAGTGCTGGGTATTGAGACCGAGTTGACGGGTGACGTCCAGATAATTGGTGAGGATGGCGGCTCTGGCTAAGACAGTCATAGTGCAGCTTCCTTAAGTTATTAATCTGTGTCGTGAATAATTGGTTAGCATTTACTTAGCAGTCATGTAACAAAATTGAAAGTTTTATGGTTGTATTTTGCAACATAGATGCTTCACTTATTTGGGGAAGTGGGGTAGGCAGGCGCGGGCCGTAGTCTTGTTTGCCAGTGTCGTAAAATGAAAAATCGATGACGTCAAAAGTAAAGCAACGTGAAAGTTGGGGCTTTAGTGTTGCTCCCGAGGCGCTGGCCCTTAGCCGGACCCGTATGGAGAGTAAGGAAAGTCATATGGATAAATTACATACCAGGGCGACAGTGCTGATCGTCCCCGGATTGCGCGAGCATGTGGCGGAACACTGGCAGACGCATCTGGCGGCCAGTCTGGCCAGGGTGCGTTCAGTGTCTCCTCTGACCCAGGATAAGCTCAATTGCCGGGCTCGTGTCGGGGCCATTGCACAGGAACTGGCGCAGATCGACGGCCCGGTTATCCTGGTGGCGCACAGTGCCGGTGTATTGATGACGGTGCACTGGGCGCAGCAGCATCAGCACCAAATCAAAGGCGCCCTGCTGGTCACTCCCCCGGATCTTAACGCCAACTGGCCGGCCCAATACCCGAGCAAGGAGACCTTGCAGGCCGGTGGATGGTGCCCGTTACCGCGCACGCGGTTGCCGTTTCCCAGCCTGGTGGCCCTCAGCAACAACGATCCCCTGGCCAGCGCCGACGCGGTGCGTGCCATGGCGACCGACTGGGGCAGCGATGTTGTTGAGTTGGGCTCCGTGGGCCACCTCAATCCGGCGAGCGGCTTCGGTCCCTGGCCACAGGGGCTGGATCTGGTGCGTCGCCTAGACACCTGAGGCTCATGTTCAGCGACTATTGATATTCAGGGAAGCGGGTTGGGCAGTGAGCCGCCAGCTTCCTGTCCAGAGGGCAGAGGTTAACCTTCCTCTGCCATTGCAATCTTACCGAGCAGATAATGCGCCAGGGAGTCACCTGCATGGTGAAGACAAGAATCATACCGTCAGCGCAGGGAGCCCATGCTTATCCGTTGCTGATCAAGAGCCTGCTGCTGTCGGGCGGGCGTTATCACCCCGAGCGAGAAATCGTCTACGCCGATAAGCTGCGTTACGACTATCGCACCCTCAGACAACGTATCCACCGTCTGGCAAACATGCTGACCACGGCCGGTGTTAAGCCCGGTGACACCGTCGCTCTGCTGGACTGGGACAGCCATCGCGCCCTTGAGTGTTTCTTCGCCGTGCCCATGATGGGTGCCGTGCTGCACACGGTCAACGTCCGCTTCTCGGCGGATCAACTTGCCTACACCATGAATCATGCCGAGGATCACCTGGTGCTGGTGCACGACGACTTCTTGCCGGTGATTGAGTCGCTGGCGGAGACGCTGACCACGGTTCGGGGCTACATCCAGCTCAGTGACGACGGGGGGAAGGAGACCAGTCTGCCGGTGCTGGGGGAATATGAGACCCTGCTGGCTGCGGCAGGGGATCACTTCGACTTCCCCGATTTCGATGAAAACTCGATGGCCACCCTGTTCTACACCACGGGCACCACGGGCGACCCCAAGGGCGTCTACTTCAGCCATCGCCAACTGGTGCTGCACACTCTCAACGAACTGGGAACTCTGGCGGCTAACGAAGGGCAGTCGCTGCTGCGTTCGAACGATGTCTACATGCCGATCACCCCCATGTTTCATGTCCACGCCTGGGGCGCCCCCTATGTGGCGACGATGCTGGGGGTAAAACAGGTCTACCCCGGTCGTTACGAACCCAACAAGCTGGTACGTCTCTATCGCGACGAGGGGGTGACCTTCTCGCACTGTGTGCCGACCATCTTGCAGATGATCCTCGAGTGCGGCGAAAGCGCGCAGACCGACCTGTCGGGATGGAAGATGCTGCTGGGCGGCAGTGCGCTGTCTCTCGGGCTGGCGACGCAGGCACACCGCAAGGGCATACGTATCCACGCAGGCTATGGCATGTCGGAGACCTGCCCACTCCTCTGTCTGACCCACCTGAGCGATGCAGAGCTGACCCTGCCCATGGAGGAGCAACTGCCCCTGCGGATCCGCACAGGTCTGCCCGTCCCGCTGGTGGATCTGCGCATCGTCGATGGCGAAGGTCGGGAGGTGGTGCAGGATGGCGAGGCGCTGGGCGAGATAGTGGTACGAGCACCCTGGTTGACTCAGGGGTATCTGAAGGAACCCGAAAAAGGAGCTGAGCTATGGAGCGGCGGTTGGCTACATACCGGCGATATGGCCTCGATCGATCCCCATGGGATAGTAGAGATCAAGGATCGCATCAAAGACGTGATCAAGACGGGCGGGGAGTGGATAAGCTCGCTGACGCTGGAGAGTCTCATCAGCTCCCACGCGGCGGTCAGATCGGTGGCCGTTATCGGGATCCCGGATGAGCAGTGGGGAGAACGCCCCCTGGCGCTGGTGGTTTGCAAGGAAGGGGAGTTCCTGGAGCCGCAGGCCATAGCGGCGCATCTGCAAGGGTTCGTCGACAGCGGACGCATCAATAAATGGGCTATCCCCCGGCAGATCCGGATAGTCGCGGATATTCCCAAAACCAGTGTTGGTAAGATCAACAAGCGGCTGATCCGGGAAATCGAAATCAGCGACGGGAAGGAAAGCATTTGAGTGTTCAGCCGGGGACTCACCCTCCCCGCGCGGATACTGATATTGCCCCTACGCAACCTATGCATCCATTCTATGCCGCCCTCGGTGAAGATCCTGTCGGCGGCGCACTCCAGTGACCAGTCAATACCGTTCGCCGCCAACGAACTTATGGCCCGCCTTGTCTTTTTTTATCAAATTCAAACGATTGCCTTTTAAAAAAACCATTTTGACGGTTGTCCCTGGGGCAAGGAAAACTGTCGCAAGGCGGTAACACGAAGTCAGTTTTGGTGGTTTCCCTCCCGCTAAGACAATGAATTCAGGGCGATAGTCACGAGATGAAAAGCGGCTGTCGCCGGATGAAAAGCGTAGGTTTACGTCATCTCCTAGATTCAATTCAGTTCGAGGCATTTTGCTCACATCAAAGACGAGTTGGAGAACAGAGATGGCCAAAGCCGTACGCTTTTATGAGACTGGGGGACCGCAGGTTCTGCGCTACGAAGACGTCACGGTCGGAGAGCCTGGCCCGGGCGAGGTTCGTCTGCGTCAGGTCGCCGTCGGCCTGAACTACGCCGACACCTATTTCCGCAATGGTACTTACCCGATCCCGATGCCGAGTGGTATGGGTGTCGAGGCGGCCGGGGTGGTGGAGGCTATCGGCGCCGGGGTGACTAACGTGGCGGTGGGCGATCGTGTCACCTACACCGGTTTTCTCAATACCCTCGGCGCCTATGCGACTGAGCGACTGATCCCAGCCGCCCCGCTTATCAAGTTGCCCGACCACATCACCTTTGAGACGGCCGCCGCGATGACCATGCGTGGGCTGACCTCGGCTTATCTGATGCGCCGTATCTATGACTTCAAGCCCGGCGATACCATCTTGCTGCACGCCGCCGCAGGTGGCGTCGGCCTCATCGTCGCCCAGTGGGCCAAACTGCTCGGCCTGACTGTGATCGGCACCGTCTCCAGCGAGGCCAAGGCCGAGATCGCCCGTGACCATGGCTGCGATTACACCATCAACTATAGCCATGAAGATGTGGCCCAGCGCGTGCGTACCCTGACCGAGGGCGTCGGCGTCAACGTGGTATTCGACAGCGTTGGCAAGAGTACCTTCATGGGGTCGCTGGACTCGCTCAAGCGTCGCGGTCTGATGGTCTGCGTCGGCACCGCGTCCGGTCCCATCCCGCCGTTCGATCCTGTGTTGCTGGCGATGAAAGGGTCGCTCTGTCTGACCCGCCCGGCGCTGGCCGACTATATTGCCGATCCGGCCGAGAAGGCGGCGCTGGCCGCCGAGCTATTCGACCACGTCGGCAGCGGGCGGATCCGGATTGATATCAATCAAAAATATGCGCTGCAGGATGCGGTGAAGGCCCACAGCGATCTCGAATCGCGCAAGACCACAGGCTCATCTGTCTTTGTCATCCAGGGGGCATGACATGCGTGTAGAACAACTGACCTACCATATCGGCGCTGAGCTGATCGGTGTTCGTCTGGCCGATGCCATTCATGATGCTGGCTTGTTCGCAGAGATCCGCGCGCAACTGCTCAGACATCGAGTCCTGTTCCTGCGCCAGCAGGATATCAGCCGTGCCGAGCACGTCGCCTTCGCGCGAATGTTTGGCGAACTGGAGGATCATCCGGTGGCAGGCAGTGACCCGGACCATCCAGGTCTGGTTCGTATCTACAAGACGCCAGAAGTGGCGAACGAGCGCTATGAAAATGCCTGGCACACCGATGCGACCTGGCGCGAGAAACCCCCGATGGGGTGTGTGTTGCGCTGCGTCGAGAGTCCGCCAGTGGGTGGGGATACGCTCTGGGCCAACATGGTGGTGGCCTGGCAGTACCTGCCGGAAGACGTGAAACAGAAGATCGCAGGCTTGCGTGCCTACCATAGTCTGGAGTCCAGCTTCGGGGCGGCCACCCCCATCGAGAAACGGCTGGCGCTCAAGGCGCAGTTCCCGGACGCGGAGCACCCGGTGGTGCGTACCCATCCGGAGACGGATGAGAAGATCCTGTTCGTCAACGCCTTCACCACGCACTTCAGCAACTACCACACCCCGCAGCATGTTCGCTACGGGCAGGACTACACCATGGGCGGCAGCGATCTGCTGCGCTATCTGATAAGCCAGGCCTACCTTCCTGAATACCAGGTTCGCTGGCGCTGGCAGTCCGGCAGCATCGCCATCTGGGACAACCGCAGCACCCAGCACTACGCCGCCATGGACTACCCGCCCAGCCACCGCAAGATGGAGCGGGCTGGGATCATGGGCGACAAGCCCTTCTAGATTGCACCTCCACCTGGGCGACGTCGCCCGGGTGAATCAACGACTCATCAAAACCCTACTATGCCAGGAGAGAATAGATGCAATTTTTTGACGATTCCCTGCACCCGGAGAATATGGAAAAGGTCGTGATCACCGTGGCCCCTTACGGCCCTGAGTGGGCGCCGCAAGACTTCCCGGAAGACATCCCGGTCACCATGGGGGAGCAGATCCAGAAGGCGGTGGATTGCTACGAAGCCGGTGCGACCGTGCTGCACTTGCATGTGCGTGAATTGGACGGTACAGGCTCCAAGCGCCTGTCCAAGTTCAACGAACTTATCGCCGGGGTGCGCAAAGCCGTGCCGGACATGATAATTCAGGTCGGCGGCTCCATTTCCTTCGCCCCGGAAAGTGATGGCGAGGCGGCCAAGTGGCTGTCAGACGACACCCGCCACATGCTGGCCGAACTGACGCCGAAGCCCGATCAGGTCACGGTCGCCATTAACACCACCCAGATGAACATTATGGAGCTGCTCTATCCGGAATACCTGGAAGGCACTTCCCTGGCCAACCCGGCCTTGCAGGCCGCTTACAGCGAGATGACGGTCCCGGCGGGTCCTGCCTGGGTGGCAGAGCACCTCAGACGCCTACAGGCCCATGGCATCCAGCCACACTTCCAGTTGACCGGCATGCATGCCTTCGAGACCCTGGAGCGCCTCGTGCGCAAGGGTATCTACATGGGCCCGCTCAATCTGACCTGGATTGGCATCGGTGGCGGTTTCGATGGCCCCAATCCGTACAACTTCATGAACTTCGTCCAGCGCGCGCCTGATGGTTGCACCCTGACCGCTGAATCCCTGCTCAAGAACGTGCTGCCGTTCAACATGATGGCGATGGCCATGGGTCTGCACCCGCGCTGCGGCATTGAGGACACCATCATTGGCCAGCACGGTCAGCGTATGAGTTCGGTCGAGCAGATCCAACAGTGCGTGCGGGTGGCGCACGAGCTGGGTCGCGAGGTGGCGAACGGCAAGGAAGCTCGCGCTATCTATCGTATCGGCGTCCAGTACGACAGCATCGAACAGACCCTGCAGGCTAACGGCATGGCGCCGAATCGCAAGGCGGGCCAGAAAGGCGTGCCGCAACGCGGCTAAACGAGATGGGCCGCCCCTCCACCGCGGATGGGGCAGCCTGACAAGTTCGGTTGGCAAAAAGGTTGCTGTCCTGAGCGCTATGCGGTGCGGGCAGATGAATGAGGGACTGTATGGCTACGTATCATATCAACAACGATGACGACGCGAGCAAGGTTACCGTTCCGCGTCGTTATGCCTGGGTCGTCTTTGCGCTGACCTTTGGACTGCTGATCTCCGACTATATGTCGCGTCAGGTGCTCAACGCTGTCTTCCCAATGCTCAAAGGAGAATGGGCACTCACAGATACGCAACTTGGCCTGCTCAGCGGCATCGTGGCGCTGATGGTCGGGTTGCTGACTTTCCCGCTCTCCCTGCTGGCGGATCGCTTCGGCCGGGTGAAGAGCCTGACGCTGATGGCCATGCTGTGGAGTCTGGCGACCCTGGGCTGTGCCGTGGCCCAGAATTACGAAGAGATGTTCATCGCCCGTTTACTGGTCGGCGTGGGGGAGGCCGCCTATGGCAGCGTCGGTATCGCCGTGGTGGTCTCCGTCTTCCCACGGAGTATGCGGGCCACCCTGTCAGCCGCCTTCATCTCCGGAGGCATGTTTGGCTCTGTACTGGGTATGGCCTCCGGGGGCTTTCTGGCCCATCTGATGGGCTGGCGCCCGGCCTTCGCTGGCATGGCGTTGTTTGGCCTGTTGCTGGCGGCGATCTATCCTATCATCGTCAAGGAAACACGCATCTCACCAGCACGTGGCGTAGCGCGTCCTGCCCCCGAGGTTTACAGCAAGTCGTTGCGAACCCTCTATTCTAGTCGCTCCGTGATTTCGGCCTATGTTGGCAGCGGCTTGCAGCTGTTTGTCGGGGGGACCGTCATCGTATGGATGCCGAGCTATCTCAATCGTTATTACGATATGGGCACGGAAAAGGCGGGGAGTATCGCCGCTATCATCGTGCTGTTCAGCGGTGCTGGCATGATCCTATGCGGTATTCTGAGCGACAAACTGTGCCGGGATCGGCCGGATCGCAAGATAAGCCTGGCCATCTTCTACAGCCTCAGCAGTTGCGCTCTGCTATCACTGGCATTCGCCCTGCCGATCGGCATCCTCCAACTGGTCCTGATCTGCCTCGGTATGTTCATCGCCACCGGCACCTCGGGCCCGGCGGGTGCCATGGTTGCTAACCTGACCAGCGCCAGCGTGCATGGCACGGCTTTTGCCACCCTGACCCTGGCCAACAATCTACTCGGGCTGGCCCCTGGCCCCTTCGTCACAGGAAGGGTCTCCGACCTCATAGGTCTGGATAATGCTTTCCGGCTGGTGCCTCTGATCAGTATCGTGGTGGCCGCCATCTTCTTCTATGCTAAGCGCCACTATCATAAAGACATCGCCAGGCTGGAAAGTGATCCGCAGCCGTCTGTTGCTTGCGAGTCTGACGTCGGTACCCAAAGCACGGAGGCCCGGACATGAACATAATCGTGAAAGTAGAGATCTATTTATGAAAGAAAAACGCATCGCCGTTCCGGTCGGGCGCGTACCAACCCCTGGCCAGCGTGTCTTGATCGAGGCGGAGGGCAAAAGCCTGGCGCTGTTCAACGTTGCCGGGCAGTTCCACGCCATCGATGACGGCTGTCCCCATCAGGGGGCGTCCCTGTGCGGTGGTCGGCTGGAAGGGGAGGTGATCCAGTGCTGTGCTCACGGTCTGCGTTTCAATCTACGCACCGGCTATCTGCTCAACTCGACCCAGCTCAAGGTCAGTTGCTACCCTGTCGAGCAGGTAGACGAACAGCTGTTTATCGTCATCGACGCTTTGTAAGCGTGTACTGACCACCGCTCTGAACCATCACGTAGCCGAGGTGGAACAGGAACAGCGGAATATCAAACGACGATCAAGACACATTTACTCTGCTTTTTTTACCCTTAATACGACACAATCGTTTATTCTGGTTTCTGTTTACAACCGTTCTCATTCGTCGTGAGATAACGCTTTGCAGGTGGTTTAATGGGGTATATTTCAGAAAAATTTCAACGTGCATATCAACGAGAATACGAAAAAGAGGCTGAAAAAAATGCCTTGATATGGATGACTTCGAAGGACTATTTAACTAAATGCCTGGATATTCATGAGCAGCTCCACAACGATTATTCACTTCAGGAGCAGGTGAGTTCATGGCTTTTTATGCTCAGAATGAAACGTACACCGGATTTACTGGGGTACAAAACAGCGATATTGTCAAACGATATGGCGGTACTCCATTCAGCGTTGCTTCAGTCTGCGATGATTAAGCATGTGACGCTGGGGGTGGATTCAGGATGCGATCACTGCATTAATATATGGATAACCCTGGATATTCTTGCTGCTGGTCTGTTTACCCGTGTTCCACTTCTTTTGCCTGAAAGGCTTGGCATGAGTGACAATGGTCATCCTGTAACAATAGCCATAACTAATTTAGTCATGGCGTTATGGTACAAACGTACTGACTTTGAAGTTGATGCAAGGAAAAAAGCAGAAGCGGTACTTGCATCTAAGCAAGCCACCATCGATCTCGTGACCATTCGTTATCTTATCGCACTCCTCGATGGCGATGTTGAAGAAGCAGGGAATCAACTCGATTTATATTGCCAAAATGTACCGCGGGTGAAGGAGTACGGGGTCACTAAGCTTAATAAAATGTTCTGGCCATATGCGCATGGGTTATACAACCTTGCTTTTGTTGTTTGGGGCAATGAAAAGGCCAGCGCTATTACAAAACCAGAGTCAGATTGTTTCTTTAACGATCTGGCGGAATGGCAAATTCAACATAATTACCGCCATGGGAAATTGTTTTTTGAATACCCAATGCCAATTGATCTCATTAATACCATTATCGCTTGCACTCCACCGGAATGTTCGCTGCATCAACCCTATCTGGATACAGATAAAAAATATAAAGAGAAAAGATATCTGCACGCAGAACATTTTGAACAACAGATGACGAAGATGGCTTTGGAGGCACTATTGCAAAGAACGCCGTGACCCTGGCCCAAAATCAGTGCAGCGCTAAATCAGAAAGGAGATCAGACGGTAACAGACGTTGGTGTATGGCGGGATGGTGTCCCCTGCAGGAATCGAACCTGCAACTAGCCCTTAGGAGGGGCTCGTTATATCCATTTAACTAAGGGGACGAAGCGGCACGAGTATAGCGTTTTTTATGCAGCGCGGTAAGTATAAGGCCGCCTGACTGCTCAAACCGTCGCCATTCAGGACTGTTTTTTCTGGTTTTTCTGCTGTCGCTCATTATCCTCGGCGCGTTGTCTGGCCTCTTCTTTACGTTTGGTGCTCATATCGTTGCGAATTTGCGCGTGACTCATCAGCGCAAAGATAAAAGTACCACCGCAGATGTTTCCGGCGAGTGTGGGGAGGGCGAAGGGCCAAAAAAAGTCGCTCCAGTGTAGCGTGCCGTTAAACACCAGATAGAGAATTTCAACCGACCCGACGACAATGTGCGTGGTATCACCCAGCGCGATGAGCCAGGTCATCAGGATGATCACCACGATTTTTGCTGCCCCAGCAGCCGGAAACATCCACACCATGGTGGCAATCAGCCATCCCGAAATGATCGCGTTGGCAAACATTTCTGACGGACTGTTTTTCATCACCTCCATACCGATACTGACAAAAGCGTCCCGCGTTTCTTCATCAAATATTGGCATATATTCAAAGGCCCAGGCCGCGATGCCGGTGCCGAGAATATTGCCCAGCAGCACAATTCCCCAGAGTCGCATCAGCAAGCCGATATTGCCTGGCGTTGGCTTGTGCATGATGGGAAGGACAGCCGTTACGGTATTCTCTGTGAACAGTTGTTGGCGTGCCATGATGACAATGATAAAGCCAAAGGTATAACCAAGGTTCTCGAGTAAAAAGCGGCCGGGAACATCATCCAGCTGAACATGAAAAATCCCTTTTGCCAGTAAAGAGGCTCCCATGGAGAGACCGGCAGCAATCGCCGACCACAGCAGCGCCATTGCGTCGCGCTCCAGTTCTTTCTCGCCATCCTGACGGATGTGCTCATGTATGGCCATTGCCCGCGAGGGGAGGCGATCTTCGTCGAGCTCAATTTTCTTGCCGCGCTGTTTCTCTTCGCTTTCTACTTCAAGTCCATCGCTGTTCCGATCGATTTTATCGCTGCTGAGCTTGTCCATCGGGTCACCCTGTTATGAGCACGTATAGCTAAAGCGTAGCGACTTTTTATTCACGGAAGAGATACATACTTTGAAATCGCAAAAATGGTAACGTTTGGTTTTTCGCCGTCAGTTAAAATAGAGGCATTACGAGCGTTGCGTTACCAGGCTATGATCAGATCAACGAGATTGGGTATATAGACATCGTTTGACGTGCTGTTACAATCGCTCACACCTAAACAGGCGGATACGTTTTCGTACCGTCATGGATGGCAATCAGCGATAGCCATAATCAACAGGGAGACATTTATGAAGCTTCGCCTGTCGGCGCTTGCGCTGGGAACCACACTGCTGGTGGGGTGTGCGAGTTCCGGTACAGAACAGCAGGGGCGTTCCGACCCGTTTGAAGGGTTCAACCGCACCATGTACAACTTCAACTTCAATGTGTTGGATCCGTATGTCGTTCGACCGGTCGCTGTCGCCTGGCGTGACTATGTTCCTCAACCTGCACGAAATGGTCTGAGCAACTTTACCGGCAACCTTGAAGAACCCGCGGTAATGGTGAACTACTTCCTGCAGGGCGATCCTTATCAGGGGATGGTGCATTTCACCCGATTCTTCCTGAACACCCTGTTGGGGATGGGCGGCTTTATTGATGTTGCGGGAATGGCGAATCCGAAACTGCAGCGTGCTGAACCTCACCGTTTCGGCAGTACGTTAGGGCACTATGACGTGGGTTACGGGCCGTATATGCAGCTTCCATTCTATGGCAGCTTTACGCTTCGTGACGACGGCGGCGACATGGTGGATGATCTCTATCCTGTTCTTTCCTGGCTGACCTGGCCGATGTCTATCGGTAAATGGACGCTGGAAGGGATTGAGACCCGCGCTCAGCTTCTTGATTCTGATGGCCTGCTGCGCCAGTCTTCCGACCCCTATATTATGGTGCGTGAAGCGTACTTCCAGCGCCATGATTTCATCGCCAATGGCGGGAAGCTTAAACCTCAGGAAAACCCGAACGCGCAGGCGATTCAGGACGACCTCAAAGATATTGATTCTGAGTGATGGCCTGAGGCCAATAAAAAAGGTGAGCCTGAAGCTCACCTTTTTTTATGTCCGGGATAAACTTAGAACGCGTAGTTAAAGTTGGTGCCGAACAGCCAGGCCTTACCTTCAGATTCGAACTGGTATGGACCTTCGTTGATCGTAACGCTTTGACCGTGCATGTAAGAGACGCCGACATCAATAGAGGCATCTTTATTAAAGGCGTAAGTTGTACCTGCGCTCAGCCAGAAACGGTCCTGATCCGGAATAGAGATGGAACGCTTATCGGCCGGGACTGGGCTATCATCAAACGCGATACCGGTGCGGAACGTCCAGTTATCATCGTAATAATAGGTGGTACCCAACGCGATACGGTAAGCATCTTTAAAGCCTTCATCTTTCTGGAACAGCGTGTCGCCACTGGTCGATGTCGCTTTCAGCTCCTGGAACTGACTCCAGCTGGTGTACGCCAGGCTATAGTGAATCGCCCATTGCGGCGCAACGCGGTTATAACCGGAGATTTCCCACATTTCAGGCAGGTTCAGCGTTAAATAGCCTGACTGGGTTGAACCGCCAGTGGCGGTCGGGATTGGGAGGCCAAAACTGTTGAGTCCACTGTTCAGATCGCTACTGTAGTTACCTTTGAAGTCGATTTTCACTTCAGAACGGTACGTTAATGCGTAGCGGTTGTTTTTGTCGACTTCATAAAGGATACCGGCGTTCCAGCCAAAGCCCCACTGATTACCGTTCAGGTGAGCAATATTGGTGTCGCTTGGGATACCGTTTGCTGTCGCTGCCAATTGCTGGCCTTGCGGGGTCTGCCCGAGAGGAGACTGCATAATCTGACCCGCAACCAGTTGACCTAAGTCACCGGCATAGCGATCAATTTTAGCGCGGGCATAGACGGCATTCAGACCGAGACCAAAGCTCCAGCTTTCATTTAAGCGATACGCACCGCTTAAATTCATATTCATGGTTTCGAGGTCGGTCGTACCGCCAACTGAACCTGCGGTGTAAGTATCGTTAAACTCGGTGGCCAGACCGTAGTTAGAGGTAATAGATGCCCCGATACCAAACTGATCGTTAATTGGCGCAACGAAATGTACGTTCGGAACCCAGGCAGTTGGCGCGATGTTATCTGCGTCCAGGCTGCGACCTGACGGCGAACGTCCGCTAATATTAACATCAGGATCGATATACACTGCACCGGCTGAGAACGTCGGGCGATCGAACATGGTGATTAACGCAGGGTTACGACTGACGTTACCCGCGTCGTCTGCGATAGCACCTTCGCCCGAATAGGCCCGGCCAAGGCCAGAGGAAGAAAATTCGTTTAACTGAAAGCCTGCTGACCAGGCCTGTGTGGAGATGATTGCCACTGTGACTGCGAGAGCAGACTTTGTAAACAGGGTTTTCTGGCTCATGACCATAACCTCATTGATTTATTTTTATTCAAACAATGTTACATGCCGTAACAGGAGCGCGAAGTGTAGGGTCTGAGGTACGACAGAGAAATCAGACCAGTGGCGAGAGTATAGGTCTGACCAGATAGAATGTTGCAAGTATGTTTATAAAATTTTTCAATTGTGATCTTAGAAACGCGATCCAGCTGGCAAAATTGGGGGTATGCGCACTCACCCGTTTAGGTGATTTTTGTTTTAGATCATTTTTAAGTGTGATTTCGCTCACTTATCCCATTTCACATCATTAACGACTGGAGAGGTGAATGGCGGGAGCGTAAAATGTCCCCAGCGTTTATCTGGCACCTAAGGTGCGAATACAGAGGAAATCTACAATGAGTAAATGCAGTGCTGATGAAACCCCGGTTTGCTGCTGTATGGACGTTGGGACCATTATGGACAACTCCGACTGCACCGCGTCGTACAGCCGTGTGTTCGCGAACCGCGCGCAGGCTGAAGAAACGCTGGCTGCGTTGACGGAGAAAGCGCGCAGCGTGGAATCCGAACCTTGCCAAATCACCTCCACTTTTACTGAAGAGTCTGAAGGTGTACGTCTGGATATCGATTTTGTCTTCGCCTGCGAAGCTGAAACGCTGATCTTCCAGCTGGGCTTGCGTTAATCCCCTCCTTTCAAACACCCTTGTCAAATACTGGCAGGGGTGTTTTCGTAACGCTATGTAACTATTCACTGTGCCATAGCTCGCACTTTCTAATGTCTCCCCTTGGCTAAATGTAAAAAATTGGTTAAGACTGTGATCAGGTCAGACCACTTAAAATATTTTTTACAGGGGAGTGTTATGAGTCAGGCTTTACCACTGGTCACCCGTCAGGGCGATCGTATTGCCATTGTCAGCGGTTTACGTACACCGTTTGCCCGGCAGGCTACTGCATTTCATGGCATTCCCGCCGTTGATTTGGGGAAAATGGTGGTAGGTGAACTGCTGGCGCGCAGTGAAATACCCCCTGACGCGATTGAACAACTGGTTTTTGGCCAGGTTGTACAAATGCCTGAAGCGCCAAACATTGCGCGCGAAATCGTGCTGGGTACCGGGATGAACGTTCATACGGACGCCTACAGCGTGAGTCGGGCCTGTGCGACCAGTTTTCAGGCGGTGGCGAATGTGGCCGAGAGCCTGATAACGGGCACTATTCGCGCCGGTATCGCTGGTGGGGCCGATTCTTCCTCCGTATTGCCCATTGGCGTGAGCAAAAAGCTGGCGCGCGTGCTGGTGGACGTCAATAAAGCCAGAACGACCGGTCAGCGACTCAAACTCTTTTCCCGCCTGCGTTTACGCGACCTGATGCCGGTTCCTCCTGCCGTGGCGGAGTATTCGACGGGGTTGCGGATGGGGGATACCGCCGAACAAATGGCGAAAACGTATGGTATTACCCGTGAACAGCAGGATGCGCTGGCGCACCGTTCTCACCAGCGTGCCGCTCAGGCGTGGGCCGACGGTAAGTTAGCGGATGAAGTCATGACTACCTGGGCGCCGCCCTTTAACGATCCTTTCTCCGAAGACAATAATATTCGCGGTAACTCTACGCTGGCTGATTACGCAAAACTGCGTCCCGCGTTCGACAAAAAACACGGCACTGTGACGGCGGCTAACAGCACGCCGCTGACGGACGGTGCGGCTGCCGTTATTTTAATGACGGAATCTCGCGCCCGGGAACTGGGACTGGTCCCGCTGGGGTATCTGCGCAGCTACGCCTTTACCGCCATCGATGTGTGGCAGGACATGTTATTGGGTCCCGCATGGTCTACACCGCTGGCGCTGGAGCGTGCTGGATTAACGATGGCCGATTTAACGCTCATTGATATGCATGAAGCGTTTGCCGCGCAGACGCTGGCCAATATTCAACTGCTTGGCAGCGAACGTTTTGCCCGTGACGTTTTGGGACGGGCACATGCAACCGGTGAAGTGGATGACAGCAAATTCAACGTGCTGGGCGGGTCGATTGCCTATGGTCACCCGTTTGCCGCCACAGGTGCACGCATGATCACCCAGACATTACACGAATTACGGCGTCGGGGCGGGGGATTCGGTTTAGTTACCGCCTGCGCGGCGGGTGGTCTGGGTGCGGCAATGGTTCTGGAGGCGGAATAATGGAAATGACATCGGCTTTTACGCTTAACGTGCGTCTGGATAATGTCGCCGTCGTTTCTATGGACGTTCCCGGCGAAAAGATGAACACCTTAAAAGCGGAATTTGCGACGCAGGTTCGCGCCATTCTGAAACAAATCCGTGAAAACAAAGCATTGCGCGGCGTGGTGTTCATTTCCGCAAAGCCAGATAATTTTATTGCTGGCGCCGATATCAATATGATTGGCCATTGCCGCAGCGCTCAGGAGGCTGAAACCCTCGCACGTCATGGCCAGCAGATAATGTCCGAGATTAACGCATTGCCGATCCCGGTCATTGCCGCCATTCATGGTGCGTGTCTGGGCGGGGGGCTTGAGATGGCGCTGGCCTGCCACCAGCGCATTTGTACCGATGATGCAAAAACAGTTCTGGGCCTGCCGGAAGTACAGCTTGGGCTGTTGCCGGGCTCGGGCGGCACACAGCGGTTGCCGCGCCTGGTCGGGGTAAGTACGGCGCTGGATATGATCCTCACCGGCAAGCAATTGCGTGCCAAACAGGCGCTGAAGGCGGGGCTGGTGGATGAGGTTGTTCCCCATTCCATTTTGCTGGAAGCCGCTGTTGAATTAGCCAAACAGGATCGGTCTGCTCATCGTGAATTACCGGTTCGTGAACGCATTCTTGCAGGCCCGCTGGGGCGTGCACTGTTATTTCGTATGGTCAGGAAACAGACGGCGCAGAAAACGCAGGGTAACTATCCGGCCACCGACCGTATTCTTGACGTGTTAGAAACCGGGCTGGCGCAGGGGAGCAGCAGCGGGTATGACGCGGAAGCTCGTGCGTTTGGCGAGCTGGCGATGACGTCAGAGTCAAAAGCCCTGCGTAATATCTTCTTTGCCAGCACAGAGGTGAAAAAAGACCCAGGCAGCGACGCGCAACCCGGCTCGCTCGACAGCGTAGGGATTCTTGGTGGTGGATTAATGGGCGGCGGTATTGCTTATGTTACGGCCTGTAAAGGCGGCGTGCCAGTTCGCATCAAAGACATTAATACGAAAGGAATCAATCACGCGCTGAAGTACACCTGGGATCAACTTGAAACGAAAGTGCGCCGCCGCCATATCAAGGCAAGCGAACGTGACAAACAGCTGGCGTTAATTTCGGGCTCTACCGATTATCGCGGTTTCTCTCACCGGGATCTGGTTATTGAGGCCGTGTTTGAAGATCTGTCGTTAAAACAACGGATGGTGGAGGAAGTTGAGCAGAATTGTGCGTCTCACACGATTTTTGCTTCTAACACCTCATCTTTACCGATTGGAGATATTGCAGCAAAGGCCCTCAGACCGGAACAGGTCATCGGCATGCACTTCTTCAGTCCGGTAGAAAAAATGCCGCTGGTTGAGATAATCCCGCATGCAACCACGTCTGAGAAGACAATTGCGACAACTGTTAAGCTGGCGAAAAAACAGGGTAAAACGCCCATTGTAGTGAGTGATAAAGCGGGGTTCTACGTTAACCGCATTCTTGCTCCGTATATCAACGAGGCAATCCGGTTGCTGACAGAAGGGGAGCGCGTCGAACATATCGACGCAGCGCTCGTAAAGTTTGGTTTTCCGGTGGGGCCAATCCAACTTTTGGATGAGGTTGGAATCGATACAGGCACTAAAATTATACCTGTACTGGAGGCGGCTTACGGAGAACGTTTTAGCGCGCCTGCAAATGTTGTTGCTTCAATTTTGAATGATGATCGCAAAGGTAGAAAAAATGGTCGGGGTTTCTATCTTTATGGTGCAAAAGGGCGTAAAAGCAAAAAACGCGTCGACCCTGCAATTTATACGCTTATTGGCGTGCAAGGGCAGAACAGGTTTTCCGCGCAGCAGATTGCTGAACGTTGCGTGATGTTAATGCTCAATGAAGCGGCACGTTGTTTCGATGAGCAGGTTATCCGGAGCGCCCGCGATGGTGACATCGGCGCTGTTTTCGGTATTGGTTTTCCGCCATTTCTTGGCGGCCCGTTCCGTTATATGGACTCCCTGGGGGCGGGAGAAGTGGTTGCAACGCTGCAACGGCTAAGCGCGCAATATGGCGACCGGTTTACGCCGTGTGAGCCGCTATTGCAGATGGCGCAGCGTGGTGACCGCTTCTGGAAGAGAGGGGGAACGGACCTGTAAGTATAAGGTCAAAGGTAGGATGAATCCGCACCGAATGAATGTATCATGCTCAATTTGTAAACAGAAATTGACTATACTTACGCCATTACGGTAAAAACAGCGTTTCATTCGGTGAGCGGATAAGGCACAATGCCGGCCACCGCATTTTTACCACTACCATTAAGGTATTGAGTACGAATGTGGGTGATTCTGGTTAACAAAAGCGGTGCAATATGCAAGTTTTTATCATGCGTCACGGCGACGCGGCCCTCGATGCCGCCAGTGATTCGGTTCGTCCCTTAACCTCTTGTGGTTGTGACGAGTCCCGCCTAATGGCGAACTGGCTGAAGGGTCAAAAAGTGGATATCGAACGTGTTCTGGTGAGCCCGTTCCTGCGAGCCGAACAAACGCTGGATGTCGTTGGGGAGTGTCTGAACCTGCCGAAGGGCGTCGATATTTTGCCGGAGTTGACCCCCTGTGGCGATGTTGGTCTGGTCAGCGCCTATCTGCAGGCTCTGGCTAATGAAGGTGTCGCTACTGCGCTGGTGATCTCTCACTTACCTTTGGTGGGATATCTCGTGTCTGAACTTTGTCCGGGTGAAACGCCGCCGATGTTTACCACGTCCGCAATTGCGAGCGTAACGCTTGATGAGAGTGGTAACGGTTGTTTCAACTGGCAGATGAGTCCATGTAATCTGAAAATGGCGAAAGCCATTTAACGGTAAAATGCTGGATAAGGCGAAACCGCCCTCTGGCACACACAACGATTAAAAGAGCCGCTGCTGCGGCTCTTTCTGTTTTTGGTGGTTCAGGGAAGCTCGGGTGGTAGCCACTCTTCTACTTCTATCAACACCAGCAGTGCCGCGTCGCCGCCATACTCTTTCGGCGCCTGATGAAAAGCCATCACATGCGGGTGTTGCGCCAGCCATAGCGGTGTCTGCTGTTTAAGGATGTGCTTGCCATGCCCGTGCATCACGCAGGCGCAAAACACATGTTCCCGGCGGCAGGCGGCAATCAATGCGCCTAACTCTTGTTTGGCTTGTTGCTGGGTCAAACCATGCAAGTCGAGAAATAGCTCCGGGGAGTAATCGCCACGGCGCATCTTCTTCAGTTCAAAATGGCTGACGTCGGGACGAAGGTATTTTACCGGACCATCAGTATTCAACAGAGGCTGAAATTCGTCAGAGAAATAGTGACTGGCGTCTGCCTGCTCCGAAAGGAGTCGCTTAACCGGAACCTCGGTGATTTTTTTACGCTGCGGGCGGTGAACAATCGTGTCCTGCTTAATCTGACGGGTGCCGGTCATCAACTGCCGGAACAACGCCTGGTCCTCCTCGCTGAGCGGATTTTTCTTTTTCATTCGCGCGTCTCATCTTCTGTTTTGCGCTAGTTTACCCGACTCCGGGGATATCCGATCCGCCAAAACGTAATTTTCGTGTTCATGCTCTGCGTGAATGCTGATTTATCCCCGTCTTCGTGGCAAACTAGCCGCCGAATTTAATGCGAGCATGCCCTGGAGGAATACGTGGATAAAATTTTCGTCGATGAAGCAGTGAGTGAACTGCATACCATTCAGGACATGTTGCGCTGGGCGGTCAGCCGTTTTAGCGCGGCAAATGTATGGTACGGCCACGGTACGGATAATCCCTGGGATGAAGCAGTTCAACTGGTATTGCCGACGCTGTATTTACCGCTGGATATTCCTGAAGATATGCGTAGCGCGCGTCTGACGCCGAGCGAACGTCACCGCATTGTTGAACGCGTGATCCGTCGCGTTAATGAGCGCATTCCGGTGGCCTACCTGACGAACAAAGCCTGGTTCTGCGGTCACGAATTCTATGTGGATGAACGCGTGCTGGTACCGCGCTCGCCGATTGGCGAACTGATCAACAATCATTTTGACGGGCTAATCCATAGTCAGCCGAAGCATATTCTGGATATGTGTACCGGCAGCGGCTGCATTGCGATTGCCTGCGCCTATGCTTTCCCGGAAGCGGAAGTTGATGCCGTTGATATTTCCACCGATGCGTTAGCGGTGACCGAACACAACATTGAAGAACATGGCTTGCTCAATCACGTAACGCCTATTCGTTCTGATGTGTTCCGTGACCTGCCGAAGGTTCAGTACGACCTGATCGTCACAAATCCGCCGTATGTCGATGCAGAAGATATGTCCGATCTGCCGAGTGAATATCGCCACGAACCTGAACTGGGTCTGGCATCGGGATCCGATGGGTTAAAGCTCACCCGCCGTATCCTGGGCAATGCGCCGGATTACTTGTCTGATGACGGTATTCTGATTTGTGAAGTCGGAAACAGCATGGTACATCTGATAGAACAATACCCGGATGTGCCGTTTACCTGGCTGGAATTCGACAATGGCGGCGATGGTGTCTTCATGCTGACGAAAGCGCAGCTGATTGCGGCTCGTGAACATTTCAGCATCTACAAAGATTAATCAAACGCGCAAACACACAACAACGATAACGGAGCCGTGATGGCAGGAAATACACTTGGACAACTCTTTCGCGTAACCACTTTCGGCGAATCGCACGGGCTGGCGCTCGGGTGTATCGTCGATGGCGTTCCGCCTGGCATCCCGCTGACAGAGGCTGATTTGCAGCACGATCTCGACAGACGTCGTCCGGGCACCTCACGTTACACGACTCAGCGTCGTGAGCCGGATCAGGTGAAAATTCTGTCGGGTGTGTTTGAAGGCGTCACCACCGGCACCAGCATCGGTTTACTGATTGAAAACACCGATCAACGTTCGCAGGACTATAGCGCCATTAAAGACGTTTTTCGTCCGGGCCATGCCGACTATACCTATGAGCAGAAATACGGTTTGCGTGATTACCGTGGCGGCGGGCGTTCGTCTGCCCGTGAAACGGCCATGCGCGTCGCGGCCGGAGCGATTGCCAAAAAATATCTGGCCGAAAAATTCGGTATCGTTATTCAGGGCTGTCTGACCCAGATGGGTGATATTCCACTGGCGATCAAAGACTGGTCGCAGGTCGAGCTTAACCCGTTCTTTTGTCCCGATCCGGACAAAATCGACGCGTTAGATGAACTGATGCGCGCGCTGAAAAAAGAGGGCGATTCCATTGGCGCAAAAGTGACGGTGGTGGCGAACGGCGTACCGCCGGGTCTTGGTGAGCCGGTGTTTGACCGCCTGGACGCCGACATCGCCCACGCGCTGATGAGCATCAATGCGGTAAAAGGGGTGGAAATCGGTGACGGTTTCGATGTGGTCGCGCTGCGTGGCAGCCAGAACCGTGACGAAATCACCAAAGCGGGTTTCCAGAGTAACCATGCCGGTGGCATTCTGGGCGGGATCAGCAGTGGGCAACAAATTGTGGCTCACATGGCGCTGAAACCGACCTCCAGCATTACCGTGCCGGGGCGGACGATCAACCGTTTTGGCGATGAAGTTGAAATGGTAACCAAAGGGCGTCACGATCCTTGTGTTGGTATCCGCGCTGTCCCGATAGCTGAAGCGATGCTGGCGATCGTTTTGATGGATCACCTGCTGCGTCAGCGGGCGCAAAATGCGGATGTAAAGACTGATATACCACGCTGGTAACAGATGAAAAAAACGGTACTTGCACTGCTGGCCCTGTTGGTCAGTAGTGCCAGCCTGGCGGCGACGCCCTGGCAAAAAATAACCCATCCCGTCTCGGGAAGCGCGCAATCTATTGGCGGGTTTTCGAATGGTTGTATCGTGGGCGCCGACACGCTTCCCGTACAGTCTGAATCCTACCAGGTGATGCGCACCGATCAGCGCCGCTATTTCGGCCATCCTGATCTGGTGATGTTTATCCAGCGTCTGAGTACGCAGGTGAGCCAACTGGGGTTGGGGACGGTGCTGATTGGCGATATGGGGATGCCTGCTGGCGGTCGTTTCAACGGCGGACATGCCAGCCATCAGACCGGCCTGGACGTCGATATCTTCCTCCAGTTGCCGAAAACGCGCTGGACGCAGGCTCAACTGTTGCGACCTCAGGCATTGGACCTGGTGGCTGCGGATGGTAAACACGTCGTGCCGTCGTTGTGGAAACCCGAAATTTCCCATCTGATTAAACTGGCGGCGGAAGATAACGACGTCACGCGAATTTTTGTCAATCCTGCGATTAAACAACAACTTTGCCTGGATGCCGGGACCGATCGCGACTGGTTGCGTAAGGTTCGCCCGTGGTTCCAGCATCGTGCGCATATGCATGTAAGACTACGCTGCCCAGCCGACAGCCTTGAGTGTGAAGATCAACCATTGCCGCCACCGGGTGATGGATGTGGAGCGGAGCTACAGAGCTGGTTTGAGCCGCCGAAACCTGGAACAACCAAGCCTGAGAAGAAGACACCGCCACCGTTGCCGCCTTCCTGCCAGGCGCTACTGGATGAGCATGTACTCTAATGGACAACTTTTTAGACCTGTTTATGGTGTCTCCGCTGTTGTTGGTGGTTCTGTTTTTTATCGCGGTGCTGGCAGGCTTTATTGATTCAATCGCCGGAGGCGGGGGGCTGCTGACTATTCCCGCTCTGATGGCGGCGGGAATGTCGCCTGCGAACGCACTGGCGACCAACAAACTGCAGGCCTGCGGTGGCTCCATCTCGGCCACAATCTATTTTATTCGCCGCAAGGTTATCAATCTGGCGGAGCAAAAACTCAACATTGCGATGACCTTCATAGGATCAATGAGCGGCGCGCTGTTGGTTCAGCATGTGCAATCTGATGTGCTGCGTCAGATCTTGCCCGTTTTGGTTATCTGCATCGGTCTTTACTTTTTGTTGATGCCGAAACTGGGAGAGGAAGACAGACAACGTCGTCTTTACGGTCTGCCTTTTGCGCTGATCGCCGGAGGATGCGTCGGTTTTTACGATGGTTTTTTTGGACCCGCGGCAGGATCGTTTTACGCACTGGCTTTTGTTACCCTCTGCGGATATAACCTCGCCAAATCAACGGCTCACGCCAAATTACTTAACGCCACCTCAAACGTGGGCGGTCTGTTATTGTTTATCATTGGCGGAAAAGTGATCTGGGCGACCGGCTTTGTAATGCTGATTGGCCAGTTCCTTGGTGCGCGTATGGGCTCCCGACTGGTATTGAGCAAAGGGCAAACCCTAATTCGGCCCATGATCGTTATCGTTTCGGCGGTGATGAGCACCAAACTACTTTATGATAGCCATGGACAGGAGATCCTCCACTGGTTGGGGATGAGCTAATGAACAGTACACATCACTACGAACAGTTGATTGATATTTTTAATGGCTGTTTTGCCGATGGGTTTAATACCCGTCTGATTAAAGGCGATGACGAACCGATCTATCTTCCTGCTGACGCTGAGATCCCCTATCACCGTATCGTCTTTGCCCATGGCTTTTACGCCAGCGCCCTGCATGAAATTTCGCACTGGTGCATTGCGGGTAAAGCGCGTCGGGAGCTGGTCGATTTTGGTTACTGGTACTGCCCGGACGGCCGGGATGCGCAGACTCAGAGCCAGTTTGAAGATGTGGAAGTGAAACCACAGGCATTTGACTGGTTATTTTGCGTGGCGGCGGGTTATCCGTTCAACGTCAGTTGCGACAATCTGGAAGGCGACTTTGAGCCGGACCGCGTGGTGTTTCAGCGTCGGGTACATGCTCAAGTGATGGAATATCTGGAAAAAGGTATCCCTGAGCGTCCAGCACAATTCATTAAAGCGCTACAGAATTATTATCACACGCCTGATCTTAAGGTGGAACAGTTCCCGTGGCCAGAAGCGCTCAACTGAAGCCAGCGCCACGTTTACAATGAGGAAAGAAGATGATCGCGGAGTTTGAATCACGCATTCTGGCATTAATCGACGACATGGTAGAGCATGCAAGTGATGATGAGCTTTTTGCCAGTGGGTATTTGCGTGGCCACCTGACGCTAGCCGTTGCTGACCTGGAAGGGGGGGATGACCATTCCGCCGAAGCGGTATACGCCAATGTCACCCTGAGTCTGGAAAAGGCGATTGGCGCGGGTGAACTCTCGCCGCGCGACCAGGCATTAGTGAAGGAGATGTGGGACTCTCTGTTCCAGAAGGTCACGGCAAAATAGCGGCAAATTGTGCCGGATAGCGACGCCTGACGTCTTATCCGGCCAATGATCCCACATTCTGTAGGCTGGGTAAGCTGTCTGCACCGCTATTCGGCATTGCTCCGTTACTGTACCGCTTTCCCCTTCAATAGCTTCCGTACCCATAAACGATTCGGGTTTAATGCCGCCAGCGTGTTCGCATCCATCGGGATCGGCTCCTCACTCATTTGCGCGGCGAGGATCTCCGCACACAGTGGGGCAGAGCACAGCCCACGCGATCCCAGCGCACCCAACATAAACAGATCCGTGTAGACCGGCGCACTTTCCGCGTCAGCTTTGTGTTCAGCCAGGTCTGCATATTGGATGAGCGTCGCGTCATAGTCCGGCACATTACCCACCATGGGCAGGTGGTCGCGGGTGGCGCAACGCACGCCGCAGCGCGCCTCTTTTCCGCTCACATCGACCTCTTTTGCCCACCCGGCATGCGGAAAACAGTCAATCAGGCGCTGCCGATTCTGTTGCTGGTCGTCCTCGCGATAGTATGTTTCTTCACTACCACGATGATAGCTGGCGCCGATACAGTGATGCTGATTGACCGGGTTTTGCGGGGTGAGATAGCCGTCATAGCACAACACCTGTCGTAGGGCGGAGAGCGCAGTGGTGGTGGGAATATGGCTCACCTGACCACCAACAGAGTAAACCGGCAACGGCTGAGTCTGCTCAAAACGATTAATCTGATGACCGTTTGCCAGGACGACAACCTGATGTTCAGCTTGTGTTCCGTCTGTGAACGTCAACTGCCAGCCTGTTTCCTGCGCTGAAAGGGTCGTCAAAGAATGCTGATAACGGGTACGTAATCCCTGTTTTTCGGCCAGGGCTAGTACCGCTGCGGTCAACTCCGCCGGACACAGCCAGCCGCCTTGAGGCCAGGTGATCCCTCCGCAGTTTACCGACAGACCAATGGTTTGCTCGATCTGCGTCGCATCAACGGCCTTTGCGAACGCATTGGGTAATAACTGCGACAGCATTTGTTCGATTTTCTGCTCACTCTTTTCATCCCAGCCTAACTGCGTGACGCCACACCAGTCGTGCGCAAACTCAACGGGCAGGGCGTCATACAGGCGGCGGGCAAAGGTGAACGCAGCAGGAAAGAAGTGGTTAATGGCCGCGTCGTGTTTGCTGAGTAACGGATACAGCGCGCCCTGACGATTACCTGAAGCGCCCTGTGCGGGTTGCTTATCGGCGCAATACAGTGTGACCTGCCAGCCACGGCGTAGCAGCGCCAGTGACAATAATGCGCTGGCGATGCCGCCGCCGATAATTGCCGCTTCACGTTTTGCGGTTCCACGGCGGAGAAACCAGGGAGCAGCGGACGGTTGTGCCAGGGTTTTTTCCATCACACCGCAAAGCATTTCGCGCTTGCGCCCAAACCCTTTGCATTTTTGCATGGTAAAACCGGCATCCTGTAAACCTCGACGCACAAAACCTGCGGAGGTAAAGGTCGCCAGCGTACCGCCAGGACGGGCCAGTCGCGCCATAGCGTTAAACAGATTCTGCGTCCACATATCCGGATTTTTTGCCGGCGCGAAACCGTCGAGGAACCAGGCGTCTACTTTCTGGTTCAGTGTCTCATCCAGTTGCCCGGTCAGCTCATTGATATCGCCAAACCATAAATCCAGCGTCACACGACCCTCGTCCAGAAACAGACGATGGCATCCGGCCAGCGGCAGAGGCCACTGAGCTTGCAACTGTTCAGCCCAGGGCGCCAGTTCAGGCCAATGCTGATGCGCCTGAACCAAATCGGGGTGACTCAGGGGATACTTTTCGAAGCTGATAAAATGAAGTCGTTCTAACGTGGCCTGCGGGTGTGAAGCGCGAAAGGCAGTGAATGCCTGCCAGAGCGTCAGGAAATTGAGACCGGTACCAAAGCCGCTTTCTGCCACAACAAATAATTGCCGTGAATGAGTGGGGAAGCGTTCCGCAAGATGATTTCCACCGAGAAAAACATAACGTGTTTCCTCCAGTCCATTATCATTAGAGAAATAGACATCATCAAAATCTCGGGAAACAGGTGTACCCTCAGCATTAAATTCAAGGTTGGCAGGTTGTATTGCGTATTGTTTCACGTAAGTTACTCGTCTCACAGGCAGTGTCACGATCTTAGCGATGTGTGCCTGGCGGCGCAAATTTCCGCATAAATTGGCTGATCGGACTTGTTCGGCGTACAAGTGTACGCTATTGTGCCATTCGAAACTTAATATAGTGCGACTTACAGAGGTATTGAATGAAACGTGCAGTGATTACTGGCTTGGGCATCGTTTCCAGCATCGGTAATAACCAGCAGGAAGTCCTGGCATCTCTGCGTGAAGGACGTTCAGGGATCACTTTCTCTCAGGAGTTCAAAGATTCAGGAATGCGCAGCCACGTGTGGGGTAACGTCAAACTGGACACCACCGGTCTGATTGACCGTAAAGTGGTCCGTTTCATGAACGATGCCTCTATCTATTCCTATCTCTCCATGCAGCAGGCGATTGAAGACGCCGGTCTGAAAGATGAGGTTTATCAGAACAATCCGCGCGTGGGCCTGATTGCCGGTTCTGGCGGTTCGTCTAAATCTCAGGTTTTTGGTGCCGATGCGATGCGTAGCCCGCGTGGCCTGAAAGCGGTGGGTCCATATGTGGTCACCAAAGCGATGGCCTCTGCGGTATCCGCGTGCCTCGCGACACCGTTTAAAATCCACGGTGTGAACTACTCCATCAGCTCCGCTTGTGCGACGTCCGCACACTGTATCGGTAACGCGGTAGAACAGATTCAGCTGGGCAAGCAAGACATCGTCTTTGCGGGCGGCGGCGAAGAGCTGTGCTGGGAAATGGCGTGTGAATTTGACGCAATGGGCGCGCTGTCTACCAAATATAACGACTCTCCAGATAAAGCTTCCCGTACTTATGATGCAAACCGTGACGGTTTCATTATCGCAGGCGGCGGCGGTATGGTTGTTGTTGAAGAACTCGAACATGCTCTGGCTCGTGGCGCGCACATCTATGCGGAAATCGTTGGCTACGGCGCAACGTCCGATGGCGCTGACATGGTTGCTCCGTCTGGCGAAGGCGCAGTGCGCTGCATGCAGATGGCGATGCACGGTGTTGACACGCCAATCGACTACCTGAACACCCACGGGACTTCCACGCCGGTTGGCGATGTGAAAGAACTGGGCGCTATCCGCGAAGTGTTCGGCGATAACTCTCCGGCTATGTCCGCAACCAAAGCGATGACTGGTCACTCTCTGGGCGCTGCTGGCGTACAGGAAGCCATTTACTCTCTGCTGATGCTGGAGCACGGTTTTATCGCACCAAGCATCAACATTGAAGAGCTGGACGAGCAGGCTGCGGGTCTGAACATCGTGACGGAAGCGACCGATCGCGAACTGACCACCGTGATGTCCAACAGCTTCGGTTTCGGCGGGACGAACGCCACGCTGGTTATGCGTAAACTGAAAGCGTAAGCATCCGTGATGTAAGAAGAGGGGAGCCAAATGGCTCCCTTTTTTATGCGTTGACAATAACCGGTCCCCAAAGGCAAACTCCACGCTCAACATTATCTCTCTGATAATAGTGGGCGTTTAACGTTATCCAACGCACCTTAATCCTGGCGGTCAGGTAGAGGGGGCGTGGCATTTCCTCGCCTTACTCTGCATTTCGGAGTAACGCATGACAGCAGTAACCCAAACAGAAAAAACATCTTCTGCGAATTTTTCGCTATTTCGCATCGCCTTTGCGGTTTTCCTGACCTATATGACGGTCGGTTTACCCTTGCCCGTCATCCCACTTTTTGTGCATCAGGAACTGGGCTATGGCAACACCATGGTCGGTATCGCCGTGGGCATTCAGTTTCTGGCTACCGTACTCACGCGAGGCTATGCCGGGCGACTCGCCGATCAATATGGCGCGAAACGTTCTGTGCTACAGGGCATGTTTGCCTGTGCTCTGGCGGGCGTCGCGTGGCTGCTGGCAGCGCTGCTGCCGGTCTCCATTCCGGTTAAATTTGCGCTGCTGATTGTCGGGCGTTTGATCCTGGGCTTTGGTGAAAGCCAGTTACTGACCGGCACATTAACCTGGGGAATGGGTCTGGTTGGGCCGGGACGTTCGGGTAAAGTGATGTCGTGGAACGGGATGGCGATTTACGGCGCGCTGGCGGCCGGTGCGCCGCTGGGTCTGTTAATCCACAGCCATTTTGGTTTTGCCGCGCTGGCGGGCACCACGATAGCGCTTCCGCTGCTGGCGTGGGCGTTTAACGGCACGGTACGTAAAGTTCCAGCCCATCCAGGCGTACGTCCTTCACTGTGGAGCGTGGTTGGGCTTATCTGGAAACCGGGTGTTGGTCTGGCGCTGCAGGGCGTCGGGTTTGCCGTTATTGGTACCTTCATTTCGCTCTACTTTGCCAGCAACGGCTGGGCGATGGCGGGTTTCACCTTGACCGCTTTTGGTGGCGCGTTTGTGCTCATGCGTGTGCTGTTTGGCTGGATGCCGGATCGCTTTGGCGGTGTGAGGGTGGCAATCGCATCATTGTGCGTTGAAACCGCCGGGCTGGTGTTGCTCTGGCTGGCGCCAGGTGCAGGGTTTGCTTTGCTGGGGGCGACATTAACCGGAGCCGGGTGTTCATTAATCTTCCCGGCGCTGGGCGTAGAGGTGGTAAAACGCGTACCTTCACAGGTACGTGGCACCGCGTTGGGCGGATATGCCGCCTTTCAGGACATTTCCTACGGTGTGACCGCACCTCTGGCGGGGCTATTAGCCACCTCATGCGGTTATCCCTCAGTATTTCTGGCCGGGGCGATCTCCGCAGTGGTGGGCATTATGGTGACATTACTCTCTTTTAGGAAAAGTTAGGAAACCAACAAAAAAAGAGCCAAGGCAATCATGAGCGCGATAATCAGTAGACCGGGCCGTGCCGACAGCGATTTAATGGTTTCAATAATCGGCGCGAACGGACTGTAGATCGGTTGAATATGGCGCGGATCGTTCAATTCCCGGTCTCGTTCGACACGGCGCAGGAAGATCTGGTTAAGCAGGTCCTGCACCTGAACCGTGGTCAGAACCGTTTGTGGCTGGATCTGATAGCTCTGCTGCGCATACTCTTTGATTGCCGTAAATTCATTCGGCTCTAGCGGCTGCTTCAACGCCGCCTGCAGCGTTTGCAATGTGGGCGCGTTCTGTAGGCTGAGTGTCTGGCGCGCCTGTAGCCAGGTCACCAGATGGGTGAACTGTTTCGCCGGGATCAACTCGCCGCTTTTCACGCCGGAGAGTTCCAGCATTGATTGCCAAATCAGCTTGCCAGATTCCCCCGTGGCGGCAGCCAGTTTGGTCACAAGCTGGTTGAGCGTATTGTGTTCGGCGGGTAATAACGGTCTGTCGGTTGCCGGGCGCTGCTGCGGTTGCGGGATAGAGAGCAGCCCTTGTTGCAGTAGCGTCAGCACGTTCTTCAACTGTTCTGGCGTAAGCTGGCTTAACGCAGTCTGGTTATACTGCTGGCGGATAAAATCACTGACGGCCTGGCGATTGTTCCCTAAGCTCAACAGTTCCGTTAATTGCGCCAGCACCTGACGATTAGCGTGGTTTTGCTGGGCGACGCCCAGTCGTTGGCTGAGATTTTGTTCAGCGGCAGGGAAATGACGCGAAAGCAACGGCGTGTCGCTTTTTACCCCTAAATCGTGTTTTATTCCGGCCCAGACTTCCGCACTTTGCTGTTGCGTCAGCGAAATCAGGCGAGTGATCAGTCGTTCCAGCACGGTACGTTGTTGGGTGGACAACGGCTGTTCGCCCGCAATGGAAGGACGGTTCTGTCCTTCACCGGGAGGTTGTGCGGGAGTTCCGGAAATGGGTTGCATCATCACTAATCCTTAAATCTTTGCAAACCAGGTCTCGCAGTATGCCTGGCGGCGAGATTATGGCACACTTGCCCGGTTAACTCTCGTTCTCAAACAGGTACGACAGACGTGAAAATCCTCGTTGATGAAAATATGCCTTATGCCCGCGAATTGTTCAGTCGTTTGGGGGAGGTAAAAGCGGTTCCAGGTCGCCCCATTCCCGTTGCTGAACTCGAAGACGCAGATGCGCTAATGGTGCGCTCGGTCACCAAAGTGAACGAATCTTTGCTGAGCGGAAAGTCCGTTAAGTTTGTCGGAACGGCGACCGCAGGCACTGACCATGTGGATGAGACCTGGCTTAAACAGGCAGGGATCGGCTTTTCTTCTGCGCCTGGCTGCAACGCCATCGCGGTTGTCGAATATGTTTTTTCCTCGTTGCTGATGCTTGCTGAACGCGATGGTTTTGCTTTACGCGATCGTACCGTGGGCATTATTGGCGTAGGGAATGTCGGCGGTCGTTTGCAGGCGCGACTGGAAGCGCTGGGCATTCGCACGTTGCTGTGCGATCCACCGCGCGCCGACCGTGGAGACGAGGGCGATTTCCGCTCTCTTGAAGAGCTGGTGCAGGAAGCGGATATTCTGACCTTCCACACGCCGCTTTTTAAACAAGGGCAATATAAGACGCTGCATCTGGCTGACGACGCGATGATTCGCCGTCTGAAACCTGGAACCATTTTGGTCAATGCCAGTCGCGGCCCGGTGGTGGATAACGCTGCCTTGTTGGCGCGACTGAATGCCGGGCAGTCGCTAAGCGTGGTGCTGGATGTCTGGGAAGGTGAGCCAGAGCTCAATGTCGAATTGTTGGAAAAGATCGATATTGGTACGCCACATATCGCAGGCTATACCCTGGAAGGGAAAGCGCGTGGCACCACTCAGGTCTTTGAAGCGTATAGCGCATTTATTGATAAGGCGCAGCAAGTCGCACTGGATACGCTGTTACCCGCGCCAGAGTTTGGCCGCATCACACTTCACGGCACGTTAGATCAGCCGACGCTGAAAAGACTGGTTCATTTGGTGTATGATGTGCGGCGCGACGATGCCCCGTTGCGAAAAGTTGCCGGGGTTCCGGGTGAGTTTGATAAACTGCGTAAGAATTACCTTGAGCGCCGTGAGTGGTCATCTTTGTACGTGATGTGTGATGACGCTGAAACGGCTGCGCTGTTGAAAAAACTGGGTTTTAACGCCGTTTACCACCCAACACATTAATGTCTTCTTAATGCTCCCTGACGAATAATTCGGCAGGGACGCTTATGTTTTTCTGGAGTAAATCACCATGTCTGAAGGCTGGAATATTGCCATCCTGGGCGCCACGGGTGCCGTAGGCGAAGCCCTGCTCGAAACGCTGGCCGAACGCCAGTTCCCGGTCGGTGAAATCTATGCGCTGGCGCGTAATGAAAGCGCTGGCGAGCATCTGCGCTTTAACGGTAAATCTATCATCGTGCAGGATGTCGCTGATTTTGACTGGACGCAGGCGCAGCTGGCGTTTTTTGTTGCCGGGGCTGAAGCTTCTGCAGCCTGGGTGGAGGAAGCCACCAATGCCGGTTGTCTGGTGATTGACAGCAGCGGGTTGTTTGCTCTCGAGCCGGACGTCCCGCTGGTGGTGCCGGACGTTAACCCGTTTGTCCTGGCGGACTATCGTAACCGTAACGTGATTGCGGTCCCTGACAGCCTGACCAGCCAGTTGTTGTCTGCACTGAAACCGCTGATCGACGAAGGGGGACTTTCCCGAATCACGGTGACGAACATTTTGTCGGCATCCGCGCGCGGTAAAAAAGCGGTCGATGCGCTGGCAGGTCAAAGCGTTAAATTGCTTAACGGCATTCCGATTGATGACGAGGATTATTTTGGTCGTCAGCTGGCATTTAACATGCTGCCGCTGTTGCCGGATCGTGAAGGCAGCGTGCGCGAAGAGCGCCGTATTGTCGATGAAGTCCGCAAAATTATGCAGGATGAGGGATTAATGATCTCCGCCAGTTGCGTACAGTCGCCGGTATTTTACGGCCACGCGCAGATGGTAAATTTTGAAGCGCTGCGTCCACTGGCGGCTGAAGAGGCGCGTGATGCGTTTTCTCGCGGCGAAGATATTGTCTTGTCTGAAGAGACGGATTTCCCGACTCAGGTCGGCGATGCCACGGGTAATCCACAGCTTTCGGTCGGCTGTGTTCGTAACGATTATGGTATGCCGGAACAAGTTCAGTTTTGGTCAGTCGCAGATAACGTCCGTTTTGGCGGCGCGCTGATGGCGGTGAAAATTGCTGAAAAACTGGTGCAGGAGTATTTGTACTAATGTCTGACCAGCAACAACCGTCAGTTTATAAAATTGCGCTGGGCATTGAGTACGACGGCAGTAAATATTATGGCTGGCAGCGCCAGAACGAAGTGCGCAGCGTCCAGGAAAAGCTGGAGACGGCGCTTTCGCAGGTAGCTAACGAACGTATCAACGTATTTTGTGCGGGTCGTACGGACGCTGGCGTGCATGGTACTGGGCAGGTGGTGCATTTTGAAACCACCGCTCAGCGTAAAGATGCTGCGTGGACACTGGGTGTAAATGCGAACTTGCCTGGTGACATCGCTGTGCGTTGGGTGAAAGCTGTACCTGATGATTTTCACGCCCGGTTTAGCGCCACGGCGCGCCGTTATCGCTATATCATCTACAACCATCGGCTGCGCCCGGCGGTTTTAGGTAAGGGCGTTACGCACTATTATGAGCCGCTGGACGCAGAACGTATGCACCGGGCGGCGCAGTGCCTGATTGGTGAAAACGATTTTACCTCGTTTCGTGCAGTGCAGTGCCAGTCACGCACGCCGTGGCGTAATGTGATGCACATTACTGTGACGCGTCATGGTGCGTATGTGGTGGTCGATATCAAAGCAAATGCCTTTGTACATCATATGGTAAGGAATATTGTCGGTAGCCTGATGGAAGTGGGCGCCCACAACCAGCCGGAGAGCTGGATCGCAGAGTTGCTGGCGGCTAAGGACAGACGGCTTTCTGCAGCAACGGCGAAAGCGGAAGGATTGTATCTGGTCGCGGTAGATTACCCTGACCGGTTTGAACTTCCCAAACCGCCGATGGGCCCGCTGTTTTTGGCGGACTAATCAGAATGGCATACCCCGAATATGACGGGGACAATAGGCAAAAGCAATTATGGATCTGATTTACTTCCTTATCGATTTTATTTTGCACATTGATGTGCACCTGGCGGAACTGGTGGCGGAATATGGCGTGTGGGTTTATGCCATTCTGTTCCTCATCCTGTTCTGCGAAACTGGCCTGGTGGTCACGCCGTTTCTGCCAGGTGACTCGCTACTGTTTGTGGCGGGGGCGCTTTCAGCGTTGCCCTCCAACGATCTCAATGTTCACCTGATGGTGGGGTTGATGGTGGTGGCGGCGATTATTGGCGATGCGGTGAACTACACGATTGGCAGACTGTTTGGCGAGAAACTCTTCAGTAATCCAAACTCGAAGATCTTTCGTCGCAGTTACCTGGATAAGACCCATGCGTTCTATGAACGTCATGGTGGTAAAACGATTATCCTGGCGCGTTTTGTCCCTATCGTGCGTACATTTGCGCCATTTGTGGCGGGAATGGGACACATGTCTTATCGCCATTTTGCGTTGTACAACGTGGCGGGCGCACTGCTTTGGGTACTGTTGTTTACCTATGCGGGCTACCTGTTTGGCGATCTGCCGGTAGTTCAGGAAAACCTGAAATTGCTGATTGTGGCGATTATCGTGCTCTCGGTATTACCGGGGGTTATTGAAATTATTCGCCATAAGCGCGCGGCGTCACGTGCCGCAAAATAGAAAGTAACTCAGCGGTTCGACCACTTTTTTATCCAAAGTTTCGGGCTGTTATGTTTTAATGTGCAACATTCATGGTCTGTTGGGGGCAAAAATGGCATTATGCGCCCCCAAAGATAAAACTGGCATCGAACCAGGTTCAGGCAGAAAGGTCACTAATGAGCTGGATTGAACGAATTAAAAGCAACATTACTCCCACCCGCAAGGCAAGCATTCCTGAAGGGGTGTGGACCAAGTGTGATAGCTGCGGTCAGGTTTTATACCGTGCTGAGCTGGAACGTAATCTTGAGGTCTGTCCGAAGTGTGATCATCATATGCGCATGTCGGCGCGCAATCGCCTGCATAGCCTGTTAGATGAAGGAACTCTTGCGGAACTGGGTAGCGAACTTGAGTCGAAAGACGTGCTGAAGTTCCGTGACTCCAAGAAGTACAAAGATAGACTGGCGTCCGCGCAAAAAGAAACCGGGGAGAAAGACGCTCTGGTCGTGATGAAAGGCACGCTTCATGGCATGCCCGTTGTCGCTGCTGCGTTTGAATTCTCTTTCATGGGCGGTTCTATGGGCTCTGTCGTCGGCGCACGTTTCGTTCGTGCCGTTGAACAGGCGCTGGAAGATAACTGTCCGTTGATCTGCTTCTCCGCTTCCGGTGGCGCACGTATGCAAGAAGCGCTGATGTCGCTGATGCAGATGGCGAAAACCTCCGCAGCGTTGGCAAAAATGCAGGAACGCGGATTACCGTATATCTCCGTACTGACCGACCCAACGATGGGTGGCGTATCGGCAAGCTTCGCGATGTTGGGCGATCTCAACATTGCGGAACCGAAAGCGCTGATCGGCTTCGCTGGTCCACGCGTCATCGAGCAAACCGTACGTGAGAAACTGCCGCCGGGGTTCCAGCGCAGTGAGTTCCTGATTGAAAAAGGCGCTATCGATATGATCGTCCGCCGCCCGGAAATGCGCCTGAAACTGGCAAGCGTTCTGGCGAAGCTGATGAATCTCCCGGCGCCAAATCCGGATGAACCGCGCGAAGGTGTGGTGGTACCGCCGGTACCGGATCAGGAAGCAGAGGCCTGATAACTGAAAAGGGCAGGGCCATCGGCGCTGCCCTTTTTCTTTTCTCACCGTAGCGAATTTACAAAAATCATGGACAATAAACGTATCCCTAAAGCCGCGTCGCCCCTGGCCTCGTGGCTTTCTTATCTGGAAAACCTGCACAGTAAAACCATCGATCTGGGCCTTGAGCGTGTCAGTCAGGTCGCGGCACGTCTCGGTGTACTTAAACCGGCACCGTTTGTCTTTACGGTGGCAGGAACGAACGGTAAAGGCACGACCTGCCGCACGCTGGAATCCGTGCTGATGGCGGCGGGCTATAAAGTCGGTGTCTACAGTTCGCCACATCTGGTGCGCTACACTGAACGTGTGCGGGTGCAGGGGCAAGAATTACCCGAGTCTGCGCACACCACGTCGTTTGCAGAAATCGAAGAGTCTCGCGGTGGGATTTCGCTGACCTATTTTGAGTACGGCACGCTTTCCGCGCTGTGGTTGTTTAAACAGGCGCAACTTGATGTGGTGATCCTGGAAGTAGGGTTAGGCGGTCGTCTGGATGCCACCAATATTGTGGACGCAGATGTCGCCATCGTGACCAGCATCGCGCTGGATCATACTGACTGGCTGGGACCGGATCGCGAAAGCATTGGTCGTGAGAAAGCGGGGATCTTTCGGGCGGAAAAACCGGCCATTGTTGGCGAGCCTGAAATGCCTTACACCATCGCCGATGTTGCACAGGAAACCGGAGCGCTGTTGCGTCGTCGGGGAGTGGACTGGCATTTTGAGGTGTCAGGCGATAGCTGGTCGTTTACCGACAGCAACGGTACGGTAACAGATTTGCCATTGCCGCTGGTGCCACAACCTAATGCCGCCACTGCGCTGGCCGCGCTACGCGCCAGTGCGCTGAACATTAGTGAAAAAGCGATTCGCGAAGGGATTGCTCAGGCCATTTTACCGGGGCGTTTTCAGATTTTGAGCGAATCGCCACGTGTTATTCTTGATGTTGCCCATAATCCTCATGCGGCGGAATATCTTACCGGCCGCATGAAAATGTTGCCGAAAAGCGGGCGAGTGCTTGCTGTTATCGGTATGCTACATGATAAAGATATTGCAGGAACATTGGCCTGGTTGAAAAGCGTGGTCGATGACTGGTATTGCGCGCCGTTGGAAGGGCCGCGAGGTGCGACGGCGGAGCAACTGCTGGAACATCTGGGTAGCGGTAACGCCTATGACAGTGTTGCTCTGGCATGGCATGCGGCAATGGCGGACGCAAAACCAGAGGATACCGTGCTGGTGTGTGGATCTTTTCACACTGTCGCACATGTCATGGAAGTGATTGACGCGGGGAGAAACGGTGGCAAGTAAATTTCAAAATCGTTTAGTCGGCACCATTGTGCTGGTCGCGCTTGGGGTGATCGTGCTTCCTGGGCTGCTTGATGGGCAGAAAAAACATTATCAGGATGAGTTTGCCGCGATCCCGCTGGTACCGAAACCCGGCGATCGTGATGAGCCGGACATGATGCCTGCTGCGACGCAGGCGCTACCGACTCAGCCGCCTGAAGGCGCGGCGGAAGAGGTCAGGGCAGGGGACGCAGCTGCGCCATCCCTCGATCCGTCTCGTCTGTCGTTGAACAATACCGCCGATCTCGATCCGGTTCCTGAGCCTATTGAACAACCCAAACCAAAGCCGGTTGAAAAGCCGAAGCCGCAACCGCCGCGTGAACAGCCGGTTGCTGTGACGCCGACGCCGCCTCCTGCGCCGAAACCGGTCGCTGAGGAAAAACCAGCACCGACCGGCAAAGCCTGGGTTGTACAGCTGGGCGCCTTGAAAAATGCCGACAAGGTCAATGAGATCGTTGGTAAACTTCGTGGCGCGGGGTTCCGGGTATATACTTCCCCCTCAACGCCAGTACAGGGTAAAATAACCCGCATTCTCGTTGGGCCTGACGCTTCGAAAGATAAGCTGAAAAGTTCACTGGGTGAGCTTCAGCAGATCTCAGGCTTAAGTGGGGTGGTGATGGGTTATAGCCCGAATTAAGTGACGTTGTTGCCTGATGGCGCTGCGCTTATCAGGTCTGTGATTCGACACTTATATCGTCCGGATAAGGTGTTTACACCGCTATCCGGCAGTGCCCATTGATGCAAAAAGTACGATGGCGTTGAAGATTTTTTCAGCGCCATTTTTATTTACGCGTGGAAAGGAAATCCCTACGCAAACGTTTTCTTTTTCTGTTAGAATGCGCCCCGAACAGGACGACAGGGCGTAAAATCGTGGGACATGTATGGTCTGGATTGATTACGCCATTATCGCGGTGATTGGTTTTTCCTGTCTGGTTAGCCTGATCCGTGGCTTTGTTCGTGAAGCTTTATCGTTGGTGACATGGGGTTGTGCTTTCTTTGTCGCCAGCCATTACTACACTTACCTGTCTGTCTGGTTTACGGGCTTTGATGACGAACTGGTTCGAAATGGGATTGCTATCGCGATACTGTTTATCGCGACGCTTATCGTCGGCGCTATCGTCAATTTTGTGATAGGTCAGCTGGTCGAGAAAACCGGTCTGTCAGGGACTGACAGGGTATTGGGGATCTGTTTCGGGGCTCTGCGAGGAGCGTTGATAGTCGCTGCCATTCTGTTCTTTCTCGATACCTTTACAGGCCTGTCGAAAAGTGAAGACTGGAGTAAGTCGCAGCTTATCCCGCAGTTCAGTTTCATCATCAGATGGTTCTTTGACTATCTGCAAAGCTCGTCAAGTTTCTTGCCCAGAACATAACTGAGTTCTGAGATGTGGCTTAACGAGGAAAAGACGTATGTGCGGTATTGTCGGTATCGCCGGTGTTATGCCGGTCAACCAGTCGATTTATGACGCGTTAACGGTGCTCCAGCATCGTGGTCAGGATGCCGCGGGCATCATCACCATCGATGCGAACAACTGCTTCCGCCTACGCAAGGCGAATGGCTTAGTGAGCGATATTTTCGAAGCTCGCCACATGTTGCGTTTACAAGGCAATATGGGCATCGGTCATGTGCGTTACCCTACGGCTGGCAGCTCCAGCGCCTCCGAAGCTCAACCTTTTTACGTCAACTCACCGTATGGTATTACGCTTGCCCATAATGGCAATCTGACCAATGCGCATGAGTTGCGTAAAAAGCTGTTTGAAGAAAAGCGCCGCCACATCAACACCACGTCAGATTCTGAAATCCTGCTCAATGTCTTCGCCAGCGAACTGGATAACTTCCGCCATTATCCGCTGGAAGCCGACAACATTTTTGCGGCCATCGCGGCGACCAACCGTCAGATCCGCGGCGCGTATGCCTGCGTGGCGATGATTATCGGTCATGGCATGGTCGCGTTCCGCGACCCGAATGGCATTCGCCCGTTAGTGCTGGGCAAACGTGATATTGGCGATGGCCGTACCGAGTATATGGTCGCTTCCGAAAGTGTTGCGCTTGATACTCTGGGTTATGAGTTCCTGCGCGATGTAGCACCTGGCGAAGCGGTGTATATCACCGAAAAAGGCCAGTTGTTTACCCGTCAGTGTGCTGATAATCCGGTCAGCAATCCCTGCCTGTTCGAGTACGTTTACTTTGCGCGCCCTGACTCCTTTATCGATAAGATTTCCGTCTACAGCGCCCGTGTGAACATGGGCACCAAACTGGGCGAGAAAATTGCTCGTGAATGGGAAGATCTGGATATCGACGTGGTCATTCCGATTCCGGAAACCTCGTGTGATATCGCGCTGGAAATCGCGCGCATTCTGGGTAAACCGTACCGCCAGGGGTTTGTGAAAAACCGCTATGTAGGCCGTACCTTTATCATGCCGGGCCAGCAGCTGCGCCGTAAATCAGTGCGCCGTAAGCTGAACGCCAATCGCGCGGAATTCCGCGATAAAAACGTCCTGCTGGTGGATGACTCAATCGTGCGCGGCACAACCTCCGAGCAGATTATTGAGATGGCCCGTGAAGCGGGCGCGAAGAAGGTGTATCTCGCTTCCGCGGCACCGGAAATTCGCTTCCCGAATGTCTACGGTATTGATATGCCGACGGCGACGGAGCTTATCGCGCATGGCCGTGAAGTCGACGAAATCCGCCAGATCATCGGGGCAGATGGGCTTATCTTCCAGGATCTGAACGATCTTATCGAAGCTGTACGTGCCGAGAACCCGGATATTCAACAGTTTGAATGTTCGGTGTTTAATGGCGTGTATGTGACGAAAGACGTTGACCAGCAGTATCTCGATTTCCTGGATACCCTGCGTAATGACGACGCCAAAGCGGTACAACGTCAGAACGAAGTGGAAAACCTCGAAATGCACAACGAAGGGTAATTTCCTTCTCCGGGCAAGGGCGCAGGCAGCGCCCTTGCTTGCAACTCCCCGTAAAATCCTGCAAAGTCAGCCCTGAAGCAAGAAAGGGCAAATAAACATGAAACGACTCATCGTAGGGATCAGCGGCGCCAGCGGCGCGATTTATGGCGTGCGCTTATTGCAGGTATTGCGCGACGTTGCTGACGTGGAAACCCATCTGGTCATGAGTCAGGCGGCGCGGCAGACGCTTTCGCTGGAAACGGATTTTTCTTTACGTGAAGTACAGGCTTTCGCAGATGTCACTCACGATGCGCGTGATATTGCGGCCAGTATCTCCTCTGGTTCTTTTCAGACGGCGGGAATGGTGATTTTGCCATGTTCTATCAAAACCCTGTCTGGCATTGTGCACAGTTATACCGATGGATTGCTGACCCGTGCGGCTGATGTGGTGCTGAAAGAGCGTCGCCCGTTAGTGTTGTGCGTACGCGAAACACCGCTACATCTTGGACATCTGCGTCTGATGACGCAGGCGGCTGAAATCGGTGCCGTGATTATGCCACCGGTCCCGGCGTTTTATCATCGCCCTCAGACCCTGGATGATGTGATTAATCAGACGGTTAATCGCGTTCTCGACCAGTTTAACATTGCTCTGCCGCAGGATCTTTTTACCCGCTGGCAAGGGGCATAATTTGCACTTCCCCCGCGCATAACTTATTCCGTTGCCCTGTTTCAGGGCAATTTTGTAACCGCGATCATATCCTCAACATTTAATTCGTCAAAACCCACCGAAACGCTGCGGTTCAACCGCTATACCTGCTATCTTCAACATCAGGACAATATTGCAACGTTTTATTAACAAATTTAACGTCAAATATCCTCATTGACGTGAAAATGGCATAAGACCTGCATGAAAAAGTCTGCAAACACACAACACAACGTAAAACATAATAAAATTACGCCACTTGAGGGTTATGTATGAAGAAGACGGTTCTCGCTTTGTCTTTGCTGGTAGGACTTTCCGCGACAGCGGCCAGCTACGCAGCATTGCCACAGACGATTCGCATTGGAACAGATACCACCTATGCGCCTTTCTCATCGAAAGATGCCAAAGGGGATTTCGTGGGGTTTGATATCGATCTGGGTAACGAAATGTGTAAGCGTATGCAGGTTAAGTGTACGTGGGTCGCCAGTGACTTTGATGCGCTCATTCCGTCGCTGAAAGCGAAAAAAATTGATGCGATTATCTCTTCTCTCTCTATCACCGAGAAGCGTCAGCAAGAGATTGCCTTCTCCGACAAACTGTATGCCGCTGACTCGCGACTGATTGCCGCGAAAGGCTCGCCGATTCAGCCGACCCTCGATTCACTGAAAGGAAAACATGTTGGTGTCCTGCAAGGCTCAACGCAGGAAGCCTATGCCAACGATACCTGGCGGAGCAAAGGCGTCGATGTCGTGGCCTACGCCAACCAGGACCTCATCTATTCTGACCTGACGGCAGGACGTCTTGATGCTGCATTGCAGGATGAAGTGGCGGCCAGCGAAGGGTTCCTCAAACAGCCAGCCGGTAAAGATTATGCGTTTGCCGGTCCTTCTGTAAAAGACAAGAAGTACTTTGGCGACGGTACCGGTATTGGTCTGCGTAAAGACGATACCGAGCTGAAAGCGGCGTTTGATAAAGCGCTGGGCGATCTGCGTAAAGACGGTACCTACGACAAAATGGCGAAAAAGTACTTTGACTTTAATGTCTACGGTGACTGATTCACCGCAGCGGGAAATTTACTGCACCGTTTTGGTTAACCAAAGCGGTGCATGATAAGTTCCAGGCACTGTTATGGTGCAACAGTTGCTGTCGAAATGAGCATGAATGCATACTTAAGCGTTTTTCATGCAAATTAATATTGCTGGCAGGGTAGAATGCTTTGCCTTGTCAGCCCGATTGATGGCACGATAACTGCTGCTGGTCCTGTAAAGATCCCCTATAAAAGACAGTCTGTTGAGGATAGTTATGAAAAAACTGGTGTTGTCTCTTTCTCTGGTCCTGGCTTTCTCCAGTGCTACCGCCGCATTTGCAGCAATTCCGCAAAAAATTCGTATCGGTACCGATCCGACTTATGCCCCGTTCGAATCGAAGAATGCACAGGGTGAATTAGTCGGTTTTGATATCGATCTGGCGAAAGAACTGTGCAAACGTATTAATACACAATGTTCCTTCGTGGAAAACCCGCTGGACGCGCTGATCCCTTCGTTAAAAGCGAAGAAAATCGACGCGATTATGTCTTCGCTGTCCATCACTGAAAAACGTCAGCAGGAAATCGCGTTTACCGACAAGCTTTATGCAGCAGATTCTCGTCTGGTTGTCGCGAAAGCGGCTGACATCCAGCCCACCATTGAATCCCTGAAAGGGAAACGTGTTGGCGTATTGCAGGGCACCACTCAGGAAACGTTCGGCAATGAACACTGGGCTCCAAAAGGCATTGAAATCGTTTCTTATCAGGGGCAGGACAACATCTATTCCGACCTGACGGCAGGACGTATTGATGCGGCGTTCCAGGATGAAGTCGCTGCAAGCGAAGGTTTTCTGAAGCAGCCTGTAGGCAAAGATTACAAATTCGGCGGCCCGTCAGTGAAAGATGAGAAACTGTTCGGCGTCGGTACCGGGATGGGTCTGCGTAAAGAAGACAATGAGCTGCGCGAAGCCCTGAACAAAGCATTTGCTGAAATGCGTGCTGATGGTACTTACGAGAAGCTGGCGAAAAAGTACTTCGATTTTGATGTATACGGCGGCTAATCACCCCGGCAGTTGATAAAGCCCACTCCCTCCTGCTGATGCGGGAGGGAGAAAAAAGAGGCGAAGCGTTACCACACACGACAGGACAGGCAGCATGTTGTACGGGTTTTCAGGCGTTATTTTACAGGGCGCGATTGTTACGCTGGAGCTGGCTCTCAGCTCAGTTGTGCTGGCCGTTCTCATCGGTCTCGTCGGCGCGGGGGCAAAGCTGTCGCAAAGCCGCTCGATGGGGCTTATCTTCGAAGGATACACCACCCTGATTCGCGGGGTGCCGGATCTGGTCTTAATGCTGCTGATCTTCTACGGGTTGCAAATCGCGCTTAACGCGGTGACCGACGCGATAGGGATCGGCCAGATTGATATCGATCCTATGGTTGCAGGTATTATCACCCTGGGTTTCATCTACGGCGCCTATTTTACGGAAACGTTCCGTGGGGCGTTTATGGCCGTGCCCAAAGGGCATATTGAGGCGGCAACGGCTTTCGGTTTTACCAGCTCGCAAACCTTCCGCAGAATTATGTTTCCGGCAATGATGCGTTACGCCTTGCCGGGCATTGGCAATAACTGGCAGGTGATTCTCAAGGCGACGGCGCTGGTTTCACTTCTCGGACTGGAAGATGTGGTCAAAGCCACTCAGTTGGCGGGTAAAAGCACCTGGGAACCGTTCTATTTCGCGGTGGTGTGTGGGGTCATCTATCTGGTATTTACCACGGTCTCGAATGGCGTGTTGCTCTTCCTTGAGCGTCGCTACTCTGTGGGTGTGAAGAGGGCTGACCTGTGATCGAAATTATTCAGGAGTACTGGAAATCCCTGCTCTGGAGCGATGGCTATCGCTATACAGGCGTGGCGATTACCTTGTGGTTGCTGATTTCCTCTGTGGTGATGGGCGGGGTTCTGGCCGTGTTTATGGCCATCGGTCGCGTCTCAAGCAATAAGTTCATCCAGTTTCCTATCTGGCTGTTTACCTATATTTTTCGTGGTACGCCGCTTTATGTGCAACTGCTGGTGTTCTATTCCGGGATGTATACGCTGGAGATCGTTAAAGGTACTGATTTCCTCAATGCGTTTTTCCGCAGTGGGCTTAACTGTACGGTGCTGGCGCTCACGCTGAATACCTGTGCTTATACCACCGAAATTTTTGCGGGCGCTATTCGCTCGGTACCGCACGGCGAGATTGAAGCAGCACGTGCTTATGGCTTCTCATCGTTCAAAATGTATCGCTGCATTATTTTGCCTTCCGCATTGCGAATTGCGTTGCCAGCATACAGCAATGAAGTCATTTTAATGCTGCACTCAACGGCGCTGGCATTTACGGCGACGGTGCCGGATTTGTTGAAAATCGCCCGCGATATCAACTCGGCAACTTACCAGCCGTTTACCGCATTCGGTATTGCCGCCGTACTGTATTTGATTATTTCGTATGTCCTGATCAGTCTGTTCCGTAAAGCGGAAAAACGCTGGTTGCAGCATGTAAAACCTTCGACGCACTGAGAACATGATGTCTGAGAATAAATTAAACGTAATCGATTTACACAAACACTACGGTGAGCATGAAGTGCTGAAAGGGGTATCGCTGCAGGCTAATGCCGGGGATGTGATCAGCATTATCGGCTCATCCGGCTCCGGGAAAAGTACCTTTCTGCGCTGCATTAACTTCCTCGAAAAACCGAGTGAAGGATTAATCGTGGTCAACGGACAGAACATCAATCTGGTTCGGGACACCGATGGTCAGCTCAAGGTGGCGGATAAAAACCAGCTGCGTTTGCTGCGTACGCGTCTGACGATGGTATTCCAGCATTTCAACCTCTGGAGCCACATGACCGTGCTGGAAAACGTCATGGAAGCGCCCATTCAGGTGTTAGGTCTGAGCAAGCAGGAAGCCCGCGAACGTGCGGTGAAGTACCTTGCGAAGGTTGGCATTGATGAGCGCGCTCAGGGGAAATACCCGGTGCATCTTTCCGGCGGTCAGCAGCAGCGCGTCTCTATCGCGCGCGCGTTGGCCATGGAGCCAGAAGTATTGTTATTTGATGAACCGACTTCGGCGCTTGATCCGGAGCTGGTAGGCGAAGTGTTGCGAATCATGCAACAACTGGCGGAAGAGGGGAAAACCATGGTCGTGGTGACCCATGAAATGGGCTTTGCTCGCCATGTTTCCACCCACGTGATCTTCCTGCACCAGGGGAAAATTGAAGAAGAAGGTGATCCAGAGCAGCTGTTTGGTAATCCGCAAAGTCCCCGCCTGCAGCAGTTCCTTAAGGGATCGTTGAAGTAACCTTTTGCCCGGTGGTATAACGCCACCGGGTGCGCATTATGACGTGCGTATCCGATGCTTACACTGGGTTGCGCTCAAGGCGATACACCCAGTCATCGTAGTGTATGCCATTGACCTCATACGCTTTCTCCAGCACCTGAGTACGTATAAATCCCTGTTTCTCCAGCACGCGCGCGGAAGGCGTGTTATCCGCCAGCACGTAACCGTTAATCGCGTTTACACCCGTTTGGGTAAAGGCGTACCGGCAGATTGCCTGAAGTGCTTCGCTGGCAATCCCTTTGCCTTGTGCCGATGGGATCACGGTATAGCCGACATCGGCTTCCTGCGGATGCAGATGGCTTATCCGTAACCCAATATCGCCCAGCGGTGTCCCGTTTTTCTGATCGCGAATAACAAAGGTATGCTGTGCGGCAAGGCGACGGGCAAACAGGAGGCGGGTTTCTCTTTCCGGGCTGATATTAGCCATAAAACGCATAATGTCCGGGTTTTCACGCAGCGCCAGGAAAAACAGCCAGTCTGAAGGTTGAAAAGGGGACAGAGTGAGTCGTGATGTCGTAATGATCGCCATAAAGTCGTTATTCCGGTAGTCAGGCTTATCACCTTACCACCGGAACGATTGTGATGAACAGAGGAGGGGATTAGTGGACAACATCCGCCAGCGCCTCTTCTAAGTCGTACCAGCGAAAAGCAAATCCGGATGCCTCCAGCCGTTTGGGAAGTGCGCGTTGTCCACCGAGAACCAGCACGGAAGATTCGCCCATCAGCAGCCGAATGGCGGTAGCCGGTATGCGAACAATGGCGGGACGGTTCAGCGCATGACCCAGCGCATGGGCGAATTGTTCATTGCGCACGGGATACGGCGAAACCATATTGAAAGGTCCCTGCAGGTCGTGATTGAGCAACCAGAGAATCCCGTTGACCATATCATCGATGTGGATCCAGGCCAGGTATTGACGTCCGGTACCGATAGGTCCGCCCATCCCGATACGAAAAGAGGGGACCATTTTCGCCAGAATCCCGCCTTTCGGCGCCAGTACCACGCCGGTCCGCAGCAGACAAACCCGTGTTTTTTCACTTTGCGCGCTGCTGGCGATCTGCTCCCAGCGCGCACAAAGTTTATGGGTAAACTCGTTGTGAGGCGGCTCTTCTTCTGTCACCACTACTTCACCCAGATCGCCGTAATAGCCAGCGGCGGAACCGGAGATCAGCACCGCAGGGGGCGTGTCGCTGGCGTTGATTAAGTCCGCCAGCTTTTGTGTGATGCTCCAGCGGCTCTGGCACAAGCGTTCCTTTTGCTGTTCGGTCCAGCGTTTGTCGGCAATGGGTTCCCCGGCGAGGTTAATCACGGCGTCAACGTGGTTGAGGTTTTTCTTATCCTCCAGCCCTTTCCAGAGTATGACCCGGGAGTCCAGAATCTGGCGTGCCTTTTCAGGGTTGCGCGTTACAACCGTCACCTGATGTCCTGATTCCAGCAAACGGGGGATCAAATGACGTCCAATAAGACCAGTACCACCGGTTACCACTATTTCCATACCGCCTCCCGAAGTCTGCGCTTAGCGTCGCCAGTTCAGCGTCATTGAGACGGAGTCGGCGTAACGCAGTGCATGTAGTTTATCGATCTCTACTTCAGCATAAGTGACCCAGTGATGTTCACGTGCGATATCGAGCACATCCTGAGTTAATTTTTCCAACAATGAGAAGCGGTTGCTCTCAACATGCCCAATGATGCTTTTGGTGATGGTGCGATAATTCAGCGCATCGCTGATGTCCTCGCTGGTGCGTGCGTTTTCCGCCGGATAATGAATAACAACATTGATGACAATGTCCTGGCGGTTGTTGATCTCTTCTTCTTTGATACCAATAAACGTGCGCAGGCGAAGATTTTTTATACGAATAATAGCGTCAGACTGTGACATTGCAGGTCTCCTCCATGTATGAACCTCTGCATGATACACGAGAATAGGAATGCTTTATCTCCCCCGAACGAGGGCGCGTCTACTGCACGTGCTGCATTGCCCGCACTGTCGCGGGACGTGTACGGATACGTTCGAACCAGTTATTGACCGCCGGAAACATATCGAGATCGATCCGTTGCCGTTGATGTGCATTTATCCATGGCCAGCACGCGATATCGGCAATGCTGTACCGATCGCCGCCCAGCCACGGGGAAGACTCCAGACGTTTGTTCAGCACGTTGTACAGACGCTGCGTCTCAACCTGATATCGTTCAATCGCGTAGGGGATCGTCTGTGGCGCAAAGTGGTTGAAGTGATGATTCTGGCCGAGCATCGGGCCAAGACCGCCGACTTGCCAGAAAAGCCATGTGAGCGTCGTGTGGCGTTCGCGTAACTTTTCACTCAGCAATTGCCCGGTTTTTTCCGCCAAATACAGCAAGATCTCACCCGATTCAAACACACTGAACGGCGCGCCGCCGTCTACAGGGGTATGGTCAACAATCGCCGGAATTTTATTGTTGGGCGAGATAGCTAAAAATTCGGGGCGGAACTGACTACCTTTACTGATATCCACGTTGATCAGACGATAGTCAAGGCGGGTCTCTTCCAGAAACAGCGTAATTTTATGCCCGTTGGGGGTAGGGGCGTAGTAGAGGTCGATCATTTCAGCTCCCGTGCATATCGAAAAAATGGCTGACCAACACAAGTATAGAAAGCCTCTTGCGGTACGTGAGTTTTCATCAAGTGACAGCGCGTAAAAGACTCTATATTTTGAGATAACGCCTAAACATCGATGAGGATATTATGAGCAAGCCCGCGATAACGCTCTGGTCAGACGCTAACTTTTTTTCTCCCTACGTGATGTCTGTCTACGTTGCCCTGCAGGAGAAAGGGCTTCCCTTTACCCTCAAAACCGTTGATCTGAACAATGGTGAACATTTACAACCGACCTGGCAGGGTTATGCGCTCACCCGTCGCGTCCCGGTGCTGGAGATCGAGGGTTTTGAACTCAGCGAATCTTCGGCCATCGCGGAGTATCTGGAAGATCGCTTCGCGCCGCCGCAATGGGAGCGCATTTACCCTCTCGATTTGCAAAAACGTGCTCGTGCTCGCCAGATTCAGGCATGGTTGCGCAGCGACTTGATGCCGATTCGCGAAGAGCGTCCCACGGATGTGGTGTTTGCAGGCGCGAAAAAGGGCCCTCTCAGCGAGGCGGGAAAAGCCAGCGTGGAGAAATTGTTTGCGACAGCTGGCAATTTGCTTGCCCACGGCAAACCGAATTTATTTGGCGAATGGTGCATTGCCGATAGCGATCTGGCGTTAATGATTAACCGCCTGGTGCTACAGGGTGATGAGGTGCCTGAACCGCTGGCTGAATATGCAGCATTCCAGTGGCAGCGCGCTTCTGTCCAGCGTTTTATCGCGCTTTCCGCGAAGCGTTCTGGCTGATAATCCACGCGTATTCCAGTATCATAGAGGGGTTATTTACGACGAGGAGTGAGTGATGAAACTGATGTTTGCATCAGACATTCATGGGTCGTTACCGGCCACGGAACGTGTACTCGAACTGTTTACTAAAAGCGGTGCACAATGGCTGGTGATACTGGGGGATGTGCTGAACCACGGCCCGCGCAATGCGTTGCCGGAAGGCTATGCGCCTGCTCAGGTTGCAGACCTTCTAAACACACAGGCCGGGCGGATCATTGCCGTGCGGGGCAACTGCGACAGCGAAGTGGATCAAATGCTGCTTCATTTCCCGATGACGGCGCCCTGGCAGCAGATACTGATGGAAAACCAGCGCCTGTTTCTGACGCATGGGCACCTTTTCGGACCGGAGAACCTTCCTGCATTAAATGCCGGTGATGTGCTGGTGTATGGACATACACATCTGCCTGTTGCAGAAAAGCGGGGAGAGGTATATCACTTTAATCCAGGTTCGGTGAGCATCCCGAAAGGTGGCTTTAAGGCAAGCTACGGGATTCTGGATGATAATGTTATACGTGTTATCGCACTCAATGATCAAAGTACCATTGCGCAGATGACAATTAATCCGTAATTTACCCCACAATTGTAAACGCGCCGTAAGAGCGCTAGATAAAGAAGGTTTCCTGATGGTGGAACAGCGTCGTTTGGCAAGTACTGAATGGGTGGACATTGTGAATGAAGACAACGAAGTCATCGCACAATCCAGCCGCGAACAAATGCGGGCGCAATGTTTACGTCATCGTGCAACATACATCGTTGTGCATGATGGCATGGGCAAAATCCTGGTTCAGCGTCGTACCGAAACAAAAGACTTTTTGCCGGGTATGTTAGATGCCACTGCGGGTGGTGTGGTACAGGCCGATGAGCAATTGCTTGAATCCGCTCGCCGTGAAGCGGAAGAAGAGCTGGGTATTGCAGGCGTTCCGTTTGCTGAACACGGCCAGTTCTATTTCGAAGATAAACACTGCCGCGTGTGGGGCGCTCTGTTTAGCTGCGTATCCCACGGCCCGTTTGCGCTTCAGGAAGCCGAAATCAGTGAGGTCTGCTGGCTGACGCCCGCGGAGATTACCGCGCGCTGCGATGAGTTTACGCCCGATTCGCTGAAAGCATTGGCGCTGTGGATGACCCGCAATGCGAAGAATGAAACCGCCACGGCGGAAGAAACAGAATAATACTGTTTTGCAGAAGTAAAAAAGGCAGCCTGATGGCTGCCTTTTTCGTCTCACCGCCAGATAATCTGTTCGATTATCTGGCGAGATATTACTGCTGCTGTGAAGACTGAATCGCGGTCAGAGCGATGGTGTAGACGATATCGTCTACCAGCGCGCCACGGGACAGGTCGTTCACCGGCTTGCGCATACCCTGCAGCATCGGCCCGATGGAGATCAGGTCGGCAGAACGCTGTACCGCTTTGTAGGTGGTGTTACCGGTGTTCAGATCCGGGAAGATGAACACGGTAGCGCGACCAGCAACCGGAGAGTTCGGCGCTTTTGACTTCGCAACATCAGCCATAACTGCGGCGTCATACTGCAGCGGACCATCGATCATCAGGTCAGGACGTTTTTCCTGCGCCAGACGAGTCGCTTCGCGTACTTTCTCTACATCGCTACCTGCACCAGAGGTGCCTGTGGAGTAGGAGAGCATTGCCACGCGCGGTTCGATACCGAAGGCGGTCGCGGAGTCAGCAGACTGAATCGCGATTTCTGCCAGCTGTTCTGCGGTCGGATCCGGGTTGATCGCGCAGTCGCCGTAAACGTAAACCTGTTCCGGCAGCAGCATGAAGAACACAGAAGACACCAGAGAGCTACCCGGCGCAGTTTTGATCAGCTGCAGCGGCGGACGAATGGTGTTCGCGGTGGTGTGAACGGCACCGGAAACCAGACCGTCAACGTCGTCCTGTTCCAGCATCAGAGTACCGAGAACCACGTTGTCTTCCAGCTGTTCGCGGGCAACAGTTTCGGTCATGCCTTTGTTTTTACGCAGTTCGACCAGGCGAGCCACATAGCTTTCGCGAACCACATCCGGGTCAACGATTTCTACGCCAGCACCCAGTTCAACGCCCTGAGAGGCAGCAACACGGGTGATCTCATCCGGGTTACCCAACAGTACGCAGGTTGCGATACCACGTTCAGCACAGATGGCGGCGGCTTTAACGGTACGCGGCTCATCGCCTTCCGGCAGAACAACACGTTTACCGGCTTTACGCGCCAGTTCGGTCAACTGGTAACGGAACGCAGGCGGAGACAGGCGACGGCTACGCTCAGAGGTCGCAGTCAGAGACTCGATCCAGTCAGCGTTGATGTAGTTAGCTACATATTCCTGAACTTTCTCGATGCGCTCGTGATCGTCAACCGGTACTTCCAGGTTGAAGCTCTGCAGGCTCAGGGAGGTCTGCCAGGTGTTGGTGTTCACCATAAATACCGGCAGGCCGGTTTCGAAAGCACGTTCGCACAGTTTAGTGATGCGCGCGTCCATTTCGTAGCCGCCAGTCAGCAGCAGGGCGCCGATTTCTACGCCGTTCATTGCGGCCAGGCATGCTGCAACCAGCACGTCCGGACGGTCAGCGGAAGTCACCAGCAGAGAACCTGCGCGGAAGTGTTCCAGCATGTGCGGAATGCTGCGTGCACAGAAGGTGACAGACTTCACGCGACGCGTGTTGATATCGCCTTCGTTAACCACGGTAGCGTTCAGATGACGCGCCATGTCGATTGCACGCGTTGCGATAAGGTCGAAGCTCCATGGCACTGCGCCGAGAACCGGCAGCGGGCTGGATTCTTGCAATTTAGCCGGATCAACTTTAACCACTTTCGCTTTGGAGGAGTCGTCAAAAATCTCGGACAGATCCGGGCGAGTACGGCCTTGTTCGTCAACAGGTGCGTTCAGCTTGTTAACGATAACGCCAGTAATGTTGGTGTTTTTGGCGCCGCCGAAGCTGCTGCGAGTCAGTTCAATACGCTCGTTCAGCTGTTCTGGCGTGTCGGTGCCCTGAGACATGACAAACACGATTTCCGCGTTCAGCGTTTTCGCGATTTCAAAGTTCAGCGCCTGAGCAAACTGATGTTTACGGGTCGGTACCAGACCTTCAACCAGAACGACTTCTGCATCTTTGGTGTTCGCGTGATAGTTCGCGATGATCTCTTCCATCAGCACATCTTTCTGATTGCTGGAGAGCAGAGATTCTACGTAGCTCATGTTCAGCGGTTCTGCCGCTGGCACAGAAGAGTTAGCACGTAAGATGGTCGTGGTCTGGTCTGGCGCATCGCCACCGGAGCGCGGCTGAGCGATTGGCTTAAAGACGCTCAGACGAACGCCTTTACGTTCCATAGCACGGATCACGCCAAGGCTGACGCTGGTCAGGCCGACGCTGGTTCCGGTAGGGATCAGCATAATAATACGGGACACGGTTTATCCTCTTTCGTTACCACCGGTTTCGGCGGGTTACAAAACAGCACCGCCAGCAAGGCTGGCGGTGTGAAATCAGGCAGTCAGACGGCTCGCGTCTTGCGCGATAACCAGTTCTTCGTTGGTTGGGATAACCACCGCAGGACGGGTACCTTCTTTATTGATGAAACCAGATTTGCCGAAACGGGCAGCCAGGTTGCGTTCGTGGTCAACTTCAAAGCCCAGCACGCCCAGTTTGCCCAGAGACAGTTCGCGAACCATCGCCGCGTTTTCACCGATACCACCGGTGAAGACAACAGCGTCCAGACGACCATCCATCAGCGCAGTGTAAGAGCCGATGTATTTCGCCAGACGGTGGCAGTAAACGTCCATTGCACGTTTAGCGTCTTCCTTGGTGGTGTAGTTGTCTTCAACGTAGCGGCAATCGCTGGTGACTTCGGTCAGACCCAGCAGGCCAGACTCTTTGGTCAGCATTTTGTTGATCGCGTCAACGCTCATGCCCAGGGTGTCGTGCAGGTGGAAGATAATCGCCGGGTCAATATCACCGGAACGCGTACCCATTACCAGACCTTCCAGCGGGGTCAGACCCATAGAAGTATCGACACATTGACCGTTACGGATAGCAGAAACAGAACCACCGTTGCCCAGGTGGCAGGTGATGATGTTCAGTTCTTCAACCGGTTTGTTCAGCATTTTTGCCGCTTCCTGAGTAACGAAGAAGTGGCTGGTGCCGTGCGCGCCGTAACGACGAACGCCGTGCTCTTTGTACAGGCTGTACGGCAGGGCATAGAGATAAGATTCTTCCGGCATAGTCTGATGGAACGCGGTGTCAAACACAGCAACGTTCTTGTCTTTCAGATTCGGGAAGGATTTCAGCGCTTCTGCGATACCGATCAAGTGAGCCGGGTTATGCAGCGGTGCGAAAGAGGCAGAGTCTTTGATGCCCTGGATAACGGAGTCATCAATAACCACGGAGCTGGTATACTTCTCACCGCCGTGTACGATACGATGACCAATAGCAGTCAGCTGCGCAGACAGTTCTGGTTTTTGTGCCAGAATAGTATTAACGATAAAGTTCAGCGCTTCACTGTGAGCGGCGCCTGCACCTAAAGCCGCTTCTTGTTTACCGCCGTCCATTTTCCATTTGATACGTGCTTCTGGGAGATGGAAACATTCGGCTAAACCAGAAAGGTACTCTTCACCATTAACTGCATCGATGATTGCAAATTTCAGTGAGGAGCTACCGCAGTTCAGAACCAGTACTAACTTACTCGACATGGAAGTACCTATTTATGATACGTGGCTAAAAAAACGTCAGTGAGCCATAGAGCGTAGCGCATGATGACGCTGACATTTATGATTAACATCATGCTCAATTATCTTTTTTGCATGATGGAAGAAATACCTTTGAGTCTATGCCATTTTGCGTATTTTTCAGCCAATGGCATACTGTATGTAAATTTGACGACTCAATAATTTTGTACTACTGGCCATACAGGCCGACACAGGATACCCGATAGTGGGTATCGAAGACAAAATGTTTTGAACGTTGTCCCATGCAGTTGTTGTTTTGCACAAATATTTTAATTTTTGTATGTGAAGTTGAGGTAAAGCCATGTCGACACCGGATAATCGCTCCGTAAATTTTTTTAGTTTGTTTCGCCGGGGGCAGCACTACGCAAAGACGTGGCCAATGGAAAAGCGACTCGCACCCGTTTTTGTTGAGAATCGCGTGATCCGGATGACGCGTTATGCCATTCGCTTTATGCCGCCCATTGCTGTGTTTACGCTGTGCTGGCAAATCGCGCTGGGAGGGCAACTCGGCCCTGCTGTAGCGACCGCTCTGTTCGCACTCAGTTTGCCGATGCAGGGGTTATGGTGGCTGGGTAAACGCTCCGTAACACCACTGCCCCCCTCAGTTTTGAGTTGGTTTTATGAGGTCCGCAGTAAATTACAGGAGGCCGGACAGGCGCTGGCGCCGGTAGAAGGTAAGCCTGATTATCAGGCATTAGCTGACACGCTTAAGCGCGCCTTCAAACAACTGGATAAAACTTTCCTTGATGATTTGTAATTGACCCCTGATTACGCATATAAAAGAAGGCATAAGATGCCTTCTTTTTTTTCACCGTAGTAGAAGTGATACAGGAGTCCCAAAATGGAAATGACTAACGCACAACGTCTTATTTTGTCTAACCAGTACAAAATGATGACCATGCTCGACCCGAGCAACGCCGAACGCTATCGTCGTATACAGACGATTATTGAGCGTGGCTATGGTTTGCAAATGCGTGAGCTGGATCGTGAGTTTGGCGAGTTGACCGAAGAAACCTGCCGCACGGTGATCGATATTATGGAAATGTATCACGCACTCCACGTTTCCTGGACTAACCTGAAAGACGCGCAATCTATTGATGAACGTCGTGTCACGTTCCTGGGTTTTGACGCGGCAACAGAAGCGCGTTACCTCGGCTATGTTCGCTTTATGGTGAATGTGGAAGGGCGCTATACTCATTTTGATGCGGGCACGCATGGTTTTAATGCTCAGACGCCGATGTGGGAGAAGTATCAACGTATGCTGAATGTCTGGCATTCTTGCCCGCGTCAGTATCACCTGAGCGCGAATGAAATTAATCAAATCATTAATGCCTGAGGGGGTCAGTGTGCAGTGCAAAGGTTTTCTGTTTGATCTGGATGGAACGCTGGTCGACTCATTGCCCGCCGTAGAGCGAGCGTGGTGCAACTGGGCCGATCGTTTTGGGCTCAATCACGATGACGTGCTGGGCTTTATACACGGCAAACAGGCGATCACCTCGCTAAGACACTTTATGGCGGGCAAGTCTGAATCGGAGATTGCGGCCGAGTTCTCGCGTCTGGAACAAATAGAGGCCACCGATACTGCCGGAATTGTCGCTCTGCCTGGCGCGATTGCATTGCTGAATCACCTCAATAAAGCCGGGATCCCCTGGGCGATTGTCACGTCAGGCTCCATGCCGGTTGCACGTGCCCGGCATAAGGCGGCGGGACTTCCTGTCCCGGAAGTCTTTGTCACGGCCGAACGGGTAAAAAGAGGCAAGCCGGAACCTGATGCATACCTGCTGGGCGCACAGTTGCTTGGGTTCTCGCCGCACGAATGTACCGTGGTTGAAGATGCGCCAGCCGGGATTCTTTCTGGCCTGGCCGCGGGATGCCACGTTATAGCGGTGAATGCGCCAGAAACGACCCCTCGCCTCGATGAAGTTGATTTTTCCCTGCAGAGTCTTGAACAGATTTCCGTGACTAAACAACCCAACGGAAATGTCGTGGTTCTCAGACATACCTGATCATGATTTAGCCCCGTCCATGCGGGGCTTTTTTATGGCAGAATCAGTCTATCCCCCTCATTACACAAGGATATGTTGTGAACGGTGAATTGATATGGGTCCTCTCCTTACTGGCGATCGCCGTTATCCTGTTTGCGACGGGCAAAGTGCGTATGGACGCGGTCGCTTTGCTGGTCATCGTGGCGTTTATTCTGAGCGGAACGCTGAGCATCACAGAGGCGTTTTCGGGGTTTAGCGATCCTAACGTTATCCTGATTGCTGCCTTATTTATCATCGGTGATGGCCTGGTGCGCACTGGCGTGGCGACCGTCATGGGGACCTGGCTGGTAAAAATGGCCGGTAGCAGTGAAATCAAAATGCTGGTGCTGCTGATGATTACGGTTGCCGGTCTGGGCGCGTTTATGAGCTCAACGGGCGTCGTTGCTATCTTCATTCCTGTGGTGTTAAGCGTGTCAATGCGTATGCAGACGTCACCTTCGCGTCTGATGATGCCGCTCAGTTTTGCCGGGCTTATCAGTGGGATGATGACGCTGGTCGCCACCCCCCCCAACCTGGTGGTCAACAGCGAATTGCTGCGCGAAGGGTTACACGGTTTTAGCTTCTTTAGCGTTACGCCGATTGGCCTGGTGGTCCTGGTGCTTGGGATCATCTATATGCTGCTGATGCGCTTCATGCTAAAAAGCGAGACGCCGGGGCAGCAGCGTGAAGGGTGGAAGCGGCGTACCTTCCGCGATTTAATCAAAGAGTATCGCCTGGCAGGACGCGCCCGCCGTCTTGCTATTCGTCCGGGCTCTCCGCTGGTAGGTCAGCGTCTGGACGACCTGAAATTGCGCGAGCGTTATGGCGCAAACGTCATTGGCGTGGAGCGCTGGCGACGTTTTCGGCGAGTGATCGTCAATGTTAATGGTGTGTCAGAATTTCGCGCCCGCGACGTGTTACTGATCGATATGTCGACGGCCGAGGTGGATCTCCGTCAGTTTTGCAGCGAGCAATTGCTGGAGCCGATGGTGCTGCGTGGGGAGTATTTTTCCGATCAGGCGCTGGATGTCGGGATGGCAGAGATTTCGCTGATCCCTGAATCAGAGTTAATTGGCAAATCGGTTCGGGAAATCGCCTTTCGTACACGTCACGGTCTGAATATTGTGGGTCTGAAACGTGACGGCGTTGCGATGGAAGGCGCCGTAGTCGATGAACCGTTGCTGATGGGCGATATTATTCTGGTGGTGGGAAACTGGAAGCAGATAAGCCTGCTGGCGCAACAAGGCCGTGACTTTGTGGTGCTCAATATGCCGGAGGAGGTCAGTGAGGCTTCACCTGCGCATAGCCAGGCGCCGCATGCGATTTTCTGTCTGGTGCTGATGGTGGCGTTGATGCTGACAGATGAAATTCCTAACCCTGTCGCCGCCATTATCGCCTGTCTGTTGATGGGTAAGTTTCGCTGCATTGACGCAGAAAGCGCCTACAAATCCATTCACTGGCCGAGCATCATCCTGATTGTCGGCATGATGCCTTTTGCGCTGGCGTTGCAAAAAACCGGCGGTGTCGATCTGGTGGTGAAAGGATTGATGGACGTTGGGGGCGGGTACGGTCCGTATATGATGCTGGCCTGCTTGTTTGTCATGTGTGCCAGCATCGGATTATTTATTTCTAATACCGCAACGGCGGTGCTGATGGCACCCATTGCGCTGGCGGCGGCGAAGTCTATGGGCGTTTCGCCGTATCCTTTTGCGATGGTGATTGCGATGGCGGCATCGGCGGCCTTCATGACGCCAGTATCGTCACCGGTCAATACGCTGGTTCTGGGGCCGGGGAACTACAGCTTCAGCGACTTTGTGAAACTGGGTGTGCCGTTTACCGTCATCGTGATGGTGGTATGTGTGGTAATGATACCGATGCTGTTTCCGTTCTGATTTTGTGTCGCGTTGCCGGATACGCTAACGCTTATCCGGCCTGGTACAGAAATTGTCTTACAGGCCGGATAAGACGTTTACCTCGTCATCTGGCAACGGTTATAGCGGAGAATCCTGGCTAATCTCATCCAGAGATAAATGGAAGCTTGGCACAAACACATCCATAAAATAGTCCATCTCTTCGCTGCGGCGCGATTCCAGCGTTTTTTCCAGACGCGCTTTTGCCAGCAAAAATTCATTGTTGCCAGCGGACAGCTCTTCCAGACATTTCAGATACGCGCACAGCGCATCGGCCTGTTTAACAATCGATTTTTCTTCTTCGCTGTAGGCTTGTTCATCAATCAGCGGCTCGAAAATATCACGTAGTTCCTCAGGCACCATATCGACCAGTTTCTGCTGAGCGATTTTCTCAATGGCTTTGTATTCCTGCGCAATCTGCGAGTTAAAGTATTTGACCGGAGTAGGCAGATCGCCTGTCAGGACCTCAGAGGCATCGTGATACATTGCCAACAGAGCAATACGCTCCGCATTGACCTGACCTGCAAATTTACGGTTTTTAATGGCGGCCAGCGCATGGGCGACCATGGCAACCTGCAGACTGTGTTCGGAGACGTTTTCCGTGCGTACATTACGCATTAGCGGCCAGCGGTTAATGAGTTTGAGGCGGGAGAGGTGGGCAAAAAAATGGCTCTGCTTCATAGTGACCTTTTCATCATGACAACCTGAAGGTCATTTTGCGCAGAGAACGCTGCCGGATGCAAATACCGGCAGCCAATTTCAGACGGTGGCCTTTAAGCCTGGCGATAACCCGACAGGAAACGCTCAAATTTGCTGAGCGACATCTCAATGTCGTCAATACGTGGCAGCGTCACGATGCGGAAGTGATCCGGCCATGGCCAGTTGAACGCGCTTCCCTGAACCAGCAGCACTTTTTCCTGCAACAGGAAATCGAGCACCATTTTCTGGTCGTCATGAATATTAAAGCGTTTTGCATCAATTTTCGGGAACATATACAGTGCGCCACGCGGTTTCACGCAGGAAACACCAGGAATATCATTAATCAATTCCCATGCGCGGTTACGCTGTTCATAAAGGCGTCCGCCGGGCATGATAAATTCGCTAATGCTCTGGTATCCGCCTAATGCGGTTTGAATGGCGTGCTGCGCTGGCACGTTTGCGCACAGACGCATTGACGCCAGCATCTCCAGGCCTTCGATATACCCCTTCGCATGTTTCTTCGGCCCGTTCAGAACCATCCAGCCCTGACGGAATCCAGCCACACGATAGGTCTTGGACAAGCCGTTAAAGGTGATCGTTAGCAGATCCGGCGCCAGCGCGGCGATGGAATGGTGCTCGGCGTCATCGTAGAGAATTTTGTCGTAAATTTCGTCGGCAAAAATAATGAGATTATGCTGGCGAGCAATCTCAACAATTTCCATCAGCAGCTCTTTGGAATAAACGGCGCCGGTGGGGTTGTTGGGGTTGATGATGACAATACCACGGGTGCGCGGCGTAATTTTGGCGCGGATATCATCAAGGTCTGGGAACCAGTCAGAAGATTCATCACAAAGGTAATGTACTGCTTTGCCACTTGAAAGCGAAACGGCCGCTGTCCACAACGGGTAGTCGGGCGCTGGCACCAGCATTTCATCCCCGCTGTTCAGCAACGCTTGCATTGCCTGAACGATAAGCTCAGATACGCCGTTACCAATATAAATATCTTCTACGGTGACATCGCGTATTCCGCGAGCCTGGTAATGCTGCATGATCGCTTTACGGGCAGAGTAGAGACCTTTTGAGTCGCAATATCCTTGCGCCGTTGGCAAATTACGGATGACATCAACCAGAATCTCATCAGGCGCTTCAAAACCAAAAGGCGCGGGATTGCCAATGTTCAGTTTCAGAACTTTATTGCCTTCTTCTTCCAGACGTTTTGCTTCTTTCAGAACCGGGCCGCGGATGTCGTAACAGACGTTATCTAATTTGCTGGATTTTTCAATAGGGGACATGAATCTTGACCTTTTAGCTGTTATCGCCACTCCCTGCCGTGGAAGTCAGCACGGAACAATGTACTCCCACGACGGTGAGTTTTGAAGGGTCTACAGTAGAAGATTTTGCCAATGGGTGGCGCATGAATGTGCTGTTAATGACTTTATGGATGCTGATTTGTTAGTTTTATATTTGTTAGGATCATTATTATATAGAATATAATTCTTTGTGACTGCGCAAATTTTGGTGTTTTGTGTTGTTAAAAAATAATCTATTTTTGCGTAGGATCGCGTTCTCAGCAGAGCTCCTGCAGGTAAATAATTCGTAAATACTGAAAGCTTGCAATGCGCGACTGTTATAAATGTGTTCGATGGGCTTGAGGGTGTGAATCTATTGTTAAGTAGAATTAATGAATACTGTGTTTATTAATTAATTATTATTTAATATTTAAAAAGCATTTACCAAAGGCATTAATAATAAAGAATACTTTGATCAGCATAACATAACTTTGCATCAGATTAATCGCATTAAGGCTTATAAATAATGCGGTTTTAGGTTAAGATAACCATGAAAAATGGCGCGAAGGTTATGATTTCTGCTATTAGGCAAGAGATGCTTTAATAACTAACTCATTGCGCAACTTGCTTTTTTTGTGTCTGCGAGAGTACGTTAACTATTCTTACATTTACCATGCTTACACGTTTAACATTAGCAAGAAACCACGAGCATCTAATAGATACGACGCTTTTTAACGATATATATTTTAGTATATATCGGATAGGGGAGTCATGTTGTCAGCAACGTGATATTCCCCCTTACTTCGCTCAGTGACACCAGAGTGATACTGCCAGGGAGGGACATTACAAATGGAGTTGTTTGTTTCCGAATACACAGCATTAGCCCGCTCAGCTCAGTATGAGCCGCCAGTAAGTGAAAAATTATGATAAATGCAAATCGTCCGATCATTAATCTCGACCTCGATCTGCTGAGAACGTTTGTTGCTGTTGCGGATCTGAACACCTTCGCGGCTGCAGCTGCGGCAGTATGCCGTACGCAGTCTGCGGTCAGTCAGCAAATGCAACGCCTTGAGCAGCTCGTAGGAAAGGAATTGTTCGCCCGACATGGTCGTAACAAGCTTTTGACTGAACACGGTATCCAACTTCTGGGATATGCCCGAAAAATTCTGCGTTTTAATGATGAAGCCTGTTCATCATTAATGTTCAGTAATCTTCAGGGGGTATTAACAATCGGCGCTTCCGATGAATCTGCCGATACGATACTGCCTTTTTTACTCAATCGCATCAGTTCGGTTTATCCGAAACTTGCACTGGACGTCAGGGTGAAGCGTAACGCCTTTATGGTCGATATGCTGAAGTCGCAGGAAGTGGATCTGATTGTGACCACCAATCGACCAGGCGCTTTCGACTGCCTTAATCTGCGCACATCGCCCACTCACTGGTACTGTGCCGCAGAGTATGTGCTGCAAAAAGGCGAGCCGATTCCGTTAGTGTTGCTGGATGATCCCAGTCCGTTTCGTGACATCGTGCTGGCAACATTAAATGCGGCGAACATCCCGTGGCGTCTGGCGTATGTTGCGTCGACACTACCGGCAGTTCGTGCGGCGGTGAAGGCCGGATTAGGGATCACCGCGCGTCCAGTCGAGATGATGAGTCCGGATCTGCGCGTGTTGAGCGCAGTGGATGGACTACCGCCGTTGCCTGACACGGAATACCTGCTGTGTCGCGACCCTGCCAGCCAGAACGAACTCGCGCAGATTATCTATCAGGCGATGGACAGCTATCAGAATCCCTGGCAGTACTCGCAGTTTACCCCGGAAGGGGGAGATGATTCTCTGATGGTTGAAGGTGACTTCGAGTAACGCGCCACCCAAAAACGTTATTAATTGTAAGTGTAAAAAAGAACCGCTGGTGATGAAAAATCATTCAGCGGTTCTTTTTTTGTACAAATTGCCTGAATTGGTATTCGAAACTGAAAGAAAGTCTCATTAAATCAATTGGTAAAGATTATTTTTCAGTATTGCGCATAAAATACGCACCTGGGGCTTGAGTTTCTGTCAATGTTAAAAAACTAGAGAAATTGTTGCTGTTTTTTAGGGTGGATTAACAAAAGCGTGTCACAGATCAAGAAAATACTCCTATTTAGGGGGAGGCATCTGCACGAATTCCTGTCAAAATAGAGGCGCATTAACTCTTTAACCTCACAACGGACACGATTCAACAAAGTTAAAGCCGACTGGCGATGCGATCGAAATCAGTCATAACGGCATTAAATGTTAACCAAGTTGTCTTGATGTGAATTAATGTGAGGTAACTTTTGTTAAAGTTGACAAAAGGTTATAGAAAGGAGTAAAAAACCACATCAATTAGCTGTTTAATCATTTTCTACAGTTATTGTAGGGTTTTTTTTATTCCTCCCCATGAATCGATGTGGCGTTCATCTGCCGAAAAGAGCAGAGAATTTGGCGCTACTTTTGATGAGTAAGCAATGAGTATGTCAACATCCACTGAAATCATCGCTCATCACTGGGCATTCGCTATCTTTCTTATTGTTGCCATTGGACTGTGCTGCCTGATGCTCGTCGGCGGTTGGTTTTTAGGCGGTCGCGCACGCGCGAGGTCGAAAAACGTTCCGTTTGAATCAGGTATTGACTCAGTTGGCTCCGCCCGCTTGCGCCTGTCTGCCAAGTTTTATCTGGTAGCCATGTTCTTCGTTATCTTCGACGTTGAAGCGCTGTATCTGTTCGCATGGTCAACTTCTATCCGCGAGAGCGGCTGGATTGGCTTTGTGGAAGCTGCAATTTTTATTTTTGTGTTACTGGCAGGTCTGGTTTATCTGGTGCGTATTGGCGCGCTGGACTGGACGCCCGCGCGTTCACGCCGCGAGCGTATGAACCCGGAAACGAACAGTATCGCTAATCGTCAACGCTAACCGCGAGGCATTAAGATGGATTATACGCTCACCCGCATAGATCCTAACGGTGAGAATGACCGTTACCCCCTGCAAAAACAGGAGATCGTAACCGACCCCCTGGAGCAAGAAGTTAACAAAAACGTGTTCATGGGCAAACTGCATGACATGGTTAACTGGGGCCGTAAGAACTCAATTTGGCCGTACAACTTCGGCCTTTCCTGCTGCTACGTAGAGATGGTGACCTCGTTCACCGCCGTGCATGACGTGGCGCGCTTTGGTGCGGAAGTACTGCGTGCTTCGCCGCGTCAGGCTGACCTGATGGTGGTTGCGGGAACCTGCTTCACCAAAATGGCGCCAGTCATTCAGCGTCTTTATGACCAGATGCTGGAGCCGAAGTGGGTTATCTCCATGGGCGCATGTGCCAACTCTGGTGGTATGTACGATATTTACTCGGTGGTTCAGGGCGTTGATAAGTTTATCCCGGTGGATGTGTACATCCCGGGATGCCCGCCGCGCCCGGAAGCGTATATGCAGGCGCTGATGCTGCTGCAGGATTCCATTGGCAAAGAACGTCGTCCGCTCTCCTGGGTGGTTGGCGATCAGGGCGTTTATCGCGCCAATATGCAGTCAGAGCGCGAACGTAAACGCGGCGAACGCATTGCAGTAACGAATCTTCGTACACCAGACGAGATTTAATTTGCGCCTGTCGGCAGCCGAACTTCGCTCATCACTACATAAATAGCGCGAAGCACTGCCGACCACCACGGACCATTTGCAATGGTGAACAATATGACCGACTTAACCGCGCAAGACGCCGCATGGCAAACCCGGGATCATCTGGATGACCCGGTTATTGGCGAACTGCGCAACCGTTTTGGGCCGGATGCCTTTACCGTTCAGGCGACCCGCACCGGAGTACCCGTTGTTTGGGTTAAACGCGAACAATTGCTGGAAGTTGGCGATTTCTTAAAGAGACTGCCAAAACCTTACGTCATGCTGTTTGACTTACACGGCATGGACGAGCGTCTGCGCACACACCGTGACGGGTTACCCGCCGCGGATTTTTCCGTTTTCTATCACCTGATCTCCATTGAACGCAATCGCGACATCATGCTCAAGGTGGCGTTGTCTGAAAACGACCTGCGTGTGCCGACCTTCACCAAACTGTTCCCCAACGCCAACTGGTATGAGCGTGAAACCTGGGAAATGTTTGGTATCGATATCGAAGGTCACCCGCACCTGACGCGACTGCTGATGCCGCATACCTGGCAGGGCCATCCGCTGCGTAAAGACTACCCGGCGCGTGCGACCGAATTCGATCCGTTTGAGCTGACCAAAGCCAAGCAGGATCTGGAAATGGAATCGCTGACCTTTAAGCCAGAAGATTGGGGAATGAGTCGCGGTACCAACAACGAGGACTTCATGTTCCTCAACCTCGGTCCGAACCACCCGTCTTCCCACGGTGCATTCCGTATTGTGCTTCAGCTTGACGGCGAAGAGATCGTCGACTGCGTACCTGACATCGGCTACCACCACCGTGGCGCTGAAAAGATGGGCGAACGTCAGTCCTGGCACAGCTACATTCCGTACACTGACCGAATCGAGTACCTCGGCGGTTGCGTCAACGAAATGCCTTACGTGCTGGCCGTTGAAAAACTGGCGGGGATTACCGTGCCGGATCGCGTCAACGTGATCCGCGTGATGCTTTCCGAACTGTTCCGCATCAACAGCCACCTGCTGTATATCTCGACGTTTATCCAGGACGTCGGCGCGATGACTCCCGTGTTCTTCGCCTTTACCGACCGTCAGAAAATCTATGACGTGGTAGAAGCGATCACCGGTTTCCGTATGCACCCGGCCTGGTTCCGTATCGGCGGCGTTGCTCACGACCTGCCGCGTGGCTGGGACAAACTGCTGCGTGACTTCCTCGACTGGATGCCGAAGCGCCTCGATTCTTATGAGAAAGCCGCGCTGCGTAACACCATCCTGAAAGGTCGTTCGCAGGGCGTTGCCGCTTACGGCAAGAAAGAAGCGCTGGACTGGGGTTGTACCGGTGCTGCGCTGCGCGCGACCGGGGTTGACTTCGACGTGCGTAAATCACGTCCGTACTCTGGCTACGAAAACTTCGACTTTGAAGTACCGGTTGGCGGTGGTGTTTCCGACTGCTATACCCGCGTCATGTTGAAAGTAGAAGAGTTGCGTCAGAGTCTGCGCATCCTTGAGCAGTGCCTCAATAACATGCCGGAAGGCCCGTTCAAAGCGGATCACCCGCTGACCACGCCGCCGCCGAAAGAGCGCACGCTACAACATATCGAAACCCTGATCACTCACTTCCTGCAAGTGTCGTGGGGCCCGGTGATGCCGGCGAACGAGTCCTTCCAGATGGTGGAAGCGACCAAGGGTATCAACAGTTACTACCTGACCAGCGATGGCAGCACCATGAGCTACCGTACGCGTATCCGTACCCCGAGTTTTGCGCACCTGCAGCAGATCCCGGTGGCGGTTCGCGGCAGCCTGGTGTCCGACCTGATCGTCCATCTGGGTAGTATCGATTTTGTTATGTCAGATGTGGACCGCTAATTATGCACGAGAATCAACAACCACAAACCGAGGCTTTTGAGCTGAGTGCGGCAGAGCGTGAAGCCATTGAGCACGAGAAGCACCACTACGAAGACCCGCGTGCGGCGTCCATTGAAGCGCTGAAAATCGTTCAGAAGCAGCGTGGCTGGGTGCCGGATGGCGCGATCCATGCGATCGCTGACGTGCTGGGTATTCCGGCCAGCGACGTCGAAGGCGTTGCGACGTTCTACAGCCAGATCTTCCGCCAGCCGGTCGGTCGCCATGTGATCCGCTATTGCGACAGCGTGGTGTGCCATATCAACGGCTACCAGGGGATTCAGGCGGCGCTTGAGAAAAAGCTCGACATCAAGCCGGGGCAGACGACCTTTGACGGTCGCTTTACGCTGCTGCCGACCTGCTGTCTGGGGAACTGCGACAAAGGGCCGAACATGATGATCGATGACGATACTCATGCTCACCTGACCCCGGAAGGCATTCCTGAATTACTGGAGCGGTATAAATGAAAAACATTATCCGTACTCCCGAAACGCATCCGCTGACCTGGCGTCTGCGCGATGACAACCAGCCGGTATGGCTGGATGAATACCGCAGCAAAAACGGTTACGAAGGTGCGCGTAAAGCGCTGACCGGTCTCTCTCCGGACGAGATCGTCAACCAGGTGAAAGACGCTGGCCTGAAAGGGCGCGGCGGCGCAGGCTTTTCCACGGGTCTGAAGTGGAGCCTGATGCCAAAAGACGAATCCATGAACATCCGTTACCTGCTGTGTAACGCCGATGAAATGGAGCCGGGTACCTATAAAGACCGTCTGCTGATGGAACAGCTGCCGCATCTGCTGGTGGAAGGCATGCTGATCTCCGCGTTTGCGCTGAAAGCGTACCGTGGTTACATCTTCCTGCGCGGTGAATACATTGAAGCGGCAGTGAATCTGCGCCGCGCCATTGCCGAAGCAACCGAAGCGGGTCTGCTCGGTAAAAATATTATGGGCACCGGCTTTGACTTCGAGCTGTTTGTCCATACCGGGGCAGGGCGTTATATCTGCGGTGAAGAAACCGCGCTGATCAACTCCCTCGAAGGTCGTCGCGCTAACCCACGCTCCAAGCCGCCGTTCCCGGCAAGCTCCGGTGCATGGGGCAAACCAACCTGCGTCAACAACGTTGAAACGTTGTGTAACGTCCCGGCGATCCTCGATCACGGCGTGGAGTGGTATCAGAACATTTCGAAGAGCAAAGATGCGGGCACCAAGCTGATGGGCTTCTCCGGTCGCGTGAAGAATCCGGGACTGTGGGAGTTACCGTTTGGCACCACCGCGCGTGAGATCCTCGAAGATTATGCTGGCGGTATGCGCGATGGCCTGAAGTTCAAAGCCTGGCAGCCGGGCGGCGCAGGTACTGACTTCCTGACCGAAGCACATCTCGACTTGCCGATGGAATTCGAAAGTATCGGCAAAGCAGGTAGCCGTCTGGGAACCGCGCTGGCGATGGCCGTTGACCATGAAATTGGCATGGTTGGCCTGGTGCGTAACCTGGAAGAGTTCTTTGCCCGTGAATCGTGTGGCTGGTGTACGCCGTGCCGCGATGGCCTGCCGTGGAGCGTAAAAATTCTGCGTGCGCTGGAGCGTGGCGAAGGCCAGCCGGGGGATATCGAGACACTTGAGCAACTGTGTCGTTTCCTCGGTCCGGGGAAAACCTTCTGTGCGCACGCGCCAGGTGCGGTTGAACCTTTGCAGAGCGCCATTAAATATTTCCGCGAAGAATTCGAAGCCGGCATCAAGCAGTCGTTCAGCAATACCCATGCGATTGGTGGTATTCAGCCGAACCTGCTGAAAGAGCGCTGGTAATTTCAGGGGTAACCCTGGATCGCGATATGAATTTCGATTAACGCTCAGTCACAGACTGAGCCAACTGGAAGCATGCTGACTATGGCTACGATTCATGTAGACGGCAAAGAATATGAGGTCAATGGCTCAGACAACCTGTTACAGGCATGTCTGTCCCTCGGCCTTGATATTCCGTACTTTTGCTGGCACCCGGCGCTGGGAAGCGTCGGTGCTTGCCGCCAGTGTGCGGTGAAGCAATATCAAAACGCGGAAGACACGCGTGGTCGCCTGGTGATGTCTTGTATGACACCGGCCACCGAAGGCACCTTTATCTCTATTGACGACGAAGAAGCGAAACAGTTCCGTGAAAGCGTGGTCGAGTGGTTGATGACCAACCACCCGCACGACTGCCCGGTATGTGAAGAAGGCGGTAACTGCCATCTTCAGGATATGACCGTGATGACCGGCCATAACTTCCGTCGCTATCGTTTCACCAAACGTACTCACCGCAATCAGGATTTGGGGCCGTTCATCTCTCACGAAATGAACCGCTGCATCGCGTGCTACCGCTGCGTGCGTTACTACAAAGATTACGCTGATGGCGGCGATCTGGGCGTTTATGGCGCACACGACAACGTTTACTTCGGTCGCCCGGAAGACGGTACGCTTGAAAGCGAATTCTCCGGCAACCTGGTCGAAATCTGCCCGACCGGCGTCTTTACCGATAAAACGCACTCCGAGCGTTATAACCGTAAATGGGACATGCAGTTTGCGCCAAGCATCTGCCAGCAGTGTTCCATCGGCTGTAACACCAGCCCGGGTGAGCGTTACGGCGAATTGCGTCGTATCGAAAACCGCTATAACGGGACCGTTAACCACTACTTCCTCTGCGACCGTGGTCGTTTTGGCTATGGTTACGTCAACCTGAAAGACCGTCCGCGTCAGCCGGTTCAGCGTCGTGGCGATGATCTGATCACGCTGAACGCCGAACAGGCGATGCAGGGTGCGGCGGATATTCTGCGTCAGTCGAAGAAAGTGATTGGTATCGGTTCTCCACGCGCCAGCGTAGAGAGCAACTTCGCGCTGCGTGAACTGGTGGGTGCGGAAAACTTCTATACCGGTATCGCTCACGGCGAACAGGAACGTCTGGAACTGGCGCTGAAAGTGCTGCAAGAAGGCGGCATCCATACCCCTGCGTTGCGTGATATCGAATCTTACGATGCCGTGCTGGTGCTGGGTGAAGACATCACGCAGACCGGGGCGCGCGTTGCGCTGGCCGTGCGTCAGGCCGTGAAGGGTAAAGCACGTGAAATGGCAGCAGCACAGAAAGTGGCTGACTGGCAGATTGCGGCCATCCTTAACATCGGTCAACGTGCGAAGCATCCGCTGTTCGTCACTAACGTTGATAACACCCGTCTGGATGATATTGCGGCGTGGACTTACCGTGCGCCGGTCGAAGATCAGGCTCGCTTAGGTTTTGCTATTGCTCATGCGCTTGATAACAGCGCGCCGGCAGTGGACGGAATCGATCGCGATCTGCAAAACAAAATTGATGTGATCGTTCAGGCGTTGGCCGGCGCGAAAAAACCGTTGATTATCTCCGGCACCAACGCTGGTAGCGCGGAAGTGATTCAGGCGGCTGCCAACGTGGCAAAAGCACTGAAAGGCCGTGGCGCTGACGTCGGTATCACCATGATTGCCCGCTCCGTGAACAGCATGGGCCTCGGCATGATTGGCGGTGGTTCGCTTGACGACGCGTTAACCGAACTGGAAACCGGTCGTGCTGACGCCGTTGTGGTACTGGAAAACGACCTGCATCGTCATGCTTCGGCCATTCGCGTTAACGCCGCGCTGGCAAAAGCGCCGCTGGTGATGGTGGTTGATCATCAGCGTACGGCGATTATGGACAGTGCCCACCTGGTGCTCTCCGCAGCAAGTTTTGCTGAAAGTGACGGTACCGTTATCAACAACGAAGGCCGCGCACAGCGTTTCTTCCAGGTGTATGACCCGGCGTACTACGAAGCCAACACCGTCATGCTGGAAAGCTGGCGCTGGCTGCACTCGCTGCACAGTACTGTACGTAACCGTGAAGTCGACTGGACGCAGCTTGACCACGTCATCGACGCCGCGATTGCTGCGCTGCCGCAACTGGCGGGTATCAAAGATGCCGCGCCGGACGCGACGTTCCGCGTGAAGGGTCAGAAACTGGCGCGTGAGCCGCACCGTTACAGCGGTCGTACCGCGATGCGCGCCGATATTAGCGTTCACGAACCGCGTCAGCCGCAGGACAAAGACACCATGTTTGCCTTCTCGATGGAAGGGAACAACCAGCCGGACGCACCGCGTTCGCAGATTCCATTTGCCTGGGCGCCAGGCTGGAACTCCCCGCAGGCATGGAACAAATTCCAGGCTGAAGTGGGCGGAAAACTGCGTCATGGCGATCCGGGCGTTCGCCTGATTGAGGCCTCTGAGGGTGGTCTGGAGTATTTCACGACCGTTCCGGCAGGTTTCCAGGCAGAAGAGGGTAAATGGCGTATCGCACCGTACTACCATCTGTTTGGTAGCGACGAGATGTCACAGCGTTCTCCGATCTTCCAGAGCCGTATGCCGCAACCGTACATCAAACTCAACCCGGCCGATGCCGCGAAGTTGGGAGTGAATGCCGGTACGCACGTTTCCTTTAGTTATGATGGCAACACGGTCACGCTGCCGGTTGAAATCGCTGAAGGACTGACGGCAGGGCAGGTCGGTTTGCCGATGGGTATGCCGGGCATTGCGCCGGTGCTGGCGGGCGCGCGTCTTGAGGATCTGCAGGAGGCACAACAATGAGTTGGATTACACCGGATCTGATTGAGATCCTGCTGAGCATTCTCAAAGCGGTGGTGATCCTGCTGGTGGTGGTCACCTGCGGGGCATTCATGAGCTTTGGCGAACGTCGCCTGCTGGGTCTGTTCCAGAACCGTTATGGACCAAACCGTGTAGGCTGGGGCGGTTCGCTCCAGCTGGTCGCGGACATGATCAAAATGTTCTTTAAAGAAGACTGGATCCCGAAATTCTCGGATCGCGTCATCTTTACGCTGGCGCCAATGATCGCCTTTACCTCGCTGCTGCTGGCCTTTGCTATTGTGCCGGTCAGCCCAGGCTGGGTGGTTGCGGATCTGAATATCGGGATTCTGTTCTTTCTGATGATGGCGGGGCTGGCGGTCTACGCGGTGCTGTTTGCCGGTTGGTCGAGCAACAACAAATACTCGCTGCTGGGTGCGATGCGTGCCTCTGCGCAGACCCTGAGTTATGAAGTGTTTCTGGGACTTTCCCTGATGGGCGTGGTGGCGCAAGCCGGTTCATTTAACATGACCGACATCGTCAATAACCAGGCTGATATCTGGAACGTTATCCCGCAGTTCTTTGGTTTCATCACCTTTGCCATCGCGGGCGTGGCGGTGTGTCACCGTCACCCATTTGACCAACCGGAAGCCGAGCAGGAACTGGCTGATGGTTACCACATTGAATATTCCGGTATGAAGTTCGGTCTGTTCTTCGTGGGGGAGTACATCGGTATCGTCACCATTTCTGCGCTGATGGTTACCCTGTTCTTCGGTGGCTGGCATGGCCCGTTCTTACCGCCATTCGTCTGGTTTGCGCTGAAAACCGCATTCTTCATGATGATGTTCATTTTGATTCGCGCGTCATTACCTCGTCCTCGTTATGACCAGGTGATGTCCTTCGGCTGGAAGATCTGCCTGCCGCTGACGCTTGTCAACTTGCTGGTAACGGCGGCTGTCATTCTCTGGCAGGCGCAATAAGGGGCGAAAAGACCATGACCTTAAAAGAATTGTTAGTAGGCTTCGGCACCCAGGTACGCAGTATCTGGATGATCGGCCTGCATGCGTTCGCCAAGCGCGAAACGCAGATGTACCCGGAAGAACCGGTCTATCTACCACCCCGTTTCCGTGGCCGTATCGTCCTGACGCGCGACCCGGACGGCGAAGAACGCTGTGTTGCCTGTAACCTGTGTGCGGTAGCCTGCCCGGTAGGCTGTATCTCTCTGCAAAAAGCAGAGACCAAAGATGGTCGTTGGTATCCGGAGTTTTTCCGCATCAACTTCTCACGCTGCATTTTTTGCGGACTGTGTGAAGAAGCCTGTCCGACAACGGCAATTCAGCTCACGCCAGATTTCGAACTGGGTGAGTACAAGCGCCAGGATCTGGTTTACGAGAAAGAGGATCTGCTGATCTCCGGTCCGGGCAAATACCCGGAATATAACTTCTACCGGATGGCAGGTATGGCAATCGACGGCAAAGATAAGGGCGAAGCAGAGAACGAAGCCAAGCCTATCGACGTCAAGAGCCTGTTACCGTAAGGAGAGGGGCAATGGAGTTCGCTTTTTATATTTGTGGGCTGGTAGCCATTCTCGCGACCTTGCGAGTGATCACCCACACCAATCCGGTGCATGCGTTGCTGTATCTGATTATTTCGCTGCTGGCGATTTCCGGGGTGTTCTTCTCGCTGGGGGCTTACTTCGCGGGTGCGCTGGAAATTATCGTCTACGCAGGCGCCATCATGGTGCTGTTCGTGTTCGTGGTAATGATGCTCAACCTGGGCGGTTCCGAAATCGAACAGGAACGTCAATGGCTGAAACCCCAGGTATGGATTGGTCCGGCGATTCTGTCGGCCGTCATGCTGGTGGTCATTGTGTATGCCATTCTGGGTGTTAATGACCAGGGTATCGACGGTACGCCGATTAGCGCGAAAGCGGTCGGTATCTCTCTGTTCGGACCTTACGTACTGGCGGTTGAACTGGCTTCCATGCTGCTGCTGGCGGGTCTGGTTGTGGCCTTCCACGTCGGTCGCGAAGAGCGTGCAGGCGAAGTGCTGAGCAACCGCACTGAAGACCGTGCGAAAAGAAAAACGGAGGAGCACGCATGATCCCCTTACAACATGGACTGATCCTCGCTGCGATTTTATTCGTTCTGGGCTTAACCGGTCTGGTTATCCGCCGCAATCTGCTGTTTATGCTGATCGGTCTGGAAATCATGATTAACGCTTCCGCGCTGGCCTTTGTGGTCGCCGGTAGCTACTGGGGCCAGACCGATGGTCAGGTGATGTACATTCTCGCCATCAGCCTTGCGGCTGCTGAAGCGAGTATCGGACTTGCGCTGTTACTGCAACTGCATCGCCGTCGCCAGAACCTGAACATCGATTCAGTAAGTGAGATGCGTGGATGAACATGCTTGCCTTAACCATTATTCTGCCATTGATTGGCTTTGTACTACTGGCGTTCTCTCGCGGTCGCTGGTCGGAAAACCTCTCCGCTACCGTGGGCGTAGGCTCCATTGGTCTGGCTGCGCTGGTGACAGCGTTAGTCGGCATGGACTTCTTCGCGAACGGTCAGCAAGCGTATAGCGTCCCGCTGTGGACCTGGATGTCGGTCGGCAACTTCAACATTGGTGTTAACCTGGTACTGGATGGTCTCTCCCTGACCATGCTGTCGGTGGTCACCGGTGTAGGCTTCCTGATCCACATGTTTGCGTCCTGGTATATGCGCGGTGAAGAGGGTTACTCTCGCTTCTTCGCCTACACCAACCTGTTTATCGCCAGCATGGTTATCCTGGTGCTGGCCGATAACCTGCTGTTGATGTACCTCGGCTGGGAAGGCGTGGGCCTGTGCTCCTATCTGCTGATCGGTTTCTACTACACCGATCCGAAGAATGGCGCGGCTGCGATGAAAGCGTTTGTCGTGACCCGTGTGGGTGACGTCTTCCTCGCCTTCGCGCTGTTCATTCTTTACAACGAACTGGGCACCCTGAACTTCCGCGAAATGGTGGAACTGGCGCCAGCGCACTTCGCCGCAGGCAACAACATGCTGACCTGGGCGACGTTGATGCTGCTGGGTGGTGCGGTCGGTAAATCTGCGCAGTTGCCGTTGCAAACATGGCTGGCAGACGCGATGGCAGGCCCGACGCCTGTTTCTGCGTTGATCCACGCCGCGACCATGGTAACCGCCGGTGTCTACCTGATTGCCCGTACTAACGGTCTGTTCCTGATGACCCCGGATATTCTGCATCTGGTGGGTATCGTTGGTGCGGTAACGCTGGTACTGGCCGGTTTCGCCGCGCTGGTGCAGACCGATATCAAACGTGTACTCGCTTACTCCACCATGAGCCAGATTGGCTACATGTTCCTGGCGCTGGGCGTTCAGGCGTGGGATGCGGCGATTTTCCACCTGATGACGCACGCCTTCTTTAAAGCGCTGCTGTTCCTGGCGTCCGGTTCGGTGATTCTGGCCTGCCATCACGAACAGAATATCTTCAAGATGGGTGGTCTGCGTAAATCCATTCCGCTGGTTTATCTCTGCTTCCTGGTAGGTGGCGCGGCGTTGTCGGCTCTGCCGCTGATCACCGCGGGCTTCTTCAGTAAGGATGAGATTCTGGCGGGCGCGATGGCCAACGGTCATATCAATCTGATGGTTGCAGGTCTGGTCGGTGCGTTCATGACCTCCTTGTATACCTTCCGTATGATTTTCATCGTGTTCCACGGTAAAGAACAAATTCACGCTCATGCAGGGAAGGGGATTACCCATCACTTGCCGCTGATTGTGCTGATGATCCTGTCCACCTTCGTTGGCGCGCTGATTGTGCCGCCGCTGCACGGTGTACTGCCGGCAACAACCGAGCTTGAGCACGGCCGCGTGATGACCCTGGAAATTACCTCTGGCGTCGTGGCGATTGTGGGCATTCTGATGGCGGCCTGGCTGTGGCTGGGTAAACGCACTCTGGTGACCTCGATTGCCAACAGCGCTCCGGGCCGTCTGCTGGGGACCTGGTGGTATAACGCCTGGGGCTTCGACTGGTTGTACGACAAAGTGTTCGTGAAGCCGTTCATGGGTATCGCCTGGTTGCTGAAAAGCGACCCGCTGAACTCAATGATGAACATTCCGGCGATCCTTTCCCGCTTTGCAGGTAAAGGCCTGCTGTTCAGCGAGAACGGTTATCTGCGCTGGTATGTGGCGTCCATGAGCATTGGTGCGGTCGTGGTGCTGGCACTGTTGATGGTACTGCGTTGAGTTTGAGGATTGCGGTTGTTTTGCCCGGTGGCGCTAACGCTCACCGGGCCTACAAGACCGTAGGTCGGGTAAGCGTTAGCGCCACCCGACATTAAAACCACAATCCGAAGTGAATTTTCTGTTGTGAGAATTCGTTGAAAATCAGGTCCTGTTGGGACTTTAACAAGGAATAAAGATCGCCATGTTACTACCCTGGCTAATATTAATTCCCTTTATCGGTGGCTTCCTGTGCTGGCAGACCGAACGCTTTGGCGTGAAGGTGCCGCGCTGGATAGCGCTGGTAACCATGGGACTGACGCTGGCGCTTGGTCTGCAACTGTGGTTGCAGGGCGGCTATTCACTGACGCAATCCGCTGGCATTCCGCAGTGGCAGTCTGAGTTCGTGCTGCCGTGGATCCCGCGCTTTGGCATCTCAATCCATCTGGCTATTGATGGTCTGTCGCTGCTGATGGTGGTGCTGACCGGTCTGCTGGGTGTTCTGGCGGTACTGTGTTCCTGGAATGAAATCGAAAAATACCAGGGCTTCTTCCACCTGAACCTGATGTGGATCCTTGGCGGCGTTATCGGCGTGTTCCTTGCCATCGATATGTTCCTGTTCTTCTTCTTCTGGGAAATGATGCTGGTGCCGATGTACTTCCTGATCGCGCTGTGGGGGCATAAAGCTTCTGACGGTAAAACGCGTATCACGGCGGCCACCAAGTTCTTCATCTATACCCAGGCGAGCGGTCTGGTGATGTTGATTGCCATCCTGGCGCTGGTGTTTGTGCACTACAAAGCCTCGGGCGTCTGGACCTTCAACTATGAAGAGCTGCTGAATACCCCGATGTCCCACGGTGTGGAATATCTGCTGATGCTGGGCTTCTTCATCGCCTTTGCGGTCAAAATGCCGGTGGTTCCGCTGCACGGCTGGTTGCCGGACGCGCACTCCCAGGCACCGACGGCAGGTTCCGTTGACCTGGCGGGGATTTTGCTGAAAACCGCGGCCTACGGTCTGCTGCGTTTCGCACTGCCGCTGTTCCCGAACGCGTCTGCGGAGTTCGCGCCAATCGCCATGTGGCTGGGTGTTATCGGTATTTTCTACGGCGCATGGATGGCGTTCGCTCAGTACGACATCAAACGTCTGATTGCTTACACCTCTGTTTCACACATGGGCTTCGTGCTGATTGCTATCTACACCGGCAACCAACTGGCGTACCAGGGTGCGGTTATCCAGATGATTGCGCACGGTCTGTCCGCTGCGGGTCTCTTTATTCTGTGTGGCCAGCTGTACGAACGTCTGCACACCCGTGATATGCGTATGATGGGCGGTTTGTGGGGCAAAATGAAATGGTTGCCTGCACTGTCGATGTTCTTCGCGGTCTGTACGCTGGGTATGCCGGGCACCGGTAACTTCGTCGGCGAATTCATGATTCTGTTCGGCAGCTTCCAGGTGGTTCCGGTCATTACGGTGATCTCAACCTTTGGTCTGGTGTTTGCCTCTGTTTACTCGCTGGCGATGCTGCATCGCGCTTACTTCGGTAAAGCGAAAAGCCAGATTGCCAGCGTTGAACTGCCAGGGATGTCGCTGCGTGAGCTGTTTATCATCCTGTTGCTGGTCGTGCTTCTGGTACTGCTCGGCATCTATCCGCAGCCGATTCTGGATACCTCGCATTCAGCGATGGGCAACATCCAGCAGTGGTTTGTTAATTCCGTTACTACTACAAGGCCGTAAATCGCCATGACAATAACTCCACAACACCTGATTGCGCTGCTACCGCTGCTGATCGTCGGCTTGACGGTGGTGGTTGTGATGCTCTCCATTGCGTGGCGACGCAATCACTTCCTCAATGCCACGCTGTCGGTCATTGGGCTTAACGCCGCGCTGGTTTCGCTCTGGTTTGTTGGCCAGGCGGGCGCGATGGACGTGACGCCGCTGATGCGCGTCGATGGTTTCGCGATGCTCTACACCGGGATGGTTCTGTTGGCGAGCCTCGCCACCTGTACCTTTGCTTATCCGTGGCTGGAAGGCTATGACGACAACCGGGAAGAGTTCTACCTGCTGGTGCTGATTGCTGCGCTGGGTGGGATCCTGTTGGCCACCGCTAACCATCTGGCAGCGTTGTTCCTCGGTATCGAGCTTATCTCTCTGCCGCTGTTTGGCCTGGTGGGTTACGCGTTCCGTCAGAAACGTTCGCTGGAAGCCAGTATCAAATACACCATCCTGTCTGCCGCAGCGTCTTCATTCCTGCTGTTTGGTATGGCGCTGGTGTACGCGCAGTCCGGCAACCTGTCGTTTGTCGCACTGGGTAAGAGCCTGGGCGACGGGATGCTGAACGAGCCGCTGCTGCTGGCGGGCTTTGGCATGATGATTGTCGGCCTTGGCTTTAAACTCTCTCTGGTGCCGTTCCACCTGTGGACGCCAGACGTTTACCAGGGTGCTCCGGCACCGGTTTCCACGTTCCTGGCGACGGCGAGCAAGATCGCTATCTTCGGCGTGGTGATGCGTCTGTTCCTGTACGCACCGGTTGGCGACAGCGAAGCGGTACGTGTGGTGCTGGGCGTGATTGCCTTTGCCTCCATCATCTTCGGTAACCTGATGGCGCTGAGCCAGACCAACATCAAACGTCTGCTCGGTTACTCCTCTATCTCTCACCTCGGTTATCTGCTGGTGGCGTTGATTGCCCTGCAGAGCGGTGAGATGTCGATGGAAGCGGTCGGTGTTTACCTGGCCGGTTACCTGTTCAGCAGCCTCGGCGCGTTCGGCGTGGTGAGCCTGATGTCCAGCCCGTACCGTGGTCCGGATGCGGATTCACTGTTCTCCTACCGCGGTCTGTTCTGGCATCGTCCGATCCTCGCGGCCGTGCTGACGGTGATGATGCTGTCTCTGGCGGGTATCCCGATGACGCTGGGCTTTATCGGTAAATTCTACGTCCTTGCCGTCGGTGTCCAGGCTAATCTGTGGTGGCTGGTCGGTGGCGTAGTCATCGGCTCCGCGATTGGTTTGTACTACTACCTGCGCGTTGCTGTGAGCCTCTACCTGAGTGCGCCGCAGCAGCTTAACCGTGATGCGCCGTCAAACTGGCAGTACAGCGCGGGCGGTATCGTGGTACTGATCTCCGCGCTGCTGGTGCTAATTCTCGGTGTCTACCCGCAGCCGTTGATCAGCATCGTGCAGTTGGCCGCACCGCTGATGTAAGCGAAATGCAGAAACGAAAAAACCGCCGATTTCGGCGGTTTTTTTATACCTGCAGTAAAATTGCGTAGGACAACGCAGAGTTGAAACGTTGATGACAGTGAGAGAATATCAGGGTGTAATATGCCAATACTCATGATTATCCAGAGATTCCATCATGCGACAGCCTTACAGGATTGAAAGCGTCACCCTAAAAGGTATTGGCGTGTTTGAGCATACCCATATCGAATTTCCGCCGATCAAACGTGAAGAAAGAGATGTTGAGAAGGCGGAGATTCATATCTTTACGGGACCGAACGGCTGCGGTAAAAGTACAATGCTTTATGCGTTGGCGGGGATCTTTAGCTTCGAACTGACCAATATCAGTCTTCTGACGAAACGATTTAAAGATACCAGTAGCAAAGTGGTGTACCGATTTGCCGGAGGAAAAGGGTCTATTTCCGCGGCAACTCTTGAACCGAAGAAGGTGGGGGTCTCCTTCTCCCGTCACCAGATACTTACAGATTATCGGCAATTCACTCAACAAGTCACATACCCGCTTTCGGGTTCCACTCCTTTTGCGGCATTTGCCTATTCCGGTCAACGCGCAAACAGAGATAGTTTGTACGTCAAAGATATCGAGGAGATTACAGATTCTCCTTTTGATGATGCCCTGTCATTTGAAAATACCATTCGACCTCGCCTTATTGCCAAATGGGTCGCCAATACGTTTGCTAAAGCAGCCCTGGCTCGTGCTGAAAATGCGGAAGAGGAAGCGCGTGATTATGAGCGCTCGTTGGAGAGAATTACGCTTTTCATCAATGATGTATGCGATGAAAAAGTTGAGTTTCGACTAAATCGGAAGACGTTTTCAGTAGATATAATGGTTGAAGGCGAACTTTTGAAATATGATATTTTGCCTGACGGTTTGAAATCAATCATAACGTGGATTGCTGATTTGGCGCTACGCCTGGAAAACACGCCATGGCTTGAATCGCGAGATATTTTTGCCCAACCGATTATTTTATTCCTCGATGAAGTCGATATTCACCTTCATCCAAAATGGCAGCGCAGAATTCTACCGGCAATTCAGAAATTGTTACCCAATGCGCAGGTGTTTGTGTCCACTCATTCTCCTTTTGTTGTTGGTTCAGTTGAGGATGCCTGGGTGTATCGTTTACCTGAGCACAAAAATAACGTCTGCCGCGATACAACTGTCCCTGAGACGATCGGTGCAATACCGTCGAAAGCAGGCAAAAGCTATCAGTTGATCCTTGCCGAGGTGTTCGGGGTTGATGAGGAGTTTGATATTGAAACCCAGCAGCAATTGTCCGCGTTTAAAGACGGCATTAACGCGCATATGCGTGGTCATCAGGATCTGGTGAGTGTCATGTCACTCGCGCAAACACTGAGCGACAAGGGTGAAGAACTGGCGAATATTGTCAGTCTTGAATTACGTCAAATGCATCGGTTAATGAGTAAAACGCAGGGATAAATATGTACCCTTTTGTTCGCTCTGTATGCCCTGATTACCTTAACGTCTGTTGGCAGGCGCTGGGGATTCGTTTTCGGGACGCACGAGTCCGTAATCCTCGCTATAAGTTCATATGGTACGCAAAATTTCAGAAAGACGAATCCCTGAGACGTTTACTGGAAATGACAAAGGGCCATTGCGCTTTTTGTGACGGCGCTAATCTTGGTGCGGAAAGTCGAAAAACGATTGAACATTTCCGGCCGAAAAGTGAATTTCATACCATTGCCTATCAATGGGAGAACCTTTACCCCTGTTGCGACCAATGTCAGTCGGCAAAAGGGGAAGATTTTGATGAGGACCTGTTGGCAGGAGATCAGGTTGATTACGCATTTGAGTCTTTTTTTAGTCTGGACTATAGCTCAGGGGCGATCCTTCCTAATCCCGTTGCCAGCGATAATGATCAACAGCGAGCCCGTATTACCATTGCATTTTACGGCTTGAACCTTGAAGAGCGAAAAATTGCCAGAAAGAGGCAGCATAAGTTCTATCAGTCACGGCCAAATGATATGGAACTGGACGATTTTAGCTATCGGTTCTATTTAACAGATGCCTGATAAACAGGCATCTGTTCTGGCTTCAGCCGATCAGTTGACGGCTCACCAGCGGGCCGCTGACGTTTTGCGCCGCGCGTTCCATTACCTCCTGAATCACCGATGACAGCTCATTAACTTCAAACTTCGCCACATAGCCATCGGCTTTCACTTTGCGCACATGGTCTTCGTTGGCGCTACCGGAAAGCGACGAGTGGATCACCACCGGGATCTTCTTCAGCCGTTCGTCGGTTTTGATTTTACGGGTGAGGGTAAAACCGTCCATCTCCGGCATTTCGAGGTCGGTCAACACGAGGGCGATTTTCTCGCTAATCGGTTTGCCTTCCGCTTCGGCCTCTTTGGCCAGTTGCTGGATCTTCTCCCAGGCATCTTTACCGGTGATATGCATCTGATGCGGGATTTCCATGGCATTTAGCCCTTTCTCCAGCATCGCGCGGGCCACTCTCGAATCTTCTGCGACGATCGCCACCGCTCCTGGCGTGATATTGAACTTATTGGTCTTCAGATGGGCGGCGCGCAAATCGTGATTTGACGGTACGATGTCATAGAGGATCTGCTCAACGTCGAGCACCAGCGCCAGGTTGTTGGTTTCTTTGTCTTCATCCAGACAGGCGATACTGGTGATATAGCGCCCGTTGACGGCTTTCTCGGCGGTATGAACCTGCTGCCAGTCCAGACGCATGATATTCTCGACAGACTCCACGGCGAATGCCTGAACACTGCGGGCATATTCGGTGATCAGCAGAATATTCAAGCCGGTCTCGGGTTTACATCCGGCGACGGCCGGAAGGTCGATAACCGGGATCACCTGATCGCGAATGTTGACCATACCTAAGAGGGGCGCTTTCATTCCGGCCGGGCGCGTAAACGTCGGCATGGGAACAATTTCGCGCAGCTTAAATACGTTGATGCCAAAAAGCTCTGATTTCTGTTCGTGCAGGGATGTCCCGAGACGAAACAACAGCAATTCAAAACGGTTGGACAGGGTCAGGTTCGCCCTGTCATCAATATCTTTCTGGAAATTGTCCATTCTGTCCTCAATGTGAAATCCAGCCTTGTCACTGTTATCGGCACCGAGGGCAAAAAATGGAGCGTTAAACTGTGAAAACGGCGAAATCGTAGGCCAGTTCGGTCGCAGGGAAAATTGCCTGACACTCCGCCAGCATCCTGCGGCATCCTTCTGCGTCATAGCGTGAACTGATATGGGTAATTACCAGGCGACCGACGCACGCCTCCTTCGCCAGCAGCGCAGCCTGTCGGGTTGAACTGTGTCCACGGCTATTGGCTTTTTCTTCCATCGACGTCTCCAGCGTGGTTTCATGCACCATCACATCCACGCCTTTTGCCAGTTCGTACGCGCCGGCACAGGGAGAGGTATCGCCGAAGATCGCCACGGATTTTCCCGCAACGGGGGCCGCGAGATAGTCCGCGCCGTGGATCCGTCGACCATCCTCCAGCACGACGCTTTTTCCAGCCTTCAAATCCTGAAAGTGGGGACCGGGCTTAACGCCTGCCGCCTTTAACGCTTTCGCATCCAGCGCGCCGGGTTTGTCGTGCTCTTCAACACGGTAGCCGTAGCATTCCAACGGATGTTCCAGCGTATACGCCGTCACTTTGCGTAAACCATCGTCCAGAATCTCACCGGCGGTGATTTCAATAATCTCCAGCGGGTAGTCGGTCCAGGAACCGCTGAGGCGCAGCGCCGTTTCGGTAAATTCGCGCAGTCCCTTTGGTCCGTAAATCGTCAGCGGATGGGGATTGCCCGCCATCGACCGACTGCACAGTAAACCCGGTAAACCGAACAGATGATCGCCATGCAGATGGCTAATGAAAATGCGTTCGAGCTTACCCGGATTAAACGCGGTGCTGAGCATCTGGTGCTGCGTGCCTTCGCCACAGTCAAACAGCCACAGCCCGGGCTGCGTAGGGTGCTGTAGATTCAGTAAGATCGCCGTCACATTGCGTGAGCGCGTAGGAACGCCTGCAGAAGTACCTAAGAAAATGAATTCCATCATTCCATTACACTTTTGAACAACATTCTGGCTAGTATAAAGCGAATACGACAAAGGAGCGCACAATGATCCACTGGCAAGATCTTCACCATTCTGAATTATCCGTCACCGCGCTCTACGCGCTGCTTAAATTGCGTTGCACGGTCTTTGTGGTTGAACAGCAGTGTCCTTATCAGGATGTCGATGACGACGATCTGGTGGGGAACAATCGCCATATTCTGGGGTGGCACAACGATGAACTGGTCGCGTATGCAAGGATTCTGAAAAGTGACGATGAACTGGAGCCTGTGGTGATTGGCCGGGTGATTGTCAGCGAGGCGCTGCGCGGAGCAAAACTGGGTGAACAACTGATGACCCGAACGTTAGCCTCTTGCGTTAACCACTGGCCGGAAAAGGCATTTTATCTGGGCGCGCAGGCGCATTTACAATCGTTCTATGCGCGTTTTGGATTTACCCCCGTGACCGGAGTCTATGACGAAGACGGTATTCCTCATATCGGTATGGCGCGGGAGCCCGGACAGGCGTAACCGGGCTCAGTTGTCTATAGTTAGCGGATACGTTAATCGCAAGGGAGAAGACAATGTCATTTCATTCTTATCATTCACGTATCGATGACGACATCGAATTTTTGAGCGAAACGCTGGAAGAAGTTCTGCGATCCTCGGGTGACCCTACCGATCAGAAATATGTCGAGCTCAAAGCGCGGGCGGAAGCGGCGGTGGAAGAGGTCAAAAATCGCGTGAGTCACGCATCAGACAGCTATTATTACCGGGCGAAACAGGCTGCCTACCTGGCGGATGACTATGTTCATGAAAGACCCTGGCAGGGAATTGGCGTGGGTGCGGCGGTTGGACTGGTGCTCGGATTACTGCTGGCGCGGCGTTAAATTCCGTCTTGTAGCCGGGATCGCATTTCCTCCCTAAACTGAGGTACTGCAATTTCTTTGCAGTACCCCGTATAATGTGAGGTTTTTAACAGGGAGAGGTCCGCGTGCATTCAATTACTACAGCGCTGGAAAATCTGATGCGTCAGTTGTCGCAAGAGATACCAGCGGCACCCGGAATTCGTGTTTTCGACGTTCCTTTTCCTCTAAACGATGCGTTTGACGCCCTGAGCTGGCTGGCGAGCCAGCCCATCTGGCCGCAATTTTACTGGCAGCAGCGCAATGGCGATGAAGAAGCCGCCGTGCTGGGCGCGGTGGCCACATTCCGCTCTCTGGACCTGGCGCAACAGTTTTTGCGCCTGCATGCGCACCATGCCGATCTGCGTATCTGGGGATTAAACGCGTTTGAGCCGCAGCGCGGGAACCTGGTGCTACCGCGCCTGGAATGGCGACGCTGTGGCGGATCTGCGACACTGCGCCTGCATCTCTACAGCGAGCATTCTCTGCGTGAAGATGCCGCAGACGCAGTTCGCTTTCTCTCATCACTGGTGAGTATTAAATCGCTGCCAGCGCTGCATTTGACTCTCACGGATGAAAAGCATTCGCCGGATAAAACCGGGTGGATGAATTTAATCCAGCTCGCCACCCGCACCATCGCTCAGGAACAGCTTGATAAAGTGGTGCTGGCGCGGGCGACGGATTTGCAGTTTTCTCGTCCGGTGAATGCCGCGGCGGTGATGGCATCAAGCCGCCGCCTGAACCTGAACTGCTACCACTTTTTCATGGCATTTTCTGCCGACAGCGCTTTCCTGGGCTCTTCACCTGAACGCCTCTGGCGTCGGCGCGATACGGCGCTTCGTACTGAAGCGTTGGCCGGGACAGTGGCGAATCATCCCGACGATCACCGTGCCTGGCAACTCGGCGAGTGGCTGATGAAGGACGATAAAAATCAGCGTGAAAATATGCTGGTGGTGGAAGATATCTGCCAGCGACTGCAAAACTGCACCCATACGCTTGATGTTCTCCCTCCGCAGGTTCTCAGGCTGCGTAAAGTTCAGCACCTGCGACGTTGTATCTGGACGGCGCTCAATCAGCCGGACGACGCGCTCTGTTTACATCAGTTACAACCGACGGCGGCGGTAGCGGGGATTCCTCGCGAACTGGCGCGTCAATTTATTCAGCAAAATGAACCCTTCGAACGTGAATGGTACGCCGGTTCGGCGGGCTATTTGTCGCTACAGCAAAGTGAATTTTGCGTGTCGCTCCGTTCGGCGAAAATTACCACCAATATTGTGAGGTTGTACGCAGGTGCGGGGATTGTGCGCGGCTCGGATCCTGAGCAAGAATGGCAGGAAATAAACAACAAAGCGGCAGGGTTGCGCACTTTATTACAGATGGAAGTGTAATGAGTTACACATTCCCGACTCATATCAAAAATCCATTATTTCGATTCTCTATACTTAGTCGCAATATTGATACCGGACAATCTCATGTCAGTAAGCGCATTTAACCGACGCTGGGCGGCGGTCATTCTGGAAGCTTTAACCCGCCACGGCGTGAGGCATGTTTGCATTGCCCCTGGCTCTCGTTCAACGCCATTAACGCTGGCGGCGGCGGAAAATCCTGCTTTTATCCACCACACGCACTTTGATGAGCGTGGGCTGGGCCACCTGGCACTGGGGCTGGCGAAGGTCAGTAAACAACCGGTTGCGGTGATCGTCACTTCCGGGACGGCGGTGGCTAACCTCTATCCGGCGCTGATTGAAGCCGGGCTGACGGGCGAAAAACTCATTTTGCTCACGGCGGATCGTCCGCCAGAATTGATCGACTGCGGCGCCAATCAGGCGATTCGCCAGTCAGGCATGTTTGCTTCACATCCCTCGCAGACACTCTCTTTACCGCGACCGACTCAGGATATTCCGGCAAGCTGGTTGGTTTCTACCCTTGATAATGCGCTTGCTTCGTTGCATGCCGGCACCGTTCATATCAACTGTCCTTTTGCTGAGCCGCTGTATGGCGAGATGGACGACACGGGCATTGAGTGGCAGCAGCACCTTGGCGACTGGTGGCAGGACGATAAGCCCTGGCTGCGCGAGGCGCGTCGGCTGGAGAGTGAAAAACAGCGTGACTGGTTCTTCTGGCGGCAAAAGCGCGGCGTGGTGGTTGCCGGGCGGATGAGCGCGGAAGAGGGCAAAAAAGCTGCGCTTTGGGCGCAAACGCTGGGCTGGCCGCTGATTGGCGATGTGCTATCGCAAACCGGGCAACCGCTGCCCTGTGCCGATCTTTGGTTGGGTAATGCGAAGGCAGTAACCGAACTGCAGCAGGCGCAAATTGTCGTGCAGCTGGGCAGTAGCCTGACCGGTAAACGCCTGCTTCAATGGCAGGCCAGTTGCTCTCCGCAAGAATACTGGATTATCGACAATATCGAAGGTCGTCTGGATCCGGCTCACCATCGCGGACGCCGACTGGTGTCGAAAATTGCCGACTGGCTGGATCTGCACCCGGCGGAAAAACGCAATCCGTGGTGCGTGGAGATTCCGCGTCTGGCCGAGCAGGCATGGCAGGCTGTAGTTGCCCGTCGCGAAAACTTTGGTGAAGCCCAACTGGCTCACCGAATTCGCGAATATTTACCGGAGCAGGGGCAACTGTTCGTGGGTAACAGTCTGGTGGTACGACTGATTGATGCCTTATCGCAACTGCCTGCCGGATACCCGGTATACAGTAACCGCGGGGCGAGCGGAATTGACGGCTTGCTCTCAACAGCCGCTGGCGTCCAGCGTGCGAGTGCGAAATCGACGCTGGCGATTGTGGGCGATTTGTCGGCGCTTTACGATCTCAATGCGCTGGCGTTATTGCGCCAGGTCTCTGCGCCGTTTGTGCTGATCGTCGTGAACAATAACGGCGGGCAAATTTTCTCGCTGTTACCCACTCCGCAGAGCGAGCGCGAACGTTTTTATCTGATGCCGCAAAACGTCCATTTTGACCATGCGGCGGCGATGTTCAATCTGAAATACCATCGTCCGGAAAACTGGGCTGAGCTGGAAGACGTGCTGGCCGGCGCGTGGCGCACCCCGACTGCGACGGTGATTGAACTGGTGGTCAATGACACCGACGGTACGCAAACGCTGCAACAGTTATTAGCGCAGGTCAGCCACCTGTGACCCTGCACGCCCACGCAGTAAAGGGACAGCCGGGTTCGCCCTGGCTGGTCTTTTTGCATGGGTTTTCCGGCGATTATCGGGAATGGCAAACCGTTGGCGAGCAGTTTCAGACCTGCTCGCGGTTGTATGTTGACTTGCCAGGGCACGGCGGTTCTGCAACGATTCGTGTAGAGGGATTCAGCGAGGTGATTGCGTTGCTGCGCAGAACCTTGCTTAGTTACAACATACTCAACCACTGGCTGGTGGGATACTCTCTTGGCGGCCGGGTGGCGATGATGGCGGCGAGCGAGGGGATTCCTGGACTGTGCGGTCTGATCGTTGAAGGCGGTCATCCTGGGCTGCAAAGCGAGGCTGAACGCGACGTGCGTCGACGCTCTGATGGGCTTTGGGCGGCGCGTTTTCGTCATGAACCGCTGCGTGATGTCTTTAACGACTGGTATCTGCAGCCAGTTTTTGCCTCGCTGAACGCACAGCAACGAGAAGCACTGGTTGCACTGCGTAGCCAGAACAACGGCGAAACGCTGGCGGCGATGCTCGAAGCGACGTCGCTTGGCGTACAACCTGATTTACGTGATGCGCTTAATGCGCGCACATTTGCGTTTTATTATTTATGTGGCGAGCGGGACAGTAAATTTCGCGCACTGGCGAGTGAACTGTCTGCGCCTGTCCATGTGATTCGTAATGCCGGACACAACGCGCATCGGGAAAATCCCGCAGGCGTGGTGGAAAGTCTGGCTCAGATTCTGCGTCTCTGACTAAAGGACACACTATGATCTACCCTGATGAAACAATGCTTTACGCACCGGTTGAATGGCATGATTGCTCTGAGAGCTACACTGACATTCGTTATGAGAAATCCACCGATGGTATCGCAAAAATCACCATTAACCGTCCGCAGGTACGCAACGCATTTCGTCCTGTGACCGTCAAAGAAATGATCCAGGCGCTGGCGGATGCACGTTATGACGACAATATCGGCGTGATTGTTCTCACCGGCGCAGGCGACAAAGCGTTTTGCGCGGGCGGCGACCAGAAGGTCCGCGGCGACTACGGCGGCTATCAGGATGACTCCGGCGTCCATCACCTGAACGTGCTGGACTTCCAGCGCCAGATCCGTACCTGTCCGAAGCCGGTAGTGGCGATGGTCGCGGGATACTCCATCGGCGGTGGTCACGTACTGCATATGATGTGTGACCTGACTATTGCAGCGGATAACGCTGTCTTTGGGCAGACTGGCCCGAAAGTCGGCTCCTTCGACGGCGGCTGGGGCGCATCTTACATGGCGCGTATCGTTGGCCAGAAAAAAGCGCGTGAAATTTGGTTCCTGTGCCGTCAATACGACGCGAAGCAGGCGCTGGACATGGGCCTGGTCAACACCGTGGTTCCGCTGGCGGATCTGGAAAAAGAGACCGTTCGCTGGTGCCGTGAAATGCTGCAAAACAGCCCGATGGCGCTGCGTTGCCTGAAAGCGGCGCTGAACGCTGACTGCGATGGTCAGGCGGGTCTGCAGGAACTGGCAGGTAATGCCACCATGCTGTTCTATATGACGGAAGAGGGTCAGGAAGGCCGTAACGCCTTTAACCAGAAACGTCAGCCTGATTTCAGCAAATTTAAACGGAATCCGTAATGCGTAGCGCGCAGGTATACCGCTGGCAGATCCCCATGGACGCGGGGGTGGTTCTGCGCGATCGGCGGTTAAAAACTCGCGACGGTCTGTATGTTTGTCTTCGTGACGGCGAGCGCGAAGGGTGGGGAGAGATCTCCCCACTGCCGGGCTTCAGCCAGGAAACCTGGGAAGGGGCGCAGACAGTCCTGTTGGCGTGGGTTAACGACTGGCTTGCGGGCGCCGCATCGCTGCCGGAGATGCCGTCCGTCGCCTTTGGCGTCAGCTGTGCGCTGGCCGAGCTGGAAGGCACCTTGCCAGAAACGGCTGATTACCGGGCTGCACCGCTGTGTACGGGTGATCCTGATGATCTGGTGCTCCAGCTTGCCGACATGGCAGGCGAAAAAGTGGCGAAGGTGAAAATCGGCCTGTACGAAGCCGTACGCGATGGCATGGTCGTTAACCTGTTACTGGAGGCGATTCCGGACCTGCATTTACGTCTGGATGCTAACCGTGCCTGGACGCCGTTAAAAGCGCAGCAGTTTGCGAAATATGTGAACCCGGATTTCCGTTCCCGGATTGCCTTTCTCGAAGAACCGTGCAAAACCCGCGATGATTCTCGCGCGTTTTCCCGTGAAACCGGTATTGCAATCGCCTGGGACGAAAGTCTGCGCGAGGCCGATTTTGCCTTTATGGCCGAAGAGGGCGTGAGTGCGGTAGTGATCAAACCGACCTTGACCGGTAGCCTGGCAAAAGTACGCGAGCAGGTTCAGGCGGCGCATGCGCTCGGACTGACCGCCGTCATCAGTTCTTCTATCGAATCCAGTCTGGGTTTGACGCAGCTGGCGCGCATTGCTGCCTGGTTGACGCCACACACGATTCCGGGTCTGGATACGTTAAGTCTGATGCAAATCCAACAGGTGCGTACCTGGCCGGGGAGCACGCTGCCGTGCGTAGACGTTGATGCACTGGAACGACTGCTATGATCTTCCCTGACTGGCCGTGGCGGTACTGGCGGCAAGTTCGGGGAGATGCGCCAGCCTTACGCCTGAATGATGAGGTGTTAAGCTGGCGCACGCTCTGTACACGTATTGATCGCCTGGCGGCGGGGTTTGCCGCCCAGGGCGTGGAAGAAGGCCGTGGTGTCATGCTGCGGGCCTGGAACCATCCGCAGTCTCTGTTGGCCTGGCTCGCCCTGTTGCAATGCGGGGCGAGAATCTTGCCCGTCAATCCGCAACTGCCTCAACCGCTGCTGGACGCCCTGCTACCTGAACTCTCTTTACACTTTGCGCTGGTGCTGGACGGGGAAAATAGCTTTCCTGCGCTGGCCCCGTTGCAGATGCAGGACATTGAAAACGACTATGCCTGCGTGTGGCAGCCGCAGCGTCTGAGTTCAATGACGCTGACCTCTGGCTCGACGGGATTACCCAAAGCGGCGGTACACAGCTGTCAAGCGCATCTGGCTAGCGCTGCGGGCGTTTTATCGTTGATGTCCTTTGGTGAAGGCGATGACTGGTTGCTGTCGCTGCCGTTGTTTCATGTCTCTGGCCAGGGCATTTTGTGGCGTTGGCTATGTGCTGGCGCGCGAATGACCGTACGCGAGAAACAACCGCTGGAACAGATGCTGGCAGGTTGTACTCACGCCTCTCTGGTGCCGACGCAGCTCTGGCGTTTGCTGGTCAACCGTTCATCGGTGACATTAAAAGCGGTGCTTTTAGGCGGTGCGGCGATTCCGGTCGAGCTGACAGAAAAGGCGCATGAGCAGGGGATTCGCTGCTGGTGTGGCTACGGTCTGACGGAGTTTGCTTCCACGGTGTGTGCGAAAGAGGCGGATGGTCTGGGCGATGTTGGCTCAGCGCTGCCTGGCCGGGAGGTTAAAATCGTCAATGACGAGGTCTGGCTGCGTGCCGCCAGTATGGCGGAAGGATACTGGCGCAACGGTAAGCTGATGCCGTTAGTCAATGACGAAGGCTGGTTTGCCACGCGCGATCGCGGCGTGTTGCAAAACGGCAGGCTAACGATTGCTGGCCGTCTGGATAATCTGTTTTTCAGCGGCGGCGAGGGGATTCAGCCCGAAGAGGTGGAGCGTGTTATCACCGCGCATCCCCACGTGCTACAGGCCTTTGTCGTTCCGGTTGAAGACCGTGAGTTTGGCCATCGCCCGGTGGCGGTGGTTGAATATGACGCTCAGGCTGAAGGTGTCGACCTCGCAGCGTGGGTTCAGGACAAACTGGCGCGTTTTCAGCAACCCGTTCGCTGGCTGACACTCCCGCCAGAGTTGAAAACCGGTGGCATCAAAATTTCTCGCCGCGCGTTGCTGGAGTGGGTTCAGAAAGTGGAAGCCTCTGATGGGTAAAAAGTGACAGCTCAGGTTCGGCGAGGGATTTTTTGTGCGGGTAAGAAAATGATCATTAGTCCGGCCATAATGCACGCAACGCCCAACAGTGCTTTCACAGAGAACGCGCCCTGCATCCCAGGCAGCACCATCGACGCAACCCAGACGAGAATATAACTGAGACTCAGCAAGGCGTATGCCTTACTGAGTTCGAGATGATGCAGTGCGTTATGCCAGCAAAAGACGGAAGCCAGATAGCCCAGCAGTCCGGAAAATAACGCGATGGCACTGGCGTGAGCGGAAAACAGCGCCACAATGAAGGCGCCTGGGTGCAGTATGGGCGGCAATGACGCCATGGCAAAGCCAAGACTCAGTTGGGCTGCCGACGTAATCAAAACGCTGAGAAGTCCCCACAGTAATCCCATTATACCGCGCTCCCAAGCACAAAAATGCCGGTGATAATCAATCCGACACCAAGCCAATGGCGAACAGTGACGGGCTCTTGCCAAATTTTCCAGGCTGCCAGCGTGACCCAGACAAAGTTAAGACTGAGCATCGGATAGGCAATGCCGACGGGGATCGTTTGTAAAACCAGTAACCACAGCACCATTGCCGAGCCGAGGCAGGTCAGCGCAAGACCAAGCCACAGGGCGATGTGGCGTTTTCGGTAGTGCGACTGAACCGGTCGGGTAGCCTGCTTCTGGCATAACTGTCCGCCAACGCTGAGCAAACTGGCCAGGATTAAGACTGGCCAGATCATTTGGGATAGTACTGAATTAGCACCAGACGCCCCTGATTATCAATATTATCGGCAGGGGGTATGGCAAGGTCATTGATGTTTTCATCTTTTGCAATTGAAAGTACGAGTGAAATCTTCCCTTCCTGACGATGTTGGCTAAGCCAGTCATTAAAATCAGCACGGCTGACAAAACGCCCTTTAGCGTCCGGATAATTGAGGCCATACTTTAGCTCTCCTTTCTGCCCGTACATGATGATGTCATCTCGCCGCAGACTCCAGGCCAGACCGGCCGCCACGCCGACGCCGTCCGTCAGAATATAGCGACTCGTCATCAACGATTCCCGGGTCATCTCGACGAAAAACTGCGGTTGCTTCGATTCCATGACCCGGTCGGGGATCGAAAAACCAACGAAAATCGCCAGTCCCAGAGGGCTCAACGCAGAGAGCATCCACGTGTTGCGGGGAGAACTCAGGGTATACCAGCCAAAAAATGTCCAGATGATGAAGATCCCCCATGAGCAAAAGACCTTGTACAACTCGATATGTTGCCAGATGGGGGATTTCAACGGTCCCCAGGGGGAAATAATAAAGGTCGCGACGATGCCGAAAATGCCAAAGGCGATGTTAATCCAGGCATTGGCACGCAGTGAGCGGCTCTCTTTGCGTGCCGCCAGTTGGCCGTAATGTGCCATTAATAGCGCTAACGGCGCGAAACAGGAAAGAACATAGGTTGGCAATTTACCCCTGGCGATGCTGAAAAAGAGCAGCGGCATGACAATCCAGCATAACAAGTAGCCGGTGGTACGTGCGGGATCGCGGTTTTTCCAGCCCGCCCACAGTGAACCGGGGAGCAGCCCCAGCCACGGAAGGCTTCCCGCAATTAACACGGGCAGGTAGTACCAGACAGGGGCTTTATGTTGGGCGTCGTCCATCGCAAAACGTTGAATGTGTTCGACCCAGAAGAAATAGTGCCAGAAATCCGGCTCACGCAGGGCGATGGCAATCCCCCACGGGAGTACGATTGCAGTACAGCCCAGGATCGCCAGCCAGCCGTAAATGAACAGATCTTTCCAGCGTTTTTGTACCATCACCCACGGTAAAACGCTCACGACCGGAACGGCCAGCGCAAGAAAACCCTTGGTCATCACCCCCATGCCGCACGTCACGCCCAACAAGAGAAACGCGATGATTTTTGTCTTTGTTGACGTTGCCTGCATCCCTTCCCAGAAACAGCACATACCGGCCATTAACCACAGGGCGATGATCGGGTCGAGTACGGCAAAGGTGCCAATACTGTACACCGCAAACATCGTCAGATAGATAATGCAGGCGAAGGCGGCAGTGCGTTTGTCTTGCCAGAATCGGAATGCAAGCCAGCCCACCAGTAATGTGGTGAGTAATGTTGCAACAATAACACCGGCCCGAACGCCAAAATTGGTGGCGCCAAATAACCACTGTCCGAGACTATTGAGCCAATAACCCGCCACGGGTTTTTCAAAATAGCGTAATCCCAGAAAATGCGGGACTACCCAGTCGCCGGACGCCAGCATCTCACGGCTGATTTCCGCGTAGCGTGATTCATCAGGCTGCCAGAGCAGGCGACTGTTGATGGGGAGAATATAGTAGAGCGTAAATAACGCGGCGAATGCCAGATAATAACGTAGAGATTTCATCACGTGTCACTCACCTGTTGCTGGCAGCCCAGCCAGCCTTCACGGCCTGCGATTTTGCCACGACCAATTTTCCCCACAGGTAATGCCTCCGGCGTGACCGGAAGTAAATCGCCAAGAGGACAGAAAGTAATCCCCGCCTCTGCGGCACGAATAAGCAGATCTTCAAAGTTGCGATGCCAGGCAATCCCTTCAACTTCTGCGTGAATGGTATAGACCGGGGTTCCTTCGCTCATCGATATGCGAGAGAGGAGCCAGGTATTGAAATCCTCTGCCTTCACTTCCCGCCCTACAACCTCATCCCAGGTGGGGAGCGTAACGGGGATCTGCGGGGTGCCTGTTTGACCTGAATCGAGTACGGGGCGGAATAATGACGAACCCCGACAGTCGCTGTTATAGCGCAAATGGAAGGTTTCTTTCGCATGAACGACGCGCTGGTCGGCACGCCAGCCCGCGACGGCGGAGCAGGTGACCGGTCGTCCGGTTAACGCCTCCAGCGCGGTGATGCCTCGTTCGATATCGTTAATGAGCGTGTAATCATCCCAGTTTCCGCTGTGGGTCTGCCAGGCATGATGATCCCAGGCGTGTAACCCCGTTTCGTGTCGCGCGGCGGTATCGCGGATAATTTGCGCATTTGCACGCCCAATCTCTTTACCCGGCCAGGCGGTGCCTGCCAGCAGGATATCCCAGCCGTAAAGCGATGCTGCGTTCGAACGCAGCATTTTCCACAAAAATTGGGGCTTCACGAGACGCCAGAGATGGCGCCCCATGTTGTCGGGTCCGACGCTGAAGAAAAAACTTGCCCGAATATGATATCGGTTCAATGTTTCTAACAGACGGGGTACGCCTTCGCGCGTCCCCCTGAAGGTATCGACATCAATACGCAAACCCACCGTTGTCATAATGCGTGTTCCGTTATATCCACGCTGCGCAAGAAGAAGTCCAGCGTCTCTTCTACGGTTTCATCCATAGCAATGGACGGTTCCCAATCCAGGCAGCGTTTTGCATTACGGATATTGGGTTTGCGGTGCTCGACGTCCTGATAACCTTTACCGTAGTAGGTGCTGCTTTCGACGACCCGGAAACCGGCAAACGGCGGGAAATGCTGGCGCAGCGGGTGTTTCTCGAAGCTGCTGAGCAACATTTCCGCCAGTTCCTGAATGCTCGCTTCATTATCCGGGTTACCGATGTTAATAATTTCACCCTCGCAACGGCCTCCTTCATTTTCAATGATGCGGAATAACGCCTCAATGCCGTCGCGAATATCAGTAAAGCAACGTTTCTGTTTTCCGCCTTCAATGAGTTTAATGGGAGAACCTTCGACCAGGTTCAGGATCAATTGGGTAATGGCGCGCGAACTGCCAATACGGGCGGCATCAAGGCTGTCCAGGCGCGGGCCCATCCAGTTGAAAGGACGAAAGAGGGTAAATCGTAAGCCTTCTTTTTCGCCGTATGCCCAAATCACGCGGTCCAACAATTGCTTGGAAACCGAGTAAATCCAGCGCGGTTTATTCACCGGGCCGACAATGAGATTCGAACTATCCTCATCAAACATCTTATCCGTACACATGCCGTAGACTTCAGATGTTGACGGGAAAATAATCCGCTTACGGTATTTCACGCAGTAACGGATGATTCTCAGGTTTTCTTCAAAATCCAGCTCAAAGACGCGCAGCGGGTTACGGGTGTACTCAATCGGGGTCGCAATCGCCACCAGCGGCAGCACGACATCGCATTTTTTGACATGGTATTCAATCCATTCGGAATGAATGCTGATGTCACCTTCCACAAAATGAAAGCGCGGATGATTGAGAAAACGGCCAATCGCATCGCTGCCAATGTCCAGACCATAAACTTCGTAGTTCTCTTCCCGCAGCAATCGTTCGGTCAAATGATTACCAATAAAACCGTTCACACCGAGGATCAGCACGCGGGTAGGCCGTGTAGCGGTTGAAACAGACTGCGTATTCAGGCGAGAACCCGCGACCAGACCTAATGCCAGCGCCAGCTGCGAGCCTTGCATATAGATACCGTCACCGGCTTGCCCGGTGACAATCTCCAGTGCGCCATCCGCGCAGGCGATAAGCAACGGCGCGATGGAGATCACCGTGCCCGCCGGATGGTTAACTGCCATCCTGGGATGTATGCGTGATGACCAGACCGTGAACTTTTGGGTGCCCACGTAGCTAAACGCGCCAGGCCAGGGATCTGACACCGCACGAACCATACTGTGTAATTCTGCTGCCGGTTTATTCCAGTCAAGGCGGCTGTCTTCTGGCGTGCGACGGCCGTAGCAACTGGCGTCGGATTCCCGCTGGGGCATCTCTTCAATGTGCCCGTTTTTAATGGCGGGCAGAATGTTTGCCAGTAACTGGCGGGCTGCCTGACATAATTTTCGGTGCAAGGTAATCGCGACGTCTTCCGGTGCGATGGTAACGTGTTGCTGAGCGACAATCGCCCCCGCATCAGCGCGTTTCACCATCCGGTGAAGCGTCACGCCGGTTTCGGTTTCGCCATTGACCAACACCCAGTTCAGCGGCGCGCGCCCCCGGTATTTGGGCAGCAGTGAACCGTGAAGATTGAATGCACCTGCCGGCGCGAGGGACAAAATGTCATCGCTGAGCAAATGGCGGTAATAGAATGAGAAAATAACCTCAGGGGCGAGCTGGCGAATACGCTCAGTCCAGATGGGATGGTTGACGTCATCCGGGGCAAATACCGGGATCCCGGCATCCGCACCCAGACGGGAAACCGAGCCAAAAAATGCTTTTTCTGCAGGGTTATCAGCATGGGTAAAAATGGCGGTTATTTCATAACCTGCGTCCAGTAATGCCTCAATTCCCTGACATCCCATATCGTGATACGCGAAGACGACGGTTTTCATGCGTGACTTTCCTCAGTTGACTGCGGGTTTTGTGGACGGATAACGTGCTGAACAAAATAGCGGGGACGGGCGCGTACATCGTTATAGATGCGTCCAATATATTCACCGAGTAACCCCATACCGATGAACTGTGCGCCGATAAACGTAAACAGGACGGCAAACAGCATAAATACCCCTTCTGCTGCCCACTGAGGCCCGAGCGTCAGTCGAAGCACGACGAGAAGTACTGCCAGGGTAAAGCCGGAAGCGGCGATCACGCTACCCAACAGGCTTAACATGCGCAGGGGCGTGGTTGTCAGGCAGGTCACCAGGTCATACATCAAATTGATCAGGCGCATGAAGCTGTATTTGGAATCGCCAAATTCGCGCTCTGCGTGATGCACCGGAATTTCTGTTGCCCGGCGGGCGAAAATATTGGCCAGAATTGGGATGAACGTACTGCGCTCCTGGCAATGCAGCATGGCGTCGACAATGTGACGACGATAAGCTCGCAGCATGCAACCATAGTCTCCCATGGCTTTGCCCGTTGTCCGTTGAATCAAATGATTGATCATTCGGGAGGCTGTTTTGCGAAACAGACTGTCCTGCCGGTTTTGACGCACCGTTCCAACGACATCAAATCCTTCCTCTGCGGTGGCCACCAGACGCGGGATCTCTTCCGGTGGATTTTGTAAATCGGCGTCCAGTGTGATTACCAAATCCCCTGTGACGTGACTGAAACCGGCCATAATGGCGGAATGTTGACCATAGTTGCGATTCAATAAGACAGCCACGATGTGGCTGTCTTCACCCTGAGAAGCGTTGATGAGCAGCTCTGCTGAGTTGTCGCTACTGCCGTCATCAACCAGCAAAATTTCGTACTCTTTACCGAGTTGTCGGCATGCGGCGTTGGTTCGTCTGATAAGTTCAGGCAGGCTCTCCTGTTCGTTATAGACAGGAATAACAACAGACACTTTCTTAATGGGGGCAGCGTCAAACATGATTATTGTCCCACCAGCTGTTGAAGCGCCGTAATGACGCGGTCAGTATCATCGGAAGTCATATCAGGGAATAACGGCAGTGAGCAGATGCGGGCGCTGTTCCATTCGGTATTCGCAAGCCGCAGGTCTTTGAACTGCTCACGGTAATATTTTTGCGTGTGTGCGGCCCGGAAATGTAAACCCGTACCAATTCCGCGGGACTTAAGCGCTTCCATTAACGCGTCCCGATCCATTCCACAACGCGTTTCATCTACGCGGATAATAAACAGATGCCAGGCATGAACGTGCGCCCAGGAAGGCTGAGCCAGCGGTTGAAAGGGAGTATTCGCCAGCGCCTGTTGATAGCGCAGGGCAATCTCCGTCCGACGGGCATTAAGTTGCTCCAGCTTACGCAACTGCACCAGAGCGATAGCCGCATTAATATCAGTCAGATTGTATTTAAAACCGGGAGCGAGGACTTCTGCCTGTGGCGCCCGGCCATAGGTTTGTCGGTCATAGGCATCAACGCCAAGACCGTGAAACTTAAGGCTACGAAGCTGTTGGGCGAGTGCAGTGTTATCCGTGACAATTAGCCCACCTTCCGCACAGGTGACGTTTTTGATGGCGTGGAAGGAGAAAATGGCGGTGCCGCGCCAGCCGACATGATGCCCCTTATACCGGGTGCCTGTAGCATGGGCGGCGTCTTCAATAATCGGAATACCATAACGCTCGCCAATCGCGTAAATAGCGTCCATATCGGCCGGTGCGCCTGCGTAATGTACCGGGATAATGGCTTTAGTACGGGGCGTGATCGCGGATTCGATTTGCTCCGGCGTGACCATCAACGTGTCCCTGTCAATATCGATCATCACGGGCGTCGCGCCCAGCAACACAATCATGTTGAGTGTAGAAACCCAGGTCATTGACGGTGTAATCACCTCGTCGCCTGCACCGATGCCAAGCGCCATGAGCGTGATGTGCATTCCGGCGGTGGCAGAACTCACGGCAATGGCGTGTTGGTTTCCGGTTAGCGTACAGAAGGCGTCTTCTAACGCCTGGTTTTTGGGACCGGTCGTTATCCATCCAGAGTCAAGAACTTCCCGGACAGCGGTAAGTTCTTCCTCACCCATCGCTGGGCGAGAAAAAGGCAAAAAGTCAGACATCATATTTCCTTTAGCCATAAATCGCTGTCACCCCTTATATTCAAAGAGGATAAATAGCAGAACGAAAGGGTAGTTATTTCATTTGGTCATGCAGATTAAAGATTGAATATTAATTTAACCTTAAGAACTTAAGATGAATGAAAAATAATAAAATATTTTTGTTTTCATCTATTTATCTTTTGCCTTTATCATTTTTTTAAGGCATTTTGCGCACATTCCTGGATTTATTTTTGAGCTGGCCTGGTAACGTGGTTTATCAGTTTTAATGAGTGGAAATTATCGTGTTAGCATTAACCCTAAGTTCAGTAAAATCTAAAAAAATTGTCACTATCATGATGATGGTGTTCGCGATTCTGGCTGGTCTCAGCACCCGGTTAGCCTGGAGTAGTAATGGGTTGCCACGGATCGATAGTGAGACGCTCGCGGCAATTGCCCAGCATCATCCCGTCGTGGTGCTATATCGCCACGCTGAGCGCTGCGATCGCTCTGATAATAAATGTCTGTCGGATCAAACCGGGATCACCGTTAACGGCGCGCATAACGCCAGAGAGCGTGGCAAAATGTTTAGTACCAATATTGCAGATTACGATCTCTATTCCAGCGATGCCGTACGTACAATCCAGTCTGCGACCTGGTTTTCCGCTGACAAGAAGGTCACTGTCGATAAAAATATGCAAAAATGTGGGCACAGTATTTATGGTTCAATTGAAGCATTACAGGAGAAGTCAAAAAATAAAAATGTGGTGATATTTACGCACAATCATTGTTTATCTTATATTGCGAAGGATAAGCGCGGCGTCAAATTTGAACCTGACTATCTGGATGCGCTGGTGATGCATTCTGAGAATGGAAAGTTAATCCTGGATGGTGAACTTGTTTCCAGATAAGTAGACTGTATGAGGTTATTATGACAGTGTGGGAAATGTCATAATAATAACCTTTAAATATGTCTGGTCTAATTACAACAGACCTTTTAATGATAACGTCTTACGGGTGGCGACATTGAGGTCGTAACCTGCAAGGTCTTCCGGTTTTACCCACGCCCAGTCCTGGAACTCTTCATTAATCTGTACATCACGATTCGCTGAAATGCAGTCAAAAATAAGATAAATCATATAGATTTCTTCCTGACGACCATCCGCATACGTCTTGGTGCGAATATCATCACTGAACGTCCACGGGGTAATATCGGTCAGGATTAACTTCTCGCCAAGTTCTTCCCTGACTTCCCGGCGCAGCGCTTCTTCGATCCGTTCACCTGGCTCAACGCCGCCGCCGGATAGCGCCCACTGACCGGGAAATACACCACGGTCATCGGCCATTTTGCATAATAGATAACAGCCATCATTCTGAATTAACGGGCAGACAATAGTCCTTTGACGCATCGATATATTCCTTGCAGGAGAGGGAGAAGGGCAGATAAAGAATACGGGACCCGGCGCACCTGTGGAAGCGGTTATTTTGCCATAACGATCGTCACACCACGGTTATTGTTTCTATCAAGTTAAAGTTTGTAACCATTGAGAAACACCATGAGTAGTATTTGGTTACAATATGCCATCGGATCGCTTTTTTAGATCATTGATTCCTGAAGCACTGGCAGTACAATCCTGCGGTTTTGGGATCTTAAATTTATTTGCTTGCTGGAAAGGGAAAAAATGAAAAAAAGCGTTTTATTCGGTCTTGCTGGGATACTGTTTGTTTCTGCGTCGGCGAATGCAATCAGTATTAGCGGCCAGGCTGGCGAAGAGTACACTAACCTCGCTGTTGGTATCGGTACTGAATCTTCCGGACTGGCGTTGAGCGGTAACTGGATGCATAGCGACGACGACGGCGATACGGCGGGCCTTGGCCTTGGTGTGAACATCCCGTTGGGCCCGTTTATGGCAACAGTTGGTGGGAAAGGTCTTTGGACCAACCCGCAAGATAACGATGAAGGCTATGCTGCTGCGGTAGGCGGTGGTTTACAGTGGAAGATCGGCCAAAACTTTAACCTGTTTGGCGAGTATTACTACTCTCCGGACTCGCTCTCCAGCGGAATTGAGAGCTATGAAGAGGCAAATGCAGGGGCGCGCTTAAACATTCTGCGTCCGCTGAGCATCGAGGCTGGATACCGTTATTTGACCCTCACAGGTAAAGACGGCGCTCCTGATAACACGATTGCTGATGGCCCGTATGTAGGTGTGAGTGCCAGCTTCTGATCCTGATGGCGCGACCTTCGTCGCGCCTGCTTTATCCTGTTCACCCTTTCCCTCCTCTTTGCTTCTTACCCCCTCTCTGTGCGCTTTGCGTTATATACTCCTCATACTTCAAGTTGCAGGAGAACACGATGTTAAACGTGGAGATGTTATCCACCGGGGATGAAGTGTTGCACGGACAAATCGTGGACACTAATGCCGCCTGGCTGGCTGATTTTTTCTTTAACCAGGGAGTGCCGTTATCACGCCGAAATACGGTGGGTGATAATCTTGACGATCTGGTGGCGGTATTACGCGAACGTAGCGAACATGCCGACGTGCTCATCGTCAACGGTGGTCTGGGGCCAACCAGCGATGATCTGAGTGCGCAGGCCGCGGCGACGGCAAAAGGTGAAGGGCTGGTGCTTCATGAGGCATGGCTTGCCGAAATGGAACGTTTCTTCCGCGAGCGTGGGCGGGTCATGGCACCCGCCAACCGCAAGCAGGCCGAACTGCCTGCCAGCGCCGAGTTTATCAATAACCCGGTGGGGACGGCGTGCGGATTCGCCCTGAAGCTCAATCGTTGTCTGATGTTTTTTACGCCGGGCGTCCCGTCTGAATTTAAAGTGATGGTCGAACATGAAATTCTGCCGCGTTTGTGTGAGCGTTTTTCACTCTCGGAACCTCCGCTTTGTCTGCGTTTGACTACGTTCGGGCGCTCGGAAAGCGATCTCGCACAGAGTCTTGATTCGCTGACACTGCCGCCTGGGGTCACGATGGGTTATCGATCATCGATGCCGATCATTGAGCTGAAACTCACCGGACCTGACACGCAGCGAGAAGCGATGCAGGCGATATGGCCGCAGGTCAAACGTGTCGCCGGGCAAAGCATGATTTTTGAAGGCACCGAAGGATTGCCTGCGCAAATAGCCCATTGCTTACAAGAGAGTCAACTGAGTCTGACCCTGAGTGAGCAATATACCGGCGGTCTGTTAGCGCTTCAGCTATCACGAGCGGGCGCGCCGTTGCTTGCCAGCGAAGTGGTGCCCTCTCAGGAAGAAACGCTGGATCAGACCGCACACTGGACAACGGAGCGACGCAGCAAGCATTACGCCGGGCTGGCGTTAGCCGTTTCAGGGCTCGAAAACGAACATCTCAATTTTGCGCTGGCGACACCGGAAGGCACGTTTGCTTTACGTGTACATCTCAGTGCCAATCGGCACAGTTTGCAGGTGCGTCAGGAGGTCTGCGCCATGATGGCGTTGAACATGTTACGTCGTTGGTTAAACGGGATGGACATCACCAGTGAACATGGCTGGATTGAGGTGGTTGAATCGCTGACGGTTTAGCTCTGTAATACCCGATGGCGCAACGCCATCGGGTAAAACACAATTAACCCAGCGCTTGTGCTAACAGCGTGATCGGATGTTCGCAGCGTTTGCTGGTGGACATCTCGATTTGCCATTTACAGGTTTCGCAGTCGGTGACCACGATATCTGCGCCGCTCTCTTCAATCTGCTGAAACAGCGGGGCACCGATAGACTGCGATGTCGGGTAGTTTTCCTTTTTAAAACCGTATGTACCGGCAATCCCACAACACTGGGAGTCCAGCACGGTTAACTCCAGACCCGGAATTTTGCGCAGCAACTCCAGCGTGTAGAGCGTCCAGCCCATTTTTTCCATATGGCACGGCGTGTGGTAGACCACTTTGAGCGGTAGTGTTTTCAGCGGCAGGGTTTTCCCTTCATCCAGTTTGCGCCACAGCCAGCGGGTCGCCAGCTCAATGTGCTCACGCAAGCCCGCGTTATCCACGTCCAGCACTTCGGGATACTCATCGCGCAGGGCAAAGGTACAGGTTGAAGAGGTGGCAATCACCGGAATGCCTTTCACACCGATGGCTTCGCGTAGCGACTCAACATTGCTGATCGCCTGTTTGCGCGCTTTGTCGGTAAAACCATTGGCGATCAGCGGCACGCCGCAGCATTTCTCTTTACTCAGTAACTGCACGCCGGTGCCCATCGCATTGAGCACCTTGATCAAATCTTTACCCAGCTGCGGATGGTTGTAGTTAACGAAACAGCCGTGGAAGAAAGCGACCTGATCTTTGTATTGCGATTGTTGTGCCGCCACGTTGCGATACCAGCGACGGAACGTGCCAAAAGAGTATTTCGGCAATGTGCGGCGATGATCGATTTTCAGCGCATAATCGAGCAACTGACGTACGGGCTTCAACGATGTGGCCGTATTCACTACCGGCGCGAACGGCGTGGAGACGCTGCCCATCAGATCGGTATGGCTCAGAATGAAGTTACGCAGCGACGGACGCGTGGTGTCATATTTCGCGCGTGCGCGCTGGATGATATCGCCAATTTTGACGTCCGACGGGCAGGCAACTTCACAGCGCTTGCAGTTGATACAGTATTTCAGTGCTTCGTCATACAGCGCACCGTCTTTCAGGCGCAGACGCTCACCGTCCGGTCCGGCCTGTTTGGGGCCAGGATAACTGGGATTGACCCGACTCACCGGGCACGCGGTGGTGCACACCGTGCATTTGATACAACTTTCAAAACGCGTGTCGCTCATTGCTGGCCTCCGGCACGTTCTGCTATTTGATGAGCGGCATGTAATGCGCTGACTGCGCATACGCCGCCGCCACAGCCCTGGGCGATAGGGTCGAAACCACTGAGAACTGAACCTACGGCAAACAGGTTCTCTACTGTTTTACCGGCAAGCGATGGACGAAGCGCGCTATCGGTGGTAACGCCAAACTGTTGCCATGGCTGCGGGTCAAAGAAATCACGTTGATACCATTCGGCGCGGGTTGCCGTTTGTTGAACATCCAGCCCGAGAATAGGTTCGCGAATACCCTCGCGACCGGCTACCAGACCACTGCTAAAGAAACTGCCGCTGGCGAGCACCGCAAAGCGAGGGCGCAGTGGAATATCGGCATGGTTGCGGGTCCAGATTTCGCTCACGACGCCATTTTTACAGGTCACTTTTTTCACTTCATCACCCGGCATCCAGATCCCGCCCTGGCGCACGAACTGACGCTGCAGTTGATTGTGCAGACGCATTCCCAGAACGGAAGGCGGTAGGGTGGGAAGTAGCGTCAGCGAGCAGGGTAGCTGTTCATTAAGCCAGCGCCAGAGTGTATCGTCCACCAGTCCGAAGCAGGCTGGCATAATGATCATCTCGCCGGATTTCGCGACCGGCAGCAACGCTTCATACAAAAGCGGCCACTTTTCTTTGTTATCCAGCAAACGGGCGATGTTCACCGCGCGAAATTCGGTCGGGTTATCGCGCAGGACATCCAGTTCGGGGAGATCAATTTCTGCGGTTTCGACCTCAAGGCCGAGTTGGCGCAAAGAGGCGGCCGCAAGGTGCGCCTGAAAATCCAGCAGGCCGCTTACCCCCACCACACGAATGCGTTGGGCGGCAAGCGGCCAGACTGGCACTTCCGGTGAACTGAGCCAGGTCGTTCGCAAGGTGCCCAGCGGTGTGACACGCTGATGCGCTTGCAAAACGTCGCCGTGTAAACGGGCGCCGCACGCTTCCAGCAAGTCCTGCGCTTGTTGTGCCAGATTCAGCACATGTTGTGAGCCGATGGTGGAGTAGGGATGAGCAGGCGCTTGCGCCTGCAATAATTCCAGACCCGTTTTGATATCGGTGACGGGCTGACCATCCGGCAACGTACTCAGGAGATCCAACGAACCGGAGGAAAAATGCAGCGCGCTTTGACCACGGGTAACGATAGCGCAGCGGAGTCCGCTTTTTTGCAGTTGCAGGCCGCACAGTAATCCGGCGAGACCACCGCCCATAATGACCGTATCAAATTTCATTCTGCTGCTCCTTCTCCAGACCGCATAATCCCTGATATACCCAGCGGGTGAATTCACTCTCGCGCAGCGCATCACCCCAGGCAATAGGTTGTACCCCTTTCCAGCGTTCATTGAGGAATTCAGAAAGCTGGGTGATAGATTGCGCGGCGGTGGTGACATTAAAACGTTGTAGCAGACCGGCGGCACGACAGGCGCACAGTTCGCCCTGACAGGTTCCCATCCCGACACGGGTACGGCGACGTAAATCCAGTAGGCTGTTCACCGTTAAATTTTCGACTGCGTACTGAACCTCACCGGCAGTGACCGCTTCGCATTCACAGACCAGACTGCGATGCTGACGCCCTTCGCTGAGCCATGCTGGCGTACGATCGCCATGGCGATAGACGGCAGAACCGCGCAACGGCGCGGGCAGGGAAATGATGCGGCGTAGCGTATTTTCAGTGGGTTCCTGCGAGCCAGGCAGCGCGGTTTGCGCCGTGACGCAGGGACGACTGTTGCCCAGTTTGCGGCAAACGGCGTCGGTTGCCCATTCCGCCATCAGGCGGTAGGTCATCAGCTTCCCGCCGGTAATGGTGATAAAGCCGTCCAGTCCATCACGTTGGGCGTGGTCAAACAGCACAATGCCACGGCTGACGTTACGCCCGCTCGGATCATCGTCACTGGCGACCAGCGGGCGCACACCGGAGTATGCGCGTAGAATGCGCGTTTTCGCCATTACTGGTGCCAGCTTCTCACCTTCGCGCAGCAGGATATCAACCTCTTCGGCGGTCACGCGGTTGCTGTCAATCTCGTTGTAATCGATATGTGTCGAGGTCGTACCGATGAGTGAAATGGTATCGCCGGGGACCAGAATATCGGCATCGGACGGTTTACGGCAGCGGTTGATCACATGCTGGTTAATACGGTGGTCCATGATCAGCAGCGAACCTTTCGCCGGGAACATGCGGATACTGAGGTCGGCATACTCGGCGATGCGCTGACCCCAAATTCCGGCGGCGTTCACCACGACCGGTGCGTGCAGAGACTGGGTTTCGCCTGTCAGATGGTTGCGCACGTTGACGCCACACACCGTTGCTCCTTCGCGAATTAACCCTGTCACCTCGTGCGCTGTCAAAATGGTTGCGCCATGCTCTTTCGCGTCCAGCATGTTGGCGGCGGTCAAACGGAATGGATCAACCGTGCCATCCGGCACTTTAACGGCACCAATCAGCGCGGGGTTAACCGCAGGTTCAATGATTCGCGCCTGTTGGGGATCAATCGCCTCAGCGCGGATCCCCGCCTCTTCACAGGCGCGAATAAAGGTAGCCTGAAAGGATAATTCATCTTCGGGTAGGGTAATAAAAAGGCCGTCGGTTGGTTCGACACAATGGCGAGCGATCCTTTTCAGGATCTGATTTTCGCTAATACACTCGCGCGCGGATTCGGCATCCGTCACCGCGTAACGCGCGCCGCTGTGCAGCAACCCGTGGTTACGGCCTGTTGCGCCAGTCGCGATGTCATGGCGTTCTACTAAGATGACGCGCAATCCGCGCAGCGCACAGTCGCGGGCGATCCCTGCACCTGTGGCCCCTCCGCCAATGATAATCACGTCACCTGATTGCGAGTCGCGCGTTTTCATTGTTTTTCCTCATTGTTCGTTTTTTATCATTTAGCCACATAAAAATCATGGTTTGTTTGATTTCGCGCATAATCGCGCATTATTCGAAAATGAAACGTGATTTCGTGCGCCTTTTTGAACATTTGTCATAATTCCGTAACAATATGTGCTGTAATTCACATTAACGACATGTATCTTTCCTTAACATCGCGGCCACACTGGGAGCAGAGGGGCTGTTTGAACGAACTGCGGTGTCTATCTCAAACTAAATACGGCCACGGAGGCTACATATGTTAAGTATTTTTAAACCCGCGCCGCATAGTGCGCGTTTGCCAGCGGCGGAGATCGACCCGACGTATCGTCGGTTGCGCTGGCAAATATTTTTGGGGATTTTCTTTGGCTACGCTGCGTACTATCTGGTACGTAAAAACTTTGCTCTGGCGATGCCGTATCTGGTCGAGCAGGGCTTTTCCCGTGGCGATCTTGGTTTTGCCTTGTCCGGGATCTCTATCGCTTATGGTTTTTCAAAGTTCATCATGGGGTCAGTTTCTGACCGTTCGAATCCGCGCGTGTTCCTGCCTGCGGGCCTGATACTGGCGGCGGCAGTGATGTTGTTCATGGGCTTTGTACCGTGGGCAACGTCCAGTATCGCCATTATGTTCGTTCTGTTGTTCCTCTGCGGCTGGTTCCAGGGGATGGGATGGCCGCCGTGTGGCCGCACGATGGTGCACTGGTGGTCACAGAAAGAGCGTGGCGGTATTGTTTCTGTCTGGAACTGCGCGCATAACGTGGGCGGCGGTATTCCACCGCTGCTGTTCCTGCTGGGTATGGCCTGGTTTAACGACTGGAAAGCGGCGCTTTACATGCCGGCGTTCGGTGCGATTGTTATCGCGCTCTTTGCCTTTGCCATGATGCGCGATACCCCGCAATCCTGTGGCTTACCGCCTATCGAAGAGTACAAAAACGACTACCCGGACGATTACAACGAAAATGCAGAAGAAGAGCTGACGGCGAAGCAAATCTTTATGCAGTACGTGTTGCCGAACAAACTGTTGTGGTACATCGCGATTGCTAACGTGTTTGTCTATCTGCTGCGCTACGGCATCCTCGACTGGTCGCCGACCTATCTGAAGGAAGTGAAACATTTCGCGCTGGATAAATCCTCCTGGGCTTACTTCCTTTATGAATATGCCGGTATTCCGGGCACGCTGCTGTGCGGCTGGATGTCGGATAAAGTCTTCCGTGGTAACCGTGGGGCAACAGGCGTGTTCTTTATGACGCTGGTGACTATCGCCACTATCGTCTACTGGATGAACCCGGCGGGTAATCCAGGTGTGGATATGGCATGTATGATCGTTATCGGCTTCCTTATCTATGGCCCGGTCATGCTGATTGGTTTGCACGCCCTTGAACTGGCACCGAAAAAAGCGGCAGGTACAGCGGCGGGCTTTACCGGCTTGTTCGGTTATCTGGGTGGCTCCGTGGCGGCGAGCGCCATTGTGGGTTACACCGTTGACTTCTTCGGCTGGGACGGCGGCTTCATGGTGATGATCGGCGGCAGCGTGCTGGCGGTGATTCTGCTCGTTGTTGTGATGATTGGCGAAAAACGTCATCACGAAGAGCTGACGCTGAAACGGAGCGGGAGTTAATCAAATGAAAACGACGCTAAAGAACCTGAGCATGGCGCTGATTATCTGGAACAGGATTAGGTGATGACAAAGGACGACCATTTAGTCGTCCTCCATGACCATTATCTTGACCGGGTCACCGATGTTGCCGAACGTTTTCCAGACCGTGCGCGTAAAGACGGTCGTTACTACGCCATCGACTTTACGCTGGATGAAATTAAGTCGCTGAAATTTACCGAAGGCTTCGACATTGAAAACGGTAAAAAGTGCAGACTTATCCAGGGCGTTTCCCGATGGGGAAATCTGATTTCCGTGTTCATACCTTTGAAGAAGAGATCGAGTTTGTTCAGGGATTGAATCACTCGACCGGTAAGAACATCGGTATTTATCCGGAAATGAAAGCACCGTGGTTCCATCACCAGGAAGGGAAGGACATCGCGGCGAAAACCCTGGAGGTACTGAAAAAGTACGGTTACACCGGTAAAAAGGATAACGTCTATTTGCAGTGTTTTGATGTGGCGGAACTGAAACGCATCAAACATGAGCTGGAACCGAAAATGGGGATGGATCTCAACCTGGTTCAGCTGATTGCGTACACTGACTGGAACGAAACTCAGCAGAAACAGGCGGACGGCAGTTGGGTGAATTACAACTACGACTGGATATTTAAGCCAGGTGCGATGAAGCAAATCGCGGAATATGCTGATGGCATCGGCCCAGACTACCATATGCTGGTTGATGAAAAGTCTAAGAAAGGGAATATCCGGCTGACAGGCATGGTACAGGACGCTCATCAGAATAAGATGGTGGTGCATCATTTTACCGTTCGTGCTGACCAGTTTCCGGACTATGCGACTGACGTAAACCAGCTTTACGATATTCTGTATAACCAGGCCGGTGTTGACGGGTTGTTCACCGACTTCCCGGACAAAGCGGTCATGTTCCTGAATAAAAAATAACGGCTCGCGCGGTTAGCGCATCGAAACTGCACCCCAAAGGTGGAAAGTCCACTAAGTAAGGTGCAGTTTTTTTTACTCAAAGGTTGCTAATGAATTCTCTGAGTCAGCCGGAAATAAATCATCATTTGAAGTGTGTTTGGGTTATGAATGAAATGAATTATGGCGGCGCATTGGTGTTTTACGCAGAAATCCACCATTCAGCACGAATATCTTAAGATTTACTTAACTTAAACATTTATATTATCGCCTGAAATATTATCGGGTCAGAATAACGGGCGGTAGGGTATGACATTGTCAGCAACACACAACGAATTTGAGCGCTGGTGGGCAACAGAAGGCGATTGGGTCGAAGAACCTAACTACCGTCGTAATGGAATGAGTGGTGTGCAGTGCGTGGAGCGTAACGGCAAGAAAGTTTATGTTAAACGCATGACCCAACACCTTTTCCACTCTGTCCGTTATCCTTTTGGCCGCCCGACCATTGTTCGTGAAATCGCGGTAATCAAAAAGTTGAAAAGCGCGGGCGTTATCGTGCCTGAAATCATCTACGGCGAAGCGACAAAAGTAGAGGGTGAATGGCGTGCACTGCTGGTCACAGAAGACATGGCGGGCTTTATCAGTATCGCTGACTGGTATCATCAACATGCCGAGACGCCGTTTCCTGATGATGTGCGTGAAGCCATGCTGAAAGCCGTGGCTGTCGCCTTTAAAAAGATGCACAGCGTGAATCGCCAGCATGGGTGCTGCTACGTTCGTCATATCTACGTGAAAACTGACGGTACGGTTGAGGCCGGTTTCCTGGATCTTGAAAAAAGCCGCCGTCGTTTACGTCGCCATAAAGCGGCTAATCATGATTTTTCACAGCTGGAAAAATATCTTGATCCGATCCCGAAAGCGGATTGGGAACAGGTGAAAGCGCATTACTACACGCTGTAACGCACACTACATTTCAAGTTCGATATCGCCTCTTGCCTTGCAACAGCAGGGCAAGATTTCCCCTGGTTGAACAAAGGCCAGAGGTTCTGCAATCCAGTCAACCTGACCTGCGACCAGTCGAATTCGGCAGGAACCGCAATAACCTTCCCGGCACTGATACTCAACGTTGACGTTATGCGATTCGAGCGCGGTGAGCAGGGAAGGGTGTTCATCCTGGCACAGCAATTGTGTGCCAGTTATGCGAAGCGTAACACGTCCCATCAGAGCTGGAAGTTGCTCAGGTCGTCGGTGTCGACTTCGGAGTCGATCTGCCCGACCAGGTAAGAGCTGACTTCGACTTCCTGCGGCGCAACCTGTACGTTATCAGAGACCAGCCAGGTGTTGATCCAGGGGATCGGGTTTGAACGCGTTTTAAAAGGCAGATCCAGCCCAACCGCCTGCATACGAATATTCGTGATGTACTCGACGTACTGGCACAGAATATCTTTATTCAGACCAATCATTGAGCCGTCGCGGAACAGATAATCGGCCCACTCTTTTTCCTGCTGCGCGGCCAGCACAAACAAGTCATAGCACTCTTGCTGGCACTCTTGGGCAATTTCCGCCATTTCCGGATCGTCGACACCGCTGCGTAGCAGATTAAGCATATGCTGCGTTCCGGTCAGATGCAGAGCTTCATCACGGGCGATCAGGCGAATGATTTTGGCGTTACCTTCCATCAATTTGCGTTCTGCGAAGGCAAAAGAGCAGGCAAAGCTGACATAGAAACGGATGGCTTCCAGGGCGTTAACGCTCATCAGGCACAGGTACAGCTGTTTTTTCAACGCGCGCAGATTGACGGTCACGGTTTTGCCGTTCACGTTGTGGGTGCCTTCGCCCAGCAGATGCCAGTAGCTGGTCATTTCAATCAATTCATCGTAGTAATGCGAAATACCTTCCGCACGTTTCTGAATCTGCTCGTTAGTGACGATGTCATCAAAAACAACGGCCGGTTCGTTAACGATATTACGAATAATATGGGTGTACGAACGAGAGTGGATCGTCTCGGAGAAGGCCCATGTTTCTACCCAGGTTTCCAGCTCAGGAATGGAGATGAGCGGCAGGAGCGCCACGTTTGGGCTACGTCCCTGGATAGAATCCAGCAATGTCTGATACTTCAGGTTGCTGATAAAAATATGTTTTTCGTGATCGGGCAAGGAGTGGTAGTCGATACGATCGCGAGAAACGTCAACTTCTTCCGGACGCCAGAAAAAAGAGAGCTGCTTTTCGATCAGCTTTTCGAAGATGTCATATTTTTGCTGATCGTAGCGTGCCACGTTGACCGGCTGACCGAAAAACATCGGCTCTTTGAGCTGGTCGTTTTTCGTCTGTGAAAAGGTGGTATATGCCATTGAAGTGAGTCCTGTAGGAGTGTAATGCCGGGTGGCGCTTCGCTTACCCGGCCTACAACGCCTCAAAATGTTTTGTAGGCCGGATAAGGCGGTTACGCCGCCATCCGGCAAAAGGCAAAAAATTAAATCTTACACGCACCGCTTTCGCAGCCGTCATCCTGAATAGAAGGCGCCAGATCGTCCTGCGCATCTTCTGCACCGTCACGCGTGTTGTGATAGTACAGCGTTTTCACGCCAAATTTATAGGCGGTAAGCAGGTCTTTCAACAACTGTTGCATCGGCACTTTGCCTGACGGGAAACGCGTCGGGTCGTAGTTGGTATTGGCGGAAATCGCCTGATCGATAAATTTCTGCATGATGCCTACCAGTTGCAGGTAACCGTCGTTATTCGGCATTTCCCACAGCAGCTCATACGCGTCTTTCAGCGATTCATAATCAGGGACAACCTGGCGCAGAACGCCATCCTTCGAGGCCTTGATACTGACATGACCGCGCGGCGGCTCAATGCCGTTGGTGGCATTGGAGATCTGCGAAGAGGTCTCGGACGGCATCAGGGCTGAAAGCGTGGAGTTACGCAGACCGTGCGTCTTGACGGATTCGCGCAGGGCTTCCCAGTCAAGGTGCAGCGGTTCATTGACGACCGCATCGAGATCTTTCTTATAGGTGTCGATCGGCAGGATCCCTTGCGCGTAAGTGGTTTCGTTAAACCACGGGCAGGCACCTTGCTCTTTCGCCAGTTCATTAGAGGCTTTCAGCAGGTAATACTGAATGGCTTCAAACGTTTTGTGGGTCAGGTTATTTGCGCTGCCGTCAGAGTAACGCTTGCCGTTTTTCGCCAGCCAGTAGGCGTAGTTGATCACGCCAATACCGAGGGTACGACGTCCCATCGCGCCGCGTTTGGCGGCCGGGATCGGGTAGTCCTGATAATCCAGCAGCGCATCCAGCGCACGAACGGCCAGCACGGCAAGCTCTTCCAGTTCATCAAGGCTATTGATTGCACCCAGATTGAACGCGGAAAGGGTACACAGCGCAATTTCGCCGTTCTCATCGTTGACGTCAGTCAGCGGCTTGGTCGGCAGTGCGATTTCCAGGCACAGGTTAGACTGGCGTACCGGCGCAACCTGAGGATCAAACGGGCTGTGGGTGTTGCAGTGGTCGACGTTCTGAATATAGATACGGCCTGTAGAAGCACGCTCCTGCATCATCAGCGAGAACAACTCAACGGCTTTAACACGTTGCTTACGGATGCTGTCGTCTTTTTCGTATCGGGTGTACAGGCGCTCAAATTCATCCTGATCGGCGAAGAAGGCATCGTACAGGCCCGGGACGTCAGACGGGCTGAACAGGGTAATGTCTTCGCCTTTCAGCAGACGGGTATACATCAGTTTGTTGATCTGTACGCCGTAGTCCATGTGACGCACGCGGTTGCCTTCAACGCCACGGTTGTTTTTCAACACCAGCAGGCTTTCGACTTCCAGATGCCACATCGGGTAGAACAGCGTTGCCGCACCGCCGCGCACACCGCCCTGAGAGCAGGATTTCACCGCCGTCTGGAAGTGTTTGTAGAACGGGATACAACCGGTGTGGAAGGCTTCACCGCCGCGAATCGGGCTACCCAGCGCACGGATGCGACCGGCGTTGATACCGATACCGGCACGCTGGGAAACGTATTTCACAATCGCGCTGGAGGTGGCATTGATGGAGTCCAGGCTGTCGCCGCACTCGATCAGCACACAGGAGCTGAACTGACGCGTCGGGGTACGCACGCCAGACATGATCGGCGTAGGCAGAGAAATCTTGAACGTGGAGACCGCGTCGTAAAAACGTTTGACGTATTCGAGACGGGTTTCACGCGGATAGTTAGAGAACAGGCAAGCCGCAACCAGAATATAGAGGAACTGCGCGCTTTCGTAGATTTCACCGGTGACGCGGTTTTGTACCAGGTATTTACCTTCTAACTGCTTTACAGCGGCGTAGGAGAAGGTCATATCGCGGTCATGCACGATAAACGAATCCATCTGCTTGAACTCTTCTTCCGTGTAGTCTTCCAGCAGATGATTGTCGTATTTACCCATCTCAACCATTTTAGTGACATGATCGAACAGTTTGGGCGGTTCAAACTCACCATACGCTTTCTTACGCAGATGGAAGATCGCCAGACGCGCAGCCAGATACTGATAATCCGGAGCGTCGCGCGAGATCAGATCCGCAGCAGCTTTGATGATCGTTTCGTGAATATCGGAGGTCTTAATACCGTCGTAAAATTGAATGTGGGAGCGCAGTTCAACCTGAGAAATCGATACGTTATTCAGTCCTTCTGCCGCCCAATCCAGAACTCGGTGGATTTTGTCGAGATTGATGCGCTCTGTACTACCATCACGCTTTGTCACCAGCAGACTCTGATTCATGTTTTACCTGTCCGTGAAAGAAAAAATATCCCCTGGCTTATCCACTTGTGACTAACTCTGTGGATAAATACTATATATAGGGGTTGGGTGTTAAATGAAACGCTATATGGTGAGTATTCTAGTAGGGATTCTTTTCAGTACAAGAGTTGATTTTGAGGTTAAATTGAGGTTGCAAAAGGGTAAGAAACGCTAAGTGCGCGTCTTATAAGGCCTGGAGGCCATGTCAAGATTTCGCGAAAAAAAATGAAAATTTGATCGAGTGCTGATTTCTTCGGCTAAGAAAAAGATTGCGCCTTATGACGCAGCGCAATCTTTATAAGAATAGTTGATGACGTTAGTCGTTTTTGGCCGTTGTATGCAACATGTAGTTAACATCAACGCCTGGGCCTAACTTGAACGAATTGGTGATCGGATTGTAATGCAACCCGGTCATGTGACGTTCTTTGAGTTCCGTCTGATCAACCCAGCTTAACAGTTCAGCCGGTTTAATAAATTTTTTCACATCGTGCGTACCTTTGGGCACCATGCGCAAAATATACTCAGCGCCCACAACGGCCATTAACCAGGATTTCCCGTTGCGATTCAGCGTGGAGAAAAAGACCTCGCCGCCGGGTTTCACTAACTGCGCGCACGCCCTGACGACCGATTGCGGATCAGGAACATGCTCCAGCATTTCCATACAGGTCACGACATCGTACTGATGCGCATGTTTCGCCGCATGTTCCTCGACGGTTTCCTGCACGTATTCCACCTGGATGCCGCTTTCCAGCGCATGCAATTTTGCCACCTGTAGCGGCTCAAAGCCCATATCGAGACCAGTGACCGTTGCGCCCTCACGCGCCATGCTCTCTGCCAGAATGCCCCCGCCACAACCGACATCGAGCACCTTTTTACCAAACAGGCCGCCTGAGCGCTCGGTAATGTAGCCCAGACGCAAAGGGTTAATGCGGTGCAGAGGCTTAAATTCTCCCTCAAGATCCCACCAGCGCGACGCGACTGCTTCAAACTTGGCAATTTCTTCATGGTCAACGTTGTGGGTTACCGGGGGTTTTTCGGCATTCATGGGTGCTTCTACTCCTTATTTGGCAAGACAGATGAGTATATCAGCCTGACGGGACGAATAAAGCCTCTCGAGGAGGCAATCCGTTTACCTGTATTAGCGTGGTTGTGTTATAATTTGCGACCTTTGAATCCGGGAAACAGTAGAGGGATAGCGGTTAGATGAGCGACCTTGCGAGAGAAATTACACCGGTCAACATTGAGGAAGAGCTGAAGAGCTCCTATCTGGATTATGCGATGTCGGTCATTGTTGGCCGTGCGCTTCCGGATGTCCGAGATGGCCTGAAGCCGGTACACCGTCGCGTTCTTTACGCCATGAACGTATTGGGCAATGACTGGAACAAAGCCTACAAAAAATCTGCCCGTGTCGTTGGTGACGTAATCGGTAAATACCACCCTCATGGTGATACTGCCGTTTATGACACTATTGTTCGTATGGCGCAGCCATTCTCCTTGCGTTACATGCTGGTTGACGGCCAGGGTAACTTCGGTTCTGTCGATGGCGATTCCGCCGCAGCGATGCGTTATACGGAAATCCGTATGTCGAAAATCGCCCACGAGATAATGGCAGACCTGGAAAAAGAGACGGTGGATTTCGTCGATAACTACGACGGCACCGAAAGAATTCCAGATGTTATGCCGACCAAAATTCCTAACCTGCTGGTGAACGGTTCGTCCGGTATCGCCGTTGGTATGGCGACCAACATCCCGCCACATAACCTGACGGAAGTGATCAACGGCTGCCTGGCGTATATCGACGACGAAGACATCTCGGTCGAAGGCCTGATGGAACACATTCCTGGCCCGGACTTCCCGACAGCGGCGATCATCAATGGCCGTCGCGGCATTGAAGAAGCCTATCGTACCGGTCGCGGTAAAGTGTACATTCGCGCTCGCGCGGAAGTGGAAGCTGACGCGAAAACCGGTCGCGAAACCATCATCGTTCATGAAATCCCTTACCAGGTGAACAAAGCGCGCCTGATCGAAAAGATTGCTGAACTGGTGAAAGAAAAACGCGTTGAAGGTATCAGCGCGCTGCGTGACGAGTCTGACAAAGACGGTATGCGCATCGTGATTGAAATCAAACGCGATGCGGTCGGGGAAGTGGTACTGAATAACCTCTATTCCCAGACGCAGTTGCAGGTCTCCTTCGGTATCAACATGGTTGCCTTGCACCATGGCCAGCCGAAGATCATGAACCTGAAAGACATTATTTCTGCGTTCGTGCGTCACCGTCGTGAAGTGGTGACTCGCCGTACTATTTTTGAACTGCGTAAAGCCCGCGATCGTGCGCATATCCTCGAAGCACTGGCGATTGCGCTGGCGAACATTGACCCAATCATTGAGCTTATCCGTCGTGCGCCAACGCCTGCGGAAGCAAAAGCGGCATTGATCGCGCGCTCCTGGGATCTGGGCAACGTGGCTGCCATGCTGGAACGTGCGGGTGATGACGCGGCACGTCCTGAATGGCTGGAGCCAGAGTTCGGCGTGCGTGACGGTCAATACTATCTGACCGAACAGCAGGCACAGGCGATCCTGGATCTGCGTTTGCAGAAACTGACCGGCCTTGAGCACGAAAAACTGCTCGATGAGTACAAAGAGCTGCTGGAGCAGATCGCGGAACTGTTGCACATTCTGGGCAGCGCCGACCGTCTGATGGAAGTGATTCGCGAAGAGATGGAATTGATTCGCGAGCAGTTTGGCGATAAGCGTCGTACTGAAATCACCGCCAACAGCGCGGACATCAACCTTGAAGACCTGATCAACCAGGAAGATGTGGTTGTGACGCTGTCTCACCAGGGTTATGTGAAGTATCAGCCGCTTTCTGAGTACGAAGCGCAGCGTCGTGGCGGGAAAGGTAAATCTGCCGCACGTATTAAAGAAGAAGACTTTATTGACCGACTGCTGGTGGCGAATACGCACGATCATATTCTGTGCTTCTCCAGCCGTGGCCGCGTTTACTCCATGAAAGTCTATCAACTGCCGGAAGCGAGCCGTGGCGCACGTGGCCGTCCGATCGTCAACCTGCTGCCGCTTGAGCAGGATGAACGTATTACCGCGATTCTGCCGGTGACTGAGTTTGAAGAAGGCGTGAAAGTCTTCATGGCGACCGCCAACGGTACGGTGAAGAAAACCGTTCTGACCGAGTTCAATCGTCTGCGTACCGCCGGTAAAGTGGCGATCAAACTGGTCGAAGGCGATGAACTGATTGGCGTGGATCTGACCAGCGGTGATGATGAAGTCATGCTGTTCTCTGCCGAAGGTAAAGTGGTTCGCTTTAAGGAAGCCTCGGTTCGTGCGATGGGTTGCAACACCACCGGTGTTCGCGGTATTCGCTTAGGTGGGAGCGACAAAGTGGTTTCGCTGATCATCCCACGTGGTGAAGGCGCAATCCTGACGGCAACACAAAACGGTTACGGTAAACGTACGGCGGTAGAAGAGTACCCAACCAAGTCGCGTGCGACGAAAGGGGTTATCTCTATCAAAGTCACCGAACGTAACGGTTCTGTTGTCGGCGCGGTGCAGGTCGACGATGCGGATCAGATTATGATGATCACCGATGCCGGTACGCTGGTGCGTACTCGCGTGTCGGAAATCAGCATTGTGGGTCGTAACACCCAGGGCGTTATCCTCATCCGTACTGCGGAAGATGAAAACGTGGTGGGTCTGCAGCGTGTTGCTGAGCCTGTCGATGATGAAGAACTGGATTCTATCGACGGTAGCGCCGCAGAAGGGGACGAAGACATCGCCCCGGAAGTGGAAAGCGATGATGACGTCGCAGACGATGCCGACGACTCAGCGGAAGACGCTGACGAGTAATCACCTTGATATGCAAAGGGCCGGAATTCCGGCCCTTTTTCGTTATCAACCTTAAACCACCCCATGGAGGTGGCGATCGTTAATTTAGTTCATCCGTTCAACAATCATCGCGATCCCCTGACCGCCACCCACACACAGCGTCGCCAGCCCCAGTGTTTTATCGTGCGCCTCCAGGCTGTGAAGCAGCGTGACCAGAATACGCGCACCGCTGGTCCCGATAGGATGCCCAAGTGCGATAGCGCCGCCGTTGATATTCACTTTCTGATGATCAAAGCCAAGGACTTTACCCACTGCAAGGAACTGCGCGGCAAATGCCTCATTGGCTTCGATGAGATCGATATCAGAAAGCTGGAGCCCGCTCTGTAACAGCGCTTTTTGGGTGGCGGGAACCGGCCCCATCCCCATCAATGCGGGGGCGACGCCGCCGCTGGCCCAGGATTTAATACGCGCAAGCGGCTTCAGCCCCGCCGCCAGTGCCGCCGATTCGTCCATCACCACCAGAGCTGCTGCGCCATCGTTGATCCCCGAGGCATTACCGGCAGTCACGGTACCCTCTTTGTCAAAAGCGGGACGCAACGCGGCGAGGCCTCCCGCCGTTGTTTCGGCTTTCGGAAATTCATCACGGTCAAAAACCAGGGTTTTCTTGCGCGATGTGATGGTGACGGGGACGATCTCTTTCTGAAACGCGCCGCTTTCCATCGCCGCTACGGCTTTACGCTGGGAGTGGAGCGCCAGTTCATCCTGCATCTCGCGGCTGATATCGTATTCCCGGGCGATGTTTTCCGCAGTGATCCCCATATGGTAACCGTGGATGGCGCAGAGCAGACCATCATGCAGAATGGAGTCGGATAATTGTCCGTCGCCGAGGCGATAGCCCCAACGGGCTTTTGCATCCAGCAGATAGGGCGCCTGACTCATGTTCTCCATGCCGCCCGCGATGATGGCTTGTGCTTGCCCGGTCGCAATCGCCTGTGCGGCCAGCGCGACGCTTTTCAGGCCAGAGCCGCACAGTTTGTTGACGGTAAAACCGCAAACCGTATCGGCAAGACCGCTTTTTAACAACGCCTGGCGCGCCGGGTTTTGTCCCAGACCCGCCTGAAGCACATTGCCCATGATCACTTCATCAACCCGTTGAGGATCGAGTTGCGCACGTTCAAGCGCAGCTTTGATCGCCGTTACCCCAAGATCGATGGCGCTGGTGGCTGCCAGCGCGCCGTTAAAGTTGCCAATGGCGGTACGTGCCGCACTGACGATGACACTGTTTTTCATCTTCTGTTCCTTACTGTGAAAGGTTGTCGTCAGAACACGCTCAGGCCAATGACGAATATGATCCCGGAAAAGAGCAGGGCCGTGATGCAGTAACCCATGATGTCGCGCACCCCAAGCCCGGCGATGGCCAGCGCAGGTAGCGCCCAGAACGGCTGCGCCATGTTCATCCACTGCTCGCCGTAGGCAATCGCCATGACCGACTTGCCAAGATCGGCGCCCAGCGCCTCAGCGGCCGGAAGCACGAAGGGGCCCTGGATGACCCAGTGTCCGCCGCCCGACGGCACGGCAAAGTTAATCAGCGCAGAGCTGAAGAAGGTCATGAGGGGGAAGGTGTCTTTGTTGGCGACGTTGATGAAGAACTCGGTGATAAGCCCCCCGAGGCCGGAGTGTTCCATCATCAGCTGAATTCCCGCGTAGAAAGGGAACTGAACCAGAATACCTGCGGTACTGCGGGCGGCTGCGCTGACGGCACGCATATAGGCCATGGGCGTTTTGTGGAGTAACAACCCGGCAATCAGGAACATCAGGTTGACGGTGTTAATCGTGATATTGAACCCTTTCTCTGCAAAGTCGAACGCCAGATAAGCAATACCCAACGCACCGATGATCAGCGTCAGAATGCGGCTCTCTTCCAGTTTCTCAGACGGCGGGGCATCAGCCGGTAATGTTTTCTGAAAATCAGTGTCGTCCAGCAATAATTTGGGATCAACGGAGACGACATCAGACGGTTTTGGCACCATCAAACGGGTAATGAACGGCATCACCACGATAAGACTCAGCGTAATGAAGATATTGAATCCGGTGAAAATGGTGTCCCCGACCGGAATTAACCCTGCAATATGCTCGACCGGGTTGCCTGGCGTCGCGGCGAGCAGCGGCATCGAGCCGGAGAGGCCGCCACCCCAGGTGATAAAGCCGATATAGGCGCAGGCAATGAGCAGGGGATAGTCGGAACCGGGTACCCGGCGTGCGACCTCGCGGGCAAACATCGCTCCCACCACCAGACCAAAACCCCAGTTGATGACGGATGCGACCGCGCCAAAGAACGTTACCAGCATCACCCCTTGTGCCGGGGTTTTGGCGACCGATGCGGCGGTACGCAGCAGGCTTTTCACCGGCCCGGAACTGGCCAGCGCATGTCCGGTGACAATGATTAACGCCATCTGCATCCCAAATGCCAGCAGGTTCCAGAAACCGTCACCCCAAAATTTCACCATCTTGATGGGGGTTTGTGGCGTTAACCAGAGCGCAATCCCAAACGTCAGCAGCGTCAGCATCATGGCAAAGATCAGCGGATCGGGGAGCCAGCGACTGACAAAGCGCGTCATAAAGCGTGAGATACGACCAATCATGCATCACCTCGTTGGATTATCAGGTTGGCTGCAACGTCAAAATGCGCTTCGGTTTTCGCGCGAAGCGTGGCGATATCACATTCTTCAGCGATTTCGGTAAGCCACATTTTGCCGTCAATGAAACGGAATACGGCGAGCTCAGTCACCAGCATATGTACCGCGTGCTGGGCGGTTAGCGGCATGGTGCAGTAACGCAGAATTTTGGCTGAACCGTCTTTCGCGCAGTGCTCCATGGCAATGATCACTTTGCGCGCGCCAGTGACCAGGTCCATCGCGCCCCCCATACCGGGCACCAGTTTGCCGGGAACGACCCAGTTGGCGAGGTTGGCCTTCTCATCCACCTGCAATCCGCCGAGGACGCAGGCATCAACATGGCCACCGCGAATCAGTGCAAACGACATTGCGCTATCAAACATCGCGGCGCCGGGTAATATGCCGCACGGTTGCCCGCCAGCATTCACTAAATCGGGATGGGCAGTGGTGACGGGACCCAGCCCAAGAAAACCGTTCTCTGATTGCAGCGTGATATGGATATCGGCGGGAAGATAATTAGCGACCAGTGTCGGCAGACCAATCCCTAAGTTAACGACGTCACCATCACGAAGTTCTTGCGCCACGCGGCGCGCAATACGTTGTTTAGCATCCATGATTAACGCTCCTGTGGAATAACGATATGGTCGATAACCGCGCCTGGGGTGACAATCTGGTCTGGCAACAGGCAGCCTGTTTCGACCAGCTCGTCAGGTTCCACCAGCGTGATATCGGCGGCGAGGGCAATCAGGGGGTTAAAATTGCGGGCGCTGAGTTGATAGGTGAGGTTGCCGAGGGGATCGGCGCGGTGGGCGCGGATCAGCGCCAGATCGGCACGCAGTGGACGCTCAAGCAGCCACTTTTTTCCATCGAGCGTCATGGTCTGTTTACCGTCCTCCACCACAGTGCCGACGCCCGTCGGGGTCAGAAAACCGCCGAGACCCGCGCCGCCACAGCGGATTTGTTCTATCAGGGTTCCTTGTGGAACCAGCTGTACCTCCATTTCTCCGGCAATCATTCGCCGACCGGTTTCGGGGTTGGTGCCAATATGCGAGGCGATAACTTTGCTCACCCGGCCATTGACGATAAGCGGGCCAATACCGGTATCGATAAAGGCGGTATCGTTGGCGATTAGCGTGAGATCCCTGACGCCGGAATCAAGGAGGGCCTCGATCAGACGGGGCGGGGTGCCAACGCCGATAAAACCGCCAACCATGATGGTCATGCCGTCACGAAAAAAATCGGGTGCGTCCTGTAAGGTAATCAGTTTTGTTTTCATTATGTTTCCCTTTTGCATACTCCATGTTGGGTACGCATAGGGAATAGCAAGCGGAATGCCAGAAGCGATGAATAACAAAAATATTAGTTAAGATATTAATTATGAAGGTTTATTTTTGAGTGGGTGGGTATGTGAGACGAGGAGAAATAGGCAGAATTTTGCGCACTGTGCAAAATTCTGCATAGCAGATTCCGGTATCAATTATCAGCCGGGTCAATACCATACTCCTGCAGTTTGTACATCAGGGCGCGTCTGCTAATCCCCAGCATAAGGGCGGTGCGCGTACGGTTTCCCTGTTGTTGTTCAAGCACCTCAACGATAATGCGTTTTTCTTCGCGCTTGATCTCTTCTTTCAGATTGCGCTCTCCCGGTTGGGGTGTTTTGACTTCGCTGGCGGGGCTCACCGGCAGGCGAAACTGAGCGGGTAAATCCTCAGCAAAAATAACCGCGCCAGTATTCATGACAACCGCACGCTCAATCACATTCGATAACTCACGGATATTGCCTGGCCACGGCCATGCGCTGAGTATCGACATTGCCGTAGGGTCGATCTCTATAATATCGCGTTGATTTTCTGAGCTAAATTTTTGTAAAAAGTGGTTGGCGAGTAAGGGGATATCTTCCCGGCGCTCTTTTAAGGGAGGTAGCATCAGATGGATCACATTTAACCGATAAAACAGATCTTCGCGGAAAGCGCCTTCTTTTACCATGGCGTGGAGATCGCGATTGGTGGCGGCAATAATGCGGATATCGACCTGAATGGTCTGGTGCCCGCCAATGCGTTCAAACTCTCGTTCCTGCAAAATACGCAGCAGCTTGGCCTGGAGAACGAGCGGCATTTCACCGATTTCATCAAGCAATAACGTTCCCTGATGAGCACGTTCAAACAGCCCCTGGCGTAATGTTTGCGCACCGGTAAATGCCCCTTTTTCATGGCCAAACAGTTCGCTTTCCAGTAACGATTCCGGCAGTGCTGCGCAGTTGATTTTGATAAACGGGCCATTCGCCCGGCGGGAGTTATAGTGGAGCGCGCGGGCAATCAGCTCTTTCCCCGTTCCACTCTCCCCACTGATCAGTACGCTGGCTTGGGAGAGGGCGATTTTGGCCGTATCTTTACAGATATCCATCATGACAGGGCTGTTGGTCAGGATATGTCCCCACTGCCAACTGCTACTCAGCGCTTTGTGGAGGCTGCGGATCTCTTGCTTCATGGCCTGGAGTTGTAGCGCTCGCTGAATAACTAAAGTGAGCTCGTCCAGATCGAAGGGTTTGATGACATAATCAAATGCGCCGCTGCGGAGTGCCTCGACGGCTGTCTCTACTTCAGCATAGGCCGTCATCAAAATGATGGGGATTCGGGGCTGCTGGGCTCTCATGATTTTCAGCGCTTCGATACCGCTCATTTCCGGCATACGGATGTCCATCAACACCACGTCCGGCTCTGTTTCTTCAAAGCAGTGCAGTGCGGCCTTACCGTTGCTGGCACAGAGTGTTTCATGCCCTTGCAGCGAAAAGGCGGTGGTCAGCATACGGCGAACATTGTCTTCGTCGTCAACGATGAGAATACGGTAGGTGGAATTCATTCCGGGACGGTTCCCTGCGGGTTAATCGGTAAAATCAGCGTGAAAATTGCCCCACAGCCAGGCATGCTGGCAACGCGGATATCGCCCTGATGCGCATTGATGATGCGCTGGCTGAGCGCCAGTCCAAGACCGGTTCCTGAGGCTTTCGTCGTAAAAAAGGGATCAAATATCTTTTTCTGCATTGCGATATCAATACCACAGCCATTGTCTTCAACCGTCACCGCCTGTTGTGACGCCGTGTATTGCCAGGTACGAATACGAATTTCCCCTCGGGCGCCGATCGCCTGCACCGCATTAATTAATACGTTCAGAATCACCTGTCTGAGCAATTCACGATCTGCGACTATCGGAGACAGTTGGCTATCTAAGTCCACGTGGAATGAAATCCGTGCCTGGACGCCAGCGGTTTGTACCAGGATAAGCGTCTCCTCGACCAGTGCATTGAGCTGGATTTGTTGCCACTGGCTCTGGCGGGGGCGGGATAAATCTAACAGCTGTTGGATCACTTTATTGATTGAGTCGATTTCATTCAGCACCACAGAGAGGTATTCCTGGTGGAGCGGCTCAGTTGTCTGCTGGCGGATGATTTGTACATAGCCGCGAATAGCCGTTAGCGGGTTGCGCACTTCATGCGCCACGCCCGCCATCAGTTCTCCGAGGGTGGCGAGTCTTTCCGTTTGCGCCTGCCGACGCTGTTTCTCTTTACGGGCCGTTAAGTCGGAGAAAATGACCAGAGCACCGATTAACTCGCCCCAGGCATTATGAATTCGGCTGGTGGTGACGCGGATCTCAATGGTGCGATCGCGGGCAGGGAAACTGATCTCCTGGGCCAGATGTTCCGTTCCGTGCGCCAGGGTGTCGAGTACCGGGCTGTAAAATTGCGAGTGCGTAAACAGGCTGGCATAAGATTTACCCACCAATTCCTGTTGCGTATAGCCGGTGATTTGTTCTGCTGCGGGATTGATGGTGATGACGTCGCCTTGTCGGTCGATAGCGATAACGCCATCGGCGGCGTTTTCAATGATCAGATCATTAAGGGTTTTGGTCTCCCGCAAGGTTTGCGCCAGGGCGTTGACACTCTGGCTGATTTGCCCCAGTTCACCGGACAGAGAGGGGAGACGCATATGGCTATTTTGCGCAAGAAGCGACAGGCCATCGGTAATTACACCGATGTTAGCGCTGAGTCGCCGTGAAAAAAAGATGATCAGCAACAGGCTACCGATCAGGCCTGCGGCCAACACCGTGATGATCCTGACGTCCATTTTCCACGCTTGTTGGCGAATGTCTTCGGTCAGTTCGTTGGCCCAGATATAGCCGAGAACATTACCCTGCCGCTCAATGGGGATCATGGAGTTAAGGATATCGCCCCGTACCTGTTTTCCTGAGTACACCAGCGCAGAATGGCTACTCATGACGTCGCGGCCAGGGTGATCGGGGGATATTGTGATGCCGACATTATGTTGATAAAGCGCAGCGGGCGCATAGGTGATAACGGCGTCTAACGCCTGGTTGTAATATCCAGCGCCAATTCCGGGAAACGCGGCAGTAATACGTTCTGTGATGGGGCCTAACTCAGCATTAAGCGCGCGAATGCGTTCCTCTCGCGGCAGGTCACTATAGAGATTAAAACGATCGCCTAATGCATCGTCAAGAAGGCTTAAGACGGCGGACAGTTTTTTCTCTTTTTCGGACAATACTGCTGAACGGCCTTCAGTTTCTACGATATAACCAATAGAAACAGTGGGTATAATGACCATCAATATGGCCACCAGGATCATCTGGTTTCGCAAGCGTCGTGGGTATAAGCGGCGAATTACCCATTGTAGATAGCGCATGCTGAATTCCATGTTGTGTTTTTCAGGCAAACGCCGATTATCGGTGATTAGGGCGTAAGTTTCTCAGCGGTGCATCATATTCCCGTCATGAGAGACCATTGCGACGTCGGTCATTTACCGCTACCTTAATCACACTCTATTTACATCCTGAGGCGGAGCTTCGCCCTTTTGAAATACCTTGCTTCCTTCCGCACCACCCTGAAAGTGTCGCGCTACCTGTTCAGGGCGTTGGCGTTATTAATCTGGCTTTTGATTGCGTTTGCTTCGGTGTTTTACATCGTGAATGCGCTGCATCAGCGAGAGTCAGAAATTCGTCAGGAGTTTAATCTCAGTTCCGATCAAGCCCAGCGCTACATTCAGCGTACTTCAGACGTGATGAAAGAGCTGAAGTACATTGCTGAAAATCGCCTCACGGCGGAAAACGGCGTGATGTCTTCGCGGGCGCGGGACGAAAAGGCCGAAGTGCCCACTTTCGAACCACTTTTCGCTGACTCCGACTGCGCCGCCATGAGCAATATGTGGCGGGGATCGCTGGAGTCGCTGTCCTGGTTTATGCGCTACTGGCGCGACAATTTCTCCGCTGCTTACGACCTGAATCGCGTATTTCTGATCGGTAGCGATAACCTCTGTATGGCGAATTTTGGTCTGCGCGATATGCCTGTTGAGCGTGATGCGGCGTTGAAAGCGCTGCACGAGCGTATCGTCAAGTACCGTAACGCGCCCCAGGAAGAGAGCGGGAATAACCTCTTTTGGATAGGTCAGGGACCGCGGCCGGGCATCGGCTATTTTTATGCGCTGACGCCGGTCTATCTGGCTAATCGTCTGCAGGGGCTGCTCGGCGTTGAACAGTCTATTCGCATGGAAAACTTTTTCACGCCAGGCAGTCTCCCCATGGGGGTAACGATTCTGGATGAAAATGGTCACGCCTTAATTTCGCTGACCGGTCCGGATGGCAATATCAAAGCGGAACCGCGCTGGATGCAGGAGCGCTCCTGGTTTGGCTACACGCCAGGTTTTCGCGAGCTGGTGCTGAAGAAAAATCTGCCGCCGTCGTCCCTGAGTATTGTCTACTCGGTGCCTGTCGATCTGGTGCTCGAGCGCATCCGTATGCTGATCCTTAACGCAATTATACTGAATGTGCTGGTCGGGGCTGCCTTGTTTACGCTGGCGCGCATGTATGAACGGCGGATTTTTATTCCGGCGGAAAGCGACGCCCAGCGCCTGGAAGAACATGAACAGTTCAACCGTAAAATTGTTGCCTCCGCGCCCGTGGGGATCTGTATTTTGCGCACCATCGACGGCATCAATATCCTCAGTAATGAACTTGCGCATACCTACCTTAATATGCTCACCCATGAGGATCGCCAGAGGCTGACGCAAATTATCTGCGGCCAGCAGGTCAACTTTGTGGACGTGTTGACCAGCAATAACACGAACCTGCAAATTAGCTTTGTGCATTCACGCTATCGCAATGAAAACGTGGCGATTTGCGTGCTGGTGGATGTGAGCGCCCGCGTGAAGATGGAAGAATCGTTGCAGGAGATGGCGCAGGCGGCTGAACAGGCCAGCCAGTCCAAATCGATGTTCCTCGCCACGGTCAGCCATGAACTGCGCACACCGTTGTACGGAATTATCGGTAACCTCGATCTGCTGCAAACCAAAGAGCTGCCGAAAGGTGTGGATCGCTTGGTGACGGCGATGAACAACTCCTCCAGCCTGCTGCTAAAAATCATTAGCGACATTCTCGATTTCTCGAAAATCGAGTCTGAGCAGTTGAAGATTGAGCCACGCGAGTTTTCACCCCGGGAAGTGATGAGCCATATTACGGCAAACTATTTGCCGCTGGTGGTGCGTAAACAGCTAGGACTGTATTGCTTTATCGAACCGGATGTTCCGGTCACGCTGAATGGCGATCCGATGCGTCTGCAGCAGGTTATTTCCAACCTGCTCAGCAATGCCATTAAATTTACCGATACGGGCTGCATTGTGCTGCATGTGCAGTGTAACGGCGACTATCTCAGCATTCGGGTGCGCGACACGGGGGTGGGTATTCCGGCGAAAGAAGTGGTGCGCTTGTTCGATCCTTTCTTCCAGGTGGGAACCGGGGTGCAGCGGAACTTCCAGGGAACGGGCCTGGGGCTGGCGATCTGCGAAAAACTGATCAGCATGATGGACGGCGATATCTCCGTGGATTCAGAACCCGGCATGGGAAGCCAGTTTACGCTGCGTATCCCTCTGTATGGCGCGCAATTCCCGGTGCGAAAAGCCGTGGACGGCCTTGCGAAAACCCGTTGCTGGCTGGCGGTGCGTAACGCCTCGTTGGCCCATTTTGTGGAGTCCAGCCTGGCGCGTAACGGCGTGCAGGTGCTCCGCTATGACGGTCAGGAACCGGCGCCAGATGACGTATTGATAACGGATGATGAGCTGGAGCAGCCGTGGCTGGGGCGTGCCGCCGTGATCTTCTGCCGTCGCCATATCGGGATACCGGTGGAAAGAGCGGCGGGCGAGTGGGTGCATAGCGTTGCGTCGCCGCACGAATTACCGGGTTTACTGGCGCGTATTTACAGTATTGAGCTGGACAGTGAAGACGCCTCAACGGCGCTGACGGCGCCTGAGAAAGTGGGCGATGCCAATGATGATATGATGATTCTGGTGGTGGACGATCATCCTATCAACCGCCGTCTGCTGGCCGATCAGTTAGGATCGCTTGGATATCAGTGCAAAACGGCAAATGACGGCGTTGATGCCCTGAATGTACTGAGCAAAAATGCTATCGATATTGTGCTTAGCGACGTCAATATGCCGAATATGGATGGCTATCGCCTGACACAGCGTATTCGTCAGTTAGGGCTGACGCTGCCGGTGGTTGGCGTGACGGCCAACGCGCTGGCGGAAGAGAAACAACGTTGTCTGGAGTCGGGTATGGATAGCTGCTTGTCGAAACCGGTCACCCTGGATGTATTGCAACAGACGCTGGCGCTCTATGCTGAGCGGGTTAGAAAAATGCGGACATAAAAATGCCGGAGGGCGGTTTCGCCTTATCCGGCTTTTGGGTCTGATATTATCAACGTCTAAGCCTGACAGGCATCGCGCCATCAGGCTCGTGACGGTCAATAGTTATCAATCTTTGTCGTTTGGACTCAGCGTTACCGAAGAGAGGTAGTTCAGCAGCGCGATATCGTTCTCCACGCCCAGCTTCATCATCGCCGATTTCTTCTGGCTACTGATGGTCTTGATGCTGCGGTTTAGCTTCTTGGCAATCTCCGTCACCAGGAAACCTTCGGCGAACAGACGCAGGACTTCACTCTCTTTCGGTGACAAACGTTTGTCACCGTAACCGCTCGCGCTGATTTTTTCCAGCAGGCGAGAAACGCTTTCCGGGGTGAATTTTTTGCCCTTTTGCAGCGCGGCCAGCGCTTTTGGCAAGTCGGTAGGGGCGCCTTGTTTCAGGACGATGCCCTCAATATCGAGATCCAGCACGGCGCTCAGGATCGCCGGGTTGTTGTTCATGGTCAGAACAATGATCGACAGGCTCGGGAAATGGCGCTTGATATATTTGATCAAGGTGATCCCGTCACCGTATTTATCCCCCGGCATTGAGAGGTCGGTGATTAAAACATGCGCATCCAGTTTAGGGAGATTGTTGATCAGTGCTGTGGAGTCTTCAAATTCGCCGACAACATTCACCCACTCGATTTGTTCAAGTGATTTGCGAATACCGAACAGTACAATCGGATGGTCATCGGCAATAATTACGTTCATATTGTTCATGTATTGGGCTACCTTGCTACAGCAAGCTTTTGACGTAAGCGTCAATGTCGCTGATGTATTTTTCTATACCTGGAGCATCTTTCTCACGAATAAGATGTTCCAGCGTTTCACATAACTGCTTGCCGGGTACCAGATTAAGCATGGCAAACACCCCTTTCAGGCGGTGGGCCGTTTGGGCCAGCGCAGCAAAATCGCTGGTTTCCGCCTCAGTATACAACCTCTTAACATCATCCGGTACTGTGTCTACAAATAGCGCGTAATAACCGCTGGCATGAAGTTCGGCGTTTTCATCTCCTCCCAGAGGGGACTCTGGAATTTCTTCCTGCGCCAGTTGCTCTTCGATAAGTTGTAAGACAGCTTCCTGCATAGCATTGCTCATATTAAAGTTGACGCGCAGTTGGCCAGGGCCGATTTTTCGCACGCCTGACTCATCATCGCTTAAAAGCAAGCCCGAGGCAGTAAGATTAGACGGATTATCCGTTAAAAAGAGATCATATTCTTGACTTACCAGCCGTTCGTCCGGAGTGAGGCACGTCGCGCCCCAGTTTTCCAGCTGGCGAACCACAATGTTGCGCACGTCGTTAGAGGTGACATCAACCATCACACAAACGTCATCAAGCAGGCGCTCTTCGACTTCAGCATGCTGGTCGTGCGGCGTCATTTTAACATGGACGGTATAGCGCGTGCCGAGCGTTTCCCGCGTTTTGATATTCAAATGACCGCCGAGTTTGCGGGCTAACTGATCGCACAACCAGAAGGTGAGTGGGTTCGCTTTGCCGTAACGGTCGCCCTGCGTTTCATTAATATACGGGAAATGCAGATTATCTATTTCATTCGGCGCCACACCTTCACCGGTATCCAGAATGCGGAAGGTCAGACGTTCTTCTGCGGACTCGTCCTGATCAACTTCAAGGGTAATTTTACCGATCTGAGTCGTGGTGACGGCGTACTGGATGAGCAGCAGTAAGATCCGGCGCAGAGCGTCGCGATCGCCACGGCGCTCGTCGCTGGCGTTAAGGTGGTTATTGATCAACAGTTGTAGCCCTTTGCGCTTAATTACCGGCAGGACCTCCGGCACGACTTCGTCGATCAGCGCCTGAACAGAGAACAGTGTCGATTCACTCTTCCAGCTATCATTCTCCAGAATGTTCGCGAGTTGAATTTCATCCACCATACGTACCAGCACATCGGCCTGATTAGCCAGTTTTTGGCTGTCAGGGGTATTCAATGCGGCGGCGTTAACCGCCAGCATCCGTACCGGCTCTTTCAATGCCGCGCCGATATTCTGCATAAATGCGGCACGACCCTGCTGGTTTTTCTCATACAACCGCTGTGCCTGCTTAAGCTTCTTATTGACCAGTACCTCACGATCCTGATCGCGGATGATAAAGATCTGGGTGCGCGGCGCAATCTGGCTACGAAACAGGCGAATTTCATACAGCTCGTTATTGATGGTGGCCTGAATGATCCCCTGATGCTGTTCCGCCATGCTGGTGATGTTCTGCAAATTTAAGTGTGGCAGCAGATGATCGGCAATTTTATTGCTGATCACCGTCCGATTGGCTTCCTGGTCATGAACCAACAGACCGAGAGGCAGCAGGGAGACAATCTCTTCATTTATTGCACGCAGAATACGCAGTTCATTATTTGCCGCGGTATTGGGCGCAACCTCCGTCGAGCGACCTGGCTGGTGGCGGAAGGTGGTGTAACCAAACAACGCCAGCGCGAGCAGACCAATATTGAGCAGCAACGGCAGCAGGATATTTTGCAGCGTATCAAGCAGCAGCGTCCCGAAAGGCACCAGCCAGACCAGACGCATATCGGTTGAGTTCAGGGCTGATGAAATTTCAATTTTAGCGCTGTTAAAACTGATGCTGACGCTGTCTGGCGACTCTTTTTCATTATTATGTACGGTCGTTGGCGTGGCGTCAGGCTCAAGACGAAAGCTGTCCAGCGGCATGCCAGGTGGGATCAGATCGTTAATCGGCAGATCGAATGCGACCACGGTCGCCAGATGTCCGGGTTGGTTAAAGGTGGTGCGTAACGTGAAGTAATGCCCGTTTTGCCATGTCAGATGACGCAGAGAAGAGAAACTTTCTCTTTCATCAAGCGCGTTCGCTTGTTGCAGCATTTCCGCGCGTCGCGAGTCGACGATATTACCAATAGTCGACTCTTTAAAGCCGGACGCGAGATCTTTAAGCGGCAATGTGGAGATGAGGATTAAGCTGTTGTCCTGCCCGTTCAGGTAATACATGGACCACGGTACTGTCTCGGCACCCCACAACGTATCCAGATAGGTTGAAATACGCTGGGTCATTTCCAGCGTTGAACTGTCATGGGAGCCAAAAATGAGGGCCTCGGTCTTACGACGCGGTTTCTCCAGATAGTAGACATCTTGTTTCAGCCGCGTTTCTTGCAGACCTTCCCCTGTTGAAGGGTTAGCGGTTGCGGCGATGTTGTCATAAATTTGCCACGTTACGTAGCGCCAGGTATCGACCCGCTTATGCAGCGCGTGGGTGATATCGACAATCTGATAGCTTTTATCTTTCAACCAGGCATTCACGGCGCTTTGCACCATAACACCCATCGTCACCAACAACACAATGATCAGTAATAAGAAGAAACGGGTAATGCTTCCCGGCAGAAGGGAGAATCGGGTAGAAACCGTTGTGTCAGTCTGACGCATTCGTGTTTATGACCTGTTAACAAGGCGAAAGGAGATAGGGCAGTATAAAGGGTAATGTGTGAATTTCCAGACTCTCGCCTCTTACCGACACTGCATTTCCGTCTGCCTGAGGGATCAGCATTGCTACTGTATAAATGTGTACATCGCATGAAATGGGGTACACATATTTAGGAAAATACTGAAAAATGCAGCATTAAATAACAAGATAATATTTTTGACATTAATTCTGAGCGTGCGTGGAAGAAAACGCTGAATTTCCGTGACTCTTTTTTACGTCGTAGCACAATGTGAAGGGGAACAGTGTAAAGAAGGGTAAAAAAAAACCGAATGCAGTGCATTCGGCTGAAATAGGGGTAAACAGACATTCAGAAATGAATGACGGTAATAAATAAAGTTAATGATGATAGCGTCTTTATTTTAGTGATCGGCGAGTTTTTTGTTTTGTCATTCAGTGCTATGAATTTTCCGTATGTAACATTCTGTTTTTAAAATGAAAATTAATGCATCTTGTTAATTCGTGCTTATTTTTTGCATTTTCCGATTTAAAAAAAGTTCCACGAAATTAACATTTAGAAACATCTATGCCGATAAATGAAACATTTTAAAAGTTTTAGTATCATATTCGTGTTGGATTATTCTGTCATTTTGAGGAGAATGAAGTTGCCGACTGGTTAATGAGGGTTAACCAGTATGCAGTGGCAATAAAAAAAGCAAATAAAGGCATATAACAGAGGGTTTACAAAATGAAAGTTAAAGTACTGTCCCTCCTGGTACCGGCTCTGCTGGTAGCGGGTACCGCGAATGCGGCCGAAATTTATAACAAAGACGGCAACAAATTAGATCTGTACGGTAAAGTCGACGGTCTGCACTATTTCTCCGATGACGACCGCGTTGATGGCGATCAGACCTACATGCGTCTCGGCTTCAAAGGCGAAACCCAGGTAAATGACCAACTGACCGGTTACGGCCAGTGGGAATACCAGATTCAGGGTAACACGTCTGAAAACCAAAATGATTCCTGGACCCGTCTGGCGTTTGCCGGTCTGAAATTCGGTGATGCCGGTTCATTCGACTACGGTCGTAACTACGGTGTGGTTTACGATGTAACCTCCTGGACCGACGTTCTGCCGGAATTCGGCGGCGACACCTACGGTTCTGACAACTTCATGCAACAGCGTGGTAACGGCTTCGCGACCTACCGTAACTCTGACTTCTTCGGTATGGTTGATGGCCTGAACTTCGCTATCCAGTATCAGGGTAAAAACGGTAGCCCAAGCGGTGAAGACCAGACGAACAACGGTCGCGATGCTCTGAGACAGAACGACGAAGGTGTTGGCGGTTCTATCACTTATGATATCGGTGAAGGCTTCGGTATCGGTGCTGCGGTTTCTGGTTCTAACCGTACCTTTGATCAGAACAACTCTGGTTTTATCGGTACCGGCGATCGTGCTGAAACCTACACCGGTGGTCTGAAATATGACGCCAACAACGTTTACCTGGCTGCACAATACACCCAGACTTACAACGCGACTCGCACTGGCGATCTGGGTTGGGCTAACAAAGCACAGAACTTCGAAGTGGTTGCACAGTACCAGTTCGACTTCGGTCTGCGTCCGTCCGTTGCCTACCTGCAGTCCAAAGGTAAAGACCTGGGCCGTGGCTACGGCGATCAGGACATCGTGAAATATGTTGATGTTGGCGCGACTTACTACTTCAACAAAAACATGTCCACCTATGTTGATTACAAAATCAACCTGCTGGATGACAACCGCTTTACCAACGATGCTAAGATCAGCACCGATGACATCGTCGCTCTGGGCCTGGTTTACCAGTTCTAATTGTCGGTTTTGTCACCTAAAGGGCCTGCGGGCCCTTTTTTAATGCCTTTATTCCGGCGTACAAATAACTGTTTTTGGTGTACTCTTGCGCCCGTTCGCATGAGGATAATCACGTATGGAAATGACTTCTTTTCGGGCGGTCCTGTTGGCTGCCACGCTCTTTTTTGTGGGATGCGATAACGCCCCACAGCCAGTTAAGCCGGTTCCCGAGGCGCAGGTGCTGGAAGGTAAAACGATGGGAACCTTCTGGCGCGTCAGTGTTGTGGGCGTCGATGCCAAACGCCTCCAGGATCTACAGGTCCGGATTCAGACTCAGCTTGATGCTGACGATCAACTGCTCTCCACCTATAAAAATGATTCCGCATTAATGCGCTTTAACCAGTCGCAAAGTCTCTCGCCCTGGCCCGTCAGTGAAGCGATGGCCGATATAGTCACCTCCGCGTTGCGTATTGGCGCAAAAACGGACGGAGCGATGGACATTACCGTCGGTCCGCTGGTCAATCTGTGGGGTTTTGGCCCGGATCAACAGCCAGTGAAGATCCCCACTCAGGAACAGATTGACGTCGCAAAAGCCAAAACCGGCCTGGCGCATCTGACGGTTATTGAGCAGGCGCGCCAACAGTATCTGCAAAAAGATATCGCGGACTTGTACGTCGATCTCTCCACCGTTGGCGAGGGATATGCAGCGGATCACCTGGCATATCTGATGGAGCAGGAAGGTATCTCCCGCTATCTGGTTTCGGTTGGCGGCGCGCTGAGCAGTCGTGGCATGAATGCCGAAGGGCATCCGTGGCGGGTGGCTATCCAGAAACCGACAGACCAGGAAAATGCGGTACAGGCGATTGTCGATATCAACGGGCATGGCATCAGCACGTCCGGCAGCTATCGCAACTATTATGAGCTGGACGGTAAACGCGTCTCTCATGTTATTGATCCGCAAACCGGACGCCCTATTGAGCACAACCTGGTGTCGGTGACGGTGATCGCCCCGACGGCGCTGGAAGCCGATGGCTGGGATACAGGACTGATGGTGCTCGGCACCGAAAAAGCGAAAGAGGTGGTTCGCCGCGAAGGGCTGGCCGTTTATATGATCGTCAAAGAAGGCGACGGCTTTAAGACCTGGATGTCTCCGCAGTTCCAGGGCTTCCTCATCAGCGAGAAAAATTAAAAAGCAAGATTGCGGGTTTTCGTTCGATGGTTTGTGGACACACTAAGCACTATGCTTACCGAAGGAGTCCATGATGAAAAATGTCTTACGAGTAAACGATGATCAACGCTGGCAGTCGGTGGTGGAACGCGATCCCAATGCCGACGGCCAGTTTGTCTTTGCGGTGACGACGACGGGGATCTTCTGCCGACCTTCCTGTCGGGCGAAGCATGCCCTGCGTAAAAACGTTCGTTTTTTCGGGGATGCCGGTGAAGCGCTGAGCGCAGGATTCCGTCCCTGCAAACGTTGCCAGCCAGACAAAGAAAATGCCCATCAACAGCGGCTGGATAAAATCACCCGCGCGTGCCATTTGCTGGAACAGGATACACCCATCACATTAGAGGCACTGGCGCAGGACGTTGCCATGAGTCCGTTTCATTTACATCGTTTGTTTAAAGCAACGACGGGAATGACCCCAAAAGCGTGGCAGCAGTCGTATCGTGCCCGCCGTTTGCGCGACGCGCTGGTAAAAGGGGAGACGGTAACGCAGGCACTCCTTAACGCCGGCTATCCTGATAGCAGCAGTTACTACCGTAAAGCCGACGAAACGCTGGGCATGACGGCGAAGCAGTTTCGCAAAGGAGGCGACAAGGTGACTGTTCGCTATGCCATAGCAGACTGTACGTTGGGTCGCTGCCTGGTGGCGGAAAGTGAACGCGGGATCTGTGCGATCCTGTTAGGTGACGACGATGCCGGGCTTATCGCCGGATTGCATGAAATGTTTCCCGCCGCACGGGATGAACCTGCGGATGCGGATTTTCAGCAACGGGTACAGCAGGTGATTTACAGCATCAATGCCCGCAACACGCCGCTGGCTTTACCGCTGGACATACAGGGGACCGCATTTCAGCAACAGGTCTGGCAGGCATTACGCGCCATTCCCTGCGGTGAAACGGTCAGTTATCAGCAGGTCGCCAACGCCATCGGAAAACCGAAAGCGGTCCGTGCCGTTGCCAGCGCCTGTGGGGCAAATAAGCTGGCGATAGTGATCCCCTGTCATCGTGTGGTGCGGGGAGATGGCTCGCTTTCCGGCTATCGCTGGGGTGTGGCGCGTAAGGCGCAATTGCTCAAGCGCGAGACGCAACGTGAGGAGTCATGATGCTGGACCTGTTTGCGGACGCTGAGCCATGGCAAGAGCCGCTGGCACCAGGTGCTGTGATCCTGCGTCGTTTTGCTTTCAGTGCGGCGCAGAGACTGCTGCAGGATATTTTGGCGATTGCCAGTCAGTCACCGTTTCGCCATATGGTCACACCCGGCGGGTACACCATGTCAGTGGCGATGACCAACTGCGGCCCGCTGGGCTGGACCACCGATCAGCACGGTTATCTGTACTCGCCCGTCGACCCGTTGACGGGCGAACGTTGGCCGCCGTTGCCTGAGGCTTTCGCCAGCCTGTGCCAACAGGCAGCAACGGCGGCAGGTTACCCTGACTTTACGCCTGACGCTTGTCTTATCAACCGTTATGCGCCGGGGGCGAAGCTGTCGTTGCATCAGGATAAAGATGAGCCTGACCTGCGTGCCCCCATTGTCTCGGTTTCGCTTGGGTTGCCCGCTGTCTTCCAGTTTGGTGGCTTGCACCGCAATGACCCGTTAAAACGGCTTTTACTTGAGCATGGCGATGTTGTGGTCTGGGGCGGCGAATCCCGGTTATTTTATCATGGTATACAACCGCTTAAATCGGGTTTTCATCCGTTGACCGCCGACTGTCGCTACAATCTGACATTCCGTCAGGCGGGTAAAAGGGAATTAAAATAAGAATTATTATTGCTGTCGGCGTTGAGATGTTTAAACTGCGGGCTGTTATTACTTGTCCGGGTTGTCTGCATGGAACTTCTTCTTCTTGTCTGGCGGCAGTATCGCTGGCCATTTATCAGCGTCATGGCGCTCAGCCTCGCCAGTGCTGCGTTGGGAATCGGGCTGATTGCGTTTATCAATCAACGTCTGATCGAAACGGTCGACGTCTCGCTGATGGTATTACCGGAATTTCTCGGATTGCTGTTGTTGCTGATGGTGGTGACGCTTGGATCACAGCTGGCGCTGACCACGTTGGGACACCATTTTGTCTACCGTCTGCGCAGCGAGTTTATCAAACGCATTCTGGATACCCGCGTTGAACGCATCGAACAACTGGGCAGTGCCTCGTTGCTCGCAGGCTTAACCAGCGACATCCGCAACATCACCATTGCGTTTGTGCGCCTGCCTGAACTGGTGCAGGGTATCATCCTGACCCTCGGCTCTGCCGCCTACCTCGCCATGCTCTCAACCAAAATGTTGCTGGTCACCGCAATCTGGGTGGCGGTAACCATCTGGGGCGGATTCGTGCTGGTGGCGCGGGTTTACCGGCATATGGCGACGCTGCGCGAAACGGAAGACAAACTGTATAACGACTATCAGACCGTGCTGGAAGGGCGTAAAGAACTGACCCTGAACCGTGAGCGCGCGGAACATATTTTTAATCAGTTGTATGTGCCGGATGCCAAAGAGTACCGTCATCACATTATTCGCGCTGACACCTTCCATCTTAGTGCCGTCAACTGGTCGAATATCATGATGTTGGGGGCGATTGGCCTGGTCTTCTGGATGGCAAACAGCCTCGGTTGGGCAGACACTAACGTGGCCGCAACCTACTCTCTGACGCTGCTTTTCCTGCGTACGCCGCTGTTATCTGCGGTGGGGGCGCTCCCGACCTTGCTCACCGCTCAGGTGGCGTTCAATAAGCTCAATAAATTTTCTCTGGCGCCGTTTAAAGCCGAATTCCCACGCCCCAAAGCATTCCCGAACTGGAAAACGCTGGAGTTGCGTAATGTCATGTTCCACTACCAGGACAACGCGTTTTCGGTGGGGCCGGTCAATCTGACCATTCATCGTGGGGAGTTGCTGTTCCTGATTGGCGGTAACGGGAGCGGAAAATCAACGCTGGCGATGTTGTTGACCGGGTTATACCAACCGCAATCCGGCGAAATTCTGCTGGATGGCGAAGCGGTCCCGGTGGATAAACCTGAAGACTATCGTAAGCTCTTTTCCGCCGTATTTACCGATGTCTGGCTGTTTGATCAGTTGTTGGGGCCGGAAGGAAAACCTGCCGATCCCGCGCTGGTTCAGAAGTGGCTCGAGCACCTGAAAATGGCGCACAAACTCGAGTTAAGCGATGGGCGTATTCTGAACCTGAAGCTGTCAAAAGGGCAGAAAAAACGCGTGGCGCTGCTGCTGGCGCTGGCGGAAGAGCGTGACATCATCCTGCTGGATGAGTGGGCCGCCGATCAGGATCCGCATTTCCGCCGCGAATTCTACCAGGTGCTGCTGCCGCTAATGCAGGAAATGGGAAAAACCATTTTTGCCATCAGCCACGATGATCACTACTTTATTCACGCCGACCGTCTGCTCGAAATGCGCAATGGACAGCTTAGCGAGCTGGTGGGTGATGAGCGTGATGCCGCGTCACGCGATGCGGTAGCGCGTACCGCCTGACCTCCCAGGCCCGAGGACGCTACGCGTATCGGGCCGTCGATCCCCTACATAACGCCGATTTTTTATCCAACCACGTTGACCGTTTATTGTTATTTACATTTTTGGGGGCCATCCTTACTGGCATTCCATAATCTGGATTTATAACTAATGACCGTAACAACGAAAAATACTGCCAGGCAACGTGATGAAGAGCGTGCCCGCCTCATCTGGTTGCTGACCACCGATAAAGCCGTTATTTCCACCCTGTTAGGCAAACTCACCCTGGCTGAGCAATATGACGTCGGTACGTTATCCGACGATATTGCTGAGGTAGGGGCGTTGGTCGCTCACCTGCCGCCTGCCGATCTCGCCGATACCCTGGAAGCATTGCCTTCCGAAGAGCGTCACGCGCTGTGGCGGCTGGTTGAAAGTGAAAAACGCGGCAAAGTGTTGATTGAAGCCTCAGAAAACGTCTGGGACGATTTGATTGATGAAATGACCGACCGTGCGCTGCTGGATGCGCTGCAGTATCTCGATATCGATGAACAGATTTATCTGGTGCAGCATTTGCCGCGTAATCTCACCGGGCGGCTGCTGGCGACCTTGCCGCCGGAAGAACGCGCCCGCGTGCGTCAGGTTATGCACTACGAGAAAAATCGCGTTGGCGCGATCATGGAATTCGAAGTCATTACGGTGCGCCCGGACGTGACCTTAGAAGTGGTGCAGCGCTATTTACGCCGTTTGGGAAAAATGCCGGAAAACACCGATAAACTCTTTGTTATCAATCGGAAAAAAACGCTTGTCGGCGAGCTGACATTAACCTGTATTTTGCTCAACGATGCGCAGAAAAAGGTGAGTGAGGTCATGGATGATGACCCCATGACCTTCGCCCCGGAAGACAAAGCCGAGAACGCGGCGCGTACCTTCGAACGTGACAACCTGGTCAGCGCCGCGGTGGTGGATACGTCCGGTAAGTTAATGGGCCGCTTAACCATCGATGAAATTGTCGATGTGGTGTATGAAGAAACGGATACCGATTTGCGGCGCATGGGGGGATTAAGCGCGGAGGAAGACGTCTTTGCCCCGGTCACGAAAGCGGTGAAAACCCGCTGGGCGTGGCTGGCGATCAATCTGTGTACTGCGTTTATCGCCTCCCGCGTGATTGATGGTTTTGAACACACCATTTCGCAACTGGTCGCGCTGGCCTCTCTGATGCCGATTGTCGCCGGGATCGGGGGGAATACCGGGAATCAGACCATCACCATGATCGTGCGGGCGCTGGCGTTGCAGCATATTCAGCCGGGGAATTTAACCTTCCTGATCCTGCGCGAGATGGGCGTCGCGTTGATCAATGGCCTGGTCTGGGGCGGGATCATGGGGGGCGTGACCTGGTGGCTGTATGACGATATGGCGCTGGGGGCGGTGATGACCTTAGCCATGGTGCTCAATCTGCTGGTCGCCGCGTTGATGGGGGTCATCATACCCATGACGATGCTGAAGTTTGGCCGCGATCCGGCGGTGGGCTCCAGCGTGATGATCACGGCGCTAACGGACACTGGTGGCTTCTTCATTTTTCTTGGCCTGGCGACGATTTTCCTCCTTTAGGTTGATAAACATTCAAATAATCAACAATAACTTTAAAATTTTAATATAATTTATAAACAATATTTAAATTTTATGACTTAAATGTTAACGTTAATGCCGATTGATTTTCACCTGCGAAAAGCAAAAGCGATACTCAAAGTAAGGCATTAACATGATGAAAAAAGCGACGGCCATGCTCTTCACCCTGGCCGTGGGGCTGAATGTTGTCTCTGTGGCAGCACAAGCGAAAGCGACCGAAGAGCAAGAGACGGATGTACTGTTGATTGGCGGCGGCATTATGAGCGCCACCCTGGGGACGTACCTACAAGAGCTGGAGCCGGAATGGTCAATGACCATGGTCGAGCGACTGGATGGCGTTGCGCAGGAGAGCTCAAACGGCTGGAACAACGCCGGGACAGGCCACTCCGCACTCATGGAGCTGAACTACACGCCGAAGAAAGCCGATGGCTCCATCAGCATTGAAAAAGCCGTCGACATCAACGAATCCTTCCAGATTTCTCGCCAGTTCTGGGCGCATCAGGTCAACAGCGGTGTACTCCACGATCCGCGTTCCTTTATCACGACCGTTCCGCACATGAGCTTCGTCTGGGGCGACGAGAACGTGAACTTCCTGCGCGCCCGCTATGCAGCGCTCCAGCAGAGCACCCTGTTCCGTGGTATGCGTTACTCCGAAGATCACGCGCAGATCAAAGAGTGGGCACCGCTGGTAATGGAAGGGCGCGATCCGAAACAGAAAGTAGCCGCCACGCGTACTGAAATTGGTACTGACGTGAACTACGGTGAAATTACCCGTCAGATGATCGCCTCTTTACAGAAAAAACCAAACTTTGCGCTGCAAGTGAACACGGAAGTTCGTGGCTTTAAGCGTAACGCGGATAACTCCTGGACTGTGACCGTTGCCGATTTGAAAAACGGTGAAGCAGAGCACGACATCAAAGCGAAGTTTGTCTTTATCGGCGCGGGTGGTGCGGCGCTGAAACTGATGCAAGAGTCCGGTATTCCGGAAGCCGATGGCTATGCCGGATTCCCGGTGGGCGGTCAGTTCCTCGTCTCGGATAACCCGGATGTGGTGAATCGCCACCTGGCGAAAGTGTACGGTCAGGCTTCAGTAGGCGCACCGCCGATGTCCGTACCTCATATCGATACCCGTGTTCTGGACGGCAAACGTGTCGTGCTGTTTGGGCCATTTGCGACCTTCTCGACCAAATTCCTGAAAAACGGTTCGCTGTGGGATCTGATGAGTTCAACCACGACATCGAACTTTATGCCGATGGTTAACGTGGGGCTGGACAACTTTGATCTGGTGAAATACTTGATGAGCCAGGTCATGCTAAGTGATGACGACCGTTTTGAGGCGCTGAAAGAGTACTATCCGCAGGCGAAGAAAGAAGACTGGCGTCTGTGGCAGGCGGGTCAGCGCGTGCAGATCATCAAGCGTGATGCAGACAAAGGCGGCGTATTGCGTCTGGGCACCGAAGTGGTAAGCGACAAAGACGGTACCATTGCGGCACTGCTGGGCGCGTCACCGGGTGCATCAACAGCGGCACCGATCATGCTGCATCTGATGGAAAAAGTGTTTAAGGATAAAGTCGCCAGTCCGCAATGGCAGGCGAAGCTGAAAACGATTGTGCCGTCATACGGAACAAAACTGAACGGTAACGTTGAGGCGACGGAACAAGAGTTGCAGTACACCAGCGAAGTGCTGGGTCTGAAATATGACAAGCCGCAGGTGGCGGACGCTGCGCCACAACCGCAACTGAAACCTCAGGCTCAGCCAGAGCGTAAAGAAGTCGCGGATATCGCGCTGTAAAATAAAAAAACCTGCCTCGGCAGGTTTTTTTTATCTCTGAGAAAAACGTATTAACGCGCTACAGCGTTCTGAACGTTTTCGTCCGCTTTCCAGATACGGTATTTCACTTCCACGTTTTCAGGGGTATAGACCACGATAGGCAGTTTGCTGTTGTAGCGCAGCATCCCGGCATCACCCAAATAGGCGGTGACGAATTTTTTCTCTTTCTTGCCTTCCGGGCAGGCCATCATGGTTGAAGCTGGGCCCGTGACTTTGTCGACGACGTAGTAGTTGTAGCCCCAGCCTTCCAGGGTTTTGCTTTCCAGTTGGCCGCCAAGACGATGTTGGTTGCAATCCACTTCCAGCGTTTGACCAATCAGCAGTTCTACTTTGAGGGTAGATTCATCTTGTTCAGGCGTGAGTTGGATAACCTGACGTTTCATGCCTTTCTCGGCCTTCGGATACGGCGCGACTTTTTCCAGCGGCTGAGAATTCGTCTCTTGCGTGGTTGCCAATGCAGAAGTACTGGCGAAAGCGGCCAACAGTACCGCAGGAACGAGGGTCTTCATTTTATTGTTCACACTATTTCCTTTTTCTCGCTTATGAACGATTTCGCGCAGCGTAACACATTCACAATTCTTATTAATCTAAATTTACTTATATTTTAAGTGTATTGATGAGTGGTTTATTCATAATCCAGATTTATATGCTGATATGAATAATTTAAATAAGATAAATCTCTGTTTTTGTGTTTGCGGCTGGTGGTTGAAAGATAACCTACTGAAATGTGAGCAAAAGCACATTACCTCACGGCAATCCGACACTCTTTTGATCCGGCAACAGCATTTACCCCCATCGGGGTATGCACCTCGATCACATCCTGAAATATCGTACACCTAAAAATAACGACTCATAAAAAATGCGGTTTTTATTGTCGTTCACTCTCCTGAGTCAGCGTCGTTATGGAAGGACAATGTCATGGTTGATTTATCCCGTCGCGGCATATTGACAGGCGCCTGGCGCAAAGCCAGCAACGGGATCTGTCCGCCGTGGAGCGGGGAAGTCTCACACTTTCTGGCACATTGTATCCGTTGTGACGCCTGCATTCAGGCATGTGAGAACGGCATCCTGCAGCGAGGCCAGGGCGGCTACCCGAGCGTAAATTTCAAACAGGGCGAGTGCAGCTTTTGTTATGCCTGCGCGCAAGCCTGTACCGAATCTCTTTTTCTTCCGCGCCACACCAGGGCCTGGGATCTGAATTTTACCCTTGGGCAAGATTGCCTGGCATATCAGTCTGTTGAGTGTCATCGCTGTCAGGATAGCTGTGAACCTATGGCTATCACATTTCGCCCCACGCTGTCGGGCATTTATCAACCGCAACTTAACAATCAGGCATGCAGTGGATGCGGGGCGTGTGTCGCCAGCTGCCCGGTGTCAGCCATTAATGCGGAGTACAACCATGCACACTAACTGGCAGGTTTGTAGCCTGGTCGTTCAGGCGAAAAGCCAGCATATCACCGATATCAGCGCGCAATTACAGCAGTTTTCTGGCTGTGAAGTCGCCCTCAGCGATGTGGAAAGCGGTCAGCTGATCGTGGTGGTAGAAGCAGAACACAGCGAAACGCTGATGCAAACAATTGAGTCGGTACGCAACGTTGCGGGCGTGCTGGCGGTGTCGCTGGTTTATCACCAGCAGGATGAGCAAGGTGAGGAAACACCATGAAACTCAGTCGTCGTAGCTTTATGAAAGCTAACGCCGTTGCGGCCGCTGCGGCGGCTGCCGGGCTAAGCGTGCCGGGCGTTGCCCGCGCCGTGGTCGGTCAGCAGGAAGCCATCAAGTGGGACAAAGCGCCGTGCCGTTTTTGCGGAACGGGCTGCGGCGTGCTGGTGGGGACTCAGCAGGGGCGCGTTGTCGCGTGTCAGGGCGATCCTGAAGCGCCAGTTAACCGTGGGCTTAACTGCATCAAGGGTTACTTTCTGCCGAAAATCATGTACGGAAAAGACCGTTTAACGCAGCCGATGCTGCGTATGAAAGACGGCAAGTACAATAAAGAAGGCGAGTTTACCCCGATTAGCTGGGACCAGGCCTTTGACATCATGGAAGAGAAATTCAAAACCTCTCTGAAAGAGAAAGGGCCAGAAGCGATAGGCATGTTTGGTTCCGGTCAGTGGACCGTCTGGGAAGGTTACGCGGCGGCGAAACTGTTCAAAGCTGGTTTCCGTTCCAACAACATCGATCCGAACGCGCGCCACTGCATGGCGTCGGCGGTGGTGGGCTTTATGCGCACCTTCGGTATGGATGAGCCGATGGGCTGCTATGATGACATCGAACAGGCCGACGCGTTTGTGCTTTGGGGTGCCAATATGGCGGAGATGCACCCGATTTTGTGGTCGCGCATTACCAACCGTCGTTTGTCTGATCCCAATGTGAGCGTGGCCGTGCTCTCCACCTTCCAGCATCGTAGTTTTGAGCTGGCCGATAACGGTATGGTGTTCACACCGCAAACCGATCTGGTGATCCTCAACTACATCGCGAATTACATTATTCAGAACGACGCCATTAATCAGGATTTCTTCAGCAAACACGTCAACCTGCGCAAAGGGGCGACGGACATCGGCTATGGTTTACGTCCAACCCATCCGCTGGAGAAAGCGGCGAAAAACCCGGGTTCCGACGCCTCTGAGCCGATTAGCTTCGACGAGTACAAAGCGTTCGTCGCGGAGTATACGCTGGAAAAAACCGCTGAAATGACCGGCGTGCCGAAAGATCAGCTGGAACAGCTGGCGCAGCTGTATGCCGATCCGAAGAAGAAAGTCATCTCCTACTGGACGATGGGCTTTAACCAGCACACGCGCGGCGTGTGGGCCAACAACCTGGTCTACAACCTGCACCTGCTGACCGGTAAAATTTCGCAACCTGGCTGCGGTCCGTTCTCTCTGACCGGTCAGCCTTCCGCCTGTGGTACCGCCCGTGAAGTGGGGACCTTCTCCCACCGTCTGCCTGCGGATATGGTGGTGACCAATGAGAAGCACCGTGACATCTGTGAGAAACACTGGCAGATCCCAGCGGGCACTATTCCGGCCAAAATCGGTTTGCACGCGGTGGCGCAGGACCGTGCGCTGAAAGACGGCAAGCTGAACGTCTACTGGACGATGTGTACCAACAACATGCAGGCCGGACCGAACATCAACGAAGAGCGTATGCCGGGCTGGCGCGATCCGCGCAACTTCATCATCGTCTCCGATCCTTACCCAACCGTCAGCGCGCTGGCTGCCGACCTGATCCTGCCGACGGCGATGTGGGTTGAAAAAGAAGGGGCTTATGGCAACGCCGAGCGCCGTACCCAGTTCTGGCGTCAGCAGATTAAAGCGCCGGGTGAAGCGAAATCTGACCTGTGGCAACTGGTACAGTTCGCACGCCGTTTCAAAACTGAAGAGGTCTGGCCGGAAGCGCTGCTGGCGCAGAAACCGGAACTGCGGGGTAAAACGTTGTATGACGTGCTGTTCGCCACCCCTGCGGTAAGCAAATTCCCACTGACAGAACTGGCGGAAGATCAACTCAACGATGAATCCCGCGAGCTGGGTTTCTACCTGCAAAAAGGGTTGTTTGAAGAGTACGCCTGGTTTGGTCGCGGACACGGTCACGATCTCGCCCCGTTCGATGATTATCACAAAGCACGCGGTATACGCTGGCCGGTAGTCGACGGGAAAGAGACGCTGTGGCGTTACAGCGAAGGCCACGATCCGTATGTGAAAGCGGGTGAAGGCTACAAGTTTTACGGCAAGCCGGATGGCAAAGCGGTGATCTTCGCGCTGCCGTTTGAACCCGCAGCGGAAGCACCGGATAAAGAGTACGACCTGTGGCTTTCTACCGGTCGTGTGCTGGAACACTGGCACACCGGCAGTATGACGCGTCGTGTGCCTGAGCTGCACCGTGCGTTCCCGGAGTCGGTGCTGTTCATTCATCCGCTGGATGCGAAAGCCCGTGATCTGCGCCGTGGCGACAAAGTGAAAGTCGTCTCCCGTCGTGGTGAGGTGATTTCGATTGTCGAAACGCGTGGACGTAACCGTCCGCCGCAGGGACTGGTGTATATGCCGTTCTTCGATGCCGCACAGTTGGTGAATAACCTGACGCTGGATGCGACGGATCCTCTCTCTAAAGAGACGGATTTCAAGAAGTGCGCAGTGAAACTGGCGAAGGTGTAATAGGGTATGTCCCGGTCAGCGAAATCGCAAAATGGCCGCCGTCGCTTTCTGCGCGATATGGTTCGCGCAGCGGGCGGGCTGGCTGCTGTTGGCGTGGTGCTGGGGTTACAGCAGCAAACCGCACGCGCAACGGGTGTGCGGTTGCGACCGCCTGGCGCCATCGCTGAAAACGCATTTGCCAGCGCCTGTGTTCGGTGCGGGCAGTGCGTTCAGGCGTGTCCGTATGACACGCTAAAACTGGCGACGCTGGCCTCCGGGCTTGCCGCCGGGACGCCCTATTTCGTCGCCCGCGATATCCCCTGTGAAATGTGTGAAGACATTCCGTGCGCCAAAGTGTGCCCGAGTGGGGCACTGGACCGGGAGATTCGCTCAATTGATGATTCCCGCATGGGGCTGGCGGTATTGCTGGACCAGGAGAATTGCCTCAACTTTCAGGGATTGCGTTGCGACGTCTGCTATCGCGAATGCCCGAAAATCGATGAGGCGATCACCCTGGAACTGGAGCGCAATATGCGCACAGGCAAGCATGCGCGTTTCCTTCCTACCGTTCACAGCGACGCCTGCACAGGCTGCGGTAAGTGCGAAAAAGTCTGTGTCCTGGAGCAACCGGCAATAAAAGTATTGCCGCTGTCGCTGGCGAAAGGGGAGTTGGGTCACCACTACCGCTTCGGCTGGCTGGAGGGGAACGATGGCAAATCGTAAACGTGATGCCGGGCGTGAATCCCGGGTGAAAAAAGGCTGGTGGCGCAGCCATCGCTGGTTGGTTTTTCGTCGCGTAAGTCAACTGCTGGTGCTGGGAATGTTTCTGAGCGGCCCGTGGTTGGGGGTGTGGATCCTCCACGGTAACTACAGCAGCAGTTTGCTGTTCGACGCCATCCCGTTGACCGACCCGCTGATAGCCCTGCAAAGTCTGGCCAGTGGACATTTACCGGCCACGGTAGCGCTGACCGGGGCGGTGATCATCACGGTGCTGTATGCCCTTGCGGGAAAGCGATTATTTTGCAGTTGGGTCTGCCCTCTGAACCCCGTTACCGATTTAGCTAACGGGCTACGCAGAAGGTTTGACCTGAATCAGTCCGCGAGCCTCCCTCGTCATATACGGTACGTTCTTCTGGTTGTGGTGCTGGTCGGATCGGCCCTGACAGGAACGCTACTGTGGGAATGGATTAACCCGGTTTCTCTGCTGGGACGAAGCCTGGTGATGGGATTTGGTAGTGGCGCACTGCTGATTATCGCTCTGTTTTTATTTGATTTACTGGTCGTTGAACACGGCTGGTGCGGGCATCTCTGCCCTTTAGGCGCACTGTATGGCGTGCTGGGAAGCAAAGGTGCGCTGACCGTTGCGGCGAAAGACAGACAGAAATGTAACCGCTGTATGGATTGTTTTCATGTTTGCCCGGAACCGCATGTGCTACGTGCGCCGGTGCTGGATGAGCAAAGCCCGGTGCAGGTCACCAGCCGCGACTGCATGACCTGCGGTCGTTGCGTGGATGTCTGTTCTGAGGACGTTTTTACAATAACAACACGATGGAGTTCGGGAGCGAAATCATGAAAAGCCATGACCTGATTAAAGCGCTGTGTCAGTGGACGGCCGGGCTGGCCCTGGTGGTCAGTAGTGCGGTTTGGGCAGCAAACGGAGTAGATCTGAGCCAGTCGCCAGAAGTGTCTGGGACGCAGGAAGGGGCGATTCGTATGCCTAAAGAGCAGGAGCGCCTGCCGCTGAACTATGTCAATCAGCCCCCTATGGTTCCACACAGCGTGGATGGGTATCAGGTAACCACCAACACCAACCGCTGTCTGCAATGTCACGGTGTGGAAAGCTATCGCACCACGGGGGCGCCGCGTATCAGCCCGACGCACTTTATGGATAGCGACGGCAAAGTATCAGGTGAAGTCGCGCCGCGCCGCTATTTCTGTTTGCAGTGCCACGTACCGCAGGCAGACGCAGCGCCGATTGTTGAAAACACGTTTACGCCCTCGAAAGGTTACGGGAAATAAGAGGTCATTATGGAAAATTCTAACCGTAAACCGGGTGTCATTAAGCGCGTCTGGCAATGGTGGCGTCGACCCAGCCGCCTGGCGCTGGGCACGTTACTGTTAATCGGTTTTGTCGGCGGCATTATTTTCTGGGGCGGTTTCAACACCGGTATGGAAAAAGCCAACACCGAAGAGTTCTGCATTAGCTGCCACGAAATGCGTAATACGGTTTATCAGGAGTATATGGAAACCGTACACTACAACAACCGCAGCGGCGTGCGGGCAACGTGTCCTGATTGCCACGTCCCACACGAGTGGGGCCCGAAAATGATCCGTAAGATCAAAGCCAGTAAAGAGCTGTATGCCAAGGCATTTGGTCTTATCGACACCCCACAGAAGTTTGAAGATCATCGTCTGACCATGGCGCAAAATGAGTGGCGGCGGATGAAAGACAACAACTCGCAAGAGTGTCGCAATTGCCACAACTTCGAGTTTATGGATTTAACGGCCCAGAAAGGCGTCGCAGCTAAAATGCACGACCAGGCCGTGAAAGAAGGGCAAACCTGTATCGATTGTCACAAAGGTATAGCGCATAAACTCCCGGATATGCGCGACGTTAAACCAGGCTTTTAACAGGATGTTGATGAGTGGGAATACTTGAAGCCAGAGAACTCCTCTGCGAGCGAGACGACAGAATATTGTTCAGCGGACTGTCGTTTCGCGTGAAGGCCGGAGAATGGGTACAAATTACCGGAGGCAACGGTGCAGGGAAAACCACGCTCCTGCGCTTGCTTACCGGGCTGGCTCGCCCTGATGCCGGGGAGGTCTACTGGCAAGAGCAACCATTACGCAACGTGCGGGACAGCTATCATCAGGATCTGCTGTGGATCGGACATCAGCCGGGGATCAAAACCCGGCTTTCGGCGTTGGAAAACCTGCGTTTTTTTCATCAGGATGGCGATGTCGCACAGTGCCTGGAAGCTCTCGCGCAGGCCGGACTGGCTGGCTACGAAGACATTCCCGTTAATCAACTTTCTGCCGGACAGCAGCGCCGCGTCGCGCTGGCGCGTCTCTGGCTCACCCGGGCCAAACTCTGGATCCTCGACGAACCTTTTACCGCCATCGATGTGAACGGCGTGGAACGCCTGACGCAGCGGATGGCGCATCATACTGACCAGGGTGGGATTGTGATTCTGACCACCCATCAGCCGATGAATGTCGACACCGACAGGATCCGCCGTATTGCGCTGACCGGTGAGAGGGTAGGGCAATGATGTGGCGAATTTTCCGTCTCGAACTGCGGGTTGCGTTCCGTCATAGTGCGGAAATTGCCAATCCATTATGGTTCTTTCTGATCGTTATCACCCTGTTCCCGTTAAGTATTGGCCCTGAGCCGCAGCTTTTGGCGCGCATTGCGCCTGGCATTATCTGGGTGGCTGCGTTGCTCTCTTCGCTGTTGGCGCTGGAGCGCTTATTCCGCGACGACTTACAGGATGGCAGCCTTGAACAGCTGATGTTGCTGCCATTGCCATTACCGGCGGTGGTGCTGGCCAAAGTGATGGCGCACTGGATGGTGACGGGACTTCCGTTGCTGATCCTCTCCCCCCTGGTGGCGTTGCTGTTGGGAATGGACATCTACGGCTGGAAAATCATGGCGCTGACGTTACTGCTGGGGACGCCGACGCTGAGCTTTCTCGGCGCACCGGGGGTGGGGCTGACGGTAGGACTCAAGCGCGGCGGCGTGCTGCTGAGCGTGCTGGTGCTGCCGCTGACGATCCCATTATTAATTTTTGCAACCGCCGCGATGGATGCGGCATCCATGCATTTGCCTGTTGAGGGATACATGGCGATCCTCGGCGCGCTGCTGGCAGGCAGTGCGACGTTAAGTCCTTTTGCGACGGCGGCAGCGTTACGCATCAGTATGCAGTAACGCGGTTTTTATCTGTTTTGTTTGAGTCTGGTGACTGAATTATGTGGAAAACACTTCATCAACTTGCGATCCCGCCACGGCTCTATCAGATCTGTGGCTATTTTGTTCCGTGGCTGGCTATCGCCACCGTGGTGGCCCTGGCGACGGGCTGGATCTGGGGATTCGGCTTTGCTCCGGCGGATTATCAGCAGGGACAAAGCTACCGGATTATTTATCTGCATGTGCCTGCGGCGATCTGGTCGATGGGGATCTATGCCTCAATGGCGGTTGCCGCGTTTATCGGCCTGGTCTGGCAGATGAAAATGGCCAACCTGGCTGTGGCTGCGATGGCGCCGATTGGTGCCGTGTTTACCTTTATTGCGCTGGTCACCGGTTCCGCATGGGGCAAACCGATGTGGGGAACCTGGTGGGTATGGGATGCCCGACTCACCTCAGAGCTGGTGCTGCTGTTTCTCTATGTTGGCGTTATTGCGCTGTGGCATGCGTTTGACGATCGCCGTCTGGCCGGTCGTGCGGCAGGGATTTTGGTGCTGATTGGCGTGGTTAACTTACCGATTATTCATTACTCGGTGGAGTGGTGGAACACCCTGCATCAAGGCTCGACGCGCATGCAACAAAGCATTGATCCGGCGATGCGTTCCCCGCTTCGTCTGGCGATTGTGGGGTATCTGCTGCTGTTTATGACTCTGGCGTTGATGCGTATGCGCAACCTGATTCTGATGATGGAAAAACGCCGCCCGTGGGTGAGCGAACTGGTATTAAAAAGAGGCCGCCAATGACCAGCGCATTTGCATCCTGGAGTGATTTCTTCGCGATGGGCGGTTACGCCTTTTATGTCTGGCTGGCGGTGGTGATGACGCTGATTTCGCTGGGGGGACTGGTGCTGCATACCGTCTTACAACACCGGGCGATTTTACGCGGCGTGGCGCAACAGAACGCGCGCGAAGCCCGAATGCAGGCGGTGCGGACGCAACAGGAGGTCGCGTGAATATTCGACGTAAAAATCGGTTGTGGATAGCCGTTGCCGTACTGGGCGGTCTGGCGCTGACCATCACGTTGGTGCTGTATGCGCTGCGTTCCAACATCGACCTGTTTTACACGCCGGGCGAGATTATTTACGGCAAGCGTGAAACGCAACAGTTGCCGGAGGTTGGCCAGCGCTTGCGTGTCGGCGGCATGGTTATGCCGGGAAGTGTGAAACGCGCCCCGGATTCGCTCAAAGTTAACTTCAGCATTTATGACGCCGAAGGCGTGGTGGATGTCACATACGAAGGCATTCTGCCGGATCTGTTCCGCGAAGGGCAGGGGGTCGTGGTGCAGGGGATGCTGGGGGAGAACAATCATGTTCAGGCAAAAGAGGTGCTGGCCAAACATGATGAAAACTACACGCCGCCAGAGGTTGAAAAAGCGATGCAGGAAAACCATCGCCGCCCGGAAAGCGTCTACAAGGATAAAGCATCATGATGCCTGAGATTGGCAACGCGCTGCTGTGCCTGGCGCTTGGCGTGGCGTTATTGCTCTCGATTTACCCGCTGTGGGGCGTGGCGCGTGGCGATGTGCGCATGATGGCGTCATCGCGACCTTTCGCATGGCTCCTGTTTATTTGCGTCATGGGTGCCTTTATGGTGCTGGTGAATGCGTTCGTGGTGAACGATTTTACCGTGACCTACGTGGCCAGTAATTCCAACACCCAGTTGCCGGTCTGGTATCGGGTGGCGGCCACCTGGGGCGCGCATGAAGGCTCACTGCTGTTGTGGGTGTTGCTGATGAGCGGCTGGACGTTCGCGGTGGCGCTGTTCAGCCAGCGGATGCCGCTGGATATCGTCGCTCGCGTGCTGGCGGTTATGGGCATGGTTAGCGTCGGTTTTCTGCTGTTTATTCTGTTCACGTCGAATCCTTTCGCCCGTACATTGCCGGACTTCCCCATTGAAGGGCGCGATTTAAACCCGCTGTTGCAGGACCCTGGCCTCATTTTCCATCCACCGCTGTTATATATGGGCTACGTGGGTTTCTCGGTGGCGTTTGCCTTTGCTATCGCCTCGTTGATGAGCGGGCGTCTGGACAGCACCTTTGCTCGTTTTTCTCGCCCCTGGACGTTGGCCGCGTGGGTTTTCCTGACGCTCGGCATTGTGCTGGGCTCCGCATGGGCGTATTACGAGCTGGGCTGGGGCGGTTGGTGGTTCTGGGACCCGGTAGAAAACGCTTCATTTATGCCGTGGCTGGTGGGAACCGCGCTGATGCATTCGCTGGCGGTGACGGAACAGCGCGCCAGCTTTAAAGCCTGGACGCTGTTGCTCTCAATCTGCGCTTTCTCGCTTTGTCTGCTGGGGACTTTCCTGGTGCGCTCTGGCGTCCTGGTTTCTGTTCACGCGTTTGCCTCCGATCCTTCCCGCGGGATGTTCATCCTTGCCTTTATGGTGCTGGTAATTGGCGGCTCGCTGCTGCTGTTCGCCACGCGCGGACACAAGGTGCGTTCGCGGGTGAATAACGCCCTGTGGTCGCGTGAGTCATTGCTGCTGGGTAACAACGTGTTGCTCATTGCCGCCATGCTGGTGGTGTTACTGGGTACGCTGCTGCCGCTGGTGCATAAACAGTTAGGGCTGGGCAGCATTTCCATCGGCGAACCGTTCTTCAACACCATGTTTACCTGGCTGATGGCACCATTCGCGTTGCTGTTGGGGATCGGGCCGCTGGTACGCTGGGGCCGTGACAGGCCGCGTAAAATCAAGATGTTACTGGTTGTCGCATTTGTCACCACCCTGGTGCTGTCACTGCTGTTACCGTGGTTGTATGAGAACAAAATTGTCGCGATGACGGTCGTCGGACTGGCAATGGCAAGCTGGGTTTTTGTGCTGGCAATGGCGGAAGTGGCGCTGCGTATCTCGCGCGGCACAAAAATGAGCTTCAGCCATTGGGGAATGGTGGCCGGTCATGTCGGACTGGCGGTCACGCTGGTGGGGATTGCCTTTAGCCAGAACTACAGCGTTGAACGTGATGTACGCATGAAGGCGGGTGATAGCGTGGATATTCACGAGTATCGCTTTACGTTCCGCGAAGTAAAAGAGGTCGCCGGGCCAAACTATCGCGGTGGCGTGGCCCTCATTGATGTGACGCGAGAGGGCAAAGCGGAAGCGACGCTCCATGCGGAGAAGCGCTTTTACAACAGCAGCCGTTCGATGATGACGGAAGCGGCGATTGATGGCGGGATCACCCGTGATTTGTACGCCGCGCTGGGTGAAGAGCTGGAAAATGGCGCATGGGCTGTGCGGCTGTATTACAAACCGTTTATTCGTTGGATATGGGCGGGTGGGTTGCTGATGGCGCTGGGCGGGCTTTTCTGCCTGTTTGACCCGCGTTATCGCAAGCGCGCTTGTTCGCGCAACACCGCGCCGGAGGCTGTATGAAGCGCAACGTACTGTTGATACCTTTTGTTATTTTCCTCGTCATCGCCGCGGCGCTGTTGTGGCAGCTGGCGCGTAATGCTGAGGGGGACGATCCGACCAATCTGGAATCGGCGTTGATTGGCAAACCTGTACCGACTTTCCGGCTGGAATCGCTGGAGAATCCCGGTCAGCATTATCAGGCAGACGTATTAACGCAGGGTAAACCAGTATTGCTTAACGTTTGGGCAACCTGGTGCCCGACCTGTCGTGCGGAACATCAGTATCTGAATCAGCTTTCGGCGCAGGGTATCCGGGTGGTGGGGTTGAACTACAAAGATGACCGCCAGAAAGCGATCGTCTGGTTGAAAGAGTTAGGCAACCCGTACGCGCTAAGTCTGTTTGATGGTGACGGTATGCTTGGCCTCGATCTGGGGGTGTATGGCGCGCCAGAAACATTCCTGATCGACGGTAAGGGGATCATTCGCTATCGTCATGCGGGCGATCTTAACGCGCGAGTGTGGGAAAGCGAAATCAAGCCGCTGTGGGAAAAATACAGCAAGGAGGCCGCGCGATGAGATTTTTATTGGGGGTGCTGATGCTGGTGATCTCCGGTTCGGCGCTGGCCACCATTGATGTGATGCAGTTTAAGGATGAGGCGCAGGAGCAGCAATTCCGTCAGCTCACCGAACAATTGCGTTGCCCGAAATGCCAGAACAACAGCATTGCCGATTCTAACTCGATGATTGCCACCGACCTGCGACAAAAAGTGTACGAGCTTATGCAGGAAGGTAAAAGCCAGAAAGAGATCGTCGATTATATGGTGGCGCGTTACGGTAATTTCGTCACCTACGATCCGCCGTTAACCCCGTTGACACTGCTGCTGTGGGTACTGCCGGCAGTGGCTATCGGAGCGGGTGGCTGGATTATTTTTGCCCGTTCGCGTCGCCGTGTACGATTGAAACGGGAAGCGTTTCCTGACGAACTCCCCACGGAAGAAAAGCGCGCCGGGTTTGGTATCTACATTCCTGGGATTGTAATTGCCATTGTCATAGGGGCGGTCAGTTATTATCGGACCGGCAATTATGCACAGGTGAAAATCTGGCAACAGGCCACCGCACAGACGCCAGCCCTGCTTGAACGTGCGCTGGATCCGAAAGCTCAGCCGCTCAATGAAGAAGAGATGACGCGTCTGGCACTGGGCTTACGTACTCGCCTGCAAAGTGATGAGGGGAATACCGAAGGCTGGATTATGCTTGGGCGCATCGGCATGGTGTTGGGAAACGCCAGTACGGCGACGCAAGCCTATGCCAACGCCTACCGGCTGGATCCTAAAAACAGTGACGCGGCGCTGGGTTATGCAGAAGCGTTAACGCGCTCTTCCGATCCTGATGATAATCGACAGGGAGGCGAGTTACTGCGCCAGTTGGTGCGAAGCGATCATGCTAACGTCCGCGTGCTGAGCATGTATGCGTTTAATGCTTTTGAGCAGCAGCGGTATGGTGAGGCGGTGGCGGCCTGGGAGATGATGCTGAAATTACTGCCTGCCAACGATACGCGCAGGGCGGTGCTTGAACGCAGTATTAAACAGGCGATGCAGCAACTGTCGCCCCAGGCAGAGTAATCGGCGGATTGCCGGATAAGCAGCGTTATCCGGCATGCTGCTCTTTAATGCAGGCCGCGTGTTTGCAGAAACAGGATCGTCGCCGCGACGCGTGAACGCACGTTGAGCTTACGCAACAGATTGCGGATATGTACCTTTACGGTCTGTTCTGAGATGTTCAGCACAGCGGCAATTTGCTTATTAGACAGCCCCTGAGCAAGTTCATGCAGAACATCCAGTTCACGCTCAGTCAGCATACTGAAGGGGTCTTCTTCAGCGCCAAACATTTCCCGTTCACGCAGGTACTCACTGACGCGATCGCTGAAGACGTTGCCGCCGTTCGCGCCCTTGCGAATTGCATCCAGCAGAACTTCAGGATCACTGTCTTTCAGCAAATAACCATCAGCACCTGCGTCAATCAACGCGTAAACGTCGCTGGCAGAGTCGGAAACAGTGAGAATGATGATTTGCGCGGTGACGCCATCGCGACGCAACGCATTCAGGGTATCCAGCCCACTCATGCCTTTCATATTCAGATCAAGCAGGATCACATCGACGTCAAGACGGTTCGCCAGATCGATAGCGCTCGCGCCATCGCCCGCTTCAGCAACGACGTTAAATGCGCTATCCAGCTCCAGTAATTGACGAATGCCCCGCCGCATAAGCGGATGATCATCCACAATGAGCACCTGAAAAGGGGTTGCTTCAGGCATGCTGTTCTCCTGAGATTATTAGAATCATTATTGTTTTCAGCGTGTCAGTTTTCCAGATTCGTCGCGCTGATGAGAGCGTAAATTTTACCCTAATTTGTCTATGGGTACGTAGTAAAACCTGCGTGACTGAAAGGGCTTTGCGGGAAGAGATAAACGTCAGACATAAAAAAACCAGCCGTAAAAGGCTGGTTTTCTTGGGGAATTTTGGTCGGCACGAGAGGATTTGAACCTCCGACCCCTGACACCCCATGACACCGATTAAAATTCGCTGTAAACCGCGTCATTACTGGTGTTAGATAGTGTTTGTATGTATAAACAAACAGTGCTTTTTAAGCAAATTCTGCTCTATATACATCAATGGGTTAGGGGAGGGTTTCTCCCCATGCCATTTAGATGTTTAAGCTCAGATTAGACCTGCTGGTGTTCTATGACAAAACACAATCAAATCTGTCAATCAGGGTCGAATGTGCAGTGGTTTCTTTCAACATCTGGATATGACTAACCGTTCATATTGAAACCAGACTTTTTAAAATCCCGATATACTTCTGGGTTGGTAAAGGCTGGGAACTTAGCTTTCTCAGCAGCTAATTTTACCGCCTCGCAGTACTCTTTATTACCATTGCTGGTTGATATGTTCGAAGCCGTGCCATCCTGCGCAAATTCTATATGCAACCTACATTTCTTTCCTTTCCAGCTTTGTGGATCGGTTAGTTTGGAATTTACCGCTGCCCTGATTGCCCGAGCTTGTGCACCCCATTCATCTTGGTCATCCCAGTTACCTGAGCTACAGCTTCCCAATGCTGTGGTTTTATGGCAGCCAGGTGGATGTAACGGCGCGCACCCCGTTACTAGGTAGACTACAGCTGAAAGCATGATTATTTTCTTTACTATAGTCACTTGTTCACTCCTTGAAGTTTAAAATATCTATCTAAAAATCAGTCGCCTACTTCTTCATTTTTGTGTGTGTTTACAGCATGGTTTATATATTCATCATCTGAATGATACAAACTCTTTTTGGTAGTAACAGTAGGAACTGTAAAACGGTAATGTTCGAGATGTGTATGCTACGTGTCAGATTAGATATGGCTTTGTGCCTTACTAATCCGAACCAATGCAACTTAACCGGCTTTAATTTCCCCATGAGGTACCACGACCCAATCAATATGATTTTGCGTGTAGATCTTTGTCGATTTTGCATCGCTGTGGGCCATGCGACCTTGAGGATCTATGCCCTGTACGTCGAACAGGTGAGCAGCCAAAGCTCGTATTTCGTGAAAGGTTGGCCGTTTCTTCCAATGCCGGTTGTCGCATAAACCCAGCTTGTCACGCATAGCAGAGAATGACCGACTTAAGTAATCTGGGGCAACTTGAGTGGGGTGTGAAACCTCTTTGCTGCGTTTAACTTGCCGCTCCGGGAGCCTGTGAACGACAAACGGACTGGCCACATTATCGCGGCTATCGTCAATAATCCGCTTTAACTCCTCCCCAATCGGGATCGCTACGTGTGATGCCTCTTTCTTTTGAACCTTCTGCCTATGGATATACAATGTCCCATATATCCCGTTTTCAGTCTGCGCTAACCATACGCATCCGCAAACACCGTCTTTTGGTTCATTGATGGAGTAGCGGATCCGTGAAACCTCTAAACGAGCATGTGTCGTTTGTAATGCTAAATCCATAGCCGTTCTGAGCCAAGGTTCTGCGGAGCGCCTGATGGCTTTAAAGTTATCAAGTGAAAGGCGCTGGCGTTTCTTCTCTTCAGTCCTGCGCATTTTTTTACGGGTTGCCGGATTATCGAACATCAGCGATTCATCGACCGCATAGGAGAAGAGTTTTTTAAGAAAACTGACTTTCCTGTTTTGTACGTTTGCTGACGCGTCAGCATGGTATTGGTTGATGTACGCATTAACATGTTCCAGTTCGATATCACACGCAGGGATATTAATAAAAAATTCTTTCACGCGTTGAGAGTCGTTATTCCAATCCTCTTGTGTACCCTGAGATGGACGCTCGTCCTTAATAGCTCTAGCTATTATATGATCTACATGTTCAGCAAATGGTTTGGCTTCTCCTGTTACCCGACCAGATTCTCTTATGAGATTATCAACTGAAGGCGTGAGTGATGGTCTCATTCTTAGGTTGTATTCGCGGGCTATGGCAATTGCGATTGCCCTGTCTTTACCAATATTTTTTTCTTCCCTGTAACCAGAGTGAATTTATAAACACTGCGATCTTTATCAAAAATAAGATAATCAGGTAGATGTCGGTATTCTCTTTTTCTTGTTCTTGCTACCATGGTCAGCCCTAATTTATTAACTTACGAACTGCTTGTGTAAATAGACCCGTTTTAGTTCCAGGCATTTTTTGAGATCCCGGCCAAATTGACCCTGGCCCAAATTCAGTACAGTGCTAAATCAGAGATCTTCGTCTTTCTGGAGACTTCGGATGAATTCAGCCGGAGTCATGTCATTTAATGATGAATGTGTCCTTTCATGATTGTATTCCCGGCGCCAGCTGTCGAGTTTTTCCTGTGCATCTTCCAGTGACAGCAACCAGTGAATGTTCAGGCATTCATCCCGCAGGCTACCGTTAAATGATTCAATAAACGGGTTATCTGTCGGTTTTCCCGGCAATTCGTGGAAATAATGGAATGCAGCAACTGCCAAACGGCGGTGGGATAGTAGAACAATGGGGAAATATCACAATCCCGACAGGTATGGTTTCCCCCGGATATGTTGATGTGGTTTTCCCTGTTGCGTTTAGCTCTGCCCCTTGGCTCATCGCTCTGAATATTTTTAGCAATAATTTCGGGCGATTTGAGCTTTCATACAGTAATCCAACCGCAACTGGTTTTCGCCTTCACTGGTCATCAACTGCTACGTTGACTGTTACTCAACAGTTTTCATGGAGCGCAAAAGGGTACTGATATGAGCCAATTCGCTTTTAGTGCATCAAACAATATGTTTTTTTATTTCATCAATGAAAGAGCATTATAAGGCTTCGGGGATGTGGCCTGAAGATCTCGTGGGAGTTACAAACGAGACCGTAGAAATGTATACGGCACAACCACCAGATGGCATGTGCCGTGGTTCAGATAAAAATGATAATCCTGTTTGGGTTGAAATGTGAAAGAAATTTATTAACTATAGCCTGGCCTAAGCTAGGCTAAGTATCAATGAAGGTCTTTCAGGATCAAGCGATATCGCACTTACCGGAAACCACACCTGATCAATCTGGAAAACGGACGAAGGGAGGCGCTGCCAGTTGATGTGGGCGGCTACAATACTTCACGTCCTGTGTTTGGGGTAATTACCTATATCATCAATGACGCGAGGTTAGGGGAATTCGACGATTGCCCGGCTATGTGATCTGCCGGAATTATGCAGTAAAGTTGATAAGCTCCGTCGGTTTTTTTCCCCCAATGGCTCCCCATTAATTCCGCACTCAGAAAATAAGCATAAAAAAACCAACCGGTTAAGGTTGGTTTTCTGGGGGATTTTGGTCGGCACGAGAGGATTTGAACCTCCGACCCCTGACACCCCATGACAGTGCGCTACCAGGCTGCGCTACGTGCCGACTCGTGGGTGCTAATACTACCGCTTTCCACCACGAATGCAAGGGGATGTCTTGCTAACTGATTTATAATTAATCAGTTAGCAATGAATCGTTTCTCATCCGTCAGCACCTGCAACAATAGACTCAGCTGCGGTTTCTGGTCTTTTATCTTTTCACCACGCAGATCGTACGTTTGATAGTTGCCGTTATTTTTCAGCACCAGCGTCATTCCCGGCGTGGTCACCGCCAACGTGCTTCCGTCGGCAGCCGTTACCCAGTAATGGCGGCGTGTCGCATTGAAAAGATCCTGCCCCTGAGAGTACTCGTTAGCTGGCGTGCTCACGTGCAGTAACCGTTGCATCAATGTCGTCATGAGGTCGGTATGGTCAGTCAGGCTATTAATACGCTGCGCTGGCGTTCCTGGCCAGTGGATGACAAGCGGTACCTGCAGATGTCCGCGGGACCAGTCAAAATTGTTCTCTTCCTGAGTCAGAGGCACACCACGACCCGCAGTAATGATCACTACCGTGTTGTTCAGTTTACCGGCGTCTTGTAGCGCGGTAAGCACACGGTTAATTTGTGCATCAACATTTTCCGCGGCACGGGCATACCGTTTCGCAAAATTCTTCTGGTTACTGTCATCAATGTTGGTGCCGTTGAAGGAGACCCACGAGAACCAGCGGTTATCTTCCTGGGCGTAGCGACTCAGCCAGCTAATCCACTGACTCGCCGTTTGTGCATCAGACTGCGTCTGAACCGTCGGCATAGAGAAGTCTGACAGCAGCGCCTGGCGATAGAGCGGGCTGGTAAATCCGTCGGACGAGAATAAGCCTAACTGATAGCCTTGCTGATTCAGTGCTGAAATCAGAGCAGCCGGCGTTCTGGTCGACAAAATACCGTCCATATAGCTGGGGGATACGCCATAGAACAGGCCAAAAATACCGTTATCCGAGGTGTTGCCCGAACTCATATGACGGGTGAACGAAATACTCTGTTCTGCAAAACGGGCAAGCGCAGGCATCTGTTTTTCATAACGGGAATAGTTCAGACCATCCACCGTAATCAACAGAACGTTTTGCCCAGTCCCCATGTCACGGTATTGCAGATCGCTCAATGGATATTGTACGGATACCGCTTCCGGATTTCCCTGTTCCACCAGGCGGCGCTGATACTCTTGCGCATCCAGCAAACCGTGTTTCTCAAGAAAGCGGCGCGCCGTCATCGGATAAGAGAGCGGTAGGTTTGCGCGCTGCATGGTGATCGGGCGATAGAAGTTGGCATCAGCCCAGATGTACACCATATGCGAAGCAATAAACGAAATAAAAAGGAAGGCGGCAAGCGGCCTGGCAAAATGGCGACGACGCGTCAGGCTGCGCAGTTTCTGCCAGCTCCAGGTCGCAAACAGCATTTCGATTAGCAGAATAATGGGCACGCTGATAAACATCAGCTGCCAGTCACGCGCCATCTCGTTCTGGTCTGGGTTAATGACCAGTTCCCAGACAATGGGATTAAGATGCAGGTGGAAACGGGTGAAGACTTCGCTGTCGATCAACAGCAGCGTCATGCCCGCTGTCGCCAGGATGGCTGATAAGAAGCGCATCAGCCGCTGGGACATGACGATAAACGTCAGGGGAAACAGAATCAGCAGATAGGTGGCAAACACCAGAAAACTGAAATGCCCGACAATGCTCAGGTAGGAGTAGATACGACCCGCAAGCGTTGTCGGCCAGTCTGCGACAAACAGGTAACGACTGCCAAGCACCATGGCCAACAGAATGTTGAACAGAGCAAACCAGTGCCCCCAGCTAACCATCTGAGAGACTTTTTCACGGTAGCGCTGACGATGAGTTACCATAACCTGTCGTTATTTTCCCCGGAGCCGGTTCTTAGTGCGCTTTGTCTTCGTTAACCGAGGACTTCAGGGCACGGGCAAAAGAGTCTGCAATCGCCTGGCGTTGGGCCGGGGCAATGCTGGTGTTAATCAGGTTCGTCACCATGTTTCCCAATACCATCAGGGAAAGGTCGGTCGGCGCCTTATGTTTTTCCAGTACGTTGAGCAGTTCACTCAGTAATTGTTCAACGTGTTCGTCACTGTAGCGGGAATGTTGTGGCATAAATCGACATCAGTTTGTTCATGAAAGGGCAACATATTACCGTAGCAACAGTTTTTTTTCTGCTTTTTTATCTTCTATTGCGTCACTGACCAGCAGGTGGTTGAATACCGCCCGGTCTTAAAGGAGAGTTTATCATGAGTCTGGATATCAACCAGATTGCCCTGCACCAGCTTATCAAGCGTGATGAGCAAAACCTTGAGCTGGTCCTGCGCGATTCATTACTGGAACCGACAACCACCGTTGTCGAGATGGTGGCTGAACTGCACCGGGTCTATAGCGCGAAAAACAAAGCGTATGGCCTGTTCAGCGAAGAGAGCGAACTGGCGCAAACGCTGCGGTTACAGCGTCAGGGCGAGGAAGATTTTCTTGCCTTCAGCCGTGCGGCAACCGGTCGTTTACGTGATGAGCTGGCGAAGTATCCGTTTGCTGACGGCGGTATTGTGCTTTTCTGCCACTATCGCTATCTGGCGGTGGAGTATCTGCTGGTCGCGGTGCTGAACAACTTAAGCAGCATGCGTGTGAATGAAAACCTGGACATTAACCCGACGCACTACCTGGACATCAATCATGCGGATATCGTGGCGCGTATTGATTTAACAGAATGGGAAACCAATCCGGAATCCACGCGTTATCTGACTTTCCTGAAAGGTCGGGTAGGGCGCAAGGTTGCTGATTTCTTTATGGATTTCCTCGGTGCGAGCGAAGGGCTGAACGCGAAAGCGCAAAACCGGGGTTTGTTGCAGGCGGTGGATGACTTCACGGCAGAAGCGCAGCTGGATAAATCAGAGCGCCAGAACGTGCGTCAGCAGGTGTACAGCTACTGCAACGAGCAGCTACAGGCGGGCGAAGAAATTGAGCTCGAGTCGCTGTCGAAAGAACTTGCTGGTGTTAGTGAAGTAAGCTTCAGCGAGTTTACGGCGGATAAAGGCTATGAGCTGGAAGAGAGTTTCCCGGCCGATCGCAGTACATTACGCCAGTTGACCAAATACGCCGGTAGCGGCGGTGGGTTAACCATTAACTTTGACGCCATGCTGTTAGGCGAACGCATTTTCTGGGATCCGGCGACCGACACCTTAACCATTAAAGGCACGCCGCCGAATCTGCGCGATCAGCTGCAACGCCGGACGTCAGGCGGAAATTGATCGAATATGCCTGCTGGCGCTGCGCTCTTCAGGCATACGGTTCAATAAATGACAGAAACAAAAAACCCCGCCGAGGCGGGGTTTTTCTTCAACTTGTTGGCGATTACGCGCGAACGAAGTCGATGTGAGACAGCTTCGGCTTGTAAGCGTGACGCTGTACAGCCTGAGCTTTAACTTTAACTTCTTTACCGTCAACAACGATGGTCAGAACTTCGCTGTAAAATTCAGCTTTAGCTTGCATGTTCATGATTGAATCGTGATCCAGTTCGATAGCAATCGGGGCTTCTGCGCCACCGTAGATGATTGCCGGGAACTTGTTAGCGGCACGCAGGCGGCGGCTCGCACCCTTACCCTGCTCTTTACGTACTTCAGCATTGATAGTAAACATTTAAATCTCTCTTAAATAATTCCTGCTACAGGCGACCCAGCAACAGGTAAGTGATCTGCTTTGCGTATGCAAAAGCGGGCGGAATTCTATACTCAAATGCCCGTTACATCAATCAAAAGTACGATTATCCGCGTAATTCATGTGCCCGGCGGAAGCGTCCTTCGTAGTCAAAGACCTTTTCACGTACCTGCCAGTACTGGCCCTTCATGCGTGCGACGACAAAGTCGGGATGCCGCAACAGCGGTTGTTGCGCGAGAATATCTGCGGCGGTGATCCAGCGTAACGGAACGCCTGGCGTGCGGGTGTGAGGGCGAATGAAGAGCTGCTCAAACGCGGTGCGCTGAGCGGGCGTCTGCAAGCGAAAACGCTCGCTGACGTCGGCACCGTCCTCATCGTAATAGGTGATTTTCAGCCATTCGCCTTTTTCATCCTGTCCGTGTTGCATTGCCATGCCGCTACAGCGCAGCACCAGCGCATCTTTGAGTTTTAGCGCGGCCTTTAGCATATCGTCTGGGTCGACAAGTACGGTATCGCACTCGCGGCAGCGACGTGCCGCAATGTCGTTTTCCGCGTTGCATTGTGGGCAGTTTTTAAAGCGGAAGCGAAAATCGCACTGTTCACGATGACCCTCATCGTCTTCAAACCACCCCTGGCAGCGACGACCAAAGTGCTCAATCAGCGTGCCGTCGGCAGTGGTTTTTCCCCAGAATGTATTGGCGAAACCACAGGCAGGGCAGAAGACCTGGACGGGTACGTTGTCGCTTTTCCCTTTCGGCGCGCCCACTTCCGGTGCGTATAAGTCATGAGGATTACCGGCATAATCGAGGATCAGACAGTCGGTCTTCCCTGGCGACAGGCGCAGGCCACGACCTACGATTTGCTGGTAAAGGCTGACGGACTCCGTGGGGCGCAAAATGGCGATGAGATCGACATGCGGGGCGTCAAAACCGGTCGTCAGCACCGCAACGTTGACCAGAAACCGAAAGCGCTGCGCTTTGAAGTCTTCAATCAACACGTCGCGTTCAGCGCCCGGCGTGTCGCCAACGATCAGTGCGGCGTCATCGCGGGGCAGCAGGCCAACAATCTCTTTCGCATGTTCAACGGTGGCGGCGAAAATCATCACCCCTTTGCGTGTCTGGGCGAACTCAATGATTTGGCTGATGATATGCGGCGTTATTCGCTGCTGTTTTTTCAGCTCGTGATTGAGGTCGGCTTCGCTAAAGAGACCATTACTCTGTGCCTGCAAACGGCTGAAATCATACTGCACGACCGGCATGTCCAGGCGCTCCGGAGGTGTCAGATAGCCGTGTTTGATCATGTAGCGCAGCGGCAACTCGTAAATACAGTCGCGAAAAATCGCGTTTTCGTTGCCGCGTACCATGCCGTGATAATGAAAACGGTACATCCAGCCTTTGCCCAGGCGAAATGGCGTGGCGGTCAAACCGAGCAGACGAAGCTGGGGATTGACCTGACTCAGGTGGGCGAGGATTTGCTGATACTGGCTCTCTTCGTCGTCGCCAATACGATGGCATTCATCGACGATCAGCAGGGAAAATTCACCCTGAAAATGGCCCAGATTGCGGGCGACCGACTGTACGCTGCCGAAGACGACTTTGCCGTGGCTTTCTTTACGTTTTAACCCGGCGGCGAAGATATCGGCATCCAGACCCAACGCACAATATTTTGCGTGGTTTTGTGCGACCAGTTCTTTTACATGCGCCAGCACCAGAACGCGTCCACGCGCTACGCGCGCCAGCTCAGCGATTACCAGGCTTTTACCTGCGCCGGTTGGCAAGACAATTACCGCAGGGGAGCGATGGTGGCGAAAATGGTTGAGCGTGGCATCCACGGCTTCTTGCTGATAAGGACGAAGTGTAAAAATCATGGTCTCGCTGCGATAATGAATCCCGCGTTTAGTATGCCATGAATCATTTCCTTTGAGCGAAGTATAGACCCCGTTATACTGAACGGATAACGGCTTCAATTCTCGGGCGAAACGCTCGATTTCCGTATTATTACAGGCAAAATCACTCTCATGCGACTTGATAAATTTATCGCTCAGCAACTCGGCGTCAGCCGTGCTATTGCCGGGCGCGAAATCCGTGCTCACCGCGTTACCGTGGATGGCGAAATCATCAGAAATACCGCGTTTAAACTGCTGCCAGAACATGCCGTAGAATATGACGGCAATTCGCTGGTTCAGCAAAATGGACCGCGCTACTTCATGCTGAATAAACCGCAGGGCTATGTCTGCTCGACGGAGGATCCGGATCATCCGACGGTACTCTATTTTCTTGATGAACCGGTTGCGCATAAACTGCATGCGGCAGGGCGTCTGGACATTGATACCACCGGGCTGGTGCTGATGACGGATGACGGACAGTGGTCGCATCGGATCACATCCCCACGTCATCATTGCGAAAAAACCTACCTGGTGACGCTGGAATCACCGGTGGCAGAGGAGACTGCCGCACAATTTGCACATGGTGTTCAGCTACATAATGAGAAAGATCTCACTAAACCTGCGATGCTTGAGGTGATCACGCCAACGCAGGTGCGTTTGACGATCAGTGAGGGGCGCTATCACCAGGTAAAACGTATGTTTGCCGCTGTCGGAAATCACGTTGTGGAACTGCACCGTGAACGTATCGGCGCGATCGTACTGGATGCTGATCTGGAGCCGGGTGAATACCGCCCTCTGACAGAAGCAGAAATTGCCAGCGTTGGCTAAACCTTGTGGCCAGGTTTTAACCTCCAGCTAACTAAATTCAGGAGTCTCTTTGTGACCACCCGACAGCACTCATCATTTGCCATTGTCTTTATCCTTGGCCTGTTGGCCATGCTGATGCCATTGTCGATTGATATGTATCTCCCTGCGCTGCCGGTTATCTCCGAACAGTTTGGCGTGCCCGCGGGTAGCGCGCAGATGACGCTCAGTACCTATATTCTGGGGTTCGCGGTGGGGCAGTTGATCTACGGCCCAATGGCGGACAGCCTTGGGCGTAAACCGGTGATCCTCGGAGGGACACTGATCTTTGCAGCGGCGGCGGTGGCCTGCGCGCTGGCGCAAACCATTGATCAACTGATTGTCATGCGTTTCTTCCACGGTCTGGCGGCGGCAGCGGCGAGTGTGGTGATCAATGCTCTGATGCGCGACATCTACCCGAAAGAAGAGTTCTCGCGCATGATGTCGTTCGTCATGCTGGTGACGACCATTGCGCCGTTGATGGCGCCGATTGTCGGCGGGTGGGTGCTGGTGTGGTTGAGCTGGCACTACATCTTTTGGATCCTGGCGGTGGCGGCGATTCTGGCGTCCGTCATGATCTTCACGCTGATTAAAGAGACGCTTCCCGTTGAGCGCCGTCAGCCTTTCCGTCTGCGCACGACCATGGGGAACTTTGCCTCGCTGTTTCGTCATAAACGCGTGCTGAGTTACATGCTGGCCAGCGGCTTTAGTTTCGCCGGGATGTTCTCCTTCCTCAGCGCCGGGCCGTTTGTCTACATCGAGGTAAATCACGTCTCTCCACAACATTTTGGCTATTACTTCGCGCTGAACATCGTGTTCTTATTTGTGATGACGATTATTAATAGCCGATTTGTGCGCCGGGTCGGGGCATTAAACATGTTCCGTACCGGGTTATGGATCCAGTTTGTGATGGCGGGCTGGCTGGTTTTGAGCGCGCTGTTCGGGTTCGGTTTCTGGGCGCTGGTCGTGGGGGTCGCGGCGTTTGTGGGATGTGTTTCGATGGTGTCATCCAACGCGATGGCCGTCATTCTGGATGAATTCCCCCACATGGCGGGAACCGCCTCTTCACTGGCAGGGACTTTCCGTTTCGGCATCGGCGCTATTGTTGGCGCGCTGCTGTCGCTGGCGACGTTTAACTCGGCCTGGCCAATGATTTGGTCGATTGCATTTTGTGCAACCGGCTCGATCCTTTTCTACCTCTACGCAAGTCGCCCGAAAAAAAGGTGATAAAATGCACAACATGGGAGCTGTAAGGCTCCCTTTGTTGATGTACATCAACCTCAAATCGCTCATTCAACCCAAAGATGTTTATTTTATGTAAAATCAATTTATGTAAAAAGTCACATCATTGTAGTTAAAAAGGTTGAGTTAGATCGCAGAAACGGGTACATATAGCCCGCAAATCTGTCCGCACCGGTCAATAATATTTTAACAATCGGCAGTATAAGCCGCACGAGTCGTGGATACCGGCGTTTTCGATCCGTTTAAGGACGGGTTGTCAATGATGTGTTAAAATGGATGTAAATAAATTGTGAAGTTATTGTGCTTCCGGGGAATAAAAGTGAATACATTACAGCTCTCAATCGTTCATCGCTTGCCACAGAACTATCGTTGGTCAGCGGGTTTTGCAGGTTCGAAAGTTGAACCGATTCCGCAGAATGGCCAGAGCACGGAAAACAGCCTGGTGGCGCTTAAATTACTGAGTCCGGATGGCGACAGCGCATGGCCGGTGATGCATAAACTCAGCCAGGCGCTGAGCGATATTGAAGTCCCTTGTTCTGTACTGGAATGCGAAGGCGAACCGTGCCTGTTCGTTAACCGTCAGGATGAGTTCGCCGCGACCTGTCGCCTGAAAAATTTTGGTGTTGCCATTGCCGAGCCTTTTTCAAACAACAATCCATTTTGAGCGTCAGCTTAGCGCGAGCAACTGACGCGTATACGCTTGCTGCGGTGCGGTAAACACCTGCTCGCATGGCCCTTGCTCTACAACATCTCCTTGTCGCAGCACAATCACCTGATGGCACAACGCGCGCACAACGTGCAGATCGTGGCTAATGAAAATATAGGCCAGGCGATGCTTTTGCTGCAGCGACTTCAATAGCGCCAGGATTTGCGCCTGGACAGTCTTATCTAGTGAAGAGGTAGGTTCGTCGAGAATGATCAGCGAGGGTTTTAAAATTAACGCCCTGGCGATAGCAATTCGCTGACGTTGGCCGCCGGAAAACTCTGCGGGGTAGCGATGACGGGTTTCGCCGTCCAGACCGACCTCCGCCATCACCGATATGACCTGCTGTTCGCGTTGTTGCGCTGAAAGCGCTGGCTGGTGGACGCGTAACCCTTCTTCGATAATTTGCAAAACGCTTAGCCGTGGATTCAGGGAAGAGTTCGGATCCTGAAAGACCACCTGAATGCGGTGACGCACCGGTAAAAGCTGGCGGCGGCTTAAGTTATGCAGCGGCTGACCATCAAACACAATGCGACCCTGCGAGGTGATTAGCCGCAACAGCGCCAGGCCGGTGGTACTTTTGCCTGAGCCGGATTCACCCACCAGTCCCAGAGTTTCTCCAGGTTGCAGACTGAAACTGACGTTTTTTACCACTTCGTTATTGTCGACAACGCGTTTTAGAATTCCTTTACGAATCGGGAAGGCGACGCGGAGTTGACTGACTTCGAGCAGCGGGGCCTGTTGGGCGGATAACGGCACCGGATCGCCAGACGGCTCGCTGTTTAACAATTTTTGTGTGTACGGATGGGTGGGAGCACTGAGCAACGGCTGTGCGCGGTTTTGCTCCACGCATTGGCCGTTTTGCATAACGGCGATGGTGTCGGCCAGTTTCTTCACAATGCTCAGATTATGGGTAATAAACAGCATTCCCATATTCAACTCGCGCTGCAATTCACGTAACAGCTGCAGGATTTGCGCCTGTACCGAGACGTCCAGCGCCGTAGTCGGCTCATCGGCAATCAGCAGCTCCGGTCGGGTTAATAGCGCCATGGCGATCATCACGCGCTGACGCTCGCCGCCGGAGAGCTGGTGTGGATAATCTCCCAGTCGCCGTGCGGCGTGACGAATGCCAACGCGATCCAGACAGCTCAGGATTTCGCCTCTGGCGGCTTCCCGACGCATACCCCGGTGTAAAGATAGCACCTCATAGAGCTGCTTTTCCAGGGAGTGCAGGGGATTGAGCGACACCATTGGCTCCTGGAAAATCATGGCAATCTTATTCCCGCGCACGCCGCGCAGGGTGTGCTCGCTGGCATGCAGCAGCGACTCGCCATGAAAACGAATATCGCCGGCAAGGTATACTGCGGGTGGGGAAGGCAGCAGGCGTAAAATAGACAGCGCGGTGACGCTTTTCCCCGAGCCTGACTCGCCAACCAGCGCCAGCGTTTCGCCTGCCTCAACGCACAGAGAGACATCGTTGACCACCGTGCGTACGATCCCTTGCTTGCTAAAACCGACCGATAAACGATCTATCGCTAACAGAGGTTGCGTCATGCTATACCGCCTTGTTGGGATCAAACGCGTCGCGCACGGCTTCGCCAATAAAAATCAGCAGCGACAGTAGCACCGCCACCGACAAGAACGCGGTGATCCCCAGCCACGGCGCCTGCAGGTTATTTTTGCCTTGCAGGAGTAATTCACCGAGCGAGGGCGATCCCAGCGGTAAACCAAACCCCAGAAAATCGAGCGATGTCAGTGTGGTAATTGAGCTGCACAAAATAAAGGGGATAAAGGTCAGCGTGGCGACCATCGCATTGGGCAGCATATGACGCAGAATGATACTGCGATCGCTGACGCCTAACGCCTGTGCTGCGCGAATGTAATCGAAATTGCGGGTACGCAAAAACTCCGCGCGCACCACCCCGACAAGACTCATCCAGCCAAAGATCACCGTAATCGCCAGTAACCACCAAAAATTGGGTTGCACGACGCTTGAGAGGAGAATAATCAGAAACAGCGTTGGCATTCCAGACCAGACTTCGATTAAACGCTGCCCCCACAGATCGACTTTTCCCCCGTAGTATCCCTGCAAGGCACCGGCCAGAACCCCCATGATGCTGGAGCAAAGGGTGAGCATCAGCCCGAATAAGATGGAGATGCGCGTGCCATACAGGATCCGCGCCAGCACATCGCCGCCGTTGGCATCGGTTCCCAGCCAGTTTTGCGTTGACGGTGGCGACGGGAAGGGCTGTTTGGTCGCAAAGTTAATGCTGTTGGCGCCGAATCTGACCGGTGCCCACAGAACCCAACCCCGCTGTTCAAGCTGCTGTTGCAGCCAGGGGTCCTGATAGTCCGCCTGAGTCGCAAACGGTCCGCCAAAATCGCTTTCACTGTAATTCTTCACCAGCGGGAAATACCAGCTCTGGTCATAGCGAATCAACAGCGGTTTATCATTGGCTATGAGCTCAGAGCATAAACTCAGGCTGAAGAGCACAAGGAAAATCCACAGTGACCAGTAGCCCCGACGATTGTGGCGAAAACGCGCCCAGCGGGCCTGGTTTACAGGGCTTAATCGCGGCATTAGCGTCCCTCAAAATCAATGCGTGGATCAACCAGCGTATAGCTGATATCGCTGAGGATGTTCAGCAGCAAGCCGATCAGGGTGAAAATATACAACGTGCCAAACATCACCGGATAGTCACGGGACACGGTCGCTTCATAGCCCAGCAATCCCAGCCCATTTAATGAGAACATCACTTCAATCAGCAGCGAGCCAGTGAAAAACATGCTGATAAATGTGGCCGGAAAACCGGCAATGACCAGCAGCATGGCGTTACGGAAAACGTGCTTCCACAAAATGTTGTTTTCGCTGACGCCTTTGGCGCGCGCCGTGACAACATACTGTTTGCGAACCTCATCGAGAAACGAGTTCTTTGTTAGCATGGTCAGGGCGGCAAAACCGCCAATTACGGTCGCCAGCACCGGCAACGCGATATGCCAAAGATAATCGGTGATTTTCTGATACCAGGGCAACGAGTCAAAATTGGCGGAGACCAAACCCCGCAGCGGAAAGAGGTCGTAGTAGCTGCCGCCGGCAAAGAAAACAATCAAAAGAATGGCGAACAGGAACGCTGGGATGGCGTAGCCGATGATGATAAAGGCGCTGCTCCACACATCAAACCGGCTGCCGTTATGGACCGCTTTACGGATGCCCAGCGGTATCGACACCAGATAGATGATGAGCGTACTCCATAAGCCCAACGTGATGGAGACGGGCAGGCTGTCTTTAATGAGCGTCAACACGGAAGCGCTGCGAAACAGGCTGTCGCCAAAATCAAAGCGAACGTAGTTCCACAACATGGTGAAGTAACGTTCGTGAAGCGGTTTATCAAAGCCGTAACGCCGTGTAATTTCGGCAATCACCTCAGGGTCAAGCCCGCGACCGCCGCGGTATTGGCTGTCGCTGATATTGCCAACCCCGGTCTGCGCGTGGCTGGCGCGTAAACCTTCGCCTCCAGTACCGGGCAGTGCGCCTGACTGACCGAATTCAATCGCGGCAATGGCCTGGTCAACCGGCCCTCCTGGCGCAATCTGCACGATAAAAAAGTTGATGGTAATGATGGCCCAGAGCGTGGGGATCACCAGCAACAAGCGTCGAATCAGATAGGCGCCCATTTATTCTCCTTGTCGTCTGGCCGCCGGAAGTTTCGCGGCTTTATTGACGTCATACCACCAGGTGTCCAGCCCAATGGTATAAATGGGACGGATAGCCGGATGGGAGAATTTGTCCCACCAGGCCAGTCTGTCTTCTGCCATATACCACATCGGCAGCATGTAGTAATTCCATGTCAGCACCCGATCCAGCGCCCGCCCCAGCGGAACCAGTTTGGCTTTATTGCCCTGAGCGGCAATGATCTGCGCAATCAGCTTATCAATCACCGGACTCTGCACACCGGGAGAGTTATAGCTGGAATCAATATACTCAGAGGCCCAGGAGATTTGCAGATCGGAACTGGGCCACGGCATGGCGCGCCACAACCTCGGCATCATGTCATAGTCGCGGCTGCGCATGCGATTGGTGATTTGCGAATTGTCGACCTGGCGGATCTCCATCGTAATGCCCAGGCGTTGCAGATTGTGCTGGAAGGGCAGAACCCACTGGCTGTTTCCCCCCGCCGGAAGCAGAAGTTCAAACGTCAGCGGTTTACCGGTGGTACTGCTGATGCGCTGTTGTCCTTTTAGGATCCATCCCGCCTGAGTGAGCAATTCTCCGGCTTTCAGCAGATTTTCACGATTGTAACCATCTCCACGAGACACAGGAGGATGGTAAATCTGGCTGAAGACTTCTGGCGGCAGATCGTTTTTCATCGGGGCGAGCAGGACTAACTCATCCGCATCGGGATACTGGCTGGCGGCATATTCGGTATTCTGGAAATAGCTGCTTGTGCGGCTCCAGGCATTATAAAACAATGCCTTATTCATCCATTCAAAATCAAAGGCGAGGGTGATGGCTTCACGCACACGCCTTTCCTGAAACACCGGGCGCTGAATGTTAAACGCCAGCCAGCGGGTGTCCTGCGCGGACTCATTCTTCTGTTCTTCTTTGACGATGTAATGATTGGCGAAATTTTTACCGGTGTAACGGGTTGCCCAGTTTTTAGCATCATTTTCCAGTCGCAGGTCAAACGCTCCGGCTTTAAACGCTTCGAACGCCACATTGTCATCCAGGTAGTAGTCATAGCGAATGGTATCGAGATTCCAGCGCCCGCGGTTTACCGGTAGACTGGCCGCCCAGTAATCTTTAACGCGTGAATAGACAATATACTGGCCCATTTTCCACTGGGTGATGCGGTACGGGCCGCTGGCCAGCGGAGGGGAAGAGAGCGGGTCGCTGAGTTTGTGATTTTTCCAGAATTTTTCCGGCATGATGGGTAAAGAAAACAGACTGAGCATATCTTCTTTGCCGGGTTTGGCGAGCTCAATGCGCACGGTGAGGGGCGCTATGGCTTTGACGGTCGTCCCTTTGTATACCAGGCGGAACTGCGGTACGCCTTCGGTCATAAATTTGTGGAAGGTGAATGCCACGTCGCTGGCGGTGATCGGAGAACCATCATGATAACGTGCGCGTGGATTGATGGCGATTTCCACCCACGAATAATCGTCCGCGTAACGGGCTTTTTCAGCAACCAGCGGGTAGTAGCTGCCGGGTTCGTCGTCAGAAGTGGTGAACAGCGTGTCATAAAGCGAATCGGTGCGAACACCCGGGTTTCCACGCATCGAGTAACGATTGAAGTTATCAAATGTGCCAACGGCAGACAGCGTCATTTGGCCGCCTTTCGGTGCGGCGGGATTCACATAATCAAAGTGTTCAAAGTTGAAGGCGTATTTCGGCTCACCCAATACGGCAAAGGCGTAACTTTCTTTGATGGCCTGAGCCTGAACGCCGAAACTCAACAGGGCGACAAACAACACGATTACGCGAGTCATCATTTAGGCGTGATTTCCTCTTTTCAGCACCTGCCACTGTCCGGCAAGCGTCATGACTGAATAATAAGTGACGTAGCGCGCATTGTGAATCCATTCGACGCAGCAGGTTGCCGTTACCACCTGGGCGTAGGGGAAACGGCAAGCCAGAGTAAGAAATCGTCCAGCGGTAAAGGTCGGCTTATCCAGTATCCCTGGAGGAAATTAACACCGTGGTCGCGTAGCCATTTTGCCTGCTCAGGGGTTTCAACGCCTTCTGCGACGGTAAGCATATTCAGGCGTTTAGCTAGCATCAGGACGGCATCCAGCACCGGAGAGGTGACGGTTTCCGTACCAATGGCATTGACGAAGCCCCGATCGATTTTCAGGTAGTCCAGCGTGAAGCGTTCCAGATAAATAAGCGCGCTATGGCCTGTCCCGAAATCATCAATGGCAATTTCGAATCCTGCGGCATGCAGCCATTCAAACAGTTTCGTGGCTTCCTGGTGTTTGAGCATGTCGCGTTCGGTCATTTCCAGTACTACCTGAAAATGATGCCGAGGTAAGGACGCACCCAGGCGGCGAATATCTTCTTTAAAGCTCTCGCTGTGCAGATGGTCCGGGGCAATATTGATGCCAAACTTCGCGCCGACGGGGAGTACTTTTTGCAATGTAGGCGCGTCGCGGGCAATCAACTCGAACAGGTGTTGCGTCAGCGGCACAATCAATTGCTGCGCTTCTGCATAATGGATGAAGACATCAGGCGGAATTTCACCGACCGTCGGATGTCGCCAGCGTAAGAGCACTTCCAGACCGGTAACCTTCAGGGTTTTCGTCTCTACGACGGGTTGGTAAACCACATAAAACTGATTGCGCTTGATGGCCGTCAGAATCTCTTTTCCGGGGCGCATTCGAATAGAGTTGATGTAATAGCAGAGCAAGCCCGCAACGATCCCCCCCATACACCCAAGCATCAGGGCATACCACAAGTCGGTATAGGTCCAGCTGTTGCCGTACAGGCGAATCTTCAGGGGGACGCCTTTCACCGCGGCCTCACGTGTTGGCGTGTCTGTCAGCTCGTTTAATGTCATTAAATGACTAGAAAACGTTGAGAGGGCGGTATTGCCCACAATCAGTGCGATTCCGTCAAAATCTTCCTGTCGGGAGGTGTACAGCAGGTACGGCGTCAGATTGATATTGAGTGAGGTGAATACCCCGCTTTCCGGTAACAACGGATTCTGGTACCAAATCGCCATTGCGGGTTTGTCCGGCATCATTGGGGTGCCAGGCAATAGGGCCATATCGATTTTTTTACGTGTGTCGAGGGCTGGCACCAGTGCTTTAAGCGCTGTGTTCATCGGCCCGGTGGCTGAGGAGCAGAATGCTTTATTCTCTTTGATGAGCAAAAAGGCGCGTACGTTAAGGCTAAATGCCGCGCGGGAGGTCAGATCAGCGGCGACGTGCTGACAGGAATTTAAGGTCAGCGGCTGGAGCTGGTCGGTGGTGGCTTTGAGGTCGGCAAAATAGCTCACCAGGTAGTGTTGTACATCTGAAATCAGCGTGTCGTATTTGACTTCGCGTTTGTGCCATGACATTAAAAACTGCAGGCTACTGATGAGCAAGGCGACCACAACCCCCGTCGCTACACAGGTGAACAGGATTTTTCTACCGGACGAGGAGGCGCTTGTGAACATAGTTCCTGGTTTACCTGATAGGGCCGCTTAATATTAAACTAATTGATTTACAAGACTATAGCCTGGAACACCGGTGATAGTCATACTTTTCTGCGGGGCATTACTACAGCGCAAAAAAAAGCACTGCGTCTGCAGTGCTTTTTTATGTGTCTCGTCAGGATAGCCAAGGGATAGCTTTCAAACGAACGGTTAACTGCGGCTCAGAACCCGGCGCGCTTCGTTGTAACGTTTTTTCCAGTAAGGCTCGTTCATACTGGAAATAATCACGCCGCTGCTGGTTGAAGCATGAACAAACTGGTTGTTGCCGATGTAAATACCGACATGACGACCGGTTGAACCTGCCCGGAACAGCACCAGATCGCCGGTGCGCAGATTACTGCGCGAAACGGATTTACCCGTCTCCTGTTGCTCGTAGGTTGAGCGTGGAAGCTCTAAACCAAATTGCTCGCGGAATGTACGTTGTACAAAGCTGGAACAATCAATGCCTTTTTTGGTGCTGCCGCCAAGGCGGTAACGCACACCTTTCCAGTCAGCATACTGATCCATAATCCGCGATTTCACATCGAGGTTACGAACCATATTTTCAAATTCATCCTGAGAGGCTTGCAGTGAAGAGTTATCTCCATTACCCACAGCATGCGTCTCAGAATGCATATTTTTCGCGGTGTTCGTTGTCGTACATGCAGAGAGCAGAATCGCCACTGCTATCGCGGGAATTCCCCGCAAGATATATCTCAAAATCGGTTGAGATCTGACCATTTTGTTTGTTTTCCCTTGAAGTCCTTAACGATAAATATCGTTATAAAAAATGCCAAACGTGACGAGACTAATTACCTACGCATGATGAAACAATTCCTTAAGGTCAAAACTGTGGCAGAACGCACAATTTTATTCATAACGAGATAATGACCAGGCGAGGCAAAACGAGTTCGAGATTACCCGATCACTCCTGCTATTGCGAGCGAATTTACGTGATTTTTTATAAGAAAAAGTGATACGGAAAGTGAAAAAACGGGATTGAACAAATTAAGTACAGTTGGGGTAAAAAATAGGCAATTAACTAATTTATAAAGGGAATGTGATGACCCTTTGGATGATAGTTTCAGTGATGAATTATCCAGATTCACTCTCAGGAGATAAGAATATTCCCTGATGATAATGTTAATTACTGTGAGTTATTTGTTTAAAATTTGTTTGTTTTCGCCGGGGAGGTAGTGATCAAATAAGAAAATAACGCGATCGCTTAATGGCGTCATTAACCACCACGGTAATCCAATCAGTACCACCGTGAGCGAACCCACGACGATATCTGTCAGCCAGTGGGCGCCAATCATCACACGAGGAAAAGCAAAAACCACAAATATAATAAGGGCGGTAATGCCTGCGGTTTTTCCGAAATATCGCATCATAAATGCGGAAAAAATAAGCAGCATCATTCCATGATCGCCGGGAAAACTGTCTCTGGAGGCATCCTTGGTGGGAATATGCAACAACTCGCTCACGCGATAGATATTATCAAATGTGAGCGTCGGACTGGCGCGTTTAACCGGAATAAGCGTCTGACCAAGCTGATTTAGCACGACGGCAGTTAACAGCATCACCAGACCCATAATGACGATCTGCCGACGGCCCGCTGACGTCTCTTTTAACCAAAAGCGCAACATCAGACAACCCATCGCCAGCAGCGAACAGCCATCGAACGCCCGATTGTTGGTAATGGCGACCCCCCACAGGAATAGGCGATTTTCACCCAGCTTGTGGTTGAAAAAACGAAAGACCTCGACGTCGAGGGAGGCCCAGACCCCGTGATTTTCAGGCAGATACCATGATAAAAACAACGCCAGTCCAGCAAGATTCAGCAGGAATATGAGGGGATACCGGGTTTTCATCATCGTTTCGCCGTTCAAAAAATCGGAGGCAACCTTACGCGTTTTCAGCTAAACGAAGCTTCAACAATGCCGTCTGCAGCGCATTCCAGTCGGTATCCACGCTGGTGATAAGCTCAATTCGGCTGTCTGGCGGCGCGACATTTTGCGTCTCAATGTGCAGGTCATCCCCCTGGCGGTTAATGCGTACCAATCCTTCTTTTATACGCATCACGCCTTTGACGCGCGCAACAGGCGCAAGGCGAGCCCATTCCAGCAGACCGATGGTGTCAAATACGGTATCCGCATCGAAAATCCAGCCGCAGGCCTGGTGGCCCTGACCACTGTTCAGGCTACGACGCCAGCGTTGTTGCGCCGGTAAACTCAGCGCCGCAAGCCCCTTTTTGTCAGCATGCTGGTGGGCGTGTGCGGCACTGGAGGGCAGTTCTGCCCGGTTTAGCCGGGGTAAGTCCAGCCAATGGCCCTCTATTTTCCCCTGTTCGGTATGAATCAACTGACGATGACCGCCATACTGTTGCCACCAGGCGTGCAGCGCAGCCTGGCTTTCGGGCGTGGCGCGATCGGACTTGTTGGCCACAATGATATCGGCTGCCGCCAGCTGATCGCGAAAGTTCTCGTTGGTCACGCTTTTTTCATCCAATAAAAGGCGTGGATCAAGGACGCAAAGCGTGGCGCGAAGATCAATCCACGGTTCATAAACAGGGGCGGTGAGCAAATCCAGAATCTGTTTGGGATGTCCAAGCCCTGTGGGTTCAATCAGCAATCGATCGGGTTTACCCTGACGCAGAAGGGTATTCAGCCCAACCTGCATTGGCAGACCGTTAACGCAACACATGCAACCCCCAGGGATCTCTTTCAACAGCGCGCCGCTGTCGGCGAGCAGGGCGCCATCGATGCCGACTTCGCCAAACTCATTGACCAGCACCGCCCATTTTTCCGCCGGGTCTTTATTCGCTAATAGATGAAGAATGGAAGTGGTTTTTCCGCTACCGAGAAAACCGGTAATGAGGTTGGTTTTGGTCACATCTGCTCCAGAATGATTCGATACCTTAACGGTTTCCCGTCATCCTGGCGAAAAAAAGAGAAAAAGAGAAGAGGAGAGCGGGTGAAGAAACTCATCACCCGCATTAATGGCAGAAATAGTTAATTTTTTAACGTATCGATGATGGCCTGATGCGCCCCTTGTTGCGAGATACGTTGCCAGGCGTGTTCAATCACCCGCACAAATTGTGGGTTTTGCACGAGGTCGGCCGCAAAAATTTCGTGTAATGAAAGTAACGCGGTCACTCTTTGCGTGTCACTACTGTTTTCAACAATGGCGCGGATCTTTTCGCTCATCGGGTCGCGAACATCAATTGGCGCGCCTGCATCATCCACCCCGCTGACATAACGCATCCAGCCAGCGATGCCCAGCGCCAATAACGGCCATTCAGTTTGACGTGCCAAATGCACGCGAACACCTTCCAGCATGCGTTGAGGCAGCTTTTGGCTGCCGTCCATCGCTATCTGCCTGGTTTTGTGTTTCAGCGCCGGGTTAGCAAAGCGTTCGAGCAGGCTGTCGGCATACTGCGCAAGATCAACATTCGTGATGCGCAATGTCGGCGCCTGCTCCTGCATCATCAAACGGTATGCCGCCTCGCGAAATGCGCTGTTCTGCATGCAGTCGCTGATGTGCCGGAACCCCGCCAGATAACCGAGATAGGCCAGAAACGAGTGGCTGCCATTCAGCATGCGTAATTTCATCTGTTCCCACGGCAGAACATCCGCCACCATCTGCACGCCAGCGGCTTCCCACTGCGGGCGACCGGCGACAAAGTTGTCTTCGACTACCCACTGGATGAAAGGCTCACAGCTGATTGCGCAGGGATCCGGCACGCCCAGTTCGCGGGTAATTTCTTCCAGAGATTCGGGGGTGGCGGCAGGCACAATTCTGTCGACCATCGTGCCAGGAAAACTGACCTGTTCCGCAATCCATTTTGCCAGTTCTGTAGAACGTTTTGCCGCCATGCCCAGCACGGCGTTTTTCACTACATGGCCGTTGTCCGGGATGTTATCGCACGAAAGTACGGTAAAGGGCTTCAGCTCGCGCTCGCGTCTGCGATGCAGGGCTTCAACGAGAATACCCGGTGCCGAGTGGGGTTCCGACGGGTTCTGCATATCGTGGAGGATACGAGCGTTTGTCTCGTCCAGTGAACCGGTCGCCGGATCGATGCAGTAGCCTTTTTCGGTGATTGTCAGTGAAACGATCGCCACCTGCGGTTCACAAAATTTTTCGATAATCGCGGCGAGTGAATCCAGTTTTGCGTTCAGACACTCATTAACGGCGCCGATAACAATGGCCTGGTTGCCGTGTGCGCCTTTCTCCAGCACGGTATAGAGGTGATCTTGCGCGCGCAGGTCGCTCATCAATTGATCGCCGCTAAACAGGCTTACCTCACAGATTCCCCAGTCTCCGCCGTGTGAATTCAGAACCCTGTCCGTCAGTAACGCCTGATGGGCACGGTGAAAAGCGCCAAAGCCAAAATGGACGATCCGCGTTTGCAACTGCTGGCGATCGTATTGTGGCAATAGCACATTTTCCGGAAGTCGAACGGAAGCAATAGTAGTCATTAAGCGCACACCTGATTAACCATAAATTAACAACATCAGTGTAAAGTTATATGACAGCAAGTTAAATTGGTATGCCGTATTTATCCGGGGAATGTGAGCTGGATCAATCAAACATGGGTACTGTATTGATCATTGGCGAGATGCATGTATGGTAGTCGTCATGCAGATAAATTAATTTGGTATAACAACTTGTGAGGTGAAGCAATGGAACAAACCTGGCGTTGGTACGGACCTAACGATCCGGTATCACTTGATGATGTGCGTCAGGCTGGCGCAACGGGCGTTGTGACCGCATTGCACCACATTCCGAATGGTGAAGTGTGGCCAGTCGAAGAAATTCAAAAGCGTCAGGCGATTCTGGCGGAGAAAGGGTTGACCTGGTCGGTGGTGGAAAGTATTCCAGTACACGAAGACATCAAAACCCGCTCCGGGCAGTACCAGACGTGGATTGCAAACTATCAGCAGAGTATCCGTAACCTGGCAACGTGCGGGATTGATACCGTGTGTTACAACTTCATGCCGATCCTCGACTGGACGCGTACCGACCTTGAATATCAGTTGCCGGACGGCTCTAAAGCGTTGCGCTTCGACCAGATTGCTTTTGCCGCGTTTGAACTGCACATTCTGAAACGTGAAGGCGCGCAGGCCGATTACACAGAAGAAGAGCAGCGCCAGGCGCTGGCGTACTTCAATGCCATGACCGCAGCGGATATTGAGAAGCTGACGCGCAATATTATCGCCGGTTTACCGGGCGCTGAAGAAGGCTACACGCTGGACCAGTTCCGCGCGCGCCTGGCGGAATATGATGGCATCAGCAAAGACGATCTGCGTGACAACATGGCGGTATTCCTGCGCGCAATCGTACCGGTTGCGGAAGAGGCGGGTGTACGACTGGCGGTGCATCCGGACGATCCGCCGCGCCCAATCCTTGGTCTGCCGCGTATTGTCTCTACCATTGAGGACATGCAGTGGTTGAAAGAGACTGTCGACAGCATTCACAACGGCTTTACGATGTGTACCGGTTCTTACGGTGTACGTGCTGACAACGATCTGGTGAAAATGATTGAAACCTTCGGCGATCGTATTCATTTTACCCACCTGCGTTCCACGTGCCGCGAAGATAATCCGAAAACCTTCCATGAAGGCGCGCATCTGCAGGGCGACGTCGATATGGTTGCCGTGGTTACGGCGATTCTGACGGAAGAACAGCGTCGTAAGAAGGCGGGCGATCTGCGCCCCATTCCGATGCGCCCGGATCATGGCCATCAGATGCTTGACGATCTGCACAAGAAAACCAACCCAGGTTACTCCGCGATTGGCCGTCTGAAAGGGCTGGCTGAGGTTCGTGGGGTTGAGCTGGCGTTGAAACAAACGCAGTTCCGCGATCTGCTGTAAATCAACAATAAAAAAGGGACGGTGCTGAATGCGCCGTCCCTTTTTTGCATTTATGGTGCTGCTGACTCAGTCAGCACGGCCCATATAGCGACGTTCTTCAATATGGATGCGGATTTTTTCTCCGGCGCTCAGGTATTCAGGAACCTGAATCACCAGACCCGTGCTCAGCGTCGCGGGTTTGTTGCGGGCACTTGCTGAAGCGCCTTTAATGCCTGGTGCTGTTTCAACAATTTCCAGATCAACCGTCTGCGGCAGTTCAAGCGCCAGCAGTTGTCCATCCCAGGTCAGAACCTGCATATCAGGCATGCCGCCTTCCGGGACGAACAGCAACTCTTCTTCAATCTGATCTTTGGTGAAGGTATACGGGGTATAGTCTTCTTTATCCATGAACACGTATTCGTTGCCATCGACGTAAGAGAAATCAACGCCGCGACGGCTCAGGGTCACGGTATCCACGATGTCGTCGCCCTTGAAACGTTCTTCCACTTTCAAGCCAGTACGCACATCGGAAAAACGCATCTTGTACAGTGTTGCAGCACCGCGGGCGGAAGGGGACTGAATATCAATATCTTTTACAATCAGCAGCTTGCCATTGTAATTCAGTACCATACCTTTTTTAATTTCGTTCGCTCTTGGCATTGAAAAAATCCTGTTGTAAAGAATGTCAAAAATATCGCGTCAAACTACTCGCGCCCGGTCATTCAGGCAAGCGGAATTCACACTTTTGCTGGTGCAAAAAAGGTGATACTGTTCGCTGCCTTCGATCCGGTGGTTAATAAAAGAGAAAACAGTATGGAATGCCGTCCGGATTGCGGAGCCTGTTGCACGGCCCCTTCGATTTCCAGCCCCATCCCAGGCATGCCAGACGGCAAGCCAGCGAACACTCCCTGTATTCAGCTTGACGACCGTCTGCGCTGTAAGATTTTTGCTTCTCCGCTGCGCCCCAAAGTCTGCGCGGGATTACAACCCAGTGCAGAAATGTGCGGGCAGTCAGCGCAGCAGGCGATGACGTTTCTGATCACGCTGGAAGCGCTTACGGCGCCTTAAACATCTTTAATACGCAGCAGACAGCCCATTGTGACGACGATCATTACCAGGGCGAACCAAAATACGGAATGAAAACTCCAGAGTTCTGCCGCAATGCCCGCCAGAGAACCGGCAATAATCCAGCCGACACGAATCGTATTGGTATAGAGCGTGGTGGCTGACCCTGCCTGTCCCGGCATCAAATCCTGAAAATAGAGCATGCCGATACCCCCCAAAATCCCGATATAAATGGCGTTCAGCAATTGCAGGCCGAGCAACACCGCAGGAGAGTGCGCCAGCAACATCCCCGCGTAAAAGCAGAACCCGGCAACGATAGCAATACGCATCAGCAGACGTTTGCCCAGTCGTTTAGCGAAATATCCTGCGATCAGCATTGTCGGGATCTCTAACCCCGCCGCCGTGCCCATCATGATGCCTGCCAGCTTCTCAGGCAGATGCAATTCGTTGATGATAAACAGCGGCATATTAATGATATAGAGACTGTTGGTGCCCCACATTAATGTGCAAATAATAAAGAGCAGCAATGTATCGCGACGATTACGGCGGGGGGCTTCCAGGGCACCGGTCCCAAGGGGCGCTTCTTTGCGCATGGAAGGTAAAAACAGCCATACCATCACGCCACAGACAATAAACGCCACCGCCGCGCTCAGATACATGACAGTGAAGCTGAATCCCATCGCCAGCGCATAGGCCAGCGGCGGACCTATCACCCATGCCAGCGAAACCTGCGCACGGAGTATGGAGCTGAACATCACGGCTTCACGGCCGGTCCTGTCGGCATGTTCGCGGGCAAGAGCGAACATTTGCGGGTTGGCGGTCGAGCCAAAACTACTGAGGAAAACGCCGACAAACAGCAGAATAAAGTAGTTGCGGTTCCAGGCGAACAACACACAGGCCAGCATCCCCAGCGCGCAGCAAAAAACGATCAGACTTTTGCGATCGCCTTTCTTATCCGAACGCCCCGCCAGAAACTGACTGACCAGAATGCCGATCACCGCGCTCCCGGTAAAAAAGAAACCAACCATTGCCGGACGGGCATGAACTTCGTCAGTCAGAAAGAGGCTGAGCGTCGGCGTCTGTAACGCACCGGCAATACCGGTGAGAAACGCGACGAACAGAAACGCCCACGACGTCAGATCAAACGTTTTCGGGGTGGCGGCAACGGGGGTGTTATGCATGTTTTTATATCAATAATGTGAAGAGACGCGGAGTTTACGCTGCTCGTTAAAAAATAAACAGATACCTAAATCAAAATCGCCACGAAAAATCAAAATGGCATTTCACTCTTTTTATGCCTGGTGCTGACGTTGCTGAAATGGGGGTGTCGCTGTGGGGTTTTGCGTCAGCAATGCGTGCAACAAGGATATGGAAATGTGGTTTATATCTAACTTTTATCATCAAATGTGTAACTTTACTTGCGTGCTGACGCAGAAAGAGCAAGACTAATTGAAACGTTTCAGCGCTGTCTTGTTGTTCATGATAAACCAGATCAGCGTCTTTTTTCTCATAATGGCTGAATCGTTTCAATTCGGCAGGAGAGGAGAATCATGTTCCAGTTATCTGTTCAGGATATTCACCCGGGCAAGCAGGCCGGAAACAAAGAAGAGGCCATTCGCCAGGTTGCCGCCGCATTAGTGCAGGCGGGCAATGTGGCGGAGGGTTACGTTGCTGGCATGCTGGCGCGTGAGCAACAGACATCCACCTTCCTCGGTAATGGGATCGCCATTCCACATGGCACCACGGACACACGCGATCAGGTGTTGAAAACCGGCGTTCAGGTGTTTCAGTTTCCGCAGGGCGTGACCTGGGGAGAAGGGCAGGTCGCTTATGTGGCGATTGGTATTGCCGCCAGCTCCGATGAACATCTCGGGCTGCTGCGTCAACTGACGCACGTGCTGAGTGATGATTCGGTGGCTGAACAGCTGAAATCAGTCACGACGGCTGACGAGCTGCGCGCATTGCTGATGGGAGAAAAGCAGAGTGAACAGCTGAAGCTTGATAACGAAACCCTGATGCTGGACGTCGAGGCCCGCGATCTGCTGACGCTGCAGGCGCTCAATGCGGCGCGTCTGAAAGAAGCAGGGGCAGTGGACGCGGCATTTGTCGCGAACACGATCAACGAGCACCCCATGAACCTGGGGCAGGGTATCTGGCTGAATGACAGCGCGACAGGCAATGTGCGTAGCGCTATCGCCGTCAGCCGTGCAACCCGTGAATTTGACGTGCAGGGCGAGTCGGCGGCCATGCTGGTGACTGTCGCGATGAACGACGATCAGCCTGTCGCGGTCCTTAAGCGTCTTGGCGATCTGCTGTTGGACAATAAAGCTGACCGATTGCTGAAAGCGGACGCCGCAACAATGCTGGCGCTGCTGACCAGCGATGAAGCATTGACTGATGATGTGCTGAACGCGGAGTTTGTCGTGCGCAATGAGCACGGCTTACATGCCCGTCCTGGCACCCTGTTAGTCAATACCATTAAACAATTTAATAGTGAAATTACCGTGACAAATCTTGATGGAACCGGAAAACCGGCGAATGGACGCAGTTTGATGAAAGTGGTTGCGTTAGGTGTGAAAAAAGGCCACCGCCTGCGTTTTACCGCCCAGGGGGCAGATGCTGAACAGGCGCTGAAAGCGATTGGCGATGCCATCGCGGCAGGTCTTGGGGAGGGCGCATAATGAGCAGACGTGTTGCTACCATCACCCTGAATCCGGCGTATGACCTGGTGGGTTTTTGCCCGGAAATTGAACGAGGCGAAGTGAACCTTGTCAAGACCACGGGCCTGCATGCGGCGGGTAAAGGCATCAATGTCGCCAAGGTATTGAAGGATTTAGGTATCGATGTCACGGTCGGCGGTTTCCTGGGCAAAGATAACCAGGACGGCTTTCAGCAATTGTTCAGCGAACTGGGCATTGCTAACCGATTCCAGGTGGTGCAGGGCCGTACCCGCATTAACGTCAAATTGACCGAGAAAGACGGTGAAGTGACCGATTTCAACTTCTCCGGTTTTGAAGTGACGCCAACCGACTGGGAACGTTTCGTTAATGATTCGCTAAGCTGGTTGGGTCAGTTTGACATGGTTTGCGTTAGCGGCAGCTTGCCATCCGGCGTCAGCCCAGAGGCGTTCACTGACTGGATGACTCGCCTGCGCAGTCAGTGTCCATGCATTATCTTTGATAGTAGTCGTGAAGCATTAGTCGCCGGGCTGAAAGCGGCACCCTGGTTGGTAAAACCTAACCGCCGTGAGCTGGAGATTTGGGCTGGCCGTAAGCTGCCAGAAATGAAAGATGTCATCGACGCCGCACATGCCCTGCGCGAACAAGGGATCGCTCACGTGGTGATTTCGCTGGGGGCAGAAGGCGCGTTGTGGGTAAATGCGTCAGGTGAGTGGATCGCTAAACCACCGTCTGTCGAAGTGGTGAGTACCGTTGGCGCGGGGGATTCGATGGTTGGCGGTCTGATTTATGGCCTGCTGATGCGCGAGTCCAGTGAACATACGTTACGTCTGGCGACAGCGGTTGCTGCCCTGGCCGTAAGCCAAAGCAATGTGGGCATCACCGATCGTCCTCAGTTGGCCGCAATGATGGCGAGGGTCGACTTACAACCGTTTAATTGACAGCAGGAGAAGCAGAATGAAAACGCTGCTGATTATTGACGCTAATCTTGGCCAGGCTCGCGCTTATATGGCGAAAACCCTGCTCGGAGCGGCGGCACGTAAAGCAAAACTGGAAATTATCGACAATCCGAATGATGCCGAACTGGCCATCGTCTTAGGCGAAACCGTGCCAAATGACAGTGCGCTGAACGGTAAAAAAGTCTGGCTGGGTGATATCGCACGCGCTGTCGCCCATCCGGAACTGTTTTTGAGCGAAGCGAAAGGCTATGCTAAACCGTACAGCGCGCCGGTAGCGGCGGCTCCTGCGGTTGCTGCCAGCGGTCCGAAACGGGTTGTGGCGGTGACCGCGTGTCCGACAGGCGTCGCCCATACGTTTATGGCGGCAGAAGCCATTGAAACCGAAGCGAAAAAACGTGGATGGTGGGTGAAAGTTGAAACCCGTGGTTCTGTTGGTGCGGGCAATGCTATCACCCCGGAAGAGGTGGCGCAGGCGGATCTGGTGATCGTGGCGGCGGATATTGAAGTTGACCTTGCCAAGTTTGCGGGAAAACCGATGTACCGTACGTCGACCGGTCTGGCGCTGAAAAAAACAGCGCAGGAACTGGATAAAGCGGTTGCTGAGGCCGTGCCGTATCAGCCCGCAGGCAATACTCAGGCGGCAGGAACGGAAGGTAAGAAAGAAGGGGCGGGGGCGTACCGTCACCTGCTGACCGGCGTGTCTTACATGTTGCCGATGGTTGTTGCGGGGGGATTGTGTATTGCGTTGTCCTTCGCATTTGGTATCGAGGCATTTAAAGAACAAGGGACGCTGGCGGCGGCGCTGATGCAGATTGGCGGCGGTTCGGCTTTCGCACTGATGGTGCCGGTTCTCGCCGGGTACATCGCCTTCTCAATTGCGGATCGCCCGGGTCTGACGCCAGGCCTTATCGGCGGTATGCTGGCTGTGAGCACCGGTTCCGGCTTTATTGGCGGGATCATTGCTGGCTTCCTGGCCGGTTACATTGCGAAGTTGATTAGCACCCGGCTGAAGCTTCCGCAGAGCATGGAAGCGTTGAAACCTATCCTGATCATTCCGTTAATTTCCAGTCTGGTGGTCGGTCTGGCGATGATCTACCTCATCGGTAAACCCGTTGCCGGTATTCTGGAAGGGTTGACCCACTGGTTGCAAACAATGGGGACGGCGAATGCGGTACTGCTGGGCGCTATCCTGGGTGGCATGATGTGTACCGATATGGGTGGGCCGGTCAACAAGGCGGCCTATGCGTTTGGCGTTGGCCTGCTCAGTACGCAAACCTATGCGCCGATGGCGGCGATTATGGCGGCAGGGATGGTTCCACCGCTGGCGCTGGGACTGGCGACGCTGGTTGCGCGGAGTAAGTTCGATATGGCGCAGCGTGAAGGGGGAAAAGCCGCGTTAGTGCTGGGGCTGTGCTTCATCACTGAAGGTGCGATTCCTTTCGCCGCGCGCGACCCGATGCGTGTTCTGCCATGCTGTATCGTCGGTGGCGCATTGACTGGCGCTATCTCTATGGCGGTCGGCGCGAAACTGATGGCACCCCACGGCGGCCTGTTTGTTCTGCTGATTCCTGGGGCAATTACGCCGGTGCTGGGATATCTGATGGCTATCGTTGCCGGTACGCTGGTGGCGGGTCTGGGATATGCTTTCCTGAAGCGCCCGGAAACAGAGGCTGTCGCAAAAGCCGCCTGATTTCCTTCGCATAACACTCGCATAAAAAGGGCAGAGATTTCTCTGCCCTTTTTGTTATGTATTGCTTGATGGTGACTAGGCTACCGCTTGTTCAGTCTGTTGTGCCTTCAGCCAGGCAATCTCTTGTGCCCAAATGTCGGGGTTGATGGTTTCGAGAACCAGTGGAATACCATCAAAACGGTTGTCCTGCATGATCCAACGGAACGCATCGTGACCAATGTTGCCTTCACCTAAACTGTGGTGGCGGTCGACGCGGCTACCGAAGGTGCTTTTGGCGTCATTCAGATGCATGCCGCGCAGGTATTTAAACCCGACAATGCGTTCAAACTCCGCAAAGGTCTTTTCGCACTCGGCGGCGCTGCGCAGATCGTAGCCTGCGGCGAAAGCGTGGCAGGTATCAATACAAACGCCAACGCGCGACTTGTCTTCCACGCCATCAATGATGGCGGCCAGATGTTCAAACTTAAAGCCAAGATTGCTGCCCTGGCCAGCCGTATTCTCAATCACCGTGGTGACGCCCTCGGTTTGGGACAGGGCAATATTGATGGATTCCGCAATGCGCGCCAGACACTCGTCTTCAGGGATCTGCATCAGGTGGCTGCCCGGGTGGAAGTTCAGGAGCGAGAGTCCGAGTAACTCGCAGCGTTGCAGTTCATCAAGAAACGCATCGCGTGATTTTTCCAGCGCTTCGCTGACCGGATGGCCGAGGTTGATCAGGTAACTGTCGTGCGGGAGGATTTGCGCAGAGGAAAAGTGGTATTTCTCGCAGGCGGCTTTAAAGTCATCAATGGTTTCAGTCGTGAGCGGTGCTGCGCGCCATTGACGCTGATTTTTTGTGAAAAGCGCAAATGCCGTCGCCTCGATTTCAGCGGCGCGAATCGCGGCATTTGCCAGACCGCCAGCAGCGCTGACGTGCGCTCCAATATATTTCATGAAAGACTCCTGTTAACCCCACAGGGGAGAAAAAGCATTTCCCAATGATAGCGGGTTAACAGGAGGAGGATGTAGTGGTTTATGCCATCAGGCTATGGATCGCAACGTTAATCATGCCACCGCCGACGATTAACCAGATGAAAAGCACCAGCGCCATCAGTAACGGTTTCGCACCTGCTTTCTTCAACGCGCTGACGTGGGTGGTCAGACCCAGTGCCGCCATCGCCATTGCCAGCAGAATGGTGTCCAGCGTCACCAGCATGCTCACGACCGCCTGCGGTAACAGGTGGAATGAGTTAAAGATGGCAACCACAATGAACAACACCGCAAACCACGGAATGGTGATTTTGCTTTTTTCCGAACCGCTGGCAGGTGACAACTGTTTCACACGGGCAGCCAGCAGAATAAGGAATGGCGCTAGCATCATTACACGGAGCATTTTCGCAATGACCGCTGCGTTTTCCGCATCCGGGTTAATCGCGTGTCCTGCCGCGACCACCTGCGCAACTTCATGCATGGTTGACCCAATATAGATACCGTACGTTTCCGGGCTGAACCAGTGCGCCAGCAGCGGATACATCGCCGGATAGAGAAAGATAGCCAGCGTGCCGAAGATAACGACGGTTGCAACGGCAACGGTCACTTTACTGGCTTCAGCTTTCACGACCGGTTCGGTCGCCAGTACGGCGGCAGCGCCGCAAATGCTGCTCCCGGCGCCAATCAGCCAACTGGTGTGGCGATCCAGTCCAAAGACTTTCTGCCCCAGAAAACACGCCAGCATAAAGGTGCTGGAGAGCGTTAATACGTCAATCACAATACCGCTGATGCCGACATCCGCAATCTGCGAAAAGGTCAGGCGAAAGCCGTAGAGAATGATCCCCAGACGCAATAAATGTTGTTTGGCAAACAGCACGCCGCCGTCGCATTGTTTCCAGATCTGCGGGTAGACCGTATTACCGATCACCATCCCCAGCAAAATAGCCAGCGTAAGGGCGCTGAATCCGGCCCCCCCGATGGCGGGAATGGAACCACCCCACAGGGCAGCCCCAGTGATTACTGCGCTCAGGGCAAGCCCTGGAAGAAAATGCCACACTGTACGACGATGATTCTGTAAGGTGAGTTCTGTCATAACCTTCTCCTTTAGTTGGAGAAAAGAGTACGGCGAACTGGTTTAAAAATAAAATTGATTATATATTTATAATTAATCTTTATAAGTGGTAAGCAGGCGCTGCCCGGGTGGAAAACGACGATGCACATCACGCTGCGACAACTCGAAGTCTTTACCGAAGTACTGAAAAGCGGGTCGACAACTCAGGCATCCGTGATGTTGTCGTTGTCGCAGTCTGCCGTGAGCGCAGCGCTGACCGATCTGGAAGGCCAGCTTGGCGTTCAGCTCTTTGACCGGGTAGGGAAGCGGCTGGTGGTTAACGAGCACGGGCGTCTGTTATATCCCCGTGCGTTGGCGTTGCTTGAGCAGACCGTCGAAATTGAGCAACTGTTTCGCGAAGATAATGGCGCCATTCGCGTGTATGCCAGCAGCACCATTGGTAACTACATTTTACCGGCAGTTATTGCCCGCTATCGGCAGGATTATCCCGACTTGCCGCTGGAACTGAGCGTCGGCAACAGTCAGGACGTTATCAATGCGGTACTGGATTTTCGTGTGGACATTGGTCTTATTGAGGGACCCTGCCACAGTACGGAAATTATCTCTGAGCCGTGGCTGGAAGATGAACTGGTGGTATTTGCCGCGCCAACGTCTCCGTTGGTTCAGGGACCGGTGACGCTGGCTCAACTGGCGGCAGCGCCCTGGATCCTGCGTGAGCGAGGCTCGGGTACGCGGGAAATTGTTGATTACCTGCTGTTATCGCATTTACCGAGATTCCAGATGGCGATGGAATTGGGCAATTCCGAGGCGATCAAGCATGCCGTACGCCACGGTCTGGGAATAAGTTGCCTGTCACGTCGGGTGATTGAAGAGCAGCTGGAAAGCGGAAAACTGGTCGAAGTGCCGGTGCCATTACCGGGTTTGAACCGCACCTTGTGGCGGATTCATCATCGGCAGAAACATTTGTCCAATGCGCTGCAGCGTTTTTTACGCTATTGCGTCATTCAACCGGAAAGCTAAGAAACCGGATGGGGGCGAGCCCATGCTGCATGCAGATATCGGCAGTTTTCGCGTAGTACCAGGTGGCGAACGGCATGGGTTCCCAGCAGCGCACGTAATTTTGCGGGCTGAAGAGGGTAAAGTGCAGGGTGAAAATCAGCGTGTTGGCGACGAGCAGCAGCGCCAGCGTAAGACCAAGAATAATGCGTATTACCGTTTTTTCAGCCAGTGTTGCAGTGTGCGTAAAAAAGAGTTGTTGATTAAATAACCAGCATACAGCCATCAGTACGGGAATTGAGCAGACGAAGTTAGCCTTCAGCAGCGAAACTGAAATGAAGTCTGGTGCCTGTGTTAAGAGCAGTAGCGGGAAATAATCCGGCAACAGATACAACGCAAACAGTGTCAGACAGGGCATCACAACAATGGCTGTCACATACTCCATAACGTTATGTTCCTTGTCGGGAGCGATGCGATTTGCCCTGGGTTTCATGGCGCTTTCTCCGGCGCAGGGCGTTTGACTTCATAGCCATTCACGCGACACCAGTTTGTATCCGATACATAGATATCAATCTTATGGCCGCGAGCGCTTTTCATCTCGCAAACACCCAGTTGTGGGTTATCGTCGTAACGGGAAATCGTGCTGAAGCGCAAACCGGTGATGACTACACTCCATATTGGGAAAAGCAGTACACACACAATGGAAAGATAAAAAATGCAGTTATGGATCCGATTGTTTTTTTTCGTACGCCAGTCGGTGAAGGTTCCCAGCAGTAAGCAAGCCGCGAAAAACAGGACACCGCTGAAAGCAGAACAGGAGGTATCGGTTAGGTGATCGGGTGTCAAACGCCAGTCTTCAATAATCTGGACACTGATATAGAGGCCAGACACAAAGAGATAGAGACAGAAAATCGACATCCCGGTAGACAGCAAGAACAACTCTTTTCGCTTTTTAGCCATTTCCTATAGCCCACTTTCCCTGTGTTACCGCCTATTTTGCGTCCAGGTGCGGCCTCTCAGCGTGCGCTTTTGTGCTACTGCGACATTACTGCTTTACTTATAACTGACCGCTCATCATGAAGGTCTCTTATAACAGCGCATTTGTGCCGGAAGGAATGTCATTCGTCTGCTACAATCGCGCCTCATTTTTTGGATGGATAGCATTTTCACATGGTTTCCGAAATTAAAACCACAGAAGCGCCCGCGTTACGTCGCGAACTTAAGGCGCGCCACCTGACGATGATCGCCATTGGTGGTTCCATCGGTACAGGTTTGTTCGTTGCATCCGGTGCAACGATTTCTCAGGCGGGCCCAGGCGGCGCGCTGTTTTCCTACATTTTGATTGGCCTGATGGTGTATTTCCTGATGACCAGTCTTGGTGAACTGGCCGCGTATATGCCGGTTTCCGGTTCGTTTTCGACTTACGGTCAGAACTACGTAGAAGAAGGCTTTGGCTTCGCGCTGGGCTGGAACTATTGGTACAACTGGGCCGTAACCATTGCGGTTGACCTTGTGGCGGCGCAACTGGTGATGAGCTGGTGGTTCCCGGACACGCCAGGCTGGATCTGGAGTGCGCTGTTCCTGTGCGTCATTTTCTTGCTGAACTACATCTCCGTGCGCGGATTTGGTGAGGCGGAATATTGGTTCTCGCTGATCAAAGTCACCACCGTGATTATCTTTATCGTGGTTGGCGTGATGATGATCATCGGCATCTTCAAAGGCGTAGAGCCGGTAGGCTGGAGTAACTGGACGACGGGCGATGCGCCGTTTGCCGGGGGCTTTGCGGCGATGATAGGTGTGGCGATGATCGTCGGCTTCTCATTCCAGGGTACCGAGTTGATCGGTATTGCTGCGGGTGAGTCAGAAGATCCGGAGAAGAACATTCCGCGCGCAGTGCGTCAGGTGTTCTGGCGTATCCTGCTGTTCTATGTGTTCGCCATTCTGATTATCAGCCTGATCATTCCATACACTGATCCGAGTCTGTTGCGTAACGACGTGAAAGACATCAGCGTCAGCCCGTTCACACTGGTATTCCAGCACGCGGGTCTGCTCTCTGCGGCAGCGGTAATGAACGCAGTTATCCTGACGGCGGTGCTGTCGGCGGGTAACTCGGGTATGTATGCGTCTACCCGTATGCTCTACACCCTGGCGTGCGACGGCAAAGCGCCGCGTATTTTCGCGAAGCTTTCTCGTGGTGGGGTACCGCGTAACGCGCTGTATGCGACAACGGTGGTTGCGGGTCTGTGCTTCCTGACTTCTATGTTTGGCAACCAGACTGTTTACCTGTGGCTGCTGAACACGTCCGGGATGACGGGCTTTATCGCCTGGCTGGGGATCGCCATTAGTCACTATCGTTTCCGTCGCGGCTATGTGATGCAGGGGCATGATATTAAGGACTTACCGTATCGTTCAGGATTCTTCCCGCTGGGGCCGATCTTTGCGTTCGTGCTGTGTCTGACGATTACGCTGGGCCAGAACTACGAAGCCTTCCTGAAAGACACCATTGACTGGGGCGGCGTGGCGGCGACCTACATCGGTATTCCGCTGTTCCTGATTATCTGGTTCGGCTACAAACTGACCAGAGGTACGCGCTTCGTTCGTTATAGCGAAATGCAATTCCCGGAACGTTTCAAGAAATAGTGTGAGTCAGTTGTCGGCAGGATTTGGCGTTTGCGCTGCCCTTCGACAACGATGAATAAGAAAAAACCCCGGCAGAGATGCCGGGGTTTTTTGTTGTACTGAACTCAGAAGTTGTACGTTAAACCGACTGTATAACGACGACCATCGAGAATCGTGTCATAGGTATCGTAATCGATCTGCTTATCCAGCGCGTTGTATACCCCAGCGGTCACCAGCAGATTCTTGTTGGCGTTGTAGCGCATGCCCACATCAACCTGAGTATAAGAAGGCGTCCCCTGCGACATCGACGTACGGCTCAGGTATTCAGAGGTTTTACCGCGGAAGTTCAGGCGGCTCCAGAAACCGACATCCTGCGTTGCCTGCCAGTCCAGCGTGGTGTTGAACATGTGTTTCGGCATCTTGTTCAATGGTTTGCCCGAGAACTGGCCGCTTTTCTGCTCTGATTCGGTATAGGTGTAGTTCGCCGTCCAGTTCAAATCGGAGGTGATCTCCCAGCCAAACGTCGATTCCACGCCGCGCATGTTTGCTTCATCAACGTTGACACGATCGCTGACGAAATCGTAGGTTTCATCGCCGATAGTACAGGCGGGATCGGCGCTGCTGTTGCAGCGGCGAACTTCGGTGATCTTGTCTTTGAAATCGGTGTTGAACAGGGTGACGCCGGCGTTGAGGTTATCGCCGTTATCCCACAGCAGGGCGATTTCTTCGCTCAGGCTTTTTTCGGGTTTCAGATCCGGGTTACCCACAATGATGCCATTCAGGCGACCACCGCCAGTGACCTGTCCCCAGCTTGCTGAAGACTGGCGCAGATCAGGGGCGCGGTAGCCCGCAGAAACGCCACCTTTCACGGTCCACTGCTCCGCCAGATGCCAGACACCGTAGCCGCGTGGCGTCCAGTTGTCGCCGTAGTTTTCATCTTTATCCATTCGCAGGCCGCCGGTCAGCGTGAAGGTGTCGGTGATCGCCCACTCATCTTCAGCAAACAGTGCCCAGCTCCAGCGCGTCAGTTTGTTCAGGCCATCGGCCGCCTGCAACTGGTTTCCGTTATCGCGGAGTTTTTCATAACGGTATTGCCCGCCCAGCGTCAGAGTATGTGCGCCGAGGAATATCTGGTTCTGGTTGTTGAAAATCGTATTGTAAGACTTCATCTCGCGACCCGGGTTATTGGTCTCTTCCTGCTGAACGTAGCTGGTGGTGTTGAAGTCATCGTAATAACCGCTGTGCGTTAATGAGTACGTGGTGTGCTCGTAGCGGTTTTCACTTTTGGTGTTGGGTTTACAGGTGGTGCCACGGCAGGTGACTTCCGCCATGGACATGCCTGGCGTGCTGTCGCGGTCCTGCAATTCGCGCGCAATGTCGAAATCAATATCGTTTTTTTCATCTGGCGTAAAGTTAAGTGTCAGGCCGCCGTTGCGCAGGCGCTGCTCATTAAAGCCATTGACGATCTGATCCTCGGCGCGGCGTGACAGCAACCCTGTCACTTTAGCGCCCAGCAATCCGTCAATTAACGGACCAGAGGCATAGGCGTTTGTCTGGAAGAGATCGCCGGAATCACTGTTTTCCTGGAAGGTGGCATCGCCATGCAGAGAACCGGTCCAGCCTTTGGTATTGGAGACTTTCTTGGTGATCACGTTGATCACGCCACCCATCGCGTCAGAGCCGTAAAGAGATGACATCGGTCCGCGAATCACTTCGATCCGCTCAATAGACTCTAGTGGAGGCAGCCAGCCTTGTTCAATCCCGGCGTTATCGCTGTTCGGTCGCGTGCCGCGGGTGCTGATTCGCTTACCGTTGACCAGGAAAAGCGTGTATTGCGAGGCCATGCCGCGAATACTGATGTCGCTACTGCTCCCGCCGCCGGTCACTACCACGCCAGGGACATCTTTTAGCGCATCGGTGACATCGCGGTAGGCTTTATCCTCAATCTGCTGTTTGGTAATCACAGAGATGGAGGCGGGGGCGTTCTGAATCTTCTGCTCAAATCCCGTAGCGGTAACAACGACGGTGTCCTGGTCAGCAGCATGGGCGAGTGATGGGAGGCTGGCTACGCTTACTGCGATAGCTACGGCCTTAACGTGAGGTATGGTCATTTGTATCATTCCATTAAATGAATAAAAAAACTGCGTGTCATGTGTAAAGCCACGACGACTGTATGTATTTGTCTTTTAAGTATTCTTTACGTAGATGAGGCGGGGGAATTGTACAAAAGAATGATTTTTTGTAAACACAAATGATAATTGGAATCATTTGTGTTTGTGTGAGTTTGAGTTGAAATAGTTTTAAATCAATAAGATAGATAAATGTAAATATGGCGGGAATGTGAAGGAAAAATGAAGATACGCGGGAGGAGAAGGAGGGCTGGCGCCCCCCTAAATTACTTCAACAAATGCTGTGCGTGAAACCGCAGATGATCCTCAATAAAAGAGGCAATGAAGTAATAGCTGTGATCGTAGCCGGGTTGAATGCGCAGTGTCATTGGCCATGACGTCTGGCGAGCCGCTTCCGCCAGTACCGCAGGCTGGAGCTGATCGGCGAGGAACTGATCGTTATCGCCCTGATCCACCAGGGTTGGAATGGCGTGTTCGGGTTTACTGGCCAACATTAACGCACAGCTATCCCACTCGGCCCACTGCGTCCTCTCTTCACCCAAATACGCGGTAAAGGCTTTTTCACCCCACGGCACGCGACTCGGATTCACAATGGGCGCAAAAGCGGAAACGCTGGTGTATTTACCGGGATTCTTCAGCGCCATGATGAGTGCGCCATGTCCGCCCATCGAATGTCCGCTGATAGCGCAGCGGCTGCTGACGTTAAATTGCGACTGGATAAGCAATGGCAGTTCATCGCGCAGATAATCATACATGCGAAAATGCGTGGCCCAGGGCTGCTGTGTCGCATTCAGGTAGAATCCGGCGCCTTTGCCCAAATCGTAATGTTCATCATCGGCGACCTGTTCACCACGCGGGCTGGTGTCTGGCATGACCAGCACAATCCCCAGTTCTGCCGCGATGCGCTGCGCACCGGCTTTGGTGGTGAAGTTTTCATCATTGCAGGTCAACCCTGACAGCCAGTACAGCACGGGAGGCGGCGCGGTATCACGGGGAGGGGGAAGAAAAATACTGAATGTCATCGCGCAATTCAGCGTGCTGGCGTCGTGCCGCCAGCGTTGCTGCCAGCCTTCAAAACAGCGGTGCTCTTCGAGCATTTCCATGCGTGGCTCCTGTTGTGTTGTGCGTTGTGAACTCCCCATAATACAGATTATTCATTGTGCTGTGAGTAACTTTCACTTCCGCATTTAGCTAACATGCTTCATCATCTACACAACTTTGCATTAACACTCAGGCATCGTGAGCCATCAGGTTTGCCGGTCAGGGGAGGCGTGTAAAATCCAGGTGATGAAAGGCAGCGTCAATTTCAATAATTATCACTGCGAATACTGGATTATGTGCGCGGCCTCACGCACAATGTTTGGGCTGTCATACAGCTTAAAAACTTTGCCCCACGTAGGGCAGAGGCGCCACACCTGCAGGAGAAAAAGAAATGTCATCACTCAGTAAAGAAGCGGCTCTGGTTCATGAAGCGCTGGTTGCGCGTGGTCTGGAAACCCCGCTGCGCCCGCCCGTGCATGAGATGGATAACGAAACGCGCAAACGTCTTATCTCAGGCCACATGACTGAGATCATGCAGTTATTGAATCTTGATTTGAGCGATGACAGTCTGATGGAGACGCCTCACCGCATCGCCAAGATGTATGTCGATGAGATCTTCTCCGGTCTTGATTACGCCAACTTCCCCAAAATCACCGTCATTGAAAATAAAATGAAGGTCGATGAAATGGTAACGGTGCGTGATATCACCCTGACCAGTACCTGCGAACACCATTTCGTGACCATCGATGGGAAGGCGACGGTGGCATATATCCCGAAAGAGTCGGTGATTGGCCTGTCGAAAATTAACCGTATCGTGCAGTTTTTTGCCCAACGCCCGCAGGTTCAGGAGCGTTTGACCCAGCAAATTCTGACGGCGCTGCAAACATTACTGGGTACTAACAATGTGGCGGTGTCGATTGACGCAGTGCATTACTGCGTGAAAGCGCGTGGAATTCGCGATGCGACCAGCGCAACGACGACGACCTCGCTCGGTGGGTTGTTTAAATCCAGCCAGAATACCCGCCAGGAGTTCCTGCGCGCTGTTCGTCACCACAACTGATTAAGGCCCAGGCTATGGAGCGTAATGTCACGCTGGATTTTGTTCGTGGCGTTGCCATCCTGGGCATTCTGCTTCTCAATATCAGCGCCTTTGGTTTGCCAAAGGCCGCGTATCTCAATCCCGCCTGGTACGGCGATATTACCACTGCGGATGCCTGGACCTGGGCTGTCCTCGATCTCTTTGCGCAGGCCAAATTTCTCACACTCTTTGCACTGTTGTTCGGCGCGGGGCTGCAAATGTTGCTGCCGCGCGGCAAACACTGGATCCAGTCACGTCTGACGCTGCTGGTGTTGCTGGGATTTATTCACGCCCTGTTTTTCTGGGATGGCGACATTTTGCTGGCCTACGGTCTTGTGGGGCTGATTTGTTGGCGACTGGTGCGTGACGCGCCCTCCGTGAAGAGCCTGTTCAACACCGGCGTCGTGCTTTATCTGGCAGGGATCGGTGTTTTGCTGCTGCTGGGAACGATCTCGGGTAATGAGATCAGCCGGGCCTGGACCCCGGATGCTTCCGCGCTGTTGTATGAAAAATACTGGAAGCTGAACGGGGGAGTGGAGGCCATCAGCAATCGAATTGACGGGCTGTCGAACAGTTTGCTGGCGCTGGGGGCGCAGTATGGCTGGCAACTGGCGGGGATGATGTTGCTGGGGGCGGCGTTAATGCGAAGCGGCTGGTTGAAAGGTCAGTACAGCCTGCATCACTACCGCCGAACAGGCACCTTACTGATTGTCGCCGGGGTCTTGATTAATCTGCCCGCCATCGTCGCGCAATGGCAGTTGGACTGGGCCTGGCGTTGGTGCGGTTTTCTGTTACAGGCGCCGCGAGAGCTGAGCGCGCCGTTTCAAACGCTGGGGTACACCGCGCTGATGTTTGGCTTCTGGCCTCAGTTGAGCCGCAGCAAACTGGTTATCGCCATTGCTTGCGTAGGGCGAATGGCGCTGAGTAATTACCTCCTGCAGACGCTGATCTGTACCACCTTGTTTTATCACTTCGGTTTGTTTATGAAATTTGACCGACTGGGGCTGTTGCTGTTTGTGGTTCCAGTGTGGCTGGTGAACCTGCTTTTCTCCGTCATTTGGCTCCATTTCTGGCGTCAGGGGCCGGTGGAATGGCTGTGGCGTCAATTGACCCTACGTGCGTCAGGGGCATCATTATCTCGATCATCCAGATAACGATCTGGATCACATTCATTAACAAAACGCATGTAACCGTTTCCAACCCTGTGACCTTACTCACGCAGTCCTGCGCGCGTCGCTGACAAAATGGCCGCCTGCAAAAGGGGTGTCTGTGAGCAACGGCAATTTCAAACAGGGTAGTGAATATGATAACCATTCGTGATGTGGCACGTCAGGCGGGTGTCTCTGTGGCGACCGTTTCTCGTGTACTGAATAACAGTACGTTGGTGAGTCCTGATACGCGTGACGCCGTCATGAAAGCGGTCACTTCACTGGGTTATCGTCCGAATGCAAATGCGCAGGCGTTGGCAACGCAGGTGAGCGACACCATCGGCGTTGTGGTGATGGATGTTTCAGATGCCTTTTTTGGCGCGCTGGTAAAAGCGGTCGATCTGGTTGCTCAGCAGCATCAGAAATATGTGCTGATTGGCAACAGCTACCACGAGGCTGAAAAAGAACGGCATGCCATTGAGGTGTTGATCCGCCAACGCTGCAACGCCCTGATTGTCCACTCAAAAGCGCTAAGCGATCGGGAACTGAGCGAATTTATGGATCAGATCCCCGGCATGGTGCTGATCAACCGTCTCATCCCCGGCTATGCCCACCGCTGCGTCTGTCTGGACAATATCAGCGGCGCAAAAATGGCCACGCGGATGCTGCTTAATAATGGTCACCAACGCATTGGCTATCTGGCTTCCAGCCACCGTATTGAAGATGACGCGATGCGAAAAGAAGGGTGGTTAGCCGCACTGAGAGAGCAGGGGATCACCCCGTCTGAGAGCTGGGTTGGTACAGGCTCGCCTGACATGCCGGGTGGCGAATCCGCCATGGTTGAGCTTTTGGGGCGCAACCTGCAACTCACCGCCGTGTTTGCCTACAATGACAACATGGCCGCCGGCGCGCTCACCGCGTTGAAAGACAACGGCATTGCCATCCCACTACATCTGTCAATTATCGGTTTTGATGATATTCCCATCGCACGTTACACCGACCCGCAACTGACGACGGTGCGCTACCCGATTGCGTCAATGGCAAAAATGGCGACTGAACTGGCGTTACAGGGCGCAGCAGGCACGTTAGATGCATCGGCAACGCATTGTTTTATGCCGACTCTGGTGCGTCGGCATTCCGTGGCATTGCGACAGAATGCGGCCCTGATCACTAACTAAAAATGTCGTTGTATGTAACCGCTTTCAATATGTGAGTAAATTCACAGTATCTTAACAATGTGATGGCTATGATGGCACCGTTTCAAGCGCTGTAACTATTATGTAACGGTGAGCAATCAGTTTTACCGCTGCGTTAGCGCTTTAAACAATAATTAAAGCCTATTTTTGGAGCGTTACCGGGCACGGAATAAAGATTTTTTAAAAGTGAGCTTCGGCGTTCAGTAACACTTCATTAACGTTCTGCCCTGCCGAGCATTTTTCTCAAGTACTACCCTGCATAATAAAACCGGAGATACCATGAATAAGAAGGTGTTGACTCTGTCTGCTGTGATGGCAAGCATGTTATTCGGCGCGGCTGCGCACGCTGCTGATACCCGCATTGGTGTGACGATCTATAAATACGATGATAACTTTATGTCCGTGGTACGTAAGGCTATCGAGCAAGATGCCAAAGCGGCACCTGACGTACAGCTGCTGATGAATGACTCCCAGAACGATCAGTCTAAACAAAACGACCAGATCGACGTTCTGCTGGCGAAAGGCGTGAAAGCGCTGGCGATCAACCTGGTTGACCCGGCGGCGGCAGGCACAGTGATTGAGAAAGCGCGTGGTCAGAATGTCCCGGTTGTCTTCTTCAATAAAGAACCTTCCCGTAAGGCGCTGGACAGCTATGACAAAGCCTATTACGTCGGCACTGACTCTAAAGAATCCGGAATTATTCAGGGCGACCTGATTGCGAAACACTGGCAGGCGAATCAGGGTTGGGATCTGAACAAAGATGGCCAAATTCAGTTTGTTCTGCTGAAAGGCGAGCCGGGCCACCCGGATGCTGAAGCCCGTACCACCTACGTTATCAAAGAGCTGAACGATAAAGGCATCAAAACCGAGCAGCTGCAGTTAGATACCGCGATGTGGGACACCGCGCAGGCGAAAGATAAAATGGATGCCTGGTTGTCCGGTCCGAACGCCAACAAAATTGAAGTGGTTATCGCCAACAACGATGCAATGGCAATGGGTGCTGTAGAAGCCCTGAAAGCGCACAACAAAACCAGCGTACCGGTATTTGGTGTGGATGCATTGCCTGAAGCGCTGGCTTTGGTGAAATCCGGCACGCTGGCGGGTACCGTGCTGAACGATGCCAACAACCAGGCGAAAGCGACGTTCGATCTGGCGAAAAACCTGGCGGATGGCAAAGCCGCTGCTGAAGGCACCAACTGGAAAATTGAGAACAAAATTGTTCGCGTTCCTTACGTAGGTGTTGATAAAGATAATCTGACTGAGTTCACCAAAAAATAATTGTTGTTATCCGTTTTCTCGGGCGCAAATCTCTTGCGCCCTTTAATAACGCACTCTGCGAGGCCAACAAGGTATAATTATGGTCAGCACTACTACTCAGTCGTCAGGCGAATTCTTGTTAGAAATGAGCGGCATCAACAAGTCTTTCCCCGGCGTTAAGGCACTTGATAATGTCAATTTAAAAGTCCGCCCCCATTCCATTCATGCATTAATGGGAGAAAACGGTGCAGGGAAATCAACATTATTAAAATGTCTTTTTGGAATCTATCAAAAAGATTCTGGCAGCATTTTATTTCAGGGCAAAGAAATCGATTTTCATTCCGCCAAAGAAGCGCTGGAGAATGGCATTTCGATGGTTCACCAGGAATTAAACCTGGTGTTGCAGCGTTCCGTGATGGACAACATGTGGCTGGGGCGTTATCCCACGAAAGGCATGTTTGTTGATCAGGACAAAATGTATCGCGATACCAAAGCGATATTTGATGAGCTGGATATTGATATCGACCCGCGGGCGCGAGTGGGGACGTTATCCGTTTCACAAATGCAGATGATCGAAATTGCGAAAGCGTTCTCGTATAACGCTAAAATCGTGATTATGGATGAACCTACCTCTTCATTAACAGAGAAAGAGGTTAATCATCTGTTTACCATTATCCGTAAGCTGAAAGATCGCGGCTGCGGTATTGTCTATATCTCTCATAAAATGGAAGAAATTTTCCAGTTATGCGATGAGGTCACTGTCTTGCGCGACGGCCAGTGGATTGCGACGCAACCGCTGGAAGGGCTGAATATGGACAAAATTATCGCCATGATGGTCGGGCGCTCGCTGAACCAGCGCTTCCCGGACAAAGAAAACACGCCTGGCGAAGTGATTCTGGAAGTGCGTAATCTGACCTCTTTACGTCAGCCTTCAATCCGTGACATCTCGTTTGATCTGCATAAAGGGGAGATCCTGGGGATTGCCGGTCTGGTCGGGGCAAAACGTACGGACATCGTTGAAACGCTGTTTGGTATCCGTGAAAAATCGTCTGGCACCATTACGTTGCACGGCAAAAAGATTAACAACCACAGTGCTAATGAAGCCATTAACCATGGTTTTGCGCTGGTGACGGAAGAGCGTCGTTCGACCGGTATTTACGCCTATCTGGATATTGGCTTCAACTCCTTGATTTCCAATATTCATAATTACAAAAATAAAGTCGGTCTGTTGGACAACTCCCGGATGAAGAGTGATACCCAATGGGTCATTGACTCTATGCGGGTAAAAACGCCGGGCCACCGTACGCAAATTGGTTCTCTTTCGGGCGGAAACCAGCAAAAGGTCATTATTGGCCGTTGGTTGTTAACTCAGCCAGAAATATTAATGCTGGACGAACCTACGCGTGGGATTGATGTGGGCGCGAAATTTGAAATTTATCAGTTAATCGCGGAGCTGGCGAAGAAAGAGAAGGGAATCATTATCATCTCCTCGGAGATGCCGGAATTGTTAGGGATCACAGATCGTATTCTGGTAATGAGTAACGGTCTCGTTGCTGGAATTGTTGACACCAAAACGACTACGCAAAACGAAATTCTGCGTCTTGCGTCTTTGCACCTTTAAGATCAGGGGCTCCTCATGAGTGCGTTAAATAAGAAAAGTTTTCTTACTTATCTAAAAGAAGGCGGCATTTACGTTGTTCTTTTAGTCTTACTGGCCATTATTATTTTCCAGGACCCCACATTCTTAAGTCTGCTGAACTTGAGTAACATCCTGACGCAGTCTTCCGTACGTATTATTATCGCATTGGGTGTTGCCGGACTGATTGTTACCCAGGGGACTGACCTGTCAGCGGGGCGTCAGGTCGGGCTGGCGGCGGTGGTTGCGGCGACGCTGCTGCAATCGATGGAAAACGTCAATAAAGTCTTCCCAGAAATGGCGACCATGCCTATTGCGCTGGTGATCCTGATCGTCTGTGCGGTGGGGGCCATTATCGGTCTGGTGAACGGCATTATTATTGCCTACCTCAATGTGACGCCGTTTATCACCACCCTTGGCACGATGATCATCGTTTACGGTATCAACTCCCTTTACTACGACTTCGTGGGGGCATCGCCAATCTCTGGTTTTGATAGCGGCTTCTCGACATTCGCGCAGGGCTTCATTGCACTGGGCAGTTTCCGACTCTCTTACATCACCTTCTATGCGCTGATTGCCGTGGCGTTTGTTTGGGTTCTGTGGAACAAAACCCGTTTTGGCAAAAACATTTTTGCTATCGGCGGTAACCCGGAAGCGGCAAAAGTCTCTGGTGTTAACGTCGCACTGAACCTGCTGATGATCTACGCATTGTCCGGTGTGTTCTACGCTTTTGGTGGTTTGCTGGAAGCCGGTCGTATCGGTTCTGCCACCAACAACCTCGGCTTTATGTACGAACTGGATGCGATTGCGGCGTGCGTGGTCGGCGGCGTGTCGTTCAGCGGTGGGGTAGGGACCGTCTTCGGGGTCGTGACCGGTGTGATTATCTTCACCGTCATCAACTACGGTTTGACCTATATCGGCGTGAACCCTTACTGGCAGTACATCATTAAGGGCGGCATCATTATCTTCGCGGTCGCGCTGGATTCTCTGAAATACGCCCGTAAGAAGTAATTCATCAACGGAAAACAAACCGGTGCAGAGACGTTCTGCACCGGTTTTTTTATTTGAGAAAGACTAACCAAATTCCCACCAGCAGTGCGCCCAGCGAAAGCCCAAAATAGACACCGATATAGATCCAGTACGTCGTGGGTTCTGCGGAACGTTGAATTAAGAGTGGCTCTTGCGAGCCTTTGACCGTTTTCTCGATGACGCCAGTGCGTATCCCCTTTAGCCCTTGCCGGAAGGTCCAGACGACGACCATCAGTACGCCAATTACGATAAAAAGGGTTTTATCTTCCACGCTTATTTTCCTTGTTTCTTTTGTAATTCCAGCAGTTGCTCAGGCGTTACCGCCGGATAACCCTGTGCATCGTCAGGGACCTGATGCATAGCGGGAATGGGCACCAGCGGGCCTAAAAAGCGCGGTTCACGCTTGAAGAGATAGAGGTCGGCCAGCGCGCCAAAACGCGCGCCGAATTCGCGCACCCGGACGGTGAGCATATCTTTTGGCGAAGGCACTGCGTAGCACTGCGCCTGTATTCCCATATGCAGCGCAATGAATAAGGCGCGTTCACAGTGGAAGCGCTGAGTGATGATGATGAAATCGTTGGTATCAAAGACCTTGCGGGTGCGCACAATCGAGTCCAGCGTGCGAAAGCCCGCGTAATCGAGCACGATATCGGCAGGATCAACGCCTGCTGCGATGAGATCTTTACGCATCGTCATCGGCTCGTTATAGCTTTGCAGCGCGTTGTCGCCGCTAAGCAGAAGGTAGTTAACCTTACCGCTGTTGTAGGCGTTAAGCGCGCCCTGAATACGGTAGCGGTAATACTGATTAATCACGCCGGTGCGATAGTATTTGGCGGTGCCTAAGACCACGCCGACCTGGCGATAGGGCAGGTCCTGCAATTCGTCATAGATGTACGGGGCCGTTTTCCAGCTCATCCATCTGTCGAGGCCAAGCGCAGTTAACAGCAGCAAGCCGACCAGGACTAACAGGCTGTAAAACAGACGCTTTAACATTGCGAAGAACTCGATAAAAGGAAGAATTTTCAATCAGGCTACTTTACCCAGCGGCGTTGCGCAAGAAACGGTAGTCTGATTGCGGGGATTTTCGACAGACTTCAACGAAGTCGGAAGGGGCTTGCCGTTTAAGGCCCGGTAAACTTGCGCCACCGGGCACAACGATTTACGCCAGCAGTACGCGCTCGATGTTGTCGCAGCCCAACGCTTTCAGCGTCGCGGCGGTGGCATCCCATTGAATCAACGGCGCATCCGCTTTCTCTGCCAGAATTGCACGCTGGATATCCGGATAGTCGTAACCGTTCAGATTCAGCAGGTTTAATGCGCCTTGCAGAGGCGGCAGCGTTGGGTTAAAGGCGGCATTTTCAGCATAGCTACCGGTGAAAATACGCCCGTCTTTGCACTCCAGCGCCACACCGCTCGGGGAGTTGCTGTAGGGCATATGGCATCGGTTGGCTGCGCGAATCGCTTCCTGAGTCAGCGCGTCGCCTTTCAGGGCGAAGCCGTGATCTTGTTCGTCCATCAGCAGCGTTTTGATCTCCAGATCTTTCGGGCCGAAAGCGTCTGGCAAATAGTGACGCAGCGTGTGCGGCTCGCGGCCTGGCAGGTGAATGCGCAGATCCAGTCCGCTGTTCAGTTCGTTCATAAACTGACGGCAGTGACCACACGGGGTGTAGTTGACGGTAATAGCGGCAAGGGCTTTTTCGCCACGTAACCAGGCGTGGCTGATGGCGCTTTGTTCGGCATGGACGGTTTGCTGCATGGTGGCCCCCAGGAACTCCATGTTCCCACCGAAATACCATCTCCCACTGACGCCGCGCGCCACGGCGCCAACGTTAAAATGGGAAAGGTCGGTACGCGCGCAGGCGGCAGCCAGCGGCAGGAGCGCGAAAGCCAGCGCGTCTTCGTCCAGCCCCGATTCACTTTTAAGCGTCGAGACCTGCTCTGCACTCAGCATGGCGGGGAAATGCTTATCCGCCAGAAGTGGTGCCAGCGCTGATTGCAAATTATCCGCTAGTTCGGCAAAAGCAGTTTGAAAACGTGGATGCATGGCGTTGCCTCATAACAATGTAATGGAATCGTAGTGTACGGGCCTGTTACCGCTTTATATGTGATTCATATCTCATTACTTGTGCAACTTATGAAACTTAAACTAAAAATGCGCGACGCATCGCAAATTTTAACCCACTACCGCCAGAATGACAGGAAACAAAAAGGGGGCCAAAAGCGAGGTGATAATCCCGCAAATCACCAGCGCCAGCGAACTGAAGGCGCCTTCCTGGTAATCCAGCTCAGCGCAACGTGCAGTGCCGAGGGCATGCGATGCGGTTCCCATTGCCAGCCCGCGCGCGGCTTTGGTTCGGATCCGCATGGCGTTTAACAGCGTATGACCAAACACGGCTCCGAGGATCCCGACAAAGATCACGCATACGGCGCTGATCGCCGGAATGCCGCCAAGACTTCCCCCCACCGCCATCGCGATAGGCGTGGTGACTGATTTAGGTAATACCGACGCGGCGATTTCAGGCGTGGCGCCCATCAACAGGGCCACCGACGTGCCCGTCACCATGGCGACCACGCTGCCAAAGAAACAGATCGTGATGATGGATTTCCAGCGGGCGCGGATCTGGTGCAACTGCTCATAAAGCGGATAGGCCAGCGCGACCACGGCGGGTTGCAGCAGGTCGTTCAGCACTTTGCTGCCCTGAAAATAGTGTTCGTAAGGCGTCCCGGTGAGGATAAGCAACGGAATGATGACCACCATGGCGACCAGCAGTGGGTTCAGCAATGGCATTTTAAAACGCACCGCCAGTTTGCGTGCTGCAAAAAACACCGCCAGTGTCAGAGGTAACGACCACCAGATGTACGACATCATTGTTTTGATCCTTTATGCCCAATCACTTTTCGTTCGCCGTGCACAATATGCGAGCTCCAGCTAACCACCAGAAAGACGACCAGCGTACTTATTGCGCAAGAGACAATGACAGGCCCAAACTGCGCGCGCAGCAGGTCAAAGTACTGCATTACACCAACGCCAATGGGAACGAAAAGTAGCGCCATATAGCGAATCAGCACGTAGCAACCTGGGTTGACCCATTTAGCCGGCAGAATTTGCAGTGCCAGTAAAACGAAGAGGATCAGCATGCCGATGATGCTGCCGGGAATCGTAATGGGAAGCAGCGACGCAATAAAAATACCGGCATATAAGCAGGCATAGATCAGCACAAATGCGCGTAAATATTGCCAGACAATATTCAGTGATTTACTCATAGTAAACGCCCTTGATGAGAGGTATTCATCATACAATTAAACTTTAAAATGTGCTACCGATCACATCATGAATTCTGAGCATGGTGAATATAGACAACGGGAACGTTGCGTCATAAAGATCATAGCGGAGAGACTTTAAACCGCCCTGGAGAGACGCTACCATAGCGCCTCTTTTTTTGCGGGTAACGATATGCGTGTTTTGCTGGCGCCGATGGAAGGCGTGCTTGATTCTCTGGTGCGCGAGCTCCTGACCGACGTGAACGACTACGATCTGTGCATCACGGAATTTTTGCGCGTGGTGGATCAGCTCTTGCCTGAGAAAGTATTCCACCGTATTTGCCCGGAACTGCTCAATGCCAGCCGGACACCCTCGGGCACATTGGTGCGCATACAGCTTCTGGGGCAATATCCGCAATGGCTGGCGGAAAATGCCGCGCGCGCGGTGGCGTTAGGATCGTATGGCGTTGATCTTAACTGCGGCTGTCCGTCAAAGCTGGTCAACGGCAGCGGCGGCGGTGCAACTTTGCTCAAAGATCCTGAACTTATCTATCAGGGGGCAAAGGCGATGCGTGAGGCAGTACCGGCACATCTGCCCGTGACGGTTAAAATACGTCTTGGCTGGGACAGCGGCGACAGAAAATTCGAAATTGCCGATGCGGTACAGCAGGCGGGTGCGAGCGAACTGGCGGTACACGGTCGCACGAAAGAACAAGGGTATAAAGCGGAGCACATTGACTGGCAGGCGATTGGCGAAATCCGACAGCGGTTAACGATTCCGGTTATCGCCAACGGTGAGATCTGGGACTGGCAAAGTGCGCAGGACTGTATGGCAGTCAGCGGTTGCGACGCGGTGATGATGGGGCGAGGGGCATTAAATATTCCCAACCTGAGTCGTGTCGTGAAATATAACGAACCGCGTATGCCGTGGCCTGACGTGGTTGTTCTGCTGCAGAAATATAGCCGACTGGAAAAGCAAGGCGATACCGGGCTGTATCACGTGGCGCGCATCAAACAGTGGCTGGGGTATTTACGTAAAGAGTACTCAGAAGCGACAGCACTTTTTCAGGAGATTCGTTCTCTCAATAACTCACCGGATATTGCCCGTGCGATCCAGTCCATTGATATTGCGGCGTTGCGGCCATGAGACATGGCCGATGGCACATCGGCGGATTGGGCAAATCAGGGGAACAAAATGGGGTCTATATTTATTTATCATTTAAATAATTTTTAAATATTCATTTAAGCTGAATATATTTTTCTGATTATTTCTTTTATTTTCCAAAGATGTATTGCCACGCGTAACTAAAAAAAAAGATGCGACACCACGTAATCTCTGCGCACCTTTTCTTACCAGAACACCCCCATGAATCGTTATTCTCCTTTTGTTGCGACCGCGTGTTTGCCGCTATTTATTGCACTTGCGGGATGCGCCCCGATGCACGACAACCGCCAGACGCTGGCGCAGCAGGTGCCCACGTCACACGTCGAATCTGCATTACCGGCAGCATTAAAAAACGGTTGGCCGGGCAGCCAGTGGTGGCGGACTTATCAGGATCCTCAACTGAATGCGCTGATTGAGAGTGCGCTGGCACATGCGCCAGATATGCAGGTGGCAGAACAGCGCATTCAATTAGCGGAGGCGCAGGCCAAAGCCGTTGAAGCGCAGGACGGACCGCAGGTCGATTTCTCGGCGAATGCAGAGCGGCAGAAAATGTCAGCTGAAGGGGTGATGGGGCCCTTTGCCAGCAGCGATCCTGCTGCGGGCACGACCGGCCCGTGGTACACCAACGGGACATTTGGGCTAACAGCAGGCTGGAACCTGGATTTGTGGGGCAAAAACCGGGCAGAAGTGACGGCGCGGATTGGCGCCGTCAAAGCGCGTGAAGCCGAGCAGGAACAGACTCGTCAACTGCTGGCGAGCGGGGTGACGCGTTTATACTGGGAGTGGCAAACCCAGGCGGCGCTGAGCAACGTGTTAACGGAGATTGAACAAGAGCAAAAAAACATCATTACGGCTGACCGCCAGTTGTATCAAAACGGCATTACCTCCTCCGTGGAAGGCGTGGAGACGGACATAGACGACAGCAAAACGCAGCAACAGCTCAGTGATGCCGCCGGTAAAATGAAAATTATTGAGGCAAGGCTGGCGGCGCTAACCCATCAGCAATCCACGCCGCTGACGCTGCATGCGGTTGCGCTGCCGAAGGTGGAAAGCGCATTACCCGCGCAGTTAGGGTACTCATTACTGGCTCGTCGGGCGGATCTGCAGGCGGCGCACTGGTACATTGAGTCCTCTCTGGGCAGCGTCGACGCGGCGAAAGCGGCCTTTTATCCTGATATCAACCTGATGGCCTTCCTGCAGCAGGATGCTCTGCACATGAGTGACCTTTTCCGTAGTTCAGCGCAACAAATGGGCGTCACTGCCGGACTGACGCTGCCGATATTCGACAGTGGCAGGCTGAATGCGAATCTCGATATCGCCAGGGCGCAGAGTAACCTCTCAATAGCGAATTACAACAAAGCGGTGGTTGATGCGGTGAATGACGTGACGCGCGCGGCAAGCCAGGTTGAAACGATGGCGGCAAAAAACCAACACCAGATGCAGATTGAACATGATGCTCAACGGGTTGTCGGGCTGGCGCAGGCGCGTTTCAATGCCGGTATCATTGCCGGTTCGCGGGTCAGTCAGGCGAAGATCCCGGCGCTGCGCGAGCATTGCAATGGCCTGATTTTACAAGGCCAGTGGCTTGATACCTCTGTTCAACTGACCAGCGCATTAGGCGGGGGCTACCACACAAGCTGACAGCCAGCAGCCGTCAGCGCGGGCTGTCGGCTGCCTTTATTGCACTTTTTGCCTGCTGCGCCGTTTCAGCCACCAGCGTGTCCCCACCACCAGTCCGACGATCAGCACCAGCCAGACCCCATGTTTGATGTGCTGATCGAGATGGTGCAGCCAGGGTGCAATCACTTCGCCGCCGAGATAGCCCAGAGCCGTAAACAGCAGCGCCCAAATCAGCGCGCCCAGAATATTCAGCGGCAGAAAGATCTTTGGCGGTAGATGGCTGGCGCCAATCAGAAGCGGGCCGATGACGCGAAATCCGTACATGAATCGTGTACCGATTACAAACAGGTAAGGGCGGCGTTGGATCATCTTTTGCGCGTAATGAATTTTGCTGCGGTGACGCGATAAGCGGCGCAGCAGTTTCCCACCAAATCGACGCCCCACTAAATAAAGGACCTGATCGCCGATCATGCCGCCGAGCGCAACGGAGATGACGACCAACGGAAATTTGAGCAACCCCTGATGTGCGGCAACACCCCCTAACAGGGTGATGGTTTCGCCTTCGGCCAGACTGCCAATGACCAGCGCGGCATAGCCGTAATGCGCGATAAGACTGTTTATATCCATACGTCGGTATGACCTCCACAATCTTTAGCATACACCTTATGAATCTTTATGGCCGGAAAAGCGCCCGTTCAGCGGACCGGTATTTCGTGGGCTGTACATAAAATAATCGAAAGCTGAATTATACTTGAAGTGTTGAGGTCCGGAGCTGACAAGAAGGGGGGCGGTATGAACCATGTCTGGGGGCTGTTTTCCCATCCCGATCGTGAAATGCACGTGATCAAAAGTGAGAACGAAACCATTTCGCACCACTACACCCACCATGTCCTGATGATGGCGGCAATCCCGGTGATTTGCGCATTTATTGGCACCACGCAAATTGGCTGGAATTTTGGCGATGGCAATGTGTTTCAGCTCTCTATGTTCACCGGTTTTGCACTGGCCATTGTTTTTTACGCGGTCATGCTGGCAGGGGTGGCGGTAATGGGCCGGATCATCTGGTGGATGGCGCGAAACTATCCGCAACGTCCTTCTCTGGCGCACTGCATGGTCTTTGCCGGCTATGTCGCTACGCCGCTTTTCCTGAGCGGTTTTGTCGCGCTATATCCGCTGGTATGGCTGTGTGCGCTGGTCGGTACCATCGCGTTGTTCTACACCGGTTATTTGTTGTACCTCGGTGTGCCGACATTCCTGAACATTAACAAAGAGGAAGGACTGAGCTTTTCCAGTTCGACGCTGGCTATCGGCGTGCTGGTGCTGGAGGTCCTGTTAGCTATCACGGTGATCCTGTGGGGCTACGGGTACCGGTTATTCTGATTTAATCTTCTTCAATGGCGTTGCTGGCGTAAAAGTCAGCAACGCAGCATTTGTTGACGATTCTTCTGTGGCGGCAAACCTGCCCGATCGCTATGATGCCTGAGCTAGCTTGAGTTTATACTTAACTCCGGCGGTGCGCGTTGTGACGTGCGTGAACCATTATCAGAAATCTCATCATGCTGAAATTCCGAGTTTCAATACTAAGCCTTGCCCTGATGCTGGCTGTCCCTTTTGCGCCGCAGGCTGTGGCGAAAACGGCGGCTACCGCAACCGCGTCTCAACCTGAGATTGCGTCTGGTAGCGCGATGATTGTTGATTTAAATACCAACAAAGTGATCTATTCGAACCATCCTGACCTTGTGCGTCCGATTGCGTCGATCACCAAATTAATGACGGCGATGGTGGTGCTTGATGCACAACTGCCGCTGAACGAAAAACTGAAAGTGGATATCAGCCAGACGCCAGAAATGAAAGGGATATACTCCCGCGTGCGTCTGAACAGTGAAATTAGCCGTAAAGATATGCTGCTGCTGGCGTTGATGTCCTCGGAAAACCGCGCGGCGGCAAGCCTCGCACACCATTATCCGGGCGGCTACAACGCGTTTATCAAAGCGATGAATGCCAAAGCCAAAGCGTTAGGCATGACCCATACGCGGTTTGTGGAACCGACGGGGTTGTCCATTCATAACGTCTCGACGGCCCGCGACTTAACAAAGCTGCTGATTGCCAGCAAACAGTATCCGCTGCTGGGTCAGTTGAGCACGACCCGCGAAGACATGGCCACGTTTGCCAACCCGGCCTACACGCTGCCATTCCGCAACACGAACCATCTGGTGTATCGCGATAACTGGAATATTCAGTTGACCAAAACAGGCTTCACCAACGCGGCGGGTCACTGCCTGGTGATGCGCACCACCATTAAGAACAAACCGGTGGCGTTGGTGGTGATGGATGCGTTCGGCAAATATACCCACTTTGCCGATGCCAGCCGTTTACGTACGTGGATTGAAACCGGCAAAGTCATGCCGGTTCCGCCAGCGGCGCTGAGTTATAAGAAGCAAAAAGCCGCACAGATGGCCGCAGCAGGTGCCAATAAGAGCGAGCAAACGGCACAGAACGATTAATGTGTTTCAGTATGCCCGAGAGCGCTACGCTCTCGGGCAATCACTTCACTTCCAGAACTTCTGCTTACTTGTCTTACCGATACCTGGATTCATGCTATTCGTTGGGTCGTTTTCACGATAAAAACGCGTGAGCGTTTCTGGCGCCTTATACAGATGCCCTACGTTATGTTCCGCCGGGTATTGCGCCCCGCGCTGCTGGAGCAGTTCCAGCATCTGCTCTTTTAACGCATGCGCATCGACGCCTTTCTTCACGATGTAATCCTGGTGGAAGACGTAGCACATAAAATGGCCGTAATAGAGTTTATGCACCAGTTGATCGCTGATTTCGGGCGGCAGGTGTTCATACCATTCGGTGTCGTTGCGGCGCAGGGCAATGTCGAGCGCCAGAATATCCTCAACCTCATCAGCATGAACTGCCTGATAACGAATGGCCGCGCCTGCCGCCGCAAAACGGTGCAGGAACGCCTTACTGCCTTCTTCCGGCGTGCAGGCGAAAAAGTCACCCTCGGCGGTTTTGAAGAACTCCGTCAACCAGCTTTGCGCTTCCGCTACGCCGTCTCCTGCCATTTTTAACAACAGGTGATGTTCGTATTTATCGCGCCAGCTTTTCATCCGTGGCGGCAGGTGGCTCGGGAACAGATGGCCGAACTTCTGCATTGCGCGGTCGGTAAAGTGCGGACGGAAAAATTTTACGTTTTCCAGCATCGCATCGGTACGGCCTTTCAGCGTGAAGAAGAACGGCATTTTGTCGGTGCCGAGCTTATCGATCATCAGGAACGTATCTTTGCCGTACTTTTCCGCGATGTCATAGATGTCGCGATGCATATATTCGCCCGCAACTGGCAGGTTCTCAAACGTCGCCAGGATATGGCGGCGGATCTCCGTCAATACGTCCGGCTGGTTGGTGCCGATGTAGAAGACCTGCTGATTTTTTTCCGCCGGGAAGGTGTCCAGACGTACGGCGAATACGGCCAGTTTGCCTGCGCAACCGGAGGATTCATATAGGCGGTCCGGGTCGGCGTTGTAGCGTGCGGGGGTGTCGGCTTCAATATCGCGCACGCGGGTGACGTAATCGTGGTCGTGTGCGTGGCGACCATCATGGCGAACGTCTTCATCTTTGACGCGTTCGTCATCCAGTTTGCTGAGGATCTGCTCCGGCGTCTCGCCCAGGTCGATACCCAGATGGTTAACGAGTTGCAATTTACCCTGTTCATCAATGCGCGCGAACAGTGACATCTCGGTGTAGGCCGGGCCACGTTGCACCAGCGATCCCCCCGAGTTATTACAGATACCGCCGATGACGGAAGCGCCAATGCAGGAGGAGCCAATCACCGAGTGCGGTTCGCGACCAAAGGGCTTAAGCGCTTTTTCCAGCGAGTAGAGGGTGGTACCAGGATACGCCAGCACCTGTTCGCCTTTGTCCAGCAGATGAAGTTTGTCGAGGCGCAGGGTGCTGATAATGACAATGTCCCGGTCGTAGTCATTGCCGCTGGGCGTGGAGCCTTCGGTCAGCCCGGTATTGGCGGCCTGCATCAGAATAATTTTATCGGCGTTGACGCAGGCATTGAGCACGCGCCACAGTTCCATCAGCGAGCCAGGGAAGACCACGGCCAGCGCGTCGCCGTGTCCGGAACGAAAGCCCTTGCGATAGCGGGCGGTTTTAGCCGGGTCAGTGAGCAGGTGTGAATGACCCACCAGGCGGGCGAGCTCATGAATAAGATCGTTATTATCGGTTGTTGTAATGGAAGACATTTTCCACTCCTTGTGGTGGGACAAAATATCGGTGTTAAGCATAGCGCTTTGTATGACGATTTCATTCATGAATGTTTCGAAAAAATCAGAGAATAACCTTAGCTTTCTTTTTCTCACCCGTTTAGGCTTATGGCAAACTACGGTTTTTGCTATATTTTCGCCGCCTCTGCGGGCTAAAAATAAGAGAGAAACAACATGAAATGGCTATGTTCTGTAGGTGTCGCGGTGAGTCTGGCCATGCAGCCAGCCTTGGCGGAGTCGCTGTTTGGCAATCATCCCTTAACACCTGAAGCGCGGGACGCGTTTGTCACTGATTTGCTCACGAAAATGACCGTTGATGAAAAGATTGGTCAGCTGCGTTTGATAAGCGTGGGTCCGGACAATCCAAAAGAAGCCATCCGTGACATGATCAAAGACGGGCAGGTGGGGGCGATTTTTAATACCGTCACCCGCCAGGATATCCGCAAAATGCAGGATCAGGTCATGGAACTCAGCCGCCTGAAAATTCCTCTGTTCTTTGCCTATGACGTGTTGCACGGCCAGCGTACTGTTTTCCCTATCAGCCTCGGTCTGGCATCTTCCTTTAACCTGGATGCGGTCAACACCGTGGGACGCGTTTCGGCCTATGAAGCGGCGGATGATGGTCTGAATATGACCTGGGCGCCGATGGTGGATGTTTCGCGCGACCCGCGTTGGGGCCGAGCTTCCGAAGGGTTTGGCGAAGATACTTACCTGACCGAAACGATGGGTAAAACCATGGTTGAAGCGATGCAGGGCAAAAGCCCGGCGGATCGCTACTCGGTGATGACCAGCGTGAAACACTTCGCCGCTTACGGTGCGGTTGAAGGCGGTAAAGAGTACAACACGGTGGATATGAGTCCGCAGCGCCTGTTCAACGATTATATGCCGCCGTACAAAGCCGGGCTGGATGCGGGAAGCGGCGCGGTGATGGTGGGGCTTAACTCATTAAATGGCACCCCGGCGACCTCCGATGCCTGGCTGCTGAAAGAGGTATTGCGCGATAAGTGGGGCTTTAAAGGCATCACCGTTTCCGATCACGGGGCAATCAAAGAGCTGATTAAGCACGGTACCGCCGCCGATCCTGAAGATGCTGTGCGTGTGGCGATCACGTCCGGTATCAACATGAGCATGAGTGATGAGTATTACAGCAAATACCTTCCGGGGTTGATTAAGTCGGGCAAAGTGACAATGGCGGAGCTGGACGATGCCGCGCGTCACGTCCTCAACGTTAAGTATGATATGGGGTTGTTTAACGATCCCTACAGCCACCTGGGGGCGAAAGAGACAGACCCGCAGGACACCAACGCTGAAAGCCGTCTGCACCGTAAAGAAGCGCGTGACGTTGCCCGCGAGAGTCTGGTGTTGCTGAAAAACCGTCTCGAAACGCTGCCGCTGAAAAAATCCGGCACCATTGCCGTGGTCGGGCCGTTGGCCGACAGCAAACGTGATGTGATGGGCAGTTGGTCCGCCGCAGGCGTTGCCGATCAGTCCGTGACGGTGCTGACGGGCATTCAAAATGTGTTGGGCAATAAAGGAAAAGTGGTGTACGCCAAAGGGGCGAACATTACCAACGATAAAGGCATTGTTGATTTCCTCAATCTGTACGAAGAGGCGGTGAAGGTCGACCCACGCTCACCGCAGACGATGATTGATGAAGCGGTGGCCGCCGCGAAGCAATCGGACGTCGTGGTCGCCGTGGTCGGGGAAGCCCAGGGGATGGCTCACGAAGCTTCCAGCCGTACCGATATCGATATTCCGCAAAGCCAGCGTGATTTAATCACTGCGCTGAAGGCGACGGGTAAACCGCTGGTGCTGGTGTTGATGAATGGGCGTCCGTTGCAGCTTGTGAAAGAAGACCAGCAGGCCGATGCGATTCTGGAGACCTGGTTCGCCGGTACGGAAGGCGGCAACGCCATCGCCGATGTGCTGTTTGGCGACTATAACCCCTCCGGTAAGTTACCGATGTCCTTCCCGCGCTCTGTCGGGCAGATTCCGGTTTACTACAGCCACCTGAACACCGGTCGCCCGTATAACGCTGACAAGCCGAACAAGTACACCTCGCGTTATTTTGATGAGGCGAACGGTCCGCTGTATCCGTTTGGCTATGGGTTGAGTTACACCACATTTACGCTGTCGGAGGTGAAACTCTCCTCCCCGACGATGAAACGTGATGGCTCAGTCACCGCCAGCGTGCAGGTCACCAATACCGGCAAGCGTGAAGGCGCGACGGTCATTCAGATGTATCTGCGGGATGTGACGGCGTCCCTGAGTCGCCCGGTGAAACAGCTGAAAGGGTTTGAGAAAATCACGCTGAAACCGGGTGAAACGCAGACCGTCAGTTTCCCGATTGACATCGACGCGCTGAAGTTCTGGAACCAAAGCATGAAGTATGATGCTGAACCCGGTAAGTTTAACGTCTTCATCGGCATGGATTCCGCCAGGGTAAAACAAGGCGAGTTTGAACTGCTGTAACCTGTAAACAAAAAGGCTGGGAAACCAGCCTTTTTTTCTTTGCATTGAACATTTTCTTGTTTGCAATAGCGATTCTTTTGATTTTTATGGAATTGTGATGGCCGTCGATATTTATTGCGTATGAGGAAGAATGACCTCTACATGCGATCCCCTGCTCCCTTCATTTAAGTTAAAACTGTGCGTTAGATCACCTCTCAGGTGAAGTTGCTGTCGCGTTTTGTGCGCGTGTTCAAATTTTTATTGCCTCCACCTACCCAGACGTGAAGCGTTTCACTGTTACGTCAAAAAGCCGGTTTTCGTCGCGGGCGAGAGAGAGAAAAACTTCGTTAAATGCCGTCCAATACACTTGTGACAGGTAGGACTATGAAGCTCTCTTTAGAAAATAGCTCGCTTGATAAAACCGGTAATACGGTGGTCACCACGCAGCTTCAGCAAATGATTGACGAGATTGATAGGGCGGGCGGCGGTACGCTTACTCTCACGCCTGGAATTTATCGCACCGGTACGCTGGTACTTCCTTCGAATTTTACGCTGCATCTCGAGGCTGGAGCGAGCCTGCTTGCAAGTGCCGATGCTGAGGATTATCAGACGGTAGAAACGGTCACGATGGCTGAGTTGTCGCGCATGGCGCTGATTTATGCCCGTGGCCAACACCACATTACGCTCAGTGGCGAAGGTCGCATTGACGGCGAGGCCGCCAACTGGTTTGCCGCACAGCCGGACTCGCAAGGCTATCGACTGCCGAAGAACCAACGCCCACGTCTGCTGGTGCTGGAAGGCTGTGAACAAATCCGCATTCGCGATATCACGTTGTATGACGCCCCGATGTGGACTGCGCATCTGGTGAGTTGCAACCACGTCTATATTCGCAATCTGACGATTGATAACGATCTGACGCTGCCTAACACCGACGCGCTGGATATCGACAGTTGCCAGCACGTGCATATCAGCGACAGCTACTTCAGCGCGGCAGATGACGGTATTTGCCTGAAGACCACCAACAAGCCCGCCTCGCTGCAACAGCCTATTCGCAACGTTGTGGTGAATAACTGCATCGTGCGTTCGAAAAGCTGCGCCATCAAGATTGGCACCGAAACGTTCGCCGATATCGAAAATATCACCCTGTCCAACTGCACCATTTTTGAGTCTAACCGCGGGATTGGCCTGGTGTCGCGTGACGGCGGACGTTTTCAGCAGATGGTGTTCAGCAACATTCTTTTTGACTGCTGTCATGCTCACCCTTGCCATTGGGGTAAAGCCGATCCGGTCTACATTTCTGTGCGCCATCGCGCGCCTGACATTACGCCTGGCATTGTTTCAAACATCACGTTCAGCAACCTGGCCGGGACTGCGGAAGGGGCGATTAACCTGCACAGCGAAACGGCAGGCATGATCCGCGATGTCATGTTCAATGGGGTCAGTATCGAACAACGGGTCAGCACGTCTGAAGAACAGGGGTTCTACGACATTCGCCCGCCGTGCAATCCAGAACGCCCAACGGGTATGGGACTGGACAATGCGTACAACGTTAACCCGCAGACCGGTCGCGCCCATGGCGTCGAAGCCTTCCCCGGCGGATTACCTGTGTTTTACGCCAACGGCGTCACGGGATTGCGGTTATCGGGCATCACTGTTCGCCGCCCTGAAACGCTGCCTGCTCACTGGCATACACAACCCATCGTATTGCTCAACGTTCAGGACTGCCTGACGGATTCTCCCTCTGTATGAGGGAAATGCTTTGTATGCCTTCTCAGTGACCGGGGATAGAAAATGATAAAAAAAGCTCGTGAAATAAAAATGCACAACTACGTCTGCTATGGTCTTGCAGATGTGATTGGCTCCGGCGCCTTCACTCTGGTGAGCGCATGGCTGCTGTTCTTTTTAACCACTTTTTGTGGACTGACGCCGATTCAGGCCGGTTCACTGTTTGCTGTGGCGCGTATCGTTGATGTGATCATGTGCCCGTTAATGGGCTACATCTCGGACAACTTCCACAAAACGCGTCTGGGCCGTCGTTTTGGTCGCCGCCGTTTCTTCCTGCTGCTGAGTATCCCGCTGGTGGCGGTGTATAGCCTGCTGTGGGTGGAAGGCTTCAACTATTGGATGTATCTGCTGGTCTACATCCTGTTTGAAGTGGTCTATTCCATGATCATCATCCCGTATGACACGCTTTCTGCGGAGATGACGTCCGACTTTAACAAACGTTCAAAACTGACCAGTGCGCGTATGTACATCGCACAGCTTGCCGGTTTTGCCGCGGCGTTCCTGCCAGGACGACTGATCTCTTACTTTGGCGCCGATTCGTCAGACTCATTTTTCTATGCGGGCGCTATCTTCACCGTTTCGTTCATGATCGTGCTGTTCTTTGTTTACTTCGGAACCTGGGAACGCTCCCTGGAAGAGATCGAGCAAAACGAGCGCAAAATTGATGAAACGGAAAAACTGCCTCTCGGCACCCGTATTTACAATATTTACTACGATTTTGTCTCCACGCTGAAAATCAAAACCTTCCGTTCGCATCTGGGGATGTATCTGGGGGGCTCTGTTGCCCAGGATATCTTCAACTCCGTGTTCACCTATTTTGTGGTGTTCGCGCTGATGACCTCTTCTGTGACGGCTTCAAACCTGCTGGGAATGATCAACGGTCTGCAATTCTTTGGTGTTGGTCTGGCGACCTGGTTAACGCTGCGTTTCTCGCCTTCACGCGCGTTTGCTACTCAGGGTGCGCTGGCTGTTCTGGCATTCATTCTGTTTACCGTTACCTGGATGAATGGCTCAACCAGCATGGCGATGCTGTATCTGGCGGCGGGTATTGCCGGTCTGGCGCGCGGTGGCATTTATGCCATTCCGTGGAACAACTACACCTTTGTAGCCGACGTGGATGAAATCCTCACCTGTAATCGTCGTGAAGGGATCTTTGCCGGGTTCATGAGCCTGCTGCGTAAAGCCTCCCAGGCGCTGTCCATTTTCCTGGTCGGTGTGGCGCTGCAGATGGCCGGTTTTGTTTCCGGACAAACCAACCAGCCAGAGTCTGCCATCAATATGATCATGATAATCATGATTGTCCTGCCGGTGCTCCTCACCCTGTGGGGGATCTGGTCTGCATTCCAGTTCAAGGTCAATAGCCGCACCCACGCGATCCTCAATGAAGAGGTTGCCCGTCTCAAGCGTGGCGAAAGCAAAGCGACCGTTAGCGCTGAAAACAAAGCCGTTATCGAAAGCCTGACCGGGATGCCGTACGAGCAGTGCTGGGGCGAAAACACCGTTGGCTACATCAACCGCAGCCACATGAAATCGCAGTCAGCTGCCCAACCTAAAAATGCCTGAATACCGGGGCGGACAGCAATGTCCGCCTGCTATTGGAAGAGAACAAAATGACTGAACAGAGCCTGGTGATGCAACAAGGGCTATGGGCGCGGATGGGATTACCTCGCGAACTTTGCTGGGGATTTATCGGCGTATTTCTTTTTATTACGGGCGCAACAATAGAACAAAGTTGGCTCTCCTCAATGCTGCAACAGCGGGGATTCTCTCCGTTTGATATCAGCCTGTTGTCATCCATATTTGGCCTGTGCGTGGCGGCGATCTCCTGGTTTTCCGGCATCGGTGCCGGGGTTCTGGGATTACGCCGTTTAATGTGGGTCGCAACGGCGGTGTACTTTATCGGTTCTGTGCCGTTTATCTTTTTTGCCTTACCGCAAAACAACTACCCGCTGATGGTCGCCACGTATGCGCTGCGCGGCGTCGCATACCCGCTTTTCGCCTACTCGTTTCTGGTGTGGATCAACCAGCGCTGCGAGATTCGGATCCTGGGGCGCGCGGTGTCCTGGTTCTGGATTGCGTTTGGTGTCGGCATGACCATCGTCGGCCCGTGGTATTCAAGCCTGATGATTGCGAAATGGGGTGAAACCAACACGCTGCTGAGTGGGTTTGCTTTTGTCCTGTGCGGCGCGTTTTGCGCACTGGTGCTTAACCGCGATCGTCCCGACTGGCAGCGGGGTCAGGCGTTAGGCCCGGCGCTTCTCGAAGGGATAACCGTACTGGCGCGCGAGCCGAAAATGCGTCTGGCGGTGGTGGTGAAAACCATCAACGACATTGGTAAGTTTTCACTGGTGATCCTGATGCCAGTGTACCTGCCCCGGTTTGGCTTCAGCATCGCGGAGTGGCTGACTATCTGGGGTCTGGTCAACGTCATCAATATTTTCTCCAGTTATCTGTTTGGCTGGTTAGGCGATACCATTGGCTGGCGGAATACGGTGGTGTGGTTTTCCGGCACGCTGTGTGGGGTTGCCTCGCTGGCAGTTTGCTACGCGCCGGTGTTATTTGGTCACAGCGAACTGGCGCTGTTCCTGGCGTTGTCGATTTATGCGATTGGACTGGGGGCGTTTGGGCCACTGAGCGCGCTGATTCCCTCGTTGTTGCCGCAAAATAAAGGGGCGGCCATTTCGTGTCTGAACCTGGGATCCGGGTTAAGTAATTTCGCCGGGCCGTTTATTGTGACGCTGTGTGTCGGGCCGCTGGGCGTGGAAGGGACGCTGTGGGTGATCGCCATTCTCTATTTTGCCGCCAGCCTGTTGACGATCCCGCTGAGATTGCCTGATAACCCGCAATCTCCAGGTTAACCTCTAACTTTTCGTCTATGCTTTTTCCTCAAGTCTCTGAAAAGGGCAGCAAAAGAGTGAGGAAAGCGACATGACAATCTCAAAGCTATGGTTGAGCTCACTGGCGCTGGTTGCGGCAGTGAGCTTGCCATTACAGGCTGCATCTCCTGTCACCGTCGGGTCGAAGATCGATACCGAAGGGGCGCTGCTCGGCAATATTATTCTGCAAGTGCTGGAAAGCCACGGCGTTAAAACAGTCAATAAAGTGCAACTGGGTACCACGCCCGTGGTGCGCGGGGCGATCACCTCCGGGGAGCTAGATATTTATCCGGAATACACCGGTAATGGTGCCTTCTTCTTCAAAGATGAAAACGATCCGGCGTGGAAGAACGCCCAGGCAGGCTTTGAAAAAGTCAAAAAGCTGGACGCTGAGCAAAATAAACTGGTCTGGCTCACGCCCGCACCCGCAAACAATACGTGGACCATTGCCGTACGTCAGGACGTGGCAGAAAAGCACAAGCTCGCGTCGCTTGCCGATCTGGGGCGCTATCTGAAAGAGGGCGGTGAGTTCAAGCTGGCGGCGTCTGCTGAATTTATCGAGCGCGCTGATGCGCTTCCCGCCTTTGAAAAAGCCTACGATTTTAAACTGAATCAGAACCAGTTGTTGTCGCTGGCCGGTGGCGATACGGCGGTCACCATCAAAGCTGCCGCCCAACAAACCTCCGGCGTCAATGCGGCAATGGCGTATGGCACCGATGGGCCGGTGGCGGCGCTGGGTCTGCAAACGTTGAGTGACCCTAAGGGTGTTCAACCCATTTATGCCCCCGCGCCGGTGGTTCGCGACGCCGTGCTGAAAGCGCATCCGCAAATCGCCGAATGGCTACAGCCGGTCTTTGCCAGTCTCGATGAGAAAACGTTGCAGCAATTAAACGCCAGCATTGCCGTCGAAGGACGGGATGCGAAAAAAGTGGCGGCAGACTACCTGAAGCAAAAAGGGTGGGTGAAGTAACTGAATTTGTCTGCGATGCGTAAGGTGTCAAACGTCAGTATCAATCGCGTGCTGTTGCTGCTGGTGCTCCTGACCGCCATTGCCGCTGCGCTTCCTTTCGTGAACTACGCCCCGAACCGACTGATGTCAGGTGACGGGCGTCAGCTCTGGGATATCTGGCCGGACATGACATGGGGACTGTCAGGGGGATTCGCGCTACTGCTTACCCTGTGTCTGTTCCCCGGTCAACGCGGTGCAGTTGTTACGCTGGTGGTTGTGCAACTGCTGCTGACGGCCGTGCTCATCGCGGCTGGAAGTGCGGCGATGCATCTGGCCCAGACAGGCAGCCCGCTGGCGCGAACCAGCCTCGGCAGCGGTTTTTGGCTGGCGCTGGGTTCTACGCTTCTGGCCTGTAGCGATGCCATTCGGCGCATTACCGTACACCCGCTGTGGCGCTGGATATTGCACGCGCAAATCGCCGTGGTGCCGCTGGCGCTATTGTTTTCCGGCGCGTTCAACGATCTCTCGCTGCTGAAAGAGTACGCCAACCGTCAGGATGTCTTTGATGATGCTTTTGCGCAGCACCTGACACTGCTGGTCGGTACGGTGGTGCCTGCGTTGCTGATTGGCGTACCGCTGGGGATCGGCTGTTTTTTCTCAGCCGCGCGTCAGGGGGCTGTCTTTGCGGTACTGAATGTTATCCAGACGATTCCCTCCGTCGCTCTGTTTGGCCTGTTGATTGCGCCGCTTGCCGGGCTGGTGAAGCACTTTCCCTGGCTGGGGAGCGTGGGGGTGGCAGGCACTGGCCTGACGCCAGCGCTGATCGCACTGGTGCTGTATGCCTTATTGCCGCTGGTGCGCGGCGTGGTAGCAGGGTTAAACCAGGTGCCGCATGAGGTTCTGGAAAGCGCCAGAGCCATGGGGATGAGTCTTAGTCAGCGTTTTATCCATGTCCAGTTGCCCCTGGCGCTGCCGATTTTCTTGCGTAGTTTACGGGTGGTGATGGTGCAGACCGTCGGTATGGCGGTGATCGCCGCGCTTATCGGCGCCGGCGGATTTGGCGCGCTGGTGTTTCAGGGATTGCTCAGTAGCGCCGTTGACTTAGTCTTACTGGGGGTCGTTCCGGTTGTTGCGCTGGCGATCGTTATCGATGCGCTGTTCGATTTACTGGATGCACTCCTGAAGGTCAAACACGATGATTGAATTTAGCCATGTCAGCAAATCGTTTGGCGAACAAAAGGCCGTCAGCGATCTCAATCTGCACTTTCGTGAGGGCAGTTTTTCGGTGCTGATTGGAACGTCTGGCTCAGGTAAATCCACCACGCTCAAGATGATTAACCGACTGGTGGAACATGACAGTGGGCGGATCCGCTTTGCCGGGGAAGAGATTCGTAGTCTGCCGGTGCTGGAACTGCGCCGACGGATGGGATACGCCATCCAGTCGATCGGACTTTTTCCCCACTGGACGGTGGCGCAGAATATCGCCACGGTGCCACAACTGCGGAAATGGTCGCGTTCGCAAATTGATGACCGCGTAGAGGAATTGATGGCGCTTCTGGGGTTAGAGGCGGGGCTGCGTGAGCGTTACCCCCATCAGCTTTCCGGTGGCCAACAGCAACGGGTGGGCGTGGCGCGCGCACTGGCGGCGGATCCGCAGGTACTGTTGATGGACGAACCGTTTGGTGCGCTGGACCCGGTGACACGCAGCGCGTTACAGCATGAGATGACCCGCATTCATCGCCTGCTAGGGCGCACTATCGTGCTGGTGACGCACGACATTGATGAAGCATTACGCCTCGCTGAGCATCTGGTGCTGATGGATGGTGGCGAAGTGGTGCAGCAGGGAACGCCGCTGGAGATGTTGATGTCTCCTGCCAGTGATTTCGTACAGGCATTTTTTGGTCGCAGCGAACTTGGCGTGCGGCTGCTGTCGCTGCGTCGAGTGGGCGATTTTGTCCGGCGTCAGGAGCGGCTGGCAGGAGAAGCGCTGGCAGAGGAGATGACGCTGCGTGACGCGCTTTCCGCCTTTGTGGCGGGTGGGTGCGACGTCTTGCCGGTGGTTAATCAGCAGGGCGTTCCCTGCGGGACGCTCCATTTTCGCGATTTACTTTCAAAGACTTTGCCTCATGAAACGTCTGCGTGATCCGTTGTTATGGCTCATTGCCGTTTTTCTGCTGTTGCTGGTCAGCTTGCCGCACAGTCAGGCGCTGTTTGGCGCGCTGTTTCCCCAATTACCGCGCCCGGTGTATCAGCAGGAAAGTTTTCTCGCGCTGGCGTTGGCGCACTTCTGGCTGGTCGGTATTTCGAGCGTGGTTGCCGTGGCGGTAGGCGTTGGGGCGGGGATCGCGGTGACGCGTCCGTGGGGGAGCGAATTTCGTCCGCTGGTTGAAACCCTTGCGGCGGTTGGACAAACCTTTCCACCGGTGGCGGTGCTGGCGATAGCGGTTCCGGTGATGGGATTCGGTCAGGAACCGGCGATCATCGCCCTGATCCTGTATGGCGTGTTACCGGTTTTGCAGGCCACCCTGGCGGGGCTGGGGGCAATTCCACAGAGTGTGGTCGGCGTGGCGCGTGGAATGGGGATGAGCCGTGGGCAGCAGTTGCGCAGCGTTGAGCTTCCTCTGGCGGCGCCAGTGATTTTGTCCGGTATTCGGACGTCGGTGATTATCAATATCGGAACGGCGACCATTGCGTCAACGGTGGGGGCCAGCACGCTGGGCACACCCATTATTATTGGGCTCAGCGGATTTAACACAGCCTATGTGATTCAGGGCGCGGTACTGGTGGCGCTGGCAGCAATTATTGTCGATCGCGTTTTTGAACGGCTCGGGCAATACCTTACCCGGCATGCAAAATAAACGTATAACCTGCGAGCATGACGCCGCCAATGCCACCGATGGCCATCAGCAGGAAGAGGGTAATAACACCGATTTTAGCTACGCTCATTATGCACTCCTTATGTTAACGGAGAGATTATATGATAAAGCGTATTTGTTAATGAACCATTAAATGCCGAGTAGATGAATATCGTGACCCTGCGCAAGCCATTCGGCAAGCTGCTGCTGTTGGGCAGGGGTCTGGTTTTCGCCGCACCAGATGAGCAAGGTTCGCCCATCAAACAGTTCCGGGCGCAGTTGATTCAGTGAATGGGGCAGCACGTCAACGCGCCATCCCTGCTGACTGGCTACCCACCCCTCCAGCCACAATCGCGTGGTATCGTGAATATTCCAGCCGACGACCAGCGCATCTTTTCCCTGTTTTTTGCGGGCAGTGGCCAGACAAATCGCAATGTAGTTGATCAGTACGCCGTCGAGAATACCCAGCAGCGCCTGTAGGGTGGGCTGCTGGCATTGCAAACGTCGGCGCAGGGGAATAAACAAGTGTGTGGTGAGCGTTTGGGCCGGATAATCCTGGCCGCGTTCTTTGATCCACAGCCTGAGGCTCTGCAGATTGTTGCTTTGCAAATAGTGCAACAGCGTTTCTTGCTGTTCGCGCCAGCCGTTTTGCAAATCGATACTATCATTGCTCAGTAGCATTTTGACCTTGCTGACCTGCACGCCATTGTCTATCCAGCGCTTGATCTCACGGATCCGGTCGATGTCCGCATCGTTAAACAGGCGATGACCACCGTCGGTTCGTTGCGGTTTCAACAACCCGTAACGCCTCTGCCACGCGCGTAATGTGACAGGGTTGATATCACAAAGCAAAGCCACTTCACCTATCGTGTAAAGCGCCATCGTCTCACCCTTGCTCGCGAGGTCCCAGTCTTACTGTAGACGCTCTTTTGCGAACCAGGTAGTTTTGTCTGTTTTTTGTTCAATCAGGGGGTGAGAATGTGCGCACTCACGTGCTTTTGAGTGATCGCACTCACGAATTGATGTTTTTATGCAACAGTTCAAAGAAAGTTCAGCGGACTCAATGTATGTTACGCGGTTTTAAGTGATGTGTGGTTAGCGGGTATGTACGAGTTCAATCTGGTGTTGCTGCTGCTTCAGCAGATGTGCGTGTTTTTGGTTATCGCGTGGTTGATGAGTAAAACGCGTCTGTTCATCCCGCTGATGCAGGTTACGGTTCGTTTACCGCATAAATTCCTCTGCTATATCATCTTCTCTATTTTCTGCATTATGGGCACCTGGTTTGGCCTGCACATTGACGATTCCATCGCCAACACGCGTGCTATTGGCGCGGTGATGGGCGGTTTGTTGGGAGGGCCGGTCGTCGGCGGGCTGGTGGGCTTGACCGGTGGCTTACATCGCTACTCAATGGGCGGTATGACGGCGCTCAGTTGCATGATTTCGACCATTGTCGAAGGGCTGCTGGGAGGCCTGGTGCATAGCGTGCTGATTCGCCGTGGTCGGACCGACAAAGTCTTTAGCCCGCTGACGGCAGGGGCGATTACCTTTGTGGCTGAACTGGTGCAGATGCTGATCATTCTGCTGATAGCCCGTCCGTTCGAAGATGCGCTGCATCTGGTCAGTAACATTGCCGCGCCGATGATGGTGACCAATACCGTCGGGGCGGCGTTGTTTATGCGTATTCTGCTCGACAAGCGCGCCATGTTTGAAAAATACACCTCGGCGTTTTCAGCGACCGCGCTGAAAGTGGCGGCCTCCACCGAGGGTATTCTGCGTCAGGGCTTTAACGAAGTGAACAGCATGAAAGTGGCGCAGGTGCTGTATCAGGAACTCGATATTGGCGCAGTGGCGATTACCGATCGCGAAAAACTGTTGGCGTTTACCGGTATTGGCGACGATCACCATTTACCCGGCAGACCTATCTCATCGACCTATACGTTGAAGGCGATTGAAACCGGAGAAGTGGTCTATGCCGATGGCAATGAAGTGCCATACCGGTGTTCATTGCACCCGCAGTGCAAATTGGGGTCGACATTGGTTATCCCGCTACGTGGAGAGAATCAGCGGGTCATGGGCACCATTAAGCTGTATGAAGCGAAAAACCGGCTCTTCAGCTCGATCAACCGCACGCTGGGGGAGGGCATCGCCCAGCTATTGTCGGCGCAGATTCTGGCGGGTCAGTATGAGCGGCAAAAGGCGCTGCTTACCCAGTCGGAAATCAAACTGCTGCACGCGCAGGTAAATCCTCATTTTCTGTTTAACGCGCTCAACACGATTAAGGCGGTGATCCGCCGCGACAGCGAGCAGGCCAGCCAGTTGGTTCAGTACCTTTCGACCTTCTTTCGTAAAAATTTAAAACGCCCGTCGGAGATTGTTACCCTTGCCGATGAGATTGAGCATGTGAATGCCTATTTGCAGATCGAGAAGGCCCGCTTCCAGTCTCGTCTGCAGGTGACGCTGACCGTACCGGACGCGCTTTCGCACCAACAACTGCCCGCATTTACCCTGCAACCCATCGTAGAAAATGCCATCAAGCATGGGACTTCCCAGCTACTGGGAACCGGCGAGCTCTCTATTACCGCGCGCCGGGAAGGGCAATATCTGATGCTGGATATTGAAGACAATGCCGGATTGTATGAGCCAACGAACAATGCCAGCGGCCTCGGTATGAACCTGGTGGATAAACGGCTGCGGGAGCGATTTGGCGACGACTACGGCATCAGCGTAGCCTGTGAACCCGATCGCTTTACCCGAATAACTTTACGACTTCCTCTGGAGGAACACGCATGATTAGAGTGCTGATTGTGGATGACGAGCCGTTAGCGCGGGAAAATCTGCGGATTCTGCTGCAAGTTCAGAGTGATATCGATATTGTGGGTGAATGTTCAAACGCGGTGGAAGCGATTGGCGCGGTGCATAAACTGCGCCCTGACGTCCTGTTTCTGGATATTCAGATGCCGCGCATCAGCGGGCTGGAAATGGTCGGGATGCTCGACCCGGAACACCGCCCTTATATCGTCTTTCTGACGGCGTTTGACGAGTACGCCGTTAAAGCTTTCGAAGAGCATGCGTTTGATTATTTGCTCAAGCCCATCGAAGAAACACGGCTGGAGAAAACGCTGGCGCGTCTGCGCCAGGAGCGGAGCAAGCAGGATGTTTCGGTGCTGCCGGAAAATCAGCAGGCATTAAAATTTATTCCCTGTACCGGACATAGCCGGATTTACCTGCTGCAACTGGATGATGTGGCGTTCGTCAGCAGCCGGATGAGCGGCGTCTATGTGACGAGTAGCGAAGGCAAAGAAGGTTTTACCGAACTGACGCTCAGAACGCTGGAAAGCCGCACGCCGCTGATGCGTTGTCATCGCCAGTATCTGGTCAACATGGCGCATCTGCAGGAGATCCGCCTTGAAGACAATGGCCAGGCTGAACTGCTGTTGCGTAACGGACAGACGGTGCCGGTCAGCCGTCGCTATTTAAAGACCCTGAAAGAGGCGTTGGGACTGTAATTCGTGTATACTCGTCGCGCTTCAAGTTGCAGCTGCGCTCGCTTGCCGCCTTGCTGCAACTCGAACTGCTTAGAGTAGAGACTTAGCCCCCGCATTTTTTATTTTTCACCATCACCGAAGGCACTATGGTCAGTAACGATATTTTACGCAGCGTCCGCTACATCCTGAAAATCAACAATAACGATCTGGTGCGTATTTTCGCGCTGGGGGAAGCCGAAGTGACGGCGGAACAACTGGTTCCCTGGCTGCGTAAAGAAGATGAAGAGGGCTTCGTGCGTTGCCCGGACATCTTAATGTCGTGCTTTCTGAACGGTCTGATTTATGAAAAGCGCGGGCGTGATGATTCGGCGCCGGCACTGGCGGTCGAGCGTCGCATTAACAACACTATTATGCTGAAGAAGCTGCGCATTGCGTTTGCGCTGAAAACCGATGATATCCTCGCCATTATGACCGAGCAGAAGTTCCGCGTTTCGATGCCGGAAATCACCGCCATGATGCGCGCTCCTGACCACAAAAACTTCCGTGAATGTGGCGATCAGTTCCTGCGTTATTTTCTGCGTGGGCTGGCGGTGCGTGAGCACGCCAAAAAAGCCTGAACGTTGTTGGCCGGATAAGCATAGCGCCATCAGGCGGTAGTGAGCAGATAGCCGGATAGCGGTTTCGCCTTACCCAGCCTTACAAGCTCCGATATAAAAAACGCTGCCGAAGCAGCGTTTTTTTATGCAGATTATTTCACCTGCTGTCCAGGCTTCGCACCTTCGTCCGGGCTTAACAGGAAAATGTCTTTTCCACCAGGACCTGCGGCCATCACCATCCCTTCAGAGATGCCGAAGCGCATTTTGCGCGGCGCCAGGTTGGCGACCATCACCGTATGGCGACCGATCAGCACCTGCGGGTCGGGATAAGCCGTACGGATCCCCGAGAAGACGTTACGTTTCTCGCCGCCAAGATCGAGCGTCAGGCGCAGCAGTTTATCGGAGCCGTCAACAAACTCGGCGTTTTCGATCAGTGCGATGCGCAAATCCACTTTGGCAAAATCATCAAAGCTGATGGTTTCCTGAATCGGGTCGTCAGCCAGCGGGCCGGTTACCGGCGTGCTCAGCGCTTTGACTTCTTCTTTAGACGCTTCAACCAGTGCTTCGACTTGTTTCATCTCGATGCGGTTGTAGAGCGCTTTGAAGACATTGACCTTGTGAGCGAGCAGCGGCTGCGCCATGGCATCCCAGCTCAGTTCCGTATTCAGGAACGCTTCCGCACGTTCGGTCAGCGTTGGCAGAACCGGCTTCAGATAGGTCATCAGCACGCGGAACAGGTTGATACCCATTGAGCAAATTGCCTGTAGGTCGGCATCGCGGCCTTCCTGTTTCGCAACTACCCACGGCGCCTGTTCATCGACATAACGGTTGGCGACGTCGGCCAGCGCCATGATTTCACGGATTGCTTTACCGAATTCACGGCTTTCCCACGCTTCGCCAATCACTGCTGCGGCATCGGTGAAGGTTTTATACAGCTCAGGGTCAGCCAGCTCAGAAGCCAGTACGCCATCGAAACGCTTGTTAATAAAGCCCGCGTTACGCGACGCAAGGTTAACCACCTTGTTCACGATATCGGCATTCACGCGTTGCACGAAATCTTCCAGATTCAGGTCGATATCATCGATACGGGAAGAGAGCTTCGCGGTGTAGTAATAACGCAGGCTGTCGGCGTCAAAATGGTTCAGCCAGGTGCTGGCTTTAATGAAGGTGCCGCGTGATTTTGACATCTTCGCGCCGTTCACCGTCACATAGCCGTGAACAAACAGGTTCGTCGGTTTGCGGAAGTTGCTGCCTTCCAGCATTGCGGGCCAGAACAGGCTGTGGAAGTAGACAATATCTTTACCGATGAAGTGATACAGTTCGGCATCGCTGTCTTTCTTCCAGTATTCGTCAAAGCTTACGGTGTCGCCGCGCTTGTCGCACAGGTTCTTGAATGAACCCATGTAGCCGATTGGCGCATCCAGCCAGACGTAGAAGTATTTGCCCGGCGCATTCGGAATTTCAAAACCGAAGTACGGTGCATCGCGGGAGATGTCCCACTGTTGCAGACCGGATTCAAACCATTCCTGCATTTTGTTTGCGACCTGCTCCTGGAGTGCGCCGCTGCGGGTCCACGCCTGAAGCATCTCGCTGAAAGAAGGCAGGTCAAAGAAGAAATGCTCAGAATCACGCATTACCGGCGTGGCGCCGGAAATCACGGATTTCGGCTCGATAAGCTCAGTTGGGCTGTAGGTCGCGCCGCACACTTCGCAGTTATCGCCGTACTGGTCCGCCGCCTTACATTTCGGGCAGGTGCCTTTGACAAAACGGTCCGGCAGGAACATGCCTTTTTCCGGATCGTAAAGCTGAGAGATGGTGCGGTTTTTGATAAAACCGTTCTCTTTCAGGCGCGAGTAAATCAGCTCGGACAATTCACGGTTCTCGTCGCTGTGCGTCGAGTGGTAGTTGTCATAGCTGATGTTGAAACCTGCGAAATCAGTCTGATGCTCCTGACTCATTTCGGTAATCATCTGCTCAGGCGTAATGCCCAATTGCTGTGCTTTCAGCATGATTGGCGTGCCGTGGGCGTCGTCTGCGCAGATGAAGTTAACCTGATGGCCGCGCATTCGCTGGTAACGGACCCAGACATCAGCCTGGATGTGCTCCAGCATATGGCCGAGGTGGATAGAGCCGTTTGCGTACGGCAGCGCGCACGTTACCAGAATTTTCTTCGCGACTTGAGTCATAGTAGGTATTACTTCTTCTCTATTAAAAGGGGGTTCTGATGTTACCTGAAAGGGAATAACTACGCCAAGTGATAAGGGCATTTATCCATAAATGAATATTTGTTACCACTGGAGTAGACTAGGTAGTTACAATCGTTTTTTCAGAACAACAAAAAGGAGTCGGGATGAACGCACAATCCCAGGCCAAATCACCAGAAACCTTGCGCGCTATGGTCGCCGGGACGCTGGCGAATTTTCAGCACCCCACCTTGAAGCATAATCTTACAACGCTTAAAGCGTTGCATCACGTTGCCTGGATGGATGACACGCTGCACGTTGAGCTGGTCATGCCGTTTGTCTGGCACAGCGCGTTTGAGGTGTTAAAAGAGCAATGTAGCGGTGACCTGCTGCGGATCACAGGCGCAAAAGCGATCGACTGGAAGTTGTCGCACAACATTGCGACGCTTAAGCGTGTGAAAAACCAGCCGGGTATTAACGGTGTTAAGAACATTATCGCGGTCAGTTCCGGTAAAGGCGGAGTGGGTAAATCGTCTACTGCGGTGAACCTGGCATTAGCGCTGGCTGCGGAAGGGGCGAAGGTCGGCATTCTGGATGCGGATATTTACGGTCCGTCTATTCCCACGATGCTCGGCGCAGAAAATCAACGTCCAACGTCACCTGACGGCACCCACATGGCGCCGATCATGTCTCATGGGCTGGCGACGAACTCAATCGGGTATTTGGTGACAGAAGATAATGCCATGGTATGGCGTGGTCCAATGGCCAGCAAAGCGCTGATGCAGATGTTGCAGGAGACGTTGTGGCCCGATCTGGATTACCTGGTTCTGGATATGCCGCCGGGAACCGGTGACATTCAATTGACGCTGTCACAGAATATTCCGGTGACGGGGGCTGTGGTCGTCACCACCCCGCAGGACATCGCGCTTATCGATGCCAAAAAAGGCATTGTGATGTTCGAGAAGGTCGAAGTGCCTGTACTGGGCATTGTTGAAAACATGAGTATGCACATCTGTAGCCACTGTGGTCATCATGAGCCAATCTTCGGCACGGGCGGTGCGCAGAAGCTGGCAGAACAGTACCGTACTCAGTTGCTGGGACAGATGCCGCTGCATATTAGCCTGCGTGAAGACCTCGACCGGGGAACGCCGACGGTGATCAGCCGTCCTGACAGTGAATTCACAGCGATGTACCGAGAACTGGCTGACCGTGTTGCCGCGCAACTGTACTGGCAGGGTGACGTTATCCCGGGCGAAATTGCCTTCCGTGCGGTCTAATATTCGCTAATTTACGCCTCTAATCCGTTCGCCACATCAATATTAAACTGGTGTGGCGAACGCTTTTAACCTGCCATAGCTTCCATTTCGCTTATCTCTTTTAAAGATAACGCACATGTCTGAAATCGAAACGCAACGCGATGTAAGTTATGGCAGAACGCGTAAGAATGAGTTCGCGGTGAATAATAGAGAAAAGGGTCACTGTATTCCCCCTCTGAAAAGAGGGGGATATTTGATTATCGGTGATAAAAAATCTCGCCGTCGTAGGCTTTCACGATTTTGCCATCGGTATCGTTGACCAGAACGTAAGCGCTGCCCATATAAGTCCAGTGAGTTCCCGCATCCGGAGCAGGCAGGTTGCGCAGTTGCCACTGTTTAATTTTGTACTCATCAGTAAGGTACAATTGCGGTACGGTATCCCCGGGTTTGAAATGGGTGAAGTCGGCAACAAATCCGCTTAATTCGTACTGAGCGATGCCTGTTTTGGCTCCCGTAGCGGCCCAGACGGTGCTGGTTGCTAACATCAGGGCGCCCATCAACATCATTTTCTTCATACCCATATACTCTCCACTTTCCACTCTATCGGGTCACAAAATTTAGCCGTGTATCATTCCCACCGCGTGGTATGTGTGACAAGCACTTTTTTGTAATCACACCTATTATTTCGTAAAAAGTGTAAACGAAAGTACCAATAAACGGTATCACTAACCCGTAGTCCCTTTTGCGAACAGTGGTTTTAAGAATCATCCAGGTCAATTTTCGGTTTGCATTGCATGATGCAGACAACGTCGCTCTATATCCATGTTAAAAGAAGGGATTAATAATTATATTTTATTATCGCTCATCCTTAAGCGATTATTACTTACTTCGCATATCCAGCAAATTGGTCATTCTTCATTACGGCAATTTTATGGTTTTTATAAGTGATGATTTTATAGATCCCTTGTTGCCATGTGGCACCGTATCCACCGGATTCAATCACCACCGCCGGTTTACCATCGACCGTGACGCTCTCGTTAATTTTCCAGATGATTTTTAAGCCGTCATAGTGCTTGATAATTGTTTGGCTATCAGAAACAGCCTGGTGATTACCACAAGTACCGGCCGCATCCTCGACTTGCGTACAGCCAGATTTCTCCAGCTTATCGCGATAAGAATGGCTGATAGCAAAAGCCGGAGAGGTGGCTAGCGTAGTCAGAACCAGAGATACAATCAGCGTTTTCATTAATAACCCTCGCCGTTGGCGTTTTTGTGATGGTGGTGAGTCTGGTCGGTTTTATTGCTGTACAGCGCATTGGCATTTTCTAACGCTTGTTTCTCAGCCGCAGCGTTAATTGCCGATTGACGGTTTTGATCTGCGATATAACAAGCATCACGGCTAACGCCCTGAGACTCACATGCCGCCATACGAGAAGCGGAGGTCGAGCAGCCACTCAGAATAGCGCACGCGGTGGCCAGAATAAGAATAGCTTTCATCATATACCTTTATTTATTTGAAATATGTCTTCATCTCATCCCCTGTTATATAAAGGGGAGTGCCGTTATTAGAAACCGATACCCACGCCTGCACCCATCGCAAAATCATTATTGGTTGAATCGCTAATTCCTGCTTTGATAATGGTGTTACTGCCTGCGTGGAAAGATGCACCAACACTTAACGCTTGCTCATTTTTAAAAGAACCCACGCCAGCAGAAACCATCATGGCCTGGCTTGCCTGAACCTGCGGCATTGAAGCAATCGCAATCGCTGAAGCAGCGCCGCTACGAGCCTCTTTTTTATTACTGTCGACTTCATCTTTTAACGAATTGAACTGCGCATTGCTGCTGGCTTGCTGTTGAGTGAAAAACTGCTTCGCATCCTGAAGGTCTTGCGCGACATTTGCCGATTGCTTAGCGGTAGCGGTAATAGCCTGGCTATTACTGGCAACTTTCGATTGCGTCGCGGTATCGACTTTTGTCACCGTGGTGGTGACTCCATCGCGCCCATCTTTGCCATCTTTTGGTTTAGGGGCGTCTTCAAGGGCTTTAATGCGGTTGTCTTCGTGGATATTTTGATTCAATAACGCATGATTCACTTGCTGCTGGTCGGCTTTGTTAGTGGTGATTTGCGTTTGCAAATTCTTATCCCCACTTAAACGGTTTTCCGCTTCACTATCAACAGTGCTCTGATCCGCTTTGGTGTTGAATAAAATACCAATTTGATGATTATTCGAGGCAATTTGGCCAGTATGTAAATCGGCTTGCGTTTGAACATCATCCACTTTTTTGTTTACGACAATGACTGCATCTTTCGTGCTATTTAAATCAGCATCAACAGACGTAATGCGATTGGTATTATTTTGAATCTGATCCAGGTCGTATGTTTTAACAGACTCATCAACCCCTTTAACAGCGATAAAGGTATTTGTACCATCTATCGTACCGATATAACCAACGCTGGCAGCATGAGCAGAAGAAATGGCGATGGCGCTAAAAACAACGACAGAAACTGCAGATTTAACAAATTTCATTTAAACGTTCCTACAAAAAATTAACATAAGTGTTATTACTATTATTTTTAAGCGCTGAGACGGCCTTTGTCTCTTCCAGACAATATCTTACCGAGTGGTGACTAATTTCCTTTTTTAGTAACGCGAATAAACTATCCAGCAACGTGATAGGTTAAACTTTGACGTAGATCACGCATGGCACGAATAGCTAAAGTTTTGGGGGGTGAAAATCTGCTGTTATCCAGATCAATAGAAGATTAGAGAATAAATGGAAGGGCTGTTGAATTATATTTAATCTAAGAATGAACTATATGTAACTCAGGTTATTATTTCTTTCTGATGCTTTATTTTATTTTTTCTGGTTCGCTATTTTGAATTTTATTGATAATACGTAGTGTTAATATTTTAGATAGGATGGTTCTATTAGATGGCTTAAAGTAGAGTAAGTGATATTGATATGTAAAAAATATGCATAGCATTAATCACGGCTAGCATGCTCAATAACGTCATCTTTACGCTTTAACGAATGCAACACGGTGTTATCCGGATGAGATATTGACGGTAAAAATGGGCATGATGCGTGCTGGCGTCATTTATCGTTTTCGCTTTCTTGCTGACCCTGAACCAGGGCTGGATATCAGCCAGCCAGCGAGGGCTTGCAATCGCCAACTGCTTTCCTTACTCTGTTAATAATCAAGCGATTTGTACTACTAACGACTCGGGGTGCCCTTCTTAAATGAAGGCTGAGAAATACCCGTACCACCTGATCTGGATAATGCCAGCGTAGGGAAGTCTGACACTGCCCGTGTCTCATCTTCTTCACGCGGGCAGGAGCTGAACATGCAGCCTGACCTGCACAGCCGCGCTCTGGCGGCTCACACCTTGCACCAATTTCGAACACTTTCTCCTCTCACGCACTGTATGACGAATGATGTCGTACAAACGTTTACGGCGAACACATTGCTGGCGTTAGGCGCTTCACCTGCCATGGTGATTGAACCTGAAGAGGCAGGCCAGTTTGCTGCCATCGCGAGTGCGCTTCTGATTAATGTCGGAACACTGACACAGGCACGCGCTGAAGCCATGCGCACGGCGGTGGAGCAGGCGCGCATATCCAATATCCCCTGGACGCTTGACCCTGTCGCCGTGGGCGGACTCGATTTCCGTCGTCGCTTCTGCCTGACGTTGTTGGCGCTGCAACCTGCCGCTATTCGCGGGAATGCGTCTGAAATTCTTGCGCTTGCCGGAATGTCTGCGGGCGGACGCGGAGTGGATACTACCGATACAGCCGCCTCGGCGTTACCTGCTGCGCTTGCCCTGGCGCGTCAGTGCGGAAGTGTCGTGGTGGTGACGGGAGAGGTGGATTACGTGACCGATGGTCAACGCACCGTCTGTGTCACCGGTGGCTCACCATTGATGACGCGTGTCGTAGGTACGGGGTGTGCTTTATCCGCAGTGGTGGCGGCAAGTTGCGCGTTGCCGGGGAATACGCTGGACAATGTCGCCTCCGCCTGTAGCTGGATGAAGCAAGCGGGGCAAATAGCAACCGATCGTAGTCAGGGACCCGGCAGTTTTATTCCCGCTTTTCTTGATGCTCTCTATAACCTGAACGCGGAGGAATACGCATGAAACGGATAAATGCTTTAACCATTGCTGGCACGGATCCCAGCGGCGGTGCGGGAATTCAGGCCGATCTGAAAACATTCTCGGCCCTCGGTGCGTATGGTTGCTCCGTCATTACCGCGCTGGTCGCGCAAAATACGCGCGGCGTTCAGTCGGTATACCGAATTGAACCTGATTTTGTCGCGGCGCAGCTTGATTCTGTGTTCAACGATGTGCGAATTGATACCACCAAGATCGGTATGCTGGCGGAAACCGATATCGTTGAGGCTGTGGCCGAACGTTTACAGCGCCATCAGGTGAAAAATGTGGTGCTGGATACCGTCATGCTGGCAAAAAGCGGCGATCCATTGCTTTCACCTTCCGCCGTTGAGACGCTGCGAACCCGCTTGTTACCGCAGGTATCGATTATTACGCCAAATTTACCTGAAGCCGCGGCGTTGCTTAACGCTGAACATGCGCGTAGCGAGCGGGAAATGCTGGAGCAAGGTCGCGCGCTGCTGGCGATGGGCTGCGGCGCGGTGCTCATGAAAGGAGGACATCTGGACGATGCTCAAAGCCCGGACTGGCTGTTTACGCGCGAAGGCGAGGTGCGTTTTACCGCCCCCAGAGTGAACACCAAAAACACCCATGGCACAGGCTGTACGCTGTCGGCGGCGCTGGCGGCGCTTCGTCCTCGCCACCAAAATTGGGCCGAAACGGTGCAGGAGGCAAAAATCTGGCTTTCTGCGGCGCTGGCTCATGCAGATACGCTGGAAGTGGGCGAGGGGATTGGGCCGGTACATCATTTCCACGCATGGTGGTAATGGTAGTATACTGGCAACAGACTCGTCTGCCAGGAAAAAGATAAATGGAACAATCGCATACCCGGCTGATTGCGCAACTGAACGAACGAATTTCAGCGGCGGATAATACGCCGCTTTACATGAAGTTTGCAGAAACGGTCAAGAATGCTGTGCGTAGCGGTATTCTTGAGCATGGCAATATCTTGCCTGGTGAGCGTGATCTTAGCCAGTTGACTGGCGTTTCGCGGATTACGGTTCGTAAAGCGATGCAATCGCTGGAAGAAGAAGGGGTGGTGACCCGTGCGCGCGGATACGGGACGCAAATCAACAATATCTTTGAGTATTCCCTGAAAGAGGCGCGTGGTTTTTCTCAGCAGGTGGTGTTGCGCGGTAAAAAGCCCGATACGCTGTGGGTCAATAAACGTGTCGTCACCTGCCCGGACGAGGTGGCGCAACAACTGGCGATTGCGACCGGAAGTGATGTCTTCCTGCTAAAACGCATTCGCTATGTGGATGAGGACGCGGTTTCCATCGAAGAATCATGGGTGCCGGTGCATCTTATTCATGATGTGGATGCCATTGGCGTCTCACTGTATGACTATTTCCGCAGCCAGCACATTTTTCCCCAGCGTACGCGTTCTCGCGTGAGCGCACGTATGCCGGATGCTGAGTTTCAGTCACATATTCAGATGGACAGCAAAGTGCCGGTGCTGGTGATCAAGCAGGTGGCGCTTGATCAACAACAGCGGCCCATTGAGTACAGCATCAGCTACTGTCGAAGCGATCTATACGTTTTTGTGTGCGAGGAGTAGCTCTTCGCGCAGGGGCGCGCAATCTCCCCCGCGATGCCCAACCACCCAGGATGCCACTGCGTTGCCGAGCAGCACGGCATCTGCCAGTGACCAGCCGGATGACAGTCCGGCCAGTACACCTCCGGCATGGCTGTCTCCCGCGCCGATAGTGTCTACGACCTCGACCGGAAATGCCGGGACGCAGCCCGCAGCATGTTGACTGAAGAACCATGCGCCGTCTTTATCGTGGCGCACGACCACCGGCGCGGAAAATCGCGCCAGCCATGCTGCGCCGAAGGCCGTCATTTCGGTACTGAGTTCAAAACGTTCGGCGGCGATTTCCGCCTCCTGGCGGTTAAGAGACACCAGCGGACGCAGCGCCATAATCCGTGACATTAATGCGTCAGGAATATCGCCAATGCGTGGACCAAAATCGATAAAAGGCGTCACGTCGTCCAGACTTTCCAGCCAGCATACCAGCCGTTCACCGCACGGGGCGGCGAGCTGATAACCTGAGAGATAGAGCAAACTCTGGCGGGGGACGGACAACTGCGCCAGCCAGTCGCTATTCCACTGGTTTTCTACGCCGCTGAATGACATAAAGGTGCGCTCGCCATCAGGCTCCACCAGGGCCAGACACCAGCCGTTATCGCCTTCGGCATTGTCGATCAGGCTCTGTAAACCCTCTTTTGCCATTCGGTTACGGATAATATCAGCCCATACGCCCTGACCCAGTGGCAGGGCATTGCTGGCTTCAATCCCCAGACGTTTTAAGGCCACGGCGATATTCAGCGCGCAGCCGCCAACATGCACACCCTGTTGTTTTAACTCAATGTCGCAGCCGCGCCAGGGCAGAGCCCAGGCATCGGCAATCACGTCAATCACCGCCGCGCCCACCACGGTGACAGGGCGACGGGTGGTCAGGGTCGGCAACAGATCCCGCAGGTGTGCGGCATTCATGCTACCTCCCGCATTTGGCGCAAACGTGCCAGTTCGGTGGCGTAGCGAGCAAAATCCAGCTGATTTACCGCATCCAGTTCTTGTTTCAGGTCCGGGGAGATAGCCCCAATACCGTTTAATGCGCCGCAAATCGCGGTCGCCATCGCGCCAATGGTGTCGGTGTCGCCGCCGAGGTTGGCGCAGAGAATGGCGCAACGATTCGGGTCGGTCTGCGCCAGCGCCACCATCGCGATGGCGCAGGGCACGGATTCAATGGTGCTGGTGCCCGCCCCGACGACCTGGTAAAGCTGTTCGCTGGCGGATTCAACACCGTTGGTTTCACGAACGATCTTCAACGCCAGTTCCAGGCGGGCCGAGAGCGAAGCGCTAAAGGTGGTGATGCGTTTTTGCTGGGCGTGATGGGCGATGGCAGGCAGTGAGTCGACAATTCTCGCCCAGGACTCGCCATCAATCGCACGAGATATCGCCCACGCGACCACCACGGCACCCGCCACCGCGAGATCGGACTTATGTGTTGGACTGGAGGCCAACGCCACTTCATCGATAAAGGTATCCAGAGAATGGGTCGGCAACAGGCAGCCTAACGGTGAGACGCGCATCGCAGCACCGTTAGTGACGCCGTTGTTCTCAAGCTCAGCCACCGGTTTACCGTTGCGGATGGCGTTAAGCGCAATTTTGGATGTTGGGCCCAGCACGTTTTTGTTGAAAGCATCGAAGCGTTCCGCCCACGCCAGAATGTTGCGTCCGATCAGGTCAGGATTAATTTTCCCGTCACATTCGAGCAAGGCATCCGCCAGACACAGCGCCATGGAGGTATCGTCCGTAAACTCCGCACGATTAAAATAACAGGCGGCGTTGTTCTCCTCCGGGCCTGGCAGGAAGCGGTCAATCCAGCCAAAATGTGCTTTTACGCGCGTTCTTGGCCATAGCTCAGACGGCATTCCCATCGCATCTCCTAATACTTGCCCGTAAAGAGCGCCGAGAATACGTTCAGCTTTCATTTTACTTCCCCTTTTGTCAGTGCAATATCGCGATCGTCCACGTTAATCGCGGTGATTTCCTTATCGGATTCGCGAAAGAAAATCATAAACAGGACGGCAATCACCGCGATCATCACCGCGCCAAATGTCCACATTCCCGCCCAGTTGAAGGTGAGGCCGTTTACAGGCTCTTTATACGCAAACATCTTTTCCATCATCATGCCGCCGAGGCGGTAGCCCAGCAGACTGCCAAACCCCTGACAGCAGAGCGTAATCAGACCCTGAGCCGCCGTACGCATATGAACGGGCGCTTTTTTGTCGACATAGATGTAGGCCGTCACGTAGTAGAAATCGTAACTCACCCCATGAAGCAGAATGCCGAGGAACAGCAGGGCGTAAGTGAAGTATTCCTCTGCGCCGCCGTAAATAAAGAATCCGTAGCGAATGGCAGCGGTGATAAGACCAAGTAACAGAACCTTTTTAATACCAAAGCGTTTGGTAAAGAAAGGCAATGCCAGCATAAAGAAGATTTCAGAGAACTGCCCAAGCGTCATCCAGCCGGTCGCATTCTGCATACCCACTTCCGTCAGATAGCCATTGGCGAAGATGTAGTAAAACGCTAGCGGCATGGCAAACAGGAATGAACAGAAGAAGAAGACCAGAAAGTTTTTATCACGCAGCAGGATCAACGCGTCCAGACCCAGCATCACTTTGAGATCCAGCTTGCCGGTACTTTTTGGCGGCGTATCCGGCAGGAAGAGGGCAAAGACGCCCAGCAACGCCGAACTGCCCGCGGTGATAAGCAACGGAATATTGGTCGGCGAGATATCGCTGTAACCCAGCATCTGCGGTAAGAATCCGCAGGCAAGGCCTGAGGCTATCCAGCCGATCGTTCCCATGACGCGGATGCGCGGAAAGTCGCTTTCAACGTCCCCTACGTTGGAAAACGCAATGCTGTTGGTCAACGCGATGGTCGGCATATAGGTGAGCGAGTAGGCCAACAGCAGCGGGAAGAAGCCGGAAAATGTGGTTTGCTGCGCGGCAAAATACATCAACACGGCGCCTGCAAACATCAGTACGGCTAACACTTTTTGCGCGGAGAAAAAGCGGTCAGTTAACGAGCCGACGAGGATAGGGGAAAGGATGGCGGCGATGGCGGTGCATGCGTAAGACCAGCCGATTTCACCAGCGGTAAAACCACTTTTACTGAGCCACAACCACAAAGGGACGAACCAGGCGCCCCAGATAAACCATTCAACAAACATCATGAACGACAGCTTCACTGTAGTTTTCATCTTTAAATCCTTCATGACAGGTAAGGTACGCTCAGACACTACCATTAAATAATACCTTTAAAATACCTTTGAGCTGCAAATTTGACCGCTGTAACACTTTTTCGTACGTGAATCGTGCCAGCCGATAGCGCTGAAAAGTGCCTTAAAGTTGGAAAAAATGCCCACCTGATACCAGGCTTATGGCTGCCCGCAAAAAGGCGGGTCAGGATAATACACACTCCGATACGCAATCGGAATGACGGGAGCATAGCTATGACTGATATTGCGCAGTTGCTTGGCAAAGATGCCGACAGCCTTTTACAGCATCGTTGTATGACCATTCCTTCTGATCAACTTTATCTGCCCGGACATGACTACGTTGACCGCGTGATGGTTGATAATAATCGCCCGCCTGCTGTCCTTCGTAACATGCAGACGCTGTACAACACCGGGCGTCTGGCAGGCACCGGGTATCTCTCCATTTTGCCTGTCGATCAGGGGGTAGAACACTCTGCCGGGGCGTCCTTTGCGGCGAATCCACTTTATTTTGATCCGAAGAACATTGTGGAACTGGCGATTGAGGCGGGCTGTAACTGTGTGGCCTCCACTTACGGCGTACTGGCGTCGGTTTCACGACGTTATGCGCACCGCATACCGTTCCTCGTGAAACTCAACCACAACGAGACGCTGAGTTACCCCAATACCTTTGACCAAACGTTGTATGCCAGTGTCGAGCAGGCATTCAATATGGGCGCGGTGGCGGTCGGCGCAACCATCTATTTTGGTTCGGAAGAGTCGCGCCGCCAGATTGAAGAGATCTCAGCAGCTTTTGAGCGTGCGCATGAGCTGGGAATGGTAACCGTGCTCTGGGCGTATCTGCGCAATTCAGCCTTCAAGAAAGACGGCGTGGATTACCATGTGTCTGCTGACCTGACCGGGCAGGCCAACCACCTGGCGGCCACCATTGGTGCGGACATCGTCAAACAGAAAATGGCGGAAAACAACGGCGGCTATAAAGCGGTTAACTTCGGCTATACCGACGATCGTGTCTACAGCAAGCTGACCAGCGATAACCCCATCGATTTAGTGCGTTACCAACTGGCGAACTGCTACATGGGGCGTGCGGGGCTGATTAACTCCGGTGGTGCCGCAGGAGGAGAGACCGATCTCAGTGATGCCGTACGCACTGCAGTTATCAATAAACGTGCAGGCGGCATGGGCCTGATTCTGGGGCGCAAAGCCTTCAAGAAATCGATGGCGGACGGCGTGAAATTGATCAATGCCGTACAGGATGTCTATCTGGACAGTAAAGTGACCATCGCTTGATGTCACGCATTCCTCTCTCTCTCTGTGGGAGAGGAATGTTCTCCATGACTTCAGCGAAGCAAAGGACAGTCTGGCGGTAAGCGGCAGCGCAATGCGGCGGGCAGGATCTCAATGTGAAACTGTTGACCGCTGAGCGGTTCGCCATCCAGGTTAAAGGTTATTTCGTGCGGTGCCTGAATATCAAACCACGATGAAGTGCCGTCGATGATGTTCGGGTTTTCCTCGGGTTGTTTCAGCGTCGATAACAACGCAGGGAGGAGTTCTTCGCCCGTGAAGATCCGCAACTGTAAAAGACCATCATTAATGAGCGCATCCGGGCAGAGCTGTTGTCCGCCGCCAGCCTGACGGCCATTTCCAATACCAATGACCAGCGCGTCGCCTTGCCACTGAAAGTTCTCGCCCCGGATTTCGCACCGGTCAGGTTTAAGGGCATCCATCCGCATTAACCCATGAATAAGGTACGACACGCCGCCCAGCGCCGCTTTCAGTTTTTCTGGCGTTTCGGTCGTGATCCGCGTACCGAATCCGCCGGTCGCCATATTAATAAAACAGGTTTTATCATTGACCTGCGCCATATCGATTTCCACCGCAGAACCGGCGATGGCCAGCTTGAGGGCGTTGTCCAGCGCATCAGGAATCCCCGCGCTGGTGGCGAAATCATTGGCGGTGCCCAGCGGTAAAATCCCCAGGGCAGGGACGTTTGCCCCCTGACACTGGAAGAGCGCGGTAGACACTTCATTGATCGTGCCGTCACCGCCCCCCGCGATAACGGTCTCAACGCCTAACCGGCGGGCCTCTTCGACATAACGTTGCGCGTCGCCCTTTTCCCAGGTGACACGAACATGGATATCTACGCCTTCGTTACGCAGCAACGCAATGGCTTCGCGCAGAAGTGGGTTGTCTGCACTTTTACCATTCAGGATCAGTAAGCTGGCGGGGAATTTTGCCATCCGTTATCTGCCTTTTTCATTAATCTGTTGAAAGTGTAGAGCAGAACGGGAAAGAGAGGTTCAGAACAGGATGAAATACCGATGCGTTGTGCAGGGGGGCAGCAGCCCATGCTGCGCAATCTTGTCTGGTAGAGTTGATGGCGTTCTACATGTATTTGCAGTACCAGAGAATGATAACACCCGTGAAATAGCGGCCTTTTAACGGGTTTATCACAGACTCCTGCCAGAAAAGATTCGTTCAGACTAACAGCCGCCAGATCTTTACAGTCACTCCGATCGTGCCAGCGAATGCCCCAAAACCCACCTTGGCTCACATTTCTATCATGTAAATTTCATATAGCTTGTTTTCGTGCATTGACTTGCACGAATTCGTGCAGTAAAAATTTAAACTCATGGTTAACATTACTGTAACTATCTACGCGGCACGGGAGCATACTATGACCAGTAATCGGCCCCAGCATGGGCAAGACGTTGGTTTACAAAAGAATTCGATAGGGCTGGGAACTGTTCTGATGCAAAGTATTGCTCAGATTGCTCCTGCAGTTGGCATTTTGACAACAATTGCTTTCAATACCCAACAGGCTGGAATAAGCGCACCTTCGGCTTATATTTTTGCCTTTATCATTGGTCTGATCGTCGCGATTTCGCTGGCACAACTTGGTAAACACTTTCCGTCTGCCGGTGGATTTTATACTTACGTCAGCGGAACTGTCGGACCCAGTGCGGGTTTTATTGTCGGGTGGATGTATTCATGGATTGTTGCCCTGATTCCCGGAGGTCTGTCAGCATATACCGGATTTGTAATCCAGACAGAGCTTGCAAAAAATTACGGTATTAATATTCCATGGCAGGTAGTCTCCTTTTTCATTTTAATTATGGTGGGAACTATTGCGTATAAAGGAATTAAAACCTCGGGTAAAATCCTGACCATACTTTCTCTTGTAGAAATGCTGATTCTTGCTGGTCTTGCATTCAGCGGATTACTATCACCGGGAGAAGGTGGCGTGTCATTCGAAGGTTTTCTCCCGACGGGGAGTCCTACCCCACATGGTTTCTTCCTGGCTGTAGTGTTGTCAATCTTTGCATTTACAGGCTGGGAGGGGGCTGCAGCGGTTGCTGAAGAAGCTCGCAATCCGCGCAAAGTCATTCCTCAGGCGATTATTGGTTCACTGATTTTATTGGGGATCTTCTACGTCTTCTGCGCGTGGGGGATCCAGACCGGCTGGGGCATCGCTCACACGGATACCCTGGGTTCATCTGATAACCCGGCGTTGATTGTTGCACATCGCCTGTGGGGACCCGCCTGGATTCTGGTTCTGCTGGCGTTGCTTAACTCCGGTATTGCGGTCTGTATCGCCTGTACGGTCGACGCAACACGCAACTGGTACGCGATGGCCCGTTCGGAAACGATGCCTAAAGCGCTGAACAAAGTGCATCCAAAGCACCATACGCCTCACGTCGCTATCATTACGCAGACCTGCTTAAGCCTGATTGTCTGTCTTGTATTTGGTACTCTCATCGCACCGGATGTAGTGCTATTTATGCTTGGCACTCTGGCGACCATCATCTATGTGTTTGTGTATATCATGGGTAATATTGGTATTATTCGCTTCTTCACTCAGGTAAAAAGAAACGAACTCAATATTATTACCCATATAGTGTTCCCTATAATTTCAAGCATTGCTTTAATCTGCGTGCTTTATTATTCTCTCTGGCCACTACCAGCGCCGCCTGTCGGATATGCACCAATAGCCTTCGCCGTCATTCTTTTTGTTGGGCTGTGGAGATTGTTCAAATTGAAACGTAGCGAAAACCGTCGTTGGGAAGTCCTTTCTCAATATGTTGTTGAAAATGACGTTTCAGAATCTTCTCAGGTTATGACGAAGCCTCTGATATCAAAGTAATTCATTAGGTAATCTTATGTCTAAGCAGAAACAAATGTACGATTATATTATTGTTGGTGCGGGATCAGCAGGTTGCGTTATGGCTAACCGCTTGAGCGAAAATAAAAATGTCAACGTGTGCCTGATTGAGGCAGGTCCTCGTGACAACAGTATTTTTATTAAAATGCCTGCGGCACTGACTTTTCCGATTGAAAGTGATGTGTACAACTGGAAATTTGAAAGTGAGCCGGAGCCAGAACTTGGCGGTCGCAGAGTCGGGCAGGCCCGGGGGCGTTGCCTCGGGGGCAGTTCGTCTATAAATGGCATGGTACATGTCCGTGGTCATAAAAAAGATTATGACAGTTGGAAAAAGTTTGGAATTCAAGGTTGGGATTTTGAAGACTGTTTGCCCTTTTTTAAAAAAATGGAAAGTTTTGAAGGGGGTAAAGATCCGCAGCGAGGCGGATCAGGCCCGATAACCGTGACGCGTAGTAAGGCAGAACATCCTCTTTACCAGACTTTTCTAGAGGCTGGTCAGCAGCACGGACTGCCAAATGCGGGTGACTACAACAGTGGTGATCAGGCGGGTGTTCACGTAACGCAGGCAACTATCCGAAACGGCATTCGTTGCAGCTCCAGCTTAGCTTATCTCAAGCCTGCTGCAGAAAGGGAGAACCTCACGGTCATGGTGGGGTGTCTGGTCGAAAAGGTAAATGTCGCCGGAACGGTTGCCACGGGTGTGACATTAGTGCAGAACGGTGAGCGCAAGACTCTTCATGCAGGGCGAGAAGTCATTCTGTGCGCTGGTACTATAGGCACGCCGCACATTCTCATGCTGTCGGGGATTGGCAATACCGATGCGTTTAAAACGTTTGGAATTGCTCCTGTAGCCCATCTGCCGGGGGTTGGCTCTGATCTTCAGGACCATGTCGTAGCGCCATTGCGTTTTCAGTCGCCTTCTGGTGTTTCCATCGTCAAACAACTGAATACACTGGGCAGGTTAAAGTTAGGTGCGGAATGGACTCTGTTCAAAACTGGCCTGGGAGCCACAAATTTCTTTGAAGTAGGGGCATTTTTCGCAAGCAGCAGTGATGTTGATTACATCAATATGCAGCATGAGTTTTTGCCTTTCCTTGCAGACTTCCAGTCAGGAAAAGTGAATATTGCCGACGGTTTTCAGTATTTTGTCAGCCAGATGCGACCGTATAGTCGAGGCAGCATCACGCTTAATACGGCGAATCCGAAAGATAAACCTGCAATTCGTTTTAATTATCTCAGCGACAGACGCGATGTCCGCGAAATGATTGATGGCATCCGTAAGACGCTGGAAATGGCTCACCAGCCTGCATGGTCCCGCTACCGTGGGAAAGCGGTCGATACGCCAAATGTTGATGCAACGGATGCAGAACTGGAAAAATGGCTCCGAATTGTGGCCAACACCGAACACCATCCAACCAGTACATGTAGAATGGGGACGGATGCAATGGCGGTAACGGACGGTCAGGGGCGGGTTCATCAGCTTTCCGGATTACGTATTGTAGACGGCTCAATTTTGCCTCAAATACCAACCGCGAATATTAATGCGCCAATTATCATGGTAGCGGAGAAGATCGCATCCACGATGATTCATCAGAACTGATTAAGCCCCCGTCAAATGGGATTCCCTCCCCAGGTCACTCATAGGGTCTGGGGAGATATCCTGAAAATGGTAACCCTTGCAGAGGTTATTCATCGCGTAAAGAGTGATCCGAAAAATAGTAAAACTGATTACTGAGAAGATATCAGCCTACTATTACGATTTTATCGTTAAACTGATCAGGGTATTTTTCAGTTTTCTTTTTATCCGTAATTATCATATCGACACTTTCAAGCCCACATACATGCGACAGAGCTCTATAGCCAATTTTAGATGAATCTGCCAGAACAACTTTTTTCCTTGCCGCGTTTAAAATTGCTTTCTTAGTCGGTATTTCTATGGCGTTTACGTTAGTAATACCTGCCTCCGCGTGCACCCCTTCAGCACCCATAAATGCCCAGTCAGCAAAGACTTCGCCAAATTTACGCGTTGTATCAGGACCGACTAGCGTGTAGGAACTGCCTACAATGGAGCCCCCGGTGACAATAAGGTTTATGGCAGGATACTGGCAAAGTAACATGGCTATATTCAGATCATTAGTAATGACAGTGAGATCTTTTTTTAATGCGAGAGCAACAGCCAGTTCATAAACAGTAGAACCATTGTCCAGTATCACTGAGTCGCCATCAGCGACAAGTGAAGCCGCATATTTACCAATCGCAATCTTCTGCTCATGATGCCGGGATTTACGAATATTATAGGGGGTATCTTGCCCTTCAGTAGAAAGAACCGGCAATACACCACCATGAGTCCGGATGATTTTTCCTGCTTTTTCCAGCGCGATGAGATCCCTTCTTACTGTGGAGCTATCAACATTGAATTGCTCAGCAAGTTGATTCGCGTTGAGGTAACCTGTTGAAACAAGCATTGAAAGAATCGTTTCCCGCCTTGTTTTCGTCAGCATTTCCTTCCCCCTACACATTTAATTGCAGTCGATTTTATCATGAAACCTGGAAAAAACACCGCCAACTTCATAAGAATCATTAGCTTATTTATCTATGTCTTAAAAATGCAACCGGCGTCACATGAATTATATCGCGCATTGACATGCACGATATCGTGCATATAGATTATTTGTGTCATTCACATTAAATCTGAGGTGGTTATGTCTAATCCGTATGAAATCGATATAGCAATGCAGCCAGAATCAATTATGGCGCAGCTTAACAACCCGCTTCCAGAGCGTCTTTTCACTCTGAAGTTGGAAGAGTACGACCGTATCGTGTTGACCGGTATGGGGTCATCTGATTATGCGATGATCCCTGTTGAGCGTGCACTGGTAGCGCAAGGCTACCCGGTATGGCGCGTCGATGCGGGTCGTTTACTCGATATGCCTGAGCTGATCACTGAGAACACTCTCCTGTGGGCCACCTCCCAGTCAGGCATGAGCGGTGAAATTGTAGCACTCCTCAATCAGGGACACCGTCCTAAGACTATTATTGGCTTAACGAACGATGAGAACAGCGTTTTGGGTAAAAACGCCCATATTCTTATCACGCTGAAAAGCGGTGATGAAGCGACGGTCAGTTCCAAGAGTTATCTGAACACGTTGATCGCCTGTTACCGCACGCTGGCAGTATTGCTGGGCGAACCGGAAGAAAATGTACTGGCATCTGTCACTCACACATTGAACAACATCAAAGAGCTGGTTCAGCAAAAAGACATTGTAAACCCATATGCAGATAGACTATTTACTTCCGCTCGCCCACGCATTGCTTATATTGCCACTGGCGCCTTTGGTTCCAGCGCGCTCACCGGTTCCCTGATCACCAAAGAAGCATCAAAAGTCAGCTCTGAAGGGTTCATTGGCGGTGAATTCCGTCACGGTCCTATGGAGACCTCTGGTGATGGAATGCTGGCGGTATTGCTGGGCAAACCTGGTGACAAAACACTGGAAAAACTGGCTGTTGAGCTGCAGGCGAATGGCACCGATGTTGTGACCATCGGTGTCGAAGCTTACGCTAACTCAGCACTTCTTCCCGTGCCTGCAGAGGATGAGCTCAGCCAGCTTCTCTGCGGATTTATCTATATCGAGCATCTGACCGTTGCCCTCGCACGTAATAACGGTTTCGTCGCCGGTCAGTTCCTTTATGGCCAGAAGATTACGGTGGCAGTATGACGAATTTGGTCAAAGCAGGGATAGACATTGGCGGTACAGGCACTCGGATTATCATTCAGGGTGAAGATGGAACCCTGAATTCGAAATCTATTGCCACAGCTGAGTTCGCTGCTATCGAAAAGTCAATGCGTTCAGACGCATTAGCGGCACATGTTCTCTCGCTGATCCCGGAGGGGATGAAATTAGAGAGCGTGGGGATTGGAGCCAGTGGTCCGGTTGATACTAACCTCGGGATAATTCGTAATAAAGATACCCTCGAGTGCTTCTCATTTTTTCCGTTGGTTAATGAATTAAGCCAGAAGCTTAATGTAAAAGTCGGGATCGACAACGACGCTGTAGCAGCAGTTCTCGGTGAATATTACTTTGGCGCGGGGAAAAATACTAAACGCCTACTGATGGTAACGTTGGGTACGGGCGTAGGCGTGGCGCTTCTTGAAAATGGTAAACCCTTCAGAACACGCGACGGTCAGCATCCGGAAGCAGGACATATTCCGATTTCTGGAGATCCTGTGACATGCTATTGCGGTCTGAAAGGATGCTGGGAATCTCTGGCCTCCAGAACATGGTTACAGCAGAATCTGGAAGCGTTATTACCCAACACACCCTTTGAAAAGCATAACGTTAATTTCTACAAGACAGTTGCGCTGGAAAGAGAAGATGTCGCCAACGTATTTCATCGTTACGGAAATCACCTTGGACGTGGACTTGTGACGTTGCTTACTCTTTACGGTCCTGATTTAACAATTCTGAGTGGTAGTGCTGCACACTATTACCCTCTATTTAAGTCGGGCATGGAAGAAGCGCTCAAGCGTTCGGATGGATATGCGATCAGTACGTTGATTGTCCCTTCTGAGTTAGGAGACGTCGCTGGTGCCCTTGGCGCTGTCGTCATTCCAGAGTTAACGTAAAGTTATATTTCGCGAGATAACATCATGGTAAATATCGGCATCGCGCAATGACATATAAACGTAAAATATTCTGGAATATGTAAGCATATTAACCAGCCATGTCGGTAATTATTTCATCGGTTGGGAAGCTGGCATTTGGCTATGATGCTGGGATTTTTCGGTGGGGACATTGTTTACATCGAAAAGGAATTCCAGATAAATGCACTATGTGAAAGGTATTATCGTATGGGTATTGCCTTCGCTTTATTGCTAGTGATGAATGACCTGACAGTGACCAAAAACCTTGTCGTATAACTCAGGTGATTTTGAAACGACGGTCAGGCTGTATCCGGACGCCCGTTCCGCCGCACCCGACATCATCAGGTCAGCAACAAATTCACTGGATGTGACAAACGAAAAAGCCCCGCAAATGTGGGGCTTTTTGTATCGATGTGGTCAATGTGTGGACATTGATAGAAATAAATCCATTTATTTCATTAAGTTAGAACCAAAAAATACGCCTGCGTAAGGGAGATTACGCAGGCTAAGGAGGTGGTTCCTGGTACAGCTAGCATTTATGGGTTATGTTTTTCAGCGGATGGATAATACCCTCAATAAACGAAGCGGTATGTGATCGGTTTCTAAAAATCATTCCATCATGAAAAAATAACATGAATTAATTACTTAGCATGCGGGTTACGCGTGGATTCACCGGCAAAATTACGCATTAACAATGCATAGTTAAGGTCGATATCCTGTGGGATTGGCATCCAGACTGTGTAACCGTCACCCGGTGCAACCGGCATTGCTTCGCCTTTCGCATTTTCCATCTGCTCCAGGGTAAAGTTCACATTGCCTTGCGGCGTCATCAGTTCGAGGCTGTCGCCGACGGTGAATTTATTCTTCACGATTACCGCTGCCAGTTCACCTTTACGCTCGCCGGTAAACTCACCGACAAATTGCTGACGTTCTGAAACAGAGAATCCATACTCGTAATTCTGGTAATCGTCATGGGTGTGGCGACGCAGGAAACCTTCGGTGTAACCGCGATGCGCCAGCCCTTCCAGCGTTTCCAGCAGTTGCGGGTCAAACGGCCGACCCGCTGCGGCATCATCAATGGCTTTACGGTACACCTGCGCGGTGCGTGCGCAGTAGTAGTAAGACTTGGTACGACCTTCGATTTTCAGCGAATGTACGCCCATCTGCGTCAGACGTTCAACGTGGGCGATGGCGCGCAGATCCTTCGAGTTCATGATGTAGGTGCCGTGCTCGTCTTCGAACGCGGTCATATACTCGCCCGGACGTTGGGCTTCTTCGATCATGAACACTTTGTCAGTGGGCGCGCCAATACCCAGCGTCGGTTCAACGTTCTGGACAGGGATCGGTTCGTATTTGTGGACGATATTGCCGACCGCATCTTCTTTCCCTTCCTGCACGTTGTATTCCCAACGACAGGCGTTGGTGCAGGTTCCCTGATTTGGGTCGCGCTTGTTTATGTAACCGGAAAGCAGGCAGCGGCCGGAGTAGGCCATGCACAGCGCGCCATGAACGAAGATTTCAATCTCCATTTCGGGCACCTGGTTGCGGATCTCTTCAATCTCTTCCAGCGACAGCTCGCGGGAGAGGATCACGCGCGTCAGCCCCATTTGCTGCCAGAATTTTACCGTCGCCCAGTTGACGGCGTTCGCCTGTACCGAGAGGTGAATAGCCATTTCCGGGAAGTGCTCACGAACCAGCATGATGAGCCCAGGATCGGACATGATCAGGGCATCCGGACCCATTTCCACCACCGGCTTCAGGTCGCGGATAAAGGTTTTCAGTTTCGCGTTATGGGGGGCGATGTTAACAACCACGTAGAATTTTTTGCCAAGCGCATGGGCTTCATTGATGCCGAGCTGCAAATTTTCGTGGTTGAATTCATTGTTGCGCACGCGCAGTGAATAACGCGGTTGGCCCGCATAAACAGCATCTGCGCCATAAGCGAAAGCGTAACGCATATTTTTCAGCGTTCCCGCCGGGGAAAGGAGTTCCGGTTTAAACATAGTTTTCTCGTTCTGATGACAGGTCAGATCCGTCCCAACGGGTGGGACGGTTAGGGGAGTGCCCCCACTTTAAGGGCGGGCATTGTAGCGCTAGCGGGCCTGTGAGTAAACGGCTACACCATCGGGTTGACCTGGCCGGGTAATTCCGAGGCCGGGATTCGCACGGTATGCCAGGTATAACGCATGCGTTTCCAGCGCGTATCGAAATGCACCTTGTAGAGGCAATCTCTGACAATCTCATTATCGGGATACAGCGTGTCGGCGAAGTGGGTCCAGCGAGCACTTTTCTTTATATTAAATAACTGCTTATCTTGCTTGTTACCGTACAATCGCGCGAGTGTCACCATCGCCTGAAGCGTGCCTTTGTTCGCTTCCTCCTCGAGCAGCGCTAAATGAGCATGTGCCAGCGTCAGATCGGAAACTTCAAAAATGTTGAGCAGGAATAAATCCTTAGCCTGTTCGTGACCCAACTGATGCGCCTGCCAGAGACTATCGAGGAGATTTTTTTCGTAGCCTGCCCACTTTGCGGGATCGTCATCTTCCATACACAGTCGCTGATTGCAGATAGCGAGACTGAAATAAATATCGCGTAAATCCGCTTCGTACCCGCTATAGCCGCCATTGGCGATAAGAGGCCAGGGCGTGCTGTCGCGCTGGGCGATGTGGTCACGCAGAATCAGTGCGGCGTGCTGATAATAGTTCAGCGCGGTGGTGGTTTGATAAGGCACAAGGGTGCCATTGTCCCGATTGTTATATTCATCCGCCAGCCAGTGTAGCGCGCCGGGAATATTACGCTCTGCGCCAACCTCAGCCAGCGGTACGCAATACTCAGAACGGTTGAGCCAGCCGAAAGAGCGAATGGTCCATTTCCAGGTCGCGCTGTGTTGTATGGCTGAAACGCGGTCCAGCCAGGCATTGCCGCGTTCGGTATTTTTCTCAAAGCCAAACAGTCCCGCGAGCTGGAAATAACCGCGATAAATTACCGCTGCCCAACCTTCAGCGTTCTGTGAATTCTGACAAATAAAATTATAGATCCAGTGGCTGTCGGGGAAATCACGTAGCGCAAACTTCAGGGCCTGATATGTGAAGTAATTGTCTAACTTCTTTTTCTCCATCACTGCATGTTGAATGCAGCTCCAGAGCGCCTCTTCATCGTCTAAATCGTCATAGCAGTTAAGCAGCCACCCCAGCGCATTGTGGCGATCTTCCTGATTGCGGGCATGGCAGGCAACGGCTTGCGCTTTCGCGATGGTTTTGATTCTGATCTCAGGCTCGTCAATCTCTTTGACGCTCAGGTCACGATACTCATCCCACCAGATCAGTAGCTCCAGGTGTTCGCGTTCGCTATCAGAGAGATGAGCACAGGCCCCGGACGCCAGAAACGCATTTATCTCTTGATGGGTGCCGTTCCAGCGCGGCATGCGAAACGGAAGATACTCGCCCAATGCAGCGTATGCCGTTGGGAAAATCCTCAGACATACGGTGAGCCAGTAATTGGGGCTGAAGTCATCCTCAGTGCTCAGCAGCACAGACGGTCGCGGCAGGGAAGGGCAAACGGCGTTGTCCAGCGACAAACCGGAATGAGCCATCAGTGCATCGATTTCCTGCGGCGAACGCTGATGATAATCGGCAAGTTTCGGAACGCCTGGGGTGCCGACGGTGTCATTGCCTTCAAGAAAATCAGCCATCCAGTCGGGAAAACCAAAGACCTGCGCGTTGGTGTTGGCGAGTGAAGCGGCCATCCACTGGCGCGGATCGCAGTCGATAGCGTTAATGGCGGCGATCATCATCTGTTCATTGCAGGCGCTGGCGCAAATCCACATGGCGTGCGACGTGTCGCGCGCCCAGCCGTAGCTACGGTACAACCATGCGCGATGGTTCCAGTACTGCACTTCTGCAAGCCAGGCGTGCGTGGAGCGCGGACGCGCGTTTTGCCAGGCTTTAATAAGCGCCAGGCCTTCTGGTCCGGCTTCAACGAGCGGCTCCAGATCATAGAGGGGGTTACACATCTGCGTCCAGGCGAGGAAATAGCGTTTTTCCGCTTCCCGGCTGGTGAAGCTTTCCGTCAGCGCATGGTTAAACAACTCGTCCAGCTCGTCATAGCGCTTAAGGCGCAGGAAACTGGCGATATCGGCGATGAACCACTCCCGTTGCCCGCTGTTTTCCGCCATTTTGTGGTTGCACATTGTCGCGGTAGCATTGAGTACGCGATCGTTCAATTCCATATGTTCGTCTCTCAATTGAGTTCAAAAATTTTAAAGTCATTCCACGGCAATTCTCGCCAGTGGCTGAGCGGATCTTCCAGATGCTGCATGACTTCCTGGAGATCGCGCCCGGTGATTGTCGTCGGTGTGTGGTGGAGTTCCAGCCATGTCTGGCGCGCGCGAACGTAAGCGGTAGCGTAATCTTCCCAACTGTGAAAGCAGTCCTGAGCACGCTGGGCGTTGAGGAGTAAAACCAGCCATGCCTGCTCGTCGCGACACCAGCCTAATCCGGCGATGCAACGCGTTAAAAAGGCGGTACGCGCGCAGTCGAAAGCCAGCGCGTCACGCACTTGTCCCCGGGCGGCTAACTGCTCATAAAACCCCTGCGGCGTCTTACCGACGCCGGCAGGCCAGCGCTGCAAAATATCCGCAACCTGCTGGCGTAGCGTCTCCTCGTGAAGATCTTCCGCCAGCCCCAGCTCTTTTTTCACCTGTGGCGCCAGCTGTTGACGTTTATGCTCATCAATGGGCAACGCCAGCGTGACGTTTTCCGTTTTCAACCCGTTGCGCAAAATGAGAATATCCGCCAGCGCCAGTGCCCATTTGCGGCGACGGGTATCGCGGCGTCGTTCTGCCAGCCGCTCTTGTTCTTGCTCCTGTGCAGTGGGTGTTTTTCTTCGCGCCGCTTTTTTGCATTTCCAGATAATGACCAGGATGGCGACCAGCAGTGAAAGGATCAGATGCAACGTCATTTCCTCTCGTCAGTGGCTAAATAGCGGGTGGTTTGCAGCGTGACGCTTTCAATTTCAAACGGTTCGCAGGTGGTGTTTTTTCCGGCAACGGTGGGATGCCACAGTTGCTGTGGGTATAACATTTCGGCTGCCGTGGCGACCGTGGGGTCGATCGTCTGTAGCTGGTGTAGTTCACCCGGCGAGCTATGTAGCAGCAGCCACTGTAGCGCAACGGGCGGATCTGTGACGTGTCGCAGCAGATGAAAATTGTTGTGCAGCACGCTAAGCAGAAAACTTTCATCAAAGATATCGGTAATGAATTTCCAGCCCTCGTGCTCCGGTGTTTTTTCGTAAACAATTCCCATACCTTCACAGTCGGCATGGCGTGTCGGTTGTGGCGCGATGTGGCGCAGTAAATGCAAAACATCGGTGGCGTATTTTTTCACCGGATAACGGTTTTGTTTGCCTTTGATCTGCTCGATTTCCAGCCCGTCAGACTTTACCTGCATGCTAATGGTGACGTGAGGAATATTATTTTCGTCGCGCAGGCTGAACAGGCGCATTGCCCCCTGTTCAATTTGTCTGGCGTAGTAGTCACCGTAGCCGCCTGCCAGGGCGTTGTTATCCTGAAATTGCCCCACGCAGTGCTGCATGTGCCAGGACTCATAGGCCATTTCGCAGCGCAGCGCCGGATGCGTGGCGTCAAATTCAACCAGCGTCCCGCAGGTCACGCTGAGCACCCTTTTTAGTACCTCCTGGGTGGCGGGTTGCCAGCCTTGTTGACGGCGGCGCTGCATTTTTTTATGTTCCGCTTCACGCATCGTCAGGGCGGTAAAACAGTTGATACGCTGCAGTTTACCTGCCAGCCGGGTGTCATTTTGACGAGAGAGAAACTCCACCAGATTGCGCTCCGTGGCGTGCAATTCCGGATGCTGCGGATCGAGATAGTAGAACGTTGTGCCGCCGGTGAGTTTTGGCGGCAACCATTCGGGCATTTCAGTTTGCGCGCCGAACCAGGTGGCATAATCAAGCGCGTTTCGAATTGGGGAAACGAGAGGAAAACTACCGATAGCCCAGCGATAAAAGTGGTTGCTCAACCAGCGGCGAATGTCTTCGCTGTCGCCGCGCTGCTCACTGCGCGACGTAATAGTTGCCATGACATCGGTGGAATTGATGACATTGCGGGGCTGGTATGTCTTAACGCTATCTTCACTCATGGCTTTCCCTGCCGGGTTGGTAAACGTCAGTCAACGCGTAGATAACGCCCGTCGGCGCTGACGTTAGCACCAAAGCCGCACTGGGCGGGATCATCTGTTTTCACATCGATAGCGTCGGGCGAGACGGTTAACGAGATATCACAATGGATGTAATCGCCTTCTCTGAGTGCGATGACACCGGCATTGTCTTTTAGCGTGACCTTCTCAGAAAACTCGCCCATGTTGGGACCGTAATATATCGCCATCATGCCTAAATAATAGCCCTGAAAATCTACCTGGTAGTCGGATTTATTTTCCAGCGGTTTTATGATAAGCGTTTCCCACGTGCCCATCCCCGCGTAATTCCAGTATTCGCCCGCAGCAGTTGAGGGGGCAGGCAACGCCGCGAGTTTATCTTTGATCAGCCCCAGATTGTAGACAGACTTGCGATCGTCCGGTTTGATCATCAGCCAGGCGCGGGCTTTACGCCATTCGCCCTCGCGCATCCAGGTGAGTGCAACGTTATTGTACGCCGTGGCGATGGCCTTGCTGTCAAGTCGACAGCTTTCGCTCCAGGTCACCTGTTTTTCAAACGCTTCACGCGCGCCGGCGTAGTTTTTCGCTTTGTAGAGTTGCTCTCCCTGACGGGCATAGTCAGGGATTTTTGCGCAGTCGGCGACAAATTGTTGCTCAGAGATTTCTGCGTGAACGGTGCCTGAGATCAGCAGAAGCAGTAACGCGCTATTTCTTAAATCCATGACAATCCCTTGGTTCTTTTGAATGACGTTAAACAATCCGACAGGCATCGGCTTCCCAGCGATACCCAACACCATAGACGGCACGAATAAATGACTGCTCGGCGTCCAGGGATTCCAGCTTACGGCGCAAATTTTTAATGTGGCTGTCGATGGTGCGATCGGTCACCACACGATAATCATCGTAGAGGTGATTGAGCAGTTGCTCGCGAGAAAAGACCTTACCCGGCTCATGCGAAAGGGTTTTCAGTAAGCGGAATTCGGCAGGCGTTAAATCGAGCATCTTACCGCACCAGGAGGCCTGAAAGCGGCCTTCATCGACAATCAGCGGGCTGTCGGCGTCCAACTGTTGCAGTTCTTTGTGGGGGCGACAACGGCGAAGAATGGTTTTGACACGGGCGACCACTTCTCGCGGGCTGTACGGTTTGCAGATGTAATCATCGGCACCTATTTCCAGCCCCAGCAATCTGTCGATCTCTTCAATTTTGGCCGTCACCATGACGATTGGGATTTCAGAAAAACGGCGGATTTCCCGACACAGGGTTAAACCGTCGGTGCCGGGTAGCATAAGATCCAGCAGAATCAGATCGGGCGGTGTTTGACGCACGTAAGGCAGCACCTGATCGCCGTGGCCGATCAGGGTCGGTGCATAACTCGCGGCGCGCAGATAGTCGATAAGTAGTTGTCCCAGTTTGGGTTCATCTTCCACAATCAAAATGCGTGGTGTGTTTTCATCAATGGGTAACTCTGTCATACATCTCTCTGTAAATCGCGTTCCAGCGGTAACTCTACTGTAATGCTAACCCCGCCAAAAGGCGAATGGGCTGCGCGGATGTGGCCATTATGTGCCTGCACAATGTTGACGCAAATCGCCAGTCCCAACCCGGATCCGCCACTGGCGCGGTTGCGGGAGCCTTCTGTCCGGTAAAAACGTTCAAACAGTTTCTGTAGCTGTTCGTCGCTGACGCCGGGCGCGGAATCAGCGAAGGTCAACAGCAACGATTTGTCGCGTTGTTCTGCGGAAATATGCAGACCGCCACCGCTATCGGTGTAACGCAGACTGTTTTCCAGCAGATTATTGAACAACTGCATCAGACGATCCCGGTCACCAAACACGCAGACGCTGTCGGGCAACGAAAGTTGTAGCGTCAGTCCCCGGCTGGCGAAACGCTCGCGAAACGCACCGCCGGCGACTTCCAGAAGAGGAATAAGATCGACCGAGGTTTTCTGGTACGCCAGCGCCCCCTCATCAGACATCGACAACTGATGCAGGTCGTTTACCAGCTTGGTCAGTGTGCCGACTTCGGCCTGTAACGAGGCCACGGATTCCGGCGTGAATTGACGCACGCCGTCCTGAATCGCCTCCAGCTCACCGCGCAGAACGGCAAGTGGCGTGCGCAGTTCGTGCGAGATGTCGGCCATAAAATCGCGGCGCATTTGCTGGTTTTTTTCCAGCGTACTGGCGAGCTGGTTAAAGTCCTGCGCCAGTTTACCCAGTTCATCTGTGCTGGTGGAGGCGACGCGGGTAGTGAAATCACCGGCTGCCAGCTTGTGCGTACCTTCCACCAGGCGTTTCACGGGCGCCAGCAGTCCACGCGCCAGTGAAAAGGTCGCCAGCGCGGCCAGCAGCGTGGATAACGCTACAATCAGCCAACTGGTTCGCCGCTGCTGTTTATCAAAATTAATGTCGGTGTTGCGCGTTAAGCGCTCGACAGGGGAGGCGATGACTGCGCCGACTTCCATGCCATTCACGAGGATAGCCCGCCGCGTGCCGTCGTGCGGAACGGGGGCTCTGGGGCCCACCAGGACGCGGGCATTTTGGTCGACGACCCAAAACTGGGTGCGCCAGCCGTGCGGAGGCATCCCCGGGCCGGGTTTGTCATCGTCATTATCATGTTCTAAAGAGCGCAGGATCTGGAACACAAAACGATCGTTGTTGCGTAAAAAACGCCAGTTGCCATGCAGCTGGTACTGCTCGCCTAATGCGTCGCTCAACAGTTGCAAACGCTGCTCGTTGCCCTGTTTGATGTAGTCAATGAATCCGCGCTCGAAGCTAATGCGTACGGCCCAGTGCATGGTGATGAGCAAAACAATGCAGGTGGCGAAAATGGCCAGAAACAGTTTACCGGTGATACCGGGTCGCCAGAATTTCATCACAGACTCCTTTTTCGCCGCGAAATGACTGTGTTTTTGTGTGTGTCGTTAGGGACCCGGGAAAAAATAATCGCCGGGAGTGCAATGATGAACGCCATACAAAGCCAGCTGTACATAAAGACGGTTTGCGTTGCGCCTGCCTCAGCGGTGAGGTGTTGTTGACCAAACATCCCCAGCAATAATCCGGCAATGGTCACGCCAATACTCATCGACAACTGCATAATCATCGACAGCAAACTGTTGCCGCTGCTGGCTAAATCGTCCGGAAGGTCTTTCAACGTCAGGGTGTTCATCGAGGAGAAGCGGGTTGAGTTAACCATCCCTTGCAGGAACAGGACAAAAGGCAGGAAGTAATACCAGCCCAGCAGCGCGGTGGTCATAAACAGCAGACTGACCAGCGCCAGGCCGAGGGTGGTGGCGACCAGTACCCGGCGATAGCCAAACCGGTTGACTACCTGTACTACTATCCGTTTCATCCCCATACTGCCAAGTACCATCGGGATCATCATTAACCCGGCATGGAAGGGCGAAAAACCTAACCCAATTTGTAAAAATACCGGGGTCATGAAGGGGAGCATGCCGCTGCCGATACGCCCGGTGAAACTGCCGAGCAGACCGAGTGAAAAGGTGTGAGTGCGGAATAAGTTCAGACTAAACAGGGCGCGTGGATTGCCCTTCGCATGCCGGAGATACAGCAGGATTGCAACGCAGCCGCTGGCGATGAGCAGCGCCAGCGCGGCGTGAGAGATCCCCGACCCTTTGCCGCCATCAAGCGCCAGCGTGAGGACCGCCATGCCGACAGCCAGCAGAAGAAATCCGGACAGATCAAAACGCCGCGTTTGCATCATGTAGTTTGGCATCAGCAGCAATGTGGCAATGGCCCCGACGATCCCAACGGGAATGTTGATCAGGAAAATCCAGTGCCAGGAGGCGTACTCCACCAGAATGCCCCCTAACGCCGGGCCGAGCAGCGGACCAATCTGACCGGGCAATGTCACGAACGTCATGGCAGCCATATACTGTTCGCGCGGGACGATTTTCATCACCGTTAGCCTGCCGACCGGCACCATCATTGCGCCGCCGACGCCCTGTAGCACGCGCGCCATCACCAGTTCATTGAGCGTGTTGGAACCTGCGCAAAACAGCGATCCCAGCGTAAACAGGATGATGGCGGAAAAGAAAATGTTACGCACGCCGATTTTGTCCGCCAGCCACCCGCTGGCGGGGAGCATCACGGCCACGGTCAGTACATACGACACGACAACCATGTGCATATGCAGCGGGCTTTCCCCAAGACTTTTCGCCATCGAGGGCAGCGCGGTGTTCACAATCGTGGTATCCAGCGACTGCATAAAGAAGCCGAATGCCACAATCCAAAGTTGCCAGCGGGTGCTGTCGGGAAGTTCTGTCATTTTCTATACCGGGACGGTTTTGCTGTTTTTACGTGAAAAACGTAGCCGCAGACGGTCAAAAAAGAGATACACCACCGGGGTGGTATAGAGCGTCAGGAGCTGGCTCATGACCAGACCTCCGGCAATCGTAATCCCCAGCGGCTGGCGTAACTCTGAACCGTCTCCGCTTGATAACACCAGCGGCAGCGCGCCAAACAATGCTGCCAGCGTGGTCATCATGATGGGGCGAAAACGCAGTAAACAGGCCTGAAATATCGCCTGTTCCGGCGTCAGATTGCCGTTTCTCTGCGCCTCCAGCGCAAAATCGACCATCATGATGGCGTTTTTCTTCACAATGCCAATTAATAGCATGATCCCTATCAGGGCAATTAGGCTGAACGGGGCATCAAAAAGCTCCAGCGCCAGTAGCGCGCCGACTCCGGCAGAGGGGAGCGTTGAGAGAATGGTCAGCGGGTGAACATAGCTTTCATATAACATTCCCAACACAATATAGACCGTGGCGATCGCTGCCAGAATCAGAATCACCTGGGCGTTCATGGTGTCCTGAAACACCTGCGCGGTACCGGCAAAACTGCCGCGAACCGTGGAGGGCACCCCAAGCTGTGTCATGGCGCGGTTGATAGCGTCGGTGGCTTGTGAAAGCGACGTCCCGGTCGGCAGGTTAAAGGCGATGGTCGAGGCGGCAGATAAGCCCTGATGGTTTACCGACAGCGGCGCGTTCGCGGGCTGCCATTTCGCAAAGCTCGAGAGCGGAATGGCTTTCCCGTCATTGTTAATTACGAACATTTTATCCAGCGCGCTGATGTCCTGGGTATAACGCGGATCCACTTCCATCACCACTTTGTACTGGTTCATCGGCTGATAAATGGTCGAAATCTGCCGCTGACCAAAGGCATTGTTCAGCAAACTGTTCGCCGCCTGAACGTCGATACCCAGCCGTGACATGGTGTCGCGATCGTAGACAAGATCCATCTCTGCACCGTTGTCCTGCTGGTCAGAGTTAACATCGGCCAGTTGCGAAAGCGAGGAGAGCGATTTACGAATTTTGGGCTCCCATTCGCGAAGCGCCGCCAGGTCATCGGACAGCAGCGTGTACTGATAGCTGGCGTTGGCCTGACGTCCACCGACGCGGATATCCTGCACCGCCATCAGAAACAGATTGGCGCCGGGTTCTTTTGCCAGCTTTACCCGCAGCCTGTCGATGATCTGCTGCGCGGTTTCGTGCCGCTCATCGCGTGACTTCAGGGTGATAAACATCATGCCGCTGTTGACTCTCGAACCGCCGGTAAAGCCAGTGACGTTATTCACCGCCGGATCGTCACGGATGATTTTCATAAAGTCTTCGAGCTTACCGCGCATCGCCTGGAACGAAATGCTCTGATCGGCCTGAATGCCGCCCATCAACACCCCGGTATCCTGTTCAGGGAAAAAGGTTTTCGGGATCGAAATATAGAGCCAGATATTCAGCGCGATGGTGCCAAGCAGGACAACGCCCACCAGACGGGTATGTTTTAAAACCCATTTCAGTGAGTTGCCGTAACCTTGTTGCAATGCGACCAGCAGGCGTCCAAAGCCCCGCTTGCGCGTCTGCTCGCGCGGCTTGCCGGATTTGAGCATCCAGCCGCACATCATCGGGGTTAAGGTCAGCGAGACGAGCAGTGAAATCCCTATCGCCACTGACAGCGTAACGGCAAATTCGCGCAGCAGCCTGCCGGGCAATCCCCCCATCAGCAGTAGCGGCAGAAAAACCGCCACCAGCGAAAGACTCATCGAGAGCACCGTGAAACCGACTTCCCGCGTTCCCTGTAGCGCCGCCTGTAAGGGTTTCATTCCCGCCTCAAGGTGGCGGGAGATGTTTTCCAGTACCACGATGGCGTCATCGACGACAAAACCGGTCGCAATAGTTAACGCCATCAGCGACAGGTTATTCAGGCTAAAGCCGCACAAATACATGGCGGCGAAAGTACCAATCAGCGAAACCGGCACGGCGACGGCAGGGATCAAGGTTGCCCGCCCGGAACGCAGGAACAAAAACACCACCAGCACCACCAGGGCGACGGAAATGATAAGCGTCTGTTCTACCTCTTCCAGCGAAGCGCGAATCGTCGGAGAGCGATCCTGGGCGATTTGTAAATCAATGGAGGCCGGGATCAGCGTTTGCAGGTCAGGGATCTTCGCCCGAATACCGTCCACCGTCTGAATAATATTGGCTTCCGGCAGCTTGCGGATCATCAACAAGATCGCCGGTTTCGCGTTGGTCATCCCGGCATTACGCACATCCTGTACCGAGTCGCTGACCGTGGCGACATCGCCCAGCCGCACCGCCGCGCCGTTGTTGTAATGAATGATCAGCGGCTGGTATTCCGCAGCGGTTTTCAGTTCATCATTGGTCTGTATCTGCCAGCGCTGGCGCTGATCTTCGAGCGCGCCCTGTGGTTTTCGCACATTGGCATCGCTGATGGCGGTACGCACATCGTCCAGCGAAACGCCCTGGTTAAACAGCGCCTGTGGATTCAGCCCAACGCGCACGGCGGGTAACGAACTGCCGCCGACGTCCACATCGCCCACGCCGTCGATTTGGGCGATGGTCTGGGCAAGCTGCGTTGAGGCAAAGTCATACAGCTCGCCCTGAGTCCAGGTATCCGATGTCAGCGTCAGGATCATGACCGGCGCATCAGACGGATTGGCCTTCCGGTAGGTCGGGCGGCTGGGCATTCCGCTGGGGAGCAAACTTTGTGCGGTGTTGATCGCCGCCTGCACGTCACGCGCGGCACCGTTGATATCGCGGTCAAAATTAAACTCAAGAATAATGCGCGTGCTGCCCAGTGAGCTACTGGAGGTCATTTCATTGACGCCGGCGATGCGCCCTAGCGCGCGTTCCAGCGGCGTGGCGACCGAAGAGGCCATTGTCTCCGGTGAAGCGCCCGGCAACGAGGCGCTTACCATGATTACTGGGAAATCTACCTGCGGCAACGGCGCGACCGGCAACAGCCGGAAGCCCAGCACGCCGCACAGGGTAATCGCGAGAGCGATCAAAATGGTGGCGACCGGACGATAAATGAAAAGGGCGAAAAATTTCATTTACGCTTCCTCTTCCCGGCGCGAAAAGCGGTTTTTCATCGACAGCGATAAGCGGTCAAACAGCAGATAAATGACCGGTGTGGTGAACAGCGTCAATACCTGGCTGACCAGCAGACCGCCGACCATGCCAATGCCCAACGGACGGCGCAATTCGGCCCCTACGCCGGTACTTAGCATCAACGGTAATGCCCCCAGTAATGCTGCCAGGGTCGTCATCAGGATCGGGCGAAAACGCAGCAAACAGGCCTGGAAGATGGCTTCCTGCGGCGCCATGCCCTGTTCGCGCTCAGCGGCAAGGGCAAAGTCGATCATCATGATGGCATTTTTCTTGACGATACCAATCAACAGAATGATGCCGATGATGGCGATAACATCCAGTTCACTGCCTGCAATCATCAAGGCCAGTAGCGCGCCGACGCCTGCCGTTGGCAACGTGGAGAGAATGGTGATGGGGTGAATAAAGCTTTCGTACAGCACGCCGAGCACGATGTACATCGCCACCACCGCCGCCACGATAAGCCAGACGGTGTTGCCGAGAGCGGCCTGGAAGGCGAGGGTGCTACCCTGGAACTGGGTGGTGATATCCGCAGGCAGATTGAGCGTTTTTTCGGTGTCCAGAATCGCCTGTACCGCATCGCCGAGCGCATAGTCGTCCGGTACGTTAAAGGAGATGGTGGTGACCGGGAACTGATCGAGATGGTTAATGGAAAGCGGGGCAAAACGCTGGCCGATACTGGCGATAGCGCTGAGCGGTACTATGCCGCCGTCGCGACCGGTCAGACGCACGGAATCTAATGCCGCCAGCCCCGGCGTGTTTTCCGTGTTGTGTTCAAGGACCACGCGATACTGGTTTGCCTGGGTATAAATCGTCGAAATCAGCCGCTGACCGAACGCGTTATACAGGGCGTTATCGACATCAGCCATGCTGATCCCCAACCGGCTGGCGCTGTCACGATCGACATTGACATACGCCACCAGACCTTTGTCCTGCCAGTCGCTGCTCACGTCAGAAAGCTGCGGCAACTGCTGCAGTTTTTCCACCAGTTGCGGCACCCAGGTACTTAGCGCATCCAGTGATGTCGCCTGCAGCGTGAACTGATATTGCGTGCGGCTCACCTGGGTATCGATGGTGAGATCCTGCGTCGGCTGAAGATAGAGATCCACGCCCGGCACGGTGTCTGCCGCTTGCTGTAGGCGTGAAATGACCTGCGAAACGCGATCGTCGCGCTCATCAAGGGGCTTCAGGTTGATTTGCAATCGGGCGCTGTTCAGTGCCGGATTAGTGCCATCCACGCCGACAAACGCGGTCAGGCTTTCGACGGCAGGGTCTTTGAGAATGAGGTCGGAGACCTGACGCTGGCGCTGCGCCATGTTGGCAAACGAGCTGGATTGCGGCGCCTGAAGCGTTCCCTGAATAATGCCGTTATCCTGGATTGGAAAGAAACCTTTCGGAATAAATATCCACAGCATCACGCTCAGGAGCAGCGTGCCCAGCGCGACGCTGAGCGTCAGCCAGGGATGATTGAGCACTTTCGCCAACAGATGACCATAACCGGCGATAATGCGATCAAACATTCTTTCCGAGGCGCGGGAGAAACGGTTTTGCTTGCGCAGTGATTCCTGACTCAGCATCCGGGCGCACATCATTGGGGTCAGCGTCAGTGACACCACGGCAGAAATCAGAATGGCGACCGCCAGCGTCACGGCAAATTCGCGAAACAGCCGCCCGACGATATCGCCCATAAACAGCAGTGGGATAAGCACCGCAATCAGCGAGAAGGTTAACGAGATAATGGTAAAGCCGATCTCGCCCGCCCCTTTGAGCGCGGCCGCCAGCGGTTTCTCGCCTTTTTCGATATACCGCGAAATGTTTTCGATAACCACAATGGCGTCATCCACCACAAAACCGGTGGCGATGGTGAGCGCCATCAACGTCAGGTTATTGATGGAGAAATCGAGAAATACCATCACGGCAAAGGTGCCGATCAGCGACAGCGGTACGGCGACGCCGGGAATTATCGTGGCGGGAATATTGCGCAAGAACAGGTAGATAATCATCACGACCAGCGCAATAGCCAGCATCAGTTCGAACTGGGTGTCCGTCACCGAGGCGCGAATATTGGTGGTGCGGTCCGACAATACGGTCACCTTGACCGATTTCGGCAAACTGTCGGTCAGTTGCGGCAACATCTGGCGAATACTGTCTGCGGTGGAGATAATATTCGCGCCGGGCTGGCGCTGCACATTCATCACGATGGCTTGTTCTTTATTAGCCCAGGCACCCAGCCAACGGTTTTCTGCACCTTGTTCAACGGTGGCGACATCGCCCAGGCGTACAGGCGCGCCGTTTTGATAAGCCACGATCAACTGGCGATATTCATCCACGGACTGCATCTGATCGTTGGCGGAGAGCGTTACCGCGCTCGTGGGGCCATCGAGGCTGCCTTTTGCTGAATTGACGTTCGCGCCAGTGATGGCGGTACGGATGGTTTCGCTGGTAAGACCCAACGCAGCGATGGCCTGTGCATTCAGCTTCACGCGTACTGCCGGGCGTTGTCCCCCGGAAAGGGTCACCAGGCCAACGCCGGAAACCTGCGAAATTTTTTGCGCCACCCGTGTTTCGACCATATCTTCTACCTGCGTCATCGGCAGGGCGGTAGAGGTGACGGCCAGCGTCATAATGGGCGGATCAGCCGGGTTAACTTTGCTGTAAACCGGAGGGTTAGGGAGATCGTCCGGTAGCAGATTGGTGGCGGCATTAATGGCGGCCTGCACTTCCTGCTCGGCGACATCCAACGGCAATGAAAGCTGGAACTGTAGCGTCACCACCGATGCGCCGCCTGAGCTCTGGGACGACATCTGTTTCAGACCTGACATTTGTCCAAACTGGCGTTCAAGGGGGGCGGTAACGGCGGAGGTCATCACATCGGGGCTGGCGCCAGGATAGAGCGTCACCACCTGAATCGTCGGATAGTCCACTTCGGGCAATGCGGCAACGGGCAAGAATCGATAGCCGATAATCCCGGCCAGCAGAATTGCCACCATCAATAGCGTAGTGGCAACAGGGCGCAGAATAAACAGGCGGGAAGGGCCGCCCGTTCTGCCTGGCGGTAACACCTGCATCAGGAGTTCGCTCCTTTTTTGCCATATTCTCGCGTGGTGGCTTTACCGTCAGTTGGGGTTGCGGATTGCGCCTCCACCACTTCAACTTTCGCCCCTTCCGTCAGACGGTCAATACCGTCGGTGACGACACGATCGCCGACGGATAATCCGGCGCTAATCACCACGTTCTGGCTGTCCTGAATACCGGGTTTCACCTGATGTTTGCTGACTTTGTTTTCGTCATTCAATACCCAGACAAAATGGCCTTCGTTACCCATTTGTACGGCGGCAGTCGGAATTACAACGGCATTGTGCTCGGTATCAACCAGCATTCGTGCATTGACGAACTGATTCGGGAACAACGTATCATCCTGATTATTAAAGCGCGCTTTGATCTTAATGGTGCCGGTTGTGGCATCAATCTGGTTGTCCAGGCTCAGCAATACCCCTTCGCTCAGCTTTTGCGCGTTGGTGCGATCCCAGGCCTCAACGGTGACGGTTTTCCCCGCTTTTTGCGCCTGCACCACCGTGGCGATATCGCTTTCCGGCAGAGTAAAAATGAGATCGATAGGGTGAGTCTGCGTGATAACGACGATCCCGGTGGTGTCGCTACTGGCGATCTGATTTCCGATATCCACCTGTTTCAAACCGACGCGACCATCAACCGGTGCGGTAATGCGGCTCCAGTCAAGCTGAAGTTGCGCGCTGGCGACGCTGGCCTCATCAGCTTTAATCGTTCCCAGAGTTTCGCTGACCAGCGCCTGTTGGGCGTCCAGCTCCTGACGAGAAACGAGGTTGGTTTTTGCCAGTTGTTGAAAGCGGGCTAAATCACGGCGGGCATTCGCCAATGTGGCGTTGTCTTTGGCTAATTGTCCCTGCGCCTGCGCTAACGCGACCCTGAACTGGCTGGGATCAATCTCCGCCAATAGATCGCCTGCTTTGACCTGTTGTCCTTCCTGAAAGTGCAGCGCCATCAGTTGACCGTCCACGCGGCTGCGCACCGTCACCGTATTGGCCGCCGTCACGGTTCCCAGCCCGGTCAGATAGCGCGGCACTGCTTGTTCTACGGCAGTCGCCGCCTGCACCGGCGCTAACAGGCCGGAACGCATACCGCGTCGACCTTGTCCGGCGGGGTGTTGCGCATGCCCGGTCGCGCCTGGCGTTGTTCCCTGTGTTTCACCACGATTATGCCAGAACCAGACTGCGGAAATGGCCGCCGCAGCGACCACAATAGCGAGCATCCAGCGGGATTTGTTACTGCCTTTCATCGTTATAAGTTTCTCATCCTGAAACGTTTCGCGGAATGATACTAGTTTAGCCAGCGAACAAGGGAGAATAATGGAGGAATTATGAAACACTGTCTGGATTCGTCTGAATGGCGACGGGCTTTGCGAGGCGTTACGCAACAATTATCGACAAAAAGAGAGGGCGCTGGGTATTACGTTAAAGTGACGACACGGCGAAGGAGGTAAGCCACTCATTTCAGCAGGACGCTGAAACGGGAAAGCCCCTCCCGAGGAAGGGGCCTTAAATAAGGAAAGGGTTATGATGAGGTTAGTCATCATACTGGTGATACTCTTAGTCATTAGCTTCCAGGCTTACTAAGACACCAGGGGGAGGGGGAAACCTCTCCCTTACCCTCACTCCTGACGTTAAGCGTTGGCAACGATAAAGTCAATCCACACGCTATTCAGCTTGCGAGGTGATTAGCGAAAAACCACGTCCGCCCAGCGAGCCAGACCGGCGGTTACCGAACCAAAATCATCGCCCCCGGCAATCGGAATTCCCGGTAGCTGTTCGGCCAGCGCTTTCCTGAGCAGCGGTGAACGCGCGCTGCCGCCGGTCAGGTAAATCACATCCGGGTTTTCCTGTGCGTTATCCAGCGCCAGTTGAACCTGTTCCAGAATTCTTGCCAGTGGCTGGTTCAGCGCTGCTTCCAGCCCCTGCTGACTGATTGCCGCCGCGAGTTCGTCACTGATGAAAGGCAGCGACGTGGTGACATGGGGCTGTTCGGAAAGAGCAATTTTGCTCTCTTCCGCACTGCGCACCAGGCGATAGCTCAGACGTTGACGCCAGACTTTGAGCAGCAGCGCCACTTTGTCTGCTTCACGCGCGTCACGCACCAGATCGTTAAGCAAGCGACCGTTGGCGGTGCTGTAAAAATCACTTTGCGCCGGGACATCATTTATGGCGACGGCATTCCACCATGGCAGAATCGGCAGCGCGATGCCTTTTTCTGTTTCGCCACCCATGCCGAGCAGCGGCATCAGGTTTTTAAACGCCAGAGCGATATCAAGATCGTTACCGCCGACGCGACATCCGCTGTGTCCGAGCAGACTGGTTTCGCGGTCAGCGCGTTGATGCCACTGGGGGCCCATCAACAGCAAGGAGCAGTCCGTAGTACCGCCGCCAATGTCGACAACCAGAACCCGTTTTTCTTCTGTCAGCGTGGCTTCATAATCCAGCCCTGCAGCAACCGGTTCATACTGAAATACCACCTCCGCAAACCCCGCGCGTTTTGCCGCACGTTCCAGAATCCCTTGCGCCTGGGCATTGGCGTCGTCTCCGCCTAATCCCTGAAAGTTGATCGGGCGACCAATGACCGCCTGGCTTATCGATTCGGGTAACTGACTCTGTGCCTGAAGACGGATGTGCAGCATCATGGCGCACACCAAATCCTCGAACAGCGCAACCTGCTGCGGCTTAAGTCCGCTGGCACCTAAGAAAGATTTGGGCGATTTAACGAAGTAAACCTCTTCGGGATCGTCAATGTACTGGGCCAGAGAGGCGAGTCCAAACTGTACACTGCCGGCGTTGACATCAATGTCTTCTTCACGGTTGTAGCGCATCGCGCGACGCAACAAGGCCTGCGTTTCTGCATCCGTTGCCGGAACATCGTGATGGCGGTACAACCATTCACTCACCGCTTCGCGCGTGGGAGCGCACAGCATAGAAGGTAACAACGTGCTGTTATTTTCCATTCGGAGCAGGCGTGGTTGCCCATCTTGCATAACGGCCACTGAACAGTTCGCCGTACCGTAATCAAAACCAATAAACACTGAAAAATCCCCATGCCAGTGAAGAAGGGGCGTGACTTTAACGAAATGTTGCCGCCCCGACAACTGGAATATGAAAGCAAGGCGTAACGTGGATAAACCGTTTATGCTGAAGATTCACCGTTAAAGGAGTCGCAATGTATACCCTAAGCTGGCAACCGCCGTATGACTGGTCCTGGATGTTGGGTTTTCTCGCCGCACGTGCGGTTGAAGGTGTGGAGACCGTGGGGGCGTCGTCCTATGTGCGAAGTCTGGCTATCGGGGAGCATCGGGGACTGCTGACCGTGGTGCCAGACCCGCAGACGCATTCGTTGCAGGTTACCTTGAGTCCTGGTTTACAGCCCGTGGCAGCGGAATGTCTGGTGAAAATCGAGCGCCTCTTCGATCTTCGCTGTGATCCGTTGCAGGTGAGCGATGCGCTTGGCGAACTGGGGGCTGCACGCCCGGGGTTACGCTTGCCGGGCGCTGTTGATGCGTTTGAACAGGGTGTGCGGGCGATACTGGGGCAACTGGTCAGTGTGGCGATGGCCGCTAAACTGACCGCAAAGGTGGCCCGCCGCTATGGCGAGACACTGGAGGATGCCGCGGGCTATGTCTGTTTTCCCGGCCCTGAAACGCTGGCCGCTGCGGATCCGGTCGAGCTTAAAGCGCTGGGGATGCCACTCAAACGCGGTGAGGCGTTGGTTCACCTGGCTCAGGCAACGCTCAATGGCGCATTAGCGGTCACGCCGCCCCCTGACATTGAGCTCGGTGTCAAAGCGCTGCAAACGTTTCCCGGTATTGGTCGCTGGACTGCCAATTACTTCGCGCTGCGCGGCTGGCAGGCAAAGGACATTTTTTTGCCAGACGATTATCTGATTAAACAGCGCTTTCCTGGCATGACGCCCGCGCAGATTCGGCGCTATGCCGAACGCTGGAAGCCCTGGCGCTCCTACGCGTTGTTGCATATCTGGTATACGGAAGGCTGGCAGCCGTCAGTTGATGGCGAAATAGCTGGTGCTAAGTAGCAGATCCAACGGCTGAGCGTCGGCAATGATATCGCCATAAATCAGGTCAACCCCGATGCCCGAAAGCGCATCCATGATAACCGGCGTCTGCACCGGACCGACCAGCGTTTTGATCCCCAGTCGCTGTGCATTGCCCTGGATGATTGAAACCAGCATTTCGTCCATCAAATTCCCGTGCAGGCTGGTGGCGAGTTCACTTTCAAGCAGCAGATAGTCAGCCATGTGTGGGGTCAGATGGCTGAAGAGTTCCAGATCGCGACCGACCTGGCTGAAAATCATTCGGCATCCCGCCTGGCGCAGTTTTTGAATGGCAGAAGCGGTTTCAGTTGGATGTGTGATCATGATATCGGCTGGCACCACCAGATGCAGCAGACGTGCCGGAAGCGGGCTAAGTTCAAGATGAGTCAGTAACTCATCGATCAGGGTCGCGCTGATTAACCCGGCGGCGGAGAGGGGGAGGGCGACGCTCAGCCCCTTGCTGGCAACCGACGGGGCCGCATGGTGGAAAAACTCATGCAATACACGGCGGTCAAGCGCATGATTGAGTGCCGGATCCACCAATCCCGCGCGGAAGGCTTGCTCTTCCACGACGTCGCCTTCACGGGTCCACAGGCGTAATGAAATCAACCAGAAACTGCATGTTTCAGGGATCCTCGGTGATGCCACCCCCCGGGCCAGCATCAGCAAATGGTGGTCTTTAATCATATGCCACTGCTCATCCAGCGACATCATTCCCCGTTCTTTGTGAGTCTCTTCTTGCTGAGGTTCATACACGGTGACGCGACCACGGCCATTGTTTTTGGAGGCGTAACAGGCGATGTCAGCCTGTGACATGACGTCCGTTGCCAGATAATTGCGTTCGTCAATCCGCGTTATCCCGGCGCTGGCGCCAATACGGTGCAGGCGTCCTTCCCACATAAAATGATAATCGTTGATGGCGTTAATCATTCGCGTTGCGATGAAACGGGCGCTTTCGATATTACAGTCTGGCAGTAACAGCCCAAACTCATCCCCGCCCAGCCGCGCCAGCACGTCGCTGGAACGGAGCATACTGAGCATGAGCGCCGAGATCTCGCGCAACAGCGCGTCACCGGCGGCATGGCCTGCGCTGTCGTTGACGGCTTTGAAACGGTCAAGGTCAATAAAGATTAGGGCATGGCGTTGGCGGGCGTCGTGAACGGTTTGCAGCAAACGCTTCAGGTGGTTTTCGAAACTGACCCGGTTAGCCAGGTGGGTCAGGGCGTCATGGGATGCGCTGTAACTGAGCTGGCGCAGCATTTTGCGCGATTCAGTGACGTCCTGGATAACCAATACCGACCCAATATTACCGCCGTCCAGCGTACTGAGCGGGGTAATGCTGTAATGGATATCGTAGTTGCCGCCGGTACGGCAATGCAGCACCACATCCTGCTCAATCGCGGAGCGGGACATGTCCGCGCTGTAGATATTTTCCATTAACGGACCGTTGTCGCCAAAGGTAATGCGCAGCACGGTCAGTAGCGGCACCCCCATTGCGTCTTTTTGCTGCCAGCCACTCATCTTTTCCGCCACCGGGTTCATAAAGGTGACATTCATGTCGACGTCAATACAGACCACGGCTTCTCCGATGGAGTCCAGCGTAATGTGCAGACGCTCTTTTTCCTGGTATAGCGCTTCGTTCAACTGCTTGACTTCGGTCATGTCCATATTGATGCCGAGTAAGCGTTCCACTTCGCCGTCTTTATTTAAGACCCGGTTTGCCAGTGAACGGATATGGCGGACACCACCTTTTACCGCAATACGAAACTCCAGTTTGAAGGGGCGGCGGGCGGTAAGCGCATCCCGGATCACTCGTTCTGCGTGATCGCGATCTTCTGGCAATACGCAGTCATACCAGACTTGCCACGAGGGTTTGATATGCGGCGGGAGCTCGTAGAGATCGAACATGCGCTTATCCCAACTGAACACGTCAGGCTCCAGTTCCCACTCCCAGATGCCAATACCGCCCGCTTCATTCGCCAGCGTGATCCGCTCCATCAGGCGTTTATTCACCCATTCGGTTTGCTTCAGGTCGTTGATATCTTCAATCTGCGCAATAAAGTAGAGCGGGGTGGTATCGTTATGGCGCACCAGCGAGACGGTCAGCAGCGCCCAGACCACTTCTCCTTCCCGGGTGTAGTAGCGCTTTTCCATCGAGTAACTGTTGATATCGCCGCGAACCAGCATATTGAGCTGTTCAAGATCGTTATTGAGATCTTCCGGCCAGGTCAGTTGCTGGAACGTAAGCGCGCGTAACTCATCCTGGCTATAGCCAAGAAACTGGCACAACGCCTTGTTCGCTTGCAGCCACTGACCTTCGGTACCGACCAGCGCCATGCCGATGGCGGAGTATTCCATGGCGTTGCGAAAGCGCGCCTCGCTTTCAGAAATGTGTTTACGCTCAGTCCGAAACGCATACATCACCATGGTCATCACGTTGGCGGGTAGCAGAATCATTAAAAACGGCAGCCAGGGGACGTTCGCCATGATGTGGGTTTTGGGCGTTGAGAGCAGCGAGGGGTCGACGGCCATCATTAATGACACCATCATCACGGTCGCAAGGAAGATTAAAAAGGCTTCCACACGTGGCAGACGTACCGCGCTCCACATCAGCAACACGATGACGCTGGTAAACGGCCACGGCAGATATTGCATTGAGAGCCAACTCAGCACCAGCGTGACGGCCAGCGTCAGCAGCGTCTCAAGCAATAAACGCGGGTCACGGTGGCGCAGCAAATAATGCGGTTTAAACAGCAAACCCAGGGGAACCAGCGCCAGCGCACCGATGGATTCAGAAAGAACCCAAATAAGAAATGCTTTCAGCGGTGTGCCTTCCGGCACCAGCAACCAGACAAGGAGTCCGCCCACCAGCGGCGGAACCACCGCGCTGCCTATCGCCAGCCGGATCCAGTCGCTAAGATTTTGCAACGGGTTATACCAGGGCAGAAGTTTACGCAGCAATAGTGCGCCGATGACGGCTTCGAAAATATTAATGGCGGTATAGGTAAAGTTCAGCGAGGTGTCAGGGAAAAGCAGTAACGCCGCGCCGAGACTGCCCAGCGAGCAGAAGAGCGCAATACCTGGCCACATGCGCCCCGCGTGACGGTAAAACGCCACCATCATAATGGAGGTCGGGAACCACAAAGGCGCCAGCTGTGTACCAAAACGCGATAATTCGAGCGAAAACAGCGTAAAGATAAAGGCCACCAGGCCTAAACTGACAAGACGCAGTAGAGGATGGGGTAGGGTAACTAAAACATGTTGGAATTGTTTACTCATTACCGCGTTATCCGAATAGCCCGTACCGTCACGGAACACCCGGACGCGTCAGTTTTTATCTGTGGTTATGCTAGTACAAACAATTTACAATTTATACGCCAACTGCTCATAAAATGACACGATTAGGTTAATAATTCCTTACGAATGGAAATAACCTTCCTGCCTGCTTTAAAGTTGACCATTTTAATTTGCGAAAGGGAAATATTGGGGCGTAATTTAGCAGGCGCTGCGCCATCTGCTATCTCGACTGGTATCGCGCGCCTGAAATCCCTATAATTGCCGCGTTTGGCGTTTCTACGCCGCCCTCCCTAACATCCAGGTTAATCAGGTCGCTAAATTTATGACTGATCAGTCTCATCAGTGCGTCATTATCGGTATCGCTGGCGCGTCCGCTTCCGGCAAAAGTCTTATTGCCAGTACCCTTTATCGTGAGTTGCGTGAACAAGTCGGTGATGCACATATTGGCGTTATTCCCGAAGACAGCTATTACAAAGATCAAAGCCATCTGTCGATGGAAGAGCGCGTAAAAACCAACTATGACCATCCGAACGCGATGGATCACAGCTTGCTGTTTCAACATCTGCAAACGCTCAAACGCGGCACTGCGATTGAACTGCCGGTGTACAGCTATGTTGAACATACCCGCATGAAAGAAACGGTTCGTGTGGAACCGAAAAAAGTCATCATCCTGGAAGGCATTTTGCTGCTGACGGATGCGCGTTTACGTGAAGAGATGAACTTCTCTATTTTTGTTGATACCCCGCTGGATATCTGCCTGATGCGTCGCATCAAACGCGACGTCAATGAGCGTGGCCGTTCTATGGATTCGGTCATGGCGCAGTATCAGAAAACCGTCCGTCCGATGTTCCTGCAGTTTATCGAACCCTCTAAACAGTATGCGGATATTATCGTGCCGCGCGGCGGTAAGAACCGCATCGCTATCGATATTCTGAAAGCGAAAATCAGTCAGTTCTTTGAATAAGTTCAGCGAATTGTGTACCGTTCAGTGATAACCTGGTTCGCCCTTGACGCACCATGCGTCAAGGGATTGATGCTCAAAAGGAGAAAGTACCATGCGTTTGTGTGACCGAGATATTGAAGCCTGGCTGGATGAAGGCCGTTTGTCGATCAACCCGCGTCCTCCTGTAGAGCGCATCAACGGCGCGACAGTCGATGTGCGCCTGGGCAATAAGTTTCGCACCTTCAGTGGCCACACGGCCGCATTTATCGACCTGAGTGGTCCTAAAGCGGAAGTGAGCGCCGCGCTGGATCGCGTGATGAGCGATGAAATCGTGCTGGATGAAGGCGAGGCCTTTTTCCTGCATCCTGGCGAACTGGCGCTGGCTGTGACCTATGAATCTGTGACGCTGCCGCCGGATCTGGTGGGATGGCTGGACGGTCGTTCTTCGCTGGCGCGTCTGGGGTTGATGGTGCACGTGACTGCGCACCGTATCGATCCCGGCTGGTCGGGTTGTATTGTGCTGGAGTTTTACAATTCCGGGAAATTACCGCTGGCGCTGCGCCCTGGCATGTTGATTGGCGCGCTAAGCTTCGAGCCGCTTTCCGGCCCCGCAGCGCGTCCTTACAATCGTCGTGAAGATGCGAAGTATCGCGATCAACAAGGTGCGGTTGCCAGTCGGATTGATAAAGACTAAGCCTTTTCCGATCCATTGAGGATAGCATGAGACGATTTCTGACGACGCTGATGATCTTACTGGTCGTGCTGGTGGCCGGTTTTTCTGCGTTAGTTATGTTGGTCAATCCAAATGATTTCCGCGCATATATGGTGCAGCAGGTTGCTGCGCGTAGCGGATATCAACTCGAACTGGATGGGTCACTGCGTTGGCATGTCTGGCCACAGCTTAGCATCCTCTCCGGGCGGATGACCTTGACGGCGCAAGGTGCAAGTGAGCCGTTAATTCGCGCAGACAACATGCGTCTTGACGTCTCCTTGTGGCCGCTCCTGAGCCATCAGCTCAAGGTTGAGCAGGTGATGCTGAAAGGGGCCGTGATCCAACTGACCCCGCAGTCGGAAGCGAAGCCCGGTAAAGACGCCCCGGTTGCGCCAAAAGACAATACATTACCAGACATCGCCGAAGATCGCGGCTGGTCGTTTGATATCGCCAGTCTACGCGTGGCGGACAGCGTGCTGGTTTTCCAGCATGAGAACGATGAGCAGGTCACGGTTCGCGATATCCACCTGCAAATGGACCAGGATACCCAACATCGCGGTTCGTTCGAGTTTTCCGGACGCGTCAACCGTGACCAGCGCGATCTCAATCTTGCCCTGAATGGTACGGTTGATGCTTCTGATTATCCGCATAATCTGGAGGCATCGATTAAACAGTTCACCTGGCAATTGCAAGGGGCCGATCTACCCAAACAAGGGATTCAGGGACAAGGGCAATTACAGGCACAGTGGCAGGAAGAAGACAAAAAACTCTCATTTAGCCAGCTTAATTTAACGGCCAATGACAGCACGCTTACCGGAAAAACAGAGATAACGCTCAATAATAAACCGGAATGGGTGATTGACCTCCAGTTTGGCAAGCTCAATCTTGATAATCTTCTCCCACGCACTGAAGAGGCGCCAGGCGCAAACGGTATTGCGCAGCAGGGGCAGAGCCAGCCAACGCTCGCGAGACCAGTGATCTCATCACGGATAGATGAACCGGCTTACAGCGGCTTGCACAGTTTTTCTGCGAATATCTCGTTGCAGGCTGCCGATGTTCGTTGGCGGGGGATGGAATTTACCGATGTTACCGCCAAAATGTCGAATCAGTCAGGGCTGCTGAATATCGACCAGCTAGAAGGGAAACTCGATGGCGGTCTGGTTTCGCTGCCGGGTGAACTGGATGCCAGGGCGCAGGAGCCGCAGGCGGTATTTCATCCCCGTCTTGAGAATGTTGAGATTGGCACCATTCTTAAAGCCTTTAATTACCCCATCGCTCTGACCGGGAAGATGTCACTCACCGGGGAATTCTCGGGCGCGGATATTGATGCGTGGGCGTTTCGCCACAGCTGGCAGGGTCAGGCGCGTGTTGAAATGAATGACACGCAGATGGAAGGAATGAACTTCCAACAGCTGGTGCAACAGGCTGTGGAGCGGAACGGCGGCGATGTGCAATCACAACAAAGCTTCGATAACGCCACGCGTCTGGATCACTTTGAGAGCGATGTCACGCTCAGCAAAGGCGAGCTGACGCTCAACGATATGCAGGGGCAATCTTCGCTGCTGGCGCTTTCCGGTAAAGGGACGTTGGATCTTATCGATCAGACCTGTGACACCGAGTTTAATATTCAGGTACTCGACGGCTGGACAGGGGACAGTGACCTGGTCACTTTCCTGCAAGAGACGCCAGTTCCGCTCAGGGTTTATGGGAACTGGGATTCACTGAATTACACCCTAAAAGTAGACCAGGTCTTGCGTAAACATATGCAGGATGAAGCGAAACGTCGTCTCAACAACTGGGCGGATCGCAATAAAGGTAGCCGCAACGGTAAAGACGTGAAGCAGTTGCTTGATAAGATGTAAGCATTGACCGGATGGCTACCACATTTTGTGTGCCATCCGGTTTCCATCACACCTCGTAGTCCAGATCTTCTTCATCATGACGCAGCGGAATCAACTGCACCTTTTGCACCCGGTGGCTTTCGACCTCTAGCGTTTTTAACAGATAATCGCCGACCTGAACTTCTTCACCGGGTTTCGGTACCCGCTGTAGATATTCCATCAGTAGCCCGGCGATAGTGTGGTATTCACGTTTCTCGTCCAGCGGCAACGGGACATATTGCACAAGGTCTTCCAGCGGCATATGGCCATTGGCGGTCCAGGATCCGTCCGGGTTCTTCTGAATGTCGTGACGGGCGTCGATCTCCTCGATTTCATTGGGCAGGTTCCCGGCAATCGTCTCCATCACATCACTGAGCGTGACAATCCCTTCAACAGAACCAAACTCATCCACCACAAAGGCAAAGTGGGTACGCGCGTTACGGAACTGCTCCAGGGCGGGAAGCAACGGCAGCGTTTCCGGGAACACCAGCGGCTGGCGGATCAACGCCCGCAGGTCGAGCTGCTCACCGCGCAGCGATTGCTGCAACAGATCGATGACGTGCACTACGCCAAGCAAATCTTCTTGCTCGTTTTCTGCGGTGACCACCAGACGGGTATGCTGATTTTTCTCCAGCAAGGCGCGCACATCTGCTTCGGGAGCGCTGAGATCGATATGTTCAATATCGTGGCGCGAGGTCATGATACTGCTGACCGTACGTTGATTCAGATTTAGCACCCGTTCAATCATCCGTCGTTCTTGCGGATTGAAGATCTGGCGATTGTCGTGATCCGCCAGCATTGAAGCGGTTTGTGCATCCAGTTCTGCATCTTCTTTTTGCCCGCTCAACAGGCGCATGACCGCTTCTGTGGTGCGCTGGCGCAAGGTATGGTTTGCGGACAGAAAGCGACGGCGGTTAAAAATAGCCAGTTGGTTAAGGGCTTCAATCATCACCGAGAACCCGATGGCGGCGTACAGATACCCTTTCGGAATGTGGAACCCAAACCCATCAGCCACAAGGCTGAACCCGATCATCAGCAAGAAGCTGAGACACAGAATAACGATAGTCGGGTGGCTGTTAACAAAGTGCGTCAGGGACTTGCTGGCAAGCAGCATCAGGCTAATGGCGACAATCACGGCGGCCATCATAACGGCAAGGTGATCGACCATCCCCACGGCGGTAATGACCGAATCGAGCGAGAAGATGGCGTCCAGTACCACAATTTGCGTCACCACCCCCCAGAACTTCGCTCCCTTCCGCTGAGTGGGATTATCGCTGTCTTTCCCTTCCAGCCTTTCGTTCAGCTCCATGGTGGCTTTAAACAGTAAGAAGAAGCCGCCAAACAGCATAATCAGGTCACGCGCGCTGAAGCTAAGCTCATGTATGCTGAAAAGAGGGGTGGTCAACGTGACCAGCCATGAGATTGACGCCAGCAGCAGCAGGCGCATGACCATTGCTAATATAAGCCCGGTGACGCGCGCGCGGTCACGCTGCGCAGGAGGCAGTTTTTCTGCGAGGATAGCAATAAAGACGAGGTTATCAATGCCGAGGACTAACTCAATCACAATAAGCGTGACGAGTCCGGCCCAGATTGACGGATCGGCAATCCATTCCATAGTAAAAGTAATACCCTTGGTTATATGACAATTGTCACAATTCGATCATGGATAAAGCTGGGCCAAATTGCAATGCCGTAACGCGATTTCTCTTCCTTTTATATCAACGGGTGGCAGCGGAAAATTGACGTCAAAATAACCACGCTATTTCCACAGGGAACACATAGAGTACGGAATTATATTTAGGATATATCGCAGATGGTTGGTTGAAATGAATATTGTCAACATCAATAAAATCCTAAAATTATAAACAAACAGGTCTTAATATTAATCTTAAAAAGAGTGAGGTACGGACTTGTTACCTTGCCTGCTATTACGTTAGCTGCAACAATTCCGGATGCATTACCACCAGGCAATAAAAATATTCCTCAGCGACGAAGCAGACGCTGTCTGTTCTTTATTATTTTCTGCGACATTGCTCCGTTGGCAAGAATATGAAAATAAAGAGGATTGCAAAAACATAAGTGAATCAGTGTATTGGTAGCTAGAAAGCCAAGGGCGGTAGCGTGCCTGGCTGCCTGAAGATGAGCCTCAATTATTCTGTCAATAGCCTGTTGGCGAAAGCCGATTTTTTAGGACTGATACCAGTTAAATTCCTGGTCAATTAACTGCAAGGTAAATATGAACAGGTGAAGTCGCTATTTAAATTGCACGGGATAATTACTCTACCAAAGTGATAAATAATCAATGATGAAATCCAAAATGAAATTGATGCCATTATTGGTGTCGGTAGCCCTGATCAGTGGGTGCACAGTACTTCCGGGCAGCAATATGTCTACGATGGGAAAAGATGTCATCAAACAACAGGACGCTGATTTTGATCTCGACCGAATGGTGAATGTCTATCCGTTAACCCCGCGTTTGGTTGAACAATTACGCCCGCGACCCAACGTGGCGCAACCCAATATGTCGCTAGACCAGGAGATCGCCAGCTACCAGTACCGGGTCGGTCCTGGCGACGTGCTGAATGTGACTGTCTGGGACCACCCGGAACTGACCACGCCAGCGGGGCAATATCGTAGCTCCAGCGATGCCGGTAACTGGGTGCAGCCCGATGGCACCATGTTTTATCCCTACATTGGCAAAGTCAGCGTGGTCGGAAAAACGCTGGGTGAAATCCGCAGTGATATTACCGGGCGCTTAGCGAAGTATATTGCTGACCCGCAGGTGGACGTTAATATCGCCGCTTTCCGCTCGCAGAAGGCCTATGTCTCCGGGCAGGTGAATAAATCGGGCCAGCAGGCGATCACCAACGTTCCTCTGACCGTCCTCGATGCCATCAATGCTGCAGGCGGTCTGACGGACGCCGCCGACTGGCGCAATGTGGTGCTAACCCATAAAGGGCAGGAGCAGCGCATTTCCCTGCAGGCGCTGATGCAAAACGGCGATCTCAGCCAAAACCGACTGCTGTACCCCGGGGACATCCTGTTTGTGCCGCGCAACGACGATCTGAAAGTCTTCGTGATGGGCGAAGTGAAGAAACAGAGCACCCTCAAAATGGACTTCAGCGGTATGACGCTGACCGAAGCGCTGGGTACGGCGGAAGGCATCGACCTGACGACCTCCAACGCCAGCGGCATCTTTGTGATCCGTCCGCTGAAAGGCGAGGGCGGGCGTAACGGCAAGATTGCCAATATCTATCAGCTTGATATGTCCGATGCCACCTCTCTGGTGATGGCGACGGAATTCCGTCTGCAACCTTACGACGTGGTGTATGTCACGACCGCGCCGGTGGCTCGCTGGAACCGTCTGATCAATCAGTTGCTGCCGACCATTAGCGGTGTCCGTTACATGACGGATACGGCCAGCGACATTCACACCTGGTAATCGTCATGTTTAACAAAATCTTAGTTGTCTGCGTGGGGAACATTTGCCGTTCCCCAACGGCAGAACGTTTGCTGAAAAGTTATCACCCCGCGCTGACGGTGGACTCCGCCGGTTTAGGGGCGCTGTCTGGTCATGGGGCCGACCCGGCGGCATTCAGCGTCGCGGCGGCGCATAACCTCTCTCTGGAAGGGCACTGCGCGCGTCAGATTTCCGGCCGTATGTGCCGCGACTATGACCTGATTCTGACCATGGAGAAACGCCATATTGCCCGGTTGTGCGAGATAGCGCCGGAGATGCGCGGCAAAGTGATGTTGTTTGGTCATTGGGATAGTGAACGTGAAATACCCGATCCGTATCGCAAAAGTCGTGATGCGTTTGAAGCGGTGTACTCACTCCTTGAACGGTCTGCCCGCCAGTGGGCGCAGGCACTGAATGCAGGGCAGGGAAAACAATGACGGAAAAAGTAAAACAGTCTGCGGCACCCGTAACGGGCAATGATGAGATTGATATCGGTCGTCTGGTGGGGACCGTGATTGAGGCGCGCTGGTGGGTGCTTGGCATCACGGCGGCGTTTGCGCTGTGCGCCAGCATCTACACCCTCTTCGCCACGCCTATCTACAGTGCCGATGCGCTGGTGCAGATTGAGCAAAATAACGGTAACTCACTGGTCCAGGATATTGGCTCGGCGCTGTCGAATAAACCGCCAGCATCAGATGCAGAAATCCAGCTGATTCAGTCACGCCTGGTGCTGGGAAAAACGGTAGACGATCTGGATCTGGATATCGCCGTCACCAAAAACAGCTTTCCGCTGTTTGGCGCCGGGTGGGATCGCCTGATGGGGCGTCAGAATGACACGGTAAAAGTGACCACGTTCACCCGCCCGAAGGCAATGAATGAGCAGGTGTTTACCCTGCATGTTCTGAACGACAAAAGCTACGAACTGACCAGCGATGGCGGTTTTAGCGCTCGGGGTCAGGTGGGACAATTGCTGAGCAAAGAGGGGGTGACCCTGAACGTTAGCGCGATTCAGGCCGCGCCAGACAGCGAATTCACGGTGACGAAATTCTCCACCCTGGGGATGATCAACGCGTTACAAAACAACCTGACGGTGACGGAAAACGGGAAAGATACGGGCGTATTAAGCCTCAGTTTTACCGGGGAAGACAGAGAGCAGATCCGCGACATTCTCAACAGCATCACCCGCAACTATCTCGAGCAAAATGTTGCGCGCAAATCTGAAGAGGCGGCAAAAAGCCTGGCGTTCCTGGCGAAACAGTTGCCTGAAGTGCGTGACAGTCTGGACATCGTAGAGAACAAGCTGAACGCCTTCCGTCAGGATAAAGACTCGGTCGATTTACCGCTGGAAGCGAAAGCGGTGCTGGATTCGATGGTCAACATTGATGCCCAGTTGAACGAACTGACGTTCAAAGAGGCGGAAATCTCCAAGCTGTACACCAAAGTGCATCCGGCTTACCGCACATTGCTGGAAAAACGCAAGGCGCTGGAAGAGGAAAAAAACAAGCTGAATGGCCGCGTGACGGCGATGCCGAAAACGCAGCAGGAAATTGTCCGTCTGACGCGTGACGTGGAATCCGGTCAGCAGGTCTATATGCAACTGCTGAATAAACAGCAGGAGCTGAAAATCACGGAAGCCAGCACGGTAGGTGATGTCAGGATTGTCGACCCGGCCATCGCACAACCCGGCGTGCTGAAGCCGAAGAAAGCGCTGATTATTCTCGGCAGCATTATTCTTGGCCTGATGCTTTCCATCGTTGGCGTTCTGCTGCGCGCCTTGCTTAATCGGGGGATTGAAAACCCGCAGGCGCTGGAAGAGAACGGGATCAGCGTTTATGCCAGCATTCCGCTCTCGGAGTGGCAAAAAGCGCATGATAACGTCAAAACCGTTAAAGGCGTTAAGCGCTATAAGCAGAGTCAGTTGCTGGCGGTGGGTAATCCCACTGACCTGGCCGTTGAAGCGGTACGTAGCCTGCGCACCAGTCTGCACTTCGCCATGATGCAGGCGCAAAATAATGTGCTGATGCTCACTGGCGTGAGTCCTTCCATCGGCAAAACGTTTGTCTGCGCCAACCTGGCGGCGGTCATCAGCCAGACCCATAAACGGGTACTGCTGATCGACTGTGACATGCGCAAGGGCTACACCCATGAGCTGCTCGGCACCAATAACGTGAATGGGCTGTCCGATATTCTGGCGGGAAAAGGGGAGGTCGCCACCAGTGCCAAGCCGACCTCTATCCCCCATTTCGATCTCGTGCCGCGTGGGCAAGTCCCGCCGAACCCTTCCGAGCTGTTGATGAGCGAACGTTTCGGCGAGCTGATTCGCTGGGCCAGTGCGAACTATGACCTGGTGCTGATTGATACGCCGCCAATCCTCGCAGTGACCGATGCCGCGATTGTGGGACGTCATGCCGGTACCACGCTGATGGTGGTGCGTTACGCCGTCAACACGCTGAAAGAGGTGGAAACCAGCCTGAGCCGCTTTGAACAAAATGGGGTTCTGGTCAAAGGCGTGATCCTCAACTCCATATTCCGCCGGGCTTCCGGGTACCAGGATTATGGCTACTACGAATACGAGTACATGTCGGATTCAAAATAAAAAATCGTGAGTGGCCTGCTAATTCAGTAGGCCTGATAAGCAAAGCGCCATCAGGCATAGCTGCCGGATGGCGGCGTAAACGCCTTATCCGCCTACACGCTGTGCCATCAGGCAAAACTTCCCTGGAAACGAGCATGAAAACAGACAACCCATTGATTTCAATTTATATGCCAACCTGGAACCGGCAACAGCTCGCCATTCGGGCGATTAAATCGGTATTGCGCCAGGATTACCGTCACTGGGAGATGATCATCGTGGATGATTGTTCCACCTCGTGGGAACAGTTGCAGAAATTTGTGGAAGGGCTGAACGATCCTCGGGTGCGCTATATTCACAACGACGTCAACTCCGGTGCCTGCGCGGTGCGCAACCAGGCCATCATGCAGGCCAATGGCGCCTACATTACCGGGATTGATGATGATGATGAATGGACGCCGAACCGTCTGAGCGTCTTCCTTGAACACGCGCATCAACTGGTGACACACGCTTTTTTATATGCCAACGATTATGTCTGTGAGGGAGAGGTTTACTCACAGCCTGCCAGTTTGCCGCTGTACCCCAAATCGCCGTACTCGCGTCGTTTGTTCTACAAACGCAACATTATTGGTAATCAGGTGTTTACCGGAGCATGGCGTTTTAAAGAGTGCCTGTTCGATACGTCGCTTTCGGCGGCGCAGGATTATGACATTTTTCTGCGTATGGTTGTCGAATATGGCGAGCCGTGGAAAGTGGAAGAGGCGACGCAAATCCTGCACATCAATCATGGCGAGATGCAGATCACCTCATCGCCGAAAAAATTCTCCGGCTACTTTCATTTTTACCGCAAGCACAAAGACAAATTCGACCGGGCCAGCAAAAAGTACCAGCTGTTTACGTTGTATCTGATCCGCAATAAGCGCATGACATGGCGCACGTTGTTGACGCTCTTATCCGTACGTAACGGCAAACGGCTGGCCGACGGACTGCGGGGGCGCTAAGCATGCTGGAAGATCTACGCGCAAACAGCTGGAGCCTGCGTCCGTGCTGCATGGTACTGGCGTACCGTATTGCCCATTTCTGCTCCGTCTGGCGCAAAAAGAATGTACTGAACAATCTGTGGGCGGCACCGGTACTGGTGCTGTATCGCATCATCACCGAAGGCTTTTTCGGTTATGAAATACAAGCCGCGGCCACCATTGGCCGCCGATTCACCATCCACCACGGTTATGCGGTGGTGATTAACAAACACGTGGTGGCGGGCGACGATTTTACCCTTCGCCACGGCGTCACTATCGGTAATCGCGGCGCTGACAATATGGCCTGCCCGGTGATTGGCAACGGTGTGGAGCTGGGCGCCAATGTCATTCTGCTCGGCGGCATCACCATTGGTCATAACGTGACGATTGGCGCAGGCAGCGTCGTACTCGACACCATCCCGGACAACGCCCTGGTGGTGGGTGAGAAAGCGCGCGTGAGGATCATTAAATGAACATTCTGCAATTTAATGTGCGGCTGGCGGAAGGCGGCGCGGCAGGCGTGGCGTTAGATCTTCACCAGCGCGCGCTGCAAAAAGGGCTGACCTCTCGCTTTGTGTACGGCTATGGCAAAGGCGGCAAGAAAAGCGTTAGCCACCACAACTATCCGCACGTCATCAAGCACACTCCGCGTCTGACCTCGATGGCGAACATTGCGCTGTTTCGTGTATTCAATCGCGATCTGTTCGGCAATCTGAATAATGTATACCGCAGCGTAACCCGCACTTCTGGCCCCGTGGTGCTGCATTTTCATGTGTTGCACAGTTACTGGCTGAATCTTGCTGAGGTGGTGGCGTTCTGCGAAAAGGTTACAAACCACAAGCCCGACGTGACGCTGGTGTGGACGCTGCACGATCACTGGAGCGTCACTGGCCGCTGCGCCTTTACCGACGGCTGCGAGGGGTGGAAGTCGGGCTGTCAGAAATGCCCAACGCTGAGTAATTATCCGCCGGTTAAGGTGGATCGCGCACATGACCTGGTAGACGAAAAGCGCCAGCTGTTTCGTGAAATGCTGGCGCTGGGCTGCCAGTTTATCTCTCCCAGCCAGCATGTGGCACAGGCGTTCAATAGTCTGTATGGCGCAGGACGTTGCCGGGTCATCAATAACGGTATTGATGTGGCAACCGAAGCGATTCTCTCAACGTTGTCTCCGGTCGTTGAAACCCAGGGGCGTCCGAAAATTGCCATTGTCGCGCACGACTTACGTTATGACGGCAAAACAAATCAACGGTTAGTACGCGAGCTGATAGCGCTGGGCGACAAGGTGGAACTGCACACTTTCGGCAAGTTTTCGCCATTCGAAGGGGCAAACGTCATCAACCACGGTTTTGAAACGGACAAAGGGACGCTGATGAGCGCCCTTAACCAGATGGATGCATTGCTGTTCAGCTCCCGGGTCGACAACTATCCGCTGATCCTCTGTGAGGCGCTGTCCATTGGCGTCCCGGTTATCGCGACCCACAGCGAGGCCGCGCGGGAAGTCTTGCAAAAATCGGGGGGGAAAACCTTCGCTGAAGAGGAGGTAATGCGGCTGGTGCAGCTGAGCAAATCAGAGATTGCCAAGGCGGTATTCGGGAGCACGCTGGCCGCGTTTCGTGAACGCAGCCGTGCGGCGTACAGTGGAGATCAGATGCTGGAGGAGTATGTCTCGTTCTATCAGAATCTGTAGTTATCTGCTGCTGCCGCTTATCTATCTGTTGGTTAACGTTAAAATTGCGCAGCTGGGCGAAAGTTTTCCCATCACCATCGTCACCTTTCTGCCGGTTCTGCTGTTGTTGTTTGTGGAACGCATCAACATAAAAAAACTGATGATCGCGTTAGGCGTAGGGGCAGGGCTGACGGCGTTTAACTTTCTGTTTGGTCAGTCGCTGGATGCCAGCAAGTACGTGACGTCAACCCTGCTGTTTGTCTATATCGTCATCATTATTGGCATGGTCTGGAGCATTCGCTTCAAAACGATTTCACCGCACAACTACCGTAAGATCCTGCGTTTTTTCTACCTGGTGGTGGCGCTGGTGGTGTTGCTCGCCGCGGCTGAAATGGCGCAGATCATTCTCACCGGCGGCAGCAGTTTAATGGAAGGAATTTCGAAATATCTTATTTACAGTAATAGCTATGTTCTGAATTTTATTAAATTCGGGGGTAAGCGAACGACAGCACTGTATTTCGAACCCGCATTTTTTGCTCTGGCGTTAATCTCAATTTGGCTCAGTATCAAACAGTTTGGTATCAAAACACCTAAAACTGATGCTATGATTCTGGCAGGGATAATATTATCAGGATCGTTTTCAGGGGTAATGACATTTATTCTGTTTTACTTACTGGAGTGGGCGTTTCAGTATCTGAATAAGGACGCGATAAAGAAAAAGTTACCACTGGCGATAATCTCATTAGCCGTATTTTTGGTCGGTTTGATATTTGCATTTCCTTACATCTCGACCCGCCTCGGTGATTTAGGTACTGAAGGCTCATCATCCTATTATCGTATTATCGGTCCGTTAGTGATGGTGGGTTATTCGTTGAGCCATATTGATGGTGTTATCAGATTTGGCTCACTTTATGAATATGTTGCATCATTCGGAATTTTTAACGGTGCAGATGTCGGTAAAACAATAGACAATGGGTTGTATCTGCTGATTATTTATTTTTCCTGGTTCGCGGTGTTATTGACGCTGTGGTACATGTGGAAAGTCTTAAAAATGACATTAAATGCGTTTGGCGATAATCAGAATTTTCGGGTGCAGCTTTATCTTTTTACGCCGGTGTCGCTGTTTTTTACCGGTTCGATATTTAGTCCGGAATATGCATTTTTAATTGTGTGTCCGTTTATTTTGCGCAAAGCGCTTAGCGTCTGAGTCATCAGGCGCAATGTTACGAGGTCATTCACATGTTGCTCAGTATTATCACCGTCGCCTTTCGTAATCGGGAAGGTATCGTCAGAACGCATGCGTCGTTAGCGCATCTGGCACAGGCGAACGATATCAGCTTCGAGTGGATCGTGGTGGATGGCGGGTCAAACGACGGAACCCGTGAATTTCTCGAAAATTTGAACGGGGATTACCACTTACGCTTTGTCAGCGAGCCGGATAACGGTATCTATGATGCAATGAACAAAGGGATTGAGATGGCGCGCGGTCGCTTTGCGCTGTTCCTCAACTCTGGCGATATCTTTCATCCACAGGCCGCCCGTTTCGTCCGCCAGCTGCAATCGCAAAAAGATGACCGGATGATTACCGGCGACGCGCTGCTGGATTTTGGCGACGGTCATAAAATAAAACGCAGTGCGAAACCCGGTTGGTATATTTATCACAGCTTACCGGCGAGTCATCAGGCAATATTTTTTCCGGTGAGCGGTCTGAAAGTCTGCCGATATGATCTGCAATATAAGGTTTCTTCCGATTATGCGCTGGCCGCCAGGATGTATAAAAACGGATACCCCTTTAAAAAACTGAACGGCCTGGTATCGGAATTTTCAATGGGTGGGGTGTCCACGACGAATAATCTGGAATTATGCCAGGACGCGAAAAAAGTGCAGCGCCAGATATTACGCGTGCCGGGTTTTTGGGCTGAATTGTCATGGCACTTACGCCAGCGCACAACAGGTAAAACGAAGACCTTATATAACAAAACGTAAATATAAGGAGATGTGATGCAGGATCTCAGTGGTTTTTCTGTGCCAAAAGGGTTCCGGGGCGGCAATGCCATCAAAGTGCAATTATGGTGGGCGGTACAGGCGACATTATTTGCATGGTCGCCACAGGTGATGTATCGCTGGCGTGCATTTTTATTACGCTTATTTGGCGCAAAAATCGGAAAAAACGCAGTAATTAGACCGTCAGTAAAAATTACCTACCCGTGGAAATTAACCCTGGGAGATTACGCCTGGGTCGGGGATGACGCGGTTTTATATACGCTGGGTGAGATTACGATAGGTGCACATTCTGTTATTTCACAGAAAAGTTATTTGTGCACCGGTAGTCACGATCACCGCAGTCAACATTTTGATATTAACGCCACACCGATTGTGATTGGCGAGAAATGCTGGCTGGCGACGGATGTTTTCGTTGCCCCTGGCATCACCATCGGCGACGGCACCGTGGTCGGTGCGCGCAGCAGTGTTTTTAAGTCGCTACCGGCAAACGTGATTTGTCGTGGCAATCCGGCAGTGGTGATACGCGAACGCGTTCAGGCTGAATAATTTCTAATAAGTACAGAAGGAAAACAGACATGTCAAAAGTCGCTCTCATTACTGGCGTCACCGGGCAGGACGGTTCTTACCTGGCGGAGCTTCTCCTGGAGAAAGGTTACGAAGTGCACGGTATCAAGCGCCGCGCTTCGTCGTTCAACACCGAGCGTGTGGATCACATCTATCAGGACCCACACGCCAGCAACCCAAAATTCCATCTGCACTACGGTGATCTGACTGACTCCTCCAACCTGACGCGCATTTTGCAGGAAGTGCAGCCCGATGAAGTTTACAACCTGGGGGCGATGAGCCACGTCGCGGTGTCCTTTGAATCGCCGGAATACACCGCTGACGTCGATGCGATGGGGACGCTGCGCCTGCTGGAAGCAATCCGCTTCCTCGGTCTGGAAAAGAAAACGCGTTTCTATCAGGCCTCCACCTCTGAGCTGTATGGCCTGGTGCAGGAAATCCCGCAGAAAGAGACCACGCCGTTCTATCCGCGTTCTCCGTATGCGGTGGCCAAACTGTACGCCTACTGGATCACCGTAAACTACCGTGAATCCTACGGGATCTACGCCTGTAACGGCATTTTGTTTAACCATGAATCGCCGCGCCGTGGCGAAACCTTCGTGACCCGCAAAATTACCCGCGCGATCGCCAATATCGCTCAGGGTCTGGAGTCGTGCCTGTACCTCGGCAATATGGATTCCTTGCGTGACTGGGGCCACGCCAAAGACTACGTCAAAATGCAGTGGATGATGCTGCAGCAGGAGAAACCGGAAGACTTCGTGATCGCCACCGGTGTGCAGTACTCCGTGCGTCAGTTCGTTGAAATGGCGGCAGGGCAACTGGGGATCAAATTGCGTTTCGAAGGGGAAGGCGTAGACGAGAAAGGTATCGTCGTCTCCGTGACCGGTCATGATGCGCCGGGCGTTAAAGCGGGTGATGTGATTGTGGCGGTTGACCCGCGTTATTTCCGCCCTGCGGAAGTGGAAACCCTGCTGGGCGATCCTTCCCGCGCGCACCAAAAACTGGGCTGGAAGCCGGAGATTACCCTGCAGCAGATGGTGTCAGAGATGGTCGCAAACGATCTGGAAGCGGCGAAGAAGCACTCACTGCTGAAATCTCATGGTTACGAGGTTGCCATCGCGCTGGAGTCCTGAGGATGATGAAACAACGTATTTTTGTGGCGGGCCATCGCGGGATGGTGGGCTCTGCCATTGTCAGACAACTGGAACAGCGCAGCGATGTGGAACTGGTATTGCGCACCCGCGACGAGCTGAATCTGCTGGATAGCAAAGCGGTGCAGGCGTTCTTTGCCGACGCGCGCCTCGATCAGGTGTATCTGGCGGCGGCGAAGGTGGGCGGTATTGTGGCGAACAACACGTACCCGGCTGATTTCATTTATGAAAACATGATGATAGAGAGCAATATCATCCACGCCGCGCATTTGCATAACGTCAATAAGCTGCTGTTCCTCGGCTCATCCTGCATTTATCCAAAACTGGCGACACAGCCGATGGCGGAAAGCGAGCTGTTGCAGGGAACGCTTGAGCCGACCAACGAGCCGTACGCCATCGCCAAGATTGCTGGGATCAAGCTGTGCGAATCCTATAACCGCCAGTATCACCGCGACTATCGTTCGGTGATGCCGACCAATCTGTACGGTTCGCATGACAACTTCCATCCGAGTAATTCGCACGTGATCCCGGCGCTGCTACGTCGTTTCCATGAGGCGACGGTACAGAATGCAGCGGATGTGGTGGTGTGGGGCAGCGGTACGCCGATGCGTGAGTTTCTGCACGTGGATGACATGGCGGCTGCCAGCATCCATGTTATGGAACTCGACCGAGAAGTCTGGCAGGAGAATACCCAGCCGATGCTGTCGCACATCAACGTCGGTACCGGCGTGGATTGCACCATTCGCGAACTGGCGCAAACCATCGCGAAGGTGGTGGGCTACAAAGGTCGCGTGGTATTTGACGCCACGCAACCGGATGGCACCCCGCGCAAACTGCTCGACGTCACCCGTCTGCACCAGCTTGGTTGGTATCACGAGATCTCGCTGGAAGCGGGCCTTGCCAGCACGTACCAGTGGTTCCTTGAGAACCAGCACCGGTTTCGGGGGTAAGCATGTTTTTACGTCAGGACGATTTTGCCACCGTAGTGCGATCCACACCGTTGATTTCCATTGATCTGATTGTGGAAAACGCGCGCGGAGAATTTCTGCTGGGCAAACGCCTCAACCGACCCGCGCAGGGAGACTGGTTTGTGCCCGGCGGTCGGGTGCAAAAAGATGAGTCGCTGCACGCGGCCTTCGAACGCCTGACGCAGGCTGAACTGGGCTTACGTTTACCGATATCCGCAGGCGAATTTTATGGTGTCTGGCAGCACTTCTATGACGATAACTTCTCGGAAGAGACCTTCTCGACCCATTACGTTGTGCTCGGTTTTCGACTGCGCGTTCAGGAAGGCGACCTTCAGTTACCGGACGCCCAGCACGAAGCATACCGTTGGCTGACGCCTGCTGCGCTGCTGGCAAGTGACGACGTTCATGAAAATAGCCGCGCCTATTTTATGCCGGAACGCCAGGCCGGGGTGCCGGGCTTATGAAAATTTTGGTATACGGCATCAACTACTCACCAGAACTGACCGGCATTGGTAAGTACACCGGCGAGATGGTGGAGTGGATGGCGCGTGAAGGCCATGAGGTCCGGGTGATTACCGCACCGCCGTACTATCCACAATGGAAAGTCGGCGAGCGCTACTCCAGCTGGCGTTACCGCCGGGAAGAGGGCGATGCCACCGTCTGGCGCTGCCCGCTCTACGTACCGGTGCAACCGTCAACGCTGAAGCGCCTGCTGCATTTGGGCAGCTTTGCGCTGAGTAGCTTTTTCCCGTTACTGGCGCAACGGCGCTGGAAGCCGGATCGCATTATTGGCGTGGTGCCCACGCTGTTTTGCACGCCGGGGATGCGTCTGCTGGCAAAACTCTCCGGCGCACGCACGCTGTTGCATATTCAGGATTACGAAGTGGACGCGATGCTCGGCCTGGGGCTGGCCGGGAAAGGCAAGCGCGGTAAGGTTGCCAGACTGGCAGCGGCGTTTGAGCGTAGCGGCCTGCATCATGTTGACAACGTCTCCACCATCTCCCGCTCAATGATGAATAAAGCGCAGGAGAAAGGGGTGGCGGCGGAGAAGATCATTTTCTTTCCAAACTGGTCGGAAGTGGCCCGTTTTCGTGATGTTAGCGACGACGATGTCCGCACACTGCGCGCACAGCTTGAACTGCCGCTTGATCGCAAAATCATTCTCTACTCCGGCAACATTGGCGAAAAACAGGGGCTGGAAAGCGTGATTGCGGCGGCGGAACAACTGTGCGAACAGCCGCTGTTGTTTGCGATTGTCGGTCAGGGTGGCGGTAAAGCGCGACTGGAAAAAATGGCCCGTGAACGCGGCCTGGAGAACATTAAATTCTTCCCGCTTCAGCCTTACGCCGCGTTACCTGCGCTGCTGAAAATGGGCGACTGCCATCTGGTGGTGCAAAAGCGCGGCGCGGCGGACGCGGTTCTGCCCTCCAAGCTCACCAATATTCTGGCGGTGGGCGGCAATGCGGTGATTACCGCAGAAGCCCAGACCGAACTGGGTCAGCTCTGCGACAGCTATCCGGGCATCGCCGTTTGCGTGGAGCCCGAATCGGTCGACGCGCTGGTGAGCGGTATTATGCAAGCGCTCGCCATGCCTGAAAACAACACGGTGGCACGTGACTATGCCGAACGCACGTTCGATAAAGAGAACGTGTTACGTCAATTTATTGCAGATATTCGGGATTAAATAATGAATCAGACCAAACTCTATCCGGTCGTGATGGCGGGTGGCTCCGGTAGCCGCTTATGGCCGCTTTCCCGCGTACTTTATCCAAAACAGTTTTTATGCCTGAAGGGCGATCTCACGATGTTGCAAACGACCATTTGTCGTCTGAACGGCGTGGAGTGCGAAAGCCCGGTGGTGATTTGTAATGAGCAGCACCGCTTTATCGTCGCGGAACAACTGCGACAGCTGAACAAGCTGACCGAGAATATCATTCTCGAACCGGCAGGGCGTAACACCGCCCCCGCGATTGCGCTGGCGGCGCTGGCGGCTAAGCGCCACAGCCCGGAGAACGACCCGTTGATGCTGGTGCTGGCGGCCGATCATGTGATTGCCGATGAAGAGGCGTTCCGCACGGCGGTGCGCAACGCGATGCCGTATGCCGACGCGGGCAAACTGGTGACGTTTGGGATCGTGCCGGATCTGCCGGAAACCGGCTATGGCTATATTCGTCGCGGCAATGTCACTCCGGGTAAGCACGATGCCGTCGCGTTTGAGGTCGCGCAATTTGTCGAGAAACCCGATCTCGAGACCGCGCAGTCGTGGGTGGCAAGCGGTGACTACTACTGGAACAGCGGGATGTTCCTGTTTCGCGCCAGGCGTTATCTGGAAGAGTTGAAAAAATACCGTCCCGATATTTTTGACGCCTGTGAGAAAGCGATGAGCGCCGTTGATCCCGATCTTGATTTCATCCGCGTGGAGGAAGAGGCGTTTCTCGCTTGCCCGGAAGAGTCTGTGGATTACGCGGTGATGGAACATACTGCGGATGCCGTCGTTCTCCCGATGGACGCGGGCTGGAGCGATGTGGGGTCGTGGTCCTCACTGTGGGAAATCAGCGCGCATACGGCGGAAGGCAATGTCCATCATGGCGATGTGATCAGCCACAAAACCGAGAACAGCTATGTGTATGCCGAATCCGGCCTGGTCACCACGGTTGGCGTGAAGGATTTGGTGGTTGTGCAGACCAAAGATGCTGTGCTGATCGCTGACCGTAACGCGGTACAGGATGTGAAAAAAGTGGTGGAACAGATCAAAGCTGACGGACGCCACGAGCACCATATTCACCGCGAAGTGTACCGTCCGTGGGGCAAATACGATTCCATCGACGCGGGCGACCGCTACCAGGTGAAACGGATCACCGTGAAGCCGGGCGAAGGGCTTTCCGTTCAGATGCACCATCACCGCGCCGAACACTGGGTTGTGGTGGCAGGTACCGCAAAAGTCACCATTGATGGTGATATCAAACTGCTCGGTGAAAACGAGTCTGTCTACATTCCTCTGGGGGCGACCCACTGCCTGGAGAATCCGGGAAAAATTCCGCTCGATTTAATTGAAGTGCGCTCCGGCTCGTATCTCGAAGAGGACGACGTGGTGCGGTTTGAGGATCGCTACGGTCGGATGTAGGCCTGATAAGACGCGTAGCGTCGCCATCAGGCAATGACCGCCGGATAGCGCGTTGCTTATCCGGCCTACGGATCGCGCCGGGTCACTACCTGGCAAATAACGACAAAGCTAATTTTTGGCCATTAACGGGTCAGGGCTAACTGTTGCCTGAAGAAGGGTAAAAACATGACGAAATTAACCTGTTTCAAAGCCTACGACATTCGCGGCAGGCTGGGCGAAGAGCTTAACGACGAGATCGCATGGCGCATTGGTCGCGCGTATGGCGAATTTCTGAAACCGAAAACGGTTGTGCTGGGCGGCGACGTCCGTCTGACAAGCCTGGCGCTAAAGCTGGCGCTGGCGAACGGGTTGCAGGATGCCGGCGTTGACGTGCTGGACATTGGCCTGTCCGGTACCGAAGAGATCTATTTTGCCACTTTCCACCTCGGCGTGGATGGCGGTATCGAAGTGACGGCCAGCCACAACCCGATGGACTACAACGGCATGAAACTGGTGCGCGAGGGCGCCCGGCCGATCAGCGGCGACACGGGGCTGCGCGATATCCAGCGTCTGGCCGAGAGCAATGACTTCCCGCCGGTGAATGACGCCAAGCGCGGCAGCTACACACAGATCTCCCTGCGTGATGCCTATATCAATCATCTGTTCGGCTACATCAACGTCAACAACATCACCCCGCTGAAACTGGTGATTAACTCCGGTAACGGTGCGGCGGGTCCGGTGGTGGATGCCATCGAAGCCCGTTTTAAAACGTGCGGCGTGCCGGTTGAGTTCATCAAAGTCCACAACACGCCGGACGGCAATTTCCCGAACGGGATACCGAATCCGCTGCTGCCAGAGTGTCGTGCGGATACCCGCAACGCGGTGATTGAGCATGGCGCAGATATGGGCATTGCGTTTGACGGTGATTTCGACCGCTGCTTCTTCTTCGACCAGACAGGACAGTTTATTGAGGGCTACTACATCGTCGGCCTGCTGGCGGAGGCGTTTCTTGAGAAGCATCCGGGCGCGAAGATCATTCACGATCCGCGCCTTTCCTGGAACACCGTTGATGTGGTGACGGCGGCGGGCGGCACGCCAGTGATGTCGAAAACCGGTCACGCGTTCATTAAAGAACGGATGCGTCAGGAAGACGCCATCTACGGCGGCGAGATGAGCGCCCATCACTATTTCCGTGATTTTGCCTACTGCGACAGCGGGATGATCCCGTGGCTGTTGGTGGCTGAACTTGTGTGTCTTAAAGGACAGTCGCTGGGCGAAATGGTGCGCGACCGGATGGTGGCGTTTCCGGCAAGCGGAGAGATCAACAGCCAACTCGCAGAGCCGGTATCGGCGATTGGCCGCGTTGAGCAGCACTTTGCGGGCGAGGCGCTGGCGGTGGACAGAACCGACGGCATCAGCATGTCGTTTACTGACTGGCGTTTCAATTTGCGCTCGTCAAACACCGAGCCGGTGGTGCGTCTTAACGTTGAATCGCGTGGCGATATTCCGCTGATGGAAGCGCGAACGCGCACTCTGCTGGCGTTGTTGAATCAGTAATGTCAGTGCTTCTCTTATCCAGTCAGGGAATGGCTGGATAAGGGCTAAGAACAGGAACAACGATGACAAATCTAAAAAAGCGCGAGCGAGCCAAAACCAATGCATCGTTAATCTCTATGGTGCAACGCTTTTCAGATATCACCCTCATGTTTGGCGGGCTGTGGGTCGTCTGCCAGGTGAGCGGCTTGCCATTTCTGTATATGCACCTGTTGGTGGCCTTAATTACGTTGGTGGTGTTCCAGATGCTGGGAGGCATAACGGATTTTTACCGCTCCTGGCGCGGGGTCAAAATTTCGACGGAACTGGCGCTGCTGCTGCGTAACTGGACGCTGAGCCTGGTGTTTAGCGCAGGTTTAATCGCTTTCAATAACGACGTTGAGAACCGTCCTGCCGTCTGGCTGGCGTGGTATCTGCTCTCAAGCGTTGGACTGGTGGTCTGTCGTTCGTTGATTCGCTACGGGGCAGGCTGGTTGCGCCATCGTGGGTACAACAAACGGCGGGTGGCGGTGGCGGGCGATTTACCCGCCGGTCAGGCGTTGCTGGAGAGTTTTCGCAACGAACCGTGGCTGGGCTTTGAGGTGGTCGGCGTATATCACGATGCGAAACCGGGCGGCGTCTCATCGGACTGGGCGGGCAATCTGCGACAGCTGGTGGAAGATGCCAAAGCGTCACGCATTCACAACGTTTATATCGCCATGTCGATGTGTGATGGTGCAAGGGTGAAAAAGCTGGTGCGAGAACTGGCCGACACCACCTGCTCGGTGATCCTTATCCCTGACGTTTTCACCTTCAATATTTTGCACTCCCGCATCGAAGAGGTGAGTGGCGTGCCGGTTGTACCGCTGTATGACACGCCGCTCTCAGGCATCAATCGGCTGCTTAAACGTGCCGAAGACATTGTGCTGGCGTCGCTGATTTTGTTGCTGATTTCTCCGGTGCTGTGCTGCATTGCGCTGTCGGTCAAGCTGACATCTCCCGGCCCGGTTATTTTCCGCCAGACGCGCTACGGCATGGATGGCAAACCGATCAAAGTGTGGAAATTCCGATCCATGAAAGTGATGGAAAACGATGCGGTGGTCACTCAGGCGACGCAAAACGATCCGCGCGTCACCCCCGTGGGTAACTTTCTGCGCCGCACATCGCTGGACGAGTTACCGCAGTTTATCAACGTGTTGACGGGCGGCATGTCTATCGTGGGCCCGCGCCCCCATGCGGTGGCGCACAACGAGCAGTATCGCCAGCTTATCGAGGGTTACATGCTGCGCCACAAGGTTAAACCGGGCATTACCGGCTGGGCGCAAATCAACGGCTGGCGCGGTGAGACCGACACATTAGAGAAGATGGAAAAGCGGGTTGAGTTTGATCTTGAGTACATCCGCGAATGGAGTCTGTGGTTCGACATCAAGATCGTCTTTCTGACCGTGTTTAAGGGCTTTGTGAACAAAGCGGCTTACTGAGGAACGATCATGAGTTTACGCGAAAAAACCCTCAGTGGCGCTAAGTGGTCGGCGATGGCCACCGTGGTCATTATCGGGCTGGGACTGATTCAGATGACGGTGCTGGCGCGGATTATCGACAACCATCAGTTTGGTCTGTTAACCGTCTCGCTGGTGATTATTGCGCTGGCCGACACTCTCTCGGACTTTGGCATCGCCAACTCGATTATCCAGCGTAAAGAGATAAGCCATCTCGAACTGACCACGTTGTACTGGCTCAACGTCGGTCTGGGAATAGTGGTATGCGTGGCGGTGTTTCTGCTTAGCGACGTGATTGGTAATGTGCTGAATAACCCCGATCTGGCGCCATTAATCAAAACCTTGTCGCTGGCATTTGTGGTTACCCCCCATGGGCAGCAGTTCCGTGCGCTGATGCAAAAGGAGCTGGAATTCAACAAGATTGGCATGATCGAGACCAGTTCGGTGCTGGCGGGGTTTACCTTTACGGTGGTCAGCGCCCATTTCTGGCCGTGGGCGTTAACCGCGATCCTTGGTTATCTGGTCAACAGCGCGGTCCGTACGCTGCTGTTTGGCTATTTTGGCCGCAAAATCTATCGTCCCGGACTGCACTTTTCGCTGGCATCCGTCTCGTCGAACTTACGTTTTGGCGCGTGGCTGACGGCAGACAGCATCATCAATTATGTGAATACCAATCTCTCAACCCTGGTGCTGGCGCGCATTCTTGGCGCAGGCGTGGCGGGGGGATACAACCTGGCGTACAACGTGGCGGTCGTACCGCCGATGAAACTCAACCCCATCATTACCCGCGTGTTGTTTCCTGCATTTGCCAAAATTCAGGACGATACCGAAAAGCTGCGGATTAACTTCTATAAGCTGCTGTCGGTGGTGGGGATCATTAACTTCCCTGCGCTGCTTGGCCTGATGGTGGTGTCGAACAATTTTGTGCCACTGGTTTTTGGCGAGAAATGGAGCGGTATCGTTCCGGTACTGCAGCTGTTGTGCGTGGTAGGACTGCTGCGCTCCGTTGGTAACCCGATTGGCTCGCTGCTGATGGCGAAAGCGCGCGTCGATATCAGCTTCAAATTCAATGTGTTCAAAACGTGCCTGTTTATTCCGGCCATTCTCGTCGGTGGTCATCTGGCGGGTGCTATTGGTGTCACGCTGGGCTTTCTGCTGGTGCAAATCATCAACACGGTGCTGAGTTACTTCGTGATGATCAAACCGGTGCTGGGCTCCAGCTATCGTCAGTACATCCTGAGCTTATGGCTACCGTTTTATCTCTCTTTACCGACGCTGGCGCTGAGTTATGGCCTGGGCGTTGCGTTGCAAGGGCATCTGCCGCTCGGCGTATTGCTGGCAACGCAAATTGCTGCGGGCGCGCTGGCCTTTGTCGTGATGATCGTGGCGTCGCGCCATCCGTTAGTGGTGGAAATAAAGCGCCAGTTTTGTCGCAACGAAAAAATGAAAACACTGCTACGCGCAGGATAAAGCTCAAACATGATTAATGGGATACAAATGAAACTACTCATACTTGGCAACCATACCTGCGGCAACCGTGGCGACAGTGCGATTTTACGCGGCCTGTTGGATGCCGTTCATCGCCTGGAGCCCGACGCGGACGTCGACGTGATGAGCCGTTATCCGGTGAGCTCTTCCTGGTTACTCAATCGTCCGGTGATGGGCGATCCTATCTGGCTGCAAATGAAGCAGCACAACAGTGCGGCTGGCATGATGGGACGGGTGAAAAAAGTGCTGCGCCGCCGTTATCAACATCAGGTTCTGCTTTCGCGCGTCACGGATACCGGCAAGCTGCGTAACATTGCGATTGCCCAGGGCTTTACGGACTTTGTCCGTTTGCTGTCGGGTTACGACGCGATTATTCAGGTTGGCGGATCGTTTTTTGTCGACCTCTACGGTGTACCGCAATTCGAGCATGCGCTGTGTACGTTCATGGCGAAAAAACCGCTGTACATGATGGGTCACAGCGTCGGCCCGTTCCAGGACGATCAATTCAACCGACTGGCGAACTATGTTTTTGGACAGTGTGACGCGTTGATCCTGCGCGAAGCGGTAAGCCTTGAACTGATGAAACGTAGCGACATCACGACGGCAAAAGTGGAATCCGGTGTGGACACCGCGTGGCTGGTGGAGCGTCACCATGACGATTTTGAACCGACCTACACGGTGCAACACTGGCTGGATGTTGCCGCGACGCAGAAGACCGTCGCTATCACACTGCGCGAACTGGCGCCGTTTGATAAACGTCTGGGCACCACTCAGCAGGCCTATGAGCAGGCGTTCGCCGGGGTCGTGAATCGCATCCTGGAGGAAGGGTATCAGGTGATTGCACTCTCAACCTGTACCGGGATCGACAGCTATAACAAAGATGACCGTATGGTGGCGCTGAACTTACGTCAGTATGTCAGCGATCCGTCACGCTACCATGTGGTAATGGACGAACTGAACGATCTGGAAATGGGAAAAATTCTTGCCGCCTGCGAATTGACCGTGGGAACACGTCTGCACTCCGCGATTATCTCAATGAACTTTGACACCCCGGCCATTGCCATCAACTACGAACATAAGTCGGCGGGGATCATGCAGCAACTGGGGTTGCCAGAGATGGCCATCGATATTCGCCATCTCCTGGATGGAAGCCTGGCAACAAGGGTTGCCGATACGCTGGGGCAGTTGCCGGAACTGAACTCGCGCGTTTCTGCCGCCGTGGCGCGTGAGCGTGAACAGGGGTTACGCATGGTTGAATCGGTGTTAAGCCGCATCAGGGAGGGAAAATGAAGGTCAGTTTCTTTTTACTCAAATTCCCGTTGTCCTCAGAGACTTTTGTGCTTAACCAAATCACCGCGTTTATCGACATGGGGTTTGAGGTCGATATTGTCGCGTTGCAGAAGGGAGATTTGCACAATACCCACGCGTCATGGACGAAATATGGCCTGGAAGCTAAAACCCGCTGGTTGCAGGATGAGCCGACGGGGCGCTTCGCAAAACTGCGCTATCGCGCAGGCAAAACGTTTTTGGGGCTTCATCGTTCGGTGACATGGAAAGCGCTAAATGTCTTCCGCTACGGTGCCGAGTCGCGCAACCTGATCCTTTCTTCTATTTGCGCTAAGGCCATGACACCGTTTGATGCGGATGTCTTTATCGCCCATTTTGGGCCTGCCGGGGTAACGGCGGCGAAGCTGCGGGAACTTGAGGTACTCAAAGGCAAGGTAGCCACCATTTTCCACGGCATTGATATCTCGAGCCGGGAGGTGCTTAACCACTATACGCCCGAGTACCAGCAACTGTTTCGGCGAGGTGATTTAATGCTGCCCATCAGCGAACTCTGGGCCGCGCGGCTTAAAGGGATGGGCTGTCCGCCGGAGAAAATCGCGGTTTCACGCATGGGCGTGGATATGGCGCGGTTTACCCATCGCCCGCTTAAAACGCCCGCCACGCCGCTGGAGATTATCTCTGTTGCCCGCCTCACTGAGAAAAAAGGGCTGCATGTTGCCATTGAAGCCTGCCGCCTGCTTAAAGCGCGCGGCGTGGATTTCCGCTATCGCATTCTGGGTATCGGTCCGTGGGAAAGACGCCTGCGCACGCTGATCGAGCAGTACCAACTGGATGATGTAATTGACATGCCCGGCTTTAAACCCAGTCATGACGTAAAAATAATGCTCGATCAGGCTGATGTATTTCTGCTGCCTTCAGTCACGGGGGCTGACGGGGATATGGAAGGTATTCCCGTGGCATTGATGGAAGCGATGGCGGTCGGTATTCCGGTTATCTCTACGGTGCATAGCGGGATCCCGGAACTGGTGGATGCAGGAAAATCCGGCTGGCTGGTGCCCGAAAACGACGCCCCGGCGCTGGCCGAACAACTGGCCACTTTCAGTCGAATCGACGGTGATGCGCTCCGACCGGTGGTGCAACGCGCTCGTGAAAAAATTGAGTCTGATTTTAACCAGCAGGTGATCAATCTTCAGCTCTCCAGCCTGCTGCAAACGATGTAAATTGAGGTTGTATGCCAGAGAAGACACTCTCCCGACGTACCTTTCTGACGGCAGGCTCCGTCCTTGCCGCACTCCCCATCCTCCATACTCCGCTTGCCCGCGCCGTTGAACCCCGAAAGAACGTCAATATCCAGGCGTACAATCCGCAGGACTGGGTCGCTTCGTTCAGACGCGCGTTCGATGACGCGCAAACTGTCGTGGTGCCTGCCGGAGTGGTCTGCAAAAACATCAATACGGGGATTTTCATCCCTGCCGGTAAAACGCTGCACGTGCTTGGTCGGCTAAGCGGCAACGGCAGAGGCCGGTTTGTACTACAGGACGGCTGCCAGGTCACAGGGGAGGGGGGCGGTAGCCTGCATAACATCACGCTGGATGTGCGCGGTTCTGACTGCGTGATCAAAGGAATCGCCATGAGCGGGTTTGCTCCGGTGACCCAGATCTATATTGGCGGCAAAAAACCGCGGGTTATGCGCAATCTGCTCATTGATGACATCACGGTGACTCAGGCGAACTATGCCATTCTGCGCCAGGGATTCCATAACCAGGTCGACGGCGCGCGGATCACCCATTGCCGCTTCAGTGACCTACAGGGCGATGCGATTGAATGGAATGTGGCGATTAACGATCGCAATATTCTGATATCGGATCATGTCATTGAGCGTATCAACTGCACTAACGGCAAGATTAACTGGGGGATCGGCATTGGGTTAGCGGGAAGCACCTACGACAATAGCTACCCGGAAGATCAAACGGTGAAAAACTTTGTGGTGGCGAATATCACCGGCTCAGATTGTCGGCAACTGGTTCATGTTGAGAATGGCAAGCACTTTATCATTCGCAATGTGAAGGCCCGGAATATCACACCGGATTTCAGTAAGAAAGCAGGGATAGATAATGCCACGGTGGCAATATATGGTTGTGATAATTTTGTGATTGATAATATTGATATGGTGAATAGTGCTGGAATGCTTATTGGCTACGGTGTGGTTAAAGGTCGATATTTATCCATCCCACAAAATTTCAAATTGAATGATATTCATCTCGATAATACCCATCTTGCCTGGAAGCTACGCGGCATCCAAATCTCTTCCGGAAACGCGACCTCGTTTGTGGCGCTCACTAACATTGAGATGAAGCGGGCAACGCTGGAACTGCATAATAAGCCGCAGCATCTTTTTTTGCGCAATATCAATGTGATGCAGATGTCCACCATCGGGCCGGCGCTGAAAATGCACTTTGACCTGCGCAAAGACGTGAGAGGGAAGTTTATGGCCAAACAGGACACGCTGTTGTCTTTGGCCAACGTGCGTGCGGTGAATGAGAAGGGACAGAGTTCAGTAGATATCGACAGCGTCGATCACCAGGTCGTCAATGTTGAGGATATCAATTTCAGATTACCGGAGAAGGCGCGGTAGTTTTATGTACATTCCTGAAAACACATCTCTATTCTTCAGATTATGGCTACTGCATTCTCTGGATAAGCGGCGTAACATCTTCAACAGAGCCGCTATGTAATTCATGCTGGCTAAAACATGTCAAAGAGCTATAATTCAGCAACCATTTTACAGGTGGATGAAATAATGATTAATTTGAAAGCAGTTATTCCGGTAGCGGGTCTGGGTATGCACATGTTGCCTGCCACCAAGGCAATCCCCAAAGAGATGCTGCCGATTGTCGACAAACCTATGATTCAGTACATTGTCGACGAGATTGTGGCTGCTGGGATCAAAGAAATCCTCCTGGTCACTCACGCGTCCAAAAACGCGGTCGAAAACCACTTCGACACTTCCTACGAACTAGAATCTCTCCTCGAGCAGCGTGTAAAACGCCAGCTGCTGGCGGAAGTACAGTCCATCTGTCCTCCGGGCGTGACGATCATGAACGTGCGCCAGGCTCAACCTCTCGGTTTGGGTCATTCCATTTTGTGCGCACGCCCGGTTATTGGCGACAATCCGTTTGTCGTTGTATTACCTGACATTATTATCGATAACGCCAGCGCTGACCCACTGCGTTATAACCTTGCTGCTATGGTGGCCCGCTTCAATGAAACCGGCCGTAGCCAGGTACTGGCAAAGCGCATGAGAGGCGACCTTTCAGAGTATTCTGTTATTCAGACGAAAGAAGCACTGGATAATGAAGGTAAAGTGAGTCGTATCGTTGAATTCATCGAAAAACCGGATCAGCCGCAAACGCTCGACTCTGACCTGATGGCGGTGGGCCGCTATGTCCTCTCTGCGGATATCTGGGCGGAACTCGAAAAAACTGAACGAGGTGCCTGGGGTCGCATCCAGTTGACAGACGCCATTGCAGAACTGGCGAAAAAACAGTCTGTTGACGCAATGCTGATGACGGGTGACAGCTACGACTGCGGTAAAAAAATGGGTTATATGCAGGCATTTGTGAAGTATGGACTGCGCAACCTGAAGGAAGGGCCGAAGTTCCGTAAGAGCATTGAGAAGTTGCTGAGCGAATAAAACGCGTCGATCTTTTGTGCGTTGTTCGCAGTAAAAATTGATAACGGCAGAGAACATCCCAGGCAGCGGTGCTGATGCTAATTGGATGTCCTCTGCCGTTTTGCCTTAAGATAAATCAGTAATAACAATAAGTTAGATGGAAAAAAATCATCAAGGATTTTTCGAATTTTCCTTGTCTCAGAAAGCGTTTGGTAAGACAATTAGCGTTTAAGTTTTTGAGATCTATGCCTGATACGGCATAGCTTGAAAACATCATTTTGAATGTACGCAGTGCGCTGGTAGCTGTTAAGCCAGGGGCGGTAGCGTGCATAAATACCTCGCAATTTAATCCTGGGTCAGCAAATTGAATGCGGATCTACAAATGCAATTCGGAATAAAACGTGAAAATATTTGTTACTGGTGGCGCAGGCTTCATTGGATCTGCCGTTGTTCGTCATATAATTAAAAATACGCAGGATACCGTCGTTAATATTGATAAGTTAACCTATGCCGGTAATCTTGAGTCACTTATTGATGTTTCAGATAATGAACGTTATTTGTTTGAACATGCTGATATTTGCGACTCAGTTAAGATGGAGCGCATATTTGCGGAGCATCAACCCGACGCTGTAATGCATTTGGCTGCAGAAAGTCATGTTGACCGCTCTATCACCGGCCCGGCTGCATTTATTGAAACGAATATTGTGGGTACCTATACTTTACTGGAAGCTGCAAGAAAGTATTGGTCTTCATTAGCCAGTGAGAAAAAAGCGACTTTCCGCTTTCACCATATTTCTACAGATGAAGTGTATGGCGATCTTCCGCACCCGGATGAGTTAGCTAACAACGAGAAACTTCCACTGTTTACGGAAACGACGGCCTACGCGCCAAGCAGTCCTTATTCTGCATCGAAAGCCTCCAGCGATCATTTGGTTCGTGCGTGGATGAGAACCTATGGCCTGCCGACTGTTGTCACTAATTGCTCAAATAATTATGGTCCTTATCATTTTCCGGAAAAATTGATTCCGTTAGTCATATTAAACGCGCTGGAAGGTAAATCCCTGCCAATTTATGGCAAAGGTGATCAGATTCGTGACTGGCTGTATGTCGAAGATCACGCCCGCGCGCTCTATACCGTGGTGACTGAAGGTAAAGCAGGGGAGACCTACAATATCGGGGGACACAATGAGAAGAAAAACCTTGATGTTGTACATACCATCTGTGATCTGCTGGATGAAATAGTGCCGAAGGACGCGTCCTATCGTGAACAAATCACCTATGTTGCCGACAGACCAGGTCATGATCGTCGTTATGCTATTGATGCGGACAAAATTAGTCGCGAATTAGGCTGGAAACCAGAAGAGACGTTTGAGAGCGGCATCCGCAAGACAGTGGAATGGTACCTTGAGAATACACAATGGGTCGCGAATGTTAAAAGTGGCTCATATCAGACGTGGATTGAACAGAATTACGAGGGGCGTCAGTAATGAACATCCTTCTGTTTGGTAAGACAGGACAGGTGGGCTGGGAATTACAACGTGCCCTGGCTCCTCTTGGCAACCTGATTGCCCTTGATCTTCATTCAAAAGATTTTTGCGGTGATTTTAGTAATCCAGAAGGTATTGCTGAAACAGTCCGGAAAATTCGTCCCGATGTGATTGTTAATGCAGCAGCGCATACTGCAGTTGATAAAGCTGAAACAGATCGCGAGCTATCCGAGTTATTGAATGCGCGCAGCGTAGAAGCGATTGCAAAAGCGGCTGCCAGCATTGACGCATGGGTAGTACATTACTCTACCGATTATGTCTTCCCTGGCAACGGCGAAAGGCCATGGCGTGAAACTGATGCGACAGCTCCACTAAATGTTTATGGCGAAACGAAACTTTCGGGTGAACAGGCCCTGCAAAAGCATTGTGAAAAGCATCTTATTTTCCGCACCAGTTGGGTATACGCAGGTAAAGGCAATAACTTCGCCAAAACGATGTTGAAACTGGCAAAAGCGCGTGAAGAACTTTCTGTCATTAACGATCAGTTTGGTGCGCCTACTGGCGCAGAACTGCTGGCCGACTGTACGGCGCATGCGATTCGCGTGGCATTGAATAATCCCGAGGTCGCAGGGCTTTATCATCTGGTTGCAAGCGGTACGACAACGTGGCATGACTATGCGGCGCTGGTATTTGAAGAAGCACATAAAGCGGGTATTGAGCTTGCGTTGAACAAGCTGAATGCCGTGCCAACAAGTGCTTATCCTACCCCGGCGAAACGTCCGGCAAACTCGCGTCTGAATACAGAAAAATTCCAGCATAATTTTGGCCTAACGCTACCTTCCTGGGAAAAGGGCGTTAAGCGCATGCTGGAAGAGCTGTTCACAACAACTTCAATCTAACATATTACTTTTAATGCCCCTCTGAGGGCATTTTCTGTTTGAGAAAGCAAAATGAAAACTCGTAAAGGTATTATTCTGGCAGGTGGTTCGGGTACGCGTCTTTATCCAGTTACGATGGCGGTAAGTAAACAGTTGCTGCCGATCTATGATAAACCGATGATTTACTACCCGCTGTCTACGCTGATGTTGGCGGGCATTCGCGATATTCTAATTATCAGTACGCCACAGGATACGCCTCGCTTTGAGCAGTTGCTCGGTGATGGCAGCCAGTGGGGCCTTAACCTGCAGTATAAAGTTCAGCCAAGCCCGGATGGTCTCGCACAGGCCTTTATCATTGGTGAAGAGTTTATTGGTAAAGATGATTGCGCTCTGGTCCTGGGGGACAACATCTTCTACGGTCACGATCTGCCTAAACAGCTGGCTACGGCAGTTGATAAAGAGAGTGGGGCCACAGTATTTGCCTATCATGTTAACGATCCAGAACGTTACGGCGTGGTTGAATTTGATAAAAACGGTACGGCCATCAGTCTGGAAGAGAAGCCTCTGGAGCCGAAAAGTAATTATGCGGTAACGGGGTTATATTTTTATGACAATGACGTTGTAGAAATAGCGAAAAGCCTGAAACCTTCACCGCGTGGTGAGTTAGAAATTACCGATATTAACCGTATTTATCTTGAGCAAGGGCGTATGTCAGTAGCCATGATGGGTCGTGGGTATGCGTGGCTAGATACGGGCACACATCAAAGCTTGATTGAGGCAAGTAATTTCATTGCCACCATTGAAGAACGCCAGGGGCTGAAAGTTTCTTGCCCAGAAGAGATTGCCTACCGTAAAGGGTTCATTGATGCGGAGCAAGTGAAAAAGCTGGCCGAGCCGCTGAAGAAAAATGCTTACGGGCAATATCTGCTTAAAATGATTAAAGGTTACTAAGCGATGAACGTGATTAAGACTGATATTCCAGATGTTTTGATTTTTGAACCAAAAGTATTTGGTGACGATCGTGGGTTTTTCTTTGAAAGCTTCAGCCAGAAAGTCTTTGAAGAGGCTGTAGGGCGTAAAGTTGAGTTTGTACAAGACAACCACTCCAAATCTTCAAAGGGTGTACTTCGTGGTCTTCACTATCAACTCGAACCTCATGCACAGGGTAAACTTGTTCGTTGTGTAGTTGGGGAAGTATTTGATGTTGCCGTTGATATCCGTAAATCTTCCCCGACATTCGGTAAGTGGGTGGGGGTTAATCTCTCGGCTGAAAATAAACGGCAGTTATGGATTCCAGAAGGTTTTGCGCATGGTTTTCTGGTGCTGAGTGAGATAGCTGAGTTTGTCTACAAAACGACAAACTATTATCATCCGCAAAGCGATCGAGGTCTAATGTGGAATGATCCAGATATTGGTATTGAATGGGGAAATATCGCAGGCGTCCAGTTATCTGATAAAGACGCTAAGCAGGTCGCATTCCGAGAATACGTTTCTCAAGATATTAAGTGGTAAATATGAAAAGAATAATTACGTTTGGTACATTTGATGTTTTTCATGTCGGTCATATTAATATACTTGAACGCGCGAAAGCGTTAGGTGATTATCTAATTGTCGGCGTGTCTTCTGATCAATTGAATTTCAGTAAAAAACAACGCTATCCAATTTATTGCCAAGAAGATAGGTTAAAAATAATTAGCTCTTTGAAATTTGTCGATGAGGTTTTTGTCGAGGAGTCCCTAGAGCTAAAATTAGACTACATTAAAAAATTTAAGGCTGATGTTCTTGTTATGGGAGATGACTGGAAGGGAAGGTTCGATTGGGTTAAAGACGAATGTTCAGTTCTATATTTGCCAAGGACGCCTTCAATTTCAACGACAGAAATCATTGAAATTGTACGATCTAAATAAATAGAGAGCAACCAGTGATCAATAAGGTGTTATTGAAAAATATGGTTGCACTAACATTGGTGCAATTTTCAAATTATCTTGCGCCACTATTAGTACTTCCATATTTGAGTAGAGTATTAGGCACTGATGGATTTGGCATGATTATGATGTCACTTTCCTTGTGTTCCATTGGCTTCATAATAACAGATTATGGATTTAACTTATCGGCATCATATTGGATCGCAAAAAATGCGAAAAATAGAGAAAAAGTATCCAAATATATAGGTGCTGTGTATACAATAAAAAGCGTACTCATCACTTTTTTTATCATTGCACTAATACTGTATTTATTAATCAGTGATAGTCTCTTGGCTTCACGACATGATCTTATTGCACTGGTTGGTTGCGTTGTCCTTTTTCAATCTTTCCAGCCAATGTGGTTTTTCCAGGGGATAGAAAAATTGAAAAATGTCACCATTTACATGGTGATCTCGAAACTTTCATATTTAGTACTTGTGTGGCTGTTAGTAAAAAAAGAAAGTGATATTAATTTTGTCTTAGTTAGTCTTTGTGTCAGCAACCTTGTTGCTACTGCGATTTCTATATATTCTATTTATCATGAAGGATATAGGATCGGAAATCCTGCCTGGTATTTAATTAAACACGTATTTCATTCCAGTTCTGGTTTTTTCTTTGCCCGTGTGTCTGTCAGTGTTTATACGAGTGCAAGTACTTTAATCGTTGGTAGTTGCGCTGGGTTACATCAGGCAGCGATGTACTCCGCGGCTGAAAAACTGTATATGGCAGGTCAAAGTTTATCTTCACCAGTAAGCCAGTCACTTTACCCATATCTTGCTAGGACTGGAAATAGCAAGGCATTATTAAAAATAATGGCTGTGTTAATTCCATTATTTATATTAGGTTGTCTTGTTGTTAGTTTTATTTCTGCAGATTTTATCCATATTTTCTATGGAAATGGATTCGAAGATTCAGTACACATTTTTAATGTTTTTCTGTTATCACTAATTGTTACGTTTGTCAGTATAAATTTTGGATATCCAGCTTTTGCAGCATTGGGAAAATTGCGCTGGGCTAACATTACGGTATTTATTGGTGGTGCCCTTCAAATTCTACTACTTTTTATTCTTTACTACAAAGATATGATCACTGGAATGAATGTCGCAATCTGCGTGCTTGTGACCGAATCAACGGTACTTATTTGCCGTGGAATACTTCTGTATACTTTCAAAAAAAGAGTAAAGAAAAATGTTTCATAAGATTTCTCTTGTGTTAAGGTTGCCATTATCAATTATTGAATCTCTTATACCAAAAAATAAAAAAATATGGATATTTGGATCCTGGTTTGGAGCGAAATTTGCAGATAACTCGAAATATTTTTATCATTTTTTAAATGAAAATAGTGATATCAATGCCATTTGGATATATAAAGATAAAACCCTAGAGGACTATTTTAAAAAGGAAAAACTAAAAGCATGCTATTATAAAAGTTTCTCAGGTATCTTTTATCAGTTGCTCGCATCGAAAGTTTTTGTTTCTCATTCAATCAGCTCTGATCTAAATCCTCTATTTATATCACTAAACACACAACGAATACAAATGTGGCATGGAGTACCATTAAAAAAAATAATGTATGACAATCCAGCAGAATGTAAGTGGTGGAACAAAAGTCGCCTCTACAGACTATTTACCAATAACTTTTACAATTACGTGCTTTCTCCCGGACCAGAGTTTAATGCTGTTTTTGCCTCTGCATTTGGTGTTTCAAATAAAAAAATTATTGATTGTGGCTATCCCCGTAATGATGTTTTTACACGAACTACTAAAGTAATGGACGATGAAAATCGTTTAAAAGTAATCTATATGCCTACCTATCGTAGTAATGAGCAGAGTAAAGATTTACTTTTTAGTGAAAGATGTAAATTTGATTTCTTACGGCTAGATAGTTTTCTGACGGCCAACTTAATTGAACTTACCATCAGGGTACATCCAGCTAACTTACCGCCGCAAAAATTATTAGAAGAATTAAAAAAATCAAAGTCGGTAAGACTTTCCTCTTCTGATGATGTCTATGAAGAAATAAATAATTATGACTGCTTAATTACAGATTACTCAAGCATACTATTCGATTTTGCTATAACCAAAAAACCCATTATTTTCTCTGCATTTGATCTTAGCGAATATCTATCAGAGGAAAGAGAGATGTATCATGTCTATCAGGATATTAGTGGTGGAGATGAAGCAAGGAATTGGGATGAGGTATTGCAAAAACTTCTAGAGCTAAAGGCTGAACCCCAAAAATTTATTTATGGGACAGTCCTTCAAAAAATTAGCGGCACAGTCGTTCTTGGTGAAAAAAATAGCTTTAGTAAAATGCTCTATAATAAACTTTGCCCAGAAGATAAATTAAATTATTAAGGTTGATAGCATGGATTTAGAAGAGCATAAAACTGAAAGTAACGAAACTTGTGCTATTATTGTTACATATAATCCGATTGTCTCTAGGGTCCAAAAATTAATTAATTCCCTTAAAGAACAGAGTTGCGATGTTTTTATAATCGACAATAGTCCACTTGCAGTCGAGGATTTTATCTATGAACGATACAAATGGCTTGGTGGAAATAAGGGAATAGCGCAGGCACAAAATGATGGGATCTTATTAGCGCTAAAACATAAATATTCTTATATAATATTTTTTGATCAGGATAGTGATATACAGAAAAATTTTGTGCCCAAGTTGTTATCAGCGATGAAACAAAATGATTTTGAAGTATGTGCGCCTGTTTTCTTTGATGAGAAACACGGGTTTGAATATGCTATTACTGATATTGATGCTTATGGCAATCGAAGAAAAATATTTTCCAATGGTAGAATGGATATGTTTACTTCATCTGTTGTTATATCTTCTGGAACATTAGTAAGATCAAATGTATTTCACAAAGTCGGATTAATGGATAGTAGATTATTTATTGATTACGTTGATACTGAATGGTGTCTGCGTTGTTTTTCTCATGGGATTAAGGTTAATATAATTCCGACAGCTAAGATGTATCATTCGATAGGTGATAACTCTATTAAAATAGGGCGCTTCAGAATACCGGTACATTCTGCAATGAGACGTTATTACAGAACAAGAAATGCAATTCATTTGTTACGTTATAAGCACGTGCCGAAAAAAGTAGCCTGTAGAGAAATTATTTTCTCGATAATACATAATATTATATTATCATTTGCACTGTTTAAATTCTCATACTTTAAAAATTCATTTTTAGCTATCGTGGATGGGATTTTAAATCGTTGGGGTGAGAATAAACATTCTTAAATAATGAATTTGGGTAATGATAATGTATAGAGTATTGGTTTTATTGGCAGTATATAATGGTAAGGAATGGATTGACGAACAACTTAATTCTATTCGTATACAGGAAAATGTGCAGGTAGACATTTTAGCTAGTGTTGATTTAAGCACTGATGGAAGTTTCGAGTACATAGCAAAAAATCACCCTGATGTTCATTTATTACCTTATGGTGAAAAATATGGGTCAGCAGGTAAGAATTTCTATCGCTTAGTTCTTGATGCACATTTTGAAAACTATGATTATATTTCCTTCGCTGATCAAGATGATATTTGGTTGGCTGATAAATTGAGTCACGCAATACAAAAAATAAATAAAAAAGAGGTTGATGCTTATTCTGGAAATGTAATCGCATTTTGGGAGGATGGGCGCCAGACACTGATTGATAAATCACAACCTCAGGTTCAATTTGACTATTTTTTCGAAGCTGCAGGTCCTGGCTGTACCTATGTATTTAATAAAAGACTAGCTCAAGCTTTTCAACATTTTTTAAAGAACGTCCCTGAATCAAAGAAGGTAGCATTACATGATTGGTTGCTATATGCATATGCCCGTAGTAATCATTATCGATGGTATATTGATAAAGAGAGTAAGATGTTGTATCGTCAGCATGCTAATAACCAAGTTGGGGCAAATGAAAGCTTTCGAGCTGCATGCAAAAGATACCATTTAGTTAAAGAAGGGTGGTACAAAAAAGAGATTGTAAAGCTACTCAAGCTTTTTGGTTGTGAAAATTCGTTACTTAATAAATATATAGGCACAAAACGGTTGCTTCCAAAAATAGATATTATAGTTAATGTTCATCAGATGAGGCGGCGTTCTCGCGATCGTTATGCTTTTTTGGTTTTTTATATATTAAGACTTATTTGATAATGTTTGTTTTGAGTCGTTTTTGTATATCTAAATTATTTATTGTATGACATCTAAGTTATTAATTGTTGTTAAAATATAATAATATTCGGTTGTCATCATTAAATCCTTTTTGGATGTACGCTCTACCTTTTATTTGTGTGCCGCTTATTTATTCACTACAGTATCAGGCTTGTATGTTTCATTTGGTGTTGTTACTCTGCAAGTCATTTTATTAATAATTTTTTAATTATTGGTTGACTTTTTAATTGCAAGCTAAAAGGCTGGCTTACTCTAAATGAATATAACAATAGAACACAACCAGTTATTCGGTTCAATGTTTGTACTGTGGTCGTGGGTTTATTAATTGACTGCTTGCCTTCTTTTCAAACTCCCATGTTCAGTATTTTTCGTGGAGACATCTATTCATATAATGATTTTGGTTTGGAAGCATTTCATGTTATATATATTGGCTATATTTCGGCATTAGTTGTTGTCAGTTAAAGCGTCAAAAGTTAAGTTTCCTTGTGGGAGTTGTATTTCCTATATTTGTGACTTTGTTAATAGTTAATTAGAGGTGATATTCTACTTGTTATCTTTCCTATGGCTTTTATTTACATAAATCACATACGGAAGTCGAAGTCTTTAGATATTAACGCCAAGATCATTGGGTGTGTTTTAGTTATTATTGATATCGTCTTTTTTGGTTTTTTGGGTGATAAGCGGATGATATCATCCGGATATACCGATGAAAAAGAGATATTTAAAATAGATCAAGCAGACCCTGTTTTTGATTATGTATCTACTGGCTTTTTGGGTTTGTCTGTATGTTTTATCACCAATGTGAATTTAATTGAGCAGGAATTAAGTAACAATTATAATAAAGGTAAAGTATTGGATTTTATACTGGGAGCTATATTACCTTGTTTTGTATAGAAAATATACACCCCTAATGTTGTAGAACGCTACAACTTTAATAAGATAACGCCTCAACTTACTGTTTCTACAGGATTTGACTGAGCAGTAGTTATATTGGTCGATATGGGTTTTTGTTTCTTAACCTGTTGGATGATATTTATCACCGCCTTATTTAACTGGCAAAATAGAAATTTTTATATTCGTTCTGCGTGTGCAATTCTTTCGAGTAATCGGTTTTGATAATTTTTGATAGCATATTCATATTTAGTTGATGTGTGATGCAATTAATAGTATTAACTCTTTTCTCGCGATGTAGAGTGGGGTCTTACTCACTTATATAGTAATTCTTGTGAAGACTTTTAATAGATCTCAACTCTATCCTACGTTGTAAATGTGAGTTAACATTCTTATACATTCAAGCCGCGCAAACGTCGCGCGGTGACCACACCTGACAGGAGTATGTAATGTCTAAGCAGCAGATCGGCGTCGTCGGTATGGCAGTGATGGGGCGCAACCTGGCGCTCAACATCGAAAGCCGTGGTTATACCGTCTCCGTTTTCAACCGCTCCCGTGAAAAGACCGAAGAAGTGATTGCCGAGAATCCCGGCAAGAAACTGGCGCCTTACTACACGGTAAAAGAGTTTGTTGAATCCCTTGAAACGCCTCGTCGTATCCTGTTAATGGTGAAAGCCGGCGCGGGTACCGATGCCGCTATCGATTCACTGAAGCCGTATCTGGATAAGGGCGACATCATCATTGATGGTGGTAACACCTTCTTCCAGGACACCATTCGTCGTAACCGTGAACTTTCTGCCGAAGGTTTCAACTTCATCGGTACCGGTGTTTCCGGTGGTGAGGAGGGCGCGCTGAAAGGGCCTTCTATCATGCCCGGTGGTCAGAAAGAAGCCTACGAACTGGTTGCGCCGATTCTGACGAAGATTGCAGCCGTTGCTGAAGATGGTGAGCCTTGCGTAACCTACATCGGTGCTGATGGCGCGGGCCATTATGTGAAGATGGTGCACAACGGCATCGAATATGGTGACATGCAACTGATCGCTGAAGCGTATTCCCTTCTGAAAGGCGGTCTGAACCTTAGTAATGAAGAGCTGGCGAGCACCTTTACCGAGTGGAATAACGGTGAGTTGAGCAGCTACCTGATCGACATTACGAAAGACATCTTCACCAAAAAAGATGAAGAAGGTAAATTCCTGGTCGATGTGATCCTCGACGAAGCAGCTAACAAAGGTACCGGAAAATGGACCAGCCAGAGTTCTCTCGACCTTGGCGAACCGCTGTCTCTGATCACCGAGTCTGTATTTGCACGTTACATCTCCTCGCTGAAAGATCAGCGTGTGGCGGCGTCTAAGGTTCTGACAGGACCGAAAGCGCAGTTGGCAGGTGAAAAAGCAGAATTTATCGAGAAAGTTCGTCGTGCTCTGTATCTGGGTAAAATTGTTTCCTACGCTCAGGGCTTCTCTCAGCTGCGGGCTGCTTCTGACGAGTACAACTGGGATCTGAACTACGGTGAGATTGCGAAAATCTTCCGCGCGGGTTGCATCATTCGTGCCCAGTTCCTGCAAAAGATCACCGATGCCTATGCCGAGAATGCGAACATTGCAAATCTGCTGTTGGCTCCATACTTCAAGAACATCGCTGATGAATACCAGCAAGCGCTGCGTGACGTGGTGGCTTATGCGGTTCAGAACGGTATTCCTGTTCCGACCTTCTCCGCAGCTGTTGCCTACTACGACAGCTATCGTGCCGCTGTTTTGCCTGCTAACCTGATCCAGGCTCAGCGTGACTACTTTGGTGCGCATACGTATAAACGCACTGATAAAGAAGGTGTTTTCCATACCGAATGGCTGGAATAATACTGAAACTATGTATGCGTGAGCCCGGTTTATAACCGGGCTTTTTTTTGTCTGTAATCTGATTGATTTCTTTTCACTCCTTAATACTAACTTAATAAATATCTTTTATTCTGATAAAGAAAATCCGAAATGTTTTCGCCTTCATTGACATAATATTCACTCAGGCGTTAAAACTTTTAAATCTTATCAGGGTGTAAAACATCGTGATTAATATATTAAGTTAATTCTGAGAGTGTGAAATGAATATCACCATTTCTGGTACCGGATATGTTGGTCTGTCTAATGGTCTACTTATCGCCCAGCATCATCAGGTAATCGCATTAGACATTATCTCTTCACGTGTTGAAATGCTAAATGATCGGATATCTCCTATTGTTGATAAAGAAATTCAACAATTTCTGCAGTCTGTTGATATTCACTTCGAAGCTACACTGAATAAAAAATACGCCTACCAAAATGCTGATTATGTCATTATTGCCACGCCGACCGATTATGATCCAAAAACTAACTATTTTAATACATCCAGTGTAGAGTCTGTTATCCAGGATGTCTTAGACATTAACCCAGATGCAGTAATGGTCATTAAATCAACAGTTCCTGTTGGTTTTACGGCGGCAATGTCTAAAAAATTTAATACTCAAAATATCATTTTCTCTCCCGAATTCCTGCGCGAAGGTAAAGCTCTCTACGATAACCTGCATCCTTCACGGATTGTGATCGGTGAACGCTCAGAACGTGCAGAACGGTTTGCCGCGTTGTTACAGGAAGGGGCGATTAAACAGGATATCCCCACGCTTTTTACCGATTCTACCGAAGCAGAGGCAATTAAGCTGTTCGCCAATACCTATCTGGCTATGCGTGTGGCTTACTTTAATGAGCTCGACAGTTATGCAGAAAGTTTAGGCCTTAACGCGCGGCAGATTATTGAAGGGGTGTGCCTGGACCCTCGGATTGGCAACCATTACAACAATCCATCATTTGGTTATGGTGGCTATTGCTTGCCGAAAGATACCAAACAACTTCTGGCGAATTACCAGTCGGTGCCAAACAATATTATTTCTGCCATTGTGGATGCCAACCGCACACGTAAAGATTTTATCGCTGATGCGATCCTGGCAAGAAAACCGAAGGTGGTGGGTATTTATCGACTGATAATGAAGAGTGGTTCCGACAATTTCCGTGCATCCTCTATTCAGGGGATCATGAAGCGCATCAAGGCCAAAGGGGTTGACGTCATTATTTACGAACCGGTCATGCAGGAAGACGCATTTTTCAACTCCCGACTTGAGCGAAACTTAACCACTTTTAAGCAGGAAGCTGATGTGATTATTTCTAATCGCATGGCAACTGAACTTCAGGATGTCGCAGACAAAGTGTATACCCGAGATCTTTTCGGCAGCGATTAACTCAATTTAATCAGGGCTAAAACAGCCCTGGTTGCCTATCAAAAACATTCAAATAATATGTAATTTTTATCAATTATCCTATGGCTTTCACGATGTTTATGACTACACTATTTCGAGCTTAAGCCTTTTCTCGTTAGGATATTGATAAGAGTGGATAATCACAACCTCGCTGGGCGCAGTAACGATCCGGAACAAATTGATTTAATTGACTTAGTGATGCAATTGTGGCGCGGGAAGGTAACGATCATCGTTTCTGTGATTGTTGCTATTGCGCTGGCTGCGGGTTATCTGGCCGTAGCGAAGGAGAAATGGACGTCGACAGCGATTGTGACTCAACCCGAAGTGGGGCAAATTGCCAGTTATAACAATGCGATGAACGTGTTGTATGGTAATAACGCACCTAAAGTCAGTGAGATTCAGACCGGATTTATCGGTCGTTTTAACACGACTTTTTCAGCATTGGCAGAAACGTTAGACAACAAAGAAGAACCAGAAAAATTGACCATTGGACCGTCGGTGAAAGGCCAACAGTTGCCACTGGTTGTCTCTTATGTGAGTGATTCTGCTGAAGGTGCCCAACGTCAACTGGCGGAGTATATCCAGCAGGTTGATGAGAAGGTCGCGAAAGAGCTGGATGCTGACCTGAAAGATAATATTAAATTGCAGACAACGACGCTTCAGGACTCGCTGAAGACACTGGAAGTGGTGTCTCAGGAGCAAAAAGAGTTACGTATTCAGCAAATTCAGGAAGCGCTCAAGTTTGCGACTCAGGCTAATATCGCCAAACCGCAAATCCAACAGACTCAGGATGTCACACAAGACACCATGTTCCTGCTGGGTAGTGATGCGCTGAAGTCAATGATTGAGCATGAAGCGACACGCCCTCTGATCTTTTCAGCAAACTATTATCAGACGAAACAGAACCTGCTGGATATTGAAAAGCTGAAAGTAGACACTTCCGCAATTCATGCCTATCGCTATGTGATGAAACCGACGCTGCCGATTCGTCGCGACAGCCCGAAACGTGCGATTACGCTGGTGTTGGCCGTGTTGCTGGGTGGAATGATTGGTGCGGGTGTGGTTCTGGGGCGTAATGCGCTGCGTAACTACAAGCCAAAAGCACAATAATTTTTCTCTATGTCGGATGGCGATGCGCTTATCCGACCGACAAAAAACCGGGCATTGCCCGGTTTTTTTACGTTCTGAATTTACTGATGCCGCTGGCGTAAATTCTCAATGACCGTCGTCAGGTCGAGATCCTGATCCTGCAGCAGCACCAGAAGGTGATACATCAAATCTGAAGCTTCATTGGTCAGTTCAGCACGATCGTTAACCGTCGCGGCGAGCGCCGTTTCGACGCCTTCTTCACCGACTTTTTGCGCGATGCGCTTGGTACCACTGGCGTAAAGCTTCGCGGTGTAGGAACTTGCCGGATCGGCACTCTTACGCTCGGCCAGCAGTTGTTCAAGCTGGTAGAGGAACAACCACTGGTGGCTGGTTTCGCCAAAACAACTGCTGCTGCCTTTATGGCAGGTTGGCCCAATCGGATTGACCAGCACCAGCAGGGTGTCGTTATCGCAATCCGGCGCAATGCTGACTACATTGAGGAAATGGCCTGACGTCTCGCCTTTGGTCCACAGACGCTGTTTGGTGCGTGAGAAGAAAGTGACTTTGCCGCTTTCTATCGTTTTATCCAGCGCTTGCGGGTTCATATATCCCAGCATCAACACTTCACCGGATACCGCATGCTGTACAACGACAGGCATCAGTCCGTCGGTTTTTTCCCAGTCCAGTTGGCTGCGCTGTTGCTCTGTTAACATATCCTGATCTCCACACCCTGGGTTGCCAGGTACTTTTTTAATTCACCAATATTAATGATCTGTTTGTGAAAGACGGAAGCGGCAAGTGCGCCGTCAACATCAGTATCGCGGAAGGCTTCCAGGAAGTGTTCCATGGTGCCTGCACCGCCAGAGGCGATCAGCGGTACGCAGCAAACCTCACGCACTTTCTTAAGCTGCACCAGATCGTAACCATTACGCACACCGTCCTGATTCATCATATTGAGGACGATTTCACCGGCACCGCGTTTTTGTACTTCCCGAACCCAGTCGAGGGTTTCCCAGGTCGTGACGCGGGTACGGCTCTCATCGCCGGTATACTGGTTAACGTGGTATTTGCCGGTTTCAGCGTCAAACCAGGTGTCAATTCCCACCACGATACACTGCACGCCAAAGCGATCGGCCAGGCGGGTGATCAGCTCCGGGTCGGCGAGCGCCGGAGAGTTGATGGATATTTTATCCGCACCGAAGGAGAGAATTTTTGCGGCGTCTTCTGCCGACTTAATCCCACCCGCCACGCAGAACGGAATGTCGATCACTTCCGCTACGCGGGAGACCCAACTCTTGTCGACGACACGGCCATCGCTGGAGGCGGTGATATCGTAGAACACCAGCTCATCGGCACCTTCTTCGGCATAGCGCTTCGCCAGGGGCACGATGTCGCCGATGATTTCATGGTTGCGAAATTGTACGCCTTTGACGACCTGACCATCACGAACATCCAGGCAAGGGATTATGCGTTTTGCCAGCATTGGATAGCCTCCTTAACGGTAAATTTGCCTTCCAGCAATGCGCGTCCGACGATCACGCCGCGAACGCCGGTTCCGCGAAGCGCGGCAACGTCATTGATGTCGCCAATCCCGCCGGAGGACTGAAATGCCACCTGCGGGTATTTGGCGCACACTTCCTCATACAGTGCGACGTTGGAGCCTGCCAGCGTACCGTCGCGAGAAATATCGGTGCACAGCACATGCTTCAGGCCGACCGGCAGATACATTTCGACCAGCTGTTCCAAAGAAACGCCGGAGTTTTCCTGCCAACCGCTGACGGCCACCTGCTTATTGCCCTGATCGTCAATGCGCACATCCAGCGCCAGCACCAGTGCGTCGGCGCCAAAGCGTTTGAACCAACGTTTAACTACGTCAGGGGATTTTACCGCCGTGGAGCCGACCACCACGCGCGCGACGCCAGCTTCAAGCAATGCCGCCACGTCGTCTTCGCTGCGTACGCCGCCGCCAACCTGTACAGGCACGTTAACGCCAGCCACCAGGGCTTTAATCAGCGGAATTTGTCTTTTTGCCGGATCTTTTGCCCCAGTCAGATCGACCAGGTGCAGCACTTCTGCTCCCTGGGCCGCGTAATCCTGCAAACGGGGCAGGGGATCGCTTCCGTAATCGCGCTGTTGGGCGTAATCGCCCTGATGGAGGCGTACCACGGTGCCGTCGATTAAATCTAATGCTGGAATAATCATCACATCTCCAGGAAGTTTTTCAGCAACTGTGCGCCAGCGGCACCCGAACGTTCCGGGTGGAATTGCACGCCAAAGAAGTTATCTTTTTGCACGGCGGCGGTGAACGGTTCGCCGTAATGACACTGAGCGATGGTCCACGGGTTCACCGGCATCGCGTAGCTGTGCACGAAGTAAAAATAAGCGCCGTCTTCAATGCCCTGGAACAGACGATTCCCGGCCTGTGGGTAGACGCGGTTCCAGCCCATATGCGGTAACGGCAGACCAAAGTCGGTCATTTTAGGGACGTCCTGGTCGATAATCCCCAACAAATCAACACCGTGGGTTTCTTCGCTACGACGACCCAGAAGCTGCATGCCTAAGCAAATACCCAACACCGGCTGGGTACAGGCTTTGATAAGCTCAATCAGTTCTCGCTGGCGCAACTGGTCCATCGCCGCTTGCGCGGTACCCACACCCGGCAGAAACAATTTGTCTGCCCGCAGAACAATATCAGGGTCGCGACTGACCACCGGATCGTATCCGTGGCGCACCACGGCGGATTTCACCGAGTTCAGGTTGGCACAGCCCGTGTCGAGGATCACCACGTTCATCACAGCACTCCTTTCGAGGAAGGAAGCGTGTCACCCTCCACGCGAATCGCCTGACGCAGAGTACGACCAAACGCTTTAAACAGGCTTTCCACGCGGTGGTGGTCATTTTTGCCTTTGGTTTTCAGGTGCAATGTCACACCCATGGTGTAGGAGAGCGAGCGGAAGAAGTGCTCAACCATCTCGGTGCTCAGATCGCCGACACGCTGGTAGGTAAATTCGGCGCGGTATTCCAGGTGCGGACGCCCGGAGATATCCAGCGCACAGCGCGCCAGGCATTCATCCATCGGCAGAACAAAACCAAAACGGTTGATGCCGCGTTTGTCGCCCAGCGCCAGTTTTAACGCTTCGCCCAGCGCCAGACCGGTGTCTTCGACCGTATGGTGATCGTCGATGTAGAGGTCGCCCTTAACGGCAATCTCCATACGAAAGCCGCCGTGGGTGGCGATTTGATCCAGCATGTGGTCAAAGAAGCCGACGCCCGTGTTGATCTTGCTGCTGCCTTCGCGGTCGAGCCACACCTTGACGTCAATCTGCGTCTCTTTGGTGTTGCGCTCAACGCGGGCGTAACGGTCGCGTTTCGTCAGCTGTTCGCCAATCATCGCCCAGTTCAGATTTTCGCGGTGGTAGCGTAGGCCGGTGATCCCCATGTTTTCAGCCAACTGGATATCAGTGACACGATCGCCAATGACATAGCTGTTAACGCTGTCGATTGCCTGTTCGGCCAGATAGTGTTCAACCAGTTTGACCTTCGGTTTACGGCAGTCGCACGCATCCGCGGGCAGGTGTGGGCAGATCAGAACTTCATCAAACAGCACGCCCTGAGAGGTAAAAATCTGCATCATCAGGTTGTGCGGACCCTCAAAATCCGCCTGCGGGAAGCTCTGTGTTCCCAGCCCATCCTGGTTGGTTATCATCACCAGTTTAAAGCCTGCTTTTTGCAGCTTTAGCAGAACGGGGACAACGTCAGGCTCAAACGCCAGTTTGTCGAAGCAATCGACCTGAAAATCACTCGGCGGTTCAGAAATCAGGGTTCCATCACGGTCAATAAAAAGATACTTCTGGCTCATACTTGCTCCGCACGTAAGGCGTCGATGACGCGCTGGCTTTCTTCGCGGGTTCCCACAGTGATCCGCAGACAGCCGCTTAAAGAAGGTTGTTTATTCTGATCCCGTAAGATAATGCCCTGATCCCACAACGATTTAAACACGCTGCTGGAGGCGGCGAACCGCGCCAGAACGTAGTTGGTTTCGGAGTCGAAGACCTGTTCTACGCAGGCTATTTCTTTCAGAGCATTGACCAGATACTGACGCTCGACCAGGATCTGCGACACGCGCTCGCGCATCGTGGTAATGCCCTGCGGACTTAAGGCCTGGGCGGCGATGTCGGCAACCGGTGTGGAAAGCGGATAGGGGGCGATGACTTTCAGTAGCAGAGTGATGACCTCTTCGCTGGCCAGCGTAAACCCGCAGCGTAATCCGGCAAGGGCAAACGCTTTAGACAGTGTCCGTAAGATGACCAGGTTGGGGTATTCATCGAGCCAGCCAGCAAGCGTTGCCTGCGGGCAAAACTCAATATACGCCTCATCGGCAATCACAATGGCTTTTCCGCGGGTCAGCTCCAGCAATGTCCGCAGATCCTGCGGGTTGATCAGTTGCCCGGTCGGGTTGTTCGGACTACAGACGTACACCACTTTCACGCCCTCAAGCTTGTCCGAAATGCCCTGCATATCCAGCTGCCAGTTTTCAAGCGTAGGCACGGTACGGCACTCCACGCCGATCGTTTCAGCGCTGACGCTATACATACCGTAGGTGGGTGGGCAGTAAAGAATCGCATCTTTGCCCGGCTCACAAAACGCGCGGACCAGTAATTCGATACCTTCATCTGCGCCACGGCTGACCAGTACCTGCTCTGGCTTCACCCCTGCATACTGGGCATAGTTGGCAATGACCGCTTTTGGCTGACATTCCGGGTAACGATTGAGCGTCTGCTGGGTAAGCTGAAAATTGACCGCCGTGGGAAATTCATTGGCGTTCAGCCAGACATCGCCGTTACCACCCAGACGGCGTGCCGACTGGTACGGTATCAGTTTGCGGACGTTTTCACGGGCTAAGTCGGTGACGCTGAGGGTGTTTTCGGTGCTCATGCTTGCTCCTTCAGGGCGTTAACACGCAGGGTGACGGCATTTTTATGGGCGCTCAGGCGTTCGGCTGCCGCCAGCGTCTCGATGGTAGAGGCCAGGGCGGAGAAACCTTCACGTGACAGTTCCTGTACGGTCATCCGTTTCTGGAAATCTGCCAGCCCAAGGCTGGAACAGGTCGCCGTGTAGCCATAGGTCGGCAACACGTGGTTGGTGCCGGAAGCATAATCGCCCGCGGATTCGGGTGACCAGTCGCCCAGGAAGACGGAGCCTGCGCTGGTGATTTCATCGACCAGTTCGCGCGCATTGCGGGTCTGAATGATCAGGTGTTCCGGTCCATACAGGTTAGAAATGGCCACACATTGCGCCAAATCGTTCGTCACAATCAGTCGACTGGCGCTCAGCGCCTGACGTGCCGTTTCTGCGCGCGGCAGTTCAGCTAACTGGCGTTCAACGGCGTCGGCTACCCGACGGGCGAGATCGGTATCTGGCGTTAACAGAATGACCTGCGAGTCAGGGCCATGTTCCGCCTGGGAGAGCAGGTCGGAGGCAACGAAATCTGGCGTCGCGCCGCTGTCGGCAATCACCAGCACTTCTGACGGTCCTGCTGGCATATCGATGGCCGCGCCGTCGAGGCGTTGGCTGATCTGGCGTTTAGCCTCGGTGACAAAGGCATTGCCGGGACCAAAGATTTTATCCACTTTAGGGACAGATTCGCTGCCAAAGGCCAGCGCGGCAATCGCCTGCGCGCCGCCAACGTTGAAGACCTCCTGCACGCCGCACAGCTTTGCCGCGTAGAGAATTTCGTCGGCAATTGGCGGAGGTGAGCAAAGCACCACTTTTTTGCAGCCAGCAATACGTGCTGGCGTGGCAAGCATCAAAACAGTCGAGAAGAGCGGGGCGGAACCGCCGGGGATATACAGGCCAACAGAGCTCACCGGGCGGGTCACCTGCTGGCAGCGTACGCCGGGCAGGGTTTCCACATCCACCGTCGGCAGTTTTTGCGCGGTGTGGAACGTCTCAATATTTTTTACCGCAACCGCCATGGCCTGCTTGAGCTCGTTGCTCAGTCTGTCGCTGGCCGCGGCGATCTCATCGGCAGTGACTTTCATTGCGCCGACGTCCGTTTTGTCAAATTTGGCGCTGTATTCCCGAAGGGCGTCGTCACCCCGTGATTTTACGTTATCCAGAATATCCGCAACGATACGGGTAATGCTGTCAGAGGCGGAAATGGCCGGGCGCATCAGCAAATCACGCTGCTGCTCAGGGCTACAGGAATTCCAGTCAATGATAGTATTAAAGCTCATGGCTATTTACTCCATCATCTTCTCAATGGGCAGCACCAGAATCGAACTGGCACCCAGCGCTTTCAGTTTTTCCATGGTTTCCCAGAACAGGGTTTCACTACTGACCATGTGCATCGCGACGCGTTGCTGATCGCCTGCCAGCGGCAGAATGGTCGGGCGCTCGGCGCCCGGCAGCAGGGCAATGACTTCATCCAGACGCTCGCTTGGCGCGTGCATCATGATGTATTTGGATTCACGGGCCTGAATAACGCCCTGAATACGGGTCAGTAATTTATCAACCAGCAGTTGTTTGGCATCGGCCAGTTCGCCGTCTCGCTGAATCAGACACGCTTTAGAACGGTAGATAACCTCAACTTCACGCAGACCATTGGCTTCAAGCGTCGCGCCGGTTGACACCAGATCGCAGATTGCGTCAGCCAGACCGGCGCGTGGGGCGACTTCAACAGAGCCATTAAGCAGACAGGATTTAAACGAAACGCCTTTCTGATCCAGATAACGTTTCAACAGGTGCGGATAAGAGGTGGCAATGCGTTTGCCATCCAGCCCGGCAGGGCCATCCCAGGCTTCGTCGACAGGGGTCGCCAGCGAGAGACGGCAACCGCCGAAGTCGAGACGACGAAGCGTAAAATAACGCGGATCTTCACCCTGCGCACGACGGTTCAGCAGTTCCTCTTCGAGGACGTTTTCACCGATAATACCCAGATCAACGACGCCGTCCATGACCAGGCCCGGGATGTCGTCATCACGCACGCGCAGAATATCGATAGGCATATTCTCTGCCATCGCAATCAAACGCTGAGTGTGTAAATTAATTTTAATCCCACAGCGGGCCAGGAGTTCACGTGAATCGTCGCTTAAACGGCCTGATTTTTGAATAGCTATGCGTAAACGAGTGTTATCTAACATCTTTTAATCCTCTTATCCTGTCTGAACCGAGCTGAGACACGCACAAAAAAAAGCCCCCGGAAGAAATCTTCCGGGGGCTTTCTCATACGTTCATGCACCACTGGAAGATCTGAATGTCTTCCAGCACACATCGCCTGAAAGACTAGTCAGGATGATGGTGATGATGGTGTTTAAATTGAACGCGTGTCATAAAATTCTCGATGAATGCTTATTCATTTGATGTCTTTTAACCTAAACCACTTTAGAGCCAGAAAGCAAGGGCTTTTTTTGTACATTAATTCATTTCATATTAGTGGTATGAATTGTCAGTCACACCATGCTGGCGTAGCCTTATATAAATGGTGCCAGATTCAGGAGAAAAGGGATGAAAAAGGTCGCGATTGTCGGTTTAGGTTGGTTAGGCATGCCCCTGGCGATGTCTCTGGCTGCGAAGGGCTGGCAGGTTATCGGCAGCAAAACCACTCAGGATGGGGTGGACGCGGCCCGCATGAGCGGTATTGAAAGCTATCCGCTGCGCCTGGAGCCGGAGCTGATTTGTGAAACGGATGACCTTGATGCATTGATGGATGTGGATGCATTGGTGGTAACGCTACCCGCGCGTCGTAGCGGTCCCGGTGAGGATTTTTACCTGCAGGCGATGCAGGAGCTGGTGGATAGCGCGCTGGCGCATCGTATCCCGCGTATTCTTTTTACCAGTTCTACATCTGTCTATGGCGATGTGCAGGGGACGGTAAAAGAGAACATGGCGCGCAATCCGGTGACGGCAAGTGGGCGTGTACTGAAGGAACTTGAAGACTGGCTGCATAACTTGCCTGGCACTTCCGTGGATATCCTGCGCCTGGCCGGGCTGGTGGGACCAGGAAGACATCCCGGACGTTTCTTTGCCGGTAAAATGGCGCCTGACGGCGAGCAGGGGGTGAATCTGGTGCATCTGGAGGATGTGATCGCTGCCATCACCCTTCTGTTACAGGCACCTAAAGGAGGACACATCTATAATATATGTGCGCCCGCGCACCCGGCGCGTAATGTGTTCTATCCACAGATGGCCCGTTTATTGGGAATGGAACCGCCGAAATTCCGGGAAGGCCCGGAAAAGGGAAGAGGTAAAATTATTGATGGCAGCCGGATTTGTAATGAGCTTGGATTTGAGTATCAGTATCCTGATCCGCTGGTGATGCCAATGGAATGACGCGAACGGCCAGCAGGTGATCGCCATACACCCTGAGGGGGCGAGCATGAAACCACTGCTGGACGTTCTGATCATTCTTGATGCTTTAGAGAAAGAGGGCAGTTTTGCGGCGGCGTCGGCAAAATTATTTAAGACGCCTTCTGCTCTCAGCTATACCGTCCACAAACTCGAAAGCGATCTGAATATTCAGTTACTGGATCGCAGCGGTCATCGGGCCAAATTCACCCGTACCGGCCAAATGCTGTTGGAAAAAGGCCGGGAAGTCCTGCACACCGTACGCGAGCTGGAAAAACAGGCTATCAAACTTCACGAAGGCTGGGAAAACGAACTGGTCATCGGTGTGGATGACACATTCCCTTTTTCACTTCTTGCTCCACTCATTGAATCTTTCTATCAACACCACAGTGTTACCCGCCTTAAATTTATCAATGGCGTACTGGGCGGCTCCTGGGAAGCGCTCACGCAGGGACGGGCGGATATCATTGTGGGGGCAACGCATGAACCGCCTCCTTTAAGCGGTTTCGGTTTTGTGCAGTTGGGGTATCTTGAGCAAGTCTTTGCGGTCGCACCGCACCACCCCTTAGTGCATGAACAAGAGCCATTGAGCCGCCGTATCATTAAACGCTTCCGCGCCATTGTGGTCGGCGACATTACTCATCCGGCGTCCTCATCTCAGCTTCTTGAAGACCAGGAAGCGATAACCGTGTTTGATTTTAAAACCAAACTGGAATTGCAAATCAGTGGGCTGGGATGCGGCTATTTACCGCGCTATCTGGCGCAGCGATTTCTGGAAAGTGGCGCGCTGGTTGAGAAGAAGGTGGTGGCGCAAATCCTCTTTGAACCGGTATGGATTGGCTGGAACGAGCAGACCGCCGGACTGGCCAGCGCCTGGTGGCGAGATGAGATTTTAGCAAATAGTGCTATTGCTGGTGTCTACTCAAAAGATGCTGTTGGTAAATCAATCGATTAGGAAAATTAATTTGGGACAGGGGTCTCATTCTCTTGTCATTTCTCCTCAATCTAGTGCAAAATACGCCGCTTGCAAAAAATGACATTAACCGACGTTTTAATACGCGTCGGTTATTTTTTTGCATCAAACCAATCATTCATAAAAGAGGCCGGGCTTCGTACCGGATAGATACTTACTAAAAATCGACAGTTGTTGTCGCTGAGGAATCCGTAAAAATGGGGCAATTTTTTGCTTACGCGACGGTATTCGCCGTAAAGGGGAATGACCATGTCGCATAACGTTACTCCAAACACCTCTCGCGTGGAATTACGTAAGACGCTTACGTTGGTTCCGGTTGTTATGATGGGCCTTGCCTATATGCAGCCGATGACGCTGTTCGATACATTTGGTATCGTTTCAGGCCTCACAGACGGTCACGTACCGACGGCATACGCCTTCGCGCTGATCGCTATTCTGTTTACGGCGCTGAGCTATGGGAAGCTGGTACGTCGTTACCCTTCTGCAGGCTCTGCGTATACCTATGCCCAGAAATCCATTAGCCCTACCGTTGGTTTTATGGTGGGTTGGTCTTCTCTGCTCGACTACCTGTTCGCGCCGATGATCAACATTCTGCTGGCAAAAATTTACTTTGAAGCCCTTGTGCCTTCGATCCCGTCGTGGGTGTTCGTTGTCGCCCTGGTGGCGTTTATGACGGCATTTAACCTGCGCAGTCTCAAATCCGTGGCTAACTTCAATACCGTTATTGTGGTGTTGCAGGTTGTGCTGATCGCGGTCATTTTGGGCATGGTGGTGTACGGGGTGTTTGAAGGCGAAGGCGCCGGTACGCTGGCCAGCTCGCGTCCGTTCTGGTCAGGCGATGCGCACGTTATTCCGATGATCACCGGTGCGACGATTCTGTGCTTCTCCTTTACCGGATTTGACGGCATCAGCAACCTGTCGGAAGAAACCAAAGATGCAGAGCGCGTTATTCCGCGCGCTATCTTCCTGACCGCGCTTATCGGCGGTCTGATCTTCATCTTTTCAACCTACTTCCTGCAGCTGTACTTCCCGGATATCTCTCGCTTTAAAGATCCGGATGCCTCTCAGCCAGAAATTATGCTGTATGTTGCGGGTAAAACCTTCCAGGTTGGCGCGTTGATCTTCTCCACCATCACCGTACTGGCTTCTGGTATGGCGGCGCATGCGGGCGTAGCGCGTCTGATGTACGTGATGGGTCGTGACGGTGTGTTCCCGAAAAGTTTCTTCGGTTACGTTCACCCGAAATGGCGTACACCGGCGATGAACATCATCCTGGTAGGTGCGATTGCTCTGCTGGCAATCAACTTCGACCTGGTGATGGCGACAGCGCTGATCAACTTCGGTGCGCTGGTGGCCTTTACATTTGTTAACCTGTCGGTAATTTCACAGTTCTGGATCCGTGAGAAGCGCAACAAAACGCTGAAAGACCATTTCCAGTACCTGTTCCTGCCGATGTGTGGTGCGCTGACCGTTGGTGCGCTGTGGGTTAACCTGGAAGAGAGCTCCATGGTGCTGGGCTTGATCTGGGCCGCGATTGGCCTGATTTATCTGGCATGCGTGACCAAAAGCTTCCGCAACCCGGTGCCGCAGTACGAAGACGTTGCATAACCACTGACTTTTCTGCACCTGTTTGTCAGGCGCATAATAAAAAACCGGAGCGTTGTCTCCGGTTTTTTTATGCTGCAGATTCTGTCAGTAGGGACTCATTAGGTTTTCAAACAATCTCTTCGGCGTACTGCCACAGTGATTTCAGTAACGTCTGCTTCCCGCTATCATCAGCATACTGCTGGTATAACATCTGCAATTCATCCGCATAGCGTTGCAAAAACTCTGGTGTGAAGACCTGACGGCGGTGATCCAGCCAGCGCTGCTGCTCGGCTTCATCCAGGGTGCCCGGGAAATTACGGGCGCGATAATTAAACAGCAGTTTTTCTATACGCTTATCGGCGAAAGTGATATCAAGCGCGGGTAAATTGCGCGGCTCCGTTTCCAGAATGATCTTCATGGCTTCACGATCCGCATCGCTGAAAAAGCCATTATAAAGCTGAGCATCGACGTTATCCGAAGGGGTAAACGGCTCTGCTTCTGCAAAGATCGCCACGACTTTATCGCGTACCTGCGGGTTTTCGCGTAACACTTTTAGATTATCGAGACACTGCTGGCGATTAATGCCCAACCGGTCCGCGTCTTCCGGGCGCAGTGTATTGGCCTGCGCCAGAACCGGACACTTATTGATATGCACCAGTTTGACGGGAACCGCGGCGTTATCGCCCAGATCGGCTTTGGCGGTGTATAACCGCTCGCGCAGGGTATTGCTGTCAAGCTCCAGCAGCGGAGAAATATCACCCGCCAGATCCACCATGATCACCGCATTCCGATTTTCCGGGTGCCAGGCCAGCGGGGCGACCCAGCTGGTATTACCGCGCCATGCGCCAAACATACCGGAGACATGGACCAGCGGTTTCATCTGAGGGACATCAATCAGCGCGGCCAGTTTATGCTTGTTACGGTGGCTGTAAAGATACTCAAACAGACGTGGCTGGCGTGACTTCACCAGTTGCGCCATCGCAATGGTCGCATAAACATCGGCCATCGCATCGTGTGCGTTGGCGTGTTCGATCCCGTTGGCTTTAGTTAAATGTTCAAGGCGAAAACTGGGCAGCCCGTCTTCGTTTTCGGGCCAGTTGATCCCTTCCGGTCGCAGTGCGTAACAGGCGCGCATCACATCCAGCAGATCCCAACGCGAGTTATCGTGTTGCCAGCTCCAGGCGTAGGGATCGTAAAAGTTGCGGTACAGAATATTGCGCGTGACTTCATCATCAAAGCGGACGTTATTGTAGCCAAGGATGCAGGTCTTCGGCACGGTAAACAGGGCGTGAATTCGTTGAGCGAAGGCGGCTTCGTTTTCCCCTTTTTCCCGCGCTTCCTGCGGCGTGATGCCGGTGATTAGCACGGCTTGCGGTTGCGGGAGGTAATCATCGGCAGGCTTGCAGTAAAACACCTCCGGTTCGCCAATAACGTTAAAATCGCTATCGGTGCGAATCGCGGCGAACTGCGCGGGTCTGTCCAGTGCAGGGTGTGTACCAAATGTTTCGTAATCGTGGAACAAAAAGGTAGGAAGCTGCTTGCCGTCATTCATTGTGGAGTTGTACCCGGTTTCAATTTTCGCTCTGGTAAGAGTAACAAAAAACGACAGGGTAATCAGCAAGACCGGTGCTTTGCCTGAATCACGAATGCGAATTAATTGGGTTGTTATTAATTTTCAGCGAATACAGAAATAACGTAGCCGATTTGTATCTTTGTTTTAATAGAGTGAACCTGGGTAATGATATAAATTTACGCTAAATTGACGACATCCAATGGGGTTATTTTCTTGCTGACTGTCATTATTTGACTGTATTCGGAATCTTTTGATAAGTAACAATTTTTAGCTATTTATCTATTTTATTGCTCTCTGTTATGAATTGTGAGTAAGGACATAAACTTACGATATATATTCAATATAATTATTGGATATATCTAATAACAGGAGGTTATATGAGCATCAGTCGGCGTAGTTTTTTGCAAGGCGTCGGGTTGAGTTGTTCCGCGTGCGCCATAGGTGGCTTTGCACCCGGAGCACTGGCGCGCAATCCGACAGAGGGGGTGAGCGGTAAAACATCCCTGACGCCCAGTCTGTGCGAAATGTGTTCGTTTCGGTGTCCGATTCAGGCGCAGGTTATTAAAAATAAAACGGTTTTTATTCAAGGTAATCCTCATGCCCCCCAGCAGGGAACGCGGGTTTGCGCCAGGGGCGGCAGCGGTGTCAGCCTGGTCAATGATCCACATCGTATTGTGAAACCCATGAAGCGCACCGGCCCACGCGGCGGCGGTGAATGGCAGGTCATTAGCTGGCAGCAGGCCTATCAAGAAATTGCTGAAAAAATGACGGAAATTAAAAAGCAATATGGGCCGGAAGGGGTCGTATTTTCTTCCAAGTCCGGTTCGCTTTCAGGTCATCTGTTTCATCTTGCTACCGCATTCGGTTCTCCCAATACCTTTACACACGCCTCAACCTGTCCTGCCGGAAAATCCATTGCGGCAAAAGTGATGATGGGTGGAGACCTGGCGATGGACATCGCCAATACCCGCTACATGGTCTCATTTGGGCATAATTTGTATGAGGGGATTGAAGTTGCGGATACCCATGAATTGATGACGGCGCAGGAGAAGGGGGCCAAAATGGTCAGCTTCGATCCGCGTCTTTCCGTTTTCTCCAGCAAAGCAGATGAGTGGCATGCGATTCGTCCCGGCGGTGACTTACCGGTGTTGATGGCAATGTGCCACGTCATGATCAACGAAAATCTCTACGATGCCGCCTTTGTTGAGCGTTACACCAGCGGATTCGCGCAGCTGGCGGAAGCGGTGAAAGAGACCACGCCTGCGTGGGCGCAACAGCATGCTGACGTGCCTGCCGATGTCATTACACGGGTCACGCGAGAGCTTGCCGCCTGCGCACCGCATGCCATGGTTAGCCCCGGTCATCGCGCGACATTCTCTCAAGAAGAGATCGACATGCGGCGCATGATTTTTACCCTGAACGTGCTGCTCGGAAATATTGAGCGCGAGGGTGGGATGTACCAGAAAAAAGGGGCCGCAACGTATAACAAACTGGCAGGCGAAACCGTCGCTCCGGTGCTGGCCAAACCTGACGTCAAAAATATGCCCAAGACGAAGGCGCAACGCATTGATTTAGTGGCGCCGCAATTCAAATTTATCGCGGCCGGCGGTGGCGTCGTCCAAAGCGTGATTGACGCGGTGCTAAAACAGACGCCTTACCCGGTGAAGGGCTGGATTATGTCCCGCCACAACCCTCTGCAAACCGTCACCTGTCGGCCGGATCTGGTGAAAACCATGGAGCAGTTGGATCTGGTCGTCAGTTGCGATGTTTACTTAAGTGAAAGCGCGGCTTACGCAGACTATCTGTTACCGGAATGCACTTACCTTGAGCGTGATGAAGAAGTCTCCGACATGTCCGGGCTGAATCCCGCTTATGCGTTGCGCCAGCAGGTGGTGGACCCCATCGGCGAGGCGCGTCCGAGCTGGCAAATCTGGAAAGAGCTGGCTGTGCAGTTGGGCCTGGGGCATTACTTCCCCTGGCAGGATATGCAGACTCGTCAGCTGTATCAGCTCAATGGCGATCATGGCTTGTCGGCGGAATTGCGCCAGAAAGGGTATCGGGAATGGGGTGTGCCGCTGCTGTTGCGTGAGCCAGAATCCGTTCGTCAGTTTGTCACGCGTTTTCCCGGTGCGGCGGCGGCAGACAGTGAAGGAACCTATAGCGACCAGCTACGTTTCAAATCGCCGTCCGGCAAAATCGAGTTGTACTCTGAAGCGCTGGAAGCCTTGTTGCCTGGCTATGGGGTTCCTCAGGCCCGCCACATTGCACTTAAAAAAGACGACGAACTCTATTTTATTCAGGGCAAGGTTGCCGTACACACCAACGGCGCGACGCAGTATGTCCCGTTACTCAGTGAGTTGATGTGGGATAACGCCGTTTGGATCCACCCGCAGACAGCCCGCGAAAAGGGTATCCGCAATGGGGACGAGATCTGGCTGGAAAACGCAACCGGCAAAGAAAAAGGGAAAGCACTGGTCACGGCAGGCATTCGACCCGATACGCTGTTTGTTTACATGGGCTTTGGGGCGAAGGCAGGGGCGAAAACCGCCGCGACAACGCACGGCATTCACTGCGGGAACTTGCTGCCGCATGTGACCAGTCCGGTTTCTGGCACAGTGGTGCATACCGCTGGCGTCACGCTTAGCCGGGCATGAGGAGGGAGAAAAGCATGAATCAACCGACGAACTCCTATGTCATGTTGCATGACGAGAAACGCTGCATTGGATGCCAGGCGTGCACGGTGGCCTGCAAGGTACTTAATGATGTCCCGGAGGGATTTAGCCGTGTTCAGGTGCAGATCCAAACGCCTGACCCTGAATCTGCCACGCTGGAACATTTTCGTTTTATCCGCGTCTCCTGCCAGCATTGCGAGGATGCTCCCTGCGTTACGGTATGCCCAACCGGCGCTTCATTCCGTGATGAAAACGGCATCGTGCAGGTCGATAAATCGCGCTGTATCGGCTGCGATTATTGTGTTGCAGCGTGTCCGTTCCACGTTCGCTTTCTGAATCCCCAAACGGGGATTGCCGAAAAATGTAATTTCTGTGCCGACACGCGTCTGGCATCAGGACAACAACCGGCCTGCGTCTCCGTGTGTCCGACGGATGCGCTGAAATTTGGTCGACTCGATGAAGCGGAGATCCAACACTGGATCGGCCAAAAAGAGGTGTACCGGCAGCAGGAAGAACGCAGTGGCGCGGTCAGTTTATACCGACGCAAGGAGATACATCAGGAGGGTAAAGTATGAATACCATCTGGGGAGCCGAACTGAACTACGCGCCGGATTACTGGCCTTTATGGCTCGTCTGTGCGGGGGGCGTGGTGTTGATGCTGCTTGCCGCACTTGGGGCGCATGCGCTGTTGCGCGCCATGTTTGCACCGAAAACGGCGAAGGGGGAAGAGCAACGTGACTACCTCTATTCACTGGCGATCCGCCGCTGGCACTGGGGAAATGCGCTGCTGTTTGTCCTGCTTTTGCTCAGTGGTCTGTTTGGCCATTTCTCAATCGGACCCGTGGCATTAATGGTGAAACTGCATACCGTGTGCGGATTCGCACTGGCGGCATGTTGGATTGGTTTCATCCTCATTAATGCGTTCGGCGGTAACGGACATCACTACAAGGTGAACGTCAACGGACTTGTCACGCGGTGTCTGCGGCAGACGCGTTTTTACCTGTGCGGCATTATGCATGGCGAAGCGCACCCTTATGCTGCTACAACGGAAAACAAATTTAACCCGCTACAGCAACTGGCGTATCTGGCCATCATGTATGCGCTCGTGCCTCTGTTGATCATCAGCGGATTTCTGTGTCTGTATCCGCAATTCATGGGGGCGGGTCCGGTTATGCTGGCGTTGCATATGGCGTTCGCCGTCGTTGGGCTGCTGTTTATTTGCGCACATATTTACCTTTGCACGCTCGGTGATACGCCAGGGCAAATTTTCCGTAGCATGATAGACGGTTATCATCGCCATCGCAGTCATCATGCGGAATCTTCGCCGCGTAAGGGATAATTTTTCCCCGCGCTGAAACCCGGAAAACAGGCGCGGTGGGTTAAAATCATGCAAGAAAATGTGCTTTTAGTCACATTTTCTTGCAATTTTTTCATGTTTGTTCACCCGAACTTCCGTAAAAAGAACAGCAAATTATTCTCTTTCTGAGGACATGCTGTTGAAATCCCGTTTGTTTATTGTCGCGTCTCTGTTTGCGTTGAATCTTACATCTGCCTTTGCTGCTGATACCCCCGACTTTGCCCCCCAACCGCCAGCCATTGACGCAGGGGCGTGGGTGCTCATGGATTACACGACAGGACAGATTCTTACCGCCAATAACGAACACCAGCAGCGTAATCCTGCCAGCCTGACCAAACTGATGACCGGGTATGTGGTTGACCGTGCCATCGACAGCCATCGTATTAGCCGCAACGACATTGTGACTGTCGGACGTGATGCCTGGGCAAAAGATAATCCCGTGTTTGTGGGGTCCTCATTGATGTTCTTAAAAGAGGGCGACCGCGTCACGGTGCATGATTTAAGTCGCGGGCTGATCGTCGATTCAGGCAACGATGCTTGCGTGGCGCTGGCGGATTACATTGCCGGAGGACAGCCGCAGTTTGTTGCCATGATGAACCGCTATGTGCAAAAGCTAAATTTACAGGATACGCATTTTGAAACGGTACACGGGCTGGATGCGCCGGGTCAGCACAGTTCGGCGTATGACCTGGCGGTGCTTTCGCGGGCGATTATTCATGGCGAACCCGAGTTTTATCATATGTATAGCGAAAAGAGCCTCACCTGGAATGGCATCACGCAGCACAACCGCAACGGCCTGCTGTGGGATAAAACGCTAAACGTTGACGGTCTTAAAACCGGACACACATCGGGTGCCGGATATAACCTTATCGCCTCTGCCGTGGATGGGCAGCGCCGTCTTATCGCGGTGGTGATGGGGGCTGAAAGCCCGAAAGGCCGCGAAGATCAAGCCCGTAAACTGTTGCACTGGGGGCAACAGAACTTCGACACCGTACAAGTTCTTAAAAGTGGGAAGAAAGTCGGTAGCGAGCGTATCTGGTACGGTGACAAAGAGAAAATTGCACTAGGTACTGAGCAGGATTTTTGGTTGGCGCTTCCAAAAGCAGAAATTCCTAATATAAAAGCAAAATATGTGCTTGATAAACACGAGATTGTCGCCCCCATTGCCTCACATCAACGGGTTGGTGAAATTGAACTCTACGATCGGGACAAACTGGTTGCGCACTGGCCGCTGGTGACGCTGGAGTCCGTTGAGGAAGGCGGTGTTTTTTCGCGTCTGAGCGATTATTTTCACCATAAGGCATAACGGAATTATTCCAGGGCAGACTGGCGAGAGTGCGAGTCTGCTCACATAATAATCACTATTTCCTTGTGGCTGTTATGTGAAAATTATACTGTATATAATCACAGTATAATGGCGGAGGCATTATGAACTACGAGATCAGACAAGCAGAGAAACGCAGGATTGCCGGTTTTCACATGGTTGGACCATGGGAAAACACGGTAAAACAAGGTTTTGAACAGTTGATGATGTGGGTTGATGGAAACCAGATCGTGCCGCTGGAATGGATTGCCGTTTACTACGATAACCCTGATGAAGTCCCGGCGGAGAAACTGCGTTGCGATACCGTTGTTTCAGTACCCGCTGATTTCACGCTACCTGAAAACAGCGAAGGCGTGATCCTCACTGAAATAGTGGGTGGTCAATATGCTGTTGCTACCACTCGCGTTGAAAATAACGATTTCGCGACGCCGTGGTATCAGTTTTTCAATAGCGTGCTGCAGGATAGCCGCTACCAGATGTCCGGCAAACCGTGTTTTGAACTCTATCTAAACAATGGGGCAGAAGACGGGTACTGGGATATTGAAATGCATATACCGGTACAACCGAAGTCGTGAAATTGATGTTTTAGGTGTTACTGCGCGGACGATCGCGACATTCGTTCATCCTGGATAAGATCTGTCCGCAGCAGTGATGTTTTCAGTGAAAAAGCAGGTACAATGCGTTCTTTGTGATTTCCAGATGGAGCCGAAAGTGCGTACTGATAAGTCGCTGAGCCCCTTTGAAATTCGTTTGTATCGTCACTACCGCGTCGTGCATGGCATTCGCATTGCGCTGGCATTTATCCTCACGTTTCTGTTCGTTCGTCTGTTCCATATCCCGGAAGGCACGTGGCCGCTTATTACGCTGGTGGTCATTATGGGGCCGATCTCCTTTTGGGGTAACGTGGTGCCCAGGGCCTTTGAACGTATCGGCGGTACGATTCTGGGGGCGGCGTTAGGGCTGGTGGCGCTGCGCCTGGAGCTTTTCTCATTACCGCTGATGATTATCTGGTGCGCGGTGGCGATGTTCCTGTGCGGGTGGCTGGCGCTCGGCAAAAAACCGTATCAGGCGTTGTTGATAGGAATCACCCTGGCCGTGGTGGTGGGTGCGCCGGCAGGTGATATGGAGACGGCATTATGGCGAGGTGGCGATGTGATTCTGGGGTCGCTTTTGGCCATGTTGTTTACCGGTATCTGGCCGCAGCGGGCGTTTATACACTGGCGGATCCAACTGGCGCAGTGTGTCACGTCTTATAACCGACTCTATCAGGCGGCGCTTTCCCCCAACTTGCTTGAACGTCCACGGCTGGATAAACACTTACAACAGCTACTTGGGGATGTCGTGAAAATGCGCGGCTTGATTACGCCCGCCAGTAAAGAAAGCCATATTCATAAATCGATATTTGAAGCAATTCAAACGATTAACCGCAATCTGGTCTGCATGCTTGAGCTGCAAATTAATGCACATTGGGCATCGCGCACCAGCCATTTCGTGATGCTGAATGCCCATACACTGCGCGAAACACAACACCAGATCCAGCAAACGTTACTGACGATTACGCATGCGTTGTATGAAGGAAACCCGCAGCCCGTGCTGGCAAACACCGGGAAGCTGAACGACATTGTGGCGGAACTTCGGCAACTGATTAATGAACAGCATAGCGACAGTGTGGCTGAAATCCCCATTCATGGCTATGTTTGGCTAAGCATGGAAACCGCGCGCCAACTGGAGCTACTCTCGCATTTGATCTGTCGCGCATTGCGCAAATAAAGAGCAGATAAGGTGAATGATTCTACTGCTGCTTCGATTCAGCAAGGAATAAGGGTATGATACGGAAAAAGGATAAAACCATTGTCATCTGCAACGGCTAAAAGTAATGTTGACCCTTACTTGTCGCGGTTGCTTAAACGAATCCGAATCTCACATTATCAGGGGTGTAAAAATGGAAACTACCAAGCCTTCTTTCCAGGACGTGCTGGAATTTGTTCGTCTGTTTCGCCGTAAGAACAAGCTGCAACGTGAAATCCAGGACGTTGAGAAAAAGATCCGTGACAACCAGAAGCGCGTGCTGCTGCTGGACAACCTGAGCGACTACATCAAACCCGGTATGAGCGTTGAAGCGATCCAGGGCATTATTGCCAGCATGAAAACCGACTATGAAGATCGCGTTGATGATTACATCATCAAAAACGCAGAAATCTCCAAAGAACGTCGCGACATTTCTAAAAAGCTCAAAGCAATGGGTGAAATGAAAAACCCTGACGCAAAAGCAGAATAATGCGTTACCGCAGTGAGGATCGAGGTTCGATTCTCACTGCAGTTCAACCCCACCGTTGACCATTCTGAGTAAATGCTGTTCTGGCCAATGGCTCGTCAGTTTTCTTTCTGCAAGCGTCCATTGAATGTAATCGACATCATGACGCTCCCGGTCCAGCATCAAACCGACAACGCTGCCGCTGTGCGCCACATTCACGCCATATAAATCGCACTCTTCAACAAGCGATAACAACGCATTGAAGTCGGGTTTTGGCAGTAACATCTGGCTGGCGATGGCGCTCAGGGTCGCGGCTTCTCCCATTCGTCGCGGATTTTGCGTTACGCATGCTTCCTGCACTTTTTCCCAGGCTTGCTGCAAGGCTGCCGCGCCCGCGTGTAAACGATCAAGACGGGGAATACGGTGATAATCTGAGGTACGCAAAGTCACGGGGCTTTCGAGCACTAAAAGATCGAGCTGCGGTTGTGCTTCGCAGGCGATCTGCGTTGAAGCATCATTATGATCAAAAAGCGTAAGCTGGCGGAAAACGGTGCTGTCGGTCGGTTCGAGTAACACGCAAAGCTGCGCAAGGGTGGACTCATTAAGCGTGTGGCCCAGATGATGCGCAGTGGCAAGCGCCGTTGCCGCGATGTCTGCCGTGCTGCTGGCCATTCCTTTGGCGACAGGAATGGTGGAATGGACATCCACCCGTATCTCCTGGCTCCAGCGGGCAGGGTAGTCAAAGTGCGCAAGCACTCGATCTACCATCGCGCGTGAAAGCGAACGTTCATCCGCCAGAGGCGAGCCTGAACTCACCTCGACGGTGCTGTACCAGTCGACAGGGCAGGAGACCAGCTTCTCACTGCCAAGAATCCAACCCTGAATAAGTTCACCGCATGACGCCGGGCATTGTGCTACAGCCATGTATTCACCTTTCTGATCAGCAATTCTCGGCGCATAGTGTCATGCTGATCGTGCTATTACCTTGATTTGCCGCAACTTGTGGTGATGCTTTATTACGCAGGTATGCAAAAAGCTGCCGTTTCGCTTAAGGCAATTCTCATGACATCTTGTGCGATCATGAGTTCTTCATTGGTATTAATCACCGCCACCTTGACCATCGCGTTGTCTGTTTGAATGAACGTGCTGTTGCGTTGATTTTTTTCTTCGTCAATCGTCAGCCCAAGAAAATGCAGGTTATGGCAGATTGCTGACCGGGCGCGGGAGGAGTTTTCGCCAATTCCACCGGTAAACAGGAGTACATCCAGTCCGCCCATCTGCATAATATAACTGCCTATCGTGGCGCGGATACGTTCGGCAAACATGGTGAGCGCCAGTGCTGCCTGTCGATTCCCCGCATCAGCGGCCTGTTCAACATCGCGGTAATCACTGGATATTCCGGAGACCCCCAGTAAGCCTGACTCGTTATTTAATAAATGATTAAGTTGTTGTGGTGTTTTACCTTCTCGCTGGGCAATCCACGGTAAAATGGACGGATCAATATCGCCACTGCGGGTACCCATCATAACGCCTGACTGCGGCGTGAATCCCATTGAGGTGTTTACGGACTGGCCTCCCTTGATTGCACAAATACTGCTGCCGTTGCCAAGGTGACAACACACAATTCGTAGCGCGCTGAGTGGAACCCCCAGTTTTTCTGCCAGCTTGGCACTGACATATTTATGGCTGGTGCCGTGGAATCCGTAGCGACGAATGCCGAGATCTGCATAATAGCGCCAGGGTAAGGGATAGACGTAAGCGGGTTCATCCAGCGTCTGATGAAAAGCCGTATCAAAAACGGCCACTGACGGCGTGTTGGGGAGTAATTGGCGAAATACTTTAATGCCAATGACATTGACCGGATTGTGCAGCGGGGCCAGTTCCGCAAGATGTTCTATTTGCGCCAGCGTTTCATCCGTGATCAGCGCCGAATCTTTAAACGACTCGCCGCCGTGCGCGACGCGGTGGCCGACACCTGTGATGTCATTTAATGTGTTGATAATTCGATAATCAATGAGCTTCTCCAGCAGTAACGCAACGGCTTCACGATGATCCGCCATCGGCAATGTTTCTTGCCATTTTTGCGTGGGCGTTTTTATCGTGACCTGCGCATTAACCATACCAATACGCTCGATCAAACCCTGGCAGATAGCAGTGCCTTGCGGCATCGCCAGTAACTGGAATTTTAGCGATGAACTGCCTGCGTTAATGGCCATTATTTTGTGAAACATGAAGATTCCTTTGCGGTCAGAAAATCAAACATTTCATCGACGCCTGAATTCGTCGCGGCGCTGGTGGTAAAGATGTGTTCAGCCCCGGCCTGGGTCAACCAGCTCTGTACGGTTGATATACGCGACGCGTTTGCCAAATCGGATTTGGTGACGATGCCAATGACGGGTCTGTTCATCGGCGCTGTGAACCCCGGTGAAAAGGGAGACCAGGGCGCATCGGCGTTCAACACCAGGGCAATCATTTCAGCTTCACAGGCGCTCACCAGCAGTGCGCTGTAGAGACAGCGGTTCTCAAGGTATTCGCCCGGAGTGTCAATCGTGTCAGGGGACCACACGATGGCCTGCGTTTTTTGGTAATGAAGTTTCTCACCACGTAAACATTGCGTGAGTGACGTTTTACCGCACTGGCTGGGGCCAATAAGCATCATGCGCTTCATGGTGTCAGGTCCGGGTGACGGGGCATGAAGTAAAAAGCATCATTTCACTCAATACTCTCGTGACCTGTTTCAGCGCGTATTCAACGGCAGAAACATCGCCCGTCAACACAACGGCCCCTGTGAATCTGTCGAGAAAACCAATCTCTACGGCTCCTGACTTGGTGGCGATATCACAGGCGATAATGGAGGCCTCGCTGGGGGTGATGGTCAGAATACCGATGGCTGATACGGCATCCTGAAGCCCCAGTTTTTTAAATAAATCTTTGCCCGGATTGGCAATCAGATGCGCCAGCGTAACCTGCTTACCAGGGACATATTCCTGGATCATACGATCCGTCGTGGGTTGTCTTTCCATTATCCCTCCACAATCTGCCGCCACATGGCTTCATGTGGACGAGGAATCACTGAGCGGTAGACCAGCAGCCCTTTTTCGCCCGCGCTTTCACTGGCAACGGTAACGGCGTTGTTAACATCAGAAACATCACCCGCCACCACCATGTAGCATTTACCACCGATGCCAAATGCCATATGTACCCGAACCAGCGTGACATTTGAGGCTTTGACCGCACGGTCAGCGGCGCTGATGCATGCCGCCACGCTCCACGTTTCCACAATCCCGACGGCCTGACGCTTATCAACACTGTTCAGCCCGCTGATGGCGGGGAGCACGCTGGCATGAATATTGGGTAACACCAGGCTGTCGACGAGCATGTCACCGGCGAGTGATAAACCGGTAGCAATGGCTTGTTGCACCGCCCCCACATCACCGCCGATCATCAGTAAAAATTTGCCTGGGCAGATGGTCTTACTGACCAGAAGATTCACGTTGGCGCTTTTCAGCATGGCATCGCCTGATTCCATTCCTTTAGCGATACTGGTGAGTTCTAAAATACCTATTGCCTGAGACATGGTTAACCTCTTACAACCGTAATGGCCTGGTCAGTGACGTCACAAACGATGCCGTCAATACTGGCGTGAATGGGCGCGCCTAATGCACCCGCGGGAACATCTGCGACACACTGGCCACGAACGACCCGGTCACCTTTTTGCACCTGCGGGAGGGCATTGGCACCAATATGTTGGCGCAGAAGCAGAGTGACGGTATCCGTCAGGTGCTCGGTTTCTGATAACGGTGCTTCGTGATACCAGTCGCTAAGACCCAGCTTAGTAATCAGCCGTTTTACCGGTACCAGCCGATATTTCGCCATTTCATCGGCAGGATTCAGCGGCCCCTCATAACGCAGGTTTTGCGCCCGCAACTCTCGCTTGAGCATGCGGTTAATTCGCATTGGGGAGATGCCCACCGGACAGGCGACACTTTCACACACATTACATTCCGAACAGGTCAACGCGCTGAGCAACAGTTGGGGTGTTGCGGCTTGTTGATAGTTCACCGCACGTACTAGCAGGTGTGGCGATAATTCATGGCCTATCAAATGCCGAGGGCACAAATCAGTACATGACCGACACTGTTCACAGACCGTTTTCGCAATGGAAAGCACCGTGCGTTCATCCTGCATACGCCGCTGGATCAGTGGGTGCTTTTCGGGCAATACCAGCAATCCCCCCGTGGTTTTGGTTACCGGGGTATCCAGCGTGGTGAGCAAATGCCCCATCATTGGGCCGCCATTGATAAACCCGGGGGAATCAATGGTGGCTCCCCCCGCCAGAGAGAGAACCTCACGCAATGACATACCGATGGGGACAGTCAGCGTCTGGGGATGAGCCACGGCGCCATTAACCGTCAGAGTACGGCGTGTGACGGGAAACTGCTGTTCCACCGCTCTGGCGATATTCAGCACGGTCTGCACGTTATTGACGACGACGCCCACGCTGACAGGCAGAGCCGCAGGAGGGACGCGCCGACCTGTCGCCATCCAGATGGTCAGAACCTCATCACCTGCCGGATAGACATCCGGCAAAATGTGCAACCTGATGTCTGAAGGGAGAAGCGGGGTTAAGGCGGCGATGGCAGGTCGGTATTTTTCTTTGAGGGCAATAATGCCTTCACGGGCGCCGGTTGCTTTCATTGCGTATTGCACGCCACGAACCAGACGAGCCGCCTGTTGGGCCATGAGCTGTTGGTCGACCTTCAGCATCGGTTCACATTCTGCGGCGTTGACGAGGAAGATTTCCACCTGCGCCTGCAATTTGACATGGGCGGGAAAACCAGCGCCTCCGGCACCTACCACCCCCGCAGCACGAACTCTTTCACGGATTGCCTGAGCATCGCAAACGATAAGTTCAGTGAATTCGAAGGCATTAGGAGACGTATTCATATCAATTCCTCCAACAACGCTTGAATAGCGCTGGCGTCAGTGGGACGCGGATTAGTTTTTAACGTGACATCTGCCAGTGCAGCCTGAACCATGGCAGGTATTCGCTGGGAATACTCCGTTTTACCATCAGTCAGCACTTCGGAAAAAGAAGGAATGGCGCATTGTCTTATGAGTTGTTCAATACTGCGAATCAGCGCATTCAACCCTGTGATATCGTTCGCATTGTCCGGACATAACTGACAAGCTTTCGCGAATCTTACGTACCGCTTTGCCGCTCGCGGATCCTGCGCATTAAAACGAATGACTGAGGTAAGTAGCAGCGCATTGGCCAGTCCATGAGCGAGGTGAAATTGGCCTCCCAACTGGTGTGCGATGGCATGGTTAAGCCCCAGACCGGCCTGGCTAAACGCCATGCCAGCCAGGGTTGACGCGTTGTGCATTTTCCCACGTGTCGCCAGACAATCCCCTTTTTTAACGGCTACGGGCAGATACTGAAAAACGATTTGCGCGGCTTTTTCCGCCAGTGCGTCAGTAAAATCGCTGGCCCGTGATGAAACATAGGCCTCAAGGGCATGGGTTAATACGTCCATACCGGTATTGGCGGTGATATTTGCGGGGACGCTGACGACCAGTCGGGGATCGAGGATCGCCATATCCGGATAGAGCGCATTGTTGAACAGCGGGTATTTAATCCCTTTATCGGGATCGCTTATCACACACGCGCTGGTGACTTCAGACCCGGTGCCGCTGGTGGTTGGAATGGCAACACAGGTTTCGATTTCAATACCAAACTGGCGGCTGAACCAGACGATGGCTTTGGCGGCGTCAAGCGCTGAACCGCCACCAAAACCCATTACGATATCGGGGCGCAGGGACTGCATTTGCGCAATCCCTTGCACGACGGTGCTGATGGTGGGGTCTGGCGTTATCTCACTAAACACGCTGATGCGATTACTGTCAGGTAAAGTTTCTCGCAGCGTGTCGATAAGCGGTGAACGCGCGAGAAAACCATCGCAAATAATCCAGATATGCTTATTCGTAAAGCGCTTCAGCACGTCCAGACTGCCCTGGCCGCTGTACAAACGGGTTTGCAGTGAAAAGGTATTCATCACAACCTCATTAACGGATTGAAAAACCGTTTGTCAGTACGCAGCGACGGGACCGCGCGAATGTTTTGGCTGAGGTTGTCCCTTCACCCGTTGGCGTGGCAATCGTAAAGGTGGTGAACCCTTCGCCTCCAACGCCGATTCCCGCATAGGACGGACCGTTTTTCACAAAAATAGAGGTCTGCAATGTGCGGGCTGCCAGGTTCAGACGTGAAACATTCTGCGAGTGCATAATGGCGGTATGGTGCAGGCCTTCTTCGACTTTGATGGCCAGCGTCAGTGCGCTGTCGAAGTCCTTCACTTTCACGATGGGCAACATCGGCATCAGTTGTTCGCAGGTAACCCAGGCATCGTTCGCGTCTACGACGGCGATCAGCAAGCGTGTTTTTTTGGCGGGAACCGTGATACCGGAGGCTTCCAGCATGGTTTCGGGGCTTTTGCCAACCAGTTTTTTATTGGCCTGACCTTCCGGAAGGCAGGTCGCACGGAGCTTATCCGTTTCTGCCGGGGTGAGGAGCATCGCGCCAAAGCTCTGCATTTGTTGGATCAGGTTGTCGGCAACGGACTCCACGACGATCAGGCTCTTTTCTGCAATGCAGGGCAGGTTGTAATCGAACGAGGCGCCATTAATGATATCTTCCGCAGCCTTCACTAAATCAGCAGTTTCATCGACGATGCAGGGGGGATTTCCCGCGCCTGCGCCAATGACTTTTTTGCCACTTTTCATCCCCATCGCCACGATACCAGGACCGCCGGTGATCGCCAGTACCGCAATGTGAGGGTGTGCCATCATTTGCTGGGTTGCTTCAAACGTGGGTTCTGCGACAGTGACGACCAGATTGCGGATCCCACAACTGCGGAACGCTATCTCCTCAATCATGCTGATCAATTTAAGGGAGACGTTTTTGGCCCCTGGATGCGGACTGAAATAAACGCTGTTTCCCGCCGCCAGCATGCTGATGCTGTTATTGATGATGGTTTCGGTTGGGTTGGTGCAGGGGGCGACGGAACCGATAACGCCAAACGGCGAGTATTCGAATAGCACCATGCCGCCATCGCCTGTCAACGCCGTGGTGGTGAGATCTTCAATGCCCGGTGTGTTTTCCAGAGCGGCTTTATTCTTGAGGAACTTGTCCTCTTTATTGCCCATTCCGGTTTCTACCGCGCTCTCTTGCGCAAGCGTCGCAAGGTGCGAATTGAGCTCTTCACGAATTGCGCTGATAATGGCGCTTCGGGTTTTTAGCGGGCACTGCTGATAACGTAAGAATGCCTGGTGTGCGGCGTTGATTGCCTCATCAACTGACTGAAAGATACCATTCCCTTTTACGTCCGCGCTGGTGGGCGCTAACTGTTCGCTCAGAATGGTTCGGATGAGGGTTTCCAGCTCAGAAGTATTCATTGATGTGTTCTCACGTTAATAGCCGCAATGGCGGTTTGTGCAATTTCCATGTCCTGTTCAACGCTACCGCCGCTGATCCCAAGACCCCCAATCAGTACACCGTCACGCCATAGCGCATATCCGCCGCCAAACGTCACCACTTTGCCTTGCAGATGACTTTCCAGACCATAAAGCGCCGCGCCGGGCTGAACCGCAGCGGAAAGTTCATGGGTCGCTGTTTTCATCGCGACAGCCGTCCATGCTTTCTTCGGTGCCAGTTCACTGCTCACTAATAGAGCATCCGGCATACGCCAGGTCACTGTTTCCACTCCGTGGGCGTCAACAATGCTGACGACAACAGGCACCTGTAATTCTTGTGCCCGTTCAACGGCTGAACGGGTTAACTGATGAAGCTCCTGAAATGAGAGGGACATTGCGGATTCCTTCATGGAGGGGGCGTGACCAGAAGCCAGATAACGCTTTGCCACTTCCCGAATAATGTTGCTTTGATGAGCATCGTGATCTTCGGCGCGCGCGAGGGCATACAAACAATCTGAAAGTCGGTTGATGTAGCGCATCAGTACATGCCTGACCGCGACGCCTTCAGACAACTCCACCAGACGTCGCTCTGCGCGACGCGCTAACGTCCGCGCAAAGTGCAATCGGCTCGCCGCCTCGCACCGACCCGGCAGAATAAAGCTGTGCAAGGGGGGGACGCGGCCCATCGCGGTATCAATAGCGATTTCAAGTGCGGTAATTTCTTCAGAACTGATATAACGCTGCCCTGATGCCGGTTGTTCGCTTTCACTGGCAAGCTCTGCGCTAAACCAGAAGATCTGTAACTGAATAGATTCCAGCAGCGTGCGATGTTGCGCACTGGCGCAAGCACATACACACAGACTCAGCACGGCATTAAGTTCATCCAGCGCTCCGTAAGCTTCAACTCGCGGATGGGTTTTACTGACGCGTTGGCCGGTAAACAGGGCGGTGGTTCCGGCATCACCTGTTCGGGTATAAATCGCCATCATTCCCCCTTAACGAGATACCGTGTCGACGATGCCGACAATGGCCAGGTCTATGGCCTCATTGGGACCGCTGAAAACATGTCTGGCGCTGGAGCCGCTGCTGAGCAACACTAACTCGCCAATGCCAGCCCCTACGGAATCAACCGCCACTTCATCACCTGTGGTGGGGTGTGAGGGCAGTTCCCCATCGGCACAGACCCGACGTACCAGCAGGAGCTTTTTCCCCACCAGAGACGGTGATTTTTGTGTGGATACCACCGCGCCTGTAACGCGTGCCAGATGCATGGTTCACTCCTGTTTAATGAGATGAATATTGCGTGTGCCTGCGGCTTCTCGAGCCAGTGTGGTAATGACACATTGACGATGCAGCACCAGCAATACGCTGGGGAGGCGAGCCACGTCGGCATAACTTAAAAGATTGACCGGGTGCAGGATGACGGTCTGCCCCAGCTCATCACTGAATGCCAGAGGCAGGCGTGCCAGTTTTTTCACCGGTAACGCCGGTAACAAACGACGCTGCACTGACAGCTGTACGCGGAGTCCAAATGCCAGCGCCTCGTGGATCATGACCGCCGTTGTATTTGACGAATCGTTCTGCGCAAGTTGCTCCAGTAATGGCAGGTCAACCTGATGAACATGCAAAGATGAATGCTGGCAAAACAGTGTCCGGGCATCGATTTCCCGTAGTTGCGCGGCGCTGAGCGTGACCGTACTGTCAGCACGACGCAGCAGACGAGCAACGACCTCCTCGACGGTACGCTGCACCAGTTCGCCGTTCATCGTGGCGTTACCAGTTTGGCGAATGCGTGCGGGCTATCTGCGCCAGCCGCATTGGCTTCGTCTGTGTCGATGTGCATCTCAAGACGCATATCGGGTGAAACGCGAACGGCAACGTTGTCAAAAACCAGCCGCCGTTCATCACCCTCAATGGCCACAGAGACGCTGTCGCCGTGCGAAACACGCAGGATCAGTGCATCCAGCGGTGACATATGAATATGGCGGCGGGCGATAATCACGCCCGACGTGAGATCCAGTTCGGCAAACGGGCTGACAAGGCGGATCCCCGGCGTTTCTTGAAGAGCGCCTGACATACGCAAGGGGGCTGCGACGCCCAATGTTCTGGCGTCGGTACGGGAGATTTCAACCTGACTCGTACTACGCAATGGTCCAAGCAGGCGAACATTTTTTAGCTGACCTTTTGGGCCAACCAAAGTGACGGTTTGCTCGGCGGCGTATTGTCCGGGCTGTAATAGTGCTTTTTTCTCGCTGATCGGTTGGTCAGGAAAAAGACGGGCATAGTCTTCTGCGCAAAGATGGATATGACGATTAGAAACGCCCAGCGGAATAGGGCGCTCACGCATCTCATCCAGGACCTGGCTTACGGTCGTCTCCAGCAGTTGCTTATCCATTACGCGTCACCTCGCTTACCGGAATGCAGACAGAGAGAGCGGGGTTCTCCCTTCTGGCGTTTGCATTGTGGATCGAGGCAAAGATTGCAACTGATAAGCTCAGTTCCCAGTGCGCTCTCGGGTAAAAACGGCTCTGCAAGGATCTCTTCCTGAGGCTCTTCGGGAGCAGCATCTGGAATGGGCTCAGGCGACGTCTCTACGCGGTAAGAAAGAATGCCCTCGCCAGGCCGTGCGATGACTTTATGCGCGACCAGACCTGCTTGCTGGTCGGCAAAACTGGCGCCAGTGATGATGGCCGCCTGAACAGAGGCCACATCACCGGTAATTTTGAGAACCGTCCAGCCTGAACCGTTGGTCTTTTCGAGGCCAACCAGCGTGATGGAAGCGGCTTTCGCCATGACATCCGCGCAATTGATGGCTAATGCCAGACCACTAACTTCAAGTAACCCCAGTGATTGCTTCACGCTGTGCTCCTTTTTCGAAGTGACTTAGGCAGATTTAGGTAAAATGGCCTCAACGTCGCTGTGCGGGCGTGGGATGACGTGGCAGGATTTGACTTCGCCTACCGCGCTTGCTGCAGCACTTCCTGCGTCTACGGCCGCTTTTACGGCACCGACATCACCGCGAACCATCACGGTCACTAAACCCGAGCCGATCTTTTCATAGCCAACCAACTGCACGTTGGCGGATTTCACCATGGCATCAGCGGCTTCAATCGCGGCTACCAGCCCTTTTGTTTCAACCAGTCCCAGTGCGTTATTCATACTGCGGTTCTCCTGTGGATTATGAGTGACCATCCCGGAAGGGAAGGCCCTTAACCAGCCGCGCGGCGTTGTTGCCAATACGTCGACGGGCAGGGTTATCTTGGTGATAGGTCAGCGTAAATAGCGGCGCTGATGCGGGTAAATTCTTGTAATGCACAACCAGGGTTTCACTGTCGCAGGCGATGCCTACGAGCAGCGGCGACTGGCGCGCTGCTTGCCAGGCGCAGTGAACGACATCGTCTGAGACCTGCTCCTGGACAACGAAGGGAATACCTTCTTCTTCGATACCCAACAGGACGTCATTCCAGGCGGAGAGTGTGCCGTCAATGGCCGCGACAACAATCGCCGGTGCGATATGGTTACTGTCCATAGGCAAACTCCTTATGCCAGGACAAGATCAATCCTGTTGCGACAGCGTTTCTTGGCCCTTCGCTACCGCGAATGTTTCCTCGCCCGGCCACCAGCCGATAGTGCGCCAGCGCATCGGTGACCAGTTGCGGGACTTCAAAATCCAGAGAAGAACCGCCAACCAGCACCACAAACGGGATGTCGCGGATATTGCCGGTTGGGCTTACCTGACGCAGCGCACGCAAGGCGTTAGTGACAAAGACCCGCTCTTTCGCGCTGCGGCGAATGGCGCGCACTTTCTCCAGAGCCAGGTCGCCAGGAAGAGGAACCAGTTCATCGGGTTTCACCACGCAGACACGTGCGAACACCGAGGGCGGAAGCGGGGTGGGGAAGAACTGGACGCTGCCGTCCTCGTGCCGCAGGTGAAACAAACTTTCCACCTTGGCTAACGGGTACTTTTTGATCTCCTCGGCCAGATAACGATCTTCCAGACCCAGTTCGCGAGCGATGATCATCGTGACCATATCGCCAGCACCGGCGAGGTGAGTGGCGATAATTTCGCCTTTAGGGTTGATGATTGAGGCGTCAGTTGAACCCGCGCCCAGATCCAGGATCGCCAGTGGCCGTGTGGTGCCAGGCGTGGTTAAGGCACCCAGAATCGCGGCTTCGGCTTCTGCGCCGCCGACCTGAACGTCAACGTTGAGCTTTTGCTTAATTTCGCGGGCGATCATCGCCATTTGCAGGCGATCTGATTTCACCATGGAGGCGATGCCGACGGCCTGCTCCAGCGAAAACTCCCCGGCTAACCCACCTGTAACACTCACAGGTACTGACGTGTCGACGGCTAACAGGTCCTGAATGAAAACTTCGTTGCTGGGTTTGTTGGTGAGTTCTGCCATTGTCTGGCGAACATGCTCCAGCATGCCGCCAATATTGGTTCCGGCTTCACCTGTCACATTATCCAGTTTGGGGCATTCGCCGACCGCTTTCATGATAGCGTCGGCACCAGCAGCAACATCGACTCGACGCGTGCGTCCCTGCGACAGCAGTTCGATATTTCCGGCTGGTATAGCGCGAGCTTTCACATCACCCGAGGGAGTTTTCACCACCACGGCGGAACGGTTGCCAATCAGCGCGCGCGCCATAGGGACAATGTTTTTGGTCTCGTCGGCACTGAGATTAAAAACCGTAGCGATGCCGTAAGGGTTAGACAGTGTTTCGATCACCTTCCCGGGGACGGCAACCTCAATAGCGGCCAGCATCCCGAGAGGAATTCGGTCGATATACCGAACTTCATCAACAATAGGGACGGGTTTTTCAAGACGATTACTGACCAGTACACCGTCATCCTGTTGCAGAATGACGCCGGTCAATTGATACCCCGCCCGCACGGAGGCGTTAATCATGGTAGCAACATCGGCGAAATCGAACGCTGCTGATACCACCAGGATGTAAGAGACATCAGCCGGGCGAGTCAACAGCTCTTCCGGCGTAATGGTTATCCCGACGCCAAGACCGACCCCGCCCGGCGTTTTCGGGTTGTGGCCGATCATGGTTGACTCAGTGATAATGGTTTCCGTGATGGTTTCCATCGCCACATCGCCAATCACTGGCGTGGCTTCGTTGATGCGGATGAGCGAAATATCACTGACATTGATGCCGGCGTTTTTTGCCGCCAGCGTAAGCGCCTCCTGAATACCGAACACATTACGTAATGTGCCCTTGATTCCGGTCGTTTCCGCCAGCGCACTGCCGGTGATTGTCAGTACGCCAGACTCATTCAACGTCGCCAGAGCGACTTCTGTTGATGAGTTACCAATATCAATGCCAGCGATATACCGCATGGATTCTCTCCGCTTAATCGTCGCCTTTAAGTTTTTTGCGCTCGATGTACAGCATGGCCGCTTCACGAACGAAACCTGCGCAAATCTTTGCCTGATAACGATTTTCGAGATCGTCCGCAATGGCCATCAGCTCTTCTTTCGTTGAACGGTAAGGACGCAGTGCGTTGTAGATTTCAAGGATCCGTTCGTCAGGTACGGCAGTCAGTTCCGCGGCGCGTTCAAAGTTCATCGCCAGTCGGTCACGGCCAGCATCTTTGGCGATAGCAGCCTGAAGACGCAGAGTTTCCGGCGTGATACGCATGTCCTGCGCGGTCACTTTATTGCTGAGGACATTCTCAAGCGTGAAGTCATCCAACGTTTTGTTGGTTGCTGTTTTCACCCACTCAGGATGCTTGTTCGCCAGTGGGTAATCGGTCACCTTCGCGGTATGCGTGGTCGTATGCACTGCAGCAGAGGCGGGAGTTTCACCTTGCAGGCTGTTCATGCGGCTCAACACATCCCGTACCATCGATTCAATTGCTTCGGTATTCATGGCGGTATCCTTTGTTAAAGCGCCACGCGCAGTTCTTGCGCGTTTTTGCCCGTCACGACATGCTTCGTCTCTTTGATATGCAAAATGGCCGATTTCGCCTGATATTTCGGGCGCGCCATCTGATCATTCAGCGTCGGAACAGGTTGCGGAGATTCTCTCTTGGCATAGCGCGCGGCGTTTTTACCAATTTGACGGTACGTTTCCAGCGTAAGTAACGGAGCCTGAGGGAAAAGCTCCAGGTTGGAAAGCGGAGGTAACCCTTGTTGGTGAATAACCGTCGTCCCTTTAGACTGGATGCCGATAGAGATGCCAGAACCGCTCAGACGATTCCCTTCTACCGCGACGAACGCCACATCGGATGATTTGAAGCAACGAATAACACGTGCCTTGATGCCTTCTTCTTCAATACCCGCGATCACTTCGCGCAGAATGCTCTTGTGCGGCAGACCCACGATATTGACGGTTTGCGACAGACCAAATGCCGGGCCAACAGCAATAATGACTTCGTCTTGCTGGGCACCTTGTTTGGCCTCGCCAATTTCAGTCAGAAAGCTTTCACCCTGTGCAGGGGCCGCCTGAACAGCGGGTGTACGCAAGGTCACTGGTTTGTCACTGCTCTGCATTTCGGACAGCACATCTTCAATTATCTGGCGCAACAGCTTTTCATTAATTTCCATTTTTCACCCCTTAGCCAAGTTCGTTGGGATCGAGTGCGCCAGGGATATTTTTTATCTCTTCCCAGCGTTCGCCTTGCAGGCGATAACCTGTTGCCGGACCGGCATAATCGTTAATGTCATTCACTGCTGAGAGCACTTGTCCATCACCAACGATAATGGCGGAGGTATGCAGATAGTCTCCGGTCAGCTTGGCTTTCTGGATGTTGAGCATGTCCTGAGCAACGTCGGTGAAACCGCCCTGGGCGAGGGCTTTTACCACTTCCAGACCGTTACGGTTCTTACTGATGATCTCCTGCGCGAACTTGAGATCTTCAACAATGTTACGTTCCGGCATGTCTTTCGAACCGTGGGCGTAAGTGGCGGCTTCGACTTCTTCGTCAGTGATTGGTGGAAGACCCATACCGGTAAAGACGGCCTGCAGTGCGCGAGCGGCTTTATTACGAATAGCGATGACGTCTTCTTCACGTACCGGACGTAAACCCCCGTCCACTTTCAGGTCGCGCTGGAGAACGTTGTAGTCATCAAAATCCTCGGCATCTTCGTTGGAACCGGCAAACATGTTGTCGTAGTTCGGCACCGCCGAATAACCGGAGGAGATAAAGTCCGTTCCGGGCAGGAACTGCATCAGCAGGCGCGCAGTACGGCGCATGTCGGAGTGGGTGAAAGTCTGGTCGTTACTGGAGGCGCATTCCAGATCCAGCGACGAGCAGATCAGGTTTTCCGCCAACACGGCGCGAATCCCTGATGGCACCGCGGAAGGCACGCCAATGCAGCTCACCGAACCGTTTTGTAACCCCTGTACGCCAGCCGCTTTCGTGATGTAAATGCAACGCGCTTCCAGGTACAACATCGACTTACCTTCGGCGTAACCCATTTGCACTTCAGAGCCAGAACCGGAGGTAAAGCGCATTTTCAGGCCGCGAGAGGCATAAGACGAGGCCAGAAAGCCTTTTGACCAGGGGGTATCGTCACCGTCGGTAAAGACAGGTTCAGTACCGTAAACGGAGATGGTTTCGGCGTAGCAGGTATGACCTAGCATACCGAGTTTCAGTTCGGTGGCTTCTTCCAGCGAACACTGGGTTAATACGCCAGGACGACCGACCTGGGAGCCAACGAGCAGAGCGATAGCGTTGAACGGGGCATAACGCGCCACGGCAACGGTCGTCTCTTGTTCATCAAATCCGCGCCATGCGCCTTCGGCGGCATCGGCAGCGATCTGTACCGGGTTATCTTTGATGTTGGTCACGTGCGCCTGTTGAGAAGGCGTACGACGAGCGCGCATTTTCTGCATCGCCATCATCATCTCAACCACGTTCATGTGTGACACCACTTCAACGATTTTCGCCGGTGTCATCGCGGTGGTGAGCGGTACGATGTCACTGCGTTTTACATTAGGGTCGCAGAGCATATTGGCGAGCTTGACCGAATCCATCTTCATGACTTCTTCGGCGCGCGCCAGATTGATCCCGTAGCGGGCGATAAAATGGTCAATCAGGTCAAATTCGCTGGCGGCTTTGCCATCCAGTTCGGTCACTGCGCCGTTGACGATTTTAATCGAGGGTTTAGGATCGTTCGGGCTTTCCATTGCAATGAAGCCTTCTTCGATCCACTCCTTAACGAAGCCGTCCTGATTCACAGGGCGTTTCGCCAGTGCTTCAAATCTTTTCGATCTCATGAATCAGCCTCATGGGTATTAGATATAGGACGGACGATCGTTTTTCGGTTCAGAACCGAGGGTCGACAGGACGGTTTTGCCAATTTCGCGCGCAGAGATAACGGCCTGACGTACAGCGCCGGAGTCACCGGAAATCACCAGAATGGCTTCATTACTGAAGCTGGTTCCATGTGCCGGAGAGCTGTAGGCCACGACCTCAACGTTGGCAGATTTCAGTGCGGTATCAGCCATTAACACGCCAACAGACGCTGGAGCGCCAACAATGACACCGCAGGCGCGGCCGAGTGGTGCGCCGAACGCTTTTTCAAGGGCATAACTGGCGCGCGCGGTGTACTGCAGTTCCAGATGGCCCGCTTCATTGGCGTAAACATCGCCAAAGGTACGGTCAAGTTCCTTGAGTGCGACTTCGATGCCGCGTTTTACGTCTGAAACATCGTTGCCGCCCAAAATGATCAGCGAACCATGCCCGGCACCGCCTTTGGTGTCGCGAGGAAGCTCAATGCTGACCACTTCCGTATTCGTCGCTTTTACGGCTTCATCAGCGGCCATGATGTGTGGACCTGCGCCCGTACGTGCGCCCAGAATGCCAATTGAGCGATAACGCTTCTCAAGCTTCATCGCCTCCAGTAAAGCGCTGTCTACGTTCGCGATGACCAGACCAACAGTGTCGCCAATCGCGGTGCCGACAAATTCCGTTAAACTGCAGCTCTTTTCTGCCATAGCCGTCTCTCGTTTTGGATAGGGTTTATCAGGGGTGACCGGTTGAGCGGGGGTTGCCACGCGGGCAATCACCTGCGCCATGATCTGTTCCACCAGCTCATTGCTGCTCATTGGCTAATTCCCTTCGGTAAGATTTTTTCTACATCGGTATGCGGGCGTGGAATAACGTGTACGGCTTTCACTTCTCCCACGTTGCGGGCAGCTGCCGCACCTGCATCGGTAGCCGCTTTGACTGCGCCGACGTCACCGCGAACGATAACTGTCACCAGTCCAGAGCCAATTTTTTCGTAACCGACCAGCATGACATTGGCTGATTTCACCATCGCATCAGCGGCTTCGATGGCAGCGGTTAAGCCTTTGGTTTCTACCATTCCTAATGCTTCTTGTTGCATAAAGACCTCGCCTGGGTTGTCCCGATAATCAGGACTATAAAAAGAAGCGAGGAAAAAGAATGGCTGACTTATCTTTGAACGTGAAAAAATAGTGGGTAGTTGATAGTATTAAATTGCTTAAACTAATTTTATCTTGTTGTTTTTAATGAAGAATAAAATAAATGCCAATGTAATTATTTTGCTTTTGTTATTTCATTTTTACATTTTACAAGATGACAAAATAAAATTAATTTGCCAGGGGTAAATGAATGTGTGATGTTTGTTGGAATTTTAAATGTTGGATTTAGCCATTTTTTATTAATACAACGATCGTGTTTTATTTATCGAATCGCTCGTGGCGTCTGCTCTACGGGGTAAACGGATAGCAATAATTTGTTATTGCGGCACGATTTTTCAGAGCCAGCCGGCCTTCAGGTTGCCAACAATTTGCAGAGAACAGTTTTTATAGTGAAAGTCGGGCCGTCAGCGGGGGTAGCTTGCTGACACAGACACAAACTCTGCTTAGAAGGTGTCACAATGAACGACTCACTAAAAGCGCAATGCATTGCCGAATTTTTGGGCACCGGGCTGTTTTTGTTTTTCGGTATTGGTTGCCTCAGCGCGCTCAAAGTTGCTGGCGCAAGTTTTGGATTATGGGAAATCTGTATTATTTGGGGATTAGGGATCTCGCTTGCCGTTTATCTGACAGCCGGAATATCCGGTGCGCATTTAAACCCGGCAGTGACGATTGCATTATGGTTGTTTGCCTGTTTCCCTGGCCGTAAGGTTTTGCCTTACACCATAGCCCAGCTTGCTGGCGCGTTTGGCGGGGCGATGCTGGCATATCTGCTGTATGGCAGTCTGTTTATCGAATTTGAAACGGCTCATCAACTGGTGCGTGGCAGCGTCGAGAGTTTGCAACTGGCGAGTATTTTCAGTACCTATCCGGCTGCGGCCTTGAGTGTATGGCAAGCGGCGCTGGTGGAAGTGGTGATCACGTCCATTCTGATGGGGATGATCATGGCGCTGACCGACGATGGCAATGGTGTGCCTAAAGGACCGTTGGCCCCTTTGCTGATAGGGATACTGGTGGCGGTTATCGGTGCTTCTACCGGTCCTCTTACCGGATTTGCGATGAACCCTGCGCGTGATTTTGGCCCGAAACTGTTCGCATGGATAGCAGGATGGGGAGACATTGCGATGACAGGCGGACGTGATATCCCATATTTTATTGTACCTATCGTGGCACCTATTGTTGGGGCTTGCGGGGGGGCGGCAATCTATCGCTATTTTATTGGCAAAAACTTACCGTGTAATGCCTGTAAGCTGGAAGAAAATCAGGGGTAACGCCGTTTTTATGGGTTTTTTCTGAAATAGGTAAAATGATTTCGTGATCTGGTTTCACGAACTGAATAAAACGTCTCCCAGGGATGGGGGACTTTTGTTATTGTGCATTTTGCTTTGTTCATTAATATCCCAGGAAAATGATCAGGCGAATGTAAATAAAATGTGCTGTTTATAACAATAAATTAACTGAGGGGTTTTATCATGATTTCTGCGAGCGCTCTGAACTCAGAACTCATTAATAAAATCGCCCAGGATTTTGCACAAGCCACCAGTCTGGCCGTTGTGGTTGTCAATATTCATGGTGATGAGATTTCTGAGTTGTTTAATTTCACGCCATTTTGTCAGTTGATGCGCCAACATCCTCAACACAGTACGCGTTGTCGTATGAGCGATCGCTGCGGCGGTCTGGAAGCATCAAAATCAGACCAACCTTGCATTTATCGCTGCCATGCGGGTTTAACCGATTTTTCTATTCCGTTGGTAATTGCAGGTCATCTGGTTGGTTTTGTCCTTTGTGGGCAAGTACGATTACGCAACGATGTCGGCCTGGTGGATATTCTTAGTGTGGATGACCGTTGGCAAGCCGATCCCGAACTGCTGAATGAATTTCATAACGTACCTGAGATGGACTATTCAAGGGTGATGGCGTCAGCAGATCTGTTGAAGCTCATTGTTGAAAATTGCCTTAAAAAACAACTTAATTTTGTTGTTATCAAAGATAACCCACAGCAAGCTGAACCGGCCCGGGCGAACCGTAGCCCTAATCCGCATGACAGTAAAATAAAGAAAGCGCTGCGCTACATTGATGCACATTTGTCGGACGATCTGCGTCTTGAGGATGTCGCTTCACATGTTTATCTTAGCCCGTACTACTTCAGCAAATTATTTAAAAAATATCAGGGCATCGGTTTTAACGCCTGGGTAAACCAGCAAAGAATGGCCAGCGCCAGGGAACTGCTGTGCCACAGTGACTGGAGCATTGCCAGCATTGCGCGTAATTTAGGCTTTTCTCAAACCAGTTATTTCTGCAAAGTTTTTCGCCAGACGTATCAGGTGACACCGCAGACGTTTCGCCAGCAAATTAATGAAAATTCCGCTATTGAATCTGCGTAAATATCAATATCTGGCAATTGCCGATTTTTGATATCCTGTGGCATGTCTGTTTTTATAAAATGAAAACAATCACCTCAAGGCGATAAGTTGTCGTAGCGCAACAAAATAGTCTTATTTGAGGGATAAACTGCGTCTGTTTTTATTTTTGTGATGGGGTGCAGTTTCGGGAAGTGTGGTTTTTATTATTATTTCCCCGCTGCACTCATTCAATACATATACGAGTGAAATATGCATGTAAACGCCAGGAAATTGGCGTAAGAAAGAGTGAGATGTAATTAGAGTTTAATTACCGTTATGGGTTACGAAAAATGCCCATAACGTAAGTCGACAGGTTTGCCACATTTGTGGCAGGGAAGGGGGTGAGAATCCCCCGCAGCCCCCGCTGCTGTGATGCTGACGACCCCGTAAACGCCACTGATCGTAAGATTGGGAAGGACGGGTGAGGATGACGCTGAGCCAGAAGACCTGCCTGTCGGCCATTACCAACAACTTCGGTGGGAAGTGGGTTGATCGGAAGCGTATCGTCTGAAGACGGGTTACAAGCGCATCTCTACACCCCTACCACCCTGAACAGGATCAGGGTATGGCGGCACGTTCTCACGCATTTATTCTTGCAGGTACCGGAAGCGGCTGTGGCAAAACCACGGTAACGCTGGGTTTGCTGAGTCTGTTAAAACGTCGCGGTCTGCGTGTACAACCCTGCAAAGTGGGACCTGACTATCTCGACACGGGCTGGCATACGGCGGTCTGTGGCACGGTCTCCCGCAATCTCGACAGTTTCATGCTCCCTGAGCCCGTTCTTAATGCCTTGTTTTGCGAACATATGCAGCAGGCTGACATTGCCGTCATCGAAGGGGTTATGGGGCTGTACGACGGCTACGGCACCGACCCCAATTATTGCAGTACGGCGGCAATGGCGAAGCAACTGGGTTGCCCGGTTATTCTGCTGGTGGATGGCAAAGCGGTATCAACCTCGATTGCCGCGATGGTGATGGGATTCCAGCACTTTGATCCTGACCTCAACATTGCGGGCGTTATCGTCAATCGCGTTAATAGCGAAGCACATTACCAACTCCTCAAAACGGCAATTGAGCGTTATTGCACAGTGCCCGTTCTGGGCTATGTCCCTCGTGCTGAGGGCGTTTCATTGCCTGAACGCCATCTTGGACTGGTCACCGCCCGAGAGTCGCTTATCAATCAGCAACCGTGGCAGGAATTTGCCAGTACCCTCGAGCAGACACTGGATATCGACCAGGTGCTTTCGCTGAGTCATCTCACGTCGCTGCCTGAAGGAGAATGGCCGACATTACCCTCCGCTTTCGCTGGCGAAGGGCTTACGCTGGCGCTCGCGGATGATGAAGCCTTCAATTTTTATTACCCGGACAACATCACTCTGCTGGAGCGTACTGGCGTCCGTATCACGCGTTTTAGTCCTCTTCATGACCGCAAACTTCCTGACTGTCAGATGATTTGGCTTGGCGGTGGGTATCCTGAACTGCATGCGCCGGCGCTTGCCGAAAACAGAGAAATGCTGTCGCAATTGCGGGCAGCGCATCAGCGCGGTGTGGCTATCTATGCGGAGTGCGGTGGTTTGATGTACCTGGGAACCTCGCTGGAGGATGCAACCGGGGCGGTATATCAGATGGCCGATATTATTCCAGGCCATAGCCGGATGGGAAAACGGCTTACCCGCTTCGGCTACTGCGAGGCGCAGGCCCGGCAGCAAACACTACTGGCAGCGCCTGGCGATGTGCTTCGTGGGCATGAATTTCACTACTCGGATTTTACCCCGGAAATACCGGCCGTGATGGCATGTCGTAAAGTCCGTGACGGTAAAACCTTGCAGGAATGGTCAGGCGGCTGGCTGGTGGGAAATACCTTTGCCAGTTACCTTCACGTCCATTTCGCACAGCGTCCGGAAATGTTGAACCACTGGCTGGCTGCGGGCAGGGAGTCGCTATGACATTACTGGCGTGGGGCGTAGCCTGGCTTCTCGATTTTATTATTGGTGACCCGCAAAACTGGCCGCATCCGGTGCGCTGGATAGGCAATTTAATCTCCTCGGTTCAGCGCCTTGTCAGACGCTATTGCCATAGCGAGCGCGCGCTGCGGATTGGCGGCGCGGTGATGTGGGTGCTGGTGGTCGGCGTGACCTGGGGTGTTTCCTGGGGCGTACTGACGCTGGCGACGATGATTCACCCCTGGTTTGGCTGGTTGGTTGAAGTCTGGATGATCTTTACCGTCCTGGCGGGACGTTGCCTGGCAAAGGCCGCGATGGATGTTGAACGTCCACTGCGGGCTGGCAATCTTGCCGAAAGCCGGGAAAAGCTCGCCTGGATTGTGGGCCGGGACACGTCGCAGTTACAGCCGGATCAAATCAATCGCGCGGTGGTAGAGACCGTGGCGGAAAACACCGTTGACGGCATTATTGCGCCGCTGTTTTTCCTGTTGATTGGCGGCGCGCCTTTAGCCATGGCCTACAAAGCGGTCAACACCCTTGATTCTATGGTGGGCTATAAGCATGAAAAATACCGGGCTATCGGTATGGTCAGCGCCCGCCTAGATGATGTGGCGAATTACCTTCCTGCCCGTCTGAGCTGGCTATTGCTCAGCCTTGCCGCAATGCTGTGCCGTCAGGACGGCGCCCGCGCACTGCAGATCGGCTGGCGCGACCGTTACAACCACAGCAGCCCAAACTGCGCCTGGTCTGAGGCTTGCGTGGCTGGGGCGTTGGGCGTTCGCCTGGGCGGTCCGAATAACTACTTTGGTCAGCGCGTTGAGAAACCCTGGATAGGTGACGCGCAGCGCGACATTTATGTAGACGACATTTCCCAAACGATTCGATTGATGTGGGTAGCTTCGACCCTGGCCCTTGCGCTGTTTATGGTGGCGCACTGGCTGGTAGTTGGCGCGGCCTGAGGAGAAATACATGCAATACATCCAGCAACCCCAGGCGATTGAAACCAAAAGTTTCGACATCATTGGTGAGATTATTCGTGAAACCCGCCCGGATTATCAATTTGCCAGCCCGTTGCATGAAGCGATCATCAAACGGGTTATCCACACGACGGCTGATTTTGACTGGCTGGACATCTTGTGGTTTTCCAGCGATGCGCTGGAGCATCTGTGTGCGGCACTCCAGCGCCAGTGCGTTATCTACACCGACACCACGATGGCGCTTTCCGGGATCAATAAAACGCTGCTGGCCAAATTTGGCGGTGAATGCCGCTGCTACATCAGCGACCCGCGCGTGGTGAGTGCAGCAAAAGCGCAGGGGATCACCCGCTCAATGGCTGCCGTTGATATTGCGGTTACCGAAGAGTGCGAGAAGGTGTTTGTATTCGGCAATGCGCCAACAGCATTGTTCCGGTTGCTTGAACATGATGTTGCCGTCAGCGGCGTGGTCGGTGTACCGGTGGGATTCGTGGGTGCCGAAGAGTCGAAAGACGCGCTGACGCAAAGCAACCTGCCCGCTATCGCCGCATTGGGGCGCAAAGGCGGAAGCAACGTGGCTGCGGCCATCGTGAACGCCATGTTGTACCACCTGCAGGGGGCGCGATGAGCGACGCATCCTTTGATGCCCCTGTATGGCACAACGGCAAAGCGCTTCGCAAGGGGTATACCACGGGATCCTGTGCAACGGCGGCAGCAAAAGTCGCTGCACTCATGGTATTGCGCCAGCATTTGATTCATCAGGTTTCTATCGTTACCCCTTCCGGGGTGACGCTGTGTCTGAACGTTGAGTCTCCCCACATTGAAGGGCAGCAGGCCATTGCCGCGATTCGTAAGGATGGCGGAGATGATGTGGACGCCACCCACGGCATGTTGATTTTTGCCCGTGTGACGCTGAATGAAACCGGTGAGATCGTCTTGCTGGGCGGAGAGGGCGTAGGCACGGTCACCCGTAAAGGTATCGGTTTGCCTGTCGGTAGCGCGGCGATCAACCGCACGCCCCGGCACACCATTGAATCCGCAGTACGTGAAGCCATTGGTCCGGCGCGTGGCGCAGAAATCGAAATCTTCGCCCCGGAAGGTGAAGAGCGAGCGCAAAAAACCTACAACTCACGCCTCGGCATTCTGGGAGGGATTTCGATCATTGGCACGACAGGAATTGTGACGCCAATGTCGGAAGAGAGCTGGAAGCGCTCCTTGTCGCTGGAGCTGGAGATCAAACGCGCAGCGGGTCTGGACAGGGTTGTGCTGGTGCCTGGCAATCATGGTGAACGTTTTGTCCGCGAGCAGATGGGCATCGACACCCAGGTCGTCGTCACCATGAGCAATTTCGTCGGATACATGATTGAAGAGGCGGTGCGACTGGGGTATCGCCACATCGTGCTGGTGGGACACCCCGGTAAGCTCATTAAAATCGCGGCTGGGATCTTCCATACGCACAGTCATATCGCCGATGCCCGCATGGAAACGTTAGTGGCGCATCTGGCGCTCCTTGGCGCTCCGCGTGAACTGCTGACGCTCGTCAGCGACTGCGATACCACCGAAGCGGCGATGGAACATATCGACGCCTACGGGTTTCAGCGTATTTACCCGCATCTGGCCGAGCGAATTTGTCTGCGCGTCATGCAGATGCTGCGCTTTACGAAAAACCCGCCGTGCTGTGACGCCATCATGTTCTCTTTCGAGAATCAGGTTCTCGGCAGTAACCGCCCGGTCGAAGAGATTGCGAAGGAGATGCAATGTTAACGGTGGTGGGAATGGGGCCGGCAGGGCTACATCTGATGACGCCAGCCGCCCGGGAAGCGGTGGCGCAAGCCGACGTCCTGGTGGGCGGGAAACGCCATTTATCACAGTTCCCTGATTTCAGCGGCGAACAGTTTGTGCTCGGCGCCAACATTGCGGAACTGCTGGACTGGGTTGCCCGCCAGAATGATAAACGCGTGGTGATACTGGCCTCTGGCGATCCGCTTTTTTACGGCATCGGCACGCGGATGGTGGCGCATTTTGGTCTTGAGCGGGTGCGGATTATTCCGGGTATCAGCGCGGTGCAGTATCTCTGTGCGCAGTCAGGCGTTGACATGAATGATATGTGGCTCACCAGCAGCCACGGGCGCAGCGTCTGTTTTGACGAACTGGCGCGGCACAACAAGGTCGCGATGGTGACAGACACGCTCTGCGGCCCACGCGAAATAGCGGCTCAGTTAATGAAACGCGGTAAGGGACATCGCTGGATGGTGATCGGTGAAAACCTGGCGATGGAAAACGAACGGATCCACTGGCTGCCCGTCAGTGAGGTCAACAGCGACTATGAGATGAATGCAGTGGTGATCCTTGATGAAAGATGAGCTGTTCCTACGTGGAGAGAAAGTGCCGATGACCAAAGAAGTGGTTCGCGCACTCGCCCTCTCGAAACTTGAATTGCACCGCGCAAGCCATCTCATAGATGTCGGCGCTGGAACCGGAAGCGTCTCGATTGAGGCGGCGCTGCAGCATCCTTCTCTGCATGTCACCGCCATTGAGCGCAATCCCGCAGCGCTGCGACTGCTGGATGAAAACCGCCAGCATTTCGCCTGCAGCAACATTGATATCCTGCCGGGTGAAGCGCCAATGATGCTGACCGAGAAAGCCGATGCGGTGTTTATGGGTGGCAGCGGTGGTCACCTTACCGAACTGATTGACTGGGCAATGCGTCAGCTTCACTGCGGCGGCCGCCTGGTCATGACCTTCATCCTGCAAGAAAACCTCAATACCGCGCTGGCGCATCTGGAGCACATTGGCGTGCAGGACGTGGATTGCCTACAGCTACACGTTTCGTCACTGACTGCCCTCGGCAGTGGTCACTATTTCAAACCGAATAATCCTGTTTTTGTTATCGCCTGTCAGAAGGAAGAACACCATGTCTGAGACATTTGATCCCCGTAGTGTGTGGTTTGTCGGCGCAGGTCCTGGCGACCGTGAGCTGATCACCCTCAAAGGCTACCGTTTGCTGCAACAGGCGCAGGTGGTTATCTATGCAGGCTCGTTGATCAATACCGAATTACTGGATTACTGCCCGCCAGATGCCCAGTGCCACGACAGCGCGGAACTGCACCTGGAACAGATCCTCGACCTGATGGAAGCCGGAGTGAAGGCGGGAAAAACGGTGGTGCGTCTGCAAACCGGCGATGTATCACTGTACGGCTCAGTGCGCGAGCAGGGCGAAGAGTTGACCCGTCGTGGGATTGACTGGCAGGTGGTGCCTGGCGTCAGTGCTTTCCTCGGCGCGGCCGCCGAGCTTGGCGTGGAATATACCGTCCCGGAAGTGTCGCAGAGCCTCATTATTACCCGTCTGGAAGGACGGACTCCGGTACCAGAACGTGAACAACTGGAAGCGTTTGCCAGCCACCAGACGTCAATGGCTATTTATCTTTCCGTCCAGCGTATTCACCGGGTCGCGGAGCGTCTGATTGAAGGTGGATACCCGGCAACAACCCCTGTGGCGGTGATCTACAAAGCGACCTGGCCGGAAAGTCAGACCGTACGCGGCACACTGGCAGACATTGGCGACAAAGTTCGTGACGCGGGGATCCGCAAAACGGCGCTCATTCTGGTGGGGAATTTCCTCGGTGATGAATATCACTACTCCAGACTTTATGCTGCGGACTTTAGCCATGAATACCGTAAAGCCTGAGTCTATTGCGCTTTTTTGTTTGACGCCTGGCGGAGTCATGCTGGCGAAACGGCTGGCGGCAATGCTGCCGCTGACCTGCTTTACCAGTGAGAAATTGCTGGAAGAGGGGTTTGTGCCGTTTACTGACGGATTTGCCAGTACGGCACGGGACGCGTTTGCTCAATATTCGGCGCTGATTTTTATTGGCGCGACCGGTATTGCAGTACGCGTGCTCGCACCGCTGGTGAATGACAAATTCAGCGACCCGGCGGTCGTCGTCATCGATGAGCGCGGGCAGCATGTGATCAGCCTGCTCTCCGGTCATGCCGGTGGCGCCAATGCGCTCACCCGTTACCTCGCGGGCATGCTGGGCGCCGATCCGGTGATTACCACCGCGACCGATGTTAACGATATGGCTGCGCTGGATACGCTGGCGTTCCAGCTTAACGCCCGAATGAATGATTTTCGCACGGCCGTGAAAATTGTTAATCAAATGCTGGTCAGCCAGCGGCGGGTGGGGCTGTGGTGGGATGACGCGTTAGCCGAAGAGGTCAGCCACTGTGACAAACGCGGCTTTATTATCGTGACCGACCTGCAGCAACTGCCGGAGCTGGATGCGCTGATTTGCATCACGCTACGCACCGATTTACCTGCTCTGCCAGTACAGCACTGGAAACTGGTGCCCCAGCGGGTTGTCGCCGGGATTGGCTGTCGTCGGGACACGCCATTTCCGCTATTAGCCGCTCTGTTGGCGCGTCAGCTTGAAGCACAGCGGCTCGATCCGCTGGCATTAAAAGCGATCGGCAGCGTCAACCTCAAAAAAGACGAGCAGGGGCTGATTCAACTGGCCTCCTGTTGTCGTGTTCCTTTCGAAACCTTTTCCGCTGACGCGCTGCGTGAGCACGAACATCGCTTTCCTGCTTCGTCGTTTGTGCGTCAAACGGTGGGCGTCGGGAGCGTATCAGGTCCGGCAGCCTGGCTGCTGAGCCATGGACAACTGTTAGGCGAGACCCTGCGTGAGCAGGGCGTGACTATTACTTTGGGAGTTTCACACTGATGTTAACCGTAATTGGAATAGGCCCTGGCTCGCAGGCAATGATGACGATGGAAGCGGTCGAGGCACTACAGGCGGCGGAAATTATTGTCGGTTACAAAACCTACACCCACCTTGTGAAAGCTTTCACGGGCGACAAGCAGGTGATTAAAACCGGCATGTGTAAAGAGATCGAACGCTGTCAGGCGGCGATTGAACTGGCGCAGGCCGGGCATAACGTGGCGCTGATCAGCAGCGGCGACGCCGGCATTTATGGCATGGCGGGTCTGGTGCTGGAACTGGTCAGTAAGCAGAAGCTGGAGGTTGAGGTCCGTCTGGTGCCCGGCATGACCGCCAGCATTGCGGCCGCGTCTCTGTTGGGCGCGCCGTTGATGCACGATTTTTGTCACATCAGCTTAAGCGATCTGCTGACGCCATGGCCGGTCATTGAAAAACGCATTATTGCCGCAGGCGAAGCCGACTTTGTGATTTGCTTCTACAACCCGCGTAGTCGCGGTCGTGAAGGGCATCTGGCGCGCGCGTTCGAATTACTGTCGGCCAGTAAGAGCGCAGAAACCCCGGTTGGCGTCGTGAAGTCGGCAGGACGTAAGAAACAGGAGAAATGGCTGAGCACGCTTGGCGGAATGGACTTTGAACCCGTGGATATGACCAGCCTGGTGATTGTCGGTAACAAAGCCACCTACATCCAGGATGGTCTGATGATCACGCCAAGAGGCTACGTGCTGTGAGATACGGCGAGGTGCTGGTGATGGGCGGAACCAGCGATGCGCGGGCGCTGTGTCAGCAACTGGACGCGGCGAACGTCCCTTACACCCTGTCAGTGGCGACCCCCACTGGCCAGCAACTGGCGGGGGAGATTAAAGGGCAGGTGCGATGCGGTCGTCTGGAGCTGGAGCCGATGATCGCCTGGCTGCGGGACAACCGCACCCGCTGGGTGATCGATGCGTCACATCCGTATGCCGAAGTGGTGAGCCGTAACATTATGCGCGCCTGCGAAGCGGCGGGCGTGTTGCTGAGTCGCTACCAGCGCCCGGAGCAACTCAGCGACCTGACGCACCCGTTGCTTTATACCGTTCAGAGCATTGCACAAGCCTGTGATGTGGTGCAGAAGTTTGGCGATCGTGTGCTGCTGACCACCGGCAGTAAAGACCTGGCGCAATGGCGTGCAGGGCTGCCGGAAAAAACATTGCTGGCCCGTGTCTTACCCGTTCCTGATGTGATTGCGCAATGCGCAGAACTGGGATTTGGCGTAGGGGAGATCTTCGCCCTCTGCGGCCCCTTTAGCGCTGAATTTAACGCAGCGTTTTATCGCCAGTGTCAGGCCGACGTGGTGGTGACAAAAGCCTCTGGCGCAGAAGGCGGTTATCAGGAAAAAGTTCAACCCTGTCTGGATGCAGGGATCCCCTGCATCGTGATCACCCGCCCGGCGCCGCTGGTGACGGGAGACGAATTACTGGAAAGTCAGGCCGCATTTGCGCAGCGTTTAGCACGCTGGCTGGCCGCTGATTAAGGAGTCACACATGAAAAAAGCACTTCTGGTCGTCAGTTTTGGCACCAGCTATCACGACACCTGTGAGAAAAATATTGTGGCCTGCGAGCGCGATTTGGCGGCCAGTTGCCCTGACAGAGATCTGTTTCGCGCCTTCACCTCCGGGATGATCATCCGCAAACTTAAACAGCGCGATGGTATTGATATCGACACGCCGTTGCAGGCATTGCAAAAACTCGCCGCGCTGGGATATCAGGACGTTGCCATTCAGTCTCTGCACATCATTAACGGTGATGAATACGAAAAAATCGTGCGCGAAGTGCAAAGTATGCGCCCGCTGTTTTCCCGCCTGACGCTGGGCGCGCCGTTATTGAGCAGTCATCGTGATTACGCGCAACTGATGCTGGCTTTGCAGCAACAGATGCCCACGCTTGAGACAACGGAAAAGGTGGTGTTTATGGGACACGGTGCCAGCCATCATGCGTTCGCCGCCTATGCCTGCCTTGACCATATGATGACGGCGCAGGGTTTTCCGGCTCGCGTGGGGGCGGTAGAGAGTTACCCGGAAGTCGAGATTCTCATTGAGAGTCTGAGCAAGGAAGGCGTTAGCGGTGTGCATCTTATGCCGTTGATGCTGGTCGCGGGCGATCACGCCATCAACGACATGGCCTCTGATGAAGAGGACTCATGGAAAACACGCTTCAATGCCGCAGGTATTCCGGCAACGCCGTGGTTAAGCGGGCTGGGGGAAAACCCGGCGGTGCGCGCGATGTTTGTCGCGCACCTGCAACACGCGCTGGAAATGGCAGTGGAGGAAGCAGCATGAGCGGCAAACTGTATGCGTTGAGCACGGGTCCTGGTGCGTCCGATCTGATCACGGTTCGTGGGGCGCGGATCCTCGGTTCACTGGATATTTTATATGCCCCGGCCGGGCGTAAAGGCGGTGACAGCCTGGCGCTCTCCATTGTGCGTGAATATATCGGCGAACAGACAGAGGTGCGCTGCTGCCATTTCCCGATGAGTGCCGACAGCGCCGAAAAAGAGGCGGTCTGGGACGAGGTCGCCGCCGCGCTGGTCAAAGAAGTTAAGGCCGGAAAACAGGTTGGTTTTATCACGCTGGGCGATGCCATGTTGTTCAGCACCTGGGTCTTTTTACTGCAGCGTATTGGCAACCCGGAGTGGCTGGAAATTGTCCCTGGCGTCACCTCGTTTGCCGCCATTGCTGCCCGCTCAAAAACGCCGCTGGCAATGGAACAGCAATCGCTGGCCGTGATCTCCTGTACGGCACCAGAAGCTGAAATTCAGCAGGCGCTAAAGCAGCACGAAAGCCTGGTGCTCATGAAGGTGTACGGCAGATTCACGCGTATTAAAGCGTTGCTGCAACAGGAAGGCTTACTGGACTGCGCCCTGATGATGGCCGAAGCCACCCTGCCTGGCGAGCAATGCTGGCGCCATCTGGATGAGGTGAGTGATGAGCAGTCTCTGCCTTACTTCTCGACCATTCTGGTCAATAAACGGTGGGAGTATGAGGAATGATACTCGAAAAACAGCTGAAACAACTGTCATTCAGTGGGCTGGGTGCGGCGCTATTGCTGATGGTGGTTCCCGAGCAGGCGTTCGCGATGCACATCATGGAGGGTTTTCTGCCGCCGATGTGGGCGTTGGCATGGTGGCTGCTGTTTTTGCCTTGCCTGTGGTACGGACTGGTTCGCCTGCGGCAGATTGTCCAGGAAGATAACCATCAAAAAGTGCTGCTGGCGCTGTGCGGGGCATTCATTTTCGTACTCTCGGCGCTGAAAATTCCCTCCGTGACCGGGAGCTGTTCACATCCGACCGGCGTGGGGCTGGCGGTCATTCTGTTCGGGCCCGGCGTGGTGGCGGTGCTTGGCGCGATCGTTCTGCTCTTCCAGGCATTGTTGCTGGCGCATGGCGGGTTGACCACGTTGGGTGCGAATGGCATGTCGATGGCGGTGATTGGGCCGGTTGTGGGATATCTGGTGTGGCAAATGGCCTGTCGCGCAGGGTTACGCCGCGATGTTGGGGTCTTCTTGTGCGCGATGCTGGCGGATCTGGTGACCTATTTCGTCACCTCTGTGCAGCTTGGGGTCGCCTTCCCGGACCCGCAGGCGGGCGCGCCAGGATCCATCGTCAAATTTATGGGCATTTTCTGTCTAACACAGATTCCGATTGCGATCGCGGAAGGGTTGTTAACCGTCATGATCTACGACCAGTTGACCAAGCGGCGGTTGATTACCGCACAAGGACATTAGGATGAAAAAGACGCTGATATTGTTGAGCATGGTGATAGCCCTGGTGATCCTGCCGTTCTTCATTAATCATGGCGGCGAATACGGCGGTTCTGATGGAGAGGCTGAAAGCCAGATCCAGGCCATTGCGCCGGATTATAAACCCTGGTTCGAGCCACTGTATGAACCGGCCAGTGGTGAAATCGAAAGTTTGCTGTTCACCCTGCAGGGGTCGCTTGGCGCGGCAGTGATTTTCTACATTCTGGGTTATTGCAAAGGCAGACAACGTCGTGATGACCGGGCTTGACAGGCTTAGCTACCAGAGTCGCTGGTTTCATGTATCACCGGAGCGAAAGTTTTTGCTCTGGGCGGTGATGATGACGCTGGCGTTCACCCTGCCTCCCTGGGGGCAGGGCATTGAGCTTTTGCTTACTGCAGGACTGACCTGCTGGTTGTTACGCCTCTCGGTATGGCGCTGGTGCCGGTGGATGGCCTTGCCCTTTGGTTTTTTAGTGATTGGGGTGGTGACGATTCTGTTTAGCGTAAGCCGCGATCCCCAGTCGCTGTTGGTCAGTTTGCCTGTTGGACCCTACTGGTTGGGGATTACCTCTTCAGGACTTATCACCGCTAACGAAACCTTCTGGCGTAGCCTGGCCGCACTGGCGGCAACGTTCTGGCTGGTGTTGAATCTACCGTTTCCACAGCTGATTGTATTGCTTAAACGCGCGCGTGTGCCGCGACTGCTCACCGAGCAGATCCTGCTGACCTGGCGCTTCATTTTTATTCTGTTAGACGAGGCGCTTGCCATTCATCGCGCGCAAACGCTGCGTTTTGGTTATCGTAGTCTGCCGAAAAGTTACCGTTCTCTGGCGATGTTGGTCGGATTACTGTTTACTCGCGTGCTGATCCGCTATCAGCAAATGGCTACCACGCTGGATATCAAACTGTATCAGGGTGATTTTCACCTGTAAGGAAAAGCATGCTTGCCACGACAGAGCTCTGGTTTCGCTATCAGGATGAGCAGGTACTCAAAGGGCTCACGCTGGATTTTTCCGCGCATTCTGTGACCGGATTAGTTGGCGCAAATGGTTGCGGGAAATCGACGCTGTTTATGAACCTGAGCGGCCTTCTGCGCCCACAAAAAGGGGCGGTTCTGTGGCAGGGGAAACCGCTGGATTACAGTAAGCGCGGCCTGTTGGCGTTGCGCCAGCAGGTAGCTACCGTCTTTCAGGACCCCGATCAGCAAATTTTCTATACCGACATTGATAGCGACATTGCGTTTAGCCTGCGTAATCTGGGCGTGGCGGAAGCCGAGATAGCCCGACGTGTTGAGGATGCGCTGACGCTGGTGGATGCCCAGCATTTTCGCCATCAACCGATCCAGTGTTTAAGCCACGGGCAGAAAAAACGGGTGGCGATTGCGGGGGCGATGGTTTTACAGGCCCGTTATTTGTTGCTGGATGAACCGACGGCAGGTCTTGACCCTGCTGGCAGAACGCAAATGATCGACATCATCAAGCGGATTGTGGCGCAGGGGAATCACGTCGTCATCTCCAGCCACGATATTGATCTCATTTATGAAGTCAGCGATGCGGTATATGTCCTGCGCCGTGGCGAAGTGCTGGCGCACGGCGAGCCGGGCGAGGTATTTTCCCGAACTGAATTAATCGAACAAGCTGGGTTAACGCAGCCCTGGCTGGTGAAACTGCATGCCCAATTGGGTCTGCCGCTGTGTAAAACCGAAGCTGAATTTTTTAGTCGTATGCGAGAGAACGCACTGAAGGAGGCGTCATGACGCAGGCAATAATGTTGCAGGGAACGGCATCTGATGTGGGTAAAAGCGTGCTGGTGGCAGGACTGTGCCGTATTTTTTATCAGGACGGTCTGCGTACGGCGCCTTTTAAATCGCAGAATATGGCGCTGAACTCCGGTATCACGCCGGATGGCAAAGAGATGGGCCGTGCGCAGATCTTTCAGGCGGAGGCCGCAGGGATCACACCCGACGTGCGGATGAATCCGGTGCTGCTAAAACCCACCAGCGATCGCAAAGCGCAAGTGGTACTGATGGGTAAAGTCGCCACCGATATGGATGCCGTCAGCTACCACGAATATAAACCGCGGCTACGGGAACAGATCCTTGAGGTATATACCAGCCTGGCGCAGGAACATGACGTCATCGTGCTGGAGGGGGCGGGCAGCCCGGCAGAGATAAACCTGCGCGATCGCGACATCGTCAATATGGGGATGGCGGAGATGGCAAAATGCCCGGTGATCCTGGTGGCGGATATCGATCGGGGCGGGGTCTTCGCCTCCATTTATGGCACGCTGGCCCTGCTGCACGACCATGAACGCGCCAGAGTGAAAGGGGTCATCATCAACAAATTCAGAGGTGATGTGGCGCTGCTTTACTCCGGCATTGAACAAATTGAGTCATTGACCGGGGTGCCGGTGCTGGGGGTCATGCCCTGGCTGGATGTGGATCTGGAAGATGAAGATGGCGTGGCGCTGCAAAAAGGGAAATATCTGCGCACCGAAAAACGCGATATCGATATTGCAGTTGTTCAACTGCCGCACATCTCAAATTTTACCGATTTCAACGCGCTGGCAGCCCAACCGGATGTCCGGGTACGCTACGTGCGGCATCCTGAAGAGCTGGAAACCGTCGATTTGGTTCTCCTGCCCGGCAGTAAAAATACGCTGGGCGATCTGGTGTGGATGCGCGAAAGCGGTATGGCGCATGCTGTTTTACAGGCACATCAACGCAGCGTGCCCATCATGGGCATTTGCGGCGGCTACCAGATCCTCGGCGATACCATCATTGATGACGTGGAGTCCGGGCTGGGCACGCTGCCGGGGCTTGGCTTACTCAACACCGTCACCCATTTTGCGCAGCATAAAACCACGACCCAGGTAGAAGCGACAATGTCGTCTGCGCTGCCCGGATGGCTGGCTGCGGCTTCAGGTTTACCCGTACGTGGTTATGAAATTCATATGGGTGAAACCACGCTGAACGAGGACAGCCGTTCAGTGATGCAGTTGCAAAAAAACGGGCAAGATGTGGCGGATGGCGCCGTGACAGAGGATGGACTGGCGTTTGGCACCTACCTGCATGGCCTGTTTGATAGCGATGATTTTACCCGTGCTCTGCTCAATGGCCTGCGCGTGCGTAAAGGCCTGGAACCCCTGGATATGACTTTTCAGTATGGGCAGTACAAATTGCAGCAGTTCGATCTGCTGGCAGAAGGGATGCGTGAACATATTGATATTGATAAGATTTATCAAATCATGCAACAACATCAGGAGCCTGTATGATGATTCTGGTAACGGGCGGAGCGCGCAGTGGAAAAAGCCGACATGCCGAAGCGCTGATTGCGGATTCGCCGCAGGTGTTATACATCGCAACGTCTCAGGTCTTTGACGAAGAGATGGCGGCGCGAATTCAACATCATCGGGACGGACGACCGGCGCACTGGCGTACCGCCGAACGCTGGCAACAGCTTGATGAGCTGATAACGGCGCAAAACGATCCCGATGAGGCCATTTTGTTGGAGTGCATCACGACAATGGTGACCAACATGCTGTTTGCGTTGGGGGGCGAGAGCGATCCCGATAGCTGGGATTATGCGGCGATGGAACGCGCCATTGAGGACGAGGTCCACGCGCTGATTGCTGCCTGCCAGCGCTGTCCTGCAAACGTGGTGCTGGTGACCAACGAAGTTGGGATGGGCATCGTCCCGGAGAACCGTCTGGCGCGCCATTTTCGCGATATTGCCGGCCGGGTTAACCAACGTCTTGCCAGCGCTGCCGATGAGGTATGGCTGGTGGTGTCAGGTATTGGAGTCAAAATTAAATGAGTAAGTTGTTCTGGGCAATGCTTTCGTTTATCAGTCGTTTGCCCGTTCCCGTCCGCTGGTCGCAGGGGCTGGATTTCGATCAATATTCACGCGGCATTGTGATGTTTCCGCTGATTGGTCTGGTGCTGGGTGGGTTAAGTGGGCTGGTGTTTATGGCTGTGCAACCCTGGTGCGGCATTCCTCTGGCGTCACTGTTTGCGGTGCTGACGCTGGCGCTCTTAACGGGTGGTTTCCATCTGGATGGCCTTGCCGATACCTGCGATGGCGTATTTTCTGCGCGTCGCCGGGAACGCATGCTGGAGATCATGCGTGACAGTCGTCTGGGAACGCATGGCGGACTGGCTCTGATTTTTGTCTTGCTGGCGAAGGTGCTGGTAGTCAGTGAACTGGCGCTGCGGGGAACGCCTGTACTGGCGTCGCTGGTCGCTGCCTGTGCCGCAGGGCGAGGCATTGCCGTATTGCTGATGTACCGTCATCGCTATGCCCGCGAAGAAGGGCTGGGCAATGTGTTTATCGGCAAAGTCACCGGGCGACAGACCTGCGTCACGCTAGGTTTAGCGGCGATTTTGGCCGCCGTGCTGCTGCCGGGTATGCAAGGGCTGGCGGCGATAGTGGTCACCATGGTGGCGATTTTCATTCTTGGTCAATTACTTAAACGTACGTTGGGTGGACAAACTGGCGATACGCTGGGCGCGGCTATCGAACTTGGTGAGTTAATCTTCCTGCTGGCTCTGCTGTGAGTCAGCCAACACAATGAGAACCCTTATGCAGACTTTATCCTCAGTACTCCGTGCGATCCCACCGATTGACGGTGATGCGATGTCGCGTGCGCAGCAACATATTGACGGTTTGCTCAAGCCGCCAGGCAGTCTCGGTCGCCTGGAAGCGCTGGCTGTGCAACTGGCCGGAATGCCGGGTCTCAACGGCGTTCCTCACGTGGGTGAGAAAGCGATGTTGGTGATGTGCGCGGATCACGGCGTATGGGATGAAGGGGTTGCTGTCTCGCCTAAAGTGGTGACTGCGGTTCAGGCTGCGAATATGCTGCGGGGAACGACCGGCGTCTGTGTGCTGGCCGCACAGGCGGGCGCAAAGGTACATGTGGTCGATGTCGGGATTGACTGTGAGCCGATCCCTGGCGTCGTAAACATGCGCGTGGCGCGTGGCTGCGGCAATATCGCCACAGGGCCGGCAATGAGCCGCACGCAAACCGAAGAGTTACTGCTGGAAGTGATTCGGTATACCCAGGAACTGGCACAGAACGGCGTGACGTTGTTTGGTGTTGGGGAGTTGGGGATGGCGAATACCACCCCGGCTGCGGCAATCGTGAGCGTGCTGACCGGAAACGATGCTGAGGATGTAGTCGGGATTGGGGCCAATCTCCCGTTGTCTAAAGTGGGGAATAAAGTGGATGTGGTGCGTCGTGCCATTAGCGTGAATCAGCCTGACTCGCGTGACGGTATTGATGTGCTGGCCAAAGTGGGCGGATTTGATCTGGTTGGTATGGCTGGCGTGATGCTTGGCGCGGCGTCCTGCGGATTACCCGTACTGATGGATGGTTTCCTCTCTTATTCTGCGGCGCTGGCGGCTTGTCGGATTGCTCCTGAGATTAAGCCGTATTTGATACCTTCCCATTTTTCGGCGGAGAAAGGGGCGCGGATTGCGCTGGCGCATCTGGAACTGGACCCGTATCTGAATATGGGGATGCGACTGGGTGAGGGCAGTGGCGCAGCCCTGGCCATGCCGATCGTTGAGGCGGCCTGTGCGATGTACAGCAATATGGGGCATCTGGCAGACAGCAATATCGAACTGCCGGACGGTAAAGAAGCGTAGTCACTCCCTGCAACCCCCGCTTACAGGTGGGGGTTTCCTTTTTAAACCCGTTTATTGTTACACTCTTGCAAGTGAACAGTCCTTCGTTAACACCCATCGTATATCAAAAAGCTATAATTAACTGACACCTGCCGCGACTGAGGAAAGGGAAATGATGCCTCGTGTGAAATTGTTTTGCTCTCTGGTCATGCTATTGACCAGCCAGATCGCCATGGCGGTGACTTACCCGCTACCGCCTGACGGAAGTCGCCTGGTGGGCGCCCCGCTGACGATAATAGTACCGGATAAAAATACCCAACCGCTGGAGACATTTGCAGCTCAGTACGGTCTGGGATTGAGCAATATGCTGGAAGCGAACCCTGGAGTGGATGTCTATCTACCCAGGTCCGGGTCGACTCTCGTTATTCCGCAACAGCTCATTTTGCCCGCCACGGTCCGTGAGGGCATCGTGATTAACGTGGCGGAAATGCGTCTCTACTATTATCCGAGTGGGGGAAATACGGTTGAAATTCTGCCCATCGGCATTGGTCAGGCAGGGCGAGAAACCCCGCGCAACTGGGTGACATCGGTACAGCGTAAACAGGAAGCGCCGACATGGAGTCCAACCCCCAATACCCGACGTGAGTATGCCCGGAGAGGGGAGAGTCTGCCCGCGTTCGTTCCTGCGGGACCGGATAACCCGATGGGGTTGTATGCCATTTATATCGGTAAGCTGTACGCCATCCATGGCACGAACGCCAATTTTGGCATTGGCCTGCGTGTAAGTCAGGGCTGTATCCGCTTACGTAACGATGACATTAAGTATCTGTTCGACAACGTGCCGGTGGGTACGCGTGTGCAACTGATCGACCAGCCGGTGAAATACACCACAGAGCCGGACGGTAGCCGCTGGCTTGAAGTTCACGAGCCGCTGTCACGTAATCGCGCCGAATATGAATCTGACAGAAAAGTCCCGCTGCCGGTAACGCCTGCGCTACGCACCTTCATGACGAGCGGTGGCGTTGATGCCAGCCGGGTCAACCATGAACTGGAGCGTCGCTCCGGAATGCCGGTGAATATTAATGTCGGTTCCATCAATCAATAAATGATGCGCCTGAATAACGGCAGTAGCAGAAAAACAAATTACCGCCAGATGTTATGGCGGTAATAAATCAGACACTAGCATTGCTTTTCAGAAATCCCCAGGCCCTGTTTTTTAGTGATTATGGTTGGCCTCTAAAATTTAATCTGTCACGAGAATTAAGTAAAATAATTCATATAGTTCCGCTTAAGAAGTTCATGGATCTCCTCTCTCGACTTTCCTTCAATAGCATCTAAAAAATCGTGAGTGGACAGTTTTCTATTGAGATTGCTGGAGAAACCATGAGCGATAAAAACCCGGATGTCGTTATCCTTGAGGTGATAATTTACCTTAATATGGTCAACGTTCATCTCATTCAGCAACCATGAAATACGGTTTGAGAAGGTGACGACAATATCGGCATCTAAATCTTTTAGCCGTTCTTTTTCATGAATGTTAATCGATTCTTTTACATCGATATCCAGATGAAATTTGAGATGGCTGATAAAAAAGTCAATCTTTTCTACAGCAGAGTTTGTTACTATGATAACTGTTTTTCTGTTTCTACCCGATAACTTGCTGCTGTTGATATGTTTTTTTATTATCAGGGTTATTGTCGATAGCTGATTTTTATCAAGATTAAGTTGGTATGCCGATTCTAAAACCTGAATTGACTGCTGAACAATATGAAAAAGGTTGGGATAGTGTTTCTCCGTACTTGATAGATTGTTATCAAATAGGCTGTAACCAAGAATACTGCGCAAAATGCATTTCTGAATATACTGATAAAGTTCATGCAGAAGCGCATCAGGGTAGATTATTGTAGTAATGATATTTTTACTCACGTCAGTAAAAAATGCTCTCAGAGTCGCGTACAGACGCAAATCGATGAGTGGCAGTTCCGTACTGTTTTGATCGAGTGAGTGGATAAAATAGTGCCTCAGTTGCTCTTCCGCACTGTATGCCTTGTGAGGACAAAGCGGCAGTAGTACGGGGATATCACAGGGAGTGACATGACTTTCAGGAGCACGGATCGCCTCTAGCAGCAGCCAGATATAGAGCAATTTTTTGCCGGGGTAGGAGAGCGCCAGTTGCTCATCGCGGATAACAGCATGAAACCTGTCCACCACCTCAGGTAAGGCTTGCGATTGTTGACTAAAACGGGAAAACATCAACCTTTCATAGACATCGTTAGCGGCGCGCCCGACCAGGGATGCCTCGTGATTCAGTTCGCAAATGGATGCAAGGATCTCCATAATAAGAATCCGCCAGGCTGTTTCATTACCCGTAATTCTTATCCCTTTACGACTGACAACTTCAGATTTCAAATCTCGTGCTGATAAATAATTTTCCAGTATTTTCAAATCTTTCTTTTTCGTCGTTAAGCTAATGCCAATCTCTTCATAGAGTCGGGATGTGTTTACCGTCGTATAAAGAAATGCGTAAAAGAGAATAAGTTTAATCCTCTCTTCAACGGATGAGTTATAGTCTTTGACTTTAAGATTTGATAAAAATGCAAGCAAATCAGCATAAGTGAGATCGCAGACAAAAGAGTCTGCATGAATGGTAATACGCTCTGTTTTAAGGTAATAATTAATGTTTGCGACGCTGCGTTTTAACGTGAGTAAGCTCTTTCCTGGAAAATGCTCAGGAATATCCGTAAATGCCAACTGTCCTTTATCTTGCATAAAGCTAAGAAAAGCAATGTCATACTGGTTAATGCTAATAATCACCTCCTTTTTATGCGCACAATCTCAGTTGGTTTAACCTTCATGTCAATATGTAGAAATTGATAGTGAGATGATGCTCACACATTCACTTTATCGTGTTTTCACGGAAACTTATTGTCGCAGCTTTATTACATCAAGTTACCTTGAATGTTGATGTGCCCGCAGATGACAATAGGGTCAAATAGTTAAAATTACTGATTAATTAAGACAGAGTATAGCCAATGAAGATGGACAAATTTAAAGACGGCATACAGCTATTTGGACGCTCACTATTATTGCCAATAGCGGTGATGGCACCGATTGGGATGATAATGGGTATCTGTGCTGCGCTGAGCCAGTCTTATATGATAAATAAGTTACCGTTCCTTGGTAACGATGTAATAAAAATGATACTGGAGAGTATGAGGGACATTACCGGGATCGTCTTTAACAATATCCCGTTATTGTTTGCCATGGGGGTTGCCTATGGGCTTTCCAAAAATGAGAAGGGTATTGCAGTATTCTCTGCGGTATTGGCTTACCTGACGCTCACCATCGTGATGAACGTCTGGCTAAAGGTGAATGGCGCGTTAGCCAAGGGCGACCTCTCTTCTGTAGGCCAGGGTCTGGTACTTGGCATACAAACGCTGAAGATTGAAGCGATGGGGGGGATTATTTCCGGGCTGGTGGCTGCAAAAGTGACCGACCGATTTTACCGGCTGCAGCTTCCTCTGGCTTTTGCTTTCTTCAGCGGTAAGAAGTCAGTCCCGATCATCACTTTCCTGTACATGATCCCTGTTGGGCTGCTGATTCCTTTCGTGTGGAGTGGGGTCACCACCGCGCTGACCAGCATCTCATTCATTATGATGAACGACACGTTTGGCGTCGGTGTGTACTGGTTTATTCACCGTACTCTGATCCCTTTCGGCCTCCATCATGTGCTGGCCTCGGTGCTGCGCTTTACCGAAGCAGGCGGGACCTACTTGATTAATGGGGAAACTTATACCGGTATTCTCAATGCCACCAATAAGATCCTCTTTGAGCTTGGCCCTAACGATCCGAGCTGGTCATTGATGCCTAAACTCACCGCTTACCTGGGCGCTGGTCAGATGCTCAATACGCTCTTCCGTGTTCCGGCTATTGGCCTGGCAATGTATCACGCCTCGTTTAAGGCTAACCGTCCTATTGCTAAAGGGATGATCCTGACCATCGTGTTGACCGCCTTCCTCGGCAACGTGACGGAACCGCTGGAGTTTTCATTCCTGTTTATCGCGCCAGGTCTGTTCTTTATCTACACCGTGCTATGTGGGGTGATGGCCATCCCTCTGGCGTTCCTTGATGTTTCCATTGGCTATATTCGTGGCACCATTTTTGACTTCGGCATCTTTGGACTGCTGTATGAAAACACCCACTGGGTCCAGCTCGTTATCCTGGGGGCGGTGAACTTTGTCGTCTTCTATGTGGTGTTCCGCTTTGCGATTGAAAAATTCAAAATCCAGACGCCGGGCCGTGAAGAAGAGATCAGAAACAATAACCTGTTGAAAGAAAAACGTTATCCGGAAATTGCCACTCTGGTATTAGAAGGACTTGGCGGGAGTGACAATATTAAGAATGTTGATAACTGCGTAACTCGCTTACGTATCGATTTAAAAGACCAGGGTAAGGTACAGACTGATACGCTAAAAAATGCAGGATCCTCAGGAATATTTATTCCTAAAAATAACCATATCCACGTTGTTTTCGGTCCACACGTCGAGTTTGTAAAGAACGCGATTGTCGATAAGATTGCTGGCAAATGATTAATAAGGAATAAATCGTGAGTGCTTTATACGATTCAAAAACAAAAACGATGGATGATCGCGGGATCAGAGCGTTATTAACCGAAGAAGAAAAATTCCGCTCCTGGCTGGATATTGAAGCCGCGCTGGCAAAAGCTCAGAGTGAAATAGGAATAATTCCGGCAGATGATGCCAAAAAAATCATCCAGTCGTGTCGTATTGAAAACATCGATATTAACACCGTTAATGAGTTGCAAAGAGAAATAGGGCATGGCTTTGTGCCCTTTCTCAAAATGCTGGTAAAAGCTTGTCCGGCGGATAGTGGAAAATTTGTTCACTATGGTGTTACCACACAAAATATTCAGCAGAGTGCGCAACTGCTGGTAATGAAGAAGGTACACGTTAAATTCAAAACGGTTATTGAAGAGATTCTGCTTAATCTTGCAGAGATCGCCACCCGTGAAGCGAATACCGTCATGCCAGGACGAACTCATGGCCGCCACGCTATTCCCATTACGTTTGGCTTTAAGGTTGCGGTATGGATCGATGAATTCCAGATGATGCTGGAACGCATGGAACAATGCGAAAAAAGGGTATTTCGCATCATGATGGGGGGAGCCGTAGGCGCCTTCAACTCAAGTGGTGAAGCTGGGCGGCAGGTACAAACTCGCATGGCTGAACTGCTGGGTATGTCTGAGATGCGCGTTCCTTCTCGCAATATCGCCAACCATAAAGTTGAGTATGTTCAGGTGCTTTCATTGCTGGCCAGTTGCTGCCACAAGATCGCCGAGGAAGTTTACAGTACGTCACTGGAAGAAATTGCTGAGCTGGGTGAAGGATTTACGACCGGAACGGTTGGCAGCAGCACGATGCCTCATAAGGTCAATCCAAAGCTTGCTAAAGGCATTATCGCTAACGCACAGAAACTGTACTCACTTTCTTCTGTCATGCTCAACTCTTCAAGTCGTCCCTACGAAGCAGACAGCTCTTCTTATATGTTACTGGAATCATCGTTACATGAAGCGCTGGCGTTAATGACAGAAATTATTTTACGCGCGGAGGAGCTCACCCGAACGCTGCATGTTAACCGGGAGCAGATGTGCCGCAATGCTGGTATTAATAGCGGTCTGGATAATAGCGAATTCATAATGATGAAGCTTGCTGCCGTTCTGGGAAAAGATAAGGCCCATGAAAAAATGTATTCACTGGCAATGCAGTCAATACATGAAAAATCCAGTTTTTCTAAACTGCTGTGTGAAGACCCTCAAATTTCAGGTTTATTTACAACGGATGAGATTTTGACATTTCTGGAACCTAATAACTATACAGGGCTGTCATCAACAATCGCCGAAGAAGTCGCAAAGTCCGTCAAGGAAGAGTTAACCCCACGGGGTTAATCGCCATCTGATAATAACGACAAATTGTGAATATAAAGTATGGGCAGAAATGCCCATACGACAGATTTCTTATGTTTAAAATATGGAGTGTTTATGAACAATTTTTTTAAATTGAGTACCCTGTCTATTATTATTCTCTCTTTTTCTGCTGGTGCGGTAACACTCGACTATCGGCATGAATATAAAGCCGACAGTAAAACTAATGCAGATCGCCTGAAACTGAGTCACACTACCAAGGATGGGTATTTTGCTAGTGTGGAAGGTAAACAGGCAGAAAGTACAAAAGTAACGTCTGATGGATTTAAAGAAGGCAATGGTGGTTACAGTGGCAATGGCAGCGAGTGGGAATTTGGGCGTAATTTTAAAATAACGGATAAATTAACCCTTGCTCCGGCTTTGAATCTGGATAATGGTGATACCTTTGTTGGCTATCGTGCGCAGATTAAAGCTATTTATAAAATTACTGATAGCTGGGTGACAACATTTCGCTGGCGTCCGGGGATTCAGGTTGATGAAAAATCATCAGTGGATAACAAAAATTATAACCAGTTCAACTGGGAGTTTGGCTACGTCAGCGATAAATTTACCGTAACGGGTGACTATGAATACCGCTTTACAAACTATGAGGACTACAAAGGGGATCATAATTACTGGTTGTATAATGTCGTCGCGACGTTACCGCTCAACAAAAACTGGACACCTTATACTGAAATAGGCGTGGTTCCTCGTTACAACACCAACCACGAAAAAGACGAAATGGAAATGCGCTACCGTCTTGGCATTAAATACAACTTCTAAATTAGCCATTCACCCGACATCAGTATTTGGTCGGGTGCGCAAACCTACCGTATCCGCCTACGCCGGGGATGAGGGTCATACTGGCGAATTAAGGCTGAATAAGAAAGCAAAAAGCCCGCTAAAAAGCGGGCTTTTCTAAATTTGGCTCCTCTGACTGGACTCGAACCAGTGACATACGGATTAACAGTCCGCCGTTCTACCGACTGAACTACAGAGGAATCGTGTGAACGGGGCGAATATTAGCGACGCCCATCGTCATTGTCAAAGCCTGAATGCACAAACTTGATCGTTTGCCGAAATTTTCCCCATTTCGCCGTTTATTCACACGCGTTCGGTTGTTTTACACACTTTTCATGCGTCGGGCGAGGGTATTTCCAGAGCCATCGTCCGGTCACCATACGCCAGTAAAAGAGAGCCGCACGGACTGCCCAGTCGAAGAACATCCCCATCCAGACACCCACTACGCCCCAGCCAAGAACAATCCCCAACGTGTAACCTGCGACGACACGGCATCCCCACATCCCCAACATCGAAACCCACATGGCATACCGGGCGTCACGTGCGCCCTTAAATCCGGCAGGTAAAACCCAGGATGCCGCCCAGATAGGCATAAATGCTGCGTTCAGCCAAATCAGGATCACCACTACATCTTTTACATCCTGATCGTGGGTATAAAACGATGCCATTATTCCGGCAAAGGGCGCGCTCAACCACGCGATTGCCGTTAATCCGATGGTGGAAAGCCAGAACACATGGCGTAGCTGAATTTCCGCCTGCGCCATTTGACCATTACCCAGTCGTCTGCCCGTAATAATGGTTGATGCCGACCCTAGGGCGTTTCCCGGCAGGTTTATCAGCGCAGCAATCGAGAACGCAATAAAGTTACCGGCGATGACACTGGTGCCCATCCCCGCAACGAACATTTGCGTTAGCAGTTTTCCGCTATTGAACAGAACCGATTCAATACTTGCCGGAATGCCAATGCCCATCACTTCCCAGATAATGGCGAAATTTAGCGGCTTAAAGTAGCTTTTTAGCGTGATACGCAATGCCGGGTTAAACCCAATCATCAGTACCCAGATGATGGCGACAGCGCCAATATAGCGGGAGATGGTCAACCCCAGTCCGGCCCCCTCAAATCCCAACCCCTGCCATGAAAAAATCCCGTAAATCAAAATACTGCTGATAATGATATTCAGGATATTCATGCCACCATTGATGAGTAACGGGATTTTGGTATTACCCGCCCCGCGTAACGCGCCACTACCAATCAGCGCGATCGCGGCCGCAGGATAACTGATGACCGTCAGTTCCAGATAGGTCAGCGCCAGGGCTTTCACGTCTGGGGTGGCTTCTCCAGCCACAATATCAATGATCTGCTCACCGAAATAATGAATTACAGCCGCCAGCACGATGGCAAAAAGCGTCATGATCACCAGCGATTGCCTCGCTGCGGCTCTGGCACGTCGCCGATCGCGTTTACCCAAGCTAAATGCCACCACGACCGTAGTCCCCAGATCGATAGCGGCAAAAAACGCCATGATGACCATGTTGAAGCTATCGGCAAGCCCGACGCCCGCCATAGCCTCTTTGCCCAGCCAACTGACCAGGAAGGTACTTAATACCCCCATTAACAGGACACAGGTGTTTTCAAGAAAAATAGGAACAGCGAGCGGGGTGATTTCACGCCAGAAAAGAACTTTATAACTCTTGCGTTTGGCATACCAGGGTGTGCGGGATACAGCCCGGCGTAATGCGGCGGAGACGTTCAAAGTGGACCTTAAAGAGAAAGTTGAAACTTCATTTCAAATGATGAGGGAGAAACAGAAAAGCTGCAAAGTTTTTTCCAGGAAAAATGTCTGCAATTGCTACAAATTGTTGAGAGAAACGGCAAATGAACCGTTATGGGGGAAATGGGGTTTGACAAAAAAAATTTCGCCGCTAAGATATGCCTCCACACCGATTCCTCTGTAGTTCAGTCGGTAGAACGGCGGACTGTTAATCCGTATGTCACTGGTTCGAGTCCAGTCAGAGGAGCCAGATTTAGAAAAGCCCGCTTTTTAGCGGGCTTTTTGCTTTCTTATTCAGGCTTAATTCGCCTGTACCCGAATGGGGGCCGTTGCGGCAAACAGCCACGGACGCGCCTCGCTGTTCACCAGCGGAGACAACGTTTCTCTGACCTGCTGATGGTAGTCATCGATCCATTGTTTCTCTGCGTCACTCAACAGATGTAACTCCACCAGATTCAGGTCGATGGGCACCAGCGTCAGCGTGGAGAACTTACAGAATCCAGAGCGGCTTTCTACGATCTCAACCTGATTTTCAATACGGATACCGTATTGTCCTGCGAGGTAATAACCCGGCTCAATGGTCATGATATTGCCTGCGGTCAACGGCCACGGATTCACTTTTTTAGCCAGACGGTGAGGCTGCTCGTGGATCAAAAGCTGATGACCGACACCGTGACCGGTTCCGTGATCGTAGTCGAGGCCGAGTTCCCAAAGCGCCCGACGGGCGAACGCATCAAGCTGGTGACCCTGACTTCCGCTGGGGAAATGCAGGGTGATCAGTGACAGGAAGCCCTTCAGTACCGCAGTGTAATGCAGTTTCCGCTGCGCATTCTGAGGCCCAAACGCCAGCGTACGGGTGGTATCGGTGGTTCCATTGTGATACTGGCCGCCGGAATCGTTCAGGTACATCGCTTGTGATGTGATCGGCGTATTGGTTTGTTCACTCGAGTGATAATGGCACATGGCGGCGTTGCTTGCGGAGGCCGAAATCGTGCCAAAACTTTGTTCAATAAACCCTGGTTGCTGTTGACGATAGAACAGCTGTTTTGCCTGGGCCTCCAGTTCGGTCACGGGATTGCCCGCTGCTTCGCGCAGGGGAACCTCATGCGCCAGCCATGCCAGAAAATTAACCCAGGCGGCGCCATCCTGCTCGTGGCATTCCCGGTAACCGGCCAGCTCTGTTTCGTTTTTATTCGCTTTGATAAAGGTAATGGGATCGGGCGACCAAATGACTTCGCCGCCGTGCTGTTCAATGGCAAAACGTAGCGCAACCGGTGCGTAATCTTTATCGACCAGAACGCGTTTCCCTGTGGCGAGTTGTTGGCAACGAGACAGGAAATTCTCCTGCGCTGAGAGCGTCAACGTCTCCAGCAATGTCTCCGGTAATGCTGTGGTTTTTCGGCTATCGACGAACCACTCCAGTTCACCCGTGCGGTGCAGCAGAGCAAAAGAGAAAGGCACCGGCACCATATTCAGGTCTGAGCCGCGCACATTCAGCAGCCAGGCAATGTTGTCCGGCAAGGTGATAGCGAGAAGATCAGCCTGATGTTTATCCAGAGCTTCAATAATCCGCGCGCGTTTTTGCGTGCTGCTTTCTCCGCTGATTTCAATCGGCATTTCTCGAATGAGTCCACAAGGTGGCGCGGGACGGTCGTGCCATACGGTGTCGAAAGGGTCACTCTCTAGGGCGACCAGTTCACAGTGCGTCGCAGAGAGGGCTTCAAACTGGCTGTTAGCCATCAGTAAAGGCTCGAACGCGATACGTGCGCCTGCCGGAACATGTGTCTGTAGATAGTCTGCCAGCGGTTCATCGTGCAAATGATGAATCTCAAAATCGTTGAGATCGACTTCGGCGCGTACCTGTACCTGGTATCGCCCGTCGACGAAGATTAACGCCCGGTCGCGGAGCACCAGCGCCAGCCCGGCGGAACCGCTAAACCCGGTCAACCAGGCCAGTTTATTGTCGTGCGGGGTACAATCTTCGCTCTGATGAGCGTCGGCGCGCGGGACAATCATGCCATCCAGCCCTTGCGTTATCAGTAAGCTGCGCAGAGCGGAAAGGGGAGTTGAATTTTGCATAGATACCTTCTGACCTTAACGGAACGGCGGTTCGTTGAACGTACGTAATTTACGGGAATGCAGACGATCGCCTTCTGCGCGTAGCAGGTCGATCGCCCGGATACCAATCTGCAGGTGCTCGGAAATGGCACCCTCATAAAAACGGTTAGCCTGGCCCGGAAGTTTGATTTCTCCGTGCAGCGGCTTATCGGAAACACACAGCAGCGTGCCGTAGGGAACGCGGAAACGGTAGCCCTGCGCAGCAATGGTGGCGCTTTCCATATCAATCGCCACGGCGCGACTCAGGTTGAAGCGCAATGCTGAGGCCGAATAACGTAACTCCCAGTTTCGGTCATCTGTGGTAACCACGGTTCCGGTGCGCAGGCGTTGTTTAACCTCTTCGCCCGGCATTCCACTGACCTGTTTGGTGGCGTCATAGAGCGCGCGCTGTACTTCGGCAATGCTGGGGATTGGGATATCGGGCGGCAGTACGGCGTCCAGTACGTGATCGTCGCGCAAATAGGCGTGAGCCAGCACGTAATCGCCAATGGACTGGCTTTCACGTAATCCACCACAGTGGCCGATCATGAGCCAGACATCCGGGCGCAGGACGGCCAGATGGTCGCAAATCGTTTTGGCGTTTGAAGGGCCGACACCGATGTTCACCAGCGTAATGCCCTGGCCGTCAGCGGTGATCAGATGCCAGGCGGGCATTTGATGTTTTTTCCAGGCCAAATCGGAAATGGCTTCTTCCGGCGCTTCTGTTTCTGCGGTGATCCAGATCCCTCCTGCACAAGACAGGGCGATGTAAGGGCTGTCCGGATCCAGAATTTGGCTGCATCCCCAGCGCACAAATTCATCCACGTAACGGGTGTAGTTGGTAAACAACACGAAGGGCTGAAAATGTTCAACCGGCGTGCCGGTATAGTGGCGCAGGCGCGCCAGCGAGAAATCGACACGGCGAGCATCGAAATGCGACAGAGGAGAGAATTCTGCCGGATGATAGATGCCATCGGCCGTTTCATCACCAATCTGTGCCAGTTCAGTGGTTGGGAAATGGCGCGTGAGTCCGGCGCTCATTGAACGATCAAGCGTCAACGCGGAGCCGTCAATGACATAAGGATAGGGGATTTCATGGTGCGACGGTTCGACACAGATATGCGCGCCGTAGTCCTGATAGACAAGCGTGAGCTGTTCCAGCAGATAAGCGCGAAACAGCTCGGGGCGCGTTACGGTGGTGGTGTAGCATCCCGCATGGGTAAAACGCCCAAAAGCGCGCGTTTTGGGGGGATTAGTGGCGGTGCCATCCCAGCTTACTGAGAGGGAAGGGTAGACGAAAAGCCCATTATTTCTTGCGTCGGCATCGGGTAGCGTACTGTTTTCAATATAGTGAGAGATGGCTTCCCGTAGTGCATTTACTGACCGATCATATAACTCATTAAGGCGTTCCAGCGCCTGTTCGGGTGTCAGACCTTTACCCTGATTCTCCATATTATTCTCCTTATGCGTTCACAGGTTGCCCATACCATTCGATAGTATGTCAGCGAATTGTGAAACAAAAGGGGGCGATGAACGTGGGGTGAAAAAGCCGGAGGGCATCCGGCTTTGGTGGGTTACAGTGTTACTGTTTTCCGTTAGTCTTTTTTGGCGGCATTAGCAAAGAAGATACCGGACTGAATATCCTTGGTGCGTAGGGTGAAAAGCTGGTTTGTTAGCGACTCAGTCAGATTCTCGGCGTCAGCCATTACGCGTAAATTAAAGTCATTCAGCATTTTATTTGCGGCATCTTTATTGGTTTTTGCCATTTTCAGATACTCGGCTTCGACCTCTTTCTGTTCTTTCGCGACCTTATCTTCCCAGTCTTTGTACGCACGTTTAACGATAGGGGCGAGTTTCGGATAATCCGTCATCGTCAGCGTCTGTAATTTACGATATTTCCAGTAAATTGACTGACTGTCGGCTTTATCTGTACCGATGCTGTAGTTGGCAGGATAGGCTTTTAATCCACTGTAGTAGGGGACAAATGCGGTGAGATCGGCCATGCCGAGGCCAATATAACTGACTTCGCCGATTTCCTTCGGCAGCCACGGACGGACCTGCATAACGTGCGCTTCATAGGTACGGAAAACGCTTACCGGACGCCAGGGTTCTTTACCATTCAGACCTTTTGAATAGGGGTCATGTTCGGTGCCTTCGTAATGATCGCGCAGGACGGCTTTAACGTCATCCAGCGTCATTTTTTTCTCAGGCGTGGCGAAAACCGGGAATTGTCTACCGGCGGCGACATCCTGCTTCAGTGACGGTGTAAATTGCTTCTGAATAGTCCAGACGCGCGGGTCGTTATACGTCCGGTCACGTTCATCATCACGGGTATAAGCTTTGGAGAAATTAAATGCCCCGTCGCGTTTCTGGTCATAAAGACCTTTTTCCGTGGCAAATTCAATCAGGGTTTTGGACCCCATAAAATTAGGATCTTTTGCATCATAAGCTTGTAAACGACCCTGATTGCCTGACGCAAAATATTGCCCGGAAGGAAGACGCTGCGCCATCCACTGATGTCCGGTGGCGGTTTCCAGATACCAGACTTCATTATCATCGACGACGGCCACACCAAAACCTTCACCGGCGCCTACGGTTTCAATAATATGACCCAGCAATGCGATGGCTTCCCGTGCGGTTTTTGTCTGGGAAAGGAGAACGTCTGGAATATCGTCTTCCGTAATGCCGACATCTTCGACATAGGGATCAAATGCCAGTGCTTTTGGTGAGGCAAAAATAGATTCTGTACCACTCACACCGACACCTGCTTCGTTAAAGCCCGTTGCGCCGTGTAACTGAGTTTTCCAGTTAGGGACAGTGGTATAACGTAAGGAGTCCTTCGGTAATGGCCAGGTGAAATTATTCGCGCCGTTATGCGCTTTGGTACTGTACACCCCGGTTTGATTTTTTTTCGCCGGATGAATCAGGAAATGCTGGGCTTTCATTGCGTCACTGTCTGCACTACGGGCAACCATCATGGAGCCATCCGCAGACGCTTCATTTCCGACCAACAGTGTTGTACAGGCAAAACCCGATGAAACTACCGCTACGTTTATTGATAGTGCAATAAGGCACTTTTTAAAAGTCGACATGCTCAATCCCTCTTGGTTCCGTTATCAATAGACCGGAAACACACTGCTTCCTTAAGCGCGATGACGCTTCGACTGACTCCGCGTCGTTCGCCAGAGAGATAAATGCGTCTGCCCGCATTTTCTCCAAATATCTGCCCGCGCATCTCAGTCTTTTGGACAAAATAACCGGTCCGTTTCGCTTAATTATCACGCAGGGGATATTGAGGTATTCAGGATGTTACCCAAACAGAGTCGAAGAATAGCAATGACGTAAAGATGATTTCAGTGACGTATATCTCAATGCCGGGCAGCTAAAAAGAACGGAATGTCTATCTGGAGACATTAATGTGGTTATTGGAAAACAAAATGAAATGAACGAAAGCTGGCGTATCCGGGGGAATTTTGCGATACCAGAGGATGACTTTCACGCAGTGTCATTTTTCTGGATTAGCGCTCACCCCCGGGTTGCTGAAATTCACTCAGTGAGTAGGCGTAGCCTGGGAAGGTATATTCTAAAAATGATGAGTCAGAGTTAGAGATACTTCTAACTCTGACATACAAAGAACTTCGCTTATTTACTGTCGTGGCTACTGATCAGCTTATCAATCGTCACCGCTACGATAATCAATGCTCCCATAACGATCTGTTGATAGTAGGTTTGTACATTCATCAGGTTAAGAATATTGCTGATCACACCGATAATTAGCCCACCTACCACGACACCAAAGACCCGTCCACGACCACCAAAGAAGCTGGTACCACCAATAATGGCCGAGGCAATAGCAAAAGTCTCGAACCCGACACCCGCATTAGGCTCCGCTGCGGCGGTACGGGCAACCGTAATAACTCCTGATATTCCCGCACAAATACCGGAAATCATAAATACCACCAGGGTATGGTACTTAATATTAATTCCTGAAAACCATGCAGCCTGGGCGTTACCGCCGATAGCATATATATTACGACCAAGTTTAGTATGACGGGTAATAAACCACAGAATGACGGCCATAAGTAAAGCAATGATTACCGGTACCGGGATCGAAAGTACGGTTCCGGCAATTACGTCGCCGAACGCCGGATCAAAACCGAATACCGAACGTGCATCGGAGATAATCAGCGTCAGTCCACGGTACACTGCAACAGTGCCAAGCGTGATAATAAATGGATGCAATCCGGTCATATTAACAAGGAAACCGTTGATGAGTCCCAGCAGCGCGCCAAGCATCACCCCGCCGACGATAATTGCTATCCAGAATGGACAACCCGCCATCATCATTTGTGCGGTCACCATCCCGGTCAGCGCCAGAATCGAACCGACCGACAGATCAATCCCCGCGATCAGAATGGTAAAAAAAACGCCGCAGGCCAGCAAAACCATGACTGAACTTTGCAACAGGATCTGAATTAAGTTATCGCTGGTCAGGAAATATTCTGGTGAGAGCATGCCAGAAATAGCGAACAAGCAGATCAATACGCCGACGATGCCATACTCCTGCCACAGAGTGGAGAAATTACGCGACGGTTTTTTCACTGCTGGCATAATTGCATTAGTCTTATTCATAGGTTACTCCGTCATCAAAATTTCGATCAACACACCGTGGCGGCATGCATAATTTTTTCTTCTGTGGCATCCCGGTTGTCCATAAAGGTCACAATCTGCCCATGGCGATAAACAGCGATGCGGTCACAGACAGACAACAGTTCTGGCAATTCGGATGAAACGACAATAATTCCGCAGCCGCTGCGGGCTAAATCGCGAAGAATGGTATAGATCTCAGCCTTTGCCCCTATATCAATACCGCGTGTTGGTTCATCAAAAATAAACAGATCGCTTTTTGCCGCCAACCATTTGGCAATGATGGCTTTCTGCTGGTTGCCGCCAGAAAGTTGTGTAATAGCCTGTTTTGAGGAGGTGCAACGGATATTCAGCGCTGTTTTATAGTGTTCCCCCATTTTATTTTCAGCCTGGTAATCCAGACGTTCCAGTGACAGTGCTCGCCGTGCTGCTTTAATGAATGGCAGAATCGAGATATTTTCCGCAACACTAAAATTGTGGAAAAAACCGGTACGGCGGCGATCTTCTGTGACAAATGCAATTCCAGCACGGATGGCATCAGTAGGATTGTTTATATTCAGTGGCTCATTATTTAACGTCAGTTGACCGTGACTTTTAGGGCGCACACCGAAAATCGTTTCCATGAGTTCGCTGCGTCCTGCTCCCATCAGTCCGGCAAAGCCGAGAATTTCACCCCGATAAAGTTCAAACGAGACGTTATTGACACAACCATCTCTGGATGACAACGCGTTAACGTCAAACACAATGTCATTTTTATTGATGTTTTGCGTATCGGGACGGGCATGACTTAACTCACGGCCTACCATGCGGGCGACCAGCGTTTCGATGGGCGTCGTTTTCGCATCCCAGGTGCCAACATAGCAGCCATCTTTCAATACTGAGACGCGATCGCCGATAACGGGGATCTCTTTCAACTTGTGGGAGATGTATACAATGCCAATGCCCGACCGGCGAAGATCGTTAATAATAGCGAACAGTCGCGCCACTTCCTCATCATTCAGCGATGACGTGGGTTCATCCATAATAATAACGCGCGGTTCTTCCACCAGGGCTTTGGCGATTTCGACCTGCTGTTTTTCCGAGATAGAGAGCGCACTGACCAGCGTTTGCGGTGGCGGTGTCAGACCAACGCGCGCCATCACTTTGCTGGCCTTTTCCCGCATCAAGGCGTGATCAACTACGGAGACGCCGAGCACTTTTTTGGTGGGGATACTGCCCACAAACAGATTTTCTTCAATAGAGAGATGATCAATAACCGACAGTTCCTGGTATATCAGTCTGATGCCAAACTCTCGCGACTGGGCTGGCGTCAATGCGTCCCAGGATTGTTCGCCAAGTAAAATTTTGCCGGACGTTGGGGCGTAAATGCCTGACAGAACCTTCATCAGCGTCGATTTTCCAGCGCCATTTTCCCCTAACAAGACATGCACTTCGCCAGCTTCAATGTCAAACGTGACATCTTTAAGTGCGACGGTCCCGGAAAACTTTTTCACTACATTCTTCACCGCGACGAGCCGGGTCATAATCTACCTCATTGAAAAAGTGGGCATCACCATAGCGGAGTAACGGCACAACCCCGTGAGGGTTGTGCCGCTGACATTACTCGTCCACTCTGCCGTTTTTGGTCACGATATAGGTATCCACTGGCACGAACTTCGGCTCAGCGTTTGGATCCATCGGTGGTTTGGTGGCAATAGCGTCAAGCAACATATCCAGCCCTGCTGCGCCGATAGCTTGCGGGTTCTGGGCGATTGATGCAGTCAATTCACCACGTTTAATCGAGTCACGCGCCTCGGGCGAGGCATCGGTTCCCACAACCATCACTTTGTCGAGTTTCCCGGCATTTTTTACTGCCTGAACAACGCCCAGCGACATCACATCATTAGCGGAATAGATCGCGCGAACATCCGGATAGCGCTGCAAAATATTTGCTGTGACGTCCATCGCTTTCACGCGATCCCAGTCTCCGGGTTGGCTGGTGACGATAGTGACTTTCGGGCCGGTTTTGAGGCCGTTGCTCACACCTGTTTTACGGGTTTCACTGGCAAAATAACCCGGTTTTCCTTCGATAATCGCGACTTTTCCACCTTCCTCGCCAAGTTGCTTAACGATGTATTTGCCCGCTTTTTCACCCAGTAACACGTTATCAGTACCGGTATAACCAACAATGCTGCCCCCTACGGAGCGTAACTGTGGAATATCAACCTTCTCATCAATATTGACGACGTAGATACCTTTCTTGTTGGCTTTGGCAATCGCGCGCACCAGACTGACTGGTGAGATCGGGGCGAGGGCGATCCCTTTGTAGTTTTTGTTTACTGCATCTTCGAGCAGACGTTGCTGACCCTGCGGATCGGCATCGCTGACAGGTGCAAAGAAATCGACGGTGACACCACGTTTTTGGGCCTCTTCCTCAACGCCTTGCTTTATTGAAAGGAAAAATGGATCTGACAGGGATTTCAGGATAACCGCAACATCAGCAGCCATAGCGGACTGCGACATAAGCGATAACAGTACGCAAGAGAGAGCAACGTTACGTAATTTCATGGTGCATTCCTTTTATTATTGTTACGTTCAGGGTCGGTTTACAGAGATACAGCATCGTTAGGGGAGAAAATTTCCATTTCCAGCATCGCGCACAGGCAGTGGTAGACCACCAGCGTCATTTCCTGAATACGGTAGGTTTTTTCCGCAGGTAAACGAATGGGATAATTGGCGAGGTGAGCGAGTTCTCCTCCTTTACTTCCGGTGATAGCAATGGTTTCCATGCTACAGATTTCCGCGATGCGCACAGCATTGGCAACATTTGCCGCATTGCCGGAAGTGCTGAGCGCCAGTAGCATATCGCCGGGTTTGCCGTAGCCGTACACTTGCTGGGCGAAAACCATGTCGGCAGCGACATCATTAATAAATGCTGTGCTGAAGCTGGTATGGCTTACCAGTGAAATTGCTGGTAACGCCCCTTGTAGATGGTTGCTGAGGTAGTCACCTTGTTCTGGCCAGGCGGCGGTGATTTTTTCTTTCACGCTGTCAGGCAGTTGTCGCGGTAAGATAAACCCTTTCATCAATTCACCGACAATATGCTCACAGTCTGAGGCACTGCCGCCGTTGCCGCAGATCAACAGTTTTCCACCCTGGCGAAAACAGACCAACAGACGTTCCAGGACGCTGACGATTGCAGTTTCGCACTCCTGCAGTGCGGGATTATCATTCATTGCCTGTTGCAGAATACGCTGCGTCACGTTTTTCATGCGCACACCGCCTGATCGTTGATAGCCACGGCCAGTGCGGCATAATCGCCTACATTGTCACCAAGCTTTGCCGCGACCACCTGGCACTCCGCCAATGATGAGGGGAGGCATTCACGGGAGAGTATCGCGCTGGCGGCTGGCCATAACAGGTCCTGGCAGCGGGTGAAAATACCGCCGATCACGATGACCTGTGGGTTAAGAATATCGATGATAATGGCCAGGCCTTTGCCCAGAGATTCGCCACTGAGACGATAGATTTCCCGAGCCAGCTCATCACCTTCCCGCGCCGCGTCGGCAACGATGCGCGCATCCAGATGTTCGAGATCATGGGCATTGGGGCAAAATGCCACGGGCTGACCAACCTGGAATTTCTCGTACACTTTGCTCTTTGCTAACTGCGCAATACCGCCGCCGCTGCAAAATCCTTCAAAAGACCCCATTTTTCCGTAACCCACCGGTCCATGCTCCGCCAGGCGAATATGGCCCACTTCGCCAGCCATGTCGTTACTGCCGGAATAGAGTTTTCCATTAAGGATCAGACCCGCGCCCAGCCCCGTGCCAAAGGTTAAAAACACCGCGTTTTCATAGCCGCGAGCTGCGCCAAATCGCCATTCCGCAAGAGTGCAAGCGTTGGCATCATTTTGTAATTTTACGGGCACATTAAAACGATTTTGCAGAATATTAACGATGGCAATGTTATCCCAGCCAATCAAATTTGGCGGCGATAAAATAAGGCCTTCTTTAACATTTAACGGACCACCACAGCTGATGCCAATAGCATCTATCTGCTTTTCAGTTAACGCATTTCGACGCAATAGTTCGCTGATGGATAAAATGATTTCGCCAATTATTCTATCCACATAAATGCTTTCGCCAGTGTTGAAAACATGCTTATCAATAAGTGTAAGCTCGTTTTCTGTAATAGCCCCAAGGGAGATTGCGCATTTTGTTCCACCGATATCCACGCCGATGATTTTCTGGTTCATATAGCCTCAGGAAAATAAAAGTTAGCTGACTATCAGCCCGCGTAAACGGTGGCTAACAGGGACAATTGGCAGGATTTATAGCGCAAACAAAATAGTTGGTAAACTTGATTTACTAACTCATGCGTGTTTTTTTAGCAATGTGTGATAAACTTCACATCCGTGAATTGTGAAATTTAATTTATATATCTATCAGTATGTTGAGTCATTATTGTTTATAATCTTACGATACTTTCAATGATCCACCAATGAACAAAATTGATGGTGGGCATCGCAATACGCAAGGATCCAGGGAAGATTACAATCCGCACCAGTGTGGTATTGTGACTGCTTAACGACGATTCTCTTGTCATGAACAGAAAGGGTATCCCTTAATGAATAAGAAAAAAGGACTTAATATCAACGACGTAAGGGAGACTAATCGACTGTCTGTTTTACGCTTGCTGGCGACCAACAAAATGATGTCTCGCGCTGAGCTTGCCCGACACACGGGATTAACCAAGATGACGCTATCGAATCTTATCCAGGATATGATTGCTGAAAATCTGGTTGCGGAATCACAACAGCTCCCTGACGATTATCAGACGGGACGTAAACCTGTCTTGTTAATGATTTCACCAGATTCCCCCTGTATTCTTGGCGTGCTGATCCGCAGGGATGTATTAACCACGGTGATTGGCGATCTTACCGGGAATGTTATTTATAAAAATACCGCTGAGTATCCTGCTGAACTGAATAATGACACCCTCAAAAAATTAATATCAGAGCAGTATACATTGGCATTGAAGCATACTTCACGACGAGTGATCGGTACTGGAATATCTTCTATCGGACCGCTTGATGAAAATGAAGGGGTTCTTTTACATCCACCTGAATTTGGTAGCGTTTATCATTTCAATGCGGTGAAAGTGATTGGTGAGCTAACAGAAGCACCGGTATTTCTAATTAATGATGCTAATGCCGCAGCACTGGCAGAAAAACTTTACGGAATTGGGAAGGGGTGTGCAAATTATATTTATGTGCATCTGATGAATGGTATCGGGGCCGGTCTGGTGCTGAATGGAAGAATACATACCGGTAATGTCGGGCAAGGTGGTGAAATTGGTCATACGTCGATTAACTTCGAAGGACCGTTCTGCTCTTGCGGCAATCGTGGTTGCCTAGATTACTATACCAATATTCATAATTTGAGAAAGCGCATCACTATGCAAGCCGGGCTGAATTCCGAATCGCGGCTTGTTCAGCAGGATGCGCCTACGCTGGCTGATATTATTGATGCTGCTCATCAGAAGGATCAACTGGCCGTTAGCGTGCTGGATGAGTTCTGCCGGTATCTGACATGGTCGCTGATCAACACGCTGTCATTGATCGATAGCGATTTTATTATTATCGGTTATGAGAAAAATGTTGCGGGTGGTTTGATCGAAGAGACGTTGATGCTGAATATCAATAACGCACCTGGCTTTAATGAAAATAGAAAGGTGTCGATTGTTCATTCTGTCTTCGGTGCCAGTGCGCCGTTGATTGGGGCAATTGCGGTGATCAGTGAACATGTTTTCAGCGGTCAGATTAAACTGACTCCCGGAGTAACATCGCAGCATTGATTATCAGACAGAAAGCAAAAAGCCCGCTAAAAAGCGGGCTTTTCTAAATTTGGCTCCTCTGACTGGACTCGAACCAGTGACATACGGATTAACAGTCCGCCGTTCTACCGACTGAACTACAGAGGAATCGTGTGAACGAGGCGCATATTAGCGGCGCGAGTTTGGGTTGTCAAAGGGTGAAATACGATTTCGCGTTCGTTTGCTGACAAAATCAACAAAGCGATGCTCTTTCGGGCAGTTTCCCATTTTGCCCTGATCTGGTGCGCTTTTACCTGTGATGGAGCAGAACACCATGACCGATTGGGTTTATAAGAATGTCATGAAGGAATAATGACTTGTTTAACAACCCATTAGAGTGCGTGTCGTCGATTGATAGAAACTGGCAAGCATCTTGCAAAATCTTCTGAAACACGGTTGCCAGCACCAGGGCTGGCGTTCCGGACAGGAGGCAAAATGAACTTCAGACGGCTGAAATATTTCGTAAAAATCGTCGATATTGGTAGCCTGACTCAGGCTGCTGAAGTGCTGCATATCGCGCAACCTGCACTTAGCCAGCAGGTCGCAACGCTGGAAGGGGAACTGGATCAGCAACTGTTGATTCGAACCAAGCGGGGCGTAACGCCTACTGAGGCTGGAAAAATTCTCTATACGCATGCACGGACGATACTCCGCCAGTGCGAGCAAGCCCATCTGGCGGTGAATAACGCCGGCCAGACCCTCAGTGGGCAGGTGTCTATTGGTCTTGCTCCAGGGACCGCTGCCTCTTCTATAACCATGCCGCTGCTTCAGGCGGTGCGCGCCGAGTTACCCGAGGTACTGGTCTACTTACATGAAAATAGTGGGGCAGTACTGAACGACAAACTGCTTAACGGCCAACTGGATATGGCTGTGCTGTATGAACGCTCCCCGATCGCCGGTATTACCAGTCAGCCTTTGCTCAAGGAAGATCTGTTCCTGGTGGGAACCTGTGATTGCCCCGGGCAGAGTGTCGATTTAACGGCGGTTGCTGAGATGAATCTGTTCCTTCCACGGGACTACAGCGCGGTTCGCCTGCGTGTGGATGAAGCGTTTTCGCTACGCCGCCTGATGCTGAAAGTGATTGGTGAGATTGAATCTATCGCAACATTAACGGCGGCAATTGCCAGCGGAATGGGAGTAACAGTGTTACCGGAGTCGGCAGCCCGCGCTCTGAGCAGTGCGGCAAATGGCTGGATGGCCCGTATTACAACACCTTCTATGAGCTTACATTTGTCGCTGAATACGCAGGCCAAAGGGAGCTTGTCACCTCAGGCTCAGGCGGTAAAAGAGATTTTGATGTCTCTGGTGAGCCATCCAACTCTGGAAAATCGGGAATTGTTGCTGGTGAGTTAAGCGTTATTCCTCAGTGGAATAAGATGCGGGTTTTTATTATTTGTTATGCCGGGCATCAGACTTTAACAATAGCGTAATGTCTGATGTTTCGGAGCGAAGAGTGAATTTTCAGCAACTAAAAATAATCCGCGAGGCGGCCCGTCAGGACTATAACCTGACGGAAGTGGCCAATATGCTCTATACCTCTCAGTCGGGCGTGAGTCGGCATATTCGTGAACTTGAGGACGAGCTGGGCATCGAGATTTTCATCCGGCGCGGTAAACGTCTGCTCGGAATGACGGAACCCGGCAAAGCGCTGCTGGTGATCGCCGAGCGGATTCTCAATGAAGCCAGTAATGTTCGCCGGCTTGCTGATTTGTTTACCAACGACACCTCCGGTGTTTTAACGATTGCCACCACGCACACCCAGGCGCGATACAGTCTGCCCGAAGTCATCAAAGCTTTCCGTGAATTGTTCCCGGAAGTTCGCCTGGAGCTCATTCAGGGAACACCGCAAGAGATTGAAGGGTTGTTGTATAGCGGCGGAGCCGACATAGGGATTGCCAGTGAGCGGTTAAGTAACGACCCTCAGTTAGTTGCGTTCCCCTGGTTTCGCTGGTATCACAGTCTGTTGGTGCCTCGTGATCACCCACTTATACACTCCTTACCCTTAACGCTGGAGTCAATTGCACACTGGCCGTTGATCACATACAGACAAGGAATTACCGGGCGCTCCCGCATTGATGAAGCTTTTACTCGCAAAGGACTACTCCCTGATATCGTCCTGAGCGCTCAGGATTCGGATGTGATTAAAACCTACGTGGGACTGGGGTTGGGGATAGGTCTGGTGGCAGAGCAATCAAGTGGTGAGCAGGAAGAGGGGGCGCTGACACGTCTCGATACCCGACATTTATTTGATGCCAATACGGTTTGGCTCGGTCTGAAACGCGGACAGTTACAGCGTAATTACGTCTGGCGTTTCATTGAGTTATGTAATGCAGGGTTGTCAGTTGAGGATATTAAGCGACAGGTGATGGAATCAGACGAGAGTATCATCGATTATCAGATATAAAGCAAAAAGCCCGCTAAGAAGGATTACCCGCTACAATCGCAGGCATTTCCTGTCTTCACGGTGAGGTCTGACGCCGCCGGGATGACGCGGCTTCAGGTCTGGTTGTAAAACACGTCGATGCAGGAAAAGCACATCCGGGATATTCCTCTGGTATCCCGTTGTTGATGTTTAATTCTTCGCCGCCAGAAGCGGCGTGTGAAGAAAAACGTAAACTCATTGCTTACTGCTACTACTCCAGCGCATCCCACTTCTCTAGTAGCTCCCCAGGAATTTCATTGATCACTTCAGAAAACCTTTTTCCGACCAGCCGTTCTGCCTGGCGCAATAATGGGATCGTCGGACTGCTCGGCTCACTGTTTTCAAACCAACGGCGGATGATCCGCAGGCGTGTCAGCGCATCGTTGCGATCGCGGATCGGTCCGGAGTCCGCGCTGTCCGTTGCGGCTATTTCCGCAGGGATGCCCACCAATGCGGGAGAAGGTGATGCCAGCATCGGTTCAATGCCAGGTATGATGGTTGAGTCTGGCTGAACAATCGGTGTTTCTGGCAGAGTGATCTCCGGCGTGGTGGTCTGTATCACCCCCGGCAACAGAGCCAAAAGTTGTTGCAGGCGGGAAAAATCCGGGGCCAGATCGTGCAGTGTCTCCCTGGACCATCGTTGCAGTTGTTTCGTCGTCTCCATCGCCCGTCGAAAGGCTTCAAGAGGCAGCATGCCACGAGCTTCCAGGTCGGCCAGTTGCTGGCGTACCGATTCCGGTGCGAGCGCATCTGCCGGACGTGGTGCGGACATCGCGCGCTCCACATCCCGTACCTGAAGACGCATGGCTGCACTATTTGATAGTGCAATGCTGCGGATATCCGCCATCACACCTTCGGGATCCAGCAGCGCCGACAGCGCATTACTGCGTGCCACTACCGCATCTTCGATTGTGGTTTCCTGCCCGGCAAGAAGCTGCGGGTGGATGGCGTCAGGATAAGTGGAACAAAGATTTTCCATCAGCGTGAGTGCTTCCGCCAGCCCCTGAGTTCCAGCCTGTTGGATACGGCAGCGCAGTAATACCACCAGTACGCGAATATCTTTGCTGCGTGCCAGCAGGCGACGGGCATCCCGCTCCAGCTCCGCCCAGTTAACGGTTTCCGGTGAACTGATAAAATCGCCATACTGGGCTTCCGCCCGGGGGGCTGCACGGGTGAACAACAGCAGATATTCCGGGTCATACTCCAGATCGGGACCGCACGGGAGTCCCGCAGAAACAGGTTCAGACAGGGATCTATCCATAAAGCGGCCCTCAGTGCGTCAGATAACATTCAGGTTCAAAAATCATACCCGTCACCGGGTCATCGTTCATGGCTTTCCCCGCCCAGGCCGTCCAGCCAAGCTTGTGGGGGCCGCCAATCACCGCCGGGGGCGCTGTGTGTGGTTTAAGCTGCAGTTCAATTTCCCAGCAGTATTCAAAACCGGTGAAAGCGCGCACCAGTTCTGTCAGTACTGGCAGATTATTGCCGCCGGGCAGGAAGCGCTGGTAATCCGCCAGGGTGAGAGGGCCGATGACCAGTCGAAATTTATACTGCATGTCCGGCACTGCCTGGCCGATGAGTGCGCCATTGCCAATCACAGAGGATGGCAATGGCATTCCCAACAGGGTGATTTCATCATTCGCCACGGCTATCCAGTGCAAAACAAATTCCTGTATGCGGAAGGGAACGCCAAAATAGTGCGCCAGCGTGGCAGCCAGTCCGTCCGGGTTACGGGATTCACGTACCAGGTGAGCTGACGCTGCCAGGCGGACGTGATCCGGCAGCGGACTGACGGCGCTCTCCCGCAGATCCTGTCCACTGAGACTGGCAATGTAGAAGGCAAAGCGATCGTATTCCGGTTTATCCAGCCCGCCTCCTGCTGATTGAGCACTCCGCCAGGCCTGGTAAAACTGCGTCAACCAGCGGTGGTGAAAAAGATCGGAAAAATGGGTCAGTGTCGGATCGCGGCGGCTTTCTGTCCGGTTCAACGCCAGCTCGGTATAGTGCAGCGGCAGCGGGCCATTCGGTCCCCACAATCCGAGACTGTAAAGACCCAGGTGCAGGCGTCCTTCCTGCCAGCTCACCTGAGCAATCTCCCGTGGCGCAAAGGTCAGGGTGGGGGTCTGCCCGAGGCGAAATTTTTCCATGCGCGGCTGCCAGGTGCTGCCGACCGGAGCCGCACAGAGCTGTACGTCCACGCGTCGCATCAGATTCAGAAAACCATAGCGCCAGGGGGCAACTTGAGCCTTGGTGAACGCTGTATTCATATACTCCCCCGCAGCCCGACTCTTACCGGCCAGGTCATGATGCGGCCACGCTGCATCGAGAGCAGTGTCATCTGCGAGAAGGTATTGATGGAGACATGGCGTGCAATATAGTGTTCCAGTACCAACCCGAACAGATATGGACTGATGCCGGAAAATCCTTCCTCATCCACGGTCAGTTCGCAACTGACGCCGCGACCGTAGACCAGCAGCCCCGATCCCGGTAGGCGGCGGGTGACCGGGGTGGTATTACAGCCAATCAGACTGCGTATCTGACGTGATTGCGGGCTGTCATGTGCCGGAATAAATAGATTCAGCAGATCGCGTAATGCCTGGCCGCCAGTGCGGTGATCCAAATCGGCAAGCGGCAGATAGTTAAATGACAACTGGCGAATCAACCGCCAGGCCATTTCGCGTTCGGCCAGCGGCGGTTGTGGCGGACGAGGAGGCCGGATAAGGCCGACGCCAGCCACCGGAATGGCAGCATCCACGGTCAGATCATCAAGACCATTACGTCGGATCAGACAGGGCAGATCACGGTTTGTCACCATTGCTGTGATGGTGATGTGACGTAGGTTTTCCGGGTAGGGGGCTTCATGCTGATCAACCAGCGACAGGAAAACCTCCGACCCGGTATAGGCTGTACGGGTGCCGTAGCGACGGGCATTCTCTGACAACCGGCGCTGTTCCCGGCGCAGGGAGAAGTAACGTCCGTGGTTGCCTTCATCATTATTGCGGGTGTGGTAGAGCGGGCGGAATGTCATTTTCCGCGTGGTTTCTGCCTCCAGACCCTCAACTTCCTGTACGGAGAAGACCTCATAATCCAGCGGATGAGTGCGATCTACCACCAGATGCTGTTCCGTCATGCTATGGGTGACTTCGACCCGCGTGGTGGTGCGGGGAAAGAGATTAATCACCGGTGTACAAAACAGACTGAACTGTGCGGTATCCGTCTGATGGAGTAGCCAGTCCGGCGGCAGACGGTTAAGTAATATGACAATCTCGGCAACGCCGCTATTAATTTTCTGTAGTCCGGCAGAGAGGCCGGTCGGGGTGAAGAAATAAAAACGCTCAGGACAGGCGAAGTATTCCTGCAGTAGATTATGGCCGTGGAACACATTCCAGGCGAGCGGTAACAATCCTTGATCTGGTTCCAGTCCCTCGTGCGTTACAGGCTGCTTCAGGTTTACGTCCAGAACGCAGTCAAAATGTCCCGGCTCTCCGGCCAGCGTGGCGACGGCACTGGTGTGCAGCAGTTCAAACAAATGTGAGGCAATACGCTCTTCGCCGCAGAGATAAAACGACAGCCGGTCCGGCCCGGCAAGTTGGCTAAAACTTAGTTCACCGAAGGTGCGCAACGTGATACGCAGCGCGCCAGCGACATGAATGTTCGCAGGCAAATAACGGTGCAGGGCGGGCATATCCGGAGGCGCGGCGGTCAGGCGAACTTCTTCAATAGAAAGAGGCCACAGCGTGACATCCTGGCTGCTACGAAACTGGCAGGCGGTGTTTTCGCCTTCGGGGATTGTGGAGAAAAAAGCGGTGTCACGAGGTACGGTGAACCCTTTTGCCAGATCGCCTTCCTGCGGATCAGGATACAACCGGGCCACGGTCATAGAGGGTATAGGCGCAACGTAATTGGGACTGACAACCTCCAGCAACCGCTGGGTGAAACGGGGAAACTCGGCATCAATTTTTAGCTGTGTGCGGGCGGTCAGGAAACTGAATGCCTCGATCATGCGTTCCACATACGGATCGGCAATGTCTGTGTCCTGCATTCCCAACCGGGCGGCTATTTTGGGATGGCGGGCCGCGAACTCTGCACCGGTTTCCTGCAGGTAGCTCAGTTCGCGGTTGTAATATTCCAGTAGCCGTGGATCCATGAATAATTCCCTGTGTTAAAAAAACGTAATGCGACTCTGTTCCATATCCAGCGCGCTGCGTACCCGAAACGCCGTCGGATAAGGCTGCGTCAGGATTTCTCCGCGAATTTCAAACTGCAGCGTGTTGTGACCGTTCTGACGGCGTTCATCCTGTAGCGGGATGATTTGCAGCGTGGATGACTTCAGGCGGGGTTCAAAACGGATAAAGGCCGCAGCATCACCTTCGACCCACTTGATGCCGGTGAGCTGATCTACCCGGACACAGCATTACCGGTACACAGATGCGGGTCAGACTGCGGAGGTCCGGGACGACACCAGTGGCGTCAGCTGGCGCTATGACGCGGGCGGGCGCATCGCCGAAGAAGTGCAGACCGCATATAACGCCGACGGGGAGGCCATCTGGCAACACAAAACCGGCCACCGTTACGACGCACTGGGCAATGAACAGCAGACACAGTACGGCGCGCTGCCACAGGTCGGCTGGCAGCGCTACGGCAGCGGGCATCTTATCGGTGTCGGCCTGGGCGGTCATGTGATGGTGGAGCTGACGCGGGACAAGCGACACCGGGAAGCTGAGCGGGTGTTCGGGCCTTACCGTGAGCAGCGGCGCTACACGGCAGCGGGTCAGTTGGCAGCGCGGGTTACCGGCAGTGAGACGCAGGACTACCGGTACGACATCCGGGGTCAGCTCACCAATATTGGTGAAGAACGCCGGTACGGTTACGACGACAACGGGCGCTTAATCAGCGCGGTGCAGCCGGGGCTTAACGCGGACTACCGCTATGACCCGGCGGGCAACCGGGTGGACGGGGAAGGACGACAGCAGTTCGACAACCGCCCGGCAAAAGACAGCCAGTGGCAGTATGAGTACGATACGTGGGGCAACCTGATTAAAAAGAGCAATGAGCGGGAGAAACATCTTTACACTTACGACCTGCTGCACCGCTTAACGGGCTTTGAGAAAAAGACCCCGGCAGGCACAGTCACACAGGCCCGCTATCAGTACGACCCGTTCGGACGGCGCCTCAGCAAGACAGTAAAATGTAATAACCAGAGCGACACCACGCGCTACGGGTGGGACGGCGACCGGCTGGTGCTGACGCAGACCAAAAACCAGAAAATTCACACGCTCCACGAGCCCGGCAGCTTTACGCCGCTGCTGCGCATCGAAAGCGACGGCGGAGACGACGCGTATACCTGCCTTGCCGACAAACTCCAGCAGTACAGCCAGATACCCTTTACGACTCAGGAGTATGCGGATATGGAGCGTCTGGAAGACGAACTGAGGACCGGAAACCTGTCGGAACGTAGCCGCAACTGGCTGGAATTTGCGAATATCCCTGCCCGGCTGATGGCGGCACAGCTTGACCCGCTGCCGGTGGTGAATATCCGACAGGTTCATCTTTATCAGTGTGACCTTCGGGGTATGCCGGTGGCGCTGATAAACCGGGAAGGACAGACAGAATGGAAAGCAGAGGTGGACCCGTGGGGGAAAATCCTGTTGGAAGAGAACCCGCACAATATTGAACAACCGCTGCGGCTGCCGGGTCAGTGGTATGATGATGAGTCGGGACTACACTATAACCGGCACCGGTACTATGATCCGCAGCAGGGAAGATATATTACGCAGGACCCGATAGGACTGAAGGGGGGATGGAATTTATACATTTATCCATTAAATCCGATATATTTTTCCGACCCGTTGGGGTTATCTGCGCAACCGTTCATTGAGGATAAAGTGGGATCAGGAGATTGCGGACAAACATCGGGGAGGTTGTTGACTTGCCAGACTGCTATGAGTGATTGCGCGCAAGCCCAAAGAGAATGTGAAACTCTATGTAGAACCGCAAGGACAGATCCTGACTTACAACACGTCTGGGGTGGGTCATTATTTACTTGTATAAATGGTTGTTTACCTGCGCACTGTGGCGGAAATCCAGTTTAAACATAATGAGGATTGTAAATTGTCACATAACAATGAAACATGGGAAAAATATAAAGATGTTCGTGCTGATGGACACAGGGATGATGTGATTAAATTACTCAGGGATATAGTCCCAGTGGGCGAAGAGGCATTAGATGATTACTATTTTATGGGGCAGGGTTTTTTCGAGCTTGAGGAATATCATTTAGCAATAGACATGTTAACGCAATGTATTGATATTGGTAAGCATAAAGGCATTAGCTGGTATCAAGATACAGCTTATCTTTTACGTGCTTATGCGTTTATTGAAAAAGGTAAATATAAAGAGGCTAAAGAAGATATTGATTTTGTGGCAGATGATACAAGGATAGCATGGCTATACCGACACCCGGAACCAGAAATAAATAAATCGTTGGTTATTCAAAAATTGAATGCTCTCACAGCTAAGACTCCATCAGCTACACCTAACAGGAAGCATTCACCAAAGCTCCGATAAGCCTATCCTCCGGGGACTGTAAAAGAGTTAGCGGAGGATATGTTAAAACAATATGACTACGACCAGTACGGACGTTTAACCCGCGCGACACAGCCGGGCCACCGTATTGAGGAAGAAGGCCGCCAGCAGTTCGACAACCGGCTCGTGCAGGACAGCCGGTGGAGCTATGAATACGACGCCTGGGGCAACCTGGTCAAAAAGCACAGTGAAACGGAAACGCACGTTTACCACTACGACCTGTTGCACCGGTTATCGGGCTACGAGAAACAGACCCCGGTAGGAACGGTAACGAAAGCCAGCTACCACTATGACCCGTTCGGACGGTGAATCACTAAAAGCGTGGACAAAAACCACGAAACGACCCTCACGTGCTACGGGTGGGACAGCGACCGGCTGGTGCTGACGCAGAGAAACGGCCAGAAAGTGTACACGCTGTATGAACCCAACACTTTCGCGGCACTACTGAGGGGGGAAAGTGATGGCGGTGATGAACCGTATACTCCACTTGTGCAGAAGTTGCAGCAGTGCAGCCAGATACCGTTTACCGCACGGGAGTATGCGGACATGGATCATCTAAGACCTGCGAACAGGAAACCTGTCGGAAAGAAGCCGTAACTGGCTGGAATTTGCGAACATACCAGCACAATTGATGGCGGCACAGCTTGACCCGCTGCCGGTGGTGAATATCCGAAAAATTCATCTTTATCAGTGTGACCACCGTGGCACACCAGCGGCGCTGATCAACCAGGAGGGACAGACAGAGTGGAAAGCAGAGGTGGACCCGTGGGGGGAAATCCTGTCGGAAGAGAACCCGAACAATATTGAGCAGCCGCTGTGGCTGCCGGACCAGTGGTACGACGAGGAATCGGGACTGCACTATAACCGGCACCGGTACTACAATCCGGCGCAGGGGAGATATATAACGCAGGATCCAATAGGTCTGAGAGGGGGGGAGAATCTCTACATTTACGTATTAAATCCACTGCAATATATAGATCCGTTGGGATTAAGTGGATTTGATGCTCTGGGTAGTTGGTTCAACCAGCCGGGAATGAAAGACGCGTATAATAAATCAGCTACTCAATCAGGATATTCAGTGCTGGGGCCTGAATCAGAATGGATATTTACTGGGTGGCAAGTTAATGATGGGCCGGAGTGGGCTTTCTGGAGCAAATCGAAATCGGTAAATGCTATGTGTGAAGATCAAAGTGGTAATAAAAAATCGTCAGTTACTTATATTTTCAGAACGGACCATTTGATATTAACGAAGATAGTCCTGGAGGTTTCAGTCCTGATGGGATGGACACAAAAACGGTTGCGATAGGTGAAGCAATGACTGATATCTCTAAAGCGCACTCAAGAGCGGAGAAATGCGGCTCAATGTCAAAATTCCAGTGTTTTATGAAAAATGATGCTACTGAAACTCTAGGGAAAAAACTTTGCAGAGATTAGATTAAATATGGGGACAAACAATTATGCTAAAAAAATGATAATTTCATATGCTTTATCAGTTTTAATATATTTCATCTCGAGGTGTGTGTTACAAATCTTCACAGATAAGGTGTTCGAAAATGGTTTTCCTGGTTGGTTTTTTGTTTATTTATTTAATTTTATTTTTTATATAATGACTATTTCTTGTGGTAGCTTAGTAAGTGTTTTTTTTCATGAGAAAATAATTTTTCATTCATCACTAGTGGCGGCGCTTGGTATTGTGCTTTGTACATTTATTACGAAATCTAAGATAAATGATTATGAATTGTTTTTTTTAGGTATATTGATGGGGGCCATATTAGGTGGGATTGGTGGGGGGCTCGTTCTGTTAATTAGGTGGGTTCGAAGTAAAAAAACGACTAATAGATTCACCTAATAGGATAGCTGGGAATCAAAATAGTAGAGTCTAATATAATGAGCATGGTTGGGAGGCAGTCAGCAGTTCGACAACCGGCCGGAGAAAGACAGCCACTGGCAGTACGAATATGATGCGTGGGGTAACCTCACCAGAAAGAGCAATGAGAGGGAAAAACATCTTTATCACTATGACCTGCAGCACCGCTTGACGGGCTACGAGAAACAGGCCCCGGTATGTGCCATCACCCGTGCGACCTACAGCTATGACCCGTATGGCCGACGCCTGAGCAAAACGGTGACACTCAATCACCAGACTGACACCACGCGCTACGGGTGGGACGGCGACAGACTGGTGCTGACGGAGAAAAACGGCCAGAAAGTGTACACGCTGTATGAACCCAACACTTTCACGCCGCTACTGTGCTTCGAGAGCGATGGTGGGAACGAGCCGTATAACCAGCCTTGCCGACAAACTCCAGCAGTACAGCCAGATACCCTTTACGACTCAGGAGTATGCGGATATGGAGCGTCTGGAGGACGAACTGAGGACAGAAAACCTGTCGGAAAGAAACCGCAACTGGCTGGCATTTGCGAATATCCCCGCACACCTGATGGCGGCACAGCTTGAGCCGTTGCCGGTGGTGAATATCCGCCGTGTTCACCTGTATCAGTGCGACCATTTGGGGACACCGTCGGCACTGATAAACAAGGAAGGACAGACAGACTGGAAAGCGGAACTTGATCCGTGGGGGAATGTTCTGTCCGAAGACAATCCGAAGAAGATGGAGCAGTCGCTGAGACTACCGGGACAGTGGTATGACGAGGAATCAGGGCGGCACTATAACCGGCACAGGTATTATGATCCGGCGCAGGGGATATATATCACGCAGGATCCTATTGGACTGAGGAGGGATGGAGTCCGTACACATATCTGCTGAATCCTATTACAGATATTGATTCTCTTGACCTTATTGCTTGTGGTGTGGATATAGGTGAATCTGGCGACTTGTTAAGGTGAAAAATAATTGCATTAGGAAATGTTTATTTACTTAGTTACCTACAAAAACAACGAATTCTATTTCTTGAATTATGTTGATGAATGTAAGGGAAATCAATGATGTTGATGTTGATGTTATTTATTACGGGAGAGTGTATGGTAAGCGATAAAAATACAGCCATATTAATTAGTGACTTAATGTTAATATTCGGTAAGGAGCTTGATGAATCCGTTGCTGTCGTTGAATCTCATTGTAACGAAGGTGAATTTGAGTCATATCGGGAAGTTGTTGGGTTGATAATGGGTGTGATGCTTATTAAAATAATGAATCCGTTATATGAAAAATATCCTGAAATAAAACCAGACGGATTAAAGTAAAGTGTTTTTAATTAATTGCCTTTCATCACCTCAGCCACCTCCCGCCGCATTCCTTTAACCCACCTTTCTGATTGATAAAGCCCCTTCAGTAATTTCCGCACCTTGTTATTATCGGCCATTAGCACAATACTGCCCTGCGAATCTTTCACGGTCTCGCCCAGTCCGGTCTCAAATACGGCTTCGCGTAAGTTATCTTGAAGGTGCAGGTTGGGATGCTGCTGATAGTACGTAGCGGCAATAGTCTTGTGGTTTTTGTGGCGTATTCTGAGTTTGTCTGAGGATTACATCTTGCAGATAGCGGCATCTGTCAACGCCATAGCGGGGCTTCATTTGCTCACTGAACCTTGCGGCCCAGATTAAATACTCAAAATTTGGGGATCAAAAAAACCGGTAGCCTCTCTCGAGTCACCGAGTAAAAATAAGTACTTTTTAATCTCAAGACCTATAGGAATGTCTCAAAGCTAGAATTTGGCTCCTCTGACTGGACTCGAACCAGTGACATACGGATTAACAGTCCGCCGTTCTACCGACTGAACTACAGAGGAATCGTTTGAACGAGGCGAATAATACTGACCGCACCACACGGTGTCAACAGTAAAATTCGCACGCTATTTCAATTGGTTAATTAATCCACAAATCAGAGAATTAATGTACATATGAAGTCCGCTGCTCGTCGTCATTGTCGCTATCGCGTAAACGCTGTAACGGATCCTGGCGGTAGAACTGGCAAAAGCGTTGCCACAGTGCCGGGAATCGTGGTGCAAACAGTTCTGGCGCACTGAAAAAGTATTCGGACAAGACGGCAAAACATTCAGCAGGGTCGACAGCGGCATAGGCATCGATACTGGATGCTGTCTCGCCCACTAAATCAATCTCGTCCTGAATATTGTTCATGGCAGCGTGCAGGTCATGCTCCCAGCTGGCAACATCCCGCAACGGAATTAAAGGAATGCCGCTGGCGCGATCGCCATTACGCATATCCAGTTTATGCGCCACTTCGTGAATGATCAGATTAAATCCGGAGGCATCGAAGGAGTCATGAATGTCGAGCCAGTTGAGAATAATAGGCCCTTGTTGCCAGCTTTGTCCGGACTGAACGACGCGCTGGTTGTGCACTAACCCAATGTCGTCTTCCCATTCATCATCCACCACAAACGGAGCAGGGTAGATCAGCACTTCATGAAAACCGTCCAGCCATTCGATGCCTAACTCGAGAACCGGTAGACAAAAAAGGAGCGCAATGCGGGTACTTTTTAGCGAGTCCAGCTCAAAACCCTGAAGCGCGACCAGTCTTTTTTGCTGTAAAAAACGCTCTGCCAGCGCAATCAATCTGGCTTGTTCTTGTGCAGAGAGCGTCACCAGCAGAGGAATGGCAAGGGCGTCTTCCCACGGCAGGACTTCATTCTGCGCTGTTTCTTGTGCTTTCCAGGGCCACTTAATCATCGTTTTGCTCGCAAACTCGTCACTTGAACAAAATTGAACGGGCAGGGTCTGTTAAAATGCCAAATTACCTGGCATCATTGCAACCACCAGAACGGAGAGATGCCGGAGCGGCTGAACGGACTAGTCTCGAAAACTAGAGTAGGGGCAACTCTACCGGGGGTTCAAATCCCCCTCTCTCCGCCACTATTCAAGCACTTAGTTCAATCCCATTCAACGACTCATGTCACACTTGGTATAGTGTTGGTATATTCACTTGGTATAAAACTCGCCATCATCATCTTCTGATTTGCCTAATACTGGAAGATCCAATGTGGGAGAAATTTTCACTTTTCTGTCATAAACCACAACCTGGCTTTCAGTTTTGTGACCTGAGAATAATTGCTTGTCTTTACTCGAACCTTCGTAGTCAGAGATCCCCTTGGCTTTGAGATCGTGAAAAGTACATGGCAGTTTTCTATCAAGTTTTTTTCCTGCCGCTTCTCTTGCCGTTTACCACAGATCGTTAAACTCACTTTTCGAATACTTAGTTTTCTTACTGCTACTGATAACGATTTCCCGTCCGCCCTGAGTCTTTGCAAGTTCTATGGCGTTATGAAGCCTCTCAGTCCAGACTTTAATTTGTTTTGTCCCTGTCTTCCCTTGCTGGATAAAAATGCCTTCCTCGCTTATTTGCGACCATTTGAGAGAAAGAACATCGGATAGCCTGGCGTGCTCGATACCGCTCTGAAAATTGCGTTGGTGGCTGGGGTTATGTTGATGCAGGCCTTCAATGGGATATAGCAAAGGGGCATGAAATGCAGGCACTCTACGCAGCACCACCATTACAGTCTGTGACGGTGCCGGATGAGTTCGAACGCAAGCGTGAAGCCATCAAGCAAGAAATGGCGCCAGGTGCGCGCACCACCACGCACCGGTTTAAGGTGTAACTCAATCAGCTCCACTAATACGGGGCTTAGTTTTATCTGGGTATAGCGGCTCTATTGAGGGAGCCGTTAATTTTTCGGATGATACATTCTTCCTGTTGATCAACATTTATTTATAGAGGGTTGCTTCACCGTAGACCTGCCCAGCATCATTACTCTCAGTAGTAATCGTATATGCTGATGCACCGCTGTTAATTGCTTCCGATTTAAGGGTGCTTTCAACATCTTCAACACTGTTTCCCTTTGCAGTGAGGGTGCCGCTCATGTGACTGGCAGAGTTCCCATTGGTAAGAGAATCAACAGCAAAAGTCGTTATCGGAAGAGCTATCAGGATCACAGCTATTGAAAAGTGAAGTAAATTTTTCATCATTACATCCTCCTAGCTTATGAGTGATTAAACATAATCACCTCATAAATTATAGGTGAAATGACACAGAAAAATGTCAAGATTAGATGGGATAATTCTCCTCTACTCCCCACACGCCGAGTCAGTACGTGATTTTCTTCGTGAATATTGTGGTGAAGATGCTTTCGAATTTGTGGAAGTAGATAGCGTTATGAAGCGCATTGTAGATATTGGCATGCGCATGTTGCAGCCGCATGAACTCTACCGCGCTCAAGGCTTCCCGGAGTGGTACATCATCGATCAGGATTATCGGGGTCAGAAATACGCGAAGGACAAGCAGGTAGCGCGATGTGGCAACGCTGTTCCGCCGCCATTTTCAGAGGCATTAGTGCGAGCTAATTTACCTGAGCTTTGTCAGCATAAAGAGATTGTCGCTTAATAAAACGCATTCAATTCAATACGTTACTGTTGGTTATTTTTCATCAATGCTGACATGAACTAACAATTTGTGCTTAAGACAGAGCGTAGTCTGGATAATGACTTTATTCACTGGACGATATCGGTGGTGATTATTTATCACGGTGATAGATGGAAAGGTGGGGGATAAAAAAGCCCGCGTAGCGCGGGCCTGGGAAGACGGGAAGTTAGAACTGGTAAACCAGACCAACAGCAACGATGTCATCTGTTGCGATGCCGTTGTCAGCATAAAACTCGTCATCTTCATCCAACAGGTTGATTTTATAATCAACATAGGTGGACATGTTTTTGTTGAAGTAGTAGGTCGCACCAACTTCTACGTATTTGACCAAATCTTTGTCGGTGTAACGAGGGTTGCCTTTACTATCGTGATCCCAACCACCTAAATCTGAGCCTTTAGATTGCAGGTAGGCCAGAGAAGGACGCAGACCAAAATCGAACTGATACTGAGCAACGGCTTCAAAGTTCTTGGTTTTATTGGCGATGCCACCTTCTTTACCATCACCACTACCGTAATACGTCATATTGCGCGTTTCTGCATACATTGTTGCCAGATAAATGTTATTAGCATCATATTTAGCGCCAACGGTCCAGGCTTCTGCCGTTTCACCACCGGCATAGCTGTTATCATGAAAACGATCTCCGTTACCACTAGTTACCTGAGCGTCAGTACGGTCTGAGGCAGAATATGCCGCACCCAGACTTAAACCAAAGTCAAAGTCATAGGAGGTGGACATACCGAAACCGTCGCCGTTTTCTTTGGCGAGCTTACGGCCAGTGCTGTTACCAGAACCTTCCTGGCCAGCACTGTTGCCTTCATTATTACCCTGATACTGCAATGCAAAGTTCAGACCGTCAACCTGGCCGAAGAACCCTTTATTACGATAAGTGGCAACGCCGTTAGCACGACCTAACATGAACACATCAGTCTGAGTGTAGGTATCGCCACCATATTCTGGCAGCATATCAGTCCACGCCTCTACGTCGTAAACTACGCCATAATTACGACCATAATCAAAGGTACCATTCTGACCAAAACCTAAACCCGCAAAGCCCAGACGAGTCCAGGAGTCGCCTTTGTCACCTTCAGTACCATTTGCCTGAATGTTATATTCCCACTGACCGTAACCAGTGAACTGATCTGCGATCTGCGTTTCACCTTTGAAACCGAAACGGACATAAGTCATATCACCATCGTTGCCGGTATCGTCAGAGAAGTAGTGCAGACCATCAACCTTTCCGTATAGATCAAGTTTATTGCCGTCTTTATTATATACTTCAGCCGCATTTGCTGCGCCTGCCGCTAATAATACCGGGACAAGCAATGCCAGAACTTTTCTTTTCATTATATATATCCTTATGATAATAATTTGTGTGAATATGTACTCTATCCGGGAAAGTACATTGAGATACTATTCTATGAAGTTCATTGTTTTTTAAAAATAACATGTAACAAATATATTTAAAATAATTCAAATTGTTTCTGTTAGCTTTATTATAAATAATTAAATATGATTCATTTTATTTTTATTGTTTGTAATTATGTTTAACTTTCATTTGGTTATGGTTTGCCTCACTAAAATTATCTGAATTAATAATATTGAGTGTATTTATAATGTTTGTCTGTGGTATTTGTTTCAGGAAAAAACGGCAGAGATGCCGGCAATGAAGTATTGCTAAAGTGAATAGTAAATGGATAATAACGGACTATTCTGGCATAAAATTAAAATGATGCGCTGTTGTTAATTTCATTCACGAGATTAATAATTTAAATCTCTGGTGTTGACACTTTTTGTTTCTAGTCTGGACTGACAAGGCTTTCGAAGCCTTAACTAAAATTGCCTGAGATCAATGTATATGTAAAATAAATAACCAAAGCTCGTATAGCGCCTTACTTCACAGTTGAATGTGATTATAATCACAAAGTTGTGTAAATTTCGTCATTTTAGTTACATCACGAAAGCGGAGTATAAATTGACCAATATGGATGAAAAAGCAAACCGCAGTCTGGGCGGAAAACTGGCGTTGTGGGTTTTTTATGCTTTTTGCGGCTATTTTGTCTGGGCCATGGCGCGGTATATCTGGGTGATGAGCAACCTTCAGTCAGTGCCTGTTCCTGGCATGGAGAGCGATCTGGGGTCAACGGCAGGTAAATGGCTGGGGGCTTTGCTGGGATTTGTTGTGTTGAGCCTGGTGGGCGTCATCCTGGGGGGAATTGCATGGTACACAAGACCTCGTGATATTCGGCGTGAAGGTGGCAGAGAAAGTTGCTAACGTGAAGCCTTTACACGAGGAGAGGCGACATGAGTCTGCAACAGTGGCAACGAGAGTTTGAGAGTTGGCTTAGCGATCATCATCGGGAGCAGGATGCTGCCCATGATATATTTCATTTTCGTCGGGTCTGGGCGACAGCGCAAAAACTGTCTGCTCATGAAACGGTAGACGGATTAGTGGTGCTGGCGGCATGTTACTTTCATGACATTATCAGCCTCCCTAAAAACCATCCTGAACGCCATCGTTCGTCAGTGTTAGCGGCGAAAGAGGCCAGCCGTATATTAATGAATGATTTCCCGTCATTCCCCCCATCACGGATACCCGCGGTCGTTCATGCGATCGAGGCCCACAGTTTTAGCGCAAAAATTGTACCAACCACGCTCGAGGCGAAAATCGTGCAGGATGCCGACCGACTGGAAGCCCTAGGCGCCATTGGCCTGGCCCGCGTATTTGCGGTATCGGGCGCACTGGGCGTGGCATTGTTTGATGCCGAGGATCCTTTTGCCCAGAACCGTTCCCTCGACGATAAACAGTTTGCGCTCGACCATTTCCAGAGCAAATTACTGGTGCTGCCGAAAACCATGCAAACAGCCAAAGGAAAAGCGCTGGCGAAGCACAACGCCGATTTCCTGGTGGCGTATATGGCGAAACTGAGCGCAGAGCTGAACGGTGAGTATGAATCGCTGGATCACACCGTTATTCAGTCTTTTAGCGCTGACTGATAGCGTTCACACCCGAAACGTAAATACCTTCATTTTATGTTAACCTGTCGAATATCAATTTTGGCCGGTCAAATGTATGCAGGATAATCTTTCAGTTACAGGCGTTCAGGATCTGATGACAGACAATACCGGCATCGCGGTTCAGGCGATGCTGGATAAATTGCTGGAAATCTACGATGTGAAAACGCTGGTGGCGCACCTTAATAGCGTTGGGGAGAATCACTGGAGCCCGGCCATTTTAAAACGCGTCGTGGCGAATGCCGCATGGCATCGGTTGAGTGATAACGAATTTGCCCATCTTAAAACGTTGCTACCGACGCCGCCGGCGCATCATCCCCATTATGCTTTTCGCTTTATCGATCTTTTCGCCGGAATAGGCGGAATACGCCGTGGATTTGAAGCGATAGGCGGGCAATGCGTGTTTACCAGCGAATGGAATAAACACGCAGTGCGAACGTATAAAGCAAACTGTTACTGCGATCCCCAGGCGCATCACTTCAATGAAGATATTCGCGACATTACCCTGAGTCATCATGATGGCGTGACGGACCAGCAGGCCGCCGAACATATTCGCCAGCATATCCCGCAGCATGATGTTCTGCTGGCGGGTTTCCCCTGCCAGCCGTTTTCGCTCGCCGGGGTATCAAAGAAGAATGCGATGGGCCGTGCGCATGGTTTTGCCTGTGATACGCAGGGTACGCTGTTCTTTGACGTGGTGCGGATCATTGATGCTTGCCGTCCCGCGATTTTCGTGCTTGAGAACGTGAAGAACCTGAAGAGTCACGATCAGGGCAAAACGTTCCGTATTATTATGCAGACGCTTGATGAACTGGGCTACGACGTAGCGGATGCCGCCGATAACGGTCCTGATGATCCGAAGATCATCGATGGGCGGTATTTCTTGCCCCAACATCGCGAACGTATCGTGCTGGTGGGGTTTCGGCGCGATCTGAACCTGAAAGCCGATTTTACATTGCGGGATATTGTGACGCGCTATCCGCAGCCTCGTGTCACGCTTGCTGAACTGCTGGAACCCGCCGTTGAAGCAAAATACGTTCTGACGCCGGTCCTGTGGAAGTATCTGTACCGCTACGCGAAAAAACACCAGGCGCGGGGAAATGGATTTGGTTACGGGATGGTCTATCCCTCCAACCCTGATAGCGTGACGCGAACGCTGTCTGCGCGGTATTACAAAGATGGCGCAGAAATCTTGATCGATCGTGGCTGGGATATGGCCCTGGGTGAGCGTGATTTCGACGATCCGCAGAACCAACAATATCGCCCACGCAGATTAACACCCAGAGAGTGCGCCCGGTTAATGGGCTTTGAGACGCCTCAGGGTTATCAGTTCCGTATCCCGGTGTCAGACACCCAGGCGTATCGTCAGTTTGGCAACTCTGTTGTGGTTCCCGCATTTGCCGCCGTGGCCAAATTGCTGGAACCGAAAATTAAACAGGCCGTTGCGCTGCGCCAGCAAGAGAGTCAGCATGGCGGACGTACACGATAAGGCGACGCGCAGTAAAAATATGCGGGCGATAGCGACCCGCGATACGGCGATCGAACGGCGCCTCGCCAGCCTGCTGACTGAACAGGGAATTGCATTTCGCGTGCAGGATGCCACTCTTCCCGGACGTCCGGATTTTGTCATCGACGAGTACCGCTGCGTCATTTTCACCCACGGGTGTTTCTGGCATCACCACGATTGCTACCTGTTCAAAGTGCCTGTCACTCGCACCGAATTCTGGCTGGAGAAAATTGGCAAAAACGTCGAACGGGACAGTCGGGATCTTCTGCAACTCCAGGCGCTGGGGTGGCGTGTATTGGTCCTGTGGGAATGCGCCTTGCGCGGGCGGGAGAAACTCGATGACGCGGCGTTATCTGAGCGAATTGAAGAGTGGATCTGCGGGGGCGGGGCCGCTGCGCAGATCGACACTCAGGGGATTCACTTACTGTAGTGATTATTTGGATTCAGCCGCGACGATAACCGGTTTTGCCGGAAACAGATATTTCCCTAGCGTGACCAGTACCACCGCAAAAACAATCACTCCCAGCGCCAGCCATTCGATAAACGCGAGGCTTTCACCGCCAAGCCCTGTTCCCAGCAATACCGCGACAACCGGGTTCACGTAGGCATAACTGGTTGCCAGAGCGGGACTGACATTGCGTATCAAATACATGTATGCGTTGATCGCGATGATGGAACCAAAAAGGGCAAGATAGCCCACGGCTAAAAAGCCGGAAAGTGTTGGTGTGGCGGTGAGTTTCTCGCCCGAGATAAAAGAGGCGCACATAAGCACAACCCCTGCGGCAAGCATCTCAATGGCACCCGCCATCATCCCGACAGGTAACGCAATACGTGAACCGTATACCGAACCAAATGCCCAACTCATTGAACCAATCAGAATCAATACCGCGCCCCAGGGATTTCCGCTTAAGTTTCCACCGCTGTTAAGCATGATGATCCCCGCAAGGCCAATAGCGATCCCTGCCCACTCTAATTTTCGCGTTTGAATACCAAAAAAGCAGCTAAAGCAGAGGGTAAAGAGCGGAACGGTAGCGACCACGACGGCGGCGATACCGGAAGGCACGTTCTGATGTTCCGCGACGGTGACAAGTCCGTTCCCGACCGCCAGCAACAGGATGCCAATCAGCGCCGCGTTCAGTAGTGGGCGCAGGGGAGGGAGCTTGTGCCCGCGAAGGAGTAAAAATGCCGTCAGGAGAATCCCCGCCGACAGGAAACGCACGCCAGCCATCATCAACGGCGGCCAACTTTCCACCCCAATACGAATCACGAAGTACGTGGAACCCCAAATAATGTACAGCGCGAAAAGCGCGCTAAAAAGTGGTAACAACTGCCTGAAGCGCATAAATCCTCACGGTGGAAATAAAAAGGAGCAACATAGTAAACTGCAAAACTATGTGTCTGGCGAGATTTATAATTACTCTGTATTGTTAGAAAAATGTTGCTAAGTCGGTCGGTTTCAGCTTTACCGGTTTTACTTCATACTTGCAGTGTCAAAAAGAAAAACACAGAGGGAATTATCTTGGCAGGAAGTAGCTTATTAACGTTGCTCGACGATATCGCCACGTTGTTGGACGATGTCTCTATGATGGGAAAACTGGCTGCGAAAAAAACGGCCGGTGTGTTGGGCGATGATTTATCGCTTAACGCGCAGCAGGTCTCTGGCGTGCGGGCTAACCGTGAGCTTCCTGTGGTCTGGAGTGTGGCTAAAGGCTCGCTGGTTAACAAAGTGATCCTGGTGCCTCTGGCGCTGCTCATCAGTGCTTTTATTCCCTGGGCCATCACCCCGTTACTGGTGATTGGCGGGGCATTTCTCTGCTTCGAAGGCGTGGAAAAAGTGCTCCACACTCTAGAGGCGCGAAAACACAAAGAAAGTCCGGCAGACCGTCAGCAACGTCTGGAGGCCATCGCCGCGCAGGATCCTCTCACCTTCGAAAAAGACAAAATTAAAGGGGCAATTCGTACTGACTTTATTCTCTCCGCCGAAATTGTAGCTATTACCCTGGGGATTGTTGCGCAGTCGCCATTGCTGAATCAGGTGCTGGTGTTGTCGGGGGTTGCTCTGGTTGTCACCGTCGGCGTTTACGGACTGGTGGGGATCATCGTAAAACTGGACGATATAGGTTTCTGGCTGGTGGAGAAAACCAGTGCGGTGGCACAGTTTGTGGGGAAAGGCTTGTTAATCGTTGCTCCCTGGCTGATGAAAGCATTGTCCATTGTCGGGACGCTAGCGATGTTTTTGGTAGGGGGCGGAATTGTGGTACACGGTATCGCGCCGTTACACCATGCCATAGAACATTTTGCCCAGCAGCAAACCGCGTTTATTGCACTCATCCTGCCGACGCTGCTTAACCTCGTGCTGGGCTTTATCGTGGGCGCCATTGTTGTTGCCCTGGTAAAAGCGATTGCGCGCGTTCGGGGCGTATCGCACTAATTGCACCCTGGCAAAGTACGCAAAAAAGGCCATCGTCGTCTAAGGTGAAACAGTTTCACCTGAAGAGGAGGCAGGTATGGTGTTTGTTGTCAGCGAGGAAGTGACCATGAAAGATGGCGGGCCTCGTATGATTGTCACCGGTTATTCCAGTGGAATGGTCGAGTGCCGTTGGTATGACGGATTTGGCGTAAAACGGGAAGCATTCCATGAGAATGAACTCGTGCCCGGTGACGGAAGGCGAATTCGGGAAGAAGCCTGATGAAGAAACGCCCGGTGAATGCCGGGCGTTTTATTTTTAGTAAACAAAAATACGGTTGTAATGCAACACATGGCGGCCGGGTTATGTCAGGATAAGGACATTCAACTACCAGGGAGTCGTCAGAGTGCCGCACGAGACAACGATGGAAAGCAGGAGCTGGCTGAAAAGGTCCCTTCGACGTTTCAGGCCAGGACACGTCGTAAATCTCTGTTTTGTGGCGGTGATGATCTTCTCTACCTTGCTCACCTGGCGTGAAGTCGTTGTACTTGAAGACGCCTATATTTCCAGCCAGCAAAATCACCTGGATAGCGTCGCGAACGTCCTGGACCGACAACTGCAATTCAATGTCGATAAACTGATTTTTTTGCGAAACGGTATGCATGACGCGCTGCTTACGCCGCTCGATTTTGCGATATTACATGGCGCCGTTACCCAATTTGAGCAACTGCGAAAGCAGCGTTTCTGGCAGTTAGAGCTCGACCGTCGTCGCACCCTGTCACTTAATGGCGTTTCTGATGCGCTTGTCGAGCAGGGCATTCTGCTCACCCGTGATAACGCGAATCTGGCGAATGAGCTGACGGCCGCACTAGAGGCCGGTTATCTGATGCGTCTGGCCCATTCAACTGCCCCAATGGCACATCAGGCGATGTATGTCTCGCGCTCTGGATTCTATGTGGCAACACAACCCACCACGCACGGCGCGGATATTCTTACCCGCTATTATGACTATGTGACTCAGCCGTGGTTTAAACAGCAGACGCAACGACTGAATCCGCAGCGCGGCGTCCGCTGGTTTACGTCCCCGGCGAACCCGGCCCGTGAAGGGCAGCAAATGGTCACGGTCAGTGTGCCGTTGGATCATGAAAACTACTGGTATGGCGTGCTGGCCATGGACATCCCTGTTTTATCCATAAAGCGTTTTCTGGAAGACGCCATCGTAAAAGACGTGGAAGGTGAGTACCAACTCTACGACAGCCAACTCCGTTTGCTGACCACCTCAACCTCCGAGAAGCGCAAGGTCAATGTGTTTGATGAGCGTGAACAAGCCATGCTCGTCGAAGACATTGCGAAAGACACCGTAGGCGGTAAGCATGTAGGAAGTCGCTACATCAGTTGGGAACGACTGGACAATTTCGATGGCGTGCTGGTGCGTGTGCATACCTTAAAGGAAGGGCTGAGAGGGGACTTTGGTAGTATCAGTATCGCATTGGGCCTGTTGTGGGTGCTTTTTACGGGCATGTTACTGATTTCGTGGGGTGTTATCCGGCATATGGTCAGCAACATGTTTGTGATGCAAAACTCGCTGCAATGGCAGGCCTGGCATGACACCCTGACCCGGCTGTATAACCGGGGTGGACTGTTTGAAAAGGCGCGCATCCAGGCTAAACGCAGCCTGGAGGGGAGACAGCCTTTCTCGGTGATTCAGCTCGATCTGGATCACTTCAAGAGTGTGAATGACCGTTTTGGGCATCAGGCTGGCGATCGGGTGCTTTCACACGCGGCAGGATTAATCAGCGGAACGCTGCGCGCACATGATCTTGCCGGGCGTGTCGGTGGTGAGGAGTTCTGCATTATTCTGCCGGGGGCAACACTCTCCCAGGCTGAGCGGATTGCGGAGCGTATTCGCCGTCGGATCAATGGCAAAGAGATCCTGGTCGCGAACAGCACCACTATCTGGATTAGCGCCTCGTTTGGCGTCAGCAGTTCGCAGGAAACGGGCGATTATGACATTGAACAGCTACAGTCGCTGGCAGACCAGCGGCTTTACTGGGCCAAACAGACCGGACGTAACCGCGTGTGCGCCAGTGATGCCGATCAGAGCATGGCGATGAAATAATCCATCCCTTCGCGCCAGCCCTCCGGGCCTTCCTGTTGCGTATGGTATACCCGTTGCGGGGTATCCGCCTTTAACCTGACGCCTTCGCGGTTTAGCCCTTTCACGATCACCGCATAGTCCATAACATCCAGAAGCGGGGCATCATTCGGCCCATCTCCCAGACCCAGGGTGATAGGGTGTTTCTTCCATTGCCGCTGATACTCACCTGTCAGCCAGTTTGCCGCCAGATCTTTGCCAACGGACGTGTCCAGTACATGCCAAAAGCGCGCGCCGTGAAGAAATTGCAGGCCAAGCTCGTTGAGCTTTGCGGCAAACTGCGCCATTCGTTCGTCACTGTCACGCCAGATAAGCGAAACTGAAGCTTCATGCAGACGCGTCAGCGCTGACTGGGTGCGGCTAAGTCCGGTCCATTCGGCAATGACCAGCTCATCAACATCGTCGAATGTCGTAAATTTATAGCGTCCTTTGTCGCGAAGTTTGTTCAGCACCATGCTGATGTCTGCGTGGGATGTGCCGGCGATTTGACGAGGATAATCAGGGTGGCTCTGCCAGTGGGTGTCTAACTGAATGACGGCACCATTTTCCGCGATGAACGGTAACCCTTGCAGGTCGAGCGTTTTTTGGAGATACAGCATCTCTGCGGCGGTTTTGCTGCTACACAGGATCACCGGAATATGATGTTCGCGCAGGGCGGTCAGCCAGTCCGCTGCAGGCTGCCATTCATAAGTATGACTATCCAGTAAGGTGCCATCCAGATCGGTAAAAATCAGCAGGGGATTATGGAGTGATAGCATTTTTATACCTCGACACCTGTAAGACCACAGCCTTACAACCAGGATAAATCTTAAAACTCAATACCTTTGTAGAGACTACCAGACAGGGAACGCTCCCGGCATACCCTGACGGTACGTAGGGGATTTCTCAATTCAGCCACAATCATTAATAAGAATAATCATTCATGATAAAAATATTTGCTTGTCTTGCAAAAAAATTGCAGATAAGGTTTGGAGCACATCAGATTTCCTGGTGTAACGAATTTTCAAGTGCTTCTTGCATAAGCAAGCTTGATCCCGGTCCTCAGGACCGGGATTTTTTTCGCCTAAAGTCAGCGATTGACTTCCGTTACGCTGAAGTCATGAATATCGAGCTCGAAAGCGTCGGCTAATTCATGCCATGTATGGTCATCACGGCCATCGACGCTGGCTCTATCAGGGTCGTTCTCGCTTCGATGAATTTCGCTCTCGCTGATTTCATTAATTGCCGCCAGCAGGGCGTCAACATCGATACTGACATCGCGATTGGCCATATCGCTGAACTCTTTCGCGGTTTTCATCTTCGATACCTCATTCAACCGTGGCACTTATAAGTATAGACCGTAGAGAAAACCAGCAATCGCGCGGAGCAGACACTGCCAGTAAAACGAAATTGTTCTACACTGGCACAAAGCCACAGGAGGATTACGATGAAGGTGAATGATCGGGTGACAGTCAAAACGGACGGCGGTCCTCGCCGGCCTGGCGTGGTACTGGCGGTAGAAGAGTTTAGTGAAGGCACAATGTACCTGGTTTCGCTGGAAGACTACCCGCTCGGTATCTGGTTCTTTAATGAATCGGGCCATCAGGATGGCATCTTTGTGGAAAAAGCAGAGTAACGCGTAACGTCAGCACGTTTTACCCGGACTGGTGGCAACCCCACCAGTCCGGATGCTTCAGCGCATGTTAACAAAAATACCGTTTGTGACATTATCTGTCAGACGTACCACGTGATAGATAACCTGCTTATTATGCGTTTTTATCTTTCGTTTAATATTCCCCTTATGGGATGACACGGTCTTCGCTTTGATATTCATTTGATCTGAAATCTGAATGGTTCCCTGACCGGCCATCCACATGCGTAACATACTGGATTCAGTCCGGCTTAAAGATAACGTCGGTAAATTAACACCTTCGGAAATATCTGTCTCTTTTTTAAGAATATCGCCAAGGATATCATCCAGTGAATCTGGCTTGATTGATTTAGAACTGATCAATAAATTTTTTCTGACTACCAAATACTCATCGAAATGCACATTGGCAATTGCCATAAAAACGATAAATAACGTATTGGGATGTTGATTAATGATTTGCTTTATTTGCTGACTGTTAGATGGATCATGGATAAAACAGTCCTCATTAATAAACACCACAGATGGCTGGTGTGAATCACAAGCGATGGCGAGTTCGTCAACGGTTTCAATGTCGTTGATTTCCCTTTTCTTCACCCCTCTGCTTACCAGATACCCGGTTAACCCTAGCCGGGTGTAACTGCATAGATCCATAATAATCGTTGACATGGCATACCCTCACTCAATGCGTAACGATAATTCCCCTTACCTGAATATCTTTTAGTAACCCAACTGAACAATAATAGTGGTTCAATATGACAGTTCTGCGATTTTTCAGGCGGACTTACTATCCCGTAAAGTTACGTATAATTTGCCTGGAATTATCTTAAAGTAAAGTAAATGTTGCGTTATGTGAGTGAGGTAAAAACAAATAACAGGCGGCAGATATATCCTGGTAGATGTTTTCGAAATTTAAATTTCGGATAATCCTTAGCAAAACAGGATAAATACTGTGGGTTATTTATTTCGCGGAAGTTCGCTCACCACATCAGCCAATAAATTGAAAACTTCGCCGAATAAGTGTTCGCAAAAAGGCGCAATTAATGGCATGAGGGCAGCCATTAACGAAATACCGATGGTTAATGTTAATGGGAAACCAATCACAAAGATCGACAACTGCGGCGCCATACGATTTAACAGCCCCAGCGCCAGGTTGAGCGTCAATAGCACGGTGATAACCGGCAAGGCCAGCATAAGCCCGTTGATGAAGATCATGCCGCCTGCCCGGGCGAGCGCCAGAAACGCATTACTGTTAACCGGGTTGTCGCCGACAGGAAGGGTATGAAAAGTATCGACCAGCAGCGAAATCAGCCATAAATGCCCGTTAAAGGTCAGGAAAAGCAGCATCGCGAGCATGTCGATGATTCGTGCAAGCACGGGCATATTGAGGTGGCTGGCAGGGTCAACAAAGGTGGCGAAAGAAAGCCCCATCTGTAATCCCATCAGTTCACCGGCGGTACGCACGGCGGCAAAGGCAAATTGCATGGTAAATCCCAGAGCTATGCCTACCATGATTTGCTGCATTGCCAGCCACAATGCGCTGGCGGAGAAAATTGGCACCTCGGTGGCGGGAAGCGAAGGGGCAATCACAAAGGTGATCATCATCCCCAGTCCCAGCTTTACCCGTTTAGGTACCGCGCGCTCACTGAGTATCGGTGCCGTCGAAATGAGCGCCAGCACGCGCAGCAGCGGCCAGAAATACAGATTAAGCCAGTATAGCCACTGTTCGCTCGTTACCTGCAACATCGCGCGTGTTACCCGATGATGTAGGGTAAATTGTTGAATAACGTCCGCACGTAATCCAGCAACAGGTTAAGCATCCACGGACCGGCAACGATAATGGCAATAAATACCGCCACTATTTTCGGAATGAAAGACAGCGTCATTTCGTTGATCTGGGTTGCCGCCTGCAAAATGCTGATAATCAGACCCGTGACCAGAGCGACAAGCAGGAGGGGGGCGGCAAGCGCGAGAGCGACTTTCATCGCCTCGGTGCCCATCATCATGACCGATTCAGGCGTCATTTCGTCCCCTAGCTGTAAAAGCTTTGTGCGAGAGAGCCAACCAGCAGCTGCCAGCCGTCAACCAGGACAAAAAGCATCAGCTTGAACGGCAACGCAATGGTGGCAGGGGGAACCATCATCATCCCGAGCGCCATCAACACGCTGGCGATCACCAGATCGATGATCAAAAAAGGAATGAATATGGTAAAGCCGATCTGGAATGCAGTTTTCAGCTCGCTGGTCACATAAGCCGGGAGCAGGATGCGCATCGGAACCGCTTCCGGCCCCTGCAGCGGCCCGCTATTCGCCAGACGCGCAAACAGCGCCAGGTCAGCCTCGCGGGTCTGGCGTAGCATAAATTCGCGCAGCGGCTGCGCGCCTTTCTCCAACGCCTCCTGCATGGAAATCTTCTCTTCGCTGAACGGCTGATACGCATCGACGTAGATTTTATCAATCACCGGCGACATGATGAAAAACGTTAAGAACAGCGCCAGTCCTAGCAATACCTGGTTTGGCGGCGCAGACGGTGTTCCCAGCGCGTTACGCAGCAGGCCAAAAACAATGATGATGCGGGTAAAACTGGTCATCATCAGCAGGATCGCGGGCAGGAAGGTCAGCGAGGTGATGAACACCAGCGTTTGCACGGGAAGCGTCCAGCTTTGTCCGCCGCCGGGTAATGGCTGACTGACCAGTCCCGGTAACTGAGCAAGCGCGGCGGGAGAGAAAAGCCATACACCCATGAGCGTGAGGGATAACAAACGACGCATCAGGATCTCCCGGGACGCTTTAGCAAGTTCTTCATCATGGCCTGAAAATCAGCAGGAGAGGCCGGTGTTTCGTCTGCACTCCCTGCGGCGGCAGGCAGGGTGTGGAGTAAATTGACAGAGGACGCCGTGACGCCAAGTACCAAACGCGCATCGTCAACCTCCACAATCACCACCCGTTCACGTGGGCCGAGCGAGGCGCTGGCAGACACGTTGAGCCCACGGGCCTTGTTTCCCCTGGGCGCGAACCCCAGGCGTTTAATCACCCAGGCGGCGGCCAGTATCAGCACAATAATCCCCAGCAATGCGCCGCTAACCTGAGCGAGCGGCGAACCGGGAACGGCCGCAGGTTGTGAGACAATGGCCTGGGTTTTCATGATTAACGGCTCAGACGACGCATACGCTCGGACGGCGTAATGATGTCAGTGATGCGTACACCGTATTTGTCGGCGACCACCACGACTTCACCTTGCGCGATCAGATAGCCGTTGATCAGAATATCCAGCGGCTCTCCGGCCAAACCGTCAAGTGCGACAACGGAGCCTTGCGTCAGACGCAGCAGCTCTTTGATCGTCATGCGGGTACGGCCCAGTTCAACCGTCAGTTTGACCGGAATATCCATGATCAGGTCGATATCCTGCAATGTGCCGCTCACATCGCCGCCGCCCAGTTGCTGGAACACGGCATCGGCCGCGCTTTTGCCTGTCGGTGTTTTTTGCTCGTTTAACGCGTCAGCCCACAGATCGTCCAATGCGCCATTGTTGTCATCGGACGGATTATTCATGTCACTCATTTGGGCTGTTCCTCATTCAGCGAATTCAAAATCGGGTTGATCAGATGTTCTACACGTAACGCATACTGACCGTTCACGGTGCCATACTGACTGGTCAGCACAGGTACGCCGTCCACATGAGCAATAATGCGGTCGGGTTTTTCAATCGGCAGTACGTCGCCGGGTTTGAGTTTCAATATCTGGGAAAGACGCAGCGGAACGTCGGCAAAGTTTGCTACCAGCTCCAGTTCTGAGTGCTGAACCTGACGCACCAGATTGTCGCGCCAGTTCTGATCCTCATGGCGTGAGTTTTCCAGCGGTGGGTTAACCAGCAGTTCCCGCAGCGGTTCAATCATGCTGAAGGGGAGACAGATATTGAACTCGCCGGTCAGGTTGCCAATCTCAACGTGGAAAGGGGTATTGACCACAATGTCGTTCGGAGAGGTGGTGATATTGGTAAATTTCACCTGCATCTCGGAGCGCACATACTCCACTTCCAGTGGATTAATGGCTTTCCAGGCGTCGCTATAGCCTTCCAGCGCCAGTTTCAGCATACGGTTAATAACGCGCTGCTCGGTGTGCGTAAATTCCCGACCTTCAACTTTGGTCGGGAAACGACCGTCGCCGCCGAACAGGTTATCCACCGCAATAAACACCAGGCTCGGAGAGAACACCACCAGACCCGTACCGCGTAGCGGTTTCAGGTGGATCAGGTTCAGGTTCGTCGGCACCGGTAAGTTGCGCGCAAATTCGTGGTACGGCTGAATACGGATAGCGCCAACGGTGATATCCGGGCTGCGCCGCAGCAGGTTAAACAGCCCCATACGGAACTGGCGTGCGAAACGTTCGTTAATGATCTCCAGTGCTTGCAGACGCTCACGTACCACGCGGCGCTGAGTGTTGGGATCATAGGGACGAATATCGTTTTCGCTTACGATGCCCGTCGTCGGTTCGTCTTTGGTATCGCTGTCGCCGTTGAGCAGCGCATCGATTTCAGCCTGAGAAAGAATACTATCGCCCATGTCTTTACCGCAGAATAAAAGCTGTATAAAGAACGTCGGTGACTTCCTGTTTCGGTTGTCCAGCAACGAGCGGAGTAGAGAGCGTCTCTTTAATGGCGTCAATCAGTTTTTGTTTGCCGTCTTCCGTAGAGAGCGCGGAGGCATCCTGGCGGGAAAACAGCAACAGCAAACGGCTGCGCACTTCAGGCAGATATTCACTGAGGCGCGAGCGGGTCACTTCATCTTTCAGTCGTAGCGTCACGCCGATATACAGCACGCGGTCCGCATCGCCCAGATTGACGGTAAACGTATCCAGCGCGAAAAACACGGGGGCGGCTGGCGGAGCCGGTTGTGCACTGGCGCTGACAGACGGATGCGTCTGCATACGCCAGTAGCTATAACCCGCAGTCGCACAGGCGGCGAGGGTAATTAGCACCAGCAAAGGGATCCAAATAGAGCGTTTGCTCTTTCTGTTCATCGCGGAGTCAGTCATCTGATACGGGCTTCCTGTTTCGGTACAGCTTATAGGCTGATTATCCCGTGTCCTGTTCCCGTCAAAGCGCGGAAAAGACACGGATAATCATGCTACCTCTGGCGTTAGGCGAAGATATCCACCGCGCCATTGCCGCGGGACGCGTTCTGCAATGAGGCCGGCACGGCCAGATTGCCGTCATCGTCGGCGAGCGGGGACTCTTGCCCCTGAGAGCGGGCGGTCTGTTGTTGCTGGGACGGTGCCTGCTGCTGCCCGCTAAAACTTTCGCTACTGATACTGCTTTGACCCAGTTGGATCCCGCTTTCCGCCAGCTGTGTACGTAAGACCGGTAATGCCGCCTCCAGCGCGGCGCGGACGTGGCTATGCGCCGACACCATCTGCAAGTGCGCCTGGTTGTCATCAAGCTTCAGCGAGATTTGCACCTGACCCAGATCTTCCGGGTGCAGGCGCAGTTCGGCACTCTGCTGCCCCTGACGGGTGAACAACGTAATGTGCTGGCTAAGCGATTGCTGCCATTCATGGCTGCCTAACGGCGCGCTGAGCACCGGCGCGGCCACCGTCGGAAGTGGCTGCGGTTGTGCTGCCGGACTGCTGACCGCCGTCATTGCCAGGCCGGGCGTCACCGGGGAAGGACTGCTTTCGAGATCGGCTTTAGCGGTGGCTGCGGCGACCAGCGGCGTCAACGGCTGAGGCTGACCGGTCTCTGCGCCAGCGCTGTGGATTGCAGTATCCGGCTTCCCTTTTTTCCCGTCATCAGAGGGGAACGTAAAGGCGAGCTCCTGAGCTGTCTGACGCGTCTCGCCACGCAACGCTGTGGTCAGCGAGGTACTGCTTTGGGTCGCAGCGCCGCTGTTGGCGGGCGTTACGATCTGTTGCCCGGGCAGCATGGCAAACAAGGCGCTCAGATTTGCGAGGTCTTCGTCGCTGAGGTGCGGTGTTTTTTCGTCCGTTTGCGCGGATTTGTTCAGTGCCGTCAGCGCGCTGTTTTTCATCGTCGGCGTGAGCGTGGAAAGCCACTGCTGCGCGTCGGTCAAGGTGGTCAAGGTTTCGTCTGCTGCCAGATCCGGGCGCGCCAACAGGTCGGCCAGTTTTTCGGCAGGAGACACCTCGCCATGTTGAGACAACAGGCCTTTTTGCAGCGGGTTACCCGCAGTTTGTATGTCGGCAAACGACAACGGAACCGCTTTCCCCGGCGTGTCGTCCGCGCCTAACGCGCCTGCCAGCAGCGCCAGGAAATCCTGCGCGGCGTCGCCTGTTGTTCCGGCTTTTGAGCCGCCGGTCACGTCTGTCTCCGTCGTTACCAGTGGGGGCAATGTGATCATTCAGGTTTCCTCATGGCTGCACGCTGAGCAAATTCATCCATCTTTTTCTGATCCAGGCGGTTTTCAGCCAGTAAGGCTGCCGCGGTTTGTCGGTCTTGTAAGGTTTGCCAGGCCTGTAGCCGCTGTCGCTTTTCACGCCAGCTATTCAACGCAACGTCGACTTTTTGCGTCCACTGGTTGAGTTGATGGCGATGCTGCTCTATGGCCTTTTCCAGGGTCTGGATAAATTGCTGGTAATTGATCCAACGGTTGCTGGCAATCCCTTGTCCCATATCGGTATTGAGGTTGGTGCGGTATTCATGCTGATAATCGATCAGCATCTTCAGCTGTTCTTCCGCCTGCTGAAATCCGCGCCGCATTTCACCCAACAGGAGTGCGGCATCATCCACCTCCTTTTCAGCCAAATCTTTCAGCGTTGCCAGTGCGCCGTGTTGTGCCATGACGTTTACCCTCCTGCTTTATCACACCGTCGGGAAAATCAGATCCAGAGCCTGAAGGGAATCTTCCCAGTCCGCCCGTTCAAAAATACCTTGTTGCAGAAACGCCTCGAGCTGGGGCCACAACGCAATGGCTTTATCCAGCATCGGATCGCTGCCTTTGGCATAGGCGCCAACGCTGACCAGATCGCGGTTACGCTGGAAGCTGGACAGCAGCTGTTTGAAATTGCGTACCCGCGCGTAGTGTTTCTCGGTAATGAGCGCAGTCATTGCACGACTGATCGACGCCTCAATATCAATAGCCGGATAGTGCCCGGCCTCGGCAAGACGACGGGATAACACGATGTGGCCATCAAGGATCGCGCGCGCGGAGTCAGCAATCGGATCCTGCTGGTCGTCGCCTTCGGTCAGCACGGTATAAAACGCGGTGATGGAGCCGCCGCCGTGAATACCGTTCCCGGCACGTTCGACCAGCGCGGGCAATTTGGCAAAGACGGAAGGGGGGTAGCCTTTCGTCGCGGGCGGTTCACCGATCGCCAGCGCGATTTCACGCTGCGCCATCGCATAGCGGGTTAATGAATCCATAATCAGCAGCACGTGCTGTCCGCGATCGCGAAAATCCTCTGCGATACGGGTGGCGTAGGCCGCCCCTTGCATCCGCAGCAGCGGCGACACATCCGCAGGCGCGGCGATCACCACTGAGCGTGCGCGTCCGTCGGTGCCAAGAATATTTTCGATAAAATCTTTTACTTCGCGGCCACGTTCGCCAATCAGACCCACGACGATCACGTCTGCGCGGGTATAGCGCGCCATCATGCCGAGCAGGACGCTTTTCCCGACCCCGGAACCGGCAAACAGTCCCATACGTTGACCGCGGCCAACGGTTAACAGGGCGTTGATCGGACGCACGCCGGTGTCCAGCACATGCTCAATCGCTGTACGCTGGAGTGGGTTAAACGGTGGGGTAATGAGCGCGCCCGTTTCGGTGGTTTCCGGAGAGGGGAGGCCGTCCAGCGGCTTACCGGCACCGTCCAGTACGCGTCCAAGCAGCGCTGGGCCCAGCGGCAATTGCTTGCCACTTTGCAGCCCATCGCCGTGACCATTTCTGGCATAAACGCGGGCCCCCGGCAGAATGCCTTCAACCTCTTCCAGCGGCATTAAAAACAGGCGCTGGCCGTTAAAGCCGACAACTTCGCACTCGACTTCGTTGGTTTCAGTCCCATCCTGACGCTCAATAATGCAGGTTGCGCCGAGCGGGAGTTGCAGCCCTGTTGCCTCCAGCACCAGTCCGGTGGCGCGGGTCAGCCGACCGTAGCGACGCACGGCAGGCAGTTGTGTCATTTTGGCTTCGAAGTTGTCCAGCGTGTTCAGCCAGCGGGTCAGGCGGGTAGTCATCAGACGACTCCGGGCGCTGCCAGACGGCAGAGTTCTTGCCAGCGCGTGGCGACGCTGGCGTCAAGGTCGCCTTCATCCGCGGAGACTTTACATCCGCCATGATGCAGGGTGGGATCGCCGCGCAGACGCCAGCCGTGCAGACTGAGGGTCGCGCCGAGCATCTCTTCCACGCGTTGTAAATCATCGGGATGGACGCGCAACTGCGGCTTGCCGCTGAACAGTGGCTCCTGTTGTAACAGCTGTTGGATCTGCTTAATCAACGCGGCATTGTCCACCACCGGCGTCTGACCAATCACCTGACGCGCCGCTTCCAGCGCCATCTGCATCAGGCGTGAAGCAATAACGCTGTCCAGCGCATCCAGCGTGTTCTGAAACTCGCTGACCAGTTGCTGCATACGGGCGTGAATCGGCGCCTGCTGGGAACGCGCCTGCGCCTGGCCCTGTTCCAGACCCTGCGCCATACCTTCCTGGTATCCCTGCTGGTGGCCGGACGTTCGACCTTCCGCCAGACCGGCATTGTAACCCTGCTCATGGGCCTGGATTTTCAACTGCGCCAGCTGTTGCTCGAGCTGCTGTTCGGCGCTCAGCGCGGGTTCGTCCTCGACATCAGCAGAGAGCGCATCGTCGTCCTGCTGTGCAGGGACAAATTCCGCAAGCGGCGGGGCGAGATCGTCCGGGGTCCAGATCTTCCACGGCAGTTCGTTAGACATAGGTATCCTCGCCGCTGCCAATTACCATCTCGCCGGTTTCCGCCAGACGGCGCACAATCAGCAGAATCGCTTTTTGTTCGTTCTCGACCTGAGACAGGCGTACCGGACCACGGTTGGCGAGGTCGTCGCGCAGGATGTCTGCCGCACGTTGCGACATATTGCGCAGGAACTTCTCGCGCAGCGGCTGCTCCGCACCTTTCAGGGCGATCAGCAACGACTCGGAATCCACTTCCTGCAGCAAACGCTGGATGCTGCGGTCGTCGACATCCACCAGATTTTCGAACAGGAACATTTCGTCGATAATTTTCTGCGCCAGTTCGCCGTCGAATTCGCGTACCGCAGTAATAACCGCTTCTTCCTGCTGGGTTTTCATCAGGTTGATGATTTCTGCCGCCGTTCTCACGCCGCCCATTTTGCTGCGCTTGAGATTCTGACCGTCGAGCAGGCCGTTCAGTACTTCCGTCAGCTCCGCTAATGCCGCAGGCTGTACGCCGCCGAAGGTGGCGATACGCAGCATCACATCGTGGCGCAAGCGTTCGTCGAACAACGCCAGAATATCCGCCGCCTGGCCGCGTTTGAGATGCACCAGGATGGTGGCGATAATTTGTGGGTGTTCGTCGCGGATGAGGTCGGCGGCGCTCTGTGGTTCCATAAAGTTGAGCGTTTCAATGCCGCTGGCGGTATCGCGGGTTTCGAGAATATCTTCCAGCAGGCTGGCGGCACGTTCTTCGCCCAGCGCTTTTACAAGCACCGAACGCAGGTATTCATTAGCGTTGATATTCAGCGCCGCAAACTGTTCGGCTTCCTGCTCAAACTCCGCCAGTACGTCCGTCAGCTGTTTGTTGGAGATCTGGCGGACATTCGCCATTGCCGCACTCAGGGTTTGTACCTCGCGTTGGGAGAGGTGTTTGAACACCTCCGCCGCGCGATCCTCGCCAATGGTCATCAGCAAAATGACGCTTTTATCGGTGCCGGAAAGGTTATTACTCATGATCGTTATTCATCCACTGGCGAATGACCAGCGCCACGACGCGCGGATCGTTGTCTGACATTTCGCGAATACGCTGGCTCATCACTTCGGCGCCCAGACGTTGATTCGCCCGACGCTGCTGCGTTTGCTCGTCTTTGCTGAGGCGAACCTCGACCGCTTCTTCGGTTTCCTGACGAACTTGCGCCTGTTCCTGCGCCGCTTTCGCTTCTTCAGCACGGCGGGTCAGTTGCGGACGCACCGCTTTACGCCACAGGATCCAGGCAACCAACAGCACCAACAGCCAGCGACCGCCAGAGATCAGTTGTTCGATAAAGACCTGCTGTTTCCAGAATGGCAGTTCACCCGCGTTTTCATCCGTCGCGCTAAACGGCGAGTTCACTACATTCAGCGTATCGCCGCGCTTGTCGGAGAATCCCATCGCTTCACGGGTTAACGCCTCAATCTGTTTCATCTGATCGGCTGTCAGCGGTAACGGCTTACCGTCGGGCAACGTTTTATAGTTGACCACCACCGCGACAGAGAGACGCTGGACATCACCGACGTTCATCTTTGTGTGGCGAATGGTACGGTCTACTTCATAGTTGCTGGTTTCATTACGCTGCGTACTGCGCGGCCCCGCCGAGCTGCTATTGCTGGTCTGCTGGGCGTTTTGACCATTTTGCGGATTGGCTGGCGGCGTGCTGATCGGCCCTGAGTTGGCTGGCGCCGGCTGATTAGACAGTGCGCCTGGAACGCCGCCGGGATACCCAGAACCGACCTGCTCACTGAGGTTAAGCTGGCGCGAACGCAGCACCGCTTGCGAATCATCGCCATTTGGACGGTACTGTTCTTCTGTCTGTTCTTTGTTGGCGAAGTCCAGTTGCGCCGTGACCTGCGCATGTACGTTGCCGTTACCGACGATTGGCGCGAGGATCGATTCGATACGGCGCTGCACGCGGCCTTCCACATCGCTGGCGTATTTCAGCTGTGCGTCGTTGAGATCGCGGCTGCTGGTATTCGACTGGGTTAACAGATGACCCGCCTGATCGACCAGCGTGACATTCCCTGGCGGCAGACCAGCGACGGCACTGGAAACCAGATGCACCACGGCGCTAATTTGCCCTTCATCCAGCGCGCGTCCCGGCTCCAGATTCACCGTGACAGAGGCCGAAGGGGATTTCTGTTCGCGCACAAACAGCGATGGCTTAGGCATCGCAAGATGAACGCGCGCGTGTTTCACCGGTCCCAGCGTTTCGATGGTTCGGGCCAGTTCGCCCTCCAGAGCACGCTGATAGTTGACCTGCTCGCTAAACTGGCTGATACCGAACTTCTCCTGGTCCAGCAGCTCGAAGCCGACAGAACCGCCTTTCGGTAATCCTTGCTGAGCCAGGCGCAGACGCAGTTCATGCACTTTATCGGCGGGAACTTCAATCGCACCGCTGCCTTCCGTAAAACGGTAGGGGATGTTCATCTGGGTCAGTTGCGTGACGATAGCGCCGCCATCCTGATCGGACAGATTGCTGAACAGCGTGCGGTAATCGGGCGCTTTTGCCCACAGCACCATCGCAACCACAATGGCAATAGCGGCAGCTCCCGCTACAATCAGGGGGATTCTGGGATTCGCGCGTAGACGGTTAAGCCACTCGAGAGGTTTAGGTAGGGTTGCAGTCGATGCAGTCGCACTCATCTCGCACCTCGTGACTGATCGTGGACGGCGTTTTTTGCAAAGTGGAACAAGACTCACTCCCGGGTCAGCAAACTCGAAAAATTGACGGTCTCATTATTTGCGGTTTCGAATTTTTCTATGCCTCAAAAACCGAGGTTTTTTATCGTTATTTAGCGCCTTTATCTTATTGACAAGCTGTTAATCTCTGCTGCGTAAAAAATCATCCAGGGGAACAGAATGTCAGCAATACAGGGGATTGAAGGGGTCATCAGCCAGTTACAGGCAACGGCGATGTCCGCGAAAGCGCAAGATGCCCTCCCACAGCCGACCGTGAGTTTTGCCGGTCAGTTACATGCGGCGTTGGATCGTATCAGTGATACATCCACTGCGGCTCGCGCGCAGGCAGAAAAATTCACGCTGGGTGAGCCAGGGATTGCGCTGAACGATGTGATGGCCGATATGCAAAAAGCCTCCGTCTCTATGCAGATGGGTATCCAGGTGCGTAACAAACTGGTGTCGGCATATCAGGAAGTGATGTCCATGCAGGTGTAGCGTAAAGCCTGCATTTTCAACACGCTATACATTGGTATTGTTTTTAAGCGCAATAACGGTAGCGTCGTTCGGTCTTGATGGACTGACGCCGACGCTTCCGCCTCTTCAGATTGCATTGATATCATGCAAACCCATTCTCTATTTTGGTATTTCGCATTCACCGCATTAATTTTCTTTGCGCACAACGTATGCTCTTATTATTAAGCATTCATTTAAATTATGTTTTGGTTAAATACTATCAAAATAAGTAAAGTTTCTTTTATGAGCAATATGGAGTGAAGGGTCATGATTTTGCTACTAAAGAGACAAAATGATAAAGGCGAGTTTGAGGCGTGTATTAATGATGTTGTGGAATATGCCAAAGTAAAGTTTATTATTATCAAATTAATTAGAACTTTCGATTTAGTCCCACTTCCTAATGTTATCTTAATATAAGCACGTTAAACATATCCTAAACGAATTTACGTCCCTGTCTGTTTCGGGGCGGGTACACCTCTGTTTAGTGGAATAACTATGAATTTGGATAACTTGTTTGCGGAAGAAAAAGCGGCCGGTGATTTTTGCTTCGATGGTCAGGTAGCCGGTGTGTTTGACAATATGGTCGATCGTTCTGTGCCATTTTATCAGGAGATCCAGCGGATGACCGGGGAGATGGCGGCAAGCTATACCGTACCGGGAACTCAGCTGTATGACCTGGGATGTGCGACTGGCACGACGCTGGCGTTGCTGGACAATCTGCTGCCGAACAGCGTCTCCTTTACCGGGATTGATAACTCGCCAGAGATGCTGGACAAATGCCGGGATAAATTCGAACAGCTGGGATCGTCCCGCGATGCGCGCTTTCTCTGTCATGACCTCAGAGAGATGTCGGCGCTGAATAACGCCTCCGTGGTGACCCTGCTGTTAACGTTGATGTTTGTCCGTCCTCTGCACCGCAAAATGCTGCTCTCCTCAATTTGTCAGGGAATGAATTCAGGTGGCGCATTAATTCTGGTCGAAAAAGTGGTTTGTGAATCACCGGAGCTTAATCGTCAGTACATCAATTATTACTACAACATGAAACGTCGCCACGGCTACAGCGAACTGGAAATTAGCCAGAAACGCGAAGCGCTGGAAAATGTCCTCATCCCCTTTACTGAAGCTGAAAATCGACAAATGCTGCACGACGCCGGGTTTAGTGGCGTCGAGGTATTTTTCCGCTGGTATAACTTCTGCGGAATGGTGGCTATTAAATGAGGGTATCGGTTGGTAATTTTCTATTTCGCACCCGCAACACGTTATTTCCTTTTTTATATTTAACGCTGTTTCTGGGGCAGACGAGCGCCGTTGACGCACCCACCGCGATGCTGGTTCTCGGGGGACTGATTGTGTTGGCCGGGCAAGGAATACGCATTCTGACCGTGGGGCTGGATTACATTGTGCGCGGGGGGCGTAATCGCCAGGTGTATGCCGATAATCTGGTGCAGAGCGGATTATTTGCGCACTGTCGCAACCCATTGTACCTGGGTAATCTTTTGTTAATCATTGGATTTGGCGTGATGGCCAATAACCTGTGGTATCTAGCTATCACGATGCCGGTCCTCTTCCTGGCGTACACCTGTATTATTGCTGCGGAAGAACGCTACCTTGAGGGGCGTTTCGGTGAAACATATCGGCAGTATTGCGCCCGGACGCCGCGCTTGTTGCCACGTCTGACAGGGTTGCCTCAGACATTGCGCACCTTTTCTTTTCACTGGCGTCGGGTGGTCGTGAAAGAATACAGCACGCTGTGCATTACCCTGTTGATGCTGGTGGCGCTGAGCGCCCGGGGGCTGAACACGGATCCGCAGGACTGGATGATTTCAGGGGCGCTTGCGCTGGCCGTGCTGTTGGCCTGCTTAGGGGTTCGCATGCTGAAAAAATCCGGGAAACTCAGCGCGAGTTCTGCACGCTGACGGGTGATAGAGAGACTCCCGTTGCACGGCGCAACGGGAGAATGTTGTTACTTCTGAATCAAATAACGAATCGTTGGGCCATCCTGCTGAATATCCAGCACCGTATAGCCGTGGTTGCGCGCATCTAACGGAATGTTATTAATGGATTGCGGGCAATCGCTGACCACTTCCAGTATTTCCCCTTTTTTCAGTTGCGGCATGGCTTCCAGCGTGGCAACCGCCGGATAAGGACACGGTTCGCCGACCATATCGAGGCGATAATCCGGTACGATCTCTTTCATACAGATTCCTTAGCAGGCGTCAGCCCGGCACGACGGAAGAAACGTTTTTCCCAGCCAATGATAAGCATCAGGGCGGCAAACAGCAGCAGGTAAGTGACCAACAATCCGCCCAACGGACCAAACGTGTTGAGCAAGTTCACTTTATCCCAGCTGGTAGCCAGCGCGGGAGCGAAATCATCCCAGTAATATGCCAGCAGGGTGGAGCCTATCACGTTGCCTAACCCGACCCACCAGTAGTGGACCTGACCTTCGACCGCACGGTACATCCAGCCGGTTTCGCAACCGCCCGCCAGTACGATGCCAAAGCCAAACAGCAGGCCGCCGATGACCGCGTTCGGGCCCGCCCACATGATCTTCGCCTCTACGCCTAACTGCACGTAGCTGAAGATGCCGATGGCGCTGACCGCCATACCGAAGATGATCGCTTTCGCCATATGGGTACGCCCGGTGATCCACAGATCGCGAAACGCCGAAGTGAAACAGATTTGTGCGCGTTCAATCAGCAGACCAAATCCGACGCCGAACAGCATCGCCAGCCCCAGTTTCGGTTTATCCATTGCCGTCAGCAGTGCCCAGCCGATCATCCCGATAAAAACCAGCATGCCCAGACGGAAGCGGCGACGGGCCTGATCCGGCTTTTGCGTCAACGGAGAAGCCGCAGAGACTTTCTGCATTTTCACCGGGATACGAAAAATGGGCAGCAGGGTGAAGCGGGCGCCGAACCAGGAGCCTATCGCCGTAGCCAGTGCAAAGAACCAGGCATGGAGGGAAAACTGCGGAATGCCCGTGAAAAAGGCGGCCAGATTACAGCCCATTGCCAGACGGGCGCCGAAACCGGCGATGATTCCGCCTATAATTGCTTGCATGATGCGAATACGGCTGCGGGGCATGCGCAATTTGACGTTGTTGGCCCACAGCGCTGCGGCAAAACAGCCGCCGAACATGCCGAGGATCATCATGCCGTCGATGCGGGTCAGGGGAGAGCCTTCCAGATGAATGATTTTGTAGTAACCCCACTCTTCGGCGTGAACATCAAACAGTTGCAGGACTTGACCGCCCCAGCGGGTAAATTCTCCCGTCACCGCCCAGAAGGTGCCGGTGATGCCGAAATAATAGGTGGAGAGAATACCTGCTGCGATGACCGCAGGGGCCGGGGCCCAGAATTTAATCAGATAAGTGTGTTTGAAGTGGTGCCAGGACATACTTTTTAGCCTCTGAACTCAGAAGGAATATAAAGAAGTGCGGATAGTACACCGAACAGATTTTTTTCCCACGACTAAAAAGAAGTAATACCGATGGGATCAAAGTACAGCGTGTACCCAGAAAGGCTGGCGACATCAGGGCTTTAATGCCACAATCCCATTTTCTTCGCATGCAGGATGAATGATGAAAAAATTAGCAATCGTTGGTGCACTACTGGTTCTTGCCGGGTGTGCCGAGGTGGAAAATTATAACGATGTGGTGAAGACGCCAGCGCCAGCCGGTCTGGAAGGCTACTGGCAGTCGAAGGGACCGCAGCGCAAGATGATGAGCCCTGAAGCCATTGCCAGCCTGGTGGTGACAAAACAGGGCGATACGCTGGATTGCCGCCAGTGGCAGCGTGTGATTGCCGTGCCGGGGAAACTGACAATGTTTTCAGGCGAGCTAACCAACGTGACGAGCAAACGTGAGATCTATCCGATTGAACGTACCGGGAGCACGCTGACGTATGATGGCATGACGCTGCAACGCGTGGATCGTCCGACCGCTGAGTGCGCCGAGGAATTACAAAAATCGCCACTGGCGACGCCGTTGCCCTGACAGGCAAACCCCGGCGGTATCGTGCTGCCGGGGTGGTATTTTATAAGGCCTCTTCAATCACCCACACGCTGACGCTTCCCCCGTTGCAGTAAAACGTCGCTTCGCCGTTTTCATCGGTGAGCACACTTTCCTCGCGGTTTCCAAGAAAATCACGCCAGGTTTTATTACCGTAATTCGCGCCTAAGGTGATCGTCTTCTCGCCGTCGTCGCCATTCGAGAGCACCACCACACATCCCGGGTCTTCCTGGGTTCCGCTACGACTGAACGCGATACAGTTAGGGTGATCAAACCAGAGCGTCTGGATGCCGTGGGCGAAACGCTGACGGGCCAGAATCAGCTCATCGAGTTGTTCAATGACCGGCATATCAATGGGGTAAATTTCCCCGTCGCCGCCCTCGTCTTCATAGTGGGCACCGTATAAGTCGGGATAGAAAACAGACGGTACGCCGTTTTCCCGTAGCAGGATCAGCGCATAGGCCAGCGGCTTAAACCACGGTTCGACGGGGGCTTCCAGCGCCTGTAAGGGCTGAGTGTCGTGGTTAGCGACCAGCGTCACGGCATGAAACGGATCGGCTTCGACCAGCGTTCCGGTAAAAATCTGGCTCATGTCGTACTCGCGCCCCTGACGCGACGCTTCGTGAAACTTCATCTGCAAAGGGGCGTCGAACAGCATGGTTTTCCCGTCAACCTGGTTGATATAGGTTTGCAGTTTGTCCACCTCATGCGACCAGTATTCCGCGACGATAAAAAGCGGTTTTGGCGCCACTTCCTGGACGTGCTCGATCCACTCTTTGTAAAACCAGGCGGGAATGTGTTTGACGGCGTCCAGGCGGAAGCCATCGCAATGGGTTTGTTCCATCACCCAGCGCGCCCAGTATTTGATCTCTTCTGTTACCGCGTGATTGCGAAAGTCGATATTTTCGCCCATCAGATAGTCGAAGTTACCCAGTTCGTCATCGACCTGGTCGTTCCAGCCTTCGCCGGTGTAGTCGTTGACGATTTTAAAAATGCCGTCTTCGGTGGGGTTTTCGATATGGTCGATGCCGCTAAAACATTTGAAGTCCCAGATGAACTGCGAATACTGACCGGCGCGGGCAGGGAAGGTGTAGCGCGTCCAGCCTTCACATTCGATGATCTCGTCATCAATCTGCGTGCGGTCCTGCTCGTTGACGCGCTGTACGCGGATGGCTTCTTTCTCATCCGCCCCCATTTTGTGGTTGACCACCACATCCAGCAGGACGGCAATGTCATTGTGCTTGAGCGCATCAATCGCGCCCAAAAGCTGGGCTTTGTCGCCGTATTTGGTGGCAATGGTGCCTTTCTGATCAAACTCACCGAGATCGAACATGTCGTAGGAGTCATAACCCACGGAATAACCGCCAGAAGCGCCTTTATAGGCCGGGGGCAGCCAGACCATATTGATACCGATATCGTTGAGTCCGCCCGCGCGTTCGGCCAGTTCAAGCCACAGCTTGCCGCCCTCAGGGTAATACCAGTGGAAGTACTGCAATAACGTGGGGTTTTTCATCTTCCGTGCTCCAGAAGTCGTTTAGCCGACTTCTGGAGTATGGAAGATAATTGATACTAAGCGGGATTTTATTGTGGCGCGGCAGGGGCGTCGGGAACCAGCAGCATGCCTGAGAGACGACCATAGGCATGGTTGAGTGATTGCTGGCGCGTCGACTGGCCAATCAGGTTGCTCAGCTCATCCAGGCGCTGTTGCAGCAGGACTTTCAGACGCTGTTCGTTATCCAGCGTCTGTTTGATATAGCCCGCAATCAGCTCCTGCACACTTCGCGTAATCCCCGGTGGAGTTTGTGTTTCCACAACCGTTTCAATGCTTTGTAGATAGGAAACTTCCTGTTCCAGTAACAGATCCCATTCACCCCGCTGCGCAAGTTCCAGCAGCGATTGACTGAGCAGCGCAATGCGCTGCCAACGGTTGATAAACTCCACGGCTAAGGTCATTAACGAGACTCCTGGGAAGATACTTTCGGTGAGATCTGCTTCCAGGCTTCTGCAATATTGCCGAGTAACCCTTCCACTTCTTCAATGGCCTGACTGTCATTACGTAAGTTTGCTTGCAGCAAACGGCGGATCATATAGTCGTACAGTGACGACAGATTGGTGGCGACGTCGCCGCCGTTCTCCTCATCCAACCCGGCTTTAAGTCCATTGTCGATAATGTTGATGGCTTTGCTTAACGCCTGGCCTTTAGCAACAGTGTCGCCCTGCTGCATAAACAAGCGCGCACGCACCAGGGCGCTGTTGGCGCCGTCAAACAACATTTCGATCAGCTGATGCGGACTGGCGCTCATTACGGCGCTTTCCACGCCGATTTGTGCATAGGCTTTTGTACCGCTAGCGGTATACATGGTTACCTCGTGTTATCAGGAGCTGCTCATGGCAGAAAACTGCTGGCTCAGGTAGCTACTTGTGCCATTGAGTTTGCTCATCATGGTATCCAGCTGCGTAAACTGCGCCTTATAACGGGCGACGGTGTCGTCGATACTGGCGCTTACTGCAAGATACTGTTTGGTCAGCTTTTTCAATGTCGCATTAATACTGTCCTCGGCGCTGTCGATAATGCCATCATCGGCGAGGTAGGCTTTCACTTCGGTGGCAATTTTGGTGGTAATACCGGTTTCTTTACCGTCACCGACCAGCAACTGGCGCGTTGCCGTCGTATTCTCTTTTAGCGCTTTATCCAGCTTCTCGTCGTCAATCTTCAGCTTGCCGGTTGTCCCGTCAGTGGTAATGCCGATTTCACTTAAGGTTTTGAACGGGCCGTCGCTGCCGCTGTTGGTAAACTGCGCGCGGATCCCGGTCTGGATCGTACGTACCACGCTGTCGCCAATCAGCGCACCGTTGCTCTGATCCTGCGTTTCCGCGCCCGGATCCACTTCGGTGTATTTCGTCAGGGAGGTAAAGGTATCCATCAGCGAGTTGTACGCATCCACCCAACCTTTAATCGCTTCTGTCGCTTTGTCATTACTTTTGGTGACGGTAAGGCGTGCGTCAGTCACCTCTTTGGTCAGATTGAGCGTGACGCCCTGCGGCGCATCGGTAATGGTGTTGCTCGGGCGTTCAATATCGATGCCGTTAACGGTCAATTGCGCATTCTGCGCGCTGACCAGCTGTTTCATATTGCCGGTGCCCGTTGTGCTGTCGTAGGCCAGCAAATCGTTGAGCTTGCTGTCGCCTTCCACGGAAACGGTCATTTGATTCTCGGTACCGGTGTCGGACGTCAGCACCAGTTGATAATCGCCTTCTTTTACTTTAACGATGCTCGCGGAAACACCGCTGTCGGCATCGTTAATCGCGTCACGAATACCTTCCAGCGAGGTCTGGTCTTTCGTGAGTTTAATTTCCAGCGGCTCTTTGCGGCCTTTTTGTTCAATTTTGAGGGTGCGGCTTTCTGCGGAGGTATCGCCCAGCGCATCTTTTGTTGAACTGATATCAATATTGGTACTTAGCGATTGTGCCTGCGCCAGTTTATTGACGCTGATGGTATAGATGCCAGGTGCTGCGCCTGCGGTGGTGGTGGCGGTCAGGTCTTCGGTGCTACTGGTCACGGTGGTGCTCTTAAACAGATCGGCATTATTCAGCGTGGTATTGGCTGTCTGGAATTTTTCCAGCGCGCTTTTCAGCGTGCCATAGGCCGTCAGGCGCGCAGTGTTAGCGCTCTGCTGTTGCGTGATCGGCGTTAAACGTCCTTTTTCTGCAGTGGTCAGGTTCGTCAACAATGCATCCAGCGGTAAATTTGAGCCGACGCCCAGTGATGAAATCGAAGCCATGCCTTATTCCTTGTGATTGCAAACAGTAGTTAACCGCGTTATCGGCAATCTGTTGGCAAAGTTTAATAATAGTTTCAGGAAAATAATGCGCGGAATAATGGTGAATAAAGAGGGTATTTCGTGGACTAAAAAAAAGAGGGCAGAAATTAAAAATTTTCTAAAGTTCGAATTTAAGGTGCCGATACAAGGGTTACGGTAAGAAACCGTGGGCAACAGAACAGCCCAATAAACATCAAGTTGTAATTGATAAGGAAAAGATCATGGCACAAGTCATTAATACAAACAGCCTGTCGCTGTTGACCCAGAATAACCTGAACAAATCTCAGTCTACTCTGAGCTCCGCTATTGAGCGTCTGTCTTCCGGTCTGCGTATCAACAGCGCGAAAGACGATGCGGCTGGCCAGGCGATCGCTAACCGTTTCACCTCTAACATCAAAGGTCTGACTCAGGCTTCCCGTAACGCTAACGACGGTATCTCCATTGCGCAGACTACCGAAGGCGCGCTGAACGAAATCAACAACAACCTGCAGCGTGTACGTGAACTGACTGTTCAGGCAACTAACGGAACTAACTCCGACAGCGACCTGACCTCCATCCAGAACGAAATCACCCAGCGTCTGAGCGAAATCGATCGCGTATCCGGTCAGACTCAGTTCAACGGCGTGAAAGTACTGGCTCAGGACAACACCCTGAAAATCCAGGTTGGCGCAAACGACGGCGAAACCATCGATATCGATCTGAAAAAAATCGATACTCAGAGCCTGGGTGTGGCTGACTTCCGCGTGAACGGCGCGCAGAAAGCGACCGCCAGCGACCTGATCTCCAAATTTGGTGCGACCGGTACTGATAACTACAGCGCTACTGTTGGTGGTGCTGCTGCAACTGTAAATGTTGACGTTAAGTCTCAGAATGTCACTTCTGGTGGTAATGCGCTTTATGTCAGCGCGGCCGATGGTAGTCTGGTGACTACAGCGACCACCCCGAATACGGCTTCTGCTGCCTATACCACTACTGCAACGGCTAACGGTTCTGCAACGAGCATGGCGGCGCTGGGGGCGAGTGCGAAAGTCGGTGATAAATTCAGTTTTGACGGTATGGAATTTACCAAAACCGCGGATGGCACTGATCCAGAGTTTGGTAACGGTAGTTATACGGCTAAGGTTGATGGTAAAACAGTAACCTTTACCGTCGACTCTTCAACCGCTGCTGCGGGCACTGGGGCAAAAGTCAGCACTGACGTTGATCTGTATGCAAGCCAGAACGGTACTCTGACTACTGCTGCAACGACCGCGAACAAAGCTGCGACTGTCACTGACCTGCAGAACGCTAATGCAACCAAAACCGGTAGCACCCTGAAATCAAGCGGCGCTACCTATGATGTTGATGTTGATGGCAACGTAACCACTGGTGCAGGTGCCAACAAGAAAACCATGTACATCACTACCGGCACCAACGGTAGCGCTAAACTGGTTAACGAAGACGTTGCGAAAGCCAGCACCAGCACTGAAGATCCGCTGGCTGTCATTGACAATGCGCTGGCACAGGTTGACGCACTGCGTTCTGACCTCGGTGCGGTACAGAACCGTTTCGATTCTACCATCACCAACCTGGGCAACACCGTCAACAACCTGACCTCTGCTCGTAGCCGTATCGAAGATGCTGACTACGCGACCGAAGTGTCCAACATGTCCAAAGCGCAGATCCTGCAACAGGCGGGTACCTCTGTTCTGGCACAGGCCAACCAGGTTCCGCAGAACGTTCTGTCTCTGCTGCGTTAATTCACACTTTTCGCGCAAACCCCGCTTCGGCGGGGTTTTTTACGCCCGTCATTTACCCGTAACCCCTAAATAACCCCTCATTTCACCCACTATTCATCCGATTAAAACCCCTGCAGAAACGGATAATCATGCCGATAACTCATTTAACGCAGGGCTGTTTATCGTGAATTCACTGTATACCGCTGAAGGTGTAATGGATAAACACTCGCTGTGGCAGCGTTATGTACCGCTGGTGCGTCACGAAGCATTGCGCCTTCAGGTGCGTTTGCCCGCGAGCGTAGAACTGGACGACCTGCTACAGGCAGGCGGCATCGGGTTATTAAATGCAGTTGACCGATATGATGCTCTGCAAGGAACGGCATTTACCACTTACGCAGTGCAGCGTATTCGTGGAGCGATGCTGGATGAACTACGCAGCCGGGATTGGGTGCCGCGTAGCGTCCGACGCAATGCTCGCGAAGTGGCGCAGGCGATGGGGCAACTGGAACAGGAATTAGGGCGTAACGCGACGGAAACTGAAGTGGCGGAGCGTCTGGCGATTCCTGTGCAAGAGTATCGTCAGATGTTGCTCGATACCAATAACAGCCAGCTCTTCTCCTATGACGAGTGGCGGGAAGAGCATGGCGATAGCGTCGAGCTGGTGACTGAAGAACATCAGCAGGAAAACCCGTTACAACAACTTCTTGAAAGCAATTTACGCCAGCGCGTGATGGATGCCATTGAGGCACTGCCGGAACGTGAACAACTGGTGTTGACGCTCTATTACCAGGAAGAGCTCAATCTCAAAGAGATTGGCGCTGTCCTGGAGGTTGGCGAGTCACGGGTGAGTCAGTTGCACAGTCAGGCGATCAAACGTCTACGCACCAAGCTGGGTAAGTTATAGGCGGCGGTTATCGCGCCGCTGAAAAATGCCGCACAACGAATTGACTACCAGGAGTTCTCATGACGGTGCAGCAATCTAAAAGACGGCCACTAAGCCGCTACCTCAAAGATTTTAAACACAGCCAGACGCATTGCGCGCATTGCCACAAACTGCTCGACAGGATCACGCTGGTCCGTCGTGGGCAGATTGTGAACAAAATTGCCATTTCCAGACTGGATTCGCTGTTTGATGATGCCGCCTGGCAGCAGGAGCAAAAAGAGTGGGTCGCTCTGTGCCGTTTTTGCGGTGATCTGCACTGCAAAGAGCAGAGCGACTTTTTCGACATCATCGGCTTTAAACAATTTTTGTTTGAGCAGACCGAAATGAGTCATGGCACGGTGCGCGAATACGTCGTCCGCCTGCGCCGACTCGGCAATCATCTCACGGAACAAAACATTACCCACGATGTGGTGCAGGACGGTTTTCTTGATGAAAGCCTGTCTCCCTGGTTACCCGAAACCAGCACCAATAACTATCGGATCGCACTGCGCAAGTATGAACAATACAAAGCGCATGCCGTCCCTGGACAGATGCAGAATTCCTGCTGTTCCGCGACTTCTGATATATATTAAAAAAGCATAAGATGTAGCGGAGTCGTTTTTGTGATTAACGGCAAACCCTCTACACTACCGTGATAAATAACAACTTTCGGGGTAACTATGAAATTAGCACTTCTGGGACGTCAGGCTCTGATGGGTGTGATGGCTGTTGCACTCGTCGCCGGAATGAGCGTGAAGACTTTTGCAGATGAAGGTCTGTTAAATAAAGTGAAAGAGCGCGGTACGCTGCTGGTAGGACTGGAAGGGACATATCCTCCGTTCAGTTTTCAGGGCGATGATGGTAAGTTGACCGGTTTTGAAGTAGAGTTTGCGCAGGAGTTGGCGAAACATCTGGGGGTTAAAGCTGAGCTGAAACCGACCAAATGGGACGGTATGCTGGCATCGCTGGATTCCAAACGTATTGATGTCGTCATTAATCAGGTGACCATCTCCGACGAACGTAAGAAGAAATACGACTTCTCTACCCCGTATACCGTTTCGGGTATCCAGGCGCTGGTGAAAAAAGGCAATGAAGGCAGCATTAAAACTGCGGCTGACCTGAAAGGTAAGAAAGTGGGTGTGGGTCTGGGAACCAACTACGAAGAGTGGTTGCGCCAGAACGTTGAAGGTGTCGACATCCGCACTTACGATGATGACCCGACCAAATATCAGGATCTGCGCGTGGGGCGTATCGACGCTATCCTGGTGGATCGCCTGGCGGCGCTGGATCTGGTGAAGAAAACCAAAGACACGTTGGCGGTGACCGGTGAAGCGTTCTCCCGTCAGGAATCGGGCGTTGCGCTGCGTAAAGGTAACGACGATTTGCTGAAGGCGGTGGATGCGGCGATTGCCGACATGCAGAAAGATGGCTCGCTGAAAGCGCTGTCTGAAAAATGGTTTGGTGCAGATGTGACGAAATAATCGTCAACAATGCAAAAAAAAGGCGCTTTAACGGGCGCCTTTTTTATTTCATCCGAATGAACGTGCATAATAAAAAGAACACCACAACACAATAAACATCGGAGGCTATATGCCACTGCATAATTTAACGCGCTTTCCACGTCTGGAATTTATCGGCGCGCCAACGCCGCTCGAATACCTGCCGCGTTTTTCTGACTATCTGGGACGCGATATTTTCATCAAACGGGATGACGTTACGCCGATGGCGATGGGCGGCAATAAACTGCGTAAGCTGGAGTTTCTGGCGGCGGATGCGCTGCGCGAAGGGGCGGATACGCTGATTACGGCGGGCGCGATTCAGTCTAACCATGTCCGCCAGACGGCGGCGGTGGCGGCAAAACTGGGATTGCACTGCATTGCGTTGCTGGAAAATCCCATTGGCACCACGGCGGAAAATTATCTGACTAACGGTAACCGCCTGCTGCTCGATCTGTTCAATGTTCAAATCGAAATGTGCGCCGCGTTGAACGACCCGGAAGCACAACTCCATGAGCTGGCAACCCGCGTTGAAGCGCAAGGATTTCGCCCTTATGTGATACCGGTTGGCGGCTCGAACGCCCTGGGCGCATTGGGCTATGTGGAAAGCGCACTGGAAATTGCCCAGCAGTGTGAAGGCGCGGTACAACTTTCTTCCGTGGTGGTGGCGTCAGGCAGCGCCGGGACGCATGCGGGGCTGGCGGTGGGGCTGGAACAACTGATGCCGGAGGTTGACCTGGTAGGGGTGACCGTTTCGCGTAAAGTTGCCGACCAGCAGCCTAAAGTGGTGGCCCTGCAACAGGCGATTGCCAAAGAATTAGAACTGACCGCATCGGCGGAGATCCTGCTGTGGGATGACTATTTTGCGCCGGGCTACGGTATGCCGAATGATGAGGGGATGGAAGCGGTGAAACTGCTGGCGCGTCTGGAGGGCATTTTGCTGGACCCTGTTTATACGGGGAAAGCGATGGCGGGCCTGATTGATGGCATCAGCCAGAAACGCTTCAAAGATGAAGGGCCAATTCTGTTTATTCATACCGGTGGCGCACCTGCGTTGTTTGCCTACCATCCTCACGTATAACAACCAGGTCGAAAAACGCGAATGCAAGAAAGTATCCAACTGGTGATTGATTCTCTGCCGTATCTGCTCAAAGGGGCGGTGTTCACGCTGCAACTGAGTATTGGCGGGATGTTTTTTGGTCTGCTGCTGGGGTTTATTCTGGCGCTGATGCGCATGTCGCCGCTGTTGCCTGTCCGGTGGCTGGCGCGCTTTTATATCTCTATTTTCCGGGGGACGCCTCTGATCGCCCAGCTGTTTATGATCTACTACGGTCTGCCGCAGTTTGGTATTGAGCTGGACCCTATCCCGGCGGCGATGATCGGCTTGTCGCTCAATACGGCGGCGTACACCTCTGAAACGCTGCGTGCGGCGATCTCCTCCATTGACAAAGGTCAGTGGGAGGCGGCGGCGAGTATCGGCATGACGCCGTGGCAAACGCTGCGCCGCGCCATCTTACCGCAGGCTGCCCGTGTGGCTTTGCCGCCGCTGAGCAACAGTTTTATCAGCCTGGTGAAAGATACCTCGCTGGCGGCGACGATTCAGGTGCCGGAACTGTTCCGTCAGGCGCAGTTGATCACCTCGCGTACGCTGGAAGTCTTCACCATGTATCTGGCCGCCTCGTTGATCTACTGGGTGATGGCGACGGTGCTATCGGCACTGCAGAACTACTTTGAAGACCAGCTTAACCGCCAGGAGAAAGATCCAAAATGAGTGCCATCGAAGTCAAAAACCTGGTGAAAAAATTCCATGGGCAGACGGTGCTGCACGGCATCGATCTCGAGGTCAAACCGGGTGAGGTCGTCGCCATTATTGGGCCAAGCGGTTCGGGCAAAACCACCTTACTGCGCAGCATCAATCTTCTGGAAGTGCCGGAAGCTGGCACGATCAAAGTGGGGGATATCACCATTGATACCGCCCGCTCCTTAAATCAGCAGAAGGGATTGATTCGCCAGTTGCGTCAACATGTGGGTTTTGTATTCCAGAACTTCAATTTGTTTCCGCACCGTACGGTGGTGGAGAACATCATTGAAGGTCCGGTGATCGTCAAAGGTGAATCAAAAGCGGAAGCAACGGCCCGTGCGCATGAGCTGCTGGCAAAGGTAGGGCTGACCGGGAAGGAGACCAGCTACCCGCGGCGCTTATCCGGCGGGCAGCAGCAACGTGTGGCGATCGCGCGTGCGCTGGCCATGCGCCCGGAGGTCATTTTGTTTGATGAACCGACCTCTGCGCTCGATCCTGAGCTGGTGGGGGAGGTACTCAATACTATCCGCCAGCTGGCACAGGAAAAACGGACCATGGTGATTGTGACGCACGAGATGAGTTTCGCCCGTGATGTGGCTGACCGGGCGATATTCATGGATCAGGGACGAATTGTGGAACAGGGTCCTGCAAAATCGTTATTTAGCCATCCGCAGCACCCACGCACTCGCCAGTTTCTTGAGAAGTTTCTGATGAAATAAATGGTCTTGCGATACTCGCCCGAAATAATCCTCTTCTGGGCGAGTATATTTGAATAAATATGACTCCATCCCGCCTGGTTAATGCATTTTCACCCTAATAATGATGGGTATATTGAAATAAAGTTCAAGTAATCCTCTTCCTGACCGATATTTTATTCATATAAACTCCATTTATGTGGTAGCGTGTTTACTCATTTAAAATGATAATCAATCTCAGAGGTGGTATCCCCTGATATGCAGGAAAATGATTTCTTCACCTGGCGACGGAGTATGCTGATACGCTTTCAGGAAATGGCGACGGCAGAAGATGTTTATCGGGAATTACAGCACCAGACGTGTCAACTGGAGTTCGATTATTACGCATTATGCGTTCGTCATCCGGTCCCGTTTACACGACCAAAAATCTCTCTTCAAACGACATATCCTCAGGCGTGGATTACCCACTATCAGTCTGAAAACTATTTTGCTATTGATCCGGTGCTGAAACCGGAAAACTTCAAACAGGGACATTTACCCTGGAATGACGCATTATTCAGTGATACCCAGACACTGTGGGATGCGGCACGCTCCCACGGTTTGCGAAAGGGGATCACCCAGTGCTGTATGCTGCCGAATCGTGCGCTGGGGTTCCTTTCCGTCTCACGGTCGAACGTACGCAATGTGCCCTTTGCCTCTGATGAAGTCGAGCTGAAACTGCAGCTACTGGTGCGTGAGAGCCTCTCCGTGCTTACGCGGCTGGAAAATGACATGGTCACGACGCCGGAGATGCGTTTTAGCAAGCGAGAAAAGGAAATCTTAAAGTGGACGGCTGAAGGGAAAACGTCGTCTGAAATCGCCATGATCCTGTCGATTTCGGAGAACACCGTCAATTTTCATCAGAAGAATATGCAAAAGAAGTTTAACGCACCAAACAAGACGCAGATTGCCTGCTATGCTGCGGCTATCGGTTTGATTTAAATGTAATTTTTGTGTTCTGGCGCAAAACCGGCCGAAAGCGCTGCTCTCAGCCGGTTTCATCTTATTGTCGGTAAGCTTGTTTAATTTGCTTAACAGTGTTGGAAAATACCGCTGCTTGTGATTTGTCTTCAATCAGCGCGATCTGTTTTTCCATTTTAAGAATCACGCGCCCTGCGTCGGCTTGTCCCACTGCCTGCAGCATCAGCGTTAACATGGCTTTCAGGCAGGTGACTTCGTTAGCCAGTTCTTGATTATTCTCGGCAGTGGAAAAATCAGGCGTACTCATTTATTTTCCTCGTTCTGTTACAGTGAAAAAGTGCGATGGCAAATGTTAAGGCGGCGGAGTATACCATAAGCCGCGCTAAAAATAGCAGTGGTTGTTTTTTCGTCGAAACTTCAGCCTGAGCCATTAAAATAAACAACGTCTTGCAGTGGATATATTTTCTTCACCCATTGTTTATGACGCGTATTTTACTCGTTAATTATTGTTACAAAGTTGCTTCCTATTTATCATTTAAGCCGAAGGGCGTGAATTTTTTGTCACTATTCTGAAACTTCAAGAGAGATATAGTCGATGGGAATGGCTGTTTTACGGGGAAAGTTTCCACATTCCGTACAATCTAATTTCCAAAAACGAGAACAAAATCTAAGGGGCGGTGTTTTTTGCGTTTCAAAGTTGAGATAAAACCCGCTAATATATGGCCGAGTAACTATCAGTAGCGTTATCCCTATTCTGGAGATATTCCTTTGATCAACGTTCTTCTTGTTGATGACCACGAACTGGTGCGCGCAGGGATACGACGCATTCTGGAAGATATAAAGGGCATAAAAGTCGTCGGCGAAGCATGTTGCGGTGAGGATGCTGTTAAATGGTGTCGCACAAATACCGCTGACGTCGTGTTGATGGACATGAACATGCCCGGAATTGGCGGTCTTGAAGCGACGCGTAAAATTGCGCGTTCAACGGCTGACATTAAAGTGATCATGTTGACGGTCCATACGGAAAATCCGTTGCCCGCCAAAGTCATGCAGGCGGGTGCAGCAGGGTATCTGAGTAAAGGTGCGGCTCCGCAGGAAGTGGTGAGTGCGATTCGTTCCGTGTTCTCCGGGCAACGTTATATTGCTTCCGACATTGCACAGCAGATGGCCCTTAGCCAGATCGAGCCAGAAAAAACGGAAACCCCGTTTGCCAGTTTGTCTGAACGCGAGTTGCAGATTATGCTGATGATCACCAAAGGCCAGAAGGTGAATGAGATCTCAGAACAGCTGAATCTCAGTCCTAAAACGGTGAACAGTTATCGCTATCGGATGTTCAGTAAACTAAACATTCATGGTGATGTAGAGCTGACTCACCTGGCAATTCGTCATGGCCTGTGTAATGCGGAGACGTTAACAAGTCAGTGAGCCTTCAGTTTGACGCGAAAGCGTTTTTAAAAACCGTTACCAGCCAGCCCGGCGTTTATCGTATGTATGATGCTGGTGGTACGGTTATTTATGTCGGTAAAGCGAAGGACCTGAAAAAACGGCTTTCCAGCTATTTCCGCAGCAACCTTGCTTCGCGGAAGACCGAAGCGTTGGTCGCGCAAATTCAGCAAATTGATGTGACGGTCACCCATACGGAAACCGAAGCGTTACTGCTTGAGCATAACTACATCAAGCTGTATCAGCCCCGCTATAACGTGCTGTTGCGTGACGACAAATCCTATCCCTTTATTTTTCTGAGTGGCGATACGCATCCGCGTCTGGCTATGCACCGTGGTGCCAAACATGCCAAAGGCGAGTATTTTGGCCCGTTCCCAAACGGCTATGCCGTGCGTGAAACACTGGCGCTACTGCAAAAAATCTTTCCGATTCGTCAGTGTGAAAACAGCGTTTACCGCAACCGCTCGCGCCCCTGTCTGCAATATCAGATTGGACGTTGTCTTGGTCCCTGCGTGGGGGGGCTGGTCAGCGAGGAAGAATACGCCCAGCAGGTCGAGTATGTCCGTCTGTTTTTATCCGGCAAAGACGATCAGGTTTTGACGCAGTTGATCGCGCGGATGGAAAACGCCAGCCGCAATCTGGAATTTGAAGAAGCCGCGCGCATTCGCGATCAAATACAGGCTGTGCGTCGTGTCACCGAAAAACAGTTTGTGTCGAATACAGGCGACGATCTTGATGTTATCGGGGTAGCTTTCGACGCGGGAATGGCCTGCCTGCACGTGCTCTTTATACGCCAGGGCAAAGTGCTGGGCAGCCGCAGCTATTTCCCTAAGGTGCCCGGTGGGACCGAAATGGGCGAAGTCGTGGAGACGTTTGTCGGGCAGTTCTATCTGCAAGGCAGTCAGATGCGAACGCTGCCGGGTGAAATCCTGCTGGATTTTAATCTGAGTGACAAAACGTTGTTGGCGGACTCTCTGTCGGAACTGGCCGGACGTCGGGTCAATGTGCAGACGAAACCACGTGGCGATCGCGCAAGGTATCTCAAGCTGGCGCGTACCAATGCCGCGACAGCGCTGACGACGAAACTTTCTCAGCAGTCAACCATTACCCAGCGTTTGACGGCGCTGGCGACGGTGTTGAAACTACCTACGGTAAAACGCATGGAATGTTTCGATATTAGTCACACCATGGGCGAGCAGACGGTCGCCTCCTGCGTGGTCTTTGACGCCAACGGACCACTGCGTGCTGAATATCGTCGTTACAACATCACCGGCATTACGCCTGGCGATGATTATGCGGCGATGAATCAGGTGCTGCGTCGACGTTATGGCAAAGCGATTGAAGAAAGTAAGATCCCGGACGTTATTCTGATAGATGGCGGAAAAGGGCAGCTTGGGCAGGCGAAAGCGGTCTTTGCTGAACTTGATGTACCCTGGGACAAACAGCATCCATTGCTACTTGGGGTAGCGAAGGGCGCCGATCGTAAGGCGGGTCTGGAAACACTGTTCTTCGAACCGGAAGGTGAGGGGTTCAGTTTGCCCCCGGATTCTCCGGCGCTACACGTTATCCAGCATATTCGCGATGAGTCTCACGACCATGCGATCGGCGGGCACCGTAAAAAACGGGCGAAAGTCAAAAACACCAGTACGCTGGAAACCATCGAAGGCGTTGGTCCTAAACGTCGGCAAATGCTGTTGAAATATATGGGTGGTTTGCAAGGATTACGTAACGCCAGCGTAGAAGAAATTGCAAAAGTGCCGGGTATTTCGCAAGGTCTGGCAGAAAAGATCTTCTACTCGTTGAAACATTGAGGTCTCTGTAGCAACATAGGGGTAAATTCTCTGACAACAGATAGTTACCCGTCACTATGCAATTTAATATTCCTACATTGCTCACGCTGTTTCGCGTCATACTGATTCCCTTCTTTGTACTGGCGTTTTATCTGCCATTCAGTTGGGCACCGTTTGTGTGTGCGCTCATCTTCTGTATTGCAGCCGTAACTGACTGGTTTGATGGTTATCTGGCGCGTCGCTGGAATCAAAGTACCCGCTTTGGCGCGTTTCTTGACCCGGTGGCAGATAAAGTGCTGGTCGCTATCGCAATGGTCCTGGTGACAGAACACTACCATAGCTGGTGGGTGACATTACCCGCCGCAACGATGATCGCCCGTGAAATCATTATTTCCGCATTGCGCGAATGGATGGCGGAACTCGGTAAACGCAGCAGCGTGGCCGTCTCCTGGATCGGGAAAGTCAAAACAACATCACAAATGGCGGCGCTGGCATGGTTGTTATGGCGTCCAAACATTTGGGTAGAGTATGCCGGGATCGCGTTATTCTTTGTCGCAGCCATACTGACGCTGTGGTCGATGCTGCAATATTTGAGCGCTGCACGCGGGGATTTGCTTGATCAGTGATCGTTTCGCCGCAAATTTCAGCAAACGATCGTGAGTGACGAAAAATATCGTTGACTCAGTGCGTCAGGTAAGTAGAATGCAACGCATCGAACGGCAGCACAGATTGCCAGACGATAACAAAATCAAGTGATTAACAAAGTTACTTGGTGATGCGGGAATAGCTCAGTTGGTAGAGCACGACCTTGCCAAGGTCGGGGTCGCGAGTTCGAGTCTCGTTTCCCGCTCCAGTTTAAAGACATCGGCAATTGCGGGTGTCTGGCTGAAAAGCCTGAAGAATTTGGCGCGTTAGCAAAGCGGTTATGTAGCGGATTGCAAATCCGTCTAGTCCGGTTCGACTCCGGAACGCGCCTCCACTTTCTTCCCGAGCCCGGATGGTGGAATCGGTAGACACAAGGGATTTAAAATCCCTCGGCGTACGCGCTGTGTGGGTTCAAGTCCCACTCCGGGCACCATGGGAAAGACAAGTATAATCAAAGCAATAAGCAGTGTCGTGAAACCACCTACGGGTGGTTTTTTTGTTTTTGTACCTTCCCTTCACCATTGTTTCGCCATTCGACTTCGCCATAAGAATAGGGCCTCAGCGCATGTGTTTTAATGTGCATTAATCCACTGGGCTACAATCGGTCCAGGTTGTGCAGGGATCTTTTCAAATCCTTAACGTAGTCGTGATGCACATGGAAGAAATAAACAAGCTCTATTCCAAACTACATAAAATCCAGAACAAATCTGGTCGTGAATTTTTTGAACGCTCAAAACTGATAATGGCTTCAATTTTTACGGTATTGTTTTATGATAATTATCCAGTGGCCAAACGATCAACTAAAGCCAACAGTTTGATATAACTCATATTATGAGCCGAATGTTGCTCATAGCATGCAATTTTAAGGGGATTGTAAAATGCGAGTTTTAATCGCAGCGGTGGTGTTTATTTGTAGTGTTTTAGTTCCAGCCCATGCGGATGGCTGGTATATCAATAAACGTGGCGAACCCACGGTCATGTCGGAAGATGGGTACTGGTACATGATACTTTCAAGAACTGTCAAGGGCGATATAAATGCTTACCTTTTGCCCCGTAGCAGAGCTGAATGTCAATCATCCGGAAGCACATCCAGCATGTACGTGAATGGGACTAAGTTGCGTTGGTGGCAAAACTGCGATCCAGAAATGGGGATGTACTGGTACGCCTATACACAGGCAGGAATCAATCACCTCATTGGTGAATTTATCCGCCGTCAAACAGTTACTATTCGGGACGGCAAACTAACAATACTGTTTTCCGCTGCGGGGTTCAATAGCACAGCGCGTCAGTTCATTGATGATGTTTCTGATCCTGGATTATAAGATGGAGTAGACGAGCTTTTGAGCTTAACGTCTTTGGCCATTATTTCAATGGGGACGTCTCTACTGCCGCAGGTGTTTTGTTTATCTCAAGCAGTAGAAGGTTTGACTGAAAGATTTTTCATCATGAGTAACCTTCTCTGCTAAAACCATTGTGATTGCTAAATTGGCAAAGTGAGTATGCCGGAAGATCTCAAAATGTGAATGGCTCGATTATGCGGGATACTTACAGTGTCACTTCTAACATAGCGATCTGTTCCGCTGTATCGGCTTTCCGGTTCGTCTCTGGCCTGATTCAGTCTGCATAGCCCTTGATGAATCTACCCATCTTAGGAATGTATTCGCTCTGGTTAATTGACCATTCGCATTTTCTGGATTAACCGTTTGCGGATGGGCCGATCATCTTCAGCAGCATTATTGAGGTTAACGTTCATCTCACCTTGCACTGAATTCCAATGCACGTAGCTTCCAACCCTTCAATTTCGCTGACTTTCCATTTTGCCTTGTGATACTTCTAAACCCACAAACTCAACTGGATTCGTTGGCGTTGATATGTTTTGCAGAAAGTTTCGCTTCCAGCATTTTAAGGCAAAACGGTAACGCAAAGGCGCTCACAGCACAAAGCAAGATAAGCGTTTTTATTCCGCCGCTGCTAAATCCCTAGTCTGATAAAAGCAGTGAAGAGATAAAGAATGCTGCCGTTGTACTCAGCGACATCAGCGCAGCCTGCAGGGTCAAAAATCCGGCCCGGTTATTTTCATCCGTAAAACGGATTGATACTGCTGAGGAAGCGACCAGACTGGAGTATGAAGCGCCCAGAAACATCACAATGAAAGCCCAGTATGCGCTGATATTGCATAAAGGGAAAAGGAGACTTATTCCAAACAGCAGAGTGGACGCAAAACCTAGCCCAAATCCCGTAAAAGATGTGGAAAGCCTGCCCGTCATCTTTGTTGCAACAAACTCTGCCACGCTTCCAACGACAAACAACCATTCTGGCGCATGCATTGTTTTTAAAAGCAACGGAACCAGTATAGGGACAATCAGCATGGGGCTGAACAGTGCCAGCGCATTTCCTGAAGCAAAAAGCAGCATCTCGGGCGACACGTGCAATGTTTTTCCAGGTAAACCGTTAAACTCCGGTTCTGGTATGTCCTTCAGAATAAGGGGTAAGGCAGCAAAGCAGAGCAGGGCTGCCAGCACAAGTGCGACTCGCCAGTTGTAATATTCGTAAAGAAAAAGTACACAGGGCATGCCCGCGATACTGACCACTGAAAAAGAGGTAATTATCGTGGCCAGCATACGTGTGCGCAGCTGCTCTGGTGAAAGTTTGATCACTAATGCCGTCCCCACACCCATAGTGGTGCCACCGATAAGACCGGCAGAAAAACGCAGCGTCAGCAAAACAGGATAACTGTCAGTCGTCAGTATCATCAGAGTCAGGCCACCAAGTAAAAACATATTACTCAAAAGAAATTTTTTCTGGTTGAAACGGTCAATCCAGTGCCAGGTGGTTATGCCAGAAATGACGGAGGTTAAGGTATAGATTCCGGATACGTAACCAGCCCGCATACTGGTAATGCCTGCCTCAAACGTCAGCCGCTATATTGCCCAACCGGAAGCACGGCTTAGTATTCGGTTGATTGAGCGCAGTACCCGGAATCTTCATAGTTATCCCAGACATACTTTGAGACTTCACGAGGCCAGGCACTGCCATTCCGCTCTTGAATACACTCAATGATCTATTGTTTCATGCTTTCCCTGGTTACCATCATATCTCCTGAGCTATTCCCGTTAATAATATACCAGTGATACTGCTTTTAGCTGTGAGTTCAACGGGTTAATGCAACACTGCCGACGTAAGCGATGGCTACCGAAGCCGTGATGATTTATACGGTATATGTCTATTTACGCCAAAGGAAGGACACTATGGCGATGGCTATAGTGTCCCGACACTGATGGTTTAAAACGGTCCCCAGTTAATCGCCACGCCAATCAGCAGCATGATGACGCAAATGACAAACCAGATGGCGATCACGGGTGCCACAAAACGCAACCATTTGCCATAAGGCACACCGGCAGTGGCTAATACGGCCATCAGAACACCGGAGGTTGGGTTCATGCAGTTGACGATACCTTCACCGAGCAAGACTGCCTGGACCATCACTTGACGCGTCAGACCAAGGTTATCGCCAAGCGGAGAGAAGATAGGGATCAGCAGTGCCGATTCACCGGAACCTGAAGAGATCCCAAAATGAATCAACGCGGCGCTGATAAACATCCCGAGGGTCGCCGCATGTATCGGCACCGGCTCCAGTAAATCGGATAAGCTCCCGACAATCGGATCCAGTACGTTGCCTTGCTGCAACACTAGCGAGATGGCTGCGGCCATACCGACGATAAATGCGCCTTTTACCAGCTTCGAACAGCCCGCGAGAAAGGTATTCGCAATCTCTGATCCGGACAGGCGTCCAATGAGCCCTACGATTATCGTCAGCAGGATAAACATCGCTGACATCTCATTGGTGCCCCAATGGAATTGTATCGTCCCGGCTATAAACAAGATCAGTGCCAGCACGGTGATGGCTAAAACCCATTTATGGCGTCCCGTAACGTTCAACACTTCATTGCCTGAAGCTTCCAGAGTGGGGCGCACAGAACCCTGCTGTCGGCTACGGCGAATTGACCAGATCAAATAGGCGGCAGCGGTAATGATAAATAACAGGCAGGTGATACCACGCAGCAGCATGCCGGAAAAGAGCGGTAACTGCGCCAGATGTTGTGTGAGCCCCGTCGTTGCAGGATTGAGGATCGCCACATTAAAGCCCGCCGCGCAGGTCAGGTAGACCAACGATGCCCCCAGTATTGGCGGTAATCCCATCGAACGCGCGATCAGCAACCCAATGGGCACAAACGCGACCACGGCATTCACCACGACGCCAGTAGTACCCAGCAGGCCGAAGATGGCGGCAAAAATCAGCACGAGCCATTTGTCGCTGAGTTTCGTGCTGTGCGATAAAGAATTAAGCGCAGTCGCAATGGCGCCGGTTTTTTCGATGACGGCTAGCACGCCACCCGTAAACAGAATCAGAAAAATAATCGACGCTTGTTTTACCATGCCTTTGGCTATCGCCGTGAAGATTTCCAGCGGATAGACGCCACTTTGCGCAACGGCATGCAGGCTGCCTTTCACCGCAAACTTGATACCGTCGCGCGTTTCATAATCATAAACGCCAGCGGGAATAATCCAGGTCGCGACGGCGGCAAGCACCAGGATAATAAACAGCAACAGATAGGGACTTTGCCCTTTATCCTGCAAGGAGACCGGAGGTGAGTACGAATCAACGTGGGATTGCGTCATGATTTCCCCCTTCAGCAATGATCCCCGCCACTAATGCCGCGCGTAGTGGCACATTGGCGATGTTGATATGTTCATGCTTAGCATGGATTCCGGAACCGGTCGCACCAAGGCCATCCAGGGTGGGTAATCCGAGCGCGGCAGTAAAATTACCGTCGCTGCCGCCGCCAACGCTTTCACCTTCCACGGTGAAGCCTAGTGCTTCCGCCACATGCTGCGCCCGTGTAAATAACGTACGCGCTGCGGCCGTCTGCCGCATCGGTGGACGACCCTGCCCACCGCTGACCTGCAGCGTGATACGCGGATCGTAGGGGCGCAATTGAGAAATTGCTTCATGAATACTCGCAGCTTCTTCTTGCGATGTGACCCGGGTGTCTATGCCGAGATACGCGCGATCGGCCACCACATTGAAGCGGCTGCCACCGTTGGCAATCCCTACGTTGACGGTAGTGCCACGCTCAGGTGCATTGAGGCTATTCAGGTAGAGAATGTGCTGCGCCATCTCTTGTATTGCGCTGGCACCTTCTTCTGGATTATTACCGGCATGTGCCGCCAGCCCGTGGATAGTTATTTCATAGTGGCCCGTGCCTTTTCGCGCGACTTTAAGCGCGCCGCTGCCCGCGACGGCTGGTTCAACGACTAACACCTGCGCGGAACCGCGCGCATGTGTTTCAATCCATTCACGCGAACTCGGGCTGCCCAGCTCTTCGTCACTGTTACACAGGAAAACGATACGTTGGTGCCCGAGCAAGTTGAGCTGTTGCAACGCGCGCACTGCCCAGATGGCCTGCACCAGCCCGGATTTCATATCCAGAATACCCGGCCCGTATAATTTACCGTCTTCCTCACGAAGAGACAGCACACCCTTGTCCCATACCGTATCGAAGTGACCTATCAGCGTCGTTTGCGGCCCGTCGCTACCGAGAGTGAATTTGCGGTGGTTGCCGTAGTGTACTTGTTCATCGATTTCCGCCTGCACGCCTAAACGTTGCTGGAAAATGTCCTCCAGCACCCGACCACACGCATCAACCGCCGTTTTATCATGTGATGGCGATTCTGCCAGTACTAACCGTTTAATATCATTCAGGATGTCAGATGCGTGTTGTTGCAGATACGTTTTTATATTTTTCATGTATTTTTCCGTCTGTCTTGGTTGTCACAGGCAGTATGCGCAGAATTGGCATTGTAAAAAATGAGGAGTGATGATTATTATTGTTGCCCTGTGAGCAACGAATAAGCCAAAAATATGACGTTCTCCACCTATCCAGAAAAATCCATCGGGTATTTGTATGAAGTTGGCGTACATGGCGGTATTCGACGTGCGGCCGATGCGTTGGGCATTAATCCGTCGGTAGTGAGTCGTCAGTTATCTGAACTGGAAAGAACGTTACAACTGCCGTTACTCGAACGACGTGGCCGCAACGTGGTATTAACGGATGTCGGGAAACTGCTGGCAGAAGACTATGCGCTGACGGTGCAACGGCGCAAACAACTCGAGCGTCAGTTGCAGGATTTGCGCCATATGCGCGGTGGATCGGTGAACTTGCGCGTCGGTCAGGGCATGGTGGAAGAGGTGGTCAGGCATGTCATCAGTGAATTTTCCCTGGCGTATCCTGCGGTCTTCGTCAACATTCAGTCTGGCGATATGCAAACCACCCTTACGCTACTGGCTAAAGGGGAAGTGGATATGTCGGTGAGTTTTGGACCGTCCGCGCCGCCGGGTTTGAAGTGTAATAGTTTTCGGCGTGGACCGATTTGCGCCATTGTACCGCCCGATCATCCTGTCGCCGCTTTACCTGCTGTTACCGCCGAAGAATTAACGCGCCACCGCTTAATTGTCATGAGCGAAGATTTTGGTATACAGCGTTATCTGAATGCCATTTTTAAAAATGAAGGCCTTATTTTTACGCCCGCATACCGCTGTAATCTGTTTACCAGCGCTATCGCCTTATGCCAGACCGGACAAGGCGTCGCATTTATGACGCCGCAAACATTGAAAAGTATTCAATTTCGCGAGCAATTGGTGGCTGTCCCTATTGATCATCGTATTGCTCGTGAAAGTCTGTGTCATTTGTTGCGCTCTAATGACCATCGTATGACGCCAGCAGCGAATTATCTGTGGCGTTTATTAAATAGCTATTTTGCCGGGTTACCCTAACGGTCATATTGGTGGGGATAACGCTCACCAACACAATAAACCGCGACGTTGCGGTTATCTGCGAATGGGGCATTTGCCATCAATCCTTCGCGGGCGGGGTAATTCCTGCACCCGTCTATAAAGCCTTCCCTGGCACTTTTAAATGATTACCTAAATGTAATACGTTTCGTTCAATGATTCGTTGCAACGTCATGTTTGCTCTGGTCAATCACTGCTTAAGTACGGTGCTTTAATTCAGTACCGCAGGTCTTTATGAAAGCATACCCGCTTCAGCCTCTCTGCAACGTTCACGGTTTTCCAGCCACTCGATCAAAATGGAGCCCCAACTGATGTCCGCTTGCAGTGCGGCCTTCGCCTTGTTCGGATCGCGTGCGCGGAGTGCCTGGATGATTTCATGATGCTTGTGTGTTTCCAGATCTAAATCGCGCTGCGGCACCTCAATATGAAACGTTCGCAAAATCGGTCCCATACTGACCCACATGTTTTCGAGCGTTTTAAGCATTACGGGCATCCTGGCTGCGCTAATGAGCCTGAAATGAAATTCCCAGTTAAGCATCGAGGCTTTTTTAGCATCGCTGACAAACACGTCGAGAAAACGCTGTTGCAATTCTTCCAGCGCGTCCAGTTCTGCCGACGTAATGCGCTCAGCCGCAAGGGCGGCGGCTTCACCTTCCAGAAGATGGCGTATCAGTTGAATCTCTTTAAGTTGTTCCACTGTCATTTCTGGGACAAAGATGGCGGTTGCTGCCTTCATCTCCAGCGCCTGTTCACTGACGAGCCGGAAAATAGCCTCCCGAACGGGGGTGATAGAAACGGCAAATTCGCTGGCCAGTTGAGATATTCTCAGTCGTTCTCCAGGCTGGTACTGCCCATCCATTAATGCCAACCGAATGCGTCCATAGACGCGCTCACTCAGATTTATTTTTTCAATCGGTTGATACACGAAACACCTCCTTCCAGGGACTGACGCTCATAACGTGTCAGGTTCGTCACAGTATTGCAACATTGATTTTACAGTTTGGTGATGACTAAGATATATCATGTATTATGTATTAATGTTACTTAAAAGGATACAACGATGAATATCAGTGGAACCACCCGCGTGGTAGTGCATCTCGCTTATCCCGCCCGGCATTTGCGGACTCCGACGTTTTTTAATCCGCTCCTTCAGCAATTGGGGCATGACGCTGTTCTCGTCCCCTGGCAAGTACAGCCATCAGAGTTAGCGCGAGTGTGGGAAGGGCTACGGCAGGTTGAGAACCTCGCGGGCGTCATTGTGACGATCCCTCACAAAGAGGCGGTAGCGCAACTTTGTCACGATCTCAGTGGCGCAGCGGAACAGCTTCAGGTGTGCAACGTTGCGCGGCGGAACGCGGATGGAACCTTCTCCGGTCAGTTTTTCGATGGTGAGGGTTTTGTGCTCGGCTTGCGAAATCAGGGGCATCACCTTGCAGGACGCAACGCGTTGCTTCTCGGCGCGGGTGGGGCGGCAACCGGTATTGCTCAGGCGTTACTCGCTGCGGGCGTGTCAACGCTCGGTATTCACAACCGTACCGAAGCGAGAGCACATTCCCGCGTTAATCAGCTTCGTGCTCTGTTTCCACAGCGGGAGATCCAGGTTGCCGACGCAAATGGTCAGGGGTACGACCTGGTGGTGAATGCGACGTCCCTTGGGCTGAAAAGTGATGACCCATTGCCTGTGGATCCTGAAACTCTGGTGCCGGGTACCCTTGTTGGCGAGGTCGTCATGAACCCTGATGTCACGCCACTTCTTCAGGCGGCGCAGAACCGTGGATGTGTGATTCACAAAGGTTCTCACATGATTGTCGGACAGTTGTCACTGATTGCTGATTTCCTGTTTGGAAAACCGCCAATCGGTAAAGGCAGGGGTGACACGCTGCGCTGATCGTCTCTATTGATTGCCCTCAGCACGTCAAAAATCAAGATATATCATGCATCAAATAACAGTGAAGGAGAGTGGGTATGAATGCGTTGATCTTTGGTGCTCCTGGTCGTTACATCCAGGGCCCCGGTTTGCTGGATAGCAGTGGTGAACATCTGGCGCGGGTAGGTAATCGGCTGGCGGTGATTACCGACAGTGCCGTCTGGAAAATAGCCGGAGAACGGCTGGTGGCCAGTTGTCGCCGCGCCAACGTTGAGGTGCAGTGGCTTCGATTTGATGGCGAAGTTACCCATGCAGCACTGGTGGCGCTTCGCGCAGAAGCCTGCGTTCACCAGATAGATGGCCTGATAGGGATGGGCGGTGGCAAGTGCATTGATGCAGGAAAAGCCATGGCGCACACATTCGGATTGCCACTGGTCACCATCCCGACGGTTGCGTCGAATGATGCGCCCTGTTCAAAAAACTATGTCATCTACGACGAAAACCATCGACTCAGCGAGGTGGGGCATCTGCCTCGTAGTGCGGCCTATGTGCTGGTGGATACTCAGTTGCTTGCGCAAGCACCGCGTTCGTTCCTGATTGCCGGGATCGCTGATGCGCTGACCAAACGGTTTGAAGCAGAACAGTGCCAGAAGGCGGATGGCATCAATATGTTTGGTGCACGTCCGGCACTGTCAGCGCTGGCGCTGGCGCGTTGTTGCTACGACATCCTGCGCGAAGATGCCGCCGCCGCACTGTCTGTCGCGGGAAGTGGTACGCCTGACGCCGCCTTTGAACGTGTTATCGAAGCCGTCATTCTGATGAGCGGTCTGGGCTTTGAGAGCGGCGGTTTGTCTTTGGCGCACGCGATGACCCGTGGTCTTTCTGCGATAGCCAATGCCAACAGCCAGCCACACGGATTGCAGGTTGCCTACGGACTGATGGTGCAACTCACGGCGGAAAATCGGAGCGAGGCTTTCATCGCAGATTTACGCGCCTTTTATGCCCAACTCGGACTGCCCGTTCGTCTGGCTGACCTTGGCGTGAACGCGGTCACTCCCGAACTGCTTGAGCAGATCGTGGCGCCGACACTCGGCGCACCCCACGCCCGAAATTTTAGCCCCGCGCTAAATAGCACCAACCTTACCGAGGCAATGCAATGCCTCGAAAACACCTAATCCTGGCCTAACGCACGAAGAGGATATTGTATGTCGCTACCCCAATCCCGGTTTGAAGAGTGGCAAGCCACTGATTATATACCGACCCCGGAAAAGCTGGCCTTTCTTCGCAACCGGGCGCGCTTTGTTCGACTCGAAACAATTCGACTGATTGAGATTGCAAAAACGGGGCATTACACCTCTGTTTTCTCAGCGGCCGAAATTTTCTCTGCGCTCTATTACGACGTCATGACGATCCGTCCGGATGAACCTAAATGGCGTGGACGTGACCGATTTTTAATGGGTAAGGGGCATGCGGCAGTAGGGCAGTTCCCCATTCTAGCGGATCTCGGCATCATCCCGACCGAATGGCTTGACGACTATACGCGGCTGGGCAGCCCACTGGGCGATCACCCGGACATGCGTAAAGTTCCAGGCATTGATTTCTCCTCCGGCTCTATTGGTCACGCGCTGTCTGGCGCTCTGGGCATGTGTCTGGCACAGCGCAATATGGACGAGGAGTTCGATGTTTTTGCACTGCTCGGCGACGGCGAAATGCAGGAAGGCCAGGTGTGGGAAGCGGCGCTGGGCGCAGCGCATCACAAAGCCAATCGCCTGATCGCCATCATTGACCGGAACGGCTATCAGCTCGACGGCAAAGTGGATGATGTTCTGGGTGTTGAACCTCTGGATGAGAAGTGGCGCGCCTTTGGCTGGGAAGTGCATGTGGTAGATGGTCACGATCTCGCTGCCCTCACCACGGTACTGCGTAAAGTGAAATGTGACCGCAAACGCCAACAACCGGTGTGCATCATTGCCAGGACGGTGAAGGGCAAAGGCGTGTCGTACATGGAAACTGAACCGGGATGGCATTTGGGCTATCTCGCCCCTGATGATGCTGCCCGCGCTATTGCTGAAATTGAATCTAAGGAGATCTGAAATGACCACGACGAATACCGCACCTCTCAATCCGAACTCCTGGCAGTACCGTGGTTTGAACATGATCAATCCGGGTCTCGATCATCTTTCCAATGGATTAATGGAGCTAGTCAGAAACGGCCATCCTGTCGTGGCGGGCTCTGCTGACCTACAGTATTCGAACGGCCTGAATCGTTTTGCGAGCGAGTATCCTGACCGGTATTACCCTTTCGGCATCAGTGAGCAGAACATGGTGACGGCGGCGGCGGGAATGGCAAGCTGCGGCCTGGTTCCCTGGGTGGCGACGTTTGCGTCGTTCCTCGGGTTGTTGTGTTGCGAGCAAATCCGTATGGATATTGCCTATTCAGCGCTTCCGGTGCGTCTTGTGGGCCACCATACCGGTATCTCGCTTGGATTTTACGGCACTTCCCATCATGCGACCGAGGATATTGGCACGATGCGATCCATTGCTGACCTGTCGATTGTCTCGCCCGCGGATGGCGCCCAACTGGAAGCGGCTATCAGAGCCTCAGCGGATTACGATCGGCCTATCTACTTTCGCATTGGCCGTGGTCGGGATCCGGTGGTGTACAACAGCGATACTACGTTCCAGTTCGGTAAGGCAATTATCCACAGTATCGGTGAAGAATTAACGATATTTGCCTGCGGCATCACTGTTCATGGCGCACTGGAAGCCGCACGGGAACTCAACGCGATGGGGCATTCCGTTGGGGTTATCGACATGGCGAGTATTAAGCCTCTGGATCGTGATGCGATTCTGGAAGCTGCGGCCAGGAGTAAGAAGCTGATGACCGTTGAAGAGCACAACGTTCTCGGCGGCTTAGGAGCCGCTGTTGCAGAAGTGCTCTGCGATGAGGGGGTCGGTAAGAAACTCAGACGCCATGGTATCTATGACGAATACAGTCTGATTGCGCCACCCACGCATCTGTACGCGCATTACCAACTCGACGGCCCCGGTATTCGGGATGTTGCCCGGGAATTCCTGACCGCGTAATCCCAGGTCCTGGTCTTCAGCATGCATTTATCCAACGCACGTATAATCCTGGAAAACGCTATGAATAATAATACTGAGACATTATCGAGCCTGTCAGACATCGCTTCCAAACCACACCTCAGCCTGCGGAAAAAGTCGCTATTCGCAACAGGTGTCGGCAACCTGCTGGAATGGTTCGACTGGACCGTTTACACCGTTGCATCCATCTACATTGCCGCCGCGATGTTCGATAAATCGAACCCTACGTCGGCATTGCTCAGCACCCTGGCGGTGTTTGCGGCGGGGTTCTTGTTCCGGCCTCTGGGGGGGATCGTGTTCGGCAATCTGGCTGACAAACTGGGCCGGCGCCGGGTTCTCCTGACCACCATGATGCTGATGGCGGGCGCGAGCCTTGCGATTGCATTAATTCCTTCTTATGAACAGTGGGGCGCCTGGTCGTCTGCGGCGCTACTGGCAGCCCGACTTGTTCAGGGGTTTGCGCATGGCGGCGAAACGACCACCTCTTATGCCTACATTGCTGAGATCGCTCCCCCCGCGCGCCGTGGTTTGTGGTCAAGCAGCGTTTTTTTTGCCGTCGGTAGCGGTGCGCTGATCGCGACGCTCTACCTCGCATTGTTGACATCCTGGTTACCGGATGAGGCGATGAAGGAATGGGGCTGGCGTATTCCCTTTGCGACAGGCAGTGTTTTAGCACTGTTCGCATTGTGGGTCCGTCGTAACATGATGGAAAGCGAACATGTCGGTGCGGCATCAAAGCAGGCAACGATTAAGCCATGGAGCAAAGCGAAAATCTTTAAAGTCGGTTTTCGTCTTTTCCTGTACGAGGCTGGCGCGACCTTAACCTACTACACCTGGGTCTCATCGGCAGCCATTTACGCCATCAGTATTCAGGGGATGCCTGCGAATAAAGCCTTCGTTGTCAGCTGTATTGCTCAGGTCATTTACCTCATGTTCCTTCCCGTCGCGGGTTGGTTGTCTGACCGCTGGGGACGTAAAACGTGTACCCTGATTTCGCTGGTGGGTATTGCAGCCACGGTGCTTCCGCTCTGGCAACTCATGTCGGCGGAGCCATGGACGCTTGCTGTCGCTCAGACGTGTGGTTTACTGCTGATTGCCTTTATTACCGGAAGCAAACCGGCGGCGATTTCCGAACAGATCCCGACCCAGTATCGGACCCGGATGTTTGGCATCTGCATCTCTCTGGGTATCGCAATCTTTGGTGGCACCGCGTCTTATCTCAGCACATGGTTGTATTCAAGTGGCATCGGGTGGATCTTTAACGTCTATCTGATTGCCGTCTGCCTTATTTCCTGCATCGTGGTTCTGATGTGGAAAAACAACACCGGTCGCCCGATGGAAGAGATCGAATAAACCGTCGCAGGTATGATTTTGGTGGATAACATGAGCCGGGGCACTGTCGATGCCCCGGCAAGTGAGACACTCATAAAATACGCAAATAATGGTGTTGAGCAATCCGATAAAAAGTCATTTCCAGATAGTCATCAGACGTTGACATTCCCTGCGCCGCTCCTGTGTTCACCAACATGATAAACCACGACGTTGCGGTTATCTGCGAATAGGCATAGTTGTCATGAACCCTCCGCGGGCGGGATTATTCCTGAATCCGTTTCGGGCAGGATTATTCATAAATCCATCACGTGCCGGGTTGCCGATGAAGCCATCGCGGGCAGGATTTCCGCTACGTATGCCAAAACTATCAATAATGATGGGATCAACGATGACGACGTGGTGAGAACCAAAGGGGCGGATCTTCCTGTTTTGTGCGTTAAGCGTAAAACCGATGTCTCCACCGAAACTGTTTAGATTATTACCGGCAATCACCGCGATGCGTAATTCTCGCTCCCTGTCGACCTGGTGCTGCAGGGCGCTGGCTGCGGCATACGAGGAGGCCATCAGAAGTAGCGCAAGGGCGATGGATGAAGACGCCCGTAGCAGTTTCATGATTAATCCTCATTTAAAGTATGGTTAATAAAGTATAGCTTTTTGCAGGCGTGACACCCGTTTGGGCGGTTCAAATAAGCACTATACTGACAAATGACAGCAGGTGATGGTTCCTGTTTGCTGACCCTCTTAAGGCCGGAGACGATCATTAGCGACTTCATCTCTTTGGCGGTAATGTGTGCGACATTACTCCTCTTTAGCGGTATGACGCCTGCGGCGGAAAATTTCGCTGTGGCATCGGCTTTTTCGCAAAGCGAAAAGACGACTAATCCGATCGGCCTCTCCCAGCAACAGTTTCAGCATATTCACTCTTATCAGGTGCTGTTGCGCTCCTCGTCACCTCAGGATGAAAGCAAAATCATTCGCTATAGCTATCGCAAACCGGGATTTGTGAGGATGGATTTCACCCGGCCACACCCCGGCGCGCTTCTGATCTATAGCCCGGTCAGCCGTAAAGTGAAGTTATGGCCCTTTGGGTTGGGGACATTTCCGGTGTTGAACCTTTCCCCGACAGATTCATTGATACAAGACGATCACGGTCATCGGGTGGATCAATCCGACATCGGCGTCTTGCTGAGCAATATTCGCCGGTTACAGAACGATGGGACAACCGTGACTGTCGGTGAAGAGACGCTGGCGGGACGCGCCACATTACATCTGTCCGTGACGGGACCAAAAGGTGTGAGTGTCGATGACGTTAATCGGTATGACATTTGGCTAGATAAATCTCATGGACTCCCGGCCAAAGTCATCAGCTACGACCGGCAGGGAAGCCTGCTGGAAACCGTCCTGATGGATGCCATGGTGATCAACATTCAGTTCCCCGCTGATTTTTTCACACCGTAATGGGAGTTTAGGTTTATGGCTGAATACCAGTTTACCACCACCTGGCGGGTTGAAGCCTCTGTACAGGAGGTATGGGAAGTGCTCTCTCATCCTGACCACTGGCCTGAGTGGTGGGCAAGCCTGGAGCAGATCACTGAAATCGAAAAAGGGGATATCCAGGGGATCGGGGCGTTGCATCGTTATACCTGGAAAGGGGCTTTACCTTATCGAATAACCTTTGATATCCATGTCCTGAACATCACCCCTTTTTATCTGCTGGAAGGCGAAGCCAGTGGTGAAGTTGAAGGGCGCGGAGTGTGGTCAATTTCAGATAATGGGGTGGAAACGATTGTCAGGTATGACTGGAATATACGAACCAATACCCGGTGGATGAATTATCTCGCGCCTCTGGCGGCGCCTGTTTTTCGCTGGAATCACCATACCGTGATGCGTAATGGCGCAAAGGGCCTGGCCCGTAAATTAGGTACAAATGTCGAAATGTATGGCGTCAACAACGGGTAATACACGTTCGTATTACCCGTATTTGACATCACGTTACTCTGTTTTTGGGTTTGAGAGCCCTTCGGCTTTTGCTCTGTCCAGCACACCTGCAACGATCCGATCGCACCGTGCGCCATCAAACGCGAAGGTGTCGTTCAGTGCGATGTCCATTTGGCTGGCCAGTCCCTCACGGAGCAGGCTGCGGGCGCGAAAGAAACGGGTTCGTACCGTCGCTTCGGGGATATCCAGCGCGTGTGCAATCTGTTCCACGCTCAGTTCCTCGACCGCCCGGAGCATGAAGACCGTACGAAAAGCCTCGGGTAGCAAGTCGATACGGGCTTCCAGAAGTTGGCGCATTTGGGTTTGCATCACGGCATAGTCCGGGTGATGTTCAGGATTATCGCTTAACGATGCCTGGATGTCAGAGTCAATGGCATTCATGGCAGCATCCAGGGGAATAACGGAAGCGGTTTTTCGCCTCAGACGTCCCAATGATTCATTCACCACAATACGCACCAGCCAGGTTGAAAGCATGGCCTCAGAACGAAACCCCTTCAGTGCGCGCCAGGCGCTCAGATAGGCCTCCTGAAGCGCATCTTCGGCCTCCGCATCGTTCTTCAAAATGCTGCGCGCGGTCCGAAACAGGAGTCGGTTATGGCGGCGCATGATTTCCGTAAATGCCGACGCATCCCCCAACGCGGCTTGTGAGACGAGATCAGCATCGGGGAGATGGGCCGAGGGCAGTCCAGAGGACAGAGGTTGTGTATTCTGCATAGCGTCTCCTGTGTGCGGAACCTGTTTTTCACATCGACAGTGGATACCGCCTTAGTAACCGTAAAACGTTTCACTGCGCACGCTGTCCTCATCGATGCCAGACATCGTGAGCGCTTGACACATTGCCTCCACCAGGGCGGGCGGGCCGGAAACGTAGAAGGCCGGGTTATCCAGCCCTGCCACAACTCGTTTTATCCAGTCACTGTCGATGATCTGCGTTGCGCCATCCCAGGATTGGCTCGAATGCGCCATATCCGTCATGGTCGCCATTAACTGAAATCGCTGATTCTGCTGCTCAAGCTGCTGTAATTCCTCCAGAAAGGCCGCATCTTCGGGGTGATGATTGCTATACAGCAGGATCAATTGCTGCGGCGTCTGCTGTTGGGCTGCGTGGCGTAACATGCTCATGAAGGGGGTGATCCCGATCCCCCCGGCGATGAGAACAGCCGTGTATTCTGTATTTTTGGGTAAGGTGAATGATCCAAAAGGGCCATTGATCTGAACTTCAGTCCCAATGGGCAAGGCACACAACGTACGTTTAAAAACGCTCTCGCCGATGCGAGTCGCGACCACCAGTTCGTCCTCCTCGGGTGCAGTGACAATGGAAAAGGTGTGGCGGGTATCCGATGACCGGGTGTCAGTTTGATGTCCCGGCAAAATGAGATTGATGGCTTGCCCCGGTTTGTGGCTGAACCCGACGGGTTTTTCGAAGTGGAAAGCCATCGTGCCTTTGGCAATCTGGCGGCATGCAGTCAGATGAACGTTATACTCGGCCATGATGAAACTCCGGTATTAAACTGAGGCCGGTGTTTTCTTACCTTGAATAAAACACCGTCTCGTAGCACGTCAGCGTCGAACTTAGGGATAATGACCTTGTGATTATTTTACGGATGGAGGAGGATTCTGGTCACGGGAACGCCCTACGCCATGATGGTAGACGAGCGTTCCGCCAAGCCAGCCTCCTGCCATCAGGCAAATAAATCCTGCGGCATCTAACAGTAAAGATAGCGTGTCCGGCTCCTGCAGGCGCATATTCTCAAGGCCCGTCACCAGACGGGTACAAAATAGCGCGAAAGCAACGCACATCAGGCCCATGTGCCACCAGACCATCCGCATCGGCGCGCCTTCTGGCACATGAGACAGCTCGAACATGCCCGCAATCATGGCGATTAACGCCATAAAACAGCCAACGGCGAGCAGTCCGCCAGACCAACGCCAGGCCGTCTCACCAAACCACAGCCCGGCAACATCGGCGGCAACGGCCAGTGACCAGCAGGCGATGGGAAAATGGACCAGCGCCGGGTGCAGCGGATGACGGGTCATCACAGGAACACGCTAACCAGCGTGAGAAAGCCGACGACGGCAACGCTGGCATGAACGGCCACAATGGCTTTCGGGGGTAACTTTTTGCGCAAATGGAACGAAGCCAGAAAGAACCCGCCCAACGCAGCCGCCAGCAGCAAGATGAAGGCGATCAATACCTGCTGTGGCGCATTGCCCTGAGCAAGCATCAGGATCAGCAAAATCAGCCCTGTCGCGCCTAACCCGGCATGTAAAAGCGACAGAAACCAGGGGGCGAATTTGTTGCGCAGTACATGTGCGGCCAGCACCAGCCCGCCGAGAGCGCCGATGGCAAAAACGAGGATGGCGTAATTGAGCATGTGTTTTCTCCAGAGAAGCTGAGGATAGTGCTGCTCGTCATTGCCCGGGGCGTAAGGCAATCTCTCCGGTATTGACGGATCGTTTTTTCATCTGTCAGGCAGACAGATTTGCTTCACTTCTTACCATTAGATGGTGTGAGATGCGGTGACGTTCCCGAAAACAGTATGTGGTGAGCACGTGTATGGCGGGCTGAACTGTGCTGTCAGAACGCCATAACGTCATAGTCAGGATTACTCTTCAATAATCAATGCGTTAATTGCTGATGAGAAATGTTTTTGCATTGCCTGGGCCGCGCCTTCAGCATCTCTTTGGCACACTTTTTCCAGAATGGCCTGATGTGCATCGATAATTTGCTGACGACGGTCATGGGTATCGTGAGCATGCAGACCTGCGGAGATCGATTTTTCGAGAGGGACCCGAAGTGCCTGCAAGAGCAGGGCGTAGAGAGGGTTGCCGGATGCCTCGGCTAAAATCATGTGAAAGCGTGCATCATGATAAATAAATGACTGATGATCGCCGAAGACTTCACTTATCTTATCCATCTCCACGCGTAAGCGAGAAAAATCGTCTTCAGTACCATTTTGCGCCGCCAGCACGACACAGTGAACTTCAAGGGTACTGCGCAGTGAAAGTATCTGGCGTGCTGAAATCTGTTGCGTCACGACCGAATAGTTGAAAATCGTTTCCAGCGCCGCAGAGTTCAGTGATTGCACGCGCGGATATTTGCCGCTGCTGATGTCCAGAATGCCAAGAATCGACAACGCCTGGAATGCCTCCCGCACCACACCCCGACTGACCCCAAGCGTTTCGGTCAACTGTTTTTCACTGGGCACTCGGGCACCGGGTTCAAGTTTTTGCGTCGTAATGACATTGAGGATGTAGTTACGGACCTGTTCGGAGAGCGTGCTTTTCTCAATGATGGGTTTACTCATGTTCATGCGACAACTCTCCCTCTTTTCGTAAGCGGTCGTTCCGTATCCATCTGGGACAGGATGTTCGGGCTGAAATTCTGCATATGTTATCGACTCATCTTCACTATTACCAACAACATGCCAGCGTAAATTTTTGCTGAGTCTGTCACATCATGGCTATTTGGGTGTTTTCTGATCATTTAATCCTGGCTAACCTGTCCTACAGGTAGACAGTAAGGTTGTTTTAATTTAACCACACAGGAATGAATTATGCACTCAGAAGAAAGGCAATTTTTTGAAAAGATAAAGAACAATCTCAGTACCGCTCTGCTGGGTGATGTTATGGACGCCATTGGCTTACAGAATCAATTCCTCAATCCACGACTGCAACCACTGGAAAAACAGATGCGCATCGCCGGGCGAGCGATGCCGGTGCTGGAAGCGGATTACCCGACGTTTACCGGTTCGCATTCCAACGGACCTCTCGGCGATAAAGCGTTTGGTGTGATGTTTGAGGCGCTGGACAGCCTGCAAGAAAACGAGGTGTATATTGCCAGCGGTTCGTCCCCGACGTATGCATTATGGGGGGGATTGATGTCGACTCGTGCTGCTCACCTTAACGCGGCAGGGGCGGTTCTTAACGGCTATTCACGGGATAAGCACGAGATCCTTGAGCTCAATTTCCCTGTGTTTTCCATGGGTTCTTATTCTCAGGATCAGAAGGTTCGCGGAAAAGTTCTCGATTATGGGGTTCCGGTAACGATTGATGGCGTGATGATAACGCCGGGTGACCTTATTGTGGCAGATGAAGAGGGCGTTCTGGTGATCCCGAAACGGGTCGAACAAGAGGTTATTGGTCTGGCGTTAGAAAAAGGCGTGACGGAAAACAAAGTTCGCGATGCCATTCGTGGTGGCATGGGTGCTGTTGAAGCATGGAATCGCTTTGGTGTGATGTAAATCCCCTTCAGTCTTGATGATATGAGGACATCAGTATGCTCAAAAGTAAACGCTGGAGTATTGTTTTCCTACTCTCGCTAGGTGGGGCGATCAATTACATGGATCGCTCTGCCTTTGCTATCGCAGCCCCCATGTTTGCTAACGACTTGCAATTAACGCCAGGTGAATTAGGCATTATTTTTAGTAGTTTCTCTATCGGCTATGCGCTTTTTAACTTTGTTGGCGGTTATGCTTCTGACCGTTTCGGACCCAAAATGGTCTTTGCAGTCAGTATGGCCTTTTGGTCATTCTTCTGCGGGTTGATTGGCGTCGCTGTCGGATTTACCTCAATGCTCATCATCAGGGTATTGTTTGGTGCCGGGGAAGGGCCGTTTGCATCGACCTTAAATAAAATCGTCAGTAACTGGTTCCCTCGCCGTGAAGTCGCCAGCGCCATCGGCGTCGCCACTGCCGGAAACCCGCTTGGCGGCGCGCTGGCAGGACCTATCATGGGTTCGCTGGTGCTGATTATCGGCTGGCGAATGGCGTTTGTTGCGATTGCCTGTTTAGGTATCGTTTGGCTGCTGTTTTGGATAAAAATCGCAAAGGACAAGCCGGAAGAACACAAAACCATCAGCCGTGAGGAATTAGCCTTAATTCAGGAAGGACAGCAGGAGCAAAGCGACAATAATCAAGAGATTGAAAAAGTATCCATGCCGCTCTCTTTTTATATCAAGCAGCCTACGATACTGGCAACGGCATTTGCATTTTTTGGCCTGAACTACATTCTCTTTTTCTTTCTCTCATGGTTCCCAAGTTATTTGTCGAACTCACAACATCTCAGCCTGAAGGATATGAGTATTGTGAGTGTTATTCCGTGGCTGCTGGGTTCTGTCGGGATGGCGGCTGGCGGGTTCCTGTGTGATTACGTACTGCGTAAAACCGGGCGTCCTCTGTTTTCCCGTAAAATAGTGCTCGTTACATGCCTGGGGGCTTCGGCGATTTTTGTTATGTGCGTTGGAAATGTATCCAGTGCCGCAGGGGCAGTATCCCTGATGGCATGCGGCATTTTCTTCCTCTATTTATCCGCAACAACGTATTGGGCTATTTTGCAAGATACCGTCGCACGCCAGAATATGGGGGCAGTGGGAGGTATGGTTCATGCAACGGCGAATATTGCCGGAATATTAGGACCTATTGTGACGGGTTACATTATTCAATGGACAGGGGCTTATAACGCGGCGTTCTTTATCGCGGGCGGTATTGCCGTACTTGGCGCACTTGCCGTGGCTGTCTTTGTTAAACCCATTCCGATGCAGCGCGAAAATGTTGCCGATGTAATCAGACAAGAATGATAATTTCTTTCCACCGGAGATTCAGAACATGAAATTAGGCTTTGGACTGTACCGCCACATGCTGGATGACGAGCATTTTGCCTTTGCCAGACAATGTGGTGCGACGCATATTGTCGTTCATATGGTTGATTATTTTCATCAGAATGCGCGTTTTTCCCGTAGCGATCAGCCGGTTGGTGATACCGGCGGTTGGGGTACGGCGCAGGCAGATGTCTGGACAACAGAAGAATTGTTAGATATTCGCGCCAGAATGGCGAAATACGATTTAACCTTTTTTGCAATTGAAAACTTCGACCCTTGCCACTGGGATGACATCTTATTTGACGGTCCCCGGAAAGCAGAACAAATCGAGACGGTGAAACAGATCATCCGTAATGTCGGTGCGGCGGGTATCCCTGTTTTTGGTTATAACTTTAGTCTGGCGGGCGTCGCCGGAAGAATTCAGGAAAATAAGGCGCGCGGCGGCGCAAAAACAGTTGGCTTAAACGGCGTAAACGAGCAAACCGAAAGTCCGTTACCGGCCAGCATGGCCTGGAATATGGTGGTGGATGAAGATGCTGAGGGTATAAGACCGCCAGTGACCAAAGAACAACTCTGGCAACGGCTGGAAGCGTTCCTGAAAGAGATTGTGCCGGTGGCAGAAGAAGCCGGTGTGAGACTGGCCGCGCATCCTGATGATCCGCCGCTTGAATTCGTGCGTGGACAACCGAGACTGGTTAACCAACCGCATCTCTATCAAGACTTGCTGGATCTGGTTCCCAGCTCCTCTAATGCGCTTGAGTTTTGTCTGGGCACCATTGCTGAAATGTCAGAGGGAGATGTCTACGAGGCGGTAGAACAGTATTCTCGCCAGGACGCGATTGCGTATATGCATTTCCGTAACGTAAAAGGGAAAGTTCCTCACTATCACGAAACCTTTATCGACGAAGGTGACATTGATATGGCGAAGGTATTACGGATACTGAAAGAAAATAACTTTGATGGTGTCTTAATTCCGGATCATTCGCCACAAATGACCTGTCCTGCGCCATGGCATTCAGGAATGGCCTACGCCATGGGATACATGAAAGCCTTAATGCAAGTTTTATGATGACCTTTGCGTAAAGAATAAAATGTCGATAAGAGGGGATGACTGACATTCAACATAAAACCGTGGAAATATGAGTTTTTAGGCGTCGTACAGTCAGACCCTTTTTAATAAAAAAATAGCCGCTTTTTACAGCGGCTATTTTTTACAGCGACTATGGTTATTCCGCGTCGAAATCTCTATGCACCGCCCAGATAGGCTTTTCGCACTTCGGGGTCGACCAACAGTTCCTGACCACTACCGCTAAGGCGAATTTCGCCATTGACCATCACATACGCGCGATCCGAAAGTTTAAGCGCGTGGTTTGCGTTTTGTTCGACTAAAAAAAGCGTCATCCCGGCCCGTGTTAACTCGCGCAACGTCTGGAAAATTTGTTTCACCACCAGCGGCGCTAACCCCAGACTCGGTTCATCCAACAGCAGTAATTTGGGGCGACTCATCAGTGCGCGGGCAATAGCCAGCATCTGCTGCTCTCCTCCCGAGAGGGTCATAGCGCGCTGATTGCGCCGCTCCTCAAGGATGGGAAACAGGTGATACATCTTTTCTTTATCCTCTTTATGGTATCGGTTGCCGATAGGGATGCTCCCCATCAGGATATTCTCTTCGACCGTCATGTCCGGGAAGATTCGCCGTCCTTCCGGAACCTGAGCAATCCCGTTAGTGGCGATAAAGTGGGTGGATTTGTGGCTGATATCGTCGTTACGGTAAAAAATCTGCCCGCGCGCGATGCGTGGTTGCCCAAAAATGGACATCAGCAGGGTCGATTTTCCGGCGCCGTTGGCACCAATCAACGAGACGGTTTCTCCTTCATTTACCGTTAGCGAAATCGCTTTCAGCGCCTGAATCGGGCCATAAAAAACGTCCACATGGCGAAACTCCAGCAATGGCTGACTCATCCGGCAAGCTCCTCTTCATCTGTCCCCAGATAGGCGGCAATCACGCTGACGTTGTGCTGGATCTCCGCGGGTGCCCCCCGGGCAATCACATCGCCATGATCAAGCACGATAACGTGGTCGGAAATCTCCATGACCATGCTCATATCATGCTCGATCAACAACACGGTAACGCCATGCCGTTCACGCAGGACGCGCACAATACTGCTGAGCGCCTCGGTTTCCACCGGGTTGAGTCCGGCTGCTGGTTCGTCGAGGCAAATCATCTCCGGGCCCGTACACATGGCGCGAGCGATCTCCAGTCTGCGCTGTTGCCCATAGGAGAGAGTTCCGGCCAGGCGGTTTGCACAATCCACAAGGTTCACCACCTCCAGCCAGTAAAAGGCGCGGTCGAGCGCCTGATTTTCGGCTTTTTGATACGCCGGGGTGTTAAAAATTCCGGCAATCAGGTTACGGTTCGCCTGCCTATGCTGGGCCACCATCAGATTTTCGATCACCGACATTTCGCGAAACAGGCGGATGTTCTGGAAGGTTCGCGCCAGTCCGGCACGGTTGACCAGATGCGTACCGCCGAACATTTTGTAGTAGATGCGTGAAGCCAGACGGCCAGGATTGAAAAAATCAGTGGCGTGGATTTTTTGCCCTAATACCTGAATCACATCGGTGGTTTTGGCGCGGGTATTAAACACAATCGCGCCGCCAGAGGCCTGATAAAATCCGGTCAGGCAGTTGAACACCGTGGTTTTTCCGGCACCGTTTGGACCAATCAACGCCGTGATTGAACCCCGGGCAACCTCCAGATTGACATCGTTGAGCGCTTTTATCCCGCCAAAGTGCATCATCAAATTTTCAACGCGTAAAATGCTGTCAGTCATGGCGCGACCCCTTTGCGAATAGCGAAACCGGCGCGGCTGGTGCGGACCAGTCCACGGGGACGCCAGATCATCATTAACACCATTAAGACGCCGAACAGCAGTACCCGGTATTCGGCAAAATCCCGGAGTAACTCAGGGGCAACGGTCAGAACAAAGGCTGCCAGCACGACACCAAGCGTGGAGCCCATCCCGCCGAGTACGACGATGGCAAGAATGAGCGCAGACTCAAAGAAGGTGAACGAGGTCGGATTAACAAACCCTTGATAGGTTGCGAAAAAGACACCGGCAATCCCGGCCGTCGAGGCTCCCATCATAAAGGCGGACAGTTTGACTAAGACATGGTTTAAACCCAGTGAGCGACAGGCAACCTCATCTTCGCGAAGGGCTTCCCAGGCGCGGCCAATCGGCATTTTGGTTAAGCGATGTTTGATGAACAGCACCAGCAACACCACCAGAACCAGAACCGTGTAGATAAAAATAAACTTCAGGTTAGGGTTGTACGTCAGACCGAAAAACTCATGAAACGGCACGCCGCCGTCTTTTGCCCGTCGGCCAAACTCCAGACCAAAAAGCGTGGGGGCAGGCACTGACACCCCATTTGGCCCACCGGTAAAACTCAGCCAGTTGTTCAGGATCAGACGGATAATTTCACCAAATCCCAGCGTGACAATCGCCAGATAATCCCCGTGCATTCGCAAGACCGGAAACCCCAGTAGCGCGCCAGCCAGTGCCGCCATAATAGCGCCAATGGGCAACATGACCCAAAACCCGAGTCCCAGATACTGATATCCCAGCGCCAGCCCATACGCGCCGATGGCGTAAAAGGCCACGTAACCCAAATCCAGCAATCCAGCGAGCCCGACCACAATGTTCAGACCCAGTCCCAACAGCACGTAGATCAGCCCCAGAATCGCCACCGTCAGCAGATACTTGGTCGCCACAAAGGGGAAGGCGATAGCCAGCAGCATCAACCCTGGAATTATCCAACGCATACGGGAGACGTAACCCACCGGGCGGACGTACACTCCGTCGTCAGCGCCTTCAAACCGGCCGGCGAATTTCTGCCCGATCTGGGTTTGCAGCGCCAGGCTGACGAGAAAGCGTCCAGCCATGACAACGGCAACCAACCACGCCACGCGGGTGGGGGCAAGCGTGAAACTGTAGCCTTTTAAAACAATCCCCACGATGGGGCCAAATACAATCAGCGCGCACAGTCCGGCTAATACGGTGTCGAGCAGGCATTTTTTAAGATCAAGTTCTGATTTCACGACGGCCTCTGTCATCTCTGTCATCGTTTTGCCCTCACACCTTCACGACCATTGGACGTCCCAACAGCCCCTGCGGGCGGAAAATAAGGATCACCACCAATAAGGCAAAGGAGAACACGTCCTTATAATCGGAATTCACAAGCCCGGCGAATTGCGCCTCGGCTATACCGAGTAGCAGGCCGCCAAGCATGGCGCCGGGAAGCGAACCGATCCCGCCCAGTACCGCAGCCGTAAACGCCTTGATGCCGATGATAAAGCCAGCATAAAAGTCAAAGGTACCGTAGTTCATGGTCACCAGAACGCCCGCCAGCCCCGCCATTGATGCGCCCATCACAAACACCAGCGAGATAACCCGGTCAGTGTTAATGCCCAGAATGGAGGCCATACGCCTGTCCTGCTGCGTCGCGCGACAAATCCGCCCCAGTCGTGTGTACTGGATAACCCAGGTCAGAACCGCCATACCGACAAACGCGGCCAGCAGAATAAAGATTTTGGTCCAGGTGATTTGCACCATTCCGTCGCCGACATTGAAACGCAGCACGCCGCTCATCAGCGTCGGGATGCCTTGCTGGTTGGGTCCCTGACTGATTTGCACATAGTTTTGCAGAATGAGCGACATACCGATGGCCGAGATGAGTGGTGCCAGACGGGTTGAATTTCGCAGGGGTCGATAGGCAATACGTTCGATGACCCAGCCGTAGACACCCGTTATCACGATAGTGAAGATCAGGGTGCCAAAAATCAGCAGAGGGAAAGAGTGAATGCCAAAGTAGGAGAGCAGGCCCAGGCCAATAGCACAGAGGTACGCGGAGATCATGTAAACTTCGCCATGCGCGAAATTGATCATGCCGATGATGCCGTAGACCATGGTGTAACCGATGGCAATCAGGCCATACACCGCTCCCAACGTCAGACCGTTGATCATCTGTTGTAAGAAGAAAGCATCCATTTGAAATTCCCGCCAGTGGTAAGGCAACCGGCTAGCACAATCCGGTTGCCTTCAGGGTTGCAATGCCTCACCCGAGAGGGGAGCGAGAAGTCAGAACCGACCTGACGGTATTAGAGTTGGTGATACTTACCTTTGTCATCCCACTGGTAAACCACGTAATCAGACACTTTTAGATCGCCTTTCTCATCCCAGGATTTTGGACCCATCACCGTGTCAACGGAGTGTGATTTCAGCCATTCGCCCGCTTTGGCGTTGTCTTTGCCTGCGGCGCCGTAGGCAGCGGCAATGGCCTGAATTGAGGCATAGGCGTACAGGGTGTAGCCTTCAGGTTCAAAACCGCTGGCGCGGAATTTCTCAATGACCGCTTTGCCTTCCGCAATGGTGCGAGGATCTTTACCAAAGGTCATCAACACGCCGTTGGTATACTGCGCGCCACCGGCAGCCGTCACCATCTCCTCGGTGACCACACAGTCGCCGGAGAAGAATTTAGCCTGTACTCCTTGCTCCCGCATTTGACGCACCAACGGACCCGCTTCCGGATGGCAACCGCCAAAATAGACAACGTCCGGTTTCAGCGCGCCGATTTTGGTCACCAGGGCATTGAAATCTTTTTCACCGCGCGACAGTCCCTCATACAGAACTTCTTTGGTGCCTCGTTTTTGCAGCGCGGCTTTCGTCGCGTCGGCTAAGCCCTGACCGTAGGTATCTTTGTCGTGAATGACGGCGATCTTTTTCGCTTTCAGGACGTCCAGCATGTAGTTTGCCGCCGTGACGCCTTGCTGATCGTCACGGCCACACATGCGGAGCATGCCTTTCATTCCGCGTTCGGTAATCAGTGGGTTGGTTGACCCCGGGGTTATCGTCAATACACCCGCTTCATCATAAACTTCGGAAGATGGCATGGTGGAAGACGAACAGAAATGACCGACCACGGCAGAGACTTTGGATTCATCGACCAGGCGGTTTGCCACCGCGACAGCCTGCTTTGGTTCACAGGCATCGTCGCCCTGCACCAGTACGATTTTCTCACCTTTAATACCGCCTGCCGCATTGATATCCGCCGCCGCCTGCGATGCCCCTTTCCAGTATTGCGCCCCATACGTGGCATTGGGACCGGTAAACGGCCCGGCCACGCCAATCGTGATATCTGCCTGTGCATAAAATGCGGTACTTAAACAACCCATAACGGCAATCTGCAGAGGTAACTTAATCATTTTAATAGACATTTGGATATTCCTCAGTACTGTTCAATACCAGGCGCCGGGAGGCGCGGGGAAAATCATAAACTTCGTCATTTATTGCGTTATCAAGCGGGCCGCGTACGGCTGTCTTTTTTTAAGCAAAAACTCCGCCAGGTTGATAAATATCGACATTGTTTTCTGACAGACGTAGCAATGCGATGTGAAATACGGCGTCGCAATTTCATCAGGTCAGTGTCAATCGTTATCTAAGGAGGAGGTTGCCTTCACGTGGCTGACTGGGATGCGTGGTATCCAAACCGTCCAGAATCTTAAACATAGCTGCAGAAAAGTCAGGCTGCGCACCTTGTCGGTGCAAAAATGCGGAGAGGATCACTTGAACGATGCGCGAAGCTCAGGAAGGCAGGGCTTCTGATCTCCCCGTTTTGTTTAGAAAAATCCCCGTCCACCCTGTAAGATGAGCCCAGGCAAGCGTATTTCACTGAGGATGAGCGTTATGAAAACGGGACCATTGAACGAAAGCGAACTGGAGTGGCTGGATGATGTACTGACTAAGTACAACACCGAACACGCGATTCTGGATGTGTCAGAGCTGGATGGTCTGCTGACGGCGGTACTCAGTTCTCCACGTGAGATTGAGCCGGATCAGTGGCTGGTGGCAGTATGGGGTGGGCCGCAGTATGTGCCGCGCTGGTCATCGGAAAAAGAGATGACGCGCTTTATGAATCTTGCGTTCCAGCATATGGCTGATACTGCCGACAGACTGAACGAGTTTCCGGAGCAGTTTGAACCTTTATTTGGCCTGCGCGAAATTGAAGGTCATGAACTGACGATTGTCGAAGAGTGGTGCTTTGGCTATATGCGCGGTGTAGCGCTTTCTGACTGGTCAGCGTTGCCAGACTCGCTGAAACCAGCGCTGGAGGCAATTGCGTTGCACGGTACGGAAGAGAACTTTGCCGTAGTAGAGAAGATGACGCCAGAGGCATTTGAAGAAAGCGTAGAGGCTATCCGGTTGGCGGCGCTGGATCTTCATGCCTGGTGGATGGCGCATCCGCAAGAAACTCCGTTGCAGGTACCAGTGAAAGTGGACGCCAAACCCGGCCGTAACGATCCCTGTCCTTGTGGTAGCGGCAAAAAGTATAAGCAGTGCTGTCTGCATTAATAGTACGTTAAGCTCAGATGGCGCTTAAACCGCAGTTTAAGCGCCATCTTCTGCACTCAACCTGGTTCGGGCAGCAGTCCCGCTGCGATAGAGAACTGAACTCCGATCACCACAATCCCGCAAAGAAACACCAGACCTAACGCCAGTGAACCGCCTTTAACGCGATATCCCGCCTGAGGATTATGCTTTCGGCTTTGCCATGTCAGCAAAGAAGGGATCAGCAACGCCAGTACCGCCAGCGCGACACCGGCATACCCCAGCGCCATAACAAATCCGCGCGGATAGAAGAGGGCAAACGCCAGCGGCGGCAAAAAGGTAATTGCGCCAGTTTGCAGGCGTCCGGCAGCGGTATTGCGACGCTGGAACAGATCCGCCAGGTAATCAAATAATCCCAGCGCCACGCCGAGGAACGAGGTCGCTAACGCCAGATCGGCGAACAGGTGTACCGCCAGCTCAACGTGAGGTGAGGCGACCACTTCCCGTAACGCCTGAAGCAGACCGTTTAATCCGGCGTGATTGGCCAGCAGCCCCATAAACGTTGAGGAGTCGATGCTGCCGAGGGTCGCTAGCTGCCAGAAAATATAGGCGATCAGCGGGATTGCGCTGCCGGTGATAAACACCCAGCGTAATTTACGAATATTGCCGTCCATATAGCTGACAATGCTGGGCACGCTACCGTGAAAACCAAACGAGGTAAAAATCACTGGAATGGCGGACCACGCGAGTCCTTGTTGCAGCGGCAGGGTAAGAAGATTGATTTTGTGAATGTGCGGCATCAGCAGCGCCAGCATCACCACCAGGAAGATTATTTTGGCGCTGAACAGAAAACGGTTGAACAGATCGACAAGCGACGTTCCAACGCAGACCACACCACCGGCAACAAAGGTGAACAGCAGTACGCCAGCGGCTGGCGACATTTCGCTGCCAGTCCAGTCGTTGATACTGGAGGCGAGCAACTCACCGGCGCCGCTAATGTAGGCTGCGGTCAGGGCATACATTAAAAACATCATGCTAAACCCGGTCACCCACTGACCGTAGCGCCCCAGATACCGTTTTGCCAGCGTACCCAGCCCCGTATCTGCCGGAACATGTTGATACACTTCGAGAAGTAACAGCGCGGTGTAACACATCAGCGCCCACAACCCAATCAATAACGCCAGCGTGACGCTGAAACCCACACCCGCCGCAGCCAGCGGCATGGCCAGCATACCTGCACCGATTGTGGTTCCCGCCACGATAAAAACACTTCCCAGAGTTCTATTCTTCACGCTTTCCTCTGTCCCAGAGATAATCAATAGTGGTATCTGCGGCGCAGGGTAAGGCATTACGCGATTTTCGTCAAATCGTCGTTACAATGAGTGTGAAGTTTTATTTACATTTTTTATAGGTGTGGGTGGACCCGCATCATGCCGGTGGCCGAAGGATGTAAACCTGCGTTAGCGCAAAGCAGAAAATGCGGCTTCATCTTAGGCTAGGCGCTTTATTGAGGAGGATGTATGGATTCTATTCACGGCCACGACGTGCTTAACATGATGATTGCATCAGGCGAGCAATACACCCATGCCAGTCTTGAGGCAGCGATCATTTCACGGTTTGGTGCGCAGGCACGTTTTCATACCTGTTCAGCAGCAGAGATGACGGCGGCAGAGCTGGTGGCTTTTCTGGCGGCGAAGGGGAAATTTATTGCGAAGGATGACGGTTTTACGACGCACGAAAGCAAGATCTGCCGTCATTAAAAGAGTCCGGTGAAGTGGGCAGAAAACCCGCTTCACCGAAGCGAAATTAATTCTGTGTATCCAGCGTCGACAGTTCTTTGTCGATGAAGTAAAGGCCTTCACCGCTTTTACCTGCCAGCGTTAATTTATCAATGACCGATTTAAATAACTTCTCTTCTTCATGCTGTTCAGCTACGTACCACTGCAGGAAGTTAAAGGTAGGATAATCCTGGTTGGTCATCGCCGCGTGAGCCAGTTCGTTAATTTTCTGGGTGATCAATTGCTCGTGTTCGTACGTAACACGGAACAGTTCATCCAGTGACGCATATTCAGCGAAAGGAGACGCGACGGTATTAATACGCGGTAGGCTACCGGTATCGGTCAGATAATCGAACAGACGCTGCATATGCGTCATCTCTTCCTGGGCGTGACGGCGCAGGAACGCGGCAGCACCTTCAAAGCTGTTATAGCTGCACCACGCACTCATTTGCTGATAGAGCAGAGACGAATATAACTCGAGGTTCATCTGTTCATTCAGTTTTTCGATCATTTCTGTTTTCAGCATTGTTCTGCTCCACACATGTTAATGATATGTCGATGTGGCGCCACTATAATTTGTTATTTAATTATTTGCAAAAGGTAAAATAATAAAATCAATTATTAAAAATGCGAATGGGAATAAAACGCATTAACGCTCTTAAATTAAAAATAAAGACACGCTGAAATAATAAAAGGCCAGTCATTAATAAATAAACTGACCTCAACGTTTAATAATAGCCAGGTGTCGTAGAGGGGATCGCCACGCCCTGACACTGATACGATAAGGTTATTTTCGTATTGAGACACAGAGAACCCGCATAAACACTGCAGGTGGAGACAGGCTGGCCAAATCCGACGGCGTTCGCGTAGCCCATTTGCTGACATTCACGCGTGGCGGTACCTTTGGCGACATAGTCGTCAGTACGTGCCGTTTGCAGCATCGCCTGATTCCAGGTGAGGCGAACAATCCCACTGGTTGCGTTGGCTTCGCTGACGTTTGCTTGTCGGGTGATGGTGCATCCCGCCAACATTAACAGCGAGAGGGCAAGAAAAAGGCTCTTCATGATATCGCTCTGAAAATTCGGTGATACGCTATCCTACCTGATACACCCTCGGTCCAATGGCTTGAATAGCCTGAGGATCACCCATGTTTAATGGCAACGACCGGGCGCAATGTACAAAAAATGCTCCACAGGCAGATAAAACGTGAGCCTGTTTTTGTTTTTTAAAACCATCTTTCATTAAATTTGAAAATACATTCATCACATAGTAATGTGGCGTCAATTTCACAGACTCACGTCGGGATTTATCGCGACGCATTCAGGAGATACAGTATGAAAATTGCACTGATGATGGAAAACAGCCAGGCAAGCAAAAATGCCATCATTCATAACGAACTCAAGGCCGTTGCGGATGAGAAGGGATTTCCCGTCTTTAACGTGGGCATGAGCGATGAGAATGACCATCATCTGACCTATATTCATCTTGGCATTATGGCCAGTATTCTGCTCAATGCTAAAGCGGTTGATTTTGTCGTGACCGGCTGCGGCACGGGTCAAGGGGCGCTGATGTCCCTGAATATCCATCCGGGCGTGATTTGCGGATACTGTATCGATCCGGCTGATGCGTTTCTGTTTGCCCAGATCAACAACGGTAATGCGCTTTCTCTGCCATTCGCGAAAGGTTTTGGCTGGGGTGCCGAGCTGAACGTTCGCTTCATCTTTGAAAAAGCGTTCACGGGTCGTAACGGCGAAGGCTACCCGCCGGAGCGTAAAGAGCCGCAGGTTCGCAACGCGGGCATTCTGAACCAGGTGAAAGCGGCCGTGGTAAAAGAGAACTATCTGGATACGTTGCGTGCTATCGATCCTGAGTTGGTGAAAACCGCTGTGTCGGGTCCGCGTTTCCAGCAGTGTCTTTTCGAAAATGGACAGGACAAAGCGATCGAAGCGTTTGTACGCGAAATCCTGGCGTAAGGTTCTTTATGGCATCGGGTCGGATAGCGCAACGCTTACCGGCCTGCAAGATGCCGCATGTCAGCCCGGCCAGCGTTGAGTGACCGGGCGACAGTAATGTGTTTTTGTTCGATTCCGTACTTCCTCTATTGCGGGCTAACGTCTGCGTAACAAGCATCCTGCCAGACCCCATCTTTTGCTGTCGATGATGGTTCTTATCAAAAAAATCTATAAAGATTTACCAAAACATGCAATGAGATAACATTATGATTTTTATACTAAAAACATAATAATTGAAAGAATTTGCACATTTTTATGTGTGATCTGCGTCACATAAATATTGATTTTTGTGACGGATGTCATATTATATTGCTCGTAGACAATAAACCTGAACAACAATCAAACGGAGCAATGCTATGAAACTGCACAAAATTCTGAAAAGCATGTTCGAAAATTATTGCAAAACATTCAAAGATGTACCGCCAGGCGGTATGTTCTGATAAAAAAACCTGCTTCGGCAGGTTTTTTTATACCTGTATTTTTGCTGCGTTTACGCTGCTATCGTTTCTGCTCCTGAATAGGTACTATGACGACCTTTCTATAAGGAGCTCACTATGTCCCAAACACTGAACGCCGATCAGGAACTGGTCTCTGACGTTGTTGCCTGCCAATTGGTTCTCAAACAAATTCTGGACGTTCTTGACGTGATCGCCCCCGTCGAAGTTCGCGAGAAAATGGCTACCCAACTGAAAAACATCGATTTTTCAAGCCATCCTGCCGCAGCCGATCCCGTGACGATGCGCGCTATTCAGAAAGCTATCGCCTTGATCGAGCTGAAATTCACGCCGCAGGGCGAAGCTCACTAAATAAATCAATGTATTAGATTTTTGAAGCATGCTTATTACGCCTCCTGCATCAGGGGGCGTAATCGTTTCTGAATCATTGGGGGAGTCGGCAATGCGACGGTTGCCCGGCCTGCGGTAGATGTTCTTGCAGGCCAGACTGGGGGTTATGGCGTTAATCCGACGCTATACCGCCATTAGTGGTGCTGGTGGTTAACGACGTTGAGTAAGTGCTTGTCTGTTTGCGCCATGCACAGACCTGCGCGTTTGGCGCTGCAAACTTCATCGAAGATCGCTTGTAATAGCACGCCATCCTGCTGCTGTTCTTTTTTCAGATCGTGGAGAAAATCAAGCGTGAGGTCGTCATTCAACGCTTTTGCTTCGCGGGTTAAACTCGACAGGGTGCTGGAGCGCTGTTGATAATCGTCGAGGGTTTTCTGAAATAACTCTTCAAGTGACGTTAACTCATCGCCTGGAATATCAATCGCTTTAACAATGGGGTTAGCGCCTGCGCTCTTCATAAAATTAAACATGCGCATCATTTGGGTGATGTTACTTTGCGCCTGAGTGCGAAGAAACATCGCTGTACCCGTCAAACTGTTATCCGCACACCACTCGCTCAGGCGAAGGTAAAGATTGGATGCGTAAAACTCAAGATTCATCTGGGCGTTGAGCTTGTGAGCCATTTCTACTGCAGCCATGTCAATATCCTTATTTCCAGAAAAGGGGCTGTGCGTAACCAGCATCAGCGCAGCAGGCTGCTGCCACACTTAACATCTACGCACAAGTGATACTGTTAGCAGAATAAATCCGTTCTGCCGGTCCTTTATGTGATCACATAGTCATTTCCGTTGATGATCGAAATAAGCATACCGCCTGTATGGATATAAGAAAATCCTTATAATGAAATGTTTAAAGTTTTTTACATATTTTTCTTAAATATCGGTTGTGAACCAGGAATTTTAGAAATTATGTCTCGCCAGTGCAACGTCATGATTTAACGTTGATTAAAGTATCGATAGATGTTTGAAGCATTGTTTTAAATGACGGAGTGAGATAGTTCAAACTGGTATCATTTGTTCAATGATAATTATCCATTATGGTTGTTTCGTAAGTTATTAGATAAAGCTGTATTGGCAGGTCTCCCACCAGGTCTGAAGTGTGTGCCAGATCAATTTTAGAAACGTGAAAACGTCAAGCCAATCTCTCTTTCATCACTGGCTGTTTGATTTGCCCGATCTGCTCTGCGCCAGTTGTTAAAGATGGCAATCTGATTAGCGGCAAAGGGTTAGGCCATATATTTGATTTTGCACTGACGCTCAGCGCCCGTTAACCTGGTGACGACGCTCCGGTTCGTGATCATGCGGACCATATTTACTATCGCGGGTAAATAAAACGTTCCCGAATACACCCGTATTCGGGAACAAGGATTGGCTGGCTGGCGTTATGGACTAATCTGCTATACCTCTTTTTATTTGTCTGACAAATTCCCATTTTCTTATGTCATTTCCCGCTAAATTTATGCACGCAATTACTGTAATTCTGTGATGTGATGCCGCTCTCCTATGGAGAATCAATTTCCCGCTAAAACTTATTCCAGCACTGGCATTAATCGTCGATATAAATGGTAATGCCTTGTTTTTCGTCTGAATTACAAAAAACCGTTCGTTTTTACCCTACATAAAAGAACGCTAAAGCTGGAGTTAACCATGCACAAATTCACTAAAGCGCTGGCGGCCATTGGCCTGGCTGCCGTTATGTCACAATCCGCTATTGCAGAAACCATGAAGCTCGGTTTTCTGGTGAAACAGCCAGAAGAACCCTGGTTCCAGACGGAGTGGAAATTTGCTGATAAAGCCGGAAAAGATTTGGGTTTTGAAGTGATTAAAATTGCCGTCCCGGATGGCGAGAAGACCCTGAATGCCATCGACAGCCTGGCCGCCAGCGGCGCGAAAGGGTTTGTTATTTGTACACCGGATCCGAAACTCGGCTCGGCAATCGCTGCCAAGGCGCGCGGTTACGACATGAAAGTCATCGCGGTGGACGACCAGTTTGTTAACGCCAAAGGCAAGCCGATGGACACCGTTCCTCTGGTCATGATGGCGGCGACTAAAATTGGCGAGCGTCAGGGCGAAGAGCTGTACAAAGAGATGCAGAAACGCGGTTGGGATGTGAAAGAGACTGCGGTAATGGCAATCACGGCAAACGAGCTGGATACCGCACGTCGCCGTACCGGTGGCTCAATGGAAGCACTGAAAGCCGCCGGCTTCCCGGAAAAACAGATCTACCAGGTGCCGACGAAATCCAATGACATCCCTGGTGCATTTGATGCCGCAAACTCCATGCTGGTTCAGCATCCAGAAGTGAAACACTGGCTGATTGTCGGTATGAACGACAATACCGTACTGGGCGGCGTGCGCGCGACGGAAGGCCAGGGGTTTAAAGCAGCCGATGTCATCGGTATCGGTATCAACGGCGTGGATGCGGTCAGTGAACTGTCCAAGGCACAAGCGACCGGCTTCTACGGTTCGCTGCTGCCAAGCCCGGACGTACATGGCTATAAATCCAGCGAAATGCTCTACAACTGGGTGACCAAAGGCGCTGAACCGCCAAAATTCACTGAAGTCACTGACGTGGTGTTGATCACCCGTGACAACTTCAAAGAAGAATTGGCCAAAAAAGGGTTAGGCGGTAAGTAATCGGCAGTAGAAAACACTCTCTGTCGCTGCGGCGGCAGAGGGTTTGATTAACGACTAACGACCCAGATTCACGGAGACGTTATGCAACAGTCTACCCCGTATCTCTCATTTCGCGGCATTGGAAAAACCTTTCCTGGCGTCAAAGCGCTAACGGATATCAGTTTTGACTGTTATGCCGGTCAGGTGCATGCGCTGATGGGTGAAAATGGCGCCGGGAAATCAACACTCTTAAAAATTCTCAGCGGTAATTACGCGCCTACCACGGGTTCTTTGGCGATTCTTGGGCAGGAGGTCACCTTTGCTGACACCACTGCCGCATTGAACGCCGGTGTCGCTATAATTTACCAGGAATTACATCTCGTGCCGGAAATGACCGTCGCGGAGAATATCTATCTAGGTCAATTGCCGCATAAAGGCGGAATTGTAAACCGTTCGCTGCTTAATTATGAGGCCGGGCTGCAGCTAAAACATCTGGGGATGGATATTGATCCTGATACCCCGCTGAAATATCTCTCAATCGGGCAGTGGCAGATGGTGGAGATCGCCAAAGCGCTGGCGCGTAATGCCAAAATTATCGCCTTTGATGAACCGACCAGCTCACTTTCAGCCAGAGAGATTGAGAACTTATTCCGCGTCATTCGTGAACTGCGTAAAGAAGGCCGCATCATTCTCTACGTTTCGCACCGTATGGAAGAAATTTTCGCGCTGAGCGACGCCATTACCGTGTTCAAAGATGGCCGCTATGTCAAAACATTTGCCGACATGCAGCAGGTGAACCACGACGCGTTAGTACAGGCGATGGTGGGGCGCGATCTCGGTGATATTTACGGTTGGGAATCAAGGCCCTATGGCGCAGAGCGTTTGCGTCTGCATGAGGTGAAAGCGCCTGGCGTAAGGACTCCGATCAGTTTATCGGTGCGCAGCGGCGAGATTGTCGGGCTGTTTGGCCTGGTCGGCGCCGGACGCAGTGAGTTGATGAAAGGGTTGTTCGGCGGCACGCGTATCACTGAAGGTCAGGTGTATATCGATGAAAAACCGATTGATATCCGCAAGCCAGCTAATGCCATTGCGGCAGGCATGATGCTATGCCCGGAAGACCGTAAAGCCGAGGGGATCATCCCGGTGCATTCTGTACGCGACAATATCAACATCAGCGCGCGTCGTAAGCATGTCCGGGGCGGGTGCCTTATCAACAACAGTTGGGAAGAGACCAACGCTGACCACCATATTCATTCACTGAACATTAAAACACCGGGAGCGGAGCAACTGATCATGAACCTCTCCGGCGGGAATCAGCAAAAGGCGATTCTGGGGCGCTGGCTGTCGGAAGAGATGAAAGTCATTTTGCTTGATGAACCAACACGCGGCATAGATGTGGGCGCAAAACACGAAATCTATAACGTTATCTACGCCCTGGCGGCGCGGGGCGTTGCTGTGTTGTTTGCCTCCAGTGATTTGCCGGAGGTTCTGGGCGTCGCCGACCGTATTGTGGTGATGAGGGAAGGTGAGATCGCCGGTGAATTGCTTCACAAACAGGCGGATGAACGGCAGGCTTTGAGCCTTGCTATGCCAAAAGTCAGCCAGGCAGTCGCCTGAGTAAGGAGAGTATGATGTCTTCTGTATCTACATCGGGATCTGGCGCGCCTAAGTCGCCGTTTAACCCTGGTCGCATTTGGGATCAGTACGGAATGTTGGTTGTGTTCGCGGTACTGTTCCTGGCCTGCGCTATTTTTGTGCCAAACTTTGCCTCCTTTATTAATATGAAGGGGCTGGGGCTGGCTATCTCAATGTCAGGCATGGTGGCCTGCGGGATGTTGTTCTGTCTGGCATCCGGCGATTTCGACCTCTCTGTCGCCTCCGTAATTGCCTGCGCCGGGGTAACGACTGCAGTGGTCATCAACATGACCGAAAGCCTGTGGATCGGCGTGGCGGCAGGGCTGCTGCTCGGCGTGCTGTGTGGTCTGGTGAACGGTTTCGTGATTGCCCGCTTAAAGATCAACGCCCTGATTACCACGCTTGCGACGATGCAGATTGTGCGCGGCCTGGCGTATATCATTTCTGACGGGAAAGCGGTCGGTATTGAAGACGAGCGTTTCTTTACCCTCGGCTATGCTAACTGGTTCGGGCTGCCTGCACCGATCTGGTTAACGGTCGCTTGTCTGATAATCTTTGGTCTGCTGCTGAACAAAACCACCTTTGGCCGTAATACGCTGGCGATTGGCGGTAATGAAGAAGCGGCGCGCCTGGCCGGGGTTCCGGTTGTTCGCACCAAAATCATCATCTTTGTGCTCTCGGGGTTGGTTTCTGCTGCGGCAGGCATCATTCTGGCATCGCGTATGACCAGCGGCCAGCCGATGACTTCGATTGGTTACGAGCTGATTGTGATTTCTGCCTGTGTACTTGGGGGCGTTTCCCTCAAAGGCGGCATCGGGAAAATCTCATATGTGGTGGCCGGGGTGTTGATTCTGGGGACCGTGGAAAATGCCATGAACCTTCTGAATATTTCTCCTTTCGCGCAGTACGTAGTTCGTGGCTTGATCCTGCTGGCCGCGGTGATCTTCGACCGTTACAAACAAAAAGCGAAACGTACTGTGTAACGTTTTTATCAGTCAACTTTTTAGTATAGTACCCTCTGATCGCCAGCCCCTAATAAGGCTGGCGATTGTCTTTCAAAATGGCGAGCATTGTCACACTGTCTATACTTACATGCTAATGGGGGCGCTTTTCGCCTTCCAAAAACCATGATAAGGAGGAGAACAGGGTGACAGACTTGTTAACCGTATCCCCTGAATTATCTGCAAACCATGCCTGGTTTTTTGACCTTGATGGAACCCTGGCTGAGATCAGACCGCACCCCGATCAGGTGACGATACCGGACGACATTCTCCAGATGCTACACCGCCTGGCCATGCAGAATGCGGGAGCACTGGCATTGATTTCAGGGCGTTCGATAGTTGAACTTGACGCGCTGACAACCCCTTTTCGTTTTCCGCTTGCCGGAGTACACGGAGCCGAGCGCCGTGATATCCATGGTCAAACCCACATCGTGACGCTGCCACAGGCGTTAAAACGTGACGTCTACAACCAGTTATCTGCGGCGCTGGAAAACCTGCCTGGCGCTGAACTGGAAAGCAAAAGCATGGCGTTCGCGCTGCATTACCGACAGGCGCCGCAGCATGAAGCGGCGTTACTGATGCTGGCGAAACGCATTACCGCCCGCTGGCCGCAGTTAGCGCTACAACCGGGTAAATGTGTGCTGGAGATTAAACCCCGGGGGAGTGACAAAGGTGGAGCCATTGCCGCATTTATGCAGGAGGCTCCCTTTGCAGGCCGTATTCCCCTGTTTGTAGGTGACGATCTTACCGATGAAGCGGGGTTTGCGGTGGTGAATCGGGCGGGCGGCATGTCGATCAAAGTCGGCTGCGGAGAGACACAGGCCAACTGGAGTTTAACCAGCGTGACTGACGTCTGGCGTTGGCTGGAACAGATCCATAATCCACAACAAAAACAAAAATCAGCGAGTGACAGGAGAGATGGCTATGAGTCGTTTAGTCGTAGTATCTAATCGAATTGCTCCCCCCGATAATAAAGGCAGTGCTGGCGGGCTGGCGGTTGGTGTACTGGGCGCTCTGAAAGCAACGGGGGGGCTGTGGTTCGGCTGGAGTGGGGAGACGGGGGACGAAGATAAACCGTTAAAAAAAGTGACGCGCGGGAATATGACCTGGGCGTCTTTTAATCTGAGCGAGCAGGACTACGAAGAGTATTACTGCCAGTTTTCTAACGCTGTTCTGTGGCCTGCATTTCATTACCGGCTGGACTTAGTGCAATTTCAGCGCAATGCCTGGGAGGGATATCTGCGGGTCAATGCGTTGCTGGCGGACAAACTGCTGCCGCTGTTGCACGAAGACGACATGATCTGGGTTCACGACTATCACTTGCTGCCGTTTGCCAGCGAATTGCGCCAGCGTGGCGTGAATAACCGTATTGGCTTTTTTCTGCATATTCCGTTCCCGACACCCGAAATTTTTAACGCCTTGCCGCCCCACGATTCGCTGCTGGAGCAGATGTGTGATTTCGATTTACTCGGATTCCAGACCGAAAACGACCGACTGGCTTTTCTGGACTGTCTGGCGAGTCAGACCCGAGTCACCACACGCAGTCGACGTCATACGGCGTGGGGCAAAGCATTTTGTACCGACGTGTACCCGATTGGCATTGCGCCGGAAGAGATTGCTCAGCAGGCGAAAGGCGCGCTGCCGCCAAAACTGGCGCAGTTGAAGGCGGAACTGAAGAATGTGCAGAACATTTTTTCTGTCGAGCGACTGGACTATTCCAAAGGGTTGCCCGAGCGTTTTCAGGCTTATGAGGCGCTGCTGGAGCATTACCCCCAGCATCACGGCAACATTCGCTATACGCAAATTGCGCCGACGTCGCGTGGTGATGTACAGGCATATCAGGATATTCGTCACCAACTGGAGACGGAAGCAGGGCGGATCAATAGCAAATACGGTCAACTGGGCTGGACGCCGCTCTACTATCTGAACCAACATTTTGATCGTAAGCTGCTGATGAAAGTATTTCGTTACTCTGATGTGGGGCTGGTGACGCCACTACGGGATGGCATGAACCTGGTGGCGAAGGAATATGTTGCCGCTCAGGACCCCGCCAACCCTGGCGTACTGGTGCTTTCGCAGTTTGCCGGCGCCGCAAACGAACTGACATCCGCGTTAATCGTTAATCCGTATGACAGGGACGAAGTCGCCGCCGCGTTGGATCGCGCATTAACCATGCCCCTTGCTGAGCGTATTTTGCGGCATGCGGAAATGCTAGCGGTGATAATCAAAAATGATATCCATAACTGGCAGGAACGCTTTATTCACGACCTGAAGGAAGTTGCGCCGCGCAACGCCGAGAGTCAGCAGCGGAACAAAGTCGCGACCTTTCCTAAACTGGCCTGATATTCCCTCAGCGGCGTTTATTCTCCCGCCAGCGGAACCAGCAAAACATCTACCTGACTGGTGCTGATGACACTTTTCGCAGAGCAGGAGGCTCGCGAAAAGAAACTGCGGTTATGATTTCCGTAAATGACCAAATCCACCGCATGTTTTCGGCACACATCCAGAATATGTTCGTTAAGCTCCCCATAAGTGATAAAGGTTTGCTCAATGGGATAACCCGCGTCGCGACTGAGTGTATTAAGAAAATCCTGTGTCTCCTCCTGCATCACCTCGCGTAAATCCTCCAGCATCGGCGCAGCGAACTGGTTATAGATCTCAGGATCGGAGGCAAGAGTAATCAAACTAATGCGGGCGTTTACAGGGCGCGCGATGGAAACGGCTTTGGCTAAAAGTTGGCGGCTTTCTGGCGTAACGGCAACGGCGACAAGAATATGGGTGTAGCTCATAACTCGCTCCTTAATTGCAAGAATATGAGGTGGTAGTTCAGCTTTACTCTGTTTAAACCAATACTGCAACGCTTTGAGAGGGCAATTGTGTGAGGGTTATCATAATTATTCATTAGATAATCTTATGATTGAAATCGTCACAAAAATCACCAGCAAGACATTATTGTGTAATTTAAATTAAATTTTGTGGGTATGAAAATGAAATGTTAATTGCAATGTAACAAAAATTAACATATAACCTATGGTAACTATGGGGTATTAATTAACTCATCTTAATAGTTAAGTTATTGTTTTATTAGAATTAAATATTGCCCCTCATAAAACAACATACCCAATTATTTTATATTTTCATAAAGTGACATTCACTTTATGAAACAAGTGGCGTTTGTCTATTTATTGAACGTCTGGTCGGAGCTCTGGAATACAAAGTGTGTTCAATTGGTGAATAAACACACAAAATAAAAGCTTAACTGATGGGTTTATGTTAAGTATTTGGGTAATTTTGTGACGTAGATCACATATTTTTCAAATTCGCAGCCCCGCTCCGTTGTATGTGTCGGTGGTGGCGAGTAGAGTTGCGTCGAATTAGGAAAAATCTTAGGTATTTGTAAGAATTGATTAAAACGTGTAAATGGCGAGTGTTCCCAGGAGGGAGTGCTTTCCAGTGCGCGTTTGTACCTGAACACTGCTATGTATTTGACCTTTTTGATTTTTTTACCGGGAATTCCCGGCAACATCACGGGGTGCGGTTTTACCGCATAAAAATAAAATGGGTTATTCTGGATGGGAACAATGCACACATCCGAGTTGCTGAAACATATCTATGACATCAATTTGTCATACTTTCTTCTCGCACAGCGTCTGATCGTACAGGACAAAGCATCCGCGATGTTCCGCCTGGGTATCAGTGAAGAGATGGCGAACACGCTGGGGACTTTAACGCTTCCGCAAATGGTCAAGCTGGCCGAAACAAATCAATTAGTATGTCATTTCCGCTTTGACAGCTGCCAGACGATCACCCGTCTGACGCAGGATTCGCGTGTCGACGATCTTCAGCAAATTCATACCGGCATCATGCTGTCGACGCGTCTGCTTAACGACGTGAATCAGGCTGAAGATGCGATGCGTAAGAAAAGGGCCTGATGATGAGCGAAAAAAGCATTGTTCAGGAAGCGCGCGATATCCAGTTAGCCATGGAATTGATCACGCTTGGCGCCCGTTTGCAAATGCTGGAAAGCGAAACACAGTTAAGTCGTGGTCGTCTCATCAAGCTGTACAAAGAATTACGCGGCAGTCCTCCGCCAAAAGGGATGCTTCCGTTTTCCACCGACTGGTTTATGACATGGGAGCAGAATATTCATGCTTCCATGTTTTGTAACGCCTGGCAGTTCTTGCTCAAAACAGGGTTATGCAGCGGCGTGGATGCCGTGATCAAAGCGTATCGACTTTACCTGGAGCAGTGCCCGCAACCGGAAGAGGGGCCGCTGCTCGCGCTAACCCGTGCCTGGACACTTGTGCGTTTTGTTGAAAGTGGTTTGCTTGAATTGTCGCGCTGCAATTGCTGTGACGGTAATTTTATCACCCACGCACACCAGCCTCCGGGCAGCTTTGCCTGCAGTTTATGCCAGCCTCCTTCCCGCGCCGTAAAAAGACGTAAACTTTCCCGTAATGCTGCCGATATTATTCCACAACTGCTGGATGAACAGATCGAACAGGCTGTTTAACCGATACGGTGTGGACAAACACTCCAGCAGCGGTAAGCGATTACCGCTGCTTTTTTTTGTCTCGCGTACGCGTTAATGCCCCGACTGCGCATCCTGCCATAGTCAACAGCGGAAGGATGATGTCGTGCTTATCTTATTAGGATACCTGGTGGTTATCGGTACAGTTTTCGGCGGTTATGTGATGACCGGCGGACACCTTGGGGCACTCTATCAACCAGCTGAACTGGTCATCATCGGTGGCGCGGGTATAGGGGCGTTTATTGTCGGTAATAACGGCAAAGCCATCAAAGGGACGATGAAAGCGATCCCGTTACTGTTTCGACGTTCGAAATACACGAAAGCAATGTATATGGATTTGCTGGCGCTGCTCTATCGCCTGATGGCCAAGTCGCGCCAGCAGGGGATGTTCTCGCTGGAACGTGATATTGAAAATCCAGGAGAAAGTGAAATTTTTGCCAGCTATCCGCGCATTCTCGCCGACGCGGTAATGCTTGATTTTATTGTCGATTATTTGCGTCTGATTATCAGCGGCAACATGAATACCTTCGAAATTGAAGCGTTGATGGATGAAGAAATTGAGACTCACGAAAGCGAGTCAGAAGTCCCGGCCAACAGTCTGGCGTTAGTCGGCGATTCATTACCGGCGTTTGGCATCGTGGCGGCGGTGATGGGGGTGGTGCATGCACTGGCTTCCGCTGACCGTCCGGCTGCTGAACTCGGCGCACTGATTGCGCATGCGATGGTGGGAACATTCCTCGGGATCTTATTGGCTTATGGGTTTATTTCACCGCTGGCCAGCGTCCTGCGCCAGAAGAGTGCGGAAACCAGCAAAATGATGCAGTGCGTGAAGGTCACTCTGCTCTCGAACCTGAACGGCTATGCGCCGCCGATCGCCGTCGAATTTGGCCGAAAAACGCTCTATTCCAGTGAACGTCCGTCATTTATTGAGCTGGAAGAGCATGTGCGCGCGGTAAGAAACCCGAACCCGCAGCAGACGACGACCGAGGAAGCATGAAAAATCAGGCCCATCCCATCATCGTCGTAAAACGACGAAAACATAAAGGACACGGCGGTGGGGCGCATGGCTCGTGGAAAATCGCCTATGCCGACTTTATGACCGCAATGATGGCGTTTTTTCTGGTCATGTGGCTGATTTCCATCTCCAGTCCGAAAGAGTTGATCCAGATTGCGGAGTATTTTCGCACCCCGCTGGCAACGGCAGTAACCGGCGGTAACCGAATCTCGAACAGTCAAAGTGCCATTCCTGGCGGCGGCGATGACTACACCCAGCACCAGGGGGAAGTTAACAAGCAGCCGAACATTGATGAGCTGAAAAAACGCATGGAGCAAAGCCGTCTGAGTAAGTTGCGCGGCGATCTCGATCAGTTGATTGAATCGGACCCTAAACTGCGCGCGTTACGCCCGCATTTGAAGATTGATCTGGTTCAGGAAGGGCTGCGCATTCAGATTATCGACAGCCAGAATCGCCCAATGTTTAAAACCGGTAGTGCCGACGTTGAGCCGTATATGCGCGATATTCTGCGCGCCATCGCGCCAGTGCTTAACGGCATTCCAAATCGCGTCAGCCTCTCCGGTCACACCGATGACTTCCCTTATGCCAACGGTGAAAAAGGCTACAGCAACTGGGAACTGTCTGCTGACCGCGCCAATGCGTCGCGCCGGGAGTTGGTTAGCGGCGGCCTGGATGACGGGAAAGTGTTACGGGTGGTCGGCATGGCGGCCACAATGCGCCTGAGCGATCGCGGTCCCGGTGACGCCATCAACCGCCGTATCAGCCTGTTGGTGCTCAATAGACAGGCAGAGCAGGCCATTTTGCATGAAAACGCTGAAAGCCAGAATGAGCCGGTAAGTGTCTTACAACAGCCAGCGGCCGTGCCGTCGGCAAGCGTTCCCACATCGCCACCAGCCAATCCGAGGTGATAGCGTGAGCATGGATATTAGCGATTTTTATCAGACATTTTTTGATGAAGCTGACGAGTTGTTGGCTGACATGGAACAGCACCTGCTCGATTTGGTGCCTGAGGCGCCGGATTCAGAGCAACTGAATGCGATCTTTCGTGCCGCGCATTCGATAAAAGGGGGCGCAGGCACGTTTGGTTTTACCGTTTTGCAGGAAACCACCCACTTAATGGAAAACCTGCTGGATGAAGCCCGGCGCGGTGAGATGCAGCTCAATACCGACATTATCAACCTGTTTTTGGAAACGAAAGATATTATGCAGGAACAGCTCGACGCCTATAAAAGCTCTGAACAGCCGGATACCGCAAGCTTCGAATACATCTGCAATGCGTTACGTCAGTTAGCGCTGGAAGCCAAAGGCGAAACAGCGCCTGCCGTGGTGAGCGCCGCCAAACTGAGTGTTGTCGACAGTATGGCGATTCAGGAAGAGACGGCGACGCTGCAGAATAGCGAAGAGACGCAATTGCGCATTGTGCTGTCTCGTCTGAAAGCCAATGAAGTCGATTTACTGGAAGCAGAGCTGAGCAATCTGGCCACCTTAACGGATGTCGTCAAAGAGGCCGATAGCCTCAGTGCGACGCTGGATGGCGGCATTGCGGAAGATGACATTATCGCGGTGCTCTGCTTTGTGATTGAAGCTGACCAGATTGCGTTTGAGCAGGTGCCTGTCACGCCTGCCAGCCATGAGGCGTCACCGGTGGCCGAGGTGTCGCCAGCACAGACTCCGGCGGTCGTTTCTGCGGTGAAGAGCGCGACCCGCGAGCCACAGCCCGCACGTGCGGAACGTGAAAAACCGGCCCGTGCCAGTGAATCGACCAGCATTCGCGTGGCGGTTGAGAAGGTGGATCAACTGATCAACCTGGTGGGCGAACTGGTGATTACCCAGTCGATGTTGGCGCAACGCTCCAACGAGCTTGACCCGGTCAATCACGGCGATCTCATCACTAGCATGGGTCAGTTACAACGTAACGCCCGCGACCTGCAAGAGTCGGTCATGTCGATTCGTATGATGCCGATGGAGTATGTTTTCAGCCGTTTCCCGCGCCTGGTGCGCGATCTGGCAGGCAAGCTGGGCAAGCAGGTTGAGCTGACGCTGATCGGTAGCTCGACGGAACTGGACAAGAGCCTGATTGAACGGATTATCGATCCCCTGACGCACCTGGTGCGCAACAGTCTCGACCACGGTATTGAGTTACCGGAAAAACGCGCCGAATCCGGCAAAAGTGCGGTTGGGAATCTGATCCTTTCTGCGGAACATCAGGGCGGGAATATCTGCATTGAAGTGACCGACGATGGGGCGGGGCTTAACCGTGAACGCATCCTCGCAAAAGCGATGTCGCAAGGGATGGCGATCCACGAAAACATGACCGATGACGAAGTCGGCATGTTGATTTTTGCCCCGGGTTTCTCGACGGCGGAACAGGTGACGGACGTGTCTGGCCGGGGTGTCGGCATGGACGTAGTGAAACGTAACATCCAGGAGATGGGCGGCCACGTTGAGATCCAGTCAAAACAGGGTTCCGGCACCACGATTCGCATTTTGCTCCCGCTGACGCTGGCCATCCTCGACGGCATGTCGGTTCGTGTGGCAAATGAAGTCTTCATTTTACCCCTGAATGCGGTGATGGAGTCGCTCCAGCCGCGTGAAGAAGACTTGCATCCACTGGCGGGCGGCGAACGCGTGCTGGAAGTGCGCGGGGAATATTTGCCGCTGGTGGAACTGTGGAAACTGTTCGATGTGGTTGGCGCGAAAACAGAAGCGACCCAGGGCATTGTGGTTATCCTGCAAAGCGCCGGACGACGTTATGCGCTGCTGGTCGATCAGCTTATTGGTCAGCACCAGGTGGTGGTTAAAAACCTGGAGAGCAACTACCGCAAAGTGCCGGGCATTTCGGCCGCAACCATTCTGGGCGACGGCAGCGTTGCACTGATTGTGGATGTGTCTGCGCTACAGGGTTTAAACCGCGAACAACGTATGGCGATCACCGCCGCCTGATTGAGTGAGAAAGGAAAGAGATATGACCGGTATGAGTAACGTAACCAAACTGGCCGGCGAGCCGTCAGGCCAGGAGTTCCTGGTCTTTACGCTGGGAGACGAAGAGTACGGCATCGACATTCTGAAAGTGCAGGAAATTCGCGGCTACGATCAGGTGACACGCATCGCTAACACGCCATCGTTCATCAAAGGGGTGACCAATCTGCGCGGTGTTATTGTGCCGATTGTTGATCTGCGTGTGAAATTTAGTCAGGGCGACGTCGAATATAACGACAATACGGTGGTGATTGTCCTGAATCTGGGGCAACGCGTCGTCGGTATCGTGGTTGATGGCGTGTCTGATGTGTTGTCGCTGACGGCGGATCAAATTCGCCCGGCTCCGGAGTTTGCCGTGACCTTGTCGACGGAATATCTGACGGGGCTGGGGGCGCTGGACGACCGTATGCTGATTCTGGTGAATATCGAGAAATTGCTGAATAGCGAGGAGATGGCGCTGTTGGATATCGCGGCGTCTCACGTGGCGTAATGCTGCTCAGTTCAGGAATTATCGAGAACCTGTCACTTTGGTGAAGGGTGACGTTCACCTTATGTCCACTGCCTCTCTGAAACCACCCTACCTGTGAACGTGCAAGGGAGGCTCACCGCCGCCTCCCTTGCACCCTGGTGCCCCGGCGGGAAAATCGTCGCTTTCAGATATATTCGCCTTATTCCGTCTGCTCTTCGGGTGTCGGGGTCGAGCCTGCATCCCCGCAGGCCGTCCCTCCGCCCGCGTCCCTGCGGGCGGACCCGGTCAGCCGTCAACGTCTCATCGATTTTCAGCCGGACCGTGGTGTCGCTTCCGCATTCTGACTTTCAGTGATTTCCGTTTGGCTGTTTAACCAAAAACTTAGGTGTCAGGGTGTAGGGAGAGTCCGGCCGAAAATTGCCGACGTGTTTCGTAAGGTCGGGGGAACCCGCAGGGGATGCGGGTTCAGGGCGCGTTTTACAGGGATGTTACCTTCGCGCCCGACCCGGTAGCCTGGAGGAATAAACGGAGGGTACCGCGAAGCGGCAATTTTCCTGCCGGGCCGGGATTGTTAAGGGTGCGGCGATAGCACCCTTAACCCGTTCACGGGGCATGAAATACCAGAGAAGCGAAGAACATAAGGTGAACGGAACCTTGTTCCGGAGTCAAAAATTTCCCAAAAAAAAGCATGACTCCTCAGAGCGTATGACTATCAGGCTTCTACCTGCTCTGTCCCGCTTTCGCGGACATCTTCTTCTTCCAGTAACCCTTCGTCCTGCGCCAGCATGGCCGTGGCGATCCCGTTTCCTAATACGTTAATGGCGGAACGCCCCATATCGAGGAAGTGGTCGATACCCATCAGCAGCAGGATCCCGGCGACAGGAATATTAAAGCTCGGGATCGTGGCCGCCAGGACCACCAGCGCGGAACGCGGTACGCCCGCGATCCCTTTCGACGCCAGCATCAGCGTCAGCATCAACACGGTAATTTCGGCAAAAGAGAGATGAATATTGTAGGCCTGCGCGATAAACATCGAGGCAAATGAGCAGTACACCATCGAGCCGACCAGGTTGAAGGAGTAACCGATCGGCAGAACAAACGACACAATGTTGCGCGAACAGCCGAATTTGGTCAGTTGTTCGAGGGTCTTGGGGTAGGCCGCTTCCGAACTACTGGTCGTGAACGCCACCAGCACAGGATCCTTCAGCATGCTGAGCAGGCGAAACACCTCTTTTTTCAGCACAAGGTATCCCACCGCTAACAACACCATGCAGGTCATCAGGATAGCGGCGTAATAGCCGCCAATAAAGGAGGCGTAGTGAAGTAAAATGCCCAGCCCCTCATTGGCGATAACTGATGAAATGGCGGCAAAAATCGCCAGCGGTGCGACGTACATGACGTAGCCCGTGACCTTCAGCATAATGTGTGAAATCACGTCCAGCGCGGCAACCAGCGGGGCATTGAATTTTTCACCCAGCGACGCGCCACCAATACCGAAAAACAGCGAGAACACGACGATTTGCAAAATTTCATTATCCGCCATCGCCCCTGCAATACTGGTTGGAATGGTATGAGACAAAAAGCCTTTTAAGCTCATGCCACCTACCGCGAGACCGGTATCCACCGATTCCGCAGGGATCGCCAGATTTAACCCGCCGCCCGGTTGCTCAATCATCACGATAAAAAGCCCCACCAGAATGGACAGGACGGAAGAGCTGATAAACCAGATCATCGCTTTCCCTCCCACTCGGCCAATGGTGGCGGTTTCACCCAAACGCATAATTCCTACGGTCAACGTGCTGAACACCAGCGGCGCAATCACCATCTTGATAAGTCTAAGGAAGATATCGGTGAGGAGAGTAATGTTGTCAGACCATGCGGCAATGGTGTCCTGACTGGTGTATGAATGAATTGCCGCCCCCGACAGAATGCCAGCCAGCATGAAGATCACGATAAATAACGTGAGTTTGTTTGCGTTTGCCACTAAAAAGCTCCCAGCTTGATTTAACATTTTATTTTCAGTGACGCATGTCTTTTATTTATTTAGAGGCACTGAAATATTCATTACCTAAATTGGAGTAAAGCGAGGTGGGATACAACTATTTTTTAGTCTTTATCCATTTTGTTGCGTTCTGTTGGGCGTGATTATGTGATCTTGATCGCATAAGAATGAATATATCCTTCTGATACATCATTTTTCATGATGCGACTAAATGTTAATTTTTTGATAATTATGATGTTTTTATGTCAATAGGTCATAAGCATGACCATGCGCTGCGCTGGTGGTTGATTTCTCATACATAAACTAAATTTCAGTTTATCAGTTCGTTAGATCTTTTCCGCGTCTTCTGTTCCTGCCATCCCGGTCTGCTGGGAAAAACGTCGAGGATAGCGATTTCTGGAGGTGAAGTGATGAACAATATGTATCTGATCCTGGGCACCGTTAGCGTGTTTTTGTTGCCTGTACCTTCCGTCCTCGCGCTCTCGAGCAACGGGACGATAGGCGCGACGCTAACGCTGACTAACGGCTGCTTGATCAACGGATCACCCAGCCAGAACGGGATCAATTTCGGTACGCTCGATTTTGGCGCGCATCCGGCGACGTTTTCAGAATTGACGACCCAGTTGACGGGGGCGGGAGGGGGCAACAGCTTTGGCATTCAGTGCACCACGACGGATTACACGGTACAAATCACCGGCAACACGAACTCCTCCGCACCGGGAAATGTGGTGGGGACGCCGGGTACGCCCGCTCGTTATCTCATCAACGCGGCAAACACAACGCAGGGCGTCGCTTACAGCCTGTACAGCGACAGTGGATTCAGTAATGTCATCGACAACAACACCCCTATCCCGAAAACATCGACCACTGCAGGTGTCGATAACTACACCCTGTACGGGCGTATTCAGGGCGGTGGCAACAGCGTCACCGTCGTACCTGGAACCTATACCGACACCATCAATGTCAGCGTAATTTACTGATAAATCAAAAAATGGGCTTTTCATACGCACACTCCTGTATCGGGAGCGGGGGGCTGTTACGCCTGATTCTGGGTCTGTTGGCCAGCATGTGGGGGGCGGCGCAGGCCGTTACCACTCAGTCTTTTCAGCTTAGCGCTACCGTAACGCCGGGCTGTTCCGTCATCACCGGCAGCGGAGGCGTGCTGGGCGCACTCGATTTTGGTACCTACAGCGGGGTAGAAACGCGGCAGGTGAATACTCGCTTTGTGCCGAATGCAGCGCTGTCGCTGGCATGCACGCCGGGAGTGTCGCTCAGTATGAGCATTGATGGAGGACGCAATTTTGCTTCAGTGCGAAATATGCAGCGCTCGGGAGGCACCCAGCGCGTGGCCTATCGTCTCTACAGCTCTCCTTCTCTGGGGGCGAACAGTGAAATCGGCGTTAATCAGCCGGTGTCGGTGGCTTACAGCGATAGCAATAACATTGCACTGCCGTTATTTGGCGTTGCATTTCTGACCGGATTCAGCCCGGCGGGAAACTATTCAGATCAACTTACCGTGACGCTGTCGTGGTAGTAAGGGAGTGATGTGATGAAGATGCGTTTGAATCCGGGGCGACTGTTTGCCCTGACGGCGATGCTGCTGGCACCGGGGGCACACAGCGCAGGGACTATTTTGCTTTGGCCCATCGATCCCTGGCTTGCCGCCGACAGTCAGGCCACCGAACTGTGGATCCAGAATCAGGGCGATTCACCGATGATGATGCAGGTACGTATTGTGCGTTGGCACCAGGACGGGGGATTCGAACGTTATCAGCAACAGCAGGATGTGGTCGCCAGCCCTCCCATTGTGCGTATTGAGAAAGGGAGTAAACAGCTCATCCGTCTGATTAAGCAGGCCACCGTGCCCGCCGGGGTTGAGCAGGCTTACCGCATCATTGTCGATGAAATCCCGCAGCCAGAGAGCGTCAGTGCGCCGCAGATAGGGCTCAACGTACAGATGCGTTATTCATTGCCGCTCTTTGTTTACGGGCAGGGCGTCGCTACCTCGCCTGAAGGGGAATATCACGCGCGTGTAAACGTGCAGCAGCTCAACTGGCGGGTGGTGCAGGAGCAGGGCAAACCACAACTGGAAGTGCATAATCAGAGCGATGTGCATGTCCGTCTCAGCAAAGTGTCGCTGCAGCAAGGGGGGGCGAAGTATACCGTGGCTGAAGGTCTGTTGGGTTATGTTCTGCCCGGCAGTTATCGGCGCTGGCCGCTACCCGCAGGTGTTTCTCACCCTGCAGAGTTAACCTCGGCAGCCAACACGCAGGGTGGTCAATGGCAGTCTGGTCCCGCCAACTGAGTGGTGTGGTGATGACGGCGCTATTGGCCAGTCCCTCCCTTTGCCGGGCGGAGTCGGGGGATGACTCACTGCCACCGCCGCCTGATGCCCGCGCGATGAATACCGACGCGGTCTTCCATCTGGCGCTGATCGTTAATCACTACGATACACAACAGGTGGTGCCAGTGACCCGGCGACAGGGGGACTTTTATGTTGCGAGCGCCGATTTACAGCGTGCCGGACTCCCGCCTGACAAACTTCCGCACGGGGATGTCAACACGTCAAGGTTAGCGCAGGTGCAAACCGAATACGATAGCAGCGGGCAGCGCCTGTTATTGACGGTTCCTCGCGACTGGGTGCCTGAACGGATCATGCATTTTGGCGGTGAGTCGTCGCAGAGTACGCCGCATCACGGGCGTGGTGCGTTACTTAACTATGATTTTTACGCAAGCGATTCTCAACATGGCGGTGGGCAGGCCTCGGTCTGGCATGAACTTCGCTTTTTTAATGATGCGGGATCGTTCTCTTCGACAGGCTATGTGCGCCAGAATCTGGCGGGAAGCCACGATCAGCAAGAGGGCTATGTTCGTTATGACACAGTGTTCACGGCCACTCACGAAGACGATGCCACCCAGTGGCGCATCGGGGATGTGATCAGCGATGCCCTGAGCTGGAGCAACAGTGTGCGAGTGGGCGGTCTTTACTGGGGGCGCGATTTTTCTCTGCGTCCCGATCTTGTGACCTGGCCTCTGCCGGAATTTTCCGGCGAAGCGGCTGTTCCGACATCCGTTGACCTGTTCATTGATGGTTATCGGGCAGGGTCGACGCAACTCCAGCCGGGGCCGTTTACGCTCACCAATCTGCCCTACATTAACGGCGCGGGCGATGCGGTACTGGTCACGCGTGATGCGTTGGGTCGGCAGGTGAGCACGACATTACCGTTTTATGTTGCCAGTGAACTGTTGGCACCTGGTATGAGTGATGGGGCGGCGACCTTGGGGAGCCTGCGGCGTAACTACGGTATCGACAATGCTGACTACGGTCCGGCAGTGGGGAGTGCGACATACCGATATGGCGCCACCGATTTTCTGACGCTGGAAGGACACGGGGAAGCGGCCGAAGAACTGGCACTGGCGGGAGCGGGAGCACTGGTCAAACTGGGGCGTTTTGGGGTGGTGAATGGCGCATGGACGGAAAGCCGCATGCGGGATAAAAGCGGTCATCAGATCAACTGGGGGTATCAGTACAGTACCGCGGCGTTCAGTCTCGCTACACAGCACTCCCGGCGTGAACGGGGGTTTGGCAATCTGGCGCTGTACGATCAGTCTGACGATGCGGATGATGATAATCAACCGCTGGCGTCGTTGAGTCAGCGCAGCGATCAATACTCGCTTACCTTCAATATGGGAACGTTCGGGAATGTCGGTGCGGCATGGATCGATATCCGTAGCTTTGATGCGCAAAAAACGGAATTGCTCAATCTCTCCTGGAGCCGCAATTTGTGGGGGAGCAGCAGCCTGTATCTTGCCGCCAGTCGGGACCGACAACAGGGTGACTGGACACTGGCGATGTCGGTACAAATCCCGCTAGGTGAACGAGACAGCGCCGCTTTCAGCATGGAGAAGACGCCGGATGCGGGGCAAACGCAACGCATTAATTACACCCATTCGATGCCGACCGACGGAGGATTTAGCTGGAATCTGGCATGGGCGCGACAATCGCAAGACAGTGACTACCAGCAGGCGACGCTGGGCTGGCGGAATAACAACGTAGAGTTGCAGGGCGGAACCTACGGCGAGAGTGATGAAATGACCTGGTGGGGCGAAGCAATGGGCTCCCTGGTGCTGATGGACAATCAACTGTTTGCCGCCAACAAGATCAACGATGCTTTTGTGGTGGTCAGCACTGACGGGCATGCCGATGTTCCGGTCAATTATGAAAATCAGCCCATCGGGAAAACCAATGAGAAGGGGTATTTGCTGATCAGCAGCGTTTCGGCCTATTACCCGGCGAATTACAGCATCAATACGCTGAATTTACCGGCGGATATCCAGCTGAAGGAAACTGAACGCAAGGTGGCGTTACGGCGCCAAAGCGGTTATCTGGTGGATTTCCCCATGGAGCAGGAGCGTGTGGCCAGCGTGATTCTGCACGATGAGAACGCTCAACCGTTGCCTGTGGCAAGCCAGGTCATGCGATCGCAACAGAAATCTGCCGTGGTGGGGTACGACGGCATCGTCTGGCTGGAAAATTTAGAGAACGTCACGATCTTGCAGGCGACGACGCCGGACGGCAGACATTGTCAGGCAACGCTTACGCTGGCCGCGAATCCTCAGCATAAACTGCAAACCTATGGCCCGCTTATTTGCCGGAGCGGCCCAGGGTGATCGTTCGGGGGCTGTGGCTGTTAGCGTTATTGGTGATAGCACCGGGCGTTCGGGCGGCGTGCTCGGTTGCGACGACCAGCGGCGCGTTAGGCAGCGTCTCTTCTTTTACCGTGAACAATACTGAACAAACGAGCAGCGCCGATCTGTTGGTGCAATGCGATGTGGTACTGGGATTGCTCAATAACGACACGGTCACGCTGACCTACACGGGAGCATCCGCCACGGTCAGCAATCGGGGGGCATTAAAGCGCGTGGATAACGCTACCCTGGCGGATGCCATTCCGGTTCGGCTGTGCGGCCAATCCAATTGCGCCAATAACAGTGAAATCGCCATTAACGGTAGCTACACCTGGAGCGGGAGCACGCTGCTGGCGTTATTGGGTTCAAAGCGCTTTACTCTGCCGCTCTATTTTCGCACGGTAACGGGGCAAAACGTCAGCGCGGGACCGTATCAGCTCATCTTCAATTTCAACGTTTACTACAATATTTGCCAGGTTGGCGCGCTGGGATTGTGTATTACCAATCAAACCAATACGGTGGCGACGACCTTACCATTGACCCTGACGGTCACCAACGACTGCATCACTATTACCGCGCCGAACGTCAATTTTGGCAGCGCGCCGCTGGTGAAAAACTTTCCCGCGATCGCCCAGTCCGTTTCAGTCACGTGCACTAAAGGCAGTACATACACCGTCGGTATCAATAATGGCAGCAACGCGAGCGGGAATGTCAGAAATATGGCAAGCGGCACTAATCGCCTGAGTTATGAGATTTACAAAGGCAGCACCACTGAGCGATGGGGAAGCAGCGGGACGGAACGCTGGGCCAGTAGCGCCTCGTCCTCACTGAGTTCCGACGGACTACTGCGAACTTACAACTACACGGCCAAAATTTTGAATACGCAAACGACGCCGCCCGCAGGGACGTATACCGACACCGTTGTTGTCGATATTGCGTTCTAGCCCATTTTTTCCTTTTCGCAAATGTAAAGTTCTGCCCCGGGGTGCCGATAACGGAGATAACTCGTTTTCAGGAAGGTGCCTTATGTTTAACCGTATCCGCGTTGTCACAATGCTGATGATGGTGCTGGGGGTTTTCGCACTGCTACAGCTTGTTTCCGGTGGTCTGTTGTTTTCTTCATTGCAGCAGAATCAGCAAAGTTTTGTTATTTCTAACGATTTACGCCAGCAGCAGAGTGAACTTACCTCGACATGGGACCTGATGCTGCAGACACGTATTAACCTGAGTCGCTCTGCCGCGCGCATGATGATGGATGCCAGCAACCAGCAAAGCAGCGCAAAAAGCGATCTGCTGAAGAATGCCAAAAACGTTCTGGCGCAGGCGGCGGCGCATTACAACACGTTCAAGAACATTACGCCTTTGCCTGAAATGGCGGAGGCCAGTGGCAACGTGGATGAGAAATTCCTGCAATACCATGCGGCGCTGGCTGAACTGATCCAGTTCCTGGAGCAGGGCAACATGGACGCGTACTTTGCCCAACCCACCCAGGGGATGCAAAACGCATTGGGCGAGGCGCTGGGTAAATATGCCAGCGTCAGCGAGAAACTGTACCGCCAGGCGTTCGACGAAAGCGCCCGGGATTATCACTTTGCGCAATGGCAGCTTGCCATTCTGGCGGTGGTCCTGGTGCTGATTCTTGTCGTCGTCTGGTACGGCATACGCCATACCTTACTGAATCCGCTCGCAAAAGTGATTGCCCACATTCGCGAAATTGCCAGCGGCGATTTGACGAAGACATTAACCGTCGCCGGGCGTAACGAAATTGGCGAGCTGGCAGGCAGCGTTGATCACATGCAGCGTTCGTTGATTGACACGGTGACCCAGGTTCGCGAAGGTTCTGACGCCATTTATTCCGGCACCAGCGAAATCGCCACCGGTAACACCGATCTCTCTTCGCGCACCGAGCAACAGGCGTCGGCGCTGGAAGAGACCGCCGCCAGCATGGAGCAGCTCACCGCAACGGTGAAACAGAACGCCGACAACGCGCGTCAGGCGTCGCAGCTCGCGCAAAGCGCCTCTGACACGGCGCAGCACGGCGGCAAAGTGGTCGACGGCGTGGTGAACACGATGCACGAGATTGCCGACAGCTCCAAGAAAATCGCCGACATCATCAGCGTTATTGACGGTATTGCTTTTCAGACCAACATCCTGGCGCTGAACGCCGCCGTGGAAGCGGCTCGTGCCGGAGAGCAGGGGCGTGGGTTCGCGGTGGTCGCCGGTGAAGTGCGCAATTTAGCCAGCCGCAGCGCGCAAGCGGCGAAAGAGATTAAAGCACTGATTGAAGACTCCGTGTCGCGGGTCGATACCGGCTCGGTGCTGGTGGAAAGTGCGGGCGAGACGATGAACGACATCGTCAATGCCGTCACGCGCGTCACCGACATCATGGGGGAAATCGCCTCCGCGTCCGACGAGCAGAGCCGCGGTATTGATCAGGTGGCGCTGGCGGTGTCTGAAATGGATCGCGTCACGCAGCAAAACGCTTCGCTGGTGCAGGAGTCTGCGGCTGCTGCGGCAGCGCTCGAAGAGCAGGCCAGTCGTTTAAATATGGCCGTCTCGGCATTCCGGCTGGCGTCACGCCCCCTTGCAACAAAATCGCGTGATGCGCATCGCTCAGGCAATACGCCTCACGCCGCACAATCCCGTCCGCTGACAACGGAACCGGACACCCATTGGGAAACATTCTGATGGTCGTTTAAACCTGAATTGCACATCGTACCACCCTAAGCACCGGCACCGCGAAAAGCGGTGTCGGTTGCATCCTGAATGTGATTGAGAAGGCGCTATGACATCATCTCTGCCCACTGGGCAAACGTCATTATTGTTACAGATGACACAGCGCCTCGCGCTGTCTGACGCGCATTTTCGTCGGATATGTCAATTAATCTACCAGCGCGCGGGTATCGTGCTGGCGGACCACAAGCGGGATATGGTCTATAACCGCCTGGTCCGCCGCTTACGTACGCTGGGACTGGACGACTTTGGTCGTTATCTCAGCACGCTGGAGGCCAACCAAAACAGCGCCGAGTGGCAGGCGTTTATTAACGCACTGACCACCAATCTGACCGCTTTCTTTCGTGAAGCTCATCATTTTCCCGTGTTGGCGGAGCATGCGCGTCGTCGTAACGGCGAATACCGGGTATGGAGCGCGGCGGCCTCCACCGGCGAGGAGCCTTACAGTATCGCCATCACGCTGGCGGACACGCTGGGCACCGCGCCGGGACGCTGGAAAGTGTTTGCCAGCGATATCGACACCGAAGTGCTGGAAAAGGCGAGAAGCGGGATTTATCGCCTTGATGAACTCAAAACGCTCTCGCCACAGCAGTTGCAGCGTTACTTCATGCGGGGAACTGGACCCCATGAAGGGCTGGTGCGCGTGCGTCAGGAACTGGCCAATTACGTCGAGTTTTCCAGCGTTAATTTGCTGGATAAGCAGTACAACGTACCGGAACCGTTTGACGCCATATTTTGCCGTAACGTGATGATCTATTTTGATAAAACCACGCAGCAGGACATTTTGCGCCGTTTTGTTCCACTCCTTAAGCCTGATGGACTGCTGTTTGCCGGTCACTCAGAAAACTTTAGCCACCTCGTGCGCGATTTTTGCCTACGCGGACAAACGGTGTATGCGCTAAGTAAGGATAAAGTATGAGTAAAATCAGGGTATTGTCAGTTGATGATTCCGCGCTTATGCGCCAAATCATGACCGAGATTATAAACAGCCATAGCGACATGGAGATGGTGGCGACGGCGCCCGATCCGTTGGTGGCCCGGGATTTAATCAAGAAATATAACCCCGATGTCCTGACGCTGGATGTCGAAATGCCGCGGATGGACGGTCTCGATTTCCTTGAGAAGTTGATGCGGCTGCGGCCAATGCCCGTGGTGATGGTCTCTTCTCTGACCGGAAAAGGCTCCGAAGTGACCCTGCGCGCGCTGGAGCTGGGGGCGATTGATTTTGTGACCAAACCGCAGCTCGGCATTCGTGAAGGCATGCTGGCCTACAGCGCGATGATTGCGGAAAAAGTGCGGACGGCGTCGCGCGCGCGTCTGGCTGCCCATAAACCGATGGCGGCGCCTGTCACCCTGAAAGCCGGGCCGCTACTCAGTTCGGAAAAATTGATCGCCATTGGCGCCTCAACCGGGGGAACTGAGGCGATACGTCATGTGCTTCAACCGCTGCCGCTCTCCAGCCCGGCGGTGATTATCACGCAGCATATGCCGCCCGGATTTACCCGTTCCTTTGCTGAGCGCCTGAACAAACTGTGTCAGATAGCCGTGAAAGAGGCGGAACACGGCGAGCGAGTGTTACCCGGACACGCCTATATCGCGCCGGGAGACAAGCACATGGAGCTGGCGCGTAGCGGGGCAAACTATCAAATCAAAATTCATGACGGTCCGCCGGTTAACCGGCATCGACCTTCAGTGGATGTGTTGTTTCATTCGGTGGCGATTCATGCGGGGCGCAACGCCGTGGGGGTGATCCTAACGGGGATGGGCAACGATGGCGCGGCGGGGATGTTAGCGATGCACCAGGCTGGCGCCTGGACCATTGCGCAAAATGAAGCAAGTTGTGTGGTGTTCGGCATGCCGCGCGAGGCCATCAATATGGGTGGCGTGAGCGAAGTGGTCGATCTCAGCCAGGTAAGCCAGCAGATGCTGGCGAAAATCAGTGCCGGACAGGCAATACGTATTTGAATCAGGAGCAAATTTTTATGGCGGATAAAGAGCTTAAGTTTTTGGTTGTGGATGACTTTTCCACCATGCGTCGCATTGTGCGCAACCTGCTAAAAGAGCTGGGTTTTAACAACGTCGAAGAGGCCGAGGATGGCGTGGATGCGTTGAACAAACTGCAGGCTGGTGGGTATGGGTTTGTCATTTCCGACTGGAATATGCCCAATATGGACGGTCTTGAGCTGCTGAAAACAATCCGTGCAGACGGCGGAATGTCCTCGCTGCCGGTATTGATGGTGACGGCGGAAGCCAAGAAAGAGAACATCATTGCTGCGGCTCAGGCAGGGGCGAGTGGTTACGTGGTGAAACCGTTCACCGCCGCGACGCTGGAAGAGAAACTCAACAAAATCTTTGAGAAACTGGGTATGTGAGGGTGTGACGATGATGCAACCATCAATCAAACCTGCGGATGATCACTCGGCAGGGGATATCATCGCGCGCATCGGCAGCCTGACCCGAATGTTGCGCGACAGCCTGCGGGAACTGGGGCTGGATCAGGCGATTGCAGAAGCGGCGGAAGCGATTCCGGACGCGCGCGATCGTCTGGATTATGTCGTGCAGATGACGGCGCAGGCGGCAGAACGCGCGCTGAACAGCGTTGAAGCGTCTCAGCCGCACCAGGATGAAATGGAGAAAGGGGCGAAAGCGCTATCCCAGCGTTGGGATGCGTGGTTTGAAAACCCGATCGAACTTTCTGACGCCCGTGAACTGGTCACCGACACGCGGAAATACCTTGGCGATGTGCCGGGGCATACCAGTTTTACCAATGCGCAGTTGCTCGACATCATGATGGCGCAGGATTTCCAGGATCTTACCGGTCAGGTGATCAAGCGCATGATGGATGTGATTCAGGAGATCGAGCGTCAATTGCTGATGGTCTTGCTGGAAAACATTCCGGAGCAGGGCGCGCGTCCGAAACGCGAAAATGAAAGCCTGCTGAATGGCCCACAGGTCGACACCTCGAAGGCTGGCGTTGTTGCCAGTCAGGACCAGGTGGATGATTTGCTGGACAGTCTTGGCTTCTGATAACTCGCGCCGCCCAGTGCAAACCGGGCGGCTTTTCTGCTAGCGAAGCTCCATTTTCACCGTTACGTTACCCTCAAATTTACCCGGTTCTGGTTTTTTCTCGGTGGTGCCAACCGGGGCGGCTTTCATGATGATGCTGCCGTTGCCCTGTCCATCCATCGTCACCGGTAGGTCCAGCGACCCGTCCAGCACAACGTCATCGTTGTTTTGATCAAACATCCGCACCCCAATGTCATCCCGGCCCTCCATTTTGGCAATCAGACTGTTGCTGCCTGAAACGACCCCCTGATCGGCACTGAGTGTCAGCTGAATTTTCCCGGTGTTAGCGGCCGCCGGATCGTCACAATGGTAAGAGATATTGACGTCTCTGAGCGTATAGCTTGCCGGAGGCTTACCCTGCACAACGAACTGTGAGGTGACAATATTGCCGAGTTCAACCTCGATGGTGCTGCCGGCGTTAATCGTACAGCTGAGCGGGGCGCTGAGTTTTCCCATCAGGTGAAAATCGGAAACATGTTGGGTGTCGGTGACGGCACAATAGTTTCCGGTAGAGAGGCAGGAATAGTTTTGCGCGATCACGGTCAGTGGGATGATCTCTTCGCCTAAAATGGCTTGCTTAACGTAGAGCGTGATCACGACAACATTCCACTTAAATTCCCGCTTAATGCTGCTTGCACCAGTCTGAGGGCGCGTTGCGTCACTGCAAACATCGCTGATTGACTCTGACGGTTTTATCGGTTCAGTCTTCTTCTGCATGCTGGCGAAGGGGGTGGGGTAACTATCAATGTTGATTTGCGTTATGTTAGTGCCATCGGGTGAGTTTATGGCATCGGCGTAGGCGGTGACATCGATATCTAAATGATCGGTCAGCGAGCCATATCCATTTGTTCCTGCAGGTAACGGGCTGCCGGCGGCGGTGAGTTCATAGACGTAAGCGGTTTGGGATGTGCTCATATTCTTCGGGCAATCGCAATTGGCGACGACCGAGGGCCCTACGGCGACAAAATGGTATTCCGGATTGCTGATAATTTGCCCATCCTTATTATTCTCAGCGGTGAGTTCCGTATTGATGGTGGTGGTGTAATCCACCGGCGGCGGGAAGCAGTTGGTTAGTATGACGGTAGCGGCGCGAGTCGCGAGAGGTAAGGCCAATAGGACCATAACGAGTCCGACGCTGTAGAGTCGGCGGGTGAAATGTTTATTCTGCATGAGTTGTCTCCGGCTTGCAGAGCGCACTGACCTGGCGGATACCGCCGGGGGCCGTGTCGGAAGAAGATGAAAGCGTGATGTCAGCATGGCAGCGCTGTTGTGCGGAGTTTCCCCACTTCACTGTCAGAGGGAGAGTTTCGCCGACCCCGGCGAGATACAGCACGCCGCGATCGTCGACAATGCCACTGAGAGGGAGGTCATCGACGCTGGCGACGGCGCCAAAGGGGATCGCCCGGCCATCAGGGCGGGTGAGAGACACCAGAACCCGGTAGCCGACATGTGCCGTAAAGTGCGTACTGACGGCGGCGTTACGGGATGGCACCACGGTCATCGCGGTGGCATCCGTATCCACATCAGACGGCAAACTGGTGGTATCAATACGGATCACGTTTTCCTGGTAAGGCGTCAGTGAAGGGATGACCGCGTTGCCAAAAAGATCGGTTTGCACGCCCCGCTGGTTGGCAAAATGCACGCCAGAAGCGCCTTTGGCACTGACAATGGCGAATTGATCGCCCAAGGGCTGAGCAAGCGTGATGCCTGTAGGGTGAGCCACTATCCCACCGCTGATCCCATAGCTCAGCTGCTGTGAGCTATTGGAGGCGGAGGCGTATCCGGCGTTAAGATTGGCATATTGCGAACGATAGCTGCTATAGACGCTACTGCTGTCGCCGCCGCCATGGTTAGTCCGGCTCTGCTGGAGTGAATAACTGAGCCGATCATCATCCAGCAATGTGCCACTAAGCCCCACATTCTGCGAAGTATCCCCTTGCTTACTGGTGCTGAGATTGTAGCTGGCCCAACTTTTAGGTAGCCATCGGGAGAGCGGCAGGCTAAAACCCAGTGATAGCATCTGATCGCTGGGTTCGTCGCTGGTTTTGCTATAGGTATAAGCCAGGTTGACGCTGACGTCGCCAATCATCCGATTGATGCCCGACGTGATGCTTCGCTCTTTGTGGCTGGTTTGCCAGTAATCCTGTTGATAGCCGGAAATGTACACACTGCTGTCGAGTACGGTCTGGCTAACGTTGAGCTGGAGTCGGCTGCGTTTGTTGTAGTTGTAAGACCAGTCGCTATCGTTCGCATCGTGCTTTTCGTTAGCATCGGCAAACGTGTAATAACCGTCGGTCGAGTATCGGTAACTCGCCAGGCTGAAGTTAGTGCCTGTTGCCTCAATCTGTTTGGAATACATCAGACGCCAGGACTGCCCGTCGTGCTGTTCGTGATTATCCAGTTGCGTGCGGGCCAGCGTTACATCGGTTGAGATGGCGCCCAGCTCCCCCAACATGACCCCTGTACCGCCATTCACCGCCTGGTAGTCCGAAGACGTGGTTACGCCGCCGAAAAACGTCAGGAAGTTATTCAGACCATAAATAAGACTGGCCTGAGCGAAAAGGGGCTCTCTGGCGGCTTGACTCTCGTCTGCACGATAGCGGGCGAGAGTCACTTCGTAGCGGATATTGCCGGGTCGCTGCATGATGGCGACGCTTGAATAGGGCTGGGTGAAATGATGCTCGGTCCCATCGGCTTCTTTAATTGTTACGTCAAGATCGCCGCTATTGCTGGTGGAGTAGAGATCGGTAATTTCAAAAGGACCGGGTGCGACGTTGGCCTGATAGATGACATACCCATTTTGTCGCACCGAGACTTCGGCATTAGAACTGGCGATACCGCGAATAACCGGGGCAAACCCCCGCTGGTTATAGGGCAGCATTTGATCGTCAGATGCCACGTTGATGCCGCGGTATTGCAGGCTGTCAAAGATCTCGCCACGGGTGCTGTTTTCGCCAGCGATAAACTGGGCTTTTAAACAACGGATATCATGCTGGAGCCAGGTGTTAATGGTTTGCCAGGATTGCGTCTGATCGGACTGGTTCCAGGTTGAATAGTTGCGTAACCGCCAGCCGCCGAGATTGGCGCCGCTGCGCAGGTTAAGATACTGGCTGGAACCGTGGGTTTGATCCCCACCGCTACGCTCTGAGCCAGAAAACGCATAGTTGGTAAAGAGTACCGGCACGCCGTCGTTCCAGGATGACGCTGCAATCTCATCTCCATGATGCTCGTCAATAGCCGCTTGCGGCATACTGATGCGTAACGTCATGGCATTAAAATCAAACGTCACAGTAGCAAAAGGAATGTAATCGCCAGGCGGCTTTCCCAGCGGCTCATTGGCAGGCAACTGCGCCAGTTCAGGGTAAGCCTCGACACGAATCCCCCATTGCCGTAACTGCTTAGGGGTTAACTGCGGCTGCAACGCCCCGGTTTTATCATTAATATAGGTAATCGATTTATCGTCGATGTACTGTTTATTCATGATCACTTTGGTGTGATATGTGCCGGGTAATTGCCCGTTTTCTTTTGAAAACAAGGAGAGATCGATATCCTGCTGCGATAGCCCGTCTCCCTCAAGTGATGAAGGGGCGAAGTAATATTCCCGCGCATTGACGTTGCTCACCGCGACGAGGAGCAAGCTGCTCAAACCTCTCAGAAGAGGATTGAGTCGTTTCAAAGGGCGGAAGAGGGACAGGCGCAATCCATTAGCAGCCATTGAGCACCACTATTTCTGGTTTAAACTGGCGGTAAACTCCGCGCTTGCATTGCCGTAGTCGGTAATGCAGCGCCAGCTCACCTTCGCGCCATTCACGGCGTTAGCGAGGGGGAATGTTGCGTTGGCTTTCGGGGCAACCATGTCAACGTGGGTTATCGACTTACCATTTATTCGCAGGGTATCGAAAACGCTGTAATAGTCGCCGTCATGGGTAATGAAAACCTGCCCCCCACGCTGACTAAAACGCAGATTTTTACAGGTATCCATGGGGGCGTTTTTCAGTCCTACCGGGCGCCAGAACAGTTTTAATCTGGTTTTGTAAATAAGGCGTAAGACATTATTTTGGTTGTTGTCTTTCGCGATAGCCGGGATGGTGCGAACGTTCATATAAAACAGGGATTCACGATCGGTGGGGAGCGCCTGCCCGGACCAGGTAATACGCAGGCTTTGTTCTTTTTGCGGATCGAGTCGAAAGAGCGGGGGGGTCACAATAAACGGCCCCCGGGTTTTTCCATCGCCGGTATCCGTCCATGACTGAATAAGCCAGGGGAGCTCTTTTTCTGTATTGGTGAGCGCCAGCGCCACTTCTTTTTTGCTTGCATCATAAATAACACGCGTACGCCCCACCTGGATCCCTGCCGCGTGGCTGAGAGTGGTAAATGCATAGGGGGTGAGACAAATGATGAGCGGAAGAAGGCGCATATAAAAACCTTTAATAAACAAATGTGTTATAAAATAGTTCCTGACGTGTTATTAACGGCATCGCTAATAACACGCCGGAAAAGACTCCGGATTTACTCATATAGAATATTAATTGTTAAATCGGCATTGGCTTCACCCGCGGTTACCGTTGATGAGATGGACTTATAGCGGGCATTCAGCATGGTGGAAATGGTATCTGTTGCGCTGGTTGACAATGGGATATAAACTTGCCCGCTTGACTTATCAAACTTGATCAGAGTGGTATCATGGTCTAACTCGCTGAGGACGATAGCCACGCCTTCGGCTTCTGAAACGGCCAGTCTGTCTGGTGACCCCGCGACTGTTGTGCCAGAAAAGGTGAGCTGAATCGCTGCAAGCCCATCGCTTTTCACCGGACAGTCCTTAAGCTCAATGGGAACCGGTGTGAGAGGTGTTTCCGTTCCCACCGTTTTGAATAACGACGTAGGGTAAGTCCCCAATGGCACTTTATACTCTGTTGTACCACCATCGCCTACAACCACGCAGCTTGGCGCAATAATTTCCCCGGTAAAGTGGATTTTCCCGGCATTATCTTCCGCAGCAACGTTTCCCCGAGCGGCAATGGCGGTTGACGTTGACAGGGCCAAAAGCAAACAAACAAAAATATTCCTTTTCACGCTATTATTCTCCAGAACAATTAAAGCCGGTAAGTATATTAAATAAAAATATAGTTCAGGGATGTTCCATTTAAATGAGTGTCGCTAGTATACACTGAAGTTTCTTATTCGGAAGTGACTGTTATTTTTTCATGGAGCGGGGTCGTGGTTTTTTGATGTTTGTCATTTTTATTTATTCTTGATTTATATGTATCCCTGTGAATTTATTTTCCAGATAATAAAGTAAAGGTGTTTTAGGCCGTGTATGAGTGCTGTTGTAGGTGTTCTGTTATTTGTATTTGCGTTGTTATTATAGGATTCATGTTTAATTAATTTTGTGGGGAACTGTTTTTGATTTTTATAAATTCCAGTGAAGATATATTTATTTTCAATAAATAAGCGTTAGCAATTAATAGCGCAATGTTCCGTAATAATGTCAGTTCTCCACGCTGAAAACCTCGCCCTAAACGTAAATCAATGGTCTAAAAAGAGCGCTTTACGGGGTCTTTTCGCGCCATTGGCAGTGGCGCGTTCTGTCATCATAACGCAGAGACAACCTGGCGTGAGCGCGTGCTGTGGCAGACGAAAGCGATACCGAAGACAAAACAGAAGCCCCCACACCCCACCGACTCGAAAAAGCACGGGAAGAAGGGCAAATTCCCCGATCCAAAGAGCTGACCTCACTGCTGATTTTGCTGGTGGGTGTTTGCATTATCTGGATTGGCGGCGAGTCGCTGGCGGGGCGGTTATCAAACATGCTTTCGGCGGGATTACGTTTCGATCACAGCATGGTGAACGACCCCAATTTGATACTTGGGCAAATTATTCTGCTGATCAAAGAGGCAATGTGGGCGCTGTTGCCGCTGATCACCGGCGTGGTGCTGGTGGCGCTTATCTCCCCGGTAATGCTGGGGGGACTGGTTTTTAGCGGCAAGTCACTGCAGCCCAAATTCTCAAAACTGAATCCCTTGCCAGGCATCAAACGCATGTTCTCCGCGCAAACCGGGGCAGAACTGCTGAAAGCGATACTCAAATCCACCCTGGTGGGCAGCGTGACGGGGTTTTACCTGTGGCACAACTGGCCGGAGATGATGCGTTTGATGGCTGAGTCGCCGGTGACGGCGATGGGCAACGCGCTGGATCTCGTCGGGCTCTGCGCGCTGCTGGTGGTGCTGGGGGTGATTCCGATGGTGGGTTTTGACGTTTTCTTCCAGATTTTCAGCCATCTGAAAAAGTTACGTATGTCGCGCCAGGATATTCGCGATGAGTTCAAACAAAGCGAAGGCGATCCGCATGTTAAAGGGCGCATTCGCCAGATGCAGCGTGCGGCTGCGCGTCGCCGCATGATGGACGATGTGCCGAAAGCCGATGTCATTGTCACCAACCCAACGCACTACTCGGTGGCGCTGCAGTACGACGAGAACAAAATGAGTGCGCCCAAAGTGGTTGCCAAAGGGGCGGGGCTTGTGGCCCTGCGCATTCGCGAAATAGGCGCTGAACATCGCGTGCCAACGCTGGAAGCGCCGCCGCTGGCGCGTGCGTTGTATCGTCATGCTGAAATTGGTCAGCAAATTCCTGGACAACTGTATGCCGCTGTGGCGGAAGTCCTGGCATGGGTCTGGCAGCTTAAACGCTGGCGCCTTGCCGGTGGGCAGCGTCCGCCACAACCTGAAAATCTACCGGTGCCTGACGCACTGGATTTTATGAACGAGAAGAATACCGATGGCTAATCTGGTTGCGATGCTGCGCCTGCCCAACTCTATGAAGTCCACCCAATGGCAAATCCTTGCCGGGCCGATCCTCATCCTGCTGATTTTGTCGATGATGGTGCTGCCGCTGCCCGCGTTCATCCTCGACCTGCTGTTCACCTTTAATATCGCGCTGTCGATCATGGTGCTGCTGGTAGCGATGTTCACCCAGCGTACGCTGGAATTTGCCGCTTTCCCGACCATATTGCTGTTTACCACGCTGCTGCGCCTGGCGCTGAACGTGGCGTCAACACGTATCATTCTGATGGAAGGGCATACTGGCGCGGCGGCGGCGGGCAAGGTGGTTGAAGCCTTCGGTCACTTCCTGGTGGGCGGGAACTTTGCCATTGGTATCGTGGTGTTCGTGATTCTGGTCATCATCAACTTTATGGTTATCACCAAAGGGGCAGGGCGTATCGCGGAAGTTGGCGCGCGCTTTGTGCTGGATGGGATGCCCGGCAAGCAGATGGCGATTGATGCCGACTTAAATGCGGGGTTGATCGGGGAAGACGAAGCGAAAAAACGGCGCACGGAAGTGACGCAGGAAGCCGATTTTTACGGTTCGATGGATGGTGCGAGTAAGTTCGTTCGCGGGGATGCCATCGCCGGTATTTTGATCATGGTTATCAACGTGGTGGGGGGACTGCTGGTGGGGGTTCTGCAACACGGCATGAGCATGGGGCACGCGGCGGAAAGTTATACCCTGCTGACCATCGGCGACGGTCTGGTCGCGCAGATCCCGGCGCTGGTGATTTCAACGGCGGCGGGCGTCATTGTGACCCGCGTCAGTACTGACCAGGATGTCGGTGAACAGATGGTCGGTCAGTTGTTCAGCAACCCGCGCGTCATGCTGCTCAGTGCGGCGGTGCTGGGACTGCTGGGCCTGGTGCCCGGGATGCCGAACCTGGTCTTCCTGATGTTTACTGCGGCGTTACTGGGTCTTGCCTGGTGGATGCGGGGCAGAGAGCAAGCCGCGCCTGCCGAACCGCAGCCGGTGAAGATGCCGGAAAACAATTCGGTGGTGGAAGCGACCTGGAATGATGTGCAGCTCGAAGATTCTCTGGGCATGGAGGTCGGTTACCGGCTGATCCCGATGGTGGATTTTCAACAGGACGGGGAGCTGCTCGGCCGTATTCGCAGTATTCGTAAAAAGTTTGCCCAGGAGATGGGGTTCCTGCCGCCGGTGGTGCATATCCGCGACAATATGGATCTGCAGCCTGCCCGCTACCGAATTCTGATGAAAGGGGTGGAGATCGGCAGCGGCGATGCCTATCCTGGCCGCTGGTTGGCGATTAACCCGGGGACGGCGGCGGGGACGCTGCCAGGCGAACCGACGGTGGATCCCGCTTTTGGCCTGGAGGCTATCTGGATTGAAAGCGCGTTGAAAGAGCAGGCGCAGATTCAGGGCTTTACGGTTGTGGAGGCGAGCACTGTTGTAGCTACGCACCTTAACCATCTGATCGGTCGGTTTGCGGCGGAGTTGTTTGGCCGCCAGGAAGCGCAACAGCTGTTGGATCGCGTCTCGCAGGAGATGCCTAAACTGACAGAAGATCTGGTGCCCGGCGTGGTCACACTCACCACGCTGCATAAAGTGCTGCAAAACCTGCTGGATGAGAAAGTGCCGATTCGCGACATGCGCACCATCCTCGAGACGCTGGCCGAACATGCCCCGATACAGAGCGATGCGCAGGAACTCACCGCCGTGGTGCGTGTGGCGTTGGGGCGCGCCATTACTCAGCAGTGGTTCCCGGGCAATGACGAAGTGCATGTCATTGGTCTTGATACCCCGCTTGAACGTTTGTTATTGCAGGCGTTACAGGGCGGCGGCGGACTTGAGCCTGGTCTGGCGGATCGTTTGCTGGCGCAGACGCAAGAGGCGTTGTCACGCCAGGAGATGCTGGGCGCGCCGCCCGTGCTGCTGGTGAATCATGCATTGCGCCCGCTGCTGTCACGTTTTTTACGTCGCAGTTTGCCGCAACTGGTGGTGCTTTCGAACCTGGAACTCTCGGATAACCGTAACATTCGCATGACCGCGACCATCGGAGGCAAATAATGCGTAAATTACTCAGCGTGCTGTGTCTGCTACCGTGGATGGCGCTGGCTGCCGGAGAAGGGGCGTGGCAGGACAGCAGTACCGGTATTACCCTGAATTATCGCGGTGAGTCCGCATCTTCATCGCTGTTGTCCTCGCGACAACCGGTTTCCGGCTTAATGACGCTGGTGGCCTGGCGTTATACCCTGGACGGCCCTACGCCAGCGGGGCTGCTGGTGCGCCTGTGCTCGCAATCTCGTTGTGTGGAGTTAGAAGGGCAGAGCGGAACCACGCGCGGATTCACCAATGTGCCCGCTATCGAACCGCTGCGTTTCGTCTGGGAAGTGCCGGGTGGAGGACGCCTGATCCCGGCGCTTAAGGTCCAGAGTAACCAGGTGATTGTTAACTACCGCTAATTGTCAATTGTCTCTATTTCAGGCGGTTGGCAGGTGAAAATGCAAACCGCTTCGCAATTATTCAACCTCTTTTTTGATTTGTAGGAAACGCTGTTTTATAAATCGGTGACACGTGTTGCCGGACTCTTTGTGTTTCTGCCACTACACGAAATGCGGTGGCAGAAACAAAAAGGTATCACTTCCTGTAAGCTTCTATTGTAGCCGTGTATGAACTCCCCCTGGTTTTTCACTTACTCCTCCGTTCGTCTGGTGGGGCTGGTGAGGTCCAGCGTTGGCGATCTCTTCATCTTTGCAGGGTTAACGGCAATGAATACACGTAAAATTGGATTGGTGAATTATTTTGCTTATGGGGCTGGTGACTTTTTAGGTGCCGGAACGACCGCGCTAACAGCTGCCTGGCTTCTTTACTTCTATACGACGTTTTGCGGGTTAACGCCGATCGAGGCGACGTTCATTTTTGCCGCTGCAAGGGTACTTGATGCCGTTGTGAGCCCGCTGATGGGCTTTTTAACCGATAACTTCGGCTCTACGTGGCTCGGTAAACGTTTTGGCCGTCGTAAGTTCTTTATTCTGCTCGGGATCCCTTGCGTATTCAGCTACTCACTGATGTGGGTTGGCGACATGAGTTTCTGGTACTACCTGCTCACCTATCTGATCTTCGATGTCGTTTACACCATGATCCTGGTGCCTTACGAGACGCTGGTGCCGGAAATGACCGATGACTTCAAGCAGAAGACCAAATTCTCCGGGGCGCGTATTGCAATGGCGCAAATGTCCGCCATTCTGGCCTCCTTCCTGCCGGGCATTCTGCTGACGACCTTTGGTAAAGACAACCCGGTCTCCTTTTTCTATGCCAGCATGGTGTTCTCGGTACTGTGCGCGCTGATGCTGACGTTCGTGTGGTTCTTTACCTGGGAGCGTCCACGTGAAGAGTGGACGGAAGCGGCTCTGCGTGCCGAGGAAGAGAAGAAAAATCTGAACTTCCGCCAGAGCATGAGTCGTCTGTTCGTCGAACTGAGTTCGACGCTGCGTATCAAAATTTTCCGTCAGCATTTGGGGATGTACCTTGGCGGATACATCGCCCAGGACGTCTTCAACGCGGTCTTTACCTACTACGTGGTCTTCGTTCTCATGCAGGAAGCCTCAATGGCGTCGAATCTGCTGGGTACGATGGCGATATTCCAGTTCATTGCGGTTATCGGGATGATCCCGCTGTGCATCCGTTTCGGACCTGCACCGTCATACCGTATGGTGGTTGTCCTGTTTGGCCTGAGTTCGCTGTCGTATGCCGTTCTCTATTATGCCGGTATGAGCGATGTGTACACCCTGTTACTGCTGGTTTCTGCGATTGCGGGTCTGGGTCGTGGCGGGATCAACTATGTGCCCTGGAACACCTATACCTACATTGCCGATGTCGACGAAGTCATTACCGGACAGCGTCGTGAAGGGATCTTCGCAGGCATTATGACGCTGACCCGTAAAGCGTCTCAGGCGGGAGCGGTGATGCTGGTGGGGATTGTGATGCAAATGTCGGGCTTTGTGTCAGGGCAGAGTACGCAGCCTGAAGCCGTCAGCCACACCATTTTGTTGATTCTGAGCTGCGGCACGCTAATCGTACTGGCGCTGGGCTTCCTGGTTTCCCTGCGCTTCAAGCTGAATTTACAAACGCACAGTGTTCTGCGTGAAGAGACCTCCAAAATGCGTAACTCGGGCCGGGCACTGCCAGAAGAGATTACGCCGCAGGCACGCGCCACCGTCGAGATGCTTGCAGGCATACCGTACGAATCACTGTGGGGTAACAACAATATTGGTTACCTGAACCGTAATAAACCGGCTGCGCCGTCTCTTAAGCAAGGCGCGGCAATGAATTCGACATACAATAGAGGTTAAGATATGAAAGTTTGGCCCGTCAAACACAGCCCATTATTACGTCAACCGGAGCGTTTTATCTCACGGGAAGCGCTGAAAGACTTGATTCAGACGGTGACTAAAAACCTGGTGGAGATCAAGGATGAGACAGGTCAATTTTTGCTACGACTGGATGATGGCCGGGTAATTGACACCAAAGGTTGGGCCGGATGGGAGTGGACCCACGGCGTCGGCTTGTACGGGATGTACCAGTACTACCAGCAGACCGGCGATGAGGCGACGCGCGACACCATCGACAGCTGGTTTGCCGACCGTTTCGCCGAGGGCGCAACCACCAAAAACGTCAATACGATGGCACCGTTTTTAACGCTGGCCTACCGCTACGAAGAAACCCGCAACCCGGCGTATCTGCCGTGGCTTGATAGCTGGGCAGAGTGGGCGATGAATGAGATGCCACGCACCGACCACGGCGGTATGCAACACATCACACTGGCGGAAGAAAACCATCAGCAGATGTGGGACGACACGCTGATGATGACGGTGTTGCCGCTGGCGAAAATTGGCAAACTCCTCAATCGTCCGGAGTATGTAGAAGAAGCGACCTATCAGTTCCTGCTGCATGTGCAGAATCTGATGGATAAAGAGACGGGGCTGTGGTTCCACGGCTGGAACTATGATGGGCACCATAACTTTGCCAATGCCCGCTGGGCGCGTGGCAACAGCTGGCTGACCATCGTGATCCCGGATTTTCTGGAACTACTGGATCTGCCTGAAAACAACGCCGTCCGCCGTTATCTTGTGCAGGTGCTGAATGCGCAAATAGCTGCACTGGCGAATTGTCAGGATGAGAGCGGGTTGTGGCATACCTTGCTGGACGATCCGCAATCATACCTGGAAGCGTCGGCCACGGCGGGATTTGCCTACGGTATTCTGAAAGCGGTACGTAAACGCTATGTTGGTCAGGAGTATGCGGTGGTTGCTGAGAAGGCCATTAAAGGCATCGTAGCGCACATTTCACCGCAGGGTGAGCTGCTGCAAACGTCCTTTGGTACCGGCATGGGCCATGACCTTGATTTCTATCGCGAGATCCCGCTGACGTCGATGCCGTACGGCCAGGCGATGGCGATGCTGTGCCTCACCGAATATCTGCGTAAGTACTTCTAATCCACTCAAACGCTCCCCGGTGTCGGTTTCGCTACCGGGGATGCACCTTCCGCCTGGCCGTGAACGGGCTGGGCAACAGCGTTTTGCGTCACAAACAGATGGTCGAGTATTTGACGCATCACCGGCGCGGCGGTCACACCGTCGCTGCCACCATTTTCCAGAATCAATGCGATGGCGACTTTTGGGTTGCTATAGGGCGCAAACGCGGTGTAGAACACGTGGTCACGCAGGTGAATCGGGATCATTTTCGCATTGTAGGTCTGGTTCTCTTTCAGGCTGAACACCTGAGACGTACCGCTCTTGGCGGCAATCCCGTAAGGTGCCGTGTGGAAGAACTTATAGCCGGTGCCGTTAGGGGAATTGGCCATACCGAACATCGCCTGGCGCACCAGTCCCCAATACGGTGATGCGGCGTTGGCGATTTGTGTCGGTGGCGTGGCAGCATGGTAAGGAATCCGTGTTTTGCCGTTATCTTCTTCCTGCAACAGGTGAGGGGCGATCACTTTCCCATTGTTGAGCAGGGCCACCATTGCTTTCACCATCTGAATCGGCGTGGCGATCCAGTACCCCTGACCGATGCCGACCGAGATGGTATCTCCCTGATACCAGGTCTTTTTATGTACCCGCTGTTTCCAGTCGCGGCTCGGCAGCAGGCCGTTGTACTCTTCGTTAAGGTCGATACCGGTCGGTTTACCGTAGCCAAACTGCGACAACATGCGGTCGATCCTGTCGATGCCCATCATGTAAGCGACCTGATAGAAAAAGGTGTCAGCCGACTCTTCAATCGCTTTGGTGACATTCAGCATGCCGTGGCCGGTTTTCTTCCAGTCGCGGTAGCGGCGTTCGGTGCCGGGGAGCGTCCATGTTGGCGCGCCAAAGAAGCTGGTTTGCGGTGTAATCACGCCGTTTAACAGCGCCGACATCGCCATATACGGTTTTACCGTGGATGCCGGAGGATACAGCCCTTGGGTGACGCGATTAATCAACGGCAGATCTTTATCCTTCAGCAGCTTGTCGTACGCCTGATAGCTGATGCCTTTCACAAAGGGATTCGGGTCATAGCTGGGATTCGAGACCATCGCCAGTACCGCGCCGTCATGCGGATCTTCAACCAGTACCGCCGCGCGTTGTCCGGCAATCAGACTCTCAATATATTCCTGCAGGTGGAGGTCCAGCGTCAGGTGAATGTTTTTCCCGGCGACGGGAGGAACATCTTTCAGCAGACGGACAATCCGTCCATGATTATCCACCTCCACTTCCTGATAGCCGGTTTTGCCATGCAGTTCGTTTTCGTAGTAGCGTTCAATACCCTGTTTGCCGATGTTATGGTCGGCGGCGTAGTTTTCCGCAATCCCTTCTTTGCTGAGTGTTTTTAGATCGCTATCGTTAATTTTTGAGACATAGCCAAGCACGTGCGCCAGTTCCGCACCGTAGGGATATTCCCGATCCTCATAGCTATTAATGGTGACGCCGCTGAAACGAAATTGGTTCACTGAGAAGCGCGCAATCTCGACATCGGTCAGGGCATTTTTAAGCACCACCGGGCGATAGCGACTGCCTGATTTCAGCGCATGGCGAAAGGCATCAATATCATCCTGTGTCAGGTCAACGATGGGGGCTAATTGCTGGATTAGTGTATCCATATTGCTGATTTTGTAGGGCGTAACCGCGATATCGTACCAGGTCACGTTGCGTACCAGCGGGATGCCGTTGCGGTCATAGATCATGCCCCGGGTAGGTGCGACCGGCAGCATTTTAATGTCGTTCTCATTCGAGCGGGTCGCGTAGTACTGATGCTGGCGAATTTGTAAATTGTAGAGATTGAAGAGAAGGATCCCAAAGCAGATAACCACCAGGCCGAACGCCACCACTACCCGTCTCAGAAAGAGTTTCTCTTCTGCTGCGAAATCTTTAAACGTCATTGACCCATACCTGATTAATTAGCCGCCTAATGATACGCAGAGGTCAATGCGATGACAGACAAAAAATGTACCATCCCTCCTGAGAAATGTGTCATTCCTTGTGGCATGTTACAGAGTGCGAACGCCGGACATAAAAAAGGCCCGAGTCCGCAAGCGAACTCAGGCCTGAATGTTAAGCGTACTGGCTTACATACGTTCTACGGTTTCGATACCCAGCGTATCCAGACCCAGCTTCAGCGTTTTCGCCGTCAGCTGCGCCAGTTTCAGACGGCTGTTACGCACGGTTTCGCTTTCTGCGCTCAGGATCGGGCAGTGCTCATAGAAACCGGAGAACAGACCGGCGAGATCGTACAGATAGGCGCACATGACGTGCGGCGTACCTTCACGCGCGACCACTGTCAGCGTCTCTTCAAACTGCAGCAGGCGAGCGGCTAACTGCGCTTCGCGATCTTCGCTGATGATAACCGGTGCCGCCGCCAGCGCGTCTTCATCGATTTCTGCTTTACGGAATACGGACAGCACACGGGTGTATGCGTACTGCATGTAAGGAGCTGTGTTGCCTTCAAACGCCAGCATGTTGTCCCAGTCGAAGATGTAGTCGGTGGTGCGGTTTTTGGAGAGATCCGCATATTTCACCGCGCCGATGCCGACGGCATTTGCCAGTTTTTCCAGCTCATCGGCAGGCATGTCAGGATTCTTCTCTGCCACCAGACGGCGTGCACGTTCAAGCGCTTCGTCCAGCAGGTCAGCCAGTTTCACCGTGCCGCCCGCGCGGGTTTTGAACGGTTTACCGTCTTTACCCAGCATCATGCCGAACATGTGGTGTTCCAGCGGTACGGAGTCCGGCACATAGCCCGCTTTACGCACGATAGTCCATGCCTGCATCAGGTGCTGGTGCTGGCGGGAATCGATGTAGTACAGCACGCGATCGGCATGCAGCGTTTCATAGCGGTACTTAGCGCAGGCAATGTCAGTGGTGGTATAGAGGTAGCCGCCATCTTTCTTCTGAATGATGACGCCCATCGGGTCGCCTTCCTTGTTTTTGTACTCATCAAGGAACACCACCGTCGCGCCTTCGCTTTCAACGGCCAGGCCTTTGGATTTCAGATCGGCGACGATACCCGGCAGCATCGGGTTGTACAGGCTCTCGCCCATCACGTCGTCACGCGTCAGCGTCACATTCAGGCGATCGTAGGTTAACTGGTTCTGCGTCATGGTGATGTCGACCAGTTTGCGCCACATTTCGCGGAAGTACGCGTCGCCGCCTTGCAGTTTCACCACGTAGTTACGTGCGCGCTCGGCAAACACTTCATCTTCATCATAGTGCTTCTTCGCATCACGATAGAATCCCTCCAGGTCAGCCAGCGCCATTTCACCGGCGTTTTCCTGCTGCTGTTTTTCCAGCCAGGCGATCAGCATACCAAACTGCGTGCCCCAGTCGCCGACGTGGTTGGCGCGAATCACATGGTGGCCCAGAAACTCCAGGGTACGCACGGCTGCGTCACCGATAATGGTCGAGCGCAGGTGGCCGACGTGCATCTCTTTAGCGACGTTAGGCGCAGAGTAATCCACTACAACTGTCTGCTTTTCTGGGAGAGCGACGCCCAGACGGTCACTGGTCAGCGCCTGCTGTACGTTTTGGGCGAGAAACGCCGCATCGAGGAAAATATTGATAAAGCCCGGACCGGCAATTTCAACCTTGCTGGCGATGCCGTTGAGATCCAGATGAGTCAGCACCTGCTCTGCAAGTTGTCGCGGCGCCATACCCAGTTTTTTAGCAACTGCCATCATGCCGTTGGCCTGATAGTCGCCGAACTGTACTTTTGCTGACTGACGAACCTGAGGTTCGCAATCTGCAGGCGCGCCTGCAGCAATCATGGCCTGACGGACTTTTTCTGAGAGAAGAGCCTGAATATTCACCGGAATACCTTACGTTTAAGACGCGGGGTGACTGTGCCCGCGCCAGTTTAAGAATTTAGGGCGGGAGTATACTGCAAATGCCCGTTTGCGTCAGCCCTGGCGCATGTCGTCGCTGCTCTGAAATCGCCTCAACATAATGAGGCATCACTGTTCACGGCGCGTTGACCACAATCAGCGGTTGGTTGCCGCCCCGCAACAGAGTAAATTAGCGGCTTTGAAGATGAAGAAGAGTATCCAAAATGGCGAACTGGCAATCTATTGACGAACTGCATGATATTTCCGCAGATTTACCGCGTTTTACGCTGGCGTTAACGGCGCTTTCTACTCGCCTCGGTCTGGATCTGGCCCCCCTTGAGGCCGACCATATCTCTCTTCGCTGCCATCAGAATGCGACCGCAGAGCGGTGGCGCCGTGGGTTTGAGCAGTGCGGCGAGCTCCTGTCGGAAAATATCATCAACGGCAGACCGATCTGTCTGTTCAAATTGAAGACGCCTGTTTGTGTCGGACACTGGCAATTCAGCGTTGTGGAATTACCGTGGCCGGGCGAAAAACGCTATCCGCATGAAGGCTGGGAACATATTGAAATTGTGTTGCCCGGCGAGCCGGAAACATTGAACGCCCGGGCGCTGGCGCTGCTCTCTGACGATGGTTTAAGCCAGCCGGGCATTTTTGTGAAAACCAGTTCGCCCAAAGGCGAGCACGAACGTCTGCCAAACCCGACGCTGGCGGTGACGGATGGTAAGGTCACCATTAAGTTTCACCCGTGGTCGATTGAAGCTATTGTGGCAAGCGAACAGTCAGGGCAATGAGTTTGTGAGCGTCTGCGACGTTTAGCGCAAACCGACATGGCATGATATACGATTCAGAAAAAGGAGTGAGTATGGCATTGCTCGAGATTTGTTGTTACAGCATGGAGTGCGCGTTAACCGCGCAGCAAAACGGTGCCGATCGGATCGAGTTGTGTTCAGCACCGAAAGAGGGCGGATTGACGCCTTCTCTGGGTGTGCTGCGTTCGGTTCGTCAACACGTAACGATTCCCGTGCATCCGATTATTCGCCCGCGTGGCGGTGATTTTTGCTATACCGACGGTGAGTTTGCCGCCATGCTGGACGATGTGCGCACGGTCAGAGAATTGGGTTTTCCCGGACTGGTGGTGGGCATTCTGGACGTGGACGGTAACGTGGATATGCCGCGAATGGAAAAAATAATGGCCGCTGCAGGGTCGTTGGCCGTGACGTTTCATCGTGCCTTCGATATGTGCGCTAATCCATTAAATGCGCTTAAGAATCTGGCAGATTTGGGTGTTGCGAGAGTGCTGACATCCGGGCAAAAATCTGACGCACTGCAAGGTTTACCAATAATTATGGAACTAATTGCACAAGCCGGTGCTCCAATAATTATGGCCGGAGCAGGGGTTCGTGCAAAAAATTTGCAGGATTTCCTGAATGCAGGTGTCAGGGAAGTACACAGTTCTGCCGGAACCCAGGTTGCCTCGCCAATGCGTTATCGCAATCAGGGACTGTCGATGTCAGCGGATACGCAAGCGGATGAATATTCCCGCAGTGTGGTTGACGGGGCGGCGGTTGCAGAGATGAAAGGAATCATTGTTCGTCATCAGGCCAACTGATTTTTACCGTTGCATCATGTCGCCCAATATGATGCTTGCTCGTACCAGGCCCCTGCAATTTCAACAGGGGCCTTTTTTTATCTTTTTCCTGCCTATTTCGGGCTGTAACTGCGTTGGTCGCCTGAACTATTTTGGAGAAATCCAGCGTTACGGTTTACGCGCAATCAACACCGCACGCAGAGGGGCAGGGTAACCCTCAACCGTTTTGCTACTGTCGTTCGGGTCAAGGAAATCGGCCAGCGACTCGGTCACCATCCATTCGGTACGGCGCTGCTCTTCGGTTGATGTAACACAAACGTCCGCGATACGCACATCGACAAAACCGCATTTCTCCAGCCAGTTTTTTAACGCCAGCGCGGAAGGAATAAAGTAGACGTTACGCATTTGCGCGTAGCGATCGCCGGGCACCAGAACGGTATTTTCATCGCCCTCGACGACCAGCGTCTCAAGCACCAGTTCACCGTCTTTGACCAGCTGATCTTTTAACTGCCACAGATGCTCCAGCGGCGAGCGGCGATGATAAAGCACGCCCATTGAAAATACGGTATCAAACGCATTCAGAGCTGGCAGTTGTTCGATCCCCTGCGGCAGCAGATGCGCACGCTGATCGTTACCTAACAATTTCCGCACCGCTTCAAACTGGCACAGGAACAGCTGCGTTGGGTCGATCCCGACGGCGAGATGTGCGCCAGCGCCAATCATGCGCCACATGTGATAGCCGCTGCCGCAGCCCACATCCAGAATTGTGCGACCGGTAAGATCGGACAGATGCGGCAATACGCGATCCCACTTCCAGTCAGAACGCCATTCGGTATCAATATTGACGCCGTACAACGAGTACGGGCCTTTACGCCACGGCATCAGGTTGCGCATCAGGGTATCGATACGTTTAAGCTGGCCTTCGCTCAGCGGTGTTTCGCTTTCGGCGGTAACACTGTGCAGCAAATCCAGACGGTGCGGCGTTAACTCTGGCAGAAATTCAACCGCGTTCGACCACTGTTTAAACAGACCATGCTGATCGCGCTGCCAGGCCGCAATTTGCGCGGGCAGGGTTTCAAGCCAGTGGGAAAGGTGATTTTTGGCAATCAGCTGATAAAAGTTTCCGAACTCGATCATGCAGAAACCTCAGCTTTTAGCGCCACCAGAGAACCAAAGTTGAAGCACTGGAACCACAGTTCGCTGTGTTCAAATCCGGCCTGACGCAGACGTGCTTTATGGGTTTCGACGGAATCGGTCAGCATGACGTTTTCCAGCATGCTACGTTTCTGGCTGATTTCCAGCTCACTGTAGCCGTTGGCACGTTTGAAGTCATGATGCATGTTGAACAGCAATTCGCCGACCTGCGCATCTTCAAAACTGAACTTCTCTGACAGCACCAGCGCGCCGCCCGGATTCAACCCCTGATAAATCTTATCCAGCAATGCCTGGCGCTCGGGCGGCTCAAGGAATTGCAGGGTAAAATTCAGCACCACCATTGAGGCGTTTTCGATAGTGATATGACGAATATCGCCTTCCACAACCTCAACGGGTGTCGGGGCTTTGTAGGCATCAATGTGGCGGCGGCAGCGTTCAACCATCGCCGGAGAGTTGTCGACGGCGATTATCTTGCAATTGTCATGGTGGATGTTGCGACGCACCGAGAGCGTCGCCGCGCCCAGAGAACAACCCAGATCGTAGACCTGTGTGTTGGGTTTAACAAAACGTTCAGCCAGCATACCAATCATCGAGATAATATTGGAGTAGCCAGGAACGGAACGCTGGATCATATCCGGGAAGACTTCAGCTACCCGTTCATCAAAGGTCCAGTCACCCAGGCTGGCGATAGGCGCAGAAAAAAGCGTGTCGCGGTGAGACATAACGTAAAAGTCCGGGAAAAATAAAGGGGCGTATTGTGCGCTAATGCAGGGAGAAAACCAACTCCCAGGGCATATACCAGAGATTTGCCAGCACCATCAGCAACAGGGCACACCAGGTTGCGCTCATACCGGAACGCCGCCAGCGAAATAGCCGGTGATAGAACCCGTAATAATGCATGAGCCGACCGGCAATGAGAATCAGGCCGCAGATGTGCACCATCCATGTTTCCGCACCGTTCATCTCCATAAACAGCAGCAGCACCAGCGCAACAGGAATATATTCCACCGCATTGCCATGAATACGAATCGCGCTTTGTAGCTCGCTAAAACCGCCGTCACCATAGGCAACGCGGTACTGCATCCGTAGACGAACAACGTCAAAGGAGAACTTCATCAACAATAACGCACCCAATACGGCATATAGCGCGCTTACCATACAAACTCCCTTTAAAATGGCTGATGGCACTGTCTATGATAGGTGGCATTTTCAGAAAAGAGAAGATTGCTGTGGAATAGACGGTGCGGCGCCAATACCAGGAATAACGGCATGTAAATCCTGCCAGATGGCGTCTACTAACTCCGGAGCCTGCGCGATATCGGGCGTGTGTAAAAAAAGGTAGGGCGTCGTGGACTGTTCCCAGAGCGGTAATTTGTTTAACCAGGCGGTGAAAAAATCACGATTTTGTACCATGTCATCGCTGCCAATAAATCGCACCATCGGATGACCGGCAGTGACAACCGCATGTACAGGGACTCTGGGTTTCTTGCGCTGCGCCTCGCGTATCGCCTCATTGTGAGGGCGAGCGGCATGGACCGGACGGCTATCGAGAATGACCCGGTTGACGCCTCTCTCGTGTAAACCACGATTGAGCTGTTGTTCCTCTTCGCCTTTTGCAAAGAATCCCGGATGACGGACTTCAACACCGTACGTGAAGCGCCCGGGCAGGGCATCCAGAAAATGCCACAAAGCCGGAAGTTCGCGAGGTGAAAATGTGGCGGGAAGCTGGAGCCAGTATTGACCAATGCGCCCCTCAAGCGGCGACATGCGGGTCAAAAACTCCAGCACTAAATCGTCACAGTTTTTCAGCGCGGCTTGATGCGTGATGGTCGCCGGAAACTTAAAACAGAACCGAAAATCGTCAGTAGTCTGCGCGTGCCAGCGTTCAACGACCTCGGCTTTAGGAAGCGCGTACAAGGTGGTATTGCCCTCCACACAATTGAAGTGGCGGGCATATTCTTCAAGGCTGGTTATCCCCAGACGCACCCACTTTGGGTGCGACCATTGCGGTAAGCCGATGTAAATCATAGCGCTTTCAGGATTTCTTCCACGCGACGCACCCGGGCGATGCGCGGGAAAATGTGCGTGACGCTGCTCTGGTGTTGCTCGGTACTTGCCGCGCTACAGGCATCTTCGGCAATGATCAGCCGAAAGCCCAGTTCCCAGGCGTTGCGGGCCGTGGATTCCACGCCGATGTTGGTGGAGATCCCGCACAGGACGAGCGTGTCAATGCCGCGACGGCGCAGTTGCAGTTCCAGGTCAGTGCCGTAGAACGCCCCCCACTGGCGTTTAGTGACCTCAAGATCGCTGTCGGCTTTGCCCAAAGCTACCGGGTAGTGCCACCAGTTTTCCGGCAACGCTTTCGCAGGGGATGGGGCATCGACAGGCTGTTTTAGTGCTTCTGCGTAATCCGGCGACCAGCCGACACGCACCATCACCACCGGTGAGCCGTGAACACGGAATTTTTCCGCCAGACGTGCAGCGCGATCCACGACGTCTGATGCGGTATATGGGCCTGTGGCGAAGGGTAAAATGCCCTCCTGCAAATCAATGACCACCAGCGCGGTGGTTGAGGCGTTCAGTTCCAGCATAAAGACTCCCGTATTTTCAACGCTATTTCGCTCTATCTTAGTCGCGGTCCTGGAGGCGAGGGGCAACAAATTTTGTCTTTTTTTTGCGTATACGCAATACCTGCGGCGTAAACATGCGTACAGTCAGTGTCTGGTTCGGAGTCTGTTCTGGTTCAAAGTGGTAAGTAATCGAACCTTGATGGGATAGACTCTTATCGTGCGGCAGAATTTCCAGTATAATAGCCGCCTTTTTTCATTCAGTTGTGACATTCAGCTAACGCTGCGACTTGGTCACCTGCGAGGCAGGCGACATTCCGCCTGCGGCAAAGTTAAGGGATATCTCATGCGTACAGAATATTGCGGGCAGCTACGTCTGTCCCACGAGGGGCAGCAGGTGACTCTGTGTGGTTGGGTCAACCGTCGTCGTGATCTTGGTAGCCTGATCTTTATCGATATGCGCGACCGCGAAGGTATCGTGCAGGTATTTTTCGACCCGGACCGTGCGGACGCATTAAAGCTGGCCTCCGAACTGCGTAATGAGTTCTGCATCCAGGTTACGGGTACCGTACGCGCGCGTGACGCGAAAAACGTTAACGCCGATATGGCGACGGGCGAAATTGAAGTACTGGCGTCCGATCTGACCATCATCAACCGTTCAGAATCACTGCCGCTGGACTCTAACCACGTTAATACCGAAGAAGCGCGTCTGAAGTATCGCTACCTGGACCTGCGTCGTCCGGAAATGGCGCAGCGTCTGAAAACACGCGCCAAAATTACCAGCCTGGTGCGTCGCTTTATGGATGACCACGGTTTCCTCGACATCGAAACCCCGATGCTGACCAAAGCCACGCCAGAAGGCGCGCGTGACTATCTGGTGCCTTCGCGCGTTCACAAAGGTAAATTTTACGCGCTGCCGCAGTCTCCACAGCTGTTCAAACAGCTGCTGATGATGTCTGGCTTTGATCGCTATTATCAGATCGTAAAATGCTTCCGCGACGAAGACTTACGTGCCGACCGCCAGCCTGAATTTACCCAGGTCGACGTGGAGACCTCCTTCATGACGGCACCGCAGGTGCGTGAAGTGATGGAAGCGCTGGTGCGTAATCTGTGGCAGGAAGTGAAAGGGGTGGATCTGGGTGATTTCCCGATCATGACTTTCGCCGAAGCTGAGCGTCGTTACGGTTCCGATAAGCCGGATCTGCGTAACCCGATGGAACTGGTGGACGTTGCCGATCTGCTGAAATCCGTCGATTTCGCCGTATTCTCCGGTCCGGCGAACGATCCGAAAGGCCGCGTTGCTGCTCTGCGTGTGCCGGGTGGTGCCAGCTTAAGCCGTAAGCAAATCGACGACTACGGTAACTTTATCAAGATCTACGGTGCGAAAGGTTTGGCTTACATTAAAGTCACCGAGCGTGCGAAAGGTCTGGAAGGGATCACCAGCCCTGTTGCCAAGTTCCTGAACGCTGAAATCGTGGAAGCTATTCTGGATCGTACCGCTGCGCAAGACGGCGATATGATTTTCTTCGGCGCTGACAGCAAGAAAGTGGTTGCCGACTCTATGGGCGCACTGCGCCTTAAACTGGGTAAAGATCTGAGCCTGACCGACGAAACCAAATGGGCGCCGTTGTGGGTTATCGACTTCCCGATGTTTGAAGACGACGGTGAAGGTGGCCTGACGGCGATGCACCATCCGTTTACTGCACCGAAAGACATGACGGCTGCTGAGCTTCAGGCTGCGCCTGAAAATGCTGTTGCCAACGCGTACGATATGGTGATCAACGGCTACGAAGTGGGCGGCGGTTCCGTTCGTATCCACAACGGCGAAATGCAGCAAACCGTGTTTGGTATTCTGGGCATCAACGAACAAGAGCAGCGTGAGAAGTTCGGCTTCCTGCTGGATGCGCTGAAATATGGCACGCCGCCGCACGCAGGCCTGGCGTTTGGTCTGGATCGTCTGACCATGCTGCTGACGGGTACTGATAACATTCGTGACGTTATTGCCTTCCCGAAAACCACGGCTGCTGCCTGCCTGATGACTGAAGCGCCAAGCTTTGCTAATGAAGCTGCGCTGGCAGAACTGAGCATTCAGGTTGTGAAGAAGGCCGAGAATAACTGATATGGCTGCTGTACACGAAATCATTCGCGTTGCATCGCGGCGGCAACTGAGTGAATACCCATGAGCATAGAGAACTATGTGAATGGGATGAACGATGGCAGCCAACAAAGAGGCAGCGTGAAGGATAAAGTGTATAAGCGTCCCGTTTCGGTTCTGGTTGTTATTTTTGCCCAAGATACGAAGCGGGTGCTGATGTTACAGCGACGCGACGATCCCGAGTTCTGGCAGTCGGTCACCGGCAGTCTGGAAGAGGGTGAAACCGCGTCGCAAGCCGCCATGCGCGAAGTAAAGGAAGAGGTCACCATTGATGTTGCGACAGAGCAACTGACCTTAATTGACTGCCAGCGCACGGTGGAGTTTGAGATTTTTACTCATTTACGTCATCGCTATGCGCCGGGAATCGTGCGTAATACCGAATCCTGGTTTTGCCTGGCGCTTCCCTCTGAACGAGAGATCGTGTTCACCGAACACCTGACCTATCGTTGGGTTAATGCGGCTGAAGCTGCACAGTTAACCAAGTCGTGGAGTAACCGGCAGGCGATTGAAGAATTTGTTATTAACGTCGCCTGAGAAGGCGCGCTTTTGGAGATATTATTTATGGCAGGTCATAGTAAATGGGCCAACACCAGACATCGTAAAGCAGCGCAAGATTCTAAGCGCGGCAAGATTTTCACCAAGATCATTCGTGAACTGGTGACGGCGGCCAAGCTGGGTGGCGGTGATCCGGACGCTAACCCGCGTCTGCGTGCAGCTATAGATAAAGCACTGTCTAACAACATGACGCGTGACACGCTGAACCGTGCAATCGCGCGTGGCGTGGGCGGTGATGATGATGCGAATATGGAAACCATCATCTATGAAGGTTATGGTCCAGGCGGCACCGCGGTGATGATCGAATGTCTGTCTGACAACCGTAACCGTACGGTAGCGGAAGTGCGTCACGCATTCAGCAAAACTGGCGGCAACCTCGGTACCGACGGTTCCGTGGCGTATCTGTTCAGCAAAAAAGGCGTTATCTCCTTTGAAAAGGGCGACGAAGACACCATCATGGAAGCGGCGCTGGAAGCCGGTGCTGAAGACGTTGTGACCTTTGACGACGGCGCGATTGATGTCTATACCGCGTGGGAAGAGATGGGCAAAGTGCGTGACGCACTGGAAGCCGCCGGTCTGAAAGCCGACAGCGCTGAAGTCTCAATGATCCCGTCTACCAAAGCGGATATGGATGCGGAAACAGCACCTAAACTGATGCGTCTGATCGACCTGCTGGAAGATTGTGATGACGTGCAGGAAGTTTACCACAACGGTGAAATCTCCGATGAGGTTGCAGCGACGTTAGAATGACGTGGTTGAGCGATAACATAACAGGAGATGCGTGATGTCCATTATTCTCGGCATTGACCCGGGCTCGCGCATCACCGGTTATGGCGTGATCCGCCAGGTCGGTCGGCAACTGACCTACCTGGGCAGCGGATGTATTCGTACCAAAGTGGATGATTTACCGTCGCGCCTGAAGCTGATTTATGCGGGCGTGTCGGAAATCATTACCCAGTTTCAGCCGGACTACTTTGCCATTGAGCAGGTTTTTATGGCGAAGAACGCGGATTCCGCGCTCAAGCTGGGTCAGGCGCGTGGTGTGGCGATTGTCGCTGCCGTAAATCAGGATCTGCCGGTGTTTGAATATGCGGCACGTCAGGTCAAGCAGACCGTCGTCGGGATAGGCAGCGCGGAGAAAAGTCAGGTGCAGCATATGGTGCGTACCTTGCTTAAACTCCCCGCTAACCCGCAGGCGGATGCCGCCGATGCGCTGGCGATTGCCATCACCCACTGCCATGTAAGCCAAAACGCGATGCAAATGAGCGACTCCAGACTCAATCTGGCGCGTGGACGACTGCGATAATAGCAAATCAGGCTGGATAAATATCCAGCATTTTTTTATGATACACCTTTGTATCAAGAGCCATTAACGCAGGAGCGTCATGTGATAGGCAGACTCAGAGGCATTATTCTCGAAAAACAACCCCCGTTGGTACTGCTGGAAACGGGCGGTGTCGGCTATGAAGTACATATGCCGATGACCTGCTTTTATGAGCTGCCGGAAGCGGGGCAGGAGGCGATTATCTTCACCCATTTTGTGGTGCGTGAAGATGCTCAACTGCTGTATGGCTTTAACAACAAACAGGAACGTACCCTGTTTAAAGAATTGATTAAGACGAACGGCGTCGGCCCGAAGCTGGCGCTGGCAATCCTCTCGGGCATGTCGGCGCAGCAGTTTGTTAACGCCGTCGAGCGTGAAGATCCCGCCGCCCTGGTGAAACTACCGGGCATTGGCAAGAAAACGGCCGAGCGTCTGATTGTCGAAATGAAAGATCGCTTCAAAGGGTTGCATGGCGATCTGTTTACGCCTGCCTCCGATCTGGTGCTGACCTCTCCGGCCAGCCCGGCAACAGATGATGCTGAACAGGAAGCGGTTGCCGCGCTGGTGGCGCTGGGCTATAAACCTCAGGAAGCCAGCCGGATGGTCAGCAAAATTGCCCGCCCGGATGCCAGCAGCGAAACATTGATCCGCGAAGCGCTCCGCGCCGCGCTGTGAGGTAGAGGATGATAGAAGCAGACCGCCTGATTTCAGCAGAAAGCACGTTGCCAGAAGATGTGGCAGATCGGGCGATTCGTCCCAAACTGCTGGCGGAGTACGTTGGTCAGCCACAGGTGCGCTCGCAGATGGAGATTTTTATCCAGGCGGCGAAACTGCGCGGCGATGCGCTTGACCACCTGCTGATTTTCGGCCCGCCGGGTCTGGGTAAAACCACGCTGGCGAATATTGTCGCCAATGAAATGGGAGTGAACCTGCGCACCACCTCCGGTCCGGTGCTGGAGAAAGCAGGGGACCTAGCGGCGATGCTCACTAACCTTGAGCCTCACGACGTTCTGTTTATCGACGAAATTCATCGCCTGTCTCCGGTGGTCGAAGAGGTATTGTACCCGGCGATGGAGGACTATCAGCTCGATATCATGATTGGTGAAGGTCCGGCGGCGCGCTCGATAAAAATCGATCTGCCTCCCTTTACGCTGATTGGCGCAACCACTCGCGCGGGTTCATTAACCTCGCCGTTGCGTGACCGTTTTGGCATCGTTCAGCGTCTGGAGTTTTACCAGGTTGCGGATCTGCAGCATATCGTCGGGCGTAGCGCGCGTTATATGGGGCTGGAAATGAGCGATGAAGGCGCACTGGAAGTCGCTCGCCGCGCGCGCGGCACGCCACGTATCGCCAACCGTCTGCTGCGCCGCGTGCGTGACTTTGCTGAAGTGAAGCATGACGGCACGATCTCGGCGGATATTGCCGCTCAGGCGCTGGATATGCTTAATGTCGATGCGGAAGGGTTCGACTATATGGACCGCAAACTCTTGCTGGCGGTGATCGATAAGTTCTTCGGTGGGCCTGTTGGGTTAGATAACCTGGCGGCGGCTATCGGCGAAGAGCGCGAAACGATTGAGGACGTGCTGGAACCGTATCTGATTCAGCAGGGCTTTTTACAGCGTACCCCGCGTGGGCGTATGGCAACGGTGCGTGCGTGGAATCACTTTGGGATCACACCGCCGGAAATGCCCTGAGCGTAGCGCCGGATAGCGATGCTAGCGCATCCTATCCGGCCTGGAAATACCGCGCAATCCGGCAAAAAAACAGGCCTCAACTGGCCTGTTTTTTCATCATGGTAAGGATAAACAGCAGCGCAGCGCACAGAACGACCGAAGGGCCGGCTGGCGTGTCGTAAAATGCCGAAAAGGTCAGCCCGCCTGTAACCGCTACCATTCCTACAATCACCGCAACGCCTGCCATTTGCTCTGGCGTACGGGCAAAGCGACGCGCCGTGGCAGCAGGGATTATCAGCAATGAGGTGATGATCAGCGCGCCAACAAACTTCATTGCCACCCCGATCGTTAACGCCGTCACCAGCATCAGCAGAAGTTTCACGCGCTGAATTTTCACCCCATCAACAAACGCCAGGTCCGGGCTGATGGTCATGGACAGCAAATTGCGCCACTGCCAGAACAAAATCGCCAGAACAATGACGACGCCAATGGCGATGGAGATCAGATCTTCAGGCGTAACTGCCAGTAAATCGCCAAACAGATAGGCCATCAAATCGACACGGATATTCGACATCAGGCTGACCACCACCAGACCCAGCGACAGGGCGCTGTGCGCCATAATGCCCAGCAGAGTGTCGATCGCAAGGTGAGGGCGCTTCTCAAGCCACACCAGACCTGCTGCCAGCACCAGCGTGACGGCGATGACCGCGTAAAACGGATTCACATCCAGCAGCAGACCAAATGCCACGCCTAACAGCGAAGCGTGCGCCAGCGTATCGCCAAAATACGACATCCGACGCCAGACCACGAACGAGCCCAGCGGACCTGCAGCGCAGGCCAGCATGATCCCGGCGAACCAGCCGGGTAACAAAAATTCAATCATGAGTGACCATTTCCCCGGCGCAATACAATACGGCCCTGTAAATCATGGCGATGATTATGATGATGGCGATAAATGCCTAACTGCTCTGCGCCGCGCGGCCCAAACATGGAGATAAACTCCGGGTGCATTGAGACAATTTCTGGTGTACCGGAGCAGCAAATGTGGTGATTCAGACACAGCACTTCGTCTGTTTTGGCCATCACCAGGTGCAGGTCATGCGACACCATCAACACCGCGCAGTCGAGTTCTCGACGCAACTGGTCGATGAGATCGTAAAGCGCCACCTGACCGTTGACATCGACGCCCTGCGTTGGCTCATCCAGCACCAGCAACTGCGGTTGATTCAATAACGCGCGCGCCAACAGCACACGTTGCGTTTCCCCGCCGGATAACTTTTGCATGGGCGCGTTAATCAGATGGCCTGCCTGAACGCGTTTAAGCGCAGGAAGAATGTCTGATTTATGCGTGCCGGGTCGTAAGCGTAAAAAACGGTTTACGGTGAGTGGGAGCGTGGTATCGAGATACAGTTTCTGCGGGACATAGCCGACGCGTAGCTGGCCGTTACGCTTGATAACGCCTTCATCAGGTGTTACGAGCCCTAATACCACACGTACCAGGGTGGACTTCCCGGCACCGTTAGGGCCAAGGAGAGTCAAAATTTTTCCGGGTCTGAGTTCAAGCGACACGTCAGAAAGGACGCGGCGTTGACCATAAGAGACCGAGACATTTTCCAGTGAAACCAAAGTCGTCATGTCAATTTTAGGCTTGCAGAAGTTATAGAATGTTATAATATCACATTTCACACATTCATTACGATGATTCGTTGCATTATGTTACATAAAAATACGCTTCTTTTCGCAGCATTATCCGCTGCTCTTTGGGGGAGTGCAACACACGCCGCAAATGCCTCTGTCGTTGCCTCCCTTAAGCCCCTGGGGTTCATTGCTTCCGCGATTGCTGATGGTGTAACAGAGACCGAGGTTTTATTGCCGGATGGCGCCTCGGAACATGATTACTCACTGCGTCCTTCCGACGTAAAACGCTTACAGGGCGCGGACTTAGTTGTCTGGATTGGTCCAGAGATGGAAGCGTTCATGGAAAAGTCAGTAAAGAACATTCCAGAGTCAAAACAGGTAACGATTGCGCAGCTTCCGTCGGTGAAACCGTTGCTCATGAAAGGGGGGGACGACGACGACGACGAGCATGATCATGACCCTGCTCATGATGAAAAAGGTGACGACCATCACCATCACGGCGACTACAACATGCATCTTTGGCTTTCCCCAGAGATAGCGCGGTCTTCAGCGGTTGCAATCCATGATAAATTAGTGGAACTTATGCCGCAAAGTCGAGCCAAACTTGACGCCAACCTGAAGGATTTTGAGGCACAATTAGCCCAGGTCGATAAACAGGTCGGTAACGAGCTCGCACCGCTCAAGGGGAAAGGGTACTTCGTTTTTCATGACGCTTATGGTTACTACGAAAAACACTTCGGACTGACGCCGCTTGGTCACTTCACCGTCAACCCTGAGATTCAACCTGGTGCGCAGCGTTTACATGAAATAAGAACACAGTTGGTTGAGCAAAAAGCAACCTGCGTTTTTGCTGAGCCACAGTTCAGGCCAGCGGTCGTTGAAGCCGTTGCGAGAGGGACATCCGTTCGAATGGGAACGTTGGATCCCCTCGGAACGCATATTGCACTGGGTAAAACGAGCTATTCAGCGTTTTTGACTCAATTAGCGAACCAGTATGCGAGCTGCCTGAAAGGAGATTAACGAGGAAGTGAATACGTGCAACAGATAGCCCGCTCTGTCGCTCTGGCATTTAATAATCTGCCCAGACCCCATCGCGTCATGCTGGGGTCCCTTACTGTTCTGACACTTGCTGTCGCGGTGTGGCGCCCATACGTTTATCACCCAGAGTCCGCGCCGATCGTCAAAACCATCGAACTGGAAAAAAGTGAGATTCGGTCGCTGTTACCTGAGGCGAGCGAACCTATCGATCAGGCTGCGCAGGAAGATGAAGAGATTCCTCAGGATGAACTGGATGACAAAACCTCCGGTGAGGTGGGCGTCCACGAATATGTGGTCTCCACCGGCGATACGCTGAGCAGCATCCTGAACCAGTACGGCATTGAAATGGGCGATATCAGCCAGCTTGCCGCTGCAGACAAAGAATTGCGAAACCTGAAAATCGGTCAACAACTCTCCTGGACGCTGACTGCTGACGGCGATTTACAACGTCTGACCTGGGAAGTCTCCCGCCGCGAAACCCGCACTTACGATCGCACGGCTGCCAATGGTTTTAAGATGAGCAGCGAGATGCAGCAAGGTGACTGGGTTAACAGCCTGATGAAAGGCACCGTCGGCGGCAGTTTTGTCTCCAGTGCGAAAGAGGCAGGACTCACCAGCGCGGAAATTAGCGCCGTGATCAAAGCCATGCAGTGGCAGATGGACTTCCGCAAACTGAAAAAAGGCGATGAATTCTCGGTACTGATGTCACGTGAGATGCTGGATGGCAAACGCGAACAAAGCCAGTTGTTGGGCGTGCGGTTACGTTCTGACGGTAAAGACTACTACGCGATTCGCGCTGAGGACGGTAAGTTCTACGATCGCAATGGTACCGGACTTGCCAAAGGATTTATGCGTTTCCCGACGGCGAAACAGTTCCGTATTTCGTCCAACTTTAACCCTCGTCGTCTGAACCCGGTGACAGGACGTGTTGCACCGCATAAAGGCGTCGATTTCGCGATGCCGCAAGGTACGCCGGTACTGTCGGTTGGTGACGGTGAAGTGGTGGTCGCAAAACGTAGCGGTGCGGCGGGTTACTACGTCGCGATCCGTCATGGACGCACTTACACCACCCGTTATATGCACTTGCGTAAACTGTTAGTGAAACCGGGGCAAAAAGTGAAACGTGGCGATCGCATCGCGCTTTCAGGGAATACCGGAAGATCAACCGGTCCGCATCTGCACTATGAAGTATGGGTCAACCAACAAGCGGTGAACCCGCTGACGGCGAAACTGCCGCGTACGGAAGGGCTGACAGGATCGGATCGCCGTGATTATCTGGCCCAGGTGAAAGACGTCCTGCCGCAGTTGCGTTTCGACTAACCCGTTTAGCATGTTCCTCTAAAGCCGGTACACAATGTGTACCGGCTTTTTTGTTTCTGCCGGGCGTTCAACCGAAACGGTGGGTTGCTAGAAGAGGGGGAAATGGCGATAAGCGCAGCACCAGATAAGCTTTTACTGAATAAATCGCGGGTTAAAGTTGAAAGAGCGTGAGTAACTCGCTCATACTCTATACTCGCAATGCGGCTCAGCGTAGCATGGTGAAACGTAAGAGCTAATTATGAAAAAGGAAAACGTCGTGGCAGAAGAAACTATTTTCAGCAAAATCATCCGTCGTGAAATTCCCTCGGATATCGTTTATCAGGACGATCTGGTCACTGCATTTCGTGATATCTCTCCCCAGGCGCCGACACATATCCTCATTATTCCAAATATCCTGATCCCCACCGTCAATGACGTGACGGCTGAGCACGAGCAGGCGCTGGGTCGGATGATCACCGTGGCGGCGAAAATCGCCGAACAGGAAGGTATTGCTGCTGACGGTTATCGTTTAATTATGAATACCAATCGCCATGGCGGACAAGAGGTGTATCACATCCATATGCACCTGTTAGGCGGTCGCGCACTGGGTCCAATGCTTGCGCATAAAGGTCTTTGATGATGACGAGAGGATGCGTTGCGCTGTCGTTGGCGGTGCTGTTGCTCGTTGGCTGCCGTTCACATCCTGAAATACCGGTGAGTGATGAGCAGACGCTGGTCATGGAATCAACGCTACTGGCGGCGGGGATCACCGCAGAGCCTCCGGCGTTGACGACGTCCGATATTCAGACTTCTGCCTCCTCGCGACTTTATAACGAAAGACAAGAACCCGTTACCGTTCATTATCGCTTTTATTGGTATGACGCCAGAGGACTGGAAATGCATCCTCTGGAGAAGCCGCGTAGCGTAACAATCCCGGCGCACTCGTCGGTTACGTTATACGGAAGCGCCAATTATCTGGGGGCGCACAAAGTTAGACTTTATCTTTATTTGTAAGAGGTGAATCTTGATAACTAAAATACATCGCTACGCACTGGTAGCCGCGCTGGCGATATTCCTCTCGGGATGTGTGACCCAACGAGAACAACCCGCGCCGGTCGATGAAGCGAAACCGACACCTGAACAGCCTGTTCAGCCGGAGCAACCAGTGCCTGTCGTACCGACGGTGCCGACGGTTCCTCAGCAACCGGGTCCCATTGAGCATGAAGATCAGACTGCGCAACCCGCACCGCGCGTCCGTCACTATGACTGGAACGGTGCCATGCAACCGATGGTCGGAAAAATGTTGCAGGCGGGAGGGATTGCGGCAGGGAATGTCCTGCTGGTCGACAGCGTAAACAACCGTACCAATGGCTCCCTCAATGCGGGTGAAGCGACGGATACGTTACGCAATGCGCTGGCGAATAACGGCAAATTTACGCTGGTGTCGGTACAGCAGTTGTCGCTGGCAAAACAACAGTTAGGGTTGTCTCCGCAAGACAGTCTGGGAACCCGCAGTAAAGCCATCGGGATTGCCCGCAACGTGGGCGCGCAATACGTGCTCTATTCCAGTGCGACGGGTAACGTCAATGCCCCTACGCTGCAAATGCAGCTCATGCTGGTGCAAACTGGCGAGATAATCTGGTCGGGTAAAGGTGCAGTCCAGCAAAAATAACCGACTGACGCGCGACGACGTGTTGTCGCGCTATTTCCCGCAATACCATCCCGTCGCCGCGAACAACCACGGATTAAGCGGCGGGAGCGTCATCATTGAAAATGCGACCCATCGTCTGGTTCTTCGTTGTCATCATGATCCTCAGGCGCCGGAGTCGCATTTTTTGCGGCAGTACCGGGCGCTCTCACGCTTGCCCGCCACGCTTGTGACCCGTCCCCGATTCTATACGCCAGGCTGGATGGCCGTGGACTATTTAGCGGGCGACGTAAAATCCGGATTACCGGACGCCGACGCGCTGGCGGGCTTGCTGTATCATCTGCATCAGCAACCGTGCTTTGGCTGGCGGGTAACGCTGCTGCCGTTGCTGGAGCAATACTGGCAGTGTTGCGATCCTGCACGTCGCACGCCGGACTGGTTACGACGGTTAAAACGGCTGCGAACAGTGCGTGAACCTCGCCCTCTGCGTCTCGGGCCTTTGCATATGGATGTCCATAGCGGCAATCTGGTGCACACGGCGTCAGGGTTACGATTGATTGACTGGGAATATGCCGGAGACGGCGATATTGCGCTGGAACTGGCGGCGGTGTGGGTTGATGATGCGTTACAGCATCAGCAGTTGGTAGCCGCCTACGCTAAGCGCGCGCATATCGATCCCCGACGCCTCTGGCGACAGGTCCAGTTATGGCATCCCTGGGTGATGATGCTGAAAGCGGGATGGTTTGAGTACCGCTGGCAGCAGACCGGCGAACAACAATTTATCAGGCTGGCCGATGAAACCTGGCGTCAGCTAACAACGAAAAAATAAGGAGAGCAGTGTGGGCCCAGTAATGTTGGATGTTGAAGGATTTGAACTGGATGCCGAAGAGCGCGAGATTCTGGCGCATCCGCAGGTAGGCGGTCTCATTCTCTTCACCCGTAATTACCATGATCCGGAGCAGTTGCGTGAACTGGTACGCCAAATTCGGGCGGCGTCGCGTAATCATCTGGTGGTGGCGGTCGATCAGGAAGGCGGACGCGTACAACGTTTTCGCGAAGGCTTTACTCGCTTACCGGCCGCGCAATCTTTTGCCGCGTTGAAGGGGCTGGAAGAGGGCGGAAAGCTGGCTCAGGAGGCGGGCTGGCTGATGGCCAGTGAAATGATCGCCATGGATATCGATATCAGCTTTGCGCCGGTTCTTGATGTCGGGCATATCAGCGCGGCCATTGGCGAGCGTTCTTATCATGCCGATCCGCAAAAAGCGTTGGCAATGGCCACGCGCTTCATTGACGGTATGCATGCCGCGGGCATGAAAACCACTGGCAAACACTTCCCGGGCCACGGGGCGGTTACGGCGGACTCACACAAAGAAACGCCTCGCGACCCCCGTCCACAAGCGGAAATCCGCGCCAAAGACATGTCTGTTTTCCAGGCGTTGATCACCGGGAACAAGCTCGACGCCATTATGCCAGCGCACGTGATTTACAGCGATGTGGACCCGCGTCCGGCGAGCGGCTCTGCGCACTGGCTGAAAACAGTTCTGCGCGGTGAACTGGGATTTGACGGCGTGATTTTCTCTGACGATTTGTCGATGGAAGGCGCGGCGATTATGGGCAGCTACGCAGAACGTGGTCAGGCTTCACTGGATGCAGGTTGCGATATGATCCTGGTCTGCAATAATCGTAAAGGTGCGGTCAGCGTGTTAGATAATCTGTCGCCGATCAATGCAGAACGTGTTACACATTTGTATCATAAAGGTTCATTTTCGCGCCAGGAACTCATGGATTCTGAGCGCTGGAAAACCGTCAGCGCCCAGCTTATCCAACTGCATGAACGCTGGCAGGAAGAGAAAGCAGGTCAATAACACTCCCGTCAGGGGAGTCGGGTTTTGGTGAGGATGCGATGATTATCTATTTACACGGTTTTGACTCTAACAGTCCGGGTAACCACGAGAAAGTGCTGCAACTGCAATTTATTGACCCGGATGTCAGGCTGATCAGCTACAGCACGAGGCATCCTAAACATGATATGCAGCATCTGCTGAAAGAAGTGGACAAAATGTTGCAGCTCAACGTGGACGAACGCCCGTTGATTTGTGGTGTGGGTCTTGGCGGCTACTGGGCGGAACGAATCGGTTTTCTCTGTGACATTCGCCAGGTGGTGTTTAATCCGAATCTGTTCCCTTATGAGAACATGGAAGGCAAAATCGACCGTCCGGAAGAGTACGCCGATATCGCCACCAAGTGCGTAACCAACTTTCGGGAAAAGAACCGCGATCGTTGCCTGGTGATCCTTTCTCGCCATGATGAAGCCTTGAACAGCCAACGTTCGTCAGAAGAGTTGCACCATTTCTACGAAATTGTGTGGGATGAGGAGCAAACCCATAAGTTCAAGAATATCTCGTCTCATTTGCAGCGAATTAAAGCCTTTAAGACCCTGGGTTAACAGGGTCAGACTGTTTTGTAAGACCAGCCTTCGGGCTGGTTTTTTTATGCATATTGCCAGTGTTGTCTAACTTTTCAGCGAGAAAACTTGATGCACATCAATTTTGGTATGACCAATGCACCGTTCGTGTTATTCTCACTCTCGAAGTCGCTTTTCATTGTCGTAACTTGTTGTTAATTAAAGGCTATGCCTATAACGTTTAATTAACAATTGGTTAATAAATTTAAGGGGGTCACCTTGACTACACCATTGAAAAAAATCGTGATTGTCGGCGGTGGTGCTGGCGGGCTCGAAATGGCGACGCAGTTGGGCAAAAAACTGGGCCGCAAGAAAAAAGCGAAAATCACGCTGGTGGACAGAAATCACAGCCATCTGTGGAAACCGCTGTTGCACGAAGTGGCGACCGGTTCGCTGGATGAAGGTGTGGATGCGCTGAGCTACCTGGCGCATGCGCGCAATCATGGTTTCCAGTTTCAGCTTGGATCAGTGATGGATATCGATCGTGAAGCAAAAACGATAACCATTGCCGAACTGCGCGATGAAAAAGGGGAGCTGTTGGTGCCGGAGCGTAAAATCGCCTATGACACGCTGGTGATGGCGCTGGGAAGTACCTCCAATGATTTCAATACGCCAGGCGTGAAAGAGCACTGCATTTTCCTCGATAACCCACATCAGGCGCGCCGTTTCCATCACGAAATGTTGAACCTGTTTTTGAAATACTCCGCTAACCTGGGAGCGAACGGTAAGGTTAACATCGCCATTGTGGGCGGGGGCGCAACGGGCGTTGAGCTCTCGGCAGAACTGCATAATGCAGTGAAACAACTGCACAGTTACGGTTACAAAGGGCTGACCAACGAAGCGCTGAATGTGACGCTGGTTGAAGCCGGTGAACGTATTCTGCCAGCATTGCCGCCACGTATTTCTGGCGCAGCGCATAGCGAATTGACCAAACTGGGCGTGCGGGTGTTGACGCAGACGATGGTGACCAGTGCTGATGCCGGCGGACTTCACACCAAAGATGGCGAATATATCGAAGCCGATCTGATGGTGTGGGCGGCAGGTATTAAAGCGCCAGACTTTATGAAAGATATCGGCGGTCTGGAAACCAACCGTATCAATCAACTGGTGGTGGAACCGACCCTGCAAACCTCCCGCGACCCTGACGTATATGCCATTGGCGACTGTGCATCTTGTGCGCGTCCGGAAGGGGGCTTTGTACCGCCGCGTGCTCAGGCGGCACACCAGATGGCAACCTGCGCGATGAACAATATCCTGGCGCAGATGAACGGCAAACCGCTGAAAGCGTACCAGTACAAAGATCACGGCTCTCTGGTGTCTCTCTCCAACTTCTCTACCGTGGGGAGTCTGATGGGGAATCTGACGCGCGGATCAATGATGGTGGAAGGGCGCATCGCCCGCTTCGTTTATGTTTCGCTGTATCGTATGCACCAGATTGCGTTGCACGGCTACTTCAAAACCGGGTTGATGATGCTGGTTGGCAGCATTAACCGTGTGATTCGCCCACGTCTGAAACTGCATTAATTAACGCTTTACTCACCGGCCATTCGTGCCGGTGAGTTTTTTACAGAAAATCCGCCCATCAGTTAACACCGGCCATTTAAGCTAATGACTGAGGGGAAACACCGGGATTTGGTTCCCGGAGGGACGCCAAACCCGGTGGTCGCCCCGGATATCTCGGTTTTAAACTAACGGCGTTATCCCGCCAGTCCTTGTTATGCGCTTCGGAGTACTCCGAATCCTCCTGTTTCGCCACTCAAACCCCTACTTTTCATCCGTTGTCTGATTTGCTTACTTCCCCACCCGTTGCAAAATTGTTACTAATAGCAAAAAAGGAGGAGTTCCCGTGAATAAATCAATGTTGGCGGGTATCGGGATTGGCGTAGCGGCTGCGCTGGGCGTTGCGGCTGTCGCCAGTCTTAATGTCTTAGAGCGTGGCCCGCAGTATGCTCAGGTTGTTTCTGCAACACCGATTAAGGAAACGGTTAAAACTCCGCGTCAGGAGTGCCATAACGTCACGGTCACGCACCGTAAACCCGTCCAGGATGAAAACCGTGTCGCCGGTTCCGTACTTGGCGCGGTTGCCGGTGGGGTTATTGGTCATCAGTTTGGCGGTGGTCGCGGTAAAGATGTGGCCACGGTCGTGGGTGCGCTGGGCGGCGGTTATGCCGGCAACCAGATCCAGGGCTCAATGCAGGAAAATGATACCTACACCTCAACCCAGCAGCGTTGTAAAACGGTGTATGACAAGTCTGAAAAGATGCTGGGTTATGATGTCACTTACAAAATTGGCGACCAGCAGGGCAAGATTCGCATGGACAAAGATCCCGGTGCGCAGATCCCACTGGATAACAACGGCCAGCTCATTTTGACTAACAAAGCGTAAAAATAGCTCTACTCTGCACACTTGCCCCTCATTCGCTCAGGCTGAGGGGCTTTTTTATGTCTGCGATGACTATCAGGAGCGGGCGATTGAGTGAATTCGATATGCCCAGCTCGGACAGACTATTTCAGCAGCTCAGGCCACAGTTTTAGCGTGGTGTGGGTGATCAACATCAGCTTCTCGAATGTTGCACCTTCGCGGGCGCTTATCGACATCCCCTGCAATATACAGTTCAGAAACTCCGCCAGACTCTGCGGATTACAGTGCGCAGGAATTTCGCCCCGTTCTTGCCGTTGACACAGAAATTGGGTCAGTGTCTGTTCCTGCATCGCATGGCGTGATTTGACCGTATGCGCAATATCACGAGAAGAGGCTGCCAGCGTCGCGGATGTATTAATCATAAAGCATCCGGCGGGGGTCTCTTTACTGGTGAAGCAGGTCGCAACGGCGGTGAAGTAATCTTCGAGTGCCGATTCAACACTTTTTTCTTCGCAGAAGAGCTGTGCCTCGTGCTTTGCCGCAAAACGGCTAATGTAGCGATCCAGCACGGCGCGAAATAACCCTTCTTTGTTGGTAAATTCCGCATATAGCGTCGGCGCTTTCGCCCCGGTTGCTTCTACGAGGTCGGAGAGCGATGTCGCTTCATAGCCATGTTGCCAGAAGAGTGTCATGGCCTTATCAAGCGCGGCTTCCCTGTCGAACACTTTTGGTCGGCCACGGCTTTTTTTTGCGCAACTTGTTGGGGTAGTTGTCATGGTGCCGTTGTACTAGGTTAGGTTTATTGAACAACCATTATAAAAATAAACCCGCTCAGTCTCCAGCGGATTAAGGATAAAAATAAATTAATCTTACGGCGCTGAAAAATAAGGCATTTATAATTAAAGTAACGACCATTATAAAAATACATTGACGTGTGACCTGGATCACATCTATCATTTACCTATCGATCGTTAAGTTAATACTAACGACATCATTCATCTGCTACAGGTCACTATCATGAAAAACGTAAAAACCCTTATCGCTGCCGCTGTTCTGAGCTCACTTTCATTCGCCAGCTTCGCGGCTGTTGAAGTTCAGGCTACGCCTGCCGGTCAACAAAAAGTGGGTACCATCTCTGCGAATGCAGGGACCAATCTGGGTTCTCTGGAAGATCAACTGGCGCAGAAAGCGGATGAGATGGGGGCGAAATCCTTCCGTATTACTTCCGTTACCGGTCCTAACACTCTTCACGGAACGGCGGTTATTTACAAATAAGCATGACTCCCTCATCAATGCCTGTTTAATTGCCACAAAAAACCCCGCGATGTTTGCGGGGTTTTTATATGCTGAGTCTCTACATCGCCTGTGGTGTGGCATCCTGATGGCGGGTGACATCCACCGGCATACCGGAACGCACTTCCATAACATGTTCCATGACCGCCGCATCGGTCTGCGCTGAGGCTTTAAATGCCTGCATGGCGCTGTTCAGGTTAATGGGCAATACCTGCGGGTCATCGTTCAGATTCTTCGACAACGGCTGATGCACTTCCACCAGACGTACACCGCCCGGTTCTACAGAGGCTTTGATTGGCGTATTGATGATATTCACTTTTGTCCCAGGCGTGACCTGGCGGAATAATGTCTCAATATCACCGTCACGTAAGCGAATACACCCTGAGCTGACGCGCATGCCTATACCAAAATCGGCATTGGTGCCATGCAGCAGATAAACCCCGCCGTAGGCAGCTAAGCGAATCGCATGATGCCCCATAGGATTATCCGGTCCGGCAGGGACCACGGCAGGGAGGTCAACCCCTTGCGCTTTGTAACGGGCGCGAATATTCGCCGTTGGGGTCCAGGTCGGATTGGCGCGTTTGTCAGAGATGGTTGTCACCATCGTTGGCGTCAGCGTATCGCCGCCTAACTGACCGATACCGATCGGGTAGACGGTGACCACGTTTTTCCCCGGCGGGTAATAGTACAGACGTAACTCCGCAAGGTTGATAACGATCCCTTCGCGCGGCGCGTCTGGCAGGAGGGTTTGCAACGGAATAGTCAGTACGCTGCCTGCGCGCGGAACATAAGGGTCAACGCCCGGGTTGGCCTGTAGCAGCGCCAGAAAACCGACATTGTATTTCTTTGCGATCGACTCCAGCGAACCGCCGTTGTTTTCAACGACGTGAAATTTGTTTTCGCCCACCAGCTTGCTGCCCGCCGGAGGCAGTGGCCAGGTGTTCGCTTTGGCAGGCAGCGCAACCGCCACGGTCGCGGCTAGGGCACAAAATGCCAGCCAGCGAGAAAAACGCATGTGTAATCTCATCACCATAAATCCATGTAAATCACAGGGTTATTGTTGCGATAACGTAAACGAGGATTATGACGGCTGGGTATGTCGGGAAGTGCAGGGAAATGCAAAGAGTTTGTAAATCCTGTGCCGGGTGAAGACTGACCTCACCCGGCACAGTGATTACGCGACGGCGTTTTCTTCCAGTTGTCGCATGAACTGACGTACCCATTCGATGCGGGTTTTACGTTCACCCAGTTCCTGAATAAATTTCAGTCGGGTTGGCCCGTCCAGACGGAAGTGCTGCGGCTGTTTCTGCAACAGACCGATAAGCCAGACGGGGTTGACGTGGTTTTTCTCAGCGAACTCGATGATGCCGCCTTTCTCGTTGCCTTCCAGCTTTTTAATGCCGAGTTTTTGCGCCTGCTGGCGCAGACGGGCAATCTCCAGCAGCGTGCGGGCGGGATCAGGCAACAGACCAAAACGGTCGATCAGTTCAACTTTTATCTCTTCCAGTTCGTTTTCGCTTTTCGCACTGGCGATACGCTTGTAGAACGAGAGACGGGTGTTCACATCAGGGATAAAATCATCCGGCAACAGCGACGGCATACGCAGTTCGACTTCCGTCTGTTGGCTGGTGAGGTCTTCCAGCGACGGTTCGCGCCCGGCTTTCAGTGCATCGACGGCGTTTTCCAGCAGTTCCATATACAGCGAGAAACCGATGGTTTCCATCGAGCCGCTCTGATCTTCGCCGAGTAATTCCCCCGCGCCACGAATTTCGAGATCATGCGTTGCCAGCGCGAAGCCCGCCCCCAGATCCTCAAGCGACGCGATGGCCTCAAGGCGTTTTTGCGCATCGGTGGTCATGGCTTTTGGATGCGGCGTCAGCAGCCAGGCATACGCCTGATGGTGCGAGCGACCAACACGGCCACGCAACTGGTGCAATTGCGCCAGACCGAAGTGGTCCGCGCGTTCGATAATGATGGTATTGGCGGTGGGAATGTCGATCCCGGTTTCGATAATCGTGGTACAGACCAGGACGTTAAAGCGCTGATGGTGGAAATCATTCATCACGCGTTCCAGTTCACGTTCGCGCATCTGTCCGTGCCCAATCGCGATACGCGCTTCGGGCACCAGTTCCGCCAGCCGGTCCGCCGTTTTCTGAATATTCTCTACATCGTTGAACAGGTAATACACCTGGCCTCCACGCAACACCTCACGCAGGATCGCCTCACGCACCACCAGATTGTCGTATTCACGGACAAAGGTTTTGACCGCCAGACGACGGGCGGGCGGGGTGGCAATGATAGAGAGATCGCGCATACCGCTCATCGCCATATTCAGCGTACGTGGGATCGGCGTTGCCGTCAGCGTCAGAATGTCTACGTCGGCGCGCATGGCCTTAATACGCTCTTTGTGACGGACACCAAAACGGTGCTCTTCGTCGACAATCAGCAGGCCTAAATCTTTCAGTTTTACATCGCTTTGCAGCAGTTTATGGGTGCCGATCAAAATATCGATCTTACCTTCGGCGACCTGCTCAAGAATTTGCGTCTGCTCTTTGGCGCTACGGAAGCGAGAGAGCATCTCAATACGCACCGGCCAGTTGGCAAAACGATCGCGGAAGTTGTCGAAATGCTGCTGGGCAAGCAGGGTGGTCGGGACCAGAACCGCCACCTGTTTGTGGTTTTCCACCGCCAGAAACGCGGCGCGCATCGCCACTTCGGTTTTACCAAAACCAACATCGCCGCAGACTAAGCGGTCCATCGCCAGCGGCTGGCACATATCACTGAGGACCGCGTTGATGGCCTGCGCCTGGTCAGGCGTGGTTTCAAACGGGAAGCTGTCGCAGAATAACTGGTATTGCTCACGATCGTGCTTAAAGGCGAAGCCCTCTTTAGCCGCGCGTTGGGCATAAATATCCAGCAACTCTGCCGCCACATCGCGTACTTTTTCCGCCGCTTTCTGCCTGGCGCGTGACCACGCGTCACCGCCCAGTTTATGCAGCGGCGCATTGTCTTCCGCACCGCCTGCGTAACGGCTGATCAGGTGCAACGACGACACCGGAACATACAATTTGGCGTCATTGGCGTAGGTGAGCATCAGATATTCAGCGGTGATGCCGCCAGCTTCCAGCGTGGTCATACCGGCATAGCGACCGACGCCATGCTCAAGGTGGACGACAGGCTGACCCGGATGCAACTCGGCCAGGTTGCGGATCAGCGTATCCGGGTTGATAGTCCGGCGGGTATCCTGACGACGCCGCGCGACGCGCTCGCCGAGCAGATCGCTTTCGCAGATCAGCGCCAGATTACGCTGGGTGTCGACAAATCCATGTTCCGCCGCGCCAATCATCAGGTAGCGACCTGAATCGCTCGCTTCATCCAGACGTAAAATTCGCTTAGGCGCAATCTTGATGCGGGCAAGCAGTTCACCGAGGGCTTCCCGGCGACCTTCGCTTTCTACGGAGAAAATGACCGGACCGGTAAAGGCTTCCAGAAACTTACGCAGGGCATCCAGCGGGGCTTTGTGCTGCGCCTGCACCGCCAGGTCGGGGAGTTTCTGGAAACCCAGATTGGTATTGGCGGCTTTTTCCGGCAGATGTTCGGTTTTGAGTTGTACCCGGGGCCAACGTTTAAGCTCGGAAAAAAGTTCATCAACGCGTAGCCAGAGCGATTCCGGCGGTAGAAGCGGGCGCATGGGGTCAACGCCGCGATTTTCGAAACGTGACAGGGTATCGGCCTGGAAGCGCTCGGCGCTGTTTTCCAGGTTCCCGGTGTTCACCAGTAGCGTATTCGCCGGAAAGTAACTAAACAACGGCGGCAGCGGCTCGCTGAAAAACAGCGGCTGCCAATATTCGATTCCCGCCGGTAACGTGCCTTTGCTGACCTGCTGATAAATATGTTCAGGGTCGCGTTTCACCTCAAAGGTGTCGCGCCACTGGCTACGGAACAACTCAATGGCCGCTTTGTCCGTCGGGAATTCGTGCGCAGGTAGCAGGTTAATCGCCTCAACTTCTTCCAGCGTGCGTTGGGTGTCGCTGTCGAACAGGCGCAGGCTGTCAATCTCATCATCAAAGAAATCGAGTCGGTAAGGCTGCTCGCTGCCCATCGGGAACAGATCCAGTAACGCGCCGCGGGTGGCGTATTCTCCGTGTTCCATAACCTGATCAACATGACGATATCCTGCGCTCTCCAGTTGCGCGCGTAAGGCATCGCGCGACAATCGCTGGCCCTTTTTCATCACCAGCGCGTGACCATGCAGATAATTGTGCGGGCAGACGCGCTGCATCAGGGTATTGACCGGCACGATCAGCACGCCACGTTGCATCGACGGGAGTTGATACAGCGTGGAGAGACGCGAGGAGATGATCTCCTGGTGCGGCGAAAAACTGTCGTAGGGGAGCGTTTCCCAGTCTGCCAGATTCATCACCATCTGATCGGTGAACTGGCCAATTTCATCATGCAGACGCAGAGCATTTTGCATATCCGGCGCAATGAGCACGATGGGGCCCGCGTGACGCTCGGCAATCTCCGCGACCTGTGTGGCGCAAGCAGCGCCGGTAAGCTCACCCAACTGGCGCTGATCGCCGGCTTTCGTCGGCAGAGTATAACGTTGTTGTTCAGGCATTCGGTTGTCAGGATCTCTTTTGGGTATACACCACACTATGGGGGCATATGACTGATAAGCAATGCTCTTTATTATCCTTGATCATCACTCATTAGCAAATGATTCGCCCCCGTACAGGGGCGAAAAACTTACGCGGACGGGCTCGTGACGGCCTGGCGGGAAGGGGGAGAAAAGAAGAGATCGGCGAAGACCTTCTGCGATACAGTGCGCACGGCAAGCCCCGCCAGAGTACAAAGCAGCAGACTGAGGAAGGGATAGACCAGCAACAGCGCGAACTCAATCTGAGGCGACCATGACGCCTGATTCAGTTTAGGCGTCAGGGTTAAGCTGAACGCTTCTACCAGAATACGGTGGGTGGTGTAGATAGCAATGGTGTTGGAGCCGATGACGTTGAGCAGACCGGACGAACGCATGCCGTAACGCTGCTCGAACTGATAAAACGCTTTCATGATCAGTACGATTGAAACAAATGAAAGAAGCAATGCGATGTTTGCCAGCCATGCGGCAACCGCCACTACCGCGAGGGTCAGCATGGCAACAGGATGACGCCGTAGCGGCGTCTGTTTTATGCCCGTCATGAGCGACCCGCCAAACCAGGCACCGAGGCTGTACCAGGGGAGATTGCGGATCACGCTGTTCATCCCCCACCACGGCGTCGGGAGAAAATTGATAGTGACGCTCAGTAAGACAAAGACGGCAAACAGCGGTTTTGCCCAGCGGGTGAAGAGTTTACACAGGACAAAATAGACTATCAGCGCATACAGATACCACAGGCTGGTACTGGCGGTGAGCATCCCGTGCAGAAATGCGTTTACGCTGGTAGCGTAGGCCGCATTTGCGCTACTGCTGATATCCCGGTCAGGCGCCAGCCAGTGATTGAGCGAGGTTAATGCCAGCCATTGCACAACGCCCCACAGCGCGAAGACCCACAGAATACTCCAGATGCGTTTTTCCACGCACGCCTTCCAGGGGACCGCATCAATATAGCGGCGGATCAAATACCCCGAAATAAAGAAAAAAACGGGCATACGAAACGGCGCAAGGTAGAGATTGAAATAGATCCAACATTTAGACAGCACCTGCGAAAAGGGATGCTGGAAGGTGGTGAGGTGAGGGTAGAAGGTGATTACCGAGTGATAGACTACCACCAGACAAATACATAACCCTTTGATTTGGTTAATCCATAATTCTTTTTGTTTCATAAAGACGGCCTGCCCGTAGTGTTCGACGTAGCCTGCGATCCTGCGGGTCATGCGTGGTGCTGTAATGGGTAACAATCTGCTTTTTGTATTTTTAAGATAAAGATCAGGTCAGGATGAGAGCGCGGAGTGGGTCACTTTAGTAAGTTGATTTGTGGATACTTTTAGGAATAACACTGACGAACACTTGCGGTTCAGTCATTTACCCATTCCGCTTTCGCTTATATACTCGTGACTTTGCTAACCGCAACCAGACGGATTTCATGTATCAACCTGTCGCTCTATTCATCGGCCTGCGCTACATGCGTGGGCGTGCAGCAGATCGCTTCGGTCGCTTTGTCTCCTGGCTCTCCACCATTGGCATTACCCTTGGGGTGATGGCGCTGGTGACGGTATTGTCGGTCATGAACGGTTTTGAACGTGAACTGCAAAACAACATTCTTGGCCTGATGCCTCAGGCAATTCTCTCGTCTGAGCAAGGTTCCCTTAATCCTCAGCATTTACCGGAAAAAGCCGTTGTCTTAAACGGCGTGAATCGTATTGCGCCTCTGACGACAGGCGATGTCGTCCTGCAAAGTGCGCGCAGTGTGGCGGTTGGGGTCATGCTGGGCATCGATCCGGCGCAAAAAGATCCGTTAACGCCGTATCTGGTCAATGTGAAGCAAACCTCCCTCGAAGCGGGCAAGTATAATGTCATCCTTGGCGAGCAGCTCGCCGGGCAGTTGGGGGTCAATCGTGGCGATCAAATTCGCGTGATGGTGCCTTCCGCCAGCCAGTTTACCCCGATGGGACGCCTGCCAAGCCAGCGCTTATTTACGGTGATTGGCACGTTCGCGGCGAACAGCGAGGTCGATGGCTACCAGATGCTGGTCAATATTCAGGATGCCTCGCGTTTGATGCGTTATCCGGCGGGGAATATCACCGGCTGGCGTTTGTGGCTGAACGAACCGCTGAAAGTCGACACCCTCAGCCAGCAAACATTGCCGGCAGGGACAAAATGGCAGGACTGGCGTGAGCGCAAAGGAGAACTGTTCCAGGCGGTAAGAATGGAAAAAAACATGATGGGGCTGCTGTTGAGCCTGATCGTGGCGGTCGCCGCATTCAACATTATTACTTCGCTGGGCCTGATGGTGATGGAGAAGCAAGGAGAAGTGGCTATTTTGCAAACGCAGGGGCTGACGCCGCGCCAAATCATGATGGTCTTTATGGTTCAGGGCGCGAGTGCCGGTATCATCGGCGCACTGCTGGGGGCGGCGCTGGGCGCATTACTTGCCAGTCAGTTGAATAATCTGATGCCGGTGATTGGTGCGATCCTGGACGGCGCCGCGCTGCCTGTGGCCATTGAGCCGCTGCAGGTTATTGTCATCGCGCTGGTGGCAATGGCTATCGCACTGCTTTCTACGCTTTATCCTTCCTGGCGCGCTGCCGCCACTCAACCCGCTGAGGCTTTACGTTATGAATAAGATCCTGTTGCAATGCGACAACCTGTGCAAACGCTATCAGGAAGGCACTGTGCAAACCGACGTGCTGCATGATGTCAGTTTTAGCGTAGGCGAAGGCGAAATGATGGCGATCGTGGGCAGCTCCGGTTCGGGGAAAAGTACCTTGCTGCATCTGCTGGGCGGACTGGATACGCCGACCTCAGGCGATGTGATATTTAGCGGCCAACCGATGAGTAAGCTCTCCTCGACCGCAAAAGCGGAGCTGCGCAATCAGAAGCTCGGTTTTATCTATCAGTTCCACCATCTGCTGCCGGATTTCAGCGCGCTGGAAAACGTTGCCATGCCGTTGCTGATCGGCAAAAAGAAACCGGCGGAAATTAGCGAACGCGCGCGTGAAATGCTCAAAGCGGTGGGACTGGATCATCGCGCCAGTCACCGTCCTTCTGAGCTTTCCGGCGGTGAGCGCCAGCGTGTGGCGATTGCGCGTGCGCTGGTCAACAACCCACGCCTGGTGCTGGCGGATGAACCCACGGGGAACCTGGATGCGCGTAACGCCGACAGTATTTTCCAGCTTTTGGGCGAGTTGAACCGTTCACAGGGCACCGCATTTTTGGTCGTCACCCACGATCTGCAACTGGCGAAACGGATGAACCGTCAGCTTGAAATGCGTGACGGTCGCCTGACGGCGGAATTGAGCCTGATGGGAGTAGAGTAATGGCTTCGCCTTTATCGTTATTGATTGGGCTGCGTTTTAGCCGTGGTCGTCGGCGTGGCGGAATGGTCTCGCTGATCTCTGTGATTTCTACGATCGGCATTGCACTGGGAGTGGCGGTCCTGATCGTCGGTTTAAGCGCGATGAACGGTTTTGAACGTGAGCTGAACAACCGTATTCTGGCCGTGGTTCCGCACGGTGAAATTGAAGCGGTTAATCAGCCGTGGACTAACTGGCGCGACGCGCTGGAGAACGTACAGAAGGTGCCGGGTATTGCGGCAGCAGCGCCCTACATCAACTTTACCGGACTGGTGGAGAGCGGCGCTAATCTGCGCGCTATTCAGGTGAAAGGGGTCGATCCTAAACAGGAACAGCAGTTGAGCGCGCTGCCCTCGTTTGTGCAAAACCATGCCTGGGATAACTTTAAGGCCGGTGAACAGCAAATTATCATCGGCAAAGGCGTGGCAGATGCCCTGAAAGTCAAACAGGGCGACTGGGTTTCGATCATGATCCCGAATTCCAATGCGGATCATAAACTGATGCAGCCCAAACGCGTGCGCCTGCATGTCGCGGGGATTTTGCAACTGAGCGGCCAGCTGGATCACAGTTTCGCGATGATCCCGATGACCGATGCTCAACAGTATCTGGAGATGGGATCCAGTGTTTCGGGTATTGCGATCAAAGTTAACGATGTCTTTAACGCCAACAAACTGGTGCGTGACGCGGGCGAAGTCACCAATAGCTATGTTTACATTAAAAGCTGGATTGGGACTTACGGCTATATGTACCGCGATATTCAGATGATCCGCGCCATTATGTATCTGGCGATGGTGCTGGTGATCGGCGTGGCCTGTTTTAATATCGTCTCGACTTTAGTGATGGCGGTAAAAGACAAGAGTGGCGATATTGCCGTATTAAGAACACTGGGCGCCAAAGACGGTTTGATTCGTGCCATTTTCGTCTGGTATGGACTGCTGGCGGGGCTGTTTGGCAGCCTGTGTGGGGTGGTTATCGGTGTTGTCGTTTCATTGCAACTGACCCCCATCATCGAAGGTATTGAGACGATTATCGGCCATCAGTTCTTGTCCGGGGATATCTATTTTATCGACTTCCTGCCATCCGAATTACACTGGCTGGATGTCCTTTACGTGCTGGTCACGGCATTGTTGCTGAGTTTGTTAGCCAGTTGGTATCCGGCGCGGCGCGCCAGTAATATCGATCCAGCGAGAGTTCTCAGCGGCCAGTAACTGCGGTACACAGAAACAAGGAGCGGCGATGTATTACGGGTTTGACATTGGCGGGACCAAAATTGCGTTAGGCGTGTTTGATAACAAACGGCATTTGCAGTGGGAAAAGCGTGTGCCAACCCCTCGCGACAGCTATGTGGCTTTTCTGGATGCCGTGTGTGATTTGGTCGCTGAGGCCGATGCGCGATTTGGCGTTAAAGGCAGCGTCGGCATCGGTATTCCCGGTATGCCTGAGACGGCGGACGGTACGTTGTACGCCGCCAATGTGCCTGCCGCCAGCGGCAAACCTCTACGTGCCGACCTCAGCGCTCGCCTGGATCGTGATGTTCGCCTGGATAACGACGCCAACTGTTTTGCCCTCTCCGAAGCCTGGGACGATGAGTTTACGCAGTATCCGCTGGTGATGGGGCTGATCCTCGGCACCGGTGTCGGTGGCGGTCTGGTTATCAATGGAAAATCGATCGCCGGACACAGCTACATTACCGGTGAATTTGGTCATATCCGCTTACCGGTGGATGCACTCACGCTGATGGGTTTTGACTTCCCATTACGCCGCTGTGGTTGTGGGCAACTGGGCTGTATCGAAAACTATCTTTCCGGCCGTGGATTTGCATGGCTGTATCAGCATTACTATCATCAACCTTTGCAGGCTCCTGAAATCATTGCGCTGTGGGAGCAGGGTGATGTTCAGGCGCGAGCCCACGTTGAACGCTATCTGGATTTATTAGCGGTCTGTCTGGGCAATATCCTGACTATTGTCGATCCCGACCTGGTCGTGATCGGCGGCGGTTTATCGAATTTCACAGCGATAACAACGCAGTTGGCGGACCGATTGCCACAACATCTCTTGCCCGTCGCCCGGGTGCCGCGTATTGAACGAGCACGACATGGGGATGCGGGTGGAATGCGCGGCGCCGCCTTCTTACATCTTACCGACTAATCAAAAGAGGTTGTTATGCAGTCGCGTCGGGGTCATCGATTAAGTCGTTTTCGTAAAAACAAACGCCATTTACGCGAACGTCTGCGTCAACGGATCTTTTTCAGAGACAGAGTGGTGCCGGAAATGATGGAAAAACCAAGAGTATTAGTACTTACAGGGGCAGGGATCTCAGCAGAATCCGGCATTCGTACGTTTCGTGCCGCCGATGGTCTCTGGGAAGAGCATCGCGTGGAAGATGTGGCGACCCCGGAAGGATTTGCGCGCAACCCTACACTGGTCCAGTCATTTTATAACGCGCGTCGACAGCAACTGCAGCAACCCGAAATTCAGCCGAATGCGGCACATATTGCACTGGCAAAACTGGAAGAAGCCCTCGGTGAGAACTTCTTACTGGTGACGCAGAATATCGACAATCTTCATGAGCGTGCGGGCAGCGAGAATATTATCCACATGCATGGTGAGTTGTTGAAGGTGCGCTGTTCCCAGAGCGGGCAGATCCTGGAGTGGGCAGGCGATGTCACCCCCGACGATAAGTGTCACTGTTGCCAGTTCCCGGCGCCGTTGCGCCCGCATGTGGTGTGGTTTGGCGAAATGCCGCTGGGAATGGATGACATCTACATGGCGCTGGCAATGGCGGATATTTTTATCGCGATTGGCACCTCGGGGCATGTTTATCCGGCGGCGGGTTTTGTCCATGAAGCGCGACTGCACGGCGCACATACGATCGAACTGAACCTTGAACCGAGCCAGGTCGGCAGTGAATTTGAAGAGAAGTATTACGGCCCTGCGAGTCAGGTGGTGCCGGAGTTTGTCGAGAAGTTGTTGAAAGGATTGTAAAGTGAAAGGCCCGGTTCGCACTGCGACACCGGGCCTTCCTGCTGAATTAGCGTCCTGCTTTCAGCTTCTGGTAATACTCTTCATAAATGGCGCTGGCCGCACCGACATCATTCTGCCATTCCCCTTTTTTGATGGTTTCTGCATCAGGGTACAGCGATTTGTCGTTGGCGACGTCCGGGCTTAACAGTTTACGGGCCGCCAGGTTAGGCGTCGGGTAACCGATGGTTTCCGCCACTTGTTTCGCGACATCCGGGCGCAGCAGGAAGTTAATCAGTTTCAACGCGCCTTCTTTGTTTTTGGCGTTTGCCGGAATCGACAGGCTGTCCATCCAGAAGATCCCGCCTTCTTTCGGCCAGACCACTTCCAGCGGCGTACCGGCCTGACGCGCAACCCAGGCTGAACCGTTCCACACCATTCCCAGATTCACTTCGCCTTCCATATACGGGTTAGCCGGGTTGTCAGAGTTAAACGCCGCCACGTTGGGCATCAGCTTTTTCAGCTCGTTGTAGGCCGCTTCAATCTCTTTCGGATCGGTTGTGTTACCTGAATAACCCAGTTTACGCAGCGCCACCTGGAACACTTCACGCGCATCATCCGTCAGCAACAGACTGCCTTTGTACTCCGGCTTCCACAGGTCGGCCCAGCTGGTGACGGTTTTCGGATCGATGGTCTCACTGTTGACGCCAATCGCCGTGGCACCCCAAATGTAAGGGATAGAGTAGTCGTTGTTCGGGTCAAACGGCTTGTTGAGCATCTCAGGGTCGAGATTGTTGAAGTTGGTTAACGCCGACTTGTCGATCTTCTGGATCATGCCCTCTTTGCGCATTTTGTCGACGTAGTAGGTGGAAGGAACCACCAGGTCGTAGGCACCGTCTTTGTACGTTTTGAGCTTGGCGTACATGGTCTCATTCGACTCGTAGGTCGAATAGATAACCTTAATACCGGTCTCTTTGGTGAACTGCTCAAGCAGTCCTGGCGGAACATACTCGGTCCAGTTGTAGAAATAGAGTGTGTTGTTATCTTTGGCGTGAGCTGCGCTCATACCCAGTGCCAGAGCACCCGCGGCAAGCAGGTGGCGTGACCATTTGTTCATTTAACGTCCCCTGAATTACGAGCCTTAACGGCCCTTCGTTTTATCACGAGCAATAAGCTGGCTGGCAATAACCATCACCAGCGACAGTACTAACAATATTGTTGCCAGCGCATTCACCTCGGGTGATACGCCCACTTTCACCATCGAATAGATCTTCAACGGTAAAATTTCATAGCCAGGTCCGGTGACAAATGACGACACCACTACGTCATCCATCGACAAGGTAAAACTCAGTAACCAACCCGCCGCCACAGCGGGCATGGCCAACGGTAAAATGATCTTGCGCAGAATAGTGACTTCGCTGGCGCCCAGATCTTTTGCGGCTTCCAGCATCCGTACATCAAAGCCTTTCAGACGTGAATAGACGGTCACGACGACAAATGGCAGACAGAACGTGATGTGGGAAAAGAGCAGCGACCAGAACCCCAGTTGAATGCCAAGCAGCATAAACAGCACCAGCAGGGAGATGGCCATGACGATGTCCGGTGACATCATGACGACAAACAGCATGCCGCTGACGAAAGGTTTGCCGCGAAAGCGGTAGCGATACAGTGCGACGGCGGTGAGCGAACCAATGAGCGTGGCAAAGGTTGCCGAGACAACGGCCATCGTGAGTGAATGCTGTGCAGCCTGGAGCAGACTGTCATTGTTGAGCAATAAGCTGTACCAGTTAGTGGTAAACCCTTGCCAGTTGATGCCAAAGCGCGAGCTGTTAAAGGAGTTCACAATCAAGATGATGATTGGAATATACAGATAAGCATAAATGGTGGTCATAAAACCACCGCGAAGCAGTCTACCGATCATTCGAGATCCACCTCCTTGCGTTGCAGAAGGGACAGTTTCAGAGTATTGAAATTATTCAATTTTTCCTTTATCTCCAAAATATCTCCAAAACTCGTTGATTAAATAGCGCGCAAAAAAACGCGGCCATCACATGAGGCCGCGCATTTTACAACAATTTTCCTGGCTATCGGGAAAAAATGGCTGATTTAATGACGGGCGTTATACGTTTTGCCCACCAATACAGCCGGATGGAGGATTACTGTACGATGACCCCCATCACCATCCCGTTACTCTGGTTCATATCAAATTTGGCGGTAAAGCCGGATTTGCGCCACTGGGTGCGTTCTTCGTTTTGCGATTGCCATCCCTGGGACTCCATATAATCGACCGCTTCCCCCTGATACTTTCCGGCAATGTGGCGATCAATTGTACGGGCGATGTCAGCCGCGGCGTCAGGGTCTGCCTGGTGGTGGCGGTTCGCTTGTGCGGCATTCTGTTGCTTAGAATGATGAGGGTTGCATGTTCCGTTTGTTTCACTAACCTGTGTACAACCCGAACTTTCCAGCTGTGCCCGATAAGACTCACTGATAGCAAAAGCACTATGAAAATAGAGTCCGCCGAACACCATAATGAGTGCTGCTGTAATATTTTTACTTTTCATATTTTTAACTCTCAATTTTTTACCTGCCAAAATAAAAATAACATCAGAGTTATTCGTTTTCGGCAGTGCTAATATTTGTATCGCTCAGCAAAATATTATGCCGGGATTTTTATTACATACGACTTACACAAATAACACGCTGACTGGCAAGGAGATAAAAGGATAATGCAGGCAGGGGTTTTTCCTGCAAGCTCAGTATTTTATTTCCTGTGAGAGGGTGAACCTCGTTTAACGCTATTAATACCAGCAGCGGGAACCATTATCGGCCTGGCTTGCATCGGGAATGTCTGCGCATGCAGGTAGTGTGATGCCATCGCGGGTAATCATGTTTTTATCCTGATGGTGATGTTTGTGGTGGCGCTGCGGGTTATTACCACAGGTTCCATTGGCATCTTCTACCTGCGTACAGCCTTGCTGTTCAAGGTTTTTGGCATATGCATCGTGGCCTTGTGGCGGTGCAATAACACACCCGGATAACAAGACCGACAAACTACCGATGGCTAACAACATTGATACTTTATTCATTATTTTACTCTCAGGTTATATGACTCAGAAAACTATCTCCTTCCTGTGTTTTTTACGCAGTGGTTGTACTTGCATCCCTATGCAAAGATAGCTTTATGAGTGGTCTGATGAGATTATTCTATTAAAGTTGTCGGTTGTTCAACAAATAAATATAGCATTATATGTTTTTTTAAATTCTTGTTTTACCACGTCATTATTCCCATGACAGTTATTGTGTTATCGGCTTGTTTTAAGGATATTGGTTTTTGGTATGCAGCAGTTAATTTTTACTGTTAATTAATTGAGAGGCGGTTTTAATAATTATCTGGGAATTGTCTTATGTCGAAAGAGGTATTATCCAGCGACTGTGTATCGTATTGCTTAAAACTTTCAGATGAAACCTGTGAGATAGATAAAATAGTGAACGGCAAGTCAGTGTGGAAATAGAAGGCGAGTGAACAATAAAAAAACCGGCGACCTTACGGTGCCGGTTTTTGCCATCATCAATGCAATGAACGTGGCGGTTTAATCGCTGAGTTCGCTTGCTTTTCTGTTCAGCAGACGCGATGCACGCCAGTAAACCAGCAGCATCAGCCCCATCACAATGGTCAGCGTAATGCTGGTGGCGGCGCCAAACGGCCAGTCGCGAATGTTCAGAAACTGCACCTTAATGACGTTACCAATCAGCAGGTTTTTGGCGCCCCCCATCAGGTCTGAGACATAGAACAGTCCCATCGCGGGTAACATCACCAGCAGACAGCCCGCGATAATCCCCGGCATGGTCAGTGGAAGGATAATGCGGATAAAGGTCTGCAACTTGTTGGCACCCAAATCACGCGCCGCTTCTAACAGCGGCTTATCCAGCTTTTCAATGCTGGAGTAGAGCGGCATCACCATAAACGGCAACAGGATATAGACCAGACCAATAATGACGGCGCTGGGGGTAAACATGATGCGAATCGGCGTATCGATAACGCCCAGCCAGAGCAGGAACTCGTTGAGATAGCCTTTGGTGCTAAGAAAAATTTTCAGCCCGTAGATGCGGATCAGTGAGTTAGTCCAGAACGGGACGATCAGCAAGAACAGCAATAGCGGACGAACTTTTTCCGGCAATTTTGCCAGAAACCAGGCGAATGGATAACCGAGAACCAGACAGGCGAGGGTGGCAATCAACGCCATATTGAGCGAGTGCAGCAGCACCTCAAAATAGAGCGGATCGAGCAGACGCGCGTAGTTATCCAGCGTAAAGACCATTTTGACGAAATTAGCGTCATCGCGGGTCAAAAAACTGGTACCAATGATCATCAGGTTGGGCAAAAAGACAAACAACACAAGCCAACCGACGATGGTGACAATCACCACATTCTGGAACTTACTCGTGTTCTTCATCAGCCAGTACGACCTCCCAGCTTTCTACCCAATTGATGGCCATTTTTTGGTCGAGCGAGTGATCAAAATCGGGATCGTCTTCATTGAAGAATTCGCTCACCATTACCATTTTGCCGTTTTCCAGCTCGACGACCGATTCCAGCGTCATCCCTTTGTAGTTGCGCTCGCGAACGTAACCAATAAGGCCTTCAATGTGGTTGTCGTCATTGATTTCATCAACGCGCAGGTCTTCCGGGCGCAGCAAGACATGTAACATTTGCCCTGGGACAACCGCAAAATTGACGTAAATGTTGCATTCACGACCTTCCACATTCGCACGAACGCGTTGCTCGTCAAGACGCTCGATCACGGTGGCGTTAAACATATTGATCTCGCCGATGAAACCGGCCACGAAGAGGTTTTTCGGTTCTTCGTAGATCTCGCGCGGGGTGCCGTCCTGTTCAATAACGCCGTCGCGCATCACCACGATACGGTCAGACATGGTCAACGCTTCTTCTTGATCGTGGGTAACGAACACAAAAGTGATGCCGAGTTTACGCTGCAACGCTTTCAGTTCGTTCTGCATCTGCTTGCGCAACTTGTAATCCAGCGCTGACAGCGATTCGTCCAGCAGAAGCAAGCGCGGTTTGTTCACCACGGCACGGGCGATCGCCACGCGTTGTTGTTGTCCGCCGGAGAGTTGATGGGGTTTACGCTGGGCAAATTCTTCGAGTTGCACCATGCGCAGTGCGTCGGTAACGCGGGGCGTGATTTCGGCGGCGGGGGTTTTTTGCATGCGTAACCCGAAAGCCACATTTTCAAACACCGTCATGTGAGGGAATAGCGCATAACTTTGGAATACCGTATTCACATAACGGTTTTCTGCCGGAACATCGGTGATGTCCTGGTTATCCAGCATGATATGGCCGGAGTCCACATTTTCCAGACCGGCAATCAGGCGTAGAACGGTTGTTTTACCGCAGCCAGAGGGGCCAAGCAGCGTGAGAAATTCACCATTATTAATGGTCAAATTCAGGTTAGAAATGACCTCTTTGCCATCAAAACTTTTGCGAATTCCCGCCAATTGCACCAGCGGTGAAAGCGAACGCGGTTGTTTATTCAATTTTTTACTCTGTCCCATGTAGACGCAACGGATGGCTGACCGATGCGGGGTTTGTGGTTGACCACCTTGGTGACTCTTAATGAGGGCGGTTATTCTACGGCAAACCACTGAAATCGCCAATCCTTGTTGCGAATTGCGGGGTTAGCTTTATATTCAGGAAGGGCTACGGATCGAAATATTCTCGTTTAGGGGATAAAAGTGACCTGACGCAATATTTGTCTTTTCTTGCTTATTGATAATGTTGTCACAAAAAGTGAGGGTGACTGCATGGATAAACTACTTGAGCGTTTTTTGCACTATGTGTCGTTGGATACCCAGTCAAAGCCGGGTGTACGACAAGTTCCCAGCACCGAGGGACAGTGGAAGCTATTACAGTTACTCAAACAACAGCTCGAAGAGATGGGGCTGGTTGACGTTACGTTAAGTGACAAAGGGACCGTGATGGCGACGTTGCCAGCCAATGTCCCTGGTGATATTCCTGCCATCGGTTTTATTTCCCATGTGGATACCTCACCGGATTTCAGTGGTAAAAACGTGAATCCGCAAATTGTGGAAAACTATCGCGGTGGCGATATTGCGTTGGGCATTGGTGATGAAGTGCTATCGCCGGTGATGTTCCCGGTTTTGCATCAATTGCTGGGGCAAACGCTGATCACCACTGACGGTAAAACGCTGCTCGGCGCGGATGACAAAGCGGGTGTGGCAGAAATCATGACCGCGCTGGCGGTACTGAAACACAAAGCGATTCCGCACGGCGATATTCGCGTCGCCTTTACGCCAGATGAAGAGGTTGGCAAAGGGGCGAAACACTTCGATGTTGCCGCCTTTAATGCGCAATGGGCTTACACCGTTGATGGCGGCGGCGTTGGCGAGCTGGAGTTTGAGAACTTCAACGCCGCCTCCGTCAATATCAAAATCGTGGGTAACAATGTGCATCCGGGCACCGCAAAAGGGGTGATGGTGAATGCGCTGTCGCTGGCTGCGCGAATTCATGCGGAAGTTCCGGCGGATGAAAGCCCTGAAACCACAGACGGTTACGAAGGCTTCTACCATCTTGCCAGCATGAAAGGCACCGTCGATCGGGCCGATATGCACTACATTATTCGCGATTTTGACCGCAAGCAGTTTGAAGCGCGTAAGCGTAAAATCATGGATATTGCCAAGAAGGTCGGCAAAGGGCTGCATCCGGACTGCTACATTGAGCTGGTGATTGAAGACAGCTACTACAACATGCATGAAAAGGTTGTTGAGCATCCACACATTCTGAATATCGCTCAGCAGGCAATGCGTGATTGTGACATTGAGCCAGTAATGAAACCGATTCGCGGCGGTACCGACGGGGCGCAGCTGTCGTTTATGGGATTACCGTGTCCGAACCTTTTCACCGGGGGTTACAACTATCATGGCAAGCATGAATTTGTGACGCTGGAAGGGATGGAAAAAGCGGTACAGGTGATTGTGCGTATTGCAGAACTGACGGCAAAGCAAAAGTAATGGGTATCGGTAGATGCCGGATAAGGTGTAAGCCACTATCCGGCATCTACCGTAATAACTTATCCTTCGAAGAACCAGTACCCGCTGTTGACCAGCGCGGCCAGCATCGCAAGGAACGACGGATCGTCCAGCGCGTCCTCAAAGTTTTCGGCGGTCAGCACGATATGGCTGGCGAGCGCTTCCAGTGCCGGACGGTGCGGAGAGTCGATCTTTTCACCGTTTGCGTATATATCGTCACCAATGCGCAGTACACGCAACCCACCAAGACGAACCAGCACATCGCCTTGCTTCAGGGCGTCATAAATCTCATCGGGCTGATAGGGCGGCTCTGGCGGCGCGATGTCCAGTTCGTGACGAGACTGAGAAATAAACTCACCAAACCACTGTTTGAAATGTTCCGGCTGATTGATTAACCCGAGCATCATTTCACGCAATTTATCCATTTCCTGCGGCAGGATGTCGGCAGGATGATCGCGAGGCGGCATATCGGGGTCGCTGTAATACGTGCTGCCCAGTTCGCGCTGCAGAACATAATCGGCAAAACCGCTGATCAGCTCGCGAGTATTGGGCGCGCGGAACCCGACGGAGTAGTTCATGGCATTTTCCAGCGCATAACCCTCGTGTGGGAATCCCGGTGGAATATACAGAATATCGCCAGGCTCCAGCTCTTCATCAATAATGGCGTCGAAAGGATCAACCTGTAACAGGTCGGGATGCGGGCAATGCTGCTTCAACTGCAGCTTTTCGCCCACCCGCCAGCGACGACGGCCCGTTCCCTGAATAATAAAGACATCATACTGATCCAGATGGGGGCCTACGCCGCCGCCGGGAACGGAAAACGAGATCATCAGGTCGTCGATACGCCAGTCAGGCAACGCGCGGAAAGGGCGCATCAGCGCGGCAGTCGGTTCATGCCAGTGGTTCACGGCCTGCACCAGCAGTGACCAGTTGTTCTCACCGAGATGGTCGTAGCTTTCGAAGGGACCGTGGCTCACCTGCCATTTGCCATCCTGATGACTGACAAGACGGCTGTCGACTTCACTTTCCATTGCCAGTCCTGCCAGTTCGTCAGGAGAGAGCGGATCAATAAAGTTGGTGAACCCACGCTTCAACACCACCGGACGTTTTTGCCAGTGGCGTTCGAGAAACTCGGGCCAGTTGAGAGTTAATTGGTATTCCATATTGAGTATCCGCAGGCTGGTATCTGACACCGATTATAACGGATGCGTAACCCGATGCGGTGAACTATATACACAAATATTACATGCCGCGTTATTCGTCTTTCTGGCCCGGATGCTGTCGACCGAAAATAACCTCCATGCGTGCGCCACCCAGCAAGCTGTCGTTGGCGATAATTTGCCCGTCATACTGCTCGGTAATCTCACGTGCCACCGCCAGTCCGACGCCTTGCCCGGGTCGCAGGGTATCAACACGCTGGCCACGATCAAAGACCAGCGCGCGCTTACTGTGCGGGATCCCCGGTCCGTCATCCTCAACCAAAATATGCAGATGATCGTCGGTCTGGCGGGCGGAGATTTCGACAAACTCAAGGCAGTATTTACAGGCATTATCCAGCACGTTGCCCATCACTTCGACAAAGTCGTTTTGCTCACCGACAAAACTGATTTCTGGCGAGATATCGAGACTGATATTGACCCCTTTACGCTGGTAGACCTTATTCAGCGCAGAGGTCAGATTATCCAGAAGCGGCGCGACAGGATGCAGTTCGCGGCTCAGCAAAACACCGCTGCCGCGCATGCTGGCGCGGTGCAGGTAATAGCCGATCTGCTGCGAAATACGGCTAATTTGTTCGAGCATCACCGGTTCGGCTTCGTTGACGCTCATCTTTTCGCTGCGCAGGGAACGCAGTGTACTTTGCAGCACCGCCAGTGGGGTTTTCAGGCTGTGCGTGAGGTCGGTCAGGGTCGTGCGATATTTGTCGTAACGTTCGCGCTCGCTTTTTAGCAGTCGGTTGAGGTTACGCACAAGGCTGGTCAGTTCGCGTGTGGTTTCAGGGTTAAGCATGTCGCGATGATGCTCTTCCAGCTCACGCACTTCTCGCGCCAGCGCCTCAATAGGCCGCAGACTCCACCAGGCGGCGACCCACAGCAGGGGGATCACCAACAGCAGGTTGGCGGCCAGCACATAGATAAACCAACTCCACACCATATAAGAGCGTTTCAGCTCGATGGGGATAGTATCAACAACGACGATAGTGAGTTGCGGCATGCGCGCGGTGGCGGGGTAAATATTCACGGCCACAGAGTGGGTCATTTCGGCATCGTCGTCATCTTCGCGCACTTCTTTAAGCTGCTGCTGGACGGAGTGATCGTCACTCAGCAATGCGCTGGTGGCGTCGACATCGGCTTCAATTTCGTGAAAGCCATTGGTTTTCAGCCAGTCAGGGTGAACCTGTTTGACCAGCCAGGGCACATCACGCTGCGCCCATAACAATTTGCCGTTCTCGTCATAAATCAATGACATCGTTGGGCTTTGCATATCGAGATGCTCAGGGAGTTCTACCTGAAGCTTGTTGTTTTCCCATTTTGCGAGGGTATAGAACAGATTGCTTTCCCCGCGCAGCAGGCGGAACGTTGTCTTATCGAAGCTAACGCTGTAACCGATCAGCGCCACCATGCCGTAAGCCAGGGAAAGGACCAGCACAACGCCCGCCGTCGCCAGTAAAAAGCGGACCCGCAGCGACAGGGGAAAAAAGTGACGCAGTAATTTATTCATTAGCGCAGTTCGAAAAGATATCCCTGACCACGCACGGTAGTGATCACGTCGTTAGGGTACTGGGCCTGGATTTTTTTGCGCAGGCGCCCCATAAGTACATCAATAGTATGGCTTTCACGGAGTTCGGCATCCGGGTAAAGCTGCAACATCAACGAATCTTTACTGACGACTTTGCCATTATTGCGGATCAGCGTTTCCATAATGGTGTACTCAAACGCCGTCAGCTTAATCACTTCGTCATTGACCGACAGTTCGCGGCGGGAGAGATCGACCTGAAAAGGTGGCAGTGAAATCACCTGGGAGGCCAGGCCACTGTTGCGGCGCATCAACGCCTGCATACGTGCCATCACCTCTTCAATATGAAACGGTTTTGTCACGTAGTCGTCGGCCCCGGCACTGAGCACTTCGACTTTGTCCTGCCAGCCTTCACGCGCGGTTAATACGAGGACGGGCAGAGAAACCTCGTTGCTACGCCAGCGGCGGATAAGGGACAGACCATCTTCATCCGGGAGACCTAAATCGACAATCGCAATATCAGGCAGATGTTCGTTAAGGTAATAATCGGCTTCCTTTGCGTCTTCTGCGTCATCCACCTGGTGTCCTAAATCCTGCAGTTGAACCTTCAGGTGGTGGCGTAACAATGCATTATCCTCAACAACCAGTACGCGCATTCTCTTTTCTCCCTAAGTAAATGGTATGAATAGTTTAACGCGATTATGTTGTTGTGGGGATAAACATTGACTAAACCGGAGGGGAGGGACGTGTTGGATGGCGGCGCGAACACCTTATCAGGCCTACACGATCGTAGGCCCGGTAAGCGTCAGCGCCACCGGGCAAGGTATTTACTTCAGCTCGTCAACCATGGTGATGGCGCGACCAATGTAGTTGGCCGGGGTCATGGCTTTCAGGCGAACTTTCTCTTCTTCCGGCAGTGCCAGACCGTCGATAAACTGCTTCATGCCTTCGGCATCGACGCGCTTACCGCGGGTCAGCTCTTTCAGCTTCTCATACGGTTTTTCAATGCCGTAACGACGCATGACGGTCTGGATCGGCTCCGCCAGCACTTCCCAGTTGTGATCCAGTTCGTCCAGCAGACGATCGCGGTTCACTTCCAGTTTGCTCACGCCTTTCAGGGTGGACTGGTAGGCGATCAGCGCATAGCCGATACCGACACCCAGGTTACGCAGTACGGTAGAGTCTGTCAGGTCACGCTGCCAGCGGGATACCGGCAGTTTGCTCGCCAGATGTTGCAGTACCGCGTTAGACAGGCCCAGGTTGCCTTCGGAGTTTTCAAAGTCAATCGGGTTAACTTTGTGCGGCATGGTAGAGGAACCAATTTCACCGGCGATGGTTTTCTGTTTGAAGTGATTGAGGGCAACGTAACCCCAGACATCACGGTCAAAGTCGATCAGAATGGTGTTAAAACGGGCAATGCAATCAAACAGCTCGGCGATGTAATCATGCGGCTCGATCTGCGTGGTGTACGGGTTCCACTGGATGCCCAGCGAGGTGACGAACTCTTCGCTGAACTGGTGCCAGTCAACTTCCGGGTACGCAGCGATGTGGGCGTTATAGTTGCCGACCGCGCCGTTGATTTTACCGAGAATTTCTACCTGATTTAACTGGCGGAACTGGCGCTCCATACGGTACGCCACGTTAGCCATCTCTTTACCGATGGTTGATGGCGTGGCGGGTTGGCCGTGGGTGCGCGACAGCAGCGGAATATCGCGATACTGTACGGCCAGATCTTTAATGCCATCAATCAGTTGACGCCAGTACGGAAGGATCACTTCATCACGGGCGGTTTTCAGCATCAATGCGTGAGACAGGTTGTTGATGTCTTCGGAGGTGCAGGCGAAGTGGATGAATTCAGAAACCGCATGCAGTTCCGGGTTTCCGGCCACTTTTTCTTTCAGGAAATACTCTACTGCCTTCACGTCGTGGTTTGTCGTGCGCTCAATGGTTTTGATACGTGAAGCATCTTCTTCATTGAAGTTTGCCACGATAGTATCAAGGAAACCGTTTGCGTCGGCAGCAAAAGCAGGAACTTCCTTGATCGCTGCGTGCGCGGCCAGTTTTTGCAGCCAGCGTACTTCAACTTGTACACGGAATTTCAGCAAACCGTATTCGCTGAAAATCCCGCGCAGCGCGCTGACTTTATCGCCGTAGCGTCCATCGACAGGGGAAACGGCGGTCAGTGAGGATAATTCCATAAATCATAACTCCGGGGTTAAATGAGCAAGAATTTGTTTGGCCTGAGTGGTCAGACGATTGCGAGAAAACATTAATTGCAGACGGCCTCCGCCAACCTGATGCCAGAGCACGGCCGCACGGATACCTGCAAGGAGAGAGGCGCGAACTTTTGCCTGAACCTGAGGACTTTGCAGAACAGCAGGAGAACCGGTCACCTGAATGCGCGGCCCCAGTGGGCTAATGACGTCAACATAGATGCCCGCCATGGCGCTCATCAGCGTTTCCGACTGCAAATCAAAATGGTCAAGCTGGCGCTGTAAACCGTTGATTCGCTCGCCCAGCGTATCCATCGCCCCTTTTGCTGCCGCCAGTTTGCGCTCCAGCACCATCAGGCTCAGGGTGTAGCGGGTGAGCTCTGCGTTTAAGCCCTGACGGCTGCTGGCGTTGAGCACGCCGAGCAGGGTCTCCAGTCCGAGGCGCAGATTGGCCTCGCTGCCACCGAACACGCCCAGCGTAGAGCTGGGGTTCATATCGATGACGCTGTTCAGTGAAACGTGTAGCGCATCGGCATCACAGTGTCCCTGGTGCGCCAGTTCTTGCACCAGGCGTGCCGACTGGCAAATACCGGCCAGCGCGAGGGTGATGTCATAAAAATTCTTTGCCACGATCACTGCTTCCTTGTATCAGTCTAAGAGAATAATTATACCGGCAGGGGCAGGCGCTGCTCGATAATACCGCCGCCGAGACACACTTCACCCATGTAAAAGACCGCTGACTGACCCGGCGTAACGGCTGCAACCGGCTCATCGAAGACAACTTCAATGCGATCGTCGTCCAGAGCGTTAACCGTGCAAGGGATGTCGGTTTGACGGTAACGGGTTTTCACCGTGCAGCGCAGGGTTCCGCTGAACGGCTCGCGATCAACCCAGTGCAATTGTTGCGCGATCAACCCGACAGACATCAGACGCGGGTGTTCATGACCCTGAGCAACAACCAGAATGTTGTTCTCAACATCTTTGTCTACGACATACCACGGATCTTCAGAACCTTCTTTGGTTCCGCCAATCCCCAGACCTTTGCGCTGGCCAAGGGTGTGGTACATCAACCCCTGATGCTGCCCGATCTCATCGCCGTCAACAGTGACAATTTTGCCGGGTTGTGCCGGGAGGTAACGGCCTAAGAATTCACGGAATTTACGTTCACCGATAAAACAAATACCGGTGGAATCTTTTTTCTTCGCGGTGATGAGCCCCAGATCTTCGGCAATTTTGCGTACCTGCGGTTTCTCAAGTTCACCTACAGGGAACAGACTTTGCGCGATCTGCTCATGGCCGAGCGTATAGAGGAAATAGCTCTGGTCTTTATTGCCATCAAGGCCACGAAGCAGGCGACTTTTGCCGTCTACATCGGCACGGCGCACGTAGTGACCGGTGGCGATGTAATCGGCACCTAAATCTTCAGCGGCAAATTCGAGGAAGGCTTTAAATTTGATTTCTTTATTGCACAGAATATCCGGGTTCGGCGTACGACCGGCTTTGTACTCTTCGAGGAAGAGTTCGAAAACGTTGTCCCAGTATTCTGCAGCAAAGTTTACGGTATGCAGTTCAATGCCGAGCTTATCGCAGACGGCCTGAGCATCCGCAAGATCGGCGGCCGCTGTGCAATATTCCTCACCGTCGTCCTCTTCCCAGTTCTTCATGAACAGGCCTTCTACCTGATAACCCTGTTGCAGCAACAGCCAGGCAGAAACGGAGGAATCGACACCGCCGGACATGCCGACGATCACTTTTTTTGGGCTTTCAGACATTGGAATACTCACGACATTGAACTTCAAGGCGGCATATTCTATCACGCAGCCATTTACTTGACACCCTCTGTAAACGGCCAGTTAAATTCACCGATCATCGCGAGGGGATAACGTTGCCCGCTCTGGTAACAGCGCACACTCTCGGCAACCAGCGGAGAACGCAGGTTTGGCGCATTGAGTATCTCTTGTGCACTCACCCAGCGGCAGCAATCTATATCGCTGTCATGGGGTTCGGTATCGCACATATTGGCAAGCTCAATGCAAAACAGAAAACGTAAGAACGGCGTTTTATCAGGGGCAATCCACTGGTGCATACGAATAAAGTGCTGAGGCTGCGCGCTGATGCCGGTCTCTTCCCACAGTTCACGCGCGACGGCCTCGGCTAATGTCTCATCCGCTTCCAGATGCCCGGCGGGCTGGTTCCACAGCGCTTTGCCGTTGATGGTTTCCTCAACGACTAAAAATTTTCCTTCTGCATGCACAATGCAGGCGACGGTGACGTGCGGTTTAAACATCGGTTACCTCTTATTCTTCTTTAAATCCTTCAGCGACATCCGGCCAGCTAATCTCGCCGCTGGTCTTATCGATACTAATGTAGGCCGTTGGCGGAGAGGTTGCGGGATCGGCGCCCCCACGGCACAACGCGGCCTGATGGTCTTCGCGCACGATAAACTCAATGGCCTTTTTCGCGTTCCAGCTCTCATAAAAGACACATTGATAGTCGTGACGCAAATTGAGTGTGGCAATGCGTGTCGCCTTATCCGTAGATAACGGATTGATATCATCGCGATAACGATCACCGTTGTTTACAGGCTGCAACTGCGATTTCTTTAACCAGCCGCGAACGGCGCGGCGATCGGCGGTGTAATACACGACCTCAAGAAAATCATCTTCTGATTGTTCTTGGGCGGAAACAACGTCGTCTGGGATCAGGAATAGGGAGGCATTGCGACACTGCTCATCCGGCATCGTATAAAAAGAGGCGCGCCCACTCCCCTGAACCTGGTAATGGTTATTCGTGGTCGGTGCGTGCCGGACCCGCCCGGGCATTGCGTTATTCGCCCACTGTTGACAGGTTTCGTTTACAGGCAAGGGATTCGCCACGGGAGCCAGACCTTCAGCGGTGACCCATCCGGTTGCAAACAAGCCTTTAGCATCACGATAACGGATGTAGCGAAACGTCTGGATGGGGGCATCTTTCGATTGCTTGATTTGCTGGCTTCTCAGGACTTCCACCGTGTCGCCGTTGATCAAATGGGCGGGGAGTCGGCATTCCGAATGTGGCGCAGAATAGAAATGCAGGCGAGAGTTCGTTTTCACCTCGGCGGTTTCATAAAGATATTCCGCCGCGCCTGCGCTGTCGCCCGCAATAACGTCACAGTCCTGCTTTGCAACGCAAAATGGCGATACAACGGATAACACTAACGCGGCGATAACACGGCTACCCATAATTCTTCATCCCTGATGATGTCGGTTAATGTGCTTCGTCAGACACTGTGTGACGACAGATGTTCCCGCCACTCGCCGTTCGCCAGTCCATCGAGCGTATAGTCGCCCATAGCGTAGCGGATCAGCCGCAGCGTCGGATGCCCGACATGGGCGGTCATTCGGCGAACCTGGCGATTACGGCCTTCATATAACGTGATTTTAAGCCACGTGGTAGGAATATTTTTGCGTTCGCGAATCGGCGGGTTTCTTGGCCATAGCCATTCCGGTTCAGCCACCATATCCACGCCTGCGGGTAGAGTGGGGCCATCATTCAGCGTAATGCCGTGACGCAGGGCATTCAGCGCTTCACTGCCGGGTTCCCCTTCAACCTGCACATAATATATTTTGCCGGTGCGTTTGCCTGGCTGCGTGAGTCGTGCCTGCAATGCGCCGTCGTTAGTGAGCACTAAAAGCCCTTCGCTGTCCCTGTCGAGACGGCCTGCGGCATAGACACCCTGCACGGGAATAAAATCTTTCAACGTGCTGCGGCCCGCTTCATCGGTAAATTGCGGCAAAACATCGTAAGGTTTATTGAACAAAACCACGCGTTTTGGCTGGTTTTCTTTGCGCTGCCTGGTGGTTTGTCGTGAGCTGAATCGCTCAAGGCGGTGATTTCTAAAAGATGTTTTTTGCATGGTATTTTCAGGCCTTATCAATTGACGCATTATAGCCTAATAACGAGTGTCTTTCATGGCGACAAACAATAGGGTAGTATTGACACGCTCATTACAAAACATTAACAAAAAATTGCTCTAACGCATCCGTGTAGCAGGACGCAATTGCACATGCAGCGTGATGACAGACGAGCAAACCAGAAGCGCTCGAAGGAGAGGTGAATGGAAAGTAAAGTAGTTGTTCCGGCTGAAGGCAAAAAGATCACCCTGCAAAACGGCAAACTGAACGTGCCGCACAATCCGATTATCCCATTCATTGAAGGCGACGGCATCGGTGTTGATGTAACCCCTCCGATGATCAAAGTTGTGAATGCTGCAGTCGAGAAAGCCTATAAAGGCGAGCGTAAAATCTCCTGGATGGAAATCTACACCGGTGAGAAATCCACTCAGGTATACGGTCAGGACGTCTGGCTGCCGACTGAAACCCTGGATCTGATTCGTGATTACCGCGTCGCCATTAAAGGTCCCCTGACGACCCCAGTCGGTGGCGGTATTCGCTCTCTGAACGTTGCACTGCGTCAGGAACTTGACCTGTACGTCTGTCTGCGTCCGGTTCGTTATTATCAGGGCACCCCAAGCCCGGTTAAACATCCTGAACTGACCGACATGGTCATCTTCCGTGAAAACTCTGAAGACATCTACGCGGGTATCGAATGGAAAGCAGACTCTGCTGATGCAGAGAAAGTGATTAAATTCCTGCGTGAAGAGATGGGCGTGAAGAAAATTCGCTTCCCGGAACATTGTGGCATTGGTATCAAACCGTGCTCCGAAGAAGGGACTAAACGTCTGGTGCGTGCGGCGATTGAATATGCAATCACTAACGATCGCGATTCTGTGACCCTGGTGCACAAAGGCAACATCATGAAGTTCACCGAAGGCGCGTTCAAAGACTGGGGTTACCAGTTAGCGCGTGAAGAGTTCGGTGGCGAACTGATCGATGGCGGCCCGTGGGTTAAAATCAAGAACCCGAACACCGGCAAAGAGATCGTGGTTAAAGACGTGATCGCCGATGCGTTCCTGCAGCAGATCCTGTTGCGTCCGGCTGAGTACGACGTTATCGCGTGTATGAACCTGAACGGTGACTACATCTCCGATGCGCTGGCAGCTCAAGTGGGCGGTATTGGTATCGCGCCGGGCGCAAACATCGGTGACGAATGTGCACTGTTTGAAGCTACCCACGGTACGGCACCGAAGTATGCAGGCCAGGATAAAGTGAACCCGGGTTCAATTATTCTGTCTGCCGAAATGATGTTGCGCCACATGCAGTGGTTCGAAGCCGCTGATTTAATTGTTAAAGGTATGGAAGGCGCGATCGCCGCGAAGACCGTTACCTATGACTTCGAACGTCTGATGGACGGCGCTAAACTGCTGAAATGTTCAGAGTTTGGTGACGCGATCATCGAAAACATGTAATCCAGTTTCTGGGTTGTGTGAGAACGGGAGCCGGTTGGTTCCCGTTTTTTTATGCCATTGAAAATTCTTCCCCAAAACTTTCCCCAAAACTCTTCCCCAAAATACCCTCGTTTTTACCCCGTTTTCATCCCAACAATGACCCAGTCTTTTCCTCGATCATCATTATATTTATCGGTCATTTTTTTGGATTTATGTCCCAGTAACTTCTGAGTATCCAGCCCTTGTTCACGATACAGGCGTTCGGATAATGAACGTTGTTCGTGGAAGGTTGGGGGAGTACCGTTTTTCCACTCTAAGCCACTTTTGTCTCTGGCTTTTTTGAAGGTGGATGTCAGGCTGCTGCTCGATACCCGATCACCTCTATTTGCCTGGGATGTGGTATGCCTGAAATGAACAAGGTATTTACTGACGACAGCATCCCGGCATTTTGAGATGACATCTCTGAGCGTAAGTCCCAGCACATCGCATTTAAGATCTAACGGAATAGCCAGACGAGAGCCTGTTTTTTCCTGTTCAATATGCAACATTTCATCCCATACATCGGCGAACTTCATATTGCATATATCACCCAGACGCTGACCAGTAATTATGGCTAATAACATACCGCACTGAAGATAAGGCTGTTGCTGCTCTGCCGTCTTATAAATAACACTCCATTCATCAAAAGAAAGGCGCTGCCTCGTTATTCTATTTCTCGGTTGCTTTGTGGCTTGTGCAGGGTTGTATCCAGGGGCAACGTGTCCGGCATGTTGCGCCTCTTTAAAAATATCAATGAACACCATTCTGACAACTTGAGCCATGCGATTGTGTCCCTCTGCTTTTACTGCATCGGTTATTTCGGCAATATCGAGTGCTGAAATATCCTTCAGATGTTGCAGACCGCAATGTTCTCTGAATAAACGAACAGGCTTACCTTTTTGACGATAGGAATTAGGTTTAAGTTCGTTGTTTTTCAGTCTTTCCTCCTGAATGTCCATGTATTTATCGAGCCACTCAGTTACCGTTATATCGGTACGTCTGCCTTTCATCCTCGCCAGACGATCATTCACACTTAGGATCTGCCTGGTTCGCTGCTCGGCAATAATTGTGTTTGCTTCTGTGGCAACTTGCTTAGCCTCGGATTCATCAGTTCCAAGGCTGTGAAAACGACCTGAAATGGGGTGTTTATATTGCCAGTAAACCTTGCCGGTGCGTTTATCCAGCTTACAGTACAAGTTTGGGATAGAAATCTTGTGAGAACGCGGTCTAGCAGCCATCAGCAATAATCCGTTGTAGTCTTGGGCTGGCATTCACGGGAAGTTTCGGTTCCGCAAGCGCACCAACAAAGCGAGCATTACGATCGACCATCCAGCACCGACCTACTTTTATGGCTGGTGGAACCATCATTTTGCCTTTTGCGTACCCTTTTAGAACTCGTTCACTTGGTGCGAGCTCACCAAACTCTTCCTTTGCCCAGTCAAGTAGGGGGATCATTCGCGACATTAGTCTCTCCACTAGCCCGGCTGCACCCGGGATGTAAAATCAAATATCAGTATTGGTGATAGTAAGCAAACCATGTAGCGCGGATTTGTATAAAGGCTCAGAGTCCCAGCCTGAAATATCCCAACCGCCATTACTAGGATTGCCGTATGAAATTGCACGTTCGCCAACACTGTTAACGTGCATCCATGCAACGGGCTCAGAATTTCTGGCTAAAATCACCTCATTAATCAGCTTCACCGCGTCAGACATCGCATAGCCAATATCTCCACCGTCACGTTGTGCTGCGGCTTTGCTGAGTATGTCGCGCATCTGGTGAAGACGACGGGATGTCAGAGGGGAGTGTGCCGGGTGGTTGTTGATGTTACTATCAGCCTCCAGCGATGCCATCGCGATACGCGCTAGCTCCAACTCAATTGACCACGTGCGCTCTTTGAGAGGTTCTAACTCGCCAGTCAGCATCATCTCTGCAAACTCAATGCGGGAATGCGCTGATGCAACAAGCTGTTCTTTGGTGAATGTCATGGTAATAGTTGTCATTGGTTAGTCATTCCAGTCAGTGAGTTCTTCTGCCAAGCGGTCATCAGCCTCAGCCTGATCGTGAATATCAGCATCGATTTCAATGCTGGCCCCAGCCCAATCACGGGCGCAGGCTTTGCGGTGCTTCCGGTTTCCCATTCCCCACCCTGGATTTTTCAGCTCTTTGTTCCACGCCCGAAGCATGAATTTCATCGGTGACTTAGCCATCTCACTCTCCTTTGATTTTGATGCCAGCGGCGCGGAGTGCTTCGATAACGTCACTCGGACGATAAATTTTCACACCGCCGTAACTGTTTAACTCTTTTGGGAGAGTAACGGTCCTCGCCTCCAGTTCTGCTATGCGCTTCTCTGCGGCTTCCAGCGCCCTAACCAATTCGTCTACCGTTCCGGCAGCCTGTAACGCGTAATCGGTGATAACCAGTTCATGCTCAATCTCGGTTCCGTTTTCATTCGTTGAGGTGATAGCAAAATAATCTGAGTCAATTTCGTTATCGGCTAAGTGCCGGAGCGTATCGGCGACCAGTTGACCGTTTTCGATTAGCAGCGCCTGTTTGTTGAGTGTCATTGGGCTGCCTCCCCTTCGGGTTTTTTAGCGATAAATCGGGATGGTGACCAGTCGCAATAGGTGTCTGACTCAGTGTGACCAAACATAGCTTTGCAGCGGCGAATGTGATGGCAATTACCACATGTCACACCAGCCGGTAAACGCATCTTGTCAGGATCGGCAGGGTCGTAATTCAGCGCTTTGGTGTTGATGCTCATTTGGCCTCCTGGCGAAGCTGTGCGGCGAAGCCATTACAAAGCTCACTGGCATCCTGCAGAACTAATCGGGCTTCTTCATGCAATCCCTGGGCATACTGTTTCAGGTATTCTCCAGCGCTCTCCACACCCTGAGCCCGCACTTCAGCCAGGAAAGCGTCGGTGGCTGGCGTTTCTGGTTCGAACCCGTCAGCGCTGACGTAGCGTGTACACTCCGATTCGTAGAATGTTTCTGTTTCAATATGCGCAACATAGCAATCGCTGTGGATAAAACATTTCAGCGCCGCACTATCCGTAGCCAATTTACCGCGCTGATCCATTGCCTCTTTCAACGCGCTAAAAGTGACATCAAGCCGTGCTGCCAGGCTTTGCATTAATTCGGCTGCTGCTGGTGGAAGGTCTGGCGCAGCCACATGTGCGGCTGCCACAAGTTCATTCACTTTCAGGTGGCTCATGACTGGCTCCCTGCTAGCTCGCTAAACCGGTTGATGAACATGCCGTAGGACTGGCCAGGGCGGACAGGGTTGATGATGAATAGATCCGTAGGTATTACGCCCTCGAGGCAGGGCCACACAGAACCTTCGTCAATCTCAAAATCTCGGCGTTCGCTGGCGAGCATTACCAGATCGGCATATTTCACGGTTGGGTGTTGCTCAGCCGGTAACCCGAATTTTTGGCGAATCGCTGCGTCCACTCGTGCTTCGATGGCCTGGTAATCCGGCAGCAGACGCTTAAGCGGTGAGGGAATATCCTGCAGGTAGGCTTCGGCGGCATCGTGCAGCAGTGCTTCTAAGGCAAATTCCTGTGGCACGAGGTGGCTGGTTAAAACACTATGCTGGCCGACGCTGTAAAACTCAGGAAGATGCCCAGCAAAGCGGCAGATATGAGACAGCGCTGTAGCGATATCCTCGATCACTATATTGTCCTGTTGGATATCGAGGTAATTAAAGTGTTTGCCAGATAATGTCTGAATGTAGCTCATAGCTTTCTCCATATTGGCGCGCTGCACCGCGCAGATTTTGGTTGCACAAATCCCTCGCCAAAAGGCGACTAAAAATTAAGGTTTCGTTTCAGTAAATACCCCATCAAGAGGCACTTAGTGCAACGGGCGACTGCAATCGCCTGTTGGTTTTCTCCATACTCGAAGTTGTGGCGGTGGTGCCTCCACCTGCCAGCCTGGCCGGGACTGGCGACGTACACTTATCAGGAACGCATTCATTTTTAAGGTTGAATGTGATGGCCACGTCACGAGCGCTGAGCCGCAATTACCACAACTGGAAGCGCACTCCGCCTATTTCACACCTGTCACCCATAACTGGTAAGTGAAGGAGTGCGCTTGCATGTTGTGCCCTGAAAAAGGCTGGCGGTGACCGGACAAACGGGAAAACACCGGGCCGCCAGAACAGGGATGTACTACTTATTGCTTTGGCCTGCTTTTAACCACATCAGGCGCGGTGGTAGGAATCTTCGGGCGGGGGCCAGTGACTAGCTGGCATCCCTACGGTACTTTTCACCGACAACCGCGGGTTAGACGGTTCCGTTTCGTCGGATAGAGCTGTCGATGCTGGTAGTCACTCCAGCCCGTAACCCCTCCCGAAGATACCTGTTAGCGAATCATCCGGTCATTCATACGCCACCGCCGGCTACTTAGTGGGCGTCCTGCCTCTCCGCTATTGATGAATAAAATCTAACTTAACTTAGTTTTATGGTCAAGTGAAAACACCAAGCTAAACTTAGCTTGGTGTGGGGGAATGGAAGATAGGTTACTTAGAGTTCGTACTGAACGCCTTTAACGACACCGATGATCAGGCAGTTCCCGTTAATAGGGATGTTGGGGTAACGAGGATTTAGAGGGACTAGAAATTTCTGCGGGCCGTCGATAACAAGTTTTTTTACGGTTGCTTCGTTCGTACCATCAATTCTGGCCACGACAATCTTACCGTGCATGGGCTCAGCATCAGGATCAACAATGACTGTGGCCCCTTCTGGAATGGTTGGCAGGCCATTAGGGTTTGTCATGGAGTCGCCTTTAACATCCAGAGCAAACGAACTATCTCCAATTCTAAGCGACGTCTCGACCCACCTTTCTGCATCGGTCAGGATGTCGGCGGGTTTTGATTCAGTAAACAGACCGGCCTGAACCCATGAAAGGACAGGGATTCTGCGCATTTTTGTAATGAGATTTCCTTCGAATTCAGTTCCATAAAGAATGTAATCGATGGAGGTATTGAAGAACCTGGCCAGTTTTGACAACGCTTCTCCACCAGGTACATTCACATCTTTTTCCCAATACCCGACAGCAACATCGCTGACACCACAAAACTTCCCGAGCTCTTTCTGGGAGGTTTTTGTGATTCTTCTGAGGGATTTTATCCGCTGACCAACTGTTTCCATTGCTGCTCCAACGTTAAACAAAGCTAAGTAATCTTAGTTTTTGTTGATCAAAATTAGATTTGAATTTAATATCTAATAAAACTTAGCTTTGGAGCTGGATATGACAACTGAGGAAATAGAGAACTACTTCGGCAGCGCAGAAAAAGTGGCTGCATTTTTTGGCATCACGAGCGAGGCCGTTTATCAGTGGAGAAACCGACCAGGTCGCCTGATTCCAAAAGGTCGAGCAGCAGAAGCTGCATACCGTACCGATGGAAAATTGTCATTCCGACCAGCGCTTTATGAAAAGCCTAGTGAATCATTGAACTAATTCCAACCACAGAGACTAGGGGTTAGCCGTGGGTAAAGAACCTATTTGGAAAGTCGAACGTCAGCCAGCCTGGCTGGTGGCCGCGATTAAAAAGACGATTACCGATCTGCCTGGTGGTTATGCCGAGGCAGCGGAATGGTTAGGAGTAACAGAGAACGCGATGTTTAACCGCCTCCGTGTCGACGGGGATCAGATCTTCCCTATGGGCTGGGCGATGGTTCTACAGCGTGCTGGTGGTTCAACTCATATCGCTGATGCTGTTGCACGTCATTCTCAGGGCGTATTTGTACCACTGGCAGATGTTGATGATTTGGATAACGCCGATAACCGCGCCGTTGGCGCAGTTCGATTTTGAGCATAACGGCAATGTGTATCAGGAGTACCGTTTTAACAAACGCGATTCTCTGGTGATAGTTGCCAGACTGTCGCCCGAATTCACTGCTGCGGTTGTCGACCGCTGGCAGGAACTGGAGGAAGGGCAGAGTGTCAGTGTTCCCCGCTCATTGCCGGAAGCACTGCGCCTGGCTGCTGATTTAGCCGAACAGAAAGAGCAACTGACCATCCAGCTGGCGGCCGCCGCACCAAAGGTTGAGTTTGTTGATCGTTATTGTTCAGCAAAAGGCTCGATGTCATTTCGCCAGGTCGCAAAGTTGCTTAACGCGAAGGAAACCGAATTCCGCCTGTTTCTTATTGAACGCGACATCCTGTACCGCCTCGGCGGCACGCTTACCCCCATGGCACAACACATCTCAGCGGGGCGATTCGAGGTTAAGACGGGAACCTCAATGACATCAAATCACGCATTCAGTCAGACGCGTTTCACTGCCAAAGGCGTGCGCTGGATCGGTGGATTATGGGCGGAACATATCGCTCAGGGGCAGGCAGCGTGAGGGCCTTGTTAACCCCTGAAATCGCCCATCGTATGGGGGTCGTATTATTCCGTCCTGGCGCGAAGCTGATGCCACTCTTCATGCGCGGGCGTGTTTTACTCGAGCCTGAACCTGAAGAAATGGCGTCATTCAATACCGGGGCTGTGCCAGCAGCCATTCAGCCGCTGGCTGATGATCCGGTGATGCGACCGGTGTTTGAACATGAGCGGGTCATTCAGCGCGCCGGTGGGCTTCCTTCCCTCGAACACTGGCTAAGTTCCCGCTTCGAATGTCAGTGGCCACACGCAACGTGGCACGACAAGAACTTCACGACAATGCGGCACCAGCCGGGAAGTATTCGCCTTTGCTGGCATTGTGATCACATTCTGTCTGGTCAGAGTACCGAACAGCTTGCAGGTATAGCGGCAGGAAACCTGGTATCCTGGATTTTATCAGTCATTAGCCGCGATTCTGGTTTTTCAGAGGCGCATGTCCTGACTCTACCGGAACTGTGCTGGTGGATGGTCAGGAACGACCTGGCTGATGTTATCCCGGAAAGCGTTGCGCACAAGGGGCTACGCCTTCCTGATGAGAAAACCCAGTCAGTCATGAGAGAAAGTGACATCGTGCCTTCCGTTTCAGCCACCAGCATTGTGCAGGAAAGGGCGAAGAAGGTTCTCACGCTCAAGGTTGATCCGGAGTCACCTGAATCCTTCATGCTCAGGCCAAAGCGCCGCCGTTGGGTAAATGAGACATACACCCGCTGGGTTAAAACGCAGCCATGTGAATGTTGCCGGCGACCAGCAGATGATCCACACCATATCGTAGGGCACGGTATGGGCGGTACAGCAACAAAAGCCCACGACCTCTTCGTGTTTCCTCTATGCAGAGAGTGCCACGACGAGTTGCACGCCGATGTACCGGCATTCGAACAGAAGCATGGCTCACAACTGGAGCTGCTGTTTCGTTTTATCGATCGCGCGCTAGCAGTTGGTGTTTTGGGTTAAATTTGTGGAGAAAACTGATGAGTGAAATGTATGAAGTTTTAGAACGCTGGGGAGCATGGGCTGCAGCGGAGAATAGCGGCGTGGACTGGCAACCAATTGCAGCTGGTTTTAAAGGACTCTTACCACATGGTAAAAAATCACGCTTCCAGTGTGATGATGATGAAGGTATTATGATCGATGGTTGCGTGGCAAAGCTACGGAAGTATAAACCTGATGAGTATGAACTTTTGATAGCTCACTTTGTGATTGGTTTATCATTACGGAAAATAGCTAAAATAAAAAAGTGCTCAGAGGGGTTTATTAGAACCAAATTAAAAGTAGCAGTAGCGTTTGTTGAGGCTACTGCTTGGTCTTTAGTAAAACTATGATGTTCTAGGACGGTTGGGGGATGAACAACCCCAGCTTGTCAATTTTAAACCTATTTTATTCCACTCAGCTAAAAGTATGGGGGGCATAATTTCTGTTAATTTAATATGACTCATTTTGTCAATAATGTTTGTGCTCGCTTCTAAAATTCCGGTTCCGAACCCAGGGATTGCTATGCATGGTGGGGTGCATTCGCACTGTAATTTTTCTAAACACCCCTTTTTTCTTAGTGTTTGTGCATTTTTGAAGATATCTTGCCAATAATTATCATTATATTTACCATCCATTTCAATAGCCCCTGAAACAGTTAGTCCCTCTTTATGATCAAAGTAAAGCTTGGCATTGGGTTTGTATTTGGTTGCAGCAAATATCTGTTCGTAAGAATGTAAGTATGAGTTTTGAATTGATTTATCTAATAAACCAATTTCTATGACACCAAGAGGAATTAGAGACTCGATCTCATGAGGTTCCATTATATAATGTTTGCAAGTTGCGCTATCGCTTTGAACATTAAATTTTGATGCAGTAGAACCCACTCCTGATTTTGGGTGTTTCTTGTCACTATCTAACAGGCAAAGGCATAATTTACTTGATTGTTTTATCATCTCAAAATTATATTTTGTGTTAGCTCCACCACCATTACAGGTTTCAAACTTTACGTCAATGCCGCGAAAACCATTCCCTAAGCGATAATATTTAGATATTAGATTATATAATTTAGAATCATTCAAATCTTCACAAAGGAGTTTGGGGATCTGTATGTTTGCAGAATCATTGAAATATTTATAGCCCACAGTGAAAAACTTATCCTGTTGGTTATTTTGCGTTGCCTGTGTAGATGCGAAAGACATGTCAACTTTACAATAATAATTTAACTTTTCTTTCAGTTGCATGTACTCAATGATTTTCGAGGAAAGAAATTTTGCTGTATTACAAGTTAAATTGCCCAATTCAGCATGATCGGCAACTTTATTTAAAAAAACCTCGTCTGACAGTAAAAGATGTTTCCCTTCTCTGAATGCACAAAAGAGATTAATTAGCGATGGATGCAAGGTTTCATCATTTAAATTTATTGCATCTGTATTTATAATTTCTATTAACATATTATTCCCCAGAGAAAAATCCCACAGGCCAATTAGTAAAGTATCCCTCATCGTCAAAGTTGGCTGTAAAAGCAGTACTACCTTTCTCTTTGCATTTTTCGAAAATCATTATGTTAACATCTTCTTTGTCAATGATTTTATCTTGAATACAATTACCTATCGCATCAATCATTGATTGACTGTGTGTTTCAAATATAAATTTGACATTTTTGTCGGATTCTTTTGCTGCATTTATGACTTTAGCGAATAAATATGCAACTTTGGACTGATACGCAGGATGAAGGTGCAACTCTGGTTGTTCAATGACAAATATAACCTCATCACTTCTATTATCTTCGCTCATAATTTCAAGCCAGATAGACATTATGATTGGTAATACTTGTGAGTAGCCATAGCCCATATCACTGATATTGTGTTCTTCATTATCATTTTCAGTTTTTATTTTTATGGCATAATGAGAACCATCTGTAGTTACAAATGAAACAAAACCAAAGTTTTCGTTTGTCCATTTTTGGAATTTTGCTGTTTCAGATTCACTGAAAGAATTTAAAATCATTGCTAGATTTGAACCTGTATGGTCCATTTCTTCAACTTGCAAATCTTGAAATCTGTAGAAACGCTCTGTATTAGCTCGGATGGGAGCTAGATATTTTACAGAAAGAAGTGATCTCGTTAAACTGCTATTAATCAAATCAGCAATAGAGTTGTAGTTTTTTAATAAAATTAAAGGGTGAAGTATGTCGAGAAATTCTTGTCGAATTTCTGGGTTTTGCATTTGTTTTGTAAAGTAATTATGTCCCTTAAAAAGAGATAATACTCCGTGTTCAAGCCTGTCTTTGGAGTAAGCTCTAACATCAAATAGTTCATCTGAAATGGTTTCTGGTTTGGTATTATGATGAAAAAACTTTTTTAATTGCTTGGCTGCGAATCTGCAGATTATTTTATTGTGTGCATTCTCTTTTTCACGGAATAGATTGCGAGACATGTAGGCTGTGTATTCTGCACGCAAAGATTTATTAACTTCAGGTATTTCTTTTATGCTGCTTTTCTTTCCTGTGTCAGTGATCCATGAAAGTATAGGCAAAAATTTATAATCTTTTTTAGAAGTAGCTTCTGTTTTGAGGAAACATCCTGAAACTAATCCTCGAGCATGAATAGTTGTTGATTCATTTTCGAAGTCTGGTACGACTTCTATTGTTGAACCATCAATTTCAAATGAAATAGACTTGGCATATGTTTTTTGGTTTTGTTCTGATAGGTGGATTTTTAATCTAAAATCAAGTTGTGGGAACCTATTTGGGTCATTTAATTTGTACCAAACGTTATGTGGTGTTGTGTCTAATGTGAGATCGAATTGAAGTTTAATAATTTCTTCTGATTCGCTACTTTTGTGAATTGCTTCATTAAAATTTCCATAGTCTACATATCTGCCATACCATAAAATTGGTCCAGTAGTGGTTTCTTCTACTGATTGACGCAATAAAGGAAATAATCTTATAAGAGAACTTTTCCCGCTGCTATTGCGGCCCAAATAAACAGTTAATGGCTTAAGTTCACTGTGTGCGTACTGCGAAAAACTTCGCAAATTTTGAATTCCAATACCATTGAGCATAAAAATCCCTTAAATGTCGGTGTATCAGGATGTTGATATCATATTAAAAAGCTAACGCGTACGCAAAAACTATCGTACCCTGTTAAGGGTTGCCACTTGGCCGAACAACTTAATCATTAAAACCTCGCATCGTCGGGGTCTTGTTGTTTTTAGGTAGCAGAACAGATGAGGCTTAACCATACTCAGCAGCATGCTGGGTGCTGGGTGCTGGGTGCTGGGTGCTTAGCCTGAACTCGAGCGATTTATTCTAACGGTCGGCGAAATAGAAAGTCTAAACAATTCTTAACTGACACCATGGCTTCGTAGCTGTGGTGACCATCCAATTCAGGCTCCGGGAATCACTCCTTACTTTCACTTTGACATAAGAGCCCGCGGCCTGATCTCAATTCCCCTCATTTCTATTTCTGAGAGGATTCACAGTAATAAGAGAGGGGGCTAAATGTCCGATCCGATTTCCGGCACTGGGTTAGCTGGTGGAGCCCTGACGGGTGCCAGTGTCTATGGACTGCTGACCGGAACTGATTACGGTGTGGTATTTGGCGCATTTGCGGGGGCTGTGTTCTACATAGCAACAGCCTCAGACATGAGCGCAACCCGCCGGCTGGCGTATTTCGTTGTTTCGTATATCGCCGGGATTATTTGTTCTGGGCTGGTGGGTTCAAAGCTGGCAGCCCTGACTGGTTACAGCGATAAACCTCTGGATGCCATTGGTGCCGTAATCATTTCCGCATTAGCCGTCAAAATCCTGACGTTCCTGAATAACCAGGATATCGGCTCGCTGGTGGCGCTTATAACGCGCCGGGGAGGTTCTGGTGGTGCTAAATGATCCGACAGCGACTGTTAACGCGCTGCTCTGCGTCGGGGTAGTGATAACCCTGATGTTTTACCGCCGGGGAGATTCCCGGCATCGTCCGTGGGTTTCGCGGCTGGCATGGCTAATCACAGTCATCTACAGTGCGGTGCCATTAGCCTATCTTTGTGGAATTTACCCTCATTCATCGTGGGCCACTATCGGGGCCAATATCATCTTTCTTTCTGTGCTGGTGGCCGTCAGAGGCAACGTAGCGCGTCTGGTTGATCAACTGAGGTATTAATGAACCAATCACAATTTCAGCAGGCGGCTGGTATCAGCGCCGGGCTCGCTGCGCGCTGGTTTCAGTATATTGACACGGCGATGAAAGAATTTGGCATTACAGCCACGAACGACCAGGCGATGTTTATCGCGCAGGTGGGCCATGAATCGAATGGCTTCTCATCCCTGAAGGAAAGCTTTAATTACTCCGTTGATGGACTGAAGAAAACGTTCGGCGCACGACTGACGGTGTACCAGTGCGAAATGCTCGGTCGTATTGATGAACGACAGGTTGCGCACCAGCCGCAAATTGCCAACCTAGTATACGGTGGCCGCATGGGAAATAACTCACCGGGCGATGGCTGGAAATATCGCGGACGTGGTCTGATTCAGATTACCGGTCGTGAGAATTACACCCAGTGTGGTACCGCATTAAAGCTAGACCTGGTCAGTACCCGGTTTGCAGCGACAGCTCCTCAGCCTGATTGGTCGGGCAGTCGTGAAAAGCATTAATGCTGCGGCGAAATGTCAGATGGTGGATGTTTCACTGATCGCGGGTGAATCCAAAGGCGGCATCGAGCATCTCGAACCCTATGGATTTACTGCGCGGGCAACACCTGGAGCAGAGGCGATTGTGCTCTTTCCCGATGGCGATCGTTCTCACGGTGTCGCTATCGTGGTTGCCGACCGCCGGTACCGGCTGAAAGGTCTGAAAGGTGGAGAGGCGGCACTGTATGACGATCTCGGACAGAAGGTTCACCTCACCCGAAATGGCATTGTCGTTGATGGTGCGGGAAAGACCATCAGATTCATCAACGCACCAAAGGCCCGTTTTGAAATGGATATTGAGGCAACAGGTCAGATTAAGGATCTCTGTGATTCTTCTGGCCTGACGATGGCCGCCATGCGTGTGGCCTATAACGGCCACCGACACCGGGAAAACGGGCAGGGCAGTAACACCAACACACCGGATAAACCGATGGAGGCGTAATGGAACTCTGGCTGACAGTGAACGGGCTGCGGGTGAGTGCGAATGCGCCTCTGGATCCCCTGACCCGATCGGTGGTGATTTCCCTTTTTACCTGGCGCCGAGCCGACCCGGATGACCAGGCTGATGTGCCGATGGGGTGGTGGGGGGACACCTGGCCTGCGGTACAGAATGATCGTATCGGTTCAAAACTCTGGCTTTACCAGCGCAGCAAGCTGACCAATCAGCTGGTGAATAACATCAGAACCTGTATTCGCGATGCGCTGCAGTGGATGCTGGATGACGGCGTGGTTTCCCGAATCGATCTGGATACCTGTACCTCGGTCTGTACTGATGGCGTGTATTCGCCGGACTGGCGTTATTACTGGCAGGTGAACATGCCATCTTCCACCAGTACCGCCTGGATGACCTGCATTGATCCCTGCAACTCTGCGTTGCGGATCTGGGGGGACACGGTTGTCGAGTGCGTTCTGAACAAACTTTGCCCTTCCCATACTTACGTTATTTTTAAATATCCGGAGTAACTCATGCATCGCATAGATACTGCAACCGCGCAGAAAGATAAATTCGGCGCGGGCAAGAACGGCTTTACCCGTGGAAACCCTCAGACCGGTACACCTGCTACCGATCTGGATGACGATTATTTTGACATGCTGCAGGAAGAGCTGGTGGGGGTGGTTGAGGCATCTGGCGTCACCCCGGACAAGGAAAAACGCGACCAGTTGCTGACGGCATTAAAGAAACTACTTCTGAGCCGTTCAAATCCCTTTGGGGATATTAAAGCTGACGGCGCGGCGGCTATCGCCACTGCTCTCGCAAACCTTGGGTTAGGAGATGCGAAGTATGTAACCAGTCGGGGAAGTAATGTTAATGGCGTATGGACGGTATGGTCTGATGGTGCGATTGAAATGCACGGCCATGCGCCATCTATCGTTGATGGTCTGGCTACAATTGTTTTTCCTATCACCATACCAAAGGTGGTTCGTTATATTTCTATGGCTGAGCGGCTTTCTGGTGATAGCGGTTCTTCGGTTAATCAGGGCCATACTTCAATGATTATTGATAGCACAGTAAACACAAGCGGTTTTAAGGCTCGCTGTCAGATGTATAACGGAAGTCCATCAAGTAATGGATTTTCATGGCGCGTATATTGCCCGCCAAATTAAACTGAAGGTAAATAAACTATGCGATATTTCAACCCTGAAACAATGACTGAGGTACTGCCGGGGATGCACGATATGATCGGCGCGGTGGGGCTACCTGATGACTATTGGTTTTTCACGCAAACTGAAATGCCAGAAGGAAAGATGCTCGCCGTGAATGAGCACGGCGAGCCAATTTTAGTTGAGGTTAGTTTTTCTGAGGGGGAATTGGCAGGTTGAGATTCGGAGCTAAGTTGGTATCTACTGCCTGAAGCTGCTTTAAATAGGTCAGCCAACCGACAAGGCTGGCCTTATCCTCTTCACTGATAATTCCTAATTGCAATTCTGTCTGCCAAAGGCCGATGGTCTTTTGTGCTTCTGACAATAGTTCCGATTTCAACTTCTCTGCCGCTGCGTTTCAGTATCCAACCGTACCATGTACTGTATAGCGTGGCAGGTACCAGCGTGGTGGTGCTATCTGAAGGCGATACACAGGTGGTCTGGAAACTGGATCGCCTCGGGCGCAGCATGCGGCATCTTGTCGTTTCGGTGGAGGAGCTTCGGGAAAAGGGGATTAACTTTCGCAGCCTGACCGACAGCATTGACACGTCTTCGCCTATGGGGCGTTTTTTCTTTCACGTCATGGGCGCACTGGCCGAAATGGAAAGGGAGCTGATAGTCGAACGTACCAGGGCGGGACTGGCTGCGGCTCGTGAAGAAGGGCGAATAGGTGGGCGTCGACCAAAGCTAACTGGTGAACAGTGGGCGCAGGCAGGAAGGTTGATTGCAGCAGGTGAATCACGACAGCGTGTGGCATTAATTTACGATGTTGGGATATCGACGCTATATAAAAAATTTCCGGTAACTAGGTAAATCATTGAGTTATGCGACGATGATGATCGATAGTGGCTAATGGCATTGATCTCCGTTTAAATAAAAACTACTGTATATAATAACAGTATTAATTGACGGTGATTATGATGCAGTTTTTCACTCCCTCCGGGTTGCGTGCAGTGCAACCGCTCCCACTTTATGGCGACCTTGTACCCTGCGGTTTCCCAAGCCCAGCACAGGACTACGTCGAGCAGCGTATTGATCTTAACGAGTTACTGGTACAGCACCCCAGTGCCACGTACTTCGTTAAGGCATCCGGTGACTCGATGATTGATGCCGGGATCGGTGAGGGCGATTTACTGGTAGTGGACAGTTCACGCAAGGTAGAGCACGGCGATATCGTTATTGCTGCGGTGGACGGGGAATTTACAGTCAAGCGCCTGCAGTTACGGCCTACAGTCCAGCTTAACCCTGAAAACCGCGCTTATTCGCCAATCATCATCGGGAGCGAAGAAACGCTCGATGTATTTGGTGTGGTGACGTTCATCGTGAAATCGACGGGCTGATCATGTACGCGCTGTGTGATGTGAACTCGTTCTATGCCTCCTGTGAAACCGTATTTCGCCCGGATCTCAAAGGTCGCCCGGTAGTGGTGCTTTCCAACAATGACGGTTGTGTTATTGCCCGCAGTGCAGAGGCAAAGAAACTGGGTATCAAAATGGGTGAGCCGTACTTCAGGCAGAAGGCGCTTTTCCGCCGCCACGGGGTACTCTGCTTCAGTAGCAACTATGAGCTGTACGCAGATATGTCTAACCGGGTGATGACCACGCTGGAAGAAATGGCACCGCGTTGTGAAATCTACTCGATAGACGAGGCATTCTGTGATCTCACTGGTGTACGGAACTGTCGGGAACTGACCGATTTTGGCCGTGAAATCAGGGCTACCGTTTTGCAGCGCACGCACCTCACAGTGGGAGTTGGCATTGCCCAGACCAAGACGCTGGCCAAGCTGGCAAACCACGCAGCCAAACAATGGCAGCGGCAGACGGGCGGGGTGGTTGATCTGTCCAATGTCGATCGCCAGCGCAAATTGATGGCCGCGCTGCCGGTTGATGAAGTCTGGGGCATCGGTCGGCGTATTTCGAAAAAACTGGAGGCGATGGGGATCAAGACCGTGCTGCAACTCGCTGATACCGACATCCGTTTTATCCGGAAACATTTTAACGTCGTGCTTGAGCGTACAGTGCGTGAGTTACGCGGAGAACCTTGCCTGGCACTGGAAGAATTCGCGCCAGCGAAACAGGAAATTATCTGTTCCCGCTCCTTTAGCGGTCGTATTACGGAGTATGAAGAAATGCGCCAGGCGATCTGTAGCTATGCCTCACGGGCGGCAGAGAAGCTGCGTGGCGAGCACCAGTATTGCCGTTTTATCTCTGCCTTTATGAAGACCAGCCCGTTCGCACTGAACGAGTCCTATTACGGCAATAATGCCTCCATGAAGCTGCTGACGCCCACGCAGGACAGCCGGGACATCATCAGTGCCGCCATCCGTTGTCTGGACGCTATATGGAAAGACGGTTATCGATATCAGAAAGCGGGGGTGATGCTGGGCGATTTTTTCAGCCAGGGCGTTGCCCAGCTTAACCTTTTCGATGATAACGCTCCGCGCCCGGGCAGTGAGAAACTGATGGAGGTGCTGGATCAGCTCAACGCGAAAGATGGCAGAGGAACACTGTACTTTGCCGGGCAGGGCATACAGCCGCAGTGGCAGATGAAGAGGGAAATGCTGTCTCCACGTTATACCACCCGGTACTCGGATTTGCTGGTGGTGAGGTAACCTGCATTAACAGCGATTTGTCTAACGACGTCCTATGTTTGGGGTCGCTCATAACTGAAAGTCGGCTATGAGCGAGAAGCAGACGTTCGGAATGCATACTTACATCGAGGTGTCTTAAGCAATGGGGTGCAGGTCACAAGCGCCATAAACCAGAAGTAGTTCTCCAGTACCTAAAGCGGTTTGCTGTTTGAGCGAAAGCTAGGGCAATCTGCGGGATCTGACCTGATCCATGGAACTATGCCAAATGGATATGATGCTAAAATTCATGCTTTATCAGTAGGCTGAACTGCCTGTACCACAGGACATCCTCCATAGCTGGCCTGAAAAGTGGATTACTGAGCAAGAAAAATACTGTGTGGATAGTACCTTTTCAGCATGTTTTCCGTGGCGATTAAGTCGGGAAGAAACCCATTTGCCCACCCTGGGCATATGAGTTTATTTACACTGTTAGTCTTTTCTCATAGCCATAAATAGGGTCGCCATTGCTCTCGCATCACGACCATTGGAATATTCGTTATTTTTATTGCTAAACATCAGGTCGAATACATCTTTTTTCTGACCTTGAATCACTCTTATGAACCCTTCAGGGCGATGTATGTCAACACCAGATTTACCGTCCTTCCATTTGTATCTATATGCGTAAAGATATGGTCGCGGTTTAGACCCGTTGGGAGGGAGAAAATATAGGTTTAGTTGAATGGAATCAAGATTGGTTATGAGGTTTGTTGTTGCTTTATCTTTTTCTGCTGTAGATTTCTCTGGATTCTTTGCAATATTGTCAAGCATAAGACTTTTGAGTTTTCCCGCATAATCATTAACATTATCAACATCACAAGTTACTCTGACTACGTCTCTCCCCTCATACATTCTTGTGACGTCTTCTTTCATTTTCTCCCATTTCACTGAACCGCAAACACTCCAATTGTCAAAACCCTCCTTGTAAGAGTCACCCATAAAAAATACTGGCTTTGTATCTTGTATCGTCTTTACGTCAGGATCGCTTTCGCCACAAGCGGTCAAAGAAAATACACTTGAAATTAATAGCAGTGCAGTACGAAATTTAGACATGGGTTCCCTTTGAATATTTTGATTTAACTATTGATAGTCGGCAACTACGCCGAAAAGTTTAGGACTGATTGAAACGAATCTGAAGCGACTTGAGGATGTGTTACAAGTTGGTAATGTGTATGGTTAAGTGACTTTGTAAGTATCCCCGCAAAACGAACCATTAATTTTTTAAGAGTCTCTAGGCCGCCAACTTCCGCTCCTGGCACGAAGCTGGCGATCAGAGCCGGTTTACTCAGAACAACCTCAGTTTCAGCACTGATGAACTTACTCAATTATTAACAGAGTCAATCAATTCAGAACCTTGATTTTTTACGTTCCCTACGGCGCGGGATACTGCATGCCAGGTAAAGTGTCCGCCAGATACAGCTCCATCTCCTACAATACGCTCCGCTTCTTTTCCTCCAACATCCTGCTGCATCCACTCACGAGCTGCTTCCGGTGACAGCACCAGCGGCTGGCGATCATGAATATCTACCAGCCCTTTATCCGCTGCAGTAGTGACAATCAGGAACCCCTCAGCCTCATCACCACGTTCAAATGGTGTACTGCCAATGGCGGCCATAAATAGTGGCTGACCGTCGATACGATGAATGAAGTAGGGTTGTTTTTTGCCGCCTTCGGTCTTCCATTCAAACCAGCCATCAGCAAATACAATTGCCCGGCCATGCAGCCACAGCGGCTTAAACATCCGGCTGGTGGCCGCAGTTTCAACACGGGCATTAATCAGCGGTGGTTTATCCCACCATCCTGGCGCATACCCCCAGAACACGGGATCAAGATGCAACTGTTCGTCACGTTCGCTCAGCAACAGGACTTTGGTGCCTGGCGCGACGTTGAATCGTCTAATAGGTTCTGGATCGTATGGGATGTCGCGTTCGGCTTCTTCTGAGAGTAAGGTGAGATAGTCTTCACGCGTCATTGACTGTGAAAAGCGTCCACACATAGAAACCTCCAGCCAGATGTCAGACTGAAAGTATAGGGCAGGGAGAAAAAGTGGTGCGCACCGGTAATGATTTAAAAAGGAGCTTGTAAGGTAAACCGGAATGATGGCTTTGTGAATTGATGAATTCCTAAACTGGGGTTATTCGCAAATCATAGCGTTCGATAACGACTCGGTTGCAAGATTTGACGGCATTATTCCCCAGTAACTCCCCAAAGCTTCCCCGTTCAGAAAACAGGCATAAAAAAACCAGCCGTAAAAGGCTGGTTTTCTTGGGGAATTTTGGTCGGCACGAGAGGATTTGAACCTCCGACCCCCGACACCCCATAACGGCGCACTACTATCTCGAGTATCTCGAGGGCAGATATGTGCCAGAAGCGAACCCTACAAACCTCACTATGTGTTAATAAATAAGATGATAATCATCATATTTCACTAAAGCATTAAGGAAAAATTAATATCAATGGCCCCAAGCTATTGACTAAAAATTTCGTTCAAGCCAGCAACAAATATCTCTCTGATCTTACTGCGGAATACATCGCCAAAATCAGAGTTTGTAACATGAGTGCGCCAGATAATTTGAGCAACGCCTTCCCGGTTTTCTGAAAAAACACTAATGATGAGTTCATCAGCAATGATTTTAAGGTCAAACGTAGGTCGGAAACGAGGATACGAAGTACCCGGGGTATCAAATCCTATATTTAACCAAGAGTGACGGGGTTCAGATTTATAGTATCCAGTTTCAACGCCAGACAGATGGCCTCCAATCTCTTCTGCGATGTTATTCCGAACAATAATTATTTTGCTTACAGCTTCACTTATTTTTCTGATATAAGTCTTATTTATCTCAGCACCTTGCGCCTCCAACCTCTTTTTGATTTCTGAAAGAATCTCACCATCCACCAATGTAGGTTTATTTCCACTCATTCTCTTCAACTCCTGTCTCAACTCTTGTGCCGTCTGAAATCTGCTATTCAATAGCGGTGAGAATCCGCGGTCAAACAATGCAAGCATTGAAAGTGCCCAACCATTAGTAGCGGCATGAATACTTTCAGAAGCTCCATCACGTTGGTGAGGTCGACGTCCAGACTCAGATTCTTCTAAAACGTTCGGATTTTTTCCTGTTAATACGTAAAATAAAATGCCTACTACAAAGGTAATATCGCTTCGAGGATCTCGTTTATTAGGACTGTCTGGCGCAAGCTCATTAAGCCGCAAGAAACGATTACCTAGCTCTTGGCCATCATAAGTAGCATGAGCGTTCTCATCTTGAGGTTGCCAAGCGAGACCGAAATCTACCAATACAGCATCTGCCGGATTACTACAACGCAGTATAATATTATCTGGTTTTATATCTCTGTGGATGCCATCGCGGGAATGATAGTATTCGACTATATCCAACAGGCGATCTATCATATCAACCGCATCTTGAAATGACATAGACCCATTTTCCTCTATGTACTCACGTAATGTTGGACCTTGAACCAATTCTGTAACCAGATAAAGCTTGTAATCCATTTGTTCATAACGATGGCAATTACTTTCTATAAGTGATGGTATTCCTGGGTGTTCATAGGTATAGAGAGCAACTGCTTCCCGATACATACGAGCTCGTCGCTCAGAGTCCTTCTGACTTTTCAATACTTTTAAAAATGCTCTAATGCCAGAACGAACAGCTGGCCACGCCTCGCCTTGGCCACCACTTTTCTTGTCACCATCCGCTACCCAGCCAGCATTTTTCGCATCAAATTTGTCATTCCACACACTTCTAACCATTATTTGCCCCATAGTGTTGTAAATGAAGTTTCTTTCGCTGTGCATCATTATCCCACACATTATCAAATTGTTAGGATACGAATGTATGGCTGATTGAATCGACATTCCTTCGGTAGACATTTTTTAATAGGTTATGTGGAATCAATAACAGCTGCCAACTTCCGCTTCTCGCTCATGGCGGACTTTTACGATTGTAAAAGCTTCACCATGGAAGATTATCAGCTAGCTATAAGCCCTCTATCCAAGTTAGTCTTCCCCAAAACAAAAATTAACTTTATTAAAATCATTGGGTTAAAAAAGGTGGCTTTGGGTTAATAAATTGGTGGGGAAATATAATATTTTCGTGATATATCAATGCTATAGATGAAGTTCAGTTATATACTGTTGCGCCACATGCAGTGGTTCGAAGCTGCAGACCTGATTGTTAAAGGGATGGAAGGCGCGATCGCCGCGAAGACCGTAACCTATGACTTCGAACGTCTGATGGACGGCGCTAAACTGCTGAAATGTTCAGAGTTTGGTGACGCGATCATCGAAAACATGTAATCAGATTATTTGATTGTGTGTCGACGGGAGCCAAGTGCTCCCGTTTTTTTGTTTTTTGTCTCGCGGTTATCAAAATTTTATCAATACAAGATGAGTAGGGGGCAAGATGGTGGCCTTTGAACAGGCCTCGTCGTGAGGACAGGAAATTTCTATGGGGCAGTCCACATCACTCGTTAACGACCCCCCTCAGAGGAAGCCGTTAACGTATAAGGGTTAGTTCTACCTTGTAGATGAATACTATTTGTAGAGGATTGCGGTTCCGTATATCTGATCCCCAAAGGTTTTCTCAGAAATTATTTTATAACTTGTCGCACCTTTATGAGTGGCTTCTTTGCTAATGAAAGCCTCTACATCATTAGAGGAATCTCCCCAGACAGAGATAGTACCTATCTGTTGCTGATGAGTCGTTCCAGGTGCTAATTCTTTGGCTGGCGTAACTGTGGCTGCAGCCATGGTCACTATCGGAAGTGCCATAAGAGCCGCTACTACAGAGAAACACAGTAGTCTTTTCATCATTGCATCCTCGTAAGCCACAAGCTGCTGAGAGCTCGGAATCAATCGGCACTTTAAAGTGTAGTTGCTAAGAGAAGGTAGTGAAGAAACTATGGATTTGTGCTCACTCAATTTGCTGAAATATTTAGAGTTTGGTGACGAGATCATAGAAAACATGTGATCCAGTTTCTGGGTTAAACAAGAACGGGAGTTGATTGGTTCCTATTTTTATTATTAGCCTTCGAATGGTTATCAAAACCACCCGGTAAGGGGTAATAAGAACGAAGTCAGTCCAGGTGGACAGTCAAATACACGCAGGCGATTCACTCAGACTGCATCTGAAACACTCAAATATCGGGTATGTCTTTGGCGTGACTTTTATAATATTTAATTTTTTATAATTATTAAATTTTTTGTGGCTATTGAGTGATTAAATAAAAAGATTAGCGTCGCTAATTTGCCAATATTAGTTCAAAAAAGGGTTCTGCAGTTTGTTATTATCGCGCGAAAAGTAACTATCCAGGGTAGTGCAAATGAGCGATATTGATTTTGTTGTTTTGTGGGTTGATTCCTGTGATCCATCCTGGCAAAAAAATTTTCTTAAATTTAAAGGGAAGGGTAAACATCAAGAGAGCGCTATCAATCCCTCTCGATTCAGAGATATGGGGATTTTCAACTATTGGTTCAGATGTGTGGAAAAATATGCACCATGGGTAAGAAAAGTACATTTGGTTACTTGTGGACAAATTCCGTCATGGATTAATACAAAGCATGAAAAGCTAAACATTGTTTTTCATCATGATTTTATTCCGAATGAATATTTGCCAACATTCAATTCTAATACTATAGAATTAAATATCCATAGAATAAAAGGATTAAGTGATAAGTTTGTATTATTTAATGATGATACGTTTATTACATCACCGTTGGCAGAAAATTTTTACTTTGAAAACGATTATCCTAATGATTTCTTGATTATAAAAAAATACCCACCGAAAAATAAAGGTGAGATCATAATGAGTTCATCCGATTTTCTCAATGTGAGTGTTATAAATAGTCATTTCGATAAAAAAATAAAAATGCGTGAGCATAAAAATAAATACTATAGCCCGAATTATGGGCGATTTATGATGAAGAATTTTCTTAACAGAAAAGAAAGGCTTTTCGAAGGGTTTTATAGCAAGCATGTCCCACAACCATTTTTAAAAAGTACTTTCGATGAAATATGGCAGCATGAAGAAGAATTATTAAATGAATCATCAGGTGAAAAATTCAGAGCTCCGTTACGGTTAACGCAATATTTATTCAGATATTGGCAATTGGCCAATGGTAAATTTAACCCTACGCATCCAAAGGATAGAGGGATATGCTTTACGTTGTCTACCGAAAATATAAATGCTGCCATCAAGACATTGTCAGATGGTACAACACAAGTATGTTTGAATGATACATTAGGGATGAATGATTTCGAAGGGATAACGAATGCACTAAAACACGCCTTTGAAATAAAATTAAATCATAAATCAAGTTTCGAGATTTAGTTTTGCTAGCTGGCTGAGACATCACATGGATACAACTCTTTTGCGTGGTTGCAATTCTGTCAAAAGAGGTATGCAGACTGGCGATTAATCTGCGACCGTTTGGTATGTAGTAATCCAGTGCGAATGAGTTATTACATTGATAAGCATGCTCAGACGAGAGTGTATCGTGCGCCGACGTCCAGGCTTTGCTGATAAAACAAGCGCTACGACGGGTGATAGCAAGATGAGTTGGTATAACGAATACCCTAGGGTGAACAGGTAAAAATCACCGAGTGATACACTGCACATGATGCGCACTCTCAGGAAATCAACCTTTTGGTTCGAGTGCTAATTTTAACATTGGTGTACCAGGGCGGATTTTCAGAATAAGTAGTAGAAAATGACGGTTAAAAGACAGATTATTGACGGGGTGATATTGGATGGCATTTAACCCTGCCATACGCGAGATGTCGATATAACCAACGCTATGGCGCTTGAGCTGTTCACTAGTCCTCACATAAGAAATTGAGGTGTGTCCAGCCCTTGAGCATGACATCATCTAAGTCAGGCAACGTAGACAGCCACTGACATAAACGTAAACCCCCAGGATCAATTTATGAACAATGAAATACCGCTTAAATATTATGACATCGTGGATGAGTATTCGACGGAATGCGCAAAGCCGGTGAGCGAGTCAGAACGTGACGCCCTGGCACGCTATTTCCAGTTGCTGATTACACGTTTAATGAATAATGAAGAAATCAGTGAGGAGGCGCAGCAAGAGATGGCCAGCGAAGCGGGTATCGACGGGCAGCGTATTGATGAGATAGCCACGTTTCTGAACCAATGGGGTAACGAGTAGCCCTGTGGCGACCACCAACCCGGCGGCAATTGATAGTGAATATTCTGATACTGGCGGCACTGTTGTAGGTTGTTAACGCTTTTAACTTGAGGTTTGCTTTCGGGCAAGTAAAATTCACTGGGAAGATTAATTGCTCTAAAAAATGAGATGTACACATGAAAAATTTTGTTAAAGGCACATTGCTGGTTGTTTGTGCTCTATCAATGGTTCCAGTTTTTTCAGCCCAGGCAATGGATAAAACTTCAGGTGGCGCAGTCGCGGGTGCCGCAGTTGGCGCGTTGACAGGCAAAAGTGTTAGCTCCACCGTTAAAGGCGCCGTCGTCGGCGGCGGCGTTGGCGCCATGACTGAACACGGTAAAGAGGGGAAGTCTGCGCGTAAGGGCGGCGCTGTCGGTGCTGCTGTCGGCGCTGGGGCTGCTGCAATGACGGGTCGTAGCATGGTTCAGGGTGCCGCAGTGGGTGCCGGTGCTGGCGCTATGATTGGCAAAGCAACCAACTAATTCACCTTTTACCCTTTTGCGGTGATTCCCCCTGGTGACAGGGGCAAACCAGCAACAAGCATGTAGTCGTCCTGCAAGGCGCTACACTCCTCCTTAAAGTCCCGGTAGTCGCTGGGACTTTTACAATCTTCCTGTTTATACACTATCTCGCCAATATCCAGATATCGGCAGTCAAAATCCTGTTGACCAGAACATTGCCGTTACGGCATTTATGTGCGGTATTGACTCAAAAACGATGAGCCAGTGACAACGACACTTGCCGACTGCAGCGGAATAAAAGCTTGCAACGTCGGGAAGGGAAGCTGGTTGCAAAGTAAGCACAGAGTATGAGTGGGATTGTCGCAGACAGGTGATTCATCGCGAGAAGAGATATACTAACGCGATAAAAATGACGAATTTTCGCTTTAAGCCCGGGGTGTTGTTTGAAAACCTACTATTCCCTGAATACATCTCAGCTTCGAGTTGTTACTCATATGTGCGGTTTTTTGGTATGGCTTTACAGTTTTTCTATGTTGCCGCCGATGATAATCGCAATAGTTAACAAGGAAAGGAGCTTTTTTGTTTTTCTGGAAACGTTCATCGCATGTTTTATCCTCGGTGGTGCTGCGTGGATGGCAACAAAAAGAACAGGTATTCAACTGCGCACGCGCGATGGATTTATCATTATCGTGTTATTTTGGCTCTTGTTTTCGACGATCAGCGCGTTTCCTTTATGGCTGGATGACGTGCTTCATTTAACCTTCGCCGATGCGTTATTCGAAGGTGTTTCTGGCATCACAACCACCGGCGCGACCGTGATCGGTGATGTTAATGCGTTACCACGATCCTACCTTTACTATCGCGCTCAACTTAATTTCATTGGTGGATTAGGGGTTATCGTGCTGGCAGTCGCCGTACTGCCGCTGTTGGGGATTGGTGGTTCAAAACTGTATCAATCAGAAATGCCCGGCCCATTTAAAGAAGAGAAACTGACACCGCGGCTTGCTGATACCTCTCGCACGCTTTGGCTAACCTATCTGTTGCTAGGGGTCGTATGTAGTCTCGCGTACGTCATTGCAGGAATGCCGGTTTTTGATGCCATTTGTCACGGGTTGTCGACGGTATCGTTGGGGGGATTCTCAACGCATACGGAGAGCATAGGGTTCTATGACAGCCACGCTATTGAATTTGTTGCGGGGTTGTTCTCTCTATTATCAGCGTTCAACTTTACGCTGTGGTACGTGGTCATTCTCAGGCGTACCCTCAAACCTCTGCTTCGCAACGCAGAGTTGCATTTCTTTCTGTTGACCGCGTTAATTGTCATCCTGATTACGGCATGGCAGGTTTGGCATGCAGGAATGTACAACATCCCGGAAAGCCTTGTGCATTCGTTCTTTCTGGCAAGTTCAATGATGACGGATAATGGTCTGGCGCCTTTGGATTATGCGGACTGGCCGACGCATACAATCATCTTTTTGCTGTTAGTGAGCTTTTTTGGCGGTTGTGTTGGTTCGACGTGCGGTGGTATTAAGGCGCTCAGATTTCTTATCCTCTTCAAGCAAAGCCGACATGAATTACATCAGTTAGCCCATCCAAGAGCCTTGATAAGTATTAAGATTGGCGGAAGTGTCGTCACTGACCGTGTGATGCGCTCGGTCTGGAGTTTCTTTTTCCTCTATATTCTCTTTACCGTTTTTTTCATCTGGCTGCTTAATATGATGGGTTATGATTTATTAACCTCATTTGCAACCGTTGCGGCCTGTATTAACAATATGGGACTGGGATTTGGTGAAACCGTTTCTACATTCGGCACACTGAACGAGGGAGCAAAGTACCTGATGTGCGTCGCGATGATACTGGGACGCCTTGAAATATATCCTGTGCTCATTCTCTTCTCTCGTTTCTTCTGGCGGGTGTAGGTTGGGGTGATTTTGCAGGAGGCGGGACAATATTCAATTTTGATATTGGGACAGGTTACCGTAAAAATCTCAGAAGGCAGTCTAATCCTGCTCGCAGATTGTAACGAAGTACAGGAGTTGCGAAAAGAACTTTATTAGGTTAAACAGGCTGTTAAGGGAATTCGTGACGGGATGTTTAATGTGCTGAATGAATGTTAAATAATAAAATAGTCGGGAAGAATGTGGGGATCTTTCCGACTATTTTTACGACTAGAATATTAAGTGGAATGTTTTTTAGATAAGCCGAAATCTATATAGCCTTCAGAACTAATTACAAGACACCATCTTTTCATTTCATCAAAAAAATAATGATGTTGCGGTATGTTCTCTATTGCCAATACTATAAAACCTTCAAGCTGTTTCGGCGTTAAATGCACAGCAAAATCCAATGATGAATCATTTATATAAAATATATTAGTGCTGCTATTTATTTCACTAAGAATCGATTTGCTGCCAATAAATTTCCTTATCAAAGGCAGCCATTCAGAATAACTCCCTGACAGTTTTTCACTCTCATGTTTACTTGTCTTTGACCAATCTATTTTAGAACCCTTCCATTCAAAATAGTCAGATAGTTCATCAGCAAGATCCTCCCAATTCTCTACTATTTGAGGAGGGTTAGTGATATTTAATATCAATTCCTTTATTTCATTATCAAGAGTCATGAGCCTCTCCATGGTTTTGATGGGAGATCAAATAGTTTCTGAAGCTTAGTTACTGTGGGTTCTGATACATCAAACAAGAAGTGCTCTCCCTTATCTTTCCCGCTAAACACATTAATATGAGCACCACTTCTCTCATCAAATTCAATTCTAAATCCGGTTTTCCCATCAAGAGTGGTCATACCAACAGGTTGTCCCTTTGTAGAACCAAATTTGCCTGTATTAACTCTTTCTGCCACAAATCCACGTTCTTCAAGCCATTTTAGTGCTCTATTTCTAGCTTGCTCGTATGAATTTATCGTGCCTGTGCTACAGGGGGTGAGGCCAAGCGGATCAATATAAGATAACGGATTCGGCGCATACTGGTAAAGATTCCACCCGCCGTTTAACCCTATCGGATCCTGAACAATAAACCGTCCGACCTGCGGGTCGTAGTAGCGGAACAGATTATAGTGAAGTCCGGTTTCGCTGTCAGCATACTGCCCGGCGTAGCGCAGGGGCTGATGGGAGAGGGCGGTGTGCTGCAACGCGCCGGTGAAGCCTGCCGTCTGATGCCGTACTTCGCCAAAACTGCCGTAATGACCACTCCAGCGCACGTTTCCACGTACGTCGGTGACTTCCAGCGGTGCGCCGTTCAGGTCAGTGCTGAACCAGTAAATCTCCCCACGTCTGTCGTCGCGCAGATGGTCGATTCGGGCCAGCGGGCTCCAGACTTCGTTAGGGTCATAAAGGTATGTACTGCACTGTCCGCCTTCGTGCTGCTCCTGCAACAGGCGGTATCCCTGCCAGAGGAAGCGGGTTTCGGTGGTGCCGTGGGCGGTAGCGACCTGTTTTCGCGTGCGCCTGCCGAGGGCATCATACTGATAATGCGCCTGAAAACGTCCCTCCGGACCGGTTCCCTGCGCCGATATCAGGCGGTTCTCGGCATCCCAGGCATAGTGCTGTTCATACAGACCGCTGCGGCGGCGGACCAGGTTGCCCCAGGCGTCGTACTGCATAAACAGGTTTTGCCAGTGCTGCAGCCGGTTATCGGTGACCGGCGCGTCGTCGTCACTGGCGGCGAGGTTGTCTGCGGCGTCATAACGAAAATGCGCACTGCTGTGCCCCTGTCGGGCCTCGTAGTGTTTCAGCAGGCGACCTTCGGCATCGTAGCCGTAATTCACTTCGCCACGCAGGCTGTCGCTGACGCCAGAAAGCTCGCCACGGGCGGTATAGCGATAAAGACGCCCGAGTACCGCCTGTTCTGGCAGGGTGACATCGGCGTTTATTTCACTGCGCTGCCCGGTACGTCTGCCGAGGCTGTCATACCGGCGGAGCTGATTGCGTGCGCCCTGAGTACGGTGCGTTTCGCGGTGCAGACGGTCACGGGTGAATTCGGTGACCAGTTGCTGGCCAAAACGGATGGCGCTGACGTGGCCGGAGCCATAGTGCAGCCAGGAAATCGGCTGCTCACCGGGCAATGTCAGGGACGTCAGATTATTCAGCGCATCCCACTCGTAGCCAACCTCTCCATTCACCCCGGATTCGCTTAACATGCGTCCGGCAGCATCACGGATCAGGGCAATTTCATCGTTTTCGATACCCAGCGCGACACCTTCGGCCGTGGGGGTGCGCAGGATACGGGTGAGTTGACCGCTCAGATCGCGGAAATAACGGTATTCCGCATGGCGGTGGCTGCGCCCGGTCATCAGACCGCTGTCGTCATAACTGAACTGCTGTAAACGCCGGGCGATGCCCCTGTCGGCGGCAGGTCTGCCGTTTTCCTGGAGGGCGCAGAGAAAACCCCGGGCATCCCATTCCATCTGGCGGGATGTATCATCCGGGCGCGTTTCACTGAGCGGACGACCCACGGCGTCATAGGTAAACCGGTATTCACCGCCGTTGCCATTCTCCAGCCTCAGCAGGTTGCCGCGCGGGTCGTAGCGCCAGCGACGGGTGCGACCGATACGATCGGTGAGGCTGATCGGCAGGCCAAGCACGTCGTACATCCAACTGACTTCGCTTTCCAGCGGGTCACGCCAGGCGGCGAGTTGCCCGCGTTCGTTCCACAGCAGCGATTCACGGCTGCCGTCCGGGTGAATCACTGCGCTGAGTAGCCCGGCGTCGTTCCATTCGCGACGCGTGATATTGCCTGCTGCATCCTCACTGGCAACCAGTTGCCCGAAGCGGTCATAGCTAAAACAGGTGACGCTGCCGGAGCAGTCGGTGCGTTGTGTCAGCAGTCCCTGGTTGTTCCACACCAGTAGCACCACGCCGCCAGCGGCATCCGTGATGCTGTCCGGCAGTATTTCGTCTTCAGCAGGGTAGTGATACGTGGTTTTGTTGCCGGAAACATCGTCTTCCGACAACAGGCGACCCTTCAGGTCATAAATGTTCTGTGATGACGTTCCATCCGGGTAAACCGTGCGGGTGATACGGTCCGTCAGGCGGTACCAGTAATATTCGGTACGACGGCCAGCCGGGTCCGTCTCCTGCGTCATCCGGCCATATTTGTCCCATAAACTACGACGGATGGCACCGCCGGGCAGGACAACATCGCAGAGCTCGCCGTCGCGGTAGATAAACGCCGTCGTGCGGCCGTCAAAATCCGTAAAACGCGCGACATTGTCATCGTCGTCAATCAGCCAGTGCGCCAGTGCGCCGTCATCACGGATGGCACGGCGGGTGCCGTTGTCAAAATCGTATTCGAACGTTAGCCGTTCGCCCCCGTTGTGCCGGAACGCGACCACGCGCGGCAGACCGTCAATTTCCTGCCAGCGGTATTCACTCAGCAGCCCGTTCGCATCCTCGTGGGCGCTCATCAGACCATCCCGCCAGTGGAAACGTCTGCGCACGCTACCGCCCCGGCCCGTTACTGAAACGAGCTGGCGCTGTTCATCATACGCATAGCTGACCAGACAGATTGTATCATCCAGCCAGACACTGGCGAGGCGCTCATTATCATAGCGGCAGACCACTCGCTGTCCGGCGCTGTCGGTCAGCGCATGCAGGGTGTGATTGTCGTTCCATTCAAACAGAATATCATTGCCGCAGGGGTCAGACAGTCGTTGTAACAGGGAAGGCGACGCTTCGCCCAGCGGGGCATAGTGCCAGCGCTCGCCGCTGATGTCATACACCGACCAACTGTTATCAGGGTGATGCTCCAGCCAGCATTTTTCGTCTGCGCAGTATGTCCGCAAGCCTTTCGGCACCCTCGGGAAGGAGACGTAATCCCCGGAAGGCGCGCGCCAGACCAGACCATCCTGATAGCGTTCCAGTCTGGTTTCCCAGAACAGGCTCCACCCCCGGCCAAGAACGCTGTCGCCAGGGTTACCGCTACGCCAGTAACGCTGCCAGCGTACGGGCAAGCGGGAAGGGAGGATGAAATCCAGCTCGTCATCGCCGCTAAGAAACTTCTGCCCGCTGACCATATCCACCGGACGGGCAACGATCCCTGCGGCCGCCACGCCGGTCATCAACGTGCCTGCACGACAGGCAATACGGCTAAGTTTGTTAATACCGGGAATTTTGTCAAGCAGCTTAGCCAGCGCCCCCACTTTACCCGCAGCGCCACCCCAGCCCCCGAACAATCCGGTAAACAGTAGGGTAAGATCTGAGGCTTTATATACCCATTCCGGGACTTCGGACTGGATAGGCAGCGTCTGTTTCGGGCTACCCCCAATGCGGACATTGTCCGAACCGGCCATGATCTTTGCGTCACAGGTGGTGCGATCCCCCAGACGGGACGCAGGCAGACCATTGATAGAGACCCGCGAGGAGCCTTCCGCCATTTGTTGAGAACCGTCGTCAGAGCATGCCACCATGCTGTTGGTGGCAAGTGCGGCGGGTTTACTGTTGATAAAAACGTCAGGCGAACCGGCGGTGATGACGCCTTTTTTCGTCATGCTGGATGCCCCGGCATCCGCAATGCTGTCTCTTGCGGCAGTTGCCAGTTCACTGGTGAGATAACCGACCGCAAGGCTGGCGCCGATGAGCAGCACGCCTACGCCAATACAGGATGCCCCAAGGCCAGCAATAAACATCGCACCCGCCGCGATCCCCCCCACGGCAGCGATCAGGCCGCCAACGACGGTTCCGGCAATCATCCCGGCCAGCGCGCCGGAGTGTCCAATATCATCACCCGCGCGAGCAGCTTCAAACATAACAATAATCCTTATCGTTAAGCGTGGAGGCGAAAACTCCCGAGCAATGAAAGAAACAGATCGCCGTCGCGGTCTGTCAGCGTTGTGGCGGAGGTCATGGTAAAGACCAGAATATGTGCATCATGCGTGTTAAACACCGCCTGCTGTTGCCAGATACGTTTCCCATCGCGCAGGTAACTGGCGTGCACATTTTCGCCCTGTAAAAGGTTATCGCCCAGCACGACAGCATGGCGTTCGCTCTGTTTCCAGCCTTTAAGATGTTTTTCCATCAGTACCAGTTGACGGTTGATGTAAGCCGAAAGATTTTCACCGGCGTTCAGCGTGTCGCGGGAAATATTGAACGCCGGGACGTCAGCGCCAGGCTGAGTGAAAATATTGACTGAGCGGTCCTGATAACCTTCAGGAAGCGTGACCTGTCCTTCATTAAACAGGCTGGATTGCGAATGTTCTGACATCAAGCGGGTCCTACCACATTTTGCAGAATTGTTAATACTGTCACAGGAGTGTGATACAGGCTACTACAACATATAGTAGCTTCCGCCAAAATCAGACACTTCTTAGTGATGTGCGTATCTCTATGTTTAATAAATATTTTATGAAATGCGTCGATACGAAAACTGATGAGAATAAGCGCTGCCGGTAGACTCACCGGTGTTTCCCTCATTCATTGGCTTAAGTGAACGGTGTTAACGCAATAGCGTGGGTTTTATGATGTTTTCTGGTCTTCATGAGATGCAATAAAACCTCACAAGGCAGCAAGAACTCTTTAAACGTTGAATGATGAGTTATCATTTAAATTGCTTATTTAATATAACGAATTCTTACTCACTCTCACAAAATGATAACCTGGGAACCAGGGGATTCACCATATTGATCGAAAGCGGGTTATGAAATCCGACCATCGCTAATTACACTCTACCCATCGCACAAATTAAAATCTGTAGAGACTATCGTTACCAAACCAAAATGGTTTACACCATGCTGATACTGAAAAGTTGCAAGAACGTTGTATTTAAGATTTTAGTAGTCCAAAAATAGACAAATTAATACTGAAACATGTAACGGCTATCAGATATAATCGTCTTAAAGTATATAATATTAAAAATAGCCATATTAAATTTTATTTTGTCATGTGGGTATAGTTTTATCTGAGTGGGGATTCTTTATAAAAATAATGTCATGGTAGGTTCTGGAATGTATCGTATTATGTTGTTCCTTTTCTTCATGGTTATAATACCCAGAACATTATTAGCCGCGAATCAATCTATTGAAAATCCACTTCCTTCTAAAGGAAAGAACGGTTCTACCGCAACAGCGGACCTGCCAGATTTAGGCAGTGATGCGGCACAGAAAGCAGAAAAAGAAAAGAACGGTGACTCTTTTACAGAGCAATCAGAAAGTTATGTGACGAATTCGGCCGCTCAGGGGTTTGAAAACCTGACGCCGGAGGCGCTGGAATCACAGGCTAAAAGTTATTTACAAAATAAAATTACCTCCTCAACACAATCCTATATCGAAGGGCTGATGTCGCCTTACGGCACTGTGCGCACTAATTTGTCTGTTGATCAGGAGGGTTCTCTGGAAGGCAGTTCTCTGGACTACTTCATTCCCTGGTTTGACGATCAGCAGACGGTCCTGTTCAGCCAGTTTTCTACCCAGCGTAAAGAAGATCGTACTATCAGTAATGCGGGATTAGGTATCCGCCATAATATTGGGCGCTGGATGCTCGGCGGCAATACTTTTTATGATTACGATTTTACCCGCAATCATCGTCGCCTGGGACTTGGCGTCGAATCCTGGACCGATTTCCTGCGATTCTCTGGCAACTATTATCATCCGCTCTCCGGCTGGAAAAATTCGCAGGATTTAGATTTTTATGAAGAGCGCCCGGCCCGTGGCTGGGATGTACGCATGGAGACATGGCTGCCGTTTTACCCACAGGTCGGCGGTAAGCTGGTCTATGAACACTATTACGGTGATGAGGTGGCGCTGTTTGGTGAAGATAACCTGGAGCGTAACCCGCAGGCCGTCACGCTCGGGCTGAATTATACCCCTGTACCGTTGCTCACGTTCAGTACGGATTATAAAGCCGGGACGGGCGATAACACGGATGTGAACGTGACAGCCACGCTAAATTATCAGTTTGGCACACCGCTTAAGGCACAGCTCGATCCGGAAAATGTCAAAATCCAGCATTCACTGGAAGGCAGTCGCCATGATTTTGTCGACCGCAATAACTTTATCGTTCTCGAATATCGCGAAAAAGATCCGCTGGACGTTTCGCTGTTTCTGAAAGCCGACACAACCAATGAACATCCGGAATGCGTGATCAGCGATACGCCGGAAGCGGGCGTGGGCCTGGAAAAATGTAAGTGGACGATCAATGCACTGGTGAGTCATCACTACAAAATAGCGACGGCCTCATGGCAGGCAAAGAATAATGCGAACCGTACGCTGGTCATGCCCGTAGTTAAAGCGAACACGCTGACGGAGGGTAATAACAACAGCTGGAATCTGGTATTGCCCACATGGGAAGACGCGGCAACGGATGCTGAACGTCTTGCGTTGAATACATGGAAAGTCAGGATCACGCTGGTGGATGAAGAAGGTAATCAGCAGAACTCAGGCATCGTGGAGTTGACGGTACAGCAGCACCGCAAAATTGAACTGGTTGTCGATAACCTCGCGGGTGCCGATCTCAGCCAGCATCAACACGAGGCCAGTGCGCAGGCGGACGGCGTCGACGGCGTCGTGATGGCACTGCTGCTGACAGATGCTTATGGCGATGATAGCGACAGCAAAGGTGACAAACTGGTGGATGACACCATGGTGCCTGAGCTGTACGACAGCAATGACAAAAAGGTCACGCTCTCGACCAAACCCTGCACGAACGTAACACCCTGTGTGTTTATCGCCAACCGCGATAAACAGGCCGGGACCCTCACGCTCTCCAGTACGCAGCCGGGCACTTTTCGCTGGAAGGCGAAAACGGATGCCTACGATGACAGTAATTATGTGGACATCACTTTCCTGGGCCAAAACATCAACGGTGTTAATGCCGCTATTTACCAGACTCATGTCGGTAACCCGGTGAATTTAATTGGAAATAAGAATGGGAACCTGCCGTTGAACAGCGCATACCGATTTATGTTATGGCGCGATAAAAACAGGGATGGGGTGTTCCAGATGTCGGAGCAGCTCAGCGCTGAGGAGATGGCGCAGTACGACTACAAATGGGAATTTACGGGTAAAAGCATCAGCGGGGATTCGGGGGCGCAGACCAATACCGAAAACCAGGATTTGGTGCTTCCGGTGACGAACCGTGAAGCGAAGCAAAAATTTGGCGCCAGCGAAAAAAGCGGCGTTCAGGGGTATGGGATACGTGTCACGTATCACAAAAAGTAAAGGACTATTGGCGTGATGGTTAACAAGGGCCAGTCGCTGATATTCGAAACAAGAGGAATATTAATGAAACAAGTCACAACACAGCGTCTGACCAAAATGGCTTTAGCGTTAACCATCGCCGGATATTGCTCCGTACCTGCCGCTCTGGCAGCGGATAAAGTAAGTAAAGTGGGCACTCTAAAAGAGGGTTCTGGCTGGTTGACGAGTGGCAACACGGGCAGCATTGTCGGTACGGCACCTAAAATTAAACTGCCGAGCGCGGCAGAGACCGATGACGGCCTGCACGTTAAAGTGGAAATTGATCGCTCGGGTCGTACGGGCGGTACAACGGCGACGACGGATGGCGAGAAGCAGCTTCATGTCGGCGATAAGTTAACCGTCTCCTGGGAGATTAACGATACCGAAGGCGATACGGATGCTACGGGGTTAACTAAAAAGAGCATCAAGTGGATGTGTTATAAAGATCAGAGCAAAAAGGATGGCCGGACCCTTCAGGGCAACGGCACGAATGGCTCAGACTCGTATACCATCGTCGCCGCAGACGAGAACTGCTATATCGGGTTGCAGATTACCCCGGCAACGGAGACCGGCGATCCCCGCACGGGCGTGCTGGTGGATATGGCCGATTTGTCCACCGCAGCTGGCGGCGGTAGCGACAGTGATGATATTCCGGAAGGGCCGGTAGTGGATGATGATCTGCAGGTGACGATTTATGACGCCGCCGATACCACGGTTAACCTGCTCAAGAACACCACCGTTCCACTGCATACCGGTCATACCTATAAGGTCAAACTGTGGCGTGATACCAACGGCAACGGCACCTACGATTCCGGTACGGATACCGATGTCACCAGCTACTATGACTATATGTGGGTGTTTACCGGTACGAGCGCAACGGCAAATACGTCCGGTGATTCCAGCGTACAGAACCAGGATCTGGTGCTCCCGGCAACCAATACTGCCGCAACCGGTGTTCTCTCCGGCGCGGGCGTGGATGGCGTTCAGGGCAATACGCTGGCCATCAAATACAAACGTAAATAGTATTTTATCTCTGATGCCATTCTCCACGGGGAATGGCATTTTTGCAGATGCATTTTTTGTTGAGTACACCACTGAACAAACAGAACGAAGCCAGTCAGGACTGATTTATGCGCGGATATCGAAAAATGAAGAAGATATTGAGTATCTTATTGCTGCTGGCGATGTCGTTCGGGATACCCGCATTTTCAGCCCAGGCAGCGCTTAAAGGCGGAACCTGGCAGACAACGCCCACCTCTACAGGTGAAATTAAGGGGACCAGCCCACAGGCCGACAGCGCGGCGATCGCGGTTTATCAGGGCAGTATACAGCTGGATCCCTCAAAAACGTACGCCGTACCGTTCAGCGCAACGCCCGGCGATTTCAGTGCTGATACTGCCGCCAGTCATCTTATCCTGACGAATCCCCGCGATACCGAAGGCGACCTGTTCGCCGCACCGCCAGCGCTACAGTGGGAGAACCAGCAGCCGCCCGGCGCGGACCTGGTCTGGGCCGATGCCGCCACCCCGGATACGCTGCTTGATCCACAGCCGGTGGACGACGAAAGCTTTTGTGCACAAAATCTGGCCGGGCGTCATCTGGTGACGTGGCCGCAGGTGGATTCAACCACGCCGCTACCGCTGCTGTATCTCTCCACGCTCACCGGCTCGCCCACCACCGGTACCGTGGCGCTGCAGGATAAGCGGGTGGCAATTGATATCGCACCGTCGCCGAATGCGCCGCTGACGGTCAGCGCCAGCCACTATGACGATACGCTGAAAGCCGCGAAGGTGAAGGCCGGTGAGAGTATCGTACTGACCATTACCACCCATGACTGCGCGGGAAATGTGCTGAATAACGTACCCTTTGTCATTACCCGCAGCGATGCGCTTGGCCGACGGGGCGATGTTAAAAACGACGCACCGGTGCATATCGGCAATACCGAACTGACCACCGTCGACACCGAATATTATGGTGTCACGGATGCTAACGGTACGGCGACCGTGACGGTGACTCAGGATGGCGGACCGGGGGTAAAAACCACGCTGAAGGTGAAGCCGTCACAAAGCAGCGTGGTGGAAGAGGATGTGGATGTGATATTCACCACGCTGACCAGCCCGAACAGCGATAAAGCCGTGATGTGGGGCCATATGGCGGAGAGTACCACGGTAGGCGATTTTACTTTTAGCCGCCCTAAACTGGCGGGGGAGGCCACTGGAACGAATGGCGCAGTGACCGACCATAACGAAGTCTGGGCGTTGTTTGACTGGAACAACGCTAACAGCCATTGCAATTCCCTGTTGCCGGATCTCCGACGGTTAGTCGCGCTGGACGTTGCCCAGGGCACGCAAACTGTTCAGGGCACGCTGGGCTGGCCGATACAGGGTAATGATTACTGGTCGGCTTCACCCGGTGAATCTGGGCGGCACTTCGCGGTGGATATGAATGGTCAGGAGAGCGCATCCCGCAATGACAGTGAGCACTACCTTGTCAGTTGCGTGGATCACGCTATGCCGGTGGTTACACCCAAAATAACGCTGACGCCTGATCATTACGACACCACGCTAACTGCGGCGAAAGCGATGACCGGGGAATCCATCACCATGACGGTCACGATCACCGACAGCGTGACCGGGGAGCCGCTTCCTCACACCTATTACTCCCTGACGCTGGGCGAGGTACATAACCGCGCCAATGAAACCAGTTCCGAGTGGGAAACGTCTCCCGTGGTGATCACAGGTGAGCAGATTCAGGCCAGCGACCCACACCTCTATGAGGGTGTTACCGATGCCAACGGCGCCGCAACCGTGGTTTTGACCCAGCCCCAGGGCGCTGGCGTGCGTACTACCATCACGGCCGAAATGCGCGAAGGGTATACCGCCACTGACAGTAAAGACGTGATTTTTACCGTCATTACCAGTCCGGACAGCGACAAAGCCCGCATGTGGGGCCATATGAAGGATGCGGCAACGGCAGACGGCAGTCTGTTCGTACGCCCGCTGCTGGCGGCTGAATCTGGCTATGAAACGGGTAATTATCGGGAAAACAACGAGGACTGGGCGACATTTGCTCAGCTCAGCAAGGCGGAAAGTCAGTGTGGTGACGGACAGGTACCGTTGGCAAGTTCACTGGAAAAACTGTATGCCGGGCACAGCGCAAACCAGATAGTTAAGGATCTGGGCTGGCCGACGGACGGCTACAGCTATCTGTCGGCAGACACGGATGGTACCACTTACCACAACGTCAGCCTGAAAAACGGCGACCAGGGCAGCTTTACCGGTAGCGCGCAGAACTATCTCTCCTGCGGCGCCACGGAGCTGGTGTCGCAGCTTCAGGTCATTACCAACGGGGACGCGAGCCTGCGGCTTGCAAAAGCGAAAGCGGGAGAACCCATCACGCTGACGGTGCAGACAACCAACGCGGTAAACGGTTTGCCTGCGCCGAACGTGGCGTTCACGGTGACGTCCGAAGCGTCGACTAACCGGCAGGGGAGTGCCACCGGGTTTACATCCGGCGGCGCGTTGATAGTGAACGGACAGTCGTTTGGCACCAACAGCGGCATGACTGGCTCTTACCTGGGGACAACGGATGCGCAGGGGCAGGCGCAACTGGTCATTGAGCAACCGAAAGGGCCTGGCGTAAAAACGCCGCTGATCATCAAACTGAATGACTCGCGGGTTGCCGATACGATTAACTATGAGGTGATTTTTACCGCCGTCACCAGCCCGGATACGGACAAAGCGCAGATGTGGGGGCACATGGATGACAGCGTGACGGTGGGTGATGATACATTTTATCGCCCCAAACTGGCGAGTGAGTTTACTGCCACCCCAGGTGGCTCAACGCGTGCACTGGATAACGAGGTGTGGGGACTGCTGACGAACGCTGGTGTACAGAGCAGCGCGGCGGGAGGATGTGAAACCGGCCACCTCCCCAGTACTAACCAGATGAAGGCGCTGTATAACGAGAACAAAGACAACAAACTGAATACTGAACACGGCTGGCAGACTACCTACAGCTACTGGACGTCGACGCTGTCTTCAGGAGGCCCCAGCGCCGGTTGGGATGTTATCAGTATGGCGTCCGGCTCCACGGGCTCCAGCGGCGCTGGCATATTCGTGGTCTCCTGCCTGAAAGACGCCAACCCGGTAGCGGCACAGATAACCCTGGAGACGGTGGATAAATCTCAGTGGTCAGAGACGCTGAACGCTGCCAGGGTGAAAAAAGACGATACGCTGCGATTAAAACTGACGACAAAGGACAGTGCGGGCAATCCGGTACCGGATACGTCGGTCGTAATCTCGCGCGGAGACGATTATTCTCGCCAGGAAGTCAAAGAGAGTGCCCCCGCATCCATGGTGATTAACGGGCAGGCATTAGCTAATACATCCTCTTTGCTGTATGCGTCAACCGGCGCTGACGGTAGTCTGATACTGGAGATCACGCGGGCAAACACCAAAGGCACAAAAGCGGCGCTTATTGCAAAGCTGTCTGATAACACCAGCGTCACCGCTGACATGGGTACGATTTTTACCGTTATCACCAGCCCGGACTCGGCGAAAGCGACTTACTGGGGGCATATGCCCGAAACGCTGACGGCAACGGAGGGTACCGTTTTTAAACGCCCGAAACTCTTTAATGAACTGGCTCAGACGAGCGGGTATAAATCTGCTTCGGAAAATTATGAGTCGTGGGCTGTCTTAACGTATCCGCAGGCGCAGGATAACGCTTCCTCTGGATGCGATGAGGCACATATCCCGACCAGAGATTCGCTCAATTCGCTCTACAGCGCCTATCCGGGCGGCAAAATGGAATCTGAACAAGGATGGCCCACCTACACCTACTACTGGAGTAATACGGCTGATAATTCTGTTACCGCCAGTCGCAATTATTATACCGTCAGCCTGTATTCGGACAGCAGTTCGGGGATGGCACAAAATCAAACAAAGTATCTGACTTGTCTTGATAAAGCGCGACCAAAGGGGAATGTCGCTCAAATTGAACTGACGTCTGCGCAATATGTACCCGAACTGCATGCCGCCAAAGTGAAAAAAGGTGAGAAAATTACGTGGCAGATAAAATTCAAAGACGCGCAGGGGAATGCATTACCAGATGTCGCTTTTTCTATTCTCGGTGCCCAGGGTACAAAACGTAATGGCGAGCCGTACTCCGCTTACCTGTACGCCGGATATCCCGGAGGGTCTACGACATATTTATCAGGGAGTACCCGTTTCTACGGTGTCACGGACAGTAATGGGCAGGTGTTGGTGGAGGTTTCCGGCGGCGCAGGGTTTGAGGGATTACTCTCTGTTTCACCCGATGAAAACAGCGCATTAGCTGAAAGTATGCCCTCTATTTTTACGATAGTAACCAGTCCGGACAGTGATAAAGCCGCGATGTGGGGACATATGCCAGATACCATCACGGTAGATGATATCGTTTTTGAGCGGCCAAAACTGGCGGCGGAGGCCCCATCAGCAAGTGGTCACTCGACGATAAACAACGAATCCTGGGCAACCGTGAGGGATCATAACGTAGCCTTCAACAAACCAGAGGCCGGAGGATGTGCGACAAACCATTTACCGCAAATCGCTCAAATGAGTGCGTTATATGCTGCGCACAGCGGCAACAAGATCAGTACCGAATTCGGTTGGCCGGTCACCTCAAGTTATAATTACTGGACCTCCACGTATTATTATCCAGACAGACTTTCGGCCTGGTATTCAATCGAATTAAAAAGCGGATATACGTATTCTGCGAGTGGATCATCGTGGATGATGATTACGTGCCTGAAAGACGCCAACCCAGCGCCATCGAAGATCGTTATCAAACCCGTCGATAGCGCGCAATGGGATGCCTCACTGAATGTTGCGAAGGCAAAAAGCGGTGAGACGCTTCATCTCAACGTGACCGTCGAAGATGCCAGCGGTAAGCCAATACCCGCAACAATGCTGACCATTTCCCGCGGCAATGATTATAACCGTCAGGCAGTCCAGGAATCGGCACAAGCGATGACGGTTAACGGCTCCACATTGCCTTCACCAGGATCAACAAGCAATTTGTCTACTGATGACGCCGGTAACCTGCTTCTGGACGTGACGCGTCCATCCACCGTCAAAGGTACAAAAGCACCGATTAATATCGCGATCACTGACATTCCCGACGTAACGTCCAGTCTGGACACTGTTTTTACCGTGCTGACGAGCCCTGACTCTAGTAAAGCCCAGTACTGGGGTCATATGCCAGAGACAGTAACCAGCAGTGATGGCGTTGTTTTTCGTCGACCAATGCTTCAGGCAGAGATCGGTGTGGGTTCCTACAGTTCGGCTAATAACGAAAAATGGTCTGCGATAACTTACCCACAGGCTTCTTCGGTGAATATCGAGGGATGTTCCGTCGATAAAATACCGCTGCTCAGTGAGTGGCAAACACTCTACGGTGATCATCCAGGTGGTGCGGTGGCAACGCTTTATGGATGGCCGACCAATTATGTCTATTGGGGTGCCGATCTGACGGCAGACAATAAGGCGCAATCTATCAATCTGGCTTCAGGAAGCACGCAAGCGACAATGTCAACGTCTACGATAGATTATGCCCTGCTGGTCTGCCTGGCGCAGTCACACACCAGGTCCGGGTCTGCCAGCACTGCGCTGAATTCTCCCGGATACCCATTGGGGACTGCGTATATCAGGTGATAAATTGAGATAGTGTAAAAAGAAAAATCCACGCAATTGCGTGGATTTTATCGGCTTTGCTGGTTGCCATGAGATTCAATAAAACCTCATGAGACAACAAAAATGATTTAGACGTTGTGTAAATAGACCCGCTTTAGTTCCACGCACTTTTTGAGATCCCGGCCAAGTTGACCCTGACCCAAAATCAGTGCAGTGCTAAAGCGAAAGGAGATCAGGTAAAAATATACGGCAGATTCCAGTTAATGGTGGGTGTTTACCTCGGCGCTATTGTCTGAAGCATGACTCTCTACGTGATTTTGTAAGCTGATTTTTTAATCAAAAGTAAGGATGCCAAAACGTGATGTAATCTGACAGGTATCACTATAAATAGCTGGTATCTGTCAGTTCTGATTAGATTTAATAAAATTGAATAAGTCACATTCTGATATAGCACAGTTGTAACGGGTTGAATGCGTACTTTACTCGAGAGATTTTAATTAAGGTTTCTGTGTGACTGCCTGTTAATAACATGCTCATTTCGACAGCAGAAACAGGCAGTTTATGGATGAAAAAACTAAAAACACTGGCAACTGATCTGACTAAAGGTCTTAAAATAGAAACAAAATAATTATTTTCATGAGCCATTGTTCTTTGATAAAAAAATCTTGCCGTCATTTTCAATACTAAATCCCTTATTGCTTCTGGTAATATAAACTTCACCATGTGACCCATTATTCATATCTAAATCCTCTGATATTGAAGGAAACGATTTTTTTACATCAATAGTATCTAGCCAACTTGGGGTGTTTACTACATCCGCATTAAATTTTACCCGAAATCGACCACTTGTTATGGCTTCTTTGTCATTATATATAGTCACATCTTTAACTTTCATTTTCCCGATGCAAACTAAAATGGCGTTGTATCTTTTTTTATCGACAGAGATATATTCTTCGCCTTTTTTGGTTATTTTAAACTGGAGTCCAGGGATGTTTGTCGTTGTCTCTGTATAATTTTCATTTTTATAATTTACGGGGTCTGTAAAGTACCCATTAAGATTTAACCCTCCAGAAATAACCTTGTCGTTAGTTTTTTCAAAAAGGCCTATGTTAGCTAATACATTAATTTGCTTTAGGGCTTTATTGTGTATTCCGTTAGTTTCTATACTAATGGTATCCCTTTTTTCATCTGTTCTCATTTCGTTAAAATAATTATCGTAATATCTTCTCTGTGTATTAAATTCAATATCCTTGATTCCATGGGAAAGGTTTGAGTAAACACAATCTGAAGATATTTTCTCATTTATCAATGAGCTAGCAACATCAGAGCTTAATATCTTATCATCCTTATTGTTATCACAAGCGCATACTAAAAATAAAGATAATAGAGCAATTTTCCTGATCATAATAAACCACCATATTAAACGTATGGAAATATTAACGTATAATACATCTTTTGGGGGGAGGATAGAAAGTCTGAAAATACACAATTAGAAGGCACTTGTAGAGTAAACTGAATTTTTGGCGAGGAGGGGTCAGGTCAGTCCAAATTGAGACTTTATGAAAAGAAAAATCCACGCAATTGCGTGGATTTTATCGGGTTTGTTGGTTGCCACGAGATTCAATAAAACCTCATGAGACAACAAATTTTATTTAGACGTTGAACAGGAAATTCATTACGTCGCCGTCTTTAACGATATAGTCCTTACCTTCGGCGCGCATCTTACCGGCTTCTTTCGCACCTTGTTCACCTTTGTAGGTGATGAAATCTTCGAATGCGATGGTCTGGGCGCGGATAAACCCTTTTTCGAAGTCGGTATGGATTTTACCTGCCGCTTGCGGTGCAGTGGCACCGACCGGGATGGTCCATGCGCGAACTTCTTTCACGCCTGCGGTGAAGTACGTCTGCAGGTTCAGCAGTTCGTAACCGGCACGAATAACGCGGTTCAGGCCCGGCTCTTCGATTCCCAGTTCTGCCATAAACTCTTCGCGATCGGCATCGTCGAGTTCAGCGATATCGGATTCAACGGCGGCACACACGGCAACCACGACAGAACCTTCCGCAGCCGCGATTTCACGCACTTTATCGAGGTACGGGTTATTTTCAAAACCGTCTTCGTTCACGTTGGCGATATACATGGTTGGCTTCAGGGTCAGGAAGCTCAGGTATTTGATTGCCGCTTTGTCTTCGTCGGTCAGATTTTTAAGCGCACGCAGCATACCGGCGTTTTCCAGTTGCGGCAGACATTTTTCCAGCGCGGCCTGTTCGGCTTTGGCGTCTTTATCGCCACCTTTGGCTTTCTTCTGCACGCGGTGCAGGGCACGTTCGCAGGTGTCGAGATCTGACAGCGCCAGTTCGGTATTGATAACGTCAATATCGTCAGCCGGATCGACTTTGTTATTCACGTGGATGATGTTGTCGTTTTCAAAGCAGCGAACAACGTGGCCGATGGCTTCGGTTTCACGAATGTTGGTCAGGAACTGGTTACCCAGACCTTCACCTTTGGACGCCCCTTTGACCAGACCAGCGATGTCGACGAATTCCATAGTGGTGGGGAGAATGCGCTGCGGCTTAACGATCTCTGCCAGTTGGTCCAGACGAGGATCGGGCATTGGTACGACACCGGTATTCGGCTCGATAGTGCAGAACGGGAAGTTTGCCGCTTCAATACCGGCTTTGGTCAGCGCATTGAACAGGGTAGATTTCCCGACGTTGGGCAAACCGACGATACCGCATTTGAATCCCATGATTTAAATCACCTTAATATCTTGATAATCAACCTGTTATAGAAAACAGATTGTAGAAAAGTAAATAACTTTGCCTATTATACACAGCGTAAGGCAAAAATGCCGCATATCCCTGCTTATTGCGCTTTAAAGGTATGCAGCCGGCTCGTTGCTTTAGTCAGGCCATCTTTGAACCAAATCTCCGTGCAACGGGCCGCTTCGTCAATGGCTTCATCAATTAACTTCTGTTCAGAAACAGGCGGTTTGCCTAACACGAAGCCCACAACTTTGTTTTTATCGCCGGGATGCCCGATTCCGACACGTAAGCGATGAAAGTTAGGGTTATTGCCCAACTTGCTAATGATATCTTTCAGCCCGTTATGTCCGCCGTGTCCGCCGCCCAGTTTAAACTTCGCCACGCCGGGGGGGAGATCCAGTTCGTCGTGAGCGACCAGAATTTCATCGGGATTAATACGGTAAAAGCTGGCCATTGCACCAACCGCTTTGCCACTCAGATTCATAAATGTGGTCGGTACTAAAAGGCGAACATCTTCGCCCTCCAGCGTCACTCGGGAGGTATAACCAAAGAATTTAGGCTCATCGCGCAGAGGGGCGCGCAATCGCTCTGCCAGTAAATCAACGAACCATGCGCCTGCATTGTGTCGGGTTGCTGCGTATTCAGCGCCGGGGTTTGCCAGGCCGACAATCAATTTAATCGTCACGCTATTTGTCCTGAGTATGTCTATCACTGGCGCGTAGTGTACTGTCTGCGGCGTCGCTTGACAAAAAACAGCGTGTGTTAAGAGAGGAACTGAATAATTTCCCTTGTGGACTATTGAAATGTCAAGGTGTTCAGAGGGTTATTTGTAAAGTTTTGTTGAACAGATGTTTGTAATTGTGATCGTTCCCGCACATGCAAAGATAACTGTTGTCTATACTTTACACATAAGGATTAGGGGTATTCCCTGCAGCAACCCAAAAGTTCCGGAGGTGACACATGAAACGCAAAAACGCTTCGCTACTCGGCAATGTGCTCATGGGGTTGGGTTTAGTGGTAATGGTTGTTGGTGTTGGTTATTCCATTCTAAATCAGCTTCCGCAGTTTAACCTGCCGCAGTTTTTCGCACACGGCGCGGTGCTCAGTATCTTTGTCGGCGCTATCCTCTGGCTGGCAGGAGCGCGTGTTGGCGGGCATGAGCAGGTAAGTGACAGATACTGGTGGGTTCGCCACTACGATAAACGTTGTCGTCGCAGCGATAATCGTCGTCACAGCTAAGTTTATCTTGCCTGTCACTTTTTAATTACCGGTCCGCAAAGGCGCAGACCGGTAATTGATAGTGATTACAAATCAGCCAGTGCGGCTTCGCGATTAGGGAAGAACGCCAGGCGACCAGGAATCGGTTGGATGCCTGCGCGCGCCATGGTGCGTAATGGCTGGAACTCCAGATTACTGATTCGCAGCTCACAGCCTTCGGGTAAACGCTTCACAAAGCGCTGGAAGGCATCCAGACCCCCTGCATCCAGCAACGGTACCGCATCCCACTTCAGAACAACGATACGTTTGCCTTCAATACGTGATTCCAGATCGGTAAAGAGTCCTTCAGCCGCCGCAAAGAACAGTGGCCCAATCACGCGCAGCACCAGCACATCATCCGGAACGTCGACGTTCACTGCCGCCAGACGCGTCATACGCGCGATGCGACGCATGAAGAGCAGGGAAGCGAGAACAATCCCCACGCTAATGGCAATTACCATATCAAACAGTACCGTCAGTGACATACACATCAGCATGACGATGATGTCGTCCTTCGGCGCATGGCGCAACAGGTCTACGACTTTATGGGCTTCGCTCATATTCCAGGCGACCATCAGCAGCAGGGCCGCCATCGCGGAAAGCGGCAGCCAGGAAAGCAGCGGTGCCAGTACCAGAAGGGCAAGGATGACCAGGATGGCGTGGATCACCGCAGAGACTGGTGAGGTCGCTCCGGCGCGGACGTTAGCCGCAGAGCGGGCAATCGCCGCCGTCGCGGTAATGCCGCCAAAGAACGGTGCGACGATGTTACCCAGCCCCTGACCGATCAGTTCGCTATTGGCCTTATGCTTGGTGCCGGTCATACCGTCAAGCACCACGGCGCACAGCAGGGATTCAATCGCCCCAAGCATCGCCATTGAGAACGCCGCTGGAAGCAGGGCACGCAGAGAGGCCCAACTGAGTGTGAAATCGGAATCAGGCAGATTCCACGGCAGCACTAACTGCGGCAACAGTTGCGGAATGCCGTTGCCCTGTGAACCATCGGCGAGAATATAGTGGAACTGGGAACCGATGGTGGCGACGTGCCCTCCCGTCAGATTGACGATCCCCATGACTGCACAGCCTGCCAACAGCGCCGGAAGGTGTCCTGGCAGACGGATACCCAAACGGGGCCACAAAATCAGGGTTCCCAGGGTGACGACGCCAATAGCGGCATCGCCCAGGTTAATTGTCGGCAGTGCCATAAACAAGGCGCCGACTTTCTGCAAATAGTGTTCCGGAACATGGGCCAGTTGCAGACCAAGAAAATCTTTAATTTGCATGGTCCCAATGGTGATACCAATACCGGACGTAAAGCCCAGGGTCACGGAGACAGGAATGTATTCGATCAGGCGACCAAAACGGGCCAGGCCAAAAAGGATCAGAAAAATACCGGACATCAGGGTTGCGACCAGCAGACCAGCAAGCCCGAACTGCTGCGACACCGGGTAGAGGATCACCACAAATGCGGCGGTGGGGCCGGAGACGCTAAAGCGCGAACCGCCGGTCAGAGCAATGACAATCCCGGCCACCGCAGAGGTGTAAAGACCGTACTGCGGCGCGACGCCACTGCCAATGGCCAGGGCCATGGCCAATGGAATGGCAATGATCCCAACGGTTATCCCGGCGATCAGATCTCGAGTAAATCGAGAAGCGGTGTATTTTTCTTTCCAACAAGCGTCGATGAGGGCGCGGAAAGGCATCACATGTGAGGAAAATAATCTGTTCACAATAATGTTTCATCCATGAGCGCATCATCTGTCAACTAAATGGCAGGTGAAGGAGGCATAAGTCATACAAATAAGGACTACAGACAAAAAAACCCGCCGCAGCGGGTCTTTGAGCCGGGTTCGATTAATGTTCGAACATAGCAGAGATTGATTCTTCGTTGCTGATACGACGAATCGCTTCGGCCAGCATACCCGACAGGGTCAACGTACGCACGTTCGGCAGTGATTTGATTTCATCGCTCAGTGGAATGGTGTCACAGACAACGACTTCATCAATCACAGAATTGCGCAGGTTGTTTGCCGCATTACCAGAGAAGATCGGGTGAGTTGCGTAGGCGAATACACGCTTGGCACCACGTTCTTTCAGAGCTTCTGCAGCTTTGCACAGCGTACCACCGGTATCGATCATATCATCAACCAGTACGCAGTCACGACCTGCGACGTCACCGATGATGTGCATCACCTGAGAAACGTTAGCACGCGGACGGCGTTTGTCGATGATAGCCATATCGGTATCATTCAGCAGCTTAGCGATAGCGCGGGCACGCACGACGCCACCAATATCCGGAGAAACCACAATCGGGTTGTCCAGGTTCAGCTGCAGCATGTCTTCTAACAGAATTGGGCTACCGAATACGTTATCAACCGGTACGTCAAAGAAGCCCTGGATCTGTTCAGCATGCAGGTCAACGGTCAGTACACGGTCAACGCCGACGCTGGACAGGAAGTCCGCGACGACTTTTGCCGTAATCGGCACACGAGCGGAACGTACACGACGATCCTGACGCGCATAGCCAAAGTAAGGGATAACGGCGGTGATACGGCCTGCGGAAGCACGGCGCAGAGCATCGACCATAACGACCAATTCCATCAGGTTGTCGTTCGTTGGGGCACAAGTGGACTGGATGATGAAAATATCACCACCGCGTACATTTTCATTAATTTGTACGCTGACTTCGCCGTCGCTAAAGCGACCTACAGCGGCGTCGCCGAGAGAAGTGTACAGGCGGTTGGCAATACGTTGTGCTAGTTCCGGGGTGGCGTTACCAGCAAAAAGCTTCATATCAGGCACGAGAAGAACCTCAGGCATGCGTCCATTGGTGGATAGAATCTGCCAAAAACTGTGCGGGCCAGGCAATATCCTATCCAGGCGGTGTATTAAAGAGCGCGATGCAACGTCTGGAACAAGGTGACGTTGTCACCGAAACTCAGCTTGCCCGGCTTACTCCTCATCATTCACGTTTCGTGTGTGCTGGCATCGAGTACTCGCACCAGGCACATACTGCTGTATACGCCTGGCGATGGGTAAACTCGCCAACTTACTGAAACGCGGACAATTTAGAGTAACGTTTTATGCAATGGGGAGAGGTTGACACCCTTCGCCACAAAGCCGTTAAACCATTCCGGGGCTTGCTCAAGCACCTGGCGTGCATGGGACTCTGTATCGAATTCAGCAAAGACACAGGCCCCTGTACCAGTCAGGCGCGACGGCGCGTATTCTAACAGCCAGGAAAGCGCCGCATCAACCTCGCGAAAACGTTTTCTTGCGATAACCTCGCAATCGTTGCTGAATTCACATTTTAATAACGTTTCTATTGACCTTTTTGGCGTGTTACGTGGAAGTTGCGGATCTTTGAAAATAGTGGGAGTAGGGATGCTTACGCCAGGATGCACCACCAGATACCATTTCTCAGATGGCGTGACCGGCGTCAGGATTTCTCCCACGCCTTCAGCAAACGCCGCATGCCCACGAACAAAGACTGGCACGTCCGCGCCCAGCGTTAAGCCAATTTCTGCCAGTTCATCGACCGAGAGCGCGCACTGCCACAGATGATTCAGCGCCACCAGGACGGTGGCTGCATTGGAAGAGCCGCCTCCCAGACCGCCGCCCATTGGCAAACGTTTCTCAATGCGAATATCGGCACCGCTTCCCGCAGGCAGTTGTCCACGCGCAGAGGCGGTTTTCATCAGCAAACGCGCGGCGTGAACGATCAGGTTATCGTCGTTCTCAACGCCGTCGACAGGCGTTAGCAGATGGAGTTCGCCATCGTCGCGTGTTTCAATGCTGATGGTGTCGCCATAGTCCAGAAATTGGAACAGCGTTTGCAGCGTGTGATAACCGTCCGCACGCTGTCCGGTGATGTATAAAAAGAGATTCAGTTTTGCAGGGGATGGCCAGTGGGTCATCATTTCACAATCCAGTTATCCATTTTCAGCTTGATGCGCTGACTTCCGTCAGACAGTTCCATATTTGCAGGCATCGCAGGCTGCGTTTTGCTGTCATAGCCGCCGTAGACCACCTTCCAGTTTTTCCCGTCCTGGCGGTATTTCAGTTCGCTCAGACGGTACTTGTCGTCCAGCGTGTAATCAGTGGCATCGCCCGGCAGACCCAGAATCCACTGGCGCAGGCTATTGAGCGGAATAGGCATCCCGGTCAGCTTGCCAATCATCTCTTCTGCGTCGTCGGCGGTATAGTGCTTACCTTTGTTGTCGACAAGCTCCACATTGCCAGGTTGAACATTCAGCTCCAGCTCCGTACTGCCCAGCGGGTTCGTTAATAGCAGGCGATAGCGGTCCTGTCCCGTTTGTTGCCAGAAGAAGCGGGCGTAAACCTTCTGTTGGTCAGAAATATAGGCAAATGCGCCGCGCGTCTGATATTGGTGCAGGTTGCGCACTTCCTGCTGATGCTGACGCCATTGCGGGGAATCCGGGCTTTGACCGGGGCCTTTCGGGGCGTTGATGGTACAGGCAGTGAGGACCAGGCTCGCCAGCGGCAGCAGGCGGATCAGGCGAAAATCAGGCAGGGTCATAGTGATGACAAATCCTTGTAGTACGGTGCAAAAATTGCCTGACGGCGCTACGCTTAAATCAGGCCTACAAACTCAACCCGTAGGCCGGAGCAGGCGAATGCGTCGCCATCCGGCAACATCTTGCCATCGGTTGCAGTTATAACCCTTAATGCTAGCGCCGCCACAGGGTATCGTCTATGGTCAAGTTATCTTAATTTGTGCGGTAAGCTATTACTCCAAAAGGGGGGACTCTCTTTTATTGACCTCGCGCATCCTGTATGATGCACCCAGTCTAACCTTATCAACGCTGGTACTATTCCCGCACACATGACCCTTTTAGCGCTTGGTATTAACCATAAAACAGCACCTGTATCGCTGCGAGAACGTGTCACGTTTTCGCCGGATACGCTCGATCAGGCGCTGGAAAGCCTGCAGGCGCTGCCCATGGTGCGAGGCGGAGTGGTGTTGTCCACGTGTAACCGTACCGAGCTGTACCTTAGCGTTGAAGAACAAGAAAACCTGCAAGAAGCGCTGATTCGTTGGTTATGCAATTACCATAACCTGAACGAAGAAGACCTGCGCAACAGCCTTTACTGGCATCAGGATAACGACGCCGTCAGCCATCTGATGCGCGTTGCCAGCGGTCTGGATTCACTGGTGCTGGGCGAGCCGCAAATCCTGGGGCAGGTGAAAAAAGCGTTTGCTGATTCCAGCCGGGGCCACCTGAACGCCAGCGATCTGGAGCGCATGTTCCAGAAATCATTTTCTGTGGCGAAACGCGTTCGTACGGAAACCGAAATCGGCGCCAGCGCTGTCTCTGTGGCATTTGCCGCCTGTACGCTGGCGCGGCAAATCTTTGAATCGCTGTCCACCGTGACCGTGTTGCTGGTCGGGGCGGGGGAGACCATCGAACTGGTTGCGCGCCATCTGCGCGAACACAAAGTGAAGAAAATGATCATCGCCAACCGTACCCGCGAACGTGCGCAGGTATTGGCAGATGAAGTAGGCGCTGATGTTATCTCGCTCAGCGAGATCGACGAACGTTTGCAGGATGCGGATATTATTATCAGTTCGACGGCCAGTCCGTTGCCGATAATCGGTAAAGGGATGGTCGAACGGGCGTTGAAAAACCGCCGCAATCAACCGATATTGCTGGTTGATATCGCCGTTCCGCGCGATGTTGAACCGGAAGTCGGGAAGCTGGCGAACGCGTATCTTTACAGTGTTGATGACCTGCAAAGCATTATTTCGCACAACCTGGCGCAGCGGAAAGCGGCGGCCGTGGAAGCGGAAACCATAGTTGAACAGGAAACCAGCGAGTTCATGGCCTGGCTGCGCGCTCAAAGCGCCAGTGAGACTATTCGTGAATATCGCAGCCAGTCAGAACATGTTCGTGATGAATTAACCGCAAAAGCGTTAGCCTCCCTTGAACAGGGCGGAGACCCGCAGGCTATTATGCAGGATCTGGCGTGGAAACTGACCAACCGCCTGATTCATGCGCCAACCAAATCTCTTCAGCAGGCCGCCCGTGACGGGGATGACGAACGCCTGAATATTCTGCGCGACAGCCTCGGGCTGGAGTAGCAGCACACCAATCTATTTTTTACAGGGTGCATTTACGCCTATGAAGCCTTCTATCGTTGCCAAACTGGAAGCCCTGCATGAACGCCATGAAGAAGTTCAGGCATTGTTGGGTGATGCGGGAACCATCGCAGACCAGGAACGCTTTCGCGCATTGTCGCGTGAGTATGCGCAATTAAGCGATGTTTCTCGCTGTTTTACGGACTGGCAACAGATTCAGGACGATATTGAAACAGCACAGATGATGCTCGACGATCCTGAAATGCGTGAAATGGCGCAGGATGAACTGCGCGAAGCAAAAGAAAAATGTGAACAACTGGAGCAACAGCTGCAAGTTCTGCTGTTGCCACAAGATCCGGACGACGAACGTAACGCATTCCTCGAAGTGCGTGCCGGGACCGGTGGTGATGAGGCGGCGTTGTTTGCCGGCGATCTGTTCCGTATGTACAGCCGCTATGCCGAAGCTCGCCGTTGGCGGGTGGAGATCATGAGCGCTAACGAAGGCGAGCATGGCGGTTATAAAGAGATCATTGCCAAAGTGAGCGGCGACGGCGTTTACGGCAGACTGAAATTCGAATCTGGCGGCCATCGTGTGCAGCGCGTCCCGGCGACGGAGTCACAGGGGCGTATCCATACTTCCGCCTGTACCGTAGCGGTGATGCCGGAAGTACCCGAAGCGGAACTGCCGGATATCAACCCGGCTGACCTGCGTATTGATACCTTCCGTTCATCAGGGGCGGGTGGTCAGCACGTTAACACCACCGATTCTGCAATCCGTATCACCCACTTGCCGACCGGCATTGTCGTCGAGTGTCAGGACGAACGTTCACAGCATAAGAACAAAGCCAAAGCGATGTCGGTGCTGGGGTCGCGCATTCGCGCTGCCGAAGTGGCAAGACGTCAGCAGGCGGAAGCGTCTGAGCGTCGTAACCTGTTGGGCAGCGGCGATCGCAGCGATCGTAACCGCACCTATAACTTCCCGCAGGGGCGCGTCACCGATCATCGCATTAACCTGACGCTTTACCGTCTGGATGAAACAATGGAAGGTAAACTGGATATGCTCATTGAGCCGATTGTCCAGGAATACCAGGCTGACCAACTGGCAGCGTTGTCTGAGCAGGAATAATGGATTACCAGCACTGGCTGCGTGACGCAATAAGCCAATTAGCGCAGAGCGAAAGCCCGCGTCGCGATGCCGAGATCCTTCTGGAGCATGTGACCGGCAAAACGCGTACCTTTATCCTGGCGTTTGGCGAGACGGCGTTAACCGATGCGCAGTGCGATCAACTGGCTGAGTTACTTGCTCGCCGCCAGCGGGGAGAACCCATTGCCCATTTGATTGGGGTGCGTGAATTCTGGTCGCTGCCGCTGTTTGTCTCTCCCGCGACGCTGATCCCGCGACCTGATACCGAGTGTCTGGTCGAGCAGGCGCTGGCGCGTTTGCCTGCCACCGCATGTCGCATTCTTGATTTGGGAACCGGTACTGGCGCCATTGCGCTGGCGCTGGCGAGCGAACGCCCGGACTGCGATGTGGTTGCGGTCGATCGCATGGCCGACGCGGTCACGCTGGCATTGCGTAATAAAGCGCATCTGGCGATCCCCAATGTGCGAATCCTGCAGAGCGACTGGTTCTGCGCATTGCAGGGGCAGTCGTTTGAGATGATTGTCAGCAATCCGCCGTATATCGACGCGCAGGACCCGCATCTTTCTGAGGGCGATGTACGATTCGAACCGCTGTCGGCGCTGGTTGCTGGCGATCAAGGGATGGCGGATATTGCGCACATTATTGCGCAGTCGCGTCATGCGCTGACACCCGGCGGTTTTCTGCTGCTGGAGCACGGCTGGCAGCAGGGGGCGTTGGTCAGAGACGCGTTCAGTCAGGCGGGGTATACGCAGATTGAGACCTGTCGTGATTATGGCGATAACGAGCGTATTACGCTTGGGCGCATCGCGTTATGACGACGTTTAACCTGCTTCTTGGTGTTCATCTCATCAGTATTGCGCTTTCAGCCAGTCTGCTGACGCTGCGTTACTGGTGGCGTTACAGCGGTAATCCGCGGGCAACGGCCCGCTGGACACGGATTGTGCCGCCGGTCATTGATACCGTATTGCTGCTGAGCGGCGTGGCGTTAATCCTTAAAACGCACGTCCTGCCATTCACCGAACAAGGTACATGGCTGACTGAGAAGTTGTTTGGAGTTATCATTTACATCGTTTTGGGTTTTATTGCGCTTGATTACCGTCAGGCGCGCAGCCAGCAGGTGCGTGTGATCGCTTTCCCGCTGGCGCTGGTGGTGCTGTACATCATCATTAAACTCGCCACCACAAAAATACCGTTACTGGGGTAAGTCATGAAGTCGTTAGCTGATTTCGAATTTAATAACGCGCCATTGTGCGATGGGATGATCCTGGCATCGGAGTCGATCCGTCTGGATTTCCCGACGCAATCTGTCTACGACGAGCTGGAACGACTGGTCGGTCTGGCGCACGAAGAAATTAGCCAGCTCCTGTCTCAGGATGAGCAGCTGGAAAAACTGCTGGCACTGTTTTATGGCGAATGGGGATTTACGGATACCCAGGGCGTCTACCGTCTTTCTGATGCATTATGGCTCGATGAGGTTCTGAAGAACCGGCAGGGCAGCGCAGTCTCGCTGGGGGCTATCTTACTGTGGGTGGCTAACCGCCTGGATCTCCCTCTGGTTCCGGTGATTTTTCCGACGCAGCTGATTCTGCGAATTGAATCACTGGAAGGGGAAATGTGGCTGATTAACCCGTTCAACGGTGAAACGCTTGATGAACATACGCTGGAAGTCTGGCTGAAGGGCAATATCAGTCCGGTGGCGGAACTGTTCAACGAGGATTTAGATGAAGCTGATAACGCTGAAGTAATCCGTAAATTGTTGGACACTCTGAAGTCATCATTAATGGAAGAGCGGCAGATGGAGCTGGCATTGCGTGCCAGTGAAGCGTTACTGCAATTTAATCCAGAAGATCCGTATGAGATACGTGACCGTGGATTGATTTACGCGCAGCTGGAATGCGAACATGTTGCGCTGACCGATTTAAGCTATTTCGTTGAACAGTGTCCGGAAGACCCGATCAGCGAAATGATTCGTGCGCAGATTAATACTATTTCGCACAAGCAAATTGTACTGCATTAATTTATCGACATTCTTACTCATCACTAAGGCGATCCTATGAAACAAAAAGTGGTTAGCATTGGCGACATCAACGTGGCAAATGACCTGCCGTTCGTGCTGTTTGGCGGTATGAACGTGCTGGAATCCCGCGATCTTGCGATGCGCATTTGTGAGCACTATGTGACTGTTACTCAGAAACTGGGTATTCCTTATGTGTTCAAGGCCTCTTTTGATAAAGCCAACCGTTCCTCGATTCACTCTTACCGTGGCCCAGGCCTGGAAGAAGGGATGAAAATCTTCCAGGAACTGAAGCAGACGTTTGGCGTGAAAGTGATCACCGACGTTCATGAAGCCAGCCAGGCGCAGCCTGTTGCGGATGTCGTTGACGTGATTCAGCTGCCCGCGTTCCTCGCGCGTCAAACCGACCTGGTTGAAGCGATGGCGAAAACCGGTGCCGTTATCAACGTGAAAAAACCCCAGTTCGTAAGCCCAGGTCAGATGGGTAACATCGTCGACAAATTCCACGAAGGCGGTAACGACAAGGTTATTCTGTGCGACCGCGGCGCTAACTTTGGTTACGACAACCTGGTTGTCGATATGCTGGGTTTTAGCGTGATGAAGAAAGTCTCCGGTAACTCTCCGGTTATTTTCGACGTCACCCACGCACTGCAGTGCCGCGATCCGTTTGGCGCAGCCTCTGGCGGTCGTCGTGCTCAGGTTACCGAACTGGCGCGTGCCGGTATGGCGGTGGGTCTGGCGGGGCTGTTTATTGAAGCACATCCGGATCCAGCCAACGCAAAATGTGACGGTCCGTCTGCGCTGCCGCTGGCTAAACTGGAGCAATTCCTGACCCAGATTAAAGCGATTGACGATCTGGTGAAAAGCTTTGACGAGCTCGACACCGAGAACTAAGTTGTCCCGTTACTACGTCGACTGGCGTTTAAGCGCCCGATGTAACGACATAAAAAAAACCCGCAGCGCGGGTTTTTTTTACATTTGTGGGTCAGGCAAATATTGTCATCAAATAGGCGACAAACAATGCCAGATGCGCAGCGCCGTTCAAAACGTTAGTGCGTCCCGTTGAGAATGAGATATGGCAGAGGACTAACGACGCCACCATTACCACCATTTCGGGTGCGCCTAACCCAAAGACCAGATCGTTGCCGGTTGCCCATGCAATCAGCGTAACGACCGGTACGGTCAGGGAAATGGTCGCCAGCACGGAACCAAAGAACAGGTTCATGGCGCGCTGTACCTGGTTACTCAATACCGCTTTCAGTGCGCCTAATCCCTCAGGGGAGAGAATCAACAGCGCCACCAGGAAACCGGTAAATGCCACGGGCGCATTCATTTCGGTCAATAACATTTCCAGCGGGTTGGCGTTCATTTTTGTCACGGCAATCACGGCAATCAGATGTACGATCAACCATATCGCATGCCACATATTGCTGTGTGCTGAAGGTTTGCCGTGATGCGGGTCATCGTCGTCACCCTCATCTTCATGCTCGTAGATAAAAAGGTTTTGGTGCGTTCTGGTTTGAATCAGTAAAAATACGCCATACATTGCTGCGGAAATCGCGGCAACCAACAGTGCCTGACCGGTGGAGAAATCCGCACCCGGCAGCGCCATTGGAAAGACCAGAACGATAATCGCCAGCGGAAACAGGGCAATAAGATATTGCTTAATACCAAACAAATTCACATATTGCGTGGCAAATTTACGGCCGCCCAGCAGTAAAGAAAAACCGACCAGGCCACCCGTCACGATCATAATGATCGAATAGAGCGTGTCACGCATCAGGGTTGGCGCAGCATCGCCGGTTGCCATCAGGGCAGAAATTAAACTCACTTCGAGAATAACCACCGAAAGGCTTAAAATCAGTGAGCCATAGGGTTCGCCGAGGCGATGGGCTAATACATCCGCGTGACGGACAACGCTGAACGCGCTGCTTAAAATACCAATAAGGGCAAGAATATTAATTCCGATGACCGCTGGTAGTGACTGACTGCCTCCCCACAGGAACAGTACCACCAGGGCTACAACCGGGAAAATAAGCGAAGACTCCTTGTGGCGGGTTTTTACCGCCTCATGCGCATGCGTCATTATGATTCTCCATCTGTGCAGGTGCTTTTAATTATAAATGTAACAAAGATTGTGAAAAGTAACAGAAAATGGAGTCTGACCAGAGTGGTTTTACGAAATTTTACCGCATTGCCGCCTGGTGCAGGCAAAGTGAATAAAAGCATCTATCTTGTTTATAGAGTATTTAAATAACAGCAGATTAGTATTTAGATAAAACAAAAAATAAGCGCAGCAAATTAATATGTGCGATGCGCTGTACATCATTTCACTCCCGGAAAAGACGTTGTGTGCAGACGAAAGGGGCGTGAGAAAAGAGTACGAAAATGTAACGATGCCAGATGAGGAGAAAAACCGAATAGTATCGTTTCCAGAGAGTTAGTGATTCCTGTGATACGCACGATGAGCAATTGGTGCGCCGCAGCAGGGCAGTTGTCTTGCATGCGGCCGGTGAATTGCATATTGTCCTGTTATTGGTTTCAGAATGAACAGCAAAAATGCCCGGAAGGCGTCAAAAAAGTGTCACAGGGAAGTATGCAGTGGCGGAGGTGTAAGGTGTTAACGCGTGATTTTTTATTAAATGCCGACTGTAAGACGGCATTTGGTGCTATTGAAGAATCACTACTCTGGTCAGCAGAACAACGGGCAACCTCACTGGCGGCCACGCTTGCAGGTAGACCAGATGATGGACCGGTGTGGATCTTTGGTTATGGATCGTTGATTTGGAATCCGGCGTTAGAGTTTGATGAGTCCTGTACCGGCACCTTAGTCGGCTGGCATCGGGCATTTTGTCTTCGTCTGACGGCGGGGCGCGGTACGGCGTGTCGGCCTGGCCGCATGCTGGCGCTGAAAGAGGGCGGGCGCACCACTGGCGTTGCTTACCGGCTACCCGACGACACGCTTGAACAGGAGCTCACGCTCTTGTGGAAGCGAGAGATGATCACCGGGTGCTATCTACCGACATGGTGTCAGTTAGCGCTTGATGATGGCCGGACGGTGAATGCGCTGGTCTTTATTATGGACCCCCGTCATCCGTTGTTTGAATCCGATACCCGGGCGCAAATCATTGCGCCATTGATTGCCCGCGCCAGCGGCCCCTTAGGCAGCAACGCGCAATACCTGTTCTCCCTTGAACAGGCGCTGGTTAAGTTGGGTATGCAGGATGATTGCCTGAACGAGCTGGTGGCGAATGTCAAAGCGCTGCTGGGGGATACGCCATCAGAAGGCGTTCTCAGACCCGGATTTGCCTAAACCTGGCCCCTGCAATCAGGGGCCAGATTATCAGGCTGCAATATAACTGATCGAGTGCTCCAGCGATTGACTGTGGGCGTCGATCAGCACATTCCATACACCGGTGTACGGTACGGTCAGCCAGGCGTTGTCACGATCCTGCACGCTTAAAAAATCGGTCTGCGTGTCTTTGGCGTGTGCGCTGTCACTCATTAAATGGATGTGGCAGCGCCCGGAACAGCGCACCACCACGGTATCCACGCCAAACAATTTCAAACTTGTTTTCACTAATGCCATTATTCACCCCGTCCTGAAATCAACTGACTTCCTTGCGGAAGAACTGCGTGATGTTGTTCACATTTCGCTCATTGCATAACACCAAAGGGGAGGGTTGCGGATGCTGATTTTGATCAAAAAATGGCATGACGATTCAACAAAACTGATAAAATTTCTCAGAAACGTTTCAGAGGCGTGATAACTTTTGGGGAATAGATGTCTGTATAAGATTAAATTCGAAAATGCCGTACATTTTCAGCGAGCTTGCCTGTCGACGACCACTGGCAGGCAAGTTCGGGCAATGAAAAGTTCGCTGAAATAAGCAGGTCATTCCAGCGATTAACCTCAGAAAGTGAGCACTTTATCGGCTGCCAGCGTCCACTGCGCCAGTTCGACAAGCGTGCCGACTTCCACGCCATCAATGAGTGGCAGGGCGGTGATCCCGCGGCCGTCGGTGCAGGTCTTACATAATTTCACCGGTACGTTCTGGGCGGTCAGGATCTCCAGCATTTGCTGAATGTTGTAGCCTTCGGCAGGTTTTTGCCCACGCAGGCCCGCCGTCACCGCATCAGACATCAGAAACAGACGCAGATCCAGGTCGCCGGCCTGTTCGCGCAGTGCGATGGCCAGACGCAAACTGTTGAATAACGACTCACTGCCGTAAGCCGCGCCGTTGGCGACGATCACTATCTTTTGCATTTTGACTCCTGTTTTCCGGGATGAGCTAATCTTCCTTTAGGTATGTTACCGCGCAAGCGGAGCATTACCAATGAAAGTCTGGGAGAATTACCACCCCGGTAAAGCGTAAGGATATTCCTGAAAGCGTGAGAAAAAGCTGCAAAATGGACGTTGAGCAGGTATCTTTTAACGTTGTAACGTCTGAATTCACTGATGTAAGAAGCCGCTGACGATTTGAGCCGTATTGTTTTTCGTTTACTCCCCCTCCCGTTACTCTTGCTGCTGGCAGGCGGTATTGCCAGCGCCCAGTCTTCGTATATCCAGCAGGCGGAAAACCCCTTTGACAACAATCATGATGGCCTGCCTGATTTAGGCATGGCGGCAGAATCCGGTGACGGAGAAAAGCATTTCGCCGAGGTGGTCAAAGCGTTTGGCGAAGCCAGCATGACGGATAACGGTCTGGACACGGGCGAACAGGCACGTCAGTTCGCGCTCGGACAGGTACGCGATGTGGTCAGCGAAGAGGTGAATCATCAGCTGGAAACCTGGCTTTCGCCGTGGGGTAATGCCAGTGTGGATATGCAAATAGACAACGAGGGGAAATTCAACGGTAGCCGCGGCAGCTGGTTTATCCCCTGGCAGGATAACGCGCGTTATCTCACCTGGAGCCAACTGGGATTCACCCAACAGGATGATGGGCTGGTCAGCAATGTCGGTATCGGACAGCGCTGGGCGCACGATGGCTGGTTACTGGGGTATAACACGTTTTACGACAATCTGTTGGATGAGAATTTGCAGCGTGCCGGCGTCGGGGCAGAAGCATGGGGAGAAAATCTGCGGCTTTCTGCCAACTACTATCAACCCTTTGCCTCCTGGCGCGAGGATACACCGACCGTCGAACAGCGTATGGCACCGGGATACGATATTACGGCGCAAATGCGCATGCCGTTTTATCAGTATCTCAACACCAGCGTTAGCGTCGAACAATACTTTGGCGACAGTGTGGATCTCTTCGATTCCGGTACGGGTTTTCATAATCCGGTGGCGGTAAAACTGGGATTAAATTACACACCTGTGCCGTTGGTGACCGTGACGGCACAGCATAAACAGGGTGAAAGTGGGGTGAGTCAAAATAATCTTGGACTGAACCTCAACTATCGCTTTGGCGTACCGCTCAAAAAACAACTGGCGGCCAGCGAAGTGGCAGAGAGTAAATCTCTGCGTGGAAGCCGTTATGATACGCCGCAGCGTAATAATCTGCCGACGATGGAGTACCGGCAGCGCAAAACGTTGACCGTGTTCCTGGCGACGCCGCCCTGGGATCTTCAGTCGGGCGAAACGGTGCCGCTCAAACTGCAGGTGCGCAGCCTGCACGGGATTCGGCATGTGACGTGGCAGGGAGACACGCATGCGCTGAGCCTGACGGCGGGCGCCAGTGCCGACAGCACAGAGGGCTGGACCATCATTATGCCTGCCTGGGACAGTCGCGAAGGGGCGACAAACCGCTGGCGGTTGTCGGTGGTCATCGAGGACGAGCAGGGCCAGCGCGTCTCTTCCAATGAGGTCACGCTATCACTGACCGAGCCGTTTATGGCAATGCCGGAGAATGACCCTCGCTGGCAACTGCTCCCGGAGGAGTAATCAGAAAATACGTTCCTGATGCACCCATACGGCGGCTTCAACGCGAGATTTCAGTTTCATCTTCTTCAACATATGCTTCACATGCACTTTTACCGTACTTTCGGTAATGTCGAGGCGACGGGCAATCATCTTGTTTGGCAAACCCTGGGCGATCAGTTTCAGAATATCGCGTTCACGTGGCGTCAGTTGGGATACGTCACGGTCGGACGTTGCGCGATTGGCGCGCAGGCTGGCCGCCAGCACGGGGGTCAGGGCTTCGCTTAGCACCATTTCGCCTGCCGCCGCTTGTTGCAGGGCTTTTAACAGATCTTCCGGCTCCATGTCTTTCAGCAGATAACCGTCCGCACCGCGTTTCAGCGCCGTCACGACATCTTCTTCATGGTTGGAAACGCTAAACACCACGATCCGCCCGGAAAGCGCTTTTTCACGCAGTTTGTCGAGTGTCTCCAGCCCGTTCATCCCCGGCATATTCAGGTCAAGCAGGATCAGATCGGGGTCGAGTGATTCCGCCAGTTCGATACCCTGTTCGCCATTGCTGGCTTCGCCCACCACGCTAATATCGGGCGCCATACTGACAAGCTGCTTTACACCAGTACGCAGCATCGGATGATCGTCGATCAACAGAATGGTTGCAGGTTCCTGATTATTCATGGGTATCTCCTTGAACTTCTTTGAAGTGTGTTTCGGGAATAAAGATGACAGAAACTTCTGTACCGCCAGTCTCACGGCGGCGTACACGACAATCGCCGCGCAAACTTTGGGCGCGATCGCGCATAATAATCATGCCATAGTGATTACTGCGTTCTGCATTTTCCGGTACGCCGCAGCCGTTATCCCGGACGGTCAGTTTAACCTGATTGCCATTTTGCTCCACCGTCACCACCACCTCGTCCGCCTGTGAATGTTTGAGGGCGTTGCTGAGCGCTTCGCGGGCAATTTGCAACAGGTGAATGGCCTGATGTGAAGGCACCAGCCGGGGCGGCAACTGGTAATCAAGCTTGACCGTAAAGCCAAACCGGGCGCTGTACTCCTGGCAGCTGGACTCCAGTGCGGGCCGAAGCCCGGCTTCCGTCAGCTGTAAACGGAAGGTGGTTAACAGCTCACGTAACTGCGCCCACGAGGCATTCAGCTCGTTGCGGATCTGGCTGAGCAGCTCACGACTGCTCTCTGGCAATGTTTCCCCCTGCATCTGCAGACAACTGACCTGCATTTTCATGCAGGAGAGCGATTGTGCAATCGAATCATGCAATTCGCGGGCAATGGTGGCACGCTCTTCCATCACAATCAATTGCTGCTGGCGCTCCTGGTGTCTGTCCAGCGCCAGCGTGGCGGTGAGTTGCTCGACCAGCGTATCGACCAGTTGCTGTTGATCGTGACTCAGATGGCGACCCTGCGGCAACGTGGCCAGCAGAATTCCGTACTGGGTATGGGCGTCGGTCAGTCGCCATTTCAGGGGGGTACCCCCTTCAATGCCCGGAAGGACGCCGCGAGGGCAGAGATGACAGCCCTTATCGTCACAACTGATGTCAGACTGACAGGTGAATTCCTGATGATTGTCTTCATCTTCGAAGTCATAAACGCGCAGCTCAATATCGTGCAGCAGCGTTAAATTTTGCAAACCATTGAGGACAGGCGACAGCCGCTCGCACAGCGGCGCCTGTGAATGCAGACGGCGGTTAGCCTGCCACAAGAAGGAGAGGATCTGGTTTTTATGCTCCAGACCGGCTGTTTTCTCTTGGACTCTCTGCTCCAGCACCGCATAACTTTCGGCCAGCTCTTCCGACATATTGTTAAGGGCGGTTCCCAGCGCGGCCATCTCATTGCGACCGCTAATGTGGGCGCGTTGGGTAAAATCGCGCTGACTGACGGCGCGGGCCATCGACAGTAACTGTTTCCACGGCTGGAGCAGACGGGCGCGCAGCCAGAGAATCGTGAAGACCAGCAGCAGCGCCATAAACACAGCCATCACCCGGTGCACCATGACCACGCGTTCAATACGCATTTCCGTGGTATGGTCGAAGGCCGTCACCAGCTGATCCAGCCCGGTGACGAAGCGGCTGACATCCTCCGCGACGGCATGCGCGCTCTGCGCTTTTTGTAATCCTGGCGACAGCTCGTTGTGCCAGTAATTCTGTAGTGCTTGAAGGCGCTCCTGTTGTCCGTCACGTTCTGCCGCGCGGGTTAACTCGGGGCTGAATGCCGTTTTGTCCATCTCATCGAGCCATTTTTGATCGCTGGCATCCAGCGGCACCGCCGCCAGCAGGCGATAACTCTGCATGCGTAGCGACCCGGCTTTGTTGATGGCGTGAGCACTGCCTTGTACCCCCTGAACCAGCCAGCCAGAGACCGCCATACCGGCGAGGCCAATAGCGGTGGAGAGCATGACGATGAGCGCTACCTGGTTAACCAGCGTGAGCGGGGAGAGACAACGTTTAAACATGGTGACTGCGTCCTTCGGGCCTTCGCTTCCTGTCTGTGGAAAGCCTTAATGAATGATGATGTTGCCGGGATACAGCGGCAGTGGCGTTATTCTCGGCTATCCCCTGGAGTATACCCATACCCACAACGAGTTACCTCTTAATTGCCGTAGATGGTGGGGGGATTTGCGGGTGAGAACCAGGATCCGACAGTGCCGTGAAAAACCACATCTTTTTTGTCGAAAAAGCCTACTCACTTCGGGTAATGATGATTTTTGGGCGGCGATAATGACGCATTTTCCTTTGATTTATATCAACTTACCCTCGGCTGTAAACCCTAATGTGGCAGACATCGAATCGAGTATCAGAGGTGTCTATGAGTCACTCATCCGCCCCGGAAGGGGCATCAGGCGCAGTCATTACCGAATGGCGACCGGAAGATCCGGCATTCTGGGAACAGCGTGGTCAGGGGATCGCCAGTCGAAACCTGTGGATTTCCGTTCCCTGCTTGCTGCTGGCGTTTTGTGTATGGATGTTGTTCAGTGCTGTTGCGGTAAATTTGCCGAAGGTGGGCTTTAACTTCACCACCGATCAGCTCTTTATGTTAACGGCATTACCCTCCGTTTCGGGTGCGTTATTGCGCGTGCCATACTCCTTTATGGTTCCGTTATTTGGCGGTCGCCGTTGGACGGCGTTCAGCACCGGGATCCTAATTATCCCGTGTGTGTGGTTAGGTTTTGCGGTACAGGATACCGCCACGCCGTTCAGTACGTTCATTGTGATTTCGCTGCTGTGCGGTTTTGCCGGGGCAAACTTCGCGTCCAGTATGGCCAACATCAGCTTCTTTTTTCCGAAGCAAAAGCAGGGTGGCGCGCTGGGTTTGAACGGCGGGCTGGGTAATATGGGCGTCAGTGTGATGCAACTGGTTGCACCGCTGGTGGTTTCCTTGTCTATCTTTGCCGTGTTTGGCAGCCACGGCGTGGAACAGCCGGACGGCTCTCAGCTGTATCTGGCGAATGCGGCGTGGATTTGGGTGCCGTTCCTCGCCATTTTCACCCTTGCTGCCTGGTTCGGCATGAATGAACTGGCGACCTCAAAAGCCTCTCTCAAGGCGCAGTTGCCGGTACTCAAACGGGGTCATCTGTGGATTATGAGTCTGCTGTATCTGGCGACTTTTGGTTCCTTTATCGGTTTTTCCGCCGGGTTTGCCATGCTGTCGAAAACGCAATTCCCGGACGTGCAGATCCTGCATTATGCCTTCTTCGGTCCGTTTATTGGCGCTCTGGCGCGTTCTGCAGGGGGCGCTATTTCCGATCGTTTAGGCGGGACGCGCGTTACGCTGGTTAACTTTGTATTGATGGCCCTCTTTAGCGCGCTGCTGTTCCTGACCCTGCCGACGAACGGCACCGGGGGCAGTTTTATCGCCTTCTTCGTTGTGTTCCTGGCGTTGTTCATGACGGCCGGGCTCGGGAGTGGGTCAACTTTCCAGATGATCTCCGTTATTTTCCGTAAGCTGACGATGGATCGTGTCAAAGCCGAAGGGGGAACGGAAGAGAAAGCGATGCGTGAAGCGGCGACCGATACTGCGGCAGCGCTCGGCTTTATCTCGGCGATTGGCGCCATTGGCGGCTTCTTTATCCCGAAAGCATTTGGCACTTCGCTGGCGCTAACCGGCACACCCGTCGGTGCGATGAAAGTGTTCCTCATCTTCTATATCGCCTGCGTGGTCATCACCTGGGTGGTATACGGACGTCATTCTAAAAAATAAAAAACTCGCAGTTGATTATCCTTTGCGCGGCGTTAGACCGCGCTTTTTTTTGCCCTTAATTAGTTACAACATACTTATGTGTTTGAACAATGGGAGCAGAGAAGCGGCATGATCATACGTTGTGTCTGGCAGGGGCATACCCCTTAATACCCACCTGTAAAGAAACTTGCCTGCAATAATCTTTAGCGTTCAATAATTTTCTTTAATTTCAATTGGTTGCTCTTTATTTTGTTATCCCACTTTGGGGGTGGTCATTGATTTCACTCTGATTTTCAACCCCGCCCGCCTTGATCGTTATCAATTCTGACGCCCTTTCAGAGCGTTACCTTCGCTGTTAATCAAGCAATGTCGATTTATCAGAGAGCCGTCAGGCTCCCACAGGAGAGAACCGATGAGTAAATTCCTGGACCGGTTTCGCTACTTCAAACAGAAGGGCGAAACCTTTGCCGATGGGCACGGCCAGCTTCTCGAAACCAACCGGGACTGGGAGGATGGATACCGCCAACGTTGGCAGCACGACAAAGTAGTGCGTTCAACCCACGGGGTAAACTGCACCGGCTCATGCAGCTGGAAAATTTATGTGAAAAACGGTCTGGTGACCTGGGAAACCCAGCAAACCGACTACCCGCGCACCCGTCCCGATATGCCAAACCACGAACCGCGCGGCTGTCCTCGCGGCGCGAGCTACTCCTGGTATCTCTACAGCGCTAACCGCCTTAAATATCCGCTGATGCGTAAACGCCTGATGAAGATGTGGCGTGAAGCGAAAAAACTGCACAGCGATCCGGTTGACGCATGGGCATCTATCATTGAAGACGCCGATAAAGCCAAAAGTTTCAAACAAGCGCGTGGTCGCGGTGGATTTGTTCGCTCCTCCTGGCAGGAAGTGAATGAGCTGATTGCGGCATCCAACGTCTATACCGTGAAAACCTACGGTCCGGATCGCGTGGCAGGCTTCTCGCCCATCCCGGCGATGTCGATGGTCTCTTACGCGTCTGGCGCACGTTACCTCTCTCTGATTGGTGGTACCTGCCTGAGTTTCTACGACTGGTACTGCGATCTGCCGCCCGCCTCTCCGCAGACCTGGGGCGAACAGACCGACGTACCGGAATCGGCGGACTGGTACAACTCCAGCTATATCATCGCCTGGGGTTCTAACGTTCCTCAGACCCGTACCCCGGACGCCCACTTCTTCACCGAAGTTCGTTACAAAGGGACGAAAACCGTTGCGGTAACGCCGGATTACGCCGAAATCGCCAAACTGTGCGATCTGTGGCTGGCACCGAAGCAGGGGACCGATGCGGCAATGGCGCTGGCAATGGGCCACGTGATGCTGCGCGAATTCCATCTCGACAACCCCAGCCAGTACTTCACGGATTACGTCCGTCGCTACACCGATATGCCAATGCTGGTGATGCTGGAACAGCGTGACGGTTATTACGCGGCGGGTCGTATGCTGCGTGCCGCCGATCTGGTGGATTCGCTCGGTCAGGAAAATAACCCGGAATGGAAAACCGTCGCCATCAATAACAATGGCGACATGGTGGCACCGAACGGCTCTATCGGTTTCCGCTGGGGCGAAAAAGGCAAATGGAACCTCGAACAACGCGACGGGACGACGGGCCAGGAAACGGAACTGCAGCTCAGCCTGTTGGGTAGCCAGGACGAGATCGCCGACGTCGGCTTCCCGTACTTTGGCGGCGAGGGTACCGAGCACTTCAATAAAGTGGAACTGGAAAATGTTCTGCTGCACAAACTGCCGGTAAAACGCCTGCAACTGGCGGACGGCACCAGCGCGCTGGTCACCACCGTTTATGACCTGACGATGGCCAACTACGGTCTGGAACGCGGCCTGAACGACGAAAACTGCGCGACCAGCTACGACGATATCAAAGCGTACACCCCGGCGTGGGCAGAACAGATCACCGGCGTACCGCGTGCGCAGATCACCCGTATCGCCCGTGAGTTCGCCGACAACGCAGACAAAACGCACGGCCGCTCGATGATTATCGTCGGTGCCGGTCTGAACCACTGGTATCACCTCGATATGAACTATCGCGGGCTGATTAACATGCTGGTGTTCTGCGGCTGTATCGGCCAGAGCGGCGGTGGTTGGGCGCACTATGTCGGTCAGGAAAAACTGCGTCCGCAGACCGGCTGGCAGCCGCTGGCATTTGCTCTCGACTGGCAGCGTCCGGCGCGTCACATGAACAGTACGTCTTACTTCTATAACCACTCCAGCCAGTGGCGCTATGAGACGGTCACCGCGCAGGAGCTGTTGTCGCCGATGGCGGATAAATCCCGCTACAGCGGTCATCTGATCGACTTTAACGTTCGCGCTGAACGGATGGGCTGGTTACCGTCCGCACCACAGTTAGGTACTAACCCGCTGACTATCGCTGAAGAAGCGAAGAAAGCCGGGATGACGCCGGTGGATTACACCGTTAAATCCCTGAAAGAAGGTTCGATTCGTTTTGCCGCCGAACAGCCGGAAAACGGCAAAAACCATCCGCGTAACCTGTTCATCTGGCGCTCTAACCTGCTCGGGTCTTCCGGTAAGGGCCACGAGTACATGCTCAAATATCTGCTGGGTACCGAGCACGGTATTCAGGGGAAAGATCTCGGTCAGCAGGGGGGGGTAAAACCCGAAGAGGTGGAATGGCAGGATAACGGTCTCGACGGCAAACTGGATTTGGTGGTGACGCTGGACTTCCGTCTGTCGAGCACCTGTCTCTATTCCGACATCGTGCTGCCGACCGCCACCTGGTATGAAAAAGACGACATGAATACCTCGGATATGCATCCGTTTATTCATCCGCTCTCCGCCGCTGTTGACCCGGCCTGGGAGTCAAAAAGCGACTGGGACATCTACAAAGCCATCGCGAAGAAATTCTCGGAAGTGTGCGTAGGCCATTTAGGTAAAGAAACCGACGTCGTGACGCTGCCAATTCAGCACGACTCGGCCGCCGAACTCGCGCAGCCGCTGGACGTGAAGGACTGGAAAAAAGGCGAATGCGACCTGATTCCGGGTAAAACCGCGCCGCACATCATGACCGTTGAACGTGACTATCCGGCCACCTACGAACGTTTCACTTCTATCGGCCCGCTGATGGAGAAAATCGGTAACGGCGGTAAAGGGATTGCCTGGAACACCCAGAGCGAAATGGATCTGTTGCGTAAGCTCAATTACACCAAGGCAGACGGCCCGGCGAAAGGCCAGCCGATGCTCAACACGGCGATTGATGCGGCAGAGATGATCCTGACGCTGGCACCGGAAACCAACGGTCATGTGGCCGTGAAAGCCTGGGCGGCGCTCAGCGAGTTTACCGGTCGCGACCACACGCACCTGGCGACCAATAAAGAAGAGGAAAAAATCCGCTTCCGCGATATTCAGGCCCAGCCGCGTAAGATCATCTCCAGCCCGACGTGGTCTGGTCTGGAAGACGAACACGTCTCTTATAACGCTGGCTACACCAACGTTCATGAGCTGATCCCGTGGCGTACGCTGTCTGGTCGCCAGCAGCTGTATCAGGATCACCAGTGGATGCGCGACTTCGGTGAAAGTTTGCTGGTCTATCGTCCACCAATCGACACCCGTTCGGTGAAAGCCGTGATGGGCGAGAAATCCAACGGCAACCCGGAGAAAGCGCTTAACTTCCTGACGCCGCACCAGAAGTGGGGGATCCACTCCACCTACAGCGACAACCTGCTGATGCTGACGCTCTCGCGTGGTGGTCCGATTGTGTGGATGAGCGAAACCGATGCCAAAGATTTGGGCATTGAAGATAACGACTGGATCGAAGTCTTCAACAGCAATGGCGCATTGACCGCGCGTGCGGTGGTAAGTCAGCGCGTACCGGCCGGGATGACAATGATGTACCACGCGCAGGAACGTATCGTGAACCTGCCGGGTTCAGAAATCACTCAGCAGCGCGGCGGCATCCATAACTCGGTCACCCGTATTACGCCGAAGCCAACCCATATGATAGGCGGCTATGCGCAACTGGCCTACGGCTTTAACTACTACGGCACCGTCGGTTCAAACCGCGATGAATTTGTGGTGGTCCGTAAGATGAAGAACATTAACTGGTTGGATGGCGAAGGCAATGACCAGGTACAGGAGAGCGTAAAATGAAAATTCGTTCACAAGTCGGCATGGTGCTGAATCTCGATAAGTGCATCGGCTGCCACACCTGTTCAGTCACCTGTAAAAACGTCTGGACCAGCCGTGAGGGCATGGAGTACGCCTGGTTCAACAACGTGGAAAGCAAACCCGGCGTCGGCTTCCCTAATGACTGGGAAAACCAGGAAAAATGGAAGGGCGGCTGGATCCGTAAAATCAACGGCAAGCTGCAGCCGCGCATGGGTAACCGTGCGATGTTGCTTGGTAAAATCTTTGCGAACCCGCATCTGCCGGGCATCGATGATTACTACGAGCCGTTTGACTACGACTACCAGAACCTGCATACCGCGCCGGAAAGCAAACACCAGCCGATCGCGCGTCCACGCTCACTGATTACCGGTAAGCGGATGGACAAAATCACCAGCGGGCCAAACTGGGAAGAGATTCTGGGGGGCGAGTTTGAAAAACGCGCCAAAGACCAGAACTTCGAAAATATGCAGAAGGCGATGTACGGTCAGTTCGAAAACACCTTCATGATGTACCTGCCGCGTCTGTGTGAGCACTGCCTTAACCCGGCGTGCGTGGCGACCTGCCCGAGCGGCGCTATTTATAAGCGTGAAGAAGATGGCATTGTGCTGATCGATCAGGACAAATGCCGCGGCTGGCGCATGTGCATCACCGGTTGCCCGTACAAGAAGATCTACTTCAACTGGAAGAGCGGTAAGTCCGAGAAGTGCATTTTCTGCTATCCGCGTATCGAGGCCGGTCAGCCGACCGTGTGCTCGGAAACCTGCGTCGGCCGTATCCGCTACCTCGGCGTACTGCTGTATGACGCCGATGCCATCGAAAGCGCCGCCAGCACCGAGAACGAAAAAGATCTGTATCAGCGTCAACTGGACGTGTTCCTCGATCCGAACGATCCGGCGGTCATTGAACAGGCGCTGAAAGACGGTATTCCGCTGAGCGTGATTGACGCGGCGCAGCAGTCGCCGGTCTACAAAATGGCAATGGACTGGAAGCTGGCGCTGCCGCTGCATCCGGAATACCGCACGCTGCCCATGGTCTGGTACGTGCCGCCTCTGTCACCGATTCAGTCTGCGGCGGATGCCGGTGAACTGGGCAGTAACGGTATTCTGCCGGACGTGGACAGTCTGCGTATTCCAGTTCAGTACCTGGCGAATCTGCTGACCGCAGGTGATACCCAACCGGTGCTGTTGGCGCTGAAACGGATGCTGGCGATGCGTCACTATAAACGTGCGGAAACCGTTGACGGCAAAGTGGACACCCGTGCGCTGGAAGAGGTGGGCTTAAGCGAAGCGCAAGCCCAGGAGATGTACCGTTACCTGGCGATTGCCAACTACGAAGATCGTTTTGTGGTGCCGAGCAGTCATCGTGAGCTGGCGCGTGATGCGTTCCCGGAGAAAAGCGGTTGTGGCTTTACCTTCGGCGACGGTTGCCACGGTTCCGACACCAAACTTAACTTGTTCAACAGCCGCCGCATCGATGCTGTCGATGTGACCCGCAAAACGGAGCCGCACTCATGATTGAACTCGTCATTGTTTCGCGTCTGCTCGAGTACCCGGATGCTGCCCTCTGGCAGCATCAGCAGGAACTTTTCGATGCACTCGCGTCATCTGAAAACCTGGATAAAGAGGATGCCCAGGCCCTGGGCGTCTTCCTGCGAGACATCACCGCACAGGATATGCTGGATGTCCAGGCAAACTACAGCGAGCTGTTCGACCGTGGTCGTGCCACGTCTCTGTTGCTGTTTGAACATGTGCATGGGGAATCTCGCGATCGTGGCCAGGCAATGGTTGATCTGCTGAATCAGTACGAGCAGCACGGCCTGGTACTCGACAGTCGCGAGTTGCCGGACCATCTGCCGCTGTATCTGGAGTATCTGGCACAGCTGCCGAAGCACGACGCGCTGGGCGGGTTGCAGGATATCGCGCCGATTCTGGCACTACTGAGCGCACGCCTGCAACAGCGTGAAAGTCGTTATGCGGTGCTGTTCGATCTGCTGCTGAAACTGGCAAATACGACTATCGACAGCGACAAAGTGGCCGAAAAAATTGCTGATGAAGTTCGCGACGATACGCCGCAGGCGCTGGATGCGGTCTGGGAAGAAGAACAGGTGAAATTCTTTGCCGATAAGGGCTGTGGCGAATCTGAAATCTCCGCTCACCAGCGTCGTTTTGCCGGTGCCGTTGCGCCGCAATATCTGAATATCACCACCGGAGGACAGCACTAATGCACTTCCTTAATATGTTCTTCTTTGACATCTATCCGTACATTGCAGGGTCGGTGTTCCTGGTTGGCAGTTGGTTGCGGTATGACTACGGTCAGTACACCTGGCGTGCAGCGTCCAGCCAGATGCTGGATCGCAAAGGCATGAACATGGCCTCCAACCTGTTCCACTTCGGGATCCTGGGCATTTTTGCCGGTCACTTCCTCGGCATGCTGACGCCGCACTGGATGTATGAAGCCTGGCTGCCCATTGAAGTGAAACAGAAGATGGCGATGATTGGCGGCGGTGCGGCGGGGCTGATGACGCTGGTTGGCGGTGTGCTGCTGCTCAAACGCCGTCTGTTCAGCCCACGCGTGCGGGCGACCACCACCGGTGCCGATATCTTGATTCTCTCCCTGCTGGTGATTCAGTGTGCGTTGGGCCTGTTGACCATCCCGTTCTCCGCTCAACATATGGACGGTAGCGAGATGATGAAACTGGTCGGCTGGGCGCAGTCTGTGGTGACCTTCCACGGCGGGGCGTCAGCGCATCTGGACGGCGTGGCGTTTATTTTCCGCCTGCACCTGGTGCTGGGGATGACGCTGTTCCTGCTGTTCCCGTTCTCACGTCTGGTACACATCTGGAGTGCGCCAGTTGAGTATCTGACGCGTAAATATCAGATTGTTCGCGCGCGTCGCTGATCGGTGAGTGATGTAAGGCTAAACCCTGCTTCGGCGGGGTTTTTTTATGGGGTGGTGCTACCTGAATTGTCGGATGGCGCTACGCTTATCCGACCTACGTGATGGAGATCTTGTAGGCCCGGTAAACGAAGTGCCACCGGGCAAAGGCGATGTTGCCTGCCTGGGTTCGATATGGAAGTGATGGTTGCGGGGGAAGGATTACTCAGCGCTACGCGCTTCGCCCTTCGGGTCGTTGCCTGCGGCAACGCTTTCTCGCTGCGCTCGAATCGAACCTTAGTCGAAGCTTCTCATCCTTCCCCTGTGGGAATATGAAATATTGCGTAAGTATGGATATCTGGACTTTGTCTGAAAGATGGTGGCGGGGGAAGGATTACTCAGCGCTGCGCGCTTCGCCCTTCGGGTCGTTGCCTGCGGCAACGCTTTCTCGCTACGCTCGAATCGAACCTTAGTCGAAGCTTCTCATCCTTCCCCATTGGGAATATGAAATATTGAGTAAGTATGGATGTCTGGATTTTTTCTGGAAGATGGTGGCGGGGGAAGGATTCGAACCTTCGAAGTCGATGACGGCAGATTTACAGTCTGCTCCCTTTGGCCGCTCGGGAACCCCGCCAGGGGTATGATACTTGAGCGTTGAGATGGTGGTGGGGGAAGGATTCGAACCTTCGAAGTCGATGACGGCAGATTTACAGTCTGCTCCCTTTGGCCGCTCGGGAACCCCACCACGGGGTAATGCTGGTTACTGGCCTGCTTCCTTGGGGAAGCGGGGCGCATCATATCAAATGACGCGCCACTGTAAAGCATTCCGTTGATAAAAATAAACCGGTTGCCTGATTTTTACGCGTTAAGCCGTAAAGGTAACCAATTAATTTATCTGTCGATTAAAGAATAATCGTCCGGTTACCGTAAACAAACACGCGCTGAGCCAGCACCTGATACAGTGCGCGGCTTAATACGTTCTTCTCAACGTCGCGGCCAGCGCGCATCATGTCTTCTGCCGTGTAGGTGTGATCCACATGAATCACGTCCTGCATGATGATGGGACCTTCGTCCAGGTTGTCATTCACATAATGCGCGGTTGCACCGATGATTTTGACGCCACGCTCATAGGCCTGGTGATAAGGACGCGCGCCAATAAAGGCAGGCAGGAACGAATGATGAATATTGATGATCTTATTCGGGAAACGTGAAACAAACTCAGGAGTTAAAACGCGCATATACTTCGCCAGCACCACATAGTCAGGTTGATGCGCGTCAATGGCATCCGCCATCTTCTGATCGTGCTCTTCGCGAGTTAATCCCTCATGGCTCACCAGCTCAAACGGGATCTCAAAACGTTCAACCAGTGAGCGTAACGTTTCGTGGTTGCCAATGACGGCGGCGATCTCAACATCCAGCCCACCATAGTTGGCTTTCATTAACAGATCGCCCAGACAATGTGCTTCCTTAGTGACCAGAATAACAACGCGGCGACGTCCGGCCAGATTCAGTTCGCGAACGGAACCTTCCGGCAAGGCGCCGTCCAAATCGGCGAGCAGCGTGGAGTCATTAAAAATGCCTTCCAGTTCGGTGCGCATGAAAAAGCGACCGGTACGGTGATCAACAAACTCATTGTTTTGCACAATGTTTAATTCGTGCTTGTAACAAATGTTGGTGATACGCGCGATAAGGCCCTTCTGATCGGGGCAGATAGTACGCAAAACTTTTCGTTGTAGTGAATGCATTGCCGGGAAAATCCTGTTGAGAGTGTTTGCTGTTTCGTTGCTGTCGGATGTGTTTAACCACAGCACTTTTTGAATTTTTTACCTGACCCGCAAGGGCAGGGATCATTTCGACCAAACTGAGGACGCGTACCATCAATATAATACCATTGGCCGTTTTCTTTTAAGAAACGAGAACGCTCAATGATGGCACCTGTTTTTCCTTGCTCGGAAAAGCGGGCGACAAAGCTGACATAGCCGGTATTGTCCGTTTCAGAGTAACTGTGTTCAAAAACGGTCAGACCCAGCCACTCTGTGTGGGCAAATCCGGCGCTGATATCGTCGCGAAACGCTGCCGCGCCACATGAGGGATGCCAGGTTCTGATTAAATAATCTGCGCCTTTCATCACAAAAGCGCAGTAGCGAGAACGCATGAGTTGTGACGGATCGAGTGCAACTTGCTCGCCAGACACAACAGGGCGGCAACATAGGCTATACTCGACATCGCTGCCGCAGGGACAAAGCTGAGACACAATCATCTCCCTGGAATAAAAAAAACGGCGTACAAACGCCTGGGTAGCACTATGTTAACTGAGCCGTGGCGATGTTGCCACGTCTTGAAGCCATGGGAAGTCTTTCGTGACAATGAGAAAAATTAAAATAGGGTTGGCGCTAGGTTCCGGCGCAGCACGAGGGTGGTCCCATATCGGTGTTATCAAGGCGCTAAAGCACATGGGCATTGATATCGATATTGTGGCGGGATGCTCCATTGGGTCGCTTGTTGGCGCCGCTTATGCCTGTAATAAATTGACCGCGCTTGAGCAGTGGGTTTGCTCATTCGGCTACTGGGATGTGCTACGCCTGATGGATCTCTCCTGGCGCAGAGGCGGACTTTTGCGGGGTGAACGCGTATTCAATCAATACCGCGAGATCATGCCCGCCGACGATTTCGAGCACTGTACTCGCCGTTTTGGCACCGTCGCAACCAATCTCAGCACCGGGCGGGAGTTGTGGTTTACCGAGGGCGATTTGCACCTGGCTGTGCGCGCCTCCTGCAGTATGCCTGGCCTGATGGCCCCGGTGGCCCATAATGGTTACTGGCTGGTCGATGGCGCGGTGGTTAACCCTGTTCCTGTTTCTCTGACCCGCGCGATGGGGGCCGACATTGTTATTGCCGTCGACCTTCAGCACGATGCGCACCTCATGCAGCAAGACCTTCTCTCTTTTAATGTCAGCAATGACGCTGATGACAGCGAGGATACGCTTTCCTGGCATGCACGTTTGAAAGAGCGCCTGAGCAACATGACCTCCCGACGCGTCGAAAGCGCGCCAACGGCTATGGAGATCATGACAACCTCTATTCAGGTGCTGGAAAACAGACTTAAGCGCAACCGAATGGCGGGCGACCCGCCGGATATTCTGATCCAGCCGTTTTGTCCGCAGATCTCCACACTGGACTTCCACCGTGCCAGTGCCGCCATTGCGGCAGGGCAGTTGGCGGTCGAGAAAAAGATGGATGAGCTTTTACCCTTGGTGCGTACAGACGTTTGACACACCTTTTACGAACACTTAAGCAAAATCTGACAGGCACGAGTGGCAATAGCATGCCACTATTGATTAAAGCCAGTCAGGGGAGAGAACATGACGCAGCCATTGGTCGGAAAACAGATTCTTATTGTTGAAGACGAGCCTGTTTTTCGCTCGCTTCTCGATTCCTGGTTTTCCTCATTGGGAGCGACGACAGCGGTAGCCGCAGACGGTCTGGATGCACTTGAGTTACTCAGTACGTTCACCCCCGACCTGATGATTTGCGACATCGCCATGCCGAGAATGAATGGGCTCAAACTGGTTGAGCATATGCGTAACCGTGGCGACCAGACGCCGATTCTGGTTATTTCCGCGACCGAAAATATGGCTGACATTGCTAAAGCGCTACGTCTGGGGGTTGAGGACGTGTTGCTTAAGCCAGTGAAAGATCTTAACCGTCTCAAGCAAGCCGTTTTCGCCTGCCTTTATCCCAATATGTTTAATTCCAGGGTTGAAGAAGAGGAGCGGCTGTTTCGCGACTGGGATGCTCTGGTCGATAATCCACCGGCGGCGGCAAAATTACTGCAGGAACTACAGCCGCCGGTTCAGCAGGTTATTTCTCATTGTCGGGTAAATTATCGCCAACTCGTTGCCGCCGACCAACCTGGTCTGGTGCTCGATATTGCGCCGTTATCTGACAGTGACCTTGCCTTTTATTGTCTTGATGTTACTCGTGCGGGCGATAATGGCGTTTTGGCGGCATTACTGCTGCGGGCGTTATTTAATGGTCTGTTACAAGAACAGCTGGCGCATCAGGATCATCGCTTACCCGAATTAGGTACACTGCTGAAACAAGTTAATCATCTGCTGCGGCAAGCCAATTTACCGGGACAGTTTCCGCTATTAGTCGGTTATTACCATTGTGGGCTTAAAAATCTGACACTGGTTTCTGCAGGGCTGAACGCAACGTTAAATACACCAACGCATCAGATACAGATCAGTAATGGCGTTCCGCTAGGGACGTTAGGTAATACTTATCTAAACCAATTAAGCCAGCGCTGTGAATCCTGGCAGTGTCAAATTTGGGGGGCAGGAGGACGGCTTCGCCTTATGTTGTCTGCGGAATGAGCAAACGAGAAGGCGGGCTGAAATTGACATACCTGCTTTACTCTTCGGGTGCTACTATCAGCGCCAGATTTTTGCGAATTTATCTTAATTATACGAACGCGCGTCCTTTTCGGAGTTGGGGTTTGTTCCACGACTGATATACTCGGATGCGATACAGATTGATGAACACGTTCAATACATGAACAGTCCAGGAGAATTTAAATGGCTGCCCTTAATACGAAAGTCAGAAAAGCCGTTATCCCGGTTGCGGGTTTAGGAACCAGGATGTTGCCGGCGACGAAAGCCATCCCGAAAGAGATGTTGCCGCTGGTTGATAAGCCATTAATTCAGTATGTCGTAAACGAATGTATTGCCGCTGGCATCACTGAAATTGTGCTGGTAACCCACTCTTCCAAAAATTCAATTGAAAACCATTTCGATACCAGTTTTGAGCTGGAAGCGATGCTGGAAAAACGCGTTAAGCGTCAGTTGCTGGAAGAAGTGCAATCTATTTGCCCGCCGCATGTGACCATTATGCAGGTCCGTCAGGGGCTGGCGAAAGGTTTGGGTCATGCCGTATTGTGCGCGCATCCGGTCGTTGGCGATGAACCTGTCGCGGTCATTCTGCCGGACGTGATTCTCGATGAGTTTGAATCTGATTTGTCCCAGGATAACCTGGCTGAAATGATTCGTCGCTATGACGAAACCGGTAGCAGCCAGATCATGGTAGAACCCGTTGCTGACGTTACCGCATACGGCGTGGTCGATTGCAAGGGCGTAGAGTTAGCGCCGGGCGAGAGCGTGCCAATGGTCGGTGTCGTTGAAAAACCGAAAGCGGACGTTGCGCCGTCCAATCTGGCCGTTGTGGGACGTTATGTCCTGAGCGCTGATATTTGGCCACTGCTGGCGAAAACGCCTCCAGGTGCCGGGGATGAAATTCAGCTGACCGACGCGATTGATATGCTGATCGAAAAAGAGACGGTTGAAGCTTACCATTTGAAAGGCAAAAGCCATGACTGCGGTAATAAATTAGGTTACATGCAGGCGTTCGTTGAATATGGCATTCGCCATAATACTCTTGGTGCTGAATTTAAAGCATGGCTTGAAGAAGAAATGGGTATTAAGAAGTAAGCCAGACGGTATAAATCCTGACAAAACGGCGCTGAACACTCAGCGCCGTTTTTTTTCGCCAGTAAGATGACGACGGGTAAAGTACCCCTAAAAAAAATCCCGCCATTGGCGGGATTTTAAGCAAACAGGTGATGAATTATTCCTGAATCAGGAAATCGTCCAGTTGTTTACCTTGTTCTTCCATTGCTTTTTTGATCACTGCCGGTGTACGACCCTGGCCAGTCCAGGTTTTAGTTTCACCGTTCTCGTCAACATAGCTATATTTAGCAGGACGAGCAGCACGCTTAGCTTTGGTGCCAGTTTTAACAGCAGCCATGCTATTCAGCAGTTCGTTCGGGTCAATACCGTCAGCGATCAGCATTTCACGATACTGTTGCAGTTTACGGGTACGCTCTTCAACTTCAGCAGCGGCAGCGCTTTCTTCTTCACGGCGCTCGTTAACAACAACTTCTAATTTCTCCAGCATTTCTTCAAGCGTCTCAAGGGTACATTCTCTTGCCTGCGCACGAAGAGTACGGATGTTGTTCAGAATTTTAAGTGCTTCGCTCATTTTTGTAATCTCAAACTTATATTGGGGTGGTTTGTTGAGCTAATAATAGAGCGATAAATTCAGATGTGCAATAGCCAGTAATGTAAGGAATTCAAAATTGCTCTTTATTTACGACAGTCTTTAAATATCCGAACTTAAATTTTTCTTGAAGGGACGCACAAAAAAGAGCTTATTGGTTGCGATGTTACTCCGGGCAGGGTGCTAAACTTCAGCGATTAGAGTCACATTTTATCGTGTTGGAATAGTATCGCATTGCAGTAATTTCAACCTTTTGTATTAGTTTTGCTTACCGAATTCACCTATTACTTTGGGGTAGATATGAGGAACAGTAACAATAAGTACAGGGTTTAGATAATGAAGCGGATGTTAAGTAAAGTTGATGAATGTCTAAAGCACAAATTGCGAAGATGGCGTACAACCTAAATAATTCGGGGTACAGGAAGTCAGCGATGTGCGTCAAATTCGGCAGAATGAATCTTAACAATCAGAGGTTGGCCCGGATGCGCGGCGTCTTGTTACTCATTCATCCCTGGAGATACTGGCATCGTCAAGTTGAGCAGCGAGAAGGGAACCCGGCTGTGAGGTATTGCTGACAAACAGGCAACCTTAAGTATGGCGGGTATATCATCGGGTGGTGTTTGTTAGCGCTTATATATACTTCAATTTATTCACAAACAACATGTCAGAAACACGGAAAGTCGCTTGAGAACAATATCTGTGCGTGCCTGTAATGAATGTGGGCAGTCATCCGAACAAGACTGTGACGTCAGGCGTGTATACAATTCCTGAAGCCGACAGGCGCGAAAATTATGATAGAATCCCCCGGATTTTTATTTCTCTCAGGTGAGGGCCTGCGGCTAATGGCACAGCTATATTTCTACTATTCGGCAATGAATGCGGGTAAGTCGACTGCATTGCTGCAATCTTCATACAATTATCAGGAACGAGGGATGCGCACCGTCGTGTATACGGCGGAAATTGATGACCGCTATGGTGCCGGAAAAGTCAGCTCACGTATTGGGCTGTCCTCACCCGCTAAGTTGTTTAACCAGAATTCATCATTGTTTGAAGAGATTCGTGCGGATAACGCACAACAGCCAATACACTGCGTACTGGTTGATGAGTGTCAGTTTCTGACCCGCCAGCAGGTCTACGAATTATCAGAGGTCGTTGACCAACTTGATATTCCTGTTCTGTGTTATGGATTACGTACTGATTTTCGTGGTGAGCTGTTCGGCGGTAGCCAATACCTGCTTGCCTGGTCGGACAAACTGGTGGAATTAAAAACCATCTGTTTTTGTGGCCGTAAAGCGAGCATGGTTTTACGCCTTGATCAGGCTGGCAGACCTTATAATGAAGGTGAACAGGTTGTTATCGGCGGCAATGAACGCTACGTTTCCGTGTGTCGTAAGCATTACAAAGAAGCGCTTGAGGTAGGGTCTTTGACGTCTATTCAGGAAAAGCATCGATACGACTAATACAGGCTCCCTGTACGCGATGAAACAAACAGGGTAGGTTGTTGGCTATCACAAACCACTTCTGCCCTGAAACCTCTTCTCTCGTTGTTCCCTGACGTTCCCCTGTAAGATCCCGCGCAATGCTCGTATATGAGGGTATCTGCCTTCATACCCATTGTGCATCGGGCTAACAGTAAAAAACGAAATAAAAAAACGGCCCCAGAGGGACCGTTTAATGTATTTGCTGATATTTACGTGAGTAAATTAAGCAGATTTTTTCGCTTTTTTGTCAGCTTTTGGTGCGGCAGCAACGTCTTTCTTCGCTGCAGTTTCACCTTCGCTGAATTCACGACCGTAGAAGGTATCCATCAGAATCTGTTTCAGTTCAGAGATCAGCGGGTAACGCGGGTTAGCGCCAGTACACTGGTCATCGAACGCATCTTCAGACAGTTTGTCTACGTTTGCCAGGAAGTCAGCTTCCTGTACGCCCGCTTCACGGATGGACTTAGGAATACCCAGTTCCGCTTTCAGGCTTTCCAGCCATGCCAGCAGTTTTTCAATTTTCGCTGCGGTACGGTCGCCTGGAGCACTCAGACCCAGGTGATCGGCGATTTCAGCATAACGACGACGAGCTTGCGGACGGTCGTACTGGCTGAATGCCGTCTGTTTGGTCGGGTTGTCGTTTGCGTTGTAACGAATAACGTTACAGATCAGCAGGGCGTTCGCCAGACCGTGAGGAATGTGGAACTGAGAACCCAGTTTATGCGCCATGGAGTGACATACGCCCAGGAAGGCGTTAGCAAACGCGATACCGGCGATAGTCGCTGCACTGTGTACACGCTCACGTGCTACCGGGTTTTTAGACCCTTCATTGTAGGACGCCGGCAGGTTATCTTTCAGCAGTTTCAGCGCTTGCAGAGCCTGACCGTCAGAGAACTCAGATGCCAGTACAGAAACGTAAGCTTCCAGTGCGTGAGTTACCGCATCCAGACCACCGAAGGCACACAGAGACTTAGGCATCTCCATAACCAGGTTGGCGTCAACAATCGCCATGTCCGGCGTCAGCGCATAGTCAGCCAGCGGATATTTCTGACCAGTAGCGTCGTCGGTTACAACCGCAAACGGGGTAACTTCAGAACCGGTACCGGACGTGGTGGTGACCGCAACCATCTTCGCTTTCACGCCCATTTTCGGGAACTTGTAGATACGTTTACGGATATCCATAAAGCGCAGCGCCAGTTCTTCGAAGTGAGTTTCCGGATGCTCGTACATGACCCACATGATTTTCGCGGCGTCCATCGGGGAACCGCCACCCAGCGCGATGATCACGTCTGGTTTGAAGGAGTTAGCCAGCTCTGCGCCTTTACGAACTACGCTCAGCGTCGGGTCAGCTTCAACTTCAAAGAACACTTCAGTTTCAACGCCAGCGGCTTTCAGAACAGAGGTGATCTGGTCAGCGTAACCGTTGTTGAACAGGAAGCGGTCAGTTACGATCAGCGCGCGTTTGTGACCATCGGTAATCACTTCATCCAGTGCGATTGGCAGTGAGCCACGACGGAAGTAGATAGATTTCGGAAGTTTGTGCCACAACATGTTTTCAGCTCGCTTAGCAACGGTTTTCTTGTTGATCAGGTGCTTCGGACCAACGTTTTCAGAGATGGAGTTACCACCCCAGGAACCACAACCCAGAGTCAGGGAAGGTGCGAGTTTGAAGTTGTACAGGTCACCGATACCACCCTGAGAAGCCGGGGTGTTGATCAGGATACGTGCAGTTTTCATCATCTGACCGAAGTGGTTGACGCGATCCTGCTGGTTGTCCTGGTCGGTGTACAGGCAAGAGGTGTGACCGATACCGCCCATGGCGACCAGCTTCTCTGCCTTAAGCACGGCGTCTTCAAAATCTTTAGCGCGGTACATCGCAAGCGTAGGTGACAGTTTCTCGTGAGCAAACGGCTCGCTTTCGTCAACCACTTTCACTTCGCCGATCAGAATCTTGGTGGTTTCTGGTACGGTGAAGCCAGCCAGTTCAGCGATTTTGTACGCCGGCTGACCAACAATCGCTGCGTTCAGCGCGCCATTTTTCAGGATGATGTCCTGAACGGCTTTCAGCTCTTTGCCCTGCAGCATGTAGCCGCCGTGGCTGGCGAAACGTTCACGAACGGCATCGTATACGGAATCAACAACAACAACAGACTGTTCAGAAGCACAAATTACGCCGTTATCGAAGGTTTTAGACATCAGCACGGAAGCTACCGCACGTTTGATATCCGCCGTTTCGTCAATAACAACTGGCGTGTTGCCTGCGCCTACACCGATAGCCGGTTTACCAGAGCTGTACGCAGCCTTAACCATGCCCGGACCACCGGTAGCAAGGATCAGGTTGATGTCCGGGTGGTGCATCAACGCGTTTGACAGTTCTACGGAAGGTTGATCGATCCAGCCGATCAGATCTTTCGGTGCCCCGGCAGCGATAGCAGCCTGCAGAACGATGTCGGCAGCTTTGTTCGTTGCATCTTTAGCACGCGGGTGCGGAGAGAAGATGATGGCGTTACGGGTCTTCAGGCTGATCAGAGATTTGAAGATCGCGGTAGACGTCGGGTTAGTGGTCGGAACGATACCACAGATGATACCAATCGGTTCAGCAATGGTGATTGTCCCGAAGGTGTGGTCTTCATCCAGCACACCACAGGTCTTTTCATCTTTGTAGGCGTTATAGATGTATTCAGAAGCGAAGTGGTTTTTAATCACTTTATCTTCGATGATACCCATGCCGGATTCGGCAACGGCCATTTTAGCGAGGGGGATTCGAGCATCTGCAGCGGCCAGAGCGGCGGCGCGGAAGATTTTGTCAACCTGTTCTTGAGTGAAACTGGCATATTCACGCTGGGCTTTTTTTACGCGCTCTACGAGTGCGTTAAGTTCAGCGACATTAGTAACAGCCATAAATGCTCTCCTGATAATGTTAAACTTTTTTAGTAAATCATCTGCTCGATACGAGAGTATAGACAGATCGACGAAAGTTTGTATAAAAGTCTGAAAATCAAACGGTTACTTAACGTCCATTTTGCTCTGATTTACTAAAAGAGCTTATGCGTTAGCGTTAACTGATTCTAGCGCATTACTTCCAGGTGGCGGAAGCCAGATTACTCACTTCTGAGTAGTTATTACGTGATCTGGGTCAAATTTATGCAAAGCTGACACCTTTCAGCATGCCCTTTTAGCAGTTCGCATTACCTGTTGGTGAATTGTTGTGGTGAATGAAGGTTACATTAGCATAATCCATACATATTAATAACAGTGGAGAATATAGAGGGATAACGCAGATTTGAGGTGAAGTATGCTGCTAAAAGGCGTATCTTCAGCGCGGTTTTTACCATTATTGACGACTAACTTCATACGGCTAACGCTTCGGAGCTAACCGTGATCCAAACGTTATTTGACTTTCCTGTTTACTTTAAATTTTTCATCGGGTTATTTGCGCTGGTTAACCCGATTGGGATTATTCCTGTCTTTATCAGTATGACCAGCTACCAAACGGCGGCGGCGCGCAACAAGACAAACCTGACCGCCAACTTGTCGGTCGCCATTATTTTGTGGACTTCACTCTTTCTGGGTGACGGCATTTTGCAACTCTTCGGGATTTCGATTGACTCGTTCAGGATCGCGGGTGGGATTCTGGTTGTCACGATTGCAATGTCGATGATCAGCGGGAAACTGGGTGAAGATAAGCAGAACACGCAGGAAAAATCAGAAACCGCGATACGTGAAAATATCGGTGTTGTGCCGCTGGCGCTGCCCTTAATGGCAGGGCCGGGTGCTATCAGTTCGACGATAGTCTGGGGTACGCGATATAACAGCATTATGCACCTGGTGGGTTTTTTCATTGCTATCGCTGTTTTTGCGCTGTGTTGCTGGGGCTTATTCCGTATGGCGCCGTGGCTGGTGCGGTTGCTTGGGCAAACCGGCATTAACGTCATTACCCGTATCATGGGCCTGTTGCTGATGGCGTTGGGCATTGAGTTCATCGTGACAGGGCTTAAAGCCATTTTCCCTGGCCTCCTCAGCTAACCCTCCTTTCATATAGACGGAGTCAATATTGGCTCCGTTTTTTTTCGTCATCAGTAAAAGCGCTCACTCACGTTAAAAATTAATGCGAAAAAGGAATCAACACAACGGTCTTTTTAATTTGGTTCCCTGTTGATTTAGCAGGATTTTATTCAATCTTTATGTCTTAACGTCTCGCGTCTCGCTGTTATTTTATTAACATCATACTAAGGGGCTTGATGAAGGATTATTGAAATGTTATTAGTTATTTCAGCGCCACATCAGATGAATGTGCTAAAGAATGACCAATTGTTAAATTTATGTGTATCTTAACATCTGCCCGATGCCTGGGATGGTCGAAGGTGGTGTGTTTACAATAACCTATTGATGAGAGTGATTTTTTATGGAAGTTATTCTCTCAAATGATGTCTTCAGGCTGGCATGTTTTTTCTACAAAAGAGAAATAGTTAACAAATCTGTAAATTATATTGGCGGTTAAGAAACGCATTTGGTACTTTCCGGCCAGATATTTTCAGAAGATCTCACGTTGTTGAGAACTATTGTCAATAAAATGATTTACAGAATAAAAGCGCGTCTCTGACAGGGGAGGCGTAGACGGAATCGACGTAAGGCGATCATTCGAATCGTCAAAATAAATAAAGTCGGTGATAGCAACGTAGTAAACGAACTGACAGCAGCAAAATCTCCGGTGCTGTACAGAAACCCAAACGGGATTAAACAGGCTGGTTAAAAAGCCAGTAATTATAATGAGTGGAGTACAAACACAATGTCTAACATCACAAAAAAAAGTTTAGTAGCTGCGGGGATTTTAACTGCGCTAGTCGCCGGAAACGTTGCAATGGCTGCGGACGTACCGGCCGGCGTTCAACTCTCCGATAAGCAAACTCTGGTGCGTAATAATGGTTCCGAAGTTCAGTCTCTCGACCCGCACAAAATTGAAGGTGTGCCGGAGTCAAACATTAGCCGCGATCTGTTTGAAGGTTTATTGGTAAGCGATGTCGAAGGACATCCGTCAGCAGGTGTTGCGGAAAAATGGGAAAACAAAGATTTTAAAGTCTGGACGTTCCATCTGCGTAAAAATGCAAAATGGTCAGACGGCACGCCGGTTACTGCACATGACTTTGTTTATAGCTGGCAGCGTCTCGCTAACCCGAATACCGCGTCACCTTATGCCAGTTATCTCCAGTATGGCCATATCGCCAATATCGACGACATTATCTCAGGTAAAAAGCCATCAACCGATCTCGGCGTAAAAGCGATTGATGATAATACATTCGAAGTCACCCTGAGCGAGCCGGTTCCCTATTTCTATAAACTGCTGGTTCACCCGTCCGTTTCTCCAGTACCTAAAGCTGCCGTCGAAAAATTCGGTGAGAAGTGGACTCAGCCCGCCAATATTGTCACCAATGGTGCGTACAAACTGAAAAACTGGGTGGTGAACGAGCGTATTGAGCTTGAGCGCAATACCAACTATTGGGATAACGACAAGACCGTCATTAATCAGGTCACTTATCTGCCGATCTCTTCCGAAGTTACTGATGTTAACCGCTATCGCAGCGGCGAAATCGACATGACCTATAACAACATGCCGATTGAATTATTCCAGAAGCTGAAAAAAGAGATCCCGGATGAAGTCCGCGTCGATCCTTATCTGTGTACTTACTACTACGAAATCAATAACCAGAAAGCACCGTTTAATGATGTTCGCGTTCGTACCGCGCTGAAAATGGCGCTGGATCGCGATATCATTGTCAACAAAGTGAAAAATCAGGGCGATCTGCCAGCCTATAGCTACACCCCTCCGTACACCGATGGCGCGAAACTGGTTGAGCCGGAGTGGTTTAAGTGGTCACAAGAAAAACGTAACGAAGAAGCGAAAAAGTTGCTGGCCGAAGCGGGCTTCACCGCAGACAAGCCGTTGACGTTTGACCTGCTTTACAACACCTCCGACCTGCATAAAAAGCTGGCGATCGCAGTGGCTTCCATCTGGAAGAAAAATCTGGGCGCTAACGTGAAGCTGGAAAACCAGGAATGGAAAACGTTCCTCGACACGCGTCATCAGGGCACCTTTGATGTGGCACGTGCCGGCTGGTGTGCGGATTATAATGAACCGACATCCTTCCTGAATACCATGCTGTCAGACAGTTCAAACAACACGGCTCACTATAAGAGCCCTGCGTTCGACAAACTGATTGGCGACACGCTGAAAGTCACTGACGAAGCGCAGCGTACCGAGCTGTACACGAAAGCAGAGCAGCAACTTGATAAAGACTCTGCAATTGTACCGGTATATTATTACGTTAACGCGCGCCTGGTGAAACCTTGGGTAGGCGGTTACACCGGTAAAGACCCGATGGATAATATCTACGTTAAAAACTTGTATATTATCAAGCATTAATGGCAAGACGTGGGGCAAGCGATTTTTGCCCCACAGTGTCTTTTTTTCATCGCACTATAAACACCTCACCTGAGTTCGTTTGACACAGAGGTGTAAAGGCACACGCCAGAAGGTACGGGCAATGTTGAAATTTATTTTACGTCGCTGTCTGGAAGCGATTCCAACACTCTTCATTCTTATCACGATTTCATTCTTTATGATGCGCCTTGCGCCGGGAAGTCCTTTCACCGGTGAACGCGCGCTGCCGCCAGAGGTACTGGCGAATATTGAAGCGAAATATCATCTGAATGACCCCATCAGTACGCAATACTTCAGCTATCTGAAGCAGTTGGCGCACGGTGATTTTGGGCCTTCTTTTAAATACAAAGATTACACGGTCAACGACCTGGTCGCTTCAAGCTTCCCGGTATCCGCAAAACTGGGGGCGGCCGCCTTTCTCCTTGCGGTGATTCTCGGCGTAAGCGCAGGGGTCATTGCAGCACTTAACCAGAACACGCGCTGGGATTACACGGTGATGGGGGTGGCTATGACCGGGGTAGTTATCCCCAGCTTCGTTGTGGCACCCTTATTGGTCATGATATTTGCTATCACGCTCAAATGGCTGCCTGGCGGAGGCTGGAACGGCGGGGCGCTGAAATTTATGATTTTGCCGATGGTGGCGCTGTCACTTGCCTATATCGCCAGTATCGCCCGTATTACTCGCGGCTCGATGATTGAAGTGCTGCACTCCAACTTTATTCGTACCGCCCGGGCGAAAGGGTTGCCGATGCGACGGATTATTTTCCGTCACGCGTTAAAACCCGCGTTGTTGCCTGTTCTGTCTTATATGGGCCCGGCATTTGTCGGCATTATCACGGGCTCGATGGTCATTGAGACAATCTATGGTTTGCCGGGGATCGGCCAGCTATTCGTTAACGGGGCATTGAACCGTGACTATTCGCTGGTGCTGAGTCTCACCATTCTGGTGGGGGCGCTGACCATTGTGTTTAACGCCATCGTCGATGTGCTATACGCCGTCATCGATCCGAAGATTCGTTACTGATACTGGAGCTCGCTATGATGTTAAGTAAGAAAAACAGCGAGACGCTGGAAAATTTCAGTGAAAAGCTGGAGGTCGAGGGCCGCAGTCTTTGGCAGGACGCCCGTCGCCGTTTTATGCACAACCGTGCGGCGGTGGCCAGTCTCGTGGTTCTGGTGATCATCGCGCTGTTTGTCGCGCTGGCGCCGATGCTGTCGCAGTTTACCTATTTCGATACCGACTGGGGCATGATGTCGAGTGCGCCAGATAGGGAATCGGGGCACTATTTCGGAACGGACTCTTCCGGACGCGATCTGCTGGTGCGCGTGGCAATTGGTGGGCGAATTTCGCTGATGGTTGGGATTGCAGCTGCGCTGGTGGCGGTGATCGTGGGGACGCTATACGGCTCGTTATCGGGCTATCTTGGCGGCAAAATTGACTCAGTCATGATGCGCTTGCTTGAGATCCTCAACTCCTTTCCGTTCATGTTCTTCGTTATTTTGCTGGTGACCTTCTTTGGACAAAATATCCTGCTGATTTTTGTGGCGATCGGGATGGTCTCCTGGCTGGATATGGCGCGTATTGTTCGGGGCCAGACATTAAGCCTGAAACGTAAAGAGTTTATTGAAGCGGCTCAGGTTGGCGGTGTTTCCACGGGCAGTATCGTGATTCGTCATATCGTCCCTAACGTGCTGGGTGTGGTGGTGGTGTATGCCTCACTGTTGGTGCCGAGCATGATCCTGTTCGAATCCTTCCTGAGTTTCCTCGGGTTAGGTACCCAGGAGCCGTTGAGCAGTTGGGGAGCCTTGTTGAGCGATGGCGCCAACTCAATGGAAGTTTCACCGTGGCTGCTACTCTTCCCGGCGGGTTTCCTCGTGGTGACGTTATTCTGTTTTAACTTTATTGGCGATGGCCTGCGTGATGCCCTCGACCCGAAAGACCGTTAAGGAGTGCAGCCATGAGTGTAATTGAAACCTCAACCGCGCCGCTCGCGCAGCAACAGGCTAACGCACTGCTGAACGTGACAGATCTTCGCGTGACATTCAGTACGCCAGACGGTGATGTCACCGCGGTTAACGATTTAAACTTTTCGCTTCGCGCAGGGGAAACGTTAGGGATTGTTGGTGAGTCAGGTTCTGGCAAATCACAGACCGCGTTTGCGTTGATGGGGCTGCTGGCGGCAAATGGACACATTGGCGGTTCTGCAAAGTTTAATGGGCGCGAAATACTGAACTTACCCGAGCGCGAGCTTAACAAGCTGCGCGCTGAACAAATTTCAATGATTTTTCAGGATCCTATGACCTCACTGAACCCGTACATGCGGGTCGGGGAGCAGTTAATGGAAGTTCTGATGCTGCATAAAGGGATGGGTAAAGCCGAGGCATTTGAAGAGTCAGTGAAAATGCTGGATGCGGTAAAAATGCCGGAAGCGCGTAAGCGCATGAAAATGTTCCCGCATGAGTTTTCTGGGGGGATGCGCCAGCGCGTTATGATCGCGATGGCGTTGCTTTGCCGTCCTAAATTACTGATTGCCGATGAACCAACCACGGCGCTTGACGTCACCGTGCAGGCGCAGATTATGACGCTGTTGAATGAACTTAAACGTGAATTTAACACTGCCATTATCATGATCACGCATGACCTCGGCGTGGTGGCAGGTATTTGCGACAAAGTTCTGGTGATGTACGCAGGTCGTACGATGGAATATGGAAATGCGCGCGACGTGTTTTATCAACCCGTTCATCCGTATTCTATTGGCTTGCTCAACGCCGTACCGCGTCTGGATGCGGAAGGGGAATCTATGTTGACGATTCCAGGCAACCCGCCGAACCTGCTGCGTTTACCAAAAGGCTGCCCATTCCAGCCTCGCTGCCCTCATGCGATGGAAATATGCAGCAGTGCGCCTCCACTTGAGGAATTTAGCCCTGGCCGTCTGCGCGCCTGCTTCAAAGCGGTGGAGGATCTGGTATGAACGCGGTGACTGAACAACGAAAAGTGCTTCTCGAAATTGCCGATCTGAAAGTGCATTTTGACATCAAAGACGGCAAGCAATGGTTCTGGCAACCCGCTAAAACCCTGAAGGCGGTCGATGGCGTGACGCTGCGACTGTATGAAGGGGAAACGCTGGGCGTTGTGGGCGAATCTGGCTGCGGAAAATCGACCTTCGCCAGGGCGATTATTGGGCTGGTGAAAGCCACTGACGGTAGAGTGGCCTGGTTGGGTAAAGATCTGCTGGGAATGAAACCGGAAGAATGGCGCGCGGTGCGTAGCGATATTCAGATGATTTTCCAGGACCCGCTGGCCTCGCTGAATCCGCGTATGACGATTGGGGAAATTATTGCCGAACCTCTGCGGACTTATCACCCCAAACTGTCGCGTCAGGAAGTCCGCGACCGCGTGAAGGCGATGATGATGAAAGTTGGGCTTCTGCCCAACCTGATCAACCGCTATCCACACGAGTTTTCAGGCGGACAATGTCAGCGTATCGGTATTGCACGCGCGCTGATCCTTGAGCCTAAGCTGATCATTTGTGATGAGCCGGTTTCCGCGCTGGATGTCTCCATTCAGGCTCAGGTGGTTAACCTTCTGCAGCAATTACAGCGCGAAATGGGGCTGTCGCTGATTTTCATCGCGCACGATTTGGCGGTAGTGAAACATATCTCCGACCGCGTTCTGGTGATGTATCTGGGTCATGCTGTGGAACTGGGCACCTATGACGAGGTGTACCACAATCCTCTGCATCCCTATACCAAAGCGTTAATGTCGGCAGTGCCGATCCCGGATCCGGATCTGGAAAAGAACAAAACCATTCAACTGCTGGAAGGGGAGTTGCCGTCGCCAATCAATCCTCCATCAGGCTGTGTATTTCGCACCCGGTGCCCGATTGCCGGGCCTGAATGTGCTAAAACGCGGCCCGTGCTGGAGGGCAGTTTCCGACATGCAGTTTCCTGCCTGAAAGTAGACCCGTTATAATCGCGAGGGCTGACATGATGTCAGCCCTTATCATTTCGAGGTCACTGTGTCGCTCAACATCTCTTCCGTTCGTGGACGTCTTTACCATCTCTTATTCGATCTGAATACACGTTCTGGCCGCCGCTTTGAAGGGATATGCGGTCTGTTCGCGCTGATTAGCGTCTTAATCATCTTTGTTGAATCGGGTCTGGGGACGCAATATCACCTGACCTATAGCGAATGGCATACCTTTGTCTGGCTGGAGTTATTCGTGACGCTGGTATTCACCTGCGAATATCTCCTGCGATTATTGACCTGGCCGAATCCGGCGAAATATGTCTTCAGCTTCTGGGGATTCATTGATTTAGCCACCATCCTGCCCCTGTATGTCATGTGGCTATGGCCGGAGATCAGTCTCAATTATGTTTTTGCCTGGCGGGCGATGCGGGCAATTCGTGTTCTGCGGATCCTGAAACTATTGCGTTTCATGCCCTCGCTGCGGGTGTTCTGGGGGGCGATCATTAGCGCGCGTCATCAGTTGATTCTATTTTATTCGTTTATTGCCATTGTGATGATTATTTTTGGCGCGCTGATGTATTTGATTGAAGGGCCGCAATATGGGTTTACGACGCTGAATGCGTCGGTTTATTGGGCGATTGTGACGGTAACAACGGTAGGCTATGGCGATATTACGCCGCATACCCCATTGGGGCGTATCGTGGCATCGGTGCTGATTTTAATTGGTTACTCTGTTATTGCGATTCCAACCGGTTTAATTACCACGCATATGAGCACGGCGTTTCTGAAACGTAATCAGCAGCGGAAATGCCCGACGTGTCAGCAGGGGCAGCACGAATACAGCGCGCAGTATTGTAACCGCTGCGGGAGTAAGCTCCCGGAGTAGATGAAAAAAAAGCCGCGTTAGCGGCTTTTCACTTACTCACGCCAGAGAATGTGGCAGAGCTTGTGATCTTTCTCGCGACACAGCAGCACGCGGGCAAAGATGTCGTTAATTTCACCGTCTTCGCTGTCTGCCAGACCAATCACCACTTCGGCAAAAAAGTCAGGATTCAGGTCAAAATCAACGTGCTCCTGCCAGTCTTCTGCCGGGTCAAACAGTTCTGCGCCGCCGCGTTCTTCGAACTGCAGGTTGAACAGAATAATGTCTGCCGGGTCGAGGTTATCCGCAGCCAGCTCGAGAAAAATATCGTAAGCCTGCTCAAGGGTTTCATCCTCAGTCAGGCGATTGTTCAGATCCATATCCATAATGACTACCTGTTTATCGTCGCTTGCGCACGTTTTACAGCAACGGGCTGAAGAAGTAAAACAGTCGCTCGGTGATTCGTTGCCACAGCGGGCGTTTTACCCACAACCGCGCATCAAGCAGGCGTGAACGCGAGATGTAATCATCCTGAACGGCCGCGAGATCGCCGCCAAATCCCGCATCGTCAATGACCAGCGTTATCTCAAAGTTGAGCCATAAACTGCGCATATCCAGATTCACGGTGCCGACCAGACTCAGTTCGCCGTCAACCAGTACGCTCTTGGTGTGTAACAGTCCCCCTTCAAACTGGTAAATTTTGACCCCGGCTGCCAGCAGTTCGCTGAAAAAGGCGCGGCTCGCCCAGCCGACCAGCACGGAATCATTTTTACGCGGAAGAATAATACTGACATCCACTCCGCGTTGCGCCGCGGTGCAAATCGCGTGCAGCAGATCGTCGCTGGGGACGAAGTACGGGGTGGTCATAATCAAATATTCGCGTGCAGAGTAGGCGGCGGTCAGCAGTGCCTGGTGGATCAGGTCTTCGGGGAAGCCTGGCCCGGACGCGATAGTATGAATGGTATGCCCGCTGGCCTCTTCAAACGGCATAATATTCTGATCCGGCGGGGGAGGCAGGATGCGTTTACCGGTCTCGATTTCCCAGTCGCAGGAGTAGACGATACCCATTGCCGTCGCGACGGGACCTTCCATCCTTGCCATCAAATCGACCCATTGCCCGACGCCCGCATCCTGTTTGAAAAAACGCGGGTCGACCATATTCATGCTGCCGGTATACGCAATGTAGTTGTCGATCATCACCATTTTGCGATGCTGGCGTAAATCCATACGGCGTAAAAAAACACGCATCAGATTGACTTTGAGCGCTTCGACGACCTCGATGCCTGCATTACGCATCATGGCTGCCCACGGACTGCGAAAGAAGGCGACGCTGCCAGCGGAATCCAGCATCAAACGGCAGTGAATACCGCGGCGGGCAGCGGCCATCAAAGACTCCGCAACCTGATCGGCCATTCCACCTGGCTGCCAGATGTAGAACACCATCTCAATATTATGGCGCGCGAGTTGGATATCGCGGATCAGCGCCTGCATCACATCATCGGAATCGGTCAGTAGCTGAAGTTGGTTTCCTTTAACGCCCGCAATTCCCTGACGACGCTCACAAAGTTTAAACAATGATGAAGCAACGCTACTGTTTTCCTGCGCGAAAATATGTTTGCAGGCCTTGAGATCGTTCAGCCATTTGGCGGTCGACGGCCACATGGCTCTGGCGCGTTCGGCCCGACGTTTCCCCAGGTGCAGTTCACCAAACGAGAGATAAGCAATAATCCCTACCAGCGGCAGAATATAGATAATCAGCAGCCATGCCATCGCGGAAGGCACTGCACGTCGTTTCATCAAAATGCGCAATGTCACGCCGGCAATCAGAAGCCAGTATCCGAGAATGACCAGCCAACTCACCACTGTGTAGAAGGTTGTCATAACATTAAAAATCCTTTTGAAAGCGTATTGTTATGAGTTTACGCATCAGGATTCATCTGGCAAATAAAAACACAGGAAAAGCGCTGGTCTGAGTTTGGTGAGGGCGTATAATGCTCGCCTCCAGCACTGTAAGAGTCGTTAACATGAAACGTAGTAGAACGGAAGTGGGACGCTGGCGTATGTTACGTCAGGCTAGCCGCCGTAAAGCGCGTTGGCTTGAAGGGCAGTCGCGTCGCAATATGCGTATCCACTCAATCAGAAAGTGTGTTCTCAATCATCAACGTAACTCGTTGCTGTTTGCGATCCACAGCATCTGATTAAAATAAGGGCACCGCATTCGGTGCCCAACGACTTCAGTGGCGTCCAGTCGGACTTAAAAGACTTTTTTGAAGGGCTTAACGGAAACCTGCGCGTAGACACCCGCGGCAACATACGGGTCCGCTTCTGCCCACGATTGTGCAGCTTCCAGAGATTCAAATTCAGCAATGACCGTTGAGCCGGTAAAACCTGCTGCACCGGGATCGTTGCTGTCAACGGCAGGCATTGGACCCGCCGTGAGCAGGCGGCCTTCATCGTGCAGAAGTTGCAGACGCGCCAGATGTGCGGGGCGAACCGAAAGGCGCTTTTCGAGAGAGTCGGCGATATCCTGAGCGTAGATGACATACAGCACGGGTAGAGCTCCTTAATAGGTAAAAGTCGTTAATTACGTTATTGGAAAGGACTCTCAACTGCAACGCAAAGATGACGGCTTTGTTAAGGCGTACACTTTGCAGGGCTTTTTTAGGATAATATTGCGTTTTAAATGCACCTCATTGTGATGTCTTATTGAATATGATTGCTATTTGCATTTAAAATCAGGGCCTGGTTTTTTAACTGAAACGATTATGACTTCAATGACCCTTGATCTACCTCGTCGCTTTCCCTGGCCGACATTACTTTCCGTTGGCGTTCATGGTGCTGTAGTGGCGGGACTGCTGTATACCTCGGTACATCAGGTTATTGAACTGCCTGCGCCTGCGCAGCCGATCTCCGTCACCATGGTCGCGCCTGCCGATCTTGAGCCTCCACAGGCTGTTCAGCCGCCGCCGCAACCTGTCGTCGAACCCGAACCTGAGCCGATCCCGGAACCGCCAAAAGAAGCGCCGGTAGTGATTGAGAAACCGAAGCCAAAACCGAAACCCAAGCCTAAGCCTGTGAAGAAGGTTCAGGAGCAGCCGAAGCGTGATGTGAAGCCGGTTGAGTCGCGTCCGTTGACGCCGTCTGAAAACACCGCGCCTGCGCGTCCGACGACCAGTACCGCACCTGCGACCAGCAAACCTGCGGTCAGTGCGCCTGCGGGCCCTCGTGCCCTGAGCCGTAATCAACCGCAGTATCCGCCGCGTGCGCAAGCGTTGCGTATCGAAGGGCGGGTCAAGGTGAAATTCAACGTGACGTCCGACGGACGTGTTGATGATGTTGAAATACTCTCAGCACAACCGGCGAACATGTTTGAGCGGGAAGTGAAAAACGCGATGCGCAAATGGCGCTATGAAGCCGGGAAACCGGGTACCGGGTTGGTGGTGAATATTGTTTTCCGCCTCAATGGTACAACGCAGATTGAATAAGCGTGATGATGATTAAAAAAGCCTCCACATCCGGAGGCTTTTTTTTACTTCTGAACTGGCAGGGCGCGGGGCTTGCCGTCTTTGTCTACCGCAACATAAATAAACAGCGCTTCAGTCGCTTTATAACGCTGCCCAATAGGCTCAGAGGCCACCTTTTTAACCCACACTTCGATGTTGATGCTGACAGAGGTTGTGCCGCGTCTTATACAGCGTGCGTAACAGCACACCACATCTCCCACCGCGACAGGGCGTAAAAACGTCATTCCCTCGACGCGCACGGTCACCACGCGGCCATGGGCAATTTCTTTGGCCTGAATGGCACCGCCAATATCCATTTGCGACATCAGCCAGCCGCCAAAAATATCGCCATTGGCATTCGTATCAGCAGGCATGGCCAGCGTGCGTAAAACAAGTTCGCCCTGGGGGACATTATTCGTTGTTGTCATTGTAGAACCGACTATAGAAAAAAATTACAGGCGCGATGCTACTATGATTTGCAGATTGAGAACAGAGGAGATACGCCGCGCACCGCGGGTGTCCCGGTAGCTCAGAAGGAAAGGGGACCATTTCCACCCTATCTTTATGATTCATGCAATCTGTGCGGTGAAATACGGGGAGTCATGCAGAAAAGAGCAGCGCCAGAGGAAGGGGCTGGCGCTGGAGAGATTACGATTTGTCTTCCTGGGGGAGATGGCGGTAAATATAAACGCCGCTCAACAGGGTGAAAATCAACGTCAATGCGGTCAGGCCAAAGACTTTAAAATTGACCCAAATATTTTGCGGCAGCCAGAACGCGATGTAGATATTCGCAAGGCCGCACAGGATGAAAAAGACCGCCCACGCCAGATTTAACTTCGACCAGACCGGTTGAGGGAGCGTAAGTTCTTTCCCAAGCATGCGCTGAATTAATGGCTTTTTCATAATCCACTGGCTTACCAGCAAGGCGCCCGCAAACAAGCCGTAAATCACCGTCACCTTCCATTTAATAAATTCATCGTTATGGAAGAAAATGGTCAGGCCGCCAAACACTGCAACCAGAATAAAGGTGATCAACGCCATCTTCTCAACCTTGCGATAGCGTACCCAACTGTAAATCAGGACAATTGCGGTGGCGACGATCAGGGCTGAGGTTGCCGCATAGATGTCATAAAGCTTGTAAAAGGCAAAAAAGACAACCAGCGGTAAAAAATCAAGAAACTGCTTCATTCTTCGATTCCGTAATTAACATGCATCGGCCGGAAAGCGCCGACGCACACAGGGTTATTGGCGAATCAACATATACAGGCGGAATAAATAGATGAGCAAAACGGCAGAGATCAAATTGCTCAGCGTATTCGCCACCACCGCGCCCACGTTCGGGGTCAGTACAGCAAAGTTAGGTGCAAAGAGCAGAAGCAACGTTTTTGCCAGCAACCAACTGATCACCGCGGGCGCGACCAATCGCATATTAGACCACGCAAGACGCATGCTGTTGCGCATTGCAGCAAAAACACCCATTTTGTCCTGAACCAGCATGACTGGCGCAAGTGCGAGGAGGATGGCCATGAGAATACCAGGAACCACCACCAGCATAATGCCAATCTGCACCAGCAGCGTCGTCAGGAAAATCAGAATAAACAGCTTAGGCAAAACAGGGGCGCTGGCGCCAATGGCGCGTAATGCACTTACCCGATGACCGGCCGAAATCAATTGAATCATCAGCATGACGCCGCCTGCCAGAATGGCATTGCCAATGAGACCTGAAAACGTCGAGGCTGCAGAAGCACGTAACAAGATTTGCTGCTGTTCCGGCGTCATGTTTTGCACCAGGTCGAACAATCCAACGCTACCCGCCAGATGGTCGCCTTCGCTGAGTTGTGCAATTTGCGCGTCGCTGGGGGAAAAGGCATGACCTAAAACCACCGTGATAAACGCGCACAGCAACGATACCAGTAAGATGGTAACAAATTGATTACGGAAAAAATTCCCCGTGTCACGGTATACGGACTTCGCCGTGATAGACATGCACTCTCCTTGAGTTCTGCAGGTGTTAATTAGCGGGCAATTGTACCCTGGATAACCCGTGAGTGGCAGCATCAAGGCTTGTATGGAAAAGCATATCTTTGTAAAGCGGAGGTAATCCGTACTGGGCGCGAGCGCGGTTACAGGCTTCGTTGACCTCGCCATCTTCTCCTGACATGGCAAATTCCCGGCAGGCGGAGGGGCGGTTTTCATAGATAGTACAGCTGACATTTGCGCCGGGAGAACCGGACAGCGCCCCGCAGCGGGACTGTTTTTGGTTGGTGCCCGCCATACAACGTAGAAAGGGACTCACCGGTTCCGTCAGATGAACCGGGACAGGGCCGCCAGCATCACTGGCTTCCGCCCAATAAAAAGAGACACGAAAAAACGCACAACAGGCACCGCACGTCATGCACGGGTTGAGATCGCTCATGATTTCACCTGCAACAAGATAACGCATCAATTCAATTGTGAGAAAGCTAAATTAGCGCCCTGTTTCGGGAAGGGCAAGAGGGAAGCATCTGAATATTTTCAGTGCGAAAATATATCGAATTTGATCTGTATCAGTTTAACCAGGATTTTGAATGCAAGTTCTAAATTAATCCAGATCAATAAATGTTAAATTACAAGATGTAATGTGATCTGTGTTAGATCACTTTTTACTCCATTGTGGGTATATTCGTCACGCTTTTATAACCATAACGATGGAGCGGACATGAAAAAATTAACAGTGGCGGCGTTGGCAGTAAGTACTCTTCTCTCTGGCGGGGTTTATGCGCATGAAGCGGGCGAGTTCTTCATTCGTGCAGGTTCGGCGACGGTTCGACCGACCGAAGGGGCGGGTGGTACGTTAGGTAGCCTGGGCGGATTTGATGTTAGCAACAATACGCAACTTGGCCTGACATTCACCTATATGGCAACGGACAATATCGGTATCGAACTGCTGGGCGCGACGCCGTTCCGTCATAAGATTGGAACCTCATCAACCGGTGATATCGCCACCGTTCACCATTTGCCGCCGACATTAATGGCTCAGTGGTACTTTGGTGATTCCAGCAGCAAACTGCGTCCGTACGTTGGAGCCGGTATTAACTACACCACCTTCTTTGACACGGGCTTTAACGACAAAGGAAAAGAGACTGGATTGTCTGACCTGAGCCTGAAAGACTCCTGGGGCGCAGCAGGGCAAGTGGGTATGGATTACCTGATCGACCGTGACTGGCTGATCAACATGTCGGTTTGGTACATGGATATCGACACGACCGCGAACTATAAACTTGGCGGCGCTCAGCAGCATGACAGCGTTCGCCTCGATCCGTGGGTGTTTATGTTCTCTGCGGGCTATCGCTTCTAAAATCCTCATCGCTATCGAAAAAGCTGGTTGCATTGCTACCGGCTTTTTTTTCGTCCCTTGCAACGGCTATTTTTATTTTTCCCCTCGCTTAACTCTCTGAAATGCTAACATTAGTAAAATTATCGCCGTCTCTGGCAAGCAGATTTCAGGGATGCTATGCAACAACATAAACGGGCGACCGGTTTTGCAGTACTGTTAATGATCTGGGTGGACGCGTGAAGATTGTGCAGGACGGGCTGAGAAACCGGCAGGCATTGTTCATATCAGGGCTTATCACCTTGCTTTTTACCTCACTGTTCATTTTTGTGATTTATGAACAGCGACTGGCGGCGGCCAGTGATGGCATGAATCGTCTGCAGACGCGGATGGTAGACATTTTTAATGACAACGAACTGATCGCAGATGCGACGGGTGAACGTTATCACCAGATTAAAAATGCCGGCATGTGTGGCGATACTTCGCTCTTTATTCCCAGAGATAAAGACGCCTGGGGAATCAATGCCGACAGAAAACGGATCCATTCGGCGACAGGCGCGATGGTGGCAAAACACACCGGTACTGACGCGCTATGTATGTTTACCGCAGCAGAATTTATCCGCGACAGGGTCAATGCCCTCAATCCCGGAAATTATGACGCGCACCGGTATATCATCGCCAAAGATGCCGATTACTTTTATTGGTTTACGCCCGCAGATTCCCGGATGTTTCATTTTTCTGACTCGGAAATGGCGAGAGATATTCGCAGCTTTTTTTACCCGCCCGTTGATTTTTATACCCGACTGTTGGAAAAAAACGTCAAAACCAAGGCGCTGAGTTCCACCAATTTCTATACCGATAAAATCACCGGCGAAAAAGCCTTTAGCGTGGTGAGTTATATTTACGACCTTTCCGGAAAAGAGATCTCCGACCATATTGTGGCCTATCTTGTCTACGACCACGCCAGGCCAGAGTTGCAGGAAGCCCTGGCTAAAGCTTTTGATAACCAGATACCCCATGGACTAAATGTGGCGCTGGTGAATGTCACCAACAAAGAGTCGTTGTGCCTAACCGGGAACTGCTCGTCGATGGGGAAAAGCATCGTCAAAATAGTGTCTGAAAAGTATGTGTTCAAATACACCATTTCACTCGGGCGTTTTGTCACGCATGACATCCAGGCAGGTATTGCGATTCTGTTGGCGCCGTTCTTTTTTATTATGATCAGTCTGGGGCTGAAGGCATGGCTCAACGAAAGTGACCTCAAGATTTATATCGACTCTTTGACCGGGTGCTTTAACCGCAAGATCCTCGATATTATTAAACGCCGCGATCTCTCGCGTTGCGCGGTGATCCTGCTGGATTGCAATAAATTCAAAGCGATCAACGATACCTGGGGACATGTGGCAGGCGACAGGGCGCTCCAGGTTATCGCGAACCGTATGCTTTCCAATACCCGAACCAGCAATGACATGGTGATACGTACGGGCGGCGATGAGTTTGTGATCCTGCTTTACCGGGCAAACGCCAGTGATGCTGTTGCGGTTGCAGAACGCATTGCCAGCCAGGTGCAGGGATATACGTTTTGGGTTGGCGGTAATCAGGTGCCGTTGTCGGTGTCATGGGGAATTGCGGAAGTGAACGGCGCCCTGGATGCGGCGATCCAGGTTGCGGATAATGAAATGTACAAAATGAAACAGGCGAAAGGGTAAACCGCCAGATGTGTTCTGGCGGTTGCCGGACATTACGCGCGCGTTGCCGCTTTCATGGCCGTGACGAACGTTTTTAGCTCGGCCAGCATCTGTTCAGGTTTATCGACGTTTTTCTCAATGATTTTCACAATTGCCGAGCCGGAAATCGCCCCCGCTGCTCCGGCCTCAATTGCCCCGGTGACCTGTTCCGGAGAAGAGATACCGAAACCCTGCAACGGTGGGGCTGCGTTGTACTCTTTCAGTTTTTCGACCAGATGGTGCAACGGTAGCGCGGCACGATTTTCCGCACCCGTCACCCCCGCCCGGGAGAGCAAATAGGTGTAGCCGCGGCCCCGGGAGGCAATCTGGCGCAGAAGCTCATCATCGGCATTCGGCGGGCAGATGAAAATCGGCGCGACATTGTGGCGCAGTGCCGCCTGATGGAAAGGCGCAGACTCTTCCACCGGTACGTCAGCAATCAGCACGGAGTCGACGCCGACCTTTTCGCACTGGGCGTAAAATTCGTCGATCCCTTTGCTAAAGACCAGGTTGGCGTACATCAGCAGGCCCACAGGAATGTCAGGGTGCTTCTGGCGAATTAACGCCAGCATTTCAAAACATTGCGTTGGGGTAACGCCCGAGGCAAACGCGCGCAGCGTGGCCTCCTGAATCGTCGGGCCGTCAGCCAGCGGGTCGGAGAACGGTATCCCGAGTTCAAGGGCATCGGCACCGGCCGCGATCAGCGTATCAATAATCTTCAGCGATTGCTCAACCGAAGGGTCGCCCAGCGTGACAAAGGGAACAAATGCGCCTTCTTTACGATCCTTCAACTGTGCAAATAAATTGTCGTAGCGTTCCATCAGATTTCCCCTCGCGCTTTCAGAATGTCGTGTACGGTGAAAATGTCTTTGTCGCCGCGACCGGAAAGGTTAACCACCAGCAGTTGCTCTTTTTCCGGGTTGTCGCGCATCATTTTTAACGCATGCGCCAGGGCGTGGGAGGACTCCAGCGCCGGGATAATACCTTCATGCAGGCACAGGGTTTTGAACGCTTCGAGCGCCTCGTCATCGGTGATCGACACGTAATCGGCACGACCGATACTGTTCAGGTACGCGTGTTGCGGTCCGACAGACGGGAAATCCAGCCCGGCAGAAATCGAGTAAGACTCTTCAATCTGGCCTTCTTCCGTCTGCATCATCGGCGCTTTCATGCCGAAGTAGATCCCTACGCGACCGTGTTTGAGCGGCGCGCCATGCTCACCGGTTTCGATCCCGTGACCGCCAGGTTCTACGCCAATCAGTCCGACGCTGGTTTCGTCAATAAAATCAGCAAACATACCGATCGCATTTGAACCGCCGCCGACACAGGCGATAACCGCATCTGGCAAACGACCTTCTTTTTCCAGGATCTGGGCTTTGGTTTCTTCCCCAATCATGCGCTGAAACTCACGCACAATGGTCGGGAACGGATGCGGGCCAGCGGCAGTACCGAGCATATAGTGCGCGGTGTCATAGCTACCAGACCAGTCGCGCAGCGCCTCGTTACAGGCATCTTTCAGGGTTGCGGAACCGCTGTGAACCGGGATCACTTCAGCCCCCATCAAACGCATACGGAACACGTTAGGTGACTGGCGTTCAACATCTTTCGCACCCATATAAATGCGGCATTTCAGACCCAGCAGCGCACTGGCAAGCGCGGAGGCTACGCCGTGTTGACCTGCCCCGGTTTCGGCAATGATTTCAGTTTTGCCCATCCGCTTGGCCAGCAGCGCCTGACCCAGCACCTGGTTGGTTTTGTGCGCGCCGCCGTGCAGCAGATCTTCACGCTTCAGATAAAGGGTGGTTTTGGTACCCGCCGTGATGTTCTGGCATTTGGTTAACGCGGTCGGGCGACCGGCGTAGTTTTTGAGCAGATCGGTAAACTGCGCCTGAAACTCTGGATCTTTCTGCGCGCTGACGAACGCTTCTTCCAGTTGACGCAGGGCTGGCATCAGGATCTGTGGCACATACATGCCGCCAAATTCACCAAAGTACGGATTCAGTAATGTTGTCATGTGTTTCTTCCTTAATAAGCGCGCAGTGTCTGAAAGACCGAGGCCAGAAGACGCGCATCTTTGATGCCCGGCTGCGACTCTACACCAGAATTAAAATCGAGGCCGGCACAGCCGGTTTTAGCCGCGTCTACGCAGTTGTCTGCGCTTAATCCGCCAGCCAGAAAAACATTGTCGAGCGTCTGACCCTGCAATAAGGACCAGTCAAAACGTTGCCCTGTACCGCCCTGGCCGTTATCCAGAAGGTACTTATCGACCTGTTGATAATCGCGGGCAGGGAGCGTGTCGCTGACGCTCAACGCTTTCCAGATTTGCACCTGTTCAGGCAGTGCAGCGCGCAGCGCATTCACATAAGCCTGATCTTCGTGACCGTGCAGTTGCACTGCGGTGAGCGACAGGGTGGAGGCTTTCTCGCAAACCTCCGCAATGTCCGCATCACGAAAGACGCCAACATATCGTAGCGGCGCTGCTGCCATTACGTCCCGTGCCTGCTCAGTGCTCACGGCACGAGGAGAGGTAGCCGCAAAAATCAAACCGCCATAAATAGCGCCAGCGTCATACGCAGCCTTTGCATCCTGGGGACGCGTCAGGCCGCACACTTTATTCTCACCCAGCAACACCCGGCGCACGGCGGCGTGGAGATTGTCTTCGGACATCAGCGCAGAGCCGATAAGGAAACCGTTGGCGAAGTGGCTCAGTTCGCGCACCTGACCGTAGGTGTTGATCCCGGATTCGCTGATCACGGTCACGCCATGACCCAAACGCGGCGCAAGCTGTCGGGTGCGATTCAAATCAATCGACAGGTCGCGCAGGTCGCGGTTATTGATACCGACCACTTTTGCGCCCAGCGCAATGGCGCGCTCCAGCTCTTCTTCATTACTGACCTCGGTCAACACGCCCATTTTTAAGCTGTGCGCCACGGTGACAAGCTGGCGATACTGCTCGTCATCCAGCACCGAAAGCATTAGCAGGCAGGCATCCGCCTGATAATGGCGCGCCAGGTAGATTTGGTAAGGATCAATAATGAAATCCTTACACAGAATCGGCTGCGGCGCGATGGCGCTGACCACCGGCAGAAAGTCAAAACTGCCCTGAAAATATTTCTCGTCGGTCAGTACGGAAATCGCCGACGCATAGTGCTTGTAGACGCCCGCAATCTGCGCAGGGTCGAAATTCTCCCGGATCACGCCTTTCGAGGGGGAGGCCTTTTTACACTCCAGGATAAACGCGGTACGCGCGCCCTGCAGGGCATCATAAAAATGTCGTGAACTCGGCTGGATGTCGTTCTGAAAACTGGCCAGCGGTTGCTGCTGCTTACGGGCTTCTACCCAAATCGCCTTATCTGCGACGATTTTCGCTAAAACGGTTTGCATTAATTACCCTCTTGCCGCCAGTGCGGTGACCCGGTCATACGCTGCGCCGCTGCGCAGAACGGTGATCACGGTTTGCACATTGGCTTTCAAATCTTCCTCGCCATGCAGGCGCATTAACATAGCGACATTCGCAGCGACAGCAGCCTCGTGGGCGGCTTCACCTTTACCTTGTAGTAAGCGTGTCAGAATGTCACGGTTTTCTTCTGGCGTACCGCCTGCCAGCTGTTCCTGATGATAAGGGGTGAGGCCAAAGTCATCCGCCGTCAACGTATAGCTTTTGATTTCACCCTCGTTTAACTCGGCAACGATAGTCGGCGCATGCAAGGAAACTTCATCCATTCCGCCGCTGTGGACAACTGCGGCGCGTTGGTATCCCAGGACGCGCAATGTCTCGGCAATCGGCAGCACCAGTTCAGCGCTGTAGACGCCAATCAGGGCCAGCGGCGGGTGCGCCGGGTTAATCAACGGTCCCAGCACGTTGAACAGCGTGCGCGTTTTTAACTGCTGGCGCACCGGCATCGCATGGCGAAAACCGGTATGGTACTTCGGTGCAAACAGGAAGCAGACACCGAGGTCGTCCAGCGCCTGGCGCGACTTGTCGGCATTCATATCCAGATTAATACCGAAAGCCGCCAGCAAATCGGAAGAGCCGGATTTACTGGAAACACTGCGGTTGCCGTGTTTCGCCACCTTCATGCCGCACGCCGCCGCAACGAAGGCGCTGGCGGTGGAAATATTGATGCTGTTGCTGCCGTCACCGCCAGTACCGACGATATCGGCGAAGAGATAGTCAGGGCGTGGAAACGGTGCCGCGTTTTCCAGCAATGCGGTTGCCGCCCCGGCAATTTCGTTAGGATGCTCGCCACGAATTTTCATGCTGACCAGCGCCGCCGCCAGTTGCTCCGGCTTCAGTTCGCCGCGCACCACGGCAGAGAACAACTGATGGCTCTCTTGCTGAGAAAGCGTTTGTGCCTGGTATAGTTTTTCCAGAATGGGCTGCAGCGTGTTGGTCTGCTCCAGCTTCTGTTGCGCCCACGCCAGCGTTTGTTCCAGTAAGCGGGCGCCCTGCGTGGTCAGAATGGATTCCGGATGAAACTGGAAGCCGCAGACGCGATCCGCATCGTGACGTACTGCCATCACCATCCCGTTAAAATGGGCGTTGATGGTCAGTCCGGCAGGCACATTGCTGCCCACCAGAGAGTGATAACGCGCGACGGGCAGCGGATTTGCCAGACCGGCAAACATCGCCTGGCCGTCATGCTCAATGCTTGACGCTTTGCCATGCAGAATTTCGCCCGCCTGACCGACGTAGCCACCGTAGGCTTCAACAATCGCCTGATGACCGAGGCAGATACCGATAATCGGCAGCTTTCCGCGCAGACGGGTCAACAGCTCCGGCATGCAACCGGCTTCGCTTGGCGCGCCTGGGCCCGGAGAGAGCATCAGCACCGGGTTTTTCATCGTCGCAAGACGGTCGATCAGCGTCTGGGCAGGGATGTGGTTACGGTAAATCACCACATGATGACCGTTGGTCCGTAGCTGATCTGCCAGGTTGTACGTAAAAGAGTCGATGTTATCGAGCAGCAGAATGTCAGCCATTAGAAAGTCTCCTGTGCATGATGCGCGGTGGCGATAGCGCGCAACACGGCGCGCGCTTTGTTACGGGTTTCATCGGCTTCAGACTGCGGAACAGAATCGAGAACAACCCCGGCGCCAGCTTGCACGGTGGCAATGCCGTCTTCGACAAGGGCGGAGCGAATCACAATGCAGGTATCCAGATCGCCGTGGGCGGTGAAATAGCCGACGGCGCCGCCATAGCTGCCGCGACGACGCCCTTCGGCATTCGCGATGAGCTGCATGGCGCGGACTTTTGGCGCACCGCTAAGGGTGCCCATATTCATGCAGGCGCGGTAGGCGTGCAGAACATCCAGATCGCTGCGCAGTTCTCCTACCACGCGGGAAACCAGGTGCATCACAAAGGAGTAACGGTCAACTTTCGTCAGGTCGGCGACGTAGCGACTACCTGGCGTACAGATCCGCGCCAAATCATTGCGGGCAAGATCAACCAGCATCAGATGTTCGGACATCTCTTTGTGATCGGTACGCATCTCCAGTTCAATACGGCTGTCCAGATCCCGATCCAGAGAACCATCCGCGCGACGACCGCGTGGGCGCGTTCCGGCGATGGGGTAGATCTCAATTTGACGGCTGGTGGCATCGTATTTCAGCGAGCTTTCTGGCGATGCGCCAAACAGCGTGAATTCGTTGTCCTGCATAAAGAACATATACGGGCTGGGGTTGCTCTTTTTCAGCACATCATAGGCCGCGAGCGGCGACGGGCAGGGAAGTGAGAACCGGCGGGACGGGACCACCTGAAAAATCTCACCCGCGCGAATAGCTTTTTGCATGCTGCGTACAACGGCGCCGAACTCTTCATCATTCTGATTGCATTCGCAACGCATATGCGGAACGGCGGTGACAGGCAACGGCGGCGCGGTCTCGGTCAGTTGCTGGGTTAATTGTGCAAGACGCTGCGCCAGACGCTGGCGTTCAGCCGCATCAGCGGTAAAGATGCTGGCCTGAATGCGGGTGCTTTTCTTTTGATGGTCAATCACCATCAGCGTTTCTGCCAGATAGAAGCAGTAGTCCGGGCAACGATTACCGGCTTCAAGCTGCGGTAAGTCTTCAAAACCGGCCACCAGGTCATAGGCAAACAGACCGCCGAAGAACATCGCTTCCCGCTCCTGTGAGGGCACATTCACCAGATTTTGCAGCAGACGGAACGCATCAAACACGGAGAGTGAACACAGGCGGGCGTCTTCATCCAGCAGCGGGCTAACCGGCGGAAAATGGAGAATGCGGCTCGATGCAAGTTGCTCGTTGTCGATCCCGGCAGGCAGTGCGGCATCCAGCAGTGGCAGTAAGGAAGCGCCGTTATCTGATAACGCCTGAATGGTGACAGTGTCACCTAATGCGGTAATGCGCAACGCGCTATCGACCAGCAGCAGACTTTTGAGGTCATCTTTACTGTCGATGTCGGCGGATTCCAGTAACAGTGTGGCAGGGCGATCGCCGCAGACTTGATGGAACAGTACCGTCGGATTTTCGCGGTAAGCGGCATCACAGGAGAGCAGTTCGAGTGTCGGTTTTTGTATTTGCATCGTTATTCTCATTCATTCTGTTCAAAAAAAAGCCCGCTCATATTGGCGGGCCGGGTATCTGGTTGCATATAGCTGCGAAGACACTGCCCGAAATCAGGAAGTGCGCCACCAACTTTGCAGTACGAATTGAGCTTTCATTTCAGATACCTTCTTCATGTGAACTTTCGTACTAGTTAACTAGTTCAATGGATTTTTGTCAACACCTGATTTCAGTATATTTGCCGGAAACGCTATGATGTCTGTGAAAGAGCCATTATTAAGACGGGAGCTCGCCTTGAGCGACACGAATTACGCAGTGATTTATGACCTGCACAGTCATACAACGGCGTCCGATGGACGGTTGACGCCAGAAGCGTTGGTACACCGTGCAGTTGAGATGCGAGTCGGCACGCTGGCGATCACCGATCATGACACCACTGCCGCTATTCCGGCGGCAAGAGAAGAAATTTCACGTTCCGGGTTAGCCCTGAATTTGATTGCCGGCGTCGAAATCTCGACGGTCTGGGAAAATCACGAAATCCATATAGTGGGGCTGAATATCGATATTGCCGATCCGGCGATGTGCGATTTCCTGGCCGAACAAACGGAGCGTCGCCAGCAGCGTGCGCGTTTGATTGCCGAGCGGCTGGACAAGGCCCATATTCCCGGCGCGTGGGAAGGGGCGTTACGCCTTGCGGATGGCGGGGCGGTAACACGCGGGCATTTTGCCCGCTTTTTGGTGGAATGCGGTAAAGCAACCACCATGGCGGATGTGTTCAAAAAGTATCTTGCGCGTGGGAAAACCGGATACGTTCCCCCACAGTGGTGTACAATAGAACAAGCTATTGATGTGATTCATCATTCTGGCGGTAAGGCGGTGCTGGCCCATCCTGGGCGATACGACCTTAGCGCTAAGTGGCTGAAAAGATTGGTTGCGCATTTTGCTGAACATCACGGTGACGCGATGGAAGTCGCGCAATGCCAGCAATCTCCCAATGAACGTACTCAACTGGCGACATTGGCGCGCCAGAATCAATTATGGGCATCGCAAGGGTCTGATTTTCATCAACCCTGCCCGTGGATTGAGTTGGGTCGTAAGCTCTGGCTGCCAGCAGGCGTCGAAGGCGTATGGCAGTTATGGGAGCAGCCCGAAGACACCACAGTGAGGGAAGTATGAGCCAGTTTTTTTATATTCATCCGGAAAACCCGCAGCCGCGCCTGATTAACCAGGCTGTCGAGATCGTGCGTAAAGGCGGGGTGATCGTTTATCCAACCGATTCCGGTTATGCGCTTGGCTGCAAAATCGAAGATAAAGGCGCCATGGAGCGCATTTGCCGTATTCGTCATCTGCCAGACGGGCATAACTTTACGCTGATGTGTAGGGATCTGTCGGAACTGTCGACCTATTCCTTCGTGGATAACGTCGCGTTTCGTTTAATTAAAAACAACACGCCGGGCAACTACACTTTCATTCTGAAAGGAACCAAAGAAGTGCCGCGTCGCCTGTTGCAGGAAAAACGCAAAACCATCGGTCTGCGCGTGCCATCAAACCCGATTGCGCTGGCGTTGCTGGCCGCACTGGGTGAACCGATGCTGTCGACATCGTTGATGTTACCGGGCAGTGATTTTACCGAGTCAGATCCGGAAGAGATCAAAGACAGGCTTGAGAAGCTGGTTGATTTGATTATCCACGGGGGCTATCTCGGTCAACAACCCACAACGGTCATTGATTTAACCGATGATTCTCCGGTGGTCTTGCGCGAAGGCGTCGGCGACGTTAAACCTTTCTTATAAGGGCGCAACTCTGTATACTACGCGGCCTTAAAATGGCGCTGTACAGCGCCGTTGATTCTCCTGTTCGACGCCTGTGAAGGCGACACCTAAAGGAAGCTCTATGAGCGAAAAGTTACAGAAAGTGCTGGCTCGCGCTGGCCACGGCTCTCGCCGTGAAATCGAATCGATTATTGAAGCAGGTCGTGTGAGCGTAGACGGCAAAATTGCCACGCTTGGCGATCGCGTTGAAGTGACTCCGGGTCTGAAAATTCGTATCGACGGTCATCTGATCTCGGTGAAAGAGTCTGCGGAACAAATTTGTCGTGTTCTGGCCTATTACAAGCCTGAAGGCGAACTGTGTACCCGTAACGACCCGGAAGGTCGTCCTACGGTTTTTGATCGTTTACCAAAACTGCGTGGCGCACGCTGGATTGCGGTAGGGCGTCTGGACGTCAACACCTGCGGTTTGCTGCTGTTTACGACGGATGGCGAACTGGCAAACCGTCTGATGCACCCGAGCCGTGAAGTTGAGCGCGAATACGCTGTGCGTGTCTTTGGTCAGGTCGATGAGACCAAACTGCGCGATCTGAGCCGTGGCGTGCAACTGGAAGATGGCCCTGCGGCCTTTAAAACCATTAAGTTCAGCGGCGGTGAAGGGATTAACCAGTGGTACAACGTGACGTTGACCGAAGGGCGTAACCGTGAAGTACGCCGCCTGTGGGAAGCCGTAGGCGTGCAGGTGAGTCGTTTGATTCGCGTACGTTACGGTGACATTCCGCTGCCAAAAGGTCTTCCGCGTGGCGGCTGGACTGAGCTGGATCTCGCGCAGACTAACTATTTGCGTGAACTGGTGGAGTTGCAGCCAGAAACCGAGTCAAAAGTGGCTGTTGAGAAAGACAGACGTCGCATGAAAGCGAATCAGATTCGCCGTGCGGTGAAACGTCACAGCCAGGTTGGCAGCGGTCGTCGTTCCGGCGGTCGTAACAACAACGGTTAACGCTTTTGTAGGCCTGATAAGCGTGGCGCCATCAGGCAATTGCGCGGTGCCGGATGGCGCCGCAAGCGCCTTATCCGGCCTACAGTCAGTAATCGATACCCATTTGGGCTTTCACGCCCGCTTCAAAAGCGTGTTTGACCGGACGCAGTTCGCTTACGGTATCCGCCAGCTCCAGAATATCCCGATGACAACCCCGTCCCGTGATGATCACCGTTTGATGCGCCGGGCGCGCCTTTAAGGCGTCCAGAACCTCTTCAAGCGGCAGATAGTCGTACGCCACCATATAGGTCAACTCATCCAGCACCACCATATCCAGCGTTGCATCGGCCAGCATACGTTTACCATGCTCCCAGACGGCCAGACACGCCGCAGTATCCGCTTCACGGTTTTGCGTCTCCCAGGTAAAACCTGTCGCCATCACCTGAAACTCAACGCCATGGGGTTCAAGCAAATTCCTCTCCCCGTTTGGCCAGGTTCCTTTGATAAACTGCACCACGCCGACATGCTTTCCATGGCCGACTGCACGCGTTGCGGTACCAAATGCAGCGGTTGTCTTACCTTTGCCGTTGCCGGTAAACACAATCACAATCCCACGTTCGTCCTGTGCCGCTGCAACGCGGGCGTCAACCTTGTCTTTTACGCGCTGCTGGCGCTGTTGGTAGCGTTCTTCACTCATTGGGCGATTCCTGGTTTACGGCCCGGTTGGGCATCAAAAGTCATACCGGTTTTACGACGGCTGTCATCGCCCATCAGCCACAGATAAAGCGGCATAATATCGGCGGGTGTTTTCAGTTTTAACGGATCTTCTGACGGGAAAGCGCTGGCGCGCATACCGGTGCGTGTGCCGCCAGGATTGATGCAATTGACCCGCAATTGACGATTTTGATACTCATCTGCCAGCACCTGCATCATGCCTTCCGTTGCAAATTTTGAGGTCGCATAAGCGCCCCAGTTAGCGCGGCCCTGTCGCCCGACGCTTGACGAGGTAAACACCAGTGAACCGGCATCCGATTTGAGTAATAAAGGAAGCAGCGCCTGCGTCAGCATAAATGTCGCGTTGACGTTAACCTGCATCACCTCCTGCCAGACCTGCGGATTCTGTTCGCTCATCGGGCAAATATCGCCGAGCAGTCCGGCGTTGTGTAATACACCGTCAAGGCGCGGGTAGTGCGCTTCAATGCGCTGGGCCAGCTGATAGCAATTCTCTGAGGTACAGGTCAGCAAATCCAGCGTAAACCACTGCGGCATGGAACCTGTTGTCCCGGCGATGGTTTGCGCCACCTGACGCAGTTTTTCTTCATTACGGCCGAGCAAAATGACGCTGGCGCCGTAGCGGGCATAGGTGAGTGCTGCCTCGCGGCCAATGCCATCGCTGGCGCCAGTGACCAGAATAATACGGTCCTGCAGTAAATCGTGTTTTGGTTGGTAATGCACGGCTACTCCTCGGCGACGCGTTGGGTCACCCTGCCAGTTGTCTTATCTTTTCATTAACTTTTGGGTTTTATGCCTGAAACCCTCCGGTTTTTCAATCAGCCAACGGTGATAACGCCGTAAAATGAACGCTTTGTCATGTTTTTCACTGAGTAACATCCCGATGGATGAAGCGAGACGGGGTCACAGGCCTGTTGTACACTGAGGCAAAGTTGGAATGTTTAACCAAGGTGGGACTCGTGGAATTGTTGTCTGAATATGGGTTGTTTTTGGCAAAAATCGTCACCGTGGTGGTGGCGATTGGCGTGATTGCCATGATTGTTGTGAATGCTACCCAGCGTAAACGTCAACGCGGTGAATTACGGGTGACGAATCTCAGTGAGCAGTATAAAGAGATGAAAGAAGAGCTGGCGATGAGCCTGCTGGATGGCGCACAGCAAAAACTTTGGCATAAGGCGCAGAAAAAGAAACACAAGCTGGAGGCGAAGGCCGCGAAAGCCAAAGCGAAGTTGGGCGAGAGCGATGCTAGCGGGAAACCCCGTGTCTGGGTGCTTGATTTTAAAGGCAGCATGGATGCGCACGAAGTGAGCGCATTACGTGAAGAAGTGACCGCGGTGCTGGCGGTGTTTAAACCTCAGGATCAGGTGGTGGTTCGTCTGGAAAGCCCCGGGGGCGTTGTCCACGGCTATGGTCTGGCGGCGTCGCAATTACAGCGCCTGCGCGATAAGCAGGTTCCCTTAACCGTCACGGTCGATAAAGTGGCGGCCAGCGGTGGTTATATGATGGCCTGCGTGGCCGATAAAATTGTCTCAGCGCCGTTCGCCATTGTGGGATCGATTGGGGTCGTCGCACAAATACCGAACTTTAACCGCTTCCTGAAAGGTAAAGAGATCGATATTGAGTTGCATACTGCCGGACAGTACAAACGTACGCTGACGCTGTTAGGGGAGAATACGGAAGAAGGGCGACAGAAATTCCGTGAAGATCTGAATGAAACCCATCATCTGTTCAAAGATTTTGTACAGCGGATGCGCCCGAGTCTGGACATCGAAAAGGTGGCGACTGGCGAACACTGGTACGGTCAACAGGCACTGGAAAAAGGGCTGGTGGACGAAGTGAATACCAGTGATGACGTCATCCTTGATCTGATGGATGGTCGCGAAGTGCTGAGCGTTCGGTTTATGCAGCGTAAAAAACTGATCGATCGTTTTACGGGCAGTGCAGCAGAAAGCGCGGACAAACTGTTGCTTCGCTGGTGGCAGCGCGGGCAAAAGCCGCTGATGTAAACGAAAACGCGAGGCACTGGCCTCGCGTTTTGCTTTCAATCGATCAGGTGATACTTCTCAGAGAGCACATGGGCTAAATGTTTAAACATGTTAAACACCGCGGTGCTTTTTGGCGTCGGCAATCCTTGCTCGTCTAAAAAGTAATCGCCACTGAAGACCAGCACGCCGTTTCGCTGTGTCACACCGGTGGCTACAATCCCCGCCAGCGTGTCCTCATGCTCACGAATGATTTTGTTGGCTTCTTTCAGCAGTGTTTCGCGATCGATGGGTTGAGTGTCTTTGTGCATTTTTTACTCCTTAAACAAGGACATTAGTCTACGCCGAGCGCCGCTTATGGGCAAATATTCCATGAGGAAACCGAGGGCTTTATGATATGGGCGTCACTGGCGAGATTTGTTTTTGCATGCTAATAAAGTTGCGTAACGGATTTTATCAGGTACAGTGTGACGCTTTCGTCAATCTGGCAACAGAATTGCTTGACATTCAACCACAATTCCGTCGTGCTATAACGCTTGTGTGCTAAAAAGCCTGTTAACTCAGTCACCTGACTATTTCGTGCACACAGTCAGTATAAGGGGTTGATATCCGTCGTCGCAGAGACCATATCGGTGTCTCGTCGCCAGCGGAAGGTGAATCAACGTGCGACGCATTCTGGAAGAATCAAATTAGGTAAAGGTGAATATGGGTAAAGCTCTTGTCATCGTTGAGTCCCCGGCAAAAGCCAAAACGATCAACAAGTATCTGGGTAATGACTACGTGGTGAAATCCAGCGTGGGTCATATCCGTGATTTGCCGACCAGTGGCTCAGCAGCTAAAAAGAGCGCCGACTCTACCTCCACCAAAACGGCCAAAAAGCCCAAAAAGGATGAACGTGGCGCGCTCGTCAATCGTATGGGGGTTGACCCGTGGCATGACTGGGATGCGCACTACGAAGTGCTGCCCGGCAAAGAGAAGGTTGTCTCTGAACTAAAACAGTTGGCTGAAAAAGCTGACCACATCTATCTCGCAACCGACCTTGACCGCGAAGGGGAAGCCATTGCCTGGCACCTGCGGGAAGTGATCGGGGGTGATGACACACGCTACAGTCGTGTGGTGTTTAACGAAATTACCAAGAACGCTATTCGTCAGGCATTTGAAAAGCCCGGCGAACTGAACATTGACCGTGTTAATGCACAACAGGCGCGTCGTTTTATGGACCGCGTTGTGGGTTATATGGTCTCTCCGCTGTTATGGAAAAAGATTGCGCGTGGTCTCTCTGCCGGTCGTGTTCAGTCCGTTGCGGTACGCCTGGTCGTTGAGCGCGAGCGCGAGATCAAAGCGTTTGTTCCTGAAGAGTTCTGGGAAATTGATGCCAGCACGACCACGCCGTCCGGCGATGCGTTACCGCTGGAGGTCACGCACCAGAATGATAAGCCGTTCCGTCCGGTTAACCGCGAGCAAACGCTGGCGGCGGTGAGTCTGCTGGAGAAAGCGCGCTATAGCGTGCTGGAACGTGAAGATAAACCGACCAGCAGCAAGCCGGGCGCGCCGTTTATCACCTCCACGCTACAGCAGGCGGCCAGTACGCGTCTGGGCTTTGGTGTTAAGAAAACCATGATGATGGCGCAACGCTTGTATGAAGCGGGTTACATCACTTACATGCGTACTGACTCAACAAACCTGAGTCAGGATGCAGTATCCATGGTGCGTGATTACATCGGCGACAACTTCGGTAAGAAATATCTCCCGGAGAACGCCAATCAGTACGCGAGCAAAGAAAACTCGCAGGAAGCGCACGAAGCGATTCGTCCCTCTGATGTTTCCGTCCTGGCGGAAGTCCTGAAGGATATGGAAGCCGATGCGCAGAAACTGTATCAACTGATCTGGCGTCAGTTTGTCGCCTGTCAGATGACCCCGGCACAGTACGATTCCACCACGCTGACCGTTGGCGCAGGGGATTTCCGTCTGAAAGCGCGTGGCCGTATCCTGCGTTTTGACGGCTGGACAAAAGTGATGCCCGCGCTGCGTAAGGGTGATGAAGACCGCACGTTGCCAGCTGTGAATAAAGGCGATGCGCTGACGCTGGTCGAACTGACCCCGGCGCAGCACTTCACCAAACCACCGGCACGCTTTAGTGAAGCGTCACTGGTGAAAGAGCTTGAAAAACGCGGTATCGGTCGTCCGTCAACCTATGCGTCGATCATCTCTACGATCCAGGATCGCGGTTATGTGCGCGTTGAGAACCGTCGTTTCTACGCAGAAAAAATGGGCGAAATCGTCACCGACCGTCTGGAAGAAAACTTCCGCGAGCTGATGAACTACGATTTTACCGCACAAATGGAAAACAGCCTTGACCAGGTGGCGAATCACGAAGCCGAATGGAAAGGTGTGCTCGACAACTTCTTCAGTGATTTTACTCAGCAACTGGATAAAGCCGAGAAAGATCCTGAAGAGGGCGGTATGCGTCCGAATCAGATGGTGCTGACCAGTATCGACTGCCCAACCTGTAGTCGTCAGATGGGGATCCGTACCGCCAGCACAGGTGTATTCCTCGGTTGCTCCGGTTATGCCCTGTCGCCGAAAGAGCGCTGCAAAACCACCATCAACCTGGTGCCGGAAAACGAAGTCCTGAACGTGCTCGAAGGCGATGATGCAGAAACCAACGCCTTGCGTGCTAAACGTCGCTGCCAGAAATGTGGCACGGCGATGGACAGCTATCTGATCGATCCAAAACGTAAGCTGCACGTGTGTGGTAACAACCCGACGTGTGACGGTTACGAAATCGAAGAGGGCGAGTTCCGCATCAAGGGGTATGACGGCCCGATCGTTGAGTGTGAGAAATGCGGTTCTGAAATGCACCTGAAAATGGGGCGTTTTGGTAAATACATGGCCTGCACCAACGACGAGTGCAAAAACACCCGTAAGATTTTGCGTAACGGCGAAGTGGCTCCACCGAAGGAAGATCCGGTGCCGCTGCCTGAACTGCCGTGTGAAAAATCCGATGCTTACTTCGTCCTGCGTGACGGGGCGGCGGGTATCTTCCTGGCGGCGAATACGTTCCCGAAATCACGTGAAACACGTGCACCGTTAGTGGAAGAACTATACCGCTTCCGCGATCGTCTGCCGGAAAAACTGCGTTATCTGGCCGACGCGCCACAACAGGACGCTGACGGTAACAAGACCCTGGTGCGCTTCAGTCGTAAAACGAAACAGCAATATGTTGCTGCGGAAAAAGACGGAAAAGCCACCGGTTGGTCAGCCTTCTTTGTGGACGGCAAGTGGGTGGAAGGTAAGAAATAACCGTTAACTGACAGTTATTTGGTGTAAAAAGGTCGCGAAAGCGGCCTTTTTTATGGGCGACTTATTATTTTTTCGCCACGTCTATACACTACAAATATAAATGATATAGTGGTTATAGTTATCGACTTTCTTATTATTAAATCGTATTAGCAACTCGGCGGAGTTTGCTCTCAAACGATGATCTGATGGCACAAATCTGGATGGCTAACATGAAATTACAGCAGCTTCGCTATATTGTTGAGGTGGTTAATCACAACCTTAATGTCTCCTCAACAGCAGAAGGACTTTACACCTCCCAGCCGGGCATCAGTAAACAAGTTCGTATGCTGGAAGATGAGCTTGGTATCCAGATTTTTGCCCGCAGCGGGAAACATCTTACGCAAGTCACCCCGGCGGGGCAGGAAATTATTCGCATCGCGCGTGAGGTGTTGTCAAAGGTTGATGCGATTAAGTCGGTCGCCGGGGAGCATACATGGCCCGATAAAGGTTCGCTGTATATTGCGACCACGCATACTCAGGCACGCTACGCACTGCCAAATGTCATCAAAGGATTTATCGAGCGCTATCCACGCGTGTCGTTGCATATGCATCAGGGGTCACCAACCCAAATTGCGGAAGCGGTTTCCAAAGGCAATGCGGATTTCGCCATCGCCACCGAGGCGCTGCATCTGTACGACGATCTGGTCATGCTGCCGTGCTATCACTGGAACCGGTCTATTGTCGTGACTCCGGAGCATCCGCTGGCAGCGAAATCATCGGTCTCGATTGAAGAGCTGGCGCAATATCCGCTGGTGACTTACACCTTCGGTTTTACCGGGCGTTCTGAGCTGGACACCGCGTTTACTCGTGCCGGCTTAACCCCGCGTATTGTCTTTACTGCAACGGATGCGGACGTTATCAAGACCTACGTCAGGCTGGGGCTGGGGGTTGGGGTGATTGCCAGTATGGCGGTGGACCCTATTGCCGATCCTGACCTTGTTCGTGTTGATGCGCATGATATTTTCAGCCACAGCACCACCAAGATCGGTTTTCGCCGTAGCACATTCTTACGCAGTTATATGTATGATTTTATTCAGCGTTTCGCACCGCATTTGACGCGTGATGTGGTAGATACCGCAGTGGCATTACGTTCTAATGAAGAAATCGAAGCCATGTTTAACGATATTAAACTGCCTGAGAAGTAATCGCGAAGGTGCTGTTTTTGGTATCTCCTGTTAGTGGGGGATACCAAAATAATGTCGGATATATCGACCTGGAAATTGAATCAACGATCCTGAAAATAGTAACCGCATAATATTCAAGGTAATGAGGTCGTAAAGTAGTTATAAATTCCCCGCCTCGCAAATTTCACCCTTCAAATATTTATTTCGTGTCAAAAGATTGATTTATTCACTGGAAACGATGCGTAAATTCGCTGGATTTCTGACTAAAGTTTCTTTAGGATTTGTCTCATCTGATGATTAGTTGCATCAATCGTTTGGTGCTAAAACAATAAGTGATGTCGATTGTATGAGGTTAGCAATGCCGTCTGGAAACCAGGAACCACGCCGAGACCCTGAGCTGAAACGCAAAGCCTGGCTCGTGGTTTTTGTTGGCTCCGCACTGTTCTGGGTTGCGGTTGCGCTGTTGATCTGGCAAGTGTGGGGATAAATGATGGTCACACAAGAGCAGCAGTCCGCTTTGTCAAAACAACCTCCGCATTGTGATGACGAGAAAAAAACGGCAACCGGATGCGTGACGCATATTCCAGAGTCATGGAAACTGACGCAACAGCAGCAGGCATTTATTGATTCATTTGCGGATGATGAGCAACAGAAAAAATAATCGATAAAATTCTTATTCTCACTTTTTAGTTCAGATTATTAATAGCTTGAGCTGTCATTATTCCTACACCACAGCAATATCGCGCTGAGAAAATCTCAGTTAATTTTACCGGGTTCGAATTACCGTATCGCGCCAGATGAGAGAAGCCCTGGGGTTCACTACCGTCGGTGTCTGAGGTGGGTAAACGCGGTCGCAGCGCAGGTCGCTTGAAGTACGACGAGCATATTATTCTCTGAACAAATGCAGGTGTCGCTTATGCAAACAGGCAGTGTTAAATATTGGTCATGGCTAAGCACGTTCTTCGTCTCACTATTATTCTGGGCCTCATTGTTGGGGTTCGTGATCCGTTAATTTCCTTCTTCTCAATGCCCGATAGCGCCATGCCGTCGGGCATTGTCTTGTGTTGATTCCCTCCTGCACGTTTCCTCCTCTTTTATCAATTCGGGTTGTTATCAAAACGTTACATTTTGTTTGTGTTATCTTTAATACTAACCCTGAGGAGAATCAGGGTATCGCAAACCCTGTTATTAAGGAGGAGCTATGTCGTCAACCCTACGAGAGGCCAGTAAGGAGACGTTGCAGGTCAAAGACAAAACGTTGCATTACTACAGCCTGCCGCTGGCCGCCAAATCTTTGGGTGATATCACCCGCTTACCCAAATCATTAAAAGTTCTGCTCGAAAACCTCCTGCGCTGGCAGGATGGAGACTCGGTCACGGAAGAGGATATCCGGGCGCTGGCGGGCTGGTTGAAAAACGCCCATGCTGACCGTGAAATTGCCTATCGCCCGGCCCGTGTTCTGATGCAGGATTTTACCGGTGTGCCGGCGGTGGTCGATCTCGCCGCGATGCGCGAGGCGGTCAAGCGCCTGGGAGGCGATACGGCCAAAGTAAACCCGCTGTCTCCCGTTGATCTGGTGATTGACCATTCGGTCACGGTCGATCATTTTGGCGATGAGGGCGCGTTTGAGGAAAACGTCCGACTGGAGATGGAGCGTAACCACGAACGCTATGTCTTCTTACGTTGGGGGCAGCAGGCATTTAGCCGCTTCAGTGTAGTCCCTCCGGGAACCGGAATTTGCCACCAGGTGAACCTGGAATATCTGGGTAAAGCGGTCTGGAGTGAGCTACAGGATGGCGAGTGGGTGGCGTATCCGGATACGCTGGTGGGAACGGATTCACATACCACCATGATTAATGGACTGGGGGTATTAGGTTGGGGTGTCGGAGGGATCGAAGCGGAAGCGGCGATGCTGGGCCAACCCGTCTCGATGCTGATCCCTGATGTGGTGGGATTCAAACTGACCGGTAAATTGCAGGAAGGCATTACCGCCACTGACCTGGTGCTGACGGTCACGCAAATGTTGCGTAAGCATGGTGTGGTGGGCAAATTCGTCGAATTCTACGGCGATGGGCTGGATTCGCTGCCGCTGGCCGATCGGGCAACTATCGCCAATATGTCGCCTGAATATGGGGCAACGTGTGGCTTCTTCCCGATTGATGCCGTCACCCTGGATTACATGAAATTAAGCGGACGTAGCGACGAACAGGTTGCGCTGGTGGAAGCCTATGCGAAAGCGCAAGGCATGTGGCGTAACACGGGCGATGAGCCGGTGTTCACCAGTTCGCTGGAATTAGACATGGGCGAGGTTGAAGCGAGCCTGGCGGGACCGAAACGTCCGCAGGACCGGGTCGCGTTGGGCGATGTACCGAAAGCCTTTGCCGCCAGTAGCGCACTGGAACTGAACACGGCGCAGAAAGACCGGCAGCCTGTTGATTATGTTCTGAACGGTCATCAATACCAGTTGCCGGATGGCGCGGTCGTGATTGCGGCCATCACCTCCTGTACCAATACCTCAAACCCCAGCGTATTGATGGCCGCAGGGTTACTGGCGAAAAAAGCGGTGACGCTGGGACTGAAACGCCAACCCTGGGTTAAAGCCTCGCTGGCGCCCGGTTCAAAAGTGGTCTCCGACTATCTGGCAAAGGCGAAGCTTACGCCGTATCTCGACGAGCTTGGATTCAACCTCGTGGGCTATGGCTGCACCACCTGTATCGGTAACTCCGGCCCGTTGCCCGATCCTATCGAAACCGCCATTAAAAAAGGGGATTTGACCGTGGGGGCGGTGCTTTCAGGCAACCGCAACTTTGAAGGCCGAATCCATCCGCTGGTGAAAACCAACTGGCTGGCGTCGCCGCCGCTGGTGGTGGCCTATGCGCTGGCCGGGAATATGAACCTTAATCTGGCGAAGGACCCGCTGGGTCATGACAAAAAAGGCGATCCGGTCTATCTGAAAGATATCTGGCCGTCGGCACAAGAAATTGCCCGCGCCGTTGCGCAGGTTTCAACGGAGATGTTCCGCAAAGAGTACGCGGAAGTCTTTGAAGGCACACCGGAATGGAAAGCGATTGAGGTTGAGCGCTCAGACACCTATGGCTGGCAGGAGGATTCGACGTATATTCGCCTGTCGCCCTTCTTTGACGAGATGCAGGCTCAACCTGATCCGGTTGAAGATATTCATGGGGCGCGTATTCTCGCCATGCTGAGCGATTCGGTCACCACCGACCACATTTCGCCCGCCGGGAGCATCAAACCGGATAGCCCGGCAGGGCGCTATCTGCAAGGGCGTGGCGTAGAGCGTAAAGACTTTAACTCCTACGGTTCGCGACGCGGCAACCATGAAGTGATGATGCGAGGCACATTTGCCAATATTCGTATTCGTAACGAAATGGTACCCGGTGTTGAAGGCGGAATGACGCGTCATTTGCCGGGCTCCGATGTCGTGGCGATCTACGATGCGGCAATGCAGTATCAACAGGAGAAAACCCCGCTGGCGATTATCGCCGGGAAGGAGTACGGCTCAGGATCTAGTCGTGACTGGGCGGCAAAAGGGCCACGGTTACTGGGGATCCGCGTGGTGATTGCGGAGTCCTTCGAGCGTATCCATCGTTCGAACCTGATTGGGATGGGGATTTTGCCTCTGGAGTTCCCGCAAGGCGTGAGCCGTAAAACGCTTGGGCTAACCGGTGAGGAAATCATCGATATTGCGGATCTGCAAAAGCTGAAACCAGGCGCGACGATTCCGGTCACCCTGACCCGGACGGATGGCAGCACAGAGGTGGTTGCTTGTCGATGCCGCATTGATACGGCAACCGAGTTAACGTATTACCAGAATGACGGCATTCTGCACTACGTGATTCGTAATATGCTGCACTAAACGATCAAAAAAGCCTGCGTGAGCAGGCTTTTTCCCCGGTAAGAGGGCGTCTTACTTACCGGACCGCGCAAGACGGGCATTTACTCATCCAGCAAATGGCCCATTTTGGCGGCTTTGGTATCCAGATAGTGCGCATTTTTCGGGTTACGCCCGACAATCAACGGCACACGCTCAACGATATTGATGCCGGCTTCTGTCAGGATTTCGACTTTCTTCGGATTGTTGGTGAGCAGGCGAACTTCATCCACCCCCAGCAGCTTGAACATATCCGCACAGAGGGTAAAGTCACGCTCATCTGCAGCAAAACCTAACTGGTGGTTGGCTTCAACCGTGTCATAGCCTTGATCCTGCAACGCATACGCGCGAATCTTATTGAGCAGGCCGATATTACGTCCTTCCTGGCGGTGATACATCAGGATACCGCGACCTTCTTCCGCAATGTGCGAAAGTGCGGCTTCGAGCTGAAATCCGCAATCACAGCGCAGGCTAAACAGCGCGTCGCCCGTTAAACATTCAGAATGGACACGTGCCAGGACCGGTGTTTTCCCTGAAGTATCGCCATAGATCAGCGCGACGTGATCGTGTCCGGTTGCCAGTTCTTCAAATCCCACCATCAGGAAATCGCCCCATGGGGTTGGCAGTTTGGCTTCTGCCACACGTTTAAGCTGCATGTATTTCTCCAGATTATGCTGGCACCTGACGTGCCGTCGCCTGTTGGCTTCTGTATCGGTCTATTTTGCCATAAGCTGACGGACTTCACCTAATCACTGTCGTGCGTTCGAATTTGGAATGGCACAAATATGTCAATTTTCCCGACCTACGTCATTTTCGGTTATCATTGCGTGAATTATCAAAGGGGAGAGTTCATGCTTTCAATCGCCAAACGTACCGCTGTCGGTGCCGCGTTGTTACTTGCCATGCCTGTTGCCGTGTGGATCTCGGGCTGGACCTGGCAGCCGGGACACAATGTCTGGTGGTTAAAAGCCCTATACTGGGTAACTGAAACGGTCACTCAGCCCTGGGGAATTATCACCCATGTGATTCTGTGCGTCTGGTTTCTTTGGTGTTTACGCTTTCGCCTCAACGCGGCCATTATGCTATTTGCGATCCTCGCTGCGGCGATTATGCTGGGTCAGGGGATAAAATCCTGGGTCAAAGAACACGTACAGGAACCCCGTCCGTTTGTCATTTGGCTGGAAAAAACGCACCATATTCCTGTTGATGAGTTCTACACTTTAAAGCGTAAAGAACGTGGTAACTTAGTGAAAGAACAACTGTCCGGACAGCATGATATTCCGAGCTTTTTACGCAAACACTGGCAAAAAGAGACGGGTTTCGCATTTCCTTCCGGACACACGATGTTTGCGGCCAGTTGGGCATTGCTGGCCGTGGGGCTGTTATGGCCCCGCAGACGAACTCTGACAATTGCGCTGTTATTGGTTTGGGCGACTGGCGTGATGGGGAGCCGGATGGTATTGGGGATGCACTGGCCTCGCGATTTAGTGGTGGCGACCGTGATATCCTGGCTTCTGGTAACGCTTGCGACCTGGCTGGCGCAACGGCTGTGCGGGCCTTTAACGCCGCCAGTGGAAGAGGTTCGTGAGATAGCTGAACGTGAACAAGAAGACTGATCGTGGTTGATTTTCCGTAATTTGCCCTTAAATCATTTGTTGGCAGGGCGCTTTTCCATTTCGCACTCGTCGTGAAAATGGTAATTTAACAGGATGAATGCGGTAAGTTGAACACGATTTATTCGCTCAAACCACATAACGGGAAGTAATGTGAAATATTTACTCATTTTCTTACTGGTGTTGGCGATTTTTGTTATTTCGGTAACATTGGGTGCGCAAAACGATCAACAGGTGACGTTTAATTATCTGTTGGCTCAGGGCGAGTATCGTATCTCTACCTTGCTTGCCGTCTTATTTGCCGCAGGTTTTGCCATTGGTTGGCTGATTTGCGGCCTGTTCTGGCTGCGTGTTCGCGTTTCGCTGACGCGTGCAGAACGTAAAATTAAACGACTGGAAAACCAGCTTGCACCTGCGACCGACGTTGCGGTAACTCCCGATTCGTCGGTTGCGAAGGAATAATCATTTATGTTGGAGTTGTTGTTTCTGCTTTTACCTGTAGCGGCAGCGTATGGCTGGTATATGGGTCGCAGAAGTGCGCAACAAACAAAGCAGGATGAAGCTAACCGCTTGTCTCGCGATTATGTCGCTGGGGTTAACTTCCTCCTGAGTAACCAACAGGACAAAGCGGTGGACCTGTTCCTCGATATGCTAAAAGAGGATACCGGCACCGTTGAGGCTCATCTCACCCTCGGAAACCTGTTTCGCTCACGTGGCGAAGTCGACAGGGCTATTCGTATTCACCAAACCTTGATGGAAAGCGCATCGCTAAGCTATGAACAGCGTCTGCTGGCGATTCAACAGCTTGGCCGTGATTACATGGCTGCGGGGCTGTACGATCGCGCAGAAGACATGTTCACCCAACTGATTGATGAGACCGACTTTCGTATCAGCGCGCTACAGCAGCTGCTGCAAATCTATCAGGCGACCAGCGACTGGCAAAAAGCGATCGATGTCGCGGAACGGTTGGTGAAACTCGGCAAGGATAAACAGCGTATTGAGATTGCCCATTTCTACTGCGAGTTAGCACTGCAACAGATGGGCAGTGACGATATGGATCGTGCTATGGCGCTGTTAAAGAAAGGTGCCGCGGCAGACAAAAATAGCGCCAGAGTCTCGATTATGATGGGGCGGGTCTACATGGCAAATGGCGACTATGCCAAAGCAGTTGAGTGCCTGCAGCGCGTCATCTCTCAGGATAAAGAGTTGGTAAGCGAAACGCTGGAAATGCTGCAAACCTGCTACCAACAGCTCGGGAAGAATGATGAATGGGCTGAGTTTTTACGTCGGGCAGTAGAAGAGAACACCGGCGCCGCTGCAGAATTAATGCTGGCTGATATTCTGGAAGGGCGCGAAGGCAATGATGTCGCTCAGGTCTATATCACCCGTCAGCTGCAGCGTCATCCTACGATGCGCGTATTCCACAAACTGATGGATTACCACCTAAATGAAGCAGAAGAAGGGCGCGCCAAAGAGAGTCTGATGGTGTTGCGCGATATGGTCGGCGAACAGGTGCGCAGTAAACCCCGTTATCGCTGCCAGAAGTGCGGCTTCACGGCGTATACGCTGTACTGGCACTGTCCTTCCTGCCGTGCGTGGTCGACCATCAAGCCTATTCGCGGTCTTGACGGCCAGTAGTTTTAAAAAAAATCGTAATTTAGTTACAACATCCTTATTGTTTTTCATCCCGCAACCTCCGGCAATCGTGCAACGGGGTCTGGCAGGAACGCAAACGCGCCTGTTAATTTGAGCCTCTCGCGGGTAGAATGCACGCCGTTTACCTATTTCGCGCCACACCCGGCGCCCATCATAAGAAGGTCTGGTCATGACGTTTACTGCTTCATCTTCTTCTCGCGCTGCTACTGATTCTCCTGTCGTTGTTGCCCTGGATTATAATAATCGTGATAAAGCGCTGGCTTTCGTCGACAAAATCGATCCTTGTGATTGCCGCCTGAAAGTGGGCAAGGAGATGTTCACGCTCTTCGGGCCGCAACTCGTTCGTGATTTGCAACAGCGTGGGTTTGATATCTTTCTCGACCTGAAATTTCACGATATTCCCAATACCACCGCCCATGCGGTTGCCGCCGCAGCAGAACTTGGCGTCTGGATGGTCAATGTGCACGCTTCGGGTGGGGCGCGGATGATGACCGCCGCACGTGAGGCATTAACACCTTTTGGTAAAGACGCGCCATTGCTGATTGCGGTAACGGTACTGACCAGTATGGAAGCGAGCGACTTGCTTGATCTTGGCGTGACGTTGTCACCTGCGGAACATGCAGAGCGGCTGGCGCGTTTAACGCAAAACTGTGGTCTGGACGGTGTGGTCTGTTCAGCGCAGGAAGCCGTACGTTTCAAACAGGCGTTTGGTGAAGCGTTTAAACTGGTGACGCCGGGTATCCGTCCTCAGGGGAGTGACGCTGGCGATCAGCGCCGTATTATGACCCCGGAACAGGCGATGTCTGCGGGCGTGGATTATATGGTGATTGGCCGTCCGGTGACGCAGTCAGAAGATCCTGCACAAACCCTGAAAGCCATCAACGCGTCTCTGAAACGAGGAGCATAATGAACGATTCCAACAGTCGTCTGGTGTATTCAACAGACACTGGCCGTATTAATGAGCCAGAAGTTGCGCCTGAGCGCCCTAAAGGTGACGGCATTGTCCGCATTCAGCGACAGACCAGTGGTCGTAAAGGTAAAGGCGTTTGCCTGATTACCGGCATTGATATGGATGATGCTGAGCTGACAAAACTGGCCGCTGAACTGAAGAAAAAATGTGGTTGCGGCGGTGCGGTCAAAGAGGGTGTCATTGAAATTCAGGGGGATAAGCGCGACCTGATTAAATCGTTGCTGGAAGCCAAAGGAATGAAAGTCAAATTGGCTGGCGGCTAACGAAAAAAGCCACGGTATTTTCCGTGGCTTCAAATACAGCTGTAAATATTATTTTAAGTCAGACCAGGTCAGAAATAGTGTATTTTTGTATCGAGCCGGTCAACCGTAAATTATTTACCCACCTGGTGGCCGATAATACCACCCACAGCAGCACCACCCAGCGTACCCAGCGCGCTGCCGTCAGTTAAGACCGCGCCGCCGACTGCACCAGCGCCTGCACCAATTGCCGTGCTGCGGTCTTGTTTTGACCAGTTAGAACATGCGCTCAGAGACATCGCAAGGGTAATTGCCAGAACTGCGGCGGTCATTTTTTTGCTCGTTGCAAACATAATACTTTCTCCTGAATTAATGATTCACGGAAGCAAGTCTCTTTAACTATAGCTAAAATAGAGGCCATCAAAGAAGCATTCCGTAAAACCGTGTTGCGCAGGTGTGTAGTCTATTATCACGCAGGTGATAGTCACTTCCTGTTATATCGCTAACATTAATTTTACGACTTTGATTCATTTACTAAAGGTAAATAGTCTTAATTGGCTGATCGGAAAAATCTCAGAGAGAGGCGATGATTTGCCGGGCGGCAAATCATCTGAAAAGCGGTCAGGGCTGGGATTCAATGATGTTCACCGTCAACCCGGCGAGCTCCAGTTCCTGTTGGTCGTTAGCGCTGATTTTTGAATCAGTAATCACACGGTTGAACCTGGATAATGGGCCGAGCGTATACGGGTGTACGGTGCCAAATTTAGAGCTGTCGGTCAGCACAATGGCCTCCGCTCCTTTTTCAAGAACTGCATTGACCACATCAGAACGCATCATATCCCGTCCCGTAAATCCGGTTTCAGGCTGCCAGCCATCAATCCCGATGAAAGCCTTACTGAAGTGAACCTGTTGGATGAACTGTCGGGTTAAGGGACCGACCATACTTTCACTTTTTTTCTGATAGATCCCACCCAGCAGGATCACCTCGCAAGCCGTTTCCTTCAGCAAATGCGCAATGTAGCTGCTGACGGTAATAATCGTCACGTCTTTTTGTTCAGCCAGCGTTCTGGCCAGCAACGCGTTACTGCTGCCGTTTTCAATAAAGACTGACTCCCCCGGGTTGACCAGAGAAGCCGCAAACTCGGCGAGCTGATGTTTGAGGGTATAGTTAGTCATCATGCGCGTTTCAACATCTTCACTGTCCAGTGAAACGGCAAAACCATGTGCGCGGCGCAGGTAGCTCTGTTTCTCGAGCGTGTTGAGATCCTGTCGAATCGTCACTTCAGAAACACCGGTGATTTTTGCCAGCTCGGCCACACTCATGCGGCCTTTATCAATCACCATTTGTAAAATAGATTGTTGTCGGGAATTCATAGCTTTAATTTTTATAATGGTATCCATACCGTGGAGTAAAAGAATGCTACGTAGTCTGAGTCAGGTTATGCCCGACGTCAGATGGAGCCCTGTATTGTTAGATCTCCCAAGGAGATCTGGGGTGTTTTGACGACGATTCCACATCGTCTTTCACCTGGCTTAACAACTCTGCCTTCAGTATTTCAAGGTTATGAATGGCAGAGTGGTAATCGCCAGCGACAAGGATATCCAGCACGGTATCAATTCGCTCAGCGACACGTTGTGCGTCGATATCAGACATGGTTATCATCCTTACGTCAGAATGTGTTTGATTTTAATGATGCAGAAAATCATCGCAAAAGAGAAGGGAAAAATAGGATTACTCGCAACCCGTGAGAGATATCATATCTTCTGTCATAACAGACAGATAGGTTTGCGGTGAAATGACCTTTATTCTGTACGGTCAACGTCTCCTTGAGCGCCAACGCTAGCGTCTTTTTTTGTTCAGATACCGTTTATACCAGCGTTCAAATGCGGCGGCGGGCATCGGTTTGGCAAACAGAAAACCTTGCCGTTCGTTGATGCCATTCTTGGTTAAGAACGCATCTTCCTTCGTGCTTTCAACCCCTTCAGCAATCACCTGCAGATTCAGCGCCTGCGCCACTGCAACGATGGCGCGGACCAGCGATTGCGAGATGGACTGCTTGTGTATGTCTTTGACGAAGGTGTGATCAAGTTTGATGGCGTCAATCGGGAATCGGGCAAGCTGCGACAGGGAGGAGTACCCGGTGCCAAAATCATCCAGATGTATTTGCGCGCCCAGTTGGCTAAATTGTTGGATAACGGATAACGCAAGATCTTCATTTTCAATCAAACAGCTTTCCGTCAATTCGACATCAATGGGGCAATACTCAAAGTTAAGCTTATTAAGAACCTGCTTCAGGTCAGTAAAAATCGTCTGATCGGCGAGCTGTCGGGCAGAAATGTTAACCGCGACACGCAGATGAATCCCTTTATCGCGCCATTCGGCAACCTGTCGGACGACCTCGAGGATCACCCAGCGCCCCAGCGGAACAATTAAGCCAGACTCTTCCGCATACGAGATAAATTCACTGGGAGGGATCAGCCCGCGCTCGGGGGATTGCCAGCGCACCAGCGCTTCCAGGCTGCGAACTTCGCCTCGCCAGGTCAGTTTGGGCTGGTAGTGAATCAGCAGTTGATCACTTTCGAGGGCTTTACGCAGATGGGTATCCAGCCACAGATATTCGAAAACCCGTTGGTTCATTTCGGGGGAGAAAACGCAGAACTGGCCGCGTCCGCCTTCTTTGGCGGTGTACATTGCCGTGTCAGCGTTGCGAATAACGCTTTCGCTGTCGTGGCCGTGCTGAGGGGCCATCGCAATGCCAATAGAGCATCCGGTATGCACTTCAATCAGGCCGATACGGAAGGGCTGGCGTAAACGCGTTAAAATGCGGGAAGCAACGGCCTCAAGTGAACCCTGAGAAGTGTGGGTGGCAAGAATGATAAATTCATCACCGCCCAGACGGGCCAGTAGCTGATTCTCCTCCAGACAACTGAGGATCGCCAGTGACACGGCCTGCAATAACTGATCGCCAAACATATGTCCGTAGGCGTCGTTCACTTTTTTGAAATTATCCAGATCGAGATAAACAATACCAACCTGACTTTCCCCGGCGCTATCAATGGCGTCATCGATCAGCTCATGAATGGCATTACGATTGGGGAGTCCGGTAATCGTGTCGGTATTGGCTAACACCCGCAGGCGTTCCTGTGCGCGGCGCTCTTCGGTGATGTCGGTCCCCGAGCAGATCAGATAGATTTCATTTTTTCCGCTACCGCTATGGACAAATTTATTGCGAAACAGAAACAGGCGTTGGCCTTTCCGGGTCTTAACCCAGCGCTCGATTTCGTAAGAATTACCGTTACGGAAAAAACCGTCAATGTTACGCCGTGAGGCGGCGGCTTCGCGGCGACTCATAAATAACTTAAAAATGCTTTGCCCGATGACTTCGTGCTCTTTCAGGCCGGTATACTCTTCGCACAGACGGTTAAAGCGCTGAATATTGCCCCGGCTATCGAGGATCACAATGGCGGAATTGGCTTCGGAGACGACCTGTTCGGCAAAGGATAATCCTTGCACCAGATCGCGGGCGACGGAAGGGGTATCGTGCCAGGCGGATGCGCTGCCTGCCCATTCACGTTTATTGATTTTTCGACCCACCAAATGCACTGACAGATCGTAATCGTCGATGGGCAGCGTCATCATCAGGCTGGAGGTAATCACGGTCATTTCCCGAATGCGGTTGGCTTGTTCGGGCGTGAGTTCGACGGCCTGATCCGACTGTGCCGTCTCGGTGACCGATAAGTGCAGGATGTTGCAATCTTCCGACAAGTGCCAGTAAGGGCTGTGCGTCCCCAGGTAGCTAAACAAAGTGACCTGTCCCTGAATGTTTTTCATCATGCATACCGTTCCGTTTAAAGCGCTGTAGCCACCAGGATAAAGGTTAGCCATGGATACTGTTCGGTAACTATGGCTGAACATCTTGTTTTATTTATATTTTAATTTGTAATCCAGATTTAGAAAAATGCATACTCATCACAGAGAAATAGCCAAAAAAAACGTAACGAATAATTTAAGTGTAGTGTGCGTGGGCGGTTCAGGCGGGAAAAAGAAAACGGCCTTTCCTTATCGGGAAAGGCCGTTGTATTCGTCATACTTCACGTTGCAGGTACGGTGGTACGTTATGCGACCGGGCGAGCAATGACGCTACGGGTTTCCATGCGCACTTCGGCAATCGTTACGTCGATAACGTCAGTCACTTTGTAAACCACTTCGCCTTTAATCTGTACGGTTCCGTTTTCCTGGCTACAGACCATTTCGTCACGAACTGCATGCAGGAATGGCGCAGGGATAAAAGCAACGGCGCCGTTATCGACCAGACGAACACGCATTCCACCACGGCTGATATCAATGATTTCTGCCGCGAAACGCGTATCTGTACCGGCTTTGTCACTCAGGAAACGTGCGTACAGCCAGTCGCCGACATCACGTTCCGCCATACGGTTCAGGCGACGACGTTCTGCCATTTGCAGGGTCGTTTCATCCTGCGGACGCGCAACGGACTCACCCTTGATGATAGCTTTCAACAGGCGATGGTTGATCATGTCGCCATATTTACGGATAGGCGACGTCCAGGTGGCGTAGGCCTCCAGACCAAGACCAAAGTGCGGGCCTGGTTCGGTGCTGATTTCGGCGAACGACTGGAAGCGACGAATTCGGCTGTCCAGAAAACCGGAAGGCTGCGCATCCAGCTCACGACGGAGTTTGCAGAAACCCTCCAGCGTCAGGACTTCTTCGGCATTAACGTGCATACCGTGCGATGACAGCAGCGCCGCCAGGGCGTCGACGTTAGCCGGGTCAAATCCCATATGGACGTTATAAATACCAAAACCTAATTTGTCGCGGAGTACGCGAGCGGCGCAGATATTGGCGGCGATCATCGACTCTTCCACAATACGGTTGGCAATGCGACGAGGTTCCGCAACGATATCGAGGACTTCGCCTTTCTCACCCAGGACAAAACGGTAATCCGGACGGTCTTTGAACACCAGCGCGTGGTTGTGACGCCATTCGCCACGGCTCAGGCAAATGCGTTGCAGCAGTCGGATTTGCTGGGCAATGGCTTCGCTCTCTGGCTGCCAGGTTCCGGTGTTTTCCAGCCAATCGGAGACATTGTCATAGGCCAGTTTTGCTTTTGAAATGATGGTCGCGGCGAAGAACGTGATGTCGTCTTCAAGGGTTCCATCAGCAGCAATGGTCATCCGGCAGGCGAGAACAGGGCGAACTTCCTGCGCGCGCAAGGAGCACAGATCGTCAGAGAGTTCACGCGGCAACATGGGAATATTGAAACCCGGCAGATAGTTGGTAAACGCACGGACTTTCGCCGAGTTATCCAGCTTGCTACCTTCGGCAATCCAGGCGGTAGGATCGGCAATGGCGACGGTGAGTTGCAGTTTACCGTCTGCCAATTCTTGTGCGTATAACGCATCGTCCATATCTTCGGTGCTGGCACTGTCGATCGTGACAAAATCCAGCGCCGTCAGATCCTGACGTTCAAGGCCTTCATCCAGCATTTCAGTAGCGACGCCGTTAGGGGCTTCTTTTTCGAGGTTATGACGCGCCAGTGTGACCCACCATGGCACGAAGTGATCGTCGCCAAAGGTGATGAACTGGGTTAATTCGGCGTAAAACGTACGATCGCCTTTCAGGGGATGACGGCGCATCTCAGCGACTGCCCAGTCACCCTCTTTAAATTCATGTTCCACACCACGCGCCGCGCGGCACGGGATGGCGTCTTTCAGCAACGGATGATCCGGCACGATGGACAGACGATCGTTCTTGCCCTGAACTTTGCCCACGAAACGGGTCAGGAAGGGTTCAATCAGTTCTTCTGGTTCAGCAGATTCGCGTTCTTTTTCCGTGTGGATTACCGCGACAATGCGGTCACCGTGCATCACTTTTTTCATCTGCGGTGGCGGGATGAAATAACTTTTTTGCGCGTCGACTTCCAGGAAGCCAAAGCCTTTTTCCGTGGCTTTTACCACCCCTTCAGCGCGTGGCGTCTGGGAATGCAGTTGCTGTTTAAGCTGCGCTAGCAGCGGGTTGTCCTGAAGCATAATTGTCTATTTTCGTGGCCAAAAGAGCGGCTGACAGTTTTACGCGATTCTGCCTGACGCTTCAAGCGCTCTTTAAGCAAATGGATGGGTTAGTGGGTCTCACCCAGCGCGATTTTTAGGTGGTTTAACCATCCGCACAATCCGCTCCAACTGAGCAAGTTGATCGCCTGTTCAGAGGAAAAATCGAGCCCGGATAACGCGCTGAACTGGACGTCGCTAAAACGATCGGGCGCCCTCGTGAGCCATTGTATCGCTTGCAATGTAATGCGCTCAACCGGATGTCGTCGTTCCCACTGCTGTATTTCGCGTTCGTCCTGACGCAGTGCGGTAATGAGCGCGGCATATTCCGGGGAACGTTGCGCCTGCTCATTAAAGCAAGCGACGCTGCCATTAATACGGGCAGTGAGCAAGGTGGCAAGCCCAAAGGAGTTTTGCGGCACCTCAGTGCGCAATGCGCTTGTTATCAGTGCGGAAAGGCGTGAGAGCAGCGCGGGTTCGTGCGCCAGTATGGGCGCCAGCCGCTGTAACTCTGCGACTGGCGGGTGGGACAAACACGCCTGTTGTTCGGCGCAGGCCAGGGGAAACGCAACGGTGACATGCGCCGGAGACCATGTCGCCTCGACGACCGCAAAAGGGAGAGGTGGCGCGAACGGCTGCATGTCGAGTCCGGGCACCCAACGCACCGGCTGGCCGAGAAAAGCCTGGAAGACGGCGACCACCCGCGCCTGAAAACCGACAAAGCCCACGATCTGGCTTATCAGAACACTGTCCCATACCGTCAGTCCAACATCATCCAGATGTTGCCGGGCGCGGGCATCAATCACCGCAGGCGAACTGGCCAGTTGACGGGCATACTGGGTTATTTGTGCAAGCCGATGGTTACTTTCTCGGGAGGAGTCCGGGCCAGGGAGCGGCGCCAGACGAGCCGCATAGTGGTTACACAACCGCTGAACGCCACAGACCTGCGCGACAGTCAATGCGGTGCTCATTCGTTCATAGGCGCTGAACGTATTCATCTGATTTTGTTGAACATGAGCGGGAAACAGAAGGTGAGCAAGTTGACGGGCAGGGTGTAACCAGGATTGAAAGGGGAAAAGCGCGTCTTCAGGAATCGGCAGATCGAGTAGAAAACGGTCCTCTACATGCGCCGCCTCGGGCACCAGCGGCAGGACATCCTGCGTCCAGGCGTTGGACTGTGTTTCATGATACCAGTGGCTTTTGCCTGCAATTCGGCGTTGTTCCATGGGCGTTCCTTGATCTAAATGTGGCGACCCGGACACGTCGTCGAAACACAGCGGGTCGTTTTCGCTGCATTATCCTGACGTAAGCAAGAGGTGGGATGAAAGATTGTTACGTGATAATAAATATCGGAAAGCTATATGCTGCGCGGGAAATGCGTAAGGAGAGGGGAAAGCAGGCCGAGATCGATGGGCGACGAACGCCGCCCATACCAGGATCCTGAAACGATTATTTCAGTTCCAGCTCGTTCATTGCAGCGATGCTAAAACCGCCGTCAACGTGAACCACTTCACCAGAAATACCGGCAGACAGATCGGAGCACAGGAAGGCTGCAGAGTTGCCGACATCTTCAATGGTAACGGTACGACGAATCGGAGTAACTGCTTCGCAGTGCGCCAGCATCTTACGGAAATCTTTGATGCCAGATGCAGCCAGCGTACGGATTGGGCCAGCGGAGATACCGTTGACGCGCACGCCTTCCGGACCCATCGCATTCGCCATATAACGCACGTTGGCTTCCAGAGACGCTTTCGCCAGACCCATGACGTTGTAGTTCGGAATTGCGCGCTCTGCGCCCAGGTAGGAGAGCGTCAGCAGCGCAGAACCTGGGTTCAGCATGGAACGGCATGCTTTCGCCATCGCAACGAAGCTGTAGGAGCTGATGTCGTGAGCGATTTTAAAGCCTTCGCGGGTGACTGCATTCACGTAGTCGCCGTCCAGCTGGTCGCCAGGTGCGAAACCGATGGAGTGTACGAAACCATCGAATTTCGGCCAGACGTTACCCAGTTCAGCGAACATTGCGTCGATGCTGGCATCTTCAGCCACATCGCACGGCAATACGATGCTGGAATCCAGTTGAGCGGCAAATTCTTCCACACGGCCTTTCAGTTTGTCGTTCTGGTAGGTGAACGCCAGTTCAGCACCTTCGCGGCGCATAGCTTGCGCGATACCGTAGGCGATGGACAGTTTGCTGGCAACGCCAGTCACCAGAATGCGCTTACCGGAAAGAAAACCCATAGCTTTAATCCTTATGTCATTGCTTATTTTTGGCTTTATATTCATTTAGTTACAACGAACGGAGCCAGAATAATAGAGATAGCAGGCCGAAATTATAGCCCACTATACGCATGAATTGTCACGTGATTTTTACATAGCGCTGAAAGTGGAGAGCGCCAATGAGTAGAAAACCAACACTTTTCTATTATACCAGCAGCCGCGGTCTGTACTGATCCAACCTCATTCAATACTTTTGCGGCAAATGATGGATAGCAACAAGCCGTCCATTTTCGATGCTGATATAACCGCCCGTTTTGAGATCGGCGAGGATTTTCATGATGCTGCTGCGGGACAGATGGGTTCTGTCACGAATGAAGCGTTCAACGGAGATTTTACTGCGCAAAGGTTCAGGTTCATGCATCAATTGTACGAGCTGGCTGCAAATCACTTCATAAGCGGTCGGTGCACTCAATTGTTTACTGTAAGAAAACAGTTTGCTGCTCACCACGACCATATGTTTGGCCAGCACTTCCCATAAACCCAGTTCCTGAATGTGCTGATGTACCTCGTCTAAAGAGAGGGTCGCTATTTTGCACGGCTCAGCGGTAACAATATAGACGTCGTTGAGACCCAGACCGAGGATAGTAAAAGAAGGGGCTCTAACAATCAGAAGATTGTCTGATGAACGGTGCACATCTGCTGAGCCACTGATAATTAACCGGCAAACAGGTTTATCGTCCTGACGCAAATCAAGCCGAATCCCTTTTCGATATGATTGAGGCGTCGCGAAGGGCAGTAACGCCTCAACGAGAGTTTTTGACCATGGGTAGGGCGTATTTAATGCAGGTTGGGTTATCGCTTTTTCATCCATAAAACAGTTATACCGAATGACATGTTTCTTTGATAAGTATATACAAAGAGTTGCAAAACATTACAGCAAAGCTCACCAGATCATGCTTAAGTTCAAAACTTTGTCGGTAAGTAATTGATTGAATTTAACTTTCCATTGTTTATTTCAATGTAATTTCCCCGGCGTAAGGTTGAAAGGACCGCCATAATCCCGCTGCGAGACAGAAAACTGCGGCTTTGGATGTAATTGACCACCGATTCTGATTTTCTGAACTCCTCTGACTCCAGCGAAAGTTCAAACAGCAAATAGCGTACGGTGCCATACGCGCCCGGCTGAGACATCCGCGTACAGTGGGTAAATATGCGGGATGAGATATGCGCCATCACATGGGAAAGCGGCTCCCATAGCGCGTGCTGTTTGATAATATCCATCGCCAGGTCAAGCGGGAGTCGGCTCAGGACCGCATCTGCTGACGCGCATAGTGTTAATCGACAGGGGTTATCACTCAACATGCAAAAACCAAAGATAAAAGGCGCGGTTTCTGTGTTTAACGATAACCCATCTTTTGTGCGGTTGATCACCACATGCCCTCTATGCAGCAAATAACAGTAATTTATCTCATCGGTTGCATACTGCAACAATGTTCCCTTGCGAGTCAGTAGGGGAGTGGCCTGCGGTTCTAAAGCTGTGAACAATTGCTGCAAGGAACGTTCCGGCTTATTTTCATGCAAGAAAATGCCAATGGTCGGTGAATCTGACATGGTGAGGCTGAATCCTGGTAATGAAAATGAAATAGAATAACGTTTGAATTATGACGTATTCGAGCCTGTAACCGGAGCCAGAATAAGTGTCTAAAATTACACCGCGGAATTATTGCAATTTGTAATTAAATGGCGTGAGGGGGTGTGTAATTTTGGATTGCGGCTATATTGCGTTTAATTGTTCCTATAAATACAATCTTCCTTGTCATTGAATAGCCAGGTTTTTGTGATAGACATTTTCACTCATGTTTTCTATTCAAACCGTATAGGCGATATAGAGGTTGAATGAGATAATTATTAATTATTTATGGAAGGAATGGTTTGCAGCGGCGAATGTAACGCCATTGTATACCCCCTTCTTTTTATAATTAAATAAAGTTATCTCAGAAACAACTATGGACTTACAGTCAGGGCATCATTCTATTTTTAGGAACGAAAATGAAACTATCTGTATTTTGTAAAGTGGGGCTTATTGCATCCGCGTCTGTGGGCATGGTGAATGCCTCTTATGCTGCCGCTGGAGCATCAAGCGGCACAATTACCTTTGATGGGAGAATTACCGCCTCTACCTGTGAGGCGACAGTCAATGGTGTTGCTGCCGACGGTAACGTAACATTGCCACCGGTCGCCGTCTCTGCATTTCATGCTGATACCGCCGGGCGCACACCGTTTACCATTGAACTGGCAAATTGTGAGTTAACCACGCCTGATACCAAGGTCGGAGCGTTTTTTGAACCCGATGGTGTTCAGGTGGATTCCGCAACCGGGCATCTGAATAACACCGCAGCAGCAGGTGCGGCGACCGGCGTCAGTCTGCAATTGTTAAATGGCACTGACGATTCACCGATTAATGTCGGCGATGCAGGGCAGGCAGGTGCTGATTCTACGCAATATGTGGTGCCTGACACTACGAGCAAGAAGGGAACCCTTTCTTATTTTGTAGAGTACTACAAAATAAACCCAGCCACTGCCCCTACTGCCGGTGCGGTACAAGGCAAAGTTGTCTACGACCTTATTTACAAATAACCTACTTAAGAGTGTTATGACCAAATGTTTATTCCTATGATTCTGTCCAGACGTAACGTAAAGTTTTTATTAGTAGCGCTATCAGGGATGACGGCATCATGTTATAGCACTCTTTCTTGTGCTGGCATTGTATTAAGCGGAACCCGCGTTATTTATCCCGCGGAACAAAATGAAGTTACTGTGAATATGAAAAATTCCGGTAAAGCCCCCGTGCTGGCACAAAGCTGGATTGATGATGGTAATCAATCCGCAACGCCGGATAAAATCACATCTCCGTTTGTTTTAACGCCGCCCATTAATCGGGTAGATGCCGGAAAGGGGCAGACATTAAGGATCAGTCTGGTAGATGGCAAGGGGATTCCGACAAATAAAGAATCCGTTTTTTATCTGAACGTACTGGAAATCCCTGCAAAGTCAAAAAATGCCGCTGGGAATAACCATCTTAGTATCGCGTTCAGAACCCGGATAAAGTTATTTTATCGTCCGGAAGGTTTAAGCGGAAGTGCGGGTGAAGCACCAGACGCATTGCAGTGGTCAATCAGTAATGGCGGTGTAAAAGCCACCAATCCTACACCTTATTATATTACTCTCGGGACAGTGACCTATACCCAGGGTGGAAGTAAACATGTTGAAGATGGAAAAATGATCGCACCTGGAAGCAGCACTGACTTTCATTTTAAAAATATAAGTGCGATTAGTGATATTCACGCAATTACTTTTACGTCAATTAATGACTATGGCGCTGCGGTCAAACATAACCAGGGCAAATAGTCTTAAGCTCTGCCTCTGGTGGAAATATTATGATTATCTTGTTCCCCATTATTTTATTTTTGGCGTTAAACATTCTTATTGTGCAATGTTCGGTGGCTGCCACAGGGGATATGCCGACTCCACCGGCAGAGGATCAAGTGGAGTTTGATTCTGATTTTGTGAAACAGCCAGCGGGACAGTCCGTAGATTTAGCCCGTTTCTCCAACGGGGCTAACGTGCTGCCGGGTGTTTATAAAATCGCTGTAGCGTTGAATCAACAAACGCTGACAGTGACAGAAGTTGAGTTTAAGGCGGCAGATAACAAAAATGTCATCCCTTGCATTCCGCTGAGTGTACTCAATTTGATTAATTTCAAAAAAGATCAAATTAATTTCACTCAGTGGGATTCCCTCACTGAAAATACGCAATGTATCAACCTTAAGACGATCATTCCTGAAGCGGAGCTGGATTTTGACAACCAGAATCAGCAGTTAAACATTTCTATACCGCAAATATTTTATCAATAAACAGCCACGAGGATCAGTGCCTGCCTCTATGTGGGACAGCGGTATTCCAGCGATGATGTTGAGCTACAACATGAACGCGTATCAATCTAAAAGTAATGGCTATGATTCAAAGTCGTTTTATACCGCGATTAACGGCGGATTGAATATTGGCTCCTGGTATTTACGCCATAATGGTTCGTATAACTGGGCTGATACGACTGGTGGGCGTTACAGCGTCCTGAATACTTACGTTCAGCATGATTTACCGCGCATTTCCGGCCGTCTGGTGATGGGGCAGACCAACACCAGCGGTCAGCTGTTCGATACTGTACCGTTAACCGGCGTTCAGGTCGCCAGCGACGAGCGTATGCTGCCGGAATCACAGCGAGGTTATGCGCCAGAAATTCGCGGTATAGCGAAAACTAACGCGAAAGTTACGGTGAAACAAAGCGGGCAGACCATTTACGAAACCACTGTTTCTCCTGGCGCTTTTGTCATCAACGATCTTTATCCCACCGGTTACGGCGGTAACCTGGATGTCACCATTGAAGAGGCCGATGGTTCGCAGCAGAATTTTTCGATTCCTTATGCTTCAGTGACCCAGCTCTTACGCCCCGGCAGTCAGCGTTACAGCCTGAGCTTAGGTAAGCTGCGTAGTGACAGTGTTTCCAGCGACCCGAAATTGCTTGAAGCGACATTTCAACGCGGTTTCTCTAACCTGATTACCGGCTATGCCGGTTTGCAGGCGAATAAAGATTACCAGGCGGTAAAAGTGGGGACCGCACTGGGGTTGCAAATTGGCGCGATCGCTTTTGATGTCACCCAATCGAAGACGCATTTACCGTCGCCAGATGCGCAGGATATCTCCGGACAAAGCTATCAGGTCAGCTACAGCAAGCTGATTAATGAAACCAACAGTAACATTACCCTGGCGGCATACCGTTTTTCGAGCAGCGGTTATATGGATTACATGACCGCAATGGAAAGTATTCAGGCGGTTAAAGACGGTGAAGACAGAAACACCATTCAGCGCGAAAAAAACCGGTTTACGGTCACAATAAGCCAGGGACTGGCTGACGACTGGGGACAGCTCTATCTCAGTGGTTCTTTGCAGGACTACTGGGGACAAGATAATTATGAACGCCAGTATCAGTTTGGTTACTCGAATCACTATAAACAGCTGAGCTACAGCATCAACGTAACCCGTAGCCAGGATGCCTGGGGCGAATCGCAGACCAGCTATTATCTGAATCTGTCATTCCCGCTGTGGGAGAACCACGACAGCAACTATGCGCCACAGATGAGTCTGAGCTACAACCAGGACACCAATGGTCGTTCAGGTGAACAGGCGATGATTTCAGGGAGTGCGGGAGAGGACAACCAACTGTCCTGGAACGCCAGCGGTATGCATGACAGTGAGGCAGGGACTTCCGCGAGCTTTGGCGGCTCGTATCGGGGCAGCGTGGCGCAGATGTCAGGCAGTTACAGCCAGGGGCCGGACTATCACAGCACGTCTCTGAGCATGTCCGGGGCGATGGTTGCCCACTCTGGTGGACTGACGCTCTCTCCTTATAACAGCGATACCTTCACGCTGGTGGAAGCGAAAGGCGCGGAAGGGGCGACGGTACCGTCATATCCGGGGATTAAGATCGATAGATTTGGTTATGCGTTGTTGCCGGCTTCCAGTCCGTATCAGCTGAACGATGTCTCGATCGATCCGAAAGGCACATCCCGGAATGTTGAGTTAGATAATACGTCGCAAAAAGTAGTCCCTCGTTTTGGCGCAGTCGTGAAAGTGAAATTCAATGCTGAGAAGGGCACGCCGATTTTAATTACCTCATCGTACTCAGGCAACGCGCTGCCGTTTGGCGCTGAGGTCTATGACGAAAAAGACCATAGCGTCGGCACGGTTGCGCAGGGGAGCACGATCTATGCCCGTGTCGCGGAACCGAAAGGAACGTTGAAGGTGAAATGGGGTGAGGATGGCACATCACAATGTTCTGTCAGCTATATGCTTGCGCCCGGTATCGAAGACGACACCAAGCAAACGGCTATTCAGCGGTTTAGTAATGAGTGTCGTTAGCCATAAGTTATTAATTAAGAATGTCTCATTTATTCACTGGTTCATCGATGCTTCATGTTATTGATGTTAGCTTGTTTAATGAGGTTTTTGATTGATCATTTAATATTAATTTTTTTGGTAAAATATAGATGAGAGTTATTAAACTTTGTTTTTTATTTATGCTATGCACATTTGCCCAACATGCGTGTGCCTGCTGGTACGCAGCGGGAGGGGCCACAAAACTCACCATAAATATGGGAAATATTACAACCCAATCAGAAGCCGGTAATGGCGTTCTCGCTACAGCCTCTGGGTTGATGACCAGTTTCGGGGGGGCACCAGCTGGGTTTTACTGTGGTAATGGCTCAAAATATTTGAGTGGTCAAATTGGTGTGTCGGGTGACAATAGTTTTAATCCAGGCATAACGTATGCCACAAATATTCCCGGCATAGGTGTTAAGATTTATTATTACAGCAGTGTTGCTTATAAATCAGAACCAACATCTCCTGTGCAGACCGCGTTAACTATGGATTTTACCCTCCCCAACACCTCAACGATGTATCAGAACAAAAACGCCGCGATTAAAGTTGAATTAGTGAAAACAGGCCCCGTCTCTGCTGTGTCAGGGGGAAGCTTAACCTTTACTGCAAGCAATTTTATGGTAGCAGATAATCTTTTGGGAGATGAGAGTCCTGCACTTGATTTAGCCGACCTTAAAATAAACGCCACCATTACCGTCAACACCTGCAATGTCGACGCAACATCACCTACACGAGTAGACCTGGAACCCGCTGATGCCAACACCTTACCGCGCAAAGGGGCGACGACTGGGGATACCCCGTTTGAGATTCGGCTAAAATGTACAGGTAAAACAGACGTCAATTTATTGCTTGATGGACAAGAAGATACCGATGTTACCGGCCAGGGCGTGTTGGCAATTAAAAAAACGGCAGAGTCAGCAAAAGGGATTGGTCTTCAGCTTCTGTATAATGATCTGCCTGTTGAGTTGGAAAAAGAATTCTCTGCTGGCATGTCTGCAGAAGGTACTTTCACTATTCCTCTGACTGCCAGGTATTACCGAACCACAGAAATACCAGTGAAGGCTGGTGATGTTTCCGCTACGGTGGTTTATAGCCTGACCTATAAATAACGCTGTTCGGTTGCGTCTCCTGATTAAGCGCACTTCTAAGCGGCTATCAGTCACTCTATTTCCGTATATAAAATCTGTAATGACGTATAATTTAACCTATAAATAAAATCACTATGTGCCGTACCGATCACGATTTAAATTTCACATCATGGGGTTAAGAAAAGGCAGAATGATTTCTGCCTTTATCTTTTTCTTTACCGATCCTTCCGCCATGCATCCGCTGTTAACGCCTCACCAAAATGCCCGGCAATCAGCCGTTTGGTCAGCTCATGCAACGGCGAGGCAAGCACGTCGGAGGTGCTGCCGCGCTCGACGACTTCGCCCTGGTGCATAACTAAAACCTGATCGCTGATATGTTTCATCATCCCGATATGCTGGGTAACATAAATATAAGAGATACCCTGTTTCTCCTGTAATTCCAGCATCAGATTAATGAGCTGCGAACGCATCGACATATCCAGCGACGCCAACGCTTCGTCCGCGATGATCACCTTCGGGCGCAAAATCAGCGCACGGGCCAATCCCAGACGCTGTTTTTGCCCTGGCGCCAGCATGTGCGGATAATAACTGACGTGATCGGGAAGCAAACCGACCATCCGCATGGTTTCCACAATTTGCTTCTGGCGCTGTTCAGGCTCGAGATCCGTGTTCAGACGCAGCGGGAAATCGAGGATCTGCGAGATACGCTGGCGCGGGTTGAGCGACGTCGACGGGTCCTGAAAAATCATTCGAATACACTGGCTACGAAACGAATAATCGCCGTAGTGCAGGGGATGATCGTCAATCAGCAGCTCGCCGCTGGTCGGTTCGATCATGCCCGCCAGCATTTTCGCCAGCGTCGATTTACCGGAACCATTCTCGCCAATAATGGCGAGGGTTTGCTTTTCACGCAGGGTAAAGCTCAGCGGTTTTACCGCCTCAACGGTCTGACGGCGAAACCAGCCTGTACGATAGCGAAAGGTTTTGCTCAGATTGCGGACTTCAAGCAGCGTTTCCACCATGTCACTCTTTCTCCATATTCAGCGGGAAATGACAGGCGTAGAGATGATTCTTTACCCCGGTCAGGCGCGGGGTTTCAATACATTCTCGTTGAGCATACGGGCAGCGAGGCCCCAGACGACAACCTATCGGTAATTGTTCAAGCAAGGGGATCGCCCCAGGCATCGTATTCAGGCGGCTTTTATGCGGCATGGCGCTGCCAAAGTCGGGGATAGCGCGGATCAACGCCTGGGTATACGGATGGTGCGGGGTCGTCACCAAATCTTTGCTGAGCGCGGTTTCCACCGTTTGCCCGCAGTACATCACGTTGATTTTGTCTGCCCACTGACTCAGCATCTGCAGGTCGTGGCTGATCAGCAAAATCGTGGTGTTGCTGTTCTGATTCAAACGGGTCAGCAGGCGAAAAATTTGCGCCTGCGTGGTGGGCTCCATCGCGTTAGTCGGTTCGTCGGCAATCAACAAACGCGGCTGGTTAGCCAGCGCGATGGCGATCATCACTTTCTGGCACTCACCATCGGTCAGCTCATAGGGAAAACTGCGCATCGCATCTTTATGATCTTTAATGCCGACACGGTGCAACAATTCAATGGCGCGGCGTTTGCGCCAGCCAATCCGCTGCCACCAGCGTCCTTTGTAGGTCCAGGCCGGAATATTTTGCATCAACTGGCGACCCACGCGCTCGGACGGATCAAGACAGGACTGTGGCTCCTGAAAGATCATGGAGACGTTGTGACCGACCAGCTTACGACGCTCACGCGAGGAGAGACGCAGCAGGTCGATATCATCAAAGCGCATACGGTCGGCGGTGACGCGCCAGTTATCTTTCGCGACCCCGCAAATCGCTTTGGCGATCAAACTTTTTCCAGACCCTGATTCACCCACCAGACCACGGATTTCGCCTTCGTTTAAGGTCATGCTGATCCGATCGACGGCTTTTACCCATCCTTCGTCGGTTCTGAATTCAATGGTGAGGTTACGAATATCCAGTAATGGCATTATTCCACCCCCGCAATAATCGCCCGACGCAGGCCGTCGCCAAGCAGGTTAACCAGCAGCACGCTGATCATAATGGCACCGCCTGGCAGCATTACGGTCCACGGCGCAACATAAATCAGCTCCAGCGCGTCTCCGAGCATAGCTCCCCATTCGGGAGAGGGTAGCTGCGCGCCAAGATCCAGAAAACCCAACGCCGCAATGTCGAGGATCGCCATCGAGAGCGCGCGGGTGATTTCGGTGATCAAACCGGCCGTGATGTTGGGCAGAATCGCAAACCAGAGAATATTCAGTGTGGTCGCGCCATCCAGACGGGCGGCAATCACGTACTCTTTTTCCAGCTCATCATGCACCATGCTGTAGACAGAACGCACCATACGCGGCAGTAACGCCAGCCAGACCGCAAACATCGCATGGCTTAAATGCGGACCCGCAAACGCCACCACGATAATTGCCAGCAGCAGCGACGGAATAGAGAGCAGCGTATCCAGAATGTGATTCAGTACGGCGGAGCGTAAGCCGTGGGTCGCCCCGGCAACCACCCCAAGCACCAGACCGCAAATCGTGGCGGCGAGCGTCACCACAAATGCGCCGCCGACGGTGGGCGCGGCGCCACTCAGCAATCGACTTAAGACGTCGCGCCCCAGATCGTCGGTGCCGAGAAAGAACGACACTTCGCCGTAGCGAGACCAGGAAGGCGGCAAAAGCTGATAGCCGAGGAACTGTTGATCAATACCGTAGGGAGCAAACCAACTGCCAAAAATGCACAATAGCACCAGTCCCGCGCAGCCATACAGGCCGACCATCGCAGTGGTATCGCCATAAAATTTCCGCCAGGCCGTGCGTAGCGTACCCGGTGGGCGTTTTTCGCTGTATACGCTATCGTAGGGCATACCATTCCTTATGTTTCAGCGGGTTAGCCATGGCACCCAAAATATCAGATAACACATTGACGATGATGACCAGGGAGCCAATTACCATCACACCGGCGGAAATAGCGGCATAGTCTTGTTGGCGAATGGCGTTGATCAACCAGCGGCCCAGTCCCGGCCAGCTAAAGACCATCTCGGTGATCATCGCCAGCGTCAACATAGTCGAAAATTGCAAACCAAGACGTGGGATCACCGGGGGAAGCGCGTTGTGCAACACGTGACGGCGCAGAATCGTCAGACGTGATAAGCCTCGGGTGGCCGCCGCTTTCACATAGTTCTGGTCGTACACGTCAATCGTGCTGATCCGCATTAAACGAATCACCTCTGTGGTCGGGGCGACCGCCAGCGTCAGGACCGGCAATACCATGTGGCGCAATGCGCTCATCACCATCTCGTCACGCCAGGGCGAGTCAGAAATCCACGCATCAATAATGGCGAATCCGGTGACGGGTTTAACTTCATAGAGCAGATCAAAACGGCCAGACACCGGCAGCCAGCCGAGCGTCAGCGAAAAGAACAACGTCAGCAGCAGTGCCAGCCAAAACACGGGAATAGAAAATCCCAGCAGGGCGAGGGCGCTGATAACGCGATCGGGCCATTTATTGCGGGTCACGCCAGCCACCATCCCAATCGGGATGCCGACCATCAGGGCAAAGCCGAAGGCGAGAATACACAGCTCCATGGTGGCGGGAAACACCTCTTTAAGCTGCTCAGAGATTAACTGACCATTAATGCTGGAGACGCCGAAATCCCAGTGGATCAGGCCATTGAACCAGAATACCCACGCATTCCACAACGAGGCACCCTGAAGCGGCGCGTGCGGCGTAAAGTAACTCAGACTGAAGCCGATAAAGGTCAGGAAAAAGAGCGTGACCAGCAACAGCAAAAAACGACGCAGGGTGAAGATAATCATGGTTTTTTCACCTCTTTGGCTTTTTCCCGCGAGACACCCGCAAAAGAGGCGTTGCCAAACGGACTGAGCACTAACCCTTTGATGTCATAGCGATAAGCCTGCAGACGCAACGATGAAGCCAGTGGCAGGATCGGCAACTCTGTCGCCAGGATATTTTGCGCTTCATCATACGCGTCAATGCGCGAGGCAAGCTGCTGAGAAGAAAGCGCTTTACGCAGAACGTTGTCAAACTCGGGATGACACCAGTGGGCGAAATTCGTTTGCGAGTTAATGGCGGCGCAACTCAGCAGCGGACGGAAAAAACTGTCCGGATCGTTACTGTCCGTTGCCCAGCCAGACAACGTCAAATCATGGTTCATGTCCATCAACCGCGCCTCCTGGAAACGCCCCTCTACAGGGACAATCACCACTTTTACCCCTACCTGAGCCATGTCTGCCTGGATCAGTTCAGCCGTTTTCAGCGGACTTGGGTTCCATGCCTGAGAACTGGTTGGCACCCACAACTTCAGGGTTAAATTTTCCAGCCCCAGCGCTTTTAACTGCTCGCGGGATTTGGCGGGATTGTATTCTGTAATTTTAGCCTCGTTGTCATAGGCCCACGAGGCGCGCGGTAAAATAGAGGCGGCGGTTTCCGCCGTGCCGTAGTAGATCGACTGCATCAGACGCTGGTTATTGATGGCCAGCGCCAGCGCATGCCGCACTGCGGGGTTATTCAGCGGGGGTTTATTGGTATTAAACGCCAGATAGGCGATGTTCATTCCCGGGCGTAGCGTGAGTCGCAGGCGAGGATCGTCGCGTAAAATCGTTAACTGGCTGGCGGCAGGCCAGGCCAATACGTCACACTCACCGGTCAGCAATTTAGATAAACGACCCGTACCGCCAGACCCTAAATCGACGACAACCTGAGGCATCAGCGGCGTACCCCGCCAGAATTCGCCATGTCGTTGTAGACGAATGTACTGCCCTGACCGGTATTCAGAAAGCTGGAAAGGACCGGTACCGACAGGCTGACGATCCAGCAATTCCTGGTGATCCTGTTTGGCCAGGTTCGCCGCATATTCTGCAGACATCACCGAGGCGTAATGCGTCGCCAGATGCCATAAGAATGATGCATCAGGCTGCGTCAGACGGAACTCGACGGTGTAATTGTCCAGTTTGCGCACGCTTTCTACGTTATCGGCAAACTGCAGGCTGTCGAAGTAGGGGAAATTTCCGCCATTGACGTAATGCCACGGATGATGACGGTCAAAAATACGCTCGAAGGTGAACACCACGTCATCCGCATTCAGTTTACGGGTGGGGGTAAACCAGGCCGTTTTTTGAAACGGAACGTCCCGGCGTAGGTTAAAACGGTAGGTTGCTCCGTTGTCGAGCACCTCCCAGCTTTCCGCCAGCTCAGGCATCAGGCGATAGGTATAAGGATCCACATCCAACAGCCGGTCGTACAGCTGGGCGGCAAGCGTGTCGACAATCAGACCGCTGCTCGCCTTTTGCGGATTAAAGGTGTTGACCTGCCCGCTGACACAGTAGACAAAGCCGCTCTCGCGAATATCAGCACGCGGGGGCTGTTCAGGCGCAGCTGCAGCCTGACCACTGAGAAGTCCAGCTATCACTACCAGAGACGATAAAACCAGGCGCATAATTTTTAAGGTTTTTAGATTCGATCTACAAAGTGTATCGCACTACGACCCACCAGGTAAAAATGTCTGCGGGTAACTGGTGCAAATGTCATCAATTCTGGTGAAGGAATCACTAAATCTGATGTTTTTTGAGCAATGCGCGCAGTTGATGGTAGGTCAGACCCAATAATTCAGCGGCGCGTTTCTGATTAAATTTTGCCTGCTGTAGACTGCGTTGCAGTAAATCTCTCTCCTGCTGTTGCTGAAATTCACGTAAATCCACCGGCAGTGCAGGGGAAGCAGCGGGAGATTCCGTGTTCTCAACGGCAACGGTATGTCGCTTAAACGGATTGAGAATGATCTCGTCGAGCGGGTAATCGCTGGTGCCATGTCGGTAGACCGAACGTTCAACCACATTTTTCAGCTCACGAATATTGCCAGGCCAGCGGTAGTGCAGCAGGGTCTCTTTTGCGCGCTCGCTGAATCCGGGGAAAAGCGGCAGACGGATTTCACGACACATCTGAATCGCAAAATGTTCCGCCATTAACATGATATCGGTCTGGCGCTCACGAAGCGGTGGGAGCTGCACCACATCGAAAGCCAGCCTGTCCAGCAGGTCGGCGCGAAACGTCCCGTCATCAACCATCCGGGGCAGATCGGCGTTGGTGGCGCAGACCAGTCGCACATTGACCTGCAGCGGCTGACTACCGCCGACGCGTTCCAGCTCACCGTATTCGATGACCCGCAGCAGTTTTTCTTGCACCAGCATGGGAGCGGTGGCCAACTCATCGAGAAACAACGTGCCGCCATCGGCACGCTCAAAACGACCTGGATGGCGCTTTTGCGCGCCGGTAAATGCACCCGCTTCATGGCCAAATAATTCCGTGTCGAGCAGGTTTTCATTAAGCGCGGCGCAGTTCAGCGAAATAAACGGCCCCTGCCAGCGAGAAGAGAGAAAGTGCAGGCGGTTGGCGATGAGCTCTTTCCCCGTCCCGCGTTCACCAATAATCAGCACCGGTTTATCCAGCGGCGCCAGATGAGAAACCTGCTCCAGCACTTCAATAAAACTGTTGGCTTCACCGAGAAGGTTATCTTTGTATTCTGTCATGATGAAATTCACCACTTGTTAGCGTTATTCACCACTTTAACCTGAATTGCCTCCGAGGTAAAATTATACATATTATTATTAATCAATAGCTTAAAAAGTTGGCACGTGAATTGTATTAGAGCTACAGCAGGGCATAGCCCGACATCAGAAAAATTGTGAGGATTGAATTATGGGTATTTTTTCTCGTTTTGCCGACATCGTGAACGCCAACATTAACGCGCTGTTGGAAAAGGCTGAAGATCCGCAGAAACTGGTGCGACTGATGATTCAGGAAATGGAAGACACCCTGGTTGAAGTCCGTTCCAACTCTGCGCGAGCGCTGGCGGAAAAGAAACAGTTGTCCCGTCGCATTGAGCAGGCCGTAGCCCAGCAGACAGAGTGGCAGGAGAAAGCGGAACTGGCGCTGCGTAAAGAGAAAGACGATCTGGCGCGCGCCGCGTTAATTGAAAAGCAGAAACTGACCGATCTGATCGCCACCCTGGAACATGAAGTGACGTTGGTGGACGACACGCTGACGCGCATGAAGAAAGAGATTGGCGAACTGGAGAACAAGCTCAGTGAAACTCGTGCCCGTCAGCAGGCGCTGATGTTACGTCACCAGGCCGCAAGCTCCTCCCGTGATGTACGCCGTCAACTGGACAGCGGCAAGCTGGACGAAGCCATGGCCCGCTTTGAATCGTTTGAGCGCCGTATTGATCAGATGGAAGCGGAAGCGGAAAGCCATAATTTTGGCAAACAGAGAACGCTGGATCAGCAGTTTGCCGACCTGAAAGCAGATGATGAAATCGGCGAGCAACTGGCGCAGTTGAAAGCCAAAATGAAGCAAGATAATCAATAATAACCGCAGGCGGCGTCTGAGTACGCCGCCGCTCATCACCTGTAAGGAGTACTCATGAGCGCGCTATTTCTGGCCATTCCGTTAACCATTTTTGTGTTGTTTGTGTTGCCGATTTGGTTATGGCTGCATTACAGCAACCGTTCCAGTCGTGGGGAACTGTCGCAAAGTGAGCAGCAACGTCTGGCGCAATTAACCGACGACGCGCAACGGATGCGTGAACGCATTCAGACGCTGGAAGACATTCTTGATGCTGAACATCCGAACTGGAGGGATCGCTAATGGGAGGGATTAATTTGAATAAAAAGCTCTGGCGCATTCCGCAGCAGGGCATGGTGCGTGGCGTCTGTGCCGGGATCGCAAACTACCTTGATGTGCCGGTGAAACTGGTGCGGATCCTGGTGGTGCTGTCGATTTTCTTCGGGCTGGCGTTCTTTACGCTGGTTGCGTATATCATTTTGACGTTTGTGCTTGATCCGTTGCCGGACAACATGACCACTGGCGAGCAATCCCCCTCAAGCGGTGAATTGCTGGATGCCGTCGACAGGGAACTGGCCGCGGGCGAAAAGCGTCTGCGTGAAATGGAGCGCTATGTTACGTCCGACACCTTCACGCTGCGTAGCCGTTTCCGTCAGTTGTAATGAAGAGAGCTCATAAGATGGATACACGCTGGCAACGCGCCGGGCAAAAGATGAAGCCGGGCGTTAAACTCGCAGGGAAACTGGTTCTGCTGACCGCGTTACGCTATGGCCCGGCCGGTGTGGCAGGGTGGGCTATTAAATCCGTCGCTCGTCGCCCGCTGAAAATGTTGCTGGCGTTGGCGCTGGAACCCCTGTTAAGACGTGCGGCGGCAAAAATCTCCCGCCGCTATGGTGGCAGCCATTCCTGATCACAGGGTTGCACATAAAAACAAACAATTTATTCACAATCGACTGGCGAATTTGCGGCAGCTCACAAATACGATTTTTGGGCTGCTGAAATCCTTTTTTTTACCCCCTCCAAACCCCCTTGCTTGATTGACAGCTTATTTTCTGCAAGGTAGTCTCCCTATCCATGGGACCGCTACCACGGAAAATGAAAGTGAACCAAAAAATCAAACATTACCTGACAGAAGTTTACGGAGATACATTTACATCCCGTCACTATGGTGTGTTGTCTGACCGCATTAAACGATCGCAATCATTAATTAAAAAAACACGTAAACCACACTGGGATGAGAACGATGTGGTTCTCATTACTTATGCCGATCAGTTTCACAGTTCGTCAGCAAAACCGCTTCCAACGTTTAACCAATTTTATCATTACCGGTTAAAAACAATTTTTTCCCATGTTCATTTATTACCTTTTTATCCCTGGTCTTCTGACGACGGTTTTTCCGTTATCGATTATCACCAGGTTGCGAAAGAAACAGGGGAGTGGACAGATATTGCTGAACTGGGTCAAGCCAGCCAATTAATGTTTGATTTTGTCTGCAATCATATGTCGGCGAAAAGTGAATGGTTTAAAAACTATTTACAGCAAACGCCTGGCTTTGAAAATTTCTTTGTTGAAATGGACCCGAATACCGATCTTTCGGCAGTAACACGCCCGCGGGCTTTACCGTTACTGACGCCATTTACCCTGTCGGATAATTCGGTTCGCCATTTATGGACAACGTTTAGCGATGACCAGGTCGATCTTAATTACAGCAACCCGGATGTTCTGCTGGCGATGGTCGATGTTTTGCTGAACTACCTTGAGCAAGGCGCGGATTATGTGCGTTTAGACGCCGTGGGTTTTATGTGGAAGGAGCCTGGCACGTCGTGTATTCATCTGGAGAAAACACATACTCTGATCAAACTGTTTCGTGCGATTACGGATGAAGCGGCGCCGGGCACCGCGATGATTACTGAGACCAATGTTCCGCATAAAGACAATATTTCCTATTTCGGCGATGGGCATGATGAAGCCCACATGGTCTATCAGTTCTCGCTGCCACCGCTGGTGCTGCATGCCATAAAGCGCCAGGATGCCTCCGCCCTGTGCCAGTGGGCGCAGTCGTTGGCATTGCCTTCGGAAAAAACGACCTGGTTCAACTTCCTGGCGTCGCACGACGGCATTGGTCTGAACCCGTTACGTGGGCTCTTGCCAGAAGAGGAGATCTTAGCGCTGGTCTCTGAGCTGCAGCAAGAGGGCGCACTGGTCAACTGGAAGAACAATCCTGATGGCAGCCGCAGCCCTTATGAAATCAACGTCACGTACATGGATGCGTTGAGTACGCGTGATAGCAGCAACCAGGAACGGCTTGCCCGATTTACGCTGGCGCATGCCATTTTATTAAGTTTTCCAGGTGTACCCGCTATTTATATTCAGAGCATTCTGGGTTCACGTAATGACTATGACGGCGTTGAAAAATTAGGTTACAACCGGGCTATTAACCGTAAAAAATATGATATTGATGAGATTGAAGCGGAATTAAGTTCGACGGAGACGTTACGCTATGACGTTTATCGCGCGCTGTCACGCTTGATTAAATTGAGACGCGAACATTGCGCTTTCCATCCCGACAGCGGTTTTGACATCGGTAATATCACGCCATCTGTAATGCAAATTACCCGTACGGCTGAGAATGGCGAGGTCATTATTGCGTTATTTAATATTAGCGAAAAATGCCAGACGATTTCCGATGATGCAGTGACCGGTTTTGATTTGATTTCTGAAAAAGAAATCAATACGAAAGAATTAACCCTGGATCCATGGCAGGTTATGTGGATTAAAAAATAAAAAGGAGCATCTAATGCTTAAATCAAAAATTGTGCTGTTATCAGCACTGGTTTCCTGCGCCCTGATTTCCGGATGCAAAGAAGATAAAAAAGAAAACGTCTCCATTGAATTTATGCATTCTTCTGTGGAACAGGAACGCCAGGCCGTTATTTCAGCGCTCATTGCTCGCTTTGAAAAAGAAAACCCTGGCATTACGGTTAAACAAGTGCCGGTTGAAGAAGACGCCTATAACACGAAGGTGATTACCCTGGCGAGAAGTGGTTCTTTACCTGAGGTCATTGAGACCAGCCATGACTACGCCAAAGTGATGGATAAAGAACAGCTTATCGACCGCAAGGCGGTGGCGAATGTTATCCAGGCGGTAGGTGAAAACGCGTTTTATGACGGCGTGTTGCGTATTGTTCGTACGGAAGATGGTTCAGGATGGACCGGCGTGCCCGTTAGCGCGTGGATCGGCGGTATCTGGTATCGCAAGGATGTGCTGGCAAAGGCCGGGCTGGCAGAGCCGACAAACTGGCAGCAATTGCTGGTGGTCGCCAAAACGCTCAACGATCCGGCGCACAAAAAATATGGCATTGCGTTGCCAACGGCTGAAAGCGTGCTGACGGAACAGTCCTACTCGCAGTTTGCGCTGTCGAACAAAGCGAACGTCTTTGATGCCCAGGGGAAAATCACGCTGGATACGCCAGAAATGGCGCAAGCGCTGGACTATTACCGTGAGCTGGCGGCGTACACCATGCCCGGCTCCAACGACATTATGGAAGTCAAAGACGCCTTTATGAATGGCACGGCACCAATGGCGATCTACTCGACGTACATTCTTCCGGCGGTCATTAAAGAGGGCGACCCGCAAAATGTTGGGTTTATGGTGCCAACAGAACAAACGTCGGCGGTGTACGGCATGCTGACCTCTCTGACTCTGACCTCGGGTCAGAAAGAGGAAGAAACCCAGGCGGCAGAGAAGTTTGTCACCTTTATGGAGCAGGCGGACAACATCGCGGATTGGGTCATGATGTCGCCCGGAGCGGCACTCCCGGTGAATAAAGCGGTTGTGAACACGGCAACATGGAAAGACAACAGCGTTATCAAGGCGCTGGGGGAATTGCCGAATCAGCTCATTGCTGAACTGCCGAATATTCAGGTGTTTGGTGCGGTAGGGGATAAAAACTTTACCCGCATGGGTGATGTCACCGGTTCAGGCGTGGTGAGTACGATGGTACACAACGTCACGGTAGGCAAAGCCGATCTCTCTTCAACAATCAAGGAAAGCCAGAAACAACTGGATACCCTTGTTGAGCAGCGTTAATGCGGATGTGGAAAGCAGTTATGAATAGGTTTTTTTCAGGTCGTTCCGACATGCCCTTTGCCATGCTGCTGCTGGCGCCCAGCTTGTTGCTGCTGGGCGGCCTGGTCGCCTGGCCGATGATATCGAATATCGAAATCAGCTTCCTGCGGTTACCGCTGAACCCGCGCATTGAGTCTACCTTTGTCGGACTTGAGAACTACATGCGTATCCTGACCGACCCGGGTTTTTGGCATTCGCTCTGGATGACGGTCTGGTATACCACGCTGGTGGTGGCGGGGAGTACGGCGCTGGGACTTGGCGTGGCGATGTTCTTTAACCGCGAATTTCGCCTGCGTAAGACCGCGCGCTCGCTGGTGATCCTCTCGTACGTGACGCCATCGATCTCGCTGGTCTTTGCATGGAAGTACATGTTCAACAATGGCTACGGCATTGTGAACTACCTGGGTGTCGATTTACTCCATCTCTACGACCAGGCGCCGCTGTGGTTTGACAACCCCGGAAGCAGCTTTGTTTTAGTGGTGCTGTTCGCCATCTGGCGTTACTTCCCTTACGCATTTATTTCGTTTTTAGCCATTTTGCAGACCATTGATAAATCGCTGTATGAAGCGGCAGAGATGGACGGCGCTAATGCCTGGCAACGTTTTCGTATCGTCACATTGCCCGCCATTATGCCGGTGCTGGCGACGGTCATTACGTTACGCACCATCTGGATGTTCTACATGTTCGCCGACGTTTATCTGCTGACGACCAAGGTGGATATCCTCGGGGTGTATCTCTACAAAACAGCATTTGCATTTAATGACTTAGGTAAAGCAGCCGCAATCTCTGTGGTGCTCTTTATCATCATCTTTGCCGTCATTTTGCTGACCAGAAAACGGGTGAATCTCAATGGCAACAAATAAACGCATACTGGGTCGTATCGGCTTTTACTGCGGCCTGGCGCTGTTCCTTATCATCACGCTGTTTCCTTTCTTCGTGATGCTGATGACGTCGTTCAAGAGCGCGAAAGAAGCCATCTCCCTGCACCCGACGCTGCTGCCACAGCAGTGGACGCTGGAGCACTACGTCGACATTTTTAACCCGCTCATCTTTCCGTTCGTGGATTACTTCCGCAACAGTCTGGTGGTGTCGGTGACGTCATCCGTTGTGGCGGTCTTTTTGGGGACGCTGGGGGCGTATGCCTTGTCGCGCCTGCGTTTTAAAGGGCGTATGACCATCAACGCCAGCTTTTACACGGTGTACATGTTCTCCGGGATTTTGCTGGTTGTTCCGCTGTTCAAGATCATCACGGCGCTCGGTGTTTATGACACAGAGATGGCGCTGATCATCACCATGGTGACGCAAACGCTGCCGACCGCCGTCTTCATGCTGAAAAGCTACTTCGACACCATTCCGGATGAAATTGAAGAAGCGGCGATGATGGATGGGCTGAACCGTCTGCAAATCATCTTCCGCATCACGGTGCCGCTGGCGATATCGGGGCTGGTGTCGGTATTTGTTTACTGCTTTATGGTGGCCTGGAACGACTATCTGTTCGCATCGATTTTCCTCTCCAGCGCCAGCAATTTCACACTTCCGGTGGGGCTGAACACCTTGTTTAGCACGCCTGACTATATCTGGGGACGCATGATGGCCGCCTCGCTGGTTACGGCATTGCCTGTCGTCATCATGTACGCGCTCTCCGAACGTTTTATTAAGAGTGGTTTGACCGCGGGTGGCGTGAAGGGCTAAAGCGGCCAGTTCAATAAAGGAGTTGTAAATGAAAAAGTTAATTGCCACTGAACCGCGCGTTGCGGCGCTTGTGGAGTATGAAGATCGTCCGGTTTTGGCGAACGAAGTGAAAATCCGGGTGTTGTTCGGCGCGCCGAAGCATGGCACTGAAGTGGTCGATTTCCGCGCCGCCAGTCCGTTCATTGATGAAGATTTCAATGCCGAGTGGCAAATGTTTATGCCGCGTCCGGAAGGCGCGCCACGCGGTATCGAATTCGGTAAATTCCAGCTCGGCAATATGGTGGTGGGCGACATTATTGAATGTGGCAGCGACGTGAGCGATTACGCAGTGGGTGACCGCGTCTGTGGATACGGTCCGCTCAGTGAGACCGTCATTATCAATGCCGTGAATAACTATAAGTTACGCAAGATGCCGGAAGGCAGTTCCTGGAAAAATGCGGTCTGCTATGACCCTGCGCAATTTGCCATGAGCGGCGTGCGTGATGCCAACGTGCGTGTGGGTGATTTTGTGGTGGTTGTCGGCTTGGGTGCGATTGGCCAGATTGCCGTTCAGTTAGCGAAGAAAGCCGGGGCCTCGGTGGTGATTGGTGTTGATCCTATCGCTCACCGCTGCGATATCGCGCTGCGTCATGGCGCCGATTTCTGTCTGAATCCTCTGGGCACCGACGTGGGCATGGAAATTAAAAAGCTCACCGGGAAGCAGGGTGCTGACGTGATCATCGAAACCAGCGGTTACGCCGATGCGCTGCAATCCGCGCTGCGTGGCCTGGCGTACGGCGGCACGATCTCCTATGTGGCATTTGCTAAACCGTTCGCAGAAGGGTTTAACCTTGGCCGCGAAGCGCATTTTAACAACGCCAAAATTGTCTTTTCTCGCGCCTGCAGCGAACCGAACCCGGATTACCCGCGCTGGAGCCGCAAACGTATTGAAGAGACCTGCTGGGAATTACTGATGAACGGTTATCTCGATTGTGAAGAGCTGATCGACCCGGTTGTCACCTTTGCCGACAGCCCGGAAAGCTACATGCAGTATGTAGACCGTCACCCGGAGCAGAGCATCAAAATGGGCGTCACGTTTTAATTCGAAAGGAATGTAAAAAGATGAAAATCGGAACACAGAATCAGGCGTTCTTCCCGGAAAATATTCTGGAAAAATTTCGTTATATCAAAAAAATGGGATTTGATGGCTTCGAAATTGACGGCAAATTACTGGTCAATAACCTTGAAGAAGTCAAAGCGGCGATTAAAGAAACCGGCCTGCCGGTGACGACCGCCTGCGGCGGATATGATGGCTGGATTGGCGATTTTATCGAAGAGCGCCGCCTGAACGGATTAAAGCAGATCGAGCGCATTCTGGAAGCACTGGCAGAGGTCGGCGGTAAAGGCATTATCGTCCCGGCGGCATGGGGCATGTTCACCTTCCGTCTGCCGCCGATGACCTCTCCGCGCAGCCTGGAAGGCGATCGCAACGCGGTGAGCGACTCGTTACGGGTACTTGACAAGGTTGCGCAACGCACCGGCACCGTGGTGTATCTGGAGCCGCTCAACCGCTATCAGGATCACATGATCAACACGCTCGCCGATGCCCGCCGTTATATCGTTGAAAACGATCTGAAACATGTACAGATCATCGGCGATTTCTATCACATGAATATCGAAGAAGACGATATGGCGAAGGCGTTGCATGACAACCGCGATCTTCTCGGTCATGTGCATATCGCGGACAACCATCGTTATCAGCCGGGTTCCGGCACCCTGAACTTTGGCGCGCTGTTCGATCAACTGCGTCAGGATAATTATCAGGGCTACATCGTGTATGAAGGTCGGGTCAGGGCAGACAACTTGCCGGAAGCCTACCGTCAGTCATTGGCCTGGCTGCGTACGTGCTAAGAGGATCTCTGTGAAGAGTGCAACGACAAACTCGCCCCTGCGTGTCGCCATTATCGGCGCCGGTCAGGTGGCGGATAAAGTTCATGCGTCGTACTACTGCACCCGTGCTGATCTTGAACTGGTGGCTGTCTGCGACAGCCGCCTGTCTCAGGCGCAGATGCTGGCAGAAAAGTACGGTAATGCGCAGGTATGGGACGACCCGCAGGCCATGCTCGAACAGGTCAAGCCCGATGTTGTCAGTATCTGCTCACCAAACCGTTTTCATTATGAGCACACCATGATGGCGCTCAACGCCGGTTGCCACGTGATGTGCGAAAAGCCGCCGGCCATGACACCGGAAGAAGCGGAGGAGATGTGCAGGACTGCCCGTCGAATGGGTAAGGTGCTGGCTTATGACTTCCACCACCGATTTGCACTCGATACCCAAATGCTCCGTGAACAGGTGACGGCCGGTGTATTAGGTGAAATCTATGTGACCAACGTTAAAGCGCTGCGTCGCTGCGGTGTGCCGGGGTGGGGCGTCTTTACAAACAAAGAATTACAGGGCGGCGGCCCGCTGATTGATATCGGTATTCATATGCTGGATGCCGCGATGTATGTACTGGGGTTTCCGGCGGTCAAACGCGTCCATGCCCACAGTTTTCAAAAGATTGGCACCCGCAAAAATAGCGGTCAGTTTGGTGAATGGGACCCGAGTACGTACACCGTTGAAGATGCGCTGTTTGGCACCGTTGAATTCCACAATGGGGGCATTTTGCGGCTCGAAACGTCCTTTGCGCTCAATATTGTCGAACAGTCGGTGATGAACGTGAATTTCTGCGGCGATAAAGCTGGCGCGACGCTGTTTCCTGCGCAGGTTTATAACGATCAGAGCGGGGAATTAAACATCCTGTTTAAGCGCGAGCTTGCGGATGACAATCGACATTTTCGCAGTATGGACGCGTTTGTGAATCACGTTCAGGGGGTGCCAGTCATGATTGCTGATGCTGAGCAAGGATTTGTGATTCAACAACTGGTCGCTGCGTTATACCAATCCGCCGAAACAGGAAAAAGCGTGGAATTATGACTAAGCCTGTAATGCTAACTGACGGCGCATTTTGCCTGCACAGCCTGAATAAATACGCATCGTTGATGACGACAGGCAATGGTTACATGGGGATCCGTGCCACCCATGAAGAAGATTACACGGTTCAAACCCGCGGCATGTACCTTGCCGGGATTTATCATCGTGCGGGGAAAGGCGAGATCAACGAACTGGTCAATCTTCCCGATGTTGTCGGGGTACACATAACCCTGAATGGCGAGATTTTTTCTCTGCAAAGCGGTGTGGTTGAAGACTGGCAGCGTGAACTTGATCTTGCCAGCGGGGAGTTGCGTCGCTCTCTCCTCTGGCATGCGCCAAAGGGCGGGCGTTTTCGTATTGAAAGTCGTCGTTTTGTCTCGACGGAGTCATTACCTCTGTTCGCGATGGAGCTCTCGATTACCCCGCTGGACGGTGACGCCGCGATCACGCTGTCAACAGGCATTGATGCCACGGTCACCAATCACGGTCGCCAGCATCTGGATGAAACACAAGTCCGGGTATTCGGTCAGAACCTGCTGCAAGGGGTTTACACCACCCAGGATGGCCGTACCGATATTGTGATTTCTGCGGCCTGTCGTGTGGATGGCGAGGTGCAGCGCTGCTTCACGGCGAAAGACCGCCGCCTGATGCAACACAACAGCGTGCAGGCGAGCGCAGGACAGCGTATCACGCTGGAAAAACTGGTCTGGATTGAATGGACCAGCGAGCGCAGCACCTCAATTGAAAATTGGGCAAGCCAGTCGCTCAATCAACTGGAAAGCTGTGCCGGACAGGGCTACGCGGCGTTGAAAGCGCATTCAGATGCAAACTGGTGCCACTGGTGGCAACGTCACCGCGTCGTCCTTGAAAGTACAAATGAGGAAGATCAGCGCGCGCTGGACTTTGCCCTCTATCATTTGCGCATTATGACGCCGTCGCACGATGAGCGTAGCAGCATTGGCGCGAAAGGTATGACCGGTGAAGGTTACAAAGGCCACGTATTCTGGGATACCGAAGTCTTTTTGCTGCCATTCCATCTGTTTACCGATCCGGCAATCGCCCGTGGGTTGCTGCGATATCGTTGGCACAATTTACCGGGCGCGAAAGAAAAAGCCCGTCGAAATGGTTGGCAGGGCGCGCTGTTTCCCTGGGAAAGCGCACGCAGCGGTGAAGAAGAGACACCGGAATTCGCGGCGATCAATATTCGTACCGGTCTGCGTCAGAAAGTGGCCTCCGCGCAGGCAGAGCATCACCTGGTGGCGGATATCGCGTGGGCCGTTGTGGGCTACTGGCAGGTGACAGGCGACATCGATTTCATGAAGCGTGAAGGGATGACGCTGTTGCTGGAAACCGCAAAATTCTGGTTAAGCCGCGCCACCGAGATTAATGGTCGGCTGGAAATCCATGATGTGATCGGGCCCGATGAGTATACCGAGCATGTGAATAACAATGCCTTCACCAGTTACATGGCCTATTACAACGTCGAACAGGCGCTCCATTTTGCCCGCATGTTCGGTAGTGCTGATGAAGCCTTTCTTCACCGTGCTGAGAACTTCTTGCAACGGTTGTGGCGTCCGGAAGTTCAGGAAGATGGTGTGCTCGCACAAGATGATACCTTCCTCAGCAAGCCGTGTATTGAACTCAGCAAGTATAAGGTAAAGGCAGGAAAACAAACGATTTTACTCGACTATTCGCGTGCCGAAGTCAATGAGATGCAAATTCTCAAGCAGGCGGATGTGGTGATGCTGACCTATATGTTGCCTGAACTTTTCAGCCCGCAGTCATGTCTGGCGAACCTGCGTTTTTACGAACCGCGAACCATCCATGACTCCTCTCTGAGCAAAGCGATACATGGCATTGTGGCTGCACGCTGCGGTGACCCGGCGCTGGGCTACCGCTTCTGGCAAGAGGGAACGCAGATCGATTTGGGCGAGGATCCGCACAGCTGTGATGACGGTATTCATGCTGCGGCGACGGGAGCTATCTGGTTAGGGGCGATACAGGGATTTGCCGGTTTAAGCCTGTATCAGGGGGCATTGCATCTCGCGCCGCGTTTACCTTCCGGCTGGAAACGCCTCTCTTTCCCGCTCATTTGGCAGGGCAGCGAAATGCACTTTTCCATCACCGCGGATGAAGTCAGCGTCACCAGTGCGACTGCCGTTCAGTTCTGGCTTAACGGACATTTGATGACGGTACAGGGCCAGCACATTTTGAAATTAAATGATTTTATTGCGCCCAAAATTGGGACCGCTACCATGGAGGCGGAATGAAACCTCAGGCTATCATCTTTGACCTGGACGGTGTGATTACCGATACCGCGCATCTCCACTTTCTGGCCTGGAAGCAGATTGCTGATGAAATCGGGATTCAGATCGATGAGGTTTTTAACGACAGCTTAAAAGGCATTAGCCGGATGGATTCGTTGCGACGCATTCTCCAGCATGGCGGCAAAGAAGGGGCGTTCAGCCCTGAGGAATGTGTTGCACTGGCGACCCGTAAAAATGCGCTTTACGTTGACTCCCTGCGCGAGTTGACCTCCCGCTCAGTGTTGCCGGGGATCCGGGAACTGTTGGGTGAGTTGCGCACGCAAGGGATCCCGATTGGTCTGGCATCGGTATCGCTGAATGCGCCGGTCATTTTGCAGGCTCTGGACATTGAGCACTATTTTGATTTCTGCGCGGATGCCGCAAAAATTACCTTATCAAAGCCGGACCCTGAGATTTTTATCGCAGCGTGCCGTGGATTAGGTGTCACTCCCGCAGAGTGTATTGGCATTGAGGACGCTCAGGCTGGCATTGATGCGATCAACGCCAGCGGTATGCGCTCCATCGGCATTGGTTCTGGCTTAACCGGCGCTGGAATGCTACTTCCTTCAACGCAATATTTGACGTGGCCGTGCTTATCGGCTTTCTGGCAAAACGAAAAGTAAGGGAATCAACATGGCACAGCTTTCGTTGAAACATATTCAAAAGATTTACGATAACCAGGTCCATGTGGTTAAAGACTTCAACCTGGAAATCGAAGATAAAGAGTTCATTGTCTTTGTCGGGCCATCAGGTTGCGGCAAATCGACCACGCTGCGCATGATCGCCGGACTGGAAGAGATCAGCGGTGGAGAACTGCTGATCGACGGCAAACGCATGAACGACGTTCCGGCCAAAGCGCGCAACATTGCCATGGTTTTCCAGAACTATGCGTTGTATCCGCATATGAGCGTGTACGACAACATGGCGTTTGGGCTGAAAATGCAGAAAATTGACCCAGGTGTTATTGATGAACGTGTGAACTGGGCAGCGCAAATACTGGGTTTACGTGACTATCTGAAGCGCAAACCGGGGGCGTTGTCCGGCGGTCAGCGCCAGCGTGTGGCGCTGGGGCGTGCGATTGTCCGTGAGGCAGGGGTGTTCCTGATGGATGAACCGCTCTCTAACCTTGATGCCAAACTGCGTGTTCAGATGCGAGCCGAAATCAGCAAGCTTCATCAAAAACTGAACACCACGATGATCTACGTAACCCATGATCAGACTGAAGCGATGACCATGGCGACCCGCATTGTCATTATGAAAGACGGGATTGTTCAGCAGGTTGGCGCGCCCAAAACGGTATATAACCATCCTGCCAATATGTTTGTGGCCGGATTTATTGGTTCACCATCAATGAATTTTATTCGTGGCGCGATTGATGGGGATAAATTTGTTACTGAAACGCTAAAGTTAACCATCCCAGAAGACAAACTCAGCATTTTGAAAAAACAGGGGTATGACCATAAAGCCGTTGTCATGGGGATTCGTCCTGAAGATATCCAGCCTGACGCATTATCTGATAATAACGTTGCGGCGCGGGTAAGTGTGGCGGAATTAACCGGGGCTGAATTTATGCTTTATACCACGGTAGGGGGGCACGAAATGGTGGTACGTGCTGGCGCAATGAATGACTATTCGGCAGGAGATAATATCACCATACATTTTGATATGGCTAAATGCCATTTCTTTGATGATGAAACGGAAATTGCGATCCAATAAAGCTCACAAAATAATTTGAATGGCGATAGTGCTGAAAGTGCATTAATCCAGAGGGGATACCGATGGTATTCCCTTTAGAGATATTAGCTGCCAGAAGTCGTCTCAATTTAAAAATGACGAGTTTACATATATCGGGGGATTCCTCCCGGTTGTAATTGCTTTTTTGTTAGACTTTTAACAAGGAACATAAATGAAAACCTTACTGTCCTCTACAGCGCTGCTGATGTGCGCCGGGATGGCCTGCGCGCAGGCTGCTGAAAACGATGACTGGCATTTCAATGTGGGTGCCATGTATGAAATAGAAAACGTAGAAGGCCATGCCGAAGATATGGACGGTTTATCAGAACCGTCAGTCTGGTTTAATGCCTCGAATGGTCCGTGGAAAATCTCACTGGCTTATTATCAGGAAGGTCCTGTTGATTACAGTAGCGGTTCTCGTGGTACCTGGTTTGATCGTCCTGAATTAGATATTCGTTATCAGATTACTGAAAGTGATGATTTCTCTTTTGGTCTGACGGGCGGATTACGTAATTATGGTTATCATTTTGAAGATGATCATGGCGGCGATGCGGGTACAGCAAATATGCAACGCTGGAAAATACAGCCCGACTGGGATGTTAAACTGAATGATGACTGGCGCTTCAGCGGCTGGTTCTCTATGTACAAGTTTGTCAACGATCTGGATGAAACGGGTTATTCGGATAGCCGCGTGGAAACAGAAACCGGTTTAACGTACAGAATCAATGATACCTTTTCTGTTGTGGCCAACTACTATTTAGAACGTGGCTTTAATATGGACAGTTCGCGCAATAATGGTGAATTCTCCACGCAGGAAATCCGTGCATATTTGCCTATTTCATTAGGCAATACCACGCTGACGCCGTATACCCGTATCGGTCTCGATCGCTGGTCTAACTGGGACTGGCAGGATGACATCGCACGCGAAGGGCATGATTTTAACCGTCTTGGTATGCTTTACGGCTATGATTTCCAGAATGGACTGTCAGTGTCGCTGGAGTATGCGTTCGAGTGGGAAGATCATGATGAAGGTGAAAGCGATAAATTCCATTATGCTGGCGTAGGATTCAATTACGCCTTCTAATGGGGAAGGGGCATGAAAATGCCCCTTTTTTTATTTAAGTGTCTTTGGCAACGATATTTGCGTGGCAATCGTGATATTTTGTAATTGTTTTTGACCAGCGATCAATTTAAACAGGAGATCGCAACTTTTTTCTCCCAACGCTTGCGTCGGTACATCAATACCGCCCGGTGGTGGGGTCAAAATAAACGAAAGCATTTCATTGCTGTAACCCACAACGGCCAGTTTATCCGGAATGACAATGTTTTTTTCCGCGGCTACGCGATAGATGCTCATCAGTTTAAGACTGTCTGTGGCGAATACCGCATCCGGAAGCGACTCTTGACTTAATAATTCCCGTGCGGCAGTTAATGCACTCTCGTGGGTATATCCACCATCGACGATCCATTCTGGTCGGGTAGGGAGTGCATGTGCTTGCAAACTGTATTTATATCCGTTAACGCGATCAATGGAAACATGATAATCAAGCGGGGCGTGCAGACAGGCAATATTTTTATGACCGCTTTCAATGAGGCTATTCGTCAGCGCAACACTATCCTGAAAGTTATCCGTATCAACGGAATAAACATGCGAATACTGCCCTTCAACTTTCCCAATGACCACCACCGGAATTTCGTATTTATTCAGGCGAGCAAAGAAGGTTTCATCTGCCGGAGAACTCAGCATGATAATCCCTTTGATCATTTTTTGTTTTATCTTGCTTTCACATTTTTGTAAATCATCTTCGGTATTTCTTGATGTTTGTAAGATGACATCAAAACCTTCCTCTTCGGCACTGGCCGTGATCACGTGCAGTACTTCAGAGAAAAAGGGGTTTCCGGCGGTGGTTTTAGCAGAACGGGTTGAAATAACCATTATTGCATCAAACCCGGAAGAGGTTAGAGCACGCGCAAGTTTATTTGGCTGATACTGCAGTTCATCAATGGCGCGTAATACTTTCTCTCGCGCCTCTGGTGAGATATTGGTTTGCTTATTGAGAACGCGTGACACTGTTGATTTTGAAACGCCAGCGACACGCGCAATATCATATATGGTAGGAGACATGTACCCCGAGCCCGTCCGAGAGTTAATGACGCACATCTTATGGAGTTAACTGGCGAATGACAACACAAGGCAGTTGATTATCAACAGCCTGACCCCACATTAATACGAATACGTTATAATTTTTTCGGGTCTTCAGGCACAACGGGATGGCGATGAAGCGATTTAAAAACGAATTCAATGCGCTGGTCAATCGTGGGGTCGACAGACATCTGCGCCTGGCGGTGACCGGACTGAGCCGCAGTGGCAAAACGGCGTTTATCACGGCGATGGTGAACCAACTGCTGAATGTGCATACCGGCGCTCGTCTGCCACTGCTCAGCGCCGTGCGGGAAGAACGTCTGCTCGGGGTAAAGCGGGTGCCGCAACGTGATTTTGGTATTCCGCGTTTTACCTATGATGAGGGGCTGGCCCAGCTCTATGGTCAGCCTCCGGGTTGGCCGACGCCGACGCGTGGCGTGAGTGAAATTCGTCTCGCGTTACGTTACAAATCTAATGATTCCCTTCTGCGCCATTTCAAAGATACGTCCACCCTGTATCTGGAGATTGTGGACTATCCCGGCGAATGGCTGCTCGATTTACCGATGCTGGCACAGGATTACCTGAGCTGGTCACGACAAATGACAGGGCTGCTGCAGGGCAAACGGGGCGAGTGGTCAACCAAATGGCGTCAGTTATGTGAGGGACTGGATCCACTGGCACCTGCCGATGAAAACCGTCTGGCTGACATTGCGGCCGCGTGGACTGATTATCTGCATCAATGCAAACAAGAAGGTTTGCATTTCATTCAACCGGGACGCTTTGTGTTACCAGGGGATATGGCGGGGGCACCGGCCCTGCAATTTTTCCCGTGGCCGGATGTGGATGCGTTTGGTGAATCGAAACTGGCGCAGGCCGACAAGCACACCAACGCCGGAATGCTGCGCGAGCGCTTTAATTACTACTGCGAAAAAGTGGTAAAGGGGTTCTACAAAAACCACTTCCTGCGCTTTGATCGTCAGATCGTATTGGTGGACTGTTTGCAGCCGCTCAACAGCGGGCCGCAGGCGTTTAATGATATGCGTCTGGCCTTGACGCAACTGATGCAGAGTTTCCATTACGGTCAGCGTACGTTGTTCCGGCGGCTTTTTTCGCCCGTTATCGACAAACTGCTGTTTGCCGCCACCAAAGCGGATCACGTGACCGTCGATCAACACGCCAATATGGTCTCTTTGCTCCAGCAACTGATCCAGGATGCCTGGCAAAATGCCGCCTTTGAGGGGATCAGTATGGATTGTCTGGGGCTGGCGTCCGTACAGGCGACCACCAGCGGGCTAATTGATGTGAATGGCGAAAAAATCCCTGCGTTGCGCGGAAATCGCCTTAGCGATGGTAAACCCCTGACCGTCTATCCCGGGGAAGTGCCCGCGCGTCTGCCCGGACAGGCGTTTTGGGACAGCCAGGGGTTTCAGTTTGAAGCGTTTCGCCCCCAGGTGATGGATGTCGACAAACCGCTGCCACACATTCGTCTGGATGCCGCGCTGGAGTTTTTGATAGGAGATAAATTGCGATGACCGAACCGTTGAAACCGCGTATCGATTTCGCCGGGCCGCTGGAAGCAGAAGTACGTCCGACCTTTAAGTCGCAACAGTCCTTCAGCGAAACAGAGGCGCAGACCTTCGCGCCAGCGAAGACAGAAGAGCCGCTGGAGGACGAAGGACAAGCAGAAGCGGTCATTGATGCCGCATTACGTCCGAAACGCAGTCTGTGGCGCAAAATGGTGATGGGCGGCCTGGCGCTGTTTGGTATAAGCGTCGTCGGTCAGGGCGTTCAGTGGACAATGAATGCCTGGCAAACCCAGGACTGGGCCGCGCTTGGCGGCTGTGCGGCAGGCATGTTGATTATCGGCGCGGGTGTTGGGTCGGTGGCGACCGAGTGGCGTCGGCTGTGGCGGTTACGCCAGCGCGCGCATGAGCGTGATGAAGCGCGTGAGCTGTTACACAGTGTCGGTACCGGTAAAGGGCGCGCATTTTGCGAGAAACTGGCGCAGCAGGCGGGTATTGATCAGTCACATCCGGCGTTACAACGCTGGTACGCCTCGATTCATGAGACGCAAAACGATCGGGAAGTGGTCAGTCTGTATGCGCATCTGGTGCAACCGGTGCTGGACGCGCAGGCCCGGCGAGAAATCAGCCGCTCGGCGGCGGAATCGACCCTGATGATTGCCGTCAGCCCGTTAGCGCTGGTGGATATGGCCTTTATTGCCTGGCGTAATTTACGCCTGATTAACCGCATCGCCACGTTGTACGGCATTGAGCTGGGCTATTACAGCCGCTTGCGGTTATTCCGTCTGGTGCTACTGAACATTGCGTTTGCGGGCGCCAGTGAACTGGTGCGTGAAGTCGGGATGGACTGGATGTCGCAGGATCTGGCGGCACGTTTGTCCACCCGCGCCGCGCAGGGGATAGGCGCAGGGCTGTTGACGGCCCGCCTGGGGATTAAAGCTATGGAGCTTTGCCGTCCTTTACCGTGGATTGATGATGATAAACCGCGGCTGGGGGATTTTCGGCGCCAGTTGGTGGGTCAGCTCAAAGAGACGCTGCAGAAAAACAAATCTTCCCGCGAAAATTAAACCTGATCTGGGTGCTGACCGTACAACTTTACGCGTCAGCGCCCAAATTTCCACCATGCTGTCAATATTTGTTGACAGACTCCTTCCTGCTAACCGAATAGTGGCTTATCATCTGTTTAATAGTTCATTGATTAGGTGAAGGTTCCCATGCGTCTGGAAGTCTTTTGTGAAGATCGTCTAGGTCTGACCCGTGAATTGCTGGATTTACTGGTACTTCGCAGCATTGATTTACGTGGTATTGAGATTGACCCCATTGGGCGGATTTACCTTAATTTTGCTGAACTGGAGTTCACCAACTTCAGCAGCCTGATGGCGGAGATTCGTCGCATCGCGGGCGTCACTGATGTGCGCACCGTGCCGTGGATGCCGTCCGAGCGCGAGCATCTGGCGCTTAGCGCCTTGCTTGAGGCGCTCCCGGAGCCGGTTCTGTCGCTGGACATGAAAAGCAAAGTGGAGATGGCGAACCCCGCGAGCTGTCAGCTTTTCGCGCAAAACCCGGAGCGCATGCGCAATCACACGGCGGCGCAATTGATCAATGGTTTCAACTTCCAGCGCTGGCTGGAGGGCAATCCGCAAGGCTCCCACAACGAACATGTGGTGATCAACGGTCAGAATTTCCTGATGGAAATTACGCCGGTCCATCTGCAGGGCGAGAATGACGAACATATGCTGACAGGCGCGGTGGTGATGCTGCGTTCCACCCTGCGGATGGGGCGTCAGTTGCAGAACCTCAACACCCAGGATTTGAGCGCCTTTAGCCAGGTGATTGCCGTTAGCGCCAAAATGAAACATGTGGTTGAGCAGGCCCGTAAGCTGGCAATGCTGAGCGCGCCGCTGTTGATCACCGGTGATACCGGGACAGGGAAAGATCTCTTTGCACACGCCTGTCATCTGGCGAGCCCGCGCGCAGCAAAACCGTATCTGGCGCTGAACTGCGCGTCCATTCCGGAAGATGCGGTTGAAAGTGAGCTCTTTGGCCACGCGCCGGAAGGCAAAAAAGGGTTCTTCGAACAGGCGAACGGCGGCTCGGTGTTGCTGGATGAAATCGGCGAGATGTCGCCGCGTATGCAGACGAAACTGTTGCGCTTTCTCAATGACGGTACGTTCCGTCGTGTGGGCGAAGATCAAGAGGTTCACGTGGATGTCCGGGTGATTTGCGCCACCCAGAAGAACCTGGTGGAACTGGTGCAAAAAGGACTGTTCCGCGAAGATCTTTATTACCGCCTGAATGTTCTGACGCTCAACCTGCCGCCGCTGCGCGACTGCCCGCAGGACATTATGCCGCTCACCGAGCTGTTCGTGGCGCGTTTTGCCGATGAGCAGGGCGTGCCGAGACCAAAACTGGCGGCCGATCTTGGAACGGTACTCACCCGTTACGGTTGGCCCGGTAACGTACGTCAGCTCAAAAACGCCATTTACCGTGCGCTGACTCAACTGGAAGGTTACGAGCTGCGCCCACAGGATATTTTATTGCCGGATTACGATGCCGCGACCGTTGCTGTCGGAGAAGATGCGATGGAAGGGTCACTGGATGATATTACCAGTCGCTTTGAGCGTTCTGTGTTGACGCAGCTTTATCGCAATTATCCCAGCACGCGTAAGCTGGCGAAACGGTTAGGGGTGTCACATACCGCGATTGCCAATAAATTGCGTGAGTATGGCTTGAGTCAGAAGAAGAACGACGAGTAACCGCAAAAATGAAAATGCCTCCAAATCTGGAGGCATTTTTGTATCCGCGACGATTACGCTTTCAGGACGTCCAGCGCGGCGGTGTAGTCAGGTTCGTTGGTGATTTCATTCACCAGCTGGCTGAAAATGACGTTGTCGTTTTCATCGACCACCACCACGGCGCGTGCCGCCAGGCCCTTCAGAGGACCTTCGGTGATTTCCACACCGTAGTTTTTCAGAAAATCACTGTTACGCAGCGTGGAGAGGGTGATAACGTTGCTCAGGCCTTCCGCGCCGCAGAAACGAGACTGGGCAAACGGCAGGTCGGCAGAAATGCACAGCACCACGGTGTTGTCGATTTCTGTCGCGAGTTGGTTAAACTTACGTACCGATGCCGCACATACGCCGGTATCAATACTCGGGAAAATATTCAGCACTTTACGTTTGCCAGCAAACTGAGTCAGTGCGACGTCAGACAGGTCTTTTGCCACGAGGGTAAAAGCCTGCGCTTTGCTACCAGCCTGAGGAATGGAGTTGGCGACTGCAACGGGGTTGCCCTGGAAATGAACGGTTTGTGACATGGTTATCTTCCTGTTTACATATAGTTAACGTCGCGGTTAGTTTATGCCATCAGTAGTTAACACAGCAAACGCTATTTGTGGTGAATCGCACACCGCCGCAACATAAGGAGCACGAATGAGATCGGTGAAGGTGTATGAGGAAGCCTGGCCACTGCATACCCCCTTTGTTATTGCGCGAGGAAGTCGGAGCGAAGCGCATGTGGTGGTTGTGGAGCTGGAAGAAAACGGTGTGAAGGGGACGGGCGAGTGTACGCCTTACCCCCGATATGGCGAAAGCGATGCCTCGGTGCTTGCGCAGGTTATGAGCATAGCCCCGCAACTGGAAAAAGGGTTAACCCGCGAAACCTTACAACAGCTGTTACCTGCTGGCGCGGCGCGTAACGCGGTCGATTGCGCATTGTGGGATTTAAGCGCCCGTCAACAGCAGCAAACACTGATCGAGTTCGTTGGTATCGAGTTGGATTCACCGGTGATTACAGCGCAAACCGTGGTAATTGGAACGCCAGATCAAATGGCGGCCAGCGCGGCGGCCCTGTGGGAAAACGGGGCGACACTTCTGAAAGTGAAGCTCGATGATCATCTGATCAGCGAACGTATGGTGGCGATTCGTTCGGCGGTTCCTGAGGCGACGCTGATTGTCGATGCCAATGAGTCCTGGCATGCGAGTGGTCTGGCGGCCCGCTGTCAGCTACTGGCCGATTTGGGTGTGGCGATGTTGGAGCAGCCATTACCGGCGCACGATGATGCCGCGCTGGAGAATTTCGTTCACCCGTTGCCCATTTGCGCAGATGAGAGTTGCCATACCCGTAGCAGCCTGAAATCGCTGCAAGGGCGCTATGAGATGGTCAACATTAAGCTGGATAAAACCGGAGGGCTGACGGAAGCATTAGCATTAGCAACCGAAGCCAAAGCGCAAGGTTTCGGTTTAATGCTGGGCTGCATGTTATGCACGTCGCGTGCGATCAGCGCAGCGCTACCGCTGACGACGCAGGTGAGTTTCGCCGATCTTGATGGCCCGACCTGGCTGGCGGTGGATGTCGAGCCAGCACTGCATTTTACGACCGGAAAACTCCATCTTTAGGATGCCAGCGAAGCAGATTCGACATTGCCAGCAGATACGTCTCGCTGGCTTCGTCGGAAGAAATAGGCGGAAACTCAGCGGTGATGCAGTGCAGGTTGAGATCGGCGCACCAACTGCCAAAGGATCCTGGCGTTTCGTAACCCACGCTTGTTACCAGCGGCAGTTCGAACATCTGCGCCAGCCACGCGCCCAATTCACTGTTTTTTGGATCTTCAATGCAGGCCAGTGGGTCGTGGAACGATACGACCCAGGCAGGGTGTATACGGTGTATGAGCTGGCACAACGCCTGGGTTTCCGGCTCCGATCCCGAATGTTCTCCGGTAAGTAACACAACATCGCGCTCTTCAGCGGCGCTATTCCAACGATACACCGTCTCGCCCGCCCTCCAGTTTGCCGCCGGAAAGTTACGATTTAAATCGACACCGTTGGCATTGGCGCGCAGCCCGAGCTGGCAACCATCCGGATTGACGGCCAGCACCACATGATGACGACGTAAAGACGGGGTGAGGGTGCGCAGCGCGCAGGAGAGCGTGACCATCGATGAATTTTCATCACCGTGGGTGCCCGCTAAAATCAGACCGCTTTCACGATCGGCCGCAGGAGCCGGGAACCAGAGCAACGGCGCCCCTAAGAGTGAACGTCCATAGTGTTCTGTGCCAGGCGGAAATGCGCCGCGTTCGGCGCGAGGGCGAGTAACGGTCATAAGCGTCTCTGAATGCTGGAGTTATTATTCGCAGTGTTGTGCAAAATTAGCGGATAATCAAATCGTTTTCATAGACTTCTTATTCTCGTTGTAATATCAATTTTGTGTGGGAAGTTATTTGCTTTTCCCATAGTTAAAACAAATAATTACGCCGTCATTATATTCAGGATTAACTTATCGATTGGGGTACCTTATGAAGCTCTCTGTTTCAGTAACCTGTTGTGCGCTGTTGGTTAGCAGCATTTTTCAGACACATGCTGCCGATGTTCCCAACGGAACGGTTCTGGCAGAAAAACAAGAGCTGGTGCGCCATATCAAAGATGAGCCTGCGTCGCTTGATCCGGCTAAAGCCGTTGGATTACCGGAAATTCAGGTGATTCGTGACCTGTTTGAAGGGCTGGTCAATCAAAACGACAAAGGTGAAATTATTCCGGGTGTCGCCACCCAGTGGAAGAGCAATGACAACCGTGTCTGGACGTTTACCCTGCGCGACAACGCCAAATGGGCCGACGGAAGCCCGGTTACGGCACAGGATTTTGTCTATAGCTGGCAGCGTCTGGTGGATCCTAAGACACTGTCACCGTTCGCCTGGTTTGCAGCGCTGGCGGGAATTAATAATGCGCAGGCCATTATTGATGGGAAAGCCACGCCCGATAAACTGGGCGTCATCGCCGTTGATGCGCGAACGTTAAAAGTCCAGTTGGATAAACCGTTACCCTGGTTTGCGAATCTGACCGCCAACTTTGCATTTTATCCGGTGCAGAAAGCCAACGTAGAGAGTGGAAAGGACTGGACTAAGCCAGGCCATTTGATCGGCAATGGCGCTTACGTTTTAAAAGATCGCGTGGTCAATGAAAAGTTGGTCGTCGAGCCGAATACGCATTATTGGGATAATGCGAATACCGTCATCCAAAAAGTGACGTTCCTGCCGATAAACCAGGAATCATCCGCGACCAAACGTTATCTGGCGGGTGATATTGATATCACGGAGTCCTTCCCGAAAAATCTGTATCAGAAATTGATGAAGGATATTCCCGGCCAGGTTTATACCCCACCGCAACTGGGGACGTATTATTATGCCTTCAACACACAAAAAGGACCGACCGCGGATTCTCGTGTGCGCCTGGCATTAAGCATGACCATCGACCGACGTATTATGGCTGAAAAAGTGTTAGGCACCGGGGAAAAACCGGCCTGGCATTTTACCCCGGATGTGACGGCAGGATTTACACCTGAACCTTCACCGTTTGAGCAAATGAGTCAGGAAGAACTGAATGCGCAGGCCAAAACGTTACTGAGGGCGGCAGGCTACGGTCCGAATCGTCCGTTAAATCTGACGCTGCTGTATAATACGTCTGAAAATCATCAGAAAATTGCGATTGCCGTGGCATCGATGTGGAAGAAAAACCTCGGTGTGGATGTGAAACTGCAAAACCAGGAATGGAAAACCTATATTGATAGCCGTAATACCGGTAATTTTGATGTGATCCGTGCGTCCTGGGTTGGGGATTACAACGAGCCGTCTACTTTCCTTTCGCTGCTGACCTCAACGCATTCCGGTAATATTTCTCGTTTCAACAACCCGGCATACGATAAGGTTCTGACTCAGGCAACCCTGGAAAATACCGCGCAGGCACGTAATGTGGATTACAATGCCGCAGAAAAAATCCTGATGGAGCAGGCGCCGATTGCGCCAATTTATCAGTACACCAATGGCCGCTTAATTAAACCCTGGCTTAAAGGTTATCCCATCACCAACCCGGAAGACGTAGCCTACAGCCGGACCATGTATATTGTGAAACACTGATATACCGTCAACAATAAACCCAACGCTGGCGCAATTATAGCGCCAGCGTTTCTTTATCCGTTCAACCGTTTACTACTGTAATAGTTCGGCAAATTTTGCCAACCATTGTGGATGTGCAGGCCAGGCCGGGGCGGTGACCAGATTGCCGTCAACATGTGCCTGGTCAATGCCGATGTCAGCATACTGCCCCCCGCTGAGTCGGACTTCCGGCGCACAGGCTGGGTAGGCGCTACAGGTGCGTCCTTTGAGTATTCCGGCGGCAGCCAGCAATTGGGCACCGTGGCAAACGGCGGCAATAGGTTTACCCGCAGCGTCAAACGCCTGCACCAGCTTGATGGCTTTATCATTTAAGCGCAGATATTCCGGTGCCCGACCACCGGGGATCAACAGCGCGTCATAATTCTTTTCTTCCGCCGCCGCAAAATCGGCGTTGAGCGTAAAACGATGACCGGGTTTCTCGCTGTAGGTTTGGGCACCATCAAAATCATGAATCGCTGTCATGATATAGTCGCCTTTGGTTTTGTCAGGGCAGACCGCATCAACCTGATGACCAATCATCTGCAATGCCTGAAACGGCACCATGGTTTCGTAATCTTCAGCGTAATCACCCACCAGCATTAGAATTTTCTTGCCCATCCTCACCACCCCTGTATGAATAAAGATGTCTAAGATATAGCCTGGAGGACGCAGGAATGCGAACCTTCACCGCTTCTCAGGGCTGGTGTCAGCGCCTATGTTTAACTTATCATCCAGGCTGTATCGCCGGGCTTTCAGGGAAGAGGGAAATGACAGGATATTGGTGGAAAGACCTTGTTGACCGAAATAACCACTGGCAGGGTTTAACGCTGACGGTGCAGGAAGATTCGCGGGCAGGACAGGCAGTCGAAATACTTAGTGGTCATCATGGCCGGATGGCGTTAACCCTTTATGGCGAGACACTGTTCTGGGCCGCCATGCTCAAAGATCATTCTGGCGTTTGGGTGGTATTGAATACCGATTACGCCGGACGGCGGGATTTATTACCTCCCGTGACATCGGAAGATGTCGAGTTCATCAAACGCAAGCCGCAGGAGAACTGGACTGGCGAGTGGTGTCGCTATTTTGCCCGTCAGTTGATGAATACGCCTGTTCCACTCCTGTCGCCGCGCCGTTGGTTGCTAAGGCCAATGTCAGCTGCCGGACGCTCAGCGCCTTATTCCTGTCAGCAGCCCGTCGCTGTGAAAAACTGGCGCTTTGAATCGCCGGAGAGTAGCGGGAATTTCGGCTGTCACTGGACTCTTTATGGTGAAGATTTTCCCGACCTAGTCAATCCCGACAGCGTCACATTCGTCGACTGGTGGTGGGGCGGTAATTTGTTGCTAGGACGTTATCCCCTACAACCCGCTGCCGGGCGCCTGAAATGGTGGCGCAAAAAGTGCCGTGAGGGGACATTGCCGCCGATATTGGTCTGGTACATTGCAGGGTTGGGATCGTATGTGATCCTCGATGGTCATTATCGCCTGCAGGCGGCCATTGAAGAGGGGATTCCTCCCGACTTTCTGGTACTCAGTGAGCTTAATGAGCGGGAATTGTCAGCGCCTCCTGAAGAACGGACTCGTATTGTCCGGGCGCTGGAGAAACAGCAGCAAAACCCGGACTGTAATACAGAAGGGATAAATCAGACGCTGATTAATCTGTACGACACCCGTTATCTGTACGCAGCAACCCACAGCCGCGCGATTCTCGGGGAAGGCGCTGCATGGGCAAAACAGCTGGAAGACTATTTACGCCGACATAAGCTTGAAACGTATTTGGCGAGAATAGTGGGTCGGGTTAATGGCTGATTTTTTCAGGCTCATCAATATACAGCGTCTGGCTGGGAAACGCGAAATCAGCACCGTGGTTCTGCACGATATCAATAATGTTCAAATAAACATCTTGCTGGACCGCGAGCCATTCTTTCCATACCGTGGTTTTGCTAAAACAATAGACCAGAATATTCAGTGATGAATCGCCGAACTCGTTGAGATAAACCAGCAGCGTCTGTTTTTGGTCAATATCTGGATGGTGTTGAAGCATGGTTGTTACCGCCCCGACAATCTCGCGGACTTTCCCTGCATCCTCATAACGTAACCCGATCACCGTTTTGATGCGTCTGTTGGTCATTCTGCCTGGGTTTTCTACGCTAATTGAAGAGAATATCGAGTTCGGAACGTACAGTGGACGGTGGTCGAAAGTATTAATTTTGGTGATCCGCCAGCCAATTTCAGCCACTGTGCCTTCGATGTTTCTGTCGGGAGAACGGATCCAGTCGCCGATGCTAAACGGTCTGTCGAAATAAAGCATGATGCCTGAAAAGAAGTTACTCAGAATATCTTTACCCGCCATCCCGACAGCGATACCGCCGATCCCACCAAAGGTGAGCAGACCGGATAAACTCATGCCAAAATGCTCGCCGTACAGTAAAACGATCGAAATAATAATTGTGATCTTGATAATACGTGACACGATTCTGGCGCTGGTCAAATCCCGGCCTTTATCGATCTGCGCTTTCTCAAATTGGTTGATCACTAAAAACAGTTTGGTCGTCAGGATCAGCGCAATCAGCGAGGTGCAGATAAAGTCGATTACGCTGGCTGAAATGAACGTTAGCCTGTAGCTCTCGATGGCGTTATTGATGATGCAACCCATCGTACCGATGATAATCGCGTAAATAAAGAATTGGGCAGCATGAAAAATAAAACCTTTCTGCCATTTTAATTTACGGTAAAGCCAAAATCGCATCATGACCAGTGCGGCGCTACAACTGACAATCACCGCCAGATTGAATGAATTTTTTAAAATGAGATCCGCAGTCATAGGTATCGTTGTTGTTCCTGGAGGAGTATTTATGCATTACGGCCAACCTGAAGGGGTGACATTTTATCCAGCACAGACGCATCGCGGATAATGGAATGGGCGAAAAAAATAGCGCATTTAGCGCTAATTGTAGAAGAATGCCGATAATGTGAACGTAATGTCACGGTTTCTCGGGCAGACAATCGCGTATTGTCATGGTATTGTTACGCGCAAGTAACAGAGCTTTCATCTGCAAAAGGACGATACTATGATCATGACAACGCTGAAGACAGCAAAGGGGAAGAAGTTTCTGTTGTGCCTGCTGGGGGTATTTATCATCGCGGCGTCAGTGGTGACGCGAGCGACCATCGGAGGGGTGATAGAGCAATACGATATCCCGCTGTCTGACTGGACGACGTCAATGTATGCCATTCAATCTTCGATGATTTTCGTCTACAGCCTGGTCTTTACGATCTTGCTGGCGATTCCGTTGGGGATCTATTTCCTGGGCGGTGAGGATAAACACTGAGCAGAAAAAGGCCCGACGCATCGGCCGGGCCTTGATGGCAGGCCGGATAGGGTGCTGATACCGCCATCCGGCATTTTCATTAGCTAATTAATCGTCTTCTTCGTCGTCCAGTTCAACCGGCGTCTGATACTGATCGGGTTTGATGACCAACAGGTCACAGCGCAGATGGTCGATGACCTGTTCCGCCGTATTACCGAGGAACGCTGCGGAGAGCCCCGTGCGTCCGACCGTACCCAATACCACAATCCCCGCTTGCAGATGTTCTGCTAAATCAGGAATCACTTCTTCCGGCAGGCCTTTTTCAACGTGCGTGACATCCTCATTAATACTGAATTTCTGACGCAGCGCCTTCATCGCCAGCAGGTGCTGTCCGCGGATCGCATCGTTATAAACGCTCGGATCAAATTCAGGCAACTCAATGGCAATATTGATAGGTGTGACAGGATAAGCGCCAACCAAATGCACTTCGGTATGGTTGACCTGCGCTGCGAGTTGTATCGTCTCTTTGACCAGTTTTTCGTTCAACGCATTATGGTACGGTTCTTCACTTGCCAGATTTACCGCAACCAGCGCTTTACCCCCTTCAGGCCAGGGCTGATCTTTCACCATCCAGACCGGACTTGGACATTTCCGTAACAGATGCCAGTCAGTAGGGGTAAAGATGACAGCTTCCAGACGGTCATGCTGGTGCGCCATTTTCAGGACCAGGTCGTGCTTGCTACTGACGACTTCCTGGATAATCGCCTCAAAGGGACGGTTGTGCCAGACCACTTTAATATCAACAGGAATGCCTGCATCAATATAGTATTTTGCTTGTTCACGTATCCATGCTGTTCGCTGGCTGATGACGCCCTGACGCATTGCCGTGCGCTCATCAGGCGACAGCAGGGTAGTCATCTCATAGGAAAAGTCATAGATCGGCAGAAAGGCTTTGATTGTGCCACCAATCCGTTGATGCAAATAAACAGCTCGCCGTAATGCTGGTTGATCGTCCTGGTTCGGATCGATGACCACCAGCATGTTTTGATACATAGCCATACAGGGTCTCCTTACAACTGTCACCGCAGTTTGTATTTAAAAGAGTAACCCATATATGCTAATTGAAACAGGGAAGAACCTTCTGCCAGATCAATAAATCGGGGAAATCTACCGATTTGACAGAAGGATAACTGACACGTTTGCGAAATGATTAGGCAACGTTACGCGTATGACCCGCCAGAACTGCCAGCGCATCGCTGTTTTCGATCGTAATGTATTTACCTTTGACCGCCAGCATGCCGCTTTTCTGAAAACGCCCCAGCAGACGGCTAATGGTTTCAACCGTTAACCCAAGGTAATTACCGATATCGCCACGCGTCATGGTCAGGCGGAATTCACGCGGTGAGAAACCACGTTGCGCAAACCGGCGAGACAGATTGTAGATAAAGGCAGCCAGACGTTCTTCCGCATTTTTCTTCGACAATAACAGGATCATATCCTGATCGCCTTTGATCTCGCCACTCATCAGACGCATCATCTGTTGACGCAGATTCGGCATTTTGCCCGACAGGTCATCCAGCGTCTCGAACGGGATTTCGCATACCATTGAGGTTTCCAGCGCCTGGGCAAAACTCGGGTGATGACCGGTACCAATGGCGTCAAAACCGACCAGATCCCCTGCAAGATGAAAACCGGTGATCTGCTCATCGCCTTGTTCGGTGATGGTGTAGCTTTTAATCGTGCCGGAACGGATAGCATAGAGTGACTTCAGCTCATCACCTGCTTTGAACAGCGTCTGGCCTTTTTGAATAGGCTTTTTACGCTCGATGATATTATCAAGCTGGTCAAGCTCATGCTCGTTAAGTGTGAACGGGATGCAAAGCTGGCTGATGCTGCAATCCTGGCAATGGATAGCACAACCGCCAGACTGAATGCGCCGTATAATTCGCTTTTCCGGGATCATAGGTCTGCTCAAGCCGTAATTGATATTTGTCAATTTTAACATCTTTTTGGTGAGCACGTAAGTCTGAGCTACTCCCAATAGGGGATAATTCAGACATAAGTGGAGTGAATATTTATATCTCTTTGAAAAACATTAAAATATCTGCAGTTACTTTACAGTAAACTGTGAAGTAGATGGCACGAATTGCCTGGATTTTAAAGTAGCAGGTAACCTTCATGGCGCAGTAGCCACTCTTTTCGCTGCACGCCGCCGGCATACCCGGTCATCGTGCCATTACGTCCAATGACGCGGTGGCAGGGCACAACAATGCTGACGGGATTCGCGCCATTGGCGGCACCGACAGCGCGTGCGGCGCCAGGACGACCTAACTGTTCGGCTAACTGACCGTAATGCATGACATGTCCGCACGGAATGGACCGTAGCGCCCGCCACACCTCACGTTGAAAATCGGTGCCGCCGGTGGCGGTTTCCAGCGTATCGATAATACTGAGATTGCCCTCAAAATAGTCAGCGAGTTTATCGCTCAGGCCGCCGGGGTTTTTGGCGACAACACGCTCGTACCCTTCGCTGCGATAGTGAATATCCAGCAATTGCTCCATACGCTCGCTGTGCTGCTCCCACTCGATAGCGCGCAGGCGAAATTGTTCATCGCAAATCACCCACAGCGGCCCCAGCGGGGTCGCAATGTTGTCTTGAAGTAATTTCAGCATCCGTTTCCCTTATTCTGAACGGGGATATCACCGACACGGTCGGTAAAAAAGACAAGATATCATGCGACGATGATCGCCATCTATACCCTAAAAAGAGAAGGTGGGGTCGCTCTGCGCCCCACACTGCGGTGCATCCAGACCTGTTATTGGAAACAACTGTAAAGCGTTGTCGGCATAATATCGTGCGGTTATGATAGTGCAGAGGCTAAAGCTGGAGGATGAATCATGAACCTTGACGACACATCGCTATTTCTTGACGCCATGGAGGATGTCCAGCCGCTAAAGCGTTGTACGGATATACACTGGCAGCCCACGCGTAATCAGCGCGCCCCGCAGCGTCTGGATACGCTCCAGCTTGATAATTTTCTCACCACCGATTTTTTGGATGTTATCCCGCTCAGTCAGCCACTGGAATTTCGCCGGGAGGGTTTGCAGCAAGGGGTAACCGATAAACTGCGTTTAGGTAAGTACAGTCAGCAGGCGAGCCTGAATTTGTTGCGCCAACCGGTTGAAGAGTGCCGCAAGATGCTGTTCAGTTTCATTTTACAGTCATTGCAGGACGGCTTACGTAATGTACTGATTATCCACGGTAAGGGACGGGAAGACCGTTCACATGCTAATGTTGTCCGCAGCTATGTCGCCCGATGGCTGACAGAATTCGACGATGTACAGGCCTATTGTTCGGCGTTACGGCATCATGGCGGTAGCGGTGCATGCTATGTTGCGCTGCGCAAAACCGCGCAGGCGAAACAAGAAAACTGGGAACGTCACGCCAAACGCAGCCGCTAGTATTATCACGGTAAAAATGCGCCTGCGCCGCCAGGGGCGGGCCGCAACGTCAGGACAGAATAACCAGCGTCTTCCATGACGCATCAACTGTTTCACGCGACGTCAGGCGGCGAGTACCCTGTTACGTCCGTCATTTTTGGCTTTGTATAACGCATCGTCCACGCGTTTAAACAACTCGTCGATACTTTCATTCTGTTCATGTCGCGCCACACCAATACTGACCGTAAAACGCGGTAAGCCAGCGATACTGATTTTGGCGACACTGGCGCGCAGGGTTTCGGCGATGGTCATTGCCGTATCCAGCGGTGTACGCGGCAACAGCAACACAAACTCCTCGCCCCCCCAGCGAAAAACCAGATCGCCTTTACGGGCATGGGCTTCAAGCGTGCGTGAAAGGGCACACAACACCTCATCGCCTTTCAGATGGCCATAAAGATCGTTGATACTCTTAAAGCGATCGGTGTCGATCAGCAGCAAACTGTAATCCTGCGTCAGCGCTAAATGGGGCGTCTGGCTCTGCTCGGTAAGCTGGTAAAATTGCCTTCGGTTCAATAAACCGGTGAGCTCGTCATGCATGGCGGCGCGTTCAAGCTCCTGCTCAAGCCGCTTTTGCTCGGTGATGTCGTGGATGATACACAACATCAGCCGTTCGCCGTAGATTTCGATAGGGCCTGCATACGTTTGTACGTGACGGGTGGAGCCGTCAGCCAGTTTGTGCACGAAATTGAGCGGCTTATGCCCTCCGGGCAGGCGCGCGACTTCATGCATAACAGGCAACACATGACGGCCTAATTCATTAATTTCCCACGTATGCTTTTGGCATATCACCTCGTGGCTGTAGCCGTAGAAGTTCATGGCCGCCAGGTTAGCATCCACAATCAGCCCCTCACGTGAAGGATCGATCAACAGCATGGGCGCGGTGTTCGTCTGGAAAAAACGGGCATAGAAGCCCTGTTTCTTGCGCTGATAGTTTGCCGAACGGCTAGCCTTGAGTCCCTGAACCGCCTGTACTTCGAACCCCTCAAAGACAATCACATCGTCCTCAGGCGCGAGTGTTTTGATGGAAAGTCGGCAGGTCAGCGCATTTTCCTGACCATGAGAATTCACTGTCAGGATTTCTACAATATCCCGCTTATTTCGTAGGTCAGTGATATACATGGATAATTCAATTTGCGCATGTGCCGAAAATAACCCTTTTCGCAGTTGGCTGAATGTATTTTCCTGCATCAGTTCCCGCGCTGCGGTATTGGCAAATACCAGCGCTTCTTTATGTGGTGAGACAATCCAAACAGGAACGGTTAATAAATCAAGGGCATTGAGTTCGTGTGCAATCATCGATAATCCTGTTATCTTCACATGCTGTGCAGCCAATTATTGGCAGATCATTTTTATCATCAATCTCTTACAGCGAAATAGTTTGCTGCGGAGTTAATGGGGACACAGCTTTCAACTGCTTTACGATACTGTCTCTTTGGATCAATTCTGGGATTCTATTCGCTGGAATCGGTTTTGCAAACAAAAAACCTTGCAGAACGCCGCAGCCCATGCGGGTTAACAGCATTTCTTGCTCAGGGGTCTCGATACCTTCAGCGACCACGCGCATATTCATAGAGTGCGCAATGTCGATAATAGTAGACACTATTTTCATATTCTTGCTGTTTTCACCGAGATCTTTAATAAATACCCTGTCAATTTTTAACTCACGGGCCGGAAGTGATTTTAACATCAACATATTTGAATAACCGGTCCCGAAATCATCAATAGAAACGATGATCCCTGCTTCAGAAAATGTATTCAATATTTCGACGCTGCGCGATAAATTTTTAAAGGCAACACTTTCAGTGATTTCCAGCGTTAATTGCGTCGGCGAGAGGTGATAACGTTTCAGCGACTCAGAAACAATGTCGACGATATCATGTTGCTCAAATTGGGTGGGGGAAAGATTGATGGCCAGTGACCATTCAGGGTGCCCTTGTTGTTTCCATTGATTAAGCTGGAAACAGGCTTGCTGAATCACCCAGTTTCCTACCGGAATGATAAGCCCTGTATCTTCCAGCGCTTGCAGGAATACACCCGGCAACAGCAGTCCTTGTTCAGGATGCCGCCAGCGAAGTAATGCCTCAAAACCGGTGAGAGCATGGTCCCCGGCCGTGTATTTAGGCTGAAACCACAACTCAAATTGATGTTGCTCGAGCGCCAGAGGGAGGCCCTGCAGGATCCCTGCCGCGGAGGCCACAAGGGCCTCCATTTCAGGCGTATAAATCGCCCAGCCATTTCTGCCTTTCTGCTTAACATGGTACATGGCCACGTCGGCTTTCACTTTGAGGTCGTGCAGCGTGGAACCATGTTCAGGATAAAAACTGCTCCCGGCGCTCAGCGAGACACGAATCATGTGTCCGGAGAGCGAGAAGGGGGTATTGATTTCCCCGGCAATCCGCGTCAGTAAGGAGGATAGTGATGCTTTCGTGCTCCCCGGCACGAGCAGAATAAACTCGTCCCCGCCCAGTCGGGCTAGCGTCATCGTGTCGTCGAGGCATTTTTGGATCCGCTGTGCACTGGCAATCAGTAGCTGATCGCCAATGTGATGGCCCCACGTATCATTCACCATCTTGAACCGGTCTAAATCAATAAACACCAGGGCAAAATGTTGCTGGTGCAGGGCACAATGGTGCAGACAATCTTGCAGGCACATATCGATTTGTGTGCGGTTAGCAAGACCGGTGAGGGCATCAAACTGGGTTTGGTATTCAAGACGGGAATTTAATTGATGTAAATTGTCTGCCAGTCGCGAGGTTCGCAACTGCGAATCGACCATCGAAATAATCAGCATAATACCCAGAATCATCAGCGTAATGGCAGAAACCCAGACCGACAACTCGACCGTATTGATGCCGGTGTGCTGTGTATGCGCATAATGCGTAAATGTGGCTGCCCCCATGCCTGTGTAATGCATCGCACAAATCGCCAGCGCCATCACCAGCGCGGCGATAAGACGATTGATGAGCACTCTGCGGGAATGTTGTCGTAGATGAAATGCCAGCCACAATCCGGCGCCGGAGGCGACCACGGCAATGACGACGGAGAGCAAAATGAGGCTCGCATCCCAGATAATAGCGGAATGCTCCAGAATGGCGGCCATCCCGACATAATGCATACTCACCACGCCAGAACTCAAAATTCCTGTCGCCACCACGAGCCTTTTTCTTGAAAGCGTATCGCCGGAAATGGCGATAGTGATGGCCAGCGTGGCGGCCACCAGGGCGATCAGCAACGATAACGCGGTGAGGAGAAAATGATAATTCATTGGCATGCTCATTTTCATCGCCAGCATCCCGATGAAATGCATTGACCAGATGCCCATGCCAAGTGTCGCTCCACCCGAAAAACGCCAGAAAGCCGACCCACGACGACTGGAGATCGCCACTTTACCGGCACTGTCGAGGGCAACGAAAGAAGCGATAAAAGCGACTAAAAACGAAATGCCAATCAGAACGGGGTCCCAGGCAACGTGCAACATCTGGCTCTCCATTGAGAGAATATCGTGGAGATAAATCTAGCAGTAATTTGTGCTAGCGACCTGGTAAAACATGCTAATTAGTAACATATATTTTACATAAATGCGCCACATTGCAGAGCGGAAACCGGAACAGAAATGGCACCGGAGGGGATACTCAAGCGGAGTGAAGCTGTGGGCGAGTTGAGCGATATTTCTGAATCATTTCAGCACAATGGGATAATGAGATATTGCTTAACATGCGCCGAAGGCTAGACTATCGGTGAGAATGAATGACTGTGGAGGCGTTGTGGAAGCCATTAAGGGATCGGAAGTTAACGTACCGGATGCTGTCTTTGCCTGGCTGCTGGACGGCAATGGCGGCGTGAAGCCGTTAGAAGATAACGACATTATTGACAACGCGCACCCCTGTTGGCTGCATCTTAATTATACCCATCCTGACAGCGCGCAGTGGCTGGCGACCACGCCGTTACTGCCCAACAGTGTGCGCAGCGCGCTGGCGGGCGAAAGCATGCGTCCAAGAGTGAGCCGGATGGGGGAAGGGACGTTAATCACCTTACGCTGCATCAATGGCAATACCGACGAACGCCCCGACCAACTGGTTGCGATGCGTCTCTATATGGATGAGCGTCTGATTGTCTCCACCCGGCAGCGTAAAGTCCTGGCGCTGGATGATGTGGTGAGCGATCTGCAGGAAGGCACTGGCCCAGAAGATTGCGGCCGCTGGCTGGTGGATGTTTGCGATGCATTAACCGACCACGCCAGCGAGTTTATTGAACAGCTTCACGATAAAATTATCGACCTGGAAGACAACCTTCTCGATCAGCAAATTCCACCACGAGGTTTTATGGCGTTGCTGCGTAAACAGCTAATTGTGATGCGCCGATACATGGCGCCTCAGCGAGACGTTTACGCGCGGTTATCCAGCGAGCGTCTGCCGTGGATGAATGACGATCAGCGTCGTCGGATGCAGGACATTGCCGATCGCCTGGGAAGAGGGCTGGATGAGATTGACGCGTGTATCGCGCGCACAGGCATTATGGCCGATGAAATTGCGCAGGTGATGCAGGAATCACTGTCTCGCAGAACCTATACCATGTCATTGATGGCAATGGTTTTCCTGCCAAGCACCTTTTTGACCGGTTTGTTCGGCGTTAACCTTGGCGGAATACCCGGCGGGGGGTGGCGATTTGGGTTTTCCCTGTTTTGCATTCTGTTAGTGGTGCTGATTAGCGGTGTTACTTTATGGTTGCATCGCAGTAAATGGTTGTAACATCAACGATTTTTTGCCCTGTGCGAGTGTGAAAACGCCGTATAGTTTGAGCGAAGTCAATAAACCATCTACCTATTCGGGGCAATATCTCTCTCGCAGGTGAATGCAACGTCAAGCGATGGGCGTTGCGCTCCATATTGTCTTACTTCCTTTTTTGAATTACTGCATAGCACAATTGATTCGTACGACGCCGACTTAGATTAGTCGGCTTTTTTTTGCCTGCGGGACTACCCTAAAAGTGTCAGCCTGAACGACCGGAGGGTAACATGAACCGTTTTTTAACCCTACTGCACCTACAAACGCGTCAGCCGGAACCCCTGCCAACCGATCCGATACCGATGCCCGACCCCATTCCTCGTCCGCAGCCTATGCCCGATCCGCCGCCAGATGAAGAACCGATTAAAATGTCGCATCGTAAGCTGAGATCTGCGAGGATACGCGCCTGCTGATTACCAGCCATTTACGACGAGATTTTATTGTGACCGCTTTTTCAACCCTGAATGTTTTGCCTACCGCCCAACTCGAGAATCTTAACGAGTTGGGTTACCTTGAGATGACGCCGGTACAGGCTGCCGCGCTGCCAGCCATTCTGTCCGGGCGTGATGTCCGCGTGCAGGCAAAAACCGGCAGTGGTAAGACGGCCGCATTTGGCCTTGGGCTTTTGCAGCATATTGATGCGGGTCTGTTCCAGACGCAATCCCTGGTGCTTTGCCCCACCCGCGAACTGGCCGATCAGGTCGCGGGAGAGTTGCGTCGTCTGGCGCGTTTTCTGCCCAACACCAAAATATTGACGCTCTGCGGCGGGCAGCCTTTCGGCGCTCAACGTGATTCTCTCCAGCATGCGCCGCATATCATTGTGGCAACGCCAGGGCGCTTACTCGATCACCTGCAAAAAGGCACCGTTTCACTGGATGCCCTGAATACACTGGTGATGGACGAAGCCGATCGTATGCTCGATATGGGATTCAGCGATGCCATTGACGAGGTGATCCGTTTTGCCCCCGCGTCGCGTCAGACGTTGTTGTTTTCTGCCACCTGGCCTGACGCTATCGCTGCTATCAGCGGACGGGTTCAGCGGGACCCACTCACCATCGAAATCGACTCTGTCGACGCGCTTCCGGCGATTGAACAGCAATTTTTTGAAACCTCTTCGCACGGCAAAATTGCGCTGCTTCAAAAATTGCTCAGCCAGCATCAGCCAGCATCCTGCGTGGTGTTCTGTAACACCAAAAAAGATTGCCAGTCAGTTTGCGATGCGCTGAATGCCGCAGGGCAAAGCGCGCTGGCATTGCACGGCGATCTTGAACAGCGCGATCGTGACCAGACGTTGGTTCGCTTTGCAAACGGCAGCGCCCGCGTGCTGGTAGCAACTGATGTCGCCGCCCGTGGTCTTGATATCAAATCGCTGGAACTGGTGGTCAACTTCGAACTGGCATGGGATCCGGAAGTTCACGTACACCGTATTGGTCGTACCGCCCGTGCGGGTAACAGCGGGCTGGCCATTAGCTTTTGCGCGCCGGAAGAAGCACAGCGCGCGAATATTTTGTCCGAAATGTTACAGCTTAAACTCAACTGGCTGGTGACGCCGGGAAGCAGCCCGATTGTGCCCCTGGAGGCTGAGATGGCGACGCTGTGTATCGACGGCGGCAAAAAAGCCAAAATGCGTCCTGGCGATGTGCTGGGGGCGTTGACCGGTGATATGGGTCTGGATGGCGCCGACATTGGCAAGATTACCGTGCATCCGGCGCATGTCTACGTGGCGGTTCGCCAGTCGGTCGCGCACAAAGCGTGGAAACAATTGCAAAACGGGAAGATTAAAGGCAAGAATTGCCGGGTTCGTTTGTTGAAATAAGCGTTAAGAGGGCGTCTCAGGTATCACACCTGAGACGCTGAAAGATCACTTCACTTCGACGACATTCAGTCGTAATTCATCCAGTTGGTTTTCGTCTTCTTCAGGCTGCCAGCCTGCGGGTTGCAGTGGGATTTCTTCGCGGTCAAACGCCAGATCGCCACCGTCCACGACGTCGGAACCGTGCTTGATCCCTTTGAAGTCAAACAGATTGATATCGCTCAGGTGAGAAGGGACCACATTTTGCATTGCGCTGAACATGGTTTCAATGCGCCCCGGGTAACGTTTGTCCCAGTCACGCAGCATGTCGGCAATCACCTGACGTTGCAGATTAGGCTGTGAGCCGCAAAGGTTACACGGAATAATCGGGTAACCTTTGGCCTGCGCAAAACGTTCAATGTCTTTTTCGCGGCAATAGGCCAGCGGGCGAATGACAATGTGTTTACCGTCATCGCTCATCAGCTTCGGCGGCATACCTTTCATTTTACCGCCGTAGAACATATTCAAAAACAGCGTTTGCAGAATGTCGTCACGATGGTGACCAAGCGCAATCTTTGTCGCGCCAAGTTCAGTCGCCGTGCGATAAAGAATCCCGCGGCGCAGACGTGAGCAGAGGGAACAGGTCGTTTTACCTTCCGGGATTTTCTCTTTTACGATCCCGTAAGTGTTTTCTTCGACAATTTTATACTCTACGCCTAACTGCTCGAGGTACTCCGGCAGAATATGCTCCGGGAAACCGGGTTGCTTCTGATCAAGGTTAACGGCAACCAGAGAAAAACTGATCGGCGCGCTTTGCTGCAAATTACGCAGAATTTCCAGCATGGTGTAGCTGTCTTTCCCGCCGGAAAGGCACACCATAATACGGTCGCCGTCTTCAATCATATTGAAGTCAGCAATCGCTTCGCCCACGTTACGACGCAAACGTTTTTGTAATTTGTTCAGGTTGTATTGTTCTTTCTTTGTTACTTCTTGATTTTCTTGCATTATTTACTGTCTCAGACACCAAAAGTGGGCGCGTTATTATGCCCATCTGGTTAGTGATAAATGACGGGTTAGCTCCGGCTGGCAAAAGCCAACAGGCAAAAGTATGTCGCGTATGGTACGGATTACGGCGACGAATGTCAGCACGTTTTATAGCAACGTTCTATCTTGCACCAAGGCGACTGCGCGCCGTGTAGGGCTCTGCCTTTACCTGTGTTCTCAGCGCGTCGAAAATGCTGATAACGGGTAATTTCAATATTTATTGATTAATCACACTTTTTTCCTGAAAGCAGGCTATTTTTACGATTCAGGAAAGCTATAAAAAATATCCCAAACTGGAAAGCCATTATGCGAGCAACGCTGGTCTCCTTACTCTGTGGTTTCGTGTTTTTTATTGTCGGTGTTACGGCGCTGAACTGGCAACTCTGGCGCGCGGCATATACAGACAGAGTACAGGAAGCAAAACTGTCGGTATCCCTGGCAGACAGTATGGTGGACGAGACCATAAAAGCGGTTAGCGTTGTTCGCCCGCTGACGGCCGGTTCCTGTACTCCCGATGCACAACGGATATTGAATCGCGAAGCGGCAATGGGGCCACACTTACGTTATGTCGTTCTGATCCGTAATCACGAAGTATGGTGTTCCTCACTGCTGGGGAGTCAGACCCAAAAAATTCACGAAGATAAATCGACGGCGGCCAGTCTTACGCTCTATCCAGGCGATGAAATCACCGGGGGAACGCCAGTGCTCTTTTATCTGGCGCCGGGCATTTCTGGTTATGTGGGGGCGAGTATTGGGTTTGTACATCTCAACACCGCGCTCAAGACCGCGTCAAACCGAATACAGCTTACCCTCGTGGTAGGTAATAAAATGTTAGATTACAATGATGTTGTCAGACCTTTCACGTCAGTTCGGCAGGACAAGGCGCATCAGCAATCGTTGCGTTATCCTTTCAGAATTGAATACGACCCACCACCTTTTTTCAGTCTGGGACGTTTGATCTCCCAGGGCGGTTTTCTTACCGCTATCCTTGCGATCATGTCGCTAATCACCGGGTGGATACTCCATCGTTACCTGAGTAAATATACGACCCCTGAAGAGAACTTGCGCCGGGCCATCGACAAAGGAGAGATCGTCCCTTTTTATCAACCGGTGGTGAATGGGGCGAGTGGAAAAATTGACGGTTTCGAAATACTGGCTCGCTGGAAGCATCCTGAAGCGGGCTTTATTCCGCCTGACGTTTTTATTCCTCTAGCAGAAAAGACCGGTCTGATTATCGAACTGACACATAAGCTCATGATGCGGGTTATCGATGATCTTACTCCGGTGATGCCGCACTTACCGGAAGGTTTGCATATTGGTATCAATATCAGTGCGGCGCATGGGCAAAGCGAAGTGCTGGAGTATGACTGCTTGCATTTACTGGATGCATTGTCCGCCAAAAAAATCACGCTGGTACTGGAAGTGACAGAACGGGAACCGATGGCCTTGACGCCGAAAACCCTCTCGATGTTTGCCCGTCTGCGTAGCCATGGTGTATTGGTGGCGCTGGATGATTTTGGTACCGGCTATTCTGGCATTTCTTATCTCAACGAATTTCCGGTTGATTTCATTAAGATTGATAAAAGCTTTGTGCGACGGATCAGCAACTCCCCGGATTCAACCCTGTTGGTTGACTGCGTTATTGATATGGCGAAAAAGCTGTCGTTAAAAATCATCGCAGAAGGCGTTGAAACGCAGCATCAGGCTGACTACTTGAATTCAAAAGGGATTCATTTTTTACAGGGGTATTATTTCTGGCGTCCAGTGCCTTTTTATCGACTGGCGCCCGCGCTGTTATTTGGCTTTCACCGGATTTCTTTGTAACGAAAATCGCTTAAAAGCCCGCAACGCTGTTGCGGGCTGCCATGTTTAGCGAACAACCAGCACGGAACACTCCGCGTGACGCACCACGGCGGCGGCGTTGGAGCCAAGCAGATACGTGGTGATATCCGGGCGATGCGAGGCAATAATCACCATCTCGGCCGGTAACTTTTTCGCCATTTCCAGAATTTTGTCTTTCGGAGAGCCTTCCGAAACATGCAGGTGCACTCTGTCTCTGGGGATAGTGAACTTCCTGGTAATATCATCCAGCTGAGATTTTGCTTCGGCTTTCAGATCGTCCATCGCGGGTAACTCAGCCGAATACGCCAGACCTAACGAGGCATAGTAGGGCAGTGACGGGATCACGGTCAAAAAATGGACCTGTGCGTCGTCAATTTTTGCCTCCGCTTCGACATGGGCAATTACGCGTTGAGTTAATTCTGAATCTGAAATATCGATAGGGACAAGAATCATTCTGCTCATAAAACCTCCTGTTTAAGTATCCGCCTGGATTCTACCCCCTAATGGCACTTTATGTATAATGACGGGAGTCACATTTTGTGTCATTTCAATTTCCGTTCCGGGAATTTTCCCTTAATAACGCCGTCATAAAATCGTCCTTTCGAGACAACGCTAAGAAAATGATGAAATATACGGGCGGGAACATCCTGATATTGTAAAAGTGCATCCGTTTGATGAAAGCGAATTTCCAGCGTGCGGGATGTTTCATCATAACCGACGGATGCAATGCGCGATGATTTTACAGGATGATGGTGCATGGCAGGCGTCCTATATGACAGGTTCTTATGCCAGCTATCATCTATCAGTCAGGGATTTTTACGCAACAGATATATTGTTTTAGCAGAAATAAAACAGTGTTATGAAGGGCAGGGAAGGGAGAGTAGCCCGCTGTTTCCAGCGGGCCGGTAGACTTAGAACTGGTAAATCAGACCCAGTGCTACGATGTCGTCAGTGGCGATGCCGTTGTCAGCATAGAAGCTGTCGTCTTCGTCCAGCAGGTTGATTTTGTAATCAATAAAGGTGGACATGTTTTTGTTGAAGTAGTAACTCAGGCCGATTTCAGCATAATTTACCAGATCCTGGTCACCGTCGGTGCCCAGATCCTTACCTTTAGACATCAGGTAAGAAATGTTCGGACGCAGACCGAAGTCGAACTGGTACTGAGCAGTCACTTCAAAGTTCTGTGTTTTGTCGGCGATGGTGTTGTAGCTGTCACCATACGGGGTCATGTTACGGGTTTCGGAGTACATTGCAGCGAAATAGATGTTGTTCGCATCGTATTTACCACCGACAGTCCATGCGTCAGCTTTGTCGCCGCCTGCAGTAGAGAATTCAACCTGCTCGTTAGTACGGTCAGAAGAGGTGTATGCCGCACCCAGGGTTACGCCCATACCGAAGTCGTAAGAGGTGGAGATACCGAAACCGTCACCGTTGGAGTTTTTGATATTACGTTTGTCGTTACCGTTACCAGTACCTTCCTGGATCTCCTGGCCATTTTCGTCAGTAACCTGGCTTTCGTTAGCGCCCTGGAACTGCAACGCGAAGCTCAGGCCGTCAACCATACCGAACATGTTGTTGTTACGGTAAGTGGCAACGCCGTTGGCACGGCCGGTCATGAAGTTATCCGCTTTGGTGTAAGAGTCGCCACCGAATTCTGGCAGCATATCCACCCAGCCTTCTACGTCGTACATTACGCCGTAGTTACGGCCGTAGTCGAATGAACCGTAGTCACCGAATTTCAGACCCGCGAAACCCAGACGGGTGAAGTTGTTGCCGTGGTCGCTTTCAGTGCTGTTGGTGTTAACCTGGTATTCCCACTGACCGAAGCCGATCAGTTCGTCATTGATCTGAGTTTCGCCTTTGAAACCCATACGCATATAAGACTGATCGCCATCACTGCTGGCGTCGTCAGACATATAGTGCAGACCGACTACTTTACCGTAAAGATCTAATTTGTTGCCGTTGCTGTTATAAACTTCAGCGGCGTGGGTAGCACCTGCGGCTAACATGGCAGGAATAACGAGGGCCAGTACTTTTCTTTTCATCGAAATAATCCTTTAGTTTTTTTTAATTACCTGTGACTACCCATATGAGGGAGTGAAAGCATGCTAAATGAGAAGTTCCGTAAATCGATAAGTATGAATTGTTACGTGTTAAGTAAAATCTTAAATAAATAATTCAGTTGAAATGGTGATAATTTTCGTGAATGTATTGGTGTGATATATACAAAATAAAAATTATACAAGCGAAACTTGTTGCGATATTCTGCGCGGGTTATATGCCTTTATTGTCACTTTTTGCTTTTTTCGTTGGCCATTGCGATGGGTATTTATTTCCCAGCGAATAAATTGACAAGCCCGAACGATTGTTCGGGCTTTTTTTTATCTGAAAGCTAATTTTATACTTTCAGGATCACTCCGTATCACTCTTTTCTGCCTTCCCGGCTAATTGGGCAAGGAAGTCATAGCGTTTTTGCAGATCCGCCGCGGCATCTTTCCACAACTGCTCGGCCACTTCCGGCTGTTGGGTATTCAGGCGACGGAAGCGCTGCTCGTTGAGCAACGTCTCGGCCAGCGCGTCTGACGGCGGGCGAGAATCCAGCGCCAGCGGTCGTTTACCTTCATCGGCCCGACGTGGGTCAAAGCGATACAGTGGCCAGAAGCCGGTCGCCGTTAACTGACGCATCTGATCATGACTTAACGCCAGGTCGTAGCCGTGCTCTTCACACGGGCTGTAGGCAATGATCAGCGACGGTCCCGGATAAGATTCGGCTTCCTGAATCGCCTTCACCGTCTGGTTCAGTTGCGCGCCCAATGAGATCTGTGCGACATAAACATGACCGTACATCATCATACTGACGCCCAAATCTTTACGTGCCTTACGTTTCCCGTGCTCGCCAAATTTAGTCACTGCCCCCAGCGGCGTCGCTTTCGACGCTTGCCCACCGGTATTGGAGTAACACTGGGTATCCAGCACCAGAATATTGACGTTTTCGGTCAGGCTTAATACATGGTCAAGACCGCCAAAGCCAATATCATAGGCCCATCCGTCACCGCCGATAAGCCAGATCGATTTTTCTACCAGCGCATCGGCATCGGTTAACAGCTCACGCGCAGCGTCTACATCTTTAAGATGCAGGCGTAAAGCGGCGACCTGTTCGCGGCGCACTTCCGGCGTTGCATCGGCATGCAGCGCATCATTTAATTCTGCGGGGATCTGCTCTGCAAACTGTTCCAGCAGGCGCAAAACGCGTACCCGGTGTTGATCCACCGTCAGACGGAAGCCCAGGCCAAACTCGGCGTTGTCTTCAAACAATGAGTTCGCCCATGCAGGCCCGCGACCATGAATGTCGGTGGTGTAAGGCGTTGAAGGCAGATTGCCGCCATAGATTGAAGAACAACCGGTGGCGTTGGCGATCAACATTCTGTCGCCGTACAACTGCGTCAGCAGCTTGATATATGGCGTCTCGCCGCAGCCGGAACAGGCACCGGAATACTCGAACAGCGGCGTAATCAACTGCGAGGTACGGATATCGATACGTTCCAGTTTGCTGCGATCAATCTCCGGCAGGCTGAGGAAGAAGTCATAATTTATTCTCTCCTCTTCAACGTGCTCAAGGCGCGACATCATGTTGATGGCCTTGATGTCCGGATTTTGACGATCTTTCGCCGGGCAAACTTCGACACACAAATTACACCCGGTGCAGTCTTCAGGCGCAACCTGCAGAACGTATTTCTGACCGCGCATATCGCGTGATTTCACATCCAGCGAATGCAGACTGGCCGGCGCGTTTTCCAGGGCCTCAGGTGACACCACTTTGGCGCGGATGGCCGAGTGAGGGCAGGCGGCGACGCAGTGGTTACACTGGGTACACAGCTCTTCTTTCCAGATGGGGATCTCTTCAGCGATGTTGCGTTTTTCCCAACGGGTGGTGCCCATCGGCCAGGTGCCGTCCGGTGGCAGCGCGGAAACGGGGAGGGCATCGCCAAGACCGGCGAGCATCGCGGCGGTGACCGTTTTCACAAAATCAGGCGCGGCGTCGGAAACGACCGGAGGACGATTCGCACTGCGCGGATCCACCGCCTGCAGAGGAACTTCGGCGACCGACTCACGGGCCAGCGCCAGAGCCTGCCAGTTACGCTCGACCAAATCCTGGCCTTTACTGCTGTAGCTTTTCGCAATCGCGCCCTGTAACTCCGCCAGCGCACTGTCGCCCGGTAAAATTTGCGTCAGGTGGAAGAACGCCATCTGCATGACGGTGTTGATACGGGCAGCCAGACCGCATTCACGGGCAATTTTGACGGCATTGATGACGTAAAAACGGGCTTTCTTCTGGTTAAGTACCGCCTGCACTTCCTGCGGTAGCCGCGACCACACCTCATCGGCGTGGTAGGGGGTGTTAAGCAGGAAAATACCGCCCGGTTTCAGACGCTCTGCCATTTGATATTTATCGATAAACTGCACCTGGTGACAGCCGACGAAATCCGCCTGGGACACCAGATACGCAGAGCGGATCGGCTGCTCACTCACTCGCAGATGCGAAACGGTCAGGCCACCCGCTTTTTTGGAATCGTAGACAAAATACCCCTGCGCATACCACGGCGTTGAGTTACCGATAATCTTGATATTATTTTTGGTTGCTGAAACGCTACCGTCGCTGCCTAAACCATAAAACAGCGCTTCGAGTTTTGCGCTGCCGGGAAGGGTGTTTTCAGGCAAGTGAAGTGACAGATTGGTCACATCATCATAAATACCTACCGTAAAACGTGGTTTCGGTTTAGCGCTGTTCAGTTCGTTAAAGACAGCCAGTACACAGTCCGGGCCAAACTCTTTTGAAGAGAGACCATAACGGCCGCCGATGACGCGCGGTAAGGTTTCGCGCTCACCGGCATTGAAGGCTTCGGCCAGAGCCGTCATCACATCCAGATACAACGGTTCCGCCTGCGCGCCAGGTTCTTTGGTGCGATCCAGCACGGCAACTACACGTGCGGATTCCGGTAAAGCCTGCAGTAAATGGCGAGCGGAGAAGGGGCGATACAGACGGACTTTCAGCACGCCGACTTTTTCGCCGCGTGTAAGCAACTCATCCACCACCTCTTCACAGGTGCCGATCGCGGAGCCCATCAGAATGATGACGCGTTCGGCCTGCGGGTGACCGTAGTACTCAAACGGTTTGTACTGACGCCCGGTGGCGGCGGCGAAGTCATCCATCGCCTGTTCAACGTGGTCGTAAACGGCGTTATACCACGGGTTGGTCGCCTCGCGAGACTGGAAGTAGGTGTCCGGGTTGGCCGACGTACCGCGGATCACCGGATGCTCCGGATTCAGTGCGCGGGCGCGGTGCGCATCAATTTCAGCCTGCGGCATCAGGTTGAGGATCGTGTCATCGGCCAGCGGGACAATTTTATTAATCTCATGTGAGGTACGGAAACCATCAAAGAAATGAATAAACGGCACGCGGCTTTTCAGGGTAGCAATGTGCGAAATCAGCGCAAAATCCTGGGCTTCCTGAACGCTGCTGGCACACAGTAGGGCGCAACCGGTCTGGCGAACGGCCATCACGTCGGAATGGTCGCCGAAAATAGACAGCGCGTGTGTGGCGAGGGTACGGGCAGCAACATGGAGGACAAACGGGGTAAGCTGACCCGCCAGTTTGTACAGCGTCGGGATCATCAGCAGCAGACCCTGCGAGGACGTAAACGAGGTAGACAATGCCCCGGTCTGTAATGCGCCGTGAACAGTGGCGATTGCGCCGCCTTCCGACTGCATTTCTACGACGCGCGGGGTGTCCCCCCACACGTTTTTAAGCCCGTCTCCGGCCCAGGCATCTGCCAGCTCAGCCATTGTTGAACTTGGCGTAATCGGGTAGATGGCGATAACTTCACTGGTACGGAATGCGACTGAAGCAACCGCGCCATTACCGTCAATAGTAATCATATGACACCCTTACATTGCGCAAAATAAAGGGACGCGCGAAACATCGGCGAGTCCTGTAGTTATGCACTAATTTTAGCAAACTCCGTCGGGCCGCATTTTCGCTTTTGTGTCCATGCATTAAAAAGAATGAAGTGTTTGATCAAACAGACGCGAAAAAAATTGCCAGAAAATGTAACCAGGGCGCATAAATGCGCACATTGCCTCTCGACGCCGCAGATTCCGCTGCCTATTATTTATGGCGGTGTTGTCCTGGGTAAATTTTTAGAGGGGAGAGAAATGCGCGCAGCATTTTTGGTGGGGTGTGCCGCCTTATTATTGTCGGCCTGCAGTAGTGAACCTGTTCAGCAGGCAACGGCAGCGCATGTGACGCCCGGGTTAAGAGCGGCAATGTCCAGCTCTGGTGAGGCTAGTTGCGCCATGATTGGCGGTTCGCTCTCAGTAGCTCGCCAGCTTGATGGTTCGGCCATCGGCATGTGCGCATTACCCAACGGCAAACGCTGTAGTGAACAGTCGCTCGCCGCCGGGAGCTGCGGCAGCTATTAATCGCAGCCGATTTACTGCACTAAATCTGACAGTTTATACGTTAACGTCTGTTCCGCCGTCGCCAGTGTCAACTGGTTGGCGGTTAAGTCTACCTGCGCACCTTTCCTGAGCATGGTGCTGATAGTGTTATCCAGTTCGTTTAACTGCGGATCGGCACACATCATGCGCGTCATCGCCATCTCTTTCACTTTCAGTTCGCCGTCAGACAGTTTGCCTTCGCCGGAGAAGCGATTACACATTTTTCCCGAAACCGTCATCTTTTCACCAAAACTGAGTTCCGGGGGATTTTTACTGGCGGGGAACGGCTTGCCGTTAACGCTCTCAAGAACAAAACGGTGGTGCTGAAGCTGATCGCTGTTAACGGACACTTTGCTGTTACTCACACAACCAGCCATTAGCATGCTGAGTGCAACCAGCGTGACGATTTTTTGCATGACGGTTCTCTACATTCGATAATGGGGAATATTTACCATAATAATAATATGGTCAGATAAATCATTGGTGATTATCTGAAAATGCTCCCCTGACGGCAGGGGAGCGAAAAGGTTAGAACAGTGCGTTCGGGCAGGTTTCGCCGTTGGAAAGCTGATTCAGGTTCTGTAACGTCGTTTCAGAAATGCTGATCAACGCTTCAGCCGTCAGGAAGGCCTGATGTCCCGTGAACAGCACGTTATGGCAGGCTGAAAGGCGACGGAAAACGTCATCCTGAATCACATCATTCGATTTGTCTTCAAAGAACAGATCGCGTTCGTTCTCGTAAACGTCCATCCCCAGTGAACCAATTTTCTGGTTTTTCAACGCATCGATTGCCGCCTGGGAATCGATCAGCGCGCCACGACTGGTGTTAATGACCATCACGCCATTTTTCATTTGATCAAATGCAGCGTGGTTGAGCAAATGGTAGTTCTCCGGCGTTAACGGACAGTGCAGGGAGATCACGTCCGATTCGGCAAACAGAGTGGGGAGATCGACGTACTCGACGCCCAGTTCAAGGGCTGCGGCGCTGGGATAGGGATCGAACGCCAGCAGACGCATGCCAAACCCTTTCAGAATACGCAGCGTGGCAACGCCAATTTTCCCCGTACCGATTACCCCGGCGGTTTTACCGTGCATCGTAAAACCGGTCAGACCTTCCAGAGAGAAGTTCGCATCACGGGTGCGCTGATAAGCGCGGTGGATACGACGGTTGAGCGTCATCATCATGCCTATCGCATGTTCAGCCACGGCTTCAGGAGAATAGGCTGGGACACGCACAACCTGCAGCCCCAGTTCTTTTGCCGCATCCAGATCCACATTATTGAACCCGGCACAACGCAAGGCGATGTACTTAACGCCATGCTTTTTCAGCTCTTCCAGCACCGGACGGCTGCCGTCATCGTTAACAAAAATACACACCGCTTCGCAGCCATACGCCGTTTTTGCTGTTTTTTCGGTCAGCAGAAAGTCAAAAAATTCAAGTTCAAAACCAAATTCCTCGTTAACCTGCTGCAAGTACTTCTTGTCGTACTGTTTAGTGCTATAGATAGCGAGTTTCATAAGACTTTCTCCAGTGATAATGGCTTCACATTAACATGATTAAAATTATCTTACAAAATCTAAAAAGTAATTGATAGACATAGACATAATGAATAATTCTAGAGCATCTGTAGTCCATGCACGTAGCTCATTAAAATCAGATCGCGTTCTTTACTTTCGACACCCTGAGACAGCGCCACAGGCATTCGTTGATGTGATTTGGGTTGTTGACTGAGGGGGGAGGTGATGCCTCCATTCAGGAGAATGGAGGCTGTGGCCAATCGACGATCACACGGTACTTTGCGACATCAGTGCATGGGGAAAGACGACAGCCTGATTGCGCCCCTGGTTTTTTGCCATATAGAGTGCGCGATCTGCCCAATCAGCGAGTTGCTCGGCAGCCACCGCACAATCAACCGAAGAAACGATCCCCAGGCTGACAGTGATGGTTCGTGGGAAATCACCGTTCGTTGTTGCGGGGGTTGCCTGCTCTATCTGTTTTCGCATCCTTTCGGCAATATTTTGCGCACTTTCTGAATCACAGTCAGGGAGTAGAATCGCAAACTCCTCCCCCCCAATTCTGGCAACGATATCGCGCTCCCGAACCAGATTTACCATTAATTCTGCAAGTTTGATAATGACTCTGTCTCCCTGCAAATGCCCCCACGTATCATTCACTGATTTGAAATGATCAATATCGCAAAAAATGATACTGAGTGGCTTTTGTGGGTGAATACTTTTGATTTCATGGCTTAGCGAATTATAAAAAAATCCGCGATTAAACAGGCGGGTCATGGGATCGCGAACTGAATTCTCGTACGAAAGCTCATAGGCCTGGCGTGACGCTTTAAAGCGATGGAATATATCGGACATTAATACGGTCATCACCGCCATTGAACTCAGGCATTCCACTCCCCGGGCCAGATACCAGCCAGCTGAGTTCATATAGGAATATTTAAATAACGTAGTAAAAATCAGTAGGTTGCTCAACGCCACGAGAGACATGCTAAGCCAGAACTGGTTTTTTAGTTGAGTCAGGCTGAGGATAAAGTACACGATACCTACCCAAAGTGAGATAAAAAAGCAGATAACCAATCCGTGCCAGGGAAATAACCACTCGAAGGTGACAGGATCGATCAGTTGTAAAGACAGTGGCAGTGTATTGGTTGAGTAAAGAACAGCGACTACCAGATGTAAAATGCACCAGAGGAAAACGGAACAAACAATAACTTTTTGATATTTTTGTTGGTTTTTTTCTTTTTTATATAAATATAGGGCGACGATAAACAAACCGGTAGTGAGCGTTGTTCGCAGAGTATGTAATATAGCAATGTCATTAAAAATGATACTCTTAGGAACTGAATGTGCGAAATAAATGTAGAGTGCAATAAATAAAAGTATCCCTGAACTATGAAACGCGCATGCCAGGGGCAGTAGATGTTTGTTTTTACGGTAGCTTAAATAATTCATTATCATAAAGCTACCTATCTGGATGTACAGGGCACCCGTAAAAGTGGCAATGATTGGGTAGAGTGAAAGCGCGTAATGGTTGTTGTTTAAAGGCGTGAGCCACAGAAGCAAGAATGCACTGATAGATAATAGTGAAAAAAGCGTTATATTATTTTTGTGTTTTGTTTGCAATGAAGTGATCATGATGATGCTCAATAAAAGATATCATAATATTATGTCAATTTTACATATTACATTTTTGATTAAATTTGCTTTTTTTTCGGACTAAATTAAGTTTGCTATCTGTATAAAAAGATGCTGAGGCATCTGTGGATCGTTTGTTTGTTTTTTTGCCCTTATATATTAAAGCGATACTGAAACCAGACGTGTTCAGAATAACGCCTCCACCACTCGCCGTCGTAGCGTCTTAATCCGCCTTGTACGGTTTACTCCCTTCATAGCGAGTCGGGTAAAGATGAGAGATGGGCTACGTGGTACTCACAGGCAACCGATTCCGGAATGAATGATAAGCAACCCCAAAAACTGATCGAAGAATACTCCTGCGACTGTATCGCTCAGTGTACATCCCGCGGCGCTTGCGTTGATGTTCACCGTCAATGAGAGAATTGGGGTTCTGGAAAGCGCTTCGGGAATCGCACTTATCTGGCGTCAGATATCCAGATTCTGGGGGTATCTGGGGGGCTTGTGGGGTATTTGGCAGCAAAATTGCACACTATTGCCGCGAGGGCCTTGAGTGCTATGTATCTGATTAATTAGATATCTTTATGAAAAATCTGTACTCTATAAATATTACATATAATTCAAGAGCATCTATCCTTATTAGTGGCGCCTTGTTCAAGTGAACCATCAAACATGCCACAATACGGGCCTTAACCGGCTATATTTTTTGCTAAATCAGGACATTAACTACCCATGAAGGGTAAATATAAAGCCGTTCTCGCACTACTTCTATTATTGACCCTGATACCGCTGACGTTGATTATGACGCTGGGGTTATGGGTTCCCACACTGGCAGGGATCTGGCTGCCCGTGGGTACGCGTATCGCGTTGGATAAGAGTCCGCGTCTTACGCGTGATGGATTACATATTCCTGAACTGCGCTACCTGGTCGGCGACTGCCAGTTAGCGAAGGTCACCGAGGCCGGACTTTCTCACCCGAGCCGCTGGCGGTTAAACGTTGGCACAATCGAGCTTGATTCAGCCTGTCTGGCAAAACTCCCCGAGGCCACACAATCACCTGCAGCCCCCAAAACGCTGGCTGAATGGCAGTCGATGCTGCCGAATACCTGGATTAATATCGACAAAATTATCCTTTCGCCCTGGCAGGAGTGGCAGGGGAAACTGTCTGTCTCTCTGACGCCCACTCTCCAGCAACTCCGTTATCAGGGCGATAAAGTCACATTCCAGGGTCACCTGCGCGGGCAGACGCTCACCGTCAGTGAACTGGAAGTGTCCGCTTTCGAGCAACAGCCGCCGGTGAAACTGGTCGGGGAGTTCACTCTGCCGCTCGTGCCCGATGGGCTGCCCGTGAGCGGCCATGCCGTGACCACACTCAGTTTGCCGCAAGAACCCTCGTTGGTGGATGCCGAAATTGACTGGCAGGACAACGCCGGGCAACTGGTGGTGATGGCGCGCGATAATCCGGATCCGCTGCTGGATCTCCCCTGGGAAGTGACGCGTCAACAGTTCACCATTAGCGACGGGCGCTGGGCGTGGCCATATCAGGGCTTTCCGCTCAGCGGGCGGATGGGGCTCAAAATAGAGAACTGGCAGGCCGGACCCGAAAATGCGCTCGTGAGCGGGCGGTTGAACGTGCTTACCCAGGGTGATGCGGGGAAAGGGAACGCGGTGCTGACGTTCGGACCGGGGAAACTCAGCATGGATAACAGTGAGATGCCATTGCAGGTCACCGGGGAAGCGAAACAGGGCGATCTGATTTTCTACGCCATTTTGCCTGCACAACTCACCGGGAGTCTGGCCGCGCCGCAACTGGACTTCGCGCCAGGCGCATTGCTGCGTTCCCGTGGTCGGGTCATCGACTCTCTGGATATTGATGAGATCCGCTGGCCGCTGGCGGGCGTGAAGGTGACGCCGCGTGGGGTCGATGGCCGCTTGCAGGCCATTTTGCGCGCTCACGAGAATAAAATGGGTGATTTTGTCCTGCACCTGGATGGCATGGCGAATGACTTTCTTCCGGACGCGGGGCGCTGGCAGTGGCGCTACTGGGGAACGGGCAGTTTTACCCCGATGCATGCCCACTGGGACGTCGCCGGTCGGGGCGAGTGGCATGACGAAACGATCACCCTCACCGATCTGTCTACCGGATTTGACCAACTGCAGTACGGCACCATGAAGGTGGACAGCCCGCGTCTGATACTCGAACAGCCGGTAGTGTGGGTTCGCGACGCGAAGAAACCCGCCTTTAGCGGCGCATTGTCCTTTGATGCGGGGAAAACAACCTTTACCGGCGGCAGTGTGTTACCGCCTTCAACGTTGAAATTCAGCGTCGAAGGTCGCGATCCGACGTTTTTCCAATATAAAGGCGATCTGCACGCGGGGGCTATCGGTCCGGTACGGGTGATCGGGCGCTGGGATGGCGTACGTCTGCGCGGGCAGGCCTGGTGGCCAAAGCAGTCACTGACGGTCTTTCAGCCGTTAATACCGCCTGAATGGAAGATGAAATTACGCGAAGGCGAGCTGTATGCGCAGATTGCATTCTCTGCCGCGCAAGAGCAGGGTTTTGAAGCGGGCGGTCACGGCGTGCTGAAAGGCGGTAGCGCGTGGATGCCTGACAACGAAATCAATGGCGTGGATTTTGTGCTGCCGTTTCGTTTTAGCGCAGGCGTCTGGCAACTGGGGACGCGGGGGCCGGTGTCGTTGCGTATCGCTGAAGTCATCAACCAGGTGACGGCGAAAAATATAACGGCCGATCTGCAGGGGAATTATCCCTGGAGCGAAGAGGATCCTCTGCTGTTAAGCGATGTCAGCGTCGATGTGTTGGGCGGGAAAGTCACCATGCAGCAGTTGCGGATGCCACAGCACGATCCGGCACTCCTGCGGGTACAGAACATCTCGTCAAGCGAGCTTATCAGCGCTGTTAACCCGAAACAGTTCGCCATGTCTGGCCCGGTTAGCGGTGCGTTACCGCTGTGGTTAAACAATGAAAAATGGATCATCAAAGATGGCTGGCTGACGAATCCTGGCCCCATGACTTTGCGAATTGATAAAGACACTGCCGATGCCGTGGTCAAAGACAATATGGCTGCGGGTGCCGCGATCAACTGGCTACGTTATATGGAAATTGCCCATTCCTGGACGAAAATCAATTTAGATAATTTGGGTGTATTGACCATGCAGGCGACGATTGCGGGCAGCAGTCGCGTTGATGGAAAAGTGGGGCGGGTAAACCTGAACTACACCCATGAAGAAAATGTGTTTACGCTCTGGCGCAGCCTGCGTTTTGGCGACAATTTACAGGCATGGCTAGAACAAAATACAGCGTTGCCAGAAACCCATTGCCCGGAAGGCAAGGAATGTGAGGAACCACAATGAAAATGATGACTGCCATGCTGGCGCTGTGTGCCTCTGCGTTAGTGACCGGCTGTACGCCCCGTATTGAAGTCGCCGCACCGAAAGAGCCCATCACCATTAATATGAATGTCAAAATTGAACATGAGATTCATATCAAAGTGGATAAAGACGTGGAAAGCTTACTGAAGTCGCGCAGCGATTTATTCTGAGGTCATGATGAAAAAACAGCTAACACTGACGGTGCTTATTCTGAGTTTGCTGAGCGGCAATGTGATGGCGTTGACCCTCAACGATGCCCGAACCCAGGGGCGCGTCGGGGAAACGTTGAATGGCTATCTGGTCGCGCTGAAAAACGACGCGGAAACACAAACTCTGGTGAAAAAAATTAATGAGGCGCGCAGCGCCAGCTATCAGCAACTGGCCGAAACCAATCATATTCCGGTTGATGAAGTGGCGAAAATGGCAGGGCAAAAGCTGGTCGACCGTGCGAAGCCCGGCGAGTATGTTCAGGGCATCAACGGGAAATGGATGAAAAAGTAATTAGCGATAGCGCTTACGGTATTCTCCCGGCGAAATGCCGAAGCGCTGCTTAAACGCCGTCGAAAAATGGCTATGATCGGTAAATCCCCAGGCATAGCCAATACCCGCCAGTTTCTCTTCTCCGTTAGCCGTACGCAGCATTTGGGCGCAAAGATCAAGACGGCGATTTTTAATGTATTGCGCCACCACCAGACCTTTATCCGCGAACATGCGGTATAAACTGCGTACCGACATACCACTCTCGGTGGCGACCCATTCCGGGCGTAGCGTCTCTGACTGAATATGCGCGTCGATCAGCGACAATACATTGCGAAACTGCCGCTCTTTACGCGGCTGCAAGGTCTCCTGCTGTTGCAGGACCGGCCGTAACAGACACACGATCGCTTCCAGCGCCGCTTCGCTTTCTGTCTCGCTCATGCCCGTGTTGCTCATGCTTTCCTGCAAAAGTCGGTGACTCAGTTGCACGGTAGGCAGATCCCGCGAGAGCTTTTGCGCACAACTGACTTCCTGAAAGCGAAAGTGTTGTTCGAGCATCTGCCGTGGCAGCAACAGTGAAACCTGACGGGCTTTTGCCGGCCAGTAAAAAGAGCAGGGGCGCGAGGCGTCAATGAGCGTAATGTCGCCGGTTTCAAGTTCAATCTGGCGATCGTCTTGTTCCATCACGGCCTTACCGTCGAGCTGGAACACGGTATAAAACCAGGCGTCATTGCTGTGCTTAATTTCCTGGCGGGTACGAAACAGGTTTACCCCTCCCACCGTGACCGTGCTTAACTTCAGATTGTTGGCAAAACTGGATTCCAGTTCGCCAACAAATTCTCCCGCCAATGGGCGGGCAGCAAAGCTGCCGCAAACCTGATTGATCTGCGCCAGCCACTGTTCGTATTGGTCTTTCTCGCTCACACCAGCCATTTTTATCTCGCTGCCTTATGCATTGTTTTATTTCTGTTGCGGTAATGTTGCAAATAGCAAGGGCGTTGTGGGTGACTATAGGAAATAACGCTCGCCGGGCATAGCGTTTGTAAGGGTTATTCTTGGTATTTGCGGAGCCTGTCACAGCAAACAAAGCGATTGTCACAGAGCAAAAAGCCGGTTTCGTGAAGGCGGCATAGACTGTCTGGACAACCTGCAATACTAAGGAGAATGTATGTCTGATACACAGGTCACCGTCCTCGCAGCGGTACAACACTTTCTGGACAGGCAGCATGGGCTCTGGATTGATGGGCGCCAGACGCCCTCCGATGGCGATAAGCGGCTTAGTCTCTACAACCCGGCCACCGGTGAGGTGATTGGCTCAACGGCAGACGCCAGCGTCGCCGATGTCGATCGCGCGGTGATGTCCGGCTGGCGTGCTTTTGTTTCTCGCACCTGGGCAGGAAAATTACCGGCAGAACGTGAGCGGATCCTGCTGCGTTTCGCCGATCTGGTCGAACAGCACAGCGAGGAGCTGGCACAGCTCGAAACGCTGGAGCAGGGGAAATCGATCGCGATTGCCCGGGCATTCGAAGTCGGTTGCACGCTGAACTGGATGCGCTATACCGCCGGGTTAACGACCAAAATTGCCGGTAAAACGCTGGATCTTTCGATTCCACTGCCGCAAGGCGCGCGTTATCAGGCCTGGACGCGTAAAGAGCCGGTGGGGGTGGTCGCCGGGATTGTGCCGTGGAACTTCCCGCTGATGATCGGAATGTGGAAAGTGATGCCTGCGCTGGCGGCAGGATGCTCAATCGTTATCAAACCGTCTGAAACTACGCCGCTCACGCTGCTGCGCGTCGCGGAACTGGCGACAGAAGCGGGGATCCCGGATGGCGTCTTCAACGTGGTCACTGGCAGCGGCGCGGTGTGCGGCGCAGCGCTAACCACCCATCCGCATATCGCGAAAGTCAGCTTTACGGGCTCAACGGCGACGGGGAAAAACATCGCGCGTTCGGCCGCAGACCGGCTGACGGGCGTGACGCTGGAGTTAGGCGGTAAAAATCCGGCGATTGTACTGAAAGATGCCGACCCGCAGTGGGTGATTGAAGGTCTGATGACCGGAAGCTTCCTGAATCAGGGGCAGGTGTGTGCGGCCAGTTCGCGTATTTATATTGAAGCCCCGCTTTTTGACACGCTGGTGAGTGGCTTTGAGCAGGCTGTCAAATCGTTGACTATCGGGCCGGGGATGTCGCTACAGGCGCAGATTAACCCGCTGGTTTCCCGGGCGCACTGCGACAAGGTACAGACTTTCCTCGATGATGCCCGTGCCAACCATGCAGAGCTTCTCTCCGGTGCGGCAATTCCGGATTCGAAAGGGTACTACGTGACGCCGACGCTGGTGGTGAACCCGGATGCCAAACTGCGTCTGACGCGAGAAGAAGTGTTCGGTCCGGTCGTCAACCTCGTACGCGTGGCGGATGGCGAAGAAGCGCTTCAACTGGCGAACGATACGGAATACGGTCTGACGGCGAGTGTCTGGACGCAAAATATCAGCAAAGCGCTGGAATATACCGACCGTTTACAAGCCGGAACGGTGTGGGTTAACAGCCATACGCTGATCGATGCCAACCTGCCATTTGGCGGAATGAAACAGTCCGGCACCGGGCGTGATTTCGGCCCTGACTGGCTGGACGGCTGGTGTGAAACCAAGTCGGTGTGCGTACGCTATTAATCTCTGATGGGGTGCCCGGTAGCGTGTAGTTTACCGGGCACCTCATATCCAGGCCAGATATCCCATCATCAGAAAATTGAGCAAGTTGTACTCTTCTCTCGCACCCTTATCCCCGCAAAAATCACCTGTATAGCCGGTGGAATTGACTTCGATGACGACGCTCCCAAAAAGAAACCTCCGCCCGTTTTGTTAAATTTAAATCCATAGAAAATCAGGTAAAGCCAAAATCGGTTGCTGACCACTTCTACTGGCGTCGGTGTTTATGCAAGGATAAAAAAAACGGCGCAGCGCGCCGTTTTTCACATCCCCAACGTTACTTCTCTTTCTTCGCCCCTAACGACGGCGTTTCGTCAAAGAAGTTCCACGGTTTCAACAGGGTATGAACCCATTCGGTTGGCATAATCGGCCACTCTTCCGCGCGGGCAACGTGGGTGGTGCCGGTTGTCATCCAGACCACGGTGTCGGTATTGTCCAGCGACTCGTTGTCTTTGGTGTACTCGCCAAGCCCCGTATCATGCGTTGAACGGTTCGGGTATTTGCCTTCCGGGAAACGTTCATCGGCATGGTAACGCGTGACCCACAGCTGTTTGTCCATAAAGCTCAGACGGTGGTAGATCCACTCATCCGGGGCGAATTTCGCGCCTGTCGCCACAGGGTGGGTACCGCCTGCGTAAGGAATGATCTGATAGGACACCGGGTTGCCCATGCGGTTTTCTTTGTTGGTGTTACTCAGTAAACGGATGGTGCCTGGGTCAAATTTCTGTGCGGCATCTTTCTCATTACTGATGTTGTACTGATCAATCTGCATGGTGCTGGTACGCGGCCCGCCAGCGGTGTTAGGTTTCACCACCGGATCCATGGCCACCAGGCTGTTATTCTCGCCATCGACGTCTAAATCCAGGCGGAAGTTATAAATATGCTGATGGGTGGTACCGACAATATTGTGATCGATAAGCGTACCGTAACGGGTATCGTCTTTTGCGCTTGGATCGTGCATCGTTTTCGCTTGTACGCCTTTCACCGCTTCAATCCCGGTGGCGCCAGCATCAATACCGATAGTGCCGTTCTGATGGAAAACCCAGTCAAAAATGTAGTCATAGTTGCCGACGGTACTGATCCAACGCACCACCAGTTCACGACGTTCAGTACTGACGTTAGGTTGCCCCATCTCCTGGTGCTTATATTCCGGGCCCGCGTAGCGCTCAAAAATAGCCACGGCGCGCGGGATCTCGGTCGGTTTACCGGTGTAGTCCGCGATAGTTTCATTCAGCAGTACGGCGTTGCCCGGCGCATCTTTACCGCGCTCGATAGGCGAGGTCAGTGTCCCCATCCCGTAATCGCCGGAATCCAGGTAGGCTTTAAAATACCAGCCAATGCCCGGGTCGCCGTAAGGCACGATCATGCCGCCGAGCGATCCTTCGTACATCACTTTGCGCTTCTTACCGTTATCGTTAAACGTGACGGTTGAAATGATCGGTCCGACGCGCGAATTCAGGCGCAGGTGGAAGTCCCAGTTTTGCCAGTGGATCATGTCGCCAGTAATGGTGTAGTTCTTGCCTTCAGGCTCGACGATTTGCAGCGGTTTTACCGTCGGGGCATGGCGATCGCGACCGTCATACGCACGCGGCGTCAACGGAACCGGAATCACCGGGCCATCTTCAATTTTGATGATTTTCTTCTGCTCAAGATCGACCACGGCGACGAGGTTTTCAATCGGATGCGCCCAGTAGTTACCGTCGCCGACATCCAGATAGCTGATCACTTTCAGTAAGCGCGCATCCTGTTTTAAGCCATCTTTGCCGTCAAAGTAGCCGACGGTCAGCGGGGTGGTGATCACTTTTTTCGGGTCGGTGATGCCGTGTTTTGCCAGCGCCTGGGCATACTCTTCGCTGCCATTAATCACGTTTTGTACGGTAGCGAAATCGTCCAGCAAGACCATGCCGTGGGCATCTTTGATGGGAGTCCAGGATTCAATCTTTTTGTCATCCAGGGAGACCACGCCTTCAATGATATTTTTGCCATCCAGCATGATGACATCGGCCTTACGGGGCTGTTTCACCGGGGTTCCGTTCAGGGCGAAATCCCAGACTTCCTCTTTGTTCGGTTCACGCAGCGAAATTTCGGTAAAGCGGGTATTCGGTTTGAAATCAGGCGAAGTTTTGACGATCTCGACGGCCTGTTTGATCTCGTCGGCGGTCAGCGAGTTAAGCGGATGGGGGCGCTTTTCCACCTGGAAGGTTTGGTCCAGATCGGACTGAAAAACTTCATTAATAAAGCCGTCGGAGATCCAGGCTTTTTGGTTCTTCATCACCACCGGAACCTGTAACGTCAGGGATTTACCATTGACGATGGCTGTTTTCGCTCCCGGCTTAACTTTAACGAAAGCGCCGTCTTTGCTGATGGTAAACATCTGCGCGTAGTCATCCCACTGCACATCTGCACCAAAATCCTGCAGGGTTTTTGTCATTGGCAGCATATGTGCTTCACTGCCATGTGCGAATGCCTGCGACTGCCAGGAGCACAGCAGGGCGACAGCCAACGCCAGCGCTGTTTTGCGGGGAGTCAGGTCCATATATAACCTCGTCTTGTTGTGTTGTTCTGCGTTTGTGACCGCTTTTGTGTGCGGTTTATCTATCGCTAACATAGCAATATGGCCGTGGAAACGGTTTGCTTGCATTTGCCAGGTTATTTGTCAGATTTGCCAGATACCTGCCAACCGGTGGCAGACGCGCGACGATGACGCTCACTTGTTATCATTTTTCTGCGAGTCATTTCGGAAATACTCACCGCCAGGGTGAAAAGCGTTAGCCCATTGTTAATACTTGATACACTATAGGGAAGTCTATCAATTATCAGGGAAAGGTAATGACGCTTTATCAGATAAAACCCGCGTTTCAGGCACTTCTGCGTCCGCTGATGTTCTGGCTGAACCGACGCCATGTGACGGCGAATCACGTGACCCTCGCCGCAATGGCACTTTCCCTGGTCACCGGGGCGATATTGAGTTACTTCCCCGAGCCAAAACTGTTTTTCCTGCTGCCGGTGGTGTTGTTTGTCCGCATGGCGCTCAACGCGCTGGACGGTATGCTGGCGCGAGAATGCCATCAACAATCTCGCCTTGGCGCTATTCTTAATGAAGTGGGCGATGTCGTGTCAGACATTGCACTTTACCTGCCGTTTCTGTTTCTGCCCGCCAGTTCTCTGGCGCTGGTGTTGATGATGCTGTTCTGTGCAGCGATGACGGAATTCTGCGGCGTCCTGGTGCAAACCATTAACGGTGTTCGTAGCTACAGCGGTCCGTTGGGCAAAAGCGACAGGGCATTGGTGTTTGGCGCGTGGGGGCTGGCGCTGGCCATCTGGCCCCAACTTGTGCAGTGGAATAACCTTGTCTGGGCGCTGGCGATAGCGCTGCTGTTGTGGACGGTGGTGAACCGTTGCCGAAGTGCATTGCGTGAAGAGGGGGCGAAATGATGTTGCTGGAAAAATCACTGGCGGTCATTTTTGCTCTCTTAATGCTGGCAACGGTGGTGAACATGCTGCTGGTGTGGCGGCGTCCCGGCAAAGACTGGCGCGAGCTTACGTTACGTATCCGCACCTGGTGGGTCATTATCATCTTGTTTTCGCTGGCGATGTTAAGTCCGCGCTGGCTGGCGCTGACCTTTTTCGCGATCGTCAGTTTTATGGCGTTAAAAGAGTTTTTGACGCTGGTGCCTTCGCGTCATTCCGATCGTATGCCGCTGTTATGGATGTTTATCGCCATTCCCATTAACTACTGGCTGATCGGCATTGGCTGGTACGGCATGTTTGTGGTGTTTATTCCGGTGTATGTCTTTTTATTTTTACCAGCGCGGATGGTGATCGCCGGTGATACGCAGGGATTTTTGCGTACCGCTTCTCAGCTTCACTGGAGTCTGATGACGACTGTGTTCGCCTTTAGTCACGTCGCGTTTCTGCTGGTGCTGCCTGCTGACGACAAACAAACCGGCGCGTTACTGGTTCTCTTTCTGGTCGGCTTAACGGAGTTTAACGACATTGCCCAGTACCTGTGGGGGAAATCCATCGGACGCATCAAGGTGACGCCGACGGTCAGCCCCAATAAAACGCTGGCAGGTTTAGTGGGCGGTGTGGCGACTACGGCGCTGGCGGCGCTGTTGCTCGGGCCATTACTCACGCCGTTAAGCTGGCCGATGGCGCTGCTTGCCGGGGTGATAATCGGGGTGACCGGATTCTGTGGCGATGTGGTGATGTCGGCCATCAAGCGTGATATCGGCGTGAAAGACAGTGGGACGCTATTGCCCGGCCACGGCGGGATCCTCGATCGACTGGACTCGCTGATCTTCACCGCGCCGGTCTTCTTTCATTTCATCCGTTATTTTTGTTACTAACCTATGATGACAAAACTGCTTAGAACGTTGTTCTCATTGTGTATCGTCTGGCCGGTGATTTGGCTGTGGCTGGGGCTGCGGGTCAAACATCGGCAACGCTTACCGCAAAACGGACCGGCGATCATCGTGGCGAATCACAACAGCCATATGGATGTGTTTGCACTGTTGTCGCTGTTTCCGTTACGCCGTCAGGCGCAGATCCATCCGGTCGCGGCTGCCGACTATTTCCTGCGCAACAAATGGATGGCCTGGTTTGCGCTCAATATCATCAATATTATCCCCATCACTCGCCAGGGGGGCGAAGCCAATCCGCTGGCACAGTGTGAACAGGCGCTTCGCGACAACAAAATATTGATTATCTTTCCGGAAGGGACGCGGGGCGAGCCAGGTAAACTGTCGCCGCTGAAATCCGGGCTGTGGCATCTCAGTCAACGGGTGCCGGACGTTCCGATTATTCCTGTCTGGCTGCGCGGTACAGAACAGGTGATGGCGCGGGGAAATCGTATTCCTCTCCCGCTTTTTATTGACGTCTGTGTGGGTGAGGCGCTGCCTTGTCACCCGGAAAAAAACGTGTTTATGGATGAACTGAAGCAACAACTGTTGGCGCTTCAGCAACAAACAACAGGAAACTACGCTCATGAACCCACATCGCACGCCGGATGAACGGCATTTTCTGACCAGCGACAATTGCGAACTGTTTTATCGCCACTGGCCAGCACAGGCGGAAGGGACCGCCGCCAAAGTGATTGTTCTGTTTCATCGCGGGCACGAACATTCCGGGCGTCTGCAGCATATTGTCGACGAACTGGCGATGCCAGACACCGCGTTTTATGCCTGGGATGCGCGGGGGCATGGGCGTTCACCTGGCGTGCGAGGATACAGTCCGTCGCTGGCGCGTTCGGTGAAGGATGTTGATGAGTTTGTGCGTTTTGCCGCTGCCGACAGCCAGGCGGCACTGGAAGAGGTCGTGGTCGTTGCGCAAAGTGTTGGCGCGGTGATGGCGGCGACCTGGGCCCATGACTATGCTCCACGAATTCGCGGGATGGTGCTGGCATCACCGGCGTTTAAGGTGAAGTTGTACGTCCCGTTTGCCCGCCAGGGGCTTGCGCTGATGCACCGCCTGCGCGGACTTTTCTTCGTAAATTCCTATGTCAAAGGCAAGTATCTGACGCACGATCACGAGCGGGTGGCGAGTTTCAATCAGGACCCGCTGATTACCCGCCCGATTGCCGTCAATATCCTGCTCGATCTCTACAAAACGGCGGAACGTATTGTCAGCGATGCTGGCGCGATTACGTTGCCGGTACAACTGCTGGTCTCTGGCGAAGATTTCGTTGTGCATCGTCAGCCTCAGATCGATTTTTATCAGCGTCTGCGCAATCCGCACAAAGAATTGCATGTGTTACCCGGTTTTTATCACGACACGCTGGGCGAAAAAGAGCGTCATCTGGCCTTTGACAAAATGCGCGATTTTATCGACACGCTCTACGCGAAGCCGCCGCAATTCTTCGACTATCGTCACGAAGACCGCTGGAGTCCTGGCGCCGACAACTGGCGGATATTAAGCGGCGGACCAGAACCGTTTTCTGTCGACGATCTCGCGTACCGCAGTTTGCGCTACGGCATGAAGATGCTGGGCACGCAGTCTGCGGGCGTTCGGGTGGGGTTTGAAACCGGTTTTGACTCAGGTAGCACGCTGGACTACGTCTATCGCAATCAGCCGCAGGGCAGCAGCGCGCTGGGGCGTCTGATTGATAAAAATTACCTCAACAGCGTCGGCTGGAAAGGCATTCGCCAGCGTAAAGCCCATCTTCAAATGTTGATCCAACAGGCAGTCGCGCAACTGAACTCGCAGGGAACGACCGTGCGGGTGGTTGATATCGCCGCCGGTCACGGCCGCTACGTGCTCGATGCGCTGCAAGGCGAAACGGCGGTGAGCGAAATATTACTGCGCGACTACAGCGAGCTGAACGTGCTGAAAGGCCAGGAGATGATTGCGCAGCGCGGGATGGCGGGAAGGGCGCGTTTTGAACGGGGAGATGCCTTTAACCGTACGGAACTGGCCTCGCTTGAGCCGCGTCCGACGCTGGGCATTGTCTCCGGTCTGTACGAACTGTTTCCAGACAACACGCTGGTGCGAAACTCGCTTGCCGGGCTGGCGGATGCCATAGAACCGGGCGGCATTCTGATCTACACCGGGCAGCCCTGGCATCCGCAGTTAAAAACCATCGCCTGGTCGCTCACCAGCCACAAAGACGGTAAAGCGTGGGTAATGCGCGTGCGCACCCAGGGGGAAATGGATGCGCTGGTACACGAGGCGGGGTTCGATAAATGCGCCCAGTTGATCGATGAGTGGGGCATTTTCACTGTCTCAATGGCGGTGCGTCGCACATCATGACGGTTCAACGCCCCATTTTTGTTCAGGGTATCGGCTGGCTGCTGTTGCTCGCGCCGTTTTTCTTTCTGACCTACGGTCAGGTTAATCAATTCACCGCCGGACGAGACGGCATCGGCAGCATCGTTTTTGACTGGGAGCGGCATATTCCGTTTGTGCCGTTCACCATCATTCCCTACTGGAGTCTGGACCTGTTGTACGGCCTGTCGCTGTTTATTTGCACTTCGCTGAATGAACAACGCCGCCTGGTCGGGCGACTGGCGCTGGCATCGCTTATCGCCTGCGCCGGTTTCCTGCTGTTTCCACTGCGTTTTACCTTTGTCAGACCGGAAATTAATGGTCTGGCGGGCTGGTTATTCGGTCAGCTTGAACAGTTTGATTTGCCCTACAACCAGTCGCCCTCACTGCATATTATTTTATGCTGGCTGCTGTGGCGGCATTTCAACCGCCATCTGAGCGGCGGCTGGCGGGCGCTAAGTACCGGCTGGTTTTTGCTGATCGCGGTTTCTGTGCTGACGACCTGGCAGCATCATGCCATTGATGTGCTAACGGGTCTGGCGGTCGGCATGCTGATTGACTGGCTGATCCCCGCGCAGGGCAAATGGCGCTGGCAATGGGCTGGCGGAAAACATCTCACGCTGGCAGGGCGCTATTTTGCGGGCGCGCTGGTGTGTCTGGTGGGAACCAACCTGACGTACTGGCTGTGGTGGCCTGCCATTGCCTTGCTGATTGTTTCGCTCTCGTATGCCGTTTTGGGTGTAAGAGCGCTGCAAAAAGATGAAAAAGGGCGGTTAAGCAGCGCGGCCTGGTGGCTGCTGTTGCCCTGGCGCGCAGGCATGTGGCTTTCTATGCGCCTCTACACCCGCCGTTTACCCACCATCAGCCCGCTTGCGGATGGGGTGTCTCTGGGCGTGTACCCGCGAACGCCGCCAGCGCCGCGCGCGGTACTGGATCTGACCAGCGAGTTTCCGCGTTCACGCGCCGTGCGCGAGCATGCTTACCAGTGCATCCCCCTGTTGGATCTGGTGAACCCGGACCCGGCGACGCTGTGTCTGGCGGTAAATACGCTGGAAGCGTTACGCACCGCGCACGGGAGCGTGCTTGTCCACTGCGCCCTTGGGCTTTCGCGTAGCGCACTGGTAGCTGCGGCATGGCTGCTGTGGCGCGACCCGACACTGCACGTCGCACACGCGGTAGCACGTGTTCGCGAAGCCCGTCCGCAGGTGGTCTTCACCCCTGAACATCTGGAGTTACTGGAACAATGGAAAACAAGTGTGACAGTGTAACATGTGACGATGATGTCGCGTCGCACCTGCTGCAACACACCCTGTCGAGCTGGCGATTCTTGCTGCTTTTTATCCTCCCGCCGCTGATGTGGGTGGTGTTTGTCGGGCAGGCCGGGATATTCCGCGCGGTTATCGCATTGCTGTGCGGATTAGCTTTCTTTGGCTGTTGGCGAGTCTGGCTGGATGCGCATTATTTAGCGGTGATCAATCAAGAGAATAATGAACAGGCAGGAGCTGCACTGTTTTTCATCTGGCGGCGCGAAAGGCTGCAACGGTTAACGCTAAGCGAGCGGCGTCAGGGGGCGCTTAAACAATTTCGCCAGGCTTTGGGATTGATTGCGCTGCTGTGGGCAGTCTGGCTGATTGCGCTGCTGTTTTACTAAGAAGATCCGGGCAGCCCGCAACAGGCCGCCCGGTTAACCATTATCAGGACGCAAAATCCCCGTGCTGACGCGCGACCAGTGTCAGAATGGAGTAGAGCGCGACCGGTGTCTGGTGCTGGTTAAAGACTTCGACCGCCCATTCGACGACGCCCGTCGGTTTCTCTTCCGCTGAACGCTGTTTTTTGAGCGTTTTGCGTTTGCAGGTCAGGCGAACCTGAATCGTATCGCCAGGTTTCACCGGTTCGATAAAGCGCAGATTCTCCAGCCCGTAATTGGCGATGACCGGCCCGACGCCAGCATCGACAAACAGCCCTGCTGCGGCAGAAAGTACAAAGTAACCGTGCACGACACGCTCGCCAAAAATAGATTCTGCCGCGCCGATTTTGTCCATGTGCGCATAGAAGTGATCGCCACTCAGACAGGCAAAATTAACGATATCCGCTTCGGTCATCGTGCGACGCGGCGTCAGCAAACTGTCGCCTGCCTGCAACTCTTCGAAGTATTTGCGGAAAGGGTGGATTCGGTCTTCAAGAACCTGCGCGCCACGAACCCACTGTTTGCCAATGGCTGCAAGCATGGTTGGGCTGCCCTGAATTGCGGTGCGTTGCAGGTAATGTTTCACTGCGCGCAGACCGCCCAGCTCTTCACCACCGCCAGCACGTCCTGGACCGCCGTGAACCAGCTGCGGTAGCGGCGAACCGTGGCCGGTAGATTCTTTGGCGGATTCTTCATTGAGGATCTGAATACGGCCGTGGGCGCGGGCGGCCCCGGCAATAAACTGACGTGCCAGCGCAGGATCTGCCGTCACCAGCGTTCCCGCCAGACTGCCGTCGCCTGCACGCGCCAGCGCCATTGCGTGGTCGGCGTGTTGATACGGCATCAGGGTTGCGACAGGACCGAAGGCTTCTGTGGCATGTACCGCCGGAGTTTCATCCGGCTGAGGGCAGAACAGCAGCGTCGGCGGGAAATACGCACCCGGCGCGGTTAAATCCGCCTGGCCGCCAAGACGTACTTCACAGCCGGCTTCGATCAGCAGGTTCACTTTTTCCTGAACATCAGCGCGCTGTTCGGCGTTGACCAGCGCCCCCATTTTGACCCCTTCCTGAGCCGGATCGCCCACCACCACTTTACCGAGACGGGCGATTAACGCATCGCTGACCGCTTCAACCTGTGAATTTGGCACGATGATACGACGAATGGCCGTACATTTTTGCCCGGCTTTGGCGGTCATTTCACGCACCACTTCACGGATGAACAGCGCAAATTCCGGGCTTTCTGGCGTCACGTCTTCACCGAGGACGCAGCAGTTCAGCGAGTCGGCTTCCATCGTGAAGGGGATCGAGTTTGCCACGATGTTCGGGTGAATACGCAACGACTGACCGGTTGAGGCGGAACCGGTGAATGTAACCACATCCTGGCTGTCGAGCTGGTCGAGCAGATCGCCTGCGCCGCCACAAATCAGGCTGATAGCGCCGTCGGGAACCAGACCGCTATCAACAATCGATTTCACCATCGCCTGTGTCACCTGGGCGGTGGCGGTCGCCGGTTTAATGATTGCCGGCATCCCGGCAAGCCAGGTAGGTGCCAGTTTTTCGAGCATGCCCCAGCACGGGAAGTTAAAGGCGTTAATGTGGACTGCCACGCCTGATTTTGACGTCATCACATGACGTGCGGCGAAACCGCCTTCTTTGGAAAGGGGGATCAGTTCATCTTCTGGCCAGAGGGTATCGTCCGGAAGTTCACGGCTGCCCATGCTGGCATAGGCAAACAGCGTACCAATTCCCCCCTCAATATCGACCCAACTGTCTGCCCGGGTAGCGCCGGTTTGCGCGGAGAGCGCATAGAAGGTCTCTTTTTCGCCGAGCAAATGTTTGGCAACGGCTTTCAACAGGGCGGCACGTTCAATAAAGGTCATGGCCTGAAGCGCATTTCCCCCTTTATCAATGGCATACCGGCGAGCGGCGGCCATATCGAGGCCTTCGCTGGTGACTTCCCATAAGGCTTCGCCGTGGATGGCGTGATGAATCGTACGGGCGCGGCCCCGGCCAGATTGCCAGGCACCGGACAAGAAGCTGGCTAGTTGCTGCATCTCTTCTCTCCAAATGTTACGTGATCTCGCTGTGAATAGTTGATTTATGAATCATAAAAATCAAGCCTTGTTTTAATATTTTATTAACAATGTGATCGCGGAGCGTTATGCGCAAACCTCTATAAGACTGAATATAAAGGGAAATGATAAATCGCCTGCGAATCGCGTCACAAATTACACAAACAAACCTTGGGGTTTTAATTAACTATTGTGTAACGTTTGTAAAACAACGTGATTCGTTTTTTGTTTTAAATCACGAAAACTGGAATCGTAAAGGTGATGACGTGACCGAAGAACAACGCTTTGAGCAACGCATAGCGCAGGAGACGGCAATCGAGCCCCAGGACTGGATGCCCGAGGCCTACCGTAAAACGCTGATCCGCCAGATAGGTCAGCATGCGCATTCCGAAATTGTCGGTATGTTGCCGGAAGGCAACTGGATCACCCGCGCGCCGACGCTGCGCCGTAAAGCCATTTTACTGGCGAAGGTGCAGGACGAAGCCGGGCACGGTCTGTATCTCTATAGCGCGGCGGAAACCCTGGGCTGCGCCCGGGAAGACATCTATCAGAAGATGCTCGATGGGCGCATGAAATACTCCTCCATCTTTAATTATCCCACCCTGAGCTGGGCGGACATCGGCGTGATCGGCTGGCTGGTTGACGGCGCCGCGATTGTGAATCAGGTGGCGCTGTGCCGTACCTCCTACGGACCGTACGCCCGGGCGATGGTGAAAATCTGTAAAGAGGAAAGCTTTCACCAGCGTCAGGGATTCGAAGCCTGTATGGCTCTGGCACAGGGGAGCGAGGATCAGCGTCAGATGCTACAGGACGCCATCAATCGTTTCTGGTGGCCGGCATTAATGATGTTTGGACCGAACGACGATAACTCGCCGAACAGCGCCCAAAGCCTGGCGTGGAAGATCAAACGTTTTGGTAACGACGAACTGCGTCAGCGTTTTGTCGACAACACCGTCCCGCAGGTTGAAATGCTGGGCATGACCGTACCGGATGCGGATCTGCGCTTTGACGCTGAAAGCGGCCACTACCGCTTTGGCGAGATCGACTGGCAGGAGTTCAACGAGGTGATTAACGGCCGCGGCGTCTGCAACCAGGAACGTCTGGATGCCAAACGCAAAGCGTGGGAAGAGGGGGCGTGGGTGCGCGAAGCCGCACTGGCGCATGCGCAAAAACAACACGCCTGCAAGGTCGCTTAAGGGGAAACACAATGAGCAAAGTTTACTGGCCGTTATATGAAGTTTTTGTTCGCGGTAAGCAGGGATTATCGCACCGCCACGTGGGCAGCCTGCACGCAGCCGACGATCGGATGGCGCTGGAAAATGCGCGTGACGCCTACACCCGCCGCAGCGAAGGGTGTTCTATTTGGGTAGTGAAGGCGAGCGAAATCGTCGCCTCCCAGCCGGAAGAGCGTGGTGAGTTCTTCGACCCGTCGGAAAGTAAGGTATATCGCCATCCGACGTTTTACACCATCCCCGATGGCATTGAGCACATGTGAGGCAGGGAATGAAAACGTTAACCGCTTATACCCTGCGTCTGGGTGACAACTGCCTGATTCTGTCACAACGCCTTGGCGCGTGGTGTGGACATGCGCCGGAGCTGGAGATCGATCTCGCGCTCGCCAACATTGGTCTGGATTTGCTGGGCCAGGCGCGCAACTTCTTAAGTTATGCCGCCGAACTGGAAGACGCGGGCGACGAAGATACGCTGGCGTTTGGCCGCGATGAGCGCCAGTTTCGCAACTTACTGCTGGTCGAACAGCCAAACGGCAACTTTGCCGACACCCTCGTGCGCCAGTATTTCATTGATGCCTGGCACGTGGCGCTGTTCACCCGTCTTACGCTGAGCCGCGATCAGCAGCTTGCTGCCATTGCCGCCAAAGCGATTAAAGAAGCGCGTTATCACCTGCGTTTCAGCCGCGGCTGGCTGGAGCGTCTGGGCAACGGTACTGACGTGTCGGCGCAAAAAATGCAGCAGGCGGTCAACAATCTGTGGCGCTTTACCGCCGAATTGTTCGACGCCGATGAGATTGATATCGCCCTGAGCGACGCCGGTATTGCCGTTCATCCCGCGCAGTTACGTGCGGAATGGGAAGCGGAAGTGTTCGCCGGATTGCGTGAAGCCACGCTCACGACGCCAGAAGAAGCGGCGTACCGCACGGGCGGCAAAAAAGGGCTGCACACCGAACATCTGGGACCGATGCTGGCGGAAATGCAGTACCTCCAGCGCGCTTATCCTGGTCAGCAGTGGTAACGGAGGAGTCGTCATGCAACGTCTGGCAGAAGTAGCCCCGGCACAAATACGCGAAATCTGGAATCTGCTTAGCGAGATCCCGGACCCGGAAATTCCGGTGCTGACCATTACCGATCTCGGCATGGTGCGCAGCGTCGCACAGCAAGGCGAAGGTTGGGTTATTGGCTTTACGCCGACCTATTCCGGTTGTCCGGCGACGGAGCATCTGGTAGGCGCTATCCGCGAGGCGATGACGACGCACGGTTTTACGCCCGTTCACATTGTACTGCGCCTCGATCCGGCCTGGACGACCGACTGGATGACGCCGGATGCCCGTGAACGCCTGCGCCAGTACGGTATCAGCCCGCCGGTCGGACACAGTTGCCATGCGCATCTTCCGGCCGAGGTGAGCTGTCCGCGCTGCGGCAGCGTACACACGTCGCTTATCAGTGAATTTGGTTCAACGGCCTGCAAAGCGCTCTGGCGCTGCGACAGCTGCCGTGAACCCTTCGATTATTTCAAATGTATTTGAGGTTGCCATGACAACGTTTCATTCCTTAACGGTGGCAAAAGTAGAACCCGAAACCCGCGATGCGGTGACTATCACCTTTGCGGTGCCGCCCGCATTACAGGACGCGTATCGCTTTCGTCCAGGTCAACACCTGACGCTGAAAGCGCAGCTGGCAGGGACGGAGCTACGCCGCTGTTACTCCATCTGCCGTAGCCTGAATCCGGGCGAAATCAGCGTGGCGGTAAAAGCTATCGAGGGAGGGCGTTTCTCCCGCTATGCCCGCGACGAGATCAAACAAGGTATGGCGCTTGAGGTCATGGTGCCGCAGGGCCATTTCGGCTATCAGCCGCAAGCCCAGCGCAGCGGGCGCTATCTGGCGATTGCCGCAGGTTCCGGCATCACGCCGATGTTGGCGATTTTGTCTGCCACCCTGCAAACCGAAACCGCCAGCGAGTTCACGCTGATTTACGGTAACCGTAGCAGCCAGAGCATGATGTTTCGCCAGGCGCTGGCCGACCTGAAAGACAAATATCCGCAGCGTCTGCAACTGGTCTGCGTTTTCAGTCAGGAGACGATGGACAGCGATCTGCTGCACGGTCGCATTGACGGTGAGAAATTGACGGCATTGGCCACCCACCTGGTCGATTACAGCCAGTTTGACGCGGCCTTTATCTGTGGCCCGGCGGCGATGATGGACGAGGCGGAAGTCACGCTCAAAGCGCTCGGCATGCCGGAAAAAGCCATCCATCTGGAGCGGTTCAACACCCCAGGTTCAGCGGTAAAACGCACGACCAGCGTCCAGACCGAAGGGCAAAAAGTGACCGTTCGTCAGGATGGCCGTGACCGTGAAATCACGCTGTCTGCCGATGACGAAAGCATTCTTGATGCGGCGCTGCGTCAGGGCGCTGACTTACCGTACGCCTGTAAAGGCGGGGTATGCGCCACCTGTAAATGCAAAGTGGTGCGTGGAAAAGTGGACATGGTCACCAACTACAGCCTGGAGCCGGACGAACTGGCGGCGGGTTATGTCCTGAGCTGTCAGGCGCTGCCGCTGACCAGCGATGTGGTTGTCGACTTTGACGCGAAGGGGATGGCATGAACGAACTCATTGTCAGCCGTCACGACCGCGTATTGCAGCTGACGCTGAACCGTCCGGCTGCGCGTAATGCCCTGAACAATGCCCTGCTGGCGCAACTGGCGAGCGAACTGGAAGCCGCCGCGAGCGACGGCGACATCTCCGTCTGCGTCATCACCGGTAACGAACGTTTTTTTGCCGCCGGTGCCGATCTCAATGAGATGGCGGAAAAAGATCTCCCCGCCACGCTCAACGACGCGCGTGTCCATCTGTGGGCCCGTATCAACGCGTTTAATAAGCCGTTGATCGCCGCAGTCAACGGTTACGCGCTGGGCGCAGGTTGTGAGCTGGCGCTGCTGTGCGATGTGGTGATTGCCGGGGATAACGCCCGTTTTGGTCTGCCGGAGATTACGCTGGGCATTATGCCGGGCGCCGGTGGAACCCAGCGTCTGATTCGCAGCGTCGGGAAATCGCTTGCCAACAAAATGGTGCTGACTGGTGAGAGCATTACCGCGCAGCAGGCGTTGCAGTCGGGTCTGGCCAGCGATGTCTACCCGGCGGCGCTGACGCTGGAGTATGCCTTAAAACAGGCGGCGCTGATGGCGCGTCATTCGCCGCTGGCGCTACAGGCGGCAAAGCAGGCGCTACGCCAGTCGCAGGAAGTCCCCCTCCAGGCAGGACTGGCGCAAGAACGCCAGCTCTTTACGCTGCTTTCGGCAACGGAAGATCGCCGGGAAGGGATCGACGCATTTTTACAAAAACGCTCACCGGTTTTTAAAGGACGCTAATCATGGATTTCATTCTGAGTCATGTAGAACAGGGCGTGATGACGATTACGCTCAACCGCCCGGAGCGTCTGAACAGTTTCAATGACGTGATGCACCAGCAATTGTCCGAGTGCCTGAAACAGGCCGAGCGCGATGACACCATCCGCTGTCTGCTGGTGACCGGGGCCGGGCGCGGTTTTTGCGCCGGACAGGATCTTAACGACCGTAATGTCGACCCTAATGGACCCGCACCTGACCTGGGCATGTCGGTGGAACGTTTCTATAACCCGCTGGTGCGCCGCCTGGCAAAACTGCCTAAACCGGTCATCTGCGCGGTGAACGGTGTCGCGGCGGGCGCTGGGGCAACGCTGGCGCTGGGTTGCGATATCGTTATCGCCGCCCGTTCGGCAAATTTTGTGATGGCGTTCAGTAAATTAGGGTTAGTGCCTGATTGTGGCGGCACCTGGCTGTTGCCGCGCGTAGCGGGGCGAGCGCGTGCGATGGGACTGGCGCTGCTGGGCGACAAGCTGAGCGCAGAGCAGGCGCACAGCTGGGGCATGATCTGGCAGGTGGTGGACGATGAAAAACTCTCCGACACCGCACAGCAACTGGCGCTTCATCTGGCGGCGCAGCCCACCTTTGGGCTGGGGTTGATCAAACAGGCGCTTAACCACGCAGAAACCAGCACGCTGGACGCACAGCTCGATCTGGAGCGCGATTACCAGCGTCTGGCGGGCCGAAGCGCCGATTACCGGGAAGGCGTCAGCGCATTTCTCGCCAAACGTTCACCGCAGTTCACGGGGAAATAAGATGATGACACGTGTACAGACCGTTGCGGTGATTGGCAGTGGCACGATGGGGGCGGGCATTGCCGAAGTCGCCGCCAGCCACGGTCATCAGGTGCTGCTGTATGACATTTCGGCAGCCGCCGTTTCTCGCGGTGTTGACGGCATTCGCCGTCGCCTGGAATCTCGCGTGGCGCGCGGCAAATTAACGGCGGCAGCCTGTGAGACGACGCTGGCGCGACTGGTTCCGGTGACCGATATCGACTCGCTGGCGGCGGCGGATCTGGTGATTGAAGCGGCGTCAGAACGCCTTGAGATCAAACAGGCGCTGTTTTCCCAGTTGGCGGAAATTTGCCAGCCTCACACGCTACTGACCAGTAATACCTCGTCGATCTCCATTACGGCGATCGCCGCCAGCGTAAGCCATCCTGAACGTGTCGCCGGACTGCACTTTTTCAATCCCGCACCGGTGATGAAACTGGTCGAAGTCGTCAGCGGATTAGCGACTTCAGAGGCGGTGGTGGAGCAACTGTGCAATCTGGCGATGAGCTGGGGGAAACAGCCCGTACGCTGCCAGTCTACGCCTGGATTTATCGTCAATCGGGTGGCTCGCCCGTTCTATTCGGAAGCCTGGCGCGCGCTGGAAGAACAGGTTGCAGCGCCGGAGGTCATTGATGCCGCGCTGCGTGGCGGCGGTGGTTTCCCGATGGGACCGCTGGAATTGACCGACCTGATCGGTCAGGACGTCAACTTTGCGGTGACCTGCTCGGTGTTTAACGCGTTCTGGCAGGAACGCCGTTTTCTGCCTTCGCTGGTTCAACAAGAACTGGTGATGGCGGGGCGTCTGGGCAAAAAAAGCGGTCACGGCGTCTATGACTGGCGTACCGAACGTGCCCCCGCCGAGGTAGTCGGGACGGTGAGTGCGAGCTACGGCCCGGTGAAGATTGAAAAGAGAAGTGACGGTGTCACCGAACTTGACGATGTACTGCTGATTGAAACGCAGGGCGAAACCGCCCAGGCGCTGGCCTTGCGCACCGGGCGCGCGGTGGTGGTGGTGGATCGCATGGAAGGCGATGTGGCGATTGTCGCCGCCGCCGACAGTAATCCACGCTCAGCGACGCAAAAAGCGATTTATTACCTGCAGCAGCAGGGGAAAAACGTGCTGCACATCGCAGACTATCCGGGGTTACTGGTCTGGCGTACCGTTGCGATGATCGTGAACGAAGCGCTGGATACGCTGCAAAAAGGGGTCGCCACCGAACAAGACATCGATACCGCCATGCGGCTTGGCGTTAATTATCCGTACGGGCCTCTCGCATGGGGGGAACGTCTCGGCTGGCAACGCCTGCTGATTCTGCTGGAAAACCTGCAACGCCATTACGGTGAAGAACGTTATCGCCCTTGCTCACTGCTGCGCCAGCGTGCGCTTCTGGAGTCTGGTTATGAGTCATAACGCCTGGCAAAACGCCCACGCTATGTACGAAAACGACGCCTGCGCAAAAGCGCTGGGGATCAACATTATTGAGATGGGTGACGGCTTTGCTGTGTTGACGATGACCGTCACGCCGCAAATGTTGAATGGGCATCAGAGCTGCCACGGCGGGCAACTGTTTTCTCTGGCGGATACCGCGTTTGCCTACGCCTGCAACAGTCAGGGACTGGCGGCGGTGGCCTCGGCCTGCACCATTGATTTTTTACGCCCGGGATTTGCGGGCGATGTTCTGACGGCGACCGCGCAGGTTCGCCATCAGGGCAAAAAAACCGGTGTTTACGATATCGAAATTGTTAACCAACAGCAGAAAACGGTCGCGCTGTTTCGCGGTAAATCTCACCGCACCGGCGGCACCATTACAGGAGAAGCCTGATGCGCGATGCATTTATTTGTGACGGAATCCGTACGCCCATTGGTCGCTACGGCGGCGCGTTGTCTGGCATACGTGCTGATGATTTAGGGGCCATCCCACTGCGTGAACTGCTGGTGCGTAACCCAAAACTTGACGCACAACGCATTGATGACGTGATTTTCGGCTGCGCCAACCAGGCGGGCGAAGATAACCGCAACGTGGCGCGTATGTCATCACTGTTGGCGGGGCTGCCGCAAACCGTTTCCGGTACCACCATCAACCGTTTGTGCGGTTCTGGTCTGGATGCGCTGGGCTTTGCCGCGCGTGCCATTAAATCGGGCGACAGCGATCTGCTGATCGCAGGCGGCGTGGAGTCAATGTCGCGTGCACCTTTCGTGATGGGCAAGGCGACCAGCGCATTTTCGCGTCAGGCAGAGATGTTTGATACCACCATTGGCTGGCGATTTGTGAACCCGCTCATGGAGCAGCAATTTGGTACTGACAGCATGCCGGAAACGGCAGAGAATGTAGCTGAGTTGTTAAGGATAACGCGTGAGGATCAAGATGCCTTTGCGTTACGCAGTCAGCAACGGACGGCGAGAGCGCAAGAGATGGGTATCCTGGCGCAGGAAATCGTTCCGGTCGTGTTGAAGAATAAAAAAGGTGCTGTAACAGAAATACAACATGACGAGCACCCGCGTGCGGAAACGACCCTCGCGCAGCTCAACGCGCTAAAAGCCCCGTTTCGTCGTGATGGCGTCGTTACCGCAGGTAATGCGTCTGGGGTTAACGACGGTGCCGCAGCGCTGATTGTCGCCAGCGAACAGATGGCCATTGCGCAGGGACTGACCCCGCGGGCACGTATTGTCGCGATGGCGACAGCCGGGGTTGAGCCGCGCCTGATGGGACTGGGTCCGGTACCTGCCACTCGCAAAGTGCTGGAGCGCGCCGGTCTGAGTATTCACGACATGGACGTTATCGAACTGAACGAAGCGTTCGCCGCCCAGGCGTTGGGTGTGCTGCGTGAGCTGGGGCTGGCAGATGATGCCCCGCATGTTAACCCCAATGGTGGTGCGATTGCGTTAGGCCATCCGTTGGGAATGAGTGGTGCCCGGCTGGCGTTAGCCGCGACACACGAGCTGCATCGTCGCAACGGTCGTTACGCGTTGTGCACGATGTGTATCGGCGTGGGTCAGGGCATTGCCATGATTCTGGAACGTGTTTGAGCATAACAACCTGCGAGTACCCTACAATGACAACGAAAACAACAACACAACTGGATCCGATTGAAACCGCGTCTCTGGATGAATTACAGGCGCTGCAAACCCAGCGCCTGAAGTGGACGCTGAAACATGCTTACGACAACGTTCCGATGTATCGCCGCAAATTTGATGCCGCTGGCGTGCATCCTGACGATTTCAAAGAGCTGGCCGACCTGCGCAAATTCCCGTGCACCACCAAACAGGATCTGCGTGATAACTACCCGTTCGACACCTTTGCGGTACCGATGGAGCAGGTAGTGCGTATCCACGCCTCTTCAGGAACCACCGGTAAACCGACGGTTGTCGGCTATACCCAAAATGATATTGATACCTGGGCGAATATTGTCGCGCGCTCACTGCGCGCAGCAGGCGGCACCGCGAAAGATAAAATTCATGTCGCCTACGGTTACGGACTGTTCACCGGCGGGCTTGGTGCGCACTACGGCGCGGAGCGTTTAGGGGCCACGGTTATTCCGATGTCCGGCGGACAAACTGAAAAACAGGCGCAGCTGATCCGTGATTTCCAGCCCGATATGATTATGGTCACGCCGTCATACTGCCTGAACTTAATTGAAGAACTGGAGCGCCAGATGGGTGGCGACGCCAGTCAGTGTTCTCTGCGTGTCGGCGTGTTTGGCGCAGAACCGTGGACGCAGGCGATGCGTAAAGAAATTGAGCGCCGTCTGGGGATCACCGCGCTGGATATTTATGGCTTGTCCGAAGTGATGGGACCCGGCGTGGCGATGGAGTGTATCGAAACGGCGGACGGTCCGACCATCTGGGAAGATCACTTCTACCCGGAAATCGTCAACCCGAATGATGGCACGCCGCTGGACGATGGTGAGCAGGGCGAATTACTGTTCACCACTCTGACCAAAGAGGCGTTGCCTGTGATTCGTTACCGTACCCGTGACCTGACGCGTTTGCTGCCGGGCACCGCCCGCACAATGCGCCGTATGGACCGCATCAGTGGCCGCAGCGACGACATGTTGATTATTCGCGGCGTGAACGTCTTCCCATCGCAACTTGAGGAAGAGATCGTCAAGCTCGAGCATCTGTCGCCGCATTACCAGCTTGAGGTGAACCGTCGCGGGCATCTGGATTCCCTCTCCGTGAAGGTGGAACTGAAAGAGAGCAGCCTGACGCTGACCCATGAACAGCGCTGTCAGGTGTGCCATCAGTTGCGCCACCGCATCAAATCGATGGTCGGTATTTCGACCGACGTGATGATTGTGAACTGCGGCAGTATTCCGCGTTCAGAGGGGAAAGCCTGCCGCGTGTTCGATTTACGTAACATCGCCAACGTGTAAGTCTTGCCGGATGGCGGCGTAAACACCTTATCCGGCCTACAGGTTGACCGTAGGTCGGGTAAGCGTCGCGCCACCCGACAAAGTCCTCGCATAAACCTATGCTATGATGCGTAAATCTGAACAATAACAACAGAATGAGTCACATGAGTAAACTCGATACCTTCATCCAGCATGCGGTTAGCTCGGGCCACATCAGTGGAACCTCACTCATCTCTTCGCTTTATGGCGACTCGCTCTCTCATCGCGGCGGTGAAATCTGGCTCGGGAGTCTGGCTGCGTTGCTGGAAGGGCTGGGCTTTGGCGAGCGCTTTGTGCGTACCGCGCTGTTTCGACTCAATAAAGAGGGCTGGCTGAATGTTTCGCGTCTGGGCCGCCGTAGTTTCTACAGTCTGAGTGACAAAGGTCTGCGTTTAACCCGACGAGCAGAAAACAAAATCTATCGCGCGGAACAGCCCGCATGGGATGGCAAATGGCTGCTGCTGTTGTCTGAAGGGTTAGACAAAAACACCCTCGCGGATGTGAAAAAACAGCTGATCTGGCAGGGGTTTGGTACCCTGGCACCCAGTCTGATGGCGTCGCCGTCGCAACAGCTTGCGGATGTGCAGTCGCTGTTGCACGAGGCCGGTGTCGCGGAGAACGTTATCTGCTTTGAGGCGCATTCTCCGCTGGCACTGTCGCGCGCAGCGCTGCGTGCCCGCGTTGAAGAGTGCTGGCAACTGACCGAGCAAAACGTCATGTATGAGTCGTTTATCGACGCATTTCGCCCGTTGCTGCCCCTGTTGAAAGAGGTGGGGCCAGACGAATTAACCCCGCAGCGCGCTTTTCATATTCAACTGCTGTTAATCCATTTTTATCGACGCGTGGTGCTAAAAGATCCGCTATTGCCCGAAGAGTTATTACCGGCGCATTGGGCAGGACAGACGGCGCGTCAGCTGTGTATCAATATTTATCAACGTGTTGCCCCAGGTGCGCTGGCGTTTGTCAGTGAAAAAGGGGAAACCTCGGTAGGAGAATTGCCGTCGCCGGGCAGTCTCTGGTTCCAGCGTTTTGGCGGTCTGAGCGTAGATCAGGAGGCAGTATGCCAGTTTATCAAATAGATGGATTGACCCCGGTGGTGCCTGAAGAGAGTTATGTCCATCCGACGGCCGTATTGATTGGTGATGTGATCCTGGGCAAAGGGGTCTATGTGGGGCCGAACGCCAGTCTGCGGGGGGATTTTGGGCGTATCGTCGTTAAAGATGGGGCGAACATTCAGGATAACTGCGTGATGCATGGTTTTCCTGAGCAGGACACCGTGGTGGAAGAGAACGGTCATATTGGGCACGGTGCGATCCTGCACGGCTGCACTATCCGTCGCAACGCGCTCGTCGGTATGAACGCGGTGGTGATGGACGGCGCGGTGATCGGTGAAAACAGCATCGTCGGTGCCGCCGCGTTTGTGAAAGCGAAAGCCGAAATGCCCGCTGACTACCTGATTATTGGTAGCCCGGCGAAAGCGATTCGCGCGCTGAGCGCGCAGGAGATGGCGTGGAAGCAGCAAGGTACGCGTGAGTATCAGGTGTTGGTAGAGCGTTGCAAACTGACGATGCATCAGGTGGAGCCGCTGCGGGAAGAAGAATCGGGCCGTAAGCGTCTGCAATTTGATGAGAATCTGCGGCCGAAGTCGGCCATTTAAGCGTTAGCCTTCTCGGGAAAGAGGGCTAATCGCGTCTGTAATGCTGATTAGAGAACCTGTCACTCTGGCGAAGGGTGACGTTCACCTTATGTTCATTGCTTCTCTGAAGCCACACTACCTGTGAACGTGCAAGGGAGGCTCACCGCCGCCTCCTTGCAACTGCTTCCCGGCGGGAAAATCGTCGGGCTCATGATATATTCGCCTTATTCCGTCTGCCTTTCGGGTCGGGGTGGCGAGCCCGCATCCCTGCAGGTTTGTCCTCTGCCCGCGTCTCAGGGGCGGCCCCGGTCAGCCGTCAACGTCTCATCGATTTTCAGCCGGACCGTGGTGTCGCTTTCGCATTCTGACTTTCAGTAATTTCCGTTTGGCTGTTTAAACAACAATTCAGGTGGTCAGGTGTGGGAGAGTCCGGCCGAAAATTGCCGACGTAGTTTCCGTAAGTCCGGGGGAACCTTGCAGGGGATGCGGGTTCAGGGCGCGTTTTACAGGGATACCTCGCGCCCGACCCGGTAGCCTGGAGGAATAAACGGAGGGTACTGCGAAGCGGCAATTTTCCTGCCGAGCCGGATTGCTAAGGGGCGGCGATAGCCCCCTTAACCCGTTCACGGGACATGAAATACCAGAGTAGCTAAGAACATAAGGTGAACGGAACCCTTCGCCAGAGTGACAGATTCTCCCTAATTTCTTAACCGACCAGCATGACTAACCGCGCCTGCCAGAATTAATACTCTTTGAACGCCAGCTCCAGACGGGCAAGCAACGGTTTAAACAGGTAGCTCAGAAAGGTGCGCTCACCGGTTTTAATCGTGACGCTGGCGGGCATCCCCGCTTTAATTTTGTAATTTCCCAACAGATGCACCCCTTCCGGGGAGACCCGGACTTCGGCGAGATAATAGGGCTGCTGAGTCACTTTATCGATAAGACGGTCGGCCGAAATGGTTAACACCTGCGCCGGCACCGAAGGCAATAATGCATGGTTGAGCGCCGGGAATAGCACATCGACGGTCAATCCCGGCGTCATTTTATCAATGGCATGCACCGGAATTTTGGCGTCGATTTGCAGCGGTTGCTCTGCGGCGACAATATCCATCAAATGCTCACCCGGTTGAATGATCCCGCCGACGGTACTGACTTTTACGTCCAGGACGATCCCGTCGATCGGCGAGCGGATCTCCGTGTTATTCAGCTCGTGTCGGGTCGACGCTAGCTCATCTTCCAGCATCGCAACCTCTTTTTGCTTGAGGGTCAGCTCCGATTCCACTTCCTGGAGAAACTGGTGCTGTACCTGATACGCCTTAATCTTCATTTCATTTTGCTGAGACTTAAGTTTGGCGATATTGAGAATGTCTTCTGAAACATTACTGGATATTTCGGCGGCTTCCCGCTCAAGCACCAGTAACTGGGCCTTGGGATAGTAGTTTTTTTCGCTCAGTGCGCGAATGGCGCCCAGTTCTCTGCTAATCAGCGTAAATTGATGCTCGCGAAACCCTTTTATCTTGGTTAAATTTTCGGTTTGCCCGGTCAGACCATCCAGGGTTTCCTGAATCATGGATAATTCATCCTGAATATTTTTTCTGCGGGTCTCAAACAGCTTTTCTTGTAATTGACGGACTTCGACAAGGCGCTTATTACTGGAAAATTGGCTTATCAATTCCTCGCTATAGACGATGGTATCGCGGCCGTCTCTTTCTGCCAGTAATCTGTCCTCATGGGTTTTTGCCGAGATATATTGTGCAATCAATGCGCTGTAACGCATATCAAGCTGCATTTTATCCAGGCGAACAAGGATTTGATCTTTCTTAACCCGATTGCCTTCCTTAATCAGAATATCGGTCACGCGTCCGCCGCTTAAATGTTGAATCGTTTTTCGATTACTGGAGACGGTAACCGTACCGTCAGCGACCACACCAGCGTCCAGTGGCGCACCTACCGCCCATAATATAAAACCACCCACCCCCAGAATAATCACAGCGATACCTCTGATTAAAGGCGGCCATATATTTGTATCGACACTCTCCGTCTTTGGCTCTGTCGTATTCTCTGTCTGCTTTTTCATGATAAAGCCTCTCGTTGTGGTTCATTATTCTGGGCAGGTGGTGGGGTGGTTGATGCGTTGGGAACCGATTTTAAAATATTTGCCTGACGCAAATTGGCAAACACCTGGTCGCGCGGACCGAATTCCTGAATCGCCCCTTCGTTGAGCAATAACACTTTATTGACGACGCCCAGCAGCGTCGGTCGGTGCGAGATAATGATCACCGTTTGTCCCTGCGTGCGTAGCGTATTGATGGCCTTGATGAGAGCCTGTTCACCCGCGTCGTCAAGGTTAGCGTTGGGTTCGTCCAGCACGATGAATGCCGGGTTGTCATAGACCGCCCGCGCCAGCCCGATACGCTGCCGCTGGCCGCCCGACAATTGGTATCCCTCGGCGCCAAGCGGGGTATCGTATCCCTGTGGCAGACGTAAAATCATGTCGTGTACCCCTGCAAGTTGCGCTGCCGCCACGATCAGTTCGCTGTTATTGGGGGTAAAGCGTGCGATATTCTGCGCGATGCTACCGTCAAACAATTCAACATCCTGCGGCAGATAGCCGAGAGACGGACCAAGCAAGGCTTTGTCCCACTGGCAGATATCTGCGCCATCGATACGGACCTTACCGGAAAGCGGGCTCCAGACGCCGACCAGCAGTTTTGCCAGCGAGGTTTTTCCGGAGGCAGAGGGGCCGATTATCCCCAGGATTTCTCCCTGTTCGAGTTGAAACGTGATATTTCGCAGCGTTGGCGTTTTTTGGCCTGGAGGTGCCGCGAAGACGCCTTCTACGCTGATATTGCCTTTTGGACGCGGAAGCGTCAGCACATCTTTCTGTTCCGGAAATTCCCGTAACAGCGTGGTGGTCTGATGCCAGGCGTTGCGAAACTGCACAAACTGTTTCCAGCTACCGATGACCTGTTCGACCGGATTCAACACCCTGCCGAGGATAATGGAGGCGGCAATCATCAGGCCGGGGGTGATTTTCCCGTCGATCACCAGTAAGGCACCCGCACCCAGCGAAACAGATTGCAGTAAGATGCGAACAAAGCGGCTCAGACTGCTTAATGTGGCGGTTTTGTCCGCAATTTGTGTTTGCAGAACCAGCACTTTACTGTGCTGTTCCAGCCAGTGTTTTTTCAGCGTCGCCAGCATTCCCATTGCTTCAATGGTGTCGGAGTTTTGCAATTGCTTATTCAGCTTACTGGTATTGTTGATGGTTAATGCGTGCGCCTGCTGAATCGGTTTTTTGGTCGACAGTTCTGAGACCAGCGTCAGGGTAAATAAGATGAGTATCCCGATAATGGAAAGGTATCCCAGCAGCGGGTGAACAATAAATGCAATCAGTAAATAGAAGGGTGTCCACGGAATATCTAACAGGGCAAATAAACTGTTGCCTGCCAGAAACTGGCGAATTTGCGCCAGGTCGGCCAGTGCCTGCGCCGGGTTATTTTCGCGGGTGGAAACCCGGCGTTTAAACGCGGCGTTAAAGACTAACTTATTTAATTTTACATCCAGTCGGTTGCCAAATCGCGTCATCACGCTGGTGCGGGCATATTCAATCATTGAGATAACCGTATACAGACCGATTATCAGTAATGTCAGCATTAACAATGTGGTGGTGTTCTTACTGACCAACACGCGATCGTAGACTTGTAACATATAAATTGCCGGCGCCAGCATTAGCATATTAATCGTACTGCTAAAAAACAGTAACATCAGAAATGCAGGCTTACATCCTTTCAACGCATTTTGTAGCTCAGTTGGCTTTTGCTGGCGCGGCATAATAGGCTCCTTACTCGTTAATCAAATGTTCAACAGTTCGGCTTTTCTTATTCCAGACGTTTAAATAATAAAGTCAGTAGAGTTAACGGTATTGGCTCCAACCCCCGTTAATGTAATAACATCGCCGCCGATGGTGATGATCGTTTGGTTATTATTTCCCGAAATCAAAACCGTAGAGGTAAAGTTTGCGGTAGTCACTCCCATTCCAGAGATATTAATCAGATCCTGTCCGCCGATAGCATTACTGTCGAAACCAGAAATGCTGTCCTGTCCGAACCCGCTTGAGAAGATGAAGCGGTCGTCACCGGTACCGCCGTCCATGGTGTCGTTACCTGTACCGCCCGTCAGCACGTCATTGCCGAGACCGCCAGAGAGCACATCGTTGCCTGCGCCACCCAGCAGGGTGTCAACGCCGTTTGCCCCTTGCAGGTTGTCGTTGCCGTCGCCACCGTCGAGAATGTCGTTGCCAACGCCACCCAGCAACTGGTCATTCCCGCCCATCCCGGATAAGTTGTCATTGCCATTACCCCCGGTGATGGTGTTCGCCAGCGCGTTACCAGTGCCGGTGAAATTCCCTGTACCGGTGTATTCCAGGATTTCGACGTTGTCCGTCAGGACATAAGTGGCGAGGCTGGTCTCGACAGTATCAGTCCCCGCATTTGCCCCCTCGATCACCACGTCACCCGCGTTATCAACGATATAGAGGTCATTCCCGGCGCCACCGTCCATGGAGTCGGCATCCAGTCCACCATCCAGTTGATCGTTGCCGGCCTCGCCAATCAGCGTATCCCGACCACTGCCGCCTTCAATGTCATCATCACCGGCTCCGCCGTTCAGCAGATCGTCACCCGCCTGACCGAGCAGGGTGTCATTGCCGCCTTGCGCAAGGATGACGTCACTCCACGCTGTTCCCGAATGGGTGTTTGACGCGTTGGTGCCGACGATCATATCGCCAATCGGTTGAGTGGCGGCGGAGGTCAGGACGACGGATGGGTTCCCCTCATCATCGGTGACCGTTACTACGACCAGCAACGTACGACCAATCATGTTTGCTGGCGGGGTGTAGGTCGCTTGCGTCGCCCCGGCGATATTGGTGAAAGTGCCGTTTGGCTGGTTTACTCTCCATTGGTAGGTGAAGTTATTCCCGGTTAAACCGTCTGCATCCGCAATGCCGGAAACGAGGGCGGTCAGGGTGACGCTTTCCGTTGGCGTCAGATCGTTGATGACCGGCGAGCCGGTGGTGGGCTGATCGCGTACCATCACGGCACTGGTTTGTGACGACACCAGTGTTTCAGCATCGCCCATGCGGTCGGTAAAGCTGGCAACAACCCGCAGCGGCGCGCCCAGAATATTCCCCGGAACCCGGAACTGCGTACCTGTCGCCTGATCGCGCCATTGACCGTTGACCAGCGCCTGCCAGGTCATGGTGATTGGTGTATCTGCGGCAATACCATTCCCGTCGAGCAGATTAGACAGATTGACCTGCAACAAATCGCCCACTTCCGGTGTTCCGTCGCTAATGGCCAGATTGCCGGTGGCTTTTTGCGCCGTTACCCAGAGCTGATCGCCGTTGCCAAACTCCAGTTTTTCAATGTTGAGCAGGCGGTCTACGCCGTCATTGAACGCCAGTCCGGCGGCCGGAGTGGCATGATTGACGGTAAGACTGCCGTCGGCATTACGCTGGAATTGATAGTTGCTGCTGAGATCCCGGTAAACGGCAACGTCGGTTTCTGTGCCATTACCGTCGCGGAGGATTTCCCGCACAATCGACAGCTGGTTTGGTTTGAGCGTGCCTGCCTGCATGTAGGATTTGAGCTCATTCATGCTGTCGGCGCTGGTTAACCCTTGCATCCCGGAGACGGCAATACGCACGTTCAGCCACGCATCACCGTCGATGATGTCGTTGCCGGCCTTACCGGTGATGCGGTCGCTGCCGCCGCCGCCGAGCAAAATGTCGCCACCGTTGTCCGGATTAAACAAGACGGCATTGCCCGATGCTGCGCGTGGAACACCCAGAATCGACTGGAGTCCGGTGATTCTGTCTGCACCCTCCTGGGTCAGGTTGTTGGACAGCGGAGTGCCCTGAACCGGCGCGGTACCGATAGGCTGCTCAGTACCCACCAGCACATCGTTAAATTTCCAGCCCGAAAGGCCTTCCACCAAGTCAAAGCGATCGCGCAGGATAAACTCTTGCTGGTTGACGAAAATCGGGATGCCCAGATCGGAGTTGGCGGCGTTCGGGTCACCTTTATGAATGGCCCAGTCAAAACCGGACATGCCGTTGTTGCGCTGAATGCCCGCGCCCTGAACCATAATGTCGTCACCGCCTTCGCCATCGTAGTCGGTGTCGTTACCCTGGCCGTTCAACACGTCATGACCAATGATGGTACTGTTAAAGAACAGTTCGGAGTTATCGCCGGCCAGGGTATCGAAGCCGTCACCGCCTTCTAACCAGTCGTCGCCTTCGTTACCCATCAGGGTGTCACCGCCAGATCCCCCCAGTGCGAAGTCATTATCGCGTCCGGAAAAGACTTCCTGAGCATCTTCGCCGATCACCATGAAATCACTGCCGCTGCCGCCGAAGATCAGGTCGTTACCGTTACCGGAGAATATGACGTCGTGTCCCGCGTCACCATGCAGGAAGTCGGCCCCACCGATGGGGGTTCCGGTGTCTGTAATGATGTCGTTGCCATCACCACCGTGCACAACGTCGGCTTCATCGCCACCGTCGAGACGGTCGTCACCGGCATCACCCCACAGGCTGTCGATCCCTTTCCCGCCAATTAACGTGTCGTTGCCCGCCGAGCCGCCGAGCACCACATGGCCATCGCCGGTATATTTCAGGTAGGCACCGTCAGCCGCGCCGTCATTGTCGACATCCGCCCCCGCCGCGCGGCGCACCACCAGTGGGAAGAGAAGGTCTTTCAGCGCATTGTTCCATTTCGGATCGGCATGCGTCTGCAAGGACTGGTTGACTTCGAAGGTGTAATCCGGCGTCTGGAACAGGTGGGCAGGCAGGTGAGACGAACCCGGATCGCCCAGATCGCTGTTACGCATCACCAGGGCGGAGAAGGAGTTTGCCTCCAGTTCGTTCAGCATGTTGAGACCCTGAACGCGGCTCAGATAGTAGAACCGGTCACCGTCCTGCAACATCTCCATCTGGGTTTCAAAGACAAAGTTGAAGGTAGAGCCGAGCATGCCGCCGAACTCATTTTTGCGTTCCGCCAGCCCGCCGATCCAGAAATCGACCATATTGAGGCCGGTTTCTTTGTTGGCCCAGGCACCGGTTCCCATAAAGAAATCGAGCGCATCGGAACGTGCCGGGTCTTCTGCCGGTCCGAACAGGAGGAAGTTCACCGCATCGCGTTTTCCTTCCAGCGTCGTGGCGGCTTTAATCAACTCATGTTGGCCGTAGGCCGCCATAAAGTTGATGATCGAGGACGGGTTTTTCAGGAAAGAGCCAAAATCGGCCCAGCTGGTATAGGGACGTAATTCGCTGTTGCCGGTTAATTCGTAGAATTGCTCACGCGCCTGATTGAGGGTTGGCATGAGCGTATCGCGCCCGCGAGCGATGTTGAGTGCGCCCAAATCCAGCGGCAGCCCGACCAGGTTATTACGCAGCGCTTCGGTAATGAATTCGTCAATTTCGTTGCCGACCTGATGGGTCATTCCGCGAACAATGGCGCCGACCGCCTGATCGCTGGAGATGGTTTGGCCGTTAAGTTCATTGAACGCGACCGGGTTAAGGAACGCCTCAATCAGGCCGATGTCACCGTCTTGCATGTCGGCATCGGTACGTGCAACGGTTTCGGTCAGCATTGAGTGACCAAAGCGGTAAACCACATGGGCAAATTCAGCAAAAATAGCCGGGTTGATATCTGCGGTGTTGGAGAAGACGAACGGATCGACCGCCGGTTGTACGGCACGGGCAAACTCTTCAAACACCAGGTGCTGATATTGCATTTCCGTCGCGAAACGACCTGCCTGGAAGAGGTATTCCCCGTTCCATTGCAGGGCGTTGAGATCCTCTGGCAGTTCGGTAATCTGATGGTTTGGCATCAGCCATTGGTTGATCAGATCAATGTCGTTCGTTTCAAGGATGGTGGTCTTGTACTGTTCGACCAGCCGGTTGTGTTCGCTGTGGAACACCGAGTGTACGGCAGTCAGACCGATGTTTTCGTTGCCGCGACCGTCACCGGTAATGAAGTGTCTGTCGAGCAGTTCATCGTCATAGGTACCCGCCGCCGGCGCATTGCCGATGTCGCTATCGCCATCGGCCACCAGGTTGGCTTTCGGCACCGCCGTGTGGGCAATATCATCGAGGAAGGCGTGTCCGGTTCTCAACGTATCGGCGGGTAACGTTCCTCCATTGGCTTCCACCAGCCCATTGGCGGTCACAATTTGTACTTTACCGTTTTCACTTAAAATCAGGTTGCCATAGCGGTCTGTCGCCAGTAGCGGCACATTGAAAACGTCCTGATTGGTCAGCTTGATGCCAAGCAAGGTTTCCGCCTGATGCTTGATATCAGCCCAGGTGGCCAGCCCGCCGTTGCTGCCTTCCAGCAAATGGCCGGTAGGCACTGGCTTACCATCCACCATCACATATTCGCGAATAAAGATCTGATGAGAAGGGTGAGAGGTGTAGGTCTGGTTCTGATCAATCCACGGTGTGGTGGTGTTAATGGTTTCATGATTAGCATCGACTTTCGCGCGGGTGAGGATCATGAAGTTAGTATCAGGCTGCCCCGGAACCGGCTCTTTATACAGAGGATCGCCCGGCATCAGCGGAATAAAGACAATGCCATTGCCTTCTTTCGGGATCAGATCCAGGCCGTGGTCGAAGAACTGACCGAAAAAGGTCATCCAGCCATTAAACGCCGGTGATAAACCGATGTCAGGCGAGAGGTTTGGAATCGATAGACTGCCATTGTCGGAAACTGTTCCTCCGCCGGGAACGTCAACCAGTCCGTCATGGGCTTCCTGAGCCGCGGGGTTAGTGATGGTTTGGTCAGAAATCAGATTACTGATAATGCGCGGATCGGCATCGGTCACCATCTGATTCGGACTTAATGTGAGGTACTTGGCCAGCGCCTGTAAATCATTCAAATCCAGAGCGACCAATCTTGGCATGGTCTGGTCGGCAGAGCCGTACAGCTCCTGGCCGGGCAGAAGGTTGTTCCATGAGCCATCTACGGTACGCAGGCCGTAGGGTAAAAGGGGACTGGAGACGAGCTCGCGAAGCAGATCGCCATTCACGCTACCATCCGGATTGGTCGCTGCTTCTGATATCTTGATTTGTTGAAGAATAAACGCCAGGTCGTGCAACGTTACTGTGAAGTCGTATTGTGTAGCCATAGCTAATTGCCTCATTGCTTGAATAAGCTATTCTCATTCTCATTTGCCAAAATAAAGGCAGACGAAATGCGCTGAGTCCGACTGAAAAAATCATCTGATTAATAATTACGCACCTAAGTTCTTTTCTAATGGTAAATGACAATACCTCTGGACCTCCCATTTTCACTGATATTTAAATTTACTTTGTCCGCTAAGTTTATTTTTATCTTGAAGTAATAATAAAACCAGTAATCAAAATTGAGATAATGCATTGAAAATATTGAATTTTATAAAATATTCCCATTTGTGAGATAAAAACACATTAGCGTTGTTTATAAATATTAAAGAGTATTTCAGTGGTGTTACAAATGCGTAATGTTCATAACTATGAAAGGTCATGGTTTTAGAACCATCATACTTTTTCATGAACCGAAATATTTTTTCTAAACTGTTACGCGGCTAATAAAAATGGCAGGGGAGATAAAAAGAATAAACATTCATCAAATGAATAAATAAAAGGCTTATTAAGATTGTGGTTTTGTGGTGAAGGTAAGGAATAAGTAATACAAAATACGATGGGGGGATTTTTGGATATAAAAGAAAGACAAAACCCTCTCACCTGGCGGTGAGAGGGCTAATTTTTAGGCTGCAACGACGCTGTCGATGGCCGCTTTGGCGTCGGATTGCGCTTTGGTCGCGACATCCGGACCGTAGGCAATGCCTTCGGCAAACACAAAGTTCACGTCGGTAATACCGATAAAGCCGAGGAAAACTTTCAGGTACGGCGCGATCAGATCAGTCGGGGTATCTTTGTGAATACCGCCACGGCTGGAGAGAATCACCGCGCGTTTACCGGTAACCAGACCTTCCGGACCTTTCTCGGTGTAGCGGAACGTGACGCCAGCACGCGCAATCAGGTCAAAGTAGTTTTTCAACTGCGTCGGGATGTTGAAGTTGTACATTGGCGCCGCGATAACAATAACATCGTGGGCTTTCAGCTCCGCAATCAACTCATCGGAGAGCGCCAGCGCTTCCTGTTGACGCGGCGTCAGCGCCGCATCGCTCGGACGCAGGGCACCCACCAGCTCGCCATCCAGCACCGGAATGGGGTTTGCAGCGAGGTCGCGAACGGTGATTTCGTCTGCGGAGTGCTTTTCACGCCACTGTTCAACAAAATAATCAGACAACTGACCTGACTGAGAGTACCCTGCCAGAATACTGGATTTGAGGACTAATACCTTGCTCATGGGTGTTTCCTTGTATGTGTTTGAAAGGGGGATGCCCCGTTGCTTGTTGACACTTTATTCACAATCCTGCCGCAGTGATAGCGCAATATATCGAAGCCTATGTTCGAAATTATTGAACAACACACGGTTAGCGCCGATGTGGTAATCTATACCTAACATCGAAATGAGATTTGATCAGGCAGAGCACTGCCCTCTAACGTTATGACAGAACAACAAAAATTGACTTTCCACAGCCTGCAACAACAGCTGGAATCGCTGATGTTGCGTGACCGCCAGCGCTTTGCTCGCCGCCTGCACGGTGTGAAGAAGGTTAAAAATCCTGATGCACAACAGGCCATCTACCAGGAGATGGCGAAAGAGATTGAACAGGCGGCAGGTAAAGTCCTGCTGCGTGAAGCGGCACGTCCTGACATCACTTACCCGGACAACCTGCCGGTGAGTCAGAAAAAACAGGACATCCTGAACGCCGTTCGTGACCATCAGGTGGTGATTGTGGCGGGGGAAACCGGCTCCGGGAAAACCACGCAGTTGCCTAAAATCTGTATGGAACTGGGGCGAGGCATCAAAGGATTGATTGGTCATACGCAGCCGCGTCGTCTGGCGGCGCGTACCGTCGCCAACCGTATTGCAGAGGAACTGCAAACGGAGCCGGGCGGCTGTATCGGCTATAAAGTTCGTTTTAGCGACCATGTTAGCGACAACACGATGGTCAAGCTGATGACCGACGGTATCCTGCTGGCTGAAATCCAGCAGGACAGACTGCTGATGCAGTATGACACCATCATCATTGATGAAGCGCACGAACGCAGTCTGAACATTGATTTTCTGCTCGGCTATCTGAAAGAGCTGTTGCCGCGTCGCCCGGATTTGAAAATTATCATCACCTCCGCGACCATCGACCCTGAGCGTTTTTCACGCCATTTTAATAATGCGCCGATTATCGAAGTGTCTGGCCGAACCTATCCGGTTGACGTGCGCTATCGCCCGATTGTCGAAGACGCGGACGATACCGAGCGCGATCAGCTGCAGGCGATTTTTGACGCGGTGGATGAACTGGGACGCGAGAGTCCCGGCGATATCCTGATCTTTATGAGCGGAGAACGTGAAATCCGCGACACCGCCGATGCGCTCAATAAACTCAATTTGCGCCATACCGAAGTGCTGCCGCTGTATGCCCGGCTTTCCAATAGCGAACAGAACCGGGTCTTCCAGTCGCACAGCGGGCGTCGTATTGTGCTGGCGACCAACGTGGCGGAAACCTCGCTGACGGTGCCGGGCATCAAGTACGTCATCGACCCAGGTACCGCGCGTATCAGTCGCTACAGTTTCCGTACCAAAGTCCAGCGTTTGCCGATTGAACCGGTGTCGCAGGCCTCCGCTAACCAGCGTAAAGGTCGCTGTGGACGCGTGTCGGAAGGGATCTGTATCCGCCTCTATTCGGAAGACGATTTCCTGTCGCGCCCGGAATTTACCGATCCGGAAATCCTGCGTACCAACCTGGCGTCCGTCATTCTGCAAATGACGGCGCTGGGGCTGGGCGATATTGCCGCGTTCCCGTTTGTTGAAGCGCCAGATAAACGCAACATCCAGGATGGCGTACGCCTGCTGGAAGAGCTGGGCGCGATTACCACCGATGAACAGCAGACCGCATACAAACTGACGCCGCTTGGTCGTCAGTTGTCGCAGTTGCCGGTGGACCCGCGCCTGGCGCGGATGGTACTGGAAGCACAAAAACATGGCTGCGTGCGCGAGGCGATGATCATCACCTCCGCGCTGTCCATTCAGGATCCGCGCGAGCGCCCGATGGACAAAAAGCAGGCATCGGATGAGAAGCATCAGCGTTTCCACGATAAAGAGTCCGATTTCCTCGCCTTTGTGAATCTGTGGAATTACCTCGGCGAACAGCAGAAAGCGCTATCGTCGAATCAGTTCCGCCGTCAGTGCAAAGTCGACTTCCTTAACTATCTGCGCGTACGCGAGTGGCAGGATATCTACACTCAGCTGCGTCAGGTGGTGAAAGAGCTCGGTATTCCGGTGAACAGTGAACCTGCAGAGTATCGTGAGATTCATGTCGCGCTGCTCACCGGTTTGCTTTCCCATATCGGTATGAAAGATGCCGATAAGCAGGAGTTTACCGGCGCACGTAACGCTCGCTTCTCTATCTTCCCCGGTTCTGGCTTGTTTAAAAAACCGCCGAAGTGGACGATGGTTGCCGAGCTGGTGGAAACCAGCCGTCTGTGGGGACGCATTGCCGCGCGGATCGATCCCGAGTGGGTGGAGCCGGTTGCCCAGCATTTGATCAAACGCTCGTATAGCGAACCGCACTGGGAACGGGCGCAGGGCGCTGTGATGGCGACGGAAAAAGTCACCGTTTACGGCCTGCCGATTGTCGCTGCGCGTAAGGTCAACTACAGCCAGATCGATCCCGTGCTCTGCCGTGAGCTGTTTATCCGCCATGCGCTGGTGGAAGGCGACTGGCAGACGCGCCACGCCTTCTTCCGTGATAACCTCAAACTGCGCGCCGAAGTGGAAGAGCTGGAGCACAAATCGCGCCGCCGCGACATTCTGGTGGATGACGAGACGCTGCTTGAATTCTACGACCAGCGCATCAGCCATGACGTGATTTCCGCGCGCCATTTTGACAACTGGTGGAAGAAAGTCAGTCGCGAAACCCCGGATCTGCTCAACTTTGAAAAGAGCATGCTGATCAAAGAGGGTGCTGAAAACATCAGCAAGCTGGATTACCCGAACTTCTGGCATCAGGGCAATCTTAAGCTGCGGTTGAGCTATCAGTTTGAACCCGGCGCGGACGCTGACGGTGTCACCGTCCATATTCCGCTGCCGCTGTTAAATCAGGTGGACGAGAGCGGCTTTGAATGGCAAATCCCCGGTCTGCGCCGTGAACTGGTTATCGCATTGATTAAATCGTTGCCAAAACCGGTACGACGTAACTTTGTCCCCGCGCCAAACTATGCCGAAGCGTTTTTAGGCCGCGTGACGCCGCTCGAGTTGCCGCTGCTGGATTCGCTGGAGCGTGAACTGCGCCGGATGACCGGCGTAACGGTTGACCGTGAAGCCTGGCAGTGGGATCAGGTGCCCGATCACCTGAAAATCACCTTCCGGGTGGTGGATGACAAAAACAAGAAGCTCCAGGAAGGGCGCTCTTTGCAGGATTTGAAAGATGCGCTGAAGAGCAAAGTGCAGGAAACGCTCTCCGCCGTTGCCGATGACGGTATCGAACAGAGCGGTCTGCACATCTGGAGTTTTGGTCAGCTACCGGAAAGCTATGAACAGAAACGCGGCAACTACAAAGTGAAAGCCTGGCCCGCGCTGGTGGATGAGCGCGACAGTGTCTCCATCCGATTGTTCGACAACCCACTGGAACAACAGCAAGCGATGTGGAGCGGGTTGCGCCGCCTGTTGCTGCTGAATATTCCGTCGCCGATCAAGTATCTGCACGAGAAGCTGCCGAACAAAGCCAAACTTGGCCTCTACTTTAACCCGTACGGTAAGGTACTGGATCTGATCGACGACTGTATCTCCTGCGGCGTAGATAAGCTGATTGACGCTAACGGCGGGCCGGTGTGGACGGAAGAGGGCTTTGCGGCGCTGCATGAGAAAGTTCGCGCCGAGTTGAATGAGACGGTTGTCGACATTGCAAAACAGGTCGAACAGATCCTGACTGCCGTTTTCAATATCAACAAACGCCTGAAAGGGCGGGTAGATATGACCATGGCGCTGGGGCTTTCCGATGTTAAAGCACAAATGGGCGGGCTGGTGTATCGCGGTTTCGTCACTGGCAACGGCTTTAAACGCCTCGGTGACACGCTGCGTTATCTGCAGGCGATTGAAAAACGGCTGGAGAAACTGGCTACCGATCCGCACCGCGACCGGGCGCAGATGTTGAAAGTCGAAAGCGTACAGCAAGCCTGGCAGCAGTGGTTCAACAAACTGCCGCCAGCGCGTCGTGATGATGAGGATGTCAAAGCGATCCGCTGGATGATTGAAGAACTGCGCGTCAGCTACTTTGCCCAACAGCTGGGAACACCGTATCCCATCTCGGATAAGCGTATCTTGCAAGCGATGGAGCAGCTTAGCGGCTAGCGTTTTACATGTCAGCGAGTGAACATTACGGCCAGCATTTGCTGGCCGTTTTGCTGATTACAGGGTCGATGTTTGCGCGTCAATGACAGGTGTGCGGCGGCGACGGCTGGCGAAGAAAATTGCCGTCAGTGAAATGGCGACGGTGGTCATCAGATAGATGGCGACAGGTACCCAATCGCCATCGTATTTTGCCAACAGGCCGGTGGCGATCAGTGGGGCGGTACCGCCCGCCAGCGCAGCGCCAATCTGGTAACCGAGGGTGATGCCAGTGTAACGCACGTTAGCGCTAAAGATTTCAGAGCACAGCGTGCCCAGAACGGCGGTCACTGGCGCCCACAAGATGCCAAACATGATGACCGTGGCGACCACAATTCCCCAGGTGGTGCCGGTATTGAGTAACAGGAACCACGGAACAATAAACAGCCCCAGCGCAAACACGCTGATGGCGTACATTTTTTGGCGTCCTACCTTATCGGAAAGCAGCCCCATGAGCGGGATCATCACCGTCGCAACCAACGCGCCCAGCGTGACCGCTTCCAGCACCTGGGATTTTTGGTAGGTCAGGGTGGTGGTAGCGTAGCTGACGACAAAGGTCGAGAAAATATAGAACGGCGCGGTTTCAACCACTTTCAACCCGGCGGCAATCAGCACTTCACGCCAGTGATGCGTCAGCGTATCGCGCAGCGGCGCTTTTGCGACCTGACCGGACTGTTTCACCTTTTTAAATTCCGGTGTTTCGTCGATATCTTTGCGGATCCACAGCCCTAATAGCACCAGTACGGAACTTAACAGGAAGGGAATACGCCAGCCCCAGGAGAGGAAGTCTTCTTCACTGAACAACGTCATCAGCGAAACGATAAAGGTGGCCATCAGCATACCGATGGTGACGCCCGCCTGCGGGATGCTGCCAAAAAAGCCTTTTCGTTTTTCGGGCGCATATTCATACGCCAGTAACAGGGCGCCGCCCCATTCGCCGCCGATGCCCATCCCCTGAATGACACGCATCAGAATCAATAAAATCGGTGCCCAGATACCGATCATTTCATAGGTCGGCAGCAGGCCAATCATCACGGTTGCGCCCCCCATCAGCGACAGGGTGAGCACCAGCGTTTTCTTACGCCCGATACGATCGCCAATGTGGGCAAACAGCACCCCGCCGATAGGACGAATGAAAAAGGTGAGGGAGAACGAAAGATAAGAGAGAATCAGCCCAATGACCGGATCAACCATCGGGAAGAAGATTTTGTTAAACACCAGGGCGGCGGCGGTGCCATATAAAAAATAATCGAACCACTCTATCGCGCTGCCGGTCAGACTGGCGATGAGAACTTTTTTGTTTTTCTTCAATATAGCCGTGCTGCTTTCATGCGTTGTCATTACTGGGAACCTCGCCACAGAGAGTGTAAATCAGGTGATACCCGAAGCGGTGTGGGTGCAACCTGCTGCGTTACAAAAGTTGTTAAATTGTTAATCAAACTAGAATTGTTTGTAATGTTTAACAAGTAACAAGACCAGTAAAAGGGCTAAACAGGTAACATTTTTGCAGCGTTATTCACTGCTATTCATTGTAATAACAAGTAAATGCTTTATAGGAAGCGAAAGTGACAGGATAATCTCCAGGTGCAACCGCGGCTTTTTTAGTTATTTCGTGTTATTTCACAGAGATGATAAAAAGTGCTGAAATTCAACAGACCGTCTTTCAGAGTGATCCGCTATTTTCGCGAAGTGAGTTCGGTACCCTGCAGTGAACAATGAGGAGGAATCATGAACATGCGTCAATTTCCGCCACTGTCCGAAGTGACGTTACAGGCAGTGAACACCGTTGGCCAATGGCTGGCGCAAAACGATTTCTCAGCAGAGGAACCCTTTCAGGCTGACTGCGTCGTACTGGCGGGAAATGCCGTCATCCCGACCATCGATGCGGCTTGCAAAATCGCGAAAGAGCAGCGTATTCCATTGCTGATAAGCGGCGGGATTGGCCATTCGACGACGTTCCTCTATTCGGCGATCGCAGAGCACCCGCGCTATAACACGATACGTACCACCGGGCGGGCTGAAGCCGCGATTCTGGCCGACATTGCTAATCAGTTCTGGCAAATTCCAGGCGAATCCATTTGGGTGGAAGACCAGTCAACAAACTGCGGTGAGAACGCCCGGTTCAGCTGCGCATTACTCCGTCAGGCGCCGGTGACCATTAACACGGCGATTGTTGTTCAGGACCCCACCATGCAGCGACGTACGCTGGCGACGTTCCGGCGTGTGACGAAGGATGACCCGGACGCCCCGCGTTGGCTCAGTTTCCCGGGTTTTACACCGGTGCTGCGTCTTCAGGAAGAGGGCGTTGATTTTACGAATGCGGCGCAAGGGGTGTGGCCCGTCGAGCGTTACCTGTCATTAATTGCAGGTGAACTCCCGCGTGTGCGTGATGATGAGGCCGGTTACGGACCGCGCGGACGTGATTATATTGTCCACATCGACATTCCCGATGAGGTTGAAGCGGCCTGGCAGATCTTGCAAAACGATGATGTTCTGAATGAGGCAATCGATAGCCGTTCCCTGCGTTAACCGATCATTTTTGCCCGTTTGTGACGATCTACGCTCAAACGGGCATGATTTTTCGTCTTCGTTGTCCTTCCTGCGCCCCTTTCGGGGCCTCTTTTATGAACTGCTTCACAAAGTTGCTAACCTGACGGCAGTATCTGCTTCACGATTGATATTAATTAACAATGATTTTACTTGTTAAAAACAAATCAATTACAGGAGCAGCGCATGTCAGCACCCGTACAACACCCGATGTATATCAATGGCCAGTTTGTGAGCTGGCAGGGAACGTCATGGATTGATGTGGTTAATCCTGCAACGGAAGAACTGATTTCACGCATTCCTGATGGCAGCGCAGAAGAGGCGCGTCAGGCCATTGATGCGGCGGTACGCGCCCAGCCTGGCTGGGAGGCATTGCCCGCCATACAACGGGCGGGATGGCTGCGAAAAATTGCGGCGGGTATCCGCGATCGCGCCGAAGAAATTAGCGCCTTGATCGTGGAAGAAGGCGGGAAAATTCAGCAACTGGCGCAGGTGGAAGTCGCTTTCACCGCCGATTACATCGACTACATGGCGGAGTGGGCGCGCCGCTACGAAGGCGAAATTCTGCAAAGCGACCGTCCGGGTGAAAATATTCTGCTGTTCAAACGCGCCCTTGGCGTAACCACCGGGATTCTGCCGTGGAATTTCCCGTTCTTTTTGATTGCCCGTAAGCTGGCACCGGCGCTGCTGACCGGGAATACAATTGTAATTAAACCCAGTGAGTTCACCCCCAATAATGCCATCGCCTTTGCGCAAATTGTGCATGAGGTTGGTCTGCCAGCCGGGGTCTTTAACCTGGTGTTAGGACGTGGTGAAACAGTGGGGCAGGAGCTGGCGGGCAACCCGAAAGTGGCGATGGTGAGTATGACCGGAAGCGTAGCGGCGGGTGAGAAAATCATGACGGCGGCGGCGAAAAACATCACCAAAGTATGCCTTGAGCTGGGTGGCAAGGCGCCTGCGATTGTGATGGACGATGCGGATTTGGAACTGGCCGTGAAGGCGATTGTTGATTCACGGGTGATCAACACCGGGCAGGTATGTAACTGCGCGGAGCGCGTCTATGTGCAAAAAGGGATCTACGATCGCTTTGTTAATCGACTGGGTGAGGCGATGAAAGCGGTACAGTTTGGCGATCCGGCACAGCGGGATGATATCGCCATGGGACCACTGATTAATGCCGCCGCGCTGGCTCGGGTAGAGCAAAAAGTGGCGAAAGCGGTACAGGAAGGGGCCAGAGTGGTGCTGGGCGGCAAAGCGGTTGAGGGGAAAGGCTACTATTATCCGCCAACCCTGCTGCTGGATGTCCGTCAGGAGATGGCTATCATGCACGAAGAAACATTCGGACCGGTACTGCCTGTTGTGGCGTTTGACACGCTGGAAGAGGCGCTGCAGATGGCAAATGACAGCGAGTATGGTCTCACGTCTTCTATTTATACCCAGAATCTGAGCGTTGCTATGCAGGCGATCAAAGGGCTGAAGTTTGGTGAAACCTACATAAACCGTGAAAACTTTGAAGCGATGCAGGGCTTTCATGCGGGGTGGCGAAAATCGGGGATTGGCGGTGCCGACGGCAAACACGGGCTGAATGAGTATCTGCAAACGCAGGTCGTCTATTTGCAGTCCTGATCGGCGAGCAGTACCGGGCTGGCCGGGTGAGCGTGAACGCGACCCGGCCATACCCTCATCGTTTAAAGTTTGACGAATTTCTCCAGGGTACGAATCAGTTGGGTGACGAATCCGTACTCGTTATCGTACCAGGCGACCGTTTTCACCAGTTGCAGATCGCCGACCTCAGTAATCTCTGTTTGCGTGGCGTCAAACACCGAACCAAAGTGAGAGCCGATGACGTCGGAAGAGACGATTTCTTCATCGGTGTAGCCAAAGGATTCATTATTCTCCGTCGCCTTTTTCAGCGCGTTGTTGACCTCTTCAGCGGTCACTTTTTTACCCAAAATCGAGACCAGTTCCGTTACCGAGCCTGTTTTTACCGGAACTCGCTGAGCATGACCTTTCAGTTTTCCGCTCAATTCCGGTATCACCAGGCCAATCGCTTTTGCGGCTCCGGTGGTATGAGGGATGATATTTTCCGCCGCCGCCCGCGACGCGCGCAGATCTTTGCCTCGCGGACCATCGACTAGCGACTGCGTACCGGTATAGGCGTGAATGGTGGTCATGGTGCCGACCTGAATACCGAAGTTGTCATGCAGCGCTTTGGCCATTGGCGCGAGGCAGTTCGTGGTGCAGGAGGCGACAGAGACAATCTGGTCGCTGGCATTCAGCGTGTCATCATTGACGTTAAAGACAATGGTTTTCATCTCGCCCGCTGGCGCTGAGATCAGCACTTTTTTCGCACCGGCATCGAGATGTGCGTGGGCTTTTTCTGCGGAGGTATAGAAGCCTGTGCATTCGATGATGAACTCCGCACCGGTGGTTTTCCAGGGGATATTTTTCGCCTCTTTTTCTGCGTAAACGGCAATTTTCTTGCCATCAACAATCAGCGCATCCTCAGTGAAATCAACGCTCCAGGGGAACGGACCGTAGTTAGAGTCATGCTTTAGCAGATAGGCGAGTATTTTGGGGGAGGTGAGATCGTTAATCGCCACCACATCCGCATTGCTCTTCACTTCCAGCAGACGTCGCAGCACCAGGCGACCGATACGACCAAAACCGTTAATGCCAATTTTACTCATGATTTTCTCCTGTCAGGGTAGGGCAATACGCCACATTTTTTCCTTACCAGGCTTAGTCCACTCCGCCGTTGCGGGCAATGACCATTGTTGCGACTTACCGTAACCGATTGAAAACGGGGGAACAAAAGTTAATGAATTTTTAACAAAAGACCGCTATGTTGGCGCTTTATTGTTTTTATTCAGGAATTGTTATGGGCAATAAGTATTCAAGCCTGCAAATTGGTATTCACTGGCTGGTTTTTTTACTGGTGATAGGCGCCTACTGCGCCATGGAATTACGCGGGTTTGCACCGCGCAGCTATCGTCCATGGTTCAATGTGGTCCACGTTTCATGCGGTATCTCGATTCTGGTATTGATGGTGACGCGTCTGTTAGTCCGGCTTAAGTATCCCGCGCCGCCGATCGTGCCAAAACCGAAGCCGATGATGACCGGTCTTGCACACCTTGGGCATCTGGTTATCTACCTGCTGTTTCTTGTTCTGCCGGTCATTGGCCTGCTGATGATTTACAACCGGGGAAATCCCTGGATTGCATTTGGGATTGTGATGCCACATGCCGCCGAAGCCAATTTTGACCTGGCGGATACGCTGAAATCCTGGCACGTCACGCTGGCAAACCTGGGCTACTTTGTGATTGCTCTGCATGCAGCAGCCGCACTGATGCATCACTATTTCTGGAAAGATAATACGCTGTTGCGCATGATGCCGCGAAAACGTTCCTGACGTCACACATCGCCCCGCATCTGCGGGGTTTTTTCTTTGAACGGGGGTGAGAAAGCACCTGCGTCTAACCAGACCCGTACGCAGGTGAAAACAACGGGTCTACATCGGAAGCGGCTATTATATTCATTTGTATGACAAATATAAACCGGTTTGTTATCCCGCTGGCAGGTGCGCCCACACGGGATCTCTGCACCTCTTTATCCTTAAAGTGAACATGGATAAAGCCCGTTCTGCGAACTACGCTTAAAAGGATATAGATATCGGGAGGGATTATGCTGACTCACTCTGAAGCCCGACGCTGGGCGACGCTCATGCTGAAATCGGCGCTGTGTGATGGTATGAAGGGGGATGAGATCTGCAGACAAGTGCATCTGGTTTGCGACAAACACGGAAAAGAGTGCCTTGAAGAGCTTATCGAAGAGATATTGATTGAAGCAGGACGCATTGGTCCTCAACACAGTGCCGGAGAATACCGGCATCATTAAACCACCGCCAGGCGATACGCTGCCTGCGTGAAAGAAACCCCGAAACCATAACACCTGACGGTTCGGGGTTTTGTGTACATTCCCCGCTGTATCATTCACATGAATTATCCATTCACCACATCATCGTTTTACAGCTGCTATCAAACGTTGTTACTATACCCCCCTATAGTATGGAGGGCATATGCCGCATTCCCCTGAAGATAAAAAACGTATTCTGACTCGCGTTCGTCGCATTCGCGGGCAGGTTGATGCGCTGGAGCGAGCGCTGGAGTCCGGCGAGCCTTGCCTGGCTATCCTGCAACAAATCGCGGCGGTGCGTGGAGCCTCTAACGGCCTGATGGGCGAGATGGTCGAGATCCACCTGAAAGATGAGCTGGTCAGTGGGGAAACCACACCGGACCAGCGCGCGGTGCGCATGGCTGAAATCGGCCACCTTCTTCGTGCTTATCTAAAATAAATACATCACCTGACTATAAAGGGAAGAGACAAATGAAATCACGTGCAGCAGTTGCATTTGGCCCCGGCCAACCGCTAAAAATTGTTGAGATTGACGTCGCACCGCCAAAGAAGGGTGAAGTGCTGGTGAAAATCACCCACACCGGGGTTTGCCATACTGATGCGTTTACGCTTTCTGGCGATGATCCGGAAGGGGTATTCCCAGCGGTGCTGGGACACGAAGGCGGCGGGATCGTCGTTGAGGTGGGTGAAGGGGTGACCAGTCTGAAGCCTGGCGACCACGTCATTCCACTGTACACAGCAGAATGCGGCGAGTGTAAGTTCTGTAAGTCGGGTAAAACCAACCTGTGCCAGGCCGTTCGCGCCACGCAGGGGAAAGGTCTGATGCCGGACGGCACCACCCGTTTCTCCTACAACGGTGAACCCATTTATCACTATATGGGCACCAGTACCTTCAGTGAGTATACGGTTTGCGCGGAGATCTCTCTGGCGAAAGTGAACCCGCAGGCACCGCTGGATAAAGTGTGTCTGCTGGGCTGTGGCGTAACGACCGGTATCGGTGCGGTGCATAACACGGCAAAAGTGAAAGAGGGCGACACTGTTGCCGTATTTGGTTTGGGCGGTATTGGTCTGGCGGTCATTCAGGGGGCGGTACAGGCGAAAGCCGGACGCATTCTGGCTATCGATACCAATCCAGAAAAATTCAAACTCGCCGCTGACATGGGTGCGACTGACTTTATCAACCCGAACGATCATGACAAGCCGGTTCAGGATGTGATTGTTGAACTGACCGACGGTGGCGTCGATTTTAGCTTCGAGTGCATCGGTAACGTCAATGTGATGCGCGCCGCGCTTGAGTGCTGCCACAAGGGATGGGGCGAGAGCATTATTATCGGCGTGGCGGGGGCGGGTCAGGAGATCAAAACCCGTCCATTCCAGTTGGTGACCGGGCGTGTCTGGCGTGGTTCGGCCTTTGGCGGCGTCAAAGGGCGCTCACAGCTTCCGGGGATGGTGGAAGAGGCGATGAGCGGGAAAATTCAACTGGATCCGTTTATTACCCACCGCTTGCCGCTGGAACAGATCAATGAGGCGTTAGATCTCATGCATCAGGGTAAATCTATCCGCACCGTTATCCATTTCGGCGATAACTAAGTCGTCCGCCAGCGGTATCCGCCGCTGGCACTTTCCTGAATTTCCCGGAATGAATTGTTCTGAAATGTGACGAGTACGGCGCTTTTCAGGGTAAGCCATTGTCGGGAAATGCCGATGATCCTCTCACGGGCGTTTTTTGCGCATTCACCTACAAGAGAGTCGACGGTCATGGACAATACATCATCGATGCAAGCACCGCATAAGCTGGGCTTTTTGCATCATATCCGGCTGGTTCCGCTGTTTTCCTCCATTCTCGGTGGCATCCTGCTTTTGTTCGCGCTCAGTTCGGGGCTGGCAGGCTATTTTCTGTTGCAGGCCGACCGCGACCAACGCGATGTGACGGATGAAATCCAGGTGCGTATGGGGCTATCCAATAGTGCTGACCATCTGCGTACCGCACGTATCAGTCTGATCCATGCTGGCGCCGCCAGCCGTATTGCCGAAATGGCGGACATGAAAGCGAATATCGCCGAGGCGGAAAAACGCATCAAACTGGCGCAGGATGGGTTTAACGCCTGGATGGCGCGCGCCGTGAAAACGCCAGCGGATGAAGCGCTAGACGACGCGCTACGCGCCCGCTTTAACGCCTACACCGACGGTTTGCAGCCGATGGTTAAATACGCCAAAAACGGCATGTTCGAAGCCATTATCAACCATGAAAATGAACAGGCGCGGCCGCTGGACAGCGCGTATAACGCCACATTGCAGAACGCGGTAGAGCTGCGAACGGAACGCGCTAACCAACTGAGTGGTCAGGCGCACCAGCGCAGCCAACTGGGGCTGATGTTTATGATTGGCGCCTTTGCGCTGGCGCTGGTATTGACCCTGATGACATTTATCGTGCTACGCCGTACCGTGATTCAACCATTGCAACGTGCCGCCCGACGCATCGAACAGATCGCCTCCGGCGATTTGACCCTACAGGATGAACCCGCCGGAGGCAGTGAAATTGGTCGACTTAGCCGTCATCTGCAAAAAATGCAGCACGCGCTGGTCCAGACCGTCGGCACGGTTCGTCAGGGCACGGAAGAGATCTATCGCGGCACCAGTGAAATTTCGGCGGGCAATACCGATCTCTCTTCTCGCACGGAACAGCAGGCGGCGGCGATCGAACAGACTGCCGCCAGCATGGAACAGTTAACCGCGACGGTGAAACAAAATGCGGATAACGCACATCACGCCAGCAAACTGGCGGAAGACGCGTCCGACAAAGCCAGCCGGGGCGGTCAGATGGTCTCTGGGGTGGTGAAAACGATGGGCAATATCACCTCCAGTTCGAAGAAGATTTCCGAAATCACGGCGGTGATTAATAGCATTGCGTTCCAGACCAATATCCTGGCGTTGAATGCCGCCGTGGAAGCCGCACGCGCGGGCGAACAGGGGCGCGGATTTGCCGTTGTCGCCAGTGAAGTTCGCACCCTTGCCAGTCGCAGTGCGCAAGCGGCGAAAGAGATTGAAGGACTGATTAGCGAGTCAGTCAGGCTTATCGATCAAGGTTCGGGCGAAGTGGTGGCAGCGGGTGACACGATGACGGAGATAGTTGCAGCGGTTAAACGCGTTACCGATATTATGCTGAACATCGCAGCAGCCTCTGATGAACAGAGCCGCGGCATTGTGCAGGTCAGCCAGGCCATTTCAGAGATGGATAAAGTGACGCAGCAAAACGCGTCGCTGGTTGAAGAGGCGTCTGCTGCGGCCGCCTCTCTGGAAGCGCAGGCCGCCCGACTAACCGACGCGGTGGGGACGTTTCGTTTGCAGGGCAGAAGCCGGGGAGAACGAGTGCCGGGAACGTATTCACCGCAGCCCGCCACAGCCCATAACGATAACCGGGAAGCGTTCTGAGCAACTGGCCGGGGTTACCCGGCCTTACTTTCTGTGAATGACCCGCCGGGCATCTAAAACGGGACTACAACGCGAGGCGTCAGAGCGGCATGGATTTGCGAATCGTTGAAATCAACGTTTGTGCTGCACTGGAAAGGGTTGTATCGACCCGAGTGAGGATCCCGATAGGTTCACCTGCCCCCTGAGACGGAATCGGCAGCGACACCAGCGTCGCCTGACGTAAATCATCCCTGACGGCGCCGGAAGGCACAAACCAAACGTAGTCATAATCGACGGTAAGCTGACGCGAGAGTGACGCTGAAAGCGTTTCAATACAGCCGGAAGGCATTTTGCAGCCCTGGCTTTGCAGTAAGGCTTCTGCGTTCTGCCGGGGGACGGTTCCTTTAGGGGAGACAACGACCGGCCAGTCCGTCACGCGACTCAGCGTCACCGTCTCCTGCAACAACGGGTGATTGGGCCGCACAACCAGTTTCAGGGATTCGAGAAACAACAGCTCATAATTGAGTCCGCTCATCAATTCCGGGTCGGACATTCGGCCAATCCCCAGATCGATCTCACCCGACTTCAGGCCTGCCAGCAGCATGGGATTGTTCATGGTCGCCACTTGCAGGGTCGTCTCTTTTTGTTGCTGATGAAATTGTCCAATAACGGCGGGGAGGATCCCCAGTGCGGCGGTGGGTAGGGCGCCAATGCGCACCACATCATGGTTATGGCCTTCCTTGCGGTTCAGCGCCTGTCCTGCGGTGTTTAGCGCATCAAGCACTTTCACTGCATGGGTAAGAAACTGCTCGCCAGGTAGCGTGAGCTGCGCGCCGAGGCGTCCACGCTCAAAAAGACGGGTTCCGGTCAATTGCTCCAGCTCGTTAAGGGTTTTGGAGAGGGCCGGTTGACTCAGGTTAAGGGTTTCAGCCGCGCGCCCCAGTGTTCCCTGTTGGGCGACGGCTACGAAAGTATGAAGGTGGCGCAAACGAATGCGCTGACTGAACAAACCATTTTTTTCCATAATAGATGTTAAAAACAAAGCAGTGTTGGTGACAAGTAAAGTTATTTGTTTTTGATAACCTGTAAGCAAATTATTATTAACATTTAAAGCATTTAAGTTACAACTGTTTTGTTTTGCTTATATTTTGTACTGTTTTGCGGTGTGTTTTTCGTCCTGATACACATCACCCCTATGAAGCGCTGGCATAAACGAGGGTGAAGACGAATTCAGGCGAGATCACACTTCGTAAATTCTTCCCCCCAGAGTGAATAGCGTTTTCTACACTCCAGGTAATATTCACTGGAGGCATGACATTATGGCGAACACCATCACGGCAGATGAAATTCGGGAACACTTTTCGCAGGCAATGTCAGCAATGTACCAGCAGGAAGTGCCGCAATACGGGACATTGCTGGAACTTGTCGCTGACGTGAATCTGTCTGTACTGGAAAATAACCCGACGCTGCATGAAAAACTGGCCAACGCCGATGAACTGGCGCGGCTGAACGTGGAGCGCCACGGTGCGATTCGGGTGGGTACCGCACAGGAACTTTCCACGCTGCGCAGGATGTTCGCCATTATGGGGATGTATCCTGTCAGTTATTACGATCTTTCCCAGGCGGGCGTGCCGGTGCATTCCACCGCCTTTCGCCCCATTGATGATGCGTCGCTCTCCCGCAATCCTTTCCGCGTCTTTACCTCGCTGTTGCGACTCGAGCTTATCGAGAACGAAGACCTCAGAAAACGGGCGGCGGAAATCCTGGCGAAACGCGATATTTTTACCCCGCGTTGTCATGCACTGTTGGATGAATTTGACGCGCAGGGCAGTTTTACCCCTGCACAGGCGCGAGAGTTTGTTCAGGAAGCGCTGGAGACTTTTCGCTGGCATCGACATGCCACCGTTGATGAGGCGACATACCATGCGCTGCATAACGAACACCGCCTGATTGCCGACGTGGTGTGTTTCCCCGGCTGCCATATTAATCACCTGACGCCGCGTACGCTGGACATCGACCGGGTGCAATCCATGATGCCGGAGTGCGGAATCGAACCCAAAATTTTGATTGAAGGCCCGCCGCGCCGCGAGGTGCCTATCCTGCTGCGCCAGACCAGCTTTAAAGCGCTGGAAGAACCCGTGCTGTTTTCTGGCGAAATGCAGGGAACCCACTCGGCGAGGTTTGGTGAAATCGAACAGCGCGGTGTGGCGCTGACCCCGAAAGGCCGTGAACTGTATGACACGCTGCTGCAAAAGGCCGGGACCGGTAAAGATAATCTCACGCACCAGCTTCATCTACAGGAGGTGTTCAAATCCTTTCCCGACAGTGAATTTCTCCTGCGCCAGCAAGGACTGGCCTGGTTTCGCTATCGCCTGACGCCATCGGGCGAAGCACATCGTCAGGCGATCCACGCGGGGGATGATCCGCAACCGCTGATTGAGCGCGGGTGGGTGGTGGCGCAACCTATTACCTACGAAGATTTTCTGCCGGTGAGCGCGGCGGGGATTTTTCAGTCAAATCTCGGTAATGAAACGCAGGCGCGAAGTCATGGCAATGCCAGCCGTGACGCCTTTGAGCAGGCATTGGGCTGTCCGGTCCATGATGAGTTTGCGTTGTACCAGCAGGCGGAAGAACGCAGCAAGCGGCGTTGCGGCCTGCTCTGAACCCGGTATCCTGTTGGGATGTAAAAGAAGTCGTGTCAGGATGTTGTTATGAAAATCCCTTCCATCCCACTGGCTGAAACACAGCAGGGGAAAATTATGGGTGTCGCACAAGGCGACATCCACCTTTGGCGTGGGATCCCCTATGCTGCGCCGCCGACGGGCGAGCTGCGCTGGCGTGCGCCACAACCTGCGTCTGCGTGGCAGGGCGTCCGCCAGGCGAACGCTTTCTCCTGCGCGAGCTGGCAGGATATTGAGTACTGCAAAGCGCTTGGCGGCGGTGACCCAGGGCGGTTTTCGGAAGATTGTCTCTATCTGAATATCTGGTCACCCGCGTCGCGTTCCTGGCCATTGCCCGTCATGGTCTGGCTACACGGTGGGGGCTACACCATCGGTTCTGGGTGTTTGCCGCCTTACGACGGCGAAGCGCTGGCCAAACGCGAGGTGGTGGTGGTCACGCTAAATTACCGCCTCGGTCATCTCGGCTTTTTTGCGCATCCGGCGCTGGAAGGCGAAGAGGGCGAATGCCTCAACAATTTTGCCTTGCTGGACCAGATTGCGGCGCTGCGTTGGGTGCAGGACAACATTGCCGCGTTCGGGGGCGATGCGCAAAATGTCACCTTGTTTGGTGAATCCGCCGGTGCACGCAGCGTCCTCTCATTAATGGCCTCGCCGCGCGCCAAAGGGCTTTTCCAGCGGGCGATGATTCAGAGCGGGTATACATTGCCCGATACGCCACGCGAAATGGCGCTCGAAAACGGCGTCGCTGTGGCGGCGCATTTTGGTCTGCAAAACGCTACTGCTGAACAGCTACGGGCCATTCCCCCGAGCCAGTTCTGGTCACTTGGCGCGCCATTGAAAATTGCGCCGACGCCCATTTTTGGCGATGCGGTTCTCCCGGAACCGATGCTCGACGTCTTTTTCGCGGGTAAACAGCACCCGATGCCGGTACTGATTGGCTCAAACAGCGATGAAGCCAGCGTGATGCCGGTATTTGGCGTAGATCTCGCCGGGCAAATCGAAAAGTTACGCCGGGAGCGTCGACTGGGCCTGGGGCTTATCAAGCTGTTGTATCCCGGCGTTAAAGGGGATGAAGAGCTGGGGCGTCAGGTGTGTCGGGATATGGCGTTCACCACCCTGGGATATGTGGTCATGCAGGCGCAGCAGCGGGTCGGCGAGCCCTGCTGGCGATACTGGTTCGATTACGTTGCGGAAAGTGAGCATGCCACCTATGCGAAGGGGGCCTGGCACGGCAATGAGGTGCCTTATGTCTTTGATACGCTGATGCTGGCGGAACCGTCGCGCTATTACGCCAATGGCAACGATCGGGCGTTTGCCTCGCACATTGCGGATTACTGGGTGAGCTTTGCCCATCACGCCAGTCGCACCTGCGATGTTTTGCACGGTCCGGTACGCTGGCCCGCCTCAATTCAGGGGCGCGATCGCCTGTTGCGTATTGGTCTGAACAAATTTGCCGGTTTTAAAGTTGAAAACCGTTTTATGCGGGCGCGGATGTCACTGCTTAAACGGGTGATGAAACATCATGTCAGCCTGGATTAACCCCCGTGAAGATGTTTCAACCCGGTAATAACCCTGCGCTAACTTTACATTGGAATCAGTCTGTTCCGATCGACAGAAAATATTTTCATTTTTGTACAGATTATCGGCGGGCAACAATTGGATTATTAATCGATTTTGTCTAGAGTGAGCGGTCAGAAACGTGCACTCTCTTGCCGCTGTTACGTACCAGCGCGGGACCATTCACACGACCAGAAGGACTTACTTTCAGGTATGGATCGTAGACGATTTATTAAAGGTTCAATGGCAATGGCCGCCGTGTGCGGTACCAGTGGTATTGCATCTCTCTTTTCTCGCGCCGCCTTTGCGGCCGAATCCGACATTGCTGATGGTCAAACCGTCCGTTTTGACTTCTCTGTTCTGCAATCCATGGCGCACGACCTGGCCGAGAAACCGTGGGGCGGCGCGCCGCGCGCACTGCCGAACACGCTGGCGAATCTGACGCCGCAAGCGTACAACAGCATCCAGTATGATGCCGAACACTCGCTGTGGAATAACGTAGAAGGGCGCGAGCTCGATGTGCAGTTCTTCCATGTCGGGATGGGGTTCCGCCGTCGCGTGCGGATGTTCTCCGTGGATGCGGCGACGCATCAGGCGCGTGAGATCCACTTCCGTCCTGAACTGTTTAAATACAACGATGCGGGCGTCGACACTAAACAGCTGGAAGGGCAGACCGACCTCGGTTTTGCCGGTTTCCGCGCGTTTAAAGCACCTGAACTGGCGCGTCGCGATATTGTGTCGTTCCTCGGCGCCAGCTATTTCCGCGCCGTTGATGACACCTACCAGTACGGTTTGTCTGCGCGCGGTCTGGCGGTCGATACCTACGCGGACAAGAAAGAAGAGTTTCCTGATTTCACGGCGTTCTGGTTTGAAACTGCGAAGCCGGGCGACACCACGTTTACGGTGTACGCGCTGCTAGACAGCCCAAGCGTCACGGGTGCCTATAAGTTTGTCATCCATTGCGAGAAGACCCAGGTGATTATGGATGTGGAAAATCACATCTATGCCCGTAAAGACATTCAGCAACTGGGCATTGCGCCAATGACCAGTATGTTCAGCTGCGGCAATAACGAACGCCGCATGTGCGACACTATTCACCCACAAATCCACGATTCCGATCGCCTGGCAATGTGGCGCGGCAACGGTGAATGGATCTGCCGTCCGCTGAATAACCCGCAAAAACTGCAGTTCAACGCCTATACCGACAACAACCCAAGAGGGTTTGGTCTGTTGCAGCTTGATCGTGATTTTACCCACTATCAGGACATTATGGGCTGGTATAACAAACGTCCAAGCCTGTGGGTAGAGCCGCGCAATCAATGGGGCAAGGGAACGATCGGCCTGATGGAGATCCCGACCACCGGTGAAACGCTGGACAACGTGGTCTGCTTCTGGCAACCGGAGAAAGCGATTAAAGCCGGTGATGAACTGGAATTCAAATACCGTCTGTACTGGAGTGCGCAACCGCCGGTACGCTCGCCGTTGGCGCGTGTCATGGCAACCCGTACCGGTATGGGCGGGTTCCCGGAAGGTTGGGCACCGGGCGAACATTACCCGGAAAAATGGTCGCGTCGTTTTGCCATTGATTTCGTGGGCGGCGATCTGAAAGCGGCAGCGCCGAAGGGCATTGAGCCGGTGATTACGCTCTCCAGCGGTGAAGCGAAACAGATCGAAATTCTCTATGTTGAGCCTTTCGACGGCTATCGCATTCAGTTTGACTGGTATCCAACCTCAGACTCTACCGACCCGGTGGATATGCGCCTGTTCCTGCGCTGTCAGGGCGACGCCATCAGCGAAACCTGGTTGTATCACTACTTCCCGCCAGCGCCGGACAAACGCCGGTATGTTGACGATCGCATCATGCGCGAATAATGTTTAGCACGGCTCTTCCCGCGTGGAGGAGCCGTTTTCACCTTTCCTGCCATTGATACCTGTACACGATTTAAACTCGATCCCGTTCGCATTATTCTCTGCGCCAAATGCGTAAGCTGGCTGTGTGTATTTGCTATACACATTTTTGCCACTCACAGGGAGAGCGTATGTTTCCAGAGTACAGAGATCTCATTTCCCGACTGAAAACCGAGAATCCTCGCTTTCTGTCCTTGTTTGAAAAACACAATAAACTTGATCACGAGATTGCCCGGCTGGAAGGTTCAGATGGCCGGGGATACAATTTGGATATTGTTCGCCTGAAGAAACAGAAACTCCTGTTGAAGGACGATCTGCTTAAAATGTTGCAAAAAGAAAGCGTTGAATAACGCATGTTCTCAAAGGGCTTCACCCGCGGTGAGGCCCTTCATCTGATACAATTCTGGCCATCTTGATTTTTAATAAGGGAATGGCCTGAAATGTCCGACATCATCACTCTCGACGACACCTTACAACTGCGGGCGGTAGACGAAAGTCACGTTACGGCTCTGCACCAGTTGGTCCTCAAAAATAAAGTGTGGCTGCAAGCGTCGTTGAACTGGCCGCAATTCGTGAATTCTGAAGACGACACGCGCAAAAACGTGCAGGGCAACAAGATGTTGCACGAGCGTGGATACGCCAAAATGTACCTTATTTTTAAGCATTCCGATGTCGTGGGCGTCATTTCGTTTAATTTAATCGAACCCCTGAACAAAACAGCCTATATCGGTTACTGGCTGGATGAAGACCATCAGGGGCAGGGGATCCTTTCGCGTGCATTGCAGGGCATTATCGATTGTTATGCGCAGCGCGGCGAAATCCGGCGGTTTGTCATCAAATGTCGGGTCGATAATGCCAAAAGTAACCGCGTGGCTATCCAAAATGGTTTCACGCTGGAAGGTTGCATGAAACAGGCTGAATTTCTCAACGGCGATTATCACGACGTCAACATGTACGCCCGCATTATCGATACCGTTTCACAGTAAACCCGCCAGGGGGGTACGCGTAATATGCTGCTCCCCGTTAATGGTCTTCGGCCCGCGCAGGTGGATCATGTCGCCGTCAAAGGCTTCCACCGTCGCCCGGTCGGTGATCTCAACGCGGTGTTCTATCAATACTTCGCCGATGACACGGGTGTCGCCCTCAATTAAGACATGATCATCGAGCAGAATGGGGCCGCCGCTGAGATGGGCTCGTCCACCGACCAGCACGTGATGTTTCAACACACAATTGCCTTCCACGGTGGCGTGTTCAGCCACCTGCGAACTGTAGCGTAGGGTGGGAATGGCATCCTCCTGGCTCCCGGCAATGATGCGGGCGTGGCCGTACACTTTCGCGCAATCGCAAATCCAGACATTGTTTTCGGCGTTACCTTCGATCAGCGCAAAATCAAACACTTCAGCACGGTGCTCTATAAACGCTTCATTGATGATTGCGTCGCCATAGATTTGTGCCTGGTGCACCACCCGCGAGCGGCTCACCGTGGCGCGATCATAGATTTGCAGCATCAGGTTGTTAGCGCGGGTTAACCCGCTCGCGGCGATAATTTCAGACTGATGCAACACGCGGGCATCGCCAAAGAGGTGACAGATACCGCGAACCACGGAATGCTGCACGGTGACGTTGTCACTTATACGGGCGCCATGGCTGATTTCCGCCCGATCAATCCAGCTATTGCCGCCAACCTGCGCGTCATCTTTAATCACACAATACTGGGTAATTCGGGCATTCCCGGAAATTCGCGCGCCGGCAAAGGCAATGCTGTTTTCATCATAGATCCAGCAGTGGCCGTCCTGCGCGAGAACGCAATCCGCGTCCACCCAACCGCCGGGCGTGCCTGCTTTGACGTCGTTAAAGTCTTTCAGAGCGATTATCTGGCGCAGGAGTACGCTTTTTTTACTGCCATTCTCCTGAAAACTAAACGATCGCTGTTCTTCACTCAGACGATATTTGGTCATGGGTTATTTCCACTCAGTCGCTTAAGATAACCGTAGCAAAGATTTCGGCTCTGGATAAACCCGCTGAAATTCCATAAAATGCATTTCAAATATACTTTATAAATTAAACAAAATGAGTAAGAAAAAGCAGAGCGACCGGGTGCTTAATCTTCCGGCGGGATATTTTGGCATGGTTCTGGGCATCATCGGTATGGGCTTCGCGTGGCGCTACGCAAGCCATATCTGGCCTGTAAGCCACTGGATCGGCGATGGACTGGTGATACTGGCGATGATCATCTGGGGATTGCTGACGCTGGCGTTTCTTAGTCGCCTGGTGCGTTTTCCCCACAGTGTGCTGACCGAAGTGCGCCATCCGGTGATGAGCAGCTTTGTGAGCCTGTTTCCCGCGACCACCATGCTGGTCGCCATTGGCTTTGTTCCCTGGTGTCGCCCGTTATCGGTGGTGTTATTCAGCATCGGGGTTGTCATTCAGTTGACCTACGCCGCGTGGCAGACGGCCGGACTGTGGCGGGGCTCGCACCCTGAGGAGGCCACGACGCCGGGTTTGTATTTGCCGACGGTGGCAAACAACTTTATCAGTGCGATGGCCTGTGGGGCGCTCGGCTTTAATGATGCCGGACTGGTCTTTTTAGGTGCTGGCGTGTTCTCGTGGCTGAGCCTGGAACCGGTCATTTTGCAGCGTCTGCGCAGCGCCGGGGAACTTCCGACGATGTTACGCACCTCCCTTGGCATTCAGCTTGCGCCCGCGCTGGTGGCTTGTAGCGCCTGGTTGAGCGTCAACGGCGGAGAAGGCGACATTCTGGCGAAGATGCTGTTTGGCTACGGTCTGTTGCAACTGCTTTTTATGTTGCGACTGATGCCCTGGTATCTGTCACAACCGTTTAATGCCTCATTCTGGAGCTTCTCGTTCGGCGTTTCTGCGCTGGCCACCACGGGATTACATCTGGGGCACGGCGCGCCGACAGGGTTTTTCCATACCTTGTCGATCCCACTGTTTATTTTCACCAATTTAATTATTGCGTTATTGCTGGTACGTACGGTTGCATTGCTGATGCAGGGAAGACTGCTGATTCGCGCTGAACGTGCAACATTACAGAAATCTGAGGATAAAAAATGACTCTTCGCGACGAAAATTACTTTACGGAAAAATACGACCTCACCCGCACCCATTCTGAAGTGTTAGAGGCGGTTAAGGTTGTCAAACCAGGAAAAACACTGGATCTGGGGTGTGGCAACGGCCGCAATAGCCTTTATCTGGCGGCTAACGGTTTCGATGTGACGGCGTGGGATAAAAACCCGATGAGTATCGCCAACGTGGAACGCATTAAAGCGGCGGAAGGGCTGGACAATTTGCATGAAAAGATTGTCGATCTCAACACGCTAAGCTTTGATGGCGAGTATGATTTTATTCTTTCTACCGTGGTGTTGATGTTCCTTGAAGCCAACACCATTCCCGGTTTGATTGCCAATATGCAGCGTTGTACAAAACCGGGAGGGTATAACCTGATCGTGGCGGCAATGGATACGGAAGACTTCCCGTGTACCGTGGGTTTCCCATTTGCTTTTAAAGAAGGCGAATTATGTCGTTATTATGAAGGCTGGGAACTGCTGAAATACAATGAAGATGTTGGGGAATTACATCGTACGGATGCTAACGGTAACCGAATTAAATTACGTTTTGCGACAATGCTGGCGCGAAAAAACGGCTAAATCTGATTGATTTACGATGATTATCATCCATTCTGCATTCGATAAGGGTTTTATCGGATGCAGAGATCAAATTTGTGCGGACGATACCATTTTTGGTACATCGTATTTATTTTCTCTTTGCTATTATTTCAGATGCATATCTTCAAAACTAAGGGATCGTTTCATGTGTGCTCAAACTTTAATAAAAGTTGCAGTGCTTACTGGTTTACTGGCGTTATCAGGTTGTGCGTCTAAAGTCACTCAGCCAGATAAATACTCGGGTTTTTTAAAAGACTATTCTGGTCTTCAGGAAACAAAATCTGCTACGGGGCATCCGGTTTTACGTTGGGTCGATCCCAATTACAATGCGTCTAAATACGATAGCATCGTTTATAACCCGGTTACCTATTACCCGGTTCCTAAACCTAGCACTCAGGTTGGACAGCAAGTTCTCGATAAACTGCTGAACTACACCAACACCAAAATGAAAACCGCTATCGGGCAGCGTAAACCGCTGGTCGCGACCCCTGGTCCGCGTAGCCTGATCTTCCGCGGTGCAATTACCGGTGTGGATACCAGCAAAGAAGGACTGCAATTCTATGAAGTGGTTCCTGTAGCGTTAGTTATTGCAGGGACACAGATGGCAACGGGCCACCGCGACATGGATACCAGCCTCTACTTTGAAGGCGAGCTGATTGACGCGGCAACCAATAAGCCGGTGATGAAAGTTGTCCGTAAGGGCGAAGGTAAAGATCTGAACAACGAAAACACGCCGATGGCGTTCGAAACGTTGAAGCAAGTTGTTGACGACATGGCGACCGATGCCACCATGTTTGATGTCAATAAACCGATCCAGAAATAAGATTGCTGCGCCATCTTCGGATGGCGCAATTTTTTATACTCTCCGATGTGTCAGACGTAACGCGCCATAGCAAATCCCCCCAGCGATGAGTCCCCAAAATGCAGCGCCGATCCCCAGCAACGTCACTCCGCTTGCCGTCACCAAAAATGTGACGATAGCCGCGTCGCGTTCTGTGACATCAACCAGCGCCTGATGCAAACTTCCGCCAATGGTGCCTAACAGGGCTAGTCCCGCCAACATCTGGATCCAACTGGTGGGCAGGGCGGCCATCAGGCTGGTCACGGAACCGCCAAACACGCCCGCCAGCAGATAAAATATCCCCGCCGACGCTGCCGCCATCCAGCGACGTTTGGCGTCCGGGTGCGCCTCCGGGCTTTGGCAAATCGCCGCGGTAATAGCGGCAATGCAAATGGAGTAGACACCAAAGGGGGAGAAAAGCAGCGCCAGAAGCCCGGTGAAAACGATCAATGGTGAAACCGGCAACGCATAACCCGAGGCTTTCATGGTGGCGATGCCGGGGGCATTTTGCGACGCCATCGTCACCAGAAACAGCGGTAACGCCACGCTGAGCGAGTGCGAAAAGGAAAACTGCGGGGCGATAAAGGCAGGGAGCACCGGTGAAAACTGAATACTTTGCGTGACAATGTCACCTTTTAACAACGCAATCACCATCCCCGCCAGCATCGCGGCGATAATGGCATACCGTGGCGCGATGATTTTCATCATCAGCCAGGCGAAAAACATACCGGCACACAAGACAAACTCACTGTCAAAACGGTTAAAGGCCTGCAAACCAAAGCGCAGCAGGATCCCCGCCAGCATTGCCGCAGCGAGTGAGTGCGGAATTACCTGCATTAGCCTGGCAAACAGACCGGTAACCCCGCACAGGACAATCAACAGATTGGCGACAATGAAAACACCGACCGCTTCCTGAAGCGTTAATCCCTGCAGTCCGGTGACCAGCAACGCCGCGCCAGGGGTCGACCACGCTGTCAGCACCGGTGCGCGATACCACAACGTCAGCGCGAGGGTGCTGACGCCCATGGCGATGCCAAGCGCCGTCATCCACCCGGCGATTTGCCCGGTGGTGGCGCCGGCGGCAATAGCCGCTTGCCAGATGATGGCGGCGGAACTCGCGTAGCCCACCAGAACGGCGACAAACCCAGACAGCACCGTTGGCAGAGGAAGAGATAATGAACGCATTGGGACCCTTTTGTGCGTTATAGCGGTCGCTCACTGTAGCATTTGTGCGTTATAGCGTACAAGTGATAAGCTGAGTCTTTGCGGGAGGAGAAATATGGACAATCTGACCCACTATCTGGCTACCACCCTGAAAACGCTGCGTCATCAGCGTGAATGGAGTCTGTCGCGTCTGGCCGAGGCGACCGGCGTCTCAAAAGCCATGCTCGGGCAGATAGAACGCAATGAGTCCAGCCCTACGGTGGCGACATTGTGGAAGATAGCGACCGGGCTGAACGTACCGTTTTCAACCTTTATTTCGCCGCCGGAATCCGGGACGCCGCCCACATTTGACCCACAACAGCAGGCGATGGTGGTCACGCCGCTGTTTCCCTGGGACCCTGAGCTCCGTTTTGACCATTTTTCCATTCTGTTGGCGCCCGGCGCGCTCAGTGAATCAACCCCGCATGAACGCGGTGTTATCGAACATGTGGTGGTCATTTCGGGTCAACTGGATATGTGTATTAACGGTGAATGGAAAACGCTACAGGCCGGAGAAGGCGTGCGCTTTGCCGGGGACGCCGCCCATGCGTATCGCAACAGCAGTGGGCAAGCCGCGCACTTTCATTCACTCATTCATTACCCACGGAGTTAATCGGGAAAAGTATTCCGTAAATCGGTGCTTCTGACTACAATAGCCGCCATTTCGCTGTTATTGGATGGTATTAATTGTATGCGCCAGCAACCTCATCACCTCGAACTGTTAAGCCCGGCCCGCGACACCGCCATTGCTCGTGAAGCGATTTTGCATGGCGCTGATGCCGTCTATATCGGCGGACCCGGCTTTGGCGCTCGTCATAACGCCAGTAACAGCCTGAAAGATATTGCTGAACTGGTGCCATTCGCTCACCGCTATGGGGCGAAGATCTTTGTGACGCTCAATACCATTTTGCATGATGATGAACTGGAGCCCGCGCAGCGGTTGATTACCGATCTGTATCAGACCGGCGTGGACGCGCTGATTGTGCAGGATATGGGGATTCTGGAACTGGATATCCCGCCTATTGAACTGCATGCCAGTACCCAGTGCGATATTCGCAGCGTTGAGAAAGCGAAGTTTCTTGCTGATGTTGGTTTTACCCAGATTGTGCTGGCGCGCGAGCTGAGTCTGAGCCAAATTCAGGCGATCCACCAGGCGACCGACGCCACCATTGAGTTCTTCGTCCACGGCGCGCTCTGTGTTGCGTATTCCGGACAGTGTTATATCTCTCATGCGCAGACCGGACGTAGCGCCAACCGTGGCGATTGTTCCCAGGCCTGCCGACTGCCGTATACGCTCAAAGACGATCAGGGACGGGTGGTGTCCTATGAAAAACACCTGCTATCGATGAAAGATAACGACCAGACGGCCAATCTGGGGGCGTTGATTGATGCCGGTGTGCGTTCCTTCAAGATTGAAGGACGCTACAAAGACATGAGCTACGTGAAGAATATTACCGCCCATTACCGGCAGATGTTGGATGCGATTATCGACGATCGTAGCGACCTGGCCCGGGCGTCAGCGGGACGTACTGAACATTTCTTTATTCCCTCGACGGACAAAACGTTCCACCGCGGCAGCACAGATTACTTTGTGAATGACCGTAAAGGCGACATTGGCGCTTTTGATTCACCGAAATTTATTGGTCTTCCGGTCGGTGAAGTTCTGAAAGTGGCGAAAGATCATCTGGACGTCGAAGTCACGGAGCCGCTGGCAAACGGTGACGGGTTAAATGTGCTGATCAAGCGTGACGTGGTCGGTTTTCGCGCCAATACCGTTGAAAAAACGGGGCAGAATCGTTATCGCGTCTGGCCAAATGAGATGCCGGCTGATCTGCACAAGGTGCGCCCGCATCACCCGCTCAATCGTAACCTGGACCACAACTGGCAGCAGGCATTAACGAAAACTTCCAGCGAGCGCCGCGTGGCGGTAGATATTGAACTGGGCGGCTGGCAGGAACAGCTGATCCTGACGCTGACCAGCGAAGAGGGCGTCAGCATCACGCACAGTCTGGACGGTCAGTTCGACGAAGCCAACAATGCTGAAAAAGCGCTGAGCAACCTGAAAGACGGCTTAGCCAAACTGGGGCAGACGATGTACTATGCCCGCAACGTTGAGGTGACGCTGCCCGGCGCGTTGTTTGTGCCGAATAGTGTGCTTAACCAGTTCCGGCGGGAAGCCACCGAAATGCTCGACGCCGCGCGTCTTGCCCGCTATCAACGCGGTCACCGTAAACCGGTGACGGAGCCCACACCGGTATACCCGGAAGCGCATCTCAGTTTCCTGGCGAACGTCTATAACCGCAAAGCGCGTGAGTTTTACCACCGCTACGGCGTGCAACTGATTGATTCCGCTTATGAAGCGCATGAAGAAAAAGGCGACGTGCCGGTGATGATCACCAAGCACTGTCTGCGTTTTGCGTTTAACCTGTGCCCGAAACAGGCGAAAGGCAATATCAAGAGCTGGAAGGCCACGCCTATGCAACTGGTCCACGGTGATGAAGTGCTGACGCTGAAGTTTGATTGTCGTCCGTGTGAAATGCATGTCATCGGCAAGATCAAAAATCATATTCTGAAAATGCCGATGCCGGGGAGTGTGGTGGCGTCGGTCAGCCCGGAAGAACTCATGAAAACGCTGCCGAAGCGTAAAGATTAAGTTTTAGCGAAAATGGGTTTCAGGCTTGCGTGATTTTTGCCAGTAGTGGTGCTCGCGCAAGCCTTCCGCAGACTCTTCCGCCACCGTACGAAGTTCATCGCTGTCCGCTTCATGGCGAAGCTGATGATCCACGTTCTTTACCCACAAAAATGTGTGCCCTTTGTGTCCCGCCATCAACTGACCCGAAAACAGCGCGCAGGTCAGTAACATCACTGATAACGCTTTCGTAAACATCATGCCACCGTCTGATTACCTTTTGCGGCTATCATGCCCACGGTTTCGTCGGGTTATTATTCAAAAATTCAAATTTGCGAAAAGACTTTGTCAGCGTGTGCTGAAGAAGGGCAAGTGCCGGGAGCGGGCGGCCCCCGGCGGATGGACTAGTGCGCTTTAAACCCGGCTGCCGCCATCAATACGCGAAAGAACATGCCCACGGCGGCCAGCGCCAGCACGCTGCCTCCCCACAAGATAACCAGCCACATCAAGCGTTTCCAGACTGAGTGTTCCATCAATGATACCCCTCGCCATGTTGAACTTTTCCACGAAATACGTAATAGCTCCAGAAGGTATAAACCAGGATGACAGGGATAATCAGCAATGCGCCAACCAACATAAAGCCCTGACTTTGTGCGGGCGCTGCCGCCTGCCATAGGGTGATAGACGGCGGAATAATGTGTGGCCAAATACTGATCCCCAGACCACTGAAACCGAGGAAAATCAGCCCTAATGTCAGGACAAACGGCAGCGCATGGCTTTCAGGTTGGTTCAGCGATCGCCACAGCCACAGGCTACACAGCCCAACGAGCACCGGCACGGGTAGCAGGAACCACAGATTCGGCAGACTAAACCAACGGACGGCAATGTCACTGTGCGCCAGCGGCGTCCAGAGACTGATGATGGCAATCACCAGCAATAACGCCATCAGCCATTTTTTCGCCGCCGCCCGCATTTTATCCTGCAAGGGATTTTCGCTCTTCATGACCAGCCAGGTGGCGCCCAGTAACGCGTAGGCCACGACCAGTCCGGCACCGCAAAATAGCGTGAAGGGCGTCAGCCAGTCGAATGGCCCACCGCTGTAACTGCGTCCGGTGACGGAAAACCCGTTGATCACCGCGCCGACGACAACCCCCTGCGAAAACGTCGCGAGTATTGATCCGCCCAGAAAGGCGTTGTCCCAGAACGGGCGGTGCGCAGGCGTGGCCTTGAAACGAAACTCAAAGGCGACGCCGCGAAAGATTAATCCCATCAGCATCAGCGTGAGCGGGATGGTCAGCGCATCGACAATCACCGCATAGGCCAGCGGAAACGCGCCGAATAATCCCGCACCGCCTAGCACCAGCCAGGTTTCATTCCCGTCCCAGACCGGGGCGACGCTATTGACCATCACATCGCGATCGTCGGCATCTCGGGTGGCGGGAAACAGGATGCCGATCCCCAAATCGAAACCGTCCATCACGATATACATCAGCGTGGCGAACACGATGATAACAAACCAGATTACTGATAAATCAATACCCATTAGCGATGTGCCTCTTGTTGAGAATCGAGGACAGCGGCAGAAAGCGGCCGCGCAGGCGTACCGGTTGGCGGAAGGGTTGGGTCATCTTCCTGCGGTCCTTTGCGAATAAGCCGGATCATGTAGCTGTAGCCGACGCCAAACACGGAGCTGTAGACCACAAAGAAGCCCAGCAGACTGATGCTCATGTGCAGGTCGCCATGGGCAGAAACGGCATCGGCGGTGCGTTGCAGGCCATAAACCACCCAGGGCTGGCGACCGACTTCGGTCGTTACCCATCCGGCCAGAATGGCGATCAATCCGGAAGGCCCCATCCATAACGCAAAGCGCAGGAACGGTCGCGAGCTGTACAGCCGCTCTCTGTAGCGCAGCCATAGCGCGATGGCGCCCAACAGAATCATCAACATACCCAGTCCTGCCATAATGCGAAACGACCAGAACACCATGGTTGAATTCGGGCGATCCTGTTTCGGAAACTCTTTCAGCGCGGGGACCTGTTTATCCAGACTGTGCGTGAGGATCAGGCTACCCAGCGCGGGGATCGCCAGCCCGTAGCGGGTGCGTTCCTGCTCCATATCCGGCCAGCCAAACAGCAGCAGCGGTGTGGGCTCGCCGGGAGGATTCTCCCAGTGGCCTTCGATGGCGGCGATTTTCGCCGGTTGATGCTTCAGGGTGTTCAGCCCGTGCATATCGCCAATCACGGCCTGAATCGGCGCGACGATTAAGATCATCCACAGCGCCATCGAAAACATCGCGCGTATGGCGGGGGTGTTATTGCCGCGCAACAGGTGCCAGGCTGCAGAAGCCGCCACGAACAACGCGCTGCTGAGGAATGCCGCCACCGACATATGCAACAGGCGATAGGGGAAAGAAGGATTGAAAATGACGGCAAACCAGTCGACCGGCACGACCTGGCCGTTGACGATTTCATACCCTTGCGGCGTCTGCATCCAGCTGTTTGAAGCGAGGATCCAGAAGGTAGAAATAATGGTGCCCAGCGCCACCATGCAGGTAGAGAAAAAGTGCAGGCCGGGGCCCACTTTGTGCCAGCCAAACAGCATCACGCCGAGGAATCCCGCCTCCAGGAAGAAGGCGGTTAGCACTTCATAGGTGAGCAACGGACCGGTAATACTGCCCGCGAATTCGGAAAAACCGCTCCAGTTGGTGCCAAACTGGTAGGCCATCACCAGCCCGGAGACAACCCCCATACCAAAGTTGACGGCGAAAATTTTTGACCAGAAATGGTACAGCGAACGCCAGGTGGGGTTTTTCGTTTTCAGCCAAAGGCCTTCCAGTACCGCCAGATAACTGGCGAGCCCAATGGTGATCGCGGGAAAAATAATGTGGAAAGAAACCGTAAACGCAAACTGAATTCGCGCCAGGTGAAACGCATCAAGACCGAACATGCCCAACTCCACAGAGAAAATTGATTCAGCGCAATTTTAAGCGTCTGGCATGTTCAGTGGCAGAAACAGAACCCGCTTATTTAACCATAACAGTTATCAAAAACCAGGCAATTATGTAAACTGATATACACTACGTTTATCCCTGTACGCGTTCAGGAAGAGAAATGAAGAAATATCAGCGACTGGCCGAACAGATTCGCGATCAAATCGCCTCCGGCGTGTGGCAGCCAGGCGATCGTTTGCCCTCGTTGCGAGAGCAGGTTGCCAGTAGCGGCATGAGCTTTATGACGGTCGGTCACGCGTATCAGTTGCTGGAAAGTCAGGGGCGCATCATTGCCCGCCCGCAATCGGGCTACTATGTGGCGCCGCGTCCGGTGCGCCAGCCGGTGGTGCCGCCTGCGCAGGTCATGCGCGATGAAGCGGTGGATATCAATACCTATATTTTTGAGATATTACAGGCCAGCCGGGATGCCTCCGTCATGCCGTTTGCCTCGGCGTTTCCCGACCCGCGACTATTCCCCTTACAGCAGCTTAACCGTTCCCTGGCCCAGGTCAGCAAGACCGCCACGGCGATGAGCGTCATTGAAAACCTGCCGCCGGGGAATGCCGAGTTGCGCCACGCGATTGCGCGCCGTTATGCCCAGCAGGGCATAACCGTCTCTCCCGATGAAATCGTGATCACGGCCGGGGCGCTGGAGGCGTTAAACCTCAGTCTGCAAGCCGTGACCGAGCCCGGCGACTGGGTGATTGTTGAAAATCCCTGTTTCTACGGCGCGTTGCAGGCGTTAGAACGGTTACGCTTAAAAGCGCTGTCGGTGGCGACCGATGTCAAAGAGGGCATTGATTTAGCCGCGCTGGAACAGGCGTTACAGGAGTATCCGGTGAAAGCGTGCTGGTTGATGACCAACAGCCAAAACCCGCTCGGCTTCACGCTCAGCCCGGAGAAGAAGGCAAAACTGGTCGCACTGCTGGAAACGTACAACGTGATGCTGATAGAAGATGATGTCTACAGCGAACTCTATTTTGGTCGTGAAAAACCCTTGCCCGCCAAAGCCTGGGATCGCAGCGACAGGGTGTTACATTGCTCGTCGTTTTCGAAATGTCTGGTGCCCGGATTTCGCATCGGCTGGGTTGCAGCGGGGCAGCACGCCCGACAAATCCAGCGGCTACAACTGATGAGCACGCTTTCTACCAGTTCGCCGATGCAGCTGGCGTTGGTGGATTACCTCGCGACCCGTCGTTATGACGCCCATCTACGCCGTTTACGTCGCCAGCTTGCCGAGCGCAAACAGCAGGCCTGGCAAACGTTACTCCGCCACCTTCCGGCAGAGGTCAAAATACACCATAACGACAGCGGCTATTTTCTCTGGCTGGAGTTGCCTGACTCGCTGGATGCCGGGGCGTTGAGCGCACAAGCGCTGGCGCATCACATCAGTATCGCCCCGGGAAAAATGTTTTCTACCTCTGACACCTGGACGCGTTTCTTTCGTTTTAATACCGCCTGGCCCTGGGGAGAAAGAGAAGAGCAGGCGGTGAAACAACTAGGAAATCTGATTCGCGGCATGCTGAAATAAATTCTCTGGCGCTATTGTTTTAATTTGAATAGCGCAGAGTCATTTTCAAAATAGTTATTCATGACCGATTGTTAACCCCATCGCTATTAACGTATTGCCCGTCATAGGAAATTTGAATAGCCCGCTCTATTTTTCCTCTGTGCCCTAACTCCTTGTCTATACTCCAGAAGATTTAGCATTGTTGCTGCTATCTGCGGCGTAATGCGTGTCAGCTCACAACCTGATTAAATTTCCTTGCCCCGACAGGTGCGCTTCAAAGGCGCCGACTATTTTTAGGAAAGGACATATATTTACGGCAAGGCTGCCGCTCAATATTTTGCGACAGGAGTAAGACGTTATGAGCAAGACATTTGCCCGCAGCAGCCTGTGTGCGCTCGGTATGACTTTGATGACCGCACACGCCGCCGAACCGCCCACCTCATTAGAAAAACCGGAAGGTCGTCTGGATATTATCGCCTGGCCTGGTTACATCGAACGGGGTCAAACCGATAAGCAGTACGATTGGGTCACCCAGTTTGAAAAAGAGACGGGCTGTGCGGTCAATGTGAAAACTGCCGCAACGTCAGATGAGATGGTGAGCCTGATGACAAAAGGGGGCTACGATCTGGTGACCGCTTCGGGGGATGCGTCGCTGCGACTGATTATGGGCAAACGCGTGCAACCGATTAACACGGCGTTGATCCCCAACTGGAAAGAGGTCGACCCACGCGTCGTGAAAGGCGAGTGGTTTAACGTCGACGGCAAGGTTTATGGCACGCCGTATCAGTGGGGGCCGAACCTGTTGATGTACAACACCAAAACATTCCCAACGCCGCCGGACAGCTGGGGCGTGGTGTTTGTGAAGCAGGATCTCCCGGATGGTAAATCAAACCAGGGACGCGTCCAGGCTTACGATGGCCCCATCTATCTTGCGGATGCCGCGTTATACCTGAAAGCCACCCAACCGAAGTTGGGTATTACCGATCCCTATCAACTAAATGAGAGACAGTACCAGGCCGTACTCGAAGTGCTGCGTACCCAGCACGGTTTGATCCATCGCTACTGGCACGATACCACCGTGCAAATGAGTGATTTCAAAAATGAAGGCGTGGTCGCCTCGGGCGCCTGGCCTTATCAGGCGAATGCGCTGAAAGCCGAAGGCCAGCCTATCGCCACAGTTTTTCCAAAAGAGGGGGTGACCGGCTGGGCCGATACCACCATGTTGCACAGCGAGGCCAAACACCCGGTGTGCGCGTATAAGTGGATGAACTGGTCGCTGACGCCGAAAGTGCAGGGCGATGTCGCCGCCTGGTTTGGCTCTTTGCCAGTGGTGCCCAATGGCTGTAAAGCCAGCCCGCTGCTGGGTGAAAAAGGGTGTGAAACCAACGGCTACAACTTCTTCGACAAAATCGCTTTCTGGAAAACGCCGATCGCGGAAGGCGGCAAATTTGTGCCTTACAGCCGTTGGACGCAGGACTACATTGCCATTATGGGCGGTCGCTAATTCCTCTGGGGTGATTTATGACGTACGCAGTGGAGTTTGAGAACGTCTCACGCCTGTACGGTGACGTACGGGCGGTGGATGGCGTCAGTATTGCGATAAATGACGGTGAGTTTTTTTCCATGCTGGGGCCTTCCGGCTCCGGCAAAACGACCTGCTTACGCTTGATTGCAGGTTTTGAGCAGCTCTCCGGCGGTGAAATTAAAATTTTTGGTCAGCACGCCAGCGAATTACCGCCCTGGGAGCGGGACGTCAACACCGTCTTCCAGGATTACGCGCTGTTCCCGCATATGTCGATTCTCGACAACGTCGCGTATGGTCTGATGGTCAAAGGCGTTGCTAAAAAACAGCGTTATGCACAGGCCCAGGAGGCGCTGGAAAAAGTCGCCCTTGGTTTTGTTCACGGACGTAAACCTTCGCAGCTTTCCGGCGGTCAGCGCCAGCGTGTGGCGATTGCCCGGGCGCTGGTCAATGAGCCACGGGTACTCCTGCTGGATGAACCGCTTGGCGCGCTCGATCTCAAATTGCGCGAGCAGATGCAGCTGGAGTTGAAAAAGCTGCAGCAGTCGCTCGGCATTACCTTCATCTTCGTCACCCACGACCAGGGTGAGGCGCTGTCGATGTCGGACCGCGTGGCGGTGTTCAACAATGGCCGTATCGAGCAGGTTGACTCTCCCCATGAACTCTATATGCGACCGCGTACGCCCTTTGTGGCGGGGTTTGTCGGCACATCAAACGTGTTTGATACGGCGATGTCATCCCGTGTCTGCGGCCTTGCCGGAACGTACTCGCTGCGCCCGGAACATATTCGGCTCAATGTCCCGGGTGAAGTGCAGACGGCAGGGGTGATTCAGGCGGTGCAGTACCAGGGGGCGGCGACCCGGTTTGAGCTGAAACTGAGCGGTGGCGAAAAGCTGCTGGTCAGTCAGGCCAACCTGACGGGGGAAATTCTGCCCCCGACGTTGTCACCGGGACAAAACGTGATGGCCTCATGGTCACGCAACGTCATGGTGCCGTTGATTGAGGAGAGGTAAATGGCAATGAGCGTATTACATTCGCCCCCTCCATCAAAACGCCTGAGTAAAATCTCCGGATTTTTCTGGCGCAACCCTGGGCTGGGGCTGTTCCTGCTGCTGTTGGGACCGCTGATGTGGTTTGGCATCGTCTATTTTGGATCATTGCTGACGTTGCTGTGGCAAGGGTTCTATACCTTTGACGATTTTACCATGTCAGTAACGCCGGACCTGACGCTGGCCAACCTGCAGGCGCTGTTTAATCCCGCCAACTACGACATCATTTTGCGAACGCTGACGATGGCGGTGGCGGTGACAATCGCCAGCGCGATTCTGGCGTTCCCGATGGCCTGGTTTATGGCGCGTTACACCCGCGGCAAGATGAAAGCCTTTTTCTACATCGCGGTCATGCTGCCGATGTGGGCCAGTTACATTGTCAAAGCCTATGCCTGGACACTGCTGTTGGCAAAAGACGGCGTGGCGCAGTGGTTTCTGACCCATATGGGGCTGGAACCACTGCTGATGTCGTTTCTGACGCTACCCGGCGTCGGCGGCAACACGCTGTCAACGTCCGGTTTGGGGCGTTTTCTGGTGTTTGTCTATATCTGGCTGCCGTTCATGATCCTTCCCGTTCAGGCCGCGCTGGAACGCTTGCCGCCTTCATTACTCCAGGCGTCGGCGGATCTGGGCGCTCGCCCAGGGCAAACCTTTCGCTACGTGGTGCTACCGCTGGCCATTCCGGGGATAGCGGCAGGGTCTATCTTTACCTTTTCGCTAACGCTGGGCGATTTTATCGTACCGCAACTGGTGGGGCCGCCCGGTTATTTCATCGGCAACATGGTCTATTCGCAACAAGGGGCGATCGGCAATATGCCGATGGCGGCAGCATTCACTTTAGTGCCGATGGTCTTGATCGCACTGTATCTGGCGTTCGTGAAACGCCTGGGAGCGTTCGATGCACTCTGAACGCGCACCTTTTCTCCTCAAACTGGCCGCATGGGGCGGGGTGATTTTTCTTCATTTCCCGATACTGATTATCGCCACCTATGCGTTTAACACCGAAGATGCGGCGTTTAGTTTTCCGCCTCAGGGGCTGACGCTTCGTTGGTTTAGCGTCGCGGCGCAGCGCAGCGATATTCTGGAATCTGTGACGTTGTCACTGAAAATCGCCGCGTTATCCACCGGGATCGCGCTGGTGCTGGGAACGCTGGCGGCGGCCGCGCTGTGGCGACGCGACTTCTTTGGCAAGAATGCGATCTCGCTGCTGCTGTTGCTGCCTATTGCGCTGCCGGGGATTATCACCGGTTTGGCCTTACTGACCGCATTTAAGACCATCAATCTGGAGCCGGGCTTTTTCACCATCGTGGTGGGGCATGCGACGTTTTGTGTGGTGGTGGTGTTCAACAACGTGGTCGCCCGTTTCCGACGCACCTCCTGGAGCCTGGTGGAGGCGTCAATGGACCTTGGCGCAAATGGCTGGCAAACCTTCCGCTACGTGGTGTTGCCCAATTTAGGGTCTGCGCTGCTGGCAGGCGGCATGCTGGCGTTTGCGCTCTCCTTCGATGAGATCATCGTTACCACATTTACTGCCGGGCATGAACGGACGCTGCCGCTGTGGTTGCTCAATCAACTGGGACGACCGCGCGATGTCCCGGTGACGAACGTTGTGGCATTGCTGGTGATGCTGGTGACAACGATTCCGATTTTAGGTGCCTGGTGGCTAACACGTGAAGGCGACTCGCTCGCCGAAAACGGTAAATAAACGACAATATGGGAAAATGCTATGCAACATCAATTACTGATTAACGGTGAGCTGGTCAGCGGTGAAGGTGAAAAGCAACCCGTTTACAACCCCGCGACGGGCGAGGTGATTCTGGAGATTGCGGAAGCCTCACCCGCGCAGGTCGATGCCGCAGTGCGGGCGGCCGATCGCGCATTTGTCGGATGGGGGCAAACCACGCCGAAGTTCCGCGCCGATCTGCTGCTTAAACTGGCCGATACGATCGAAGCCAACGCCGGGGTCTTTGCGGCGCTGGAGTCGCAAAACTGCGGTAAACCGCTGCACTGCGTACTGAACGATGAGATCCCGGCGATTGTCGACGTGTTTCGCTTTTTTGCCGGGGCGGCGCGTTGCTTGAACGGTCTGGCGGCGGGGGAATATCTGGAAGGGCACACCTCAATGATCCGCCGTGATCCGGTCGGCGTTGTCGCCTCCATCGCCCCGTGGAACTACCCGCTGATGATGGCGGCCTGGAAACTGGCGCCTGCGCTGGCGGCGGGAAACTGTGTGGTGATTAAACCCTCTGAAATCACGCCACTCACGGCGCTGAAACTGGCCGAATTTGCAAAAGACATTTTCCCCGCTGGCGTGATTAATGTGCTGTTCGGTCGCGGGAAAACGGTGGGCGATCCGCTGACGGGTCATGAAAAAGTGCGCATGGTTTCTCTGACCGGTTCAATCGCCACAGGCGAACACATTATCAGTCATACTGCGCCGTCGATTAAACGCACCCATATGGAGTTGGGCGGTAAAGCCCCGGTGATTGTCTTCGACGATGCAGACCTGGACGCCGTAGTCGAGGGTGTACGCACCTTTGGATTCTACAATGCCGGGCAAGACTGTACCGCAGCCTGCCGGATTTATGCCCAGAAAGGGGTCTACGACGCGCTGGTTGCGAAACTCGGTGCGGCCGTCGCCAGCCTGAAGACCGGCGCGCCGGAAGATGAAACCACCGAGTTGGGACCGTTAAGTTCGCTGACCCATCTTGAGCGGGTAAGCAAAGCGGTGGAAGAGGCGAAAGCGCTTGGCCATATCAAGGTCATCACTGGCGGTAATAAAGTGGCGGGGGCGGGATACTATTTTGCGCCGACACTGCTGGCCGGCGCGAAACAGGAAGATGCCATTGTGCAGCGCGAAGTGTTCGGTCCTGTGGTGAGCGTCACCGTCTTTGACGATGAAGATCAGGTGCTGGCGTGGGCGAACGACACGCAGTACGGATTGGCGTCATCGGTGTGGACGCGGGACGTTGGGCGCGCGCATCGTCTGAGCGCCAGACTGCAGTATGGGTGTACCTGGGTGAATACCCATTTCATGTTAGTGAGTGAAATGCCGCACGGTGGGCAAAAACTGTCGGGGTACGGTAAGGATATGTCACTGTATGGATTAGAAGATTACACCGTTGTCCGCCACGTTATGGTTAAGCATTAACCGGACGTCTCATCTACAGGAAGGTCGTAAATCGATGGCAGAGAGGAGAAATTCTCTCTGCCATTCTACATTGCAAGCACGGTATTGATTCAAGAAAACCAGCCAAATCTCAAAGAGATAAGACCAAAAAGCCCCACAGCAGCAAAGACATTTATCAGCACTACGGTTTTACTGGAAACATTCATTTTTGCCACCTTTTTATATTGCCCTTATGTGTATAGTACGGCTTCAAACTATTCGCAATAGTACTTATTCTGGACATCACAGAGTTGTGTTGGGCTTCTGTTAAATCCGTGTTTCAAGGCAATAAAACTTGATGTAGATCAAAAAAAGGAGCATATTGTGCGCGTTTTTTAATTCTGGCCTGGATGCCTGACATGTCTGTCTACCAAAAGATGTTAATTTTTTACGCAGTAATGGCGTCAATCTCCTGCTTGACGACCTGGTTTCTCTCCCACGATAAAAAACGGATCCGCTTGCTGAGCGCCGTTTTAGTCGGCGCCACCTGGCCGATGAGTTTTCCTGTCGCGTTGATGTTTTCACTGTTCTGATGCAACACTGCACGGCCAGATAAGAGGCCTGGGCCTCGTTATCAGACCTGTGGCAAGAGTTCGCGCAACCGCTTTTTGTCTGCGTCTGTGACATCCAGCGGATGCCGGTATCCTTTGTTTTCATTGGCGCGAGTGTAAAGCGCAACCAGCCAGTCATAGACATAGCGACTGGCGGCATGGACGGGCTGTTCGTCCAGTTGCGTTAAGCGGGACATCGGCGGTTGCTCCGTTGCGCTAAAAATAGCGGTGCCTTTGCGGATTCGGCTGGCAGGACGCGCAGCTTCTGCAACCTCCGCATAGCCGAGCCAGGCGACAAAGTTGCCGATTCCGGCGTGCAACTGCGCGCCACAAACCGCTTCACGCTGCATAATCTGCTGTAAATGCTGTGGCAGAGCGAGCCGATAGCTTGTGGTGACCAGAATATCCACGGTATGTCGGAGCGTTTCCGGCGCCAGACCTAATCGACGCGCATTCTCCTCATTACGACACCACTGACGCACATGGTTAACCCACATTCGATGCGCCAGGTCGCCGGTCTCTTTGTTTTCCGCCGGACGGGGCGCATCGCGCATGTCGGCGAACAGGTCGATCTCTTCACTGAACAATCCGCTCACCTGCTCTTCACGCGGTTGTTGAGTCTGCAACAACGACTCAAAACGGTGAATCGGCGGCAGCAGGCCGTCGAGCAGTTCGCCATGACGGGCTGCCTGCGCCTGCAACTGGCGGATGACGATCTCGGCGGCCATCGGCTCGCCCGCGTCCGGAAGCAGAAGGTCGTGGAGCTGTTGATGATGCTGCCCAATCAATGAGGTCAGCCGCGCCTGACGCTGGGCTGGCGATGTCGCCTGTGAGAGCCACTCCACCAGGCGTTGTAAACTGTGTTTATCCAGCGCCTGTAGCGTTCCCCAGTGTAAACCGGGTTTGCCCATTAACTGCTGAACGGCTTCATCCAGATTTTGTTGCGTCGCAAAGCGGGCATCCTGCGGGGTAATCGCCCACACCACCCCTGGCATGGCGGCGTCGCGCAACGGTTGAGTGTCATACACCCAGCCGGATAGCTTGCGGGCGACCGCAGGGGTTTGCGAACGGGATGAGAGAGCGTTACAGATAACTAAAACGTCGGGTTGCAAGCGCTGGCGATAACTCTCCAGCATCCAGTCCAGTTTCGCCCGCCATAACGGGGAAATCGCCACGTCAGGCGCCAGGGGAATATCCAACAGATCAACGTTATCCAGCACCGTATCTTCAACGGTCAGAACCACTTCGCGGGTTAACAACGCCAGGGCGTCCAGCGACAGGCTGGTCGCATTCTGCAGTTGCCCCTCCACCACCGGGTGGACCACCACATCGCTTTGTGTCTCTCCGCTACTCTGCGCTCCCTGGGTGAGAAAGCTTTCCGCCGGCAAACCAAAATTGTCGACCAGTAAACTCAGCGGTGCCGCCACTTCTTTAGCATGACAGGTTTGCTGCAACGTATGCGCCAGATCCAACCATTGGCGGGTCAGTTCCGGTTGCTCTCCCCACAGTAACGCCCACGCGTTTGCCCGGGTGGTGAGATCGACAGCGGGTAGAATAGTGGCAAACTGGTGCCAAAGTGCATCATCAATCTGCTGCTGCCCTGCGGGCACACACGTTCGCCAGAAATGGGCAATGGCCGCGACGTCTTCAGGCGTCACCCCCGGCACAGTCTGACGCTGGCGCAGCGCCTGCCACTTTTCTAATCGTGATTCGATGATCGACCGTTCAACCGCTCGATGGGCGGGTTGCGCGCAGGCTTGGGCGATAAAAATCTGCACCAGTTCCGCTTCGCTGATAAGCCGCAAATACAGCGGCCAGTCGCTGTCAGTTGCGACGTTGTCCCGGGTAAAACGCAGCGCCATGTTCGTTGGCGCATGCCCCGGATTAATATGCGAAAAATAGTCAAAACTGCGTTCTGGCGTCGCCACATTCAGTTTTCCGTTTCCGCCTCTACAGAGCGCGCTGAGCAGATGTGCTTTCGCGGATTGTGAATGCCCATACAACCCCACGCTACCTCTGGCGGCCTGTGCCTGGTGAAGGGCCGATTCTTTCAAGCTGGCCTGGGTGAGCTGCGCCAACAGCGCATCGGCTTCATCATCAAGGCGCGTTGTTTGCTGACGAGTGTGATTAACCCAGTCAATGATGGCCTGTGTGGTGTTTAACGGCTTACTCATTTCAGGTACACACTCCCGCTGTCGATCCAGTAGTGGCTGCCGCTGTGTCGGCGGTCAGCCAGCGTATTTAATTTGAGGGTCAGGGCATTGGCGGCGACAGGCGTGCCATCCTGTAGCCAGGCATCGCTCAGTACGAAGGATTCCGGCCCGCTTTCTTTATTGGTGCCACGCAGTTGTAGCCGCACGTTTAAGACGCCATCTCCGGCAATGGTTTTCGCCAGTTCGGCGGAATTGATACTCAGGGTGTACAGCGGCGTAGCTGGCCAGCGACTGTTCGCCAGTTGGCGAAAACCGAGGGTAACGTTGCCGCGTAACGGGAAGTGCAGACGGGTGTCCAGCTTCATGCCGGGTTTGTCGAGATCGACGTTGTGATACCAGACATTCTCATCGCGCAGCGTGTTCACCGTGTTATCCAGCACCCCGAGATAGCGCACCGTAGAGTAAGCGCCAATATCCGCCGCTTTGAAGTTAAAGCGCGGCAGGCGTAAGTCCAGCGCCAGACTGCACAGCATCGCACCCACGGCAGCGGTCGATTTCGGATTGCCAATACGGCCTTGCTGGCTGAACGGATACCATTCATGCACGCGGTAGTTATCCATCCAGACAATTCGGTTGACCGGAACCGGCTGCAGATGGCGGATCAGCGCCTGCACGCCTGGCAAGCAGGCAGGACGTCCGGTGACCAGCAACACGTCGCAACAATAGTGCGAAATGGCTTCACAGACGGCATGAAGCGGGGAGGTCAGTGTGAACTGACCCGCCAGCAGCGCTTCCTGTAACGTGCTGAACTGCACCTGTAGCGGTACATTCAGCAGATCAAACGGCTCAGAGCCAGATGGCAACGCATGATCGAACGCCTGCTGGATATAGTTCATCACGTTGCGCGTAGGACGTTGAGGCAGCAGTTCGCCAAACGAGGCATGTAATCCCGCCAGCGGATCGTTAATATCGCTCTGCTCCCAGGCGCTAAGCACCGCATGACCCAGCGGCATAAACAGCTGTAACGCGGTTTGTTGGCGCAAAATTGCCTGTGTATCTATCCGCCCCGAGTCGCCAAACAAGGTCGCCAGCAGGGCGGCGGCATCGCTTACCCCGGCCTGCTGCAAACGGGTTTGCAACGCAGGCAGGACACAACGTTGAATGACATCCAGCAGCAGGTCGTCTCCGGCGACTTTAAACCCTTCACGAAACAATAAGTGCGGCGTGATTTTGACGTTAGCGCCGACACCGTCATCAAGCTGATAATGAACAACCGCCATATCGGTGGTGCCGCCGCCAATGTCGATAGAGGCGACGCGCAGCGCCCGACCTTTCACTTCACCAGGTTCTGGCAGGCGATCCGGGCGGGAGAGGGCATTAAAGAAAGATTCAGTACGACCGGCGTAGTGTGAAATCGCTTCGTTGTACAGCCAGACGAGTTGCCCACAGCTGGCTTCATCCCATTCCATCTGGATCGTGGGCACCGGGATAACGCTCTTTTCCTGCTGTTTGCGGGTGGCGAAATCCTCGTCCTGTGGATGCCAGCCCATCGCCTTCCACACCAGCGCGACGGCTTCGAACATGCGCTGGCGGAAAATCTCGCGCTCCTGTTTCGGCATCGCAGAGGGCAACGTCAAAATCAGCGAACGTAGCTGACGGGGAGAGGTTGGGAAGCCCAGACGCAGCCGGGTCGCGACGCTGTTAATTTGCCCCAGCGCCTGTGCCAGAATTTCGCACAGCATGTGGGTCATCAGCGTGCTGCGGCTATATTGTGGGGAGAATACCGGCAATCGGTCATCCTGCGGCAGGCTGAACAGCGGCTCTCCATCGTCATTCATCAGGTTCATTAACGGAAACGCCGTGGCGAGCGGCTCGCGCTGGGTTTTGCTGTTCATCTGGCTAAAACGCCAGTCCTGCAAGACCGGTGTTTCATCCCACAGATAGCGACGCGGGCTGGAGATCCCGCTGTTGCCTTCAGTGCCTAAACGCTGCATGGCCAGTTTTCGGGCTTCGTCGCCCACTCGCACAATAGACGGCCAGACAAAGGCATCGTCGCGACCGCTTTCGACGGAAAAGTGCTGCTTGCCAAAGCGTGCTTCAGAGAACTCCAGGCGACTGGTGAAGAGAGGATCGTTGAGGAACTGCGGCTCGCTTAACGAACGAACCTGCAATTCTGCCGTCTGGCGCAGTCCGTCGTTGGCATCGCCGTGATCTTCAATCAGGACGCCGCAGGTGTGCGTATTGCCGACATCCAGAATCAAATCGACCGGGATTGCGGGTGTGCTCAGCGTATGGGTGACCAGTTTCACTTCCGGTACCGCAAGTTGTTCGCCCAGCAGCGTCAGCAGATTCAGCCAGTGCGCCTGATACTCAAAGTTGCGCAGCGCCAGTTGAACGTCCTGCTCTGAGTGATCTTCTTTGTGGGTAAGATGTTGGAAAAAGGCTTCCCGCAGCCAGCCGTCAACCCAGGTCTGATCAAGAAAATCGGCCACTTCGTCATCGCGCCAGGCGAGCGCAAAGCGGGTGCCGTTGAGCAGATCGTTTTCGTTTGGCGCAAGCGTTGCAGAGACGTTCTGTGCCAGTTGGCTGTCTAAGGCCAGGGTAACGCGATGGGTGTTTCCTGCACCGTCGGGATGCGCCAGTTTGCGCACCTGTACCCGCGCCCAGTTATCCGGGCCTTCCACGAAAGTGCGTGGCGGATTAAAGCGCAAAAACGGCAGCGGCAACCAGACACCGTCAAGCACCTCCAGCGAATGATGCAGCGTTTGGGTACTTTCCGGTTTAACGACTTCGGGTTGCCCGCCGGTGCGCACCGGTAACGTATAGCGACCGCTGCTGAGATCGAAATCCAGCCGTAACAAGGGGCCATTGGCCGTTTTTCGCACAAAACGCCCCAGGTGCGCTGACTCCTGCGGCGTCAACCCAAAATCAAGAAACTGCACGCCGCTGTTGGCGATAAGCGTTACGCTTTGTTTGTAATCACACAGATTTACCAGCATAAAATCAGGCACCTATCTTTTTAAACGACAACGGCAGCGCCGCGTGAGCATCGTAACGCGCCGTGCAAGTCGCGACGTCATTCGCGCCCGCTTTACAGGTAATTTCCGGCATGGGGTAGCGTGAACCGTCAGTGCAACGCGCATTGCCACGACTCTTGATCATCAGCTCGCCCGTCTGATGCAGACCCGAGAACACCTCGGCCCGACAGACGATACTGTCTCCATGCACCACGCGAGCGGTGCCTTTATTGTTTTGCAACTGATAGCGCAGAGAGGGCGCTTTCCCGGTGATGGGATCCTTTACATCGATCATCACGCGCCAGTTACCGTTTAAAAAACGCGTCGTCCCGGCTTTCATCTGATTGGCATCCATCACCAGCGCATCTTTCGGGATGGCGGCAATCACCACCGGCTGTTCCGCTTTTTTCTCTGTTTGAGGTGCCGGGATCACTTCCGCCTGATGCAGCGGCAGCGGGGCGATTGTCTTCGGCAACGGTTTTATCTCTGATGCAGCCAACATCACGGGGACAGGGGTTTCAGTGACGACAGTCGATGGCTTCCACAGCAATGGCGCAGCGATGAGCGCAATAACCGCCGCCGCGAGCGGCAAACACCACACGGGCAGACGACGGGCGGGTTTCACCGACGGCGGTGGCGTTTCCGGCTCACTGACTTTCAGCGCAGCAATTGAAATCGGCTCAGGCTCCGGGAGTGGCTCGATAACAGGCACCAGCAGAGGTTCATCCGCCAGAGCGAAGGTTACCTCGGGAACGGGCTCGTCTTCCGGCTCAGGTTCTACGCAAAGCGCAGGTGGCGCGTCAAAGGTGCGCAGGCAATCCAGGACCTCTTCACGAGTATTTTCGTTGAGATTCACGAAACCCCAGAAGGTGATAACCGGCTTGCCGTTCACCAGAAAAACATGATTTTCGCCAGGGAACTGAAGGGCTTTCTCCAGCAACGATCCAAACAGTTGCAGAGACGTTTTACCGGATTGCAGGCTTTTTCGACTCAAAGCCGCTGCCGTCTCTACCATGCCAGCCAGCACGCGCAGCGCCCGTAAACGCGACTCTTCGCTGGCAGATTTCCACGCGATAGCCTCTCCCTCGACCGGGGAATACCAGTCAACGCGCTCGCCGGTATCATTGAGTTGCGGTATCGCCAGACATTCCGCCATGGCTTGCTGTTTACGCAGGCGGAGCGTTTCACGAATTTGCAATGCTGAATCAAAAACGGCCTGACCGCCGCCGCCCACGGCCTGATAGTCATCCAGATTGCCGCTACGCAAGAGAGTTTTTGCCACGTTATTGTCCCTTAGACTTCTTCACGCATCTACTTTACGGGTCGCCGCGACATGCAAACGGCGGAAGAGAGGCAAAAAGGGGCGAATTTTCCAGGCATAGAGGAGACGGAAAAATCTTGACGTTAACAAAAAGACTTAAGGGAAATTCTTTCACGCCCGTTGCGGAATTTATCAGCGAAAAACGCCGGATTTGCATAACCTGAGAGTGATTCGTTATTTGTCAGTTTTTGTCAGCTATGCTCAGATGGTCCTCTTACGACTAAAATGAGAAGGCCTATAACTATGTCTACAGGGAAAGCAGTGTTTGCACTGGCGCTCAGCGCAATGTTGCCCACAGGCGCCGCCATGGCGGCAGCGACGGATACAATCATCTATTGCTCGGAAGCGTCTCCCGAATCGTTTAACCCGCAAATCGCCAGTTCTGGCCCCTCGTTTGTGGCCAGTTCTCAGGTGCTGTACAACCGATTAATCAATTTTGATCCGGTAAAAAATACCCCGGTCCCGTCTCTGGCGACCGACTGGACTATCTCTGAAGACGGCAAAACCTATACCTTCACCCTGAGGCAGGGTGTGAAGTTCAACAGTAATAAATTCTTCAAGCCCACCCGTGATTTCAACGCTGACGACGTTATTTTCTCCGTTTTGCGCCAGAAAGACGCCAGCCATCCCTATCACAACGTTTCGCAGGGGAGCTACGAATACTTCAATGATGTCGGTCTGGACAAATTGATCAAAGAGGTGAAGAAGCTTGACGATTACCACGTACAGTTTGTGTTGAGCGAGCCGAATGCGGCGTTTCTCGCCGACTGGGGGATGGATTTTGCGTCTATTCTCTCGGCGGAATATGCCGATGCCATGCTGAAAAAAGGCACGCCGGAAAACGTCGATAACTGGCCGATTGGCACCGGTCCTTACGTTTTACAACAGTACAAGCAGGATGCGCAGATTCGCTATCTGGCGAACCCTCACTACTGGGATGGCGATGTGCCGACAAAACACCTGATTTTTTCGATCACGCCTAACGTCCAGACGCGTCTGGCAAAACTGCAAACCAACGAATGTCAGATTATTCCCGCGCCCGCGCCAGTGCAGTTTGATGAGATTAAAAAGAATAAAGATCTGACGCTGCATACCGTTGATGCGCTAAACGTCGGGTATCTGGCGTTTAATACAGAGAAGAAACCGTTGGATAATGTTCTGGTTCGCCAGGCGCTGAATTACGCCACGGACAAAAACGCGATCATTAACGCGGTCTTTTTAGGTTCCGGCACGGTTGCAAAATCGCCCCTTCCGCCGAAGATGATGGGCTTTAAAAAAGACCTTAACGACTACACTTACGATCCACAAAAGGCGAAAGAACTGCTGAAACAGGCCGGGCAGGAGAAGGGCTTTGAAGTGACGCTCTGGTCAATGCCGGTTCAACGTCCTTATAACCCCAACTCGCGGCGAATTGCCGAGATGATCCAGAGTGACTGGGCAAAAGTGGGCGTAACGGCAAAAATTGTCTCTTTTGAGTGGGGCGAGTACCTTTCCGGCATGCGTAAAGGCGAACATGATACCGCGCTGTTTGGCTGGATGTCTGATAACGGTGACCCGGATAATTTTGCCGATGTCTTGTTAGGGTGTAATAGCATCAAAACCGGATCGAATGCCGCACGCTGGTGCGATAAGGGGTATGATGCGCTTGTGCAGAAGGCGAAGCTGGTCAGCGATCCGGCCGAACGCGCGGCGTTGTACGGTCAGGCACAGGACATTTTTTATCAACAAGCGCCCTGGATAGCGCTGGCTAACGGAAAAACGTTCTACGCTACGCGCAGTAATGTGAGCGGTTACAGCGTAAGCCTGATGGGCAGCGATTTTTCAAAAGCGAAATTGAATTAAGACGTTAAGGAGAAAATATGTCGCATCTGGATGAGGTAAGTTCACGCGTCGATGCCGCCATTAATGAAGGCGTGATCAGCCATATGAATGAACTGCTGGTGGTGCTGAGCGATGATGGCGAGCTGAGTCGGGAAGATCGCTATACCCAGCAGCAACGCTTGCGTACCGCCATTGCGCATCATGGACGCCAGCACAAAGAAGAGATGGAAGCGCGCCGCGATCAGCTCACCAAAGGCGGCACGATCCTCTGATCATCCTAAAACGTGCGTCTGGCGACCAGCCAGGCGCCGACAACCAGCAAAACCGCCCCGCACACGGGACCAGCCAGCGCCCGTATCGGCACCCCGTGACTTCGCACGATATCCAGCACTAAGCCACCAATCAATTGACTGGCGACCAGTACCGCAATGGTGGTCGCCGCGCCGACATATTGATAACCACTGATGCTGGCGAAAACAAAAAACGACCCTAACAGGCCGGGGATCAGCGTCCACCAGCGCACGCTGGACATCAGCTCGCCAAATCCCACCGCACCCTGTTTGAACCCTAAAATGCTGACAAACAGAATAATGCCCACCAGCGAATTGAGCAGCATCGCGATAAGGATGGTCGACGAGGTCTGGGTAATCCGCACCATCAGGGTGTTTTGTACAACCAGGCCAATGCCTGCGGCAATCAGGAAAGCAACGGTCAGCGTCTGGTTCATCTGTGTCCGTCCGGATCGATACGATCGTCCAGTTGCAGTTGCATAAAGGTCAGATCCAGCCAACGACCAAATTTCGTACCGACCTGCGGCATGTGCGCTGTCGTTTTAAACCCCAGTGATTCATGCAGATGCAGCGAGGCGAGGTTTTGCGACTCAATTCCAGCAACCATCACGTGTTTACCGCACGCACGCGCCTCATCAATCAGTCTTTTGAGTAGTGCTCGCCCCAGACCCTTACCCTGATGTTCCGGGTGAACATAGACAGAGTGTTCAACGGTATGGCGAAAGCCCTCAAAGTTTCGCCAGTCGCCAAAAGAGGCATAGCCGGTGACCGTGTCATTTTCTTCGCTGACCAGTACCGGATAGCCCAGGAACTGACGCGCTTCATACCAGGCGATACGGTTGTCGACATCAACGGTTTGATCGTTCCAGATGGCGGCGGTGTGTAAAACGGCATGGTTGTAGATTTCTGCGATGGCGGCACAGTCATCTTTGCTGGCAAATCGAATGGGCATGTTGAACCTCAAGGGGTGTTCACTATAGTATTACGATATGAATACTATTGAAGACAGTATAAATCAACGGATCAGTGTCAGAATTCGCATTGAACGCGAGTCGCGGGGCTGGTCGTTGACGGAGCTTGCCGAACGGGCGGGCGTCTCACGGGCGATGATCCACAAGATTGAACGGGGCGAGAGCAGTCCAACGGCAACGCTGCTTGGCAGACTTTCGGGCGCGTTTGGCATTAGCATGTCGACGCTGATCGCCCGCGCCGAGATGCAGGAGGGCAAACTGTTGCGCTTTGCCGATCAACCGGTCTGGCACGATCCGCAAACGCACTATCTGCGCCGCCATGTCTCGCCGCGCAGCGATCTGCCGATCGATTTGGTGCAGATTGAACTTCCGCCCGGCAGCGACGTTCCGATGCCTGCGTCGTCCTACGCGCTGGCCCGTCAGCTTATCTGGTTACAGCAGGGAGAACTGGTGTTTGTTGAAGGGGATACCCGTCATGAAATGAAGGCCGGGGACTGTCTCGAACTCGGACCGCCCAATGACTGCCGCTTTATTAATGAAACGTCATATCCCTGCGTTTATCTGGTGGTACGTTTAAATCCCACCGGCAATTAAGCCGCAAGCGCTGTGGATATAAACTGCTCCACCGGAGCAGTTTTCTTCTTTTATTATTAAATCCAACGCGACGTAATCTCATTCTCTTCTGTGAAGTTTGAAATGAAATACATCTTTAAAAGAGCAGCGAATATATAACGTGATGTATTTGTCAATAACTAATGCATTAAAAAAGCTGAATTAAAGTCTTTTTATATAATATCTGAAAAAAATAACAATTACTAGCAATGACAATATTTATACAAAATGCGATTGTTAATTATGCGGTCGTCGTTGCAAATTTGAAATAATATGTAACCCTATGTTAAATTTTCTTTTTGGCCGCTCTGATGGAATTGGCAGCTAGGAAAATAATGAAACATGGAGAATGATATATTGAGTTACAACGGCAATAATATTTATAAAATAATCCCTTTGGATGGTGTGGGTTTAATTGTTTTAGCGTCAATTTGCACAACCGCGCATGCTAATGCACTTTCTATTAACGACTCAAAAACGGTTGCAGAGCTTCCTGCGTCGCCACCGGCATTATATGTCGGCGACGGCGGCACGGGTTCGCTGCTTATTTCCCGCGGTGAGACGGTGGTGACTGGGCAAGATCCCAAATTAGAAAACGGGTCCGTCATGGGATACAGCCGAAATGATAACGGCACTATCACTGTTGATGGCGGCTCATGGTTTGATAGCGTCACCACGGGCAATATTCCTGCAAGCGAAGGAACAACAGCTGTTGGTGGTGGAGGCAACGGTGCGCTGGAAATTAAGAACGGTGGTAAAGCGCATACTCTGTTTATCAATATCGGCCAAAACAACAATAGTACCGGCGTTGTCAACGTTGATGGCGCGGACTCAGAATTATTTGCTACAGCAAATGACACTTCTGGCATTACGGTGGGGACTAACGGCAGCGGTACGCTGAATATTACCCACGGCGGTAACGTCACCAGTAACTCGGTTTCTCATGTTGCGGATAGCGCGGGAACACAAGGTACAGTTAACGTCAGCGGAAAAGGCTCCCGTTTTACGATTACTGATGGTCAATTAAATGTTGGACGTCATGGCGACGGTATATTAAGCGTCACCGACGGTGGCACGGTGAATTCAATGGGTGGCGGGATTGCCATTGAATCGGGCGCAACGGGGGCGGCAACGATTAAAGGTGCGGGCTCAACATGGAACATAGGGACAAATCGCATTCTGAGTATTGGTTTTAAACCAAAGTCAGGCGAGGCGTCCAGCACCGGCGCTTTGGTGCTTGAAGATAACGGCACGATGGTGGCTGAAGGTGGCGTCAATATTAATAATGACTCCAGCATGCTGGTCATTGGCGCGAAGCCAGACTCAGCAGCGGCGACACCCGGTACATTAGAGGCTCCTGCCGTCAGACTGCACGCTGCCGGTAGCCAGTTAGTCTTTAATCACACCGATACCTCCGGAAATTACCTGTTTTCGCCTGCCGTTTCAGGGCTGGGTTCCCTGAGCAATATCAGCGGAACGACCGTGTTGACGGGCGAAAATACCTATGAAGGCGGCACTACCATCAGCGGTGGGACGCTGCAACTGGGTGATGGCACAAGCGCAGGCTCGATTGTAGGTAACGTGCTTAACAACAGCGAATTTGTTATCAACAACCCTGACGAAACATCCCTCTCTGGCGTCATCTCCGGTACGGGCTCGCTGACCCAGCAGGGGGCAGGGGAAACGGTACTCAGTGCCGTGAATACTTACACCGGCAAAACTACCCTCAATAACGGTACGCTGCGCACGGACGTGGTTGACAGCATTGCCAGCAGCAATGAGGTGACCATCAACGGCGGCGTGTTTGACCTGAACGCGAATAACCAGCAGGTTAACCGACTGGGGGGCATCGGCGGAGAAGTGCGTCTGAATGGCGCGACGCTGACGGCGAACAACGCAACAGCCACTGACAATACCACTTTTGCCGGAGACATTGTCGACGGCACATCGGCGGGCAGTCTGACCAAAACGGGTGAGGGTTCGCTGACGCTGTCAGGTAAAACTCAGTGGACCGGTGATACCCGTATTGACGGCGGCGAACTGGTGCTGGATGGCAGCCAAAAAGAGGCGCAACTGGTCAGCAATATCATCGGCCAGGACAACACCGCGTTGTCACTGCGTAACGGCGCGATATTGACCGGCTGGATTGACCCGACGAACGTCAACATCGACAAAGAGAGTCGCTGGAACATGACGGCGGATTCACGGGTTGAGGATATTCATCTCGCTGGGACCGTTAATTTTGTCGCACCCGCTTCGTTGCCTATGAGCGCAGGACGCACCCTGACCGCCAATAACTGGTATGGGCAGGACGGTACGGTCGTGCTGAACACCGTGCTGGGCAATGATGCCTCGGTGACGGACAACATTGTGGTCAACGGCAATACCAGCGGCAACACCTTCGTGAAGGTGAACAATGCCGGTGGGAATGGTGACTGGACCCTTAACGGGATCCGTGTTGTCGAAGTGAAAGGGCTGTCTGACGGGACCTTCACCAAATCCGGGCGTATTGTGGCCGGGGCTTACGACTACAGCCTGGAGAAAAAAGGGGCTGACTGGTACCTGACTAACCAGTATGTTGCACCTCCGACACCCAAACCGGACACGCCGGATACACCAGATACACCAGATACACCAGATACACCAGACACACCGGATACACCGGATACACCAGACACACCGGATACACCGGATACACCGGATACACCAGATACACCAGATACACCTATTGTTCCTGGTAAACCGGTCGTTCGTCCTGAAGCCGCCAGCTATAGCGCTAACCTGATGGCGGCCAATACTATGTTCATCACCCGTCTGCACGATCGTCTGGGAGAACCTCAGTATACCGACGCGCTGACCGGCGAGAAGAAAGTCACCAGCATGTGGCTGCGTCAGGTCGGCGGGCATAACCGCTTTAAAGACAGCAGCGGGCAAATCAGCACCCAAAGCAACCGTTACGTGGTGCAACTGGGCGGGGATATTGCGCAATGGAGTTCGGATGAGCTGCAACGCTGGCATCTTGGCGTGATGGCTGGTTACGGTCGTAACAGCAGCAACAGCCGTTCGAATGTCACGGGTTATCGCTCAGAAGGCACCGTCAGCGGTTACAGCGCCGGGCTTTACGCCACCTGGTATCAGAACGATGAAACCAGACAGGGCATGTACCTGGACAGCTGGGCGCAGTACGGCTGGTTTGATAATGACGTCAAAGGACAGGATATTCAGAATGAGTCCTACAAATCGCGCGGGATCACCGCGTCGCTTGAAGCGGGCTACACGCACAAACTGGGCGAGTTTACCGGCAGTCAGGGCTCACTGAATGAGTGGTATATCCAGCCGCAGGCGCAGGTCATCTGGATGGGCGTCACCGCGGACGATCACCGTGAAAGCAATGGCACTCGCGTCAGCGGTGAAGGGGAAAACAATGTGCAGACCCGTCTGGGGATGCGTACTTTCCTGAAAGGCCACAGCAAAATCGATGACGGTAAAAACCGGACCTTCCAGCCGTTTGTGGAAGCCAACTGGATCCACAACAGCGAGAAGTTTGGTGTCCGGATGGATGGCATGCGCGTCAGCCAGGATGGCTCGCAGGATCTCGGGGAACTGAAAACCGGCGTAGAGGGCCAGTTGAATCCGCACCTGAACCTGTGGGGTAATGTTGGCGTTCAGATCGGTGATAAAGGTTACAGCGATACTTCCGCGATGATCGGCGTGAAATACAGTTTCTGACAGGTTCTTTAAAATGTTTTAAATCAATCTGTTAATCTATTTTTAGCCCTGTATAAACCGGGATCAGTTTCTGATCCCGGTTTTTTTGCACCATTTTTATTTACCCAGCAATGGCAGGAAAAATCGCGCAAAGCCGTAAACCAACGAATTCGTGCAGTGTAAAGTAATAATTCCGCCATAAAAAATGGGCAAATTTGTCATTTGCGGCTTTAATTAAAGCACCGCAAAATACGTCACAGAACGTTAACAAACAAAATGTCATGCGGGTAAACTATCACTTTTGGTTTTTATTTTTATTATTCCTGACCAGGTTCACTTTTTTAAAATTAAATCCCTTGCCTTATATAGGGGTTTAATTGAGATGTCGCTCGATGAATAACTGAAGGATGTAAAATGCCCGGTTTGGAAAGAACATCACATATCAGCCTGACGACACAGGTTGAGAACGGTTTGAAACACCAGTTGACGATAGGTGCATTAAAACCAGGTGCGAGACTGATAACGAAAAATATTGCCCACGATCTGGGGGTCAGTATTACGCCGGTTCGGGAAGCATTACTGCGGCTGGTCTCCGCCAGCGCATTGGCTGTTGCTCCGGCTCAGGCCTTTATGGTGCCGGACATCTCACTGGCGAGATGGGAAGAGATCAACCATGTCCGCACCGAACTTGAAGGTATGGCGGTAGCGGCGGCGGCAGAGGCGATTTCTGCCGAGCATATGCAGACCCTCGCCACGTTGCTGGAGCAGTATCAACAGGCGCACGAAGGCGGCACGATACAAGAGCGACTTCTGGCAAATCACGCGTTACGATTTGAAATTTACCGTTATGCCAATATGCCAACGCTCTATCAAATGATTGAACAACTGTGGGTACGAATGGGCCCCAGCCTGCATTTTTTATATGCTAATGGGGTGCCTGACGGTTATCAGAGCCGTGTGGAATATTATCACAGGTTGCTCGACGCGCTGGCGCAAGGAGATAAAGACGAGTGCCGCCAGTGTCTGAAAGAGATCATTGCTAAAAATGTCACCGTCATTAGAACGCAATATCTTAATTAATCTCGCCGGAATATAGCGGGGAGAACCCCGCTATTGATGTCTTACCTTTCTGCGCTATTCAACACGCCAATACCCTTGTGACCATTCGTGCCTTCGTGGAGAAATTAAGAAGATTACGTGGCGGGTGAAAAGAATGCTCCACATATTGATAAATAATGATTACTATTCGCATTCATTAAAAAGAGCAACACCATGATGTTGCTCATCGAAGCCGTGTGAAGCAGTTATACAGATATTTATCAAAGGGAGTCGTCATGCATTTACGTCATCTGTTTTCGCCGCGCCTGCGGGGTTCATTATTGTTAGGTTCACTGCTTGTTGCGTCGTCATTTAGCACGCAGGCTGCGGAAGAAATGCTGCGTAAAGCCGTAGGTAAGGGCGCATATGAAATGGCCTATAGCCAGCAGGAAAATGCGTTGTGGCTGGCCACGTCGCAGAGCCGTAAAATTGACAAAGGCGGCATCGTGTATCGCCTCGACCCTGTCACGCTGGAAGTCACTCAGGCGATTCACAACGATCTCAAACCGTTTGGCGCAACCGTTAACAATGCAACCCAAACGCTGTGGTTTGGCAATACGGTCAACAGCGCGCTGACGGCCATTGACGCCAAAACGGGTGATGTCAAAGGTCGCCTGGTCCTCGATCCCCGCCAGCGTTCAGAAGAGGTGCGTCCGTTGCAGCCACGCCAACTGGTGGCGGATGAGGCAACCAATACGGTTTACATCAGCGGCATCGGTAAAGAGAGCGTTGTCTGGGTGGTCGATGGTGAATCCATCAAACTGAAAACCACCATCCAGAATACCGGCAAGATGAGCACCGGTCTGGCTGTCGACAGTAAAGCAGGGCGTTTGTATACCACGAACGCCGATGGCGAATTCATCACCATTGATACCGCTGATAATAAAATTCTGAGCCGCAAGAAATTGCTGGACGACGGTAAAGAGCACTTCTTTATTAACCTGAGTCTGGACACGGCCGGGCACCGCGCGTTTATCACCGATTCGAAAGCGGCGGAAGTGTTAGTGATTGATACGCGTGACGGCAAAGTGCTGGCAAAAGTGGCGGCGCCTGAATCGCTGGCGGTGCTCTTCAACCCTGCGCGTAACGAAGCCTACGTCACCCATCGTCAGGCCGGTAAAGTTAGCGTGATTGACGCGAAGCGCTACAACGTCGTGAAGACGTTTGACACGCCAACCTTCCCGAATAGCCTCGCGCTTTCTGCCGATGGAAAAACCCTCTACGTGAGCGTTAAACAAAAATCGACTCGCGAGCAGGAAGCCACCCAGCCAGATGATGTGATCCGTATCGCACTATAATCCCCAACAGGAGAGGGAAATCCTCTCCTGTCTTTCCTCCCACAAGCCGACATGCCTCGTTACACCCCGCAAGTAGCCTGGTCAACATCAGGGAATTACACTACCGGCACGTTTGGATGATTGAAAAATACAGGAATATTATGAAGAAGCCACTTATGTGCCTTTGCGCGGGCGTTATGCTTTTCACTCTGGCGGGTTGCACCACCGATTACGTCATGACGACGAAACAGGGGAAAACCATTGTGATTCAGGGTAAACCAAAGTTGGATAAAGAGACGGGAATGACCAGTTACACCGATCAGGACGGCAATAAGCGGGAAATTAACAGCAATGACGTTGCTGAGCTTATCGAAGCGAATTAATTTCGCTCAGCCGGAACGTGCTGTCCGGCTTTTCGCCAATGCCCGGTAAACGTTGCGTCACCGGGCATCCAACACAAATTATCGCTGATCCGCTGTTGCTTCTTTGAGCGCAGCATCTTCTGAAACGCCCGGTGCATGACGGTGAATTTCCGCAACGCGGTTACGTACGCCAAACCAACCGGCAACCAGCATAATCGCAATCAACGGCAGGGAAGCGATGGTCCAGGTTCCGTTAGGATAGTCAAACGCCATCAACACCAGCACGCTAAGCAGGAACAGCAGGGTGAGCCAGGAGGTGAACGGCGCGCCCGGCATTTTGAAGCTGACGTCTGCCGCTTTACCTTCTTTAATCGCCTTACGCAGACGCATCTGGCAGACCACGATGAATCCCCACGACGCAATAATACCCAGCGATGCAAAGTTCAGCACGATCTCAAAGACCTGAGAAGGAACCAGATAATTAAGCAATACGCCGAAAATGTAGACGAACAGCGTCGCCAGAATTCCGGCATACGGCACCTGTTGACGGCTCATTTTCGCCATAAATTTAGGCGCAGAACCGCCCATCGACATCGAGCGCAAAATACGTCCGGTGCAGTACAGACCTGAATTGAGGCTGGAGAGCGCCGCGGTCAATACCACGATGTTCATGATGCTGCCGACATAAGGCACGCCCAGTTTTGAGAAAAAGGTCACGAACGGACTCTGGCCTGCCTGATAGGCGTTCCACGGCAGCAACAGCACCAGCAGTACCACCGATCCGACGTAGAACAGACCAATCCGCCAGATCACGCTGTTAATCGCTTTTGGCACCATGGTTTGCGGATCTTTGCATTCCCCGGCCGCTGTCCCCACCATCTCAACGGAGGCAAAAGCAAACACCACGCCTTGCACCAGCACCAGTGCTGGCAGCAGACCGTGCGGGAAGAATCCACCGTTATCGGTGATCAAATGAAACCCGGTAGTGTTGCCATCCAGCGGTTGGCCTGATCCTAAAAAGACGGTACCGACTACCAGAAAAACCACAATCGCCAGCACTTTGACCAGCGCAAACCAGAACTCCATCTCGGCAAACCACTTTACGCCGATCATGTTCATGGTGCCGACAATCGCCAGCGCGCCGAGGGCGAAGACCCACTGTGGAACATCCCCGAAAGCACCCCAGTAATGCATGTACAGCGCCACGGCGGTGATATCGACGATCCCGGTCATTGCCCAGTTGATGAAGTACATCCAGCCTGCGACAAAAGCCGCTTTTTCACCCAAAAATTCACGGGCATAGGAGACAAAGCTCCCACTGGTAGGGCGATGGAGCACCAGTTCGCCCAATGCACGAAGAATAAAAAACGAGAAAATACCACACACCAGATACACCAGCGCCAGCGCAGGACCAGCCATCTGTAAACGTGCGCCTGCGCCTAAAAAGAGGCCGGTGCCAATCGCGCCGCCAATGGCAATCATTTGAACCTGGCGGTTCCCCATCGCCTTGTGATACCCCTCCTCGTGGGTATTCAACCAGCGTCGTTTCGCAGCGTGTTGCTCAAGTGAGCTTGCGTTGTCTGTTTTCATTACGTTACCTGTTAGCCTGTCTGTCCGAAGGAACGCAGCTTGCCGTACCGCTGGCGACTCAAACGATTGCTTCGCTGCATGCCACTCATCTTTTCCCGTTATTCTGGGTAGGGATAAACATGGGTGGCGCAGCATCCTACCTGCTAATTTTTTTTGACGCAAAACCAATGCATAAGAATTCATGAAGTCAGAACAGGCAGGGGATGGCCTCGATTCAGCCAGTGGGTATTTTTGCGATAATGACCGCGGTTTTAGCCCGTATTCTCGGGCTGGAACCTGCAACTGACCAGGCTGTTCTACACTTAGCGTTTTACGCACGCTGGAGGCAGTATGATGACTGTTTATGGTGTACCCGGTTGGGGATCGGCAATCAGCGAGGTCATGCTGACCCTGGCTGAAATCCCGTATAAATTTGTCGATGTCACCGGTTTCGATGACGAGGGACCGCAACGCGATTTATTGAAAACACGTAATCCGCTGTGCCAGGTGCCGACGCTGGTACTGGAAAATGGCGACATCATGACGGAAACCGCAGCCATCGCGCTGATGATCCTCGATCGTCGTCCCGATCTCGCGCCCTCTATCCATCACCCGGAACGGCAACAGTTCCAGCGTCTGCTCATCTGGCTGGTGGCGAATGTGTATCCCACTTTTACCTATGCCGATTATCCTGAGCGCTGGACCACAGACGCGCCTTTGCAGCTGAAAACATCGTGCCTGGAACACCGCAAATCGCTCTATCTCTGGCTAAACGATCGGCTCATTGCCGAACCGTACGCCTTTGGCGAACAGCTCACGCTGCTGGATTGCTACCTGGGCGTGATGCGCAGTTGGGGGCCAGGCCATGACTGGTTTCAGGAACATACGCCGAACATTAGCGCGATTGCCGATGCGGTATGCCAGATACCGCAGCTGCGAACGGTGCTGAAAAACAATGAAATTATCTGAAAGTCATAAAAGCGGCACAGTGCTTTGCCGCTTTTACATTTCGAGGTAATAACAATTTTACCGACCTGTTCGTTGGCTGATCGTATTGACCAGATATAGGGAAAAGATGTCATTATTGATATTGGATTTCATTTGGTAGAACGGAAATCCCCCTGATCGGATGCAGGAAATCAGGGGTAAAATGATAAATCCAATTTTTCTCCCTGCCATTTTGAATGGATAAGAAATGTCTCCCAGGTTCGGGTTGCTGGAAAGACGTTTCGGCTCCAGTGTAGATCCCTGTATTTTGAAAAATAGCCATAGCTAACCGCATATTCTGTCATCCCGGTCAGTTCATCGACCAGACCGTTATTTTCGGCGAATGCCGGAAAGAGATGAAGCAACTCATCACGCCTAACAGCCGAACGATAAACTGCTTTTTTTCCTGTGACCTTGCTAAAGGTTTCAACCATTTCGCGTGGCGTCAGCATTTCCCCAATGACGGGAAGCGTCTGCCCGGCATAAGTTTCGCGGTTATCGAACATTTCCAGTACCGCTGGCCCGGTCGAGGTGAGCGGGTCGACAAAAGGGGCTCGAAACTCCTCAGGTAAATAGATAGGAAACACCAGATCTTCACCTTCCTGGCGCGGCTGATAATATTCAAGCAGATTGGTATAGAAAAAAGCCATTTGAATAAACGAACTACTCATCGGAAGGGTACGAATATATTCTTCGATTTTGCCTTTATCGGTAAAATGTGGAACCCATAATTTCCCTGATGTTATTTTTTCAACATTCTCCAGACTGCTAAAAACAACGTGTTCAACACCGGCGTTCAGCGCTGCATCTGCCAGTCGTTTTCCCAACGCCAGCTCAATGGTTTCTGTCCTTGTAGCATCAGGAACGACACCAGGCGTCATTAGGAAAACACCGGTTGCCCCATTAAATGCGGCGACGAGGGTATTCTCATGAGCCGATTCTACGTTCACCTCGCTAAGTTCGGCACCCAGTCGCTGCAGTTCCTGCGCTGCCGGGGATTGTGTGTTACGGGTTAAAGCCCGCACACGATAACGCTGGCTTTGTAGCAGGGTGCGTGTGACGCTGCGACCCTGTTTACTCAGTGCGCCGACAACGGCTATCAGCGGCTTGTTGTCTGACAACATTTTACTCTCCTGAGGGTTCTGAAAGGGAATGATTGCATTATGAAAACAGATAAGGGATAAGTGAAATCGATTAACTTTTGCCAAGGAATCCATTGAGTGGATACCAAAAAATTAGATCTGAACCTGTTGCTAACGCTGGAGGCGCTACTCGCCGAACTGAATGTGACCAAAGCCGCAGAACGATTGCATCTGAGTCAACCGGCAGTAAGCGCTCAGCTCAACCGGCTAAGGACTTTGTTTCGCGATCCGCTGCTGATCCCGGGGCGAAGAGGAATGATACCGACGGCAAAGGCGCTTGAGCTGATGGTTCCACTCAGCGAAGCGCTAGAAAAGATCCGCTTTACTCTCAATACACAAGACGAATTTACGCCAGAAGACTCCGCGTTGACGGCAACACTCTCTTGTACGGATTACATCCAGGTAGCGCTGATCAAGCCGCTCATTAATGTCCTTAGGGAGGTTGCTCCTGGGATACGCATCGCCATTCGCAATTACGATCCGCGACAGTCGGCATATCAACTGGTAGCAGGGCAAACGGATTTGGTTATTGCCACGCCGGAAACCGCCTATCCGTCTTTACGAACTCAGCATCTGTTTTATGAAACCTATGTGCTGGTCGGGAGTGCAGGGCATACCGCACTAAAGGAAAAACTGACTATGGAGGAATTTTGCCAACTTGAGCATATTATTGTTTCACCGGTTGGCGGTGGGTTTACCACCCCTGTTGACGAACTGCTTGCCGAATCGGGACTAAAGCGCAACATTGTGCTCTCTGCTGCCTCGTTCCTGTTTATTCCGGCGATGGTCGCGACCAGTCGTTTAGTTGCTCTGGTTCCCCGACGTTTTATGCAAGAATCGTTCAATCAACTCTCAGTCGTAGAAGTGCCATGGTTAAAAGAGCGTTTTGAAGTCAGCCTCATATGGCATGAGCGTAACCATGGGCATGTGGGCTATCGCTGGCTCAGAGAGCTGATTTTAAAACTCAGCAAAGATGAGAACATATCTTCACTTCCCTCACATAATGAATAAGGAGCCTGCTATGCCGCACGTCGATATCAAATGTTTTCCCCGCGAACTGAATGACGATGAGAAAACCGCACTGGCCAAGGACATTACCGCCGTTATCGTTCGTCACCTGCAAAGTAAAGAGAGTTCGGTGAGCGTGGCGCTAAACGAAATCCAACCCGCAGAGTGGAAAGCGGTCTGGGACGCGGAGATCGCCCCCCAGATGGATACACTGATCAAAAAACCGGGCTACAGCATGTAACCGGCTAGCGTGACCAACGATTCCGCCCGGCCTGTTTTGCCCGATACAGTGCGGCGTCGGCCTCTGCAATCGTCTGTTCAGCCGTTTTATCTTTCGCTGAACAGGCGATACCCTGACTTACCGTGACGTTGTCACTTACCGTTGACGCGGAGTGGGGGATTGCCGCTGTCTCCAGACCGGCTTTGATTCTGGCGGCCACCTGCTCAGCCTCCGGTAGCGACGCGCCAAACAGCACTACCGCAAACTCCTCGCCGCCGTAGCGCGCAACCACATCTTCCGGACTACGCACCGACTGCATCAACACTTCCGCCACCTGCGCCAGGCAGGCATCGCCTTTCGGGTGTCCGTAGGTATCGTTGTAGCGTTTAAAGAAATCGACGTCGAGCATCAGCAGTGTGAATGCGCTGTCATTGGCGGTAGCGCTGTGCAGCACATCCTCCAGCGCGCGTCGGTTTGCCGCGCCGGTCAGCGCGTCTCGGTGCGCGAGGGCGTCAAGGCGAGAAATGAGCACGTTGTTATGTTGGTTCTGATACCAGGCTTCATCGAACCAGCGAAGCAGGATGACGCGCCCGCCAAGCATAATCAGCGTGAAGATGACCCAAACGACCGCAAAGTGGGGATTGATCCCGTGGTTAAGCACAACGCTTGCCACCGGCACCGTGAACCACAGCGGTATCACGTAGGAAAGCAAAGTCGGGGTGTGAAAATAGAGCGCCACGACGGCACTGAGCAGCAAGATGGAACACAGTGGATAGGCAACCGGTAATTGCCACTGGTCGATGAACGAGTAGATGCACAAGGACCAGAGCAGGCTCAGCAGTACTAGCAAACCCTGATTCAGCCACGATTTTCGCCGTGGCGAGAAAATCAGGATGACGCTGATCAGCACAATTCCCATCACCGCGCTGTCGATGGACTGGAGGAGGCTTATCTTCGCCTGATACAGGGTATCCGCATCAGTAAACAGGGCGCGACGGAAAAGGATCATCAACGCAAAGCTGATGTTCACAAAAGCGAACCACGGCAGGCTGATCGCCATTCCGCGTTCAACCATATCTTCACGTTTGGCCCAGATGGTATAGGCAGGTTTTCTATTATTTGGCGTCATAAACTTCATACATACGTAAAACGGGCGGAAAGTCCCGCCCCCAGAGAGTGTGAATTAGGGTGTAATAACCGTGGAGCAGAATTCAACTTTATCCTTAACGTGAGGCGTTCATCCCGCCGTGACCCGTTTCCCGCTGGTGATAAAGGTTCCGGCGCCTAAATGGTGCAGGGTATTGAGCTTGTCGTCGTCAAATTGCCAGCGACCTTCCACAAAGGCGCGTTCGTCGGCAGAGGCCGAGACGACTTCGCCAAACAGTGTATCGTATTTCTCTTGCGCGGACGTCGCAGGCAACAACCGGCACTCCATCCAGGCCAGACATTTTTCTTCAATCATCGGCAATCCGAGCACCGGGCCTTTCACCACCGGGATCCCGTAGCAGTTGAATTTGTCTTCCACACGTCCTGAAACGCTGCCGACCGCATAGGTCCAGTTGGTGGCGGCCACTCCCGGAACCACAATGCCAAACATGCCGCTACGCTCAATCAGTTCGCGCGACCAGGTACTTTTGTCGACCACAATTGCGATACGGGGTGGCTCAAATTCGACCGGCATGGACCACGCCGCCGCCATGACGTTACGTCGTTCAGTGTGACTGTCCCGACAGGTGATCAGAATCGTCGGGCCATGATTTAACAGACGGCAAGCATGCGTTAACTCAACAGGGCGAAAATGGCTCATGGCAGTTCCTCAGAAAGATGAAAACGTAACGGGAATAGTATTGATATTAACGGGATTAGCGATTTTGTCGCCCCGTTGTCGCTATTCACCGCACAAAATCGCCTGTGCAACAATAAAAATACGTTATAAATACAGGACGCTATCAACAGGAACGCCTTATGACGCCTTTTTTACACGCTTATTTTTCCCGCCTGGGTTGGTCAGCCACGGCGGCGGTCAACATCGATACCCTGCGGGCGCTGCATTTAAATCACAACAGCGCCATCGTGTTTGAAAACCTTGATGTGTTGCTACCCCGCGAGATACAGCTTGACGATCAATCGCTGGAAGAAAAACTGATCGTTGCACGTCGTGGCGGATATTGTTTCGAACAGAATGGTGTTTTTGAACGGGCGTTACGTGAGATTGGATTTACCGTCCGCAGTTTGCTGGGAAGAGTGGTACTGGCGAATCCGGCAAGTATGCCGCCGCGCACGCATCGCCTGTTACTGGTTGAGTTAGAGGGCGAACAGTGGATCGGCGACGTGGGATTCGGTGGGCAAACGCTGACCGCGCCAATCCGGTTACAGGCCGATCTTGAACAAAAAACGCCTCACGGGGAATACCGTCTGGTCCAGGAAGGCGAAGAGTGGATTTTGCAGTTCCGCCATCACGATCACTGGCAACCCATGTACCGTTTCGATCTCGGCATTCAGCATCACAGCGATTATGTGATGGGTAACTTCTGGTCGGCGCACTGGCCGCAATCGCATTTCCGTCACCATCTGTTGATGTGTCGCCATCTGCCGGACGGCGGAAAACTGACGTTAACCAACTTTCACTTTACCCACTACCAGGATGGTCACGCGATAGAGCAGATCAATTTGCCCGATGTGGCCAGTCTGTACGCGCTGTTGCAGACGCGGTTTGGACTGGGCGTTGACGATGCGAAGCACGGTTTTACCGAGGCGGAACTGACGGCGGTGATGTCCGCCTTTGATACCCATCCGGAAGCAGGAAAATAATTGTGCAAGTCTCCGCCGAAGAGCCATGCCCTCCGGCGGATTGACCTGATGACGAGGACCTATGAAACACTCTGCATTGCCATTTTTTGCCGGTCAGCACCGCCAGGAGCGCCTCGGTGCCCGCACCGTATTCAGCCCCCTGCCGGTGATGACCAATGTGCCGCCGGTGCGCCGCGCCGACTGGCTGACCCAAAAGCACCTCCACTATATCGAACTGGGGGGGGCGGGTGGATCTCTCTTTCAAACACAAATTCTCTATTCGTTCTGGGTGCTCGGATTACTTCTCTTTGCTTCAGCTTTTTGGGGGCCGCCTGGTTCTGGTTTGAGTGACGGACAGGGGTGGGCCGGCGTTTGGGCCGGACATTATCAGGAGGTCTGGATTGGCCCGGACCAATGGGTGATGGAATTTAGTTGGATGAACTTGCTTGGTACAGTTCTATTACTAGGTATGGGGCCAGGTTTTGCTTTACTCCTAACGGTAAAAATGTTGTGGGAGCATCAGCAGCAGCTACGTCGGGTGTTGCCTTTTCGCTTTCACCGCCAGCGCCGCGAGGTGATGCTGTCGCGCTGGGACAAGCGCACCAGACGCACCGAGGTCCGGATTTTCCCCTGGGAAGATATGTGCGCCATGGTGGGAGAGGGCTCAGCCGTTTCGGTCAGCGGTGTCATGACCATGGCGAGCCTGTTTTTCGGTATCAACTCGGACGAGCGGCCCGGTTATTTCTGGTCCGGCATGAATGTCGGCACCCTCAGCAAGGAGGTGGGGGCCGGCGAGTGGGAGATGCTCCGCCGCTATATGGAAGAGGGCCCCGAGGCCATCGACGAGCCGGCCTCCGTCACCTTTGACGGCATGATTGAGGAGTTCTGCCGGGAACGGAAGATACCCCGCAGCGCCTTCTCCCCCCTGCGCCGGCTCTGGTGGGAACTCAACGGTACCCGCTTTGGCATATTACGCATCAATATCCAGAGCCGCTTGCAGCAGCGCTTTGCCGGGCGCTACTTCGCAGCCCATCCCGAGCTGGCAGCCTGGAGTGAGCCATTGCCACCCGAACAGTGGGCCAAACCGAGCGAGCGGCTGACCCGTTGCAACCAGCTGTTGGCCGAGCAGTACGCCCAGGGCCGGACCATCTTTACCGTGGGTGACGTGCGCGAACTGCTGGGGGAGGTTATCACGGCGGAGGAGGAACAGGTGTTGGCACCCTAGGCCGCAAGACGGCGTGGTCTTGCAAGCGCCCCCTCGGGCCGGTTGTGTCGCATTAAGGCAGTGTCAGGTAATCTGCTGTTTTCTTGATGCTACCTGATCATGTTGGCACTGTTGCAAAGTTTTATCGCAGAACATTTCCCTGGCACATTTTGTGGACCAATACGGGAGTTGGCACAATAACTTGTGGCTGCAATTCCCTATTTTCCGGGAGAATCAAACTTTGCAACAGTGCCGTTCAACGCTCCCTGGTCAGTCAGTACAAAAAATCATCTTAACGTACAATAATTTTCGATACCCAAACTAACCCCTTACAGGTCAATCGCCCATTCTGCGCTGAATAAGATCACTGCGGTGCCGGAGATCGTCACTTTTACTGGCTGATTATCGCGAATAGTGACGTTCACATCGACGACGCCATCGCGTCCCAGCGCGCGTCCCTGATGCCCCAGAACACGCAACGTGTTGCCGTCGTGCGCCATCACATTGTGATGAACCAACCATGCCCCCATCGGACCATTGGCGTTGCCTGTCACCGGATCTTCAACAATACCGATTGCTGGTGAGAACATGCGCCCATCGGTTTCATTTTTGCCAGGGCGGATCTGGAACGGAAAAAAGCCGTTGCAGCCAATCTGCTGGCTGATGGCCGTCAGTGCCACAAGATCGGGGGAAAGGGCGTCAATATCGACGCCGGGTTTCAGCGGGATCATCACTTTCGAATGTCCCGTTGTCGCCACCTGAATCGGCAGGCCGGGAAGAATATCGTCTTCACCAAGGTGGAATGCGCTGACGATGGCGGCGCGCGTTTCACCCTCAAGCGGCGGCTCAAAACCCGGCGTACCTTGTTCCAGCGTGATGCGATAGCCGTTGTCTTGCGCAAGGATATCGACCCGGTGACGTCCGGCGAGCGAGCTTTGCCAGACGGTACCATTCCCTAACCCAAGTACGGTGGCGCGAACATAATGCGCCGCAATGGTCGCATGGCCGCAAATCGGCACTTCAACCGTTGGCGTAAAATAACGAATGCGCACATCGCTCTCGTCGCTTTTTAAAACGAATGCCGTTTCACTGTGGCGGAGTTCGCGGGCGATAAGCTGCATTTGCGCTTCGCTGAGTCCATCAGCATGTAACACGACGCCCGCCGAGTTACCGCGAAACGGTTCGGAGGTGAAAGCATCAACATGATAAACCTGGGGTTTCATTCGGGTTCTCCTTAGGTCGGAGAACCATCATAACGCGCCAGCCGCCGGAGAGTGAAGGCTATCCGGCGGCACAGAGGATTAGCGACGCGAGCGGACAATCTGGTAGCGGCGCGTAAAGTATTCAAACGGTGCGCTCCAGACATGAACCAGACGGGTAAAGGGAAAGATCAGGAAGATGGTCATTCCCAGCACCAGATGCGCCCGGAAGACCAATGCCACACCGTCCAGATGCGCAGACGCTCCGCCCTGGAAGGTCACCACTGACTGCGCCCAACCGACCAGTTTCAGCATTTCGCTGCCGTCCGAGTGCTGGGCGGAAAAGGGGATCGAAATGAGGCCCAGGATGCACTGAAACAGCAGGATGCAGAGGATGAGAATATCGGCGGTAGAAGAGGTCGCGCGAATTCGGGAGTTGGTCAGACGGCGAACCAGCAAACCCGTACCGCCGACTAATGTCAGCACGCCACAGAGGCCGCCAGCAATCATTGCCATCTGCTGTTTCATCGCCATGGGCAGAAACCAGGCGTACATCCAGTGCGGGGTTAACATCCCGAACAGGTGCCCGAAGAAAATCCCCAGAATGCCGATATGGAACAGATTCGACCATAACACCATGCCCCGTTTGTCCAGCATTTGGCTGGAGGCGGCGCGCCAGGTGTACTGCCCGTAATCGTAGCGTAACCAACTGCCGAGGATAAACACCGTACCGCACAGGTAAGGGTAGATATCGTAAAAAAAGACGTTCAGGTACTGTATCATTTCGGACCTCCCGAACTGACGTCAACATACTGTGGCGCCACGTCCTGGCTAAAGCGGCGTTGATAATGTTGTAACGGTGAACTGTCACAGGCGGTGGCGTTATCTTCGATAAACTTCACCTGTTCTTCTTCCCACACCGCGTCCAGTGCCTGACGCGTGTCATCCCGCGTTTCACTGCTGACCTGCTTGGTGACACTGTCACTTGATAGCGGGCTGCCTGCCAGAGCAAGCAACGCGTCAAACAGGTGATACCACGGGGTTTCGCGCTGTTTTAAGCGCCCGCCCAGCAGGGCCAGAATAGGGGCGACATTCTGTAATCCTTCTTTGGCCTCGGCCTCCGGCAACACGCTCAGGTACTCCAGATAGAGGGGAAGATGGTCCGGCAATTCCCGGCAGTTAAGCTGCAGTCCGACCTTTTCATATTGCGCCAGCAGATCCACCATCGCCTGACCCCGATCACGGGACTCCGCATGGACATGCTCAAACAGCAGTAACGAGGTAGCGCGACCACGATCAAACACTTCGCACCATTGCGCCTGTTTCTCGAGCAAGGGCGCATTGAGAAGATCGGCCGCGAAGTCGCTCAGCATCGGCGCTTCATTGCGAACCAGCGCGAGGGCGTCGTCCCGACACTCCCAAAGAAATTCATCGGGATATTCCATCAGCAGCCCAATCACTTTGAGAATTTGCATTATTCGCCCTCCGCTTTATCGCGCACTTCCGTGACATCGATGGCGTCGATTCGACTGCTGTTAAACAGGTTGAATTTGGTGTCTGAGCCGTGACAGCCGTCGCCGAAGGTAAAGCCGCAGCCGTTTTTCTCCGGGAAGGCGTCGCGCGCCATCTCCCGGTGGCTGGTCGGGATCACAAAGCGGTCTTCATAGTTGGCAATGGCCAGATAGCGATACATCTCTTCAACTTGTTCAACGCTTAATCCCACTTCCTCAATCGCGCGGGTGTCCGTGACGCCTTCCACGGTTTGTGAGCGTTTGTAATGGCGCATCGCCATCATTCGTTTCAGGGCGCGCAGCACGGGACCGGTGTCGCCCGCGCTGAGCATATTGGCGAGATATTGCACCGGGATCCGCAAACTTTCGACGGCTGGCAGAATACTGTCGGTCTGCGGCAATCCGCCTGCATCGGCATACGACTGGATGGGCGACAACGGCGGGACGTACCAGACCATCGGCAGGGTGCGGTATTCCGGGTGCAGCGGCAGGGCCAGCTTCCAGTCCATCGCCATCTTGTAGACCGGCGAACGCTGGGCCGCCTCAATCACGTTGTGTGGAATTCCCTGTTTCAGCGCCTCTTCGATCACCGCCGGATCGTTCGGGTTCAAAAACACGTCGCACTGGCGCTCATAGAGGTCGGTTTCATGTTCGGTACTGGCCGCCTCTTCAATCTTGTCGGCATCGTAGAGCAACACGCCGAGATAACGGATGCGGCCCACGCAGGTTTCTGAACAGACGGTTGGCTGGCCCGATTCAATACGCGGATAACAGAAGATGCATTTTTCAGATTTGCCGCTCTTCCAGTTGAAGTAGATTTTTTTGTACGGACAGCCGCTGATGCACAGACGCCAGCCTCGGCATTTATCCTGGTCAATCAAGACAATGCCGTCTTCTTCACGTTTGTAAATCGCGCCGCTCGGGCAGGTCGCCACGCAGCTGGGGTTCAGGCAGTGTTCACATAAGCGCGGCAGATACATCATGAAAGTGTTTTCAAACTGACCGTACATCTCCTTCTGCATCTTGTCGAAGTTACGGTCGCGGGCGCGTTTTTCAAATTCCCCGCCTAGCAGCTCTTCCCAGTTTGGCCCCCAGATAATCTGGTCCATCCGTTTGCCGTCAATCAACGAACGCGGACGGGCAGTGGGCAGATTTTTGCCCTCAGGCGCGCTATGCAGGTGCTGGTAATCGTAGGTGAACGGCTCGTAGTAATCATCGATTTGCGGAATCACCGGGTTGGCGAAGATTTTCGTGATAACGCCCATTTTGCCGCCCAGACGCGGCCTGATCTTACCGTTAACGTCGCGAACCCAGCCTCCTTGCCACTCCTCCTGATCTTCCCAGTTCTTCGGATACCCGATACCCGGTTTAGTCTCAACGTTGTTAAACCACGCGTATTCCATGCCTTCACGCCCGGTCCAGACGTTTTTACAGGTCACCGAGCACGTGTGGCAGCCGATGCACTTATCAAGATTGAGGACCATGCCAACCTGCGAACGTATTTTCATTTTTTCGCCTCCTGTACCTGATCCCGACCTTCATCATCCAGCCAGTTAACATGTTTCATTTTGCGGATCATGATGAATTCATCGCGGTTCGAACCCACCGTGCCGTAGTAGTTAAAGCTGTACGCCAGTTGGGCATAGCCGCCAATCATGTGCGTCGGTTTCGGGCACACGCGCGTCACCGAGTTGTGGATGCCACCGCGCATACCGGTGATTTCCGAGCCTGGAATGTTCATGATGCGTTCCTGGGCGTGGTACATCATGGTCATCCCCGGCGGAACGCGCTGGCTCACCACCGCGCGGGCGGTGAGAGCGCCGTTGGCGTTGAAGGCTTCAATCCAGTCGTTGTCTTCAATACCCAACTCTTTGGCGTCGGTCTCGCTAAGCCAGACAATCGGCCCGCCGCGCGACAGCGTCAGCATCAGCAGGTTTTCGCTGTAGGTGGAGTGAATGCCCCATTTCTGGTGCGGCGTCAGGAAATTGAGCGCCTTTTCGGGGAAACCGTTAGGGGGGATCTCTCGCATCGCGCTGACGCTGCGGGTGTCAATAGGCGGTCGGTACGCCACCAGACTTTCGCCAAACGCGCGCATCCAGGCGTGATCCTGGTACAGCTGTTGGCGACCCGAGAGCGTGCGCCACGGGATCAACTCATGGACGTTGGTGTAACCGGCGTTGTAGGAGACATGTTCGCTTTCCAGACCGGACCAGGTCGGGCTGGAGATAATCTTACGCGGCTGGGCCTGGATATCACGAAAGCGGATTTTCTCGTCTTCTTTGTTGAGCGCCAGATGAGTATGTTCGCGACCGGTAATGACGCCTAACGCCTCCCAGGCTTTCACCGCCACCTGACCGTTGGTTTCCGGCGCCAGCGCCAGGATCACTTCTGAAGCATCGATGGCAGTGTCGATGAGCGGGCGACCTTTCGCCGGGCCATCCAGCTTGGTGTAGTTGAGCTTGCCGAGGAAATCGACCTCCGTCTGGGTGTTCCAGGAGATGCCTTTACCGCCGTTACCCAGCTTGTCCATCAGCGGTCCAAGTGAGGTAAAACGCTCATAAGTGGCCGGATAGTCACGCTCGAGCACCGCAATATTGGGCGCGGTTTTTCCGGGGATGAGGTCACATTCGCCTTTGCGCCAGTCCTGAATATCAAAGGGTTGTGACAGTTCTGCCGGAGAGTCGTGTTGCAGCGGTTGCAGTACGACATCCGTTTCCTTGCCAAGATGCCCGACGCACACCTCTGAGAACGATTTGGCGATCCCTTTGTAGATATCCCAGTCGCTTTTCGATTCCCAGGCCGGGTCGACGGCGGCCGATAACGGATGAATAAACGGATGCATATCCGAGGTATTCATGTCGTCTTTTTCATACCAGGTGGCGGTCGGCAGTACGATGTCGGAAAACAGACAGGTACTCGACATCCGGAAATCGAGCGTCACCAGCAGGTCAAGCTTGCCTTCAATCGCGGCGGACTGCCATTCAACCTCTTCAGGCTTGATCCCTTCGTTCGACCCTAACGCCTCGCCCTGAATACCGCTCTCGGTACCCAGCAGGTATTTGAGCATGTACTCGTGGCCTTTACCCGAGGAACCCAGCAGGTTTGAACGCCAGACGAAGAGATTGCGCGGATGGTTTTTCCCGCTGTCCGGCTGCTCACAGGCGAAACGAATTTCACCAGATTTGAGCGCCGCAACGGTGTACTCCGCAGGCGATAATCCGGCCTGATCCGCGTTGGCTTTCAGGGTTAATGGGTTGAGATTGAGCTGAGGCGCCGAAGGCAGCCAGCCCATGCGTTCTGCCCGGACGTTGAAATCGATCAGATGCCCGGTAAATTTCGAGGCGTCCGCCAGCGGCGAGAGCAATTCCTGCGCGGTCAGTTTTTCATAGCGCCACTGACTGGAGTGGTTATAGAAAAACGAGGTGCTGTTCATCTGGCGCGGCGGTCGGTTCCAGTCCAGCGCGAACGCCAGCGGCAGCCAGCCGGTTTGCGGACGCAGTTTCTCCTGCCCGACATAGTGCGCCCAGCCGCCGCCGCTTTGCCCGACGCAGCCGCAGAAGACCAGGATGTTGATCATTCCCCGGTAGTTCATGTCCATGTGATACCAGTGGTTCACACCGGCACCGAGAATAATCATCGAGCGTCCGTGGGTTTTGTGGGCGGTATCGGCAAATTCACGGGCGATCTGTTCGATATGACGGCGCGGCACGCCGGTGATGTGTTCGCCCCACGCAGGCGTATAGGCTTTGAGATCGGCGTACTCTTTTGCGGCGCAGTCATCATCAAGACCCCGATCCAGCCCGTAATTGGCCAGCACCAGATCGTAGACGCTGACCACCGGACGCACGCTGCCGTCGGCCAGCGTCAGGTGTTTTACCGGGAGCTGGCGAATGAGCACAGGTTCCTGCTTCACACTGCGAAAATGGGGGTTTTCATTACCGCCGAAATAGGGGAACGCCACGCCCGCCACGTCATCATGCTGACCCAGCAACGATAGAGACAGTTCCGTTTCGTTTCCGGCAGCCAGCGCTTCAAGGTTCCATTTGCCTTTCTCACCCCAGCGAAAGCCAATCGAACCGTTCGGCGCCACCAGTTCTCCCGCGCTATTAAAGGCGACCGTTTTCCATTCTGGATTATTGCTCTCGCCCAGACCGTCCACCAGGTCGGAGGCGCGCATCATCCGCCCGGGAACGTAACTGCCGTCGTCACGCGCATCCAGCAGAACCAGCATCGGCATATCGGTGTAGCGACGACAGTAGTTGATAAAGTAGTCGCTCGGGTTGTCGAGATGGAACTCCTTCAGGATCACATGGCCCATCGCCATGGCCAGCGCGCTGTCGGTACCTTGCTTCGGCGACAGCCACTGGTCGCACAGTTTGGCGACTTCTGAATAATCGGGCGTGATGGCGATGGTTTTGGTGCCTTTGTAACGCACTTCGGTAAAGAAGTGGGCGTCCGGGGTACGCGTCTGCGGCACGTTAGAACCCCAGGCGATAATGTAGCTGGAGTTGTACCAGTCGGCCGATTCCGGGACGTCCGTTTGCTCGCCCCAGGTCATCGGTGATGCCGGGGGTAAATCGCAGTACCAGTCATAAAAACTCAGACAGGTGCCGCCGAGCAGCGACAGGTAGCGGGTGCCCGCAGCGTAGGAGACCATCGACATGGCCGGGATCGGCGAGAAACCGACGACGCGATCGGGACCGTAGGTTTTGACCGTCCAGACGTTGGCGGCGGCGATCAACTGATTGAGTTCTTTCCAGTTTGAGCGAATAAATCCGCCGCGTCCGCGCACCTGTTTGTAGCTCTGGCACTTTTGCGGGTCGTTCATGATCGATTCCCAGGCCAGAACCGGATCGGGCTGGCGGGAGAGGGCGTCGCGCCAGAGTTCGATCAACCGTTTGCGCACCAGCGGATATTTGAGTCGGTTAGCGCTGTATAAATACCAGGAGTAGCTGGCGCCGCGTGGGCAGCCACGCGGTTCGTGATTGGGCAGATCCGGGCGCGTGCGCGGATAGTCGGTTTGTTGTGTTTCCCAGGTCACCAGGCCATTTTTGACGTAGATTTTCCAGCTGCACGAGCCAGTACAGTTAACCCCGTGAGTCGAGCGCACGATTTTGTCGAACTGCCAGCGTTGGCGATAGCTGTCCTCCCAATCCCGGTTGGTATGCATAACCTGACCGTGTCCTTCAGCGAAGGTTTCACCTTTTTGCTTAAAGTAACGGAAGCGATCCAGCAGTTTGCTCATGACATGTCTCCTGCTCCGATAATGTGTCAGGCATGTAGGCCGGATAAGGCCTTGTGCCGCCATCCGGCATTATTTCAACGCCTGATGGCGACGCTAACGCGTCTTATCAGGCCTACATGAATATGTTTGTTATTTTTTTTGTGATTTACGGCCGTAGACCAGCCAGGTCACCAGCACGCAGACGATGTAAAACACTAAGAATATTTTCATTGCGCCAACCGGAGAGCCGGTCAGCGCCAGAGATGAACCAAACGCTTTCGGGATGAAGAAACCGCCCACCGCGCCGATAGCGGAGATAAACCCAAGCGCGGCGGCAGTATCCGTCACCGCTTCACGCTGAGCCTGTTCTTCCGTCCCGCCGTGCAGCTTCACCCGATAAATCGTAATTTTGCGAAAGATCACCGCAATCATCTGGAAGGTCGAGCCGCTTCCCAGCCCTGCGGTCAGGAAAAGCCCCATGAACACCAGATAAAAGGCGGTAAAACTGCCGGAACCCGAACCCGGCAAGGTGAGAAACAGCAGCGCGCTAAACAAGGCCATAAAAATGAAGTTAATCAGCGTCACGCGCACGCCGCCGAACTTATCGGAAATAACGCCGCCAGCAGAGCGTGCCAGCGCGCCGATAAACGGGCCAAAAAAGGCCAGTTTCAGGATGTTCACATCGGGAAATTGTGTTTTCGCCAGCATGGCGAATCCGGCGGAAAAGCCGATAAACGATCCAAACGTGGCGAGGTACAGCAGGCTTAACAACCAGAGATGAAAACGTTTGAGTACCGGCAGTTGCGCAGCGATAGAGGATTTTGAGCTGGAAATATCATTCATTCCCAACCCGGCCGCAATGGTGGCGGCAATCAGCAACGGAACCCAAATCCAGGTGGCATTCGCCAGCGACAACAACGACCCGTCGGCTTGTGGGACGCCTTGCACGCCGAGGAACGTGAAGATGGGCAGAAAAATCACCAGCGGCGCGACCATCTGCATCACGCTGACGCCGAGGTTGCCTAAACCGCCGTTAATCCCCAGGGCGCTGCCTTGCTTCGATTTGGGGAAGAAAAAACTGATATTGCCCATACTCGAGGCAAAGTTGGCACCCGCAAAACCGCACAGCAACGCGATAACAATAAATACCCCATAGGGAGTAGCGGGGTTTTGCACCGCAAAACCGAGCCACAGGCAAGGAATAATCAGAATCACAGTGCTAAAAATCGTCCAGCGACGCCCGCCAAATATGGGCACCATAAAGGAGTAGGGAACGCGTAATATGGCGCCGGAAAGGGAAGGTAATGCGGTTAATAAAAAGAGTTGATCGGTGGTGAAATTAAAGCCTACTTTATTCAAATTAACGGCGACGGCGCTAAACAACATCCAGACGCAGAAGGCGAGCAGCAGGCAAGGGACTGATATCCAGAGGTTTCTTCTGGCGATATGCTTACCTTTGTTTTCCCAGTAAGCGGGGTTTTCAGGCTTCCAGTCATTTAAAAGATAACGATTTTTTTTCTCATTTTGTGGTGCCATATTACCCTCACATGCCCGCGTCGTTCATGAAAAAGAAATAATAAGAGGCTGAGCCGCAATGGCTCTTTTTAGAAATTATTGGCTTTTTTTGAGAATATTGTTTGAAAGGATAGATAAGAAAGCGTGGCCACGTGATGTGAAGGGGGAATAACAGGTTGCTTAAGTGTTACCAAATGTAAATTTGGAAGGTGTATTATTCATCCATATTTAACGTCAGATATACAGCTCCCGTGAAATCATGTGATCGAGATGCCGCTCAAAGGCAGGATCGGCCATTTCCGTCATGCCAAGCGCGTACATACCGTCCAGACCACACACCAGCGCAATGAAACGCCAGGCGATGTCCTCCGCCGCGCCGTCGGTAAAGGTGAACTCACCGGCCTCACGACCTTGCTCGATCAGTCGCGCGGTATCTTCGTGCCACATCTTCATCGTCAGCAGATACGCATTTTTGATTTCAGGATCTTTGTCCGCCAGGATTTGCGCTTCCCGCCAGAGTTTAATGTACGGCTCAAAACCGCCGTCGTGGCTGCCCAGCATGGCATGAAGGCGCATGCGCCAGGTGGCGTTCTCCGGTGCGATGTTGGTATCCAGCAGAGTACGAATCAGACGAATAAACGCCTGCGATTTCAGTTCACCCGCATTGCTGAAATGGTGGTGAAGTTGCCCGGTCGCCACGCTGGCTTCTGTCGCAATACGTCTTACCGTCATGGCATTAAAGCCTTCCTGTAACGCAACGCGCATGGCTGCCTGCAAAATCACTTCGCGACGTTCATCCCGATTTAAATAGCTCATACGCCCCTCACTTTGGTTACCGTGACGGCAGTGTAACAAAAAGCTGGACATGCGTTCAACTTTCCGTAGGATCGCCAGACTTGGACGTGTGTCCAGGTTTGTTTTTAGCGGGAGTTTTATGTTTCGTCAGTGGTTAACGTTAGTGATTATTGTGCTGGTCTACATCCCTGTTGCGATTGACGCAACGGTGCTGCATGTTGCCGCCCCCACGCTGAGTATGACGTTGGGCGCCAGTGGCAACGAGCTGCTGTGGATCATTGATATTTATTCTCTGGTGATGGCCGGGATGGTCCTACCGATGGGCGCGCTGGGCGACCGCATAGGTTTTAAACGTCTACTGTTGCTGGGCGGGAGCCTGTTTGGTCTGGCCTCGCTGGCTGCTGCGTTTGCTCATAGCGCCAGTCTGCTGATTGCAACACGGGCGCTGCTGGCGATCGGTGCTGCAATGATTGTCCCTGCGACGCTGGCGGGGATCCGCGCCACCTTCTCTGAAGCGCGTCATCGCAATATGGCGCTGGGTGTGTGGGCCGCCGTTGGATCGGGGGGCGCGGCGTTCGGTCCCCTGGTCGGCGGTATGTTGCTGGAGCATTTCTACTGGGGCTCGGTATTTCTGATCAACGTCCCGATTGTCTTACTGGTGATGGGACTGACGGCGCGCTTTGTTCCGCCACAGGCAGGACGTCGCGATCAATCGCTCAACCTGGTGCACGCGATCATGCTGATCATCGCTATTTTACTGTTGGTCTATAGCGCAAAGACAGCGCTAAAAGGACATCTCGCCGTCGGGGTGATTGCGTTGACATTACTGGTGGGAGCGCTGTTACTGGCCGCGTTTGTGCGCATCCAGTTGGCGGCTTCGCGCCCGATGATCGACATGCGTCTTTTTACCCACCGCATCATCCTGAGCGGCGTGGTGATGGCGATGACCGCCATGATCACGTTGGTGGGATTTGAACTGCTGATGGCGCAGGAGCTGCAGTTTGTTCACGGTTTAACGCCGTATCAGGCGGGGCTGTTTATGTTGCCCGTGATGGTGGCCAGCGGATTCAGCGGTCCGATTGCCGGCATGCTGGTTTCACGACTGGGGTTGCGTTGGGTGGCGACGGGCGGGATGGCGCTCAGCGCGTTGAGTTTCTATGGTCTGGCGCTGACCGATTTCAGTAGCCAACAGTGGCAAGCCTGGGGGCTGATGGCATTGCTGGGATTCAGCGCTGCCAGTGCGCTTCTCGCGTCAACGGCGGCCATTATGGCGGCGGCACCGGCAGAAAAAGCCGCTGCAGCGGGCGCCATTGAAACGATGGCCTATGAGCTGGGCGCAGGGTTAGGTATCGCCATCTTCGGTTTACTGCTGAGCAGGAGTTTTTCGGCGTCTGTCATGCTGCCGGACGGGTTAAGCGAGCAGGAGATAGAACGCGCGTCGTCATCAATGGGTGAGGCGGTACAACTTGCCCATACACTCTCACCGAATCTTGGCGAAGCGGTTCTTGGGGCGGCCAGACAGGCGTTCACCTGGTCGCACAGTGTGGCGTTAAGCAGCGCCGGAAGTCTGTTGATCCTGCTGGCACTCGGGATGTGGTTCAGTCTCGCCCGCATAAAACAGCATTAATTTAGTGGGCTAACTGGCAAGGGTAATCCATCTCCTCAACTTCCTTACCGCTCAGGCGGGCGTATTGCCCCGTGAGCCGCCAGAAAGCGGGTTGCGTTTCGGTGTAGATTTCGGCGGCCAGGATCAGGCGACGGCGATCGACCTCGTTAAGCTCCAGTAATGTCCACGGAATAAAGTAGCGCTCACTGTCGGTCAACGTAAACCACAGTGGGCATCCGCAACCGGAACAGAAAAAACGTTCTCCACGTGTTGAAGAGGGAAAGTGCGAAGGTTCTGATGACTCTGGCGACATCAGCGGTTGACCGCTGGCTTCCAGATACATGGCAATACCACCTGACCATTTCTGGCACAACGTGCAGTGGCAGGCATAAACATCAAGCATTTCGACGTTAACGGTAAAATGACTTTGTCCGCAAAGACAACGACCTGTGAACGTCTGCACGGCATACTCCTTATGACCGAGTCTGGATCAAGAGAAAAAGCCAGCCCATCATGGGCTGGCTTTGATTTCACGCTACAACAAAATTAGAACTGGTAGGTCAGACCTACAGCCACAACGTTGTCAGTGCTTACACCAGCATCACGAGTGAAGTTGTTGTCATCCAGCAGGTTGATTTTGTAATCAACGAAGGTAGACATGTTTTTGTTGAAGTAGTAGGTCGCGCCCAGGTCAACGTATTCAACCAGATCCTGGTCGCCATAACGGCCGATGTCTTTACCTTTGGATTTCAGGTAAGCGACGGACGGACGCAGACCGAAGTCGAACTGATACTGAGCCACCGCTTCAAAGTTTTGTGCTTTGTCGGCGATACCGTTAATAGTTTTACCGTCGACTTTGCCACCGTAGGTAGTCATATTACGGGTTTCAGAGTAGGTAGTTGCCAGGTAGATGTTGTTCGCATCGTATTTCAGACCGGCAGCCCAAACTTCAGCATTGTCGCCGTCAGCGGTGAACACGCCGTTACCGCGATTGTTCTGAAGGTCGGTACGGTCAGATTTCGCATAGGTCGCACCGATGCCGAAGCCTTCGTACTCATAGGTAGTGGACAGACCAAAACCGTCGCCGTTAGCTTCTTTGATATCGCTACGGTCGTTTTTGCCCTGGTACTGAGCGGCAAAGTTCAGACCTTCAACCAGACCAAAGAAGTCGGTATTACGGTAGGTTGCAACGCCAGTAGTACGGCCGGTCATGAACACGTCAGTCTGGGTCCAGGTATCACCACCGAACTCAGGCAGAACGTCGGTCCATGCGCCGATGTCGTACGCTACGCCGTAGTTACGGCCATAGTCGAAAGAACCGTATTCTGCGAATTTCAGACCAGCGAATGCCAGACGAGTTTTGTCGCCTTCGGAACCCTGATCTTCAGTACGGTTGCCTTTAAATTCATATTCCCACTGACCAAAACCAACCAGTTGGTCATTGATCTGCGTTTCGCCTTTGAAGCCGGTACGCACGTAAGTTTTGTCACCATCACTCTTGGTGTCATCAGAGAAATAATGCTGAGCGTGTACTTTACCGTACAGATCCAGTTTGTTGCCGTCTTTGTTATATATCTCTGCTGCGTTTACAGCACCTGCTGCCAACAGGGAAGTCACTGCCACTGCAACTAATTTAAGTTTCATGCTCAATAATCCTTATAATTTTCTTAGTGTGTTTCCTAAACCATTTCTAAACGAACCCGTCAGTCAATGGCAGACCATTTTTAAATTACGCAGTGGTATAAGTTCAATAATAAGTTTCATAATATTACTGAATATTTACAGTTATGTGATCTAGATCTACATAATAGGGATGAAAAATTTAGTTTAAATTAGGAACTTACTGCATAGATATATTTACGAGAGGGACTATATCTGTATTTATTGTTTGATATTCGTTAGTTGCCACGACTAACTATATGCATGAATACAGTTTCCTTTGAGCATAAAATGCTGAGTGTTATCAAAATATAATCATATTGATAACATATTTAACACAAAAGAAAATGGTTGCATACAATTTGTTCATGTGACGCCAAAATGAACAGCTGGCATGGTATTAACGGTATGGCAGTATAACGGTGAAAAAGCAAATAAGAATTTTCTGCGCGTGGAATATCCACGTAATAACTGCCAGATAAGAATTTGTAACAGGAAATAGACTGCCGGGTCGTTTTTCATCCAGCAGACGATATTAAGACCTGATGGTTGGCGTCAGGCACGCCGTGTTGCCAGCCAGCAGAGCAGCGAACCGACACACACCATAATAGCACCTTGCCAGAACGAAAATGAGAGGGGAGCGCTTAAAAGAACCGCAGCCAGCGCAGACGACATCACGGGGGTGAAATAAGAACCCACGGCCATGATAGTGACATTTCCGTGCAAAATTCCAACATTCCACGCCGCGTAAGCAAAACCTAACGTTAATGCCGCCGAAAATAACTTGATGGTGACGGGAAGGGTGAAATGCATTTCAGGCTGTGGCGTCAGTAAATAGTAGACCCATAAACTTGCGGCAGTGAGCAAAACAAAGACAGTGATTCCGTTAAATCCCCGGGCATATTTGTTGGTGACTGTACAATATGTCGCCCAGATAAATGCCCCCAGAAAGGCGAGAAAATAGCTTAACGGGTTGGTAGCAACGTTGCTGATTATTTCGCCAGGGTTGAGTCCATTTTCACCGCCTAATACCCAACAGACACCGGTCAACGCCACAATTAATCCAGGAATAATCAGCCAGGTTGTTTTTTGTCCATTAAACAATATGGCAAAAAGAATCGTCAGGCTGGGCCATAAATAGTTGACCATGCCGACCTCAATAGCCTGATGTCGCGTCACCGCATAACCCAGCGACAGCGCCAGGCATATTTCGTAAGTAACGAACAGGAAACTGCCAGCGATTAAATAACGAACAGGAAAGTGACGAATATTAGGAAAGCCGACCGTAAAAATAAGCAACAGTCCACTTAATGAATAGATCATTGCGGCGCCGCCCACCGGCCCAAGTCCTTCACTCACGCCACGAATCAACCCCACCATGGTGCTCCAGAGCACGATGGCAATCAGTCCAATTAGCGTTGCTTTTTTTCTCGTCATTCTGTTCGTCTGTCCTCGTTCCTTTTCATTAAAGAAGCTGAAATTTATAGCACTTTTAAACAGTCGGCGTTAATAAATCGTCCTGCCTGCTACTTCTTTGTGGGTATAAATGTTCGACAAACGGCACTATTTAGTAGCGGAACCGATTCGTTATTGATTTGACGCAAAAAAGATATGGTCATAGCTGTTAGTTTCGTCGCGAAGTTACATCCCTGTAAAAAAGAGGAAAGCAATGGACGTCAGCCGCAGACAATTTTTTAAAATCTGCGCGGGCGGTATGGCAGGAACAACAGTCGCAGCGCTTGGTTTCGCACCTAAGTCTGCACTGGCTCAGGCGCGTAATTACAAACTGCTGCGCGCCAAAGAGATCCGAAACTCCTGCACATACTGTTCCGTGGGATGCGGGCTATTAATGTATAGCCTCGGAGATGGAGCCAAAAACGCGAAGGAAGCGATTTACCATATTGAAGGGGATCCGGACCACCCGGTAAGCCGTGGGGCATTATGTCCTAAAGGCGCGGGTCTGCTGGACTATGTTCACAGTGAAAACCGCCTGCGGTATCCACAATATCGCGCGCCGGGTTCAGACAAATGGCAGCGTATCAGTTGGGATGAAGCATTCTCCCGTATCGCAAAACTGATGAAAGCTGACCGTGATGCCAACTTTATTGAAAAGAACGAGCAGGGCGTCACCGTCAACCGCTGGCTGTCTACCGGGATGCTTTGCGCTTCTGCGGCAAGTAATGAAACCGGTATGCTGACGCAAAAATTTGTGCGCTCTCTCGGCATGCTGGCAGTCGACAACCAGGCACGCGTCTGACACGGACCAACGGTAGCAAGTCTTGCTCCAACATTTGGTCGCGGTGCGATGACCAACCACTGGGTTGATATCAAAAACGCCAACGTCGTAATGGTGATGGGCGGTAACGCCGCTGAAGCACATCCGGTGGGATTCCGCTGGGCGATGGAAGCGAAGAATAATAATGATGCGACATTGATTGTCGTCGATCCTCGCTTTACGCGTACAGCATCGGTTGCGGATATCTATGCGCCGATCCGTTCCGGTACGGACATTACGTTTTTGTCTGGCGTTCTGCTGTACCTGATCGAAAATCAGAAAATCAACGCGGAGTACGTGAAGCATTACACCAATGCCAGCCTGCTGGTACGGGATGATTTTGCTTTCGACGACGGCCTGTTTAGCGGCTATGACGCGAAAAAACGCCATTATGATAAGTCATCATGGAACTATCAGTTCGATGAAAACGGCTATGCAAAACGCGATGACACGCTAAGTCACCCACGCTGCGTGTGGAACTTACTGAAACATCACGTTTCCCGTTATACGCCGGATGTAGTGGAAAACATCTGCGGTACGCCAAAAACTGACTTCCTGAAAGTGTGCGAAGTGTTAGCCTCCACCAGCGCGGCCGACCGTACGACCACCTTCCTTTATGCATTGGGGTGGACGCAACACACCGTCGGGGCGCAGAACATTCGTACGATGGCGATGATCCAGTTGCTGCTCGGCAATATGGGCATGGCTGGCGGCGGCGTTAACGCCTTGCGTGGGCACTCCAACATTCAGGGCTTAACGGATTTAGGTCTTCTCTCTACCAGTCTGAGCGGTTATCTGACGCTGCCGTCTGAGAAACAGACCGATCTGCAAACCTATCTGCAGGCCAATACGCCGAAAGCGACGCTTGCCGAGCAGGTGAACTACTGGGGCAACTATCCGAAGTTCTTTGTCAGCCTGATGAAATCGTTCTACGGCGACGCGGCGCAGAAAGAAAATGACTGGGGATTTGAGTGGCTGCCGAAATGGGATCAGTCCTACGACGTCATTAAATACTTCAACATGATGGATAGCGGCAAAGTGACCGGCTACATCTGTCAGGGCTTCAACCCGGTGGCGTCCTTCCCGGACAAAAACAAAGTGGTGCAGTCCCTGAGTAAGTTGAAATACATGGTCGTTATCGATCCGCTGGTGACAGAGACTTCAACGTTCTGGCAGAACCACGGCGAGTCAAATGATGTCGACCCGGCGTCGATTCAGACCGAAGTGTTCCGTCTGCCGTCCACCTGTTTTGCGGAAGAAGATGGCTCCATTGCTAACTCCGGTCGCTGGCTGCAGTGGCACTGGAAAGGCCAGGATGCGCCAGGCGAAGCCCGCAATGACGGCGAAATTCTGGCCGGGATTTACCATCGTCTGCGCGATCTCTATCGCAACGAAGGCGGTAAAGGCGTAGAGCCGCTGCTGAAAATGAGCTGGAACTACAAGCAGCCAGACCATCCGGAATCCGAAGAGGTCGCCAAAGAAAACAACGGTTATGCGCTGGCCGATCTCTATGACGCCAACGGTGTGCTGATCGCGAAGAAAGGCCAGTTACTGAGCAGTTTCGCTCAGTTGCGCGATGACGGTACCACGGCTTCTTCCTGCTGGATTTATACCGGTAGCTGGACGGAGCAGGGCAACCAGATGGCCAACCGTGACAACGCCGATCCTTCTGGTCTGGGTAACACGTTGGGCTGGGCGTGGGCGTGGCCGCTGAACCGCCGCGTACTGTATAACCGCGCTTCCGCCGATCCGCAGGGTAAACCGTGGGATCCGAAGCGGATGCTGATCCAGTGGAACGGTGCGAAATGGACGGGTAACGATATTCCGGACTTCAACACTGCTCCACCGGGCAGCGCAACCGGGCCGTTTATCATGCAGCCGGAAGGGCTGGGGCGTCTGTTCGCCATTGATAAAATGGCGGAAGGGCCGTTCCCGGAACACTACGAGCCGGTTGAAACGCCGCTGGGAACCAACCCGCTGCATCCAAACGTTATTTCCAATCCGGCGGTGCGCTTGTATGAAGAAGATGCCTTGCGCCTGGGTAAAAAGGATAAGTTCCCGTATGTCGGTACCACTTACCGTCTGACGGAGCACTTCCACACCTGGACCAAGCACGCATTGCTGAATGCGATCGCCCAGCCAGAGCAGTTTGTGGAAATCAGCGAAACGCTGGCCGCCGCGAAAGGTATCGCCAACGGCGACTATGTGAAAGTCAGCAGCCAGCGCGGATTTATTCGTGCCGTTGCGGTGGTCACACGCCGTCTGCGTAGCTTGCAGGTTAACGATCAGCAGGTTGAAACGGTGGGGATCCCGATTCACTGGGGTTTTGAAGGGGTCGCGCGTAAAGGCTATATCGCCAACACTCTGACGCCGAACGTCGGTGATGCAAACTCGCAAACGCCGGAATACAAAGCGTTTTTAGTTAACATCGAGAAGGCGTAAGGGAGGCGAACATATGTCTTTGGAAACGCAGGACATCATCAAACGGTCCGCAACAAACGCCATCACGCCGCCTCCCCAGGCGCGTGATTACAAGGCTGAAGTCGCCAAACTGATCGACGTTTCCACCTGCATAGGCTGTAAAGCCTGCCAGGTGGCGTGTTCGGAGTGGAACGACATTCGCGATGAGGTTGGGCATTGTGTTGGGGTGTATGACAACCCTGCCGATCTGAGCGCGAAATCCTGGACGGTGATGCGCTTTAGCGAAACCGAGCAAAACGGCAAGCTGGAGTGGTTGATCCGCAAAGACGGCTGTATGCACTGTGAAGATCCGGGCTGCCTGAAGGCGTGCCCGTCTGCCGGGGCAATCATCCAGTACGCTAACGGGATTGTTGATTTTCAGTCTGAACACTGCATTGGCTGTGGCTACTGCATTGCCGGGTGTCCGTTTAATGTACCGCGCCTCAATAAAGAGGATAACCGCGTCTATAAATGTACACTCTGCGTCGATCGCGTCAGTGTCGGCCAGGAGCCAGCGTGCGTGAAAACGTGCCCGACGGGGGCGATTCATTTCGGCACCAAGCAAGAGATGCTGGAAATGGCCGAGCAGCGCGTGGAAAAACTCAAAGCGCGCGGGTATGAACATGCCGGTGTTTATAACCCGCAGGGTGTGGGTGGGACACACGTGATGTATGTACTGCATCATGCTAACCAGCCAGAGTTGTATCACGGTTTACCGAAGGACCCGAAAGTCGACACCTCAATCAACCTGTGGAAAGGGGCATTGAAACCGTTGGCGGCAGCTGGGTTTATCGCCACCTTCGCCGGACTGATTTACCACTACATTGGTATCGGCCCGAACAAAGAAGTGGACGACGAAGAGGAGGATCATCATGAGTAAGTCAAAAATGATAGTGCGCACGAAATTTATCGACCGCGCCTGTCACTGGACGGTGGTGATCTGTTTCTTCCTGGTGGCGCTGTCGGGAATTTCGTTTTTCTTCCCGACGCTGCAATGGCTGACGCAAACCTTCGGTACGCCGCAGATGGGGCGCATTCTGCACCCGTTCTTCGGCATCGCGATCTTCGTTGCGCTGATGTTTATGTTCTTCCGTTTTGTACAACACAACATCCCGGATAAGAAAGACATTCCGTGGCTGAAGAATATTGTGGAAGTGCTGAAGGGCAATGAACACAAAGTGGCGGACGTGGGTAAGTACAACGCCGGGCAGAAAATGATGTTCTGGTCGATCATGAGCATGATTTTCGTTCTGCTGGTGACCGGCGTCATTATCTGGCGTCCGTACTTCGCGCAGTTCTTCCCGATGCAGGTGGTGCGTTACAGCCTGCTGATCCATGCGGCGGCGGGCATTATTCTGATGCACGCCATCCTCATCCATATGTATATGGCATTCTGGGTGAAAGGATCGATCAAAGGCATGGTCGAAGGGAAAGTCAGCCGTCGCTGGGCGAAGAAACACCATCCGCGCTGGTATCGCGACGTCGAGAAAGCCGAAGCCAAAAAAGAGAGTGAAGAAGGGTTATAATCTCTTTTGACTCTATACAGTAAAAATGGCGCTGAAAAAGGCGCCATTTTTTTATCAGATGAATTATTGCGTTGCCAGATGACGGAGCCTTGAAATATCAACGGTTTTTTCGGCCTCTGTCAGACTCCAGGCGGTTTGCAGATTCAGCCACATTTGCGGTGAGCTGCCGATCACCACGGAGAGCTTAATCGCCATTTCTGGGGTTAGCGCCGCTTTTCCAGTTAGCAACCGGCTTGCTGTAGAGGGAGCAATGTCCATTGCTCTGGCAAATTCGCGCAGACTGACGTTAAGTTCGTTCAGCGCCTCCTGAATAATCTCCCCCGGGCGGGGATGATTTGCCATTTTCATGCGTGATAGTCCTCGTAATCCAGTATGTATGCATCGCCATTGACGAACTCAAAGGTTATTCGCCAGTTTCCCGATACCGATATCGCCCAAACGCCATCACGATCGCCGCTCAACGAGTGCAGCCTGTAGCCTGGCATGTCGATATCGTTAATATGGCAGGCGGCATCAATAACAGCGAGACGGTGACGCAATCGTTTTACCTGCGTTGTCAGAACGCCTGACGTACGCCCATGAAGAAACAAGTCACGCAATCCCTTGTGTCTGAAGCTCATGATCATCCAAATCATCCTTGTTCCTTCAGGAGGAACGCTATCATTATTGTTTCGTGTGACGCAACAACATTCGCTACGATTGTCGAAATTTTGTGGGGAACTCGTTTAAAGAGAAAGCAGGAGAGGAGGTTTGTGGAAAGCGCTTCGCAAAACAAACGGCGACGAGCAATAAAGCCGTCGCCGTTTACCGATTAACGGCGGAAATCAATCACCATACGGCCACGAATCTGGCCTTGTTCCATCTCTTTAAAGATAGCGTTGATGTCGCCGAGCGGACGCAGGGCCACTTTAGGCACCACTTTGCCTTCTGCGGCAAACTGGAACGCTTCGGTCAGATCCTGACGCGTACCCACCAGCGAACCGACTACCTGAATACCGTCCAGCACCAGGCGTGGAATATCCAGACTCATGGCTTCCGGCGGCAGGCCAACGGCAACCACACGACCGCCAGCACGGACAGCATCGACGGCAGAGTTAAACGCCGCTTTCGCAACGGCAGTCACCACGGCTGCGTGTGCGCCGCCCGTTTTCTCCTGCACGATTTTCGCCGCATCATCAGTGCGTGAATTGATGACCAGATCGGCGCCCATCTCTTTGGCGAGTTTCAGCTGTTCGTCGTTCACGTCGATGGCAATCACTTTGGCGTTAAAGACGTTTTTCGCATACTGCAGCGCCAGGTTGCCCAGACCGCCAAGTCCGTAGATAGCAATCCACTGACCGGGTTTGATCTTCGAGATTTTCACCGCTTTATAGGTGGTAACGCCCGCACAGGTGATGCTGCTTGCCGCGGCGGATTCCAGACCATCCGGCACTTTCACCGCATAATCCGCCACCACAATGCACTCTTCAGCCATACCGCCATCAACGCTGTAACCTGCGTTTTTGACGCTCCGGCACAGCGTCTCGTTGCCGCTGTTACAGTATTCACAGTGACCACATCCTTCAAAGAACCATGCCACGCTTGCGCGATCGCCTGGCTTAAGGGAGGTCACGCCTGGCCCAACGGCAGTAACAACACCAATGCCTTCATGTCCCAGGATAACGCCGGTTTTGTCGCCAAAATCGCCGTTTTTAACATGGAGATCGGTATGACACACACCACAGCACTCCATTTTCAGAAGCGCTTCACCGTGTTGCAGCGAGCGTAGCGTTTTCTCAGTGATATCAACCTGATGATCTTTAGTGACAACAGCAGCCTTCATAGTCTTCTCCTTATCATGATGGTGAACTGCATAGCGAGTAAGGCGAGTGAGTCTTGTTCTCCTTTACCTCGTAAGGATTAATTTTTCTGATGATATATGCAAGCGTAAAGCACGATTATTTCCCTGTTCTGGCCTGTTTTTACCGCCAACGGGCCTGTCAAAGCATAATAAATACTAATATTAATAGCTTGACGAGACAGGTAAGAAAGGGCACCTGGCCGGTGCCCTGATGTCATGCTTATTCTAGCCGCAAAATCAGCGCGTCGATTTCCTGACGCCATTGCGCCTGCAAATGTGGCTTCTGATGCTTTGGCTTACGCGCCAGGTCATTCGCTAATTGCTGTTCCAGCAGCAACAGCTTTTCCAGCAGGCTATCGCTGTCATCCGGGAGGGGATTCGCCGATGCCTGAGCCGTGATAGTCGCCGTTGGCCACGTAACAGCCGTTTCCCGAATCCGCGAGTTGATCGCCTCGAGATCGTGCCATTCGCTCAACACACCCCGTTCAATAAACCAGAAGCGGTTACAGCTTTGGCTGATCAACTGTCGGTCATGACTCACCAGCAATACGCCGCCGCTGAAGGTTTGCAGGGTTTGCGCCAGCGCCTCTTTCCCATCCATATCCAGATGGTTAGTCGGCTCGTCAAGCATCAGCAGGCTAAACCGCGCCAGCGACAATCCCACAAACAATAACCGTGAGCGCTCGCCGCCGCTTAACGTTTTGACCTGCTGCTGATGACGGATCCAGGGAAACCCCGCGCCAATTAGCGCCATCTTGCGTACGTCGGGCTGTGGGGCAAACGGTTCAAGCGCATCAAACAACGAATCATTATCTGCGAGCTGCTGTAGCGTTTGATCGTAATAGCCCAGTGAGACGCGAGGGTGCAGAGACACATTCGCATTGTCCTGCTGAGACTGAAACTGCTGCCAGAGAAGCCGGAGCAGCGATGATTTTCCGCAGCCGTTACGCCCGACAATCGCCACCCGGTCACCGCTTTTTAGCCGCGCCCCCGGAACAGAAAACAGCACTGGGGTTTCCGCCGCCGGCGACACGAACAGGTCGTTCATCTCCAGCAAACGGTCAGCGCGGACGCTATCACCCTGTAATGTTAGTGACCACTGACTTCCTGCCGTGACGTCTGTCTGCGCGGCTTTCAGACGGGAAACCTGTTTTTCCATCTGCTTCGCTTTGCGGGACAAATCTTCGTTGTCATAAACCCGTCCCCAGTTCGCCAGGCGTTTGGCGCTGGCGGTGACTCTGTCGATCTCTTTTTGCTCTGCTTTGTGGCGCAGCGCATCACTGACATCCGCATCCGCTAATGCCTGTCTCGCCGCGCTACAGGGCAGCACGAACGCGTGCAGGCGACGATCGCGCAGGATCCAGGTGCCGTTAGTGACCGCATCCAACAGATTAGGATCGTGGGAGACCACAACGAAACTGCCTGACCAGCGTTGTAAGAACTGTTCCAGCCACAATAAGGTGGGGAGATCCAGATGGTTGCCGGGCTCATCCAGTAACAACAGGTCGGGACGACGCATCAACGCGCGGGCCAGTAACAGACGCGTATGCTGTCCGCCACTCAGCACTTGCGCTGACAGTGACAACTCCTCAGCAGTAAAACCCATTTCCGCGAGTAATGACTCCGCCTGCCATTGCTGGCTTAGGCGTTCGCGTTCCGGCAGTTGCGCCAACACCGCTTCCCGTAGGGGTAACGAGAGAATGTCAGACGGCAAATGTTGTTCAACACGGGCGAGATGACAGTGACTGGCCAGAGAAACGGTGCCTGAGGTTGGCGTTTCGCTGCCGTCGAGAATTTTTAGCAGTGTGCTTTTGCCACAGCCGTTGTCGCCGATAAGCCCTATACGATCGCCTTTTTTCAGCGTAAAGGTGAGATCACAGAATAACGGGCCAAACGCCGTATCAACGTGTAAAGATTGTGCGGTTAATAAAGTGCTCATTGTTGCTTACTCAAGAGTTACAGGCGTAAAAACGCCTCGTCAAACATCGCTGACGATAACCCGGTAAGCCCGAGAGAAGGGGAAAGAGAAGGTCGCTTCGCTCAAGCCGAAGTTATCGCAGCACGATATCGATAACGCTTGAGCACTGACGATCGCCTAATGTATGTGAAGCGATGAAACGTTCACAGTACAGCATAAGTATCCTCCTTTTATTTTCCGAATGTTAATGGGTGGTGAAAGTGTAAGCACAAAGGGGGAATTTCGCCACTGTAAACATCGGCGGGAAGATAACCCGGCAACCATTCGTCACCGGGCCATAGGGGGAGTTAGATGGACGTACGGCGGTAATCGCGGTATTCCGCCTGCCAGAAGTTATCGTCGATAGCCTGTTGCAACGCCTCGGCGGAGGTTTTCACCGCGACACCCTGTTGCTGGGCCATTTTGCCGACGGCAAAAGCAATGGCGCGCGACACGGCCTGGATATCTTTCAACTCCGGTAACACCAGCCCTTCACCGTTGAGTACCATCGGCGAATATTTCGCTAACGTTTCACTGGCCGACATCAGCATCTCGTCGGTAATCCGTGACGCGCCTGCGGCGATCACGCCCAGACCGATCCCCGGGAAGATATAGGCGTTATTACACTGAGCGATAGGATAGGTTTTGTCTTTCCACACCACCGGGGCGAACGGACTGCCCGTCGCCACCAACGCGCTGCCTTCCGTCCAGGCGATGATGTCCTGCGGTGTGGCTTCCACGCGAGAGGTCGGGTTAGACAACGGCATCACGATCGGACGCGGACAATGCTTGTGCATCTCGCGAATGATCTCTTCGGTAAACAGCCCCGTCTGACCGGAAACGCCGATTAAAATATCCGGCTTCACATTCCGCACCACATCAAGCAGGGAGAGCACGTCGTTTTGCGTATCCCACTGGTGCAGATTTTCACGTTTTTGCACCAGTTTGGTCTGGAACGGCAGCAGGTTAGGCATCTGGTCGGTTAACAGACCAAAGCGATCCACCATAAACACGCGCTGGCGAGCGGCTTCTTCGCTTAGCCCTTCGCGCTGGATCTGCGCAACTATCTGCTCGGCAATCCCACAACCTGCAGAACCTGCGCCGAGGAAGACGATTTTTTGCTCGCTTAACTGGCTACCCGCAGCATGGCTGGCCGCAATGAGCGTGCCGACGGTAACCGCGGCCGTTCCCTGGATATCATCGTTGAAAGAGCAAATTTCATCACGATAGCGGTTGAGTAACGGCATCGCGTTTTTCTGGGCAAAATCTTCGAACTGCAACAGCACGTCCGGCCAGCGTTGCTTCACCGCCTGGATGAAGTCATCGACAAATTCATAGTACTCATCGTCGGTGATACGCGGGTTACGCCAGCCCATGTAGAGCGGATCGTTCAGCAGTTGCTGGTTATTGGTGCCGACATCCAGCACCACCGGGAGGGTGTACGCCGGACTGATCCCGCCACAGGCGGTGTACAGCGACAATTTACCGATGGGAATACCCATACCGCCAATTCCCTGGTCGCCCAGACCCAGAATACGTTCACCGTCAGTCACCACGATCACTTTGATATTGTGATTCGGGACGTTTTGCAGGATATCGTCCATGTTGTGGCGGTTCTGGTAGGAGATAAACACGCCGCGCGAACGACGGTAGATCTCAGAGAAACGCTCACAGGCGGCACCGACCGTTGGGGTATAGATGACCGGCATCATCTCATCGAGATGGTTATGCACCAGTCGGTAGAACAGGGTTTCGTTGGTATCCTGAATGTTGCGCAGGTAAATGTGTTTGTCGATTTCAGTTTTGAATCCCTGGTACTGGATCCAGGCGCGTTCGGCCTGCTCTTCAATCGTTTCGACGACTTCCGGTAGTAACCCCAGCAGGTTGAAGTTACGACGCTCTTCCGCACTGAATGCGCTGCCTTTGTTCAGGAGAGGAAATTCAAGCAGTACAGGGCCAGCGTAGGGGATGTAAAGGGAACGCGGTTTCTTGGTTTTGATGTCCATGTCACTCACTCTTTTTTGAATTACCGTCCCTGGCATTGTCGTTTATCGTCATATGTTGCCTTGCCGCCAGGGAATCGGGCACAGATTATAAAGCATTGTGTATGGATAGAGGGGTTTTATAAGCAAAAACACCATTGCGGTGGCAATGGTGTTTGTCGTCATATCAACACAGGCGGGTACTAGTTGCTGTCAGCGCGGCGTTTTCTTCCGGTTGGATTGTTGACCACGCTGGTTTTGTCGCCTTCGGTCACGGTTTTACGTTGATTGGAGATTTTGTGGTCCTGTCCAAGAATATGACGGGCCTGACGGTTCGATTTCATTCTAACTCCTTAATCCTGCTAATGGTTTCAAGGATGAGCCCGCGCGATGTCGGACGAAATACAACCCCATAGAAAGCCGCTCTCAGCGAAAACGGCTTACTGGATGGTCGACCATTTTATCTGAAAGGTCAATGTTTAAGCGGCAATTCAGAACGTTCTCTTATCTATCCTGTTTGCGTACAGGCGTCCTATACTTGTTATCCCGACGACAATTAAGGAGAGTAGCAATGACAATCCATAAGAAAGGTCAGGCACACTGGGAAGGCGACATTAAACGCGGAAAAGGCACCGTTTCAACCGAAAGCGGCGTGCTGAATCAGCAGCCTTACGGGTTTAACACGCGCTTTGAAGGCGTTAAAGGCACCAACCCAGAAGAGCTGATTGGTGCCGCGCATGCGGCCTGTTTCTCGATGGCGCTTTCGTTGATGCTGGGAGAGGCTGGGTTTACGCCAACCTCAATCGATACCACGGCAGATGTCTCACTGGATAAAGTGGATGCCGGGTTTGCGATCACCAAAATTGCGCTCAACAGCGTGGTGGTGGTGCCCGGTATAGATGCGTCGACCTTTGACGGGATTATCCAGAAAGCGAAGGCCGGGTGCCCGGTATCTCAGGTATTGAAGGCAGAAATTACCCTTGATTATCAGTTACAGTTAACACCGTAACTGACCCCGTTGCGCATACCGGCCTGCAATCGCCCAGGCCGGTAAAGGTAACAAGATTTACTGCGCGACCCAGCCGCCATCCATATTCCACGCCACGCCGCGCACCTGGGCTGCCCCTTCGGAACATAAAAAGAGCGTCAGCTCGCCAAGCTGTTCTGGGGTGACAAACTCACGGGAAGGCTGTTTTTCTGCGAGCAGCGCATCGCGGGCGCTTTCCGGCGCTGCGCCGTCGGCAATCCGTTTGTCGATTTGCTGCTGTACCAACGGCGTCAACACCCAGCCAGGGCAGAGGGCGTTACAGGTCACGCCGCTTTGCGCTGTTTCCAGCGCGGTGGTTTTGGTCAGTCCCACCACCCCGTGTTTTGCCGCGACATAGGCGGATTTCTCTTTCGACGCCACCAGTCCATGCACCGAGGCAATATTAATGATCCGTCCCCAGTTACGCTCGCGCATCCCCGGCAGCGCCAGTCGCGTGGTGTGGAACACGGACGAGAGGTTAATCGCAATGATGGCGTTCCATTTTTCCACCGGAAAGGTCTCAACCGGGGAAACATGCTGGATCCCGGCATTGTTGATGAGAATATCCACGCCGCCAAATTCGCTTTGCGCATAGCGCATCATGTCGGCGATTTGTGTTTCATCACTGAGATCGGCGCCATGATAGCCCGGCGTGGTGCCGTATTGCGCCACGCGATCTTTTGCCGCCTCAATATCGCCAAAACCATTAAGAATAATGTTAGCGCCTGCTTTTGCGAGCACCTGCGCAATCCCCAAACCAATACCGCTGGTGGAACCGGTAACCAGAGCGGTTTTACCGTGTAAATTCATCATGATTCTCCTCAGACAATGCCGGTGGCGTAAAAGACGCCGATAACAAACAGTACGGCCAGACTTTTAATCACGGTGATGGCAAAAATCCCGCCGTAAGCCTGACGATGACTCAATCCGGTGATCGCCAGCAGCGTAATCACCGCCCCGTTGTGCGGCAGCGTGTCCATACCGCCACTGGCCATTGAGGCCACGCGGTGTAGCACTTCCAGCGGAATGTTCGCCGCGTTCGCCGCCGCAATAAAGGTGTCGGACATCGCGGCCAGGGCGATACTCATCCCACCCGATGCCGAGCCGGTGATCCCGGCAAGCGTGGTGACGCTAATGGCTTCGTTGAGCAGCGGATCAGGAATCGCCGCCAGCGCTTTCGACAACACCAGAAAACCCGGCAGGGCGGCGATAACGGCGCCGAAACCATATTCTGATGCCGTATTCATTGCCGCCAGAATGGCGCCGCCAACCGCGGTTTTACTGCCTTCCGCCATGCGGCCATGAATATTGCGATAACCGAACACCACCACCAGGATGATCCCGGAAATCAGCGCCGCTTCAACGGCCCAAATCGCAGTGATTTTGCCCACTTCGGTGGTGATCGGCTTGGCAAGGCCAGGAAGTTCCAGCTGATGCGTCGCACCGTACCACTTCGGGATCCAGCGGGTAAACAACAGGTTAAACACCCCCACCAGAATCAGTGGCGAAATCGCAATGATCGGGTTTGGCAGATTAATATTATCCGGCGTTTCCGGTTCATTGAGCAGGTTGCTACCGTACCCTTCGTTTTTCGCCTGCGCTTTGCGACGCTGGCGTTCCAGATAAAAAAGCCCGACGCAGATGATAAACAGCGAGCCAATTAATCCGAGCCAGGGCGCTGCCCAGGCATTGGTGCCAAAAAAGCTGGTCGGGATGATGTTCTGGATCTGCGGCGTTCCCGGCAGGGCATCCATCGTGAAGGAAAACGCCCCCAGCGCCACCGTTGCCGGGATCAGGCGTTTAGGAATATTGCTTTGTCTGAACAGTTCCGCGGCAAACGGATACACCGCAAATGCCACCACAAACAGCGACACCCCGCCGTAGGTCAGCAGCGCACAGACCAGCACAATCACCGGAATGGCATGCCGCCGGCCCAGAATGTTGATTGCCGCAGCGACAATCGAGCGGGAAAAACCAGACAATTCGATCAACTTGCCAAACACGGCGCCCAGTAAGAAGACGGGGAAGTAGAGTTTTACAAAGCCGACCATTTTCTCCATGAATAAACCGGTAAAGGTCGGGCCAACGGCGCTCGGATCCGTCAACAGAACAGCGCCTAATGCCGCGATGGGGGCAAACAGGATGACGCTGTATCCACGATAGGCTGCCAGCATTAGCAGGCCTAACGCGGCCAGGGCGATTAACACACTCATCAAGACTCCTCAGTATCATTGTTATAGTGGGGTACAGAAAGAGAAGTTACGGCTTTAAGGCAAAGCGCAGTTGATGCTCCCGACGCTGCTGGATGTACTCCTTACGGGCGTCATCCCAACGATAAAATCCCTGACCGCTGCGTAGGCCAGTCTCACCACGTGCCACTTTTTCCGTGATCAGCGACAGCATGTCGCTACCGGTTGCCAGTTCAGGCAGCAGATGCCGACAGATATCCTGCACCGTGGCAAGACCGGTCATGTCTGCGGCCTCCAGCGGCCCCACCATGGCATAACGGCGACCTAACGACGCGCGCATCACCTGATCAACCACCTCGGCGCTGGCGATCCCGCTCTTCACGATATGCAGTGCTTCACGCAGCAGGGCGAATTGCAGACGATTACCGACAAAGCCGGGCGCGGCGCGATCAAGCACCACCGCTTCCAGTTGCATGTCGAGCAGGAGATGTTGCAGCCAGCCCGTCAGCTCTGGCCGGGTGGCGCTGCCGGGCACAATTTCGACCAGCGGGATAAAGTGGGGTGGATGCCAGAAATGGGCAATCAGCAAGCGTTCAGGGTGCTTCAGGGGCGCGGCCAGCGCGTCCGGCGGCAAACCGCTGGTGTTACTGGCGATCACCGTGTCGGGATCGATGCACGCTTCCAGCTGTGCATACAGCGCATGTTTAAGCTCGAGCCGTTCAGGAATGGCCTCGATCAGAACCTGCGAGGAGGCGACATCCTGAAGCGTAGTGGTGCCTTTGAGTCGGCGAATCACCGCCGTTTTATGCTCGGGCGAAAACTGCCCGGTGGCGTTCAGCTCATCAAGAATCGAACCTGCAACGGCGCTAATTTCGGCAATTCTGGCGCTATCGGTATCAAACAGCCAGACTTCATGCCCGTAACGGGCAAAGTGGGTGGCAATCCCGACGCCCATCAATCCCGCCCCGAGGACGGCGAAGTGGTTACTTTGCATGATGGGCTCCCGTTGGGCGTTCCACCGCCAGCGCCACGCCCTGGCCGCCGCCGACGCACAGCGTCGCCAGCCCTTTGTCAACATCACGGCGCGCCATTTCGTGCAGCAACGTCACCAGAATACGGCAGCCGGATGCACCGATAGGATGGCCCAGCGCAATCGCACCGCCGTTGACGTTGACCTTGTCACTGTCCCATTGCAGCGAATCGCCGACCGCCAGTGCCTGGGCGGCAAAGGCTTCATTGGCTTCGATAAGATCAACGTCGTTAAGCGCCCAGCCTGCACGGGACAAGCACTCGATACTGGCATTCACCGGCCCGATCCCCATGATCGACGGGTCAACGCCGGAAACCGCATAACCGGAGATGCGAGCGAGAACCGGCAGATTCAGCGCTTGCGCTTTACGAGCGCTCATCATCATCACCGCCGCCGCGCCGTCGTTGAGAGAAGAGGCATTTCCCGCCGTGACGGTGCCAGTTCCCGGGCGAAACGCCGGTTTGAGCTGTGCCAGTTTTTCGGCGGCGGTATCCGGTCTTGGTTGCTCATCGGTAGTGACCAGACGCGGCGGTTTTTTACCCTGCGGAACGCTCACTGGGGTGATTTCCTCAATAAAGCGCCCGGATTCCATCGCGGCGGCCGCCTGTTTCTGCGAGCGCAGGGCGAAGGCGTCCTGGCGCTCACGGCTAATGGCGAACCTTTCCGCCAGATTTTCGGCGGTAATACCCATATGGTAATCGTTGAAGGCATCCCACAACCCGTCATGCACCACGCTGTCTTTCAGACTGGTGTGACCCAGGCGTAATCCGGCGCGGGCGCCGTCGAGAAAATAGGGGGCATTGCTCATGCTTTCCTGTCCCCCGGCAATGACAATTTCCGCATCGCCGCAACGAATCGCTTGCGCGGCCTGCTGTACCGCTTTTAGCCCGGAGCCGCAGACCAGATTGACGGTCACGGCGGGGGTTGTGACGGGTAAACCGGCGTTTAACGCACTCTGTCTGGCGGGGTTTTGTCCGCTGCCGGTGGTGAGTACCTGACCAAAAATCACTTCATCAATCAGTTCAGGCGAAACAGCGGTTTTCTCCAGCAAGGCCTTAATGACCGCCGCGCCGAGGTCGACAGCGGAAAGGGGCGCCAGTGCGCCATGAAAACTGCCAATCGGTGTCCGCGTTGCCGCGACAATAACAACGTCCTGCATGATGTTCTCCTCAGGCAAAGTGCATTTCAGGAACCTGATCCGCAACGATCAGCTTGCCTGCGGTTTTCTCAATGATTTCTTCCACGCTGACGCCAGGTGCTCGTTCACGCAGAATGAACGCACCATCGGCGATGTCGAGCAACGCCAGGTCGGTCAGAACACGTTTGATACATCCCACGCCGGTCAGCGGCAGGGTGCAGGCGGGCAGTAATTTGGATTCGCCGTTTTTGGAGGCGTGGGTCATGACGACGATGATGTTCTCGGCGCCGGCAACCAAATCCATTGCGCCGCCCATTCCTTTCACCATCTTGCCGGGGATCATCCACGAGGCGATGCTGCCGTTGACGTCTACCTCAAACGCGCCGAGCACCGTCAGATCGACGTGACCGCCACGGATCATGGCGAACGACTGCGCCGAGTCGAAAATCGCCGCCCCTTTGCGGGCCGTCACGGTCTGTTTCCCGGCATTGATCATGTCGGCATCGAGTTCCCTTTCGGTCGGAAATGCCCCCATACCCAGCAAACCGTTTTCTGACTGCAACATCACGTCCATTCCGTCGGGAATATAGTTCGCGACCAGCGTAGGGATGCCAATCCCCAGATTAACGTAGTAACCGTCGCGCAGTTCGCGGGCGACACGCATCGCCATTTGTTCACGCGTTAACATGGTCAGACTCCTTGGGCCCGCAGGGTGCGTTGTTCAATACGTTTCTCGAAATGCCCCTGGATAATGCGGTTGACGAAAATACCGGGGGTATGGATGGCGGCGGGATCAAGCTCGCCGGGAGGGACAATCTCTTCTACTTCCACCACCGTGATTCGCCCGGCGGCGGCCACTAAGGGATTGAAGTTTTGCGCGGTATGGCGGTAAATCACGTTCCCGTACCAGTCGGCTTTCCAGCCTTTAACCAACGCGAAATCACCGGTGATCGCCCGTTCCATGATGTAAGGACGACCATCAAATTCGCGCACCTCTTTACCTTCAGCGACGGGCGTACCGTAGCCGGTAGCGGTAAAGAAGGCAGGAATGCCCGCGCCGCCAGCACGCAGTTGCTCAGCCAGCGTGCCTTGCGGGGTCAGCACGGCATCCAGTTCGCCGCTCAATACCTGCTTTTCGAACAGCGCATTTTCACCGACATACGAGGCAACGACTTTGCGTACCTGGCGGTTGTCCAGCAGAACGCCAAGCCCGAAACCGTCCACGCCGCAGTTATTCGACACGACCGTTAACCCCTGAACACCCCGGCGACGAACCTCCTCGATCAGGTTCTCCGGAATGCCGCATAAACCAAACCCGCCCGCCAGCAGCGTCATGTTGTCGGTCAGTCCTTCCAGTGCCTCTTTATAGGTGGCAACCCGTTTATCCAGTCCAGCCATACACTTGCCCCTCCTGTTAACCTTGCCGACATCATTAGGGGCGAAAAATAATTTGTTAATTTTAAATTTGTGACTCACTCATTTGGTTTTTTTATCAATTTAATGTTAATTAAACGTATTCAATAGGTTAAAGAGAAGAAAAATGAGAATGAGCATCAAACAGTTACGCGCGTTTTTAGCGGTAGCTCACACTCTTAATTTTGCTCATGCCAGTGACCGGCTGAATATGTCGCAACCCGCACTGAGTCTGGCCATTAAAGGGCTGGAAGAGGCGCTTGGTGGGGCGCTCCTGTTGCGAACGACCCGTAAAGTCACGCTAACCCAGGAAGGGGAAACGTTTCTGACGATGGCGCGACAGCTGCTCGCCGACTGGGAAAACACCGAAGAGGCGATGCGTCAGCGGTTTACCTTACAGCGTGGAAAAGTCTCCGTGGCCGCCATGCCGTCATTTGCCGCCAACGTTTTACCGCCGGTGCTGAAAACCTTTCGCGATCGCTATTCCGGGATCAATGTCACCGTCCACGATGTGATCAATGAACAGGTGATTGAGATGGTCAGTGAAGGGCGGGTGGAGATGGGCATTGCGTTTGAACCGGAATTCTCCGGGCACCTCCATTTTACGCCGCTGGGGATGGATCGCTTCATCGCCATTGTTCCGCCCGACAGTAAACTTGCCACCCGTGAACGCATTTGCTGGCGAGAGCTGCTGAGTCTGGATTTCATTGCGTTGCAGCGTCCCTCGGCGGTTCGCCTGATGTTAGAAGAGAAGCTGGCGCAAAGCGGTCGACCGCTGGAAGTGGCGCTCGAAAGCCACCAACTGGTGACTATCGGGCGGCTGGTGGCGAACGGGTTAGGCGGCAGCGCGGTACCGGCGTTATGTCGCACCCAAATGACCGAACTGGGCGCGACCTGTCTGGATCTCGACGGGCCGGTGATCGAGCGTCGTGTAGGGGTGCTGTGCGCGGCGCATCAAAAACTGTCAACGGCGGCCCAGGCGCTGATGGAAACCCTGAAAAAGGCCTACAACGCCTGACGCAGAGCGGGCATCAACGATCCTCAAGCGCCCGCCAACACCGCACATCGCGGCCCGACTCTTGCGGGAGTAGCGCCTGCTTTTTCTCGCATCCCTGCGTCGCTAACGGGCAACGGTCGCGAAAAAAACAGCCCTGCGGCAGGGTGCGATTGCCGGGAAGTTCGGTTTTGCGCAACACGAGATCTTCCGCCAGCGGTGCGCCTGTTTTCGGTACTGAATCAAGTAACAATCGTGTATAGGGATGCGCGGGCGAAGTTAACACCTGTCGTGCATCACCCAGTTCAACAATTTGCCCGAGATACATCACCGCGACGCGATCGCTCATGTGCCTGACCACCGAAACGTTATGTGAGATCAACACATAAGTCAGGTTTCTGCGGGCCTGGAGAGAAACCAGCAGATTGAGGATTTGCGCCTGTACGGAGATATCCAGCGCCGACGTGGGTTCATCCAGCACAATCACATCTGGCTCAGAGGAGAGCGCCCGCGCGATAGCGATACGCTGGCGTTGCCCACCGGAAAACGCATGGGGAAGACGGTCGAGATACTCCGGACGAATGCCCACCAACAGCGCCAGCTCTTCTGCCAGCGCACGGCGTTCCCGCTCGCTGTTGTGTTTTTGGATCCAGACCGGTTCGGTAATGATCCGCCAGATCGGCAATCGGGGGTCGAGCGAGGAGAGCGGGTCCTGAAACACCATCTGCATCCCCTTGTTTGATCCACGCCCCCGGGAGCATTGCCCCTGACTGGGTTTCAGCATCCCCATCAACAGCTGCGCCAGCGTGCTTTTGCCGCAGCCTGACTCTCCGACAATGCCGAGGGTTTCGCCTTCGCGGATCTGCAAATCCAGTCCGTTCAGGGCGTGAACCCGTTCGGTGACGCGCCCCAGCCAGTTGCTGCGGGCCGGGAAATTGACGTGCACATCCTGTAACGCCAGTAAAATATCAGACATGCGTTGTCTCCAGTTGCGGATACCAGCAGGCAGATTGCTGCGTCGTGTCGCCTGTGCGGCGCATCGGCGGGATAACATCACACTGCTGTCCGGCGGCGAAACAGCGCTCGCGGAAGGCGCATCCGGTGGGTAAATGGGTGAGATTCGGTACCGTTCCGGGGATCGCGGGCAGCGCCTGGCGAGGCTGGCCGTGTTCCGGGGCGCATTTCAACAAACCGATAGAGTAAGGATGCGTGGGATGGCGAATCACGTTTTCCGTCGGACCGCTTTCGATAACGCTGCCGGCATACATGACATACAGCCTGTCGCACAGTTGCGATACCACCGCCATATCATGGCTGATAAACAGCACGGCAGTGCCGCTGGCGCGCGCTTTATGTTTGAGTAAGCGCAACACCTGAAGTTGAACCGTCACATCCAGCGCGGTGGTGGGTTCATCGGCAATGATCAGTTCCGGCTCGCAGGAGAAGGCCAGTGCTATCATCACACGCTGGCGCATACCGCCGGAAAGCTCAAACGGAAATCGCGACATCACCTGAGCGGCGTCCGGAATTTGCATCTCTTCCAGCAGGGCGATGGCTTTCTGCCGCGCATCGTAACGGCGCATTGGCTGGTGGTGGCGGATCACTTCCACCATCTGTTGCCCAATGCGTCGGGTCGGATTCAGTGCGGTCATCGGCTCCTGGAATATCATCGCCACCCGCGCGCCACGCCACTGGCGCATCTGTTTTTCACTGGCGTTCAGGACATCTTCACCCAGTAATGAGACGCGTCCCTGATGAATGCGATAACTGCCTTCCGGCAGCAAACGCATCGCCAGCATCGCGGTCACCGATTTACCGGAGCCCGACTCGCCAACCACGCCAACAATTTCGCCACGCTGAATATGCAGCGACACTCGGTTCAGGGCATGAACCTCGCTTTTATAGCCCGGAAAACTCAAATGCAGATCTTCAATTTCCAGTACGGGTTGCGTCATGACTGTTTTCCTCCGGCTTTGGGGTCCAGCAGATCGCGAATACCGTCGCCAAACAGATTAAATCCCACGGCAGTGATGAGGATCGCCGCGCCCGGGAAGGCGCAATACCACCACTGGTCGAGAACATAATTACGGCCAATCGCCACCATCGCTCCCCATTCTGCACTCGGCTGTTGTGCGCCGAGGCCAATAAAGCCCAGCGTCGCGGCCATCAGGATCGCGCTGCCGATATCCAGCGAAGCCTGAACAATCAGCGGCGGCAGCGAATTGCGCAAAATATGCCAGCTGATCAGATGCCAGCGTGATGCGCCATAGGTTCGTGCAGCCTGCACATAAGCGTACTGACGGACCACCAGCGTTTGTCCGCGCGCGAGGCGCACATAAAACGGGATACGGACGATGGCGATCGCCATCATGGCGTTAAACAGACTGGGGCCGAGGGCGGCCGCCAGCGCCATGGTGAGCACCAGCGAGGGAATCGACAACATAATGTCCATCATGCGCATGATGACGGCATCGGCACGCCCTCCCATCACGCCCGATAAACAGCCGAGCAGCGAACCAATGCCGCCCGCAATACCGACCACCACCAGACCGGCAACGATAGACTGCTGGCTGCCCACCAGAACGCGGCTGAACAGATCGCGTCCGACTTCATCGGTGCCAAACCAGTGGCTGGCAGAAGGCGCCAGCAGGCGGGCGGTTAAATCGATGGCGTTCGGGTTATAGGGCGCGACCCACGGCGAAAGCACCATCAACAGCAGCATCAGAACGATAATGACGCCGCCAATCAGCGTCAGCGGACTGCCTTTGATAAGCCACCACAACTTCGCCCAGTCGGTGCGACGGCGGGTGGTTTGCGGTGGCGTCTGCGTTTCCTCGGTTAACATCATTCAGCACCTCCGCGACCAATTCGGGGATCGATCCACAGGTAAAGTAAATCCACGAGCAGATTTACCAGTACGTAAGCAAAAGAGACCACCACGGCAAAGCCCATCACGGCGGGGAAGTCGAGTGCCTGGATAGAGGTCACGACCCAGGCGCCCATCCCCGGCCAGGCAAACACCGTTTCGGTGAGTACCGCGCCATAGAGCAAGTCGCCCAACGCCAGTCCCAGAACGGTAATGGACGGGATCAACGCGTTAGGCAGCGCATAACACAACACGATGTACCAGCCTGGCAGGCCGCTGGCGCGCGCCGTACGAATATAATCCTCGCTCAGTTGTTCCAGCATCGCGGAGCGAATTTGGCGCGCCACAATGCCCAGATGCACAAAAGCGAGGGTCAGGGCGGGTAAAATCAGGTGCTGCAGTGCATTGAAAAAGACCTCGCCATTGCCTTCCAGCAGGGCATCGATCAGATAAAAACCGGTGACGTGATTCGGCGGGTCCAGCCAGTCATCAAGCCGTCCGCCGCCAGGCAGGATTTGCAGGTGACCGTAAAACAGCACAATCACGCCAAGCCCCAGCCAGAACGCCGGGGTTGAAATACCGGTAATGGCCATCAGACGCACCAGATGATCCAGCCAACGGTTGCGCCAGACGGCGGATAAAATGCCCAGCGGAATGCCGATAACCAACGCCAGCAGCAGCGAGCAAAACGCCAGTTCCAGCGTGGCGGGGAAGAAGACGCGCAGTTCGTCCATCACCGGGCGTCCGGTACGAATCGAGGTGCCCAGATCGCCATGAAAGAGATCGCTCACATAGCGAAAGAACTGGATATACAGCGGCTGGTTAAGCCCTAACTGCTGGCGAATATTCTCCACAATCTCGTCGCTGGCGCGATCGCCTGCCAGCAAGCGCGCAGGGTCGCCAGGAATCAGATGTGAAATAATAAAGGTAATCACGCAAACCCCAGCGACTACCAGGACGAGTCCCCAGCATCGCTGACGTAAAATGGACCAGAACGTCATTGGCTTCCCCTTGCGGAGCCTGTACGGCTCCGCATCAACGTGGCTTATTTGCTCATGGTGGAAATATTGAACACCTGCTCCAGCATCGGGTTGAATACAAAGCCTTTGACCTCTTTGTTCATCGCTAACTGGTAGTTTTTCTGGAACAGATAAACGTAAGCGGCCTCGTCAATTACGATGGTTTGCGCTTGTTGGTAATCCTTCGTCCTTGCCGTCTGGTCGGTGGTGGCCAGCGCGCTATGCAGCAGTTTGTCGACGTCGGCGTTTTCATAGAATGAGCGGTTGCCCGGTAATCCTTTCTTATCGGATTCAAACCAGTAGTTCATGAACATATAGGGGTCGGCGAAATCCGGGCTCCAGTTACCAATCGCGATGTCATAATCCCCTTTTCCAACGCGGTCGCGCATGGTGGCATTCGCCAGTTTTTCCAGTTTCACGTTGATACCCAGCTTACTGAGACTGGCCTGTGTCGCGAGGGCGATCGGTTCCCAGTTCGGATCGTTATCCGAATAGAGGAAGCTGAGGGTCTTCGGTTTGGCGGCAACGTTCTCCCACGCGGCTTTGGCTTTTGCCTCGTCTGTGCTGTACTGCATCGCATTGGCGTCATAGCCCCACATGCCTTCCGGAATCGGCCCACGCATCTGCTTGCCGTTGCCGCTCAGAATGCCGTTCACCATGCCCGGATAGTCTGTTGACCAGGAGATAGCGCGGCGTAAATCGACCTGATTCAACGGCGCTTTACTGTTGTTGAGATAGAGATAAGTCACCCGCAATGACGGATACTCGGCCACCGTCACGTTGCCTTCCTGTTTTAAGGCGGTGAGCTGATCAACCGGTAAGGCATCCGCGATATCGATGTCCCCGCGCGACAGTTGCAGGCGACGGGAGGCACTCTCGCCAATGATTTTCACCGACACGCGCTTGAACGCCGGTTTCGTGCCAGCGTAATGGGGGTTTGGCACCAGGATCAATTGCTGGCCTTTCTGCCAGCTTTTCAACATAAAGGGTCCGGAACCCGCCGTGTTCTGCGCCAGAAAACCGCGCGCATCGTCCGCCGCATGCTCTTTCAACACCGCCGGGTTGATGATAGAGGCGCCATCGTTAGCCAGCGTATACAGGAACGGCGCAAACGGCTGAGTCAGCGTAAATTTGACCGTATGATCGTCAAGCGCTTCCACTTTCAAATCTTTCGGGAAGGCTTCCGCTGGCCCCTGACCAATCTTCAACAGACGCTCAAAAGAGAGCTTCACCGCCTCGGCGGTCACCGGTGTGCCATCCGCAAATTTGGCCTCTTGATTGAGCGTGAAGGTCCACTCTTTTTGATCGTCAGAGGCTTTCCAGCCGCTCGCCAGATCGCCTTCCACCTCCGTAGAACCTTTACCGCCCTCCGTTTTGTACTGCACCAGGCGCTGATAAGAGGGATAGGTCACCGTCCAGTCGTTGTTGTCGATAGTGACCGCCGGGTCGAGGGTTTGCGGATCGGCCGCTTTGCCGATCACCAGCATATCTTTGGGGACGGCGGCATAACCTGGCAACGCCATTGCCAGAGCTGCGGCGATCAACGCAGGGCGAAACAGCGAGGCTAATGTGATTGTTGTCTTCATGACCTTGCTCCAGAATTAAAGTGTGTGTTGTGTTGTCGTGGGTGAAAAACAGGCAATGCAGTCGTCGAGTAAGGGGTATTTTGCGGCGGCGGGTAACTCGAAATGCCACCATTCGCTGCTGATCCCGACAAAACCGCCACCGAACATAATCGCGTTCAGCAGCAGGCGATTTCGCTGTGCCTGCGGCGGCACCGACGGGTGATACGCGTGAGAACGGTCGTGCATTTCGTCAAAACCCGCGCCCATATCAAGCACCTGACCGTTTGCGTCCATCAGCGTGACATCGATAGCGGTGCCGCGGCTGTGATTCGATCCAATCGCCACATCGACCACATACTGCGGGTCAGGGCAGACATCCCACAGGATGGATTGCGCCTGCTGCGGGCGGTAAGCGTCGTACACCACCAGAGACAAGCCCGCCAGTTGCGCAATGCTGATGCTTTTTGCCAACGCAGCAACGGCGTCTTTGTGTAACAGGCAACGCGCTTCCCGATAAATGGGCGCGCCGGTGAGGTTATCGGCCGTGGCGTATTTGAGATCGATATGCAGTGACGGGAAGATCGCCGCTACATCGCGCAGTACGGGGTTTTCTGACATAGCACAGTTCCTGTTTATTGTTCGAATTGACCAAATTCTTGTTGTAATTGACGGTTAGTGTGTAAGCGCTCGGCGAGGGTATCGCCCAACTGCTCAACCACGCTGGAGAGTAATAAGTTGAACAGACAGCTGACGGGCGCCAGGGAATCCCAGAAATGCCCGGTATCGGTTTTTACCTGTAATAAATCAATGGAATAGTCTCTTGCCCACGGACACCAGACATCGGTGACCAGCGCCAGTGGAATGTGCCGTTCACTGGCCACGCGACAGTAATGTCGTGCGGTGGCGGAGTAAGCGCGGGTGTCGGTGATCACCACATAGGGCTGCGTAAACCCTGAATTCAGCGATTCCACCCAGCTCCCTGACAACCCTTCGGAGTAACTCACCTTAGGACGCAGATATTCCAGATGGCTAAAAAATGCGTTAGCAATTCCGCGAGTCGACTGGATCCCCAGAATGTAGACGGCTTCTGCGTGCGCCAGTTGCTGTGCAATCCGTAAAAACGTTTCACTTTGCGCCAGTTGATAGACGTGGCTAATGGCGTCAATTTCCAGCGACAACGACTGCTGCGCGCGGTCCGGCAACCGCTGTTGTTGCTGCCACGCCCCCAGACGCTCGTTCATTCCCCAGGGCTGATAGGGGATAGAGGGGAGTTCGCGCAGACTCGCTTTGGCATCCTCCAGATTGCGAAACCCGAGTTTACGCAAATAGCGTCCCACCGTGATCCCGCTGGTGCCGGTTGCTTTGGCGATGCCGTCTGCCGTTTCAAAGGGGATCTGTGCCGCGTGAGTCAACAGCCAGCCTGCAACACGCTTTTCGCTTGGCGTTTGCTGACTGAACGTGCGTTCAATGCGGGCAAATAATTCAGGTTTCGCTGTCATTACCGTCTCGCTGTTAAGTCGCTGTCAGATGCCGTGTTGCTGTTATCTGATTAACAATGCAGGACGCGTGCCATACCATCGACAGTCGTCCCGACGCCTTTTTTGTTAAATTTTGGTAATTTTTAATTAACTAACGATCAACATTTGTGCAGCGTAGTTCACTTTTGGTGCAACGGCTGTAGAGTCGGGGGCGGAATATGTTGAATTCGTAGACACGATCACAAAGCGCAGGGTGTTTTAATGTCCGATACATAAAAATCAGTCGCCGGAAATATCAATAATAGCCATAACAACTACTACTGACTTTATTCCTGAAACGTCTGGGGTATTATTTCTTTCGTCCTACATTAACGGTTTAAAGCGCGTGTGTAGATATTAATTATTGTGTTTATGGAGTCACAAAAATGAATAAGTTCTCCCTTTCTACAGCAGGTATTTTGGTGGCAGCGCTGTTGACCAGTGTAAGCGTAAGTGCAGCAACGGATAACGCAAAAACTGAAGTCACACCCAAAGATATGAGCTGCCAGGAGTTCGTTGATCTGAATCCGCAAACCATGGCGCCGGTGGCTTTCTGGGTGCTTAATGAAGATGAAGATTTCAAAGGCGGTGACTTTGTTAGCTTCGACGAAACCGTGACCACGGCGGTTCCGTTAACCGTTGAAATTTGCAAAAAACATCCTCAAAGTGAATTAAGCAAAATTAAAGACGAAATCAAAAAAGAATTATCTAAATAAATTTTAGCGTTATTAAAACCCAGCCAAAGTGCTGGGTTTTGTTATTTGTGACATTGTCACGTTGAAGTCATTAAGCGATCACCATGCTTTATCACCCAACCGCCATAAAGATATAAATTTGCGTGCCGATACTGGTTAAACGTTCGCCTTTTACATAAGGAGTTTGTATGGCCTTGTATCCCTCACGTATTTCTACCCGTTTAACCCTCGGCGGCATTTTGCTGTTGGTCGTCACCACGCTGGTCATCGTGGCGATTATGCTGTGGCGCGGTCAGCCACGGGTTATCGAGATCAATTCCGCCCTTATTGAGGAGACGGGACAAGGTCTGACCCGGCATCTCAGTACCGTGTTATCACGTATTGAAGGGGAAACCGTCACCCTTGCGCGGATGGCCGAAGTGCTTCCCAATGATGAGGCGCTTTATCGCAGTGTGGTTCCCCATCTGATTGGCGAGCAGAATAATGCAATGATTACTGGCGGCGGGATCTGGCCTGAACCGGATGCCTTTACGCAAGGTGTAGAACGTCGCAGTTTTTTCTGGTCGCGTAACGCCGAAGGAAAGCTGATATTTTCTGATGACTACAACGTGCCTGGCGGCAACGGTTACCACAGCGAAACCTGGTATCAGCAGGCGAAAGGGCGTTCGCAGGATACCTGTGTGTGGTCTGATGTTTATCGTGATGCGATCTCCGGCGTCAATATGGTGACCTGTAGCATTCCGTATCGTCATTCAGGCGCGTTTGCCGGCGTCGCCACCACCGATATCCGTCTGGATAATGTCGCGACGTTTATGCGCCAGCAGGGTAACAGCACCGGCGGCTACGCCTTTGTGGTGGATAAGCAGGGGCAAATTCTCTATTTCCCGCAGGCTGACCCGGCAAAATACAAGACGTTCAGCGATCTGCTCAGTACCTCTGACTGGCTGACGCCGGTGGCAGAGAGCCTGAAGTCACTACGCGGCAGCGCACAGATGACATCTATAGCGCTCGAACATGACAACATCCTTAACGCGCCTTCACGGGTCATGCTGTTCCCGATGGCGGACACCGGTTGGGTGGTCGGGCTGGTCACACCGCAAGAGCGTATTGTCGGCCTGGCGAAAGTGATGATGCAGGATGTTCTTGAAGTCCTGATCCCGATTATGACGCTGTTGCTGGTGGGTGCATGGCTGGTGGTACGCAGGCTTATCTCCCGGCTGGATGATACACGCCGCGCACTGGATGATATTGCTCAGGGAGAAGGCGATCTCACCCGACGTCTGGATGTGCGTGGGAAAGATGAAATTTCTGATATCGCCCAGGCATTTAACCTTTTCGTCGACAAAATAGCCGCCATTTTGATCAACGTACGCAGCAGTAGCGTCGTGGTTGCCAGCAACGCCGTCAGTCTGGCAGACAGCAATACGGAGTTATCCACGCGCGTGACCCAGCAAGCGGCGGCCCTGGAGGAGAGTGCGGCGGCCATGGAACAGTTAAATGCGACCGTGCATCAAAATTCAGGCAACACACAGCTAGCAGATGAGCTGTCCGAAAGCACCGCGCAAACCGCGAACCGCTGCGGCGATGTGATGCAGGGGGTGATTTCGACCATGGATAACGTCAGTGCGTCATCCGGGCGGATGGTCGAGATTGTGGCAGTGATCGACAGCATTGCATTCCAGACGAATATCCTGGCGCTCAATGCGGCGGTTGAGGCGGCACGGGCCGGTGATGCCGGGCGGGGATTTGCGGTTGTCGCCTCCGAAGTGCGTACGCTGGCGCAGCGTAGCGCTACTGCCGCGCAAGAGATCAAAACCTTAATTGATGGATCGGTCTCGCATGTAAATACCGGAAGTCAGCAAATTCATCATGCGGGTGACCGACTGGAAGAATTGGTCAGCAATGTACGGCAGGTAAGACAGTTGATGGGGGAGATCCGTGTTGCGGGGGACGAACAGCGTAAAGGGGTTTCTGAAGTGACGCTGGCCGTCACCGAAATGGACAGTACCGTTCAGCAGAACGCCTCGCTTATCGACGATGCCGCGACACGTACCCAGGTGCTGAAGGAAGAGGCGGAGCAGCTGGCACTGCTGGTTTCTTCGTTCAGACTGCCGGAACCTGTCACGGCCAGTTAACTCCAATATTAAGTGCATTAAACTGCATTAATGCACTTAATTCTTTTATTTTGGGTGTTGTGCTGGTTTGCGCATACTCATAATTAACTCTATAATATTGTGGATAAAGTGCAATTAAGCGAGATAAGCCACCCTATTATGGATTTAATGCTCAGAACACCCGTTGAGATCGTCAAACTTCTCTGCGAACGATTACGCAAAGAACGCCTGTCAAAACAGATGACGCAGGCGGATGTCGCCGCACGCGCGGGGATTGGCGTGAATACGGTGTCGAATCTCGAGGCCGGACGAAATGTGGGCTTTGAGGGGCTGGTCAGGGTGGCAGTTGTTCTGGGGTTGGGGGATGAACTGGAAAATCTGTTCAAACCGAAAATTGAGAGCCTCGATGACATGGTGCGCTACGAGGAGAGTTCAGCACGTCAGCGCGTGAGAAGGAAAAATGACGATGCCTGAACACATTGATGTCTTTTACGAAGGATGGGGGGAACGCTGGCGTTGGGGCCGACTGATGTCGTCCACCGCCATGACGGGACGCCCGCTGATTGCCTTCGAATACAGCGATGAAGCCATACGCAAAGGCTTCGAACTCTCCCGGCTGACCCTACCTCTCAATGGTCCTCGCTTACGACAAGGTTTTCCCGCCCATCAACTTGGTCTGCCTGGCCCCATTTATGATTCATTGCCCGATGGTTGGGGAATGCTGCTCATGGATCGATTGTTTAAACGACGGGGACTCAATGCCGCGCGTATTGGCCCTCTGGAGCGATTGACCTGGATCGGCAGCAATGCGATGGGCGCCATGACATTCCAGCCGGTTCAGCCGGACGCACAAACCGTTAGCGCACAGGAGATCCCCCTTATTCAGTTAGCCTCTGAAGTGCAGGAGGTGTTGAGCGGCGAGGGCGGTGAGTTCCTGCAAAAGTTACTGCAGATGGGAGGCTCACCGCAGGGTGCAAGACCCAAAGCGTTGCTTTATCGTGACACTGTCACTAAAAAATTCACCACGTCACCGCAACCCGGATACGAAAGTTGGTTAATTAAGTTTCCGGCACAAAATGAGCACGCGGAAGTCTGCGCCATTGAAGCGGTCTACTCTGAATGCCTGCGTCGGTGCGGTATTGCCACCCCGGACACCGCTTACTTCGCGCTGGATGATCAACAGGCCGCCTTTGCCACGCGTCGCTTTGACCGCAACAACGATCGCCGTGTTCCGATGCAAAGTCTGGCCTCTTTTACCGGGGCGAATTATCAGGTTCCGGGGGCACTGGACTATCGCAGTTTTTTACGCGCCACCCAAATATGCACCAACGATGTCAGAGAAAAAGCCGTCGCCTTTGAGCGTGTGGTCTTCAACGTGGTGTTTAATAATCGGGACGATCATCCGAAGAACTTTGCCTGGCTGATGTCCGCAGAGGGTAACTGGACGCTGGCTCCCGCATATGATGTTACCTGGTGTGAAGGGCCTGGCGGCTATCACCAGATGGATGTCATGGGCGAGGCATTAGATATCGAGAGAAAACATCTGCAGACGCTGGGCGAACAGGAAGCGGAGTTAATGCCGCAGAAGGTGGCCGAAATCATCGCGAAGATTTGTGCGGTCGCCGCCAGATTCCGTGAGATAGCGAACGACCTGTATCCCGGACACATTACCCAGGCAACGCTTACAACCATACAAAAGCGGATCGTTGAAAATATCCGTCGTCTGAACGTATGACCTGAGAAAACCACAGGTTAGCCGATGCCTAAAAAGCCGTGTTGAACACCTTCAGCGCGGCTTTTTTATTGGTATTTACGGTTGCTCAAAATGTGATCCCGGGGCAGAGAAAAGGGTTGGCGAGCAGGAAGAATCGCGTTATATATACATAAAGTATTAAATTAGACATTTTGTATTATAATCTATACGGAGAGTACGTATGTCTTCCGACATTATCCTCAGAAACATGACGTCCGGCGTGAGCCCTGCAGGCCACTACTCGCACACCTGTACCGCCGGGGGTTTTGTGTTTGTCTCGGGTCAATTACCCGTTACCGCAGCAGGTGAGATCAATCCCGCCGCCTCGTTCGAAGAGCAGGTGCATCAGGTGCTGGCAAACCTCGATGCCTGCCTTGCAGCGGCAGGAACAGACCGCGCTTCACTGGTGTCGGTTAGAATCTATGTCACCGATGTCTCGCAATGGCCCTTGTTTAATCAGATTTACGCACAATGGCTGGGGGAGTTTAAACCTGCTCGCGTGGTGGCTGGCGTTGATGCGCTTCATTATGGATTTGCCGTAGAAGTTGAAGCCGTTGCCCTTGCTCGTTCGTCTTCCTGAACTATTCGGAGTTAACAACATGACTTCACTGCAATTCCCTGAGTACAACGATGTGGTTGCTGCGGCACAGCGCATCGAAGGCTATGCCAATCGCACACCGGTGCTGACCTCCCGTACGGTGAATGACGCGTTTTCGGCGGAGGTATTTTTCAAGTGTGAAAACTACCAGCGTATGGGCGCATTTAAGTTTCGTGGTGCGATGAACGCCCTCAGCCAGTTTACGCCACAACAGCGCGCGGCTGGCGTCGTGACGTTTTCTTCCGGCAATCACGCCCAGGCCATTGCGCTGGCGGCAAAGTTATTGAACATCCCGGCGACAATTGTCATGCCGCACGATGCGCCTGCGGCAAAAGTGGCGGCGACGAAAGGGTACGGCGGTAATGTGGTTGTCTACAATCGCTATACCGAAGACCGCGAGCAGATTGGCCGTGATCTGGCGACAAAACACGGACTGACGCTCATCCCGCCCTACGATCACCCGCATGTGATTGCTGGGCAGGGTACTGCCGCCAAAGAGTTGATCGAAGAGGTCGGCCCGCTCGATGTGCTGTATGTGTGTCTGGGCGGCGGCGGATTGCTTTCCGGTTCGGCGCTGGCCGCGCGACATTTGTCGCCAGAGTGCAGAATTTATGGCGTCGAGCCAGAAGCAGGCAATGATGGACAGCAATCATTTCGCAGTGGCAACATCGTCCACATTGATACCCCTAAAACCATTGCCGACGGCGCGCAAACCCAGCATCTTGGGCAGTATACGTTTCCACTCATTCAGAAACACGTCGATGATATTCTTACGGTTTCCGATCAGGAACTTATTGACTCAATGATCTTTTTCGCCGAGCGGATGAAAATGGTGGTTGAGCCGACCGGCTGCTTAGGGTTTGCCGCGGCGCGGGCCAATAAAGAACGGTTACGCGGAAAACGGGTGGGGGTCATTATCAGCGGTGGTAACGTCGATATCAGCCGTTATAGCGAGTTTCTGGCGGGCTAAATACGTGGGGATATCTGGCAGCAGATATCCTTTTTCTTTAGACTGCACCGGGAATATTGCGTCGTTCGCAGGAGAGAAAATGTCTAAACCCGAGGAAAATTCACTGTTAGGTCAACTTGATATCATTGCGAAAGGGCTCAGTGAAACCTTTTCGCCATTCTGCGAAGTTGTTGTGCACGACCTTAAAAATCCCGAACATGCGATTCTCGCGATCCATAACAACTTATCCGGCAGGGAAGCAGGGCAGCCCGCAACCGAATTGGGGCTTGCACGTATTGCCTCGCCGGATTTCCCCAACATTGTGGCGAACTACGGCAATCAATTTGCTGATGGCCGCCCGGTGAAAAGCACCTCTATTGGCATTAAAGATAATGATGGCAAGTACGTCGCGGCCCTGTGTCTGAATGTGGACATGACGCTGTTCAGAGCTATGCAAAGTGCGTTAGCGCGCTTCACCGAGATCGAAAATACCGCCGTACAGGAACATATAGAACCGACAGGATCTGAGGCGATCCGTCAGCGCATCGACAGTTACGCCGCCAAACGTGCGACCACGGCACGCGCGCTCAATGTTGCCGACCGCAAAGCCGTTATTCAGGAATTACGTAAAGACGGTCTTTTGGAGGTGAAAAAATCGATGGAGACCATCGCTCAGCATCTCGGTGTTTCCAGAGCAACGGCGTATCTCTATGCCCGTCAGGAAAATGAGATATAGCTCAACCCGACAACGTGCAATCTACTGGTTGCACGTTGCCTAGTGTTAATAACAGGGGAGGGAAGGCTAGTTAACTGCCCCAGCGACTTCTCAGATAGTTAACCGCTTGCTGCGTTTGCGGCTGGTTGAGATAGTCTTCTCTGAACAGGATCGTGCCGCTAATTTGTGGCACTGATTCATTCAAATCAAGCTGCTTTTTAAGCTCCGGCACGCCGCCATTGGCCATCCAGTCCGGTTCATTTTTGGAGGGTTCGCCCACTTTGTACAGGGCAATACCGATATAGAGCCGCGTGTTGGTCGGCTTCACGACATCGGCCCACCATTTTGCCAGCACATCATAACGGGCCGCGCTGCGCGAAAAGGGCCAGTAAATTTGCGGGGCGATGTAATCGAGTAATCCTTGCTGAACCCAGCGACGCGTGTCGGCAAAGGATTCATCGTAGGCAGCTGCGCCTCGCGTATCGGAACCGGCGGGATCGTGTGAGCGATTACGCCATACACCGGCTGGACTCACACCAAATTCGACGTCAGGTTTAAGCTTATTAATGGTGTGCGAGACTTGTTCTATCAGCTGTTGCGTATTGTGCCGACGCCAGTCTGCTTTCGATGCGAACGCGCCGCCGTATTTTCGGAAGGTTTCGTTGTCATTGAGCGTGGAACCTGGAGACTCTGTATAGAAGTAGTCATCAAACTGCACGCCATCAACCGGATAACGTGAGACGACTTCGGCAACGATGCTGGTTATCCAGTCGCGTGCCTCCGGGATACCCGGGTCGAGGACAAAACGATCGCCCGCGGTTCGGATCCAGTCGCGATGCAACACAAAAACGCTTGAAGGATGTTGAGACACCGTGCTGTTCAGTTCTGCGACGGTCGACGGTTTCGTGTTGGTGGAGACGCGATACGGATTAAACCAGGCATGCACTTTCATGCCGCGTTTATGCGCTTCATCAAGCATAAATTGCAGCGGGTCATAACCCGGATTTTCACCGATGGTGCCGGTCATGAGATCTGACCAGGGTAAAATCTCCGAGGGCCAGAGCGCCGTACCGTCTGGTTTGACCTGGAAAAATACGGTATTGATACCAATGCTTTTCAGTTGATCCAGCTTGTTGGTCAACGCATTTTGCTGCTGACGGACTCGACTGGCGGTATCACTCACATTGACAGATGACACCGGCGGCCAGTCAAGGCGAGAAACCGTTGCCAACCAGATACCGCGCATCGGTTCCTGGCGCTGTTGAGGTTTACCCGGTGTGACTGGCGTTGACGGCGTGACAAGCGAAACCGGAGGTTCTGAGGAACAACTGGAAAGTAAAAGAGCCATTGCGATAAGTGAGAATGACTTTTTAGCCATGCGCTGGAGGCGACGAGAGCAGATATCCATGTATGCCAGTTTTCCGATGATCACGTGAGAAGGTCATTCTCGTATTATTCAAACGTAAGTCAATACGAAGCGTGCGGCATACAGGCTGACTGGCAGAGTAGGGGATTAATCCTTCTTACTGCGCCCCTCGGTCCACGGATTAAAAGCAGGTTCATCTTTTGCTTCAGGCTCCGCATCATTGAGAGAATCAAGGTATAGCGCTTCAACTTCCGCGCGGGCCCACGGCGTACGTCGCAAAAATTTCAAACTCGATTTGACACTTGGGTCATTCTTAAAGCAGTTGATGTTGATCAGTTGAGCCAACTTAACCCAGCCATAACGCGCAACAAGTGCATTAACTTGCATTTCAAGCGTCACGCCATGCAAAGGATCTTTAGAAAAGTGAGCAGTCACAGGAGGTCCCGTCAATTCAAATTTGGGGTGAGGGTACAAGAAAGTGGCGTCATCAGCAATGTAGTGCCAGCAATAAAGAAACTGGCTGGCGACTATTTTGTACCAATAGTGTGAGTATTTCGTGACTGGTAGATTAACTGGCGCCAGGCGCGATTATGCAGGGTGAACAGTAGCATCTTATAGAAGGCCGTAGAAAGGATACAACCACCGCAGATCAGTAGCATGACGACACTCAGCAACGATGCGGTCAGATCGACCCCGGGCCAATTGGTGCCAGTCAGCGCAGAAACCAGGTAAGCGGCCGTCAACAGCAGGCTTATCACTGCCAGAGTAAGATGCACCCGTAAGGCGCGAATGCTGCCTTTGCCAATCATAAATGTCGTCAGACCGTTGATGCCAGCGAACAGCAGCGCGATCAGCACAACCCACACGAACACCCGGTCAGCAGGCTGGTTTAGTGCGGCGAGTACGCCGTAACCCAACCACAGCTGTGGAATAGCAAAACTGACGGTTACCCCGAGGGTACTGATCGCTGCCGGAATGCCCATGGTATGTAACCCAACCGGTTTCCCCATCTGTTCGGCAAGCTGTGCTTTCAGCTGTTGCAACTGTGTAGTGCTGGCCTGACGAAGGCTGGCCGCCACGTCGTTACAGTGTTGTAAGCGACGGGAGAAGACTTTAAACATATGACTACTCTGTGCTTAGTTGGGGGAACGACTGTAACCATGGTGGCCATGTTCAACCTGATGAGCTAATAACGCAAGAGGAGGGATGCCAGAGACTCTCAGAACGTGGGAGTGGTTTAAAGTGATCGGCCTTAATAATCAATTTAACATAATATACATTATGCGCACCAGCATGGAATCAGGCAGAATCCGTAGTTTTGTGGTTATGATTGTCCTGGTTGTTGATAGCCTTTGAACGCGCTTTCTTCAGCATCAATACCAACAACCTGGCCTGCTTGTCATGACGATTGGCTTTACCGGACATCACGTTCGCAACGCGCTCATATCTGGTCATATTCAATTTTTGTATCGTACGTTTCATCCTATCGTCTTCTGGTTATCTGTGAACTTTGTTCATCTAAATTTGCGGATGATGATAATCTCTGTCTCGACTGTGAACGTTCCGGCACGCACATTAATATGATGTGCTGTTTTACAAAGCATCTGGCTCTCGCATAAAACGCGTCAAATCATCCTCAACGTTTGTTAGCAACCTTCGCTTTTGCCACTCATCCTCCCGTCAGGTTTCGGTCTATTAATGAGCCATTCTAATAAACCCTAGTTTATTACCCCATCTAATCAAATAAATCACTCTGCGTTATGCTTTTCCCCGACAACAGCTGAAGGATAACGTCATGCAAACGGTAAAACTGAACAACGGTATTGAAATGCCCCTGCTGGGTTTTGGTGTGTTTCAGATGACGGATGCCGCCGAGTGCGAAAGCGCCGTTATCGAGGCTATCGAAACGGGTTATCGCCTGATTGATACTGCGGCCTCTTACCAGAATGAAATCCAGGTTGGGAACGCGCTGAAACGTAGCGGCATTCCACGCAGCGAACTCTTTGTCACCACCAAACTGTGGCTTCAGGACACCCACTACCAGGGTGCGAAAGCACAGTTCGAACGTTCGTTGAATCGACTACAGCTGGACTATGTTGATCTGTATCTGATTCACCAGCCTTACGGCGACGTCCACGGTGCCTGGCGTGCCATGGAAGAATTGCAACAGGCAGGGAAAATTCGCGCGATTGGCGTAAGTAACTTCCATCCGGACAGACTTGCCGACCTTATCGCTTTTAACAACGTCGTCCCCGCCGTAAACCAGATTGAGGTAAACCCTTTCAATCAGCAGCTGCATGCCGTTCCGTGGATGCAAAGCCGTGGCATTCAGCCACAAGCCTGGGCCCCTTTTGCTGAAGGCAAAAATGGTCTTTTCCAGCATCCCGCATTAGCGGCAATCGGTCAGAAGTACGGCAAAAGTGTGGGTCAGGTTGTCCTGCGGTGGATCTTCCAGCGTGGCATCGTTTCTCTGGCGAAATCGGTGCGAAAAGAACGCATGGAAGAGAACATCAATATTCTCGATTTTGAACTCAGTCCGGAAGATATGCTGCAGATTGCGGCCCTTGATACCGCAACTAGCGCCTTCTTCTCTCACCGCGATCCTGCGATGGTGGAATGGTTAACAGGCCGAAAACTCGACGTTTAAGCCACGAAAAAGAGGTACGTATTAAATGCAAAAACGTTTTTTGGTTTCCTGACGGGATCTATCACGGCAGGAACCACGTTTGGTCAGGATGATTATCGAAGCCAGGTACCGCGCTTTGCCGCACAAGCGCTGGAAGCGAATGAAAAACTGGTCGTGTTACTGGGCAAACTGGCAGCTGAAAAAGGGGTGACATCTGCGCAAATTGCCCTTGCATGGCTGTTGGCACAAAAACCGTGGATTGTGCCCATCCCAGGAACCACCAAACTGCACCGACTGGAGGAGAATCTGGGTGCCGCAGACATCCCTCTTTCTCAGGATGATTTGCAGCAGATAACCCAGGCGCTTGAAACGGTGAAAATCGTCGGTAATCGTTACTCCCCGGAACATCAGGCTCGTGTAGATCGTTAAACGCAAGCGGGTCTGCTGTGCGCTGCAGACCCGTTATTCAGAGTACCGAAGCGCGTCGATCATCAGTGCGAAAGCTGGCGGATGCTGTTTGCGGTTGGGATAATAAAGGTAGTATCCGGGGAATAATGGACACCACGTCTGCAGAACCTGAATAAGTTCTCCTGATTTTACATACTCCTGAACCCTATCTCCAGGTACACAGGCAAGACCAAACCCGGATAACGCCGCATCAATGCGTTCTGACAACAAATTAAGTGTCAGTTGCCCTTCAACCCTGACGCGCAGCGGCTTCCCTTCCCTCTCGAATTCCCAATGATAAAGACCGCCGGCCGTTGGCAAGCGCATATTGATGCACCGATGATGTTGTAGTTCGTGCGGCGTTTCAGGTGCAGAGTTTGCGGCAAAATAAGCCGGTGCGCCGACCACTGCCATTCTCATATCCGGCCCAATTCTTACTGCGATCATATCCTTATCAACGCTTTCGCCAAGACGAACCCCGGCATCAAAACGCCCTTCAACAATATCGACAAAACTGTTATCAACCACCAATTCGACATTGATTTCCGGGTATTCTCTGAGGAAGGATTTCAGCTTTGGCCATACCAGACTCCGCGCGGCATGTTCACCGGCGGATAGTCGGATATTGCCTGAGGGGGTGCCGTTCATTTGAACGAGCGCCTCGAACTCTTGCTCAAGCTCGGCGATTCGTGGCTCCAGGCAGGCAATAATTCGCTCTCCGACTTCCGTTGGCGCAACGCTTCGGGTGGTTCGCGTTAAAAGACGGATATGTAAACGTTCCTCCAGCGCTTTCATCGCATGACTTAGCGCTGACTGCGAAACGCCAAGCTTAGCGGCCGCTTTAGTAAAACTCCGCTCTCTTGCCACCACCAGAAAAATTTGCAGTTCATTGAAGTTTTCTTTGAGCATTGGCCATTTCCTTATTCAGGAACCCCCTCAAAGAGAAATTATGAAGGGTGTTCATGGGGAAAATCATTTTAGCCCCATTACTAATAATAATGATAATTGATATTCTATATGTATCGAAAATCTTCCTGTATGAACAGAGGCGTGGACATTACTACGCCGATGCTTCACAAGGCAGTTGCAGAAGACGCCACCCTGCTCCATCATCGCTTATGCGATACTGAGTAATACGCCGTAACGAAACAGGTCTTATAGAAAGGGAATTTTTATGAATTCAGATGAGCGACAGTTTTATGAAGACGACGAAGGCATTGCTGTTGATTTAATTCTGCAGGCCTTCGGTCCTGAACCGGTTCAGTGCATAAATCTTGAGGCGGAGTTTGCGGATCAAAAAATGAAGGATGACATCGATTTTCTCGTCAAGACACAAAATGATTTCTGTCAGAAGATCACTGCAGAAGCTAAACAATATTGTGAACGCGTATACGGAGTCAGTGTGAAAAATCTGACACTGGTAAAAATATACCTTTCTCCTGAGAATAAGGATCAATTTGGCTTCATGCTTTCCACTTCCCTTGACCCGGAGCATGGGTTAGGGGTTAAATTTCATGGCATTGAAGTGAAAAAAACAGGAAGTAGTGAAACAGCATTTTTGTGAACCTTCAAACACATATTAAATATTAAATATTAAGGCAGTGATAATAAATGAATTTATCTTCCACCGACGCCACATCAGCCAGTCATACCCCGCCATTGGTCTGGCCAGAATTTACCAATGACAAGGCGCAACTAGAGTGGTGGCTTGCCTGCGTCAAGGCATATCGCGCGGAGTGGGCAAAACCTGCGAGCCTCACGCCAGTTAACGCCCAGGAAATTGATGCGCTTGAACAGCGTCTTGCTTGCCCACTTCCAACGCCGTTACGCACGTATCACGAAAACATTGGTGTACTGGATCTATCCGAAAGTTTGTGTAGCGTGACGCCTGTGAAATACAGCAATATTGAACCACTACTTGATGCTTATCCCGGTATTACAGATATTCTGGAGGATACGCCTGAATCAACCTCGCTATGGACGCTGGTTAATCAACTTATTGTCTTTGGCGACTATCTTGGCAACGGTAATTTATGGTGTTTTCACCGCAATACCGGCGAAGTCTGGTATTTTGATCATGACAGCTCACCTATGCTAACGAAAATGTTTACCGATGTGGGTCAGTACCTCGATATTCTGATGTTCATGTGCCTGTTGTTTATTCATGATGAGGAAGGAAATGAGGAACTACTGCGAGAGCGCCTGGGCGATGAAATCGTAGAAAAATGGATGTATTAGGGGTTCAACGCAGAAAACTATTTTGCTACGCCCCTTAACGACATAATTTGTCACACAGATACCGGTTGACGATCACTAACAACCAATGTGTCCCTACTGAAACGGCCAGGCGACACGTTCCGTTATTTTTGGCTGAGTTGATGCTTTTTCAACAAACGCGGGCCAGGTGTATGATTTAGTAATAAATTTCCATGAGTAATACTCTTTACCCTCATCAATAAACTTCAGGTTCAAAAGCGCCCAATCCTCATCATGGCAGTGTGAGGTTTTGGCATACTCTTCTGCGGTAAAACAGGCCCTGATCATCGCCTTTGATGAAAAAAGGACGTCTTTAAATGCCACCTGAGATGAGCCATCATCATTGAGCATAATAAAATCAGCATACTCTTCTTCACGGCTACCACCGGAATACAATGCCTGCCATTTCGTCACTAAAGCAATGGCCTGTTTTGTTTTGCTCAAGGGATATAAAGCCGGATAGATATAGACCTTATCTTTTATCAGGTCTTCACTCATCGCATTTTCATCGTTATTTTTAACGTCGAACTTCCATTGCCCTTCCTTGATGTAATCGTCATTTTTTTTGCGGAATTTTATCATCTCAAGTGTGGGTTCTATTAAGTAAAAAACATCCTCCAGACCTTTTGCTTTCCAGACCTTTGTTTCTTCCCCACAACGGTTTATAGCGGCCTTACATACACCAGTATACTGCTCACTGCTTTTTTTCAGTGCAATAAAAGCAGTGGGTTTTATTGTGTTGATATTCCCTTGCGCCGCCAGAGGGAAAGAAACTGCTGCAACGAATAAAACCACGCAATTCTTCATGATATTCTTCCTGAACTGAATATTTCACATGAAAGGAACTCCCTTTCACCCGGACGTTTATCGCCATGAACGCCTGGCGCAGATACGATGGTTGTCGATTTTACTATCAAATTGAATGAAAATCCCTTTTCATTTGTTAGAGAATTAAGCCCTTCACGGTTTAACCGGGTAGCTTTTAAATACCCCTGCGACGGCACGTTGGATATCGAGTTCACTGACCTCCTTCGCCTCACCGGGAGATACCTGACTGATGGTACCGCGCCAGACTTGCTGTTTTTTATGCGGGTCAACAACATCAATGTTCAGGCTGTTTTTGGTCCAGTCGCTGACGGACTGATCGTATGTTTGCCAGTCCCACGCGCCGCCCCAGCCAACAAAGGCTGGCGTAAAGGCGACCTCTTTTTCACCTTCCTGTGCAGGATGTGCATAGATCAGCAAATCGGGATTCTCACTCTTTTTATATCCGCGTTGGGTCATTTGCTGAGTTATCGCATCCTGAATATATTTTTGCTGTAGCGTCAGATAATACCCTTTAGCAGGTTTCACAAAATTGAATGTCTGGTACTGACTAAAATCCACGGCATGATCGTAATCGCTTTGAACCTCCGGTTTTCCTGCACAACCGGCAAGGACAACACACAGTAATGTCAGAGAGAAGATTTTGGTTAATCGCATAGTATTTTCCTCATAAAAAATGATGAAACCAGTCTCAGCAACCATTTGATGAGACGGCTTTTTTACTCTAAGGTTTTCAAACACCTTATTTCTTGAATATAGAGTGATGACTACACCAACAGCACCGCGCCCTGACGACAACTTTCAGCTCACGCTGAATAAAATCCTGGCACTCAAGCCGCAAGAAAGTATTCAGCGTTTACTGGATGCCCTGCATCCTGTCGCTGAACAGATGGTTGTTCGCCGCCCCCGTAGTTTTCATAAAAACGGACCCGAAATTTACCTGCTTACCGAGGGGCATTTCTGGCTACACCGTAAACAGGATAATCTGGAACTCAGCATGGCGGCGGCACCGCATATTTTTGGCCTCGCCGAACTGGTTTTGCCGTTTGGCGATACCACCTACGTCCGTTTCGCACCTGAAAGCGATGTGTTTGTCGTTTCCGGGCAGAAGGCGCAAAACGTGTTCCATCATCAGCCCTATCTCTGGGAAGATGTGACCAAAGTGCTCGCTTTTCATCTCCATTTTTCCACCTGGCGCGATCTCCACCTGTTGAATGACAGCGCGTACGATACGGTTCGCGGTAAGTTGCTGGAGCTGGAAAAACAAAATGACGCGTTTCGCCAGGACAATTCCATCCTTAACTATATTCTGTCCACGACAAAACTCTCCCGCAGTACGGTGTTACGGATCCTCAAGGACCTGACCGAAGGCGGTTATGTGGAAGCGCAGCGTGGAAAACTGGTCAGCATTGTTCACCTGCCGTTGCGCTATTAAGCGCTACTTTTTCTTCGCAAAACGGCGCATCACCACCACATAAAATACCGGCACGAAGAAGATGGCCAACAGCGTGGCGCTGATCATCCCGCCCATAACGCCAGTACCGACTGCGTTCTGCGCCCCGCTTCCCGCGCCGTTGCTGATAACCAGCGGCAACACCCCAAGAATAAATGCCAGCGACGTCATCAGGATGGGCCGTAAGCGCATTCGCACAGCTTCAAGCGTGGCGTCCAGCAACGGTTTCCCCTCTTTCACCATCAACTCCCTGGCGAATTCGACGATCAGAATGGCATTTTTGGCTGACAACCCCATCGTCGTTAATAGCCCGACCTGGAAGTAAACATCATTGTTCAACCCACGCAGTGTCGCGCCTGCCAGTGCGCCAATCACACCCAACGGGACAACCAACATCACGGCAAACGGCACAGACCAACTCTCATAGAGCGCCGCCAGACACAAAAACACGACAACCAGCGAGATGGCGTACAGGGCGGGTGCCTGATTTCCCGACTGTTGCTGCTGATACGACATACCGGTCCACTGATAGCCAAATCCCGGCGGCAGTTTTGCCGCGAGTTTTTCCATCAACATCATCGCCTGTCCCGAGCTACGACCCGGCGCGGGTTCTCCGAGGATCTCCATAGAGGACTGGCCGTTGTAGCGTTCAAGGCGGGGGGAGCCATATTCCCAGTGCGCATGGGCAAAGGCCGAAAACGGAACCATCTGGTTATGTTCACCCAGGACATACCAGCTGTTAATATCATCCGGCAACATACGGTAAGCCTGATCCGCCTGAACATAGACCTTCTTCACCCTTCCACGATCAAGAAAATCATTAACATACGTTCCCCCCAGCGCCGTGGAGATCGTGTTATTTATCGCGTCATTGGTGACCCCAAGCGCCTCCGCTTTCTGTTGATCAATATCCAGTTTCAGCTGTGGCGCGTCCTCCAGTCCGTTCGGGCGGACTTTGGTCACCACAGTCGGAAATTTATGCGTCATCATCAATAGCTGGTTACGCGCCTGGGTCAGCGCGGCATGTCCACGGTTAGCTTTGTCGATAAGCTCAAAGTCAAAACCTGTCGCCGTGCCTAAATCGGTGATCGCGGGCAGATTAAAGGCAAAGGCAACACCATCATGAATGGTGCGGGCAAAGGTTTTGTTAGCGCGCTGAATGATCGATTCCACACGGTTTGCCACCCCTTTTCGGGCTGACCAGTCTTTCAGGCTGACAAACGCCAGACCGTTGTTTTGCCCATTCCCATTGAAACCAAATCCCGCGACGGTGAAGACGGAATTCACATTGGCCGCTTCGGTATGCAAGTAATACTGCGTCACTTTATCCAGACTGGCCTGGGTTCGTGATTGCGTCGCTCCGGCGGGCAATTGCACCATATTCATAAATACCCCCTGATCCTCATCCGGTAAGAATGAGGTGGGCAGGAACACAAACATCGCCGTCATGCCAGCCACGATCAGCAGATAGATCGCCATCATGCGGCCGGTCTTACGTACAATTCGCCCGACGCTGTTCTGGTAATGGTCCGTACTGCGATCAAACATCCGGTTAAACCAGGCGAAAAAGCCGCGCTGCGGGGTGTGAGTACCAGGTTTTAGCAGCGTAGCGCACAAGGCTGGCGTCAGGATCATCGCCACGGTGACCGAAAGTACCATTGCGGAGACTATCGTCACTGAAAACTGGCGGTAAATCGCCCCGGTGGAGCCGCCAAAGAACGCCATCGGTACGAAGACGGCACAAAGCACCATTGTGATGCCGACCAGCGCCCCCTGAATCTGCCCCATGGATTTACGCGTGGCGTCCACCGGGGAAAGCCCCTCCTCCTTCATCACGCGCTCGACGTTTTCAACCACCACAATGGCATCATCCACCAATAGCCCTATCGCCAGCACCATACCGAACATGGTCAGCGTATTGATGGAAAATCCACAGGCGGCCAGCACGCCGAACGTTCCCAGCAGCACCACCGGAACCGCAATGGTTGGGATCAACGTAGCGCGGATGTTCTGCATGAACAGGTACATCACCAGGAAAACCAGCACGATCGCCTCAATCAGCGTCTTCACCACTTCGTGAATCGAGATTTTCACAAACGGCGTCGTGTCGTACGGATAGACCACCTTCATGCCCGCAGGGAAAAACGGCTTCAGGGTATTGATCTCCGCTTTGACGGCGCTGGCGGTATCCAGCGCGTTCGCGCCGGTCGCCAGTTTGATCCCCAATCCCGCCGCCGGGCGGCCATTGTATTCAGCGCTGGAACTGTAATTTTCGCTTCCCAGTTCAATGCGTGCGACATCACGTAAACGAACCTGTGAACCATCTTCATTGACGCGAAGAATGATATTGCCAAACTGCTGCGGCGTACTTAATCGGGTTTGTGCGATGATCGACGCGTTAAGACGCTGGGAAGATGGCGCAGGTAACGCCCCTAACTGACCGCCTGCAATCTGGTTGTTCTGCGATTTAATGGCCCTCACGACCTCATCGGTGGTGAGTTGATAGTTATTCAGCTTAGTCGGATCAAGCCACACGCGCATCGCATACTGGGCGCCAAAAAGTTGTACCTGGCCCACCCCCTGCGTCCGGCTAATGGGGTCCTGCACGGTCGAGGCGACATAGTCCGCGAGGTCAGCTTGCGTCAACGCACTGCCTTTCTCACCGGTAAACCCCACCACCATCAGAAAACTACTGCTCGCTTTCTGAACGTTAATTCCCATGCTTTGCACCGTGGCGGGCAGCAACGGCATCGCCAGTTGCAGCTTGTTCTGTACCTGGACCTGCGCAATATCCGGATCGGTGCCGTTGGTAAAGGTCAGCGTGAGGGTGGCATTTCCCATGGCGTCGCTGTTAGAGGACATGTACATCAGTCCATCCAGGCCATTCATTTTTTGTTCGATAACCTGAGTGACCGTGTCTTCCACCGTTTTAGCATCCGCGCCCGGATAGCTGGCGGTGATCTGCACCGCAGGCGGCGCAATGGTCGGATACTGCGACACCGGCAGTTTAAGGATCGAGAGTCCACCGGCCAGCATCAGGATAATCGCAATAACCCAGGCAAAAATCGGGCGGCTGATAAAGAAGTTCGACATCGTTTATCTCCCCGCTCCAGAACCCTGAGCCCACGCCGCCATGCTGTCGTCCTCGGTCGCTGTGACAGGCATACCCGGTCGCAACATCAGTTGCCCTGTAACGATCACCCGATCCCCGGCGGTTAATCCAGACGTGACCCGCCACTGATTACCCATCGCCTGGGCAGCCTGTACACGGCGAACCTGCGCATGGTTATGGCTGTCGACCACCATAGTAGTGGCGTCACCACGTGGGGTTCGGGTAATCGCCTGCTGCGGAACCAGCAGCGCATTCTCGCGCATGCCTTCCGTCAGATGTGCCCGCACGAACATGCCCGGCAACAGCGTATTGTCAGGATTGGGACACTCCGCACGCACAGTGATGGAGCCTGTGGTTTGATCGACAGTGACGTCAGAAAACTCCAGCCTGCATTGCTGGGGATAGAGCCGGCCATTGTCCAGTTGCAGCAACACCTCCGCGTTACCGTTCTGCTGTTTGATCTCCCCTTTTTCCATCTCACTTTTTAAATTAAGGAAGTCGTCGCTGGACTGAGTCACATCGATGTAGACCGGGTTCAACTGTTGCACTGTCGCCAGCGCTGAAGATTGGCTGTCGGTCACCAACGCCCCTTCCGTGACGTTCGATTTACCGATGATGCCGGAAATAGGCGACGTCACCTGGGTGTAATTAAGGTTAATTTGCGCCTGCTCGACGACCGCTTTTTGCGCGACCACCTGCGCGTCGGCCTGCTCCGCGTTGGCAACGGCGGTGTCATAATCTTGCTGGCTGACATAGTGCGTTTTAAGCAGCGCCCGATAGCGATTGGCCGTCAGGTGGGCCTGAGTGGCAGCGGCAGTCGCTTTCGCCAGATCACCTTTGGCGCTATTCAGCGCGGCCTGGTAGGTACTGGGGTCGATCTGATACAACGATTCCCCCGCAGTGACATGGCTGCCTTCAACGAAATGGCGCTTCAGGATGATCCCGTTCACCTGCGGGCGAACGTCGGCTACACGAAATGCCGACACGCGCCCGGGCAACTCGGTCTGGACGGCGAGTGGCTGCGTACGCAGCGTCACCACACCGACCGGATGAGGGGGCTGGGTGACAGACGTCGAAGCCGGGCGATCGCACGCCGTTAAAAGAAGCGAGCAGGAGATAACCAGCCCACCCAATATATACTGGTAACTGTTTTTCATTACATTCTGCCTTTAAGTCCGAAAAATGTTGTTTTAATTTCAGGCCAAAATATACGCCTCAAAATGAATGAATTAAGTTTCATTTTGGACTTCGCAGAATTTGACGAGGATAATTATTTGCGTTTAGAGTTTTTCGGGTGCCTGACCCTGGTAGTCAGGTTTTCTGCAAACCTAGAAAGTCCGATTCCTCTGCCACGGCATATTTGTGGCAGAGTTTTTTTGCGTTCAAAATTACCGACGCAAAAGTTTCATTTTGGACTTTTTAAGGACGATGTTTCGGATACAGTGGTATCCACACAAACACATGGAGAATCATCTGATGAAATTCCCGACCATCGCATTAGGCTTATCAACATTCATTTTTTCTGGTATGACGCTGGCTGCAGAGCCTATACCCCCACAGCCCGAAACCTTCGGGAGTGTTCTGCAACTTGATAAATCGCAGAAAAACCAATTGATACAATTGCACGCCAGTGCACAGGAATGCATGAATAATATTGATGCCAGTCAATTCCACCCGCAGGCATTTTTGAATATGGTAAAAGAAGGCAAAGTGGATGAACAATTATTTAAGCAACAAATGGCAGTACAGAGTAATTTACATGAGCAAGCCGCACGCTGTCGAATCACTTATTACACCAATGTCAGTAAAATGCTGACAAAAGAACAAAAACGGAAACTGGTGGATATGTATCAACAGCAACAGTCGGGGTGATATAAAAACAGGAATTTGTATTTTTATTTAGAGCAGCCTTTTCGGGCTGCTCTATTTGTTTTAGAAATTCGGTAAACCTTTAATCTGCCAGCGCAAAGTTCAGCGCCGCTTTCACCGCCTCAACCTGGGCAATGATACACTCTTCCGGATTTGTTTTTTCACTGTCCGGATACACTTCGGTCGTCGTGGTATAGCGCGCAGCGGTCATGGTTGCACAAAGATGGTAGTGACTATTCGGATATTCAACGACCCCTGGACTCGCGACCCGAAAGCCCAGCATCTTCCCTTCTGCATCGGACGGTGCGATGTGGGTCACTTTCTCAACGGCGGCAATGATCGCCCGTTGGAAATCCAGCTGAGAATTTTCTTCGTCGCTGACCAGGTAAAATCCATCCGGGACGATGTCCGGAATATATTGGCTGCCGTCTCTGGCTGCCAGAGCCGGACGGAATTCACTTTCGTCGCTATCCGTTGTCTCATGGAGATCGATATGTACGCGAAATTGTTCCCGCAGCGGTGCAATCAGCGACATAAGCGCCTGGGACTCTTCCGCTTTACCTTCGGCGTAGAAACTTCTGTTCGGATCGATGAGATGATAGTTCCAGCGTGAGATCCGTTCAAATGCCCACGGACTGACACAAGGCGCGACCAACAGATTCATTTTGCCTTTGTATTCTTGCCCATGTTCTTGTAAAAACCGCAGTGCGCCGAGCACGCCGCTGGTTTCATAGCCATGCACGCCACCGGTGATGAGCGCCGACGGTAAAGATTCATCCCAGTCAACGCTGCGCAGCGCCATTAAAGCATAGGTATCACTGGCACAAGTAATTTCACCGTACTTAACAATCTTATAGTCGTTGCCAAGCGCTCGGATTTGACTTAACACATCGTCATAGGACCGTGACGGTAACTGGTTCTTACGCCATTGCTCGCGCTCAGATTCTCCCCAGGGCTGTCCGGGAGTGCCAATTGGATAGAAATTCGCTGATGTCATGGTTTCTGCTCAATGATCGATAAAAAGTGAATGAGGTATGACGCCCTCTCAGACATCATGTCTTAATTGAACGGAATCACAATAAATCAACAATCGGCAACCATCAATCCCGAACGCCCCCAAAATGCCGATGAATGTTGTTAGCAATCAGTATGTTTGAACGCTCCTCGCCTTTTTTCCACTGAAGACTGGTTGCCTGACAGATCATCTGATAGTGTTTTGAGACACAAATTTCAGGAGATGGGCGATGACGAAAGTGTACACCGGCGGCTGCCTCTGCGGTTTTATCCGTATTAGTGCCCGCTCGCCCAGAAATCCTCACACCTGCTCATGCACGCTCTGTCAAAAGCACACGGGCGCGCACAGCGTCAGATGGTTAGAATTTGATACTCAGGATGTCCAATGGACAGGAAAAGGCGGTAAACCGGCGATGTGGCGCTCATCTGAATTCTCCAGCAGAGCTTTTTGCTCCCGTTGCGGAAGCTCGATAGGCGCGATTGATGATGCGCCCACCATTGCTCTCTTAACCGGCTGTTTTGATGATGCTGTCGATGCGGAATTTACGTCAGCTGATAATGCCGATCGGGGATGTGTTTGACCGGGATAGTTGCCTCATCGTTCATCTGCAACAAATCAATTTCGATGGCATTGCAAATGGCATCCAGCGGCAGATCGTTATTTTCAGTACCAAACGGATCTTCAAGCTCTTCGGCCAGCGTATCGAGCGAAATAAACGTATAGGAAATCAGCACTGAAATAAACGGCGTCATATAGTGCAAATCCATCACCAGCGCGAAGGGCAACATAATACAAAACAGATACACTGTGCGATGCAAAATGAGCGTGTACGCAAAAGGAATGGGCGTATTCGCGATGCGTTCACAGCCTGCCAGCACCGCCGACATATCGTTTAACCTATTGTTTAAACTGTGAAATAATATATCAGACAGTTGTCCTTCCCGCCGACGAACCGCCAGCCACTCCCCCATCAACAGTAAAATGCGGTTTGCCGGTGAATGGGAAGCAAAGACGCGCTGCAGATCCTCGGTACTGAGGTATTTCGCCAGCGGCTCTGCCTGCGGCTGTCGGCGTAACGTCATGCGTAAACAGTGTGCAAAGGCAATTTGCAAACGGACAAACTGCCCTAATTCACGATCGTCTGGCAACGTGGTTTTCACTTCACGCAGTAACGAGCGGGAAGCAATCATCAATTGCCCCCACAAATGCCGGGCCTCCACGTAACGCGCATAGCAGGCATTGTTACGAAAACCCAAAAATATGGCGATGGCGACACCGAGAATACTGAAAGGCGCAAGGGTAAATTTGATACCCAGCATCGTATACCACGGCAGCATGATGATAACCGCGATAGAGAGTATGAAATTCAGTAGCAGTCTGGAGAAGATTTTGGATAAAACGGAGCCGTGCCAGACGAATATCTGTCGGAGCCAGTGCTGTTGAGGTCGAACAATCATGATTATCTTCGGAAAATGGGAAAGCGGGGACATTAAACGTGATCGCGATCAATGTTGCAAGCTTCACTAAAAAGAGAACGCCCCCCTTTTCTTGCTGGCAGACGCCTTCAGCGCAGGTGCTACAAATCGGCTAAGTAAGATACACCATCATTGTATGTTGTAACTAATGATGGTTTATTAAAAAACCCGGCCGCAACCGGGTTAACACTTCAGCGAGGCGCAATTAGCACAGTGGTTTCACCGCGTCGCGCATCCCTTTCGTCAGAATGGCATCCAGGCAGGCACTGACCTGTTCTACCAGACCGGAGACCTGAGTCAGGTCCTGTTCCCAGTGTTCTTCCACCGCCAGCACGGTATTGACCAGCTCATGCGTACTGATCACACCATCGCGATGCTGATTCCACAGTTGCTGGTAACGTTCGATCCAGTGCGCATCGTCCTGAACCGGATAAGACTCCCCGTTACGTTCTGCGCGATAAAACGCAATCAGCGCGGCCAGCGCAAACGTCAGACGCGCAGGTAGTGTTCCTTCGGCCTGCTGCCCTGCCAGTAACTGAGGTAAAATTCGGGTGCGGAATTTCGTCATTCCGTTCAGCGCGATAGAAAGGAGCTGATGCTTGATGTACGGATTACGGAAACGCCCTGTCACCGCACTGGCAAAAGAAATCAGCTCATCACGCGGAAGATCGAGTACCGGGATAATTTCTTCATAAATGGCTTTTTCGACAAAAGCACAGATCTCTGCGTCATTCATCGCTTCGCCAACGGTATCCAGTCCTGCCTGGAATGCCACCGGAACCAGTGCCGTATGTGCGCCATTCAGAATGGCAACCTTACGCTCTTTGTAAGGCTTGATATCATCAACGATCAGTACATTCAGCGGGTATTTATCAAGACGTAACTCAGACGCCAGTGACTTCGGTCCCTGGATCACAAACAGGTAGAAATGTTCAGCGGTGTCGAGAAACGCATCGTGGTAACCCAGCGACTCTTCAAGTTGCGCCACTTCATCACGCGGGTAACCGGTCACGATGCGGTCCACCAGCGTCGAGCAGAAGGCGTTTGCCTGATCCAACCACAGCAAGAATGCCTCAGGAAGCGCCCACTCTTTTGCGTAGCGTTGAACCAGTTCTCGTAACGCATCGCCATTATAGTCAATCAGCTCGCATGGAATGATTATCCAGCCTTTATCAGACGCTCCAGCAAAGTGCGTGTAGCGCTCAAACAGCAGTCGGGTCAGTTTCGCCGGATAACTGACTGCAGGCGCGTCTTCGAATTTATCACCTGCGTGGTAGCTGATCCCGGCTTCTGTCGTGTTGGAGAAAACAAAGCGGATGTCAGGGTTATGCGCCAGTTTCAGGAACTCATCATATTCGCCATACACGCTGATTTCACGGTTCACTGAGCGGATCAGGCGGGCATCGCTGACCGCTTCGCCATTTTCGTTCAAACCGCGAATGATGGTGGTGTAGAGACCGTCTTGCGTACTGAGTGACGGTGGGAATGCGCTTTCGATGGGACGGACAATCACCACACCGGCATTCAAATCGGTATGCTCGTTCAGCAGATCAACTTGCCAGTCAACAAAGGCACGCAGGAAGTTCCCCTCGCCAAACTGAATGATACGCTCAGGATAATGGGCGCCAGGAAAATCGCGACGGTTTAGAGTTTTCACTATGGGTTCCCTTTTGGATTAGTCATACAACCTGATTGAATTGGTAGAACAGGTTAGCAAACTTTAATACAATGAACCCCTGTTTTGATCAACTCTCAAACACAAATCACAGGTATTTGTAGAAAACCGTGGTGCCAGTCAGCTTTCCGTCAGGCATCTGCGCGTAATCGGGTATCTCCCCCGCTTTCTGCCAGCCGCAATTTTGGTAGAACAACTCTGCGTTACTTCCCGTTGCGGTATCCAGCACCAGCAACGATTTCTGATTTTGCTTTGCGCAGTTTTCCAGCATCTCCATTAAACCCCTGGCGACACCACCCCGGCGCGCGGATGAGTGAACCAACAGTTTGGCCACGTCGGCGCGGTGTGGTTGATTTTCAGGTTGATCAAGCAAGAGTTGTACCGTACCGACGATCATCCCCGCGGCATTTTCAGCCGCCAGGACAATGCGCTCGCCACCAGCAACCCCTTGCGCGACGTTCGTCCAGAAAGACAGGGATTTTTCACGACCAAAGGGCAATACAAAACTGACGGACGCGCCTTGATTGACGCAATCCTCAAGCACATCGCTCAGTTCATTGATTCTGTTACGGATACGCTCAGCATCGAGGATAAAGTACGAATGAGTGGCAGCCATAGTGTCTCCTTGATTGACTGCACTACCCTGCACTGATCCTTTTTTCTCTACAAGCGCCACAACCATAGGATTACGTTATGTTTCACCTACACCGCATCATTACCGGGCACAATTTCTGCATTGTCGAACCTGGCGCTGGTTCGGTTACGCCCCTCTTTTTTCGAGCGATATAAACATTCGTCGGCTTCAACGATGAGGGTATTAAACAGATCAGCTAAAGCGTGTGATTCGGTTCTTCCGTTACCCAAACCGATACTCACGGTCAGATAAAGGGTTTGCTGCTGCCAGCTGAAGGGCTGTAATTCAACCGCTTTACGGATTTTTTCCGCCAGTTGTATTCCCTCATTGCTATCCACAGAAGAGGCAACCACAGCAAACTCTTCACCGCCCATTCGGGCCACCAGTCCTTTGTCGCCGACAATTTTTTGCACGTGGCGGGCAAAGGCGCTTAACACCTGATCGCCACACTCATGGCCGAAATTGTCATTAATCTGTTTGAAATAATCGATATCCAGCAGCATTACCGTCACGTGCTGCGGTTTCTGTTGTTCCTGTTTTTTAAGTGCTTCAAATAAACCGGAACGGGAATATACCCGCGTCAAATAGTCGAAATCGGCCCGTAAAGAGACTTGTCTTATCAGCGAATTGATTGCCGAAACGCTGACCGCAACCATCACCGGGCAAATCGCCATCGTGGCAATCCCCAGTCGTGCGGAGAACATGTGCGGCGCCGAAAGCGGTGAAGCCACAGAGATATTGATAATCGAATTAGCAACCAGGATTATCTCAACCGCCCCGGTCATAAAGGTCAACAGACAGGTAACCTGCGTAGGATAACGCACCGCACACCAGATAAGCGCGGGCAGCGGAAAGGCCAGGCTCCCTGCTCCACCAATGATCACCGAGGCCGCCACAGAGACTATTAACGCCACAACCGGCATTATCTGTTCCGGTTTAAACCGTGTAAATGTCCCTGGCAAAGAGAGCGTCAGCATACAGGGTATAATCAATACGCCAGTAGAGAATTGTTCGCTAAACCAATCGGCAAACAGCGGCCAGAATGATTGACGGTCAATGCCAGTCGATCCTGTCGCGCCTATTAACGCACACAGCAAAGCGGCAAACAGGCAATAATTGAACAGACGCAAGGCATTTATTGGTTCATACGTATTGTTACCCCGTCGTTTATCCCACAATATCAGTTGAGCAAAGGTAATAATAAAGGCCATATTAGATAAATTAATGACTAGCGACACCCGTCCCCATTCGGTCGTTATCGCATCATAAGCCAGCATGGCGACATAACATACTGCATAGTAATGAAGACGGTTAAGCCAGACGTAACGGGCAAACACCCCTGCCATCACGCCGTTGAGAGGCCAGAACAGCGATAACTCTTCAACGAGACGCAATTGCGCGCCAATAAAATAAAATAGCGTGGTGACCATAAAAATGGCGAAAGCATTACGTAACGGATTATTTTCCTGAAACAGACGAAATGAGGAGGTAACGAGTGCGTGCATTAAATATCTATCCATATAATTGCCACTGGCAATTATTTCGACATAATGGGGTAATCTAATTAAGCATAGCATGCTTTATTTGCAAAAGTGACTCACCCACGCAGGGGGGCATCACGTTATATTGTAAAATAGAGGAATTGTAACTATTTAAACCACAATATTTTCACGAGTTGTTTTGTGGTTATTACCGGCCCACCGGGAATCGTTTATTTTGTTATGACTGATTCATCTGGATAACTAACCAATGATGAATCACCGCCACAATATACGTTTGCTGCTCCTCGCTGAGCGGCTGCCCCTGAGGGATTTGGTGCCATTTTTCCAGACAGCCGCGACAACAGGTTGCCGTGGCATGCTGGGCAATGAAAACGGGATGACCGCGCATGGGCGTTTGCTTGCCATCATTGGCAGGCATCGCCGGGGCCAGACGTTTTGCCACAAAGTCTGCCGCATGTTGATCGATGACCTGCGCCCCTTTATCCCAACAATACTGTCTCTCTTTCGCGCCAAGATGAAACCGGGAACGAAATGTGGAACGAGATAGCCGGGTAAACAGAGTGTCTGGCACGTTCATCAGTAGACTGAGCGTCCTAATTGTTGAGTCAGTTGTTCAAGTACAGCGATACCTGCCAGGGAGTTTCCGGCGGTATCCAGCTCAGGACTCCAGACGGCGATCGCCATTTCATGCGGCACAATCGCAACAATACCGCCGCCGACGCCCGATTTCGCGGGTAGCCCTACTCGCCAGGCAAACTCCCCAGAGTTCTGATACATTCCGCTGGTTGCCATCAGCGCGTTGATTTGTCTGGCCTGCATCGGCGTCACCACCGGGTCATTAAGATGAAAAGCGTGTCCCTGGTTCGCCAGAAAAACAAACGTGCGGGCCAGTTCAACGCAATTCATTTTCAGCGCGCAATAGTGGAAATAATTCTGCAAAACCGTGGTGACATCATGCTGAAAATTACCGAATGATTTCATCAGCCAGGCAATCGCCGCATTACGCGCCGAATGCTCGAACTCCGAACGGGCCACGGTAGAATCATAGACAATATCAGGAACGCCGCTCAGTACGCGCACCACCTCAAGCATACGCTGACGCGGGGCGCTCAGCCGTCCTTGTAGCATGTCGCAGATAACCAACGCACCGGCGTTGATAAAAGGATTGCGTGGAATGCCCTGCTCCATCTCCAGCTGCACCAGCGAATTGAAGGGAGAACCCGAAGGATCTTTTCCCACCCGCTGCCAGATCTCATCTTCCTGGTAGTGACGCATAGCCACTGCCAGACTCAGCACCTTCGAAATAGACTGAATGGAAAAGCGTTCCTGCGAATCACCGGCCTGATAGAGTTGTCCATCAACGGTACAAATGGCGATACCCAGTTTTGATCCATCGACGGTGGCTAACGCAGGAATATAGTCGGCAACTTTTCCCTGACCAATTAACGGGCGAACCTGCGCCAGAATGGTCTCTAATACTGAATTGTCCATGGCCCTGGCCACACTATGCTCCTTGCCCGCAGGTCTGAATAGGTCTGCGAGTATAACAGAGCTGAATATGCGACGTCAGGCCGGGAGAGACATTTGCGCCTCCTGACGAGGCGCTTCATGCATCAGACGCGGTTTTTCCAGACCGTCTGGACGTTACAAAACTCATGCAAACCAAAATGGGAAAGCTCACGGCCAAAACCGCTTTTCTTCACCCCGCCAAATGCCACCCGCGCATCGCTGGCGCTATAGCCATTGATAAACACGCCGCCGCATTCCAGCTGGCTGGCCATTTCCTGCGCGCGCGTTTCATCGGCGGTGAAAATCGTCGCCGACAGACCGAAATCACTGTCATTGGCAAGTTGTAAGGCATGCCCGGCACTCTTCGCCACCGTGATTGCCGCCACCGGACCAAACAGCTCCTGGCGAAATGCCGTCATTTCAGGCGTCACATCACCCAGAACCGTTGCCGGATAGTAATTGCCTTCCCCGGCGATTTTTTCTCCGCCCAGCAATAAACGCGCACCTTCTGCGACCGACGCCATCACCTGTTGATGCAGTTCATCACGCAAATCAAGACGCGCCATCGGTCCGAGATCGTTTTCCTCGTCAAACGGATTCCCCATTTTCAAGGCGGCGGCAGCCGCAACGAAGCGTTCGGTAAACTCGCGGACAATGCCTTCTTCGACAATAAAACGTTTCGCGGCAGCACAAACCTGTCCGGTATTCTGATAACGGCCAGCAACGGCCGCTTTCACCGCCAGGTCCAGGTCGGCATCGTTCAACACAATAAACGGATCCGAACCGCCCAGTTCCAGCACGCACTTTTTCAGCGCCGCCCCTGCCTGAGCGCCAATAGCAGCGCCAGCGCGAACGCTGCCGGTGACTGTGACCGCCGCAATACGCGGATCATTAATCATCTGGCTGACGCCCGCATTGCTGGCGTTGAGCCAGCCGTAAACACCTTCAGGTATCCCCGCGTCGGCAAAAATATCGGCAATCAGCCCTGCACATCCCGTCACGTTCGGGGCATGCTTTAAGAGATAGCCATTACCCGCCAGCAGGATGGGGATCGCCCCACGCAGCACCTGCCAGAGCGGAAAGTTCCACGGCATCACCGCCAGAATGGTTCCCAGCGGGCGATACTCAATCACCGCTTGCTGATTTTCCACCAGCGTCGGCTCAGGTTTAAGCATTGCAGGACCGTGTTCCGCATACCAGTCGCACAGGCTGGCGGATTTTGCCACTTCGCCGCGCGCCTGGGCGATCGGTTTCCCCATCTCACGCGTAATGCATTGCGCCATCTCTTCAGCCCGCAGTCGCAATGCCTGCCCGACATTGCGCAGTTTCTGCGCCCGGTGCGCGACCGTCGTGCGCTTCCATGCGGCAAAACCACTGGCGGCCAGAGTGAGAGCCTGCTCAATGTCGCTGTCGCTACTCCAGGGCATAGCCGTCAAATGCGCGCCCGTTGCCGGGTCCACTGAAATGGCATGTGTCGCTGATGTCGGGTTCATAGGTTTCTCTCTTTATCACAGGGAATGGCGATATCATGACCCCGTTTACTCTTTCTGAAAATTGAATAATATTAACCACACCGTTCACAAAAAGAGAAAACCATGGATCTGACGCAACTGGAAATGTTCAATGCTGTCGCCCAGACGGGCAGCATTACCCAGGCCGCCGCGAAAGTGCATCGTGTCCCCTCTAACCTCACGACACGCATTCGCCAGCTTGAAGCCGATCTCGGGGTGGATCTGTTTATTCGCGAGAATCAGCGTCTGAGGCTTTCTCCGGCAGGCCATAATTTTTTGCGTTATAGCCAGCAGATCCTGGCATTGGTCGATGAAGCGCGGATGGTGGTTGCCGGTGATGAACCGCAAGGATTGTTCTCCCTCGGCGCGCTGGAAAGTACGGCGGCCGTGCGTATTCCCGCCACACTCGCCGAATATAACCAGCGTTATCCTAAGATCCAGTTTGCCTTATCGACCGGACCTTCCGGCACCATGCTGGAGGGCGTACTGGAGGGTAAACTGAATGCCGCCTTTGTGGATGGCCCCATTACCCACCCCGGTCTTGAAGGGATGCCTGTCTACCGTGAAGAGATGATGATTGTCACCCCGTGCGGTCACCGCGCCGTGCACCGTGCCAGTGATGTTAACGGCAGTAATATTTACGCGTTTCGCGCGAACTGCTCTTACCGCCGTCATTTTGAAAGCTGGTTTCATGCCGATCGCGCCACACCGGGTACGATTCACGAAATGGAGTCCTATCATGGGATGCTGGCATGCGTTATCGCCGGTGCGGGCATCGCGTTGATTCCTCGCACGATGTTAGAAAGTATGCCCGGACACCATCAGGTCGACGCATGGCCGTTAACTGAGGAGTGGCGCTGGCTGAATACCTGGCTGGTTTGGCGACGCGGCGCAATGACCCGACAACTTGAAGCTTTTATTGAACTGCTGCCTCCTCAAACGCGCTCATAGTATTAGCGTATCGCGGGTGTGCGCGGCACAGAGAGCAAGTCAATTTGTGACAACGTCACCACCAGCAATGCGTACACGGAGCGTTCAGAAGTGGTGTCACTTTTTTAGCGACTAAAAAACGTGACACTAATCACAAAGTGATTGTGTTTTCGCCAGAAAACGTTTTAAGATCCTGATCTAACCCTTTCGCAATAAGCCCCATTACTTTTTATGTCAACACGCATTGTTTCCCGTAAAGTCGCGTGGCTACGGGTCGTTACGCTTGCTATTGCGGCTTTTATCTTCAATACCACCGAGTTTGTCCCCGTCGGCTTACTCTCTGATATTGCGCAAAGCTTTCATATGCAGACGGCACAGGTCGGCATTATGCTGACTATCTACGCCTGGGTTGTGGCGCTGATGTCACTTCCCTTTATGCTACTGACAAGCCAGGTGGAACGACGCAAACTGCTGATCTGTTTGTTTGTGCTGTTTATTGCCAGCCATGTGCTCTCATTTCTGGCGTGGAATTTTACCGTTCTGCTCATCAGCCGTATCGGCATCGCCTTTGCGCACGCCATTTTCTGGTCGATCACCGCCTCACTCGCCATCCGCCTGGCCCCTGCCGGTAAACGTGCACAGGCATTGAGTCTGATCGCCACCGGAACCGCACTGGCAATGGTGCTCGGGATCCCTATAGGGCGCATTGTTGGGCAATATTTTGGCTGGCGTACAACTTTCCTGGCTATCGGCATGGGCGCGCTGGTCACGCTCGTGTGTCTGTTCAAGCTCCTGCCCACCTTGCCCAGCGAGCACTCTGGTTCGCTGAAAAGCCTGCCGTTACTGTTTCGCCGCCCTGCGCTGATGAGTCTTTATCTGTTGACCGTGATTGTGGTGACCGCCCATTACACGGCGTACAGCTATATCGAGCCGTTTGTGCAAACCGTAGCCGGGCTGAGCGCCAACTTTGCCACCGTGCTGTTGCTTATTCTCGGCGGTGCCGGGATCGTCGGCAGCGTGGTGTTTGGTAAATTGGGTAATCGGCATGCCTCCTCACTCATTACCTTTGCCATTGTCCTGCTGGTGGGGTGTCTGCTCCTTCTGCGCTCTGCCGCCGACAGCGAAACACACCTGGCGATGTTGAGCATCTTCTGGGGGATTGCCATCATGGTTATCGGTCTGGGTATGCAGGTGAAAGTGCTGGCGCTGGCGCCGGATGCCACCGATGTCGCGATGGCCTTGTTCTCCGGCATCTTTAATATCGGGATTGGCGCGGGCGCGCTGGTGGGTAATCAGGTGAGTTTACACTGGTCGATGTCTGCCATCGGCTATGTCGGTGCCGTTCCGGCGGTTATCGCGTTAATCTGGTCAGTGATAATTTTTCGCCGCTGGCCTGTCTCGCTGGAGGAGCAGCCACAACCGCAGTGAGGAACAGATAAGGCCCGACGTTTTTGCGCCGGGCCGTAGACGTTAATGATAGGTTTTAATAATTTCCAGAATACCGTTAATGATAAACTGTACGCCCATACAGACCAGCAGGAAGCCCATCAAACGCGAAATCGCTTCAATTCCCCCTTTGCCGACCAGACGCATAATTGCCCCGGAACTACGCAGGCTGCCCCACAGAATGAGCCCCACAATCGCAAAGATCAGCGGCGGCGCGACAGCAATAACCCAGCCAGGAAAATCGGAGCCATCACGCACGGTTGAAGCAGAACTGATGATCATTGCAATCGTACCTGGACCCGCCGTACTTGGCATGGCCAGTGGCACGAACGCAATATTGGCCGACGGTTCGTCTTCCATCTCTTCGGATTTGCTTTTCGCTTCCGGCGACTCGTGTGCTTTCTGCTGTGGAAAGAGCATTCTGAAACCGATAAAGGCGACAATTAATCCCCCGGCAATCCGCAGCCCCGGGATCGAAATGCCAAACGTATTCATGACTAACTGACCGGCGTAATACGCCACCATCATAATCGCGAACACATAAATCGACGCCATCATCGACTGATGATTACGCTCTGCGCTGTTCATATTCCCGGCAAGTCCGAGGAACAGCGCCACGGTAGTCAGTGGGTTAGCGAGCGGCAGCAGAACAACCAGACCCAGCCCTATCGCTTTAAACAATTCTATCATTGGTAATCTCTTCTCCAGTCGCTCTTCAGTTAGCGGCAAGTATAAGTTCAAATGAGCGCTGACCGCCATTTCAGCGATGTAAGCATTCATTTTCCCATCTCATCTATAAACTGTAATTATCATTAAGTTATTAAAAGCTAAACCATCAGCGTCATGAACCGTTTTAGCAAATCGTGTCATCACACTATTCATTCGTTTGACTTATACTTGCCTGGGCAATAGTATCTGCCGTGACTAACTACTTGCCGGGGCAACCATCGTGAAAAGCACCAGTGACCTTTTCAATGAAATCATTCCACTTGGCCGCTTGATCTACATGGTAAATCAGAAAAAAGATCGTTTGCTAAACGACTATCTGTCACCGCTGGATATCACCGCCTCGCAGTTTAAGGTGTTGTGTTCCATCCGTTGCGCGGAGTGCATTACCCCGGTTGAACTTAAGAAAGTGCTGTCTGTTGATCTCGGCGCATTGACGCGCATGCTTGACCGCCTGGTCTGTAAAGGCTGGATCGAAAGACTGCCAAATCCCAACGATAAACGCGGCGTGCTGGTGAAACTCACCGAACACGGCGCGACAATTTGTGAGCAATGTCATCAATTAGTAGGACAAGACCTGCACCAGGAACTAACAAAAAACTTAACGGCGGATGAAGTGGCAACACTTGAGTATTTACTCAAGAAAATCCTGCCGTAAACAGAAAGAGGTATGACGATGTCCAGACGCAACACTGACGCTATCACTATTCATAGCATTTTGGACTGGATCGAAGATAACCTGGAATCGCCGCTCTCACTGGAAAAGGTGTCAGAGCGTTCAGGTTACTCCAAATGGCACCTGCAACGGATGTTTAAAAAAGAAACTGGCCATTCATTAGGTCAATACATCCGCAGCCGCAAAATGACCGAGATAGCCCAGAAATTAAAAGAAAGTAACGAGCCAATTTTGTACCTGGCTGAGCGTTACGGCTTTGAGTCGCAGCAAACGCTGACCCGGACGTTCAAAAACTACTTTGATGTGCCGCCGCATAAGTTCCGCATCACCAATATGCACGGCGAATCCCGGTATTTGCTGCCACTCAATCAGTGTCATTGATAATCGCCTGTTAACGACGTAATCGAGGAAATCATGAAATTTTTGTCTTCTGCAATGCTGGCTCTGTTGCTTGTGGTCTCCGGCCAGAGTGTTGCGGAACAAACTGCCCAGCCCACAACACAGACGAATCGCGATGTGATGATCATACCCACTGCGCACGATCAATCCCCTTTCGATTTCAATCATATGGGGGCTGGCAGCGATAAGTCCGACGAGTTAGGCGTACCCTATTACAATCGGTATGACCTCTAATTCGTTTTGCCCCGTCACTGCGGGGCTTTTTTTACCCTCTCGCCGGTGCCGGTTTGCGTAAACGAAAACCGAACACATTGATATACAGCCCCGCCATAATCAGCACCGCGCCCAATAATTGCAGCCCGGTTAACGTTTCATCCAACAGCACGGCTGCACTGGCCAAGCCGACAACCGGAACCAACAGGGATAACGGTGCCACGCGCCAGGTTTCATAACGCCCCAACAGCGTGCCCCAAATCCCGTACCCGACAATGGTGGCAACAAAGGCAAGGTAGACCAGCGATAACACCGTCGTGGTATCAAGGCTGTCCAGGCTTTGCATCATGCGCTCGGAGCCATCCAGAAACAGCGAGGCGAGGAAAAACGGAATAATCGGGATCAACGCGCTCCAGACCACCAGCGACATGACGGCCGGGCGCTGCGCATGCTGCATGATCTTTTTATTAAAGATATTCCCGCACGCCCAACTGAGCGCAGCGGCCAGGGTGAGCATAAACCCGGTCATCGCCACATGTTGCCCGTTGAGGCTGGCTTCAATCAGCACCAGCACGCCAAAAATCGCCAGCGCAATACCTGCCACCTGTTTGCCCTGCAAACGCTCGCCAAACGCAAACGCCCCCAGAACAATGGTGAAAAAGGCCTGTGCCTGTAATACCAGCGACGCCAGTCCGGCGGGCATGCCGAAGTTGATGGCGCAAAACAGAAAAGCAAACTGCCCAAAGCTTATCGTCAGACCGTAGCCCAGCAGAAGCTTAAGCGGGACTTTGGGGCGGGCAACAAAGAAAATCGCCGGGAACGCCACCAGCAGGAAGCGTAATCCCGCCAGCATCAGTGGCGGCATATTGTGCAATCCCACTTTGATGACGACAAAATTCAGCCCCCACACTACCACGACTAATAATGCCAACAGCCCGTCTTTACGTGACATCCCCTGACCTCTGCAATTATTAAATTTTTGTAAACAAGTTAACTTAGCGGAAATCGTTGTCCTGCAACAGATCATTAATTCAGGTAGGCCGTGCAAGGCACTTTCGGACAACTTATTAGGTATACATCACAATTTTGCCGTGCTATTCCTTCCTGATAGTTAAAAAAAACAAAACAACACGCATTGTCGGGCAGGAAAATGAACACCACTCTGAGACGGTCAACCCTTGCATTACTCGCCTCATCGCTATTGCTGACCATTGGTCGTGGCGCCACGCTACCGTTCATGACCATTTATCTGAATCGCCAGTATGCGCTGAGTGTCGACCTGATTGGCTATGCCATGACGGTGGCGCTGACCATCGGCGTGATCTTCAGTCTTGGTTTCGGCATTCTGGCGGATAAATTCGATAAAAAACGCTACATGCTGGTGGCGATTTGCGCGTTTGCCTTCGGGTTTATCGCGATCCCGCTGGTGCATAGCGTCACCCTGGTGGTACTGCTGTTTGCGCTGATCAACTGCGCCTATTCCGTTTTTGCCACCGTACTGAAAGCCTGGTTTGCCGATAACCTCTCTGCTACCGCGAAAACGAAAATTTTTTCGCTCAACTATACCGTGCTCAACATCGGCTGGACCGTTGGGCCGCCGGTCGGCACCCTGCTGGTGATGCAAAGCATTAACCTGCCTTTCTGGCTGGCGGCCGTCTGTTCGGCCTTCCCGTTGGTGTTTATTCAGACATGGGTAACCCGGTCAATGCCCCCTGTCGATAGCATGAACACCGCAGTATGGTCGCCGTCGGTGCTGCTGCGCGACAAAGCATTGCTCTGGTTTACCCTCTCCGCGTTTCTCGCGTCGTTCGTGGGCGGCGCGTTCTCATCCTGTATCTCCCAGTATGTGATGGTCGTCGCTGACGGTGATTTTGCCGAGAAAGTTGTCGCCGTTGTTTTACCGGTGAACGCCGCCATGGTGGTCAGCCTGCAATATGCCCTCGGGCGCAGGCTCAGTGCCGCGAATATCCGCCCGCTGATGGCAGCAGGCACTCTGTGCTTCATTATTGGGCTGGTGGGTTTTATGTTCTCCGGAAACAACCTGATCCTGTGGGGCGTTTCTGCCGCCGTCTTTACCCTCGGTGAAGTGATCTACGCGCCGGGGGAATATATGTTGATCGACAATATTGCCCCAGCAGGAATGAAAGCGAGCTACTTTTCTGCACAGTCGCTTGGCTGGCTGGGCGCGGCCTTTAACCCGTTAGCCAGCGGCATCATTTTAACCACGCTTCCTGCCTGGTCGCTGTTTGCGGTACTGATTGTCGCCATTGCTCTGGCATGGGTGATGATGCTCAAAGGCATGCGCGTTAAACCCTGGCAGCAGCCAGCAACCTGTTAAATCATCAACCACCGTGCAGGCGTCGTGCTTGCACGGTCATGTCGCCATCATTCCTGATAAAGAATGCCTGATTAATACCCACCTTAATTCTCCCAGCATCGCCATTTTGGTTACTCTTTTTCATATTTCGCGCCATCGTACAGTCAAAAAATTTACGCTGAATTTGAAATAATCACCTAATTCATCTTTTGTTTAGGTTCATGCTGATAAGATTAATGTCAACGAGATGCAATAAAGGTAGACGAGGAAACACACCAAAACAGGAGACATCATATGCTGGGTAATATGAACGTTTTTATGGCGGTACTGGGAATTATTTTATTTTCTGGTTTTCTGGCCGCGTACTTTAGCCACAAATGGGATGACTAATGAACGGAGATAACGCTGCGCCGATATGGCCCCTTGTTGCATCACAGCACAAGGGGCCATTTTTTTACCTGGATAACGGGCAAAAAAAACCGCCGGATAAACCAGCGGTCAATGCTTGCATGGATAGATTTGTATTTTGCTTTGTACGTTATCTGGCAATTCCCTGCGAAGACAACGGATCGCATACACCTTATCACTGACAATCTCAATGAAGGTTAAACAATACGGAACTAAGTCAGCCAACAGCCTGTTTTGTAAATGCCGGATAAACGGGTTCGCGACGGATAATCCGGGTAATTTTTTGCTGCTCATCCATAAACATGCAGCGATTTCTGCCCGTCTGTTTACCCTCATACATGGCCCGGTCCGAGCGCCCCAGCACCACATCCAGAGGTTCCCCAGGTTGCGCCCGGGTTACCCCTCCAGTCACAGTGATGTTAATCTCACCACCGGGGTAGTGAATGCTGTTTTCGGCGATTAAGTGGCAGATACGCATTCCGGCCTGACACGCCATGTCGTCGGTCTGTGCTCTGATGATGATAATGAATTCTTCACCACCGTAGCGGTACGCCGTTTCGTCATGCCTGGTCCACGCCGCGAGATTCGCCGCCAGTGTCCGTAACACCACATCGCCAACCAGATGACCATAAGTGTCATTAACGGACTTGAAGCGATCGATATCCAATAAAAACAGATATAAATGAGAGGGGCTAGCATCAATAAGCTGGCGGTCAAAAGACTCATCCAGAACACGTCGCCCCGGTAATCCCGTCAATATATCCATATTGCTCCGGATATTAAGCAGGTATATTTTGTAGTCTGTCACTGCGGCAGTAAACGCTAACAATGCGTCCTGAAATTGCTCAAAATGTTCTGGCAGCCATCTTTTTTCGACAATCGCCAATAGCAAAACACGGCCACTGGCATGCATTTTGGTATGTGCTGCATTTATCTGATAGAGATATCCCGTCTCATCGGTGTCACGTGCTGGATGATTATTCAACCATTTCCCAAACTCGCACAAACAATGTGAGTCAACATGCGTAATTTCTGGCTGAGTTATATCAGATGAAGCCACGCAGCGAAACATTTTGACCAGCCACTTATAGTGGGCATCAATAGATTGATTCAGACTCAGTAAAATTACATCTATTTCGGCGGTTTTTCTAATCATCGTTCCTCCCCACTCATACATCCCTGATGTTATAGAGTCTAGCGATAGAAAAGCATATTTTTGTCAATTTAATCATAGAAACCCAACCATAGAATGAGATCATTCACAACACTATGATTTTAAACAAAAGCTAAACAAAAAAAGTAGATAATCCTAAACCAGTAATAAAAATTCCAGGTAATATCCACCATCGTTCTGGTTACTTGCGCGACAGTCCGAATTAACGAGGAGGTATATAGCAAAATGAATAGTTCAATTTTCGCGCAAAGCATTCACTATTCAATTACTCGATATTTGCAAAATTCATATCAACAATAATATGTTTGTGGAACCACCAGGATTCATGATCGGGTATTACCCCGATCATGCAGAATAAGAACGACTGACTTAACCCGCGATGAAGCAGCATCGAATCAATTCGCGGTTCCTGCCCTCGCCACGCCGAATAGAGCTGTTCCAAATCCGTACTGTTGCCGCGAGACAAAATCACTTCCCGAAAACGCTGGCCATTTTCACGCGTTAATCCGCCATGCTCGACAAACCACTGATAGCCATCATCTGCCAGCATTTGCGTCCAGAGATAGGCGTAATACCCTGCCGCATAACCGCCGCCAAAAATATGGGCGAAGCTCCGAAGGCCGCGCGAGAATGGATGCGGCAGGATAAATACGTCAGCTTGAGTCACGTCTGTCGTTTAGAACTTGACCCTGGAGGTTAGCCACAGGGTCTCACGATCACTAAGTAAGCTCGTCAGGCCAGCATACGAGGAGATCGTCCCGCTTGGTGTCGTCACGAATGGGCCGAAGAAATCGGTGTATTTCAATTCAATCTGATACCTGGACTGCACCATCGCGCTAAGACCAATAGAATAATTGCCCGTGTGCGCATTGCCCCCTAGTGGGACGGCAGATTCGCCTTTGAGGCCGACTGCATATGTCAATGGCATTGCCAGGTCAATCCCAGGGAACACCTGGTCCCAGGTTGGCATAAAGTTCAGGTTCAAACTAAAGAAATCACGAGTAGACTTATCGATGCCGGTGTACGCAGGATTACCACGATATTGCGCATATCCCTCGGTCACCGATAGTAAGCGGTCCCAAGCCAGTTCGGCCACTACCGTAGCGCTATCGAAGAAAGGCGTTTTTCCGATTCCATTCACACCGTTCAACACGGTATGAAAGGTGTTGCCAACCGCCCCACCGGTTTGACCATCCTTTGGCATCGCGCCGATGAAACCAGGCGTGCCTGCTTTAACTGGCGACACCGTGAGGACTTGCTGGCTATTCAGAGGCATGTTTCGGCGGTAGCTCAAATCCAGACCGACTTTCACTCCGGCAATGTCTTTGGACAGGCTAAAGCCGTAGATGTCAATATCGCTCGCATAGGTAATGGAGTATTGATTGGTTTTCTGGTTGAACACTACCGTATCCGGCAACTGATCTGCGGTGCGGCGGAAGAACAGCCCCATCGTACCTCCGAACCAATCAGGGCTCCACTTCACATTCAAACCAAAGTCTCCGACCTTATTTGGTGTTACATCATCGCCATGCGTAGCGAGCTTACCGTTGGGCAGATATACTGTTTCACCGCCGTCTAACGCAAGGTCATACATGCCCATGTACGAACCGGACTCAGGAAAGCGTGCGTGCTGCCAGTCAAGGAAATATTCTGCGCCGAACGACCAGGTGGAGGAGACCACGTAATCAGCAGTCACCTGGTTACGTGGGAGAAATATTTCAGTACGCTCGCTGAGTGGTGAACCAAACATCATTCCGAGATCAATCGGAAACTGGCCGTAGTTGATTCCATGCAGCGGAGCAAACAAGCTATTCCCCCATGACTGCAGGCTTTTACCCACACTGATGTTGAGTTTCTGCTGGCCGAACTCGAAAGTATGATAGGCGTAAGCTTCCAGCAACTGGCCAGATGGGCCTTCCGCAAAGCGTTTAGTGTACGGGCTGAGAGCGCCGGCAGTCGGCTTACCGTCCACCAAAGTGTTCGGAGTATTATTATTACTCTCTGGATTGCTGTAGGCCGGGTCGTACCAGGCCGAACCGCTGACGCGAAACCCCATCTTCTTTTGGTAATCCAACTGGAGTTCGCTTAATAGATTAAGGCGCTCGGTAACCATAGCACCCTTGCCGAAGTTTAGATCTCCATCGTTGCTGTTGGGGCTGTGCGTGATAGCCTGATCTTGCCCACCTATTCGCTTACCCAAATTGAGCCTTACGGTGTTGTTCCAGTGGACGTTCAGATCCGGGTTGTCGATATTGAAGTCGAATGCCAGTGCAGACACCGAGAACAGAGCCGTCGCCACGGCGATGGTCAATTCAGGCAGATACTTCTTGAAGTGCAAAGTGTCGTTTTTCTCTTGCATGGTTTTTCTCCTGCCTGAATGTAGCTAATCGCATTTGAAATCCCGCAAAATCGCATTTACCCTGTCCGGATTGCATTCCATTGCTCTGGCGTCACAATAACTGCATGCCCATCACAAGCATTCTGTCTCGCACCTCTGCAATTTTGGCGATTGGTAATTGACATTCTCCCCGGCCTAAAAAAGCCCGCCCCAGCGAAACCTCACTCTGATTCCCGCCCCCGTATACTCCCGTCGCCAGGCAGCCAGCGACATGCCGTACTGGTTGATGAACCAGCAGCATTGTTGCAAATTTTACAATGAGGTAGAGCTATGTGTGATTGAAAGCCTTATATTTCAAAGACTCTGCTTACCAGACATCTCACCCAGGGGATTACCATAAGAAAACGGCGAGGTCTGGCCTCTGCATAGTGCACGCATCACCTCAATACCTTTGATTGTGCCGTAAGCTCTCTTCGTGGACTTGAATCCCAGCGTGACGCCGATTATCCGTTTCACTTTGCCATGATCGCATTTTATGAAGTTATTACGGTACAAACTGGGCATCCCATAGCCAGGCGGGCAGGCAATTCGGCTGAGCGAGTAGCGCAGGTTCTCCATGTAGCGCAAAACCCGTTCGAGGTGCACTTCGTTGATCAGGTAGCGGGCCTCCTCCAGGTAGTTGGTCAGAGCCGCAATACGAACCATTGGGGTCATGCCGATCGCCTTCTTGTTCTTGTGGCTGCATCGCACCGGGGGTTCTGTCACGAAATGACAGCTGCCGAACCTCATCAGAGCGAGTTTGGTTTGTTCGATGACGATAGATTTTATCGGAAGATTCAGTAAAGCGCGTACGCACTTTTATATGTCACCAAGAGGTGTTGGATGCCGCCGAGAGGCTCTAGCCCGCGTGGTGCGCGGGATCTGGCTGCGGAACCACATGTCGGATGACGTTTGCACTGTCATCAGTTGAAAAGTTCTTGACGTTCAATGTGTAGTTGTAAGTATTCCTGAAATCCGCGCCATTCACTTTTAGAGATCTTCCGACATACTGATTATGCCCCCTGGTTAGGGTTTAGCTGTCATCAATGTTCATCATCTCCATATAGCTAACGGCACTGTTCTAATTCAATGGCATCACGGATCTTTTCCAGAGCCTGGCGCAAATTAGGAATGATCACCGAGCCAAGTGCGATTCTTATAGCCTGAGGCGTCGTGGACGAGGTACAGAAAGGGTCGGCCGCAGAAACCGAAATATTGCTGTTCATCAGATCTTTTACGACCCGATCCGCGCGTGATTCGTCCGGAAGAGGAAGCCAGGCAAAGTACGACACCGGATGTGTTATACAAGGGATATGACCTAAGGTTTCCCTCAGCACAGATTGCCGCTGGCGTGCGTCACGTCTTTTGAGTTTTTCGAAACGAGCCACTGTTCCATCCTGAATCCAGTTACATACCAGGGTAGTCATTACTGAAGGCGTATTCCAGGTTGTCGCGCGAACCGCCCTCTCCAGAGCAGGCTTGTATACTTCGGGGCAGATAACCGCACCCACTCTAAGGCCTGTCGCCACATTCTTCGAAAAACCCGTGACATACACGGTACGCTCAGGGGCAAAAAACGCAATCGGTGGTGGTGTCCTGCTTATCAGATACGCGTAGGCCGCATCCTCAATAATGATCAGGTCGTGGGTGCGGGCTATTTTGACCAGTTCTGTGCGTTGGTTTTGAGTAAGCACCCAACCCAGGGGGTTATGCAGAGTCGGCATAGTATAAACCGCCCGTACATGTCGTTTCTGGCAAAGCTGCCTTAGGGCGGTCAGATCTGGGCCATTGGCATGATAGGGTATAGCGAGAAGCTCAAGATGGTACAGTTCGGCCAGCGCTTTAAATCCCGGATAGGTGAGTGCATCCACTGCCACAACATCTCCTGGTCTTAACAGCCCCATTACCGTCACGGTCAGACCATGCTGCGCGCCATTAACGATGACTACATTGTCTGCTGTGGGCTGAAACCCGTGGCATGAAAGATGACCTACGATAATCTCGCGTTCAGACAGCCTGCCTGCATGAGGTTGATAGCGCAGATGCGATTCAAGATCGCCGACCGCAGATACCTGTCTGAGCGCGTCACGCAACAGCTCCCCCTGGCCGGGTAAAGACGGATAGTTGAAGTTGAGGTCAAGAACGTCCGTCGCCACAGCATGTTGATCAACGCCGTGGCCATATGGCAGTGAAATTTCTCTAACAAACGTTCCTCGACCAGTTTCCCCGCTGACCAGACCCATTGCTTCCAGTTCGCTATATACCCTCGTTGCCGTAGCCAGGGAGATGTGTTCCTGCGCCGAGAGTTCCCTGTGCGTCATCAAACGGGTACCGCCCGAAATATCCCCGTTTCGAATCATATTCGCAAATCTATCCACAATGGCTTTATAACGTGCTTTCACCAAATGTATCCATGACAATTATTTGATTGTATCAGATTGGCGAGATTACCATCCGCCTCACGAACGCTCAAGAATGTGGGCAAAATGTATAAAGTGAGGAAACTATGGTTAATTCAGTGATACATAAAACGGGTTCGGTTTCGGGCTGGCTAAATGGTTTGCTGGGCGTTGTGATTTTCAGTGGTTCGCTGCCGGCCACGCGTGTTGCCGTACTTAATTTCGACCCACTATTTCTTACGTTCCTGCGAGCATCCATTGCCGGCATGCTGGCAATAATGCTGATTTTCGGTTTACGAGAAAGACGCCCACATGCCTCGCAAATTGCGCCGCTGCTCATTGTGTCACTCACCGTTGTCATTGGATTCCCTCTACTGACCGCGATGGCACTGAAACATGTAACCTCAGCGCATTCCATTGTATTTTTAGGGCTTCTGCCTCTTATGACCGCTATCTTTGGGGTTTTGCGTGGTGGTGAGCGTCCCAGACCGGCATTCTGGATCTTCTCGGTCATCGGCAGCCTGCTCGTTATTGGCTTTGCACTCTCAAAGAACGCGTCTGGCTCAGTGACGGATGATCTTCTGATGCTTGCTGCCGTAGTTGCCTGCGGTCTGGGGTACGCTGAAGGCGCAAAACTGACTCGCGTTCTGGGGGGATGGCAGGTTATCAGTTGGGCATTGATTCTTTCGCTGCCTTTTATGCTGACGGCATCCCTTTTTACGATACCTGATACCTTCAGTGGCATAGGCACTTCAGCCTGGATTGCGTTGGGATATGTCTCTCTTTTCAGTATGTTGATAGGTTTTATTTTCTGGTACAAAGGGCTGGCGATTGGTGGTATTGCTGCTGTCGGTCAACTACAGCTTCTACAGCCCTTCTTTGGTCTTGGTCTGTCAGCCACCCTCCTTAATGAAACCGTCAGTCCTCTTATGCTATTCATAACGCTGGGTGTCATTCTGTGCGTTATCGCTTCCCGTCAATTTGCCCGATAACGAACGTCATGATGGAAAACCGGGCATCGCACCCGGCTCTTTTTCAGGCAATAAAATGCCTTATCCGTTTAACCCACGGTTCAACAACATCGGTTCGATTCGCGGATCGTGGCCGCACCACTGGCGATAAAGTTGAGCTAAATCAGTGCTATTGCCCCGTGACAAAATCACCTCCCGGAAGCGCTGGCCATTTTCACGCGTTAATCCGCCATGCTCGACAAACCACTGATAGCCATCATCTGCCAGCATTTGCGTCCACAGATAGGCGTAATACCCTGCCGCATAACCGCCGCCAAAAATATGGGCGAAATAACTGCTGCGGTATCGCGGCGGGACGGCGTGAAGATCTATCTCCTCCGCCGCTAACGCCTGCGGTTCAAAACTGTCCACGCCGGGTACAGAGTCGTCCGCCGACAAGGTATGCCAGCGCATATCCAGTAAAGCGGCGCTCAGTAACTCTGTCATGTCATAGCCTTTGTTGAACAGGCTCGCCTTGCGCATTTTGTCTTGCAGCGCATCAGGCATTTTTTCCCCCGTTTCAACATGCCGGGCGTAACGCGCAAAAACAGCAGGATGGCTCGCCCAGTGTTCGTTGATCTGCGACGGGAACTCAACAAAGTCACGTGGCGTATTGGTCCCGGAAAGCGTCGCGTAACGCTGGGTCGCAAATAGCCCATGCAACGTATGTCCGAACTCATGGAACAGCGTGATCACATCATCCCAGAGCAATAACGCCGGTTGTCCTGCGGACGGTTTTTGGTAGTTACAGACATTGTAAATGACCGGTCTGGTTTCGTTGAGCGTGGACTGTTCGACGAAGTTACCCATCCAGGCGCCGCCGCTTTTTGACTCACGCGCGAAGAAATCACCGTAAAATAACGCCAGTCCGACGCCGTCACTGTCGAATATTTCCCAGACGCGAACATCAGGGTGGTAAACCGGGATATCAAAACGCTCAATAAATTTGATGCCAAACAGCTGGTTTGCCGCCCAGAAAACGCCTTCGTTCAGAACCGTGTCTAAAGCGAAGTACGGCCTGAGCTGCGTTTCATCCAGCGCGAATTTCTCGCGCCGTACCTGCTCGGCATAGAACGCCCAGTCCCACGGTTGCACCGTGAATCCACCCTGCTGTTGATCAATGATTTTCTGGATCTCAGCCTGTTCATCAAGCGCACGCTGACGCGCAGCGGGAACAATAGCCCGCATAAACGCCAGTGCGGCCTCGGGCGTTTTCGCCATCTGATCGGCAATTTTCCACGCCGCATAATGGGCAAAGCCCAGTAGTTTTGCCTGCTGAGTACGAATTTCCACCAGACGCAACACAATGGCGCGCGTGTCATTGGCATCATTTTTTTCTGCCCGGTGCCATGCCGCCTTGAAGAGATTTTCCCGCGTCTGTCGGTCGCACAGCGCGGCGAGCGCCGGTTGTTGCGTGGTGTTAAGCAACGGAATTAACCAACGCGCCGAAAGCCCTTTCTCTGTGGCGGCTTGTGCGGCGAGGGCAATCTCTTCGGCACTTAAACCTTCCAGCGAGTGAGCCGCATCCACCACCAGTCCACCCGATTTGTTCGCCGCCAGCAATCGCTGGTTAAACTGACTGGTTAGCGTCGCTGACTCGGTGTTCAGCCGTTTCAGTTTGTCCTTATCGGCATCACTAAGTTGCGCCCCGGACAGGACGAAGCGCTGATGAATCACCTCCACCAGCCGTAAGGATTCTGCATCCAGTTTCAGCGTTTGACGCTGCTGCCAGACGGCGTCCACGCGCGCAAACAGGGCGCTATTGAGATAGATATCATTCGCCAGCGCGGCGAGTTCGCCGGAAAACGCCTCATCAAGACGCTGCAATTCATCGTTGGTATGCGCCGCCGTCATGGCGAAAAATACGCTGGTGACGCGCGTCAGTAACACTCCGCTTTGCTCCAGCGCTATGCAGGTATTGGAAAAATCCGCAGCCTCGGGGTTGCGTACAATCGCATCGATTTCTGCGCGTTTTTGCCGCATTCCTTCATCAAAGGCGGGACGGTAATGGCGGTCTTCAATCAGATCAAAACGCGGGGCCTGATACGGCAACACACTGTTACTTAAGAATGGATTTGTTAACGACATCTTTCACTCCCGAAAACGATTTCTTGAATAGAGTAGGCCTCCCTGGAAATGACCGCAATCTCGTTAACCAGGATTACCCCCTAACAGATATCGCGTGCTATGGTAGTACAACACAAAAAGCGTTGAGGAACAGTGAGATGATCGTTTTAGTTACCGGTGCAACGGCAGGCTTTGGTGAGTGCATTACACGTCGTTTTATTGCGAATGGTCATAAAGTGATTGCCACAGGCCGCCGCCAGGAACGCCTTCAGGAGTTAAAAGATGAGCTGGGAGAGAACCTGCTAACGGCACAACTGGATGTGCGCAATCGCGCAGCCATTGAACAAATGCTGGCCTCGCTCCCTGCCAACTGGCGCAACATAGATATTCTGGTCAACAACGCCGGGCTGGCTCTCGGGCTTGAACCTGCGCATAAAGCCAACGTTGACGACTGGGAAACCATGATCGATACCAACAATAAGGGCCTGATTTATATGACTCGCGCCGTGCTGCCGGGCATGGTTGAGCGTAATCATGGCCATATCATCAACATTGGCTCCACGGCGGGCAACTGGCCGTACGCGGGTGGCAATGTCTACGGTGCCACCAAGGCGTTTGTTCGTCAGTTCAGCCTAAATTTGCGCACCGATTTACACGGTACCGCGGTTCGCGTCACGGATATTGAACCGGGGCTGGTCGGTGGAACCGAGTTCTCAAACGTTCGCTTCAAAGGTGACGATGCGAAAGCAGGCAAAGCCTATGAAAACACAACGGCATTAACGCCAGAAGATGTGACCGAAGCGGTATGGTGGGTGGCCACATTACCCGCTCACGTGAATATCAATACCCTGGAAATGATGCCCGTAACACAATCCTTTGCCGGACTGAGCGTTCATCGAAACTAATTACGTTACCCGGCCTCTGGCCGGGTATAGCCCACGGCAAATAAATGGTAGAATAACCGGGTTAACTCTCTAAAAAGTAAGAGCACATGACCGTCGAAACGCAACTCAACCCTACACAGCCGGTAAATCAGCAAATATACCGTATTCTTCGTCGTGACATCGTGCATTGCCTGATTGCACCTGGCACACCGCTTTCTGAAAAAGAAGTTTCTGTACGCTTTAATGTTTCGCGCCAGCCCGTGCGAGAAGCGTTTATCAAGCTGGCGGAAAATGGACTGATCCAGATCCGTCCACAGCGCGGTAGCTATGTGAACAAAATTTCGTTGTCGCAGGTGCAGAATGGGTGTTTTGTCCGTCAGGCGATAGAGTGTGCGGTTGCTCGTCGCGCTGCATCAATGATGACAGACAGCCAGTGTTATCAGTTGGAACAGAACCTGCACCAGCAGCGTATTGCGATTGACCGTAAACAGCTTAATGACTTCTTCCAGCTTGATGATGAGTTTCACCAGAAACTGGCGACCATCGCCGATTGCCAACTGGCCTGGGACACCATTGAGAATATTAAAGCGACCATTGACCGTGTGCGCTATATGAGCCTGGATCACGTGTCGCCGCCTGAGATGCTGCTCAGACAACATCACGATATTTTTGCTGCGCTCGAGAAGCATGACGCTGATGCCGTTGAACGTGCGATGACCGTCCACCTGCAGGAAATCGGTGAATCCGTACAGCTTATTCGCCAGGAAAACAGCGACTGGTTTAGCGAAGAATAATTTTCCCCCTCACCCCTCATGGGGTGAGTTCTCTCTCGTTTTTCTCCCTGCACATTCTTACCCAAAAAGCCGTGAGCTTGATCAAAAACAAAAAAAATCCTTCGCAAGAGGCGTATTTATATGACGCCCGTTACGTGGGACTAAAAGCCCGCGGGCTTTGACGGTAAGTTAGAAAGGAGAAAACACCATGATGACATACGATCGTAACCGTAACGCAATCACCACTGGCAGTCGGGTCATGATTAGCGGCACAGGACATACGGGGAAAATTACCTCAATTGACACCGATGGCCTTGATGCAGCACAGATCCGTCGCGGGAAAACCGTGCAAGTTGAAGGTTGTGAGGGTAAGTTTGCGCCCATCGAACTGATTCGTCTCGGCATGAACTAAGGGTGTCAATGCCGCCCCTGGCGGCATAACGATGATGTTACTGCCGGGAAGCGACATCGCTATTCCCGGCTACATCCAACACATTTCGACAATTTCAGTACGGTTATTTCAGTTTCGCGACGTACGTTGCCACGGTCGCTTTCGCGCCATCAGCCAACAAAGACAGATACGCGTCAGTCACTTTACGGGTAAACAGACCTTCATGCGGCAGCTCATTGCCGAAGATCGCGTCAATGCCCAGCAACGCCTGAACGCGGCTTTCACCTTCCTGACTCGCCTGAACCGCTTTCTGAATAACAGGAAGCAGCGGATCGTTGACCTCAATCGCATTGCCCTGCTCGTCCCCCCCCCCGACATAGCGCATCCATCCTGCAATACCCAGCGCCAGTAAATCAAAGCTGCTGTTATGCGCCAGATGCCAGCGCACAGAGTCCAGCATACGCTGAGGCAGTTTTTGACTTCCGTCCATCGCAATCTGCCAGGTCCGGTGACGCAGCGCCGGGTTGCTGTAGCGTTCAATCAGTAAGTCGGCGTAACGTTTGAGATCGACCCCTGTCACTTTCAGGGTCGGCGCCTGTTCCTGCAGCATCAACGCACGCGCTGCGAGACGGTAATTTTCGTCTCCCATACAATCATTGATATGCTGATAACCGGCCAGATAGCCAAGGTATGCCAGGAAAGAGTGGCTACCGTTGAGCATGCGCAGCTTCATCTCTTCAAACGGGATGACATCGGCAACCAGTTCGGCACCGGCTTTTTCCCATTCCGGACGCCCTGCTGCAAAGTTGTCTTCGATCACCCACTGACGGAACGGCTCACACGCTACACCCGCAGGGTCGCGAACACCGGTTAACTGTTCAATTTTGTCCAGCGTATCAGGAGTGACGGCAGGCACGATTCGGTCAACCATCGTGGAAGGGAACGTGACGTTTTGTTCAATCCACTGCGCCAGTTCGGCATTAACGGCACCGGCATACGCGGTCACCACATTACGCATTACATGACCGTTCTCAGGCATGTTATCGCAGGACATCACGGTAAATGCAGGCAAACCTGCCGCTTTACGGCGCGCCAGCGCTTCAACGATAACCCCCGCTGCGGATTTAGGCTGCTGTGGGTTTTGCAGATCGGCGGCGATCATTGGGTGATCCAGCATCAGTTGCCCTGTCGCCGGAGAATGACAATACCCTTTCTCAGTAATCGTCAGGGAAACAATGGCAACCTGCGGCTCGCACATCGCGGCCAGTACAGCGTCCAGACCATCAACCTGGGCATGAAGAGCAGTTTTCACCACGCCGACAACTCTTGCCGTCCACGCATCTGCCGACATTTCTGCCACGGTATACAGGTTATCTTGTTGTTTCAGGTCGGCAATCTGCTGCTCCCCGCCGATCAGATTGACTTCACAATATCCCCAGTCACTGTTGTGCTCTGCTGCCAGAATATCGGTGTAGACTCCCTGATGCGCACGGTGAAACGCACCAAATCCCAGATGAACAATACGCGGCACCAGTTTGGTACGATCGTATTCCGGAAGCGCAGCCTTTGCCGTTAAGAGCTTGTTTTGCATTGTATGACCTACTTTTTAATGAAATCAGGACCGTCTCAGAGTAACGCCTGTATGGTTGTATGTTTTGATTTGAATTAAGCTTTTAGCAATTGGTATGACATCGTTTTGAAGTTATCTGACATCCCTGACTCACGCCAGGGATGTCTTTTATTAACTCATCGTGATGGTTGAGTGCGTTTTCTTGACAGCCGTCTTATCCGTTTCGCACCACAGCGCGTCATAAGAATACCCCGTCAGGTCTTCGACAATGCGGCGGGTTTCAGGGTCCACATCCTGCTTCGCACCGTGGGCTTTTAAACGATCAACTTCATCGACAAAAATTTTGTGGGTTCGTTTATTCAGATGGAAGGTTACCGCCTGCCACAGCGCCAGAATTAACAGCCCCGCAGTCCCTGCAAACAGCAGCGTAGCAATGGTATTAACGGCTTGTTCAGGCTGAACCTGACTCCCCTTCACAAATCCGCCACTCTGCAACATCAACCCCACGATGAAGGTCGCGATAGCAACTGTCGTCTTACGGGAGAAGGTCATCACTGCCGCAAACAGACCTTCACGACGTTGGCGGGTGATCATTTCATCAATGTCCGGAATGAACGGGAAGACGTTCCATGGCGTGAACTCCAGCACGCAACGCCCCACCTGATACACCGCAGCAAGAACCACCAGCAATGTGACTTTGTTATCCCCCGGGAACTGGTACACCATAAAGAGGCCGATGAGACACAGCATCATCAATGTGTAGGCAAAAACATAAAGCCGTGATGGACCGTATTTAATGATCGCGACCCCTGCCAGAAGTGTGACGGGTAATCCAACGATGCTCATTGACAACAATGTCCCTGCCAGTGCTGAAGAAACGTTCAGGCAGTAAACACAGAAAAAGACAAAGACGGTGTTGTAGACATCTTTCGCGGTAAAGGAAAAAAGGTAAATGGCCAGATGTTTTCTGAACGCACGCACTTTTAACGTTGAGGCATATTCTTTGAACAGTCGTCCTACCATCGCCACCTTTTCCGCAAGTGTAGTGGGTTGACTACTGCGCTCAAGTTCTGCCTGCATTTCCGGCGTTAACTCACGTTCCCATGTCACTTTCCAGGAAATAAATACGCAGACCATAAACATCACAGCAAAGACCACGCCGTTGATAAAATAGGCATTCGGGTCATGTTCCCCGAAATGACCGATCAACAACCCCGGAATGAAGGTCGCGAGAAAAGTCCCGGTTGCAGAAAGAAACATACGACAGGTGGAAAGCTTCGTCCGTCCGTTAAAATCCTTTGTCATTTCCGAAGGCAATGTTTCCCACGGGATCAGGACCATCGCAGCGATAATTTCAAACGCCAGGTATACTGAAAGGTAGAACCAGAAATTCATTCCAGTCACCCACAGTAAAATATAAACCAGCATTAATGGCGCGCCAATGAGCAAGAAGAAACGTCTTCTGCCAAATTTTTTACCCAGCGCATTTTTATAAAAGTGGTCAGTAAAAGAGCCCATAAATAAGCTAACAATCGCATCGACTATCCTTGCGATCGCCACTATTGATGCAGCCTCAACTGGCGACAGACCAACAAAAGTGGTATAGAAAAAAAGGAGCCATGCGCCAATAACCGTAAATGCGCCGCCTCCCATGATATCGGTCATGCCATAGCCGATACTGGTTGGAATCGTTATTTTTCTATTGGTACGAGTCATGTTCTATCCTCAACAAAACGTCTCAGAATTTAAAATAATTATTGGCATTATCGTGGCAAATATTTCTAATCATTCGCGTCAGGATTTGTTGGTTATTCGGCACCTCACCTTTTTCGACCCATCCGCCGATAAGATTGCAGAGTATTCTGCGAAAATAGTCGTGCCGGGTATAGGAAACAAAACTACGTGAGTCCGTCAACATACCGATGAAATGCATCAGTAATCCCTGATCGGCCAGGCTATTTAACTGATTCTCCATCCCGCGTCGCGTATCATTAAACCACCAACCGGAACCAAACTGCATTGGCGAATTAACGCCGTATTCCGCACTCTGGAAATTAGCGATAGTCGTCGCAACCACATCGTTATAGGTCGCATTGAGGTTATAAAGGATCGTTTTCGGCAACGCGTTTGCCTTTGCCATTGCATCCAGCAACTGATTGAGAGATGACGCCAGAGAAGACTGATCGTTAATCGAATCAAAACCCGTATTAATGCCCAATTGCTGACGCTTTTGACTGTTATTATTACGGATCGCACCAAAGTGAATCTGCATCCCCCAGTCTCTGGCCTTGTAGTGCCCGGCAAGCATGACAAAAATCGCGCTATTGAGCTGCGCTTCTTCTGCCCCCGTCAGGAGCACGCCTCCCGCCTTCCGTGAAAAAAGGAGATTCACATGTTCCGGTTCACTTGCCTGATAATCAATACTGACCGGACCATGATCGGAAATACGACAGCCGTTCACATGAAACCAGTCAATACGTTTGCCAATGGCCTCGGCAAAACTTCCGAACGAGTCTATCCCAACATCCGTAAGATGAGAAAGTTGCGTAATAAAATGTGCAAACTCAATTGCGTTTTCATTAAACACATCATCCGGGCGAAATGTCGGTAGAACCTTAATAGAAAAGGTTTTATCCTGTTTTAATAATCGATGATACTCGAGAGAATCCAGCGGCGCATCGGTTGTACAAATAGCCTCTACGTTTGAATACTCCATTAAATAACGTGGTTTAAAATTGTTTTGTTTAATAACCCGATTACAATGTTCCATCACTTCACGCCAGTTCTGGCTATCGAGGTTCACATTGCAGTCAAAATATTTACTCAGTTCCAGATGAGTCCAGTGATAAAGTGGATTACCAAAAGCAGCTTCTACTGTTTCGGCCCATGCCTGGAATTTCTCTTCAGCACTTGCATCACCGGTAATAAAACGCTCATCTATGCCATTTGCCCGCATCGCACGCCATTTATAATGGTCGCCAGCAAGCCAAAGCTGGGTAATATCTTCAACGCTTTTATTTTCGTAAATATCTTTTGCTTCAAGATGGCAATGATAATCGATGATCGGCAGATCTTTTGCGACGTCTTGATACAACCGAGCACCGACTTCATTGTCGATCATAAAGCGATCATTAATGAAGTCCATGTTTAATATCCTGTATTAACTAATTCGCTTAAATTACCAGTTCCACAAAGTGCCATCTTCCAGACGTGCTACAGGCAAATAGGCCGGTTCGTAGGGATATTTCGCCGCCAGTTTTTCATCAAACTCAATACCCAGACCCGGTTTATCGCCAGGGTGCATATAACCGTTGTCAAACGTCCAGTTATGCGGGAAAACTTCCAGCATTTGCTCGGAATATCCCATGTATTCCTGAACCCCGAAATTCGGCACCCACAGGTCAAAGTGCAGCGCAGCTGCCATACAAACCGGTGAGAGATCGGATGGACCATGTGAACCGGTACGAACCTGATACAGTGAGGCAAAATCAGCAATACGCCGCATGCCAGTAATGCCGCCCGCGTGTGTAATCGTGGTGCGAATGTAGTCGATCAGTTGCTCTTCAATCAGCTGCTTACAATCCCAGATGCTGTTAAAGACTTCGCCGACCGCGATAGGCGTGACCGTATGCTGGCGGATCAGGCGGAAACATTCCTGGTTCTCCGCAGGTGTGGGATCTTCCATCCAGAACAGGCGGTGATCTTCAATGCTCTTACCAAAACGCGCCGCTTCGATGGGCGTCAGGCGGTGATGCATGTCGTGCAGTAAGTGCTCATCAAAACCAAATTTGCTGCGCACGGCTTCAAACAGTTTGGGGGTAAAGTCGAGGTATTTCTCAGTTGACCACAGTTGCTCTTCCGGCCACTGCCCTTTTGTCGCAGGCTCGTAAGCCAGCCCTTTCCCCTTCGCCATGCCGTAGGTGGTTTTCATACCCGGTACACCGCACTGCACGCGGATCGCTTTAAACCCCATCTCTTTATGACGCGCATAATCTTCCAGCACATCGTCGACCGTATGACCGGTAGTGTGGCAATACACCATCACGCCTTCTCGAGAAGCACCTCCCAGTAACTGATACAGCGGCATGTTGGCGGCTTTCGCTTTGATGTCCCACAGCGCCATATCAACAGCAGAGATGGCCGACATCGTGACCGGGCCACGACGCCAGTAGGCGCCTTTGTAAAAGAACTGCCAGATATCTTCGATGCGGTGCGCGTCACGGCCAATCAGTTGAGGGCAAAGATGATCTTTCAGATACGATGCGACCGACAACTCACGGCCATTCAGCGTGGCGTCGCCAAGACCGGTAATACCGTCTTCCGTCGTAATCTTCAGCGTAACAAAGTTACGTCCCGGACAGGTGACAAAGACTTCAGCCCCTACAATCTTCATTTTTATTCCTTACATCTCTTGTGTGATGCAGGGAATTTACCGGACTGAGCTACTACCATACAAGTATAGCGATCAAAAAATCGCTCATTCGTCACAAAATGGGACGCTTAAACGCGCCCCCAGCCTGCCACGATGATCAACATGCCACAGAGCGCGACCGCTGCGCCTGACCAGTCATAGACACTGAGCTTTACGCCGTCGACAAAACGCAGCCACAGCAAGGCCGTGCAAACATAGACACCGCCATAGGCCGCATAGACTCGTCCGCTGGCCGCCGGATGCAATGTCAGCAACCAGACAAACAGCGCCAGTGAAACGCCCGCCGGGACCAGCAACCAGGCCGTTGCGCCCCGCTTAAGCCAGAGCCAGGGTAAAAAGCAGCCGATAATTTCGCAGAGCGCGGTGACAAAAAAGAGTAGCGTGATTTTTAACATTATGGATATTGAGTGACCGTTGATTTAACCATGATACGTCAGAATATCCTCAGCGTATCCATGCCCTTAAGGCGGGTATGCCCTGCGCGCCGAAATAGTGTAGAATTTGGACGCATTAATTTGCTTTTAGCCCATTCATTTAAAGGAACTGACAATGAACAAAACACTTAGCAAACGCCTGTGCCTGACGGCAATGCTTACGCTGGGTGCCGTCATGTACACCACTTGTGCAATGGCAGAAACCAGCAAACTGGTGATTGAATCCGGTGACAGCGCACAAAGCCGTCAGCAGGCCGCGATGGAAAAAGAGCAGTGGAACGACACGCGTAAGCTGCGCAATAAAGTGAATACACGCACAGAAAAAGAGTGGGACAAAGCTGACGCGGCGTTTGATAAGCGCGATAAATGTGAACAAAGCGCGAATATCAACGCGTACTGGGAACCGAATACCCTTCGCTGCCTGGATCGTCGCACCGGTCGCACTGTTGCACCTTAAATAAAAGTTCACGAAGGAATGTAAGGATATCGTATGACAAGCGCCCAGAGTGTCAAACTACGCCCGCTTGAGCGCGAAGATTTACGCTTTGTACACCAGCTCGATAATAACGCCAGCGTGATGCGTTATTGGTTTGAAGAACCCTATGAAGCCTTTGTCGAGCTGTCAGATCTGTATGACAAACACATTCATGACCAGAGCGAGCGCCGCTTTGTCGTGGAATGCAACGGCGAGAAAGTCGGTCTGGTTGAACTGGTCGAAATTAACCATGTGCATCGCCGGGCCGAATTCCAGATCATTATTTCTCCGGATTATCAGGGGAAAGGTCTGGCCTCTCGCGCAGCAAAACTGGCGATGGATTACGGTTTTACCGTGCTCAACCTCTACAAGCTGTACTTGATCGTCGATAAAGAAAACGAGAAAGCGATTCACATCTATCGCAAATTAGGATTTATGATAGAAGGTGAATTAATTCATGAGTTTTTTATCAACGGCGAATACCGCAATACCATTCGGATGTGTATCTTCCAGCAGCAGTATTTGGCGCAACACAAAACGCCAACGTCTAACCTGCTAAAACCCACCGCGCAGTAAACTGCGGTTTAGTAATACTCAATGGTATTTTTAATGGTGTAACTCCGTTCAACTGCTGGTTTAGCGCTTTCATCGACAATAATAAGCTGGCAGTTGACCGGGTTGGCGTGGGCGTCATATTCGCAGGTTTGCTTCACATTCCCCACGGGCCGGTCGTTAAGCAGAGTCACGGCGGTATAATCCATTTTTTTTAGCGGGTCCGCAGACGGTTTAGAATTGACCGACAATTTATTGTCTTTGGTGACCGTGGTCTTACCCAACGGATATCCATCGGCGTCGTAGCGGTACTGTACGTTCATCTCTTTACCCGCTGCGCTAACGACGAAACCGTTATCATCGGTATCCCAGACAACCCCTGCCGAAGGCAATTCCGCCAGTTGGCATTTCCCCTGCAAGCGCACCCTTTTTTCCAGCGTTTCGGCATCTCGATAAAAATTGGCGTCAAGCACTAATGCCAGGCCGGTATTGTTTTCCACATCGTGAAGTTCAAGCGTATCAAAGCAGCCTTCCTGCGATAACGTGCCGCTGACCCGTTTCGCCACTTCGCCTTTATCATTCATTAACGTCTGGCTGAAATCTTTGACCGGGCCACGTAACGGATCAAAATCAAATTCATTGGAAAAGCTGGCCATTTCCGGCGTGTACGAAACCAGACTTGTTGCGTTGTCACATCCAGCAAGCATCACACACAGAAAACTCAGGAGCGCCTTGTTCGTCACATTATTCACCGCGTTACAGGGAAGATTCTCAATCATATTAGCAAATACAGAGGGTTACACCATAGTTTTGTCCACAAAGAAAAGGCCCACGCCGAAGAATGGGCCCTCTACACGATGATGAATGATGATCATCGTACAGGTCTTTTTTGCATTATGGCGAGTCAGTACAGCCGCCCTCTTTATGCCTGGCCCAGTCGACCATTCCCTGGAAGTCAACAATGACCACCGGTTCATCCCCCACCACCCAGGCATCGTGGCCGGGGGGAATGCGTGACAAATTACCGGGCAGACAATCGAATTCAGAACCATCGTCCATTTTTACCCGCAGCACCCCGGCAACGTGATACTGAAAATGAGGTGCTTCACAACTCTTCGTTCCCGCGATGGGCTGCACGGAGGTCGACCATCGCCAACCTAGCTCCAGCACCGCACGACCGACTATCGCTCCCCCGATATTCAGGAGTTCCAGTCGTCCATTCGGAAACTCGCGAACTTCGTCTGGCGTACCGAATGATTTCACTTCTGCTATGTCCATTGCGCACCTCCTTAGATTGAATACGCGCATGGTCGCTCTCAAAGTATACCAACGGCGGTTGTTTTTTGTTCGCGATCAGGGCAACTCGTCGCAATAAGTCTGGGGGCACACGGGCGGTATCGTTTTGGCGATATTTGGGGAAGCGGCGTTATTTTTAAGAACCTTCAATGGGTTGCGTTCAAATGCAGAGGGGTATACTACAAATGCTATGCTTTATTTATCGTTTTCTACAGAAGGAGTGAATGATGAACCTAACCAGAGGAATTGCCGTCTTATTACTGGTGACCGCGTCCCCGTGGGTCATGGCTGCACCGGAATCGTGCGAAAGAGTCAAAAGCGATATTGAGCAGCGGATCATCAACAACGGGGTGGCAGAATCGAGTTTTACCTTAAACATCGTGCCGAACGATCAGGCCGATCAGCCTGATTCGCAGGTTGTGGGGCATTGTGCAAACGACACCCACAAAATCCTCTATACCCGTACAAGTAGCGGAAACGCCCCTGCAAATAGCACTCCTGCTCAGGATGGGCACACCGTCGAACCGCAGTGATCCCCCTTTCGCCCTCCGCTCCCGGAGGGCATCCCTTATATTGACGTGGATTAATACCCCTTCATTACACAAGGGTAAACTCATTGCATCATTAGCAGGGTACTAATTCCCATATAAAACAATTTATATAACGATTGCGATAATGGAGTGAGTGATGTCCAGAGTTGAGCAACATGGAGGCATTAGCCGCAGAACGTTGGTGAAATCCACAGCCATTGGCTCACTGGCGCTCGCCGCAGGTGGCCTCTCTTTACCCTTCGGAGTTCGTACTGCGGCGGCAGCTGTGCAAAAAGCAATGCAGCCGGAGGACGATAAAGTCGTCTGGGGCGCCTGCTCAGTTAACTGCGGCAGTCGTTGCGCTCTGCGCCTTCACGTCAGGGACAATGAAGTCTGGCGGGTTGAAACCGACAACACGGGCGACGACATTTACGGCGATCATCAGGTACGCGCCTGTTTGCGCGGACGCTCTATTCGTCGACGTATTAATCACCCGGACCGCCTCAATTACCCAATGAAACGCGTGGGCAAACGAGGTGAAGGAAAGTTTGAGCGGATCAGTTGGCAAGAGGCGCTTGATACTATTAGCCATAGCCTCAAAAACACCGTAGACAAATACGGTAATGAGGCCGTGTATATCAATTACTCCTCCGGCATCGTCGGCGGCAATATTACACGCTCCTCGCCTTATGCCTCGCTGGTGGCCCGCCTGATGAACTGTTATGGCGGTTTTCTCAGCCACTATGGCACTTACAGCACGGCGCAAATCGCCGCTGCCATGCCTTATACCTACGGTTCAAATGACGGCAACAGTACCTCAGATATTGAAAACACCAAACTGGTGGTGATGTTTGGCAATAACCCTGCTGAAACCCGGATGAGCGGCGGCGGTGTTACCTATTTCCTTGAACAAGCCAGGGAACGCTCGAATGCCAGGATGATCGTCATTGATCCCCGTTACACCGATACCGCAGCGGGTCGTGAAGATGAGTGGATCCCCATCCGGCCGGGTACAGACGCGGCGCTGGTTGCGGGAATCGCCTGGGTGTTGATCACTGAAAATCTTGTCGATCAGCCTTTTCTCGACACCTGTTGCGTCGGCTACGATGAAAAAACACTCCCCGCTGACGCGCCAGCCAACGGGCATTACAAAGCCTACATTCTGGGTCAGGGGGAAGACGCCACCGCCAAAACGCCACAGTGGGCATCGCACATTACCGGCATCCCGGTCGATCGCATTGTGAAACTCGCCCGTGAAATTGGCACCGCCAAACCGGCCTATATTTGCCAGGGATGGGGGCCACAGCGCCAGGCGAATGGCGAGTTAACCTCACGCGCGATTGCCATGCTGCCGATTCTGACCGGCAACGTGGGGATCCACGGGGGCAACAGCGGTGCGCGCGAATCCACGTACACCATCACGATTGAGCGCATGCCGCTGCCGAAAAATCCGGTTAAAACGCAAATTTCCTGTTTTAGCTGGACAGACGCCATCGTCCGCGGCCCGGAGATGACGGCCATACGTGATGGCGTTCGTGGTAAAGATAAGCTGGACGTGCCGATTAAATTTATCTGGAACTATGCCGGCAACACCATCACCAACCAACACTCGGATATCAATAAAACGCACGAGATTTTGCAGGATGAATCGAAATGCGAAATGATCGTCGTGATCGAAAACTTCATGACCTCTTCGGCAAAGTATGCCGATATCCTGCTACCCGACCTGATGACCGTCGAGCAGGAAGATATTATTCCCAACGAATCGGCCGGGAATATGGGGTATTTAATTTTTATCCAGCCGACCACTGCGCCTAAATTTGAACGTAAGCCGATTTACTGGATTATGAGCGAAGTGGCAAAACGCCTTGGCCCGGATATTCACCAGCGGTTCACCGAAGGACGGACACAGGAGCAGTGGCTGCACTATTTGTATGCCAAAATGCTGGAAAAAGATCCGGCACTTCCCGCCTATGACGACTTAAGGAAAATGGGCATTTATAAACGTAAAGACCCGAATGGTCATTACGTCGCCTATAAAAAATTCCGCGAAGATCCACTGGCGAACCCGCTCAAAACCCCGTCGGGAAAAATCGAAATCTACTCCAGCAGGCTGGCAACCATTGCTAACACCTGGGAGCTGGAAAAAGGCGATGTCATCAGCCCTCTGCCGATTTATGCCTCCACGTTCGAGGGGTGGGACGACCCTAAACGGAGCATATTCCCACTTCAACTCTTTGGTTTTCATTATAAATCCAGAACGCACTCCAGCTACGGAAACATTGACGTTCTGAAAGCAGCCTGCCGACAAGAGGTCTGGATCAATCCGATAGACGCCCAAAAACGCGGCATCGCCAACGGCGATATGGTGCGCGTATTTAATGACCGTGGTGAACTTCGTATTCCCGCGAAGGTTACGCCGCGCATTCTGCCTGGCGTAAGCGCCATGGGCCAGGGTGCCTGGCATGACGCCGATATGTCAGGCGATAAAGTTGACCATGGCGCTTGTGTCAACACGCTGACCACGCACCGCCCTTCACCGCTGGCAAAAGGGAATCCACAGCACACCAATCTGGTGGAAATCGAGAAAGTCTGAGCCCTGTCACTGCGTCGCCGCTGGCGTTTCAGCGGCGCGTTTGGTTTCTGTCGGGGGCAAATTCTGGTCGTGGCGGGCGATTCCCGCTAAAATGCTGCAAAACCCTGGCTAAACTGCGGTTACTGGCCCACACGATTCAGGATGCCCGGTATGGCAGTTACAGGTTAATAAACTCGTGCGGGAAACTCGCACCTTTCAGGATATTTTTGCATGACCTCATTTTCACAATCTAACGAATTCTCGATGGCGGCGCGGGTGCTTGGTGCCCTGTTTTACTACGCCCCCGAAAGTAGCGAAGCCACCCCGCTGGTCCACGCATTAACCACTGAGAGCTGGCAGGCGCAGTGGCCGCTTTCGCAGACGCTGCTAACGCCGCTGGTGACCTCTTTTCAGGCTGAGTGCGATGAATCGCTGTCTGAGGCCTGGCAGAGATTATTCGTTGGTCCGTGGGCGCTGCCTTCACCGCCCTGGGGTTCCGTCTGGTTAGACAGAGAAAGCGTGCTTTTTGGCGACTCCACGCTGGCGTTACGCCAGTGGATGCGAGACAACGGCATCCAGTTTGAGATGCAGCAAAATGAACCCGAAGATCATTTTGGCTCCCTTCTGCTGCTGGCCGCATGGCTCGCTGAGAATGACCGCCACACGGAATGCGAACAGCTTCTGGCCTGGCATCTGCTGCCCTGGTCGAGCCGTTTTCTGGAAGTTTTCATTGAGAATGCCAACCATCCATTTTACCAGGCATTAGGCGAACTGGCGCAGCATACGTTAGCCAGTTGGCAGTCACAGTTGTTGATCCCCGTCGCGGTAAAACCGCTGTTCCGGTAAATTTGCCAGGAAACGGGCTGGGCGTCGCGAACGCTTATCGTCTCTATGGGTCGGTAAGCGTTAACGTCCTCCGCTAACCACGGAAATCGACACGGACGGTTTTGCTTCTTTTCGCATTTCACCGCAAACTACCGTTATCAAAATCACATCACACTGCGATTATTCATGCATCGTTTACATGCTTACCCCGATCTTCGCACCCTGTTTCGCCGTTTATGGCTTGCCGCATTAATGGGAATTTTTGCCGCGCTGGCGGTGAGCGGATTTCGCCATGCGATGCTGCTCCTCGAAAAGCTATTTTTGAGTAATGACACCGGGAGTCTGGTCAATGCGGCAGCCGGGCTGTCGCCGCTAAGGCGTTTACTCACCCCAGCCCTCGGTGGGTTCGTTGCCGGAGCCCTGCTATGGGGCTGGCAAAAAATGAACCAGCAACGCCCACATGCGCCTACCGATTACATGGAAGCCCTGCAGACGGATGACACCTTTGATTACCGCTCCAGCCTGGTGAAATCGCTGGCGTCGTTGCTGGTGGTTGCCACGGGGAGCGCCATTGGTCGTGAAGGTGCCATGGTGCTGCTGGCTGCGCTGGCCGCCTCTGCCTTTGCGCAACGTTTTGCCCCCCGTAAGGAGTGGAAACTCTGGATTGCCTGCGGTGCCGCAGCGGGTATGTCGAGCGCTTATCATGCACCGCTGGCCGGAAGTCTGTTCATCGCGGAGGTTCTCTTCGGCACATTAATGCTGGCGTCACTGGGACCGGTCGTGATCTCCGCCGTTGTCGCGTTGCTAACCACCCACGTACTCAATGACAACAGCGCGCTGCTTTATACGGTTCACCTGTCACTCGACCTACATGTGCGGGAGTACGCCCTGATTATCAGTATGGGGCTGGTCGCCGGTCTCTGCGGTCCGTTGCTGACGTGGTCAATGACGGCGGCTCACAATGTTTTTTTACGGCTTCAGCTAACGCCGCCCTGGCAACTGGCGTTGGGGGGACTGGCGGTCGGATTACTTTCTCTGTTGACGCCAACCGTCTGGGGAAATGGCTATAGCGTAGTGCAATCCTTTTTGTTATCCCCACCGCTGCTTTCCGTGATTGCCGGGATCTTCATCTGTAAATTGTTGGCCGTGCTTGCCAGTAGCGGTTCCGGCGCACCTGGCGGCGTGTTTACCCCCACCCTGTTCGTCGGTCTGTCAATCGGTATGCTGTTTGGTCGTTTGTGGGGGATCTGGCTTCCGGGCCCGGATGAAATAGCGATTCTGCTGGGATTAACGGGGATGGCGACGCTACTGGCGGCCACTACGCATGCGCCAATAATGTCTACGCTGATGATTTGTGAAATGACCGGGGAATATCGTTTACTCCCCGGACTGCTGATGGCTTGCGTAATCGCGTCGGTATTATCGCGAACGTTACGCCACGACTCTATCTACCGACAGCACGCTGCCAAGCATTGACATGCGGATGTACTGCCCTAGTTCACGCTGCTCTGCGCGAGGAAGATACGGCAGTTCGCCAATCAAAGGCGCAGGGATTTTTTTACCGAGCACATCAATGATCCCTGCATAATGCGCAAGACCTGGGTTGATACGGTTTGCGACCCATCCCATTAAAGGCAGCCCATCATTGGCAATGGCCTGGGCCGTCAACAGCGCATGGTTGATGCAGCCTTCCTGGATCCCCACCACCATCAGTACCGGGAGTTGCTCCTGCACGACCCACTCGGATAATGGACGAAGGTCGTTCATCAGACTCCGCCACCCGCCAGTGCCTTCCACAACAACGTGATCCACCTTTTCGCTCAGACTCGCCAACCCATTGGACAGCAAGGTGTAATTGACAGGACCACTGTGCGCCACGCTACTTTCATCTTCGTTTAACGCAATCGGGTTGATGGCCTCATAAGGCAATTCAATAGAAGAGACACTCTGCAGCACCAGCGCATCTTTGTTGCGCAACCCTTCGGGGGTCTCTTTGCTTCCTTTGGCGACCGGTTTGTAACCCGCGACAGTTTTACCCCCTGACGCTAACGCTTGTAGTAATGCGCGGGAAACCACTGTCTTCCCAACAGAAGTGTCTGTACCTGTAATAAAGAAACGCTTCAGCATCACTAACTCCACCGTTATGCTTCAAAAATATAAGCCAGGAAAATAATACAGTGGAGAAAGTCTAAGGTATGACAAGGGGAATCGGCTTGAGATAGCGCAATTTTTCTTACGACAGTGAAAAAATGTTAACCCTGTAATAGACGAATCAACAAAGAGCCGTTATACATCGCGTCTTTTACCAGCGCCGCGCCCGCCATCGTTCCCTGATTTGAAAACTGCGTGCTCTCCACGACAATGTTCTTACTGTAGGCCGGGAGCGCTTGCTGGCGAATGCTGTCGGCAATGGCGGGGAAAAGAATATCCGCCGCTTTGCTTAATGGAGAACCGATCAGGATTTTTTGCGGGTTAAATAAATTCACCATGATGGCCAGAATACGCCCCACATGGCTTCCGACGCCGCTGATGATGTCCTTCGCCAGTAAATCCCCTTCGAGGGCGGCCTGACACAGCGAATCCACCGTTAATGGCTGACCGTGCAACGTAGAACTCATCGACTGATTGAGGCGTAATTGCGCCAGTTCGAGGACGCTGTCCACGCTGGCAATGGTTTCCAGACAGCCGTGATTACCGCAATAGCAGCGTTTACCGTAGGGATCCACCTGCGTATGACCGATCTCAACCAGGCTACTGCTCCCCGCATGCAGCAAATGACCATCGGTGATGACGCCCGCCCCCACGTTGTGATCAATCACCACCTGAATAACATCGCGCGCGCCGCGTGATGCACCGAACAGCGCCTCGGCCATCGTCCATGCGCTGATATCATGCTGAATATAGACTGGCACACCGGTATGCTGTACCAGCGTTTCACCCAGCGCCATCTCTTTGACGTCATCATAAAACGGCATACGGTGGACGATGCCATTCTCAGTATCAATAATGCCTGGCATGGTGACGGCGATAGAGGTTAACCGCTCAAGTTGCTGTTGATGACGGATAAAAAACTGATCGACCAGCGTGATGATACGATCAAGCAGCGGAAGGTCGGCAACAAGTGGAAGTTCAAGACACTCCTCCACAACCAGCTTGCTACTCAGATCGCGCAAGGCGAGGAAAATCTCTCCGCGACTGATGCGGATAGACAGGTAGTGCCAGGCTTCGGTTTCCACCATCAACCCAACAGCAGGACGACCACGGCTACCCGCTTCTTTGATCTCCAGCTCCTGCACTAAATGCGCTTCAAGCATTTCGCGGACAATTTTTGTAATACTGGCAGGCGCCAATTGCGCAAGGCGAGAAAGATCAATACGCGATACCGGTCCGAGCTGATCAATCAGGCGATACACCGCGCCCGCGTTGGTCTGCTTGATTTGATCGATATGCCCAGGCTGACTATCAGCAACCACCTCTGACTCCCTTTATTTTCGCGCTCCGAAATAATCTGTAGGCTATGGTGAAGGACTTCAACACTTGCCGTCAAATTTTTGCGTAGCCGTGTGATTTACCGCACGTTTTTACCGCTTTTTAAACTAAATTAAGCACGACTTACTGCGGATAACAACTGATGACGAAACCGTTGCGCGGCATGACTTTGCTCATGGTGTTTCGGCCAGACCAGCCACATTTCCGACACAGCATCGGCTTCAGCGATCGGTATCCAGCACATTTCCTCAATCTGCACGCGTTTAAAGGAGGCGGGCAGAATCGAAACGCCCAGCCCCGCCGCCACCAGCCCAATGATAGTCATGGCCTCCCCAACCTCCTGGGTGATGACCGGCGTCAGGTTATAGCGACGCATCAGCCCGAGGATATCGTCATACAGACCTGTCCCGACGTGGGGATCAAAAAAGACAAACGGCTCTTTCGCCAACTCAACCAACGTCACCATCGGTTTTTGCGCCAGACGATGCTCGCGCGGGATCATCGCCATCAACGGTTCATGCAATATCACCTCCCGGTTCAGCGTATCCGGAAGCAGCGTATTGCGCAGCAATCCCATATCCAGCGCCCCCTCACTCAACGGCGCAATCTGCTCACGGGTATTCATTTCGCGGGTCTGCATGTGTACATCAGGAAATTCCAGGCGAAACCCGGAAAGGGTATCGGAGACCGCCTTAATAAAGGGCGCAGAGGAGGTGAAACCGATGCGTAATTCGCCCGCTTCTCCCTGATGCAGACGCTCCGCCCGCGCCGCAGCCTCATTGACCAGCCCCAAAATTTGCCGACTGTCGGCCAAAAACTGCCGCCCGGCGGCCGTCAACGCCACGCTGCGATTGGTTCGCGCCAACAGCCGTGCCCCAACCTGCTGCTCAAGGATCTGAATTTGCTGGCTCAGCGGCGGTTGCGAAATATTAAGACGGGCGGCGGCACGACCAAAATGCAGTTCTTCCGCAACCGCCACAAAATAGCGTAAGTGACGCAACTCAATATTCATATTTTAAAAGTATTATTTGAGATTATTAATATATTAGACAGAATATTTTGATTTTCCTACTCTTAAGTCTGATTCTTCAGCCGTTATAGTTACAGCCCGTCTGGATAGGGGATGGACACATTCCCAGGCCCAAATGGCGCGAAAAATGGCGTAAGGAGTCAGTTTTACAGGTGGTCATGCCCGTCACCTCAACTACGGGGATGCTAAGCAAGGATTTCACGTGAGCCGTACTACTATTGTCGATACCGCCCCGGCAAGCGATGTTGATGAACAGATTATTTCCCAGCCAAATCAATTTATAAAACGCGGCACCGCCCCGTTTATGCGCGTCACACTGGCGCTTTTTTCTGCCGGACTGGCGACTTTCGCCCTGCTCTATTGCGTACAGCCAATTTTGCCTGTGCTGTCCCATGAGTTTGGCGTATCGCCCGCCAACAGCAGTATCTCACTTTCCATCTCGACCGCCATGCTGGCCGTTGGTTTGCTGTTTACCGGCCCACTTTCCGATGCCATCGGCCGCAAACCGGTGATGGTGACCGCTCTGCTTCTCGCCTCCTGCTGTACGTTACTGTCAACCATGATGACCAGCTGGCATGGCATTCTGATCATGCGGGCATTGATTGGGTTGTCGCTAAGCGGCGTTGCGGCGGTGGGAATGACCTACCTGAGTGAAGAAATTCACCCCAGTTTTGTGGCGTTTTCTATGGGGTTGTACATTAGTGGCAACTCCATTGGTGGAATGAGCGGACGCCTGATCAGCGGGGTCTTTACCGATTTTTTCAACTGGCGAATTGCGCTGGCGGCGATTGGCTGTTTTGCGCTCGCCTCGGCATTAATGTTCTGGAAAATATTGCCGGAGTCCCGTCATTTCCGTCCCACCTCGCTACGACCTAAAACGCTGTTTATCAACTTTCGTCTGCACTGGCGTGACCGGGGTTTACCGTTACTGTTCGCCGAAGGCTTTTTGTTGATGGGGTCATTCGTCACTCTGTTTAACTATATCGGCTACCGGTTGATGCTCTCGCCCTGGGAACTGAGCCAGGCCGTTGTCGGGCTGCTTTCCGTTGCTTACCTCACAGGGACCTGGAGCTCGCCAAAAGCCGGTGCCATGACTACCCGCTATGGTCGCGGGCCGGTGATGCTATTTTCGACGGGTGTGATGCTGGTGGGTCTGTTAATGACACTGTTCAGCGCTTTATGGTTGATCTTTGCCGGTATGCTGCTTTTTTCTGCCGGTTTTTTTGCCGCGCACTCTGTCGCGAGCAGTTGGATTGGCCCTCGCGCGCGGCGGGCGAAAGGTCAGGCATCGTCGCTTTATCTCTTTAGCTACTACGTAGGTTCTAGCGTTGCCGGGACGCTCGGCGGCATATTCTGGCATGACTACGGCTGGAACGGCGTTGGCGGGTTTATTGCGCTAATGCTGGTGCTGGCGATTCTGGTCGGCGCGCGCTTACACCATCGATTACACGCCTGAAGATAAGAAACCCGGGCATCGCGCCATGTGTAAAACGCTATGCCCGGGTATTCTTCCTGTCTCGACTAACAACCAACTACCACATTCCCAGGATGGAGGATGCCCCCACCATTTCCCTGATGGCGTCCAGTGCCAGAAGAGCAAATACAACCCAAATGATCGGATTCATAATGCTGTATGTGTTTGTTTTTATTTTCGAGGGGCGATTCTACCGCTTCGCAGACTAAAAAAATGTACCGCTAAGCAAAACGCCCTATTATGGTAGGAGTCATGACCCGCACACTCCGCCGAAGAGGATACATGGACAATAAAAACTATCAACAACTCACCCGCACCTTTTTGCGTTTATCCCGTTTTTCCCATCTCTCTGCCATCGCCAGTTGGGATATGTTTGCCATGATGCCTCCCGGAGGAAGCCGCGCCAGAGGCGAAGCGCTGGCAGAGCTGAGCGTTCTGGAGCATCAAATCATTACCGACCCCACCGTGGCACAGTGGATTGCCGCTGCCGGGCAAGAGGATCTCGACGAGATTGAACACGCAAACCTTCGCGAAATGACACGCCTGCATCATCAGGCTTCACTGCTGCCAGAGTCGCTGGTAGAGGCCAAATCTCTGGCGGGAAGCCGCTGTGAACATGCCTGGCGCAGCCAGCGTCCGGCAAATGACTGGCAAGGCTTTTCAGAAAATCTCAAAGAGGTGGTGAAATACAGCCGTGAAGAGGCGCGCTTACGCGCGCAAGCCAAAGGCTGCACACCCTACGATGCGCTATTGGATGTCTTTGAACCGGATATGACCAGCGCGCAACTGGATGTGCTGTTTGCGGATGTGAAAAGCTGGCTTCCCGACCTGCTGAATAAGGCAGTTGCCAAACAGTCTCAGCGCCCACTAGTTGCGCCGGTTGGGCCATTCCCAACGTCGGTTCAGCGCGAACTGGGACTGGAAACCATGGCGTTGCTGGGTTTTGATTTCAACGGCGGACGTCTGGACATTAGCGCCCATCCTTTCTGCGGCGGCGTACCGGAAGATGTGCGGATCACTACGCGTTACGATGAAAACGAACTCCTCAGCGCACTATTTGGCGTCATCCACGAGACAGGACACGCGCGCTACGAGCAAAACCTGCCGCGTAACTGGCCCGGACAGCCCATCGCGCTCGCACGCTCTACCGCTATCCATGAGTCCCAGAGCCTGTTTTTTGAAATGCAGTTGGGTCGCAGTCAGGGATTCCTGAAGCAGTTGATCCCAATGGTTAAACGCCACTTTGGCGATCAAGCCGCCTTTGATGAGGCGAACTTTATGGCCTGGAATCAGCAGGTGAAGCCTGGATTCATCCGCGTGGATGCCGATGAAGTCAGCTACCCTGCGCATGTGATTTTACGCTATGAAATTGAGCGGGCGCTGATCAACGGCGACATCGACGTTGACGACATACCGGCGCTGTGGAATGAGAAAATGCAGGCCTGGCTGGGACTGTCGACCGACGGTAATTACCGCGACGGGTGCATGCAGGATATTCACTGGACCGATGGCGGATTTGGCTACTTCCCGTCCTATACGCTGGGCGCGATGTATGCCGCGCAGCTGTTCAGCGCCGCAAGCCGGGCGTTACCGAATCTGAACGCACACATCGCCGAAGGCGACTTCACCGCCCTGTTCGACTGGCTGCGGCAAAACATCTGGCAACACGGGAGCCGGTACACCACCGCGCAGCTCATTACCCAGGCAACCGGAGAACCCCTCAGTAGCCGGTACTTCCGCGAACACCTTGAATCGCGTTATTTGTCATTGCCTCGCTAAACCAGATTGCCCGATAGCGCAGGCTTATCGGGCTTCTCTACCGCTTATTCCCCATCTCGTACATATCGTTACACGCCGATACCAATGACTCACGGAAGCCCTGAATTTACAGCGATATAGTTATTTCAACGGCCCCGCAGTGGGGTTGAATGAAAAACCAAATCGAGGGTATTAAAATGAAAAAAGTATTAGCTCTGGTTGTTGCCGCTGCTATGGGTCTGTCTTCCGCTGCATTTGCTGCCGAAACCGCAACATCCACTACCGCTCCAGCGGTCACCAAATCGGCTTCCGCGACCACCACGCATCACAAAAAACATCACAAAGCCGCTACCCAAAAAGCGCCAGAACAGAAAGCGCAGGCCGCTAAAAAGCACACCAAAAAGTCTGCAACCAAACCGACGGTAGAACAGAAAGCCCCTGAGCAAAAAGCGCAGGCGGCTAAAAAACACACCAAAAAACCGGTAAAACACGAAGCGACTAAACCAGCAGCTCAACCGGCTGCTTAAGACGCCCCCAGGTTCAATGGCGCTCCCCCGCGCCATGACACACGGCGCTAAATTGTTCTGATTTAGCGCCGTCCTTTTGGAGGGTGCCAGGATGCCTCGTTACCGATTTGAGTTCATTCTTATCGCACTTATTTTATGTGCGCTTATCGCCACCCACTTTTATCTTTCCTGATGTAGTTATCTGATTTTACTCCCACTTTTCTGCCGTCCCGTCTATAGTATTTACTGAGGGTTTGCTTTTAATAATCATAATTACCCACACAGAGTGTGATATGCAGAAAACCATTGCTGTATTACTGGCTTCAGTTTGTCTTTCTCCTGTCGTGACTCATGCGGATGAGGTTGATACGACTGCCACGGATACCAGTGAAGTCAAAACACTATTTTTTGGTCAGGATGATCGCGTACAGGTCGCTGACCCAACCCAACCGCCCTGGGATGCGATTGGGCAACTGGAGACCGCCAGCGGTAACCTCTGCACCGCTACGCTCATCTCACCGCATCTGGCACTGACGGCGGGACACTGTTTGCTGATCCCACCGAAAGGTAAGCCGGATAAAGCCGTCGCCTTACGTTTTGTGTCGAAAAAGGGACTCTGGCGCTACGAAATTCACGGGATTGAAGGACGGGTCGATCCCTCACTGGGTAAGCGTCTGAAACCGGACGGCGACGGCTGGATTGTTCCCCCTGCCGCAGCATCCTGGGACTTCGGTCTGGTGGTGTTACGCTACCCGCCTTCCGGCATTACGCCACTGCCCTTATTTGAAGGTGATAAAGCGGCGTTAACCGCAGCGCTTAAAACCACCGAACGTAAAGTGACGCAGTCGGGATATCCGGAAGATCATATTGACGCGCTGTATACACACCAGGATTGTCTGGTCACCGGTTGGGCGCAAACGTCGGTCCTCTCTCACCAGTGCGACACGTTGCCTGGCGACAGCGGATCGCCACTGATGCTGAAGACCGATACGGGCTGGCAGTTGATTGGCGTGCAAAGCTCCGCCCCGGCGGCCAAAGATCGCTGGCGGGCAGATAACCGCGCGCTCTCCGTCACGGGGTTTCGTGACAAACTGGACGCGCTGGCCCAGCAATAACTTAGCAATGTCGTTGCTGGCGCAGCTGTAACAGTGATTCGATCGGCATCGGCTGGCTAAAATAGAAGCCCTGAAGCTGGTCACATCCGGCAAGACGCAGCAGCTTCATCTGTTTTTCTGTCTCCACGCCTTCGGCAATGACCGCCATCCCGAGCGCGCTGGCGATACGGATAGTGCCGCTCACCAGCGCTGACGCCTGATCGTCATCATCCACCAGCCCTGCCAGCGATTTATCTATCTTAATGGTGTCGAAGTTAAACCGGCGTAAATAACCGATGCTCGAATATCCGGTCCCGAAATCATCCAGCGCCACCGCCGTACCCAGCGATTTTAAATTTGCGATGGCAGCGCGCGCCCTTTCCGGGCTTTCCAGCACATAGGTTTCGGTCACTTCCAGCTGTAAACGTCCCGCCGGAAACCCGGTTTCCTGCAACACGCCAGCTACCTTGTTCTCAAAATCCGGATCGCGGAACTGGGCGGGAGAAATATTCACCGACAGTTTAAGGTCGCTCAGCGGCTGGAGATCAAAACAGGCGCGGCGCAATACAAACTGGCCGAGTCGGTAGATCAACCCGCTGGTCTCGGCAATGCGGATAAACTCATCCGGTTTTAATCCACCAGCGGGTCGCCGATGCCAGCGAGCCAGCGCCTCAACGCCAATCATTTTTTGCGATCGGGCATCAACAATAGGCTGATACCAGACATCGAACTCTTCTCTTTCCAGGCCGAGGCGAATGTCATTTTCGATGACGATTTCCCGTTCCCGAACGCTGTTTAATTCAGAATCGTAATGCGTAATTCGCCCTTTGCCGGTACTTTTGGAGTGATACATCGCAATATCCGCCCGACGGAACAGTTCTGAACTGGTAATCTCCACCAGCGAGCCACTCGCAATACCAATGCTGGCGCCAATGTGGATAGTTCTTTCTCCCAAGCTAATGGGCGTATTGAGATAATCCAGAACACTGCCCGCAAATGCCGCCGCGCTTTCTTCCGCGCGCGCGCCGCCAACCATCATGGCAAATTCATCCCCGCCCATGCGTGCCAGCATCCCTTCCGGAGGAATTTTATCTCTCAGCGTTTGGGCAATGGTGACGATCAGCTGATCGCCCACGTGATGACCGTAAATGTCATTGACGTCTTTAAATCCGTCCAGGTCGATAAAAACCACGCTTTTCGTTCCCGGCTCGCCGCTTAACCTGGAGTGCTCCAGCTTTTCAATTAACGCGCGGCGGTTTGGCAAATGACTTAACCAGTCAATACGCGCGATGCGTCTTGCCTGCTGCTCACCTTTTGCCAGTTTATAGAGTCCAACGCTGCTCAACAGAATAAAGAGCAGGATTAACGCGGCGGCGAGTAAGACGATCTGCGTAATATCGGTTGAAGCAGCCTGCGCCGCCTGGACACCGGGCAGACGCGCCTGCCAGCTAAGATAACCAAGCAACTCTCCGGCCGAACTTTTCAGTGGTACGCTGGGACCAGCCGAGGGTTCAGCAGTATAGGTGAGGTCTTCTATCTGAAAGGTTCTACCCAGTCCACTCAGGATCTCTGGATTGAGATGGCGGGTAATGACCAGGTAACGACGTGCGCTTCCCTGAACGGGAAACCCTTCCGTCATCGGGCGAATCAACCCGATACCGACAAAAGCGACACCTTCCCGGGTGCGGGTTATTCCGGCGTAAATGTTTTTTTCGCTGGCGAGAGGCTGAGCATGTTGGTCGATCAAGAACTGCATACCCCGACCAAAAAAACGGAGGTTATCTTCCGTAAACGGCTTACCGTGAAATGCGCCCCACAAAACGTGAAAGTGCTCGTCGAGAATAAACGTGCCGTCATACAGGTTATTGATCTTAAGGCCTGAACCCCAGGTTTTAGATAACCATGCGGTGTCTAACGTGGGTCGATAAGCCTCTTTGACCGCCTCGTCCCAGACGGCATTGTCCAGTACCAGCGACCATACGCGATTCACCGAGGTTTGCACCGCCCCTTGTACCGACAGCGCCGTGCGGCGGTCGTCAATTTCGTTGGTTTTAGTGGTGATCAGATGAAGGGAAAGATAAAGCAGAGCCACGACCGAGATTATCAGACCTATCCCGGCCATAAAAATCATAACAAACAGCGTTTTTGCTGTAGGAATATTACGCCAGTGCAACAAATTTGCCATCCGGATCCCTCGCCCGTCGCCTGACTAATTGTATTATTTATAGCGTACTACAGCCGGAGAATTTCGCTGCCTGATTCTTTCAGGCAGTGATCACATCAGGCGAGTTTTATCATTATCATACCGGCCAACAGTAATACCACACCGACCCAGCCTTTGTTATTCAGACGTTGACCAAAAAGCACCCAACCCGCTGCCAGCGTGGCGGCAATACCAAACCCGCCCCACAACGCGTACGCCACGGAAAGGTCGATACCTTCTACGGCCTGAGACAGCGCACTAAACGCGGCCAGGACGGCGGCGAGAGACAACACACCGTAAATTTTACGCCGAAAACCGTCAGAGAATTTGAGAAAGACGTTAGCGACAATTTCCAGCACGATGGCGGCCGCCAGCCAGGCGCCGTGTACCCATTCAAACTGTTGCATGCGTCGCCCCTTTCACCGTTTTCACCGTTTTGGCGGGCTTTCGCGTACCGGATTTAATCAGCACAATGCCGAGCACCAGGGTCGCCAGCCCCGCGATTTTCATCGTTGACAACGCTTCATCAAATAACAGCACACTAAACAACGTAATAAATAAAATACCGATCCCTTCCCACAAGGCATAGGCGACGCCAAGGGCTATTTTTTTAACCGCAAACGAGAGAAAAATATACGAGAGGGTGATCATTACCAGCATCAAAATAAAACCTGTGTTGCCATCGCTAACACTGGCCCATTTCATCGACAACGTTCCGGTAATTTCGGTCGCAATTGCCAGCGCTAATAAAATCCAGTAAAACATGATACTTCTCCTGCTTGAGAATATAGTCCTGCGGATCTGCTGCATGCAGCAAACCAAAAATAAAATCAGATAGCTCAGCGCGTCGCGCCAGCTCAGGCAGAAGAAAGGGACTAAAGCGCGTTGCGCCAGAGCTGCTCACCAGCAAGCAGGAAGGTAGAAGAAGTACGAAGGTGTGTCGATGTAGAAAAAAACGTTCTGAACAAATTGTCCATAATATTACAATTATCCGCAGTGTTGCTTCTCGTCATCGCGGATGATAATTGTCCTCGGTAGTTAAACACGCCTGATTTGTACCACAGCTACAGATTTAACTCAAAACCTTTTCACTTCTTTACCTCAATCGTCTGATTTTTGGTAGCGCACTTCGACACAAATCACATTATTATAAACACCAGGAAGCAGAATTCAGGAATTACCATGGCAAAACCAATTATCACGCTCAATGGTCTAAAAATAGTGATTATGCTGGGAATGTTAGTCATCATTCTCGCGGGAATTCGTATTGCGGCGGATATCATTGTCCCCTTTATTTTAGCGTTATTTATTGCCGTTATTTTAAACCCGGTCGTACAACGGATGGTCAAATTACGCATCCCCCGCGTGCTGGCGGTATCATTACTGGTCGTCATCATTGTGATGGCGATGGTGCTCCTGCTGGCGTATCTGGGAACCTCATTAAATGAGCTCGCACGAACGCTGCCGCAGTACCGTTCGTCTTTGATCATCCCACTGAAAAGTATTGAGCCGTGGTTACAACGCGCAGGAATTGGCGTTTCTGTGGATGAACTGGCGAAATATATTAATCCTAACGCGGCCATGACGCTGGTCACTAACTTGCTGACCCAACTCTCTAACGCCATGTCGTCTATCTTTTTACTTCTGTTAACTGTCGTCTTTATGCTGCTGGAAGTGCCACAACTGCCCGGCAAGCTAAAACAGATGATGGCTAACCCCGCAGAAGGCATGTCTGCCATTCAGCGCGCAATTGACAGCGTTTCGCATTATCTGGTGCTGAAGACCGCCATCAGCATTGTCACGGGTCTGGTCGCCTGGGGAATGTTGGCGGCACTGGATGTACGTTTTGCTTTCGTCTGGGGGCTGCTGGCCTTTGCGCTGAACTATATCCCTAATATTGGCTCCGTACTGGCGGCGATTCCACCTATCGCTCAGGTGCTGGTGTTCAGCGGATTTTACGACGCGCTTGTTGTGCTGGCGGGATATCTGGCGATCAACCTGGTGTTCGGTAACATCCTTGAACCTCGAATCATGGGGCGTGGATTAGGCCTTTCGACGCTGGTGGTGTTTCTCTCATTGATTTTCTGGGGATGGCTGCTCGGTCCCGTTGGTATGTTGCTTTCGGTGCCGCTGACCATCGTCGTTAAAATCGCCCTTGAGCAGACAACAGGCGGTCAGAGCATTGCGGTTTTGCTTAGCGACCTCAATAAAGCCTGATATAAAAAACGGCCTCCGCAGAGGCCGTTCACATCATTGCCGAATGGCAGCTATCTTTAAAGCGCTTTCAGAATGGCATCCACGCTGGCTTTAGCATCACCAAACAGCATGTGGGTGTTTTCTTTAAAGAACAGCGGGTTCTGCACGCCTGCGTAGCCGGTGTTCATGGAGCGTTTGAAGACAATAACGTTCTGCGCTTTCCACACTTCCAGCACGGGCATACCGGCAATCGGGCTACGCGGATCGTCGAGCGCCGCCGGATTAACGGTGTCGTTCGCGCCAATCACCAGCACGGTGTCGGTGTCGGTGAAATCGTCGTTGATCTCATCCATTTCCAGCACGATGTCGTACGGCACCTTCGCTTCTGCCAGCAGCACGTTCATGTGGCCTGGTAAACGCCCTGCCACCGGGTGAATACCGAAACGCACTTTGATACCGCGTGCGCGCAGCTTCTCAGTGATTTCCGCCACCGGATACTGTGCCTGCGCCACCGCCATGCCGTAGCCTGGGGTAATGATCACCGAGTGGGAGTTTTTCAGCATGTCAGCGGTGTCTTCCGCATTGATTTCGCGGTGCTCACCCACTTCTTCATCATCCCCGGTTGAAGAACCGTCAGTACCGAAGCCACCGGCAATCACGCTGATAAACGAGCGGTTCATCGCCTTACACATAATGTAAGACAGAATCGCACCCGAAGAACCGACCAGCGCGCCGGTCACAATCAGCAGATCGTTACTCAACATAAAGCCCGCCGCTGCCGCCGCCCATCCTGAGTAGGAGTTCAGCATGGAAACCACCACCGGCATGTCTGCGCCGCCGATCGACGCCACTAAGTGCCAACCGAATGCGAGAGCAATAATGGTCATCACCAGCAGGGCGAGAACCTGCAGGCCGACGCTTTCGGTACGGACAAAGAGCACCATCAGCAGGAAGGAGACCACCAGCGCCGCCAGGTTCATTTTGTGGCGGTTCGGTAACATCAGCGGTTTGGAAGAGATCTTCCCACGCAATTTGCCAAACGCGACAACAGAACCGGTGAAGGTGACCGCACCAATGAAGATACCGAGGAACACTTCCGTCAGGTGAATGTTCACCAGAATCGGCTCCAGACCGGCTTCGTGGTACAGGTAGCTGTTGAAACCAACCAGTACGGCAGCCAGACCGACGAAGCTATGTAGGATCGCCACCAGCTCCGGCATTTCGGTCATTTCAACTTTCTTCGCCAGACGAATACCAATCGCGCCGCCGATGATCATCGCCACCAGAATCCAGGCAACGTTGCCAGTATCCGGGCCAAAAATCGTGGCAATCAGCGCAATCGCCATCCCGGCGATACCAAAGTTATTACCCTGCTGGGAGGTTTCATGTTTCGAAAGCCCCGCCAGACTGAAAATAAACAGGATCGCGGCAACAATGTATGCAGCTGTAACTAATCCTCCAGACATGTGTTACCCCTTAGTTTTTCCGGAACATTTTCAGCATGCGCTGAGTCACGGTGAAGCCACCGAAAATATTAATACTGGCGATAAGCACCGCAACAAAGCTCAGGAAGCTCACCCAGCCGCCCTGGCCGATTTGCAACAATGCCCCCACCACAATGATCCCCGAGATGGCGTTAGTGACCGACATCAATGGGGTATGCAGCGCATGCGAGACGTTCCATACCACGTAGTATCCCACCACGCAGGAAAGCGCGAACACCGTAAAGTGACCGAGGAACTCTTTCGGCGCTACATCCGCCAGCCAGCCGAAGAGGATGATTGCCAGGGCCATAAACGCGAATTTACGCCACGGCGAAGCCGGTTTTGCGGGTTCTTTCGGCGCAGGGGCCGCTTTTGCCGCAGCCTGCGGTTGGGCAGAAACCTGGATCGGCGGTGCCGGCCAGGTGATTTCGCCATCGCGCACTACCGTGACGCCACGAATCACCACATCGTCAAAATCAACGGTGACATTACCGTCTTTTTCTTTGCATAACAGTTTGAGCAGATTGACAAGGTTAGTGCCATACAGCTGGGAAGACTGCGTCGGCAGACGCCCCGGCAGATCGGTATAACCAATCACTTTCACGCCATTTTCGGTGGTCGTGATCTGGTTTGGCACGGTGTATTCACAGTTGCCGCCGTTTTGCGCGGCCAGATCGACAATCACACTGCCCGACTTCATGGAGTCAACCATTTCGCGGGTGATCAGTTTCGGCGCGGGTTTACCCGGAATAAGCGCCGTGGTGACGATAATGTCGACCTCTTTGGCCTGCGCCGCAAAGAGTGCCATTTCCGCTTTGATAAACGCTTCAGACATGACTTTGGCGTAGCCATCGCCGCTGCCTGCGTCCTCTTTAAAATCCAGCTCGAGGAATTCAGCGCCCATACTCTGGACCTGCTCTTTGACCTCCGGACGGGTATCGAATGCGCGAACAATCGCCCCAAGGCTGTTTGCCGCGCCAATCGCCGCAAGACCCGCGACGCCAGCGCCAATCACCATTACTTTTGCCGGAGGAACCTTACCCGCTGCGGTGATTTGACCAGTAAAGAAGCGACCAAATTCATGCGCGGCTTCAACGATAGCGCGATAACCGGCGATGTTCGCCATTGAACTCAGGGCATCGAGAGACTGCGCACGCGAGATACGCGGCACGGAATCCATTGCCATGACGGTGACATTGTGCTCGGCAAGTTTTTGCATTAATTCCGGGTTCTGCGCAGGCCAGATAAAACTGACCAGCGTAGTCCCGGCATTCAGCAACGGAATTTCTTCATCTTCTGGCGCATTGACCTTCAGGATTACCTCTGACTGCCAAACCGCATTTCCATCCACAATCTCAGCGCCTGCTTGCACAAACGCCTTGTCGTCAAAACTTGCCAGTTGACCAGCGCCGCTTTCAATCGCGACGGTAAAACCCAGTTTCAGCAGCTGCTCAACCGTTTTCGGCGTCGCGGCGACACGGGTTTCATTGGTAAACCGCTCTTTTGGTATGCCAATTCGCATAATATTCCCTTCCATCGTTTTTTTTGATGATGGTTTGTCAGTGATCGCAAGATGCATATGCACTCTTGCGGAAGAGGTAAGCTTTACCTCTGCAAAATAAAACAGTAACAAACTCTTTATAACCTACTGAAAATAGCGCCTGTGATCTAGCGCCAAAAAACAGTATTTATTGCTAAATTGGCAAAACATGAACGATTCAGCCTGCAGACAGGGATAATGACCTTGAAATAGCGCTCAAAGGCCGATAATCCGCTCAAGCGGAGCGGCAAAACATGATTTAGCGCCACCCATAAACATTCATTTAACATTAAATTAACTTATGCAATTCATAGACCTCATTAGATTTGGCGCTTAAAAGCCTGTTTTTTAGACATATCAGGCAATGTGATCGGCTTTGTAATGTCACGTGACACGATGAGTGAAAAATGACGCAGACATTGACAGGGATTAAATGCAATAATCAGCCACGTTTCTAGTCAATAACAATACCAGTACCTGGTTTGCGCAAGGCGAAGGATTATTTTTATGAAGCTTAAGAACACTCTCCTGGCGTCCGCACTTCTTTCTGCGACTGCTTTTTCTGTAAATGCAGCGACAGAACTGACGCCGGAGCAAGCGGCAGCACTTAAACCTTATGACCGTATCGTGGTCACCGGTCGTTTTAATGCCATTAGCGATGCGGTGAATGCTGCATCCCGCCGTGCAGATAAAGAAGGTGCAGCCTCTTTTTATGTTGTTGATACATCTGACTATGGCAGTGGCGGTAACTGGCGCGTCGTAGCCGACCTCTATAAAGCCGATGCTGAAAAAGCGGAAGCCTCCAAAAATCGCGTGATTAACGGCATTGTAGAATTACCAAAAGATCAGGCCGTTGCGCTGGAACCGTATGACACCGTGACGGTGCAAGGTTTCTTCCGTAACCAACCGGAAGTCAATGACGCGATCACCAAAGCAGCAAAACAGAAAGACGCTTACGCCTTCTTTATCGTTCGCCAGATTGATGCCAACCAGGGCGGCAATCAGCGTATCACCGCGTTCCTCTACAAAGCGGATGCGAAAAAACGTGTGATTCAGAGCACTGACGTGATTCCGGCTGATTCCGAAGCGGGACGCGCGGCACTGGCCGAGGGCGGCGAAGCGGCGAAGAAAGTTGAAATTCCGGGCGTTGCAGCAACCGCTGCGCCAAGCGCTGATGTGGGTCGCTTCTTCGAAACACAATCGACCAAAGGTGGACGTTACACTGTCACGCTTCCGGACGGAACGAAAGTCGAAGAGTTGAACAAAGCAACGGCCGCCATGATGGTGCCTTTCGACAGCATCAAGTTCACGGGCAACTACGGCAACATGACGGAAGTCTCGTATCAGGTTGCTAAACGTGCCGCGAAAAAAGGTGCCAAGTACTACCACATCACTCGCCAGTGGCAAGAACGTGGTAACAACATGACCATCAGCGCCGATCTGTATAAATAAGGTGCATCAGTAGCAAAATAAGGCGGCTTTTTGCCGCCTTTAGTATTTTTAATCATAAATCTTTCCATGATTATTGCATGCGCTCTCTTCTCTCCGTAAAATCCCGCGCCTTGAGATGCTTTCGCTATTTTTATGCATTTTGGCAAAATAATTATTCTCCCACTCTCGTTTTTACAACTGGATATCGATGGAAAAGAAACTGGGTCTGAGCGCGCTCACCGCGCTGGTACTAAGCTCAATGCTTGGCGCAGGTGTTTTCAGTCTGCCGCAAAACATGGCGGCAGTTGCCAGCCCGGCGGCATTATTGATTGGTTGGGGTATCACCGGCGCAGGCATTTTACTGCTGGCCTTTGCCATGCTGATCCTGACGCGTATTCGCCCCGACCTGGATGGCGGGATCTTCACCTACGCGCGTGAAGGATTTGGCGAGCTGATTGGCTTCTGCTCCGCGTGGGGATACTGGTTATGCGCCGTTATCGCCAACGTCTCCTATCTGGTGATTGTCTTTTCGGCCCTCAGCTTCTTCACCGATACGCCTGAGCTGCGTCTTTTTGGCGACGGCAATACCTGGCAGTCAATCATCGGCGCATCCGTGCTGCTGTGGGTGGTTCACTTTCTTGTGCTGCGCGGCGTGCAAACGGCGGCAAGCATTAATCTGGTCGCCACACTGGCAAAACTCCTGCCGCTCGGACTGTTTGTCATCCTGGCGTTCATGTTGTTTAAGCTCGACACCTTCCGTCTCGATTTTACCGGTCTGGCGTTGGGCGTCCCGGTCTGGGAGCAGGTGAAAAACACCATGCTGATCACGCTCTGGGTGTTTATCGGCGTGGAAGGTGCGGTCGTTGTTTCCGCGCGCGCCAGAAATAAACGCGACGTTGGACGCGCCACGCTGCTGGCAGTCATCTCCGCGTTGGGCGTTTATCTGCTGGTAACCCTGCTCTCTCTCGGCGTGGTTGCCCGTCCGGAACTGGCGGAGATTCGTAACCCGTCCATGGCCGGTCTGATGGTCAAAATGATGGGACCGTGGGGCGAAATCATTATCGCCGCGGGGCTGATTGTCTCGGTGTGCGGTGCGTACCTGAGCTGGACCATTATGGCGGCGGAAGTGCCATTCCTGGCCTCAACGCACAAAGCGTTCCCGCGTATTTTCGCGCGTCAGAACGCTCAGGGCGCCCCGTCAGCGTCACTGTGGTTAACCAATATCTCAGTTCAGGTTTGTCTGGTCCTGATTTGGCTCACAGGTTCCGATTACAACACGCTGCTGACCATTGCCTCAGAGATGATTTTGGTGCCTTATTTTCTGGTTGGCGCCTTCTTGTTGAAGATTGCCACGCGTCCTCTTCATCAGGCCGTGGGTGTCGGTGCCTGTATTTATGGTTTATGGTTGTTGTACGCGTCCGGCCCCATGCATCTGTTATTGTCGGTGGTGCTTTATGCGCCAGGACTGCTGGTTTTCCTCTATGCACGCAAAACACATACGCATGATAATGTGTTAAACCGTCAGGAAATCGTCCTGATTGGCCTGCTGTTAATGGCTTCGGTTCCAGCGACGTGGATGTTGGTGGGGTAAGAATCGCCCCATCGTTTGATACCAAAAGGAGATTACGATGGGTAAGCATCCGTCCTTGCCAATTCTTATCACCGGTGGAGGCCGTCGTATCGGCCTCGCCCTCGCGTGGCACTTCCTGAATCAACAACAGCCGGTCATTGTGAGTTACAGGACGCGCTATCCTGCCATTGCGCTTTTAGAAAAGGCCGGTGCGGTATGCATTCAGGCCGATTTTTCAACCGATGAACGCGTGCTGAGCTTTGCGGAAGAGGTCAAAGCACAGACTGACGGATTGCGCGCGATTCTGCATAATGCCAGCGCCTGGAGGCCAGAAACGCCCGATACGCCGCTCTGTGATGTGTTGTCATCAATGCTGCAGATCCACGTCAATACCCCCTACCTGCTCAACCACGCCTTAGAAAGTCTGTTAGTCGGTCGCGGACATGCCGCCAGCGACATTATTCACTTCACCGATTACGTTGTGGAGCGCGGCAGCGATAAGCACATTGCCTATGCGGCCAGTAAAGCGGCGCTGGACAACATGACCCGCTCATTTGCCCGAAAACTGGCCCCGGACGTCAAGGTTAACGCCATTGCCCCTTCACTCATTTTATTCAATGAAGGCGATGATGCGGCGTACCGCGAGCAGGCGCTGGATAAATCACTGATGAAAACAGCGCCAGGTGAAAAAGAGGTCATCGACGTCGTTGATTACCTGCTCACCAGCGGCTTTGTGACAGGACGTAGTTTTGCCGTTGATGGCGGGCGCCACTTACGTTAATGCAGCTTTATCCAACAGACGATCAGCAGCCAGGCGCTTACCCCCCAGCATAAGACCGAGCCGCCAAGGGCGACCGGTAAGCGCATAAAGCCGGTGAAGTACCACAATGAAACCAGATACACAAAATAGGGAATGATCGACCACATACTAAACACGATGGTCGTACGTAACGCCTCTACCCCGCGCTCACTGGCCACAATATAGTGTGCAATAAGCGCAAACGTTGGAAACAGAGGGATTAACCCGGCGATATAATAATTTTTTGTTTTTGCCAGCACACCGATCAACACCACCACCAGCGCACCCAGCGCGGCTTTTATAACGAGTCCCATTCCTCTGCCTTAACACATCGATAACATCAGTCTCTAGCATAACGGAAGCGATCTCGTTTAGAAAAGATTAATAGCAGCGAAAACAGCGGCGGTGTATGTTGTCGTTTTATATTCATAATGAATGATATGAACACCATCGTATTTGTCGAAGATGAACCCGAAGTCGGCTCGCTGATTGCTGCCTACCTGGCCCGGCATGATATTGAGGTCATCGTTGAGCCTCGGGGCGATCGGGCTGAAGAGGTTATTCTGCGCACGCAACCCGATCTGGTGTTGTTGGATATCATGCTGCCGGGCAAAGACGGCATGAGCATTTGCCGCGACCTGCGCGAGCGCTGGCGTGGCCCCATCGTTCTGCTCACCTCGCTGGATAGCGATATGAATCATATCCTTGCGCTGGAAATGGGCGCCTGCGACTACATTCTGAAGACCACGCCACCTGCCGTGCTGCTGGCACGCCTGCGTTTGCATCTACGTCAGAGCGAACAGTCCGCCCATTCGAAAGGCATCCAGGATGCCATTGTCGCACCGCATAAAACGCTACGTTTTGGCACGCTCGCCATAGACCCCATCAACCGTACGGTGGTGTTATCAGGTGAGCCGGTTTCACTTTCCACAGCAGACTTTGAGCTTCTTTGGGAACTGGCAACGCATGCCGGGAAAATAATGGATCGCGATGCGTTGCTGAAAAACCTACGGGGCGTAAGTTATGACGGGCTGGACCGCAGTGTGGACGTGGCGATTTCCCGTCTGCGGAAAAAATTGCAGGATAGCGCCACCGAGCCTTACCGAATTAAAACGGTTCGCAACAAAGGCTATTTGTTTGCTCCCCATGCCTGGGAAGATGCGCAACATGATTGATCGTTACAACGTCACATCTGAACCAAAGAAGGCTTTCTGATTGTGACGTCAGTTGCTCCCCCTTTTTACACTCGACCGGCTGCGATGAGCGGACGTTAGCCTCACGCGGATATCATCCGTTTGTCGGGGGCTGTCTAAACGGGAATGGCTCGGATTACAGGAACACTTAGATTTTAAGTGCAGCAAGGATTGCGGCTTCCATTTTCTCTGGGGTGGTGAACGGTGCAAAACGCTTGATCGGTTTGCCGTCGCGCCCGATCAGGAACTTAGTGAAGTTCCACTTGATTCGCCCACCCAGTACGCCTGGCAATTCTGCTTTCAGGTAACAAAACACCGGGTGCGTAGCGGCGCCGTTGACCTCCACTTTCTCGAACATCGGGAAGCTCACACCGTAGTTGATGTAACAGGTCTGAGCGATTTCGTCGGTGCCGCCGGGCTCCTGCTTACCGAACTGGTTGCAGGGGAAACCAAGCACTACCAGCCCCTGGTCGGCGTACTTCTTGTAGAGCGCTTCAAGTCCTGTGTATTGCGGCGTGAAGCCACAATGACTGGCGGTATTAACCACCAGAACCAGTTTACCCGCGTAGTCGGCCATAGAGATGAGCTGACCACGCAGGCTGGTGGCAGTCAGTTGATGAAAAGTGGTCATGTCGGAATCCTCAAAGCAGTGGCGATTTAGTAATACACTGTCGCAAATTAATTACGTTTAGATTGAGACAAAGTTTGATAAATTTTCCCTGCAAAATAAACCGTTGTAATAGCGAGAATGATGGAGAGGATACCCATAAAAATCATCACTGATAGAAGAGGATTTATTACGCCACCAAAACTTGTTACATACCCCAACCAGGAAAGATGTTCGGGACTAAGTATACGAAAAATGAACTCAGGAATTATTAGAAAAAAAATAATAACAGTCGAGATGTAAATGAATGCCTTCCGTTTTTTTCCCGCCATCCTACTTGCCCTCGTCATCAGTATTGATCAATTATGAGGCAAAAATGATACAGCATGGAGTAATAAAATGTCACAGACCTATTTTCAACTACAGATGCAGTCCAAAAGACAATTAGCAATAGACCTCACAAACTCTCTACGCAGCATCCACGGAAATCTGATATCCACAATCAACAGCGCTAAAATGGGCACACAACGCCTGATCAACTATGGTTCCTGCGTTATCCCTGATGAATACTATCGCAGCGCGTGCCGTGACATGATGCGTGAAGATGAGAGATTGCTTTTGGCTGTAGGTGAGATTTTTAATCGCCAGGACGTCACTGTCGATATGGTTTCCATTTATTTTAAGAAAACTCTTAAAATAATCGATAACAACAAAGCTAATGATCTCGTGTCATTCCTACACGAAAAACTAGGGTTTGCAGCTAACAAAGCGGCTGGCAAAGTTAGCAACATGTCACTGGCAATAACTATTGCAAAATTAATTATTAGCTCAGGTAACTTTAAGGAAACTCATATCAACATGGTTAATAAGTTTGCGTCATGGTTTATTAGTGGCGCATCAATATATGGCAATGCTCAATTAGCTGCCTCAGCAGCAAATAAGTTAAAATTCCAGGACTCCGAGTATTATAATTTACTTTATAAAGAAAATTTAGAAATGCTTTACTTCACAATTGAACCGTTCATGACAAAGATAATTTATCAAATAGAGTCAGGAGATAACAGGCCTGAAATTATAGCCGATGCTTTGTATGAGATACTGAAGAAATGAAGAAACTGATTCTATGGCTATTGCAGTCTTTTTTTTACCTTGTGCCAGTCATAGTGAGTGTGATTGGTGCTTATTTCATTGTTCGTTTCATTCCGTTTTATCCAAGGGTTTTCGTTGTACTTTGGGTTATTATTGTTGCTTACCTATATGTAAGATACAGCAAATGGGTTTAGCCCTTTTAATCAGAACAGATAGTCGGCCTTGAGCGAGGAGCGGACGTCGCTGTCTGTTCACTGAACCAATTCGGTAATTGCCAGCTCAGCAACTTCTAATGTAGTGGATGCTGTATCATTGCTGTCGAGTGACACTGTTGTTGAGAGACCGCTCCACGCAATTATCCATTTGAGTTGACGCTCTCTATCCAGACCAGACATTTCTGGTAACAAATCTCAGTCGTTGTTTAAATATACCTGGCACAGTGGACTGGTGAGCTTTCTCAAAGCTTAAATTTTTAGTTCCCTATATCACGTGGTTTTGCTTGTTGCCGGATTTCAACTCTTGAACAAACATCAGTGCTATTGCCCGTAAATTCAACACAACGCGGCAAGCAAATTTGCGAGTCAAGGCGTCGTGGCTAATTCTGATACGCGAAGGGGTTTACATAACCAGGCTGTCAGCGCGCAGGCTGTGAGAACAAGCCCCAACTGTTGTACCAGACCAGCGACTCCCAGCATTACACCTAGCAGTAAATAGTAGGTCAATCCGAATAATGCTCCGGCAGTTCCCGCTTGCTCCCGATAGTGACGTAGAGCATTGCTCAGTATATTAGGTATCGCAATCCCATAGGCGACGACAACTCCGGTAACAGGCATTAAAATCCACGGCGAATTCTGTAAGCTCCATGCGACAAGACTGGATAACAGGGCCAAACTACAAGCATGACGAACCAATTGCGCAGGTTCCAGGCCTGTGACCAGTAACTTCCGGTTCAGAAGACTTCCAGATAGCGAGGCAATCGCCAGTAGTAATCCCGTCCACCCAAATGCTCTGGCTCCCCAACCCAACTGCTCGAAAAGAAACGGTGCCAGGCTGTAATAACTGAAGATCATTGCATTGAACAGTGAAACCAGCATTGCATTTCGCCAAAGCGAACTGTCACACGCCATGCGGACAGCCAGACAGCCCATACGAGGTGTTATTGTATTTAACGGCCGTGTTTCCGGCAGCATAAAGGCAGTAAGTACCAGCAGCAATATCGCCAGCAACGACAGTGCAATAAATACCCCAATATGACCGTAAATACTCACAATCCAGCCCCCGCTCACCAAACCAAACACCGGACTGACTGCCAGTGCAGCCCCCATGATAGAAAATACGCGAGCCAGGTTCGTGGATTCATAACTGTCCCGTAACATAGTCTGCACCACGACAGATCCTGCAGCAGCACCCAGAGCTGACAACATGCGAGCCAATAACAACATATTAAAATCTGTAGCAACTATCGCCATCACGGCTCCTGACCCATAGCAGGTCAGGCCAAACATCATGGCAAGACGTCTACCAATGCGATCACTCAACCAACCCCATAGTGCTACACCAATAGCAAAGGCGACAAAGTAAACTGAAAGTGTCTGAGCGGTACGTTCACTGCTCACATTGAATGTAAGAGCAATGTTTGGTAACGCCGGGCTGTAGATCGTTTCCACGAGTTGCGGAAACATGATCAGCAGAGTTAACAACCACAGTGGCGGTCGGTTAATAGTATTCATAGCGATGCTTCAATAATGAGGGAATAGATACCATTATTGCGGAAAGGAAGTGGTCACATTACAATCATAAGGACTAAATATATAAAATATCGGACAAATGGCTAAAATTAATCCGGATCAATTTTTTGACGCAGATAGCTTCGATACCCCAGTAATCGGTATTGCAGCCGATCTGGGGCTGCATGATTCTGGTCGACACAGCCACCGTCGCCATCAATTGCTATTTTCTGCTGCGGGTTGTATCACTATTGAGCTGGAAAAAACCTTATGCCTACTTCCACCGCGTCGTGCTGCCTGGATCCCCGCAGGCACTGTTCATCGTGCCATGATGCGTGGCGTTATGGCTTACCGCTCTCTGTATTTTTCAACTACGCTACCATTTCCTGATATGCCATTACAGGTTGTAGCGGTAAATCCTCTCTTTTACGAAGTCATTGAACGGATGGCATTTTGGTCATGGGACATGCCTGCGAGTCAACAGACCAGCCTGATCACCGTATTTAGTGAAGAGCTACACACAGCGCGTAGTGAGAACTGGAGTTTACAGTTTCCCTCAGATCCGCGTCTGTGCTCATGGCTGGACAGCGTGCGCAGGGGCGAATTACCTCCACGACTGAGCCAACTGGCGCATCGAGTTGGTGCATGCGAGCGCACGATTAGTCGAATTTTTATCAGAGATACGGGGATGAATTATCAGAGCTGGCGACAACAATGGCGATTGCTGAAGGCAATGGAATTGGTTGCTGATGGAGCTAATATAAATCAAATTGCGCAGCAACTGGAATTTGTCAGCGACAGTGCATTCATCGCATTTTTCCGTCAGCATACAGGTATAACACCAAAACATTATTCAAATAAGGCGCGAACCGGAGGTGAGTAGAACACGTTCAATATTAAATAATGACTCACTTCTATTTTACATTACGTACTTTCCATCTAAACAAGACCGTTTCGTTAAGAGGTAAGTACTGTCCGATTAAAAAGCGACCTTAGCGTGGAATATTTCTGTTTTCCCGGCAGCCCCAAAGGCAACGCCCGCTCCTGGCACTTAGCAGACAGGCCAGGAGCATGACATCAGTTATGAGCGAGGAGCGGGAATAGAGAATTTGGAAGAGTGAAACCCAGAATCTGCATTTTGTTTTTATCCCGCGGCACTGCGGGTAAGCAAATTGCACGTTATTCTGTGAGTTCCATTAATTCGATCTGGAACGTTGCCGTTCGTAGGGCGAACATACGACGTCGCCGTCCGTATCAGACATGTCATACGTTTGCATGTTGGATGTTGGATGTTGGATGTTGGATGTTGGATGTTGTCAGCCGGTGCAAACCCTGCTTTTATAGCAACACAAATGGGACATGAAAACGCACAGCTGGTTTATACAGTGTACTCTGCCTGGATAAGCGCGCTTGACGGTGATCAGATTGAATTTCTGAACCAGCGTATCAGTGGATACAGTCATGCCTCCACATGCCCCCACATGCCCCCAGGGGTCAAGGCGCACTAGCTAACGTATTGAACTTCCGGTAAATTATCATGAAGAAGCTGTTTGTGCAGTTTTATCTGTTGCTGTTTGTCTGCTTTCTGGTCATGACCTTGCTGGTTGGTTTAGTTTATAAATTCACTGCCGAGCGTGCGGGCAGGCAATCGCTCGACGATTTGATGAAAAGTTCGCTGTACCTTATGCGCAGCGAACTGCGCGAAATCCCCCCCAGCGATTGGGGAAAAACCCTTAAAGAGATGGACCTCAATCTCTCGTTCGATCTGCGTGTCGAACCGCTGAATAAATACAAACTGGATAGCGTCACGACGCAGCGACTGCGGGAAGGCGACATCGTCGCGCTTGACGATCAATACACGTTTATTCAGCGTATTCCGCGCAGCCACTACGTGCTGGCCGTGGGGCCGGTGCCGTATCTCTATTTTCTGCATCAGATGCGTTTGCTGGATATGGCGTTGATGGCCTTTATCGCTATCTCCCTCGCCTTTCCGGTTTTTATCTGGATGCGGCCACACTGGCAGGAGATGTTAAGGCTGGAATCCGCAGCGCAACGCTTCGGCGAGGGACATCTCACCGAGCGGCTCCATTTTGACAATGGTTCCAGCTTCGAACGCCTCGGGATCGCCTTTAACCAAATGGCGGATAACATCAACGCCCTTATTGCCAGCAAGAAACAGCTTATCGATGGCATTGCCCACGAGCTCCGCACTCCGCTTGTACGTTTGCGCTATCGCCTGGAGATGAGCGACAACCTGAGCGAGCAAGAGTCGCTGGCGCTGAATCGCGATATTGGTCAACTGGAAGCATTGATTGAAGAATTACTGACCTATGCTCGCCTCGACCGGCCGCAAAATGAATTACAGCTCACGGTCCCCAACCTCCCCGCCTGGCTGATTGCCCATCTTGACGATGTGCAAAGCGTCAATCCTGAACGCAAAGTACATCTGAGTAACCTGGTATCAGGCGATTACGGCGCGCTGGATATGCGACTGATGGAGCGCGTACTGGATAACCTGCTTAACAATGCTTTGCGCTACTGTCATTCCACCGTGCATGTCAGTCTGCTGTTAGCGGGCAACCAGGCCACCCTGCTTGTTGAGGATGATGGCCCGGGTATCGCACCCGATGCGCGTGAACGCATCTTTGAGCCGTTTGTACGCCTCGATCCCAGCCGGGATCGCGCCACGGGCGGTTGCGGACTCGGATTAGCGATTGTTCGCTCAATCGCGCTGGCAATGGGGGGAACGGTAAGCTGTAGCGAAAGCACGTTGGGCGGCGCACAGTTCAGTTTCAACTGGCCAGTCTGGCACGACATCGCCGATTTCCCCCCTGTAAGACCTTAACCGCACGGTGGTCAGGCGTGGAATGTTGTGGTATACAATAAGTATGTTGTAACTAAAATGGTGAACATATGGCCCGTTACGATCTCGTTGAACGCCTGAATGGTACCTTTCGCCAGATAGAGCAAGAACTGGCAGACCTGACGGAAAAGCTTGAGCAGCATACCTTGCTGATTGCGCGTGTCTTTTCCCTGCCTGAAGTGACAAAAGAGGCCGAACATTCGCCGCTGGAAACCATCGACGTTAAACAGCATCTGGGAAAAGAAGCCGAAGCGCTGGCTTTGCGCCATTACCGTCACCTGTTTATCCAGCAACAGTCTGAAAACCGCAGCAGCAAAGCCGCAGTACGTCTTCCGGGGGTGCTTTGCTATCAGGTTGATCATGCCACGCAGGCGATGCTCGAAAATAGGATACAACGCATCAACCAGTTAAAAACCACGTTTGAGCATCTTGTGACGGTCGAATCCGCCCTTGCGCCCAATGCGCGTTTCGAATGGGTACACCGGCATTTACCAGGGCTTATTACGCTGAATGCTTACCGTACACTGACGGTTATTCGGGATCCGGCCACTCTGCGATTTGGCTGGGCAAACAAACATATTATCAAGAATTTGCGCCGCGATGATGTTCTGGCGCAGCTGGAGAAGAGTCTCAGTTCGCCGCGTAGCGTTTACCCATGGACCCGCGAAGAGTGGCAGACCAAACTGGAGCGCGAATATCAGGATATCGCTGCCCTGGAGCAACACGCCAGACTGAAGATTAAGCGGCCGGTGAAAGTGCAACCTATCGCCAGAGTCTGGTACAAAGGGCAACAGAAACAGGTTCAGCACGCCTGCCCGACACCGCTTATCGCGTTGATTAATACGGATAACGGCGCTGGCGTACCGGATATTGGTGAATTGTTAAACTACGATGCTGAAAATATTCAGCACCGTTTTAAACCCCAGGCACAGCCGTTACGATTGATCATCCCACGGCTGCACCTGTATGTGGCGGATTAATGGCCCGGTTTCATACTGCCGACCATCAATTCCGGGCGAACCCAGCTGTCGAACTCCGCTTCTGTAAGGTAGCCTAACGCCAGGGCTGACGCTTTCAAGGTCAGCCCTTCTTTATGCGCTTTTTTGGCGATTTCTGCGGCTTTGTCATAGCCGATATGCGTATTGAGCGCCGTCACCAGCATCAGCGATTCGTTGAGTAACTGGTTGATGCGCTCACGATTCGGCTCAATCCCCACGGCACAATGCGCGTTAAAACTCTCCATACCGTCTGCCAGCAAACGAACAGATTGCAGGAAGTTATGAATCACCATCGGACGATAGACGTTAAGCTCAAAATTCCCTGATGCCCCGCCCATATTCACTGCTACATCATTGCCCATCACCTGGCAACACAGCATAGTCAGCGCTTCACACTGGGTCGGGTTCACTTTACCCGGCATTATCGAGCTTCCAGGTTCATTTTCTGGAATTTCAATCTCGCCAATCCCACAGCGTGGGCCTGACGCCAGCCAACGTACATCGTTGGCAATTTTCATCAACGACGCCGCCAGCCCCTTTAACGCACCGTGCGCATGGACCAGCGCATCACAGGTCGCCAGCGCTTCAAATTTGTTCGGCGCAGTAACAAAGGGCGCGCCGCTACTTACCGCCAGTTCATCCGCCACCCGGCGGGCATACTCCGGATGGGTATTCAACCCGGTTCCGACGGCCGTTCCGCCCAGCGCCAGTTCCGCGACGTGCGGCAAACTATGCTCAATATGGTTGAGATTGTGTTCCAGCATCGCCACCCACCCCGAGATCTCCTGGCCGAGCGTCAGCGGTGTCGCATCCTGCAGGTGTGTACGACCAATTTTGACAATATCCGCAAAGGCGTGGGATTTTTCGGTGAGCGTTTTGGTCAACACCTTCAACTGTGGGATCAACTGATTGCGCAGCGCCAGCAGCGCAGCGACATGCATCGCCGTCGGGAAGACATCGTTTGAACTCTGGCTCTTATTGACGTCATCATTCGGATGCACTTTGCGTTCCATGCCGCGAACGCCGCCCAGCAGTTCGCTGGCGCGGTTTGCCAGCACCTCGTTCATGTTCATATTGCTCTGGGTTCCCGACCCGGTCTGCCAGATAGCCAGTGGGAACTCATCAGTATGTTTGTCAGCCAGCACTTCATCTGCCGCCTGCCTGATAGCAGAGGCTTTATCTGCCGACAGTAAGCCTAAATCTTCGTTGACCTTTGCCGCTGCGCGCTTGGTCAGCGCCAGCGCGTGGATCAGTGAGACGGGCATTTTCTCCGTAGAAATACGAAAATGCTCCAGCGAACGCTGGGTTTGCGCGCCCCACAGCTTATCTGCCGGGACATCAATCGCGCCCATCGAATCTTTCTCGCGGCGTACCGTTACCATGACCTGCTCCTTATACAATCATTTGATTAGGTTATGTTTCGACATGGCCCACTTGCTTGCGGTCTTAATAAGTATCAACGAAATCAGTACCGCCATTTGGTGGTTTGTGCGGTAAAAAAAACCGCCCCGAAGGGCGGCTGACGTTACTTAACGCAGCGTGCGCACTGCGACGTCTGAATCTGTTGGAAGAAATCGTTGCCCTTATCATCGACAAGAATAAAGGCCGGGAAATCTTCGACTTCAATTTTCCAGATAGCTTCCATCCCCAGTTCAGGATATTCCACACACTCCAGACTCTTGATACTGCCCTGAGCCAGTACCGCCGCCGGACCGCCAATGCTGCCAAGATAGAAACCACCGTGCTTATGACAGGCATCGGTAACCTGTTGGCTGCGGTTACCTTTCGCCAGCATGATCATACTGCCACCAGCCGACTGGAGCTGATCCACATAGGAATCCATACGTCCTGCTGTGGTTGGGCCAAGCGAACCAGAGGCATACCCTTCAGGTGTTTTCGCCGGGCCTGCGTAGTAGATAGGATGGTCTTTCACGTACTGTGGCAAACCTTCACCGTTATCCAGACGCTCTTTCAACTTCGCGTGAGCAATATCGCGCCCCACAATAATGGTGCCGTTCAGCGACAAACGCGTCGACACCGGATACTGAGACAGTTGCTCAAGGATCGCTTTCATCGGGCGATTAAGGTCGATCCGAACCGCCTCACCTTCACCGGCCTGACGTAACGCTTCCGGGATGTATTTCCCCGGGTTGTGCTCGAGTTTCTCTACCCAGATACCTTTACGGTTGATCTTCGCCTTGATATTGCGGTCCGCAGAACAGGAGACGCCCATTCCCACCGGACATGACGCGCCGTGACGCGGCAGACGAATCACCCGGATGTCGTGTGCAAAATACTTCCCGCCAAACTGGGCGCCCAGTCCAAGATTTTGCGCTTCAATCAGCAGCTCTTTTTCCAGTTCGACATCACGAAACGCCTGGCCGTGCTCGTTCCCTTCGGTTGGCAGTTCGTCATAGTATTTTGCCGACGCCAGTTTGACGGTCTTCAGCGTCGCTTCCGCCGAGGTGCCGCCAATCACAAAGGCGATGTGGTACGGAGGGCAAGCCGCCGTCCCCAGCGTGCGCATCTTATCGACCAGATAATTTTTCAATTTTCCGGGTGATAACAGCGCTTTGGTTTCCTGATACAGATAGGTTTTGTTCGCCGACCCGCCGCCTTTGGCGATACACAGGAATTTATATTCGTCGCCATCGACGCTGTAGAGATCAATCTGCGCAGGCAGGTTGGTGCCGGTATTGACCTCTTTGTACATATCCAGCGCGGCGTTTTGCGAATAGCGCAGGTTGTCTTCGATGTAGGTGTTATAGACACCGCGGGCAAGCGCGGCTTCATCACCACCGCCAGTCCAGACACGTTGACCTTTTTTACCAACGATAATCGCCGTGCCGGTATCCTGGCAGGTTGGCAAGATACCTTTCGCAGCGATGTCGGAGTTACGCAAGAATTGCAGTGCGACATACTTATCGTTTTCGCTGGCATCCGGGTCATGCAGAATATCGGCCACCTGTTGCTGGTGCGCAGGACGCAGCATAAAAGAGGCATCATGGAATGCCTGTCGGGCAACGAGGGTTAAGGCTTCCGGGTCAACCTTGAGCACTTCCTGCCCGGCAAACTCGGCAACGGAAACATGCTCACTGGTCAGTAGATAATATTCGGTGTCATCCTTTTGGAGGGGAAAAGGATCCTGATAATGGAAGGGTTTGTTTGACATTGTACTCTCACTTACAGCTCGGTCTGTTTATACTCTGGGCAGATTTTCCAAAGCCCTGCTAAAAAGCAATTCACCTATCCTACACATTTTTTTAACAAAAACTGAGACAAGGACGACTTTTTACGTGCAGAGGTTACTTCCACTGGGTTTCTTGCTTTAATACACGCATTAATTTCCACATTGAAACAAGGCTTGATAATGCAAAAACTCATCAACTCAGTGCAAAACTATGCCTGGGGAAGTAAAACTGCGTTAACAGAACTCTATGGGATCGCCAATCCGTCTCAGCAGCCGATGGCTGAACTCTGGATGGGGGCGCACCCGAAAAGCAGCTCAAAAGTTCAGGATGCTCACGGTCAGACCGTCTCATTGCGCGACGTGATCGACAGTAACAAATCTGCGCTGCTTGGCGATGCGGTCGCTAACCGTTTTGGTGAGCTGCCGTTCCTGTTTAAAGTGCTGTGCGCTGCGCAACCGCTCTCCATTCAGGTACACCCCAACAAACACAATTCTGAAATCGGATTTGCGAAAGAGAATGCAGCGGGTATCCCGATGGATGCCGCAGAACGCAACTATAAAGATCCGAACCACAAACCTGAGCTGGTTTTCGCCCTGACACCATTTTTGGCGATGAATGCGTTTCGCGAGTTTTCCGAGATTGTTTCTCTGCTACAGCCGGTTTCCGGCGCACACCCGGCCATTGCGCACTTCCTGCAAGCCCCCAACGCGGAACGTCTGAGTCAACTCTTTGCCAGCCTGCTCAATATGAAGGGTGAAGAGAAATCCCGCGCGCTGGCGGTGTTAAAAGCTGCACTGAACAGTCAACAAGGCGAACCGTGGCAGACTATCCGTGTTATTTCTGAGTTCTACCCGGATGACAGTGGCCTCTTTTCACCGCTGCTGCTGAATGTGGTCAAACTGAATCCTGGCGAGGCCATGTTCCTGTTTGCCGAAACGCCGCATGCGTACCTGCAGGGCGTGGCGTTAGAAGTCATGGCGAACTCCGACAACGTGCTGCGTGCCGGATTAACGCCAAAATACATTGATATCCCGGAACTTGTCGCCAACGTTCAGTTTGTGGCAAAACCCGCGTCGCAACTGCTGACCACCCCGGTCAAAAACGGTGCGGAGCTGGACTTCCCTATCCCGGTGGATGATTTTGCGTTTTCCCTGCATGACCTGTCGGCGCAGGAAACGGCTATCGCCCAGCAAAGCGCGGCCATTCTGTTCTGCGTTGAAGGTGAAGCGGTACTGAGCAAAGGCGAAGAGCGGTTGGTCCTTAAGCCAGGAGAATCGGCATTTATTGGCGCACAAGAGTCTCCGGTTTCTGCCAGCGGCGTGGGCCGATTAGCCAGGGTTTATAACAAGCTTTAGCAACATACTGAATTTTTTAACAACTCTTGCTAAGCTAGTAAGTGGCTTATAACTTATCCAGGCGGATTCTCCCGCCTGGTTTCATTTTATGGATAATCGATATGAAAAAATCGCTGGTAGCTGCGGGAGTCATCGTTGCACTTGGCATCGTCTGGACGGGTGGCGCCTGGTACACAGGGAAGAAACTGGAAACGCATCTTTCCGAGATGATTTCTGAGGCTAATACCCAACTTAAACTGAATTCACCGGAAGCGAACATAGAACTCAGTTATCAGAACTACCAGCGCGGCGTATTTAGCAGCCAGTTGCAGTTGGTGGTAAAACCCATCGCAGGTAAAGAAAGTCCATGGATGAAACCAGACCAAAGTCTGGTGGTGAATGAAGCGGTAGATCACGGTCCCTTCCCGTTCGCCCAGTTGAAGACGCTGAATCTTGTCCCTTCAATGGCGTCAGTCAAAACCACCCTGGTGAACAATGCGTTTAGTAAGCCGTTGTTTGATTTTGCCAAAGGTGAGTCACCGTTCGAAATTAACTCCCGTATCGCCTACAGCGGCGACACGCGCTCCAATATCGCCATCAAGCCATTGAGCTACGAAAATGAAGGCGAGAAAGTGGCATTCAGCGGGGGTGATTTCCAGCTCGATGCAGACAAAGACGGGAGCATCCTTTCTCTGACGGGTGAAGCGCAAAGCGGACTGGTTGATGCCGTCAATGAATATAACCAGAAAGTACAAATCACCTTTAATAACCTGAAAACCGACGGTGCCAGTAGCGTCGCCAGTTTTGGCGGGCGCATAGGTAACCAGCAGCTGTCGGTAGAAAAACTGGCAATCTCAGTCGAAGGCAAAGAGATGTCGGTACTGGAAGGGATGAACATCAGCGGGAAATCCGAACTGACGCCTGATGGCAAAACCATCAACAGCCAACTGGATTACGCGCTTAAGAGTCTTAAAGTTCAGGGGCAGGATTTGGGTAGCGGTCAACTAACCTTGAAAGCGGGCCAGATTAATGCTGAAGCCTGGCATCAGTTTAGTAAGCAGTATAACGCGCAAACACAAGCGCTGATGGCACAGCCGGACGTGGTGCAAGATCCTGACCTTTATCAGGAAAAAGTGACTGAAGCGTTTTTCACCGCCCTGCCGCTGCTGTTGAAAGGCGAACCGGTGATCACTGTTGCGCCATTGAGCTGGAAAAATGCCAAAGGTGAAACAGCACTTAATTTATCTCTTTTCCTGAAAGATCCGACAACCTCAACCGTTGAGCCGCAATCCCTGTCGCAGGAGCTGGACCGCTCGGTTAAATCCCTCGAGGGTAAGCTGACGATCCCGGTGGATATGGCCGTTGAGTTCATGACGCAGGTCGCGAAGCTTGAAGGTTATCAACCGGAAGAAGCAGCCAGTATGGCGAATCAACAGGTAAAAGGTCTCGCTGCGATGGGACAAATGTTCCGTATCACGACGATGCAGGATAATGCCATTGCCACCAGCCTGCAGTACGCGAACGGTCAGGTAACACTTAACGGGCAAAAAATGCCGTTAGATGAGTTCGTGGGGATGTTTGGCATGCCGACGCTCCCTGTTCCACAAGCGCCTGCCGTACCTCAGCCGTAATTTTTCAACACGCAGTCTGCCCGATGACATTACGCTCATCGGGCAATTCCCTTCGCGATGGGTTCAGCCGTTGCGCCAGAACGTTACTTCTGAGTGATAAGTCGGGCCGAAATGGTCTGGCTACGCGACACGCTCTCTTCGTGACCGATCTTCTGCAGGATGCGTTCCGCCAGGGTATACCCTATCTCACGGGCGGGGGTACTGGCCCAGACAATGGGCAAATCATCCAGCGCATGTTCCGCAACATCGGCAAACGCCGCCAACGAAATTTGCTGATCAAAATAGCGATCCACGCCGCTTTCGCCACTTTGACGACCTGCCCGCATCAACCCAAACCACGCGCCCATCGCGATAGTTTCGTTGTAGCAGACCACCGCGCTAATGGTCGGGTTGTGTCGCAGTAATGCGGTGATTGCTTCGGCTGCCTGCTTCTGGCTGGAAACACATTCCAGTACCCAGTCGCTGTGAAACGGCAAACCGAATTTCAGGAGGGTTGCGCAATAGCCGCCAACGCGCTCAGCCCGGGTCAGCGATGAACTTTGCCCCCCGAGCCATGCAATGCGTTGATGTCCGTGGCGAATGAGATGCTCGGTCAGCAACTGCGCCGCCTGCATGTTATCCGGGCGGACCGTATCCACTTCATCAAGGTAACTGGCACGTGAAGCAAACACCACCGGGATCCCTTTTTCCTCTGCCAGTTGTCGCAAGGTATCGCTGCTGCCTGCCGCACCGGCAATCACCACACCATCGACGCCCTGATTGAGCAACATAGAAAAGCGTTGCGTTAGTTGTTCGCCGTCCTGGCCGCCGTGAAGGAGAAAAACCATCCGCCCCTGCGACTCCAGCGCTTCCGTCAGCCCGGCGGTCAGTTCTGCATAAAAAGAGGCCGACAGGTCACGCACAATCAATCCAATGACGCCACTCTGCCCGCCGCGCAGCGCCGAAGCCTGACGATTGCGAACAAACCCGAGCTGTTCAATCGCCGCATTCACCCGTTCGCCGGTGGCCGACGAAATGCGGCCTTTACCGCTAAGTACTAATGAAACGGTACTGACAGAGACACCCGCAGCCAACGCAACATCATGGATAGTAATTTTTTTGGCTATGGCCATGAAAACTGAAAACTCCCCGAAAACGTGACCTACCCGTGCCTTGACCGGATAGAGATAAAACGTTTTATCAATTACTTATATTTATACGCTTTATTATCATTCGGTAATGTGATTTATGCCGCACTAAAATTAGGTAAAACGTTTTATCTTCTCGTCCCACAAACCTAAAACAGAGCCTTCTTTTCACAAGGAATCGTTAGATGACGACGAGAACAACGCCAAAAATAACCTTATGGGAGTTTTTTCAGCAGCTGGGGAAAACGTTTATGTTGCCCGTGGCCCTGCTCTCTTTCTGCGGGATCATGCTGGGCATCGGTAGCTCGCTGAGCAGCCATGACGTTATCACGCTGATCCCGGCGTTGGGGAATCCTGTGCTACAGGCCCTGTTTACCTGGATGAGTAAAGTCGGCTCCTTTGCGTTCAGTTTCCTGCCGGTGATGTTCTGTATCGCCATCCCGCTCGGACTGGCGCGTGAAAACAAAGGCGTTGCCGCCTTTGCGGGATTCGTCGGCTATGCCGTGATGAACCTTGCCGTGAACTTCTGGTTAACCGCGAAAGGGATCCTTCCGACCACCGACGCCGCGATTCTGAAAGCCAACAACGTACAGAATATTCTGGGGATCCAGTCGATCGACACCGGGATCCTCGGCGCGGTTATCGCAGGGATTATCGTCTGGATGCTGCATGAGCGTTTTCATAACATCCGTCTGCCGGACGCGCTGGCCTTCTTTGGCGGCACCCGTTTCGTACCGATCATCTCTTCCGTAGTGATGGGACTTGTCGGCCTGGTTATCCCGCTGGTATGGCCTGTCTTCGCGATGGGTATCAGCGGACTGGGACACATCATTAACAGTGCCGGTGATTTCGGTCCGATGATTTTTGGTACCGGTGAACGCCTGTTGCTGCCGTTTGGTCTGCACCATATTCTGGTGGCCTTGATTCGCTTCACCGAAGCGGGCGGCACGCAGGACGTTTGCGGTCATAGCGTCAGTGGCGCATTGACCATTTTCCAGGCACAGCTGAGCTGCCCGACCACCCACGGTTTCTCTGAAAGCGCTACCCGCTTCCTGTCTCAGGGGAAAATGCCGGCTTTCCTCGGCGGTCTGCCGGGCGCGGCACTGGCCATGTATCACTGCGCCCGCCCAGAAAATCGTCACAAAATTAAAGGGCTGCTGATTTCCGGTCTGATCGCCTGTGTTGTCGGCGGAACGACAGAACCGCTGGAATTCCTGTTCCTGTTTGTCGCTCCCGTGTTGTATGTGATTCATGCCCTGCTGACTGGCCTTGGCTTCACCGTCATGGCGATTTTGGGCGTCACTATCGGTAACACTGACGGCAACATCATCGACTTTGTGGTATTCGGTATTCTGCATGGCCTCTCGACGAAGTGGTATCTGGTGCCGGTGGTGGCCGCCGTCTGGTTTGCGGTCTACTACGTGATTTTCCGCTTCGCCATTACCCGCTTTAATCTGAAGACGCCGGGTCGCGATACGGAAATTGCCAGCAATATTGAGAAAGTGGTGGCTGGTGCGCCAGGAAAATCCGGCTATAACGTTCCGGCCATCCTCGCTGCGCTGGGTGGCAGCGACAATATCGTCAACCTGGATAACTGCATTACACGCTTACGTTTGTCGGTTAAGGACATGTCGCTGGTGAATGTGCAGGCGCTGAAAGACAATCGTGCCATCGGCGTGGTACAGCTGAACCAGCACAATTTACAGGTGGTCATTGGCCCGCAGGTACAGTCTGTGAAAGACGAAATGGCCAGTCTGATGAACACCGTTCAGGCATAAGGATAGCGATATGTTCGATTTTTCGAAGGTTGTCGACAGGCACGGAACCTGGTGTACGCAGTGGGATTATGTCGCCGACCGTTTTGGTTGCGCCGATCTGCTGCCATTTACCATCTCGGATATGGATTTCGCCACTGCCCCCTGCATTCTTGAGGCGCTGAATCAGCGCCTGACGCACGGTGTTCTGGGGTACAGTCGTTGGAAAAACGAGGAATTTTTAGGCGCCATCAGCCACTGGTTTTTGACGCGTCACCACACCCCGATTGACCCTCAATCGGTGGTGTACGGTCCCTCCGTTATCTATATGGTGTCTGAGTTGATCCGCCAATGGTCCAATGTGGGCGAAGGCGTGGTCATCCATACCCCGGCTTATGATGCCTTTTATAAAGCCATTGAGGGGAACCAACGCACTGTTCTGCCCGTTGCACTGGAAAAACGTGGAAACGACTGGTTCTGCGACATGACAAAGCTCGAGGCCGTACTCGCTCGCCCTGAGTGCAAGATCCTGCTGCTATGCAGTCCACAGAATCCCACCGGCAAAGTCTGGACTCGTGATGAACTGGAGACCATGGCTGAACTTTGTCATCGTCACGGCGTCCGGGTTATTTCTGATGAGATTCATATGGATATGGTTTGGGGAGAGCAACCTCACATCCCCTGGAGCAACGTGGCGCGCGGTCACTGGGCGCTGCTGACCTCCGGATCCAAGAGTTTCAATATCCCGGCATTAACCGGGGCATACGGGCTTATCGAAGATGAAAGCAGTCGGGAACGCTACCTGAGCGCCCTGAAAGGTCGCGATGGTTTGTCTTCACCGGCAGTGCTGGCGCTCACCGCGCACATTGCCGCCTATCAGGACGGCGCGGAGTGGCTGGATGCGCTACGCGGCTACCTGAGAGATAATCTGGACTTTATCGCGCAGTCACTGAATACTGCATTTCCGGAGCTGAACTGGCAGGCGCCACAATCCACCTATCTGGCGTGGATCGATCTTCGTCCGTTAAACATTGATGATAAGGTATTACAGGATGCGCTGATTTATCAGGAAAAAGTCGCCATTATGCCCGGCTATACTTACGGTCAGGAAGGCCGGGGATTTGTGCGACTGAATGCCGGTTGTCCCCGCGCGAAACTTGAAAAAGGCGTTACCGGTTTAATCAACGCTATCCGGGCCGTACGCTAACTCTGGTTGCGCAATGAAATTAATCATTGCGCAACATAGATTTTACCCCCCGTTTGTTTTTATAATAGCGAGCACTTTTATATTCAAAAAATGAGTGCGACCATGATTGATACTTCCCTTCCGTTAACTGATGTTCATCGCCACCTTGATGGCAACATTCGTGCCCAAACTATTCTTGATCTTGGCCGCCAGTTTAATTTGACCCTCCCCGCTCAAACACTTGAAACCCTGATCCCACATGTACAGGTAACCTCGACAGAACCTGACCTGGTCAGTTTCCTGTCCAAACTGGACTGGGGCGTGAAAGTGCTGGCCTCGCTGGATGCCTGTCGTCGCGTGGCCTACGAGAACGTGGAAGATGCCGCACGTAACGGTTTGCATTATGTTGAACTGCGTTTTTCGCCGGGCTACATGGCCATGAGCCATCAACTCCCTGTTGCGGGCGTGGTCGAAGCGGTCATCGCTGGCGTGCAGGAAGGCAGCCGAACGTTCGGTGTTGAAGTCCGTCTGATCGGCATCATGAGCCGCACATTCGGTGAAGCGGCATGCTTGCAGGAGCTTGAAGCATTGCTGGCCCACCGCGATCGCATCACCGCCCTCGATCTGGCTGGCGACGAACTCGGATTCCCGGGCAGCCTGTTCCTGTCACACTTTAATCGCGCACGTGACGCTGGCTGGCATATTACCGTCCACGCAGGCGAAGCGGCCGGTCCGGAAAGTATCTGGCAGGCTATCCGTGAGCTGGGCGCTGAGCGAATTGGTCATGGCGTAAAAGCCGTTGAAGATCGTGCGTTAATGGATTTTCTGGCTGAGCAGCGTATCGGGATTGAATCGTGTCTGACCTCCAATATTCAGACCAGCACCGTCGCATCCCTCGCCGTACACCCACTGAAAACGTTCCTTGAACATGGCGTGATGGCAAGCCTCAATACCGATGATCCCGCCGTACAAGGGGTAGATATTATTCACGAATACACCGTCGCGGCACCTGCGGCAGGTCTGTCCCGCGAGCAGATTCGCCAGGCGCAAATCAACGGTCTGGAAATGGCTTTCCTGAGTGAAGCGGAAAAACGCGCACTACGTGAAAAAGTGGCGGCGGCGTAAGCGTATCGTTGCCGGATAAGCCACGCTTATCCGGCATTGCCGAAAAGAGAGAAAATCAGGTAAGACTTAGCGTTGCACGGTGTTTCGCTGACTCAATACCCAGTTCAATCAGTTCCATAATTTGAATAGCCTGACTCGCCGGAACCGGATTTTCACCGTTACCGTTCAGCGCATCGCGGATACCGGCGTAATAAGCCGGATAGTTACCCGGAACAGTCAGCCAGGTCTCTTCCACACGTTCTTCACCCTCAACACGCGTTAACACACCGTCACGCATATCGTAGCCCCAGTCCTCTTGCGGCAGACGTTCGCCATTTTTCAGGCGTTCTTCTTGCGGATCAAGACCATATTTTACGTAACTTCCGCGCGAACCGTGCACGATGTAGCGTGCCGATTCCGCCGCCGCCAGCATCGTGCCATGCAGAACGACCCGACGCTGTGGGTAGGCCAGCACGGCATGGAAGTAATCGGTAGACTGCGCGCCCGGACGCAGTTGCGCGAGATCGACCGTCATACTGACAGGTAAGCCGAACAGATTAATGGCCTGATCGAGCAAATGCGGCGCCAGATCATACCAAATACCGCTGCCCGGTCCGCCCTGTTCCCGCCAGCGATCGCGAATCTGCGGACGAAAGCGGTCAAAGTGAGATTCAAAATACGCCACCTCGCCCAGCACACCATCAGCCAGCAGCGCCTTCAGCGTCAGGAAGTCGCTGTCCCAGCGCCGGTTGTGGAAAACGGAAAGCACCCGTCCCAGACTGCGGGCTAGTGAATCCAGCTCACGCGCTTGTGACAGTGTCACGGTAAACGGTTTGTCCACCACGACGTGTTTCCCCGCTTCCAGCGCCGCTTTTGCCAGCGGGAAGTGCGTGTCGTTCGGGGTGGGGATCACAATAAGGTCGATAGTCGGATCGTTGAAAAGATGTTTAGGCTCAGAGACAACCGCCACAGAAGGCCAGTCAGCCTTCACTTTTGTTTCATCACTACTGGATACCGCCGCCAGCTCCAGTCCAGGCGTCCCTACGATCAAAGGTGCATGGAAAGTTTTGCTGGCATAACCGTAACCGATTAACCCAACACGGATGTTGTCACTCATGTCATTGCCTCTCATTACAGAACATTCACATTTCACACTATCCAATAACCACTCACAATAGTTTAATGGCCTTACAACGACAAAGGCCATAAGTTAACTTAAGTCAAACAAATGCCACTTTACCTAAACTTGTTGTGAAAAAGTCGTTGAAATCGTTCCCGATGAACTTGCCGTCTTAAATGTTGATGGGTAACATTTGCATCCTGTGTTTATGGATAAATCAAAGCAAATGTCGTCAGTAATGAATCGTCTTATTGAATTAACAGGCTGGGTTGTTCTTGTGGTCTCCGTCATTCTTTTGGGTGTAGCCAGTCATATCGACAATTATCAACCTCCAGAACCTACCGCCACCGTTGGGAAAAAATAAACGTCGCCGGGATCAGACGCCGTACATGGCATGACGCGAGGATGTTTACCGTTTGGTCACCCCGTGAATCCGCTGTAAATTTATCAAAATAGGATAAATGTACCGCATCCAGACCCGACGTTTATTGCCTGTTTTAATGAAGCGCGTTACCCTTCCGGCGGGTCCTTAATTGCACCCGCCTGTTTATACGTAAGAACTATCTTATTTTGAAAATCACGTGTCGCTTAACGTTCCCTGCGCCTGGTTGTGTATTTTCATATTTACTACTCCGTTAGTGTTATTTTTTTAATATGGATCCCTATTTATGACTGTCCAGGATTATCTATTAAAATTCCGTAAAATCAGTTCACTCGAAAGTCTGGAAAAATTGTTCGACCATCTTAACTACACGCTGACTGACGATCGGGAGATTATCAATATGTACCGTGCCGCCGACCATCGTCGTGCGGAATTGATCTCCGGTGGACGACTGTTTGATGTCGGTCAGGTGCCCAAATCTGTCTGGCATTACGTGCAATAACGAAGAGAGTAGCGATCGCCGTTAAAAGATTTATAATAATCGCCCCAAAATAGAGGGTATGCCTGTTAGCGCCAGCAAATCTGGAGAAGATATGACCACAACACCGGCACAACGCATTGGAGGCTGGTTGCTTGGCCCGTTAGCCTGGCTGTTAGTCGCGCTATTGAGCGCATCACTGGCACTGCTGCTTTACGTCACTGCGCTTGCGAATCCGCAAACGCTAAAAGCGCTGAGTGAACAAGAGACGGGCAACTTAGTGCTCTGGGGCATTTCATTTTTGACTGCGATTGCGATGTGGTATTACACGTTGTGGCTGACAATTGCCTTCTTCAAACGCAGGCAATGTGTGCCTAAGCACTATATTCTCTGGCTGCTGATATCGGTATTACTGGCCATCAAAGCGTTTGCGTTTTCGCCAGTGCCTGATGCTTTTGCCGTTCGCCAGTTGCTGTTTCCGTTACTGGCAGCAGCCCTGATGGCACCCTATTTCAAACGTTCAGCGCGCGTAAAAGCCACGTTTGTGAACCCGTAATAACCTTACAGTTCACCTGTTGTCGCCTGCTGTAGATTGACAGATAATAGGCGGCTTTTTTATTTCAGGCCGAAAAATGACTGATTACCTGCTGCTCTTTGTCGGAACTGTGCTGGTCAACAACTTTGTACTGGTTAAGTTTCTGGGTCTTTGTCCATTCATGGGAGTTTCCAAAAAGCTGGAAACCGCGATGGGTATGGGGCTTGCAACCACGTTTGTGATGACGCTTGCGTCTATTTGCGCCTGGTTGATCGACACCTGGATTCTTATCCCGCTCGATCTCATCTATCTGCGCACGCTGGCGTTTATTTTAGTCATTGCCGTGGTCGTGCAATTTACCGAGATGGTGGTGCGTAAAACCAGTCCAGCACTGTATCGTCTGTTGGGGATCTTTCTGCCGCTTATCACCACCAACTGCGCGGTGTTAGGTGTGGCTTTGCTCAACATCAACCTCGGTCATAATTTTCTGCAGTCGGCGCTGTACGGTTTTTCCGCGGCCGTCGGCTTCTCTCTGGTCATGGTGTTATTCGCCGCGATTCGTGAACGCCTCGCCGTGGCAGACGTTCCTGCCCCCTTCCGTGGCAACGCGATAGCGCTGATTACCGCAGGTTTAATGTCATTAGCCTTTATGGGCTTTAGTGGTTTGGTGAAGTTGTAATGAATGCTATCTGGATTGCCGTTGCCGCCGTGAGCCTGCTGGGTTTGGCGTTTGGCGCCATTCTGGGTTATGCCTCCCGCCGTTTCGCGGTTGAAGATGATCCGGTTGTCGAGAAAATTGACGAAATTCTGCCGCAAAGCCAGTGTGGGCAATGCGGTTATCCTGGCTGTCGCCCCTACGCAGAGGCGATTGGCAGCGAAGGTGAGAAAATAAACCGCTGCGCACCTGGCGGTGAAGCCGTCATGCTCAAAATTGCGGAATTACTGAATGTAGACCCGCAACCCATTGACGGGGATGAACAGGAACTCATCCCGGTCCGCATGCTGGCAATCATTGATGAAAACAACTGCATCGGCTGCACGAAATGTATTCAGGCCTGCCCGGTAGACGCGATTGTGGGTGCCACCCGAGCGATGCACACGGTCATGAGCGATCTCTGCACCGGCTGCAATCTGTGTGTCGACCCTTGCCCGACCCAGTGCATCGAATTACGTCCGGTGGCTGAAACGCCTGACAGTTGGAAGTGGGATTTGAACACCATTCCCGTTCGTATCATTCCCGTGGAACAACATGCTTAAGTTATTCTCTGCCTTTAGAAAAGATAAGATCTGGGATTTTGACGGCGGCATTCATCCACCGGAAATGAAAACCCAGTCAAACGGTACGCCCCTGCGCCAGGTTCCGCTGGCGCCGCGTTTCGTCATTCCCTTAAAACAGCACATTGGCGCCGAAGGTGAACTGTGCGTCAACGTGGGCGATCGCGTGTTACGCGGACAACCGTTGACCCGCGGTCGCGGAAAAATGCTGCCGGTTCATGCGCCAACCTCCGGCACCGTCGTTGCCATTGCTCCCCATTCCACCGCGCATCCTTCCGCCCTGGCAGAACTCAGCGTCATTATTGATGCTGACGGCGAAGATTGCTGGATTGAACGCGAGGGCTGGGCGGATTATCGTACCCGGAGTCGTGAAGATCTGATCTCCCGTATTCACCAGTACGGCGTTGCCGGACTCGGCGGTGCGGGATTCCCGACTGGCGTTAAATTACAGGGCGGCGGCGACAAGATCGAAACGCTGATCATCAATGCGGCGGAATGCGAACCCTATATTACGGCAGATGACCGCCTGATGCAGGACTGCGCCGCCCAGGTGGTCGAAGGTATCCGCATTCTCGCGCACATTCTGCAACCGCGTGAGATTTTGATCGGCATTGAAGATAACAAACCGCAGGCCATTTCCATGTTGCGGGCGGTACTGGCTGACGCGCACGACATTTCGCTGCGCGTTATTCCGACGAAATACCCTTCCGGCGGCGCAAAACAGCTCACACAAATTTTGACCGGTAAGCAGGTTCCGCATGGCGGCCGTTCCTCCGATATTGGCGTGTTGATGCAAAACGTCGGCACCGCGTATGCCGTTAAACGTGCGGTTATTGATGGTGAACCGATTACCGAGCGCGTCGTAACGTTGACTGGCGAGGCGGTGAGTCGCCCCGGCAACGTCTGGGCAAGACTGGGCACCCCGGTTCGCCACCTCCTGGACGATGCCGGTTTTTGCCCTTCCGCCGATCAGATGGTGATTATGGGGGGGCCGCTCATGGGCTTCACCCTGCCGTGGCTGGATGTTCCGGTCGTGAAGATCACCAACTGTCTCCTTGCGCCATCGGTCACTGAAATGGGCGAACCGCAGGAAGAAAAAGGCTGTATCCGTTGTAGCGCCTGTGCCGATGCGTGTCCGGCCGATCTGCTGCCTCAGCAGTTGTACTGGTTTAGCAAAGGCCAGCAGCACGACAAAGCGACGGCGCACAATCTGGCGGACTGCATTGAATGCGGTGCCTGCGCCTGGGTATGCCCGAGCAATATCCCGTTGGTGCAGTACTTCCGGCAGGAAAAAGCCGAGCTCTACGCCATCAGTCAGGAAGAAAAGCGCGCCGCAGAAGCGAAAGCACGCTTCGAAGCCCGACAGGCACGACTTGAGCGTGAGAAAGCCGCGCGTCTTGAGCGACACAAAAGCGCCGCTGTGCAACCTGCTGCGAAAGATCATGATGCGATTGCCGCCGCGCTGGCTCGCGTGAAAGAAAAGCAAGCCCAGGCAATGCAACCGGTGGTTATTCAGGCGGGGGCGAAACCTGACAATAGTGCGGTGATTGCCGCGCGAGAAGCGCGCAAAGCACAGGCCAGAGCAAAACAGGCTGAAAACGGCAACATCGAAGAGAGCCGTACCGATGCAGATCCGCGCAAAGCCGCCATCGAAGCAGCGATTGCCCGCGCCAAAGCACGCAAGCAGGAACAACAGACTGCCAGTGAACCAGCCGACCCCGTAGACCCACGCAAAGCCGCCGTCGAAGCGGCCATTGCCCGGGCTAAAGCGCGTAAACAGGAACAGCAGTCAGGCAGTGAGCCTGCCGAGCCCGTAGATCCGCGCAAAGCCGCCGTCGAAGCGGCCATTGCCCGCGCCAAAGCACGTAAGCAGGAACAGCAGGCAGTCAGCGAACCCGCTGAGCCCGTGGACCCACGCAAAGCCGCCGTCGAAGCAGCCATTGCTCGCGCTAAAGCGCGTAAGCTGGAACAACAGGCAGTCAGTGAACCCGCCGAGCCCGTGGACCCACGCAAAGCCGCCGTCGAAGCGGCGATTGCCCGCGCCAAAGCACGTAAGCTGGAACAACAGACGGCCAGTGAACCTTCCGAGCCCGTGGACCCACGCAAAGCGGCCATCGCAGCAGCGATTGCCCGCGCTCAGGCAAAAAAAGCCGCACAGCAGCAGGTTGTTAACGAGGAATAAATGGTATTCAGAATCGCAAGCTCCCCTTATACCCATAACCAGCGCCAGACATCGCGCATCATGTTGCTGGTGCTTATCGCCGCATTGCCGGGGATTGCCGCTCAATTGTGGTTTTTCGGCTGGGGGACGTTGTTCCAGATAGTCCTGGCCTCAGCCAGCGCGCTGATTGCCGAAGCCATTGTGCTCCAGCTACGTAAACAGCCTGTCGTCTCGATATTAAAAGACAACTCCGCCCTGCTTACGGGTTTATTGTTGGCAGTGAGTATTCCGCCGCTCGCCCCCTGGTGGATGGTCGTGTTGGGGACTGTGTTTGCCGTCATTATTGCCAAGCAACTGTACGGCGGCCTTGGGCAAAACCCGTTTAACCCGGCGATGATTGGCTATGTGGTGCTGCTGATCTCGTTTCCGGTACAGATGACCAGCTGGTTGCCTCCGCACGAAATCGCAGCGTCTGTTCCTGGTTTTTCCGATGCGCTACAGGTGATTTTCACCGGACATACCGCCGCTGGCGGTGATATGAACACACTGCGGATGGGTATTGACGGTATCAGCCAGGCAACGCCGCTGGATACCTTTAAGACATCGCTGCATGCAGGTCACTCGGTTGAGCAGATCATGCAATACCCCATCTACAGCGGAATGTTGGCGGGTGCTGGCTGGCAATGGGTGAACCTGGCCTGGCTGGCTGGCGGCGTATGGCTGCTGTGGACGAAGGCTATCAAATGGCACATTCCCGTCAGTTTCTTGCTGACGCTTGCCCTGTGCGCTTCGTTAGGTTGGCTTTTTTCACCTCAGTCACTGGCATCGCCGCAGTTACATCTGCTCTCTGGCGCGACCATGCTGGGCGCATTCTTTATATTGACCGATCCTGTGACAGCCTCAACGACGAATCGTGGCCGGTTGATTTTTGGCGCGCTGGTCGGCTTGTTAGTCTGGCTTATCCGCAGTTTTGGCGGTTATCCCGATGGTGTGGCCTTTGCCGTTCTGCTGGCAAACATCACCGTTCCCCTGATCGACTATTACACCCGACCTCGCGTGTACGGTCATCGAAAAGGATAAACCATGCTGAAAACAATTCGTAAACACGGCATCACGCTGGCGCTGTTTGCAGCGGGTTCGACAGGACTGACCGCCGCCATCAATATGATGACAAAAACGACGATCGATGAGCAGGCCGCGTTGCAGCAAAAAGTGTTGTTTGATCAGGTAATTCCGGCGGACCGCTACAATAATAATCTGCAGAATAGCTGCTTTGTCGTAAACAGCCCGGCATTGGGGAAAGGCGCACATCGCGTTTATATCGCCCGTATGGACGATACACCTGTTGCGGCAATTCTCGAAGCTACGGCGCCTGATGGATACTCCGGTGCAATTCGGCTGTTAGTGGGTGCTGATTTCAACGGTACGGTCCTCGGCACGCGAGTGACCGAGCACCATGAAACGCCGGGCCTGGGCGACAAAATAGAATTGCGTCTCTCCGACTGGATAACCCACTTTGCGGGCAAGAGCATCGGTGGAGAAAATGACGCGCACTGGGCGGTAAAAAAAGATGGCGGCGACTTTGACCAGTTCACCGGCGCGACCATTACGCCGCGAGCAGTTGTTAATGCGGTGAAACGCGCAGGTCTGTATGCGCAAACACTGCCTGCGCAACTCCCCCAACTCACCGCCTGTGGAGAATAACCATGAGCGAAATTAAAGACGTCATTGTTCAGGGGCTCTGGAAAAATAACTCCGCCCTCGTGCAGTTACTCGGTATGTGCCCCCTGCTGGCAGTCACCTCAACCGCCACCAACGCGCTCGGTTTGGGTCTTGCCACGACACTTGTACTGACACTCACCAACCTGACGATTTCGGCACTGCGTCGCTGGACACCCGCGGAGATCCGCATCCCTATCTACGTGATGATCATTGCGTCCGTGGTCAGCGCAGTACAAATGCTGATCAATGCTTATGCGTTTGGCTTGTACCAGTCGCTGGGGATTTTTATCCCTCTGATTGTGACGAACTGCATTGTGGTTGGCCGTGCAGAGGCGTTTGCCGCCAGAAAAGGCCCGGCGCTGTCGGCGCTTGACGGTTTTTCTATCGGGATGGGCGCCACCTGCGCAATGTTTGTGCTCGGTTCGCTTCGCGAAATCATCGGCAACGGAACCTTATTCGACGGTGCAGACGGTCTGCTCGGCAGCTGGGCAAAAGTGTTGCGAGTAGAAATTTTCCATACCGACTCACCGTTCCTGTTGGCAATGTTGCCGCCGGGAGCCTTTATCGGTCTGGGACTCATGCTGGCTGTGAAATACCTTATCGATGAGAAGATGAAAAAGCGTCGTGCCGAAGCCGTTACGGCAGATTCACCAGCAGGTGAAACAGGGAATGTCTCATGAACAAAACAAAACGTCTGGAAATCCTGACGCGTCTTCGCGACAACAATCCGCACCCCACGACAGAGTTAAATTTTACGTCGCCGTTTGAGCTGCTGATCGCCGTTTTGCTCTCCGCGCAGGCCACAGACGTTAGCGTGAACAAAGCGACCGCGAAGCTCTACCCCGTCGCCAACACCCCTGCGGCGATGCTGGAGCTCGGCGTAGAGGGCGTTAAGTCCTATATCAAGACAATTGGCCTGTTCAACAGCAAAGCCGAGAATGTCATCAAAACCTGTCGGATATTGCTGGAGCAACATAACGGTGAAGTTCCTGAAGACCGCGCCGCACTGGAAGCGTTGCCAGGGGTAGGACGTAAAACCGCCAATGTGGTACTCAATACCGCCTTTGGCTGGCCGACTATTGCCGTCGACACGCATATTTTCCGCGTCTGCAATCGGACCCAGTTTGCGCCGGGCAAGAACGTTGAGCAGGTTGAAGAAAAGCTGCTCAAAGTAGTTCCGGCGGAATTTAAAGTCGATTGCCACCACTGGTTAATTCTTCACGGACGCTACACCTGTATCGCCCGGAAACCCCGTTGCGGTTCCTGCATTATTGAGGATCTCTGTGAATTTAAAGAGAAAGTCGATATCTGAATGACACGGAGGATGCCCTTCCTCCTTACATTCATAACGTTTTGTTACACCCTCGAGACGCCGTCATTCACCGACAATGATACCAGGTCAGAAAGCCTTTCCAATGGAATATGCTGGCTATTAAACACTCCACCAGGTTAATCGTTTTTTTGATAGCGGAAATTTCTATTCATACGTGATCAAGATCACTTTGATAACTCGATGTGAATTTTTTTACCACTTCTTGTTAAAGTCACAATCAGTTGACCTGACCCCCTCTTTTCACTACAAAACATTACACTGGCTATTTTTCAGATAATGGCCTATTTCACTACTAAAAACCTTATATAGTAGAACATATCGCCACCATGGGGATTTCCGCCCCTTCCTGTAGAGTAATAAACTGCCTTTCTTCATTAGAAAAAATTTAACGCTACATAACATTTCGTGCGGCCGATGATTACACCAGATAAGTTAAATGTAACAGACTATTACAAACCCCTTGTCTGACAGGGCAAGATAGTGAACATTACTTGCCGTTTCCCCTCCCACTATAACAATCGGACGGATGAACTTGACTCATCACGTACCTGAACTCCCCCGTTGATATGGGATGTAAAAAAAGAGGTAAAAGTGTCTACTGCAAACAATAAACCAACTGAAAGCGTGAGTTTGAACGCATTCAAACAGCCTAAAGCGTTCTATCTCATTTTCTCTATCGAGTTATGGGAGCGTTTCGGCTATTACGGCCTGCAAGGAATTATGGCCGTCTACCTGGTAAAACAACTGGGTATGTCAGAAGCTGACTCCATCACCCTTTTCTCCTCCTTTAGCGCCCTGGTTTATGGACTGGTCGCTATCGGTGGTTGGTTAGGTGATAAAGTATTGGGCACCAAACGCGTCATTATGCTGGGTGCTGTCGTATTGGCGATTGGTTATGCTCTGGTAGCATGGTCTGGCCACGATGCAGGTATCGTTTATATGGGTATGGCGGCCATCGCGGTCGGTAACGGCCTGTTCAAAGCGAACCCGTCTTCTCTGCTTTCTACCTGCTATGCGAAAGATGACCCGCGTCTGGACGGTGCATTCACCATGTACTATATGTCCGTCAACATCGGTTCATTCTTCTCCATGCTGGCAACGCCATGGCTGGCTGCCCGCTACGGCTGGAGCACGGCATTTGCACTGAGCGTTGTCGGGATGCTGATCACGGTCGTTAACTTCGCATTCTGCCAGCGTTGGGTTAAACAGTACGGTTCCAAACCTGACTTTGAGCCGATCAACTTCCGTCATCTGCTGCTGACCATTCTGGGCGTTATCGCGCTGATCGCGATTGCAACCTGGCTGCTGCACAACCAGCAGGTCGCACGTATGGCGCTGGGCGTAATCGCACTGGGCATCGTCTTTATCTTCGGTAAAGAAGCCTTTGCGATGAAAGGTGCCGCGCGTCGTAAAATGATTGTTGCCTTCATTCTGATGCTTGAAGCCATCATCTTCTTCGTTCTGTACAGCCAGATGCCGACGTCTCTGAACTTCTTTGCTATTCGTAACGTTGAACACTCCATCCTGGGTATCGCGTTTGAACCAGAGCAGTATCAGGCGCTGAACCCGTTCTGGATCATTATCGGTAGCCCGATTCTGGCCGCTATCTACAACAAGATGGGTGATACCCTGCCGATGCCAACCAAGTTTGCTATCGGTATGGTGCTGTGCTCCGGTGCGTTCCTGATCCTGCCAGTCGGCGCGAAATTCGCTAACGAAGCAGGTATCGTATCCGTTAACTGGCTGATCATGTGCTACGGCTTACAGAGTATCGGTGAGCTGATGATTTCTGGTCTGGGTCTGGCAATGGTCGCACAGCTGGTTCCACAGCGTCTGATGGGCTTCATCATGGGCAGCTGGTTCCTGACAACCGCAGGCGCAAACATCATTGGTGGCTATGTCGCTAACATGATGGCGGTGCCGGAAAACGTGACCGACCCGCTGATGTCTCTGGAAGTCTATGGTCGTGTGTTCCTGCAGATTGGTATCGCTACTGCGGTTATCGCTGTTCTGATGCTGCTGACAGCACCAAAACTGAACCGCATGACTCAGGACGACGATGTACGCGAAAAAGCCACCAAGGCCGCAACTGCGTAATTTTCAGGGAAACTGATTTTAAGGCCGCTAACGTTAAGTTAGCGGCTTTTTTTTAGCCGACGTAGCACTACCATTGGTTATACCTCAGCAAAAAGGAGTTACCGATGAAATTGTTCTACAAACCGGGCGCCTGCTCTCTTGCTTCCCACATCACCCTTCGCGAGAGCGGTAAAGACTTCACGCTGGATAGCGTCGATCTGATTAAAAAGCGTCTGGAAAACGGCGATGATTATTTCGCGGTGAATCCAAAAGGACAGGTTCCTGCACTCCTGCTGGACGACGGCACGCTGCTGACTGAAGGGGTCGCCATTATGCAATACCTTGCCGATACCGTCCCCGACCGCCAGCTACTGGCACCCACCAGCAGTATTGCTCGCTACAGAACGCTGGAATGGCTCAACTACATTGCGACAGAGTTGCATAAAGGCTTTACGCCGCTGTTCCGCCCGGACACCCCGGAAGAGTACAAACCGACGGTTCGCGCCCTTCTGGAGAAAAAGCTGCACTACGTGAATGACGTACTCAACGATGACCAATGGATCTGTGGGCCGCGTTTCACCATTGCAGATGCTTATCTGTTCACCGTGCTGCGGTGGGCGCGAGCCGTTAAGCTCAATATGGAAGGGTTAACGCATATTGACGCCTATATGGCGCGGGTAGCAGAGCGCCCAACCGTCAAGGCGGCGCTTAAAGCAGAGGGACTGAATTAACGATTGTTATCGCCGGGTGGCGTTACGCTTACCCGGCCTACAATACGGACAGACCAATGGCCCGATAAACGATAGCGTCATCGGGCATTAAGTCAGAGCTGTGTTGCGCTAAAGTAGTGTTCCGGCTTCGCAATACGATCCTGTGCCGCAACGACCTGCAACTCATACTCCTGCATACTCTTCGTGGCGATCATGATTTCATAGACCGCTGCCGTCACATGCTCAAGCGCTTCCTGTAGGGTTGCGCCCTGCAACAGTTTGACTAACAGCAGGCCGCTGGTCACATCGCCGACGCCCACCGGCTGGCGAGTGCCAAAATCCACTAAGGGACGACTGATATGCCACGCTTCATGGCGGGTCACCAGCAGCATTTCAAAGCGATCCGTACTGTAACCTGCGCGCGCCAGATGTTTCACCAGCACGATCTCCGGCCCCATCGCAATCAACTCACGGGCGGCCAGCACGGCTTCTTCAACATTATGTACAGCATGCTCGCAGAGAATTTCCAGCTCAACCAGATTTGGCGCAATGATGTCACTTGCGGGAAGCGCATGACGGACGTGGAATTCCGCCACGCCTGGGGCGACGATACACCCTTTTTCAGGATGCCCCATGACCGGATCGCAGAAATACTTCGCCTGCGGATTCGCTGCCTTAACCTGGCGAACAATCCCCAGAATATGCTCACCCTGCTCTGCTGAGCCAAGATAGCCGCTGAGTACGGCATCGCACTTCTGCAACTGATCAATCTCAGCGATGCCCTGCACAATTTCGGTTAAATGGCTGGGCGGCATGACACAACCTGTCCATTTACCGTATTGGGTGTGATTCGAAAATTGAACGGTGTTGAGTGGCCAGACATTCGCGCCAAGACGACGCATCGGAAATTCTGCTGCACTGTTACCCGCGTGGCCAAAAACGACGTGAGACTGGATGGCGAGGATATTCTTCATTTTTTTACCTGAACATTAAAAATAAGGGAGTGATTTCTCACTCCCTGTTACTTAATGCGTTACTTCCAGCAAATCAGACAGTAGTTCTTTTTGCCACGGCGCAATAAGGTATAGCGACCAAACAAACGATCCGCATCGTTGAAGAAATATTCAGGATCGGACTGTTTTTCGCCGTTGATGGTGACAGCATTCGAGGCAATCGTTTTACGCGCCTGACCACGAGACGGTTGCAGCTCAGAATCCACCAACGCCTGCATCAGATCGGCACCCTTTTCCATCTCAACCATCGGTACGCCATCCTGCGCCAGCTGTTCGAAGTCAGCTTCGCTCAGCGCGCTCAGCGTGCCGTTGAACAGGCTTTCGGTGATGCGTTTTGCGGCCACCAGACCTTCTTCACCATGAACCAGACGCGTCACCTGCTCGGCCAGAACGTACTGAGCACGCGGTGCCTTACCGCTGTTTTTGTCTTCTTCTTCGAGGGCATTGATCTCTTCAATGTCCATAAAGGTGAAGAACTTCAGGAAGCGATATACGTCAGCATCTGCGGTGTTGATCCAGAACTGGTAGAACTTGTACGGGCTGGTTTTCTTCGGATCCAGCCAGACCGCGCCACCTTCGGTTTTACCAAATTTGGTGCCGTCAGCTTTGGTGATCAGCGGAACCGTCAGACCAAAGACCTGATTCTGGTGCAGACGACGCGTCAGATCGATACCGGAAGTGATGTTACCCCACTGGTCAGAACCGCCGATCTGCAGCGCAACACCGTGCAGTTTGTTCAGGCAGGCAAAGTCATAACCCTGCAGCAGGTTATAGGAGAACTCGGTAAAGGAGATGCCCTGATCGTCACGGTTCAGACGCTGCTTAACCGCTTCTTTGTTGATCATCTGATTAACAGAGAAGTGCTTGCCGATGTCACGCAGGAAAGTCAGCACATTCATGCCGCCAAACCAGTCGTAGTTGTTCGCAGCAATAGCAGCGTTGTCGCCACAATCGAAATCGAGGAACGGTGCAACCTGTTTGCGGATTTTATCCACCCACTCCTGAACCGTATCTTCGGTGTTCAGTTTACGCTCAGCGGCTTTGAAGCTCGGGTCGCCAATCAGACCGGTCGCGCCACCTACCAGTGCGACAGGTTTGTGGCCTGCCTGCTGGAAGCGTTTCAGGCATAACAATGGAACGAGATGCCCCAAATGCAAGCTGTCAGCGGTAGGATCGAAGCCGCAATAGAGCGCGATCGGGCCTTGCGCCAGTCGCTCTGCTAACGCTTCCTCGTCCGTCACCTGGGCTACCAGCCCCCGCTCTTGCAATTGTTTAATCAAGTTACTGCTTGCCATCAAAATCTCCATGTATAAAACGACTGCACCTTAGCCGGTACACGACTTTTCGCCTGATGCGAAAGAAACATAGAATAAAGCGCCGGAATCAGGAGTACCAGCGCTTAAAACAAGAAATTTGCATCTTTAAGGAGCAAGCCTGTCGATTTTCCACCCGTTATTTTCGCGTTGGTACAAAAAGCGGTCATGCAGACGGTGTTCGCCACCCTGCCAGAACTCCATTTGCTCAATGCTGACGCGAAATCCGCCCCAGAAGCTGGGCAGCGGCACTTCACCCTGCTGGAATTTCTGCTTGAGTTCAAGGAACTTGCTTTCGAGGATGCCACGCGCGGAGATACGGCTTGATTGTTTCGAAACCCAGGCGCCAATCTGACTGTCACGCGGGCGACTGTGAAAATACTTCACCACCTCAAGCGTGGACAGGCGTTCTGCTTTACCAATCACCATCACCTGACGTTCCAGCATGTGCCACGGGAACAACAGACTGATGCGCGGATTGTTTTCGAGTTGATGCGCTTTACGGCTACCAAGGTTGGTATAAAACACCATCCCTTTATCGTCGTAATGCTTGAGTAACACGATACGTTGATGAGGTTGACCATTTTCATCAACGGTCGCGACAACCATCGCTGTCGGATCGGCAAGTCTGGCTTCGCATGCCTGACCCAGCCAGCGTTCAAAAAGGGGTAATGGTTCGGCGGGAAGATCGTGGCGACGCAGGCCACCTTTGGTGTATTCACGGCGCAAATGCGCGATTTGCTGCAATTCGTCGTTATCAGACATGATGTTCGCTACGGATTGTCAGTGGGTGGCGCTATTGTGCGCCGCCCTGCTGAAAATCTCAACGCTTCGGGTTTTGTAACTGGCAGTTATTTAGCATAATTCTGTCACGTTTGTAGATTGTGGCACCGTCGCCTTTTGACCAGAAGACGTAGATGCCATCCGTGTAGCGTGCGCCTGATGCGGACACACCCTGCTTGAGCGTTTGCAGTTTATTATCGTAGATAAAGCTCACCTCTTGTCGCGTATTATTCAATTTGACGGTGAGTGGTTTTTCATCACACTGGTATTCCAGCGTATCTGTTTGCATACGCTCAACAAATTGATTGTAGACACTACAACCGGTGAGCAGCATGGGCAGACAAACGAGTAAGAGTTTTTTCATAGACGTATCCTGACGACTTTCCTGGTCCCGGAGGGTAAAACACCCTCCTTAACATCCTAAGTGTAACGGTATACGCTCGAAGAAAAATTCAGTTAACTCTGAGATCGTGGATTCGCAGGGAAAATAGCGCCCAGTACGCTCGGTTCTGAGGCCCCCGTCACTGAAGGCAGGTTTCCAGGGAGTCCGGCGAGCGTTCGCCAGGCAAGCCAGGCAAAGGCAAGCGCTTCCATATCATCACCGCTGATCCCGGCATCATCTGTACTGGTCACTTCAGTTCCAGGCAACAATCCTGCCAGACGCGCCATCAGCAACGGGTTACGGCTGCCGCCGCCGCAGACCATTAACCGCTCGCAGCAGCCGCTCAACAAAACTTGCTCTGAGATCGTTACCGCCGTCAGTTCTGCCAGCGTCGCCTGCACATCGCGAGGCTGAAGACCCGGAAATAATGAGAGATGCCGTTCTATCCAGCCGTAGTTGAAATACTCACGCCCGGTACTCTTCGGTGCCGGCAGTGAAAAATACGGGTCGCTCAGCATATTCTGCAACAGTGGGAGGATAACATTGCCCTCGCTCGCCCACTGCGCGTCTTTGTCATAGGGTTTGCCACACTGCCGCCAGATCCACGCATCCATGAGCATATTCCCCGGTCCCGTGTCATAGCCGCGAACCGGCTGTTCGGGGATCAGCAGCGACAAGTTGGCAATTCCCCCAATATTCAGCACCATGCGCCTTTCTGTGGGATGCGCCAGCAGCGCCTGATGAAACGCAGGAACCAACGGTGCGCCCTGACCGCCCAGCGCAATGTCACGACGACGAAAATCACCCACCACCGTTATCCCGGTGCGTGCCACGATCTGGTTGTTATCGCCAATTTGCAAGGTATGCGGCGCAATCCCGCCGGGCTCATGCCACACCGTCTGCCCATGGCAGCCAATGGCAATGACATCCTGAGGCTTCAGATTTTGCTGTACCAGCATCGCGTTGACTGCCTCGGCAAAGAGTTGCCCGAGCTGTGTATCCAACTGACCGAATTGGGAAAGCGTGAGTTGCTGCCCCTGGCAAATATCCAGTATGGCCTGTTTCAGATGAACAGGAATCGGCCAGGTCAGACTCGCCTGTTGCGCCACCATATTTTCGTCTATTGCCGCCAGCACAACATCGACACCGTCAAGACTGGTCCCGGACATAACACCAATAAAACGGCCCGATTTCATATGTTTTCCTTTTTGGCATGGATTTCACTTATCACACTCAACCATAATATACCGGTCAATGCCACGCTTCACTGCCAGATTTTGACCGCGCGTTCAGCGCGATGAGTTTATATTCTGATAAGTCTCGCGAATGGTTCGTTTATACTTGGTTAACCCAATTCTGATTATGATTTTCACAATGTTCCAGTAGAACATGTGACCTTAGGCTCACAAATGCCATATAATTTAACCATGAGGGATGCTTAAGTAGCGTTTCGTGGTGAACAGGAGATTTATAAATGATTAAACGTGTGCTGATCGTTTCAATGATGGGGTTGTCTCTGGCAGGCTGTACGAACACCGATAGCCTTTCCGGGGATGTCTATACCGCATCTGAAGCAAAACAAGTTCAGAATGTCACGTACGGGACTATTGTGAATGCTCGTCCGGTTCAAATTCAGGGTGGTGATGATTCGAATGTCATCGGCGCTATCGGCGGTGCGGTATTGGGTGGTTTCATCGGTAACACCGTCGGCGGCGGTACCGGACGCTCTCTGGCAACCGCGGCGGGCGCAGTAGCCGGTGGCGTTGCAGGTCAGAGTGTACAGGGCGCGATCAACAAAACGCAGGGTGTGGAGCTTGAAATCCGTAAAGATGACGGCAACACCATCATGGTTGTTCAGAAGCAAGGCAGCACCACGTTCTCTGCAGGTCAGCGCGTTGTACTGGCCAGCAACGGCAGCCAGGTTACCGTCTCTCCGCGCTAACCGAAGCGCTGATGCCGCCTGACGTAAGACGAGTATGTGTGGCCTGCCGGGTCACACATACGTCTTTCCGGGTTAATCCTGCGATTGCAACTCGATAATGTTGTGCTCAAGTTTGGCAACCAGCTTGATTAAAATGTCAATTTCCTGCTGAGAAATCCCTTCCAGAATCTCCCCACGGGTCTTATTAATCACAGCTTCCATCTCGGTAATAAGAGGCGTGGCTTTTTCCGTGAGCTTTATACGTTTCGCGCGACGATCGCTTGGACACGTCTGTCGTGAAATTAACCCTTTCTCTTCGAGCTGATCTAACGTACGTACCAGTGAAGGCTGCTCAATGCCAATCGCTTTCGCCAGTTGAATTTGCGACTGCTCCGGCGGCAATTGATGAATGTTGTGCAGCGTTACCCAGTGTGTCTGCGTCAACTCCAGAGGTTTCAGGCGATGGTCAATCAGAGCACGCCAAATGCGCACCAACCGTGCCAGATCAGAACCTAGTGGCGATTCCAATTTCATCTCCTTATAATTAGCTTGCTAAGTTATTATACTGATTTTAGAATAGTGTGCAGTATTTATATTCTCAAAACAAATGTATTGCTAAATTTGCATACAGGTAGACATTTTTTCAGACATTATGCGAGAAAGACGTGCGTTGCCCCGCTCTATACTAACCCTAAAGCCACGCTTTCTAATGCAAAGGAATAGTACTTGTGACATTCATGTTCAACGCAACAGGATTGCCCTTACAAGATCTGGTGTTCGGCGCATCAGTTTATTTTCCTCCCCTGTTCAAAGCGTTCGCGCTGGCATTTGTCATCTGGTTGATGATTCATCGCCTGTTACGCGACTGGATATACTCAGGTGAAATCTGGCATCCCCTGCTGATGGATCTCTCTCTCTTTACACTTTGCGTCTGCCTGAGCCTTATTTTACTGATTGTGTGGTGATTATGTCCCTGAAAACCATTAAATACTTTTCAACTATTGGGGTTGCTGTTATCGCCGTGCTGGCCGGCTGGTGGCTGTGGAATTATTACATGCAGTCGCCGTGGACGCGTGATGGCAAAGTCCGGGCAGAACAAGTGAGCGTGACGCCTCAGGTCTCCGGAAGCATTATTCAACTCAACGTGAAAGATAACCAGTTCGTCAATGCAGGCGATCTTCTGTTTATCATCGACAAGACCCCTTTCCATATCGCAGAACTTAACGCACAGGCACAGTTGGCAAAAGCGCAGTCCGATCTGGCAAAAGCCAATAATGAGGCAAATCGCCGTCGGCATTTATCCCAAAACTATATCTCCGCCGAGGATATGGACACGGCGAATCTGAACGTTAAAGCCATGCAGGCCAGTGTTGAAGTCGCCAGAGCAACCCTGAAACAGGCCCAGTGGCAGCTAACCCAGACGGAAGTCAAAGCCCCGGTCGCGGGGTGGATAACCAATCTTTCGACCCGCACGGGCGATTATGCCACCACCGGCAAGCCCCTGTTTGCGCTTGTCGACAGCCACTCATTTTATGTGATCGGCTATTTTGAGGAAACCAAATTACGCCATATCCGTGAAGGTGCTCCAGCACAAATCACATTGTACAGCGGCAATATAAAGTTACAGGGTCACGTAGCCAGCATTGGCCGGGCCATCTACGACCAAAGTGTGGAAAGCGATTCCGGGCTGGTGCCTGATATCAAGCCCAATGTTCCGTGGGTTCGCCTGGCGCAGCGCGTCCCTGTGCGGATTGAATTTAACGCCTTGCCGCATGACGTCACGCTGGTGTCGGGCACCACATGCAGCGTGGCGATTGCTGGTCAGCGCTAATGAAACGCCTTCATCAGGTGTTGCAAAACGCCCCCTGGTTTAAAGCGACATCCGGGCAATGGCGATATGCCTTACGCAACACCATTGCCATGTGTCTTGCGCTGACGTTTGCCTATTATCTGAACCTGGATGAACCCTACTGGGCGATGACCTCCGCTGCGGTTGTGAGTTTTCCTACGGTAGGCGGCGTTATCAGCAAAAGCCTGGGGCGAATCGCCGGGAGTTTGCTTGGCGCAACCGCTGCCCTGATCCTGGCGGGACATACCCTCAACGAGCCCTGGCTCTTTTTGCTGAGTATGGCCGCCTGGATTGGCTTTTGTACCTGGGCCTGCGCGCACTTCACCAACAACGTGGCCTATGCGTTTCAGTTAGCGGGTTATACGGCGGCAATCATCGCCTTTCCGATGGTTAACATTAGCGAGATCACCCAGTTATGGGATATTGCTCAAGCCCGCGTATGCGAAGTAATTGTGGGCATTCTGTGTGGGGCGATGATGATGATGATCTTGCCCAGCACCTCTGACGGCACCGCACTGCTCACCGCGTTAAAAAACATGCACGCGCGATTGCTGGAGCATGCCAGTCAGCTCTGGCGGCCCGAGACAACTGACGCCATTCGTTCCGCCCACGAAGGTGTGATCGGCCAAATCCTGACGATGAATTTGTTACGCATCCAGGCCTTCTGGAGCCATTATCATTTTCGTCAGCAGAATGCCTTGCTCAATTCACTGCTGCACCAACAGTTGCGCCTGACCAGCGTCATCTCAAGTCTTCGCCGGATGTTACTGAACTGGCCCAACCCTCCGGCGCATCTCCAGGAGGTGATTGAACAACTGCTGGTCACTCTCGCTAAACCGCAGACGGACAGCTACACCGTGGCGCGGATCATTGCCCCATTACGTCCTCTGGACAAGCAAGATTACCGGCACATCGCATTCTGGCAGCGGTTACGTTATTTCTGCCAGGTCTACTTACAGAGTAGCCATCGCTTAAACTTGCTGGAAAATGTCGCGTCGGTTGAGCAGATTAACGTGAAGCGCAGCCCCGGACTTGCGCGCCACACCGACAACGCGGAAGCCATCTGGGGTGGCTTACGTACGTTTTGCACGTTGATGGTGATTGGCGCATGGAGCATTGGCGCACAATGGGAGTCAGGTTCTGGCGCGTTAACGCTGGCGGCCATCAGTTGCGTACTCTATTCTGCCGTTGCGGCCCCGTTCAAATCGCTCTCTCTGCTGATGCGCACGCTTATCCTGTTGTCGCTGTTCAGTTTCGTCGTCAAATTTGGGCTGATGGTACAAATCACCGATCTCTGGCAGTTTCTGTTGTTCCTGTTCCCGCTGCTCGCGACGATGCAGTTACTGAAGTTACAAATGCCAAAGCTGGCGGGGCTTTGGGGGCAGCTCATTGTATTTATGGGGTCGTTTGTCGCCGTCACTAACCCGCCGGTTTATGACCTGGCGGAGTTTTTAAACGACAACACCGCCAAGATAGCCGGGGTGGCCATCTCCTGGCTGGCATTCGCCATTCTACGCCCCGGCTCAGACGCCAGGAAAAGCCGACGTCACATTCGCGCATTACGTCGGGATTTTGTGGATCAGCTCAGCCGTTATCCCTCTCTGAGCGAAAATGAGTTTGAATCCCTGACGTATCATCATGTTAGCCAACTCAGCAACAGCCAGGATGCATTAGCGCGACGTTGGCTATTACGATGGGGTGTGGTGTTGCTGAACTGTTCGCACGTTGTCTGGCAATTACGCGCCTGGGAGGCACGTTCAGACCCACTTTCGCGGGTGAGGGATATTTGCATCTCGTTATTGCATAACGTGATGAGCGAGCGCGGCGTTCAACAACGCCCACTCGCCACCACATTGCAGGAATTGCAGCGTATCTGCGACACGCTCGCGCACCATCATCAGCCCGCAGCACAGGAACTGGCGGCGCTTATCTGGCGACTTCACTGTTCACTTTCGCAGCTTGAACAAGCGCCACCGCAGGGTACGCTGACATTCTGATTATTTAATCACGCCACAGGCATAACGCGCCCCGCCACCGCCCAACGGTTTTGGCTGATCGGACATGTTATCGCCGCCCACATGGATCATCAGCGCCTTGTCTTTAACGTCATCGAGGGATGTGAGTCGCGGGGCAACGACGGGCGCTGTCGCCGTACCGTCGCTATTCACCACCAACAGGGGCAAGTCGCCCATATGGCCTGCGCCACTGGGTCCCTCATGTTTGCCGGTTTTGTGGGGATCGAGATGTCCTCCTGCGGACTCCGCGGCAGAGGCTTTCCCCTCTTTCATCGCGGGCTCGCAGCTACCGTTGGTATGGACGTGAAAACCATGTTCTCCTGCGGGTAACGCTTTAAGATCGGGGGTAAATTGCAGGCCTTTATCGGTTTCGGTGATAGTGACCGTGCCAATCGCTTGCCCGACGCCTTGCGATGTCACCAGATTCATTTCCACTTTTTCACTGTTGGCCTGCGCACCCGCACAAACCAACAGCGTCAACATTGCCAGACTCACACGTTTCATAGGACCTCCGTCAATTTATCTCCCCGTTAAGTGTAAACCAGCGAAATAATCTTGAGCGTAAAGTCCGTATGTTGGTTATGGCACGTCGTAACCGAGAGCGGCTTTGCGGATGCGGAACCATTGCTGGCGCGACATATTCAACGATTCTGCTTCAATTGCTGAACGCACCCGCTCAATTTTCCCGGAACCGATAATAGGCAATGGCTGCGAAGGCAGTCGTAGAATCCACGCATACACCACCTGCTCGATGGATTGCGCATTGAGCTCCTCCGCAATCGTGGCAAGTTCATTACGCAGCGGTTGGTATTCGTCATCATTAAACAGGCGTCCACCGCCGAGGCAGGACCAGGCCATTGGACGAATGCGCAGTTGCTGGAGCTGATCGAGCGTACCGTCCAGCAACAGCGGCTGGTAAACCGGCGAGATTTCCACCTGGTTTGTCGCAAGTGTGAACGGCAGGCGTGACTGCAATAACGTGAACTGTGCTTGCGTGAAGTTTGACACCCCAAAGTGGCTAACCTTTCCACTTTTGTGCAACTGTTTAAACGCTTCTGCGACATCATCGGCGTCCATCAACGGATCGGGGCGATGAATCAACAGCAGGTCAAGATGGTCGGTTGCCAGATTTTTCAGCGACTGTTCCGCGCTGGCAATAATATGGGAGCTATCGGTAATGTAATGACCGAGCGTATTTTCTGCCCGGGCGGTCGTGGCAATACCACACTTGGTGACAATTTGCATGCGTTCACGCAGATGCGGCGCCAGCTTCATGGCCTCGCCAAATGCCGCTTCACACTGGTAGCCACCATAAATATCCGCATGGTCAACCGTGGTAACGCCTAATTCAAGATGCTCTTCAATGAAACTCACCAACTGACGCGCGGACATATTCCAGTCCATCAAACGCCAGTAGCCCATAACGAAGCGGGAAAACTCCGGACCTTGCGGCGCAATCGTGACACGCTGAACCATAACAGCTTCCTCATCAATAGACAGGTTTTGAGTATACGCAATTACGCTTTTAAAAGAGTGAAGGTTGTTGCGGTTCTTCCTGCGGGTCAGGTTTGTTTGCACGCAATCTGCGCATCAGGCGCTGACGGCATAAGCGCAGCACCTCTTGTTTTTCGGCATCGCTCATATTTTGCCAGTTAAAGCGCTCATCACGGTTGCGCAGACATCCACGGCAAAACCCACGATCATCCGACTGACAGATGCCACGACACGGGCTCTGGACGGGAAAAAACTCCAACTGCTCAGCCACATTCCCTCCTTAATTAAGATAGCCCTGCACCACATACTTCATGTTGCGGCGCACCGCCTGAAGGATGATGTCTCTATGACAATTGAAGACGCTAACTGAAATTCTGGCAACTTCTGTTGCATTAGACCGACTGGTCTATTACACTCTTTTCCCATGAACAAACAGACTGAACATGACACACGCGAACATCTTCTGGCAACAGGCGAAAAGCTTTGCATGCAGAAAGGCTTCACCGGAATGGGGTTGAGCGAACTGCTGAAAACCGCCGAAGTGCCCAAGGGTTCGTTTTATCACTATTTTCGCTCAAAAGAAGCGTTTGGCGTCGCGATGCTGGAACGCCACTACGCGGCGTACCATCTGCGTCTGGCGACACTGCTGGAATCCGGTGCGGGAAATTATCGCGACCGGGTTCTGACGTACTACCAGGAAAACCTGAAGCAGTTCTGCCAACAGGGCAGTATTAGCGGGTGCTTAACCGTTAAACTTTCCGCTGAGGTGTGCGATCTTTCGGAAGATATGCGTACCGCGATGGACAAAGGTGCCCGGCACATTACCACGCTGCTGGCGCAAGCCCTGGAAAAAGGACGTGATAGTCACTGTTTGTCGTTTGTCGGTGAACCTCTGCAACAGGCGCAGGTACTTTATGCCCTGTGGTTAGGGGCGAATCTGCAGGCCAAAATTTCTCGTAGTGCAGCACCGCTGGAAAGCGCGCTGGCACACGTAAAAACCATTGTTGCAACGCCTGCCGTTTAACAGGCGTTTTTATTTACCTTATCACTAGTCGACCGGTCTACTCAGGAGTCATTCATTATGTCGTCCGAAAAATTATTTACCCCACTGAAAGTCGGGGCCATTACCGCCGCAAACCGCGTATTTATGGCCCCTCTTACGCGTTTGCGCAGCATTGAACCTGGCGATATTCCGACACCGTTAATGGCCGAGTATTATCGTCAACGCGCAAGTTCTGGGCTTATCATCTCCGAAGCAACCCAGATTTCGGCCCAGGCGAAAGGTTACGCTGGCGCACCTGGGCTGCACAGCCCGGAACAGATTGCCGCATGGAAAAAAATCACTGCCGGCGTTCACGCGGAACAGGGGCATATTGCCGTTCAACTTTGGCACACCGGGCGTATTTCTCACAACAGCCTGCAGCCAAATGGCCAGGCGCCAGTATCGGCGTCAGCGATCAGCGCAAATACCCGTACTTCTCTGCGCGATGAAAATGGTCATGCGACCCGCGTAGATACCTCAATGCCGCGCGCGCTGGAAACCGAAGAAATTCCAGGTATCGTGAACGATTTCCGTCAGGCGATTGCGAATGCGCGTGAAGCCGGGTTTGATCTGGTGGAGCTGCATTCGGCCCACGGTTATCTGTTACATCAGTTCCTTTCTCCGACCTCAAACCACCGTACCGATCAATATGGCGGTAGCGTAGAAAACCGTGCGCGTCTGGTGCTGGAAGTGGTGGATGCCGGTATTCAGGAATGGGGCGCAGAGCGCATTGGTATTCGCGTGTCGCCGATAGGTTCTTTCCAGAATGTGGATAACGGCCCGAACGAAGAAGCCGACGCGCTGTATCTGATTGAACAACTGGGTAAACGCGGTATTGCTTATCTGCATATGTCCGAACCGGACTGGGCGGGCGGTCAGCCGTATAGCGAAGAATTCCGTCGCAAAGTGCGTGAGCTCTTCCATGGCCCGATTATCGGCGCTGGCGCATACACTCCGGAAAAAGCCGAGGATCTGATCGCAAAAGGGTTGATTGATGCTGTGGCATTTGGTCGTGCGTATATCGCCAACCCGGACCTGGTTGCGCGTTTGCAACATAAAGCCGAACTCAACCCGCAACGCGCAGAAAGCTTCTATGGCGGTGGCGCGGAAGGTTATACCGACTACCCTACCCTGTAATTTCGCATTGCGTAATCCTGCATTGATAGCGGCGTAAAAACGCCGCTATACTAAAACAACATTTTGAATGTATTGACCATTTTAAAGGGGAATAACAATGCGTTTACTTCATACCATGCTGCGCGTCGGCGATCTGCAACGCTCCATCGATTTTTACACCAAAGTGCTGGGCATGAAGCTGCTGCGCACCAGCGAAAACACCGAGTACAAATACTCTCTGGCATTCGTCGGTTACGGTGAAGAACGTGATGAAGCGGTGATTGAGCTGACCTATAACTGGGGCGTCGATAAATACGAACTGGGCACTGCTTACGGTCATATCGCCCTGAGCGTGGATAACGCCGCCGAAGCCTGCGAGCGCATTCGTCAGAATGGCGGCAACGTCACCCGTGAAGCTGGCCCGGTTAAAGGCGGCACCACGGTGATTGCGTTTGTTGAAGATCCGGACGGTTACAAAATCGAACTGATCGAAGAGAAAGATGCCGGTCGCGGTCTGGGCAACTAATGCCTGCCGGGCGCAGATCCTCTGCGCCCTTTTTTCGTTTTTTCAGCGTTGTCGTTATTGGTAGGATATTTCATAAACAACCGACGCCGAGACTTTGCCGCCGACAATCGTGTCGTCGGACGTTCTGTAATATCTGACTGACATCGGAATTTCATAATGGCCATCACTCGCATCACCCACCGTAAAGGATTCGTTCAGATGAACCGTTTGCGGCGTTTGTCCCCCGTCTTTGACTGACAAGATCTGAATACCCACATTTTCCGCTAGTCCGTCCCCTTTATCGCTATACAGCACGCCATTTTCAGCGTCACCGCCATTAGGATCGGTCAACGTCATATTGACGGTAGTGGTACCGGTGCAAGTGAGATTAATAGCAAAATCCACATTATCACCGACGTCACCTTTATGCGTAAGTTTGTTGGCGTTAATGCGCGCTAAATTGACGAAGGCCGGTGTATCCGCATCAATATCGCAACCGCCGACCTTAACTGAAATAATGAAGGCTTTATTAGAAAGAATCGAACACGAATCATGCGTATTGGTTGTCCGGGAGGACGATAAACACACTCTTGCCAACGTCACTCCGCCTTCAATAATGTAATTTCCCGGAACCAGTGGACCTGTCATGACATAATATAGTTTATATTTTACCCCCAAAGATCCATACGATATTGCATGGTCATCTGCCCAAAGCGGCGCGGTAGGATTTTGTTGAAGTCCCTGATAAGGTTTGTTGGGATCGCCGATAGCCAGCGCAAAGCCAAATCCAACCGTATTATAGACTTCATAGACGGGTAGATTTCCTTCCGGCGACGAATATGTAGCAACCGCCGGTTTGCCAGCTTCCGCCCAGGTAGATGACCCACTTCCTACTGCACATTCCCGTTCTGTAAAATCAAATGCTACCGCAGAGTCATCCGCGTATGGCCCGCCAATCAGTGTTCCAACCGGATAGGCTGAGGCATCGTCAGTATTGATTGAGATATTATTGGTATCTACAGAAATATCATCGGAACGAACACATAAAAAATTATAGCTGGCCCAGGCCTCTTCGGAGATCACGCACAGCAATAATGCAATAACAGACATTATTACTATTCGCAGTGAGTAGTTCCATGTTCTGTTTAGAATTAAAATAATCGCTGTCATATATTCCTGTTATCCATTGTGTGCCGGTCGTTTATCTGCAACTTTCCACAAACGGCTTCAGCGCCGTTTTCTTTGTTTTTTCAGATTCTGGCGCAAGCGCATAATTGACACGACACTGTTCATTTTCATCATCCCCCCATTTAATATGCAAGCTGCCTTTATCATTCGGCACACGGGCATATATCAGGCTCCCTTGTGAAACCACCCCAACGCTGATACCGTTTTCATCAAAAACATCCGCGCCAAACGGTAGTGTGTTTCCGCCAAAATTCGCCTGAATTAATACCGGCCTCCCCTGACGGGCATCAAACTTCGCTTTCACCACCGCACCATAGCGAGGAACAATTTTTTGCGAGGTGTTTTCCAGTTCCGCGTTTTCAGATATCCCTTTTGGATCAATAACGACATCATTTAATTGATAAGGATTGGTTGACGGAAACAGGGCGTAGCCAAAACGGTCAATGGTCACACCGGGATATGAGGGTATCGCCGCCCCTTCAGCCCCTTTCGCCTCCACCAGGGTAAACGTATCACCCGTGTAGGGTGAGAATGTAATGCCGCCAGAATGCGCGACTAACGAACCGGACATCCCCAACGATGCGCTATGGTAATCGCGACCTTTACTGTACGTTGCGGAAAGTGAAGCGACACCACCTTTATAGGTCCCGGCAACGTTACCGCTTGTCCCTGCATAGTCGTCATGACTGCCGCTAACCGAATAAGTATACTGGTTCTGTTCACCGAGACTGCCCGAAATAATCGCCTGTTCTGAGGCCGTGCCAGATGAATCCTGGTTATAGCTCATACTGAGTTGCGGCACAGACGTCCCCATATCGTGGCTTTCCCACAATGGAATCGAGAAATTCAGAAAATAACTGGTCTGGGATGTGCCCCATTCGTCCTGACTACGACTGATATTCAGACTGTAATTCAACCATTTATAACTATTGGAATAACCGATCTGGTATTGCCGCTCTACAGATCCTTTATTCCAATAGTTCTCCATACTGGCACTGATATATAACTGGCCCCATCCTTCCTTGAGCCCCTGGCTCAGATTAAGCGTAAAGCGGTTTTTCTGTCGCTGAATCTGAGAATCATTATTACCGTGATGCAAATCATCCAGCGTTTCCATCGCCGTGAGGTAATCCATATATCCACTGCTGGAGAAACGGTACGCGGCCAGTGTGATATTACTGTTCGTTTCATTAATCAGCTTACTGTAGCTTATCTGAAAACTTTGACCGGACATATCGCCACGATCGGGCAGATGCGCTTTGGACTGGGTGACGTCAAACGCGATTGCGCCAATGGGAAAACCTAAGGCAGCGCCCATTTTTACCGCCTGATAATCCTTGTTTGCCTGAACGCCCCCATACCCTGTCAGAATGTTCGTGAAGCCCTGTTGCCAGGTCGCCTCCGTAAAGACAGGATCGTCCGATACGCTGTCGCTGCGCAGTTTTCCCGCACTGAGGCTGTAACGCGTACTTCCGGGGCGCAATAATTGCGACACCGAAGAATAAGGAATAGTAAAGTTCTGCTGCGAGCCATCGGCCTCCTGAATGCTCACATCCAGGTTGCCGCCATAACCGGTCGGATAGAGATCGCTAATCACAAACGCACCGGGCGAAACGGTGGTTTCATAAATCGTCTGACCGCTCTGTTTAACCGTGACCTTCGCATTCGTTTTCGCCACGCCGCGTATTTCGGGCGCATACCCGCGCTGCGATTGTGGCAACATGCGCTCATCACTGGCCACCTGCGCCCCGCTGATGGGCAATGTATCAAACAGTTGTCCGCTGGTATTGAGTTGCCCGGCAGCCAGACGCCCCCAGATAGCAGGAATATCCCGCTGAACATAGGTATTCAGGACAGTGTAGTGCCCGCCTTGATCCTGCATCCAGTTCCAGGAGCCATTATGACGAAGATACCATGCGCCAATATTCAGACCGCTGTTGATCGAGGTGTAGAATGACTTCGACTCATAATTGCTGTTTTTTGATTCGTAGGCATTCATATTGTATCCCAGCATCAGGGCGGGGATCCCGCTGTCCCACATTGACGGGGGGACAGAACCGCGCGGAAGTTTATTGATATAGACTTGCGGGATAGAGAGACTTAATTGCTGAGCTTCACTGTCAAATTCCTGCGTTGCCTCCGGGATGATATCCTGTATACGCGTACAGTTCTTACTGTCGGTCAGTACATCCCATTGCGTGAATTTAATCTGTTCTTTTTTAAAACGGATCAATTCAAAAACATTATTCGGAATACACGCATCAACGGCATTGTTCGCCCCGGCCCGGAACTCGATGTTCGAAATCGTTAATTGCTCAGTGTTCAGCAAGACAATAACTTTATAGATACCCGGTAATACACTCGCGCCATTTGAAAATCGCTTCAGGTCGATAATTTTCGCGCCTGAACGGTTAACAAAAGCATCATTAAACTCATAATTCCCTGCAACGTCCATCGAGGTGGCGTCAGTTGTTGCTCCGGCAACAGCATATTGCAATGGGAGCACAATGTTAACGCAACACAGTACTTTGAATAAGCGCATAATAAGATCACCGGAGGAAGAATTATTTTTTGACTTTAAACTTACTCAATCCACCAAAATCATTGATTGACGCATATTCGATCGAATCTACGCTACTTAACTGATTCACACCGTTGAAATGAAAATCGCTGGTTCCACCCGGTGAAATCATCTGTCCTTGGGCAACCACTTTCTTTCCACCTGATGTATACGTCACCTCACTCAGCGTGACATAGTAAGGTGTCGGGTTAGTTGCTGTAATACCGCTACCGTTAATACTCCAGCGTAGTAAATTGGGCGCGTCATTGGCGCTGCCTTTTAGTGAATCGGGACGATAGAAAAGCTTGATACGTGTTTTGAAGGCAATATTAATCTGGCTTGCGTCAATGGAGTCTTTCGACTTTGTCGGGATAGCTAATACATTAAGATAAAATACAGACTCTTTATCCTGCGGCAGAGTGTTTTCCGCAAGCAAACTGATCCTCAGCGTCTGTCCTTTGCCCGCATTCACCCGGTTAATGGGCGGTGTTAAGACAAAGACCGATGCTATTTTATCAGGCGTCTCGTTTTTGACACCATTATCGATCCAGCTTTGCGCCAGAACCGGCAGGCTTCCTGTATTTTTCATTCGTACAGTCACTTCACTCTCGCCGGCAGGATAAATAATGCGAGTCCCCTCTAACACCAGGCCTGCAAATGAAAGAGTGCTGAAACCAAACAGTGTCATCATTAATGACATCTGACATAATATTTTTAACCGTTTCATTAAATCATTCCAGAAATAACCATTTGTTAACAACACTCTGTGTAACTTATTTACTGATACGACAGTTCATAGGTGGCATTAGCGGTAACTTTACCGACGGCTGGCGCGGCATCATTACTGTAATATTGCACGATATAGGAAAGTGAACCGTTCCCACTGGCATCGATGGTAAATTTCGACCCACCGCTCTGATCCGCATTTAAATCAATCGCAGTATTGGATTTAGCCACATCCACCAACTGCAGACTTACTTTCGTCGGATTCGCTTCTTCGTTTTTCAGGTTGCCATTGGTATCCGGCGTCCCATTCTGCACGCCAAACTGAACACCTATACCTGTCGCGCTCGCCGTACAACCCGTAACGGAAATAGCGAAAGGTGTAGGTTTTGCTGTCGTACCAACCACCGCGATGGTTTCTGTAGACACTTTATCCAGAGTCACCGTGCCATTGGCACCACCGGCATCAACTTGGGTATCGCAGGTTGAGGCAACGACTTCTCCGGCGAATTTAATGGTTCCTTTATCTGTTGCCGCATTCGCGGTATTGATACCGGACAAACTTACTATCGCACAGGCAGACATCACCATGTATAACTTACGCAATTTCATTTATCTCTCCAACGTATAACAAGAGTGTTTATTGAGTATCATTCATCCCTAAAACTTAACACTCACTCAGCCAGTGTTATCTGTAAGGATTTTTATGTTATTTATCGCCATTATATTTTATATTTCCGACAACTCGCATTTCCGCGCAATTTTAGCCATCATATGCAAAAGAATGACTTTAGCGTCAGTACAATAGCCATAACAACATAATAATATTATATATCAATAATAAGCCGTCGGTAATCAATGTTCAGTCCAGTTTTGGACAGTTCACAACGCGGACACTTTAATTAAACACAAAGTTAACCAGAGATAATATCAGGTATTAGTTCACATAATAAGCAAGTGAAATTAAATAACCCCCTTCCACCTTTCAATTAAATTGATTGCACGATCGCTTAATCCCACAACACTGAATAATGCGGATACAAAACAGGAATACAAAATATATTTTTGTACATTTGATGAGTATGGTCACCAGCACCCTATTCCGCGCACACCCACGCTTTGCTCGGCGAGGTCATATTTTTTTGATTTTATGAACAGGCGTTCCTGCCATCTTAAGGAGAAGAAAATGCCCATAAGCAGCCTGGCAGGACATCAACCTGCTCTACGGGATGTCGATATCCTGGGACGCAATACCCGATGTCCCTTTTCCCTCTACCATTCCCGTCAGCAACAAAATTTGGCATAATGCGCGCTGCAATTTTTCTGTATTAAGAGACCCTGATGTCCGATAACGCTCAACTTTCCGGTCTGTGTGACCGTTTTCGTGGTTTTTATCCTGTCGTGATAGATGTCGAAACGGCTGGATTTAACGCCAAAACCGATGCGCTGCTTGAGATCGCCGCCATCACATTGAAAATGGATGAACAAGGCTGGTTGATGCCGGACACGACGCTGCATTTCCATGTCGAACCGTTTGAAGGGGCAAACTTACAGCCTGAGGCGCTCGCCTTTAACGGTATCGATCCGTCGAATCCACTGCGCGGTGCCGTGAGCGAGTACGACGCGTTGCACGCGATCTTCAAAATGGTGCGCAAAGGCATCAAAGACAGCGGTTGCAACCGGGCCATTATGGTTGCCCACAACGCCACCTTCGACCACAGCTTTATGATGGCAGCGGCGGAACGCGCATCGTTGAAGCGTAACCCGTTCCATCCCTTCGTGACCTTCGATACTGCAGCACTCAGCGGTCTGTCGCTGGGGCAAACCGTGTTGTCAAAAGCCTGTCTGGCAGCAGGTATGGAGTTTGATGGCACCCAGGCGCACTCCGCCCTCTATGACACCGAACGCACCGCTACCCTGTTTTGCGAAATCGTGAACCGCTGGAAACGCCTTGGCGGATGGCCACTACCGCAGCCGGAAGACGCTTAATCGTTTTTATCAGGCGAGCGAGCCCATAAAAAAAGCGACCAGAGAATGGTCGCTTTTTTTTATTTCCGCTGATTACTCAGCATCAGGTTCTTCGGTTTTGTATTTTGCCGCAGTTTCTTTAATCAGTTGCTGCAACTCACCGCGCTGATACATTTCGATCAAAATATCACAGCCGCCAACCAGTTCGCCATCAACCCACAGTTGCGGGAAGGTTGGCCAGTTTGCATATTTCGGTAATTCCGCGCGAATATCCGGGTTTTGCAGGATATCAACATAGGCAAAACGCTCGCCACAGGCAGACAACGCCTGGACAGCCTGTGCGGAGAAACCGCAGCTAGGCAGTTTTGGAGAACCTTTCATGTACAGGAGAATCGGGTTTTCAGCGATCTGGCGCTGGATTTTTTCGATAGTGGTGCTCATTGTCTTGCTTCCTTTAACTTCTTTTACGGCAGTAGTCTGACATTGTAGCGGGTCAGACTGGCAACGGAAAATAACATTTTCATTACGCTTTACTATTTTATCCCCTGGCGCGATAAGTTGCATTCTCTATATTCCTTATCCTGCGGAACAACACGCCCTGGACTCTCCGCTGACCATTTTTAGTACGAGCTGTTGATTTTTTTTGCAGTCGCTTACGAAATGGGGTTTTAGATGATAAAAGCGATTAACTTTCTGTGCTTTTATGGATTAGAATTGACAGGTTTTGTAAATCACACGCAGGCATTATAGCCGCCTGCCATTAACCAGAGGACTGCTCAGTGGCGCGAATAAACCGAATTTCGATCACGCTCTGTGCTTTGCTTTTTTCCACACTCTCTTTCACATCCCCGGCTAATGCTTCCCGGCAAACCAGGGAGACGCCTGCTGTTTCTCATGTGACGAAAACGGCAGATAAACATAAGAACGCGACGGCCAGTAAAAAAACAACCAAAACCAGTCAGAAAACCGTCAAAAAAGCCGTTAACAAAACCAGCGTAAAAACGGCCTCTTCGTCCAAAAAACGTACTGCCACGCCAGCGAAAACCACCAAAAGCGCACATCGCCGCGTCTCTTCCACAACCGCAAAAACAGCCGCCGTCACCTGGACCGAAAAATGCACGCCACGCAAAGGCCGCAAGCCCCATTGTGTGAAGGTGAAAGAGACCGCACCAACTTCGCTTGCCGATGCGCATAAGGTCAGAGTACAGAAAGCGACCAAAACGGCAATGTCCACGTTGATGAATCAGATTGGCAAACCGTATCACTGGGGCGGCACGTCGCCACGCACCGGTTTTGATTGCAGCGGTCTGGTCTGGTACGCCTATAAAGATCTGGTGAAGTTCCGTATTCCGCGTACGGCAAATGAAATGTACCACCTACGCGATGCCTCACCGATTGAGCGTGATGAACTGAAGAATGGCGATCTGGTCTTCTTCCGGACCCAGGGGCGCGGTACTGCGGATCACGTCGGCGTGTATGTCGGCAATGGCAAATTTATCCAGTCCCCCCGTTCAGGACAGGAAATTCAGATAACCTCATTAAGCGAAGATTACTGGCAACGCCACTATGTCGGCGCCCGCCGTGTCATGACGCCCAAAACCATTCGTTAATCCCTTACCCTGTTGTTTACGCAACAGGGTAAGTTCTTCTTTTGCATCACCTTTCAATTTGCTACCCTATCCTTACGTACTTTATGGCTATTGTACGTACCCATATTAATAATAAGGAGAGAAGCAATGTCGTTCGAATTACCTGCATTACCGTATGCCAAAGACGCGCTGGCACCTCACATTTCCGCTGAGACGCTGGAATACCACTACGGCAAACATCATCAAACCTATGTGACGAATCTCAATAACCTGATCAAAGGTACCGCCTTTGAAGGTAAATCACTGGAAGAGATCGTCCGCAGTTCAGAAGGTGGCGTATTCAATAACGCAGCCCAGGTCTGGAACCACACGTTCTACTGGAACTGCCTGGCCCCGAACGCAGGTGGGGAACCAACTGGTAAACTGGCTGACGCTATCGCCGCGTCCTTCGGTAGCTTTGCTGAATTCAAAGCACAGTTCACCGATGCTGCGATTAAAAACTTCGGTTCCGGCTGGACCTGGCTGGTAAAAGGGGCTGATGGCAAACTGGCTATCGTTTCTACGTCCAACGCGGGCACCCCGCTGACCACGGATGCCACCCCGCTGATGACCGTTGACGTGTGGGAACATGCTTACTACATCGACTACCGTAATGCCCGTCCTGGCTACCTGGAGCATTTCTGGGCGCTGGTAAACTGGGAATTCGTTGCGAAGAACTTCGCGGCGTAAATACGACAACGCAGAAGGGTTTCCTTCTGCGTTTTTATTTTCAACTCAATCGTTTAGTTGGCGACATATGCCGTTTCAGGCTGCCTTCTCGCTGACACAAAGACCAGCAATAACGCCAGCCCTGCCACAATGGCGCCCATCACCGGAACAAAGCTATACCCCAGACCGCCGGAAATCACCGCGCCGCCTGCCGCCGCGCCTAACGCATTCCCAAGATTAAATGCCCCGATATTCACCGACGAAGACAACCCCGGCGCTTCACTGGCGACACGCATCACGCGCATCTGCAAAGGCGGGACGACGGCAAATGTTGCCGCACCCCACACCACCATACTGAACGCAGCCCCCAGGTCATTGCGCGCCAGGAATGGAATGGCCAGCATGATAACCATCAACAGCAGTAAGAAACCTTTCAGAGTACCGTTGACGGAACGATCGGCCAGTTTGCCGCCTAAATAGTTGCCGATCGAAAAACCAACGCCGATCAGCACTAACATCGCGGTGACAAAGGCAGGCGTAGCATGGGCAATGTTTTGCAGAACGGGTGAAATATAGGTGTAGAGGGTGAACATTGCCCCCGCGCCCAGCACGATGGTGAGCAGCGCAGAAAGCACCTGTGGGCGTAACAAGACAGCCAGTTCTTTACGAACATCAGGTCGTTCCCCTGCGCCGCCTTTCGGCAGAGAGAAGAACAAACTGAGCATCGCAATCACACCCAGCCCAGCGGTCGCTAAAAACGACATCCGCCAGCCAATGGTTTCCCCAAGCCATGTGGCAGCAGGCACGCCGCCGATGTTTGCAATGGTCAGTCCCATAAACATCGTCGCCACGGCGCTGGCCTGTTTATGTTTCGGCACCACACTGGCCGCCACGACCGAACCCAGTCCGAAAAACGCGCCGTGATTAAGACTGGACAAAATGCGCGATAGCATCAGGGTGGTGTAATCCGGCGCAATGGCCGACAGGACGTTGCCCAGCGTAAAAATAGCCATCAGAAAAATCAGCGCATTACGACGAGCACGGTGTGAAAGCAGCAGGGTCATCAACGGCGCGCCCACCATCACGCCCACCGCATAAGCGCTGATGAGCATCCCGGCGGCGGGAATAGAAACATTTACGCCATGCGCAATGACGGGCAACAGCCCCATCGGAGAGAATTCCGTGGTCCCAATACCAAATGCGCCAATCGCAAGCGCCAGTAAGGGGTAATTGATTTTCATACGTCGACTCCGCTGAACCGTGCCGCGAAGCGACACCCGATAAGAGCCAAAAGCATGACATCAATCACAAAAATGATAAAGTTAACAGAATGGCAAAAGACTTTTGCTGATTTAGTAACAATGAAGGGGTAACGAGATGAGGGAGAGCACGCTCCCTCACGGTAAATCAGTGCAGTGCGGCGGTCAGACCACCCGCTACGATCAGGCCCAGAACAATAATAGTGGTTACTAACGAAAACTTCAGATCGGTGCTCATCAAATTTGCTCCTTTTTATTCCCACACAAAAAGTGATATTGCGCATTTTTACACACTTGGATGTAAAAATCTCCCAGGATTTATATTGATAACCACTTTTAACTCTTCCCCTTTTCGTCAAGATCAGACAAAATTCCACGCTTACTTGATTAGCGTACCGGCCATTGACCCCCTCCTGACGTTTCGTGTCGTTTTCCCGGCGTGCCGCAACCCTGATGTTGCGATAAGGGTGTGTAAAGGCAAACGTTTACCTACAGTATTTTCAGGAGTTTGGATATGGTCTGGAGTGAAATGTAATGGCAACAATTAAAGATGTAGCGAAGCGAGCAAACGTTTCCACTACAACCGTATCACATGTAATTAACAAAACGCGTTTTGTCGCAGAAGAGACACGCAATGCTGTCTGGGCAGCAATCAAAGAATTGCACTACTCCCCGAGTGCCGTCGCCCGCAGCCTGAAGGTGAATCACACCAAATCTATCGGCCTGCTGGCAACCAGCAGTGAAGCCGCCTATTTTGCTGAGATTATTGAAGCCGTTGAGAAAAACTGCTTCCAGAAAGGCTACACTCTGATCCTTGGCAATGCCTGGAATAATCTTGAAAAACAACGGGCCTACCTTTCCATGATGGCACAAAAGCGTGTGGATGGTCTGCTGGTTATGTGTTCGGAATATCCAGAGTCTCTGCTCTCCATGCTTGAAGAGTATCGCCATATTCCCATGGTGGTTATGGATTGGGGCGAAGCGAAAGCTGACTTTACCGATACGGTCATTGATAACGCGTTCGAAGGCGGTTATATGGCCGGTCGTTATCTGGTGGAGCGCGGTCATCGTGAAATCGGCGTCATTCCTGGCCCGATGGAGCGTAACACGGGTGCTGGCCGCCTGGCGGGCTTTATGAAGGCGATGGACGAAGCACTGATAAAAGTCCCGGAAAACTGGATTGTGCAGGGCGATTTTGAACCTGAGTCTGGTTATCGTGCAATGCAGCAAATCCTCTCTCAGACCCATCGCCCTACTGCGGTATTCTGCGGTGGCGACATCATGGCAATGGGGGCGCTCTGCGCTGCTGACGAAATGGGTTTGCGCGTACCGCAGGATATTTCGGTGATCGGTTATGACAATGTGCGTAACGCGCGCTATTTCACACCCGCACTGACCACCATTCACCAGCCGAAAGACTCACTGGGCGAAACGGCCTTTAATATGTTGTTAGACCGTATCGTCAACAAGCGTGAAGAGTCGCAGTCTATTGAAGTCCACCCGCGACTGATTGAACGTCGTTCGGTTGCGGATGGTCCGTTCCGCGACTATCGTCGTTAAGCTTCCCCAGCGGGAACCTCTTCAGGTTCTCGCAACCACTCTTTATTCAGCGTTTCACTGTCGCCTAAATACTCCAGCAGCCAGGCTAATGCGGGCGACGTGTCATTTTGCTGCCAGGTCAGGCAACATGCTGCATCCGGGAACGGATTCTCCAGGGTTAACGCGACCCATTTGCCGCTGTCGATCCACGGTTTTGCAAAATGCGTAGGCACCATACCGACACATAATCCGGCGGAAAGACAGGTCGCTGACGACTCCCAATCCGGCACAATCACCCGTTTTTGGTTATCCAGCAGCCAGGTAATACGTTTCGGCAGCGTCCGAGACGTATCTTCACGGACCAGCGATGGCCAGTTGCGCAACGTATCATCACTCAAGGGTCCGGGCATCGCCGCCAGGGGATGATGACTTGCCACCACGCAGCTCCAGCTCAACATTCCCATATCGCGAAAGGTATAGCGCCCGCCGACGGGGATCGCCTGCGTCGCACCGATAGCCAGTTCCACGCGTCCGTCGGAAAGCGCATCCCAGACGCCGTTGAACACCTCCTGAGAAACGACCAGCTCAACATCATCAAAATGGCGGTAGAAATCGACAATCATCTGCCGGGTGCGTTCTGGCCGCACAATATTGTCTACCGCGATAGGCAGTTGCCCTCGCCAGCCGTTCGCAATCTGTTGGCACTGCTGGCGGGTGATCTGCATTTTTTTGATAACAGAGCGGCCTTCTTTTAAAAACCAGGCACCGGCGGGCGTCAATTCCACATCCCGGTGGCGTCGTTCAAACAGGGGAACCGCCAGCCACTCTTCCAGTTGACGTACGGTGTAGCTGACGGCCGAGGGCACGCGATGCAGTTCCTGGGCGGCGGAACTGAAGCTGCCATTGCGCGCGACAGCATCAACAACTTCAAGGGAATATTCTGACCACATATTCTGCCTACAAAAAATTTGAATTCAGTAGACAAATATTAGCGTTTCACAACAGGAATTTCACTCCCTACACTCTGCGGCAATGTCTTACTGATAAAAAAAGAGAATGTATTATGCAACCGGGAAAAGGGTTTTTAGTCTGGCTGGCGGGTCTCAGCGTACTGGGTTTTCTGGCAACAGATATGTACTTACCTGCATTTGCTGCCATTCAGGCCGATTTGCAGACACCTGCCTCTGCCGTCAGCGCCAGTCTGAGCCTGTTCTTAGCCGGGTTCGCCATCGCCCAGCTCGCCTGGGGTCCGCTATCCGATCGTTACGGTCGTAAGCCCATACTATTGCTCGGTTTGTCGATCTTCGCCCTCGGAAGTCTGGGTATGCTGTGGGTAGAAAGTGCAACAGGCTTGCTGGTTCTGCGCTTTATCCAGGCCATTGGCGTGTGTGCTGCTGCTGTTGTCTGGCAGGCACTGGTGACGGATTACTACCCGTCGCAAAAAGTTAACCGTATTTTTGCCACCATCATGCCGTTGGTCGGGTTGTCGCCTGCGCTTGCGCCATTGTTAGGCAGTTGGATCCTCGCGCATTTTTCCTGGCAGGCCATTTTCGCCACGCTGTTTGTGATTACGCTGATCCTGATGCTGCCCGCCCTGCGTTTAAAACCCACCGCAAAAGCACGTGACGATAGTCAGGATAAACTGACGTTCACTACCCTGCTGCGTTCGAAAGCCTATCGTGGGAACGTGCTGATTTACGCAGCCTGTTCCGCCAGCTTCTTTGCATGGTTAACCGGTTCGCCGTTCATCCTTAGTGAAATGGGTTATAGCCCCGCAGTGATTGGTCTCAGTTATGTTCCGCAAACCATCGCCTTCCTGATCGGTGGGTACGGTTGCCGCGCAGCGTTACAAAAATGGCAGGGGCAACAGCTGTTACCCTGGTTATTGGTCATCTTCGCATTGAGCGTCGTCGCGACCTGGGCGACCAGTTTTATTAGCCATGTATCGCTGACCGAAATTCTGATCCCCTTCTGTGTCATGGCTATCGCCAACGGCGCGATCTACCCTATTGTTGTGGCTCAGGCATTGCGCCCATTCCCACAAGCCACCGGGCGTGCCGCAGCATTGCAGAATTCACTGCAGTTGGGTCTCTGTTTCCTGGCCAGTCTGGTCGTCTCCTGGTTAATCAGCACACCGTTGCTGACCACCACCAGCGTCATGTTATCGACCGTTGCGCTCGCAGGATTGGGGTATTGGATGCAGTCGCAGGCGAGCGAGTCCACGCATCACACCGCGCACTCTGAGATGGCACACAACGATTCGTACTAAAAATAGCGATAATAGCCACTGATTAGCTCGCTAACATTTTTGGGTTGTTTCACCGATTATTGAGGCCTATACTCATTTTCGGTTGTTACATAAATACGATAAATATTACGTTCTAACGGGAGCCGGAGCGCTCCCGTTTAGCCAGGGAATGGTCTTTTCGGCAAGGGTTCTCCCTTCCTCTGTTCTACGTCGGATTATAGGCTCGCGGACTTTTTCCGTGAGATTTCTCACAAAGCCAAAAAGCGTCTACGCTGTTTTAAGGTTCTGATCACCGACCAGTGATGGAGAAACTATGAGTTCATCGTGTATAGAAGAAGTCAGTGTACCGGATGATGACTGGTACCGTATCACCAACGAATTACTGAGCCGCGCGGGCGTTGCTATCAACGGTCCTGCCCCGGCTGATATTCAAATCAAAAACCCCGATTTTTTCAAACGCGTATTGCAGGAAGGATCGCTGGGTTTAGGTGAAAGTTACATGGATGGCTGGTGGGAGTGCGAACGACTGGATATTTTCTTCAATAAAGTTCTGCGCGCAGGCCTCGAAAATCAACTCCCTCACCATTTTAAAGATACACTCCGCATCGCAGGCGCACGCCTGTTCAACCTGCAAAGTAAAAAACGCGCCTGGATAGTCGGCAAAGAGCATTACGATCTTGGTAATGATCTTTTCAGCCGGATGCTTGACCCGTATATGCAATATTCCTGCGCCTACTGGAAAGAAGCCGATACTCTGGAGTCTGCCCAGCAGGCGAAGCTAAAAATGATTTGTGAAAAATTGCAGCTTAAACCGGGTATGCGCGTGCTGGATATCGGCTGCGGTTGGGGCGGATTATCACAATATATGGCGGCCAATTATGCAGTCAGCGTGGTGGGAGTGACCATTTCTGCAGAGCAGCAGAAAATGGCGCAACAACGCTGCGAAGGTTTGGATGTCACCATTCTGCTGCAGGATTATCGCGACTTACAGGATCAGTTCGATCGTATTGTTTCGGTAGGGATGTTTGAACATGTCGGCCCCAAAAACTACGACACCTACTTTGAGGTGGTTGACCGTAATTTAAAATCTGACGGCCTGTTTCTGCTTCATACCATCGGCTCTAAAAAGACCGACAACAATGTCGACCCATGGATCAATAAATATATCTTCCCGAACGGTTGCCTACCTTCCGTACGCCAGATAGCCAACGCCAGCGAACCGCATTTTGTGATGGAGGACTGGCACAATTTTGGCGCCGATTATGATACAACGCTGATGTCGTGGTATTCGCGCTTTATCAATGCCTGGCCTGAAATCGCAGAGAACTACAGCGAGCGTTTTAAGCGGATGTTTAGCTACTATTTGAATGCCTGCGCTGGCGCATTTCGCGCCCGAGATATTCAACTCTGGCAGGTCGTTTTTTCGCGCGGTGTTGAACACGGTCTGCGCGTTCCCCGCTAACAGAGCAGCCCCCGAAATTCTGCGGGGGCCACTTTCATCTTTTAGGCGTCATTCGCCAGCTTATTTACGGCGCTGTCCCGGGCCGCTAATACGCGCTCAACCGTATCGATAACCGCCTGGGTTTGCGGGTCAATTTCGATATTCACGCGAGCGCCCAGCTTTTTCTTGCCAAGCGTAGTGCGTTCAAGCGTTTCTGGAATAAGGTGAACACAAAAACGCGTTGCGGTAACTTCTCCCACGGTCAGGCTGATGCCATCGATGCCGATATATCCTTTGTACAGAATATATTTCATCAACTGCGGATCCTGAACTTTGAACCAAATCTGACGATTATTTTCTGAGGTCAGAATTTTTGAGATCTCGGCAGTGGTCATAATATGGCCCGACATTAAATGCCCACCAATCTCATCACTGAATTTGGCGGCGCGTTCAACATTAATCAGATCGCCGACGTTCAGCTCACCTAAATTAGTAATGCGTAAGGTCTCTTTCATCAAATCAAAACTGATCTGATTGCCCTTGATTTCGGTCACGGTCAGACAGCAACCGTTGTGCGCCACCGACGCCCCCGTCTCCAGCCCATCCAGCATGTATTCAGGTAATTCCACTACATGAGTGCGAAAATTCGGTTTTTCATCAATAGACACCAGTCTGGCGGTGCCCTGCACAATACCCGTAAACATACCTGCAACTCCTGAAATCAGTTTGAATATCTCTGCCCAGCACAATAGCAGGTGAAAATTCAGGTTGCCAGCAAAGTGCCGCTCACTCCTGTTTTTTCACTGGAGAATTACACATTCCCCGCTACAATAGACTGCAAATTCCCCTGCATCTTCTTCTTGCTGCCAATCAAGGCGGCTTTTCTGGTCTCTCAAATAACAACAAAAAACAAGGTGTATACGTGCAAAAGTATATCAGTGAAGCGCGTCAGTTATTAGCTCTGGCAATACCGGTGATTCTCGCGCAAATCGCCCAAACCGCGATGGGATTTGTTGATACCGTGATGGCCGGTGGATACAGCGCCACAGACATGGCGGCTGTCGCCATTGGCACATCCATTTGGTTACCGGCCATTCTGTTCGGTCACGGTCTGCTGCTGGCAATGACCCCCGTTATCGCGCAGTTAAACGGTTCCGGACGCCGTGAGCGGATCGCCCATCAGGTGCGCCAGGGATTCTGGCTGGCGGGGAGTGTCTCCGTCCTCATCATGGTCGTGCTGTGGAACGCCGGGTATATCATCCGCTCCATGCATAATATTGATCCGGCGTTGGCCGATAAAGCCGTCGGTTATCTGCGGGCCCTGCTCTGGGGAGCGCCGGGCTATCTGTTTTTCCAGGTAGCGCGTAACCAGTGCGAGGGATTGGCCAAAACCAAGCCCGGCATGGTCATGGGCTTCCTCGGACTACTGGTCAACATTCCGGTTAACTACATCTTCATTTACGGCCATTTTGGCATGCCGGAACTGGGCGGCGTCGGCTGTGGTGTTGCTACTGCGGCAGTGTACTGGGTGATGTTCATCGCGATGGTTTCCTACATCAGGCGCGCGCGTTCGATGCGCGATATTCGCAATGAGCCAGGATTCAGTAAACCTGACACCGCCGTCGTGAAACGGTTGGTCCAGTTGGGTCTCCCGATCGCGTTAGCCTTATTCTTCGAAGTTACCCTCTTTGCCGTAGTGGCATTGTTGGTATCGCCGCTGGGTATCGTCGACGTTGCGGGTCACCAGATTGCTCTCAATTTCAGTTCGTTGATGTTTGTACTGCCAATGTCGTTGGCGGCGGCGGTGACGATTCGGGTGGGGTATCGTCTGGGTCAGGGATCAACACTGGATGCGCAGACCGCAGCCAGAACCGGTTTAGGCGTCGGTGTCTGCATGGCCATGATGACGGCAATTTTCACGGTAACATTGCGAGAGCATATCGCCCTGCTCTACAACGATAATCCAGCAGTCGTTGCGCTGGCGGCACAGTTAATGCTGCTGGCAGCGATTTATCAGATCTCCGACTCCATTCAGGTCATCGGCAGCGGTGTTTTACGTGGCTATAAAGACACGCGATCCATCTTTTTTATCACCTTCACCGCCTATTGGGTGTTGGGTTTACCGAGCGGGTATATCCTGGCGTTAACCGACCTGGTCGTTGACCGTATGGGACCTGCTGGCTTCTGGATTGGCTTTATTATCGGTCTGACCTCCGCAGCCATTCTTATGATGCTGCGTATGCGATATCTGCAACGCCAACCTTCTACGGTTATTTTGCAACGCGCTGCGCGATAAATACGCAACCCCCACCTAAAAGCCAAAAAAAAACCGAACACACATTGTGTGTTCGGTATCCAACAGATGAATAAATGTACTACTGCGTAAGCAGAATATCACGCAAGTGCATATCCATTCCTCTCATTGTAGATTTAATAAATAAATTAAAAACTCATATTTGAGTCACAAAACTAACGATGAAAAGAGCCGCACAGGTCTACGGCTCGATAATTATAACGATTTTAATATTTAAAACAAATACACAAATTATATGTGAAACATAATTTCATTCGTCGCATGAATGTATATTTCCATTAGTTACGATTGTATTAACTGATAACACATAATAAATAGTTAGGATTTGCTGAACTATTAAGATTCAGCTTAGGATATTATTGATTCAATGAATCGCAATTAGTTCCATCTTCTAAAAATAATTTTGGTATTCGAGGGATAAAATGAAAAGAAAGGTATTGGCTATCGTCATTCCAGCCCTGATGGCGGCTGGTGCAGCTCACGCTGCTGAAGTTTATAACAAAGACGGTAACAAGTTAGATCTCTATGGCAAAGTCGATGGTTTGCATTATTTCTCTGATGATACAGCTTCTGATGGTGACATGAGCTATATCCGTCTGGGCTTCAAAGGTGAAACTCAGATTACTGATCAACTGACCGGCTACGGTCAGTGGGAATACAACGTGCAAGCCAACACCACTGAAAGCGACCACGGTAATTCATGGACCCGTCTGGCGTTCGCGGGTCTGAAGTTCGGTGACTACGGTTCATTCGACTACGGTCGTAACTACGGCGTTCTCTACGACGTTGAAGGTTGGACCGATATGCTGCCAGAATTCGGTGGCGACTCCTACACCAAAGCTGACAACTTCATGACCGGTCGTGCTAATGGCGTAGCGACTTACCGTAACAACAACTTCTTCGGGATGGTTGATGGTCTGAGCTTTGCCCTGCAGTACCAGGGTGCGAATGAAAACCAGGTTACTGACGAAGCATACTTTGACGGTATGACTCAGGAAGGTACGGGCAATGGCAGCGACCGTAATGTGAAAAATTCCAACGGCGACGGGTTCGGTATCTCCTCTACGTATGATCTGGGTATGGGCGTCAGCTTCGGTGCTGCATATACCTCTTCCGATCGTACTAATGAGCAGGTTAACCATTCAACCGCCGGTGGCGATAAAGCAGATGCGTGGACGGCTGGCCTGAAATATGATGCGAACAACATCTATCTGGCAACCATGTATTCTGAAACCCGCAATATGACTCCGTATGGTGGTCGTTTTGATAATACCATCGCCAATAAAACGCAGAACTTTGAAGTAACTGCGCAATATCAGTTCGACTTCGGTTTACGCCCGGCAGTTTCTTTCCTGATGTCTAAAGGTAAAGACCTGGTCGGCGTGGACAACGACAAAGATCTGGTGAAATATGCTGATATTGGCGCGACATACTACTTCAACAAAAATATGTCCACCTACGTTGATTACAAAATCAACCTGCTGGATGAAGACGACAGCTTCTATTCACGGAACGACATCGCGACTGATGACGTCGTCGCTTTAGGCCTGGTTTACCAGTTCTAATATTTGCCCTGTATAAAGTAGCCCACTCTGCAACAGGTGGGCTTTTTTCTTATATTCTCCTGGCTACGGACAAATATCCGTTCCCCCTTTCTTTGGCTTAATATTCGCCACATACAAATAAATCACCGTGACTCCACAATTTTTGTGTGCATTTAGAGGGCATACCTCTTTAGAATCTTGCCCGGCTCTATGACTTGTTTAAGACATAGATTTACTTACTGAAAACAAACTCTTTCCGGCATTTCAGGTGCTGAATGAGGCAAGAGGCTTAAAATATGTTCACCACGCTCGCCTATGTTGCGCTTTTTTTGATCTGTTCATGGGGTGTATTTAAAATAGATCAGAAGAGTCAATCCCTTTCCCGCGCTGTCTTCATTGCTATTTTTTTGGGTGCCGCCATCGGCATATCTCTCCATTTTATGGCAACCGACAACAGCAAAACCATTATGGAATGGTATAGCATTATCGGAAATGGTTATGTCAATTTATTAAAACTCGTCGCAATTCCACTTATTTTCATATCCATTCTTTCTGCAATTAACAAACTCGAAAACAATGCCGGTATCGGTAAGATGTCGTTGACCATCGTTGCCTGCATGCTGTGCCTGGTGATGATCGCCGGATTCGTGGGGCTGCTTACAGCGCACACCATTGGACTGGATGCCAGCGCCTTTGGACAGATGCAATCAACGCTGACAGCCGAGGATGTCAACAAAACGGCCGCTGTATCATTACCTCAGTTAGTGACATCGTTAATCCCCACCAATATATTTCTCGACCTTACCGGGGCAAGAAGCGTTTCCGTCATTGGTATCGTCATTTTTACTCTTCTGGCTGGCATCGCGCTGTTAAAAGTCAAAAAAGACGCCCCCGAAGAAGGTAAAAAATTAAGCGCGGGTATTAATGCCATACAGATTTGGGTAATGAAGATGGTGCGTATCGTCATTGCGCTGACGCCTTATGGGGTGATGGCATTAATGGCAAACGTATTTTCATCATATCAGCTTTCACAATTTACCAGCCTGCTGGGGTTTATTGCCGCTTGTTATCTGGCGGTGGCAATGATGTTTATCGTGCACGCCATTTTGCTGGTGCTGAGTGGTAAAAATCCCATTCACTACTTTAAAACCGTTTGGCCCGTGCTCACCTTTGCCTTTGTCTCACGCAGTAGCGCAGCGTCAATTCCTCTGGCGATATCTGCACAGGAAAAATATGGCGTACCGAATACGATTGCCAATATTGCGGCATCTTTCGGCTCCAGCATGGGGCAGAACGGGTGTGCGGGTATTTATCCTGCCATTATGGTGGCGATGATTGCACCAACAATGGGTGTCGATCCGTTATCTCTTCATTTCCTGGCAACCCTGCTTCCCGCGATCGCGTTGGGATCGATTGGCGTCGCGGGTGTGGGTGGGGGTGGGACATTTGCATCACTGATCGTTCTTTCGACGCTGAACTTCCCGGTGGCGCTGGTCGGTATCTTTATTGCGATAGAACCTGTCGTTGATATGGCAAGGACTGCGCTCAATGTGAATGGCTCAATGATGTCTGGTGTTCTGGCAACCCGATTGCTGAGTGAAAAAGGTCAGGAACAACAAGACAGTGCAACAATGAATTAACCTGTATTCAGGGTTTTCTCAAGCCTATCTGTTTCCTCAGCGTTTGCCCCTTTCCCCCGGGAGCACACGCTGAGGGTTCACACCTCAACCCCATTTATCTGATAATTCACCTGCCCCATGATGCCCTCAGCGTACAGTCTGAGTGAAAAACACGCTGCAATATCAACAAAATATAAGCAACTTGTTTAAATACTCTGCGATCGAGTGAATTCAGAAAGAAAAATACCATTTCCCTCTTGCCTCATCCTGACTCTGCCGCTAATATTCGTCCCCGTTGTCACCTACAACGTTGCGTTCATAGCTCAGTTGGTTAGAGCACCACCTTGACATGGTGGGGGTCGTTGGTTCGAGTCCAATTGAACGCACCATTTTGCGTCCGTAGCTCAGTTGGTTAGAGCACCACCTTGACATGGTGGGGGTCGGTGGTTCGAGTCCACTCGGACGCACCATTTCACAGCTTTGTGACCTGGTGCCTCGCTATTCTCATCGAATTTTTCTCAATATTATCAATACTTAGTTTTTATCTTACTCGCGGTCAATAAAGCATTTTTCTGCTCTCAATTCCGTAGCCGTCCATTGCCTTCCACTTGCAGCCACAACGTTTTGGTTCATCTTAGATTAGCCCCATCGATCACCAGACACTTCGTCGCGCTGAAACGTGAGGCAATCCTGGCAAAAAATCGATGTTCTATACTTAAAGAAGTGTCCCAGCAGCTGTTAAATCCCCGATGCCTTACGCCCATCCTGAGAAAATGTTTCTGAACTGATTTCGCAACTGCTCCCGCGCGTTAACGTCGCATCAGAGCAACTTCGATGAAAATGAATATCAGGGCGTGGTTCAGCCGTTTCCGTTTCTTACCGACTGTACCTGAGCAACAGGCGCTCCAGAGCAACGAACTGCCAGGCGAAAATAGTCTCAGAGCCGAGCTGTTTTCGACACCGCAGATGGCGCGTTTCGGACAAAAACTGGCGCGTTCCCATAAATTGTCTCCTGACCGGTTGCCTTACTCTCTTCTCAAACGACTGAGCGATAATGAGGCCGTCATTACGCAAAACTGCTATGTGCTCAATGCCGGAAAAAAGGCGAGCATTATGCCCGCTGGCGAGTGGCTGCTGGACAATTACTACCTCATTGAGGAGCAGATCCGTATCGTTCGCCAGCACCTGCCGAAAAACTTCGGTAAAGGGCTACCGGCGCTGGCGTCGCCGCACCCGTGTCCACGCATTTACGATATCGCGACCGAGGCCATCGCACACGGAGACGGACGCTGGGACACCGCCAGTCTGACCAGTTATATCACCGCTTATCAGCAAGTGGCGCCGCTCACGTTAGGCGAGATATGGGCTTTACCTGGTATGCTGCGACTGGCCCTGATTGAAAATCTACGCCGCGTCAGCATAGAGGTGGTAGAAGCCCAGCAGGAACGCAATCTGGCCGACACCTGGGTTACGCGAATTGTCGAGTGCGCCGAGAATACCCCCGCAGACCTGATCATGGTGATTGCCGATCTGGCGCGCTCCCGCCCTCCGCTGAGCAGTGCATTTGTGGCCGAACTGGTTCGCCGCCTACAGGGGCGCGGCAATGTGCTGGCGCTGCCGCTGACCTGGATTGAGCAACGTCTTGCTGAGCAGGGCGTCACCGCCGATGCCCTCATTCATCGTTTCAACCAGCAGCTTGCCGCCAGCCAGCTTTCAGTAAGCAACAGTATCACCGGTTTGCGTTTACTGAGTGAAACCAACTGGGCCGATTTCGCTGAAGCCATGAGCGTGGTGGAACAGACGTTACGTCAGGACCCTGCCGGTATCTATCCCCTGATGCACTTTGATACCCGCGACCATTACCGCCATGTGATTGAAATTCTGGCCCGGGGCAGCCGCTTCAGCGAACCCGACGTCGCCCGACGCGTGCTCACGCTCTCCAGAGAATCCCCCCCTGACACACCGGGACGCCATATTGGCTATTTTTTGATGGGTGAAGGCCGGAAGCGTCTGGAAATACAGCTGTCAGCCGACACCTCGCGGTTCATCCGCCTGCGGCACAGTTTCAACCAGATCCCCCTGCTCTCCTGGCTTGGCAGCCTGAGCCTGTTGACGATGGCGGCGACAACCGAAATAGTGCACGAAACGGCGCTGTCGGGGATGGGCTGGTTGCTGATACCGCTGGCGATACCGCTGATTGTGGCGATCAGCCAACTGGCAAGCGATCTGCTGAGTGAGGCGACCACCCGTTTTCGCTCACCGCGACCGCTACCGCGAATGGATTTTTCTGCCGGTATCCCGCAGGGTTCCGCGACCATGGTGGTGATCCCCTGTCTGCTGAACGATCGCGAAAGTATCAGCAAACTCATTACCCGTCTTGAGGTTTGCTGGCTTGGTAATCAGAGCGAACATCTCTGTTTCGCCCTGTTGACCGATTTCATTGATTCAGCGAATGAAAACTCGCCGGAAAACAGCGAACTGCTCGATCAGGCTCTCTCACAGATGCAGGATCTTAACCGGCGCTATCCGGCCAGCCGTCCCCGCTTTTATCTGCTCCATCGGGCACCTGAATGGAACCCACCCCAGGGCGTATGGATGGGTTATGAACGCAAACGGGGCAAACTGGCGTTGCTCAACAGCTGGTTGCGTCATCCTGACACACAGTTTTCCAGCGTGGCCGGGCTGCCTGCTGATCTGTTACCGGAGGCGATCCGGTATGTGATTACGCTGGACAGTGATACGGTGCTGCCCCGTGATACCGCGCATAAGCTGGTCGCGACAATGGCGCATCCGCTGAACCGGCCGGAATATGACCCCGCACGCCAGCGGGTGGTCAAAGGATATGGAATTTTACAGCCAGGGCTGGCGGAAGAGATGCCGCGTAACGGACAGGGTCACTATGCCGCCATGTGCAGCAGCGTTCCGGGCAACAACCCGTACTCGATGATGTCTTCCGATATCTATCAGGATCTCTTCGGAGAGGGGTCGTTTGTCGGGAAAGGAATTTACGATGTCGATATCTTTGTTCAGGCCACAAAAAATACCTGCCCTGAAAATCTGGTCCTCAGCCATGACTTACTGGAAGGGTGTTATGCCCGTTCAGGTCTGCTGAGCGAGGTCTTACTTTACGAACAATACCCGAATAACTACCTTACCGACGTTGCACGAAGAACCCGCTGGATCCGCGGGGACTGGCAGTTGCTTAACTGGCTTAAACTCCGCGTCAGAAAGGCGGATGGAACTCACGATAAAAACCCGTTATCCGCGCTTTCTTACTGGAAATTATTCGATAATCTGCGGCGCAGCCTGGTGGCGCCTTCGTTGCTGGCGCTTCTGTTTTGCACGCTGGTGTGGGTACCCAATCCATTTTACTGGCTGGGCGTCCTGGCGCTGGTATGGCTGCTACCCACGGCGATGGCCGTCACCCACGATCTCATCAGGAAACCCGCCCGCCGCCCTGTGGGACAACATCTGCTGCTGGTTGCGACCGGCGCACTGAAGCGGCTTTCCCGCATCGGGCTGAACATTGTCACCTTACCGCATGAAGCCGGGTACTCTTTATACGCCATTGCCGTGACGCTGTGGCGGCTGGGGTTCAGTCAACGCAACCTCAGTCAGTGGGCCAGCTTCAGCCCGGACAGCGATCGGACGAAGACATCCCCCGTGCGCTTTTACCGGGCGATGTGGATGAATGTGGTCAGCGGTGTGGCGTTAACGGTGCTGACTGCGCAGGTTGCGCCGGGGTTCTCAGCGATGGCGTTGCCGGTCAGTATCATGTGGTGCCTGGCGCCACTGCTGCTGAGCTGGATGAGTCGCCCGCCAGTACGTAACGCATTTTCGCCCAATAAAGAGCAGAAACAGCTGTTACGGCAGACGAGCCGTGAGATCTGGGCCTTTTTTGAAACCTTCACGACGGAAAATGAGAACTGGCTTACGCCTGACAACTATCAGGAAATACCGCAGCCGGTGGTCGCCCACCGAACCTCGCCCACTAACATTGGTCTGTCGCTGATGGCCAACCTGACCGCATGGGATTTGGGCTATTTGCCCATCGGGGAGATGTTGCAGCGCATCACGCTCACCCTCGACGCGATGGATAAAATGGAGCACTTCCGCGGTCATTTGTATAACTGGTATGACACCCGCACCCTTGCGCCCCTCAACCCCCGTTATGTTTCAAGCGTCGACAGCGGCAATATGGCAGGCCATTTACTGACGCTACGCGAAGGGTTGTCTGCCCTGCGCAATCAGCCGGTCTTAAACAGCGAACAGGTACTGGCCGGACTGGACGACACGCTGAGCATCCTGGAAAAACACTGGGGGCAGAACGCGCCAACCGGGCTGCGACTGCTGCGAAAACATTGTCACAGCGCCTTCTCGTTGCCTCCGGCGCTGTTGTTTACCGAACTCAAAAAAATGCGCACTCAAAGCAACCATCTGACGGCGTTGTGTCATCACGAAGACCATCTTGTGCTGCGCTGGACTGAACACTTACAACATCAACTGGTCCTGATCTGCCACGAATGGACGCATTTGCTGGGCTGGTTAACGCCAGAGTATGACGCGCAGGCCCTGCCGTCACTGAACTGGCTTGCTCAGGCAACATTTACCGGCGAAGGAACACCTCCGGCATCGACGATCGCGCTGGCACGCATGCGACTGAATATCATCACCGAGCTGGAACAGCGGCTGAATGAGCATGCACGCATGGATTTCACCTTCCTGTACAGCAACGTGACCAGCCTGCTCAGCATTGGCTACAACTGCGACAGTAATACGCTGGATAAGAGTCACTATGACCTGTTGCCCTCCGAAATTCGCCTGACCAGCTTTCTCGCCATCGCAACCAACCAGTTGCCGCTCAAAAGCTGGTACGCCCTGGGGCGGCTGTTCACCACCATTGAGAAAGAGACTGCGCTGATGTCCTGGAGCGGCTCAATGTTTGAATATCTGATGCCCAATCTGGTGATGCCCACCTGTCCCGGCAGCCTGCTTGACGACATGAACCAGTCGGCGGTGATGCGCCAGATTCACTGGGGAAAAGAGCGCGGGGTGCCGTGGGGCGTTTCAGAGTCTGGCTACCACGCGTTTGATGTTCAACACAATTATCAGTATCAGGCATTTGGCGTTCCTGGCCTGGGTCTTCGCCGGGGGCTGGCCGACGATATGGTGGTCGCCCCTTACGCCACGCTACTGGCACTGATGGTTTCACCACTGAAAGCCTGTGAGAACCTGGCAAGGCTGGAGAAAACCGGCGCTCGCGGCGAATACGGCTTTTATGAAGCGCTGGACTATACGCCGTCACGCCTGGCAACCGGACAGCTGTATGCCGTGGTGCAGTCATGGATGGCGCACCATCAGGGCATGGCCTTTCAGGCTCTGGCTCACGTGTTGCTTAACGCCCCGATGGCCGACAGATTCATGTCGAGTACGGCGTTTCAGTCGGCGAGCCTGCTGTTGCAGGAGCGGGTGCCGGATGCAGTCGATCTCTACAGCCCGCGCCGCCATTTTGAATCTCATGAAGGGAGAGTCAAACCGGTTCGCTACGAACCCCGCATTTTCACCCGGGTAGACAGCCTGGTTCCTGAAGTGCAGCTGTTGTCCAATAGCCATTACCATCTGATGATGACGCCTGGCGGCGGTGGTTACAGCCGCTGGAACGATATCGCCCTCACCCGCTGGCACAGCGATACCACCCGCGATAACTGGGGGGCATTCTGCTATATCAGCGATACGCAAACGGGTGAAGTCTGGAGCAATACCTGGCAACCCACGGCAGATAACAACTGTCACGATGAAGTGATATTTACCGATGCGGGCGCGGAATTCAGACGCACGCTCGGCGCGATCAGCGTCAAAACGCAGATTGTGGTCTCGCCGGAAGATGATATTGAACTGCGGCGGGTAACGCTGCTGCATCATGGCCGTCACCCGCGTCTCCTGGAACTGACGACCTACGCGGAAGTGGTGCTGGCGCCTGCGGCCAGCGATCTGGCGCATCCGGCATTCAGCAATTTATTTATCCAGACTGAGCTTATCCCCGCCCAGAATGCCATCCTCTGTCACCGACGTCCTCGCTCTCCGGATGAACCAAATCCCTGGCTGTTTCACATGATGGTGGTGCATGGCGACACGCGGAAGAACGTCTCGTTTGAAACCGACAGAGCGAAATTTCTCGGTCGCGGCAGAAGCCCGGCAGAGGCTCTGACGGTCAGACAACACGGGCCGCTCAGCAACACGGCGGGATCCGTGCTGGATCCGGTACTGGCGATACGCCACGCCGTCACCCTGCAACCCGGACAGCCGGTGATTATTGATATCCTGTATGGTCTCAGTGAAAGCCGTCAGCAAAGCCTGGCGCTACTGGAAAAATATCGCGATCACCCCATTGCCGATCGCGTCTTCGAACTGGCCTGGTCGCACAGTCTGGTGGTATTACGGCAGATTAATGCCAATGAAGACGATGCCGCGCTGTTTAACCGCCTCGCCAGCGCGATCCTTTACCCCTGCCAGGAACTGCGTGCCGACAGCCAGACAATCAGCCGTAACCGGCGCGGGCAATCGGGTCTGTGGGGCTGGGCGATTTCTGGCGATCTGCCCATTGTGCTTCTCAGTATCACCAGCGAGGAGAGCATGCCCTCCGTTACCACGCTGATTCAGGCGCACCGCTACTGGCGGCTAAAAGGGCTGGTGGCGGATTTAGTGATTCTGAATGACAGTCCAGGAGGTTATCAGCAGGCGCTGCAAAACCAGATTATGGATCTGATTTATGCCGGTTCTGAAGCCAGTCAACTGGATAAATCCGGCGGGATTTTTGTCCGTAATGGCGAGCATCTTTCCGCCGAAGACAAGCTGCTTTTGCTGAGTGTGGCGCACCTGTATCTGGATGACCGCGCAGGCGGGCTGAATGAACAGCTTGATCAGCGTATTCATCTCCCTAAAACATCGGTGCGGCCTTTTATTCCGCACGTTGGGCCGGGGATAAACCAGCATCTCCCCTGGACACCGGATACCGCTCAGCTGTTCCATTTCAACGGTCTTGGCGGTTTTTCTCAGGATGGTCGTGAATATCAGATTGTGCTCAGGGAAAACGAACCGACTCCCGCCCCGTGGTCAAACGTGCTGGCAAATGCCGGTTTCGGCAGCGTATTGTCGGAAGCAGGACAAGCCTATAGCTGGTATATGAATGCCCATGAATACCGGTTAACGCCGTGGGAAAATGACCCGGTCAGTGACCGCAGCGGCGAAGCCTTCTATTTGCGTGATGAAGAGAGCGGCGTGTGCTGGTCGCCGACCACGCTGCCGGTACGCGGCGAGGGGGATTATCTTACCCGCCACGGTTTCGGCTACAGCGTGTTCTCTCATCGTGAGTGCGGCATCGACAGCGAACTGACGGTGCTGGTTGCTGAACAGGCTTCGGTTAAACTGGCAATTCTGACGCTCAGTAACAATTCCGGGCGCACGCGCAGACTATCAGTTACGGGCTATGTGGAATGGACACTGGGTGAATCCCGGGCACGTTCCGCGCTGCATGTTGTCACCCATGCCGCAAGCGTTGCCGGTGGATGCGCCGTGATGGCCAATAACTTTTATGGCGCCAGCGGTGCCGGACGCACCGCATTTTTTGCTGTTACCGGCGTGCATTGCTCGCTGACGGGCGATCGCCGTGAGTTTCTCGGTCGTCAGGGTTCACTGCAAAAACCGGCGGCATTAAGCCTGCGCAGACTGTCTGATAAAACAGGCGCCGGTCTTGACCCCTGCGGCGCAGTGCAGTCTGCGACCACACTTATCGATGGCGATCAACGGACGTTTATTTTTGTGCTCGGCGTTGGCGAAGATCAGGCTCAGGCCCAGGCAACGCTCACCCGCTATCTCAACGAAGAGGCCGCGCGCGAAGAGCTGAACAAGGTTCATCGCTACTGGCACCACATGCTCGATAAAATGGTGATCAACACGCCGGACAGTACCGTTAATTTACTGGTGAACGGCTGGCTGCTGTACCAGACGATGGCCTGTCGCCTGATGGCGCGCAGCGGCTACTATCAGTCCGGCGGCGCATTTGGTTTTCGCGATCAATTGCAGGATACGCTGGCGTTGAGCCACACCGCGCCGCAACGGCTGCGCGAGCAGATTGTCCTCTGTGCGTCACGGCAGTTCACTGAAGGCGATGTCCAGCACTGGTGGCACCCGCCTCAGGGCAGTGGCGTGCGCACACGTTGTTCGGACGACTATCTCTGGCTGCCGCTGGCCGTCTGTCACTATGTGGCAACAACCGGAGATGCAGAGGTACTGGAACAGCTCATACCTTATCTGGAAGGTCGCCTGCTCCAGCCGGGCGAAGAGTCCGTTTACGACACGCCGGTAACCAGCGCCATCGAAGAGACGCTCTGGTTGCACTGCGTGAAAGCCATTCGGCATGGGCTACAGTTTGGGCAGCATGGCCTGCCGCTCATCGGGGCGGGCGACTGGAATGACGGGATGAACCGGGTCGGCATTGAAGGTAAAGGTGAAAGCGTCTGGCTGGGGTTCTTCCTGTATGACATTTTACTGCGCTTTGCCGATCTTGCCGAACAGCGTCAGGACGCCAGTATTGCTTTGCTGTGTCGCACGCAGGCCGTGCAATTACAGAAAAACCTCGATGCCTCTGGCTGGGACGGTGAATGGTACCGACGCGGATATTTTGATGGCGGCGAACCTCTTGGTTCCAGGCTTTCGCAGGATTGTCAGATTGATGCCATCGCGCAAAGCTGGTCCGTACTCTCCGGTGCCGGAAGTCCGGAACGCAGCGCCCGGGCCATGCAGTCGCTGGATGAACGTCTGGTAGACCGCGATGCTGGCCTGATCAAACTGCTGGCGCCACCGTTCGATGGTCACGGACCGAATCCGGGTTACATTCAGGGATATCTGCCTGGCGTGCGGGAAAACGGTGGGCAGTATACGCATGGCGCAATCTGGGCAATCATGGCGTTTGCCCGGATGGGCAAAACCGCACGCGCCTGGCAGTTGTGGTCGATGATCAATCCGATAAACCATGCGCGAAATGCCAGCGAAGTAGAAATATATAAAGCGGAGCCTTACGTCATGAGTGCGGATGTTTACAGCGTCGCGCCGCATACCGGACGTGCCGGCTGGAGTTGGTATACCGGATCTTCTGGCTGGGCATACCGACTGCTGACTGAGGAACTACTGGGAATTAAACGTTACGCAGACACCTTCACTGTTCACGCTCAGTTGCCTGATGAATGGCCGTCACTCAGCCTGACGTATCAGCATGGCCACAGCGGGTATCACATCACCATTTCGCGCGGCAGCGAGGAATATCGGGTCACACTGGATAGCAACACACTGCCAGATGATAAAATCCCGCTGTTGGATGACGGGCAAAACCATACGGTTGATATCCTGCAAAAGTGAGGCCGTCGTAAAATGCGCATTAACGTCTGCCGTTAATGCGTTGATTATCTCTGAGAACATCAATCGCGGTCTGCATCGCCACTTTATCATCCCTTCTTTTTTGCTTTCCCTGCATGACCTGAAGGTACTCAAGCAGCGTCCGGGTGTTAATTGGCCGGCCCTGTTTACCAACAGCCAGCACGGCTTCGCCAAGGATAATTTTCACTGGCGGCAATTGTGCCGGGTACCAGTCAAGAGTGTCTTCTGATTTCATTATAAATTTCTCATGGAAGGGCATTATATCACAATATCTAGTCTTACTCTCTGACGCATTCCCCAGACACAGAACCAAACACATATAAGCTCAATATTATTAAATATAGGCGTATACTTAATTATTAAACTTCTGGAGTGTTAATTTATGTCTTATACAAGTGGCTTGCGAAAATTTAAAGAAAGACCTGTGCATGTAACCTGCCCTGCCTGTAACCACACGGCAGACCAAAAAGCAGGTAAACTGCGAAAAGATGCGGTGCTGGAATGTCCTTCATGCGGGCTGTTATTTCTACCATCAGAATGCTGGTGCATTGGCGGCTAGCCAGCAATTCCCTCTTCGAAAGAAAACGAAACAGGAAAATAACCACATATCAATGTGATACTGTGATAAAGGTGAATCTCATGAAAAACAAGAAAGCTGTTTTTATTGAAGGGCATATCATTGCAAACCGCCTTTTTGGAGATGCAAGGCCCCCCTTTTGTATCCACAGGGTTATGTTCAGTAACGGAAAATATGCGATCGTTCGGGCTGCATCCGGGATATGCTTCAAACCCGGAGACGTTATTCAACGAAACGATTGCGAATGGTTTTTCAACGATGAAAAAACTCGCCTGCTCTCCTTCGAATATCTCGAAGAAAACGAATCACAGAGGCAACTGCTTGAATATTAATAATGTATTAGTGAATTTATGAACAGATAAAAATCACTGATGTAAATACGGAAATTAGAATACAGGATGACGTTCCTGTTGCTGTTTATTAACTATTTTATCTTGTCATTTCAAACGAAGGGACGCGGTCTTATTTAATACATATCGCCGAAGACTAATTTTCCTTATGCATTACAACGTTCAATGACATTAAGGAGAAGTTGTGCCACAGGTCTGTACTAACGCTTTACTTCATCGTGCGAGACTGTTGCGCACATCGAAGTACCGAGAAAATTCCGTTTAGAAATGCATAGTTGGTACATAAAATTGTCAGCAAAAAGGTGCGCTCCCAAGGGTTCTGATAGATAAATCATAAACATTCTCATCTACTGTACAACTTTAGGCCATCAACTCGGATGCCCCCCATTTTTTCTTCATCAGGCGCATTGACTTCTCGCTCGGCTTACTCCCCTTCGATTAAGTCCACTTTGCTGTACTTTGTTTGTTGATTATGTCCTTTCTGAAATATAATCAGATGTTGATAAACACTGAAATGAAGCAGGTAGCTGATGGAAATTGATCTCGATAATCTGGTCTTTAACGGACTGGAAGAAGCGGAAGAGCGTAATGCAGAGCGTCTTGATGATGCAGACAAAAAAGCGCAAGCGATTGTGGCCGATGATGACTGCGGCGACGCCTGCAAAATCTAATGTTTAAACCGGCTTCGCGCCGGTTTTTTAATGTCATTGATTCCTTCTTGCCCTATTGAGACTTCCCCGCAGATAGCAGACAATTCAGCCTTATGGCTGGAGAATGACCATGTCTTTGAAAATCAGCGTGCTACTTGAAAATCATCTGGCAAAAGAAAGCCACAATACCTCGCCATTGATATCCAAACCCGGCCTCAGTTTGCTCATTGAAGACGGTCAGGACAGACTACTGTTCGATACCGGCCCCGATGATAGCTTTCTGAAAAATGCCCTGAACATGGGGATTGATCTCAACACCCTGACGGCAGCTCTCCTTTCCCATGGACACTATGACCATTGTGGTGGCGTACCGTGGCTCCCGGAAAAGACGCGGATCATCTGCCATCCTGCCATCAGTCAACCACGTTTTGCCGCGCTCACATTTGCCGGGATAAAAGCAAAATTCAAAAAGTTGTCAGTCGACGTTGATTATTCACGCTTTATACAGGAACCGACATCAACACCGGTGGACATCAGCCCACGTTTCATGTGGTCAGGCGAGATCTCAACCCCTTCTCCAAAAGCCTATGGCGTACTTGGCGATCCTGCTCGGTCCACAGATTACATTCAGGATGAGGGGGTGTTGATCTATAAATCGACACAGGGACTGGTGATCATCACTGGCTGCGGTCATAAGGGGATTATCAACATTGTACGTCACTGCCAAAAAATCACCGGCATCACGCGTATCCATGCCATTGTCGGCGGGCTGCATCTGCGTAGTGCGTCGCCGTGGACTTTATGGAAAATCAGACGTTTTCTCCGCAAGGAAAACCCAACGTATATTTTCGCCTGCCATTGCACGGGTTGGTGGGGAAAATTGTGGCTGCCTTCGCTGCACAGCCCTGCGACGGGGGAAGTGGTCGTCATTCCGGAATAAGAGACATCGCGGCGCGTTGAGCGGGCAATAGTCGACCTGTATTGAGACTCCAGACTGACTCAGCACGCCACAAACTGGTGGTGTTCATTGAGCCGGTATTTCACCCCAGCCTGAATATTGTCCTCCCCTTCAATGGCAACGGCAAAGCGTGTGCGAACCCCATCGTGATAGGCTAACGCGGCGCACCCTCCGGGTCCAAGAATGATGGAATCCACATGCCCGACGCTGGCGATAACGGCATGTTCGCCACTGGCAACTATATGAACGTTATCACCGCTATTGGCTATTTTAGGTTGTTCACCGAAGCAGGTAATGTGTGACAGATCGCCCGCGCTGGCGATATTACTTCTGCTGCCGAGGGTACTGACTCGCACACGCATTCCCGTATTGGCGATTCGCATGCTATTTCCGGCGCTGCTAACGCGGGTTGAATTCCCCGCCACCACCACACGGGCACGATCGCCTGAACTGCCAATGTGGGCGTTATATCCCACACTGCCAATACGCACGCCATAACCCGCACTGGCAATCTGTGTGGCATAACCGGCACTGCTCAGCCAACCATTGTCCCCTGTGCTGCCGATATAACTGTGGGTCCCTGCGCTGGCCACTTTCACATTGTCTCCGGCACAGCCTAACCGCACGTTATCGCCCGCACTGCAGATCTGCGCGCTATTCTCCGCATTCGCCAGCTGTTCTTTATCTTTAACCATGGACAATTTACTGAAACAGGGGGCAACGCTTTCCGCATCATGAGGAAAAATGGCATTCGGCGGAGTCAGTGCATTCGCCAAAAAATCCATGGTACGAATATCCTGACGCACAAAGTTCTCTTCACCCAGCCACTTTGTCCACGCATATTCCACCAGACTGTTTGCCCAATCCGCATAACCTTCGAACTGGAGCGTGCGATGCACGTCTGCGTAACTCCCCCCATCAGGAAAATGGCGAATAAACCATCGATACATTACGGGCCCGACACGCCAGGCCCGCAAATCCTTACGCGTAATAACCATCGATCAATGCCGGTGGTAGCCATCTACCATGCACTTGAAGGTTTCGCCCGGCGTGCGACCTGTTGTGCATAAATAGAGATGACCAAAAATGAAAAACAGACTGACTATGGATAACGCAAAATGCGCCTGCAACAGCCAGTAACGAACGCCCGGGAACAGATCGCCGACGACCTGAGGGTAAAGCGACAACAAGCCGGTTATCAACAGTAGCGGCAGTAATCCATACATCACACCAACATAGGCAGCCTGCTGCAGCGGGTTAAACTTCGAGCGCACACTTGCCGGAAACGGGTGCGATTCCCCCTGCATAATGCCGAACAGATAGAAACGCGTCTGCCGAAGCGCACGGCTTACCCACCCCTGGCGCTGAATAATGTAATGATGACCGTTACCGCCCGCCAGGTTGATCAACACGAATCCAATCCAGCATATCAGCAGCAGGAAGCCACAGACTTCATGCACCGCCAGCAGACTTTTGATCGCCGACGGGCTGGCGAGAGTGAAATGATTAATCAGGCCGCTGACCAACAGCAACAGAAATAACAACGCATTAGACCAATGCCATAGCCTGACCGCTTTTGAGTACAAATAGACTTTCTCCCCGTGACTCGCCGACTTCTGATTCACGGATCGAAAACGTAAAATGGCGTGCAGCGCCAGAACCAACCCCATCGCCACCAGCATCAAACCGGCAATCACCAACCAGACAGGCCAGTATTCCGCTGAAAACAGGGGGACATAGCGGGCGAGCTGCATGTGAAACTGTTCGGCACTCTGCGACGCGTTCATACATTTTCCTTTTTAATCAAATGTTGACCGAACCGGCGATACAGATGGGGTTTGCCTGCGCCTGGAAGTTGATGCTCGTAGTATTTGTTTTCCCGCAGCCATGCCTGAATTTCTGGACTGTCTTCACGCCCAAAAATCAACGCGTGCTCTGGACAGGCACTGACACAAATGGGAGGAAAGCCTTTCGCCAGACGGCTTTCAGCGCAGAAATCGCATTTATCTGCCACTTTAGTTTGTGGGTTGAGATAACGAACCTGATACGGGCACGCGCCGATACAGTAGCTGCATCCAATGCAGCGGGATGTATCTACTCGCACAATACCGTTTTCGTCTCGCCAGGAGGCCCCGGTCGGACAAACGTCAATACAGGGCGCATTCTCGCAGTGCTGACAAGACTGACGAAAATAGTGATACAGAGTTTCATTTTCGTTATCAGACACCGGGATATGCGCGATCGACAAACGGCTCCCCTGCGGGGGGACATGGTTCGTTTTACGGCACGCACGTGCGCATAAATTACAGCCATTACACAGTGATTCGTCGTGAATCATGGCGTAGCGCACGTCTTTGGTCTGTTTCGTGCCGGCTACTACCTTTTGACCGGGGCCGGTGAAAAAGATCACCGTCCCCATGCCAATTACAAATTTTCGTCGAGTGAAGGACATCGGGTTATCCTCTAATGCTGTGACAGAGACAGTCCACACATTCCATGACATCTACCTGAAAAATCAGGGGTTCTGATACTGCTCAACCTCAAGCCATTCACATAAGCCATAGGCTTTTCCGTAGCTCATAAAACGCTCGCTAAACAGATAAGGCTCTGCGTTTGATGACTCCACGCGGCGTATATCCGCATAGTCCGGATGAACGTCCATCGTTGCCAGCGCCGCCTCTATCTCTTGCGGTTCAAAGCGGTACGGCGGTTGTTCCAGCATGGCGACTTTGTAAGGTCGGGGATACGTGCGGCAATCAAAACGCACCGCCTCGGCAACCGCACGGCAGATATCCCTTTCCACCACCTGCACACACATGTCGGCATAGTTTTCGGTCATCGTCTGCGTGCTGTAGTAGTACTCATCCTGGCTACCTTTCACACAGGTAATATCCGTCCCCCTTTCGCCCTGGCGCAGACTTTCCAGCAGAGGATCGAGATCCTCTTCGGTCAACAAATAGGGCGGCAGCGTAAACAGACTACGCGCCACCAGGTTTCCCGATGCCGAATGCTGGCGGATAAAATCCGCCACAATTTCTACTGGATTCGCCGCTTCCGCCGGTGTATCGCCTTGCTCTTCCTGAGGACGTAACGCATGAAACCACTGGCGTTTCTCGACGTCGATCTCTGGAGCATCCTGGGCTGAAACGCTATCTACATGGCTCATCACGCGTTCCTTTCTACGCAGGCAACAGATTCTGTGCGGCCAGATCGGCTGCAACGTCTTCAAGCCCGAGTCGATTCAGGGTTTCGCGGGTCGGGCATCCCAACTCAGGATCCCAGCCCATCTCCTTATAGAACAGCGTCAAAGAAAGGCGCATATCCTCACGATCCATTTTGTCCGTTCCTTCGGTGAAGACGGGGATTTTCGGATCCTTGTCGAACACCCATGAACAGATGAGATCGTGTTCATTACGCATATCTTTGGTTTGCATCAGCTTGACCGTGTAGGCACGGTGCAGCGTAAAGATACGCTCAGCAGCGAGATCCAGGCTTGCCTGGGTCGTTTCATCGCCGGTTACGGCCTGAAAGAACTTAGCCTCCAGGTCCAGATCGCCGCGATAATTACGACTTTTGAGCGGCGATACCGTCATTGGCCAAACCCAGTTACACAGCGTAACGGCGTTATGCAGGCAGACTTTGAGCAGCGTCCATTTGGCGTATTTGATTTTGGCCGCATTGATCGGCGTGTAATTTTTGGTTTCGTCGTAGGCGTCTTCGGAACCAAACAACTCGCCCGCCACTTCCCGTTGCAATTTCAGCGGTAAACCGGAACCAATGAAGTTGATGTGGGTGTGCGTCATGCAGTCGCGGTTAAACATGCAGTTGGTGATCGCCCCAACCTGTGCTGAAGCTTCGTTGGCGTGATGCACAGGAAAACCAAACGGCGACCAGAGTTTGTTTTTATCGTAAGCCCAGTATTCTTCACCCAGATTCCAGCGCTCAGCGATGGCATAAGAACCATCCGCAAGATGGCTGAGTTCACCGACGCGATGCGCCAGTCGGTAATAGAAATCTTTGATGAAGTTAGGATCGCCTGCTTCTAACTGATCCCAACGAATTTCGGCGTACTCGTCGGCAGGAAGAACGCGCTTGAAGACCCCTTTGCTGTAGCAATAAGTGAAATCCCGGTGCAATTGCCCGTAATTGCACCAGATACCGTAATCGTCAAACAGGTTTAAGCCGATCAGATTACCAATGACGCGCCCGTCATCTTTGTCATCAAAGTCTTTCGGGCCGTGCGGAAAGATCGTGGTGTGGACGAAGTTCGCCACGCAGGTGTTCCCCCCGGTACTTGGCACACCGAAATCTTTTACCCGGGGAACGTTGAGCTGGGTCATACAGCGAATCGGACACGAGTGGCATCCGCTCATTTTCACCGTGTATTTTTCGGCAGCGGGTCCCAGGTCAAAAACCGATTTACAGGTACGAAAGCCGACGGTGTTCTGGTTACCCGGTGGTATTTCACCCGTCTCAATGGGACCGCCTTCCGCCGCCCCCCAATACAATCCTTTGCGCGCATTCCAGCGTGAAGCCGGAGAGGAATATTCCGCCCATGCCTGCGGTGTACTGGGCACTACATGGTTGTTATTGGAACCAATCAGCTCGGTCATCATATAGTCATTGAGCCGTTTCATCTCTTTGCGATCGGCAATATTGACCCCTTTGGTGCCCTCAACCGCGATCGCTTTCAGGTTTTTCGACCCCATCACCGCCCCGGTTCCCGCCCCGCCACTGTGGTTGCGGCTGTTGAGCATACAGGAGAGCGGAACAAGGTTTTCACCGGCCTGACCGATTGCCGTCACGCAGGTTTCAGGACTGGTCATCCGACAGATCTCTTCGGTTGTGGCTCGCGTCCCTTTGCCCCAGAGAAAATCGGCTTTCTCCAGACTGACTTTGTCGTCTTTAATGTTAAGCCAGACGGGCGATGCCGCCTTACCTTCAATAATAATGGCGTCATAGCCTGCAAATTTCATTTGGGCGGCAAAAAAGCCTCCCATATGCGCATCTACGACTAAATTACCTTTGGTAAACGTGGAAAGTGAGGTGATATTGACGCGAGAACTGCATGGCGCTCCAGACCCAGTCAACGGGCCGGTGGCGAATACCAGTTTATTACCTTCATCAAAAGGTTTAGTGCCTGGCGGGACTTCGTCATACATGATTTTATAACCAAAGCCCATTCCGCCGACGAATTTTTTAAATTTGCTGGAATCTTCAAGAGTTATTTCACCCGTACTGAGATTGACCCGCAAAATATTACCAGTCCAACCGTTAGCCATAATTTTTTCCTTTGCAAGATGATTTAATGGCGTGATTATCGCTCACCGTCATCTCGCACTTTTTGCAAAACTGGATTCATTAAGGGAGGATAACGTATTGCGTTTCCACCTGAGATCAATCAAACAGTAATCTCTTTCCACTCAATTATTTTTAATGCCCCGGTCGGGCAAGCATTAGCGCATTCGCCGCATAAAACACACTTTGAAGACTTTTTGGTTTCGGTGTTTACGGTGGCCATCATCCAGGGGCAAGCGGTCGTACATGCACTGCAACCAATGCACCGCTTATGATCAACGACAATACAGCCCTCTTCCTGTTGCCAGGTAATGGCGCCGATGGGACACACCTTCATACATTGCGGATCTTTGCACTGACGGCAGGTATCAGGGGTATAGTTCAAATCACCGTACAAGCCGCCGCCGGAGCCGACGCCAGCATCGCCAAAGAAGTAATTACGATGGATCTTAATGCGAGAAAAGAACGTTCCCACCGCGCCATCGTTATAATTGGTACAGGAAATCTCGCAACGATGACATCCCGTACAGCGAGCGCGCTGGGTGACCAGAACGCCTTTCGGTGTATTAATCAGTCCTACTGTGCCACTGTCTATATCTTCCTGCTTGCAGCCAAAGAGTGACAACAACGCAGGCGCAATCGTTAATCCCGCCAGCCCTTTTCCTGATATACGCAAAAATTCAAGCCGCGTTAAACCGAAATCTAAAAGTGGACGATCAACCTGGTTCATTTATTTTGCATCCTCTTTGCAAACGCAGTGCTGACAACATCTCCCAGGCCAATTGTAATTATGCAAAAACAGAGCCTCTAATGTTGCCTCCAACACCTGGTGTTTTCGCCTTAACCGGATCTTGTAAAAGAGGATTAAATGCCAACGAACTAATCCTTTAGGGTTAGGCATAAAGATAATGTGGTTATTCAGCAGGTATAACTTTGATCGTCATCAATTAAAAAACGGAAGGGAAATATTAAATGCGAAGTGATATTTATTATCATTAAATGAGTGGGTGATATTTATTCAATTCTATTTCAGATGTTTGTGACAAGTCTCGCAGATATAATAATACGTCGCCTTCGATATATAATTAATCATACAGCGATTATTTCTGTTAATGAAAGAAATAGTATTTTCATATGGAAATAGTAACCCGAATATAAAGAATCAGAGATGGCGAAAGATATCGCCCATCTCCTTATCCCATTAACCTGTTAATGCCCTGATGACCGTTTCCATCGCCTGTTTTTCCAGGTCGCTGCGCACGATACGCTGATTCGCTAACGCCGTTCTTAACACGCCAGCAATCACGACGTGTTTCGGTTCTTGCCCCAGATCGCGCATTTCCAGCACCACTTTGCCTACTACCCTGCACATTTCCCGGTACAGTTCGTCTTCTTTGCCTGGTTTTCCCATCATGTTTCACTCGTTGCCAGCATTAGCCAACAGCATATATCACTCCGTTGAAATAGACAAAATTCAATGAAAATCAAATAAATAAAGATTGAAACTATTGCATAGTTATCGATTTACAGCACCTGTTGCAGGCGATTAACAAGCTCCGCCAGGCTTCCGGCCTGCATTTTTTCCATCACCCTGGCGCGATGAACCTCTACGGTGCGCACCGCAATATTCATCACGCTGGCGATTTCGCGATTCATCAACCCTTTCGCGACCAGCGCCGCCAACTCGCCCTCTTTTGGCGTGAGTTGTTGGTAACAGCGGATGATGGACTGCCGCGCAAACGCCGACGCCGACACTACCAGCGCATGTTCCAGCGCAGTCTGGAGGGGGCCGGCAGACACCGGCTTTTGCAGAAAATCGACCGCCCCGCGCTTCATTTGCTCCACCGCCATCGGGACATCCCCATGCCCGGTGAGAAACACGACGGCCAGCGTACTGCCTCGCTGGCGCATCTCTTCATGCACGCTCTGACCATCCAGCCCAGGCATCCGCATATCCAGCAGCAGCACACCGGTTTGTCGCAAGTCCGCCTGTGCTAAAAAACGGCCGCCATCGTTCCAGCAACGAACCTCGTAACCTAAACTCCCCAGTAAAAAGGCACATGCGTCTGTCACTGCCACATCATCATCCAGCAGATGAATGATCGCCATCGCCGCTCTCTCCCTCATTTTTTCTGAAATGCAATATGACAACCGCCCCCGTCTGACCATCAGGCGATGTCTGGTTCGAAATGCTAATTTCTCCCTGGCCGTAACGTACCAGCCGCTGGCAGATAACCAGCCCTAAGCCCATCCCTTCTTGGCGGGTGGTCACGAAGGGCTGAAAAGCCTGATGAAGTACCGCGTCATCAATTCCCCCCGCATTGTCCCGCAACAGGATAGACATCGAGTGGTTGCCCTCTTCAGCCTCTAACCACACTGTCGTCGCGCCCGCCTGAGCGGCATTGAGGATAAGATTCGCCAGAACCTGTTCAAGGAGCATCGGCGGCAGCGTGAGCGTCAGTGCAGGATCCACATCGGCGTGTAACGTCACCGTCGGGAAATGCTGCGACATGCGCAACAGCTGCCAGACGTGAGATATGGCGTCGCGAATGCCGGTAGCCTTCCACTCTTCGGTCAGGACCGGATTTCCCTGCGCCTGGCTGACCCAGTGGCGCAAATTGCGCAACGTATCCGCGCCGCGCTGGGCCTGGCTGTCGATATTTTCCAGCGCGGGTAACAGCGGGTGTTGCGGATCCTGTTTGCGTAACCGAATCAGGCACCCTTCGGCATAATGACGGATTGCCGAAAGCGGCTGGTTTATCTCGTGGGCGAACCCGGAGGTCATCTCGCCGAGAATACTCATTTGTCTTGCCGTTTCGAGGGCCTGCTCTTGTTGATGCAGCAGCACATTATTGCGTTCCAGCTGTTTCCCCCGCCGTCGAACCAACAGCATGACCCAGATGTAATTCAGGGTCAGCAGGAAGAGGATAATCGCCGCCCCGCCCATCGCCGTCTTATGCTGAATGAGCCAGCTTTTCACATCCAGCCATAAACGTCGATGCTGCGGATGCTGGCGCACCTCGCGCAGCAATGCTTCAACCTGGCTGGTAGAGGCAGGCGCGCCCCAGTGATATGGAGCGGATTCCGGGGCGTTGAATAACGCGCGGGTAACGCGATCCGCAAGGGCATTACTGACGGACGACAGGGCCGCAAACGACCAGTCAGGATAAAGCGGTGTGCTGGTTAAACAGGGGATCGACGCGGGATGGTTGAGTACCGCCACAAAATCGTCTTTATGGATCAGCCCTTCCTGGTCCATTTTTTCCAACAGGCACACCGGTACAATCGCGGCCTGTACCGCTTTTTCTCGTAGCAGATACACCACCGCATCGCCGGGGAAACCGGTAAAACGTAACTGCAGATCGCGCTCCGGACGCAGTCCCGCGTCGCTGAGGGCTTTATACCCCAGCAAATACCCGCCGAAGGCCTGGGCATCAATGGCGCCAACCGTTTTACCGATCAGGTCGTGAACGCCGTTGATGCCGCTGTCACGCCGCGTCAGGATCACGCTGCCAATCACATTTCCTGCCGTCTTGCTCCCTCGCAGCGAACGCAGCGATGCCAGCCAGCGTAACGGGGCGTGGCTATTGAGTTGCACAAACTGCGCCGGGTTAGTAATCACAAACTGAATCGTTCCGCGATTCACCGCCTCCTGCATTTGGTGCAAGTCTAACGGTTGAATATGGAATTGTTCGTCAGGCAGTTGCTGATTCAGCATCGTCACCAGCGGTTGCCAGTGATTGCGCGTTGAATCTTCCCCTCGCATCGCCAGAACGCCGATATTCCACGTCCCCGCCCACGCGGGATTCGTTAATACCCAGACGGATGCCAGCACCGTCAGGTAGGTCGCCACTTTGCCTTTCACCCAAGAATCCCTGTCATTTATGTTGTTTTAGATCAACAACAAGCCGGGTATGTGGTTAACCACAATAGAGCTGCCCCCGCCACGATTTTTACACTGTAAATCATCAAGATTCTTTATACATAACACGCAAATCAACGACATGACCAATGTTTAGTGGTTGCATCGTGACGGGAGAAAATATGGACAGCAGTAAACGGCAGTTTCTCCAGCATCTCGGCGTCCTGACCGCAGGCGCTTCTCTGGTCCCCCTGGCAGAGGCAAAATTTCCCTTCTCACCGGAGCGACACGAAGGATCGGCGCAACACCGTTATGCCATGCTGGTCGATCTGCGCCGCTGTATTGGCTGTCAGGCCTGTACCGTCAGTTGTGCGATTGAAAACCAGACGCCGCAGGGGGAGTTTCGTACGCACGTCAACCAATACCAGGTCAGGCTGGAAGGTGAGCAAAACGTTACTAACGTACTGCTTCCCCGCCTGTGCAACCATTGTGATAACCCGCCCTGCGTCCCGGTCTGTCCGGTGCAGGCCACCTTTCAGCGAGAGGATGGCATTGTGGTGGTGGACAACACACGCTGCGTCGGCTGCGCCTACTGCGTGCAGGCGTGTCCCTATGACGCCCGGTTTATCAACCACGAGACGCAAACTGCGGATAAATGCACGTTCTGTACGCACCGACTGGAGGTTGGATTGCTCCCCGCCTGCGTTGAATCCTGCGTCGGCGGCGCCCGGATTATCGGGGATATCAAGGATCCCGACAGCCGGATCTCGCAGATGCTTCACACTCACCGCGATGCAATCAAGGTACTGAAACCGGAAAACGGCACCTTGCCACACGTATTCTACCTGGGCCTGGATGAGGCGTTCGTCACGCCGCTGATGGGCCGCGCACAACCCGCCCTCTGGCAGGAGGTTTAAATGTCGCATTCACTGTTAATCGAAGAGGTGCTGACCCGGCCGCAGGAAGTGAGTTGGCTGCCCTGGGCTGTGCAATATTTCTTTTTTATTGGCATTGCCACCTGCGCGGCACTGTTTGCCTGCTATCTGCACTGGCGTAAGTCTGACGACAGCGCCTCTCTGGAGAATTTGACACTACTGATTGCCCTGACCTGCGCCATCACCGCGCCGCTGGCGCTCACCGCCGATCTCCACCAGACCGCCCGCGTATGGCATTTTTATGCGTATCCTACTCCCTGGTCCTGGATGCCCTGGGGCGCCGTATTCTTGCCGCTGTTCACGGGTTTTTTGGGTCTCTGGTTTGTGGCGCAGCACATCAAGCGGTTAACCAACAAAAGTTACCGCCTCACTAAATGGCTGGCGCTGGCCAGCGCGTTGTCCGCCGTGGGATTACTGATTTATACCGGGCGCGAAGTGTCTGTGGTGCAGGCTCGCCCGGTCTGGTTCAGCTACGCCTTTCCGGTGGCGATGCTCTTCAGCGCCTTTCAGGCTTTCTTCGCGCTATTGGTTGTCGCCAATCACCGCGACCCGCGATTACAACGACGCCTCGCAGGAGGACAGTTCTGCATGTTGTTAGCGCTGGCGCTCGTCGTGGTGATTTGGGTGAGCAGTGACACGCTTTCGGGCGTCGCGCTCCGCCAGTGGATTGACGTATCGCCTTCCGCCCGGCACTACGCCGTTGGCTGGGTCGCCTTATGGCTTTTCACTCTCACCGTGTGCGCCATCGCAATGCGTAAACCCTTATCGCGCACATGGCGCGTCAGCCTGGCGTTAAGCGCAATGGCACTGTGCTGGCTAATGCGCTGGACACTGCTGATTCAGGTACAGACCATCCCCAAATTTAACGCGCAATTTAACCCGTATTCACTGCCTGGAGGGAACGACGGCTGGCTGGCCATCGTCGGGACTTTTGGTTTGTGGATTGCGCTTATCATCATTGTTCGTGAGGTGCTTAACGTGCTCACCAGGAGATTACAACATGGCTAATTTAACCCGTCGTCAGTGGCTTAAAGTGGGTCTTGCCGTGGGCGGCATGGTGACCTTCGGCCTCAGTTACCGTGATGTGGCAAAACGCGCGATCGATGGTCTGCTGGATGGCACCTCCGGCAAAATTACCCGCGATCGGATCTTCGGCAATGCGCTGATCCCCGAAGCACATGCTGCGCCGCACTGGCAGCAAAATCCGCATCAGGTGATCTCCATGACGCAATGTTTCGGTTGCTGGACACAGTGCGGCGTGCGGGTTCGGGTCGACACCCAGCAGGGCAAGGTGCTGCGTATTGCAGGTAATCCGTATCACCCGCTTTCGCATGAACACCACATTGACGCCGCCGTCCCATTTGCAACGGCAATGGAGCAACTGGCCGGAGAAAATGGACTCGACGCCCGGTCCACCGCCTGCGCCCGTGGCGCCACGCTGCTCGAAGGCTTATACAGTCCGCTACGCATCCTGGTACCAATGAAACGCGTAGGCAAACGGGGAGAAGGGAAATGGCAGCGCATCAGTTTTGAACAACTGATCGAGGAGGTTGTCGAGGGTGGCGATCTGTTCGGCGAGGGACACGTCGACGGCCTGCGCGCCATTCACGCCCCAAACACGCCCGTTGATCCGCAGCACCCCGGTTTTGGCCCCAAAAGTAATCAACTGCTGGTGACCAACACCAGCGATGATGGGCGCGATACCTTCCTGCGCCGCTTTGCCCTGAACAGCTTCGGCAGTAAAAATTTCGGCGCGCACGGCGCGTACTGTGGTCTGGCGTACCGGGCAGGCTCTGGCGCGCTAATGGGCGATCTGGATAAAAACACCCACGTAAAACCCGACTGGGAAAACGTCGAATTCGCCCTCTTTATGGGCACCTCACCGGCGCAGTCCGGCAACCCCTTTAAACGCCAGGCCAGACAACTTGCCAGCGCGCGCTTACGTGATGATTTTCGCTATGTGGTCGTCTCTCCGGCAATGCCATTAACCACCGTGCAGGCCGACCCTCGCGGACACTGGCAGTCCATTTTGCCGGGCAGTGACTCGGCGCTGGCGATGGGCATGATCCGCTGGATCATCGAAAATAAACGCTATAACGCCGCGTACCTCGCGCTCCCCAGCGCGGCGGCCATGCAACAGGCTGGCGAGAAAAGCTGGACGAACGCCTCACATCTGGTGGTAACCGATGAGATCCCAACGCTTGCCGGACAGCATCTGACCCAGGCGCACCTGAGTTCTGAGGGCAGTGCCGATCCCATGGTTGTCAACGAATCGGGCGAGATGGTTGCGGCAACGGCGTGTCAGCAAGCCCAGCTGTTTGTCACCCGCCAGGTAACGCTGGCGGACGGTCGTCACGTGACGGTAAAAAGCGGGTTTCAGTGTCTGAAGGAGTCCGCAGAAAAACTGACGCTCAGCGAGTACAGCCAGCAGTGTGGGGTTTCACCAGAAAACATGGTGGCCATGGCTGACGCCTTCACCGGTCATGGCCGCAAAGCAGCCGTGATTACCCATGGCGGAATGATGGCGGGCAATGGATTTTACAACGCCTGGGCCGTGATGATGCTCAACGCGTTGATTGGTAACCTCAGTCTCGAAGGCGGTGTTTTTGTCGGGGGCGGTAAATTTAATGGCGCAACCGATGGTCCCCGCTACAACATGGACAGTTTTCCCGGCAAGGTGAAACCGAAAGGTCTGAGTATTGCCCGCAGTAAAACCGCTTATGAATCCTCCGAAGAGTACCGTGACAAAGTGGCTGCCGGGAAATCCCCTTTCCCGGCAAAAGCGCCGTGGTATCCGTTCGTGGCAGGCCAGCTCACTGAATTACTCAGCTCTGCGCTGGAAGGCTATCCCTATCCGCTGAAAGCCTGGATTTCCAATATGACCAACCCGTTCTATGGCATTCCGGGATTGCGGGCGGTCGCCGAAGAGAAGCTCAAAGACCCCCAACATCTGCCGTTGTTTATCGCGATTGATGCGTTTATGAATGAGACGACAGCGCTGGCGGATTATATCGTGCCGGATACCCACAACTTTGAAAGTTGGGGGTTCAGCGCACCGTGGGCGGGTGTCGCCAGTAAAGCCACGACCGCCCGCTGGCCTATTGTTCCGCCAGCCACCCACCGCGCGGCAGACGGGCAGCCCGTATCGATGGAATCGTTCTGTATCGCCGTGGCGAAACGGCTGCATCTGCCTGGATTTGGCGACAATGCGATCACTGATGCGCAGGGCAACAACTACCCACTGAATCGCGCAGAAGATTACTACCTTCGCGTCGCCGCCAATATTGCGTTTATGGGCAAATCGCCAGTGGCCGAGGCCAATCAGGAGGATGTCACGCTGACCGGCGTATCACGTATTTTACCGGTGATTGAACAGACGCTGAAAGCCGATGAAGTGCGCCGCGTTGCCTTTGTTTACTCGCGCGGCGGTCGTTTTGCGCCGGAAAAAAGCGGTCGGGTGGATGATCGGGTCGGCAACGCCTGGGAAAAACCGCTGCAAATCTGGAATGCGAGCGTTGCTGCACATCGTCACGCTATTACCGGCGAACGCTACAGCGGCTGCCCGGCATGGTATCCGTCGAGGCTGTCGGACGGGCGTTCGGTGGATGAACTGTTCCCCGTAAAACAGTGGCCGCTCAAACTCATTTCCTTTAAGTCCAATACGATGGCGAGCGCATCGGCGGTGATCCCGCGTTTACTCCACCTCAAGCCAACCAATCTGGTGGCGCTCAATCCGCAGGACGGCGAACGTTACGGACTCGCGCATGGCGACGTGGCGCGTATTACCACGCCCGGCGGCGAGGTGGAAGCGCACATCAGTCTGCTCAGCGGCGTAATGCCGGGCGTGATTGCCATTGAGCATGGTTATGGGCACCGGGAAATGGGGGCAGCACAGCATACCCTGGACGGTGAACCGATGCCGTTTGATGCGCAGATAAAATCGGGAATCAACCTGAACGATTTAGGGTTTGCCGACCCGACCCGCCAGGTGAGTAATACCTGGCTGGACTGGGTGTCGGGCGCGGCGGTTCGCCAGGGATTACCGGCGAAAATTGAACGGGCCTGAACCGTGCACCGGATGGCGATATCGCCATCCGGCACAGAACCTGTCAGTTATTGACCGGGATCACCGCACCTTTATATTTGGTACGGATCCAGTCCTGGATCGCCTGAGAGTGCAGCACGTCAACCAGCGCCACAATATCCTTCTTCTTCTCATCGCCGCGATGCACGGTAATGATGTTGGCATACGGGTTATTTTCACCACTTTCTACCGCAATCGGATCGTGTACCGGATCCAGACCGGCATCAATCGCGTAGTTGGCGTTGATAACCACCGCGTCGCCTTCGTCATTGTTGTACATCTGCGGTAGCAGCGCCGCTTCAACGTTTGGCAGGAACTTCAGTTTCTTAGGATTATCGACAATGTCGCTGATGCGGGCAGACACTTTATCCACGCCAGGCTTCAGTGTGATCACCCCTTCTTTTTCAAAAATCGACAGGATACGCCCCTCTTCAGAGACAGCATCACGCATGATAATTTTGCCGCCTTCCGGCAGATCCTTCAGCGACTTGTATTTCTTCGAGTAAATACCGATAGGCTCAATATGAATCGCCCCTGCGCTGACAAAATCATAGGTTTTATCCCCCGCATGATCCTTCAGAACGCTGTTCAGATAGGGAATATGCTGGAAGTAGTTCGCATCAATCTCGCGCCCAGCCAGCGCGGTATTGGGCAGGATGTAATCCTGGAAGGGTTGGATCTTCAGCTCGATCCCCTGCTTTGCGAGGATCGGTTTCGCCTGCTCGAGAATTTCAGCATGCGGAACGTTAGACGCACCAACGGTCAGGGTATCTGCCCAGGAGGCAAAGCTCAGGGCGCTTAAAGTTGCGGCGGCGAGTAATGTCAGTGTTTTTTTCATGATGCAGGTTTCCGTATTTTATTAGCGTTTATCGAACAGTGATGTGATCACATCGCCGCAGAACTGGATGATGAAAACGATGAGCAAAATGGTCACCGTCGCCACCAGCGTGACGTCGCTGTGGTTGCGCTGGAATCCCTCCAGATAGGCCAGATTCCCTAAACCGCCTGCGCCAATCACCCCTGCCATCGCGCTGTAACTAACCAGCGCAATCAGCGTCACGGTGATCCCGGACACCAACGCGGGTGATGACTCAGGCAGTAAAACCCGAAAAATAAGCGTGGCTGGGCGAGCGCCCATTGAGCGCGTGGCCTCAATTACCCCCTTGTCGACCTCGCGAAGCGCGATCTCCACCAGGCGCGCATAAAAAGGCGCTGCGCCGACAATCAGGGCGGGAAGCGCCGCGTTAGCGCCAAGAATGGTCCCCACTAATGACTTGGTGAATGGAATCAGCAGTACAATCAATATGATGAACGGGATAGAGCGAAACACGTTCACCACAAGGGAGATAGCGCTATAGAAAGCGCGATGTTGGTACAGCCCGCCGCGAGCGGTCAGGAACAATGCCAGCCCCAGAACGATGCCAAGCGCAAAGGTGGCAGTCCCTGAAAGCGCAGTCATGTAGAGCGTTTCCTGGGTTGCCGCCCACAGTTGCTCCCACCGGAGGTGAGGAAACAGCGTCTCAGCCATGTTGAATCACCTCGCTTTCAATCCCACTGCGTCCCAGATCCGCCAGAATATTGTTCAGTTGCTCTTCGGTTGCCACGACATGCAACCAAAGTTCCCCAAACACGCCGTGTGCGGTTTGCGTCATCTTGCCGTGCAAAATATTGAAAGGCAGGCCGTAGCGCAGGGTCAGCTCCCCGACAATCGGTTGATGCGTACTGTGACCGGTGAAGGTCAACTTAATCACCGTGCCGCCCAATTCACTCGCCAGTAAAGGATTGAAGGCATCGTCCTCGACATACTGGTTGACCTGACGGACAAACTGTCGGGTGATCGGCTGCTGCGGATGGGTAAAAACGGTCAACACGTCCCCTTCTTCCACCACCCGGCCATTCTCCATCACCGCCACGCGATCGCAGATTTTGCGTACCACGTGCATTTCATGGGTAATCAGCACAATCGTCAGTTGGAAGCGACGGTTGATATCGAGTAACAGATCGAGAATTTGATCGGTGGTTTGCGGGTCCAGCGCCGACGTGGCTTCATCGCACAACAATACATCCGGACGATTTGCCAGAGCCCGCGCAATACCCACGCGCTGTTTTTGCCCACCGCTTAATTGAGACGGGTACGCATTTTCGCGCCCGGTTAAGCCAACAAGTTCAATCAATTCCGCCACCCGGGTTTTGATCTTCGCCTTTGGCGCGCCGGCAATTTGCATCGAGAAGGCAATGTTTTCGCTGACGGTGCGCGACCACAGCAGATTAAAGTGCTGAAACACCATACTGATTTTTAGCCGCGCCTGGCGCAGGGATTCCCCTTTAGCTTGAGAGATAACCTGCCCATTGATGGTGACGCTGCCAGCAGTCGGTTTTTCAAGCCCATTGAGTAAACGAATCAACGTGCTTTTCCCGGCTCCGCTGTAGCCAATGATTCCGTAAATTTGCCCCTGTTCAACCGTCAAATTGACGTTATCCACGGCGGTGATCGTATGGTTGCCGGGCGTAAACACTTTCGAAATATTTTTCAACGCGATCATATCGTTATCGTATCCGCAGCTGCTGATGGTTATCCTGCCAGTGCCTTTCGCTGTTTAGCAGTATGGATGTCCAAATGAGTGTAATCAGAGCAGATACGCTTTAAAATGATTAAAAAAGAATTTGTTATAACTTCAGAGAATAAATGTCATCGTGCGAGCGTAAATTCAGACTTTGGCACTATTTTTGTAATGCTAAAGCATAAGATTCCCACTGTTGCGCAACACTTTTGCCTCCTGGAGGGTCAGTCTTCACGCGGGTATTAACGCTCTAATAACAATTTGTGGTGAAACTGCACAGAAGTTTTTTGAAACGCTGTTTTTATTTTCCTTTTGGATAAACTTCAGCGTATAATGCGCGCCAATTGTCTCTTGAATGGTTTCAGCAGATTGCACTATAAAACTCAACGACTAACATTATCCCCTTCCCGTTGGGCTGAAACACGAGCACACATTCTTCTGCACGCTCCTTCGATGTCACCTATCCTTAGAGCGATGTATCACCACTTTCGCAACACAGGTTTAGCTTCTTGGCCGTGCGCCCCTGAAGCCAGATTTCCATATCCTTCTCAACTTAAAGACTAAGACTGTCATGAAAAAGACGAAAATTGTTTGCACCATCGGCCCGAAAACCGAATCTGAAGAGATGTTAAGCAAAATGCTGGACGCGGGCATGAACGTCATGCGTCTGAACTTCTCTCACGGCGATTACGCAGAGCATGGTCAGCGTATCCAGAACTTGCGCAACGTGATGAGCAAAACCGGTAAAAAAGCCGCTATCCTGCTCGACACGAAAGGTCCGGAAATCCGTACCATCAAGCTGGAAGGCGGTAACGATGTTTCTCTGAAAGCGGGCCAGACCTTCACGTTCACTACCGACAAAACCGTAGTCGGTAACAACGAAATCGTTGCTGTGACTTACGAAGGTTTCACCACTGACCTGAGCGTTGGTAACACCGTTCTGGTTGACGATGGTCTGATCGGCATGGAAGTTACCGCGATCGAAGGTAACAACGTTATCTGTAAAGTACTGAACAATGGCGACCTGGGCGAAAACAAAGGCGTTAACCTGCCGGGCGTTTCTATCGCACTGCCAGCACTGGCTGAGAAAGACAAACAGGATCTGATCTTCGGTTGTGAGCAAGGCGTTGACTTCGTTGCCGCGTCCTTCATCCGTAAGCGTTCCGACGTGGTTGAAATCCGTGAGCACCTGAAAGCGCACGGCGGCGAGAAGATTCAGATCATCTCCAAAATCGAAAACCAGGAAGGCCTGAACAACTTCGACGAAATCCTCGAAGCGTCTGACGGCATCATGGTTGCTCGTGGCGATCTGGGTGTAGAAATCCCGGTTGAAGAAGTAATCTTCGCGCAGAAGATGATGATCGAGAAATGCGTTCGCGCGCGTAAAGTGGTTATCACTGCGACGCAGATGCTGGACTCCATGATCAAAAACCCACGCCCAACCCGCGCAGAAGCAGGCGACGTGGCTAACGCCATCCTCGACGGTACCGACGCAGTTATGCTGTCTGGCGAATCCGCAAAAGGTAAATACCCGCTGGAAGCCGTCTCCATCATGGCGACCATCTGCGAACGTACCGACCGCGTAATGACCAGCCGTCTGGACTACAATAACGACAGCCGTAAACTGCGTATCACTGAAGCCGTATGCCGTGGCGCAGTCGAAACCGCAGAAAAACTGGAAGCCCCGCTGATCGTTGTTGCGACCCGTGGCGGTAAATCTGCACGTGCAGTGCGTAAATACTTCCCGGATGCAACCATCCTGGCGCTGACCACCAATGAAACCACCGCGCGTCAGCTGGTGCTGAGCAAAGGGGTTATTCCACACCTGGTGAAAGAAATTGCCTCTACGGATGATTTCTACCGTCTGGGTAAAGAAGTGGCTCTGGAGCTGGTTGACCGTGGTCTGGCACAGAAAGGCGACGTTGTGGTCATGGTTTCCGGTGCACTGGTACCAAGCGGCACCACCAACACGGCATCTGTTCACGTGCTGTAATAATTCCTGTGTGAATTAATTTGTTTAAAAAGCGCCCTTGTGGCGCTTTTTTTATTTTATCAATAGCCACTATTAATAAAAAATCAAATCGGATTTCGCTATCTAATTACTGATTATCTAAGATGAATCCGATGGAAGGATTCTGTTTTCACTCAGTTTTTTAGACGATTTCGCTCAATTCGGTGCTTCTTTGAGCGAACGATCAAAAATAAGTGCATTAGCATCAAAAAAATATTCTCAACCTAAAAAACTTTGTGTAATACTTGTAACGCTACATGGAGATTAACTCAATCTAGAGGGTATTAATAATGAATCGTACTAAACTGGTACTGGGCGCGGTAATCCTGGGTTCTACTCTGCTGGCAGGTTGCTCCAGCAACGCTAAAATCGATCAGCTGTCTTCTGACGTTCAGACTCTGAACGCTAAAGTTGACCAGCTGAGCAACGACGTGAACGCAATGCGTTCCGACGTTCAGGCTGCTAAAGACGACGCAGCTCGCGCTAACCAGCGTCTGGACAACCAGGCTACTAAATACCGTAAGTAATAGTACCTGTGTAATAAAAATGGCGCACATTGTGCGCCATTTTTTTTGTCTGTTACTCACCCTTCCCTGTTACTGCGTCACACGCTGCTCCATATCATTCCCGGCTTTCCCATTCTGCGCAGAATCAACCGTTGAGACATTATTCGCAACCGGTGTCTGACTGGCGGTTACGGCCACAGGATATCCCGCGCGACGATACAGCGCTTTCTCTACCAGCCCATGATCCACATTCTTATCCGCTTTGAACTGGCTAAAACCCGCTGGCAAGACATAGGGCATGGTCTGTACGTTTTGTTCTTCTTCCGGCGACAACGGTCGGTGCACTTCTACATAACGTATACCGTTAGGCTCAACGGAGTATTTCACCGGTTCGTTGATCACTTTGACCGGCGTTCCTGTTCTGACCTGAGCAAACAGGGCCTTAATGTCAGGCGCATTCATGCGGATGCAGCCGGAACTCACTCGCAGACCAACGCTGTCCGGCGCGCTGGTACCATGAATGAGATACTCTCCGTGACCATGCGCCAGACGCAGCGCATAGCGTCCCAACGGGTTATTGGGCCCGGCCGGGACCACGGGCGGCAGCGTAATACCACGCTCCAGAGAACGCTTACGGATGCCTGGCGTCGGCGTCCATGTCGGGTTAGGGATCTTTTGCCCAACACGGGTTTCCATCACCGGTGTTTCAAGCCCCTGCAACCCAATACCAATAGGGAACACCTGCACCATGTTCTCACCTGGCGGATAATAGTAGAGCCGCAGTTCCGCCAGATTCACAATGATGCCTTCGCGCGGCGCATCCGGTAATAACAATTGAGAGGGGATTGTAATCAGCGTTCCGGCTTTAGGAACGGGAGCAATAGTGTTATTCGCTTCCAGGATCAGCATCGCGGCGGTATCGAAACGCCGGGCAATCGCCTGTAAATTCTTATCGCCTTCCTGAACGGTATACGTTTGATTTTGCCCAACCAGACGACTTCCTGCTGGCGGTAATGGATAATCCACCGCCCAGGCTGCCTGTAAGGCGCTGTAAGCGCCTAAAAGTGTAATAGTGATGAGAGACACGCGTTTCATACCCAAACTCCTGTATTCACTGGCTATGAGCCAGAAGGCTGAAAGTCCGACAAAGCAAAGCACCGCCTTGCCTAACAGGATGAAAGCTGTCTATTGAGTTTAGCCAATAGTGGCGGCTTTGGTGCGGATAGCGCGTATCATTGCCTCCAGCCCCTGTGAACGGGAAGGTGTTAAATGCTGTGCTAGCGCCATTTTTTCAAACCACGGTCGCACATCAAAATTCACAATATCCTGGGCGGTCATCTGGTCGTACAAAATAAAAACAACGCCGATAAGCCCCTTCACAATTGCCGCATCACTGTCGCCCTGCAACTCAATAATGCCTTCAGCATTCTGACGCATAACGATCCATACCTGACTCTGACACCCTTGAATGCTGTTTTCGGGGTTACGATCCTGCTCCGTTAATTCCGGCAGACGCTGTCCCAATTCAATGATGTACAGATACTTCTCTTCCCAATTATCGCAACGCTGAAAATTACGCAACAATTTTTCTTTATCCGGTAGCGCGGCCATAGTGTCTCCCTGTTACCCCAGCAGACGGTGAATACGTGTCAGCCCTGTCGCCAGGCGATCCACTTCTTCATGGGTGTTATACATTGCCAGCGACGCCCGGCACATGGCGGGAACGTGATAGAACGCCATCAGCGGCATCGCACAATGATGCCCGGTACGCACAGCAATGCCGTAGTTATCAAGAAAACTTCCCACATCATAGGCGTGATGTTTACCGAGATTAAACGCGATAACGCCAAGCCGATTATCCGGGCCATACAGCGTCAGTTCCGGCACCTCAGCCAGTTGCTCCAGCGCGTAGTGCATTAAATTCTGTTCATACTCGCTGATGTTCGCGAGCCCCAGCGCCGAGACATACTCTATTGCCGCGCCGAGTCCGACGATGCCGCCGGTATTTGGCGTACCCGCCTCAAAACGCCAGGGGGCTTTCGCCCAGGTGGTTCCCTGCGTCAGGCTAACAGTGGCGATCATCGACCCGCCGCCTTCCCACGGCGGCATTTCCTGCAACAGCGCCTCTTTGACATACAAAACGCCGATGCCCGTCGGCCCATACAATTTATGCCCGGAGAAGACATAGAAATCGCAGTCCAGCGCCTGTACATCGACCTTGTGATGCATCACCGCCTGTGCGCCATCCACCAGCACTTTCGCACCGTACTGATGTGCGAGCGCAATCATTTCCGGCAATGGATTCTCCGTCCCCAGCACATTGGAGACGTGCGTAATCGCCAGTAGCTGCGTATTGTCGTCAAACAGGGTGTCCAGAACATCCAGTTGCAACGTACCGTCCTGGTTTAGCGGGATCACCCGCAGTTCCGCTCCGACGCGCGAACAGAGCATCTGCCACGGCACGATGTTGGCGTGGTGCTCCATCTCGCTGATAATAATGTTGTCTCCGGCGCGTATATTGCTGTTGCCCCAACTGTTAGCCACCAGGTTAATGCCTTCAGTTGTGCCGCGAACAAACACTAATTCTTCGGCGGATCGGGCATTAATAAACAGCGACGCCTGCTTGCGTACGTTTTCCATTCTTTCCGTGGCCTGCGCACTCAGCGTGTGAATACCTCGATGGACCGCCGCATAGCCGTGTCGATAAAATTCGGCCTCAGCATCAATCACCTGATTGGGTTTTTGCGCACTTGCCGCGCTGTCCAGATAGGCCAACGGCATGCCATTGACCTCACGCGTCAGGACAGGAAAGTCCGCCCGTACTTTTTCGATGGAGAAACTCATGCTACGCCTCCCGGCAGGCGAAGACCTATTCGCGCCAGCACCTGTTGTTTAAGCACATCATCACCGAGAACTTCCGTCAGCTCTGCGGCAAATGCATAAAGGATCATCTGTTGCGCATCCTGCTGCCCAATACCCCGCGAGCGCAAGTAGAACATCTGCTCATTATCGATACGTCCTACCGTTGCCCCGTGACTGCACTTCACATCATCGGCATAAATTTCTAATTGCGGCTTAGTATCGACTTCAGCGAGTTTCCCCAGCAGCAAGTTGTTATTGGTCATCTGTCCGTCGGTTTTGATCGCGTGCTGCGCTACGGTGATCACGCCATTAAAGACCGCCCTGCCTTTATCGCTGACGATGGTTTTATGCAACTGACGGCTGTTGCAGTAGCCCTTGTTGTGTTCCAGCCAGGTCCGGGTATCGCACACTTCATTTTTCACCGGCATCGCCAGACTATTAATCCTAAGGGTGGTATTTTCGCCGTTAAGCTGCGTGCTGGTATTGTGGCGCAGCACGGCATCGCCTAGCAGGAAGCTGTGGCTGTGCGCGGTGGCATCGCCAGCCAGCCGAAGATCGTTATGGGCAAAATGATGGCTAACCGGGTTTTCAAACACCAGCTTGATGTGATGCAGATGCGCATTCGCACCGACGTTCATCGTTAAGCGCGCCCCAGTAAAATGACGCGCGTCATCGAGGCTGACGTAGTGCTCAATAATCGTTGCTTCAGCGCCGTCGCCCAGGTCAAGGTGATGGCGATAATGTGCGGTATTCACGTCATCACCGTCCACGCCTTGCGTGATATGCATCAGCAGCAGTGGTTTCACAGGACGTTGATGGCGTTTCACGCGAATATGGCTGCCGCGTTGGGCGAGACTTTCGGTCAAATGCAGGAACACATCCGGCTGAATCGGGGCAACCCAGGTTTGCGGGTCATCATTGAACGTGACCTCAAAGCCGCTGTCTTCTGTGCTGTCACTCAGCGCCGGGCTAAATTGTCCATCGACAAACACCAGGCGAACCGCATCGATGCCTAATGCCAGCGCCTCGCATTGAGCCGGGGTTATCGCAGCAACGCGGCTGACAAAAGTGCTGTTGGTCAATCCTTCAAGCGGTGTGTATTTCCAGTTCTCATGCTTACGCGTCGGCAATCCCAGACGCAGCATCTGCTGCAGATGCTGCTGGGCATGTTCTGAGCGCGATTCTCCCTGCGCTTCAAACAGGCGGTGCCATTGTTGCAGCACGCTACTGCTGTTCGCTAAGCCAGCCATATCCCTGCTCCTCCAGTTGTTTGACCAGAGTGAAATCACCGGATTTCACAATCCGCCCCTGATACAAAACGTGCACGTAATCAGGTTTGATATAGTCGAGTATTCGCTGATAGTGGGTAACGATAATGAACGCACGTTTCCCGTCACGCAGGGCGTTGACCCCATCGGCGACAATTTTTAGCGCATCTATATCCAGCCCGGAATCAGACTCATCAAGGATGCACAGTTCCGGCTCCAGTACAGCCATCTGCAAAATGTCATTACGCTTTTTCTCACCGCCCGAGAAACCCACGTTCACGGAGCGGGTTAACAAATCTTCCGGCATCTTCAGAAGCGCCATTTTTTCTTCCATCAGATCCTGAAAATCAAAGCGATCCAGGGACTCTTCTCCCCGGTAACTGCGCACCGCATTGAGCGCGGTTTGTAAAAAGAACTGGTTACTGACGCCAGGGATCTCTACCGGATACTGGAATGCCATGAAAATCCCTTCACCCGCCCTCGCCTCCGGCGACAGTTCAAGAAGATCTTTTCCTTTAAACTCTACCTGCCCCTGGGTGACTTGATAATCTTCACGTCCGGCAAGCGTAGCGGATAAGGTGCTCTTTCCGGAACCATTAGGCCCCATAATGGCGTGCACCTCTCCAGGACGGATCTCAAGATTCACGCCCCGCAGGATCGCGTTATCTTCAACACTGACCTGTAAATTTTTAATGCTTAACATGAGCTTTCCTTATCCAACGCTGTGTTCAAGGCTAATCGCCAGCAATTTTTGCGCTTCAACCGCAAACTCCAGCGGCAATTCGGAGAAGACATCCTTACAGAAGCCGTTGACGATCATGGAGATGGCGTCTTCTTCACTGATCCCACGTTGCAGACAGTAGAACAACTGGTCTTCACCAATGCGCGAGGTGGTCGCCTCGTGCTCCAGTTGGGCGCTGTTATTTCGGCACTCAACATACGGGAAGGTGTGTGCACCGCAGTCCGTACCGATAAGCATAGAGTCGCACTGGGTAAAGTTTCGTGCGTTGGTCGCCGTTGGCATGATCTTCACCAACCCGCGATAACTGTTCTGGCTGTGCCCCGCGGAGATCCCTTTCGAGATAATGGTTGAGCGGGTATTTTTGCCGATGTGGATCATTTTGGTGCCAGTATCCGCCTGCTGATAACCGCTGGTTAACGCGACGGAGTAGAATTCGCCGATGGAGTTGTCGCCGCGCAGAATGCAGCTCGGGTATTTCCAGGTGATGGCCGAGCCGGTTTCCGACTGGGTCCACGACATCTTGCTATTTTCCCCTTCGCACAGCGCGCGCTTCGTCACAAAGTTCAGAATCCCGCCGGTGTTGTTATCACCGGGGAACCAGTTTTGCACCGTGGAATATTTCACTTCAGCGTCTTTGTGGATGATCACTTCAACGACCGCCGCATGCAGTTGATAGCTGTCGCGGACCGGCGCAGAGCACCCTTCGATATAACTCACGTAGCTCCCTTCCTCCGCCACCAGAATAGTGCGTTCAAACTGGCCGGTTTTTTCCGCATTAATACGGAAATAGGTGGAAAGCTCCATCGGGCAGCGCACGCCTTTCGGCACATAGATAAAGGTACCGTCAGACGCCACGGCGGCGTTAAGCGCCGCAAAAAAGTTGTCATTCCCCGGAACCACAGTCCCGAGGTATTTCCTCACCAGTTCAGGGTGATCGTGAATCGCTTCACCAAAAGAACAGAAGATGATGCCCTGTTCCGCCAGTTTTTCACGGTAGGTGGTGGCCACAGAAACGGAGTCGAAAATGGCGTCCACCGCCACATTGCTACCTTCATGCACCGGCACCCCTAACTGGGCGAAAGCATCCTCCACCTCTTTGCTTAAAAAGGCATTTGCGCCTGTCTGCTGTACCGCGCCGGGTTCAGAGGCGCAGGTGTCGTCGCAGTTTCCGCACGACGGGGCTGAGTAATAGCTGTATTCCTGATAATTCAGTTTGTCGTAATGCGCTTTGAGCCAGTGCGGCTCCTCCATCTCAAGCCACGCGCGAAACGCGTTGAGGCGAAATTCGAGCATCCATTCCGGCTCATGGCGTTTTGCAGAAATAGCGCGCACCACCTCTTCATTAATGCCTTTTTCCAGCTCGTCAGTTTGCAACTGGGTAAAGAACCCCTCTTTATAGTTGAGGTGTCCGCCCGTCCAGGTTTTGACATCGTCGGTTGCTTCAGTATTACGAGACATAGTACCGCCTATACCCCAAAGCTTTCGCCGCAGCCACATTCATTCTGCGCTTTCGGGTTGTGAAATTTGAATATTTGATTTAATCCTTCACGCACATAATCGACTTCCGTTCCGTCGATAAACGGCATGGCCTGTAACGGCACATACAGTTTCGCGCCATCGAATTCGAACAGCAGATCGTCATTGTGCGGTTCACTGACCGTCGCCAGCACATAACCAAACCCTGCACACCCGGTTTGCTTCACGCCTAAACGCACACCCTGCATACCCGGTTGCTTATCAACCAGCTCGCGAATATGCGCTGCCGCGGCGGGCGTTAACGTCAATCCGCGCCAGGTAAAGTCGTCCGGGTTAAATGTTCCTGAATGCAATTCCATAGGTTCACCTCATGTCATGAGCCACCAGGGCATAACATCATGTTAGTGATAATGATTATCACTTCAACCCCTCATCCGCAGGGGCATTCGTTTAAATCGCCCTTTTTGGCTACGTTAACTAAGCATAGACCCTGCTACGCGGGATCACAGGGAACGATGATTTTGTTCAATGCATTGATTAATAATGAATTAATGAGAGGTTATCGTTCTGGCAGGTCAAATCATAAAAGATGTATAGAAAATGCCTATTTATAAAATAGCCGCAACTGGCACGTATCTGGTGTAGCGGAGCACCAACATTGTGAATCGTGCTGAAAAGAAGGAAGAACAGGTATGACGCGTTCGACGACGACGCCGGCAAACAGATTAAAAGAAGAGGGTTGAAAAAGAGAGAAACGACAGACAGTGAGGAAATGACCAGCGAACGGTCAGCGCTGTGGTACAACGCTGACCGTTCGCCTTCCCCATCCGGCGCTTATCTCCGGCACTCATTTCTGGCTTAGCTCTTGAAGGGGCATAAGAATCCTCTCATAACACCGCAGTGCCTTTTTAACACAAATTGCGGTTTGTTTTATTTATGAGCCATATTAAGCACCTGGACGCTCAAATAATCATCTGAATCGCTCTGATAATCGGGTTTATCTCATTGTGGCCTGCACCGCATCAAGCAGCAAACGCAATGCTGCTGGCTGATGATCGCGGGAAAGATACATGCCGTACACCGCAAGTCGCCGTGGCTCCAGTTGCCCTAAAAGCCGCACTAACGCGCCCTGTGCTAACTCCAGGCGAGCCTCTTTTTCCGGCACCAGCGCAATGCCCATTCCCGCCTGCGCGGCCTCACATAAGAGCGAGGAGATCCCGGCACTTAAATTTCCCTTGATAGCCACCGATAAAGCCTCGTCCTGAGCATTCAGAAAATGCCAGGATTTCCCTGCAAATCCGCTGTAATAGAGACAGTTATGGTGCGCCAGGTCCTCAAGCGTAAGTGGGGTTCCGTGCTGGCGAAGATAATCAGGTGAAGCGCAAAGGACGGATTCACAGTCACCCAGTCGGCGGGCTATCGTCCCTGGCTCAGGATTGTCGGTAATACGGATCGCCACATCAATACGTTCGCCCACCAGACTCACCGGTTGATTATTGATCTCAACTTCAATGCGCAGTTCCGGATAACGCGCTAAAAAGTCAGGCAGAATCGGGGCCAGAACATGGGTTGCCGTAAAATGCGCGCAAGCAACACGTAATATTCCTGAAGGGATTTCACGTCCGGCAGCCCCCGCGATATCGAGGGATAACCTTGCCAGCGTTCGTGTTTTCACCAGCGCCTCTTCCCCGGCAGGGGTAATCGTTAACCGCCGTGATGAACGATGGATCAGTCTGGCGCCTGCCCATTTTTCCATTTCATCCAGATAGCGGCTCACCATCGGTCTTGAGATCCCCAGCGCGCGGGATGCTGCGCTCAGACTGCCCAAATCGCAGATATGGTTAAATACCGTTGCCGCCATCACTCTGTCCATTCCGCCCTCATCTGATCGTTTTACGAAACCAAGCATGTCCTGATAGAGGAATTTTAACAGATCGCGATTTGCTTAAAATACGGGGCGTAAATAAAACAACATCATCTACATAAGGCTTCCTCTCATGAACGTTAAAACGCTGGCACTGCTGCTGTCATTTTCCGCATCGCCGTTACTCGCCGCCCCACTTCAACTCGATGTTTATAATCCGCAAGAAAACGGACTTTTCCCGGTCTCTTCTACACTGGTTTCCGGCCCGAAAGAGGCCATCTTGTTTGATGCGCAGTTCAGCATCAAAGACGGCGAAAAACTGGTGAAGATGATTCAGGCGAAGGGCAAAAAACTGAAAGCCATCGTGATTACCTCCGGCGATCCGGATTTTTACTTTGGCCTACAACCACTGGTCAGCGCCTTTCCAGAGGTGAAGATCCTGGCGACGCCCCACGTGGTTGACCATATTCGCGCGACAAAAGACGCCAAACTGGCGTTCTGGGGCCCACAAATGAAAGACGGCGCGCCAACAGCGGTGACGGTGCCAACGGTCACCCACGACACCCGTTTCACCATTGATGGTGAAACGCTGGAACTCCGCCATCCGGATGATTATGCCGCCTATATCTGGATCCCTGCGAACCGTGCCATTCTGGGCGGCACAGGCATCGCTTCCGGCATTCACGTCTGGACGGCAGACACGCAATCGGCAAAACAGCGCGCGGCATGGCGAGACTCTCTCAATGAAATGCAGAGCCTGAAGCCGGATCAGGTGATCCCAGGACACTACATTGGCGAACGTCCGGCTGGCGATAGCGCAATCCGTTTCACGCAAGATTATCTTCTGTCCTTCGAAAAAGCGCTGGAGGCGAAAAAGGGATCAACGTACGTGATTCAGACGTTAAAAGCCGCCTGGCCGGGGTTAGCGGATGAAAGTTCGCTTGAATTGAGTGCGAAGGTCAACAGCGGTGAAATGGCATGGTGAGCAGATAAAAAATAACCCCGGCGGGAGACTGTCGGGGTTTTCTGTTTGGCATTATAGGCCGTCGCCTTTCAGGCGGTCCGGAATCAATGCACGCCCAGCCGCCAGGCAAAATAAATTTCTTCTTTCAGCTCAGTGGAGGAAAGTGCGAGTAAATCGGCAAATTCCAGCTCGAGTTGTTTCAAACGTTTCAGATACTGCGCGGGAGAAAGCTCGGTTTTATCGCGACGAATAAATTCAATGGCCAGTTGGCTTGGGTCTAATTGGGTAGACATATCATCCTCACTTTTGTTCAAAACGTGCACAGTATATCACTTTCCACTGTGCACATTACGACCAAAAGCAAAATCAGGCTGATAATTAAAGTGACGTTGTCACACAATAGCCGTTGTCAGACGTGAAGTACAACACAGGCGCCCCTGTTCATCGAAGATCTCAATTTGCCAGACCTGATGGCGCGAGCCCGTATGCAGCGCTTTGCACACGCCCCTCACACGCCCTTCGCGAGCGGAACGAATGTGGTTGGCATTCACCTCCAGCCCCACCACCCTTTGTTCACCCTGGGTACACAGGTAGCCGGCAACCGAACCGATACTTTCAGCCAGAACAACGGACGCCCCGCCGTGCAACAGGCCAAACGGCTGTTTTGTCCGACGATCCACAGGCATTGTCGCCTCCAGCGTATCGTCACCAATATGCTCAAATCGGATATCCAGCAGTCCGACCATGTTTCCTTCTCCCATCGCATTAAGCGCGTCGAGAGAAACTTCACGTTTCCAGATCATCCAATAATCTCCAACAATGCCTGTAGTGGATGGCGAACGCCGGTGCCTTCAACACGCTTGACCTGGCTCCGGCAGGAATAACCGGTCGCCAGACAGCGGTTGCGCGGCAGTCTCTGCATCGCCTGACGCCATGAGAGCTCGTAGATCCCCAGCGAGTTCTCATGATTTTTGACTTCGTGCCCGTAGGTACCCGCCATCCCGCAGCACCCGACGCTGACATTTTCCAGTCTGGCGCCAAATTGGGCAAAAATGGCCCCCCACTGCGCTGGTGCGCCGGGTAAGGCAGTCACTTCAGTACAATGGCCGAAGAAATACCATGGCTCACCGCTGACCGCCAGCGGCTGTACCGGCTCGAGTACCTTCGGCAGCCATTCATGAACCAGTTGCACGTGGAAATCACCACGCTGTTCACCCAGCGCCAGGTTGTACTCATCGCGATAGCACAGAACCAGCGCCGGATCGACGCCCACCATCGGTATCCCCAACGCGGCCACGCGATTGAGAAACTCTGACGTCTTCTTCGCGGTTTTTGCAAACCGTTTGAGGAAGCCTTTGATGTGCTGAGCCTTGCCATTCGGCGAGAAGGGCAGCAGCACCGGCTGCAATCCCAGTTTTTCCACCAGGCGGACGAAATCTGCCACCACCTGCGCGTCGTAATAACTGGTGAACGGATCCTGCACCACCAGCACCGTGCGGGATTTTTGCTCGACACTTAACAACTCCAGCTGTTCCAGCGTCATATTGGCGCTGCGATGCCCGACCATGTGTTGCTGGAGCGACGGCGTAGAAAGCAACGGCAAATCAACCATCCCAATGTGTTTTTTGGAAAGCGACCGCACAATGGGTTGATTAATAAAGAAGTTGAATGTTTTGGGTGCCCGCGCCATCAGCGGCGCATAGGTTTCCACTGTCGCCACCAGATGGTCGCGCAGAGGACGCAGATAACGCGTGTGATAGAGCTGCAGGAAACGCGAGCGGAATTCCGGTACATCGATTTTGATCGGGCATTGCGTGGAACAGGCTTTACAGGCCAGACACCCGGACATCGCCTCTTTCACTTCATGCGAGAAATCGTACTCGCCCTTACGGGCATGCCAGCTATTACGGGTGCGGGCAATCAGAGTCCGCAAACTGGCGTGTTTTTCCGGCAGTTCGTGTTCCAGCTTAACCGGATCGATACCGCGGTCAGCCAACAGACGTAACCATTCCCGCACCAGCGTTGCGCGCCCTTTCGGGGAGTGGATACGGTTAAGACTGATTTTCATCGACGGACACATCGGACTTTTGGCATCAAAGTTAAAGCACAGCCCGTTGCCGTTACACTCCATCGCCCCACGCCACTCTTGTCTCACCGCGAACGGGATCTGGCGATCGTAGGTGCCGCGCTTCACGGCATCCACTTTCATCATCGGTGCATCAACACCTGCAGGCGGGCAAATCTTCCCTGGGTTCAGTCGGTTTTGCGGGTCGAACGCCGCTTTCACGTTGCGCAGTTCACTGTACAGTTGCTCGCCAAAAAATGCCGGGCTGTACTCGGCGCGGAAACCTTTCCCGTGCTCACCCCATAACAGACCGCCATATTTTGCCGTCAGCGCCACCACGTCGTCAGAGATTTGCTTCATCAGAATCTCTTGCTGCGGGTCGCACATATCCAGGGCAGGTCGAACGTGCAACACCCCAGCGTCAACGTGACCAAACATGCCATAGCTCAGGCCGTGGCTGTCGAGCAAAGCACGGAATTCAGCAATGTAATCAGCAAGATGTTCTGGCGGCACGCAGGTATCTTCGGCAAAAGGAATCGGTTTTGCCGCACCTTTGGCATTCCCCAACAAACCCACCGCTTTTTTACGCATCGCGTAGATACGCTCGACACCCGCCAGTTCAGTACACAGCTGCCAGCCGATCACGCCAGCCTGTTGCCCGGCAATCAAGCCGTCAAGTCGCTCGCACAGCGCCTCAATCTGCGCGTCAATCAACGCCTCGTCATCCCCCGCAAATTCGACGATGTTCAGACCCAACATCTCTTTGTCCGGCACATCGGTGATGAGTTCACTGACGGAATGCCAGACAATGTCCTCCCGCGCGAGGTTGAGCACTTTAGAATCAACGGTTTCGACCGACAGCGCCCGCGCCTCAACCATAAACGACGCATTGCGGAGCGCAGAATCGAAAGAGTCATATTTCACATTCACCAGACGGCGAACTTTGGGCAGTGGGGTGATATCCAGACGCGCTTCGGTGATGAAGGCAAGCGTTCCTTCAGAACCGGTCAGGACGCGCGTTAAATCAAACTCCGTCATCTCATCATTAAAGACATGACGTAAATCGTAGCCCGTTAAAAACCGGTTCAGCTTCGGGAACTTATCGATAATCAACTGACGGTTTTCACGGCAGCGCTGATAGACCGTATGGTAGATACGCCCTATCGTCGTATTGCTTTTACCTAGCGTCTCAGCAAGTTCGACGGGAAGTGCCTGAGTGTCGAGAATGTCGCCCCCCAGTAGCACTGCCCGCACGCCAAGAACATGGTCAGAGGTTTTGCCGTACACCAGCGATCCCTGACCGGATGCATCGGTATTAATCATCCCCCCCAGCGTCGCCCGGTTACTGGTCGACAACTCCGGAGCAAAGAAATAGCCATAAGGTTTCAGATACTGGTTCAACTGGTCTTTGATCACGCCGGCTTCCACCCGTACCCACCCTTCTTCCGGGTTGATCTCAATGATACGGCTCATGTAGCGCGACATATCAACGATAATGCCCTGATTCAGCGCCTGACCGTTGGTGCCGGTGCCGCCGCCGCGGGGGGTAAAGACAAGAGAGGTGAATCGCGGTTCTGCCGCCAGGCGGGCTAGCAGCGCCACATCTGCCGTTGAACGGGGGAAAAGAACCGCATCCGGCAGAAGTTGATAGATACTGTTATCTGTCGACATTGTGAGGCGATCGGCGTAACTGGTCGCCGTATCCCCCGTAAACCCTTGCTGTTCCAGTGCATGCAAAAAGTTGAGCACCAGCTGAACGACGCCGGGTGCCTGAGAAATTTGTGGAATCATTATTGACCCTTTCCTGCGGTCTGTGTTGTGGACTCTGGGCCTGTCCCGCTAATGGCTACTTTACAGACAATGAGAGACTGTTCAGCTTCATAACGGTAAATAAAATAGCCTTACAGGGCGGCACCTAATCGTTTGCGTGTTGCACTATTTGTTGTATCACATTTTTTTCATATGCGCTCAGCAGAATTACAGGCAGAATCACCCTGTCAAAAACCGCTGAAATTGCTCATTATTATATACGAGTGATTCGCGTGTTCAGATCACGTCAACGTTCTGACGTACAGAAAAGGTGAAAAGTATTTATGGAAAACATTCGTCAGCCAAGGGATATCGCGCAAGTGCTGCTATCGGCGCTGTTTTTGGTCATCATGATTGTGGCATGTCTGTGGATTGTACAACCCTTTATCCTTGGCTTTGCCTGGGCTGGCACCGTGGTGATCGCCACCTGGCCTGTTTTACTTCTGCTGCAAAAACTGCTCTGGGGCCGCCGCTCTCTCGCCGTTCTGGTGATGACGCTCCTGTTGGTTTTGCTGTTTGTGATCCCCATTGCGCTGTTGGTGAACAGCATCGTCGACGGCAGCGGTCCGTTGATCCACGCCATGAGCGCCGGTGACATGACGTTACCCGACCTTGCCTGGCTGAACAGCATTCCGCTGATTGGGAGCAAATTGTATGCGGCCTGGCACAACCTGCTGGATATGGGCGGCTCGGGGATTATGGCCAAAATCCGGCCCTATATTGGCACCACGACCACCTGGTTTGTCGGTCAGGCAGCCCATATTGGCCGTTTTATGGTGCACTGTGGCCTGATGCTGCTGTTTAGCGCCCTGCTGTTCTGGCGCGGTGAGCAGGTTGCTTTAGGGGTCCGCCATTTTGCCAGCCGACTGGCGGCAAAACGTGGCGATGCGGCCGTTGTGCTGGCAGCGCAGGCCATTCGCGCTGTGGCGCTTGGCGTCGTCGTCACCGCACTGGTGCAGGCGGTTCTCGGTGGTGTGGGTCTGGCGATCTCCGGTGTGCCTTATGCCACGCTGCTGAGCGTGCTGATGATCCTCTCCTGCCTGGTGCAACTGGGGCCTCTGCCGGTACTGATTCCCTCCATCATCTGGCTCTACTGGACAGGCGACAACACCTGGGGCACCGTGCTGCTAGTGTGGAGTTGTGTGGTCGGTACGCTGGATAACGTGATTCGCCCAATGCTCATTCGCATGGGCGCTGATTTGCCGTTGATTCTGATCCTCTCAGGGGTTATCGGCGGATTAATTGCGTTTGGCATGATCGGCCTGTTTATTGGTCCAGTGCTGTTGGCCGTCTCCTGGCGTCTGTTCTCTGCGTGGGTCAACGAGGCTCCGCTTCCCGATAATGAGCCAAACAACGCTCTGGAAGGACTGGCTGAACCTGAAGAACCCCACAAGTAGATCGTAAAAGTGTGGTGTTGCCGAAGCCTATTTTTCTGGTAAAGCCACACGGCAGAACTGCCCGTTAACAACGCGTCGACGGGCAGTCCCGATATTCCGAAACGCCAAATACTTTAGACTTACTAATCAATCAACCCCTTGATTACACAATATTGTTGCTGAATCTTTCTGTTTTCCCTTCTTTGTGTCGCAAATTCTTTACAGCTTTTAAACTATTGAGACGAATCTGATCGACGCAAAAAATCCCCATGCCTACTATTAGCTCACGGTTATAGATCAACACATTGATTTATAAGCATGGACATCCCCTGAGTGAAACAACGAATTGCTGTGTGTAGTCTTTGCCCATCTCCCACGATGGGCTTTTTTTTATTCCCCTGACGATGCCCCCCTGACCCCTTTATTTCGCCATTGTGTTGAAAATCCCCGGGGCTATGGTTGCAAAACGATGCGGTGTTGCGGCATGTTGTAACGCAGACCAGGTATGTGAAGGGTAATAATGAAGACGTTAACAATAAAAAATCTCGTCATTGGCGAAGGCGTTCCGAAAGTGATTGTCTCTTTGATGGGCAAGGACATCGCCACCATAAAGACGGAAGCACAAGCCTATCTCGATGCTGATTTCGACATTCTGGAATGGCGCGCCGACCATTTTATGGATGTGGGTTCTGCGCAATCTGTATTGAACGTGCTGGCTCATCTTCGCCAGATAGTGGGAGATATCCCCTTACTGTTTACCTTCCGTAGCGCTCAGGAAGGGGGAGAACAGGCGCTTTCCGTTGAGGAATACACAGCGCTCAATCTGGCGGTAATAGACAGTGGGCTTGCTGACATCATCGATATTGAACTGTACACCGGTGATAAACACGTAGAAGACCTCGTTGCCAGGTCGCATGAAAAAGGTGTTTATGTCGTCATGTCTAACCATGATTTTCACCAGACGCCAGCGGCAGACGAAATCGTCAATAGGCTACGCAAAATGCAGGCTTTGGGGGCGGATATTCCCAAAATTGCCGTCATGCCTCAGTCAAAGCGCGATGTATTGACACTGCTAACTGCCACGCTGGATATGCATGAAAACTATGCGGATCGTCCAATCATCACCATGTCGATGGCTAAAACAGGGGTCATTTCTCGCCTTGCGGGTGAGGTGTTTGGTTCTGCCGCCACCTTTGGCGCGGTAAAAAAAGCGTCAGCCCCGGGACAAATTTCTGTCACTGACTTACGCGCTATCCTGGCTCTCCTGCACTAACAAGGCATAAAAAAACGGCTCCTTTTTACGGGAGCCGTTCTCGATTTACGTGACGTAATCTATTTTACTTCTTCAGTTCCGCCAGGCTCAGCCAGGTTTGCACGACGGTGTCCGGGTTCAACGAAAGGCTGTCGATCCCCTCTTCCATCAGCCACGCGGCAAAGTCTTCGTGGTCGGACGGACCCTGACCGCAAATGCCCACGTATTTCCCTTGTTTCTTCGCTGCACGAATCGCCATCGACAGCAGTGCTTTGACCGCATCGTTACGTTCGTCGAACAGTGCAGAAACAACACCGGAGTCACGGTCAAGACCCAGCGTCAGCTGCGTCATGTCGTTGGAGCCGATCGAGAAACCGTCAAAATATTCGAGGAACTGCTCTGCCAGCAAGGCGTTGGACGGGATCTCACACATCATGATGAGCTTCAGTCCGTTTTCACCACGTTTCAGCCCCTGACGCTCCAGCTCTTCTACCACCGCTTTCGCCTGATCAACCGTACGCACAAACGGGATCATGATTTCAACGTTGGTCAGCCCCATGTCGTTGCGCACGCGTTTAACCGCATCACACTCAAGCGCAAAACAGTCACGGAAGCTGTCAGAAACATAACGGCCAGCGCCACGGAAGCCCAGCATCGGGTTCTCTTCTTCTGGCTCATAACGTTCGCCGCCCACCAGGTTGGCGTATTCGTTCGATTTAAAATCAGAGAGACGCACGATGACGCGTTTCGGGTAAAATGCGGCGCCCAGCGTCGCGATGCCTTCCGTCAAACGACCAACGTAGAACTCACGCGGCGAATCGAAACCTTTCATCATTTCGCGGATTTCGTTTTGCAGTTTCACGTCCTGGTCATCAAACTCCAGCAGCGCACGAGGGTGCACGCCGATCATACGGTTGATGATAAATTCGAGACGCGCCAGGCCAACACCTTCGTTCGGCAAACAGGCAAAATCAAACGCGCGATCCGGGTTGCCGACGTTCATCATGATCTTCAACGGCAGATCCGGCATGGTGTCGACGCTGGAGCTTTTCACACTAAAGTCGAGTAAATCGGCATACACGTAACCGGTGTCGCCTTCAGAGCAGGAGACGGTCACTTTATCGCCATCTTTCATGCGTTCGGTCGCATCGCCACAGCCAACCACTGCCGGGATCCCCAGCTCACGCGCGATGATCGCCGCATGACAGGTACGACCGCCACGGTTAGTCACAATCGCCGCGGCTTTTTTCATGATCGGTTCCCAGTCCGGGTCGGTCATATCAGTCACCAGCACATCGCCCGGCTCGATACGGTTCATCTCGCTGATGTCATGGATGACCTTCACGGTGCCCGCGCCGATACGGTGGCCAATGGCACGACCTTCCGCAACAATTTTGCCCTGGGCATGCAGCGTGTAACGCTCCATCACCTGACCGCGTGAGCGGACGGTTTCCGGACGCGCCTGAACAATGAACAATTTGCCGGTGTGACCGTCTTTTGCCCATTCGATGTCCATCGGGCGACCGTAATGTTTCTCGATCTGTACCGCTTGTTTCGCCAGTTCCTGAACTTCCTCGTTGGTCAGCGAGAAAATGTCGCGTTGTTCCTGCGGCACATCTTCAATTTTGACCTGCTTTCCGTGCTCCTGGGTCGGCGCATAGACCATACGGATTTTTTTCGAACCCATAGTGCGACGAACAATGGAGGGACGATTTGCCGCCAACGTTGGTTTGTGCACGTAGAACTCATCCGGGTTAACCGCGCCCTGCACCACCATCTCGCCCAGACCCCAGGCAGACGTAATGAAGACGACCTGGTCGAAACCTGACTCCGTATCAATGGAGAACATCACGCCGGACGAGGCGAGATCTGAACGCACCATGCGCTGAACGCCTGCAGAGAGCGCAACGCCGCGGTGGTCATAACCCTGATGCACACGGTAAGAGATCGCACGATCGTTAAACAACGACGCGAAGACATGTTTCACCGCCACCAGCACAGCATCAAACCCCTGAACGTTGAGGAAGGTTTCCTGCTGGCCCGCAAATGACGCGTCTGGCATATCTTCTGCCGTTGCGGAAGAACGCACCGCAAACGAGGCGTGAGCATCATCCGCAGAAAGCTGCGCGTACGCATCGCGGATGGCATTTTCCAGCTCAGGCTGGAAAGGAGTGTCGATAATCCACTGGCGGATCTGCGCACCGGCTTTCGCCAGCGCAGTGACATCGTCAATATCCGTTTGATCCAGCAGTTCATAAATGCGCTGGTTTACGCCGCTTTGGTCCAGAAATTGGTCAAACGCATCGGCGGTTGTCGCAAACCCATTCGGTACTGAAACACCCATACCGGAGAGGTTAGTAATCATTTCACCCAGGGAGGCATTTTTGCCCCCAACTCTGTCTACATCATTCATGCCGAGTTGGTTATACCAAAGCACCAGCGGTGACGAGCCATTGTTGGACATCGAACAATCCTTTTGTGATAAATGAACGAGTTTAGGAAACACTTAATTGCGTATTTATCTTTGCATATTTAACCCGCCGAAAAAAACGGTGAATCGTTCAAGCAAATATATTTTTTCTTTTTTCAGATTGTTTCCGCATTTGCGCAAAGCCACGAAGTACGGGCGATCCCCCTAAAAACTGTCGGTATAAACATCAGTTCCAAAAAATGAAATGTACTTTTCAGTAAATATAAAAATAGTGTTTCATTTTATAAAATAAGAGCTGAGTTATACGCTTCTGTCTTTTTTTAATTTATGCTTTCAGAGAATTATGTGTGCTCTTCAGGATGAACAAAATGGATAATGTTGTTGATCGTCATGTTTTTTATATTTCTGATGGTACGGCCATTACTGCCGAAGTGCTGGGACATGCTGTCATGTCGCAGTTTCCCGTGACGATCAGTAGCATCACGCTGCCGTTTGTCGAAAATGAGAGTCGCGCCAGGGCGGTCAAAGACCAGATCGACGCGATTTACCAGCAAACTGGCGTGCGCCCGCTGGTGTTCTACTCCATTGTGCTGCCTGAAATCCGTGCGATCATTTTGCAAAGCGAAGGTTTCTGTCAGGACATTGTGCAGGCGCTGGTCGCGCCGCTGCAGCAAGAAATGAAGCTTGACCCGACCCCGATTGCGCATCGCACCCACGGTCTTAATCCCGGCAATCTCAATAAGTATGATGCGCGCATCGCCGCCATTGACTACACCCTCGCGCATGATGACGGCATTTCGTTGCGCAACCTCGATCAGGCGCAGGTGATCCTGTTGGGCGTCTCACGTTGTGGAAAAACGCCGACCAGTCTTTATCTGGCAATGCAGTTTGGCATCCGGGCGGCAAACTACCCCTTTATTGCTGATGATATGGATAATCTGGTGTTACCCGCGTCTCTGAAACCCCTCCAGCACAAGCTTTTTGGTTTGACGATTGAGGCGGAACGTCTGGCGGCCATTCGCGAAGAGCGCCGTGAAAACAGCCGTTATGCCTCACTGCGCCAGTGTCGGATGGAAGTGGCGGAAGTTGAAGCGCTGTATCGTAAAAACCAGATCCCGTGGTTGAACAGTACCAATTACTCGGTAGAAGAAATTGCGACTAAAATTCTCGACATTATGGGATTGAATCGCCGAATGTACTAATGCGCTAGTGCAATGATTCAATTTTCGTTATCATCTCTGATAGCTTGCGAGGTGTGACACGCCTCGCACTTGAAATCAGCAGGGATTGGTTTATCGTGATGCCCATCACTTCCCGGTAGTCCTGCCGTTGAAGCAACAAATTTCTGAGAGATGTAATGAACAGAACCGACGAACTCCGTACTGCGCGTATAGACAGTCTTGTCACCCCCGCCGAATTGGCGCTACGACATCCCGTATCGTCCGCTGTTGCAAGCCACGTTACCGACTCGCGACGCCGGATTGAAAAAATATTGAATGGTGAAGATCCCCGCCTGCTGGTGATCATTGGCCCTTGCTCAATTCACGATCTTGATGCAGCGATGGATTACGCCAGCCGTTTGCAAACACTGCGTTCAAAACATCAGGCGCGCCTGGAAATCGTCATGCGCACCTATTTTGAAAAGCCGCGTACCGTCGTTGGCTGGAAAGGCTTAATCTCCGACCCTGATTTAAACGGCAGTTATCGTGTCAACCACGGCATTGAACTGGCGAGAAAATTACTGCTGAAAGTCAATGAGTTAGGCGTACCGACGGCGACTGAATTTCTTGATATGGTGACGGGTCAGTTTATCGCCGATCTGATCAGCTGGGGAGCCATTGGCGCACGGACCACCGAGAGCCAGATCCACCGTGAAATGGCCTCCGCGCTCTCCTGCCCGGTCGGATTTAAAAACGGTACTGATGGCAACACGCGCATTGCCGTCGACGCCATTCGCGCCTCCCGCGCCAGTCATATGTTCCTTTCACCGGATAAATCCGGCCAGATGACCATTTATCAGACCAGCGGCAACCCTTATGGTCATATCATTATGCGTGGCGGTAAAAAGCCCAATTACCACGCTGAAGATATTGCCGCCGCCTGCGACACCTTGCACGAGTTTGATCTGCCGGAACATCTGGTGGTGGACTTTAGTCACGGCAACTGCCAGAAGCAGCACCGCCGCCAGCTGGACGTGTGTGATGACGTTTGCCAGCAAATTCGTAACGGTTCCACCGCGATTGCCGGGGTCATGGCCGAAAGTTTCTTGCGTGAAGGCACGCAGAAAATCGTTAGCGGTCAACCGCTGGTGTACGGTCAGTCGATTACCGACCCCTGCCTGAACTGGGAAGACACCGAACTGTTGCTGGAAAAATTAGCCTCCGCCGTGGAGTGCCGTTTTTGATCTATAGCCCATTCCTTCGGGGATGGGCGCTTCCTTTCTCATCCTCATCTCGCGCATCGCCATCTTCGTTCTGCATCAACAGGCAACGACCCCATTTAACACTTGCCGTTACTGCCCATATTATTGATAATAATAATCATTGTTAAATTGATTTTTATTAATGAACGCTATGTCACGTATGGATCGCACCGAGTCACCTCATTCTAAGGAAAAGAGCAGCGTCCCTCCCCCCAATGATACGGAACGGCGGATCAGCAGTCAGACGTTATTAGGCCCACAAGGAAAAGTGATTATCGATCATGATGGTCAGGAGTATCTGCTGCGTAAAACAAACGCCGGTAAGCTCCTCCTGACCAAATAAGCCGTTTTAGCTTGAGCAACTGACTTCCAGCCGTTTTCCCCAGTCGGGAGGACGGCTGACATAGTCATCATCTCTGTCGGTAAACGGTGTGCGCAGTACCTGATGCAGTTGGTGCAATTTGCGCGTATCCCCACGTTCCGCATTCTCGATAGCACGTTGGGCCAACCAGTTACGCAGCACCACCGCAGGGTTGGCGCGCTGCATGTGTTGCTGACGCAATGCATCATCAACCTGTTCCCGTTGCAGGCGAGCGCGATACTGTGTGAACCACTCGTCAAAGGCAGCGCGGTCAACAAACTCATCACGCAGCGGAGATACCGCGCTTTGCTGCTCTGTCTGGCTCAACATTCTGAATGTTCGAGTATAGTCGCTTCCCTCGCGCGCCATCAGGCTGAACAAAGCGTTGAGTAACGCATTGTCGTCTTTCTGTTCGCTAAAGAATCCCAGCTTTTGCCGCATCCGTTGGCCGTAACGCGTCAACAGGGCCAGTTGATAGCCATCCAGCGCATCATTGAGCGTCTCAACCGACATAAACGGAGAAAGCGTCTGCGCCAGTCGTTGTAAGTTCCAGAGCCCCACTGCGGGTTGGTTTTCAAAGCTGTAGCGCCCCAAATGGTCGGAATGATTGCAAATCAACCCAGGCTGATAATCATCCAGAAAACCAAACGGGCCATAATCTATCGTCAACCCCAGGATAGACATGTTGTCGGTATTCATCACGCCATGGGCAAATCCCACGGTCTGCCAGTCAGCGATAAGCGTCGCCGTACGCGACACCACATCCCGAAACCAGAGCGTGTATTTATCCTCTTCACCCTGCAATTGGGGCCAGTAGTGGCGAATCGCAAAATCAGCCAACTGGCGCACTTTTTCAGGTTCACGGCGATAATAGAAGTGTTCAAAATGGCCGAAACGCATATGGCTTTGCGCCAGACGCATCAACATTGCACCGGTTTCCGGCGTTTCCCGGTAAACCGGGGAATCGCTGGTCACAATCGACAACGCACGGGTCGTTGGGATCCCCAGGTAATGCATGGCCTCACTGGCCAGACTTTCTCTGATCGTAGAGCGCAGTACGGCTCGCCCATCGCCCATTCGCGAATACGGGGTTAAACCCGCGCCTTTCAGATGCCAGTCAAGCGTCGTGCCATCGGGCAGGAGTTGTTCTCCCAGCAGAATGCCGCGTCCGTCGCCAAGTTGCCCCGCCCAGACACCAAACTGATGTCCGCTGTAGACCTGGGCCAGAGGCGACATACCGGGAAGTAAAGATTCACCACCCCAGACACCCGCTCCACGTTCAACATCAAAAAGTGAGGCTGGAATATCAAGCTGTTGTGCCAAAGCATCATTATGCCAAATCACACGGGCATTGCTCAGGGGAGTTGGGGAAAGAGCGGTATACGTTGCCGGCAACTCATCGCGCCAGCGGGCGGTAAAAGACAGGGTCATAGGGCCTCCTGTTTGTAGTGTAGTCGGTTACTACCGTCTTAAACACCAGCAAATAGAAGGGTTATCGCTGTACCAGAGTCGTTATCTGACCGACCGATACGGCTGACCACAAGCAGCCCTGCAATACGCTGAAACCTAAAGGGGTTACGCGGGCCTTCATCTCTTCCGTATCGATACCCGCAATTATAACGGAATCACAACAGGATGATATTTGCGAAACAATAGCCTGCATAAACGGTTCAAATGAAATGCTCATTGCTCTGTGCTGAACAAAACTTTTATCCAGCGCAACCCGTTTGAAAAGACCGTCAAAAATGGCTTTCATCGAAGAATCACCCGCACCAAAATTAGCCAGTATGAGTGGAAACCGCGCCGCTAATTTCACCAGCTTTGGATTTTCTTTTCCACGATTTAATTCAGGGTAATTTTCATTAATCATTAATTCAAGAAATGAAAATCGCTTAACACGCGCGTTAAACTGGTCGTCATATATTAATGCGTCAACCACCGCTGGTGTTAATTTAATCCAGGCATTCAATTTTTGTTGAATAAAAAAATGTTGGCACGTTTCAATCAGTGAGAGTTTTTCTTCGAATAAACAGCACTGTTCTTCAGCCGACAGTCGGGGTATGACCAGCTCTGTCGGCATACGTACAGAGCCATCGTCACTGACAAAGTTTGCAATGATTTCTAAACCGACAAGATCCCCTTTTACACTCCGCGCGGGCAGAAACAAGAGATCGGAGTGATAGGAATTATCCAGTGAAACAATCATTGTGCCAGCCCCGCTGTTTGGGTGTAATCCGGCATCCTGTAACAACGGATGGAAAACGACATCATTTCAGAGACTAATGGGGGTGCTTTCATTTTATCCTTTTTATCCGGTAAACCGGGTCCTTTTTTTAGCTTATCCTGATTATAAACCAATATCCAGTTTTACACTTTTTCATGAGATGCGCGCGAATTTACGCTAACCACATTACTTTCATGAATAGTATGGTTATCAGGAAGCCAGCCTTATGTCATTAATCGCAAAATTCCATTTTTAAATACGGATGATAAGCCAGGAAAACCTTGCCATCCGTATGATTAAATTCTTCGGGCCTGCCAAAAATTTTTGCGCCAGTAGACATTGTCGAGAGACGAACGCATCACCCCTCGACTGGTCGACGCATGGATAAATTGATTATTGGTGTCATAGATACCGACATGCAAACCACTCTCACCCGAACCGGTTTTAAAGAAAACCAGATCGCCGGGCAGGAGATCATCTTTGTCGATTTCCGTACCAATTTTGGACTGTTGTCGGGTATCTCGCGGCAGTTGCAGAGAGAACTGGTCACGCATCGTCATCAACACAAACCCTGAACAGTCCACACCACTACGGCTCATTCCGCCATAACGGTACGGTGTTCCGCGCCAGTTCTGTAACTGATCATTGAGACCCGCGATCACCGTAATGGAATCCGAAAGTCTGGCATTTGGCGCAGGAGCGCGATGGCTACTACACCCAGCTAACACCAGTGCTGCGATAAGAAGGAACCAAAAACGCATTCAGGACGAATCCTCTTTTTTATTTTTATATCTATATAGCGTGGAAAGCGCCTTATTTTCAAGAAACCATTTAACTTAAGTGGTTGATATGAGCATTCTGTGGCCTTCCACATCAAGCCGCCGAAAGTTTAACCCATACGCACGGGCTAAATTGGGCGGTGTCAGCACCTCTTCACGCGGCCCACAGGCAATCAACGCCCCACGTTTCAACAGCCACGCCTGATGCGCGTGACGTAGCGTGTGGTTAAGATCATGGCTACTCATCACGACAGCAATTCCCTGAAGGCAAAGCCGACTGAGCAGTCGGTCCAGTGCGTTTTGTTGCGCAACGTCCAGACTGTTCATCGGTTCGTCCAGAAGCAATAATTGCCCGTGAGGATTAGAATCTGGTGAAATTTGTAGCATTACCGCCGCAAGACGGACACGTTGCCACTCGCCGCCGGAGAGTTGATTCGTGCCCCGGTCCAGTTTATCGCCCAATCCGAGTGCCTCTGCCACCTCTTTCAGCAGATCGGTTCGTGTTTTATCGGGCTGATGAAGCGTCAGGTAATGCCAGACAGGCATGGCAAAAGGGGGATTTTGCTGTTGCGCAAGGTAAGCACGATGTTGGGCAAGCTTTGCGGCAGGCCAGGATTCCAGCGCCGTACCGCCAAATACGACAGTTCCGGCACCGCTGGTCAGGCCTGCCATCCGCGCCAGCAGTGTGCTTTTCCCCGCCCCGTTAGGTCCGACAAGGTGTAAGATTTCGCCAGCTTTGATCGAACCTGAAAGTGGACCAAGCCGGGAGCTTTCAGCCACGTCCTGTAACTGCATTAACGGAGACATTATTTCTCCAACGCCAGTTTGATACTTTCCATGACAATGGGATCGTCAGGCGTCATGTCGGGTGAAAAACGTTGCACGACGTGTCCATCCCTGCCCACTAAAAACTTCTCAAAGTTCCACAAAATATCGTCAGGATACAGCGGCGCACGACCTTTGCTGACCATCCGCTCGTAAAAAGCGCTCGCCTGCGGGGCAATGGCCGTAGGCGCGGCAGCGACCAATTTTTGGTACAAAGGGTGGCGGTCGTCGCCATTGACATCAATTTTGCTGAACATCGGGAACGTCACGCCCCAGGTCGTGGCGCAATACGTTTTGATCTCATCTTCGCTGCCCGGTTCCTGCCCGAGGAACTGGTTGCACGGAAAACCCAACACGGCAAATCCACGTTCGCCCCAGGTTTTTTGCAGGTTTTCCAGTTGTTCATACTGCGGCGTTAAACCGCATTTTGACGCCACGTTAACGATCAGCAGTACATTTCCGGCATATTTCGCAAGCGAGATCTCCTCGCCGTCGATGCTTGTCACTTGAGTGTTGAGAATGGTCTTTTGCATAACGTCTCCCGGGTAACAGACGAATGAGTATTGAACAACATCAGTTTCTAATCATAGACCGAACAGCGATGATCTTTGTATTTAACGTCCTGCTTTTAATAGCAACCAGATGAAGACAGGCGCCCCCAATGTGGCCGTCACCACACCGATGGGAAGTTCTGCGGAGGCGAGCGCCAATCGGGCAACCACGTCCGCCGTCAACAGCGCAATCGCGCCCGCCAGCGCACACGCAGGCAATAAGACACGATGGTCGGTTAACCCGCATAAACGCAATATATGGGGAATAACCAAACCGATAAAGCCAATTGCCCCAGCCAACGCCACGCTCACGCCAACCATCCATCCTGTCGCCACTACCAGAAGATTACGCCAGAACCATAAAGGCAACCCAAGCTGGCGGGCAGAGGTTTCACCCAATGCCAGCATATTCATAGCCTGCGACTGGCAGCAAATCCAGATCAGAACCGGAATCAATGCGATCATCAACCAGCTCTGTTGCCAGTCAACGCCGCCGAAGCCACCCATCATCCAGTACATCAACTGGCGCAGGTCAAAAGAGGTGGAAAAATAGATCGCCCACGTCATCAGTGCACTACAAATAATGCCCAACGCGACACCGGCAAGCAGTAAACGACTGGTCGAAAGATGACGACGTGCGAAACGCAGAAGAATGAGCGTGATGATGAGTGCGCCTGCAATGGCGCACACCCCTAATGCCCAACCCGGAAGCTTACCCTGCCCTAACAGCACGGCCGCAATAAGCCCCACGCCAGCGCCATTGGAGACGCCAAGCAGTCCCGGCTCCGCAAGTGGGTTTTCAAAGAGTGCCTGCATCACCGCGCCGGAGAGCGCCAGTGCGGCCCCGACCAGCAAAACAGCCAGCGTCCGTGGCAGTCGAATTTGCCAGACAAACAGGTCTCCACGGGTACCAAACCACTCACCTGGACCTATCCACTGTTCTCCAGCACATAAACTTACAGCGGCTGCCAGCAGCGTTAGCGCCGTCAGACTCAGTATCCAGCGCACATGTCGTCGCTGTTGTTGGCGGGCAAAAGTCAGCATATTTTCCATTCTGCTGAAAAGGGATGATCTTGATTTTACGGTGCTTATGCAGCAGTGAAAAGAAAAAAGGCCGCAAAAGCGGCCTTTTTAGTTAGTTAAAAATTACTCTTCTTTGGGCGTTGCGTTTTCAACCCGACTCTTTAACTTCTGTCCGGGTCTGAAGGTCACCACGCGCCTTGCTGTAATGGGAATATCTTCGCCCGTTTTCGGGTTACGGCCCGGACGTTGATTCTTATCACGCAGATCGAAGTTACCAAAACCAGAGAGTTTTACCTGCTCACCGTTTTCCAGAGCACGACGGATCTCTTCGAAAAACAGTTCGACCAGTTCTTTGGCATCCCGCTTGCTAAGCCCAAGCTTATCAAACAGATATTCTGACATTTCAGCTTTTGTAAGCGCCATAGGTTCAATCCCTCAATGATGCCTGGAATCGCTCTTTTAATGCCTCTACACATTTGGCGACGGTAGCGGCAATCTCCTCTTCTTCGAGTGTACGGCTGGTATCCTGAAGGATCAGGCTGATAGCGAGGCTCTTATAACCCTCCGCAACACCCTTACCGCGGTACACGTCAAATAAGTTTACGCCAACTACCTGATTTACGCCAACTTTCTTACACTCAGATAAAATATCTGCTGCAGGAACGTTTTCTGCGACCACAACCGCGATATCGCGACGGTTAGCCGGGAAGCGAGAAATCTCACCCGCCTGAGGCACCACGCGGTCTGCGAGCTTATTCCACTCCAGTTCAAACACCAGAGTGCGACCGTTGAGATCCAGTTTACGTTCCAGCTCAGGATGAACAACCCCAATAAAACCAATACGTTCACCTTTCAGATAAATCGCTGCGGACTGTCCAGGATGCAGTGCCGGATTGGCTTCTGCTTTGAACTGTACGTCAGCAAGTTTACCGGTCAGGTCCAGCACTGATTCCAGGTCGCCCTTCAGATCATAGAAATCAACGGTCTCTTTTGCCAGGTTCCAGTGCTCATCGTGACGGTTACCGCAAATCACCCCTGCCAGCATCAGGTCCTGACGAATGCCCAGGTTCGCCTGAGTATCAGGAACAAAACGCAGACCGCTTTCGAAAATGCGTACACGGTTCTGCTGACGGTTCTGGTTATAGACAACGGTCGCCAGTAAGCCAGTCCACAGAGACAGGCGCATTGCGGACATCTCTACAGAGATTGGGCTTGGCAGCAGCAGCGCTTCAACACCCGGGTGAATCAATTGCTGTACTTTAGGATCAACAAAGCTATAGGTGATCACTTCCTGATAGCCTTTGTCATTCAGCATCGTTTTGACGCGCTTCAGTGACAGATTGGCTTCGCGGTGCGTTCCCATGATCAGACCCGCCTGAACAGGCTCATCAGGGATATTGTTATAGCCGTACACGCGCGCTACTTCTTCGACAAGATCTTCTTCAATCTCCATATCGAAGCGCCAGCTCGGTGCAACCGCTTTCCACTCGTCCTGACCTTCAGTGACTTCGCAACCCAGACGGCGCAGAATATCGCTCACTTGCTCATCCGCAACGTGATGACCGATCAGGCGATCCAGTTTGCTGCGACGCAGGGTGATGGTCGCGCGCTTCGGCAACGTCGCTTCATGGGTGACGTCAATGACCGGACCAGCTTCACCACCACAAATGTCGATCAGCAGACGGGTCGCACGTTCCATCGCTTTGTGCTGCAGAGCCGGATCCACGCCACGCTCATAGCGGTGAGATGCGTCGGTGTGCAGACCATGGCGGCGTGCGCGACCAGTGATAGAGAGCGGGCTGAAGAATGCGCATTCCAGCAGCACATTTTGCGTTTCGTCGTTCACACCGGAGTGTTCACCGCCGAAGATACCGCCCATTGCCAGCGCTTTCTGATGGTCAGCAATGACCAGCGTGTCAGCGCTCAGTTTGGCTTCAGTGCCATCCAGCAGCACCAGAGATTCACCCTCTTTCGCCATACGCACGACAATCCCGCCTTCGATGCGGTCTTTATCAAACGCGTGCATCGGCTGACCCAGTTCGAGCAGCACGTAGTTGGTCACGTCAACCACGGCATCAATAGAACGGATACCACAACGACGCAGTTTCTCTTTCATCCACAGCGGCGTTGGTGCTTTAACGTTGATACCTTTGACCACGCGGCCCAGGTAGCGCGGACAGGCTTCTGGCGCGTCTACAGCGATAGGCAGCGTATCATTGACCATCGCCACAACAGGCGCGATTTCCGGCTCAACCAGCGGCGCCTGGTTCAGCACAGCGACGTCACGAGCGACACCGATAATACCTAAACAGTCGGCACGGTTTGGCGTCACGCTGATCTCGATGGTGTTATCATCGAGTTTCAGGTATTCACGGATGTCAGTACCGATCGGCGCATCCGCTGGCAGTTCGATAATGCCGTTATGATCGTCGGAAATGCCCAGCTCAGAGAAGGAGCACAGCATCCCTTCCGACGGCTCACCGCGCAGCTTAGCCGCTTTAATTTTAAAATCGCCCGGCAGTACGGCTCCGACTGTCGCCACCGCGACACGCAGCCCCTGGCGGCAGTTCGGCGCGCCACAGACGATATCCAGCAGGCGTTCACCACCCACATTGACTTTCGTTACGCGCAGTTTGTCGGCGTTAGGATGCTGACTGCATTCCACCACTTCGCCCACCACTACACCGTTAAACTCGCCGGCAACCGGATCAACACCATCAACTTCCAGACCGGCCATGGTGATTTGGTTCGACAGCGCATCGCTATCGATAGCCGGGTTTACCCATTCGCGTAACCACAGTTCACTGAATTTCATTATTTATTCCTGCCTTTATTTAAACTGTTTGAGGAAACGCAGATCGTTTTCGAAGAATGAACGCAGGTCAGTCACGCCATAACGCAGCATCGTCAAACGTTCCATGCCCATACCAAAGGCGAAGCCAGAATAAATTTCCGGATCGATGCCGACATTACGCAGTACGTTTGGATGCACCATGCCGCAACCCAGCACTTCCAGCCATTTGCCATTTTTGCCCATCACATCCACTTCTGCAGACGGCTCAGTGAACGGGAAGTAAGAAGGACGGAAACGGATCTGCAAATCTTCTTCAAAGAAGTTACGCAGGAAGTCGTGCAGCGTGCCTTTCAGGTTGGTAAAGCTGATGTTGGTGTCAACAATCAATCCTTCCATCTGATGGAACATCGGGGTGTGGGTCTGATCGTAATCGTTACGATACACGCGTCCCGGCGCGATGATACGAATCGGCGGCTGCTGGTCTTTCATGGTACGGATCTGAACGCCAGAGGTCTGCGTACGCAGCAGGCGGGTCGCATCAAACCAGAATGTGTCGTGGTCCGCACGTGCCGGGTGATGACCTGGGATATTCAGCGCATCGAAGTTGTGATAGTCGTCTTCGATTTCCGGGCCTGTCGCCACGGTAAAACCAAGCTCGCCAAAGAAACTTTCAATACGATCGATGGTACGGGTCACCGGATGCAGACCGCCGTTTTCGATACGACGACCAGGCAGAGAAACGTCAATCGTTTCTTCGGCCAGACGCGCGTTCAGCGCAGCATTTTCTAAATCTGCCTTACGTGCGTTCAGCGCTTGCTGCACCTGCTCTTTCGCTTCGTTGATAACCGCACCAGCGGCCGGACGCTCTTCTGGCGGCAGTTCACGCAGGGTCGTCATCTGAAGGGTTAAATGCCCTTTCTTGCCCAAATATTCGACGCGTACATTGTCTAACGCGGCAACATCTGACGCCTGGTTAATGGCTGCCTTTGCACTGGCAACCAGCTCTGCGAGATGTGACATGGTTTTCCTCATTGTGTCGGTGAAGACACCGTTTGTGGTCATTATTTTTGCTCTAACTATTTCGAGTTGCAGCCTGTACGCCTGCTACTTGAAATAGATCGCGCAATTTTAGATACAAAAAAAGCCTCCACTGGGGAGGCTTTCTGGCGCTGTTTTCCGTTTCATTTCTCACGCGCTAGCCTCCTGAAGTCAGGTGCTAAAGTAAAAAAAGAAACGGAAAATAGCAGCATTCATGCTTGCGTTACCTTGTTGGGTAAAACCGAAAGACCTTTATTGAAAAGGGTTACGGGTAAATTGTCAACTGATTGATTGCACTACAAATAAAAGAGAGGGAGCCAGGCTCCCTCTTTTCACTGGCTTATGCCAGAGCTGCTTTCGCTTTTTCGACCAGAGCGGTGAACGCTAATTTGTCGAATACTGCGATGTCAGCCAGGATCTTACGGTCAATTTCAACAGAGGCTTTTTTCAGGCCGTTGATGAATTTGCTGTAAGAAATACCGTTCTGACGTGCTGCTGCGTTGATACGCGCAATCCACAGTTGACGGAACTGACGCTTACGTTGACGACGGTCACGGTAAGCATACTGGCCAGCTTTGATAACAGCCTGGAAGGCAACGCGGTATACGCGAGAACGCGCACCGTAGTAGCCTTTGGCTTGTTTCATGATCTTCTTGTGACGTGCACGTGCCATTACACCACGTTTTACGCGAGCCATATGTGCTCTCCTGTATCTATATTCTTAGTGAAAAAAGTTAAACGTTAACGGCTTATGCGTACGGCAGGCACGCGATTACCAGACCCAGATCGCCTTTAGAAACAAGGCCTTTTGGACGCAGGTGACGTTTACGCTTAGTCGATTTTTTGGTCAGAATATGACGCAGGTTTGCGTGCTTACGCTTAAATCCACCACCACCGGTTTTTTTGAAGCGCTTAGCAGCACCGCGTACGGTCTTAATTTTAGGCATTTTAATAACTTCCACTTCGCATTGTTAATAAACGAAACGTAGGCGAACAACGGCTGTGGAACCCGCAGGCTCCACAGACATTGCTACTTGAAGGCCTTACTGTTTCTTCTTAGGAGCGAGCACCATGATCATCTGGCGGCCTTCGATCTTCGTAGGGAAGGATTCGACTACTGCCAGTTCACTCAGATCGTCACGGACGCGCGTAAGCACTTCCATACCGATCTGTTGGTGGGCCATCTCACGACCGCGGAAACGCAGCGTGATCTTAGCCTTATCGCCATCTTCCAGAAAGCGTACCAGGCTGCGGAGTTTTACCTGGTAATCGCCATCGTCGGTACCAGGACGGAATTTAATTTCCTTAACCTGGATAACTTTTTGTTTCTTCTTCTGTTCCTTAGAAGACTTACTCTTTTCATAAAGGAACTTGCCGTAGTCCATAATACGACAAACTGGCGGTTCGGCGTTAGGGCTGATTTCAACTAAATCTACTCCAGCTTCTTCAGCTTTTTCGATAGCTTCTCTCAGACTCACAATACCCAAAGCTTCGCCTTCCAGACCTGTTAAGCGAACTTCCAGGGCGCGAATCTCGCCATTGATACGATTCGGACGTGCCGTTTGAACTCGTTTTCCGCCTTTAATACCTTATTCCTCCAGTTGTTGAAGACTGCGGCTGCGAATCTCTTGTTGCAGCTTCTCGATAACTTCATTTACGTCCAGGCTGCCCAAGTCTTTGCCACGACGGGTACGCACGGCAACTTTGCCTGCTTCTACCTCTTTGTCGCCACAGACCAACATGTAAGGGACACGACGTAAAGTGTGCTCGCGGATTTTAAAGCCTATCTTCTCATTTCTCAAGTCTGCTTTTACACGAATGCCCGCATTTTGTAGTTTCTGCGTTAATTCGTTAACGTATTCAGACTGTGAATCGGTAATATTCATGACCACAACCTGAACCGGCGCAAGCCAGGTCGGGAAGAAGCCTGCGAACTCTTCAGTCAGGATACCGATGAAACGTTCCATCGACCCAAGAATTGCGCGGTGAATCATAACCGGAACCTGACGTTCGTTGTTTTCGCCAACATAAGAGGCGCTTAAACGAGACGGCAGAGAGAAGTCCAGCTGTACAGTGCCGCACTGCCATGCACGATCGAGGCAGTCATACAGGGTAAACTCAATTTTCGGACCGTAGAATGCACCCTCACCCAGTTGATATTCAAACGGGATATTGTTTTCTTCCAGTGCAACCGCTAAGTCCGCCTCAGCACGATCCCACATTTCGTCGCTGCCGATACGTTTTTCGGGGCGAGTGGAAAGTTTGACGACGATCTTCTCGAAGCCAAAAGTGCTATACATATCGTAGACCATACGAATGCAGGCGTTCACTTCATCACGGATCTGCTCTTCAGTACAGAAGATATGCGCATCATCCTGAGTAAAGCCACGTACACGCATCAGGCCATGCAACGCACCAGACGGCTCGTTACGGTGGCAACTACCGAACTCCGCCATACGCAGCGGCAGATCGCGGTAGGATTTCAGACCCTGATTGAAGATCTGAACGTGACCCGGGCAGTTCATCGGTTTGATGCAGTATTCACGGTTCTCGGAAGAGGTGGTGAACATCGCATCTTTATAGTTGTCCCAGTGCCCTGTTTTTTCCCACAGGACACGGTCCATCATGAACGGGCCTTTCACTTCCTGATACTGGTACTCTTTCAGTTTTGAACGAACAAAAACTTCCAGTTCACGGAAAATGGTCCAGCCGTCATTGTGCCAGAACACCATACCCGGTGCTTCTTCCTGCATATGGTACAGGTCAAGCTGCTTACCGATTTTACGGTGGTCGCGTTTGGCCGCTTCTTCCAGACGTTGCAGGTAGGCGCTCAGGGCTTTCTTATCGGCCCATGCAGTACCATAAATACGCTGCAGCATCTTATTGTTGCTGTCGCCGCGCCAGTATGCGCCTGCGGTTTTCATCAGTTTGAAGTGATGGCAGAAACGCATGTTCGGCACGTGCGGACCGCGGCACATATCGACATATTCTTCATGATGATACAAGCCAGGCTTATCATCATGAGTAATGTTTTCATCAAGAATAGAGATTTTATACGTCTCGCCACGCTTCACGAAGGTTTCACGCGCTTCGTGCCAGCTGACTTTTTTCTTAATGACGTCGTAGTTTTTCTCAGCGAGCTCGTGCATCCGCTTCTCGAGCGCGTCGACATCTTCCTGGGTTAACGTACGGTCAAGATCAATGTCATAGTAAAAACCGTTGTCGACAACCGGACCGATAGCCATTTTGGTATTCGGCCAAAGTTGTTTGATCGCGTGCCCTAACAGGTGCGCACAGGAGTGACGAATGATCTCAAGACCTTCTTCATCCTTGGCGGTGATGATGGAGAGCTTCGCATCATGTTCGATGAGATCGGAAGCGTCAACCAGCTCACCATTTACACGGCCAGCAATGGTGGCTTTCGCCAGTCCTGGACCGATGTCCAGCGCAACATCCATGGGGCTTACAGCGTGGTCGTAATGGCGTTGGCTGCCATCAGGAAGAGTAATAACAGGCATGTTATATCCTTATTTGCAGTGGTGACCCACACGAAAGATCACATACAAAGTTTCAATGTTAAATTTATCAAAAAGTTATGGACTGATTCCCGCTTCACTCTGCGAAATATGTCACGTACCACTCGCGTGGCGATACCGTAACCTACATCCGCTTTTTGATAACACCGTTTGACAGTGTACACGGCATTGACGGTCGTTCAAAGCCGCAATCACACTGAACTCTATGATGTAAATCAACTGACTGACTTGCCGCGACTTTGTTACACTAAGAAAATCAGGTTGAATTTAACAGGAAAAGGATAATGCCGACGAACCGCTTTGCGAAAAAACACTGGAAGATGGTGGTTGTGTTGATTGCCATCTGTGGTGCGATGCTTCTGTTACGCTGGGCGGCGATGATCTGGGGTTAACCTTCAGAATAATGGCGGAACGTTAAGCGCTGTATATTCCCTGCGCAACAATAAAACGCAAATGCGCGTTAATATTCCCCCGCCAGCGATGACTGAAATAATTTTCTGAAAAGAATAAAAAATAACGTCGCATTTTAAAACGGCCGGGTCGCCTGTAAACGACCCGGCGCACGTTTACATCTTATAACCCAGTGAAACTGTCGTACGGCGATCTGTATGCTCTGGCGCCGTTTCCGGCGGTTCGGAGTTCCAGGTCACATTATAAGCAACCTTCAAGCCGAAATGTTCATTGATGGCGACATCGAGCGCCGTCTCCGAGTTGAGGGTGGTATCATCCGCCCCAAACACTGACACGCCCTGCGTGAATTTAGTGGTATCCGTCATCTGCCAGGCGTAAGCGCCCGACGCATAACCGAGTGGCTGAGTTTCCGTCGTATCGTCTGTGCGTTCGTCATAACGAACACCGGGACCGAATTCAAAACGGAAACTGTGTACCGGACCATTGAGAAACTGGCGACCATACCCTGCCGTCGCAATATCACGCTCGTGGTAACCGTTGTAGCGGTCGGTAAGCCAACTCGCCTGGCCAAAAAGATAATCATAATCGGTGGTGTTAAAACGGCTACGGCCGCCCACAGCGTATTTTTCCGAAGAACGCTCATCATTCGACGAGGTGTTGCTGGCATTCCCCCACAGTGACCATGCGGTGGTTTGACCGTACCAGGTCATGGTGGTATCCGCCGTTATGGAAGAGCTTTGGGTATTGCCTGACTGAGCAAGGTATCCCGCATTCAGGTTACCTTCAAAGGGTTTCTTCGCGGTGGTGGGATCATCCATGACAGTAAAAACGGAATCATCGGCGGCGGCATGCATTGACGCAACGACGCCACCCGCCAGCATTAATGCAGCGGGTACTGTCTTCAAAAGCTTCATTTATAAAGAGTCCGTACAACAAAAAAAGAGACCATAGCGGTCCCGGAAACCTTCTTAGGGATCAAAGACAAACGATCGCCGGAAAGGTAACAAATTATAAAAAGGCTCGAATAACATAGCAATGAATTCTTATTTCATTTTTTGAATAAGGGCGCTCCTGAATCAATAAATTATTTATATCTACACATAGCGCAAATTTTGAATAAATAGCCAATAAATCATACCGTTAATTACTTCACTTTCCAGGCGTTCGGTGCCAGACTGAATTCAGCCTAACAGGAGGTAATGATGGTACGTATCTATACGTTAACACTTGCGCCCTCTCTCGATAGCGCAACACTCACGCCGCAAATCTACCCCGAAGGGAAGCTCCGCTGCACGTCACCGGTTTTTGAGCCCGGCGGCGGCGGCATCAACGTCGCCCGTGCAATTTCACATCTTGGCGGTACGGCCACCGCCATTTTCCCCGCTGGCGGTGCCACCGGCGAACACCTGGTAGCCTTATTGGCCGATGAACATGTTCCCGTCGCAACAGTTGAAGCCAAAGACTGGACCCGCCAGAATCTGCATGTCCACGTCGGATCCAGCGGCGAGCAATATCGCTTCGTGATGCCCGGCGCATCGCTTAGCGACAAAGAATTTCAGTTGCTTGAAGAACAGGTTCTCGAAATTGAATCCGGCGCGTTGCTCGTTATCAGCGGTAGTTTGCCGCCCGGCGTCAAGCTGGAAAAACTCACGCAGCTGATCTCGGCGGCGCAGAAACAAGGCATTCGTTGCATTGTTGACAGTTCAGGCGATGCCCTACGCGCGGCCTTAGATATCGGCAATATTGAACTGGTTAAACCCAACCAAAAAGAACTGAGCGCACTGGTCAACCGTGAACTCACCCAACCTGATGACGTGCGTAACGCGGCTCAGGAGATTGTGAAAAGCGGTAAAGCGCATCGGGTTGTTGTTTCTCTGGGCCCACAAGGTGCGCTGGCGGTCGACGCCGACAGTTGCGTTCAGGTCGTCCCTCCGCCGGTGAAAAGTCAAAGCACCGTGGGTGCGGGTGACAGCATGGTTGGTGCCATGACGCTGAAATTGGCTGAGGATGCATCTCTGGAAGATATGGTGCGGTTCGGTGTAGCTGCGGGGAGCGCGGCGACCCTCAATCAGGGAACGCGTTTGTGCTCCGCTGAGGATACACAAAAGATTTATGCTTATTTGACGCAATCATAACGGTTTTCCCCTCCTTAATTGTGAGGGGATTCGCCGACAAACCTGTCAGCATGGTGATTCTCCGTCTATGCTGAAAAGTCATGTGATTACAAAGAGGTGAATTATGGCCAGTGGTGATATCACCCGTTATGTCATAACCGTAACGTTTCATGAGCACTCCTTAACGGAAATTAATGAGCTTAATAATCATCTTACACGCGGTGGTTTCTTGTTGACCCTGACGGATGAAGACGGAAACGTGCATGAACTTGGCACAAACACCTTTGGCCTGATTAGCGCACTGAATAAAGACGAGGTGACGGCACTCACCGCAGGGCTGGCTGAAAGTGCGTTAGGCAATAAACCCGGAATTTCCGTTTCCACATGGGAGGAGTGGCGAAAAGACAAACAATAAGTGCCATTACAGCGACGACGCGTCTCAGGTGTGCGTCAGTTCGTGTTTTTTTACCGCATTTATGCGCTAACCTTATGATCTGGCAGACAACATGGGGAGAGACATCATGTGGCAGGCTATCAGTCGTCTTTTAAGCGAGCAATTAGGTGAAGGCGAAATCGAACTGCGTAATGAACTGCCCGGCGGAGAGATCCATGCCGCATGGCATTTACGCTATGCGGGACGTGATTTTTTCGTTAAGTGTGATGAAAGAGAACTCCTTCCGGGCTTTACGGCCGAAGCTGACCAACTGGAATTGCTCTCTCGCAGTAAAACCGTTGCGGTACCGAAAGTGTGGGCCGTAGGTTCAGACAGAGACTACAGTTTCCTGGTGATGGATTATCTCCCACCCCGTCCGCTGGATGCCCATAATGCGTTTATTCTGGGTCAACAGCTCGCCCATTTACACGCCTGGAGCGAGCAGCCGCAATTCGGTCTTGATTTCGATAACGCACTCTCTACCACGCCACAACCCAACGCCTGGCAACGACGCTGGTCGACCTTTTTCGCAGAACAACGTATTGGTTGGCAGCTAGAGTTGGCTGCAGAAAAAGGAATAGCGTTCGGTAACATCGACGCTATTGTTGAGCATATCCAACAGCGACTCTCCTCACATCAACCACAGCCCTCACTTTTACATGGCGATCTGTGGTCGGCAAACTGTGCGCTGGGTCCAGATGGGCCTTATATCTTTGACCCCGCCTGCTACTGGGGTGACAGAGAGTGCGATCTGGCGATGCTGCCGCTGCATACCGATCAACCTCCACAAATCTATGATGGCTACCAGTCGGTTTCCCCATTGCCGTTAGATTTTCTGGATCGCCAGCCCGTCTATCAGCTGTATACATTGCTAAACCGGGCGATTCTGTTTGGCGGTCAGCACCTGGTGATTGCGCAGAAAGCAATGGACAGACTGTTGGCAGCGTAGTGTGTATGCCCGATGGCGCGACGCTTATCGGGCACACAACCACACCCCCTGGCCGGATAAGGCGTCAGCCGCTATCCGGCATTATTTTTACCCGACAAATCCCAGCAGAGAAAAGAAGACGTAGCCGAGCACGATAATAATCACCGGCAGGATATAAAGCGGAAAAAACTGCAGAAAGATAGTGTGATGCGGCACGACGATACGTGACTCGATCTGCTCACGCGAGATCCCCTCAGCACCTTTGGCTTTTTCCAGAATCAACTGGTCCTCAACGCCTTCACGGAGAAAACGCGCCTGACGGCTCATTCTGGCACCAGAGTCCTGCAACGCAAGACCAATGAAGATCAGGACGAAAATCACCCAAAACATCACATTGAGACTGTTTTGAAAATCCGGCGTCGGCGAGTTGTACCAGAACAGGTTCAGGAACGGGGTATTAACGCGCATCATGTCGATCATCACGTGGGCAAAATCGAGCATCACCGCATTAATCCCCTCTTGCTTCTCGCTGCGGGCGTACATAAATTTCAGTACCGACACCAGCGTAGAAATCAGCGCAGGGATGAAAATCACCCATCCCAGAATCCTTTTTAAGATAGCAATGCGTCCAGCTTGTTGATACGTCATGAGTTCCCCTTGGTAAAGACGCGCTGTTTTGGCCTTAAGTCTACCTTCTGATAACTATTTTCGCCCGATTTTTAAAGGCAGTATGGTACGGTAGTAGCCATAATGAACGCTCATTACCTTACGTTTTAATCTCAACAGGAGAGGTTGTGATGTCAACCCCGCGTCAAATTCTTGCTGCAATTTTTGATATGGATGGATTACTGATCGATTCCGAGCCGCTATGGGATCAGGCCGAACTGGATGTGATGGCTAGTTTAGGCGTAGATATCGCCCGCCGCCATGAACTCCCGGACACCCTGGGTTTACGTATCGATATGGTTGTCGACCTGTGGTACGCACATCAGCCCTGGAAGGGGCCTGACCGTCAGGAAGTCACTGACCGGATCATCGCGCGGGCTATCTCACTGGTAGAGGAAACGCGTCCACTGCTGCCTGGCGTACGTGAGGCCGTTGCGCTGTGCAAATCTCAGGGATTGCTGGTCGGGCTGGCGTCGGCTTCCCCACTGCATATGCTGGAAAAAGTCCTGACTATGTTTGGTTTGCGCGACAGCTTCGACGCCCTCGCCTCGGCGGAAAAACTCCCCTACAGCAAGCCGCACCCGCAGGTTTATATCGACTGCGCAACCAAGCTGGGCATCGACCCGTTAGCCTGCGTCGCGCTGGAGGACTCCGTCAACGGCATGGTGGCGTCAAAAGCCGCCCGTATGCGCTCCATCGTCGTTCCTGCTGAAGAGGGTCAACACGATGCACGTTTTGCCCTTGCCGACGTGAAACTGACTTCTTTATCCGATCTTACGGCCGCCCATTTGCGTGGCTAATCCTCAGGGGCAATCGCGCATTGCCCCTTTCTTTTATTTTTTTAAAACAGCGTTTCATTTTTTGTTGTATTCCCTCGCAACCTCTTCTATTCTTCTTTCATTCGTTATCGCTGATAAACATGGGTAGCCGAGGTAAGTATGATTTTGGATGCGTTTAGTCTGGCGGGGAAAACAGCGATCGTCACCGGTTGCGATACCGGGCTGGGCCAGGGTATGGCTGTCGCGCTTGCCGAGGCAGGCTGCAACATCGTGGGTGTGAACCGGAAGATCCCCCACGAGACGGCAGCAAAAGTTGCGGCGCTGGGCAGGCAATTTATGACGATTCAGGCCGACCTGAGCCAGCAAAGTTCTATCGCTGATATCGTGAACCAGACGGTCGCGAAATTCGGGCGGGTGGATATTCTGGTCAATAACGCCGGGACGATTCGCCGCGACGATGCGCTCTCTTTCAGCGAGAAAGACTGGGATGACGTGATGAACCTGAATCTCAAATCTGTTTTCTTTCTTTCACAGGCCGTGGCGCGCCAGTTTTTACAGCAAGGCCACGGTGGCAAAATCATCAATATTGCCTCCATGCTCTCTTTCCAGGGCGGGATCCGTGTTCCCTCTTATACCGCTTCTAAAAGCGGTGTGCTGGGTCTTACCCGCCTGTTGGCCAATGAATGGGCGCCACATCAGATCAACGTCAATGCCATCGCCCCGGGTTATATGGCCACAAACAATACGCAGCAGTTGCGCGATGATGCCGGGCGCAGCAAAGAGATCGTCGATCGCATTCCGGCTGGACGCTGGGGAACGCCAGACGACCTGAAAGGCCCGGTGGTTTTTCTCGCATCAGACGCTTCTGCCTACATCAACGGCTATACCATTGCCGTTGACGGTGGCTGGCTGGCACGCTAATCACCACTTTTGTGACATAGGGTTACAACGTCACCTCTTCCGCCTACTGTACAAAAACCCTATACTGTATGAATTGACAGTTTATTGGGTTCTATCATGACGGCGGAAGGCCACCTCCTTTTTTCAATTGCCTGTGCGGTATTTGCCAAAAATGCCGAGCTTACGCCCGTTCTCGCGCAGGGCGACTGGTGGCATATTGTCCCTTCAGCAATTCTGACCTGCCTGTTGCCTGACATTGATCATCCAAAGTCATTGCTCGGTCAGCGGTTAAAATGGATCTCCAAACCGATTGCCAGGGCTTTTGGTCATCGTGGATTTACCCACAGTCTGCTGGCGGTATTTGCGCTACTGACCACGTTTTATCTGAAAGTCCCGGAGAGCTGGATAATCCCGGCCGACGCCTTGCAGGGCATGGTGCTGGGCTACTTAAGCCATATTCTGGCAGACATGCTAACCCCGGCTGGTGTCCCTCTGCTCTGGCCGTGTCGCTGGCGCTTCCGCCTGCCAATACTTGTCCCACAGAAAGGTAATCAACTGGAGCGTTTTCTCTGCATGGCGCTGTTTGCCTGGGCCGTGTGGATGCCGCAGACAATCCCCGAAAACAGTGCCGTACGCTGGTCTTCGCATATGATCAATACGCTGCAATTCCAGTTCAACCGTTTTATAAATCACCAAATCGATTAGTAAATCGACGCAACTGTTGTTTTTGGTATAAACAATTCCATTTGAATATAAGAGGCAACTCACAGTTCTGCTAATCTTGCGGCAACAGAATCGCAGAAACGAAGCGATACAAATAAAAAGATCAGGAGAACGGGGATGAATTTTCCATTAGTTGCGAACATCGTGGTGTTCGTTGTACTGCTGTTTGTGCTGGCGCAAGCCCGTCACAAACAGTGGAGTCTGGCAAAGAAAGTACTGGTGGGTCTGGTCATGGGCGTGGTCTTTGGCCTTGCTCTGCACACGATTTACGGGTCTGACAGCCAGGTCTTAAAAGATTCAGTTCAGTGGTTCAACATTGTCGGTAACGGCTATGTGCAACTGCTGCAAATGATTGTTATGCCGCTGGTCTTCGCCTCGATCCTGAGTGCGGTGGCGCGTTTGCATAACGCCTCTCAACTGGGAAAAATCAGTTTTCTGACCATCGGCACCTTGCTGTTCACCACGTTGATCGCCGCTCTGGTGGGGGTACTGGTGACCAATCTGTTTGGTCTGACCGCGGAAGGTCTGGTGCAGGGAGGCGCAGAAACGGCGCGTCTGACCGCCATTGAAACCAACTATGTGGGCAAAGTGGCCGACCTCAGCGTACCGCAGCTGGTGTTGTCATTCATCCCGAAAAACCCGTTTGCCGACCTGACCGGGGCAAACCCGACGTCGATCATCAGCGTGGTCATTTTCGCTGCGTTCCTCGGCGTTGCGGCGCTGAAACTGCTGAAAGATGACGCGCCGAAAGGCGAGCGCGTGTTAACCGCCATCGATACCCTGCAGAGCTGGGTAATGAAACTGGTTCGTCTGGTTATGCAGTTAACGCCTTATGGCGTGCTGGCACTGATGACCAAAGTCGTGGCTGGTTCTAACCTGCAGGACATCATCAAGCTGGGAAGCTTTGTTGTGGCGTCCTATCTTGGCCTGGCGATTATGTTTGCCGTACACGGCGTTCTGCTTGGCGTTAATGGCGTCAGCCCGCTGAAATATTTCCGCAAAGTGTGGCCGGTCCTGACCTTTGCCTTTACCAGCCGTTCCAGCGCTGCGTCAATTCCGTTGAACGTTGAAGCGCAAACGCGTCGTCTGGGCGTACCGGAATCTATCGCCAGCTTTGCGGCCTCTTTTGGCGCGACCATTGGTCAGAACGGCTGTGCGGGTCTGTACCCGGCAATGCTGGCCGTCATGGTGGCACCGACCGTTGGCATTAACCCGCTGGATCCCGTATGGATTGCCACGCTGGTTGGTATCGTCACGGTAAGCTCTGCGGGTGTTGCGGGTGTGGGTGGCGGTGCGACGTTCGCCGCGCTGATCGTTCTGCCCGCCATGGGGCTGCCGGTCACGCTGGTTGCCCTGTTGATTTCCGTCGAACCGCTGATCGATATGGGGCGTACTGCGCTGAATGTCAGTGGCTCAATGACGGCCGGTACTCTGACCAGTCAATGGCTGAAGCAGACAGATAAAACCATTCTGGACAGCGAGGATGATGCCGAACTGGCTCATCACTAATCCGCTCTGATGATGTGAAAAAACCGCCTGTATCTCCTACAGGCGGTTTTTTTATATCCCCTTATTCCGCCAACTCATTTTCCTGGCGGATCTGATTTGCCCAGCGCTGCGCCGACTCCGGAACGGTAAACGCAGGCGATCGCTGAAACGACTCCCCCATTAAGACAAACGCGACGTATTTTCCACGCATAATCCACACGTCACGAAATGACTCCATTTTTATCGCGTGTTCCGGCTGCGCAGGCTCCACGCGTGGAACATAGCTGATAACCGGGCGATTTTGTTGGCGAAGAGGTTTCATCATCAGTTGTTTCACTAAAGGCAAATTCAAAAAATCATAAAAACACTATCTTAGCCGATTTTGCCCCCCGGCGTCCTGCCCTGCGTGTGCGGTTACACGCATCGTAGCGATCGCGGATGGGAAAGTTGAAGGGGAAATAGCGAGCAGCAAATATAAAACATGGGTGAAATAAAAAAAGCGGCGCTCTATCGCGCCGCAAACTCAGGCTCTATACATCAAGAAAACTGCCGAGACGATACCCACGTTCCGCAATGGCATTTTTCAATGACGGGGACGTAAGCACATCAAGCTCAGTCAAGCGGGGGTAACAGTAGGCGCTCTGACGAAGTGTATTGTCGACAAAGGCCGGATGACACATGACTTCGAGTGATGCCTCGCCTTTTTCTGCAGAAGCGTCAAGCACCTGCAAAAAGAGCGATTCTGAAATCGCCTCACCATAAAACTCGCTGCTAAACCCTTGCGAGCTTCGCAGCGCCATCGGCAAATCGGTATCTTTAAATACCGTCTGGCGATCGATTCGCAATGCAACACCCTGTTGTGCGGCAAAATGCGCCACCCGCGGGAAAATCTGCGGGAACATATGGACATGGTGATGGCTGTCCAGATGCGTTGGCGCTTTACCAAACAGTTCTATAAAACGCTGATACTGACATTCCAGTTCATGCGAAATTTCGTCCAGCGGTAAGTCGTCTTCTTCCGCCATCTGCCAGATCCATTTCCCCAGACGGCCATCACGGGTTAGCCCTGGCATCTGCGTTAACGGTTTCCCCAGCGTCAGAACAAAGTGCATCCCCACCGCAAGCTCAGGGACTTCACGGCTAAGTTGAACGGCATGATCGATAGCGTCACCATTGACCAGCGCGGTCGTGGAAGTGACCACACCATGACGACAGCTCTCCACAATGCCGTAGTTTTGCCCTTTGCTCAGGCCAAAATCATCCGCATTCACAATCAATAAGCGTTCCATAGCCAACCTCTGTTAGTGTTCTTTGAGCTTTTCAATGCAGTCCGCAAAATGAGGCAGCCACTTTTCATGCGCCAGAATCAGTTCGCGCGCCAGGCTTTCCGCATCACGGTCAGAATGCACCAGCGGGCTCAGGTTAAGCGCCAGCAAGACATCATTAAATTCACCGCTCAGCGCCGCCTTACTTGCCGCGACTTCAAATCCTTTAATGGTATAGATAAGACCCAACACTTTCTCGTCAAAATGCGTAATACGCGGATGCGGCGTGGCGCCATTGCGTCCTAACGTACAGGTCATTTCCACCGCCCAGTCAGCCGGAATATTATCGACATGCCCATGATGCGGGATGTTGACATAATGCTCAGTCTGCTTGTCATTATAGATTGCATTAATCACTTCACAGGCGGCGTCGGAGTAATACGCCCCGCCGCGTTGCTCAAGCTCTTTCGGCTTCACGTTAAGTTCTGGATTCTTATAAAGGTCAAAAAGTTGTTTCTCCACTTTTTGCACCACCTGAGCGCGAGCGCCGCCTTTATAATATTCCCCTAATTCAATGGCCAGCATCTCTTTCTGTTTGAAGTAATACAGCAGATAAGAGCACGGCAGCAGATTCAGAGAACGAATTAACCCTTCGCTGAACGGCAGGTCGAAAATATTTTTCACCGTTGAGGCTTTCAACTCACCGGAGGCGACACCGTCCAGAAGTTCGGCAAACCGTGATTCACCATTTACCAGCACATCTTTAATAAAGACCATATGGTTCAAACCAAACAGGTCAATAGACAGATCGTCGTCTTCCGATAATTTCAGCACGTCATTAATAAACATCTTCATGCCAACCGGAATATTGCACACACCGATAAATTTCTTGAAGTTAGTGTGTCGGTAAACCGCTTCCGTCACCATTCCTGCCGGGTTGGTAAAGTTAATCACCCACGCATTCGGGCAAAGTTCTTCCACATCGCGAATGATATCGAAAATAACCGGAATGGTACGCAACCCTTTGAACAGGCCGCCAGCGCCGTTGGTCTCCTGACCAAGATATCCCTGACTGAGAGGGATACGCTCATCGAGTTCGCGGGCTTTCAGTTGGCCCACGCGCAGTTGGGTGGTGACAAAGTCAGCCCCTTTCAACGCTTCACGGCGGTCGAGGGTCTTAAACAACTTCATCGGTACGCCAGCTTTGTCGATCATTCGCTGGCAAAGATCAAAAATAATATCCAGTTTCTCTTTGCCGCCTTCCACATCGACCAACCATAATTCGGAAACCGGTAATTCGTGATAACGCTTAATAAAGCCTTCAAGTAATTCAGGGGTGTAACTGCTCCCGCCACCAATGGTGACGATCTTTAATTTCTGGCTCATAATATCTCCATTCAGTGTAAAAACACTGGCGTGTATTATGCTTCGCCCAAATACAGGACAGTCGCATGGCGTCCCGGCATTATTTTTCGGGCAAGCTTTAAAATAATTGAGTCGAACAAATAAATCGCTATTGATTTATTTCAGTTAATCTTTTCCGGTAGCTATTCGGCGTAAATGACGTCAGTTTTTTAAAGGTTTTAATGAACAGGCTTGGGCTACTGTATCCCGCTTCATAAGCGATATCGGTTACCGAATAGTTGGTCATTTCCAGCTGTTTTTTCGCAAAGTTGATACGGATTTCATTAATAATCTGCATCGGCGTTTTGCTGTAATAACGCTGGGTCGCGCGGGTCAGGTACTCCTGGGATTTTGCGGACAGGTATACCATATTTTCCAGCGCGCTTTCGCCAAACCGCGTTTTGTCGTGCATCGCCTCCACAGTGGCTTTAAGCCATTGTGGAATATCGCCAATCACCTGCTCTTCCCGGTGGTGCCGTAACCGATTAATGATATAGAAGGTGACCACTTCTATAAATTCATCCAGTTCGTTGTCCCGAAAGTTGAGCGACGCAATCACTGTCTCGATATAGGTGAGAAAGGCGCTGTTAGCCCGATACACCTGCGATGCCACAAAGCAAAACGGTAATAAAGGGTGATAGTGCTGTTCAAAAAAACGTTTACTGATGCCGACATTCAGAATGCGCGTGGCGCCAAATTCGTAAAAACTTTGATGGTGAGACCCCAGAGGGATAAAAACAAAGTCTCCACGCTCCAGCAACACCCGCTTGCCGTTGATTTCCTGATAATAGCGACCGGTTAATACCAGGGTAAACTCATAGTAATCATGCTGGTGCAGCCCACTGATACTCTCAGTTTTGTTGTAGATAAACACATGGAAATTTTTACCGTTAAAAAGCTGCTGCTCAAAAGCGGTCGCAATTTCCGGCGCGTTAACCTGTAGCTGCATCATATTACCCCTCGCTATTTCAACTTCTCGTGAAGCTCTATCAACTCGGTGACCAGTTCACGCGCCAGCATTGATGTCATCAGATGGTCCTGAGCATGCACCAGAACCAGGCTGACTTTCATTTTACCTTCGCCCTGATCGCCTTCAATCAGTTTCGTCTGCACGAGATGCGCTTCATTGAGCGCCATGCGTGACTGCTCCATCATAGCTTTTGCAGCTTCAAAATCACCCTGCTTGGCCTGCTTAAGCGCAGCGTATGCCAGGCTGCGAGCCTGACCCGAATTGATGATTAGCCCCATCACCACTTCTTCAAGTTCTTCCGCTTCTGACTGCGTATCCACGATATTTTCGAGATCGATCATAATCCGTCCTCTGATGTGTCCCGGCATGGCGCGCCATGCCGGACTCAATTTAGAATTTCAGTGCGTTGGCAATATCTTCTTCGCTTTCTTCTTCATCAATCGCGTTCTGTGCCTTGTTGGCAACCACCACGAACGGCAGATAAATCAGCGTGGCAATCCCTAAGTTGAACAGTGCGACCAGCAGAGCAGCGACACTACCGTTGGTGTTAAAGAACGCCCCTAGCCCGGTTGGCATCGTCCACGGCGCGATGTTGGTGATCGGCGGGATAATCCCCATGTAATAGGCCACCAGCGTGATACCTGCCAGAATCGGCTGTACCAGGATGAACGGAATAAACATCACCGGGTTCATGATAATCGGCAAACCGAACAGAATAGGTTCGTTAATCTGGAAGATACCGGAAGGCAGCGCCAGTTTCGCAACCTGACGATAATCTGCACGACGCGAGGCCAGGAAAATCGCAATAATCAGACCCAGAGTTGCACCGCTTCCGCCGAGGAAGATGTAGGAGTCCAGCATAGGTTTTGCCCACACGTGGAACGTCTTACCGGCTTCCAGCGCCGCATCTACGGAACCATACTGCTGGTAGATAGCGATGTTTTCCAGAGCCCAGGGGGTCATGATGCCGCTGTCCAACGCCGTCAGCGCCAGTGAACCGTGAATACCGAAGAACCACAGCAGCGGAACAAACAGTACATACGCCCAACCTACCACACTGCCCAGCGACGCCAGCGGTGTAGAAATGGTGTCCATAATGATCTGGTGGAAGTTAGAACCGTAATTAGACAGCGCCCAGGCAATGATCCCCATAATAGAGAGAATAATGAACCCTGGAATTAACGCCGAGAATGAGCGTGAAACAGATGTAGGCACACTGTCCGGTAATTTAATCACCCAGTTGCGGTGAACAATAAAGGTAAACATTTCGGCCACTGCCAGGCCAATAATAATACCGGAGATAATATTGGCACCGCCTAACCAGTTCGCTCCCACCGCATAGGCTTCACCTACGCTATATGGCGTTACGGTCATAAAGGCAGCGACAGATAACAGTCCTGCGGCCAATGAATCGACTTTACGCTCTTCCGCCAGCGCCATGCCAATAAAGAATGGCGCCATTAGGGACATGATACCCAGCGTACCGTTATAGACGTTTCCGCCGATGCCTTTCAGACTGTTCAAGTTCTCAATCGTCGACGCATCAAGCCGAATGCCTAATGAATAAAAAAACGACCCCTCCCCAAAGCTCAGGAAAACGTTATTGATCAAGACAAACATGGCCCCCGCAAGGGTCAGCGGCATTAAGCGAATAAAGCCGTTTTTGATTGCATTGACGTGTGGTTGCTTTCCTATTTTAACAGCGAAAGGAAGGAGTACCTTTTCAAGTGAAGCAATAGCGTTACTCATAGAAAAATACCCTTAAATACCGCAATAAAATATTGCGGTGAATGTTTATGAAATAACTCTTTGACGGGAAAATTTAAAATTAATTTGCAGCGGCTTTTTTAATTGCTGCAACAGCAGCCTTAAGCACGCCTAAACCATCGACTTTGCCATACAGCAGCGAGTCAATTACTTCTACAGGTTTGCCTGGTAACAGACGCTGAATTTCAGGCAACATATAAGCAATTTGCGGACCTAATAAAACGACATCTGCGACAGGTCCCTTTTCTCCGGCCAGTGTTTCAGGAAATGCTTCAATAACGACCGGAACTTCGTATTTCTCAGCCTGAGCACGCATTTTCGATACCAGTAACGATGTCGACATGCCGGCAGAACAAAACAGATAAATGTGTTTCTTTTCCATAAAAACGTTCCTCATGTGCGATTATCTGTCAGCCAGACATTGCGCAAGCCTTAACCTGCATCCATGCCTTGGGTAACTTGCGTAACCGAAATTACTTATTTAGGTGGCTGAAATGAGTATACGGTATCGAACCTGTGGATGGTATTTCCTTGACCTAACAAATTGTCTCTCATTGACCTTGCGTTATGACTGCCCTCACATTTTGGGCAAATAATTCGCGATAATAAATAAGATTATCATCGCCATAAAAAAACCGGCGCAATGGCCGGTTCTCTCAGATGCTCAGGCACCAGACAGGGAGGACTACTTGCCTGTCTGTGGATCGGTGTCATACTCTGCACAGGTCTGGTAACCCGAGTTAACGACATGCCCGGTATCGTCCAGCGCGACAAAATAGGTTTCCGTTTTACCATCCCGTTGACCCAGAATGTATGTCTGGCAACTACCGCGAGCGTGGGTCATGCTCACCTCAGAAGAAGGTTTCCCGGCAATTTGTGCAACCTGCGCCCGGCTCATGCCTTTCTTCACATCTTTGACGACGGGTTGAACAAATTGGTCTTTGGTACGATCATATGCCGTACACCCTGCCAACATCGTCATTACGGCCGCTGCGCTTAGAATTCCTGCCATTTTCTTGTTCATTTTTCGTCCTCTTGTTTATCAGCGTGTTATATAAGCCTGGAATACATCAAACCATTTTTCAAGCTTACTATTCCTACGATACGCGTTTCGGAAAATTCTCTTTAGGCCAAATGTTCTCTTTTTACGCCGCAAATTGCGCCACTCGCGCCAGTGAACCTTGTCGTTTGCACAGCAAAGCGTTAGCTTTAACGCATCGTGATTATTTTGATCGTTTCGGAGGGGTTGAATGACTCTGCAGCAAAAGATTATCCAGGCGCTTGGCGCAAAACCGCACATTAATGCCGAAGAAGAAATTCGCCGCAGCGTGGATTTTCTAAAATCCTATCTGAGCACCTACCCCTTTTTGAAATCGCTGGTGCTGGGGATCAGCGGCGGTCAGGACTCAACGTTAACCGGTAAATTATGCCAGATGGCAATAACGGAGCTACGGGAAGAAACGGGGAATATGGCTCTGCAATTTATTGCCGTGCGTCTGCCTTATGGCGTACAGGCTGATGAACAAGACTGCCAGGATGCTATCTCCTTTATTCAGCCTGACCGCGTATTGACCGTCAATATTAAAGGCGCCGTGCTGGCCAGCGAGCAGGCGTTGCGCGAAGCGGGCATTGAGCTTAGTGATTTTGTCCGTGGTAACGAGAAAGCCCGTGAGCGAATGAAAGCCCAGTACAGCATCGCCGGGATGACCAGCGGCGTGGTGGTGGGGACCGATCATGCGGCAGAAGCGCTGACCGGGTTCTTCACCAAGTACGGTGACGGCGGTACCGATATCAACCCTATTTTTCGCCTGAATAAGCGTCAGGGGAAACAGCTGCTTGCCGCCCTGGGCTGCCCGGAGCATTTATATAAGAAAGCGCCTACCGCCGATCTCGAAGACGATCGCCCTTCGCTTCCTGACGAAGCCGCGTTAGGCGTCACCTATGACAATATTGATGATTATCTGGAAGGAAAAACGCTGGCGGTCGAAACAGCAAAAATTATTGAAGGCTGGTATTTGAAGACGGAACACAAGCGCCGTACGCCGATTACCGTCTTTGATGATTTCTGGAAAAAAAGCGACCTCTGACCGTCACGTCAGGCCGGATAGCGCGTCCTCTATTCGGCCTGCCATTACCCGCAACACAATGTGAAATTATTGCACCGACGCTGGCGCATGACCCGCCAGCCAGGTGATCTCGCTAAACAGCAGTTTCCCCTCAGATTTCAACAACCGCAGCGTATGCCGTCCATCATCCCAGCAAGCCCCTTGATCGGCCGTCAGTAATTTTTCGCCCAACTGCCAGGCCCCGCTAATGACAAACACCACACCGCCGCGCGAGCCAAATGTCGTAAAGGAGCGGTCGGCGACTCTGACGTTCGCCTGGCAACAATCACGGCGGGTCATAATATTGAAATCCATCGACATTTTCCCCTCCGTCAGTTTCGCTTTCACCGCATGCTCGCCCGCAAAGGTAAACGGCTGATGTCGTTTGAGGGTATGGGTAAAGGTATTGCCGCCGTCCAGCGTGACCTCGCCCCCTTCCAACAACGTAATCACACGCTCCACGCCGGGGAAAAGTGCAAACTCACCGTTTCCGGCAATAGAGGCGATGCTCGCGCGCCAGTGAAAGTCACGCGTCGCCGGAGGAAAACAACAAATTTCTCGCGTTTCACCCGCCCCATTACGCCAGAGGTTTACCGGCATTTTACGGATATCAAAGTATTCCATCGTCACTCCTGAAAGATGCGGTGCGCCATAATCATGCACGGTATCGTTATCGGCAGCAGTGAGGATTTACCTTAGAGAGAAATAAAGAAAACCCGCCGACCCTGTCCACCTCGTAAAGACGTGTTGTGAACAGGGCCGGCGGTCTTGAATGTTGACTGCGAGATTACTCGGCAGTTGCAGGCATTTTACCTTCATGCGCCGGACGTTCTGTCAGACGCTTCTCAAAATTAGCATTAAACTGTTTTTTCTGTTCAGGGGTCAGAATGTTGTAGATCTTGTTCTGGGTTTCCATGTGCGCCAGCATGTTCGCCTGACGCTGCTCTTCCATCTTGGCAATCTGCGCCTGCGCTTTGGCTTTATCGAAGGTGTCGCTGGCAATGATGTCATGCATCGCGCGGCGTTCTTCTACCGGCGGACGTTTCATCTGGTCACGCTGGCCTTTCATGATTTCGCGAACCTGCTGTTTCTGCGCATCGGTCAGGTTCAGGTCTTTAAACATCATATCGTGATGCGGACCGAATTTACCTTTATGGTGCATCATCGGTTTTGCGTCAGTCGTGGCCGCGCTGGAAGTGTCAGCAGCGTGAGCCAGGTTTGCAGCGCCCAGCGCCAGCCCAGAGGCAACTAACAGTGCAGTTAATTTACGCATAATCTTTATCCTTCCTTTCAGTTATTTTTACGGCATTCCTGATGAGGCTATGCCGTGTTGACGAGATTAACTTTACTGGCTTATTCGTCAATAAGTCAGAGCAACGGTAAAACAATGAAAGTGTAAAAAACAGTTTTTCGCCAATTATGAAGAAAAAAAGAATAAATCGTGGAGAGTTGAAATAAATAATTACAATACACTGATTTTGAAGGGATTATGAAAAACTATACCGGAACAGTGGTGATTAATAAAGCAGTTATCCAGGAATAATCCGTAATCATGCGACCGACTGTCTGATGCGTATAATACCCTCAGGTGAACACCTGAGGGTAAATATCGCTAACGCAGTTTTTCCAGCATTAGTCCGGCGCGTAAACCAAATGCCACATTGGGATTGGGAAAGAGAACATATTCAACATCATGGGTGGCGATCACCCGCTCTTCACCATCCTGTGCCAGTAACGTCCCTTCTTTAAAGGGCGTAAAGTTCAGCGTCTGGTTATCCATATGCAGGACAAACGCGTCGCTGCGACGGGTAATTTGCGACACCACGCGATAGCGTACTGGAGACAAATCCCCTGCGATGGCGAGATTGCCGGCAAGCAACGACGCTAACGCCTGTGCGGTGGGCGCAAACAACGTGAGATCATTGTGGCCAAACGGCAGCGCCTTACCGAGTTCCAGCGTGCAGGACAGCGCGCCAAAATGCTCACAACTAAAATGCGTAAACGTGCCTCCCGGTGCCTGATGGAACACCAGCGCCTCCAGACCCGCCGCGCCAAGCCAGCTAAGAAATGTCTCCTCCCAGGGAATCGGACGCTGAGGCAATACGCCAAACCGAACGTGATACGAGCCGCGAATCGCGGTATGCAGATCGAGATGCCAGCGTAACCGTTCACTGCCGCCCGCGAAAAAATTCTCCAGACACTGCTCCAGCTCGCGGGTACGCTCCGTTTCTGCACTCTCCGCAAACACCTGCCATCGCCCGCCAAACATCCGGTTCATGTCGCTGTGGCAATACCGTTTCCCAGTCGAGAGCGCCAGTGGATTCCCCAGCACCACCAGCAGTCGCCAGCGCAGCGTCTGTCGCCCCTGAAGGAGCGCTGAAAGCAGCGCATCCAGCATTTCCACCGGCGCCGTTTCGTTGCCATGAATCCCCGCAGAAAGCACCAGAGCGCGATCCACAGGTGTTTCTGGCGTGAGTTCCAGCAATCCGTGACCTAACCACCGCCAGCGAAAACCGGGGGCTTCCCCCTCCCGGATATCCGGCGGTTTTCCCGCCAGCGTCAGCGCAAGAAAGTTATCCATTATTTGCCCCTGATTGCTGGAAGGGGTAGACCGACCCCAGGTTAAGCAACTGTGTCAGCGCATCCAGCGCTTCCCGACCTTCACGCAGCAACTGCGGATCGGCGAGATCGGCGGCGGTCAGGCGGTCGCGATAGTAGCGATCCACCCACTGATTCAGCGTCGCAAAGAGCGTATCGTTCATCATCACCGACGGATTCACGGCCCGCTGTTCCTCAGGCGTTAATACCACGCGCAAACGTAAACAGGCTGGCCCCCCGCCATTCGACATACTTTCACGTAAATCAAAGACTCGGAGATCGCTTATCGGGTTGTCAGCGTCAAGCAGTCCATTCAGGTAACGCCATACCCCCGCATGGTCACGACATTCCTGCGGTAAAATCAGCATCATGCTGCCGTCTTCACGACTTAACAGCTGACTGTTGAACAGATAAGTAGCCACCGCATCCTGTACCGTGACGTCAGACGACGCGACTTCTATCGGCGTAAAGTCGGCCACGCATGAGCGCAGCCGGTTCATCAGCTCGCCCTGGTTCACGAACGCCTGCTGATGGCAAAACAGCACCTGCCGGTTAGACACCGCGATCACATCGTTATGAAAAACGCCAAGGTCGATAACGTCCGGATTCTGTTGGGCGAAAATAGCCTGCCGGGGATTTACCTGATTCAGCCGCGCCACGGCGTCGCTGGCCTCACGCGTTTGCCGTGCCGGATAGCGCGCTGGCCGTAAGGTATTTCCCCCTTCACAGCCATAAACAAACAGTTGCACACCTGGCTCGCCGTAATCGCCCCCCAGTCGGTTATGGTTTGCAGCCCCTTCATCGCCCAGCAGCGCGACCTGAGGCAGCGCGTTGTGAACGGAAAAAAACTGCTCATCACGGAATATTGCCCGTAATAATGACTCGGTGGTCGATGCTTCCAGAGAACGATGGAATTTATTGTTCAGATTGGCGACGGTGAAATGCACTTTGCCATCCAGCGCATCTGCCGAAGGGCATACTGTCGCCGCATTGGCTACCCACATCGGTGAAGCCGAACTGGCGCTGGAGAGCCATTGCGGCGCCTGGCGCGCCACTTTTTCAAGCACCTGCTCGTCACTGCCGGTAAAACCCAACTGTCGGAGTACGGGAAGATACGGACGCTCATGCGGCGGGATCACCGCCTGCGGAAACCCGGCGTCCGCCAGCGCCTTCATCTTTAATAGCCCCTGCTTTGCCGCCAGCCGCGGGTTCGACACCTGAAAACGATGACGGGTCGACGCCTCATTGCCGAATGACAATCCGGCATAATGGTGCGTCAGACCGACCAGTCCGTCGAAATTGACTTCATGCGCTTTCATACCGGCTCCTCATGAGAAAAATCGAGTCCGGGACTGAGCGAGGTGGGTAAGGTTAATGCCGGTGATTCAAGACTCGCCATCGGCCAGGCACAATAGTCCGCCGCGTACCAGGCGCTCGCCCGGTGGTTGCCCGACGCGCCAACGCCGCCAAACGGTGCCGTACTGGCGGCCCCGGTCAACGGCTTATTCCAGTTGACGATCCCGGCCCGCGCCTCGAGCAACAGTTGCTCAAACTGTTCACGATCCGGCGAGACCAGACCGCACGACAATCCAAAGCGGGTGTTATTCGCCAGCCGAATCGCCTCATCAAAATCGTCATAGCGCCAGACCCCAAGCAGCGGGCCAAACACCTCTTCATCCGGCACGTTCGCCACGCCGGTCATCTCGATAATGCCCGGTGAGAGCAGCGATGCGCCCTCTTTCAGCACACGCGGTGCCAGCAGCGTATTCCCGCCCAGCGATTCAAGTTTTTGCCACGCGTCATACACGTGACGCGCCGCCTGGCCTGAGATCAATCCTCCCATAAAGGGCTGGGGTTCGTCGTCCCATCCCCCTGGCGTCAGCCGTTGGCTGACCTCGACCAGACGCGCCAGGAACGCATCGCCCAATTCCCCTTTTTTCACCAACAGGCGACGCGCGCAGGTACAACGCTGCCCGGCGGTGACAAACGCCGACTGAATGGTCAGGTGCACTGCCGCGTCAATATCCAAAGGTTCTTCAACGATCAGCGGATTGTTGCCGCCCATTTCCAGCGCGAGGATTTTTTCCGGCTGGCCGGAGAGCTGGCGGTGCAGTTGATAACCGGTGTTCGCGCTACCGGTGAAAAGCAGTCCATCAATGTCGTCCAGCGCGCTCAGGGCCTGCCCGGTTTCGCGCCCACCCTGCAGCATATTCAGCACGCCTGGCGGCAAACCGGCCTGTTCCCACAGGCGCATGACGGCTTCGCCCGTCCACGGCGTTAACTCGCTGGGTTTAAAAATCAGCGCATTCCCCGCCAGCAGCGCCGGAACAATATGGCCGTTCGGCAAATGTCCGGGAAAATTGTACGGGCCAAACACCGCCAGAACACCATGCGGACGATGGCGCAACGTCGCCGCGCCATCCGGTAGTTCACTGTGCTGTTCTCCGGTGCGGGTATGGTAGGCCTTCACTGAAATGGCAATTTTGTTGATCATTGCCGTCACTTCCGTCACCGCCTCCCAGCGGGGTTTACCGGTCTCACGAGCAATAATGGTCGTGAGCTCCGCTTTATTGCTCTCCAGTAACGCCGCAAATTTTTCCACCACCGCCTGTCGCTCATTGAACGCGCGTTTCGCCCAGCCGGGGAACGCCGCCCGCGCCGCGCGGTTCGCTTGTAAAACCTGCGTCGCATCGGCATCATTACCCTGCCAGAGGACATCTCCGGTCACCGGGTTGGTTTTAATGCGATGTTCTCCCTGACCGGTTATCCAGTCGCCGTTAATCCATAGCGTCATACCGTTTTCTCCTCAGCGCACAGACGCACCAGACGAACCTTATCTCCCGCGTGGCATTTCAGCGCATCTAATTGCGCTGCGGTCAGCACCAGACGCTGTGTGTCAGGGTCGGTACGTATCAAGGTGGCGCGAAAATGGTGGTAGTTTTCATTGGCGACCAGGCAGGCAGGAAACTCCCCCTGCGCAGGCTGTCCTTCAACAACCTCCACCAGTCGGCTTTTGCGGATCGCGCGCACGCGATCAATATCGCATTCCAGCGTCGGGCCACCGTCAAAAATATCGATATAGTTCCGGTAGCGGAAACCTTCTTTCTCCAGCACCGCGCGAGCGGGCGCGGTCTGCGGATGCACCTCGCCGATCACCGCCTGCGCCTCTTCAGAGAGAAAGTGCGTATAAATAGGATGCTTGGGCATCAGTTCGGCAATAAACGCTTTCTGCCCCGTACCGCACAGAAAATCGGCCCGGCTAAACTCCATCGAAAAAAAGCGTTTCCCAAGGCTTTGCCAGAACGGGGAATAACCGTGCTCGTCGATCACGCCGCGCATTTCGGCCACCACTTTCTCGTTGAACTTGTCGCGAAATGCCGCCATGAACATAAATCGCGACTTCGAAAGTAGATACCCGTTCCCCTCTTTGCGCCACTCCGGGTCGAGAAACAACGTACACAGTTCGCTGCTACCGGTATGGTCATTGCTGAGAAAAAGCGTCGGCAACGCGTTGTAAACATTCAACTCTTTCGATGCATGTACCAGCGTCCCGACCCGGTAGTTATACCAGGGGTCGTTCAGCCCCACCGCCACTTCAATAGCACAAATGCCCGCCACCGCGCCGGTTTCACTCTCTTCCAGCACAAACACGTAGCCCTGCTCGCTTTTTGGCAATTCACCCTGCCAGGTCTTTATCGCGCGATCGATTCGCGCAATCAGCGTCTCTTCATTCGCCGGTAACGAGGTCAGCCCGCCGCCGGTTTTCGCGGCAAGCTTCATCAGCGCGGTAATGTCCGCTTGTTCGACGGGACGGATCACCATCATGATGAACCCCCTTCTTTAATGCGTTCGCAGGCCAGGGAGAAGCGATCCAACCCGGTAGAGACTTCTTCTGCGCTGACGTTTAGCGCAGGGGCGAAACGCACCACGTTGCCACCTGCAATCAGCACCATGACACCGGCTTGTGCCGCTTCCTGGGAGATCAGTTTAGCTTTCCCGGCATATTCGGCCGTCAGCACACAACCGATCAGCAACCCCAGGCCCCGGATTTCACTGAACAACCCAAAACGGGCGTTGATGGCATTCAGCCGTTCAACAAACCAGTCGTGACGCTGTTTGACGCCATTGAGCATCTCAGGAGTATTAACGATATCCAGTAATTTTCCGGCCACCGCCGACGCCAGCGGATTACCGCCGTAGGTGGTGCCGTGGGTGCCCACCGTCATCACGCTGGCACACCGCTGGGTGGTCAACAGCGCACCGATGGGGAAACCACCGCCAAGCGCTTTCGCGGTGGTCAGCAGATCCGGCGTCACGCCGTAATGCATATAGGCATAGAGTTCACCCGTACGACCCACGCCGGTTTGTACTTCATCAAAAATCAGCAATGCATTGTGGCGCTCGCACAGTTCACGAAGCCCCTGCAAAAATTCTTTTGTCGCAGGCAGCACACCGCCTTCACCCTGCATCGGCTCCACAATCACCGCGCAGGTGGTGTCGTCGATCAGTTCGCTTGCCGAGTTGAGGTCGTTATACACGGCGTGACGAATATCCGGCGGCAGCGGTGCAAAATCCTGCGAATAGGCCGGTTGTCCACCTGCGCTGACAGTGAACAGCGTCCGCCCGTGGAACGCATTCTTGAACGCGACGATCCCACTTTTATGGCTGCCAAAATGGTCATGGGCGTACTTGCGCGCCAGTTTTAACGCCGCTTCGTTCGCTTCCGCGCCTGAGTTACAGAAGAAAACACGTTCGGCAAAAGTGGCATCAATCAACTGCTTTGCCAGTCTCAGCACGGGTTCATTGGTGTAACCATTACCGACATGCCAGAATTTTGCCGCCTGTTCATTCAATGCCTCACGCAATGCCGGATGCGCATGCCCCAGCGCGTTAACGGCGATCCCCCCCGCGAAGTCGATATACTCTTTACCCTGCTGATCCCATAAGCGCGAGCCCTCCCCACGAACCGGAATAAAAGGTGCGGGTGCGTATACGGGCATCATCCATTCATCAAAGTTTTCACGCGTAACTGACAGAGACATAGCGACCTCTTGGGTAAATTAAAAGTTACTTTTATGTTAAAAAATATGAGTGTTTGCGCTGTAAATGTAGATTGCAGAGTTCGTGCCAGCCAGTGCTAAAAATGCATAAACGGGAGATGAGAACGGAAAATCAACCGGTTACGACCCAACGATATTCACTTTAATTGCATAAAAAGTGAATATGTTTGCGTATCCGGTGAGTATGGAGAGGAAAAAACGCAATATTATTCAGTTGCCAAATATAATTCTGGAATTGTGATCGTATACGAAATTTATCGGAAATGACTGCCTCATTCTGACGCAGCGCGCCCTAAAACAGTGCGTTTTTTGCGCCATTGTTAATACCATTCACACCCATCGCCGTAATCTCACGACAAGTGGCAGTCAGTTAGCCTAATTTCTGCTAACATCCTTGCACTATTCACCTTACAAAGTGGCAGCAACTATGAAATTTGTCTCTTTTAATATCAACGGCCTGCGAGCCCGCCCTCATCAACTGGCAGCCATTGTCGAAAAACACCAACCGGATGTTATTGGCTTACAGGAGACAAAAGTTCACGATGACATGTTCCCTCTCGAAGAGGTGGCAAAACTGGGCTACAACGTCTTCTATCATGGGCAAAAGGGCCATTACGGCGTAGCGCTGCTGACCAAAGAGACGCCGATTTCCGTGCGTCGCGGTTTCCCGCAAGACGATGAAGAAGCACAACGCCGGCTCATCATGGCGGAAATCCCCTCTCCACTGGGAAATATCACCGTCATTAACGGCTATTTCCCTCAGGGCGAAAGCCGCGACCACCCGTTGAAATTCCCGGCAAAAGCGCAGTTTTACCAGAACCTGCAAAACTATCTGGAAACAGAGCTAAAACAAGAGAATCCCGTGCTGATCATGGGCGATATGAATATCAGCCCGTCCGATCTGGACATCGGTATTGGTGAAGAGAACCGCAAACGCTGGCTGCGCACCGGTAAGTGTTCCTTCCTGCCGGAAGAGCGCGAATGGATGGCAAGGCTGATGAACTGGGGTCTGGTTGACACCTTCCGCCAGGCAAATCCAGAAACCGTCGACAAATTCTCGTGGTTTGATTACCGCTCGAAAGGATTTGACGATAACCGTGGCCTGCGCATAGATCTTCTGTTAGCGAGCAATCCGCTGGCAGAACGCTGCGTAGAAACGGGGATTGACTATGAAATCCGCAGCATGGAAAAACCCTCCGACCATGCGCCAATCTGGGCCACCTTTCGCGGATAAATCATGCTGACGTCCTGGCGGCTACGTGGCGTAGGACGTTAAATATATTGAGTAAAATCAACAAAACGGCAGTAAGAATTTGTTACTTACTGCCGTTTATTATACTGTCACAATCGTTTTTTGTTTCCCGACAAACTCTCTATTATCAAGTCTTGATATAGGAAACCGCTGCGATGAAAGCCGAGTGTAAATTACCGATCGCCTGTCTGTTATTTGGCATTGTGGTTTACGCTATTCATTCATTCGGATTCTTTGATTTAGTCGTTAATTTACCCCATCTGCAAGAAATCGTTCGCCAAAGCGGCACGCCTGGTTACATCCTGTATATTCTGTTATTTATTGTTGCCACGCTCTGCCTGATGCCCGGCAGCGTGCTGGTCATTGTTGGCGGTGTGGTATTTGGTCCCCTTTGGGGAACGCTGCTCTCCCTGGTGGCGGCAACCCTGGCCTCCTCATTATCTTTTCTGCTTGCCCGCTGGTTGGGCAGAGATCTGCTGCTTAAATACGTCGGCCACACGCCCGTATTTCAGGCGATTGAGAAAGGTATCATCCGCAGCGGTACTGATTTTTTAATCCTTACGCGTTTGATTCCATTATTTCCCTACAACATTCAAAATTATGCTTACAGCCTGACGGCTATCTCATTCTGGCCTTTTACGTTTATTTCCGCCATCACCACCCTGCCCGGACTGTTGATATATACCCTGATGGCCAGTGAACTCGCCAGCGAAGGGGTTACAACGCTCTTTATTGTGAAACTCTGTCTGGCAGGTCTGTCGTTATTTATTTTAATTCAGCTTGCCAAAATATATGCCCGACATAAACGGGTTGATCTGCATGCTTCCGATACACCGAACAGCCCACCGACCTACTCATCGAATAATACGAAAGGATAGAGCGATGCAACATCACACAACAACATGGAAAAAAGGATTCACGGCACTGTGCCTGTTGGCTGTCGCAGGGCTTAGCGGCTGCGATCAAAAAACCGACGCGGCGGCGACCACACAAAAGACAGAATATGATGGTCTTTCGGAGAGTAAGCCGCTGCGCATCGATTCACAGGCGCACACTGTCACCCTGCTGGTGCAAATTAACGGGCGATTTCTTACCGACGATACCCGCCACGGCATTGTCTATAAAGGCGGCTCCAATGGTCATAAATCCCTGTTTATCGGCTATGCCGATCCCAAAGCACTGTATGACGCGTTGAAACAAGCCGGTGCCACTCCGGGTGATAATATGACGATGGAGAATAAAGAGACCACCCATGTCGCCGGGAGTAAACTGGATATGTCGGTCAACTGGGAAGGCGCGGCTAAAGCATATTCCTTCAATGACGTTATCAATGACAGTAATGGCAAAACTCTGGATATGCGCTTCGGCGGTAATTTGCAGGCAGCACAAGAGATGAAAACCGGTTGCCTGGTGTGTCTGGATAGCTGTCCTGTCGGCATTGTCAGCAACGCCACCTATACCTATGGTGCGGTCGAAAAACGCGGCGAAGTGAAATTTAAAGGTGACGCCTCGATATTACCGCCAGACGGCACGCTGGCTACCGTGACATTCAAAGTCGCTGACTGAGTTAACAGGTAAAGGATGATGGATAATAAAACGCGTATTCTCTGGTACTACCGCTGCGGAATCATCATCCTGTTGGCAGCCACACTGTTAGCATGGGCGCTGCTTCCCGGCGTTCATGCGTTTATTAATCACAGTATTGCGGCCTTTGCCGCCGTGGACCAACAGGGCATTGAACGTTTTATTCAATCGTACGGCGCCCAGGCGGCGGTAGTCTCTTTCATTTTGATGATCTTGCAGGCCATTGCCGCCCCGCTTCCGGCGTTTCTCATCACCTTTGCCAATGCGTCGCTGTTCGGTGCCTTCTGGGGCGGCCTGCTCTCCTGGACAAGCGCAATGGCGGGCGCCGCCCTCTGTTTTTTCATCGCCAGGGTGATGGGCCGTAGTGTTGTTGAGAAATTAACCGGCAAAGCCGTGCTGGATAGCATGGACGGTTTTTTTGCGCGTTACGGTAAACATACTATTCTGATCTGTCGTCTGCTGCCTTTTGTCCCTTTCGATCCGATAAGTTACGCCGCCGGTCTGACGTCGATCCGTTTTCGTCATTTTTTTATCGCAACAGGTCTGGGCCAACTACCGGCAACCATCGTCTATTCGTGGGCAGGAAGCCTGTTAACCGGTGGCACATTCTGGTTCGTGACCGGACTGTTTATTCTGTTCGCGCTAACGGTGGTTGTCTTTGCTGCCCGAAAATTCTATAGCGAACGTCAAAAGAGGAGTTCCTGATGGGGTTGCCGCCTCTGAACAAAATCCCGTTGATTTTACGTCCCCAGGCGTGGCTGCATCGCCGCCATTACGGCGAAGTGCTCAGCCCGATCCGCTGGTGGGGGCGTATTCCCTTTATCTTTTATCTGGTTTCTATGTTTGTGGGTTATCTGGAGCGCAAACGCTCGCCGCTGGATCCTGTGTTACGCGCCTTAGTCAGCGCCCGAATAGCGCAAATGTGCCTGTGCGAATTTTGTGTCGATATCACCAACATGAAAATCGCGGAACGCACAGGCAGTACGGACAAACTGTTGGCCGTCAGCGACTGGCGGCAATGTCCGCTGTTTAGTGAGTCGGAACGTCTGGCGCTGGAGTATGCTGAAGCCGCCACCATGACTCCCCCTACCGTCGATGACGCACTGCGCAGCACGCTGACCGCCCACTTTGACGCACAGGCGCTAACGGAACTGACGGCGCTGATCGGCCTACAAAATTTATCGGCGCGTTTTAACTCGTCAATGGACATTCCCGCTCAGGGGCTGTGTCGCCTTCCGGGCGGGCCGTCATCAGACGCGAAATCAGAATAATAAGGGGAAAATATGCGCCATTGTGTATTGTTATTGGGGATCCTGTCGCTCTTTTCCCAGACCACGTATGCCCTCGACTGGCAACACATCAAAGATGAGGTGAAAGGTCAGACCGTCTGGTTCAATGCCTGGGGCGGCGATAATGCCGTCAATCAGTATCTCGACTGGGTGAGCGGCGAAATGAAAACCCATTACGCCATCAACCTCAAAATTGTCCGTCTGGCCGACGCCGCCGATGCCGTTAAACGCATCCAGACGGAGTCTGCCGCCGGGCGTAAAACAGGCGGCTCGGTGGATTTACTGTGGGTGAATGGCGAAAACTTCCGGACGCTGAAAGAGGCCGGATTGCTGCAAACCGGATGGGCGCAAGCGCTGCCAAACTGGCGATTTGTGGACACAAAACAGCCGGTGGACGAGGACTTCGCCATTCCCACTGAAGGCGCTGAATCGCCCTGGGGCGGCGCGCAGCTAACCTTTATTGCCAACAGCGCGACCACGCCCGAACCACCCAAAACCCCGCAGGCGCTGCTGGAATTTGCCAAAACGCATCCAGGAACCGTGACCTATCCGCGTCCACCGGATTTTACCGGCACCGCCTTTCTGGAACAGCTGCTGATTACGCTTACCTCCCAGCCTGATGCCCTGAAAATCGCCCCCAATAGCGCCACGTTTGCTGACGTTACCGCGCCACTCTGGCACTATCTCGATGCACTGCATCCCTGGTTATGGCGAAAAGGAGCCGATTTTCCGCCATCACCTGCCCGTCTGGACGCGCTGCTCAACGCCGGTGTGCTGCGCCTCTCCATGACCTTTAATCCTGCCCATGCGCAGCAAAAGATCGCCAGCGGCGAACTCCCCGCTACTGCCTACAGTTTTGGCTTTTCTCAGGGCATGGTAGGCAACGTGCATTTCGTCGCGATCCCGGCGAATGCCCGTGCCAGCGCAGGTGCGAAGGTGGTCGCCAATTTTCTGCTCTCCCCTGAGGCACAGTTACGCAAAGCCGATCCCACCTTCTGGGGCGACCCTTCGGTGCTGGATCCGCAAAAGCTCCCGGATGCCCAACGTAACGTTCTGCAGTCGCGAGTCCCGGAAGGATTGCCCGCCGTACTGCCTGAACCTCATGCCGCATGGGTAAACGCACTGGAACAAGAATGGCTACGCCGCTACGGTACGCGTTAATTTCGCTGCTCTGGTGCACTATAGCGGTGATCTATTCGCCGCTGGTTCCCGCCGCGTTCGCGCTTATCATTCCCGCGCTGTCCGTCAACCACTGGCTGGCGCTGTTTGCCGACCCGCAGCTATCACAGGCACTGCTGGCGACGCTGACCTCGGTGACCATTGCCACAGTTGGCGCGCTGGCGATTGCTCTGACGGTGATTGTCGCCCTCTGGCCAGGTGCGAAGTGGCTGCGTCTGTGCGCGCGTCTACCGTGGTTGCTGGCCATTCCGCACGTGGCCTTTGCCACCAGTGCGCTGCTGTTGTTTGCGGAAGGCGGGTGGCTGTACCAGATATTCCCTTATTTCTCCCCGCTAATGGATCGCTATGGTATCGGGCTTGGCGTGACCCTGGCGGTGAAGGAGAGCGCCTTTATCCTGTGGATCCTGGCAGCACTACTCAGTGAGAAGCAACTTTCCCAACAGGTTATCGTGCTGGATACGCTGGGTTACAGCCGTCTGCAATGTCTGAACTGGCTGCTGTTACCTTCTGTGGCGCCTGCACTAGGCGCGGTAATGCTGGCGGTTGTCGCCTGGTCCCTCTCGGTGGTTGACGTGGCGATTATTCTCGGGCCAGGCAATCCACCTACGCTGGCGGTGTTAAGCTGGCAATGGTTAAGTCAGGGAGATAGCGAACAACAGATCAAAGGCGCGCTGGCCAGTTTGCTGCTGGTGGGACTGCTCGCCGCGTTTGCGCTGACAGGCTATCTGCTCTGGCGCTGCTGGCAACGCACTCTCCCCGCGATCAGCGGCGTGCGTCACCGCCGTTCATCCACGCGACCAAGCAAAACGCTTTCGGTGATGCTGCCGGTAACGGGCGTGCTGTGCGCCCTGCTGCTGGCGCTTATCGCTCACCCTGCGTCCGTCAACCCTGAGGCGTTACTCAACAGTCTGTACCTGGGCCTGGCTGCCAGCGCCATCGGACTCATCATGATTCTTTTATGGCTGGAATGGGGACCCGCACGCGGGCATCGCTGGCTCTGGTTGCCGATTATTCTGCCGGCGCTACCGCTGGTGAGCGGGCAATATACCCTCGCGCTGCGACTGGAACTGGACGGTCAGTTCGCCACCGTTATCTGGGGGCATCTGCTGTGGGTCATCCCCTGGATGCTGTTTGCGCTACGTCCGGCCTGGCAGCGCATCGACCCACGGCTGATACTGGTGGCGCAAACGCTGGGCTGGACAAAAGGTAAGATATTCTGCTGCGTAAAATGTCCGTTGGTGGTCCGTCCGGTTCTGCTGGCCTTTTCGGTAGGATTTTCCGTCAGTATCGCCCAGTATATGCCAGGACTTTGGCTGGGTGCCGGTCGCTATCCTACACTCACCACCGAAGCGGTCGCGCTCAGTAGCGGCGGCAGCAACGCAATCCTGGCGGCTCAGGCCTTGTGGCAGCTATTGCTCCCGCTGCTGGTTTTCGCGCTGACCGCGCTCATTTCAAAGTGGATTGGCTATTCACGACAAGGACTCCGCTAATGCTCGCTGTTCGCCATCTCTCACTGCATGTGGGACAAGTGCCACTGCTTAAACAGATGTATTTTGCTGTCGATAAAGGTGACATTGTCACTTTAATGGGACCCTCTGGCTGTGGCAAATCGACCCTACTCTCCTGGATGGTGGGGGCGTTGTCTTCGCATTTTCAGGCGAGTGGCGAACTATGGCTTGATACGCGACGCATCGATGGTTTGCCCACCGCTGAGCGACAAATCGGCATTCTGTTCCAGGATGCCTTGTTGTTCGATCACTTCAGCGTCGGGCAAAATCTGCTGCTGGCAATCCCCGCCAGGTTGAAAGGTTCAGCGCGGCGAGACGCCGTTCAGCAAGCCCTTGAACGTGCCGGGCTGGAGGGGTTTTATCACCGCGATCCGACCTCGTTGTCCGGCGGTCAGCGGGCGCGTGTTGCCCTGCTACGTGCGCTACTGGCGCAACCGCAGGCGCTATTGCTGGATGAGCCGTTCAGCCGCCTGGATACGGAACTTCGCGAAGCCTTTCGCCAGTGGGTATTTGCTGAAGTACACCAGCAGGGAATTCCCGTGGTGCAGGTCAGCCATGACGTGCAGGATATTCCACCGGGTGGTGTGGTGTTGCAAATGGCTGACTGGGCGTGAATTTGCGCACAAACTGCGTTAACGCAAAGTTTTTGCCTCACGGCAGGAAGAAAATAGCGCCCTCTTATTTCAATGTCGGGCTATTCGATGAAACGTGTTTCTCAAATGACCGCGCTGGCACTGGCTTTAGGGCTCGCTTGCGCTTCTTCGCAGGCTGCTGAAATGTCGCAGGCGCTCACCCTCCACCAGTTGCAACAAAAACAGGGCGCTGCCATTGATACGCGTCAAAGCGCTTTCTACAACGGCTGGCCACAGTCGCTCAACGGCCCCTCAGGGCACGAACCCTCCGCGCTGAATCTCTCCGCGAGCTGGCTCGATAAAATGAACGATGAGCAGCTCACCGCCTGGCTCCAGACGCATCAGTTAAACGCCGATACCCCGGTGGCGCTGTACGGTAATGAAACCGACATGCAGGCCGTCAAATCGCGTTTGCAAAAAGCCGGTTTACAGCAAATTTCCACCCTCAGCGACGCATTGCAACAGCCTTCCCGCCTGCAGCGACTGCCGCATTTTGAACAACTGGTTTACCCGCAGTGGCTGCACGATCTTCAGCAACAGAAGTCCGTGACGGCAAAACCTGCCGGTGACTGGAAAATCCTCGAAGCGGGCTGGGGCGCGCCAAAACTCTACCTGATGAGCCACATTCCTGGCGCCGGTTACATCGATACCAACGAAGTGGAAAGCGAGCCGCTGTGGAACAAAGTGTCCGATGCTCAGCTGAAAGCGATGCTGGCGAAGCATGGCATCCGCCACGATACGACGGTTGTCCTGTATGGTCGCGACGTTTACGCGGCAGCGCGTGTCGCGCAGATCATGCTCTATGCCGGTGTGAAGGATGTTCGCCTGCTTGATGGCGGCTGGCAAAGCTGGTCCGATTCAGGCCTGCCGGTAGAACGCGGCACACCGCCTAAGGTGAAAGCGGAGCCTGATTTCGGCGTGACCATTCCGGCGCAACCGCAGCTGATGCTGAATATGGAACAGGCTCGCGCCCTGCTGCATCGCCAGGATGCTTCGCTGGTCAGCATTCGTTCCTGGCCTGAGTTTATTGGTACCACCAGCGGGTACAATTACATCAAACCGAAAGGCGAGATTGCCGGTGCGCGTTGGGGCCACGCTGGCAGCGACTCTACGCACATGGAAGACTTCCACAATCCGGATGGTACCATGCGTAGCGCAGACGATATCGCCGCCATGTGGAAGCAGTGGAATATCCTGCCGGATCAGCAGGTTTCCTTCTACTGCGGCACCGGCTGGCGCGCTTCAGAAACCTTTATCTATGCCCGCGCGATGGGCTGGAAAAACGTCTCCGTCTATGACGGCGGCTGGTACGAGTGGAGCAGCGATCCGAAAAATCCGGTCGCCACCGGCGAGCGTGGTCCGGACAGCAGCAACTAAATCGTAAATGCCTGATGGCGCTACATTGTGTAGCCGGATAAACGTAGCGCCATCCAGCTACACGTCTTATCCGGCACGCTGAAGCGATTTCAGCGTCAGGTAGCCACTGCAAATCCGCGTAAAGGTCGTCATCCAGCACAACACGCCGAATACCCACGCTAGCCACGAAAAATAGGCCGGGAATACGCAACACAACACAAACAGCAGAATCGTCTCCGTCCCTTCCGTCAACCCACCGAGATAGTAAAACGATTTGTGCGCATAGCCGGGATTATCAATCTGATGTTTCGCCGCCAGCGCGGCAAAGGCCAAAAAGCTGCTGCCCGTGCCGATAAACGCAAACAGCAGCCAGCCACCGGCCAGCGCATTTTGCTCCGGGGAGGCAAGAATAAAGCCAAACGGAACCAGCGCATAAAAGAGAAAATCGAGCGAGATGTCGAGAAATCCGCCCGCATCCGTCAGCCCCCGACGTCGGGCTAATGCGCCGTCCAGACCATCCAGAAACCGGTTCAACACAATAGCGACCAGCGCGGCCAGATACCAGCCTAATGCCAGAAACGGCAAGGCCAGGACACCGATAGCAAATCCAAGCAGCGTCAGTCCGTCAGGCGTAATCGCCGGTTTATCCAGGAGGCTGGCGCATCGATGCAGGAGGGGTTTAATTCCAGGGTGAAGATAGCGATCAAGCACAAGCGCTCCCGTAAGCGTAAAGGTCTTCAGATTAGATAAAACTGCGGATATTATGGCATTTTCTCTCGTCAGACAGTGTTGAATATAATGAAATCTCTCGACGTCGTTGCCGCTATCATTGAACGTGATGGCAAAATTTTACTGGCTCAGCGCCCGGAACACGCCGACCAGCCCGGAATGTGGGAATTTGCGGGTGGTAAAGTCGAGTCCGGCGAAAGCCAGCCACAGGCACTGGCGCGCGAACTCAGGGAAGAACTGGGGATCGACGCGGTGGTTGGGCAGTATATCGCCAGCCATCAGCGCGAAGTGTCTGGTCGGTTAATTCATTTGCATGCCTGGCATGTGCCGGACTTTAGCGGTACGTTGCGCGCGCATGAACACCAGCGTCTACTCTGGTGTTCGCCTGAAGATGCGCTTAATTATCCGCTCGCCCCGGCAGACATTCCGCTATTAGAGGCATTCAGGGTTTTACGCGACGCCAGACCAGCGGATTCGTACTGAGGGTTTTCTCGTCACGTTGACACTGCAACAACACGCCGTCGGCTTTGATGACGGCCCCTTCTGAATAATTTTGGTCCTGGTAGATGCAGCACTGATTGCAGGGCTGCGGGCGCTGTCCGCTGGAGCTAAAGACCTCCGGCGGCACGTTGACGTCGATATCCGGGCGATAGCGGTCATTCGCCTGTACAGCAAAAGGCATAAGCGCCACTGCAACAGCGGCCATCAATAAACGGCGCATAGTCATTCCTTTTAAATTGAACTCGTCTTCCATTATAACGGTCGTCAATGGCAGAAACTTTAGCCCTCTGACCATCGCTTTTGGTAATGACGCCCGCCTCGTTATTAATTTGCTTAGTGCGACGATTTTTTTCTTGCTTAGCGTCACATTGCTGATGTTATATTCAAAATCTGCAAACACCTATTCACATAAAACACAATTACAACCACATTAAAATATAAGAGGTTTTTAAATCTATGGATCAGACATGTTCTCTGGAGTCGTTTCTCAACCATGTTCAAAAGCGCGACCCGAATCAAACCGAGTTCGCGCAGGCCGTTCGTGAAGTCATGACCACCCTGTGGCCCTTCCTTGAGCAGAATCCCCGTTATCGCCAAATGTCATTGCTGGAACGTCTGGTTGAGCCGGAACGTGTGATCCAGTTTCGCGTTGTCTGGCTGGACGACCGCAATCAGGTTCAGGTCAACCGGGCCTGGCGCGTACAGTTTAACGCAGCGATCGGTCCTTATAAGGGCGGGATGCGTTTCCACCCTTCGGTTAACCTGTCGATTCTGAAATTCCTCGGCTTTGAGCAAACCTTTAAAAACGCCCTGACCACGCTGCCGATGGGCGGTGGTAAAGGCGGTAGCGATTTTGACCCGAAAGGCAAAAGTGAAGGCGAAGTGATGCGTTTCTGCCAGGCGCTGATGACCGAACTGTACCGTCATTTGGGGCCGGATACGGATGTACCCGCCGGTGATATCGGCGTGGGTGGGCGTGAAGTGGGCTTTATGGCTGGCATGATGCGCAAACTCTCCAACAATAGCGCCTGTGTTTTTACGGGCAAAGGTCTCTCGTTCGGCGGTAGCTTGATCCGCCCGGAAGCGACCGGTTATGGTCTGGTCTACTTCACCGAAGCGATGCTCAAACGCCACGGTCTCGGGTTTGAAGGGATGCGCGTGGCGGTTTCCGGCTCTGGCAACGTGGCGCAATTTGCCATTGAAAAAGCGATGGAGTTTGGCGCGCGTGTGGTCACCGCCTCCGACTCCAGCGGTACCGTCGTTGACGAAAGCGGCTTTACCAAAGAAAAACTGGCGCGCCTGTGCGCCATCAAAGACAGCCGCGATGGTCGCGTCGCCGACTACGCGCGTGAGTTTGGCCTGACTTATCTGGAAGGCAAACAGCCGTGGTCAGTTCCGGTCGATATCGCCCTGCCATGCGCAACGCAAAATGAGCTGGATGTCGATGCAGCTCGCCAGCTTATCGCCAATGGCGTGAAAGCGGTGGCGGAAGGCGCAAATATGCCTACCACCATCGAAGCCACCGATCTGTTCCTGGAAGCGGGCGTACTGTTCGCGCCGGGTAAAGCGGCTAACGCAGGCGGCGTAGCGACCTCCGGGCTGGAGATGGCGCAAAACGCCGCGCGTTTAAGCTGGAAGGCAGAAAAAGTGGATGCACGTCTGCACCACATCATGCTGGATATTCACCACGCGTGCGTGGAGTACGGCGGTGAAAATAAACATACCAACTACGTTCGTGGCGCAAACATTGCGGGCTTCGTCAAAGTGGCCGACGCGATGCTGGCGCAAGGCGTGATTTAACGTTCTGTAGGTCTGATAAGCGTAGCGCCATCAGACAATGCCGGATGGCGACATAACTGCCTTATCCGGCCTACGACGACTTATCAGGCCTACACAGTGTTACAGGCCCGCCTCAGCTGATGGCGGGCTTTTTTTCGCCGTGCGTTTACGCGGCGCGGACTTTTTTTTCTCGCCGCCGCCCGGCGCAACAATTCCTCGGAAGCGCCTTACCGGCGTACGCTTCGCCTGATCGATCAGCTGATACAGCGTTCCGACCAATGGCTGCATAAAGTCCTGATAACGGCACTGTTTTTCACTGATTTGGGTCAGGATCGACTCCCAGTGCGCCGTCATATCGGGTCGGGTCGCCATTTCCGGCAGCGAGTGAAACAGCGCTTTTCCGGCATCGGTAGAGTGAATGTAGCGCCCTTTTTTGGTCAGAAAACCGCGTTTAAACAGTAATTCAATGATACCGGCACGGGTCGCCTCGGTGCCGAGGCCGTCGGTTGCACGCAGGATCTTTTTCAGATCTTTGTCCTGCACAAAACGAGCGATACCGGTCATTGCCGAGAGCAAAGTCGCATCCGTAAAGTGGCGTGGCGGTTGCGTCTGACGCTCGACCACTTCACCTTTCTCGCATAAAAGCTCATCGTCTTTCGCGACCACCGGCAGCGGCGTGCCGTCGTTCTCTTCATCACGTTCTTTATTGCCCAGCAGCGTGCGCCATCCCGCTTCCGCCAGGAACCGGGCTTTGGCAATAAATTTGCCCTTCGCAATGTCCAGTTCAATGACGCACTTGCGGAACACCGCATCCGGGCAAAACTGCATCAGATACTGGCGTGCAATCAGGTTGTAGACCTTCGCTTCGTTGTCGTTCAGCGAGATCGATGAGCTACGCGCAGTCGGAATGATGGCGTGGTGAGCATCGACTTTTTTGTCATCCCAGCAGCGGTTACGGGTATCCGGATTGACCGCAGGCTGCGGCAACAGATCCGACGCATGGATGCTGATGGCGTTCAGCACCGCATGACGTCCGGCAAAATGTTCTTCCGGCAGATAGCGACAGTCGGAACGTGGGTAGGTAATAAGCTTGTGGGTTTCATACAGCTTCTGGCAAATATCGAGCACATTCTGCGCGCTCAGGCCGAAGCGTTTGGCGGCTTCAATCTGCAAGGCGGAGAGTGAAAACGGTAGCGGCGCTGATTCTGATTCCCGTTTATCGTTATAACTGGTGACCACCGCGGGCTGCCCGTTGATACGGTTTACCACGTGTTCCGCCAGCGGGCGATGAAGTAAACGCCCTTCTTCGTCCTGATATGGTTCACAGGCTTCGCTGGGCTGCCAGAGGGCGGTGAACCGCTCATCGGCCGGCGTCACAATATGCGCCTTAACCTCAAAGAAATCTTTGGCGACGAAATTTTCGATCTCTTCATCGCGGCGCACCACCAGCCCAAGAACCGGCGTCTGTACGCGCCCCACCGAGAGAACGCCCTGATAACCGGCGTTGCGCCCCAGAATGGTATATGCACGGGTCATGTTGATGCCGTACAGCCAGTCGGCACGCGCACGCGCCAGCGCCGAGACGCACAGCGGCACAAATTCGCTATTGGAGCGCAGACGTTCAATCGCCCGTTCGACCGCCTGCGGGTTGAGATCGTTGATCAAACAACGTTGCACCTGATGGCGCTTTTCCGGGGCCAGTTGCAGGTAATCCAGCACTTCATCCACCAGCAACTGCCCTTCGCGATCGGGGTCTCCCGCGTGAATCACTTCGCTGGCTTCATGCAGGAATCGTTTGATAACGTTGAGCTGTTTCGTCACGGAAGGACGCGGCTGCAACTGCCATTTTTCCGGCACTATCGGAAGATCGGCTAAACTCCAGCGCGCATAACGGCTGTCATACGCGTCGGGCTGCGCTTGTTCAAGCAGGTGACCGATACACCAGGTCACCACTTGTCCATTGCCACATTCGATAAAACCATCGCCTTTACGGTGCGGCTTTGGCAGCACGTCCGCAATGGCGCGAGCCAGACTCGGTTTTTCGGCAATATACAACCGCATCGAATTAACGGATCTCGACCATGGCGCGTCCGCCACGGGCTTCAACCAGCTCACCGATGGCGGTCAGATCGATACCAAACTCCGCCGCGGTCGCTTTCACTTCCGCTTCGGATTCCGGCGTCACCGCCAACAACAGTCCACCGGAGGTTTGCGGATCGCACAACAGAGAACGTACCGCGTGCGGCATCTCGCCCATCAAATGCCCGTAGCTCGCATAGTTGCGTTCCGTACCGCCTGGCACTGCGCCCAGTTGGATGTACTCTTCAACGCCCGGCAGTTTCGGCACATCCTGATAATCAATTTGCGCTTGTACCCCTGCACCCTGACACATCTCGCTTAAGTGCCCCAGCAAACCAAAACCGGTCACATCGGTCATCGCCTTCACGCCGTCGATATTGGCGAACGCCGCGCCCGCAATATTCATTTGGCACATCACATCCGTCGCCAGTCCCTGATGTTCCGGCTTCAGCAGTGATTTTTTCTCTGCGGTGGTCAGTACGCCAATCCCCAGCGGTTTGGTGAGGAATAGCTTGCACCCGGCCTGCGCGGTACTGTTCTTTTTCACGCGCTCAGTAGGCACAACGCCGGTAACGGCCAGGCCAAAAATCGGCTCCGGCGCATCAATGGAGTGACCGCCCGCCAGCGCAATACCGGCCTGTTTGCAGGCAAAACGCCCGCCCTCCGTGACTTCCCGGGCAATTTCCGGGGACAGCGTATTGATCGGCCACCCCAAAATCGCGATCGCCATAATCGGTTTGCCGCCCATCGCAAAAATATCGCTAATGGCGTTGGTCGCCGCAATGCGACCAAAATCGAACGGGTTATCAACTATAGGCATAAAGAAGTCAGTGGTACTGATAATACTGGTGCCATTACCCAGATCGTACACCGCCGCATCATCGCGGGTTTCGTTACCCACAAGCAGGTTCGGGTCGACAAACTTCGCCTGCTCGCTGTGCAGGATGGTTTCCAACACTTTGGGGGAAATTTTACAACCGCAACCGGCTCCGTGGCTGTATTGCGTTAAACGAATAGTTTGCTCGCTCATGGACATCTCCTGTCATTGCAATCCGGCTATGGTAACGCTCATTCAGTGATGTGATAAGAGTGACTGTCTGAATTCCGGCGTCTTTGCTCACAATCCAGACAGTTTCGTCGAATATCTTAAAAATAACGGACGAAGGGAGTCGGATCCGGCAGGTTAATGCTCGTCGAGGCTTTCAGTTGCGGCGTCCCCAGATAGAGGAATCCCACAATTTTATCCTGCGCCCGGCACTGAAACGCATCGCGCACGACCGGGCTTTCCGTTAATGCGCCACTGCGCCAGATCCCATTGAAGCCCTGCGCGATCGCCGCCATCTGCATCGCCATCACCGCACAGCCCGCGGACATCTGTTGTTCCCAGACCGGTACTTTATGGTTCTCTTCGCACTTCGCCACCACGGCAATGATCAGCGGCGCGCGAAACGGCGCTGAGCGGGCTTTCTCAACAGCTTTTTCATCCCCGTCCTCCGCGATAGCGGCTTTCTCCAGCGTGGCGCTAAACCGTTCGCGCCCTTCGCCTTCAATCACAAAAAAACGCCAGGGTTGCAGAGATTTGTGATCCGGTGCGCGCATGCCTGCCCGCAAAATGTTTTGCAGTTGTTCACCGGCGGGAGCAGGTTCAGTCAGACGAGAGGCGCTACGGCGGTTAACAAGTAATTCGAGTGCATCCATTTAGTTAACTCCAGCAATGATGTTAATTCACAAAATTAACACGAGAGCAGATTTTGTTACAGCACAGGCAGTGATTCCTGCTGACAAGAGCCGGTTGGGTCATTACGATAGCCTCATCTTAGCGCTTTCTCCTGGTACGACGAGAGTGGCGTTGTGTTTCTTTGGTTAGGGAGTATACATGCGAACCCTGTGGCGATTTATTGCCGGATTTTTTAAATGGACGTGGCGACTGCTGAATTTCGTGCGTGAACTGGTGCTTAACCTGTTCTTTATTCTGCTGGTGTTGGTCGGTGTGGGCATCTGGATGCAGGTCAGCAGCAGTCATACCAGCGAGCAAACGGCGCGTGGCGCGCTGCTGTTGGATATTTCCGGCGTGATCGTCGATAAACCCTCCAGTACCAACCGCCTGGGCATTCTGGGTCGCCAGTTTTTTGGCGCAAGTTCTGACCGACTGCAAGAAAACTCGCTGTTTGATATCGTGAATACGATTCGTCAGGCGAAGGACGACCGTAATATTACCGGCATTGTGATGGACCTGAAAAATTTCGCCGGGGCGGATCAACCTTCCATGCAGTATATCGGTAAGGCGCTGCGCGAGTTCCGCGACAGCGGTAAACCGGTCTTTGCCGTGGGCGAAAACTACACTCAGGGGCAGTATTATCTGGCGAGCTTCGCCAATAAAATTTGGCTCTCGCCGCAAGGCGCTGTCGATCTGCACGGGTTTGCCACCAATGGCCTGTATTACAAATCCCTGCTGGATAAGCTGAAAGTCTCCACGCACGTTTTCCGCGTCGGAACCTATAAATCCGCCGTTGAACCGTTTATTCGCGACGATATGTCTCCGGCAGCGCGCGAAGCAGACAGTCGCTGGATTGGCGAGCTGTGGCAAAACTACCTGAATACGGTTGCCGCAAACCGTCAGATCCCTGCCCAGCAGGTCTTCCCCGGCGCGCAGGCCATGCTCGACGGGCTGAGCAAAGTGGATGGCGACACGGCGAAATACGCGCTGGATAACAAACTGGTGGATGCACTCGCCTCCAGCGCCGACGTGGAAAAAGCGCTGACCAAACAGTTTGGCTGGAGCAAAAAGGAAAATAATTACCGCGCCATCAGCTATTACAATTACTCGCTGAATCCCCCTTCCGATACCGGCGACAGCATTGGCGTGGTCTTCGCGAATGGCGCAATCATGGATGGCGAAGAGACGCCGGGGAATGTCGGTGGCGACACTACTGCCTCGCAGATCCGCGATGCGCGTCTGGATCCTAAAGTGAAAGCGATCGTCTTGCGCGTCAACAGTCCTGGCGGTAGCGTCAGCGCCTCCGAAGTGATCCGTGCAGAACTGGCAGCAGCGAAAGCGGCAGGTAAGCCAGTGGTGGTGTCTATGGGTGGCATGGCCGCCTCCGGTGGTTATTGGATCTCAACGCCTGCCAGTTATATTGTGGCCAACCCCAGCACCCTGACCGGTTCTATCGGTATCTTCGGGGTGATCAATACCGTTGAAAACAGTCTGGATTCTATCGGCGTCCATACTGACGGCGTCTCCACCTCCCCGCTGGCGGATATGTCGATGACCAAAGCCCTGCCGCCGGAAGTGCAGCAGATGATACAACTGAGTATTGAGAACGGTTACAAGCGCTTTATCACGCTGGTGGCGGATGCACGTAAGACCACGCCGGAGCAAATTGATAAGATTGCGCAGGGCCATGTCTGGACCGGACAGGATGCGAAAGCCAACGGTCTGGTCGACAGCCTGGGTGACTTTGACGATGCGGTCGCCAAAGCCGCTGAACTGGCCAAACTGAAGCAATGGCATATTGATTACTATCAGGATGAGCCGACCTTCTTTGATTTGGTCATGGACAGCATGTCAGGCTCGGTCCGCGCAGTGCTGCCGGAAGCGATTCAGGCAATGCTGCCCGCCCCGCTGGTCTCTGCGGCAAACGTGGTCAAAGCGGAGAGCGACAAGCTGGCGGCGTTTAATGATCCACAAAACCGTTATGCGTTCTGTTTAACCTGCGCGAACGTTCGCTAATCCTCAACCCCTCTTCACAAGAAGAGGGGTTTTTATTTTCCAGAAGAAAATATCATGCAGAAGAAATCGATTTACGTTGCTTATACTGGCGGTACCATTGGTATGCAGCGTTCCGAACAAGGCTACATTCCTGTTTCCGGCCATCTTCAACGTCAACTGGCGCTGATGCCCGAGTTCCATCGCCCTGAAATGCCAGACTTCACCATTCATGAATACGCCCCCCTGATGGATTCATCCGATATGACGCCGGAAGACTGGCAGCATATTGCCGAAGACATCAAAGCGCATTACGACGAATACGATGGTTTTGTCATTTTGCACGGCACCGACACCATGGCGTTTACCGCCTCTGCACTCTCCTTCATGCTGGAGAATCTGGGTAAACCGGTCATAGTGACAGGGTCACAAATCCCACTGGCGGAGCTGCGGTCAGATGGTCAAATCAATCTGCTGAATGCGCTGTATATTGCGGCAAATTACCCGATCAACGAAGTGACGCTCTTTTTCAATAATCGCCTGTTTCGCGGTAATCGCACCACCAAGGCGCACGCAGACGGTTTTGATGCTTTTGCGTCCCCAAATCTACAGCCGTTGCTGGAAGCCGGGATCCATATTCGCCGGTTGGGTACGCCACCCGCACCGCACGGCGAAGGTGAATTACTGGTGCATACGATCACCCCACAGCCGATTGGCGTGGTGACCATTTATCCGGGAATTTCCGCCGATGTGGTGCGTAACTTCCTGCGCCAGCCGGTAAAAGCGCTGATTCTGCGTTCTTATGGTGTGGGAAATGCGCCACAAAACAAAGAGTTCCTTAAAGAACTGGAAGAGGCCAGCTCGCGAGGTATTGTTGTCGTCAATCTTACGCAATGTATGTCCGGCAAAGTGAACATGGGCGGTTACGCCACGGGCAACGCGCTGGCGCACGCCGGGGTGATTGGCGGTGCCGACATGACCGTTGAAGCGACGCTGACCAAACTGCATTATTTGCTGAGCCAGGGCGTAGACACACAAACCATTCGCACCGCGATGACGCAGAACCTTCGCGGTGAACTGACGCCGGACGACTGAGTCGCCCTCAGGAGGACGAAATGACAAACCGGGCCTTGTTACTGGTCGATTTGCAGAATGATTTTTGTGCCGGTGGCGCACTGGCGGTTCCTGAAGGGGACAGTACGGTAGAGGTTGCCAACCAACTGATTGCCTGGTGTGCTTCCCGGGGAGACGCCGTGATCGCCAGTCAGGACTGGCACCCCGCCGGGCACGGGAGTTTTGCCAGCCAGCATCAGGCGCAGCCGTACAGTCAGGGCACGCTCGATGGTTTACCACAAACCTTCTGGCCCGATCACTGTGTGCAAAACAGCGACGGTGCGGCGCTCCACCCCCTGCTCAATCAACGCGCCATTACGGCTATTTTCCATAAGGGTGAAAACCCGTTAGTTGATAGCTACAGTGCTTTTTATGATAACGGCCGTCGCCAGAAAACGGCGTTAGACGCCTGGCTTCGTGACAATGGCATAGAGGCGCTGGTCATCATGGGGCTGGCAACCGACTACTGTGTGAAGTTTAGCGTGCTGGACGCGTTACAACTGGGCTATACGGTGAGCGTTATCACCGACGGCTGCCGGGGGGTGAATATCCAGCCGCAGGACAGCACACAGGCGTTTATGGAGATGTCGGGCGCAGGCGCAACGCTGTATACCCTGGAGGACTGGGAAGAGACGCAGGCTTAAGTTTTATTCGGGCATCGGCGGTGGCTGATGCCTTTTTCCCCTCATATTGCCGCCATGACAGCAAAAACCGCTTTTTATGTTCATAAAGCCAATGAACCCCTGCGATTTCAGTCACAAAAAACCGCCATCTTATCCCCTTACAATCTACGCCACGCTCTGGGAGCAGTATTGCGAGTCATTTAAGGAGTTAGCCGTGGCTTATTTATTTCTGACATGGGCTGCCATTTTCTGGGGCGGAAATTATGTCGTCGGGCATATTCTGGTGCAATATGTCGATCCCTACGGATTGAGTCTTATACGCTGGGGAGGCACGACGCTGCTGATGTTTGCTCTTTACTGGAAGACATTTGTTCAAGACTATCCGGCACTGCGCCGTCAACTCAGGATGAATACTCTCTTCTCTTTGCTTGGTCAGGTTAGTTTTCCTCTCAGTTTGTATATTGGGCTGCAGTACACCACCTCGCTAAACGCGTCCATCTATATTTCCAGCACGCCTTGCCTGGTGTTGCTAATCAATTATTTTATTTTCCGGGAGCGTATTTCCGGAAGAAATATCCTCGGCGTCATTGCCAGTACTGCCGGAGTTATCTATCTTGCCTTCTCCAACGCTAAAGGCGCCAGCAGTCTGCAGGCCTTCGGCTGGGGAGATGTGCTGACGATTGTGTCTGCATTGAGCTGGGCATTTTACTGCGCGTTGTTGCGGCTCAAAAATAAAGAAGTGAAAAATACCTCATTTGTTGCCTTCAGCTCCCTGATTGGCACGATCATTCTTGTGCCAATGTACTGGCTGCATGCCACATTTTCGCAAGACTTCCACGGTATGATTTACACGGTTTCACCTCCGGTTATAGCCGGGATCCTCTATTTAATTATCTTTCCATCATGGCTTTCTTATGTGTTTTGGAACAAAGGTGTTTCGCTGATAGGAACGACACGTAGCGAAATCTACACGCATCTCATCCCCATTTCTGGCGGGATAATGGGAATCGCTTTCCTCGGCAATACGCTGGAGACTTATCATCTCATTACCCTGCTTTTGATTGTTTTTGGCATCGTCTGCTGCTCAACAAAAAACTTAGCAACTGAGAAAATATAAGCCGTGACGGAGATTTTTGGCGAGTCGTCACGAAAAACAGAGAACCGTTTCCCGAATGGACGGAAATAAACCGGTGAACGGCGCATGGGATCTGCTGGATAAGCAACCTGCCGAGAGAGAAAACACCACCACCCTGTTAAAAGAACTTCACGAAACGTTGCCATAGAGCCAACGCGTAGCCATTGCCGTGGGGGTAAATGTCAAAAGCCCAAAAAGCTGAGTAGATGTGAAAACCTTTGCGCTTTTTTGGGTCTGGCTGGCCCGTACACAGGCCCAGCAAGCGTTGGCACCGCTGGGCAACAAATACAACTTACTGCACTTTCAGTGTCGCTATCGGCGGCGGTACAATGCCGAAATCGGCCTTCAGCTGTTGCTTACTCTTCATCACCATCTGACCCTGGGTGTCAATCGTCATATGCTGCGCATCGGTGTTGTAACGCGCCTGCCACAGCATCACCAGTTGCAGACTGTTCTCTTTTTGTTCCGGCGTCAGCGCGACGCCATCAGGCCATTTCCCCAGTTCAACCGCGGTGGATAACCGCTGATAAACTTCCGGCGTCATGCTGTCGATCATCTCATCAAGGTTCATGATAAGTCCGCTCCTCTGGAATAATTTGCTGAATCGTTTTTTCAGCCTTTGATTTGTTCGCCATTTTCATCATCGGTAAAGCTTAATGAGGCTGAATTGACGCAATAACGCTCGCCGGTCGGCTGCGGGCCGTCCGGGAAGACGTGTCCCAGGTGCGCATCACAGCTCCCGCAGCGGATTTCAATACGCTGCATCCCATGGGAAGTATCTTTAATGTAACGAATTGACTTTTCGCTGACCGGCTCATAAAAACTGGGCCACCCACAGCCCGAATCAAACTTCGTCTGGGAGTGAAATAACGCAGCATCACAGACCAGGCAATGGTAGGTCCCACCCCGCTTGTTATGCAGCAAACGCCCGGTAAACGGCGGTTCTGTGCCGTGATTTTGCGTCACGTAAAATTGCATTTCCGACAAATTTTTTTTCAGTTCTTCCGGAGAGGGTTGGTTAGCCATTTACTCGCATCTCGCTGTAGTCATGCTCACATTACGCAACCGATTCTAACAAAACATTAACACCTCAGTACGAACTTTTGTTCTAAACTTGATCCTGGCGAAATGGCAGCTCGTGATTCGTGATCGCAATCACATTTTTATCTGAGTTGCCCTTTAAAATTCGGGGCGCCGCCCCCACGTGGTTTGAAGCCCAAAGGAAGAGTGAGGTGAATCAGTCGTGCAAAGCTTGTTCAGAGGATTGATTTGTCGCAATGATTGACACGATTCCGCTTGACGCTGCGTAAGGTTTTTGTAATTTTACAGGCAACCTTTTATTCACTAACAAATAGCTGGTGGAATATATGACTATCAAAGTAGGTATCAACGGTTTTGGCCGTATCGGTCGCATTGTTTTCCGTGCTGCTCAAGAACGTTCTGACATCGAGATCGTTGCAATCAACGATCTGTTAGACGCTGAATACATGGCTTACATGCTGAAATATGACTCCACTCACGGCCGTTTCAACGGTACCGTTGAAGTGAAAGACGGTCATCTGATCGTTAACGGTAAAAAAATCCGTGTTACCGCTGAACGTGATCCGGCTAACCTGAAATGGGACGAAGTTGGTGTTGACGTAGTTGCTGAAGCTACTGGTCTGTTCCTGACTGACGAAACCGCTCGTAAGCACATCACAGCTGGCGCGAAAAAAGTGGTTCTGACTGGTCCGTCCAAAGACAAAACCCCAATGTTTGTTAAAGGCGCTAACTTTGACAAATATGCTGGCCAGGACATCGTTTCCAACGCATCCTGCACCACTAACTGCCTGGCTCCGCTGGCTAAAGTTATCAACGACAACTTCGGTATCGTTGAAGGCCTGATGACCACCGTTCACGCAACCACCGCTACTCAGAAAACTGTTGACGGCCCGTCTCACAAAGACTGGCGCGGCGGCCGTGGCGCGGCTCAGAACATCATCCCTTCTTCTACCGGTGCTGCTAAAGCTGTAGGCGTTGTACTGCCAGAGCTGAACGGTAAAATCACTGGTATGGCGTTCCGTGTTCCGACCCCGAACGTATCCGTTGTTGACCTGACTGTTCGTCTGGAAAAAGCGGCTTCTTACGAAGACATTAAGAAAGCAATCAAAGCTGCTTCCGAAGGCCCGATGAAAGGCGTTCTGGGTTACACCGAAGACGACGTTGTATCTACCGATTTCAACGGTGAAGTTTGCACTTCCGTGTTCGATGCTAAAGCTGGTATCGCACTGAACGACAACTTCGTGAAACTGGTATCCTGGTACGACAACGAAACCGGCTACTCCAACAAAGTTCTGGATCTGATTGCTCACATCTCCAAATAAGTTGAGATGAAACAGTAATCTGTAAGAGAGCGACTTCGGTCGCTCTTTTTTTTGCCTGAAGAGAAAGGATTACGTGATGATCAATAAAATTTTTGCACTGCCGATAATCGAACATATTACCCCTGTCCTCTCCCGCCGCCAGCTTGATGAGCTGGAGGTGATCGTTGTCGACCACCCGCAGGTAAAAGCCTCTTTCGCATTACAGGGCGCGCACCTGCTCTCCTGGAAACCGGCAGGCGAAGACGAAGTTCTGTGGTTAAGCAACACGACGCCGTTCAAAACAGGCACCGCGTTGCGCGGCGGCGTGCCGATTTGCTGGCCGTGGTTTGGCCCGGCGGCACAGGCAGGCCTGCCTGCTCACGGTTTTGCCCGTAACCTGCCGTGGACGCTGAAAGCGCACAACGAAGACGATAACGGCGTGGTCCTGACCTTTGAACTGCAAAGCAGTGACGCCACCCGCAAGTATTGGCCGCATGACTTTACGCTGTTAGCCCGTTTTAAACTGGGGAAAACCTGCGAGATTGAGCTGGAAGCCCACGGTGAGTTTGAAACAACCTCCGCGCTGCACACCTATTTTAACGTCGGCGATATTGCGGCAGTGAAAGTCAGTGGTCTTGGCGATCGCTTTATCGATAAAGTGAACGATGCCAAAGAAGATGTGCTGGCTGACGGCGTGCAAACGTTCCCGGACAGGACTGACCGCGTGTACCTGAATCCGCAGGCCTGCAGCGTCATTCACGATGACGCGCTCAATCGCACTATTGACGTCGTGCACCATCACCACCTCAACGTGGTAGGCTGGAACCCTGGCCCGGCGCTGTCCGTGAGCATGGGTGATATGCCGGATGATGGTTACAAGACGTTTGTTTGTGTCGAGACGGTGTACGCTACCGCGCAGCAAAAGACCACCGAAGAGAAGCCTTCTCGTCTGGCGCAAACGATCCGCGTCGCCAAACGTTAAGCGGTAAGTGATGCCGGTGTTTCTGTAGGCCGGATAAGATGCGTGAGCATCGCCATCCGGCAAACAATGCCAGATGGCGACTAACGTCTTATCTGGCCTACGAAAATAACATCCGGCATCGTCACACCATATCCAGCGCGGTTTTCCCCTTCGGGGCCGGATGCGCTTTATCCAGTGCAGCCAGATCACTGGCTGAAAGGGTAATATTCAGCGCCGCCGCGTTCTGCTGCACATGCTCAACGCTTGCCGCTTTTGGAATCGCCATCACGCTCTGATGACTAATGACCCACGCCAGCAGGATTTGCGCCGCGCTCGCACGGTGAGCATGGGCAATCTCATTAATGACGGGATTGTTCAATAAGCCGCTACGTAGACGTCCGGCTTGCGCCAGCGGGCTGTAAGCCATCACCGGCATCTGATGCTGCTGGCACCATGGCAGCAGGTCATACTCAATCCCACGAGAAGCCAGATGATAAAGCACCTGATTGGTGGCGCACTGCTTCCCGCCAGCAACCTGCCATAATTTCTGCATAGCGTCATCATCAAGATTAGAAACGCCCCAGCGACGGATTTTTCCCTGCGCGATCAGCTTTTCCATCGCCTCGACCGTCTCTGCAAATGAATAGCTGCCTGACCAGTGTAATAAATAGAGATCCAGGTAATCGGTATTCAGGCGGCGCAGACTGCCTTCACATGCGGTAATGGCTTTCTGCCCTCCGGCATTCCACGGATACACTTTCGAGACCAGGAAGACCTTATCACGCCGGCCTGCCAGCGCTTCGCCGACCACCTCCTCTGCCGCACCTTCAGCGTACATTTCTGCGGTGTCGATAAGCGTTAACCCCAAATCAATGCCCGCACGCAGTGCATTCACCTCGGCCCGTCGATGATGGGATTTTTCACCCATATACCAGGTCCCCTGTCCCACCGCAGGGAGTGTGAGCTGGCCACTAAAAACAACCTGTTTTTCTGTCATCGTATCCTCCCGTGTTATGCACTACCGTAATGCAAAACAGGGCGCGAGCGCCCTGTTTTGATGCACAAAATGCACTGTAATGATGCACAATCAGAACTTGTAGGTAACCCCGGTGGAGATCAGACCACTCCAGGATTTGTCTACCATCGGGCTGTCGCTAATTTCATCCGACAAATGGGTATAGCGCGCAGTACCGTACACGCTCCAGTTACCGAGGAAATTGTAGTTGGCGCTAATTTCCAGGTACGGGTTCCAGCTGTCGTTCGGGTCGTAGCTACGCAGACCGCTGTGCGAAGACTCTTTGCCCGAGACGCCATAGTAGTACTCGTTCTGGTTTTCGCTGTTCCATTCCACACCGATACCCGGCGTTAATGTCAAACCGCCATTGGTATAACGGTACAGCCAGGCCAGATCCCACACGATGCCGTTGCTGTTATCCAGCGTGTCACCCGCAAGCGTAGTGCGCAGGAAGCCATACTGCGTGTTATGAACGTAAGACAGCCCTGCCATCATGGTGCTTTTACGTTTGTCGAGCTGGCGAAGTTGGTGATTGTCGCTGTCTTCCGGTTTGAAATACATCGGAGACCAGTACGCGGTAATCGACAATTTATCGGTGTTGTCATTCCACAGGTAGTATCCACCACCCAGACCACGGAACCAGAAATTTTCACTTTCATAGGTGATGACTGGAACCGGATATACGTCGGTATCGTAATCTTTATAGGGGTGCTCAACCACACCAACACCTGCGCCCAACGTCAGGTTGCTTTCAGCTTGTGCGACATTCGTCGTCGTTGCGATAAGCACGCCAAGTGCCAGAAGTTTGAGTTTGGTCACAATCCATAATTCCTTATTCAAATGTTTAGCAGCAAAAGTGTAACCGCCAATACGTTTCAACCCAACCATTTTACTTATTACTCACAAAATGTAACCGACTAATTTTTCAGCAGCAGATGACATTTCATTTTCAGTCCGGTGAATTCTGCGTGATTTTCGTCCTTTATCTTTACATTAAATATGCATTTTTTGTGGATGAGTTATTGATATGCCATTGAAATTCATTTAAGCGCACAGGCAAGTTTTGCAAATGCCATCTACGCTTAATTTTAAGAAGGTGTATCACCGGGCACGTTGATCTCTTGGCCGCCAATTTGGCATGAGAGTTGCTGTTTTTTACAACAAGAGACAGCAGAGGCGTCGTTCAGTTTACCTCTTCCGGGGGCCTCTACTATTCATATGAACGGCTCTTAACATGTGCTAAAAAACGAAAGGACGGCATACCATGAATATATTCGATCACTATCGCCAGCGCTATGAAGCTGCCAAGGACGAAGAGTTCACACTGCAGGAGTTTCTTACCACTTGTCGGCAAGATCGCAGTGCTTATGCCAACGCGGCAGAGCGGCTATTGATGGCCATTGGTGAGCCCATTATGGTCGATACTGCCCAGGAACCCCGACTTTCTCGACTCTTTTCAAACCGGGTGATTGCTCGTTATCCCGCCTTTGAAGAGTTTTATGGCATGGAAGACGCGATTGAACAGATTGTCTCTTATCTGAAACACGCGGCGCAGGGGCTGGAAGAGAAGAAACAGATCCTGTATCTGTTGGGGCCTGTAGGGGGCGGTAAATCCTCGCTTGCTGAAAGACTGAAGTCTTTAATGCAGCTTGTTCCGATTTATATCCTGAGCGCAAACGGTGAACGCAGCCCGGTAAACGATCACCCGTTATGCCTGTTTAATCCGCAGGAAGATGCGCAAATTCTCGAAAAAGAGTACGGCATTCCGCGCCGTTATCTCGGCACCATCATGTCACCGTGGGCGGCGAAACGCCTGCACGACTTCGGTGGCGACATCACCAAATTCCGCGTGGTGAAAGTGTGGCCGTCGATTCTTGAACAAATCGCCATCGCCAAAACGGAACCGGGTGATGAAAACAACCAGGACATCTCCGCGCTGGTCGGTAAGGTGGACATTCGTAAACTCGAACACCATGCGCAAAACGATCCTGATGCTTACGGTTACTCCGGCGCACTGTGCCGTGCCAACCAGGGGATTATGGAATTCGTCGAGATGTTCAAAGCGCCGATTAAAGTGCTGCATCCTCTGCTGACGGCGACCCAGGAAGGCAACTATAACGGGACAGAAGGCATTTCTGCCCTGCCCTTTAACGGTATTATCCTTGCCCACTCGAACGAATCCGAATGGGTGACGTTCCGCAACAACAAAAACAACGAAGCCTTCCTCGACCGTGTGTATATCGTGAAGGTGCCGTATTGCCTGCGCATTTCTGAAGAGATCAAAATCTACGAGAAATTGCTTAATCACAGTGAGTTAACGCACGCGCCTTGCGCGCCGGGAACCCTCGAAACCCTGTCGCGCTTCTCGATCCTTTCCCGACTGAAAGAGCCGGAGAACTCGAGCGTCTACTCGAAAATGCGCGTCTACGACGGCGAGAGTCTGAAAGATACCGACCCGAAAGCGAAATCCTACCAGGAGTATCGTGATTACGCAGGCGTCGATGAAGGGATGAACGGTCTGTCAACGCGTTTCGCGTTTAAGATCCTCTCCCGCGTCTTTAACTTTGATCACGTTGAAGTGGCAGCCAACCCGGTGCATCTGTTCTACGTCCTCGAACAGCAGATCGAGCGTGAGCAGTTCCCACAAGAGCAGGCAGAGCGTTACCTTGAGTTCCTGAAAGGCTATCTGATCCCGAAATATGCTGAGTTTATCGGCAAAGAGATCCAGACCGCCTATCTCGAATCCTACTCCGAATATGGGCAGAACATTTTTGATCGTTATGTCACTTATGCGGATTTCTGGATTCAGGATCAGGAGTATCGCGACCCGGATACCGGTCAGCTGTTCGATCGCGAGTCGCTGAACTCAGAGCTGGAAAAAATCGAAAAACCGGCGGGCATCAGCAACCCGAAAGATTTCCGTAACGAGATCGTCAACTTTGTTCTGCGTGCTCGCGCGCATAACAGCGGTCGCAATCCGAACTGGACCAGTTACGAGAAACTGCGCACCGTGATTGAGAAGAAAATGTTCTCGAACACCGAAGAGCTGTTGCCGGTAATTTCATTCAACGCCAAAACCTCTACAGATGAGCAGAAGAAACACGACGATTTTGTCGACCGTATGATGGAAAAAGGCTATACCCGCAAGCAGGTGCGTCTGTTGTGCGAATGGTATTTGCGCGTACGTAAATCGTCATAAAACCAGCCCGGTAGCGTTGCGCTTACCGGGTCTGGAACGACAGCGAACCGTAGGCCGGATAAGCGGCGCTTATCCGGCGCTACAGGCGTAGCATGAAGTTGGCAAATGCAGTACGGGGGGCATATGACCTGGTTTATAGACCGGCGCCTGAATGGGAAGAATAAAAGCACTGTGAATCGCCAGCGCTTCTTACGCCGTTACAAAGGGCAAATTAAACAGTCGATCTCCGAGGCCATTAACAAGCGTTCGGTCACCGACGTGGAGAGCGGTGAGTCCGTCTCCATTCCCACAGAAGATATCAGCGAACCGATGTTTCATCAGGGGCGTGGCGGTCTGCGCCATCGCGTACACCCGGGTAACGATCATTTTGTGCAAAATGACCGCATTGAACGTCCTCAGGGCGGTGGCGGCGGCTCAGGAAGCGGACAAGGCCAGGCCAGTCAGGACGGTGAAGGCCAGGATGAATTCGTCTTTCAGATTTCAAAAGACGAATATCTGGATCTGCTCTTTGAAGATTTGGCCCTGCCTAACCTGAAGAAAAACCAACAACGCCAGCTAACCGAGTATAAAACGCACCGGGCGGGTTTTACCTCTAACGGTGTTCCGGCCAACATTAGCGTGGTGCGTTCTCTGCAAAACTCTCTGGCGCGCCGCACGGCAATGACCGCCGGTAAACGCAGAGAATTGCATGAGCTGGAAGACGCGCTGGAAACCATCAGCAAAAGCGAACCGGTACAGTTACTTGAAGAAGAGCGGCTACGCAAAGAAATTGCCGAATTGCGGGAAAAAATTGCGCGCGTGCCGTTTATCGACACTTTTGATCTCCGCTACAAGAACTACGAAAAACGCCCTGACCCTTCCAGCCAGGCGGTGATGTTCTGTCTGATGGACGTGTCAGGCTCCATGGACCAGTCCACCAAAGACATGGCCAAGCGTTTTTATATTCTGCTGTATCTGTTTTTAAGCAGGACATATAAGAACGTTGAGGTGGTGTATATCCGCCACCACACTCAGGCCAAAGAAGTTGACGAGCATGAGTTTTTCTATTCTCAGGAAACGGGCGGCACCATTGTCTCCAGTGCCCTGAAATTAATGGATGATGTGGTGAAGGATCGTTACGACCCCGCACAATGGAATATTTATGCGGCACAAGCGTCTGATGGCGATAACTGGGCGGATGATTCGCCTTTGTGTCACGAAATTCTGGCGAAAAAACTGCTGCCGGTCGTACGCTATTACAGCTATATCGAGATCACCCGACGCGCTCACCAGACCCTCTGGCGGGAATATGAGCATCTGCAAACCACGTTCGAAAACTTTGCGATGCAGCATATTCGCGATCAGGATGATATTTATCCGGTATTCCGCGAGCTTTTTCATAAGCAAGGCGCCACTAACAGAGATTAATCATTCGCCATCAGCCAGCGGTTAACGCCACTGGCTGATTTCTCCTGGTGATTATTTTACTTGCTGGCTTAATAAACACCGTGTTGATAATCAAGTCCGTTAATTCCCAAAACCTCTACATAATTTATTTCTCACGTTATCATTCGGAAAAACTCACATCAGACATTTATCTTTTCCGTTTTATCAGAGAATAGTCCCTGCCCTGAACGAAAATAGTTGATCACAATCAACACTGAACATTTTTATCATCAATAGAATCCCACCCACATCACAATCGATTGCCATTAAGAGTTGTTTTATGGAAAAGCATAAAATAAATGCACGGAGCATTCTTTTATTCACCCTGCTACTTTTCGTTATCTTATTTTGTCTCACAATGCTATATCAGGAAAATTCCAGCGTAAAATCGATACCGCAATTAAATTATCTTATTGTTGTCGTGGCGTTATTTTTCTTGAACGCGATAATTTTCATTTTTATGATTTTAAAATATTTTGCCAACAGCCGTCATTTTTCAACTCTCATTATGAGCTTAGCGTTCCTGAGCAGTCTGGTTTATTTTGTAGAAACAATATTTATCATCAAGGAACCGATTATCGAGAGCGCATTAATTCAGATGAAATCGAATGATATCTCAATCTTTTATCTCTTTCGACAATTAAGCTTTATATTCTTACTATCTCTGGCACTGTTCTGTTCAGACATCAATAACGTAGACCAAACCGATAATAAGAAAAAAACCGTCGTTTTGCTAATGTCGCTGATCCCGTTCTTCTTCTTTCCTGTGATTGCCCATAACCTGAGCAGTTATAACCCAGATTATTGCTGGTTTATTGTCGATTACTCCAGAAAAAATGAAGCCGTCACATGGGGCGCTAACTACCTTAAAATCATCATATGCCTGTGGTCATTTTTACTTTTCTTTATCATCACCCAAACCCGACTGGCATCTGATCTTTGGCCTTATATTGCCCTGCTTTGCCTTTCGGCAATATGTTGTAATTTATTACTGCTGGCTCTGGATGATTATAACTATACTGTCTGGTATATCAGTCGGGGGATCGAAGTCGCCAGTAAGCTTTTCATCATCTCAATTCTCATTCATAACATATTTAAGGAGTTACACTTAGCAAACAAACTGGCCGTTCATGATGTAATGACCAATATCTATAATCGCCGCTATTTCTTTAATGAACTCGAGTTACGATTAAACACCAGGAACAAAACATGCTTTTGTCTTTTGTTTCTCGATATTGACCATTTTAAAAGAATCAATGACCGATGGGGACATGTGGTGGGAGATAGGGTGATCATCTCAATTGTTAATATTATACAACAAAGCCTTCGCTCAGAAGATCTGCTGGCGCGCCTGGGCGGAGAGGAATTTGGCGTCATGCTTTATAAAACTAATATAACCCAGGCCAGATTTATTGCTGAAAAAATCCGTAAAAATGTTGAAATGCTCACCGGAGAAAATAACATTTATAATATCCCTGAACCGATGACAATAAGCATAGGTGCTTTTTTTGCGACCACGCCAGATTACAGCGCTTCGGACATCATGGTTCAGGCAGACAAAGCACTCTATGAAGCTAAAAACAATGGCCGTAATCAAGTGGTGATCCATCACACCTGAGTGGGCTGTTTTAATTATGGTCATACACAATGTGTATGACCATTGTCTTCCTACTTTTTCGCCTATTTCCTCATTAGCGCTGTCCCACATCCTGTTCATGAGTATAATTAACACCTTCTGCATTATGAGTACAAACGGATATTGTGCGATAATCTTCAGTTTCCGATCGGCAAGGGGTGTCATTTACCATGAAATTGCATCATAAAGCGCTCAGGCACTTTATCTACGCAAGCGTCATCGTCCTGACCTCTTCTTTCCTGGTTTACGAACTTATTGCCAGTAACAAGGCGATGAACGCCTATATGCGTTACATCATCGAGAAAGCAGATTCCTCTTTTCTGTATGATAAATATAAAAATCAGAGTATTGCTGCGCATTTAATGCGTACATTCGCCTCGCCGAAAACGCCTGTAACGACAGCGGAGAAAAACGCATTATGCGCTGCCTTTGAGACTCTCAACGATACACACGGACTCAACCTCACTGCGCATAATTACCGTGCGCTACACGGCACGTTGCAGACATCTGCCGAACGCTGCACGGAACAACTCGATGACGTGTTCTTGCTCCCGGCCTTCGACCAGGCAGTGAACGTCAATCGCCAGCAAGTGGATTTCAACCAGGGGCTGGGAACGCTGGAGTATAAATTCCGTTATTATTTCGATTTGAAAAATCACTACATCTATTTCTACGATCTGGTCAATTCACGCCAATTTTCGATGCACCACTGGTCTTTCCTGCAAAATGCAACATTAGGCATTGACCGGGAGGATATTGATGATTTATTTACCGGTCGCACGGTTATTTCCAGCATCTATCACGACGATCTCACACAAAAGAAAGTGATGAGTTTTTTAACGCCGGTCTATTTATCCGGAAAGTTGAAAGGCATGGTGATGGTAGACATTAACCAGGATAATCTGAAGAATATTTTTTATACCGATGACCGCCCTCTGGTCTCGCGTTATCTGAATGTGACGTTGGCAGATATCGAATCAGGAAACACAATTGACATTCACCAGAGTGAAAGCGATCTCTTCCCGTATGTTCACCATGTTCATAACATTCCGGGTGGGATGCGTGTCACGCTGTCCCTCGATTTAATGTACTTTGTCGTCTCTTCCTGGAAGCTTTTTGCCTTCTACCTGTTGGCCACTGCGCTGCTACTGAATATGGTCAGAATGCATTTTCGTCTGTATCACAACATCACGCGTGAAAATATCAGCGATGCCATGACCGGGCTCTATAACCGAAAAATATTAACGCCCACCCTTGAGCTACGTTTACAACGCCTGGTGAAATCAGGAACGCCCGTTACATTCATCGCCATTGATTGCGACAAATTGAAAATGATCAACGATACCCACGGGCATCAGGAAGGCGATCGGACGATTACGATCCTCGCAAAGTCCATTGAAGCATCAATTCGTAAAAGCGATTACGCCATTCGTCTTGGCGGCGATGAATTCTGCATTATTCTTATCGATTATGCTGTAGACGCCGCGAACACACTCCCGATGCGGATCGCGACACACCTGCAAATCATCGCCGACGAAAGAACGATCAGCTTTTCCTGGGGAATGTATACCATGCAGGCGAATGACACTATTGATGACGCATATCAGGCTTCCGATGCGCAACTCTACCTCAACAAGCAACAAAAGCGGGATCGTTCGTGATAGTCTTTTCGCGTTGATTTTTCTCTGTGAAGTCAGGAGTAAGCATGACCGAAGTTGTTAAAGGCACCGCGACGCATCAGCGATTGATTGCCTTATTATCACAGGAAGGGGCGAGCTGGCGCGAGGTCAGCCATGAGCCCGTAGGCAAATGTGAAGCCGTTTCTGAAATCCGCGGTACAGCGTTGGGTCAGGGCGCAAAAGCGCTGGTCTGCAAAGTGAAAGGCAATGGCGTCAACCAGCACGTACTGGCTATTCTTTCCGCCGATCAGCAGGCCGATCTCGCGCAACTGGCAACCCATCTGGGCGGTTTGCGCGCCTCCCTTGCCAGCCCGGCAGAAGTTGACGAACTGACAGGCTGCGTATTTGGCGCGATCCCCCCTTTCAGCTTCCATCCTAAGCTGAAACTGGTCGCCGACCCGCTGCTGTTCGAACGTTTTAGCGAGGTCGCGTTTAACGCGGGCGTACTGGATAAATCCGTCATCCTGAAGACCGAAGATTACCTTCGCATCGCCCAGCCAGAACTGGTCACATTCCGTCGCATATCATCGTGAGTTAATGGCTTCTTTCGAGAACCAGCACTGAAATCACAATAACGACGGCTATGGCCAAAAAAGAAGAGGTAATGAACAGCGTCTCAATAAACATGTGATCGTTCATGGTTTCACCCCGTGGTGACAAAAATGAAAACTCACTTGTTATTGATAGTGCAAATAGATGGCAATTTAATGACAGCCTCTTCTGTTTAAAAACCGACCTCGGGCATTTGCCTAAAAATAAAACCCGGCAACAAAAAAAGCCTGTTCAGCTACGCATTTACGCGTACAGTAAGCAGGCTTATCTTTTTTTGGCAAGGAAACCCCGATGTTTGATGTCACTCTGCTGATCCTACTCGGACTGGCGGCTCTCGGCTTTGTTAGCCATAACACCACTGTCGCCGTTTCAATTCTGGTACTGATTATCGTCCGCGTGACCCCGCTAAATACCTTTTTCCCGTGGATTGAGAAACAGGGTCTCACGGTGGGGATTATTATTCTGACAATTGGCGTTATGGCGCCCATCGCCAGCGGAACACTTCCCCCCTCCACGCTGATTCACTCCTTTGCAAACTGGAAATCACTGGTCGCCATTGCGGTGGGCGTATTTGTCTCCTGGTTAGGGGGACGCGGCGTAACGCTGATGGGCAGCCAGCCACAGCTTGTCGCCGGTCTGCTGGTGGGAACCGTCCTCGGCGTCGCTCTGTTTCGCGGCGTGCCGGTGGGGCCGCTTATTGCGGCGGGACTGGTTTCGCTGATTGTTGGGAAGCAGTAGTTAATCCCGTCAGATAACGGCCTGGTGTTTGTCCCAGGCCTTTTTTAAACATGGTGATAAACGCCGTTGTCGAGTCATAACCCAGCGTTTGCGCCACCTGTTGAACGCCTTTACCGTCAATCAGCGCCTGCAGCGCCAGGATAAGCTGTAACTGATGACGCCAGCGGCGAAAACTGAGTCCTGTTTCCTTCACCACCAGTCGAGCCAGATTACGTTCGCTCATGGCAAACTCACTGGCCCACTGCCCCAGCGTCTGCCATTGGGCGGGCTCACGTGCCATCGTCGCCACCATTCGGCGAATTTTCGGATGCCCGGAGACCGGCAGTTGCATCTGCTCCTGGGGCTGCTGTGGAAGCTCATCAAACAGCACCTGCGTCAGTCGCTGTGTGGTCGGTTCTGTACGCTGAAGATCCGATCTGTCGGCCAGTGCTAAGATAAGCTCCCGGCACAGCGGGGCAATTTTCAACGTGCAACAGCGTTCCGGCATTTTTACCGCTTCTGGCTCTATAAACAAAAAGCACAGCTCGGCTCCGGCGGTAACATGGTTGCTGTGCGCAATTCCACCGGGTATCCAGACGGCGTACTGCGGCGGCACCATCCACATCGCATTTTCAACTTCACAGGTGATCGCGCCATGCTGGGCCAGGATCAGTTGCCCCTTGCGATGCTGATGCAATGGGCTGAACAGTTCGTCTTCTCGGGCGCGGATACAAAACGCGACGGCGACATCGTGGTGAAGATCTGGCTCATAGCCATCCAGTCTCAAACCAATCATCAACTTGTCCGATTTTAGCGATAATCTGTCATTTTAGCTTGATTCATCCAACCTGTAAAAACGGTAAGGTAGCGCCTCGCCTGACACGATGAGAAGACAATGACCCTTTCACCTGCATTACGCGGCAAAAATACCGGCTTACTGATTGCCGGTATCCTGATGATTGCCACCACGCTGCGCGTTACCTTCACCGGTGCGGCGCCGCTGCTGGAGGCTATCCGTGCTGATTACGGACTGACGACGGCCCAAACCGGTCTCCTGACCACTTTACCCTTGCTGGCCTTTGCGCTGGTTTCGCCGCTGGCGGCGCCGATCGCTCGCCGATATGGGATGGAGCGCAGCTTGTTTGCCGCCATGCTGCTGATCTGCCTCGGGATCGGCGTACGCTCACTCCCCTCACCCTGCTTTTTATATAGCGGAACGGCGATCATCGGTTGCGGTATCGCCCTCGGTAATGTGCTGTTGCCAGGGCTTATCAAGCGAGATTTCTCGCAGCATGTGGCAAAACTCACGGGCGCCTATTCACTCACGATGGGTGCTGCTGCCGCGCTCGGATCCGCACTGGTTGTGCCGTTAGCGCTACACGGCTTTGGCTGGCGCGGGGCGCTATTCATGCTGATGGCCTTCCCGTTGCTGGCCTTTCTCATCTGGCTACCCCAGTGGCACAATACCGCCCAGGCCAGTCTGAGTACTTCCAGAGCTTTGCACACCCGCGGTATCTGGCGTTCTGCCCTTGCCTGGCAGGTCACACTGTTTCTGGGAATTAACTCGCTGATTTATTACGTGATAATAGGCTGGCTACCCGCGATTTTGATAAGCCAGGGTTACAGCGAGTCGCAGGCAGGCTCCGTTCACGGTCTGTTGCAACTGGCGACCGCCGCACCAGGGCTCCTGATCCCCCTGATTCTGCACCGATTTAACGATCAACGCAGTATTGCCGCCGGGGTGTCGTTAATGTGCGCGATAGGTACCGCCGGAATCTGGCTAATGCCGGGACAAGCAGTGCTGTGGACGCTGCTGTACGGGTTTGGCTCCGGTGCAACGATGATCCTCGGGCTGACCTTTATCGGCCTGCGTGCCAGCTCTGCACACCAGGCTGCCGCGCTTTCGGGCATGGCGCAGTCGGTCGGTTACTTGCTCGCGGCGTGCGGTCCGCCGTTGATGGGAAAAATTCACGACGCCCGCGGAGACTGGCACATTCCGCTGATGGTGGTGGCGGTGTTATCTCTGGTGATGGCTGTGTTCGGACTCTGCGCCGGGAGAAACCGGGAGATCGCCACACAATAACGTTGCGGGCAGGTGTCATAACCTGCCCTTTTGTTTAACCTCGTGCGACCCGCAGCATCGCCTGCACCAGCGGCACCGGTTTGCCGGTCAGCGCACCGCGTTCATGTTGAAAGAGCGTGCCGACAAAAAACGGATGCGTCACCAGTTCAATCGCGCGAACCTCGCCTGCTTCATCCCAGCCGGTCACCCGCAGATCGCCACGTTCAAGTTCGGCGGTAAATTCTTCAGACACGCCGTAGTTGCAGTGATAGCCCTCAGAGATCACCGTCTGCCCATACGCCTTAGCAATCAACGTATTCGCCCGCAGTTCGATAGCCTCGGTTTTTTCCACCAGGGAACAAGCCAATGGCGCAATCACCATGCGGCCTGAAGTGTCGGTCTCCGCGTGTGCGGCATCGCGCCAACCCACGACATTACGCGCATACTCCAGAATGGCATGCTGAAAGCCGCCACAGGTTCCGAGAAAAGGAATGCTATTTTCCCGCGCATAGCGAATGGCGATCAGCGCGCCTTCCGTATTCTGATACGGACTGCCAGGCACCACCCAAATCGCATCGTAACCCACCAGATCTTCAGCGCTACCGATATCAGACGTCGTCAGCCAGTCGTAGTCGGCCATGAGCTCCAGCACAGCAGCGGCGTCATCAATCGCCAGGGGAATAGCCTGATGCGCCACGATCTCTGGGTTGTAATCACCCACCAGCGCGATGCGTAGCGTATCTTTAACAGGGGAGAATTCCATGAGGAGTTCCTTATGCCAGTACAATGAGGGACAACATAAGGAATCTCAAACTACCGATCTTTTGCGGTTATCACAATCCCTTAATTTAGGGGGCGTCATCGTCAGGTGCTATAGTGTTCGCGATGGCGTCAGTCTGGCATACCCTGTTTTATGGCAATCATAGGGATCGGTTAACCCCCGAATTGATAAGAGGGAAACATGAAAATTCAGTGCAAACGCGTTTATGACCCGGCAGATCAAAACGATGGATATCGTGTGCTTATCGACAGGTTATGGCCACGCGGGATCAAAAAAACGGATCTAGCGTGTGATGAGTGGGATAAAGCCCTGACGCCATCGACCGAATTGCGTAAAGCCTTTCACTCTGAAGCGATAGATTTCGCACACTTTTCAGAACAGTACCGCGCAGAGCTGGCGCAACATACGCAGGAAGGCCAACGGCTGGCGGACATTGCCCGCCAGCAAACGCTAACGCTGCTGTATTCAGCAAAAAACACCGGGCAAAACCATGCTCTCGTGTTAGCCGAGTGGTTACGCGGTTTTTAATTCACTCATTTGTTGGCCGGATGATCTCTGCGCCAGAGCGCCCACTCATCGATGACTTCCCCGCCAGGCAGTTTGCAGTCTGCACGTGCGCCTTGTGGGGTCTGAACCGGCACGAGCGTTCCGCCTTTTTGTTCACAATAGACCGCCGCAGGATTCGCCATACCGACCTGAGGGGGTTTAGGGGCATCAGGCAGTGTTGAAGATGAGCATGCAGCCAGTCCCAGAACACAAGGCAGCACAGCAAGAACGAATTTCATAGAATCTCCCATTAACGCAATATCCGGACAGGGTAACCCGTCTGATAAGGCATCTCCATGTTTTATTTGCGCCTTTTCCCTGTGACTCACTTTCTGGCAGAACAGATACATTTCATTTGTCAAAGTGATACTCTACCTGCCCAGCAAAGCAGAAATTTTCAGCACACTGTGCTACCAATCAGGGAGAACCTTCGCGTCATGCCAGATATGATCCTCGCCCGCGTCTCGCAATCACTCGCCACCGAACAGTCTCTGGAAAGCCTGGTTCGGCAACTTCTGGAGATGCTGGAGATGGTGACCGAGATGGAATCAACCTATCTGACGAAGGTCGATCTCGACGCCCGTTTGCAACACATCTTGTATGCCCGTAACAGCAAGCAGATGCACATTCCTGAAGGATTGTCCGTGCCCTGGGATGAAACGTTATGTAAACGCGCAATCGACGATAACTGTTTTTACAGTGATAACGTCCCGGAGCGCTGGCCGGATTGCACCGCCGCCCAGGCGCTGGAAATCACCACATTTTTAAGCACGCCGGTTCATCTTCCGGACGGCACGTTTTACGGTACGCTGTGCGCCACCAGTAAGCAGCAACATAAATTGAGTCACCGTGGAGAACAGGTATTGCATCTGTTTGCCGGACTCATTGCCCAGTATATTCAGAAAGAGTCACTGGTTTCTCAACTGCAATCGGCCAATGCGGCGCTTATCGCGTACTCGTATACTGATGCACTTACCCGCTTACCAAACCGACGGGCCATTTTTGAGAATATGGACACCCTTTTCTCACTGGCCAGCCATCTGAATCGCAACGTCATTGTGGCGTATATCGATCTGGATCATTTTAAACAGATCAACGATCGCTATGGGCACGAAGCCGGCGACCAGTTTCTGATCCAGGTCGGTCAGCGCCTGACCGACTGGCGCAGTGAACACGATATTATTGGCCGCTTAGGCGGCGATGAGTTTCTGGCCGTGTGTCTTGCCGATGAAAATGACCTCAGTCTGCAAACGTTAAAAGACCGGCTACAGCAGCAGATTCGTGGGGAGTACCAGGTCGAGGGCGAGGTTCTGTTTTACCCTGGCGCCAGCCTCGGCGTTATTGAAATCAATCCTCGTGAGACGGACATTGACAGTGCTCTTCGCGCTGCGGATAGCGCTATGTATCAGGATAAAAAGCGCAAAGATAAAACACCTTTTGTCACGCATTGAGCCCTGCTATTCTGGCGCGTCATCAAATAACACAATCAGGTGGTAGCATGAGATTGGGTATTGTTTTTCCTGTCGTCATTTTTATTACAGCGGTTATTTTCTTAGCGTGGTTTTGTATTGGTGGTTACGCAACCCCCGGAGCATAACGGTGAAAAAAACAACGCTTATCATGATCGGCGTGGCCATTATTGCGCTAATAGGAACGGCGCTGGGTTGGTGGTAACGGCGGTCATTTAAAATAATAAAGGCCACCGTCGGTAGCCTTTTTATCTTGCGATATTCTTCGTTTAGCTTTTGATTTTTCTGTAGATAAACAGAACAACAATGGCACCAATAACGGCGACGGCAAAACTGCCAAAGTTGAAACCGTCAACTTTGCCAAATCCGAGAAGTGTGCTGATCCATCCCCCAACCACGGCACCGACGACCCCGAGAATGATCGTCATAAAGAAACCACCGCCATCCTTACCAGGCATAATCCACTTCGCCAGAATACCTGCAATAAGCCCAAAGATAATCCATGAAATAATGCCCATTCTTTCCTCACTTATGTTTTTACGTCAGCGATTAATTCGCTGCTAAAAAGAATAGCACATGGACAGAAAATTGAAATTTGTGATCAGCATCACCTTTCAGTATTTCACGTTCTTCCGTTATTCGATCAAATAAACACGCATAAAAGACAGGGTTGAAATGTTAGATGATAAAGATTATCTTTCTCATTACCAAATAGTTGAGTAAATAACTCGGGTATTTGGTACGACATTGCTCACATTGCTTCCAGTATGTTTTGCCCGCCTCAATGAGTGCGGGCTTTTTTTTGACATCTGCCCGTCATTTCTGTCGATCCGTCTGTCATTTCTCGCCCACCTTCTCAGCAAAGCCCCGCCGTCTCTGGTTTTCTGCTTTTGGCACAATTTATGCTTAGCTTCCCCTGTCGCTACGACAAAACGAAGTCCATCGCCTGTAATGCGCTGACTTCTTCTTCAATTCGCGCTATTTCAGCATTTAACAGGTCTGTTATTGATGAAAAAAATCACCAGTGTGTGCCCTTATTGCGGGGCCGGGTGCAAGCTCACGCTTGTTGTTGAAAATAACAAAATCATCCGCGCCGAAGGTGCAGAAGGTGTAACGAATCAGAATCAGCTATGCCTGAAGGGATTTTACGGTTGGGATTTTCTTAACGACACACGTCTTCTGACGCCGCGTCTGACCCGCCCAATGATTCGCTATGAAAAAGGCGGCAAACTCACCCCTGTGAGTTGGGATGAAGCCATCCGCTATACCGCAACGCGTTTGTCAGAAATTAAAGCGGCCTTCGGCCCTCGCGCCATCATGACCACCGGTTCTTCCCGCGGGACAGGGAATGAGACGAACTACGTCATGCAGAAATTTGCCCGCGCCGTGCTGAATACCAACAATGTCGATTGCTGCGCTCGCGTGTGCCATGGCCCTTCCGTTGCTGGTTTGCAGGAGACGCTGGGCAACGGCGCAATGAGCAACGCGATTAGCGATATTGAAAACTCCAAATGCCTGCTCATTTTTGGCTACAACTGCGCCGACTCCCACCCAATCGTGGCGCGCCGGGTTATTAAAGCGCGTCAGAACGGCGCCAAAATTATCGTGTGCGATCCAAGACGCATTGAAACGGCCCGTATCGCCGATCAGCATCTGCAGTTAAATAACGGCTGCAACATGGCGCTGGTCAACGCCTTTGGCTATGTCCTGATTGATGAGCAGCTTTATGATCGGGAGTATGTGTTAAAACACACCGAAGGGTTCGAGGATTACTGGCAAACCGTGAAGGATTTTTCGCCAGAATCCGTCGAACACTTAACCGGCGTCCCTGCACAACAAGTACGTCAGGCGATGCGGACTTTCGCCGCCGCCCCTTCTGCGACGGTGATGTGGGGCATGGGCGTAACGCAGTTTGGTCAGGCCGTTGACGTCGTTCGCGGTCTGTCGAGCCTGGCCTTGCTGACCGGAAATCTGGGGCGTCCTCATGTCGGCGTCGGGCCGGTTCGCGGTCAGAATAACGTGCAAGGGGCGTGCGATATGGGCGTGTTGCCCAATCAATTCCCCGGTTATCAGGACGTGACGGATCCCGCAGTCAGAGAGAAATTTGCGCGCGCCTGGGGCATTGATGCCGCGCTGATGGACGATAAAGTCGGCACCCGTATCACTGAGGTGCCTCATCTGGCGCTCGAAGGTAAAGTCAAAGCTTACTACATCATGGGGGAAGACCCGCTGCAAACAGAGGCCGACCTGGGGCTGGTACGTTCAGGCTTCGACGCGCTGGATTTTGTCGTGGTGCAGGATATCTTCATGACCAAAACAGCGGAAGCGGCGGATGTGATTCTGCCCGCCACCTCGTGGGGTGAACACGGAGGTGTCTTTACCTGCGCCGATCGTGGTTTCCAGCGTTTTGAAAAAGCCATTGAGCCGACTGGCGATGTGAAGCGTGACTGGGAGATAATCAGCCTGCTCGCCACCGCAATGGGCTACCCCATGAAGTATGAAAATAATCAGCAAATCTGGGATGAGATGCGCGAGTTATGCCCGCTATTCTACGGTGTGACGTACGAAAAAATGGGCGATATGGGGCATATTCAGTGGCCGTGTCCTGACCTTGATCACCCCGGCACCCCGTATCTTTATCTGCACAGCAAATTTGATACGCCCAGCGGGAAAGGCAAGCTGTTTGCCGCCCCGTGGCGCGCGCCTGCTGAGGTGCCGGATGAGGATTTCCCGATGGTGCTGTGCACCGTGCGTGAGGTCGGGCACTACTCCTGCCGCTCCATGACCGGTAACTGCGCGGCGTTACAGACGCTGGCTGATGAGCCGGGGAATGTGCAAATCAACGGACTTGATGCGGAAAAACTGGGGATTCGCCATCGCGATCTGGTCTGGGTCAGTTCTCGTCGCGGCAAGGTGATCAGCCGTGCCGACGTCTCCGACCGTATTAACCGTGGCGCAGTCTACATGACGTATCAATGGTGGATTGGCGCCTGTAATGAACTGACTCAGGATAACCTTGATCCCATCTCAAAAACGCCTGAAACAAAGTACTGCGCCGTGAAAATTGAGCCGATTGCCGATCAGCGCTGGGCAGAAAACTATGCTGTAGACACTTACACGGCAATGAAATCGCGTCTCTGTGAGGCCATCGCGTAAGCGTCATTATCTCGCCTGGGTCCGTATTTGCGGACTCAGGCTACCTGTATCGGCTAACCCACTATTTCGCGAACTGCACATCACCGACCCGGGACGTGGCATTCTCGCCCACTCTCTCCCGCTGCATAAACCCCAGCGTAATCAGAAATAATCCCAACATAAACGGCAATTCATACAGCTCTTCAATCAGATCGGCATAGTGCAGGTTGTGCAGGAAAACGGGCGCCATCAAACGATGATGCTCTACTGCGTCGGAAATCAAAAAAGTCGCGGCGGTTATGGCAAACAGCCACAACGGGAACGGCTCTTCACGCAGTCGACGCACAATCTCGTGACGCAGCGTTTTCGAGAATAATACCGGCAGTGCGAGTGCGGCGATCAATATCACCGAGATACCCCTGAAGATGATTCTGGGCTCGTCCGGGAAATAAGCGCGTCCCCAACTCGTGCTTCGCCCCAGTAGCACCAGCCACCATACAACGGCCCAGAGCCAAAACTGTTTTGCCCCTTCCGGGCGAGAGAGAGGCTTGATATACCAGGCGGTAAACAACGCGCCAAACAGCAACCATAGCGCTTGTCCGTTTTCAATCCACGTCACCACGACGCCATCAAGCAGGGGAAGATGCCAGTCAGCAGTGAAGGGGATAACTATCGCGGCCAGTACAAGCAGCACCGTTATCGAGGTGATTCGGGTATCAAGTTTCATAAGCATTTTAGTCTGTTCCGCTTTCGATACCTGAATCATAAGTTTTATGAATATTCATTCATTAGCAATCTATGCCATATTCTTAAGGTTTTATTAATATTTTATTTCTACTGATGTCAGCGGGTAAGGTAGTCTGCCAGACCGTTAACAAAAAAGCCGCACAGCGCGGTCATCACGCTATGCGGCTTAGAGGACTGAAAGCGTTACGCTTTCGTTAGCTGGCTGAGTTACCAGCCGCAAACATCATGTTCATTTTCCGTGTCGTATGAACGCACGGTATTAACCAGGTCTTTGACGACTTCTGCGGCGACATCCGGCACCAGCAAGGTCATCGGCGCTTCAGTTTCATAATCGACCGAAACGCCATTACTGTTGTTGGTCACCGTCACGGTATATGTTGCTTTACCCATGGTTTACTCCTTCCCGGTGCGAATGACTTTCCGTTGGTTTGCGCTTTCCAGTAACACTTCCGGGGCAACGAAAAAATCGATGTTAAAGTAAGTGTCGTCAGTCATCACTTCGATGTTATGCCACTTTTCCGGTGGGAAAACGCCAAACTGACCGGCTTCAATAATCATCACCTTTTCTGGCTCGGGACTGTGTTCATCGGCATATCCGAGATATTTGACCGCCCCCTGCATGACCGACAGACGGGGATACACACCCGGTCGGGTTCCTTTATCAAGGTGGCGTTCGAAAATTCCGGCGGGCGCTGTCTCTTTGTTCCAGAATGGCGTGGCGCGTGTGTGAATATGATTCTGTGGAATTTGAAGCATTGTCTTCCCTCTTTCCATCAACAACGCAGCGTATTTCATTTATCGCTGCTGTAAGAAGGTTACTCCTCATAATATGCATTTAAAATACCATTTATTGGTTATTTTAAAGGTTTATACATCAGGGCTGTATCTTGATTTGCGGGAGGAAAAGACAGAGGCCCGTCAGAATAAACGGGCCTGTAGGTATTACGACTGCAGCGTCGCCAGACGCGCGGCAAAACCGACGAAAATCAAACCAATCAGAGAATTGCCGACTTTCGCCAGTTTCTTTTTAGTCCGAATATATTGCGTCACAAACGCCCCCGAAATAATCAGGAAGCTCAGGTAGAAGAAGCTCACCACTTCCAGCGAGATAGCCAGAATCAAAAATGACAGCCCCGTATGCGGCGCGTTCACATCAATAAATTGCACGAAGAACGACACGTAAAAAAGGATCGCTTTTGGGTTGGTCAGGCTCAGAACTAAGGCGCGTTTAAAAATCGCACCAAAAGGGACATCCTCGCCAGCCGACGCGTTTTCTTTTGATTTCAGCGTCGCGTAGAGCATCTTTGCGCCAAGATAAAGCAGATACAATGCACCGAGATAGCGAACAATACTAAACAGCACCGGCGTCGTTTTAATCATCGTAGCAACGCCGGCGTAAGCGAGAAACATCAGCACCGCATCGCCAATAAACACGCCACTTGCCGCGAGATACCCACCTTTCATCCCACGCCCAACGCTATTTTTCAGCACAAAAAATGTATTAGGACCAGGGACCAGAACGATAAAAATTGCCCCGACCAGATACGTCCAGTAATTCAGAACTCCATACTCTGCGAACACGTTAACCTCTTCCTGAAAAAAACAGATACGCCTAGCTGCGAAACAATATGCTAACGAATGCGTCTGATGATGGAAAGGAAAATCAGGACTCCCCACAACACCCAGTACATTACTCCGAGAAACAGGCAATAAAGCAGCCTATTTCACCACCGGTAAATCTGAAAACCGAGTGGTATAGCGTGGGGAGAGCATTTCCCGTTTCATTTGCCATTGCTGCTGCGCGCCCTGACCGGCAAAATAGAGGGTACCTCTCCCCTTTTTGCTGTTGAGGTTATCCAGCACCGCCATTAATTTCTCACTGTTGGGGCGTGGGGCGTTTTCATCAAACAAGTTTAGCTGAGCAATCCCCTGGCTAAAAAAATCACTGAGCATGACGCCTGCTTTCATATAGCGAAAACCGTCTTTCCAGATCCTGTCCAGCGCGCTGCAGGCAACGCGAATAATGTCGCGGGTATCCTGAGACGGAATCGTTAACTGACCACCGGCCTGCGGCGCGTAAAATACCTCATTTTCGGCATGCGGGCTGGTTCGCATGAATACGCTGATAGTGCAGCAGTACTGTCGTTCTGCCCGCAGTTTTTCCGCCGCGCGTTCAGCGTACATACAAATCGCCTGATGCATTTCGTCGTAGTGGGTGATGCGATGGCCGAATGACCGACTACAAATAATCTGCTGTTTGGTGGGGGCAAACTCATCAAATGCCAGGCAGGATTCCCCGCGAAGCTCACGCACGGTACGTTCCGTCACCACGCTGAAGTGTTTACGCATCACCCAGAGAGAGCTGTCAGCCAATTGCAGCGCCGACGTAATGCCCATCGCATTGAGTTTTTTACTGGTACGCCGCCCTATCCCCCAGACCTCTTCAACAGGGACGTGCGCAAGAAGTTTTCTCTGACGCAACGTGTCTGAGAGATCAACCACGCCGCCGGTCTTTTGCCATGTTTTCGCCGCAAAATTGGCGACTTTTGCCAGCGTTTTGGTCTGCGCAATGCCTACGCCAACGGTCAACCCCGTGTTCTTTCGTATCTGTTGACGAATTTGGTGCCCAAACGCCTCGAGCGAATAGCCACGCCCGACGCCTGACAGATCGATAAACGCTTCATCAATGGAATAGACCTCAACCGACGGCGCCATTTCTGCCAGCGTCAGCATTACACGGTGGCTGAGATCGGCATAAAGCGCATAATTTGAGCTAAAGACCGCGACGTGCTGACGCCGTAATTCATCTTTCACTTTGAAATAAGGCGCCCCCATTTTGATGCCGAGCGCTTTTGCCTGTGCCGATCGCGAAATAATGCATCCGTCGTTGTTTGAAACCACCACCACCGGTTTTCCCTCGAGATCCGGTCGAAAGACCGTCTCACAAGACGCATAAAAACTGTTTACATCAACCAGCGCGAACATGTCTGTGTGATTTCAACGTAAATGTCACAACGCCAAAGAGTTGCAGCTCTTCCTCGCTCTGCAACACAATGGGGGAATAATGCGGGTTGTGGGGAACGAGCTGAAGACGGGGCCGCGTGCGTAGCTCCTTCACGGTAAACTCCCCCGCCACGGCCGCCACCACAATATCGCCATGCGTCGCCGTCAACGAACGGTCAACCACCAATAGATCGCCATCGCTGATACCGGCGCCTACCATCGAGTCACCGCTGACCCTGAGGAAGTACGTTGCCCCCGGATGTTTCACCACCAGGGTGTTAAGATCGAGACTGTCCTCAACATAGTCTTGCGCCGGGCTGGGAAACCCGCATGAAACACGCTCCAGAAACAGAGGTAACGTAATGATGTCATTACGTTCACAGGAAAAAATATCATTCATCACGGCCAAACCAATAAATACTGTACATATAAACAGTATGTTGTATTTGCCGATCAAATCAAGCGACTTATGCGATCAGTGAATGAACCCGTTGAAGTCACAGCACATTCAGTGATCCATGCCCCGCCACGTTCCGCCTCAACGCGAGTCCTGACGACGGCGCTTAAACTGACTGACATCAATGTTGTACTGCTTTAGCTTACGCCATAGCGTTGTACGCCCAATGTTCAACACGCTGGACATTTCCTGTACACGGCCGCCGGTGACCTTTGCTGCATGAATAATGGCGTCTTTCTCGATACCGGCAAAGGTCAGCTGGGTTGGGAGGCGTGTACCGCCCTCTTCGAAGCGTTCGGTGAAAAGATGTTCCGGTAAATCGCTCAGCCGGATATGCCCGTTGTCGCAACTCATGGCGATGTTTTCGATAACGCTAAGCAACTCAAAATCATTCCCCGGCCAGGCGCAATCAACCAGTTGCGCCATCGCATCATCCTCTATCTTCAACCGCGTCGAGAAACGTTTCTCAAGACGCGCAAGGGTATTACGCACCAGCGCTGGAATACTGTTTCGCCGCATTCGAAGCGGCGGAATGGTGATTTCAAAAGCATGTAACGCGTAGTAAAGCTGGCGACTAAAACGGTTTTGTTCCACCAGCAACGCGAGATCCAGGGTCGTAGAGGCGATGACTTTAACATCAACAGGAATCAGTCTGCGGGCATCAAGGCGCGTTAATACCCCTTGTTTGATCACCTGCAGAAGCGCCGATTGCAACTCCGGCTCCAGATATTCAATTTTCTCCAGAAACAGCGTACCGCCGTTGGCCAGCTCCAGACGACTTAAACGCCCGCCCTCCGTCGCGCCATCGCTATCGCCCTGTCCCAGGACGGTATCGGCATATAACTGGCAGTTCACTGCAATATAGGGGCCTTCAGCGCGTTCACTTTCATTATGAATAGCCTGGCTGAGCTGTTCTTTGCCGACCCCTTCCTCCCCGCAAAGTAACACCGGGAAGCGTCCTCGCGCGGCCTGTCGCCCAAAATGCAGTAAGCGCCGGGTGTCAGGATCGTCGCCCGGCATTTGTGCAAAGGTGTGGCTCACTTTTCCCAATTGGCTGGTCATCAACTGCCGCATCTGTTCGACCGGATGGAGCAACAGAATAAAACTGGCCCCCTGAGCCTCAATAATCGGTTTCAGAGTGATGACCGCATCAACAAATTGATGCTGGCTTTCAAACGTGACTTCGACATGGTTGAGCTGGCACATTTGCCGGATTGCACGCTGTAAAACGGCAGGCAGCGTGACCAGATCGGTGATATTTTTCCCCTGGCTCGACTGGGCATCCAGATGCAGTAATCGCGCGGCCTGCGCATTCAGAAATTGCAGCGTTCCCTGCTCATTCCAGGCCATCACGCCGTCGACCATCCCTTCGAGCAGGCCGTACAGCTGATTCAGATGGCGATTAGACTCGGTCAGCAGGTTGTCGGTGAGCAGTGAATTGCCCACTTCACGCGCTATCGCCAGCGTCAGCGGCAGATCGGACGCGGCCTCCTGCCCAACGGGACAACACAAGGCGATGGAACCCGACTGGCGACCGTGGTTATCAAAAATAGGCGTGGAGAAGAAACTCCAGCCAGACAGCCTCCGTTTGAAATGTTGCTCGCCAGAGGTTTGAATTGGCTGTCCAAGCGCAGACGCCAGGGAGAGCGCACAGGTGCCGATAAGACTTTCCGCACAGTAGGCACCGTTGATAAACCCCAGTTCGCCAAGCTGTTGCAGCGTAAGCGGATCGCCGCAGCGGCTAAGTATGCAGGCCGACTCGTCAAGAATAAATAGCCCACATCCCCGGGGAGACATATATTCCCAGGCATCCTCCAGCGCCGCTTGCCCTAACGCCAGCAATGCGGTCTTTCGCCGACAAATAGAGTCAAACGTCAGCCCCTGTGCCTGATGCGGAGCGATCCAGGGCTCCCGCTGCATCATTGTGCTACAGCGTTGCCACGAGGCGCTAAGAATGCCAGAGACGGCGTTGTCGCCGGTTTGATGTTGAGTCGCCATGTTTTCTCCGCGCGTATGAACGCGCTTTTCCACGTCCCGAGAACCGGGAACCCTTTTTCACCTTTGCAGCGGCAAAGATGGTTGAATCTCTCATTTTTGCCGAAAAATTCATCTTCACGTTCCATTATGAAACATAAATAAAAATAAATGTTCCGTATTGAAACGTAAATTTGTGGAATATTTTTTTCGCGTCGCTGCGGCACAATGATCGTATCGGCAGCATGTGGTCGCCGTGTCGTTGTCCATAACCGATACCCTCACTCAGATGCCTGCGATGTGTTCCCTTTTGCAGCCATCTCATGACGACCTACGGAGCACAAAAAATGAAAAAATTGATTAACCGTGTCGAAGATGTCCTGAATGAACAACTGGCTGGTATGGCGAAAGCCTTTCCTACACTGACGCTGCATCAGGACCCGGTGTATGTCACCCGTTCAGATGCCCCTGTACAAGGGAAAGTGGCGCTGCTGTCGGGCGGCGGTAGCGGACATGAACCCATGCACTGTGGCTACATTGGTCAGGGAATGCTTTCCGGCGCCTGCCCGGGTGAAATTTTCACCTCTCCGACGCCGGACAAAATGTTTGAATGCGCGATGAGTATCGACGGCGGTGAAGGTGTCCTGCTGATTATCAAAAATTACACCGGCGATATTCTTAATTTTGAAACCGCCACAGAGCTCCTGCACGACAGCGGCGTGAAGGTAACGACCGTCGTCATTGATGATGATGTGGCGGTCAAAGACAGCCTCTATACCGCCGGTCGCCGGGGGGTGGCAAACACGGTTCTGATTGAGAAATTGGTCGGTGCCGCGGCAGAACGCGGCGATTCTCTGGAAGCCTGCGCGGAACTTGGACGTAAACTTAACAACCTCGGCCACTCCATTGGTATCGCGCTGGGGGCGTGTACAGTGCCTGCCGCCGGTAAACCCTCGTTTACTTTGCAGGATAATGAGATGGAGTTTGGCGTGGGTATTCACGGCGAACCGGGTATTGACCGTCGGGCTTTCACCTCTCTCGACAGGACCGTCGATGAAATGTTCGACACCTTGCTGGAAAACGGTGCCTACAACCGTACGTTACGTCACTGGGATCCCGTACAGGGCGCATGGCAAGAAGACAAACAGGGCAAACAACCGCTGCAACGCGGCGATCGCGTGATTGCGCTGGTCAACAATCTTGGCGCGACGCCGTTATCTGAGCTGTTCGGCGTCTATAACCGACTCGAAAGCCGCTGTCAGGAAACGGGCATTCACATCGAACGCAATCTGATCGGATCTTACTGCACCTCCCTGGATATGGCCGGATTTTCCATCACCCTCTTAAAAGTGGACGATGAGACGCTGGCATTATGGGATGCCCCGGTACATACCCCGGCCCTCAACTGGGGTAAATAAGGAGATTTTTTATGTCGCTCAACAGAACGCAAATTGTTAACTGGCTCTACCTATGCGGTGAAATCTTCACCAAAGAGAGTGATTTCCTCACCGGGCTCGACAGAGAAATTGGCGATGCTGACCACGGTTTAAACATGCATCGCGGATTTAGCAAAGTGGTCGAAAAATTACCCGCGATTGCCGACAAAGACATCGGTTTTATTTTGAAAAATACCGGAATGGTGCTGCTCTCCAGCGTCGGGGGTGCCAGCGGACCACTGTTTGGCACCTTTTTCATTCGCGCCGCTCAGGTTACCCAGTCCCATCAAAGTCTGACCCTCGACGAGGTCTATGCAATGGTGCGCGAAGGCGCCGAAGGTGTGGTCAGCCGGGGCAAAGCCGAACCGGGTGATAAAACGATGTGCGATGTCTGGCTGCCGGTGGTGGAATCCTTGCGCCACTCCTGCGAACACGCGCTGTCCGTACCGGCAGCGCTGGAGGCCGCCCGTCTCCAGGCGGAAGCGGCGGCGCAAAGCACCATCACCATGCAGGCGCGTAAAGGTCGCGCCAGCTACCTCGGCGAGCGCAGCATCGGTCACCAGGATCCGGGAGCGACTTCCGTCATGTTTATGGTGCAATGTCTGGCGGCAGCCTCCAGAGAGTAAGGGGAATACGATGGTAAACCTGGTCATTGTTTCTCATAGCGCCAGGCTGGGCGAAGGCGTTAGGGAGTTAGCCCAGCAGATGTTGATGGGGGGAAGCTGTAAACTCGCGGTTGCTGCGGGCATTGATGACCCGCAAAATCCCATAGGCACCGATCCCATCAAAGTGATGGAAGCCATTGAGTCCGTGGCTGACGCAGACCACGTGCTGGTGATGATGGATATTGGCAGCGCGCTGCTGAGCGCAGAAACGGCGCTGGATTTACTCGATCCGGCTATCGCGGCGAAAGTGCGTCTGTGTGCCGCGCCGCTGGTTGAGGGAACGCTCGCGGCGACCGTGAGCGCAGCGACGGGCGCCGGTATTGACAAAGTCATCAGCGACGCCATGAACGCCCTTGACGCCAAACGTGAGCAACTGGGTTTACCCTCGCCGTTCGAAGCAAGCAACCCCACAACGGCATTTTCAGCCCACGACAGTGAAGCGCGTTCGCTTTCCGTCATCATCAAAAACCGTCATGGGCTCCACGTGAGACCCGCTTCACGGCTGGTCGCCACCCTGTCGGGCTTTAACGCCGACATGCTGCTGGAAAAAAACGGTAAATGCGTCACCCCAGACAGCCTGAATCAAATCGCCTTGCTGCAAATACGCTGCAACGACACGCTGCGGCTGATCGCCAAAGGTGAACAGGCAGACGAGGCGCTGGCGGCGTTCAAACAGCTTGCCGCAGAGAATTTTGGCGATGCGCTGGAAGAGAGCGGGTCTGGCGATCCGTCGCACCCGTTACCCGACCCGGTAACCGGCACCGCGTTTTGCTATGCGCCCGTCCTGCCAGACTTCGCCAGTAGCACGACTGCCTCTTCGCAGTATGAACAGCAGCGTCTTCGCGCCGCCATCCGGCTTACGCTCGACGACCTCAGCGCGTTGACGGCGCTGGCGGAAGAAAAATACTCCGCCGATCTGGCCGCTATTTTCTCCGGGCACCACACGTTGCTGGACGACCCGGAACTGTATGACATGGCCAGCGCGTTCATTCTCCATCAGCACTACAGCGCAGAAGCGGCGTGGCAAAGTGTACTGAACGACCTCAGAGAGCAGTATCAACATCTCGACGACGCCTATTTGCAGGCGCGCTACATCGATATTGACGATCTGCTCCACCGTACGCTTCAGCATCTGAGTGGCATAAAGGCGCAAATGCCCCTCTTCACTCGCCCGACTGTCGTGTTCACGGACAATATTTTCCCGTCTACCGTGTTGCTGCTCGATCCGCAATTCGTGAAAGGGATTGGCCTGAGTGCTGGCAGCGAGATGTCACACTCCGCGCTCATCGCCCGTGAGATGGGCATCGGCTGGCTTTGTCAGCAGGGCGAGTCTGTCAGTACGCTGAAGACCGGAGAAACGATCACGCTGGATCTCGCCAACCGCCGCATTCTCCGCCCAGAGTAAACCCATAAATAGCGCGTCCCTGCCCGAAAAAGGCCGCGCTATTCATGTCATGCCCTACGGCGAGAAATGCCCGTGAGTTCCCAAAATGTCGGTTCAATCACGCGCAGAGGGCAATCGTGGACTAAGGTTTTCTCAAGGTAAATGCCGTTAACTCAGGCACACCGCTAAGGAGGAACCTCAATGATAACCCCAGCTATTCGCCAACCAGGCGTATTGTCTTTCATGATTAAACTGGCTCTGACCGGGACGTTTCTGACGCTCGCCTCGTTGTCTGTACATGCGGAAGAATCCAATGACAGTCTGCCGCAACCCCCGGATATTCTGCTGGGGCCGCTATTCAATGATGTGCAGACCGCCAAACTGTTCCCCGACCAGAAGACGTTTGCCGACGCCGTTCCCAATAGCGATCCCCTGACGATCCTTGCCGATTATCGCATGCAAAAAAGTCAGTCTGGCTTCGATCTACGCCATTTTGTCGACGTGAATTTTACGCTGCCCAAAGAGGGAGAAAAATACGTTCCTCCGGACGGACAATCGCTGCGTGAACATATTGACGGGCTGTGGCCGGTGTTGACCCGCTCGACAAAAAGCGCGGGGAAATGGGACTCTTTGCTGCCGCTGCCTGAGCCTTATGTCGTGCCCGGCGGACGTTTTCGGGAGATCTATTACTGGGATAGCTATTTCACGATGCTGGGACTGGCTGAAAGTGACCACTGGGATAAAGTCGCGAATATGGTCGCCAATTTCGGCTACGAGATTGACAGTTGGGGCCATATTCCCAACGGCAACCGCAGCTATTATTTAAGCCGTTCACAGCCCCCCTTCTTCGCGTTTATGGTGGAGTTGCTGGCGCAACATGAGGGCGATGACGCCCTGAAAAAATATCTGCCGCAGCTGCAAAAAGAGTATGCCTGGTGGATGGAGGGGGCAGAATCTCTTCAGCCGGGGCAACAACATAAGCGGGTAGTCAAACTCGACGACGGCACGGTGTTGAACCGTTACTGGGATGAGCGTGACACGCCGCGTCCGGAATCCTGGGTAGAAGATATCGCCACCGCGAAGAGCAATCCGAATCGCCCGGCCACGGAAATTTATCGTGACCTGCGATCGGCTGCCGCCTCCGGCTGGGATTTTAGCTCACGCTGGATGGATGACCCGCAACAACTCAGCACCACCCGAACCACCAGTATCGTCCCTGTCGACCTCAATGCGCTGCTGTATAAAATGGAAAAAATTCTCGCCCGTGCCAGTAAAGCCGCAGGCGACGATGCCAAAGCCAGCCAGTACGAAACCCTCGCCAGCGCGAGACAAAAAGGAATCGAGGACCATCTGTGGAATGCACAAGAGGGGTGGTACGCTGACTACGATCTGAAGAGCAAGAAAGTCCGTAATCAGCTGACGGCGGCGACGCTGTTCCCGCTGTATGTGAATGCCGCGGCAAAAGATCGGGCCAGCAAAGTGGCGGCAGCAACTCAGGCGCATTTACTGCAACCTGGCGGCCTTGCCACGACCTCGGTGAAAAGCGGACAGCAGTGGGATGCCCCCAATGGTTGGGCGCCGTTACAGTGGGTCGCGACCGAAGGGTTACAAAATTATGGTCAGGATACGGTTGCCATGGACGTCAGCTGGCGTTTTCTGACCAATGTTCAACACACCTGGGAGCGAGAGAAAAAGCTGGTCGAGAAGTATGATGTCAGCAGCACCGGGACGGGCGGCGGCGGTGGCGAGTATCCGCTGCAGGATGGGTTTGGCTGGACTAACGGCGTAACCCTGAAAATGCTCGATCTGATCTGCCCGAAAGAAAAACCGTGCGACAACGTCCCCGCTACGCGCCCCACGCCGACAGAGACCGTGCAGTCTGCGCCACAAAAACAGACCACGCCCTCTACTCCGTAAACAGGATGAAATGACCCGGCAGAACGCCGGGTCATTTTTTATCAGAAACTGTAGCTCGCACCGACCTGCACCGTGCGATCGCGACCGATCCAGCAGTTGGTGCTGTCATAACAGCTGAAGGTCTCTTTGTTGGTGATGTTCTGCGCGCTGGCTTTCAACGTGACGCCAGTCAGCGACGGCAACGCTTCTCCCAGACGATACGACACGGCCATGTCGTACTGCGTGGTGCCGCCAAGCTTACCCCCTTTGTTATCCGGCGAGATCTCCATCGGCCCGGTATAACGTGCCCCGGTGCCAATGGTCAGCCCTCGCAGAACCGTCTCATCAAAGGTGTAGTCGCCCCACAGGTTAAACGCGTTTTCGGGTACCTGCGTCGGGCGTTTACCTTCGTACGTCTCATCTTCGGTATTGATGGCATGGGTATAGGCGTAGTTGGCGATCAGCGTGATGTTATCCGCCGGGCGGCTCACGACAGACACCTCAGCCCCTTTCGACTCTATCTCGCCAGTCTGACGGTAATCCCAGGTTGGCGTGGCGGAGAGAACGTTTTTCTGGCGAATGTTGAACACCGAGGCGGTTAAGGTGGTGGCATATTCTGCCAGCAGGTATTTCACCCCGCCCTCAACCTGCTTGCTGGTGGTCGGCTTCACATCTTTTGCCGTCAATGTGCCTTGTGGCGAAATCGGCTTAAAACCTTCGGAGTAGCTGATAAACGGGGAGATGCCATTTTCGAAGGCATACAGCGCACCAAGACGTTTGGTTACGCGATCCTGCGAGATCCATGTTTTCTCGCCATTTTGCATATCATCCGTGGTCGTGGAGCGGTAGTCGTCGTACCGCACGCTCGCCAACAGATTCAGCCCGCCAAACTCCACCTGATCCTGCAAATAGTAACCATTCTGCTGGTAGGAGAGACGGTTTTTCTGCGCGGTATAAAGCCCGAGTTCATCGCTGTGAATTTGATGATAGTTCGGATCGCGCATATCGATCCCTGGCGTGTTGCTGGCATAACGATACAAGTAATGGCTATCGAGTTTTTGGTAGTCAAAACCCGCCAGCAAATGGTGTTTCCAGTCACCCAGCTCAAGGGTTTTGGTCACCTGGTTGTCAATATTAAAGCTCTTCAGATCTTCATCGGTGGTGTAGGCAAAACGGTTTAACTCCCACACCGGATTCGTGCCATTCCCGGTTGAGTAGACGCTGCGCTGATGGGTATCGACATCAAAATAGCGGGCTTTCTGCGTAAAGCCCCAGCCGCTGTCAAACTGGTGTTCAAAACTGTACCCCAGCATCCATTGCCGCTGTTTGAAACCGCTCCACTCGTCCCCGGCATAGTCACGGGAATCGGCATACCCTGAGCGCAAATAGGCAATGGGCAGCGGGTTGGAAGGCGACAACGACGGCGTGTTCTGCGCCAGCGCATCGATGGTCAGGCGCGTTTTATTATCCGGCTGCCAGGTGACTGAGGGCGCCACCAGATAGTTCTCATAACGGGTGGTGTGCGGCTGATCGTCGCCTTCCGTCGCTTTGCCCAGCAGACGGTAATTCCAGTCGCTGTCGCTGATTTGCCCGGTCGAATCCAGATAACCCTCTTTCAGATTGCGGGTCCCGGTCGTAAAGCCCATTTCCGTTTTTTGTTCTGCTTGCGGCTTTTTCCCCTGGATGTTAACCAGCCCGCCAGGCGATCCATTCCCATAAAGCACCGATGCCGGACCTTTCAGAATATCCACGCTTTCAATCATCAGGGGATCGATCCGCGCTTTGGTATTGCCGGTCACGTTATAGGGGAGTTGTAAGCCGTTGTAGTACTCCTGCTCGACCGTAAAGCCACGAATTTTGTACTCGCTCATGTACGAAGTACTGCCCCGCACTTCCGTGGATACGCCCGGTGCGTAACGTAAGATCTCATTCACCGAGTTCGCGTGGCGCTGCTCGATCTCTTTACTGTCGATGGTGTTAATGACCTGCGGCGTTTTGCTTTCCGGCACAGCCGACTTGGTGGCGCTGTTGGTCCAGGCGGGCAGCAGACTCTCCTGCCCGGCGGCCGTCACGACAATTGTTGATTCTTCGGCATAAGAAGGGAGTGTCAGTGCCAGGGTGATACATCCAGAGAGTGCGCGCAATGTAAAACAACGGGTGGTTTTCATGGGTGAATTATTATATGAGAAATGGAACGACAATTATTCGCATTTTCATTAACAAATCAAGCGTTCCTTCCCCCTTTACATTCACGTAGTTACGGAACCTGCACAAAGAAAAACGGCCCCCGCAGGAGCCGTTCTGTTAATTTCGCCGCAGGAGTCGAAAGACGCCCAGCACAAGAATCGCACCAACGACGGCCACCAGGAAACTATTCAAATTGAATCCACTGATACTGCCGCCAATGCCAAACATGGTCGCCAACCATCCACCGACAACTGCACCCACGATACCGAGAATGCAGGTCAGGAAAAAACCTCCACCATCACGGCCCGGCATGATCAGTTTGGCGATAACACCTGCAATCAGACCAAAAACAATCCAGGCAATAATTCCCATTTTCAGGCCCTCTTTCCAGTGAACGCATGCGCAAGACGTTCTTGCACTCGCACCCTAAGTATAGGCAAGCCACGATTCTGCGCTTTTGGACGCCGCCTTAATTCGTTCAGTTTGAAAAAAAATTTCACCCATTTGTATTAAGTTCTGTCGCGTAATGCCGATAACTGACGACAGTCTGTCAGGTATCCAGGAGTCATTAGGCGTGAGTCATTACCATGAGCAGTTCCTGAAACAAAATCCATTGGCGGTGTTAGGCGTTCTTCGAGACCTCAATAAGAATCAGGTTCCGTTACGCATTTCGTGGTCAGGAGGCCAGCTCATCAGCAAAATTCTCGCGGTCAGCCCGGAGAGTCTGGTGATGGATTTCGGCAGTCAGGAGAATGAAAACCTTGCGGCTCAGCGCGCCAGACAAATAACCATTACCGCCGAAACGCAGGGCGCGAAAGTCGAATTTACGCTACCGCAGCTGCAGAGCGGTGAATACCAGCAGCTTCCGGCGTTTATCACTGCGCTACCGCCCGCCCTGTGGTTCGTACAACGACGCGAATATTTCCGTATCTGCGCCCCGCTGCATCCTCCCTACGTCTGCTCAGCAAAAATGCCGGACAACAGCACGCTGCGTTTTCGCTTATTCGACCTCTCTCTCGGGGGAATGGGCGCATTGCTGGAAGGCGCCAAACCCGAAGGGTTAAAAGAGGGAATGCGATTTTCTCAGATTGAACTCAACATGGGCGAATGGGGAATTTTCCATTTTGACGCGCAGCTCATCTCGATTAGCGAGCGTAAAGTGATCGACGGGAAAAATGAAACGATCACCACTCCCCGCCTGAGTCTGCGTTTTCTTAACGTCAGCCCGGCGGTGGAGCGGCAATTACAGCGGATTATCTTTTCGCTGGAGCGCGAAGCGCGGGAAAAAGCGAATAAAGTGCGCGAGTAACATCAACCCCGGTTACATGGCATTCAGCGCTTGCTGAAGTTTCCAGATATAGCGCGGTGCCTGTGGCGCAGGATGGTTATCGGCAACATGTTCGATAAACTCATCAGGGTCAAGATCGTTGATCTTGCTGATCGCTTTTTTCCTGTCAGAGGAGAAGGTACGCAGCAGCGCGCCGGCCCCGTTCGCATAAGAAACCACCAGTGCATATTGCATCACCTGCGGATCTTCGATGCCGGCAAGCGGCCCGTTCTCCAGAATGCTCAGATAGGCGGCGCCCATGGAGATATTACGTTCCGGGTTTTTCAACTCGCTGGTCGACGGCTCGCCGCTCCACCCCATCCGGCGATAGACATCCCGTCCGGAAGTAGAAGCTTTCAACTGCATCAATCCTACGGCATTCGATTTACTGACCGCATTGGGGTTACCGCCGGATTCAATCGCGATAATCGCGGTGATAAGCTTCGGGTCCACGCCCCAGGCCGCACCGGCTTTTTCGCTGATCGGCATCCATTGCATCGCGCGTTTGACCGGAACTTCCGCATTCCAGGGCGGATTTTTATAATCCTGCTTTGAACTACAACCCGCCAGTAACACGATTAAAAAAGCAAACCATCTCAATTTCACTTCGTCTATCCTTTTAGCCGGAATCCATCGTTGAGGTGACAACAACACAACGTTGCGCTGAAACTTCAGCAGGCCGGATAAGCAAGGCACTACCCGGCAAAACGTTCTAATATATGCGGCATGATATACATTTGCATTCTATTGTCAGCAAGGAATTGCCATGTCTTTGTTTCATTTAATTGCTCCATCGGGCTACTGCATCAACCAACAAGCCGCATTACGCGGGCTTACGCGTCTTAGGGAAACGGGGCATCAGGTGAATAACGCCTCGGTCATCCATCGCCGTGAACAGCGCTTTGCCGGAACGGAAGCAGAACGCCTGGCTGACGTGAATTCCCTCGCCAGCCTGACCACTGCCGATACCATTGTGATGCCGGTGCGTGGCGGTTACGGCGCCAGCCGTTTGCTGGAGAACATTGACTGGCAGGCCCTGACGGCCCGACAACAGCACAACCCGTTACTGATCTGCGGGCACAGCGACTTTACCGCCATTCAGTCCGGTTTACTCGCCCAGGGTAACGTCATCACCTTTAGCGGCCCAATGCTGGCGGCTAACTTTGGCGCTGAAGAAATGAACGCCTTCACGGAATACCATTTCTGGCTCGCGCTACGCAACGCGCAATATACCGTGGAGTGGCAAGGTCAGGGGCCAGCCTGTCAGACCGAAGGGACGCTGTGGGGCGGCAATCTGGCGATGCTGATTTCGCTCATCGGCACACCGTGGATGCCGAAAATTGAAAACGGCATACTGGTGCTGGAAGACATTAATGAGCATCCTTTCCGCGTTGAGCGTATGCTGTTGCAACTGCTTGATGCCGGTATTTTAAACCGGCAAAACGCGATTGTACTGGGCAGCTTTAGCGGCAGTACGCCAAACGAGTATGATGCGGGTTACGATCTCGACGCGGTTTACGCCTTTTTGCGCTCACGTCTGTCTGTGCCGCTGATTACTGGCCTGGATTTTGGTCATGAGCAACGCACCGTAACGCTGCCATTAGGCGCACATGCGGTGCTGAAAAATACAAAAGAAACTACCCAACTCACGATATCGGGTCACCCCGTACTCAAATCGTAAAAAAACCGGTCCGAAAGTGCAGAGCCTGACCCGTCAGGCTTTCAGCAACACGCTGTTTCTGTCGTTTTTGTGTTAGGGTTTATTATTAAGAAACAGCGTAATTCAGGAGTAACCGAACGTTGGATGCCGCAGCAATCATTAGTCTGTTTATTTTGGGTTCAGTCCTCGTAACCTGCAGTATTTTATTAAGTTCATTCTCATCCCGCCTCGGCATCCCTATTCTGGTTATTTTTCTCGCTATCGGTATGCTCGCTGGCGTGGACGGCGTGGGCGGTATCCCCTTTGATAACTACCCGTTCGCTTACATGGTGAGTAACCTTGCGCTGGCGATCATTTTGCTGGATGGCGGCATGCGCACGCAGGCCAGCTCTTTTCGCGTTGCGCTGGGACCGGCCTTATCGCTGGCCACCGTCGGGGTTCTTATCACCTCCGGATTAACCGGGATGATGGCGGCATGGCTGTTTCACCTTGATCTCATTGAGGGGTTGCTGATTGGCGCCATTGTCGGCTCAACGGATGCAGCGGCGGTATTTTCATTGCTGGGCGGTAAAGGGCTTAACGAACGTGTGGGGTCCACACTTGAGATCGAGTCCGGAAGTAACGATCCGATGGCGGTGTTTCTGACCATTACGCTGATTGCGATGATCCAGAATCATGAGACGAGTCTGAGCTGGATGTTTGCAGTCCACATCATCCAACAGTTTGGCCTGGGGATTATGCTCGGCTTAGGCGGCGGCTACCTGCTTTTGCAGATGATTAACCGCATATCGCTGCCCACCGGTCTGTATCCTTTGCTGGCGCTCAGCGGCGGGATCCTGATTTTCGCCGTCACCACCGCGCTGGAAGGCAGCGGCATACTGGCGGTGTACCTGTGTGGATTCCTGCTCGGCAATCGCCCGATTCGCAACCGGTTTGGGATCCTGCAAAACTTTGACGGCCTCGCCTGGCTGGCGCAAATCGCCATGTTCCTGGTGCTCGGGCTGCTTGTGAACCCTTCGGATCTGCTGCCGATTGCTGTTCCGGCGTTGCTATTGTCCGCCTGGATGATCTTCGTTGCCCGACCGTTGTCGGTCTTCGCCGGGCTGCTGCCCTTTCGCGGCTTTAATCTGCGCGAGCGGACGTTCATCAGTTGGGTTGGACTGCGGGGGGCTGTGCCGATTATCCTCGCGGTCTTCCCGATGATGGCCGGACTGGAGAATGCGCGGTTGTTCTTCAATGTCGCGTTCTTCGTGGTGCTGATCTCCCTGCTGCTTCAGGGCACGTCTCTCTCCTGGGCGGCCAAAAAAGCCAAAGTGGTGGTTCCCCCTGTTGGTTGGCCGGTCTCTCGCATGGGGCTGGACATTCATCCGGAAAACCCCTGGGAGCAGTTTGTTTATCAGCTGAGCGCCGACAAATGGTGCGTTGGCGCGGCGCTGCGCGATCTGCACATGCCAGAGGATACGCGCATTGCCGCCCTGTTTCGCGATAATGCCCTGTTTCATCCGACCGGCAGTACTCGCCTGCGTGAAGGCGACGTCCTGTGCGTGATTGGCCGCGAGCGTGACCTGCCTGCGTTGGGGAAACTGTTCAGCGAGTCGCCGCCCGTGGCGTTGGATCAGCGCTTCTTCGGCGACTTTATTCTGGAAGCCAGCGCGAAATATGCTGATGTGGCGCTGATTTACGGGCTGGACGATGGTACAGAGTACCGCGATAAGCAGCAGACGCTGGGTGAAATTGTTCAGCAACTGCTTGGCGCCGCCCCGGTCGTGGGTGATCAGGTGGAGTTTGCCGGGATGATCTGGACAGTGGCGGAAAAAGAAGACAATGCGGTACTGAAGGTCGGTGTTCGTGTCGCAGAGGATGAAGCGGAATAACGACGCAACATGCCGGATACGCCCAAGGCGTTATCCGGCAGAACATTAAGTTACACTGTCACTACTGGCACGCGTAACGCTAACGCGCACATCAGCTCATAACCTACCGTGCCTGCTGCAGAGGCGACATCGTCAATTTTCACCTCTTTGCCCCACAGCTCCACCGGCGTGCCAATCCCCGCCTGCGGACACGGCGTCAGATCCACCGCCAGCATATCCATCGATACCGTCCCCACCGTTCCGGTACGGACACCGTCGACGAGGACGGGGGTTCCGCTCGGCGCATGGCGCGGATAGCCGTCCGCATAACCGGCAGCGACAATGCCAATGCGTTGTTCGCCACGGGCGGTATAGCGCCCGCCGTACCCCACCCGGTCGCCCGCTTTCAGGGTCTGTACGCCAATGATTTCGCTGCGAAGGGTCATCACCGGCTTCAGCCCGGTATTGGCGATATCCTGCCACTTTCCTGACGGTGATGCGCCATACAGAATGATACCCGGGCGCACCCAGTCAAAATGGGCCTCAGGATGCCATAGCGTGGCCGCCGAGTTTGACAACGAGCGACGACATTCCAGTCCTTCCGTGGCCTGAGATACCCGGGCCATGGCGTCACGGATGCCGTCCGGATGCTCGGCATCCGCAAAGTGCGACATCAGCGTCAGTTCGCCGACATTCGGCAACGCACGCAGTTGCTGCCAAACGGTTTGCACTCTTTCCGGCAGGAATCCCAATCGGTTCATGCCGGTATTGACCTTCAGATAGACATCCAGCGGCGCGTTTAATCGGGCATTCTGTAGCGCTTTTAGCTGCCAGTTGCTGTGCACGCTGGTTGTCAGACGATATTTGTCGTACAACGCCAGATCCTCTGCGTGGAAAAAGCCTTCCAGCATCAGAATTGGCCCCTTCCAGCCGCGTTCCCGCAGGGTGACCGCTTCCTCCAGATTGAGCAGGGCAAAGCCGTCAGTCGCGCCCAAAGCCGACCAGACGCGATCAATGCCATGCCCATACGCATTGGCCTTTACCACCGACCAGATACGGGAGTTCGGTGCTGCCTGGCGCGCAATCCCCAGGTTTTGTTTCATCGCCTGCAGGTCAAGGCTGGCCAGTATAGGACGAGTCATCCGGATTCCTTATTAGCTATGTGCGCCATGCAAATGTCGTGGACGTGAGGGGGTAAATCCCGGTTGGTAACGCGCAACACTCAGGTCATCGTAAGGGATAGCCGGCGTCCGTCCGGAAAGAATGTCGCTCAGCAACTGCCCTGACCCACAGGCCATGGTCCACCCCAGCGTGCCGTGTCCGGTGTTCAGCCACAGATTTTTGAAGTGGGTACGCCCCACCACTGGCGTACCGTCTGGCGTCATCGGGCGCAGTCCGGTCCAGAACGTGGCCTGTTCAACATGTCCTCCGCGTGGGAAGAGATCGCGCACGACCATCTCCAGCGTTTCACGACGCGGCTGCAGCAGTTCGGTATTAAAGCCCACAATTTCCGCCATCCCGCCCACACGGATGCGATTATCGAAACGGGTAATCGCAATTTTGTAGGTTTCATCGAGAATCGTAGACACCGGCGCGCCATCCTCCTGCGCCACCGGAATGGTCAGCGAATAGCCTTTTAGCGGATAGACAGGAATATCGACAATCCCTTTCAGCATAGCCGTCGAATAAGAGCCAAACGCCATCACATACGCATCGGCCTTAATAATTTCCTCGCCGCACTTCACGCCATAAATCTGCTCGCCCTCATAAAGCAACTTTTCCACCGGCGTGTTGAAGCGGAATTTAACGCCCGCCTGCTCCGCCATCAGCGCCAGATGTTGGGTAAACAGCTGGCAATCGCCGGTTTCATCATTCGGCAACCGCAGGCCACCGGTCAGCTTGTGCGCCACTTCAGCCAGCGCCGGTTCGACTTCCGCCAGGCGGCTGGACTCCAGCAACTGATACGGAACGCCCGCGTCTTCGAGCACGGCAATATCACGGGTCGCGTTTTCGTACTGCTGCTCGGTGCGAAATAGCTGCAGGGTTCCGCCCTGACGGCCTTCATACTGAATGCCGGTTGATGCGCGCAGCGCTTTCAGACAGTCACGGCTGTATTCCGCCAGACGCACCATGCGTCCCTTGTTTTCCATGTAATGGCTTGTGTCACAGTTACGCAACATTTGCCACATCCATTTAAGTTGAAATTGCGTCCCGTCAAGGCGAACGGCCAGCGGTGCGTGCCGCTGGAACATCCATTTAATTGCCTTCAATGGAACACCGGGTGCCGCCCACGGCGCCGCATACCCCGGGGAGATTTGCCCCGCATTCGCAGCACTGGTTTCCAGCGCCGGGCCGGGTTCGCGATCAATGACGGTCACGTCATGTCCAGCCTGACTCAGATACCAGGCGCTGGTCACGCCGACAACGCCACTTCCCAGTATGACAACTCGCATAGCCACTCCGTTAACAGTAGGTAAAAGAACAATCATCTAATTACATCTTGATAACTCAGATGAAAATATTATTCAACATATGGCTTTTTTATGGTGACGTATCTCACATATGTCTCTTGTGTCAGGCATATTGCTGGTTTGGGATCTCCTGCTGCGCGTCATTTTTATCCAGCATAAAATGCTGTAGCACCTGCGTTATACGGCATCCCAATAACGTGAAATCGCAAAGAAAAATTTTCCTCACCAGCACGCTTTTTAACACGGTGTTCTATGCTTGAGATGAGGTGCTCCAGACAGAGAGCGCCGCTAACAATGAGGGTGCGCGAATGGCTACGATTGATTCCATGAATAAGGACACCACACGTTTGAGCGATGGACCCGACTGGACGTTTGATCTGCTGGATATCTATCTGGCGGAAATAGACCGCGTGGCGAAACTCTACAGACTGGACACCTACCCGCACCAAATCGAGGTGATCACCTCCGAACAGATGATGGATGCCTACTCCAGCGTCGGCATGCCGATCAACTATCCTCACTGGTCGTTTGGCAAAAAATTTATCGAAACCGAGCGACTGTATAAACATGGCCAGCAAGGGTTAGCCTATGAAATCGTGATTAACTCTAACCCGTGTATCGCCTATTTAATGGAAGAGAACACCATCACCATGCAGGCGCTGGTGATGGCGCACGCCTGCTATGGGCACAACTCGTTCTTCAAAAATAACTACCTGTTCCGCAGTTGGACGGACGCCAGTTCGATTGTCGACTACCTGATTTTCGCGCGGAAATACATTACCGAATGCGAAGAGCGCTACGGTGTGGATGAGGTGGAAAAACTGCTCGACTCTTGTCACGCACTGATGAACTACGGCGTCGACCGTTACAAACGACCGCAAAAAATCTCCTTACAGGAAGAAAAAGCCCGACAGAAGAGCCGCGAAGAGTATCTGCAAAGTCAGGTCAATATGCTGTGGCGCACCCTGCCGAAACGCGAGGAAGAGAAAACCATCGCCGAGGCGCGTCGTTATCCGTCTGAGCCACAGGAAAACCTGCTCTACTTTATGGAGAAAAACGCCCCGCTGCTCGAATCCTGGCAGCGTGAGATCCTGCGTATCGTGCGTAAGGTGAGCCAGTATTTCTACCCACAGAAACAGACGCAGGTGATGAACGAAGGCTGGGCGACCTTCTGGCATTACACCATCCTCAATCATCTGTACGATGAGGGCAAAGTGACCGAACGGTTTATGCTGGAATTTTTGCACAGCCATACCAACGTGGTGTTCCAGCCGCCGTACAACAGTCCGTGGTATAGCGGGATTAACCCCTATGCGCTCGGCTTTGCCATGTTCCAGGATATCAAACGTATTTGTCAGTCACCCACCGAAGAGGACAAATACTGGTTCCCGGACATCGCGGGTTCCGACTGGCTGGAAACGCTCCATTTTGCGATGCGCGACTTTAAAGACGAGAGCTTTATCAGTCAGTTCCTGTCGCCCAAAGTGATGCGTGATTTCCGCTTGTTCACCGTGCTGGACGACGACAGACACAACTACCTGGAGATTTCGGCGATTCACAATGAAGAGGGGTATCGCGAAATTCGCAACCGTCTCTCCTCGCAGTACAACCTGAGCAATCTGGAGCCGAATATTCAGGTCTGGAATGTCGACCTGCGGGGCGATCGCTCTCTGACATTACGCTACATTCCGCACAACCGTGCACCGCTGGACAAGGGGCGTAAAGAGGTCCTGAAACATGTGCATCGGTTATGGGGGTTTGATGTGATGCTGGAACAACAAAACGAGGACGGTAGCGTCGAGCTTCTGGAGCGTTGCCCTCCACGCATGAACAGTCTGTAAAAAAAGGCCCCTTCATCATGAAGGGGCCTTTTTACTCTTTTCGCCGATGATTCGAAGAGCCGCTTAGCGACCCTGAATCGCTAAATCACCGGGCAGATTTTTCTGCATACGATGCCAGATTTCACCACTGTCATGACCGTAGCGACGCACCGTTTCATAAACCTGATCGTGAGAGCCTTGCTCACACAGCGTTGACAGCTTGTGGTAAAACGCCAGCGCCAGGCTGCGCGCTTCAGGATTCGCGAAATAGTGACGACCAATGCGGGTGTACAGCCCTTTCATCCCATTAATAATCAGACCATAAATGGGGTTACCGGAGGCAAACGCCAGACCACGGAAAATGTTGTAGTCCAGATCGGCGAACGCATCGGCGTGATCGGCCACTTCGTTTGCCGTCGCCAGCACTTCTTGTGCTTTCTCCGGATGTTGACGAAGCGCTGTGCGGATAAAGATGGTGGAAATGTTGGTACGCACCGACAGCAAATTATCGATCAGCTGCGGGACACTCTCGTGATCGAGTCGCGCGAGCGTCTCGAGAATATTAAGTCCGGACGTTTCCCAGAAATTATTCACCTTCGTCGGTTTGCCGTGCTGAATGGTCAACCAACCGTCTCGCGCCAGACGCTGCAACACTTCACGTAATGTGGTACGCGTTACCCCGATAAGCTCGGAGAGTTCACGTTCTGCAGGCAAGATAGTGCCGGGTGGGAAGCGGTTATTCCAGATACTTTCAATAATGTACTCTTCCGCGAAACCCGCCGGGCTCTGCGCCTTAATGACCATAGTGAGATTTCCATTACACAGCAAAACATAGTTGCACTCATCATACCAGACGGGTTTCATGGCTGATAGCGGACAAAATAAAGAAAAAAGGGATCAAGGCTTCATTTTCTGCATTTCCCGATTCCACACTCTTTGCAGAAGGACTTGCCTGCGCGCGCCCCTGCCCGTAAGCTTTGCGCCTTACATAAAAACGCCATTTCATAATTTACGGTAAGGGAAACTGCATGGAGATCTCCTGGGGGCGCGCATTGTGGCGCAACTTCTTAGGCCAGTCACCAGACTGGTATAAACTCGCACTCATTATCTTCTTAATCGTCAACCCACTGATATTTATCATCAACCCGTTTGTTGCTGGGTGGTTGTTGGTCGCTGAGTTTATTTTTACGCTGGCAATGGCGCTGAAATGCTACCCGCTGCTGCCCGGTGGATTACTGGCGATCGAAGCCGTAATCATCGGTATGACCAGCGCCTCACACGTCCGTGAAGAGATTGCCGCCAATCTTGAGGTACTGTTGCTGCTGATGTTCATGGTGGCGGGTATCTATTTTATGAAGCAGCTTCTGCTGTTCATTTTTACCCGGCTGTTGCTCAATATCCGCTCCAAAACCATCCTGTCGCTCGCCTTTTGTCTTGCGGCGGCATTCCTCTCAGCCTTCCTCGACGCCTTAACCGTGGTGGCCGTGGTGATCAGCGTTGCCGTCGGTTTTTACGGTATTTATCACCGCGTTGCCTCAGCACGCGGGGAAGATAACGACCTGCTTGACGACAGCCACATCGACCAACACTACAAAACCGTGCTGGAGCAGTTTCGCGGATTCTTGCGCAGTTTGATGATGCACGCTGGTGTGGGCACCGCATTAGGCGGCGTGATGACCATGGTGGGCGAACCGCAAAACCTGATCATCGCCAAAGCCGCAGGCTGGCATTTTGGCGACTTCTTCCTGCGCATGTCGCCCGTCACCGTACCGGTACTCTTTTGCGGCTTATTAACCTGCGCACTGGTAGAGAAAATGCGCTGGTTTGGCTACGGCGAAACCTTGCCAGAAAAAGTGCGCGGCATCCTGCAAGAGTTTGACGATCAAAGTCGCAAGCAACGTACTCGTCAGGATAAGCTCAACCTGATTGTACAAACCATTATCGGTATCTGGTTGGTTATCGCACTGGCATTGCATCTGGCGGAAGTGGGATTAATTGGTCTGTCGGTTATTATCCTGGCGACTTCGCTGACCGGCGTCACCGATGAACATGCCATTGGTAAAGCGTTCACCGAGTCGCTGCCGTTTACCGCACTGCTGACCGTATTCTTTGCGGTAGTCGCGGTCATTATCGATCAGCACCTGTTCGCCCCGATCATTCAGTTCGTTTTACAGGCGCCTGAGCATACGCAATTAAGGCTGTTCTACCTTTTCAACGGGCTGCTTTCTTCTATTTCCGATAACGTCTTTGTGGGAACGATTTATATCAACGAAGCCAAAGCGGCAATGGAAAGTGGCATTGTTAGCTTGAATCAGTATGAGTTACTGGCCGTCGCCATCAATACCGGCACCAACCTGCCTTCTGTTGCGACACCGAATGGCCAGGCGGCATTTTTGTTCCTGCTGACCTCGGCACTGGCTCCCCTCATTCGTCTTTCCTATGGCCGGATGGTCTGGATGGCGCTGCCGTATACGATAGTACTGACCCTGGTCGGTTTATTCTGCATTGAATATACGTTAACGCCAGTAACAGAATGGATGACGCAATTAGGCTGGTTGGCTACACTTTAATAACAATAAACCGAGCAAATCACTGCTCGGTTTCACTTTTTGCATGATAATTATCCAATTACACTTTATTTCATTTTCCGCTAGTGGCGTGAAAATTGAATTGGTTTACACTGCCGACTCTACGCATGTTGCAGGGAAATTATTATGTTACGATTTTTGAACCAGTGCTCACGGGGTCGGGGCGCATGGTTACTGATGGCGTTAACCGCACTGGCGCTTGAAATGGTGGCGCTATGGTTCCAGCATGTCATGCTGCTTAAGCCTTGCGTCCTGTGCATTTATGAACGTTGCGCGTTATTCGGCATTATGGGTGCGGGTCTGGTTGGCGCGATTGCGCCGAAAACACCGTTACGCTATGTGGCACTGGTGATTTGGATTTACAGCGCATGGCGCGGCCTGCAGCTGGCGTATGAACACACCATGATCCAACTTCATCCTTCGCCATTCATGACCTGTGATTTTATGGCGCGTTTCCCGAGCTGGCTGCCTCTGGACAAATGGCTGCCGCAGGTGTTCGTCGCTTATGGTGATTGCGCACAGCGTCAGTGGGAGTTTTTGACGCTGGAAATGCCGCAGTGGCTATTGGGGATTTTTGCCGCGTATCTCGTCGTGGCCGTTCTGGTGGTCATTGCCCAGCCGTTTAAGCCTAAAAAGCGCGATCTGTTCGGTCGATAACATAAAACGCTCTTGTGGAGCGCTGAGTGTGATGACAACGAACATCATCTCAGAATCAGCGATTAACGCTAAAACAGACTGGGCAAGATAAGATTCAACCCGACTAACGTCGGGTTTTCTTGCACATCACTTAGTACTTGATATCACGAGCCTGATCGCGCCCTTCCTGTTTATTCTGGCGATGATCCTGGCGGCAATCAGCATTACCGACAACACCATTACGGCATTCCTGCTTAATTTCACGGGATTCCTGACGCGTATCCTGGCGAACTTCCCTGGCATCACGGCGCTCACCAGCCTGCTGGGTTTCAGCCTGCGCGGGAACAATGGTCATCAGGGACGTGGCAGCCAGCAGCATCAACGCAAACTTCTTCATTATCAACCCTCTAAATATTCATCACGCCTCTACGACGTTCTAAAATTATAGGTTTAAGACATATTTTTTTGCTTGATGGAAAGTGCTGGCTTTTGCCGTTTTTATCTTACCTCTTCAATCCTCTATGAAAATAAATTGCCACAAAATATAACCATTAAAACCGGCCATTTTTGGGCCGCAGATGCCCCAGTGCGATAAGGTAAACGCTGCTGATTAAAAGCAATCCGGCAACGGCTATCATCCAGTAAATTTCATTTGGGGCAGGACTGAAGATGAGATTGCCGTCTGCATCATCCGGATAGTTGAGCAGTGACCCGATACCGGCAATCACCTGAATGGCACTGGCGCACAATAACGCCACTCTGGCCCCTGCAAAGCGGGTCAGGATGGTCGCGACCAAACCAGCGGTGGTCAGCAGCCAACCGCCTAAACACATCAGGACCAAAAACATTCCGCCAAATAATGTCCCTCCCACCTCTCGCGGTGTTATCAGCAGGATACCGAAAAATGACTGCACACCGAGCAGGAGGAGTGCCGCTATTCCGCAGAATACGTAATAGATCAGGTGATTCATTGCGCCTCATTAAACAATTAATAATGACCTTATTATACGGGCTAACGGGTAAGCGAAAATACCTTTTACTTCAGGCACTAACGGTGCCCATTCGGGTTTATTGAGGCCCGGCAGCAGTAAAAAATGAGAGTACGTAGAGTGACCGATTGGGAGGAAGTTGCCGATCGTGCTGTGCTACCTTGACCCGCGTGCATTGCTGGGCAATCATCGGCAAATCTCCACGCGTACCGCTGTTTGAGAACAACAGAGGTACGCGTTTTTATTTATCTATGATGTCTGTTTGAACAGGCTCATGCGCTATGCATGAGCCCATTATTTGAGGTTATTAATGAAAAATACTGCACTGCTGCTCTCCCTACTGATGACAGCGCCTGCCCTGGCAGACGTCAGCATCAATTCCGATGGTATTCGGGTCAGTATGGATCGAGAAGACGAGATCAATGAGTGGAAAAATAAGCACAAGAATGAGTGCTCATCAGTCACCATCGGCGGCGTCAAAGTGACCAGCGACGGTTGTAGCGACGGCAAGAACAAAGAGAACCGCAGCGTCCACGGCGACAACAACCCTGGCAAGGGGCACGACAAAAACAAGAACAAATATGATGACGATGATGACTATAACGTCAAGGTCGAGCACTATGATGCTGACTCCACAAAAGGCAAAGGCAAGAGTAAGCAAAACAAATAAAATGTATTCGCTCAGACCTGAACTGACAGCTGCTGGTTATTAACCCGTGACCCGTCGCTCCTCGCCCAATGCGGGCGGGGAGTCGTCACAGCGAGAAAATCATATCAATCGAGACACACTTCGGCACTGAGGATGTACAGCGAGATGGGCAATGGATGACAGACAATAATACCAATCAACTGCTGAACGCAGATTTAGGCGATGATGCCCCATCTGCGCCCCACGCACAAAACAGCAAGCAATAACGCCTTTTACCTCAACAACTTACTGAGCCCATTCGGGTTTGTTGAGGATATGATCCTGCCAGTCCAAAACTTCGGACTCTTTCACCGCAATATGGCGCACAGAAATACGCTCACCGTGCATGGCGGATTTTGAACCGGCCACCAGCGGGTGCCAGTCCGGTAATCCCTTCCCTTCGGCCAATAACCGATAGGCGCAGGTCATTGGCAACCATTCAAAGGTCGGAAGATTATCGCGGGTAAGTTTGATGCAATCGGGTTCGTACTCGAAACGACGTTCGTAGTTACGACACTGGCAGGTTTTGATGTTTAGCTGACGGCAGGCGACGTTGGTGAAATAAATTTCATCGGTGTCTTCATCCATTAATTTATGCAGGCAGCATTGACCACAGCCATCGCATAACGACTCCCACTCAGCATCGGTCATGTCGTCCAGGGATTTACGTTGCCAGAAAGGTAAGTCGTTCATTCGGGTATCCGCCATTGCAATAAAGCTGCACCTTATAACCAGTCTGGCAGGCTGATGCAAGTTTTGCCGCCCAAAAAGGCGGCAAGCAGAGATTACAACACCCGGGTGGTCAGCGTTTGACCATTAAAACTGACGGTCAGCTCATCACCACTGTGTAACGGTCCCACCCCTTCCGGCGTGCCGGTCAGCACCACATCACCGGCTTTCAGCGTGAAAAATTTACTCATATAGGCAATCAGCGGAATAATCGGGTGGATCATATCCGCCGTCGTGCCGTGCTGACGCATTTCGCCGTTAATGCTCAGGCTGAGCATGGTGTTCTGCGGGTCATCCTTAAACTCGGCCACCGGAATAAACCCGGACAGCGGGCATGAGTTATCAAATCCCTTCGCTTTCTCCCAGGGTTGCCCGGCCTTTTTCATTTTCCCCTGAATATCACGCAACGTGAGATCAAGCGCGACACCGTAACCGGCAATGGCTTTACGCACATGATCTTCCGTTGCCTGTCGTAGCGTCGCGCCAATCAATACCGCCAGTTCGACTTCGTGGTGCACAGACCCCATGTTTGCAGGGATCGCCAGCGGCTGGCGCAAATCACACAATGCGGTTTCTGGTTTAATGAAAAGTACCGGTTCTTCCGGCGTCGCGCTGCCCATCTCCTTAATATGCTTTGCATAATTACTGCCTACGCAAACCACTTTACTCACTGGGTAATCAAGCAGAGCACCTTGCCAATTATGGTGTTGATACATTATTTTCCCCTAACGTAATCGTGGACTTCAGGAACTGCATCGACGAGGTATGACGCGGCCGGATACAGTTTAACGTTTAGCGTCTGATTTATTTTCTCCGGCTACCGAAAGATGCTGTTTCAGTAAATTTTCCGGCGGCGGCGGCAGTTGTAAATAATAGCCCTGTTCAGCAAGCGCCTGTTTTACTTTATCAAGATCGGCGTTAGCGAGTTTTTTACGCCCATCGAGAGGCAGGATCATCGCAAGCTGTGGCTGACCGAATCCCTTCAGCAGTTCTTCAGGAACCCGTGAGAAATCGTCTTTTTTTTCGACATATAAATAGGTCTGGTCACGCTTAGTACTTCTGTAGATCACACAAAACATACATTTACTCTTTTTAATGCGTAATTTCGACATACGCTAACATCAATCAAACCCGCCCCACAAGCCAGCTGCCTCAGTTTTGAGGTGCAGATTTTCGCATCCCGTCACTATTTTTGTCTGTCCTGTGGCACAAACCTGTCACATTCCTTTGAAGAGGATCGTCATCACCCGGAAGTGGCACCGAGCCTGGTGGTTGCGATTGCATTGCTTGCCAGTATAGCTTCTGCTGGTTTTCACACTGGTGGAGCTGCATGTGGCACATGAACGCCTCAATCTCGCTTCCTTGTGTCTACCTATGGCAGCCGCCAGAACCGCATCCACCGTAAACGTCGCACTGTCGGGTTTCCATGTCGACGATAGTGGCGCGCTCGCCTGCCGCGTTGAATCTGGTGATTAGGTTATCGGCTTTGCGTTTGAACTGGCTATAAGCGACCCCTGGTATCAGATGTTGACCGTGATGACTTCAGTCAGGCAACGAAAAAAAGCAAAGATCTCCTACTTCCGTTTTAATGACCTAAGACCCGCTTGGGTAAGTTGGCATCTTCAGAACGGAACCCCGTTAGTGATGTTAAAAGAAATGGGCGGATAGCAAACGCTGGAAATGGTGAAAAAATACACTTCCCTGGGTGCCGAACATTTAAACAAATTCGTAGGTTCTGTCACGTTTTTGGCACATGAAAATGAGCTTGATATGAGAGGGGAATTGAAAAATGCAGCATCACATTGACAGATAAAGGTTTTTTTGAAAAACGGTGAGTTAACTCTATTTAAGATAAGTAGACTTTTATTATGAATTAACGGGATGGTGACTTGCCTCAATATAATACTGACTATAACATGCCTTCTGGACTTCGGAATATCACTCCGCACTGGAGATGATAAATAGCAAATTGAGTAAGGCCAGGATGTCAAACACGCCAATCGAGCTTAAAGGCAGTAGCTTCACCTTATCAGTGGTTCATTTGCATGAAGCAGAACCCGAGGTTATTCGTCAGGCGTTAGAAGACAAAATCGCGCAGGCACCTGCTTTTTTAAAACATGCTCCTGTCGTGGTTAATGTCAGCGGCCTTGAAAGCCCGGTAAACTGGCCGGTTCTACAAAAGGTTGTTGCGTCCACCGGTCTGCGTATTGTCGGGGTTAGCGGATGCAAAGATGCCCGACTGAAAGCGGAAATCGACGGGATGGGCCTCCCTTTACTGACCGAGGGTAAAGAGAAAGTGGTTCGTTCCGCTCCCGTTGAAGTCGCTGCGCCCGTTCCCCCACCGCAAAACGTTACTCCTATCACAAAAACGCGATTAATTGATGTACCGGTTCGTTCCGGCCAGCGTATTTATGCTCCACAATGTGATCTGATTGTTACAAGTCACGTCAGTGCTGGCGCGGAGTTGATTGCCGACGGCAATATTCACGTTTACGGTATGATGAGAGGCCGCGCGCTGGCAGGCGCAAACGGCGATCGGGAAGCGCAAATTTTTTGTACGCATCTGACGGCAGAACTGGTGTCTATCGCAGGTGTTTATTGGCTGAGTGATAAAATCCCAGCAGAATTTTATGGCAAAGCGGCACGTCTGCAACTGGCAGAGAACGCTTTGACAGTTCAACCGTTGAATTGATCCCTTTTAACAAGGAATTTCTATGGCACGCATTATTGTTGTTACTTCGGGTAAAGGGGGCGTTGGCAAGACCACCTCCAGCGCGGCCATCGCTACAGGTTTGGCCCAGAAGGGAAAGAAAACTGTCGTTATTGATTTTGATATCGGCCTGCGTAACCTCGACCTGATCATGGGATGTGAACGTCGCGTCGTTTACGATTTCGTGAACGTGATTCAGGGCGATGCGTCACTCAATCAGGCGTTAATCAAAGATAAACGTACTGAAAATCTCTTCATTCTTCCGGCATCACAAACCCGCGATAAAGATGCACTGACCCGTGAAGGCGTAGCGAAAGTGCTTGATGATCTGAAAACGATGGATTTTGATTTCATCGTCTGCGACTCTCCGGCAGGTATTGAAACCGGCGCGCTGATGGCGCTCTATTTTGCCGATGAAGCGATTATCACCACCAACCCGGAAGTCTCCTCGGTACGTGACTCTGACCGTATTCTGGGCATTCTGGCCTCAAAATCACGTCGTGCAGAGAATGGTGAAGATCCAATCAAAGAACACCTGCTGTTAACGCGCTACAACCCAGGCCGCGTCAACAAAGGCGATATGCTCAGCATGGAAGACGTGCTTGAGATCCTGCGTATCAAACTGGTGGGCGTCATCCCGGAAGACCAATCCGTATTACGTGCATCTAACCAGGGCGAGCCGGTCATCCTCGATATCAACGCGGATGCAGGCAAAGCGTATGCAGATACTGTGGAACGTCTGTTGGGAGAAGATCGTCCTTTCCGCTTCATTGAAGAAGAGAAGAAAGGTTTCCTCAAACGCCTGTTCGGAGGATAAGTTATGGCATTACTGGATTTTTTTCTCTCGCGGAAAAAGAGTACAGCTAACATCGCAAAAGAGCGACTGCAAATTATTGTCGCGGAGCGCCGTCGCAGTGACGCCGAGCCGCATTATTTACCGCAGCTGAGAAAGGATATTCTCGAGGTTATCTGCAAATATGTGCAAATAGATCCGGAAATGGTCACCGTGCAGCTTGAACAAAAAGACGGCGATATTTCTATCCTCGAACTTAACGTGACGTTACCAGAAGCAGAAGAGTCCCGATAACGTTCTGCACAAATAGCGCATGTATTATAGAAGGCAGATAATTCTGCCTTTTTTATTTTCGATGGCCTGCCAAAAAATCAGCGCGTCACGTTTATTCCAGTTTAAACTTTGGATAACGCTCCTGAAAATAACCGCGTAAAAACTCGACCGTAATACGGATTTTTGCCGAAGTCGCAAGACGAGATACATAAACAGCCCAGATATTGGCGGGCTGATAATACTCCGGCAACACGTGTACCAGATGACCACTGGCAATGTTGTCGCACACATCCCACCATGAACGTAGCGCAATCCCCTGCCCATCCAGACACCACTGATGCACAATCTCGCCGTGGTTGGATGACAACGCGCCAGTCACTTTGATCGAGTGAACGCCCTCTTTGTTGCGTAATTGCCATATCCCAAACGGATGGTCACGCTCCTTAATGACCAGACATGGATATGTTGCCAGCTCAGAAAGTTGTTTCGGCGTACCGTGCTGTGTCAGAAATTCTGGCGATGCGCATAAAACCCGATAGTTGGTGGCCAGTTTGCGGGCTATCAAATTCGGGGCAATATCATCCCCAATGCGAATATCGAGATCGACCCCTTCATTGACCAGATCCACCAATCGGTCTTCAACGTCAAAGCGCACTTCCAGTTGCGGATACTGTTTTGCCAGGGCGGAGAGCGCCGGGGCGACAACCCTGCGTCCAAAACCAAAACTGCTGATTACCCGTAGCATGCCCTGCGGCACCTGCCGCACGTCGGACAGTTCATCCATCATCTGATCCACATCCTGCAAAATGCGCTGCGCCCATTCGTAGATGCGCTCCCCCTCTTCAGTGATGGTGACCCGCCGGGTGGTTCGGTGTAATAACACGACGTTCAGCGTCTGTTCCAGCAGCGCGACGCGCTTGCTGATAAACGCAGGGGAAACGCCCAGCTCTTCCGCCACGGCGGCAAATCCGGCACGGCGGGCAACCAGCATAAAGACGCGTAAATCATTCAGCAGCGGCAGATTATTCATGATCTGTGTTTTATGTTTCACCAGTTAGGGGGATTAACTATCAATCAGTCAATTATAGGATAAAGGGGAAGTCAATTTTGGTTGCTGATAAGTGAGAGCTGGTATGAAGAAAACCTATCGTATTGCCGCAATTCCCGGAGACGGTATTGGGAAAGAAGTTCTGCCTGAAGGTATTCGTGTCTTGCAGGCCGCCGCTGAGCGCTGGGACTTGTCCCTGAGCTTTGAGCCGATCGAATGGGCCAGCTGTGAGTACTATACCCATCACGGAAAGATGATGCCTGATGACTGGCACGAGCAACTTAAGTCCTATGATGCCATCTATTTTGGCGCCGTCGGCTGGCCGGAAACGGTGCCTGACCACGTCTCATTGTGGGGTTCACTGCTGAAATTCCGCCGCGAGTTTGATCAGTACGTCAATCTGCGCCCGGTACGTCTCTTCCCTGGGGTTCCGTGTCCGCTGGCCGGAAAACAGGCGGGTGATATTGATTTTTACGTAGTGCGCGAAAATACCGAAGGTGAATATTCTTCGCTGGGCGGACGCGTCAACGCCGGGACCGAGCATGAACTAGTTATCCAGGAGTCCGTGTTTACCCGTCGCGGCGTGGATCGCATTCTGCGTTACGCCTTTGAGCTGGCGCAGAGCCGCCCACGCAAAACGCTCACCTCTGCCACCAAATCTAACGGTCTTGCCATCAGCATGCCGTACTGGGATGAACGTGTTGAGGCGATGGCCACGCAATACCCGCAGATCCGCTGGGATAAGCAGCACATCGATGTACTGTGCGCCCGCTTCGTTTTACAGCCAGAACGCTTTGACGTGGTGGTCGCCTCTAACCTGTTCGGCGACATCCTGTCCGATCTGGGTCCGGCCTGTACCGGAACCATCGGCATTGCGCCCTCTGCCAACCTCAATCCTGAGCGCACTTTCCCGTCACTGTTCGAGCCGGTACACGGCTCAGCGCCGGACATCTACGGTAAAAACATCGCCAACCCCATTGCGACCATTTGGGCTGGCGCCATGATGCTGGATTTCCTCGGTAATGGTGATGAGCGTTTCCATAATGCACACAATGCCATTCTGGCGGCCATTGAGCAGGTGATTGCCAGCGGGCCTAAAACGCCCGATATGAAAGGCGTTGCCTCCACGCAACAGGTGGGTGATGCCATTTGTCAGGCTATCCTGCGTTGAGGTCAAACCACAGAATAAGAGCCGCGTCACTGACGCGGCTTTTTTTATTCATTCTCCCCGGTAAATTCCTGCGCCATTTCACCTTTTATTATTTCCGTTCCGTGTTTTATTGCTTCACGCATCCGCTAATTGTTTAATTCATGTAACAACTAAATAATTAAATTGTTAATACGGCAGTAACAAGTCTTGACCCTACAGCGTGATTACAACTACAGGCCAATGCCAAATACGGGCGACGACGCCCAGGAGATCACCCATGTTGAGCAATGTAAAAAAGAAAAAAGATGTGCCGCTGATTGCCATCAGCTTACTGGCCATCCTTTTTATCGCAGCAACATTAAGCCTCTTCCCCCAGCAGTCTGCGCAAGCAGCAAACACCATTTTTAACGGCGTTACCCGGATGCTCGGTTCCGCGGTTCAGGTCCTGGTACTATTGGCAATGGGACTGGTCATTTATCTGGCGACCAGTAAATACGGCAATATTCGCCTGGGGGAAGGAAAACCGGAGTACAGCACCCTTTCCTGGTTATTCATGTTTATCTGCGCCGGATTAGGTTCTTCCACGCTTTACTGGGGCGTTGCGGAATGGGCGTATTACTACCAGACTCCGGGTCTGAATATCGCGCCGAACTCGCAAAAAGCCCTCGAATTTAGCATCCCCTACTCCTTCTTCCACTGGGGGATCAGCGCGTGGGCAACCTACACCCTGGCCTCGTTAATCATGGCCTACCATTTCCATGTGCGTAAAAATAAAGGATTAAGCCTCTCGGGGATTATTGCCGCCATCACTGGCGTACATCCGCAAGGCGTCTGGGGCCGTCTGGTCGACCTGATGTTCCTGATCGCCACCGTCGGCGCATTGACCATCTCTCTGGTCGTCACCGCCGCCACCTTTACTCGCGGGTTGTCTGCGCTGACCGGATTACCGGATAACTTCATGGTGCAGGCTTTCGTTATCCTGCTTTCCGGCGGTATTTTCTGCCTTAGCTCCTGGATTGGTATCAACAACGGCCTGCAACGTTTGAGCAAAATGGTCGGCTGGGGCGCATTTTTGCTGCCGCTGCTGGTGCTCATCGTTGGCCCAACCGAGTTTATTACCAACAGCATCATCAACGCCATTGGCCTGACCACGCAGAATTTCCTGCAAATGAGTCTGTTCACTGACCCGCTTGGCGACGGCTCGTTTACCCGCAACTGGACCGTCTTTTACTGGCTGTGGTGGATCTCTTATACCCCAGGTGTGGCGATGTTCGTGACCCGCGTGTCGCGTGGTCGTAAGATTAAAGAGGTCATCTGGGCGTTGATCCTCGGCAGCACCGTCGGCTGCTGGTTCTTCTTCGGCGTGATGGAAAGTTATGCCATCCATCAGTTTATTAACGGTGTGATCAACGTTCCGCAGATTATGCAAACGCTGGGTGGCGAAACCGCCGTGCAGCAAGTATTGATGTCGCTCCCGGCCGGTAAGCTGTTCCTGGCGGCGTATCTGGCGGTGATGATTATTTTCCTCGCATCCCACATGGATGCGGTGGCCTATACCATGGCGGCGACCAGCACGCGAAACCTACAGGAAGGTGAAGATCCTGAGCGTGGACTGCGTCTCTTCTGGTGTGTGGTCATTACCCTGATTCCGCTGTCGATTTTGTTTACCGGCGCCTCGCTGGAAACAATGAAAACTACCGTGGTACTGACAGCGCTTCCGTTCCTCGCCATCTTACTGGTGAAGGTCTTTGGCTTTATTCGCTGGTTAAAGCAGGACTATGCCCACGTCCCTGCCCATCAAATTGAAAGTAGTCTTCCCGAAACGCAGGAGAGCGCGCCCGTATCAACGCCCACGCTGCCCGCCGGGACAATACTCAAAGGCGACCACTGAGCGCCACGAGCCAACATCCTCTTACTGACAAAAAATAAAAGGTAACCCTATGAGCAATCTGAGCCCTGAATTTGTTTTGCCTGACAACTTTTGTGCAAACCCGCAGGATGCCTGGACCATTCCGGCACGCTTTTACACCGACCAGCAGGCATTCGAACATGAAAAAGAGAACGTGTTTGCCAAAAGCTGGATTTGCGTCGCGCACAGCAGCGAACTGGCGAAGCCGAATGATTATGTGACCCGTGAGATCATCGGTGAAAATATCGTCCTGGTGCGCGGTCGCGACAATATTCTGCGCGCTTTCTATAACGTCTGCCCGCATCGCGGTCATCAGTTACTGAGCGGCGAAGGGAAAGCGAAAAACGTGATCACCTGCCCGTACCATGCCTGGGCTTTCAAGCTGGATGGCAATCTCGCTCACGCCCGTAACTGTGAAAACGTCGCCAATTTCGACAGCGACAAGGCCCATCTCACCCCGGTTCGCCTTGAAGAGTACGCCGGTTTTGTCTTTATCAACATGGACCCGAATGCACCCAGCGTTGAGGAGCAGTTACCGGGCCTGGCAGCAAAAGTGGTGGAGGCGTGCCCGGAGGTTCATGACCTGAAACTCGCGGCCCGTTTTACCACCCGCACCCCGGCAAACTGGAAGAATATCGTCGACAACTATCTGGAATGCTACCACTGTGGCCCGGCACACCCTGGCTTCTCTGATTCCGTACAGGTGGATCGCTACTGGCATACCATGCATGGCAACTGGACGCTGCAGTACGGTTTTGCCAAACCGTCTGAGCAGTCATTCAAATTTGAAGAGGGTGTGGATGCCGCCTTCCACGGCTTCTGGCTGTGGCCCTGCACCATGCTCAATGTCACCCCTATCAAGGGGATGATGACCGTTATCTATGAATTCCCGGTTGATGCGGAAACCACCCTGCAAAACTACGATATCTACTTTACCAACGAAGAATTAACGGATGAGCAGAAGTCGCTGATCGAATGGTATCGCGACGTGTTCCGCCCGGAAGATTTACGTCTGGTCGAAAGCGTACAAAAAGGGCTGAAATCACGCGGCTATCGCGGTCAGGGGCGCATTATGGCGGATACCAGCGGGAGCGGAATTTCCGAGCACGGTATCGCCCATTTTCATAATCTGGTCGCCCAGGTGTTCCAGAATTAATTGCGCAGGGAGAGAGCCATGTCCGTATTTCAGTCTTCACTTTTTCGTCAACAAGCGTTCATTGCTGGCGTCTGGCGAGATGCCGATAATGACGCCACGCTGGCGGTGACGAACCCTGCAACGGGCACGACGCTGGGAAAAATCCCCAATATGGGTGCAGAGGAAGCGCGTCAGGCGGTTGACGCCGCCTCGCAGGCATTACCGGCCTGGCGGGCGATGACTGCCGCTCAGCGTGGGATGTTACTCAAAGCCTGGCATCGTCTGATCCTCGACAACACCTCTGCGCTTGCGCAGATCATGACCGCCGAACAAGGTAAGCCGCTGGCGGAGGCAGAGGGGGAAATTGCCTACGCCGCGTCGTTTATCGAATGGTTTGCCGAGCAGGGAAAACGCACCAACGGCGACGTTATCCCCTCCCCGTCCACCGATAAACGGTTGATGGTGATCCGCCAGGGAATTGGCGTCTGTGCCGCCATCACGCCGTGGAACTTCCCTGCGGCGATGATCACCCGCAAAGCCGGGCCTGCGCTCGCGGCAGGTTGTACGATGGTGCTCAAACCGGCGAATGAAACGCCATTCACCGCGCTGGCGCTGGCGGAACTGGCGCGACAGGCAGGGATCCCGGCCGGTGTTATCAATGTCGTGACCGGTAAGTCCCGCGATATCGGGGCGGTATTCACCGGTGATGAGCGCGTGCGCAAACTCTCCTTCACGGGGTCAACCGAAGTGGGCCGCGTCCTGATGCGCCAGTGTGCCGACAGCATTAAAAAGGTGTCGCTGGAGCTGGGCGGTAACGCGCCGTTTATCGTCTTTGAAGATGCCGACCTCGACAAAGCCGTGGAAGGTGCGCTGGTCGCCAAATTCCGTAATGCCGGACAAACCTGCGTGTGCGTAAACCGCTTTTATATTCATCACGCCATTTACGACGCGTTTTGCGAGAAATTCGTCGCCAGGGTCGCGGCGCTGCGGGTGGGCGACGGCAGTCAGCCTGGCGTACAAACAGGACCGCTGATCAACAGTGATGCCGTGCAAAAAGTGCAGTCCCTGCTCGACGACGCGCTGACCCGTGGCGCCACGCTGTTAACCGGCGGCCAGCGTCATGCGGCAGGCGGCAATTTCTTTACCCCCACGGTGATAGGCAACGTGCAGCCAGGCTCTCAACTGTTGCAGGAAGAGATCTTTGGCCCGGTAGCCGCACTGGTGAAATTCGACGATGAACAGGATGTTATCCGTCAGGCTAATGACACCATTTATGGCCTGGCATCGTATTTCTACACCAATGACGCCGCGCGGATCTGGCGCGTTTCAGAACAGCTTGAGTACGGGATGGTGGGGATCAATACCGGACTCATCTCCAATGAAGTCGCGCCGTTTGGCGGCGTCAAACAGTCGGGGCTGGGGCGCGAAGGGTCAGAATACGGGATCGAAGATTACCTGGAGATGAAATACCTCTGCCAGGGGCTGTAACGATGACAGGTCCCGGCGCTGTCAATGCGCAGCGTCGGGCTGATTTTTAAGGGAGTGCTGCGATGTCTGAATATCAAATGCATCAGGTGCGGGTGAGTCAGGTTGAAACCCTCACCGCGCATGTAAAGCGTTTTACCTTAGTTGCTGCGTCGGGCGGCAGGTTACCCGCCTTCAGCGGCGGTAGTCATATTATTGTCCAAATGCGCGAGGGCAATCAGCTCTATAGCAATGCCTATTCGCTGATGAGTTCCCCGCTGGATACCTCTCACTGGCAAATTGCCGTGCGGCAGGAGGAGAACTCCAAAGGGGGATCCCGCTATCTGCATCAGCAGGTGAAACCCGGCGACACACTTACCGTGTCCACCCCGAAGAATCTCTTCGCGCTCGCGCCGCAGGCGCATAAACACCTGCTGATCGCCGGAGGGATTGGGATCACCCCATTCCTCTCTCAGATACCCGAACTGGAACAGCGCCAGGCGCAGTGGCAGCTCCATTATTGTGCCCACAGCCGGGAAAGTTGCGCGTTTCACAGTGAGTTATCTCAGCACATCAATGCCTCCCGTATTCATCTGCACCTTTCGTCAGAAGGCACACGGTTGGAACTGGCGCGTCTGCTGGCGGATGTTGAACCGGGCACCCATATCTATACCTGCGGTCCAGAAGCGCTTAACGATGCCGTAAGACGCGAGGCTGCCGCTCTCGGCATCGAAAAAGATGCTCTGCATTTTGAACAATTTGCCGTTGAAGATAAGGCGGGCGATGCCTTTACCCTCGTACTGGCCCGTTCGGGACGCGAATTTGTGGTCCCCGAAGAAATGACGATTTTGCAGGTGATCGAAAATAACAAAGCGGCGAAGGTGGAGTGTTTGTGCCGTGAAGGGGTGTGCGGCACATGTGAAACGGTGATTCTCGAAGGGGAAGCCGATCACCGGGATCAGTATTACAGCGACGATGAAAAAGCCAGCCAGCAAAGTCTGCTCATCTGCTGCTCACGCGCCAAAGGTAAGCGACTGGTGCTGGACTTATGATCTCACGGCCGAATAACGGGAGCGCCTGGCTCCCGTTTTCGTCTGGTTTAGCGTGGATACTCTTGCAACAGACGGTTGAGCTGTTCAGCCATCAACTCCGCGCGCCATCCGGAAATCAGCTCCGGTAACGTCGCCTGCGGTTTTAGCTTCCAGTGCCAGTTGAGCAACTGGTTTATCTGGCGGCGGGAGGCGAGCAGCTCGGCGCTGAGATTATGCGCCGCACTGACGTCGGCAACCAGCGCCTTGATGGCTTTGAATGCCTTGCGGTAGCCCGGCATATCCATCAGGTTCAGCAAGGGTTGCGGAAGGCTCTCTTCCGGGAGCGCCTGCGCTTGTGCCACCAGTGAAATCAGCGTCTTGCCGTGAAAACGAATTTCACTGCCGGAAAGCCCAAGACCGTCGAGTTCCCCCAGACTGCCTGGCATATAACGGGCAACAGCCCACAGATGTTCTTCGCGCACCACGAAATTGACCGCCAGATCGCGCTCACGGGCTTTACGCAGTCGCCAGTCGGCCAGTAATTGCAGGCAGGCCAGTTGACGGGTACGCAACTGCCAGGCGTTGGTAATTTCACGCCAGGCGTCTTCAGGCGCAAGGATCTCCTGACGGCGTTGCTGCATCAAACGACACTCGTCCAGCGCGGCGGGTAACCAACCACTCTCTTGCGTTTCCGCCATCAGTTTTGCGGTGATCGGTAATAGATACCAGACATCGGCCGCCGCGTATTCACACTGGCGCTCCGTTAACGGTCTGGCCAGCCAGTCAGTACGGGATTCACTCTTGTCCAGCGCTACGCCGGTGTACTCTTCCACCATGGACGCAAATCCCCATGACAGAGGACGTCCACAAAATGCGGCGAGGATTTGCGTGTCGATCAGCGGCTGTGGCAGTTCACCAAAGGTATTCAGAAACACTTCCAGATCTTCGCTGCCCGCATGCAGATATTTGGTAATGGCGGTATCGCGTAAAATGGCGCGCAGTGGGGACCAGTCGGTGATCCCGTGCGGATCAATCAGCGCAACGTGTTCGCCATCAAACAGCTGGATAAGACCCAGTTGCGGATAATAGGTGCGCGTGCGGACAAATTCAGTGTCCAGGGCAATGGCCTTAAACGCACGGACCGCTTCGCAAAGGGTTGCCAGCGCGTCGTCCGTGGTGATCATTTGGTAATTCAAATCGTGTTCTCTTAGGTTTGCGCCAAAAAAAACGCCGGCTTAACCGGCGTCTGGCGACTCATTTAAAGCTCATGCCTTATTGTCTACTTTGCCACGCGCTTCGTCACGTAATTCTCGTCGCAAAATTTTTCCGACGTTAGATTTTGGCAACTCGTCACGGAATTCCACCAGCTTAGGCACTTTGTAGCCCGTCAGATGGCGACGGCAGAAAGTGACCAACGCCTCATCGGTGAGGGAATCGTCTTTTTTCACCACAAAAATCTTCACCGCCTCGCCACTGCTGCCGGACGGCACGCCCACCGCGGCCACTTCCTGAACGCCAGGATGCTGCATGACTACATCTTCAATCTCGTTCGGATAGACGTTGAAGCCGGAGACCAGAATCATGTCTTTTTTACGGTCAACGATGCGCAGGAATCCTTCGTCATCCATCACCGCGATATCACCGGTATGCAACCAGCCCCCTTTGACGATTTCATCCGTCGCGTCGGGACGTTGCCAGTAACCCAGCATCACCTGTGGGCCTTTGATGCACAGTTCGCCCGGCTCTCCCGGTGGCACTTCGTTGTCATCATCGTCGACCAGTTTGACCTCGGTGGAGGGAACCGGTAAGCCGATGCTGCCGCTGTGATAGTCGATATCATGCGGGTTAACGCTCACCAGCGGTGAACATTCGGTCAGTCCGTAGCCTTCCAGCAGGTATTGCCCGGTCAGCTTCACCCAGCGCTCCGCTACGGCTTGCTGGACGGGCATTCCGCCCCCCGCCGACAGATGCAACGTAGAAAAATCGAGCTGCTGGAACTCTTTGTTATTCAACAAGGCATTAAACAGCGTGTTCACGCCCGTCATGGCGGTGAACGGGTATTTCGCCAGCTCTTTGACCAGTCCTGGGATATCGCGCGGGTTGGTGATCAGCAGGTTTTGACCGCCCAGTTCAATGAACAGTAAGCAGTTCATGGTCAGGGCGAAGATGTGATACAGCGGCAGCGCGGTGACCACCAGCTCTTTACCCGGATGCAACAGCGGCCCGTAGGTCGCATTCACCTGCTCGAGATTTGCCAGCATATTGCGGTGCGTCAGCATCGCCCCTTTCGCCACCCCGGTCGTGCCGCCGGTGTACTGCAGGAAAGCCAGATCTTCAGGCACCACCTCAGGCTTCACATATTGCATGCGATAGCCGTTTTGTAACGCGCTACGAAATGAAATCGCATCCGGCAGATGGTACTTCGGCACCAGGCGCTTAATGTATTTCACCACGAAGTTAACCAGCGTGCCTTTCGCCGTCGAGAGCTGATCGCCCATACGGGTCAGGATCACGTGTTTTACGGCCGTTTTCTCAACCACTTTTTCCAGCGTATGGGCAAAGTTGGAGACAATCACGATAGCCGTCGCGCCACTGTCGTTGAGCTGATGCTCCAGTTCACGCGGTGTATACAGGGGATTGACGTTGACCACGATCATCCCGGCTCGCAGGATACCAAACAGTGCGACAGGGTACTGCAACAGGTTCGGCATCATCAGCGCGACACGATCGCCCTTTTTAAGCCCGAGCCCCTGCTGCAAATACGCCGAAAATGCCCGGCTACGCTCTTCGAGTTTGCGGAAGGTCATCACCTCCCCCATATTGACGAACGCAGGCTGATCGGCGTAGCGCGCCGAAGCCTGTTCAAACAGTTCCACCAGGGATTGATAACGGTCAGGATTGATCTCCGCCGGGACATCTGCGGGATAACGGTTAAGCCAAACCTTCTTCAAAACATCACCTCTAAAATGCGTGTTCGTCGTCATCACAACCCCAGTAAATAAACAAGCCGTTAACATAATATTAACTCAGCGTACCAGCTTATTAATTACTCAACTGAAAGGTTGCGAAGCGCGTCACTATTTATTTTTCTTCTATCCGTATTAATGCAGAAACAGCGGACGAGCCGCTGTTTCTTTTATCGACAAAACAATGAGTTACTCTGTTACTATCGTCTGAACCTGGACGGGGCCGGGGTTATACCATCCGCCATAACCATAGCCGTAACCATAGCCATAGTGTCTGGCGCGTGCACCGTAAAACCACGGATCAATCGGCTGAGGCGGCATCACAACCTGTTGCGTAACCCGCCAGCGCTTATAACCCGTCACATTCATCAGCATAAATTTGTACGGGGTATTGCCGATTTTACCGTCGACACTTCCGCTGATCGGGCCGACGACGGTGACCAGTTGACCGCGAAAATCAACCGGGTCAAGGAACCCGTTCACGTCTGCCAGAATACGTCCGCGAGACACTTCGCCCAGCACCGGTCGCGCGCCGCTATCCAGAGACACCGTGGCAATCTCCAGACGGGTTTTCCCCTGCTGGTTTTGCACGTCCACCACTTTGCCGCCAAAACGCGCTTCCTGGCCGACATACAGTTGCGGCGCGCTCATCACCCGCGCCAGATCCTGTTGCGGCGTGGGACTCGACCCTTTGATGGCATCCGGAACGGTGACGCAGCCACTGAGCATAAGCGCAACGGCTGCCGCCAGCATTCCTTTAACAATCTGTCTGTGAACCGCCATAATGCGACTCCTTCTTCTCAGCGCATATCACTGCATCAGGCTAATACTACTGAGATTCATTCTTTACCGGGAAGTTTCTTCCACGCCACGTTGTTACGCAAATAAACCGGTTCGGCATGCTCAACGGCGACGGTTTTTCCTGCCGCCAGCATTTGGCTGGCTAACGGCAGCATATCTTCTGCCGCTGGCAGCAAGACATCGCCATCACGCAGCGCCAGACCGCTCTCGTTTGCCAGTTCCGGCCATGCCGGCCAACCCGTGCCCACCGTGGCCCACTCGCCGGAAAGTTGCTTTAACCGTGCAAGTACCGCGTCCGGTTTTAACACCGCTTCAGTATCTTCACCGTGCCATACGCCATTTTCGTCGCGCTGATATTCTGCCCAGTAGACTTCGCCCATTCGGGCGTCAATCGCCGCCAGAACGCGGGTGGCGCCGGTTTTACGCCAGGCGCCCTGCGCCATCGTTGCCAGCGTCGAGACCCCGATCATCGGAAGAGAGGCCCCCAATGCCAGACCTTGCGCAATACCGATACCAATGCGCACGCCGGTAAAGCTCCCCGGCCCGCGGCCAAAGGCCAGCGCGTTGATTTCGGCAAGCGTTGTGCCGCTGGTTGCCAGGATATCCTGAACCATCGGCAAGATTCGTTGGGTGTGTTCTCGTGGGCAAAGCTCAAATTGAGCATTGATATTACCGTCATTCCACAGGGCAACAGAACAGGCTTCTGTGGCGGTATCGATAGCCAGAATTCGCATGGGTCTTCGTGCTTAGATCAATAAAATGGCGCGTATCTTACCATACTCCGTAACAAATTACTTAACCGATGGGAGGGCAAGAAACCGGACGGCGCGAGCAATATCCCGGGTGCGCGGCGCAGGCGGGAGACTGGCCAGGAACGTCGCGCCATAGGGACGCATAACGAGTCGGTTATCACAAATCACCAGCACGCCACGGTCATCGGCATCACGGATCAGGCGCCCCACCCCCTGCTTCAGGGTGATAACCGCATCCGGTAACTGAACCTCATCGAAAGGATCGCCGCCGCGCAGTCGGCAGTCTTCCATTCGCGCTTTGAGCAACGGGTCATCCGGCGAGGTAAACGGCAGCTTGTCGATAATCACCAGCGACAAGGTATCGCCGCGCACATCAACGCCTTCCCAGAAACTGCTGGTCGCCACCAGCAGCGCGTTGCCCGCGCTGACGAACTGTTGCAACAGTTGACCTTTGCTGGTTTCGCCTTGCAGCAGCACCGGCAACGTCATGGTGGCGCGGAACTGTTCGGCAAGGTCGCGCATCATGGCGTGCGAGGTACACAGCATAAAGCAACGCCCATTGTTCGCTTCAATGATGGGTCTTAACATCGCGGCCAACTGGCGCGCCGCGCCGGGCTGGTTGGTCTGCGGCAGGTTTCGCGGCACTAACAGCAGCGCCTGCTGCGTGTAATCGAACGGACTGGGAAGCAGCATGGATTCTGCCTCTTCAATCCCCAGTCGCGCGGTAAAATGGTGGAGATCGTCATTCACCGACAGGGTCGCTGAGGTAAAAATCCAGCTACCGGGTTTCTGCGCCATCACCTCTTTGAATTTATCCGCAACGGTCAGCGGCGTCAGCGCCAGGGTAAAATGACGCGACGTACATTCATACCAGTAGCTGTAGCCTGGCTGATTGATCTCTTTCAGGCGTTTGAGGCGGGTGCGGTACAGCGTGGCCCGCTCGAAGGCGGCGTCCAGAAGTGTCGAACGCCCCAGAGAAAGTTTCGCGACGTCGTAACACAGTTCGAGTGTGTCATCGAGCAACAGAAAGGCCCGCTGGACGCGCGGATCGGCGAGAAGCTCGCGCAGGTTCCCACGGTAGCCTGGCTCCCCTAATTGCAAACGGAAATCTTGCGCACTCTGGGCAAGACGGTCAGCGCATTTTTGCAGTTGTTGGGTGTCTTTGAGTTCGGTGCGATACGCAATCGTAAAATCTTTTGCCAGATCAAGAAGCTGTCGGCTGGAGAGTGACTGGCCAAAATACTGGCTGGCGATGTCGGGAAGCTGATGGGCTTCATCGAAGATCATTACCTCCGCTTCGGGGATCAGTTCACCAAAACCGCTCTCTTTCACCACCATGTCAGCCAAAAAAAGATGGTGGTTGACCACCACGACATCGGCATCCATCGCTTTTTTACGCGCTTTGACCACAAAGCACTCTTTGTAGAGCGGGCAATCGCTGCCCAGACAGTTGTCATTGGTGCTGGTGACCAGCGGCCAGGCCTGAGAGTCTTCCGCCACGCTGACGCAGGTACTGATGTCGCCATCAAGGGTTTGATTGGACCAGGAGCGCAGTAAGATAACGTCGCTCAAAATTTGCACCGGCAAGTCACCGCCCGCCAGCGCCTGCTGTTCAAGACGCTCCAGACACAAATAGTTTGAGCGCCCTTTCAGCAGCGCCAGTTTGCCGGTGAACTTCAGGGCGTTTGCCACGGTAGGGAGATCGCGACTGTAGAGCTGATCCTGCAACGCTTTCGAGCCTGTTGAAATAATCACTTTCTTTTTGGCGCGTAATGCAGGGGCGAGATAGGCGTAGGTTTTCCCTGTGCCTGTCCCGGCTTCAACGACCAGAGGGGCCGAGGTTTCAATCGCATGGGCCACGGCAACGGCCATTTGTCGCTGTGGTTCGCGCGGCTTAAAACCCGCTATCGCTTTCGCTAACTGACCGTCTACGGCAAAATCGTCCGACACACTACCCCCTGTTCATTTGAACAGGGATTATGTCAGGCCAGAGGATCTTTCGCCAGTTGAAGAGGTGACGACGGCATAACAATGTGGCAGTCTTGCCGCGTAAAAATGGAACCTTAACGCTAACGAGGAGTAATTGATGACTATTGTCCGTATTGATGCCGAAGACCGTTGGTCTGATGTCGTTATCCACAACAATACCCTGTACTACACCGGCGTACCTGAGAACCTGGACGCTGACGCCTTCGAGCAGACGGCCAATACCCTGGCGCAAATCGATGCCGTACTGGAAAAGCAAGGCAGCAATAAGGCGCGCATTCTGGATGCGACCATTTTTCTTACCGATAAAAGTGATTTCGCGGCGATGAACAAAGCCTGGGATGCCTGGGTTGTTGCCGGACATGCGCCTGTACGTTGCACGGTACAGGCTGGGTTAATGAACCCGAAATACAAGGTTGAGATTAAAATTATCGCTGCCGTCTAAGGTCGCGTTATTCGTCTTCATCCTCAAAACGCGCCACGATCCGCTCGCCGGTATGGGTGGCGCGTAACTCCGCAGCCACCAGCGCAATCGCCTCCCCGCTACTCATTCCTTGTGACATCAGTTCCTGAATGCGTTCTACCGCTTTTTGCTGCTGATCGTGCGTGAGTGAAGGTAAACCTGCAAACATGATGAACTCCTGCTAAATTGTTAACGCTAATTATTTCATGCTACCCGGCACATAGCCAGTAGAGTAGTCACGAGTCAGGACAGATGAAGACGTTATCTCCCGCTGTAATCCAGTTACCCTGGCGTCAGGACGCCGCTGAACACTATTTTGCGCCGCTGAGTCATACCCCCTGGGCCATGCTTCTGCATTCCGGTCACGCGGACCATCCGCATAACCGTTTTGACATTCTGGTGGCCGATCCCATCACGACGCTGGTCACACGTGGCGAAAAAACACGGGTCTGCGATGCGCATCACTGCACCACAACAACAACGGATGATCCGCTGAACGTCGTGCAGACAGCGCTGGCATCGCTGGCGATGACGCCATCGCACAGCGACGATTTGCCGTTTCAGGGGGGAGCTCTGGGACTTTTTGGCTACGATCTGGGGCGTCGTTTTGAATCGCTGCCCGATATTGCCCAACACGATATCACGTTGCCGGATATGGCGGTGGGAATTTACGACTGGGCGCTGATTGTCGATAACCAAAAGCAAACCGTGTCGCTGCTCAGCCATTCGAACGCACTCGCACGACTCGACTGGCTGGAAAGCCAACAGGCGCCAGTGCATGAGCCGTTCAGCTTAACCTCCGCCTGGCAGTCGAACATGACGCGCGAGCAGTATGGTGAAAAATTTCGCCAGGTACAGGCTTATCTGCACAGCGGCGACTGCTATCAGGTGAATCTTGCCCAGCGTTTTCAGGCTGACTATCAGGGTGACGAATGGCAAGCCTTTGTGCGTCTCAATCAGGCCAACCGCGCCCCCTTCAGCGCCTTTTTACGTCTGGAAGATGGCGCTATTTTGAGCCTTTCACCAGAACGATTTATTCAACTCGCGAACGGCCACATTCAGACCCGCCCCATCAAAGGGACACTTCCACGTCTGGAGGATCCGCACGATGACCGCCAGCAGGCGCATAAACTCGCCTGCTCGCCAAAAGATCGGGCGGAAAACCTAATGATTGTCGATCTGATGCGCAATGATATTGGCCGCGTCGCCGTACCGGGGTCAGTCAAAGTGCCCGAACTGTTTGTCGTTGAGCCGTTTCCGGCGGTACACCATCTGGTCAGTACCATCACCGCGCAGTTGCCCGACCACCTGCATGCCACCGATTTGCTGCGTGCCGCCTTCCCAGGCGGTTCGATTACCGGTGCGCCGAAAGTACGCGCAATGGAAATTATTGATGAACTGGAGCCCCAGCGACGCAATGCCTGGTGCGGCAGCATCGGGTATCTCAGCGTTTGCGGCAATATGGATACCAGCATCACCATTCGTACCCTGAGCGCGACGCAGGGAAAACTGTCGTGTTCCGCAGGCGGCGGGATTGTGGCGGACAGCCAGGAAGCGGCGGAATATCAGGAAACGTTTGATAAAGTGAATCGTATTTTGCATCAACTGGAGGACTAAGACGTGGATAACAGCAGCCTGACGCTCGATGATTTTTTATCACGGTTTCAACTTTTACGCCCTGAGGTGAATCGTGAAACGCTGAACAACCGTCAGGCCGCCGTACTGATCCCTGTCGTTCGTCGCCCCCAGCCTGGGCTACTGCTCACCCAGCGTTCCGTCCATCTGCGTAAACACGCCGGTCAGGTGGCCTTTCCCGGCGGCGCGGTAGACAGCAGTGATGTGTCGCTTATCGCCGCTGCGCTGCGCGAAGCCCAGGAAGAGGTCGCGATCCCGCCAGAGGCCGTCGAGGTGATTGGGGTACTCCCTCCGGTAGATAGCGTCACCGGGTTTCGGGTCACGCCCGTCGTTGGCATCATCCCACCCGATCTTCATTATCACGCCAGTGAAGATGAAGTGTCTGCCGTGTTTGAAATGCCGCTGGCGCAAGCGCTGCAACTGAGGCGATATCATCCACTGGATGTGTATCGTCGCGGGGACTCTCATCGCGTCTGGCTTTCCTGGTATGAGCATTATTTCGTCTGGGGCATGACGGCCGGAATTATTCGTGAGCTGGCGCTGCAAATTGGCATGAGACCCTGACTATACTTAACTTTACACGTACCAAACACGACTTGAAACTCCACGCCCAATATTAGTAAAAGCAAGGTTATCTATTAGTTTAATTCATGTGAATAGTTAAGCTGATAGCCCTATTCCCTCTTACACTATGCAAAGTTATTACATCGTTACTGGAACCCCAGTTACCCTGTCAGGAGTATTATCGTGATTAGTCTATTCGACATGTTTAAGGTGGGGATTGGTCCCTCATCCTCCCATACTGTAGGGCCTATGAAGGCGGGTAAACAGTTCGTCGATGACCTGGTCGAAAAAGGATTATTGGATAGCGTTACCCGTGTCGCCGTGGATGTATACGGCTCGCTGTCATTAACGGGTAAAGGTCACCACACGGATATCGCCATTATTATGGGTCTGGCGGGGAACGAACCTGCCACCGTTGATATTGATAGCATCCCGGGTTTTATCCGCGACGTTGAAACGCGCGGACGCCTGTTGCTGGCTCAGGGTCGGCATGAAGTGGATTTCCCGCACAATAACGGGATGCGTTTTCATAATGACAATCTGTCGTTGCACGAGAACGGAATGCAGATTCACGCGTGGAACGGCGAAACCGTCATCTACAGCAAAACCTATTATTCCATCGGCGGCGGTTTTATCGTTGATGAAGAGCATTTTGGTCAGGACGCAACGGGTGATGTGAGCGTGCCTTATCCGTTCAAGTCAGCCACCGAGATGCTGGAATATTGCAACAGCACCGGCCTGTCGCTTTCTGGCATGGTGATGCAAAACGAACTGGCGCTGCACAGCAAGAAAGAGATTGAAGAGTATTTCGCCAATGTCTGGCAAACCATGCAAGCCTGTATCGATCGCGGCATGAACACCGAAGGCATTCTGCCTGGTCCGCTGCGCGTTCCGCGCCGTGCGTCTGCGCTGCGCCGGATGCTGGTTTCCAGCGACAAGCTCTCCAGCGATCCGATGAACGTTATCGACTGGGTGAACATGTTCGCCCTGGCCGTTAACGAAGAGAACGCGGCGGGCGGTCGGGTGGTGACGGCACCAACCAACGGCGCCTGCGGTATCGTCCCTGCGGTGCTGGCCTATTATGATCATTTTATTGAGTCAGTCAGCCCGGATATCTATACCCGTTACTTTATGGCCGCTGGCGCTATCGGCGCGCTGTATAAAATGAACGCCTCTATTTCTGGTGCTGAAGTCGGCTGCCAGGGGGAAGTTGGCGTGGCTTGTTCAATGGCTGCTGCGGGTCTGGCGGAACTGCTGGGTGCCAGCCCGGAGCAAGTCTGTGTTGCAGCCGAAATCGGTATGGAACACAACCTGGGCTTAACCTGCGATCCGGTTGCGGGTCAGGTGCAAGTACCGTGTATTGAACGTAACGCAATTGCCTCGGTAAAAGCGATCAACGCCGCGCGTATGGCTATGCGTCGTACCAGCGCACCGCGCGTCTCGCTGGATAAAGTTATCGAAACCATGTACGAAACGGGCAAAGACATGAACGCCAAGTACCGTGAAACGTCGCGTGGCGGACTGGCCATTAAAGTGCAGTGTGACTAATACTTGAACCTCGCCCATCTGCAACGGATGGGCGAATTTTACGCATCACCCTCGTCTACTGTAATTTTCCCCACTACACTTGCTCTGTCGCGGTTGGCTTTTGTTGCCAACGGCTTATCGGGCAGCTCGCATGCAAACAGCTCAACGGATCATCAAAACCTACCGTCGTAACCGTTTCATTGTTTGCACGATTTGTGCGCTGACCACGCTCATCCTGACGTTATGTTTCCGCTTTATGTCAGAGCGAAATTTTAATCATCACCGAACCGTGTCGTTCGCCAATCATGCCGTTAACGCACTGGATGATGTCCTGCGTCCCCTCCAGTCTGGGCGGGATGTGATGCTGCCGTTGATTAGCCTGCCCTGCTCAGTCACCCATTTAGCGCTGCGTAAACAGGCCGCCAAACTGCAAACGGTCCGTTCCATTGGTCTGGTCGAAGGGGGTGTATTGTACTGCTCCAGCATCTTTGGCTATCGCAATGTGCCGGTCCACCAACTGCATGCAAATCTCCCGGCGCCAGAGCCTTTACTGCTTCTCTCCATCGATCGCTCACTGATCAAGGGCAGCCCTATTCTTATCCAGTGGTATCCGTCATCATCCAATGGCAAAAACGGGGTGCTGGTGATAGTGAACATCGATTTGCTGGTGGATATGCTGCTTGAACCAGAACAGCCGCAAATCACCAGCGCGAGTTTGTCCGTCGGCAATCACCATCTCCTTTATGGCAGAGGGGTCGTCGACACGTTACCCCCTCTTAATGGCGAACAACGTTACCAGCTTTCCTCACAATATTTTCCGTTCACCATTAGCGCGACCGGTCCAGGGGCGGGAGAACTGGCGCTAAAGCATCTGCCCTCTCAGCTCCCGCTCGCCATGATGCTCAGTCTGTTGGTGGGGTATCTCACGTGGCTGGCGACCGCCAACAGAATGAGTTTCTCCTGGGAGATCAATCTGGCCCTTGCCGCGCGCGAGTTTGAGCTTTTTTGTCAGCCATTAGTGAACGCCCGTACACAACAATGTATTGGCGTAGAAATTCTGCTGCGCTGGAATAATCCCCGCCAGGGTTGGATCTCTCCGGATGTGTTTATTCCGATCGCCGAAGAGCACCATCTCATTGCCCCACTGACCCGCTATGTGATTGAGGAAACGGTTCGTCAGCGGCACTTTTTTCCGATGAGCAGCCAGTTTCACATCGGTATCAATGTGGCGGCCAGCCATTTTCGTCATGGCGTACTGTTAAAAGATCTCAACCACTACTGGTTTAAAGCGCAACCCATTCAGAAGCTCGTTCTTGAACTCACGGAACGGGATGCGTTGCTTGATGTGGACTATCGCATGGTCCGCGAGCTTCACCGTAAAGGTGTCAAACTCGCGATTGATGATTTTGGGACGGGAAACAGCTCGCTGTCGTGGCTGGAAAAACTGCGGCCAGATGTGCTGAAGATCGATAAGTCGTTTACCGGCGCTATCGGCACCGACGCGGTGAATTCGACAGTGACCGATATCATCATTGCCCTCGGACAGCGGTTGAATATCGAACTGGTGGCGGAAGGGGTGGAAACACAAGCGCAGGCGCAGCATCTTCGCCAACACGGCGTACACATACTGCAAGGATTTCTGTATGCGAAACCGATGCCATTACGTGATTTTCCACAGTGGCTGGCGGGCAGCTCACCGCCGCCCGCCCAACATAACGGGCATATGATGCCCGCCATACCGTTCCGTTAACCCCGTTTACTCATCTTCGTCATGTGCGGGTTGCTCTTTAACAATACGAACCAGATCAACCCGATAGTCATTGGCTTCGACAATCGTAATACTCAATGGCGCGACCTCAATAACATCGCCCACGCGTGGAATATGGCCATTTACCGCGATAACCAGTCCCGCGACCGTGGCGATTTCATCGTCGTCGTCCACCAGATTATCGACCGCAAGCGCCTGTTGAAGCGCATGGAGATCGGTCCCACCTTTCACCAGCCAACCGTCAGCATCGGTGATGATTTCCGGTGTTTCATCCGCATCCGGGAATTCACCGGCAATCGCTTCCAGAACATCCAGCGGAGTGACCAGTCCCTGCACGACGCCAAATTCGTTGGTAACGATAACAAAGCTACCGCGGGCACGACGCAATACCCCTAACAGGTTGATCGGATCCAGCGTTTCCGGAACCACAATCGCCGGCGATGCGGAGGCAATGGCCGCAACGTCGACACCTTCTTCCAGGGCAACCAGCAGTTCTTTCGCACGGACGATACCGATAATTTCATCAAGCTCGCCACGACACACCGGGAACAAACTGTGCGGAGAGGAGAGTAATTGCTCGCGGATTTCATCCACGCTCAGACTCGCATCAACCCAGCTAATCTCACCGCGCGGCGTCATAATGCCGCGTAACGAACGTGACGCCAGCGTCAGCACGCCGTTAATCATGTAACGCTCTTCATCGGCAAAGGCGCCTTCCAGGACGGGAACCACCGCCGGAATATCCGATTCACTCTGCACATTCGCCTGCCGTTTTCCGCCCATTAAGCGCAGAATCGCGTCAGCGGTACGCGCACGCAGCGGTAACGTCGACTGATGGCGAATAAAATTACGCCGGGCAATTTGGTTAAACAGCTCGATAATAATGGAGAAGCCAATCGCCGCGTACAGATACCCTTTCGGAATGTGGAAGCCGAAACCTTCAGCCACCAGACTCAAACCAATCATCAGCAGGAAGCTCAGACAGAGCACGACCACCGTCGGATGTTGGTTCACGAAACGTGTCAGCGGTTTAGAGGCCAGCAACATCACCGCCATCGCAATGACCACTGCCGCCATCATCACTGGCAGGTGGTTAACCATACCGACAGCGGTAATGACCGCATCCAGCGAGAAGACCGCATCCAGAATCACAATTTGCGTAACCACCACCCAAAAACTCGCATAGCCTTTACCGTGCCCGGAATCATGCTCGCGATTTTCCAGCCTTTCATGGAGTTCCGTGGTGGCTTTAAACAGCAAGAATATCCCCCCGAGCAGCATGATCAGGTCACGCCCCGAAAAGGTTAAATCCCAGACGGTAAAGAGCGGTTTGGTTAAGGTCACCATCCACGAAATGATGGACAGCAGCGCAAGACGCATGAACAGCGCCAGTGACAAACCGATGAGACGTGCTTTATCGCGCTGCTTTGGCGGCAGTTTGTCAGCCAGAATCGCGATAAAGACCAGGTTATCAATGCCCAGAACAATTTCGAGAACAACAAGCGTGAGCAGCCCCACCCAAATTGAGGGGTCCATTAAGAATTCCATGACAAGCTCCTGCTTAAGGAATAGCCAGACGGCGCACTGAACATCTCAGGCGATAAAGCAATGTGCAAATTCAGATTGTGGCAAACGTTGCCAGAATGGCAGGCGCAAAGCGACCTGAAGGTGAAATGACGTCGGTGACGATCCATACATCGGGCTACTGCCCTATACTCCTTAGAAATTAAAACAGATCATAAACATAACAGAGACAATATCTTTTTGGCAAAGATTTACGGTCCTTTGCAAAGAGATGTGACAGAGATATTTTACACCACGAAATTTCTCGTAACCGAAACCTAAATTACGGATCTCCATCACATAAAATATTTTTTTCGATATCTAAAATAATTCACGAAAATCATAGGTTTTCTATTGTAACCCTTATCTGAATCGATTCGATTGCGGACGGCGATTCAAACTACATTTTTGCGTCGATGTGTTAACAATAATAAAGGAGGTAGCAAGTGACCATTGCTATTGTGATAGGCACACATGGTTGGGCTGCAGAGCAGTTACTTAAAACAGCCGAAATGCTGTTAGGCGAGCAGGAAAATGTCGGCTGGATCGATTTCGTTCCAGGCGAAAATGCCGAGACGCTTATTGAAAAGTACAACGCTCAGTTGGCAAAACTCGATACCAGTAAAGGCGTGCTATTTCTCGTCGATACATGGGGAGGCAGTCCGTTTAACGCTGCCAGCCGCATTGTCGTTGATAAAGAGCATTATGAAGTTGTCGCAGGTGTTAACATTCCCATGTTGGTGGAAACGTTTATGGCCCGTGATGACAACCCGAGCTTTGACGAATTGGTTGCTCTGGCAGTTGAAACCGGACGTGAAGGTGTGAAAGCGCTGAAAGCAAAACCGGTTGAAAAAGCCGTGGTCGCACCGGTTGTAGCACCCAAAGCGGTCGTACCGGCAAAACCAATGGGTCCTGATGATTATATGACCATCGGTCTGGCCCGTATTGATGACCGTCTTATCCACGGCCAGGTGGCAACGCGCTGGACCAAAGAGACCAACGTGACCCGCATTATCGTGGTAAGCGATGAAGTGGCTGCGGATAACGTTCGTAAAACCCTGTTAACACAAGTCGCACCTCCGGGCGTAACGGCGCACGTCGTAGATGTCGAGAAGATGATTCGCGTCTACAACAACCCGAAATACGCCGGCAATCGCGTCATGCTGTTGTTCACCAATCCTACTGATGTGGAGCGTATCGTCGAAGGTGGCGTGAAAATCACCTCCGTGAACATTGGCGGTATGGCCTTCCGCCAGGGCAAAACGCAGGTTAACAATGCGGTTTCCGTCGATGAGAAAGATATCGTCGCTTTCAAAAAACTCAACGAACGCGGTATCGAACTTGAAGTTCGTAAAGTTTCCACCGATCAGAAACTGAAAATGATGGACTTGATCGCCAAAGCGGCGAAGTAACCCGTCATCATTAATTAGCTTTCACACTTAAGTCTGTATAGCAATAGGAGAAGTACAATGGAGATTACCACTCTTCAGATTGTGCTGGTGTTCATCGTCGCATGTATCGCGGGTATGGAGTCGGTACTTGATGAATTTCAGTTCCACCGTCCGCTGATAGCCTGTACGCTGATCGGCGCCGTTCTCGGGGATATGAAAACCGGTATTATCATCGGTGGTACCCTGGAAATGATCGCTCTGGGCTGGATGAACATCGGTGCCGCCGTTGCACCCGATGCCGCACTGGCGTCCATTATCTCAACCGTTCTGGTTATCGCCGGTCACCAAAGTATTGGTGCTGGTATCGCGCTGGCTATCCCGCTGGCGGCGGCAGGCCAGGTTCTGACCATCATCGTGCGTACTATCACCGTGGCATTCCAGCACGCAGCGGATAAGGCGGCCGAAAACGGCAACCTCACGGCGCTGTCCTGGATCCATGTCTCTTCCCTGTTCCTGCAAGCAATGCGTATCGCCATTCCGGCCGTTATCGTGGCTATCTCTGTCGGTACCAGCGAAGTGCAGAGCATGCTCAACGCGATTCCAGAAGTCGTTACCGGTGGTCTGAATATTGCGGGCGGTATGATCGTCGTCGTCGGTTATGCAATGGTCATCAACATGATGCGTGCGGGCTACCTGATGCCGTTCTTCTACCTCGGCTTTGTGACCGCCGCATTTACTAACTTCAACCTGGTCGCTCTGGGTGTGATTGGCGCAGTCATGGCCATCCTCTACATTCAGTTGAGCCCGAAATATAACCGCGTAGCGGGTGCGCCAGCTCAGGCTGCTGGTGATAACTCTCTCGATAATGAACTGGACTAGCAGGTGAGCGAAATGGTTGATATGACTAAAACAACTACCGAGAAAAAACTCACTCAGAGTGACATTCGTGGCGTGTTCATTCGTTCTAACCTGTTTCAGGGTTCATGGAACTTCGAACGTATGCAGGCGCTGGGTTTCTGCTTCTCGATGATACCGGCCATCCGCCGTTTGTATCCTGAGAACAACGACGAGCGTAAACAAGCGATTAAACGTCACCTCGAGTTCTTTAACACCCATCCTTACGTGGCGGCCCCGGTACTGGGCGTTACGCTGGCGATGGAAGAACAACGTGCTAACGGCGCGGAGATTGACGATGGCGCCATCAACGGTATCAAAGTCGGTCTGATGGGTCCGCTGGCGGGCGTCGGTGACCCGATCTTCTGGGGTACTGTTCGTCCGGTGTTTGCCGCACTGGGTGCCGGTATCGCGATGAGCGGCAGCCTGCTGGGTCCACTGCTGTTCTTCATCCTGTTCAACGCCGTACGTCTGGCAACCCGTTACTACGGCGTAGCCTACGGTTATCGTAAAGGTGTCGATATCGTTTCTGATATGGGCGGCGGTTTCCTGCAGAAACTGACTGAGGGGGCGTCAATTCTCGGCCTGTTTGTCATGGGGGCGCTGGTTAACAAGTGGACGCACGTCAACATCCCGCTGGTGGTGTCGACCATCACCGGTCAGGATGGACAAACCCGCGTGACCACCGTGCAGACCATCCTTGACCAGCTGATGCCAGGCCTGGTGCCGCTGCTGCTGACCTTCGCCTGTATGTGGCTGCTGCGTAAGAAAGTGAACGCCCTGTGGATCATCGTTGGCTTCTTCGTCATCGGTATTGCAGGTTACTCTGTAGGTCTGTTGGGTCTGTAATAACGTTGTACTTTACCGGGGGCCTGCCCCCGGTTTTTATTTGGAGGATTCATGACAATCACGGACCTGGTGCTGGTTCTCTTTATTGCCGTGTTGCTGGCATTTGCCATTTACGATCAGTTCATCATGCCCCGCCGTCACGGCTCCACCCTGCTTTCTGTTCCCCTGTTGCGTCGCAGTCGTGTGGACAGTGTCATCTTTGTTGGCCTGGTGCTCATTCTTATCTATAACAACGCTACCAGCCACGGACCGCAAACCACCACATGGTTATTATGTGGTCTGGTATTAATGGGGTTGTATCTGTTTTGGATCCGGGCGCCCAAAATCATCTTCAAGCCAAAAGGCTTCTTCTTCGCCAATGTGTGGATAGAATATAACCGGATTAAAGAAATGAATTTATCCGAGGATGGCGTGCTGGTGATGCAATTAGAACAACGCCGATTACTGGTCCGCGTACGAAATATAGACGACCTAGAAGGAATATATAAACTTCTCGTTTCTTCTCAATGAGTTAATAATATAGCCTGAACTATATCCTGGTATATCAGCCAACGACAAACATAGCTCAGGCTATATTTTAATAGCTAAAATTATTATTCCTTTTAACCTTTCATTGATATTTAAATCTAAATGAAAATCGTTTTCAATTAGAAGTAAAATATTATTTCCCCTTTGTTGTTTTATATTCTCAAAATATGTTAAGGTTGCGCCGTCATTTGGGGAGTAGCCGATTTCCAGACTCCGGAAATGTACGCGTCAACATACTCGTTGAAAAACGTGGCGCGTACGGACTGAAACTCTCAGTCAGGCGAGACCATATGCACATCAACTGCTATGCCAACCAGAATGCGAATACTGTCATCACAGATGCGCGTTGGGGGCATGTTTGCTGGGGGCGGTGATGTGTTTTATGGAAACCCCGGTCAGGACACTGTCATGCATGTTACCGCTACAATTCTTCTCGCTTTTGGCATGTCGATGGACGCCTTCGCTGCGTCGATTGGTAAAGGCGCTACCCTGCATAAACCCAAATTCTCCGAAGCGCTGCGCACCGGCCTTATTTTTGGCGCTGTCGAAACGCTGACCCCGCTGATTGGTTGGGGCATGGGGATGCTGGCAAGCAAATTCGTTCTCGAATGGAACCACTGGATAGCCTTCCTGCTGCTGATTTTCCTCGGCGGGCGTATGATCATTGAAGGCTTTCGTGATAACGATGACGAAGACGCAGAGCCCCTGCGCCGTCACAGCTTTTGGCTGTTGGTGACTACAGCCATTGCCACCAGTCTGGATGCAATGGCCGTTGGGGTCGGTTTAGCCTTCCTGCAGGTAAATATCATCGCGACTGCGCTGGCCATTGGTTGCGCTACGCTTTGCATGTCGACGCTGGGAATGATGATCGGCCGATTCATTGGCCCGATGCTGGGCAAACGCGCTGAAATTTTAGGCGGGATCGTGCTGATTGGCATTGGCGCCCAGATCCTCTGGGCGCATTTTTACGGCTAACTGTCGCGCTGCCAGAGGTGAAGGCTAAAATCGGTCTGGCAGTCAAACACCTCACTGGCTGACAACGTTTCCCACACCTCGGGTTTCGCCCGCCATGCAAAAGGCGTCATCTGTAACAATGCTACAGCCTCACTGCCGCTAAGGCTCATCGGATAGTTCAACGCCACGCTCTGCTGTAACGTAAATCCGTCGATCTGCTCCGTGTGCGGCGCATGCAGGCGGATCTCATCATAAATCAGCCCTTTGAGCTCCATTAAATGGCGTGGCCCCGGCGTGGCGGTGATCACCCACCCACCCGGTTTGACGACTCTGGCTAACTCTTCCGCTTTGCACGGCGCGTATATCCTGACAATGGCATCCATTGACGCATCAGCAAATGGCAGACGGTGACTCGAGGCAACGCAGAACGTCACCTGCGGATAACGCTTTGCCGCAGACTTAATCGCCACTTTTGCCACATCCAGACCAAACACGGTGATTTCTGGCTGCGCATCGGCAAATGCATGGGTGTAATACCCTTCGCCGCAGCCAATATCGAGAACCGAAGTCGCATGGGGAGGTAAACGTTCATTGAGGATATTGACGATAGCGTCACGTAGCGGCTGATAATGCCCGGCGTCAAGAAACGCCCGGCGCGCCTGCATCATTTCCGCACTGTCACCGGGGTCACGCGAGCGTTTATGCTGCACCGGCAGTAAGTTGACATATCCTTCTTTCGCCACATCAAACTGATGTCGTTGCGGACAGATAAAACTGTTTTTTACTTGCGCAAGAGGGTGGTGGCAAAGAGGACAAGAAAACGACATGACAACTCCGGCTGATAACTTCGGGGCGCAAGTGTAACGCGAATTGCGCCCCGGGAAAATATACTCTCAAAAATTCACGTTGCAGAACAACGCGCGCAAACGCCCTGAATGCGGGCCCGCAGACCAGGTAACCTGGCGCTCTTAGTGCGCAGGCGACGGAGCACGGTTGCCGTGCATGACCAGCAAATGGTCAGAATCGGCGGGCATGCCATCAGGCTTAACGTTTTCGAGGCGTAATACGTCCCCCATAATCTGGCTAAAGACCGGAGCCGAAACCGCCCCGCCATAATAAGCACCGTTCTGCGGATCGTTGATAACCACCACCAGCGCAAATTTCGGGGCGCTCGCCGGGGCGACACCCGCCGTGTAGGCCACATATTTGTCGATGTACTTTCCATCATCGCCTATTTTTTTCGCCGTGCCGGTTTTCACCGCGACACGGTAATCTCTCACCGCCGCTTTAGTTCCCCCGCCTCCAGGCAATGCAACGCTCTCCATCATATGTTCAACTTCGCGGACCAGATCTTCAGACATCACACGGGTGCCAATCACCGGGGGATCGATACGGGTGATGGAGAGCGGCCGATAAATACCAAAGCTACCGATCGTAGCGTAAACATGCGCCAGTTGTAGCGGCGTCACCATCAGACCATAACCGAAAGCGAAGGTTGCCCGGTCGAGATCGCTCCAGTAACGGCGTTGGGGCAGCAAGCCGCGACTCTCCCCGGTTAATCCCAGTCCTGTCGGCGTACCAAATCCGAAGCGTTTATAGGTATCGAGCAATTGCTGAACCGGCATCGCCAGTGAGAGATGCGAAACTCCCGTGTCACTCGATTTTTGCAAAATGCCGGTTAGCGAGAGTTCAGGGTAGAAGCCCACATCTCGGATACGATGACCGTCAAGATTAAACGGATGCGTGTCGATCACGCTGTCTGGCTGCACAATACCCTGCTTAAGCGCCGTCATGATGACTAATGGTTTGACGGTGGAGCCCGGCTCGAAGGTGTCGCTAATGGCGCGATTTCGAAAATCGTCCAGCACGGCTCCATCGCGATTGTTTGGGTTAAAATCCGGGAAGCTTGCCATCGCGAGAATTTCGCCGGTAGCAACGCTGACCAGCACTGCTGCGCCCGACTCCGCTTTATTCCAGGTGACAGCATTGTCTAAGGCATCTTCCGTCACGGTCTGCAAACGCTCATCAATACTGAGTCGCAATTCATGTGCCGGAATAGACGTGACTTCCGTGATGTTCTCAATCACGTGCCCGAACTTGTCTTTACGCACAAGACGCGAGCCCGGTTTTCCCGTCAATTGCGAATTAAAACTTTTCTCAACCCCTTCAATGCCCTGCCCGTCAATATTGGTAAAACCAATCAGGTTAGCCGCAACATGTCCGGCAGGATAAAATCGGCGAGACTCTTCACGCAGATTGATCCCCGCAAGGTTAAGTTTGTCGATCCATTGTGCTTGTTGTGGAGACACCTGGCGCGCCAGATAGATAAACCGCCCCGCCGGATTACTGTTAACTCGCTTTGCCAGCACACTTAACGACAGATGCAGCGTACTGGCCAGTGCTTGCCAACGTTCGTTATATCCTACGCCGCCTTTGCTGATGATGGTTTTAGGATCGGCCCAGACCGCATTCACCGGCACACTGACGGCCAGCGGACGCCCTTCCCGGTCAGTAATCATTCCGCGCACAGAAGCCGTCGTGACTTCACGTAGCGAGCGCATATCCTCTTGCCTGACCAGGTTCGTCGGCGTGACAATCTGTAACCACGCAAGGCGCCCGAGTAATAACCCCATACTTGCCACTATTGCCGCACAAAGCAGCGCAAAACGCACGGGGGTAAAATTAGCCACAGCGCCGTCGCTTTTCTTTTTCACCAAGTCTCCAGCAAACTTACTTTTCAGGTGATTGATTTAACGAAAAACAGTGGGGGAAATCGGGAAAAACAATGCTACGAACTTCGCGGTTTTGCAACAAAGCGCAAACGGGAGGGGATTCAGAAATGTTTTGACGCAAGTTGAATTAAAAAGCCCCGCATTTGCGAGGCTTTATATCTGAGGTTGATGCGCCTGAACGCTTCAAATCAGTGGTATCGATCAGATAGCTGTTACGTTAACAGCAGCCGGACCTTTCTGGCCGTCCTGAATTTCGAACTCAACGTTCTGGCCTTCAGCCAGAGTTTTGAAGCCATTACCCTGGATAGCGGAGAAGTGTACAAACACGTCTTTGCTGCCATCAGCCGGAGTAATGAAACCAAAACCTTTAGACTCGTTGAACCACTTAACTTGACCTTTAATCTTTGCCATTTGCAAAATTCCTTAGATTGTTTTCTTCGCCCGCAGGCATAACATAGATAAAACTGAGACATTACTGCTTGAGGCACTAATATAAGGTTCGGCAGAGAAGCGGTATTCAACGACAACGTTTTTACTCAGGACTTCTTTACTGAAAATGCCACACATAAACAGAACTGTACCTCGTTTAACCCAAGCCGTGTTATCACATACAACGTTAAATATGGCAAGCCATTTTTAAACGTGTCTCGATCAGTCGCACAAATCCCGAAAATCGGCAAAGCGCGACTGCACAGTTATGCGCTAAATCCGCTGAAAATATATTTTCGCCTCTCTGCGTCCGCTCTGACAAACCGCAGTCAGAACAGGCGCTTTTCTACCATAGCTCAATAAGTTCGGTTGTTCCAGGCAAGTTGCTTAACTTATCACCACTAGTGACAGATATCACTTTTTATGCTTTGTAATGCATAAATTGTCACATAACAAAAACACACTAATTGAAAAAAAACAGATACGAAAGACTGATTTTTTAATGGATTAATGTATCAAAATTCTCCAACGGCATTGTGCATCAAAATAATGAAAATACGATGGCAATGCCCAAAAAAAGTGAGAGAAACGTTTCGTTATTAATAAAAACGATCGTCATCACAAAAAAAGCATAATCATATATTAGTCGTAGAGAAGAACATTAATTAATCCAGGCAAGGATAAGATATTCATTGTTCGATAAAATATTACGGTGCCGGGGTCTATAGCAGACGAGAATCAAACTGTGCACTTGCACCAGAACAGTGCATCACCGCGAAGGATGACAGGATGGCGTGTCCGCAGGTTGTGCAGGCTCACTCGCATCCTGTCACTCCGGTTACCTTTCCGCTACCAGACGGATGAGGTCATCGTCCTCTTCCCGTGCATTTGCTGCGGGGGTCGCCTCAGCCGCTTTTTCTGGTTCATTTGCTTCACACAGACGGCGCAACAACGCATTTTGACGTTTTTGCTGGTCTAACAAGGATTCGAGCAATTCGATCTGCTCATTGGTGCGCGAGCTTGCGCGGTTGACGAAAAACCATAAAACAAGTCCAACAACCAGAACCACCACCGATACCATTAAAGACGCGAAAGTTAGCGCGCCAGAGTTCAGAACTTCGTTCATTTTACCACCTCAATGTAGACGGAGCATTTTAGCACTGCTACACGAGAAGGTAATCACCTGTTGTAAAAATGCAGTTACCAGGGAATAAATTTATTGATGGCACAAATACCGCTGAAAAATTGTACATCCTGATCGCACATGATGTTGAACACCTGCGCCCAAAGCAACAGGCAGACCAGCACGCCAATTAACAGGAATACCCACCGAAACTTTTTCACTCCGTTCTCCGAATCCACATCTTATGACTCTAAATTACCATGCGTTACCTAAACCGGGGCTAACTGTAGCGGCACTCTGTATTTTTAGGAATGATTCACTTGTATCAGCAGATGTAGAGGCTACTCTTATTATAACGAAAGAAGAAAAGAGGTTGTAATGCGTTTGATCATTCGCGCGATTGTCTTGCTTGCTCTGGTATGGATAGGTTTACTACTCAGCGGTTATGGAATTTTGATTGGGAGTCAGGAGAATGCGGCGGGTCTGGGCTTGCAATGCCACTATCTGACAGCCCGCGGCACCAGCACGGCACAGTATATTCACACTAATAGCGGTATTATCGGTCTGACAGATTGCCCTGTATTGAGAAAAAGTACGGTTGTGGTTGATAATAACTAAATCTGTTTGTCGAATATTTCCCCAGGGCATAACTCTGTTATGCCTTATTTATTCTTCCGTTCATCATATTGAGTCCCGCTAATATTGACTTATCCAATATTGAAACGATCCCGGCGGTAAACCGGTTACGTCATATTTAAAAAGCCAGCCAGCAGTATATGCCGTCTGGCTTTTTAAAATCAGGAAGCGAACGCCACTCAGAACGGGTAGTCGTTATAGCCCATTTGTTCGGAGATCTTGCGTGCCGCCGTATGCAGCATGGCGACATACTCGTGCAAACGCTCTTCTGAGAAGCGCAGCGTCGGGAAGGAGATGCTCAGACCCGCAATGACAACCCCGAAACGATCGAATACCGGTACGCCAATACAGCGTAAACCTTCTTCCTGCTCTTCGTTATCTTCGCCATAGCCCTGTTCGCGGACTGTATCCAGCAATGTCAGCAATTCATCAGTAGAAGTTATAGTACGGTCAGTGCTGCGCTTATACTCAACCCCTTCCATGATCTGTTTGACTTCATCACGATCGCGCCAGGCCAGCAGCACTTTACCAATCGCGGTACTGTACAGCGGGTTACGACGTCCAACCCGCGAGTACATACGCAGATTGTACATAGAATCAATTTTGTGAATGTAAACGATACTGTCTTCATCCAACGCACCGAGGTGTACCGTCTCTTTCGTCAGACGCGAAAGCTCACGCATTTGGATATCAGCGCTACGGATCAGATCAACATTCTGTAAAGCACGTGCGCCTAATTCAAACAGTTTCAGGGTCAGAGAATATTTTTCTGATTCGCCTTCCTGAGCCACATACCCCAGCGTTTTCATGGTCTGCAAAAAGCGATAAACGGTGCTTTTTGACATCATGACACGTTGCGACAACTCGGTAATACCAATTTCGCGCTCTTCCCCCAGCGCCTGTAAAATGCCAAACACCTTCAGCACAGAAGAAACAGAATCAGGTTGTTTATCCAGATCTGCGATAGCCATTTATCACCTCATTACGAGTGTTTTATAAAAATCAGAACAATTTTTTATTATAATTTCACGTTACATTGCCCGCAATCCATCTTTGCTTACTTAGTGACAATTCTGCGACATAAGCCCTGAATATCAATGCTAAAATAATTACTCTGATCATAATCCCCAAAAGACTCTGAATTCATATGGAAAAATGCCAGACAGATGGATTGCCCGTTCCTCAACGGTACGGTGCCATTCTCACCATCGCTATTGGTATTTCGATGGCAGTCCTCGACGGTGCAATTGCTAACGTCGCGCTCCCAACGATAGCCGCCGATCTTCAGGCTTCACCCGCCAGTTCAATCTGGATTGATACGCTGTAAAATAGCAAATACGGTTATTTATCACACAATCACATAACACCATTACTCATTTTCTAATCTGATTGGAGAAGCGCTTGACGCTATCGAGGGGTGTTTTGCCATTTCATCCTCTGCGGCCTTAACTTTTTCCAAGAGTTCAGCCGCGCGGGTTTTCTTCTTCCGAGTAACTTTTGATGCGTTTCTCTCCTCGGATTCCTCAAATTCAGCAACAGTAAACAACTCCGAAATCTCGTCCACTAACTGAGCAACCGAACGACTGTTATCAACCCTGAGTGATTTTTCCAACAAGGTCGAAATCTGAACAGCGAGGTCTTGAAGCTTTTGCTTTTCCTTTATCACCTCTTCGAATTCCAGTTGTTCTTCTTCAAACTTTTTGCCAAGAAGTTCAATTTTCTCCTCAAGCACTTTTTGCTGGGATTCAAGTTCTTCTGTGATTAACTGTTCACGCTTCCCGCGCTCAGTGTCAGCCTGAATGTCTGCGTTGATTCTGGCGGTTTCGGCTTGCTCTGCCAGCACTGACTGAACTTTCAGCTTAGAGAGCTTGATGTCATCTTGATAAACACGCTCTTTACCCTGAAAAATGTTATCGCTGTAACGGTCATCAGCCCATTTGTGAGCTTTGGAGAGTAGCCACTGTGCATAGGGGGAGACAATAGCCAAAAGCCCACCTATCACAAATGGTCGGACTATGTAGGCAAGGTAAAAATGCTCCTGGTTGAGAATGTAATCTATCCTGAATTTTACAGGCGAATCACTCATGAACAGCATCGCCATGTTAGGCCAGTTAAACCACACCCACGCCAGAATAATGAAACCCCACAACGGATTTTTGAGCCTGTCTTCCAACACCTGCTTTAACGACTCTCCTGCACTTTCGCCCATGTCTATGTCTCTGATGTTGAGGTAATTCTGTATCATAAACCTACAGTTCATCTTTAGAAACAGTTCGCCGTTTTGTTAATTTTTTATTTTTTCCAGCAGGCGCCCCTCTATCACAATGGTTGCTGGTGGTCTACTGGGAAGTATTGGGAAAGGTGTCTGAACCGAGGTACTTAGAGGCGAAGGAAACGCGCTCACCTGGTACTTTGCAAAAGCAGTTAAAGTATCTCCGCTGGTGGCTGTATAGATACGACAAAACCCGCTCAGAGGCGGGTGAAGATGTTACTGAGCAGCAGCCTGTGAACGTTGACCTTTCAGACGCTGTACAGTGGACACAGACCATTCCTTGCCGTTGATAGTCTTGATGCCCTTCTGGTTCATGTATGCAGCAATCTGGCGGTATGAGCTATGCCCCTTTGCCTCTGCTGCTAACATTGTGTCTTCCACCATCTGCAAGTAATCCTGTGCCATTGCCTGGCGAACATGTGCAGACTTCTGTTGACCTAAACGGATAACCTTTTGAATCTGGCTATCACGATTAGCAACCTTCTGCTGTGCAGCGGTATCACCATTGTCTGCACGGTCTTTCAACTTCTTGAGTGCATCTTTGGTACGTTGGGAAATGAACTCCCTTTCCTGCTGTGCCAGTGAAAGATAAATGTGCAGTTCTAGGTTGCCAGCGTTTGGCATGGTGGCAACTTTCACACAAACCTGTTCCATGATTGCTGAACCATGTGCAACGTTACGGGATAAGCGGTCAATCTTCGCTACCAGTAAGCAAGCGTTGTGTTTCTGACAGTAGGCAATAGCAGCTTGTAAGCCTGGACGATTAGACAGAGCACCGGAAATACCGTCATCGGTGAAGGTTGCCACTTCGACCCACTGGTTAGACGCTATCGCTGAATCACAATAGTCTTTCTGGGATTCCAGACCTAAGCCAGTACCTTTTTTAGAGATGCGGTAGTAAGTGACAACGTTCATGATAATTCCCCTATTTCGATAAGGTGTATTTTACCGATGCGGGAGTGTATTGCAATAGCTTATCCGTGCTATAAAAAATACAACACAAGGGTTAACCGAACATCCTACCGGACGGATTCGGGTTGAATGTAGCTTTTGATGGAAGTTGGGTCACAGTTGCTGTTTCTGGTTGCTTACCAGCTAGTGCTTGTGGTGGCTTAGCTGGTGTATGTTGGGGTGTCTTACGTGACAAAATGTTCCCTGCGGCAAGTAGTTTGGCTGCCGCCTGTTGCTGTTGTTCAGGGTTGACCGCGTCACAGTCTTGTTTGCTGTATCCGTAAGTGATTTGAACAGACGGACGGCAAAAGGATTGTTTTCATCACGTACAGCCTTTTTACCCATCTGTGACAGGGATTCCTGAGAAGCCAGCCAATGTTCAAGCGGTATAATCGGGTCACCGTAGTAGCCTTTTACTGCTGGGTAGACTGAGCCTTTACGCGCTGATTCTGGGAGAGTACCTATTACACGTGAATTGTTTAGGATGTTTTTGATTGTGGATTGAGTCCAGCCTTGTGGCGCTGCTTTCTTCTTCCATGTGCGGTTAGTAATCAGTGGGATGTTGTCAGCGTTGAGACCAGCGGCAATTGCTGACATAGAACGGAGTTGAAAACGTTCGGCAAAGATACGCTTGATGGTGGTTGAGTGTTCGGGGATTGGTTCAAATTTACCGTTTCCCAGAGGCTTCAACCAGTACGGGCATACGTTGCCTAAATTGCCAGTACCATCAATACGGGCTGCTTTCTGCTTACTCTCTTTAACTTTGCGTACCTTTTCGGCAAGGTCACGTGAGTATGCGTTGTTTCGTAGGCCATCCATCATCGTGAGGATAACGCCAGTATCATCAAGTGTGGTTATTTCTCGATGGTCGGATAGTGACCAGATGGTTATTCCCGCTTTGTTCAGTGTGTGGATGATGAGCGCTGCTTCAACTACGTGCAAACGAGTTAAGCGGGATTGGGACTCACACACCAGGATAGAACCGGATGAGATGTCACCGGAATCTACACGTTTCAGGACTGAACCGAGACCGCCCCTTTCCGATACGTTTACACCGTGGAATGCGGAAAGACCTTCATCACTGATTTCCTCAATGCGGTATTGTTCGCGGTTCGGGAGATTGTTCAGATAGCTATTGAAAGCGTCTTGTTGCCGCTGTAAACCGTGACCGTCAATCTGCTTATCTGTGGAAACTCGTTTGTACCAGATGAGTGTACGCTGTTGCATGTTGTGTGTACCGTGGAGAGAAGTGAATCCCAGCATGGTAAACCTGATTGGCTATTTAGGGGAATATCAATCTGGGTGGTTAACGCTTACCAAATTGCCATTGTGGTGTCCCTGCTCTCTCTATCATTTTTGGGGGATATGTTTGGTTATCGACGTATATACAAATGCGGGTTAGTGATTTTCCTGCTGGCGTCCCTGTTTTGTGCCTTGTCTGACTCATTGCAAATGCTGACGATGGCGCGCGTCGTCCAGGGATTTGGCGGGGCAGCGCTGATGAGTGTCAACACCGCGCTAATTCGCCTTATATTTCCCCAGCGCCATCTTGGACGGGGAATGGGCATTAACTCATTTATTGTCGCGGTATCATCAGCGGCAGGCCCCACACTGGCTGCCGCCATCCTCTCTGTTGCGTCGTGGCAGTGGTTATTTCTGATTAACGTACCGTTAGGCATTCTGGCATTGCTACTGGCCATGCGCTTTTTGCCGCCCAACAGCTCGCGCAGTACGAAACCGCGCTTTGACCTGCCGAGCGCAGTGATGAACGCTTTAACGTTTGGACTGCTGATCACGGCGCTAAGTGGATTCGCCCAGGGGCAGTCACTCCTGCTGATCGGCACCGAGGCCGCCATCATGCTTGTTGTCGGTTTTTTCTTTATTCGCCGCCAGCTTTCGCTTCCGGTCCCTTTACTGCCGGTAGACTTGCTGCGAATCCCGCTGTTTTCCCTCTCTATTGGCACCTCGATTTGTTCTTTTTGCGCGCAAATGCTCGCCCTGGTGTCCCTGCCCTTTTACCTGCAAACCGTTTTAGGTCGAAGCGAAGTGGAAACTGGCCTATTGTTAACGCCCTGGCCGCTGGCCACCATGGTGATGGCACCGCTTGCCGGTTACTTAATAGAAAAGGTACACGCGGGTCTGCTGGGCGCATTGGGGTTGGCGGTGATGGCGGCAGGCATGTTTTCCCTGGTGTTGTTGCCGGCCGCCCCCTCCGACATCAGTATTATCTGGCCGATGATCCTGTGCGGCGCCGGTTTCGGTTTATTTCAGTCGCCAAATAACCATACGATCATCACCTCAGCCCCCCGCGAACGTAGCGGCGGTGCGAGTGGCATGCTGGGAACGGCACGTTTACTGGGGCAAAGTTCGGGAGCCGCACTGGTGGCGCTCATGCTGAACCTGTTCGGCGATGGCGGAACCCACACCGCGCTGATGGTTGCGGGCATAATGGCTACGCTGGCGGCTATTGTGAGTGGTTTACGTATCACACAACCCCGGGCAGGCGCGTAAAAAAAAGCGCGTCATCAGACGCGCTTTTTTACAGTCAGACTTTACGGAGAACCTGTTCAGCTCACCGGCATACTGATGTCGGTTACTTCAGATATTCTCCGCTGCGCAACGCTTCAATGCGCTTATCCAGCGGTGGGTGAGTCATGAACAGTTCGCTCAGCGATTTCGACTTGCCGTTGATACAGAATGCCATCATGCTGCTGGCTTCCTGTGGCTCATAGCTGGTTTTCAGACGCTGCAGCGCGGCAATCATTTTTTCGCGACCGACCAGTCTCGCCGAACCGGCATCGGCATGGAATTCACGGTGACGAGAGAACCACATGGTGATAATGCTCGCCAGAATACCAAAGACCAGCTCCAGCACTGTCGCGACAGCGAAGTAGATCAACGGATTACCATTACCGCCCTCACCTTCTTCTTCACGGTTACCGCCCAGAAAGCCTGCGGCGATCTGCGCAATAATACGTGAGATAAAGATAACAAACGTGTTCACAATCCCCTGAATCAGGGTCATCGTCACCATATCGCCATTCGCAATGTGGCTTATCTCATGCGCAATAACGGCTTCAGCTTCGTCCGGGCTCATGTTTTGCAGCAAGCCCGAGCTCACGGCGACCAAAGACGCATCGCGACGAGCACCGGTAGCAAACGCATTGATGTCTGGCGCATGGTAAATAGCCACCTGCGGCATAGCAATCCCCGCCTGGCGGGCCTGCGTCGCGACCGTATTCATCAGCCAGCGTTCTCTTTCATTACGTGGTTGCTCGATGACCTCTCCACCAACGGATTTCAACGCCATCCATTTGGACATCAGCAACGAAATGAAGGAACCACCAAAACCAAACAGCAGCGCCATGATCAGCAGACCTTGCACGCTGCTCGACTGTATCCCCGTCAGGCTCAGCACCAGCCCGAAAACGACCATCACGGCCAGGTTCGTCAGCAGGAAGAGCGCGATTCGCATCATAATCTTCTTTTAACCTCAACTTAACAAAACGCACTATGCGATTACCCACATCGTATGGATCTTATTGCTATTTTCAAGCATCAATGGGCTGTAAGTCACCAGAAAGACACAACTTTACATTTGATAGCCCTGGTCTGACGGCCACCCACATATGTTAAAAAAACAGGCACAATTTCTTGTGCCTGTTCAGGTTATTGCGTGACTGCGGGTTGCTCCGCAGGCTTCTCTTTCTCAAGATGGGCCAGGTCCAGCGCTATTTTCACCGTCTCATCAAGATACGGATCGGGCTCCTGGTAATCCTTCGACAGATCGTCCAGGTTCTTCAGCGGTGGTTTACCTTCGCGTTTAAAGCGGTCGTTGATACGCGCCAGTCGCATTGCATCATCTTCGTTATTCTCTTTTTCACGTTGCGCAAAATTGAGAGACGCAATGTTGCGTTTATCTTTCATGGCGTTGTAACGGGCAATATCCTTCATGATGTACTGGAATTCAGGATCACTGGCGATACGTGCAGTGTGTTCCTTGAGCAATTCCGGACCGAATGGCGTTAAATCCTCTGACTTCACATAGGTTGCCGCATCAACACTGTCCCACGGTAACGCGTTATCTTCGAACTTCTCACCAGTTTCAGTCTCTTCATTACCTGTCGGCATGAGGATATCGGGTGTAACGCCCTTACGCTGAGTACTACCGCCATTAACACGATAGAACTTCTGGATTGTGTATTGCACGGAACCCAACGCCGGCCATTCAGGACGCAGCATCTGGTCGTAAATGCGATTCAGTGAACGGTACTGCTGCACGGTGCCTTTCCCGAAGGTCGGTTCACCCACAATCAGCGCACGGCCATAGTCCTGCATTGCCGCGGCAAAAATTTCAGATGCGGATGCGCTAAAGCGGTCGACTAACACCACCAGCGGACCTTTATAGTAGACAACGCCGTCGGTGTCGCTGTCTTCGCGAACCTTACCGTTGTTGTCACGCACCTGCACAACTGGGCCAGAAGGGATAAACAAGCCGGAGAGCGAAACGGCTTCTGTCAGCGCGCCGCCGCCGTTGGTGCGCAGATCGATAACGATGCTGCTCACGTTCTGTTTTTCCAGTTTCTGCAGTTGAACTTTGACATCATCCGTCAGGCCAACATAGAAACCTGGAATATCCAGCACGCCCACTTTTTCTTTGCCGACGGTTTTTACCGACATTTTGACAGCACGGTCTTCAAGGCGAATACGCTCACGCGTCAGCGTAACAATTCGGGTCTTCGTGCCTTTACCGGCAGGCAGGATTTCAAGACGAACTTTACTGCCCTTCGGTCCCTTGATTAGCGCAACGACATCATCCAGACGCCAGCCAATCACATCCACCATGCCTTTACCGTTCTGGCCGACGCCCACAATGCGATCGCCAACGCTTATCGCTTTGCTCTTCGCCGCCGGACCACCAGCCACCATGGAGTTGATGACCGTGTAATCATCATCCATCTGCAGCACAGCGCCAATACCTTCCAGAGACAGGCTCATTTCGGTATTGAACTGTTCCGTGTTACGCGGAGAAAGGTAATTGGTATGCGGATCGATTTCGCGCGCGAAAGCGGTCATTGCCAGCGAGAAAACGTCTTCGCTGTTGGTTTGCGCCAGACGGCGAATGGCAAATTTGTAACGACGCGTCAGCGTCTCACGAATTTCTTTGTCGGTCTTGCCCGTTAACTTCAGGCTCAGCTCGTCAAATTTTACTTTTCCATCCCACAGCGCATTCAGCTCGGCCTCATTCTTCGGCCAGGGCGCTTTGCTGCGATCAAGGTTAAACGTATCGGTACCGGTGAAATCCATCGGACGTTCCAGTACGCTTAACGCATACTGATAACGTTCAAATCGACGTTTTTGCGCCAGATTATAGAGATCGTAAAAGACATCCAGCTTGCCCGAACGTAGCTCATCGCCCAGCACGGTTTTCTTTTTAGCAAACTGCTCGACATCGCTCGCCAACAGCACGTTGTGGCTGAAGTCGAGTAAATTCAGATAACGATCGAAAATTTTCGCCGAAAACGACTGATCCAGATCGAACTGACGATAGTGGGAACGTGTGAAACGGGACGTCACACGTTCACTCACTGTCGCATGCTGTGTTTCTTCCTTCAGTACAGGAATTTGATCGGCACGCGTAATGTCGTCCACAGCAAATGACTGGCCTGCTATTGCAAGCAGGCCAGCTAACGCGGTAAGCCTAAAAAAAGTGTTCATGCCCGGCCTGGCCTCCGTTTCAGAACACCAGGTGTTCTGCGCGTACAATCAAAGACATACCCGAATTCAGCTGTACACGGACGCCATCTTTGGTGATTTCTAATACGGTGGCATCCATCGCATTATTACCAGCTTTCACCTTCAGAGACTGCCCTACCGTGAGGACTGAAATGTCAGAAACCGGGGTGTGCTGCTCTTCGCGAGGTGCACGAGGTGCTTTCGCTGCCGGTTTCTCAGCGCGAACTTTACGTTCAGCGCCTTCTTTGCGGCGTGGTGCAGGACGCGGCTTACGTTCGCGACGCGGGGCGTCTTCTTTTTCGCCTGCAGCAGCGGCAGCTTCGCGTTTTTTCGCTTGCTGTTCTGCGCGCTGCGCCTGAACGCGAGCTTTTGCCTCTTCAAGCTGCTTACGTGCATGCTCAACGTGCTGCTCATCCAGCTCACCGCAAGGATTGCCATCGAGATCGACACGCGTTGCACCCGGTTTAACACCGTAGAGGTAACGCCAGCTTGAAGTGTAAAGACGTAAAGCGGAGCGAAGTTGAGTCTTGCTAAGGTTCATTTCACCCTCAACGCGCTCTACCAGATCCTGAAAAATGCCAATTTTCAGCGGGCGCGCTTCGCCTTCCGCACTAAAACAGTGAGGAAAACGTTCGGCCAAAAATGCGATAACTTCTTTACTGCTATTCAACTTAGGTTGATTTTCCATGAAATTTCCTGATTACAACGGACGTAGCCAACTAGCCGCAGGCATGAACAGGCGTCATTATAATGACGCCATCAGTAATTGCTACGTTATCCGTTGATTATCCTGCGTCGGCCGCAAAGAATTTTTTGTAATCCGTCATTGCAAGCACCGCCTCAAGCTGTGCAACAAGCTGACGCAGACCCTGTTCATCTTCTTCAGTGAAGCGGCCAAATGCCGTGCTATCAATGTCCAGCACACCCAAAATCCGATTCCCGACCGTCAGCGGCAGTACGATTTCGGAATTGCTGGCGGCATCGCACGCGATATGCCCGTCAAAAGCATGAACATCTTCGATACGCTGAACGCGGTTCTGCGCCACTGCCGTGCCACAGACGCCGCGCCCAACCGGGATACGTACGCAGGCGATTTTCCCCTGAAACGGACCTAATACAAGCGTGTCGTTTTCAAGCAGATAAAACCCCGCCCAATTCACTTCTGAAAGACGTTCATACAACAATGCGCTTGTGTTCGCGAGTGTTGCCAGAAAACTTGTTTCACCTGCCATTAATGCCTGAAAGTCGCGATGAAGATCCGTGTATAACTCTGTTTTGTTCATTTTATAATCACTTGGTTGTCTTACTTTATATTGCAGCCTATTAAAATAAGCATTAAATGCGTTAATGCTCAAGATCATTCCCGTCATGAGTTAAGATTACATAAATCTAACACTTTGATTCGCGATACATGGCTCTTAAAACCCCACATATCACGCCAACGAAAAAAATAGCGGTCAGATCCATCGGCGAGGCATTGCCCCGAACACATTATCACCGTTGCCCTCAGTGCGACCTGCTGTTCAGCCTGCCAAAAATGCGCTCTTACCAGAGCGCGTACTGCCCGCGCTGTCAGGCCAAAATCCGCGACGGACGCGACTGGTCGCTGACACGTCTGGCGGCAATGGCCATCACGATGCTGTTGCTGATGCCTTTTGCCTGGGGCGAACCGCTGCTGCACATCTATTTACTCGGGGTACGCATTGATGCCAACGTGATGCAGGGTATCTGGCAGATGACAAAACAGGGCGACCCGATAACCGGCGCGATGGTGCTCTTTTGTGTTGCCGGTGCGCCGCTGGTGCTGGTGACGTCAATCGCCTACCTGTGGTTTGGCAACATTCTGGGGATGAACCTGCGCCCGGTGCTGTTAATGCTGGAAAGGTTAAAAGAGTGGGTCATGCTGGATATCTACCTGGTCGGCATCGCGGTGGCATCAATTAAAGTGCAGGATTATGCTTTTTTGCTGCCCGGTGTTGGGCTGACTGCCTTCATCGCACTGGTGATCCTCAGTATTCTGACTTTATCCCACCTCAATGTTGAGCAGTTATGGGAACGCTTTTACCCGCAGAAACCGGCCCGGCGTCCCGACGAAAAACTGCGCGTTTGTCTGGGATGTCATTTTACGGGTTACCCCGATCCCCGTGGGCGTTGCCCTCGCTGTCATATCCCACTGCGATTGCGCAGAAAGCAGAGCATACAAAAATGTTGGGCCGCTTTATTAGCCTCTATCGTCTTTTTGCTACCGGCCAACCTAATGCCTATTTCGATCATTTATGTCAATGGCGGGCGTCAGGAAGACACTATTTTTTCAGGTATTATGTCACTGGCGAGCAGCAATGTTGCGGTGGCCGCCGTGGTTTTTATCGCCAGTATCCTGGTGCCATTTACCAAAATAATTGTGATGTTTACACTGTTGACCAGTATCCATTTCAACTCGGTGCTGGGGCTGCAAATGCGTATCCGGCTTCTGCGCCTGGTCACCTGGATTGGTCGCTGGTCAATGCTGGATCTCTTTGTTATTTCATTAACGATGTCTCTGATTAATCGCGATCAGATACTGGCTTTTACTATGGGACCGGCTGCGCTGTATTTCGGCGCAGCGGTAATATTGACTATTCTTTCAGTCGAATGGCTGGATAGCCGCTTACTTTGGGATGCACATGAGTCAGGAAACGCCCGCTTCGCCGACGGAAGCGCAGATTAAAACAAAACGCCGTATTTCGCCCTTCTGGTTGCTGCCGCTCATTGCCCTGATGATCGCCGGATGGCTGGTATGGGGAAGTTATGAAGATCGCGGTAATACTGTCACCATCGATTTTATGTCGGCGGATGGCATCGTTCCTGGCCGAACCCCCGTGCGTTATCAAGGGGTTGAAGTCGGCACGGTGCAAGATATCAATCTGAGCAAAGACCTACGCAAAATCAAAGTTCGCGTCAGTATCAAGGCCGACATGAAAGATGCACTGCGTGAAGATACGCAGTTTTGGCTGGTCACGCCTAAAGCGTCTCTGGCGGGGGTTTCCGGCCTGGACGCGCTGGTCGGCGGCAACTATATCGGCATGATGCCCGGAAAAGGCGAACCCAGCGATCACTTTGTGGCGCTGGATACCCAACCAAAATATCGCCTGAACAACGGCGAATTAATGATCCATCTTCAGGCGCCGGATCTCGGTTCACTCAACAGTGGCGCACTGGTCTATTTCCGTAAAATTCCCGTGGGGCGTGTCTACGACTATGCCATCAACCCCAACAAACAGGGGGTCACGATTGATGTACTGATTGAACGACGCTTCACTAACCTGGTGAAAAAAGGCAGCCGTTTCTGGAATGTCTCGGGGGTGAATGCCGACATCAGTCTCAGCGGCGCAAAAGTGAAACTGGAAAGTCTGGCGGCGCTGGTGAACGGCGCTATCGCGTTTGACTCCCCGGACAACTCTCAGCCCGCCGCGCAGGACGATGCTTTCGGGTTGTACCAGGATCTCGCGCACAGTCAACGTGGCGTACTGGTGAATCTTGAGCTGCCCAGCGGCGAGGGTCTGAAGGCTGGTTCGACGCCATTGATGTATCAGGGGCTGGAAGTGGGTCAGTTAACCAAACTGCATCTCAACCCCGGCGGCAAAGTGACCGGTGAAATGACGGTGGATCCTGCCGTTGTGACACTGCTGCGCGATTCGACACGCATTGAGCTACGCAATCCGAAACTGTCGCTCAGCGATGCCAACCTCAGCGCATTGCTCACCGGAAAAACCTTCGAACTGGTGCCCGGTGAAGGCGAGCCGCGTAGCGAGTTTGTGGTGGTGCCGGGCGAACAAGCCCTGCTTCATGAGCAAAATGTGCTGACCTTTACCCTCACCGCGCCGGAAAGCTACGGCATTGATGCCGGACAGCCGCTGATTCTGCACGGGGTGCAGGTGGGTCAGGTCATTGAGCGTAAACTCACCAGCAAAGGCGTCACATTTACTGTCGCTATCGATCCGCAACATCGCGATCTGGTTCAGGGCGACAGTAAATTCGTGGTCAATAGCCGCGTCGATGTCAAAGTCGGTCTGGACGGCATTGAGTTTCTCGGCGCCAGCGCCAGTGAATGGATAAGCGGCGGCATTCGAATTTTGCCTGGCACCAAAGGCGAAATGAAGGCCAGTTATCCGCTGTATGCCAATCTGGAAAAAGCCGTAGAAAACAGCCTCAGCGACTTGCCGACAACCACCGTCAGCCTCAGCGCCGAAACGCTACCGGATGTACAGGCCGGTTCCGTCGTGCTGTACCGTAAATTTGAAGTGGGTGAAGTGATCACTGTGCGTCCGCGCGCCAATGCCTTTGATATTGATCTGCATATCAAACCTGAATACCGCAATTTGCTGACCAGCAACAGCGTGTTCTGGGCCGAAGGCGGCGCGAAAGTACAGCTCAATGGCAGCGGCCTTACCGTGCAAGCCTCCCCGCTCTCCCGTGCGTTAAAAGGGGCTATCAGCTTCGATAATTTGAGCGGTGCCAGCGCCAGTCAGCGTAAAGGCGACAAACGGATCCTTTATGCGTCGGAAACCGCAGCCCGCGCGGTCGGCGGCCAAATCACCTTACACGCCTTCGACGCGGGGAAACTTGCCGCCGGTATGCCGATTCGTTACCTCGGCATCGACATTGGACAGATCCAGACGCTGGAGTTGATTACTGCGCGCAATGAAGTTCAGGCCAAAGCGGTACTCTACCCGGAATACGTGCAAACCTTCGCCCGGGGCGGCACCCGTTTCTCGGTGATCACCCCGCAAATCTCTGCTGCGGGCGTCGAGCATCTGGATACGATTTTGCAGCCTTACATCAACGTTGAACCTGGACGCGGCAACCCACGTCGCGAATTCGAGCTACAGGAAACCACCATTACCGACTCGCGCTATCTTGATGGCCTGAGCGTCGTGGTTGAAGCCCCTGAAGCCGGTTCGCTGAACATCGGTACGCCGGTTCTGTTCCGGGGAATTGAAGTGGGCACGGTGACGGGAATGACCTTAGGAACGCTGTCTGACCGTGTGATGATCGCCATGCGCATCAGCCAGCGTTATCAGCACCTCGTTCGCAACAACTCCGTGTTCTGGCTGGCATCTGGCTACAGCCTCGATTTTGGCCTGACCGGCGGGGTCGTGAAGACAGGCACCTTTAATCAGTTCGTTCGTGGCGGTATCGCGTTCGCCACCCCGCCAGGCACTCCGCTGGCGCCTAAAGCGCAGGCAGGCAAACACTTCCTGCTGCTGGAAGTCGAACCCAAAGAGTGGCGCGAATGGGGAACCGCGCTCCCTCGTTAACCGCAGAGCTCCGGCGTGCCCGCGCCGGAGCGTTTGTGCTACACTGCGCGCCTGTTTTACTGCCGGTGGTATATTCTTGTGGCTCAACACGCCGTTTATTTTCCTGATGATTTTCTGACGCAAATGCGTGAGATAATGCCTTCAACGCTCTGTTTTGATGATTTTCTTGCCGCCTGCCAGCGTCCGCTACGTCGCAGCATTCGCGTCAACACGCTGAAAATCTCCGTCTCCGCGTTTCTCGAGTTGACGGCCCCTTACGGCTGGTCGCTGACGCCCGTTCCCTGGTGTGAGGAAGGTTTTTGGATTGAGCGTGATGATGAAGAGTCTCTGCCGCTGGGCAGCACGGCCGAGCATTTAAGCGGTCTGTTTTATATTCAGGAAGCAAGCTCAATGCTGCCGGTCGCTGCACTGTTTGCCGACGGGAATACGCCGGAGCGAGTCATGGACGTCGCCGCCGCCCCAGGTTCTAAAACCACGCAAATCGCCGCCAGAATGCATAACCAGGGCGCGATTCTGGCCAATGAGTTTTCTGCCAGCCGCGTCAAAGTGCTGCATGCGAACATCAGTCGTTGCGGGATCAGTAACGTTGCGCTGACCCATTTTGACGGTCGCGTGTTCGGCGCCGCACTGCCAGAAATGTTTGATGCCATTCTGCTGGACGCTCCCTGTTCAGGTGAAGGCGTGGTGCGTAAAGATCCTGACGCGCTGAAAAATTGGTCTGTTGAGAGCAACCTTGACATCGCCGCCACCCAACGCGAATTGATTGAGAGTGCATTCCACGCATTGCGCCCCGGCGGAACGCTGGTTTATTCCACCTGTACGCTCAATCGCGATGAAAACGAAGCCGTCTGTCTGTGGCTGAAAGACACCTGGCCGGACGCTGTTGAATTCCTCCCGCTAGATGACTTATTTCCTGATGCAAAGCGGGCATTAACGCCGGAAGGTTTTCTGCATGTCTTCCCGCAAATTTATGACTGTGAAGGCTTCTTCGTTGCACGCTTACGCAAAACACAGGCTATCCCTGCGCTACCGGTGCCAAAATATAAAGTCGGTAATTTTCCGTTTACACCGGTGAAAAGCCGCGAATCAGCACAGATTACACAGGCGGCCAGCGCCAGCGGCCTGCAATGGGATGAAAACCTGCGCCTCTGGCAACGTGATAAAGAGATCTGGCTTTTCCCGGCGGCTGTCGAAGGGATGATTGGCAAAGTGCGCTTCTCCCGACTCGGCCTGAAATTAGCGGAAACCCATAACAAAGGCTTCCGCTGGCAGCATGAAGCGATCATTGCGCTGGCCAATCCTGAGCACAAAAATGCCTTTGAACTTTCGCCGCAAGAAGCAGAAGAGTGGTATCGCGGTCGCGATGTGTATCCGCAAACCTCTCCGGCCACTGACGATGTTCTGGTGACATTCCAGCATCAGCCGATAGGTCTGGCAAAACGCATTGGTTCGCGCCTGAAGAATAGCTATCCCCGCGAACTGGTGCGTGACGGTAAACTGTTTAGCGGTAATGCCCAGGGTGCATAAAAATAACGCACTTTTTGACTGGCGCTTTTGCCGCCGTTGACTACGCTGAAAATTGGGCGATCGAACTGGTCGTACCACAACCAGCGAATTTCAACGGAGAGCAAATGATGAAAACCAGTGTGCGTATTGGCGCTTTTGAAATTGATGACGGTGAGTTACACGGTGAATCACCGGGGGATCGAACGTTAACCATTCCGTGCAAATCCGATCCCGATTTATGTATGCAACTGGATGCCTGGGACGACGAAACCAGCATCCCCGCCCTCCTCAATGGAGAACATTCCGTTCTATTCCGCACCCGCTACGATCGCCATTCCGATGCCTGGGTCATGCGTCTTGCCTGACTCAAAAAGAACCCGTCGCCAGACGGGTTATTTATTTCTCCCTTTCCCTCCAACGATAACCTCTCCTACACTAACGGTACGGCAGTACAATTTGAGGATGGAATGTTCGCACTGGTACTTTTTGTTTGCTACCTGGATGGCGGTTGCGAGGATATCGTGGTGGATGTCTACAATACTGAGCAACAGTGCCTGTTCTCAATGGACGATCAGCGAATTCGCCATGGAGGCTGCTTCCCGATAGAAGACTTCATCGATGGATTCTGGCTGCCGGCCCAGAAATACAGCGATTTCTGATTACTGCAACTGGACCAACGTCAGTTCGCCACCGAAAACAGCACCGGTATCAATATAGTGCAGGTTATCTATATCCACGCGATGACGTAACGGGGTATGGCCAAACCAGAAGTGATCCGCCCCACTAATACCGCCACCGCGTCCCGCCAGTCGTTCACTCAGACGCGTGCGACTCCACAACACCTCATGCAAGTCGACAGGCTTTTGCCACTGATACTCATCGTCCGGATAATCAGCATGCGCCACAACATGCATGCCATTGTGGCAATGCAGCTCCAGAATCCACGGAAGTTCGCGGCAATCTTCCAGCGCGCGCCTTGCCTGCGCCTGCTGTATTGCCGGTAACGCCATAAACCAGCCCCCGCCATTCATCGACCATAACGAAGGCTCTTCTGATTTCAGCGCATCCATCGCCATTTGCTCATGGTTCCCTCTGATCGCCACCATCCAGTTTTTACGCAGTAACCGGAGGCAGCCCAGACTGTCCGGCCCACGATCGATAACATCACCTACCGAGACCAGCAAATCCTGCCAGGGATCAAAATGGCATTCGCGTAATTTGGCCATCAGCAAGGCGAAGCACCCGTGGAGGTCGCCTACAATCCAGACGTGCCGCCACTGGTTTCCGTCAACGCGCAGATAGACATTATCAGGCTGTTTCATCTCTCCTCCTCTCCCATACGACACACCCCAAAAATTGAATAGCAGAGGCAAAAAACCAGGGCGATTGAGGGGCAAAGTATGGAATTGTTTAAAAAGAGTACAGCGTGTGGCGCAGGTTTGTGCCAGGAAATGACAGCGTATTTTGCACTAAAAAAGAGACGGAATATGGTTCCCGCATTGTCCTGAATTTTATTTTTTCTTTATAATTCGTATAAATAAAAGATTCTTAGAAACAACCGATCTACGTTGTGTTTTTAAAGCCTGCGGTTACAGCTGAAACATCAACGGATTGCGAGGTCTTTTCAGCCAGGCTTTAAGCTGAAAAATACGATGTCCAGATACCCATTCAGGTTTTGTCTCCTGAATGGGCAAAGTGTCTTATTGCGGCTACCAGGTCAGCGGCGTTGAGGTGTAGTCCACGAAATGGTGCCCACCCTTTCCTTGATAACTGTCCAGAACGTTAGCCAGCCCCTTAACGCTTTCTTCAACCGTAAGCGGTGCCTGCGCACCACCCATATCAGTCTGCACCCAGCCCGGATGCAGTGACAGAAGCGTCAGACCACGAGAATCTGTCTCCGGTAACAAGGCGCGTGTCAGCATGTTCAGGGCGGATTTACTTGCCGAGTAGAGAGGCATATCAGCCTGCGTGTTTTCGTTCAGGCTGGCAAGCTTTGAACTGGTGAAGGCCAGGATCCCTGTTCCCGGCTTAACGGCATCAAGCACTAAATTTGCTAACCTGATAGGCGAGAACGTATTGGTCATAAACAAGGACAAGAGCTCTTCTGGCGTCGCGGAACTGACTGACTGAAGCTCCGGACCCTGCACGCCAGCATTAATCAGAATGACATCGTATTGCCCTGGCTGCAGCAACTGACCGAAAGCAGTGCTTTGCTGCACATCATTAATATCGAGAGTCAGCCACGTAATTTCTGGATACGTCTCAGCGCCAACAGACTGCCTGCGCGTTGCAGAGACTGCCCATCCCCGGTGATGCAGCTCCTGACTCAGACCAAGCCCGATCCCCCGAGATGCACCAATGATGAGTGCCTGATGTTGCTTACTCATATTTCCTCCGTTTGAGTATGGTCGGATTACGTCCTGTACCAGAACTCAGTAGCAGTAACCGGATCTTCCGACATCCTGATATCAGTATTTCAATGAGCCCCAGACTGAAGACTGAATGCGAAACGTTAAGATATTACTGTTGAATTAAGCATAAGGAACGTTCAATTTGTGCTGATATGATTTTTTCTGTGCATAGCTAATCTATTTATTGCTGCGGCAGCAAGCACAGTGGTTAAACTCTTTCGGTCCGGATAAAGATAAACATACAGTCGCCATCAGCTAGAATAATTGCTGCTCCTGGAAAAATGAAATAAGGCGCAAGCCATCATTTCATTTTTAACCAAAATGATTCCTGGCAAACATTATGAAATTGTTTCTTCATGGGTCTGATATTCTGTCCAGCCGCATCTGTGACCTCCCAACAGATCCAACATTCAGGACAAACATAAGCGGAACTTTGCATTGCTTCAAGTTCATTGGTGTAGCTGATTATCACACCACTCTCATGAAGCCATACCTTAGAGATAGTCTCAACTTCTGCTAAATCATCTTTTTCCCTGCTCTCTTGAATGCATTTTACTTTCTCTCTGTTTTTAATAGCATTCACATAATACCTTAAGTCGATCATCGCCGGGTTCGTCGCAAAAAATAACTGTGGTAAGAATATATTATCCTATTGCTTCTCCCACAGCATCACAGATGTAACAAAATACGGTCTACCACACACCGTCAACCTTACCGCGTTCTTCCTGACTCCTTGCTGCTATTTTCCAGTCTGACATTCCCCCTAAAATTGGTGGGATTATGAGCCAACAAATCCTTCTTCTGATTTACATGTCATAATGCCCCAGTCATTGGTGTATATCGGTACTTTTTGGAAAAATAATAAACGGACTTAGACATGACCAAATTCTTGATGCTGGTAGTAATGCTAGCAACCATTGCTGGCTGCACTCCACTTACCCCAAAAGATTGCCAGAAGAAAAGCGCTCTTGATTCGTGCTCTTACAAGCGTTCAGGTAAAGTCACCGATAAAGACATTTATGGCGAACAAGCATCAGGTATAAAAAAAGCACTCGATGCAGCACTTACCAAACCACACGCCTGGAATGGTAAAAGATGTAATGTGCATCTGGATTTCAATATGGACGGTACCTTGCAGAATTTCATCATAAAGAGTGGAGATAAGGATTACTGCCGTGCTTTAGCTGAAGCCGCCAGGCGAACAAAATTCCCAGCATTTACTGACCTGCATGTTTACAACGACATGGGTTCTGCTCGGTGGGATATGCACGGACAACCATGAAAAAATATACGCTGACTGTCGGCTTCGTGCCAGCAGCGGACTTTTCTAACGCCGCTGATGTATTAATCAATGGAGAGCAGGCCATATTTATAATATAAATTGACGGGTACGCTGAATTTTACAGGAACATCTCCGATGAATATTGCTGCCTCCATTGCCCTTTTGAGCGCTTGCCCAGTTGTGAGTCTGGCGGCAGTACCGGTGACCTTTTCCGAAACTGTCCTGGATGCCGCAGGGCCAAAAGGCCCTTTGAAAGGCACGTTACTCACCCCGAATTCAAAACCAACAGCCGTTGTTCTTATCGTTCCAGGCTCCGGGCCGACCGATCGGGATGGAAACAACCCGCTTGGTGTGAATGCATCGCCTTACCGACTTCTTGCTGAAGGTCTGGCTGCCAAAGGCTTTGCGACGCTTCGTATCGACAAACGTGGAATGTTCGCTAGCGCAATGGCCGTAGAGGATGCCAATGCGGTGACGATTGCTGACTATGTTGACGACGTTCGATCCTGGGTAGACGTGCTTAGACGTCACATGCACACTCCCTGTATTTGGGTTTTAGGACACAGCGAAGGGGGCGTTGTCGCACTTGCCTCGGCTCAAGAAGAGGATGTGTGCGGCGTGGTTCTTATCGCAACGCCCGGGAGGCCGATGGGAGAGGTGTTGAGGGGGCAACTTAACGCTAATCCGGAAAACGAAATGCTATTAAAGCAGGCACTGCCGATAATTGATGCCCTGGAGCATCGGCGGCGAGTCGATATTACGAATATGCACCCAGCACTGCAAAGTATCTTTAATCCTGCGGTTCAGGGGTTTTTGATCAATGCGTTTTCATATAATCCGGGTCATCTCATTTCGAGTATTTCCAAACCCGTGATAGTGCTACAAGGGCAACGCGATCTCCAGGTGGAAGAAACGGATGCAAGACTGCTTAAGGCCGCGAATCCTCAAGCGTCCCTGGTTATACTGCCCAATATGAACCATGTTATGAAAGAGGTGGCTTCGGACGATCGCAAGGCGAATATCGCGTCATACGCCGAACCCGCGCTCCCCTTAGCTCCCGGTTTAATCGACTCGATTGAGCATTTCCTGATCCACAACTCACCTTTTCCCGAAAAGTAATAGTTGCTCTGCTCGCGGTGTCCTGCCAAAAAACGATTTACTTTTAAAGAGTTCAGCATTCTTTAAAGCATTCGTCTGCTCCTCGCTCTAAACAGACATAGCTAATCTCGAGATTGACTATGAATTTGTATCATCAGTTACTGGAAAGCGATGAGCTAATTAAATAGCTGATCTTCAAATCGCTGAGCTTTTGTCTACCTGTGTTTTCCGCCAGCCAATGGATTTAACATATTCATTAAGTGGCGTACCTTGTTCAGAACCCATGTCAGCAAACCTTCGTTTATGTGTTGTATCCCATAGCCGAACACACCTCTGATTTCTTCATGCAGAGCGGCCTCAGACAGATGAGTGCTCCGGTGCTGATTCTGTTTACGACCACAGTCCACAAACTCCTCATTAAATACCCTTCAAACCATCAGGGGTTGTGAAATCCGCCATAATTAGTAGGGATACTCAAAGGTAGGAGACAATCATGAAGGAGTTACTAAAGCTAAATATCGACGAGTTCAAAACTCACTTCCAAGGGGAGGTGATTCTTCCTGACGATGCAGGCTACGACGAGGTGCGCCAGATCTGGAACGCCATGATCGACCGCAAACCTGCGCTGATCGCCCGCTGCACGTCGCATGAGGATGTGGTCCAGGCCATCGAATTTGGACGAACGCAGAATCTCCTCATTTCGATCCGAGGAGGTGGACACAATATCGCGGGCAATGCCGTGTGCGACGACGGCCTAATGATCGACCTCTCGCTGATGAAGAAAGTGCAAGTGGACCTGGCAACCAACAGGGCTAGCGTTGAACCTGGCTGCACCCTTGGCGATTTTGATAAGGTGGTGCAGGCACATGGCCTTGCCACGCCACTGGGCATCAACTCGACCACCGGTGTGGCTGGCCTGACGCTCGGCGGCGGGTTCGGCTGGCTGAGTCGCAAGTACGGTATGACAATAGACAATCTGCTCTCTGCGGAGGTCATTACGGCAGATGGCAGCCAACTGCACGCCAGCGAATCAGAAAACTCGGATCTCTTTTGGGGGTTGCGGGGTGGAGGTGGCAACTTCGGTGTTGTTACTTGCTTCGAATTCCAACTCCATCCCGTCGGGCCGAATGTATTGAGTGGACTCATCGTGTTTCCGTTTGATCAGGCAAAGTCCGTTATCTCGCAGTTCGCCCAATTCACCGAGACGATGCCGGAAGAGCTCAATGTTTGGATGGTAACGCGCAAGGCGCCTCCGCTACCTTTCCTGCCCGAGGACGTTCACGGGAAAGAGATGGTCGCGCTCGCGCTGTGCTATGTGGGCGACCCTAAAGAGGGCGAGAAGCTTATTGAGCCATTACGCGGGTTTGGTACGGTGCTCGGCGAGCACATCGGAGTGCAGCCCTATATCGCCTGGCAGCAGGCATTCGACCCGCTATTGTCAAAAGGGGCGCGTAACTACTGGAAGTCGCACAACTTCTCGCAACTCAGTGAGGGGGTTATCGATGCCATCATCGAATACGCCGCCAGGTTGCCGTCACCCCAGTGTGAGATATTCATCGGGACAATTGGAGGCCAGACAGCCAGCGTCTCGCCCGAAGCAATGGCCTACTCAAGTCGGGATGCCAACTACGTGATGAATGTGCATGGTCGCTGGGAGTCGGCCACAGAGGATGAGCACTGCATTACCTGGGCGCGCGAATTCTTCGCTAAATCACAACCGTTTGCCAGTAGCGGTGCATACATCAACTTCCTCACCCAGGAGGAGACTGACCGCATCGCCTTCGCTTACGGTGCGACCTGGAATCGACTAGTGGAGCTCAAGAAAAAGTACGACCCGACGAACCTCTTCCGGATGAATCAGAACATCAAGCCGGTATGAGACCAGGTATTGCGCCTGACAGCAGTATGTCGCCAGCACGCTACGTGTACTGCGGATGCTAAACGTTAGGCGCAGTAATGACGCGCATTTATTGGCCACGCAGTTGCCAGTCGACACCTATTTTGGGGTTGAGATGGATATCGACGTGATCCTCATTTCGAGCAGCAATTTTGTCTGCACTGTCCGCTCTTCGCTGATAACCGACGTCATGCCCAGAGCGTGCCAGATATAGTCATTCATTTACACCAAAGATGTGTAATTCGATAATAAGCATACACCTCTGTTAAGGTGACCCGATTTACTGTGCCGCTACAACCAGTTATACCGAGTGCAATGATCGCGCAAGAGATCGAGAAAACGGCGAGCCGTGTTGGTGAGGGGCGATTTTTGTGACCAGAGTACGCAATATTGTGCCTGCGGCAGGTTGTCGATCGGCAATATTGCCAGCTGTTGTTGAAACCAGATGGAACGCACCATCGCTCTGGCAACCACCACCAGATACCCCGTCTCCAGTACCATATTCATACCGCTAATAAATGAGTCAGTATGTACTGCTGGCGTGATCAGATGCTGATAAAGCTCACTCCATTCCATCTGTACCTGTTGGTAATACCCCATATCCGTTTTTGGCAATATCCATTTCGCCTCTGTCAACTCACCGAATGTAGAAGACCGGGACAGCGGATTATCTTTGCGAGAGATAATGCAAAATTCGGCGCTAAACAGTGGCTCACAGATCAAATCATCGAGCGGCAATTCCGGGCTGACGGTACCAACGGCAAAGTCCAGTCGCCCTTCCCGCAACGCAGGCAATAGCGTAGAAAGTTGTGCTTCATGAATGAATACATTGGATTGTGAAAAGGATTGGCGAAACGCATCTACCAGCGCAGGTAAGACAGTGAGGGAAAGTAGTGAGGAGCAACCAATTGCCACACTGCCTTGCTTAAGCTGATCGAGTTGTTGAATTTCATGAGCGGCGCGCTGGAGTTCTTCAAGAATCAGCTGCATACGTCGTGAAAAGGCCTGCCCCGTTTCGGTGAGTGTCATTCCATGAGTGCTGCGAATGATTAACTGGGTTTGCAATACCTGTTCCAGTTCCCGAATAGTACGACTCACCGCCGGTTGCGATTGCCCAAGCGCCCGCGCAGCCCCTCGAATGCTGCCACTACGAATCACCTGCTGAAAGACTTTCAACTGCTGAATCTTTGGTAAGTAGCGCATCCTGAGCCCTATCAGAAAAAAACATCACCGATTAAAAATTAGTATCTTATGCCCCTTCAATAAAGTCGATAATTTCGATGGCGCAAGCACTTGTTATCAACATCATAAAGTGACGTAAGTCACGCAAAAACAGACGCCACCCTATTCGTTGGTTTTCCGGGTGATAATTAAAAGGAATACATCCGATGAAAAATCGTTCGTTGATGGTTTTTTTGCTGTTTATGGGTTATGCCGTGGTTTATCTCGATAAAACTATTATCGGCTTTGCGCTGCTACCCATAGAAAAAGAGTTTCATTTACTGCCTGAGCAACTCGGTTATATCACCGGGATGTTTTTCCTCGCTTATTCGTTGTTTCAGGTTCCCGCAGGTTGGCTAAACGATCGTATCGGTTTTAAGAAAGTCCTCTGCTGTTCTTTGTTATTGTTGGGCGGATTTGCTCTGTGCTTTGGCTTGCTGGGCTTCAGTTTGGGTCTGCTGGTCACTTTTCGTTTCCTTTCCGGTATGGGGCACTCAGGTTATCCAACGGCGTGTGCCAAAGCTGTCGTCGCTAATTTTCCTCTTGAACAGCGCACGTTTACCCAATCGATTCTGCTCTCTTCTGCCGGGCTGGCGATGACCGTCGGGCCGCTGATCGCCGTCTATGTACTGGCGCATCTTGGCTGGCGTGGCTCATTTTCCGGGCTCGGTTTGGTCGCCTTCACCATCATGATAGCCGTCTTGGTGCTGGTGCCAAATCCGCCTAAAACAGCAGATGAAAAATCCGCGGCAGCGGCGGTGAGTTATAAAGGCTTATTGAAAAACCCCATCGTTATCCTGCTGTTTATCTCGATTTTTTGTATCAACATCCCTGCTTATGGCCTGTTGGCCTGGTTACCGAAATTCCTCGTTCAGCAACGAGGGATGCCAATAGGTACCTCCAGCCTGGTCGTTGCAGCGGGTGGCCTTGGGATCTGGATTTCCTCACTCGGTAGTGGCTGGCTGGTCGGGCGCTACCTGCAAGGACGTGAGCCCCTGTTTGTCTGTTGCAGCTCGCTACTCAGCGCATTGTGCATCTGGTTAGTATTTATCAGTCAAACGGCTTTGGTTTCCAGTGTGTTCCTGTTTATTGGTTATATCTTCCTGATGGGTTCATTTGTCACCGTCTTCACGCTGCCAATGAAACGCCTGCAGACCGAAGTCATCGGCGCGGGCATGGGCATGATTAACACTGGGGGAACACTCGGGGGCTTTATCGCACCGATTGCTATCGGCTATTTAGTCACCATCAGCGGTAATTACACGACGACCTTTATTTTTTTAGCCATGGCTATGGTGGTTTCCGGGTTAATTGTTTTACCGCTGGCGGGCAAATCACGTCACCAACTCTCACCTGAAGGAATCTGAAAATGAATGCTGAACAACTCATCGCTGACGTGGAACAGGACGTCCTGACATGGCGTCGTCATCTCCACGCCAACCCGGAGCTGTCGTTTCAGGAGCATAAAACGGCCGACTATATCATCGAGCAGCTTACACGCTTTGGCGGGCTTAAGATCAGCCGGCCGACAGCAACGAGTGTGGTCGCGTATCTGCAAGGCGTTGCAGAAGGTCCATGCTATGCCTTACGTGCGGATATCGATGCCCTGCCATTGCAGGAAAAAAATGACGAACCATTCTGCTCGACCAACCCCGGGGTAATGCACGCCTGTGGTCATGATGCCCACACCGCGATGCTGCTGGGTGCCGCGCGTGTGTTGTGTCAGATGCGGGAGCAATTAAAGGGGTCTGTCTGTTTTATCTTCCAGCATGCGGAAGAGTTGCCACCGGGCGGTGCACAAGAGCTGGTTGATCTCGGGTATCTTGACGATGTGAGCATGATCTTCGGACTCCATGTTTTCCCGACGGTCCCAACCGGGATCGTCAACATGAAGCAGGGGATTTTCAGCGCCGCCTGTGACAACTTCGACATCGTGATTCAGGGCAAAGGCGGCCACGGCTCGACACCGCAGTACTGCATCGATCCTATTGTGATTGGCGCTGAAGTTGCAACGTCATTACAGAATATTGTCGCGCGTAAAATCGATCCGCTCACGGTGCCGGTGTTGAGCATCACCACTTTCCAGGCCGGAGCCAGTTATAACGTGATCCCCGATAGCGCACGTCTGGCGGGGACGCTGCGTACGCATAACCGTGAGGTTCGTGAGAAGGTACCACAACTGGTGGAACAGACCGTCGCAGGTATCTGCCAGGCCCATGGAGCAAGCCACAAAATTAGCTGGACACGGGGTTTTTCCAGCGGCGATAACCATCCAGATGCGTGTGCTATCGCCCGCCAGGTGGTGGCTGACGCGTTGGGGCCAGACGCTCTGGAGGAGGTTTATACTCCACTGTTTGGCGGGGAAGATTTCTCGTCATATCAGGAGAAGCGGCCAGGTTGTTTTCTGTTTATCGGCTGCGGTAATGACGCTATTGGCGCTACCCATGGCCTGCACAACCCCTACTTTAAACTGGATGAGGCCGCCTTGCAGGTGGGTGTAAAACTGCATGTAGGCTTTATTCGTCAGCTATTGATGCGTTAATCCATAAGATCTGGCCCATCAGGCATTTCTGTTGGGCCAACTTGAACACATCTCATACCATGACTGGCCGAGCGAATGTACGAGAAAGAATTCGGGAAGGATTTTGCACAAAAGCCGCTGGAGCATAAGCCGGGAAAATGGCAGAGAAGAACCCGAATACCAGAAAAAAAGAGTATGTGATGATCGGTTTTTTTTCGGCGTAAATGAATTGTTAATGTTAATGTCGGGTGGTATAACGGAAAAAGACCGGATATTGAAATTCGGGATAATTTCGGGATCGAGCTGTTCCGGTTGTTCCCCTCCTTTCAGAATTCATCTATTCCAAAAATCTATCCCCCACACTACTGTACAGACTCCTTTAAGTCATTACCGGTGCGCACCACTTTTTCTCAGCAGCTATAACCCTTCCGCATTCCCTTGATGAGAGTCATCATCGTCCGTAGGTGGGCTCGGTATCGGTGGGCGAGGCTGTATTGTCTCCACTATTTACCCCCAACATTTTGCAGCCCCTCTACCAGCATTTTGTTCAGTGCCCTTCAATCCGGCGTCTGATAAAAATACGGGATCAGGTTGGCGTTCTGATATAAAAACTGCTGTTCTGCGATAGAGAGCCCATAATTCTGGATTGCCGGCACTTGCGGCTGTACGTACTGCTGCTGGGGTACGAACTGCGGCTGTTGCGGTGACTGTTGTGGCAACATGCCTGCATATTGCGGAGCATTCTGCATAACCCACTGGCGAACAGCAGGGTCGTAAAGGTTGAGCCCGGTAAGCTGATTTTGCGCGGGTAGATTGGAATACGGGTACATGCCAGTTCCTCTTCATCCAGATCCAGAAAAACGGCCCCGGAGGGCCGGTTTAAATCGCTTACCGTTAAAGTCGGGTTTGCGGTCTGCGGGCCGGTAGTCGTCACACCCGGGTTTCCCACCAGTACTTTCTGTTTGGTCGCTTTTGCCCATTGATTGCACTCAGCAACACCGTGATGCAGGAAAGCCAGTCCCTGAGCCTGCTGCTGGAATTGCAGTTGGTTCTGGTTCTGATTGTTAATCATCTGGATTTCCAGGCGGTGATCGTGGTCGCGACCCTGACGCAGTTCTACGATGGTGTTCTCTGCAACCGCCAGTTGACGTGACAGATTCTGACGATCGATAGAGTTAATCAATTCGTGGGTTTTATCGCCGTCATCACGAATCGCGATTGCGGTAGCCAGCGTTACGGAGGTAACAGCGGTATTAACGTTCTGAATGGCGTTATTCAGGAAGAAAGTTCCGTTCTGAGTCGCGTCTTTTACGCTGTTAATTGACTGCTGCAGCAGTAGGGTCTGTTGCAGAGTGGTCAGGGTAGATTCAGCGGTCTGAGTCTGCAGAGCAGTCAGGGGGACGGTAGCCTGAACGTTACCGACAGACTGCAAAATAGCAGTACCAAGAACTCGCTCACCACCCCATCCCCACTACCATGGCCGCAATAACCACCACCGCCAGATATAGTCATAGGATAAGGAACGCCTTTAATTTCAACTTCATTCTTGCATGGATATTCCATTTCAGAATTCCCCTCCTCGTCATGTTTTGGCGAATCAGGCGACATATGCACAGCAGATGAATCCGGGCCAGCCGGACGGGTCGGTTTCAGTTTCTCTGTGTATTCGCCGTCATAATCGCCACCTGTCAGCTCTTGCATATCCACCTCCACTTCAGGTGATAATACTGTATATATAGACAGCAATCAGGAGGTCTTTGGCGGCATTCGCAGATACTGTGACGAGAGCCATCACGGTTTTTTAGGCGGAGATTTCATGGCAAAGTTACGGCGGCGGTAGGACTTCATCTGGCATGATCGGTTGTGATAACGCTGGAATGGATGCTTCTGGCAGAGTTCATTTCTGCATCTGTCACAGATGATTGTGCGAAGCATTAGACCTCCAGGTTTGTTAATTTTTTATGTAATTGATGTCAAGCTATAATTAGCAGTGTATATAAAAACAGTATTAATGCGAGCAGGTTGAATCAAGTACAATCTCTTATCATGCTATTTTTTAGGCACAGATTATCATATCTATATGATATACTTATACTATCATTGGATTTTATGAAGCATTGATTTAGTTTTCTTCGATATTTTAGTGCACATACGATATGATCCTTCGTCGCTGGATTTTGAGGGTTGTGATGAGCATATCAACTGAGGGTGCAGTCTTTATAGGTGTAGTAAGTGGCCTGTTGATTATTTACTTTAAAAAGAACGATAAAGATGAATAAAACAAATAAATTTTATATTACATTGATTATCATTGAGATAGTATTTGGTGGTGGCGGTCGTCTTTTAGACCCTTTAGGTATTCCACCACTTAGATATGTACTATTTGCTGCCGCGTTGGCGTTATTTATTTTGAATGTATTAACAATGAACTCCTCACTAGGAAGAAGCACTGCAATAACAATGATAATGCTTGTAGGACTTCCAATTTACGGGGCATTTGTTGGGACGGTGAACGGAAATTTAACTTCTGATATAGCTTTTGATTTACAGCCGTTTGCGTATATGCTTATTTCGCTATATGTCTGCACTCAGAGCGAAATAATTACGAGTTATTCAGTTGAATGCTTTATAAAGACCACTAAGATCTTCAGTATCATAGCGTCATCACTTTACATTTTTTATATAGTAATGCTGAAGGCTGGTATGGTGAACTTCCCATCATTCTACAGCACACTATCACTAACCTCAGAATTCTTCTTTAGGCCTAGCGGCGCATTTTTTGCAAAATCATTTTTCTTCATAGGTATTGGAGCCATATTTTTCTTTATCGAAAAAAGATATTTTCTTTTCCTGCTTTCTATTTCAGCACTTTTTTTAACAGAAACGAGAGGTGTGTTTCTTTTTGCTGGAATATCGATGATGATCGCCAGTTTGAGGATTAATGGTGCAGTGAAAAATGCTTTATACATAGGTATTGCTGTTGCCGCAGGATTTGCTCTTATGGTAGTTGTTGGTGATAGGGCTGGTGATTCTGATTCAGTAAGGATAAACGACTTCGAATTTATCATAAAAGAAATGAATGGTCTTTATTCTGTGTTTGGGCATGGATTTGGATCTCAAATTCTTGATAGAGGAAGAATAGAAGTAGTACCTCTTGAGCTTCTGTACAAAACTGGGCTCATCGGTATTATTTTATCTATATTTCCTCTATTTTTATTGTCGATTAGAACGCTAATAAAGAAATTTACAACAAGACAATTGCAAATAGTTTGTGCGCTGATTTTTTCTGCTGGAGTTTCTATTACAAACCCATTCCTTTACACCCCGATGGGGATTTTTGTGATAGCGATGGCGATAAATTCAAACAAATTGGCCAAGGGGTAACCCTTGGCATTTATTATTTAGTGGCGGTAGTAAATGTGTTGTAGGTGATACTCCCTGATCCTGTCTTGGCGATGTTCACTGCTGGTACAAATGGCTCGTGACAGGTAAGAACTGATGCGCCTTGAGCTTCTATAGCGTTTGTAACAGTTCTGATATTGTTGGTAGACGTCCTTACTTCTGGGCAATCAAGAGCAACTATACCCTTTCCGGCAGGAACACTACTGCTTAGGCTATTACCTGAAATAAGTAATCCTGAACATGAGCTTGCTTGTATAGCAGGAACCGCTCCGCTCATAGAAATGATGTTATTAGATACATTGCTCAACAGGCCTGTACCTGATAAAAAGATCCCTACAGGTGATGCTGCCTGAGGTGTTCCTGTATTACCACTAACAAGCATCCGGTTTGCATTGATGATTTTTATCATGGCCCCAGTTTCACGGAAGGAATTGTTACATACTTGACCACTCACTAATGATGCGCCGCCAAGTTACGGATTGACCAGAATGCAGGTTTCAGTGGCCATATCATAGAATGAGTTGTTATAGCAAACGATTGGTTCACAGGCACTCAACGCTACCGCCCAAGTACCGATCCCGGTAATAGTGCCGTAAGAATTGTCCCTCATCGCATGGTGTATGTTGTTAACCTATCTAAGGTTTTGAACGTTCTGAATGGTAATGCTCTTATCTCTACCCATAAGTATAATACCATCAACATATCCGTAATTTCTCTGTGCTTCATTAGTTGATGATGCACGCATGGATATTAATCCGCTACCTGATACAACTGCATCACTATTTAGTGATTCTATTAGAGGCAACTAAAACACCACCCCTAATTACAAATTATCTATGATTACCTGCAAGGTTTAGCTCATAATTTCTGCTACCGTATATGTAATTTCCTTCAATCCCAAGAAATTGATAACACCCACCATTCGAGTCTGAATTTATACCAGCGAGAAGATTATTAAGAATAACATTATTTCTTATGAAGATTATTGCGCCTGCATAATTGTGAATTGAAATTCCAGAGTATAGATTGTTAATCAAATAGCACTTTCCAAACCAAAAAGAATCACATACTGCCCAATTCGATGTACCAGCAGGATCATTTGCAGTATACATATAGTTACCGCTTGCATCTGCACCTGTTACTGATTTCCCCCTACTGCGTAATCAACCTGAAGGTGCGACAACTCTGATGCAAATTCTGCTCACACAAGGTGAATAACCATATTATTTGCACCGCAACTATCAACTGTATACAACCAAATAGATTCTGTATGGATATCCTCAATAAGTATATTCTCGCCCCTCTATTGCATCGCCAAACGACTTTACCGCCAACAAGAAATGCACCGTCCCAGCGGTAATAATCACCAGTTGCCTCATAGCGAAGAACCTGATTAGGAAGTGTTAGATTGTTCCCATCTTCAAAGCTGTCCATTGTAATGTAGCCAAAATTAGCAATAGCAGTATTGGCATCCTGCTGAATTCCCCGCCATGTCTTCAGATTATTACCGGAGCGGTCTTTCGTAGTTGTCTGCTGTGAGTGAACAATCTCATCAACAATCTGTGCGTTGTCGCTGAAGTCTTTTACTTCGTTAGATAGAACCGGATTATTAGTGTTATATCGGGACATGAATTTCTTCCATAAAAAAAGCCAGCACGATGGCTGGCTTTGGTGGGTAGCAACTGTTAGGTCACATGTAGTCGAATTCGAACATGCGTTCGTCGTACTGAGAGAGTGAGATTTTTATCTGCGTCGGGTCTTCGCCTGATGATTTCTCCGTTAGCACGAAGTCCATCGGATCAGATGCCACTGATGGTGTGAGGATAAACCTCGAACCAAGCATCGAGTTGATGTTGTCGGCGGTGTAGGCGTTGTGAAAATCAGCCTGAAACGCGCCGGGGTTTCCGGTTACTGGCGTTGCGGTGATCCACGGCGACGGATAACCATACGGATCGGTAATGCTGACCCTGTACGTTTTCCCGGCCTCAAATATCAGGGTTTCTGACGTGGTGAAGATATCGCCATTAATCTGCAATATCTCACCACTGGACACCGCTTCATCATAGACATCAGCCCACCGGACGCGGTCACCTTTCTGGACAAAGTTCGCATCACTGAGGGCGACATCTTCAACGGCTGTTCGCTGGTAGATAAGACGCCTTGCCTCGAGTTGCGCGCGGTTCATCGCCTGGTCTTTATTGCGGCATCCGGCCAACTGGATTTTGTAGGGTCGTACGGAACCCTCTTCCAAAATCGTCTTGTTTGCCGCATCAATGCGCAGTCTGATGTACGCCTTTTTATCGGTGCCATCATCATTGGCGTCAGTTGCATCGACCCACTCCAGCTCTATGCCGTCGAAGCTGGTCGGAAGATGCCCTTTATATTGCAGAGTGCCGCCAGTTTCGTCGTTAGCGAGGTTTCTGGCGTCGAACTGCGCTGAGATGATGTCCTTCTTCTCTTCTCGAACGAATCGCCATTTAATCCCATCCCTGAACACTGTCACCCTGGCGGCGTTGCAGATACTCTGGAGCCGTTGTCCGAGCGAAATATCTTTATCGTCAAACGAGAAATCGAACCATCCAAGACGTTCATCTTTCGCCTTGATTGATGCGCTGATGGAATAGAGTTCCTCCATATCTAGCTCGTTCGGATCCCGTCCAGCTATCGCAACAAACGAATGAAGCACCGCGTCTGCAAAGTCACGGCTTGGGTTAAGTGTGTTGACGACCTGAGAACCATTCCACGTAATCGTCTGGCGCGTCACCTCCGCGTTGAATTTACGTTCCTTAATGCCGACAGCCTGCTCTGTTGCGGTAGTCACGCAGCGGATCAGCGTATCCTCAACGACAACGTTATTCCGCACCTGGACAGAGTAGACCTCTTCCAGCTTTGCCTGGTCCGTGAGCTCGTCGTATCCGTTGTTGGTCCTGATGATGCGGAATGCATACCCTCATCGCGGATCCGAATGTACCGATTGAATGCGGACTGAACCTCTTTGTCCATTGGGCTTTAATTTTGAATGATTCACGCTTGACCTGGCGACGCTGGTGCCCTTCCTTCTCTGCCTGATGCCTTTCTCTGATGCGTTTAGCCTCTGCTTTTACCTTCTCTTTAGCGAGCAATTCGAGTGCATAGATGGCCCCATGCTCCGAGCAGCACCAACGGATATTGTCATATGCATGGTAAAACCACTCGTTGCAGACTTCATGCTTTACTCATCAGTAAGAAGAGGGGCAGGAAACCGGGTCCATTAACTCCAGACGGATTGACCCAGGCGTTTTCAGATATCCGCGACTCAACCGACCTTAAGTTTGGGGCCAATCCTCCTCCGTTCCATGAGATCAGGAGCCTGGCGAGCAGACTGTACGAAAAGGAGCGCGGAGAGGAATTTGCACAACGATTGCTGGGCCACAAAAATTTAACAATGACCAAAAAATACCTGGACGCACGCGGTGCAGAGTATGTTATGGTTTAGACAGGATATGGAAAATTCGAGTAATTTTCGGGGGATTTCGGGGGAAGACCGAAAAACACCTTATAAAACATATACATAAAAAGAGACCGAATACGATTCCTGTATTCGGTCCAGGGAAATGGCTCTTGGGAGAGAGCCGTGCGCTAAAAGTTGGCATTAATGCAGGCTAAGTCGCCCTGCCCTTTAAGAATAGATGACGACGCCAGGTTTTCCAGTCCGTGGCTAAAGTGGCTGGAAAAAAAGGATGCTTGTCACCCGCTACAACGTAAAAACCGCAAGTTCTTCTGCGAGAAACTTGCGGTTTTTTATTGGAAATCAGAAAGATATTTCTGACAATTAACAGAGTTTTTCCGCTCTTTCAATAAACGGCGCCAGGCTCATTTTTTCCCCTGGCTTCGCAGGATCGTCAATCTGAATAATGGTAAGAGGCTGAGCATTGGTTTTTCCGCTGCTTACCTGCTGCTGCGCGATAGCATTGAGCGGGTATTGCACCAGCGTACTGGGGTTGATCACATACAAGGCATTCCCCGCCCGACACGTCAACATCACTTCTTCACGGTTAAAGGCCCACTTGTCTTTACCAACTTCAAAGCGGCTTACGGTGATCACCTGGGGTGCTGCCATTGCTGCTGTGGAACTTGCCAGTAGTAGCAGAGAAAGAATCATTTTTTTCATACGTTTTGCCTGTCCATCAGAATGGTTCCAGGGTCGCAAACAGGCTGACAATGGCCAACACGACGCCCCCAATTCCCCATTCAATTTGAGTCATCCAGATAAACCAGAGATTCGCGCGGTGATTTTCTTCGCGCATCCGTGGTACGAGAACATACCGATTCGTCAGCGCAATTGCCACCATTAGCAGTACTAGCGCAATTTTTAGTACCAGTAACTGCCCGTACGCGGTATGCCATGGCGCAGTAAATCCAGTAATAAACAAGAGATTAAAGATACCGGTCAGTAGCACACCCGCCACAAACGCGTGACCATAACGGGAAAAACGCATCATGGTGTCAATGGCCTGTTCGCGCCAACGGGTTCTTGCGATGCGCATACAGTAGATAACGGGCAGCAGCCCGCCAAACCAGGCCGCCGCGCAGATCAGGTGCAGGGCGTAGTTTGTTTTGACCAGCCCGCCCAGCACGCCGTGATGTACGGCGGCATGCCCCACGCCCGCGAGGAATAGCAGTTGGCCCAACGTGAGGATAAGCAGCAAACGCGGCAAATTACGCGGCACAATCAGAACCACACCCAGCGTGACAAAGGCCAGGATAATCTGCCATAGCCAGACGCCGCCAAATTGCGTTTGCAGGACTGCGGCCCATACGGGAACGGAAAAGACATCCGGCCAGCCGGAACCCATTAATCCGCCCTGAACCATAAACATCAGCGCAGCGCTGATAAAACTCCACGTCGCGGCATGTTGTTGCAGGCGCAGGAAACGGCGCGCCATCAATCGGCGAATCGAGAACGGCGCCAGCCATGCGCTATACAAAGCACAGCCGAACACCAGCATCAGAGCGGTAAAATGGATAAATCTGAGCGCGACCCAGGTGAACGTCAGCATAGTTACTTCACGCTAAAGGTGTATTGCCCTTTGGTTTTATGCCCGTCCACCGAGACGACATGCCAGTCCACCGTGTAAGTACCTGGGGTCATAGGCTGGTCAAGTGGGACAATCAGTTGTTTTTCATCCTGTTCGTTGCGCTTCGCTTTTTGCGTTTTAATGATTTCCTGCTTTGCTCCCGTGATCGTTGCCCCGCTGAACCCCGGTTCAATACCCTCAGAGAAATTCAGCGTGATGGCCTGCGGAGCAGCTTCAACCGCTGCATTCGCGGCTGGATATTGGTGTGTTAAATGCGCATGGGCCCAGGCGGTAGGAGCGACTAGCGTTGAGACAAGAAAGATGAATGCATAACGCAGCGATGGGGCAGAAAAAACCATATCAAATATTCCTTTTTGTTATGTCTAACCCTATGAGAATAACCTTCTATAATGATTGAGTCGAGAATCATCAATTGTGGCTTGCCATTGGGACGGGGAGTTAGTAACTTTTGCGCGCACTTGATGAGGAGAAGCGCATGAAAACAAATCTGGCTCTACTTGAACAGGCTGAAATGGATAAGGTCAACGTCGACCTGGCCGCTGCGGGCGTGGCGTTTAAAGAGCGCTACAACATGCCGGTCGTGGCTGAAGTTGTCGAGCGCGAGCAACCAGAGCATTTACGCGGATGGTTTCGCGAACGGCTGATCGCACACCGTCTGGCCTCCGTTTCGCTTTCACGTTTACCTTACGAGCCTAAAGTTAAATAAAGCTTATATAACGTTACACTTCCTTACATGACAATTGCTACAGTATAAGTGCATTCTTAATGCCTGATTTAAGGATGATTGTAGACACTATGAAAAGGAAGTCATTATGTCACACTGGAAAATCGCTGCAGCACAGTATGAACCCCTACAGACCAGTCTGGCGGAGCACGTCACGCACCACCTGAAATTTATTGAGAAAGCCGCCAGCCATCGATGTGAATTGTTGGTATTTCCTTCCCTGTCGCTGCTGGGATGCACCGATCAGGATGATTCACTGCCTGCCCCGCCCGACAGCGCGTTATTACAACCTTTGGCTTACGCCGCCGCTACGTACCGCATGACGATCATCGCAGGTTTGCCGGTGGAGCATCACTCGCGTTTCGTTAAAGGCATTGCAGTGTTTAGCCCGTGGATCTCTTCGCCGTTAACCTTTCATCAAAGCCATGGCGCCTGTATCGCCCGGCATTTAAAGACCATCAGCGTTGTCGACGAGCAACCTGAAGGCATGGATATGGATCCGGCGTTTTCGCTGTTCACCACCGGTCAAAGCGTGAGTGAGCCAAACCTGCTGGCCTCCACTTCCCGATTGCAGCGCTTCTCGCATCAATTCGCCATTGCCGTTTTGATGGCAAATGCGCGCGGAAGCAGTGCATTATGGGACGAAAGCGGTCAGCTTATCGTCCGTGCTGACCGCGGTTCGTTATTGTTAACAGGTCAGCGTACCGCACGGGGCTGGCAAGGTGATATCATTCCACTCCGCTAAGCGTTTTGGTCAGGAGCCTCCCATGTTGCGCATTATAGATACAGAAACCTGTGGCCTGCAGGGTGGAATTGTTGAGATCGCGTCAGTTGACGTCGTGGATGGCAAAATAGTGAATCCCATGAGCCACCTGGTGCGTCCTGACCGCCCCATTAGCCCGCAGGCTATGGCTATCCACCGCATTACCGAGGCCATGGTGGCTGACAAACAGTGGATTGAAGACATTATTCCGCTCTATCACGGAAGTGACTGGTATGTCGCGCACAACGCCAGTTTTGACCGTCGCGTTTTGCCGGAGATGCCCGGCGAGTGGATCTGCACCATGAAACTCTCCCGCCGGTTATGGCCGGGAATTAAATACAGCAACATGGCGCTGTATAAATCACGCAAACTGAGTGTGCAGACGCCGCCAGGGCTTCACCATCACCGCGCGCTGTATGACTGTTACATCACGGCAGCTCTGCTTATCGATATCATCAACACCTCAGGCTGGTCGGCAGAACAGATGGCCGATATCACCGGTCGCCCTGCGCTTCTCACCACCTTTACGTTTGGCAAGTATCGCGGTAAGGCCGTTTCTGAAGTGGCGGAACGCGATCCGGGCTATCTGCGTTGGTTGTTCAACAATCTTGACAGCATGAGCCCGGAACTGCGTTTAACGCTAAAACACTATCTGGATAACGCTTAAACGTCTGCCTGTCCGGGCAACGTCCCCTGCGCCAGCGCAATCAGGAAAGCGAATTCCAGCGCCACGCCTTCATACGATTTAAAGCGTCCTGATTTGCCGCCATGCCCGGAATCCATATCCGTACACAGCAGCAGCAGGCGCTCATCGGTTTTGAGTTCCCGCAGTTTTGCCACCCATTTGGCAGGCTCCCAGTACTGCACCTGGGAATCATGCAGGCCGGTGGTGACCAGAAGATGCGGGTAGCCCTGCGCGCGGACATTATCGTAAGGGCTGTAGCGCTTCATGTAGGTGTAATATTCAGGATCCTGCGGGTTGCCCCACTCTTCAAACTCCCCGGTGGTCAATGGGATCGACTCGTCGAGCATGGTGGTTACCACATCCACAAACGGAACCTGCGCAATCACGCCGTGAAAAAGTTCAGGCCGCTCATTAATCGCAGCGCCCATCAGCATTCCCCCTGCGCTTCCCCCCATTCCATAGCACAATGAAGGCGAACCGTACCCCAGATTGACTAAGGCGTCACAAACATCCAGATAGTCGTTGAAGGTATTTTCTTTTTTCAGAAACTTGCCATCTTCGTACCACTGTTGTCCCAGTTCACCGCCGCCGCGCACATGCGCGATGGCGTAGACAAAGCCCCTATCCAGCAGACTGAGTCGACTGCTGCTGAAATCGGCATCCATGCTGGCACCGTAGGAACCATAGCCATACACCAGCAGCGGATTATGATGCCTGCGAAAATGCTTTTGATGGTAAACCAGTGAAACTGGCACCTCAGTGCCGTCACGGGCGGTTACCCACACGTGTTCACTGCGATAATTCGCCGCGTCAAATCCTGGGACATTGGTCTGTTTAAGGACCCGTCGCTCACCGGTGTCCATATCCAGTTCAAATAACGTATCCGGCGTCGTCATTGACGAGTAGCCATAGCGCAGGCGTGAGGTTTCCGGTTCGGGGTTGTAGGCAATCCAGCTCACATAAGCCGGATCGTCAAAAGCGATCCCCACCACTTCACCTGTTTTACGGTTTATTTGCCGCAGACTGGTCAATCCGCGCTGACGTTCTTCCACCACCAGCCAGTCGGTGAAAAGCGTGAACCCTTCCAGCATGATGGTCTCTCGCGGCGGGATCAGCGCTTCCCAGGCGTTTTCATCACGGACACGCGTGCGGTACAGACCAAAATTTTTACCCTGCCGATTTGAACGCAGATAAAACGCATGCTGGTAGTGATCGAGGCTGTATTCATGATCCTTACGGCGCGGTAAAAACACGAACGGTTCAGCGTCGGCAAGCTCCGCATCGATCAGGCGTACTTCACTGGTCGTCGCGCTGGCGAGTTGGATCACCACATAATGCTGCGACGTCGTTTTATGCAGACTGACATAAAACATATCGTCTTTTTCTTCGTAGACCAGGTCATCGCTGGATGTCGGTGTTCCGACCGTATGACGCCACACCTGGTATGGCAACAGCGTGACGGCGTGTTTACGCACGTAATAGAAGGTCTGTGAATCATTCGCCCACACCAGCTCCGGCTCGACATTATCCAGCAGTTCCGGATACCAGTTGCCGGTTTCCAGGTTGCGAAAGCGGATCCCATACTGGCGGCGGGAGAGATAATCCTCTGCCAGCGCCATAAGGCTGTTGTCGGGGGAAATCGCGAGCCCACCCAACGTATAAAACTCGCTGTGTGCCGCTCGCTGGTTGCCATCCAGCAACGTCTCCCATTCATCCCACTCTTCAGTGAACGCGGATTGCCGCTGGTAGATGGCGTATTCGCATCCCGGCTCATAAAGATGTCGGTAGCGATAGCCATTCTTTATGTAAGGCGCGGAGACATCCTGAGGGGGGATCCTGTCGATAATTTCTTTCAGCACACGCTCCTGGAGCGCTTGCTGAGAAGCCATGACCTTGTGCCCGTAGGCATTTTCCTGATGCAGATAATCCAGCACATCTGGCTGCGCACGGGAGTCGTCGCGCAGCCAGTAGTAGTTGTCGATTCGGGTGTCGCCATGCACGGTCATGGCGTGAGGAATTTTGTGCGCTTTTGGTAGCATGTCATTGTTCTTTTGCAATATACACTCTATAAGGTGTGGCAAAAGTTACGCGCAATGCAAGCGAAACATGCGACTTCGCAAAGTGGATTAACCCGGCAACGCCTGTTTTTGTTGTTGCAGATCCCGCTCAATATCTTCCCGGACGTCCTGCGGGATCTTCAGGGCATCGCCCAGCGCGTTGAGGTAGCTGCGCTCCATAAAGTGGTCAATATCGATTGCCGCACAGCTCAGGAAGTAAATTTCCAGCGCCTCTTCTTCATTACGGATCCCCTGCGCCAGTCGCTGCGGGTCGAGCGGTTGTTCAATGGCGTGTTCAATGAGTTTCCGCCCCTGTTCTTCCACACCGGCTTCACGCAGTTGTTGTTCAATGGCCGCGCGCTCTTTCGCATCAATATGCCCATCGCTTTTTGCCGCAAAGACCAGCGCCAGAATCAGTCGCTCGGTACGCACATCAAGCGGTGTGCTATGTGTGCCAAACTGCGGTTCATCCTGATGCGCCGTACGGACTTTATCTTTGTACTTATTCCATAACACCGTACCAGCGACGGCGCCGCCGCCCACCAGCAACGCGCTGGTGCCGTATTTGGTCAGTAATTTACGAGACGATTTATTGGCGACCAGTAAACCCGCCAGGCCGCCTAACGCGCCAGGAACCAGCAGTTTACTGAGACCCTGATCACCAGAAGACGATGAAGAAGACCCTTTTTGCCCGAGAAGAGATTGTAATTGGTTCAACCAGTTAGCCATGTAGCCCCCTCAAGTACAGACGATTTGTCGTCAAAGCGTACCCGAGGGGATGTCAGGAAGTGTCTATATCCGCAAAAGATGCGCAAATTCGGTGATTAGCGCAATTGGTACTCCGCCTTTCCTGCGCCGCAATCGACGCTCACCTGATAGTGGAGATCGGCGCTTTTACCGCGCGCGGTCAGCGGCACTGACCATTTACCCTCTTTGCCCACAATGTCCTGCGCATTTACCCATACCACCGGATCGATTTGCCCCAGCGTTTTTTGATCATCAGCCCAGCGCACAATGCGGTTTTGCTGATAATCACGCTTTACGCTCGCGGCAATACCTTCAGCATCCAGACCTTCACACTTTGGAAACGTCACCGATTTGCTGTCGGGATTATTAGCGGCGAAGACCGATACGCTGGCGGATAACAACAGCAGGCTCAACAGCGCTCCTCTCTTATTCATACTTTTCTCCTTAGCACATGATTCAGGAAAAGCATGGTACAAAACGTCAGGAGCGCAAGTCAGATTCAGGCGGCCTGGGTATCTTCCTCTGCGGACGCCGCGTTATCGACGGCCTGTGGAGAAGGTAATTTGCCGGTTTTCAGGATCGTACTCAGCACATCCTTCTGTTCAGCCAGCCAGAGAGACAGCGCTTCGCGTTGTTCGTCCTCCAGTGCGACCGGAGACTGCTCAAGCCACGTGTCGAGCAAATCTGCTGTATCGAGCATTTTGTCGTATGCATCGGCTTCCTTTTTGCTGGTAAAAGACATCTTCTCCTCACCTTCCCGAATGACTACGTATTTAACTTCAACCGCCATTTTGCAGCCTCTCAATATACCTGTATTTTTGTACAGTATATTACTTTTCGGCATTGAAATCAACCTGGCAATAAAGACAGACGCAAACGTTTTCGTATATACTGCGCCCGGATAAATCAGGGGATATTTTTATGACGTTATTAGGCACAGCGCTGCGTCCGGCAGCGACGCGGGTGATGTTATTGGGTTCAGGCGAACTGGGTAAGGAAGTGGCGATTGAATGCCAGCGTTTGGGCGTCGAAGTGATCGCCGTCGATCGCTACCCCGACGCGCCAGCGATGCATGTCGCTCACCGTTCGCATGTCATCAATATGCTGGATGGCGACGCGTTACGCCGCGTGGTTGAACTTGAAAAACCGCATTTTATCGTGCCGGAAATTGAAGCGATCGCCACCGATATGCTGGTAAAACTGGAGCAGGAAGGGCTGAATGTCGTCCCCTGTGCCCGGGCGACCCAATTGACCATGAACCGTGAGGGGATCCGTCGGCTGGCTGCAGAAGAACTGGCGTTGCCAACCTCCTCGTTCCGCTTTGCAGACAGTGAAGCTACCTTCCGTGAAGCCGTGGCAGAGATCGGTATTCCCTGTATCGTTAAGCCGGTAATGAGCTCTTCGGGTAAAGGGCAAAGTTTTATTCGCTCTGCCGGGCAACTGGCGCAGGCGTGGGACTACGCGCAACAAGGCGGTCGCGCCGGTGCGGGCCGGGTAATCGTCGAAGGGGTGGTGAATTTCGATTTTGAAATTACGCTGCTGACCGTCAGCGCCATTGATGGCGTCCATTTTTGCGCCCCCGTCGGCCACCGTCAGGAAGATGGCGATTACCGCGAATCCTGGCAGCCGCAGCAAATGACGCCGCTGGCCCTTGAGCGAGCGCAGGAAATTGCCCGTAAAGTGGTGCTGGCGTTAGGCGGCCACGGCTTATTTGGTGTCGAACTGTTTGTTTGCGGCGACGAGGTTATCTTCAGCGAGGTGTCTCCCCGTCCACACGACACCGGGATGGTCACGATGATCTCTCAGGATCTGTCGGAATTTGCTCTGCACGTTCGCGCCTTCCTCGGTCTGCCCGTTGGCGCGATTCGCCAGTATGGCCCTGCCGCCTCGGCCGTTGTCCTGCCGCAGCTCACCAGTCAGAATGTGTCGTTTGATAATGTGCAGGCGGCGGTTGGCGCTGGTCTGCAGGTAAGATTCTTTGGGAAACCAGAGATCGACGGCACCCGTCGCCTGGGCGTCGCGCTGGCAACTGGCGTGAGCGTTGAAGAGGCCATCGCACGCGCGAAAGACGCCGCCGCTCAGATAAAAGTCAGCGCATAAAAAAACGGGCCAAATGGCCCGTTCAGGCAAAGCCCGGTGGTGTACCGGGCTTTTTATTCACTTACTGTTTCGCGCCTTCTACCGCTTCGCGAGCCAGTTGAGTAATGCGGTCGTAATCACCCGCTTCCAGCGCATCGGCCGGAACCAGCCAGGAACCACCGATACACAGCACGCTTTTCAGCGCCAGGTAATCACGGTAGTTAGCCGGAGAGATACCACCGGTCGGGCAGAAACGCACCTGAGAGAACGGACCCGCAATCGCCTGCAGCGCTTTGGTGCCGCCGTTGGCTTCCGCTGGGAAGAATTTGAACTCTTTCAGACCGTAGTCCATACCCAGCATCAGTTCAGAAACGGTGCTGATACCCGGAATCAACGGGATCGTCCCTTCGGTTGCCGCTTTCAACAGAGGCTCGGTCAGACCCGGGCTAATGGCGAACTGCGCGCCCGCTTCAGTCACTTCTGCCAGCTGCTGCGGGTTCAGTACGGTACCCGCACCGATAATCGCGTCTGGCACTTCTTTGGCAATCGCGCGGATAGCATCCATCGCACATGCGGTACGTAAGGTCACTTCCAGAACGCGCACACCACCTGCAACCAGCGCTTTTGCCATCGGCACCGCGTGTTCCAGTTTATTCACCACAATCACCGGAACTACCGGGCCCGTGGTCAGGATTGCTTCCGCACTTGTTTTCCAGTTTTTCATCAGAGTTTTTCTCTCGCCTGATTACAAAATTTTCGTTTTAAAAAGTGATACAGGTTGCGCCCTGCTCCGCACCGGAGAGTTTTTCGCGCAACGCGCTGAACATCTCACGTCCTGTCCCTACTCTTGATGAGCTCAGATCCGGGATGTGAGGCTGGCGAGCGGCAAGTTCCGCTTCATCGACCAGCAGAGTCAGTTCACCTGTCTGTCCGTTCACACGAATGATGTCGCCATCGCGCACTTTCGCCAGTAACCCACCATCGTAAGCTTCCGGCGTGACATGGATTGCTGAAGGCACTTTACCTGAAGCACCGGAAAGCCGTCCATCGGTAACTAACGCAATTTTGAAACAACGGTCCAATAATACACCAAGTGGCGGCATGAGTTTGTGCAATTCTGGCATTCCGTTCGCTTTTGGTCCCTGATGGCGTACGACTACCACGCAATCACGGTCCAACAACCCGACCTCAAATGCCGGTAATACGTCGTGCTGGCTCTCAAAGACAATGGCTGGCGCTTCAATGACCTGGTTTTCAACCGGTACCGCAGAGGTTTTCATCACTGCACGCCCCAGGTTGCCGCTCAGCACTTTCGTCCCGCCGTGGTGCGAGAACGGCTTATCAAAGGTGGCGATAACATTGCTATCAAGAGACTTCGCCGCCCCTTCACGCCAGTCCAGCTCGCCATTGTTCAGCCACGGTTCCAGGGTATAACGAGACAAGCCAAAGCCCGCCACGGTGTTGACGTCTTCATGCAGCAGGCCCGCGTTCAGCAGTTCACGCATCAGTACAGGCACCCCGCCCGCCGCCTGGAAGTGGTTAATGTCCGCCGGGCCATTCGGGTAGAGGCGAGCCATCAGTGGGACGACATCTGAAAGGTCGGAGAAGTCATCCCAGTTGATCACAATACCGGCGGCGCGCGCCATTGCCACCAGGTGCATGGTGTGGTTGGTTGAGCCGCCCGTAGCGAGCAGCGCGACAATACCGTTCACCACCACTTTTTCGTCAATCATTTTACCGACAGGCATCCATTCGTTGCCGTTGCCGGTCAAACGCGTCACTTGACGGGCTGCCGCCGCGGTCAGTGCTTCACGCAACGGCGCATCGGGATGCACAAAGGAGGAGCCCGGTAATTGCATCCCCATAAACTCCACCACCATTTGGTTGGTGTTGGCGGTACCGTAAAACGTACAGGTGCCTGGCGCATGGTAAGAGGCGGCTTCGGATTCCAGCAGCGCCATGCGGTCAACCTTACCTTCGGCATAAAGCTGGCGAATACGAACTTTTTCTTTATTTGGCAGGCCGCTGGCCATCGGCCCAGACGGCACGAAAATGGACGGCAGATGACCAAACGAGAGCGCCGCCATCGCCAGCCCCGGGACGATTTTGTCACACACGCCGAGGAACAACGCCCCATCGAACATGTTGTGCGACAGCCCGACCGCCGCCGACATGGCAATGACTTCGCGGCTCAGGAGTGACAGTTCCATTCCATCCTGGCCCTGGGTCACACCATCACACATCGCAGGCACGCCGCCCGCCACCTGACCAATCGCATTCGCCTTGTGCAGCGCTTTGCGGATAATCTCAGGGTAATGCTCATAAGGCTGGTGCGCAGAAAGCATGTCGTTATAGGAGGTAATGATCGCGATATTGTTACGCAACATGCTTTTCAGCGACGCTTTATCGTCGGGTTGGCACGCCGCAAATCCGTGCGCCAGGTTTCCGCACGCCAGCTGGGAGCGGTGAACCGTCGACGTTTTCGCTTGCTCAATACGGGCAAGGTAGGCAGAACGTGTCTTGTGAGAACGTTCGATAATACGTTGTGTTACGCGTAACAAATTCGGATTCATAGAGGCTCCTAAAATTTATCTGTCCGGGCCGCAGGATTACCAATGTGTTTCATCAGGGTTAAATAATGCTGAAACGCTTGTAAGCCGTAGCTCAGGGGCAAAATCGTTTCAGTCAGTGTAATAAAAAAAGCCCCGCGGGTGAATCCACGCGGGGCTTAAAAGTGCAAAAATTATTCTGCAATCTGTGTTAGATCATGTTACCGGTAAAATAACACCATCATGGCAGATGAAGTTTTACTCAAATTCATTCCAGGAACGGCCATCGCGGGTGATCATCGCCACCGAGGCCACCGGTCCCCACGTCCCCGCCTGATACGGCTTCGGCGCGTCGTTATCCATCGCCCAGGCTTCTGTGATGGAGTCGACCCATTTCCATGCTTCTTCTACTTCGTCACGGCGCACAAACAGCGCCTGAATGCCCCGCATGGTTTCCAGCAGTAAACGTTCATAGGCATCAGCCAGATGCGTCTGGTTGAAGGTTTCAGAGTAGCTCAGATCCAGCTTGGTAATTTGCAGGTTATGTTTATGATCCAGACCCGGGACTTTATTGAGTACCTGAATATCCACGCCTTCATCTGGCTGCAAACGGATCGTCAATTTGTTCTGCGGCAGATCCTGCCAGGACTCTTTGAACAGGTTGAGCTCCGGCGTTTTGAAGTAGACGACCACTTCAGAACATTTGGTCGGCAGTCGTTTGCCTGTACGCAGGTAAAACGGCACGCCCGCCCAGCGCCAGTTATCGATATCGACACGAATGGCGACGAACGTTTCGGTATTGCTGCTCTTATTCGCCCCCTCTTCTTCCAGATAACCCGGCACTTTTTTACCTTGCGCGAAACCGGTGGTGTACTGGCCACGAACCGTTTTTTCACGGACGTTCGAACGGTCGATACGACGCAGCGATTTCAGCACTTTCACTTTTTCATCGCGAATACTGTCAGCGCTCAGATCGGACGGCGGTGACATAGCGATCATGCACAGAATTTGCAGCAGGTGGTTCTGGATCATGTCGCGCATCTGACCGGCCTGGTCAAAGTAGCCCCAGCGACCTTCAATACCCACCTCTTCCGCCACGGTGATTTCCACGTGATCGATGGTGCGATTGTCCCAGTTATTGACGAACAGGGAGTTGGCAAAACGCAGCGCCAGTAAGTTCAGAACCGTCTCTTTGCCGAGATAGTGGTCAATACGGTAAACCTGGCTCTCGTCAAAATATTCACCCACCTGGTCGTTGATTTCACGAGAAGTGGCCAGTGATGTGCCGAGCGGTTTTTCCATGACCACGCGCGCAGGCTTAGCATTCAGCTTCGCCTCGCCTAACCCTTTGCAGATTGCGCCAAAGGTGCTGGGCGGCATCGCAAAATAGTTAATGGTGGTGCGCTCTTTTTGATCCAGCATCTCCCCCAGGCGGGAAAAGGCTGCGGTATCGTTGACATCCAGATTGCAGAAATCCAGGCGACCACTCAGGGTATCCCACAACCCTTCATCAATTGTTTCCTTCATGAAGGTTTCGAGCGCTTCGCGTACCACCTTGGTGTAGGCTTCTTTATCCCAGTCAGCACGACCAACCCCAATAATGCGGGTATCCGGGTTTATCTGACCGGCTTTTTCCAGTTGATACAGGGAAGGCAGCAATTTACGACGCGCCAGGTCGCCTTTCGCGCCGAAAATGACCAGGTCACATGCCTGGGCTGTTTGCGTTACCGCCATGTCATTCTCCTCAGTTAACTATCCTGGTACTTCTGCCAGGTTATAGTTGTAATTTTATTACAGTGCACTGTACTGCTTTTACGTGATTCCGGAAACCGTAAACACTTATCCACCGGTGCGATCCCGGCTTGTCAGGCATTTTGCGGCATGTTCAGCCACAAAACGGATAAAAAAGTCGTCGTTTTCACACACGTAGCCGACAGCTAAAATCAGACGCCGATCATGTAATGAAAAAAAACAACAACTATTCTATCCATTTTGCCCCCTTAATGGGCACCCGGGGGTAATATCTAACAAAATTGCCTCTCGATTTCCTGTATCTCAGAAATCGTCGTCACCATGAGTTTTCTACATCATGAATATGCTGGAAAAAATCCAGGTACAACTGGAACATCTGAGCAAGTCAGAACGCAAAGTCGCCGATGTTATTCTTGCTTCCCCTGATCAGGCCATCCACTCGAGTATTGCGACGCTGGCCCTGGAAGCGAATGTCAGTGAACCGACCGTAAACCGCTTCTGTCGCAGCATGGACACGCGCGGCTTTCCTGATTTTAAACTGCATCTGGCGCAAAGTCTGGCAAATGGCACGCCCTATGTTAATCGCAATGTGGATGAAGATGACAGCGTTGAGTCCTACACGAGAAAAATCTTCGAATCCGCGATGGCCAGTCTCGACCATGTCCGCCAGTCGCTTGATAAAACTGCGGTGAATCGCGCGGTCGACCTGCTGACGCAAGCGAAGAAAATTTCCTTCTTCGGCCTTGGATCTTCCGCCGCCGTGGCACATGACGCCATGAACAAATTTTTCCGCTTCAACGTTCCGGTCATATACTCCGATGATGTTGTCCTGCAACGCATGAGCTGTATGAATTGTAGCGATGACGACGTCGTTGTGCTCATTTCGCACACGGGCAGAACCAAAAGTCTGGTGGAGCTGGCGCAGCTGGCGCGCGAAAACGATGCGATGGTGATTGCACTGACCTCTGCCGGAACGCCACTGGCGCGCGAGGCCACATTAGCGATTACACTTGATGTACCGGAAGATACTGACATTTATATGCCTATGGTCTCTCGACTTGCCCAACTGACCGTGATAGATGTGCTGGCAACCGGATTTACTTTGCGTCGCGGGGCAAAATTCAGAGATAACTTGAAGCGCGTCAAGGAAGCGCTTAAGGAATCGCGTTTTGATAAAGAACTGCTCATAAGGAGCGATGACCGCTAAAAGCAATAACATGCACACCCTTTTCGTCATCCGGCGTTATATCCGGATCAATGTTCACGCAACACCAAGTTGTTTCAGTCAACGGAGTATTACATGTCCAGAAGGCTTCGCAGAACCAAAATCGTTACCACGTTAGGCCCGGCAACTGATCGCGATAACAACCTTGAGAAAATTATCGCTGCGGGTGCGAACGTCGTACGAATGAACTTCTCTCACGGATCGCCAGAAGATCACAAAATACGCGCTGATAAAGTTCGTGAGATTGCCGCAAAACTGGGGCGTCATGTGGCAATTCTGGGCGATCTCCAGGGGCCAAAAATTCGCGTATCGACCTTCAAAGAAGGCAAAGTATTCCTGAACATCGGCGATAAATTCCTGTTAGACGCAAATCTGGGGAAAGGCGAAGGCGATAAAGAAAAAGTCGGTATCGATTACAAAGGCCTGCCCGCTGATGTTGTTCCTGGTGATATCCTGTTACTGGACGATGGTCGCGTACAGCTAAAAGTCCTGGAAGTTCAGGGCATGAAAGTCTTCACCGAAGTGACCGTCGGCGGCCCACTCTCCAACAACAAAGGCATCAACAAACTCGGCGGCGGCCTCTCTGCAGAAGCGCTGACCGAAAAAGACAAAGCGGATATCGTCACTGCAGCGCAAATCGGCGTTGATTATCTGGCCGTCTCCTTCCCACGCTGCGGCGAAGACCTGAACTATGCGCGTCGTCTCGCACGCGAAGCTGGCTGCGATGCAAAAATTGTCGCCAAAGTCGAACGTGCAGAAGCCGTTTGCGACCAGAATGCGATGGATGACATCATTCTGGCTTCCGATGTTGTGATGGTAGCTCGCGGCGATCTGGGCGTTGAAATCGGCGATCCGGAGCTGGTCGGTATTCAGAAGGCCTTGATTCGTCGCGCTCGTCAGCTGAACCGTGCGGTTATTACCGCTACGCAGATGATGGAGTCGATGATCACCAACCCTATGCCAACCCGTGCAGAAGTTATGGACGTGGCCAACGCCGTGCTGGATGGCACCGACGCCGTAATGCTGTCAGCTGAAACCGCCGCGGGCCAGTATCCGGCTGAAACGGTAGCCGCGATGGCGCGCGTATGTCTGGGCGCAGAAAAAATCCCAAGCATTAACGTCTCTAAACACCGCCTCGACGTGCAGTTCGATAATGTTGAAGAAGCCATCGCCATGTCGGCAATGTATGCTGCAAACCACCTGAAAGGGGTGACGGCCATTATCGCCATGACCGAATCAGGGCGTACTGCGCTGATGACCTCGCGTATCAGTTCTGGCTTGCCGATTTTCGCGATGTCTCGTCATGAGCGCACGCTGAACCTGACTTCTTTGTATCGTGGCGTCACGCCGGTACACTTCGACAGCGCGGCTGACGGCGTTGTGGCGGCAAGTGAAGCGGTTAATTTGCTGCGTGACAAAGGCTATCTGGTGTCCGGCGATCTGGTGATTGTCACCCAGGGCGACGTGATGAGCACCATCGGTTCGACCAACACGACCCGTATTCTGACCGTCGAATAATTTCCCGACGCCAGAAAGTAAAAAGCCTCTCTGACGAGAGGCTTTTTTTTATTTGATTGGATAAAGGTCTTTGCGCTTATACGGCTGAATTTCGCCCGGTTTACGCGTCTTCAGCAGTTTTAAAATCCAGGTGTATTGTTCAGGATGCGGACCCACGAAGATTTCCACCTCTTCGTTCATTCTTCTGGCGATGGTGTTGTCATCCGCCGTCAGGAGATCGTCCATCGGCGGACGCACCAGAATCGATAACCGGTGTGTTTTGCCATCATAGACAGGAAAAAGCGGAACCACGCGGGCGCGGCACACTTTCATCAAGCGACCGATAGCCGGCAAGGTTGCTTTATATGTCGCGAAGAAATCAACAAACTCACTGTGCTCGACACCGTGATCCTGATCCGGCAAATAGTATCCCCAGTAACCCTGGCGGACAGACTGGATAAACGGTTTAATGCCGTCATTACGGGCATGCAAACGCCCGCCGAAGCGGCGACGTACGGTGTTCCAGACGTAATCAAATACCGGGTTGCCCTGATTATGGAACATGGCCGCCATTTTCTGCCCCTGCGATGCCATCAGCATCGCCGGGATATCAACGCCCCACCCGTGCGGCACCAGAAAGATCACTTTCTCATTGTTGCGGCGCAGTTCCTCGATAATTTCCAGCCCCTGCCAGTCGATGCGTTTCTGTACTTTTTCAGGGCCTCGCATCGCCAGTTCGGCCATCATCGCCATTGCCTGAGGCGCTGTCTCAAACATCTCATCGACAATTGCTTCACGCTCGGCTTCGCTGCGCTGCGGGAAGCAAAGCGATAAATTGATCAGTGCACGACGACGAGAGCTTTTCCCCATACGTCCGGCAATACGGCCCAGTTTGGCCAATATGGGGTCGCGAATTGACGCTGGCGTTAGCGCAATACCCGCCATCGCGGCGACGCCCAGCCAGGCTCCCCAATAGCGAGGGTGGCGAAATGATTTTTCAAATTCAGGGATGTACTCAATGTTATTTTTTTTCGTTTCCATGCTTTTCCAGTGTCTGATGACGCGAATGCGAAAAGTCGATCTGCTGATAGTGTAGCGGCGCGCCGTGCCCCATACAAAGTAAAAATCCGCCTTCGCGGGCGGTAGTCTCTCTTTTTTTCGTCAGACGTAAAAAAGGCAGCCATAAGGCTGCCTTAGTTCTCCCCAACGTCTTACGGCTTAGTGGCTGCGGATGTATTCATCCATTTCAGTTTTCAGGTTATCGGATTTAGTACCGAAAATTGCCTGAACACCAGAGCCCGCCACAACAACGCCCGCTGCACCCAGTTTCTTCAGGCCAGCTTGATCCACTTTCGTCACATCAGCAACGCTGACACGCAGACGTGTGATACAGGCGTCGAGGTTGGTGATGTTATCTTTACCGCCGAATGCCGCAATCAGAGCCGGAGCCATTTCACTGGTCTCGCCAGTTTTGTTGTCTTCGGTGGCATCTTCACGACCAGGCGTTTTCAGATCCAGCGCTTTGATCAGCACACGGAAAATGGTGTAGTAAACAATCGCATAACCTGCACCCACAATCGGGAACAGCCACAGCTTGCTGCTGTTACCACTCAGCACGATGAAGTCAATCAGACCGTGAGAGAAGGAAGTACCATCACGCATACCCAGCAGGATACAGATCGGGAACGCCAGACCAGCCAGAATCGCATGAATCACGTACAGGATCGGCGCAACGAACATGAAGGAGAACTCGATCGGCTCGGTAATACCGGTCAGGAACGAGGTCAACGCTGCGGAGATCATGATACCGCCCACTTTCGCGCGGTTTTCTGGTTTAGCAGAGTGCCAGATTGCAATCGCAGCCGCCGGCAGACCGTACATTTTGAACAGGAAGCCGCCAGACAGCTTACCTGCAGTCGGGTCACCCGCCATATAGCGCGGAATATCGCCGTGGAACACCTGACCTGCTGCGTTGGTGTATTCACCAATTTGCATCTGGAAAGGAACGTTCCAGATGTGGTGCAGACCGAATGGAACCAGGCAACGCTCAACGAAGCCGTAGATACCGAACGCAACAACCGGGTTCTGGTATGCGGCCCACTGAGAGAACGTCTGAATAGCAGTACCGATCGGCGGCCAAATGAAGGACAGGATGACACCGGTGAAGATGGCAGCCAGACCAGAAATAATAGGCACAAAGCGCTTACCGGCGAAGAAGCCCAGATACTCAGGCAGCTTGATACGGTAGAAACGGTTGAACATATACGCTGCAATCGCACCGGAGATAATCCCCCCGAGCACACCGGTATCCGCCAGGTGTTTTGCTGCGATTTCTTCAGCAGGTAAATGCAGAACCAGCGGCGCTACCACAGCCATGGTTTTAACCATGATGCCGTATGCAACCACCGAGGCCAGTGCCGAAACGCCGTCGTTGTTAGTAAAACCGAGTGCAACACCGATAGCAAAGATCAATGGCATATTGGCAAAAACAGAACCGCCTGCTTCCGCCATTACGTGTGAAACTACGGCTGGCAGCCAGCTGAAGTTTGCGGAACCGACGCCCAGCAGGATACCTGCGATAGGCAGTACGGATACCGGTAGCATCAGCGATTTACCGACCTTTTGCAGGTTAGCAAATGCATTCTTAAACATAATTGAGAGTGCTCCTGAGTATTTTGTGCTTTCTACGTTCTCACGCATTGGCGAGGGGGGAGAACCCCGCCGTGGACAGGACATCTAAGTGCCCTTTTATTTATTACACAGAGTAAAATAATTCAGATCAATTTTGTTTGACGGCTATCACGTTTCAGCTGTAGCCCATGTCAATATCGTCAAATACTGTCGAAATCCGTATCGGAATGTTTCAAACCGACCGTTCACCGCCCATTTTATGGCGGTGAACTCTACGCGTTTTGCGTATTAATTACGAGCTTAAAAAAAACTCTGCTAGCGGATGGATTGCAGGCGAGAAGCGTTAATATGGAACAGGCGGGAGAAGTTATCGGTGGTTACCTGCGCCAGTTCTTCAACGGCAACACCTTTTAAAACAGCCATATACTCTGCAACATCACGAACCATAGCGGGCTGGTTCTCTTTCCCGCGATGCGGCACCGGAGCAAGATATGGCGAATCCGTTTCCACTAACAGACGATCCAGCGGTACGTAGCGGGCTGCATCACGCAACTGCTCAGCATTACGAAAAGTCACGATACCGGAAAAAGAGATATAAAATCCGAGATCCAGTAACTTACCCGCCGTTTCTCTGTCCTCTGTAAAACAGTGTAGTACGCCACCGCAATCCGTCACCTTTTCCTGGCGTAAAATTGCCAGCGTGTCAGCGCGTGCATCGCGGGTATGAACAATGACCGGCTTATTAAGCTCACGGCCAATCTGGATATGGTGAATGAAAGATTCCTGCTGGCGCATCTTTGTTTCAGGGGTGTAGAAATAATCCAGCCCGGTCTCTCCCATCGCGACAACGCCCTCTTCAGCGGCGAAACGACGCAGCTCTTCGACATCATACGGTTCATCCTGATTTAACGGATGTACGCCGCAAGAGAAAACCACATTGTCGCGGTCACCGACCAGTTCACGCATTCCGCGATACCCCGGCAGCGTTGTCGCCACCGCCAGGCAAAATTTCACATCACGCGCGGCGGCTTTCGCCAGCACGTCATCCACGTCCTTATGCAGAGATTGATAATCCAGGCCATCCAAATGGCAGTGTGAGTCGACTAAAAACATAATGTCTCTCTCAAAGATGGGAAACGGGCAACACGGTGCCCGGTTGCAAATAATGTTCAATACGGAGGATGAGATCGGTAAGCACCAGTTCGCGGTTTACCCCGACCACATTGATAAGTTGCTCGCGGCAATGACAAACATCGCTGAGGATTGCCTGAATATGAGCCGCCGATAAGCGTTGTGCTATCAGCGGAACCAGCGTTTGGACATCCACATTGGTAAGGTACGAAGCACCGTGGCGGAACTTCAGGGCATCCATCAGTAAGGTTGCCAGCCAGTGTAGACGGGTCGCCGCCTGCTCATGATTCAGTGCGGAAAGCAAGATATACCAGTCGTTGGCCTGCAGAGTGTTAGCCAGCGCCTCACAGAGTGCACCACGATGCGCCCAGCTCTCTTCCTGAAGCAGCGTCAAGGCGGCACCAGGAGACCCCGCACTCAGGCGCAGCGCCGTGAGCAACGCGTCTTGTGACACCGTCACTTCTCGTGCAAGCCAGGAAATTGCATAGTTTTCTGCCGGGGGCGCCAGGTGGTGAAGTCGGCAGCGGCTGCGTAATGTGGCCAGCAATCGTGCGGGTTCACGACAGGCGAGGAAGAACCAGGTTTGAGACGGCGGCTCTTCCAGCGTTTTTAACAACGCATTGGCGGCAGCCTCTGTCAGTAACGACGCTTCGGGGATCCACACCACCTTCGCGCCGCCAAGACGGGAGCGCTCATACAGTTTTTCGCTGATGTCGCGGACGGCGTCAACCCCGAGGGTACTTTTCCCTTTTTCGGGCAGCAGTGAGTAGTAATCCGGATGCGTTCCAGCCTGCATCAACTGGCAGCCCCGACAGTGTCCACAGCTTTTATGTCCTTCCGGACGCTGACACAACAGATAGCGGCTAAGGGCATAAATCAGCGCATCGTCGCCCATACCAGGCAGCGCCTGAATCAGTAGCGCATGGTGACCACGACCCGACTGATAGCTTGCTACCAGTTTTTCAAAGTCCGGTCGTAACCATGGATACCATTTCATGCGCCCTGCTCCTTCACCCATTCGGTGACGGCGGCGCGAATATCACTCATGACCTTTTCCAGCGTCTGGGTCGCATCAATCGTGCGGATGCTGGCATCCTGCGACGCCAGTTCCAGATAACGGGCGCGGGTTCGATTGAAGAAATCAAAAGACTCCTGCTCAATGCGATCCAGTTCGCCACGCGCACGGGCGCGTTTTAGTCCGACTTCAGGGGTGACATCCAGATAGAGCGTGAGATTCGGGCGAAAATCCCCCAGCACGGCGTCACGCAGTGTCGCCAGCATGCGCTGATCGATACCGCGACCGCCGCCCTGGTACGCCTGCGTGGAGAGATCGTGACGATCGCCAATCACCCAGGTTCCCTTAGCCAGCGCAGGTTTGATCACCGTCTCCACCAGTTGCACGCGGGCGGCATAAAACATGAGCACTTCAGCTTTGTCTGTAATCACTTCATCGCCGACCGATTTGATGTCCAGCACCAGGCTTCTTAATTTTTCCGCAAGCTGCGTACCGCCAGGCTCACGGGTAAAAATCATGTCGCGGATACCCAGTTGCTCGAGCGTCTCTACCACGACATTTCGCGCCGTGGTTTTGCCCGCGCCTTCCAGTCCTTCGATGACGATGTAATTACTGCCCATTTTTTTCCTTAAGCACTTTCAGGTAGTCCTGCACTGACCGGTTATGGCCGGCAAGATTAGTATTAAACGTGTGACCGCCTTTGCCATCGGCCACAAAATAGAGATACGGGGTTTTAGCCGGATGTGCGGCGGCCTTTAAAGATGCCTCACCAGGCATGGCAATCGGCCCTGGGGGCAACCCTGAGATAGTATAGGTATTATACGCGGTCGGGGTTTCCAGGTCCGCACGGGAAAGTTTGCCATCATAGCGCTCCCCCATTCCATAGATAACCGTCGGGTCGGTCTGCAAACGCATCCCCGTACGAAGACGGTTGATAAACACCGATGCCACCTGGTCACGCTCACTGGCAACCGCCGTCTCTTTTTCGATGATGGAGGCCATGGTAACCAGCTGATTCTGATCTTGATAGGGCAACCCTTCCGACCGACCTTCCCAGACACCCTCAACGGCTTTGACCATCTTTTGGTGGGCGCGCTTCAGTAACGCAACGTCGGTCGTGTTGGCGGTGTACATCCAGGTATCTGGCCAGAACCAGCCCTCCACCCACTCAGGATTTTCCAGCTTCAGCGCCTGCGCGACCGTCTCGTACTTGTCGTCGCTCAGGGTGTGCTTGATGTAAGGGGCTTCTCTCAGCTGTTTGAGGTAATCACTCAGCCGCATCCCTTCAACCAACCGTAGCGGAAACTGGGCCTCTTTCCCACTTTCCAGCAGGATAAGCATCTCCCTTACGGTCATATCAGGCGTGAGTCGATACGTCCCCGCCTTAAAATGCGAGAGTTCTGGCTCAATGCGCAATAACCACTGAAACACGCGAGGGCGGTTGATGACGTTATCAGCATAAAGCTGTTCCCCCAGTGCCAGGCGGCCCGTCCCGGCCTTCAGGCTAAAGACCGTCTCTTCTTTAATCAGCAGTTTGCTGTCCGCCAGTTGGCGAACTTTCCACATTCCCACTCCAGCAGCAATGCCCAGCACAACCAGCATCAGAAGGAAAACGTATAACAATTTTTTCATGGCTAATTCGGGTGCTCACAACGTGGGGCTAAAAAATCAAACAATGTGCGTGAAGACAACAGCCTGTCACCGCAGGCGCGCACTGGAACCACAGGCATCAGGGCGTTGCAAACCACCATTTCTTCAGCCTGCATCAGTTCCTCTTCTCTGGCATTCACTTCGACAACCTCGAAAGGCGATTGTGCCAGTATACGAATACAGAATTGTCGCATAATGCCATTCACTCCGGCCTGGTCCAGACGTGGGGTATACACCCTGGTACCTATACGCCAGAACAGATTCGCGGCACAGCATTCCGTAACCCATCCCTCACTGTCAAGAACCAGCGCCTCATCCGCGTTCGTCTGCTCAAGATGAGAGCGGATTAACACCTGCTCCAGCCTGTTCAGGTGTTTTAAGCCAGCGAGATAAGGATTCCGCCCGAGACGAACAGGGCTTAACGCAAGGGTAATTCCCTCACGACGCCAACGATCATAATGGGCAGGCCAGGCAGAAACTGAAAGAAGTCGGGTGGCTGCCGTGCAGTTCGCCGCGCTATACCCTCTGCCGCCGCTGCCACGACTGATGATCACTTTCAAAACGCCACGTTCATGCCCCACTGCCAGTTGCACCATTTCTCGCTGCAACAAATCCCATTCACTGAAAGGGATCAGGAGCCTCTCGCAGGCATTCTGTAAACGCTCCAGATGAGCATTCAGCAGGGAAACGCTTCCCCCGACGATTTGCGCCGTGGTGAAGCAACCATCGCCGAATTGTATCGCCCGGTCACTGGCGGCAAGGGTTTCCTGCTCACGGCCATTAATCAAGAACATAGTGGCTCCTTATGCGTGGTCGGGTAGTTTGGCAGGATGGATAACACAGGACAAGGGAAGAAAACTGAATAAAAAAGGCCCGGCAAGCGGACCTTTTTTATTTTAATCACCAAATGGCGCTTCGCAATGAACAGGCCTGCGCATTGGCAGGCCTAAATTGCATCAGATCTTTTTAAAGATCAGCGAGCCGTTGGTGCCGCCAAAGCCGAAGGAGTTACACAACGCGTACTCCATTCCGCTGACCTGACGCGCTTCGTGAGGAACGAAGTCCAGATCGCAACCATCATCTGGATTATCCAGGTTAATGGTCGGCGGAACAGCCTGATCGCGCAGCGCCAGGATAGAGAAAATAGACTCTACCGCGCCAGCCGCGCCCAGCAAGTGGCCGGTCATGGACTTGGTGGAACTGACCATCACACGGGTCGCCGCATCACCAAATACCGATTTCACGGCCTGGGTTTCCGCTTTGTCGCCAGCCGGCGTCGACGTACCATGTGCATTGACATAGCCAATCTGAGCCGGTTCGAGTGCGGCATCACGCAGCGCGTTGACCATAGCCAGCGCCGCGCCTGCGCCATCTTCCGGCGGTGACGTCATATGATAAGCATCGCTGCTCATACCAAAGCCGACAACTTCAGCATAAATTTTTGCGCCACGCGCTTTCGCATGTTCGTACTCTTCCAGTACCACCATGCCTGCACCGTCGCCCAGCACAAAGCCATCACGTTCTTTATCCCACGGGCGGCTTGCCGCTTGTGGGTTTTCATTACGTGTAGACAGCGCACGAGCCGCGCCAAAACCACCCACGCCAAGCGGGGTACTGGCTTTTTCAGCACCACCCGCAACCATCGCATCTGCGTCGCCGTATGCAATGATACGCGCGGCATGACCGATGTTGTGTACGCCAGACGTACAGGCTGTAGCGATAGAGATGCTTGGCCCACGCAGGCCATACATGATGGTCAGGTGTCCTGCCACCATGTTAACAATCGTCGACGGGACGAAGAACGGGCTGATCTTACGCGGCCCACCGTTTACCAGTGAGGTATGGTTTTCTTCGATAAGTCCGAGACCGCCAATACCGGAGCCGATTGCGGCGCCAATACGGGTTGCGTTCTCTTCCGTCACTTCAAGACCAGAATCCTGCATGGCCTGAGCGCCAGCGACAATTCCATATTGAATGAAGGCATCCATCTTGCGCTGTTCTTTGCGCGAGATGATGTCATCACAGTTAAAATCCTTTACTAAGCCAGCAAATTTAGTTGCATAGGCGCTAGTATCGAAATGGTCGATCAGGCTGATGCCACTCTGACCGGCAAGGAGAGCTTTCCAGGTAGACTCTACGGTATTGCCGACAGGAGACAACATGCCCAGTCCGGTCACAACTACACGACGCTTAGACACGGTTGTCCTCCAGGGAGGGAAAAAATGATTCTAGTGGGACAAAATAAAGATAAAACTCAGGCGGTCGAGTGACCGCCTGGAGATGTTCACTTACGCCTGGTGACCGTTGATGTAATCAATGGCAGCCTGAACGGTAGTGATTTTCTCAGCTTCTTCGTCCGGAATCTCAGTATCAAACTCTTCTTCCAGAGCCATTACCAGCTCAACGGTGTCAAGAGAATCTGCGCCCAGGTCTTCAACGAAGGAAGCATTGTTGGTTACTTCTTCCTGCTTAACGCCCAGCTGTTCGCCGATAATTTTCTTAACGCGTTCTTCGATAGTGCTCATACTCTTAAATTTCCTATCAAAACTCGCTTTCGCGATGGTTTTCGTAGTGTATAAAATGTTGAAAAATTTGCAACTAAATCCCGGCAGGTCTTACCACGATTTTACGTTATTTTGAGGCCATTCGCTCTAATAACGCAAATCTTTTTCATCGTGATTAAACCATGTACATTCCGCCGTTGACGTGCAGAGTCTCACCAGAGATGTAACTTGCTTCGTCAGAGGCTAAAAATGCAACCGCACTGGCGATTTCCTGAGCGCCGCCGAGGCGACCCGCAGGAACCTGCGCCAGAATACCCGCACGCTGATCATCTGACAGCGCACGCGTCATGTCCGTTTCAATAAAGCCCGGAGCAACAACGTTTACAGTAATACCACGGGACGCAACTTCACGCGCCAGTGATTTACTGAAGCCGATCAAACCCGCTTTCGCCGCAGCGTAGTTAGCCTGACCTGCATTTCCCATGGTACCAACCACAGAACCGATAGTGATAATACGACCATGACGCTTTTTCATCATAGCGCGCATTACCGCTTTTGACAGACGGAAAACAGATGACAGGTTGGTTTCGATAATATCGTTCCACTCATCATCTTTCATTCGCATCAACAGATTATCACGAGTGATACCGGCATTATTAACCAGGATATCGACTTCACCAAATTCTGCGCGAATTTTTTCCAGAACAGATTCAATAGATGCAGGGTCGGTCACATTCAACATCAGACCTTTACCGTTTGCACCTAAGTAATCGCTAATGGCCTGAGCGCCACTTTCGCTGGTAGCAGTACCGATAACCTTCGCGCCACGGGCAACGAGTGTTTCAGCAATTGCGCGGCCAATGCCACGGCTTGCACCGGTAACCAGCGCGACTTTTCCTTCAAAACTCATGGTTTTCCTCTTTTATTGCTCAAGCGCCGCAGACAGCGCCGCTGGCTCATTCAGTGCCGAGGCTGTCAGGGTGTCAACAATACGTTTCGTCAGACCAGTGAGAACTTTACCTGGGCCCACTTCATAAAGGTGCGTAACACCCTGCGCGGCGATAAATTCTACGCTTTTCGTCCACTGCACCGGATTATACAGTTGGCGTACCAGTGCATCACGAATTGCATCAGCGTCAGCTTCACATTTCACATCAACGTTATTCACGACAGGTACCGTCGGCGCGTTGAAGGTGATTTTCGCTAACTCAACAGCCAGTTTATCGGCTGCGGGCTTCATCAGCGCACAGTGTGACGGAACGCTGACCGGTAATGGAAGCGCACGTTTTGCACCTGCGGCTTTACAGGCTGCGCCAGCACGTTCAACGGCTTCTTTGTGCCCGGCAATGACCACCTGACCCGGTGAGTTAAAGTTAACCGGGGAGACAACCTGACCTTCAGCAGACTCTTCGCACGCTTTGGCGATGGAAGCGTCGTCCAGGCCGATAATTGCAGACATGCCGCCAGTCCCTTCTGGGACCGCTTCCTGCATGAATTTGCCACGCAGTTCAACCAGACGCACGGCATCAGCAAAATTCATGACGCCAGCGCAGACCAACGCAGAGTATTCACCGAGGCTGTGTCCTGCCATCAGCGCTGGCGTTTTACCGCCCTGCTGCTGCCATACGCGATACAGTGCCACGGAGGCCGTCAACAGTGCTGGCTGAGTTTGCCACGTTTTATTCAGTTCTTCCGCTGGACCTTGCTGCGTCAACGCCCACAGGTCATAGCCCAGCGCGGCAGAAGCTTCAGCAAAAGTTTCTTCTACGATGGGGTATGCTGCAGCCATATCAGACAGCATCCCAACGGTTTGAGAACCCTGACCAGGGAACACAAAAGCAAATTGCGTCATGTTTAATTCCTTATACTAGAAACGAACCAGCGCGGAGCCCCAGGTGAATCCACCCCCGAAGGCTTCAAGCAATATCAACTGACCGGCTTTGATCCGTCCGTCACGCACGGCTTCGTCGAGCGCGCACGGTACAGATGCAGCAGAAGTATTGCCATGACGGTCAAGCGTAATGACGACTTTCTCTTCAAGCTTGTCTGGATCAATCCCCAGCTTCTTCGCCGTTGCGGAAATGATGCGAAGGTTCGCCTGGTGTGGCACCAGCCAATCCAGGTCGGAGCGAGAAAGACCATTAGCTTCCAGCGTCTCATCAACGATGCGCGCCAGTTCAGTCACCGCGACTTTAAAGACTTCGTTACCCGCCATCGTCAGATGAATCGAGTTTTCCGGATTCACGCGATCGGCATTTGGCAGCGTCAACAATTCACCGTAGCGTCCGTCCGCATGCAAATGCGTCGAAATGATGCCCGGTTCCTCGGATGCGCTCAGAACAACAGCGCCAGCGCCATCACCGAAGATAATGATCGTCCCACGATCGGTCGGATCGCAGGTACGCGCCAGGACATCAGACCCCACCACCAGCGCATGCTTTACTGAACCCGATTTTACATACTGGTCGGCAACGCTTAAGGCATAGGTAAAACCAGCACACGCCGCCGCAACGTCAAACGCCGGACAACCTTTAATGCCCAGCATATTCTGAATCTGGCAAGCGGCACTTGGGAATGCGTGTGTTGAAGATGTGGTCGCAACCACGATCAAACCAATTTGTTCTTTATCGATGCCAGCCATTTCAAGCGCGCGGTTTGCGGCAGTGAAGCCCATCGTCGCGACTGTTTCATTTGGCCCAGCAATATGGCGTTCACGGATACCTGTACGAGCGACGATCCACTCATCAGATGTCTCTACCATTTTTTCCAAATCGGCGTTAGTACGCACTTGTTCAGGCAGATAGCTGCCAGTACCAATAATCTTCGTATACATGTACGCTCAGTCACTTTTCGGTTATATACCACCACGAACAAACTGCTGGTGCGTTAACAGCGAGACGGCCACATGATTACTTGTGTGTCCGCGAACTCCCGCTTTTGCCACCATCCAGCAATTCGAATCCGGCTGGGTATACAGATTCCAGGCGAGCGGCAATTCGCTGAGGAACTTGTCGCTGCACCGCCTGCACTGCCTGTTCAATCGCGACCGCAAATGCTCGCTGATTGGCCGCACCATGACTTTTTATCACCGTGCCGCGCAATCCTAACAGACAGGCGCCATTATACTGGTCGGGGTTGAGGTGACTGAATCGCCTCGTTAGGCTTTTTTGTAACCAACGTTTTAATAACAGCAGCCACCACGACCGTTTTTTACCCTCACCCTGAGATTTCAGCAGTGAGAGAAACATTCTGACAACACCTTCCATTGTCTTTAATGTGACATTACCTGTAAATCCATCACATACCAGAACATCGGTTTTCCCCGTCAATAATTCATTAGCTTCAAGATAGCCGATGTAGTTGATGGAAGGGATTGTTTTTAGCACCACTGAGGCATCCCGAATACTGTCGAGACCCTTGGTTTCTTCTTCGCCGATGTTAAGTAGCGCCACTCGAGGGTTGGTTATGCCAACCACCTCCTCCGCTAATACGGAGCCCATAATGGCGAACTGCACTAACATCGTGCTGTCGCAATCGACGTTGGCGCCAAGATCCAGCACCACCGTTTTGCCCTTTTGCTGATGCGGTAAAACCGTCACCAACGCCGGACGCTCAATCCCCTCAAGTGGTTTGAGCAATAATTTCGCCAGTCCCATCAGCGCGCCCGTATTACCGGCGCTCACACAGGCCTCAGCTCGACCTTCTTTCACCAGCTCCAGGGCCACACGCATAGAGCTACCGCGACTGGCGCGGATCGCTTGCGAAGGCCGGGCATCACTGGCAATAACTGACTGTGCAGGGATAATCTGCAGACGCGAACGTTGTTCAAAGTCAGCTTTGGCAAGTAATGGCGTGATTGTATCGGGATTCCCGACTAAAAGAAGTGTGAGTTGCGAATTAGAATTCAGTGCCTGCAGTGCTGCAGGCACTGTCACGGAAGGGCCAAAATCGCCCCCCATGACATCTAACGCCAGGGTTAGACGTGTCAAGGTATCGTCGCCGCCCGGTTTGGTGTTTCCCCGCTCACACGGGGAAATCCTCACTAAGCTTCATCACGCTTGTACTCTTCGACATTCACACTGCAGGCGCACTGACCGCGCTTATTCACCCCAGGGCATAGTAACCTGTGCAGTGGGGTTCCTCTCGCTTGCCGGTTTCCTGAAACGCGAAATCCGTTGAGTAACGCGTGATTACTTAGCGATTACCTTGCGACCGCGGTAGAAACCGTCGGCAGTGATGTGGTGACGCAGGTGTTTCTCACCAGAGGTTTTGTCTACAGACAGGCTGGTGACTGCGGTCAGAGCGTCATGAGAACGACGCATGCCACGTTTGGAACGGGTTGGTTTATTCTGTTGTACGGCCATGGACCTTACTCCTCAATTACTTACGCTTTAAGCTGGCTAATACGGCAAATGGATTTGGTTTTTGCACTTCAACAGGCAATTCACCAAAGACCATGTCCGCCTCGGACACTTCACAGTGTTCAGAATCATGCACCGGAACTACCGGCAAGGAGAGGATAATTTCATCTTCTACCATTGCAAGCAGATCGATTTCACCGAATTCGTTAACCTCAATCGGCTCATACGCTTCCGGGAGTGCTTCAGCTTGTTCGTCAGAACGGACAGGACTGAAACAATACGTTGTGTGTACATGGTGTGGAAACGGCTTCCCGCAACGCTGGCATTCGAGCGTTACCGAAACCTTCGCATCACCCGTAATAACGGCGAGACGTTGATTATCGATAGCGAACGACATGGAGCATTCCACATCACTGTCCACACTGACTACAGAATCGGCGACGCGCTCTGCCAGATCGGAAGGAAAGATACCTTCGTAATCGAGGCGTTTTTGAGCCGTACGAACCGGATCAAGAGTCAGGGGTAATTTTACCTTTTGCATAGGGCGCGCATATTAACTTTGTAACGTCATATAGTCAAAGAAAAAGGCAACGTGCGGTTGCCTTTTGCCAATAATTCGCACACATTGCGAGTCACAGTCTTAAAATCAATCAGGACAAGCCGCTGTGGCACGCTTGAACGTCCCGGCGCCTAGTTTAAAATGGCTCACATCATTACGCTATATCTGGGGAAAAAAATATGCCGCAACTGATTCTCGCCTCAACGTCTCCCTGGCGTCGCGCGTTGCTCGAAAAACTGTGTATCCCCTTCGAATGCGCAGCCCCAGAGGTCGACGAGACCCCGATGCCAGGCGAAGCGCCGCGACATCTGGTATTGCGTCTGGCACAGGAAAAAGCACAATCTCTCGCCCACCGTTTCCCAAATCATCTGATTATTGGTTCCGACCAGATTTGCGTTCTGGACGGCGAAATTACAGGTAAACCGCTAACCGAAGAAAAAGCACGGCAACAATTAGCGAAAGCCAGCGGGAATATTGTGACGTTTTATACCGGGCTTGCGCTTTATCATTCCGCAACCGGGCACTTGCAAACAGAAGTCGAGCCTTTCGATGTCCATTTCCGTCATCTGAGCGAAACGGAAATCGAGGACTATGTGCGCAAAGAACGCCCATTACATTGTGCGGGGAGCTTTAAAAGCGAAGGACTCGGCATCGCGCTTTTCGAGCGCTTAGAGGGACGAGACCCTAACACGCTCATTGGCCTGCCGTTGATTGCGCTGTGTCAGATGCTGCGCCGGGAAGAGATGAACCCGCTGAAGGCCTAGTGTGTCTGCCTGATGGCGCACTAGAGCGTCTTATCAGGCCTACAATGGACATGACTCCGTAGGCCAGATAAGCAAAGCGCCTTAAGCTTTGTTACGCAATACCTGAAGACAATGCTTCAGTTGGTTATCCATCGGCGCTTCGATACGTAACACTTCTCCGGTGCCGGGATGGGTGAACTTCAGCGCTGCGGCATGGAGAAAGAGTCGCGATAACCCTGTGCCCGCCAGCTGTTTATCGAACTCACGATCGCCGTAACGATCGTCAAATGCGATAGGATGCCCGGCATATTGGGTGTGAACACGAATCTGATGGGTTCTTCCAGTCACCGGGCTACAACGTACCAGCGTGGCGAACGCGTAGCGCTCTTCCACTTTGAAACGTGTCTCCGACGGCTTACCTTCCTGGTTTACCCGCACAATACGCTCACCGCTTTGCAGAATATTCTTTAATAAAGGTGCCTGGACCGTTTTGACGTGCGACTGCCACTGACCGCGCACCAGCGCCAGGTAATCTTTTTGCATTCCCTTTTCGCGCAACTGTTCATGCAGCGAACGCAAAGCAGACCGTTTTTTCGCCACCAGCAATACGCCGGAGGTGTCACGGTCAAGGCGATGCACCAGTTCCAGGAAACGTGCTTCTGGTCTCAGTGCGCGTAAACCTTCAATCACCCCGAAACTGAGCCCGCTTCCGCCATGCACAGCCGTACCGGAAGGTTTGTTTAGCACCAGAATATGTTCATCCTCATAGAGAATGACATCTGCCAATGCCGCGACTTTTTGCAGATGCGGCGAAACCGCCTCTTCTTCGCGTTCGGCAACACGCACTGGCGGAATACGCACCTCATCCCCGGCTTCCAATTTATACTCGGGTTTGATGCGCTTTTTGTTCACCCGCACTTCGCCTTTACGCAAAATGCGATAAATCATACTTTTTGGCACGCCTTTAAGTTGCGTGCGTAAAAAGTTGTCGATTCGTTGCCCAGCTTCGTCTGCTGAAATGGCAATCATTTTTACGGATGGAGTCTCTGTTTTCATGGTGGGCGATTCTAAATAGCCATTGAGATTAGCGCCACTCATTTTTCTATGCTTATATTTACTTTTACACCCGTTCACTCACCGTCCACTTCTTCATTTTGGCGGTTATTAAACCAATCACTCTGCAGAAGTGAAAAAACTGTGAGTAACCGGGTGATAAATGGTAAAAGTCATCTTGCTATAACAAGGTTAGCAGTGGAATAATGAGGCTGTTTCCGTGTTGAAACTTGCTAAAACAAGAACTTTTACGGAATAACCCATTTTGTCTGACCGATCATCAACGCAGCAATGGCGTAAGACGTATTGATCTTTCAGACAGTTAGCGGGCTGCGGGTTGCAGTCCTTACCGGTAGATAGGATCTTCTCTGGAGAGTAATACCCAGACTGTTCCCCTGATAATTGCGCTGTGTTTCCGTTTGAAATACAGGCAACCGACACTCTGCGCCTCTTTGAGCTGACGACAACCGTGAGGTTGGCGACGCGAATAGTCACGAGGCCATCGGTTCACACCCGGAAAGGCGTTACTATGCCCGCAGCTTAGTCGTCAATGTAAGAATAATGAGTAAGTTACGATGAAAAGAATGTTAATCAACGCAACTCAGCAGGAAGAGTTGCGTGTCGCCCTTGTAGATGGGCAACGTCTGTACGACCTGGATATCGAAAGTCCTGGACATGAACAGAAAAAAGCAAACATCTATAAAGGCAAAATTACCCGTATTGAACCGAGTCTGGAAGCCGCTTTTGTTGATTACGGCGCTGAACGTCACGGTTTCCTCCCGTTAAAAGAAATTGCCCGCGAATATTTCCCCGCCAATTACAACGCCCATGGTCGTCCAAACATTAAAGATGTGTTGCGCGAAGGCCAGGAAGTTATTGTTCAGATTGATAAAGAAGAACGTGGCAACAAAGGTGCTGCGCTGACGACATTTATCAGTCTGGCGGGGAGCTATCTGGTTCTGATGCCGAACAACCCGCGTGCGGGCGGCATTTCTCGTCGTATTGAAGGCGACGATCGTACCGAGTTAAAAGAAGCGCTGGCGAGCCTGGAACTGCCTGATGGCATGGGGCTCATCGTGCGTACCGCTGGCGTCGGCAAATCTGCCGAAGCGCTGCAGTGGGATCTGAGCTTCCGTCTTAAACACTGGGAAGCGATTCAGAAAGCCGCTGAAAGCCGCCCTGCTCCGTTCCTGATCCACCAGGAAAGTAACGTTATCGTTCGTGCTTTCCGTGACTATTTACGTCAGGACATCGGTGAAATCCTCATCGATAACCCGAAAGTGCTTGAACTGGCGCGCCAGCACATCGCAGCGCTGGGTCGCCCGGATTTCAGCAGCAAAATTAAGCTCTACACCGGTGAAATTCCGCTGTTTAGCCACTACCAGATCGAATCGCAGATCGAATCTGCATTCCAGCGCGAAGTCCGCCTGCCTTCCGGCGGTTCCATCGTTATCGACAGCACCGAAGCGTTAACCGCTATCGATATCAACTCTGCTCGCGCCACGCGCGGCGGTGATATCGAAGAGACCGCGTTCAACACCAACCTGGAAGCGGCCGATGAGATCGCTCGTCAACTGCGTCTGCGTGACCTCGGCGGCCTGATTGTTATCGACTTCATCGATATGACCCCGGTTCGCCACCAGCGCGCGGTTGAAAACCGTCTGCGTGAAGCGGTACGCCAGGATCGCGCGCGTATTCAGATCAGCCATATTTCCCGCTTTGGCCTGCTGGAGATGTCCCGTCAGCGCCTGAGCCCATCTCTGGGTGAATCCAGCCATCACGTTTGCCCACGCTGTAGCGGCACCGGCACCGTTCGTGATAATGAATCGCTGTCCCTGTCTATTCTGCGTCTGATTGAAGAAGAAGCGCTGAAAGAAAACACCCAGGAAGTGCACGCGATTGTTCCTGTGCCGATCGCTTCATATCTGCTGAACGAAAAACGTAACGCGGTAAATGCGATTGAAACGCGTCAGGATGGCGTTCGCTGTGTGATCGTACCAAACGATCAGATGGAAACTCCGCACTACTCCGTGCTGCGTGTCCGTAAAGGCGAAGAAACACCGACCCTGAGCTATATGCTGCCGAAACTGCATGAAGAGGCAATGGCATTACCTTCTGAAGAAGAGTATGCCGAGCGTAAACGCCCTGAGCAACCGGCGCTGGCGACCTTTGCCATGCCAGAAGTTCCGCCTGCACCAGAACCTACAGAGTCCGTTGTTAAAGCCACTGCACCGAAGGCAGCCGCAGTGACCGTTGCAGCCGCCGCTGCACAGCCGGGTCTGTTAAGCCGTTTCTTTGGCGCGCTGAAATCCATGTTCGCTGGCAGTGAAGAAGCGAAACCGGTTGAGCAAGCAGAACCTAAAGCGGAAGAGAAACCGGAACGTCAGCAGGATCGCCGCAAGCCGCGCCAGAACAATCGCCGCGATCGTAATGATCGCCGTGATAACCGCAATGAGCGTGGTGACCGCAGTGACCGTGGCGAACGTTCAGAAGGCGGTGAAAACCGCGAAGAGAACCGTCGTAACCGCCGTCAGCCTTCGCCGCAAAATGCAGAGTCGCGCGACAACCGTCAGCAGACGGTCAATGACGTTAGCGAAAAAGCCAAATCCGGTGATGAGCAGCAAGCGCCGCGTCGCGATCGTAATCGTCGTCGTAGCGACGACAAACGTCAGGCGCAGCAGGAAGTTAAAGCGCTCAACCTTGATGAGCAACCGGTACAGGAAGTTGAACAGGAAGAGCGCGTTCGTCAGCCTCAACCGCGTCGTAAACAACGCCAGCTGAACCAGAAAGTACGTTACGGTGAGAGCGCAGCGGTTGACGTCGAACTCGCGGCCACTGCGGTCGTTGAGAATGTTGCGACCCAGGCTGTAGAGCAAACAGCACCGGTTCAACGTACTGAGCTGGCAAAACTGGATCTGCCGGTTGTCGCCGATACTACCGTAGAACAGGAAGAGAACGCCGACGCGCGCGACAACAACGGTATGCCGCGTCGCTCACGTCGTTCACCTCGTCATCTGCGCGTCAGCGGCCAACGTCGTCGTCGCTACCGTGATGAGCGCTACCCGGTTCAGTCACCGATGCCGTTGACCATCGCCTGTGCTTCTCCGGAAATGGCCTCTGGCAAAGTGTGGATCCGTTACCCGGTTGTTCGTCCTCAGGATGCGCAGGTTGAAGAGCAACGTGGACAAGAGATCGCACCGGTAGTCACCCAAACCACCGCGATGAAGCCGCAAGCCGTTGCCGTCGAGCAGGTTATCGAAACTCCAGTTCAGACCGAAACGGTTGCTGTCGAGCCGCAGCCTGTTGTTGCGGAAACTAAGGTTGTGGAAACGACGCACCCGGAAGTCATCGCAACGGCCGTTGCTGAACAGCCACAGGTTATCGCGCAAGCGGATGTCCCTGTTGCCGAAGAAATCATTTCTGAAGCGAAAGCGGTGGAAGAAGTTCAGGAAACCGTAATCGCCGAATCTGCGGACGTTGTCGCTGAACCTGAAGTGGTTGCCGAGGTCGCTGAACCTGTCGTTGTGGTGGAAGAAGACGCGAAAGTCGAGGTGATTGCACCTGTTGTCGCGGCTGAAGTCATTGAAGAGACCGCGCCTGTCGCCGTTGAATCTCTGCCAGCAAGCCACCACGCCACTGCGCCGATGACCCGTGCACCTGCACCGGAATATGTTCCGGAAGCGCCGCGTCACAGCGACTGGCAGCGTCCAGAGTTTGCCTTTGAAGGTAAAGGGGCTGCCGGGGGTCACAGTGCAACGCATCAGGCGTCAGCGCAACCAACGCGTCCTCAGCCGATAGAATAAGCAGACAAACCGCTAAAGCCGACCTTCTGGTCGGCTTTTTTTTATCCTTAATTCGGTCGCTGCGGCTTGTCAATGCCGCTTTTGTGTCTGCAAATCGCCCATGTTCGCGTTGCAGATAACACATAACCATCGTGCGCAGTTTTGTCTTGCCACTACGTTATTTAGGCGCAAAAAAAGCCCGCTCCGGGGTGATGGAGCGGGCAGACAAAACATACCCGATTTCACGGTATGTTTTAAAAAAGATTATCGGTTTAGCTGAAACAGCGACATACCCTGCATATCGGTAAACGCTTTATAAGACGCCTGTAGCGCCGCCTGTTGCATCACATACGAAGAGATTGCCGCATTCCAGTCCACGTCGACCAGGTTGCTCATTTGCTGCGTCTGACCCAACGCGCGATCGCTTCCCAATGCATCCAGTGAACCAAGCTCATCCAGTTGCGTTCCCAGTTCTGCCCGCACCGTCAGAATATTATTCATCGAGTTTTTTAAGCCCCGGTTGGTTTTATCAATCGCCGCCGACGCTTTATCTCTTGCCGCATCATCCCCCGCCACCGGCGTGTTCAGCGCGTCGATAGCGCTATCCAGCATTTTGAACAGACTGGTTTCAGAAGCGCTGCCGTCTGGCTCCGGCACGGCATTACTGGTGATTTTATTAAAAATTTGGTCACCGGTGTGGCCAATCACCATCGTACGGGACGCATCGACCTGTTGGGTGACGCTCTCACGCCCGCCGCTGTATGCGCCGTCCGTCTGGGAAAATGGCGCCGTTTCAGTCTTATAACCAGCAAAAATATAGCGCCCATTACCATCGGTGCTGTTCGCCAGGTTCATCAGCTGATCGCGGATCCCCTGCAGGCCTGTCGCCAGCGAAGCACGGTCATCGTCACTTAACGTACCGTTACCCGCATTGACGATTAACTCTTGTGCACCTTGAATCGCCGTTATCGACTGCCTTAACACATTCTCTTCCAGCGACACTTTCTGCGTGGCAAACGAACGCGCCAGCGCGAACTGACTGTTCTGCGCCTGCGCCTGCGACAAGACAACGGCCTGCGAAGCGGCAATCGGATCATCCGACGGATTAATCACACGCTTGCCCGTGGACATCTGTTCGCCGTACTTCATCCATTCGGCCTGGGAATTGGTGATGCCACGCATATTCTGCTGGTACATCATCTGGGTACTGATACGCATTTAAGCCCCTCTCCTTTAGCGAATGTTCATCAGCGCATCAAACATCGAACTGGCCGTTTGCAGGACTTGCGCATTCGCCAGATAGTACTGTTGATAACGTTGCAGGTTGCCATACTCTTCATCAAGATTGACGCCAGAGATCGACTGCTGCTGGTTCGTCAGTTGGGTCACCACATTGCCCTGGGTGGTGCTACTGGTTTTCAGCGTGGCGGTTTTATTCCCCACATCACTGACCAGCGTGGCGTAAGCATCGTTAAAGGTTTTATTGCCGACGGTGGCTTTGGTTTGCAGATCCAGCAGCGCCTGACCGTTGCGGTTATCACTCTGGCCGGAATCCTTAAGGCCAGACATGGCGATTTTCGACTCATCCGTGACCATCACTTTCATGTTCACAATGGCGTCACTGACCGGCTTTAACGTAAAGCTGTCATTGGCTTTCGCTCCCGGCGTTCCGCTGATCGTCACTTTCAGACCGTCAATATCCAGCTTACCGTTGGCATCGGGTTTCGCTTCGAAAGTGGTGTTATCCGCAAGACGCGTGACCTGCCACTTACTGCCGTCGTACACCACTTTATAATCCGTGGCCTGCACTTTTGTGCTGTCATCCACTTCAGCCGTTAATACCGCATTACCGCTATTTTTGGCGTTACCGATAACCGAGGGTTTTCCGATCGCGAAAAAGTCTTTACCGGCATCGCCGTTGGCATCAAAACCCGCTTTGTGCTGGGTATTAAATTCAGTGGCCAACGCCAACGCTAACTGGCCCAGGGTATTGCGGGTCTGGTCCAGATCCTGAGAACGGAACGTCATCAGGCCGCCGAGCGAGCCGGTATTGAGCAGTTTCTCAGGAATTTCAATGTTTCCGGCCGCCGCATCAACATAGGCAACCGTGGTCCGCGAAGGATCGGCGCTGGATGGCACCGCCGCGAGTTGACGTGCATTACTGCCCTGTACCAGGGTATATCCGTTTGCCATCGTCAGGTTATAGGTGCCGCCATCCTGGACGCTGACCTCAACGCCGACAATTTTGTTTAACTCGCTCACCAGCTGATCGCGCTGGTCAAGAAGGTCATTTGGTGATGCCCCTGCCCCCACGCCGGTCAGACGGGAGATCTGGTCATTCAGGCTGGCAATCTGTTTCGAATAGTTGTTGATCTGCTCAACGCTGGACGAAATAGCCGTGTTGACCTGTTTATCCTGATCGCGCAGGTATTGATCGGTGGTCTTAAACTGGTTTACCAGTCCGTTCGCTTTTCCAATCAGCGCCTGACGCGCTGCGGGATCTTCCGCGTTACTGACCAACGTTTGCAGACTGGTGAAAAAGTCCTGCATCGAGGTCGAAATTGAGCTGGTTTTACTGGAAAGCAGGTTGTCGATTTTCGACATTTGCTCAAAACGGGTAGTCAACCCGCTGCTCTGGTTTTCGGCTGCACGCAGCTGATTGGTGATAAACGCGTCGTACTCGCGCTGCACGCCTGAGACATACACGCCATTGCCGCCCCAACCACCCGCACCTAACGTACTGTTCGCTTGCGACATAATGGTGGTTTGTCGGGTATATCCCGCAACGTTATAACTGGCGATGTTGTTACTGGCGGTATTTAACGCAGCCTGGGCCGCGTTAAGTCCACTCATGGCGTTGTTAATCAAGCTGGACATGGAGATTCCTTTTAATCCTTCAATACAGGTTATTATCGGCAGCGGCTTGCTGGACTTGAGCTATTTAGAAGAGATTGTCGAGATTGGCGCTGTACGTTTTATTCACTTTTTCGCTCATCGACTTCAGCTGTTGGATCATGCTGGTGAGTTTGCGCGCATAGTGCGGGTCGGTGGCGTATCCCGCATTTTGCAAGGCCTGTGCGCCCTGCTCCGCACTGGATGCTGACGTCACCCCAGCGTAGCGCGGGTTACGGGTCAACAGCCCCACATAATCCGACAGCGCCTCCAGATACGAGCTGTAGACGCGGAATCGGGCTTTCACCTTTTTCGCCTCACCGTTTTCAAATTCCGTGGTGGTGATTTCCGTGGTGGGGCCCTTCCAGCTCCCCGAAGCTTTAACACCAAAAATGTTAAAACTGGGTTCGCCGTTTTCACGGCGAATTTGCCGTTGCCCCCACCCGGATTCCAGCGCCGCCTGCGCCAGAATCAGGTGGTGCGGGACGCCGCTCTGCTCGCTTGCCAGGCGCGCGGGGAGGGAAAGCTGAGCAAGAAACGCTTTGCTGTCGCCCGAGAGCGGTTCATCGTGGCTCTCGGGGGTTTTCGGCATCGCTTTTCGTACCAGTTGCGTCAACGCCTGATTTTGATAGCTGGTCACCGTTTCCAGCGAGAACTTCATCGGTATCTGCGGCGCGTCATCGGCAGGCTGGGCCTGCCCCTCGGTCATTTGTTTGACCATCATCTCCGCCAACCCCAGACCTTTACCTGCCGTCATCTGTTGCGCAATTTGCTGGTCGTACATGCTGGTATACAGGCGCGTCGAGTCGCTGCTAAACACGCCATCTTTCGGCAGCGCTTCACGCATGCTTTTCAACATCATCTGCACGAACATCCCCTCAACCTGGCGGGCGACCGGGCGGAGGTTCGCCGCCGGATCCTGCCCTGCTTTGGCCTTCAGATCGTTAAGCGACTGGGCATCCCAGGCCGCGCTGGCCAGCAGTTTGCTTTCTCCAATCATCAGATAATTTCCAGCTTCGCCCGTAAACACCCTGCGCTTTGCATGGACTGCAGAATGGACATCAAATCCATTGGCGTCGCGCCAAGGGCATTAAGCGCCCGTACCACGTTGTTCAGGTTCGCGCTGGAGCGCACGCTTTGTAGTGAACCCCCGCTCTGGCGCAGGTCGATCTGCGTTTGCGGTGTAACGACCGTTTGCCCACCGCCAAACGGCGTATCCGGCTGGCTGACGTTAGCCTGGCGATTCACCGTCACCGACAGGTTGCCCTGCGCGACAGCACAGCTGTCCAGCGTCACTTCACGGTTCATCACCACGGAGCCGGTTCGTGAGTTAATCACCACTTTCGCGTCCTGCGGCGTGACGTTCACTTCCATATTCTGAATATCGGCGAGGAAACGGACCTGAGAGCTGTTGCCGCTCGGCACCCGCACCTGGATAGTGCGCGCATCCAGCGCCGTCGCGCTGCCAAAACCCCGGGAGCGGTTGATGGTGTCGGTGATCTGCTGCGCCAGGGTGAAATCTTCATTGTTGAGCTGCAGATTAAGGGTATTACCACCACCAAACTGGCTCGGCAGTTCCCGCTCAATCACCGCGCCATTGGTAATGCGCCCGCCATTCAGTTGGTTCACCTGGACGCTGCTGCCTCCGGCGGACGCCCCGGCCCCGCCGACCAGAATATTTCCCTGCGCCAGCGCGTAGACCTGACTATCAACCCCTTTCAGCGGGGTCATTAACAGTGTCCCGCCACGCAAACTTTTGGCGTTACCCATCGAGGAAACCACCACATCGATGGTCTGCCCCTGGCGACCAAACGCCGGAAAACTGGCGGTGACCATTACCGCCGCCACGTTTTTCAGCTGCATGTTCGTCCCGGTCGGGACGGTAATCCCCATCTGAGAGAGCATGTTATTGAGCGTTTGTGTCGTGAACGGGGTTTGCGTGGTCTGATCGCCTGTGCCGTCCAGCCCGACCACCAGTCCGTAGCCAATCAGCGAGTTTTCACGCACGCCCTGAACGCTGGTCAGATCGCGGATACGATCGGCATGTGCGAAGGTCGTCGCCAGCAGCAGTACGACGCCAATAAAAGATTTAAACACTGGGAACCTCGCTTACATCGGCGACAAGTTAAGGAAGAAACGCTGCAGCCAACCCATATTCTGCGCTTCGTTTATGTAGCCGTTACCGACATACTCTATGCGTGCATCCGCAACCTGCGTTGACGGAACGCTGTTGCTGCCGCTGATCGTGCGTGGATTCACAACCCCGGAGAAGCGGATGAATTCAGTGCCCTGGTTGATGGCGATCTGTTTTTCACCCACCACATGTAAATTGCCATTCACCAGCACCTGATCGACGGTGACCGTCAACGTGCCGCTAAAGGTGTTGCTGGCGTTCGCGCCGCCTTTGCCATTGAAAGAGTTTCCGCCGGAAGCGTCTACGTCTGCACGCGCGTTACCGAATAATCCTTCCAGATAGCGCGGAACGGTGTCGAAGCCAAAATTCGTTTTGCCATCGCGGCTGGCATTGGCTGAGGAGCTTTTGCTGGCGCTGACGTTTTCCTGCAAGACAATCGTCAACGTATCGCCAATGTTACGCGGACGTCGGTCTTCGAATAGCGGCTGATAGCCATAATTAACCGGTTGTGCAGACTGAAAGATGGAGCCATTCGCCACCTGCGTCGGGCCAGGTATTGGTTGTGCCGTCGTCGCGCCCTGCACGAGCGGCGTGGCGGGGATCCAGGCACATCCTGTCAGTGAAACCACCAGCAGGGCCATCATCGGGTATGGGTGAAGCGCGTATTTTCGCATTGCCTTCATCTTCAAAATCAGTGTGCCGGTGAGGTTTTCACCCCACCGGCCAACACGTTAGAGTTGCGTCAGTTTCTGCAGCATCTGATCGGTCGTCGACACCGCTTTACTGTTGATTTCGTAAGCGCGCTGAACCTGGATCATATTCACCAGCTCTTCCGCGACGTTCACGTTGGAGGTTTCGACATAGCCCTGATACAACAGACCCGCACCGTTCAAACCCGGCGTGCTTTCGTTTGGCGCGCCCGACGATTGCGTTTCGGTGTACAGGTTCTCGCCGATGCTCTCCAGACCGGTGTCATTCATAAAGGTGGTCAGGTTCAGCTGGCCAACCTGCACAGGTGCCGCCTGTCCCTGCTGCGTCACACTGACTACGCCATCACGTCCGATAGTGATGCTGAGTGAGTTCGCCGGGATCGTGATCGCAGGCTGAACCTGAAAACCGCCCGCCGTCACCAGTTGACCGTTTTGATCGACCTGGAATGAACCGTCACGGGTGTAGGCCGACGTGCCATCCGGCAGCATGACCTGGAAAAAGCCCTGCCCTTTGATGGCGACGTCTTTGCTGTTGTTGGTCTGAGACAAGTTGCCCTGACTGTGCAGACGTTCCGTGGCGACAGGACGAACACCGGTACCAATTTGCAGGCCGGAGGGTAAGGTCGTCTGCTCCGAAGACTGGGCGCCAGGCTGGCGAATCGTCTGGTAAAGCAGATCTTCAAACACCGCGCGCTGACGCTTAAAACCATTGGTGCTGACGTTTGCCAGGTTGTTGGCAATCACATCCATATTGGTTTGCTGGGCGTCGAGACCGGTTTTGGCGATCCATAATGAACTGATCATAAAATGTCCTGTATTAACTCATCGACAGCAGTTGGTTAGCGCGGCCTGCGTTGTCATCAACGCTGCTGATCACTTTCATCTGCATTTCAAAACGACGGGCGCTGGCGATCATGTCGCTCATGGCGGAGACGGCACTGACGTTGCTGCCCTCCAGGACGCCAGACATGATGCGAATGGACGGATCGGCCTGCAGGGCCGGGCCACGAGTCGCCTGTGTCGCTGCGGTCAGACGGAACATGCCGTCGTCGCCGCGCTGCACTTCATTGCCCATCGCTTTGACCAGTTTCAGACGTCCCACTGGCGCCACCGTATTCGCCGGATCGCCGGGATTCAGTGCCGAGATGGTGCCATCCGCCGCGATGGTAATTTCGGAGCCTTCCGGCACGGCGATGGGACCCGCTTCGCCAATCACCGGGTGCCCCTGAATCGTCAGTTCGCCGGTCGGACTCACCTGGATACTGCCGTTACGGGTATACCCTTCGCTGCCGTCGGCGGTTTGTACGGCCAGCCAGCCGTCCTGCTGCAGCGCGACATCCAGCGGTCGTGAGGTGTAATCCATCTGCCCCGGGGTCATATCGGCCCCTGGGGTAGAGGCCGTGACAAGGGTACGCGTCGGTAAAGAAAGCCCTTCAACCGGCACTGCGCGCAACGCAGTGAGCTGTGCACGAAAACCCGGCGTTGAGGCATTGGCCAGGTTGCTGGCCGTCACCGCCTGTTGATTCAGGGTCTGACTGGCCGCCCCCATGGCGGTATAAATTGCGTGATCCATTAAGCCATCCTGTCAGGCGCTTAGCGCAGGTTGACCAGCGTGTTGAGGATCTGATCCTGGGTCTTGATGGTCTGCGCGTTAGACTGATAGTTACGCTGGGCGACAATCATGTTCACCAGTTCTTTACTCAGGTCCACGTTAGAGGCTTCCAGCGCACCGTTGGTCAACTTACCGAAGTTACCGGTACCCGCCGTCCCCAGTAGTGCAACACCCGAAGACTGTGTGGCGGCCCAGACGTTATCCCCCTGCGAGGCCAGCCCTTCGTTGTTGGCAAAGTTAGCCAGTACGATTTGCCCCAGAACCTGTGTCTGCTCGTTGGAGTAGTTCCCCACCACGGTGCCATCATCGTTGATCTTGTAGCCCACCAAATCGCCCGGCTTGTAGCCGTTCTGCGTAGCGGCAATAACACTGTTTGTACCCGTGTTTTGCTGCATAGAATTTTGCAGGCTCAGCGTGAATGTCGCAGGGACCGCACCGTTTATTGTGCCGGTAGTGATCGAAAACGAAGGTGTTGCATTTGCCGCGCCCAGCGTCCAGGTTGATTTAGTCTCAGGAGGCGTCGGCTTCACTTCGGTATAGCTTTTAACGGCCTCCAGAGAGCCATTGGTATCGAAGGTCATCTGGCTTGATTTCACCAGCGGTGCGTTTGCTACGCTGGAATCCTGAGTCCAGATATCCCAGGTGTTATCACCGGTTTTAACATAGTAAAGGTTAATGTCGTGCTGGTTCCCTTGGCTGTCAAATACCGTCAGCGGCGCACGTTTGTTATAGCTGTCAGCATCGGACGGCGAAAACTCATTCGTCGGTACTTCTGCAGATGAGTTCAGGTTGATCTGCATCGTCGCCGTTTCGGTGGATTTTCCCCCCATCAGCGTATTGGGGATCGTAATCGGTGCCGGGTTTGCGCCCTGTTGGATAGTCGGCGGCGTACCGGTGGCCGGATAACCGGTCAGTTGCAGACCCTGCATGTTGACCAGATTGCGATTTTCGTCGAGTTTAAACTGACCGTTACGGCTATAAAAAACAGACCCGTTGCTGTCCACCATACGGAAGAAACCGTTCTGGCTGATGGCAACGTCCAAACCACGACCTGTGTTGGTGGTGGTGCCATCGGTAAAGTCCTGGGTGATCCCCGCCACTTTAACGCCCAGCCCTACTTTGGAACCGGCAAACATATCGGCAAATGAGGCCGACCCGGATTTAAACCCATAGGTGGCGGAGTTGGCGATGTTATTACCAATGACATCGAGATTGGTGGCTGCAGCGTTCAGGCCGCTGACCGCTTGAGAAAAGGCCATTTCTTACTCCTGATAAGTGTGAAGGCTTAGATGATCTGCCGTACTTCGTCGAGTGTGGTGGTTCCGTAGGTCCCTAAATCCAGCGTGTTACCGCCATTGTTGCGGATAACGCCCTGTACCATCGCAAACTGCAACGGCTGTGCGACCAGTTGCGTGCTGCCGTTGCTGGCGGTGATCGCCACGTTGTAGGAGCCGTTCGGCGCGGTGGTCCCGTCGGTGAGAGTCCCGTCCCAGGTAAAGGTGTGCACGCCCGCCTTCAGTCCGCCGATATCAATAGTGCGAACCACTTTGCCGTCTTTATCGGTAATCGTGGCGGTGACTTTGTCGGCAGGTTGCTGTAGCTCAACGCCAAACGGCGTGGTGGTGGTGATGGCCTCTTCTTCGGTTCCTTTGCCTGCCAAAATGGTGGTGCCCGGAATCATGACCCCGTGACCAATCAGGGTGCTGGCCTGCATCGACTGACTGTTGTCGATCTGCCCTGAAATCGCCCCCAGCGTGGTGTTCAATTTTTCGATTCCGCTGACGGTACTGATCTGCGCCAACTGCGAGGTCAGCTCGTTGTTTTCCATCGGGTTCGTCGGATCCTGGTTTTTCAGCTGCGCCACCAGCAAGGTCAGGAAACTGTTTTGCAGATCGGCGGAATTGCTCCCGGTTAACGAACTGCCGCTACTGGCAGATTTGACGCCCGTGTTCGTCGGGTCATTCATATTGACGGCAATAGACATACGTGCCTCCTTTACTGGCCAAGTGTCAGCGTTTTAAGCATCATGCTCTTCACGGTGTTGAGTACTTCGACGTTTGCCTGGTAGCTGCGCGATGCCGACATGGTGTTCACCATCTCGCCAACCGTATCCACATTCGGCATCTTTACGTAGCCATTGGCATCGGCCAGCGGGTTGCCGGGTTCAAACACCAGTTTGTCTGGCGCCTGGCTTTCAATGACATCCGCTACCTTCACGCCGCCCGTCGCCGCACCGGGTGCTGCATCAACCTGAAAAACGACCTGTTTTGCGCGGTACGGCTGACCATCGGGCCCCGTCACGCTGTCGGCGTTCGCCAGGTTACTGGCGGCGACGTTGAGCCGTTTGGACTGCGCCGTCAGCGCCGAACCCGCAATATCGAAAATGTTTAACAGCGCCACGGATTAGTTCCCTCCCTGTAGCACGTTCATCATGCCTTTGATTTGGCTGCTCATTAGGGTGAGCCCCATCTGGTATTTCAGACTGTTGTCGGCAAACTGCGTACGCTCCCTGTCCATATCGACGGTGTTACCATCGAGAGAAGGCTGGTCTGGAATACGGTAGAGAAGATCCGCAGAGGGAGACGCCAGCGTCTGGGCCGGAATGTGTTGCGCAGAAGTCAGCGCCAGTGAAACACCGCTGGTTTCGGCCCTTCCTTGCACCATCACTTTTTTGAGTTCACTGGCAAAATCCATGTCTCGCGCCTGATACCCCGGCGTATCAGCGTTGGCAATATTCGCCGCCAGCACCTCCTGACGTTGGGCACGCAAATTGAGCGCTTCTTGTTGAAAACGTAAGGCGGCATCGAGCTTGTCGAGCATATCTACCCCGCAAATGACAAAATTCAGCCGACAGCTTAAATCCCATCACGCGCGCGTTATCGCCGGAATAAACGCAAAATGCGTCGCTATTTGTTCCGTTGATGGCGGCGGCACACAGGTAGAATCCAGCCATTGCTTACAACAGGCGGGAGATGACGATGCAAACGTTAAAACGGGGAATCGCTGTGATGGCGCTGCTCTTCAGCCCCCTGGCGATGGCGCAGGACCTGAATGCGCAGCTGACTGACTGGTTTTCGGCGCGTCTGGTAGGGTTTAGTGATGAGGTGGTCGTCACCCTTCGCACATCGCCCACGTTACCTGCACAGTGTGAGCAACCGGCGCTGAGTGTGCCGGGCAGTGCGAAATTATGGGGTAATGTGAACGTGCTGGCGCGCTGCGGCAATGAAAAACGTTACCTTCAGGTCAACGTCCAGGCGACCGGCAACTACGTCGTAGCCGCCGTTCCCGTCGCTCGGGGTGGAAAACTGGGCCCGGCCAGCGTCACGCTAAAACGCGGACGTCTGGATCAGTTGCCGCCGCGCACGGTGCTGGATATCAATCAGATTCAGGATGCCGTCAGTTTGCGCGATCTCGCTCCCGGTCAGCCCGTACAGCTCACCCAACTGCGCCAGGCCTGGCGAATAAAAGCCGGTCAGCGCGTGGTGGTGATCGCCAGCGGCGATGGGTTTAGCGTCAATGCGGAAGGTCAGGCATTGAACAATGCCGCCGTTGCGCAAAGCGCGCGTGTCCGCATGCTGTCAGGCCAGGTGGTCAATGGAACCGTCGACCCTGATGGGAATATTCTTATTAATCTATAATACGTTAAAGATTTTGTCGTGGCTGCCGATATGAATAATCAACGAAATAATGATAGCTGGTCGCTACTACGCAACCCCTCGATGAGGAAAATAACATGAGCATTGACCGTACCTCACCTTTGAAACCCGTTAGCACTGTCCAACCGCGCGACACCGGCGACACGCAGGTACAAAAAACGCGTCAGGAAAAAACATCGACGACGAAGAGTGCCAGTGTGACGTTAAGCGATGCTCAGGCGAAGCTGATGCAACCCGGTTCCAGCGATATCAATATGGAACGCGTTGAAGCACTGAAAACGGCGATTCGTAACGGTGAACTCAAAATGGACACCGGCAAAATTGCCGACGCATTGATCCGTGAAACACAGAGCTACCTGCAGAGTAAATAAAAGTATGACTCGTCTGTCAGAAATACTGGATCATATGACGGCCGTCCTCAATGACCTGAAAACGGTGATGGATGCCGAGCAGCAGCACTTATCTGCGGGTCAGATTAACGGTAGCCACTTACAACGTATTACAGAAGAAAAAAGCTCGTTGCTGGCCACCCTGGATTATCTGGAACAACAGCGTCGTCATGAACAAGCGGCGCAGAAAAGCGCAAATGATGATTTTGCCGAGCGCTGGCAGGTTATTACTGAGAAAACGCAGCACCTTCGCGACCAAAACCGACACAACGGCTGGCTGCTGGAAGGGCAAATCGCACGTAATCAGCAGGCGCTTGACGTACTCAAACCCCATCAGGAACCGGCGCTGTATAGCGCCAACGGTCAGACATCCTCTTCCCACCGCGGCGGTAAAAAAATCTCTATCTGATTGCCGGTTGGCAATCATCCCCTGTCAGACCTGCGTTTTGCAGGTCTGACAGGCAGTATCACTTCGCTTATCACGCCGTCCGGCGGACAAACTCTTTCACTTTAAATCCGAGAATGGCAAGCGCTGCAAAATAGGCCGCGATACCCGCCACCACCACCGCCATTAAGCGTAACAGACGCCACAGCATGGTCCCCTGCGACCACTCCGGCATAATAGAGAGCATGCCTACCAACGCCGCTGACATCACCAGCACGGAAATCACCAGACGGGTCAGGAACCACATCCAGCCCGGTTGAGGGGTGAAGATCTTTTGCTTACGCAACTGCCAGTACAGCAGAGACGCATTCAGACACGCCGCCAGACCAATCGACAGCGACAACCCCGCATGTTTCAACGGGCCAATAAACGCCAGGTTCATCAGCTGCGTCATAATCAACGTCACGATGGCAATTTTGACTGGCGTTTTGATGTCCTGGCGCGAATAAAAACCGGGTGCCAGCACTTTCACCACAATTAGGCCGATCAAACCGACCGAATAGGCCACCAGCGCCCGTTGCGTCATCGCCGCATCCATCGCGGTGAATTTTCCGTACTGGAACAGCGAAACGATCAGTGGCTTCGACAGAATGCCCAGCGCCACCGCGCTCGGTAACGCCAGCAGGAAGCAGAGACGCAATCCCCAGTCCATCAGGCGGTTGTATTCATCGTGGTTGCCGCTGGCGAAGCTTTTCGACAGCGATGGCAGCAGAATCGTCCCGAGCGCCACGCCCAGTACGCCGGACGGGAATTCCATCAGTCGGTCAGCGTAATACATCCAGGAGACCGACCCGGACGCCAGAAACGAGGCGAAAATGGTGTTGATGATTAGCGAGATCTGGCTCACGGAGACACCGAGAATCGCCGGTCCCATCTGTTTCACCACCCGCATAGAGCCGGCATCGCGGAAGTTAATACGCGGCAATACCAGCATGCCGATTTTCTTCAAATGCGGCAGTTGATAAACCAGTTGTAAAACACCGCCAACCGTGACCGCCCAGGCCAGCGCTAAGACCGGCGGGTCAAAATACGGCGCCGCAAACAACGCGAAGCCGATCATGCTGACGTTCAGAAAGGTAGGCGCAAACGCCGGAATCGAAAAACGGTTCCAGGTATTGAGGATTGCCCCGGCTAATGACGCGAGCGAGATCAGCAAGATATAAGGAAAGGTAATTTGCAGCAGTTGGGTGGTGAGGGCGAATTTATCTGCCGTGTTCGCAAACCCTGGGGCCGTGACCATTATCACCCACGGCGCGGCCAGCATACCCGCCACGGTCACTACCGCCAGCGCAAGGGTCAGCAAACCTGAGACATAGGCAACAAATACCCGGGTCGCGTCTTCACCCTGTTTGCTTTTATATTCCGCCAGGATAGGCACAAACGCCTGAGAAAACGCCCCTTCGGCAAAGATACGGCGCAACAGGTTGGGTAATTTGAATGCCACAAAGAAGGCATCGGTGGCCATTCCGGCACCAAAAATTCTGGCGACAATAGCGTCACGCGCAAAACCGAGCACACGTGAAAACATGGTCATTGAGCTAACGGCAGCCAGTGATTTTAATAAATTCATGTATGTTTTATTCCAGACTCTACGGCAAAACGCCTGCAAAGCAGGCGTTGGAAGAGGCGTAATATCAAGTGGGGTATAGTCTACCTGGATTAAGATGAATTACTACCGCCAGATGTTACAGGGTCTGCAGCCCCTGCATTTTCTGAACGCCTCAAAAAACTGTCACCCTATTCGCTGATCGCATCGCGCCACAGTTTCTCCACGACACGCTGCGCCAGAATCGCCTGTTCACCGGCGGTTTCCGGAACCGTCTGATTTTCCACGCATTCAATAAAATGACGCGCGCATCCGGTAAATCCACGCTGCTCTAACGTGGTTTGCCAGCCGGGAATCGGTTTGTGCACCACGCCCTGCCCACGCTCTTCACGCCATTCGCGCATGTCCGTCACCTCATAAACGCCCCCGTCGGTCACCGCCTGTACAGATTCGCGTTGACTCCCGGCACGTCGATGCATGCTGGTGGTGATTTGTAGCTGTTCTGCCGCAAAATGGTGCTCGGCGTACAGCATCTCCCCCGCATCTGTGGTCAGCAACGTGCCGCTTTTCAGTTGTGATGCGCCCCCCGCCAGCCACAGCGCCGTGTCGACCACGTGCAGATAATCATCGAGGAGTGTAAAACGCAGATCGTGCGGCCCAACGCTGTCAGCGCGGTGCTTATCCATGCGTAAGGAGGTCGCTGTTGAGAGTTGCGCCTTTAAATCGCGGTACAGCGGCGCAAACCGACGGTTAAACCCGACCATCAGCGTCAGTTTTTTGCGGGCCGCCAGTTCGACCAGCCGCTCGGCATCACGCAGCGTTTCCGCCAGCGGTTTGTCGACACAAACGTGCACCCCGGCATTCAGTAATTCGCTGACCACCTGGTAGTGGGTCTCCGTGCTGGAGTGAACAAAAACAGCGTCACAGGTTGATGCCAGATTCACCAGTGAGTCGGCGTAAGGTATCCGCCAGCTTTCGCAAATACGCAATGCTTTGTCCCGTGATGGGGACCAGGCGCCCTGTAACGTCCAGTCACCGGAGGTTCCCAGCACCGGCAGCCAGGCTTTTTGCGCGATCCCGCCCAGCCCTACCACGCCAATCCGCAATTTTTTCACCTTAGTCTCCCAGATGCGCCAGCAACGAATCGAGCCGCTGTTTCAGCTCCGCCACTTCACTCTCCAGCGCCTCTACGCGGGCGTGCAGATCGGCAGAACCCGCCTGCGCCTGCTGTTCATCCGCCGGGGCGGCCTGTTCATCCACCTCACCACAAAACAGATGCATATAACGACTTTCACGCTTACCCGGTTCACGCGCCAGACGAATCACATACGGGCCATCTTCCCGGGAGGCTAGTTTCTCCAGCGTGGCTTCCACTTCCGCCATATCGCTGAATTCATACATACGGGAGGCACGGCTGCGCAGTTCACCCGGCGTTTGCGCACCGCGCAGGAGCAGCGTGGTCACGACGGCGACTTCGCCCGCACTCAACTTTAAATTGCCAAATTCGGAGTTGCAAAAGCGCTGCTCATACTTGGTGACGCGATTGCCAAACCCGCTCACCGTGCGCAGAAAATGGCGTTTGACCAGAGCATCAAGCTGCTGCTGGACCTCATGCTCCGATAAGTTCATCACCGGTTCACGGTTGGTTTTTTGATTGCAGGCCACCACCACGCCGTTCACCGACAGAGGATACTGTTCAGGCGTCGTCACCTGTTTTTCAAGCAGACAGCCAATCACTCGCGCTTCAGTGGCGGTTAATTCATATTTCATTGTCTTTCTCCATCGCGTCCAGAGGATTAACGTCCGGGGGTCCATTCAGTTGTTGTCAACGCCGTCAGCACGTGATCGCGCCATTGCCCATCAATCAACAGGTAATCTTTCGCGTACCCTTCTTTTTCAAAACCGAGTCGCGCCAGTAAATCGCCACTACGGTTATTGTGCGGCATATAATTTGCCATAATCCGGTGCATGTGTTGTGTGCGTTGCATATAACGAATTGCCGAGCTTAAGGCTTCGAACATCAGCCCCTTTCCCTGCCACTTCTGGGCAATGGAATATCCCAGATAGCACGCATGAAACGAACCGCGTACCACGTTGGAAAAATTCGCTACGCCAATAATTTCTTTTTCGTCCGGATCGAGCAGCGCAAAATAGAATGCCGTACCCTGCTTATGAAACTCAGCGATCATACTCAGCCGCGTCTGCCAGCCCGACGGAAAGCAGTGACTTTCATCGCGGATGGGTTCCCAGGGTTTTAAAAAATGACGATTTTCTGCGTAATAATCTGCCAGACGCCAGGCATCACGCTCATGCACTAAACGCACGACCAGACGGTCGGTTGTTAAGCGCACTTTTGGCACGTTACTGCGATAGCCAAACATTCTATACCCACTCCTTCCCGTAACGTCTTCACACCCCTGATAACGTTACTATACCTGCGGCCACGCACTCTGTGAAAAGTGCAAATAGCCATTTTTTGGATTATTCACACATTTTGATGAAATCTCTCTATCAAGACGGACTCTTGATAAAAAAATATTGTCCCCGCGAGGGTGGGAAAAGCCCTGGCGACACCGCAGAATAGAAGGTGCACATCTTTTATTTCCCGGGAGGGGAAATGTCGCGCGTCTCGCAGGCGAGGAACCTGGGTAAATATTTCCTGCTCATCGATAATATGTTGGTGGTGTTGGGTTTTTTTGTCGTGTTCCCGCTTATTTCCATTCGATTCGTCGATCAAATGGGATGGGCCGCCGTCATGGTGGGGATTGCGCTCGGCCTGCGCCAGTTTATTCAACAAGGGTTGGGTATATTTGGCGGGGCCATCGCCGACCGCTTTGGCGCCAAACCGATGATCGTCACCGGCATGCTGATGCGCGCAGCCGGATTCGCCACCATGGGCATTGCCCAGGACCCCTGGCTGTTGTGGTTTTCCTGTTTCCTCTCCGGTTTGGGCGGCACACTGTTTGATCCGCCACGCTCCGCGCTGGTGGTCAAACTGATCCGCCCGGAACAGCGTGGCCGGTTCTTCTCTTTGCTGATGATGCAGGACAGCGCGGGCGCGGTGATTGGCGCATTACTGGGCAGTTGGCTGCTACAGTATGATTTTCGTCTGGTCTGCGCGACCGGCGCGGTACTGTTTGTTCTCTGCGCCGCGTTCAACGCCTGGCTGCTCCCGGCCTGGAAGCTTTCGACCGTGCGTACCCCCGTCCGTGAAGGGATGGGGCGCGTCATGCGGGACAAACGGTTTGTAACCTATGTTCTGACGCTGGCAGGGTATTACATGCTGGCGGTTCAGGTGATGTTAATGCTGCCCATCATGGTCAATGATATCGCAGGTTCCCCGGCCGCCGTGAAATGGATGTACGCCATTGAAGCGTGCCTGTCACTGACCCTCCTCTACCCCATTGCGCGGTGGAGCGAAAAACGTTTCCGTCTCGAACACAGGTTGATGGCTGGCCTGTTGTTAATGTCGCTCAGTATGCTGCCTATTGGACTGGTGAGTGATTTGCAGCAACTCTTCACGCTGATTTGCACATTCTATATCGGTTCCATTATTGCAGAACCCGCCCGTGAAACGCTCAGCGCGTCACTTTCAGATGCTCGTGCGCGCGGCAGCTATATGGGCTTTAGCCGTCTGGGGCTCGCCATTGGCGGGGCGATTGGCTATATCGGCGGCGGCTGGTTGTTCGATATGGGCAAAATCATGGACCAGCCCGAACTGCCCTGGGTCATGCTGGCGATTATCGGCGTTATCACCTTTCTGGCATTGGGATGGCAATTTAGCCATAAACGCACCCCGAACGGAATGCTGGAGCCGGGAGCCTGATTGATGTCCGGTTCACTGCTGAAAAAAACGGCTGTTGCATTGGGCGGCCGTTATTTCAGTTTTTTCTGCTGGCGCGTTGCGTGCTGGTGCCACATGCTGCTTTGTGTCAGGATTACAACACGGGCATCATGTTGAGGAACCCCATGAAAAAGATTTTTTTTGCCGCTGCGTTATTGGTTAGCGGCCTGTTGGTTGGCTGTAATCAACTCACACAGTACACAATCAGTGAACAAGAGATTAACCAGGCACTGGAGAAACGGAATAACTTTTCCAAAGATATTGGCTTACCCGGCGTTGCCGACGCGCATATTGTGCTCTCCAACCTGAGCAGCCAGATCGGTCGGGAAGAGCCCAATAAAGTGACGCTCACCGGCGATGCGAATCTCGATATGAGCTCATTGTTTGGCAATCAAAAAGCCACCATGAAACTGAAGTTGAAAGCGTTGCCGGTCTTTAACAAAGAGAAAGGCGCCATTTTCTTACAAGAGATGGAAGTGGTGGACGTCACGGTAACGCCGGAGAAAATGCAGCCGGTATTACAAACGCTGATGCCGTATCTCAACCAGTCGCTGCGCAATTATTTTAATCAGCAACCGGCCTATGTTCTGCGGGAAGACAGCAGCGAAGGCGAAGCGTTAGCGAAAAAATATGCCAAAGGGATTGAGGTGAAACCGGGTGAAATCGTCATCCCCTTCACCAATTAACGTTCAGAGGGCGCATTAGCGCCCTTTTTTTTCGTGCAAACGAAAACGTTTCCGCATATCCTTTGTTTCCGGCAAAAAGACCATCCCTCAGCCGGAGCATATTGATGACAGCACCATCCCAGGTTTTAAAGATCCGCCGCCCAGACGACTGGCACGTTCACCTTCGCGATGGCGACATGTTAAAAACCGTCGTGCCCTACACCAGTGAAACCTATGGTCGCGCGATCGTGATGCCTAACCTGGCGCCGCCCGTCACCACCGTTGACGCGGCTATTGCGTACCGCCAGCGCATTCTTGATGCGGTTCCGCAAGGACATGATTTTACACCGTTGATGACCTGCTATCTGACGGACAGCCTGGATCCCAATGAGCTTGAACGCGGATTCAATGAAGGCGTTTTCACTGCCGCAAAACTCTACCCGGCCAATGCCACCACCAACTCAAGCCACGGGGTTACGTCCACCGACGCTATCATGCCCGTTCTTGAGCGTATGGAAAAACTGGGGATGCCGCTGCTGGTTCACGGCGAAGTTACTCATGCGGAGATCGACATATTCGATCGCGAGGCTCGCTTTATCGACAGCGTCATGGAGCCATTGCGCCAACGCCTGACGGCGCTCAAAGTGGTCTTTGAGCACATCACGACCAAAGACGCGGCAGAGTATGTTCGCGACGGCAACGAGCTGCTGGCGGCAACGATTACGCCTCAACATTTGATGTTTAACCGCAACCACATGCTGGTTGGTGGCATTCGCCCGCACCTGTACTGTTTGCCGATCCTCAAACGCAATGCCCACCAGCAGGCATTGCGTGAACTGGTTGCCAGCGGTTTTAACCGCGCTTTCCTGGGAACAGACTCGGCGCCGCACGCGCGTCATCGTAAAGAGACCAGCTGTGGCTGCGCGGGCTGCTTTAACGCCCCAACGGCGCTCGGCAGCTATGCGACCGTCTTTGAGGAGATGAATGCGTTAGAGCACTTTGAAGCATTTTGCTCACTGAACGGTCCGCAGTTCTATGGTCTGCCCGTCAACGATACCTACATTGAACTGGTACGCGAAGAGCAACACATTCCGGAAAGCATCGCCCTGACAGACGATACACTGGTGCCTTTCCTGGGTGGCGAAACGGTACGCTGGTCGGTAAAAAAATAAAAAAAGTGTGGCCAACTGTTGTCACCGGGATATTTTAACTGTATAAATATCCAGTATATTCAACAGGGGGCCATTATGCGTATTGAAGTCACCATTGCAAAAACTTCTCCTTTACCGGCTGGCGCGATAGACGCGCTGGCCGGTGAACTCTCCCGTCGTATTCACCACTATTTTCCGGATAACGAAGGCAACGTCACCGTTCGGTATGCTGCCGCTAACAATTTGTCGGTCATTGGCGCGACAAAAGAAGATAAAGCGCGCATCAGCGAAATCCTGCAAGAAACGTGGGAAAGCGCGGATGACTGGTTTATCAACGAATAAAAAATGATATGCAGTAATCTTCATTTTGCCGGGTCGCCCCGGCTTTTTTATTTACGCAACTGTTCGGATTTTAATCTCTTTCTCAACTTAAATGCACAATATGCAAATAAAGCATGAACTACATGCTGTTTTATTGTTCATCTAATTCTTAAAAAGCAGAAATTTATGCTGCTCCCTCTTTAAATTTTCAGTGAATACCCTTATTTATTGATATACTGAAGTTGCTTCAGATAAAACACGCATTGAACCTCGAAAACCGTTGTCTAGTAACACGTATTAGGGGGCATGATGGAAAAGAATAATGAAGTCATTCAGACTCATCCGCTTGTAGGATGGGACATCAGCACCGTTGATAGCTATGATGCGCTGATGCTGCGTTTGCACTACCAGACCCCGAATCGCCCTGACCCGGATGGAACTGAAGTTGGTCAGACGCTCTGGTTAACCACTGATGTTGCCAGACAATTTATTTCGATATTAGAAGCAGGAATCGCCAAAATTGAATCTGGCGATTACCAGATAAATGAGTATCGTCGTCATTAACGTGACGAGGACCTCCTCCCAAAGGCACCTTCACGGTGCCTTTTTTAATTCCTTGTTGAATAACGCCGGTCAGTTATTTACCCTGCAATCATCGTGATAGCAGAGAGAAGCTGATGAACTACGATTTAATCATTATTGGCAGCGGTTCCGTTGGCGCGGCCGCCGGGTATTACGCCACGCGTGCTGGCTTAAAGGTGCTGATGACCGATGCGCACATGCCGCCACATCAGCAGGGTAGCCACCACGGCGACTCCCGATTAATTCGCCACGCCTACGGTGAAGGCGAAAAATACGTTCCGCTGGTGCTGCGGGCGCAAACACTGTGGGACGAACTGTCCACACGCAATGAAGATCCCATCGTTATACGCTCAGGGGTTATCAATTTCGGCCCATCCGACTCCACTTTTCTGGCCAATGTGGCGCAGAGTGCGCAACAGTGGCAGTTGAACGTCGAGCGACTGGACGCCGCCGCGATGATGGCCCGCTGGCCTGAGATCCGCGTACCGGAGAACTACATCGGCCTGTTTGAAGCAGATTCCGGGTTTTTACGTAGTGAATTAGCCATTAAAACCTGGGTTCGCCTGGCGGAAGAAGCCGGTTGCGCACAACTCTTTAACTGCCCTGTCTCTGCCATTCATCATCATGATGACGGCGTGACGGTCGTGACCGCCGATGGGGAATATCACGCGAAGAAAGCGCTGGTCAGCGCCGGTACCTGGGTTCAGGCACTGCTCCCCGAACTGCCTATCCAGCCCGTGCGGAAAGTGTTCGCGTGGTATCAAGCGGATGGCCGCTACAGTATCAAAAATAACTTCCCGGCATTTACTGGCGAATTACCTAATGGTGATCACTATTACGGTTTTCCTGCCGAAAATGACGAGCTGAAAATCGGTAAGCATAATGGCGGCCAGCTGATTCACTCCCCGGAAGAACGTAAACCGTTTGCTGCCGTCGTCAGCGATGGTTCAGAAACCTTCCCATTCCTGCGCGCCATTCTGCCGGGAGTTGGCTGTTGTCTGCACGGTGCTTCCTGCACGTACGACAACTCCCCTGATGAAGATTTTATTATCGACACCCTGCCTGGACACGAGAACACGCTGATTATCACCGGACTTAGCGGTCATGGTTTCAAGTTTGCCTCTGTACTGGGAGAGATTGCGGCTGATTTTGCGCAGGATAAACCGTCAGCCTTTGATCTGACGCCATTTCGACTGTCACGCTTTACGGAATAATGACTTAATGGCCTCGGTATGGAGGCCATTTCTTTTTAAGAGGTATCCGCCTGTGCTTCGTTTATTTCATTATCTGGTCAACAATATTCGTGAACACTTTATGCTTTACGTTATTTTGTGGTCGCTGTTGGCAATTATGGATGTTATTTATATCCTGTTTTTCTAAGTCAGAACTATTGACATAAATTGACAAAAGTTGATATTTCTCTAAATTTAGTTTAGATAATTTGAATAACCGAAAAGCCCCCTAACCTGCACAAACAATGAGAACTTACGTACAGTTTCTCGAAACTTCTGATGCTGACATTCAGGTTAAATCAAATTTATTGAAGTAAAAATAAATATCATTCATATTGTTATTTTTTGGTTGCAATAATCCCCTCAACACGCCATTTTCATTCACTCTTGAAATATTCATTGGTGTGTCTATGCAATTCACTAATACCCCACAACGCTATGGCGTGATTTCTGCTGCGCTGCACTGGCTGATAGCCGTCGTGGTCTACGGCATGTTCGCATTGGGTCTGTGGATGGTGACGCTCAGCTATTATGACGGCTGGTACCATCAGGCGCCGGAGCTGCATAAAAGCATCGGGATCCTGCTGATGATGGGACTGGTTATCCGGGTTGTCTGGCGGTTCATCTCGCCGCCTCCCGCCGCCCTCAAAAGCTACTCACGCCTGACGCGCCTCGGCGCAACGCTTGGACATATCACCTTGTATGCCCTGCTGTTTAGCATCGTGCTCAGCGGCTATCTGATCTCCACCGCAGACGGTGAACCGATTAGCGTGTTTGGCTGGTTTGAAATCCCGGCCACCCTTGCCGATGCCGGCGTACAGGCCGATCTTGCCGGAAGCCTGCATCTGTGGTTTGCCTGGGGCGTTGTGATTTTGTCTCTGCTACACGGGCTGATGGCCCTCAAACATCATTTCATCGATAAAGACGACACCCTTAATCGCATGTTGGGAAAATCGTCATCTGACTATGGAGTTCAAAAATGAAAAAAAGCCTGCTGGGAGTCACTCTCGCCTCTTTGTTGTTCACCGCCGGTTCTGCCGTTGCTGCAGACTATAAGATTGATAAAGCGGGACAACATGCCTTCGTTAACTTCCGCATCCAGCATCTGGGTTACAGCTGGTTATACGGCTCTTTTAAAGACTTCGACGGGACATTCACCTTTGATGAAAAAAATCCGGCCGCGGATAAAGTCAATGTGACGATTAACACCAATAGCGTTGATACTCACCACGCCGAACGTGACAAGCATCTGCGTAGCGCCGACTTCCTGAACGTCGCAAAATTCCCACAGGCGACCTTCACCTCTACCAGTGTGAAGAAAGACGGCGATGAGCTGGATATCACCGGCAACCTGACGCTCAACGGCGTGACCAAACCAGTAACACTGGAAGCGAAGTTGACAGGCCAGGGCGATGACCCCTGGGGTGGAAAACGCGCAGGCTTTGAAGCGGAAGGAAAAATTAAGCTGAAGGACTTCAACATCACCACCGATCTCGGCCCGGCTTCCCAGGAAGTCGATTTGATTATCTCTGTCGAAGGCGTTCAGCAGAAGTAACCGGTTGAGAAATGCCGGATAACGTGTTTGCTCCGTTATCCGGCTAAACGTTATTCCGCTGGATCCGGGATACCCAGTTTTGTATTCAGGCGACCGCGTGATTTATTGAAGATTTTATTGCCGTTTTCACGGCCCGCACGCCGCCGACGCTGTTCTTCTTCCGGTAACGCACTCTCTTCACAACAGAGATCGCTGCAACAGCCCTGATACTTCTCAGCGCAGGCTGGACACTGAATAAACAGCAGATGGCAGCCATCGTTTCGGCAATTGGTATGACTGTCGCACAACACGCCACACTGGTGGCAATGGGCAATCACCTTTTCAGAAATTCGCTCTCCCATACGCTCATCAAAAACAAAATTCTTACCGATAAAGCGAACCGGAAGCCCCTGTTCACGCGCCCGGCGCGCATATTCAATAATGCCACCTTCAATATGCCAAACCTTGCTAAAACCGTTATGTTTCATCCAGGCGCTGGCTTTTTCACAGCGAATACCACCGGTGCAGTACATCACGATTTTTTTGTCTTTGTGTTCCTGCATCATCTCGACCGCTTTCGGTAACTGCTCGCGGAAGGTGTCTGCGGGGATTTCCAGCGCGTTCTCAAAATGGCCCACTTCGTATTCGTAGTGGTTACGCATGTCGATGAACACCGCATCGGGATCGTCCAGCATGGCGTTCACTTCAGCCGCCTTCAGATAGTCTCCCACGTCGCTGGCATCAAAGCTTTCATCCTCAATACCGTCGGCCACAATCCGATCGCGCACCTTCATACGCAGTACCCAGAATGATTTACCGTCATCATCCAGAGCAATGTTAAGGCGCAGTCCGGCAAGTGCGGGATCAAAGGCGTAAAGTTGTTCACGGAAGGCATCTACATGGCTTTGCGGAACGCTGATTTGCGCGTTAATACCTTCATGAGCCAAATAAACACGCCCGAAGACATTCAACGCCGTGAACATCTGGTACATCGCATCACGCGTGCTTTGCGGGTCCGCGATAGTGAAATATTTGTAAAAGGAGATCGTTGTACGCGGTTCTGTCTCAGCCAGCATCCTGGCTCTGAGCGCATCATTCGATATGCGGTTGTGTAACACTGGCATGGTGTACGTATCCTGCGATTGATAAAAATGAAAATCGGGCGGCATCATAAAGCAAACCTCGCCAATTTACATCCACACATTTTGCGCTACATTTCAGGCTTCGCATTTAAAAAACTACCAACAATTGCCGTTTTTATCACCATTCTATAGCCGCAAATTTTTGCTACGCGCGAAAAAATGCAACAATACAGGGAATTGTTCGTTTATAGACAGGATAGACATGACGAATTTACCCAAATTCTCCGCCGCATTACTCCATCCACGTTATTGGTTGACCTGGCTGGGCGTAGGCGTTCTTTGGTTGGTTGTACAACTGCCCTACCCGATTATCCACAAACTGGGCTGTGGATTAGGTCATCTGGCGCTGCGATTCATGAAGCAACGCACCAGAGTGGCATACCGTAATCTGGAACTCTGCTTTCCACAAATGAGTGAGCAAGAGCGCCACCAGATGGTGGTCAAAAATTTTGAGTCCGTGGGTATGGGATTGATGGAAACCGGCATGGCCTGGTTTTGGTCAGACCGTCGGATGTCCCGCTGGACTGAAGTGATCGGCATGGAGCATATTCGCGACGTTCAGGCACAAAAACGCGGGATCCTGCTGGTTGGCATGCATTTTTTGACACTGGAGATCGGAGCCCGCATGTTTGGCCTGCAGGAGCCCGGTATCGGCGTCTATCGACCAAACGACAATCCGCTGCTGGACTGGCTGCAAACCTGGGGACGCCTGCGTTCCAATAAATCCATGCTCGATCGTAAAGACCTGAAAGGCATGGTCAAAGCGCTGAAAAAAGGGGAAGTCGTCTGGTATGCGCCGGATCATGACTACGGCCCGCGATCCAGCGTATTTGTTCCCTTTTTTGCAGTAGAACAAGCCGCTACTACATCCGGAACCTGGATGCTCTCCCGTATGTCGAATGCCTGCCTGGTGCCTTTTGTTCCGCGCCGTAAACCTGACGGCAAAGGGTATCAACTGATTATGTTACCGCCAGAGTGTTCTCCGCCTCTGGATGATGCCGAAACCACCGCGGCCTGGATGAATAAAGTGGTTGAGAAGTGCATCATGATGGCTCCCGAGCAGTATATGTGGCTACATCGTCGCTTCAAAACGCGCCCTGAAGGCGTCCCCTCCCGCTATTAAACTGCACACGCAGCCCTTTATGGGCTGCACAACTCGCCTTTTAGCTTTAAAAGCGCCCGTCCATTGCAGCGCCCCTGATGCAGGCGCATAATTAGCGTGCTTATTTTTATTCATCAGCGCGCCACCGCGCCTCGCACAGTGGAAAGCTATGTCACCCTCAGATGATGTTCCCATAAACTGGAAACGCAATCTCACCGTTGCCTGGCTGGGCTGTTTTTTAACCGGGGCGGCATTTAGCCTGGTCATGCCATTCTTACCGCTTTACGTCGAACAGCTCGGCGTGACGGGTCATAGCGCCCTTAACATGTGGTCAGGTCTGGTGTTCAGCATCACCTTTTTGTTTTCCGCCATTGCCTCCCCCTTCTGGGGCGGACTGGCGGATCGTAAAGGTCGTAAAATCATGCTGCTGCGTTCCGCGTTGGGTATGGCTATCGTGATGGTGTTCATGGGGCTGGCGCAAAATATCTGGCAGTTTCTCGTCCTGCGGGCCTTATTGGGTCTGCTGGGTGGATTTATCCCCAACGCTAACGCGCTGATCGCCACGCAGGTTCCCCGTCATAAAAGCGGTTGGGCACTTGGCACGCTCTCTACCGGGGGCGTCAGCGGTGCATTGCTCGGCCCGCTGGCGGGCGGATTACTGGCGGACCATTACGGTCTGCGTCCGGTTTTTTTCATTACCGCCAGTGTGTTGTTTTCCTGTTTTTTACTGACGCTCTTTTTTATTCGCGAACATTTTCAGCCGGTCAGCAAAAAAGAGATGCTCCGCCTTCGCGAGGTCGTCGCCTCACTGAAGAACCCGCGATTGGTGCTGAGTCTGTTCGTCACCACCCTGATTATTCAGGTTGCCACTGGCTCTATTGCGCCGATCCTCACACTGTATGTACGTGAGTTAGCGGGTAACGTCAGCAATATTGCGTTTATTAGCGGCATGATTGCTTCAGTCCCAGGCGTCGCGGCCTTACTCAGTGCCCCCCGGCTCGGTAAACTCGGAGACCGAATTGGGCCGGAGAAAATCCTGATCGTTGCGCTGGTGATTTCGGTGTTGCTGTTAATCCCTATGTCCTTTGTACAGACCCCCTGGCAACTCGGGATCCTGCGCTTTTTACTGGGTGCAGCGGATGGTGCCCTGCTTCCTGCCGTCCAGACGTTGCTGGTGTATAACTCGACCAACCAGGTGGCCGGTCGGATCTTCAGTTACAACCAGTCTTTTCGCGACATCGGTAATGTCACAGGACCGCTGATGGGTGCCGCTATCTCGGCAAATTACGGTTTCCGCGCCGTATTTTGCGTTACCGCTGTCGTGGTGCTGTTCAACGCCCTCTACTCCTGGAACAGCCTGCAGCGACGCCGGTAAGTGTCTGGAGCACGCCGCATCTCAGACATCTGAATGATTTTTGCGCATTCATACTTGCAAAACCAAAGAATCAGCTATTATTTCCCTGAATACCTCGTCAAATCAAAGGGAGACACTGATGACCATGTATGCCACGCTGGAAGAAGCCATCGACGCAGCCCGTGAAGAATTTCTGGCTGACTCAGGCCTCGAGCAAGATGAAGCGAATGTTCAACAGCTCAACGTGCAAAAATACGTACTGCAGGATGGCGACATCATGTGGCAGGTCGAATTTTTTGCCGACGACGGTGAAGAAGGTGAATGTCTGCCCATGCTAAGCGGCGAAGCGGCGCAATGTGTCTTTGACGGCGATTATGATGAGATTGAGATTCGACAGGAGTGGCAGGAGGAGAATACCCTTCATGAATGGGATGAAGGCGAATTCCAGCTTGAACCGCCACTTGATACCGAAGAGGGGCAAACCGCCGCCGATGAATGGGATGAGCGCTAGTTATTCATAGGGGCCGTGGTGAATATCCAGCGGGAGCAACAGCGTATCAAACACCAGGGAAAAGGGCAGATCGAGAATGGTGACATAGCGCCATGCCGAATCCCGAACATCCCACTGCACACCGGGATAGTATTGGTTGCCATGCCCCTGACCGGGAATGGTTCTGCTAATAATGCTGCCGCAACCGCTGAGTAACAGCACCATGATGCCTACTGCCAGTGTTCGCACTGGATACCTCATCAATCATTTATTGAGTCCAAAAAAAATACCGGCACCTGGCCGGTATTTTCATCTCGCTTCGTTTACTTCTTCCTGAGCGCCTGCGGGTTCAGGGTAATTCCCTGATAGTAATTCACCCATGACGAATATCGCTCAGGTGAATTCCAGACACGATAGTGTAAACGCGCCATCGTCACCGGGTCACTCAATAGCACCAGACGGCGGTCGCGATTCAGTTTCTCAGGCGTTTCGTTCAGCGCCTGTTCCACGTGACGGTCACGCGCAATCTCCAGCACCTGGCTCGCACGGTGACGCGCCGTTGCCATCGCCGTCGCCAGCGCATTGAATGACGGGTTAAACACGGCATGCATGAAACCATCGTCCAGCGAACGGTTACGGTTCATCGACAGATACTTATCGGTATCCACCAGCACCTGTGGCGGCGAGTACTCTTCCGGGATCAGGAACAGCTTCCAGCGCTTGGTGCGCAGACCCACCGTTGAACGGCTGGAGATCACCGAAACAAACGGTGACAGGATCAGCGAAAAGACAATCGGCGCCAGCCAGAACAGAAAACGTAAATCCAGCCAGGCCATACCGACAGCCCACACCAGGCCCAGCAGCAGCTGAGAACCATGGCGCATAAAGGCTTCGCCCCACGGGGTGGAATCGTCATCACGCTGCGGCGAGTTCCAGACCACTTCCCAACCGAGGAACGCACTTACCACGAATACCGTATGGAACAGCATACGTACAGGCGCCAGCAGCACGGAGAATAACACCTCCAGCAACAGCGACAGCGTCACGCGAACAAAGCCACCAAACTCTTTTGTCCCTTTACACCAGATGAGCAAAATACTCAGCAGTTTAGGCAGGAACAGCAGCACCATGGTGGAGGCAAACAGGGCAATGGCCAGCTCAGGACGCCACTGCGGCCAGACCGGGAACAACTGACGCGGCTGCAAGAAGTATTGCGGCTCCGTCAAGGCGTGTACCACCTGCAACGCGGTTGAGAGCGCAAGGAACATAAACCACAGCGGTGCAGACAGATAAGACATCACCCCCGTCAGGAACACCGCACGGTGAACCGGATGCATCCCTTTCACCAAAAACAGGCGGAAGTTCATCAGGTTGCCATGACACCAGCGACGGTCACGCTTGAGCTCATCCAGCAGGTTTGGCGGGAGTTCTTCATAAGATCCCGGCAGGTCGTAGGCAATCCAGACGCCCCACCCTGCACGACGCATCAGCGCTGCTTCCACAAAGTCGTGGGAGAGGATAGAACCCGCAAACGAACCTTCACCCGGCAGCGGTGCCAGCGCGCAATGTTCGATAAACGGTTTCACGCGGATAATGGCGTTATGGCCCCAGTAATGCGACTCCCCCAACTGCCAGAAGTGCAGCCCGGCAGTAAACAACGGCCCATAAACACGGGTCGCAAACTGCTGGCAGCGCGCATACAGGGTATCCATCCCGGAAGCTTTAGGCGAAGACTGGATAATCCCGGCATTCGGGTTCGCTTCCATCAAACGCACCAGACCGGTCAGACACTCACCGGTCATCACCGAGTCAGCATCCAGCACCACCATATAGCTGTACTGGTTGCCCCAGCGACGGCAGAAATCATCGATGTTTCCGCTTTTACGCTTAACACGACGACGACGACGACGGTAGAAGATCTGCCCCTCGCCCTGCACTTCTGCAATCAGTTCCATCCACGCTTTTTGCTCTGCCACGCAGATGTCAGGGTTGTAGCTATCGCTCAGAATGTAGACATCGAAATGCGCCGCATTGCCGGTTGCTTTAACCGACTCCCACGTAGCACGCAGACCTGCGAATACACGGTCAACGTCTTCGTTGCAGATAGGCATGATCAACGCAGTACGGTGTTCAGGGTTAAGGGGTTCATCCCCTACCGTTGACGCCGAAATACTGTATTTGTCACGACCGATGAGCAGTTGCAGGAAGCCCATCAACGCCGTCCAGAATCCCGCAGAGACCCAGCAGAACAACACGGCAAACAGGATCAGGATCCCGGTTTGCAGGATGTACGGCAGCAACTGCATAAAGGAAACCAGCAGATCTTGCCCGATCATGTCGGAAGGGTTGATCAACGCCCAGCCCTGATAAGGAAGAATGGTCTTCATATACCAGGTGGCAACAACCGTTTGCGCCAGGGTCAACAATAAAAGCGTGTAGCGACGGATGGTGCCGACGGTACGCCACTTTTGTTCGCTTTCCTGCTCTTCTTTCGTCAGGCGGGAAAGATAGCGTGGCGTAACGTCGCGTCCGCGCAAACGATCCCAGAAACGTCCCACGGGGTTGGTGCGCCAGGGATCGGGAAACATTGAAGAACGCGTCGCTTTCGGCATCGCCTGCAGCTGCTCGCGCCCTTCATCATCCTTAATCAGTTGCCCTTCAGCCAGCGACTCCGGCCAGGCCTGCTCCAGGCGCGCTTTAACCGATCCCTGCGGCGAATCGTCTTCTCGGGGGTAAGTACGATGCTCAGCATCCAGCGCCTCGTGTACGGCGCGGATGTCAGTTTTCGGCAACGCCGCTTTCTCAATATCGGAAAGCGGCAGCGCGTCAATATACTCAGTAGTGTTATTCATTGGCAGGTAACTGGTAGCTCCAGGTTTCGCTCAGCGGCTGATCGACATTGACCAATGCAGCGCGCATTTCAGTAGGTTGCTTCGCATCTTTCACTTTCACGCGCAGGATTAAACGCCATCCTTTGGTAACTGGATTGTAGCGCACGCTGCTGTCAACGATTTCACCGTTATCGCCAATACTGGTTTGTGCCGTTACCGGGGTATCCTGCGGCAGTTTTTTCATGTCCGTACCGGCGAAATCCACGACAAACGCGATGGTGCCGTCAGGCTGTCGAATAAGGTTAGATTGCTTCACATCCCCGGTTGAACGACGGGTCTGCTGCACCCAGGCGTTATCCGGCGCGTGAAGTTTGTCTTCGTCACGGCTGAACGTCAGGGTGTACTTGAAGTTCATCTCTTTGCCTGCTTCAGGCAATTGATCCGGCGTCCAGTAAGCCACGATGTTGTCGTTGGTTTCGTCATTGGTTGGAATTTCAACCAGTTCGATTTTCCCTTTGCCCCAATCGCCTTTCGGAGTGATCCAGGCGCTTGGACGCAGGTCGTAGCGGTCGTTTAAATCTTCAAAACGAGAGAACTGGCGGCCACGCTGCAACAGGCCAAACCCTTGCGGATTTTCCATGGCAAAGCTGCTCACCGCGAGATGTTTCGGGTTGTTCAGCGGACGCCAAATCCACTCGCCATTACCGGCGTGGATGGACAAACCGTTAGAGTCGTGAAGTTCCGGACGATAGTTCGTTGCCGGAGACGGCTGGTTAGGTCCAAACAAGAACATACTGGTTAATGGCGCAACGCCCAGCTTGCCGACTTTGTCGCGCAGATAGACTTTAGACTGCACATCCACCACGGTGTCACGCCCAGGCATTATCACAAAACGATAAGCCCCTGTCGCACGCGGAGAATCCAGCAATGCATAAATAGTCAGACGTTTGTCAGTCTGTTTTGGTCGTTCGATCCAGAACTCGCGGAAGCGGGGAAACTCTTCGCCAGACGGCAGAGCGGTATCGATCGCCAGACCACGGGCAGACAGACCATAAACCTGACCTGCACCAATCACACGAAAATAGCTGGCGCCGAGCATGCTGACGATTTCATCGTTTTTATCTTTGCTGTTGATCGGGTACAGCACTTTGAACCCGGCAAATCCGAGATCTTTTACGGTGTCTTTGTCATGCTGCACATCGCCAAAATTAAAATAATCTGGGCTATATTTAATTCGTTTTACCGCTGTTGCGGTCACTTCGTTGATCTTGACTGGTGTGTCGAAGTACATACCCTGGTGGTAGAACTCGAGCTTGAATGGGGTTTTGAGATTGCTCCAGTAGGCTTTGTCGTGATTAAACTGGATCTGCTGATAATCCGCATATTTCATGTCGCGGAAAACGGAGGGCAAGTTACTTTTCGGCGCCTCATAGCCTTTACCGGCTAAGGATTGAGCTTGCTTCGCCACATCATCAATACTGAACGCCCAGCTCGACGACGTGTACAGCGTTAACATGACGGCCGCACTCAACCAACGCATTTTCATCATTTGTAGTTTATGTTTCATAATAAGTAAGCACTTCCCCCTTTGTGTGCTTATATCGATCCGATCCATTTTAATGGATAATCAGGCATTCCGACAACTGAATCGAGCCATCGTTCAGCGCGCTGGCTCATGGATTAAGCAGGTTCATACGCCTATCTTCACTTTCAGTGCTTATCCTGGAGACAGGTTGTTGGACTTGGTGTAGGGTTGCCTTCGAATGTAACCATAATTTGTCTTCGGGATAAGACGAAAAGTCTGAGAATGCGTGTCCATCTATGAATCCAGTACCCCCGCAACGTGAATACTTTCTTGACTCCATCCGCGCCTGGCTGATGTTGTTGGGGATCCCCTTTCATATCTCACTGATATATTCAGGTCATACATGGCATGTGAACAGTGCGGAGCCGTCGTGGTGGCTTACGCTCTTTAATGATTTTGTCCATGCGTTTCGCATGCAGGTCTTTTTTGTTATTTCGGGTTATTTTTCGTACATGCTATTCCTGCGTTATCCCTTAAAACGCTGGTGGAAGGTCCGCGTAGAACGCGTGGGAATTCCCATGTTGACCGCCATTCCTCTACTCACATTGCCACAATTTATTATGTTGCAATATGTCAAAGGAAAGGCGGACAGCTGGCATACCCTCTCGGCTTACGATAAATATAATGCGCTGGCCTGGGAATTAATTTCTCACCTCTGGTTTTTGCTGGTACTGGTGGTATTAACGACGCTGAGCATGTGGGTGTTTACCCAAATTAAAAAACGTCTGGACGCCGCTGAAAACACGTTGATGACACATATTTCCATGCCGAAACTGACCTTCATCTTTTTCTTACTCGGTGTGGGTTACGCGGTCGTCAGACGCACTATTCTTGTCCTCTATCCTCCCATACTCAGTGACGGCCTGTTCAATTTCGTCGTCATGCAAACCTTGTTTTACGTTCCCTTTTTCATGCTGGGCGCGCTGGCGTTTATCTCGCCTAATTTGAAAGCGCTCTTCACGACGCCTTCACGCGGATGCACCATTGCCGCAGGCCTTGCCTTTGCGGCCTATCTGCTGAACCAGCATTACGGCAACGGTGATGCCTGGATGTATGAAGCGGAGTATGTCATTACCATGGTGATGGGGCTGTGGATGGTGAATGTGGTCTTTTCTCTGGGGCATCGTTTACTGAATTTTCAATCGGCTCGCGTCACCTATTTTGTCAATGCGTCGCTCTTTATCTACCTGGTACACCACCCCTTAACGCTGTTTTTCGGGGCCTACATCACCCCACATATTTCATCTAACTTGCTCGGATTTATATGCGGTCTGGTCTTTGTCATTGGTATTGCGTTAATTCTGTACGAAATCCATTTACGCGTACCGTTGTTGAAATTTTTGTTTTCGGGCAAACCGCCGGTTAAACGTGATAAAAATGATGCGGTGGCCAATTAATTTCCACTATGTGGAATTTAGTCTAGAGCAACCATTCAATCGGTAATAACGACGCCAGTCGCACCTGAACCCGCTTCCAGAATCCTGTGGCGGGTTCTTTTTTTAGTACCACTTCTTCGCTCTGTTGGCGATCGACCCAATTGACGCGCCCCCACTTGTCCAGACGCAGTTGCCAGGCTGAATCGCGCTGCCGTTGTATAAAACGCTCATGAATAAGCGACGCCAACGCCTCACTTTCTATGACAAATCCCATTTCGGTATTCAGCAACGTCGAGCGAGGGTCAAAATTAAGCGAGCCGATGAACACTTTATTGCCATCAATACTGAAGGTTTTTGCATGCAGACTGGAGCCAGAGTTTCCCGTTAATCCACGATCGTGAAGCCCTGCGTCACGCGTGTTGGTCGGTTTCAGTTCATATAACTCAATTCCGTAGCGAAGCAATTTTTTGCGCCAGCGCGCATACCCCGCATGGACAACTGCCACATCATTCGCCGCCAGAGAATTGGTCAGAATCGCTATCCTGACGCCTTTCCTGACCAGTTGCAGCAGTTGAATAACACCAGCGCGGGTCGGGACAAAATAGGCTGAGATAATATCGATTCGCTTTGACGGAGAGCCCATCACATCAAACAATCGTTGCGGCAGCAGCGAATGACGCTGGGCTTTCCCTTCGCCTTTTGAGGGATCATCGCTAAGAAGCCGGGTTTTCGCCCAAATCAAAGGCAGCGAACCGCCATCAAGGTGCGACATAAACTGGCTGGTCTCCAGTTTATTTAAGTAACGGCGAGTCATGTCGTCGTTATACCAGGATTCAGGGAAGTCGAGATGGTGAAGATGCTCGCGTTCGGGCAGTTCCAGCACATCCTGCAGGGTAGAAACCGATCCACAATGCCAGTAACGTTCAAAGTCATCGGCCACCTCTTTCACCACCGGACCGACGGCCATCACGTCAAGATCGGAAAACAGTGGCTCCTCCCCTGCACCGAAATAGGCGTCACCAATGTTTCGCCCGCCGACCAGTGTGATAACCCCATCCGCCGTATAGCTTTTGTTGTGCATACGGCGGTTCAGCCGCGCAAAATCGGTTAAATATCCCAGTACGCGCAGCGTGCGAAACGAGAACGGATTAAACAGGCGGACTTCAATATTAGGATGGTTGTCCAGCAACTGGAGCGTATCGTCCAGCCCTGGGGTGTTGTTATCATCTAAAAGCAGGCGAACGTGGACACCCCGATTTGCCGCTGCCATTAACACCGAAAACAGCAAACGCCCGGACATGTCGTTTTCCCAAATGTAATACTGCACATCCAGGGTACGTTCTGCCATTTCAGTAAGCCGGTAACGGGCGGCGAATGCATCCATACCATCACCCAGCGCAAGGATCCCACACTCACCTGGATGGCTTGAACAAAGAGGCGCGACCGCTCGTTCAAGTCGCGTCATCTCAGAAGGTATCCTCATCGCCCTGTTGAGTCAGCAAGCGTGAGTACAAGTGAGCATTTTCTTCATCATAACAAACGAAATACACCTGATCGGGCAAGGCGCGACGGATAAGAAATTTCGACACCGTTTTCACGGCGATCTCGGCAGCCGCTGCGCGCGGATACCCATACGCACCGGTGCTGATGGCAGGAAAAGCAATGGAGTTGTAACCGTTGGCCAGCGCCAGTTGCAGACTATTCAGATAAGCATCTTCCAGCAGTTCCGCTTCACGGTGCTCCCCACCCTGCCAGACCGGACCGACTGCATGGATCACTGCTTTAGCGGGGAGATCGCCCGCCAGAGTGATAACCGCATGGCCCGCAGGACACTCGCCCATCTGCTGTATCACTTTTTTGCACGCCTCGAGCAGTGCCGGTCCTGCGGCACGATGAATTGCACCATCAACGCCCCCGCCCCCCAGTAATGAAGAGTTTGCGGCATTAACGATCACATCTACAGCCACCTGCGTAATGTCACCGTGCAGAACATGAACACGCGATTTCATAAATCCCCCTAACTTGAGTCTATCTTCTAAGTGTACAGCAGGGGTTTCAATGAAATCGCGCTTTTTAATGACAGTTTGCGTTGTTGCCGTTTCAGCGGCCTATTTGTACTCAATACTCAAAATCGCCATGTTTTTTTGCGCATTAAGATAATGCATTTTCACGTTGGCAATCTGCTGAATCTGTTGAGGCGCGGTCGACACCTGCTGGAGGGTAAACTGGTTGGTTTTCATCGCGCCATTATGCGCACAAGACAGGGAAACCTGCTGCTGCCGGGATGAAACATCACAAGGAGACTCAACGATTTCGCCGCGAAAATGAATAATGCCGCCTTGCACTTTCTTTTCAGCCATTGTCGAGACAGAAAAAAGAATAAGAGCAGCCATGCTCGTCGTCAGAAGAAGCCTGGGCCAACGTGTAAACATGATAGCGCTCCTCAATGATAAATCATCCTTGAGGGGTCGGTGTTTTCCTTTACAGCTGAGATGGAGGTTCACGTCAATGGCGTGGACGCCTCTTTATAGTCATAGAACAACAACCGCTCCCCTGCCATATCATTTATATTAATAAATCAGATGATTATGACGATGTCGCAGAGGACGGCCATTCCTGAGATAAATGCAGTGTTTGTCCGTCCGAAACGGTCACTACAATTTTAACGGAGTCCCCCGCTGAAATATTTAAACTCAGTTTAGTTAAATCAATCGGTTGATTAGCGGGTAAAGAAAGCGTCTTTCTCTGCTGTGTGCGACTTTGCCCCGAAACACCCTCTCGCAAAGAGACAATTTGTACCTGGCACATACAGGGCTGCGTCAGCGTAACCTGAGGGATGATGGTGTACATTTCACCCTGCTGAGTCGTGTTGAAGGTAATTTGGTTGGTCAGCGCTGCAAGGAGTAATAACGTATGCATAATGTCCTCCCGAAAAAAAACAGGGCATTCGCCCTGTTTTCTATAATACAGATTCTGTATTAGTACTGATGGGCTGTCGCATTGTTGCCAAAGCCAACCTGTTTGATGGTCACATCCGAGCCAGAAGCAGTCTGATCCACCAGCGCACCGTTACCACCACCGAACTGTTTAACAGACATAGTGGATTCTTTGCCGTTCCACTGGTCGAGAGTCGCGCTGTTGCCGAAGCCTTTTTGCAGCAGATCGATAGAGCTGTCATCAGAACCCTGACCAACATCTGCACCGTTTCCGCCGCCGTGTTGAGTAATCGTCAGATCAGAGTTTTTAGCATTAGATTGCAAGGCGACAGCTGAGTTACCACCACCGTACTGGTAAATGCTCAAATGTGAATTCGGGCCGTTGTCGCCATGTCCAGGCCAACCACCATTACCGCCGCCGCCATATTGCGGAACAACACCAGCCAGAGCACTGCCAGAAACTACGATTGCTGCAATAGCTGCCACTTTGAAAAGTTTCATGGTAAACCCCCATCGGATTGATTTAAACGTCGTAAAGGTATTAACGTTGAATAACGCGAATAGCCATTTGCGACTGTCTCTGCACCACAACTGCTGTTTTTTGCGTACCATACTGAGTAATATTTGCTTTATTTCCAGAGCCTTTCTGGATAATCATCGCAGTATTACCATATGAACCTTGCGAAATACTTGCATCATTAGAGTTACCCTTCTGATCAATGTACGCAAGGTTATAAGCTCCTGATTGGTCAACCTTCGCCCGGTTATTTCCACCATCTTGTGAAACGACGGACAACTGTTTTGAGCCATCCTGGCGAACATTCGCACTATTATTCGTGCCGACTTGACCAATAATGGCTGCCTGATTAAATGAAGACTTGCTTAATTCATTTACCGCAAAGTTATATTCTGACGTTGCCATATCATAACTTGTCGCGGATGCAATCCCAGGCGCACCCAGTATTGTTAACATCATAAATAACAATTTGTTTTTCATGTTGTCACCCTGGACCTGGTCGTACATGAAGATAAATTAAAAAACTTGTCAAATTTATTGTTAACGCGATGCGCTTTTTGTTAACGCCGCGTTACGATGAAGAGTATGTCTGCGGAAACATTTTAAATAACTCACCCGCGAGTTGTATTTTGATATTTCGGTTCACACCAAAGTGCTAATTAACCACTAATCCCGCTGTTATTTCCGTCGTTTTTATTTTTTCAAAGTCAGGGCGCATTGCATTTCTATGCAAAGGGGAAAACTGGCGTTCCCGGTACATTTTAATGGGGTTCTGTAGCACGGAAGATAGTCTGGCAGCACGAGTCGTTACAAGCGTCGTTTTTTTTGCACTTAAAAATGATCGCTGGAATCCAGAACGAATTCTTTAAAATAAAAAAGGAAGAAAGTCGTAATCAAAAATTACACAAATACCTTAAAATCAATTGCTTAATATAATTTGTATGATTTTTTAAATCTATGCAATAACGGCAAAATGTACAACTTTCTTATCAAATCTAATCTTAAAAAAACCTTATGATTAACATATTAATATATATTTTTACATTTAGTTACAAGTTTAACACTTGCTTTAAGGTTTGTAATGACTAGATTGAAATCAGATGTAGTCCATTAGTTTTATATTTTGCCCATTAGGGCTGATTTATTTCTACAAACAGCAGTGCAACATCTGTCAGTACTTCTGGTGCCTCTATTTTAGTAGAGGTAGCTGTCAGGTGTGCGACTAAAAAAAAGTGGGGTTTCATCATGTTTAATGAAGTCCATAGTATTCATGGTCATACATTATTGTTGATCACTAAACCGTCCCTGCAAGCTACGGCCTTATTGCAACATTTAAAGCAATCTCTGGCGTTAACCGGAAAACTGCACAATATTCAACGTTCTCTGGATGATATCTCTGCCAGCTGCATTGTTTTACTGGATATGATGGAAGCCGATAAAAAGCTCATCCATTACTGGCAAGACAACTTAAGCCGGAAAAACAATAATTTAAAAACATTATTGTTGAATACTCCCGACGATTATCCGTACAGGGATATTGAAAACTGGCCTCATATCAATGGCGTGTTTTACGCAGCAGAAGATGAAGAGCGTGTCGTAAACGGATTGCAAGGGGTCTTGCGCGGTGAATGCTACTTTTCGCAGAAACTGGCCAGTTACCTGATAACGCATTCAGGAAACTATCGCTATAACAGCACAGAGTCGGCACTTCTCACGCACCGCGAAAAAGAGATCCTTAATAAGCTACGTATCGGCGCGTCAAATATTGAAATCGCTCGTTCGCTGTTTATCAGCGAAAACACGGTCAAGACGCACCTTTATAATCTTTTCAAGAAGATAGCAGTCAAAAACCGAACACAGGCGGTTTCGTGGGCAAACGATAACCTCAGGCGGTAAAGCCATGAAACGCTATCTGACCTGGATTGTAGCGGCTGAATTACTCCTTGCCTCCGGGAATCTACACGCAGTTGAAGTCGAGGTTCCCGGATTGTTAACTGACCACACGGTTTCGTCTATTGGGCATGATTTTTATCGTGCCTTTAGCGATAAGTGGGAAAGTAAATACACAGGCAACTTAACCATAAATGAAAGACCCAGTGCGCGTTGGGGAAGTTGGATCACCATAACGGTAAACCAGGACGTTATCTTCCAGACATTTTTATTCCCGACGAAACGAGACTTCGAGCGAACGGTTGTCTTCGCACTAACAGAAACTGAGGATGCATTAAATCGCCGGCAAATAGACCAAACGCTATTAGGCACCGGTGATTTAGCGCGTGATGAATTCTAATACATATTCTTTGTCCGGAGGCTGTCATGCGTGTTAAACATGCAGTAGTTATACTCATGATTATTTCGCCACTCAGTTGGGCTGGCAATATGACATTCCAGTTCCGAAATCCTAACTTTGGCGGAAACCCCAATAATGGGGCATTTCTATTAAACAGCGCCCAGGCGCAGAACTCCTATAAAGATCCTGATTTCGATGACGACTTTGGGATTGAAACACCCTCTGCGTTAGATAACTTCACCCAGGCAATTCAGTCGCAAATACTGGGGGGGTTACTCACCAATATTAATACCGGGAAACCCGGCAGGATGGTGACCAGTGATTTCATCATTGATATATCCAATACGGATGGTCAACTGAAGTTGAATGTCACAGACAGAAAAACAGGTAAAGTCTCCACCATTGAGGTGTCAGGTTTACAAACAAATTCAACCGATTTTTAAGCATCAGCCACAAAAGGACAATAATCATGCAGCGCTTACTGATTTTGGTTGCCGTATGCTTACTGAGCGGATGCTTAACCGCCCCGCCTAAAGAAGCCGCTAAGCCGACATTAATGCCCCGTGCGCAAAGTTATAAAGACTTGACGCATTTGCCTATGCCGACAGGTAAGATTTTTGTCTCGGTTTACAATATCCAGGATGAAACCGGACAATTTAAACCTTATCCGGCAAGTAACTTCTCAACCGCAGTGCCACAGAGTGCTACTGCCATGCTGGTGACAGCGCTAAAAGATTCTCGTTGGTTCGTCCCGCTGGAACGTCAGGGACTGCAAAACCTGCTGAACGAACGTAAAATCATTCGCGCAGCGCAAGAAAATGGCACCGTTGCCATCAATAACCGTATACCGCTGCAATCATTGACTGCTGCGAATATTATGGTGGAAGGGTCGATCATCGGCTATGAAAGCAATGTGAAATCAGGTGGTGTGGGCGCCCGGTACTTTGGTATTGGTGCGGACACGCAGTACCAGCTTGATCAAATTGCCGTCAACCTGCGTGTGGTTAACGTCAGTACCGGTGAGATCCTCTCCTCCGTAAACACCAGCAAGACCATCCTGTCTTATGAAGTCCAGGCAGGGGTATTCCGCTTCATCGATTATCAACGTCTGCTGGAAGGTGAGATTGGCTACACCTCTAACGAACCGGTCATGCTATGTCTGATGTCTGCTATTGAAACAGGCGTTATCTTCCTGATTAATGACGGTATTGATCGCGGTTTGTGGGATCTGCAGAATAAATCAGAGCGTCAGAACGACATTCTGGTGAAATATCGCCATCTGTCAGTCCCTCCGGAATCCTGATACGCAAAGCAAAAAAAAGCGTGAGATCTTCTCACGCTTTTTTTATTTGCTGGGCACCGCTTGCGATGCGCCTCGCGCCCGGCGGGATGCCAGCCAGAGTCCGCTGTTTTTCATCGCGTAGCCAAAAACCAGCCCCAGGGCGAGCGAAGGCAAAACCAACCGCCAGTCCCCCTGTCCTGCGAACGTCGCACATGCCCCGATAAAGGTTCCCGGAACAAAGGAAAGCAACAGTTGCTTAGCCTGAATGCACATCAGGAACGCGACAATTCCGGTCATGATATAGCCGACAATCTCAAGATGCGGTGCAAGCGCACTGCCATGAATGATCACCAGTGCCCATACCATGCCGCTTAATAGCGTACATGCCGACATCGCCAGCCCTTTCAAGCCGCCCTGAGGGCACGCAAAATAGGCTGTGCACCCCAGAAAACCGGCCCAACTGAGCAAGCCCAGAGACACGGCCACCCATCCCCAGATACCGGAGAGAATGCCCGTTGTAATTGCAATGGAGAGAAGTATGTTCATGGGCCGCATCATAGCAGAAAAACCGCATACGAATGCGATCGCGCACACAAATCATGCAAGCACTACATTAAGCTTGCAGTAAATAGTGATTCAGATCACATTCACTCTTCAGCGTCTTCCTGCAACTCGTCCCACATCGCGCTGATCGCATCACGTGTCAGCGGTGCCATCGTACGCCAGAACGGCGTCGTTGCATGCGCTTCTACTTTGCCCAGGAATGTTCCGCACCAGGGGAGCAGATATTCAACGAACAAGGTTTCCAGCGCTTCACTTTCATCTTCAGCTGACTGATCTTCCAGCCATGATGCCGCCAACAGCAACGTGCCAAGATGATCGGCCGGCGTATCCGCCAGAGGCATTCCGCGAGCAGAAAGGAATGCCCGGACCTCAGACTCGGCAGCGCCTTCTACCCATGCACTGCGATAAGGCGGCACCGCGCACTCATCACCGACGAACAAGGCATTATAATCTGCCGCCAGTTGCGCCATATCACAGCTTTTCTGTAACCGGGCCAAAAAATCATCTTGTTCCAGTGGCCAACTGGCTGACAATTTACCTTCACGAATCAGCGTAAACAGCGGAACCAGTAAAGGGTCCTGTGGTTGGCGGTAGTACAGCGATCCCAGCACGCGACACAGGATAGAAAACTCGTTCATTTAGGTATTCCAGTTATTAACAATTCAATTAAAGTTCAGCAAATTCCGGGATTGGTTCCATGCCACGCGATTCCAGGAATGTCAGCAACCGTTTTGGCGAAACGTTGAGAACCCGCTCTTCCGGGAAGTTCACCTCGTCGAGAATTTTTCGGCACTCGGCAAACTCCCCTAACGTGAACGCCGTATGGGAGTCTGATCCTAATGCCACCCAGCCCCCGGCATCACGCACTGCTGCTGCCACGGCGCGACAATTCTCTTCACTGCCTTTACGCGAATGTAAGAAGGAGGAGTTATTGATTTCCAATGCGACCTGATATTTCGCGGCAGCCTGTGCGATCGCTGTAATATCAACCGGATATTTGGGGTTTCCCGGATGGCTAATAATGTGCACATGACCACTGGCCATGGTGGCAATCATCGCCTGGGTGTTGGTGTCTTTATCGTGCGGCGCAAACACCGGCTCATGGAACCCTGCAATGATTAAATCCAGGGAGGTGAGCATTGGACCTGTGCAGTCAATCTCACCCTCAATATTTTTAATGTTGGCTTCAATGCCACGCAGAATGCCTATCCCATCAACCAGACGCGGCCAGATACGCATATTAATGAAATGCCAGTGATGCGGGGCATCAGCCATATCCGGTCCATGATCCGTAATAGCGAACAGCTTGATACCTTTACGTTTGGCTTCCGCGATATAGTCACTCAGAGTGCTGTAAGCGTGGGTGCTGGCGACGGTGTGCATATGCAGGTCAACGGGATACATCACTTTCTCCTGTATTCATTTTACGTCAAGGATAGCAGGAATCGTCGCCGTTTTTTAGTCGTAACCCGGCGCTAACCGGGTTTCCATCAGTAGCCTCGCTCGCGATCCACTTGCCCTGTCACGGGTTCACCGTTTTCCAGCTGCAAAATGGTGTGGGAAATAAATTTCACCGCTTCGGCGGGTCGCGTCACCGCCGCGATATGTGGCGTCATCGCCACGCGAGGGTGTTTCCAGAGTGGGCTCTCTTTCGGCAATGGTTCACGGCTGAACACATCAAGCATTGCGCCCTTAAGTTTTCCACTCTCCAGCGCCGACAGCAGATCGTCTTCATTGACGTGAACACCACGCGCCAGGTTGAGCACGTACGCCCCATCCTGCAACTGCGCCAGCAGTCCGGCATGAATAATCCCCACCGTCTCCGCGGTATTCGGCAGCAGATTAATCAGAACCCGGGTTTGGCTCAAAAACGCTGCAAGTTCCTCTTCACCGGCAAAACTTTCCACTCCAGGCCAGGATTTGCGGCTACGACTCCAGCAACGAAGCGGGAATCCCCACGCCTGCAGACTTTCGGCGACTTTCGCGCCTAACACGCCCGCCCCCATGATGCCGATAGTAAATTCCTCACGAGAATATTCCGGCAGCGGCCTCCACACAGATTCATTCTTCTGCGCCTGATAGTCATCAAAACGACGGAACCAATGCAACACCTGGCTCACCGCATATTCCTGCATCTGCAACCCCATTCCCGTATCTTCCAGGCGGAACAACGGAATGGACGGCGCCAACATTTCTGGATGCGCTTTCAGCTTACTCAGAATGGAATCGACACCTGCCCCCAGTGCAAACACGGCTTTTAACTTCCGACCTGCCAGCATTTCCACCGGAGGATGCCATACCAGCGCATAATCCGCGTGAGCGTTATCACCCTCTTTCCATTCGCGAACGTTAGCCCCAGGAATCGCTTTTGCCAACGCGTTCAGCCACCATGGCGTGTCGAATGTCGGGTGATAGAAAATTATATCCATACTGTCTCCTGCGTGTTGTTATGCGGAATCTACTCGCACTTATCATCATCATTTTCATAAGGATCATCAGCATAACAAATTTAAGCCTGCTGGCAAAAAAAGCAGTTTCTGCTTAATTAAGCCTCATATTGCTTGAAGTTTGTGTAAACGCACGATTTTTTAGAAAAGGTGATTGACGTAAAAGGCGGATTTCCTTACATTAGCGCCCGTTCCAGCAACACAGGAACAACAATATGGTGAGGTGTCCGAGTGGCTGAAGGAGCACGCCTGGAAAGTGTGTATACGGCAACGTATCGGGGGTTCGAATCCCCCCCTCACCGCCATATTTAAGAGAGAGCTCGTACGAAAGTACGGGCTTTTTTTTCGCATGTCGCACACGCCGGGGGGATGAGAATCCCCGACCGGGGATACTTCAGTTTAGACTGGCACTGTTTTCAGGGAGGAGATCAGACTCCTCGTCATACCACTGACCCGGTAGCCTCAGCGGCTGCTCCATCTTCTTCGGATTGTCTTCGGAAAGAACATTTCCCCACGGGTCAAGCTGCGCCGCCATCAGGTGGGCAGGGATATTCACAAATCCCTGCCAGTTGCTTCTTCTTTCCGACAGGTTTCCTGTCCTCAGTTCGTCTTCCAAAAGCTCCATATCCGCATACTCCTGCGCAGTAAACGGTATCTGGTTGTGCTGCTGTAACTTCTGTACAAGTGGCGTATACGCTTCGTCTCAGCCCTCGCTTTCCACGCTCAACAATGGCGTAAAACTGCCGGGTTCGTAGAGCGTGTGAACTTTATGCCCGTTTTTCTCCATCAGCACCAGACGGTCACCATCCCACCCGTAGCTTGTGGTGTCGCTCTAGTTATTGCATTTTGCTGATGCGCCGCCCGTATGGGTCGTACTGATAGCGGGCCTGTGTGACCGTACCTGCCGGGGTCTGTTTCTCATAACCCGTCAAGCGATGCAGCAGGTTCATTACGTCGTGTTTAAAAAAACTCACAAGTCTTGCTCAATTCTTGTTAGGGGTTGGATTTCCCTTACTTCGGAATTTTCTTGCTAACACTGCACATCCGCCCCCAATTCCCCCTAAAACAGCGCCTGTTAGTACACTTTCAAGAAGCAAGATGTACTCATCAGAATTCACTCCCGAAAGCAGATAAGTAAACATGACACCCAAAGCCACGGCTAATGAAGCATGGAAAATAGAATTTTTATGTATTAAATAACCCGCAAGGCAACCACACCAAAACATTATGGAACAAGACATTAAGTTTAAAAAAGTTATTAACCATCCGCTCTGAAAGGAGTCACCAAAAATATACCATACAATAATTTTAAAAGAGTTTCTTGTAAATACACAGACATTCACACAAATAACATAAGAAACCGCCAACCCTATTCCTGGAGGCAATTCAGAAACTTTATTCACCTGTTTCTCCACTTTATTTCAGCTGTCATTATTCACACAATTTTTTACCCAGCGCTGGCGTTGCGCCAGTATCCATAAAGCATCGATAACCACTCTTTGAGCCACATGTTAATGCCCTTGAATGAGCTTTTGCAAGACCATCCATACAGTCTGCAATGGTATTTACAGGTGCAGATTTACTTGAAACGTTTTCACTAGGATCCGGTACCCCTCTACCAGCGTCAATCTCATTAATAGAGAACAGACCTGTTTGAAAGGTCCGAGCATTAACAGATTTGGTGTTACCAAATTGATCTTTGCACATCGCATTAACATTTACATAGCTATTCCCAAACTTACGCCCTTTATCCTCATTCCACCCTGTAAATTCCCAAATGGATGTAGGTTGAGGAATTGAATCCTCGTATTGAGCAACTGCATTATTATACGCCTCTTTCATACCCGGTTGACCGAGCCAGATACCTAAATCATCAATACCACTTAATCCAAGTGGATCAATTTTCAATATTGGATTCAGCGGATACTGATATAGATTCCATCCTCCTCTCAGCCCTATCGGATCCTGCGTGATATATATCCCCTGCGCCGGATCATAATACCGGTGCCGGTTATAGTGCAGCCCCGACTCCTCGTCATACCACTGGCCCGGCAGCCTCAGCGTCTGCTCCATCTTCTTCGGATTGTCTTCGGAAAGAACATTTCCCCACGGGTCTAATTCAGCCTTCCAGTCCGTCTGTCCCTCCTGGTTGATCAGCGCCACCGGCGCGCCACGGTGGTCACACTGATAAAGATGAATTTTTCGGATATTCACCACCGGCAGCGGGTCAAGCTGCGCCGCCATCAATTGTGCTGGGATGTTCGCAAATTCCAGCCAGTTGCGGCTACGTTCCGACAGGTTTCCGGTCCTCAGTTCGTCCTCCAGACGCTCCATGTCTTCATACTCCTGCGCGGTAAACGGTATCTGGCTGTGCTGCTGTAACTTCTGTGCCAGAGGGGTATACGCTTCGTCTCCGCCCTCGCTTTCCACCCTCAGCAGCGGCGTAAAGCTGCCGGGTTCGTAGAGAGTGTACATTTTCTGGCCGTTTTTCTCCGTCTGCACCAGCCTGTCCCCATCCCAGCCGTAGCGCGTGGTGTCGCTCTGGTTATTGCGTTTTATTGTTTTGCTGATGCGCCGCCCGTACGGGTCGTAGCTGTAGGTCGCACGGGTGATGGCACCCGCCGGGGTCTGTTTCTCGTAGCCCGTCAAGCGGTGCAGCAGGTCGTAAGTGTAAAGATGCTTCTCCCGCTCGTTGTATTTTTTGATGAGGTTGCCCCACGCATCATACTCATACTGCCAGATGGCGTCTTTTGCCGGACGGTTGTCGAACTGCTGTCGTCCTTCCCCGTCCACCCGGTTGCCCGCCGGATCGTAGCGGTACACCGCGCTGAGACCCGGCTGTACCGCGCTGATTAAACGTCCGTGTTCATCGTAACCATACTGCCGTTCTGCACCGGTGCCGGTGAGCTGACCCAGGATGTCGTACCGGTAGTCCTGTGACTCACTGCCGGTCACTTTTTCTGCCAGCTGGCCCGCTACCGTGTAGCGCCGCTGCTCCCGGCAAGGCCCGAATACCCGCTCCGCTTCCCGGTGCAGCTTATCGCGCGCCAGCTCCACCATGACATGACCGCCCAGGCTGACGCCGATAAGATGCCCGCTGCCGTAGCGCTGCCAGCCGGCCTGCGGCAGCGCGCCGTACTGTGTCTGCTGTTCATTGCCCGGTGCGTCGTAACGGTGGCCGGTTTTGTGTTGCCAGATGGCCTCCCCGTCGGCGTTATATGCGGTCTGCACTTCTTCGGCGATGTGCCCGCCCGCGTTATAGCGCCAGCTGACGCTGGTGTTGTTGTCCCTGACTTCGGTCAGTTGCCCCGCATCACTGTAACGGTAGTTGGTTGTCGTGCGGCGGTCTTCCGTTTCGCAATGGTGCGCACTCAGACGTCCGCTGTCGTCATAGTCGTACTGATGATGAATGTCACCGTCATCCCGCCCGGTCAGCCGGCCCGCCGCGTCATAGCGGTAGCGCTGTGCTCTGCCATCAAACGCCACCTCCTCCGTCAGCCGGTCCATCACGTCATAGCTGAAGCGGTACGGACGCCGGTTCTCGTTGGTCAGACCGGTGAGCCGCCCCGCCAGGTCGTAATGGTATTCCCTCACCAGCCCGCCCTGACGGGTTTCGGTGAGATGACCGCGTTTGTCACGGGTCAGAAGCTGTTCTCTGCCATCCGGAAGAATCACAGAGGTAACGTCACCTGCACGGTTGTACCGGTAACGGGTGGTTCGCCCTTCAGCGTCGGTGCTGCTGACCCGGTTGCCGCGTGCGTCGTACTCATGCGTAAGGTGACTGCCTTCCTCGCCGCGGGTTTCGGTCAGATTGCCCCACGGGTCATACGTGTAAGTAGTTTTATAACCGCTGCAGTCGGTATAACGGACAAGCTGGCCATAGCGGCTCCACTGCAGGTGTCTTTTTCCACCTGCAGCGTCTTCGATTGTTGTCGGCTGTTCGTCTGTGGCACCGGCATAGTGGTAGCGGATGGTGCTGCCGTCTGCCGCCGTCTGTGCAGTTATCCGCCCGAGAGAATCATAGTCGTTGCAGGTGGCGCTGCCGTCCGGGGACAATATGGTGGTCAGCTGGCCCTGGCAGTTATAATCGAAGCGGGTTTCTTTTCCGTCCGGCCCTTTGATGCTGCTGACAGCGCCGCTGACCACATCCAGTGCCCAGGTGGTCTTTCTGCCCAGCGGGTCGATGATGGCGGTCAGCCGTCCGCTCGCATCGTACTTTTTCTCCACGCGACTGCCGTCCGGGTGGTCGATTCTGACCACCCGCTTTAAGCCGCCTTCACCTTCGGTGTGATACGTCCGTTGTCTGCCGTCGCTGTAGGTGACGAGGGTTTTGTCCGGCTGGTAGTCAAAGTGATAGTCCAGTCCCTGGCCGTCTTCGGTTAGCTGTCGTACCGCCCGGCCTTCATCGTCGTACTCATACGCCGTCGCCGGGCGACCGGTATGTCGCTGCCCGCTCATCCGCCCCGGACAGCCCGGGTGGTAAGCAAAGGCGCGCACCTCCGTGCCGCTGCGGTCAGACACGCTGAGCAGTTCGCCGTGTGCGCTGTAGCCGTAGCGCGCCAGCGGTTGTTCCGGTATCGTCTCGCCGCCATCACGCGCCAGCCAGACGGCCGCCAGCCTGACGCCGCTGTCCTGTTCCGTGGCGGCAACCGCCTGTATCAGCACCAGCCGGTAATGCCGGCCACTGCCGTCGGTGACGCCAGTGATGCGCCCCGTAAACTCCCCCTCCTGCGCCCGTTCCAGCACCATGCTGCGCCCGAAGCGGTCACGCTGCATCTGCAGCAGCTGACGGCCCGGCTGCACCGCACCTTCATGGCTGAATATCCACCAGGGCCCCAGCGGGTCGCTGGTCACAAAGTACAGCTCAGGGTGATGTCGTGCCTCTTCCGGGAGCGTCTGCCACAGCGGTTGCAGTACGTCTGACTGCCCGCCTTCCAGGACTGCGGCCCCGCCGCGGACTATCCATAATTTCTCACTGCGGCTGTAGGTCAGTTCGCCTGCGCTGAGCGGGTCGAAGGTGATGCTGCGACCTTTATCGTCGTTGAGGATAAGCGTATCCGCCTTCACCAGCAGGCTGACTTCCGCCGCCTGGTTCCAGCCGGGGCCGAATAACCCCACAGGGGCCGGTGTCGGGGTCCGGTAACTGGAATAGCTGCGGCTGATAACAAAGGGCACCGGACCGGGCAGCGCGACATCCACTTCATTGGGCAGGACTTTGGCACCGAGAACGGGGTTAACCGGGTCGCCTTCGGTGACGCCGTCCGGGCACACAGAACAGGCAATGCCGCCCTGACTGCCTATCAGAACGGTCAGCGAACCCTGCACAATCTGACCGTTCGCCACGCCGTCGCTTATCCGGCTCGCGGGTTTTCCACTCATTGCTGATATCCTTTTATTGTGGCGCATCTGTCCATAACTGACTGCACTGGTCAGAATGATAAATACTGTTCCTGTATAAAACGGATACTCTCCTTTAGAGTTTACTTTTTTGACGAATATCAATGGGGCAGGTTAATAAGAAGAATATTTAATAAAAGTTAACTGTGTAGCACTCAATATATTTTTGGATAAAATAAATACTCCTTCAGTATTCATGACGTAATTATATTTAATCTGCAATATTATTATATTCAGTGCCGACTTCCGGTAAAACTGCCTGTCGATCTTAATCCATCGTTATATCAGTTTATTGCTGACTCTCACTGTTACTGGTTCAGGCCGCCTTAAGCTGCCGCATATAAATATAGGTTGCTGTATCCCCCTCGCAGCATTTATAGAGACAATCCGATCACCACCGCATACCTCAAGCAGTTCCGCTTTATGTACATACGCAACGCCCAGTTGGTGGTGTATTCGTTCATCGTTTTGTACGGGTTATAGTCGCCAGGAAACACCAGTTCCAGATGACCAGTAATCTCCTGTATCTGTTTCAGAATGGCTATCGGCTGGTGGGAGAGCGGCACGATATGCAGGGGTAGCAATTGCGCCAAGACCTGAAAAAACACTTTACCGATGGTTTCGTGGGTGGCGGGGATAGTCCAGATTTTGTTTCGAAAATCAATATCGATCCAGCGGGCGAAACGCTGTTTTATGGAGCGGATAAACAGGCACAGCGTCAGCCCTCCGCTTTGAAGCGCTTTTCAGTAGAGTCAATTTTCCCGGTGAGATAGCCGCAAATACGAACACGGCTAAAAACAAAGCCCGGTTTCCCGGGCTATGAGATCACACTACCGCTAGCTGTATGCATTAAGCGTGCGTTGGCAGAGCGCTGAACGTACGCAATCGTCTTTGTTGAATCGGATAATCCCGACCATCTCATCTTCTTCAAAACGCGCTAACGCGTCACTGAGCCCTGACTGAACGTGAGCGGGTAAATCGCATTGGGTAATATCACCATTCACGATCACCGTGACGTTCTCCCCGAGGCGAGTTAAAAACATTTTCATCTGCGCTGCAGTCACATTCTGAGCCTCGTCGAGAATGACAACTGCGTTTTCAAATGTACGTCCGCGCATATAAGCGAACGGCGCGATTTCCACCTTACCAATCTCAGGTCGCAGGCAGTACTGCATAAAAGACGCACCCAGACGTTTCACCAGCACATCGTAGACCGGGCGAAAATAAGGCGCGAATTTCTCAGATACATCTCCAGGCAAGAAGCCGAGATCTTCGTCGGCCTGCAGGACTGGACGGGTGACAATGATCCTTTCTACATCTTTATGTATCAGGGCCTCTGCTGCTTTTGCCGCGCTGATCCAGGTTTTACCACATCCGGCTTCACCCGTAGCGAAGATCAGCTGTTTACTCTCAATGGCATTCAGGTACTGCGCCTGAGCCTCATTTCGCGCAGCAATTGGTGTTGCGTCGCGGCTGTCGCGCGCCATGCCAATTGCTTCTACGCCGCTCATCTGCACAAGCGAGGTGACCGACTCTTCTTCACGTTGTTTGTGGCTACGCGAATCCCGTCTCAGCACACGCTTTGCTTCACGACGAGCTTTGATCACTGCTTTTTGTCTTCCCATGGATAGCACCTTGAGTTGTAGGTATACATCACACGTGCCGCTGGCAGCACGATTATGCGCACACACATCTGAGGGTTGGCTTCCTTGTAAGCCATAGCTTGCCTTCTAAAAAGACACCACACACGGCTACGCGCACCGTATACGGCGTCAGTAACAATGCTAAGAAGAAGTGAGAGAAATTTAGGGGTGACGAGTGGGCTACCGGAGGAGAAACTTCCGCGTAAGGTACTGCGGTTACTGTGAAAAGCATGTCCAGTTGAGGACCTTACCATTCGCGATCTCCATAGTGAATGACCATCACTGCCGGGAACTACCGCTCATACGTATAATTACATCAGAATCGATCATTAACGCAACAACATTTTTACTTTACATTAACGAAAAATTCTCTTTGTTCTGACAGTAGTCTCTTACAGGGATATGACAAAATTATTTCAGAAGATGGGTTAGATCAAAAAATAATATTTTCATTCATGAGGATGAGAGTGAAGCCCCGCAGGAAAAGCGGGGCTGACGATCAGGCTTCCAGCAGGGATTGCCCCAGATAGCGGTCGGCGTTTTTTACGCCGGGGAGTGCGAAGAAGTAGCCGCCGCCTATTGGCTTAACGTACTCCTCAAGCGCTTCACCATTCAGCCGTTTTTGCACGGCCAAGAAGCCTTTTTCCAGATCGTGCTGATAACAGACGAACAGCAGTCCCATATCCAGTTGCCCCGAATTGGTCACGCCGAGCGAGTAACTGTAGCCACGGCGCATCATCAGGCTGGATTGGGTTTCTGCCGTGCGCGGATTCGCCAGTCGAATATGGCTATCCAGCGCAATCACATTCCCTTCCGGGTCGCTGGCGTAATCCGGCACATCATGCTCGTGCTGCATGCCCAGCGGCGCCCCGGTCTGTTTATCGCGGCCAAAAATGGTCTGCTGCTCTTTCAGCGGCGTCCTGTCCCAGAACTCGACGCGGAACTGAATCAGCCGGACGGCCTGATAACTGCCCCCTGTCGCCCACGCAGGTTCCCCTTGTTCTGCGGTCACCCACACCACATCCTGCATCAGCCTGGCGTCTGAGCTGTCGGGATTGGCGGTGCCATCTTTAAAGCCCAGTAGATTGACCGGCGTCTCTTTTCCCTTACTGCGTGCAGCGTGATCGGAGATAAATCCTTCCCGCTTCCAGCGCACGCTCAGGAGATCCGGCGTGTGCTTAATAATGTCACGCAACGCATGTATCACCGTATCCTGGGTATTGGCGCAAATCTGTAACAGCAGATCCCCGTGGCATAAGCCCGCATCCAGTGAATCATTCGGAAAGCGCGTCATTTTCTGCAGTTTTTTCGGCATCTGAGCCTGTAATCCATAGCGCTCATCGAACAACGCGTGCCCCACCGAGAGCGTCATGGTCAGATTATCAGGTGCGATCCAGGCGCCGAGGATCCCTGAATCCATAGGCGGCAAGCGAGAATTTGGCGTTTCAGGCGCTGGCCCTCCCGTCGTCAGGAAGGCGATACGGCGCGTCAACAGGCGAAACAGACGTTCGAGATCCGTTTTATCACTGGCCAGAATGTCAAAGGCCACCAGCACCATAGAGGCCTGCTGGGGCGTGAGAATACCCGCCTGATGTTCGCCGTAGAAGGGTTGTGTTTCGCTGCGGGCAGCCGGCGACAAGGTCCCCGGCGCACTTTGCGGTTTTTGAGCATGGGCCACCGGGCAGCCCCCCGCCAGCGCCAGCGCGCCGCCCAATGCCCCCATCCCTTTCAGTAAACGTCGGCGCGACGGTTCGCTCACGCCGTTTTCATTATCTTGCTGCATGGTGCTTAATCCAGACCCAGTACGCCGCGCAATTGAGACAAATCTTCCGCCAGCGTCGTGATTGGCCCTTTCAGGGCGTTACGATCGGCATCGGTCAGCTTGTCATAGGTTTCAAACCCGTCTTTGGTGCGATATTTCGCCAGGATGGCATCCACTTTCTTAAAGTTGGCATCCACTTTCGCCAGCAATTCCGCATTGGATTTTTGGAGCTGCGGGCGCAGAAGGTTGACGATTTTTTGCGCGCCATCGACGTTTGCCTGGAAGTCCCACAGGTCAGTTCGGCTATAGCGTTCTTCTTCACCGCTGATTTTGCTGGCCGCCACTTCTTCAATCAGAGCAGCCGCGCCACCCACCACTTTTGACGGCGGGAAAGCCAACTCGCTGATACGTGTTTGCAGATCAACTACGTCGGTATAAAGTTGGTCGGCATATTTTTCCATGCCTTTCGTACTGTTGTCGCCGAACAGGGCTTTTTCCAGACGGTGGAAGCCGGTAAATTTCGGATCCGCCGCTTTCTGTTCGTAATCATCTTCACGCGCATCGATACTGCCATCAAGATCAGAGAAGAGTTCTGCGATTGGTTCAATACGCTCGTAATGCTGACGCGTTGGCGCATACAGTGATTTTGCTTTCTCGATATCACCCGCTTTAATGGCATCGGTAAACGCTTTTGTGCCGGTCACCAGTTGTGCGGTCTCTGCCGTGACATACGCTTTATACTCAGTAATCGCGCCACTCAGACTCAATAATGCATCGCTTTGCGCCGCCTCTGCCGTTGCGCTGCCTTTCACGATCAGCTTCCCTTTCGGGTTGGTCAGCAGACCGCAGGTCATGTCATATTCACCCGGTTGCAGATTTACGGTCATTTTCTGACTGAAACCTGGGGCGATGTTTTCGCGTTCTTCCACCACCATCACGCCTTTGAGGATTTCCCACTCCAGCGCTTTCTGGCTGTGGTTCAGAATAATGAACTGCGTTTTCCCGGCATTCACTGTCAGGGTCATCGGTTCACACTGTTTATCATTAACGGTGACTTTAACCTGTGGAATATCAGCTGCATGAGCAGTAAAAGCGGAGGCGAACAGCGCAGCAATACCCAACTGCAGCGCGTTACGGCGGAAGTTAATCGTCATGACTCATCCCTTTAAATAAGTATGTTGTAACTAAGTAGTTTTCTGCGCCACATTTTTTCAGGGTGCTGTACGAGACGCCGTCGTACCTGCACGAGGCGGCAGCGCAAACAGCACCAACGCCGGAATCAGATAGATAAACCAGACCGCGACTTCACTCACGCTGGGTGCTTCCTGATAGCCAAAAATCCCCTCCAGCAGCGTTCCAAACAGCGAGTGCGTAGAGAGGATACTGCTCATATCAAATGCCACATCCTGGAAGTGGTTCCACAGTCCCGCTTCGTGAAACGCGCGGATCGCACCGGCAGCAAGCCCGGCCGCAACCAGCAAAATGAACAGGCTGGTCCATTTGAAAAAAGCGCCAAGATTAAGGCGGATCCCACCCCAATACAGTAAGAAACCGAGCACCACTGCGGTTGCCAGCCCCAGCATCGCGCCCAGCGGCGGCCAGAACCCAACGTCCTGTTGAAACGCAGCCAACAGGAAGAACACCGATTCCAGTCCTTCACGGGCAACGGCGAAGAAGACCATCATGACCAACGCCCAGCCGTGATGATTTCCCCGCTGCAATGCGGTGTCGACAGTCTGCTCCAGTTGTACTTTGACGTTGCGCGACACTTTGCGCATCCAGAACACCATCCAGGTCAGGATCACCACGGCAATGACTGCCACAATGCCTTCAAACAGCTCTTGTTCCTTCTGCGGAAATTCACCCGTGGTTTCATTGATGAAGACCCCTAACGCCAGGCACAATCCCGCCGCCAATATCACCCCAATCCACATCACACCAATCCAGCGACCACGCTGGGTACGCTTCAGATAGCTGGCGATCAAACTCACAATCAGCGCAGCTTCTAACCCTTCGCGTAACATAATTAGAAACGGAACAAACATGCCGGGAACCCTTAAACGTTATTCTCAGTCAACTGATGCAAAGAAAAGTAAATTACAGTGATAGTGATTATCATTACAGAGAAAGAAAACTCAAGCAGAATGTTTTGATTATGATGAGTGAATGTAAATAGCTAGCTAATTAATGGTTATTAATACTTTAGAGAATGCTGAGACGAAAAAGCCCGCACGCGGCGGGCTGGAGAGTGTTTTTGCCGGATGACCACGCGTAAGCGTCTTATCCGGCCAGCAATTCGATGCCTTCAGGCTCTGTTACTGCTCCTGCAGACGCGACGGCGGTGCCGAGTGATAGTGGGCATCCGCTTTCGCAAAGCGTGCCTGCATAGCGGCAGACGGCGCTTTGTCCAGCAAACTGAAGACCACAATCCCCAGGCTACCGAAAATAAAACCTGGAATGATTTCATACAGGCCCAGCCAGGCGAACTGTTTCCAGACAATGACCGTCACGGCACCAATGATCATTCCGGCCAGCGCGCCGTTGCGGGTCATTCGCGACCACATCACAGAGAACAGGACCACCGGACCAAATGCCGCGCCAAAACCGGCCCAGGCGTAGCTCACCAGGCCAAGAACCCGGTTCTCAGGGTTAGCAGCCAGCGCGATAGACACCAGCGCCACCACCAGCACCATCAGGCGCCCTACCCATACCAGCTCTTGCTGACTGGCCCCTTTGCGCAGGAAAGCTTTGTACAGATCTTCGGTAATCGCACTGGAGCACACCAGCAGTTGGCAGCTGAGGGTCGACATCACCGCGGCCAGAATGGCAGACAGCAAAATACCGGCAATCCACGGGTTGAACAGAATTTGCGCCAGTTCGATGAAGACGCGCTCAGAGTTCTGGTTAACTGCCCCTGCCAGTGCCGGATTATCGTTGAAGTAAGCGATACCGAAGAAGCCGACAGCCACCGCCCCCGCCAGACACAGGATCATCCAGGTCATACTGATACGACGCGCATGCACGATGCTGTGGTGAGAGTCCGCCGCCATAAAGCGCGCCAGGATGTGTGGCTGACCGAAGTAACCCAGCCCCCAGCCCATCAGGGAGATAATGGCGACAAAATTCAGCCCTTTGAGCATATCCACATTCTCAATGCTCTTTTGTTTGATAACCTCCAGCGAGTCACCAAACCCCCCCACGGCGATGATGACCATTACCGGCGTCAGGATCAGCGCAAAAATCATCAGGCTGGCCTGAACGGTGTCGGTCCAGCTTACCGCGAGAAAACCGCCAATAAAGGTGTAAAGGATGGTCGCTGCCGCCCCTGCCCACAGCGCCGTTTCATAGCTCATGCCGAAGGTGCTCTCAAACAGACGCGCGCCCGCCACGATGCCTGAAGCACAATAGATGGTGAAAAACAGCAGAATAACCACCGCAGAGATAATACGCAGAATGCGGCTGTTGTCTTCAAAACGTCCGGTGAAGTAGTCCGGCAGGGTTAACGCATTATTGTTGTATTCGGTATGCACGCGCAGACGGCCCGCCACCAGCTTCCAGTTGATCCACGCGCCTAATGTCAGGCCAATGGCAATCCAGCTTTCTGAAATGCCTGAAATGAAAATCGCGCCTGGCAGTCCCATCAGCAGCCAGCCACTCATATCCGACGCACCCGCCGACAATGCGGTCACAAATGGCCCGAGGCTACGGCCACCCAGAATATAATCATCAAAGTTCTTCGTTGAACGCCATGCAATAAACCCAATCAATATCATGCCCAAAATATAGACACAAAATGTCACCAGCATCGGTGTGCTAATAGCCATCAAAAATCTCCAGAATCATTTATCGACAATATCGATACTTGCCGTTTATCCCCTGCCGGAACGTAGCAGTGGTGTGTATGTTTACCATGGCGCCCGTATCCTGCCGGAAGCGGTGGTCTTTCACAATCGATTTAACACACCATTTACATCAATTTTTTAATCAGCGGCATACCATTTTTCTATAGGTTGCACTCTCTCACATTTTTCACGGTTGCACCTTTAAAAAGTGTTAACTACCGCAGAGAAAATAATTCACTTTTTATTTCCCGAATAAAGAACACCCGCCCAACATTTAACAATTAATTCATTTTTGAGCTTGCAAGCCACATCACACTTAACAAGGTTGCACAAAGTTGCAACATAGTAGATATTTCTCGATAACCATTAGTACTACTTACCAGAACAACAGGAGCACACGGCATGGGAACCACCACGATGGGGGTTAAGTTGGATGACGCGACGCGCGAACGTATTAAATCAGCAGCAATACGTATCGATCGCACCCCACACTGGCTCATCAAGCAGGCAATTTTTAATTATCTGGAAAAACTGGAAAACAATGACGCGTTGCCAGAGCTTCCCGCGCTGCTGGCCGGTGCGGCAAATGAAAGCGAAGAATCCGTCGCGCAGCAGGATGAAATCCACCAGCCTTTCCTCGAATTTGCCGAGCACATACTGCCCCAGTCGGTTTCACGTGCCGCCATTACCAGCGCATACCGTCGCGCCGAAACCGATGCCGTCGCGATGCTGATGGAGCAGGCCCGCCTGCCGCAACCTATTGCAGAACAGGCACATAAACTTGCCTGGCAGCTGGCGGAAAAACTCCGTAACCAGAAAACGGCCAGCGGTCGTGCCGGCATGGTTCAGAGCCTGTTGCAGGAATTCTCTCTCTCTTCTCAGGAAGGGGTGGCGTTGATGTGTCTGGCGGAAGCGCTGCTGCGTATTCCCGATAAGGCCACGCGCGATGCGCTGATCCGCGACAAAATCAGTAATGGCAACTGGCAGTCACACATTGGTCGCAGTCCGTCGCTGTTTGTTAACGCGGCGACCTGGGGCCTGCTGTTCACCGGTAAGCTAGTGTCAACGCATAACGAAGCCAATCTCTCCCGCTCGCTGAACCGGATTATCGGCAAGAGCGGCGAGCCGCTGATCCGCAAAGGTGTGGATATGGCGATGCGCCTGATGGGCGAACAGTTCGTCACCGGAGAGACCATTGCAGAAGCGCTGGCCAATGCCCGCAAGCTGGAAGATAAAGGTTTCCGTTACTCCTACGACATGCTGGGTGAAGCCGCGCTGACCGCGGTGGACGCCCAGGCCTATATGGTTTCCTATCAGCAGGCGATCCACGCCATTGGTAAAGCCTCTAACGGTCGTGGTATTTACGAAGGCCCAGGCATCTCCATCAAGCTCTCGGCTCTGCACCCGCGCTATAGCCGCGCGCAGTATGACCGCGTCATGGAAGAGCTGTACCCGCGCCTGAAATCGCTGACCCTGCTGGCGCGCCAGTACGATATCGGTATCAACATCGATGCCGAAGAAGCCGATCGTCTGGAGATCTCACTCGACCTGCTGGAAAAACTCTGTTTTGAACCGGAACTGGCCGGCTGGAACGGTATTGGCTTTGTTATCCAGGCCTACCAGAAACGCTGCCCGTTCGTAATTGATTATCTGATAGACCTGGCGACTCGTTCTCGCCGCCGCCTGATGATCCGTCTGGTGAAAGGCGCCTACTGGGATAGCGAAATCAAACGCGCGCAGATGGACGGCCTGGAAGGGTATCCGGTGTATACCCGCAAGGTGTACACCGATGTTTCTTACCTTGCCTGTGCGAAGAAACTGCTTGGCGTGCCGAACCTGATTTATCCGCAGTTCGCCACCCACAACGCCCACACGCTGGCGGCGATTTATCAACTGGCCGGGCAAAACTACTATCCGGGTCAGTATGAGTTCCAGTGTCTGCATGGCATGGGCGAACCGCTGTATGAGCAGGTCACCGGTAAAGTTGCCGACGGCAAACTCAACCGTCCTTGCCGTATTTATGCACCGGTCGGCACGCATGAAACGCTACTGGCCTACCTGGTACGCCGCCTGCTGGAAAACGGGGCTAATACCTCTTTTGTTAACCGCATTGCCGACGCCACGTTACCGCTGGATGAACTGGTGGCCGATCCCGTAGAAGCCGTCGAGAAACTGGCGCAACAGGAAGGACAGGCTGGCCTGCCGCACCCGAAAATTGCACTGCCTCGTGACCTCTATGGTCATGGTCGGGAGAACTCCGGCGGTCTGGATCTGGCCAACGAACACCGCCTGGCCTCTCTCTCCTCTGCGCTGCTCAACAGCGCCCTGCAAAAATGGCAGGCGAAACCGATGCTGGAACAGCCGGTTGCTGACGGGGAAATGGCACCCGTGATTAACCCTGCGGAGCCAAAAGATACCGTCGGTTTCGTGCGCGAAGCAAGCCCAGGCGAAGTCGAGCAAGCGCTACAAAGCGCGGTAGATAGCGCCCCGATCTGGTTTGCCACCCCGCCGCAGGAGCGCGCCGCAATTTTGCAACGCGCCGCCGTGTTGATGGAAAGTCAGATGCAGCAGCTGATTGGCATCCTGGTGCGCGAAGCCGGTAAAACCTTCAGTAACGCCATTGCCGAAGTGCGTGAAGCCGTGGACTTCCTGCACTATTACGCAGGCCAGGTACGCGATGATTTCGACAACGAAACACACCGTCCATTAGGTCCGGTGGTCTGCATCAGCCCGTGGAACTTCCCGCTGGCGATTTTCACCGGGCAGGTCGCCGCCGCGCTGGCGGCAGGCAACAGTGTGCTGGCAAAACCGGCAGAACAGACGCCGCTGATTGCAGCGCAGGGGATTGCTATCCTGCGCGAAGCGGGCGTACCTGCCGGGGTAGTGCAGTTGCTGCCAGGTCGGGGGGAAACGGTAGGTGCGCAACTGACCGCCGATAACCGTGTACGCGGCGTGATGTTTACCGGTTCGACGGAAGTCGCCACATTATTACAACGCACGCTCGCCACACGCCTGGATACCCAGGGCCGCCCGATCCCGCTGATTGCGGAAACCGGCGGAATGAACGCCATGATCGTCGATTCATCGGCCCTTACCGAACAGGTGGTGGTGGATGTGCTGGCCTCTGCGTTTGACAGTGCCGGGCAGCGCTGCTCTGCTCTGCGCGTACTGTGTCTGCAGGACGACATCGCTGAACATACCCTGAAGATGCTGCGTGGAGCGATGGCCGAATGCCGGATGGGCAATCCGGGTCGCCTGACCACAGACATCGGCCCGGTTATCGACCAGGAAGCGAAAAGCAACATTGAAGGCCATATTCAGGCCATGCGCGCCAAAGGCCGTCCGGTGTTCCAGGCCGTCCGTGAAAACAGCGACGATGCCCGCGAATGGCAGTCCGGAACCTTTATCGCACCGACGTTGATTGAGCTGGAAAGCTTCGACGAGTTGCAAAAAGAGGTGTTCGGACCGGTTCTCCACGTGGTGCGCTACAACCGTAACAATCTGGATGCGTTGATCGAACAAATTAACGCGTCCGGATACGGGCTGACGCTCGGCGTACATACCCGTATCGATGAAACCATCGCCCAGGTCACCGGCTCGGCACACGTGGGTAACCTGTACGTTAACCGCAACATGGTCGGCGCCGTGGTCGGCGTTCAGCCGTTTGGCGGCGAAGGGTTATCCGGAACCGGACCCAAAGCGGGTGGCCCGCTGTACCTGTATCGCCTGTTGGCGCACCGTCCGGAGAAAGCGCTGGGAACGACACTGGCGCGTCATGATGCCAGTTACGCTGTCGATACCCAGGTAAAAACCGTGCTGATTCAGCCGCTGGTGGCATTAACCCAATGGGCGGAAGCCAGCCCGGCGCTGCGCACGCTCTGCCAGCAGTTCAGCGAGCTCAGCCAGTCCGGGACTCAACGCGTACTGCCAGGCCCCACCGGGGAACGTAACACCTGGACGCTGCTACCAAGGGAGCGTGTGTTATGTCTGGCGGAAGACGAGCAGGATGCCCTGGTTCAGGTTGCCGCCGTGATGTCGGTCGGAAGTCTGATTTTGTGGCCGGATGATAGCGCCCATCGTGAACTGGCAAAACGCCTGCCTGCCGCCGTTTCAAAGCGTATTCAGTTTGCGAAACGCGATGGGCTGACGTCGCAACCGTTCGATGCGGTTATCTTCCACGGCGACTCCGATCAGCTGCGCGCCCTGTGCGAAGCCGTTGCCGCACGCGAAGGGGCCATCGTTTCTGTACAGGGATTTGCCCGTGGTGAAACCAACATTCTGCTGGAGCGGCTGTACATTGAACGTTCCCTCAGCGTTAACACCGCAGCTGCCGGAGGTAACGCCAGCCTGATGACAATTGGCTAAGGCTGTGGTTAATTAAGGCTCCGGTAACGGAGCCTTTTTTTATGGAGCCAGAGGGAAGCATGAACCGAATTTTACTGACGTGTGCTGCGCTGCTGTTGAGCAGTCAGGCACTGGCCGATGACTGCGCGAACGCCAGCACACAAACCGAAATGAACACCTGCGCCGCCGCACAATTTCAGGCAGCCGATAAAAAACTCAATGAGACCTGGCAGAATGCGCTGACCCGCGCCGCGCCGCCACAGCGTGAATTGCTGAAAAAAGCACAGAGCGCGTGGATTGCGCTCAGAGATGCCGATTGCGCATTACTCAGCTCCGGTACGGAAGGCGGTAGCGCACAGTCAATGATCGCCAGTCAGTGTCTGGCAGACAAAACCGCAGAGCGCGACGCGTTTTTAGCCTCACTGCTCCAGTGTGAAGAAGGTGATTTAAGCTGCCCGCTGCCGCCCGCAGGTTAACGCACGCGAATGCCTTCAATGATCATCCGCTGAACGCTCTCGACCGTTTGGTTAAAAAAGGCTTCATCACGCAGCGTTGCGCCCGTCACGGCTTCCACCTGAGGGGCAAAATCCGCGTAATGCTGCGTTGAAGCCCAAATCATAAAGATAAGATGGTGCGGATCGACAGGCGCAAGCTTGCCGCTGTCGATCCAGCCTGCGATCAACGCGGATTTCTCGTCAATCAGCGCCTTCAGATCGCCCGTTAACTCTTCCATCAGCAACGGCGCTCCCGCCAGCATCTCCATGCAAAACAACCTTGAGGCCTGCGGGTAATCACGGGAAACCTCCAGCTTCAGGCGAATGTACTCTTTGATCGCCGCCAGCGGCGCAAAATCCTCACGAAACGCCTTCAGCGGTGCCAGCCAGATATCGAGGATCTGGCGCAGTACCGCCACATACAGCGCCTCTTTTGACGGGTAATAATAGAGAAGATTGGTTTTGGATACGCCTGCCAGTTCAGCGACCTGCTCAAGCCGAGTGCCATGAATACCGTACTGGGAAAAGGTGTTTAATGCGGCGTTGAGAATGGCCTGGCGTTTTGCGCTAACGGCCTGTGAACGTTTACCTGGTTTTTTGACTGCGCTTTGTGCCATGCGCCCTCTCCTTTTTTATTTGCGATGAGCATAACAAATCTTGCGGGGGTTAACCCAGGATTGGTTTTGCTTACTGAGGGTCCGATGGCACCTGCGACGCGTCGTCAGCGGGGTGCTCCACTGACGCTGTTTTCCGCTTCAACTTCAATTCACTGACCAACACACCAGCAATAATAAATACCGCGCCCAACAGCGCCAGTAACGGTAAACGCTCTCCGGCAATGCGGCCAAAAATCCCTGCCCATACCGGTTCACCGGTATAAATGACCGTTGCCCGCGTTGGCGAAACGCTGCGCTGCGCCCAGTTCATCGTCACCTGGATAATCGCACTGAAGATGCCCAGTCCGAGGGTAACCACCAGCAATCCGGTGGACATCGGCGGGACCGACTCCCCGGCCGGAGCCATGGCGATGAACGCCACCAGCGATGCTGTTACCAGTTGCACCACCGTCACCCGACGGACATCCACTTTCCCCGCCCATGCGCTGATCAGAATAATTTCAGCCGCAATCGCCACCGCACTGGCAAGCGTAATCAACTCGCCTTCGCCCAGCGCCAGTAAGTTATCACCCGGACCCGCAAGAAAAATCAGTCCGATGAACGCCAGCACAATGCCCACACAGGGCATCAACCCCGGCATCCGCCCCAGACAAAGCCATTGTAATAAGGGCACCAGCGGCACATACATCGCGGTGATAAAGGCAGATTTGCTGCTGGGGATGTACTGTAACCCCCAGGTTTGCAGGCTATAGCCGAGCGCTATCGAGACACCGATCGCCACACCTGCTTTACATTCCAGCCAGGTTAACCCGCGCAATGTGCGCAGTGACAGCAATGCCACGGCCAGCGCCGCCGTCGCAAAACGAATACCGACAAAGAAAAACGGCCCGCTCTGGGTGACGGCATATTGCACAGCCAGAAAGGTACCTCCCCAAAACATCGTGATGATGATGAGGATGGCTTCCTGGGGCTTTATAGAGAAGGAGTAACCTGAACGTCGTGACATGGGACACCTGATGAGCAGAATCCCTTTAGTCTGCGTTGCGTTTTGTTACAGTTCAACCTTGCGGACCAAAAAAAACCGCCGGAATATCCGGCGGCGGTGGTCTCATGGCGTGTGAGTTTCACCTGCACCCAACGCCCTGGAAGATTCAGACAGGCTAGCTGTTACGGTTGCCGTGACTACTTTTGCCCCCTTTTTTGCCTGCTTCTGATGCACGTTGCGGATCGTTCTTGAAGTTCCCCCCGCTGTGCTGGCCACCTTTACGGCCTGCTTCTGATGCTCTTTCACGGTCTTCCGCAAAGTTGCCGGAACCGCCCCGATGGTTTGCCATTACTGACCTCCGTCATTGATTAGACATCATACTGCATAGGTACCGAGGAGTGACTCCTCACACAACAGATGGACATCGCCATCATTTTCGCTGCGTGGAACTAAGCTTAGTGAAAATCCCCTTATCAGCCAGTAAACCGTAATATCCTGCAACAGGATCACCGGAATAAAAGAAATAATTCCCCACAGAAATCAATAAGCCTTTCTTATGACTAAAAAAAGTCACATGGTTAAAAATGTATCATTTTGCGTCAAAGAGTGGTTGTATAAATGTTGTTATAAATCAAAAGAATGGTTGTGAAATTTGCACTCTCCTCAGTACGTCATATCTTTAAATGGAGGTAGCGAATCGCTACGGAGACGATAAAACCGAGGAGTAGTGCAAAATGGCAAAAGTTCTGGTGCTTTATTATTCCATGTACGGACACATTGAAACCATGGCGCATGCGGTGGCTGAAGGGGCAAGCAAGGTACAAGGCGCTGAGGTTGTCGTTAAGCGCGTACCAGAAACCATGCAGCCTGACATCTTCGCAAAAGCCGGGGGTAAAACGCAGAACACACCCATCGCAACCCCGCAAGAGCTGCCAGAATACGACGCGATTATTTTTGGCACCCCCACGCGTTTTGGCAACATGTCCGGCCAAATGCGCACCTTCCTGGATCAAACCGGCGGACTGTGGGCTTCCGGCGCGCTCTACGGCAAACTCGCCAGTGTCTTTAGTTCAACCGGAACCGGCGGCGGCCAGGAACAAACCATTACATCGACCTGGACCACCCTGGCGCATCACGGCATGGTGATTGTTCCTATCGGTTATGCCGCACCGGAATTGTTTGACGTTTCACAGGTTCGCGGGGGAACGCCGTATGGCGCGACCACGATTGCAGGCGGTGACGGCTCACGACAGCCAAGCCAACAGGAACTCTCTATTGCGCGCTACCAGGGCGAATATGTCGCGGGCCTGGCAGTAAAACTTAACGGCTAATCTTCAACAGGAGGATTCGAATGCCAACTCAAGAAGCGAAAGCTCATCGCGTCGGCGAATGGGCAAGTCTGCGTAATACGTCACGAGAAATAGCCGAGGCCATTTTTGAAGTCGCCCAGTACGACGAAAAACTGGCGGAAAAGATTTGGGAAGAAGGCAGCGATGAAGTATTAGTCAAAGCCTTCACGAAAACAGATAAAGATTCGCTCTATTGGGGCGAGCAAACCATCGATCGTAAAAACGTGTAGCACGCACTCCCCCGTTCACACGGGGGAGCCTTTCCGTTAGTTTGCCGCGTCGTTCAGTACACGATCAAACTTGTCAATCGGGCAGAATCCATTCGAATCTATCTGGCACCCTTTAAGCTCCAGCGTCACACGCTGCGCCGGTGATTTTAGCGTCAGAACTTCCGCATTACGCAACTGCTGCGAACTCTGGTACACATACTCGATTTTCATCAGATCGCGATTGGCTTTACTGTCATGCCAGCGCTGGAACACGATCTTACCGCCAATCGGCGTACGCTCATTCTGGTTATGTAACTGATACGGTTTGAAATCCAGTGCGGTCAATAGCGACGCGATGTTTGAGTCATGACCGACCAGTACGGTGATTTTCGGCGCGCTGCTGCGCTCGCTCACCAGTGCTTTATCAATGTATTTCACCAGCGGTTGGGCCACATTACGCGCCACCTCGCCCGAGGTAAACAGGCTATCCTGATAACCGTTTTTCAGTTTCGACAGCACTTTCCATTGCTGGTCGGTTTTAATCTCGCCCCAGGCCACCTGATCCATTGGGAACCCTTCGTAATACTGCAGCGTAAAGGCATCGACCAGCGAATTCCCCACCTTCAATGGACCTGACACGCCAGGTTCTTGTTGGTATTTCGCGCTAAAACTGTCTTTGGCGTCGAGAAGCGAGCACTGCTGTTTTTCTTTGCAGGACGGCGAGTCTTTGTAGTTCGTCATCTGCTCCAGCAACTGATAGCTCTCATTAAGATGCATCTGGCTGCGCTCTTTCTCCATCGCGAGAACCGCCTTCTCGCTAAACGCCGCGGAATCATCGGTGATCACCGGATTAAAGGTCGGGTCCATGGTGCCCATTTTTTCCTGATGGTGTACAGGAATGTCGCACCCCGGGAATGCCCCGGTGATAAAGAACTGCGCCGTCGCCACCGTGCGTTGCAGGCTGTTAGCATAGGTGTAGACCGCATCCGGCGCCGGGCATTCGCCTGACTTCACCATCCCCTGCTCTGCCAGCCACTCGCGCATATAGTGGCCCATATACACTTCCAGTATTCCACCTTTGGTGGTGAGCTGACCGCCTGGTACATCCCATTCAGGCCACTTATTTGGCGTAGATTGTTCAAGGACGCTGCCATTATTGGCCAACGGCGCGCGCAGGTTATGTCGGCTCATCATTAACACTTGTTGCAGTTGATAACCTTCCGGCGTGGTCTGCGCCTGCGCGAAACCAGACACCAATAAAAGCCCTGCCACACTTGTCGCGAGTAACGTTCTATTCATCCCTACAACCTCTTGTTGTTATCAAATTTTTCTAAGTGTGACAGAAATATGACATTTTTCCGGGAACGCTTTCGCAAAACGGAAGATTTACCGCAGCGCGGTAATGCCAAAATGAATCTGGAGTTTGCGGATACCCAACGGCGTAAAGGTGACCTGGCGGCTACCGGTCGTGGTTGTGATCCATCGCTGTTGCTCGAAATGGGTCAACAGGGCGGCGCCGAGTACCCCCCCGGTGTGGTAGCGCCGTTCGCTCCAGTCCAGACAGCCGCAGCACCGCTTTCTGCGCGACACGCCAGCGCCGACCTCAATGCCTATTTCGGCGAGTTTGTCCTGTCCCAGCGGCGTTAACGCATCGCCCTCTGTCGTTATCCATTGTCGGGAAATCAGGGTGTCAAAAAGCATGACGGCGATTTCTCCGGCAAGATGGTCATAGCAGGTGCGGGCATGGCGTAACCGGAGCGGCGTAGAAATTTTACGGGATGTGGAAGAGGCCCACGCCACCCCCATTAACCGTTCCAGTAATTGCGCGATCTCGTTGCTTGCCAGGCGAAAATAGCGATGTCGCCCCTGAGCCAGCGAGATAACAAATCGCTGCTCACATAAGCGCGACAGATGCGCGCTGGCGGTGGAGGCCGAAACATCCGCCACCGCGCTGAGTTCCGTCGCCGTCCACGCGCGCCCATCCATTAAGGCGCTCAACATGCGTGAGCGCGATTTATCCGCCATCACCGCAGCGGTCAGCGCCATCCTTGACTCGAGTTCGAACTCCTCTTCATTTTCTGAAATAAACAACGTCATACGATCCTTTTTAACCTGACACCGTGCGTTTAAGACCGGAATATTCGGGTCGACCACCGGGTTTGGCCTCCCTCCGGGAACCAAATCCCGGTGTTTCCCCTCATTCATTGGCTTATGTAAACGGTGTGACTCATTAACCCGGATAATCTGCATTGACCCTGGCACGGAATCCCCGCAAAGTCACGATGGCGCTTATACTGCACGAAGTATCATTTCAAGCCCCAACCCCATCAGGCAGAGTAAAAAGCAGCGTTTAAACACTAACGGTGATATCACCCGGCGCACACGGGTGCCGATCCACTGACCGACGAGCGCGGGAATAATGGCGAATGCAGATAAAGTGACCGACTGAACCGGCAGCGCGCCGTGCCACCACAAGCCGAGCGCTAATGCCAGCGTCGAGAAGGTGAAAGAGATGCCCAACGCCTGTACCAGCTCCTCTTTCTCAAAGCCGAGGGACTGGATCCACGGCACCGCGGGCATCACGAAAACACCGGTGCCACCGGTCAGCAACCCTGTCACTACCCCCACCATCATCGAGACCGGTTTTTCACGTTGCGGATCGACCCGGATTCGTTTCCCGGCCAGCGTCCACAGCGCGTAAAGAATCAGCGCGATGCCAAGCGCCAGTTGAGTACGCCGGGTGTCGCCGCCTGCAATCCAGACGCTGGCAAGCAATGTGGCGACGACGACCATCGAAAGCATCGGCCAGAGACGTTTCAGCAGTGTCCGGGTATTGCCGCCACCGCCGAACTGAAACAGATTGCTGATCAGTGAAGGTAACAGCAGCATCGCGGCGGCGGCGACCGGGGAGACCAGCGCCCCCAAGATCCCCATCGCTACGGTGGGAAGCCCCATACCGGTGACGCCTTTCACCATCCCCGCCAGCACAAAGGTAGCGGTAATCATCAACATCAGGTAAAGCCCAGACTCCCAGAATACGACCATACGTTGTCCTCCCGAAAAAAGCCGATACGCGATGTTGTCCGTTATTCTCAGGGCTTGCTTCGTTGGGGAGCGAAATATGGCTTCCGGGGATGAGCCGTTGAAGAGTCTGGCTGAAAGGCGGCAGGCACGGAAAAATGCCGGGTTTCCCCGGCACAGTTTCAGAACGCGTTAGCCCACCAGAGTCGAAGTTTCATCCCCCAGTAGCTGGTCCAGCCGCTGGTGGTAGACACTACCTCCCCCTTTGAGACGATCACCAGCGTCGGCGTTACGCTGATTTCCCAGCGTCGGGATATCTCGCCGCTCGCATCATTGATCACGGGGAAAGTGACATTTTTGCGCGTCAGCCAGCGGGAGACGTCGGACTCGCTACCAGAGCGTAGCGCAATGGTCATCACGTTTACCCCTTCCTGGTGAAGCCGCGCGACGTCTGGGGTCGTGAAACGACACACGCCGCACCAGCTTGCCCAAAAATAGAGCAAGACCGGTTTCTCTTCGCTGAGTTTCCCCAGGGTGACGGTTTCCCCGTCCACCGTTTGCAGCGGCGTGCTGTCAAAAGAGGGCGGGACCTGTGGCGCACGCCAGGCATCGACCAGCACCGTGACGACAACCAGCAGCGCCAGCAAGATGAGCCCTTCACGCAGCCAGCGCCGTAACTTACTGACCATTGGCCGCCGCCAGTTTCTCTTTGACGACCTCTTCCAGCGTCTCCCAGGGCACGGCGCCAGGGATCATTTCATCCCCGATGATGGTCGCGGGCGTCCCCTGAACCCCCACCAGCCGGGCAAGTTGCAGGTTGGTGCTCAAGGTCTCATTGCTTTTTTCATCCAGCGTCACCGCTGTCGCACCGGATTTTTCCTGCGCCTGGGCAATGCTGGCGGCGGTGTGATACCCCCGTTTCTGCATTAGTTTTTCATGCAGCGCCTGGAACTGTGCAGGATGTTCGCGCCAGGTCGTCAGTGCCGTTCGCGCCGACAGGACCGAGCTTTCCCCCTTAAAAGGCAAAGGCTTAATCACCACTGCAACCTGAGGGTATTTCTGCACAATCTTTTCCAGCATCGGATCAAGCTGTTTGCAGTAAGGGCAGTTGTAGTCCGTAAAGTTGATGAGCGTCAGCGTCGCCTTTTTCGCGCCAATGCGCGGACTGGCAGGATCGTTAAATAACGCTTCCTGAATCAGCGCTTCGATCTGTTTTTCCTGCTCTGGGGTAAACGGTGCCGCCTCTTGCGCCAGACTCAGACCAGAAAACAGGGTGAAGAACAGAACAATCAGGTATTTCATGGCATAACTCCTTTTGCGTTTACCAGCGTTTGCAGGACCATGTCCTGAGTCAGTAAGGTGGGTAACGCCTGACCTTCCGGTATTCCGGGGCCATAAATTTGGTTAAAGGGCACGGCGACGCGGCCACGTTTTTTCAGAAAATCAGACAGCTCAGCGGAAGGCAGCGTCCAGTCGCCGCGCAGGGCGACAACATCCTGCTGTTGCAGCGCCTTCTGCACCGCCTCTTTCTGCAATACGTTGTATTTATTGACCTTGCAGGTGATGCACCAGTCGGCGGTGACGTCGATAAACACTCGTTTGTTTTGTGCCAGCGCCTGCTGAATGGCCTGCTCGCTCAGGGGCTGCCAGACCACGCTCTCTTTTGCCGGAGCGGGAGTGGAGAATCCCAAATGCGGCAGCAGAAGCGTTGCCAGCCAGATTGCGGATCCCAGCATCATCAAACCCAGCAGGCGTCGTAGCCCGTTCATCCAGCGACCGGGACGGGGCAAACTCAGCGCCAGGCCGGGGCGCAGCGCGACCAGCAACCACGGCACGCTCATCCCTAATCCAAGCGCGAGAAACAGTCCCCACAGCGTCGGAAGCGATGCGGTCAGCGCCACCGCCACAGCGGTACCGAGGAACGGCGCGCTACACGGCGTCGCCAGCAGAGTGGCAAACGCCCCCTGCCAGAAGTGGCCGGACATCCCGTTCCCGCCCTGAGTCGCCAGCCGGGTTGTCATTGCCGAAGGAAGCCGGAATTCAAACAGTCCAAACAGGCTCGCGCTGAAGGTCAGCATCACCACCACCATGACGCCAATAAACCACGGATTCTGGAACTGAATACCCCAGCCGAGCGCCTGATTCGTCAACCGCAGCACGGTCATCAGCAGCGCCAGCGCCATGAAAGAGGTGATAATTCCCGCCACCGACGCGAGGAATTGCCGCCGCACCTGTTGTCGGTTTTTCTCCTCCACCAGCAATACGGAGCCGAGTTTCATCCCCAGCACGGGCAACACGCAGGGCATCAAATTGAGAATTAGCCCCCCCAGTAACGCCATCAGAACCACTTGCCAGAGCGGCAAGGCTGCGCTTTCTGTCACTGGCGCAGGGGCGCTACCCACCGAGAGCGTACTCTCCTGCGCGATTCCTTCATTGGCCAATACCAGCGTGACTGTCTTACCGCGGAGATCAGGAGCCCCCTCTCCCCAGCTATCGCGGACAGGGATCGTCGCCTGTAATGTCGTCCCCGCAATCTGGAATTGAGGTTTACCGATTTCCGCGTCATCGACCGTATCGAGATATAACCCAGGGGTTGACCAGCCTCCCGCACGCTCGGCTTCAACCACCAGCTCCCCGGCGCGCGCGCCAACGGTAATGGAATCGGTCAGTCCCTGAGACAGAGGGACTCGCCCCATCGCCTGGGCAAAGTCATGCGCAAAGGTCGCATCCTGGTGGGACGGTGACACGGAAAACGCATAATCGGTCAGCAAACAAACGTTGCTGCACGTCGAAAGCGTCAGAATGCCCTCGATTTTCTCCGGCGCTTTTCCCCGAATCACCAACGGGAAGCTGACCTGGTCGTGATACCCCTGAGTGGTCAGATTCGCCACCTCAAAACGCGAAGGCGTTGGCCAGAACCAGTCGACGTCGGGCATCTCCCCCTTCCAGGTAATCGCAGGAGCAACCCCTCCCTCCCCGGGCGAGCGCCAGTAGGTCTTCCAGCCGTTTTCCAGCTTTACCTCCAGCAACAACCGGGTTTCGCCCTGCGTGGTGGTATCGGCACGCAGTTGCACACGGGCATGGTCATTCTCTGGTGAACGCAGCCAGCCGTCGTCTGCCGCCCAGGATATGGGCAGCCATAGCAATAACAGACAGAACAGCATCTGCCTGAAAACAAGAATCATATTTTTTCTCCATGAATAATTAACTTACCGTTAGCACTAACCGGTCTGTCATTCACGGAACACGCAAAAGCGTAGATGAACTCTGAGAGTGGGGGGCGAGATGGCTCGCGGAGGGAAAAACGGCAGGCGAATAACCCGCAGGGGTGCCAACAGAGCAAGGAGCAGGCAAAGGACCAGAATCGCCCCTTCGAACATCACGGGCGGCGACGCCAGCAGTGATTTTGCGCTCAGTTCGCAGGGTGTAACTGTAGACGTGACCTCTTCGGACGGCGCATCCGGCACAACGGCCACGACGGTCGCGGCGGTTTCCATCTGCAACGCGTGCAGGCCCGCCATGCGCTGCGCGGTGCAAATCATCACCACGACACATGCCAGACACAGAAACCACCATCCCATCCGTTGTCGTTTCGCCATTACACCCTCACTGATTGACGCGGGTTATCTTAGCCCCTGGGGAGGTTTTGGCAACCTTTGGGCTGTAAAGTTATGTCCACAGGCTGATTTCGCGCCCGCAATCCCCTTCAGAAACCCTGTTTCCGTGGAGTCATTTCATTCAGCAAAGTGATGTTTTGGCTGTTTGCAGACGCGTTTCTTAGGATTACCCTACACTTAACGGTGATGTCTTTTCAGGGGATTTCCTTTGCATGCCGTGATTTACGAGAGAGAACGCTATGGAATTAAAGGATTATTACGCCATCATGGGCGTAAAACCGACGGACGATCTCAAGACTATCAAGACCGCCTATCGCCGACTGGCCCGCAAGTACCATCCTGATGTCAGCAAAGAACCCGATGCCGAAACCCGCTTTAAAGAGGTTGCTCAGGCGTGGGAAGTGCTCAGTGATGAACAGCGCCGGGCAGAATATGACCAGTTGTGGCAGCATCGCCACGATCCGCAATTTAACCGCTCATTCCAACAAGGCGAAAGCCAAAGCTACAACACTGAAGATTTCGACGATATTTTTTCGTCGATTTTTGGCCAGCACGCCCGACAGTCTCGCCAGCGCCCGGCAACCCGTGGGCACGATATAGAGATTGAGGTGGCGATATTTCTCGAAGAAACCCTGACTGAACACTCGCGAACCCTCACTTATACAGTGCCGGTGTATAACGCACTGGGTCTTGTGGAGCGAGAAATCCCCAAAACGCTGAACGTAAAAATCCCGGCGGGTGTGGGAAATGGACAACGTATTCGTCTCAAAGGCCAGGGAACGCCAGGCGAAAACGGCGGACCGAATGGCGATCTGTGGCTGGTTTTCCATATTGCGCCGCATCCTCTGTTTGATATCGTCAATCAGGATCTGGAGATCGTCCTGCCGCTGGCACCGTGGGAGGCCGCACTGGGCGCCAAAGTCACCGTGCCGACGCTGAAGGAGAACATTTTGCTGACTATCCCGCCCGGCAGTCAGGCGGGACAGCGTTTGCGCATCAAAGGCAAAGGGCTGGTGAGCAAAAAGCAGACTGGCGACCTGTATGCGGTGATTAAGATTGTGATGCCGCCAAAACCGGATGCCGCCGCAGCAGCCCTCTGGCAACAACTGGCGCAGACACAAACGTCCTTTGAACCGCGCAAAGAGTGGGGGAAAGCATAATGGCGAACGTGACCGTCACCTTTACCATCACCGAATTTTGTCTGCATACCGGTGTGTCAGAAGAAGAACTTTACGAAATTGTGGGTCTGGGTGTGATTGAGCCTTACGAGCACAAAGCCGCCCCCTGGCAATTCGACGACCATGCCGCCGCTGTCGTGCGACGTGCCTTGCGGTTGCGTCACGAACTGGCGCTGGACTGGCCTGGCATTGCCGTTGCGCTCACCTTGCTGGAAGAAAATGCGCAATTAAGAGAGGAAAACCGATTGCTGCGCCAGAGACTTTCGCGCTTTATTACGCATCCATAACCCACAGATTTCCGTAATTAACCGGGGGCTGTAAATTGCCCCCAATATTTGCCAAAAATAAACAATCACCACCCGCCAAATAACACTTTATAGGTATAACGTGGCGCAATACGTTATTTCTCTGCGACACGAACCATTATCAGGATATAAATCAATTTTAGCCGTGGGGTTCCGCCGTAGCATAGTAGCATTATGGATGCACGTTCTGGGAAAGTGAGCGGTCATGAGCGAGACGAAGAGAACACGCTGGCAACGCCGTCAGGGAACAACAGGCGGTAAATTACCGTGGAATGACTGGCGAAATGCCCTGACCTGGCGCAAAGCCACGCAATACCTGCTGCTGGCCATCAATATTTATATTGGCGTTAGTTTCTATTTCTGGGTCCGTTTTTATGAAACGGGCGGCGCCAGCATGTTTATTCCCAGGCCCGGCGGGATTGAAGGATGGTTACCTATCGCCGGGTTGATGAACGCCAGATACACCGTAGAAACGGGTTGGCTCCCCCCTATTCACGCGGCGTCCATGCTGCTGCTGGTGGCGTTCGTACTGATAAGCCTGCTGCTTAAAAAAGCATTCTGCTCATGGCTGTGCCCCGTGGGTACGCTATCGGAACTGCTCGGCAACCTGGGGATGAAATGCGTGGGACGTCAATTTACGCTCCCCCGCTGGCTGGATATTCCGTTACGCGGACTGAAATATGTGCTGTTAAGTTTTTTTCTGTATATCGCGCTTTCAATGCCAGCACAGGGAATTCAGCTCTTTCTCATGTCGCCTTACGGGATAATTATCGACGTTAAAATGCTCAATTTTTTCCGTCACATCGGTATGGCAACTCTCGTTTGTGTGATTATTTTCGCCATCGCCAGCCTGTTTATTCGTAATGTCTGGTGTCGATATTTGTGCCCCTATGGTGCCTTACTTGGCCTTTTTTCTCTGTTATCCCCGTTTAAAATCCGTCGTAATGCCGACAGCTGTATTGATTGTGGGAAATGTGCCAAAAATTGCCCCTCCCAAATACCGGTAGACCGATTAATTCAGGTGAGAACGCTTGAATGTACTGGCTGTATGACGTGCGTTGAATCCTGCCCAGTCGCGTCGACACTGGTATTTTCAGTACGTACACCACCCGGAACACAAACCGTTCCACATCAGAAAACGCGCTGGCAGAACGGCCTCTCGGGGGCCACCATGACCGCACTGGTACTGGGGATCGTATTTGCCACGGTCGGTATCGCTATGCTGGCAGGTGTCTGGGAGAGTCCCGTTCCCGAACATCTCTATTTCCGGCTTATTCCGCAAGCAAACATGATTGGGCATTAATTGAACGAAGCGGGCGATACACCAGGATAAAGCATAACCCCTGCACCAGGGGTTATACTCGCTGGCGGGAATTTTAGGGTTATCGATGCTATACTTGGGAGCACTTGCGGGTGGTTTAAAAAAGGGAAGTTACCAGCTTGTCTCCGAATAAATATATCAGCGCCGTTATCATCATCATTGCCTGTACGACATCGATTTTTTTTGCCCTCTTCGCTCATGAATACCGTAGCCTTCAACGCTACATGGGATACATTGCTGAAAACGGAAAGTCTGCGTTATTCCATGAGGAGTTCATAAACCAGGATATTGCATTTCGCCTATCGAGAGCATTTTCATCCACCGCATCTGCGTCAGTAAATGAAACGGATGAGATGGCTGACGTATACAAACATGTCGAATCAGTGAACACGATTTTCGGTTTAAATCTGGTGGGTAAAACCCTGCCCACTCTGGAGGGTACGCTACAAACGCACAATCCCTCGTGCGCACAATGGGGCCATGACGTCTCCGCGCTGCCCATCATTCAACATGCAAACACAATAATTTCGTCACGGTACAGTTTTTCGAACTACAACGGATATGTGTTCAAAAACATGCGGTATTATATTGATCTTGCACATAATTATATTTACATCAATCAATTAGTTGATACCCGGCACTACAAATTCAGTAACTGGCTGGTTGCCGATGATGACAGCATCAATATTGTTCGTAGCGCCCACACCATCAATATTGACACCACGGCATTAAATGACTTAATGCAGGGTGAAAACATCGTTTCGCATATTTATCATGATGGTTTTACAAAGAAAAATATCATCAGCATGCTGACCCCTGTGTTCCGTCACAATATCGTGAAAGGAATATTAATTACCGATATCAACATTAATGATCTGGCAACCTCGTTCCATACCCTTGATCGCCCTCTGCTGTGGCAATTTTTATCGCTTTACGTCACTGATAATACCACCCGTGACAATATCATTTTCCATAGCCCGTATATTAAAACGGCAGATGCCATTAATTATGAAGAGCCGATAACACAGTACTACACTCTGCATATTAAACTTGATGCGATTTATCTAATCATCAGCAATATGTGGTTAGTCGTACTTTATCTATTCAGTACCTGGCTGCTCTGCCGTTATGCTAAACAACAGTTTATACGTCATATGTCACTGTCTCATGACAATGTCACCGATGCGATGACCGGTCTCTACAATCGCAAAATAATGAACGTCAATCTTGAGCAAAAAATCCGTACTCTGCTGCAGAAAAAAATCGCCATCACGGTCATTTCGATCGACAGCGATGGGTTGAAAAAAATCAACGACACGCTGGGGCATCATATGGGCGACAAAGCCATTCAATCTCTGGGCATGGCGATAGCCCAATCAATTCGTAAAAGTGACTACGGTATACGACTGGGCGGAGACGAATTCAGCCTGATTTTGATCGATTATACGCTGGCGAAATCCTGGGATGTCATTGCCCGAATCCAGGAAAACCTGACCACACTGGATGAAGAAAAACTCGTGGCCTTCTCCTATGGCTGTTATCAACTGCATTCTGATGACACGCTGGAAAGCGCACTGTTAAAAGCGGACGATTTGCTGTATCAGCATAAACGGAATAAATACGGTATTCAGGAGCCGGGTAAGATCTGAGCGCGTCAACGTATCGCCAATATGGGGACATCAAAATCACCCGCGTTGGCGTAAATCCTGTAGAACACATACAGGGCTGCGCCAACGTGGGAAATGCTACACTAACAGTTTTGCCAGACCTTGCTCTAGTACGGGTATCGCCGCACCGTACACGCCAAGATCACGGTTCACCTGACTGACCGATAACACCGGAATGGTCTGACCAAAGAAGTTGTTTTGCTGTTCAAAACCGTCACAGAATGCGTGCCATATGCCCGCATTTTTTACGAAGGGACCGGAAACAACCAGTTTTTTAGGGAAAAAGACACGACAGACATTAGACGCGGCGGTGGTCATCTGATCTACCGCTTGTCGCACCGCCGGATTATCAGACAACGCTCTGGATTCCAGCATAGTCGCAATATGCTCTTCATCATCCCCTGCCTGAAAACCATCGCCCAGAACCGCGCGTCCAATGGACCATAATGCAGCGACCGTTTCCAGACAGCCTTTTTGTCCACAGTGACAAAGGCCATTCTGTCCTGGAATATGCCAGTGTCCTATTTCACCGAAGGCATAACCGCCTTCAACAATGTTGTCCCCGGACTGGCCAAACGCAAAACCGACGCCGTATCCCCAGTGCAAAAGCAATGTGCTTTCATTTTGCTGGAGGAGGTGGATCAGTAATTCGTTATCCAGTGTGCGCGACAGAGTGACTGAGTGTTCTTTATCCGGAAAAATATTTCTGATGTCCAGGTTATGCATCCTGGGCCAGCGCGAAGTGTGGATCCAGCGGTGAGTCGTCCGATCAAATACACCGCCAAGCGAAAAAACAGTCCCGGCTAATTCAGCACCTGCCGGTAACTTCATCACGATACTGTTATAGAGATTCAGAAAAATTGCTTCCAGGGCCGCATTGTCGCTATCGGGTGAAGCCTCAACATGCTCATGCGCGATAATCTGCGCAGCCAGGTTGACCATAAAGGTATGCACCGACTGACTGATCACCTGAAAAACGATGGTCACCACTCTGTTGGCGTTAACACCCAGCGTCAGCGACGGTCGCCCTCGCCCAACATGTTCGCTGGGTTCTTCCGTTAACAGGCGAGCCTCCAGAAGTTCAGCCACATAATCAGAGATCGTGGTGGAACGAATTGACAGTCGTTTGGTGGCTTCGCTTCGGGTTTTCACCTCTCCCTTTAGTACCGCAAGGAAAACACGTTCTTTATCATTGAGTAAGGCGCGAGTGATCGGCAAATGGGTCAAAAAGTCTATTGTGGGTTTGTTATTCATGCTCTTTTTAAAACATTTCAGGTTCAGACCAGGACATTAGCAGTAATCCCTCATCGTGGTAATCACGAGGGGGGTTATGCCAGCAGAGCTACCCGACAAAGTATCCTGAAAGGTAGCGCATCAATCAACTCTGATTTGCTTTTACAGGAGAAGGAACAAACGGTTACAACGTTGGGGAAACAGTTTAAATGCAGAGAGCTAGCATTGCAGGGGCATTGCTGCCCCTGTTTTTAGTTGTAGCGCCTACTGATGCCAGGCGCGATATGACACTCAATGACGGCATTGTTGTCATCCCAGACCACCCTGGATTCAGGGCGAATTTGCGAATGATGAACCATTGCCTTTTGCATAACCCTGCCCGGGTGGGCGCTTGCCATCTCCACGGCTTCGTCAAAACTGGCGATATTCCAGTACATCAAATTACGCACTGCCTGATCCAGGGTCAGACTGGATCCCGCCAGATTACTGGCACCCGGCTGGCGTACCGTACCATCGTCAGCAAGTTCCACCTTCACTCCGGCAAAAGAATACATCCCAGAGTTCTTGCAGGCTGCTGCACTCATCGCATCCGTCACCAGAATTGAGCGGGTCAACGTTTTCGCGCGCAGAAGGTTTTTGAGCGCGAACGGGGGAATATGTAACCCATCAGCAATAAAGCAGGCATCCAGCGCATCACAACTCAGTTGCGCCTGTAATGTGTTATCCAGCTTAGGCAATGTCTGAGGAATGCCATTACCAAGATGTGTACACAAACTGAGCCCTGCCTCAACAGCCTTCTGAAGTTGAGCATAGCCGACGCTGGAATGCCCGACCGCAACACATTTTCCCCTTTCCGTTAACGTCCGCACAAACGCGCTACTGGCATCAAATTCGGGGGCGCAGGTGACCAACAGAATCGATCGTGAAAGTCCCTTTTCGATGTCATCAATCAGCCGAATATCCGGAGCAAGCATATCTTGTGGAGGATGACACCCGGCATATCCCTCTGCCGGATTCAGGAAAGGTCCTTCCAGATGATATCCCGGGACCATCAACGCCCCGAGCTTACTCCCGGTCACGGCTTTATCCAGCGCCTGAAAGCGCCTGATAAGCACAGGGCCGGAAGCCGTAATCAGCGTTGGCAGACAGCAGGTCACGCCGGTTTTCAGCATGGCTTCCAGCGCAAAGTCCAGCATTTCGGCTTCAATGCTTTCATCATTGAAATCTACACCGGCAAACCCATTCACCTGTATATCAAACAAACCTGGAGTGACTTTCATCTTTCATCCCTTACGGTCTGGTCATAAGCGAGGCGGATTCATTATCCAGAAATACCTCGCAGGCAGCATGACGTTGAACAATAGAGGCTGGAACAGTATTCACCACAGGGCCTTGCAGAGCATCTTTTACAGCCTGCGCTTTACGTGCATCCGGAATGCTCAGGATCAGCACCCTGGAGAGCATAATCTGATGGATGCTCATGGAGATAGCGTGTGACGGCACCTCCTCTAAGCAACTGAACCATTTTTCGCCCAACTGCTGGCGGCGACAGGCTTCGTCCAGTTCAACCTTCAGATAAGGTACCGTTGTTGTAAAATCTGCCGGTGGATCGTTGAAAGCCAGATGGCCGTTTTCACCGATCCCTGCAAAGCAAACGTCAATATCCTGCGCGCTAATCAATCGGTTCAAACGAGCAAGCTCCAGGTCAATATTCTCAGCAGAGCCATCAACCCCCACAAACTGGTGCAATCCTGAAAGCTTTTCGACAACACGTTCGCGCAGATAACGCCGGAAACTGGCCGGATGATCTTCGCCTAACCCAATATATTCATCCAGATGAAAAATCGTCACTCGCGACCAGTCAATATCCGCCTTGATGAGATTTTCCAGCATTTGAAACTGACTGGCTCCGGTCGCCAGAATAATGGCAATATGCGCTTTCTGAGCCAGTGCGTTTTGTATCGCAAGAATACCTGCTTCCGCTGCTTTTACACCCAAAATGTCTTTATTGTCTGAAATTATGATATTCATGTTTACCTCATTGATTAATTTTTAATACTATCTCTGGACCTACATTAATGATGTTCTTTTAATCCCTTCGCCATTTGCACCGCGACTAAGGTCAACAGGCTACAAAAGATCAGGTAATAGATCAGAAGGGTCGGCTCTCCATCACCAAAGGTGATGAGCGCAGCGGCAATAACCGGTGTGGAACCTGCAAAAATAACGCTGTTAAGTTCACGCGATAACGCGATGCCGGAATAGCGGTACTGAGTCGGGAAGAGATTCGCAAGAAATGCCCCCTGAGCTCCCGACGTTGCGCCGTGTCCAATACCGTAAGCGATACACATCCCGATGGTGGCCAGCACAATATCGCCGCTATTAAGAAACCAGAACAGCGGGAAAGCAAAGGCACCAAGGAAAATAGCGCCAAACGAGAAGACAACCGTAGTGCCATATTTATCGGCCATTTTTCCCATGACCGGCGTCATGAGGGTATTTACCGTCACGGCAATCATCAGTGCCATTAGTCCTTCAGATTTCGCCATCCCTAAGGTATTCGTCAGATAACTGATACTGAAAACGCTGAGCAAGTACCCATTTGCCTGGTGGCCCGCCAGACTGAAGAAACCGCAAATAAGGCTTTTAGGACTGTTCATGATCAACGCTTTAATCGGGACGGCCTCGGTTTTCTTATTACTCTCGGCCTTCTCCATCGATTTTACGTATTCAGGCGTTTCATCCAGATGTTTACGGATATAAATAGCCACAATAAACAACACAATGGAGAACAGGAACGGAACACGCCATCCCCAGCTCATAAAGGCTTCATCCGGTAACTGGGTGACCAGGAAAAAAGCCAGCGATGAAAGAAGAATGGCCACGCCCGTGGAGGCATTGATCAGTGAAGTGTAAAACCCTCGCTGATTAGCAGGCACGTATTCGGCAACAAAGGTCTGAGCCCCCGCCAGTTCTGCGCCGGAACCAAACCCTTGCATCAGGCGAATAACGACCAGGGCAATGGTCGCCCAGATACCGATGTGGTGATATGTCGGCAATAATCCCAATGCCAGTGTTGCAATCCCCATTAATAATACGGCAAAAATCAGGGCGGGTTTACGCCCGTAACGATCACCAATATGCGCAATAATCACCCCTCCCAGGGGACGAGAAACAAAGCCAACCGCAAAGGTTAAAAAAGCGGCCAGCGTTGCAATGGTAGGAGAGAGATTGGGAAAATAGAGTTTATTGATGACCAGCCCCGCAGCGGCGCCGTATAGCGAATAGTCGTACCATTCAATAACGGTGCCGGAGATGCTGGCAAACATGACTTTGCGAATCGTTTTTTTACTGGCCCCCTGCTCTGCAGGGATATCCAGTATGCTACCTCGGTCTAAATTTGCTTCACTCATTGCTCCCCCTGAACTTCATTAAACAATTGTTTTAAAACAATAAAAAACATTGTCTGGTCTGGATAACAAGCGGACATCAACCTCGCGTGCAATGACGGTATCACTACGGCATCTATTTTTGAACGAGATCGTTCAAAAATAGAGTTGTAAATGTGACAGCTGTCATGACAAACGGGATTTATGAGTAAAAATGGGTCTGAAAGGACTGTCTGGTTCGACGTTGCCGGGAATGATATCCAGGTGACGGTTTCAATGGTGTGTCTGACGCGGGACTAGAATTTGTTGTGGTGACGGTACAAGCGATTACCCCCGGCCTCACGCCGGGGGTTTTAACCATTAAGACTGGGTTACATCTCTGATTGATCGCGGTGTTGTTCGAAATAGTTTCTCGCCTTATCGTCCGCGTCTTTAAAGGCGGCAGGCGTTAAATTCTGCTTTGCGCTCTCCATAGAAGCCCGCGCATCAGAATTTTCATTGGCGACGGCCACCGCAGACCAGATATAGGCTTGTGCATAATCCTGCTTCACCCCTTTCCCTTCCAGGTACATGCTTCCCAGCAGACCCTGAGCCCTTGCATTCCCCTTCCTGGCGGCTTTATCAAACCACTCAATGGCTTTTTTATCGTCCTGGGCGACACCGTTACCGTCTAAGTACATCATCCCAAGATCCGTCTGAGAGCCCGTGTCTCCCTGCTCAGCGGCCTTGCTAAACCACTCCAGCGCTTTCTTATTGTCCTGAGCGGTTCCCTCTCCTTTTAAATACATTGAGCCGAGCATGCCCTGCGCCAGCATATCGCCCTGGGGAGCGGCCTGGTTAAATAACGTAAACGCTTTCTGGTAATCCTGAGCCACACCGACGCCCTCGCCGATGTAATACATAACACCCAGCATGCTCTGGCCCAGTGCATCGCCGTGACTGGCGGCTTGCGTCAACAGCTCACGCGCTTTTTTATGATCCATACTAACGCCATCACCCTCAAAGTACTTTCTGCCGAGTAATGCCTGCGCCTTAGCATCTCCCTGCCCAGCCGCTTTACCCAATGCCTTGACGGTGTTGTAACCCTCTAACAGCGCTTTATTGCTTTCAAGAAAATGCTTCGCATCGGGATTTCCTTGTTCAACCGCCCGGTGAAGCCACTCTATCGCAAGATAGTTTCCCCGTCCGGCTGCCTGACTAAGCCACTCAACCGCTTTCTTATTACCCTGTTCGGCGTCTTTGTTGAACCACTCAATGACCTTACCGTCATACCACCGTGCCCCCTCACCATCGAAGTACATCAGGGCGAGGAAATAGCGCGCATCGGCATTGCCCTGTTCCGCAGCCTGGGTCAGCCATTCAACGGCTTTCTTGTCGTCCTGCTGTACGCTCTGACCTTCAAAGTACATGATACCAAGGTAGTACTGTGCATCGACCTTCCCCTGCTTAGCCGCTTTGCTAAACCACTCGGCCGCTTTCTTGTCATCCTTCTGCCCCTCCTTTCCCTCGTAATACATGAGCGCAAGAAGGTGCTGCGCATTAACGTTTCCCTGCTCTGCAGATTTGATTAGCCACTCGCGCCCTTTGCTGAGGTCCTGCGGCACCTCTTTTCCCTTTAAATAAACGGCCGCAAGAACGAACTGAGCCTCTGCATCCCCCGCCTCTGCACCTTGCTGTAAAACAGTCATAGGCTCTTTTTTCCACTCTTTTGCGTGTCCCTGCGATGCGCCAGCGCCCCATAATAAGCCGATGAAAGTTAAGGCGAAGAGAGGTCGAATGTTCATATAACGTAATCCTTGTTAAGAAAAATGCACATAATGGAGATGGCACACTAACAATCCAACCCGTTTGACCAACGGTTGTGATCTGTATCAGAACTATGAGTCGTCGACTTGATAAAACGCGGAAAAAATGCCCTTAAAATTCAGGGAATTCAACTGAAGCGTATGGCATTTACTCAGCGGACGCCGCCGCAGGGAATGCAAACAGTGGGGGGAATCCAGCACAGACCAGAGATACGGTTAGCCGAAACGCCCCCATTAATGAATGGTAACGGGCACTGCCTGTTGAAATAAGTTGGGCATTACGCCGGATTAGGTCCAAGTCGGGACAATAGCACTGCCGCACGAGCTGCGGTGTTCGGACCGGCCCCTTTTGCCTGCTCAGCGAAAGCAATAACTTGCGCTCGATGTGTCTTAAGTGCGGAAGCGTTGAACTCAGAAAGCACAACGACGGCATTGAAGATACCGTTCTCATTGGAGGGATGGCTTTTAGCAAAGGATATGATCGCATCAACCGCTCCAGGATCGTTCCGCCAACCTTGAATGATTTGCTGTGCAGCCGTTATACGGGTACTGGCATCTGATGCGAACAGATCCTGAAGTAGTGTCTCTATTCGCTGGTCAATAGAGTTACGAGCGGCTTCCTGCACCGACTTATCCTTGTCTGTTTGTTCTATCGTGCGTGCCAACGCTGGGCCCTCTTCCGGGAGGGCAATTATCACCGCTTGAACGGCTAACTGACGTTCCTGTGGGTTCACACTGGTCAACGATTTCATAAGGGTATTAATGAGATTCGCCTGTGAAACACGCACGCTCTCCCGAGCAAGCGCTCTATCGAGACCTGCGCGCTTTTCCTGGGATGCAATTTCTGCATCCTTGATTGCCTGACCGATGAAGTAACCGGCCAGGGCAATAGCAGCAGGGATAAGGATCGCCGCAAGCGATGTAATGCGGTCCCAAACATCCTTATCGGAAAAAGACACAGCATGTTTTCTGGGCTGAGATCGCGTCGTATGAGAAGCTGAAGAAACACGAGAAGAAGGAGCACTCATTCAAAACCTCCAGAAATTTATTCGCAACGCATCACGGATGGATCCAGAATGCACTCTCGGCAAATTGCTCACCATTCCACCCGTTGATTTTACCCGTACCAAAGCGAAAGTTATTCTCACCGGCCTGACTCTGCAGCGGCGCGACCAATTCAGTACGGGGCGCTTCAGCTGATACGCCATGCTATTCCGGTAGCCCCGGTTCATTGAGCGAATGCCCCCCGCGAGTTCAACTCTTCGCATCACCTTGCCAGGTTTCCGTGGCATGTACCCAGCGACGAAAAAATCCACCGTCAAAGGTGAATCGGCAAGCAAAGGTTCTATTTTTCTGAAACTGACTCTTAAACCACCTCACATCATTCGCATTGGGCATGAAGCTATCTCGCCGGTTCAGATTACCTACAGACATATGTGGGTCAGTTGTTCCCTATTCCCAGGGGCGGACTTTCAGTCTCAGTACACCCTTAATACCAGGAGCCCGGGATTGTTCGAATGGCAACGCAATATCGTGACTGCTCTGTTTATCCTGGAAGTGCATGTCCTCATCCACAGTAGCGGTGATACCTTCGTTCCAGGACAAGTTGACGTGCCAATCGGCATTGGGATTATGGACTGGAGGTGGTGTCAATTTGACGGTTGCGGTACCGCGAAACAAATCAGTTCCTTCATAGTGGACGTCAGGCAAAAATCGACGGTCGATCACATAGTCTGGCGTTTTGACCACGACGGTCATGGAATAGGAAAGCGAAGGATCGGAATCCACCTTTGCCCATTTCGACAGAAATACACTGGAGAGGTAGATACTCCGCCGATTTTTATTTTTTCCTGTCAGATCTTCGTGGCTTCGACAGGCAGGCGAATCCTCGACGGACTGTCTGCGGGTAAGGAACCAGCGCTTACCTTTTGGGGCGGCACGGAACTCGAATTGGTAACCGGCTTCCAGTGTCTTACCGGCCTGTACCTGCTCTTCCACTTCCGGCGGCAATGAAACGCTCTCAATATCCAGATAAATATCAACGCGAACGTCGCCAAAGAGGAAGCGAATCAGGTTCTGATATGCCTCTTCGGAATTGACTATACCAAAGAAGCCAGAATGGGAGCGATAGGCGTACGCTGTAGCCACTTGCGTCTCGCTGTTTGGCACTAATCGGTCATTGCCATCAGTCTTAATGCCCCACAGAGAAGCATTATCGATACGCACCAAACCATCACTTCCACTGCCGACGAAAGCCCGAACGGCACCCTGTAACACCTCATAGTCACCACGATTGGTACCTATCATGCAGAATATCCGGTCTGGTGATAGTGCAGACTCAGGGATCAGGTCAACGCGCCCGTCGAATTTGGGTGCGATCTTCGTTAAGTTAAAGTAATTCACCATCTCTTTGCGACTGAAGGTATTTGCCTGTGCTGGAGTCAGCCAGCTCGGGACATTAACCCCCAGAGCATCAATACCGTTGTGCGGTGTGGCAAAGGTGAAAAACTTGTCGACGCTTTCGCGAGCCTCCTTGTAATTGACCTGGCCCTGCAAGAACGCCCGGGCAATCAGTCCCCCCATCGAATGCGCCACCAGATAGCAGCGAAAATCCTCGGCAGCTATCGCAGGTTCGCCATCTACCCGGTACTGAAGAACCAGTTCCTTGACCTTCAGTATTAGACTGTTCAGACGCTTAGCATATTCTGTAACGTTACGGGACTCGCCATTACCGAACCATTCAGAACCATCATCGTAATACCTCAGGATCACTATTGAGGCGGGAGGGATACCGGGAATTGGCACCCCCTTTTCATTACGTGCCGGTTCCCAGTTCTCATCCAGGATATCAAAGCCGTTTTGATATACGTGCTGATACTTAAACTCACTCATCAAGCGTACTATCGGTGATTCAAAAACCATTTTTTCTGGTGGCCTGTCTTTGCTCTCAGAAGCGCGATAGAGAGTCGATCCGATGTTAAACCCACAGAAAGGATCTGCTGATGTTTCGTTACGTTCACCCACAGTCATTGCATAGCCGCGGATATAGATGATGGGGTATCTGTGCATAACAAACACTCTCTATTTGTATTACCTGATTGAAAATACAGGATAATTAGAAACAAGCTTGGCTAGCGTGCAAAGCACGCAATCATTTGCTGATGAAATGCGTATTTATTGCCAGTATTTTCAGTTTATTATTGCTATCAAATTGGCATACTAAATATTAACTTTCGTACTATTTTCATCTTAATAATCATGCAAAATAATGATGATAGCCTGTCTGCCGGATAACCAGGAAGGTACAGAAAATAAACTGACCACGCTCAGCAATCTGTTGTTCCTCGAAATGCTGCAGGACCGCCCGCACAGATAAAAGAACGGGACATCCGTTTTGCGTTTAATGAGCTTTTGCTGCTGCCACCTACGTAACTGACTTTTTCTGTACCACGGTGCTGCGCCCCGGCCAGATAATATTTTTCATTCTACCCGGGAGTAATCACTCGTTTTTGATGCCCTCGCAGTTGCCAGTCCGCTCCGATTTTTGGATTGAGGTGGATATCCACTTCACCTTCATAAAATACCGGGTGCTCCACGTTGCGTTCGTCCAGCTCTTTATGGATTGCGGCCATCTTTCCATTAATTTCGTCTGTTACCATTTGTGCTGAAACACGTGGGTTAGTAGGCTTCTGGCACTGCGAGCTAAGTTGCAATGAGTTGAAAAAATGACTAACTCAATTTAGTGATTTATTTATCCAGCGGATTGAGCGTAGCAGTATGTGATCTCCTTTCCCGGTTCCGTGTTTTTTGACGGGATTCGCTTTCTCACAAAACCGATATTTTACTGCAGGCGCCAGCATAAGCATATTGATAACATAACTAAAAAAACAGCATTATAAAGGTGGCTTTCGCTCCCTTTAATAAATCCTTTAGTTCTGTTGGCGTATGCTGGCGCGACATCGTCTTCTCCTTATCCGATTAGAGTAAAATCATTAATATCGATGCTTTTAGAGTTTACGTTTTCTAAAGTAATGACATTGCCATTAAGAGGATTGCCGATGGTAATGACGGTACTGCTACCGGCTCCTCCAGCAATCGTGACGCTGCTGGCAAAATTCGCTACACCAATGCCTAATAAACTCAGATCGATGAGGTCCTGTCCGCCGCCGGGATTACTATCGAAACCGTTGGTAATACGGTCTCGCCCAAAGCCTGCGCTAAAGACGAAGGTGTCATTTCCGGAACCACCTGCCATGATATCAGCGCCCTGGCCACCATCGAGTCTATCGTTACCCACTCCGCCTATCATGTAATCGTTACCGGTCCCGCCCTGAAGGTTATCGATACCCTCACCACCTTCAAGGAAGTCATTTCCTGCCCCGCCATTCAGTTGGTCGTTTCCTCCCATCCCATACAAAAAGTCATTACCGCTGCCACCGTTGATGGTGTTGGCAATGGCATTCCCTTTGCCGGTGAAAGCGCCTGTCCCGGCGAACACCAGTGTTTCAACGTTATTGGTCAACGTGTAATTTTGGAGGGTGGTCTGGACAACATCCGTCCCGCCATTAAGAGCTTCCTTGACACTATCCATGGCATTATCAACCAGATAAACATCATCTCCGGCCCCCCCCGTCATGCTATCGGCACCCTGGCCACCCTCGAGTCTATCGTTACCCGCTCCGCCTATCAGGTTATCGTTGCCAGCCCCGCCCTGAAGGTTATCGGCACCGTCACCGCCATCAAGGGAGTCATTTCCTGCCCCACCGTTCAGTTGGTCGTTTCCTCCCATCCCATACAAAAAGTCATTACCGCTGCCACCCGTGATGGTGTTGGCAATGGCATTCCCTTTGCCAGTGAAAGCGCCTGTCCCGGTGAACACCAGTGTTTCAACGTTATTGCCCAACGTGTAATTGTTGAGGGTGCTCTGGACAACATCCGTCCCGCCATTAAGACCTTCAGTGACAACGTCACCAGTATTATCAACAATATAGATATCATTACCGAGACCGCCCACCATCACATCGGCGCCAGTGCCGCCGTTGAGTGTGTCGTTGCCGGCCCCACCGTTGAGCGTGTCGTTGCTGCCCCCACCATTGAGGACGTCATCGCCAAGCCCACCATTGAGGACGTCAATGCCGTTCCCACCATTGAGGACGAGGTTGCGGTTGGCAACGACCGGCGGATTATCGAGCTGACTCGTCCCGAAGATGTTCTCGGGAAGATTGGTCAGGCCCGTGTTGCGTGCCACGATCCCGGCAAAGCCCTGCTCCTCGATGACCTCGTAGAGATCCAGATGCTCCACGCGGTCGAGATAATACAGCCGGTCACCTTCCTGGATCCGGTCAAGTTGCTCGTGGATGATGACCCAGAAGGTCTGGCCAACCACACCGCCATTGATGTGCTTCTCGGCGAGTCCGCCAACGAACAGATCAACTCTGTCGATGCCTTTGACGGTGTTTCCGTTGACAAATTTATAGCCAGGATTCGCCGCCAGGAAGTCTGCAATTTGAGCATCTTCCAGCACGAGGTCTGGATACGCCTGCTTGAATTGCTCAATGACTGTATCGCTGAGATCGTTCCGTGCCTGGAAGTCCTCCCACGAACTGTAGGGTGTGAGATCGCCAGCAAAGCTGACCGCCTCCTTCACATACGGATCGAGAGAGGCCATCAGGTCGGCCCGGATCTGGTTCATCGAACCCAGACCGACGTCCCACTCGCGGGCGACGTCGAACGCGAACACGTCAGCACTGGTACGAATGAGGTCATTTCGGACAGCATCGACGATATTGACGTCGACTTCTTCCGCGGGCTGGACAACACCACCGGCAATGATCCCGGAGACACCCAACTGCTCATAGCCAGGCTTGGGAGAGTAAGGCAATTGCCCACTGGGGAGGATGAACGCACTCGTATCGTTGGTCGGGTTGAGGAACGCGTCGAACAGAGGTACCTGCGTTGCATTGCCCTGAGCGTCGAGCACCGTCAGCGTCTGCCCTATCAGCGAATGACCGAACCGGTAAGCTGCAGTCGCGAACTCGTGTGAGACGCGCGCATCCACTTCCGGATTGTACCCGGCGAAGCCGTGATCGCCCTCGCCTCTCATGCCACCAAGCAACTTGTCGGCAAAGTCGGTGTAAATAACGCGCTGATACTCAGCCTCGTTGATTATCTTGGCGGCCTGGAACAGTTCTTCAGCTGTTCCCTCGAATCCGGCTTCGAGCAATCCGTTGACATGGAAGTTGTGATTCCGCTCCCAGATGTTGTGGACCGCAGTGAGTGCGATGTTCTCGTTCGCACGTCCATCACCCGCTACGTAGTGGTCGAGCAGGTTGATAAAGGGGTTGGTGTCGAGCAGCAGCGCAAAGCCACTTCCCATGAAATTAGACGTCATGGCAGGGAGCATCGACTTGTTGATAACACCATTGCTGTCGACCAGTCCGGCGAAGTACTCCCGGAAGGTCACGCTGTGGTCGCCCGGCAGCGAGCTGTCGGTGAACAGCGTGTTGTTGTTCCAGTGATGCAGGATCAGTTCGCTCAGCGTGGGCAGCAGCTTGAAATTCGGATTTGAGGGATCCACTCCGCCTTCCAATAGCTTGCCCGTAAACCCGCCCTGTCCGTCACCTTCGCGCAGGAACTGGCCGACGAGTTCGTTCGAGCCATAAGTTTGGTTCTGGTCAGCGAATGGCGATGTCTTATTGAGATGCTGCGGGATGCCATTGGCATCAATGCTGTCAACGGTTCCGCGAGTCAGGTCAGCAGGATTTGGAACCGTGCCCGGAGCGCCAATCTGGATCGTTCCGTTACCTCCCTTACCGAGGAAATCGAGACCGTGATCGAAGTACTGACCGAAGGCCGTGAACAAGCTGTTCACGCCCGCGGCGTTGCCGGAAAGGTTTGCTTCCTGTGCGCCAAGGATATTGCTGATGGCACGCGGATCCAGCCCGGAGAACAGGGGATTGATGTCGCGGTTGTGAGTCGTCTCATTCCAGGCGCCGTAGTGCGCGTCGGTGAGTCGTGTGAACGGCTGATCGGCCGAACCATAGTCAAGGTGAACACGGTTATTTCCGGTGCCTTCGAGATCGCGGATCCCGAGTGCATCGTTGTCTTCACCGCCTTCACGCCCGTTGACCAGATTCTTCAGGTTGGCGACATCACTGGCGTTGAGCGGGAAGGCACCGTCGCCGCCGACATCGTCATCGCCATCGCCATCGTCATCATCATCATCGTCATCCGCCGACGTTTCCTTGCTCGCTAAGATAATGGGATCGGCAGGTTTCGACATGGTGTTCATGCCGTCAGGCACTGTGCTCGTGTCCTGGGTCAGCGTAGAAGGCCTGGATTTCGACGCCAGCTCAACAACCTCCTGCGGCGACGGCGTGCCAAACACACCATCCAGACCAGTGCTGATGACCGGATCGGTACCTTTGTTCACTTCAACTGCGGGTAAGATGTTGGCGGTCTGGTTACTGATAACCGATCGCGGCGGATCTATAACTGACCATATCCCGGCGTATCCCGTTTGAAACGCGTGATCAAACACGCGCAGGAAGGAGTGGTCTATGGCACCAAACTTGTTCTGCACTGTGACCAGGTGGTTAAAGCTACCATCGAAGGTACGAATACCGAATGGAAGCAGAGGGTTGGAGAGTAAATTAAAGTTGACACCGTCGACATACGCTTGTGCTATAGAGGTTTGCAGGAGGATAAATTTAGGGTCATGCTTATTAATATCGGCCATGTTCATTTCTCTCAAGAATGATTATGAAAGGGCACGAAAAGGCGAAGCCTGTACGCGGCACTCGGATTACGCGCCTGGAATTGCTAACTGAGCGAGTAGACAGAGCAGCTCCGAGCTCCGAGGGGGCAAACGATCTATATTCCCCCTTCACTTCACAAAATGACCCTACGATGGATATGCTCAGCTCCCACTGGAAAATCGCGACGACTTACTTTGCCAAAGTGATAACAGGCTTCAGACAAGCGATCCCCTGATATTTAATAAAGCCATAAAGTTAACAACCGTCAATAATATTAAACAGCGAAAATGAACCACCGGTAATTAACCGGTCAACGTTGCGCTGATAGCCGCGCTTTAACTATCCAGCAATACAACACGATAGGTGAAATTTTCCAGATGAATATTGAATAAATCATAAAGAAAAAATTAATTATTAATATAGGCACGCTAAAATCAATAATATAAAAGTTTATAAAAAAACCTGAAAATAATACATTATTAGTACCGCTTCGTTGACATACCGAAACTAACTTATATTTACCTGCCATCAACATCATAAACGAGGTCATTATGTATGATGTGACCTGTCCCCAGAATTAGAGACTACCGTCAGTGAGTAATGTCGGTTTGTTTACCTTTAATTTTTCCGTTTCGCCAGCCTGCTGCAAACTCTGATGGTGTCGGATAATTCAGTGCTGAATGTGGAGGATACTCGTTATAATCCTGCCGCCAGTCATTAATGATTGGACTGACCCCACACCCGTAGACAAATTCTGTCCTCACGACGAGGCCTGTTCAAAGCACGTATCAAACGCTAAAGATGACTCTACTGTAAGCACAGTGTTCATCTTTGGGCTGGTGAACCTGAAGAGATGGTTAACTCTGGAATGACGATGACGTCGGCGGTACATGCTCCCCCCAAACCACAATAACCCTGGTTTTAATATGGTCTATGACAGCTATTCTTCCAGCAGGGACACTAAATGGTTAGGAGGCGTCAACTTATGGTAAAAACACCAAAAAAGAAAAAGGGGTTACCTTTCGGTAACCCCTTCTCTGTATTTGGCGGAAGCGTAGAGATTCGAACTCTAGAACCCTTTCGAGTCGCCGGTTTTCAAGACCGGTGCCTTCAACCACTCGGCCACGCTTCCAATGAGGCGCACTATAAACATCCCGAACGGACCTGTAAAGCACCAAAACGTTCGTTTGCCTGAAAAACAGTCAAAATGCTGTTAATAGCCTGAAATAACAACAAATTGACTATTTATTCAGCGCAAACCATCAATGTTTTATGATGTACATATCTTTGCTGTAGTAATTTCCCAGACTGTCGGAGACAAATCCGCCTATCCACGGCTTCACAAGATGGGTGCGAACGTAGTGATAAACCGGAATGGCGGGTACGTCCTGCCCCAACATGTCTTCAGCCTGTTGATAATATTTACCTCGCTCCGCGACCGTTGCTGCTTTCGCCGCATTACGTAATGCCTCGTCATACGCCGGATTGCTGTACTTGCTCGTGTTTTCACTGTCGCCAGTACGGTAGGTATTCAGGAAACTTGCCGCATCATCGTAATCCGCTATCCAGGCATAACGAACCGCATCGAAATTACCGGTATGCATGGTATCGAGCATCGTTTTCCATTCCTGGTTTTGTAATTTCGCCTCAACGCCGAGGTTCTTCTTCCACATCGAACTCGCCGCAATGGCAATGCGTTGATGCGTTTCCGAGGTGTTATAGAGCAAATTGAACGAAAGTGGATGATCCGGACCAAATCCCGCGTCGGCTAACAGTTTTTTCGCCTCTGCGATGCGTTTGTCCCGTGGCCCGGAGGCATAGTCAGGCGCACGTAGCGTCACACCGCCAATATCAGGCTGGCTGATGACCCAGGCTTCGCGTTGCCCCTGCCCCATGACTTTCTGCGCGATAATGTCCTTATCCAGCGCCATATTCAGCGCACGACGTACCCGCGGATCATTGAACGGTGCACGGGTGGTATTGAACTGATAGTAATAGGTAGACAGTTGTGGCGCGACGCGTAGCTCATCGCCCATTGTTTTTTTCAATTGCGCGAACTGATTCACCGGCACGGTATAGACAATATCTATCTCTCCCGCTTTGTAGCGGTTAACGTCCGCCGCCTCAGAACTAATAGGCAGCCAGGTGACTTTATTGATAACCGTATGTTGGTCATCCCAGTAGCGAGGGTTGCGCACCGTCACAATCCGTTCGTTTACCACCCATTGCGAGAGCGTGTAGGCTCCGCTGCTGACGAAATGTTCAGGTTTTGTCCACTTATCGCCAAAACGACCTATCAGGACTTTATCCAGCGGCACCAGCGATGGATGGGCCAACATCGCGAGAAAGGCGGCGGTCGGCTGCGTTAGCGTGATTTCCAGCGTTCTGTCATTGACGGCCTTGACCCCCAACGTATCAGGCGCTTTATTGCCTTGTGCAATCTCTGCGGCGTTCAGTACATGCATATTCCCCAGATAGGTCGCATACGGAGAGGCCGTTTTGGGCGAAACTAAACGCTGCCAGCTCCAGACGATATCCTGTGCCGTGATAGCCGAGCCATCAGACCAGGTGATCCCAGGACGTAAATGGAACGTCCAGACCGTATTGGCTTTATTTTCCCACGACAGGGCAAGTCGCGGCTCAATCCCCCCTTCCGGGGTGACGGCGACCAGTCCATCGAACATCTCGCTGATTAAACTAAACTCGACATTGCTTTCAACTTTATGTGGGTCCAGCGATGCCGGTTCGCTGCCGTTGTTTCTGACCAGTTCCTGTTTTTCTGCCAATACCGTTCCGGCCGGAACATTCGCTGCCCATGCCGCACTGGTTATCGACATCAGACTGACGGCCAACAGCGTAAACGTAAACACCCTCGGGTTGAGTTGAGTCATTCCCTTTACCTTATTGATCTGTTGATGAGGACATCACCACTCATAATGGGCGTCATGTAATAAAGCAATAATTTTCAGTTACCTATACGACACTGATCTCCCTGCGGCGTATAATTGGTGTGTTAAACTGGTTAACCTGATTTTTCTGAAATAAAATACTTATCCCGTTAGAGATCAACTGCGTAAAGATGGGTAAAACCGCTGTGTCATTGCCAGCGATTTCTTTATCCTCCGTCATTAATTACATCTGTCATAAGAGAGTGACTCATGGATCGTATAATTACTTCTTCGCGCGACCGTACATCGCTACTCAGCACTCACAAAGTGCTGAGAAATACCTATTTTCTGCTGAGTCTGACGCTGGCGTTTTCAGCGATCACCGCCACGGCAAGCACCGTATTAATGCTGCCGTCTCCGGGTCTGATTCTGACGCTGGTGGGTATGTATGGCCTGATGTTCCTGACCTATAAAACAGCGAACAAACCGACCGGCATCCTCGCCGCTTTCGCATTTACCGGCTTCCTGGGCTACATTCTCGGCCCGATGCTGAATGCCTATCTGTCCGCAGGTATGGGCGATGTGATCGCGATGGCGTTGGGTGGAACTGCACTGGTCTTTTTCTGCTGCTCCGCCTACGTTCTGACGACGCGTAAAGACATGTCCTTCCTCGGCGGTATGCTGATGGCGGGTGTGGTTGTCGTACTGATTGGTATGGTGGCTAACATCTTCCTGCAACTGCCAGCGCTGCATCTTGCCATTAGCGCGGTGTTTATCCTGATCTCTTCTGGTGCCATCCTGTTTGAGACCAGCAACATTATCCGTGGCGGTGAGACTAACTACATCCGTGCAACGGTTAGCCTGTACGTTTCGCTCTACAACATCTTTGTCAGCCTGCTGAGCATTCTGGGTTTCGCCAGCCGCGACTAAGAGACAGAATGTGTCATCCAGCCCCGCTTATGCGGGGCTTTGTTTTTTGGTAAACTGGCAACAGTTTGACTAACGCTGTGAAGAATTATGTTGATCTTTGAAGGGAAAGAAATCGATACCGATAGCGAAGGCTATCTGAAAGAGACGACGCAATGGAGCGAGCCTCTGGCAGTTGTTATTGCGCAAAACGAAGGCATCACCCTCTCGACTGAACACTGGGAAGTGGTTCGCTTTGTCCGTGATTTTTACCTGGAATTTAATACGTCGCCCGCGATCCGTATGCTGGTAAAAGCCATGGCGAATAAATTTGGCGAAGAGAAAGGCAACAGTCGCTATCTGTATCGCCTGTTCCCGAAAGGCCCGGCTAAACAGGCCACAAAAATTGCAGGCCTGCCCAAGCCGGTGAAGTGTATTTAGTAGCGAATACTAAAGCCTTTTAACTCGGCGCCAGGGCGATGCGGTTCACTGAGAACCCGGTCAACTCTGGCGCTCCTTGGCCCCCCATCCTTCAGCCACTTAAGCAGTTTTTCAACGAGCTCAGCTTCGCCGCAGGCCACCACTTCTACGCTACCGTCATCCAGATTTTTCGCGTAACCGGTTAATCCCAGTCGTTGCGCTTCATGCTGCGTGCTATAGCGAAAGCCAACACCCTGAACGCGACCGTGCACCCAGGCGATTATGCAGATTTTTGACATTGCTGTGCTCCTTATCATCGCGGGGCGCGTTGCAAATCCTCGCAAAACTCAGGACAATGGCGCCCATTTCTTTGATTCGACAGAATAGTAAATTATGAGTGTACGTTTAGTGTTAGCCAAAGGGCGCGAAAAATCTTTACTTCGTCGCCATCCGTGGGTCTTTTCCGGTGCGGTCGCTCGCATGGAAGGCAAAGCCAACCTCGGTGAAACCATCGATATTGTTGACCATCAGGGCAAATGGTTAGCACGCGGCGCGTATTCGCCTGCGTCGCAGATTCGTGCACGCGTCTGGACGTTCGATAAAACGGAATCCATCGACATCGCCTTCTTCACCCGTCGTCTGCAGCAGGCACAGCAGTGGCGTGAGTGGCTGGCGAAGAAAGACGGGCTGGACAGCTATCGGCTGATTGCCGGGGAATCTGATGGTCTGCCAGGCGTGACTATCGACCGTTTCGGCAACTTCCTTGTGCTGCAGCTGTTGAGCGCTGGCGCAGAGTATCAGCGCGCCGCCTTGATCAGCGCATTGCAGACACTGTATCCCGAATGCGCCATTTATGACCGCAGCGATGTTGCGGTGCGTAAAAAAGAAGGTATGGAGTTAACCCAGGGGCCCGTTACGGGCGAGCTGCCTCCTGCCCTGCTGCCTATTGAAGAACACGGTATGAAGCTACTGGTGGATATCCAGGGCGGACATAAAACCGGTTACTACCTTGATCAACGTGACAGCCGCCTGGCGACGCGTCGCTATGTAGAAAACCAACGCGTTCTGAACTGCTTCTCCTATACCGGGGGATTTGCGGTATCGGCGTTGATGGGCGGATGTCGCCAGGTCGTGAGTGTCGACACCTCTCAGGAAGCGCTGGACATTGCGAAGCAAAACGTTGAACTGAACAAGCTGGATCTCAGCAAAGCCGAGTTTGTGCGTGATGATGTTTTCAAACTGCTGCGCACCTACCGCGATCGTGGCGAGAAATTTGACGTGATCGTGATGGATCCGCCGAAATTTGTCGAAAATAAAAGTCAGTTGATGGGCGCATGCCGCGGCTATAAAGACATCAATATGCTGGCAATCCAGTTGCTGAATCCAGGCGGCGTGTTGCTGACATTTTCCTGTTCCGGGCTGATGACAACCGATTTATTTCAGAAAATCATCGCCGATGCCGCATTAGATGCTGGTCGTGATATACAATTTATAGAGCAGTTCCGTCAGGCTGCCGATCATCCGGTGATCGCTACCTACCCGGAAGGGCTGTATCTGAAAGGGTTTGCCTGTCGCGTCATGTAACTTGAAAAGTGGAATTTTACCCTCAAATAGAGAGTATTAATTTCCCGGGAGGTGACTATGATTGCCAGCAAATTCGGTATTGGCCAGCAGGTCCGCCATTCCCTGTTAGGTTATCTCGGAGTGGTCGTGGATATCGACCCGGTCTATTCGCTCGAGGAACCGTCACCTGATGAGTTGGCGGTTAACGACGAACTTCGCGCTGCTCCCTGGTATCACGTGGTGATGGAAGACGATAACGGTCAGCCTGTTCATACGTATCTGGCTGAAGCGCAGTTGAGTAGCGAAACTCAGGATGAGCATCCTGAGCAGCCTTCAATGGATGAACTGGCCCGCACGATTCGTAAACAACTCCAGGCACCACGACTGCGTAACTGATTTTAGCCCGTGCCCGATGGCGTTTCGCTTATCGGGCCTACGCGTCTTATCCGGCCATGAACCGCGGGCCGGATAAGCAACGCGCCATCCGACAACCGCGCAAACTTACTTTGCCAACCCCAGACGTGGAATTTCAATCGCCGGGCAACGATCCATCACGACGGTCAGACCTGCGTCTCGTGCCAGTACCGCAGCCTGCTCATTAATCACGCCCAACTGCATCCACAGCGTTTTCGCTCCGATAGCAATCGCCTCCTGCGCAACGCCCCAGGCAGCTTCTGAATTGCGGAAAACATCCACCATATCGACTTTTTCCGGCACGTCGGCCAGTGTCGCGTAGCCTTTCTGCCCTAACAGCGTCGTCCCGGCAACCTTGGGTGATACAGGAATAACGTGATAGCCCTGGTCGAGCAGATATTTCATCACACGATAGCTCGGGCGATCGGGTTTATCACTCGCCCCCACCAGCGCGATAGTTCGGGTGGACGTCAAAATGCCAGCAATATCGGTCTCTTTCATCATCTTTCTCCAGGCTGTTTTGCAAAGTGTACGACAAACCCGACATCCCAACCATTCGCCCCATACGAATGTATGAGAGCAAAAGTCAAAAATATGTCTATATGTTAGTAAAGATGATTACAGAAAAATTTTGATACATTATTCATTATGCGGTCTTTGGACAGGAGAACCCTATGAAAGCCGGCATTGTGACAACCTTCATTGCATTGATTTTGCCGGCCACCGTTTTCGCCACCACATTACGCCTCTCCAGTGATGTTGATCTTCTTGTTTTAGATGGTAAAAAAGTCTCCAGTTCGCTGTTACGGGGGGCCGACAGTATTGAACTGGATAACGGTCCGCATCAGCTGGTTTTTCGTGTGGAGAAGACCATTCGCCTCTCCAGCCATGAAGAGCGACTCTATATCTCCCCCCCCCTGGTGGTGAGCTTCGATACTCAGCCAATTAGCCAGGTCAATTTTCATCTGCCACGGCTGGAGAACGAGCGTGAAACAGCGCATTTTGATGCCGCGCCACGCCTTGAACTTCTCGATGGCGACGCCATGCCAATCCCTGTAAAGCTTGATATTCTGTCCATCACCTCGACGGCCAAAGTCATTGATTATGAACTTGAAACTGAACGCTATAATAAAGCATCTAAACACGCCTCGCTGCCGCAGTTTGCTACGATGATGGCCGATGACAGCACCCTGCTTTCGGGGATCTCAGAGTTGGATGCCATTCCGCCGCAATCCCAGACGCTCACCGAGCAACGACTCAAATACTGGTTTAAACAAGCCGATCCGCAAACCCGAAATAACTTCCTGAAATGGGCAGAAAAACAGCCATCCTCATAGCGTTTTGACGCCTGTCCGCATTTTTTACGTCTTTCTCTTGCAGCGTCAAGAGCTTCCAGTACTCTGTAGCAAGGTTAACTACGGAATTGAACTATGGAACTGACGACTCGCACTTTGCCGGCGCGCAAACATATTGCGCTGGTTGCACACGATCACTGCAAACAGATGTTGATGAACTGGGTTGAACGCCACCAGCCATTGCTGGAAAAGCACGAACTTTACGCAACCGGAACGACGGGTAACTTAATTCAACGCGCGACAGGTATGGACGTAAACGCCATGCTGAGTGGCCCGATGGGCGGCGACCAGCAAGTTGGCGCACTGATTTCTGAAGGGAAAATTGATGTTCTGATTTTCTTTTGGGATCCGCTCAATGCGGTACCGCACGATCCGGATGTCAAAGCGCTGCTGCGTCTGGCAACGGTGTGGAATATCCCGGTTGCCACCAACGTTTCTACCGCCGATTTTATTATCCAGTCGTCGAATTTCAGTGATGAAGTGGATATTTTGATCCCGGATTATGAGCGCTACCTGGCCGAACGCCTCAAGCCATAAGCCTACAGGCGGCGTTTGCCGCCTGTTTCTCAGGGTTTCCTCGCTACCGGCACATCCAGATGCTTCAGATCGTCGACAAAACAAGACGGATTTTCTTTATTAAATAAAATCCACACGCGATGCCGGGCACGTGTCAACGCCACATACAGCAATCTCCGCTCCTCTGCATTCGGGAAATCTTCCACCTGTGGCAGCAAGGCCTCTTCCATGATTGACTCGCGCGCCGGTGCCGGAAAACCATCGCTTCCCTCATGCAGCCCGACGATGATTGCATAGTCTGCTTGCTGACCTTTACTGGCATGAATGGTCATAAAATCCAGCTGTAGTTTTGGCCAGCGCGTCGCGGCCTTTTCCAGACTGGCGGGTTTCAAATGATGGTAGCGCGCCAGCACCAGAATCCGCTCATCCTCTTTTGCATAACCAGAAAGTTTATCCAGTAAGGCATCCAGCTGACTTTCCTCCAGCAGCGTGACCGCCTTCTTGTCTCCGGTTGTCAGACTGTTGAGCGGTTTTGCGAGTTGGTGCGGATTCTGCTGGATAAACCGGTTAGCGATTTCACCGATCCGGCTGTTGAAGCGATATGTGGTATCAAGATCGCACCGATCGCCCTCGCCAAACGTTTGATGAAACGCCGTCGTGAGCGAAAGCTGAGCCCCGCTGAAACGATAAATGGCCTGCCAGTCATCCCCGACGGCAAACAATGTGCTATGTGGGTTTTGCCGACGCAACGCGGCCAGCAATGCCGCGCGTTGCGGGGAGATATCCTGAAACTCGTCAACCAGAATATGCTTCCACGGACTGATAAAGCGCCCCTTTTCAAGGATCACAATCGCCTGATGAATAAGCCCGGAGAAATCGACAGCATTTTCCTCTTTCAGCGCGCTTTTCCACGCTTTCAGTAGCGGCGCCATCAATTTGATACGTTTACCGAACAGGTCGCGGATCGCTTCCGGCGCGCTGGCGATCATCTCGGCCTGTGTGCCGCCATGCATCCGCATCAGACTCACCCAACGATCCAGTCGTGGTGCCAGTCGACGTCGCAGCTTTTCATCATCCCAGAAATTGCCTTCCGGCACGGTCCACTGCATTTCGTCTTCCAGCCACTGCCGCCAGCCTTTTGCCTGGGCCTTTTTCTCACTGCACTGCTGTCGCCACGCCGAAATAAAGAGCTGATGTCTCGCGTCAGTATCGTTTTCAAGTTTACTGATCGTCGGGACTTTTTTGCTCCCTTGCTGGATGATGTGCAGCGCAAGCGCATGGAACGTTCGCGCGGCGACCTCTTCAGTATGCAACCGCTCGCGAATACGCTGGTCCATCTCTTCAGCAGCTTTACGGCCAAAAGCCAGCAGCAGAATTTGTTCAGCCGCCGCCTCTCCTCGGGCCAAAAGCCAACCGGCACGAGCAACCAATACCGACGTTTTGCCACTGCCAGCCCCGGCAAGAACCAACAGCGAATGCTCGCCGTTGACGACCGCTCTGGCCTGTGCGGGATTCAACGGGGACGATTCTATCTGTTCGAAAAACGCCGCATATTTTGTCAGCATGACATCGGTATAAGCCTGATTATGCACCAGTCGACAGCCTTCGATATCTTTTAGCCATGCCAGGCACTTACGCCATGCATCACGACAATTTTCAAAAGATTCCAGTCGGTTGACAGGCAACGGCAGCGCCGCAAACGCGCGACGAATTTGCTGCTGAATTCCTGACGTTTGCTCGCGGGTCAACCATGTGTTTTCCCCCGTCCTCTGCGCAATGAGGTCTAATTGTTCCTGCAACACCCGCGCAGCAACCTCACTCATCTCCTGACTCCAGCGTTGCCAGTGCGCCTCCAGGTGATGGTGAAACCGTTGCGTTTCGCTCCATTCTGTACCGTGCAAGCGCACCACTTTATCATCCGGCAGGACGAACTCCAGCTCTCCCCACACCAGGCCGCGTTTGCAATGGATAGCCAGTAACTGATTGAATGGAATAAGATATTCATGGCGGTCGCCAGAGACTTTGATACCAGCATTAAGAATAACAGCCCGATCGTAAGGGTGTTGTGCCAGACGTTTTCCAAGAGAAGTTGCTTTCAGTTCCATGACTCAGTGGATCCACACGAGAGGTTTACTTCTCAGTGTAACCGCCAGAGAAAACGTGCTCCAGCCCAAAAAAACGTTACAATTGCCTTGAATCATAGAAAACCAGATTTGACCGAGGCTTTATGCGTACCGTTCTGAATATCCTAAATTTTGTGTTGGGGGGTTTTGCGACCACCCTGGCCTGGTTACTGGCGACACTCGTCAGTATCGTTCTGATTTTTACATTACCCCTGACACGCTCGTGCTGGGAGATAACCAAACTCTCTCTGCTTCCCTACGGTAACGAAGCGATTCATGTGGATGAACTCAACCCTGCGGGCAAAAATGCGCTGATGAATACGGGCGGTACGTTACTCAATGTTTTCTGGCTGATTCTGTTCGGCTGGTGGTTATGCGTGATGCATATTGCTGCCGGTATTGCCCAATGCATTACGATAATCGGGATCCCTGTCGGCATTGCGAACTTTAAAATTGCCGCCATCGCACTCTGGCCGGTTGGCCGCCGCGTGGTCACTGTTGAAACCGCTCAGGCTGCGCGCGAAGCAAATGCGCGTCGCCGTTTTGAATAATCAGGACTGATGGCCTTTATGTTGAGTCCCTTGCTTAGGCGGTACACCTGGAACAGTACCTGGTTATATTATGTGCGTATTTTTATCGCGCTGTGCGGCACAACGGCCCTGCCCTGGTGGCTGGGCGATGTAAAACTGACCATACCCCTAACGCTGGGTATGGTGGCCGCTGCGTTGACCGATCTGGATGATCGCCTTGCAGGACGTCTGCGCAATCTGATCATCACGCTGATCTGTTTTTTCATCGCCTCCGCCTCCGTGGAATTGTTGTTTCCGTGGCCCTGGCTTTTCGCTATTGGCCTGACGTTATCGACCAGCGGATTTATTTTGCTCGGCGGTCTCGGTCAGCGCTACGCGACCATTGCTTTTGGCGCATTGCTGATCGCCATCTACACCATGCTTGGCGCATCGCTGTACGAGCAGTGGTATCAGCAGCCACTGTTCCTGCTGGCTGGGGCTGTATGGTACAACCTGCTTACGCTCACCGGGCATCTGTTATTCCCTATCCGCCCGCTGCAGGATAATCTGGCGCGCAGCTATGAGCAGCTTGCACATTATCTGGAATTAAAATCCCGGTTATATGATCCGGATATTGAAGATGAGAGTCAGGCGCCTTTGTACGATTTAGCGCTGGCCAACGGGCAACTGATGGCAACGCTGAACCAGACTAAAATCTCTCTGCTCACTCGTCTGCGTGGCGACCGTGGGCAACGCGGTACGCGCCGGACGCTGCACTACTATTTTGTTGCGCAGGATATTCATGAACGAGCCAGCTCATCGCATATTCAATATCAAACGCTACGCGATCATTTCCGCCACAGCGACGTGATGTTCCGCTTTCAGCGTCTGATGTCGATGCAAGGGCAAGCCTGTATGCATCTGTCGCGCTGCCTTTTACTGCGCACGCAATATCAACACGATCCGCATTTTGAACGTGCATTCACACACCTTGACGCGGCACTCGAACGCATGCGGGCCGGCGGCGCTTCAGCAGACTTACTGAAAACGCTGGGATTTTTACTCGCAAACTTACGCGCAATAGACGCGCAACTGGCCACGATTGAATCTGAGCAGGCGCAGGCGATGCCTCGCAATGAATCAGAGAATCAGCTGGCAGACGATAGCCCGCACGGATTCAGCGATACCTGGCTACGGTTCAGCCGCAATTTCACGCCAGATTCCGCCCTGTTTCGTCACGCAGTAAGAATGTCGTTGGTTCTCTGCCTGGGTTATGCCTTGATCCAAATAACCGGAATGGATCACGGTTACTGGATCCTGCTTACCAGCCTGTTTGTGTGCCAGCCAAACTATAACGCCACCCGACATCGTCTGGCGTTGAGGATTATCGGCACGTTGGTGGGTGTCGCCATTGGTTTGCCGATATTGTGGTTCGTTCCCTCCCTCGAAGGGCAATTGATCCTGCTGGTAATTACAGGCGTGCTGTTTTTCGCGTTTCGCAATGTGCAGTATGCCCATGCCACGATGTTCATTACTTTACTGGTGTTGCTGTGCTTTAACTTGCTGGGAGAAGGTTTTGAGGTCGCTCTGCCGCGTGTCATTGATACGCTCATTGGCTGTGCCATCGCGTGGGCTGCCGTCAGCTTCATCTGGCCAGACTGGCGTTTTCGCAATCTTCCGCGTGTTCTGGAACGTGCAACGGATGCGAACTGCCGCTACCTGGATGCGATCCTCGAACAATATCACCAGGGGCGTGATAATCGACTGGCCTACCGTATTGCCCGCCGGGATGCACACAATCGCGATGCAGAGCTGGCATCGGTGGTGTCCAATATGTCGAGCGAGCCCGATGTCACCGCAGAAACGCGTGAGGCCGCGTTTCGGTTACTCTGCCTCAACCATACTTTTACCAGCTACATTTCCGCGTTAGGCGCTCACCGTGAGCAGTTAACCAATCAGGAAGTTCTGACCCTGCTGGACGATGCGGTATGCTATGTCGATGATGCGCTTCATCATCAGCCCGCAGACGAACAACGGGTACATCAGGCGCTGGAGGGGCTAAAACAGCGGATTCAGCATCTGGAACCTCTCCCGGACAGCAAAGAACCGCTTGTCGTGCAGCAGATTGGCTTGCTGATCGCGCTGCTCCCTGAGATCGGTCGTCTGCAACGACAGATTACGCAATTGCCGTCTAATACCCCTGTTCTGTCATAAGTGACTGAACCCAGTCTGCAAGCTCCTGGCGGCGCGCCGCCGGGAGCGCGGCTTCATGTACCCCGAGAATCGCCCCTTCAAGGGAATAGAGAATTTTCACCGTCAGGGATTTATTAAGATGACGAAGCCTTAGCCAACTCATTTTCGCCCCCAGATTCCGTAATGTGCTCTCATCTTTAATCCCCGCTTCGTTCAGGAGGATCTCCAGATGAAAGGTCATATTCGGTAAATCCTTAAGACGATGTTGCGAAAAGCGGGAATGCTTTTCCTTTACCGCCGCATCCAGCGAATACTGTGACAAGCGCACCAGTTGCTGCTGGTCGCACCACAAGCTTTCATCCACCCGATAATAGTGGAGCATTACCTGACGTCCGCGCTTCATAAACGTCAGCCAGACAGGCGGATGTTTCACACAGTACTGTACGCTTTGCTCGCAGGCACGAAGGTATAACTCACCATTAGCAACCATCGCAAAGACAGTATCCCCAATACTCAAACTGTAACTGCCAAACAGCGAGCGGTAGCCAATCGTGCCCAGTGAAGCCAGGTATTCTTGAGATTTATAGATTCGACTATAAGAATGTGCTCTCATAAAAATCCTTTTTAAATCATAAGCTAAATAAATAAATTGCAGTAACAGCTCCGTTAATGACGAAAATAGGCAACTTATTCTAAAGGGGCAAGATGAATTTTGTTTTTACTGCGACGACGAATAAAAATTGCGAGTCTGTTTCCGAAAATAAGGTTGATCTTTATTGGTCACAGGGTTACTGTACATCCATACAGTAACTCACAGGGCTGGATTGATTATGTACACATCAGGTTATGCAAATCGTTCTTCGGCGCTCTCTTCCACTTCCGGTCGAATTGCGCGTGTCTCTTCGGAGAACTCCACCGCAGGGCTTATCAGTGAAGTGGTCTACCGCGAAGACCAGCCCATGATGACCCAATTACTCCTTTTGCCCCTGCTGCAACAATTAGGGCAGCAATCGCGCTGGCAGCTCTGGCTGACGTCACAGCAAAAACTCAGCCGGGAATGGGTGCAATCAGCAGGACTTCCTCTCACCAAGGTGATGCAAATAAACCAGCTTTCTCCGTGCCATACTTTAGAATCAATGATTCGGGCATTGCGCACAGGAAATTACAGTGTCGTGATCGGTTGGTTGTCGGATGAATTGACCGAAGAAGAGCATACGCAACTGGTAAAAGCTGCCGATGAGGGAAATGCAATGGGATTTATTATGCGTCCGGTACGAGCCCATTCCTTAGCCACGAGACAGCATTCCGGACTAAAAATTCACTCTAATTTGTATCATTGAGTAAAATTAGGATTAATCCTGGATTTTTTTTTCATGCTTTACCGGTGTATTGAAGCCTAAGGCTTTTTTGGTGCGAACGCTTGCCAGAAGCGGTTTCAGCGATTTTTGCTGCTCGATTTCTCATCTCTAAATGTTAAATAATGTGTATACAAGCCTTTTTTTTTCATATGCCTGACGGAGTTCACACTTGTAAGTTTTCCACTACGTTGTAGACTTTACATCGCCAGGGGTGTTCGGCCTAAGCCGCAGATTCGGTAGAGTAACTATTGAGCAGGTCCCCCGGTGAAGGATTTAACCGTGTTATCTCGTTGGAGATATTCATGGCATATTTTGGATGATAACGAGGCGCAAAAAATGAAAAAGACAGCTATCGCGATTGCAGTGGCACTGGCTGGTTTCGCTACCGTAGCGCAGGCCGCTCCGAAAGATAACACCTGGTATACCGGTGCTAAACTGGGCTGGTCTCAGTTCCATGACATTGGCAACAACCAAATCAACAACAACGGTTCAACTGAAGAAAGCCAGCTGGGCGCAGGCGCGTTCGGTGGTTATCAGGTTAACCCGTACGTTGGTTTCGAAATGGGTTATGACTGGTTAGGTCGTATGCCGTACAAAGGCAACACTCAGACCGGCGCTTTCAAAGCTCAGGGCGTTCAGCTGACCGCTAAACTGGGTTACCCAATCACTGACGATCTGGACATCTACACTCGTCTGGGTGGTATGGTTTGGCGTGCAGACGCTAAAAACAACACTGGCTTCAAAGACCACGACACTGGCGTATCCCCAGTATTCGCAGGTGGTGTTGAGTATGCAATTACTCCTGAAATCGCTACCCGTCTGGAATACCAGTGGACCAACAACATCGGTGACGCTAACACCGTTGGTGGTCGTCCGGACAACGGCCTGCTGAGCGTAGGTGTTTCCTACCGTTTCGGCCAGGGTGAACCGGCTCCAGTTGTAGCTCCGGCTCCGGCTCCGGCTCCAGAAGTACAGACCAAGCACTTCACTCTGAAGTCTGACGTTCTGTTCAACTTCAACAAAGCAACTCTGAAACCAGAAGGCCAGCAGGCTCTGGATCAGATGTACAGCCAGCTGAGCAACCTGGATCCGAAAGACGGTTCCGTTGTTGTTCTGGGCTTCACTGACCGCATCGGTTCTGACGCTTACAACCAGGGTCTGTCCGAGAAACGTGCTCAGTCCGTTGTTGATTACCTGATCTCTAAAGGTATTCCTTCTGACAAAATCTCTGCACGTGGCATGGGCGAGTCCAACCCGGTTACTGGCAACACCTGTGACAACGTGAAAGCTCGCGCTGCACTGATCGACTGCCTGGCTCCGGATCGTCGTGTTGAGATCGAAGTTAAAGGTATCAAAGACGTTGTAACTCAGCCTCAGGCTTAAGTTTCCGTCTAATAAAAAACCCCGCTTTGCGGGGTTTTTTTTTGCCATGCCACTGTGTACTCAGAACATGCTGGCAGAGCCATACGCTATTCTTTACCCAATAAGGCCTGCAGATCCTGCTTCAGCGTAGACATCTGACTGGCGTACTTCTCTTTATGTTCCGCATCCTCAATCAATTGCACTATCGTTTCTGAAAGCGTTTTGCCACGGCGCTGCGCAAGTCCAGCCAGGCGTTGCCAGACGATAAATTCTAAATCGATCGATTTCTTACGCGTATGCTGATGCTCAGCATTAAAGTGTCGTTTGCGTCGTGCCCGTATCGTCTGTTTCATCCGATTTAGCAGCGCAGGATTCATATGCTCGTCAATCCAGGTATTGACCCGAACCGGTTCATTCTCGAGGGTTAGCAACAAATCGACGGCCTCTTTGGCTGCGCTGGCCTCCACGTAACGGGTAATCAACTCCCCTTCGCGGTGCTTTTTCACCAGATACTTCCACTTCCAGCCGCTTTCAAGATTTTCAAGTTGTTGATATTTCATTGCGATCTCAATGTTACCGTGTAACTCTTATCAGAATATCAGCTTTTTAAGCATCTGAAGAAAAGAATATGCAGCCTGTGAACTGTCGCGCGTCATACTGCGTGTTTCCGTTCGCTTTCCACGTGTGCAGTGTTGCCGGTTACGGTATAATCGCGTTTTTCACAACAGACTAAAAAACCTCAACTTTGACCATTACGAAACTTGCATGGCGTGATCTGGTTCCTGATACCGACAGTTATCAGGAGATATTTGCACAGCCACACTTTACTGACGAAAACGACACCTTACTCAGTGATACTCAACCGCGATTGCAGTTTGGTCTGGAGCAACTTCTCCAGCCACGTACGTCGTCATCTTTTATGCTGGCAAAGGCCCCGCAAGAGCTTGAGTATATCAACCTCCTGGCCGATGCAGTCCGAACGCTGCACACCGACGACGGTAAATTGACCGGCGGTCACTACGAGATTTCAGGTCATCACATTCGTTTTCGCGAAGCAGAAAAAGCAGAAGACAATTTTGCGACGTTAACTCAGGTGGTCAGTGCCGACTGGGTTGAAGCCGAACAACTGTTTGGCTGCCTGCGTCAGTTTAACGGAGAAATCACCCTGCAACCCGGCCTGGTACATCAGGCTAATGGCGGCATTCTGGTTATTTCTCTGCGCACGCTGCTGGCCCAGCCCCTGTTATGGATGCGCCTGAAAGCCATCGTGAGCCGCGAAAGCTTTGACTGGGTCGCATTCGATGAATCTCGCCCACTGCCTGTTTCTGTGCCCTCTATGCCGCTTAAAATGAAGGTGGTACTGGTGGGTGACCGCGAGTCGTTAGCGGACTTCCAGGAAATGGAGCCGGAACTCGCAGAGCAGGCTATCTATAGCGAATTTGAAGACAACCTGCAGATCATGGATGAAGAATCCATGACGCAGTGGTGCCAGTGGGTGACCCAGGTCGCCAGAAGCAATAATCTGCCCTACCCCGGCCCTGATGCGTGGCAGGTCCTGATTCGTGAAGCGGTACGCTATACTGGCGAGCAGGACACCTTGCCGCTCTGCCCGCTATGGATTGCTCGTCAGTTCAATGACGTCACCCCGCTGTGTGAGGGGGAGACCTGCAACGCAGAACAACTTCGTCTGATGCTCGCCCAGCGCGAATGGCGCGAGGGTTTCCTTGCCGAACGGATGCAGGATGAAATCCTCCAGGAACAGATCCTGATCGAAACCGAAGGCGAACGCATTGGTCAAATCAATGCGCTCTCGGTGATTGAGTTCCCTGGCCACCCTCGCGCATTTGGCGAACCGTCACGTATTAGCTGCGTGGTGCATATTGGCGATGGGGAATTCACTGACATTGAGCGAAAAGCGGAACTTGGCGGGAATATCCATGCCAAGGGCATGATGATCATGCAGGCTTTCCTGATGTCTGAGCTGCAGCTTGAGCAGCAGATCCCGTTTTCCGCCTCGCTGACCTTTGAACAGTCCTACAGCGAAGTCGATGGCGACAGCGCATCAATGGCTGAATTATGCGCGTTGATCAGTGCTCTGGCTGATGTTCCTGTTAATCAGAGTATCGCGATTACCGGTTCTGTCGATCAATTCGGTCGTGCACAACCGGTAGGCGGTTTAAACGAGAAGATTGAAGGCTTCTTTACTATTTGTCAGCAGCGAGAATTATCAGGCAAGCAAGGCGTGATTATTCCAGCGGCCAACGTCAGACATCTTAGTCTGCAACCTGCGCTGCTACAGGCCGTTGAAGAAGAGAAATTCAGTATCTGGGCGGTGGATGACGTGACAGACGCCCTGCCGCTTCTGTTAAATCTGGTGTGGGACGGTGAAGGTCAGACAACGCTGATGCAAACTATCCAGGAGCGTATTGCGGCAGCAACGCAACTGGAAGGTCGTCACCGTTTCCCCTGGCCGCTGCGTTGGCTGAATTGGTTTGTTCCGAACTGATCGGACTTGTTCAGCGTACACGTGTTAGCTATCCTGCGTGCTTCAATAAAATAAGGCTTACAGAGAACATGGTAGATAAACGCGAATCCTATACAAAAGAAGACCTTCTTGCCTCTGGTCGCGGTGAACTGTTTGGCGCTAAAGGCCCACAATTGCCAGCACCAAGCATGTTGATGATGGACCGTGTCGTCAAGATGACTGAAACCGGTGGTAACTTTGACAAAGGTTATGTCGAAGCTGAGCTGGATATTAACCCGGATCTTTGGTTCTTCGGGTGTCACTTTATCGGCGATCCGGTCATGCCGGGCTGTTTAGGTCTGGACGCAATGTGGCAGCTGGTTGGATTCTATCTCGGCTGGTTGGGCGGTGAAGGTAAAGGCCGCGCCCTGGGCGTAGGCGAAGTGAAATTTACCGGCCAGGTTCTGCCGACCGCGAAAAAAGTCACTTACCGTATCCACTTCAAGCGCATCGTTAACCGTCGCCTGATCATGGGTCTGGCTGATGGTGAAGTTCTGGTCGATGGTCGTCTGATCTACACCGCCAATGACCTGAAAGTGGGCCTGTTCCAGGACACTTCCGCGTTCTAATCCTGCACTTTTACAGCCAGCCACGTTTGCTGACTGAGTGATAAAAGGCGAAACCTCCGCAATGCGGAGGTTTCTTTTTTCTAAAGAGACAGAATCAGGCCAAAACTGCCCTGTCCGCCATGGCTTCTCGCCAGCCTCCCAGCCAGTATGACCTCTGATTCAGCGTCTGATAGGGACACATTTCTTTTGAGCGTCCGGCGATGCCGGCCTGATATCCACGTTGATGTGCCCGATCCAGGCGATCTCGTTTTTGTCTCTTCATGCCTCGTTTCCCTCATCTTTTATCTGGTGGAAAAGAAAACAGTGATTACGAAGTGTGCAATCACACTAAAACGAATACCGCGAAACATTGGTTCCGTCAATGCGCAAAATTCACGCCAGTGTCATATTTGTGAGCTACCCAATAATTCATTTGTACAAGAAATGTGAGCCAGGACAGCTATTTTCCCGGAATAATAATGAAAAAAAACCGCCTCAGGGGTTAGTCTGAGGCGGGTTAATTTACAATTTTTTAAACTTTAAGGAAGGCGTTTTATCTCCTGAGCGATAGACGCGGCCTCCTGGCTCCATGCCGTTGCCAGCACTTTGACCATCTCATCATAGCCATCCTGCTGCTGCGTCGCCTCCAGATGGAATGGACGCTTAATCAGCTGCCCCTGATGGTTCAGAAGCCACTCACCACTCACGATAACCTTGCCATCATAGCGACCGTGGAATCCGGTCACCGTGACGTTTAGCGTGTCCTGAGTGCTTCCCAGCGGCTGAGAGGCGACAACCCAACCCGGAAGCTGGGTATTCAGACTGGCCACCAGCGTATTGCGCAACTGCTGGTCCAGCGGGCTGGCCCAGAGGTTGTTATTCGCAATCACGTACTTCACATCGCTGGTCTGATAGACCACGCCATTCCCTGCCAGGTAATCAGGTACTGAAACCTGTTCCACCCACAGCAGACGGTTTCCCTGATTCGCGGTACTTTGCACGCCCCCCTGCGCAATGGGCAGTTGGTAATAGCTTTTACTTTCTCCACCGGAGCTGCATGCCGTCAGCCAGACCGACATCATCACCACTAGCCACTTTTTCATTGTTTCGCCCTCTTCGGCTCTGGATCTTTCTTGTCCTTCGCTTCAAACACCAGCGCATTGCTCTTATCGTTGAGCGTTTTCAGAACCGGCTGCAGTTCGCGGAGTACCTGATCAAGACGCTGCATATCCGCCACCATCTTGTTATACGCGGCAGAACCCGGCTGGAAGCCCTGCATACTGCGGTTCAATTCGCGTAGCGTAGTTTGCATATCCGCTGGAAGCTGCTGCATCGACTCACTGGACGTAATCTTGTTCATGTTGTCCAGCGTGGTTTGCAGGTGCTTCATCGTACGCTGGCTTTCAGTGAGCGTATTGGTCGCCTGCTCAATCATCGGATTCAACGGCAGATTGTTGATTTTATCCAGCGCTTCCATCAGACGTTGTTGGATCTGCGCCAGACCACCACTCACGGTCGGAATGATCTGATAGCCGCTAAACTCACGGATGCCCTTAATAGGGGGTTCCTTCGGATAGAAATCGAGATCGACATACAGCGCACCAGTCACCAGATTCCCCGTTTTTAACGATGCACGTAAGCCACGGTTCAGCAATTCCTGCAGATGTGCGCCCACATCCGTATTTTCGCCTAACTGCGCTTTCAGACGCTCAGGTTCGATACGGATCAGTACCGGGATGCGGAAGTCGTTGTTAAATACCTGACGCATATTTGGCACAAAGAACGGCACTTTGCTGACGGTACCCAGACGAATACCACGGAATTCCAGCGGCGCGCCAGGTTGTAATCCACGAACCGAATCTTTAAAGAACACCAGATAGTCGATATGGTCGGTAAATAACGAATCCTGAATACTCTTCTGATCGTCATAGAGGACAAACGCCGATTTTTCCGCGACAGGTTGTCCCTGCTCAAGCCCTTCCGGGACGTCAAAACTGACACCGCCGCCGAACAAGGTGGTCAGCGAGCCCATCTCTACTCGCATTCCCGCAGAGGTGAGATCGACCGCAATGCCGCTGTCTTTCCAGAAACGTACATTATTGGTGACCAGGCGATCGTTCGGCGCATTGATAAAGAGCTGATAGCTAATGCTGCGCTTTTGCGGATCAAACGTGCTGGTTTCAACCGAGCCTACACGATAGCCGCGGAACAGCACCGGATCGCCCGGACTCAGCTGCCCGGCCTTTTTGCTGTCCAGAATCACGCGGATCCCTTTCGCATCCGGTGGCGCCAGCGGCGGAGAGTCCAGCAGATCGTATTTATTGAGCTGGCTTCCTTTATTACCTGGCTGCAGTTCAATATAGGCGCCAGACAGCAGCGTACCTAAGCCGCTGATCCCCTCACGCCCTACCTGTGGCTTAACCACCCAGAAGACAGAATCTTTATGCAGCAACTTTTCCATGCCGGAATTGAGGCGTGCTTTGATTTCTACATGGGTTAAGTCATCGGTTAGCGTCGCGCTTTCGACAACACCAACGTCGACGCTACGGCTTTTTATGGTGGTTTTACCGCCCTCAATGCCTTCGGCATTGGTGGTAATCAGGGTGACTTCTGGTCCCTGATGACTGTAGTGGTAAAACAGAACCCATGCCCCAATAAGCGCAGTGACGATGGGGAATATCCACACGGGAGACCAGTTCTTTACCTTCTGCACTTTGGCTTCCCCACTTTTAGATTCCATGCTGTCAGGACTCCTCATGGTCTGGTTCTGGTTTACGGTCCCACGACAGACGAGGATCAAACGTCATCGCAGAAAACATTGTCATAATGACGACTAAAGCAAACATCAACGCACCCATTGCAGGATAAATGTTCATCAACCCTCCCATGCGCACCAGCGCAGAGAGTACGGCAATAACAAAAACATCGATCATTGACCAACGACCGACAAATTCCACGACTTCGTAAATCAAATGCATTCTTTCGCTGTCACGCTTTCCATGCCCTTTTGCGTCCCAACATAGCCATGCAATCGCAATCATTTTTAACGTTGGCACCATAATACTGGCGATAAATATCACAGCCGCAACCGGATAAGATCCCTCGCTCCACAGTAAAACCACCCCAGCAATAATGGTGGATGGCAATTTTGAACCCAGCAAATCAGTAATCATAATCGGCATGATATTGGCTGGAAGGTAAAGCATGATCGAGGTGAACAGCAATGCCATGGTCCACTGCAGACTGTTTTTACGTCGCACATGCCCTTTGGTATTACAGCGTGGACACACCAGCTCATCGGCAGGCAGTACCGCCGTACAGCAGGAACAGGAACGTAAACCTTGTTGAATCCCCGGCGTTCCCACTTTTAACGGCTGCGCAATTTTAGGCGCAGGCGCAATGTCATCCCACAGCCAGCGACGATCCACACACTGAAACGTACGGAGCTGCAAAATACAAAACAGACACCACGGAATGAAACTGCTGCCTACGCCAATATCGCCGTAGGCCATCAGTTTGACAAAACTCACCAATATCCCGGCGAGGAATATTTCAGCCATGCCCCAGGATTTTAACTGGAACAAAACGCGCGCCAGCCTGGCCTGTAGTTTTTCCGGCATGGCGACACGATTAACGAGCAGTAATATCGTGATCAGGCAAAAGGCGGGCACCACCTGAACGAATAATAAAAAGAAGGTACCGAGACTGGCGTAATCTTCAGAAAATAAAACGCCCGGAATTTCCAGAAACGAAACTTCACTGCTCACCCCCGCCACATTCATACTCACGAAAGGGAATAGGTTGGAGAGTAGTAGCATGAATAAAGCCACTATTGCATACGCGGTGGGACGCTGCCTTGGCGCGTCCCACTCGGTTGTTAATGTTGTGCCACATCGTGGGCATGCCGCTTTTTGACCATGCTCTAACGGGGGTAATGCCACCAGCATGTCACATTGCGAGCATAATATATGCCTCGCAGCATGGTGATGTTCGCACATATGTGCTCCTTTAATTATGCGCCATTCTTCAAGGCTTCAAGATACTCCCAGCGCTCAAAGGCTTGCTCAAGTTCTTGTTCCGCTTCACTCAGGTCAGCCAGAACTTTTTGTGTATGCTCATGCGGCTGGCTAAAAAAAGCGGCGTCAGCAACTTGCGCCTGCAGCGTTTCCAGTTTAGCTTCCAGCTCTTCAAGCTGCTGGGGTAGCTGTTCCAGTTCGCGCTGTAGTTTATAGCTTAGTTTGCCACTCGCTCGTTTTACAATTTCTGCTTTAAGTGCAGCAGGTTCCTCATTTTTTTTCACAACAGGCTGTTTAAACGCCAGATGTTGTACCTGTTGTCCACGTGCATCGTGATAGCCGCCGACATAGCGACCAATTTTGCCGTCACCTTCGAAGATCCAACATTCCGTAACGGTGTTGTCCACAAACTGACGATCGTGGCTCACCAGCAAGACTGTCCCCTGATAACCGTCAATCATTTCTTCCAGTAGCTCGAGGGTTTCGACGTCGAGATCGTTGGTTGGTTCATCAAGAATTAAAAGATTACTGGGTTTGAGGAATAAACGCGCCAGCAGCAGACGGTTGCGCTCGCCACCCGACAATGCGCGAACCGGCGTCATGGCACGTTTAGGGTGAAACAAAAAGTCCTGTAGGTAGCCCAGCACATGGCGTGATTTACCGTTAACCATCACCTCTTGTTTGCCTTCCGCGAGGTTGTCCATCACAGTCTTATCGGGATCCAGTTCGGCGCGATGCTGATCAAAATAGGCCACTTCGAGCTTTGTCCCGACATGAATACGACCACTGTCAGCCTGAAGCTGACCCAGCATCAGTTTCAGCAACGTCGTTTTACCGCAGCCATTTGGCCCAATCAGCGCAATTTTGTCGCTGCGTTGTACCTGCGCGGAGAAATCTTTCACCAGCTGTTTGCCATCAACCTGGTAATCCACGTTTTCCATTTCGAAGACGATTTTGCCCGAGCGCGTCGCTTCTTCGACCTGCATCTTCGCAGTACCCATGACTTCGCGGCGTTCGCCACGTTCACGACGCATAGCTTTCAGTGCGCGGACGCGACCTTCGTTACGCGTACGACGCGCCTTAATCCCCTGACGGATCCACACCTCTTCCTGGGCCAGTTTGCGATCAAACTCCGCATTCTGTAGATCTTCGACCCGCAGCGCTTCTTCTTTCTCCAGCAGATACTGATCGTAATCGCCCGGATAAGAGACCAGCTTCCCGCGATCCAGATCGACAATACGGGTCGCCATATTACGAATGAACGAACGGTCGTGAGAGATAAAAATGATCGTGCCATTGAAGGATTTCAGGAATCCTTCCAGCCAGTCGATAGCTTCAATGTCCAGGTGGTTAGTCGGTTCGTCCAGCAGCAATACGCGCGGGTTGCTCACCAATGCTCTGCCCAGAGCAGCTTTACGCAGCCATCCCCCCGAAAGGGAAGAGAGCGCCGCGTTAGGATCAAGCCCTAATTGCGCCAACACTTCATTAATACGGCTTTCGAGCTGCCACAGGTTATGGTGATCGAGTTGTTCCTGTACCCGCGCCATTTCATTGAGGTTCTTATCGCTGGGGTCAGTCATCACGATGCGAGAAATATCGTGATACCGTTTCAGGTATTCCGCCTGTTCCTCGATACCCTCGGCGACAAAATCATACACGCTGCCTGCAACATTACGCGGGGGATCCTGTTGCAAACGCGCAACCACCAGATCCTGCTCATAAATAATGCGCCCGTCATCCAGACCTTGTTCGCGGTTGAGGATCTTCATCAGGGTCGATTTTCCGGCGCCGTTACGGCCCACCAGACAGACGCGTTCGTTATCTTCGATATGCAATTCTGCATTATCAAGAAGCGGCGCATCGCTAAACGACAGCCATGCACCATGCATACTGATTAATGACATTTACTTTTCCTTTCAGGCTGAGGTAATCAGCCAGCAGTTGTGGATCTGGCGGTTACGGGCAAAGTCCTGGGATTGCGTTTTCTGCGTAATTTCTTGTGCTTTCAGTCCCAGTGCTGCCAGTCCGTCGAGATCCATACGGAATCCACGTTTGTTGTTGGAGAACATGATGGTGCCGCCCTTACGCAGCAGACGTTTCAGATCCTTCATCAGCCCCAGATGATCGCGCTGCACATCAAACGAATCTTCCATACGTTTTGAGTTAGAAAACGTCGGTGGATCGATGAAAATAAGATCGAATTGCTCATTCGCCTCACGCAACCATCCGAGACAATCCGCCTGGATTAAACGATGCGCACGACCGCTCAGGCCATTCAGACGCAAGTTGCGCTCCGCCCACTCCAGATAGGTACGCGACATATCTACCGTGGTGGTGCTGCGAGCGCCACCCAAACCAGCATGTACGCTGGCGCTGCCGGTGTAGGAGAAGAGGTTAAGGAAATCTTTTCCACTGCTCATTTGACCCAGCATGCGGCGCGCAATTCGGTGATCAAGGAACAAGCCCGTGTCCAGATAATCGGTCAGGTTGACCCACAGACGCGCATTGTACTCGCTCACTTCGATGAACTCGCCCTTCTCGTTCATCTTCTGGTACTGGTTTTTCCCTTTCTGACGCTCACGCGTTTTCAGCACCAGCTTGTTCGGGGCCATCTCCAGCACGGCGAGGGTCGCCGCAATGATATCAAACAGACGCTGGCGCGCTTTCTGCGCATCTACCGTTTTCGGCGGTGCATACTCCTGGATAACCACCCACTCACCGTAGCGGTCAACCGCCACGTTATATTCCGGGAGATCGGCATCATAAAGGCGATAGCATTCAATCCCTTCCTGACGCGCCCACTTCTCCAGCTTCTTAATATTTTTACGCAGTCGGTTGGCGTAATCTTCCGCCACCGTGGCAGGTTTGCTTTCAGAAGTGGTCTCTGCGACGTGGTAGTTTTTCTGCACGCAATCCAGCGGGCCGTTTTTGGCCTTGAATTGTTTATCGGCGCGCAATTGCAGGCTGCTGAGCAAATCCGGAGACGCGCTGAACAACGACAAATTCCAGCCGCCGAACTGGTTTTTCATGTTACGGCCCAGCAGGCTATGTAACGCGATAAGCGCTGGCTCGCTGTCCAGACGTTCACCGTACGGCGGGTTACTGATAACCGTCCCGTGCGGACCTTCGGGCAGCGGATTGCTCAGCTGTGCAACGTCTTTGACTTCGAAAGTGATGAGATCGCCAATGCCTGCACGGCGGGCGTTACTGCGCGCACGCTCAATCACGCGCGCATCGCTGTCTGAACCATAAAAACGTGAGCTGTAGTCGGCCAGGCCTTTACGAGCACGAACCTGCGCTTCCGCTTTTACTTCCTGCCAGACTGCCTCATCATGCTGCGCCCAACCGCTGAAGCCCCAGTATCCACGGTGTAAGCCTGGGGCGCGATCGGTCGCCCACATTGCCGCTTCAATTAACAGCGTACCCGAACCGCACATTGGGTCGAGCAGTGGCGTGCCCGGCTGCCAGCCAGAACGCATCACAATCGCCGCCGCCAGCGTTTCTTTAATTGGCGCCTGACCGGTACGATCGCGATAGCCACGCTGATGCAGACCGTCGCCGCTCAGATCAAGGGCGATACTGGCGGTGTCTTTGTTCAGCCAGACATTAATACGTAAATCCGGGGATTCACGATCCACATTCGGGCGCGGCAGATTCTTGCGGGTGAAGGCGTCCACGATGGCATCCTTCACTTTCATTGCGCCGTACTGGCTGTTACGGATGGTGTCATTCAGGCCACTGAAGTGCACGGCAAACGTGGCGCCTGGATTAAAAATCTCTGTCCAGTCAATTGCCTGAACGCCGAGATACAGGTCCAGATCGCTATAGACCTTGCATTCCCCCATCGGCAATATGATGCGAGAGGCCAGACGGCTCCACATCAGGCTCTGGTAAACAAGCCGTGTGTCGCCCTTAAAATGGACACCACCCTGAACGACCTGGCACTCATCGGCGCCCAGGTTTTCCAGTTCAGTTTTTAACAGCTCTTCCAGCCCACGGGCCGTACTGGCAAACAGAGAATTCATATCGTCACTTTTACTCGGGGAAAATTGCTGCGCATTATAGCTAATATGGGCTGTATGTCATAAAGTTGAGGGCTTATTTTCATTTGAGGGCTGTACAGTGGTGACGTTAACCAGACTTTTTGTTCATCCGGTTAAATCAATGCGCGGCATTGGCCTGACACACACGCTGGCTGACGCCAGTGGTCTGGCGTTTGATCGTATTTTTATGATAACCACCCCCGATGGCACGTTCATCACTGCCCGCCAGTTCCCGCAAATGGTTCGCTTTACCCCTTCCCCTTTGCACGACGGACTGCATCTTACGGCCCCGGACGGCAGCAGCGCGCTGGTGCGGTTTGCTGATTTTGCAAAGCAAGATGCCCCAACTGAAGTCTGGGGAAACCATTTTACCGCCCGCATCGCACCCGATGCTGTTAATCGGTGGCTGAGTGGTTTCTTTTCCCGCGAAGTGCAATTACGGTGGGTCGGACCAAACCTGACGCGACGCGTTAAGCAACGCAGCGATGTACCGCTCTCCTTCGCGGATGGTTTTCCCTACCTGCTGACCAGTGAAGCCTCTCTGCGTGATTTACAACAGCGCTGCCCGGCCAGCGTGAAAATGGAACAGTTTCGCCCTAACCTGGTGGTGAGCGGTGCTGCCGCCTGGGAAGAGGACACCTGGAAAGTGATCCGCATTGGCGACGTTATTTTTGACGTTGCAAAGCCGTGCAGCCGCTGTATTTTCACCACCGTCAGCCCGGAAAAAGGTCAAAAACATCCTTCTGGCGAACCGTTAGCCACATTACAGCGTTTTCGCACGGCGCTGGATAATGGCGATGTTGATTTCGGTCAGAATCTGATTGCGCGCAACAGCGGCGTGATCCGCGCAGGTGATGAGGTCGAAATACTGGCCACAAAACCCGCAAAAACATACGGTGCCGCGGCACCTGACGATACCGTCACTGCAGAACAACACCCGGATGCTGCGGTGAATATCGACTGGCATGGACAGACTTTTCGTGGCAACAACCAGCAGGTGTTGTTAGAACAGCTGGAAAACCAGGGGATTCGGGTTCCCTATTCGTGTCGGGCGGGTATTTGCGGTTGCTGCCGGGTACGGTTGCTGGAGGGCGAAGTCAGCCCGCTGAAAAAATCAGCGATAGGCGAGGATGGCACGATTCTTTGCTGTAGTTGTGTACCGAAAACGGCGCTCAGACTGGAAAGCTAAACGGCTTGTTCAAGGCTGAAACTGTCAATAATGGCTTGCGGTTTCAGTCTGTCATTCATGATCTTTATCGCATCACCCAGCTGCATCGTGCGTCCCGCGACCACCACGCCAGGCTGAGCAAGCAGGCAAAGCGCCGCATTTTCACCCGGCTCCACCACCAGTAAATTGACCTGTTCTTCTGTGTCGCTCAAGTAGACGCAGGCCGCATCGCCGGAGACGGGCGACCAGTTTTCTCCATGCGCAACAAAGTGCCAGCTTTTTGGCATCTGGGGTTTGAGGTAGCGAATAGCCACCAGCGCATTAAGCACCAGTTCCGCTTTCTGTTCTTTCGATAATTCGAGGTCACGGCATTTTTCTTCAAAGGAAAAATAAAGCGCGGCATCTTCTACGCAAAAACCGGCGGGTGAAAAAGCATCAGGAGTGAGCATTTTGCGAGCAAAACGCGAGCGAAATAACATGCCATTGGCCAGATCGAGCATCATTCGATCATGCTCTTCATCATAATACCAGCGCCAGTTATCGTCAGGTTTAATTCGCATTCGTTTATCTCCTGGGCTTAACATCCTGTTGCAACATTGTCCTGATTGCCGCTTCGTTAATTGCCTTAATAAGAAAAGACTAAAATGTATAAATAAGCAACAGTGAAGGAATATAAAACAACCAGGGCTGGAAATAAAGCCCTGGTTGTCTGATTAAGGGAAAAGGTTAGAGATGGGTAACGATTTCTTTAATCAGCGGCGGACCTTTAAAAATAAAGCCGGAATAAATTTGCACCAGTGAGGCGCCAGCCGCCATTTTTTCACGCGCCGCTATCACCGAGTCAATACCACCGACACCTATAATCGGTAACTGCCCGTTTAATTCCTGCGACAGACGTCGAATAATTTCTGTACTTTTTAATTGCAGCGGTCGTCCACTCAAACCACCCATTTGGTCACAGTTTTTCATTCCCTGAACCAAAGAACGATCCAACGTTGTATTGGTGGCAATAACACCATCAATATTATGACGGACTAAACTGTCAGCAACCTGGATCAGTTCTTCTTCGGAAAGATCCGGCGCGATCTTTACCGCCACCGGCACATATTTTTGATGGATCGCCTGCAGATCGTTTTGTTTATTTTTAATTGCCGTCAATAAATCGTCCAGCGCATCGCCGTATTGCAGCGTGCGTAATCCTGGCGTATTTGGTGAAGAGATGTTGATCGCGATATAACCGGCATAAGCATAGACTTTTTCCATACAAATCAGATAGTCATCTTTACCCTGCTCTACCGGCGTATCTTTATTTTTGCCGATATTAATCCCCAGGATGCCGTCAAAATGCGATTTTTTAACGTTCTCCACCAGGTTATCAACGCCGTGGTTATTGAAGCCCATTCGGTTGATCAACCCTTCCGCATCGACCAGACGGAAAAGGCGGGGTTTATCGTTGCCAGGCTGAGGGCGTGGCGTCACGGTGCCTATCTCTATCGAGCCAAACCCCATTGCGCCCAGCGCATCAATGCACTCCCCATCTTTATCCAGACCTGCGGCCAGACCAAGCGGGTTCTTAAAAGTCAGCCCCATACAGGTAACAGGCTTTGCTGGCACTTTCTGGCGCACAAGCGCTTCCAGCGGTGTACCTGTGACACGGCGTAATTGTTGAAATGTTAATTCATGAGCGCGCTCTGGATCGAGCTGAAAAAGGGCTTTACGAACGAAGGGGTAGTACATGAACTCTCCTGGATTCCCGGTGTGCAAACCGGGGGCGTATTATGTGCGATGTTGAACCAAAAGGGAATTGACCTGCGGCAATAAATGACGATGTCCACGCAATCGTTTTCTTCCTCCCCCGCGCAATTATGCGTTTTTCAGATTTTCTCTGCCGGATAAATCATTTCGATTCACAAAATCTCTCTGTCAGACTGCACAAATTGTTATCAATGTTAGTAAAAAGCAACTAATTGGTTATAAGGAGAGATTGAGAATATGCGCATCATCACTCTGGCGGGAAGTCCGCGTTTTCCCTCTCGTTCCAGTGCGTTACTGGAATATGCCCGTGAAAAATTCAGTGCTCTGGATGTCGAGGTATGTCACTGGCACCTCCACAACTTCGCGCCTGAAGATCTTTTATATGCGCGATTCGACAGCCCCGCGCTGAAAACCCTGGTCGCCCAGTTAAAAGAGGCCGATGGACTGATTGTCGCCACACCCGTTTATAAAGCGGCCTACTCCGGGGCGTTGAAAACGCTGCTTGACCTGCTTCCTGAGAGGGCGCTCGACGGGAAAGTGGTTTTGCCTCTCGCCACCGGCGGCACCGTCGCACATTTACTGGCCGTTGACTATGCGCTCAAGCCGGTATTAAGCGCGCTTAAAGCGCAGGAAATTCTGCATGGCGTGTTTGCTGATGACTCTCAGGTTATTGATTATCAGCATAAACCGCACTTCACCCCGAACCTACAACTGCGCCTGGACACCGCGCTCGAGACGTTCTGGCAGGCGCTGCATCGTCGGGATGTACAGGTTCCTGATTTTCACCCATCGCAGGGGATCGCCCATGCTTAATCTCTTCAAACGTCATTCACCCTGGCTGGCGCTGACCGGTTTACTGTCACTTTCAGCCCTGTCTCACGCAGCGACCTCCGCGCCAGAGACGCTGCGTATCGGTTATCAGAAAGGCAGCATCAGTATGGTGCTGGCAAAAAGCCACCAACTTCTGGAAACGCGCTATCCGCAAACGAAAATCTCCTGGATAGAATTCCCGGCGGGACCGCAGATGCTTGAAGCGCTGAATGTCGGTAGTATCGATCTGGGCAGCACTGGCGACATACCACCGATCTTCGCGCAGGCTGCCGGGGCGGACCTGGTGTATGTCGGCGTTGAACCGCCTAAACCGAAGGCAGAAGTGATTCTGGTGCCTGAAAACAGCCCCATTAAAAGCGTGGCGGATTTAAAAGGGCGCAAGGTTGCTTTCCAGAAAGGCTCCAGTTCACATAACCTGCTTCTTCGCGCATTGCAGCAGGCCGGGTTAAAATTTACCGATATTCAACCGACCTTTCTGACCCCGGCGGACGCCCGTGCGGCCTTCCAGCAGGGTAACGTCGATGCCTGGGCTATCTGGGATCCCTACTATTCAGCAGCACTTCTGCAAGGCGGTGTGCGCGTACTGAAGGACGGCTCTGACTTAAAACAAACCGGGTCGTTCTATCTGGCGGCACGCCCGTATGCTGAAAAAAATGGCGCCTTTATTCAGGGCGTTCTCAACACCTTCAGTCAGGCCGATGCGCTGACGCTTAGCCAACGCCAACAAAGTATTGCGCTGCTTGCCAAAACGATGGGATTGCCCGCGCCGGTGATCGCCAGCTATCTGGATCATCGCCCACCGACCACGATCGCGCCGGTTGACGCCACGGTTGCCGCACTGCAGCAACAAACCGCCGATCTGTTTTACGACAACCGCCTGGTACCGAAAAAAATCGATATTCGCGACCGCATCTGGCACGCCACTTCGCAGGAAGGAGCAAAATTATGAGTTTGAATATATTCTGGTTTTTACCGACACACGGTGACGGGCACTATCTGGGAACAGAAGAAGGTTCGCGCCCGGTCACTCATGGTTATCTGCAGCAAATCGCACAAACCGCAGACCGCCTGGGCTTTACCGGCGTACTGATCCCCACCGGGCGCTCCTGCGAAGATGCGTGGCTGGTTGCAGCGTCAATGATCCCGGTAACGCAACGGCTTAAGTTCCTCGTGGCGTTGCGCCCCAGCGTGACGTCACCCACGATCGCCGCACGCCAGGCCGCGACGCTCGACAGGCTCTCCAATGGCCGCGCGCTCTTTAATCTGGTCACCGGCAGCGATCCGCAAGAGTTGGCAGGCGACGGCGTTTTCCTCGATCACAGCGAACGCTATGCCGCTTCTTCTGAATTTACTCAGGTCTGGCGGCGGTTATTGCAGGGCGAAACCGTCGATTTTCACGGCAAACATATTCACGTTCGCGGGGCAAAACTGTTCTTCCCGCCGATACAGCAGCCGCCCCCTCCACTCTACTTTGGCGGCTCTTCCGACGTGGCGCAGGATCTGGCCGCCGAACAGGTTGATCTTTATCTCACCTGGGGCGAACCGCCGGCGCTGGTGAGAGAGAAGATCGAACAGGTACGCGCCAAAGCCGCAGCACGTGGGCGCAAGATCCGTTTTGGCATTCGTTTGCATGTCATTGTTCGCGAAACCAATGACGAAGCCTGGCAGGCCGCAGATCGGCTGATTGCGCACCTGGACGATGACACCATTGCCAAAGCGCAGGCGGCTTTCGCCAGAACTGATTCCGTCGGTCAGCATCGTATGGCGGCGCTGCATAACGGCAAGCGGGACAAGCTTGAGATCAGCCCAAATCTGTGGGCAGGCGTCGGGCTGGTTCGTGGCGGTGCGGGAACCGCGCTGGTGGGCGATGGCCCGACGGTGGCGGCACGCATTAATGAGTATGCGGCGCTCGGTATCGACAGCTTTGTCCTCTCCGGTTATCCGCATCTCGAAGAGGCCTACAAAGTGGGTGAGCTGCTGTTTCCGCATCTTGATATCGCCGTACCGGAAATTCCGCAACCGCAGCCTCTGCTTCAGCAGGGTGAAGCGGTAGCGAACGAATTTATCCCGCGTAACGTCGCGCAACGTTAAGGAATACATTGATGGCAACGCGAACACACAAAGGGTTACTGCGCGTTGCCCCCTGGTTTTTACCGGTGGGCATCGTTGCACTCTGGCAGCTTGCATCTTCAATTGGCTGGCTCTCCGGTCGCCTATTCCCTTCACCGGAAGGCGTGGTTGAAGCGTTCTGGTCACTCTCCGTCAGTGGTGAGCTGTGGCAGCATTTGGCTATCAGCTCCTGGCGCGCGCTGATCGGCTTCTCGATCGGCGGATCGATTGGCCTGACGCTGGGGCTTATCAGCGGTCTTTCACGCTGGGGGGAACGTCTGCTCGATACCTCAATTCAGATGCTGCGTAACGTGCCGCATCTGGCGCTGATCCCACTGGTTATCCTGTGGTTCGGTATTGATGAGTCCGCGAAGATCTTTCTGGTCGCGCTGGGGACACTGTTTCCTTTGTATATCAACACCTGGCACGGGATCCGCAATATCGATCGTGGATTAGTGGAGATGGCGCGCAGCTACGGCCTGTCGGGTTTCCCGCTGTTTATCCATGTGATCCTGCCCGGCGCCCTCCCCTCGATTATGGTTGGCGTTCGTTTTGCGCTTGGGCTGATGTGGCTGACGCTGATTGTGGCCGAAACGATTTCGGCGAATTCCGGGATTGGTTATCTGGCGATGAATGCCCGCGAATTTCTGCAAACGGATGTGGTCGTGGTCGCCATTATTCTCTATGCCCTGCTCGGCAAACTCGCTGATGTTAGCGCACAACTGCTTGAGCGCGTCTGGTTACGCTGGAACCCGGCCTATTACGTGAAGGAGGCAACCGTATGAATACCGCACGTCTGAATCAGGGTACGCCGCTGCTGCTCAATGCAGTCACCAGGCGCTACGCCAGTAATACCGTGCTCAATCAGTTGGATCTGCATATTCCGGCAGGCCAGTTTGTCGCCGTGGTCGGGCGTAGCGGCGGGGGTAAAAGCACCCTGCTGCGGCTGCTGGCCGGACTGGAAACACCGACGGCAGGCGAACTGCTCGCCGGAACCACCCCGCTGGCAGAAATCCAGGACGATACGCGAATGATGTTTCAGGATGCGCGCCTGCTCCCGTGGAAGTCCGTTATCGACAATGTCGGGCTGGGGCTGAAAGGCAGCTGGCAGGACGCTGCTCGCAAGGCGCTGGCGGCAGTCGGCCTGGAAAATCGTGCCACCGAATGGCCTGCCGCGCTCTCCGGAGGGCAGAAGCAGAGAGTGGCGCTGGCGCGCGCCTTAATCCATCGACCCGGCCTGTTGCTGTTGGATGAACCGCTTGGCGCACTGGATGCCTTAACCCGTCTGGAGATGCAGGACCTGATCGTCTCGCTGTGGCAGGCGCATGGCTTTACCGTGCTGCTGGTTACGCATGACGTCAGTGAAGCGGTTGCCATGGCCGACCGCGTGCTGCTGATTGAGGACGGGAAAATCGGTCTGGATCTGACCGTGGATATCCCGCGCCCGCGCCGACGGGGTTCAGTGCGTTTAGCAGAGCTGGAAGCCGAAGTGTTAAACCGGGTGATGCAACGGGGACACAACACGTGGCCAGTTCGTCAGTTACAACACGGCTAACGGTGACATCGCAGGGCAGAATACACTGCCCTGCCTTCACGACAACGGTTCTTCATTCTCCCTGAATATCGCCGGCATTAATGAGAGTGATTGCAGAATGGCAGGTTGATTTTTTTGTCCCGGATCCCACAGCGCCACCAGCGGATGCGTCAGACCGGTATTGCCAAATTCCGCATCAATTTGGCTGATCCCAGGCCAACTCTCAGCCCCCAGATGCGTCGGTAATAATGCCCAGCCAAACCCCTGCGCCAATAATAATTGCAGCATTTCCAGTTCATTAACCCGCTGAATACGGTCGGCAATTTGCAGGCGCTGCGCCATATGCTCAGGTAATCCGACAAAAGGAATGAGTTGCACTGAGGAGGCAAGGCTGAGTAAAGAGACCGGAGAAGTGGGGAAAAAACCCTCCTTAGCATAGAGTGCCAGCGTTATTGCGCCTATTGACCGCCATTGAAAACGGGCATTGATAGGACGATTAATCGCCTGAAAGATCCCCATATCAGCCGCCCCTGACTCAATCATCTGCTCTGCGCGTTCGCGCCCGGTTAACAGCAGATCCAAATGAATGTGTTGTTTTTTTAGCGAATCAGCCAAGCGCAACAAGAAACGCCGTGGCGTGAACGCGTCGTAGCACAACGTGAGTTGGGTATTTATCTGCTGAGGAATTTGCCCGGCTATCTGACCAAATGACTGCGCCTCCTGTAAAAACAGCCGCGCCTGTCGATAGAGCAACTGTCCTTCTGCCGTCAGTGTTAACGGTCGGGTGGTGCGATTAAAAAGTGAGTAGCCCAAATCCAGCTCAAGATAATCCACCAACTCACTCACGGTCGTGCGATCTTTTTTCAGTTTTTTCGCCGCCGCGGTCAGCGTGCCGCTTTCACAGACACAGGCAAACGCGTCAATTTGCGCAAGCGTAAAGCGGATCGGTTTCATGTTTATCCCTCAATAAACTTTGGGGGATTTTCCCACACTCACTGACTCTGTGCGATCTGTTTTGTTCTCTACACTGACCTCGTCTTAGAACAACATGGGAAAACACAATGAAAAATCAATTGACTGCACTCGCCGCACTGACGCTCGGTGCATCCATTACGTTAGGGGTGAGTGCAAGCGCAGACGCCTGCACCCGACTGTTTATGAACATGTATCCCGGCTATATGGTCAGCGCACGTAATCTCGATTTTTTTGGCCCGGTAGACCCATCCCTGGTGATCACCCCGCGTGGGATTGCACATAACGGCGGTGATGCTAAAGATAGCGCCCACTGGGTGACGCGCTATGGCAGCGTGGCCATCTACGCTGACGGCGTTTTTCCAATGGATGGTATGAATGAAAAAGGGTTGGCGGGGCATACGCTTTATTACTCAAATGGCAGCCAGGCGCAAAAAGATAACCAGGATAAACCGGTGTTAGAGAGTCGTGCCTGGCTGAGCTACATTCTGGACAACTACGCGACGGTTGACGACGCCGTCAAAGGACTCCAGCAGAATGTGCGTCTGGTCGCGGCAAAAATGCCCATTGATTACGCATCCGACACCAAACATATCGCCATTGAAGACGTCAGCGGTGACTCTGCCATTATTGAGATCGACAACGGCACCGTACACGTTTACCACAATAAAGCCTATCAGGTGATGACCAACCCCCCTGCCTACGACGCGCAGCTGCGGAATCTGGCGAAATATCAGCATGCCAAACGTAGTGAGATCCCCGGAGGGCTTGAAGCGGACGAACGTCTGGTGCGCGCCAGCTTTAACCTGAAAAATGTGCCACAGCCCGACAACAAAAATCAGGCCCAGGGTTTTGTCTTATCCGCGATTAACAACGTGGCTTACCCTATCGGCTATCCGTCAGGTCCGGGTGAGCAAAAAGTCACTGATATGTATGCGAAATACAGCAAACATCCGGATCAAAACAAAGGTATCGGCACTTACTGGACGACCCTTTCTGATTTAAGCCACGGGGAATACCACTTCAAATCGACATTTGCTGCCGGTCAGGTGTGGATCAAAATGCAGGAGATTAACTTTGCTGCCGGTGAACCGGTGAAACGAATCGATCACCTGAATGACTACGCGCAAAAAGGATGGGAAGGGAACGTGCTGTCCAGAGCACAGATAGAGAAGTAATCTCTGAGTGATAAAAGCCCGGTGGCACTTACGCCACCGGGATTTTTATCAGGCTAACGCCTTACTGATTTTCTCGAACAGATCGCCGGAGAGATTCTCCAGACCTTTTAACTGTTCCAGTGCCGCACGCATCTTCGCCTGACGTTTGGCGTCATAACGTTTCAGTCGGATCAGCGGTTCGATCAACCGTGAAGCCACCTGCGGGTTGCGACTGTTGAGTTCGGTCAGCATTTCAACCAGGAACTGATAACCGCTGCCGTCTTCGGCGTGGAACGCCGCCGGGTTGCTGCCAGCAAACGCGCCAATCAATGAACGAATACGGTTCGGGTTGCTCAGGGTGAAGGAGCGGTGTTTCAGCAGGCCACGTACCGTCTCCAGCACGTTGTCGGCCGGGCTTGTGGATTGCAGGATGAACCATTTATCCATCACCAGCCCATCCTGATGCCACTTATCGTCGTACTCTTGCATCAGGGCGTCGCGACACGGCAGTTGCGCCGCCACCGCCGCAGAAAGTGCCGCCAGCGCGTCGGTCATGTTGTTGGCTTTCTGGTACTGTCGGCTCACTAATGTATTTGCGAGTTCGGTTTCACCAAAGGCCAGGAAACGCAGACAGGTGTTGCGCAGCGTACGTTTGCCGATATCGGCATGCTCAACCCGGTACTCATCAAGATGGTTAGCGTTATAAATGGCCAGCAATTCATCGGCCAGTTCCGTCGCCAGCGTGCGGGTTAATGCTTCGCGCACGGCGGCGATCGCCAGCGGATCGATAATCTCAAACAGTTCGGCCATTTCATTGGCTGAAGGCAGCGTCAGGATCTCAGCCGCCAGCGCGGGATCAATCTTCTCGTCCAGAAGTACCGCGCGGAAGGCGTCAGCGACATGGACCGGCAGAGAGAGCGGTTGCCCCTGCTGATGACGCGCAACGTTCAGCTTGATATACGTCGCCAGCAGGCTTTGCGCCGCATCCCAGCGGGAGAAATCATTACGCGCGTGACGCATCAGGAAGGTCAGCTGCTGATCGCTCCATTTGTACTCCAGCTTCACCGGCGCGGAAAACTCGCAAAGCAGTGCGGGAACCGGCTGGAAGTAGACGTTATCGAAAACAAACGTCTGCTCAGACTGCGTCACATTGAGCACAGCATTGACCGGATGACCGCCCTTCTGCAACGGAATCACTTTACCTTTGTTATCATACAGTTCGATAGCAAACGGAATATGCAGCGGTTTCTTCTCCGCCTGATCCGGCGTTGCAGGCGTACGCTGACTGATGGTCAGGGTGTACTGCTCGGTTTCCGGGTTGTAGTCGTCTTTTACGGTGACTACCGGTGTACCGGACTGGCTGTACCAGCGACGGAAATGAGAGAGATCGACGTTTGACGCATCTTCCATCGCCTGCACGAAATCATCGCAGGTCGCCGCGCTGCCATCGTGGCGCTCAAAGTAAAGCTGCATCCCTTTCTGGAAATTCGCTTCACCCAGCAGGGTATGGATCATACGAATGACTTCTGATCCCTTCTCGTAAACGGTCAGGGTGTAGAAGTTGTTCATCTCGATGACACTATCCGGGCGGATAGGATGCGCCATCGGGCTGGCATCTTCAGCAAACTGCAAACCGCGCATTGTGCGCACATTACTGATGCGATTAACCGCGCGAGAGCCGAGATCGGAGCTGAACTCCTGATCGCGGAACACCGTTAACCCCTCTTTCAGACTCAACTGGAACCAGTCGCGGCAGGTCACGCGGTTACCGGTCCAGTTGTGGAAATATTCGTGTCCGATGACGCGCTCAATGTCGAGGTAATCTTTATCGGTGGCGGTATCGGTACGTGCCAGCACGTATTTGGAGTTAAAGATGTTAAGTCCTTTATTCTCCATCGCGCCCATATTGAAGAAGTCGACGGCGACAATCATATAGATGTCGAGGTCATATTCGAGACCAAAGCGCTCTTCATCCCACTTCATGGAATTTTTCAGCGACGTCATCGCCCATGGCGCGCGATCCAGATTGCCGCGATCAACGTACAGCTCCAGCGCCACTTTCCGCCCGGAACGGGTGGTGAAGGTATCGCTCAGTACGTCGAAATCACCGGCGACCAGCGCAAAGAGATAGCAAGGTTTCGGGAAGGGATCCTGCCACTGTACCCAGTGACGCCCGTTTTCCAGCTCGCCCTGCGCAACACGGTTGCCGTTGGAGAGCAGGAACGGATATTTGCTTTTATCAGCAATGATTTTGGTGGTAAAACGCGCCAGTACGTCCGGACGGTCGAGATACCAGGTAATATGGCGGAAGCCTTCTGCTTCACACTGCGTACATAACGCATCACCGGACTGGTATAACCCTTCCAGCGCGGTATTCGCCGCGGGGCTGATTTCATTAACAATGCGCAGGGTAAAACGCTCTGGCAAGTCACTGAGGATCAGCGCACCCTCTTCTTCTTTATACGCTGTCCACGGCAGAGAGTTCACGTGGATTGACACCAGCGTCAGGTCTTCGCCGTCGAGGCGAAGTGAGGCATCCGACGCGCCATGACGAACAGCCTGGCTCACGGCAGTGACCACGGTTTTTTCAGCATCCAGGTCAAAGGTCAAATCAATATCAGTAATCTGGTAATCCGGCGCACGATAGTCGTGACGGTATTTGGCTTGTGGCTGTTGTGTCATAAAAAAACCTTTAGCATCTTCTGTAGAGTCTCGACTCCAGTCTATTCCTGTTGTGTAAATCACGCTACGCAGAATGTTCATCTTTTCAGTCACAAACACCCTTTTTGCTACATTTTTATAACACGAGGCACGAAATGTACTCGACCCCAAAGAGCGCTTATGTTGTGATCGGGGTTCAATAAATCGCTAAACAAGGTATACTCCAGCGGTTTTCTTAGTTGTTTATTGTACTAAACGCTCCCGTGAGAGGATGCTACTGCGCACCTATGACACAATTCGCTTCTCCTGTTCTGCACTCGCTGCTGGATACAGATGCTTATAAGTTGCATATGCAGCAAGCCGTTTTTCACCGCTACTACGATGTTCACGTAGCGGCGGAGTTTCGTTGCCGCGGCGACGACCTGCTGGGTATTTATGCAGATGCAATTCGCGAGCAGGTGGATGCGATGCAGCACCTGCAACTTCAGGAGGACGAGTTTACATGGCTCTCCAACCTGCCCTTCTTTACTGCTGATTACCTTAACTGGTTACGGGAATTCCGCTACAACCCCGAGCAGGTGAGCGTCACGAATGATAACGGTAAGCTGAATATCCGCTTAACCGGCCCGTGGCGTGAAGTCATCATGTGGGAAGTCCCGCTGTTGGCGGTGATCAGTGAATTGGTGCACCGGTATCGTACGCCAGAAGCGGGCGTGGCGCAGGCGCTTGATGCGCTGGAAAGTAAGCTAGTCGATTTCTCTGCTTTAACGGCCGATCTCGATATGTCCCGCTTCCATCTAATGGATTTTGGCACTCGCCGCCGTTTCTCACGCGAGGTACAACAGGCGATTGTTGAACGCCTTCAGCGGGAACCGTGGTTTGTCGGTACCAGTAACTACGACCTCGCTCGCCGGTTGTCCCTCACCCCGATGGGCACGCAGGCGCATGAGTGGTTCCAGGCGCACCAGCAAATTAGCCCGGACCTGGCGACCAGTCAGCGTGCGGCTCTTGCCGCCTGGCTGAATGAATATCCTGACCAGCTCGGCATCGCACTCACCGACTGCATCACCATGGACGCGTTTTTGCGCGATTTTGGTATGGAGTTTGCGACCCGTTATCAAGGGCTGCGCCACGACTCTGGCGATCCCGTTGAGTGGGGCGAAAAGGCGATCGCGCATTATGAAAAGCTGGGCATTGACCCGTTAACCAAAACGCTGGTTTTCTCAGACAATCTTGATCTGAAAAAAGCGGTCGATCTTTATCGCCACTTCGCACCACGCGTGCAGCTCAGTTTTGGCATTGGCACGCGCCTGAGTTGCGACTTACCGCAAGTGAAGCCGCTGAATATTGTCATTAAGCTGGTGGAATGCAACGGTAAACCCGTGGCCAAATTGTCAGACAGCCCAGGTAAAACCATCTGTCATGACAAAGCGTTTGTGCGCGCACTGCGCAAAGCGTTCGACCTTCCGCATATCAAAAAAGCCAGTTAATCACCCCAGGGAGCCGTTTTGGCTCCCTTTATTTATTGTTTATTTCCGAAATCTTTCACTTTGCCTGTGAATTCTGCTTGTCTGATTGCAGATGCCAGGTAACATAGGTATCCCCCCAATCAGGGTGGACAAGTGTTTATTTTTTCCGACTATTAACAGAGAGAATATTATGAGCGTTGCGCCTGTTGCCGACGTACTCCAGGGCCGTGTAGCCGTTGACAGCGAAGTCACCGTGCGCGGATGGGTACGTACCCGCCGAGATTCAAAAGCTGGCATCTCCTTCCTCGCCGTTTATGACGGTTCCTGCTTTGATCCTGTACAGGCTGTCATCAATAATTCTCTGCCCAATTACAATGAAGACGTTTTACGTCTGACGACCGGTTGCTCGGTGGTTGTAACGGGCCATGTCGTTGCGTCGCCAGGTCAGGGACAAAGTTTTGAAATCCAGGCCACCAAAGTCGAAGTGACCGGTTGGGTTGAAGATCCAGACACCTATCCGATGGCGGCAAAACGTCACAGCATTGAATACCTGCGTGAAGTCGCGCATATGCGTCCGCGTACTAACATGATTGGTGCGGTAGCGCGTGTACGTCATACCCTGGCGCAAGCGCTGCATCGTTTTTTCCACGAGCAGGGTTTCTTTTGGGTATCCACGCCGCTGATCACGGCTTCCGATACGGAAGGCGCGGGTGAAATGTTCCGCGTTTCTACGCTGGATCTGGAAAACCTGCCGCGTAATGATCAAGGTAAAGTCGACTTCGACAAAGACTTCTTTGGTAAAGAAGCGTTCCTGACCGTTTCTGGTCAGTTGAACGGTGAAACCTACGCCTGCGCGCTGTCCAAAATCTATACCTTTGGACCGACTTTCCGTGCAGAAAACTCCAACACCAGCCGCCATCTGGCGGAGTTCTGGATGCTGGAGCCGGAAGTGGCGTTTGCAAACCTGAACGATGTTGCGGGTCTGGCGGAAGCGATGTTGAAGTACGCCTTTAAGGCCGTACTGGAAGAACGTGCAGATGACATGAAGTTCTTCGCCGAACGCGTCGACAAAGACGCCGTTTCCCGTCTGGAACGTTTCATCGAAGCTGATTTTGCTCAGGTTGATTACACCGATGCGGTGACCATTCTGGAAAACTGCGGTAAGAAATTTGAAAACCCGGTGTTCTGGGGTGTGGACCTGTCTTCCGAGCATGAGCGTTACCTTGCTGAAGAACACTTTAAAGCCCCTGTGGTCGTTAAAAACTACCCGAAAGACATTAAGGCGTTCTACATGCGCCTTAACGAAGACGGTAAAACCGTGGCCGCAATGGACGTGTTAGCGCCGGGTATCGGCGAAATTATTGGTGGTTCTCAGCGTGAAGAACGTCTCGATGTGCTGGATGCGCGTATGGCAGAAATGGGCCTGAACAAAGAAGATTACTGGTGGTATCGCGATCTGCGTCGCTACGGTACTGTTCCGCACTCCGGTTTCGGTCTGGGCTTCGAACGTCTGATCGCGTATGTCACTGGCGTGCAAAACGTCCGTGATGTGATTCCGTTCCCGCGTACACCGCGTAACGCCAGCTTCTAATCCTCCGTCACCTCTAAAGGCCAGCCTCGCTGGCCTTTTTTATCTGTGCAATTGTCAAGTTTTGTGAGCAAGAAGTAATCAAATCTAATAGCAACCCCTCAAAATCCACATTCTTGTTACGTCATATTTCCCTGTAATATTTATGCATAAAATATATGCAAATTTATGTTGAAGATGAGTTTTCCCTTAGCTTATAGCACATTTTTTGACCTCCTATTTAGAAGTCCAGACGCCTTCAAATCAAATACCCGTCACCCTGCCGACGGCTCCATCACGTGAAAACACCTCACCTTATCTAAATTAAATATAAGGAAATCATATAAATAGAATTAAAAATGGCGTTTCAAATCGAGAAAAAGCGCTGAAATTTGACGGCGTTCACAAAGTTCATCAAATTTAATTTTTTGTTACATATTTTTTCTCTTAGAAACAAAATCTTTAACTTTGTAGCATTTTCGCTGTAGCGAAACGGTGGTTTGAATGGAAAGATGCCTGTCAGACACATAAAGACACCAAACTCTCATCAATAGTTCCGTAAATTATTATTGACAGAATTCATTGACGGCAGTGGCAGGTGTCATAAAAAAACCAATGAGGGTAATAAATAATGATGAAGCGCAACATTCTGGCAGTGGTTATCCCTGCACTGCTGGCAGCAGGTACCGCAAACGCAGCAGAAATCTACAACAAAGATGCCAATAAGCTGGACCTGTACGGTAAAGCAGTAGGTTTACGTTATTTTTCTAAAGACAACGGCAAAAACAGTTACGGCGGCAACGGCGACGAAACTTATGCCCGTCTTGGTTTCAAAGGGGAAACACAGATCAACTCCGATCTGACCGGTTACGGTCAGTGGGAATATAACTTTGCCGGTAACAACTCCGAAGGCGGTAGCGACGCTCAAGACGGTAACAAAACCCGTCTGGCTTTCGCGGGTCTGAAATACGGCGACTATGGTTCTTTCGACTACGGTCGTAACTACGGTGTTGTTTACGATGCACTGGGCTACACCGATATGCTGCCAGAGTTTGGTGGTGATACCGCCGCATCTGACATGTTCTTCGCTCAGCGTAACGGCGGTCTGGCGACTTACCGTAACGCCAACTTCTTCGGTCTGGTTGACGGTCTGAACTTCGCTGTACAGTACCTGGGTAAAAACGAGCGTGACAGCGATGTTCGTCGTTCTAACGGTGATGGTGTTGGTGGTTCAATCAGCTATGAGTACGAAGGTTTCGGTATCGTCGGTGCCTACGGCGCGGCTGACCGTACCAACGATCAGGAAGCGCTGACTTACGCTAACGGTGGAGCGAAAGCTGAACAGTGGGCAGCTGGCGTGAAATATGATGCGAACAGCATCTACCTGGCGGCTAACTACAGCGAAACACATAACGCAACCCGTATTTCTAACGGCCTCAATGGCCTGAATGGTTACGCTAACAAAACTGAAGACGTCCTGCTGGTTGCTCAGTATCAGTTCGACTTCGGTCTGCGTCCGTCCATCGCTTATACCAAATCTAAAGGTAAAGATATCGAAGGCATCGGCGATGTTGATCTCGTGAACTACTTCGAAGTGGGCGCAACCTACTACTTCAACAAAAACATGTCCACCTACGTCGACTACATCATCAACCAGATCGATTCTGACAACGAACTGGGTATTGGCTCAGACGACACCGTAGCTGTCGGTATCGTTTACCAGTTCTAATAGCAGACCTCTTTGTTAAATGCCTAAAAAACAGGACTTCGGTCCTGTTTTTTTATGTCTGCCAGCAAATTCTCGTGTCTTCTAAAAACAATCAGGCTTTTTGTCACTAACAGTTGGCATTTTGTAAATCTACCGTTAACCTGATTACGGATTTCCCTTCTGTAACTACAATGGAACCTCGTCATGTTTGAGAACATTACCGCCGCCCCTGCCGACCCCATTCTGGGTCTGGCCGATCTGTTTCGTGCCGATGACCGTCCTGGGAAAATTAACCTGGGTATCGGTGTCTATAAAGATGAGACTGGCAAAACGCCGGTGCTAACCAGCGTTAAAAAAGCCGAGCAATATTTACTCGAAAATGAAACGACGAAAAACTACCTCGGCATTGACGGTATTCCGGAGTTTGGCCATTGCACTCAGGAACTGTTATTTGGCAAAGGTAACGCCCTGATCAACGACAAACGGGCTCGCACTGCGCAAACCCCGGGTGGTACAGGCGCTCTGCGTGTTGCTGCTGATTTCCTGGCAAAAAATACCGCAGCCAAACGCGTATGGGTGAGCAACCCGAGCTGGCCGAACCATAAGAGCGTCTTTAATTCCGCCGGTCTGGAAGTGCGTGAATACGCGTATTACGACGCTGAAAACCATTGTCTGGACTTTGACGCGCTGCTGAGCAGTCTGAGCGACGCTCAGGCGGGCGATGTCGTTCTGTTCCACGGCTGCTGCCACAACCCAACCGGGATTGATCCTACGCTTGAACAATGGCAAACGCTGGCTCAGCTTTCCGTTGAGAAAGGATGGCTGCCGTTGTTTGACTTCGCCTATCAGGGCTTTGCCCGTGGTCTGGAAGAAGATGCGGAAGGTCTGCGCGCTTTCGCCGGGCTGCATAAAGAACTGATCGTCGCGAGTTCTTACTCCAAAAACTTTGGCCTGTATAACGAACGCGTCGGTGCCTGCACGCTGGTAGCGGCGGATGCTGAAACCGTTGACCGTGCTTTCAGCCAGATGAAGTCTGTTATTCGCGCGAACTACTCCAACCCGCCGGCGCACGGTGCATCGGTGGTAGCGACCATTCTGAGCAACGACGCTCTGCGTGCTATCTGGGAACAAGAACTGACCGATATGCGCCAACGTATTCAGCGTATGCGTCTGTTGTTTGTGAATACCCTGCAAGAGAAAGGCGCGAACCGCGACTTCAGCTTCATCATCAAACAAAACGGCATGTTCTCGTTCAGCGGTCTGACCAAAGAACAAGTACTGCGCCTGCGTGAAGAGTTTGGTGTCTACGCTGTAGCTTCTGGTCGCGTTAACGTGGCAGGCATGACGCCAGATAACATGGCGCCGCTGTGCGAAGCCATTGTTGCCGTGCTGTAAAACAGACTGAAAAAAAAACAAAGCCCGCTATTGCGGGCTTTTTTATGCGGTTACCAGACAGGCATTTCGTCCTGCAGGAACGGATTATGCAACCGTTCGTTGCCCAGCGTGGAAAGCGGACCATGCCCGGGGATAAACGTCACATCGTCGCCCAATGGCAACAGTTTACGTTTAATCGAATCGATCAGCTGATTGTGATCCCCACGCGGGAAATCACTGCGCCCAACGCCGCCTTTGAAAATCACATCACCAGCAATCAGTAACTGCGATTGTTCATCAAAGAAGACCACGTGCCCTGGCGTGTGTCCCGGACAATGCAACACCTGTAAAGTCACATTCCCTACGCTCACACGATCGCCTTCATTCAACCAACGGTCAGGCGTCAGTGGCTGACACTCTCCGAGGCCAAACATGCGACTTTGCGCCGGTAAACCCTGCAGCCAGAACTCATCTTCTTTTTCCGGGCCGATCACAGGCACGCCATAATGCTCAGCCAGTTCACCCGCCGCTCCAACATGATCAAGGTGACCATGCGTGAGAAGAATCTGCGTGAGCGTAACGCCACTGGCCTCCACTTCGCGTTTGATCTTCTCTGCATCGCCGCCGGGATCGACCAGCGCGGCCAGACGGGTTTGCTCACACCAGATTAATGAACAATTCTGGGCGAATGCGGTGACCGGAATAATACGATAGTTCATACTGCTCCTGTTTCGTTAAGCCTGTGGATCACCAGTGCCGTGCCGGACCGGTGTCAATATGCACAAAGTTACTGCGTGGGTAGTATCCTACACCACCTGCGCGCATAGATAACGCAGCTTTGCGAATATTACTCAATGAAACGCCTTCAATATGGAAATCCATTGCCTGCCCTTTCGTGTGATAGCTTTTTTTCGCTACACCACGGCTGCGCGCGCGTAATTCGTTATTGGTATCAGCCGAACGATACCCCGAAATGAGCTGTACGGGATTACGGGTTCCTAAGAGCCCCTGAAGGCGAAAGAGCTGGTCAAACAATCCTGGGTCGATGGACTTCACTTTATTCGCGCGAAAATCACGGAAAAAATGATTAAGTTTTGCTAATTCATCCTGAATATAGGCTCTGCCATCGAAAAACTCCGCTTTTATCGACTCTCCGGTATGGAGATTATTGAGTGTCAGAATGCGCGGACGAGGGGTAGAGAGGGTTGCAAACGCAGGCGTGGGCAAGATGGCTGCACCGAGGGCAACACCACCTAACGCCAGCAATTTGCGGCGATTAGCGTTGAATTTGTCCATGATAATCAGGTCTACAAGTAAATGTTATCGTTAATATGCACTTCTGGCGCACGAAGGGCACCTTAACTGGCAAAAAAGCCGACGTCAAGATAACCCATCCCCAGCAACGACGGGGCCTGCAGCCAGGCGGCCCCGTTGCGGCTAAGTATTACGACAACAGATTAAGTAGAACGTCTTCATTTACCTGATTAATTGTTCTGCTTTCGACATGATCTGTGCACTGGATCGCGCCGTCTGATCATAATTGTAAATATCTGTACGATACTGGGTGTGCCCATCAGCACCGACGAACGCCGTCAGGTAATAGAGGTTAACCGGAATATTTTGGCGAATGTTGACATACCGTGTATCACCTTGCTTCAGAGCATCGGAGATACGGGTATCATTCCAGCCCGCATCCTGCAGCAGCATATTCGCCAACTCCGACGCTTTATTCACACGTACACACCCAGAACTGAGCGCTCGTGTGTCCTTCTGGAACAACGTGTGGTTTGGCGTATCGTGCAGATAAATCGCTTCAGAACTGGGCATATTGAATTTATAGCGCCCTAATGAGTTGCGCGCGCCCGGTGCCTGCTGGAAGCGGAACGGGAGATTTGACGCGGTAATCGTTCCCCAGTCGACCTGCCAGGGGTCGATCGCCTGTTTGCTGTTCCAGCCACGCATCACGGTATAACCGTGACGCTCCAGATAACCGGGGTCGTTCCACAGTTTCGGCAGGATGTCTTTCCGCGCCAGCGTCGGCGGGACATTCCACGGCGGGTTAACGACCACGTTATTCAATGCGCTGCTCATCATCGGCGTTTTGCGATCGGGACGGCCAACAATAACGCGCGACGCCAATACCTGGTTGCCGTTCTGGTAATACACCAGTGAATAGGCCGGAATATTCACCATAATACCGGTGGATAATTCACCCGGCAGTAGCCGCAGACGCTGAATATTCAGCGCCAGGACACCCGCACGTTGCGCGGCGGTCACGTTTAACCAGTCGCGGGTTGCCGGACCCACGGAGCCATCCGCCCCCAGCCCCTGCCACACCTGAAAACGTTTAACGGCCTCGACCAGTTCACGATCGTAAACGCCGCGAACGGCGGGAGCCGATTTGCGTTTTGAGTTTGTTTGCCGCGCTGCCGGTTTCGCGTCAACGGCAACAGCAGAAGGACTGACCACCGCACTGGCTGGCGTTTCATCGCCAGGCAAAGCGATGTTTGGTCCCCCTTCCAGCATACCTGTCCGCTGTAAAATCTCCCGCAGCGCAGGAACGTCATTACTCCATTGGCCGGGTCGCAGCGTCGCGGTGCTGCTCAACTGCGGCCACGGGCGGGAATCCGCCACCAGCTTTAGCAAATCGCTATGCATCTCCGCGTACTGAGGGTGCTGAGGCGCCAGACTCGTCACAAACGGGGCGAGCTGGCCATTTTCCAACGCGACCTGCCACTGGTTAATGACCGAAATGGGCGGTGTCGTCAGCGCATAGGGTTTATCGCTATACAGCCAACGCGTACCTTTCACCGGAATGTTGGCGATAAAATGGAGATACCCCATCATCGCGTCGGAAAGGACAGTATCCCGTGCAAGTCCCGTCACCGAAGGATCGGTCAGCAACGCAACCCAGGTGGTAAACTGTGGCTGAAATCCTGCAATCGCGACTTCAGCCAACTGCTGTTGAAACGCTTTTACCGCCTCGCGGTTCTCCCACATCGGTTTCATCTCTCGCGCCGCGTACAGAAGCTCGAGCTGATTCATATAGACCGGTGTATACCCGGACGGTAATTGCGATTGTATTTCGGCGCGGGCTTTATCTGCCGCGCCTTCTGGAAGAGGTTGAATCCCGGCCATCATCGCAGTGACGGGCGATTGGGCTTGCGGCTGCGACAACGCGGTAGGCTGTTCGCTGAGCGCGGCGGAACTGTCACCTGGAATCATTTCAGGCTCGTCGGCCTGCACACTAAACAGTGGAGCAAATATTACGACCAGGCATAAACTGATTGCCGAGAGCCGACGACCACATATTTTATTAAGCAACATCCCTTGCCCCCTGTTTTCTTAATCATACTTTACATTGCAAGACCGTCTGCTTAACGCCAATACACACGGAAGTATGACGAGCAAGCCTGCTTACTCGTCAGGCTTACCTTCAGTATATAAACATCAAAAAGTTTTTGCCTGACCTAATGTAAAGAAGTTTAAAGATATTTCACCCAACATTGCTGTTTTCTGAAAAGGAAAAGGCGGCCTTTCAGCCGCCCTTTTCATCTAGCTTGCCTGCGATGAGGCATCTTCGGTCCCTGGAAGAGGCTCAGGTAATTGCGGGGCAAAACCACGCAACCCAACCACATGAACGTGTTCCGTATTATGGAAGACCTTACGCACCAGTTTGTAAGTGGTGCCTTTCTCCGGGCTGATGTTTTCTGGCGCCGCGATGATAAGTTGCATCTGCAAACGTTCGCACAGTTCGAACAGGGTTGCGATGGAACGCGCATCCAGTCGGGCCGCTTCATCAAGGAACAACAGACGGCATGGAGAGATGTCTTTTCCGCGCAGTCTGCGTCCTTCATCTTCCCAGCTTTGTACTACCATCACCAGAATGGACATCCCGGTACCGATCGCTTCACCGGTAGACAAGGCGCCGGATTCTGCTCGCAACCAACCGTCAGACCCACGGTTAACTTCGACTTCCATTTCCAGGTAGTTACGGTAATCCAGGAGCTCCTCGCCAATCGTCTGCGGCGTACGCTGCCCCATATCGATCTGCGGATTCAGACGCTGATACAGCTTCGCCAGCGCTTCGGAGAAGGTCAGGCGGTTGCTGTTAAACAGATCCTGATGCTGTTCATGTTGCTCAGAAAGGACATCCAGCAACGTGGCATGGGTTTCGCGGACATTGACGTTCAGACGCACGCTGTTGACCTGACCGAAGGAAACGCTCTGCAATCCCTGGTTCAACATGCGAATACGGTTCTGCTCACGCTGGATAGTCTTGCGAATAATATTCGCCACGCTGCGTGAACTGATCGCCAGCTTCTGTTCGCGGGAGGTCAACTCTTCCGTCAGACGGCTCAGTTCGATCTCCATTTGTTCAATGGCTTCAACCGGATCGTCAGTACGGATAATATCCTGGCGAATACGTTCGCGCAGGTGTTGATAGACCGCCACGAAGAACTGAATTTTACGCTCAGGACGTTTCGGATCTTCAGACATCCGCAGAACATCGCGAAGATGTTCGTTATCCGCCACGGCCAGACGCAGCGCACCGAGCGCCTTATCCGACATGGAACGGAGTTCATCCGCCGACAGATAGGCCAGTTCGCGACGGTGAAGGCGACGCTCAACGCCGTTGTCTTTCACCATCCGCATGACGGCACACCATCCTGCTTTCGCGGTCACGACCTGCTCACGCATTTCATGATAATCACGCTCAAGCTTGCGCAGTTTGCGGGTCAGGTTGTCCATTTCCGCTTCGCAGAAGGTCAACGCTTTTTCCAGTTGGTTACGACGGGCGCGGTTATTGCTCAACTGCGCATGCAGCTCATCACGACGAATGCGGGCACGCTCTTCCGCGCCGCTGTCAGCACGAACGCCGATATCCTGCAATTCGCGCTGCAAATCGTTAAGCAGCTCTTTTTTGGTGTCGTACGAACTTTTCAACGACGCCATAACCTGATTGTACTGACTCAACTGCGCAGCGTGTCCACGCAATGCTTCGCGAGCACGGGTTCGTTCAGCTTCAGCATGCTCCAGACGTTCACGCAGTTTCTCGTTCAGATCGCTGTTGCCGCTGAGCATTTCCGCCGAGTCGGAGTAGCTAAAGTGGGCACGACGCTGCACTACTTCGCTCAGCGCAAAGGCCTGCTGACGCGCATCACGCTGCACCTGCTGAGAATACGCATAGTCTTCTTTCAACTGCTCAAACTGTTCCGGATCGCTTTGCAGAACAGAAACGATAGGTTCCAGTTTAGCCAGCTGGTTACCATGCTGCTGCACAAAACGCGCGGCTTCCTGAGCCTCATCCAGGCGCTCCTGAATTTCATCAACGCGATCTGCCAGCATTTCATCACTCAGCAGATTCAGGCGTGGCAACAAGCGGTTCAGGGCGGAAACGCCCTCTTTAGCCTGTTCAAACTGGACACGTTGCTGCTGATTCTCATTTTCATGATTGGTCAGCGCGCGTTCCAGTTCAACACGGCGACCATTCAGCTGGCGAATTTCCGCTTCCGGGTCGGCATCAAAGGCAACACTTAAGTGGCTGCCGATAAAACGGCTGAACGCCTGGTGCAGACGCTGGGTTTTCTGTACATCGAAAGAGAGCGTCGCGAACCGTTCGGAAAGCCCTTCACGCTCGGCGTGCAGGTTTTCAATACGGTTTTCACGCGCCGCGCGCCCGAAGATCGGGACTTCCGGGAAGCGGGAGTAGCGCCACTGGCGCTCGGCAGTCTTCACCACCACCGCTTTTTCCAGTTCGTCGACGCTGAAGACGCTGTCATCAAACGACTGCGGGTCACCTTCGATAAAATAGAGATCTTCAGGGCAATCCGTCAGCCCTTCCAGCTGTTCGCTGATGAGAGACAGATCCGGCACCACGATCGCATGGCGCGAAGGGCCATACAGCGCGGAGAAGTACGGCGCATCTTCAAGGCTGACGTCATCATAAATTTCGGACAACAGCACGCCGCCAAAACGTTCGGCCAGCGTATTCAGACGCTGATCTTCCGAGCCGCCCGGCTGGCTTAAGCGTTCAATCTCTTCATCTATCGCATTTTTACGCGCGCCCACTTCGTCGCGCTCAACAATCGCCTCACGTTCACGTTCGAGCAATTGTTGCAGATACTCGGTCACGTCCTGTCCGGAGGTAAACTCTTCGCCACTCTGCTCGCACAACTGATTCAGGCTATTTTGCGCCGCCAGCCAGACAGGGGCTCGCCGCATCAAATGCTGAATACGCGACTCAACCTGCTCCTGCTCCTGGCGCAGCGTCATTCGCTGTTCACGCGCATTCGACACGCTGTCAGAAAGGTCGGCGATGCGTGCTTCCAGTTCCTGATGCAGAGCTTCCAGTTCGTCGATATCGAAATGCTTACCCTGACGCTTACAAAACTCAGCCAACAGGCGTTCGGCTTCCTGTTGTTCACGCAGACGCTGTTCCAGTTCGTTCAAACGCATACGCAACGGCTGAACCTGTTCTGCCAGATGACGCTGGTTGACGCCGTCGCGCAGCAGTTCCCGTGCGACATCCCACGCTTCACCGCGCGCCAGCGGGCCATTGATCGCCGCCACCAGCTGATACGCCTGCTCAAACTGACTGTGCGCGGTTTGCGCCACACTCATTTTTTGTTCCAGCGAGAGCAGTTTTTCCGTCGCTTCCTGCTCTTTGGCCTGGAAGGTTTCCAGCCACTGCGCCGCACTGTCCGCCGTTAAATCCGGCAGATGGCAAATTTCTTTAGCCCGGGCAAGCGCCTGAATCGCCTGGTTGTATTGAATGGCGCGCGTTTGCTGTACATCCAACGCCTGCTGATAATCGGCGAGCTGATTTTTCAGCTCATCCACTTCCAGCTCTGCGGCTTCGGCACGAGCTTCATTCTCTTCCTGACGATCGACCGCTTCGGCGACCACTTCATTTTGTTCTTCAAGGCGGATCTGTAATTCATCCAGGTCAGCCTCGTAACGTTCAATTTTTTCTTGCTGACGCAGGGCCGTTTGCACCAGATTCAGGTGATCGCTCGCCGCCTGATAGTCGGCTTCCAGATCGCCCTCTGCACCGTTGTGCTCGCCCAGTTCACGCGCCATATCGACGTGCTTGTACTGCTCCGCCGCCAGTTGCTTACGGGAGGTGTGCAATTCACGGCGATACTCAAGGGCTTTATCCAGATGGACCCGCCGCTCGTTAGCATGACGCATGTAGTCAGCCGCCACATAGTTAGTGGCTTCGCTGATTAGATGCTTAAACAAGTCGCGGTCAGACTGGGTGACGCGAATCGCTTCCAGCGTCATACGGTTTTCACGCAGCGCAGCTTCCATATCCTGGAACGCTTTACGTACGCCGCTGTTTTCCGGCAGCAGGTAGTCGCGCAGCGAGCGCGTAATCGCGCTGGAGATACCGCCGTAAAGTGACGCTTCGATCAGTCGATAGAATTTACTGCGGTCTGACGCGGAGCGGAGACGGCGAGCAATAATGCCCAGATCGAACATCAACGAGTGATAGTCGGTGATGGAGTTGAACTGCTTAAACTGCACGCCTTCCATCTCGTCGAGCTTTTCTTTCAGCTCCGCAAGCGTCAGCACGCGAGCCTGGCGATCGTTGAGGGTTTCCGTGACCAGTTGCGTCGGTTGTACCGACATCGGCAGCCCCTGAATGGCGAACGGCTTGATGTCGACTTTACGGTCACGCCCGGCAACCTGCTGCAAACGTACGCCCACAACCACACGCTGATGGCGTGAGTTGAGGACATCCAGCATGGAGTAACAGACGCCTGCTTTCAGCTTACCGTGCAGACCTTTGTCTCGCGATCCGCTGGTCGCTCCCGCCTCGGTGGTATTACGGAAGTGCAGCAGGGTCAGGTCCGGGATAAGTGCCGTAACGAACGCCGCCATGGTGGTGGATTTCCCTGCCCCGTTCCCCCCGGATAACGTGGTGACCAGTTCATCGAGATCAAACGTTCGGGCGAAGAAACCGTTCCAGTTAATCAGCGTTAGTGAGCGAAATTTACCGCGTTCAATCATTACTCTTCCTCTCCACTGTCCGCCTGATTCTCTTCGGTCTCATCATTGAGCTGTAGATGGTTTTCGACAGGCATCGCTTCGCCATCACGAATTAAGCGGCGCTGCGCTTCACGAGGATCGTCGCCGCTACGGACATCCGCCCCAAAGCGAAAGACCGACTCGGTGATGCGGAATTTACTGCTGTCGTGGCCCATAAACCACACCATGCCCAGGCGACGCAGACGGTTTAACGATGAACGTACCTTTTCCTGCAGTTTCTGACGGTCAACGTCTGAACCGGTCGAGCGGTTGTTTACCAACTTCAACAGTTTGGCTTCGTCAGCCAGCGTCAGCAGTTCGTCGTACAACTCTTGCTGGGTAAAAATCCCTTCATTCGCCAGACGTTCCGGACTGAGATAGAGATAGCACAGGATTTTACCGACCATCATGTCCAGCTCAGACAACACGGAGCGCGGAATAATCGTTGTGGAACGCGGGCGAAGATAGAAGAAACCTTCCGGCGCGCGAATTAACTCAACGTTATAGCGGCTGTAAAACTCTTCCAGATATTCCTGAAAATCCATCAGAAAGGCATGGTTATCCAGTTCATCCAGACCAATATGTCTGCCCGAGCGTAGTGCGCTGTCCAGCGCCGGAAATAACGGGTTTGCCAGCGCCTGCGCCAGCTTAACCGGCATCACTTGTTCAATATTTGTCAATGACATGCGCCTGTACCTTGGCTCCGTAATCATTAATCGGCTGCCATTTCGGCGGCAGTCCGGTGAAATCTGCTTGCGCTACGCCAAGACGTACCGCTTGATCAATAACAATACGCGCGACGTCAAAATGACGCGCACGCGGGTATTGCGCCAGATACTCGCGCACCACCAGACCGAGATCCAGTGGTGCTTGTCTGGATTTGTAGATAGCCAGCTGTTCTTCGATGAGCGCCGCCAGCTGTTCCCGAATCTCGTTAAATTCTTCATATTCCAGATCCGGCGGCAGCTCCCCGGTTACCTCTTCGTCGCGCAGGACCATCTCTTCATCGCGCATGTCCAGCAGGCGGTCTGCATTGGCGTAAGTTAGCGCCCACGGATCGTCAAAATAGGTCTGCACGGACTGACGTAAACGTTGCGCAAAGACGCGGTTTTTATCCATATCAATCGCGGTACGGATAAATTTATGCACGTGCCGGTCATAGCCAATCCACAAGTCGATGGATTGCTGACCCCAGCTAATAATGCGATCCAGTTTGCTCTGGAGATCGAAGACCAGTCTGTCGACGAAATGTAGATCGTCGCGCGTCATGATCGCGTCCTGAATGTGCAACAGATTGGCTTGCAGCTTATCGCCCGCCGCTTCCAGCGTATCCTGAAGTTCACGCAACGTGCCGGAGGTTTCAGACAGCAACATTTCGCAGCTCGAAATCGCGGCGCGCCAGTCCTTGTTCAGTAACTGGGCAATGTCGTCTTTCACCTGCTGTTGCTGCTCGTCCATGATGCGCTGCGTCAGGTCGATACTGTCGAAGATTTCCGCCACGGAATATTTCAACGGCGCATAGACATTACGATGCCAGTGGAACTCATCGCCGCCTTCACTCGCCGCATCTGCGGCACGCTTCAATTCACCCGCCACAATGGACAGCTGCATTGAGAGACGCAGCGTGGAAAACTCACGCTGGCGAATATAGTAGTCGGTAATGCCGATCCCAAGCGGCGTCAGACGGTATATGGCATTCCCTTCCGCCTGCTCACTGGTAAAGCGGTTCAGCAGACGTTGACGAACCATATCGTTGATCGCGTTGTTGGCGCGCACGCCGATGGTTTCGCTGGTTTGCTCAAACGCATCACTGACATGGCGGAATGCATCCACCAGCTCCCCTTCGCTCATCTCACCGTCCAGACGCTCGCCGTTGAGCGTGGCCACCGCCAGCAGGAACGAAAGTCTGTCTACCGGCAGCGCGATGGAGAAGTCATTTTTTCTGGCCCAGGCAACCAGTTCGGGGACTGTCTGGGAAAATTCACTCATAAGTTATCCTTGCATCTGCGATTTGCGAGCGGTGACATGAATGTAACGGCCAAGGCTAATGTAAGGCTCCTGGCGACAGTAGCGCGTTTCTAATTCGACTAACATTTCATAACAGTCACGCTGTTGGTGCTTCTCACGCAGATAATCATGAAACACACGTACACCCGTTTTGCCGGTAATCTGCCAGCCAATCTCTTCCAGCCATTGGTAAACCTGCCCCGGTTCACGCGGATAGTCTGGCGAAAGCGTACGTTTTTTACGTTTTGGCATCCCGACTTGCACGTAGTCAAAGTTCCCTGCCACCATGTTGTGCATCAACAGGCCGTTAGCATTGTAGAACATTAATGACAGTACGCCGCCGGGACGTAACACAGACCAAAGCGTTTTTAACATGCTGACGGGGTCAGCGACCCACTCAAGCACAGCATGAAACAATATCAGATCAACCGGGCTTTCCAAATGCGAAGCAACATCCTGAGCGGCGCATTGTATAAAATGCATGTTTCCGCTTACGCCTTTCGCCTCTGCCGCCAGCTGCGCGCGCGCAATCATTTCGCCGGACAGATCGCATAGCGTGACCCGATGACCCCGTTCAGCCATTTTGATCGCGGTTTGCCCTTCACCACCGCCAGCATCCAGGATGTGCAGTTTTTGCTCACCCATTTCCGCCAGTACACGGTCAAGATCTTGCCACAAAATGGCCTGCCGCAGCTGCCCCTTGGTGGTTCCGTAAATGTTACGGGAAAACTTTTCTGCAATGTCATCAAAATTGCGATCCCGCATCGGGCTCTCCACAGGCGAACAAAGGGGTTCTCTGATAAAACCGCTATTTTGTCACAGCCACGCCGAGAATGAACCTGTCTGGTGTAATATCCCTGCAGATCCCCTGCTGTATGGTTAAAAAAGGAACCAAAAAGGATGCTTTTTACACTGAAGAAAGTGATTGGCGGTATGATGCTGCCGCTCCCGCTCATGCTCTTGATCATGGGGGTGGGACTGGCGCTGGTGTGGTTTAGTCGCTTTCAAAAAACCGGCAAGGTGTGTCTGAGCCTGGGTTGGCTCGCATTATTACTGTTAAGCCTGCAACCGGTTGCCGATCGCTTACTGAAACCGATCGAAGACCAGTATCCCACCTGGCAAAACACGCAAAAAGTCGAATATGTCGTGGTGCTGGGCGGCGGTTATACCTGGAATCCGCAGTGGGCGCCAAGTTCCAACTTGATCAGCAACAGCCTGCCGCGTCTCAACGAAGGGGTGCGGCTTTGGCTGGCCAATCCGGGGTCAAAACTGATTTTTACCGGCGCAAGAGCAAAAACGAATAATGTCAGTACGGCTGAAGCCGGAGCCAGAGTCGCGCAGTCACTCGGCGTGCCGCTAAGCGATATCATCACCCTGGACAGCCCCAAAGACACTGAAGAAGAAGCGGCGGCCGTTAAACAGGCCATCGGCGATGCGCCGTTCCTGCTGGTCACTTCCGCGTCGCATTTACCGCGCGCCATGATTTTCTTCCAGCAGGCGGGGCTTCATCCGCTCCCCGCCCCGGCAAATCAGCTGGCGATTGATTCGCCGCTCAATCCGTGGGAGCGCGCGATCCCTTCTCCCGTCTGGTTGATGCACAGCGATCGCGTCGGATATGAAACCTTAGGCCGTATCTGGCAGTGGCTTAAGGGGGCCTCAGGCGAGCCAGGGCAGGAGTGATTTGGCCGCAAGATCAAAGTTAGCGCGGTTAAAACGCCCTGTATTGACCAGTTGCGAAACTTCATCCCACAATACATAGAGCCAACGCCGCCAGATAAAGGATTCTGCGACTGGCGCGCGTTGCAGGTAATGCCAGAGCAACCCTTCCGCCAGTGCGTTGTCCATCAAGCGAAACAATTCGTACTCCCGTGGCGCCCACAGCATCACGCCAGGTCCTACCATTGCCAAAAGCTGATCGTTGCGGGCATCTTTAAGCATACTGCGCAAACTGAAATTGCCGTGAATCAGTACGCAATTGTCGTTAAATCCTTCAAACAACGCAGGCAGGCATTCCCGGGTACGGAATAGAATGCGCTTGTCATGCATCGTTAACCCCGTATTGTTGAACTGGTTTAACGTGCTCCATAACACTTCGACACGCTGGCGGTACCAGGAAGGCCAGATATTTTCCTGCGTATTATCCACCGCGCCCACACAGCCACGGCTATCCTGACGATGCCAGGAGAGCAAACCTTCAACAATCTGGTCTTTTAAATGTTCCCACCGTTCAGGCGTTCGCGCTGGCGCTTCAACGGGTACGCCACGCATCCTTTCCAGCAGTAAAATATCGGGGCCGGGATGCTCTTCATGGGTCATGACGCCGTATATGACCGGCATACGCACCGTGCCGCTACGCGCCAGCATGGTCGTTTTCCACGCCAACTGTTGCGCCATACCTGGCGTGGTGAAACTTCTCGCCATGAGCGGCATCGGTTTTCCCTGGCTGTCATACAGTGACCACAGCGCCGTATCTACCTTTTCATTCACGCACTCTATACGGCTGAGTTTTTCACCCAGTAAATGACTCAATTCGGCTCGCAGCTGTTCCATTTCAGATTGCCCTCATAAACGCTACTGCTTTCATAATGAGCGTCGTATGGACAGATGTCACCCTGATGAGATCAATTGATGAAAAGAAAAGTGGAGGAAAATCGTAACGGTACGACACCCCTCTCATAACTGAGCGGAGTGTCGGTATTGAAGCTTAACGCATTTCAGCGCGAACGCGCTCAAGGTCTTCGGCTGTATCCACACCAGTTCCAGGAACTTCTTTAGCAACGGCAACATGGATTTTTTCGCCGTACCACAACACACGAAGCTGCTCCAGCATCTCAATGTGTTCCAGTGGGCTTGGCTGCCAGTTCACATAGCGGCGAATAAATCCGGCACGATAGCCATAGATCCCCAAATGGCGCAGGAAGGTATCGCCAATGGTCTCACGGCTATTGGCAAAACGGTCGCGATCCCATGGGATCGTCGCACGAGAGAAGTAAAGCGCGTAGCCTTGTTCATCCAGCACCACTTTCACCGCGTTTGGATTGAATGCCTCTTCCGCACTGTGAATCGGCACTGCCAGCGTTGCCATACCGACCTGGCGCTGCGCCAGGTTGTCCGCGACCTGGCGAATAATTACCGCCGGGATCATCGGCTCATCGCCCTGTACGTTCACAATGACGGTATCATCGCTGAATCCGCATTTTTCCACGACTTCCGCCAGTCGCTCCGTACCCGACTGATGATCGGCGCGGGTCATGCACACTTCACCGCCAGCCGCCTCTACCGCGCGCGCCACATCTTCATGATCGGTCGCCACGATAATACGATCGGCCCCGGATTCACGCGCACGTTCCAGTACATGCACAATCATCGGCTTGCCGTTGATATCCTGCAGGGGTTTACCGGGCAGGCGCGTCGATGCAAAACGCGCAGGAATAATGACCACAAAACTCATGATTTGCTCTCGTCGGAGGTCAAAGGACGGGCTTCGGTTTCCAGTAATACCGGAATACCATCGCGTAATGGGAAAGCAAGGTTATCCAGTTTGCAAATCAGTTCTTGTTTTTCCTGGTTGTACCAGAGTTTGCCGTTACATACCGGGCAGGCAATGATTTCGAGCAGACGATGATCCATAGTTCCTCCAGATGGACCGGATTGTGATTCTGTAAATATTAACATAATCGTCTATCCCTCTGCGTCTATTTCCCAGCCCTGTCGGCAGTCACCAAACAAACCCTGGGGACAAACGCCCAGCGTAACGCGCCTTGCCTGCTGCCAACGCGCAAAATTGCTAATCGCCTGAAACAGACCTTTTTGCAGGGTTGCACCGGGCTTGATCCCCTCTTGCAGGTACAACGCAATCACTTCCAGCACCCCGCTTTTGCGGTGCATTTTGGCATCCATCCGCCCGACCAGCGCCCCTCGATGCAATAACGGCAGGACAAAATAACCGTATTGTCGTTTAGGTGCTGGGGTATAGCACTCCAGACGATAGGTGAAATCAAACAGTTGCTCTGCCCGTTTTCGATCCCAGACAACGGGGTCAAACGGTGACAACACGGCGCTGTGCGTCGCCGTTAATTGCCCTGCCAGCGCCTGTTCAAGCAACGGTTGAAGGTCTGCATGGAGCCACAACGTGCCTAATGTTTCAACCTCGACTGGAATGATCTGCTGTTGCTCAGCGCGGGCGTCCCGCCATGCATTCAACGCGGGTCGTTTTAAGCGGTAGTAGTCCGCCAGCCACGGTTCACGGAATATCCCCAGACTGCGCGCACTGTTATCCAGCATGGCGGTTTCCGCTTGCGCCTGAGAAAGTAAGTCACGTTTATCATCCCAGTGGGGCATGACGCGTTGCGTCAAATCATACACCCGCTGAAAGTTGCGACGTTCCACTACCATCACTTTCCCGGCGGTAAACAGTCCTTCGAGATGACGTTTATGGGGCTTCCACTCCCACCAGCCGTTAGCCCCTTTGCGTGGATGTTCAAAATCCGCAGAGCGCACCGGACCGTTATGATGAATATGCTGCATCAGCTGCTCGATTTCATGGGCATGCTCTTTCATCCAGGCCGCTTTATACTTCCAGCCCATGTTCTCGGGCGACAGCATTCGGTGGCGGATGAGCGCAAAGTCGCTACGCGGCAGAAAACAGGCCTCATGCGCCCAGTACTCCATCAGTTCGCCGCGCAATAATGCGTCATCCAGCCACTGCGGCGGATAGTTCCCAAGGCGGCTGAATAGCACCAGATACGGGCTACGTGCGACAATGTTGATGGTGTCGATTTGCAACAGCGACATGCGCGAAATGGCGGCGAGAATATCGCCAGGCTGCGCGCGACGGCGTGATTTCTTTAACAGCCCCTGGGCTGCAAGGTGAAGGTGACGAGCGTCGGTAAGAGAAAGTTGCGGCAACGACATTGAGAACTCCATAAATCGTTCGCCGCCGCAGCCCGATTCAGCTAACGAACCAGCGAAATGAGTTGCTTAAGCAAAGCATCCGGTTCTTCACCTGATAGCTGAGCATCAACGGGCAAATACCACCAGTTATCGTCTGCAAACGAACGGCATTTAACGGCATCCTTTTCCGTCATCACCAGCGTCTGACCTTCGGTGAGCAATGCGTTGACGTCACCATAACTGAGCGACTGATGATCGGCCAGCGCCACGCATTTTTGCGGATGTGCGCCGCATGCGTCGAGTGTCGCAAAGAAACGGGGAGGATGGCCGATGCCCGCCATAGCGACAATATTACGCAGTTGCGCCACATTACAGCGCTCACCGGTGCGCAGATTGACTGCAAGGCCGGGTTCCAGATGCATGGGAATTTCACCCGGTTCAGCAACGCCGCCATTAACAATAACTGCATCCACCGATTTAAGCCGACCCGCGCGTTCGCGCATCGGGCCTGCTGGCAGCCACCAGCCATTACCAAATCGGCGAACGCCGTCAACCACCACGATTTCTACATCACGCGCCAGACGGTAATGTTGCAACCCATCATCGGTCACAATAATTTGCACATCATGATGAGCCAAAATGGCTTTTACCGCATCGCAGCGATTGGGCGAAACGGCAACTGGCGCGCCGGTACGTTGAGAGATCAGAACCGGTTCATCACCCGCTTCCGCTGTCGTGGTCTCGTGTGTCAGGAGCAACGGATAGGATGGCGCCTTACCACCGTAACCCCGTGAAACCACCCCCACGCGAATACCACGTTGCTGGAGCTGTTCAACCAACCAGATAACGACCGGCGTTTTACCGTTGCCACCCGCCGTCAGATTCCCCACGACAACGACCGGCACTGGCGCACGCCAGGTTTGTTTTAATCCCAGCCTGAAGCACAAGCGGATACTCCCGCTCACCAGGCCGTATAGCCAGGAGAGTGGGAGTAATAGCCGCCATAAAGGCGACTCACCGGACCAGATGCGTGCGATCATTGACCAAATTGCATTCTGTGCAACTGAGCATAGACACCGCGATGTTCCAGCAGGTCAGTATGGGTTCCACGTTCAACAATCAGCCCGTCTTCCACCACTACAATCTCATCTGCCTGTTCAATAGTGGAGAGGCGGTGAGCAATAACCAGCGATGTACGGTTTTTCTGTAGTTCGTCCAGCGCAGCCTGGATCGCACGCTCCGACTCGGTATCCAGCGCGGAAGTGGCTTCGTCCAGAATCAGAATCGGACTGTCGCGCAGCAGAGCACGCGCAATCGCAATACGCTGGCGCTGACCGCCAGACAACAGGACACCGTTCTCACCAATGACTGTATCCAGACCGTCATCCATTTTGTTGATAAAGTCCATCGCATACGCCATACGTGCAGCCTCTTCGATCTGCTCGCGGGTGTACACCTCATTACGTGCGTAGGCAATGTTGTTAGCGACGGTATCGTTAAAAAGATGTACGTTCTGTGAAACCAGAGCAACCTGGTTACGCAAGGATGCCAGCGTATACTCACGCAGGTCATGCCCGTCCATCAGGATATGGCCTTCATCAATGTCATAAAAACGGGTGATAAGACTGGCGATCGTCGATTTCCCTGAGCCTGAACGCCCGACTAACGCCACGGTTTTACCTGCCGGAATATTCAGACTGATATTACGCAGTGCAGGCACTTCACGTCCCGGGTAGGTGAAGGTGACGTTGCGGAATTCCAGGTCTCCGCTCGCACGTTCAATAACACGTTTACCTTCATCTTTCTCTTGCTCGCTGTCCAGAATCGCGAACAGTGTCTGGCATGCCGCCATCCCGCGCTGGAACTGCGCGTTGACGTTGGTCAGCGATTTCAGCGGGCGCATCAGGGCAATCATGGATGAGAAGACAACGGTGATCGTCCCTGCGGTCAGGTTTTCCATGACGCTCGGGAAGCTGGCCGCATACAGGACAAAGGCCAACGCCAAAGACGCAATCAGCTGGATGATGGGATCAGAGATAGCAGAGGCTGACACCATCTTCATCCCCTGCATACGCATTTTATTGCTGACTTTGTCAAAACGTTTGGTTTCGACTTCCTGACCACCAAAAATCAACACTTCTTTGTGGCCTTTCAGCATTTGCTCAGCACTGGTCGTGACCTGCCCCATCGTGTTCTGCATGTTTTTACTGATGCTACGAAAACGCTTAGAAACCACGCGAATCGCAATTGAGACAACGGGCGCCAGTACGATCAGAATGATCGACAGTTGCCAGCTGTAGTAGAACATCAAGACAAACAAACCGATAATCGAGGCCCCTTCACGCACAACGGTGATCAGCGCCCCGGAAGAGGAAGATGCGACCTGCTCTGAGTCGTAGGTAATGCGCGAGAGCAAAGTACCTGTCGACTGCTTATCAAAAAAGGAGACGGGCATCCCCATCATATGGCCGAACAAGCGACGACGTATTGTCATCACGACCTTACCTGACACCCACGAAAGACAGTAGCTGGAGACATAGCTGGTGATGCCACGTAATACCATCAGACCAATCACCACCAATGGCATCCAAAGCAGCACCGAACGGTCTGTTTTACCAAAACCTTCATCCAGTAACGGCTTCAGGAGCGATAACATGAAGGTATCGCTCGCTGCGTTGAGGATTAACGCCACACCCGCCACGATCAGGCCCAATTTGAACGGCGCAATGGTTGGCCACAGTCTGCGGAATGTCTGCCACGTAGAGAGATCTTTATCGTTATGCATTCAAAAAACCAGCATTTGTTGAAATAGCCGCATATTCTACCCGTTATCCTCTGACACGCCAAACCACTGATGATACCAACGAGGTAAAATTTGCTCCCGCAGACTGCGTATTCGCCAACCTTGCGAGGAAAAGATAAGCGAAATCTGCCCCTGATGCGGCGTATCCAGCCATTGATATCCCTGTTGCCGGTATCGCTGCCTGACTTTCCGTGAAGGCAATCGCCAGGCGTTGTAACGCGATGCCGAGGCCAGCGCCCCCTGCCCCTCAACATGTTGAATTAACGCCAGCGACGAAGACGTATTGCTACCATGATGCGGAACCTGAATAAATGTCGCCTGTAAATGTTGCCAATAGTGACTTAGCATTTTTTGTTCTGCGCCGGATTCAATATCCCCCGTCAACAGCACACTGTATTTACCGTCATCGACTTTGACGACGCAGGAACGGTTATTCCCGTTTTCTTTATTACCTTTGATCGGCCAGTGCGCGCGAAACGTCAATCCTTGCCATTTCCACTGTTCTGCCCGAAAACAGGGCTGGTGCCCTTCCCATCCTAACGGGCTTCTTATCCAAAGCGTTGGCCAGGCTTTCTGTAATGAGTGCAATCCACCACGATGATCCAGATGTTCGTGGCTGAGAATAATGCCTTCGGGTTTCAGGTTGTGCCAGCGTAGCCAGGGAATGATCAACTGCTGCCCGCTGTCACCCTCCGGCCAGGCTCGCCCGGTATCATAGAGAATAGCCTTGCCATTGCGGGCAATGACCATCGCCAACCCCTGCCCGACATCCAGCATGTGAACCTGCCATTCATCTTTGGGCTCTGTACGCCATACGGGCCAACTGACTAAAATCGCCCCAGCCAGGCATACCCCCGGCCAGGTACGCCAGACCGCAAACCGCCAGGCAATAATTATTAACCAGGGAGACAATGCCAACCATTGCCACCGCTTATCAATACTGATCCAGCCTTCCGGTAAATGGCTGAGTAACCAAAACAAGAGTGCCAGTGAACGATCGGCCAGATACCAACATCCCTCTTCAATGAGGAGTGGTCCCGTCAGATGCACCACCATGCCAGCCAGAATGAGCGGGACAGAAATAAATGTCACCAGCGGTACAGCAAACAGATTTGCCAGAAATGCGGTCACACTCATGCCATGAAAAATCGCAATTTGCACAGGTAAGAGCAACACCGTAATGCCTAACTGCAGATGGATAAGACTCCATATCAAGCACCCCACGCGTGATACCGAACAGGCTGGAGCAGGACCCCATTGATACCAAAACAGAAGTGCAGCAACCGCCAATGCCGACAGCCACAAACTCTGCGACAAAATGGCAACAGGATCGGCAATAACAATCGCCGCCAGACAACAAAGCCAGACCTCCCATCCACTCCATTGCCGTCCGCTTAATTTAAGTATTCCCCATGCACTCAAGGCAATAACCGTGCGTAATGCGGGTGGCTGCAACCCCGTAAGCCAGGCATAAAACAGGGCGCTGCCGATTCCACCCACAAGGGGAACCGGCCAGCGAATCCACCCCGCTGGCAACACAAATTGCATACCTCGAATAATTCCCCCCGCGAGCAGTGCAGCAAAGGCAATATGCAACCCGGAAATCGCCATCAGATGTGTTGTACCAGTATCCCGCATGAGGTCTTTCACCTCCTGCGGCACCGACAGACGCTCCCCCATCCCCAGCCCCAGGATAACCTGCTGCCAGGGATAGTTTTCCAGCGAAGCCGTGAGAGAAGACAAGTAACGAGCGCGTAAGCTGCACCGGGGGTCGATCACACTGGCCTGCAAAAAACGTCCTGTCAGAGGTTGGTGCTGGGCTAACGCATAACGCTGGCTATCGAACCCACCTTCATTCAGCTGAGCATGTACCGCGCGTATCTTTAGCGTCATTGCCCACCGTTGTCCGGCGCACACGTTGCCTGGCAAATACTGATCGTTTAAAACGATGCCCACCGCCGGAAAGAGTCGCTTCCCCTGCACATGCGTAACTTGCCCATAATGCGTCGTCATATGGTCCGTCGCTGTTATTTGCACAACAGCCTGTTGCGTTGCACCAGGCAATGTGTTGCCCGCCCAGAGAGTCTGTTTTGCGGCGAAGATCCCCCACAGAAAGAAGAGCACAGTCAGAGCGACATAACGCGACCAACGCCGGGGAATAAAACAGAATACACACGCCAGAAGGAATACGACGGCGAGATACGGCGTATCCGGTAGTGCGGGTAATAGCAACAGAGGAAGAATGCCAGACAATGCGCACGCACTCACCGTTGTTATTTTCATAGACACCTCCCTGTTAGAGAAAGTGTGCCGTTTTGTGGTGTGGTTGTCCGGTGGCAGTTTGACAACTTACAGCAAGGATTCCGCTGTTTTTGGATGGCGGCTGAAACGCGCAAATACAAATGCGAAGGGGATTCCAGTTTCCCATCTTTGACGGGGTTCCAGAAACGAAAAAAGCACCTCTACGGTGCTTTTTTCTGGCTCAAGTTTTAACGTAAAACTTAACCGTAAATATTGGCGCGATCGCGCAGTTCTTTACCTGGTTTAAAGTGAGGAACATATTTTCCTTCCAGATCCACTTTGTCGCCAGTCTTCGGGTTACGTCCGGTACGAGGTGCGCGGTAGTGCAAAGAAAAACTGCCGAAACCGCGGATTTCAATACGCTCGCCCTGCGCAAGAGTCGAGGCCATATGCTCCAGCATCTCTTTCACTGCATCTTCAACCGCTTTCGCGGGAATATGAGATTGCTGGGTTGCAAGTCTTTCAATCAATTCTGACTTGGTCATGATTCCTCCGGTTCCTTAAAGGCAAAATTAGCTGTTACTGTCGCTGCATTGATTAAGGGCGGCCGTAGCCGCCCTTAGTGCTTGATTACAGGACGAATCCCGCAATCTGTCAAGTAAACTCGTGATACTTCAGGATGAAACACCCCGAAGTTTCAGAGAATTACTCGCCTTTAGCTGCTTTGAAAGCTTCAGCCATTGCATTGTTGGAGAAGTTTGCATCTTCCTGTTTGTTAACAGTTGCGATTGCATCTTTCTCATCAGCTTCGTCTTTCGCACGAACAGACAGGCTGATTGCACGGTTTTTACGATCAACGCCGGTGAATTTAGCTTCAACATCGTCGCCAACGCTCAGAACCAGAGTTGCATCTTCAACGCGGTCACGGGAAGCTTCAGAAGCGCGCAGGTAACCTTCAACGCCGTCAGCCAGTTCTACGGTTGCGCCTTTAGCGTCAACTGCAGTGACTTTACCGTTTACGATTGCGCCTTTCTTGTTCAGTGCAACCCAGTTGTTGAACGGATCTTCTGCGAGCTGTTTAACGCCCAGAGAGATACGCTCACGTTCTGCGTCAACCTGCAGAACAACTGCTGCGATTTCGTCGCCTTTTTTGTATTCACGAACTGCTTCTTCGCCTGCAACGTTCCAGGAGATGTCAGACAGGTGAACCAGGCCGTCGATGCCGCCGTCCAGGCCGATGAAGATACCGAAGTCAGTGATAGACTTGATTTTACCTTCAACACGGTCGCCCTTGTTGTGGGTTTCCGCGAACTGCTGCCATGGGTTGTTTTTGCACTGCTTCAGACCCAGGGAGATACGACGACGTTCTTCGTCGATATCCAGAACCATAACTTCCACTACATCGCCAACGTTAACAACTTTGGACGGGTGGATGTTTTTGTTGGTCCAATCCATTTCGGAAACGTGAACCAGGCCTTCAACGCCTTCTTCGATTTCAACGAAGCAGCCGTAGTCGGTCAGGTTGGTCACGCGACCAGTCAGTTTGGTACCTTCCGGATAACGCTTAGCGATAGCTACCCACGGATCTTCGCCCAGTTGTTTCAGGCCCAGAGATACACGGGTACGCTCGCGGTCGAACTTCAGCACTTTAACAGTGATTTCGTCGCCCACGTTTACGATTTCGCTCGGATGCTTAACGCGTTTCCATGCCATGTCGGTGATGTGCAGCAGACCGTCAACACCACCCAGATCAACGAATGCACCGTAGTCAGTGAGGTTCTTAACGATACCTTTAACTTCCATGCCTTCCTGCAGGTTTTCCAGCAGCTGATCGCGCTCTGCGCTGTTCTCGGATTCGATAACGGCACGACGAGAAACAACAACGTTGTTACGCTTCTGGTCCAGCTTGATTACTTTGAACTCAAGCTCTTTGCCTTCCAGGTGCAGCGTGTCGCGAACCGGACGAACGTCTACCAGGGAACCCGGCAGGAACGCGCGAATACCGTTCAGCTCAACAGTGAAGCCACCTTTAACTTTGCCGTTGATAACACCGACTACAGTTTCAGCTTCTTCGTAAGCTTTTTCCAGCGTGATCCAAGCTTCGTGACGTTTAGCTTTCTCACGGGACAGCAGAGTTTCACCGAAGCCGTCTTCTACTGCATCCAGTGCAACGTCAACTTCGTCACCAACCTGGATTTCCAGCTCGCCCTGGGCGTTTTTGAACTGCTCTGCCGGAATGGCAGACTCAGATTTCAGACCGGCGTCAACCAGTACGATATCTTTGTCGATAGCAACAACAACACCACGAACGATGGAACCCGGACGGGTTTCGATTGTTTTTAAGGATTCTTCAAATAGTTGAGCAAAAGATTCAGTCATGTTTAATCTTCAGGTTTCATATTTAACGTCCACCTGGCTCCATGCCGGATGGGGTTGTTTAACATACCCGCTGTCATTCCATTGCAACGGGGGTACTGCAAATTCGGTCGCGTTTAAGCGAGTGCCAGTTTTTGGCGCGCGTATTGTAACGCTTTTTCAATCACTTGCTCAATGCTTAATCGGGTAGAATCCAAAACTAAAGCATCAGCAGCAGGAACCAGCGGCGCTACAGCACGATTACGATCGCGATCGTCGCGTTCTTTGATCTCGGCCAAAAGGCGATCAAAGTTAACACTAAAGCCCTTCTCCTGCAACTGAAGCATACGGCGATGAGCACGTTCTTCAGAGGAGGCGTCAAGGAAAATTTTTACAGGCGCATCAGGGAATACCACCGTGCCCATATCTCGTCCGTCAGCGATCAAACCAGGCGCATCACGGAACGCGCGCTGACGGCGTAGCAACGCTTCACGAACGCGTGGAAAAGCTGCCACTTGTGAGGCGGCATTGGCGACGTCCTGAGTCCGTATTTCGCCACTTACATCTTCCCCTTCCAGAATCACTTCCAGAGTGCCGTTCGTTGAGACAAAACGGACATCCAGATGAGATGCCAGCGGCACCAGCGCGTCTTCAGAGGTTACATCGACATGATGATGTAACGCAGCCAACGCCAGTACACGATAAATCGCACCAGAGTCCAACAGATGCCACTGCAATGCTTCCGCCATTGCCTTGCACAAGGTGCCTTTACCTGCACCGCTTGGGCCATCAATGGTAATTACCGGGGCAATTGCTGTCATCTTTATCTCCTTAAAGGCATACCGTTAACGTGAACGCCGCGCATTATACGCGTCTGTACGACGGAAAGTGAGTATTGCTTGCAAATTACGGGCAACAGGAGATGGAATGCAGAATAATTACGCAATTATAGCGGGCTGAGAGGGTATCAGCCCGGAAGATGACAAACTTTTACTTTTTATCCGCAGCGATACGTTCGCGGATATGTTGCGCACGTTCGGTTGATGGCGGGTGGGAATCGAACATCGATTTAGCATGACCCGAATCCATGGTTGCCAGCTTATCAAAGCTGCCGACTAACCCTTGCGTGCTGATACCGCGTTTTTTCATCAGATCGTAAGAGAAATCATCCGCTTCCGACTCTTTATCACGCGAGTATTTGGCATTGATTGCCCCGGCAGCAATATCGCCAAGTTGAGATTGAGAAAGCTGAGCCGCTACGCCGCTGGTGGCGGAGATAGCGTCGCGTGCGGCAACGATAGCGTAAGACGCTTTCATTTCTGCCAGCGAATGCCCCAACGCGACGTGACCCAGTTCGTGGCCGAGAACGCCTTCGATTTCATTGTCGTTCATCATGTCCATCAGTCCGCTATAGACACGTACGCAGCCGTTTGCCATCGCCCAGGCGTTAACATCACTGGTCATGTATACCTTATAATTTACCGGTGTACCGTTGATGTTATTACCCAGCGCTTTGGCGATTTTGGCTAAGCGTTTGCTGTATTTGCTGGACGAACTGGCCATTTGATTTTGGCTATCCAGTTCCTGACAACCCTGGTTCGCCATCGCTTTAGCATCGGCATCCGTCAGCGTCGCGGCTTTGTAAGCAGACAACCCTGAACTTACCGCCATATTGGTGTCGATACCGTGTGTATTCTGACAGCCACTCAGCAGCGCGGCGGAAACGGCCAGTGCCAGCAGTAATTTTACATTTTTCATGTGAATCATCCGTTGATTAAACATAATTTATATAAATATTAATGAGTTATAAAAGCACACGGAGATTAACATTGTTGCGAACGGCTAAAAAGTCCGAAAAAAAACGCCGACTCAAGGTCGGCGTTCATCACTCATTATTTATGATTACGCAAGCGTACTAATTCGCGTCAGTTGTTCGAAATAATCCGGGAAGGTTTTGGCGGTACATTTAGGATCAAGAATTGTTACCGGCGTGTCGGATAACGCCACCAGCGAGAAACACATCGCCATGCGGTGGTCGTTGTACGTGCCAATCTCGGCAAACTGCAATTGAGCCGGCGGGGTGATGCGAATGAAATCGTGCCCTTCTTCCACTTCAGCGCCCACTTTACGCAGCTCGGTCGCCATTGCAAATAAGCGATCGGTCTCTTTCACACGCCAGTTATAGATATTACGCAGCGTCGTCGTACCTTTCGCAAACAATGCCGCTGTTGCAATGGTCATTGCTGCATCCGGTATATGGTTCATATCCATATCAATGGCATTTAATTCACCACGGGTACAAGCAATAAAATCGTCACCCCAGGTCACCGTCGCGCCCATTTTTTCCAGCACATCGGCAAAACGAATATCGCCCTGCATACTGTTACGGCCAATACCGGTTACCTTCACCGTTCCACCTTTAATGGCGCCTGCCGCGAGGAAATACGATGCGGAAGAAGCATCGCCTTCGACAAGATACGCGCCCGGAGACAGATACTGCTGCCCTCCCTTGACGACAAAACGCTGGTAATTCTGGTTCTCAATCTCAACGCCAAACGTTTTCATCAGATTCAGCGTGATATCGATATACGGTTTAGAAACCAGTTCACCCTTGATAACAATCGTCGAATCTTGCGGCGCCAGCGGCGCGGTCATCAACAATGCGGTGAGAAACTGGCTGGAAACACTGCCGTCAACCTCAACCTGCCCACCGGTAAATCCACCGCGAAGACGTAACGGCGGATAGTTTTCCTGCTCCAGATACTCAATATTCGCCCCGCCCTGACGCAAGGCATCCACAAGGTGTCCAATTGGACGTTCTTTCATGCGCGGTTCACCCGTCAGCACGATATCGTTCGTCCCCAGACACAACGCTGCTGCTAGCGGACGCATGGCGGTTCCCGCATTACCGAGGAACAGTTCCAGCGAGCCTTCAGCCTGTAACGCGCCACTGTTACCGATGATCTCACAGCGGGTACGATCGGCAGACAGGGTGTAATCAATCCCCAGCGCACTCAGCGCATTGAGCATATGGCGAACGTCATCGCTGTCTAGCAGGTTAGTCAGAACAGTGGTGCCGTGTGCTAACGCCGCCAGTAACAAAGCGCGGTTTGACACACTTTTGGAGCCAGGCAGATTAATGGTGCCATCGACCCGCGCGATGGGTTGTAACGTCAGGGATTCCATGAAACTCAACTCTCAAAAACAGAAATAAAAACCCCACAGGCAAGCTGTGGGGATGAAAAAGTACCGCCAATTAACCGCGACGACGCTCGAAATCGATCATGAAATCGGTCAGCGCTTTAACGCCTTCAAGCGGCATGGCGTTATAGATAGAGGCGCGCATTCCCCCCACCACTCGGTGGCCTTTCAGCGCATGTAAACCTGCTGCAAATGACTCCTCCAGGAAGAGTTTATCCAGCGCGCTATCAGCCAACTGGAACGGTACGTTCATGCGGGAGCGGTTAGATTTCGCCACATCGTTACGATAGAAATCACTGTTATCAATCACGCCATACAGCAGTTCGGCCTTTTGTTGATTGATTTTATCCATCGCGGCCACGCCGCCCTGCTCTTTCAGCCATTTGAAGACCAGGCCAGAAAGATACCAGGCGAATGTCGGCGGTGTGTTGAACATCGAGTCGTTCTCGTTCAGCACGCTGTAATCAAGAATAGACGGGCAGGATGTATGCGCTTTGCCCAGTAAATCTTCACGAACGATCACAATCGTCAGACCCGCAGGACCGATATTTTTCTGCGCACCGGCATAAATAACCCCGTAACGGGAAATATCCAGCGGTGTAGAGAGAATTGTCGAAGAGAAATCGGCGGTTACGACCACATCAGACGCAAAATTCGGCGTTTCATTGATCGCGATACCGTCGATGGTTTCGTTCGGGCAGTAGTGCAAATAGGCGGCGTTATCGGACAACTGCCATTGGCTCATTGGCTTAACTGCACGCAGACCGTCAACGGTGACTTTGGCGTCAATCACATTGGGGGCGCAGTATTTTTTGGCTTCTTTAATGGCGCTGGCAGCCCAATATCCGGCGTCAACATAATCCGCCGTTGTTTTATCGCCCAGAATATTGAGCGGAACAGCGGCAAACTGACCACGACCACCGCCATGGCAGAACAAGACTTTGTAGTTAGAGGGGATGCTGAGGAGATCGCGAAAATCTTTCTCTGCTTCCTCTGCGACCTGGATGAACTCTTTGCCGCGGTGGCTAATTTCCATTACCGATGTGCCAAGACCCTGCCAGTCACAGAGATCCTGTTGCGCCAGTTTAAGCACGTCTGCCGGTAGCATTGCCGGACCTGAACTAAAATTGAAGACCTGAGCCATTTCCCCTCACCACGTTGTATTGTTTTCAACTCAACATCCCGTCAGTTGCGAACAGCAGAACGACAGACATTGGATATATGTTATTGCTGTGGATATCGGTTTTATCATTCAGTGACACGCGCCGCAATGGGTAAAACTGACCGGCGCAAAAATGCGCGTTATATCACACAACAGAATCTGTCGGTTTGTCGGGTTAAAACCGATATTTTTGCTGTCAGACGATCCGTTTTGCCTGACTGGCCCTCGACCATTCTGGATTTGCACAGCGTGGACATAATTGATGATCGCCAGCTTTCATCGCTACCACTTCGCTGCAACGCACACAGGCGTAGTCCCCCGCCTCGGGAACAACTTTAAATCGCTGCGTGCACTGTTTAGGCAAAATGCTGAGTCCAGACTTCACCTCTTCGTCGGCAAAAAAATAGACGCTAATTTGTCCATTGGTTTCGAGGATAGCGAGTTTCACCTGCCCCAGTTGTTCAACACCATTTAGACGCAGCTCCATAAAGAACTCAAACTCGGTCATATTCGCCCGCCCGAGCTTCGACCAGGCCAGTTCACCATCCTCAATGATCACCACGGGTTTGCCTTCCAGCATATCTTCCAGTTTCTCGCTGTGCGCCATCAGCCACATGACCAGCCGATAAAGCAAGGCCAGCGAGAGAAAAACGACCAGCACCGGGAGCAGCGGAACATCATCATAAAACGCGACATCTCCGGCAGCCGACCCCAGCGTCAAAATGATCAACACTTCAAAGAGCGACATCTGCCGTACGCCGCGGCGTCCGGTCATCTTCAGAAAAAGGAACACCAGAACAAAGGTATAGAAGCTTCGCAGCGCCACTTCCCCCAGAAACTCCAGCGGCACGTTATCCAGCGCCATACGTTGCCAATCGAACGCCTTCATTTTTATGCCCTTGCGCGGGTGAGTTTTGTAAAAGCATAGTCAATACTTTTATTTACGCCGAAGGCCCGGTGGCGATAGCGCCATGCCTGGAAAACCCGTATCATTGCGCGCTTTCCGTACGACAAAAGTGATTTTCATGACGCAAACATTTATCCCTGGCAAAGACGCTGCTCTGGAAGATTCCATCGCTCGCTTCCAGCAAAAACTGCTCGACCTTGGTTTCCATATTGAAGAGGCCTCCTGGCTGAATCCGGTGCCAAACGTCTGGTCTGTGCACATTCGCGACAAAGAGTGCGCGCTGTGCTTCACCAACGGTAAAGGCGCAACCAAAAAAGCGGCACTGGCCTCCGCGCTGGGCGAATATTTTGAGCGTCTGTCCACGAACTATTTCTTTGCTGATTTCTGGCTCGGCGACACCATCGCCAACGGCCCGTTCGTACATTACCCGAACGAAAAATGGTTCCCGTTAACCGAAGATGACGACGTTCCTGAAGGTCTGCTGGATGCGCGTCTGCGCTCATTCTACGATCCGGAAAATGAACTGACCGGAAGCATGCTGATTGACCTGCAGTCCGGTAACGAAGAGCGCGGCGTCTGCGGTCTGCCGTTTACCCGCCAGTCTGATAACAAGACCGTGTATATTCCGATGAATATTATCGGCAACCTGTATGTCTCTAACGGGATGTCCGCCGGTAACACACCTAATGAAGCGCGCGTTCAGGGACTTTCTGAAGTTTTTGAACGTTATGTGAAGAATCGCATTATCGCGGAAAGCATCAGCCTGCCGGAAATCCCAGCCGATGTGCTGGCGCGTTATCCGGCGGTAGTCGAATCCATCGCGAAGCTGGAAGCCGAAGGTTTCCCGATTTTCGCTTATGACGGTTCATTGGGCGGTCAGTATCCGGTTATCTGCGTGGTTCTGTTCAACCCGGCCAACGGCACCTGCTTCGCCTCCTTCGGTGCGCACCCGGACTTCGGCGTGGCGCTGGAGCGCACGGTCACCGAACTGTTGCAGGGTCGCGGTCTGAAAGATCTTGATGTGTTCACTCCGCCAACTTTTGATGATGAAGAAGTGGCTGAACACACCAACCTCGAAACTCACTTCATCGATTCCAGCGGTCTGATCTCCTGGGATCTGTTTAAGCAGAATGCCGATTATCCCTTCGTTGACTGGAATTTCTCCGGCACCACGGAAGAAGAATTCGCTACCCTGATGGCTATCTTCAATGCTGAAGATAAAGAAGTGTACATCGCCGATTATGAGCACCTGGGTGTTTATGCCTGCCGTATCATTGTGCCGAGCATGTCTGACATCTACCCGGCCGAAGATCTGTGGTTAGCCAACAACAGCATGGGTAGCCATCTGCGCGAAACGATCCTTGCTCTGCCGGGTAGCGAGTGGGAAAAAGAAGCCTACCTGAATCTGATCGAACAACTCGACGAAGAAGGTTTTGACGACTTTACCCGCGTACGCGAACTGCTGGGACTGGCAACCGGGCCGGATAACGGTTGGTCTACGCTGCGCATTGGCGAGCTAAAAGCAATGCTGGCGTTGGCAGGCGGTGACCTTGAGCAGGCGCTGATCTGGACCGAGTGGACGATGGAGTTTAACGCCTCCGTCTTCAGCGCTGAACGTGCGAACTACTACCGTTGCCTGCAGACATTACTGCTACTGGCGCAGGAAGACGATCGTGAACCACTGCAATATCTGAATGCCTTTGTTCGCATGTATGGCGCGGAAGCCGTTGAAGCGGCAAGCGCAGCATTAAGCGGAGAATCGGCGTTTTATGGGTTACAGGCGGTTGACGGCGACTTACTGGCTTTCCCAGCGCACCAGTCTCTGTTGAAGGCCTATGAGAAGCTGCAACGTGCAAAAGCCCTCTGGTGGTCAAAATAAAACCGAATAGCTTACGCTAAGTAGGCTTGAACACTCGGTTGAGCTATATTACGGGGCGCTTTTAGTGCCCCGTTTTACTTATTTTTGCCTAACCAAAAATAAATGTAATAACAAGGTTAAATATTGGTAGTTGATATTACATAAAATAATGCGTAAGTGTTGCTATATATGTCAATTACTCCATTTTAATTAACTGCATTTCCAGAGGTCCAGAGAAAAAATTCAACTCACATTATAACTTTTAAAATTTATTTTTATTTTGTAAATCAATAAATTACATCGCAATAGTGCAAAAACCATGCGACTTGAAGGCCTATAAGCCAGGTGAGATATGATCTATATCAAATTCTCATCTATAATGCTTTGTTAGTATCTCGTCGCCGACTTAATAAAGAGAGAGTTAGTGTGAAAGCTGACAACCCTTTTGATCTATTACTCCCTGCTGCAATGGCCAAAGTGGCCGAAGAAGCAGGTGTCTATAAAGCAACGAAACATCCGCTGAAGACTTTCTATCTGGCGATTACTGCCGGTGTATTCATCTCAATCGCCTTTGTTTTCTATATTACCGCCACAACCGGTACCGGAACGATGCCGTTCGGTATGGCTAAACTGGTGGGGGGTATCTGCTTCTCTCTGGGGCTGATTCTTTGTGTTATCTGCGGCGCAGACCTCTTTACGTCAACCGTACTGATCGTCGTCGCCAAGGCCAGCGGCCGAATCACATGGGGTCAACTGGCAAAAAACTGGCTCAACGTTTATGTTGGCAACCTGATTGGCGCCTTGCTGTTCGTATTACTTATGTGGCTATCTGGCGAGTATATGACCGCCAATGGCGCATGGGGACTCAACGTTCTGCAAACTGCTGACCATAAAATGCACCATACTTTTGTTGAAGCTGTCTGCCTCGGTATTCTTGCTAACCTGATGGTTTGCCTGGCCGTGTGGATGAGCTACTCGGGTCGCAGCCTGATGGACAAAGCGTTCATCATGGTATTACCGGTCGCCATGTTTGTGGCCAGCGGTTTTGAGCACAGTATCGCAAACATGTTTATGATCCCTTTGGGTATTGTAATCCGCGACTTCGCAACACCGGAATTTTGGGCCGCTGTCGGTTCCGCTCCGGAGAATTTTACTCACCTGACCGTGATGAATTTCATCACCGATAACCTGATTCCGGTTACGATCGGTAACATTATCGGCGGCGGTTTGTTGGTCGGGTTGACATACTGGGTCATTTACCTGCGTGGCAACGATCATCATTAGTTCTTTGATGTTGGTTATACGCAGTAAATAAAAAATCCACTTAAGAAGGTAGGTGTTACATGTCCGAGCTTAATGAAAAGTTAGCCACAGCCTGGGAAGGTTTTACCAAAGGTGACTGGCAGAATGAAGTAAACGTCCGTGACTTCATTCAGAAAAACTACACTCCGTATGAGGGTGACGAGTCCTTCCTGGCTGGCGCGACCGATGCGACCACAGCTCTGTGGGACAGCGTGATGGAAGGCGTTAAACAGGAAAACCGCACTCACGCGCCTGTTGACTTTGACACCTCCGTTGCATCCACCATCACTTCTCACGACGCTGGTTACATCAACAAAGCGCTCGAGAAAATTGTTGGTCTGCAGACTGAAGCTCCGCTGAAACGTGCGATTATCCCGTTTGGCGGCATCAAAATGGTTGAAGGTTCCTGCAAAGCGTACGATCGCGAACTGGACCCGATGCTGAAAAAAATCTTCACCGAATACCGCAAAACCCACAACCAGGGCGTATTCGATGTTTACACCAAAGACATTCTGAACTGCCGTAAGTCTGGCGTTCTGACTGGTCTGCCGGATGCGTATGGCCGTGGCCGTATCATCGGTGACTACCGTCGCGTTGCGCTGTACGGTATCGACTACCTGATGAAAGACAAATACGCTCAGTTCGTCTCTCTGCAGTCCGATCTGGAAAACGGCGTAAACCTGGAAGCGACTATCCGTCTGCGTGAAGAAATCGCTGAACAGCACCGCGCGCTGGGTCAGATCAAAGAAATGGCAGCTAAATACGGTTGCGATATCTCTGGTCCGGCTACCAACGCTCAGGAAGCTATCCAGTGGACCTACTTCGGCTACCTGGCCGCTGTTAAGTCTCAGAACGGTGCAGCAATGTCCTTCGGTCGCGTATCCACCTTCCTGGATGCTTACATCGAACGTGATATCAAAGCAGGCAAAATCACAGAGCTTGACGCTCAGGAAATGATTGACCACCTGGTCATGAAACTGCGTATGGTTCGTTTCCTGCGTACTCCTGAATATGATGAACTGTTCTCTGGTGACCCGATTTGGGCAACTGAATCTATCGGTGGTATGGGCGTTGACGGCCGTACTCTGGTAACCAAAAACAGCTTCCGCTTCCTGAACACCCTGTACACCATGGGTCCTTCTCCGGAGCCGAACATCACCGTTCTGTGGTCTGAAAAACTGCCTCTGAACTTCAAGAAATTCGCCGCTAAAGTGTCCATCGACACCTCTTCTCTGCAGTACGAGAACGATGACCTGATGCGTCCGGACTTCAACAACGACGATTATGCTATCGCTTGCTGCGTAAGCCCGATGGTTGTTGGTAAACAAATGCAGTTCTTCGGTGCGCGTGCAAACCTGGCGAAAACCATGCTGTACGCAATCAACGGCGGCGTTGATGAAAAACTGAAAATCCAGGTTGGTCCGAAATCTGAACCGATCAAAGGCGACGTTCTGAACTTCGACGAAGTGATGGACCGCATGGATCACTTCATGGACTGGCTGGCTAAGCAGTATGTCACCGCGCTGAACGTTATCCACTACATGCACGACAAGTACAGCTACGAAGCCTCTCTGATGGCGCTGCACGACCGTGACGTTATCCGCACCATGGCGTGTGGTATCGCTGGTCTGTCCGTTGCTGCTGACTCCCTGTCTGCAATCAAATATGCGAAAGTTAAACCGATTCGTGACGAAGACGGTCTGGCTGTTGACTTCGAAATCGAAGGCGAGTACCCGCAGTTTGGTAACAACGACTCTCGTGTTGATGACATGGCGGTTGACCTGGTAGAACGTTTCATGAAGAAAATTCAGAAACTGAATACTTACCGTAACGCTATCCCGACTCAGTCTGTTCTGACCATCACCTCTAACGTTGTGTATGGTAAGAAAACCGGTAACACCCCAGATGGTCGTCGTGCTGGCGCGCCGTTCGGACCGGGTGCTAACCCGATGCACGGCCGTGACCAGAAAGGTGCTGTTGCCTCTCTGACCTCCGTTGCAAAACTGCCGTTTGCTTACGCTAAAGATGGTATCTCTTACACCTTCTCTATCGTTCCGAACGCACTGGGTAAAGACGACGAAGTTCGTAAGACCAACCTGGCAGGCCTGATGGATGGTTACTTCCATCACGAGTCTTCCATTGAAGGCGGTCAGCACCTGAACGTGAACGTCATGAACCGTGAAATGCTGCTGGACGCGATGGAACACCCGGAAAAATATCCGCAGCTGACCATCCGTGTATCTGGCTACGCAGTACGTTTTAACTCCCTGACTAAAGAACAGCAGCAGGACGTTATTACCCGTACCTTCACTCAGACCATGTAATTCCCTGTCTGACTGAAAAAGCGTACAATAAAGGCTCCACGTAAGTGGGGCCTTTTTAACAGGTAGTCCCCCTACCCGCAGCCTGTTTCGTCAGCTATCTATACTCAATGGATGACTGCCAAAACAGACTCGACACAGTGAACAACTGTGCACTCACACGGCCCCGGATGGGCCACATCTGGAGAAACACCGCAATGTCAGTTATTGGTCGCATTCACTCCTTTGAATCCTGTGGCACCGTTGACGGCCCAGGTATCCGTTTTATTACCTTTTTCCAGGGCTGCCTGATGCGCTGCCTGTACTGCCATAACCGTGATACGTGGGACACGCACGGCGGTAAAGAAGTGACCGTTGAAGAGTTGATGAAAGAAGTCGTCACCTATCGTCACTTTATGAACGCCTCCGGCGGCGGCGTTACCGCATCCGGCGGTGAGGCTATTCTGCAGGCGGAGTTCGTTCGCGACTGGTTCCGCGCCTGTAGAAAAGAGGGCATTCACACCTGCCTCGACACAAACGGTTTTGTCCGTCGTTACGATCCGGTGATCGATGAGCTGCTGGAAGTGACTGACCTGGTCATGCTTGACCTGAAGCAAATGAATGACGAGATCCACCAGAACCTGGTGGGCGTCTCTAACCATCGCACGCTGGAATTCGCCCGCTACCTGTCCACGAAAAATATTAACGTGTGGATCCGCTACGTCGTCGTACCGGGTTGGTCAGATGATGATGACTCAGCACATCGCCTGGGCGAGTTTACCCGTGATATGGGCAACGTCGAGAAAATTGAGCTGCTGCCGTATCACGAGTTGGGTAAACACAAATGGGTGGCGATGGGTGAAGAGTACAAACTTGATGGCGTTCATCCACCGAAGAAAGAGACCATGGACCGCGTAAAAGGCATTCTCGAGCAGTATGGTCATAAAGTGATGTATTGATATTAATGTATTAAGGAAGCAAAGCATGGATGGCGTTTTGCGATATGGAATGTTCGCGCTTCTGTTTGCGCTGAGCTCCGGCCCGGGTTGATCCTGGCCGGAGCTGTTATTTGTATAACGATGACAATACTGAAGAAACCGTCGCGTTCTTCTACGATAATACCTTTACTCGCTGTAATGAATGTAATCCTTACAGCCAAAGCGATATCGACGCACTACGCTCAGCGCCGCTCAGCCCCCGAATAGGCAATATTTATAAAGTTGCGAATAATCAAATCTGCACCGACGTAACTGAGCGTTTCCCCCTTCCCATAATTAGCCAAAAGAGTCGTCCTGAGCCTATACCGATAATCGTTGATTTAACCGACTGCGAGCAGGTTGCAGCCAGCTTCTACCTGTCAGGCCGTTAAAGGAGATAATTATGCGCTTACTTATTTCAGGGATTTTACTGCTGTCCAGCCAGGGCCTGAACGCCGCCACTCGTTGCGATATTAACGCCATTGTGCAGCACGTGTGGCCAGATGCGAAACCGGCAGCGGAAGGTACGATGATCACCCATGGTAATCAGGTTATCGATATCACGGGCAACTCACCACAAAGCGCGATTTGTCGCGTCTGGCCTGCCCAGCCTGAATTGACGCTTGCCGCTGTACCCCTGATGTCCCAGGAGAAAATCGACTATGGACACAATGGCGATCTGGAGTTGCTGGTGCTCAACTCCGTCACCCTGGAGGTTAAACAACGATTACTCCTGCCAGAGCGGATGAGTGATGATGCTATCCGCATTACGGGTATCGCCCTTGATACCGCACGCTGGAAAGTGGCTCCCGGCCAAACCGCCTTTGGTCTGCACATTACCCGTAGCGGCAGCTCGCGTGTTAATCCGATTGGTGAGGATGCACTGTCGTTGTACGTCATTGAAAATAACCAACTACGCCTGGTATTAAAGGGGATCGCGCTGACGGCTAACAGCGGTGAATGGGACGGGAACTGTGCTGGAGAGTTTAACGATATCAAACGTACCCTTGCTATCGGCTCCTCTTCCCATAAGGGCTACGCCGATATCCGTGTCAGCGAAAAAAGTGTGGCATCCACAGCCTTTATTGATGCTAATGGTGAATGTACTGCGAAAGATACACCTGGTAAGGCCACCTGGACCCTGCACTATGACGGGAAACAGTATACCGTCCCGCAAACACTGGCACCGTTGGAGTAAGATCTTTTCCGACAGCGTATTTGCCGCGCGCTCAACCGAAAAATGCGCTTCTTGTGCGCTTTGCTGCATTCCGCATAGCGCTCATCCAGTTCCTTCAACGCCACAATCGGTTGTAGATTACAGCCTGAAAGACAAGCCAGATGTCAGGAAAAGTGCCTGAAGTACGTCATGCTGTTAATGCAGCTTTTAGGCTTACTTAAAGACGCCGTTTATCACGGAGGTGACAATCGCGGTACTCAGTGCAATTAACACCAGATCCTCACCGACAATGCGCCATTCATAACCCGGATAAGAGGGTAATTGCCCCAGCATTGAAGAAGGCACCATTTTCTTTGCTATCCCCGGCGGCAGAGGCTTACCACGGGCGTAGTTTTTGGCAATGCCGGGTGGAAGCGCTTTGTATCCGGTTAAACCGTAATTGAGTGCCAACGACCGTGCGCGATCGTAATTAATCCGAATAGAGACATCATCATCGACGTTCTTTTTATCCGCCTTTGACTTATTCTCATGATTTTGTTTATTTCCATGGTTACCGGAATTTCCATTACCATGGTTGCCGCTATTGCTTTTACCGCCGCTATTCCCATTACCATTGCCAGGATCGGCGATAACCGGAGCAGAAGCGAATGTTAAAGACAACACCACCGCCAACGCGGTAGTGAGGAAACGACGTGTTGACATGATTGCAGCCTTTTAAAAGAGATGCCTGATTGAATTATCGTTTCTCTCAGGAAGTAAACAATACGTAAAACTCTTAGATATGACGGCATAAAAAAAGCCTGTTGTGAACAGGCTTTTTTACATCAGGCATGCGCCACGGGGGTTGGATGCTTGCCAGCCTTGCGCAGTAACATCAACAGATAAATAAACGATACGCTGGCAATCATAATAAACAGCAGATTATCTGAATAATTTTGCATCAGCATAGCCGTAAATGAGGGGCCAAGCAGGCTACCAACGGTATAGCTCAGCAATAACGCCTGATTCATCGCCACAAGTTGGTGCTGTCCGACCTTTTCACACGCCCAGGCCATCGCCACCGGATAAAGCGTAAAGCCGGCTGCGCCCAGAATAAACAGTGCTGGTGCCATCGCAGCCTGCATCATCATGGCAAGACTGCCGAGGATCACCACAAAGACCTGGACACGTAAAACCAGCAGTCGACCAAATTTGTCCGCCAGACGGCCAATCGGCCATTGTCCCAGAATACCGGCACTCACTAATACCGCCATCCAGAAACCGATACTGGCGTTGCTGATCCCCTGGTGCTTGAGATAAAGCGGCATCAGACCGTACAGCGAACCCAGCACAATTCCGGAAATAATGCAGCCGTTCACACCCAACCGCGCCTGGCGCAGCTTAAGCATAGAGACAATCGGCGTCGTGCTTTGGCCTTCAGACTGCTGATTCAGAATACGGGTAAAGAGCAGCGGTAAAATCCCCGCCAGAATCATACCTGTTACCCAGGGCAGCACGTTCATCAGATCCGTCGGCACTTTGCTGACCAGCACCTGGCCAAGAAATGTCCCCACGTAATAGACCATCATATAGGCAGCAAGCAACCGGCCACGGTTTCGCGACGTGCCGCTACACATCAGCGCGCTTTCGACAACGACCCAAATCATGGCGCAACCGACGCCCGCGATAAAGCGCCAGGTCATCCAGCTCCAGAATCCCACCATCACGCCCAGCCCAACACAGCCGACAGCAAAAATCAGCGACGCAATGTAATAGCTGCGATTAAACCCAAGGCGTTTAATTAAATACCCTGTGAGTAATGTCCCTACCAGGTTCCCGGTAAAGTAGGACGAACTGACAATGCCGACCTGCCAGGTCGGCAGATCTTCCTGGGCGAGCCATAGCGGAACGAGCGTGTTTAATACCGCTATCGCCAGAGTCAATAAAAGCAAGCCACACAGCAACAGCATGACAGGCCGGGTATAGGTGGACATGGATAAAAACCGTGAGGAAGTTCAAATTTCATGCGCATCATGCCACCGGCAAAAACATTGTCAATCGGCGAAATCAGCGGTATGACGGGGTTTCAGGGCTATCGATTTGAAATACTGATTCTTAACATGAATGAATAGAAAGTGATAAATCCCAGGTTATTGTTTTAATTGATCTAAGACAAAATTGTCCCGTTTCGTTCAGTCGAAAAATTTCATGATTGAAAATGCCCTATTTTTCGTTCGTTAGGCTCCTGACCGTTTAAAAAGAAAAACCGGGGCAAAAGCCCCGGTTCAGATAATTGACACTCTCTACGCTTAGCTCGCGACCGCCATACCGACTGTCATGTGCAAGCCGTAGAACACGCCACGACCAATCAACTCCCCCACCAACAGCAGGATAAACGCGACCGACAGCAGCGGTACTGCGGGTTGATATCCTTTGAGCTGCGGCAGGATCCAGCAGCATAACGCCACAGCCAGCAGCACAATACGCCAGGCCATTAATGAACCGTAATCCGGCACCAGCGCAGATGCTTGCTGAATTGAGCTATGGATCGTCGCCAGTTCAGCGCCCTGCATCACGGACATCATGGCACTGACAACCAGCGCCAGTACAGAAATCACCGGTAACAACCGCATTGCCCATCCATCCACACCCGCCAGGCGCAGCAGTAGATAGCCCAATAACGGACCGCCCATTAACAGCGTCAGGAAGAAGCCTACCGGAGTCCACACACTGTACCAGGTCGGTACGGTGTCGATGGTGTTATACACACGCACCATCATCCAGACAAAGACAACGCCCAGTACCATCGTCGCAACCAGCCACAGATTACGCAGCGCGGGAGAGAGTTTCCTGAGCATAGCCAGCAACCAGCCGATCCCGCCAATGGCAAAGAAGAGAGAGCCACTGGCAATTTCATTACTGAGCGCTGAAGATCCCACACGATTAAGCGAGTTAAAGGCGCGCATCGGTGAGCCCAGATGGAGCATAGAGGCAATAAAACCGATCCCCATCAGCACCCACAGGCCAAACATGCAGGCAATGACCCGCTGCTGAGATTCAGCACGCAGATCCCCTTTCATCAGCGCTAATGCCATTACGATAAAACCGCCAGCCACACATTGTCCGAAGACCGTGAAGATCATTAGCGGCCATTCATGCCATCCACTTCCCATCTTACACCTCCTTCGGATTTGCCAGATAACCGGTGGTATCTCCGGTCGGACGGCTATTGGCGTTAGGTTTGATAACAATGCATGGCTTCGTGAAATGCGCGCCCGGTAACGGTGCGACTGCGGCCAGTTCGCCATGTTTTTTACGCAACTCGTCAATCGGGCCGAAGTCCAGCGCGCGCAGCGGGCAGGATTCCACGCAGATCGGTTTTTTACCGTCGGCGACACGGTCATGACAACCATCGCACTTGGTCATGTGGCCTTTGGCAGCATTGTATTGCGGTGCGCCGTATGGGCAGGCCATATGGCAATAGCGGCAACCGATGCAGACATCTTCGTCCACCACCACAAAACCGTCTTCACGTTTATGCATCGCACCGCTTGGGCAGACCTTGGTACAGGCCGGATCTTCACAATGGTTGCAGGCGATGGAGAGATAATAGGCAAAGACATTCTGATGCCATACACCGTTATCCTCCTGCCAGTCGCCGCCGGCATACTCGTAAATACGACGGAAACTGACGTCCGGGGTTAAATCTTTGTAGTCTTTGCAGGCCAGTTCGCAGGTTTTGCAACCGGTGCAACGGCTGGAATCAATAAAAAATCCATACTGGGTTGTCATCGGTTACTCCTTAGACCTTTTCAACCTGAACGAGGTTGGTATGTGACGGATTCCCCTTCGCAAGAGGCGACGGACGCTGCGTTGTCAGAACGTTAATACACCCGCCCTGATCCACGCGTTTTGCATCCGGGTCATACCAGGCCCCTTCACCCAGGGCGACAACGCCTGGCATCATACGCGGCGTGACTTTGGCTTCGATATGAAGCTCACCACGGCCATTGAAGATACGTACCTTGTCTCCGTTTTTGATGCCACGTTTTTGCGCATCCATCGGGTTAATCCACATTTCCTGACGGCAGGACGCTTTCAGCACATCCACGTTGCCGTAAGTTGAGTGCACGCGAGACTTGTAGTGGAAGCCCGTCAACTGCAGCGGATAGTCTTTGGTCAACGGATCGTTGTAGCTTTCAAAACCCGGCGCATAGATCGGCAGCGGATCGATCACATCACCTTCAGGCAATTCCCAGCTCGCAGCAATCTCTGCCAGCGCCTGCGAGTAGATCTCGATTTTACCGGACGGAGTCGTGAGCGGATTAGCCTGTGGGTCTTCACGGAACGCTTTGTACGCCACGTGATGTCCTTGAGGATCGCGCTGTTTAAAGATCCCTTGTTTGCGGAACTCTTCAAATGACGGAAGTTCCGGCATGGCTTTGCGCGACTGCTCGTACAAATAGCGCATCCACCCTTCCTGGGTACGCCCTTCTGTAAACTGTTGCTCTACCCCCAGACGTTTTGCCAGCTCGCTGGTCATCTGGTAGATCGTCTTACATTCAAAACGGGGCTTGATGGCCTCATCGGTGAAAATCACATACGACATATTCCCGCAGGAGGCATCCAGCGCAAAGTCCATCTGTTCAGATGCCGTGCAGTCAGGCAGCAAAATATCGGCATATTTCGCTGAAGAGGTCATATGGCAGTCGATGACGACAATCATTTCGCACTTCTTGTCATCCTGGAGAATTTCATGCGTGCGGTTGATTTCCGAGTGCTGGTTGATCAGACAGTTGCCCGCGTAGTTCCAGATCATTTTGATCGGCACATCAAGCTTGTCTTTACCGCGCACGCCATCGCGCAGCGCGGTCATTTCCGGACCGCGTTCAATCGCATCCGTCCACATGAACATCGAAATACTGGTTTCTACCGGGTTTTCCAGCGTCGGCATACGTTCAAACGGAATGCTATAAGAACCTTCGCGCGCCCCGCTGTTACCGCCGTTAATACCAACGTTGCCGGTCAGTATCGCCAGCATGGAAATGGCACGCGTCGCAATTTCACCATTCGCATGGCGCTGCGGCCCCCACCCTTGCGAAATGTAGGCCGGTTTAGCACTGCCGATTTCACGGGCCAGTTTCACAATTCTTTCAGCCGGAATACCGGTAATTTGCGCTGCCCATTCAGGCGTTTTCGCTATACCGTCTTTACCTTGCCCCAGAATATAAGCCTTATAGTGGCCATTTTTCGGCGCACTGGCAGGTAAGGTTTTTTCGTCGTAACCCACACAATATTTGTCGAGGAACGGCTGATCGACCATGTCTTCGGTAATCAGTACGTACGCCAGCGCATTAACCAGCGCCGCGTCGGTACCCGGACGAATTGGGATCCATTCATCCTCTCGCCCTGCCCCCGTATCGGTGTAGCGCGGGTCGACGATTATCATTCGTGCATTTGATTTCTGACGCGCCTGTTCGAGGTAATACGTTACCCCGCCCCCGCTCATGCGGGTTTCGCCAGGGTTATTGCCAAACAGTACGACCAGCTTACTGTTCTCAATATCAGAAGGGCTGTTGCCATCCGCCCAGCCGCCGTAGGTGTAATTCAGTCCGGCCGCAATTTGCGCAGAAGAATAATCCCCATAATGGTTCAGATACCCACCGCAGCAGTTCATCAGACGCGCCACCAGCGTTTTGCCTGGCGGCCATGAACGCGTCATCGTACCGCCGAGCGTACCGGTGCCGTAGTTCAGGTAGATAGACTCGTTGCCATAGTCTTTGATCAAACGTTGCATATTGGTCGCGATGATCTCGTAGGCTTCATCCCAGCTAATACGCTCGAATTTGCCTTCTCCGCGCTTGCCTACACGTTTCATCGGATATTTCAGGCGGTCGGGATTGTAGACACGTCGACGCATAGAGCGTCCACGCAGGCAGGCACGTACCTGATGCAATCCTTCGTAATCATCATCACCGGTATTATCGGTTTCAACGTACTTGATTTCCCCATCCACCACATGCATACGCAGTGGACAGCGGCTACCACAGTTTACCGTACATGCGCTCCAGACAATTTTTTCGCTGGACTGAGCCGGGCTGATTGCTTCAGCGGCATTCGCGATTCGGGTAAATGGCAGGGTGAACGCGCTACTGGCTATTGCCAGTCCGCCTATCGCCGTCGTTTTTACCAAACCGCGACGACTCACCTCAGTTGCCAGTACGGCATCGGGGATCTTAGTTTTCATAATGGCTCACTCTGCTGCTCACATAACAAAGGCAAAACTTCGTTGTGTAGTTATTTATATATCGACATCATCGCTATATAGTTTTGTATATAATGAGTGTGATGAAATTCAGCGAAATCTGCTGAGTTTCATACGAAGCCAGTATTACCTCTAAGGGGGTATGGATTATTGTTCGGTATCAAACGGACATAAAAAAAGCGCCCTGAGGCGCTTTTTTAACTCAAAGAAAGCAGTATTAGCCGATATATTCCAGTCCGTTCATATACGGACGTAATACTTCCGGCACCGCAATGCGGCCATCTGCCTGCTGATAGTTTTCCATTACCGCCACCAGCGTACGGCCAACGGCCAGACCAGAACCGTTCAGTGTATGAACCAGACGGGTCTTTTTGTCAGACTTGTTGCGGCAACGCGCCTGCATACGGCGAGCCTGGAAATCCCAGACGTTAGAGCAGGAAGAGATCTCGCGATAGGTATCCTGAGCCGGGATCCACACTTCCAGATCGTAGGTCTTGCATGCGCCGAAGCCCATGTCACCGGTACACAGAACAATTTTGCGATACGGCAGACCCAGCAACTGAAGCACTTTCTCAGCATGGCCGGTCATCTCTTCCAGTGCGTCCATGGAATCTTCCGGACGAACGATCTGCACCATTTCAACTTTGTCGAACTGGTGCATACGGATCAGACCACGCGTGTCGCGACCGTAAGAACCCGCTTCAGAACGGAAGCACGGCGTATGCGCGGTCATTTTGATCGGCAGGTCGTCTTCGTCGATGATTTCATCGCGCACCAGGTTGGTCAGCGGCACTTCTGCTGTCGGGATCAGCGCATAGTTGCTGCTGTCGGATTCTTCTTCCAGCGGACGCGTATGGAACAGATCGCCGGCAAATTTCGGCAACTGACCTGTACCGTACAGCGTGTCGTGGTTCACCAGATACGGTACATAGTTTTCGCTGTAACCGTGCTGTTCTGTGTGCAGATCCAGCATGAACTGCGACAGTGCGCGGTGCATACGGGCGATCTGACCTTTCATCACCACAAAGCGAGAGCCGGTCAGTTTAACCGCAGCAGCGAAATCGAGACCGCTGTGCATTTCGCCCAGGGTAACGTGGTCGCGAACGTCGAAATCGAATTGACGCGGGGTGCCCCAGCGGCTGACTTCAACGTTGTCGTTTTCGTCTTTACCGACCGGTACGTCATCGTGAGGGATGTTCGGGATGGTCAGCGCGATATCGCGGATTTCCGCCAGCAGCACATCCAGCTCAGATTTCGCGGCATCAAGCTGCTCACCGAGTTTGTTCACTTCCAGGCGTAATGGCTCGATATCTTCCCCGCGCGCTTTCGCCTGGCCAATGGATTTCGATCGCGAGTTGCGCTCTGCCTGCAGGTTTTCGGTTTCGACCTGCAGTACTTTACGACGCTCTTCAAGAGCGCGAAGTTTATCTACATCCAGCTTAAAGCCCCGGCGTGCCAGTTTTTCTGCGACTGCGTCTGGCTCGGTACGCAGCAGATTGGGATCGAGCATGCTTATCCTGTGCTTATCGAATTAAAAAAGGGAATGCAACCGCAGCCTGCGGTTGCAAAGATACATTGCCAACATTACCGCAACGCCTGCGCTAGCGGTAGCGTTTTGTGCGGCTATTTTGATCCTGTTCAGCGAGCCAGGCGAGCTTTTCGCCAATCTTACCTTCAAGACCCCGTTTAGTCGGATGGTAATAGCGCGTTTGTGCCATTTCAGCCGGGAAATACTCTTCACCTGCGGCGTACGCGTTGGGCTCATCATGGGCATAGCGATACTCCTGCCCATACCCCATTTCTTTCATCAGTTTAGTCGGTGCATTACGCAGGTGAACCGGCACGTCGTAATCCGGGCGTTCACGTGCATCGGCCATCGCGGCTTTGAAAGCGGTATAAACAGCATTACTTTTTGGCGCACAGGCCAGGTAAACAATCGCCTGCGCAATCGCACGTTCGCCTTCTGCCGGGCCAACGCGGGTGAAACAGTCCCATGCGGAGATCGCGACCTGCATGGCGCGTGGGTCGGCATTACCCACATCTTCAGACGCAATAGCCAGAAGACGACGCGCCACGTACAGCGGATCGCCACCGGCGGTAATGATCCGGGCGTACCAGTAGAGCGCCGCATCCGGGGCGCTGCCGCGAACGGATTTATGCAATGCGGAGATGAGGTCGTAAAAGCGGTCACCTTTGTTATCAAAGCGCGCGCTGCGTTCCCCGGCAATCTCGGTCAGTAACGCGGGCTGAAGAACACGTTTTCCACTGGCATCGACTTCCGCCATGTCCGCCATCATTTCAAGCGTATTTAGCGCACGACGCGCATCGCCGTTAACCAGTTCGGCTATTGCCCGGCGCGTTTCATCCGGCAGGACGATGTCCTGACCGCCATAACCACGGGCTTTGTCTTCCATCGCCTGGCTTAGCACCCGCTCAATATCGTCGGTGGTCAGCGATTTCAACAAATAGACGCGCGCTCGCGACAACAACGCGGAGTTCAGCTCAAAGGAAGGGTTTTCAGTTGTGGCGCCGATAAAGGTGATGGTGCCGTCTTCAATATGCGGCAGAAACGCATCCTGCTGGCTTTTATTGAAGCGGTGAACTTCGTCGACAAACAGGATCGTGCGACGACCCGCGTTGCGGTTCTGGCGAGCACGTTCAATGGCTTCGCGGATCTCTTTCACGCCAGAAGTGACAGCCGAAATACGTTCGACATCCGCATTGGCATAACGGGCGATCACTTCGGCAAGGGTAGTTTTTCCCGTGCCAGGCGGCCCCCACAGGATCATAGAGTGCAGATGACCTGCCTCGATGGCGCGAGGTAATGGCTTACCCGCAGCCAGCAGATGCTGCTGACCAATATACTGCGCTAAATTTTCTGGCCGCATACGTGCGGCCAGTGGCTGAAAGGTATTATCAGAAAAATCGAGCGACAGATTGCTCACTCACAGGCCTCTACTTACGTTGATCGTCTACCGTTACGCCTTGCGGTGGGGTAAAGGTAAATTTCGATGCTTCTACAGCACCATTCTGCTGAGCCTTCAGCTGATAGTTGCTGCGCTGACCATCTTGCTCTACCGCACTGAATTGATGAATGGTGCCGTCACGCCCAACATTGATGGTGAACTGCTTCAGGTTACCGTTGCTGGTTTTCGGCGTCAGGACGAAGTCATCACCGTTTTGCTTAATGTTGTATTGCTGCCAGTCGCTGGACTGGTTGCGGGCAATCAGCATAAACGGCGTATTGCCGGTCGCATCCTTCAACCAGGTCGCCGTTGCCTGCTCGACAAAGGGGTTAAAGAACCACAGCGTTTTACCATCAGACACCAGAATGCTCTCGTCAGGCTGCGTCATATGCCAGTTAAACAGATTTGGGCGCTTAACCCATAAATCCCCCTGGCCTTCCTGAACCGCTGCACCGCTACCGTCGGTCACTTTCTGAGTGAAACTGGCGTGGAAGCTGCTGACTTTATCCAGACGACTTTTCAGATCGCTGGCGGCATCGGCCCATACGCTGCTCACGACAAAGCTTGAGAGTAATGCACAGGTGATTGCGATTTTTTTCATTGTTATTCCTCAAAATACGTCACTCCCGATGGGGAGATTCCTCTGCTATCCATTCCAGGCCAAAAATCAGCATGAGGAAAGAAGAAAATACTGAATTCTTATTTATTTACCGATCTTTGCAATCAATCAAAGGGAGGCGGAGCCAACACTTCACGATTGCCGTTATGACCTTGTTCGCTGACAATCCCCTGCGCCTCCATCTGCTCGATGATGCGCGCCGCACGGTTATAGCCAATGCGGAACTGGCGCTGTACGCCGGAGATCGACGCTTTACGTTTTTGGGTCACAAAGTTCACGGCCTGATCGAATAAGGGATCCAACTCTTCGCCACCGTCTAAGCCGCCAGCGCCGCCTTCACTTTCGCTATCGGAGGTAATGCCGTCGACGTACTGCGGACGACCGCGCGCTTTCCAGTCCTGCACGACAGCGTGAACTTCTTCATCGCGAACGAACGCGCCGTGAACACGTACAGGCGTGCTGGAGTTCGGAGCTGAGTAGAGCATATCCCCCATCCCGAGCAGCGATTCCGCGCCGCCCTGGTCGAGAATGGTACGGGAGTCGATCTTGCTCGACACCGTAAACGCGATACGCGTTGGGATGTTCGCTTTAATCAGGCCGGTAATAACATCAACCGACGGACGCTGCGTAGCCAGCACCAGGTGGATACCCGCCGCACGCGCTTTCTGCGCCAGTCGTGCGATCAGCTCTTCCACTTTTTTGCCGACGGTCATCATCAGGTCAGCAAATTCATCCACCAGCACAACGATATACGGCAGTTTTTCCAACACCGGATGCGTGGCATCCATGCTGTCGCCCGGTTTCCAGTACGGGTCCGGAATCGGACGGCCCATGCGTTTCGCTTCGGCAATCTTCTCGTTGTAACCCGCCAGGTTACGCACACCCAACGCAGACATCAGCTTATAGCGGCGTTCCATCTCGTTGACGCTCCAGCGCAGAGCGTTGGCGGCATCTTTCATGTCGGTAACCACTTCCGTTAACAGATGCGGTATACCTTCATAAACCGAGAGCTCCAGCATTTTCGGGTCGATCATGATAAAACGAACGTCTTCAGGCTGTGCTTTGTAGAGCATGCTGAGGATCATGGCGTTCACACCGACCGATTTACCGGAACCGGTAGTACCAGCCACCAGAAGGTGTGGCATTTTCGCCAGGTCAGCCACCACGGGATCACCGGCGATGTCTTTACCCAACACCACAGAGAGTGGCGACGGGTTATCACGGAAGCGCGCGCAGTCGAGCACTTCACGCAGATAAACGGTCTGGCGTTTTTTGTTCGGCAATTCCAGACCTACGTAAGGTTTACCTGGAATCACTTCCACTACGCGCACCGCGACGGTAGACAGCGAGCGGGCCAAATCGCGCGACAGATTGGAAATACGTGCCGCTTTCACGCCCGGAGCCAGGTTCAGTTCGAAGCGGGTGATTACCGGACCCGGTGAGTAGTTCACAACATCCGCTTTAATGCGGAAATCCGCCAGTCGAGCTTCGACCAGGCGTGCCATTTGCTCAAGCGCAAAGGTATCCACTGGCTCAATTTCCGTTGGCGGCGGCGTCAGCAAATCTAACGACGGCAGCGGCGTGGTCGGTTTAAGCGCCGGGCGACCGTCACCGTTACGCATCAGCAGCGGATGAATCAGGCTTTCTTTTGGCTGCGCAACAGGCTGTTGTGGCTGCTGGTACTGCGGCGGCTGCGCAACAGGCTGCTGTGGCTGCTGATACTGCGGCGGTTGAACAACAGGCTGATGTGGCTGTTGATACTGCGGCGGTTGAACAACAGGCTGATGTGGCTGTTGATACTGGGGCGGTTGTGCAACAGGCTGCTGATATTGCGGTTGTTGAACAGACGCAGACTCCGGCATCACACCTGGCGTAAACAACGGCTCATGCGGGCCCTCATCCACCAATGTTTTCATCGGTGAGAACTCAAAATCATCCAGCGAGAATGGATTCGTGCCTGAGGGTTGTTCGCCGGAATAACGTTGTTGCTGTGAAGAGGCAAACTGACGCGCCAGCTCGGCTTCAGCGCGGGCATCTTCGTCTTCCGGTTGAGAACCATCGTGCTGATATTCTTCGCCATAACGATGCTGCTGCGATTGTGCAAACTGGCGAGCCAGTTCATCTTGCTGCATCGCCTCGATTTCATCTTCAGAGTACTGCGTATCAGAATCGAGACGCTCCGCCTCACGCGCTTTCTCTTCCGCCATGCGTTGAGACGGTAATTTGATGCCATACGATGCCAGCTCACGGCGTGTTGGTACACGCACACGATTTGGTCGCGGTAACTGCGGTCCAATACCTTCTTTAACCTGCGGGCGTGGCGCGCCATCCCCCGCAAGACTAAATACTGGTGCTGCCGCAGCGGCTACCGCCCCTGCCGCCAACGTTGCGTCTTTCACGCCTGCCGCTAATGGTGCAGCTGCGACAATTGATTCTACTGGAGGAATAGCCGCCGTCACGGGTGAAGAATACTTCACCGGCTCAGGTTCGTTCACTGGCTCAGGAATTGGCTGATACCACGCCGCAAGTTGCTCACGCTCACGCGCACGCTTTTCTTCCACTTCTTCAAAATAGTAAAGCGGTGGGCGTGCAGGTTTAGATTCTTCAACCTCTGGCTCTGGCTCAACGGCAATGGGTTCCGGTTGATGAACAGGCTCAGAGGAATGCACCGGCTCTTGTGGGTAAACCGGTTCAGGTTGCCAGCTTTGCTCCGCAACGGCTTCTTGTGGCTGCCATGGCGTTTGCGGTTGCGGCGCGACGGGCTGTTCGTAGCCAGGTTCCGCAACTGGTGGCGCATAATAGTGCGGCTCAGGTTCAACTGGCGCAGGTTGCTGCCAGGGTTCATGAGCAGGAACCTGTGGTTGACCATATTGCGACGGTTGCGGATACCCTTCCGGCGCTGGGGCAATAACGGTGTCGGTATATTCCGGCCCTGGTACAGATTGCCATTGCATCTCAGGTGCAGCGGGTACAGGTTCGGCGCCGGGAATCGACGGTGTTTGCAGCGCGGGATCGGCAGGCGCAGCCCAGGCTTGCGTAGCCGCTGTCGCCACGGCGGCGGCAGCTACCGGTTCGGTGACCGAGTGACCATTGAGCAACGGATCATATTCATCATACTCAGGCTGAGTCGCACGATGCCCGGAGAAAAGCACGTCGTTAGGATCGGCAGGTACGCCACGCGCGCTGTATTCAATTTCCTCTTCATCATCCATGCGTTTGCCAGAAAACAGCGCCGCATCGGTATGACGACCGCGTGGGTTGGTAAACTTCTCTGCCAGACGTTTGCGGCGCGCCAATGCGCCCCGGAGAATACGTGCGCGTCGGGACTCTCGTTTTACGCCGTCAGTTTCATCGGCAAACTCGTCATCATCTTCATACTCTTCATCATCGACCCACGTATCATCACGACGGGTACGATTACTGGCGAACGTCAGAAGATTGAGCAGCCAGCCGCCTAATTTTTCGGCAATACTGACCCATGACCACCCCGTAAACAGCGTCAGACCGGCGGCCCAGATGCACAATAACGCGATGGTTCCCCCACTGCTGTGCAGCAAAGGTTGAAGCGTCGTGCTTAGCAGACTGCCAATCACGCCGCCAGAGGCGAAATACCAGATGTCATCAGCATTAATGGCCGCAAGACCGCAGGAGGTCAGAATGAGCGCCAGAACGCCAATCACGCGCAACGACACGGCAAAATAATCGATATATTCGTCGCTGGCCTGATGTCGCCAGGCAAACCAGCATCCCCCCACCATAATGACCGGGATGGTGTAAGCCATTACGCCGAAAATGAAGAACAAGGTGTCAGCCAGCCAGGCTCCCGGCATGCCGCCCAGATTATGGATAGGTTCGTGCCATGCCGTCTGCGACCAACTGGGATCTGAGGGATTAAAACTCAGTAAGGCAGCCATCAACCAGACGGCAAAAAGGGCAATAAGGATCAGCAACGCTTCCAGAAGTCGGCGCCCGCTGCTTAACTTTGTCAATGTGACTTCTTTGTCTTCAGTGTATTCCTGGCTCAAAAAAGGCTCTCCAGGTTTCAGGCTTTTCCTGCCCGATGCTAAAACGGACAACAGCACCGGGTTGCCCCGGCACTGTTGCTGTATGGATTAACAGGAGTGTAATCAAACTGCGTCGATTTTGCACCTGTTCCGTGTTAGCGCGTCTTAATTACCAGACGATTGCTCTGTTTTACTTCTTCCATCACCACATAGGTACGTGTGTCATTCACGCCAGGCAGACGCAGCAGGGTTTCCCCCAGCAGCTTACGATAGGCAGACATATCCGGCACGCGTGTTTTCAACAGGTAGTCGAAGTCACCGGAAACTAAATGACACTCTTGAATTTCTTCAAGTTTTTGTACTGCGGTGTTAAATTGCTCAAACACATCCGGCGCACCACGATTCAGAGTAATCTCAACAAAAACCAGAAGTGATGCATCCAGATAATGCGGGTTTAACAGTGCTGTATAGCCCTGAATAAATCCCTGTCTTTCCAGCCGACGAACACGCTCAAGGCAGGGTGTCGGTGAAAGTCCAACTCGTTTAGAAAGCTCGACGTTCGAAATACGGCCATCCTTTTGCAACTCATTAAGAATGTTGCGATCGATGCGGTCGAGATCTTTGCCAGGGCGCTTCTTGCTATCTACCATTATTATTGTCTCTCTGTATTCCTTCCCTACTCCTGCCTGACTCTTTGCACATCACTGTTTAGAGCCTATGCCCATCACAATAGACCGAAACCCAGAGGGATTAACGGCGCGCAATGCCGGGTCTATAGTGAGAAGACCGTTGCCTGATGGCCGCTATCGATATCACGAATGGCGTCTGTCCACACCATGCGTAGATTTCGCTAGCCGGTAAACATGGTATTTACATGCATGGTTATGCATCACACACATATCACTGTTTTCTTCTTCAATGAATGTTTTCGCAAAACAGCAGGGGATTGTCAAAGCAAAACATCGATTTTTAGTACAACATGCCAATTATTCATTGGGAGCGGTCGTTAATCGTCATTTTATCACCTTATAACAGCCCTATTTTAAGTAGAAATCATTATAGTAGCGCCCACACCATGGCCTCTCATTGGTTCCTGCTATTACACAAATTGTTAACAAAATCGCTATACTCTTTTTTTACGCCACCAAATTCCCTACAATCCTGCCCATTGCCTGCCAACAACTATGGGGATCTCATGGGCACGACCAAACACAGTAAACTGCTTATTCTTGGTTCAGGACCAGCGGGATATACCGCTGCGGTCTACGCTGCGCGTGCAAACCTGCAACCGGTCCTGATCACCGGTATGGAAAAAGGCGGTCAGCTGACCACCACGACCGAAGTGGAAAACTGGCCAGGCGATCCGAACGAGCTGACGGGGCCGCTGTTGATGGAACGCATGCATGAACATGCGACAAAATTTGATACTGAGATAATTTTTGATCATATCAATAAGGTGGACTTGCAGAACCGTCCATTCCGTCTGACTGGCGACAATGGCGAATACACCTGTGATGCGCTGATCATCGCTACCGGAGCTTCCGCTCGCTATCTCGGCTTGCCATCAGAAGAAGCGTTTAAGGGTCGCGGCGTTTCCGCCTGCGCCACCTGTGACGGTTTCTTCTATCGCAATCAAAAAGTCGCGGTCATCGGCGGCGGCAACACGGCCGTTGAAGAAGCGTTGTACCTGGCGAATATCGCCTCTGAAGTCCATCTGATTCACCGTCGCGACAGCTTCCGCGCAGAAAAAATCCTGATCAAACGTCTGATGGATAAAGTCGAAAACGGCAATATCGTGCTGCATACCCACCGTACGCTTGAAGAAGTGACTGGCGATCAGATGGGCGTTACTGGCCTGCGCCTGCGCGATACGCATAACACCGACAACATTGAATCGCTGGACGTTGCGGGCCTGTTCGTTGCCATCGGCCACAGCCCGAATACCGCTATTTTCGACGGTCAGCTTGAGCTGGAAAATGGCTACATCAAAGTTCAGTCAGGCATTCACGGTAATGCCACCCAAACCAGCATTCCGGGTGTCTTTGCGGCTGGCGACGTGATGGATCACATTTACCGCCAGGCGATTACGTCTGCGGGAACAGGTTGCATGGCGGCGCTGGATGCAGAGCGTTATCTCGACGGGTTAGCCGACGCTGGCAAATAAGTTTACAAATCATCAACAAAAGTAAAAAAGGCGACTATAAGTCGCCTTTATTTTTGCCCCGTTGTAACATTGCCCTGCCTAAAATTCTGATAACTCACCTGCTAAGCGTGCAATGAATAAAACCCGTCAAAAAGAGTTAACTCGCTGGTTAAAACAGCAAAGCGTCCTCTCCCAGCGCTGGCTGAACATTTCTCGTCTGTTGGGATTTGTCAGCGGCTTATTGATTGTCGCTCAAGCCTGGATCATGGCGCGTATTCTGCAGCATATGATTATGGAGAACATTCCTCGTGAAGCCCTCCTCCTCCCTTTTATCGTTCTGGCACTGATTTTTATCCTGCGCGCCTGGGTCGTCTGGCTGCGTGAACGGGTCGGTTTTCATGCCGGGCAGCATATCCGCTTCGAAATACGTCGCCAGGTGTTGGACCGTCTGCAACAGGCTGGGCCGGCGTGGATTCAGGGAAAGCCTGCGGGAAGCTGGGCGACGCTGGTGCTTGAACAGATTGACGATATGCACGATTACTATGCGCGCTATCTTCCACAAATGGCGCTTGCCGTCTGCGTGCCATTGCTGATCGTTGCCGCCATTTTTCCAACCAACTGGGCTGCCGCGCTGATCCTGCTCGGAACGGCGCCGCTGATTCCGTTATTCATGGCGATGGTTGGCATGGGGGCTGCAGATGCCAACCGCCGTAATTTCCAGGCGCTCGCACGTCTGAGCGGTCATTTTCTCGATCGCTTGCGCGGTATGGAAACGTTACGCATTTTTGGGCGTGGGGAAGCAGAAACTGAAAGCATTCGCGCCGCGTCGCAGGATTTTCGCCAACGCACCATGGAGGTCCTGCGCCTCGCCTTTTTATCTTCGGGCGTTCTGGAATTCTTTACCTCGCTTTCCATCGCGCTGGTCGCCGTCTACTTCGGTTTTTCTTATCTTGGCGAACTTAACTTCGGGCACTATGGCACCAGCGTCACGCTTGCCGCCGGTTTCCTGGCGCTGATTCTTGCCCCTGAGTTCTTTCAGCCTTTACGCGACCTTGGCACGTTTTATCACGCTAAAGCTCAGGCCGTAGGCGCGGCTGACAGCCTGAAAACGTTTATGGAAACGCCCCTTGCCCACCCGGAACGTGGCGATATTGAGCTCACGACGAAAGACCCTGTCTCGATTGAAGCCCGGGATCTCATTATCACCTCCCCGGAAGGCAAAATACTCGCCGGTCCGTTGAATTTTTCACTGCCAGCAGGCCACCGTGCAGTGCTGGTCGGGCGCAGTGGTTCAGGGAAAAGTTCTCTGCTGAATGCGCTGTCCGGTTTTCTCTCCTACCAGGGGTCATTGCGTGTTAACGACATTGAATTGCGCGATTTGTCTCCCGAATCCTGGCGTAAGCAGCTTTCCTGGGTCGGGCAAAATCCGCAACTCCCTGCGGCAACATTGCGGGAAAATGTGCTATTAGCGCGTCCGAATGCCACTGAGCAAGAGCTCAAAGCCGCGCTCGACAACGCCTGGGTCAGTGAGTTTCTGCCGATGCTGCCACAAGGCCTGGACACACCAACGGGCGATCAGGCCGGTCGACTTTCCGTCGGTCAGGCGCAGCGCGTTGCGGTTGCTCGCGCGTTGTTGAACCCGTGCAAACTGCTGTTGCTTGATGAGCCAGCAGCCAGCCTGGACGCGCACAGCGAACAGCGCGTTATGCAGGCATTGAACGCCGCGTCCCGACGCCAGACCACCTTGATGGTCACCCACCAGCTCGAAGATCTGGCCGACTGGGATACCATTTGGGTGATGCAGGACGGGCACATTGTCGAACACGGTCACTATACCCAACTCAGTACCGCCAACGGGCCGTTTGCCACGTTATTGGCTCACCGTCAGGAGGACATCTGAATGCGCGCCTTGCTCCCCTATTTAGCGCTCTACAAGCGCCATAAATGGATGTTAACGCTCGGGATCGTGCTGGCGATCGTCACGCTGCTGGCCAGCATTGGACTGTTGACGCTCTCCGGCTGGTTCCTGTCCGCTTCCGCCGTCGTGGGTGTTACCGGCATTTACAGTTTTAACTATATGCTGCCCGCCGCAGGCGTACGCGGTGCGGCGATTACCCGTACTGCGGGTCGCTATTTTGAACGGTTAGTGAGCCATGACGCGACGTTTCGCGTCCTGCAGCATCTGCGAATTTATACCTTCAGCAAACTGTTACCGCTCTCTCCGGCGGGACTTGCCCGTTATCGCCAGGGGGAGTTGCTTAACCGCGTGGTTGCCGACGTCGATACGCTCGATCACCTCTATTTGCGCGTCATCTCTCCAATAGTGGGCGCCTTTGTGGTGATTCTGGTCGTCACCCTGGGCCTGAGCTTTCTCGATGTCACCCTCGCGATAACGCTCGGGGGGGTTATGTTGCTGACCTTGTTCATTCTGCCTCCGCTGTTTTACCGCGCGGGGAAGAGTACCGGACAGAGCCTGACCCACCTGCGTGGACAGTATCGCCAGCAGCTCACCGCCTGGCTGCAAGGACAAGCGGAATTGACGATCTTTGGCGCCAGCGATCGCTACCGGGCACAGATGGAAAGTACAGAATTGCAGTGGCATGAAGCCCAACGCCACCAGTCTGAACTGACCGCACTGTCTCAGGCCGTCATGCTGTTGATTGGCGCGATGGCGGTCATGTTAATGCTGTGGATGGCCTCCGGCGGCGTGGGTGGCAACGACAAACCCGGTGCGCTGATTGCCCTCTTCGTCTTTTGCGCGCTGGCGGCATTTGAGGCGCTGGCCCCCGTGACGGGAGCGTTCCAGCATCTTGGTCAGGTTATTGCCTCTGCGCTACGCATTACCGATCTCACCGAACAGAAACCCGAGGTGGAATTTCCGGAGGCGGACTCAGCGGTGCCAGAGCAGGTGACGCTGACGATGCGTGATATTTCGTTCAGCTATCCTGAGCAGGCACAAAAAGCGCTGGAATCCCTCTCGCTGCACGCGAATCCTGGCGAGCATATTGCCATTCTTGGGCGTACAGGCTGCGGCAAATCGACGCTATTGCAGTTACTGACCCGGGCGTGGGACCCGCAGCAGGGCGAGATCCTCATCAACAATCAGCCGATTTCAACGCTTAACGAAGCGACGCTACGCGCCACCATCAGCGTCGTACCGCAGCGCGTACATCTGTTCAGCGCCACGCTGCGTGACAACCTTCTGCTGGCAGCCCCTGACGCCAGTGACGAAGCGCTGTCAGAAATGCTGTGCCGTGTCGGTCTGGAGAAATTACTCGACGATGGCGGGCTTAATAGCTGGTTAGGTGAAGGGGGTCGTCAGTTATCCGGCGGTGAACTTCGCCGTCTGGCTATCGCCCGCGCATTATTGCACGACGCCCCGCTGATGTTGCTGGATGAACCGACCGAGGGGTTAGACGCCACAACCGAAAGCCAAATGCTTGAATTGCTTGCTGATGTTATGCGAAACAAAACGCTGTTAATGGTCACTCACCGCCTGCGCGGGCTGTCGCGTTTTGATCAAATAATAGTGATGGACAACGGGCAAATTATTGAGCAAGGTAATCACGCAGATCTGTTAGCCAGGCAGGGTCGTTATTACCAGTTTAAGCAACGTCTGTAAGCTATTATTGAACGATCCGACTTGCGTACTGGAGTTGTGCTGTCATGCGCCTGGTTCAGCTTTCTCGCCACTCAATAGCCTTCCCTTCCCCGGAAGGCGCTTTGCGCGAGCCCAATGGGTTATTAGCCCTTGGGGGCGATCTTAGCCCCGCCCGCTTATTAATGGCGTACCAGCGGGGCATATTTCCGTGGTTTTCGCCTGGCGATCCGATTCTCTGGTGGTCCCCCGACCCTCGCGCTGTTTTATGGCCGGAACATTTTCATCTCAGCCGCAGCATGAAGCGCTTTCACAAACACTCACCCTATCGGGTGACGCTGAATTATGCGTTTGATCAGGTCATTGAAGGCTGTGCCAACGATCGCGAGGAAGGGACATGGATAACGCGCGATGTGGTGGAGGCTTATCATCGTTTACATGAATTGGGCCATGCGCACTCCATTGAAGTATGGCGCCACAATGAATTAGTGGGCGGAATGTACGGCGTATCGCAAGGCACCCTTTTTTGCGGTGAGTCGATGTTCAGCCGCCAGGAAAATGCCTCCAAAACAGCGCTGCTTGTTTTTTGCACTGAATTTCGCCGTCAGGGGGGAAAACTGATCGACTGCCAGGTGCTAAATAACCACACCGCGTCGCTGGGGGCAGTGGAAATAGCCCGTCGTGAATACCTTGAACACCTCAGTATAATGCGCCCGCAGCGGCTGCCAGCCCTTTTTTGGGTGCCTCGCACGTTATTTTCGCCTCAGGAGTGAATGTTTTCGGCACATTTTTTGTTGCGGTGTTATAATTGTGCCGCAGAGCAGGTTATGCCCATTACCCCGCCGCCGTTAAGGAACAGTTCGCGTCAGGTAACGCCCATCGTTTATCTCATCGCTCCCTTATACGTTGCGCTTTTAGTGCGGCTTTGCCGTGTGTGATCGGAGTAATGCGCCAAACCTGATTTGCTGTGTTTTAAACGCGCAAATCTTTACTTATTAAAAGAACTTCGGCATTATCTTGCCGGTTCAAATTACGGTAGTGATACCCCAGAGGATTAGATGGCCAAAGAAGACAATATTGAAATGCAGGGTACCGTTCTTGAAACGTTACCTAATACCATGTTCCGCGTAGAGTTAGAAAACGGTCACGTGGTTACTGCACACATCTCCGGTAAAATGCGTAAAAACTATATCCGCATCCTGACGGGCGACAAAGTGACTGTTGAGCTGACCCCGTACGACCTGAGCAAAGGCCGCATTGTCTTCCGTAGTCGCTGATTGTTTTCACGCCCGAATGGCGTAAAGATAATAAAAGGTCGGTTTATCCGGCCTTTTTTGTGGGCGTAATGTCAGGCGTTAATCTTCTACCATCCGCGCATATTCTTCCGTTAAGAAATCGACTACTGCGCGTACGGAAGGCAGCAATCCACGTCGCGTTGGAAATACCGCGTGGATAACTTCCCTTTTCGGCTCCCAACCCTCCAGTAAAGCCACCAGTTCACCGGCGGCCAACTGCTCTTTGACCATCAATACCGGTAACTGTACAACGCCAACGCCCGCGACAGCCGCCTCACGCAACGCCAGCATATCGGTGGTAATCAAACGCGGCGTAAAATGCACTTCGGCCCTCGCCCCTTCTGGCCCAAACAATTCCCATCGGTGTATATGTTTCCCGGCGGCAAGACTCAGGCCCGGCCAGTTTTTGAGTTCTACCGGAGAAGAAAGACTGCCCATCCGGGCGATCAATGCCGGGCTGGCAAACAGGCGATGTCCGCGATCGGATAATACACGCATCACCAGATCGCTATCCTCAAAAGGACGCGGCCTGACGCGAATTGCAATATCAATCCCCTCACCCACCACATCAACACGGCGGTTAGTCGCTTCCAGTTGCAGTGAAACATCGGGATAGCGCGCCAAAAATTTAGCCAGCATCGGACCGATATGCGCGTGCAGCAATGTTACAGGACAGGTCAGCTTCACCACGCCGCGCGGCTCAACCTGTAGCGCAGCGATAGCGTCCTGCGCCGCCTGTGCCTCAACCAGCATCGCTTTGCAATGCTCATAAAACGTCTGCCCGACTTCAGTCACATTGAACTGCCGTGTCGTACGCTGAATCAGCCTGACCCCCAGACGCTCCTCAAGTTGTGCAATACGCCGACTGAGTTTTGACTTAGGTTCATCGAGCGCGCGACCTGCCGCAGCAAATCCACCCTCCTCGACGACATGAACAAACCACGCAAAATCATTGAGATCCGGTTTCATTTTTATTATCCCATTTTTAGAACAGTTAATGCCATTTTAGCTACTACACACCTTATTGTCATGAATATAAGCTTATTGACAACACCACTACGCCATTGAGGAGATAAAGATGAAACAGGTAACAGGCGTCTACACCGCACCTCGCCCGCACTGGGTTGGCGATGGATTTCCGGTTCGTTCGCTGTTCTCTTACCAGTCCCATGCGCAATCGTTGAGTCCGTTCCTGCTTCTGGATTACGCAGGCCCTCACACCTTCGCGCCAGGCACTGAAAAACGCGGAGTTGGTGAACATCCTCACCGGGGGTTCGAAACGGTCACGATCGTTTACAGCGGTGAAGTTGAGCACCGCGATTCAACTGGTCGCGGCGGCATCATCGGCCCAGGTGACGTGCAGTGGATGACGGCGGGCGCGGGCATTCTGCACGAAGAATTTCACTCTCCTGCATTTACTGAACGCGGGGGAGAGCTGGAGATGGTGCAGTTGTGGGTGAACCTGCCCGCCAAAGACAAAATGGCCGCTGCGGGCTACCAGAGTATCAGCAATGAGTTAATTCCCACCGTTGCCTTACCTGGCGAGGCTGGCACGGCGCGGATCATCGCTGGCGACTTCCTGGGAACAAAAGGCCCGGCACACACCTTCTCGCCGCTGAATGTCTGGGATATGCGTTTACAGCAAGGCTGCGACATCACGCTTTCCCAGCCTGCGGGCTGGAGCACCGCGCTGATTGTCCTGAAAGGCAGCATTACGGTAAACGGCACCACACCGGTCAATGAAGCGCAAATGGCGGTACTCAGCCAACAGGAAGAAGCCTTCCATCTCGATGCCAGCAGCGACGCCACCGTCCTGTTGCTGGCGGGGGAACCGTTAAATGAACCGATTGTCGGTTATGGCCCCTTTGTGATGAACACAAAGCAAGAGATCGCTGAGGCTGTTCGCGATTTTAACGCTGGTCGTTTTGGCCAAATCTGAAAACATTGAGGAGAACACCATGTCCAGTCCTGCTAATTTTAATGGTTTGCGTCCGGTTATTGATGTGAATGATTCCGTGATGCTGTTGATCGATCACCAGAGCGGTTTGTTCCAGACCGTGGGCGATATGCCGATGCCGGAGTTGCGCGCACGCGCTACCGCGCTGGCTAAAATGGCAACCCTGTCGAAGATGCCGGTTATTACCACTGCATCCGTACCGCAGGGTCCTAATGGCCCTCTGATCCCGGAGATCCACGCCAATGCACCGCATGCGCAGTACGTTGCACGTAAAGGCGAAATTAACGCCTGGGATAACGACGAGTTTGTTAAGGCGGTAAAAGCAACAGGCCGTAAAACGCTGATTATCGCAGGCACGATTACCAGCGTGTGCATGGCGTTCCCGGCCATCAGCGCAGTGGCTGAAGGTTACAAGGTATTTGCCGTGATCGATGCTTCGGGCACGTACAGCAAAATGGCGCAAGAGATCACCCTCGCCCGCGTGGTGCAGGCCGGTGTCGTACCGATGGATACGGCGGCAGTCGCTGCTGAACTCCAGGGGACCTGGAATCGTGAAGACGCAGCCGAATGGGCTGAAGTGTACACCCACATATTCCCGGCCTATCAATTGCTGATTGAAAGCTATAGCAGGACGCAGGAAGTGGTGAAAAACAACGAAAAGCTAGATTCACAGCGCTGATACATCTCCCCTGCGCCACATCGAGCAGGAAGATGTACACTGCGTAACCAAACGAGAGTGAAAGCGTAAATACTGCTTGACCGTTTTAGCGCAACTCCCTATAGTAGCGCCCCGTTGCCCCCCAAGCGGTCAGGCAGCAATACAATATGGTGAGGTGTCCGAGTGGCTGAAGGAGCACGCCTGGAAAGTGTGTATACGGCAACGTATCGGGGGTTCGAATCCCCCCCTCACCGCCATATTTAAGAAAGAGCTCGTACGAAAGTACGGGCTTTTTTTTCGCATGTTGCACACGCCGGGGGGATGAGAATCCCCGACCGGGGTTCGACAACTGGCGCAGCCAGTTGGACAGACCGCGAACACAGTGAGTGGGCTGCCCGTCAGGGCGAGCGAAGCGAGTCAATCCCCCCCTCACCGCCATATTTAAGAAAGAGCTCGTACGAAAGTACGGGCTTTTTTTTCGCATGTCGCACACGCCGGGGGGATGAGAATCCCCGACCGGGGTTCGACAACTGGCGCAGCCAGTTGGACAGACCACGAACACAGTGAGTGGCTGCCCGTGAGGGCGAGCAAAGCGAGTCAATCCCCCCCTCACCGCCATATTTGAGAAAGAGCTCGTACGAAAGTACGGGCTTTTTTTTCGCATGTTGCACCGTCACGCGAATATTGCCGGATGGCGGTGCAGACACCTTATCCGGCCTACGAATGAGCATGTACCGTAGTTCGGATAAGGCGTATGCCGCCATCCGACATACAAAAGGCATAAAAAAACCGGGCTCAGAGGCCCGGTTCATCAGACGATAAGAGATTAATGCGCGGCTTCTGGTTTGTGCTTTTGCGCACTCTGGAAACCATACGTCAGCTCATTCTTCTCTTTATCCAGGGCGACAGTCACCTGACCACCATCCACCAGCGAGCCAAACAACAACTCGTTAGCCAGTGGTTTTTTCAGGTTGTCCTGCACCACGCGAGTCATTGGACGCGCGCCCATTGCCCGGTCGTAGCCTTTCTCAGCCAGCCAGTCACGCGCTTCCTGGCTAACTTCCAGGGAGACGCCTTTCTGATCCAGTTGAACCTGCAACTCGACAATAAATTTATCAACAACCTGATGAATCACCTCGGTAGACAAGTGATCGAACCAGATAATATTGTCGAGACGGTTACGGAATTCCGGCGTAAAGACTTTCTTAATCTCACCCATCGCATCCGTACTGTTGTCCTGATGAATGAGGCCAATGGATTTACGTTCAGTTTCACGCACGCCAGCGTTAGTAGTCATCACCAGCACCACGTTGCGGAAATCCGCTTTGCGGCCGTTATTATCGGTCAGCGTACCGTTATCCATCACCTGCAACAGCAGGTTAAAGACATCCGGATGCGCTTTCTCGATTTCATCCAGCAGCAATACGGCGTGCGGATGTTTAATGACCGCATCCGTCAGCAAACCGCCCTGATCGAAACCGACATATCCCGGAGGTGCACCGATCAAACGGCTGACGGTGTGACGCTCCATATACTCGGACATATCAAAGCGCAGCAGTTCAATCCCCAGCGCTTTGGAGAGCTGCACCGTGACCTCGGTTTTCCCCACGCCAGTAGGCCCGGCGAACAGGAATGAACCGACAGGTTTATGCTCGTGCCCCAGTCCTGCGCGGCTCATCTTGATGGCTTCGGTCAGCGCCTCAATGGCTTTATCCTGGCCAAAGACCAACATTTTCAGACGGTCGCCGAGACTTCTCAACGTGTCGCGATCGCTCTGCGAGACGCTCTTCTCTGGGATACGCGCAATACGCGCTACCACGGATTCAATATCCGCCACGTTGACGGTTTTTTTGCGCTTGCTGACCGGCATCAGACGCGCACGCGCCCCTGCTTCGTCGATCACGTCAATCGCTTTATCCGGCAGATGACGGTCATTGATATATTTCACCGCCAGTTCTACTGCCGCCCGCACCGCTTTCGCGGTATAGCGAACATCATGGTGCGCTTCGTACTTCGGTTTCAGACCGTTAATAATCTGTACGGTCTCTTCCACCGACGGCTCAGTAATATCGATTTTCTGGAAGCGACGCGCCAGAGCACGGTCTTTCTCGAAAATGTTGCTGAATTCCTGATAGGTCGTAGAACCGATCACGCGGATCTTGCCGCTGGAGAGCAACGGTTTGATCAGGTTTGCCGCATCCACCTGGCCGCCCGATGCCGCCCCCGCACCAATGATGGTGTGGATCTCATCGATGAACAGGATGCTGTTGGTGTCCTGTTCCAGCTGTTTCAGCAGCGCTTTAAAGCGTTTTTCAAAGTCACCGCGATATTTGGTCCCTGCCAGCAGCGAGCCAATATCCAGTGAGTAGAGGGTGCAATCCGCCATCACTTCCGGCACATCGCCCTGGACAATACGCCAGGCCAGTCCTTCCGCAATCGCCGTTTTACCGACACCGGATTCACCCACCAGCAGCGGGTTATTCTTACGGCGGCGGCACAGAACCTGAATGGCACGCTCCAGCTCTTTCTCACGGCCAATCAGCGGATCGATCCCCCCCACGCGCGCAAGCTGGTTAAGGTTAGTCGTAAAATTCTCCATACGTTCCTCCCCGCCAGCTTGCTCTTCGTTATTCGGTTGGTTGCCTGAATCAGAAGACTGACTCGGCTCATCTTTACGCGTCCCGTGAGAAATAAAGTTCACCACATCAAGACGGCTGACTTCGTGCTTACGCAGCAGATAGGCCGCTTGTGATTCCTGTTCGCTGAAAATAGCGACCAGTACGTTAGCGCCGGTAACTTCACTACGACCGGAGGACTGAACGTGGAAGACGGCGCGTTGCAGCACACGCTGAAAACTCAACGTCGGCTGCGTGTCGCGTTCTTCTTCGCTGGCAGGCAGAACGGGTGTGGTTTGTTCAATGAAGGCTTCGAGTTCCTGACGGAGCGCAACCAGATCCACGGAACACGCTTCCAGCGCTTCGCGGGCTGATGGGTTACTGAGCAACGCCAGTAACAAGTGCTCGACGGTCATAAACTCATGACGGTGCTCGCGCGCTCTGGCGAAAGCCATGTTTAAACTGAGTTCCAGTTCTTGATTGAGCATAGGCACCTCCCCCAATTTTTATGCCTGCATTCAGGCTTTTTCCAGCGTACACAGCAATGGATGCTCGTTCTCCCTGGCATACCTGTTCACCATCGCCACTTTGGTTTCTGCAACCTCGGCGGTAAAGACTCCGCAAATGGCCTTACCCTGGTAGTGAACGGCGAGCATCAATTGAGTTGCACGTTCTACATCATAAGAAAAGAATTTTTGTAACACGTCAATAACAAACTCCATCGGAGTGTAATCATCATTGACTAATATCACTTTATACATAGATGGCGGTTTTAGCGCGTCGCGCACTTGATCTTCCGCAAGCTGGTCAAAGTCCAGCCAGTCTTTCGTCTTACCCATTGTCAGTCGTCATCTTCGGTTACGGTTACCGGCAGTTACTCTGCCGCTGACAAGAGCTTATGCGCACAAGTAATTTACCTCAATTAATAGATAACTATCATCTATCACTGTCATCCGCGACATCTGTCACATTACCCGGCAATAGCGTTAACTGCTTCAAAATTTTGATTCATTTTTACCCTACCCCCCCCGCCAAATGCTTGACGGCTCGCCTGATTTCTCTAAATTGTACTCTCGAGAGTTGGCGAGGTTTTGAACAGCCTCCGCTCTACCACCGGTTCATTCCATCTTACTTATATAAGATTTACGAAGGATGTCGAAGCATGGAAACGGGTACTGTTAAGTGGTTCAACAATGCCAAAGGGTTTGGTTTCATTTGCCCTGAAGGCGGCGGCGAAGATATTTTCGCCCATTACTCTACCATCCAGATGGATGGCTACAGAACGCTAAAAGCCGGACAATCTGTCCAGTTTGATGTTCACCAGGGGCCAAAAGGCAATCACGCCAGTGTCATCGTGCCTATCATTGAAGCAGAAGCTGTCGCATAGCTCTTCTGTCTCATTGTGTACATCCTGCAGTCAAAATGCCAGCCCCCAGGGCTGGCATTTTTATTTTTGAAGGAATACAACACATTATTCCCTGGCCAGCGCATCGACAGGATCCAGTCGGGCGGCGTTTCGCGCCGGTAACCAACCGAATAAAATCCCGGTAAATGTTGAACACAAAAAAGCGGTAATCAGGGCTATCGGCGAGAAACCGATTTCCCAGCCGGGTAAAAACAGTTGCAGCGTAAAGGCGATCAACATCGACAGGCCAATACCTAAGGCTCCGCCCACCAGACACACCAACACCGCTTCAATTAAGAACTGCTGTAGCACGTCGCTGGCGCGCGCCCCCACCGCCATCCGGATACCGATCTCCCGCGTACGTTCTGTCACCGAAACCAGCATAATGTTCATAACGCCTATCCCGCCGACGACCAGCGAGATCACCGCCACCAGGGTCAGAAACAGTTGCAGGGTACGGGTGGTCTTTTCAGCCGTTTTCAGGACGCCGTCCATGTTCCAGGCGAAGAAATCCTTTTTACCGTGGCGTAACGTCAACAAACGGGTGAGCTGTTGTTCCGCCTGCGCACTGTCAAAACCTTCTTTCACGCGAACCGTAATCGAATTCAGCCACGATTGCCCCATCACCCGCCCTGACATTGTGCTGTACGGCAACCAGACTCGGAGGATTTTACTGCTGCCAAACATCGACTGTTTCTCTTCCGCCACGCCAATCACCGTGGCAGGCATATTGCCGACCAGGATAACTTCGCCCACCACGGTAGTTTTGTTCGGAAATAGCTGGCGCCGGGTGTTTTTGTCCAGCACCACCACCTGCGCCCGCCCGTTTAACTGTTCACGATTAAAGGTGTTTCCTTCGCTGAAACTCATCCCGTAAACGTTAAAATAATCTCCGCTGACGCCATTGGCGCTGGCCGCCACATCGATATTTGCGTAACGTAAGCGCAGATTCTGCGAAACCGCGGGCGTCGCGGAACTGACCCAGGGTTGTTTTTGAATCGCCGTCAAATCGTCGTATTTCAACGCCTGCTGATACTGCGGGTCGTCATCGCCAAAATCTTTGCCGGGATAGATATCGATAGTGTTGGTTCCGATGGAACGGATATCCGCCAGCACCAGTTGCTTTGCCGCATCGCCCACCACCACAATCGACACCACCGATGCGATACCGATGATGATCCCCAGCATCGTGAGCAACGTGCGCATTTTATTGGCCGCCATTGCCAGCCACGCCATGGTCAGCGCCTCGCGAAAACCGCTGACAAACTGGTTCCAGCCGGAGGCGGTCTTAACGGCAGATCCGACCATATTCTCTCCGCTGGCCGTTTTTTTCGGCGGCGGGTTACGCACGATCTCGCCATCGCGGATTTCAATCACCCGTTCAGCCTGTGCCGCGACCTGCGGATCGTGGGTGACGATAATGACCGTATGGCCGCGATCTCGCAGTTGATGCAAAATGGCCATCACCTCTTCGCCAGAACGGCTGTCCAGCGCCCCCGTAGGCTCATCTGCAAGGATAACCTGTCCGCCGTTCATCAGCGCGCGGGCGATACTCACACGCTGCTGTTGACCACCAGAAAGCTGCGATGGCTGGTAATCGATGCGATCGCCCAGCCCCAGCCGTTGCAGGAGATCCTGAGCACGCGCCAGTCGCTGTTTACGTTCGGTTCCGGCATAAACCGCAGGCACCTCGACGTTTTGCGTCGCCGTCAGATGTGAGAGCAGATGATAACGCTGGAAAATAAAGCCAAAGTGTTCACGCCGCAACTGCGCCAGCGCGTCTCTGTCGAGGGTAGAAACATCCCGCCCCGCCACCCGATAGGTGCCGCTGGTGGGTTTATCCAGGCACCCCAGAATATTCATCAGCGTGGATTTACCCGAGCCTGAAGCACCGACAATCGCCACCATTTCACCCGCCTGAATATGCAGCGAGATGCCTTTAAGCACCTCCACCGGCTCCTCTCCCGACGGATAGCTACGGCGAATATCGTTCAGTTCAAGCAATGCCGTCATTGCGCGGCTCCCGGTTTGCCCTCACCGGTAACGACCTCATCCCCCTCTTCCAGGCCTTTGACGATCTCCACATCGGTATCATTACGCGAGCCAATCGACACTTCCCGTTCACGGGTTTCGCCGTTGCGCAGCAGGGTGACTTTGTAGCGATTATTTCCAATCGGGTCGCCCAGCGCTGAGAGTGGAATAGTCAGCACATTTTTAATGTCGGTGAGCTGAATATGAACCTGAGCCGTCATGTCGAGACGCAAAACGCCATTCGGATTGGGCACTTCAAAACGGGCGTAGTAAAAAATGGCATCGTTGACTTTTTCAGGCGTCGGCAGAACGTCTTTCAGCGCCCCTTCGTAACGCGTCTGAGGGTCGCCAAGCACGGTAAACCAGGCCTTTTGCCCCGGTTTCAAATGAATGACATCCGCTTCCGACACCTGCGCTTTCACCAGCATGGTGCTCATGTCCGCCAGCGTCAGAATGTTCGGCGCCTGTTGGGCGGCGATAACCGTTTGCCCTTGCAGAGTGGTGATTTGCGTTACTTCCCCCGCCATCGGCGCCACAATACGGGTGTAGTCCAGGTTGGTTTTCGCAGTATCAAGAGAGGCCTGATTGCGCTTAATTTGCGCGTCAATGGTGCCGATTTGCGCCTGCTTAACGGCCATCTCCGTGGCGGCAGTGTCCAGATCCTGCTGCGAGACGGCCTGTGTTTTTGCCAGTTGCTGTTGGCGAGAGTACGTCACGCGCGCCAGTTTCCATTCGGCTTGCGCCTGAAGTCGCTGAGCGTGCAGTTCCATCAGCGTGGCTTCGACTTCTTTAATCTGGTTTTGCGCCTGTTCCGGATCGATAACGCCGAGTAACTGGTCTTTTTTGACTTTATCGCCAATGGCCACCGACAGCGTCTTCAGCTGCCCGCTGACCTGTGCCCCGACATCCACTTTACGTAACGCATCCAGTTTCCCGGTGGCGAGTACGCTTTGCTGAAGGTCACCGGGGCGAACAATCAGCGTCTGATAATTAGGCAGCGGCGCATTCAGTGTTCTCCAGGCAGCAATCAGCCCCACGATAATGACCCCTATCGCCAGCAGATACCGCTTTTTAAGTTTTCCCTTGATGTTCATACAAATCCTGAATTCCCCGTCTATTGCGCCAGAGTGATTGAGCCAACATCAACCAATAATAAACAAGTATTGAAAGGCAATGAGAGTAACAGAGTTATTGATATTTGGTTAAGTATGCTGATGGTGAAATCCATGCGACACCTTTTTATTGGATGGTTGAATATGTCGCAGCTCACCGAAAATGCTTTCTCTCCTTCTCGCCCCATAACGAGTCTGGGGTTATTTTTCAGTCTGACCCGCGGCCTGTGGCGCCCGGGCAAATTCTGGCATCAACGCAGTTTCCGGCGGAAATTTATGTTGCGCTCCCTGCTGATGCCCCGCTTGAGTCGTGAATGGATGGCCGAGCTTTCACAGTGGCCGGATCTTAACGTCTTACTGACGCGACAACCGCGACTCCCGGTTCGCCTTCATCGCCCCTACCTTGCGGCAAATCTTGGCCGCAAACAATTACTGGAAGCATTGCGTTATCATTACGCCCTGCTGCATAGGTTTATGACGCCCGAAGAATTAAGAACATATATGAATACATCCGGGCTACGGCTGGCGCAACTGGAAGGTAAAAATGGGGAAATCTTCACCCTTGAGTTGACCATGATGATCTCTCTCGATAAAGAGGGTGACAGCACCCTACTGGTGCGTAACGGTGACGGGGATACGCTGGCGGAAATCACTTTCACGCTGTGTGAATATCAGGGGAAACGAACCCTGTTTATTGGCGGGCTACAGGGCGGCAAGCGCGAGCTCCCCCATGAAGCCATTCAAAGCGCGACCAAATCCTGTCATGGATTATTTCCCAAACGCCTGGTCATGGAGGCCGTATGCCAATTCGCAGAACGTTTACAGGTCCAACAAATTCTGGCTGTCAGCAACGAAACGCACATTTACCGTAGCCTGCGCTATCGCGATAAAGAGGACAATATTCACGCCGACTACAATGCCTTTTGGGCTTCCTGCGGAGGAGAGTGCGATGAGAAAGGGTATTACCACCTTCCCTGCACGCTTACGCGCAAGGACATGTCGGAAATTGCCAGCAAGAAGCGCGCTGAATACCGTCGTCGCTATCAGATGCTGGACGCTATTCAGGCGCAAATGTCAGATTTGTTCCGCCGTTAATCGGCCCGACCACGCGCCAGCCAGAGCACGCGTGAAAACATCTTTCTGAACAGGGTCGGTACTGCATCAACGCCGCGCCGCCCTGCTTCCATGGTGACTTCAATGGCGAGATCCGGTTTCGATGAGCGATGGATCGCTTTCGAAATAATCTTGCGCATGTTCATCGGAATATTTTCCGGGATCTGCGCCACCCGGTGAAAGACATCTGAAAATCCCTGCCGGTACATAAAATGTTCCATATCCAGCGCAGGTAATATGGTGAGATGCTCACGCTCCGCTTCCCGGTCATTCTCAAGCAAACTGCGCACCGTAGCGGCATATTTTTTCCCTGCTTCATCGCCGTCGACCAGCACATGCCACTCAATCCCCATACGTCGGGCGAATTTCACCAGTGGCTTTAAACCAGACTGGGCAAACTCAATCACTTTGATCCCTTCAGCGTCAAAGTGATGCCCGCATTGACGCGCCAGTTCGTTGATAACCCAGGTTTCAGTTTCACCCTCGACCAGCAACCAACAGCGCGCAAATAAAGAAGAGGCGCGGTTGAAACGAATATGAAACGCAATGCGTCGTCCATCTTCCGCACTCAACCCGCCGGGTCCCAACCGCCACGCCGCCACGCGCGAGGATTCACGCACCAGGCGAACAACATGCTCCACCGGCGTGAGCGACAGCAGTTCACCGGAATTGGTGGTGGCCACACGTTGCAACGGCAGCAGATTCAACAGTTGCCAGGCGACCGACAACATAATGGGATGCAACCGCGTTTCCGGGTCTTCCACCAGCAATAGCGGCCGCGCATCTTTATCCAGCCGCAGGGTGCCTTTTGCCTGTAATAACGTTGAAAACAGTCCCAGCAGAATCACCCGATGGGTACGCCCGCCGGGTTTGTCGATCATCCGGTTGATGATGTCCAGATACCGCCAGCTTCGTTGTTCGTTGTTCGAACGCCGACGCATCAGGCGATAGCGTGATTGCCCGGCGCCTTGTTCAGAGAAGTAATGTTCCAGCAATTGCACCATCGCCGACAGCCCCTGGCGTATCTGACCATCGGTCAGATTCTGGGGACGCATCGCCAGTTCCCGGGCCAGAAAATCCAGTTGTCTGGCGGTCACTTCCACATCGGGCATATCGGGCACCGTACCGTTACGGATCCGGCGCATAAAACGCGCATCGCGCAGGCGCAGTACCGGCATCAGGCGAATAAGATGCCGAGCCTGGTCGTTAATATCGTCAACGGGTAATGGATGTCCGTCGCCATCAAGGAAACTGCGCAACGTCATGACGCTGTCGTCTTCACCGCATTCGCCTTCCAGACGATAAAAAATGCGGTGATAGTCGTCTCGACACGGTGTCCAGCAGTCAGCTAGCGGGCGGTAACGACGCACCCGGTGGCGACCAGGTTGCGATTCGCGAAACGTAAGAATGATATGCAGATGGTGTTCCCGCTCCTGAATATCGCCGGGAGGAAACCAGAAATCTTCGCGGACGAAATGATAAAGATCGGATTCCGGCGACAGCAACAGGGTCAGCGCATCCAGCAAACTGGATTTACCCCAGGCGTTCTCCCCAATCAGTACGTTGTTTTGCTCCAGCATCAACGACAGTCGATTGATCCCGCGAAAACCCACAATCTCAACACGTTCGAGAATCATGTTTCCTCCAGAAAAGAGTCACTAATCCATTAAGCTATCCGCAGTATAACGGTAAAATCTCACGACTGATGTGATGTCCGCACGTTCACAACAGGCAACTGATTGAATTATGTACGAGTCACACAAAATACTTCGCTCTGTCACATTTCAACAATATCAAAACAATATAATAGTTAAGTCAGTGAATTATATTAAATTTAACGAAACTACCTTCGGGTGAAAATGCACTACACTGTGTCTATGGAAAATTGGCACAAGGAATAGCTGCACATTGCCCTAAATCAAATTTCGTAGATTTATTTAACTGGTGATTGGGTGGCGTTAGTTTTTAAAATACCGGTTCATGCATTCTATCGTCACCCTTTTATGGCGATAAATACGGTTGGCATGAGAAATCATGACCAATTTTTTAAATTGAGGTGGATATGTTCAGAAAATTAGCGGCCGAATGTTTTGGTACATTCTGGCTTGTTTTTGGTGGTTGCGGGAGTGCCGTTCTGGCAGCAGCATTTCCTGAATTAGGTATTGGATTTGCTGGTGTTGCGCTGGCGTTTGGTCTGACCGTTTTAACCATGGCATTTGCTGTCGGTCATATTTCGGGTGGTCATTTTAACCCGGCAGTCACGTTAGGTTTATGGGCTGGCGGTCGTTTCCCGACAAAAGACGTTATTGGTTATATCATCGCACAGGTCGTCGGCGGCATTATTGCAGCGGCAGTACTTTATCTTATTGCCAGCGGTAAAGCAGGCTTTGATGCAACCGCCAGTGGTTTTGCATCAAACGGTTACGGTGAACATTCACCGGGCGGCTATTCAATGCTTTCCGCGATTGTCATTGAAATTGTCCTGACCGCTGGTTTCTTATTAGTGATTCACGGCGCAACCGATAAAAACGCACCGGCAGGCTTTGCGCCTATTGCGATTGGTCTTGCGCTGACCCTGATTCACTTAATCAGTATTCCAGTGACCAATACGTCCGTTAACCCGGCACGTAGTACCGCTGTTGCCCTCTTCCAGGGCGGTTGGGCGCTGGAACAGCTGTGGTTGTTCTGGGTGATGCCAATCATCGGCGGCATCCTCGGTGGTCTTATCTACCGCACGCTGCTGGAAAAACGCGACACGGATACTGATAATGCACGCGCTGCAGTGTCAGATAGCAATTAGCGTATCTGACCTACAGGTCCGTAAATTGCAATAAGAATGTAAGCCGGGTAAGGCGTAAGCTACCCGGCTTTTATTTTGCTCTTTGACTGCACAGCCGGAATTGGGTAGTGTCACTGGCGCTAAACAGATTCTCATTAAAGGACCCGGCTGTTCATGTTTTCAGGACTCTTAATCATTCTGCTCCCGCTGATGGTGGGCTACCTCGTTCCCCTTCGACAGAAAGCCGCATTAATCCTGATTAATCGGATGCTGAGCTGGATGGTTTATCTCATCCTTTTCTTTATGGGTATTAGTCTGGCGTTTCTGGATAACCTCGCCAGTAATCTGTTCTCTATTTTTTATTACTCTGCCGTCAGTATTACCGTTATTTTGCTGTGTAATATTGCTGCCTTACTGTGGCTGGAACGCTCAATACCCTGGCGGCACAACCACCAGCAGGAAAAACTGCCGTCACGTATTGCCATGGCGCTGGAGTCACTTAAATTATGCGGCGTCGTGGTGCTGGGTTTTGCGCTTGGTCTCAGCGGGCTGGCCTTTTTACAACACGCGACCGAAGCCAGCGAATATACGCTGATCTTTTTATTGTTCCTGGTAGGGATTCAATTACGCAACAGCGGCATGACCCTGAAACAAATTGTGCTGAATCGCCGGGGAATGATTGTCGCCGTCGTGGTGGTTGCCAGTTCCCTGGTGGGTGGCCTGATCAATGCGTTTATTCTCGACCTGCCTCTCAACACCGCGCTGGCAATGGCGTCCGGTTTCGGCTGGTATTCCCTTTCGGGCATCCTGCTCACCGAATCTTTCGGCCCGGTCATTGGCAGTTCCGCCTTCTTTAACGATCTGGCGCGAGAGCTGATCGCCATCATGTTGATCCCCGGTTTAGTCCGCCGTAGCCGGTCTACCGCCTTAGGGTTGTGCGGCGCCACGTCGATGGATTTTACCCTGCCCGTGTTGCAGCGCACAGGCGGTCTGGAGATGGTTCCTGCCGCGATTGTTCACGGTTTTATACTGAGTCTGCTGGTGCCCATCCTGATGGCGTTTTTCTCCGCCTGATACCTCCCTGGCGGTAGAGCGCTACCGCCAAAATTGCGCTAAATCAATCTCCCTGCAAGTTGTATCAGAAATCCCTTTTATCCCTTCGCGCACAGGCATAATCTTAAAGATGTATATTAAATATAACTTTAAAAGGTGTGACCATGTTTTGTGTGCAATGTGAACAAACCATCCGTACTCCGGCAGGAAACGGCTGCTCTTACGCGCAGGGTATGTGCGGTAAAACGGCTGAAACCTCCGATCTGCAGGATCTGCTGATTGCCTCCCTACAAGGTCTGTCTGCATGGGCTGCTAAAGCCCGTGAATACGGCATCATTGACCACGAGATTGATAACTTTGCGCCGCGTGCGTTTTTCTCCACGCTGACCAACGTTAACTTCGATTCACCCCGCATTGTCGGCTACGCCCGCGAAGCCATCGCGATGCGTGAAGCGCTGAAAGCACAGTGTCTGAACATCGATGCCAACGCCACCGTCACCAACCCGATGGCTGACCTGCAACTGGCGAGCGACGATCTGGGCGCGCTGCAACGTCAGGCCGCTGAATTTACCCCGAATAAAGACAAAGCCACCATTGGCGAAAACATTCTCGGCCTGCGTCTGCTTTGCCTGTACGGCCTGAAAGGCGCTGCGGCTTACATGGAGCACGCGCACGTACTCGGTCAGTACGACAACGATATCTACGCGCAGTACCACAAAATCATGGCGTGGCTGGGCACCTGGCCTTCCGATATGAACGCTCTGCTGGAGTGCTCAATGGAAATCGGTCAGATGAACTTCAAAGTGATGAGCATTCTGGATACCGGTGAAACCACCAAATACGGTCATCCAACACCGACTCAGGTCAACGTTAAAGCCACCGAAGGCAAATGTATTCTGATCTCCGGTCACGACCTGAAAGATCTCTACAACCTGCTGGAGCAAACCGAAGGCACCGGCGTTAACGTCTATACCCACGGCGAAATGCTGCCTGCGCACGGTTACCCGGAACTGCGCAAATTCAAACACCTGATCGGTAACTACGGCAGCGGCTGGCAGAACCAGCAGGTTGAATTCGCCCGCTTCCCAGGCCCTATCGTGATGACCTCTAACTGCATCATCGACCCGACCGTTGGCGCGTATGACGACCGTATCTGGACCCGCAGCATCGTCGGTTGGCCGGGCGTTAGCCATCTCGAAGGTGACAACTTCGGTCCGGTTATCGCTCAGGCGCAGCAGATGGCAGGCTTCCCGTACAGTGAGATCCCGCACCTGATCACCGTCGGTTTCGGTCGTCAGACGCTGCTGGGCGCTGCGGATACGCTGATCGATCTGGTGAGCCGTGAAAAACTGCGTCACATCTTCCTGGTCGGCGGCTGCGACGGCGCGCGCGGTGAACGTAACTACTTCACCGATTTCGCCACCAGCGTACCGGACGACTGTCTGATCCTGACCCTGGCCTGTGGCAAATACCGCTTCAACAAACTGGACTTCGGCGATATCGAAGGTCTGCCGCGTCTGGTTGATGCAGGTCAGTGTAATGACGCTTACTCAGCCATTATTCTGGCAGTCACGCTGGCGGAAAAACTGGGCTGTGGCGTGAACGATCTGCCGCTGTCTCTGGTGCTTTCCTGGTTCGAACAGAAAGCAATTGTGATCCTGCTGACCCTGCTGTCACTGGGTGTGAAAAACATCGTCACCGGCCCTACTGCGCCAGGTTTCTTCACCCCGGATCTGCTGGCCGTACTCAACGAGAAATTTGGTCTGCGTTCCGTGACCACCGTTGAAGAAGATATGAAGCAACTGCTGAGCGCGTAAGGAGTTACATCATGACAATGCCAACCCATCAGTGCCCATGGCGGATGCAGGTTCATCACATTCATCAGGAAACCCCGGATGTCTGGACGATTTCGTTGCTGTGCCACGACTATTATCCGTACCGCGCCGGGCAGTATGCGCTGGTCAGCGTACGCAACTCAGCAGAGACACTGCGTGCTTACACCCTCTCTTCCACGCCGGGCGTCAGTGAGTACATTACGCTGACCGTTCGCCGTATTGATGACGGTGCGGGCTCACAGTGGTTAACCCGTGATGTCAAACGCGGCGACTACCTCTGGCTCTCCGATGCGATGGGCGACTTTACCTGCGAAGATAAAGCCGAAGAGAAATTCCTGATGCTGGCGGCAGGCTGCGGCGTGACGCCGATCATGTCGATGCGCCGTTGGTTGGCAAAATATCGCCCGCAGGCCGATGTGCAGATTATCTATAACGTGCGCTCGCCGCAGGATGTCATTTTCGCGCAGGAGTGGCGTCAGTATCCGGTGACGCTGGTCGCTGAAAACGATGCCATCGACGGTTTTGTGCCAGGCCGCCTGACCACTGAACTGCTGCAACGTGTTCCTGACCTGACGTCTCGTACCGTTATGACCTGTGGTCCGGCGCCATATATGGATCTGGTCGAGCAGGAAGTGAAAGCGCTCGGCGTAACGCGCTTCTTTAAAGAGAAGTTCTTCACGCCCGTCGCTGAAGCCGCAACCGACGGTCTGAAGTTCACCAAGCTACAGCCCGCGAAAGCGTTTTATGCGCCAGTCGGCACCACGCTGCTGGAAGCGATGGAAAGCAATAACATACCGCTCACCGTCGCCTGCCGTGCCGGTGTATGCGGTTGCTGCAAAACCAAAGTGGTGGATGGTAACTACACGGTCACCAGCACCATGACGCTGACCGATGCAGAGATCGCCGAAGGCTATGTACTGGCCTGTTCCTGCCATCCACAGGGTGATTTAGTGCTCGCGTAAACCGCCTTATTCGGCCCACAACGGAAACGGTCATCGGAAACGGTGGCCGTTTTTTTATGCTTCGCGCAGCACGGCACAACGCGTTAAACCCATACAAAACAAAGGGAAAATAAAAAGCACAACCGCCATCTTCGACTAAACTTGTAACCGGTATCACATTTAAGGAGATGGAAAACCATGAAACAAACCGTTGCTACTTTTATTGCCAAAACCCTTGAACAGGCTGGTGTGAAACGTATCTGGGGTGTGACGGGCGACTCACTGAACGGTCTGAGTGACAGCCTTAATCGCATGGGAACGATTGAATGGATGTCGACCCGCCATGAGGAGGTAGCGGCTTTTGCCGCTGGCGCGGAAGCGCAGCTTACTGGCGAACTGGCGGTGTGTGCGGGTTCCTGTGGACCGGGCAACCTGCACCTGATTAACGGTCTTTTCGATTGTCATCGCAATCACGTTCCCGTGCTGGCCATTGCCGCCCATATCCCCTCCAGCGAAATAGGGAGCGGCTATTTCCAGGAGACCCACCCGCAAGAGTTGTTCCGTGAATGTAGCCACTATTGCGAGCTGGTTTCCAGCCCAGAACAGATCCCACAGGTTCTGGCGATTGCAATGCGTAAGGCGGTGCTGAATCGCGGTGTTTCGGTTGTCGTGCTGCCGGGCGACGTCGCGCTGAAACCTGCGCCAGAGGGCGCCAGTACGCACTGGTACCACGCGCCGCACCCCATTGTCACACCTGCTGCCGAAGAGCTCAAAAAACTGGCGCAGCTGTTACGCTATTCCAGCAATATTGCGCTGATGTGCGGCAGCGGTTGCGCGGGTGCGCATAAAGAGCTGGTCGAGTTTGCCGCCAAAATCAAAGCCCCTATTGTTCACGCCCTGCGCGGGAAAGAGCATGTCGAATACGACAACCCCTACGATGTAGGCATGACGGGACTTATCGGCTTTTCTTCCGGGTTTCATACCATGATGAATGCCGACACGTTGATCCTGCTCGGCACCCAGTTCCCCTATCGCGCCTTCTATCCCGCTGACGCCAAAATTATTCAGGTAGATATCAACCCCGCCAGCATCGGCGCCCACAGCAAGGTCGATATGGCGCTGGTTGGCGATATCAAATCAACGCTCAGCGCGCTGCTGCCGCTGGTGGAAGAAAAAACCGACCGCAGATTCCTCGATAAGGCGCTGGAGCACTATCGCAATGCGCGTAAAGGACTGGACGACCTGGCAAAACCGAGCGACAAAGCTATTCACCCGCAGTATCTGGCGCAGCAAATCAGCCATTTCGCCGCCGATGACGCCATCTTCACTTGCGATGTCGGCACGCCAACCGTCTGGGCGGCGCGCTACCTGAAAATGAACGGTAAACGCCGCCTGCTCGGATCGTTTAACCACGGTTCAATGGCCAATGCGATGCCGCAGGCGCTGGGCGCACAGGCGACCGCGCCGGGGCGTCAGGTGGTGGCGATGTGCGGCGACGGCGGATTCAGTATGCTGATGGGCGATTTTCTCTCTGTCGTGCAGATGAAACTGCCGGTGAAAATTGTCGTCTTCAATAACAGCGTGCTGGGATTTGTGGCGATGGAAATGAAAGCAGGCGGCTATCTCACTGACGGCACCGAACTGCACGACACTAACTTTGCCCGCATCGCCGAAGCCTGCGGCATTCCCGGCATTCGCGTGGAAAAAGCCGCTGACGTCGATGAAGCCCTGCAAAAGGCGATGTCCATCGACGGTCCGGTGCTGGTTGACGTGGTTGTCGCGAAAGAAGAGCTGGCTATTCCACCGCAAATCAAACTGGAGCAGGCCAAAGGTTTTAGTCTGTACATGCTGCGCGCAATCATCAGCGGACGCGGCGACGAAGTGATCGAACTGGCAAAAACCAACTGGCTCAGGTAAAACAATGCACATCGCCTTTTAAACACCAGGAATGTGCAATGATCGATTTACGCAGTGATACCGTTACCCGTCCGAGTCGCGCCATGCTTGAAGAAATGATGGCCGCCCCGGTCGGGGACGACGTGTATGGAGATGACCCCACCGTTAACGCGTTGCAACAGTACGCCGCCGAGCTTTCCGGCAAAGAAGCTGCGCTATTTTTACCCACCGGCACCCAGGCTAATCTGGTGGCGCTGCTGAGCCACTGTGAGCGCGGCGAAGAGTATATCGCCGGTCAGGGAGCGCACAATTATCTGTATGAAGCCGGTGGCGCCGCAGTGCTGGGCAGCATTCAGCCTCAGCCTATCGATGCCGCCTCCGACGGTACGCTACCGCTGGATAAAGTGGCGGCAAAGATCAAAGCGGACGATATCCATTTTGCCCGTACCCGTCTGCTCAGCCTTGAAAACACCCACAACGGGAAAGTGCTGCCGCGCGAGTATCTGAAAGAGGCGTGGACGTTCACCCGTGAGCGCGGTCTGGCGCTGCACGTTGACGGTGCGCGTATTTTCAACGCGGTGGTCGCTTATGGCTGCGAGCTCAAAGAGATCACGCAGTATTGCGATTCATTCACCATCTGTCTGTCGAAAGGTCTGGGGACGCCGGTAGGCTCTTTATTGGTCGGCAGCCATGACTATATTAAACGCGCAACCCGCTGGCGTAAGATGACCGGCGGCGGCATGCGCCAGGCTGGAATTCTGGCAGCCGCTGGGCTGTATGCTCTGAAAAATAACGTCGCACGTTTACAGGACGATCACGACAATGCCGCCTGGATGGCAGAGCAGTTGCGTGAAGCCGGGGCTGACGTGATGCGCCACGACACTAACATGCTGTTTGTCCGCGTTGGCGAAGAGAATGCAGCCGCATTAGGCGAGCATATGCGCGCGCACGACGTGCTGATCAACGCCTCGCCGATTGTGCGTCTGGTCACGCATCTGGACGTATCGCGCGAGCAGCTTGCCGACGTTGTCGCCCACTGGCGCGCTTTTTTACATCGCTAAGGAGACAGACGTGCCGCAACGAATTTTGGTGCTTGGCGCCAGTGGTTATATTGGTCAACATCTGGTGCAGGTACTCAGCCAACAGGGGCATCAGGTGCTGGCGGCGGCACGTCGTATAGAACGACTGGAAAAACAGCAACTGGCGAATGTCAGTTGCCATAAAGTTGATCTGAACTGGCCGGATAATCTCGCGCCCCTGCTGGCTGAGGTCGATACGGTTTACTATCTGGTTCACGGCATGGGCGAAAAAGGCGACTTTATCGCCCATGAACGTCAGGTGGCGCTGAACGTCCGCGATGCGCTGCGAAACACCCCGGTCAAACAGCTGATTTTTCTCAGTTCGTTGCAGGCTCCCGTGCATGAGCAGTCTGAACATTTGCGCGCGCGGCAGCTTACGGCGGAAACCCTGCGTGATTCCGGCGTACCGGTCACCGAGTTGCGCGCCGGTATCATTGTCGGGGCCGGTTCCGCCGCCTTCGAGGTGATGCGCGACATGGTCTATAACCTGCCGGTGCTAACGCCGCCGCGCTGGGTACGCTCACGCACCACGCCCATTGCGCTGGAAAACTTACTCCACTATCTGGTGGCACTGCTGGACCATCCTGCCAGCGAACATCGCATTCTCGAAGCTGCCGGACCGCAGGTGCTGAGCTATCAGGAACAGTTTGAGCACTTTATGGCCGTCAGCGGCAAACACCGACTGCTGATTCCCATCCCTTTCCCGACCCGCTGGATTTCAGTCTGGTTCTTAAACGTCATTACTTCGGTGCCGCCCACCACAGCAAAAGCCTTGATACAGGGGCTGAAACACGATCTGCTGGCCGACGACACCGCTCTGCGCGCGCTGATACCGCAAACGCTCATCACCTTTGATGATGCCGTTCGCAGCACGCTGAAAGAAGAGGAAAAGCTGGTGAACTCCAGCGACTGGGGATACGACGCCCTGGCGTTTGCCCGCTGGCGTCCGGAATACGGTTATTTTGCCAAACAGGCTGGCTTTACCGTCAAGACCCCCGCCAGTCTGAAAGCGTTATGGCAGGTGGTGAACCGTCTCGGCGGGAAAGAACGTTATTTCTTCGGCAATATTTTGTGGCAGACCCGGGCGCTGATGGACAGGTTGATCGGCCATAAACTGGCAAAAGGTCGACCCGCGCGCGAGCTTTTGCAGGTGGGCGATACGGTAGACAGCTGGAAGGTGATCATCGTTGAGCCAGAAAAACAACTCACATTGCTGTTTGGTATGAAAGCCCCGGGGTTGGGTCGTCTGAGTTTTACGCTCGAAGACAAAGGCGACCACCGACAGATAGATGTGCGTGCCTGGTGGCATCCGCACGGAATGCCCGGACTCTTCTACTGGTTGCTGATGATCCCCGCGCATCTGTTTATTTTTCGCGGTATGGCGAAACGAATTGCCAGACTTGCAGAACAAATCACAGATTAGTAATAAAAACATACTGTATTGTTTCATGTTTCCCATTGCATACAGACGTAATTCACGGAAGAATGCGCACGACGTTTTATTAAACACAGTGGATTGATATGAAGGTACTGGTTACCGGCGCCACCAGCGGCTTAGGTCGAAACGCGGTTGAGTTTTTGCGCAATAAAGGCATCAGCGTCAGAGCCACCGGTCGCAATGAAGCGATGGGGAAGCTGCTGGAGAAGATGGGAGCGGAATTCGTGCATGCGGATTTGACCGAACTGGTCTCCTCGCAAGCCAAGGTGATGCTCGCAGGTATTGACACACTGTGGCATTGCTCCAGTTTTACCTCACCGTGGGGAACGCAGGAAGCCTTCGATCTGGCCAATGTTCGCGCTACCCGTCGCCTGGGTGAATGGGCCGTTGCCTGGGGCGTACGCAACTTTATTCATATCTCTTCCCCCTCACTGTATTTCGATTACCACCACCATCGCGACATCAAAGAGGACTTCCGCCCTCACCGATTCGCGAATGAGTTCGCACGCAGTAAAGCCGCTGGCGAAGAGGTGATCAGCCTGTTAGCGCAAGCCAACCCGCAAACGCGGTTTACCGTGTTCCGCCCGCAAAGTCTGTTCGGTCCCCACGATAAGGTGTTTATCCCGCGTCTGGCGCACATGATGTACCATTACGGCAGCATCCTGTTGCCGCACGGGGGCAGCGCGCTGGTGGACATGACCTATTACGAAAATGCCATCCATGCCATGTGGCTGGCCAGTCAGGACGCCTGTGATTCATTGCCGTCGGGTCGCGTCTATAACATCACCAACGGTGAACACCGCACATTGCGCAGCATCGTGCAGAAACTCATTGCTGAGTTAAATATTGATTGCCGCATTCGCTCCGTGCCCTACCCGATGCTGGATATGATCGCCCGCAGTATGGAACGCTTTGGCAATAAATCAGCGAAAGAGCCCAAATTAACGCACTACGGTGTGTCTAAGCTGAACTTCGACTTTACGCTGGATACCTCTCGTGCGCAGGAAGAGCTGGGTTACCAGCCCGTCATTACCCTGGACGAAGGGATTGAACGCACCGCTGCCTGGCTTCGCGACCACGGTAAGCTGCCGCGTTAATCTTGCCCGTACTTTTCCAGTAGCGCTTCAACAATCGCCTGCGTTTCAGCATCCGCCACGCCGTTCCATAACGCCGGGCGGAAGTGCATCTGGAATGCCATAATCACCCGTTGCTGTTCGCGCGTCGTCATCGTTGGTTTCACCTCATAGCCGTAGCGCGCCAGGAGATCCAGCAGTACGGCGGGATCTACGGGGGCGTGCGGCGCTCGCCCGGCCAGATAAAACGTCACCCGTGCGACGTCTGGCCACGCGCCAATGCCCTGTGCCGCCAGCTCACGCCATGGAAAAAGCGGTCCCGGATCGTCTTTGCGCTGTGGGGCGATATCCGCATGCGCCACCACATTCTGCGGTTTGATGTCATAGCGGGTGACGATCTCTTTCGCGAGCGGGATCAACGCCTGGATCTGCGCGGGCTCAAAGGGGGCGAAATACTTTGTTCCCGCTGACGTTTGCCACCCGCGATTCTCAAGTTCAATACCGATCGAGGTGTCGTTGATACGCGTGGCGCCTCGCCAGTAACTGATCCCCGCATGCCAGGCCAGATCGTGCTCAGGCACAAGCTGCCAGATCCGCGGCTTGCCGCCATAAAGCGGAGGGACGGCAGGGATCAGGTAGTGCGAGCTGACGTTTTTGTCCGTAAGCGTCGCGAGGGAAGAATCAAAATCATCCGCGGTGTAGTGGATGACCAGCACTTTGATACGCGGATACGCCGCCTGCGCCTGGCGACGGGTATCCAGTTGATACCCGGCTTTATCGACGATGCCTTTCTCACCCGCACATCCCGCTAATAGCAGCGTGAGCGCGATGAGCCACAACCCACGTCTCATCGGCGCGTTTTCACTGCCGTACCGCTGACGCTCACCATCAGCATACTGCTGTCTTTGCCGACGGTTTCGTAATCGATATCGATGCCAACCACGGCGTCTGCGCCCAGCGCTTTCGCCTGTTCGCCCAGTTCCTGGAAGGCGATTTCACGCGCTTTCCGCAACTCTTTCTCATAGGCACCGGAACGGCCACCGACGATATCGCGAATGCCAGCAAAGAAATCGCGGAAAATGTTAGCGCCGAGAATCGCCTCTCCGGTCACCACACCGCAATATTCCACGATGTTCTGTCCTTCCAGCGTTGGGGTAGTCGAAAACTGCATGTTGGTCTCCTTATTTGCCTAAGCACTCGATCTCAAAAGCATTATCGAACCGATACGCTATCATTGAAAAGATATTATTCATTATCGTAGACAGCTTTTATGCAGAAAGCTTAATAAGGAAATCACTATGCGCAACCGCAAACTCTCCCTGCTTGTTCCCTGCGCGCTGCTTCTCAGCGCCTGTACAACGACCGTAACCCCCGCATACAAGGACAATGGTTCGCGTAGCGGCTCCTGCGTAGAAGGCGGCCCGGACAGCGTGGCTCAACAGTTCTATGATTACCGCATCCAGCACCGTAACAATGACATTACCGCTCTTCGCCCTTACCTGAGCGATAATCTGGCGAAATTACTGACCGATGCCAGTCGCGATCAGAATCACAGTCAGTTGATGGGCAGCGATCCGTTCTCAAGCCGCTCTGCGCTGCCGGATAGCGCCAGCGTTGCCAGCGCATCGACCATTCCGAATAGTGATGCACGCAATATTCCACTGCGTGTAGAGCAAAAACAGGGGACGCAAAGCTGGCGTGATGAAGTGTTGATGATTCATGAAGGTCAGTGCTGGGTGATTGACGATGTACGCTATGTGGGCGGCAGCGTTGATGCGCCAGCCGGTACGTTACGCCAGTCGATCGAGAACCGCTAACCCCCCTGCTTGCCGGATAAGGCGTTGTAAACTGTAGCGCCGTCCGGCAGCAAAGCAGCATGATGGCCAGAGGGCCTTCTGCTTATCCCCTCAGATGCCTGAATCATAACCCCCATAAATTGTCTGGCATTCTGCATAGAATGCCGACAATTATTCTTGACGGCCACCAGCTCCGCTATTTTGTGCTATGTTTAGTTAAGAATGCGGTTTGCATTTAACTTTTAACGCATAAATATTGCATAACTATTCTGTCAAAGGTAGTATCTGCGGCTTCAATAGCTATCAGACTGCCAGTATACGAGTGTCAATGAGTATTCAATTAAACGGCATTAACTGCTTCTACGGCGCGCATCAGGCGCTGTTCGATATCACGCTGGATTGCCCTCAGGGCGAAACACTGGTGTTACTTGGCCCAAGCGGGGCGGGTAAAAGCTCGCTACTGCGCGTACTCAATCTGCTTGAGATGCCGCGTTCCGGCACACTCACTATCGCAGGTAACCATTTCGACTTCATGAAATCGCCTTCCGATAAGGCGATTCGCGAGCTGCGTCAGAACGTGGGCATGGTCTTTCAGCAATACAATCTGTGGCCCCATCTCACGGTACAACAAAATCTGATTGAAGCGCCCTGCCGCGTACTGGGTCTGAGCAAAGACCAGGCGCTGGCGCGCGCGGAAAAACTGCTGGAACGTCTGCGTCTGAAGCCGTACAGCGATCGTTACCCGTTGCACCTTTCCGGTGGTCAACAACAGCGTGTGGCCATTGCGCGCGCGCTGATGATGGAACCCCAGATCCTGTTGTTTGATGAACCGACAGCCGCGCTGGACCCGGAAATCACTGCCCAAATCGTCAGTATCATTCGTGAACTGGCTGAAACCAACATTACTCAGGTGATCGTCACTCACGAAGTGGAAGTAGCGCGTAAAACCGCCAGCCGCGTGGTGTATATGGAAAACGGTCATATCGTCGAGCAAGGGGATGCGAGCTGCTTTGCGGATCCGCAGACCGATGCATTTAAAAACTATCTCTCTCACTAAGTTTCGGGACAATGACAATGAAAAAAGTTCTGATTGCCGCGCTAATTGCCAGTTTTAGCCTTTCTGCTACAGCAGCCCAGACCATTCGTTTCGCTACTGAAGCGTCGTATCCTCCGTTTGAATCCATGGACGCTAACAACAAGATCGTCGGTTTTGACGTTGATCTGGCGAATGCGCTGTGTAAAGAGATTGATGCGACCTGTACGTTCACTAACCAGGCGTTTGACAGCCTGATCCCAAGTCTTAAATTCCGTCGTTTCGATGCGGTCATGGCGGGGATGGATATCACGCCGGAGCGTGAAAAACAGGTGCTGTTCACCACCCCGTACTACGACAACTCCGCGCTGTTCATTGGTCAGCAAGGCAAATTTACCGGCGTTGATCAGCTGAAAGGCAAAAAGGTCGGTGTACAAAACGGTACCACGCACCAGAAATTCATCATGGATAAGCATCCGGAAATTACTACCGTTCCGTACGACAGCTACCAGAATGCCAAACTGGATCTGCAAAACGGCCGTATTGATGGCGTCTTTGGCGACACCGCCGTGGTGACCGAATGGCTGAAGGACAATCCGAAGCTGGCACCAGTGGGCGATAAAGTCACCGATAAAGATTACTTCGGCACAGGTCTGGGCATTGCGGTCCGTCAGGGCAACAGCGAACTGCAGCAGAAATTCAACACTGCGCTGGAAAAAGTGAAGAAAGATGGGACGTACGAAACCATCTATAACAAATGGTTCCAGAAGTAATCCTTGATGAATGAATTTTTTCCTTTAGCAAGCGCCGCCGGGATGACCGTCGGCCTTGCCGTTTGCGCACTGATCATTGGCCTGGCGCTCGCCATGTTCTTTGCAGTCTGGGAGTCAGCAAAATGGCGTCCGGTTGCATGGGCAGGTTCGGCGCTGGTCACGATTCTGCGCGGACTGCCAGAAATTCTGGTCGTGCTGTTTATCTATTTCGGCTCCTCTCAGCTTCTGTTAATGCTGTCAGACGGATTCACCATTAACCTCGGCGTTGTGCAGATTCCGCTGCAAATGCAGATCGAAAACTTCGACGTTAGTCCGTTTCTCTGCGGTGTGATTGCCTTGTCGCTGCTCTATGCGGCCTATGCCTCGCAAACTCTGCGTGGGGCGTTGAAAGCCGTTCCGCTCGGGCAATGGGAGTCAGGTCAGGCGTTGGGTCTGTCAAAAGCGGCGATTTTCTTTCGCCTGGTGATGCCGCAAATGTGGCGCCATGCTCTACCGGGACTGGGTAACCAATGGCTGGTCTTGCTGAAAGATACCGCTTTAGTCAGTCTTATCAGCGTCAACGACCTGATGCTGCAAACGAAAAGTATCGCCACCCGAACCCAGGAACCTTTCACATGGTACATCGTGGCGGCGGCTATCTATCTGGTCATCACCCTGGTTAGTCAGTACATTCTCAAACGCATTGACCTGCGCGCGACACGTTTTGAACGGAGACCGGGCTGATGCTTGAGTATTTACCTGAATTAATGAAAGGGCTGCATACCAGCCTGACGCTGACCGTGGCGTCGATTGTGGTTGCCCTGATCCTGGCGCTGGTTTTCACCATCATCCTGACGCTGAAAACGCCCGTGCTGGTCTGGGTGGTTCGCGCCTATATCACGCTGTTTACCGGAACACCGCTGCTGGTGCAGATCTTCCTGATCTACTACGGACCAGGACAGTTCCCGTCGCTACAGGAGTATCCGGTTCTGTGGCATCTGCTCTCGGAGCCGTGGCTGTGCGCATTAATTGCGTTATCTCTGAACAGCGCAGCGTATACCACGCAGCTGTTCTATGGCGCTATCCGCGCCATTCCAGAGGGCCAATGGCAGTCCTGCGGCGCGCTGGGGATGAGCAAAAAAGACACGCTGGCGATTCTGTTGCCGTACGCCTTTAAACGCGCCCTCTCCTCTTACTCTAACGAAGTGGTACTGGTTTTCAAAAGTACCTCGCTGGCGTACACCATTACGCTGATGGAAGTGATGGGACATGGTCAGCTGCTGTACGGTCGCACCTATGATGTGATGGTCTTCGGCGCGGCAGGCGTCATTTACCTGATCGTTAACGGCCTGCTGACGCTGCTGATGCGTTTGGTCGAGCGTAAAGCCCTGGCGTTTGAGCGCAGAAATTAAGCCTTAAACTGCATAACTGCGAATCAACAAGACGGACAAGTCTCACAACTGTCCGTCTTTTTTTATTTCTCAAAAAATAATTAATCGTTTTTATTGCATATAAATTCATTAAATGGCATTGTGAATTCGTACCGCAGACACGGTAAAAATCATAAGATTGACAGACGGGAGTTTCACAATGAAAAAGTTAGTTCTGGCTGCATTACTCGCAACGTTTGCAACTGGCGCCGCAGCGGCTGAAAAGATCAATTTTGGCGTTTCCGCCACTTACCCCCCTTTTGAATCGATGGATGCGAACAACAAAATTGTCGGTTTTGATATCGATCTGGCGACAGCATTATGCAAACAAATGCAGGCTGAATGTACTTTTACCAATCATGCTTTTGACAGCCTGATCCCCGCCTTAAAATTCAAAAAATATGACGCGGTGATTTCGGGTATGGACATTACGCCGGAACGCAGCAAGCAGGTTTCATTTACCACGCCTTACTACGCCAACTCTGCACTGGTGATTGCGAAAAAAGAGACCTACAAAACCTTCGCGGATCTGAAGGGCAAGCGTATCGGTATGGAAAACGGCACCACCCACCAGAAGTACCTGCAGGACAAACATCCTGAGGTAAAAACCGTGGCCTATGACAGCTATCAAAATGCGATTATCGACCTGAAGAATGGCCGTATTGATGGCGTATTTGGCGATACCGCAGTGGTGAATGAGTGGCTGAAAACCAACCCACAGCTGGGCACTGCCACGGAAAAAGTGACCGATCCGCAATACTTCGGCACCGGTCTTGGCATCGCCGTCCGCCCGGATAATAAAGCCCTGCTGGAAAAACTGAACGGTGCGCTGGCCGCCATTAAAGCCGACGGCACGTATAAGAAAATCAGCGATCAATGGTTCCCGCAGTAAGACCGGAAATGAATAAAGCTGCTTATCGCGTAACACCGTTCACTTAAGCCAATGAATGAGGGGAAACACCGGGATTTGGTTCCCGGAGGGACGCCAAACCCGGTGGTCGCCCCGGATATCTCGGTCTTAAACTAACGGTGTAGTGATAAGCGGCTTTATGATTGCCTGACCAGCAGCGTCAGCACTTCATAATGGGCAGTATGCGGGAACATATCGAAAAGCTGGACGCGTTCAATGCGATAACCCGGTAATTCACCGATATCTTTCGCCATTGTCTGTGCATTACAGCTGGAATAGATAATATATTCCGGCGCCATCTGGCTTAAATAGTCACACAGCGCCTTCCCAATACCGCGACGCGGTGGATTGACCAGCACCAGTTCAGGTACGCCCCCCTGAGCGGTGGCAAATTGGGTTGAGTCCAGCGCCTGAAAATGCAGATTCTGTAACCCTAATTCACGGGCGGATTGCTTTGCGCAGGCTATCGCCTCCGGGGCGATTTCAATTCCGGTCAACGTCATCTCCGGCGTCGCGCAGTGCAGGCCAAACCCGCCAACGCCACAGAACAGATCCCACATATGGTTGACCGGAAGTTGCCGCACCCAGTCACGCGCCGTTGCATATAATTGGCTTGCCACCACGGGGTTAGTCTGGAAAAAGCTCTGTGGGCGGATCCACAGCGGTACGCCGTTAAAACGTTCCGCCAGCGCCTGCTGCTCGGTCAGGAAGATTTCCGTCTCCCCTTCCATGATCGCCATATGCACAGGCTGAATATTCGCGGTAATGACCTTCAGTTGGGGTAATTGCGCCAGTAACCACGGCAACGCCGCACGTAATTGCCCGAGTTTAGCCTCTGAACGCAACACAAAACGCAACATCATGCCGCCGTTCTGCTGGCTTTGTGTCAACAGGATGTATTTCAGTTCACCACGCTTGCGCGCCACATTGTAGGGCGTCAGTCCAGCCCGCGCGATAAACGGTTTCAGCGTCGCAAAAATGGGGGCAAAAGAGTCAGGATACAGCGGGCAATCGCAGAGATCTTCCGGCGTGCCATCACGATGAAGCATTCCCAGCAACGGTTTCTCTACGCTGCCGCTGACCACCATTTTCGCCTTATTGCGAAATCCCTGTTCAGGGCCGCAGACAGGCGCACACCACTCGGTGACCGGGCGTTCGGCCAACAAGTTTTGCAGTTCGACTGTTTTTGCGGCGAGTTGCTCGCTTATCGGCGCTGTGATCCACTGACAAGAGCGGCAGCGACCTGCGTCATAGAGTGCGCAGTGCATAAGAAAACCTTCAAATTACCAGGGCGGTGATTATACACATTATTGCAGGCGGAAAAACCGGCGGCTGGCGGGGGGAATAAACAGCAGCAGCAAAACCAGCATATCGGGCAGTTTTTGCATCACCAGGGTACGCAGGATCTCGCGTTTTGACTCGCCTGCAATGCTGAACAGTTCAGGATAGCCGTACCCCAACGAGGCCGCCCACAGATAACCGGTCGCAATGACCTGAGTCAGCAGATAGACCCAGCGGGCCCAGTTGCGCCCTTTGACTAAAGAAAACGCGCAGAAAATTTCGACAAATACCAGTACCAGACTCCCCAAAAAGACCAGGGTCAGGTTCCATGTCTGCACGCTGCGATGAATAAATTCAGCGATTCCCGGCACGCCAAGCGTGTTAAAAATCATCAGCAAGTCAAGGCCGCGGATCATAATAATGGCGAGCGCCGCCACCTGCACCAAAGCAGGGACATTCAAACGAGCATGTGATGAGGCTGATTTTTTAAAAAATCCCAACGTGTTCTCTTCCGTGAAAGCAATGCCGCGACAAGCGCGGCAGAGTGTAGCCAGGTGGGCAGATTTTAGTTTCTTCAGCCGCGTCTTGCACGCTGGATATCGCGGATCCGTTGTTTTTCCATACGTGCCATCAGATACCAGGCGATAAATCCGACAATTCCGACCACCCCAAGGATCAGGGTCGCTAAGGCGTTTATTTCCGGATTAACCCCCATTCGCACGCTGGAGAAAACCAGCATCGGTAAGGTCGTCGCACCAGGACCAGAGACAAAGCTGGCGATAACCAGATCGTCAAGCGAGAGCGTGAAGGCCAACAGCCAACCGGAGATCACCGCCGGCATAATCATCGGCAAGGTGATAACGAAGAACACCTTCAACGGTGTGGCGCCAAGATCCATCGCCGCCTCTTCAATCGATTGATCCAGTTCGCGCAACCTTGATGAAATCACCACCGCCACATACGCGGTACAGAAGGTGACGTGCGCCAGCCAGATGGTCAACATGCCACGATCCGCCGGCCAGCCGATAGCGTGTCCCAACGCCACAAACAGCAACAACAACGACAGCCCGGTAATGACGTCTGGCATCACCAGCGGCGCGGTTATCATAAACGCAAACCCGGTGGAGCCGCGAAAACGCCCAAAGCGAACCATCACCACGGCGGCAATGGTGCCGAGAATCACCGCCATGGTGGCCGCACAGGCGGCAATAGTCAGGCTCAGGGCGACCGCGCTCATCATCGCTTCATCGTGAAAAAGCTCGCCGTACCAGCGCGTGGACCAGCCCGCCCAGACCGTCACCAGTTTGGAGCTGTTAAAAGAGTAAATCACCAGCATCAGCATCGGCGCATAGAGGAAGGTAAAGCCGAGCACCAGAATGAAGATTCGCCAGGGCGAACGGACTACCGGTAAGTTGTTCATCCGTGTTCCCCCACGCTTTTTTGCTGATGTTTATGGAACCACATGATCGGGACGATCAGCAGCAACAGCATGATGATGGCCACCGCAGAAGCGACCGGCCAGTCACGGTTGTTGAAGAATTCCTGCCATAGCACACGGCCAATCATGATACTGTCCGGACCGCCGAGCAATTCCGGGATCACGAACTCCCCGACCGCCGGGATAAAGACCAGCATCGACCCGGCAATAATGCCGCCCTTCGTCAGCGGTACGATGACGCTGAAGAAGGTTTTCAACGGTTTTGCCCCTAAGTCCAGCGAGGCCTCCACCAGCGAATAATCGATACGCGTTAACGCGGTATAAATCGGCAGCACCATAAACGGCAGATAGGCATACACAATCCCAATGTACACCGCCAGATTGGTGTGCAGAATCGTCAACGGCTGATCAATGACCCCCAGCCACATCAGGAAGTTATTCAGCACCCCGTTATTTTTTAGAATCCCCATCCAGGCATAAACGCGGATCAAAAACGAGGTCCATGACGGTAAAATCACCAGCAATAACAGTATGTTGCGCGTCGAGGATTTGCTGTGCGCCACCGCCCACGCCAATGGATACCCCAGCAGCAAACAGCAGAGTGTCGAAATCCCCGCCACCTGCAGTGATTGCAGATACGCGTCAAAATAGAGCGGATCGTCCGTCAGTTGCAGGAAATTCCCCAGATTGAGCGTGACAGACAACTGCCCGTCAGCCCACTCCATCAGATTGGTATACGGCGGAATCGCCCGCGCCATCTCCGACAGACTGATTTTAAAGACAATCAGAAAAGGCAGCAGAAAGAGCAGGATCAGCCAGATATAGGGCAGCGCAATGACCATCTTGCGCCCGTGCTTCATTTGCATACGCGACATAAACAGCGTGAAGTTGCTGTGTTTGTTCACGCGTGCCGCAGGTTCAAGTGTACTCATCTTCGCTCCTTAAACCGTCAACACCACGCAGCTGTCCGCATCCCAACACAGACGCACTTCATCGCCCCAGGTGGGTAAACCTTTGCGATAGCGGTGTTCATTCTGTAACTGGGCGCTGATCATCTGACCGCTTTTCACACGCACATGATAAATGGAGAGATCGCCGAGATAGGCGATATGCACCACTTCACCCACGGCAAAATTGTAGCCATCGGCCGGTGGCGCCTCACAGAGCATGATCTTCTCAGGACGAAGCGCGACATACACCGGCACGTTATCGACAATCGACGCATCGGCATCCACCTTTAAGGGATGCACCAACCCTGGAGAGTCGATCACCAGGCCATCTTCCTGACGGTCTTTCAACAAGCCCTCAAAGACATTCACAGAACCGATAAACTCCGCGCTATACCGGGTGGTCGGATGTTCATAGATCTCTTCCGGCTCGCCAATTTGTACAAACTTGCCGCGATTCATGATCGCAATACGCCCGGCCATGGTCATCGCTTCTTCCTGGTCATGCGTCACCATGACGCAGGTCGCGCCCACGCGTTCGAGGATATCGACCACTTCCAGTTGCATCCGGTCACGCAGTTTTTTATCCAGTGCGCCCATAGGTTCGTCAAGCAGCAGTAACTTCGGACGCTTAGCCAGACTGCGCGCCAGTGCCACGCGCTGACGTTGCCCACCCGAAAGCTGGTGCGGCTTACGTTTGGCAAACTCCTGCATGTGCACCAGCCCCAGCATTTCAGTCACTCGCGCGTCGATTTCGCCCTTTGGCAACTTGTCCTGTTTGAGGCCAAACGCAATGTTCTGCTCCACCGTCATGTGTGGAAACAGCGCATAAGACTGAAACATCATATTGATCGGGCGCAGATAAGGCGGTACATGCGCCAAATCAACGCCGTCCAGAATGATTTGTCCGGTGGTCGGTTGTTCAAAACCCGCCAGCATCCGCAGCAGCGTGGATTTCCCGCAGCCCGATGCGCCAAGTAATGCAAATATTTCGCCTTTATAAATAGTGAGATTGACGTCATCCACGGCACTCTGACCGTCATATGACTTAGTCAGATTGCGGATTTCAAGAAGCGGCGTTAGCGCTTTACGGATTTTCGCCTGCGGGCGGGGGATTGGCTCATTCACGGGGTGCTCTCCGGCATAAAACAAAAAAACAGGGCAAATTACGCACCATCACGGTGCGCATTGCCGGGTAGCGTGTTAGTTACCCGCCCCACAAAACGTAATGTCCTGCAGGACGGGTAAGCGTGTGCGTTACCGGGCAATAACCTCAAACGCTTATTTACCGCTCTTCACCTTGGTCCAGGCACGTGTACGAACACGGTCGATCTTCGGATCCTGAACTTTCAGTGTGAACATTTTGGCGCGTACATCCGCTGGCGGATAAATACCCGGGTTGTCACGGACTTCCGGGCTGACCAACGTTGTCGCTTCTTTGTTAGCGTTAGCGTAGAACACATGATCGGAAATGTGAGCAATCACATCCGGACGCAACAGATAGTTGAGGAACTGATAAGCCTCCTCTTTATTCTTCGCGTCAGCAGGCATCGCAAAGACGTCAAAGAACGCCATCGCCCCCTCTTTCGGGATCGAATAGGAAATATTTACGCCATTTTTAGCTTCTTTTGCACGGTTAGCGGCCTGCCAGACATCCCCTGCCCAGCCAATCGCCACACAAATGTCGCCATTGGCTAGATCGTTGATGTATTGCGAGGAATGGAAGTAGCGAATATTGGGACGCAGCTTCAGCAACAGCTCGGTTGCCGGGCCGGTATAATCATCTGCCTTAGTACTGTTCGGATCTTTGCCCAGATAGTTCAGCACCGTAGAAAACACCTCTTCAGGTGCATCCAGGAAAGAGACACCACAGCTTTTCAGCTTCTCGAGATTTTCAGGTTTAAAGATCAGATCCCAGCTGTTCACCGGGGCATCTTCCCCCAGCACCGCTTTCACTTTATCGACGTTGTAGCCAATACCGGTCGTCGCCCACATATACGGCATCGCAAATTTATTGCCCGGATCGTGCTTGGCAACCAGCTTCAATAATTCAGGATCGAGGTTTTTCCAGTCAGGAAGTTTGCTTTTATCCAGAGGTTGAAACACACCCGCCGTTAACTGACGTTCCATAAAGCTCGCGGATGGCACCACCAGATCAAAACCGGTACTCCCGGCCATCAATTTACCTTCAAGGACTTCATTGGAGTCAAACACGTCATAGATAACTTTAATGCCTGTCTCTTTTTCAAAATTAGCCACCGTATCCGGGGCGATATAATCAGACCAGTTATAGATATGAAGGGTTTTTTGTTCAGCAGCGAGCGTGCCGGCAGAGACGGCCATCAAAGCGCCCGCAACCAGACCCGATAGCCATTTTTTATTTAAGGCGGTCATAATCTCTTTCCTTATGAAAATCCGTTAACAAACGAATCAATATTGTCACATTCTAAGATATGCAAAAAATATGCATATTTTTTCATCCGACACAGGTAAAGAAGAGTCGACTCTCCCCCTGCCGTCATTGCTCGCGATATAAAAGCCTCGCAAGAATAACTTTAGCCAGGGTTTGAGACTATAGCTCAGATTAAAAAACGCCTTTTATCAATTTTTTATGCAGGATTTGTCTATGACGTAAAGCGAAACTGTCAGAAAGGAAGTGAATAATTCTTTAAGAAAAGGTTAAATGCAGCATAACGCAATGAAAACAGTAGCCGCTTTGGCAGCGGCTGCTTTTTTTTGAAAGGGATCAGTGAAGAAAATGGTTTTCAGCGCCGTCTTTTTGCGCGTCTTCGTCAGCGCTGAACAAAAGTTGGTGCGCCCCGGCTTCCAGGATAACCATTGAGATCTGCTCTTCGCTCTGACGAACAAACCACTCAAACTGTTCGTACGTCACCCCAGGCATCACGGATAACGACTGGCAAACCACCAGCTTCGGCAGATTGTCATCCTGCATGTCGAGAAACGCTTTCACGGTTAACGAACTGGCGTTAATCGCGGATAAATCGGCCGCCAGCGGCAACAGCGCGGAAGGTCTGACTTCCGCCATGGCAGAAAACAGCAGCGTGTTATCCACCAAATCAATTTTTGCGTCGTAGATGCCATCGAAGTTCTGCATATGCGGTAAATGCAGCGCCTGGCAAGTATCACATTCAAAAAAACTCATGCCCAGGTCGTCGAGCCATTGACGCAACGTATCCAGAGTGGGAACGACCAGTGATGTCATAATAATGTGCTACCTCTTACGATGAAAAAATACCGGGCACAGCTTACGCAAAAAGACCGCGTCATACCACGATTAGGGACAATATTGAGATTAGCCACCCGTTTTAAGGCAAAATTCGGCTGTCGCGTGACGTTCAATCCACTGGATCATTCGCCCGGCAATATCAACCCCTGTGGTTTTCTCGACACCTTCCAGGCCTGGCGATGCGTTCACTTCCATCACTAACGGCCCCCGCTCGGCGCGCAAAATATCGACTCCCGCGACATCCAGCCCCAGCGTTTGCGCAGCCTTGATGGCAATCTCTCGTTCACGAGCCGTAATTTGGGCAATGCTGGCAACACCGCCGCGATGCAGGTTAGAGCGAAAATCGCCCTCTTTTGCCCGCCGTTCGATAGCCGCCACAACCTCATCGCCCACCACCAGACAGCGAATATCGCGACCTTTGGCTTCCGCAATATACTCCTGCACCAGAATATGCGCGTTAAGCCCGCGAAAGGCGTCAACCACGCTCTCCGCCGCCTGGCGCGTTTCGGCCAGCACGACGCCAATCCCCTGCGTTCCCTCGACCAGTTTAACCACCAGCGGCGCGCCACCAACCATCTCGATCAGATCACTCGTGTCATCTGGCGAATGGGCGATCCCGGTAATGGGCAAATCAATCCCTTGCCGGGCGAGTAACTGTAACGAACGCAGCTTGTCGCGCGCGCGGGTGATCGCAACGGATTCATTAAGCGGGTAGCTGCCGAGCAGCTCAAACTGACGCAGGGACGCCGTGCCGTAAAACGTTATCGCGGAGCCAATACGCGGGATGACCGCATCATACTGAGGAAGCTGGCGGCCTTTGTAATGAATGGACGACCCTGCCGGACTGACGTTCATATAGCAGGAAAGGGGATCGAGAATATCAACCAGATGGCCGCGTTTCATCGCCGCTTCTCGCAGGCGTTTACAAGAATAGAGCGTTCCGTCCCGGGACAAAATGGCAATTTTCACCCTGCACCTCTCTGAAAGACCTGGTAAAAGCCTGCGTATCATACACTGGGTTATTGCCTTTAGCGCGTCGCCCAGCCTTGTTTATGTAAATATTCCAGAATGAAAGGTCGGTTTTCTTTAATGATGGTACGCCGAATATGATCGCTCCAGGTATCGCGGCGCGCGTTGCTGTCTCGCGTCTGGTAATAGTGTGCGATCTGCTCGTCATAGTGTGCTAACAAAGAAGCATCCATCGGCTGATACTGGTTCTCGTGAACAATCAATCCGGCTGGCAAACGCGGTTTAACCCCAGGATTATCGGCGGGCCAACCGAGACACAAGCCAAACAGCGGCAGCACGTGTTTTGGCAATTTCAGCATTTCCGTTACCGCCTCGATATTATTACGCAGCCCCCCAATGAACACCCCGCCCAGCCCCAGGGATTCCGCGGCGGTCAGCGCATTTTGCGCCATCATCGCAGTGTCGACCACCCCCAGCAATAACTGCTCCGCAAGGCCTAACTGGGCATCGGGGCAAATCTGTAAATGGCGATTAAAATCCGCGCAAAAAACCCAAAACTCGGCGGCCTGAGCCACGTGTTTTTGCCCACCAGTTAAGCTTACCAGCGCTTCACGCCGTGTTTTATCGGTAATACGGATGATAGAACTGCACTGCAGAAAGCTGGAGCTCGACGTCCCCTGCGCGGCGGCGATAATCGCCTCGCGCTGCGCATCGGAAAGCGCTTCATCAGTAAAATGGCGAATAGAACGGTGGCCACGCAGTAAATCAATGGTTGGAGTCATGAGGTTTATCTCTGTCAGAACGGGATGAGGTGTCGGGGGTACGCATCATCAGTTGTGGAGCGAGTCGTTGCGCGATTCGCCACATCAGCACGACTGCGGCAGGCAGCATCAGCAGGACGCCAATAAAGATCATCACGATCTCCGCCAGCGAAGTGTTAAAAGGTGCAGGCAGTGTGAGAGTGTGATTGAGCGATAACAGGGCCAGCGCCAATATCACCATACCGAAAAACTCCAGTATCAACACACTTTTGGGTAGCGCGCCAATCGTCCGCATATGATGTCTCCCGATGAACGGATGCTCATTGTAAAACGTTCGGATGTGCCTTGCTTAACAGATATAGCCTAAAGATATCAAAGCAACAGGTGCAACCTGCTTTTCATCCACGCCATTTAGCGGCATCATTACGGGATTCGCCGTCAGGCTCAGTAAGTTCGAGGAGAGAAACAATGTTTACCGTGATTTTCGGTCGTCCAGGATGCCCCTATTGCGTACGCGCCAAAGAGCTGGCAGAGAAATTAAGCAATGAGCACGACGATTTCAACTATCGCTATATCGATATTCACGCTGAAGGGATTTCGAAAGCAGATCTGGAAAAGACTGTTGGCAAACCGGTTGAGACCGTACCGCAGATTTTTGTCGATCAAAAACACATCGGCGGCTGCACCGATTTTGAAGCATGGGCAAAAGAGAACGTCAATCTGTTTGCCTGATGCGACGTAACGCCCTCGTCATGAGGGCGTTATTCGCTTTTCTTGCGCCGTGGGTCAAACAAATTGCTGATAAATAAAAAGCAGAGTGCCCCAAGCGCACACCAGAACACCGCGCTAAACAACCACGCAAGCTCCTGCCACAAAGAGCGGGTTGGTGTGAAAAAAAACCGCATTAGCAACAGACAACAGGGCGCCGCCAGCATCGCGCCAAACAGGGGTTTAATCACTTCCCTGCGATGGGACCAGAAACTGGCCACGGCACCGGGTAGCGTAAAAAACAGTAACCCAATCTCAGGATGACCTGCAGCCCGAAACGCCCCTTTCACGTTCATCACTAATGAAAGACACACCACAATAAAGAGTACAAAGCAGCAGACAGCGCCTGCCCAACCTTGTTTATGTTTCAATCGTTCCTCCTGACACTATCTCTATCGAACACTCTTTTCGCCCGAAGGCGTCCAGTCAGATAAAGTCATCCGGCATTCCATGCCAAAACACGCCCACACGATTCTTATAGCCGTTGATACGTAATGAGATTAAACTAACCGCATAAATTGCTTTGTTGCTTTTATTTTGGAGGCTGTGCACGATGCCGTCGCCCCTTAATTCATGGCAAAAACATTAGCGTAAATTGTCATTTCTTTCAACAGCTTACTAGTAAACAAGAAGTTAGTCTCCGTGAATATAAACGTCGCAGATTTGTTAAATGGGAATTACATCCTGTTATTATTTGTGGTCCTTGCGCTTGGCCTGTGTCTGGGCAAATTGCGCCTGGGATCGGTCCAACTCGGTAATTCCATTGGCGTTTTAGTCGTCTCATTATTATTAGGGCAGCAGCACTTCAGTATTAACACTGACGCCCTGAATCTCGGCTTTATGCTGTTTATTTTCTGCGTCGGCGTGGAAGCTGGGCCTAACTTTTTTTCCATTTTTTTTCGCGATGGGAAAAATTATCTGATGTTAGCCCTGGTGATGGTGGGTAGTGCCATGCTGATCGCCCTGGGGTTAGGTAAGCTGTTTGGCTGGGACATCGGCCTGACGGCCGGTATGCTCGCCGGTTCGATGACCTCCACGCCGGTGCTTGTCGGTGCGGGCGACACGCTGCGCCATTCCGGAATGGAAAGCTCCCAGCTTTCCGCCGCGCTGGATAACCTGAGCCTGGGCTACGCGCTAACCTATCTGATCGGTCTGGTCAGTTTAATTGTCGGCGCCCGTTACCTGCCTAAACTCCAGCACCAGGATCTGCAAACCAGCGCCCAGCAGATCGCGCGTGAACGCGGTCTGGACACTGACGCTAACCGTAAAGTCTATCTGCCGGTTATCCGCGCCTACCGTGTGGGGCCGGAACTCGTTGCATGGGCCGACGGTAAAAATCTGCGCGAGCTGGGTATTTATCGTCAGACCGGCTGCTACATCGAGCGGATCCGCCGTAACGGTATTCTGGCGAATCCCGATGGCGATGCGGTGTTGCAAATGGGCGATGAAATCGCGTTAGTGGGCTACCCTGATGCCCATGCCCGCCTCGATCACAGCTTCCGTAATGGGAAAGAGGTCTTCGATCGCGATTTGCTCGACATGCGCATCGTTACCGAAGAGATCGTGGTGAAAAACCACAATGCCGTGGGACGCCGTCTTGCGCAGTTGAAACTCACTGACCACGGTTGTTTTCTTAACCGCGTGATCCGCAGCCAGATTGAAATGCCCATCGACGACAACGTGGTGCTGAACAAAGGTGATGTCCTGCAGGTGAGCGGCGATGCCCGTCGTGTCAAAACCATTGCGGATCGCATTGGTTTTATCTCCATCCACAGCCAGGTCACTGACCTGCTGGCCTTCTGCGCTTTCTTTATCATTGGCCTGATGATCGGGATGATCACCTTCCAGTTCAGCAACTTCAGTTTCGGAATCGGTAATGCTGCCGGGCTGCTGTTTGCCGGAATCATGCTGGGCTTTCTGCGCGCCAACCACCCCACCTTTGGCTACATCCCTCAGGGGGCGCTGAACATGGTGAAAGAGTTTGGCCTGATGGTATTCATGGCAGGCGTCGGTTTGAGTGCAGGTAGTGGTATCGGCAACGGACTTGGCGCTGTCGGCGGGCAAATGCTGATTGCGGGTCTGGTGGTCAGCCTGGTGCCCGTCGTCATCTGCTTCCTGTTTGGCGCCTATGTATTACGCATGAACCGCGCCTTATTGTTTGGCGCGATGATGGGGGCTCGAACCTGCGCCCCGGCGATGGAAATCATCAGCGATACCGCACGCAGCAACATCCCTGCGTTAGGTTACGCAGGCACCTATGCGATTGCCAACGTCTTGCTGACGCTGGCGGGGACACTGATCGTCATCATCTGGCCCGGCTTAGGATAAAACTGACATTTGCCTTTAAGTGAAAAATTTTTGCAGGTTAGTAGAACTTTTCTTAAAGGTGTCAGTCATAACTAGTGCCACTGCTTTTCTTTGATGTCCCCAATTTGTGGAGCCCATCAACCCCGCCGTTTTGGTTCAAGGTTGATGGGTTTTTTGTTGCCTTAAATTTATAGTCTTTATAATCAATCACTTATGCCACACCTTTAAGCCTAATGGCGACAAAATGGCGGCGAAGTTTACTTCCCCCACCTTTCTTACTATTCTTACTTGTTCATTTTCTGCCAAAATAAACTTGGTACCCTACGATATGGAACTTCGTTATGAGCAATCAATCCTTACCAACTCTTGATGCAGCTAAATTGTTCGACAACGCAGTAATCTCTATACAATTAGGCATAGAGGATTTCTCGCTAGCAACTTCTCCTTCCGATGCAGGAGGGAATCCACATAGAGCACTTTCATCAGTAAGAAATCTCTTTGCTGGAATGCTGCTTTTGTTCAAATACAAAATTGCTGCGTCCGTAAATAATCCAGTCGATGCCTACACAATAATTTTTAACCCCCCATCCATCGTACCGGAATCGGATGACAATGGTGGCGTTAGGTGGGTTCCGGATGGAAAATTTAAGAAAACAACTATCGATGTCCAAGGTATTGAGCAGCGTTTCAAAGGATTCGGCATAAACGTTGATTGGGATGCAATCAAACAACTACAAGATTGTAGGAATCATCTTGAACACTTACATCCTAAGCATACATATGGCGAAGTTGGCGGATTTGTTGCCGACCTTTTTCCCGTCCTAAGTGATTTCATTACTAATGAGTTACAACAAGTTCCAATGGATGTCTTAGGTGGGGCTTGGGAAAAGATGCTTGCTCACAAGGATTTCTACAACGAAAAACTTGCTGAATGTGAAGACAGTTGGCAATCCGCAGATATCCCTGATGGGATGCAAACCTATTTAGATGATTGCAATTGCCAGATGTGCGGATCGCAACTCATTAAGGCGGCGGATGAAGACTTAGCGTTAGAACTCACTGTTAAACAGCATAAAGATAAATTTAAATATCGTTGTGTTAGCTGCGGTTACGCAGACCTGATTGCACCGGAACTCTATCACGCTTTTCATGTTGCCAATGATTATGACCCTCGCGATGGTAGTGAGCCAATTTATGAAACCTGTTACGAATGCAATCATGATACCTTTTTGATTTTCGAACAAGAATGTGCTTGGTGTGGTGCTACCCTTGAACACAATACGTGTAGCATTTGTGGACAGCCTCTAACACAAGATGAGCAAGATAACGGGGGCTTATGTAGTGCCGATCAATATACTCGCGAAAAATTTATGCGCGAAGACTGAGAAAATTTTTCAGATTTTGATAAATTAAAAAATGTTCCAAAACCCCCGATGTTCCTCGTTTCGTGGGTTTTTTGTTTTCTTCATCATAGCACAGCCCGAACCTTTCCCTACTCGCTGTAAAGTACTTATTTCCTTATTTATCTGAGTGTTGCAAATTCACTTAGATCCTCAAACAATCCTTGAAAATGAAAAACACTGAAATTCTTTTCAATCTTTTCAGTTTATGTTTTCCGCAAAGCCGCCAATGCTGGCGCAGCCTGGCGGTCTGGTTTGTAGAAAAATAAAACTGAAAAATTTTATCGATCCAGAAACCGCAGGCGGGTGCGGTGTAGTGCCGTTTTTGTCTGCGAAAGATTTATTTTGTCTGCGTGTGGCTACGTCAGCGCAACGTGACAGCACAGATCCTTTTCAGGTGTTACGCGGTGTCAGCGTGTGGCTTTTGGCGCTCAGATTGCGCCGCAGGACGTCAGGCGAGGGGTACAAAAAAGCCCGCTTAGATGCGGGCTGATGGGATGGTCAGGCGATTATGCTCTGGTACTTACTGCGGGTTTGTCCGGCCTTCGTCGCCGTCTGGGTAAACGCTCCGGCATTGGTCGGCGTACCGACACTGGGGTGTGAATGGCTCGCGCATTGCCGCGCCAGTTCTGCCAGCAAATCAATGGTGTCCAGCATCATGGTCAGGGCGTTGGTACTCTCACTGCCAATATGCACCGTTGCCCCCATAACCTGCTGACCGCCAGCGGCCACGGATTTGCGCAGCGCGGCAATCTTTTCTGTCAGGCTTTCCCCCACGTCAACGGCCACGGCACCGGCCACTTTCGTGGACTGTTTCCCGGTTATATCGGTTTCGTCATTCCCTTCAATGCTGACCAGCCTGTTGCCTTTCACTGCCTGGCTAAAATCCCCGGCACTGACCTGCTGAATGGCTCCGGCCAGCAGGGAGGCGGTACCCACCACAGTGGTTTTATCCGTGGCTTTAACCGTGGTTTCGCGGCTGATCAGATCGCGCTGTTCTGTATCTGCTTTCACCATCCGCGCCATTGATGTTTCACTGATGGACTGATCGGTCTGCCGCACCCAGTCGCCAGCCTGGGTAACACGCTGCGACACTTCAGCCCGCTGCTGTTGCAACTGCTCACCGGGTTTAACATCCGGCAGACTGGTACCATCCGGCAACGTCTGCCTGATAAACGGCTTATCCGGTCGACCTGCGGTAAACGCGACTTCAACCAGCGTTCCTTCCGGTGGGAACTGGAACATGCCGGAGTCATGACCGGCCATAGGTACCGGCAGCGGTACTGCGGTATAAACCGGCGTCTGATTGTCCGGGTTCCCGTCCGCATCAAGCAGCTGCACGTCAACGGCATACCGTGGCCGGAACGGATCGGCAAAATTACCGCTGGTGACCGCCTCGCTGTGTGATACCACTCTGGCCATTTTCGGCAAATGAAGCCCGGAGGCCAGTTCCGGGTAATGACTTTCAATCTGGCGTTGTGCCGGTGTTTTCTGCAATGGCTTACCCGTGGCGTGGTTCCTGGGTGTCCATGTGATAGCCATCGTGTCATTGGTCAGATGGACTTTGGTCACACGCTCCCCGTTCAGCTCCGCACCCGGTCGCAAACTCTGGATAACCGGCAGTGTCATGGAATTACCGCCAGCAGCACCCTGGCTGAACTCTGCCGGAATATCGACCGGACGACCGGCAAACAGCGCCTTTTCTGCGCCGCCAGCGTACAGCGAACCATCCGGCATCTGATAGCCCAGGCGTTCATAAAGTTCACGCCAGCAAAATTTGCTTAAGTGGGCTTTAAAGACACCGGGACTGGAGTTAACCGCAGCAGCATGAAGAACCACGCCGCGCCATTCAGGTGTTAAGTTGTCCCACCATGCAGCTGCTTCACTGCTTTCGCTGAAATACTTGCGGCGTATCTGTTTTAGATGCTCCAGCCCTCGTTTTTGCTGTTCCTGACTAATGGCCATAACGCCCTCTCATCATTCCAACCAAACGGCCGGCCTTAGTTGATAAGAAACGTAAAACCGAACCAGTTTTCGTGCGGATTGGTTCGTTTGCATTGAATTTATAAGTGTGGCCGGGATTCCAGCGCTGACCGTTTGGGAGCTCTATCCACCCTGTTGAACCGCTTGCCCGTTGCATGGACGGTGATTCATTTTTCAGATAAGAGACAAACGCTTTCATTGTTTCCCCCTCAACGTAACAGTATGATTGCCGGGATATTTAGCCATGCCCGGCGCATGGGCATGCGATCGATTACCGGAGGATCTGGCAAGACAACCCGGTTCAATTTTCAACCGCACATAGGAGCTACAAATATGGCCGACGATGACGACAACAAATTTCATCGACTTCATAAACCCGCACCTGCGCCAATGAAAGATCAGAGCGATAAAGGTGAGAAAAAACAGGAATAAACGACTATGAGTAACCAGCCAGCCTCTGACCTGATATTTCAGGCCACCTACTGCTACTACCTTGAAGTGATGACCGAAACATTCAACCGGCGCACTGACAACCTCATGAATTTTTTGCTCATTCTCACTGGAGGACTTACTAGCGTCGGCGTTCAGTTCGGCTGGCTGTGCGGTATTCTCGCTGTCATTTTTTCTGCCTACCGGGTGGCATATAAACCCGCCGATAAAGCAGCCGGAGCTGAAGCCCAAAAAAAGCGCTACTCCCGATTGCTTAGTGATATCCATGCTGCGAGTGACGCAGAAATTTCCAGGCGTCTGGATGAACTCGAAGAATTCGACAGTAACGCCCTGACTTCTCTCTACAATCCCGCAAGAAACAGAGCATCTATCGAGCTTCGCCGCGACATTGAACCACTGACGAAGTTTGAAAAACTCTTGGCTTTGCTGGCTGGCGGTATTCCTAAGTAATTGCATAACCATCTCTTCTTTGGTCACGGCGCTGCCATTACGCCCTGTTCACATCAGGCTGGTAGCGTTAGTTGTCACCAGATCCACCGCTGCGGCCAGAACGGGCGCAGACTGAATACGGCTTTCAACGGTGTAAGCCAGCACGGAAAGGCTACGGATTGCATCGCGAGCGCGATCCAGAATTTGTGTACGGCGGGCGGCGGTCATGTGACCAGTTGATACGGCTTCCCCAGCAATTGCGCCCACACTGGCTGTGGCACTCAAGGCGCACAGTTGCATATTGCCTTCAGTGGCATTGTTCACCGGCACAGATGGAAGGCAGTTAATCTGCCCCAGCATCCCATCCAGTAAACGCGCATCTTCGGTGTAATCCGTAATGGCTAAAAGCTCGTCACAGGTTAAACGGTGCGGCTGCGCAGGGTTCAATTTGTTGCGCAGGATCTGCGGCCTCATACCAACGGCTGCGGCCACATCTTCCAGATTGTGTTCAATTGCAAATGCTCGGCAAGCCGCATCAAAGTGCGCATGTTTAGAGGTCTGGTAATCAAACATAGTCATTGCCCTCAGTCGGTCTCAAAATCGAACTAATTGATGGAGACGTTGCAATCTGAGAGTGCATCAACAGTCATGGCTGCAATGTTGATCATAACTTTTTCACGTTTTTTGTCTTTCCTAAGCCTGTGCCGTAAAAGACGCCCATCGGCCAGCATGTCATTAATCGTGTCTACGGATAACCCCGTCAGTTCGCTATACCGCTCAATAGTTACATGTGGAGTTGCAATTGAGATTGAAATATGACGATTCATGTAGCAAGATTCCAAGTTAGCTTGCTTGTGGAGAGCAAGGATTAAAAGTGGCAAAGAATGAGGATTGCAAAAGCAAACTTCGAAATGAAGATTAAGATCGCTTTTGGAATCTGTCAAATGATTTAAGACTCCAAAGGAGATTTAATGGATTTCAATAGCGGCGGAAGAGAAGCTATCGAGCGTTTAGTCGAGGCATATGGGTTTTCGACACGGCAAGCCCTAGCAGATCACTTAAAAGTCTCTAAAAGCACCTTAGCAACTAGGTATATGAGAGATATTTTTCCTTCAGACTGGGTGATCACTTGCGCTTTAGAAACCGGGGTTTCTTTAGGTTGGTTGTCTACTGGTTCTGGATCTAAGTTTGAACATTCCAAGAGCGATGTTATTTCTTTAGAAAAGAAAAAAATCATTGATGGAAATATTTTTTCAGCTGGGACTATTTATTTTGACAAAGTAATGCTTCCAACAGATTCGCAGGAAGTCTTTATAGTTGATGATTCATCAATATTCTATGTCGTCGACGGACGACCTTCAGAAATTCAAGATGGCAAATGGCTAGTAAATATTGACGGTTTATATAGTATTAGACATATTGCCCGTATTCCAGGAAATAAGTTAAGGATCACCAATGATACCATCTCATTTGATTGTGATAAGAATGATATTACGCAATGTGGTCGTATAATTAAAACTATACTCTAACGGTGGCAACATGGAAGAACGTATTTTTAAAATCATTGAGATCATATTAACTTATGCTTCATGGCCTATATTAGTAGGTATTCTTTGTTTTCTTTTTCGCAGTCAGATAGCAAGTCTTTTTGAAAAAATACTTGTCTCAAAAAATCTCAAACTGAGTACACCAGTAGGTAATTTTGAAGGTGAATTCGAGGAATCGACTAAAATTCAAGACGAAGTAAAATCAACTGAACCAGAAAGCATTGAAACAAATAATAACCCCTCTAACTGGTGGTATTTGGATGTAACCAAAGCATTAAATGAAAATGACGAAGACAAAGCAAAGCAACTTTTTGAGGATTTTATCCAATTAAATAAAAACACTGTAGATTACAATTCAGAACATTCATTTTTTCTTTATAAGCTTTATGAACATAACCAATCTGAATCCGTACTCAAAGAAATTCAAAAAATAATCGAAGCAAATAACATTTATGAAGATAAAAGAAGTTATATTAACAGCTATATAATGTGTTTAGATTATACAGAGCAATACAAAAGAGCCATTGATTTTCTTGAAAAAGAAATAGAAAGAATCAGCGATCATAGAGGTAAGGTATATTTAACCATTCGATTATCTAAATTATATGTTTCAGATCTTGATTTATTAAGTGCAAAAAAAATAATTCTCCAAGCAATTAGTTATGCCTCTAACAACCAAAAAGAAAACCTCAACAATCAACTATATTCCTGTTATGTTCAATTAGCTGCCATTGAAAACAAAGCTGGTAATAAAATTCATGAGGCACTCTGTCTCGATAAAGCATTAGAATACGACCCAACTAATAAGGAAACTTTGTTCTCATCTGCTTACGCTTCAATTGGTTCAACACTTGATGCAATACAGATATCCAACTATAAGCAACTACTGAATCTTGAGCCAGAGCATGGTGCAGCGCTAAATAATTTAGGTGTCACAGCAGGAAATTTGAGTTTAAAAGGAATTTCGACTAATTTATGGAGTTCATCTAGCAAAGCTGGTTTTTCGCTAGCGATGGTTAATCTTGGCTTCATCTTGCTGGAATGTGGATATCTCAAAGCAGCAGAAGAAATGGCAAACGAGGCTTTGAAGGTTGAAAAACCTCATGAAAATGTTCATCAGTTGTTAACAAAAATAAATAAAGAAAAGGCTAGTGAAGAGAAAAAATGGAGTGAGGCAATAGCTTATTCCAAGAAATTACAAAAAGATCTTAGGTTATATGTTTATTATTATTACAATGAGCAAAGCCTCATTCCTAACATTGATTCATGGATTGATGGAAATGGTAAAGAAGTTAAATTAACAGTTATAGGTCAAATATATAAATTTGAATGGATGGATGAATCCCTTGAAATTAATTACACCGCTTCAAACACACACGGTACAGTCAGTGGATTCTATTCTAAAAAAATAAAAGAAGAGTCTCGCCCATCCCCACTTCTTGGGCTTAATCAAAAACAGAAATCAGTACAATGCTATGGTTATTTTGATGATAAAAACAACCACATGGTTATTTTTTCTCCAGAAATCAACGATGAAACCTATATAAATTTAAAACCGAAAAGGTAAAGTATGTTTGTTTAGCAAATAACAAACATTTGCACTGTATGTTTATACAGCTAAAATAACCTCTCACACTGTGGGAGGTTTAACTTGTCAATCAGAAAACAAGAAAACGGAAAATGGATATGCGAATGCTACCCCGCCGGGCGTAGCGGGCGACGTGTCCGTAAGCAGTTCTCCACCAAAGGTGAAGCATTGGCTTTTGAACGCCACACTATGGAAGAAACGGAGGCTAAGCCCTGGCTGGGTGAATCGGCAGACCGTCGGACGTTGAAAGATATCGTTGAACTCTGGTTCAAACTGCACGGCAAATCCCTTACCGCTGGCGAGCATGTTTACGACAAACTACTCTTGATAGTCGATGCCCTCGAAAATCCTCTCGCTACAGATCTAAGTCCCAAATTGTTCGCACATTACCGCGATAAACGCCTGACGGGTGAAATTTACTTTAGCGACAAGTGGAAGAAAGGTGCCAGCCCGGTAACTATCAACCTTGAGCAAAGCTACCTTAGCAGCGTTTTTAGCGAACTGGCCCGACTAGGTGAATGGACAGCGCCGAACCCTCTGGAGAACATGCGCAAATTCACCATCGCAGAAAAGGAGATGGCATGGTTGACGCATGAACAAATTACTGAGCTTTTGTACGACTGCAACCGCCAAAGCCTCCTGCTCGCTCTGGTCGTTAAAATCTGTCTGAGCACCGGAGCACGCTGGCGCGAAGCTGTGAACCTCACCCGCTCCCAGGTCACAAAGTACCGAATCACATTCGTCAGGACCAAAGGCAAAAAGAACCGCAGCATTCCGATCAGCAAAGAGCTGTATGAGGAAATAATTGCCCTGGACGGCTTCAAGTTCTTTACCGACTGCTATTTCCAGTTTTTATCTGTGATGGATAAAACCTCTATCGTGCTACCGCGCGGGCAGCTTACCCACGTCCTGCGCCACACGTTCGCTGCTCACTTTATGATGTCAGGTGGAAACATCCTTGCCTTGCAGAAAATCCTGGGTCACCACGACATTAAAATGACCATGCGCTATGCTCATCTGGCACCAGACCATCTTGAAACAGCCCTGCGATTCAACCCGTTGGCTACCCTGCCAAGTGGCGACAAAGTGGCGACAGCGGTTGGCAATACCCCGTAATCGTCACCTCTCACCACCAAACTAAATTATTGATTATCCTGCAAGTCTTTGTTTTTATTAACCCATTGACATAAATGGGTTTTTTGTTGCCTGAAATTTACCACATTTAAAATCAATCAATTACACGACCGCTTTCCCATGCCTGGCGACAAAATGGTGCCTGCGCTAAAACCGGTCGCAGAAATCTGAGTTCCTTCCCTCTGATGTTTTCGCCCTCTTCACTTCTGAACACCCTCGATTCCTGGTCGCAATCGCGACAAGACTGACTACGGCTATAATTAAAATTCCAACGACAGAAAATAATTTCGAATGTGCTTTTTCGGATATCGAAGTGATTGCATGTATAAAACGTACAACTGTTTCATATTGATAGCGTAAAAGGATTTAGACATGATTTTATTTCTCGTTTTTGTGCCCTTGTTAGCCTTACTTGCTCCTGTCCTGGCAGTCGTTCTGGTCCAAAAAAACAAAAAACATAAGACAGAGATTGATGCCCTGACAGTCAGCAATATAGCCCTTTCGAATCAATTAAGTGAGAGCCAGGAAAAGTTAGCGCAGGCCATACGTGAACTCTCTGAATGCGAAGAAAAAGCAGCCCCCGTGACCTTGCCCTAAAATCAGCGACTGCAACATAACCTGTTGCCCACCTGCGCCCGCTTGCATGATGCGGGTTATTGCCCATAATTTTGAATGGGCAGACGGGTGATGGGATAACGCAATGTTACTTGAAGGCAAAATCGCTGTCATTTTCGGGGGTAGCGGCGCAATTGGCAGCGCGGTTGCGCATGTAATGGCGCGTGAAGGGGCGCAGGTGTACCTTGGCGCACGCACCCAGACTCGCCTGGATCGTGTTGCAGGTGAAATCCGCGCCGCAGGAGGAATGGCCGGGACATTTACCCTCGACGTACTCGACGAACAGTCTACCCTGACGCACACGGCGCAACTGGCCCAGCAGGCCGGCGGCATTGACATCGTGGTAAACGCCACCGGCTTTAACCACAATCAGGGAAAAGGAATTACAGAATTATCACTGGCCGAATTCATGCAGGGTATAAGCCCGTTTCTGTCTGCATACTTCAATATATCCAAAGCGGTCATTCCCCATATGGGGGGTGAGCGTGCTGGAACCCTACTCACGGTCGTTGCCCCCGCAGGCCCGATGGCGGTGTCGGGTCACTCCGGTCACATTGTCGGTTGCGCAGGGACAGAAGCGTTCACCAGAGCGCTGGCCAGTGAAGTTAGCCCGAGAAATATTCGCGCTATCTGCGTGCGTTGCCATGCGATTGTCGATGCGGTACAGGCAGGCTCTTATACCCGCGACGTGTTTATGCCAAAGGCGCAGGCGATGGGATTATCCGTAGAAGAGTGGGTAGCGGGCGCGGCGCAAAGCACGATGCTCAAGCGGCTGCCAACACTTTCGCAAGTGGCTGAGGTGATGGCGTTTCTCGCGTCGGATCACGCAAGCGCGATGACCGCAACGGTGGTCAATATGACGGCGGGTGCAACGCTCGACGGATGAGGCAGCTGAAGTCGCCTCACTTCTCCCCTGCGATTCGCTTTACCATCACCAGAATATCTTCTCGCGCGAGCGGCGTGGTGTCTGTCACGAAATGTAGAGTCATACCTTCTAAAAATGCGTCCAGCGCACGGGCGGTAACAGGATCAAACCACTGCTCCAGAGTGCGCTGACTGCGCTGCATCCAGTTCTGCATCACCTGTTTTAAGGCTGGCTTACGGCTGGCAAATGCATACAGCTGGTACATCAGTTCCATGTTGTCCGGCGTTGTGACCCGTGAGCCGTAAATCATGTCGGTAATGGCATTGCAGGCACCCTGCGCATCATTCACTTCATCAAAAAAGGCCTGGTATTGCTGCGACATGCTTTCGGTAAAACCGCTAAACGCCTCCATCAGAAGATCATCGATGCCTGAAAAGTAGTAAGTCATTGACCCCAGCGGCACCTGCGCGATAGTGGCGATTTTGCGATGCGTCACGGTATGAAGACCATACGTCACTATCGCGTCCAGCGTGGCCTGAATGATTTTTTCTCGCCGGTTTGGATCGTTTGCACGTCGCACACTATTTCCTCTCATTCCATTTATGTACAAATGTACACAAAGTTGTTAGTGTTGTCTTCCTTCTTCTCTTTTTTGGCTTGAATTCATGACCGCCAGTTCATCACGCAGGGCATTAAGACGCCGAACCTGGGCTCTGTTTATGTTCTTTTTCATACCAGGGTTGCTGATGGCGTCCTGGGCGACGCGCACCCCCGCCATCCGGGACATTCTTTCTATTTCAACGGCGGAAATGGGGGCGGTACTGTTTGGTCTTTCGATTGGATCAATGAGCGGTATCCTGTGTTCGGCCTGGCTGGTGAAGCGATTTGGTACACGCAACGTTATTCAGATAACGATGTCATGCGCGGTTGTGGGAATGGCCATCCTCAGCATTGCGTTAGGGCTTACCTCCCCGCTGCTCTTTGCGCTGGGTTTAGGTGTTTTTGGTGCCAGTTTCGGTTCTGCAGAGGTTGCGATCAACGTCGAGGGCGCGGCGGTTGAACGCGAATTAAACAAGACCGTCCTGCCGATGATGCATGGCTTTTATAGTCTGGGTACGCTGGCAGGCGCCGGTGTGGGCATGACGTTGACCGCATTTGGCGTACCGGCCACAACGCATATTTTGCTGGCTGGCATGATAGCCATTGCACCTATTTTTATCGCCATTCGGGAAATCCCCGATGGCACCGGTAAAAACGCCGCAGATGGCACACACTCGGCTGAAAAAGGACTGCCCTTTTACCGGGATATCCAGCTGTTGCTTATTGGCGTAGTGGTACTGGCGATGGCATTTGCGGAAGGGTCCGCCAATGACTGGTTACCATTGCTGATGGTGGACGGGCACGGATTTAGCCCAACGTCCGGCTCTCTGATATACGCTGGTTTCACGTTAGGAATGACCGTTGGGCGCTTCACCGGCGGCTGGTTTATTGACAGATATAGCCGCGTGGCGGTAGTGCGCGCCAGCGCGCTAATGGGGGCAATCGGTATTGGTCTCATCGTCTTTGTAGATAGCGCCTGGGTGGCTGGTGTCTCTGTGGTTCTCTGGGGGCTTGGTGCCTCGCTCGGCTTCCCATTGACGATCTCTGCCGCCAGCGATACCGGCCCCGACGCCCCGACGCGCGTCAGCGTAGTCGCCACCACCGGTTATCTCGCCTTCCTCGTCGGGCCGCCCTTGTTGGGATATCTCGGCGAACATTATGGGTTGCGTAGCGCCATGCTGGTCGTTCTGGCATTGGTGCTGCTGGCGGCGCTGGTTGCTAAAGCGGTCGCTAAACCAGAAACAAAAACGCACACTGCGACGGAGAATGGTTAATGGGTATCAAGTTAATTGCGGTAGATATGGATGGTACTTTTCTGAGCGACCAAAAAACCTATAACCGTGACCGGTTTATGGCGCAGTATCAGCAGATGAAAGAGAAAGGGATCCGTTTTGTGGTCGCCAGCGGCAACCAGTATTATCAGCTCATCTCTTTTTTCCCTGACATTGCCCACGAAATCGCCTTCGTTGCGGAAAACGGCGGTTGGGTGGTGAACGAGGGAGACGATGTGTTCAACGGTAAATTGCCCAGCGCCGATTTTCATGCGGTGGTTGACCATTTGCTGACGCGCCCGGAGATGGAAATTATCGCCTGCGGTAAAAACAGTGCGTACACCCTGAAGCAGTACGACGATGCCTTAAAAGAGATGGCGGCGATGTACTACCATCGTCTTGAATTCGTCGATAACTTCAGCAATATCAACGATATTTTCTTTAAATTCGGCCTTAACATTTCCGAAGAGCGCATTCCTGAACTGCAGGCTGAACTGCACGAGGCTATCGGCGATATCATGGTGCCGGTGCATACCGGTTACGGCAGTATCGATTTGATAATCCCAGGCGTACATAAGGCCAATGGCCTGCGTCTGCTTCAACAACGTTGGGGTATCAACGATGATGAAGTCGCCGTCTTCGGCGATGGCGGTAACGATATAGAAATGCTGCGCCAGGCCGGTTTTAGCTATGCGATGGAGAATGCCAAAGAGGCCGTGGTCTCCGCCGCTAAGTACCGTGCTGGCTCAAACAACAAAGAGGGCGTGCTGGACGTGATTGAAAGGATACTCCGCAACGAGGCACCGTTCTCGCACTGATCGGCGAGCGCCCTGCTTTGCATGACCGACGTTTCAAACAGCCAGCCTGCCGGATCCCCTCCGACAGGCTGGTGATTATCCTTCTCGTGAAGCGCCTACCTGTTTATCTTTCAGGAAGATAAACATAAGGATCAGCCAGATAATCCCGTTTGCCAGATTAAACAGGCTAAACAGGCCGTTTCCACCGCCCAGATAAGCATATTTGCTCACCTCGATACCGACGGTAAAAATCAGCATCTGCAACATACCCATCGCGGCAGACACGGTGCCTTTGCTCATGTCGCTGGCAAACAGAGTCAAACGCACCAGCCCCGCGTTTGCCACGCCAATACCAAAGGCATAGATACTGAGGCCCGCCGTCATCCACAGATAGGCATGAGATGAGACGACCGTCGCCGCAGCCGCGAGAATCAGCCCCAGCATAATCGGCCAGCCGCCCATGATAATTAACGAACGAACCGTCCGTCTGGCCGTCAGACGCGCCAGCACCAGGTTCCCTGCGATGAGTGCGCCAAAAATAGGAACCTGTAGCAGACCATATTCATAACTGCTGAGCTGTTCGCCGCTAATGATAATAATGGGAGACTGTGCGATCCATGCCAGCAGAGGCAAACTGACAAATCCCAGCGCCAGCGCGCCTGCCACAAAGCGCACGTTCTTTAACACCAGATTGTAATCCCGCCACAACTCTTTCAGCGAGAGTTTTTCGCCTATCCGGGTTGCCGTTTCCGGCATGGCACGCTGTAAGCCGAAAAAGGCGAATGCCGCCAGTACGGCAAACAGAACGAACATGCCTTCCCACGGCAGCACATGCACCCACGCGGCCCCGACGAGAGGCCCCAGCAAGGGCGCAATCAGCGCCACGTTGGCCATCAGCGCGGTAATCTTAATGCACACCGCCTCTTCAAAAGATTCCTGAATCGCGGCATAACCCACGGCGCCGATGAAACACAGGCTTATCCCCTGCAAGAAGCGCAGAAAGGTAAATTGCTCAATGTTTTGCGCCAACAGTGTGGCAAGGCAGGTGACGATGAACCACACCACGCCCGCGAGCATCACCGGGCGACGGCCAATACGGTCCGACAGCGGCCCTAACAGCCACTGCAAAAACATGCCGCCCGCGAGATAGGCGGTCATTGATGTCGGCACCCAGTCAATTCCGGCCTGGTATTGTTCCACAACCGCCAGCATGCCGGGCTGGATCATATCGTTAGCGATATAGGTGGAGAATTCGTAGAGCACCAGACAGAGAGGGAAAAGCAATGCCTGACGACCGAGTCGGGCGCCAGAAGATAAACGGTTTTGCATGCAATCTCTTCACAAATGAAAAATCGCGCAAAGTGTAATGAAAGCGCGTCTGCGGATATAGCAAATTATGCGCGTTGACCGCAAATAGCGCACATTTTTACAGAATGTCGATTAGCATCTGTTTCCTTTAAGCTTAATTTAAGTTGCTACCGCTATGATGTTGTCGGAACTCTGTTAATTACCCTGAGATGACGCCTTTAAGACAATGCCGCTTTACGGTTTTTAGCAGGGCTTTTATTCTCAGCCAGGCACGGGTCATTTACATGGCTGTCCTTTATTCACCTCATTGCGCTAAGTCTGAATGTTATGCTGGAAAATATTAATACTTCGCTGTTCTCTTTGATCAACGCCACCCCCGATTCCGCACAGTGGATAATTGAACTCGCCATTTTCATTGCCAAAGATTTGATCAGTATTGTGCCGTTGCTGGCGATGATACTTTGGCTTTGGGGGCCGCGAGAGCAGGTCTGCGCCCAACGCCAGTTAATCATAAAGATGGCGATCGCCCTAGTAGTCAGTCTGGCCGTCTCCTGGGTCATGGGGCATCTGTTCCCACACGATCGTCCGTTTGTCGACCATATTGGCTATAACTTCCTGCATCATGCCGCAGATGATTCGTTTCCCAGCGATCACGGCACGGTGATTTTCACCGTTGCGCTGGCATTTTTGTTCTGGCACCGGATCTGGTCAGGTGCCGTGTTGATGGTGCTTGCAGTGACAATCGCCTGGTCGCGCGTTTACCTCGGCGTGCACTGGCCGCTGGACATGGTCGGCGGTTTACTGGTGGCGATGATCGGATGTCTGAGCGCACAGATGGTTTGGCAAAAATATGGCGCGTCGCTCTATCGCAGCCTGCAAACGTGCTATCGCATTTGCTTTGCGCTTCCCATCCGAAAAGGCTGGGTGCGTGACTAATCTTACCAAAAAAGAGTAGTATTAATCGCCCTGCGCCGTGCAGGGTGATGACTTAACTCTCCAGGGGAACTATGGAAACACGACGCGACGAGCGTATTGGTCAATTGCTGCAAGCCTTAAAGCGCAGCGATAAATTACACCTAAAAGAAGCCGCGACCCTTCTGGGCGTATCTGAGATGACCATCCGTCGCGATCTGAACAATAAAAGCGCGCCCGTTGTATTGTTGGGCGGTTATATCGTTCTGGAACCCCGTAGCGCCAGTCACTATTTACTCAGCGATCAGAAATCCCGTCTGGTCGAAGAAAAACGGCGCGCGGCGCACCTGGCAGCAAGCCTGATACAACCGCACCAGACGCTTTTTTTCGACTGCGGCACCACCACGCCGTGGATTATTGAAGCCATTGATAATGAACTTCCCTTCACCGCCGTTTGCTATTCGCTGAATACCTTTCTGGCGTTGCAGGAAAAACCATTGTGTCGCGCCATCCTGTGCGGTGGAGAATTTCACGCCAGCAATGCCATTTTTAAGCCGCTCAATTTTCAGGAAACCCTGAATAACCTGTGCCCGGATATCGCCTTCTATTCTGCTGCCGGCGTGCATGTCGGCAAAGGCGCAACCTGTTTTAATCTGGAAGAGTTGCCGGTGAAACAGTGGGCGATGTCGATGGCGCAGTACCACGTTCTGGTCGTGGATCACAGCAAATTTGGCAAAGTGCGACCGGCGCGAATGGGGGAACTAACCTGTTTTGATACCATCATCAGCGACTGCCGCCCGGATGATGAACTGGTCGATTACGCGAAAGCGCAGCGCATTAAACTCATGTATTGAGGCAATATTTACCGGATGGCAGCAAATGCCGCCATCCGACATTACGGGGATTACGCGAACCAGCTGCCAAACCATTGATGGAATTTCATCATCACAAAATCCCACATCCGGCTAAAGAATCCGCCCTCTTCCACCGCTTCCATCACCATCAACGGGCGCTGTTCAATGGATTTTCCGTTAAGCTGAAAGTCGATGGTGCCCACCACCTGGCCTTTCTTCAGCGGCGCCGTTAACTGCGGTTCAGTCAGGGTAAAGCTCGCTTTCAGATTTTTAAGCTGTCCACGCGGGATCGTCACCGAACCGCCTTCACCCGCCCCCAGGTTCACTTCGCTCTTATCGCCAAACCAGACGCGCTGCGTGACAAACGTGGCATCCGGTTTAATTGGCGTCACCGTTTCAAAAAAGCGGAAGCCCCAGGTCAGTAATTTCTCCGATTCATTAAAGCGAACACGGTCAGTTTTCGTCCCCAACACCACGGAGATCAGGCGCATATCGCCCTGTGTTGCGGAGGCAACCAGATTGTAACCAGCGCCTGCCGTTGTCCCGGTTTTCATTCCGTCGACATTCAGATTGGTACTCCACAACAGACGGTTACGGTTTGGCTGGCGAATTTTGTTAAACGTAAACTCTTTTTCTTTATGAATCGCGTACTCTTCAGGCACATCGTGGATCAAGGCTTTTCCCAGCAGGGCCATATCTCTGGCGGTACTGAACTGTCCTGGCGCATCCAGGCCGTGTACCGTCTGGAAGGTCGTATTGGTCAGGCCAAGTTTTTGCGCATACCCATTCATTAATCCGATAAACGATTCCTGGCTGCCAGCAACATAATCGGCGAGGGCAATACAGGCATCGTTACCGGACTGAATGATAATGCCTTTGTTCAGGTCAGAAACCGCCACCTGATCGCCAGGCTTAAGGAACATCACCGATGAGCCACGCAATGCCGGGTTTCCCGTCGCCCAGGCATCTTTCCCCACCGTCACCATGTCCGTCAGCTTGATTTTTCCGGCCTTCAGCGCCTGTCCGACCACGTAGCTGGTCATAATTTTAGTCAGACTGGCAGGGTCGAGTTTCTCATCCGCATTACCTTCAGCCAGCACTTTCCCGCTGGCGTAATCCATCAGGACCCATGCCCGCGCATCAACGCTCGGCGGCGCGGTTGTCTGCTCGGCCGCCTGCAAGGTCGGCGCAAAAAGGAATAATAGTGCTGAGCCCGCAGCAAGGCTGCGAAGAGAAAAGGAGTATTGCTTCATAAATGCCACCCGAGTATCCATTCCAAAAAAAACACGTTACATCACCGTGTTACAAGTTTGGTGAGTAATAACGCACTTGCGAGCTTAAAGAAACCGTAACCAGGTAAAGTTTTTAAAGTTTATGCAATAACGCCCCGCTACGCTGCATTCCACACGATTTTTTTACAGGCTGTTGCGTAAATATTAGCTTTATTTCACCATGTACTCGGTCAGACGCCGACGCAGCCCTAAGGCTGTCCAATCAAATTAAGGGGTTACTATGATTACGCTGTGGGGAAGGAACAACTCGACTAACGTAAAAAAAGTGTTATGGACGCTTGAAGAGCTGGAATTACCCTTTCAACACATTCTCGCCGGAGGTCAATTTGGCCTCAATCATGACGCTGAATATCTGGCCATGAATCCCAACGGTCTGGTGCCGCTACTGCGTGATGATGAAGCCAACCTTGTGCTGTGGGAATCCAATAGCATTGTGCGTTATCTGGCGGCACAGTACGGGCAAAACCGGTTGTGGGTAGACTCCCCGGCCCGACGCGCGGAAGGTGAAAAATGGATGGATTGGGCAAACCAGACATTGAGTCCGGCGCACCGCGTCATCCTGTTTGGGTTGGTCAGAACCCCGGTGGAACAGCGCGATCCTGCGGCCATCGACGCCAGTGCGAAAGTATGCGATGGCCTGTTTGGTATGCTTGACGACGCGCTGGCTACTCAACGCTGGTTCTCCGGTAACGAATTTGGCGTGGCCGATATCACCATCGCACCTTTCGTCTATAACCTGTTCAATGTCGGCCTGACCTGGACACCGCGTCCGAACCTTGAGCGCTGGTATCAGCAACTCAGCGAACGTCCGGCGTTCCGTAAAATCGTGAGGATCCCGGTCAGCTAAACGGCATCTGTCAGCGGGTTAGTCTGTGAGCCACAGGCTAACCCGGCGTCTGAGGGCATCACACGCTACGTTCGCGGACTCACTCTGAGTAATTCCCCGTCGGACTCATCGGTTAACACATATAAAAAGCCGTCTGGCCCGATGCGGACATCGCGAATGCGTTGTCTTCGCTCCCCCAGGATACGTCCATCTTCCGTCACCGTATTCCCATTGACCGTCATAACAATCACATTCTGCTCTTTTAACGCCCCAATGAAGAGTTTTTGCTGCCACTGCGGGAATCTGTCGCTGTTATAAAAAGCCATGCCACTGACGGCGGGTGAGTGCTTCCAGTAAAAAATCGGCTGCTCGGTCCCCGCCACTATCTCCCCTTTCGCTTCCGGGATTTTAAAACCACTGTAGTTAATTCCCCAGGTTGCCAGCGGCCAGCCGTAGTTTTTGCCTTTTTCCGGAATATTGATTTCGTCCCCGCCGCGGGGACCATGTTCATTCAGCCAGAGCGTATTGCTCCACGGGTTCATTGCCATCCCCTGCGGATTACGAATGCCATACGCCCAGATTTCAGGGCGGGCCCCATCTTTGCTGACAAACGGGTTATCGGGCGGGATTTTTCCCTGATCGGTCAGACGTACCACTTTGCCCTGCAATTTATCCAGTTCCTGTGCAGTAGGACGCTGATTATTTTCCCCTAAGCCAATAAACAGATGCCCTTTGCCATCAAACACCAGGCGTCCGCCAAAATGGTTTCCGGTGGAGAGTTTCGGCATTTGGCGAAAAACGGTCTGGAAGTTCTCAAGACGTTTCAGGTCTTCGCTGAGTCGCCCATACCCCACCGCCGTGCCCGCATTATCGTTTAGATCGCTTTCCGAAAAACTGAGCCAGACGCGGCGTGACTGTGCAAAGTCTGGTGCCAGCGCCACGTCCAGCAATCCCCCCTGCCCATGCGCCCACACTTTTGGCACTCCCGTCAGCGGATCGGAAAGCCCTTTGCCAGCTTGCCAGTGCCGCAGTTGGCCGCCTTTAAGCGTAATCAACATGCCGCGATTGTCGGGTAAAAAAGCCAGCGACCATGGGTGATCAAGTTTGGTTTGCAGCACGTCGACCCTGACTGCGGATGGCGCGGCATTGCCAAGCATTGAGAACAGCAATAATGGGAGTAACCAGCGATGAGATCGACGCATAACGCCTCCTGTAGGGCTATGCGTTAAAGCGTAGTCAGCGAGAAGACGTGCAGAATTATTTTTACAAAAACGGATGATAAGGGGGAGTTGCCTCCCCCCTGCTTAGACCTGTGCCAGCATGGAATGCGTTTTCAGGCACTGGATGCTGAGCGTCAAATTCGTCAGACAGTTTTCAAGTTTCTCTGCGTTGACGGAAATGAAAGTCGGACAATCATGATGCCCGCTCATAAGGCAGACGGCAGCGGCAGCTAATGCACCTTCAGCAAGATGCACTGCCTCCCATTCTTCTATATCCAGATGAAGTTTCTGCAGTCGTGATTTATCGTGAAGTTCTCGATTCAATTCAAAAAAGTTATCACGCAGACGATCACTTTCGCTGACTGACATGTAGCCTTTCGCTTTCCTCAACTGCAGATACGCGGCGAGATCGATTCGCGCGTTGATCAGCTTGTTAAGCAGAGCGGTTCTCAGTCTGCCAACGACCATACCTTGTTCCTCCTCTATCTACTCATGGTGCAACTTAATAGTATGGTCATTTTTTGAACACAATGATGCCTGAGATCAATAATTCACCATAAATTAACAAAATTTACATTGTATCTATAACCTTCATCTTGCCTGTGCTGAACGCCCGGTGAGATTGCGATACAATTTTTGCCCAGATCTCTGTAGAATCCCTGCCCTGACCACTCCAATAACTGAACAATTTTTAAGCTATGAGCAAAGTAACCCACCAGCCGAAAATCGGCTTCGTATCCCTTGGCTGCCCGAAAAACCTCGTCGATTCGGAGCGAATCCTGACTGAACTGCGTACCGAAGGCTATGACGTGGTGCCAAGCTACGACGACGCCGATATGGTTATCGTCAATACCTGCGGCTTTATCGACAGCGCCGTACAAGAATCACTGGAAGCGATCGGTGAAGCGCTGAACGAAAACGGCAAGGTGATTGTCACCGGCTGTCTGGGTGCGAAAGTCGATCAGATCCGCGAAGTTCACCCGAAAGTGCTGGAGATCACCGGACCTCATAGCTATGAGCAAGTGCTGGAACATGTTCACCACTATGTACCCAAACCGAAACACAATCCGTTCCTGAGCCTCGTACCGGAACAGGGCGTCAAACTGACCCCGCGTCATTATGCTTACCTGAAAATTTCTGAAGGCTGCAACCATCGCTGTACGTTCTGCATCATCCCGTCTATGCGTGGCGATCTGGTAAGCCGCCCGATTGGCGAGGTGCTGAGCGAGGCGAAACGTCTGGTCGATGCGGGCGTCAAAGAGATCCTCGTTATCTCCCAGGACACCTCCGCCTACGGCGTAGACGTGAAGCACCGCACCGGTTTCCACAATGGCGCGCCGGTCAAAACCAGCATGGTTGATCTGTGTGAAGAACTGTCAAAACTGGGTATCTGGACGCGTCTGCACTATGTCTACCCGTACCCACACGTGGATGACGTTATCCCACTGATGGCGGAAGGCAAAATCCTGCCTTACCTCGATATCCCGCTGCAGCACGCCAGCCCGCGCATTCTCAAGTTGATGAAGCGCCCTGGGTCTGTGGACCGCCAGCTGGCGCGCATCAAACAGTGGCGCGAAATCTGCCCGGAGCTGACCCTGCGTTCTACTTTCATCGTTGGCTTCCCTGGCGAAACGGAAGAAGACTTCCAGATGCTACTCGACTTCCTGAAAGAAGCGCGTCTGGACAGGGTTGGCTGCTTCAAGTACAGCCCGGTTGAAGGTGCGGGTGCCAATGAACTGCCGGATCAGGTGCCGGAAGAAGTAAAAGAAGAGCGCTGGAACCGCTTTATGCAGCTGCAACAGCAAATTTCTGCTGAACGCCTGCAGGAAAAAGTGGGCCGCGAAATTATGGTCATCGTGGATGAAGTCGACGAAGAAGGCGCAATTGGCCGCAGCATGGCCGATGCCCCGGAAATCGACGGCGCGGTTTACCTGAACGGTGAAACAAACGTGAAACCCGGCGATATCGTGCGCGTGAAAGTAGAGAACGCCGACGAATACGATCTGTGGGGTAGCCGCGTTTAACCCTTTGCGCCGCCTACAAAGCGGCGTGTACTGAGGATAAGCGGGCTCACCGCTCCCGAAGAAAGCCAGGTTTTAATGCCTGGCTTTTTTCATGCTGAGATGAAAAAGCCCGCACAGAGCGGGCTTCCGTCGTAAAGTAGGTATTGTGCGATCAATGTTTGTCAGACAGAACCAGACCTAGCTGATGTGACATATGTAGCTCATTTCGCTCCACAATTTCTTCAACCACCTTACCTTCATTGTTAAAGCGAAAATACGTCAGGCTTGTCCAGGTCACTTCCTTGCCCTCTACGTTAAACCCTTTCCAGGTGTTTGAGCCTTTTGCTACATGTGTTAGCGCTACGACGACCTGGTCGCCATCAACAATCTCTTTCTGAAAAGTCGTCACAATACTGTCGTACAGATCCGTGACATTTTGCGCAATCCCTTTTTAAAGACTTCCAGACCCACTAAAGGAGCAGGACAATCCGGGCGGTGGATCACCACATCTTCTGTGAAAAATTCACTGACACGCTCTACATCCTTCCCATCAACGCAGTATTTAAAATACGCTTTCACTACTTCGATATTCGTCATCATTAACCACCGTTATTTTAAGTATTCATAGCAGGAAAATACGCTACTCCAGCATACCAGGCTAAGACAAAAAATGAATGTAAGTGAATGTAAAATAAAAGAAATATGTCAGATGCTTAACATGCCACGCTGATTCTACTCATTGCATCGTCACACTTTCTCCTGGCATCTCAAAGACCTTTATTGTGATAATTCCCCTGCTCTCTATTTTGGACAGCTATGTGCCAGAAGCGGACGTTAATGCTTTGAGTGAATATGGAGAAAATGAGAGTCTTCACCTGTTGTCGTGGCTGTTATAGGATTTTGCTGTTTACCTAACAACAGGAGGAAACCACTTGAATAATGCTGCTGTTGTCATCAGAGATTACGCTTCTGCTTTTCCTGACCCTATACCTTTCGAATCCGCATCAAAAAATACACTTGGCGTACGATCTCGCACGGATGGGTTTCGAACCCCTTATAGATAAATTCAGTGCTGTCGGCAGATAGTCGTACGGGCTCAGGTCGGCTTTCGACCAAGCTGTACCGGGGCGGTTCAGCTCAGAATCGGGATGAGATAAGGGATCAAGTTTCGGTTCCAATACCATTTTGGCTACCCCATATGGCGGGTGAAATGGTCAGTTCCAGTATTCGTATTTCGCCGTCATCACGGCTTTATGTTTGTCCACATACTGTTTACCCGTCCGATCGACTGGGACGATCATGATATCCATATTGGCGCGTATGCATTCTCTATGCGAGTTCCACTCCTCGCACGTGGTCAGTTTTTTTTCGATGGTGAAATACGTCTGGGTCTTGCTCAGGGACAGCTCACGGCCCTCGTTATCATAGGCATACTCTTCTATGGTTGAGGGGGACTGGGTTTTGATCAGGCGATGATTGCCATCATAGCTGTATACAATCGTATTGTTGTCTATCGCCAAACTTCCTTTGTTTACCGCCCTTGCCAGCAACCCTGATGAATTGAAAACGTAGTCTATTGTGCCCACGGTGGTTTTGTCTTTATCTCCTGCTTTTGTGGCCGCGATAATCGAACGATTAACCGCGTGGCTGATAAATCCTTTATTGTTAAGCTGGTACATTCCCTCCAGTGTCTGCCGATATAGTTGTGTGGTCTTCTGACTGTTGTTATCGACTATGACCCCGTTTGCATCCAACTGGATGCGCCAGCCAAATTCCGTTCTATTCAGTTTAATTTCATTGGTAGCCGTGAAAACTGTTTTCGGGCCTGTTGAGGTTTTGACCTCTTTTATACTGCTGCCAATTAGCTCACCGCATTGACTGAAGTTGCTTTGAGCCGATGCGTGGAGATACCCATCAGGACTATCAATAGTGATTTCAACCGATTTGGGGATTTCTGTTCTTGTCTGCTGGCTCAGGAGGATGAAGTTGTTCAGTTTGTTTTTAGCGAAGGTTTCCGCTGTGCATTGTGCTGCATAAGTCTGGAATGTGCAGAGGGACAAGAGAGTAATAAACAGGTTTTTATTATTGAATGGCATTATTTGTTGTCCTCAGGAACCGATCAGTTATCTGAATGAACCATTTAGCTTGCCAGGAAAAGGGCTTTTTCTATGGCTCAGTTGAAATCGGGGATCGCCTCATCTGTATGTAGTGGCACAATAAACTGTGACTTTTGGCCCAACAATCGGCACGTCTCCCCAACCCGGGTGAAACAATGCGCGATTCCAGTCCGACTTGAGACGACTACGTCGTTGAAGGCGCTCACCATTACATGCAGCTGCGCCAATTGAAGAAAAGTTAATAAAAAAACTTAACGGCATTCCTTCTTTTTGTGCACGTTGCAATTGCCTGGATATTCAGGCTTGGTTACGTTGGCGAAGTTTTTGTTTCATTGGCTGCTCGTCTGGTTTTACTCACTTGTCAATCAATGGCTTCACTGTAATCTGGCGACATGCTTTGTACAAGAAGGTCCGCACTTCGCTCTGCGCAAACCTCTTGACGCTTTAGGCGGTCCGATTCTTGCCAGAAGCGGACAAGACATACACTATAACCTTCTTATTGATGAGTGAATGAGTTAGTCCAATTGACGTAATACTATTGACAAAATAGTGCGCTCTCTTAAGGTTGTTATCGCTCTATAAATCGAAAAAGTAAGATAGATAAGTAATGGTTTTTCAATCAGCCAATTTTCCAAAAGGGGCGACTGCAAATTTTTTTAACATTCCAATATCTGACCTGGTTGTTGCCATAATTTTTGACTATTTCATCGGAGTTTACTGACGTATCAGGAACGAAGTCCGCGGGCACCTGGACAACCTTGCTTCCCGAGGCTATATAGTAATATTTGCCAGCCTCTGGAATGAGTGAGGAGTGAGTACTTTGAATGAATCTTCCAGAGTTTTTGAGCTGCGACACAGAGTACAGGACATCTGGTTTTACCTTACTTATCACTATGTTCCCTTTAGCTTGAAAAACATTTGAGTCAAGTTCATAGCGGTCAGACATATCGTAGCAATTATCTTTGCTGTTCAGGGTGTAAGAACCCAGATAGATGGTTCCTACATTTCCTTCACGGTTAAGAACATACAACGTTGCAGCATCACTTCCATTGTAATTATCGTAATCAAGAGGTAATACTCTAGCACACCCTGTAAGCCCAACAGAGATAATTAATAAGGTTAGGGTTCTATTCAATTGACATGTTCCTCAACATGGGGGATGGCGAAAAATACTGTGTAAAGTATTAAAAATCGCAACTTCATAATCCCTTCTATACGAATTCCTGAGAATTATTTCTCTTCTCATTAGTTATCGGCTTTTATCGATGGAACTTTAGTGACCCAGGGGATTTTTATATAGATGCCAAGCATATGCGCATAATGACAGATTTGTCATGCACCAGAACTGATAATAGTTGGACTATAATCGTCATATGTAACCAGTTGTCACCTCCTTACTGGTGGGATGAAGTCTGTCAGACACAGCAGGTTGACGGACCACCGACCGGAACGGGTGTTAGGCCGGAGTAGACCAGTTTCATGAATTAATTTTCGATTCATCAAACCGGGTACAAGTCATTTATTCCGTCCCTATCAATTCAGGTGGCTAAAATTTTTTTGCCGTTAGCTCATAAATGGGGCGTTTTTGCGGGGGGGGGGTTAGCTCGAAGAAAATGCCTATCGGCTCAGAACTGCCTACACAATTCTGTTAAGAAAGATATTCTGACCCTGGTTCGCGTTGATCATGTAAAGAAAGCGTCACCGTTGCGTTTTCTTACTGATTACCTATATATGTAATTAACTAATGGTCATTCTGGCTACTCAAGGGTTCTTTAAAGAATCAACTGATGTGCCACAAATAATGCCGCATTCGACTACATTGGAATGTAATTCACAATAGGGAGTTGACCAGAGAATGATGACAGTACGAAAGGCACATCTGGAAGATGCAGCATTATTAAGTCAAATGGGTTATTCCAGCTACACTCACCACTTTGCCCACCTGTGGCATGAACACAATGAATTGCAGGCTTTTCTCTTTCAGGAGTACTCTCTTCCCGCATTGCAGAAGGAACTACAGAACAAAGCCAGTTGCTGGTTTATCGCAGAAGAGACTGCTCCGGTCGGATTCGCCAAAGTATCCTGGCACTGCCCCGTGGATGAAAACGGCCCGACAGGTACATTGCTGCATAAACTCTATCTGTTACCTGGTGAAACTGGCAAAGGCTACGGTGAGACTCTGCTTGCAGAAATAGTGCGTATGGCGCAATGCCGTGGTGAAACCTTTTTCTGGCTGGAAGTTTTAGATGCTAACCCGCGGGCGTACCGCTTTTACACCCGCCAGGGGTTAACACATATCAAAGATACAACGTTCAGCACCTCAACCCAGCAAAGCACATTGCATATCCTGGGTAAACGTATCTGAGGGATCTCCTTACCGTTAAATTCGGCCCGACGCCCCTACCCTTTAATCTTCGGATCCAGCGCGTCGCGCAGTCCATCGCCCAGCAGGTTAAACGCCAGCACCGTCAGGAAAATCGCGACCGCCGGGAACAACGCCACGTGCGGCGCAATCACCATATCCGCCCGCGCTTCATTGAGCATTGCCCCCCATTCCGGCGTCGGCGGCTGTGCGCCTAATCCGAGAAAAGACAAACTGGCCGCCGAGATAATCGAGGTGCCGATACGCATGGTAAAAAAGACCACAATCGAAGAGACCGTTCCTGGAAGGATATGGTTGAAAAGAATGGTGGCATCACTGGCGCCAATACTGCGCGCCGACTCAATAAACGTTTGCTGTTTTAACACCAGAGTATTCGCCCGCACCAGACGGGCAAACGCAGGAATGGAGAAGATCGCCACGGCGATAATCACATTGGCAATGCCGCTGCCCAGCACCGCCACCACCGCAATCGCCAGCAGAATGCCCGGAAAAGCAAACAGCACATCGCAGATACGCATGATCATTCTGTCCCACCAGCCCTCGTAGTAGCCCGCCAGTAAACCAAAGACCGTACCTATCGCCGCACCAATAAACACCGCAAATACCCCCGCCGCCAGGGAGATTTGCGCCCCAACCAGCACGCGACTGAAAATATCCCTACCCAGCGAATCGACGCCAAACCAGTGCAGCATGGAAGGTCCGTCATTAAGGCGGTCGTAATCGAAGTAATTTTCCGCATCGAACGGCGTTAATCCACGGGCAAAGATCGCCACCAGGATCAACATCAGCACAAATACACCGGCGATCATGGCCACACGCTGACGACGAAAACGCCGCCAGAACTCATGCCACGGGGTGCGAACCCTGTCCGGTTTCACCAGAGGCATGGCATTTAAAATCGCCTGACGGCGCCAGTTGAACAGTCGCATCCTTACTTGTACCTGATAGCCGGATTAATGGCAGCGTAGAGCACATCCACCACTAAATTGATAAGAATAAATTCCAGAGAAAACAGCAGGATCTCTGCCTGGATTACCGGATAGTCGCGCATTTCCACCGAGTCCACCAGCAGACGGCCAAGCCCCGGCCAGTTAAACACTTTCTCGACGACAATAGAGCCACCCAGCAAAAAGCCAAACTGTAGCCCCATCATGGTGACAACCGGGATCATGGCGTTACGCAGACCGTGTTTTAGCACAACCCAGGTTTCGCTCACCCCTTTCGCGCGGGCGGTACGCATGTAATCTTCACTGAGCACATCGACAAACGACGCGCGAGTGAAGCGCGCCATCACTGAGGCCACCGCCGCGCCAAGCGTGACAGACGGCAAAATGTAGTGCAGCCAGGTGTCTGCGCCGACCGTTGGCAACCAGCCCAGTTCGACGGAAAAGACCTGCATTAACAGCATGCCGAGCGCAAACGCCGGGAAAGAGATCCCCGTGACTGCCAGCGTCATGCTCACTCTGTCCGGCCAACGGTTACGCCAGACAGCGGCAATAATCCCGGCCGTCATCCCAAACATGACAGCCCAAACCATGCTGGTGATGGTCAGCCAAAACGTCGGCATAAAGCGGCTGGCAATCTCTTCTGAGACCGGGCGGCGGGAAACCATCGACGTCCCAAAGTCTCCCTGGAGAACGTGGGTGATGTAATGCCAGAACTGAACATGCAGCGGTTGATCAAGGCCAAGCTGCTGGCGCACCAGTTCAATCACCTGCGCATCGGCCTCCGGTCCGGCAATCAGCCGTGCCGGATCGCCGGGTAACAGATGGACAAATAAAAACACCAGCACCGCGACAATCAACAGGGTTGGAATTAACCCCAGCAGACGCTTGAGAACATAACTAAACATCAGACTCCCTGCGTCTGCCCCTGAACGTCAGGGGCAGAATATATGGCTTACTTCAAATCCGCATCTTCAAAACTGAAACCCGTGTCCGGCATGATCCAGAAACCGGTCAAATTTTTACTGTGTGCCGAAACCAGTTTTTCGACAACCAACGGCACCCACGGGGACTCTTTCCAGATGATGTCCTGCGCCTCTTTGTAGAGGCGCGCTTTCTCCGTCGGGTCATTGGTTTTCAACGCGTCCGCCAGATCGCTGTCGACCTGCTTATTGCTGTAGAACGCGGTATTAAACAGCGTTGGCGGCCAGTTTTGCGAAGCGAACAGCGGCGACAGCGCCCAATCGGCTTCACCCGTGGAGGCGGTCCAGCCGGTGTAGAACAGTCTTACCCCGCTCTCTTTCTGCCCTTTACCTTCCACTTCCGCCGCGCGCTGCCCAGCATCCATCGCCGTCACCTGCGCTTTAATGCCGACCTGCGCCAGCTGTTGCTGGGTAAACTGCAGCACTTTTTGCGCGGTACTGTGGTTATGCGATGACCACAACGTGGTGCTAAAACCATTCGGATAACCCGCTTCTTTTAACAGTTCGCGCGCTTTTGCCGGGTCGTACGGCCACGGCGTATAGCTTTGCGCAAACGCAATCGCCGGCGGCAGCACACCGGTGGCAGGCGTCGCATAACCGGCAAACGCCACTTTCACCAGCGCCTGACGATTAATGGCGTAGTTGAGCGCTTCGCGCACTTTGGCATTATCAAACGGTTTCTGCGTAACATTCATGCTGATGTAACGCTGCATAATAGAGGGACTGGCGACCAACTCCAGGTTTTTGTTTTTTTCCAGCAGAGCGGCCTGCTCGTATGGGATTGGGAAAGCGAATTGCGCCTCGCCCGTTTGCAGCATGGCCGAGCGCGTGTTGTTGTCCGCCACTGGCCGCCAGGTGATGCTGTCTAACTTCGGTAACCCTTGCTGCCAGTAACCGGCGAATTTCTTCACTTTGACGAAATCAGTCTGGTTCCAGGTATCCAGTTCATACGGGCCAGTACCGACCGGATGGAATCCAATCTCGTTACCGTATTTTTCCAGCGCCTTCGGAGAGATCATCGCCGTCGCCGGATGCGCCAGGATATTGATGAATGCAGAAAACGGTTGTTTCAGCGTGATGTTCACCGTTGCGGGATCCACCACCTCTGTTTTCGCGATGTTCTTGTACAGGTTATAGCGTTTGAGATGGCTTTCCGGATTGCTTGCCCTGTCCAGATTGGCTTTTACCGCCGCCGCATTAAAGTCGGTACCGTCCTGAAACTTGACTCCCTGACGCAGCTTCACGGTGTAGATCAAACCGTCGTCGGACACACTGTAGCTTTCTGCCAGCACATTTTTAAGTTTCATATCCTTATCAAGGCCAAACAGTCCCTGATAAAACGACTTCGCCACCGCCTGCGATAAGGTGTCATTCGCGTCATACGGGTCGAGCGTCGTGAAATTGGAGCCGACCGCCACCACAACATCTTTCGCCGCAAACGCAGGCGACGCTGTCAACGCCGAGGCAACGCCTGCTGCAACCAGCCAATTACGGGCAACAAATTTTGTCATATTATTCTCCTGAAACCCTGTGTGTCTGAATGTTATAAACGCGAAAGCGCATTTTCCGGCTGCACACGCGCAACGTAATGACCCGGCCCAACCAGCTGCAATGACACGGGCGTAATCTGCTCCCCACGCTTACGAATATTGCTGGGGATATCATCAGACAGCAGCACACGCTGTGGCCGATGTCGGGAAGGATCGGCCACCGGGACGGCCGCCATCAACTTCCGGGTATAGGGGTGTTGCGGATTCTCAAACAGGGCGCGGCGAGGGCCAATTTCCACGATTTGCCCCAGGTACATCACCGCTACGCGATGGCTGATTCGCTCAACCACCGCCATATCGTGGGAGATAAACAGATAAGCGATCCCCATCTCCCGCTGGAGATCGAGCAACAAATTGATGATCTGCCCGCGAATAGAGACATCCAGCGCCGAGACGGCCTCATCGGCGATGATCACTTTTGGATTGAGCGCCAGCGCGCGGGCAATGCAGATCCGCTGGCGCTGTCCCCCGGAAAACTCGTGCGGATAACGCCAGGCATGTTCCGGGCGCAAACCGACACGTTCAAGCAGCCAGGCCACCCGTGACGCTGCCGCATCGCCCTTTAGCACGCCATGAACACGCAGCGGCTCCATAATGGAGTATCCCACCGTCTGGCGAGGATCCAGCGAGGCATAAGGATCCTGAAAAATGAACTGGATATCCCGGCGCAGCGGCTGCAATTTGCCCGCCGGAAGCGTGTCAATACGCTGACCGTTGAAGGTAATTTCGCCGCGTTGCGATTCCACCAGCCGCAACAGCGCGCGTCCGGTCGTGGATTTGCCGCAGCCGGACTCCCCCACCAGCGAAAGCGTCTCCCCCGGCCAGAGATCAAAGCTGATATTTTCTACGGCATGGACTTCCCGGGTCACCCGGTTAAAGATGCCGCTTCGCAACGGAAAACGCGTCACCAGATTACGCACCTGCAAGATAGGTTCGCCTGCGACGACCGTATCCTGCGCTGTCTGCGGTTCGCGTTGTAGTGGTTCGCCTGGTGAAATAAGCGGGAAACGACGCGGAAACGCTTGTCCGCTCATCGCCCCCAGTTGCGGTACTGCCGCCAGTAACGCTTTGGTATACGGGTGTTGCGGCGCATGAAAAATCTGCTCAACGCTGCCGGTTTCCACGGCCTCGCCCTGATACATCACCAGCACCCGATCGGCGACGTCAGCCACCACGCCCATATCATGGGTGATAAAAATCACCCCCATCGACATATCCTGCTGTAACACTTTGATCAATTGCAGGATCTGCGCCTGAATCGTGACGTCCAGGGCCGTCGTCGGCTCATCCGCAATCAACACGGCCGGGCGACACGACAGCGCCATCGCGATCATCACACGCTGGCGCATACCACCGGAAAGCTGGTGCGGATAACGGGATAAAATGGCGTTTGCCTCGGGGATACGCACCTGGTCGAGCATCCGTTTGGCTTCCGCCATCGCCTCTTCGCGACTGGCGCCCTGATGCAAACGGATCGACTCGGCGATTTGCTCCCCCACCGTAAACACCGGGTTGAGCGAGGTCATCGGCTCCTGAAAGATCATGGCGATATCCGCACCGCGCACGCTCTGCATCTGAGACGCGTTTTGCTCACCCAGCTCAATCACCTGACGATTACGGCGACGCAGGAGCATTTCATCACACTGAATCTCTCCCCCGGCCTGCTCAATCAGGCGCATCAACGACAGCGCGGTGACCGATTTCCCCGACCCCGACTCGCCGACAATCGCCAGCGTCTCTCCACGCTTGAGGCGAAACGAAAGATTGCGCACCGCGCTAACGCGTTGCTGCTCTTGTGAAAACGCAATATTCAGATTGCTGACGGCCAGTACATCGCTGGCGTCCAGTTCATCACTGTGTGGCAACGGTGTCCCCTTTTTCCCGGTAGATCCCCGTGGTTGGTGTATCCCCGGCATATCCCCAGGCACGATACATGCCTTCGCAGTTAAACGGCAGGGCGACATTTCCTTCATGATCGATGGCGATTAATCCGCCGCTACCGCCCAGCGCCGGTAATTTTTCCATCACCACCCGCTCGCAGGCGTCGGCAAGGCTGAGTCCGCCGTAATCCATCAGCGCCGCAATATCGTAGGCCGCCAGCGTGCGGATAAACACCTCACCGGTTCCCGTACAGGACACCGCGACGCTGGCATTATTGGCATAGCACCCCGCGCCCACCAGGGGGCTGTCGCCGACGCGTCCAGGCAATTTATTGGTCATGCCGCCGGTTGACGTCGCCGCCGCCAGATTGCCGTATTGATCCAGTGCAACTGCACCGACAGTGCCCATTTTTTTCATTTCATCCAGCGGCGCGCCGCTGTGGTCGAGCGCCGTTTCGCCTGCGGCACGTGCCGCCAGCAACTGTTCGTAACGTTGGGGAGTCGAAAAAATATCGGGTGAAACACGGGCCATTCCCTGCGAAAACGCAAAATTTTCCGCCCCTTCACCGACCATCATGACATGCGGGCTATGCTCCATCACCAACCTGGCGGCAAGCACCGGATTACGCAACTGGCTCACCCCGGCGACGGCACCGGCTTTTAGCGTGTTGCCATCCATGACGCAGGCATCCAGTTCGTGGGTTTCATCCCGGGTAAACACCGCGCCAATACCGGCATTAAATAAAGGGCACTCTTCGAGCAAGCGCACCGCTTCCGTCACCACATCAAGCGCGTTTTCCCCCGCTTCGAGCATCCTTTGCCCTGCTTCAACAATATCGGACAGCGCCCGGATGTAGCGCTGCTCTTGCTCCTGGCTCAATTGCGCGCGGGAAATGGCGCCTGCGCCGCCGTGAATCGCAATGACTGCTTTGCCCATTTTTGTCGTCCATTAACGGTGGCACACACTTTTGCTATAAATATCAGAATTATTGTGAATTCTTCATTCGATTTTTGAATATAGAAAGATGCAAGCAGCATGTAAAGGTTAAGCCCGAGGTGGCATACAGTCTGCTGGCATTTTCTGACATAATAGACGGATTCGAATTTGCCCCGCAGGAGTATTTCCATGGAATTTACCGCCGGATTAATGCCGCTTGAATCGGCACTCACGCAAATGTTATCGCGCATTACCCCTCTTACTGCTGTCGAAACGCTGCCGCTGGTTCAGTGTTTTGGTCGCATTTTGGCAAACGACGTTGTCTCTCCCCTCGATGTGCCGGGGTTTGATAACTCGGCGATGGACGGCTATGCGGTTCGTTTAGGCGATCTGGACTCCGGTAAGCCTCTTCCTGTGGCCGGTAAAGCCTTTGCCGGGCAGCCTTTTCAGGGTGAATGGCCTGCACATACCTGTATCCGTATTATGACCGGTGCTCCCGTCCCGGCAGGCTGCGAAGCGGTGGTAATGCAGGAACAAACGGAACAAACGGACGAAGGTGTGCGCTTTACGGCGGAAGTCCGCGCCGGGCAAAACATTCGCCATCGCGGAGAAGATATTACCGCTGGCGCCACTGTGTTCCCGGCGGGAACGCGCCTGACCACTGCAGAACTGCCGGTACTGGCCTCGCTGGGCATCGCAGACGTTCCGGTGGTACGTAAAGTGCGCGTGGCGCTGTTCTCGACAGGTGATGAACTGCAACTGCCGGGTCAGCCGCTGAGCGACGGGCAAATTTATGACACCAACCGTTTAACGGTGCATCTGATGCTGGAACAGCTCGGTTGCGACGTTATCAACTTAGGCATTATCCGCGACGACCCGCACGCCTTACGCGCCGCATTTGTGGAAGCGGACAGCCAGTCAGATGTGGTGATAAGCTCCGGCGGCGTCTCCGTCGGCGAAGCGGACTACACCAAAACGATTCTGGAAGAGCTGGGCGAAATTACGTTCTGGAAGCTGGCCATTAAGCCCGGTAAACCGTTCGCCTTTGGCAAACTCAACAACAGCTGGTTCTGCGGTCTGCCGGGCAACCCGGTCTCCGCCGCGCTGACCTTTTATCAACTTGTTCAGCCACTGCTGGCCAAACTCAGCGGCAATACCGCTGGCGGACTGCCCGCGCGCCAGCGGGTGCGCACCGCCTCTCGTCTGAAGAAAACCCCCGGGCGTCTCGATTTTCAGCGCGGCGTGCTACAGCGTACCGCCGAGGGTGAACTGGAAGTCACCACCACCGGACATCAGGGTTCGCATATTTTCAGCTCCTTTAGCATGGGGAACTGCTTTATTGTGCTGGAGCGCGATCGCGGCAATGTTGAAGCGGGCGAATGGGTGGAAGTCGAGCCGTTTAACGCGCTGTTTGGAGGTCTGTAATGGCTGAACTCAGCGACCAGGAGATGATGCGCTACAACCGGCAAATCATTCTGCGTGGCTTCGATTTTGACGGGCAAGAAGCCTTAAAAGCGGCGCGCGTGCTGGTGGTCGGGCTGGGTGGACTGGGATGTGCGGCCTCGCAATATCTGGCAAGCGCGGGGGTTGGCAATCTGACGCTGCTCGATTTTGATACGGTGTCAGTCTCCAATTTGCAGCGTCAGACGCTGCACAGTGACGCGACGGTCGGGCAACCCAAAGTCGAATCCGCCCGTGACGCGCTGATGCGTATTAATCCGCATATCATTATCTCCCCGGTTAACGCCCTGCTGGAGGATGAAGCCCTCCATGCGCTGATCGCTGAGCATGACCTGGTGCTGGACTGTACCGATAATGTCACGGTGCGTAACCAGCTCAACGCGGGTTGCTTCGCCGCAAAAGTGCCGCTGGTTTCCGGCGCGGCCATCCGCATGGAAGGCCAAATTACCGTCTTCACCTGGCAGGACGGTGAACCTTGCTATCGCTGTCTGAGCCGTTTGTTCGGCGAGAACGCATTGACCTGCGTGGAGGCAGGCGTTATGGCGCCGCTGATTGGCGTGATTGGCTCGTTGCAGGCCATGGAGGCGATTAAATTACTGGCGCAGTACGGAAAGCCTGCCTCTGGCAAAATCGTCATGTATGACGCCATGACCTGCCAGTTCCGCGAAATGAAGTTGATGCGCAATCCGGGCTGTGAGGTGTGCGGGAAGTAAACAAGACCGGGTGAGCATAACGCCCACCCGGTATCTGAACTTACAGAGACGTCCGCCCAAAGGCTCCCTGCCAGTCGTGCTCAAATTTCTTCACCGCAGCATCCACCGCCGGCGAGCTGATCAACTGCTGGGCGACATCCAGTGGAAGAGTAATAGACTCACACCCTACCAACAGGCAATCCAGCGCCTGACGCGGCGTTTTGAAGCTGGCCGCCAGGACTTTAGCGTGCGGCGCATGCATGTGCAGCAGTTGCTGAAGTTCATTGACCGTCTGAATACCATCACCGCCCTGCGCATCGAGACGGTTCACGTACGGCGCAACGTAATCCGCTCCAGCCAGCGCTGCCAGCAGCCCTTGCGCAGCGCTGTAAACCGCCGTCCCCAGCGTTGGAATACCTTCGGATTTCAGCAATTTAATGGCGGCCAGACCTTCTGAGGTAACCGGGATCTTCACCACGATGTCAGGGATAATCGCCCGCAGTTGGCGCGCATCGCTGACCATTCCTTCTGCCGTGGTGGCCATCACCTGGGCAAACAAACGTCCTTTACCGCCCATCGCTTCATATAACTCAGGCAATAACACGTCCAGCGACGTTTTACCTGCGGCCACAATGCTGGGGTTGGTGGTGACACCCGCCAGCGGAAAAACGCGCGCCAGGGCTTTCACGGCATCGACATCAGAAGTGTCCAGATAGAGTTCCATAATCATTCCTCAAACTGTGAGATTTAGCATGGATTCACGATACCACGGCAAAACTGCTCGGTTAGTTGACTTGCGTCAATATAACTTTCATTCGAAAGTAATTTAATCTTTATACGAAACAAGAGGGCCGTTTTATGATTTTCAACATTCAGCGCTATTCCACTCACGATGGCCCAGGTATACGAACCGTGGTGTTCCTCAAAGGCTGCTCCCTGAGCTGCCGCTGGTGCCAGAACCCGGAGAGCCGCGCGCGTACGCAGGATCTTTTATACGATGCGCGTTTGTGCCTGGAAGGGTGCGATCTCTGCGCTCAGGCAGCCCCAGGTGTGTGCGAGCGTACGCTGAATGGCCTGCTGATCCACCGTGAGAAACTGAACGACGCCCATATCAATGCGCTCACCGACTGCTGTCCGACACAGGCGTTAACCGTGTGCGGCGAGATGAAAAGCGAGGAAGAGATCATGGCCACCGTGTTGCGCGATAAACCCTTTTACGATCGCAGCGGCGGTGGAATTACCCTCTCCGGCGGCGAACCGTTTATGCAGCCGGAACTGGCGGCCGCGCTTTTCAAAGCCAGCCATGATGCAGGCATTCATACTGCCGTTGAAACCTGCCTGCATGTGCCCTGGAAATACATTGCGCCCTCGTTACCGAATATCGATCTGTTTCTGGCAGACCTGAAGCATGTTGCCGACGCGCCGTTCAAACAATGGACCGATGGCAACGCCGCCCGGGTGCTGGAAAATCTGAAAAAAGTGGCTGCCGCAGGGAAAAAAATCATTATTCGCGTGCCGCTGATTCAGGGCTTTAATGCCGATGAAGAGGCGATAAAAGCCATTACCGATTTTGCCGCCGACGAACTGCACGTCGGTGAAATCCATTTTCTGCCCTACCACACGCTGGGCATCAACAAATACCACTTACTCAGTCAACCCTACAACGCCCCAGACAAACCGCTTGATGCGCCTGCGCTGCTCGACTTTGCGCAACAGTACGCCAGCACGAAAGGTTTGACCGCGACTTTACGAGGATAATTCCCATGACCACACTGAAACTGGATACACTCAGCGACCGCATCAAGGCACACAAAACTGCGCTGATCCATATTGTGAAACCGCCGGTATGTACCGAACGCGCCCAGCACTACACCGAGATGTACCAGCAGCATTTGAATAAGCCTATCCCGGTTCGTCGTGCTCTGGCGCTGGCGCATCATCTGGCGGAACGTACCATCTGGATCAAACACGACGAGCTGATCATCGGCAACCAGGCAAGTGAAGTCCGCGCTGCGCCTATCTTCCCGGAATACACCGTCTCGTGGATTGAAAAAGAGATCGATGACCTCGCCGATCGTCCGGGTGCGGGTTTTGCGGTCAGCGAAGAGAACAAACGCGTGCTGCATGAAGTCTGCCCCTGGTGGCGCGGACAGACCGTTCAGGATCGCTGCTACGGCATGTTTACCGATGAGCAAAAAGGTCTGCTGGAAACGGGGATCATCAAGGCCGAAGGCAACATGACCTCCGGCGATGCGCATCTGGCGGTCAACTTCCCGTTGGTGCTGGAAAAAGGGCTCGATGGCCTGCGCCACAAAGTCGACGAACGTCGTTCCCGCATTAACCTCACCTGTCTGGAAGATCTGCACGGCGATCAGTTCCTCAAAGCAATTGATATCGTTCTCGACGCGGTGAGTCTGCACATCGAGCGCTTTGCCGACCTGGCGCGCGAAATGGCGGCCACCGAAACGCGCGAAAGCCGCCGCGACGAACTGCTGGCCATGGCGGAAAACTGCGATGTGATCGCTCACGAACCACCAAAAACCTTCTGGCAGGCGTTGCAACTGTGCTACTTCATCCAGCTCATTCTGCAAATTGAGTCTAACGGCCACTCCGTCTCGTTCGGTCGTATGGACCAGTACCTCTATCCGTACTACCGTCGCGACGTCGAGCTGAACCAGACGCTGGATCGCGAGCACGCCATTGAGTTGCTGCACAGCTGCTGGCTGAAACTGCTGGAAGTGAACAAAATCCGCTCTGGCTCCCACTCCAAAGCGTCTGCCGGTAGCCCGCTGTATCAGAACGTCACCATTGGCGGTCAAAATCTGGTTAACGACCAGCCGATGGATGCGGTTAACCCGCTCTCTTATGCCATTCTGGAATCCTGTGGTCGTCTGCGTTCAACGCAGCCAAACCTCAGCGTGCGCTACCACGCCGGGATGAGCAATGACTTCCTCGACGCCTGCGTACAGGTGATTCGCTGTGGTTTTGGGATGCCGGCCTTTAACAACGACGAAATCGTTATTCCGGAATTTATTAAACTCGGTATCGACCCGCAGGACGCCTACGACTACGCGGCAATCGGCTGCATCGAAACCGCCGTTGGCGGCAAATGGGGTTACCGCTGCACCGGGATGAGCTTTATTAACTTTGCGCGCGTGATGCTGGCGGCGCTGGAAGGCGGTCGTGACGCCACCAGCGGGAAAGTCTTCCTGCCGCAGGAAAAAGCGCTCTCTGCCGGTAACTTCAACAATTTCGACGAAGTGATGGAAGCCTGGGATACCCAGATCCGCTACTACACCCGTAAATCGATCGAAATTGAGTATGTGGTCGATACCATGCTGGAAGAGAACGTACATGACATTCTCTGTTCGGCGCTGGTCGATGACTGCATCGAGCGGGCGAAAAGCATCAAGCAAGGCGGCGCGAAGTATGACTGGGTTTCGGGTCTGCAGGTGGGTATCGCCAACCTGGGCAACAGCCTGGCCGCAGTGAAAAAACTGGTCTTTGACCAGGGTGCGATTGGTCAACAACAGCTGGCGGCGGCACTGGCTGACGATTTCGAGGGGCTGACCCACGAACAGTTGCGTCAGCGTCTGATCAACGGCGCGCCGAAGTACGGTAATGATGATGATAGCGTCGATACTCTGCTGGCCCGTGCTTACCAGACCTATATCGACGAACTGAAACAGTACCATAACCCGCGTTACGGTCGTGGCCCGACGGGCGGCAACTACTACGCCGGTACGTCGTCTATTTCTGCCAACGTGCCTTTTGGCGCCGCGACGATGGCAACGCCGGATGGCCGCAAAGCCCACACGCCGCTGGCGGAAGGTGCAAGCCCCTCTTCCGGGACTGACCACCTTGGCCCCACGGCGGTGATTGGCTCCGTCGGCAAACTGCCGACCGGCTCCATTCTTGGTGGTGTGCTGCTTAACCAGAAGTTGAATCCAGCCACCCTGGAAAACGAGTCCGACAAGCAGAAGCTGATGATCCTGCTGCGCACCTTCTTTGAAGAGCACAAAGGCTGGCATATTCAGTACAACATCGTTTCGCGTGAAACCTTGCTGGAAGCGAAAAAGCACCCGGACCAGTATCGCGACCTGGTCGTGCGTGTAGCAGGCTATTCCGCCTTCTTCACCGCGCTCTCTCCGGATGCCCAGGACGATATCATCGCCCGTACTGAACATATGCTGTAAACAGACGATGGCATAAAAGTTGTTGGCCGGATTAGGCGTTCACGCCGACATCCGGCAGCCACTCCTCACGATTGCCGGATGGCGCTGACGCTTATCCGGCCTACAGCGTCTGTACCCCCTCCCACTTTCATTCGAAATTAAATTTGTGCTTCAGGTCACATTGTTATTAGAATGTTGCTAGTCGCAGTAATATTCTGGAGAGCAATGTATGACCGTAAAAGTTATCGTCACCGATATGGACGGGACTTTTCTCGACGACGCCAAGCAGTACGATCATGCGCGTTTTATGGCGCAGTATCAGGAACTGAAAAAACGCGATATTGAATTTGTCGTCGCCAGCGGCAATCAGTATTACCAACTCATCTCCTTCTTCCCCGAACTCAAAGATGAAATCTCTTTTGTCGCCGAAAACGGTGCGCTGGTTTTTGAGCATGGCAAACAGCTGTTTCACGGCGAATTGACCCGCCATGAGTCGCGCATCGTGATTGGTGAATTGTTAAAAGATAAACAGCTCAATTTCGTCGCCTGTGGTTTGCAAAGCGCGTACATCAGCGAAAACGCCCCCGACGCCTTTGTGGCGCTGATGTCAAAACACTATCACCGCCTGAAACCGGTGAAGGATTATCACGATATCGACGACGTGCTGTTTAAATTCTCACTGAATTTACCGGATCAGCAGATCCCTATGATGATCGACACGCTGCATACCGCGCTGGACGGTATTATGAAACCGGTCACCAGCGGATTCGGCTTTATTGATCTGATCATTCCGGGTCTGCATAAAGCCAACGGCATTAGCCGCCTGTTAAAACGCTGGAATTTGTCACCGCAAAATGTGGTCGCCATCGGTGACAGCGGCAACGACGCGGAAATGCTGAAAATGGCGCGCTACTCCTTCGCCATGAAGAATGCCGCAGACAGCATCAAAGCCCTCTCTCGCTATGCCACTGACGATAATAATCACCAGGGCGCGTTGAATGTTATTCAGGCCGTACTGGATAAAACCGCCCCGTTCAATGAATGAATCAGCAATCTGGAGCGTTGTGATTTAATGCCGGTTGGTTCAGCACTGACCAACCAAAAAGCAATAAGGCATTTACCCTGCAGATTCAACATGCTGGTTTTGCGAAGGGTTCCGTTCACTTTATGTTCCTCGCTTCTCTGGCATTTTCATGTCCCGTGAACGGGTTAAGGGAGCTATCGCTGCTCCCTTAACAATCCCGGCTCCCGGCAGGAAAATTGCCGCTTCGCGGTGTACCTCCGCTTATTCCTCCAGGCTACCGGGTCGGGCGCGAGGTAACGTCCCTGTAAAACGCGCCCTGAACCCGCATCCCTGCGGGTTCCCCGGCCTTACGGAAACACGTCGGCAATTTTCAGCCGGACTCTCCCCACACCTGACCACCTGAGTTTTTGGTTAAACAGCCAAACGGAAATCACTGAAAGTCAGAATGCGGAAGCGACACCACGGTCCGGCTGAAAATCGATGAGACGTTGACGACTGGCCGGGACGGCCCGCAGGGAGGCAGCGGTGAGTCACCCTTCACCAGAGTAAAAGGTTCTCCCTAATTCCTGAACTCCCCCTCTTAGCGCATTGCGCTCAAATTTTTCTTCCTCACTCAGCATTCTTTTCACACTGTCGAAAATTTCAACTTGCATTAACTTATTTTTAACTTAAAGTATCACTTGTAAGTTATATTTCTTTCGAATGAAAGTTTAAGTGAGGTGTTTATGGCTCTTACCTTTACCAGCGATACGTTACCCGCCGACCACAAATCCGCTATCCGGCAGATGAAGAAAGCGCTGCGAGCACAAATCGGTGATGTTCAGCAGGTTTTTGACAAGCTCAGTGATGTGATTGCAACCCGCGTGGCGGACATTAATGCGCGTAAAGCACGCGACGAAACTGTCTGGCCTGAACTCACTTACGCTGACATGAAAGCAGGTCGCATCACAGGCGCCCAGCGAGAAGAGATTAAACAACACGGCTGCGTGGTCATTAAGCGGCATTTCCCGCGGGAACAGGCGCTGGACTGGGATCAGTCGATGCTCGACTACCTGGATCGCAACCATTTTGACGAGGTGTATAAAGGTCCGGGCGATAACTTTTTCGGGACACTGTCCGCCTCCCGACCGGAAATTTATCCGATCTACTGGTCACAGGCGCAAATGCAGGCGCGTCAAAGCGAGGAGATGGTTAACGCCCAGTCGTTCCTCAACCGTTTGTGGACCTTTGAAAGCGACGGTAAGCAGTGGTTTAACCCGGATGTGAGCGTTATCTACCCGGATCGTATTCGCCGCCGCCCGCCGGGAACAACCTCAAAAGGTCTCGGCGCGCATACCGATTCTGGCGCCCTGGAACGCTGGCTGCTCCCTGCGTATCAACAGGTCTTCGCGCAGGTGTTTGGCGGCAATGTCGATCAGTACGATCCGTGGAACGCTGCGCACCGTACCGACGTGGAAGAGTACACCGTGGAGAACACCACCAAATGTTCAGTGTTCCGTACTTTCCAGGGCTGGACCGCGCTTTCCGATATGTTGCCCGGCCAGGGATTGCTGCACGTGGTGCCGATCCCGGAAGCGATGGCGTATGTCCTGTTACGCCCTCTGCTGGATGATGTTCCGGAAGATGAACTGTGCGGCGTCGCGCCAGGCAGAGTATTGCCCATTTCTGAACAATGGCATCCGTTGTTAATTGAAGCGTTAACCAGCATTCCGCAACTGGAAGCCGGTGACTCCGTCTGGTGGCATTGCGACGTCATTCACTCCGTGGCCCCCGTCGAAAATCAGCAAGGCTGGGGTAACGTGATGTACATCCCCGCCGCGCCTTTGTGCGAAAAAAATCTGGCTTACGCGCACAAAGTCAAAGCAGCACTGGAGAAAGGCGCCTCGCCGGGCGACTTCCCCCGCGAGGATTATGAAACCAACTGGGAAGGACGCTTTACGCTCGATGATTTGAATATTCACGGTAAGCGCGCGCTGGGTATGGCTTAATCGTCATACAGCCCTTCTCTCTCGACGGCGGTGCGTCGTTTTCCCTGACGTATCCGCCGGACAGATTCGCGTATTGCCAGCGAACCATTGAGCAACAGCGTACCGACCGGAGCATCGGGGCGCATAAGCCGCTGCTGGAGCATATGCACGGCCTCTATTGCCAACGCATCGCGCGGGACATGAACGGCAGTTAAGAGAACATCCTGAATCGTCGCCAGATTAAATCCGTCGATACTCATTACCGAGACATCCTGCGGCACACGCAACCCCTGCTTTTGCAGCGCGCTGATCGTCCCTGCGGCCATAAAATCACCGCCCACCAGAAACGCTGTCGGTAGCGCTTTGGCTGGCGTGTGCTTCAACCATTCGCTTACCTGCAGCTCCGTTTCTTTCGCGCTGAAACTGGGCACCACCAGCAAATCGCGTTGATCATTAAACGTCAGATTATGCGACTGCCAGGCATCGCGAACGCCCGCCAGCCGAAGTTCCATCGTGTAACGACGAAGACAGAACACGTTCATGATTTCCCGGTGGCCCATCTCAAACAGATAGTCAGCCGCCAGCTCGCCAATCGCGCGATGGTCAGGCGCGACCGCAGGCAAACGCTGTCTTCTGTCGCGACAGTTGATCAACATACAGGGTTTCCCGACATCCACCACCAGATCATGAATATGCGGATCATCGATACCCAGCAGCATGACTGCCTGCGTTTCCGGCTCGTTAATACGCGTCAGAAAAAGCTGGGCATCGCTGTCCAGCTCTTCCAGCGCGCAATAGCGTAGCCTGACCTCATGGGAAGCCAGCCCTTTACTTAAACTTTGGAGCACCCGGTAGTAAAAGATGTCGGACCGCTCATCAAACGCCCGTTGTGGCGCAAAAACCAACAGGTTATTGAGCAGCAGCCGCCCCGCCGCCATACCGTCCATCACTCCCAGTTCCCGCGCGCAGGCCAGTACCTTACTGCGTGCTTTTTCACTGGTGTTGGCCTTCCCCGCGAGCACCCGGGAAACGGTGCTGATGGAGAGCTGCGTACGGGCGGCAATTTCGGCGATTTTGAGCCTTTTATCCATTTTGTGATCTCGCTCCATCGGGCAAATGAAAAAATTTTCATAACCCTGAGATTAAGCAGTAACGGGTGTCCGGCGCATCATGACAAATAAAAGACAATCGTTATGAGAAAGCTTGCACAAAATCCGCTATTACCCACCTCTTTTCTCCCTTAAGGTGAATTTGTTACACCACTCCCATACTAGTTGTATGTCAGCTTTAGACTATAAAACAGATACATATCAAATCGATACAAATCTGTATGACAACTGGAATGAATTTTCCCTATATCGTCCGTCTTGTGGAGAAAGAAATGAGTCAGGACATTAACAACACAGTTACGGCAAGCAAAACCCGCCGTGTCATGAAAAACTTGCGCTGGTACATGCTGGTGCTGTTTTTACTTGGCGTCACGGTTAACTACATCACGCGAAACTCGTTAGGTATTCTGGCCCCGGAGCTCAAAGACAGTCTGGGTATTACCACCGAACAATATTCCTGGATCGTCGGCGCCTTCCAGCTCGCTTACACCCTTTTCCAGCCCCTGTGCGGCTGGCTGATTGATGTGATCGGTCTGAAGCTCGGCTTTATGATCTGCGCCTGTTTGTGGGCCATTGCCTGTATCGCTCACGCTGGCGCCGGGAACTGGCTGCATCTGGCGATTCTGCGCTTCTTTATGGGCGGTGCCGAAGCCGCTGCCACCCCGGCCAACGCCAAAACCCTTGGCGAATGGTTTCCGAAAACCGAACGCCCGATTGCCGCAGGTTGGGCAGGCGTGGGGTTCTCAATTGGTGCGATGTTAGCGCCGCCAATTATTTACTTTGCCCACGCTTCTTTTGGCTGGCAGGGTGCATTTATGTTCACCGGCGTGCTGGCGCTGCTGTGGGTGATTCTGTGGTGGGCGTTCTACCATAACCCGGAAAAACACCCGAATCTCGGCAAGGACGAGCTGGCCTGGATCAAGCAGGACAACGAGCCCGCGCCCGTAAAACAGCCCTTCTTCACCGCGCTGAAAGGCGTCGCTAAAAACAAACGTTTTTATGGTATTGCCATCCCGGCATTTATGGCAGAACCGGCATGGGCAGTGTTCAGTTTCTGGATGCCGCTCTACTTCGCCAAAGAATACAATATGGATCTCAAGCAGATCGCCTTATTTGCCTGGCTGCCGTTTCTCGCCGCTGATCTGGGCAGCGTGGCAAGTGGCTATCTGACCAAACTCTATACCCGCCTGTTCGGCTACTCACGCGTTAACTCAACCATCGCCAGCTCCGTCACCGGCGCATTTATGATGATTTCGCTCGCCGCGGTGGCGATCACCCGGGATCCGATTGTTGCCGTGATCCTGATGTCCATCGGCGGCTTCGGGCATCAGATCATCTCCTGCATGCTGAGTGCGCTGGTCGTGGAGTCATTTGATAAAGGTCAGATGGCGACCGTCAACGGCATGCGCGGTTCGGCGGCGTGGATCGCCAGTTTCCTGTTCTCCCTTTTGATTGGTGTTACCGCTGACAAAATCGGCTTTAACCCACTCTTCATCGCCATGGGCTTCTTCGACCTGATTGGCGCTATTTTCCTGGTGGCATTTATTGCTGAACGTCGCGCCAAGCGCGCTTGATAGTGGATGTATTGCATATGAAAACCCTGAAGAACTGGATCGTTGATAAGCAATCAGCGCATCATCTGGAGCTGCTGGTGGATAACCAGCACCGCGTATGCCTGTATGTACTGGAAGAGAATCTGTTCCGCGTACTGATTAAGCGTAAAGGCGCGCTGGCGCTGGACAGAACCTGGAGCATCGCACCTAAGCAAGATGTGCCCTGGGAGGGGCGCCATCGCGATGACCTCAGCGGCTTTAGCTGCCCGGCGTGGATTCTGGATCAGCAGGACGAAACCGTGACGATCAGCACTGAACAGCTGCGCGTCACCGTCCACCAGCCGCTGTGGCTGGAGTGGCATTATCGCGATGAGGCGGGCGACTGGCAGCCGCTGGCGAGCGATCGCAGCACCAGCGCCTATCTGCTGAACGCCCACGGCGACGGCGTGGCGCACTACCTGAGCCGCCGGAAAGATGAGCGCTTTTACGGGCTGGGTGAGAAAGCCGGTAATTTACAGCGCAACGGTAAACGCTATGAGATGCGCAATTTGGATGCGATGGGCTATAACGCCGTCAGCACCGACCCGCTGTACAAACATATTCCCTTCACCATCACCCGCCGTGATGATGTGAGCTACGGTCTTTTTTATGACAACCTGAGCAGCTGCTGGCTGGATCTGGGTAATGAAATTGACAACTATCACACCGCGTATCGCCGCTGGCAGGCGGAAGCCGGTGATATCGATTACTACATGTTTACCGGCAAGCGGGTGCTGGACGTGACCAAAGCGTTTGTGCGTCTGACAGGAAAAACGCTGTTCGGACCGAAGTGGAGTCTGGGCTATAGCGGTTCGACTATGCACTACACCGACGCGCCGGATGCGCAAAACCAGCTGATGAACTTTATTCGCCTGTGCGAAGAACACGCGATTCCGTGCGATTCATTCCAGCTTTCTTCCGGCTACACCTCGATCAACGGCAAGCGCTACGTCTTCAACTGGAACTACGACAAAGTGCCGCAGCCGAAAGTAATGTCCCGCGCGTTCCATGACGCAGGACTGAAACTGGCGGCCAACATCAAGCCGTGCTTGTTGCAAGACCATCCGCGTTATAGCGAAGTCGCTGAAAAAGGTCTGTTCATTCGCGATTCAGAAACGAATGCGCCGGAACGTTCCAGCTTCTGGGACGATGAAGGGTCTAATCTCGATTTTACCAACCCGCAGACTATTCAATGGTGGCAGGATGGCGTGACGACCCAGTTGCTGGAGATGGGTATCGACTCGACCTGGAACGACAACAACGAGTTTGAAGTGTGGGACGGCGAAGCCCGCTGTCACGGTTTTGGCCAGGAAATCGCCATTAAGCACATTCGCCCGGTGATGCCTCTGCTGATGATGCGCGCCTCTATGGAAGCCCAGCAGCGCTTTGCCCCGGAAAAACGCCCGTATCTGATCTCGCGCTCCGGCTGCGCCGGGATGCAGCGCTACGTCCAGACCTGGAGTGGCGACAACCGCACCAACTGGGACACGCTGCGCTACAACACAAGAATGGGGCTGGGGATGAGCCTTTCCGGTCTGTTTAACGTCGGCCACGACGTGGGCGGTTTCTCCGGCGACAAACCGGATGCAGAACTGTTCGTGCGCTGGGTACAGAACGGCGTGATGCACCCACGCTTTACCATTCACTCGTGGAATGACGACCATACGGTCAATGAGCCGTGGATGTACCCCGGAGTGACGCCCGCCATTCGCAGTGCGATTGAGCTGCGTTATCGCTTAATGCCCTATTTTTATACCCTGCTCTGGCAAGCTCATGCCGACGATGAGCCGATGCTGCGCCCAACGTTCCTCGACCATGAGCATGATGAGCAAACCTTCGAAGAGTGCGACGATTTCCTGCTTGGCCGCGATATTTTAGTCGCCAGCGTAGTTGAAGAGGGCCAGCGCCAGCGCCGCATCTGGTTACCGGATAACGAAACAGGCTGGTACGATTTTTACACTCACGAATGGTTCTCTGGCGGCCAGTGGATTACCCGCGATGCCCCACTGGAAAAACTGCCGCTGCTGGTACGGGCAGGCGCCGGTTTACCGCTGAGCGAACGCATCACCCACGTCAGCGCAGAGAAAGACACTACGCGCGAACTGAAACTCTTCCCCGTGAAGGGCACAGACACGACGACCGGTATGTTGTTTGAAGATGATGGCGAGAGCTGGAATTATCAGCAAGGCAATGCGCTGTGGCTCGCGTGGGAGATGCGTTGCAGCGCCAACGCGATCCATGTGAACTTCACCCGTAAAGGCCACTATCAGCCTGCGTGGCACAAACTGGCCGTTACGCTGGCGGGCAACGACCCACGCGCCGTGTTTATCGATGGCAAAGAAGTTTCACGGGACGATGCGCATTTTTGCCTCTCCACCTCCACATTGCAGTGACATCAACGGTGAGTTCCATCTTGTACGGTGCTTACCTGTCAACAGAGACGCCCACGACGGGCGTCTTTGGGAGAGTCGGACATGAATGGACCCCTTCACGGAGTTTTTATGAACAAGACTATCTTAGCTGTCGTTGTCTCGCTTGCCGCCTTCACCGCCCCTTCAACCTTTGCCGCCGAAGGCTTCAAACCCAATTACGATGAAAACAAAACAGGCTCCTTGTCGCTGCCGCAGGCAATTCCGGCGGGCACAAAGGATGCCAGACTCACATGGGAAACAACGCGGCGTAGTGAAATTTTAAATCTGTTTCATGACAACGTGTACGGCAAAACTTTCACGTTTAAGCAGGTGAAAGTCATAAAAACATCGGCAAAACATCCCTTAACGCTTTCCAAAGGCTATTGGCAGACGGTGGATTTATCGCTGGACGGTCGGCCTGCGCAATTGCTGATATATATGCCTGATTCTGCCAAACCGGTGCCGGTGTTCGTCGGGTATAACTTCTGCGGCAACCACGCGGTAACGTTCAATCCTGCGCTGCCTGTTTCCACGCAATGGGCGAACCCGCTGGTCTGTGGCAACAAAGTCGACCCCACACAGGTCACGACGCTGCACAATACCTTCACCCCCGCCTCGCGCGGCGTGCGCGCCTATCGCTGGCCATTCAATGACATCGTGTCGCAAGGCTTTGGTGTCGCCACCCTGTATTATGGTGACGTCGTTGCCGATAACCCTGCTGATTTTAAACGCTTTATTCAAACCAGCCGTCCCGGCGAAGCGGTGGGCGACTATTCCGCGATTGGCGTCTGGGCCGGCGGTTTAAGCGCCGTCGCGGATTATCTGCAAACCCGTAAGGATGTCGACAGCGACCGTCTGGCGGTCATCGGTCATTCACGGTTGGGCAAAACGGCACTCTGGGCAGGCGCCAGTGATGTGCGTTTTCGCTACGTCATCGCCAACAACGCCGGTGAAGGCGGCGCGGCGCTGGCACGCCGTAACTATGGCGAAACGCTGGCGTCAATCACCACCGATTTCCCGCACTGGTTCTCGGCCAAATACGCGAGCTATGCCAATAACATTGATGCGTTACCCGTAGACCAGCATATGTTGATCGACCTGATCGCCCCCCGCCCGGTGTATGTCGCCAGCGCGAAAGAGGATCAATGGTCGGATCCCAAAGGCGAGTTTTTATCTGTCGTGGCCGCCAAAAGCGTCTATCGGCTTTATACCGATGATATTTTCACGACCGACCAACAGCCAAAAACAGGACAGCCGTTACACAGTCGTCTGAACTATCACTATCGGGAAGGGGTTCACGATCTCTTTCATTACGACTGGCAGCAGTATCTGGACGTCGGTAAGAAATATTTGCAGGAAGAAACGACAGTGTCGAAGAGCTAAGTATGGGGTTTGCACCTTCCCCTGACCACAAGCCGGGGGAAGGTCTCAGGAAAAATGCCCAATGTTGCATTGGGCATTGCTCAGGCAGTATTAGAGCCTGATTATTCGACGCCTTTGCTACGCAGATAATCTTCGTAGTTACCGGTGAAGTCGATCACGCGTTCCGGCGTAATTTCGATCACGCGGGTTGCCAGCGAGCTAACGAATTCGCGGTCGTGAGAAACGAAGATCAGCGTGCCCTGATACATCTCCAGCGCCATGTTCAGCGATTCGATAGATTCCATATCCAGGTGGTTGGTTGGTTCATCCATCACCAGAATATTTGGTTTCTGCATCATCAACTTACCGAATAGCATGCGCCCTTTTTCACCACCGGACAGCACCTTAGCGGGCTTTTTGATATCGTCCTGGCTGAACAGCAGACGACCAAGGAAGCTACGAACAACTTGCTCGTCGTCACCTTCCTGTTTCCACTGACTCATCCATTCGAAAACAGTCAGATCGTTTTCGAACTCATATTCGTGATCCTGCGCGTAGTAGCCAATTTGCGCATTCTCAGACCATTTAACGGTGCCATTATCCGGCGCCATGTCACCTACCAGCGCTTTCAGCATGGTCGATTTACCCACGCCGTTCGCCCCCAGGATGGCAACCTTCTCGCCCACTTCCAGCAGCAAATTGAAGTTTTTAAACAGCGGACCGTTATCAAAACCTTTGGCCAGCGCTTCCACTTCCAGCGCGTTACGGAACAGTTTCTTATCCTGTTCGAAACGGATGAACGGGTTCTGACGGCTGGAAGCCTTCACTTCGTCGAGCTTGATCTTATCAATCTGACGCGCACGTGACGTTGCCTGACGCGATTTCGAGGCGTTGGCGCTAAAGCGGCTAACGAAGGACTGCAGATCGGCAATCTGCGCTTTCTTCTTGGCGTTATCGGCCAGCAGACGTTCACGCGCCTGGGTTGCCGCTGTCATGTACTCGTCATAGTTACCGGGATAAACACGCAGCTCGCCGTAATCCAGATCCGCCATGTGCGTACAGACCATGTTCAGGAAGTGACGGTCGTGCGAGATAATGATCATGGTGCTGTCGCGGTCGTTCAGCGTCTGCTCCAGCCAACGAATGGTGTCAATGTCCAGGTTGTTGGTCGGTTCATCAAGCAACAGAATGTCCGGGTTTGAGAACAGCGCCTGCGCCAGCAGCACACGCAGCTTCCAGCCGGGAGCGACTTCGCTCATCGGGCCGTAATGCTGTTCTACCGGAATACCAACACCCAGCAGCAGTTCACCCGCGCGGGATTCGGCAGAATAGCCGTCCATCTCGCCGTATTTCACTTCCAGATCGGCCACTTTATAGCCGTCTTCTTCGCTCATTTCCGGCAGCGCGTAGATGCGATCGCGTTCTTGTTTCACTTCCCACAGTTCAGCGTGGCCCATGATCACCGTATCCAGTACAGTGAACTCTTCGAACGCAAACTGATCCTGACGCAGCTTACCAATACGCTCATTGGGATCGAGGGAGACGTTACCCAGCGTCGGCTCAAGGTCGCCGCCGAGGATTTTCATAAAGGTGGATTTACCGCTACCGTTCGCGCCAATCAGGCCGTAACGGTTGCCGCCGCCAAATTTGACGGAAATATTTTCAAACAGCGGCTTACTGCCGAACTGCATGGTGACGTTGCTGGAAACTAACACTGGCGTATCCTGAGAAAAATATGTGACAAACCGCATATTATGCCACAAGTCTTAAATAAGATCGCGTATTGTCAGGAGCAGGAACGCAGAACAAAAGGTCAGATCAAGGGAAAAATGTGATTTCGTACACATCTGATTTCCCTGTGAACCCGAATGCACATATAATGCGCTCCCAACACTACAGAATTCTCAACCCAATAGCCTGCCTGGCACTGAATCTCGCATAAATGAATATGAATATGAAATTGACAACGTTTTTCGCGGCGGCACTCGCAGTTGTTGGCTTTTGCAGCACTGCTTCAGCCGTTACGTATCCACTACCGACAGACGGTAGCCGGGTGATTGGCCAAAACCAGGTCATCACTGTCCCGGAAGGCAACACCCAGCCGCTGGAATATTTTGCAGCCCAATACCAGATGGGTCTTTCCAACATGCTGGAAGCGAACCCTGGCGTGGATACCTTCCTGCCGAAAGGCGGTACGGTGCTGAACATTCCGCAGCAGCTGATCCTGCCGGATACCGTGCATGAAGGTATTGTCATCAACAGTGCTGAAATGCGTCTGTACTACTACCCGAAAGGCACCAACACCGTTATCGTGCTGCCGATTGGTATTGGCCAGTTAGGTAAAGATACGCCGATCAACTGGACCACCAAAGTGGAACGTAAAAAAGCAGGCCCGACCTGGACGCCGACGGCAAAAATGCACGCCGAATACCGTGCTGCGGGTGAACCACTGCCTGCGGTCGTACCTGCCGGTCCGGATAACCCGATGGGTCTGTACGCCCTGTACATTGGCCGTCTGTATGCCATCCACGGTACTAACGCCAACTTTGGTGTTGGTTTGCGCGTGAGCCACGGTTGTGTGCGTCTGCGTAACGAAGACATCAAATTCCTGTTTCAGAATGTGCCGGTCGGTACGCGCGTTCAGTTCATTGATGAACCTGTGAAAGCTACCACCGAGCCAGACGGCAGCCGCTACATTGAGGTGCATAACCCACTGTCGACCACTGAAGCTCAGTTTGAAGGCGGTGAGATCGTGCCGATTACGCTGAACAAGAGCATTACGAGCATCACCGGTCAGCCTGACGTCGATCAGTCCGTCGTTGAACAGGCGGTACAGAACCGTTCTGGTATGCCGATTCGTCTGAACTAATTCCATGAAAAAGGCCCGATAGCGCTATGCTTATCGGGCCTTTAACACGCCAGCCAACATCCTGCTTAAGCGCTATCTCAACAGCAACAATCCATACCCTACCAACGCCGCCCATACCAACATCGGTAACGAATACAAATGGAAACGCCACCAGATGCGTCGGTCGTTTGCCATGCGTAAAGCAATCAGATTTGCCAGTGAGCCCGGTAACAGACCGAAACCGCCGACATTAACAGCCCATGCCAGCAACAGCGTAGGCGGTACATAGTTCAACAGTAAAATCGTCGTGGGCACGTTGCTGATAAATTGCGACAGTCCAATAGCCGTCAACCAAAGTCCCGGTCCGGAAAGCGTGCCGATATTGCCTGAAATCGCCTGCAACGCGGGAAGTTGGGTTAATAAATGCACGTCGATAAACATCGCCATAAACACCAGCAGCAACGTCCAGTCAACGCTAAGCACTACCCGGCGCGCCAGTACCACAAACCCTGCCGCCACAATTGCCAGGCCCCACAGCTCCTGCTTCAGCTCCAGCGCAGTCAGAAAGACAATGTACAACCCGAAACAACTCCACACCAGCCGCGGCTGCCAGTCTGGCGAGCGCGTCCCGGTATGGTATTGCAGCGCTTTCGCCGGAAAACAGAACCAGCACAGCACCAGCAAGGTCAGCATCATTGCGACAGCGAGCGGCAGCATCTGCCAGGTAAAGGCGGTAAATGAGAGGCCAGAACGTCCCCACAACAGAATATTTTGCGGGTTGCCAATGGGGGTGAGCAGTGAACCGGCATTCACCGCCAGCGCTTCAAAAATGATCAGCCGATTAACCGGAATCGCGCACAGTTTTTTGAGGGTAATGGTGAGAGGGACTACGATAAACAACGCCACATCGTTGGTCAGAAACGTCGACAACCCTGCGGCCGCCAGCACCATGAACATCGCCAGACGACGCTCTGTGGCAAACCGGCGGGTCATTCGGCGCCCCAGCACATCGAAGTAGCCGCTCAGCTCAACCCCTTTTGTCAGCAGCATCAAACCGCTGAGGGTAATAATGGTATGCCAGTCAATGGCAGCGAGCCAACGACGAGGCGCAAACGGTACACAAAAACTTAAGCCAATCCCAATAATCATCAACAACTGAAAAAAGCGATCGCGCCTGAGCGCGCGCAAAAAGGGAAGACTCATTCAGATGCGGTTCCGTTCTTTTGTGTAAACAGTCGAAAAGCCTCCAGCGTTTCCTGACTCACGTGATGCTCCATTCCCTCTGCATCCCGGCGCGCGATATCCGCACTCACACCCAGCACCAGCAGAAAATTTTCAACGATCTGATGCCGCTCACGGGTCTCTTGCGCCAGTTTCTCCCCTTCCGGGGTCAGGAACACCCCTCGCCAGGGGATCATTTCAATCAGCCCGACCGAGGCCAGCCGTTTAAGCATTTTGGCGACGGTGGGTTGCGAAACACCGAGTCGGGCCGCCATATCGACCTGACGCGCCTCCCCGACCTCGATGATTAAGTCGGAAATCAGCTCGATATAGTCATCAATCAGTTCACGACGGTGCGCTTCCCTGACCTGACGAAACCCCTCGACATGCTCCTCGACATTCACTAATTGCGTCACTTTTTTTGTTGTTGGCGTACCTGCGCGACGACTCATTCTGCTTCCCCATGACTGTGACGTGTTGACTGTATCTGATGTAAGAGAAGTCATTGTAAACCAGAGTTGTCCTGGCACAAAAAATTAACGTTTTAGCAATAGCTATATAATATAGCTTTGATTTATTAAAAAAACACATTAAAAACAATGAGTTATCATAATACAATGACAGAAATGACTCAAAATCGTCTCAAGCATTCTAACAGACATGAACCCTCAGTCATCCTCAAGGTCAATTTCAAACTTGTATGCGCAATGTTATATTGGTTATCATTTAGTAGGTAATTAAACAAGGGATGTTTATGATAATTTGCAAGTTAAGTGAGAATCATATTTGATTCATCTAATCAGGTTAAAAAATGCAGATGAAATCAGCAACATTATAGGGGCTAATAATGAGCGAAAATGTAGAGTGCACAAGCAGAAATATCCCTCTTCCAATTCAAAGAGAGGTTAGACAACGCTGTGGTTTCGGATGTGTGATTTGTGGGTTACCACTTTATGAATATGAACATATGGAAGAATGGGCAACAGTAAAAAGACATGTAGCGGAAGAAATAACCCTTCTATGCGATCAACACCATAAAGAAAAGACCAACAGGTTGTTACCTAAAGAAGTTGTATATCGAGCAAATGCCAATCCCTTTAACCTAAAAAATGGAGTATCAAAACCATACAATCTTCATTTTTATGGGGATGAAATGAAAATTAAAATTGGAACAAATATATTTAGCAGGAAAGTGCGCAAAGAGGAAGCTTTCACCGTAATGGTTCCAATAATGGTTGATGGAATACCAATATTAGCTTTTATAATACAAGATAACCATATACTACTGAATGTGAATTTATTTGACAGAACTAACGACCCTCTACTCAAAATAGAAAATAATCAATTGGTTTATAATGTATCCACTTGGGATATTCAATTAATTGCCACTACTTTAACCATTAGAGAAAAAGCAAGAAAAATATTATTAGAATTAGAGTTCCTACCTCCAAATAAGATAGAAATAAAGAAAGGAAGTTTATTTTGTAACGGCGTGGAATTTAAAATCAATGGTGATAACGTAGTAATAAATGACGCTGGAATCTTTGGCGGAAATGAAATTCAGTGTGATATAGGCATTGCTATAGGAAAGCGTAGTCATGACAAAGGGACGTCTGCATTAACTCTGGCAATAAATAGAAATTAACCCTACATGAATTTACATTTTCTACCGTATTTAATGAGCCGATGCCTCCTCAATTCGGCTCATTTTATAATTAAATCAATTTTTTCTTAGTACATTTTTTTCAGATTACCTGACATGTGCATATCCAACAACCCAATGATATGCTTATCTTTTCTATATTTCCCAGCCTAGCCTATCAGCACACAGGAGGCTTTCCTTTTTCATCTAAATACAATTTTATATCTATATATCAATCAGTTAAGTTACATCTCAACATTTTAAATGTTCTCCTATTACTGAAAAATGCTGAAATTCTTTTCATTCTTTTCAGTTTGCCCCTAGCCGCAACGCCCCAGCAGTGGCGCGGGCTGGTGAGGTCGTTTGTAAAAAATTCGGACTGAAAAAACTTTGCGATCCAGAAACCGCAGGCGGGTGCGGTGTAGTGCCGTTTTTGTCTGCGACACATTTATTTTGTCAGGCTGTCACGCGCTCAGTGGCTCGCTGCTCGCACGATCTGCATTGGGTGTTGCGGTGAGTGTTATTCCGGGCGTGCCTCTTATACGGCGGCATATTGCTTCTGGTGGGATATCCCCTTTAAGAGATAGACACGCCTTTATCCCCGCAAGGGGATAGGGACGCAAAAAAGCCCGCTTATGCGGGCTGTGGGGTTACTGGCCGATGACGGGTGAATATTTCTTACTGAGGCTTTCCGCCTGGCTTCCGGTGCTTCTGATATCGCCCGCGTTTAATGGGGTGCCTGTGTTGCTGTGCGTATGGCTGGCGGTTTGCTCTGCCAGCTCCTTAACCACATCCAGCGTGTCCAGCATCAACTGTGCCACGTTTATGCTCTGCGACCCTATCCAGACTACGGGGGCAATGATTTCCTGTTTTACTGCCGCCACGCTCTGGCGTATCTGGCCAATCTTCTCGATCAGGTTTTTACCCGTTGTGACGCTTTTAACTCCGGCAACCTCTGTTTCATCGTTACCGCCGATGCTGGCCACCCGGTTATTAACTGCCTGGCTGTAATCCCCGGTGCTGATTTGCTGGATTGCCCCGGCCATCAGTCTGGCCGTTCCAACTACAGTTAAACTGTCTGCGGCCTTAATCGTCGTTTCGCGGCTAATCAGCTCCCGGCTCTCAGTGTCCGCTTTGATGGCTCGCGCCATAGAGGTTTCGCTGATGGTCTGGTCTGTCTGCCTTACCCAGTCCCCCGCCTGCGTCACCCGCTGTGATACTTCCGCCCGCTGCTGCTGCAACTGCTCGCCGGGCTGAATATCCGGGAGGCTGGTTCCGTCTGGTACGGTCTGCCGGATAAAGGGCTTATCCGGCCTTCCGCCCGTAAAGCCCACCTCCACCATTGTTCCTTCTGGCGGAAACTGGAACATCCCCGAATCATTACCGGCCATAGGCACAGGCAGCGGAACGGCTGCGTAAACTGGCGTGTTCTGGTCAGGATTCCCGTCCGCGTCCAGCAGTTGAACATCGACGGCATAGCGTGGCCTGAACGGATCGGAGAAATTGCCGCTTTTCACCGTTTCGCTGGGTGCCACCACCCTGGCGAACTTCGGCACATGTAGCCCCGATGCCAGCTCCGGATAATGGCTTTCAATCTGCCGCTGTAACGGTGTTTTTTGCAGTGGCTTTCCGGTTGCCCGGTTGCGTGGTGTCCAGGTGATGGCCATCGTGTCATTGGTCAGATGAACCTTAGTCACGCGCTCGCCGTTCATTTCCACCCCTGGCCGCAGGCTCTGAATCAGTGGAACAGTCATCGAATTACCACCCGCTGCGCCCTGGCTGAATTCTGCCGCAATATCGATCGGCCGCCCGGCAAAAAGCGCCTTTTCCGCGCCTCCGATATACACACCACCATCCGGCAGCTGGTACCAGACATAATCAGCAATGCCAAAGGCTTTACCCAGGTTATCCAGCAACTGATATCCCGTGCCGCTGTGTGCGAAATGAGGGATCGGACGGTCTGAATAATCTGCACCCGGAACGCTGAAAGTTAACCCGCTGTGCTCCGTTAACCAGCTGGCCACGCTGCGTAAGGTCGGATGCTGGAATGAGCATGGCCACATACGTTCAAACACGCCAACCAGCTCACGCACAAACAGGCGCTGAAACCCATTTTCAGCTGGCTGGGAGCGCTCCACATACCCGGTGAACCAGCGCAGCACCAGATCCGGATATCTGACTATCTGTGACCCGCACCAGGATCACATCCCAGTCAATCCCCGGCTGGCGCTCCAGTAGCTCCACATAACCAATGCCCAGGCGGTCAAATATATTGATAAAGCCCTCAACCGAACCCGCATCACGCGCGTTGATGAAGGCATACGCCACACGCTTGCGGAACAGCTTTAGCGGCTCACCATCAAAGCGGGTAATGTCCCGGTCATAGGCCAGCAGGTTCAGCAAGGCTGGCGAACAGGTCAGCGGATCAAACTGGTTCAGTGGCCAGGTAATCCACCCGTAAACCTCAGCCCAGAAACGCTGCGCGGTTTTGAGTAACTTTTGCGGCTCGCCGTTACGCATCCAGGAGGGAAGCACCATCCCGGCCAGCTTTTTCATAAATTCATTCATTTTCGATTCTCACCACCAGTGACTTCAGGCGCGGCACATTAAGTTCACTGGTGATATCGTGCAGGGAAAATTCCAGTGATTCAGGTAGCGCAAAGCTTTTATGGATTTCGCGCCCCAGCTGGGAGAACGAAAACCGCGAATATGGCCACGTCTTCCTTACGTCAAAATCAGCGTTTTCCCGGAAGGCGCAGCGGATCATGTTTTCAATGCCTTCCCGCAAGGCTTTCGTTTCGTCATCACTTAAATTGCTCAGGTTGCTGACGTACACCGTGACGGCCAGATCGTGAAGCGTTTCTGGCATGGGATAACACTGCATATCATCACCATGCCCGTGATGGCCTTGCGTATTGATGTAATCATTAACGGCATCCACGAACGGCGCGGAGACAGCATCCCATCCAGTAAACGCGCATCCTCGGTGTAATCCGTAATGGCTAAAAGCTCGTCACAGGTTAAACGGTGCGGCTGCGCTGGGTTCAATTTGTTGCGCAGGATCTGCGGCCTCATACCAACGGCTGCGGCCACATCTTCCAGATTGTGTTCAATCGCAAATGCTCGGCAAGCCGCATCAAAGTGCGCATGTTTGGAAGTCTGGTAATCAAACATTGTTTGCCTCTCCCTAATCCGTAGGATGGATTACGCATTAAGCGAAATGTCACATTCGCTTAAAGCCTGAATGGTGAGCGCGGCCATATTGACTTCAACTAGGCCTTTCTTTTGCTTCCCCTTCGGCTTGATAGGTAATTTCCCGTATTCGATCAGGTTCCTAGCGGTTTCTTTGTTGGTGCCAGTGCGGCGGCAATACTCGTCTAAGGGCAGGTATGGTTCCGGGATGATGATTGTAATGTTCGGACGCATAAGGCAAACTCCAAGTTTCACCGATACGGCAATATCGGTTTTTGTTAGTCAACATCTACTTGAGAGGGAAGATTATGTAGATTTTATCTAGATGTCAATTACAGATAGATATTTTCTACATTTGAGCTAACTATGGCAAGATTTAGACTAGACCCCGAAACGGACAGCGCGCCTGTTTTAGATCGCGTACTGGAAGCCTATGGCTTCACTCAGAAACTTCAGCTAGCAGAACTATTGGGCATTGCCTCCAGTTCCATGTCATCTAGGTATAAACGTGGTGGTCTTCCAGCCGACATAATGATCAAGTGCATGGCAGAAACTGGCGTTAATCTGGAATGGTTGGCTACCGGACAAGGTAAAAAGTTTGAAGATGATGAATTAGACATCCTCAGAGTACCTCGGCGTAAAATTGTCGATGGACAGCTTTATGACGCGGGCATCTTGATGCTGGATAAGGTCATGTTCTTACAAGGGAAGCCCATTCCTGAAAACCCGGCCTGTATACTTGATGGCTCCAATCAGTACATCGTTGAACAGAGTTTCACAGAGGTTTATGACGATGATTGGTTAGTCGAAATCGAAGGGAAAACGAGCATTAGAACCCTTACGCGGATTCCAGTACGAAAAGTCAGAGTAAGCGGTGTCGGGATGGCTTTTGATTGTGGAATTGATGACATAAAAATCATTGGCCGTGTAGTTCTGACGATTAAATAAAATGAGTGTTCGTAAACTTTCTACAGGCGAATGGATTGCCGACTTCTATACCGTCAACCGCAGCAATGGTAAGAACGGGAAGCGTATACGTAAAAAATTTGCCACAAAGGGAGAAGCCTTAGCATTTGAGAACCACACGCTTCAAAAAGTAGACAGTGCACCCTGGCTGGGTGAAGGGAAAGACAAACGGACTCTAATCGACCTGATCACAATGTGGTATGAGCGCCACGGCGTAGCCCTGCGTAATGGTCAAAAGCGTAAAGATGCCATGACCTGGGCAGCGGAGTGCATGGGATTCCCGCTGGCCACAGAGTTTAATGCCCAGCTATTTACAGCATACCGCGCTAAAAGGCTTGATGGGCATTATGCCCGCACCAACCGTGTTTCTAAGGTTTCACCTAAAACAATGAATCTTGAACACGCTTATTTTCTGGCTGTGTTCAATGAACTGAAACGGATCGGTGAATGGTCAGCCCCAAACCCACTGGAGAACGTCAGACAGTACCGCACTGATGAAATTGAAATGGCCTTCCTCACTGCTGAAGAAATTGATCGGCTTTTGTTGGAATGCAAGCGCAGTAAAGTGAGTTACTTAGAGTTAGTTGTAAAAATCTGCCTGGCTACTGGGGCAAGGTGGAATGAAGCCGCAACACTGAAGAGCTCACAAATTGCTGGCGGCAAAGTAACTTTCGTAAAAACAAAGGGGAAAAGAAACAGAACTATTCCCTTAGATGATGAACTTCTAGCTGAAATACCTGAAACGAAAGGCGCTCTGTTCCCTAAGCCCTGCTATAACGCTTTCCGTTCTGCGTTAGAACGTGCTGGTATTGAATTGCCAGCCGGTCAACTTACCCACGTACTACGCCATACGTTTGCCAGCCACTTTATGATGAACGGCGGAAATATACTGGTTCTGCAAAAAATCCTCGGCCATGCCGATATCACTATGACAATGCGTTATGCGCATTTCGCTCCAAGCCATCTTGAGGACGCTGTGCGACTCAACCCCTTAAAATGTCGCAAAATTGTCGCGACAACTTAGAAACACTGCCAAATACTAACGATTATTAACCAATGTAACTCATTGATAACATTATAACTTATTGTTTTTTATAGATAGATGATGCTTTATAATATAGCCTGTGCTATATCTGTATGTAATACAGTCATCCCTCAAGGATTGATGGGATCGAGAAGTCAGGAGGTTTATATGAACGAATTCAAGAGGTGCATGCGCGTGTTTAGTCACTCTCCCTTTAAGGTACGGTTAATGCTGATCTCAATGCTGTGCGATATGATCAACGGCAAACCAGAGCAGGGTAAACCCTCCTCACACTAACGCGGCGTCGCGGTACGCCGCATCATTTTCTTCTCTCCACTACAGATCATTTTATCGTTTCAGCACAAATACCCCTTCTTTTTGTCTGATTTGCTATCCCCTTCGCAAAACATTTTCGCTGTAGTAGTTGACCTAAACATGAGCAAGTTCTATCTTCTTGCAGCCCTGCATATATTGCGGCACGCAGATACCCTCTTCACGCACTCTCAGGCAGGCATTAACCCTTTGCGCCAGGGTAAGCACATGGCGTTTTTGTAATAGTGGCATATGAATTTAACCCTCAAAGACTCGCTTATTGCCCGCAGCCGGGTCATTACCCCGTGGACGGCCTTTTACTTTTTACAATCTTTGCTGATTAACCTCGCACTGGGTTACCCCTTTAGCCTGCTTTATAGCGCAGCCTTTACCTGCATATTGCTGCTGCTATGGCGCAGCGCGCCGCGTACGCAAAAGGTATTGGTCGGCGTGTGTTCACTGATCGCCGCAATGTATTTCCCGTTCGGTCAGGCATACGGTTCGCCCAACTTTAATACCTTGCTGGCGATGCATTCGACCAACGTGGAAGAGTCGGCCGAGATCCTGACGATCTTCCCGTGGTACAACTACCTGGTGGGCGTCTTCATTTTTGCGCTGGGCGTGATTGCTATTCGCCGCAAAAAAGAGACCGAAAAGAAGCCCTGGAATACGCTCAACAGCCTGTGCCTGCTGTTTAGCGTCATCACGTTCTTTGTTACCCCCGTACAAAACCTGGCATGGGGCGGCGTCTTTAAACTGAAAGATACGGGTTACCCGGTATTCCGCTTCGTCAAAGACGTTATCGTCAATAACAATGAAGTGATTGATGAAAAGGCGCGGATGGCGAAACTGGCCGGGATGAAGGACACCTGGACTGTGACGGCGGTCAAACCCAAATACCATACCTATGTGGTGGTGATTGGCGAAAGTGCACGCCGGGACGCGCTGGGGGCGTTTGGCGGTCACTGGGATAACACCCCCTTCGCCAGCACGGTCAACGGCAATATTTTTATGGATTACGTTGCTGCGAGCGGATCCACACAAAAATCGCTTGGCCTGACGCTTAACCGTGTGGTGGACAATCAACCGCAGTATCAGGATAACTTTGTGACGCTGGCCAACCGCGCCGGTTTCCAGACATGGTGGTTCTCTAATCAGGGGCAAATTGGCGAGTACGACACCGCTATCGCCAGTATTGCGAAACGTGCTGACGAAGTGCATTTCCTGAAAGACGGCAACTTTGAAGCGAACAAAAATGCGCGTGACGAAGCGCTGTTAAAAATGACCGCCCAGGTACTCGAAACCGAGCATACGCAGCCGCAGCTTATTGTCCTGCATTTAATGGGATCTCATCCGCAAGCCTGCGATCGTACGCAAGGTAAATACGCGGAATTCGTGCAGTCAAAAGAGACATCCTGCTATCTCTACACCATGACGCAAACTGACGACCTGCTACGCCAGCTGTACGACCAGTTGCGCAATAGCGGCAGCAGTTTCTCGATGGTCTATTTCTCCGATCACGGTCTGGCGTTTAAAGAGCGCGGAAAAGAGGTGCAATATCTGGCGCATGATGATCAGTTCCAGCAGAACTTCCAGGTGCCGTTTATGGTGATCTCCAGCGATGATAAAACCCACCGCAAAATCAAAGCGCGCCGTTCCGCTAATGACTTCCTGGGCTTTTTCGCACAATGGACCGGGATCAGCACAAAAGAGATCACTACCAAATACCGTTTCATCTCTGAGCAGAAAGCCGGGCCTACCTTCATTACCAACTTCAAATTACAGAAGGTGGATTACAACCACCTTGGCACTGACATCTTCGACACCAAATCGTGATAACCGAACGGGGGGATGAGATATCCCCCCGTCGCTTTCGCCATTTTCAGACAAAAAAAATCCGCCCCAAGAGGCGGATTTTTCATATCACCGTAGTGATTAGAAGCGGTAACCAACACCCGCGATCCAGGTACCAACATCAACGCTACGAATACGGCTCTGCTCGTAGGAGAAGTCCAGAGCAACGTTTTCGATCGGGTTGAACTGAACACCGGCACCGTAGGAGAAACCGTAGTCACTGGTGTCGTGTTTGTCAGTCGGTAAATTCGTTTCCTGGAATTTACCGTAGCCAACACCCACTACACCGTAGATGCTTGCCCAGTCGTTCAGACGGTAAGCCGGACCAGCGGTGAGGCCGTAATACTGGGTTTTGTTGTAATCGCCTGCACTGTTGGTACGACTTTTTTCGGTGTAGGTGAAGGAACCAATTACGCCCAGCGGGTTGTTGTCCTGCTCGTAACGATACTTCAGGTTAAAACCGCCCATTTTGTTGGCCTGGCCCTGAGCATCGCTCTGAGCGTAACCACCAGTAACGGTAGAAGTAGCAGCTACAGCAGTACCTGCGGAGATAGCCAGTACAGCGGCCAGTGCTGAAAGACATGCAATTTTTTTCATAACCACCTCAAATGTGCTTCAAGTAAATCCTAAGCTTTAAATATATCAAATATTGATGAGAAACTCTTTGCGATTCGCGATGTCTAACGAAGCCTTTCATGTAACAGAACGTTTCCAAAGCTCGCTATCCCTTTCAAATAACATCACTTTTCCGCATGATTGCACCATTATTACGCGCAAAATATGGCACGTTCATCCAGATTAATCCTAATCACGCAGATTATTAATCCATCAACAAACACCCATTTTACGGATTTTCTGGATTTTTTTTTCAACGAATACTCAACCGCCAGAGGGTTATTTCCTTTACACTCCCCCTTTTACTTTTCTACACACTTATTGACAGGAGAAAGGATGCCGGGGTCGTCACGAAAAACGCCAGTCTGGTTACCCATCTTGGTTTTACTTATTGCCATGTCCTCTATTCAAAGCGGGGCTTCACTGGCGAAAACGCTATTCCCTATCGTTGGCGCGCCGGGCGTTACTGCGCTGCGCCTTGCGTTGGGTACGTTAATCCTCATCGCGTTCTTTAAACCCTGGCGTTTGCGTTTTGCAAAAGAACAGCGCCTTCCTCTGGTGTTTTATGGACTGTCGCTGGGGGGAATGAACTACCTCTTTTATCTGTCGATCCAGACGGTACCGCTGGGTATCGCCGTTGCGCTGGAATTCACCGGTCCCCTTGCGGTGGCCCTGTTTTCTTCACGACGTCCTGTAGATTTTATTTGGGTGGCGCTGGCCGTCCTCGGACTGTGGTTTCTGTTACCGCTGGGGCAGGACGTGTCTCATGTTGATCTCACCGGCGCGTTACTGGCGCTTGGGGCAGGCACCTGCTGGGCGGTTTATATTCTCACCGGACACCGCGCGGGAGAGGAGCACGGTCCCGCCACCGTTGCAGTCGGCTCGCTAATTGCTGCAATGGTTTTTGTCCCGCTTGGCGTCCTCCAGGCGGGTGATGCCCTGTGGCACTGGTCGATTATCCCAATAGGCCTGGCTATTGCTGTCCTTTCCACAGCACTGCCCTACTCGCTGGAGATGATTGCGCTGACACGCCTGCCCACGCGCACCTTTGGCACGCTGATGAGTATGGAGCCTGCCCTGGCCGCCGTTTCCGGGATGATCTTCCTGGGAGAGACGCTGACGTGGGTACAGACGCTGGCCTTATGCGCCATCATTGCGGCATCCATGGGTTCAACGCTCACCCTGCGCCGCGAAACCAAAATAGAGCAAGTCGATATTAATTAACGTCGCCGTTCTGCATGATGTGCATCATCATGCAGAATATTCTCCCCTGCTGAACCGTCTGATATCCTTTTATTTTTGGCGTTCTCGTTGGCATATTTATTCTCATTTTCATTCCCCGCTTAAAATAAGTAACAAATACGCAACATGAAAATCATCTATTTGATTTTTATCAATTTTTATATTTCCCACCATCAGCACTATTAATGCAATAGGCACAACCAAAAAAGCAGGGGTTAAATCTGCTGCTATACTTAGTTTCGTTAATTACCTGGGACACAAAACATCAAGAGGATATGAGATTATGAGTACCGCTAAATTGGTAAAAACGAAAGCGTCTAATCTGCTTTATACCCGTAACGATGTCTCTGACAGCGATAAGAAAGCGACAATCGAGCTGTTGAATCGTCAGGTGATCCAGTTTATTGACCTGTCACTGATAACCAAGCAGGCCCACTGGAACATGCGCGGCGCCAATTTCATTGCCGTACATGAAATGCTGGATGGCTTCCGTACCGCATTGACCGATCACCTTGATACAATGGCTGAACGCGCAGTACAGCTGGGTGGCGTGGCATTAGGCACAACGCAAGTCATTAATAGCAAGACGCCGCTGAAAAGCTACCCGCTGGACATCCATACCGTACAGGATCACCTGAAAGAGCTGGCCGATCGCTATGCAATAGTCGCTAACGATGTGCGTAAAGCCATCAGCGAAGCGAAAGATGAAGACACCGCGGATATCTTCACCGCCGCCTCTCGCGATCTCGACAAATTCCTGTGGTTCATTGAATCCAACATCGAATAAGCACGTCATAAGTAATCCCTCTAATAACCCTCGCTCTGGCGGGGGTTTTGCACTTTTATGGTGCGCCAAAGGATCCTCCCGCCCTGCTAAAGTGAATAAATTGTAATAATCACTTCACACAATCGTTAACGAGAGATTGTTTTAGCAACAATTTTTACGCTAAATAGTCGTACCGTTTGCACCAGGACAATTCTGCACTAATTCAGTGCCCCAAAACGGTGCGAAGCGTCGACTTTGCCCTGCTTATTGTGCAACGACATAAAACACATGCCTGTTAAAACAATGAGTTGCAAAGTTGGCATGTTTTTTTCATTACATTATCTGTTCTCGCAGGGGATCGCCCCGTGGATATAAAAGGAAATGCTATGAAGTCTGTATTAAAAGTTTCACTGGCTGCACTTACCCTGGCTTTTGCGGTGTCCTCTCACGCCGCGGATAAGAAACTCGTTGTCGCAACCGACACGGCCTTCGTTCCGTTTGAATTCAAACAGGGCGACAAATACGTTGGCTTTGATGTGGACCTGTGGGCTGCCGTAGCAAAAGAACTGAAGCTGGATTATGAACTGAAACCGATGGATTTCAGCGGCATTATCCCTGCGCTGCAAACCAAAAATATCGATCTGGCGCTGGCAGGCATCACCATTACAGAAGAACGTAAAAAAGCAATCGACTTCTCTGATGGCTACTACAAAAGTGGTCTGTTAGTGATGGTGAAAGCGAACAACAACGACGTCAAAAGCGTAAAAGATCTGGATGGTAAAGTCGTTGCCGTGAAGAGCGGAACCGGTTCTGTTGATTACGCGAAAGCCAACATCAAAACCAAAGATCTGCGTCAGTTCCCGAACATCGATAACGCGTATATGGAGCTGGGCACCAACCGCGCAGACGCTGTTCTGCATGATACGCCAAACATCCTGTACTTCATCAAAACTGCGGGCAACGGCCAGTTTAAAGCGGTCGGTGAGTCTCTGGAAGCGCAGCAGTACGGTATTGCTTTCCCGAAAGGCAGCGATGAACTGCGCGAGAAAGTGAACGGCGCGCTGAAGACACTGCGTGATAACGGCACCTATAACGAAATCTACAAAAAATGGTTCGGTACTGAACCTAAATAAAACAGCCTGAATATCGGCTCGTCGTGCCCGGTGGCGCTCACGCTTACCGGGCCTACGTTTTAGCCCCTGTCCACATCCGGCAACATGGGCATTTGAATAATTTCACCACGGTAACAGGAACGACATATGCAGTTTGACTGGAGTGCCATCTGGCCCGCCATTCCGCTTCTCATTGAAGGCGCCAAAATGACCTTGTGGATTTCGGTCCTCGGTCTGGCCGGCGGTTTGGTTATCGGGCTGGCAGCAGGCTTTGCGCGCACCTATGGCGGTTGGATTGCCAACCACGTTGCGCTGGTCTTTATTGAAGTCATCCGCGGTACGCCCATCGTCGTGCAGGTAATGTTTATCTACTTCGCACTGCCAATGGCGTTTAACGATCTGCGGATTGACCCGTTCAGCGCCGCCGTCGTCACCATCATGATCAACTCTGGCGCCTATATCGCCGAGATTACGCGTGGGGCCGTGCTCTCAATACATAAAGGTTTCAGCGAAGCCGGACTGGCGCTTGGGCTCTCTCGCACAGAGACCATTCGTCATGTCATTTTGCCACTTGCGCTGCGCCGCATGCTGCCGCCGCTGGGTAACCAGTGGATCATCAGCATTAAAGATACTTCACTGTTCATTGTTATCGGCGTGGCTGAACTCACTCGTCAGGGCCAGGAGATCATTGCCGGTAACTTCCGCGCACTGGAAATCTGGAGCGCCGTTGCGGTGTTCTACCTGATCATTACGCTGGTACTGAGCTTTATTCTGCGTCGTCTGGAAAGAAGGATGAAAATCCTGTGATTGAATTTAAAAACGTCTCTAAGCATTTTGGTCCAACCCAGGTGCTGCATAACATCGATCTGAACATCCGTCAGGGCGAAGTGGTCGTTATTATCGGGCCTTCCGGCTCCGGTAAATCCACCCTGCTGCGCTGCATCAACAAACTGGAAGAGATCACCTCTGGCGATCTGATCGTCGATGGCCTGAAAGTGAACGATCCGAAGGTGGACGAGCGCTTAATCCGCCAGGAAGCGGGGATGGTGTTTCAGCAGTTCTACCTCTTCCCGCATCTGACGGCGCTGGAAAACGTCATGTTCGGTCCACAACGCGTACGCGGTGCGAAAAAAGAGGACGCGGAGAAACTGGCCAAAGAGCTGCTGGCGAAAGTCGGGCTGGCGGAACGTGCTCATCACTATCCGTCTGAGCTTTCCGGCGGCCAGCAACAGCGCGTGGCGATCGCCCGTGCGCTGGCGGTGAAGCCCAAAATGATGCTGTTTGATGAGCCGACCTCTGCGCTCGATCCTGAACTGCGCCACGAAGTACTGAAAGTGATGCAGGATCTGGCGGAAGAAGGTATGACGATGGTGATCGTGACGCACGAGATCGGCTTCGCCGAGAAAGTGGCCTCGCGTCTGATCTTTATCGACAAAGGCCGCATTGCGGAAGACGGTAACCCGCAAACCCTGATTGAAAATCCACCCAGTCAGCGTTTACAGGAATTTTTACAGCACGTCTCCTGATCCCCGCTCCACCTCCCTTCTTTTGGAAGGGAGGTTCCCTGCGAATTGTCCCATTTCAAATCCCTCCTCCCCCATCCTCTATACTTATCTTTTTGTTTTACTTTCTCACTGGAGGAGTCATGCGGTGGATTCTGTTCATCCTCTTCATTCTACTGGGCGCTCCCGCCCATGCAGTCGCGATACCCGGCGTAACGACGGGCACGCCGTCTCAAGCGGACGCGACACCCACAACGGAACCTGATGTCGAACAAAAGAAAGCGGCCTATGCAGCGCTCGCGGACGTACTGGAAAACGAGACGTCGCGTAAAGAATTGATTACGCAGTTACGGTCAGTCGCGAAGACGCCTCCCGCAGAGCCGGTGCCTAACATCACGCCCCCCACGCTTGCTGAAGAAAAAACCGTGCTGGAGAATGTCACTGACATCAGTCGCCACTACGGCGATGCGCTCTCCGGGAAGTTTGCCCAACTCTATCGCAATATTACCGACGCCCCGCACAAACCCTTCAATTCACAATCGTTTACAAATGCTCTGACCCATTTTTTAATGCTGGCGGCCTCCGTCTTCACCTTTTACTGGGTCATCCGTCTGTGTACGCTGCCGCTGTATCGCAAAATGGGTCAGTGGGCGCGTAACAAAAATCGCGATCGCAGTAACTGGCTACAGCTACCGGCGATGATTGTTGGCGCGTTTATTATCGACCTGCTGCTGCTGGCGCTGACGTTATTTGTCGGGCAGATACTGAGCGACAAAATGAACGCCGGTAGCCGCACCATCGCATTTCAGCAGAGTCTGTTCCTCAACGCGTTTGCGCTGATTGAATTTTTCAAGGCTATCCTGCGCCTGATATTTTGCCCTGGCGTGCCAGAGCTGCGTCCATTTAATCTTCAGAATGACGGAGCACGCTACTGGAACCGCCGCTTAAGTTCGCTCAGCAGCCTGATTGGCTATGGATTGATTGTCGCCGTCCCTATTATCTCCAACCAGGTGAATGTCCAGGTCGGGGCGATGGCTAACGTCATCATCATGTTGTGCATCACCTTATGGGCACTGTATCTGATCTTCAAAAACAAGCAGGAGATCACTGAGCATCTGCTGGATCTGGCGGAACGTTCGCTGGCGTTTTTTAGTCTGTTTATCCGCGCCTTTGCCCTGGTGTGGCACTGGCTGGCCAGCGCCTATTTCATCGTGCTGTTTTTCTTTTCTCTGTTTGATCCCGGCAATAGCCTGAAATTTATGATGGGTGCCACGGTACGCAGTCTGATCATTGTTGGCGCCGCCGCGTTTATCTCCGGAGTCTTCTCTCGCTGGATAGCCAAAACCATCACCCTGTCTCCCGAAACGCAGCGAAACTACCCTGAGCTGCAAAAGCGGCTCAATAACTGGATTTCTATGGCGCTGAAAGTGGCGCGATTCCTGACGGTCTGTATCGCCGCGATGCTACTGCTGAATGCCTGGGGATTATTCGACTTCTGGAACTGGCTGCATTACGGCGCGGGTGAAAAAACGGTGGATATCCTGATCCGCATCGCGCTGATTCTGTTTTTCTCTGCCATTGGCTGGACTGTACTGGCCAGCCTGATAGAAAACCGTCTGGCCTCCGATGTCCACGGGCGTCCGCTGCCCAGCGCCCGCACGCGCACGTTGCTCACGCTGTTTCGTAATGCGCTGGCGGTGATCATCAGTACCATCACCATCATGATTGTGCTCTCGGAAATCGGGGTCAATATCGCGCCGTTACTGGCAGGCGCCGGGGCGCTGGGGCTGGCGGTTTCATTTGGCTCGCAAACGCTGGTGAAAGATATTATTACCGGGATCTTTATCCAGTTTGAAAACGGCATGAACACCGGCGATCTGGTGACGATTGGTCCGTTAACCGGGACGGTGGAACGGATGTCTATTCGCTCAGTGGGTGTACGTCAGGATACCGGGGCTTATCATATTGTTCCGTGGTCCTCGATTACCACCTTCGCCAACTTTGTACGCGGTATTGGTTCGGTCGTGGCGAATTATGATGTGGATCGTCATGAAGATGCTGACAAAGCTAACCAGGCACTGAAAGATGCCGTTGCGGCGGTGATGGAAATAGACGATGTGCGCGGCCTGATTATTGGCGAGCCGTCATTCTCCGGCATTGTGGGCCTAACCAATACCTCATTTACGCTGCGCGTATCGTTTACCACATTGCCGCTGAAGCAGTGGACTGTCCGCTTCGCGCTCGACACTCAGGTCAAAAAACACTTTGACCTCGCCCATATCCGTACGCCGGTACAAACCTATCAGGTTCTACCGGCACCAACAGGGGGGACTGCGGCGGCACAACCTCTGCCGCCTGACGAACCGACGCTCTAGGCCGGTCAGCGTTTCTGCGTCATAAAGCGGCGACGCTGATCGTTATCCATAAAGGTCCAGGCGATAAAGCGACTCTGCTTTTGCCCCTGGGCCATCTCTTTTTTAACGACTTTGACCGCACCAACATCCGTTAAGGCACGATACAGCGGGGGCAAATTCTCACCGCGCGAGACCAGCGTGGTAAACCACATTACCTGACGGCCAAACGCCTGGCTTTCCGCGATCATTTTTTTGATGAACGCCACTTCGCCGCCTTCACACCATAACTCCTGCTGCTGCCCGCCAAAATTCAGCGCATCGTCTTTATCCTGCCCCAGGTTACGGCGTTTACGCTCGCTGCCGGCACGCGCAGAAGCGGCCGAGTCATGGAATGGCGGGTTACACAGGGTGGCTTCAAACTGTTCATTTTTATGAATAATGCCGTTGAAAATCGCCGTAGGATCTTTTTGTCGACGCAAACGGACTGACCGGGTTAACCCCGGATTTCCCTTAATAATCGCCTGGGCGCTGGCGAGCGCCTCATCGCTGGTTTCGCTTCCGGTAAAGCGCCAGCCATATTCATGCGCCCCAATCAGCGGGTAAATACAGTTCGCCCCCACGCCCACGTCCAGGATGCTCGCCGTGGTTGGAATGGTTCCCGTCGTCTCACCGAGCAGATCCGCCAGATGGTGGATATAATCCGCGCGCCCCGGTACCGGTGGACACAAAAAACCGTCCGGAATATCCCAGCTCGTCACGGCGTAGAAATGCGCTAACAGCGCTTTGTTCAACGCTTTTACTGCCAGCGGGTTGGCAAAATCAACGCTTTGTTCGCCGCCTGGCGTGCGAACGAGAAATTGCGTCAGCTCTGGCGTGACCTGGCATAATGTCGCAAGATCGTAACGACTGTGGTGACGGTTACGGGGGTGTAATCCCGGTTTCTGGGGGGACATGGCATTCTCCTTTTAGCAGCGGCGTAAGATACCCGTATAACGCAACGCGGTAAACATGCTTAAGCGGCGAAAACCTTTATGACGCCAGAAGGTTATCGACAAAGCGCATAAATTTTACTGCCAGAGCCCCCCAAATAAGCAATATTTATATCCTTGATTTGTCAATATTCGTCAATATATATCGTTCAAAAAATGAGCGCATCTTCATCGATTTTTTGCGTTAATTGTCGTCCTCTGACGTCCTAAACTTATCAGGCACTACCTGTTGTTTCTCAGAGGAAGTCATCATGAAAAAATGCCTCACTTTACTTGCAGCCACCGTACTTACCGGCCTGACGTTTGCCTCATTTGCCGCACCGCCAATCACCAGTCCAGAAACCGGACAGCTAAGAGCGTCTGGTACCGTTTCCGCTTCAGGAGCGACTAACCTGAGCGATCTGGAAGATAAACTGGCTGAAAAAGCGCGTGAGCAAGGCGCTAAAGGTTTTGTGGTTAACTCCGCAGGCGGTAACAATCAGATGCACGGCACTGCAACCATCTACAAATAATGTTCTTACCTGCTCAACTGCATTCATCCTGGATGCAGTTTTCCTCCTCTCCTGTCGCTCTTTCGCTTCTTCAATATCCGCTTAATTTGTAAACACCGCGTGTGAAATTTGAAGACCATGTAAATAAATGTATTTATTTTTTTACGAATGAATGATAGAAAGTCGCGCCAAGTGATAATCCTTATCAAAATCATTATCACTTACGATTTCACGCCGACGAGACCTGCAGTGGCATGACATCCGCAGAGATGTCCACTTCGCGGCGTGGAAATATCAATCAAATAATAAAAAGTCGCTAATTAACATGGATAAAAATCGCAACCTGCCTTCCAGTAGCTTCCATTCGCTCACGTTTTTTGCCGGTCTGTGTATCGGACTTTCGCCTGTTGCACAGGCAGTCGCCGCAGATGATCAGGCAAAGAAACAGGATGATACGTTAGTCGTGGAAGCCTCCCCCCCGTCGCTTTACGCCCCGACGCAATCCGCCGATCCGAAATTTTCGCGCCCGGTGGCGGACACCACACGCACAATGACGGTGATTTCAGAACAGGTGATCAAAGATCAGGGCGCCACCAATTTGACCGATGCTCTGAAAAACGTGCCCGGCGTTGGCGCTTTCTTTGCAGGCGAGAACGGTAACTCCACCACCGGCGATGCGGTTTATATGCGTGGCGCCGATACCTCAAACAGCATCTACATTGACGGCGTGCGTGACATTGGCAGCGTCACGCGCGATACCTTCAACACGGAGCAGGTTGAAGTGATCAAAGGCCCGTCCGGGACCGATTACGGCCGCAGCGCGCCGACGGGCTCGATCAATATGATCAGCAAACAGCCACGTACCGACTCGGGCATTGATGCCTCTGCCAGCGTGGGGAGCGCATGGTTCCGCCGTGGTACGCTGGATATTAATCAGGTGATAGGCGAAACCACCGCCGCTCGCCTGAACCTGATGGGCGAAAAAACGCACGACGCGGGCCGTGATAACGTTAAAAATGAACGTTACGGCGTCGCCCCTTCCGTCGCTTTCGGTCTGAGTACACCGACTCGTCTGTATCTGAACTATCTGCACGTGACCCAGCACAACACGCCAGACGGGGGGATCCCGACCATTGGTTTACCTGGCTATTCTGCCCCTTCTGCTGGCACATCCGCGCTCAACAGTTCTGGCAAAGTGGATACGCACAATTTTTACGGCACGGATTCTGACTACGACGATTCCACGACCGACACCGCCACCATGCGTTTCGAACATGACCTGACCGACAGCACCACCCTGCGTAACACCACACGCTGGTCACGCGTCAAACAGGATTATCTGATGACCGCCGTGATGGGCGGCGCATCGAACATCACGCAGCCTGACAGCAACGTTGACTCCTGGACCTGGTCCCGTCTGGCGAATACCAAAGATGTCAGCAACAAGATCCTGACCAACCAGACCAACCTGACGTCGACGTTTTATACCGGTTCCATCGGGCATGACATCAGCACGGGTGTTGAATTTACCCGTGAAACCCAGACCAACTACGGTGTAAATCCTCTGACGCCGCCTCCGGTCAATATTTACAACCCCAATAGCAACGTTCACATTGGCGGGCTGACCCGTAATGGCGCAAACGCCAATGGCCAGACCGACACCTTCGGCATCTACGCGTTTGATACCCTGCAAATCACCCGCGACATTGAACTCAACGGCGGCATTCGACTCGATAATTACCGTACCGAGTACGATAGCGCCACCGCCTGTGGCGGCACTGGACGCGGAGCGGTGGCGTGCCCGGCGGGTGCAGCGAAAGGTTCTCCGGTCACGACAGTGGACACCGCGAAATCGGGTAATCTGGTGAACTGGAAAGCAGGCGCGCTGTACCATCTGACGGACAACGGCAATATTTATGTTAACTACGCCATTTCTCAGCAACCGCCAGGCGGAAATAACTTTGCCCTTGCCCAGAGCGGCAGCGGCAACAGCGCTAACCGTACTGACTTCAAACCGCAGAAAGCGAAAACCAGCGAAATTGGCACCAAGTGGGAAGTGCTGGATAAACGTCTGCTGTTAACCGCCGCGATATTCCGTACCGATATCGAAAATGAAGTTGAACAGAACGACGACGGGACGTACTCCCAGTACGGGAAGAAGCGCGTAGAAGGGTATGAACTTTCCGTTGCCGGGAACATCACGCCAGAGTGGCAGGTTATCGGCGGCTACACCCAACAGCACGCTACCATTCGCGACGGCAAAGATGTGGCGCAGGATGGTTCCTCTTCCCTGCCGTATACGCCGGAACACGCCTTTACGCTGTGGAGCCAGTATCAGGCCACCAATGATCTCTCCGTCGGGGCTGGCGCGCGCTATATCGGCAGCATGCACCGGGGTTCCGACGGTGCAGTCGGCACGCCATCTTATACCGAAGGCTATTGGGTCGCGGATGCAAAACTGGGATACCGCGTGAACCGCACTCTCGATTTCCAGTTGAACGTCTACAACCTGTTTGATACTGACTACGTCTCCTCGATTAACAAGAGCGGATACCGTTATCATCCGGGTGAACCGAGAACCTTCCTGTTCACGGCCAATATGCATTTCTGATTTGCATCGCGTGGGGCCACGGCCCCACTTTTCGGAGAATCGCACATGATGTACCACATTCCGGGCGTTTTAACGCCGCAAGGCGTCGCGCAATGTCGACAACAACTCGAGCAGGCTGATTGGATCGATGGTCGGGCGACCACTGGCGCTCAGGGGGCTCAGGTCAAAAATAACCAGCAGGTTGATACCGGAAGCGAACTGTATATAGCTTTACAGAAAGCGGTACTGTCAGCCATCAACCAGAGCGCCCTGTTTTTCTCAGCCGCCTTGCCGAAAACAATTTCCATGCCGTTGTTTAACCGCTATCAGGATAATGAAACCTATGGTTTTCACGTTGATGGCGCAGTTCGCAGCCACCCGGAAAGCGGCTGGATGCGCACCGATCTTTCCGCAACCTTATTCCTAAGTTCGCCGGAGAGCTATGACGGTGGGGAACTGATTGTTAACGATACCTACGGGCAGCATGCGGTGAAGTTACCGGCCGGCGATGTGGTGCTGTATCCCTCCAGCAGCCTGCATTGCGTCACCCCCGTAACACGGGGAGTCCGCGTTGCATCATTTATGTGGGTCCAGTCGATGATCCGCGATGATAAGAAACGCGCGATGCTATTTGAACTGGACAAAAATATCCAGTCGCTCAAAAGTCGCAACGGCGAAAGTGACGAGATCCTCTCTTTACTCAACCTCTACCATAATCTGCTGCGTGAATGGTCTGAAATCTGAGAAGACGCTGTCTTGACGGTACGATTATTGCCCCCACATTCACTACAATTACCCTATGAAATGAATGTGGAGGTAACGGCTTATGGCATCCGGATGGGCAAATGACGACGCCGTGAATGAGCAGATCAACAATACCATTGAAGATGCTGTCGCACGCGTTCGCGGGGAATTACCCCAGGGTGAAAGTCTGCATGAATGCGAAGAGTGTGGCGATCCTATACCCGAAGCCCGGCGCAAAGCCGTTCCGGGAGTGAGATTATGTCTCGCCTGCCAGCAGGAGAAAGATTCAAGAAACGAAACATTCTCAGGATATAATCGCAGAGGATCGAAAGACAGCCAGTTACGTTGACTTATCTTTACCGAAAAAATCGCGCAACGCGTTTTTCTTTACGCTCACGGTTTTTGGCGAACTGCGTAGCAAAATGTGCCGTTATCCTTTGCTCTGTAAACGGCAACAACAAGAACTGTAAATGCATAATCCGAATTTATTAATAATCAATAAGTTATTTGTCATTCAATATTTTTGATTAACGCCGTCAATTCTATTCGATTTTATCTCTCGCTAAATAACGTGATACTTATCACATCGACGGAACATCGTCTTACTAACAGAATAACCTGCGAGAAATTAACTATGAAAACCATCAAATATGCTGTTGCCGCTATCGCTCTGTCTGGACTCTCTTTTGGCGTTTTCGCTGCCGAGCCGGTAACGGCTGCACAAGCACAAGACATGAATAAAATCGGTGTAGTTTCTGCGGAAGGCGCCACTACCCTGGACGGTCTGGAAGCGAAACTGGCTGAAAAAGCCGCTGCTGCTGGCGCAAGCAGCTATAGCATTACCTCTGCATACAGCAACAACAAAATGAGCGGTACTGCGGTTATCTACAAATAATTTTTTGTCTGTATGCCAACAGACGCCCTGCTCCATCCCTCATAGACCTGTGTGTTACCCTTTGTTTGCCCGTCCACCACTGGACGGGCTTTTTTTTACCTGAATCCGTTAAAAACTCTGACCAACGCGTGCCAGACCGTCTGTCAGTGTCTCCACCTCGCCAGTTGCCACCAGACAGCAGGCCATTTGAATTTTCAACGCGTCAGGAACCGGCTCGCTACCCATCAGACAGCGCTCAATCCAACGCGCCGTGGTTTCTGGATCTTTCGCGACAGGCAGTGGCACCGGCTCCTCGGGCATCTCACGTTGACGATCCACAATCACCTGCACTCCACGCTTATCGATCAGGCTAATTTGCGGGCAGCGCTGCGGATTGGCGTACACTTCCCCTTCGGTGCCATGCATCAGCAGACTGCGTCCGCCAATGTCACCAAAGAACTTCGCCACACGTGGGACATATTCCGGATGAGAAACGCTGGCGAGACGTAAGGCGGCATCTTCTGCAAAAGGCGTCGCCAGCTTCGCCAGCGTGTGTGCACTGTTACGCACCCCCATTCGCCAGCGCATCGCCAGCTGTTTTTCCAGCGGCGGGCACAGTGTGCCGACGGGAATGAACACCGGTTGGTGTCCGTCGAGTTTTGCCTGCGCCTGACCGACGCTCAGGGTCGGCGTAATTCCCAACAGTTCAAAAATGGTTTCGGTCAATACGCGAGTCGGATCTTCGCTCACCCCGTGAACCACCACCGGAAAACCCAGTTTACGCAGCAGGATAGCCAACAGCGGCGTCAGGTTCGCCTGTTTACGCGCCCCGTTATAGCTGGGGATCACGATAGGCATCGGTTTTGCCACTGGCGGTGTCAGACGAATAGTGTGCTTCTGCATCGCTTCATAGAAGCCCAGCATTTCGGCTTCGCCCTCTCCTTTAATGCGCAGCGCAATCAGTACGCCGCCCATTTCCAGGTCAGGGACTTCCCCCTTTAGCATATGGGTATACAGGCCGCGTGCGGTGTCCTGGTCCAGATCGCGGGCATGATTTTTACCTCGCCCAACCTCTTTGATGATTTTGCGGTAATCCATCGAAAACTCCTTGCGGGGTGCACACACCATTAGCGCCGTCTGCGGCGAGTCGCTTTTGCTTTTGTTTTTACTATAACGTCTGGCACGACAGGTTGCTCTATCGGAAAAATGGGTAACGCATTCAGTAAACGCTTGCCGTAATTTTTGGTCAACAGACGCTTGTCGTAAATCACCACTTCCCCCCAGCAGCCGTGGCTACGGATCAATCGCCCCACCTGTTGGATTAAATTAAACGACGCGCTGGGCAAACTCTGCACTTCAAAGGGGTAACGGTTCAGGCTTTTCAGCCACTCCCCTTCGGTGATGACCACCGGGCTGTCGATGGGCGGGAAAGCAATCTTGTGAATATGTACCTGGGTGAGCAAGTCGCCTTTCAGATCCAACCCTTCCGCAAAAGATTGCAGACCCACCAGCACGCTGCGTTCGCCATTTTCCACCCGCTTGCGGTGCAACTCCACCAGCCGGTATCGCGGCTGATCGCCCTGAACTAACAACAGCAGACGTAAATCCGTCACATGCTCAAGAAACCGTTGCATCGCCCTGCCACTGGCAAACAATACCAGCATGCCCTGGTGTTTTTTGCTCTCAAGCGCCTGACGAAAATAGGCCGCCATCTCCGCAATATGTTGCTCTTCGTTATCGATAAGCGGCTCATACTGCATTTGCGGTATGACGATTTTCCCCTGTTCTACATGGTTGAAGGGCGAGTCGAGGGCCACGAAACGGTCGCCCGCTTTCTCCTTCAGTCCACTCATCTCCTGCAAGCGAGAGAAACTGTTCAGCGAACGTAGCGTGGCGGAGGTCACTACAATATGCGGCACGCTGCGCCAGAGCAGCCTTTCCAGCTGATCGCTGACGCGGATCCCGACACAGTGAAACCAGACGTGCATTTGCCCGTCGCGCACATCACGGGTGGCCCATTTGGAAACCGGCGCGCCGGACGATTGCGCCAGCGACGCCAGACGCCACAGCTTGCTTTGCGCTTCGAACATGCCCAACGCACGGTTCATCTGCAAAATCACCCGATGCAGGCGAACGATGTCGTGGGTGCCGGTTTTTTCACTGAGATCGTTGAGAAACAGTTCCGCCAGCCCGCGCAACATTTCGGTGAGTTTCGCCAGCCGCTGACAAATCTCCATCACCTCTGCGGGCAATTCGCCCATTGAGAAGCGATGCTCCGCCTCCTGGGTGGCGGGCATATAAAGATTCAGAATCGCATTCAGCGAGGCAATCAGTTCATACAGCTCTTCGCAGTGCGCGTTCAGACGCTCAGGGATAGCCAACGGCGGCGTGGTTTTTGGCCGAAACTGTTCCAGACAGGTCGCCACCAGTTTGCTAAACAGATCGAGTTGCAGGCGATACCAGGGCGCCGTGATTTCAGCACTCATTTCCAGCGCATCGCGTGCGACATCGGGCAGATGATGCCCTTCATCCAGCACCAGCAGCAGATTTTTCGGATCCGGCAAAACCGCTTCGCTCTCCATTGCCGCCATCACCAGCGCATGGTTTGCCACCACCACTTCGGCTTCCTGGATCTCACGGCGCGCCACAAAGAACGGACATTCGCGGTAATAGTGGCAGTTACGGTTGAGGCAGCCGGCTTTGTCGGTGCTCAGACGCTGCCACAGTGAATCATCAATGGCGATATCGGTATGATCGCGTAAACCATCCCACTTGTAGCTGTCCAGATCGCCCTTCAGCCGGGCGCAGCGTTTTTGCTCTTCCTGATTGTTAGGTGTGAGTTCATCGTCAAGAAACGCCAGCAGATCCTGTTGGTCAGGTTCGGTGCTGGCCAACGCTGCCAGATTGCGCGGACACACATACCGCCCACGCCCAAAGGCGGCGGTGAACTTAAGATCGGGAATAATTTTTCGCAGCAGGGGAAGGTCTTTGCTGTAAATCTGATCCTGCAAAGCCACGTTGGCGGTACTCACCACCAGCGTTTTTTGTTCTTCGCGCGCGATGGCGATACCGGGGATCAGGTACGAGAGGGTTTTCCCGACGCCGGTCGGCGCTTCGATCGCCAGATGCCGTCCGTCTTCCCCGGCCAGCGTTTTAGCGACGTCAGCAATCATCTGCCGCTGCGGCGCACGGGGAATAAAGTCGGGGATCTGTTCCTGAAGCGCCTTATACCAGGCAGCAATTTGCGCTTTTAGCGCAGCGGTCAATGCCATGAGAAAACCTGAAATACTGTATAAACAGCCACTATTGTGGCACTTTCCTGGACGGGTCGCAAAAAGAAAAACCCGACCATTCGGTCGGGCTTCCCGTTTACTGCATTACTCTGCCGAAGACAGTCTGCGCGGACGGCGTGGCGGGCGCGGCTTATCGCTCGCCGGTTTCGCATCACCTGACCGGCGCGAAGGTTTGGCCCCGGCTTTAGGCGCACTACCTTCTGAACGACGCGGTTGCTGCTGACCACGGCCTGCACCGCCCTGACCTTGCCCCTGTGGGGATCGGCCACGACCGCCGCCGCCGCCGCCACCACGTTGCTGCTGGCGACCGTTTTGAATCGGCTCTGCTTTAATGGACGGGTCCGGCTCATAGCCCGGCAGCGCGATACGCGGGATCTCTTTTTTCAGCAGTTTTTCGATGTCACGCAGCAGTTTGTGTTCATCAACACAGACCAGCGACAGCGCTTCACCGGTTGCCGCCGCACGCCCGGTACGACCGATACGGTGGACGTAATCTTCCGGCACGTTCGGCAATTCATAGTTCACCACATGCGGCAACTCTTCAATATCCAGGCCACGCGCTGCGATATCCGTGGCGACCAGTACGCGAATGTCACCGGATTTAAAATCAGCCAGCGCACGCGTACGCGCCCCTTGCGATTTATTGCCGTGGATGGCCGCGCTACGAATGCCGTCTTTATTCAACTGCTCCGCCAGGTGGTTAGCGCCATGTTTGGTGCGGGTGAAGACCAGCACCTGCCGCCAGTCGCCCTGACCAATCATCTGCGACAGCAATTCACGTTTGCGTTTCTTATCAACAAAATGGACGTGCTGCGTCACCTGCTCGGACGCCGTGTTACGACGCGCGACTTCGATTTCCAGCGGATTACGCAGCAATTTTTCAGCCAGCGCTTTGATGTCGTCGGAGAAGGTCGCGGAGAACAGCAGGTTCTGACGTTTCGGCGGCAATTTAGCCAGCACACGACGAATGTCGTGGATAAAACCCATGTCCAGCATGCGGTCAGCTTCATCCAGCACCAGAATTTCAATCTGATCCAATTTGACGGCGTTTTGATGTTCCAGATCGAGCAAACGGCCAGGGGTTGCCACCAGCACGTCTACGCCGCCACGCAGTTTCATCATCTGCGGGTTGATGCTTACCCCGCCGAAAACCACCAGCGAGCGAATGTTCAGGTATTTGCTGTAATCCCGCACGTTCTCGCCAATTTGCGCGGCCAGTTCACGGGTTGGAGTCAGGATCAACGCTCGTACCGGGCGACGTCCCTTAGCATGCGGTTCATTGGAAATAAGATGCTGCAGCAGCGGCAGCGTAAAGCCCGCTGTCTTACCCGTACCCGTTTGCGCACTGGCCATCAGGTCACGGCCTTGCAGCACCGCAGGGATCGCCTGCTGCTGGATAGGGGTGGGTTCACGGTAGCCCTGCTCTGCAACGGCGCGCAAAATATCAGGATTTAAACCCAGGGAATCAAAAGACATAACTACTCCGAACCGCCCCGACCGTTCCCGGTGTAGTTTTCAGGGAGATACTCGCAAAAGAGATGACAAAAACCACAGTGTCATGAAGGGGCGGAGTGTAACAGTTTTTGTGACGTACCGCATAAATTATCCCGGAGCGTACCTGAAACAAAATAAAGCGCCGGGCTGGACAAGCGTAAAAATCAGTCATAATGTTAATCAATCGATTGATTAATACTTAGGTCATGCCATGAATACCTCAACCATGACGACCAAAGGCGAGCAGGCGAAGAGCCAGCTGATTGCCGCTGCCCTTGCGCAGTTCGGTGAATATGGCCTGCATGCCACCACCCGCGATATCGCCGCGCAGGCCGGGCAGAATATCGCCGCCATTACCTACTATTTTGGCTCAAAGGACGATCTCTACCTCGCCTGCGCCCAGTGGATTGCCGACTTTATTGGCGGGCAGTTTCGCCCCCACGCCGAGGAGGCGGAACACCTCTTCGCCCAGCCGCAGCCCGATCGCGGTGCGATGCGCGAACTGATTCTGCGCGCGTGTAAGAACATGATCATGCTGCTGACCCAGGAAGACACGGTGAATCTCAGCAAATTCATCTCACGCGAGCAGCTCTCGCCAACGGCGGCCTATCAACTGATACACCATCAGGTTATCGCCCCACTGCATACCCATCTGACGCGGCTGATTGCGGCCTATACCGGCAGTGATGCCGAAGATACCCAAACCATTTTGCATACCCATGCGCTGTTAGGGGAAGTGCTGGCGTTTCGTCTGGGAAAGGAAACGATCCTCAAGCGCACAGGCTGGTCGCAATTTGATGAGGAGAAAACTGCGCTGATTTACCAGACGATCACCTGTCATATCGATCTCATTCTGCAAGGTTTAACGCAAAGGAGTCTGGACTCATGAAGAAACCCGTCGTTATCGGACTGGCCGTAGCGGTGCTTGTCGCCGTGATTGCTGGTGGAACGTGGTGGTACCAAAGTCGGCAGGATAACGGGCTGACGCTGTATGGTAATGTGGACATTCGCACCGTCAATTTAAGCTTCCGCGTCGGCGGCCGACTCGCTTCACTGGCGGTTGACGAAGGCGATACCATCACCTCCGGGCAGGTGCTGGGCACACTCGATAAAGCGCCGTATGAAAACGCATTAATGCAGGCCAAAGCGGGCGTCTTAGTCGCAAAGGCACAGTATGACCTGATGCTGGCAGGCTATCGCGATGAAGAGATTGCCCAGGCCGCCGCCGCCGTCAAACAGGCGCAGGCCGCCTTTGACTACGCGCAGAACTTTTATCAGCGTCAGCAGGGATTGTGGAAAAGCCGTACGATCTCCGCCAACGATCTGGAAAACGCCCGCTCGTCCCGTGACCAGGCGCAGGCAACGCTGAAATCGGCGCAGGACAAACTGAGCCAGTACCGCACCGGTAACCGCCAACAGGATATCGCCCAGGCGAAAGCCAGCCTTGAACAGGCGCAGGCGCAACTGGCGCAAGCCGAACTCGACTTGCAGGATACCGCACTGGTCGCTCCCTCTGACGGGACGCTGTTAACCCGCGCCGTGGAGCCGGGCAGCATGCTGAATGCTGGCGGCACGGTTCTCACCCTCTCGCTGACGCGTCCGGTCTGGGTTCGCGCCTACGTCGATGAGCGTAACCTGAGCCAGGTACCGCCGGGTCGAGAAATTTTGCTGTATACCGATGGCCGCCCCGATAAGCCCTATCACGGCAAAATCGGTTTTGTTTCTCCGACCGCAGAATTCACCCCGAAAACCGTCGAGACCCCGGATCTTCGCACCGATCTGGTTTATCGCCTGCGCATTGTGGTAACGGACGCCGATGATGCGCTACGCCAGGGAATGCCAGTGACACTGAAGTTCGGTAATGAGGCGCGGCATGAATGACGCCGTCATTACGCTAAACGGACTGGTTAAACGCTTCGCGGGAATGGAAAAGTGCGCCGTGGCTCCGCTCGACTGCACGATTCACGCGGGCTATGTCACCGGGCTGGTGGGGCCGGACGGTGCCGGGAAAACCACCCTGATGCGGATGCTAGCGGGACTACTGAAGCCCGACGGCGGCCAGGCTTCGGTGATTGGTTTTGATCCGATTCGCGACGACAGCGCGCTGCATGCCGTGCTCGGTTATATGCCGCAAAAATTTGGCCTGTATGAAGATTTGACCGTCATGGAGAACCTTAACCTCTATGCCGATCTGCGCAGCGTCACTGGCGAGACGAGAAAAAAAACGTTTGAGCGTCTGTTGGAATTCACCTCGCTCGGCCCATTTACCGGGAGGCTGGCCGGTAAACTCTCTGGGGGTATGAAACAGAAGCTGGGGCTGGCCTGTACGCTGGTCGGCGCGCCAAAAGTTCTGCTGCTCGATGAACCCGGCGTCGGCGTGGACCCGATTTCACGACGCGAGCTGTGGCAGATGGTGCATGAGCTGGCGGGTGACGGAATGCTGATTCTGTGGAGCACCTCGTATCTGGATGAAGCCGAACAGTGTCGCGACGTGCTGCTGATGAACGAAGGTGAACTTCTCTATCAGGGCGAACCGACGGCACTGACGCAAACCATGGCGGGCCGCAGTTTCTTAATCAGCAGTCCGCAGATAAACAACCGCAAGCTGTTGCAGCAGGCGTTAAAACTGCCGCAGGTCAGTGATGGCATGATTCAGGGGAAATCCGTTCGCCTGATCCTGAAAAAAGAGGCCACGGCTGACGATATTCGCAACGGCGAAGGGATGCCGGAAATCGCGATTGATGAAACTGCGCCTCGCTTTGAAGATGCGTTTATTGATCTGCTCGGCGGAGCGGGAACGTCAGAATCCCCGCTTGGCGCAATCCTGCATACGGTAGAGGGAACGCCCGGCGAGACGGTGATTGAAGCAAAGCAATTGACCAAAAAGTTTGGGGATTTTGCCGCGACCGACCAGGTGAATTTTGCCGTCAAGCGTGGAGAGATTTTTGGCCTGCTCGGCCCCAACGGCGCGGGGAAATCCACCACCTTTAAAATGATGTGTGGTCTGCTGGTGCCGACCTCTGGTAAAGCGCTGGTCCTGGATATGGATCTGAAGGTCAGCTCGGGCAAGGCGCGTCAGCATTTGGGCTACATGGCGCAAAAATTCTCCCTCTACGGCAACCTGACGGTGGAGCAAAACCTGCGTTTCTTCTCCGGCGTCTACGGTCTGCGGGGACGCGCGCAAAACGAAAAAATTGCGCGGATGAGCGAAGCCTTTGGTCTGAAAAGCATTGCGTCGCATGCCACTGATGAACTGCCTCTGGGATTTAAACAGCGCCTGGCGCTGGCCTGCTCGCTGATGCACGAACCGGATATTCTCTTTCTTGATGAACCAACCTCAGGCGTAGACCCCCTAACCCGCCGCGAATTTTGGCTGCATATCAATAGCATGGTCGAAAAAGGCGTGACGGTCATGGTCACCACCCACTTTATGGATGAAGCGGAATACTGTGACCGTATTGGGCTTGTGTATCGCGGGAAACTGATCGCCAGCGGCACCCCGGATGACCTGAAAGCGCAGACCGCCGACAACGACACGCCGGACCCGACGATGGAGCACGCGTTTATCACCCTCATCCACGACTGGGACAAGGAGCATACGCATGAGTAACACCGTACTCTCCTGGCGCCGGGTGCGCGCCCTGTGCATCAAAGAAACGCGCCAGATCGTTCGCGATCCCAGCAGTTGGCTGATTGCGGTGGTGATCCCGTTGCTGCTGCTGTTTATTTTTGGCTACGGCATCAACCTCGACTCCAGCAAGCTGCGGGTGGGGATCCTGCTTGAGCAGCAGAGTGAAGAGGCGCTCGACTTTACGCACACCATGACGGGCTCACCCTATATCGACGCCACCATCAGCGATAACCGTCATGAGCTTATCGAAAAGATGCAGGCCGGGCGCATTCGCGGTCTGGTGGTGATCCCGGTCGATTTCGCTCAGCAAATGGCGCGGGCCAATGATACCGCCCCGATTCAGGTGATCACCGACGGCAGCGAGCCGAACACGGCAAACTTTGTGCAAGGCTATGTCGAGGGGATCTGGCAGATCTGGCAAATGCAGCGGGCGGAAGATCGCGGGGAAGAGTTTAAACCGTTGATTGACGTACAGACCCGCTATTGGTTTAACCCGGCCGCCATCAGCCAGCATTTTATTATCCCGGGGGCGGTCACCATCATTATGACGGTGATCGGCGCCATCCTCACCTCACTGGTGATCGCGCGCGAATGGGAACGCGGCACCATGGAAGCGCTACTTTCCACCGAAGTCACCCGCGTGGAATTACTGCTGTGTAAGCTGATCCCCTATTACTTCCTCGGGATGCTGGCGATGCTGCTCTGTATGCTGGTTTCGGTGTTTATTCTCGGCGTGCCGTATCGCGGTTCGCTGTTGATCCTGTTTTTTATCACCAGCCTGTTTTTACTCAGCACGTTGGGGATGGGACTGCTCATCTCGACCATTACCCGTAACCAGTTTAACGCCGCCCAGGTCGCGTTGAACGCCGCCTTTTTGCCCTCGATTATGCTGTCGGGGTTTATCTTCCAGATCGACAGCATGCCTGCAGTGATCCGCGCGGTGACGTACATTATTCCGGCGCGCTATTTCGTCAGTACCCTGCAAAGCCTGTTTCTGGCCGGTAATATCCCGGTGGTGCTGATGATCAACGTCCTGTTTTTAATCGCGTCGGCAGTCATGTTTATTGGTCTGACGTGGCTCAAAACCAAACGTCGGCTGGATTAGGGGAGAAGAGCATGTTTCATCGCTTATGGACGTTAATCCGCAAAGAGCTACAATCGCTGCTGCGCGAGCCGCAGACCCGCGCGATCCTGATTGTGCCGGTGCTGATTCAGGTTATTCTGTTTCCCTTTGCCGCCACGCTGGAAGTCACCAACGCCACCATCGCCATTTATAACGAAGATAACGGCAAGCATTCGGTCGAGCTGACCCAACGTTTTGCCCGCGCCAAAGCCTTTACGCATATTCTGCTGCTCAATAGCCCGCAAGAGATCCAACCGACCATCGATACCCAGAAAGCGCTGTTACTGGTGCGCTTCCCGGCAGATTTCTCGCGGAATCTGGATACCTTCCAGCAGGCGCCGATGCAGCTGATTCTTGACGGACGCAACTCCAACAGCGCGCAAATCGCTGCCAACTATTTGCAGCAAATCGTCAAAGATTACCAGCAGGAGCTGATGGACGGTAAGCCCAAACCCAACAACAGCGAGCTGGTCGTGAGAAATTGGTACAACCCGAATCTGGACTATAAATGGTTCGTGGTGCCGTCACTGATCGCCATGATCACCACCATTGGCGTGATGATCGTGACCTCGCTTTCCGTTGCCCGTGAACGCGAGCAAGGTACGCTGGATCAACTGTTAGTTTCCCCTCTGACCACCTGGCAAATTTTCATCGGCAAAGCCGTCCCTGCGCTGATTGTTGCTACCGGGCAGGCCACTATCGTGCTGGGCATCGGCATCTGGGCATACCAAATTCCCTTTGCCGGTTCGCTGGCCCTGTTCTACTTCACGATGGTGATTTACGGTTTATCACTGGTCGGTTTCGGGCTGCTGATCTCATCGTTGTGCGCCACTCAGCAACAGGCGTTTATCGGCGTGTTTGTCTTTATGATGCCGGCGATTTTGCTCTCGGGGTACGTTTCCCCGGTCGAGAATATGCCCGTCTGGTTGCAGAATTTAACGTGGATAAACCCTATCCGCCACTTTACGGATATCACCAAGCAGATTTACCTGAAGGATGCGAGTTTGAAGATTGTCTGGGGAAGTTTGTGGCCGCTACTGGTGATAGCAGCCACAACGGGATCAGCGGCGTATGCGATGTTTAGACGCAAAGTGATGTAACTTTTTCTCTTTCGCCAGTAACGAAACCACCGCGGGTCCGGCAAGGATTGCCAGCCCCGCAACAGCCAACAGTACGTTGTTTTGCAAAACACGAGACAGCAGCCACAGCGCAATCATTGCCGCGCCGAAATACCAGGTTGTGGTCAGCTCTTCCAGTACATCCGCAACGTCACGCCAGCGCTGTTCATGGTGGCGTTGTAACGCCAGCATCAGCAACACTGTCACGCCGTAAACCACGCAAAGCCCGAGCCCTACGTGTACCAGTGTACCGCTCATCCAGCCCGTCACCAGCAACGCCACTACCAGTAAATGCAACACAATCTGCCAGCAACTTAGACCCGTTGCGACACGAACACGTTGTTGCCACCTCATGGCTAATCTCCTGAAGGATTTTTGTCTAATTACTCAGAGTACCGGACTTTACGGAAAATTCCGTAAGACCGCATCTTTTTGTGACGACGACTACACTATTTTTATTCAGGAAAGTGATGCAAACAGGAGAATTATGCCCGGACAAACGCAGCGATTTTCATTCAACGTGCTCACCCTCAATACCCACAAAGGTTTCACGGCGTTTAACCGTCGTTTTATTTTGCCGCAACTGCGGGAGGCGGTGCGAACCGTCAGTGCGGATATTGTCTGTTTGCAGGAAGTGATGGGCGCCCATGAAGTTCACCCCCAGCGCATTGCAAACTGGCCGGAGACTCCCCATTACGAGTTTCTCGCCGATACCCTGTGGCGTGATTTCGCTTACGGGCGTAATGCCGTTTACCCGGAGGGGCACCACGGCAACGCCGTACTCTCGCGCTATCCCATTGAATATGATGAAAATCGTGACATCTCCGTTGGCAACAGCGAAAAACGCGGCGTGCTTTATTGCCGCATTATGCCGCCGCAGTTGAGCCGACCGATCCACGTCATGTGCGTACATCTGGGCTTGCGTGAAACCCATCGCCAGAAGCAGCTCAACATGCTGGCCGACTGGGTAAACAGCTTACCCGTTGGCGAACCGGTAATTGTCGCCGGGGATTTTAATGACTGGCAACAACAGGCTAACCGTCCGTTAAAGGCCCGTGCGGGCCTGGAGGAGATCTTCACTCGCGCCCACGGTCGCCCGGCGCGAACGTTCCCGGTGCGCCTGCCGTTACTGCGCCTTGATCGCATTTATGTCAAAAACGCCAACGCCAGCGCCCCCACGGCGCTACCGCTGCATCACTGGCGACACTTATCTGACCATGCGCCTCTGAGTGCGGAGATTCATCTATGAAATGCGGCTGGCGTGAAGGCAATCAGATTCAGTTACTGGAGAACGGCGATCGGTTTTACCCTGCCGTGTTTGACGCCATCGCCCAGGCGGAGCAGAAAATCATTCTGGAAACCTTTATCTGGTTTGACGATGAGGTAGGAAGACAACTGCACGCGGCCCTGCTCAATGCCGCCCAACGTGGCGTACACGCCGAAGTGTTGCTGGACGGGTACGGTTCCCCGGATCTCAGCGACGCTTTTGTTGAAGCGCTGACGGCGGCAGGGATTATTTTTCGCTATTACGATCCCCGCCCCCGCCTGCTGGGGATGCGCACCAATCTGTTCCGCCGGATGCACCGAAAGATTGTGGTGATCGATGCCCGGATCGCCTTTGTTGGCGGGATTAACTACTCCGCCGAACAGATGTCCGACTATGGCCCTGAGGCCAAACAGGATTACGCCGTTCGGGTTGAAGGGCCGATTGTGGAGGATATTCTGCAATTTGAGCTGGAGAACCTGCCGGGACAGCGCGCAGCGCGCCGCTGGTGGCGGCGCCATCATCGCGCGGAAGAAAATCGCCAGCCAGGCGAAGCGCAGGCGTTGTTTGTCTGGCGCGATAATGACGAACACCGCGACGATATCGAACGCCATTACCTGAAAATGCTCACTCAGGCAAAACGCGAAGTGATGATTGCGAACGCCTATTTCTTCCCGGGCTATCGCCTGCTGCATGCGATGCGCAACGCGGCCCGACGCGGCGTGCGCGTAAAGCTTATCGTGCAGGGTGAACCCGACATGCCGATTGTCAAAGTCGGCGCGCGGCTGCTCTACAACTATCTGGTCAAAGGCGGCGTACAGATTTTTGAATATCACCGTCGCCCTCTGCATGGCAAAGTGGCATTGATGGATGACCACTGGGCAACCGTAGGTTCCAGTAACCTTGACCCACTCAGTCTGTCGCTCAATCTGGAAGCGAACATCATCATTCATGATCGAACATTTAACCAGACGTTACGCGACAATCTCAGCACAATCATTGCCGATGATTGCAAACAGGTTGATGAGTCGATGTTGCCCAGACGCACCTGGTGGAATCTCACCAAAAGCGTACTGGCGTTCCACTTTTTGCGTCACTTCCCCGCGCTGATCGGCTGGCTTCCGGCCCATACTCCGCATTTAACACGGGTTGAACCACCAGCCCAGCCAGCGATGGAAACTCAGGACCGGGTAGAAGCGCAAGATACGGGGGGCAAACCCTGATGGCTAAATCGCGTGCACGCTGGCGGCGGGCTAAAAAAATCCTCACCTGGCTGTTTTTTATTGCCGTCATCGTACTGCTGGTGGTCTACGCCAGCAAAGTCGACTGGAGCGAGGTCTGGACGGTTGTCCGCGACTATAACCGGATGGCCATGGCTGGCGCTGTTGGGCTGGTGATCGTCAGCTACCTACTCTACGGCTGTTATGATTTGCTCGCGCGCCTCTACTGTGGGCACCGGCTGGCAAAGCGGCAGGTGATGCTGGTCTCTTTCATCTGTTACGCCTTCAATCTGACCCTCAGTACCTGGGTTGGCGGTATCGGGATGCGTTACCGACTGTATTCCCGTCTCGGCTTACCGGGCAGCACGATCACGCGGATTTTCTCACTCAGCATCGCCACCAACTGGCTGGGTTACATCGTGCTGGGGGGCGTGATCTTTACCTTTGGCGTGGTGCAACTGCCTGACCATTGGTATATCGATGAAAATACGCTGCGTATTCTGGGCGTGACGTTGCTTTTGATCATTATGCTGTACCTGTGGTGCTGCGCCTTTGCGAAGCATCGACATCTCACCATCAAAGGGCAAAAGCTGGTGTTGCCCTCCTGGAAGTTCGCCCTCGCACAGATGGCCATTTCCAGCATTAACTGGATGGTGATGGGGGCGACCATCTGGCTGTTAATGGGGCAGTCCGTAAACTATTTCTTTGTCCTTGGCGTGTTACTGGTGAGCAGTATCGCAGGCGTCATTGTGCATATTCCGGCAGGGATTGGGGTACTGGAAGCCGTTTTTATCGCCCTTCTCGCAGGAGAACATACCTCTCAGGGTACGATAATCGCCGCCCTGCTCGCCTGGCGGGTGCTCTATTATTTTATTCCGTTGCTGCTGGCGTTGATCTGTTATCTGGTACTGGAGAGTCGGGCGAAGAAATTGCGGGCAAAAAACGAGAAGGCGATGGCGAAGTGATTTTTGCCGGATGGTGTTCAGTACGAACGCCATCCGGCACCACAGCAATTAACGGCGATTACCGAAAATGCGCAGCAGCATCAGGAACAGGTTGATGAAGTCCAGATACAACGTTAATGCGCCCAGTATGGAGTACTTGCGCAGATTAGCGCTGTCACGGACGTCGATCTGCTCGCCAATGTTTTTCAGCTTTTGCGTGTCGTAGGCGGTCAGTCCGACAAACACAATCACCCCGATATAGGTCACCGCCCACATCAGCGCTTCGCTTTTCAGCCAGAAGTTGACCAACGATGCCAGAACGATACCAATCAGCGCCATAAACAGCATGTTGCCGAAACCACTGAGATCGCGCTTAGTGGTGTAACCGTACAGGCTCATCGCACCAAACATGCCGCCCGAGACCACAAAGGTGCTGGCGATGGAAGAGTAGGTATAGACGATAAAAATGCTCGACAGCGTTAATCCCGTCAGCGCGGAATAAAGCATAAACAGCGTGGTCGCCATCCCGGCGCTGAGTTTATGCACCATCGCAGACAGCACAACCACCAACGCAAGCTGAGCGATAATCAAACCAAAGAAGGTGATTTTGCTGGAAAAGATAAACATCATCAGTTCAGGCGTATTGGCGGCATACCACGCAATAAACGCCGTCAGCAGTAAACCGCAGGTCATCCAGCCATAGACTTGCGCCATGTAGGTTTGCAGGCCGGGACGTGCCTGCACGATAGAATCGGATCGTGGAAATCGGTCCATGATAATCTCCTGGTTGAAAGTGATACCTGTCACTAAGCGTATCACATTATCTCACCAGCGTTTCGCCGCCTGTTGATCGCTATCACGCGCTTCTACCCAGCGGTCGCCCTCCGGCGTCGCTTCACGCTTCCAGAACGGCGCACGCGTTTTCAGATAATCCATAATGAACTGTCCGGCTTCAAACGCGCTGCTGCGATGCGCGCTGGTCACGCCGACAAAAACGATTTCATCGCCTGGCCACAATTCGCCGATGCGATGAATCACCGTCACCCGCCCCAGCGGCCAGCGGCTACGCGCTTCATCGACGATATCCGCCAGCGCCTTTTCCGTCATGCCTGGGTAGTGCTCCAGCGTCAGCGCCTTCACGCTGTCGCCAAGATTATGATTGCGGACTTTCCCGGTGAACGTGACAACGGCACCATCTTCATCGCGTTCCGCCAGCCAGGGATACTCTTCCCCTACGCTAAACGGGGCAGGCCCGACAATAATTCGCGTTTCAGCCATCTCAGCCTCCCGTCACTGGCGGGAAGAACGCCACTTCATCACCGTCAACCAACGGTTGATCAAAGCTGACTAATGTCTGGTTAACCGCAGCCAGCAGTTTGCCATCTTCCAGCGCCAGCGCCCAACGATCGCTTTGTGCCGCCAGATGCTGACGCAGCGCATCCACCGTGGTGAACCTGGCTGGCAGTTCCAGCGCATCGGTATTGACCAGTTCGCGCACCTGCGCGAAGAAAAGCACCTTAATCATCGGCATCCACCTTAAAATCGCCCGACTTGCCGCCGCTTTTCGCCAGCAAGCGTACCGGGCCAATCACCATGTCTTTTTGCACGGCTTTGCACATGTCGTAGATGGTCAACGCCGCAACAGATGCCGCGGTCAGCGCCTCCATTTCCACACCGGTCTTCCCGGTCAAACGGCAGACAGATTCGATACGCACACGGTTGTGCTCCGGTTCCGCCTTCAGTTGTACTTCTACTTTGCTCAACAGCAGCGGATGACACAGCGGGATCAGCTCCCAGGTGCGTTTGGCGGCCTGAATCCCGGCAATACGGGCGGTCGCAAAAACGTCGCCTTTATGGTGACTGCCAGCGATGATCATCGCCAGCGTTTCGCTATGCATCGTGACAAAGGCTTCCGCGCGCGCCTCGCGAACGGTTTCCGTTTTGGCGGAGACATCCACCATGTGCGCTTCGCCAGCGGCGTTAATATGGGTCAGTTGCGACATACTTATTTCTTCAAATGGGGGTGGAAATTGCACGGACGCGTGCGGGCATCCAGTTGCGGCGCAATAATATTGTCCCACGCGGTGCGACACGCTTTGGTGGAACCCGGCATGGCGAAAATTAGCGTTTTGTTGGCCACGCCTGCCACCGCGCGAGACTGCAACGTCGCGGTGCCAATCTCTTCAAAAGAGAGCATGCGGAACACTTCGCCAAACCCTTCAACTTCCCGGTCAAACAGCGGCAATAACGCTTCCGGCGCCTGGTCACCTTCAGTCAGCCCCGTCCCACCGGTTATCAGCACCACCTGCACGTCGTCGCTGGCAATCCAGGCGGAAACCTGGGCACGAATGGCGTAACGGTTTTCTTTTACGATGGCTTTATCGACCACTTTATGGCCAGCTTCCAGCGCGGAATCACGCAAAAAATGGCCTGACGTGTCATCTTCTTCGCCGCGACGGCTGGAAATCGTAAGAATAGCGATACGGGTTGGGATAAATTCAGTACTTACCTGACTCATCTGAAATCTCCTTTTAGCGTTTATCCACCAATGTACGATAAATTTTGCGTAATTCCGGTCTGGTTCTGATGCAGGAAATGGGTCTGTTTTTTCTCCAGCAGTGCGGCCGAAATGCGGTCTTCCAGCGCATGCTGTTGAGCGTCATCTTCCAGCAGATCGCGCAGACTGACGCCGCCTTCGCCAAACAGGCACAGGTGGAGTTTACCCACTGACGACACGCGCAGACGGTTACACGTTGCGCAGAAATCTTTCTCATACGGCATGATCAGACCAATTTCACCGGCATAGTCAGGGTGACAGAACACCTGTGCCGGGCCGTCGCTGCGCTTGCGTAGCTGATGGAGCCAGCCGCGACGCAACAGTTCGTCACGCAGCACCTGACCAGAAATATGGTGTTTACGGAAGAGTTCGCTCCCCTCTCCTGTTTCCATCAGTTCGATGAAACGCAGTTGGATGGGGCGCGCCTGAATCCAGGCAAGGAAGGTGTCCAGCTGATGGTGATTCACATCGCGCATCAACACGGTATTAACTTTGACCTTTTCAAACCCGGCGTCAAAGGCGGCATCGATTCCTGCCATCACCTGCTGAAATTTATCCTGCCCGGTAATGGCATGAAACTGGCGGGCGTCGAGGCTGTCGACGCTAACGTTGATGCCGGTCAGACCGGCGTCGCGCCAGTTCGCCGCATCACGCGCCAGGCGGTAGCCATTAGTGGTGACAGCAATCTGGCGGATCGCGGCATTTTCACGCACGGCGGCGATGATGTCGGTAAAGTCACGACGTAAGGACGGTTCGCCGCCCGTCAGACGCACTTTCTCTGTGCCGAGGTTCGCAAATGCGCGCGTAACCCTGCGAATTTCGTCGACGGTCAGAAAGCCATTATTGGTGACCCCGCCAGGCTTGTAGCCATCCGGCAGGCAGTAGGTGCAACGAAAGTTACACACATCGGTAATCGACAAACGTAAGTAGTAAAACTTACGCGCGAAAGCATCGGTAAGTTGTGAGCCCATGTACACCTTTCCAAATACGGGAGGCGGAGTCATTTCTTCCTGCGCCCTGGTGACAAGCACGTTTACGCGTTGTCACGGCCAAAGCACCGTATCAGTTGACCCAGGTGCAGAGGCTAGAGTGTTTATTGTGGTTATGCCGATACTAGCGTGTAAACGTTTTTTACGCCATCTACACTTACGCTGTATAATCATATATATAACGTCATGATCGTGCACTTTTGCTACAGAATAAGCAAAAACCACAGTTTTGCATTGATATACATCATTTTGCTGTACCTTACCCCTCGCCATAAAGAGGTAGACGGCAAGATTTTATTTCCACTCAGCCTACCTGGCTAATTGCTGAAAACCCGCGATTTGCGCTACTGTAATGCAGATCTTTTGACACCAGGAATTTATATGCGCAATCGCACGCTGGCAGACCTCGACCGTGTTGTGGCTCTCGGCGGAGGGCATGGATTAGGACGCGTTCTTTCTTCACTCTCGCCATTAGGTTCACGCCTGACCGGTATTGTTACGACGACAGACAACGGCGGCTCAACAGGACGTATTCGCCGTTCAGAAGGCGGTATTGCCTGGGGCGATATGCGTAATTGTCTGAACCAGTTAATTACTGAACCCAGCGTCGCTTCGGCCATGTTTGAGTATCGTTTTGGCGGTAATGGCGAACTTTCCGGGCATAACCTCGGAAATTTGATGTTAAAGGCGCTGGATCACCTTAGCGTAAGGCCTCTTGAGGCCATCAATTTAATTCGTAATTTGCTGAAAGTGGATGCGCATTTAATTCCGATGTCGGAGCTGCCGGTAGATCTGATGGCAATCGACGATCAGGGGCATGAAGTGTACGGCGAGGTCAATATCGACCAGTTGTCTATGCCGCCGCAAGAGTTGATGCTGTCGCCGAAAGTCCCTGCCACCCGCGAGGCCGTGCAAGCCATTAGCGAAGCGGATCTGATTTTGATTGGGCCGGGCAGTTTTTACACCAGCCTGATGCCTATCCTGCTGCTGGACGATCTGGCGCAAGCGTTACGACGTACCCCAGCGCCGATGGTGTATATCGGCAATCTGGGGCGCGAGCTAAGCCTGCCCGCCGCCAGTTTATCCCTTGTCGATAAGCTCACCATTATGGAGCAGTATGTCGGGAAGAAAGTGATTGATGCTGTCGTGGTCGGGCCGAAAGTTGATGTCTCCGCCATCACCGACAGAATTGTGATTCAGGAGATTCTGGAGGCCAGCGATATTCCGTATCGTCATGACCGTCAGTTACTGCACTGCGCGCTGGAAAAAGCGGTACAGACGCTCGGTTAAATCGGTAGGCCTGATGGCGACGCTAACGCGTCTTATCAGGCATACCGCGAAGTCCCCTAAGACGCCGCAATAAACAATTCACGTAACTGGTGCAACTGATCGCGGATCTGCGCAGCTTCTTCAAACTCCAGATTCTGCGCATGCTGCATCATTTGCCCCTCCAGCTCATGGATTTTTTGCTGCAACGCTTTCGGCGTCATGTCCAGCTCAACCACATCGGACTTCGCCCCTGCGCGAGACTTCCCTCTTCCCTTCGCTTTTGTCTTCGCGATGTTTTGACCCAACGCCAGAATATCGACCACTTTTTTGTTCAGCCCCTGCGGGATGATGCCGTGTTCTTCGTTGTACTGCTGCTGCTTCTCTCTGCGACGTTCCGTCTCGCCAATGGCCTTCGCCATCGACGCGGTAATTTTATCGCCGTAGAGAATGGCTTTGCCGTTGATATTGCGCGCCGCGCGCCCGATGGTCTGTATCAGCGAACGTTCAGAACGCAGGAAGCCTTCTTTGTCGGCATCGAGTATCGCCACCAGCGAGACTTCCGGCATATCCAGCCCTTCACGCAACAGGTTAATCCCCACCAGCACGTCAAACTCGCCCAAACGCAGGTCGCGAATAATTTCCATACGCTCAACGGTGTCGATATCGGAGTGCAGGTAGCGAACACGTTCGCCGTGTTCTTCCAGATATTCTGTCAGGTCTTCCGCCATCCGTTTGGTCAGCGTGGTCACCAACACGCGCTCGTTGATCGCCGCGCGAATACGGATTTCGGAGAGTAAATCATCCACTTGCGTCGCCACCGGACGGACTTCAATAACCGGATCCAGTAGCCCGGTCGGTCGCACCACCTGATCCACCACATCGTCACCGGATTTCTCCAGCTCATAGTTACCTGGCGTTGCAGATACGTAGATGGTTTGCGGTGCCAGCGCTTCGAACTCTTCAAACTTCAACGGACGGTTATCCAGCGCTGACGGCAAACGAAATCCGTACTCGACTAACGTCTCTTTACGCGCCCGGTCACCGCGATACATCCCGCCAATCTGTGGAATGGTCACGTGGGATTCATCCACCACCAGTAGACCGTCTGCAGGCAGATAGTCAAACAGCGTCGGCGGCGGTTCGCCCGGCCCGCGCCCGGAAAGATAACGGGAGTAGTTTTCGATACCGGAGCAATATCCCAGCTCGTTCATCATTTCCAGATCGAATTGGGTACGCTGTGATAAACGCTGTTCTTCGAGCAGTTTGTTGTTCGCCAGCAGGTTCTTACGCCGCTCCGCCAACTCGACTTTAATCTCTTCCATCGCCTGCACAATACGTTCACGCGGGGTGACATAGTGCGTCTTAGGGTAAATGGTATAGCGCGTAATCGTTGACTCCACCTGCCCGGTCAGCGGATCAAACAGCGACAAACGTTCCACCTCTTCATCGAACAATTCGACGCGCAGTGCGATGTCGTCAGACTCCGCCGGGAAGATGTCGATCACTTCGCCGCGCACACGGAACGTCCCGCGCTGGAAAGCCTGATCGTTTCGGGTGTATTGCAATTCCGCCAGACGACGCAAAATGGCGCGCTGGTCGATGATCATGCCCACCGTCAGGTGCAGCATCATTTTCAGGTATAAATCGGGGTCGCCCAGACCATAGATGGCGGAAACAGAGGCCACCACCACCACATCCCGACGCTCCAGCAGCGCTTTGGTGGCCGACAGGCGCATCTGTTCAATGTGTTCGTTCACCGAGGCATCTTTCTCGATAAACGTGTCGGAACTGGGCACATAGGCTTCGGGCTGGTAGTAGTCGTAGTATGAGACGAAATATTCCACCGCGTTCTCCGGGAAGAACTCTTTCATTTCGCCGTACAGCTGCGCCGCCAGCGTTTTATTCGGCGCCAGCACCATTGTGGGGCGCTGCAAATCCGCAATCACGTTGGCAATGGTGAACGTTTTTCCTGAACCCGTGACGCCCAGCAAGGTCTGGTGCGCCAGACCATCTTCCAGCCCAACCTCCAGACGACGTATCGCCTCAGGCTGATCGCCAGACGGTTTAAATGCGGAATTCAGTTTGAACGGTTTACTCATGAGCAGCTACCTGAAGCAATGGGCGGGCAGGTGTGTAATTTTACTCGGGATAACTAATATTGCCAGCAAAATATACTGGATGAAAAAACAGTAGCACGGTAAAGTATTTCTGTTACGCGGGTAAAAACCACGTCATCACAGTGCAAAATTTAGCCCCAGACGAGATAAAAAACCACCCGATGTCGGTTATCCCCAGACCTATGACTTTTTTAACATTTGTCAAGCAGTGTAATGCGCGTTTTATGGCAATCCATGACACTTTTCCTGCAGCCATTGCTTTTATTTAACAAGCTGTTTTATAAAGAATATTTCTTTAAGCCGTCTTTCGCATCAATTCAGTCGCAGGCCGCGTATTCTCTCGCTTACGTTATGTTTTCTAACTCTAATGCACAAGGTTATCCACAGGAATAGTGGATAACTGCTTCCAGCCCGTATGGACTGCCGCCTGGCAAAATCGACCTTCTGGTCATTTTCGGGCAACTAAAAAAAAATTATCGCTAATTTTTGATTTTTATCAGCTAACAGCGCGCCCCCTACCAGACGAGATCTTGCTCGCATTTTCACCATTTTGTTGGTGGCACTGCTTTTGCTGGGGGAGCAACGTATGCCGTTGATTCGCCGGGCCGCCGACCGCCTTTGCCTCCTGCACCGGGGACGCAACGTGGCGCAGGGACAACTGACCCAGCTAAACGACAAGCTTCTTAATCAGTGGATGACGCCCGCTCCAGAGCGCTGAGATCGAGGTAATGACCTGTCGGGGCGTATTCCGGCGACTCAGCCAGCCAGGGGATTTCCCCTAACAGCGGCGCCGGGAGCACACGCGATAACGTCGCCATATACTCCTGATGACGTTTCCCAGTCGGCGTCACGTCGTTGGCGACCCAGCCTGCGAGCGTTAAACCCGCTTGCTGTACCGCCTGCGCTGTCAGCATGGCATGGTTGATACATCCCAGTTTAACACCCACCACCAGAATCACCGGTAGTTGCTCGGCCTGGACCCAGTCAGCAAAGGTCAGCGTCGTTGAGAGCGGCGTAAACCAGCCTCCTGCCCCCTCAACCAATACCCAGTCAGCCTGGGCTTCTAACGCCCGTAAACCGTCAGACATCACCGTCGCGAGAATGGGCCTTCCCTCATCGGCGCTGATAATATGCGGCGATGTCGGCTCGGCAAAGGTGTACGGATTGATGTCCTGATACGCCAGCCTCAGAGTACTGTTGCGCTGTAATGCCTGCGCATCGCCGTTGCGTAAACCGTCCGTCGTCATCTCACTGCCCGACGCCACCGGTTTGTAACCCACTGTACGGTAACCCCGCAGAGCGGCGGCCTGCAGTAGCGCACAACTGGCAACAGTTTTCCCAACTTCGGTGTCAGTGCCGGTGACAAAATAACGCTTAGTCACGTTCAATCACTCCCAAAAAAAGATGATAAGTCAGCGGGTATTTCCCCTGCTGTTGCGGCCAGGCTAGTTGCAGTTGCTGGAGCTGGCTGCGGGTGAGCACCCTCTGTTCGCGCCCTTCGTGCAGATGGGTCGCTCCAATGCCTTTGAGCGAACGCATCGCGCTCAGCGCATCGTCAAACCAGAGCGTGATAGCCTGAATCCGGTGCCGGGCGCGCCAGCCTCTCAGGGCGTTTTCGATGGCAATGCCGTCTAAAAAGTGGTTTGCATGCGCCCGATTATCGACCGCCCGCCACGCCTGACGCAGCTCCGGCAACGACCCTTGCGCCAGAGTGGTGAATGCTACCTGTCCGCCGGGGCGTACCACGCGATACAGCTCCGACAACGCCTGGGGTAAATCACTGCACCATTGCACCGCAAGGTTACTCCAGGCCAGATCGAAGCTCGCCGTGGGTTGCGAAATCGATTCAATATCCGCCATCAAATAATGGTCTGCGGCCTGCTGACGACGCGCCTCCTCGAGCATTTGCGCCGAGAGGTCGAGCGCCGTTACTTCGCTGCCCTGCGTTCGCCAGTAGCAGCTCATGCGCCCCGGCCCGCAACCGGCATCCAGTACCTGTGAAAACGCGCGATCCGGCAACAACCCAAGTAACGCATCCGCGCTCTGACGTTGCAGTTCGGCATGTTGTTCATACTGCGTCGCTGCTCGTCCGAACGCCGCCGCGATGGCCTGCTTATCAAACTGCGCCATGCAGCACCTCCAGCAAACGATCGATGTCCTGTTTTTCATGCGCCTGGGTCAGCGTCAAACGTAGCCGCGCGGTGCCCGCCGGAACGGTGGGCGGGCGAATTGCGGTCGCCCAGCATCCCTGGCTGCGCAACGTTTCCGCCAGCTGTAATGCGCGCGCGTTATCGCCGACGATCAGCGGCTGGATTGCGCTGTGCGAAGGCGCCAGGGCGAACGCCGTGGTATCCACGCCAGCACGAAAATGTTCAATTAATGACGCCAGTTTTTCTCTGCGCTGGCAGCCTTCATCGCTACGGATCACCGCCAAAGCGGCGCGTAACGCCTGGGCCTGAGCGGGTGGCATACTGGTGCTGTAGATCAGGTGACGGGCAAACTGCAGCAGATACTCTGCCACACTGTCGGAACAGAGAATGGCCGCCCCGCTGACGCCAAACCCTTTGCCGAATGTCACCACCAGCAGTTCAGGCTTCACCTGCTGCTGCCAGCAGCTCCCTCGCCCCTCCTCGCCGGTAACGCCAATACCGTGCGCATCATCCACCAGCAGCCACGCGCGGTGCTGTTGTGCGGTACACTGGATCTCGGCCAGCGGCGCGCTGTCGCCATCCATGCTGAATACCCCTTCGGTCACCACCAGTTGTTGACCCGACGTCGGGGCGGCCAGCAAACGCGACAGATGTTCGGGGTTGTTATGCGTGAAACGACGCAGTTGCGCAGGGCTGAGGCTGGCGGCCTCCAGCAGCGACGCGTGGCTTAGCCGGTCTGCCACGATGCGATCGTCTTTTGCCATCAGTGCGGCAATGACCGCCTGGTTTGCCGCAAAACCGGAGATGAATAACAGCGCACGCGAATACCCCAGCCACTGCGCCAGCTCTTCCTCCAGCGCCTGATGGGCAACGGAATAGCCACTGACATGACCCGAGCCGCCGCTTCCCACCCCAAAGCGCTCCGCGCCTTGCTGCCAGGCGCAGATAATCTGCGGATGGTGACTCAGCCCGAGGTAATCATTGCTGGAAAAATTGAGATATTGACGATCGCCCGCATGAAGCCAGCGCCCGGCGCCCTGCATCACCGCGTGACGGCGGCGCAACGCATCGGCAGAACGACGCGCTGTCAGCGCATCGTCGATTTTTTGCTGCCAGGTCATACGGTTGCCGCGTTGTAGTAATCGTCGGTGTCCGGGGTCATCAGCGCCTGCTCGAGGCGTTGCTGCTGTTCGTTGTCACCCGCCAGAACGGCTGTTTGCTGCGGGTTCAGCCCCAGCTTGCGGAACAACTGCAGGTCTTTATCCTCTTCCGGGTTTGGCGTGGTCAGCAGTTTACAACCGTAGAACACCGAGTTTGCGCCCGCCATAAAGCACATGGCCTGGGTCTGTTCGTTCATCTGTTCACGGCCTGCGGAGAGACGGACAAACGAGGTGGGCATCATGATACGCGCCACCGCAATGGTGCGAATAAAATCAAACGCGTCTACGTCGTCATTATCAGCCAGCGGCGTCCCTTTCACCTTCACCAGCATGTTGATAGGCACGCTTTCCGGCGGTGTCGGCAGGTTGGCTAATTGCAGCAACAGTCCGGCCCGATCGTTTACCGTTTCACCTAACCCCACGATGCCGCCAGAGCAGACCTTAATGCCCGCCTCGCGGACTTTGTCCAGCGTGTCGAGACGCTCCTGATACGAACGGGTGGTGATAATGTTGCCGTAGAACTCGGGTGAGGTGTCGAGGTTGTGGTTGTAATAGTCCAGACCTGCGTCAGCCAGGCGCTTCGCCTGGGTGTCGTTGAGCGTGCCCAGCGTCATGCACGCTTCCAGCCCCAACTCTTTCACGCCCTGCACCATCTGTTCCAGATACGGCATATCGCGTTCGTGCGGATTCTTCCAGGCCGCCCCCATGCAGAAGCGGGTTGATCCTGCATTTTTCGCTTTACGCGCCGAGTCCAGCACCTGTTCAACTTCCATCAAACGTTCCGACTCCAGGCCCGTTTTGTAGCGGGAACTCTGCGGACAGTATTTGCAGTCTTCCGGGCAGGCGCCGGTTTTAATCGACAACAGCGTACTCACTTGCACCTGTTGCGGGTCAAAATGTTGACGGTGAATCTGTTGCGCTTCAAACAGCAAATCCAACAGCGGTTTTTCAAATAATTCTGTGACTTGCGACATTGTCCAGCGAGCGTGGTGAGCCATCGGGCTTCTCCAAAGGGTGTTGTTAATTTTTGATTCGGTGTAGACTCGTAAACCTAAATCTTTTTAATTTGGTTTACAAGTCGATTATGACAACGGACGATCTTGCCTTTGACCAACGCCATATCTGGCATCCTTACACGTCAATGACCTCACCGCTCCCGGTGTATCCGGTGGAGCGCGCCGAAGGTTGCGAACTGATTTTGTCTAACGGCGAACGCCTGGTGGACGGCATGTCCTCCTGGTGGGCGGCGATTCATGGCTACAATCACCCACAGCTCAACGCGGCAATGAAAACGCAGATCGACGCCATGTCGCACGTGATGTTCGGCGGTATCACCCATGCCCCTGCCATCAATCTGTGCCGTAAACTGGTGGCGATGACCCCAGAGCGGCTCGAGTGCGTTTTTCTGGCGGATTCCGGTTCGGTCGCGGTGGAAGTGGCGATGAAAATGGCGCTGCAATACTGGCGGGCATTAGGCGAATCCCGCCAGCGCTTCCTGACGTTTCGTAACGGTTATCACGGGGATACGTTCGGCGCGATGTCCGTCTGTGACCCGGAGAACTCCATGCATAGCCTGTGGAAGGGCTATCTGCCGGATAACCTGTTCGCTCCCGCGCCACAAAGCCGGATGGACGGTGAGTGGGATGAACGGGATATGGTGGCATTTGCTCGTCTGATGGCCGCGCACCGCACCGAGATTGCGGCGGTCATTCTGGAGCCGATAGTCCAGGGCGCGGGCGGCATGCGGATGTACCATCCTGAATGGTTGCGCCGCATTCGCAAAATGTGCGACCGCGAAGGCATCCTGCTGATTGCCGATGAGATTGCGACCGGATTTGGCCGTACGGGTAAACTGTTTGCCTGCGAGCACGCCGACATCACGCCGGACATTCTGTGTCTGGGGAAAGCGCTGACCGGCGGGACTATGACCCTCTCCGCCACCTTAACCACCCGCGCTATCGCTGAAACCATCAGCAACGGCGAAGCCGGATGCTTTATGCATGGCCCAACATTTATGGGCAATCCACTGGCCTGTGCCGTGGCGACCGCCAGCCTGTCGCTGCTGGAAAGCGGAGAGTGGCAACACCAGGTTGCTGCTATCGAAACCCAGTTACGCGCTGAATTATCCCCTGCCGCGCAGTCGCCGTGGGTGGCGGATGTGCGCGTGCTTGGCGCCATTGGCGTAGTGGAAACCACGCATCCGGTGAATATGGCAGCGCTGCAACGCTTCTTTGTGGAACACGGGGTGTGGGTACGCCCGTTCGGTAAACTGATCTATCTGATGCCGCCTTACCTTATTCAACCTGAGCAACTGCGTAAACTGACGCAGGCCGTGAATGACGCCGTGACGCAGGAAACATTTTTTATCCATTAATCGGCGGTAAGCCCGTCTGATACTGACTACACTTTTTTGCGGATCAGCAGATTGACGGAGGGTGCATGATACTTATCAGCCACGACCTGCGCGACGGGGAAAAACTGCCCCATCGTCAGGTGTTCAACGGGATGGGCTATGACGGAGATAATATCTCTCCGCACCTGGCCTGGGACGATGTTCCGACCGGGACGAAAAGCTTTGTCGTGACCTGTTACGATCCCGACGCGCCCACCGGTTCGGGTTGGTGGCACTGGGTTGTCGCCAACTTACCTGCCGACACGCGCGTTTTACCGCAAGGTTCAGGCTCCGGTCTTTCGCCGCTGCCAGAAGAAGCGATTCAGACGCGCACGGATTTTGGCAAAGCGGGCTACGGTGGCGCTGCGCCGCCAAAAGGGGAAACGCACCGCTATATCTTTACGGTGCATGCCCTGAATGTGGAACGCATTGAGGTCGATGAAGGCGCCAGCGGTGCGATGGTCGGGTTTAATGTCCATTTCCATTCGCTCGCCAGCGCGTCAATTACCGCGATGTTTAGTTAAGTGTCGTTTTGCCGGGTAGCGGCGCAAGCGCCTTACCCGGCCTACGGGTTACAAAAACGCAGGTACCAGGCGCAGTAAATCCCCCCGCGCCAGTAACGCAGTGGCGCACTCGATATCCGGGGCGAAGAAACGATCCTGGGTGTAGTGCGGAACCTGTTCACGTAATACCTGGCGCGCCTGCTCCAGCAGTGGACTGGAGGTTAACCCTTCACGCAAATCAATCCCCTGACAGGCTGCCAGCCACTCCACGGCGATCACGCCTCGCGTATTGGCGGCCATTTCCCACAACCGACGACCCGCCGCCGGCGCCATAGAAACGTGGTCTTCCTGGTTCGCCGATGTTGGCAGACTGTCGACACTGTGCGGATGCGCCAGCGCTTTATTCTCGCTGGCCAACGCCGCCGCCGTCACCTGCGCTATCATAAAGCCGGAGTTAACCCCGCCATTTTTCACGAGGAACGGCGGTAGCTGCGACATGTGTTTGTCCATCATCAACGCAATGCGTCTTTCCGACAGCGCGCCAATCTCTGCGATCGCCAGCGCCAGATTATCCGCCGCCATCGCCACCGGTTCCGCATGGAAATTGCCACCGGAAATCACATCGCCCTCTTCGGCAAACACCAGCGGGTTGTCCGAAACCGCGTTGGCTTCAACAAGCAGCACCTCCATGACCTGACGCAGTTGCGTCAGACACGCGCCCATCACCTGCGGCTGACAGCGCAGAGAGTACGGGTCCTGCACTTTTTCGCAGTTATGGTGAGAGTCGGAAATCGGACTGCTTTCGGTCAGCACGTGGCGGTAAAGCGCTGCGGCATCTATCTGTCCGCGTTGCCCACGCGCGGCATGAATACGCGCATCAAACGGGCGACGTGACCCCAACACGGCTTCCGTGGTCAGCGCTCCGCACACCACGGCGGAAGCAAATAGCTCTTGCGCCTCAAACAGACCGCGCAGGGCAAACGCGGTAGACGCCTGGGTGCCGTTAAGCAGCGCCAGCCCCTCTTTTGCCGCCAGCGTGACAGGCTCCAGACCCGCTTTACGCAGCGCATCCTTCGCCGGTAACCACTCACCCTGCCAGCGCGCCTTGCCCTCGCCGAGCAGCGTAAGCGACATGTGCGCCAACGGCGCTAAGTCGCCTGACGCCCCCACCGATCCTTTTGCCGGAATCTGCGGGTAGACCCCGGCATTGACCAGTGCGATCAGCGCTTCAATCACACTCAGACGAATGCCGGAAAATCCACGGGCCAGGCTGTTGATTTTCAGCACCATCATCAGACGCACCATCGCGTCGTCCAGCGGTTCGCCAACCCCTGCGGCATGTGAAAGCACCAGCGAGCGCTGCAAATTTTGCAGATCTTCGGTGGCGATGCGCGTCTGCGCCAGCAGGCCGAAACCGGTGTTGATCCCGTAAGCCGTGCGCCCTTCAGCCACGATGTTATTCACACAGGCGACGCTGGCATTGATGCCATCAATCGCACAGGCATCCAGACTCAGTTGCACAGGCTGCTGCCAGACGTCGCGCAGTTGTTCAAGGCTCAGTTGGCCCGGCGTTAACATAAGCGTATTCATATCAACGATTTCCTTGAGTAGCCGCGATCATCGGCAAGTTCAGCCCTTGCTCGACGGCGCATTCGACGGCGATGTCATAACCGGCATCGGCATGGCGCATAACGCCCGTTGCCGGATCGTTGTGCAGTACCCGGGCGATGCGTGCTGCCGCCTCATCAGTGCCGTCACAGACGATCACCATCCCGGAATGCTGGGAGAAGCCCATTCCCACGCCGCCACCGTGATGCAGCGAAACCCAGGTTGCGCCGCTGGCGGTGTTGAGCAGCGCATTCAATAGCGGCCAGTCGGAGACCGCATCAGAGCCGTCGCGCATCGCTTCGGTTTCACGGTTCGGGCTGGCGACAGAACCGGAATCGAGATGGTCACGACCAATCACAATCGGCGCGGAGACTTCGCCGCTGCGCACCATTTCGTTAAACGCCAGCCCCAGTTTTTGCCGCCACTCCAGTCCGACCCAGCAAATACGCGCAGGAAGTCCCTGGAAGTTGATGCGTTCACGGGCCATATCCAGCCAGTGATGCAAATGTTTATCGTCTTTGACGATCTCTTTTACTTTGGCATCGGTTTTATAAATATCCTGCGGATCGCCGGAAAGCGCCACCCAGCGGAACGGGCCAATCCCACGGCAGAACAGTGGTCGAATATAGGCAGGAACAAAGCCTGGAAAATCAAACGCTCTTTCAACGCCCATCTCTTTGGCCATTTGGCGAATATTGTTGCCGTAGTCAAAGGTCGGGACGCCCATTTCGCTAAACGCCAGCATTGCCTGGACGTGCGTCGCCATTGAGCGTTTCGCCGCCAGTACCGTGCCTTGCGGGTCAGAAATCGCTTTCTGCTGGTACTCTTCCCAGCTCCAGCCGGAAGGCAGATAGCCATGCAGCGGATCGTGGGCGCTGGTCTGATCGGTTACCATGTCCGGGCGTACGCCCCGTTTTACCAGTTCTGGCACGATGTCCGCCGCATTGGCGCACAGGGCGATAGAGACGGCTTTACCTTCACGGGTGTATTTTTCAATACGCGCCAGCGCGTCATCCAGGGATTCCGCCTGTTCATCGACATAGCGGGTACGCAAACGGAAATCGATACGGCTCTGCTGGCATTCAATGTTCAGTGAACAGGCACCGGCCAGCGTCGCGGCCAGCGGCTGAGCGCCCCCCATCCCACCAAGCCCGGCGGTCAGCACCCAGCGTCCCGCCAGATTGCCCTGATAGTGTTGGCGTCCGGCTTCAACAAATGTTTCATAGGTGCCCTGGACGATCCCCTGACTGCCAATGTAGATCCAGCTTCCGGCCGTCATTTGGCCGTACATGGCCAGACCTTTCGCATCCAGCTCGTTGAAGTGCTCCCAGGTCGCCCAGTGCGGAACCAGGTTGGAGTTGGCGATCAACACGCGCGGCGCATTTTCATGGGTTTTGAATACGCCTACCGGTTTGCCGGATTGCACCAGCAGGGTTTCATCGTCATTCAGTTGGGTCAGTGCTTTAACGATGGCGTCATAACATTGCCAGTCGCGCGCGGCGCGCCCAATCCCGCCATACACCACCAGCTCGTGGGGATTTTCAGCAACATCGGGATCAAGGTTATTCATTAACATGCGCAGCGGCGCTTCGGTCAGCCAGCTTTTGGCTGTTAAGGTCGTCCCTCTTGGGGCACGGATATCCTGCTCACGATATTTGCTTTGGGGCATGTCAGATTCCTCACGAACGCTCAGATAAGTCACTAACATATACTTGTCTATACAAGCTATCGCAAGGACGCAATTAACAGAAATGATACATTTTTGTTATATTGCGTCAGCAATCACGGTTTTCGCTGTTGTCCGGTCAGGACATAAAATGGCCTTGCAGGCGATAACGCGACCCCGGAAAGAGTAAACGCGCATGGGAGACGATCTGCGTTGCAGACCAGGTGGTACGACGGATCAGCAGGCACGGGTCATGTTCTTTGATATTTAATAAAGCGCACTCTTCCGCCGTGGCGCGCACCGCCTCGACAATGTGCTCCCCTTCCGTCAGCGGGGCGATCAACGACAAATAGGCATGCGGCGTTGTCTGCTGGTAATCCTGAGAGAGATACTCCGGCACCACCTCTGCATTCACACAGCGATCCTCAATTTGCACCGGCAGAGCGTCTTCGTAATGCACCATAATAGAATGGAAAATGGGCGTGCCTTCTTTGACGTTGAGCGCCGCCGCCTGCAATGCCGTCGCCTGCGTGCTCTCCAGTGTCAGCACTTCACAGCGGTGCTGGTGGTGACGGGCAACGATTTCGTCTGCAATGCTGCGGATTTCAAACAGCGCCGATTGTCCTTTCGGCTCCGCGACAAATGTCCCGACCCCCTGCAGACGCACCAGCAGCCCCTCATCGGTTAGCTCCCGCAGCGCCCGGTTGATGGTCATTCGACTGAAACCATACTGCGCCACCAGTTCCGCTTCCGACGGAATACGGTCATGGGGTTGCCAGATCCCGCTGGCGATTTTTTCGCTGATGGCCTGTTTGACCTTTTCATAAAAGGGCGCAGGCGCGCTGGCCGTGGCAGAACGTGAGCGAGAGGGAAACATGCAAGAGCCTTCCTTATGCGTATAAAAGTGGGTCTGGTGTTAGTGCCACCAGTGCGCGATTTGCCAGCCAAGCCGCGCCGCAACTCGCGCTGCTTTGCCATCATCGTCAAAGCGGGGGTTAAATTCAACCATATCCACCGCCTGAAGTTTACCGCTTCGACAAACAGGTTCCACCAGACGCATCACAGTGGCCAGCGGCACCCCCAATGCGGAGGGGGCGGAAACCGCAGGCATTTCCCAGACGGGAAGCACGTCGAGATCGATAGTCAGATAGATTTTGTCCACGCTGGCGATAAACTGCGACAGCTGTGGTTGTGCGTCGCCGCAGTCCAGATCCTCAACGACCGTCACCTTACGCCGTTGCGCTTCATCCCATAAAGCAGCGGTATTTGCCGCCCGACTCACGCCAAAGCAGGCATAATGAAACTCGCGCTCCTGCGCCTCGCAGAGCTGGGCCAGTTGCCGAAACGGCGTGCCGGACGTAGCCCTTTCCGCCTGGCGAAGATCGAGATGCGCATCCAGATTGAGGATCCCGATGCGCGCATCCGGGAACGCATCCAGAACACCAGCCCCATGACCAAATGCGGTTTCATGCCCACCGCCTAACACCAGGGTACGCATATTGGCCTGCTGACACTGTCGTACTGCGTCACGCAAAGCGTGTTGCGCCGCTTCAAGATCGGGGGCCTGCGCGATGATATTGCCTAAATCCACCAGCCGGTCATGCCCCTGATGCGCCGCCAGATTCGCCAGCGCTTTTCGCAGCGCATCCGGTGCGCCCGCCGCACCCGGGCGCCCCTGATTACGCTTTACACCTTCATCACAGGCAAACCCCAGTAACGCGATGTTCTCCGGGTATGAGGATGGGGAGAATGTCGGGCTGAGCGTGATTGTCTGGAACAGGCGCAGCGCATTGGCGGCTTCCGCGCTGTCATCACGCCCCTGCCACAAAGAACGAGGAGTCGGTTGCCATTGCGTCATTTTATCTGCCCTCTGAAAACGCGTTGATACAGCGGGTTACGGCCCGGCTCATACAGGATTTCAACCGGAAGCGCCGCATCCCAGACCACAAAATCAGCCACATAGCCTGCTTTGAGCTGCCCATGGGTTGCCTGTCGCCCGAGCGCGCGCGCAGCATGGCGTGTGACGCCTGCCCACGCCTCTTCCGGCGTTAACCCAAACTGAACGCAGGCCATGTTCATCGCCAGATGCAAGCTAATGAACGGGCTGGTGCCTGGGTTAAAATCGGTGGCGACAGCCATCGGCACCTGGTAGCGGCGCAGCAGTTCAACCGGTGGGCGCTGGGTTTCTTTGAGAAAATAAAACGCCCCCGGCAGCAGGACGCCAACGGTACCGCTTTGGCGCATCGCCGCCACGCCCGCTTCGTCCAGATATTCGATATGATCGGCAGACAGACCGTGATAGCGACTGACCAACTGCGCACCGCCCAGCAAAGAGAGTTGCTCAACATGCCCCTTAACCGGGATCCCCAGCGCTTGCGCGGTCTGAAAAACACGCTCGCTTTGCGCGAGGTTAAAACCGACGCTTTCGCAGAACAGATCCACGGTCTCAAACAGCCCCTTTTCCCATAAATGAGGCAGCATCGACTCGCACACCTGCGTGATGTAACCGTCAGGATCGTCGCGATATTCCGCAGGTGTGGCGTGCGCCGCCAGTAACGTAGGACTGATTTCCACGGTGTTCTCAGACGCCAGCGCCGCGATAACCTGCAGCATCTTCTCTTCGGTAGGTAAATCCAGCCCGTAGCCAGACTTTATCTCCAGCAACGTGACGCCTTCTTTAATGAGACGCGCCAGTCTGGCCCGTGCGATGGCAAGCAGATCGTCAGCGGAGGCTTTTCGCGTCGCCGACACGGTCGAATTAATACCGCCGCCCTGCGCGCTAATCTGTTGATACGAAACCCCGTTCAGCCGCTGTTCCCATTCTGCGGCGCGGTTGCCGCCAAAGATCAGGTGCGTATGGCAGTCGATCAATCCCGGCGTGACCAGGCGACCCTGCATATCAAACGTCTTGCCCTGCGTCGCCTCTAATGATGACTCGGGGACAATATCCAGTATGTTGCCCTGACGCACCACCAGCGCATGCCCCTCGACCATGCCATACGGCGTGTTGCGTTCGGGATCCATGGTCGCCAGCCGGACATTGCGCCAGATAACGTCATCAGGTAAAAGTTGCCGCATTCCATCCACCACTTGTCATAGGTTGTATAGACATTTATTTTTATTCCAGCGCTATTGTCAACCGGGGGGACGATAAATGTTGCTTATTTGTGACGTGTCGGCCCAATCCACGGGGCATCCGCTTCCTAAAATGAACTTTTTGCCTTTTCGCCTTCCCGTTTCGCCCAACTTAGTATAAAAAAGCAGGCTTCAATGGAATTAATTTAACTTTCAAAGCCCGGAGCAACCCGTGAACACATTATCGGTTTCCCGTCTGGCGCTGGCACTGGCTTTTGGCGTGACGCTGACCGCCTGTAGCTCTACGCCGCCCGATCAAATCCCTTCCGATCAGACTGCGCCAGGAACGTCCTCGCGTCCGATCCTGTCGGCGAATGAAGCACAGAACTTTGTTGCTGCTCATTATTTCGCTTCACTGACGCCGAATACGGCACCGTGGTCGCCTTCTTCTATTTCTCTGCCAGCGCAGCCTGACTTTGTGGTCGGCCCGGCAGGCTCGCAGGGCGTCACGCATACGACGATTCAGGCGGCAGTAGATGCGGCAATTACTAAACGTACCAATAAGCGTCAGTTTATCGCGATCATGCCAGGCGAATATCAGGGTACCGTGTACATTCCGGCCGCACCTGGCAGCCTGACGCTGTACGGTATGGGCGAGAAGCCGATTGATGTGAAAATTGGATATGCCATTGACGGCGATATGAGTATTGCTGACTGGCGTCGCGCGGTAAACCCGGGCGGTAAATATATGCCGGGTAAACCTGCGTGGTATATGTTTGACAGCTGCCAGAGCCAACGTAACGCCAACATTGGCGTCATGTGTTCAGCGGCTTTCTGGTCACAGAATAACGGCCTGCAATTGCAGAACCTGACGATCGAAAACAATCTCGGTGATAGCGTAGATGACGGTCACCACCCAGCCGTTGCCCTGCGCACCGACGGCGACAAAGTTCAGATCAACAATGTGAACCTTCTCGGTCGTCAGAACACCTTCCTGGTGACCAACAGCAGTGTACAAAACCGTCTGCAAAATGATCGTCAGCCGCGCACGCTGGTCACCAATAGCTACCTCGAAGGGGATGTGGATATTGTTTCTGGTCGTGGTGCCGTGGTGTTTGACAACACGGACTTCCGCGTTGTGAACTCCCGTACCCAAAAAGAAGCCTACGTTTTCGCCCCAGCAACGCTGTCCAACGTCTTCTACGGCTTCCTTGCTACCAACAGCCGTTTCACAGCAAGTGGTGATAATGTCGCGCAACTGGGCCGCTCGCTGGATGTCGATACCAACACCAACGGTCAGGTGGTGATCCGCGATAGCGTGATCAATGAAGGCTTTAATATGGCCAAACCGTGGGCTGATACCGCGATTTTCAAACACCCGTTTACGGGAAACACCGGTACGATGGATGATAAGGGTGAGATTCAGCGCAACCTGAACGACACCAACTTCAACCGCCTGTGGGAGTACAACAACCGCGGGTTAGGCAGCAAAGTGGTTGCAGAACCGAAGCAGTAATCGCAGTCCTGGCCCGGTAAGCGCATGCGCTACCGGGTCATGCGCCGGATAATGGCTGAAACGCCTTATCCGGCCTGCGACACACAATTAGTACGCGTTAACCACCACCCACATTGGGCCCTGACCCACCGCATAGCGCGCTTTTTCGCTTAGCAGCCCCTGCTCTCCGACAATGTCATACACCGCAATATGATGCGACTTTTGCCCGGCGGCGATCAGATATTTCCCCTGATGATCAACATTGAAGCCACGCGGCTGGGTTTCCGTCGGCTGGTAACCTTCTTTGGTCAGCACGCTACCATCTTCAGAAACGCTGAACACCGTAATCAGACTGGCAGTACGATCGCAGGCATACAGATGACGGCCATCCGGCGTAATGTGAATGTCTGCCGCCCAGCGCGTGTCGGAGAAATCGGCAGGCATCATATCCAGCGTTTGTACACACTCCACGTTGCCATGAGGATCGTTGAGTTCCCAGACATCCACAGAGCTGTTCAGCTCATTCACGCAGTAGGCGTATTGCTGGTTCGGGTGGAATGCCATGTGACGCGGACCTGCACCTTCAACCGTCGTCACTTCCGCCGGTTCCTGCGCCACCAGTTTGCCGTCGTCGCTGAGCGTAAACAGGCAAATGCGATCCTGTTTGAGCGCCGGAACCCACAAGGTACGATTATCCGGCGAGATATTCGCAGAGTGGCATCCCTCCAGCCCTTCAACAACATCCACCACCTCAACAGGCAGTCCATCTTCCAGACGCGTCACGCTGACGTTTCCGGCATTGTAGGATCCGACAAAGACAAAGCGCCCCTGGCGATCGGTGGAAATATGCGTCGGACTGCCCGGCAATGCGGACTGTGCAGCAAACGTCAGTGAACCGTCGTCTGGCGCAATGCGATACGCCAGTACGCGAAACTCCGGACGCACGCCAACGTAGAGATAGCGCTTATCCGGACTGACCACCATCGGCTGAACCTGGCCGGGTACGTCAACCACCTGCACAAGCGTCAACACGCCTTCATGATTCAGGCTCCAGACGTGAATTTGCTGGCTTTCAGGGCTGGCGGTATAAACTGTTTGCTTCATGAATGCTCCTTTGCTTTGGCAACTGGCTGCAATAACCGGATACAGCTTAACGTAGTCGCTTTTAACGATGAATTCTGAATTAACGCTCAGAATTTTGCCCGACTCTCTTCTCGGTGTACCATTCTCTCAGACAAAACTCTCAACCTTAACCTGGAAATATCTATGACCGCTCGCGTGATTGCTCTGGATTTAGACGGTACATTGCTGACCCCGAAAAAGACCTTGCTCCCCTCCTCTCTTGAGGCACTTTCGCGCGCCAGAGAAGCCGGGTATCAACTTATCATTGTCACCGGTCGTCATCACGTTGCGATTCACCCTTTTTATCAGGCGCTGGCGCTGGATACACCTGCAATTTGCTGTAACGGCACCTATTTGTATGATTATCATGCAAAAAGCGTACTGGAATCGGATCCAATGCCGGTGAGTCAGGCGCTGCAGTTAATCGATATGCTTGATGAGCACCAGATCCACGGGCTGATGTACGTGGATGACGCCATGCTCTATGAGCGCCCAACCGGGCATGTGATTCGCACCACTAACTGGGCGCAGGCTCTGCCGCCGGAACAGCGCCCGACGTTTACCCAGGTGCCTTCGCTGGCACAGGCCGCGCATGAGGTGAATGCTGTCTGGAAGTTCGCCCTGACGGACGAAGACATTCCTAAACTGCAACAGTTTGGTCAGCACGTCGGACAGACTCTGGGTCTGGAGTGCGAATGGTCATGGCACGATCAGGTTGATATTGCGCGTAAAGGCAACAGCAAAGGAAAACGCCTGACACAGTGGGTTGAGGCCCAGGGAGGCTCAATGCAAGACGTGATTGCATTCGGCGATAACTTTAATGATATCAGCATGCTGGAAGCCGCTGGTACCGGCGTCGCCATGGGCAATGCCGAGGATGCGGTGAAAGAAAGGGCCAATATTGTCATCGGCGACAACACCACCGACAGCATTGCGGCGTTTATCTATTCTCATCTGCTGTAATCAGGCGGTAATCGACACGCTCTTGATTTGCGCATACAGCCACAGGCCAGGTTTGATTCCTAACTCATCCCTGGCCCACGGGCTGATCCTCGCCCACAGGGTCCTGCCCCCAATCTCCAGTTGTACTTCAACCTGCCCTTTGTCGTCATAACACTGCGCCACTTTTGCCCGCAAAATATTACGGATACTGGTTTGCTGCGGCGGTTGCAGCACCAGTGACACATCCGAGGCCTGAATGCGAATGCGCATCGCGGTTTGCAGCGGCTCATCAAGCTTGCTCACCCACAGATGCTGATCCCCAAGGGCCAGCGCCGTCATCGCATAATGCGGATGGTGTTCCAGTACGCTAACTTTCAGAATACTGCTCTGCTGCTCCTGCGGCAGCCACGGGTGCATGACATTGCTCCCCCACACCTCCTCCAGCGCGCCAAAGGCTTTCACCTGACCGTTTTCCAGCACCATGACTTTATCCGCCAGGTGCAAGATCTCATCAAGGGAGTGGCTGACATACAGCATGGGAATATTAATTTCACGCGCCAGGCGTTGCAGATAAGGCAGCAACTCACGCTTACGCGGAATATCCAGCGAGGCCAGCGGTTCATCCAGCAACAGCAGTTCTGGCGCCGTCAGCAACGCCCGCCCGATGGCCACGCGTTGCTTCTCGCCGCCGGACAGACTTCCCGGCAAACGATCCAGCAGCGGTTCAATACCCAGCAAGGCCACCAGTTTATCAAACTGCCCGGCCATGCTTTTCGCCATTCCGTAACGAAGATTGCCGCGCACTTTATAATGCGGGAACAGGCGAGCATCCTGAAAAACATATCCCACGCGCCGCTTTTCAGGGGTTAAACAAATGCCGTTTTCGACATCGTTCAGCACCCGACCGTTGAGCACTATGCGCCCGGTTTGCGGGCGCGTCAGACCACTGATGGCGTTAATGAGCGACGTTTTCCCCGCGCCGGAAACACCAAAAATCGCGGTGATCCCGTTGGCAGGTAACGTTTCGTCGAGCGTCAGGCAATGTGTGCCTAATGTCTGGGAGAAGTTGAGTTCCAGCATCGTTATCTCCCCGTCCGTTCACGGCTAATACGGGCCAGCCATTCCGAAACCAACAGGGAAATCAGCGCCAGCACGATAGAAATCAAACACAGTCTCGCCGCCGCGCTTTCCCCTCCAGGAGTCTGGATCAGGGTATACATCGCGGAAGGAATGGTGCGCGTTTCACCGGGGATATTGGAAACAAAGGTAATGGTTGCCCCAAACTCGCCGAGCGAACGGGCAAACGCCAGCACCGTGCCGACAATAATGCCCGGCAAGGTGAGCGGCAACGTAATGGTCAGAAACACGCGCCAGCGGCCTGCGCCGAGCGTGCGGGCGGCCTGTTCCAGTTTGACGTCCACCCCCTCCAGCGCCAGGCGAATGGCCCGCACCATCAACGGGAAGGACATGACGGCGGCCGCCAGTACCGCGCCGCGCCAGCTAAACGCAAAGGTGATGCCGAACACATCATACAGCCACTGGCCGATAAACCCGCGTCGCCCCATCGCAACCAGCAGGAGATAGCCCACCACCACGGGCGGTAACACCAACGGAAGATGCAGCACGCTATCGAGCAGGGCTTTGCCTGGAAACGTGCACCGGACAAGTAACCAGGCAAAAAAGATCCCAAACGGCAGGCTAAACAGCACGGCCAGGGAAGAAACTTTCAGGCTCAGTAAAACGGCCTGCCATTCTGGATCGGTCAGTATCATTACTTCGTCGTAAATCCATAACGTTTAAAAATGTCAGAAGCCTGCGGTCCTTTCAGGTAGTCATAGAACGCGCTGACCGTGGCGTTTTTGTGTCCATCGACAATCGCTACCGGATATTCTACTTTTTTATGTGAATCTTCCGGGAAGGTACTCACTACCTTCACACCTTTACTGGCAACAGCATCAGAGCCGTAAACAATCCCCAGCGGCGCTTCGTTACGTTCCACTAACGCCAGCGCACCGCGAACATCTTCAGCCGGTGCCAGTTTCGCCGCCAGAGTATCCCATGCGCCCAGTTTTTGCAGCGCCTCTTTAGCGTAGATGCCAGCAGGAACGTGCTCGGGGTCGCCAACGGCCAGACGTCCGCCGTTCAGCAGCTGCGTCCAGGGGGTTTTGCTGTCGATAGTGAATGCTTTCTGCTCGCTCGCTTGCGGTGCGACAACCACCAGGCTGTTACCCAGCAGCGTTTGACGCGAACCGGTATCTATCGCTTTTTTATCTACGGCGTAATCCATCCATTTCTGATCGGCAGAGATAAACAGATCGGCAGGCGCGCCCGCCTCAATCTGGCGTGCCAGCGTTGAAGAAGACGCAAAAGAAGAGACAACGTCAACGTTCTTCTCTTTTTTGTACTGTGCGGCAATATCCTGCATCGCGTTGGTCAGTGACGCCGCCGCAAAGACGGTGATTTTCCCTTCATCCGCCAGCGTTTGACCAGCAACTGTTAAAGATAATGTTGCTCCGGCAAACAGGCGTAACCATGTACGAGCCATCTGTAACTCCTTTTGAATATCGTTATGTAGCTGCAAATATAACGATATTGCCAACATTTGCCCAGCGGTTATTCACGCCCATGAGAGGTGACACAAAGAAAATATCGGCAGGGAAAGCAGGATCTTGAGAAAACAAAAACGCCCGACTGAGCGGGCGTTTGGGGAATTAATGGTTCTGTCTGGGCTGGTCTTTTTTACCGATACCGGAGAAAATGTTGAACACTTCTCCCAGGCCGTAGATCATTCCGAGGATGACGGCCATGACTACAGGTACCATGATTACGGCGAATACCAGACTTTTCAATAACTCTAACATGGTCAACTCCAGATATAATCCTTCAGTTATTCTAACCTTATAAACGAGAAAAGCACTCCCCTTTTGTGCTATCGGCTTTGCGCGCCCGCCGTTTTCCGTCACAATAACCTTTTTGCCAGGATCTTGTTATGCAAGCCGAAATCCTTCTCACCCTGAAACTTCAGCAAAAATTGTTTGCGGACCCACGACGCATTTCTCTGCTTAAGCACATTGCGCTTTCCGGCTCCATTAGTCAGGGAGCGAAAGATGCAGGCATCAGTTATAAAAGCGCCTGGGATGCGATCAACGAGATGAACCAGCTCAGCGAGCAGACGCTCGTAGAGCGCGCAACGGGCGGCAAAGGCGGCGGTGGCGCGGTGTTGACGCGCTATGGTCAACGACTGATCCAGCTTTACGATTTACTGGCGCAGATTCAGCAAAAAGCCTTCGATGTGCTGAGCGACGACGATGCGTTACCGCTCAATAGTCTGCTGGCGGCCATCTCCCGTTTTTCACTGCAAACCAGCGCCCGCAACCAGTGGTTTGGCACGATCACCTCGCGTAACCACGATCAGGTACAGCAGCACGTCGACGTCCTGTTAGCCGACGGCGAAACGCGACTGAAAGTGGCGATCACGGCGCAAAGCGGCGAACGTCTGGGCCTGAATGAAGGTAAAGAGGTGCTGATCCTTCTGAAAGCACCCTGGGTGGGCATTACCCAGGACGATGCCACCGCACAGGCAGCCGACAATCAGCTTCAGGGCACCATCAGCCATATCGAACGCGGCGCCGGGCAATGTGAAGTGCTGATGACGCATCCGGATGGTCAGACCTTGTGCGCCACATTGCCGCTTGAAGAGGCCGCCAAACTGGAAAAAGGTGCCAACGTGACGGCGTATTTTAACGCCGACAGCGTGATTATCGCCACGTTGTGCTAAGCACATTGACATTGTTTCACGAAAGACGTATCCCTGTGGTTCATCGCTGCAAAAAATGGGATATAAAATGTCATCGTTGCATATTTCGCAAGGCACGTTTCGTCTGAGCGATACCAAAACGCTTCAACTGAACACGTTTACGTTGAATGCGGGTGATAGCTGGGCGTTTGTGGGCGCCAACGGCAGTGGAAAATCCGCGCTGGCGCGAGCACTGGCGGGTGAACTTCCCTTATTAAAAGGCGAACGCCAGTGCGGGTTTACGCGCAGGACTCGCCTCTCATTTGAACAGTTGCAACAACTGGTCAGCGATGAATGGCAGCGGAACAACACCGATCTGCTCAGCCCTGGCGAAGAGGATACCGGGCGTACGACGGCGGAAATTATCCAGGAAGAGGTCAAAAACCCCTCCCGTTGCGCGGCGCTCGCAGAGCAGTTTGGCATCTCCGGGTTACTCACCCGACGGTTTAAATACCTCTCCACCGGCGAAACACGCAAAACCCTGCTCTGCCAGGCGCTGATGTCTGAACCCGACTTGCTGATCCTCGATGAGCCGTTTGACGGGCTGGACGTGGCTTCCCGCCGCCAGTTAGCAGAGCTTCTCGCCACCCTGCATCAATCGGGCTATACGCTCGTGCTGGTCTTAAACCGCTTCGATGAGATACCTGACTTCGTGCAATTTGCTGGCGTCCTCGCAGACTGCACGCTGACAGAAACCGGCGAAAAATCCGCTCTGTTACAACAGGCGCTGATCGCCCAACTCGCCCACAGCGAGCAACTGGCAGGTATGCAATTACCAGAACCCGATGTCCCTTCCGCGCGCCACACCCTGCCGGAGACAGAGGCGCGGATTGTGCTGAAAGACGGCGTCGTTTCCTACAACGATCGCCCTATCCTCAACCGCCTGAGCTGGCAGGTAAATCCGGGTGAGCACTGGCAGATTGTCGGTCCTAATGGCGCAGGGAAATCGACGCTACTTAGCCTGGTCACCGGCGATCATCCCCAGGGCTATAGCAACGATCTGACGCTGTTTGGCCGTCGTCGCGGCAGTGGTGAAACCCTGTGGGATATCAAAAAACACATTGGCTATGTCAGCAGCAGTCTGCACCTTGACTACCGTGTCAGTACCACGCTACGTAATGTGATCCTGTCAGGCTTTTTTGATTCAATCGGCATCTATCAGGCTGTCTCGGACAGGCAGCGCAAGCTGGTGCAGCAGTGGCTGGATATTCTAGGAATGGATAAGCGCACCGCCGACGCGCCGTTCCATAGCCTCTCCTGGGGACAGCAGCGGCTGGCGCTGATTGTACGCGCGCTGGTGAAACACCCCACGCTGCTGATCCTTGATGAGCCGCTACAGGGGCTGGACCCGCTAAACCGTCAGCTTGTCCGCCGCTTTGTCGATGTACTGATCGGTGAAGGGAAAACTCAGCTGTTGTTTGTCTCTCACCACGCCGAAGACGCGCCAGACTGTATCACCCATCGCCTGGAGTTTGTGCCGGATGGCGACGGGTATCTCTACCGGCAGACAGCACGGCAGTGATTTTCATCCGTGGGCGCGTCAATGCGCCCTTTTTTTTCGGACAAACACCGCAACCGTTCCTTAATCCTATGATTTACAATGACGTCATTGAATGCAGGACATAAAAATACCGAAGTGTAAACGATTCCACTAATTTATTCCGTGTCACACTTTTCGCAACTTTGTTATGCTATGTTTATTCCATACCATAGGCTTAACGGAGCGAATTATGAGAGTTTTGGTTACAGGTGGTAGCGGTTACATAGGAAGCCATACTTGCGTACAGTTGCTGAAAAACGGCCACGACGTCATCATCCTTGATAACCTCTGCAACAGTAAGCGCAGTGTACTGCCCGTTATTGAACGTTTAGGCGAAAAGCATCCGAGTTTCGTTGAAGGCGATATCCGCAACGAAGCGCTGATGACCGAAATCCTGCACGATCACGCGATTGATACCGTGATTCACTTTGCCGGACTGAAAGCCGTTGGCGAATCCGTCGCTAAACCGCTGGAATATTATGACAACAACGTTAACGGCACCCTGCGTCTGATCGGCGCCATGCGCGCTGCTGGCGTCAAAAACTTCATCTTCAGCTCCTCCGCCACCGTTTACGGCGACCAGCCGAAAATTCCTTATGTCGAAAGCTTCCCGACCGGGACGCCGCAAAGCCCGTACGGCAAAAGCAAACTGATGGTCGAACAGATCCTCACCGATCTGCAAAAAGCGCAGCCGGACTGGAGCATCGCGCTGTTGCGTTACTTCAACCCGGTCGGCGCACATCCGTCAGGCGATATGGGCGAAGATCCGCAGGGCATTCCGAATAACCTGATGCCTTACATCGCCCAGGTGGCGGTAGGCCGTCGTGACTCCCTCGCCATTTTTGGCAACGACTATCCGACCGAAGACGGCACCGGTGTGCGCGACTACATCCACGTGATGGATCTCGCCGACGGGCACGTCGCCGCAATGGAAAAACTGGCCGGTAAACAAGGCGTACACATTTATAACCTTGGCGCAGGTGTCGGCAGCAGCGTGCTGGACGTCGTCAACGCCTTCAGCAAAGCCTGCGGCAAACCGGTGAACTACCATTTTGCCCCGCGTCGCGAAGGCGATCTTCCCGCCTACTGGGCGGATGCCAATAAAGCAGACCGCGAACTGAACTGGCGCGTCACCCGTACGCTTGACGAAATGGCGCAAGATACATGGCACTGGCAGTCACGCCATCCGCAGGGATATCCGGATTAAGGAACAATCATGACGCAATTTAACCCTGTCGATCATCCACATCGCCGCTTTAATCCGCTCACCGGGCAGTGGATTCTGGTTTCGCCGCATCGTGCGAAACGCCCCTGGCAAGGGGCGCAGGAAACGCCGTCTAACGACGTCCTGCCTGCTCACGATCCAGACTGTTTCCTGTGTGCAGGCAACACCCGCGTGACCGGTGATAAAAACCCCGACTACACCGGGACCTACGTTTTTACCAACGACTTTGCCGCCTTAATGTCCGACACGCCGGACGCGCCGGAGAGCCACGATCCACTGATGCGTTGCCAGAGCGCGCGCGGCACCAGTCGGGTTATCTGTTTTTCTCCGGATCACAGCAAAACCTTACCCGAATTGAGCGTTCCGGCACTGACGGAAATCGTTAAAACCTGGCAGGAACAAACGGCCGAGCTGGGTAAAACGTATCCGTGGGTGCAGGTTTTCGAGAACAAAGGTGCGGCAATGGGCTGTTCCAACCCGCATCCACACGGTCAGGTTTGGGCTAACAGCTTCCTGCCCAACGAAGCCGAACGTGAAGATCGTTTACAAAAGGCTTATTTCGCTGAGCAGGGTTCTCCGATGCTGGTGGATTACGTTCAGCGTGAACTGGCCGATGGCAGCCGCACCGTCGTGGAAACCGAGCACTGGTTAGCGGTCGTCCCCTACTGGGCAGCCTGGCCGTTTGAAACATTGCTGTTGCCAAAAGCGCATGTATTGCGCATGACCGATCTGACCGATGACCAGCGCGCCGATTTGGCGCTGGCGTTGAAAAAACTGACCAGCCGTTATGACAACCTGTTCCAGTGCTCATTCCCCTACTCTATGGGCTGGCACGGCGCGCCATTTAACGGCGAAGAGAACGAACACTGGCAACTGCACGCACACTTTTATCCGCCGCTGCTGCGCTCCGCAACCGTCCGTAAATTTATGGTTGGTTACGAAATGCTGGCAGAGACTCAGCGTGATCTGACGGCTGAACAAGCGGCAGAACGCCTGCGTGCGGTCAGCGACATCCATTTTCGCGAATCCGGAGTTTAAAAAATGAGTCTGAAAGAGAACACACAATCTCTGTTTGCAGAAATTTTTGGCTACCCTGCCACCCACACCATTCAGGCGCCAGGCCGCGTTAATCTGATCGGTGAACATACCGATTACAACGACGGTTTCGTGCTGCCCTGCGCTATCGACTATCAGACGGTGATTAGCTGTGCGACGCGCGACGATCGTAAAGTCCGCGTCATTGCCGTCGATTATGACAATCAGATTGACGAATTCTCCCTCGATGCCCCCATCGTCACCCACGACAGCCAGCAATGGTCAAACTACGTACGCGGCGTGGTAAAGCACCTGCAAAAACGTCACGCGGGTTTTGGCGGCGCTGATTTAGTGATCAGCGGTAACGTGCCACAGGGCGCGGGGTTAAGCTCTTCCGCTGCGCTAGAAGTGGCCGTGGGCACCGTGTTCCAGCAACTTTATCATCTGCCGCTGGATGGCGCGCAAATCGCGCTCAACGGTCAGGAAGCAGAAAATCAATTTGTTGGCTGCAACTGCGGCATCATGGATCAGCTGATCTCCGCGCTGGGCAAGAAAGACCATGCCTTGCTTATCGATTGCCGTTCACTGGGCACCAAAGCGGTATCGATGCCAAAAGGCGTGGCGATCGTTATCATCAACAGCAACTTCAAACGTACGCTGGTGGGCAGTGAATACAACACTCGCCGCGAACAGTGCGAAACGGGCGCACGCTTCTTCCAGCAGCCTGCCCTGCGCGATGTCAGCCTTGACGCCTTCAACGCCGTAGCAAGTCAGCTGGATACGGTGGTGGCAAAACGCGTTCGTCACGTCCTGACCGAAAACGCGCGTACCGTTGAAGCGGCAAACGCGCTGGAGAACGGTGACCTGAAACGGATGGGTGAACTGATGGCCGAATCTCACGCCTCCATGCGTGATGATTTTGAAATCACCGTACCGCAGATCGATACGCTGGTTGAGATCGTCAAAGCGACCATCGGCGAAAACGGCGGCGTGCGCATGACCGGCGGCGGCTTCGGCGGTTGCATCGTCGCGCTGATTCCGGAAGCGTTGGTACCCGCCTTACAACACGCCGTTGCTGAGCAGTACGAAGCAAAAACCGGTATCAAAGAAACCTTCTACGTCTGCAAACCTTCACAAGGAGCCGGACAGTGCTAAATGAAACCCCAGCGCTGGCACCCGATGGTCAGCCGTTTCGCCTGCTGACCCTGCGCAACCGCGCAGGGATGGTGGTCACGCTGATGGACTGGGGCGCCACGCTTCTTTCCGCCCGCATCCCCCTGGGCGACGGGAGTGTTCGCGAAGCCTTGCTGGGCTGCTCCAGCCCGGAACAGTATCCCGAACAGTCGGCGTTTCTCGGCGCATCGGTCGGGCGTTATGCTAATCGCATCGCCGACAGCCGCTACAGCTACGCGGGTGAAACGGTCAGTTTGCTGCCAAGTCAGGGCGAGAACCAGTTGCATGGCGGACCCGATGGTTTTGATAAACGTCGCTGGCAGGTGGTCAACCAGAACGATTGTCAGGTATTGTTTGCGTTGACGTCTGAGGATGGCGACCAGGGCTTCCCGGGGCGTCTGTGCGCCACCGCGCAATATCGCCTGACCGAGGACAACCGCATATCAATCACCTATCGTGCGGCGGTGGATAAGCCCTGCCCGGTTAATCTGACCAACCACGTTTATTTCAACCTGGATGGCGATGTGACCGATGTCCGCAATCATAAGCTGCAGATTCTGGCTGATGATTATCTGCCGGTTGATGAAGGGGGCATCCCGCGCGAAGGTCTGAAATCCGTTGCCGGTACCTCATTCGATTTCCGCCATGCGAAAACGATCGCCAGTGCGTTTCTGGCTGATGACGATCAACGCAAAGTGAAGGGATATGACCACGCCTTTTTGTTGCAGGCCAGGGGCGATGCCCGTACCCCCTGCGCGCATCTGTGGTCACAGGATGAAAAATTGCAGATGAAGGTGTACACCTCCGCGCCAGCGCTGCAATTTTATTCCGGTAATTACCTGGGCGGCACACCGTCCCGTGGGCCAGACGCCTATGCTGACTGGCAAGGCCTGGCGCTGGAAAGTGAATTCCTGCCGGACAGCCCAAACCATCCGGAATGGCCGCAACCAGACTGTATTCTTCACCCGGGTGAAGAGTATGTGAGCCTGACGGAGTATCAGTTTATCCCCGCCTGATTCAGCGCCCTCCGAAAGGAGGGCGGTTTTATCTCCATCCTGCTCAAATCCCCATCATCTGAAGACAAAATCGCAACCATGAGTTCACAAGAACCTTACACTGCGTCACTATTTTCGCTATGGTTATGCGTAAGGATTGCCGCTGAGGCGTCACGGCAATATAATGAGAATTATTATCATTAAATGAAGGTTGAGGAGTAAGCATATGGCTGTAACTAAGCTGGTTCTGGTACGTCATGGTGAAAGTCAGTGGAACAACGAAAACCGCTTCACCGGCTGGTACGATGTTGATCTGTCTGAGAAAGGCGTGGGCGAAGCAAAAGCGGCAGGAAAACTGCTGAAAGATGAAGGCTATAGCTTTGATTTTGCTTATACCTCTGTGCTGAAACGTGCCATCCACACCCTGTGGAACGTACTGGACGAACTGGATCAGGCCTGGCTGCCGGTAGAGAAATCCTGGAAACTGAATGAGCGTCACTACGGTGCGCTGCAGGGTCTGAACAAAGCTGAAACCGCAGAGAAATACGGTGATGAGCAGGTGAAACAGTGGCGTCGTGGCTTTGCGGTAACACCGCCAGAGCTGACCAAAGACGATGAGCGTTTCCCGGGCCACGATCCGCGTTATGCCAAACTGACTGACAAAGAGCTGCCGGTGACAGAAAGCCTGGCGCTGACCATTGATCGTGTCATCCCTTACTGGAATGAATCCATTCTGCCGCGCATCAAAAGCGGTGAGCGCGTCATTATCGCCGCTCACGGTAACTCCCTGCGCGCGCTGGTGAAATACCTGGATAATATGGGTGAAGATGAAATTCTTGAACTGAATATCCCGACCGGCGTACCGCTGGTGTATGAGTTCGACGAAAACTTCAAGCCAATCAAACGTTACTACCTGGGTAATGCTGACGAAATCGCAGCAAAAGCGGCGGCCGTTGCGAATCAGGGCAAAGCGAAGTAATTCATTTCCCGGGTAGCCATTCGTCATCGATTGGCTACCCGGTGCTTATACCCCGATAACCCCATCCAGTATCACCTGCGCCCTGCCCTGCGAACACCGTTCCACGCGACCACGCACGTGGTACACCTGCGCCAGACGTTCTGCGGTAATCACCGCTTGAGGCGCGCCGCTCGCCACCAGCTTACCGTCTTTGAGCATCACAATATGGTCGCCGAAGCGTAATGCCATATTCATATCGTGCACCACCACCAGCGTCACCAGCTGACGCGTTCGCGTCTCCTGAGCAATCCTTTCCATTACGTGCAACTGATAATTCAGATCCAGTGCGCTGAGTGGCTCGTCCAGTAGCAGAAGTTCAGGACGGCGGATCAGTGACTGCGCCAGTCCGACCAGTTGCCGCTGACCGCCAGAGAGCCTGTCGAGATAATGCAACGCGAGGTGCGAAATGCCCAAATGTTCAAGTAGTGCCAGTACCTGCGCCTGATCCTGCAAAGCGTTATTTCCGCCCGCAGCGCGTTGCGCCGCCAGCACGGACTCCAGCACCTGCAAGTGTACGCCCTGCGGCAATGACTGAGGTAAAAACACCACCTTCTGCGCGCGCCGGGCAAACGGCAGCGACATCAGATTTTCATCACCCAGAAGCACTTCCCCGCGGGCTTTCGTTAAGCCAGCCAGAGCACGTAACAATGTCGACTTTCCACAGCCGTTAGGTCCCAGCAGCACCGTGATTTTGCCGCGCGGCAGTTCAGGAATGTTCAGATTGCCAATCACGGGGTGCTTCGGATAACCGGCATACAGCCCCTTAATCATCAGTCCGCTCATAGACCGCTTCCCCGGTGACGAAGAATGATGCTCAGGAAAAACGGTACGCCCACCAGTGACGTCACAATTCCCACCGGAATGATCACGCCAGGCACTATGTTTTTGGAGGCGACCGACGCCAGAGAAAGCACAAGCCCACCGGTCAACACGCTGCCTGGCAGATAAAAACGGTGATCTTCCCCAAACAGCATTCGCGCAATATGTGGCGCCACCAGGCCGATAAAACCAATCGGCCCAACAAACGCCACCGAAAGCGCCGAGAGCAGACTAATGCGCAATAACGCAGCCAGACGCAAACGCCGGACATCAATGCCGAAGCTCATCGCCCTCTCTTCTCCCAGGCGCAATGCCGTCAGTTGCCAGGCGCTGCGCATTGACCAGCACGAAACAACGGCGAAAACTACTGCCAGCACGCCAAGTTTTTCCCATGAGGCGCGGGTCAGACTGCCCATCGTCCAGAAGACCAGTCCCTGCAACGTATCTTCATCCGCCACAAACTGCAGCATTGAAACCAGCGCATTGAAGGTAAACACCAGGGCAATACCGAACAGCACTACGCCCGACGTCGCAACGCGCGTCCAGCGGGTGATGCCATCCAGTAACAACGCGGAAAATAAGGCAAACGCAAAAGCATTGGCGGGGATAAACCAGGCCGCAGGAATACCCGGAATCCCGATGCCCAGCACAATCGCCAGCGCCGCACCAAACGCCGCGGCAGATGAAACCCCGAGTGTAAAAGGACTCGCCAGCGGGTTGTTTAAAATGGTTTGCATTTCGGCCCCCGCCAGCCCAAGCGCCATCCCGATCAGCAGCGCCATCAGCGCATACGGCAAGCGAATATCCCAGACAATCACGCGAACCCCGGCATTCGCGCTGGCAGGATGCAACAGCGTTTTCCAGAGTTCACTGAACGGTAAACCTGACGCGCCAAGGGTTGAATCAAGCATCAACGAAGCCAGAATCGCCAGAGTAATCACCAGCGCCAGCAGTAAGCGTTGACGTACAACCTGCCGGTAGAGGTGCAGAATGGCGTTCGGGGAGGTGACATTAGCGGAGGACGACATAGTATTTCATCAGGATGCGTGGCAAATCTTATTCTTACGGGCTCGGAAGGGTGATTATACCGTACCAGGTCATCGTTATATATTTTTTTATATTCCGAATGTGGGGGCACAAAAAAAGCCGACTGTCAGAGTCGGCTTAGATGCAGGTAAGCAGGATTATCCGCGGCGTGATTTCACCGCATTCGACAACTTACGCAGCAGCGAGTCGGTGTCTTCCCAACCAATACAGGCATCGGTAATGCTTTTACCGTAGGTCAGCGGTTCACCGCCTTCCAGGTTTTGATTCCCTTCGACCAGATGGCTCTCTACCATCACGCCAATAATCGCTTTTTCTCCGCCAGCAATTTGCTGGCAAACATCCGCGCAGACATCCATCTGCTTTTTGAACTGCTTGCTGGAGTTGGCGTGGCTAAAATCGATCATCACCTGCGAAGGCAGCCCGGCTTTCCCAAGCCCCTCTTTCACGACAGCGACATGCTGCGCGCTGTAGTTCGGTTCTTTCCCGCCGCGCAGAATGATATGGCAGTCGCCATTTCCGCTGGTATTCACAATCGCGGAGTGACCCCATTTAGTGACGGAGAGGAAACAGTGCGGCGCCCCTGCGGCGTTGATAGCGTCAATGGCGACCTTGATCGTGCCATCGGTGCCATTTTTGAATCCTACCGGGCAGGAAAGTCCTGAAGCCAGCTCACGGTGAACCTGAGATTCGGTAGTACGCGCCCCAATGGCGCCCCAGCTCATCAGGTCGGCAAGGTATTGTGGGGTGATCATGTCGAGGAACTCACCGGCAGCCGGCAAACCGCTATCATTGATATCCAGCAATAACTTGCGGGCAATACGCAGACCATCGTTGATCTGGAAGCTGTTATCCATATGCGGATCGTTGATCAGCCCCTTCCAGCCCACGGTGGTGCGCGGTTTTTCAAAATAGACGCGCATGACGATCTCAAGATCGTCTTTTAACTCTTCACGCAGTGCCAGCAGGCGAGCCGCATACTCTTTGGCCGCCGCCGGATCATGAATTGAACACGGCCCAATCACCACCAGCAGGCGATCGTCATTGCCTTTCAGAATTTTATGAATCGCTTTACGGGCATGCGCTACAGTGTTGGCAGCGTTTTCAGTAGCGGGGAATTTTTCCAGGAGTGCGACCGGCGGTAATAACTCGTTGATCTCTTTAATGCGTAAATCGTCGTTCTGATAATTCATGATTATTCCAGCGTTGCCATACTTATATAAATGAATGCAATCCCTCCAATCTATATCTTCATCCCGAAAGTGTAAACTGGGTTTTACAGCTTGCATGGATTAATCCTGAAATCAGTTGAAAAACGCCATAAAGTAGGGAAAAACGAGATCCAGTTTACAATTTTCAACTTCAATTGCTCTTATTAAAATTATTTTCCAGATTCTATGCTGCGCTAAATCGCCGTTCCGCAGTCGTTAGCGCCTTTCTACTGAGTCCCCAATACCTGAAAATTTGGCTGATACCGGGAGAGCAAAAGCTCTCCTTTTTATTTTGTCAGTCAAAAATCCGTATGATGTCATACAGTAATGATGAGAATAACAAAGGGATGACACTATGGCGCACTCACATACTCATACTTCACCTCACCTGCCGGAAGATAAAAATGCCCGCCGGTTGCTGTTCGCGTTTTGTGTCACCGCCGGATTTATGCTGGTTGAGGTGGTGGGCGGAATACTCTCCGGCTCGCTGGCACTGTTGGCAGATGCTGGCCACATGCTCACCGACGCCGCTGCCCTGCTCTTTGCACTGCTGGCCGTACAGTTTGCCCGGCGACCGCCCACGATCCGCCATACCTTCGGCTGGCTAAGACTCACGACACTGGCCGCGTTTGTTAATGCCATCGCGCTGGTGGTGATCACCATTTTGATTGTCTGGGAGGCCATTGAACGTTTCTACACACCGCGACCCGTTGCAGGCGGCATGATGATGGTCATCGCCGTCGCCGGACTGATGGCCAATGTGCTCGCATTCTGGATACTGCACCGTGGCGGTGAAGAAAAAAATCTCAACGTCAGGGCCGCTGCCCTGCATGTAATGGGCGACTTACTGGGATCGGTCGGGGCGATCATCGCTGCGTTGATAATCATCTGGACGGGCTGGACGCCTGCCGACCCGATCCTCTCGATTCTGGTTTCTCTGCTGGTACTAAGAAGCGCATGGCGTTTATTGAAAGACAGCGTCAACGAACTTCTGGAAGGCGCACCGGTTTCCCTGGATATTGCTGCTTTACAGCGCCATCTCAGCAGGGATATTCCGGAAGTACGTAATGTGCACCATGTGCATGTCTGGATGGTCGGCGAGAAACCGGTGATGACGATGCATGTGCAGGTGATCCCACCGCACGACCATGATGCGTTGCTGGCGCGCATCCAACATTTTCTGATCCACCATTACCAAATTGAACACGCCACCATACAGTTAGAGTATCAACCCTGTAACGGCCCGGATTGCCAACTGAACCAAAGGCAATCCGGGCATATACATCACCACCATTAATGGGAAAGTGCGCGTGAGCCGCGGTCGCGCGCGCTGTTGATCCACATCCGACTGCCGTTCAGGGCAATAAACGTCAGGATCAGGTATTCCAGCGACATCGCGTAAACCCCTTGTAGCGCGAAGATCACAACGCTAATGACGTTGATAACCACCCACAGTAGCCAGTTTTCAACGTATTTGCGCGTCATCAGGATCATCGCCACAATCGACAGCACCATCATGCAGGAATCCCAGAAAGGGAAGGCATCAGGCTGTAGCTCAGGCGCAGCAACCTGCAATCCCAGCGTCTGCATAATATTCACGGCAATTTTTGTCAGGAAGGCGAAAACCGGGTCGATGAATACTGTCATCAGACCAATGGCCACCACGCAGACAGCCAGCCAGCTCAGCGCTTTTGGCAACGGCAGCCAGCGAATTTTCAATTCCGCTTCATGTTGACTCGTTTGTCGGGACCAGGCATACCAGCCGTAGATATTGGCGGCAAAGAAAAATACCTGTAACAGCAGGCTGGCATAGAGTTGGATCTGAAAAAAGATAATGGCGAACAGCGTAACGTTAATCAGACCAAAAAAGTAATTACTGATCTTCTCCAGACTCGCCAGTCCGATGCACAATAAACCAGCGACAGTCCCCACAGCCTCAATCCACGACAGAGCGTAGCCCCCCGCGCCGATTGGGATATGAACAAGAATGTTCTGCGTGCTAAAAAAATCCATCTTTTCCCCCAGAGCAAAACGTTATGATTAAGCTCGTAGTGTAGCCGCAAATTCCAGCATGCGGTTTAACGGCAATAAAGCGCCTTCTCGCAGCGTTTCGTCAACATGGATTTCGTGGGACGCTCCGCCTTGTTCCAGGCCTTCAGCAATCGCCTTAAGGCCGTTCATCGCCATCCACGGACAATGAGCGCAACTACGACAGGTTGCACCTTCTCCCGCCGTCGGCGCTTCGAGGAGTTCTTTCTCAGGAACCGCCTGCTGCATTTTGTAGAAAATACCCCGGTCAGTCGCCACAATCAGTTGCTGATGCGGCAGCGTTTTCGCCGCAGTAATGAGCTGACTGGTTGACCCCACCGCATCGGCCATATCAACGATCGACTGCGGTGACTCAGGATGAACCAGCACGGCAGCATTGGGATAAAGTCCCTTCATGCGGATTAAGGCCTGGGTTTTAAACTCATCGTGTACGATACAGGCGCCCTGCCAGCATAGCACGTCGGCACCGGTCTGTTTCTGCACGTAATTACCCAAATGGCGATCAGGAGCCCAGATGATTTTTTCACCTAAACTATCAAGATGCTCAATAAGTTCAACGGCGATGCTGGACGTCACCACCCAGTCTGCCCGCGCTTTTACCGCAGCGGACGTGTTGGCATAGACCACCACGGTACGATCCGGATGGGCATCACAAAAAGCACTGAATGCGTCGATCGGGCATCCCAAATCCAGCGAACATTCCGCCTGCAAAGTCGGCATCAGGATGGTTTTTTCCGGGCTGAGGATTTTGGCGGTTTCCCCCATAAAGCGAACCCCTGCAACCAGCAGGGTTGATGCGGAATGTTTCGCGCCAAAGCGAGCCATCTCAAGCGAATCCGAAATACAGCCGCCGGTTTCTTCGGCCAGTTGCTGGATTTCCGGGTCGGTGTAATAGTGAGCGACCATCACAGCATCCCGCTCTTTCAGCAGACGTTTGATTTTCTCACGGTAGTAGTGTTTTTCATCCACACTCAGCGGCGCTGGCTTTGGTGGAAACGGATAGATTGCAACTTCTGGATCAAACATCACGCTCATCATGCTTTCTCGTTTTACTGGCTTAACGAAATTGCCGGTCATTAGCGCACTTCGCGCATTAATCGGACATAAGTGTTTTGTATGCTAAACAAGATAGCCGAAACAGGGGGAAAAGTCGTGGAGATTTTGAGCGTGGGTGTATGTATCTGGTGTCAGGTGGCGCAGGGTTTACCCGAACCTGCTGCAGGTTCGAATCGTCTAAATCGCTGATAGCAAAAAGGCGCCTTTAGGGCGCCTTTTTACACTGGTGGGGCGTGCAGGATGACTCGCTTCGCTCGCCCTCCGGGCCGTCGCCGCCAGCGGCTCCGTTGTCTCACTGCGTGAGACCCGAACCTGCTGCAGGTTCGAATCGTCTAAATCGTAGATAGCAAAAAGGCGCCTTTAGGGCGCCTTTTTACACTGGTGGGGCGTGCAGGATTCGAACCTGCGACCAATTGATTAAAAGTCAACTGCTCTACCAACTGAGCTAACGCCCCCATATGGGGTTTACTGCTTTATTCTTTTCAGGAACCCACCTCGATATTGGTGGGGCGTGCAGGATTCGAACCTGCGACCAATTGATTAAAAGTCAACTGCTCTACCAACTGAGCTAACGCCCCATTCGGGTGTTACCTGAAATATTTTACTCGGTTACCAATTTAAAATTGGTGGGTCGTGCAGGATTCGAACCTGCGACCAATTGATTAAAAGTCAACTGCTCTACCAACTGAGCTAACGACCCGAGTGGTGGGTGATGACGGGATCGAACCGCCGACCCCCTCCTTGTAAGGGAGGTGCTCTCCCAGCTGAGCTAATCACCCGATACTACGCTGGATACTGCTTACTAACTGCTTTAAGTGGTGGGTCGTGCAGGATTCGAACCTGCGACCAATTGATTAAAAGTCAACTGCTCTACCAACTGAGCTAACGACCCACTTTTGCGCTGCTTTTGGTTTGTTTGATATCCCGTGGCAACGGCGGCATATATTACTGATTTCAGATTTCAGCGCAACAAAAATTTCGATATAGATCACTCAACTGCTTAGGAATCACACGACACGACCAGAAATAACGCGATTTCTGGTCGCATGGTGTGCATTACATCGCACTGAGACGTTTTTGCGCTTGTTTCGCACCATCGGTACCAGGGTATTTACTGATGACCTGCTGGTAAACGGCTTTGGCTTTTGCTGTATCGCCTTTGTCCTGCATGATGACGCCGACTTTAAACATCGCATCAGCAGCCTTCGGAGACTTCGGATAGTTTTTCACTACCGAGGCAAAATAGAACGCTGCATCATCTTTTTTACCCTTGTTGTAATTCAACTGCCCCAGCCAGTAATTGGCATTCGGCTGGTACGTTGAGTCCGGGTATTGTTTGATGAAGTTCTGAAACGCCACAATCGCGTCGTCCTGACGCGCGTTATCATGCACCAGGGCAATTGCTGCGTTGTAATCCGTATTCGCGTCTCCGCTTGACGCGGGCGCGCCTGACGTTGCTGCTCCAGCATCAGGAGCTGGTGTTGGCGTAGTCGTTGCCGCACCACTTTGATCGCCAGCTGCAGGTTGCGCTGCGGTATTACCGCTGCTCAGACTGTCTATCTGTAACAGGATCTGCTTCTGGCGCTCAACGACCTGATTCAGTTGATACTGGCTTTCCTGAATTTGGCCACGCAGGGAATCAATATCAGTCTGATTATCGGAAAGTTGTTGCTGGAGTTGGGTTAAAAGCTGGCTATGAGCATTAGAAATACGCTCGAGTTGAGTGACGCGGTCTTCGACCGAGCCAGAGCCGACACTACTGATTGGCGCCTGAGCAAAAGCGGCCCAGGGGGCCGCTATGCCAACCAGTAACGACAGACTCAACAGGTGATGTCTGAAGTTACTGCTCATGTCATTCTCTTAGTAAACCAGTACGGCACGACGGTTTTTGGAGTAAGCCGCTTCGTCATGACCCAGTACTGCAGGTTTTTCTTTACCGTAAGAAACGATGGAGATCTGGTCAGCAGAAACGCCTTTACCCTGCAGGTACATTTTCACGGCGTTAGCACGACGTTCGCCCAGGGAGATGTTGTACTCAGGAGTACCACGTTCGTCCGCGTGACCTTCTACGGTGACTTTGTAAGACGGGTTGCTACGCAGGAAGTTTGCGTGCGCATCCAGCATTGCAGCGAAATCAGAACGGATATCGTACTTGTCCAGATCGAAGTAAACGATGTTGTTCTGCTGCAGCTGTTGCATCTGCAGACGCGCTTGTTCTTCGGAGGACATGTTGCCGCTGCCATTAGCATCCATACCAGTGCCAGCACCCATCATGCCTTCGCTGCCGTCATTGCTGGCGTTCTTGTTAGAAGAACATGCCGCGATTGCCATAACAGGCAGAGCGATCATCAGCCCCTTCAGCACTTTGTTCAGTTGCATTTCAATGATTCCTTTATTAATCAATTATTTATTATCACAGATACGGCGACCAGGCAGGGAATTTAACCTGACCATCAGTTGCCGGAAGACGCGCCTTGAAACGCCCATCTGTAGAAACCAAATTCAGCACGGATCCCATCCCCTGAGAAGAGCTGTAGATTACCATAGTGCCGTTAGGTGCCAGACTTGGCGTTTCATCCAGGAACGTTGACGACAGAACTTGTACGCCACCCGCTACCAGATCTTGTTTGGCAATGTGTTGTTGCCCACTATTTGAGCTTACCATTACCATAAATTTACCGTCGCTGCTCACATCAGAATCCTGGTTTTGCGATCCTTCCCAGGTAATACGTTGCGGAGCACCGCCGTTGACATTGACTTTATACACCTGCGGACGACCGGCCTGGTCAGAGGTAAATGCCAGATTCTGGCTGTCCGGGAACCAGGTTGGTTCAGTGTTGTTGCTGCGACCGTCCGTCACCTGGCGGATCTGACCAGAGCCAATGTCCATCACATACAGGTTCAGACTACCGGTTTTAGACAAAGCAAACGCCAGTTTGCTGCCGTCCGGAGAGAATGCCGGCGCACCGTTGTGACGCGGGAAAGAGGCAACCTGGCGAACCGCACCGTTAGACAGCGTCTGGATGACCAGCGCAGAACGGCCACTTTCAAAGGTAACGTATGCCAGTTTGGAACCGTCCGGAGACCATGCCGGAGACATCAGCGGCTGCGGAGAACGGTGAACCACAAACTGGTTGTAGCCGTCATAGTCAGACACACGCAGTTCATACGGGAACTGACCGCCATTGGTCTGAACCACATAAGCGATACGGGTACGGAACGCGCCCTTAATACCGGTCAGTTTTTCAAACACTTCGTCACTTGCAGTATGACCAGCATAACGCAGCCACTGCTTGTTCACTTTGTAAGAGTTCTGAGCCAGAACGGTACCCGGTGCACCGCCGGTATCAACCAGCTGATACGCAACATTGTAGGAACCGTCCGGATTCGGCGTTACCTGGCCGACCACGACAGCGTCAATACCCAGAGCAGACCATGCCGCAGGCTGAACTTCCTGAGCGGTACCCGGCTGCTGAGGCAGGCGAGAACGGTCTAGCGGATTAAATTTACCGCTGTTGCGCAGGTCAGCGCCCACGATACCACCGATATCTTCAGGAGCCGCGCCCGGCCCCGCCCACTGGAACGGAACAACGCCAATAGGACGACCGGAATCTACACCACTGTCGATCACAATGCGGACTTCAGCGTGCAGAACCGACGCCCACAGTATGAGAAAACCAAATGCTACTCGTAATGCCTGCTTCATCATATCTCCCTTATCTGGACAGATAGCCCACGATAATTTAGCAGAATGTTAACAAACTCAAATACACAAAACTACCAGAACCCAGCGACAACCGGTGTCTGATGTTGACCGATGTGACGGCCAACATCGCGATTACGGTTTGAAGTCCAATGGTGCGTTTTTGAACACTTCATATACTGCCTGGCTTGGCGGTTTCGGGATCTTCGCAAGTTTAGCTGCTGCAAGCGCAGCCTGACAAAGCGCGGGATCGCCACCTTCAGACTGAATATCCAGTAACATGCCGTCGGAAGCCAGTTTTATGCGCAGCGTACAGGTTTTCCCTGCATAGGACGAAGCGTCATAAAACTTACTTTCAATGGCAGTTTTAATCTGCCCGGCATAGTTGCTGATATCCGCACCTGATGCGCCATTATTTTTAGTATTACCACTTCCGGCAGGGGAAGCATTGCTGCCTTTCGCCCCGCCGCCGGATTTCGGCGCATTCTTACCAGAGCTTAAATCGCCCAGCAGATCGTCGACACCGGAAGCTGCTGCAGCTTTTTCAGCCGCCGCTTTTTTAGCGGCAGCGGCTTTATCTGCTGCTGCTTTCTTATCGGCTGCAGCTTTTTTATCTGCGGCAGCCTTCTCAGCCGCGGCTTTTTTGTCCGCTGCGGCTTTTTCTGCAGCCGCTTTCTTATCGGCTGCGGCTTTTTCAGCCGCGGCAGCTTTCGCAGCAGCTGCTTTTTCAGCTTTCTCAGCGGCAGCCTTCTCTGCCTGTGCTTGCTTAGCAGCTTCTGCCTGTGCTTTTTTCGCAGCATCAGCGGCAGCTTTAGCCGCCATCACCTCGGCGACTTTCTTCGCATCAGCAGCGGCTTTTGCGGCGGCTTCAGCCTCCGCTTTTTTCTGTGCGTCAGCGGCCGCTTTCTTCGCTGCTTCTGCGGCTTGTTTCGCCTGAGCATCCGCCTTGGCCTTCGCGTCGGCAGCTGCTTTCGCCGCCGCTTCCTCAGCCTGCTTCTGTTGCTCCTGCGCTTTCGCCGCTGCGGCTTCAGCCTGTTTTTGCTGCTCCGTCTGCTCACGCACTTTTTCCTGCGCAGCTAAACGTTCTTTCTCAAGTTGCTTCAAACGCTCTTGTTCAGCAGCCTGTTTCTCACGAAGCTCCTCGGCTTGCTGCTGCGCTTGTTTTTCACGCTGTTGCTCAGCACGCTTCGCACTCGCCTGTTGCTGCTGCTGACGATCGTACTGTTGAACAATAGCGCCAGGATCTACCATGACGGCGTCAATGGAAGATCCACCGCCGCCCCCTGCTGATGCCTCAATGTGCTCATCGAACGAACTCCAGATCAGTACCGCAAATAATATGACATGCAGCACCGCTGAAATAATTATCGCCCGTTTGAGCTTGTCGTTTTGTTCGGTTGCCTTTGACACTCTCGGTTCCCAAAAAACTGTTCGCCTGTTACTCGCTATATTGCAAGCCAGAGGGGCGCAGACTTCAGATTGGCTGCGTCATTAAGCCAACCGACTTCACGCCCGCACTGTGTAACAAGTTCAGCGCTTTAATTATTTCATCGTAAGGCACATCTTTCGCGCCACCGATTAAGAAGACCGTTTTCGGATTGGACTCCAGGCGACTCTTCGCCTCGGCAATAACCTGTTCTGGCGGTAACTGATCCATACGATCTTTTTCAACCACCACGCTGTATTGCCCAATACCGGAAACTTCAATAATGACCGGAGGTTCGTCATTGCTACTAACGGCCTGCGACTCGGTCGCATCCGGCAGATCGACTTCCACACTCTGGGTAATGATGGGCGCTGTCGCCATAAAGATCAGCAACAGCACCAGCAGAACGTCGAGCAACGGTACAATATTGATTTCGGACTTAAGTTCGCGACGACCTCGTCCACGCGTTCTGGCCATGGCTTACCCCTTGTTGCTTTCGCTACTGGTAAATGCCTGGCGGTGCAGGATCGCGGTGAACTCTTCCATAAAGTTGTCGTAATTCAGTTCCAGCTTGTTCACGCGCTGATTCAGGCGGTTGTAGGCCATAACGGCTGGAATAGCAGCAAACAGACCGATGGCCGTTGCAATCAATGCTTCCGCGATACCTGGTGCAACCATCTGCAGGGTAGCCTGTTTTACCGCGCCCAGCGCGATAAAGGCGTGCATAATCCCCCAGACCGTACCAAACAGACCGATATACGGACTGATGGACCCTACCGTACCGAGGAAGGGAATATGCGTCTCTAATGTTTCCAGCTCACGGTTCATCGAGATACGCATCGCACGGGATGCTCCTTCAACCACCGCTTCTGGCGCATGATTGTTCGCACGATGTAGTCGCACAAACTCTTTGAACCCGCTATAGAAGATTTGCTCTGAACCGGCCAGGCTATCACGGCGCCCCTGGCTTTCCTGGTACAGGCGAGACAGTTCGATTCCGGACCAGAATTTATCTTCGAACGCTTCAGCTTCACGCCCAGCCGCGTTAAGAATACGAGTTCGCTGGATAATGATAGCCCAGGATGCGATCGAAAAACCAATCAAAATCAACATGATAAGTTTAACCAGAAGGCTTGCCTTCAGGAACAAATCAAGGATATTCATGTCAGTCACTGCTTAAACTCCGCGACAATAGACTTGGGAAGCGCACGAGGCTTCATTTTGAGTGGATCAACGCAAACAATCAGAACTTCTGCTTCATTCAGCACAGTGTTCTCTGCGTTGACAATGCGTTGCGTGAATACCAAAGAGGTGCCACGCATTGACGTAATTTCTGTTTGGATTTCGAGCATATCGTCAAGTCGCGCTGGCGCAAAATATTCCAGGGTCATTTTGCGAACCACAAAGGCGACTCGTTCAGCCAGCAACACCTGTTGGCTGAAGTGATGATGGCGCAGCATCTCTGTGCGTGCTCTTTCATAAAAAGCGACGTAACTGGCGTGGTAAACCACACCACCGGCATCGGTGTCTTCATAGTAGACACGAACCGGCCATCGAAATATATACTTATTCATTCCTGCTGCCTCTTTGTTGGCTCTGTCCACTCACTCCAGCCACTGACTCCAGTCAGCGCCTGGTGATTCGCGCACTTGCCGCCACGATGCATCGAGAATGCTGTTGTATATAGCGTTGTATTCACTTTACATCCCGGTAATGCAACAAAAGTTAGAGATTTTAAACGTTGCTACTATACGCGCGCTATTGAGGCTTGGGAATGGGGGGAAGTTAAGGGAGAGTAAAAAATTATGGGCTTATGCAAGCCCATAAATATTTAAGGATGTTTCTTATTCAAATGAAGAAGAAAAACAGACCGGTGATAAGCACAATATCGGCAATCAATGGCGAGAAAAGCCCCTGCCAGTGAACCGCGCGGGGACGGAATCCCACACCGTGAATCACACCTGCACAGACCGCCCACATCAACAGAAAACCATGCCAGATTTCCAGCTCACTGGTTTTTGCTGCGAAGCGTGATGGGTCCCAGAATATGCAGCCAGCCAACACGATTGCCAGCACAAAGGAAAGCGCCCGCAAGGGGCGCTTATCCATTACCGCATATAACATCGCGATAATGTTGGTCATCAGCTTTCTTCTTGTCCGGCTTTGCCTGCTTCAACGTGCTCAAGCGCCAGCGCTGTGATTATCCCAAATGCACAGGCAAGAAGCGTTCCCAAAATCCATGCGAAATACCACATTTTAAGCTCCTTACTTAGTACAGAGAGTGGCTGTTGCGTTCAATATCTTCTTTGGTGATGCGACCGAACATCTTCCAGTAACACCAGCCGGTGTAGAGCAGGATGATCGGTACAAACACCGCCGCAACCCAGGTCATCAGATTCAATGTTCTCTGGCTGGAGGTGGCATCCCACATCGTCAGACTTGCGTTCATCATCGTGCTGGACGGCATCACAAACGGGAACATTGCAATACCGGCGGTCAGGATGATGCAGGCCAACGTCAGTGAGGAGAAGACGAACGCCCAGGCTCCTTTTTCCATACGAGACGTCAGGATGGTCAACAGTGGCAGAACCACGCCCAGCGCCGGAACCAGCCACAGGATAGGTGCATTGTTAAAGTTCACCATCCATGCGCCCGCTTCTCGAGCCACTTCTTTGATCATCGGGTTAGAGGCGGCATGGTGATCCAGTGCGGAAGTCACAACATAACCGTCAATACCGTAGATCACCCAGACCCCTGCCAGAGCGAAGCAGACCAGAGTCACCAGAGCCGCAACCTGTGACGTCGCACGTGCACGCAGATGGAGTTCACCCACGGTACGCATCTGCAGATAGGTCGCGCCCTGTGTAATGATCATCCCCACGCTCACGATACCTGCCAGCAGACCAAACGGATTCAGCAACTGGAAGAAGTTACCGGTGTAGTACAAACGCATGTACTCATCCATGTGGAACGGAACCCCTTGCAGCAGGTTGCCGAATGCCACGCCAATCACCAGCGGTGGAACGAAGCTACCGATGAAGATGCCCCAGTCCCACATGTTGCGCCAGCGCATGTCTTCGATCTTCGAGCGGTAATCAAAACCGACCGGACGGAAGAACAATGACGCCAGAACAAGGATCATCGCCACATAGAAACCGGAGAACGCAGCGGCATACACCATCGGCCATGCAGCGAACAATGCGCCACCCGCGGTGATCAGCCAAACCTGGTTACCGTCCCAGTGTGGGGCGATGGAGTTAATCATAATTCGACGCTCGGTATCATTACGACCGAGGAAACGGGTGAGCATGCCCACCCCCATGTCGAAGCCATCAGTGACCGCAAAACCAATCAGCAGAATGCCAACCAGCAGCCACCAGATAAAACGCAATACTTCATAATCGATCATTTGACGACTCCTGTCTTAGCGTGCCGGCTGAGAAGTCACAGTGGACTGCTCGTAGTGATAACGACCGGTTTTCAGGCTGCTCGGGCCACGGCGTGCGAACTTGAACATCAGGTACAGTTCAGCCACCAGGAACAGGGTGTACAGGCCGCAAATCAACAGCATCGAGAAGATGAGATCGCCGGCAGTCAGCGAAGAGTTCGCCACGGCTGTCGGTAACACTTCACCAATCGCCCACGGTTGACGACCGTACTCAGCGACGAACCAACCGGACTCAATGGCAATCCACGGCAGCGGAATCGCATACAGCGCCGTGCGCAGCAGCCATTTTTTCTCGCCGATACGGTTGCGAATGACAGTCCAGAAAGAGACCGCGATAATCGCCAGCATCAGAATGCCGCACGCCACCATGATACGGAACGCGAAGTACAGTGGTGCAACGCGAGGTATAGAATCTTTCGTTGCCTGCTGAATTTGCGATTCGGTCGCATCGGTGACCTTATCGGTATAGCGTTTCAGCAACAGACCATATCCCAGGTCTTTCTTCATGCTGTTGAACTGGTCACGAACGGCCTGATCGGTTGAGCCAGCACGCAGTTCTTCCAGCAACTGATACGCTTTCATCCCGTTACGGATACGCTCTTCGTGCTGCACCATCAGGTCTTTCAGACCAATGACCTGCGTATCAACAGAGCGGGTGGCAATGATGCCCAGCGCGTAAGGAATTTGAATCGCAAAATGGTTTTCCTGCGCATCCTGGTCCGGAATACCGAACAGCGTAAAGGATGCTGGTGCAGGCTGGGTTTCCCACTCTGCTTCAATAGCGGCGAGTTTGGTTTTCTGCACATCACCCATTTCGTAACCGGATTCATCACCCAAAACGATAACAGAGAGAATGGCAGCCATACCGAAGCTGGCAGCGATGGCAAAAGAGCGTTTAGCGAACGCGAAATCACGGCCGCGCAGCATGTAGTAGGAGCTGATACCCAGAACGAACATCGCGCCACAAACATAACCAGAGGCGACAGTGTGAACGAATTTCACCTGTGCAACCGGGTTAAGCACCAGCTCAGAGAAGCTCAGCATCTCCATGCGCATGGTTTCAAAGTTGAAATCCGCTGCAATTGGGTTCTGCATCCAGCCGTTCGCAACCAGAATCCACAACGCGGAAAGGTTTGAACCCAACGCCACCAACCAGGTGACGCACATATGCTGGACTTTGCCCAGGCGGTCCCAACCAAAGAAGAACAGACCTACAAAGGTAGATTCGAGGAAGAAGGCCATCAGACCTTCGATCGCCAGCGGCGCACCGAAGATATCCCCTACATAGTGAGAATAGTAAGACCAGTTAGTCCCGAACTGGAACTCCATGGTCAGACCGGTTGCCACACCCAGAGCGAAGTTGATCCCAAACAACTTGCCCCAGAACTTGGTCATATCTTTATAAATCTGTTTGCCGGAAAGGACGTAGACCGTTTCCATAATGGCCAGCAAAAACGCCATACCGAGCGTCAGTGGCACAAACAGGAAGTGGTACATCGCGGTCAAGGCAAACTGTAAGCGCGACAGTTCGACTATATCTAACATCATGACTCCTTGCTCATCGCATGAAGACTCCGAGAGTGAACCCCGTTAGAAAGGGTCACACGCATGCCCCAATACAAATTTATTTGCGCGCTTTCTTCGTTACTGTTTTGTCGTGAGAGGAAACAGCAACGATGAAAGGTTACAAACATGTTAATAAAAAACTCAAATTGATCCCGCAATTATATTACGCCGCAAAATCCTTACAATAAACAGGTTTTTATTGAGTTAGATTTACGTTTTTCGACAGTGATCAATTTATAGCGAACTTATCACTTTTTCACCAATTTGATCATGGACAATTTATCGCGTTTTAGCGTGCTTTTCCAAGTATTAAACTTTGATTTATATCAAAATCCACAAAATCTGTTAACAATGTGTATTGCTGGTAACTTCAGTAAATTCAATGTTACACACATGTATCGAAATTGAAACGCGCGATTACCTAATAGGCGCGTACGCATAAAAAAACCGTAATTTAATTAACGTATCCGTGGGATTAACCCGTTCCCGGACTTAACTTTTTAGCGTAGTCAATTGACGGTTATTTTCCATAACGGAAATTCATTACAAAAAACAATCACAATAATTTTACTTTTGCGCTCATTTTAATTAACACTGAGCCGTTATTATTCTGTTAACAACAAATCTGCACCCGGTATCGCTTTTGTCTGATTGCTTGCTATTCATGCAAGTTATTGGTTGAACACTCATGGCTGAGCAGGCAGAAACGCCTCTACTTCACTTCCCCTCCTCCACTGACGGAACAAATCTGTCCATCCATACGTGTTTCCACACGGCCGATTATCGCTCTGGCAAAAGGAGCCATAGCGTCACAGACCGATTTCAGAAGGACGATACAGTCGCAAGAGACGTTCTTCCCTGCCCTCCGCCATTTTTAATGCACAGCACAGGTCACCCTCAGGCGGCGAAGGGAGACGCTTTCCATGGGAAAGCTGCCCGACGACATCGATGCCGGAGAAAGTCTCCCGTGGATTAAAAAATGGCAGGGCAATTAGCGATTGCCGTAACGCGTTTAAAACGGACGACGATAAATTTGCTTTGATCACACGCAGAAAACAGCATTAAGTAGTATCTCACGTGATTATTATCATTGGAGAATGATACATAGCTCGCAAATATAAAATGACAGCTACCACAAACAGTATAATCGATCACAAATCAGATAAAACAAATTATTATCATTTTTATCCTTTTATTAACAACAATCAAAACGCTTAACGTCTCATTGTATTATATTCCGTTATGCACCTCACAATTTCATCTTCACTCATATTTAAGCAACGAAATAATCTCATACACCTCAAATAAGATTTTGATCACAAAGATGACATCCGAGTTAATTAATGGTTTTTGTAATTAAATAAAAACCACATTGAAAAAACAACCATAACACACTGATATTAAACACTTTATTTAATAACGAAATTCTAAACAATCGTTTTCAGAAGGATATTTTGAAAATAGATCAATTGCTTCATTTTTAGCTTAAACAGACACTCCTGGGCTATTAACAGGTTACGACAACCTGCGTTCTAAATATTAAAAACGAATCTTACTTTTTTACCAACAGCCCTACAGAGGATTACTCATGAAAAAATCTACACTTGTTATTGGCGTCATTGGTGCTGACTGCCATGCGGTAGGCAATAAAGTTTTGGATCGCGTTTTTACTAACCATGATTTTCGCGTAATCAATCTGGGGGTGATGGTAAGCCAGGATGAATATATCGACGCCGCGATCGAAACCGGTGCCGATGCAATTGTGGTGTCATCTATTTACGGTCACGGCGATATCGACTGCCTCGGTTTACGTGAGCGCTGCATCGAACGTGGCATCGGCGAAATTCTGCTCTATGTCGGCGGTAACCTGGTCGTCGGTAAGCACGATTTCTCCGAGGTAGAAGCGAAGTTTAAAGATATGGGCTTTAACCGTGTCTTCGCACCAAGCCACGATCTGGAAGATGTCTGCCAACTGATCACCAATGATATTCAACAGCGCAATGGTGTTGAACAACGTTGTCTCGAAGAGGCTATCTGATGCAAACAGTCTCTGTCGATATCGGATCGACGTGGACCAAGGCCGCCCTCTTCGATTACGAAGGGGACGCGTTAACCCTGGTAAATCACGTCCTGACGCCAACCACCACGCATCATCTGGCAGAAGGTTTTTTTGCCAGCCTGAATCAGGTGCTAAATGTTACCGATGCTCGCCCGTTACTGAAAAGTGGTGAAGTGCAGTTGAAGTATTCCTCATCGGCCAAAGGTGGACTCGCCGTTGCCGCAATGGGGCTTGTACCGTCTATTACGCTGGAATCTGCGAAAGTCACCGCTCACTCTGCGGGGGCAAAAATCGCGCAGTATTACTCGTACAAACTCAACCGGCATGACATCCAGGCACTGGAATCGTCGCCGCCGGACATCCTGCTGTTTTCTGGCGGCACGGATGGTGGCGAAGAAAGCTACGGCCTGGCAAATGCGCGTGCGCTGGCTGAGTCGAATGTCAACTGCGCCATTATTTACGCCGGAAACCGGGATATTCAGGACGAAGTACAGTCTATTTTGGCGCAGAAGGATCTGACCATCGTAGACAACATTCTGCCAGATCTCGATCACCCAAATCCGTATGCCGCCCGTCAGGCCATTTGCGATCTGTTTTTATCACGCATCGTGAAAGGCAAAGGACTGGACGTCATTGTGGACGCGACCGGTGAAGAGCCGATGCCAACGCCCTGGACTGTCTTTGAGCTGGTGAAAGCGATAAGCGATTACGACAGCGCGTGGAAAGAGTTCATGTTGATCGACATGGGCGGTGCCACGACTGATGTCTACTCTGCCAGCGCTAACACGCTCTCCCCTGACACCGTACTGCATGGCGTACCGGAACCTTTCGTCAAGCGTACCGTTGAAGGCGATCTGGGTATGCGCGTCTCCGCCGTCGTGGTGGGTGAAAGTACCCAGGAAATGGTGAATGTCGTATTTGCACAACAACCGGCACGTCAGGAAGCCTTTTACGGCTATCTGCGTCACTTGGTGGCACACCCGGATTACCTGCCGCACAACGAAGAAGAAAAATACTTCGACACCCTGCTGGCGGGACTCTGTGTAGGTTACGCCGCCGAGCGACACGCCGGAACCAAAAAACAGGTCTGTACCTGCGTGGGAAACGTCGACTTACAGATGGGTCGCGATCTCACCACCGTACGCAAAATCGTCGGTTCTGGCGGATGGCTCTCACGCGCCAGCCAGTTCGATATTCACAACTGGCTTAAATACCGGGAACTGGATGACGACGGCAGAAGGATCCTGTTGCCGAACCAGTTCGAATATTACCGCGATTCCTATGGCCTGCTTCCACTACTGGCTAACGTTGCCAGGTTGTACCCGCAAGCCGCTGCTCGCACCAGCATTCAATGTTTAACCCTATAAAACATAAGGCTACAAAGAATGGAACTCCGAAATAAAAAGTTAACCCATGATGAATTCATGACCGAGCGCGCCGAGGTTATCAAGACCTGGCATACCGGCAAGGACGTCGAAAATTTTGAAGATGGCGTTAAATACCAACAGACTATTCCAGAGAGTAAACGCTTTTCTCACGCACTGCTGAAAGCCGATCAGGAAGGTAAAACCCTGAGTCAGCCGCGCGCGGGCGTTGCGTTAATGGATGAGCACATTGAACTGCTCAAAACATTGCAGCAAGAGTGCGACCTTCTGCCGACCACTATCGATGCGTATACCCGTTTGAATCGCTATGAAGAAGCGGCGATCGGGATTCAAAAATCCATTGAAGCGGGTACGTCAAAACTGAACGGGTTACCGGTTGTTAACCACGGGGTTGCAGCCTGCCGTCGTCTGACCGAAACGCTGGAAAAACCACTGCAGATTCGTCACGGTACGCCGGATGCGCGTCTGCTGGGTGAAATCTCCATGGCCAGTGGATTCACCAGCTATGAAGGCGGCGGTATTTCCTACAACATCCCTTACGCCAAGCGCGTCACGCTGGAAAAATCCATCCGCGACTGGCAGTACTGCGACCGCATGATGGGGATGTATGAAGAACACGGTATTCGTATCAACCGTGAACCGTTCGGCCCGCTGACCGGCACCCTGATCCCGCCGTTTATGTCCCACTCAGTGGCGATTATCGAAGGCCTGCTGGCGCTGGAACAGGGCGTTAAATCGATTACCGTCGGTTACGGCCAGGTGGGTAGCCTGACGCAGGATATCGCAGCGATTCAGGCCCTGCGCGAACTGTCCCACGAATACTTCCAGAATTATGGTTTCGACGATTACGAACTGAGTACGGTATTCCACCAGTGGATGGGCGGCTTCCCGGAAGATGAATCCAAAGCGTTCGCCATCATCTCCTGGGGTGCAGCGGTCGCAGGTATGTCCGGTGCCACTAAAGTGATCACCAAGAGCCCGCACGAAGCATGGGGTATCCCGACAGCTGCGGCAAACGCGCAAGGGCTTAAAGCCTCTCGCCAGATGCTCAACATGGTCTACGACCAGAAATTCCCGCAGTGCGCTGCCGTGGAACAGGAAGTGGATCTGATCAAGAGCGAAGTCCGCGCTGTGCTGAAAAAAGTCTTCGAACTGGGCAACGGCGACATAGCGCGCGGCACAGTGCTGGCCTTTGAAGCAGGTGTTCTGGACGTGCCTTTCGCGCCGGCCTCCTGTAACGCAGGCAAAATCCTGCCGGTACGCGATAACTCAGGCGCTATTCGTATCCTCGAAGCCGGTGCGGTTCCGCTGCCGAAAGACATTCTCGCCCTGCACCACGACTACGTCGCAGAGCGTGCGAATTTCGAAGGACGTAAACCTTCCTTCCAGATGGTTATCGATGACATTAACGCCGTATCCCACAGCAAATTAATAGGAAGACCATAATGAAAATTAAACAGGCCCTTTTCACCGCTGGCTACTCCTCATTTTATTTTGACGATCAGCAGGCGATCAAAGATGGTGCAGGTCATGATGGGTTCATTTACACCGGCGATCCGGTAACGCCTGGCTTTACTTCCGTCCGTCAGGCCGGTGAGTGTGTCTCCGTACAGCTGATTCTGGAAAACGGTACAGTCGCCGTCGGTGACTGCGCTGCGGTGCAGTACTCTGGTGCGGGCGGTCGTGACCCTCTGTTCCTGGCGGAAAATTTCATTCCATTCCTGAATGACCACATTAAACCGCTGCTGGAAGGCCGCGATGTGGATGCGTTCCTGCCGAACGCCCGCTTCTTCGACCAGTTACGCATTGACGGTCAACTGCTGCATACCGCAGTACGTTACGGTCTGTCTCAGGCACTGCTGGACGCCACCGCGCTGGCATCCGGTCGCCTGAAAACAGAAGTCGTTTGCGACGAATGGCAGCTGCCATGTGTTCCGGAAGCGATTCCTTTATTTGGTCAGAGCGGCGACGACCGTTATATCGCCGTCGACAAAATGATCCTCAAAGGTGTTGATGTTCTGCCTCATGCGCTGATCAACAACGTCGAAGAGAAACTGGGTCTTGAAGGCGAAAAACTGCGTGAGTACGTGCGCTGGTTGTCTGACCGCATCCTGAGCCTGCGTACCAGCCCGAACTACCACCCGACGCTGCATATCGATGTGTACGGCACGATTGGCCTGATTTTCGATATGGACCCGGTACGCTGCGCTGCGTATATCGCTAGCCTGGAGCAAGAAGCACAGGGCCTGCCGCTGTACATTGAAGGTCCGGTCGATGCGGGTAACAAACCGGATCAGATCCGTCTGTTGACCGAAATCACCAAAGAGCTGACCCGTCTGGGTTCCGGCGTGAAAATTGTGGCCGACGAATGGTGTAACACCTACCAGGATATCGTGGACTTCACCGATGCAGGCAGCTGCCACATGGTGCAGATTAAAACCCCTGATCTGGGCGGTATTCACAACATCGTTGATGCAGTGCTGTACTGCAACAAGCACGGAATGGAAGCCTATCAGGGCGGTACCTGCAACGAAACCGAGATCAGCGCCCGCACCTGTGTGCATGTCGCACTGGCCGCACGCCCAATGCGTATGCTGATCAAACCGGGTATGGGCTTCGATGAAGGTCTCAATATCGTGTTCAACGAAATGAACCGTACCATCGCGTTGTTGCAGACAAAGGATTAAGAAATGGCTCGCACATTTAAGATCTTATCGCCGACGGCTATTCTGGGTTATGGCTTCCCGGAAGAGAGTTTTCGCAAAGCCATGGAAGAGTCACCGGATCTTATTGCTGTTGACGCGGGATCCTCCGATCCAGGCCCTCACTACCTGGGCGCCGGTAAACCGTTTACCGATCGGGCAGGCGTTAAACGCGATCTGCGGTATATGATCACCGCTGGCGTGAAAAACAATATTCCTGTGGTGATTGGTACTGCCGGTGGATCCGGCGCGGCACCGCATCTGGAATGGTGTCGCCAGATAATCCTGGAGATTGCGCAGGAAGAGAAGCTGTCCTTCTCGATGGCGTTAATCCCATCGGATGTTGAAAAAGACGTCGTTCATCAGGCGTTGGATAACGGGAAAATTACCGCCCTCGACTTCGTGCCGGAACTCACTCACGAAGCCATTGACGCGAGCACCTACATCGTCGCGCAAATGGGTGTCGAACCTTTCCAGCGTGCGCTGGAAGCCGGTGCGCAGGTTGTTCTTGGCGGACGGGCATATGACCCGGTCTGCTTCGCCGCCCTGCCCATCATGCAAGGTTTCGATGAAGGGTTGGCTCTGCACTGCGGGAAGATCCTTGAATGTGCTGCCATTGCTGCAACGCCTGGCTCCGGCTCAGACTGTGCGATGGGAATTATCGATGACAACGGTTTCACGCTGAAGACATTTAATCCGAAGCGTAAATTTACCGAAACCTCGGCCGCTGCCCATACCCTGTATGAGAAGTCAGATCCCTACTTCCTGCCAGGTCCCGGCGGCGTGCTGAACCTGAAAGGCTGTAGCTTTAAGGCTGTGAACGAGGGCGAAGTCTACGTCAGCGGCTCACGCCATGAAGAGACACCTTACGCACTGAAACTGGAAGGCGCGCGTCAGGTCGGATTCCGTTGCATGACCATCGCCGGAACACGCGATCCGATCATGATCGCGGGCATTGACACCATTCTTGAAGAAGTGAAAGCCAGCGTGGCGAGCAACCTCTCTCTGAATGATGACAGCATCCGCATCACGTTCCATCTGTACGGTAAAAACGGTGTCATGGGTCTCCATGAACCCATGCAGTCAGCCGGACACGAACTGGGGATCTTGTTGGATGTGGTTGCGCCGACGCAGGACATTGCCAACAGCGTTTGCTCGCTGGTGCGCTCTACCCTGCTGCATTACGGTTATGAAAACCGCATTGCAACGGCGGGCAACCTCGCCTTCCCGTTCTCACCGTCTGATATTCCAAGTGGGCCGGTGTATGAGTTCTCAATTTACCATCTGATTGAGGCAAGCGACGCACTGCGTTTTGATTTCCACATCGAACAGGTGACGCCAGAAGGAATCCAGGCATGAAACAGTCAATTTGTTCACTGGCGCAGGTAATTCGTTCCAAAAACGCCGGACCGTACGAACTGGTTTTAGATATTTTATTTAAAACTCGTGAAGATTATCAGCGTGTAAAAGAATCGGGGCAATTAACACCACAGCTTATCGCTGAGTTATATCACGTTGAGCCTGACTTTATTCATCGCATTGTCTGGTTTGATCCAGCTAACGCGGTAAAAATCGTCATGCCGCGCGATATTATCTCCGGGAATGTGGGGGACAATGATGTTTATGGTGCCCAGCAGCATGCGCCATTACTCAGTATCCATTTTGATTTTTAATAAATAACACAACAACAACCATTGAAGTGCTGGATTCTGCTGTATCGAGGCACTTCGCATAATTCATGCGGTTGGTCATAACAGGCGAGCACCTGAGCGTTTTTCTGCGCTCGGGTGCTTGCTAACCCTACACATAAATTACCGGCCATTTTCCGATGGAGTAAACATGAAGAAAATTAGTTTAACAAAGATGATCATATTAGGCCTGATACTCGGGATGATTACCGGGGTGGCTATAAATAATATGGCAGCAGTTGACACAGCAAAGTCGTATTCACAACACATTTCCATTTTCACCACCATATTTTTACGTATGGTGAAAATGATTATCGCTCCTCTGGTTATTTCTACCCTCGTGGTAGGTATTGCCAAAATGGGCGATGCGAAAACCCTGGGACGTATATTCTCAAAAACGTTTTTCCTCTTCATTCTCGCGTCCCTGATCTCCATTGCCCTGGGTCTGGTCATTGTTAACATCTTCCAACCAGGTGTTGGCATTAACTTTGTGCCTCATGACGTCGGCGCAGTGTCTGCCGTTAAGTCTGAGCCGTTCACGCTGAAAGTCTTCATCTCACACGCAGTACCTACCAGTATTGTGGATGCGATGGCGCGTAACGAAATCCTGCAGATTGTCGTGTTCTCTATCTTCCTCGGTTGCAGCCTGGCAGCGATCGGAGAAAAAGGTGAGCCGATCGTGAAAGTGCTCGATTCTCTGGTACACGTAATGCTGAAACTGACCGGTTATGTGATGCTGTTTGCACCACTGACCGTGTTTGCCGCCATCTCCGGACTGATCGCTGAACGCGGTCTGGGCGTGATGGTCAGCGCCGGTATCTTTATGGGTGAGTTCTACCTGACGTTGAGTATGCTGTGGGCGATTCTGATTGGTATGTCGACGATGATTGTTGGTCCGTGCATCGGCCGTCTGACAAAATCTATCCTCGAACCAGCCCTGCTGGCCTTCACCACTTCCAGCTCTGAAGCGGCCTTCCCTGGCACGCTGGATAAACTGGAAAAATTCGGCGTCTCTTCCAAGATTGCCAGTTTCGTTCTGCCTATCGGTTACTCCTTTAACCTGGTCGGCTCCATGGCCTACTGCTCGTTTGCAACCGTATTCATCGCGCAGGCCTGTAACATCGAACTGAGCATGGGTGAGCAGATCACCATGCTGTTAATCCTGATGCTGACTTCAAAAGGCATGGCTGGCGTACCGCGTGCGTCAATGGTGGTTATTGCCGCAACCCTCAACCAGTTCAACATTCCTGAAGCAGGTTTGATCTTGCTGATGGGTGTCGATCCGTTCCTCGACATGGGCCGCTCCGCGACCAACGTCATGAGTAACGCCATGGGTTCTGCAATCATCAGCCGCTGGGAAGGTGAGCACTTCGGTGAAGGTTGCCGTGGTAAAGCCCCTGAACAACGTCCGGTTACTGAAGCTGCTCTTTCCTAATTTTATATAACCAGATGCACTGGGCCGACTCCGGTCGGCCTTTTTTCCAACAACAACACCAACACTAACTTCACCAGGATCCTTTATGAATCTAAAACTTCTTAGCGTCAGTGTGTTTTCGGCAAGCTTACTCTGCAGTGCTGCCGTTTGGGCTCAACCCGCTCCGGATTACGCCCAAATCATAGAGCAAGCGCATCAAAAATATAAAAACAATAACGACGGAAAAGTCGCTGACTACATCCCGGCACTGGCAACCTACAGCCCGAAATTTTACGGTATCGCGATCGCGACCGTAGATGGAAAAATCTACAAAGTCGGTGATTCCAGCAAAGCGTTTCCAATGGAGTCGCTGAGCAAGGTCTTCACAATGGCGTTGGCGATGGAGCAGCATGGAACGCAGGTTGTACTGGATAAACTCGGCGCTAATGCCACCGGTTTACCGTTCAACTCCGGTCTGGCAGTTGAGCTGACGCAGGGCGCACCGGAAAACCCGCTGGTGAACGCGGGCGCCATGAGTACCGTGAGTCTGATTGAAGCGAAAGACAAAACGGAACGCTGGAACAAAATTCTCAATTACATGAATGACTGGGCAGATGCGAAGCTGGTCGTCAACCAACCGGTATTCAAATCGGAAATGGACACCAACCAGCATAACCAGGCGTTGGCGAAATTGATGGAATCGTACAACAGCTTCTACGGCAACACCGATGAAGCCGTCGAGATTTATACCCGTCAGTGTTCAGTCGATCTCAACGTCGAGCAGCTCGCCAAAATGGGTGCCGTACTTGCTAACAACGGTAAATCACCTTTCAACGGCAAACAGTTGCTGAACGAGAAGTATGTTCCGCAGGTGCTGGCAGAAATGGCCATTGCCGGTCTCTATGATGGCAGCGGCAAGTGGCTGTACACCGTAGGTATTCCGGCGAAAAGCGGTGTCGGCGGCGGTATGGTCGCCGTTGTCCCAGGTGAGTACGCGATTGCCGTTTACTCTCCGCCGCTGGATCAAGCCGGTAACAGCGTTCGCGCACAGAAAACGATCGAAGATGTCGCTCACGCGACGCAGGCCAACGTCTTTTTAGGCCAGTAAGAAAATGCCGGATGGCGACGCTTAGGCGTCTTATCCGGCCTACAACGGATAGCGAACACGTAGGCCGGATAAGGTGCATGCACCGCCATCCGGCAAAATAACCACAAGGTGAGAAGTTAACATGTCTAAACCATTTGTCTGGCAAGAACCGTTTCTTCAACAAAAAGATAATACAGAATACGAATTGCTGAGTAATCAATACATTTCAGTAACGGAGTTAGACGGTGAAGAGGTCATCAAAGTCGCACCAGAGGCACTGACATTGCTGGCTCAGCAGGCGTTTTATGAAGCCTCTTTTTTCCTGCGCGCCGGACATCTGAAACAAATCGCCAGTATTCTGCATGACCCACAGGCCAGCAGTAATGATAAATACGTTGCTCTGCAGCTGTTACGTAATGCTGAGGTTTCCGCCAAAGGCGTACTGCCTAACTGCCAGGATACTGGCACAGCAACCGTGGTGGCGAGCAAAGGACAAAATGTCTGGACGGGCTGCAATGACGCCGAAGCGTTAAGCAAAGGGGTCTATACCACTTTCACAGAGAATAATTTGCGCTACTCGCAAAATGCCCCGCTGGACATGTACACCGAGGTGAATACCCAGACCAACCTGCCAGCACAAATCGATATTAGCGCGACGCCGGGCAGCGAATACCGTTTCCTTTTCGTCAACAAAGGCGGTGGTTCAGCCAACAAAGCGGCGCTGTACCAGGAAACCAAATCTATTCTGCAACCCGAAAAACTGAAGAACTTCCTGATCGAAAAAATGAAGTCGCTGGGAACGGCTGCTTGCCCGCCGTACCACATCGCGTTTGTGGTGGGTGGATTATCTGCCGACCAGGCGCTGAAGGTCGCGAAACTGGCCTCGACAAAATACTACGATAACCTGCCCACCAGCGGAAACGAGCTGGGTCAGGCATTCCGCGACACCGCGCTGGAAACCGCACTGCTCAACGCCAGCCGCGAATTTGGCATTGGCGCACAGTTTGGCGGCAAATATTTCGCGCATGATATCCGTGTCATTCGTCTTCCACGTCACGGCGGCTCCTGCCCTATCGCAATGGCGCTCTCCTGCTCGGCCGATCGCAACATTAAAGCGAAAATTAACAAACACGGCATCTGGCTGGAAAAACTGGAGCACAATCCGGGCAAATACATTCCTGACTCTCAGCGTGTAGAAAATAGCGCTCAGACCGTTCGCCTTGATCTTAATCGCCCTCTGCGTGAGATCCTGCATGACCTCTCTGCGTTGCCGATTGGTACACGAGTGACCCTGAATGGCCCAATCGTCGTTGCCCGCGATATCGCGCATGCCAAAATTAAAGAACGTCTGGACAACGGCGAACCCATGCCGGAGTACATGAAACACCATATCGTCTACTACGCAGGTCCGGCAAAAACACCGGAGAACAAGGCCTGCGGCTCACTCGGTCCGACGACCGGCGGTCGTATGGATGGCTACGTGGACGCGTTCCAGGCCGCAGGCGGCAGCTTGATTATGTTGTCCAAAGGCAACCGCAGCAAGCAGGTGACTGATGCCTGTCATAAGCATGGCGGATTTAACCTCGGCAGCATCGGCGGCGCTGCAGCCCTGTTGGCGCAGCAGTATGTGAAGAGCTTACGTTGCCTCGAGTATCCCGAACTGGGAATGGAAGCCGTCTGGATGATGGAAGTCGAAAATCTGCCTGCGTTTGTACTGGTAGACGACAAAGGCAATAACTTCTTCAGCCAGTTTGAGCAGCAGCATCGCTGCACAACCTGCCCTGCCGGGCATTAAGGAGCAATCATGGAAGCGCGATCCAATACCGAAAGGCACCGTCAGCGGCAGCAGAAACTGAAAGAACACGTTGATACCCGCGTGGCAGCAGCAACCGAACAGAAAGGCATCCTGATCGTCTTCACCGGCAACGGCAAAGGCAAATCGACGGCAGCTTTTGGTACGGCAACACGCGCTGTCGGCCATGGAAAAACGGTTGGCATCGCGCAATTTATTAAAGGCCAGTGGGATAATGGCGAATACAACACCCTGCAACCCCTTGGCGTTGAATTCCATATTATGGGTACCGGATTCACCTGGGAAACGCAAAACCGGGAATCTGATATTCAGGCGGCGCAGGGGGTCTGGCAGGAGAGCAAGCGCATGCTGGCCGATGCGCACTACGATCTGGTCGTGCTGGATGAGTTGACCTATATGCTGGCTTATCATTACCTGGACACGCAGGAGGTGATTGCCGCGATTGTGAATCGTCCTGCTCACCAGACCGTCATTGTCACCGGACGCGGCTGCCATAGCCAGTTACTGGAGCTTGCCGATACGGTCAGTGAAGTTCGCCCGGTAAAACACGCGTTCGACAGCGGCATTCAGGCACAAGCTGGAATCGATTGGTAAATGCAGGGGCGGTGCTAGCGCGCCGCCCTTCCACCGTAGCTACAACGGCGTCAAACTCCCCTCGAAACTACCGACTTTTCTAACAACCAGTTGCGGAAGGCCTGCAAATGGCGGGATTCCGCTTTTTCTTCACGCCAGGTCATGATGAAACGGTTCCCCGTTCGCATCGGCACATCACAAGGAATGACCATCTCGCCATTATCGAGGTCGCGCTGAATGGCAAAGCGCGGGAGTAGCGCAACACCAAGATTAGAGCGCACCGCGGCGATCAGCATCGACAATAAATCAAAACGTGGACCTTTGTTCACCTGTGCGTTGCTGACATCAGACAGTGCAAACCACTCCTGCCAGCCTTTGATGCGCGTACTTTGGTGCAATAAGGGAAACTCATTAAGCAGGTCGTTCACCGACACTTTTTGGCCTGGCTCCATGAGCAAATGTCGGCTACACACCGGCAAAATTTCCTCTTCAAAAAGATACTCTACCGCAGACCACGGCGAGCAAAAGTCTTCCCGCATGATGGCGGCGTCATACTCGCGGTTGAGAAAATCACCAATATTTGCCAAAGAGTGAATATTTACGATGATATCAGGATTAAGCTTATTGAACTCACGCAAATTCGGGATCAGCCAATGCGTGCTAAATGTCGGGTTTACCGCTAACTCGATAACTTGTACGGTCGGCTGCCAGGTCATTATTGTTGTCGTATCGCGTTCCAGTTTGTTCAGCGTTTCTTTTACGATACTTAAATAGTGTTTACCCGCTGCATTTAAAAAAATACGCTTTTTAGCGTGATTAAAAAGTGAGGTGTTGAGAAAATCCTCCAGTGCGTTCACTTGTCGAAACACGGCGCTCTGGGTTAATGCCAACTCTTCTGCTGCCCGGGTATAACTTTCATGACGTGCCACCACTTCAAAAGTCACCAGTAGCTCAGTTTTCGGTATTTTTCCTCTCATAACGTCTTCCATATGCAGCGTGCAAAAAAAGTTTAAGTTATTAAAACAATGTAATCGCTCCAGATTAATCCCGAGAGTTATATTTTATTTCCATCATTGTTGTCTTTGATCCATTCCATGATTTACTCACACAAATAGCGAATAAATATTCACCAATAATACTCAAGCATACCCATAAACACAATTTAAATGCGGTTAATTCCAGGCAAATAGTGCCAATAACTTCTTAATAATTTTTCAAGACAACTTGTTTATTGAAGAAAAAACTTTGCGAGTTTAATCAATATTATCTCCGCATTAATTCAGGAAAATTGGGCACTATGACTTACAGGCAAACGGCGACTTTTTATCATTCTGCCATTTTAGTCTCCGCCATTTTCTACGTTAGACGTGATAAAGGACACAGTGTGAAAACTTCCGGAAAAGTTTGGCTCGTTGGGGCTGGCCCTGGTGATATATCGTTGCTTACCCTCAAAGCGATGCAGTGCATTCAACACGCCGATGTGGTGATCTACGATCGACTGGTTAACCCCAAAATACTGGAATGGGTCTCTCCTGACTGCCTGCTGATAAATGTCGGCAAAAATCCAGGCTTCCATTGCGTTCCACAGCATGAAATCAATGCACTGCTTGTCCAGCACGCTGAAACACATGAAAACATTGTCCGTCTTAAGGGCGGCGATCCTTACGTCTTTGGTCGCGGCGCCGAAGAGGTTGAATGTCTGGTCGATGCTGGCATTCCTTTTGAAGTCGTCCCCGGCATCAGCTCGGCGATTGGGGGGCTTGCCTGCGCCGGTATTCCAGTCACGCATCGTGACATGGCTTCCGGTTTTCATGTTGTGACCGGCCACACCCGTGAAGGTAATCAACAGCAAGACTGGCGGCAGCTTGCCAAACTCAACGGAACGTTGGTCATCGTTATGGGCATTGCCAATTTGCCGTTTATTTGTGAAGAATTACTTATGGGTGGCAAATCCCCGGAGACGCCAGCCGCCATTGTGATGTCGGCGACAAGAGAGAATCAGCGTCGGTTAACCTGCACACTGGGTACGTTGCTTAACAAAGCACAGGAGGCCAATATTGTTCCCCCTGCGCTGATCGTGATTGGCGATGTCGTCACGCTGAGCGATCGATTATCGTTCATTCCCAACAACGTTAAACTGCCGAAAAATCTCTATTGAGAAAACTGCTCGTAACGAAAAGATTGCGGTGAACGTTGATGTACAGCCCGGAAAACACGACAAAAGTAACTGGTTTGCGCGTATTGAAGTTTCCGGGCAATGCTCTCAATTGAATGGCCAGGGTCGCGAAGCAGTTCACTGGCGCGCTGCATTTTCTTCTGATTAACCCAGGTTTTGAAATTAACCCCCTGCTGCTTCTTAAAAAAGCGACTAAAATAATTTGCGCTTAAGCAGACCTGGGAAGCCACAGACTCTAACGTCAGCTCACCATAGAGATTTTCATCAATATAACGCAACGCCGCCGCCAGTTTCCTTTCATGACGTGAAAGCTCAGAGTAAGAAAAAGGAGATTCGCCACAGTGTGATTCGAGAGTCGATGAATATTTACTTTCTGTTAAAGTAATATTATTAACAATGAAATTAAGTAAATTCGCTGATGCAACCAGGTGATTATTATCCATAATAGCAACCTGCCGCCAGGCCTCATTTATTTCAGCATTTTGCGCCCACAACCTTTCATCCTGAATGACAATTGTTTTATATTCCTGAAATTTCGCCCGTACCTGCCCACAAATGATAAAGCCGAGCAAGCTCCCTTCACGAATGAGCGGCATCGAAAATAAGCTCAATCCCGCGTGGCAGCTGAGTATTTTTGGCTTTGATTCCTTAAGCCCTTCATAGGCGCAATATTTTTCGCACTGCTGGCAACCTACCCGGTATTGCTCATGGGCGCGCATCAACGAACAAAAGGAATTAAAATGATGACAACTTGAAAGCGCATTGCCGTGTATATCAACGACCACAGCAGCCAGCCCAGTTGCACTGGAGAAGACATCAGCGAGTGAGTAAAAACGATCTAAGTATTCATCCTGATTATGCACAGTCATGCATTTCCCCAATAGTTATTCTCTGTAAGTGGGTAATATGCAGAATTTGGCGTAATGAAAAAATGATGCTAACCGCAAAAAAATATCTCGTTTACTCAGGAAATTATGATTAAAACGCAAGAAGTTCAATAAAGAAAAAGAACAAAAAAGGCCATCATCAGATGGCCAACCATGTCGAAACGGACCAACCCTTCGCCATTCACCTACGGGAAATGAATGGCTTGGGTTGTTTTACTCTTTTAATACTTTACTTAATAACGCTTTTCAGTGCTTCGCCGATATCGGCCAGGCTACGAACGGTTTTCACGCCTGCCGCTTCCAGAGCCGCGAACTTCTCGTCCGCCGTTCCTTTACCGCCCGCGATGATCGCGCCTGCGTGACCCATACGTTTGCCTTTCGGCGCGGTCACACCGGCAATGTAGCCGACAACCGGTTTGGTCACATGATCTTTAATGTACGCTGCGGCTTCTTCTTCCGCGCTACCACCGATTTCACCGATCATCACGATCGCTTCCGTCTGCGGATCTTCCTGGAACAGTTTCAGGATGTCGATAAAGTTAGAGCCAGGGATCGGGTCGCCGCCAATGCCCACACAGGTGGACTGACCGAAACCGTAGTCAGTGGTCTGCTTAACGGCTTCATAAGTCAGCGTACCGGAACGGGAAACGATACCCACTTTACCCGGCTTGTGAATGTGACCCGGCATGATGCCGATTTTGCATTCGCCCGGCGTGATAACACCTGGGCAGTTCGGACCAATCATGCGTACGCCAGCTTCATCAAGCTTCACTTTTACCGTCAGCATGTCCAGTGTCGGGATGCCTTCAGTGATGGTGATTACCAGTTTGATGCCTGCGTCGATCGCTTCCAGAATGGAGTCTTTGCAGAACGGCGCCGGAACGTAGATAACCGATGCGGTTGCACCTGTCGCTTCTACGGCTTCACGCACGGTGTTAAAGACCGGCAGTCCCAGATGTTCAGTACCGCCTTTACCTGGCGTAACGCCGCCAACCATCTGCGTACCGTAAGCAATTGCCTGCTCAGAGTGGAAAGTCCCCTGGCTACCGGTAAAGCCCTGACAGATAACCTTGGTGTTTTTATCGATTAAAACAGACATTATTTCCCCTCCACTGCGGCAACAACCTGCTGAGCTGCATCCGTCAGACTTTTCGCTGCAATAATATTCAGGCCGCTGTCAGCCAGTTTCTTCGCGCCGAGTTCGGCGTTGTTACCTTCCAGACGAACGACAACCGGAACGTTTACACCCACTTCCGCCACTGCACCGATGATGCCGTCAGCGATCAGGTCGCAGCGCACGATACCACCGAAGATGTTAACCAGAACGGCTTTTACATTGTCGTCGGAAAGGATGATTTTGAACGCTTCGGTCACGCGCTCTTTGGTTGCGCCGCCGCCAACATCAAGGAAGTTAGCCGGTTCACCGCCGTGCAGTTTCACGATGTCCATGGTGCCCATTGCCAGGCCCGCACCGTTCACCATGCAACCGATGTTGCCGTCCAGCGCAACGTAGTTCAGTTCCCACTGTGCCGCCTGCGCTTCACGTGGGTCTTCCTGAGACTGGTCGCGCATTTCGCGCAGGTCAGCCTGGCGGAACAGTGCGTTACCGTCAGCGCCCAGTTTGCCATCGAGGCAGATCAGATCGCCCTGCTTAGTGATAACCAGCGGGTTGATTTCGATCAGCGCCAGATCGCGCTCCAGGAAGATGGTCGCCAGACCCATGAAGATTTTGGTGAACTGCTGAACCTGTTTACCTTCCAGACCCAGTTTGAACGCCAGCTCACGTCCCTGATACGGCATTGGGCCTGCCAGCGGATCCAGTGCCACTTTGTGAATCAGGTGCGGGGTTTCTTCCGCCACTTTTTCGATTTCCACGCCGCCTTCGGTAGAGGCCATGAAGACCACGCGACGGGAGCTACGGTCAACAACCGCGCCCAGATAGAGTTCTTTATCAATATCAGTAGCTGCTTCAACCAGAATCTGGTTAACCGGCTGACCGTGCGCATCCGTTTGGTAGGTCACCAGACGTTTACCCAACCAGTGCTCAGCAAAAGCGCGAATTTCTTCTTTGCTCTTAACCACTTTCACACCGCCCGCTTTACCGCGGCCGCCAGCGTGAACCTGACATTTGACTACCCACGGACCCGCACCGATTTTAGAAGCGGCTTCTTCTGCTTCACGCGGAGTAGTACAGGCATAACCCACCGGCGCCGGTAAGCCATAGCGGGCAAAAAGTTGTTTTGCCTGATATTCATGTAAGTTCATGTGTTCTGTCCATCCTTCAGTAATCGTTATCTTTAAACCCGTAGACCAGAGCGGTATCTTTGCCGGATGGCGCTACGCTTATCCGGCCTACGGGGCAGGTGATACTCTTGTTTACTATACGTCCAGCAGCAGACGTGTCGGATCTTCCAGCAGCTCTTTAATGGCCACCAGGAAGCCTACTGACTCGCGACCATCGATCAGACGGTGGTCGTAAGACAGCGCAAGGTACATCATCGGCAGGATCTCAACCTTACCATCGACAGCCATCGGTCTGTCTTTGATTGCGTGCATGCCCAGGATTGCGCTCTGCGGTGGGTTGATGATCGGCGTAGACATCAGGGAACCGAACACACCGCCGTTGGTGATGGTGAAGTTACCGCCGGTCAGATCTTCAACGGTCAGTTTGCCGTCGCGACCTTTCACTGCCAGTTCTTTAATTTTCTTCTCAACGTCAGCCATACCGAGGGCATCGACATCACGCAGCACCGGTGTTACCAGACCGCGCGGCGTAGATACTGCCATGCTGACATCGAAGTAGTTGTGGTACACCACATCATCGCCATCAATAGAGGCGTTGACTTCCGGATAACGTTTCAGCGCTTCAACCACCGCTTTCACGTAGAAAGACATAAAGCCCAGACGGATACCGTGACGTTTTTCGAACGCGTCGCCGTACTGCTTACGCAGATCCATAATCGGCTTCATGTTGACTTCGTTGAAGGTCGTCAGCATAGCGGTCGAGTTTTTCGCTTCCAGCAGACGCTCGGCCACGCGCTTGCGCAGACGGGTCATTGGAACACGTTTTTCGCTACGCGCACCAAGAGCCGGTTGTGCAGCAGGGGCCGCAACTGGCGCTTTAGACTCGGCTTTTGCAGGCGCTTTCGCCAGATGCTTTTCAACATCTTCACGGGTGATACGACCGCCGACGCCGGTGCCTTTAATGGCGCTGGCTTCGAGGTTGTGCTCACCGAGCAGGCGACGGATCGCCGGGCTCAGCGCATCATTGTTTTGCTCAGACAGAGAAGCCTGCTGACGCTGCGCCGGGGTTGACGCTTGCTCATCAGACTTGGCGTTGGTTTCTTTCCCTGCGCTGTTGCCTTCACGCAGGCGACCCAGGATCTGGCGAGAAGTCACGGTGGTGCCTTCATCTTCCAGTACTGCATCCAGAATGCCGTCCGCCGATGCCGGTACTTCCAGTACCACTTTGTCAGTTTCGATTTCTACCAGCACTTCGTCGCGAACAACCGCGTCGCCTGGTTTTTTATGCCAGGTTGCAACGGTCGCGTCTGCTACAGACTCAGGCAGGTCGGGAACAAGAATATCTACGCTACTCATTTTGTATCCTTTAATTAATCGACGTTCAGCGCGTCATTGACCAGATCTTGTTGTTGCTTCTGGTGAACGGACATATACCCTACCGCCGGAGAGGCGGAGGCCGGGCGACCTGCATAACGCAGAGCAGACCCAAATGGAATCACTTCACGGAAATGATGCTGGCTGCAATACCATGCGCCCTGGTTGAGCGGCTCTTCCTGGCACCAGACAAAATCATGTACGTGAGCGTACTGTTTTAATACTTCCTGCATCGCCTGATGCGGGAAAGGATAGAGTTGTTCGATGCGCACAATGGCCACATCTTTCTGGTTGTTCTTGCGACGCTGTTCCAGCAGATCGTAATAAACCTTACCAGAACACATCACCACGCGCTTCACGCCTTGCGGATCGAGGTCATCAACTTCGCCGATAGCCGGCATGAAGGTGCCATTTGCCAGTTCATCAAGTGAAGAGACGGCCAGCGGGTGACGCAGCAGCGACTTCGGCGACATCACCACCAGCGGACGGCGCATACCGCGCAGCGCCTGACGACGCAACATGTGGTACACCTGAGCCGGGGTGGACGGGACGCAAACCTGCATGTTCTGCTCAGCGCAGAGTTGCAGATAACGTTCCAGACGCGCGGAGGAGTGCTCCGGACCCTGACCTTCGTAACCGTGCGGCAGGAGCATGACCAGACCACACATACGTCCCCACTTCTGCTCACCGGAGGAGATGAACTGGTCGATAACCACCTGCGCGCCGTTGGCGAAGTCGCCGAATTGCGCTTCCCAGATAGTCAGCGTACGGGGTTCTGCTGTGGCATAACCGTATTCAAATGCCAGTACCGCTTCTTCAGAGAGCACGGAGTCCCAGACACGGAAAGTGCCCTGGCCGTTATGCACGTGCTGCAACGGGGTATAGGTGGAACCATTGGACTGGTTATGAATCACCGCGTGACGGTGGAAGAACGTACCACGGCCCGCATCTTCACCGGACAGACGCACCGGGATACCTTCATCGACCAGCGTCGCGTACGCCAGCGTTTCCGCGCCGCCCCAGTCGAACAGTTTCTCGCCTGACGCCATCGCCTGACGGTCACCGTAAATTTTGGCTACGCGAGACTGCATCTCAACCGCTTCCGGCACGGTGCTGATACGTTTGGCCAGTTCCTGCAGGCGCTTCATTTCAACCGTATCCGGGTATTTTTCATCCCATTCATGATTGAGGTACGGCGACCAGGTAAAGGAGTGCATATTCATCGGACGCCACTCTTTCACCACACATTCGCCAGCATCCAGCGCGTCGCGGTACAGATTGACCATTTCGGTGGAGTCTTCCTGCGAAGCGACTTTATCCTGCTCGAGTTTGTCGGCGTAGATTTTACGCGGCGTCGGATGTTTTTTGATTTTCTGATACATCAATGGCTGAGTTGCACTCGGCTCATCGGCTTCGTTATGGCCGTGACGACGGTAGCAGAACAGGTCGATGAAGACATCGCGTTTAAAGGTGTTACGGAAGTCCAGCGCCAGACGGGTCACAAACGCGACCGCTTCCGGGTCATCCGCGTTAACGTGGAAGATCGGCGCCTGTACCATTTTACCGATGTCGGTGCAGTACGGGGTAGAACGCGCATCCAGCGGGTTAGAGGTGGTGAAGCCCACCTGGTTGTTGATAACGATGCGAACGGTACCGCCCACTTCGTAACCCCGCGCTTTCGACATGTTCAGAGTTTCCTGAACCACGCCCTGCCCTGTCACTGCCGCGTCACCGTGAATGGTGATTGGCAGAACTTTATTGCTGCTCGGCTCGTCCAGACGATCCAAACGCGCACGCACGGAACCGATAACCACCGGGCTGACGATTTCCAGGTGCGACGGGTTAAACGCCAGCGCCAGGTGAACCAGACCGCCTTCGGTTTCGATATCAGACGAGAAGCCCATGTGGTACTTCACGTCACCGGTGCCGAGATGTTCTTTGTGTTTGCCCGCAAATTCGTCGAACAGATCCTGCGGTTTTTTACCCAGAACGTTAACCAGCACGTTCAGACGACCACGGTGCGCCATACCCAGCACCACTTCACGGGTGCCGCTGTTACCCGCATGACGGATCATCTCTTTGAGCATAGGAATTAACGCATCGCCGCCTTCCAGCGAGAAGCGTTTCGCCCCCGGGAATTTCGCGCCCAGATAACGTTCAAGACCTTCCGCTGCGGTCAGTTCGCTCAGGAAGCGTTTCTTCTCTTCAGTGCTAAATGCCGCACGACCCGATTCGATACGCTGTTGCAGCCAACGTTTCTCTTCGGTACTGGTGATGTGCATATACTCGGCGCCAATCGGGCCGCAATAGGTCTGTTTGAGCGCGGAAAGCAGCTCGCCCAGCTTCATTGTTTCTTTGCCGCCAGCAAAAGAACCTACGTTAAAGCTTTCCTGGAAATCGGCCTCAGTCAGGTCGTGGAAAGAAGGATCCAGATCTGCCACGTTTTCTTGCTTCCACAGTCCCAGCGGGTCGAGGTTTGCATGCTGGTGACCGCGGAAACGATAAGCGTTGATAAGCTGCAGGACTTTAACCTGCTTAGCATTGGTGTCAGGGTCGGAAATCGTAGAAGAGTAACGTGAGGCATCCTTCGCCAGACGACGGAAATAATCACGCGTTGTTGAATGGAATTGATCCGGTTTGACTCCGGTGCCAGGTAACTGCTGGAACATAGAACGCCAGTTGGCGTCTACTGAGTCAGGATCGGTTAAGAAGTCTTCATAGAGCTGTTCTATCCAGCTCTGGTTTGCGCCAGAGAGGTAAGAAGAGTCCAACCAGGCTTTCATTGCGCCGTTCTGCATCGTGATCCCTTAAGCATTCTGTATGCTTATTTCGCCGTGGATACTAACCACGCACAACCGGTGTGCGTGCCGGGGTTCACTTGTTGCGGACTGTCGTGTGATCTGCGTCCGCTAAGGAACCTTTAAAAACTGTCTAATAATCGTCGCTGTTCAGGCTGCGACTGCGTTGCAACCGTCCCTCACACCGGTCACATAGTTAACTATGCTCCCGGTGATTCGTTCCGTTCGCGCCTTGTCTCGCGCTGAACATCTCGATTATTGCTATCAATCTGGCAGTTTTTAGAGGTTTCCTGCACTTACTTGCCTGATGTCGCTGCGCTTATCAGGCCTACGGGAGAATGCCCTGTAGGCCGGATAAGACGTCAGTCGCCATCCGGCGTTGACTACTTACGCACTGCGATTCAGCAACATCGATTTAATATGACCAATAGCGCGCGTCGGGTTAAGCCCTTTCGGACAGACACTGACGCAGTTCATGATGCTGTGGCAGCGGAATACACTGAAAGCATCACTCAACCCTTCCAGACGGCTATCGGTTTCAGTATCGCGGCTGTCGATCAGGAAGCGATACGCAGCAAGCAGACCCGCCGGGCCGATAAATTTGTCCGGATTCCACCAGAATGACGGGCAGGATGTTGAGCAGCATGCACACAGAATGCACTCGTACAACCCATCCAGTTTTTCACGCTGCTCAGGCATCTGTAAATGCTCACGAGCGGGTGGATTTTGCCCATTATTCAATAGGTAAGGTTTAATCTTCTCATATTGGGCATAGAATTGCCCCATGTCTACCACCAAATCGCGAACAACCGGTAAGCCAGGCAGGGGACGGATCACAATTTTCTTACCCGGCTGGTGTAACGCCGAAATCGGGGTGATACAGGCCAGACCATTTTTACCGTTCATGTTCAAACCATCGGAGCCACACACCCCTTCACGGCATGAGCGACGGAACGACAAACTTGGGTCTTTTTCTTTCAGCTGGATTAAGGCATCCAGCAGCATCATGTCACGCCCTTCTTCGCCTTCCAGGGTGTAATCCTGCATGCGCGGAGCGTCATCAACATCCGGGTTATAGCGATAAATCGAAAACTCGAGTTTCATTGTCCTGTCTCCGCATTAGTAAGTACGAATCTTCGGCGGGAATGCCGGGCGCAGTTTCGGTTCCATATTGACCTGACGTCGCGTCATGGATTCCGTCTCTGGCAGATACAGGGAATGGCACAGCCAGTTTTCATCATCACGTTCCGGGAAGTCGAAGCGGCTATGCGCGCCACGGCTTTCAGTACGGAAGTTGGCGGATACTGCGGTTGCGTAAGCGGTTTCCATCAGGTTATCCAGCTCCAGGCACTCGACGCGCTGGGTATTGAACTCGCTGGAGGTGTCATCCAGGCGCGCATTTTTCAGACGCTCGCGGATCGCTTTCAACTGCTCAAGCCCTTTCGCCATCGCATCACCTTCGCGGAATACCGAGAAGTTATGCTGCATACATTCCTGCAAGGCTTTACGGATAACCACCGGATCTTCGCCGTCACGGTTGCCGTTCCAGCGGTTCAGACGTTCCAGAGAAGCGTCGATTTCCTCTTCGGTCGCATCCAGCAGGGCACCCTGCTCCGCGATGGATTCTTGCAGATGCAGGCCAACCGCACGGCCAAATACCACCAGGTCGAGCAGCGAGTTGCCGCCCAGACGGTTGGCGCCGTGAACCGATACGCAGGCGATTTCGCCCACCGCAAACAGCCCAGGGATCACCACGTCTTCGCCCTGCGCGTTCACGGTCAGCGCCTGACCGGTCACTTTGGTCGGGATACCGCCCATCATATAGTGGCAGGTTGGGATGACCGGAATCGGCTCTTTCACCGGGTCAACGTGTGCGAAGGTACGGGACAGCTCAAGAATGCCCGGCAGACGGGATTCGAGAACGTCTTTACCCAGATGGTCGAGTTTCAATTTAGCATGCGGGCCCCACGGGCCGTCACAGCCGCGCCCTTCACGGATTTCAATCATGATGGAACGCGCCACCACGTCACGACCCGCCAGGTCTTTCGCATTCGGGGCATAACGCTCCATGAAGCGCTCGCCGTGTTTGTTAAGCAGATAACCACCTTCACCACGGCAGCCTTCTGTCACCAGAACGCCCGCACCGGCGATACCGGTTGGGTGGAACTGCCACATTTCCATATCCTGCACCGGTACACCGGCACGGATAGCCATACCGACGCCGTCACCGGTGTTGATATGCGCGTTAGTGGTGGACTGATAGATACGGCCTGCGCCGCCGGTCGCCAGCACAGTGGCGTTAGCTTTGAAGTAAACCACTTCACCGGTTTCGATACACAGCGCGGTACAACCGACCACGGCGCCATCGGCGTTTTTCACCAGATCCAGCGCGTACCACTCAGAGAAAATGGTGGTGTGGTTTTTCAGGTTCTGCTGATACAGCGTGTGCAGCAGTGCGTGACCGGTACGGTCAGCCGCCGCTGCGGTACGTGCCGCCTGCTCGCCGCCGAAGTTTTTCGACTGGCCGCCAAACGGACGTTGATAAATAGTGCCATTATCGAGACGAGAGAACGGAAGCCCCATGTGGTCCAGCTCCAGAATCGCTTCCGGGCCGGTCTTACACATATATTCAATCGCGTCCTGGTCGCCAATATAGTCCGACCCTTTTACGGTGTCGTACATGTGCCATTCCCAGTTATCTTCATGGGTATTACCGAGCGCAACGGTAATGCCACCCTGCGCAGACACGGTATGGGAACGGGTTGGGAAGACTTTAGACAGCAGCGCACAGGTCTGGCCGCTTTGGGAAATTTGCAGCGCCGCACGCATACCTGCGCCGCCTGCGCCAATCACTACAGCATCAAATTCTCTTACTGGCAGTTTCATTACACACCCCACACCACAACAAATCCATAAATGACGTAAACCACCAGCGCAACAACAATAACCAGTTGCAGCACAAGGCGCACAGCCAGCGGTTTAACGTAGTCGGTCAACACCTGCCACATGCCGATCCAGGCATGGATTAAGATGGAAAACAGAGCCAGCAGGGTGAAGACTTTGGTGAATGCCGATGAGAAGAAACCCGTCCAGATTTCCCAGGTCAGCTCGCCGCTTGTGGCGAAAAAGCCGACCATATAGATGATGTATAACGTCAGAACGATAGCGGTAGCACGGACCAGAATGAAGTCATGTACGCCGTTGCGTCCCAATGCGGAGGCGTTGCTTACCATACGAGGACTCCTGCGAGAAGTGAAAGCACGACAGTGATAACAAAAGAGATTTTGGCGGAGCGTTTACCCGCTTCGAATGTTTCTTCCAGATAGCCAAAATCCATCATCATGTGACGAACACCGACCACGACGTGATACGCCAGCGCGGTGAGAATGCCCCACATAATAAATTTAACGAAGAAGCTTCCCATGATGGCGGACGCCTGCTGGAATCCTTCAGGGGAAGAGAGGCTGGTACCCAATAACCACAACAGGATCCCGACCGCCACAAAGGTGATCACTCCGGAAACGCGATGGAGAATGGACGCTATCGCCGTGATTGGGAAGCGGATCGTTTGCAGATCCAAATTGACAGGTCTTTGTTTTTTCACATTTCTTATCATGAATAACGCCCACATGCTGTTCTTATTATTCCCTTTGGACTTCGGGTACAGAGAGGATCCTGTAGCCTGGAAGACGGCGGGATTTCCTTACTCCGGTCTGCGTGCGGGTCAGACAGCGTCCTTATCTATAACTGTGCGTCATGTAAAACACTGCTTCCAGATGCTAAATCGACACGTTACAACGCTGGGTGGCTCGGGATTGCAGGGTATTCCGGAGACCTGGCGGCAGTATAGGACGTTCACAAAATCATTACAATTAACCTACATATAGTTTGTCGGGTTTTATCCCGAACAGTGACATAGGTCACGATACCAACATTTATTTAATTTTTAATCATCTGATTTGACAACCATTAAACAAAGTTGTTACAAACGACACCAGAAAAAGCATATAATGCGTAAAAGTTATGGGGTCACTCTTTCACCTGACATTAAGTTATGTAACAGTGTATAGGTATTGACCGATTCCTTCAGGACAGTTATTAGTGATAAACAGGTTTAATAATTCGGATTGCTAAGTACTTGATTTGCTGCTTATTCGCCATGAATTAACCGTTTTACCTGCAAGCGCCCATAGCTCTGTACCCAGGTCTTCCCCCCTCTTTCCAGAGCGGCGAGCCAAATAACAAACTGGTAACGGTTCATTGATGTACGAAGGCAAATGTGAGTTCCGGCAGTCTTAAGCAATAAGGCGCTAAGGAGACCGTAAATGGCTGATACAAAAGCAAAGCTCACCCTAAATGGTGATGCAGCTATTGAACTGGATGTGCTGAAGGGCACGCTAGGTCAAGACGTTATTGATATTCGTAGCCTTGGTTCAAAAGGTATGTTCACTTTTGACCCAGGTTTTACCTCTACCGCATCCTGCGAATCCAAAATTACGTTCATCGACGGCGATGAAGGTATTTTGCTGCATCGCGGCTTCCCGATCGATCAGTTGGCGACCGAGTCCAACTATCTGGAAGTGTGTTATATCCTGCTGTACGGCGAGAAGCCGAGCCAGGAAGAGTACGACGAGTTCAGAACTACTGTTACCCGCCATACGATGATCCACGAGCAAATTACTCGCCTGTTCCACGCCTTCCGTCGCGATTCTCATCCGATGGCCGTTATGTGTGGGATCACCGGTGCGCTGGCGGCGTTTTATCACGACTCTCTGGACGTGAATAACCCGCGCCACCGTGAGATTGCTGCCTTCCGTCTGCTGTCCAAAATGCCGACCATGGCGGCAATGTGTTACAAATATTCTATCGGCCAGCCGTTCGTTTATCCGCGCAACGACCTCTCCTATGCCGGTAATTTCCTGAACATGATGTTCTCTACGCCGTGTGAAAACTATGAAGTGAACCCGGTGCTGGAACGTGCGATGGACCGTATCCTGATCCTGCACGCCGATCACGAACAGAACGCGTCAACCTCTACCGTGCGTACTGCCGGTTCTTCTGGCGCTAACCCATTTGCCTGCATCGCGGCCGGTATCGCCTCCCTGTGGGGACCGGCGCACGGCGGCGCGAACGAAGCGGCGCTGAAAATGCTGGAAGAAATCAGCTCTGTTCAACACATACCGGAATTTGTTCGCCGCGCGAAAGACAAGAACGACTCTTTCCGCCTGATGGGCTTCGGTCACCGTGTTTACAAAAACTACGATCCGCGTGCGACCGTGATGCGCGAAACCTGCCACGAAGTACTTAAAGAGCTGGGCACCAAAGATGACCTGCTGGAAGTGGCGATGGAGCTGGAACACATTGCACTGAACGACCCGTACTTCATCGAGAAGAAACTCTACCCGAACGTAGACTTCTACTCCGGCATCATTCTGAAAGCGATGGGCATTCCGTCCTCCATGTTTACCGTTATCTTCGCGATGGCGCGTACCGTGGGCTGGATTGCGCACTGGAACGAAATGCACACCGACGGCATGAAAATTGCGCGTCCTCGTCAGCTGTACACCGGCTACGAACAGCGCGATTTTAAATCCGCGATCAAGCGTTAATTTTCGCGCTCAACAAAACGCGCCTACGGGCGCGTTTTTTTATGTCTTCACCGCCCTGCCCCCGCGTTTTTATTAATTACTGGTATTTTTTTCTCCGCCCGCTTTCTCTATGCTGTATCGATACATCACACAAAAATACCAGGGAGCATGAAATGCCCGTTTTGCAGTGGAGTTCGTTGTTTCTGCTCTCTCTCCTGCTCTCGCTGATTTTTCTCTTCTTGCATCTCCCGGCGGCACTTCTGCTCGGTCCGATGATCGCAGGCATTGTATTCAGTATGAAAGGCGTCACTCTCCGCCTTCCCCGTTCCGCTTTTCTTGCTGCGCAGGCGATTCTTGGCTGTATGATTGCGCAAAACATGACCGGTTCGATCTTGACCACCCTGGCGGTGAACTGGCCGGTTGTGCTGGCCATCCTGTTAGTCACTCTGCTCTCCAGCGCGGCGGTCGGCTGGCTGTTGGTGCGCTATAGCGGCTTACCAGGCAACACCGGCGCGTGGGGCTCATCCCCCGGCGGGGCGGCGGCGATGGTTGCCATGGCCCAGGACTACGGCGCAGATATTCGACTGGTGGCGTTTATGCAATATCTGCGGGTACTGTTCGTTGCTGGCGCAGCGGTCTTAGTCACGCGTATTGCACTGGGCGACAGTGCCGAAGCGGTCAGCCAACAGATTGAATGGTTCCCGCCGCTCAGCCTGAACCTGTTAACCACCCTGCTGCTTGCCGCAGTCGCGGGAATTGCCGGGCGCGTATTACGCATTCCTTCCGGCACCATGCTGCTGCCGATGCTGGCGGGCGCGGTGCTGCATTCAGGTGGAATTGTTGAAATTGAATTACCGGAATGGCTGCTGGCGGCGGCTTACATGGCGATCGGCTGGCGTATTGGGCTGGGTTTCGACAAACAGGTGTTCTTTATGGCACTGCGCCCGCTGCCGCAAATTCTGGCCTCTATCTTTGCCCTGTTGGCAATTTGCGCAGCAATGGCATGGGGACTCGCCCACTACATGCAGATTGATTTTATGACCGCTTACCTTGCCACCAGCCCCGGAGGGCTGGACACGGTGGCGGTGATCGCCGCAGGCAGCAATGCCAACATGGCGCTAATCATGGCGATGCAGACCCTGAGGCTGTTTAGCATTTTGCTAACCGGTCCCGCCGTGGCCCGGTTTATTTCTGCCCATGCGCCGAAACAGCCGCTGTCATGACGAGACGTATTAATCCGGAAATTCGGTTTCCGTGACGGTGGTTCCTGCCGTGGCCGACTCCAGTAAAAACTCCGTCGTCCCTCCCGGGAAACTCTGCGTAATATGCAAAACGTTATCCCCTTGCCATTGATATTCCACACGTTCGGTATCGCCCAGTTTTTCAATGGTGAGGTTTTTGCCTGGGGTCAATGTCGGCAGCAGATTTCCGCTATCTGACCGCGCTTTCCGGTGCGCCTCGTAGGCGTCGTTCATCGACATATTAGGGTAGAAACAGCGCGTCATTGCCCCATTTTCATACACATATTCCATATCCCGTGGCCCCAATTCACACTTGCGGATATCCGGTTTTGCGGCCTGTTTATTCTCATCGCGAGTGTAAGTGACGATTTTATCTTCATATAAAAAGGCCAGTTTGCTGCCAAAATCGAGTAACTCAACGCCCGCAACCGGGCACTCTCCCACCGGCGATGTTGTCTCCAGAATGGTGAGTTTTTCAGGAAGTTTCAGACCGACACTGGCAAACAGGGAAGTGTAGAGTTCGACGGTGCTATTGCTGTGATAATACTTAATGGGCGTCTGAACGTAGGAGTTCCAGGACAAACGACACGCCGTACCGAACATCATCTCATGACCTTTGAAGGCGATTGGCTTGTCGGTGAATGTCTGTTGGTAAAAGGCGTCAGGGTGGTTTTTATCCCCCATCAGCGATTCCCGACTGACCGACGCATAGCGCCACTGCGAGCCATCAAGCCTTTGCGTCAGTTCCTCAACCGGTGAGTTGATGGGTAACGGGCTGTCGCTGGCATAAACAGTGGTAACACCTGTCGAGATGAAAAGTAATGCAACACCATAAAAACGCCGAAAATCCATTTTCTCTCCTGCTCAAATTCCAGACCCGCGGTGTGCAAGGGTAACGTGTCGTACTACCGTTGACAATGCGGGCACCAGTAAAACGGTCGTGACGAAAGCATCGTTTTTTCGATAATACCGCCGCAGCGCTCGCAGGCTTCGCCGTCGCGATGAAAGACCTTAAAGCGAAACAGCGCACCATGATGTTTATTGTCATCCGCCTGACCCCGGGTGGTATAAGACAGACGAGGAATATCGAGCAACGCGTGAGATAACGCCACGCGCTGCGAATCGCTGAGATCTTTCGCCTTGTGCTGCCCGGTCAATCCCACCTGCCAGAGGATCTCCACCCGCAGATAGTTTCCCAGTCCGGCGAGAAACGCCTGATCCAGCAAAAGCCCGGAAAACTGGCGATTGCGAAAACGCGGAGAAAGCAGTCGGGCTTCAACGGCCTCGGGCGTTAAACGTGGATCCAGAACATCCGGCCCGACCCGTTGTAGAAACGGATGCGTGCTCAGCTGTTCAGGGGTCAGTATGTCAATATCGGACGCACTATACAGCAGGATGGTTTTATCGGCGGTTTGCAACCTGACGCGCAAAACGCGTGTGGTTTGCGGCGTTTCACCGGTATCGACCACCCGCCACACGCCATAAAGCTGATTGTGGCTGTAAAGGGTGAGTCCTTTGGAGAAGTGGGTCAGCAACGCTTTTCCGCGCGTTTCCATACGGGTGACGGTTTGCCCAATCAGCGGTGATTGATACGGTTTTAACCGATCAAAAGCAAACCAGACGTCCGTCAGCGGTTTGCCTTTGATCGCCGCCTCCAGGTTATCCGCCGCGCGGCGGATCTCCGGGCCTTCTGGCATGGTTCTGTCCTTACTTAATGGGTTGCGCCGCCCGTAACGGCGATATCATTTTCTACCTGTAACGCCGTGGTAATAGCGATCTCCAGCGCCTGTCGCACCGTTGCCGCCGCCATGCTTGGCGCGCCGGGGTGCGCGGCCGCCTGTTCTGGCAAATAAGGGATATGAATGAATCCCCCCTTCACCTCCGGCCTGGCGTTGAGTTTATGCAGCAGACCGTACATCACGTGGTTACAGACAAACGTCCCCGCCGTTTGCGACACCGAGGCCGGAACACCCGCTTCGCGCATTGCCGCCACCATCGCTTTGATGGGCAGCGTACTAAACCAGGCCGCTGGCCCCTGCGCCACTATCGGCTCATCAACCGGCTGCTTGCCACGGTTATCCGGGATACGGGCATCATCAATGTTGATGGCCACCCGCTCAACCGTAATATCCGCACGGCCTCCCGCCTGACCGACAGCCAGCACCAGCGAAGGCGACAACGCATCAATGGCAGCGTTCAGTACCGTGAGCGATTCACCAAACACGCACGGCAGTTGACGCGCCACCACGCGACATCCTGCGATAATAGCATTGTCGAGCCGGGAGACCACTTCCCAGGAAGGGTTAACCTGTTCGCCGCCAAAGGGCTCAAATCCGGTGATTAAGACAGTTTTCATGGATTGCCCCCTCCTTACAGGAACATCAGGAAATACATCAGGAACACGTTGACCAACAGCAGCAGCGCGCCGGTCGGCACCTGCGCTTTAATGACCGCGTTTTTATCCGGCAGTTCCAGCAGTGCTGCCGGTACGATGTTGAAGTTGGCGGCCATCGGGGTCATCAGCGTTCCGCAGTAGCCGGAGAACATGCCGATGGCCGCCATCACCGCCGGATTGCCACCGTGCTGCAACACCAGAATCGGAATGCCAATTCCCGCCGTCACAATCGGGAAGGCGGCAAATGCATTGCCCATCACCATGGTCAGCAGCGCCATACCGAGGGTGTAAACCGCGACGGCCACAAAGCGGCTGTCAACGGCAAGGTAGTGCTGGGTGAGATACGAAATCCCGCTGCCAACGCCCGCCGCCGTAAACAGTAATCCCAGCGTGGCGAGAATTTGCGGCAGGATGAAGGCCCAACCAATAGAATCCAGAAGACGGCGCGCCTCCTGAATCGGCTGATGGACACTCTCGCGGGTCATTTTTATCGCCATCCCCAGTCCGATCACCGTCCCTGCCGTCATCGAAAACAGCGTGACCAGCGTGGAGTGATTGCCGGGGCCAAACAGCGCGTTCTGTAAACCGGGGATGTGGTTGAACATCAGCACGCCGATCACCGTCACCACCGGGATCGCCAGTGCCGGATAAAACAGACGGTTGCCCAGCCGGGTGGCGCTCTCCTGACGCTGCTCGCGGGTACGCTGGTGATAGCTGCCCAGCTTCACGCCGCCAAAACCGGCAATCAGCGCCATCAGCACCACCGCCACGCCGACCGCAATGTGCACCATACGTTTGTCGCCAACCAGCGAATATGTCCAGTCACCCACTAAAAACAGCAGGCCATAAACGCCCCAGAACAATCCGGTCGTTAAACGGCGCGGATTGGCTTTATCCCGCCAGGACATCACGGCAACCAGCAGCAACACCACACCGGCCAGCCAGTAGAGATAGCTTTGCTGAAAATTCATTTCGCTTCTCCTTTGCTGGTCGCGACGGTATTCACTTTCGCCATTTCTCGCTGCAGATAGTTGTCCAGACGCCATAGCCTTGTTGCGTGGATCAGGAAGGCGCATATCGCCGTCGGGATCCCCCACAGGGCAATGTGCAACGGCTCAGTCTGGATCCCTCCCGACTCCAGCATAAAATTGTGCATGAAAATAATGGCGCCAAAGGCCACGAAAATGTCCTCGCCAAAGAACAGCCCAACGTTGTCGGTCGCCGCCGACATCGCCCGCAGGCGGTAACGCACCGCGCCGGGAAGCGCGCCGTGATTTTTTTCTGCCGCCCCTTCCGCCATCGGCGCCAGCAGCGGGCGCACCATTTGCGGATGGCCGCCGAGGCTTGTCAGCCCCAGCGCAGCGGTGGCTTCACGAACTAACAGATAAACAATCAGCAGGCGTCCCGCCGTGGCGCTGTGGATTTTGGCGATCCACGCCTGGGCGCGCTCTTTCAACCCGTGGCGCTCCAGCAGACCAATAACGGCCAGCGGGATCAGCAGGGTAAACGGCAGATTACGGGTGTTGAGGAAACCTTCCCCCAGTTTTTCAAGGATCGTGGCGATCGGCATATGCGCCGCCAGTCCGGTGACGATCCCGGCAACGATGACCACCAATACCGGGTTAAAGCGTAAGAGAAAGCCAACCACAATGACGGCGATCCCCATCAGTGGCCAGAGTGCGACTGCATCTTCCATAGTCCATTCCTGTCAGTTATGTTGCGTGTTATTTTATTTTTATATTAATGACTTATGCGCCAATCTGAATATTGTATGCGTTGAACGCGGCGCGCAAGCGGCGGGCAAAAGCGAGTGCGTGCTCGCCATCCCCGTGTAGACACACCGTTTGCGCCACCACTTTCGCCCACTCGCCGGTAATGCTTTTGACTCGCCCGGACTGCACCATCTCCAGGGTTTGCGCCAGAGACTGTTCTTCGTCATCGATAAGCGCCCCTGGCTGGGTGCGTGGCACCAGACTGCCATCCGCCAGATACCCCCGATCGGCAAACACTTCCTGGCGCGTCGTCAGGCCATAGTGTGCGCCTGCGCGGATCAGCTCACTGCCGGCCAGCCCCACCAGAATCAACGCCGGATCGCAGGCATGCACCGCCCTGGCGATAGCATCTGCCAGCTGCGCGTCTTTGGCCGCCTGGTTATACAACATGCCGTGGGGTTTAACGTGGCGCATCACGCCGCCTTCCGCCTTTGCGATTGCCGCCAGCGCGCCAATTTGATACAGCGTTTGCGCATACACCGTTTCCGGCGGTAGCGTCATGGCGGTGCGACCAAAGTTTTCCCGATCCGGAAAACTGGGGTGCGCGCCAATCGCTACGCCATTTTTTAGTGCTTCGCGCACGCTGACCAGCATGGTTTGCGCATCGCCCGCGTGAAATCCGCAGGCAATATTGGCTGAGGAGACCAGCGTGAGCAGTTCGCTGTCGCTGGCGCAGCCTTCGCCTAAGTCTGCATTGAGGTCAATTTTCATCACTGAGCCGCCATGTGAGCTGTTCCAGGTAACGTTGCTGATCCCGGCGCGCTTTTAGCGCCTCCTCCAGCGAACACTGAACAAAATGAATCGGCTGTCCGAGGGGAATTTGCGCCAGGTGGTACATATCGGCTTCGATAATGCAGGCGATCCGCGGATAGCCGCCCGTTGTCTGGGCATCATTCATCAGCACTATCGGCTGACCATTGTGCGGCACCTGCACGACGCCTGGCAGTAAACCGTGGGACATCAGTTCACGATCCGTGGTGCGTGTTAACGGCTGCCCCTGCAAACGATAGCCCATCCGGTTACTTTGCGGGCTGAGTTGCCAGGGCGAGCGCCAGAATGCCTCCTGCGAGGCCGTATCAAATTCATGATATTCCGGGCCAGGTAGCGCGCGGATCCAGTTCCCCCACAGCAGTTGCTTAACCCCCTGCGGACCGCTGAATTGCCGTGCGGGTTTCCCGGTTGCCAGGCGGTCTCCGTCTTTTAACAGACGCCCCTCCAGGCCGCCGATCCCCACTTTCAGATCGGTACTGCATGAGCCCATCACCGGTGGGACATCAATCCCGCCCGCGATAGCCAAATAACTGCGCATCCCGTGTTGGGGTCGTTTTAGCGTCAGCCGCTGCCCTGCCTTCATCGGCAACCGCCAGCCTGTCCAGACGGGTTTGTCGTCCAGTCGCGCCTCGCAGCTTGCGCCGGTCAGCGCAAACCAGCCGTCCGCCATAAACTCCACCACCAGTTGCCCCAGCGTCACTTCCAGCGCCGCGGCATTGGCATCATTGCCCACCAGCAGATTGGCGATGTGCAACGCCGGTTTATCCAGCGCGCCACAATGGCTAATCCCGGACTGACGAAAACCCTGCCGTCCGCCATCTTGTACGGAGGTGTACAGACCCGCACGAATAATATTCAGCATACGCCCTCCTTCTGCGGCACAAATCGCACACTGTCTCCGGGACGCAGCAGAATCGGTTCATCCCGCATAGGGTCGAACAGTTTTAACGAGGTATGACCGATCAACTGCCAGCCGCCCGGTGTCGACAAGGGGTAAATCCCCGTTTGCGCGCCGCCGATGCCAACAGAACCTGCCGGAACAAGCAGGCGTGGTTCCGCGCGTCGCGGGGTATGTAATTGTTCCGGTAAATTCCCAAGATAGGGAAACCCAGGCTGAAAACCTAAAAACCAGACCACGTACTCGACGGAAGAGTGCAGTTCAACCACCTGTTTCTCACTCAGGCCGCTGTGTCGGGCCACCTCGGCCAGATCCGGTCCCCCAGTACCGCCGTAAGTGACCGGAATTTCAATAAAACGTGAGTCAGGCTCCAGCGCCACACTCTCTTCCCACCAGCGCTGCAGGCGCTCTATGGCATCCAGCGCCAGGGTTTGCGGCTCATGCAAAATAACCGTGATATTGTTCATTCCCGGTATGGCTTCCGCCACATTCGGCATCTCGGCCAGACGCTGTGTCAGCCGCCAGATACGTTTTTGCGTGGCCAGAGTGACCGGCGGCTCAAGTTCGAGAACCACCGCCGTTTCACCCAACAGATAACAACGCGCTCGTTGCACTTTCGTCCCTCTTAGTGTTGTTTATGCCGGATTGGGAATATCAATAAAGGTAACGTCCAGGCTGGTGTTTTCAGTCAGCCATTCGCTTAACGCACGAATACCGCCACGCTCGGTCGCGTGATGCCCGGCGGCATAAAAATGCAGTCCCTGTTCACGCGCGGAATGAATCGTCTGTTCAGACACTTCGCCCGTAATAAATGCATCGACACCAAAACGGGCGGCGCTGTCGATAAAGCTTTGACCGCCTCCGGTACACCACGCCACACGCTGAACCGTATCCGGCCCGGTATCCCCACACCATAACGGTTTACGTCCCAGGCGCGCTTCAATCCATGATGCCAACTCCAGCCCCGGAACCGGCATCGCCAGTTCGCCCCACGGGACTAACGGCTCAATCTCACCCATCACGGTGATCCCGAGCAACGCCGCGAGTTGTGCGTTGTTGCCCAGTTCAGGATGGGCATCCAGCGGCAGGTGCCAGCCGTAGAGGTTAATATCATGGGTCAGCAGGGTTTTCAGACGCTTACGCTTCATTCCACGAATAACCGGCGATTCTCCTTTCCAGAAGTAACCATGATGAACGATAACCGCATCTGCCTGCAGGCGGACGGCTTCGTCAAGCAACGCCTGGCTTGCCGTTACACCGGTCACAATTTTTTGTACCGTCGTTTTTCCTTCAACCTGCAATCCATTCGGCGCGTAATCACTGATGGCCGCACTGTTTAGCTTTTCGTTGATCAGATGTTCCAGTTCAGTGTTTTTCATCATTGTTCCCTTCTTAATGTATTCATTACGTTAAAATAGCGTTCTCCCGTCAGTTCGTCGATAGCCATTTCTTTGACATATTGATAAACAACAGCGCCATGTTAAGACGAGATTTTCATGCTGTGCGGCGGTGTGCTGGCCTGGTAGTGATGGGGTTTGCTGAACGGTTTATTGATCCGGTGGCGGTCGAATCCTGACCTCATTTTGCCCGACGCGTAACGCCTGTCGGGCATCGTCCTCTTCTATGCGCCGCCTTTTCGCGCCGCGTCATACGCCGCCAGCGTTTCTAATCGCGCCTGTTTGTGATCCACTATCGGGTGCGGGTAATCCAGCGTAACACCGTCTTTCTGCGCCCACGTCCAGGGGGCGTGGATGGCTTTTCCGGGTACGTTGCGCAATTCCGGCAGCCACCGGCGAATAAAGTCGCCGTCACGGTCAAACTTTTCGCCCTGCGTCGTCGGGTTAAAAATGCGAAAGTACGGCGCGGCATCGGTGCCGGTCGAAGCGGCCCACTGCCAGCCACCGTTGTTGGCGGCAAGATCGCCATCGATAAGCTGCGACATGAAATAGCGCTCCCCTTCCCGCCAGTCGATCAACAGGTCTTTCACTAAAAAGCTGGCGGTAATCATCCGTAAGCGATTGTGCATCCATCCTGTCGCATTGAGCTGGCGCATCGCGGCATCCACGATGGGGTAGCCCGTTTTCCCTTCCTGCCACGCCTGAAAATGGGCGGCGTTACGCTTCCACTGCACGCGATCGGTCCAGGGAATGAACGGACGGTGTTGGCACAGCCGCGGATAAAAGGTGATCAAATGCCGGTAAAACTCACGCCAGATAAGCTCATTCAGCCAGACGCTTCCCGCGCCGCCATCAACAGCCTGTGGCTGCTCCGCCAGTAAGCGATGCAGACACTGACGCGGCGAGAGTCCACCGGTCGCCAGGCTCGCAGATAACCGACTGGTACCTTCAAGGGCCGGAAAGTCCCGTAACTGCTCATAGCGTTCCGCCGTCTGCTGGCAAAACTGACGCAACTGCGTAATCGCCGCCTTTTCCCCGGCAGGGAAAAAAGTCGGGTCGAAATCCTGCTGCGGCATCGTCAATGCCAACGGCGCTATGTCGCACGACATTGCCCCACCGTCACGGCGCTCAGGTGCCGCAACACACGCTGGCATCTCCTCTTTGAGTCGCTTTAGCCAGGCGTTTTTAAAGGGGGTAAACACTTTGTACATGTCGTGATTGCCGGTCATCACCGCGCCGGGCGGCAATATCACGCTGTCGTCAAATCCTTCACAAACAACCCGGCTTAGCGCACGCTCTACCGCAGCATCACGCTGGCGTTCGTTCACTTCATATTGATAGTTGTAAAACAGATGGCTGACGTCATGCTGCTGGCATACCTCAGCCACCACGCCGACGCTGGCCGCGAAATCATCCACTTCACGAAACAGCAGTGGGATGCCTTTCTCCGCCAGCGCAATTTGCAACGCATTGAGCTGGGCATTCACCAATGCAGCCTGACGTGGGGACATGTCGTGCGCCGCCCACTGGGTCGGGGTGGAGATGAACAGTGCCAGCACCTGCGCCGAACGATCCCGGCAGGCGGCGGCTAAAGCCAGATTATCATGCAGACGTAAATCACGACGAAACCAGACCAGATGGGTGGTCATAACACTCCTGAATCAGTAATACGTTTAGCTTCCGTAGCGCAAACGCAGGGCCTCAGGCCAGGGATCAAAGTAACGTTGCCCACAAAGGTAGGCATCCGGATACTCCGCCATATAGTGTTTGAGTAACGTGATAGGCGCAAGCAGCGGTTGCGTCGCGCGGCGATATCCCTCGATCAGCGCGGTCAGCTCCTGACGTTGACGGGCATTCAATTGGTTACGGAAATATCCCTGAACATGCATCAGAACATTGGTGTGATTACGCCGGGTGGCGGGGTGTGAGAGCAGCGTCATTAACCGCAGGCGATACTCTGCAAAATAAAGATCCAGATCCGGCCACTCATGGATGGCCGCCACAAAACGCCCCAGGTCCCGATACTCCGGCTGTGAATGCGCCAGCAGCAGCAGTTTGTAGCGGCTGTGATAGCCCAACAGCGCCGCGCGGGTCAGTCCCTGTTGACGAATTTCATTCAGTTCATGCAGCGCATAGATACGTTCGACAAAGTTTTCACGAAGTTGCGGATCGTGCAGCCGCCCGTCCTCTTCCACCGGTAGCCACGGAAAGGTTTCCATTAAAATCGAGGTGTAGATCCCGCGCCCGGCTTTACGGTTGTTTTTGCCGTCAGCATCGTAAACACGTACACGCTCCATCCCGCAACTGGGCGATTTGGCGCAAACGATATATCCGCACAAATGTTCAAATCCGGTAACTCGCGCATGGCTGAACGTGGTCATGGCATCGGTCAGGTTCCCTTCCCGCTTATCGCTAAAGCGTAACGCGAAGGCGCCGCCTTCATCTTTCACCAGACGCAATGCGGGTCTGGGTACAGGCAGACCGATCGCCATTTCCGGGCAAACCGCTTCAAAATGAACCCAGGGGGATAACGTTTCAACGGCAAACGCCAGTCGTTTATGCCCGCCATCAAAGCGAACCGTATCGCCTAATAAACAGGCGCTGATGCCGACAGGGATTTTCTCACTCATCACAGCTCCTTTTTCGTGCCTGAGATAAGTGTAGACATAAGGGACGCTACATTGCGGGGGGAATGTTGGTCAATTAAGGAATGAGGGAGAACCTTTTACTCTGGCGAAGGGTGATGTTCACCTTATGTCCACCGCTTCTCTGAAGCCACACTACCTGTGAACGTGCAAGGAAGGCTCGATAGCCCCCTTAACCCGTTCACGGGAAATGAGATACCAGAGAAGCGAAGAACATGAAGTGAACGGAACCCTTCGCAAAACCAGCATGTCGCCTTTTCAGGCGACGATCAATTAATAGAAATCGCAGGTGGCTTTTTCAGCCTGATCCATCCACACCGGCTTATCGCTGGTTTTCGACCAGACGCGATGCAGATAGCTATAAAAACGGGCGCGGTCTTTCCAGAACAACATCACCGGCAGCGCCAGTACACCAGCCACAACGGCAAAAGTACGGCGTAACAAGACAATGTGTGCAGGATATTCTTTATAGAGTTCCATACTTTTCTCCCCTTTATCTGGCCGGTGAAACGCACCGGAAAAATGAACTTGGTTAACTGATGAAAAGAGTATCGCTTTTCGTGTAATTTTACTACTCATCCGACCACTTATTTTTAGCTATTTAGGCCTTATTTACACTCACCGCCGTAATTAAGTTACAAGAAAGTTAAATTAAAACTAACCATTAGTTAAATAATGGTCTTTTTCATTTTTATACTTTTTTTATACCCGCCCCCCGGATTTTTGCGAAATCTTTGCAACCAAAATCCTACCCTCTGGATATCAAAACAAATGCCACGGGAGGTGCTCTGTGAGTACAGGCGTGATAATCGGCATCGGGCTGGTTTTCTTGTTATTGGTTTATCTGGTGTATGCCTTGATTAATGCGGAGGCATTCTGATGGCCGCTTCAGGATTTTTACTCATTGCCAGCTTTTTACTGGTGCTGTTTGTGGTCGCCAGACCTTTAGGGTCTGGACTGGCCAGGCTTATCAACAATACGCCGCTACCGGGTGTGGGCGGCGTCGAACGCCTGCTCTGGCGGTGTCTGGGAATCTCGACTGAAGAGATGAACTGGCAGCACTATTTGCTGGCTCTCCTTATGTTGAATTTACTGGGGCTGGCGGTATTGTTTTTGATGCTGCTCGGGCAAAACCTGCTGCCGTTCAACCCACAGCAACTGCCGGGCCTCTCCTGGCATCTGGCGCTGAATACGGCGGTCAGTTTTGTCACCAATACCAACTGGCAGTCTTATAGCGGCGAGACCACCCTGAGCTACTTCAGTCAGATGGTCGGGCTTACGGTACAGAACTTCCTCTCCGCCGCGACCGGTATTGCGGTGATCTTCGCGCTGATCCGCGCCTTTATGCGCCAGAACATCAGCACGCTGGGCAATGCCTGGATGGATCTGGTCCGCATTACATTGTGGATACTGCTGCCTGTTTCGCTGCTCATTGCGCTGTTTTTTGTTCAGCAAGGCACACTGCAAACCCTCTCCCCTTATCAGCCTTTTGTCACCCTCGAAGGGGCAAAACAGATCCTGCCGATGGGCCCGGTGGCCTCGCAGGAGGCGATCAAAGTGCTCGGCACTAACGGAGGCGGGTTCTTCAATGCCAACTCATCACACCCGTTTGAGAACCCTACGGCGCTGACCAACATGGTACAGATGCTGGCGATCTTTTTGATCCCGACCGCGCTGTGCTTTGCGTTTGGCGATGCCGTGGGCGATCGCCGACAGGGACGCACCCTGCTGTGGGCAATGTCGCTGATTTTTGTGGTCTGCGTGGCGGTGGTGATGTGGGCGGAAGTCCAGGGCAATCCCCATCTGTTGTCGCTGGGCGCTGACAGCAGCATCAACATGGAAGGCAAAGAGAGCCGCTTCGGGATCCTGGTCAGCAGCCTGTATGCCGTGGTGACGACAGCGGCATCCTGCGGCGCGGTCGTTGCCATGCACGACTCCTTCACCGCATTGGGCGGGATGGTGCCGATGTGGCTGATGCAGATTGGCGAAGTGGTCTTCGGCGGCGTTGGCTCTGGTCTCTACGGCATGCTGCTGTTTGTTCTGCTGGCGGTGTTTATCGCCGGGCTGATGATTGGCCGTACGCCAGAGTATTTGGGTAAAAAAATCGACGTACGCGAAATGAAAATGACCGCGCTGGCGATTCTGGTCACGCCCGCGCTGGTTCTGCTCGGTACCGCACTCGCCATGATGACGGACGCCGGACGCAGCGGCATGTTAAACCCGGGTCCACACGGTTTCAGCGAAGTGCTGTATGCCGTCTCGTCCGCCGCAAACAATAACGGTAGCGCCTTCGCGGGCCTCAGCGCCAACTCCCCTTTCTGGAACTGTCTGCTGGCTTTCTGCATGTTTGTTGGTCGATTCGGCGTGATTATTCCGGTGATGGCGATTGCTGGGTCGCTGGTGAGTAAAAAAATCCAGCCCGCCAGTCCCGGCACATTACCCACGCACGGCGCGTTATTTGTCGGGCTGCTGGTCGGTACGGTGCTGCTGGTCGGTGCGTTGACCTTTATTCCTGCCCTGGCGCTTGGTCCGGTGGCAGAACACCTCTCTTTACGTTGAGCGATGTGGAGCACATTGTTATGAGTCGCAAACAACTGGCGCTGTTCGAACCCTCCCTGGTCGCTCAGGCGCTTCTCGATGCCGTGAAAAAGTTAAATCCTCACGCACAATGGCGCAACCCGGTGATGTTCATCGCCTGGATTGGCAGTCTGTTGACCACCCTGATAACGGTGGCCATCGCAACCGGACATATGGCGGGCAATCCACTGTTTACGGGCGCCATCAGCCTGTGGCTGTGGGTGACGGTGCTGTTCGCCAATTTCGCCGAGGCGCTGGCAGAAGGACGCAGCAAAGCCCAGGCCAACAGCCTGAAAGGCGTTAAAAAAACGGCGTTTGCCCGCAAACTGCGTGAGCCGAAATATGGCGCAAAAATGGACCACGTCCCGGCGGATGAACTGCGTAAAGGCGACATTGTACTGGTAGAAGCTGGCGATATTATTCCCTGCGACGGCGAGGTTATCGAAGGCGGTGCGTCGGTGGACGAAAGCGCCATCACAGGGGAGTCCGCGCCGGTTATCCGTGAGTCTGGCGGCGATTTCGCCTCCGTGACCGGCGGGACGCGCATTCTTTCCGACTGGCTGGTTATTGAATGTAGTGTCAACCCCGGCGAGACATTCCTTGACCGGATGATCGCGATGGTGGAAGGCGCACAACGGCGCAAAACACCCAACGAAATTGCGCTCACCATCCTGCTGATTGCGCTCACCATCGTCTTTTTACTGGCGACGGCGACCCTGTGGCCCTTTACCGTCTGGGGGGGAAACGCGGTCAGCGTGACGGTACTGGTCGCCCTGCTGGTGTGCCTGATCCCCACTACCATCGGTGGGCTACTTTCGGCAATCGGGGTAGCGGGTATGAGCCGAATGCTGGGGGCAAACGTGATCGCCACCAGCGGTCGTGCGGTGGAAGCCGCCGGTGACGTGGATGTCTTGCTGCTGGATAAAACCGGCACCATTACCCTCGGTAACCGTCAGGCTTCCGATTTTCTGCCTGCCCAGGGGGTAGACGAAAAAACGCTGGCCGACGCCGCACAGCTTTCTTCTCTGGCGGATGAGACGCCGGAAGGTCGCAGTATCGTCATTCTCGCCAAACAACGCTTTAATTTGCGCGTCCGCGACGTTCAGTCATTGCATGCCACCTTTGTGCCGTTTACCGCCCAAAGCCGCATGAGCGGAATCAATATTGATAACCGGATGATTCGTAAAGGTTCGGTGGATGCTATTCGTCGCCACGTTGAAGCCAACGGCGGTCATTTTCCTGCCGACGTCGAACAAAAAGTGGATAACGTCGCCCGCCTTGGCGCCACGCCGCTGGTGGTCGTCGAAGGCTCCCGCGTGCTCGGCGTGATTGCGCTGAAAGATATCGTCAAAGGGGGAATAAAAGAACGCTTCGCTCAGTTGCGTAAAATGGGCATCAAAACGGTGATGATCACTGGCGACAACCGTCTGACGGCGGCGGCGATTGCGGCGGAAGCCGGTGTTGATGACTTTCTCGCGGAAGCCACGCCGGAAGCGAAGCTGGCGCTGATCCGCCAGTACCAGGCGGAAGGTCGTCTGGTGGCGATGACCGGAGATGGCACCAATGATGCCCCCGCGCTGGCTCAGGCCGACGTCGCGGTGGCGATGAACTCGGGTACCCAGGCGGCGAAAGAAGCGGGCAATATGGTGGATCTGGATTCTAACCCCACCAAGCTGATTGAAGTGGTTCACATTGGTAAACAGATGCTGATGACGCGCGGTTCACTGACCACGTTCAGTATCGCCAATGACGTGGCGAAATATTTCGCGATTATTCCGGCGGCCTTTGCAACGACCTATCCGCAGTTGAATGCCCTGAACGTGATGCACCTGCATTCGCCGGATTCCGCGATCCTCAGTGCGGTCATTTTTAACGCGCTGATCATTGTGTTTCTGATCCCGCTGGCGCTGAAAGGCGTGAGCTACAAACCATTATCCGCGTCAGCCATGCTGCGCCGCAACTTGTGGATTTATGGTCTGGGCGGTCTGGTTGTGCCGTTTATCGACATCAAGGTGATTGATTTACTGCTGACCCTGCTGGGTCTGGTGTGAGGTTTCTGATGACTGGGTTTCGTCCTGCATTATCCACGTTACTGTTTCTGACTGTTATCACCGGCGGCGTTTATCCGTTGCTGACGACCACCCTGAGCCAGTGGTGGTTCCCTGACCAGGCCAACGGTTCGCTCATTCGCGATAGCAACGGCGTGCGCGGTTCTGCGCTGATAGGCCAGGCATTTACCCGCGACGGTTATTTTCAGGGGCGTCCGTCCGCCACGGCTGAAATACCCTATAATCCAATGGCTTCGGGTGGTAGTAATCTGGCTGTCAGCAATCCTGAGCTGGATAAACAACTGCAGAGCCGTATTGCCGCGTTGCGCGCCGCTAACCCACAGGCCAGCCCAACGGTGCCGGTGGAACTGGTGACCGCCTCCGCCAGTGGTCTGGACAACAATCTGACACCCGCCGCGGTGGCATGGCAGATCCCGCGCGTCGCGAAAGCGCGCCAGCGTCCCGTTGAAGAGGTGGCGCAGCTGGTTGCACAATATACGCAAAAACCGCTGGTCAGCTTTATTGGGCAGCCGGTGGTAAACCTTGTTGAACTCAACCTGGCGCTGGATGCGTCACAGGGGCACTAAGCGACATGAACGACGAACCCTTGCGTCCTGACCCGGATCGCCTGCTGGAGCAGACCAGCGCCCCCCACCGGGGAAAACTGAAAATATTCTTCGGTGCCTGTGCGGGCGTCGGAAAAACATGGGCGATGCTGGCAGAAGCACAGCGGTTACGGGCGCAAGGGCTGGATATCTTGATCGGCGTCGTGGAAACCCACGGGCGCAAAGAGACCGCCGCGCTGCTGGAGGGACTCGCCATCCTCCCGCTCAAACGCCATGCGCATCGTGGACGGCATATCAACGACTTTGATCTCGATGCCGCCCTCGCCCGCCGTCCGGCGCTGATACTGATGGATGAACTGGCGCACAGTAACGCGCCTGGCTCACGTCACCCCCGTCGCTGGCAGGATATCGAAGAACTGCTGGAGGCGGGGATCGATGTTTTTACCACCGTGAACGTTCAGCATCTGGAAAGTCTGAACGACGTCGTCAGCGGCGTGACGGGGATTCACGTTCGTGAAACCGTCCCCGACCCGTTCTTTGATGCTGCCGACGAAGTGGTGTTGGTCGACCTCCCTCCTGACGATCTTCGCCAGCGCCTCAACGAAGGTAAAGTCTATATCGCCGGTCAGGCAGAACGGGCTATTGAGCATTTCTTTCGCAAAGGGAATCTGATCGCCCTGCGTGAACTGGCGCTGCGCCGTACCGCCGACCGGGTAGACGACCAGATGCGAGCATGGCGCGACCGTCAGGGTGAAGAAAAGGTCTGGCATACCCGCGATGCCATACTGCTGTGCATCGGGCATAATACCGGCAGCGAAAAACTGGTACGCGCAGCAGCCCGCCTGGCTTCGCGACTTGGCAGCATCTGGCACGCGGTGTATGTGGAAACGCCCGCGCTGCACCGGTTACCGGAAAAACAACGACGTGCGATCCTCAGCGCGCTGCGACTGGCCCAGGAGCTGGGCGCTGAAACCGCCACGCTTTCCGACCCTTCTGAAGAGAAAGCCGTCGTGCGCTATGCCAGAGAACATAATCTTGGCAAAATTGTCATGGGGCGCCCCACCACACGCCGCTGGTGGCGCAGCGATTCGTTTGCCGAGCGGCTGGCAAAACGCGCGCCGGATCTCGATCAGGTCATCGTTGCGCTGGATGAGCCCCCCGCCCGCCCTCTGGCGCACGCCCCCGATACCCGCACCTTTAAAGACAAATGGCGGGTACAAATTCAGGGCTGCATCGTCGCCGCCGCACTTTGTGCCTTCACGACCCTTATCGCCATGCAGTGGCTGGTGGCCTTCGACGCCGCGAACCTGGTGATGCTGTATCTGCTGGGTGTGGTCGTGATCGCCCTTTTTTATGGTCGCTGGCCGTCGGTAGTGGCGACCGTGATTAACGTTGTCAGTTTCGACCTCTTCTTTATTGCTCCCCGCGGTACCCTCGCCGTCTCTGACGTACAGTATCTGTTGACCTTTGCCGTGATGCTAACGGTCGGTTTGGTGATTGGGAATCTGACGGCTGGGGTTCGTTATCAGGCGCGCGTCGCACGCTACCGGGAACAACGTACCCGCCATCTTTACGAAATGTCGAAAGCGCTGGCGGTCGGACGCAGCAGGCTGGATATCGCGACCACCAGCGAGCAGTTTATCGCCTCCACATTTCAGGCGCGCAGCCAGGTTTTACTGCCCGATGAAAACGGCAAACTGAGACCCCTGACGCAGCAGCAAGGCATCACGCCCTGGGATGACGCCATCGCCCAGTGGAGCTTTGATAAGGGCCAGCCTGCCGGTGCGGGGACTGACACGTTGCCCGGCGTGCCGTATCAGATCCTGCCCTTAAAAAGTGCGGACAAAACGCACGGTCTGGTGGTTGTCGAGCCGGACAATCTTCGCCAGTTGATGATCCCCGAGCAGCAACGTCTGTTGGAAACATTTAGCCTGCTGGTCGCCAGCGCCCTTGAACGTCTGATGCTCACGACCAGTGAAGAACTGGCCCGGCTCGCCAGCGAACGCGAAAGCCTGCGTAATGCCCTGCTCGCCGCACTTTCTCATGATTTACGCACGCCGCTGACCGTGCTGTTTGGTCAGGCAGAAATCCTGACTCTCGATCTGGCGAGTGAAGGATCATCCCATGCCCGCCAGGCCAACGAGATCCGCCAGCATGTGCTCAACACCACGCGGCTGGTCAATAATCTGCTGGATATGGCGCGCATTCAGTCTGGTGGGTTTAATCTTAAGAAGGAGTGGCTGACGCTGGAAGAAGTGGTTGGCAGCGCCCTGCAAATGCTGGAGCCGGGATTAGCGCATCCGATCAATCTTTCGCTGCCGGAGCCGCTAACGCTCATTCACGTAGACGGTCCGCTATTTGAGCGTGTGCTGATCAATTTGCTGGAAAATGCGGTTAAATACGCTGGTGTACAGGCCACGATCGGCATTGATGCCCATATTGAAGGGGATCTCCTGACTCTGGATGTGTGGGACAACGGTGCAGGCATCCCAGAAGGGCAAGAGCACAGCATCTTTGATAAGTTCGCCCGCGGAAATAAAGAGTCTGCGGTACCGGGCGTTGGGCTGGGTCTGGCGATTTGCCAGGCGATTGTCGAGGTGCACGGCGGTACCATCGCGGCGCAGAATCGACCGCAGGGCGGCGCCTGTTTCCGTGTTACACTGCCACAAGAATCGCCCCCTGAACTTGAAGATTTTCATGAGGATATGTGACAAACGTTCTGATTGTTGAAGATGAGCAGGCTATTCGTCGTTTTCTGCGTACCGCGCTGGAAGGTGACGGACTGCGTGTCTATGAAGCCGATACACTGCAGCGTGGTTTACTGGAAGCCGCAACGCGAAAACCCGACCTTATCATTCTCGATCTTGGTTTACCGGATGGCGACGGCATTGATTTTATTCGCGATCTGCGCCAGTGGAGCGTAATCCCCGTCATCGTGCTCTCTGCCCGCAGTGAAGAGAGCGACAAAATCGCCGCGCTGGATGCCGGTGCCGATGATTATCTGAGTAAACCTTTTGGTATTGGCGAACTGCAGGCGCGTTTACGTGTCGCTTTACGTCGCCATTCCGCCAGCCCTTCTCCCGATCCGGTCGTCTGTTTTTCCGACGTGAAGGTGGATCTGACCTCAAGACTTGTGCATCGCGGTGAAGAAGAGATCCACCTGACGCCGATTGAATTTCGCCTGCTGGCGGTGATGTTGAATAACGCGGGTAAAGTGTTAACCCAACGCCAGTTGTTGAATCAGGTTTGGGGGCCGAATGCCGTCGAACATAGCCACTATCTGCGTATTTATATGGGGCATTTACGTCAGAAGCTGGAGCAGGACCCAACCCGTCCTCGTCACTTAATTACCGAGACAGGAATCGGTTATCGGTTTATGCCATGAAAATGGGATGAAAAAAAAGGAGCCTTATTGGCTCCTTTCTTCATTTAGGCAATTGTGTGTTTAGGCGTTTTTCAGCACTTCACTAACAATTTCAACGGCTTCTTTCTCGATCTGTTTGCGATGTTCTTCACCGAGGAAACTTTCACAGTAGATCTTGTAAGCGTCTTCCGTACCGGACGGACGCGCGGCAAACCAGCCGTTGTCGGTCATCACTTTCAGACCGCCAATGGATGCGCCGTTGCCAGGTGCCGCCGTCAGACGTGCAGTGATCGGATCGCCCGCAAGCATGCTGGCGCTGACCATTTCCGGGGACAGTTTGGACAAGGCCGCTTTCTGAGCGGACGTTGCAGCTGCCTGCAAACGGTTATAGCTCGGCGCGCCAAAGCGAGCCGCCAGTTCGTTGTAGTGTTCCTGCGGGTTTTTACCCGTGACCGCGGTGATTTCCGCCGCCAGCAGACACATGATGATGCCGTCTTTGTCAGTGGACCACGGCGTACCGTCAAAGCGCAGGAAAGAGGCACCCGCGCTCTCTTCGCCACCAAAACCGAAGCTGCCGTCAAACAGACCGTCAACAAACCATTTGAAACCGACCGGCACTTCCACCAGTTTACGGCCCAAATCATTCACCACACGGTCAATCATCGCAGAAGACACCAGCGTTTTACCAACTGCGACATCTTTGCCCCACTGCGGACGATGCTGGAACAGGTAGTTGATGGCAACCGCCAGGTAATGGTTCGGGTTCATCAGCCCTGCTGGCGTGACGATGCCGTGACGGTCATAATCTGGATCGTTGGCAAACGCCAGATCGAACTTATCACGCAGCGCCAGCAGACCCGCCATCGCGCACTCGGAGGAGCAGTCCATACGGATCGCGCCGTCTTTATCCAGGTGCATAAAGCGGAAAGTCTGATCAACCTGATCGTTCACAATGGTCAGGTTGAGTTTGTAATGCTCGGCAATACGCTTCCAGTATTCGATACCGGAGCCGCCCAGCGGATCGACGCCCAGCGTCAGGCCCGCTTTTTGAATCGCCGCCATATCGACGATATCCGCCAGCCCTTCAACGAACGGCTGCACCAGATCCTGCTCTTTTACATGGCCGGAGGCCATTGCCGCATCCAGTGAAATGCGCTTCACGCCTTTCAGGCCATCCGCGAGCAGCGCGTTAGCCCTGTCTTCCACCACTTTAGTGACGTTGGTATCCGCCGGGCCGCCATTGGGCGGATTGTATTTAATGCCGCCATCTTCCGGCGGGTTGTGGGACGGCGTAATCACGATGCCGTCAGCCAGCGGACCGCCTTTTTTGTTATGGACCAGGATTGCATTCGAAACCGCAGGCGTCGGCGTAAAGCCGTTGTTTTCCTGAACAATGACATCAACACCGTTCGCCGCCAGCACTTCCAGAACGGAAATAAAGGCTGGCTCAGACAGCGCGTGAGTGTCTTTACCCACATAGCAAGGGCCAGTGATGCCGTTTTTCGCACGCTCTTCCGCAATCGCCTGGGCAATGGCCAGAATGTGCAGTTCATTAAAACTATGACGACCGGCGCTGCCGCGATGCCCGGAAGTCCCGAACTTCACCGCGTGCTCCGCATTCCCTGCTTCCGGTTTTAATACATAGTATTGCGCCGTCAGTTGGGCGACATTAATTAAATCACTCTGTTGCGCAGGCTGACCTGCACGCTTGTGGATTGCCATTGCCTGGTCCTTTTAATGCAACGTTTAGATTGTTCCGCAAACCTTTTCAATCAATTCCGCCGGGAATTGCATTGATTGCATGATGTGTTCAATCATGCTGCATTTACGGCCGGTGTTGGTGTTGGTGATCACCCAATACGGCGTGCCTGGCACGTGTTTCGGCTTGGTTTGATTACCATTTTTCAGCAGAGTCTGCTCGTCTGCCGCAAAGTATACGCGCGTACGGCCGTGCAACGAATCCGTCGCCTCAGCAAACGCGTTGTGATCCAGTGAGTAAAGTGTAGACAGTACCAACATAAAGCGATTTACCGCTTTCTTCTGCTCTGCATATTCATCGGAAAGCAGAAGTTCACGCATGGCGCGCACTTTATCTTTTACGGGGTTGACCGGCTTCGCTTCAACGATAGCGGGTTGCGCTATGCGCACCTCTTTCGCCGCCGGAGTGACAGGCTGTGATGCGGCGGAAAATTTCAACATACGCCGTAAAATGTCGGATGCGCTCTCGCCGATATGCTTGGTGTGGCTGGCAATATAGCTATAGAGTTCATCATCAACTTCAATCGTTTTCATCTTAATCCAGTGCGGTGTCTTATCTGAATACAAGTCGTTGGGATTATAGGAGCAAATCCCAACAGCGGATAGCGTCAAGCCAGGCTGTCAGAAAAACTCGGAGTAAACCGTAGTTGTTGCAGCCCCGTGGCAGAATGGTCAACATAATACCCTAACCCGACAGAGCGAAAAAAAGAACTTTGCCATGAAATTGAACATCCGAGCGCAATCTGCACAAAAGCTGCACAATAATTCTCCCATCGTCCTTGTTCACGGCTTGTTTGGTAGCCTTGATAACCTCGGCATACTGGCGCGCGATCTTGTAGAGGATCACGACATCATCCAGGTTGATATGCGAAACCACGGTCTTTCTCCCCGTTCACCGGAGATGAATTACCCGGCGATGGCGCAGGATCTGCTGGATACTCTGGACGCCGCGAGTATCGAAAAAGCCACCTTTATTGGTCACTCAATGGGCGGAAAAGCCGTTATGGCGCTGACCGCACTGGCCCCGGATCGTATTGATCAACTGGTGGCGATTGATATTGCGCCGGTTGATTATCACGTGCGCCGCCACGATGAGATCTTTGCTGCAATCAACGCGGTGACCGAATCTGACGCGCAGACACGCCAGCAGGCGGCAGCCGTCATGCGTCAGCACCTCCAGGAAGAAGGGGTTATCCAGTTCCTGTTAAAGTCGTATGTCGATGGCGAGTGGCGCTTTAATGTGCCCGTATTGTGGGAGCAGTACCCACATATCGTAGGGTGGGAAACCATTCCCGCCTGGGATCATCCGGCGCTGTTCATCCCTGGCGGTAATTCGCCTTACGTCACCGAGGCCTATCGTCACGATTTACTGACCCAATTTCCTCAGGCCCGGGCGCATGTGATTGCGGGCGCCGGCCATTGGGTGCATGCAGAAAAACCGGATGCCGTGCTGCGCGCGATACGCCGGTATCTGGCGGATAAGGCTAACTGATTAAAAACTCAGCGTCCGCGCGCGATTACGTGCGTGGACGTTGGCGTGCCTCACTCGCTGATGTATGATGGCGCGCTATCCATCCGGGCATACGCCTGGCTGATTGTTTCCCCGAAGTCACCAAAATCATGGCCAAAGAACAAACGGACCGTACGACATTAGATCTGTTCGCGCACGAGCGTCGCCCGGGACGACCCAAAACCAATCCGCTTTCGCGTGATGAACAGCTACGCATTAATAAGCGTAATCAGCTTAAACGCGACAAGGTTCGTGGGCTTAAGCGTGTCGAACTGAAGCTGAATGCTGATGCCGTGGATGCGCTGAATGAACTGGCGGAAGCACGCAATATGAGCCGTAGTGAGCTCATTGAAGAGATGCTGACAAACCAGCTTATCTCGCTGCGTGGCCAGGGGTCTGTCTGAATTTCTGCTCTAAATCATAAATCGTGTAGCACAGAGTGCAGTCCTGCGTGTTTGCTGTTTCCGCATGCCTGACTGATCTGCTATGATTGCCCTTATCCGTGGGCAATACGCCACCACCATTTCAATAAGTTTCAAGAGGTTATTTTACTCATGGCAATCACTGGCATCTTTTTCGGCAGCGACACCGGTAATACCGAAAATATCGCAAAAATGATTCAAAAACAGCTTGGTAAAGACGTTGCCGATGTTCATGACATTGCGAAAAGCAGTAAAGAAGACCTGGAAGGGTATGACATTCTGCTGTTAGGTATTCCGACCTGGTACTACGGTGAAGCACAGTGCGACTGGGATGACTTCTTCCCTACCCTCGAAGACATTGATTTCAATGGTAAACTGGTGGCTCTGTTTGGTTGCGGCGATCAGGAAGACTACGCAGAATACTTCTGTGATGCGCTGGGCACCATCCGCGATATTATCGAACCGCGCGGCGCGACCATCGTAGGTCACTGGCCAACCGCTGGCTATCACTTCGAAGCTTCCAAAGGTCTTGCTGATGACGATCATTTTGTCGGTCTGGCTATCGACGAAGACCGTCAGCCGGAATTGACCGCTGAGCGCGTTGAAAAATGGGTTAAACAGATTTCTGCCGAACTGCATCTCGACGAAATCATCAACGCCTGATTTCGTGCGGCGCAGAAACCTTCTGCGCCGCATCAATAGATAAAACCAATTAAAATAATTGCTACAAATTTGTAACTTTCCTGCCCATCCCTGTACAATGTTCGGGTGTTATTCTGGTATTGCACAGTGTGATTGTTGGCAGTACCACGTTTTGATTAATAATATTTGCCCGAGGCTTGCAGTTTTCATTTAGACATGGCAGTTCTATAATGATACGCATTCTCTCAAGTGCAATTTCTGTCACTTCTTTAATGAAGTGAATCGTTTAGCAACAGGACAGATTCCGCATGACTGACAACAATACCGCATTAAAGAAGGCTGGCCTGAAAGTAACGCTTCCTCGTTTAAAAATTCTGGAAGTTCTTCAGGGACCGGAAAACCATCACGTCAGTGCGGAAGATTTGTATAAACGTCTGATCGACATGGGTGAAGAGATTGGTCTGGCGACCGTGTATCGCGTGCTGAACCAGTTCGATGACGCCGGTATCGTGACCCGCCACAATTTTGAAGGCGGTAAGTCCGTTTTTGAACTGACTCAACAGCATCATCATGATCATCTTATTTGCCTCGATTGTGGCAAAGTAATTGAGTTCAGCGATGATTCTATCGAAGCGCGTCAACGTGAAATTGCGACTAAGCATGGTATTCGTTTAACCAACCATAGCCTCTATCTTTACGGTCACTGCGCTGAAGGCGATTGCCGCGAAGACGAACACGCGCACGACGCAAAGTAATATGCCCCCAAAGAGCCAACCACGCGGTTGGCTTTTTTATACCCATAAAAAAGACCCGCTATCAAAGCAGGTCTTTTTTCCTTCCGGTAAGTACATTTACTGTACTGTATTTTTACTGCGAATTTCTTTCCAGATTTTATCGCAATCGGCTTGTACCGCCTGACCATTGCCCGTGCGTGTAGCCTGAATGCATTGCTGGTAATCCAGTACCCGCACGCTCTCTTCGTTAGCAAACTGCTTATGCTGGTCATCTTTTTTCAGCACATTTAATACGCTTTGGCAGGCTTCGATTTTTTCCGGTGAACCTTGCGCGGTGTTAATACATGCGCTGTATGCCTCTTTAAGGCGGCTATCTTCCTTAGGTGCAGGAGATTGCGAGCAGGCCACCAGACCTGACGCCATAATGGCGATGAGTAACATTTTTTTCATACAACGGTCCTCAACGATGCGGCAGAGAAATACCCTGCCGCGACTGGCATCAGAAAATAGTGAATGGGGCGATAACCATGAACTTCACGTCACGCTCATCCTGGAAGATGTTGCCATAACCACCGCTCCAGCTCGGGATATTGGAGTGGTTGTCATACTCGGTGAAGTGCAGTTTAAACATGGTGCCTTTGGCACGTCCTTCCTGCATGGTATAAACCGCATCAAGACTGTAGGAGGATTCTTCGATGGTTTTGTTTTTGTCGTAGAACGCATCCGGGTTGCTCTGCCAGGTAGCCGGTTTTGCATCCCAGGCGTAAACGTACGACGCACCCAGCGCCATACCTGGCAGGTTCCAATTCTTCAGGTCATACATCGCGCCGAAGAAGACCGCTTTTTCGCCGTTGGCGTTAAAGTCGGAACGGTTATCCCACCAGACATCCAGACGACCGTTTGAGGAGGCGTAGGTCGGTGTCATACGCTGCAAGAAGTAGCCCTGCTGCCCGTCCGCTTTAACCCAGGTTCCTTCCAGACGCAGATCGACCACTTCCGCCACTTTGTAACCGAAAGTCAGTGCCTGCAACCATGCAGTACCGTCATAGATGTCGTTCACACTGCGGTCATCAACTTTATCGCGTGCGCCGTAGAACTGGTAACTGGTGGTAAACGGATTCCCGCCCAGATCGAATTTGTAGCTGGCTTTGGCAAAGTACTGATCGACATAGCCTTCAGACTGGCCAAAGGCAGCCTCAAGTATAAGGTCATTTTTGAAATCGTATTTTGCGCCAACGGAGTGGAGGTAATCGACTTTGGTCTTTTTATCAGCCTGGTAGAATTTATCCACTTCAATGTGCCATGGCGCTTTATATTCGTTGGCCCACATGTAGGAGAAGCTCAACGCGCCCGCATCGCCATAGTCAAAATTGGCTCCAGCTTCTGCCCCTTGATAGGTACCCGGCATAAAGCTCCAGTGCGGCGCTAACAGTGTCTGTCCGGTTGGCTGAATATAACCGGCACGTGCCCAGGTCGGGCCATACTTAAATTTTGCAGCAGCTTTATAAAGGCTGACACCACTCTTATCGCCAGAGTAATCTTCGTCATAGCCTTTATTTTTTTTCGAGAATGCAATTTCGTTAGGGTGTCCGCTGTCGTCACTTTCCGCCATTTCAATTGCGGTAAACGCCGCAATATCCAGACCGAACATATCCGCTGCATAACCCGACTGGAAATCCAGGTTGGCGTTCCAGGTCGCGTGTGAAAGGTTGGTTTTGTATTTGTCTTCATCCGTGACGTCTTTACGGTCACGCTCACGCTGCCAGTAGTAAATGCCGCCTGTTAAGGTCGAATCGTCGATAAAGCCCGCGGCGCTTGCCTGCGGCGCAACCATCCAACCCGACATTGCTGTGATACCGGCGATAGCCAGCGCCAGCGTACTACGTTTGCCACTAAACGTACGCATATGTTAATCCTCTTTGACGTATAAAATGCTGCCGCCAAAGGCGAACAGCTAAAAATAAAAATTAAAAATAGCGCTGAGAAAACCTCATTGACTACAGTGAACAGACTATTTTTCGCGACGCGAATTATCAATCTCTTTCTGTAACCAGTATGTAATAATATGAGCGACCGCACATATTTCATTGCTTTTTGTTACATATTCAGCAAATGCGAAAAATTATCATCAAAATGAAAAATACCGTTGATTTCCATGAAGATGAAAACGGTTACAGCCTTCAATTTAATCGCGCTCAAATTTCTTAGCACTTTCATCAAAAAATCATTTATCGGATTAATTATTTTTTAGATGCAATTAATTCGCTCTGCAAACAGAGGATCTCGCGGAAATTAAGCGAAAAAAAACGCCGCGAAGCGCGGCGTTAGTCGGATGGGATGGTGTCGTGCGGCTTATTCGCCGACTTTAGCCCATGTATCACGTAAACCGACAGTACGGTTAAATACCAGTTTGTCAGCCGTTGCATAGCGGCTGTCGAGGCAGAAGTAACCTTCGCGCTCGAACTGATACGCTTTACCGGCCACGGCATCTTTCAGAGACGGCTCCGCAAAGCCCTGTTTGATCACCAGCGAATCCGGGTTCATTGCGGACAGGAAATCTTCCGCCGCGCCTGGGTTCGGTACGCTGAAAAGGCGATCGTACAGACGAATTTCAACCGGCAATGCGTGCGCAGCACTCACCCAGTGAATAACGCCTTTCACTTTACGCCCGTCTGCCGGATCTTTGCTCAGGGTGTCTGCATCGTAGGTACAGAAGATGGTGGTGATATTACCTTCCGCATCTTTCTCTACACGCTCTGCTTTGATCACGTAAGCGTTACGCAAACGGACTTCTTTCCCCATCACCAGACGTTTGTACTGCTTGTTGGCTTCTTCGCGGAAGTCAGCACGATCGATCCAGATCTCGCCACTGAACGGAACTTCACGGCTGCCCATTTCCGGTTTGTTCGGATGGTTAGGCATGGTGACCATTTCGCCTTCGCCCTGGTAGTTTTCGATAACCAGTTTTACTGGGTCGATAACCGCCATTGCGCGCGGGGCGTTTTCGTTCAGATCTTCACGGATGCAGGATTCCAGCGATGCCATCTCAATGGTGTTGTCCTGCTTGGTGATACCAATGCGTTTGCAAAACTCCCGAATAGCGGCAGCTGTGTAACCACGGCGACGCAGACCGGAAATCGTCGGCATACGCGGGTCATCCCAGCCTTCTACGTGCTTTTCCGTCACCAGCTGATTCAGCTTACGTTTGGACATCACGGTATATTCCAGATTCAGGCGCGAGAATTCGTACTGGCGCGGGTGAACCGGGATCGTGATGTTGTCCAGCACCCAGTCGTACAGGCGACGGTTGTCCTGGAACTCCAGCGTACACAGGGAGTGCGTAATGCCTTCCAGCGCATCGCTGATGCAGTGGGTGAAGTCGTACATCGGGTAGATGCACCACTTGCTGCCCGTCTGATGATGATCGGCAAATTTAATGCGATACAGCACCGGATCGCGCATGACGATAAACGGCGACGCCATATCAATTTTGGCGCGCAGGCACGCTTTACCTTCTTCAAAACCGCCAGCCCGCATTTTCTCAAACAGCGCGAGGTTCTCTTCTACACTGCGATCGCGGAACGGGCTATTTTTGCCAGGCGCGGTCAGCGTGCCGCGGTATTCGCGGATCTCATCAGCCGACAATTCGTCAACATAGGCCAGGCCTTTGTTGATAAGCTCCACAGCGTACGCATACAGCTGATCAAAGTAATCTGAGGAGTAGCAGATGTCGCCAGACCAGTTGAAGCCCAACCATTGCACATCGTTCTTAATGGACTCTACGTATTCGATATCTTCTTTTACCGGGTTGGTATCATCGAAACGCAGGTTGCATTGACCCTGGTAATCTTGCGCGATACCAAAGTTCAGGCAGATAGACTTAGCGTGACCGATATGCAGGTAACCATTGGGTTCCGGCGGGAAACGGGTATGAACTGTGGTGTGCTTACCACTGGCCAGATCTTCATCGATGATCTGACGAATAAAGTTAGTCGGGCGGGCTTCAGCCTCACTCATCGTGGATTCCTCAAAGCGTAAACAACGTATAACGGCATATGGTCTTATAAGCCGGACAGACTGACAACCTTTAGTTACTTAAAATACGTAACAGACTGGCATTATGGGATCAATTGCTGCAAAAAAAAGCGGCGGAGGTTTCCCCCCGCCGCTTAAGGCATAGACTCTACTCAGGAGCGATTACTTGCCTTTAATCTCATACAGCGCTGTTTGACCTGCAACGACGTGTCCTTCCGCCTTCACAACCAGCCCACCAAAATCATCGATGTTGCTGCAAACGACAGGACTGATCATTGAGCGCGCATTCGCATTCAGGTACGCCAGATCCATTTCCAGAATCGGCTGTCCTGCAACGACCTCGGCACCCTCTTCCACCAGACGCTTGAAGCCCTGGCCACCCAACGCGACAGTATCGATACCCATGTGGACAACGATTTCCGCACCTTTTTCTGTTTCCAGGCAGAATGCGTGGTTGGTGTTGAAGATTTTCACGATGGTGCCCGCAGCCGGGGAAACCACGGTTTTATCCGTTGGTTTTACCGCTACGCCATCGCCTACGGCTTTACTGGCGAACGCTTCATCAGGAACCTGATCAAGTGCCACAACATCACCGGTAACCGGGGAAACCAGCTCAGCGATAGTCACTGTATTCAGAACGGCCTGCGGTTTCGCTGCCGGAGCCGCCGCGGCTGGCGCTGCGTCAGCAGAGGCTGCTGCGACCGGACCCGTGGTTTTCATGGCGTTAGCGATTTTCTCAGCCACAAAGCCAACGATAATCTGTACGCTGGTTTTGTTCAGGCGAATCACACCAGAAGCCCCCAGGCGTTTTGCCATCGCTTCGTTCACCAGCGAAGAGTCTTTTACATTCAGACGCAGACGAGTGATACACGCATCGATACCTGTCAGGTTGTCAGAGCCACCCACCGCAGCAATATACTGACGCGCCAGACCGGCAACATCCTGGTCTTTGTCTGCGCTTACATTCATGTCCTGACCATCGGCTTCGCTACCGGCAACCGCCAGCTCACGACCCGGAGTCATCAGGTTGAATTTGGTGATAGTAAAGCGGAACACCACATAGTAAATCGCGAAGAAGACCAGACCCTGCGGGATCAGCATCCACCAGTGCGTCGCCAGCGGGTTACGGGAAGAAAGCACCATATCCACCAGACCCGCACTGAAACCGAAGCCGGCAATCCAGTGCATAGAGGCCGCGATGAAGACAGAAATCCCGGTCAGAACGGCGTGAATAACATACAGAACCGGTGCAACGAACATGAAGGAGAATTCCAGCGGCTCGGTGATCCCGGTGAAGAACGCAGCGAATGCGCCCGCCATCATGATACCCAGCACTTTCGCCTTGTTCTCAGGACGCGCGCAGTGGTAGATAGCCAGCGCTGCACCCGGCAGGCCGAACATCATGATTGGGAAGAAGCCCGCCTGGTAACGACCGGTAATGCCCACAACCGCTTTGCCCGCGTCAATAGACTGCGCGCCGCCGAGGAAGTTAGGAATGTCGTTAATGCCCGCCACGTCGAACCAGAATACGGAGTTCAGTGCGTGGTGCAGACCCACCGGAATCAGCAGGCGGTTGAAGAAGGCGTAGACGCCCGCGCCAACGGAACCCAGTTTCTGGATGTGTTCACCGAAGTTTACCAGACCGTCGAAAATAATCGGCCAAATAAACATCATGATGAAGGCAACAATAATCATCACGAAGGAGGTCAGAATCGGCACCAGACGACGGCCGCTGAAGAAGGAGAGCGCTTTCGGCAACTCAACGCCGCTGAAGCGGTTGTACAGCTCAGCAGAGATGATACCTACCAGAATCCCCACGAACTGGTTGCTGATTTTACCGAACGCGGCAGGAACCTGGTCCGCCGGGATCTTCTGAATCATCGCAACCGCCGCCGGAGAACAAAGCGTGGTCAACACAAGGAAACCCACAAAACCGGTCAGCGCCGCAGCACCGTCTTTATCTTTGGACATACCGTAAGCGACACCAATCGCAAACAGTACGGACATGTTATCGATGATTGCGGAACCTGATTTAATGAAGAATGCCGCTACCGCGTTATCTCCACCCCAACCCACGGGATCAATCCAGTAACCTACACCCATCAATATTGCTGCCGCAGGCAGCGTGGCCACCGGCACCATAAGCGCGCGGCCAACCTTTTGTAAATAACCTAGAATACTCACTTTATTCCCCCTATGAGACCCCGTTTAAGGCGCGTTCTCAGCTGTGTTTTTATTGTGTCACTATCTTAGTGGTTCACTGGCATTCTGAGTGTGTGAAAATTTAATTCGTATCGCAAATTAAAAGCATGTTTTTTGTGAGTCCAGTCACCAAATATCGTTAAAACCACTCCCTTATACTGGCTAACTGCGAAAACTTATTTTATCATTCAAAAAATCAAGACGGATTGACTCTTGTTGATACAAAACCAGGTTACGCTTGACTATGTACCCATACTCAATCCGCCAACGTCTACATATACATTTGAGGTGAAGAATGAGACTGATCCCCCTGAATACCGCTGAACAAGTCGGCAAATGGGCTGCTCGCCACATCGTTAACCGTATCAATGCATTCAAGCCGACGGCGGATCGTCCGTTTGTTTTGGGTCTGCCTACCGGTGGCACGCCATTGACCGCCTATAAAGCATTAGTTGAAATGCACAAAGCGGGCCAGGTCAGCTTCAAGCATGTTGTGACGTTCAACATGGACGAATATGTTGGCCTTCCGAAAGAGCACCCGGAGAGCTATCATAGCTTCATGCACCGTAACTTCTTTGATCACGTTGATATTCCAGCAGAAAACATCAACCTTCTCAACGGTAACGCAGCGGATATTGATGCTGAATGTCGTCAGTATGAAGAAAAAATCCGTTCTTACGGTAAAATCCACCTGTTTATGGGCGGCGTAGGCAACGACGGTCATATCGCGTTTAACGAACCGGCCTCTTCTCTGGCTTCCCGCACGCGTATCAAAACATTGACCCATGACACTCGCGTGGCAAACTCTCGCTTCTTTGATGGCGATGTCAGCCAGGTGCCTAAATACGCGCTGACAGTGGGTGTGGGTACGCTGCTTGACGCAGAAGAAGTGATGATTCTGGTGCTGGGCCATCAGAAAGCGCAAGCGCTCCAGGCGGCGGTAGAAGGCAACGTCAACCACATGTGGACCATCAGCTGTCTGCAACTGCACCCGAAAGCCGTTGTGGTGTGCGATGAGCCTTCCACCATGGAGCTGAAAGTTAAGACGCTGAAATACTTCAACGAGTTAGAAGCCGAAAATATTAAAGGTCTGTAATAGTATCCCCGCCCTGACGAGCGTGTTGCAGGGCGGTATTTTTTGAAATCGGGGGTCGGAATGTATGCTTTAACCCAGGGCCGGATTTTTACCGGTCACGAAATTCTTGATGACCATGCGATTGTTGTCGCCAATGGCCTGATTGAAAGAGTCTGTCCAGTGGCGGAACTGCCGCCGGAGATCGAGCAACGCTCGCTGAATGGGGCCATTCTCTCCCCCGGTTTTATCGACGTACAGTTAAATGGTTGTGGCGGTGTGCAGTTCAACGATACCGCAGAAGCGGTGACCGTTGAAACGCTGGAAATTATGCAAAAAGCCAATGAACGTTCTGGCTGCACCAGCTATCTGCCAACGCTTATCACCACCAGTGATGACCTGATGAAACAGGGCGTTCGCGTCATGCGTGAATACCTGGCGAAATATCCGCATCAGGCATTAGGTCTGCATCTTGAAGGCCCATGGTTGAACCTGGTCAAAAAAGGGACACATAATCCGGGTTTTGTCCGCAAGCCTGACGCTGCGCTGGTTGATTTCCTGTGCGATAATGCCGACGTCATCACCAAAGTCACCCTGGCGCCAGAGATGGTTCCTGCCGAAGTGATCACAAAACTGGCAGACGCGGGGATTGTGGTTTCTGCCGGGCATTCCAACGCAACGTTGAAAGAAGCGAAAGCCGGTTTCCGCGCGGGGATCACCTTCGCCACTCATCTGTTTAACGCCATGCCGTACATTACGGGTCGTGAACCAGGCCTGGCGGGTGCGATTCTGGATGAAGCCGATATTTATTGTGGGGTGATCGCCGATGGCTTGCATGTTGATTATGCCAACATCCGCAATGCCAAACGCCTGAAAGGCGACAAACTTTGCCTCGTCACAGATGCAACAGCACCGGCAGGCGCAGACATTGAACAGTTCATTTTTGCTGGTAAAACAATATACTACCGCAATGGACTCTGTGTGGATGAGAACGGTACGCTGAGCGGTTCATCTTTAACCATGATTGAAGGTGTCCGTAATCTGGTCGAACATTGCGGTATCGCGCTCGATGAAGTGCTGCGCATGGCGACCCTCTACCCTGCCCGTGCGATTGGCGTTGACCAACAGCTCGGCAGCATTGCACCGGGTAAAGTGGCCAACCTGACCGCATTCACACACGACTTTAAAATCATCAAGACCATCGTTAATGGCAACGAGGTCGTTACTGAGTAAGAAAACGTATGACACCTGGCGGACAAGCTCAAATAGGTAATGTTGATCTCGTAAAACAGCTTAACAGTGCGGCCGTTTACCGCCTGATTGATCAGCATGGGCCCATCTCGCGAATTCAGATTGCCGAGCAAAGCCAGCTTGCCCCCGCCAGCGTAACGAAAATTACGCGGCAACTTATTGAACGCGGGCTGATCAAAGAAGTTGATCAGCAGGCCTCTACCGGGGGCCGCCGCGCCATCTCTATCATCACAGAAACCCGTCACTTTCATGCGATTGGCGTTCGTCTGGGTCGTCACGACACCACCCTGACGCTCTACGATCTGAGCAGTAAAGTTCTGGCGGAAGAGCATTACCCGCTCCCTGAACGTACACAGGAAACGCTGGAGTATGCCCTACTCAATACCATTGAGGCCTTTATTGAAAGCTGCCAGCGTAAAATCCGCGAACTGATCGCCATTTCGGTGATCCTGCCGGGGCTTGTCGACCCTGAAAGCGGCGTCATTCGCTACATGCCCCATATTCAGGTCGAAAACTGGGGGCTGGTTGAAGCGCTGGAAAAACGTTTTCACGTCACCTGTTTCGTCGGCCATGACATCCGTAGCCTGGCGCTGGCTGAGCACTATTTTGGCGCAAGCCAGGATTGTGAAGACTCTATTCTGGTGCGCGTACACCGCGGCACCGGGGCGGGGATCATCTCCAACGGCCGAATTTTTATTGGTCGTAATGGTAATGTCGGCGAAATCGGCCACATTCAGGTTGAACCGCTCGGTGAACGCTGCCACTGCGGTAACTTTGGCTGTCTGGAAACCATCGCCGCCAATGCCGCCATTGAACATCGCGTGCATAATTTGCTGAAACAGGGCTATCAGAGCCGCGTTCCGCTGGATGACTGCACCATCAAAACCATCTGCAAGGCGGCCAATAAAGGCGATAGCCTGGCCGCAGAGGTGATCGAGCACGTTGGCCGCCATCTGGGAAAAACCATCGCCATTGCGATAAACTTGTTTAATCCGCAAAAAATTGTTATTGCCGGCGAAATCACCGAAGCCGACAAAGTCCTGCTGCCGGCGATTGAAAGCTGCATTAACACTCAAGCATTGAAAGCATTTCGTAAAAATCTGCCCGTTGTGCGTTCGACGCTGGATCACCGCTCCGCCATTGGCGCATTTGCGCTGGTAAAACGCGCCATGCTTAACGGCATTTTGCTTCAACATTTGCTGGAAAATTAATGCGCTTTTATAGTATCGGATTCATAACAATTTCCCTGGGTAGTTCATGACCATCAAAAATGTCATTTGTGATATCGACGGCGTGCTAATGCACGACAACATTGCCGTACCCGGTGCGGCAGAATTTTTGACGGGTATTCTGGAAAAAGGCCTGCCACTTGTGCTGCTAACCAATTACCCCTCCCAAACCGGACAAGACCTGGCGAACCGCTTTGCCACCGCAGGCGTGAATGTACCTGACAGCGTCTTTTATACTTCCGCAATGGCGACAGCCGATTTCCTGCGTCGTCAGGAAGGCAAGAAAGCCTACGTAGTGGGTGAAGGCGCGCTGATTCACGAATTGTATAAAGCGGGCTTTACCATCACTGACGTTAACCCGGACTTCGTGATCGTCGGTGAAACCCGTTCCTATAACTGGGAAATGATGCATAAAGCGGCCTTCTTTGTTGCCAATGGTGCCCGCTTTATCGCCACCAACCCAGATACCCACGGTCGCGGTTTTTATCCGGCCTGTGGCGCACTCTGCGCGGGTATTGAGAAAATCTCCGGTCGCAAGCCGTTTTATGTGGGCAAACCGAGTCCGTGGATCATCCGTGCGGCGTTAAACAAAATGCAGGCACATTCCGAAGAAACGGTCATTGTCGGCGATAATCTGCGTACCGATATCCTTGCCGGTTTCCAGGCGGGGCTCGAAACGATTCTGGTGTTGTCTGGCGTCTCCACGCTTGACGATATCGACAGCATGCCGTTCAGACCAAGCTGGATCTACCCTTCCGTGGCCGAGATCGACGTTATCTGAAAACGACGCCATGCCTGATAACACGTTTCTTATCAGGTCGACGATTCGCACTTCGCTGTTAGCCGGATAAGGCGTTTACGCCGCTATCCGGCAAAGTCCCATTTAATAAAACCGCCATAAAATTGCCGATTCATCAATAAACACGCTCATCACGTAATCTTTTTTCACTAATCCACAATGCCTATTGCATTTTTTCTTTTCTGACCGGCAATACACTTGCACCCTCCCCTGCTTTGCTGCATTTTCTTAATCAAGCAAACACAAAAAGCACCACGCAACAGATTAACGGAGAAGGTTATGTGTTCTATTTTCGGCGTATTCGATATCAAAACAGACGCAGTTGAACTGCGTAAAAAAGCCCTCGAACTGTCACGTCTGATGCGTCATCGCGGGCCGGACTGGTCCGGCATTTACGCCTGTGACAACGCGATCCTGGCGCATGAACGTCTGTCAATTGTTGACGTGAACGCCGGTGCCCAGCCACTGTATAACGAGAAGAAAACGCACATCCTGGCCGTAAACGGTGAAATTTATAACCATCAGGCGTTACGTGCGGAATATGGCGATCGCTATACCTTCCAGACCGGTTCCGACTGCGAAGTGATCCTCGCGCTGTATCAGGAGAAAGGGGCGCAATTCCTCGACGATCTGCAGGGCATGTTTGCCTTTGCGCTGTACGACAGCGAGAAAGATGCCTACCTGATTGGTCGTGACCATCTTGGCATCATCCCCCTTTATATGGGGTACGACGAACACGGCAACCTGTACGTCGCCTCCGAAATGAAAGCGCTGGTTCCGGTATGCCGCACCATCAAAGAGTTCCCGGCGGGCAGTTATCTGTGGAGCCAGGAAGGGGAAATCCGCCAGTACTATCAGCGCGACTGGTTCGATTTTGATGCAGTAAAAGAGAACGTGACTGACAAGAATGAACTGCGCCAGGCCCTGGAAGACGCCGTCAAAAGCCACCTGATGTCTGATGTACCTTACGGTGTGCTGCTCTCTGGCGGTCTGGATTCATCGGTCATTTCCGCTATCACCAAGAAATATGCCGCCCGTCGTGTGGAAGATGACGAACGTTCTGAAGCCTGGTGGCCACAGTTGCACTCCTTTGCCGTCGGTCTTGAAGGTTCTCCGGACCTGAAAGCCGCACAGGAAGTGGCCAATCATCTGGGGACGGTGCATCACGAAATCCACTTCACGGTACAGGAAGGCCTGGATGCGATCCGTGATGTGATTTACCACATCGAAACTTACGATGTCACCACCATTCGCGCCTCGACGCCGATGTATTTAATGTCGCGTAAAATCAAAGCGATGGGTATTAAAATGGTGCTGTCCGGTGAAGGTTCTGACGAAGTGTTCGGCGGCTATCTCTATTTCCACAAAGCGCCGAATGCTAAAGAATTGCATGAAGAGACGGTACGTAAACTGCAAGCGTTACATATGTTTGACTGCGCGCGTGCCAACAAAGCGATGTCAGCCTGGGGCGTAGAGGCGCGAGTCCCATTCCTGGATAAAAAATTCCTTGATGTGGCGATGCGTATCAATCCACAGGATAAAATGTGCGGCAACGGTAAAATGGAAAAACATGTCCTGCGCGAATGTTTTGAGTCTTACCTACCGGCAAGCGTCGCATGGCGTCAGAAAGAGCAATTCTCGGATGGCGTGGGTTATAGCTGGATCGACACGCTGAAAGAAGTGGCCGCAGAACAGGTTTCTGACCAACAACTGGAAACCGCCCGCTTCCGCTTCCCGTACAACACGCCGTCCTCTAAAGAAGCGTATTTGTACCGCGAGATCTTTGAAGAGCTGTTCCCGGTTCCCAGCGCCGCAGAATGTGTGCCTGGCGGCCCGTCCGTCGCCTGTTCCTCTGCGAAAGCTATCGAGTGGGATGAAGCGTTTAAAACCATGAACGATCCTTCCGGTCGTGCGGTGGGTGTCCACCAGTCCGCCTATAAATAAGCGAAAAGTGTAAAAAGAGCCCTCAGGGGCTCTTTTTTATATTGTAATAATCCTTACAAAAACGATTAATAACCAATAATTGCCGAATATTGCGTCACGCTGTTCGCAACCTAACCAAACAGTCACATTCCGGCCATTTTCAATGAAAAAGGGGTTGACGCTTCAAGGCTCAATACGCATAATGCGCCCCGCAACGCCGATAAGGTAACGCGAAAAAAAAGATGGCTACGTAGCTCAGTTGGTTAGAGCACATCACTCATAATGATGGGGTCACAGGTTCGAATCCCGTCGTAGCCACCATCTTTTTTTGCGGGAGTGGCGAAATTGGTAGACGCACCAGATTTAGGTTCTGGCGCCGCAAGGTGTGCGAGTTCAAGTCTCGCCTCCCGCACCATTCACCAGTAAGCGTTGCACGGATGGGGTATCGCCAAGCGGTAAGGCACCGGTTTTTGATACCGGCATTCCCTGGTTCGAATCCAGGTACCCCAGCCATTTTTTCTTCGATATAGCGGTTCACCGCACGGTCATTGGGGTATCGCCAAGCGGTAAGGCACCGGTTTTTGATACCGGCATTCCCTGGTTCGAATCCAGGTACCCCAGCCATCGAAGAAAGAAATCTGGCTACGTAGCTCAGTTGGTTAGAGCACATCACTCATAATGATGGGGTCACAGGTTCGAATCCCGTCGTAGCCACCATATTAAGGACGTATCGATTCAGTTCGATAAATCCAGAAAGAATTGTTGGGGTATCGCCAAGCGGTAAGGCTCTGGTTTCTGATACCAGCATTCCGAGGTTCGAATCCTCGTACCCCAGCCAATTTTAAAAGACGTTTACGTTGTAGACGCACCTGTTGGGGTATCGCCAAGCGGTAAGGCTCTGGTTTCTGATACCAGCATTCCGAGGTTCGAATCCTCGTACCCCAGCCACATAAGAAAAGCTCGCTTCGGCGAGCTTTTTGCTTTTCTGCGTTTATTGCCTGATGGCGCTACGCTTATCAGGCCTACAATCGTAGGCCTGCATTAAAATTACAACCCTAACGCATATTTCAGCGCCTGGCGCTTAAGTACCCCGGCTCGTTCTGCTGCCATCAGCCCAATATTGCGCATAATCCTCAGCGGTTGCAGATTATTGCTGAACCCGGCATAGAACAGATCCATCCCACTCTGCATGATGAAGTTATCGGTCATACGGCGTGTCTGATAGCGTTTCAGCACCTGATGGCTGGACCAGGATTCACCGTAGCTCCGCGCATTCGCCAGGACGTCGATCAACGCATCAACATCCCGATACCCTAAGTTCACTCCCTGCCCTGCAAGCGGATGAATGGTGTGCGCCGCATCCCCGACCAGCGCCAGTCCTGGCTGAACGTACTGCAATGCATGCCGACGCGTGAGCGGAAATGCCCCTGCCGCTATGGCTGTGACGCTACCCAAACGCGAAGGGAAATGTTTTTCAATCTCAACCTGCAACTGCGGCATGCTCAGGCTCTGCAACTGGCGAATTCGGGCTGGCGTGTCATACCACACCAGCGATGCCCAATTGTCGAATAAGGGCAGAAATGCGCGTGGACCGTCTGGCGAAAATTGTTGCCAGGTGCTGTCGCCGGGATCGCGGTCACATTGCACGCTGATCAACATGCAGGATTGATCGTACTGCCAGGCATGGATACCGATGCCCGCCATTTGCCGAATCCGCGAGTTAGCGCCATCCGCCCCCACCACCAGTTTTGCCGTGATTATCTCGCCATCGGCCAGTTCCAGCTCGTGACGGTCATTGTTACGGTGCAAGGCAATGAGGGAAGCGGGAACACGCAGCGTGACTTTCGGATGCGCCTCCAGCGCCTGCCAAAGTGCACGTTGCAGAACGTTGTTCTCCACCATATATCCCAGCAGCGGTAATTTAAGCTCGGCGGCATCGAACATCACATGGGCGTTTTCCCACTCCCAGGTTTCCAGACGGCGGTAAGGGTGGCTGCGCATCCCTTGTACCGTATCCCAGACGCCCAAACCTTTGAGTAACGACACTGACGCCGCACTTATCGCCGAGATACGCACATCGGGCTGGCTGTCAGTAACAAATGGCGCAGGGGCGGCGTGTTCTATGACCGTCACCGAAAATCCTTGTTGCGCCAGCCCCAGCGCCAGCGCGCCGCCGACCATCCCAGCGCCGACAATGGCTACTTCCGTTGGTTGATTTGTCATGGTCAATCATCCTGTTAGCAATATGCATTAAGTTTACAGGATTTTTTACCCCTTGAGGCTGATAACGGTCATACTGGTCACAACCGCGTCAAAGCATTACACTATGCGCCCTGCATTCCTGGCTACTATTTCGCAAGAGCAAGTCGATGACCAAAAAACTCCATATTAAAACCTGGGGCTGTCAGATGAACGAGTACGATTCATCGAAGATGGCCGATCTGCTGGACGCCACCCACGGGTATCAACTGACCGAAGTGGCGGAAGAAGCGGATGTGCTGCTGCTGAATACCTGCTCAATCCGCGAGAAGGCTCAGGAAAAAGTCTTCCATCAATTGGGTCGCTGGAAGCTCTTAAAAGAGAAAAACCCGAACCTGATTATCGGCGTCGGCGGCTGTGTGGCGTCCCAGGAAGGTGACCATATTCGCCAGCGTGCGCACTATGTCGACATCATTTTTGGGCCGCAAACACTGCATCGCCTGCCTGAAATGATCAATTCCGTGCGCGGCAACCGTAGCCCGGTCGTGGATATCAGCTTCCCGGAGATCGAGAAGTTCGACCGCCTGCCGGAACCGCGTGCCGATGGTCCAACAGCATTTGTCTCCATCATGGAAGGCTGCAACAAATATTGTACTTACTGCGTGGTGCCCTACACCCGTGGTGAGGAAGTCAGCCGTCCGTCTGATGACATTCTGTTTGAGATCGCCCAGCTTGCTGCTCAGGGCGTCCGTGAAGTGAATCTGCTCGGCCAGAACGTTAACGCGTGGCGTGGCGAGAACTACGACGGCACCACCGGTTCATTCGCCGATTTGCTGCGTCTGGTCGCCGCGATTGATGGCATTGACCGTATTCGTTTCACCACCAGCCATCCGATCGAGTTCACCGATGATATCGTTGAAGTCTACCGTGATACCCCTGAGCTGGTGAGCTTCCTGCATCTGCCAGTACAGAGCGGTTCAGATCGCGTACTGAATCTGATGGGGCGTACCCACACTGCGCTGGAATACAAAGCGATCATCCGTAAACTGCGCGCAGCGCGTCCGGACATTCAGATAAGCTCCGATTTCATCGTCGGCTTCCCTGGCGAAACGACGCAAGATTTCGAGCAGACCATGAAGCTGATTGCCGACGTGAACTTCGACATGAGCTACAGCTTTATCTTCTCTGCCCGCCCGGGTACCCCCGCCGCCGATATGGTTGACGACGTCCCGGAAGCAGATAAAAAACAGCGTCTGTATATCCTGCAAGAACGTATCAACCAGCAGGCGACGGCCTGGAGCCGCCGTATGCTCGGCACCACGCAGCGTATTCTGGTGGAAGGGACTTCGCGCAAGAGCATCATGGAGCTGTCGGGTCGTACCGAAAATAACCGGGTCGTGAACTTTGAAGGAACCCCGGACATGATCGGTAAGTTTGTCGATGTGGAAATCACTGACGTCTGGACAAACTCCCTGCGCGGTAAAGTCATCCGCACTGAAGATGAAATGGGCCTGCGTATTGCAGAAACCCCGGAATCTGTCATTGCCCGTACCCGTAAAGAGAACGACTCTGGCGTTGGATTCTACCAGCCTTAATCCTCAAGGCCTGCCACCGGGCAGGCCTTGTAATTCCCCTCTTTGTCCCCATCTTCATTGCAATGCTTGCGCCTTTATCCTGTGGCGTGAATAATTTCCTTACAGGCCGGGAATATTCATCTTCCGGCGCCCTATGCATAAGAGGAACAGTTTGAACATAGACACTCGCGAAATCACCCTTGAGCCTGCAGACAATGCCCGTCTGCTGAGCCTTTGCGGCCCGTTTGATGACAACATTAAACAGCTGGAGCGCCGTCTCGGCATCGAGATTAACCGCCGTGACAACCACTTTAAACTGACCGGTCGCCCGATTTGCGTGACTGCTGCGGCAGATATTTTGCGCAGTCTGTATGTCGATACCGCGCCGGTGCGTGGTCAAACGCAGGATATTGAGCCGGAACAGATCCACCTCGCCATCAAAGAAGCCCGGGTGCTGGAACAGAGCGCAGAGAGCGTGCCGGAGTACGGCAAAGCGGTGAACATCAAAACCAAACGCGGCGTGATTAAGCCACGTACGCCAAACCAGGCGCAATACATCGCCAATATTCTTGATCACGATATCACCTTCGGGGTTGGCCCCGCCGGTACAGGCAAAACGTACCTTGCCGTCGCCGCTGCCGTCGATGCCCTTGAGCGTCAGGAAATTCGTCGTATTCTGCTGACCCGTCCGGCGGTAGAAGCTGGGGAAAAGCTGGGATTCCTGCCAGGCGATCTGAGCCAAAAAGTCGATCCCTATTTGCGTCCCTTGTATGACGCCCTGTTCGAAATGTTAGGTTTTGAAAAGGTCGAAAAACTGATTGAACGCAACGTGATTGAAGTCGCACCGCTGGCCTATATGCGTGGTCGTACTCTGAACGACGCCTTTATCATTCTCGATGAAAGCCAGAACACCACTATCGAACAGATGAAAATGTTTCTGACGCGTATCGGTTTTAACTCTAAAGCGGTGATCACCGGCGACATCACGCAGATTGACCTGCCGCGTAGCACCAAGTCAGGCCTGCGCCACGCCATTGAAGTACTCTCTGAAGTAGATGAGATCAGTTTTAATTTCTTCCACAGTGAAGACGTCGTACGCCACCCGGTGGTCGCGCGGATCGTTACCGCCTATGAAGCCTGGGAAGAAGCAGAACAAAAACGAAAAGCAGAACTGGCTGCCGTTCGTAAGCATGAAGCCCAGGAGCAAGGACAAAAATGAGTCAGGTTATTCTCGATTTACAGCTCGCATGTGAAAGCAACGCGGGCTTACCGGAAGAAAGTCAGTTTCAGACATGGCTGAATGCGGTGATCCCACAGTTTCAGGAAGAGTCAGAAGTTACCATTCGTCTGGTAGACGAAGCCGAAAGCCACGATCTTAACCTGACGTACCGTGGCAAAGATAAGTCAACCAACGTGCTCTCATTCCCGTTTGAAGCGCCACCGGGTATTGAGATGCCGCTGCTGGGCGATTTGATAATCTGCCGTCAGGTGGTTGAGCAAGAAGCGAAAGAACAGGGCAAACCGCTGGATGCCCACTGGGCACATATGGTGGTGCACGGTAGCCTGCATTTATTGGGCTACGATCATATTGAAGATGACGAAGCGGAAGAGATGGAATCCCTTGAAACAGAGATTATGCTTGCTCTGGGCTATGAGGATCCGTACATTGCCGAGAAGGAATAAGCGACCGGGCTGATGCCCGGCTGCTCGATACAATGCCGCGCGCTGAATACACGCGTGACGAGCAACCCATTAACTCACATGAGAACCCATACGACGCCATGAGCGACGACAATTCACACAGTAGTGACACATTAAACAGCAAAAAGGGATTTTTCTCCCTGTTACTGAGCCAACTGTTCCACGGTGAACCGAAAAACCGTGACGAACTGCTGGCGCTGATCCGTGATTCCGGGCAGAACGACCTTATCGATGAAGATACGCGCGATATGCTCGAAGGGGTGATGGACATTGCGGACCAGCGCGTTCGTGACATCATGATCCCCCGCTCTCAGATGATTACCCTGAAACGCAACCAAACCCTGGACGAGTGCCTTGATGTCATCATCGAGTCTGCTCACTCGCGTTTTCCGGTGATCAGCGAAGACAAAGATCACATTGAAGGGATTCTGATGGCGAAGGATTTGCTGCCGTTTATGCGCAGCGATGCCGATGCTTTCAGCATGGAAAAAGTGTTACGCCAGGCAGTTGTCGTACCTGAGAGTAAGCGTGTTGACCGCATGCTGAAGGAGTTTCGCTCTCAGCGCTACCATATGGCGATCGTCATTGACGAATTCGGCGGTGTTTCGGGTCTGGTGACCATTGAAGATATTCTTGAACTGATTGTCGGTGAAATTGAAGACGAGTACGACGAGGAAGACGATATCGACTTCCGTCAACTCAGTCGCCACACCTGGACCATTCGCGCGTTGGCGCCCATTGAAGACTTCAATGAAGCCTTCGGTACCAGCTTTAGCGATGAAGAGGTAGACACCATTGGTGGACTGGTTATGCAGGCGTTTGGTCATCTGCCCGCGCGTGGTGAAACCATCGACATTGATGGTTATCAGTTCAAAGTGGCGATGGCCGATAGCCGTCGTATTATTCAGGTTCATGTCAGAATTCCGGATGACTCACCTCAGCCGAAACTGGACGAATAAAACCAGGATTGGACTTAAAATGGCATTTGCCTCATTGATTGAACGCCAGCGCATTCGCCTGCTGCTGGCGTTATTATTCGGCGCCTGCGGCACGCTGGCCTTTTCTCCGTATGATCTCTGGCCTGCCGCGATTGTGTCGCTCATGGGGTTGCAGGCCCTCACCTTAAATCGCCGTCCGCTTCAGTCTGCCGCCGTGGGATATTTCTGGGGGCTGGGACTCTTCGGCTCCGGCATTAACTGGGTTTACGTTAGCATTGCGCAATTTGGCGGCATGCCCGGTCCGGTTAACGTCTTTCTCGTGGTATTGCTGGCCGCTTATCTCTCGCTTTATACAGGGCTTTTTGCCGGCGTATTATCACGCTTGTGGCCAAAGACCACCTGGCTGCGGGTGGCGATTGCCGCCCCGGTTGTCTGGCAAATAACGGAATTCCTGCGCGGCTGGGTATTAACCGGCTTCCCGTGGCTGCAGTTCGGTTACAGCCAGATTGACGGTCCGCTGAAAGGGCTGGCGCCGGTCATGGGTGTGGAAGCCATTAACTTCCTGTTGATGATGGTCAGCGGTCTGTTGGTCCTCGCCATCGCCACTCGCCACTGGCGTCCCTTTGTCGTGGCGGTGGTGCTTTTCGCCCTTCCTTTCCCACTGCGCTATATCCAGTGGTATACCCCTGAGCCGGAAAAGACCATTCAGGTTTCGATGGTGCAAGGCGATATCCCGCAATCGCTGAAGTGGGATGAAAATCAGCTGATCAACACGCTAAAAATTTATCTCGACGCTTCACAGCCTGAGCTCGGGAAATCGCAGTTGATTATCTGGCCAGAGTCCGCGATTCCGGATCTGGAAATTAATCAGCAGCGTTTTCTTGGCATGATGGATGACCTGCTGAAATCGAAAAACAGCACGCTGATTACTGGCATTGTTGATGCGCGTCTGAACAAGAAAAACCGTTACGATACGTACAACACCATCATCACGCTGGGTAAAGACAGTCCGTACAGTTACGACTCCACCAATCGCTATAACAAAAACCACCTTGTTCCGTTTGGCGAGTTTGTCCCGCTGGAATCTATTCTGCGCCCGCTTGCGCCGTTCTTCGACCTGCCGATGTCGTCGTTCAGTCGTGGGCCATATGTGCAGCCGCAACTGCATGCGCACGGTTTCAAACTGACCGCCGCCATTTGCTACGAGATCATTCTCGGAGAACAGGTTCGGGACAACTTCCGCCCCGATACCGATTACCTGCTGACCATCTCGAACGATGCCTGGTTTGGTAAATCGATTGGTCCGTGGCAGCACTTCCAGATGGCGCGGATGCGTTCACTGGAACTGGCGCGTCCGCTGTTGCGCAGTACCAATAACGGCATTACGGCAGTCATTGGACCGCAGGGCGACATCCAGGCGATGATCCCACAGTTTACCCGTCAGGTGTTGACCACCAGCGTCACGCCAACGACGGGCCTGACACCATACGCCCGCACCGGCAACTGGCCGCTGTGGATTATCACTGCATTGTTGGGTTTTGGTGCGGTGATCATGAGTCTGCGCCAGCGTCGTAAGTAATCTCCCTCCCCTTTTGCCCGGTGGCGCTTCGCTTACCGGGCCTACAACTTCCCTCCCGTATTTCACTCTGGCACGTCTATTGCTTTGTTATACAAGATAAATGCGTTTTTGGCCGATTGTGCAACCCGGTCGCACCAATACCGTTCGTTGGTAGCGCCAAAATAGTGCAATGACAAATTATTGTCTCTAAACGGTGCGGCGCACTTCGCAAAAATAAACAATAACGCAGCAATATCTTTACATTAAGTCAGACTAAATGTTAACAAACAGTCATAACACTGCACATTAAAGTTGCAGGTGATAACAACACAGACACTCACAATGGGTATCAATGCGTTTCTGACGCAGACGATAAAGGAGTTGGATATGCAATTACGTAAGCTGGCCACAGCAATGCTGGTGATGGGAATGTCTGCCGGTCTGGCGCATGCAGAAGATGCAGCACCCGCCGCAGGTAGCACGCTGGACAAGATCGCGAAAAACGACGTCATCGTCGTCGGCCATCGCGAATCCTCAGTCCCATTCTCTTATTACGACAACCAGCAGAAAGTGGTGGGTTATTCACAGGATTACTCCAACGCCATCGTTGAAGCCGTGAAGAAAAAACTCAACAAACCTGACCTGCAGGTGAAGCTGATCCCAATCACTTCTCAGAACCGTATTCCGCTACTGCAAAACGGCACATTCGACTTTGAATGTGGCTCCACCACCAACAACCTTGAGCGTCAGAAACAAGCGGCCTTCTCCGACACTATTTTCGTCGTCGGTACACGTCTGCTGGCGAAAAAAGGCGGTGATATTAAAGACTTCCCGGACCTGAAAGGGAAAGCGGTCGTCGTCACCTCCGGCACAACCTCCGAAGTGCTGCTGCATAAACTGAATGAAGAACAAAAAATGGACATGCGCATCATCAGCGCGAAGGACCATGGCGACTCTTTCCGTACCCTGGAAAGCGGTCGTGCGGTTGCCTTTATGATGGATGACGCGCTGCTGGCCGGCGAACGTGCAAAAGCGAAGAAACCGGACAACTGGGAAATCGTCGGCAAGCCGCAATCTCAGGAAGCCTACGGCTGTATGCTGCGTAAAGACGATCCCGAGTTTAAAAAGCTGATGGATGACACCATCGCCAAGGCACAGACCTCAGGTGAAGCGGAGAAATGGTTTGCTAAATGGTTTAAAAACCCGATCCCACCGAAGAACCTGAATATGAATTTTGAACTGTCCGAGCAGATGAAAACGCTGTTCAAAGAACCGAATGATAAAGCGCTTAACTAACTAAAATAAATGGGAGGTTTTCCCTCCCTCTCGATTGCTGCTCAGCACGGACAGACTATATGCCAGGTGGTCGTTCCCCACCTGGCCTGAAAACCGCAAGTCGCTGCGCAACAATCTTCGAGGGTAGCCCTGCTACCCTTTTTTTTCTGGAGTAGATTTATGTCAATAGACTGGAACTGGGGGATTTTTTTACAACAAGCCCCGTTCGGCAACACCACCTATCTCGGCTGGCTCTGGAGCGGCTTTCAGGTCACCGTCGCGTTATCCATTAGCGCCTGGATTATTGCTTTCCTGGTCGGATCCTTATTCGGCATCCTGCGCACCGTTCCTAACCGCTTCCTCTCCAGCCTCGGCACGCTGTATGTAGAACTGTTTCGTAACGTTCCGCTGATTGTTCAATTTTTCACCTGGTATCTGGTGATCCCAGAACTGTTGCCCGAAAATATCGGCATGTGGTTCAAGTCTGAGCTGGACCCCAACATTCAATTCTTTCTCTCTTCCCTGTTTTGTCTGGGGTTGTTTACTGCTGCACGTGTTTGCGAACAGGTTCGTGCCGCTATCCAGTCATTGCCGCGTGGGCAAAAAAATGCCGCACTGGCCATGGGCCTGACGCTGCCGCAGGCCTATCGCTATGTTTTGCTGCCGAATGCGTATCGCGTGATTGTGCCGCCAATGACGTCAGAGATGATGAACCTGGTGAAGAACTCGGCCATCGCGTCCACGATTGGTCTGGTGGATATGGCCGCACAGGCGGGCAAACTGCTGGATTACTCCGCTCACGCCTGGGAATCGTTTACCGCCATTACGCTGGCTTATGTGTTGATTAACGCCTTCATCATGCTGGTGATGAGTCTGGTGGAACGCAAAATCCGCCTGCCTGGCAATTTGGGAGGCAAATAATGTACGAGTTTGACTGGAATTCCATTGTTCCCTCCATGCCTTATCTGCTGGCGGGACTGGTCATTACCCTGAAAATTACCGTCACTGCCGTTATCATCGGGATTGTCTGGGGAACCGTTCTCGCGGTGATGCGACTCTCCAGCTTTGCGCCTGTTGCCTGGTTTGCCAAAGCTTATGTCAACGTATTTCGCTCCATCCCACTGGTGATGGTACTTCTGTGGTTTTACCTGATTGTACCGGGGCTGCTACAGGATGTGCTTGGACTCTCGCCGAAAGCCGATATTCGGTTGATTTCAGCGATGGTCGCGTTCTCTATGTTTGAAGCGGCATATTACTCAGAGATTATCCGTGCTGGTATCCAGAGTATTTCACGCGGCCAGTCCAGTGCGGCACTGGCATTAGGAATGACACACTGGCAGTCAATGAAACTGATCATACTGCCGCAGGCGTTTCGCGCGATGGTGCCGTTGCTGCTCACCCAGGGCATTGTGTTATTCCAGGATACCTCCCTGGTCTACGTATTGAGTCTGGCGGACTTCTTCCGTACCGCCTCCACCATTGGCGAACGCGACGGTACCCAGGTCGAAATGATTCTGTTCGCGGGCGCCGTCTATTTTGTTATTAGCCTGAGCGCGTCGTTGTTGGTCACCTATCTGAAGAAAAGGACAGTTTAATGATTACCCTGAAAAATGTTTCTAAATGGTATGGTCACTTTCAGGTGCTGACCGACTGCTCCACAGAAGTGCAAAAAGGGGAAGTGGTGGTCGTGTGCGGCCCTTCGGGTTCCGGCAAATCAACGCTTATCAAAACGGTAAACGGACTGGAGCCTGTTCAACAGGGGGAAATTACCGTCGACGGCACCGTCGTTAACGATAAAAAAACGGATCTGGCAAAACTACGCTCTCGTGTAGGGATGGTTTTCCAGCACTTTGAACTGTTCCCGCACCTGTCCATTATTGAAAACCTGACGCTGGCGCAAGTGAAAGTCCTCAAGCGTGAGAAAGAACCGGCTCGCAAAAAGGCGCTGAAACTGCTTGAACGTGTGGGTCTTTCTGCGCATGCCGATAAGTTTCCGGCGCAGCTTTCCGGGGGCCAGCAGCAGCGTGTGGCGATCGCCCGTGCCTTGTGCATGGATCCCATCGCGATGTTGTTTGATGAGCCGACTTCCGCCCTCGATCCGGAAATGATCAATGAAGTGCTGGATGTCATGGTGGAGTTAGCGCATGAAGGCATGACCATGATGGTGGTGACTCACGAGATGGGCTTTGCCCGGAAAGTGGCCAATCGGGTGATTTTTATGGATGAAGGCAAAATCGTTGAGGACTCGGAAAAAGAGGCCTTCTTTGCTAACCCGAAATCAGAACGCGCCAAAGATTTCCTCGCTAAAATTCTGCATTAATCTTGCTGGCTGAGAGGTTCGCTTTTTACGCCTGAACGATGCCGGATGGCGCTAACGCTTATCCGGCCTACGCAACAGTGCATTTGTAGGCCGGATAAGACGCGTTAGCGTCGCCATCCGGCACAATGCATTACGGCTCAAACGGCCTACGCTGGAACTGGTCATGACCACATTTCGGGCACAGCGGCAGCACATCCGGGGTGTAGACCGCTAAATGGAAATGGCATTTTTCACAGACCAGATTGCCAAGCCCAACGACCTCTCCGCTGTGATAAACGCCGTGGTGGCTCAGATCCTGAAAAACTTCGCGCCACTCCAGCTGCGTTTTGTCGGTGATGTCGGCCAGTTCCTGCCAGATGCTCTCTTTGATCACCCGCATAAAAACGCTGTCGGATTCCTCGCTCTGGCTCTCCTCGTAGCTCATGGCGAACTCTTCCAGGTCACGTCTGACGGCGCGCGTCAGTTCGTCCACCTCCGTTCGTGTTAACTCCCCTGCCTGCAAAACACGTTGACGCGCCTGTGCTACCAACGCGTCAATATCTCGTTCGCCATTTCGCAAGCGTTCGCTTAATGACGCCACCAGTTCACGGTAATATTGAGCAACCTTGTTCATCACTTCGCCTCCTGGGTCGTTAACTGTCTATAATAATAGACGTTATTTGCGTTCCACTCTGCAAGAGTGCCCACAGAGTATGTAAATTCGTGCAAGAATTGTCCTTACGGGAATTCAGAGCAGAATGCGCGAAAGGCTGTTTTGACGCGGGTGTTTGGGCTATGCTATGCGGATCTGAAACACCACCTCTAAGGCTACGTTTGTAGCTGTATTGAAAACAGGACCACTGGCTGCCATGCAAGAGCAATACCGCCCGGAAGAGATAGAATCCAAAGTACAGCTTCACTGGGATGAGAAGCGCACATTTGAAGTAACCGAAGACGAGAGCAAAGAGAAGTATTACTGCCTGTCTATGCTTCCCTATCCTTCTGGTCGACTACACATGGGCCACGTACGTAACTACACCATTGGTGACGTGATCGCCCGTTACCAGCGTATGCTGGGCAAAAACGTCCTGCAGCCTATCGGCTGGGATGCTTTCGGTCTGCCTGCAGAAGGCGCGGCGGTAAAAAATAACACCGCCCCGGCACCGTGGACGTATGACAACATCGCCTACATGAAAAACCAGCTCAAAATGCTGGGCTTCGGCTATGACTGGAGCCGCGAGCTGGCGACCTGCACCCCGGAATACTACCGTTGGGAGCAAAAATTCTTCACCGAGCTGTACAAAAAAGGGCTGGTGTATAAGAAAACGTCGGCGGTGAACTGGTGCCCTAACGACCAGACCGTGCTGGCGAACGAACAGGTGATTGACGGCTGTTGCTGGCGCTGTGACACCAAAGTTGAGCGTAAAGAGATCCCGCAGTGGTTTATTAAAATCACCGCTTACGCTGACGAACTGCTGCGCGATCTGGACAATCTGGATCACTGGCCTGACACCGTTAAGACCATGCAGCGTAACTGGATTGGTCGCTCTGAAGGCGTAGAAATCACCTTCAACGTGACCGGTTATGACAACACGCTGACCGTCTATACCACCCGTCCTGACACCTTTATGGGCGCGACGTATCTGGCGGTTGCTGCGGGTCACCCACTGGCGCAGAAAGCGGCCGAGAATAATCCACAGCTGGCGTCCTTTATCGACGAATGCCGTAATACCAAAGTTGCCGAAGCAGATATGGCGACCATGGAGAAGAAAGGCGTTGATACTGGCTTTAAAGCGGTTCATCCGTTAACGGGTGAAGAGATCCCGGTGTGGGCGGCAAACTTTGTTCTGATGGAATACGGTACCGGCGCTGTGATGGCCGTTCCTGGTCACGACCAGCGCGATTACGAATTTGCATCAAAATACGGTCTGAATATCAAACCGGTTATCCTGGCGGCTGATGGTTCCGAGCCGGATCTGTCCGCGCAAGCGCTGACCGAGAAAGGCGTTCTGTTTAACTCTGGTGAATTCAGCGGTCTGAGCTTTGAAGAAGGTTTCAATGCTATCGCCGACAAATTAACAGCGCTGGGCGTCGGTGAGCGTAAAGTGAACTACCGTCTGCGCGACTGGGGCGTTTCCCGTCAGCGTTACTGGGGCGCACCGATCCCGATGGTGACTCTGGAAGACGGTACGGTACTGCCGACCCCGGAAGATCAACTGCCGGTGATTCTGCCGGAAGATGTGGTGATGGACGGTATCAGCAGCCCGATCAAAGCCGATCCTGAGTGGGCGAAAACCACCGTTAACGGCCAGCCAGCGCTGCGCGAAACGGACACTTTCGACACCTTTATGGAGTCCTCCTGGTACTACGCGCGTTACACCTGCCCGCAGTACAACGACGGAATGCTGGATCCGGAAGCGGCAAACTACTGGCTGCCGGTTGATATTTACATCGGTGGTATTGAACACGCCATCATGCACCTGCTCTACTTCCGCTTCTTCCACAAACTGATGCGCGACGCAGGCATGGTCAACTCTGACGAACCGGCTAAGCAGTTGCTGTGTCAGGGTATGGTGCTGGCAGACGCCTTCTACTACGTTGGCGAGAACGGCGAGCGTAACTGGGTTTCTCCGGTTGATGCGATCGTTGAGCGCGACGAAAAAGGCCGTATTGTTAAAGCCAAAGATGCCGCGGGCCATGAGCTGGTGTATACCGGCATGAGCAAAATGTCCAAGTCCAAGAATAACGGTATCGACCCGCAGGTGATGGTTGAACGTTACGGCGCGGACACCGTGCGTCTGTTTATGATGTTTGCGTCCCCGGCTGATATGACGCTGGAGTGGCAGGAGTCCGGTGTTGAAGGGGCAAACCGCTTCCTGAAACGTGTCTGGAAACTGGTTTACGAACATACTTCTCAGGGCGATGTTGTCGCGCTGAATGTCGAAAGCCTGAGCGAAGATCAAAAAGCGCTCCGCCGTGACGTGCATAAAACGATTGCGAAAGTGACCGATGATATTGGCCGTCGTCAGACCTTCAACACCGCGATCGCAGCGATCATGGAGCTGATGAACAAACTGGCGAAAGCACCGACGGAAAGCGAGCAGGACCGCGCACTGATGCAGGAAGCGCTGCTGGCGGTTGTCCGTATGCTCAACCCGTTCACACCGCATGCTTGCTTCACCTTGTGGCAGGCGCTGAAAGGCGAAGGCGATATCGATAACGCGCCGTGGCCTGTGGCTGACGAAAGCGCTATGGTTGAAGACTCAACGCTGGTTGTGGTTCAGGTCAACGGCAAAGTCCGTGGCAAAATCACCGTTCCGGTGAATGCAACTGAAGAGCAGGTTCGCGAACGTGCTGGCCAGGAACATCTGGTGGCAAAATATCTTGATGGGGTTACCGTGCGTAAAGTGATTTACGTTCCGGGTAAACTTCTCAATCTGGTCGTTGGCTAAGCGCGGGAGGAAGCGTGCGATTTCTGACAACATTGGTGTTATCTCTGGCGGTGCTGACCACCGCCGGGTGTGGCTGGCACCTGCGTAATACCACGCAGGTTCCTGACACGATGAAAACCATGATTCTGGACTCAGGCGATCCAAACGGCCCGTTAAGCCGTGCGGTGCGTAATCAGTTACGTCTGAATGATATCGAATTGCTTGATAAAGATTCGATGCGTCAGGATGTTCCGTCGTTGCGTCTGGGCCGGGTGAGTATCGCAAAAGATACGGCCTCTGTTTTCCAGGACGGTCAAACGGCGGAGTATCAAATGGTGATGACCGTCAACGCCAGCGTATTGGTTCCCGGGAATGACATTTATCCTATCAGCGTGAAGGTATATCGCTCGTTCTTCGATAACTCGCAGATGGCGCTGGCGAAGGATAACGAACAGGATATGATCATCAAAGAGATGTACGACAAGGCTGCCGAACAGTTGATTCGTAAACTGCCGAGCGTTCATGTTGCTGATGTTCAGTCATCCAAAGAGGACAAGGCGGCTGTTGAGAGTTCAACCGCCGCTCCGGCATCTTCTTCGTCACGCGTCACTACCACGCTGGGTAACTGATGCTTAAGTTGTACCCTGAACAACTCCGCGCACAGCTCAATGAAGGGCTGCGCGCGGCGTATTTATTATTGGGCAACGACCCGCTTCTGTTGCAGGAAAGCCAGGATGCTATCCGCCAGGTCGCTGCCGACAATGGATTTGAAGAACACCACACCGTCACGATCGATACCAGTACCGACTGGGATTCACTTTTCTCGATATGTCAGGCCATGAGTCTGTTTGCCAGTCGGCAAACGCTCCTTTTACTGCTTCCCGAGAATGGCCCTAACGCTGCCATCAACGAGCAACTCGCGACATTGACGACCCTTCTGCATGACGATCTCCTGCTGATCGTTCGGGGCAATAAACTCACCAAAGCCCAGGAAAATGCAGCATGGTACACCGCGCTGGCAGCAGCTGGCGTGCAGGTCAGTTGCCAGACACCGGAGCAAGCCCAGCTTCCGCGCTGGGTTGCCGCACGGGCAAAGCAAAATGGTCTGCATCTGGATGACGCGGCAAATCAGCTGCTGTGTTACTGCTACGAAGGTAACCTGTTAGCGCTGGCGCAGGCGCTGGAACGGCTGTCATTGTTGTGGCCCGACGGGAAACTCACGCTGCCACGCGTGGAGCAAGCCGTTAACGATGCCGCCCATTTTACCCCTTTCCATTGGGTGGACGCGTTATTGATGGGCAAAAGCAAACGCGCGCTGCATATCTTGCAACAGCTACGGCTCGAAGGCAGCGAACCCGTGATTCTGCTGCGCACCATACAGCGTGAGTTACTGTTACTGGTTAACCTGAAACGACAATCGGCGCATACGCCGCTGCGCGCCTTATTTGACAAGCATCGGGTATGGCAAAATCGCCGGAGCATGGTGGGCGATGCGCTGAATCGCCTGAGCCAGACCCAGCTCCGCCAGGCGGTACAGTTACTGACACGTACAGAAATTACGCTTAAACAAGATTATGGTCAGTCGGTGTGGGCTGAGCTGGAGGGACTCTCTCTCCTGCTCTGTCATAAAGCACTGGCCGATGTTTTTATTGATGGTTGATTATGAAATCACTGCAGGCTCTGTTTGGCGGCACCTTTGATCCGGTGCATTATGGTCATCTCAAACCCGTAGAAACGCTGGCCAATTTGATTGGCTTATCCCGGGTCATTGTCATGCCCAACAACGTGCCGCCGCATCGCCAGCAACCAGAAGCCTCAGGTATCCAGCGCAAACATATGCTTGAACTGGCCATCGCCGACAAACCGCTATTTGCCCTGGACGAGCGTGAACTGAAGCGCCCCACCGCCTCTTACACCGCGCAAACGCTGCGCGAATGGCGGATTGAGCAGGGCCCTGAATGCCCTCTGGCCTTTATCATCGGTCAGGACTCACTGCTCACCTTTCCCTCATGGCATGACTATGAAACCATTCTGGGCAATACCCATTTGATCGTCTGTCGGCGTCCGGGATACCCGCTGCAGATGGCGAATGAGCAACATCAGCAATGGCTGGAACGCCATCTGACGTCGGTACCAGATGATTTACACCAGTTACCTGCGGGCAAAATCTATCTGGCAGAAACCCCATGGTTCAATATCTCCGCAACGTTAATTCGTGAGCGTCTGGAAAAAGGTGAGCCCTGCGATGATTTGCTGCCAGAGTCTGTGCTGAATTACATCAATCAGCAGGGGCTGTATCGGTAAACACTTCGCTTAGCGCAGTGAGCACCCGGTTATTCTCCTCTCGGCTACGAATCGCCACCCGGTAAAAACGGGCATCAAGCCCCGGGTAGTTGGCGCAACTGCGAATTAAAATATGTTGCTCCAGCAAAGCCTGTTGTAAATCAATGCCCTTCCTGTCACAGCGTAACAGAAGATAATTCGCCTGGCCGGGATACACCGTCAGTCCGGGCAATGCACGCAAAAGTGCATAAAATCGCTGCCCCTCTTGTGCCAGCCACTGCCACGTCGCCTGCTGATAAGCGGTATCCTGCAAAATAATCTCGCCAGCAAGCGCCGCAAACGCATTGATAGACCACGGCATTTGCTGATTACGCATCTTCGCCACGGCAATTTCGTCGCTGTTGACCAGATACCCCAGACGCAGACCCGGTATGGCGTAAAATTTGGTGAGCGAGCGCAGAACCCAGATATGCGGATGTTTTTCCAGCAGCGGAATAAATCCCTGTTGATCAGGAATAAAATCAATGAACGCTTCGTCCAGGATCAGGGCGATCCCTAACGCTTTACAGCGTTCGGCGATCGTCAGGATCAAATGGGGATCAGGCAGTAGCCCGGTCGGGTTGTTGGGCGTACAAAGAAAGAGGCAATCCAGCTCAGGCGTCAATGCGTCGAGGATCGCGTCAGTCAACTGCCAGCCATCGGGTTCGCGAAGCGCAAACTCATGAATCTGACACTCCCCCCACTGTAGCGCCCGACGGTATTCGGCAAATCCAGGGGTCACAATCATCGCGTGGCGCGGTTTGAGGCCTTTAACCAGCGTAAAGATAGACTCCGTTTCGCCATTGCCCGCCAGAATCCACGCAGCAGGAATGTGGTGATGTCGCGCCAGCGCCTGATGCAAACTGAAATATTCCACGTCAGGATATTTCTCTGCACTGGCAAGATTGTCGATGATCGCGCGTTTTAGGCTTTCAGGCATACCCAGGGGATTGATATTTGCGCTAAAATCCAGCAGCTGTTCAGGCAAGATGCCCAACAATGCGGCGGCTTCCCGGGTGTTACCGCCATGTTCACTCTTCAGTAGAGACATCGTGCCGCTCCGGTTAAAAGCGTCTAGTTTATTGAAAAATCCTTGCGCAATCAGGGCGAATATCATGTTTTGCGTGAATAGGTATCAAGAGGGGAAAAATGCGACTCTGGTTAGTACGTCATGGGGAAACCGAAGCTAACGTAGCCGGGCTATACAGTGGTCATGCACCCACACCACTGACAGACAAAGGAATAGCACAGGCCAGCACATTGAATACATTGCTGCGTGATGTACCTTTCGAGAACGTGTTTTGCAGTGAACTGGAGCGCGCCCGCCACACCGCGCGGTTAGTCCTGCATGAACGCGACGTTCCGGTACGTATTTTGCCGGAGCTTAATGAGATGTTTTTTGGCGACTGGGAAATGCGACACCATCGCGATCTGGCACGTGAAGACGCGGAAAGCTACGCCGCCTGGTGCGCAGACTGGCAAAACGCCATTCCCACCAATGGCGAAGGTTTCCAGGCATTTTCGCAGCGCATCGAACGGTTCATCGCACAATTATCTGATTACAAAGAATATAATAACTTACTGGTGGTCAGCCACCAGGGCGTGTTGAGCCTGCTGATTGCACGGCTATTATCGATGCCCGCCACCTCGATATGGCATTTCCGGGTCGATCAGGGCAGTTGGAGCGCCATTGATTTCTGTGAAGATTTTGCCACGTTAAAGGTTTTGAACAGCCGGGCAGTCTGGAAGCCTGGGGAGTAAAACGCTCTTTTTTCACTTCAGCGGCGTCGCGATCATTGACACCCCCTGACAGGCTGATATCCTCCGCAGCCAGACTTTTTTCGTCGTTCAGAGCTTCGCAGAAATTGTTTTACAAAAATGGCGATGCATTCTGTTGCGTGGGGTGGGATGATAGCCCACTTTCTAAAGCCTGTTCGGTGACTTTTGTCCCGACATCGCCTCTGGTTCAGGTATACTAACGGACCTTTTTATCTCTATTCATACCCCAGGGGGAAAACTTGCAGGGTAAAGCACTCCAGGATTTTGTTATTGACAAAATTGATGACCTGAAAGGTCAGGACATCATCGCCTTAGACGTTCAGGGTAAATCCAGTATCACCGACTGCATGATTATCTGCACCGGTACATCCAGCCGTCATGTTATGTCCATCGCCGACCACGTGGTACAGGAATCTCGCGCTGCCGGCATGCTGCCGCTCGGCGTTGAAGGTGAAAACGTCGCGGACTGGATCGTCGTTGACCTGGGCGATGTCATCGTTCATGTCATGCAGGAAGAGAGCCGTCGTCTGTACGAACTGGAAAAACTCTGGAGTTAATGCGTGAAGCTTCAACTTGTCGCTGTTGGCACGAAAATGCCTGACTGGGTACAAACGGGATTTACGGAGTACCTTCGGCGTTTTCCAAAAGACATGCCTTTTGAGCTGATAGAAATTCCAGCGGGAAAGCGCGGCAAGAACGCGGACATTAAACGCATACTCGATAAAGAGGGTGAGCAGATGCTGGCCGCCGCAGGCAAAAACCGCATCGTCACCCTGGATATCCCAGGCAAACCCTGGGATACGCCGCAACTGGCGACAGAACTGGAACGCTGGAAGCTGGATGGCCGCGACGTCAGCCTGCTGATTGGCGGCCCGGAGGGATTATCTCCTGCCTGTAAAGCGGCGGCAGAACAAAGCTGGTCCCTCTCTGCGCTAACGCTTCCCCACCCTCTTGTGCGGGTGCTGGTCGCAGAGAGTCTGTACCGGGCGTGGAGCATTACCACCAATCACCCTTATCACCGTGAGTGATCGTTTAAGCCTTGAGTAGATTAAGCAGCGGATGAAACTACAGAATTCTTTTCGCGACTATACGGCTGAGTCCGCGCTGTTTGTGCGCCGGGCGCTGGTTGCCTTTTTGGGTATATTGCTGCTGACCGGCGTGCTCATCGCCAACCTTTATAATCTGCAAATCGTGCGTTTTACCGATTATCAGACCCGTTCAAATGAAAACCGTATAAAACTGGTGCCTATCGCCCCCAGTCGCGGGATCATATATGACCGTAACGGTATTCCCTTAGCCCTTAACCGCACCATTTACCAGATAGAAATGATGCCGGAAAAGGTGGATAACGTTCAGGAAACGCTGGATGCGCTGCGCAGTGTCGTCGATTTAAACGATGACGATATCGCTGCCTTCAAAAAAGAGCGCTCGCGCTCCCACCGCTTTACCTCAATTCCCGTTAAAACGAATCTGACAGAAGTACAGGTGGCGCGTTTTGCCGTCAATCAGTACCGTTTTCCCGGCGTGGAAGTAAAAGGCTACAAACGTCGCTACTACCCGTATGGTTCGGCGCTGACCCACGTCATTGGCTACGTTTCGAAGATTAACGACAAAGATGTCGAGCGCCTTGATAAAGACGGCAAACTGGCCAACTATGCCGCAACGCATGATATCGGTAAGCTCGGGATTGAGCGTTATTACGAAGAGGTTCTGCACGGTCAGACGGGTTACGAAGAAGTTGAAGTCAACAACCGTGGCCGCGTGATCCGCCAGCTCAAAGAGGTGCCGCCGCAGGCCGGGCACGACATCTACCTGACACTGGATCTCAAACTTCAGCAATATATCGAAACGCTGCTGGCAGGCAGTCGTGCCGCTGTCGTGGTGACCGATCCCCGAACGGGCGGCGTACTGGCGATGGTCTCCATGCCAAGTTACGATCCTAACCTCTTTGTCGATGGCATCTCCAGCAAAGATTATTCAGGTTTGCTCAACGATCCGAATACGCCGCTGGTTAACCGCGCCACCCAGGGCGTTTATCCTCCCGCCTCGACGGTGAAACCGTATGTGGTGGTATCTGCGCTCAGTGCAGGCGTGATCAACCGTAATACCGGTCTGTTTGACCCAGGTTGGTGGCAGTTGCCAGGTTCCGAGAAGCGCTACCGCGACTGGAAAAAATGGGGACATGGCCACCTTAACATCACGAAATCACTAGAAGAGTCGGCGGATACGTTTTTCTATCAGATTGCCTATGATATGGGGATAGACCGCCTCTCCGAGTGGATGAGTAAGTTTGGCTACGGTCATTATACCGGTATCGACCTCTCCGAAGAGCGTTCCGGTAACATGCCAACCCGTGAGTGGAAGCAAAAGCGCTTTAAGAAACCGTGGTATCAGGGTGATACCATTCCGGTGGGTATCGGTCAGGGATACTGGACCGCGACGCCTATCCAGATGAGTAAAGCGCTGATGATCCTCATCAACGACGGTGTGGTGAAGGTTCCCCATCTCCTGATGAGTACAACAGAAAACGGTAAACAGGTTCCCTGGGAACAACCGCCCGAAAAACCGGTCGGGGATATCCATTCGGGTTACTGGGAACTGGCTAAAGACGGGATGTATGGCGTGGCAAACCGTGGGAACGGTACTGCGCATAAATACTTCGCCAGCGCGCCTTATAAAATTGCCGCAAAGTCCGGTACCGCGCAGGTCTTTGGTCTGAAAGCCAATGAAACCTACAATGCGCACAAAATTGCCGAGCGTTTACGTGACCATAAACTGATGACGGCATTCGCGCCGTACAACGATCCCCGGGTTGCCGTGGCTATCATCCTTGAAAACGGTGGTGCAGGTCCGGCGGTAGGTACGATCATGCGTCAAATCCTCGACCACATCATGTTGGGTGACAACAACACCAATTTGCCAGCGGAAAACCCAGCGGTTACAGCGGCGGAGGACCAATAATCATGACGGATAATCCGAATAAACGAACGTTCTGGGACAAGATTCATATCGATCCCACCATGATGCTTATTCTGCTTGCGCTGCTGGTATACAGCTCACTGGTTATCTGGAGCGCCAGCGGCCAGGACATTGGCATGATGGAGCGAAAAGTAGGGCAAATCGCCATGGGCCTGGTAGTCATGGTGGTGATGGCGCAGATCCCCCCTCGAGTCTACGAAGGCTGGGCCCCCTACCTGTATATTATCTGTATTATTTTGCTGGTGGCGGTCGATGCCTTCGGCGCAATATCCAAAGGGGCACAACGCTGGCTTGATCTTGGCATCGTGCGCTTTCAACCCTCTGAGATTGCAAAAATAGCGGTCCCCCTGATGGTCGCGCGCTTTATCAACCGTGATGTCTGCCCGCCATCATTAAAGAACACGGCGATCGCGCTGGTATTGATCTTCATGCCAACGCTGCTGGTTGCAGCACAGCCCGACCTTGGCACTTCGATTCTGGTCGCGCTTTCCGGTCTGTTCGTGCTGTTCCTTTCCGGCCTGAGCTGGCGACTGATTGGCGTTGCCGTGGTGCTGGTTGCCGCGTTTATCCCCATCTTGTGGTTCTTCCTGATGCATGACTATCAGCGCCAACGCGTAATGATGCTTCTTGATCCGGAAACCGACCCTCTGGGTGCGGGTTATCACATTATCCAGTCTAAAATTGCCATTGGCTCCGGTGGCCTGCGCGGCAAGGGTTGGTTACACGGCACGCAGTCGCAGCTGGAATTCTTACCCGAACGCCATACCGACTTTATCTTCGCGGTGCTGGCGGAAGAGCTCGGTCTGGTCGGTATACTCATTCTACTGGCACTTTATATTTTGCTGATCATGCGCGGGCTGTGGATTGCCGCCAGAGCGCAAACCACCTTCGGCCGAGTCATGGCTGGCGGTTTGATGTTGATATTATTCGTTTATGTTTTCGTAAATATTGGTATGGTGAGCGGTATTCTGCCCGTTGTCGGGGTTCCACTCCCGCTGGTCAGTTATGGTGGCTCCGCACTGATCGTGCTGATGGCCGGGTTCGGGATTGTTATGTCGATCCACACCCACAGAAAAATGTTGTCGAAAAGCGTGTAAGGGGTACGCAATGCGTAAGCAGTGGTTTGGAATCTGCATCGCAGCAGGAATGCTCGCGGCGTGTTCGAGTGATGATGGTCAGCAACAAACGACCGTCGCACCGCAGCCAGCGGTATGTAATGGGCCGATTGTTGAAATCAGCGGAGCCGATCCGCGTTTTGAACCGCTCAACCCAACGGCAAATCAGGATTATCAGCGCGACGGTAAAAGCTACAAAATCGTGCAGGATCCTTCTCGCTTTAGCCAGGCTGGGCTCGCCGCTATTTATGATGCCGAGCCGGGTAGCAACCTGACCGCGTCAGGCGAAGCGTTCGATCCTATGCAGCTTACCGCAGCGCACCCAACGCTGCCGATCCCCAGCTATGTGCGAATCACTAACCTGGCCAACGGTCGCATGATTGTCGTTCGTATCAACGATCGCGGCCCTTACGGCAATGATCGGGTGATTTCCCTCTCCCGTGCCGCTGCCGACCGACTGAACACGTCGAACAATACCAAAGTGCGAATTGACCCTATTATTGTGGCTCAGGACGGATCGCTCTCCGGACCCGGTATGGCGTGTACGACCGTTGCAAAACAAACTTACGCCCTGCCCTCTCGCCCTGACCTCAGCGGCGGAATGGGGAGTCCCTCTTCTGCACCAGACTCAACACCGCCACAAGGTGATGTTCGCCCGATCAGCAACTCGACGCTAACAAGCGAAGATTCTGCCGGTGCGCCAGTCAGCAGCAGCGGTTTCCTGGGCGCGCCAACTACGTTAGCGCCGGGCGTGCTGGAAGGTAGCGAACCCACGCCAGCCCCTGCTCCCGCCACGACGACGCCCGTCACCACTCCCACATCAAGCGCGGCAGTAGCGCCAGTCTCATCGGCGTCTACCAGCGGTCACTTTGTGGTTCAGGTCGGTGCCGTGAGCGATCAGGCTCGCGCGAAACAGTATCAACAGCGCTTAGGCCAGCAGTTTGGTGTACCGGGTCGCGTAGTGCAAAACGGTGCCGTCTGGCGTATTCAACTCGGGCCGTTCGCCAGTAAAAACGAAGCCAGTACCTTGCAACAACGTTTGCAATCCGAAGCTCAATTACAGTCCTTTATTACCGGCGCGTAGCGGTGTAAAGCAGGCATCTGAACTGTCAATTTTGTCAATGACGCTAACAAAGTCATGCCGAAAGTCAGATGCCTGCGGGTATAGCATTTGCTATAGTAGGGCACTTTTTTTAATTTCATCACGGATGTCGTAGTTCAGACCATGAAGACCACTTTTTCCGCTCGTTTCCTGCAGCGCATGGCGCTCACCACGGCTCTTTGCGCAGCCTCCATATCCGCTGTGCATGCCGATGACCTGAATATTAAAACCATGATCCCGGGTGTTCCGCAGATCGATGCGGAGTCATACATCCTGATCGATTACAATTCCGGAAAAGTCCTGGCAGAGCAGAACGCTGACATGCGTCGCGACCCGGCAAGTCTGACGAAGATGATGACCAGCTATGTCATCGGTCAGGCAATGAAAGCCGGTAAATTTAAAGAAACGGATCTGGTTACTGTTGGCAACGACGCCTGGGCGACAGGCAACCCGGTATTTAAAGGTTCATCCCTGATGTTCCTGAAACCTGGTATGCAGGTTCCAGTTTCACAGTTGATCCGTGGTATTAACCTGCAATCCGGTAACGACGCCTGCGTCGCGATGGCTGATTTCGCCGCGGGTAGCCAGGACGCCTTTGTCGGCCTGATGAACAGCTACGTTAGCGCGCTGGGCTTGCAAAACACGCATTTCCAGACGGTGCATGGTCTTGATGCAGACGGTCAATACAGCTCTGCGCGCGACATGGCGCTGATCGGTCAGGCCTTAATCCGCGACGTGCCTAACGAATACTCCATCTACCGGGAAAAAGAATTTACCTTTAACGGTATTCGTCAGTTAAACCGTAACGGTCTGCTGTGGGATAACAGCCTGAAGGTCGACGGTATCAAAACGGGCCACACTGACAAAGCAGGGTATAACCTTGTCGCCTCTGCGACCGAAGGTCAGATGCGTTTAATTTCTGCAGTGATGGGCGGTCGTACTTACAAAGGGCGTGAAACAGAAAGCAAAAAACTGCTGACCTGGGGCTTCCGTTTCTTTGAAACCGTGAACCCATTGAAGGTCGGTAAAGAGTTCGCTTCTGAACCTGCCTGGTTTGGTGATACCGATCGCGCCTCGTTAGGTGTCGATAAAGACGTCTACCTGACTATCCCACGCGGTCGAATGAAAGACCTGAAAGCCAGCTATGTTCTGAACACCACTGAATTGCATGCCCCACTGCAGAAAAACCAGGTGGTCGGCACAATCAACTTCCAGCTTGATGGTAAAACCATCGAGCAGCGCCCACTGGTGGTGCTGCAGGAAATTCCTGAAGGTAACTTCTTCGGTAAAATCGTTGATTACATTAAGTTAATGTTCCACCACTGGTTTGGTTAAAAATTGAACACTTGAAAGTGTGATTTCCATCCCCATATACTAAGCATCAGTAAAACTCCCGCTTTTGGCGGGAGTTATTATTTTATTTACGTTACGCCGGAGCTGACATGAAAACCAAACTTAACGAACTGCTTGAATTCCCTACACCATTTACTTACAAAGTAATGGGGCAGGCGTTGCCTGAGCTGGTTGATCAGGTGGTTGAAGTGGTACAGCGCCATGCGCCAGGTGATTACTCCCCGACGGTAAAACCAAGCAGCAAAGGCAATTACCACTCGGTCTCTATCACCATCAATGCTACCCACATTGAGCAAGTAGAAACCCTGTATGAAGAATTAGGCAACATCGACATCGTTCGTATGGTGCTGTAAGTCGTATTACCGTGGTTACCCGGCGTCGTCCGGGTAACAGCGTTTCCCTCTGTGTTATACTCTCCCTTCTTTTATTCATTCTCTACGGAGATGCCGTTTTGTATCAGGATAAAATTCTTGTCCGCCAGCTCGGTCTTCAGCCTTACGAGCCCGTTTCCCAGGCTATGCACGAATTCACCGATACCCGCGATGAAAACAGCAATGATGAAATTTGGCTGGTTGAGCATCATCCTGTCTTCACGCAAGGTCAGGCCGGTAAAGCGGAACACGTATTAATGCCGGGAGATATTCCCGTAATCCAGAGCGATCGCGGCGGGCAAGTCACTTACCACGGCCCTGGCCAGCAGGTGATGTATGTACTGTTGGATCTTAAGCGCCGTAAGCTGGGCGTACGTGAGCTGGTTACGTTGCTGGAACAGACTGTCGTCAATACCCTTGCAGAGCTGAATATCGACGCACATCCGCGTGCCGATGCGCCAGGCGTTTATGTTGGCGAAAAGAAAATTTGCTCTTTGGGTTTACGCATTCGCCGCGGCTGTTCATTTCATGGTCTGGCACTTAACGTAAATATGGATCTCTCACCGTTCTTACGTATCAACCCTTGCGGTTACGCAGGGATGGAAATGACCAAAATCTCTCACTGGGATAGCGAAGCGACAACCGACAATGTACGCCCCCGATTGCTGGCGAACATGTTAGCTTTACTTAACAATCCAGAGCATGAATATATCCAGGCTTAATCCGTAAAATATAATGACCCATATATTTTTGGGTCATTAACTATATACACTTTGAATGCTTTACTTCTCCGCCCGCTTTCTATATTTTCAATCAATCAACTATAACGTCGTTATAGGGTTCCCCTCATCCATCCGCATGATGAAATGGCGGGTCATATGGAAAATAAAGAATATTTTTCAACTCTTTTATTGAAAGAAATGCAGATGGCAATATTGATTAACTTTCAATCTAAAATATAAATTTAGAGTATTATATTTATTATATCATTCATGTAACGAATGATTCCGGAGCAAAAAAGTGAATGACAATAACCTGTCTGAAAAACGTTCCCCCGAACATCAATTAGAAGAAAAACCTCAAATATTCAAGACACTAAGAAATATCGATCTTAATCTTTTGACTATTTTTGAAGCGGTCTATGTCCATAAAGGCATTGTTAATGCCGCCAAAATTCTCAATCTGACGCCGTCTGCTATTAGCCAGTCTATTCAAAAACTACGGACGATATTCCCGGACCCCTTATTTATTAGAAAAGGTCAGGGCGTTACGCCAACCACTTACGCCACACACCTGCATGAGTATATCAGCCAGGGCCTGGAATCGATTCTTGGGGCACTGGATCTGACAGGCAGTTACGATAAGCAACGCACGATTACCATCGGTACAACCCCTTCTGTCGGCGCGCTGGTCATGCCTGAAATCTACAAAGCCATCAGGCAGCGTTACCCGCAACTTCTGCTGCGCAACATTCCCGTCAGCAATGCGGAAAACCAACTGGCCCAGTTTCAGACAGACCTGATCATCGACAACCACACCTATAACAATCAGACGATACACCGCCACGTCTTGTTTACAGACACCATGGAGCTTGTCTGTCGTCAGGATCACCCTTTGCTTTCGGTATCACTTACCGAAGACAATCTGAAGAATGCAGAGCATACCCTGCTGATGCTGGAAGGTCAGAATCTGCACCCGTTACGTCAACGTGTGCAAGAGATGTTCCCGGAACGGCAGGTCAGTTTTAGTAGCTACAACATCTTTACTATCGCGTCGATGATTGCGAACAGCGATGTGATCGGCATGATGCCTGCACGTTTTTATACGTTGTTTAGCCATTGCTGGTCGCTTAAAAATATTCCTTACGCCGCTCTCAACGATGAAAAAATCGCATTTTCGCTGCATTACAACAAAGTGAGCCTGCGCGATCCTATTCTTGAGAACGTTATCGACATCATACGCGATGCTTTCCGATGTGAAGATGTTGCTGCTTAGCCACCCGGGAGGGTGGATGAAGAGCACAAAACAACAACTATTTTACATTTTGCCGGCCACTCAGGCTGCTTTATGGCCCGTTTCAATGATATACTGCGTATAGCTAATTCAAAAATAGTTGATAAATACAACATTCCCTTGAATTGAAACGCTTACCTTCGTTATTCGCAACTGGAACACGCACGCTATGAGTAAACCCATTGTGATGGAACGCGGTGTTAAATACCGCGATGCCGATAAGATGGCCCTTATCCCGGTTAAAAATGTGGCAACAGAGCGTGAAGCCCTGCTGCGTAAACCGGAATGGATGAAAATAAAGCTTCCAGCGGACTCCACTCGTATTCAGGGCATCAAAGCAGCAATGCGTAAGAATGGCCTGCATTCTGTCTGCGAGGAAGCCTCCTGCCCTAACCTGGCTGAATGTTTCAATCACGGTACCGCGACGTTCATGATCCTCGGCGCGATTTGTACCCGCCGTTGTCCGTTCTGTGACGTTGCACATGGACGTCCGGTCGCCCCGGACGCCAACGAACCGTCAAAACTGGCGCAGACGATTGCTGATATGGCGTTACGCTATGTTGTCATCACCTCCGTCGATCGCGACGATCTGCGTGATGGCGGCGCTCAGCACTTTGCTGATTGCATTACGGCCATTCGTGAGAAAAGCCCGACGATCAAAATTGAGACGCTGGTACCGGACTTCCGTGGCCGTATGGATCGCGCGCTGGAGATCCTCACAGCAACACCGCCGGATGTATTTAACCATAACCTTGAAAACGTTCCGCGTATCTATCGCCAGGTGCGCCCGGGGGCTGACTACAATTGGTCTCTGAAGCTACTGGAACGCTTTAAAGAAGCGCATCCGGAGATCCCAACCAAATCGGGTCTGATGGTCGGCTTGGGTGAAACCAACGCTGAAATCATCGAGGTTATGCGCGATTTACGTCGTCATGGCGTGACCATGCTGACGCTGGGTCAGTATCTGCAGCCAAGTCGTCACCACCTGCCGGTACAGCGCTATGTCAGCCCTGAAGAGTTTGATGAGATGAAAGCGGAAGCGATGGCGATGGGCTTTACCCATGCCGCATGTGGACCGTTTGTTCGTTCCTCTTACCATGCAGACCTGCAGGCAAAAGGACTGGAAGTTAAGTGATCGTGTAACACTCATTTACATTTCAGAGAAAAAAAACCGGCAAATCGCCGGTTTTTTTTCTCTGTAGAGTATAACGTGCGGACATCCTGCTCCGGGTATTACTCTTTGTGAGAGAGTTTCTCAGCCTGAACGTCGCCGCTTGCGTCTTTCTTCGCTCCGGCATCTTCATCGTTCATCGCTTTCTTGAAGCCTTTAATTGCCGATCCCAGGTCTCCACCCAGCGTACGTAACTTCTTGGTACCAAACAGCAGAACAACCAGTGCGGCAACCACCAGCAGTTTGGTAATACTAATCTCACCCATAGATACCTTCTTAACTTAAAACAGGCTGCGTTACGCGCCGTATTAACCTGAAAATTGTAACGGTCTTTTGGCGCGCGCACACAATAGCAATCTGTAACAAGGTGAATCAAGCATTGTTTAAAAATACGTCATAATAATTGCGGTGGCGCAAATCGTCGGTTATGTAACACCGGAAGTTGCGCCCGGACCTGACGAACCCGCTGTGCGGAAACCTCCGCCATAATCAATGTCGGCATCTCGGCGGCAGCGGCTATTGTGACGCCAAACGGATCGATAATACGGCTTTGTCCAATATTTTTATTACCGCACTCCCCAGCGGCAATCATATAGCATGTAGTGTCCAGCGCTCTGGCAGCCAATAACGTTGACCAATGATGCTCCTTAAGCGTCCCTCTGACCCACGCAGCAGGAAGTACCAGCAATTCCGCTCCCTGAAGCGCCTGCGCCAATGCCAGCTCAGGAAAGCGCAAATCGTAACAGGTCATCAGGCCAACCTTCATATCATCAACCTCCAGCAGCGGCGCAATGGCATCGCCTGCGTCCACATTGCGGGACTCTTGTATCGAGAAGGCATCGTAAAGATGAAGTTTCGCGTAATGTGCAACAATCTTGCCCGCACGCAGAGCGACCAGCATATTAAATGCCCGCCCCGGCGTGGAGGGAACATGAAGGGTCAGAATGGTCGTCATGGCATTGCTGGCGCTCTCACGTAACAAGCGAGTCAAAAAGCCCCCTTCCAGAATCTGTGCTGATTTTACCGACAAGTCGGGGTCAAGATCGTCACGCGCCAATAACGCCTCTGGCAACACCAGCAACGCTACCCCATTTTCTGCCGCCTGAGACATTAACGAGACGCATGTTTGTGCATTTTTCTCCCACAAGGGACTCACCGCAAACTGCCCTGCTGCAACGAACATATTCCCTCCACTTACGTTTGTTGAACTCGCCAAAGAGGATTATTCAGCGTTACACTCACCCCTATACCAATCAAATAGCAGGATTGTGTTGTGTTACAACTTCTTTTAGCAGTTTTTATTGGTGGCGGTACAGGTAGCGTTGCACGCTGGCTGTTGAGTATGCGGTTTAACCCACTGCATCAGGCGCTCCCTGTTGGCACACTCGTGGCAAACTTATTGGGTGCTTTTATCATTGGGATGGGGCTTGCGTGGTTCAATCGCATGACGAATATCGACCCGATGTGGAAAGTGCTCATCACCACCGGCTTTTGCGGTGGCTTAACGACATTCTCTACCTTCTCAGCTGAGGTCGTTTTTCTGCTACAGGAAGGACGTTTTGGCTGGGCTATGCTCAATGTGCTGGTCAACCTGTTAGGGTCTTTTGCAATGACGGCAATGGCCTTCTGGCTTTTTTCAGCGTCGACTGCGCACTAGGAGCGAAAAAAAACCCGCAATTAAGCGGGTTTTGAATTCTTGCTGTCGTATGCTTACAGAGCGGTTACGTTTGCAGCAGAAGGGCCTTTGGCACCGTTAGTGATTTCGAACTCTACGCGCTGACCTTCAGCCAGAGTTTTAAAACCATTGGTCTGGATTGCAGAGAAGTGTACGAACACGTCTTTGCTGCCATCTTCCGGAGTAATGAAACCGAATCCTTTGGACTCATTAAACCACTTAACGTTACCTTTAATCTTAGACATCAAAATTACCTTTACATGAAAAATAGACACAAATGCTGTGTCGGGTATCAGTACATCAATTGTGGTGCATTTTGTCCAGTCGAACTTTGCCAAAAAGTGATAAATGTCGCGTTATTTTTTAGCTAACTGTTATTACACTTTGTTTTTATTGATGTTTTTTGATTAAGGAAAGTCCGGGATTCAGGCGTCAGAACTGAAAGCGCATCCATGCAAAGTAGACATTCCCGTTGTTATAGGTCCCTGGGATGTAAGTCATCTGGAATGTCGCGGGCCCATAGCCAATGGAAGCCAACGGTAATAAAACGGGAACAGGGATATAATTCCAGTTATCGCGCGCGGTGGCACCCGCCGTAAAACCTAACCCCATATGAAAATTCTCATCCGCTAGCGGCCGCCAGGTTTTTTCCCAACCATAGCCTCCAATCGGCTCCCACTTATTATAAGAATCCTTAAAGGCCATAATATAAAGACCGTGCCAGTTACCTTTATCATCCCAGCGTGATTGACCAAACCCCGCGCCCCACGGACGTTCATTGTAACGATCCGTTTTCTCTTTATCGTAGGCAAATCGCGCATGCCAGGTAATCGCTGGGACATAAAGATCATAATGTTCAGGTTGTTGCCAGGTTTGCGCAACATTCTCCTTCAGCGTATCAAGCCACCCTTTATCCTCTGCAAAGGCCTGAGGCAGGAGTATCAACTGCGCAAACAGCAATGAATAAATAAGAAAATATTTTTTAGCGACAATCACAACATAATTACCATTCTTGGGTTCGACGGCGATCGTAACAAAGCCAACTCAAATGAAACCTTAACAAAAAGGGAACTGAGAAAAATCGCAAAGTACGGGTTTTCTATTGTCTACGACTGTATTTCCTCGCAGGAATAATGCTCACAAATTCCCTTTCTCATTGTATGGAAATAGACTCAACCTTATTTAAATCCAGCCATTATTTGCAAATTAACAATATCGCATCAAATTCATATCAAATTAAAAACAAAAGAGGGTTTGTCTAAAAAAAAGGCTGCCCGGCGTTGAATCCGTCTTTTTATTGATTTCAATCAGCAAGGGAATACAGTTTATTCGGCACATTTTTATACTATTTTGAAGTCATTTACTTCGTTTTCACTTTCTGGGTGTCCATGCGACAGGGGAAATAATGTTGACATTTATTGAACTCCTTATAGGGGTTGTGGTTATTGTGGGTGTAGCGCGCTACATCATTAAAGGCTACTCAGCCACCGGCGTATTATTTGTTGGTGGGTTAGTACTGCTAATTATCAGTGCGCTCATGGGGCACAAAGTTTTACCCGCCAGTGAAACTGGCACAGGCTATACAGCGACGGATATCGTTGAATATATTAAAATTCTGCTAATGAGTCGCGGCGGCGATCTTGGCATGATGATCATGATGCTGTGTGGTTTCGCCGCCTATATGACGCATATTGGCGCCAACGACATGGTGGTCAAATTAGCCTCTAAGCCCCTGAAGTATATCAACTCGCCCTATTTGCTGATGATCGCGGCGTATTTTGTTGCCTGCCTGATGTCGCTGGCCGTCTCCTCCGCAACGGGGCTTGGCGTACTGCTGATGGCGACCCTCTTCCCTGTGATGGTCAACGTCGGTATCAGTCGTGGTGCAGCCGCTGCAATTTGTGCTTCTCCAGCGGCGATTATTCTCTCGCCAACCTCTGGCGATGTCGTATTGGCCGCAAAAGCAGCGGAAATGCCACTGATCGATTTTGCATTCAAAACCACGCTGCCTATCTCAATCGCCGCCATTATCGGCATGGCGATCGCCCACTTTTTCTGGCAGCGTTATCTGGATAAAAAAGAGAATATTTCACATGAAATGCTCGATGTGAATGAAATCACCACCAGCGCGCCCTCTTTTTACGCAATACTGCCGTTTACCCCGATCATTGGCGTTCTGGTGTTTGATGGCAAATGGGGCCCGCAACTGCACATTATTACGATTCTGGTTGGCTGCATGTTGTTAGCAGCTTTGCTGGAATTTGTTCGTGGTTTCAATACGCAAAAAGTATTTTCCGGGCTGGAAGTGGCGTATCGGGGAATGGCGGACGCCTTTGCGGGCGTAGTCATGCTGTTGGTGGCGGCGGGTGTGTTCGCACAGGGTCTGAGCACCATCGGTTTTATTCAGAGTCTGATCTCTATCGCCACCTCTTTTGGCTCAGCAAGCATCATTCTGATGCTGGTTCTCGTTATTTTGACCATGCTCGCGGCTATGACAACAGGCTCCGGTAATGCGCCTTTCTATGCCTTTGTGGAGATGATCCCGAAACTGGCGCACTCTTCCGGCATTAACCCGGCTTACCTGTCGATTCCCATGCTGCAGGCGTCAAATCTGGGACGTACTATTTCCCCGGTCTCCGGCGTAGTCGTTGCCGTTGCCGGTATGGCGAAAATCTCTCCTTTTGAAGTGGTGAAGCGGACATCTGTCCCGGTGATGGTGGGACTGCTGATCGTTATCGTCGCGACTGAAGTCATGGTGCCAGCCTCATCCGCGATCGTTGGCGGCTAACGTATCAATGCCGGGTAGCGACGCTCATTGCACCGCTATCCGGCATAGCCGAATCATCCTCCGTGGTAGATTCGTTGCGGCCTGCCAATCTTACCGTGAACGATCTCTGCAACAATCAGATGGCGACCTGCACAGTATTCCAGATAGCGCCGGGAGGTCGTCCGGCTAATGGTCAGCGCCTGCGCCACGGTTTCTGCGGTGTGCTGAACCGTCGGATCGCTAAACAGCTTGAGTATCGCATTAAGCGTTAACGCATCGATTCCCGTAGGCAGATCGCCTTTGGATTCTCCCCTGGCATATGCATTAAACATTTCGTCAATTTGCCGCTGACTGGCGCTGTCGTTACCCGCCAGCATGCGCCGGCGCTGCTGATACCGTGTAAGCGTTTGACCGAGTCGCTCATAGGCAATCGGTTTGATCAGATAATCAAACGCCCCGCTGCGCACGGCCTCAGACACCGTATCCATATCGCTGGCCGCCGTGGTAAAGACAACGCCGCCTGGATAGCGTGACTGCGTCAATTCATGGAGTAACGTGATGCCCTTTCCGTCTGGCAGATAGTTATCCAGTAAAATAAGTCCAGGCTTAAAACGCTCAATCATCATCCGGGCCTGCGCCAGATTCCCGGCAAGCCAGATCTGTTTAAAACCCGGAATATGGCGAATATATTCCGCGTGCATTTCCGCCAGCAGCGTTTCATCCTCAACGATCAGTATGCTTAATGGTTCCGTCATTGTTTTTTTTCACTTTCGGAAGAAATAGAGAAAACAAGGTGCCGCAAGGATCATTGTCTTCCAGTGCAATGATCCCCCCACAGCGCCCCACATAACTTGCAATCAAATACAGTCCAATGCCATGTTCTCCAGGTTCGTCAGTTCGCGTACTGACCCCCTGTTCGAATATTTTTTCGCGCAATGCCTCAGGAACGCCGCAACCCTGATCGGCAACTTCGATGATGACTTCATCCCCTTCGTCGCTCAAAAAGAGCTCAACGACATTATTTCCTTGCGGAGTCCGCAAACTGGCTTCAAAGGCATTATCGAGCAGATTCCCGACAATCGCCGCAAACTCTGTGCTATCAAGCCCTTCCGGAAGCTGGTGTAGCTGGCTACCGGGCACAATCGTCATCTGGAGCCCTAACTCCCGCGCACGCTGCACTTTGCCAAACAGTAGACCGGCGACCTGACGGTCGGAAAACGCGCTACGCAGGCTGTCAATAAGCTGTTGCTGCGCCTGCGATTCCCCCTGCACCATCTCCCGGACGCGATCATACTCCTTCATTTGCAGCAAACCATTGAGCGTGGACATCCAGTTTAGATGTTCATGGCGCAGAGTTCTGAGACTCTCAACATATTGTTTGATTTGGCTTAGTTGCGCATTAAGGGTAGAAATCTCATCTTTGCTTCGAAAGCTGATGATCGCCCCAAGTAACTCGTCGCCAGAGCGGATCGCCTCGCGATTAGCAATAACACTGAGCCCATTAAAATTGGCCATCACATTCTGGCGTGGCTCCGCGATCTCCTGAGTGAAAAAATCTGCGGGTTTCACCACCTCTTCAATCGGTTTTCCCAGCCACTGCCTCCCGGGAGAAGACAAACCCAGCATTTTCCTGGCGCTACGGTTAATGGCGGTAATAAACCCTTCAGGATCAACGGCAATCAGCCCTTCATAGACAGAACTAAACAACGCCTCCTGCTGGCGTACCACCCGCGCGATTTGCTTTGGTTCCATCCCCAACATCTGGCGGCGAATATGGGAAGCAAAAAACCATGAAAGTAGCATCAGTAGCAACAATAACAGGACAAATACGCCCGCCATCGGTAATAAAAAGTCCAGTCGCCAGCTATCGATTTTGCTGACCAGATAACCAATCGACACCACACCGATCACCTGACCACACTCATTGAATATCGGCGTCTTGGCGCGCATCGCCATGCCGATAGACCCCTCCCCCATAATAAAATAGCTTTCACCCTTTTCAAGCGCGCCGGGTTTGGTGAACTGCATGGGCTGACCAATTTTTGCCGGATTCGGGTGGTAGAGGCGAATCGAATTGCGGTCGCCGATCACGACATAGTCAAAATCGGTATCGCTCTGCAGTTTATCCGCAATGCTGGCTAATCGTGTGTAATCACGGTGTTCGACGGCAGAGATAATGCTGTCATTCGAGGCAATGATCTTCGCCTGGTTCATCGCCATATCCCTGACATGGGTCACCAGATAGTCCTCGAAACTCGCAGAAAAATACCGCGCCAGGGCCGCGATGATAAAAATAGAAACCACCAGAATAAGGAGAAAAATGCGTAACGGAAACGCAAGGCGCCGGAAAAAAAGAAACTGCTTTTTATTTTTATGAGCGGGCATTATTGTTCCTTACCTATGTCAACCGGTACACTTAACGCATAGATGTAATAAAAATGTTTTCTTCCGGAAGAAGAGAATAATCTAAGATCGTTACAGATTCCCCACCTTAAATCAATTAAACAAATTAAAACCACGCCTTAAATGATCGTTAAGTTAATTAAAAAACTTAAAACCATAAAACACATAAAAACCATCTAACTCTTTGTGAAATAAATCAAAATTTACCTCTTTAATACTCCTTACGATGTATATGTCAGGGAGAAAGAGGACTAATGGCGAATAAAAAAAGCAAAACGCCCTGACGTAAACAAAACGTTATCAATTGACAAAATTGCACAACAAACACAAAAACCCAGCAACAATATATATCTTCAGGAGCCTTTTCACTATGTTTGAAAATAATGTGTTCACACAAGTCAAACGCTCTGAAAATATAAAAATGGCGGCGATCACGCAATTCCTGAAAGAGAATGATCTGAGCGTGGACACCACCGTTGAAATATTCATAACTGTTATGCGTGACGATCGCCTTATCGCCTGCGGTGGCATTGCTGGAAATATCATAAAATGCGTGGCCATCAGCGAATCAGTACGGGGCGAAGGTTTAGCGCTAACGCTGGCGACTGAGCTTATCAATCTCGCCTATGAAAGACACTGCACACATCTCTTCATCTATACAAAAACCGAATACGAAGCGCTGTTCAAGCAGTGCGGTTTCGCTACGCTGACCAGCGTACCTGGCGTGATGGTGCTGATGGAAAACAGCACCACACGATTAAAACGCTACGCCGAATCCCTGGCAAAACAGCGGAGGGACGGCAAAAAAATTGGCTGTATCGTGATGAATGCCAACCCATTCACGCAAGGTCACCGGTACCTGATCCAACAAGCGGCAGCACAATGTGACTGGCTGCACGTATTCTTAGTCAAAGAGGATACATCCCGTTTCCCGTATGAAGACCGATTTGATTTAGTGCTCAAAGGGACGGCGGATATCCCGCGATTAACCGTCCATCGTGGCTCCGAATACATTATCTCCCGCGCCACCTTCCCGTGCTATTTCATCAAAGAGCAGAGTGTTATCAACCACTGCTACACCGAAATCGACCTGAAGATTTTCCGTCAGTACCTGGCGCCCGCACTGGGCGTCACCCACCGTTTCGTGGGTACTGAACCGTTTTGTACCGTCACCTCTCAGTACAACCACGATATGCGTTACTGGCTGGAAACGCCCGCGCTTCCCGCCCCACCCATTGAGCTGGTGGAAATTGAGCGGCTGTGTTTTCAGGAGATGCCGATTTCCGCCTCCTGGGTACGCAAGCTGCTGGTTAAAAAAGATCTCACGGCTATCGCGCCGCTGGTGCCTGAAGCCACTCTGCACTATCTGCAGAACATGCTTGAGCGCAGCCCATCCAGCGCGACAGTCCGCCAAAAGACCCCCGCATTAGAAACAGGTGAAAAATGAAAATAAACCAGGCAGCCGTCGCCGGCACACTTGAGTCTGGAGATGTGATGATACGCATCGCTCCGCTCGACACGCAGGAAATCGACCTGCAAATCAACAGCAGCGTTGAAAAACAGTTTGGCGATGCTATCCGCACGACCATTCTGGAGGTGCTCTCACGCTACGAAGTGCGCGGCGTACAGCTGAATGTCGATGATAAAGGCGCGCTGGACTGCATTTTACGCGCCCGACTGGAAGCCCTGCTGGCGCGCGCCAGCGGTATCCAGGCACTGCCATGGGAGGATCGCCAATGATTTCCACCTCCTTACAACAACGTAAATCCCGCACCCGTCGCAGCATGCTGTTCGTACCTGGCGCCAATGCCGCCATGATCAGCAATTCGTTCATCTATCCGGCAGATGCGCTGATGTTCGATCTGGAAGACTCTGTCGCACTGCGTGAAAAAGATGCCGCTCGTCGTCTGGTGTACCACGCCCTGCAACACCCGCTTTATCGCGATATTGAAACCATTGTGCGCGTTAATGCCCTCGATTCTGAATGGGGTATCAACGACCTGGAAGCCGTTGTCCGCGGCGGCGCCGATATTGTGCGCTTACCGAAAACCGACACCGCGCAGGACGTTATCGATATTGAAAAAGAGATCCTGCGTATTGAGAAAACCTGCGGCCGCGAAACCGGCAGCACCGGTTTGCTCGCCGCCGTGGAATCGCCGCTGGGCATCACCCGCGCGGTCGAAATTGCGCATGCGTCTGAACGTCTGATCGGTATTGCGCTGGGCGCGGAAGACTACGTACGTAACCTGCGTACCGAGCGTTCGCCAGAAGGTACCGAGCTTCTGTTTGCCCGATGCTCCATTTTGCAGGCGGCGCGTTCTGCCGGTATTCAGGCGTTTGACACGGTCTATTCCGATGCCAACAACGAAGCGGGTTTCCTGAATGAAGCTTCGCATATCAAGCAGTTGGGTTTTGATGGCAAGTCGCTCATTAACCCACGTCAGATTGAACTGCTGCACAACCTGTATGCCCCGACGCAGAAAGAAGTGACCCATGCCCGTCTGGTGGTGGAGGCCGCTGAAGCCGCTGCCCGTGAAGGCCGTGGCGTCGTTTCTCTGAACGGCAAGATGGTAGACAGCCCGGTTATTGAACGTGCTCGTCTGGTGCTTTCCCGCGCAGAACTTTCCGGCATCCGCGAAGAATAAGGCAAAAAAAAATGACGCAGAAAATCGAACAACTTCAACGACAAGAACGGGTAACAGCCTGGAGTCGCCGCGCGGAAAGTGAACTTTCCGCCTTTCAGAGCAGCTCAAAACAGAACCTGCAGGCGCAAAAACCGCGCAACAAAAAACTGTGTGCCGATCTCGAAGAAGCCATTCGCCGTTCCGGTTTGCAGGACGGTATGACTATCTCTTTCCACCACGCTTTCCGTGGCGGCGATCTGACGATCAACCTGGTCATGGACACGATCGCCAGAATGGGCTTTAAAAATCTGACCCTGGCCTCCAGTTCGCTGAGCGACTGCCACGCGCCGCTGGTCGGTCACATTCGCAAGGGTGTGGTTAGCCGTATCTATACCTCCGGTCTGCGCGGACCGTTGGCGGAAGAAATTTCCCGCGGATTGCTGGAAGACCCCGTGCAAATCCACTCACACGGCGGTCGTGTACACCTTGTACAAAGCGGCGAATTGAGTATTGATGTGGCATTCCTCGGAGTTCCCTCTTGCGATCCTTTCGGTAACGCCAATGGTTATACCGGTAAAGCCTGTTGCGGTTCTCTGGGCTATGCGAAAGTCGATGCCGAAAACGCGAAACAGGTCGTGCTGTTGACAGAGGCGTTACTGCCCTATCCGCATAACCCGGCCAGCATTGCTCAGGATCAGGTGGATCTCATCGTGCAGATCGATCAGGTGGGTGATGCCGATAAAATCGGTGCTGACGCGACCCGTATGACCACCAACCCGCGCGAACTGCTGATCGCCCGCAGCGCGGCAGAAGTAATCGCCAACTCTGGCTACTTCAAAGAGGGATTCTCCCTGCAAACCGGAACCGGCGGTGCGTCTCTCGCCGTCACCCGTTTCCTGGAAGACAAAATGCGCAGCCGCGACATTCGCGCCGATTTTGCGCTGGGGGGAATCACCGCCACCATCGTTGACCTGCATGAAAAAGGGCTGATCCGCAAGCTGCTGGATGTACAGAGCTTTGACCGTAATGCCGCCGAATCACTGGCTCGCAACCCGAATCACATCGAAATCAGCGCCAACCAGTACGCCAACTGGGGTTCTAAAGGGGCATCGGTTGACCGTCTGGATGTCGTGGTACTGAGCGCGCTGGAAGTGGACACCCACTTCAATGTCAACGTGCTGACCGGTTCTGACGGCGTACTGCGTGGCGCATCCGGCGGTCACTGCGATACCGCCGTTGCCGCAGCCCTGTCAATTATCGTCGCTCCGCTGGTACGCGGTCGTATCCCTACGCTGGTAGACAATGTAACCACCTGTGTGACCCCTGGATCCAGCGTTGACATTCTGGTGACAGACCATGGCATCGCCGTCAACCCGGCGCGTCCGGAGCTGGCCGAACGTCTGAAAGAAGCGGGAATGAAAGTGGTGTCGATCGAATGGCTGCGCGAACGTGCGCAACAGCTCACCGGTCAGCCTCGCCCGATTGAATACACCGACCGCGTGATTGCCGTGGTGCGTTACCGCGATGGTTCGGTCATTGATGTCGTTCATCAGGTGAAGGAATAAACCATGCACCTGCTCCCTGTTAATAATGCCACCCGTCATGCGGTTTCTATTCCCGAGCTGCTCGCCAGCCGTGATGAGAGACAAGCAAAGCAACACGCCTGGCTCGCGCGCCATGCTACACCACTGATCTCCTTTACCGTGGTAGCGCCAGGGCCGATTAAAGACAGCGAAGTCACCCGCGGCATCTTTAATCACGGCGTGAATGCTCTGCACGTACTGATGCAGAAATCTGGCTGGTTTATCAGGGAGCAGTCCATCGTGGTTTCAGCCAGCGGGCCGGAAGCGCTGTTTGCGCTTGAAGGTCCGGCCCGCGACATCAAGCTTGCCACGATCGAACTTGAACATCAGTCCCCACTGGGACGTTTGTGGGACATCGATGTGCTGACCCCTGAGGGGGTCATCATGTCCCGCCGCGATTTTGCGCTTCCGCCTCGCCGCTGTCTGCTGTGCGAGCAAAGCGCCGTTGAATGCGCGCGGGGTAAAACCCATGCGCTTTCCGAACTTCTCATTCACATGGAGGCGTTGCTGCATGATGCCCAATAAAGCAACGTCGACCACGACCACCGCCCTATCCCCCTCTTTGCTCGAAGACTGGGCAACGCTGGGATGGCGCGCCATGATGACCGAGGTGAATTTATCGCCCAAACCCGGTCTGGTGGATCGCCTCAACTGTGGTGCGCACAAAGATATGGCGCTGGAAGATTTCCACCGTAGCGCACTGGCAATCCAGGCCTGGCTGCCACGCTTTATCGAATACGGGGCTTACAGCGCGCAAATGCTGCCAGAAGACGTACTGAAAGGTTTGCGTCCGATTGGAATGGCTTGCGAAGCGGACATGTTCCGCGCGACCGCCGGGGTAAACACGCACAAAGGCAGCATTTTTTCACTGGGATTGCTGTTTGCCGCCGTGGGTCGCCTCCATCAACGACACTCCCCAATCACTCCCGAGACGCTCTGTCACACCGCCGCAGCATTTTGCGCAGGAATGACACAGCACGAACTGCGCCAGAACAATCAACAACTCACAGCAGGTCAGCGTCTCTATCAACAATTGGGGTTAACCGGTGCGCGAGGTGAAGCGGAAGCTGGCTATCCGCTGGTGATCCATCATGCGCTGCCGCACTACCGTGCTCTGCTGGCTCAGGGGCGAGATCCTGAACTGGCGTTACTCGATACCTTACTGCTGCTGATGGCGATGAATGGGGATACCAACGTCGCGTCTCGCGGTGGGGAGCAGGGGCTGCACTGGCTACAGCAGCAGGCAAAGAGTCTGCTGCAAAACGGGGGGATACGAACTCCCGCCGATCTTCATTCTCTACGCCAGTTTGACCAGCAGTGCATTGAACGCAACCTCAGCCCAGGGGGGTGCGCCGATCTACTGATTGTCACCTGGTTTTTAGCTCAAATTTCGCAAGTTAACCATTAACACAATTACATAAAAGATCCTTTCCGGAGAATCACTCATGTCTTTATCTAAAGATAATATATGGAAGTTGTTGGCCCCATTGGTAGTAATGGGCGTCATGTTTCTTATCCCTGTCCCCGATGGGATGCCCCCTCAGGCCTGGCACTATTTCGCCGTTTTTGTGGCGATGATTGTCGGGATGATTCTGGAGCCGATTCCGGCGACAGCCATCAGTTTTATTGCCGTTACCATTTGCGTGATTGGCAGCAACTACCTGCTGTTTGATGCCAAAGAGCTGGCGGACCCCAGTTTTGATGCCGGTAAACAGGCGTTGAAATGGGGGCTGGCCGGTTTCTCCAGCACCACCGTATGGCTGGTATTTGGCGCCTTTATTTTCGCTCTGGGCTACGAAGTGACTGGTCTGGGACGTCGAATCGCGCTGTTCCTGGTGAAATTCATGGGTAAGCGTACCCTGACGCTGGGCTATGCCATTGTCATCATTGACATCCTTCTGGCGCCGTTTACGCCCTCTAACACGGCGCGAACCGGGGGGACCGTATTCCCGGTAATCAAAAACCTGCCGCCGCTGTTTAAATCATTCCCTAACGATCCTTCCGCACGCCGTATCGGTGGGTATCTGATGTGGATGATGGTGATCAGTACCAGTCTCAGTTCTTCCATGTTTGTCACCGGCGCGGCACCGAACGTACTGGGTCTGGAATTCGTCAGCAAAATTGCAGGTATTCAGATTAGCTGGCTGCAATGGTTCCTGAGCTTCCTGCCAGTGGGCATTATTTTGCTGATCGTTGCGCCGTGGCTCTCATACGTGCTCTACAAGCCGGAAGTCACCCACAGTGCGGAAGTCGCTGCATGGGCTGGTGACGAGCTTAAAACCATGGGCAGTCTGACCCGCAAAGAAACAACGTTGATCGGTCTGGTACTGCTCAGCTTAGGTCTGTGGGTTTTTGGCGGCGAAATGATCGACGCCACCGCCGTTGGTCTGCTGGCCGTCTCTCTGATGCTGGCACTGCATGTTGTGCCGTGGAAGGACATTACCCGTTATAACAGCGCGTGGAACACGCTGGTCAACCTCGCTACGCTGGTAGTGATGGCGAATGGTCTGACCCGCTCTGGCTTCATCGACTGGTTTGCTTCTACCATGAGTTCTCACCTGGAAGGCTTCTCGCCTAACGCAACGGTGATTGTCCTGGTGCTGGTGTTCTATTTTGCGCACTACCTGTTCGCCAGCCTCTCCGCACATACCGCGACCATGCTGCCAGTTATTCTGGCGGTCGGTAAAGGTATCCCGGGCGTGCCGATGGAACACCTTTGTATTCTGCTGGTTCTGTCCATCGGTATCATGGGCTGTCTGACGCCTTACGCGACTGGCCCTGGCGTCATCATTTACGGCTGTGGCTATGTGAAATCCAAAGACTACTGGCGTCTGGGCGCGATCTTTGGTGTCATCTATATCGCGATGCTGCTGCTGGTGGGTTGGCCGATTCTGGCGCTGTGGAGCTAATCCCCTTCTCCATCCTCGGATGAAAATGATGCCAGTCAGATAAACCTGACTGGCATTTTTTATGGTTAAATAGATGATATACAGTATTTCTATATATCAGAATTAATCATGAAACCAATATGGCGTTACAGTCCTCTACTGGCCGCATTTCTGCTTCCAGTCTCCACGGTGAAAGCCGACGAACTTCAGGCGAAACAGTACGGTGATTTCGACCGCTATGTGTTGGCGCTCTCCTGGCAAACCGGTTTTTGCCAAAGCCAGCATGAACGCCAGCGTCAGGAACCTGACGAATGTCGCCTGCAAAAAGAAACCCAGGACAAAGCCGATTTTCTGACCGTACACGGACTGTGGCCAGGCCTGCCTAAATCCATCGCCGTCAGAGACGTGGATGAACGCCGATGGATGCGCTACGGCTGTGCGACCCGCCCGATCCCGAACCTGCCGGAAGCCCGCGCCAGCCGTAAATGCGCTGCCCCTCAAACAGGGCTGTCGCTGGAAAGCGCCGCGAAGTTGAGCGCGGTGATGCCCGGTGCCGGAGGACACACTTGCCTTGAACGCTATGAATACGCCAAACACGGTGCCTGTTTTGGTTTTGATCCGAATGTCTATTTCAACACAATGGTACGCCTAAACAGCGAGGTTAAGCGCAGCGCGCTGGGAGATTTTCTGAGAAGCCATTACGGTAAAGCCGTCAGCCGCGCGGACTTTGATGCCGCCGTGGCGGCAAGCTGGGGCAAAGAGAGCATCAAAGCGGTGAAGTTGAGCTGCCACGGCAATCCCGCCTACCTGACGGAAATGCAGTTTTCGTTACATGCAAACGCCATCAACAAGCCGCTGGCTGCCGCCTCTTTTGCATCGCAACCGCATCCCGGCAACTGCGGCAAACGTTTTATACTGGATAGCGTCGGATATTAAGGCCATGAAACCGGTGCATAAGCCGCACCGGTTTTACGCCAATTGCACTTCGCTCATCTCCCTGTTGAATAAAGAGGATCAGCGCAGCACACTCTGTTCAGCCATTATGACTGGATAAACGTCAACAGGTCCTGATTAATCTGGTGTTTATGGGTGGTACAAATACCGTGCGATCCCCCTTCGTAGATTTTCAACTGCGCGTCAGGCAACATCGCCGCCGCCGCTTTACCGCACGTTTCAAACGGGACGATTTGATCATCATCGCCATGAATAACCAGCGTCGGAATCGTCATTCTTTTGAGATCGTCTCGCAGGTCAGTCTCTGAAAACGCCTTAATACAGTCGTACAGAGCTTTTATTGACCCTTGTAAACCTTGCTCGACAAAGCTTTCGCGCACCGCTTTTGACTCTTTTTCTCCAGCCCGGTTGTAGCCATAAAACGCCGCGGTAAGCTCATAAAAAAACGCGGCGCGATCGTTGACGACGCCTTGCCGAATCCCATCAAACACCTCTTTCGGTACGCCGTTGGGGTTAAAATCGGTTTTGACCATGATGGGCGTCACTGCGCCGATCAGTACGGCTTTCGCAACCCGCTGTGTCCCGTGTCGACCAATGTAGCGTGCGACCTCGCCACCGCCTGTCGAATGACCAACGTGCACCGCATCTTTTAAATTCAGGTGCGACGTCAACTCGGCCAGATCATCGGCATACTGATCCATATGATGACCGTCCCAGGGCTGTGCCGAACGGCCATGTCCCCGACGATCGTGAGCAATCACGCGAAACCCTTTCGATCCCAAAAAAAGCATCTGATCTTCGAACGCATCTGCCGTCAATGGCCAGCCGTGGCTAAAGACGATGGGCTGCCCGCTGCCCCAATCTTTAAAGTACAGATAACTGCCATCTTTTAACGTGAGTTTGTCGTACTGGCTCATGAGCTCTCCTTCAAGGAAACGCTGAGTATGTGGACCCGCCCGCGGCGAGCGCTTAAAAAGCATAATGCAAATTTGAGAACGATCCCGTTTTTCGGCTAAAATTCACTCAATGCTATAAACGCTATCAATGTTAAGGATTTGCCCGAATGTGAACTAAATCACTTCAAAGAAGGGGTAAGTCTCAGTATCATCAGGAAAGCTAAACCCTCGCCGCCAGACGGTGAGGGTTTTCTTTTGGGATTATTTACCTGCGCTACTCGCAGTATCGACGACATGGAGTAATAAATGTCCAGACCAACTATTATCATCAACGACCTCGACGCCGAACGCATCGACCGCCTGTTGGAGCAACCTGCGTTTGCCGGTTTACCGATTGCTGATGCGTTAAACGCAGAGCTGGATCGCGCCCAAATGTGTTCACCAGAAGAGATGCCGCATAACGTCGTGACCATGAACAGTCGGGTGAAATTCCGTAACCTTGCCGACGGCGAGACGCGCGTTCGCACGCTGGTCTACCCGGCGAACATGACGGACAGCAGCACCCAATTGTCGGTGATGGCTCCGGTTGGTGCTGCCCTTTTAGGTCTGCGCGTTGGCGACACCATTCACTGGGAACTGCCAGGTGGCACCGCCACGCACCTTGAAGTGCTGGAGCTTGAATACCAGCCTGAAGCGGCAGGCGATTACCTGCGCTAACGCTGTCTTTTCAAAGCCAAACGCGTTATTTTGCAGAGGATGCATTCGCATCCTCTTTCCAGTTAAATATCAACCAAATTTATCATTCCTGCTTTTTTTACGACGAACTAACCTGATTGGGGTATCTGTCGGTGGAAAAGCATATGGCTGAGGCTCTCGGTATCACGGTAGTGTATATCCTGATAGCAGCGATTCTCGTTGCCGCTGTGCTATTTCTCGAACAGCACTGGTAATCCCTTATTCTCAGTATTGTCTCCTCTTTGATCCTTTAAAAACCTAAATCTGTGCCGTGACTGACAGAATCATATTCATTAATATGATGTTATATGTTCATGCGATAACAAGGAGAGACTGCTTATGTACAAAACAATCATTATGCCGGTTGATGTTTTCGAAATGGAACTGAGCGATAAGGCCGTACGCCACGCTGAATTTCTGGCGCAACAGGATGGCGTCATTCATCTGCTGCATGTCCTGCCGGGTTCCGCCAGTTTGAGTTTGCATCGGTTTGCCGCCGATGTTCGCCGTTTTGAGGAGCATCTACAGCACGAAGCGGAAACCCGCCTGCAAACGATGGTCGGTCATTTCAGTCTTGATCCTTCGCGGATTAAGCCGCATGTTCGTTTTGGCAACGTGCGGGACGTGGTCAACGACTTAGCGGAAGAACTGAAGGCGGATGTGGTGGTCATTGGGTCACGAAACCCGTCAATCAGCACCCATCTTCTCGGTTCTAATGCGTCAAGCGTTGTCCGCCATGCCAACCTGCCCGTGTTGGTCGTGCGTTAATTCGCCCAAGTCTGATACTGAAAAGCCCTGCCTGGAGAGAGTCCGGCAGGGCTTTTTGTTGTAACTGAAGATAATAAAAAAACCGCCCGGAATTTCACAGGCGGTTTGAGCTTGCAGGTGACAGTCTTACTGTCTTTTTTTATGCGGTCTTCGTGCGAATCAGATAATCAAACGAACTCAAGGAAGCTTTGGCGCCCTCGCCTGTCGCGATGATTATCTGCTTGTACGGTACGGTGGTGCAGTCACCGGCGGCGAATACGCCCTTCACGCTGGTTTCACATTTCGCATCAATGATGATTTCACCCATGCGGTTACGTTCAACAGCGCCTTCCAGCCAGGTGGTGTTAGGTAACAGACCAATCTGAACAAAAATGCCCGACAGTGCCACGTTGTGAACATCGCCGCTGACACGGTCACGGTACTCAAGCCCAGTGACTTTGCTGCCATCGCCTTTCACTTCTGTGGTCTGCGCGTTCAGGATGATATCGACGTTTTTCAGGCTGCGAACTTTATCCTGCAGCACCTGATCGGCTTTCATCTCCGGCGCAAATTCCAGCAACGTCACGTGCTCCACAATGCCTGCCAGATCGATAGCCGCTTCCACACCGGAGTTACCACCGCCAATCACTGCCACGCGTTTGCCTTTAAACAACGGGCCGTCACAGTGCGGGCAGTACGTCACACCTTTGGTACGATATTGGTCTTCACCCGGTACGTTCATATTGCGCCATTTGGCACCCGTCGCAATGATAATGCTGCGTGCTTTCAGTACCGCACCGGATGCCGTTTGAATCTGGTGCAGACCACCTTCTTGCGCTGCTGGAACCAGTTTACTGGCGCTCTGGCTATCAATCACATCCACATCGTAATCATCGACGTGCGCTTTTAATGCCCCCGCCAGCTTTTGACCTTCGGTTTTCGGCACCGAGATGTAGTTTTCGATGTCCACGGTATCAAGTACCTGTCCGCCAAAGCGTTCACCCATCAACCCCGTGCGAATGCCTTTACGCGCAGAGTAAACAGCCGCCGCAGCGCCCGCCGGGCCAGAGCCGACAATCAGCACATCATACGCATCACGCGTGTTCAACTCTTCTGCTGCGCGTTTCTCTGCGCCGGTATCCACTTTCGCGACGATTTCCGTCAGGGTCATGCGCCCCTGGCCGAACTCTTTCCCGTTAACGTAAACCGCCGGAACGCCCATCACGTTACGTTCGGTGATTTCGTTCTGGAATGTCCCGCCGTCGATTGCCGTATGCTTAATACGTGGGTTCAGCACTGCCATCAGGTTCAGTGCCTGCACCACGTCCGGGCAGTTGTGGCAAGAGAGCGAGTAATAGGTTTCAAACTCAAAATCACCGTCGATTTCGCGGATCTGCTCAAGCAGCGTCTGCGCTTCTTTCGACGGATGACCACCGGTCCACAACAGTGCCAGTACCAGAGAGGTAAATTCATGCCCCAACGGGGAGCCGGCAAAACGCGGTCCCTGGGTTGAACCCGGGTTGGCTATCAGGAATGACGGCTTGCGTACGGCCAGGCTGTTATCTTCTTTAAAGGTGACTTTCTCTGACAGTTCGGCAATTTCAGTCAGCAGTTCCTTGATTTCCGCCGATTTGGCGCTGTCATCCAGCGTGGCAATCAGCTCAACAGGTTTCGTCAGTTTCTCAAGGTAAGCCTTGAGCTGGGTTTTCATGTTAGCGTCGAGCATCGTTAATCTCCTGCTTTAAAAACATCATCATGCAAGCGGCCTTGCGGGCAGCCTGAATGCGGCTTGCATCATAGTGTTGGAATGAAATGGGCGCTGATGCGCCCATTGATTGCCGGGTGGCACTTCGTTTACCCGGCCTACGATGTTGTAGGCCCGATGTGTAGGCCGGATAAGCGCAGCGCCATCCGGCTTCGAAGCGCCTTAAAGGCTTAGATCTTACCAACCAGGTCTAAAGACGGTGCTAAAGTCGCTTCGCCTTCTTTCCATTTCGCCGGGCAAACTTCGCCTGGGTGAGAAGCCACATACTGAGCCGCTTTGATTTTACGCAGCAGGTCAGACGCATCGCGGCCAATGCCTTCAGCGGTAACTTCGATTGCCTGGATGATACCCTGCGGGTCAACAACGAAGGTTGCGCGGTCAGCCAGACCTTCGTCTTCACGCATGTTGTCGAAGTTACGGGTCAGGGCGCCAGTCGGGTCGCCGATCATCGCATATTTGATTTTCGCGATGGTTTCAGAGCTGCTGTGCCATGCTTTGTGAGTGAAGTGGGTATCGGTAGAAACAGAGTAAACGTCTACGCCCAGTTTCTGCAGTTCATCGTAATGGTCAGCAACGTCACCCAGTTCAGTCGGGCATACGAAAGTGAAGTCAGCCGGGTAGAAGAAGAAAACGCTCCAGCGGCCTTCGGTATCTTTTTCGGTAACTTCGATGAATTCACCGTTTTTGAACGCCTGGTTTTTGAAAGGTTTAATTTTAGTATTAATCAAGGACATCTGTACTTCCTCCGTGTTTTCGTTGAGTTGTAAGTTAACGAAATTTTTCCGATTCGGCTAATGCGTTTCCATTATCAAATCAATAAGCGTTATCTAACAACCGACGCATGACAACTTTGTGAACCCTAAGCCGCCACCGGCGACAAAAAGTAAAAAGGCCCCCTTTTCAGGCGGCCCCATTACCTGAACTACCCGTAGGTAACTTCAGTGCCAGTGAAACTGGCTATGTGTTGCGCTCTACATTACCTTAACAAAGGCTGTAACAGCGAAGGGGATTACAACACCCCACTGAAGAAAGGGCAATCATCCGGCTTAAGGTCTTATCTATGGCTGTGATAGGTTTGATCTGCGCCTTTTCTTTCGCACTGATTTTTAAGGAAAAACAATGCTAAAACGAACGCTATTGCTGACTCTCCTCCCTCTCATCGCTCAGGCGGAAGATCTGCCAGCGCCGGTCAAAGCCATCGAAAAACAAGGTATTACAATCCTGAAATCCTTCGATGCGCCGGGCGGGATGAAAGGTTACCTGGGAAAATATCAGGACATGGGCGTCACCATTTATCTCACCCCAGACGGCAAACAGGCGATCTCCGGGTACATGTATAATGAAAAAGGTGAGAACCTCAGCAATGCATTGATAGAAAAAGAGATCTATGCACCAGCTGGGCGAGAACTGTGGCAGCGCATGGAAAAATCATCCTGGCTGTTAGACGGTAAAAAGGATGCGCCCGTCGTACTTTATGTGTTCGCCGATCCTTTCTGCCCTTACTGCAAGCAATTCTGGCAACAGGCCCGTCCCTGGGTAGAATCCGGCAAAGTACAATTGCGAACCCTGCTGGTTGGCGTGATCAAACCTGAAAGCCCGGCAACTGCGGCGGCGATTCTGACCACGAAAGACCCGGCAAAAACCTGGCATGACTATGAAGCCTCGAACGGCAAACTCAAGTTGGAAATCCCAACATCCGTTCCTCCTGAGGCGATGCGTATTCTGAACGTCAATCAAAAAATCATGGACGATCTGGGTGCTAACGTCACACCCGCCATCTACTATTTGAATAAAGAAAACACGTTGCAGCAGGTTGTAGGATTGCCAGAAAAAGCACAGCTGGATGCGATGATGAATAGCCGTTAACGTAATACTAAGGGTGATTGTTCTCATTCCAGTCACCCGGTTAAATCACTCACTTCGCTTATCGCATAATGCAGGAGTCAGCACTCAAGAAAGCATCGTCATTGACTACCTACAGATTGTGATGTTCCGGGGCGTCCATACATTATTATTTTTATTCAACATGACAATATGAGTAACCGTGCGTCGTTAATTAATAAATGATTTGAAAAATATATATTTCGAATTAACTCACTGTATCAGTCAGAAAACATTACTTCCCTCAGTTCAACTAAGTTAATCCATATTTATTATTGATCACCGAAAAACATTCATAAATACAATACTTTAAACTGTTGCATGTTTAAATAATTGGCATATCTTATAATAAAACATTTCGAGTAAAATCAATTTAATATTGAGAGCCACCGCCAAAATGTCCATCTATAAATACCCGCTTGACCAAAATGTCCTGGAGGCCGCGCAAGAGCGCATTACATGGACGCTTGAAACGCTCCCACGGGTCTGTGTTTCATTTTCTGGCGGTAAAGATTCTGGTCTCATGCTGCACCTGACCGCGACCCTTGCCCGTCAATTACAGAAAAAGATCTGCGTATTATTCATTGACTGGGAAGCGCAATTCTCTTGCACCATTGAGTATGTCCAGGCGCTACGAAATGAATATTCCGATGTCATCGACGATTTTTATTGGGTTGCCTTACCGTTGACGACACAAAACGCATTATCCCAATACCAACCCGAATGGCAATGCTGGGCCCCGAATACAGACTGGGTACGCAAACCGCCACCGGATGCGATTACCGACCCCGGCTATTTTCCTTTTTATCAGCCAAATATGACCTTTGAGCAGTTTGTTCGTTTTTTTGCTGACTGGTTTTCTAACAACCGGCCCGCCGCAATGCTGATCGGTATCCGGGCCGACGAATCTTACAACCGATTTGGCACCATCGCCTCCTTACAGAAGCAACGTTTTGCTGATGACAAACCCTGGACAACCTCCGCGCCGGGTGGACATACCTGGTACATTTACCCAATGTATGACTGGAAAACCGCAGATATCTGGACCTGGTTTGCGAAGACAAACAAACGCTGTAATCCGTTGTATAACCTGATGTACCAGGCCGGTGTACCCACCCGCTACATGCGGATTTGCGAACCCTTCGGCCCGGAGCAGCGTCAGGGACTGTGGCTGTACCATGTCCTCGAACCCGAACGCTGGGCAGCCATGTGCGCGCGCGTAAGCGGTGTGAAAAGCGGCGGTATCTATGCCGGTCACGACAACCATTTTTATGGTCATCGAAAACTCTTAAAGCCCGATCATCTAAGCTGGAAAGAGTACGCCTTACTGTTGCTGAACAGCATGCCGGAACAAACCGCCGAACATTACTGCAATAAAATCGCCGTCTATTTACAGTGGTATAAAAAGAAAGGTCTGGACGATATTCCCCAAACGCAAGACAGCGATATTGGCACAAAAGATATCCCTTCATGGCGACGTATCTGCAAAGTGCTGCTGAATAATGATTACTGGTGCCGGGCACTCTCTTTCAGTCCAACAAAACCGAAAAGTTACCAGCGTTATAACGAACGCATGAAAGCGAAACGTCAGGAATGGGGAATACTATGCAACAACGATTAACTCAGGAATTAACCCACTTTCTCTCGGCACTGCCGGAAGAGGAACGGATCCGCGCTATTAATGAGTTCAGAATGGCCATCCACAGCGTCAGCCCTTTTCGTCATGAACCTGTCGACTGCGTGTTGTGGATTAAAAATGAACACATTACGCCAAACGATTACAACCCCAATAATGTGGCGCCGCCGGAGAAAAGGCTGCTGCTCAAATCGATTGAAGCAGACGGCTTCACACAACCGATCGTCGTGGCGCAATCCAGTTCAGAGGAGTACGAGATAATAGATGGTTTCCATCGGCACGAATTAGGAAAAGGAAAAGCGGCGCTAAGAGCGCGCCTGAAAGGCTATCTACCCGTCACATGCCTGGAGCGCACGCGCCATGAACGTATTACGTCCACGATTCGCCATAACCGCGCACGTGGCCGCCACCAGATCCACGCCATGTCAGAAATCGTTCGTGAACTGTCGCAACTGGGCTGGGACGAGAAAAAAATCGGTAAAGAGTTAGGGATGGATGATGATGAAGTGTTGCGTCTGAAACAAATCAACGGCCTGCAGGAGTTGTTTGCAGGTCGCCAATTTTCGAAAGCCTGGACGGTGAAATAACGGCAAGGTGAATCTGCGTTCAGCCGCTGAAAGCAGCCTCACCGCGTAAGAAAGAATGAAGAGCATCCGCTAGCAACAACGCGCGCCGCCTTTTCCCCCATAGCGCGCGTCCTGCCGCTCACGGAAAAACTCTTCATAGGTCATCGGCGTTTGGTCCGGATGCGTGACGCGCATGTGCTCAACATAGTTGTCGTAGTCCGGCACGCCGATCATCAATCTTGCCGCCTGGCCCAGATATTTCCCGGCTTTTGAGAGCGTATCAAACATAGCGGTTACCTGTTATGCAAACGCCCTCTCCGGTCGGAGAGGGCTTAATAGTTGAAGATTAGTGCGCGCCTTTCGCCTGCGCCACGATCTCTTCTACATTTTCCGGCATCGACTCATACGGCGTCTCTTTTGCCGTCGGTTTGTCGACCTTCAGGGCCGCCAACGCGGTCTTGATGGAGAACACCGCCAGCACCACCACCACCACCATGAAGAAGACAGTCAAACCGGCATCCAGACGGTTGTTAAACACCAGCTGTGACAATTGCGATTCGGTGTACTGCGCCGGGATCTTGCCGCTGTCGATCATCGCCTGGAACTTATTGGCGATAGCCAGGAAACCCACTTTGTTGTCCGGGCTAAACGCTTTCTGCCAGCCAGCGGTGAGCGTACAAATCAGCAGCCAGGACGTGGGGACGAGGGCGACCCATGCGTAGCGCTGACGTTTCATCTTGAACAGAACCACTGCACAAAGCATCAGCGCCATACCCGCCAGCATCTGGTTGGCAATACCAAACAGCGGCCACAGGGTGTTAATTCCGCCCAGAGGGTCAACCACGCCCTGATGCAGGAAGTAACCCCAGGCCATCACGCAGAGCGCGGTCGCCAGCAGGTTGGCAGGCAGTGAATCGGTGCGTTTCAGCCCCGGAGAAACCACGCCCAGCAGATCCTGCAGCATAAAGCGCGCTGCGCGGGTTCCTGCGTCCACCGCCGTCAGAATAAACAGCGCTTCAAACAGAATCGCAAAGTGATACCAGAACGCGACGTCCATCATACCGCCGAGCGCACCGTGCAGAATGTAAGCCATCCCCACCGCCAGCGTCGGTGCGCCGCCCGCACGCGAGATAATGGATTGTTCACCCACTTCATTGGCGATTTGATGCAGCGTGTCCGGCGTAATCGCAAAGCCCCAACTGCTCACCACCTGCGCCGCAGAAGCCACCACATCGGTGGTACCGGCTGGCGCCAGCACGGCCATTGGGCTGTTCATGGCAAAGTAGACGCCCGGATCGATAATACAGGCGGAAACCAGCGCCATAATGGCAACGAAGGATTCCATCAGCATACCGCCGTAACCAATAAAACAGGCCTGGCCTTCGTTCGCCAACATCTTCGGCGTGGTGCCGGAAGCGATCAGCGCGTGGAATCCGGACACCGCCCCACAGGCAATCGTGATAAACAGGAACGGGAACAGGTTGCCCGTCCACACCGGCCCTGTACCGTCAACAAATTTGGTCAGCGCGGGCATGGTCAGCGTGGGTCGCATAATCAGAATGCCGACCGCCAGGCCCACGATGGTGCCAATTTTCAGGAACGTGGAGAGGTAGTCACGCGGTGCCAGCAGCAGCCATACGGGCAGCACTGCCGCCACAAAACCGTACCCCACCAGCATCCAGGTCAGCTGTACGCCAGTGAAATCAAAGTACGGCGCCCAGGTGGGACTTTGGGCCACCCAACCACCGGAAATGATGGCAAAGACCAGGAATACCAGACCGATGACCGACACTTCGCCAATGCGTCCGGGGCGCAGATAACGCAGGTACACCCCCATGAAGATCGCCAACGGAATGGTAAACGCCACGGTATAGGTTCCCCACGGGCTGTGGGTCAGGGCTTTGACGACGATCATCGCCAGCACCGCCAGAATAATCACCATGATCATAAAACAGGCCACCAGCGCAATAACGCCTGCTGTGGGACCCATTTCCTCTTTGACCAACTCCCCCAACGAGCGACCGTCGCGGCGAGTCGACACAAACAGCACCATAAAGTCCTGCACCGCCCCGGCTAACACCACGCCAGCCAGCAGCCAGATCATACCGGGCAGGTAGCCCATCTGCGCTGCCAGCACCGGTCCCACCAGCGGGCCCGCGCCAGCAATGGCGGCAAAATGGTGACCGAACAGCACTTTTTTGTCGGTAGGGACGTAGTCCAGACCGTCGTTATGACGCACGGCAGGCGTCATACGCGTCGGGTCAACCGCCAGCACATTTTTGGCGATATACAGACCATAAAAACGGTAGGCAATGAGATAGACACAGACCGACGCCACCACAATCCACAGCGCGTTGATCTGTTCACCACGGTTTAACGCAATATATCCCAGCGCAAATGCTCCCATTACAGAGAGCACTGTCCAGACGAGGTATTTCCCTGATTTATTCATGGTTGTTGTCCGTTTGCGTGTTCCAGAGAGATGTTACATTTTGTTTCTATAACACCTTTGCTGGTTTTAACAACATGACAACTTCATAAACCAGATATATCACTGATCATTTACATTGCATTGTTAACTGGATCACTCCATTCACCTGCTAACCCTGCAATATCATTTTATTTTGCCGACGTTACCCCAGAACCGCAGTCCCTAAACGGCAGGTGCAACAACGCCGTCCTTGTTCATCAAAAACAGCAATTTCCCAACTCTGATTTTGCCGTCCGAGATGCAGCGGCTGGCATACACCGCGCACTTTTCCCTGTGATACCGCACGGTGATGAGTGGCGTTCAGTTCGGTGCCGACAACGCACTGCCCGTCGCGGGTCATCAGATAACCCGCCATTGAACCCAGCGTCTCCGCCAGCGCCGCTGACGCCCCGCCGTGCAGCAAACCAAACGGCTGATGCGTCCGGGCATCAACCGGCATTTCCGCTTCCAGCACGTCGTCACCGAGTCGGGTATAGACAATGCCAAGATGCGCCACCATCGTGTTCTGGCTGGTGGCATTCAGTTCTTCAAGCGTTAAATGGCGTTTCCAGATCATCGTTATGCCCCAAGCGTAGAGCCGCCATCAACCACAATATCCTGCAGCGTAATGTGGCTTGCCAGATCGGAAGCCAGAAACAGAATGGTATTGGCGATTTCCTGTGGACGCGCGATTTTCCCCAACGGAATGCCGAGTTTAAACTGCTCGCCAAAACCGCGAATTCGCTGCTGTTCGGCGTCATCACTGACCCACAACGTGCGCTGCATATCGGTGTCCGTTGACCCAGGTGAAACGAGATTACACCGCACGCCGCTGGCGGCCAGTTCGAGGCCGACGGTCAGCGCCAGACTTTTCAGCGCCGCTTTCGATGCGCCATAGGCGCTCATGCCAACCCGCGGCGTATGTGCGGCATCGGAAGCTACGGTAACGATAGCTCCCCCCTGCTGGTGACGAAACTGCGCCATCGTCTGCTGGAAGAGATTAAACGCGCCGCCCACGTTGACGGCAAAGGTCTGCTGCCATTCATCAGCGCTGAGTTCATCCGTGGTGCCCATACACAAAATCCCCGCAGCGTTCACCAGCACGTCCAGACGTTCGTTTTTTTGCAGCAGGCGCTGACACACCTGCGCCACCTGCTCACTCTGTGCAATATCCAGCACCTCGGTCGCAAACGGATAGTCGTCGCGCGTAAATTCACGATCGAACCCGGTGACGCGCGCGCCAGCGTCGACAAACGCCCGCGCCGTCGCATAGCCAATGCCTTTTCCGGCACCGGTGACCCAGACGGTTTTGCCCTGAAAATCAAAACCAGCCATCATTTCACCTCGCGGGAAAGCAGCGCCCACCAGGCGTCAATCGTCGGGTTCTTCGCTAACATGACAAAATCGATGTCGCTGTGCACTTTACGCCAGCGTGCCGCCAGCGCCATCATGCGCACCGAATCCAGACCGTAGTCGATCAGATTCTCATCGTCCATCGGCTCGTCGGACTCATCCAGCAATGGCAGAATAGCCGTCCGCAGCGCCTGTTTGCTGGCAGGAACCGGCGTGGGCAACAGTTCTTGCGTCATGACCACGCGGCCAGTACGTCCCGCCACATAATTCAGCGACATCAGATGTTCGTCACGACTAAAGTCGGCCAGCGCATCCGCTACCATAAACGGCTTAATATCACGCATAAAGGCATCCGTTGCGGTAGTCATACAACCAATGTGCGCATACACCCCAGTAATGATCAGCTGATTGCGGCCGGTTTCTTTCAGCATTTGCTCCAGTGGAGAACGGTGGAATGCGCTGTAACGCCATTTCACCAGCACGTTATCAGCCTCATCCGGCGCCAGCGGCCCGACAATTTTTTGTTGCTCAGGAGAGCGCGTCAGCCCCGGTCCCCACATATCGTTCAGCAACGCCCTGTCTTCATCACTTTGCTCTTTAGGCTGAGCGGTGTAATAGACCGGAATATGGTTCTCTTTACAGTACTGACGCAGCGCGGCGATATTGGCGATCACCTGCTCCATCATCGGGCAATTATCGCCCCAAAAACTGACGAAATAGTCCTGCATATCATGGATAAGCAGCGCGGCGCGCTCCGGTTCAACGTCCCAGTTCACTTTGCTGGAGGGAATATCAAGTGCGGTGGGCAGCGCGTAAGCCTGCAGTTTAGGAATAGCCATGTTATTTTCTCCTTCAGGCAGGTGCCCGTGACGCCAGCCACTGACGTAATTGTTTTTTATCGACTTTACCTACCGGGGTCAGAGGCAGAGCCTCAACGCATTCCACACGGTCCGGTAATTTGAACTCCGCAACGCCCTGCTCACGCAGGAAACGTCGTACCTGTACCGCACGCAGCGGCGATTTCACCACCAGATACGCGCAGCTTTTCTCCCCCATAAGCTCATCTTCCATGCTGACCAACGCCGCGTGGATCACCGAAGGATGACGCAATAACAGGTTTTCGATCTCTTCGGCGGCGATCTTCTCCCCACCACGGTTGATCTGATCTTTTTCTCGCCCCTGCACCGTGATGTACCCTGCTTCGTCGATCGAGATCAGATCGCCGGAGCAGTAAAAACCGTCGGCATCGAATGCATTGGCGTTATGCTCAGGACTTTTGAAATAGCCGCGAAAGGTGTACGGCCCACGCGTCATCAGGCGACCGGTTTCCCCTTGCGGCAGCGGATTGCCCTCGGCATCCGCCACCCAGACTTCATCATCCGGACACATCGGGCGACCCTGGGTATGAATAATGCGCTCCGGGCTGTCGTCCAGACGGGTGTAGTTCACCAGCCCTTCGGCCATCCCAAACACCTGTTGCAACTGGCAACCAATTTCGGCCGGAATGCGTGCAGCCAGCGTGGCGGAAAGCCGCGCCCCGCCCACTTGCAGCAGCTTCAGTGACGCCAGTTGTGCGTTACTCCCCCATTCGCCAATGGCCTGAAGCCACAGGCTGACTGCCGGAGGCACCAGCGCCGTTGAATTGATCTGATGTTTTTCAATGAGCGGGAAGCACAGCGTGGCGCTCGGATCGGCGGCCAGCACCACAGTTCCCCCCGCCAGGAACACGCCCAGCGCTCCCGGAGAACTCATGGCATAGTTATGTGCTGCCGGAATGGCGCACAAATAGCGAGTCTCTTCGCTGAAATGGCAGATTTCGTTACTACGACGCACGCTGTAGTAATAGTCGTTATGGGTACGCGGGATCAGTTTCGGCGTACCGGTTGTGCCGCCGGAAAGCTGAAAGTACGCCACTTCATCGGCCGGCGACGGTGCCGCAGTAAAATCTGCGGCGGGTTCACTCATCGCCGCGCGCAGGTTGTGCTCGCCCTCGTCATTAAGCAATTGCATGACGCGGACAGACGCGTGTTCAGCCATAAACGCATTCAGGAAATCATCCCCGGCGAACAACGCATGCTGGCGATCGGCAATCAGCAGCGTCGGTTCGATTTGCTTTGCGTACGCATTAAGTTCCGTTCGCTGATGGCTGAACAGCGCCAGAACCGGGGCCACGCCAATCTTCAACAGGGCGAAAAAGGTGATGTATAACTCCGCCACATTGCCCAGTTGCACCAGCGCAGTGTCTCCCGCGTTAATCCCCTGACGACGCAGGCTGCAGGCCAGGTTCTCCGAGACTTGATTGAGTTGGCGATAACTCAGGTGACGCTCGCCCTCAATCACCGCCGTTTTATCGCTCTGCGCATGGCGGGTCAGAATGTCCGTTAAGGGCAAATCCTGCCAGTACCCTTTTTCACGGTAGCGACGGGCAAATTCGTCTGGCCACCGGGTGAAAGGAATGCTCATCATTACTCCTTAATGCAGTCCGAACACATTCAACATGGTGGAAAGTTTCGTACCCGTTTCACGCCACTCCGCAATTGGGGAGGAAGCAGGCACAATTCCCGCACCGGCAAAGAAGCGCACCTGATTCTGGCGTAACGTCGCGCAGCGGATCGTTACCACCCATTCGCCGTTGCCTTCGGCGTCGCACCAGCCGACGATGCCGCCAAACAATTCGCGGTCAAACGGTTCAAGTTCTGCGATCCACTTTTTCGCGACCTGATGCGGGAAACCGCTCAACGCCGGGGTTGGGTGCAGCAGACACGCCAGCGTCAGGGCGTTCTCTTGTAAGTTCGCTTTGCCTTCAAACGGTGTACCAAGGTGCCACAGCGTGGGGGTGGTGATCAGTTGCGGGGAGGACGGAAGCTGCAATTCGCGGCTGCGATCGCGCAGCACTATTTTCATCGCCTGAGTGACCAGGTCGTGTTCATGACGGTCTTTTTCAGACGCCAGCAGACGATTACCCGCCTCTCTGTCCAGCACATCATCAGGCTGGCGGCGAGCAGATCCGGCTAACGGAAGAGAACTGAAATGATCGCCCTCTTTACGCAGCAGCAATTCCGGGCTGGCGCCGAGCAATACCCCGCCGTCTTCCAGCGGGACATGGAAGTTGTAACTAACAGGGTTCTGCGCTACGAGGCGTTCCAGCAAGGCTCCGCTATCGATATTGTCGTCGGTGGTGATATCAATCAGACGCGACAACACCACTTTGTCAACTTCCGGCGTCGCCGTCAGCGCCGCCGCTTTCGCCACCATCTCCTCAAAATCATCCTGCTCAGGAATGGCTTTACGCGCAACGACGTTCAACGACGGATACTCAGTGAAATAGCGCGATGACTGTTGCTTTGCCGGACGAGAAAACGTCTGCCAGGACTCCGGTATAAACAGCGATGAAGGCTGGCTTGTATCAAAGGGAATCGCACCGACCATGACCGGGTTTTTAATCCCCTGCGATTTGGCCCTCGCAAACAGCGCATGTAATTTTTGTTGAAACGGGCTATCAGGGGAATCCCCATCCACAGCAGGTTCATCAAAGCGGGCGAAGCATCCGGACGTCGTAAAACTGCGATACGGCGACATAAAGAAAAAATGATCGGGGGCAAGCGTTGCCATTTTCTGCTGTACATCCTCGGCCAGTGACGTATCCATATCATCCTCCAAAAATGATAAAGGTTTTAATAATGATTATCATTTATATTTTCGGGCGCTAACCTAAAAGCAAACAGACGGTATGTCAACTCTTGCGCTAACACATTGTGCGACTTTGACTTGCATCCCTTCTCGCTAACAATGAAAATGAGAAGCATTAACTTCACTGATAACAGGAACTGCGTTGTGAGATTATCTTTTCTGCCTGGCCTGCTGATTGGGCTCTTCGTTTTCGGATTCTCCTCAGCCCACGCCGCTGACTGGCCACGTCAGGTAACCGACAGCCGTGGAACACACACGCTGGAGCACAAACCTGAGCGTATTGTCTCGACCAGCGTCACACTGACTGGTTCTCTGCTGGCCATTGACGCCCCGGTCATTGCCAGCGGGGCCACCACGCCCAACAACCGCGTCGGTGACGATCAGGGATTCCTGCGCCAATGGAGCGAGGTCGCAAAAGCGCGCAAACTGAACCGCCTGTACATTGGCGAACCCAGTGCTGAAGCGGTGGCCGCACAGATGCCCGATCTCATCCTGATCAGCGCCACCGGCGGCGACTCTGCGCTGGCGCTTTATGATCAGCTCTCTTCCATCGCACCGACGCTTATCATCAACTATGACGATAAAAGCTGGCAGTCATTGCTGACGCAACTCGGCGAGATCACAGGCCAGGAAAAACAGGCGGCGCAACGCATTGCTGAATTTGACCAGCAGATGGCGGTGGTAAAACAGAAGATTAAGCTGCCGCCGCAACCGGTCAGCGCGCTGGTGTACACCGCCGCCGCGCACACCGCCAATTTATGGACACCTGAGTCTGCGCAGGGCAAGATGATGGAGCAACTCGGCTTCACGCTGGCCGCGTTGCCAACGAACATGCACACCAGCACCAGTCAGGGTAAACGCCACGACATCGTCCAGCTCGGCGGTGAAAATCTGGCGGCGGGTCTGAACGGCGAGGCGCTATTCTTGTTTGCTGGTGACAGCAACGACGCCAATGCCATTTATGCCAACCCGTTGCTGGCGCACCTGCCGGCGGTGCAAAGTAAACGTGTTTACGCGCTGGGTACCGAAACGTTCCGCCTGGACTACTACAGTGCGACGTTACTGTTGAACCGTCTTGCCGTCCTGTTTTAATTTATTGTGCCGGATGACGGCTAATACCTTATCCGGCCTACATATCCCGTAGGCCTGGTAAGCAAAGCGCCATCAGGCACTTGCAGGCGTCTGGCGAAAACGTCGCAATTCACTCAGCAACAGCAGTAGTAATAACCCTACAATCACCAGTCCAAATCCACTTACGCTTGCCGAGGCGACCGGTGTCATCATCGCGCCGAGACCGCCTAACAGCGCCGCGCCGATAGCATCCCCGGTAACGTTCTGCGCCGTCCACAGGCCGTTAATCCTGCCGAGCATCGATTCCGGCGTTTGCGTTTGTAGCATCGTGTATTGCAGTAACGAACTGATGGCGCTAAGCCAGCCAAACAGCGCGAGGCAAATAACGCCCAGCGCCCAGACAGGCATCAGGCCAAACAAGCCAATCGCCAGGAAGGAACCTACCGTGGAGGCCAGCATAATCAGACCAGGGCGTACGCTGTGAGCCAGTTGTCCGCTGGTCAGCGCGCCTACCGCTGCGCCGAGGGGAATGGCGGCATAGAGGAAACCAATTTGCGCCGCAGACATGTGCCAGTTCAGCGCCAGCGCCGGATAGAGCACCCGCACCGCGCTCGCCATGGTCAGCAAACCGCCGAGCAGCGCAATACCGCCGATAAGCGGGCTGGCAAACAAAAAGCGGAACGCCGCCAGCAGCGATTTAAGCGGATGCTCACGCGGCTGAGGCGGTGGAGGCAACAGCGGAAGTCGCAATAACGGCAGCAGTGTTATAAAGGTGCCAGCCGCCGCCAGACCATAGTTCCAGGCCACGCCCCCCGTGGCTAATAGCAGTCCGCCCAGCATGGGAGAGATCACCGACCCCAGGCGAACCGTCAGCATCGTTATGGCCCCCGCCTGCATCAGATTTTCACGGCCGACCAGCGCTGGCGTTGCCGCCAACAGCGCGGTGACACCCAGCGACGCAAAGAAACCATCCCATAAGCCAAGCAGATAAATCGCCAGCAGCGAAGGTTCCGGCAGCAGCGCGTTCAGACACAGGCCGATGAAGCCGATACCACAGGTACCGCGCGCCAGCAGGATCACTTTTTTACGCTCATAGCGATCGGCCAATACGCCGCCCACCATCAGACCCACAAACATTGCGCTGCCGGTCAACGTCACCGACAAACCTACCTGCCACGTTGAGTGGGTCATCATCTGGATTTGTACCGGAACCGCCACGCCGAGCAAACCCAGCGAAACGATGGAGATAAAACGGGCAAGGAAAACCGCACGGAATGCCGGGTGCGTCTTCAACAGGCTGAGATTCAACAGCCAGGATTGTCGATTCATTACAACGCCTTAATACGAGCTTTTTTAAATATCCATTCAGAGGCTGCACATGCTAACATAACCAAATAAGATCGATAACGATAATTACTATCATTATCAGGGAAGTTGATATGTCATGCTCTATTTCCGTGACGCGCGCAATCGCCGTCCCCGGATTGTTGTTATTACTTGTTCTCGCCACCGCATTAAGTCTGGCTATAGGCGCAAAACCACTGCCAGCCTCTGTCGTTCTGGACGCACTGACCGGTAGCTGTCAAAGCCCTGACTGCGTTATCGTGCTGGATGCGCGACTGCCGCGTACGCTGGCCGGATTACTGGCCGGTGGCGCGCTGGGTCTTGCCGGTGCCTTAATGCAAACGCTCTCCCGCAACCCGCTAGCCGATCCGGGCATTCTTGGCGTTAATGCCGGCGCCAGCTTTGCCATTGTTCTGGGCGCCGCACTTTTCGGCTACTCCTCCGCAGAGGAACAACTCTTGATGGCATTTGCCGGTGCCCTTGCGGCGTCGCTGATTGTAGCGTTTACCGGCAGTCAGGGGGGCGGTCAGTTAAGTCCGGTACGGCTGACGCTGGCAGGTGTCGCGCTCAGCGCGGTGCTGGAAGGGCTATCCAGTGGAATTGCCCTACTTAACCCGGATGTATACGACCAACTCCGCTTCTGGCAAGCGGGCTCGTTGGATATCCGCAGTTTGCAAACGCTGAAGGTGGTACTGGCACCGGTACTGATAGCAGGCGTTGTTGCGCTATGCCTGAGCCGGGCGCTCAATAGTCTGAGCCTGGGCAGCGATACCGCCACGGCGCTCGGCAACAAGGTGGCGCGTACTCAGATTATCGGCCTGTTGGTGATTACCGTGTTATGCGGGAGCGCAACGGCAATTGTCGGTCCAATCGCGTTCATTGGTCTGATGATGCCGCACATGGCACGCTGGTTGGTCGGAGCCGATCACCGCTGGTCTTTGCCCGTCACACTTCTGGCTACCCCCGCCCTGCTGCTGTTTGCCGATATCATTGGTCGTGTGATTGTCCCTGGCGAATTACGCGTTTCCGTCGTCAGCGCGTTTATTGGCGCGCCGGTACTCATTTTCCTTGTCCGACGCAGACAACGCGGAGGTGCCGGTATATGAAACACGTTTCCCGCCGTCTGATCCTCTGCTGTCTGTGGCTTCTGTTCGGCGCAGTATGCGTCAGTTTATGGAGTCTGCGCAGCGGCGCCGTCACGCTGGATACCTCGCAAATTATCGCTGCATTGTGGGGAGACGCTCCGCGCAGCATCACGCTGGTCGTCACCGAATGGCGTTTACCGCGCGTGCTGATGGCGTTGCTTATCGGCGCAGCCCTTGGCGTCAGCGGCGCGATTTTCCAGTCGTTAATGCGTAACCCGCTGGGAAGCCCGGATGTGATGGGGTTCAACACTGGCGCATGGAGCGGCGTGCTGATTGCCATGGTGCTATTTGGTCAACATCTGACGGCGATTGCACTCAGCGCGATGTTGGGGGGGATACTCACTTCGCTGGTGGTCTGGGCGCTTGCCTGGCGTAACGGTATTGAGACCTTCAGGCTGATTATTATCGGCATCGGCGTACGCGCGATGCTGGTGGCATTTAATACCTGGCTGCTGCTGGAAGCCTCCTTAGAGACGGCGCTTACCGCCGGTTTATGGAATGCGGGTTCGCTCAACGGGCTGACATGGGCTAAAACCTGGCCCTCAGCCCCGTTGATCGTCGTCATGCTGGTTTGTGCGGCGCTTCTGGTACGGCGTATGCGTCTGCTGGAGATGGGGGATGACAGCGCCTGCGCACTCGGTGTTAGCGTGGAGCGCTCCCGCTTGCTGATGATGCTGGTGGCGGTGGTCCTGACCGCCGCCGCGACGGCTCTCGCCGGTCCTATCTCCTTTATCGCGCTTGTCGCGCCACATATTGCGCGTCGCCTCAGCGGCACCGCTCGCTGGGGATTAACCCAGTCAGCCCTGTGCGGCGCATTATTACTGCTGCTCGCGGATCAGGTTGCCCAACAACTGTTTATGCCTTATCAGCTCCCGGTGGGCGTTGTTACCGTCAGTCTTGGCGGCATTTATCTTATCGTCTTGTTAATTCAGGAGTCCCGCAAAAAATGACCGAATCAGTAGCCCGTTTGCGTGGCGACCAGTTAACGCTGGGGTACGGCAAATTTACCGTGGCAGAAAATCTGAATGTCTCGATTCCCGACGGCCATTTCACCGCCATTATCGGACCGAATGGGTGCGGAAAATCGACGCTGCTGCGTACGTTGAGTCGCCTGATGACCCCCGCCAAAGGACACGTCTGGTTGGATGGCGAGCATATTCAGCACTACGCCAGTAAAGAAGTGGCCCGTCGTATCGGTCTGCTGGCGCAAAATGCCACTACGCCCGGCGATATCACCGTACAGGAGTTGGTCGCGCGTGGTCGCTATCCGCATCAACCCTTGTTTACCCGCTGGCGCAAAGAAGATGAAGAGGCGGTCATGCGCGCCATGCGCGCCACGGGGATCACAAATCTGGCGACACAAAGTGTGGATACACTTTCCGGCGGACAGCGCCAGCGTGCCTGGATAGCCATGGTGCTGGCGCAAGAGACGTCCATCATGCTACTGGATGAACCCACAACATGGTTGGATATCAGCCACCAGATTGATCTGCTAGAGTTGCTGAGTGAACTGAATCGTGAGAAAGGCTATACCCTCGCCGCTGTCCTGCATGATTTGAATCAGGCCTGTCGGTATGCCACGCATCTGATTGCGTTACGTGAAGGCAAAATAGTGGCACAGGGCGCGCCGAAGGAGATCGTGACATCGGAACTGATTGAAGAAATCTATGGGCTGCGTTGCATGATCATTGAAGACCCGATCGCTGGAACGCCGTTAGTCGTCCCACTTGGGCGTTCCGGAAACTCGTCTCCGGACGCCCTGTCATGATAGCCGGAGGGCTCCCCCTCCGGCAGATCATCAGGTCAGTTGCTCTTCCATTAAGAGGGATTCCCCCATCTTGCGGGATATCAATGCATGCCGCAGTAATACCCCACCGCACGCCACCATGCCGCCCAATAACGCCGCCAGAATCACGATGATAGACTTGCCTGGACCATCTTTCTTCACAGGCAGTGAAGGCACCAGTTGGTATTTGAAGGGAACAAATTTGACATCCTTGACATTCATCACGCTCAGTTGCTCCACGTGGTACTGGCGATTACGTAATTCCGCATTAATTTCGGCGACGTCCGTCACGGATTTTTCGATTTGTAGTTTACGTGCAATACCGTCAGCGCCCAGTGAAATAGAGAAATCAGGGTCATCTTTTACTGCCTGACCGTTACTGTAGACTGGCTTTTTGATCCCGGCCGCATTGGCGATCTCCAGTGAGTAATTGAGTCGCTGAATATTGGCCTCAAGCTGGTTTTTGAGCCTGACCCGATCCATCGCCAGTCGCTCTTTCTCAAAACTGGTTTTGATTTCCAGCTTGTTTCGAATATTCTCAATAGACTCTTTCACGACGAGATCAGAAACAAACTGGATATACCCTGCAAGAACCTTCTGCGCTTCTTCTTGCGTAGGTGCGGTAAAACTCAAGGTCCACGACGTATATAACGACGTTTCATTTTTCTTACCCACATTGCTGTCGACCGCTTTCATTTTTTCACTCAGCGCCACGATTGCCCGGTGCAAATCCATCTCATCGATATTGGCATCTTTCAGCTGATCCATAACGTAAGGTGATGAGCGGAGGTAGTCTTCGAGTAATGAAGGGGATTGAAATTTCTTGATAAAAAGGTTGAATACGCCGCCACGATCGACGCTCACATCCATATCCAGCACCCGCAGTTTCGTCAGGGTTTTCTCAAGCCCCTGCCACTGAATAGGTTCAGGCGGTGTGACAATCGCCTCGCTGGTCCACTTTTGCGGTAGGAGAAATGAGATCAGTAACCCGATACATGCAAAAGCAAAAACGACAGCAACAATTCGACTTTTCGCACGCCATAAAACATCAATGAGGTTTAATAAATCAATCTCATTACTATTACGGGTTGCCGATGCGGGTTGCCAGGCAGTAAATTCCGAGTCTTTTTCGTGTTTAACATTAAGTGATGACATACCGTATAACCTGAGTACAAAACTTGATGAAAGAATCCTTCTTTGACACGATTCTAACAGCTACTCAGAATTATCCGAAACGATCTTTGTATAATAGTCCTCATCAAACCCATTATTAGGAATTGTGCTTACCCTCTGGTTATGTTTCATTTATGTTAAATAGCAATCAATACAAACAAAAACCCATAATAATTAGCTCTTATTATGGGTTTGTATAATGATATTATCTGAAAGCGTCCAGAAAACGCCCGTTATATGCTAAGCAGCTCACGGATTATTGGGCCAATATTCTCGAACGCGGACGGCGAAATAATATCGACATGCGCGCAGTCTTGGCGGTAGATATCCAACCCGGCTATCCACGGAGCCCAACTCCGCTCAGGGCTAACGCCTTCTGGTAGCGTTCGTTGAGCCACAAAGAGTGTAGCCCGACCATCAAACGGTACGCTACGCGCCGTGGTGAGCAAGCGTACCGCATCCGCATAATTTCCTTCTATGGCGGTGAACAACGCCTCGCTGGCATGCCCACGCTGAGCGGACAGAAACGCTTCACGCTCGCGATCGATCTCGGCCAACACTTCCGGATCTAATCCGTTGGCCTCTTTCTCCTGCCAGTTTTGCGTTTCTGGCGGCCAGGTATCCAGCAGACCGAGGAAAGCGACGTTTTCCCCCCGGGCGCGTAAGCGCGCAGCGATTCCCTGCGCCAGCGTCCCTCCCAGAGAATACCCCAGTAAATAGTACGGACCATGCGGCTGCTGTTTCAGCAGCGTCGCCAAATGGTGCTCACAGACCTCATCAAGGTTCGCCGCCGTCTGCATTGGACCATAGGGCCGTGGCGACTGAATCCCCATGATTGACCACTGTGGCGCGAGGTAGCGCGCCAGGACGCTAAACTGCCAGGCGAAACCGGAAGCCGGATGGAAACAAAACAGCGTCGGCCCATCGCTTTCGCGCAGCGGCAACAGCGTTTCGAATCCCAGTTGCTGGGAATGTTCGTCTTCAACGGTATCCAGCAGCGCACTCAGTTGTGCGACGGTGGAGGCCACCATAATCTGACCCGGCGTGACCTGGCGCGCGAATGTCTGACTCAACTGCGCGGCCAGCTTCATCGCCAACAATGAGTGCCCCCCCAGCGCGAAGAAATCGGCTTCCACATCGTTGACCTCGCATCCCAGCATTCGGGCAAAGGCGTTAGCGATCGTCGTTTCCGTACCGGGAAGCGGCGCACGCCCTTGCGTACGTTTCGTCACCTGCGGCATCGGCAATGCTTTGCGATCCAGTTTTCCGTTGGCGCTCAGCGGCAGCTCCGCCAGTTGAAGCAGCACCACCGGAACCATATGCTGCGGGAGTTTTTCACGGAGCTGTTCCTGCAACGCAGTCACATCCAGCGGCAAACCGGAACGTGATACCAGATATCCCACCAGTTGTCGGGCATCGCCGCCCGTTGCCACCGCCTGATTAAACACACAGGCATGGGCAACGGCATGCTCGACATCCGGCAGCATTTGCATCACGCGGTCGATTTCCCCCAGTTCAATACGCTGACCCCGGATCTTAAGCTGATCGTCACTGCGCCCCAGATACTCTACAGCGCCAGAGGTAAGCCAGCGCGCCACATCGCCGGTGCGGTACATCCGTTCACCCGGCGCAAACGGATCGGCGATAAAACGACTTGCCGTTAAATCCGCCCTTCCCAGATAGCCTTGCGCCAGCTGGATGCCGGTCAAATACAAATCCCCCGCCGTTCCCGGAGGCACTGGGCGCATCATGGCATCGAGGATCCGCAGACCGGTATTCCAGACCGGATAACCAATCGGCACGCTACTTCCGGTCACCGCGGCAAGTTCATCGCCACAGGCCGGATACCAACTGACATCTACTGCCGCTTCCGTTGGCCCATACAAATTATGCAGCGGCGCGCCGGTCAGCTGTTGCCACTCGCGGCACAGATCGCTGGGCAGAGCCTCTCCACTGCAAAAAACATGCTTTAACGAGGCACAACGTTTGCGGGCGGCTTCAGACGTCAGCGAGGCGACAAACGCCGCCAGCATTGACGGTACAAAATGGGTGGTGGTCACACCGTAGCGTGCAAAGAAATGCTGCATCGCCAGCGGATCGCGATGCGCCTCCGGCTCCGCCATCACCAGCCTGGCGCCGGCAATAAACGGCCAGAAAAACTCCCACACCGAAACGTCGAAACTACACGGCGTTTTTTGCGCCACCACATCGTCTGTCGTCAGCGAATAGTGATCCTGCATCCACAGCAAACGGTTCACGATCGCCGTTTGCCCCACCATCACCCCTTTCGGTCTTCCCGTCGAACCCGAGGTGAAAATGATATATGCCGTATGGTGTGGCTGAGAAAGTGCTAACGGCGCGGTGTCGCCAGCCGCCAGCGGCTCGCTGTAGCACAGACTTTCCAGACCTGGAATACCGCTAAACCGGGCCCGTTGCTCATCGGTGGTAATCAATAGTTTTGGCTGTGCATCTTCCAGCATCATTCGCAGTCGATCGTCCGGATATCCCGTATCCAGCGGTAGCCAGGCAGCCCCGGCTTCGACAATGCCATGCAGCGCTAACGTCAGGAACACCGAGCGTGGCAACGCCACCGCCACACTGTCCCCCGGCTTCACCCCACGTTCACGCAGTAAATTGGCGAGCGCCACCACCTGCTCACGCATTTCGCGATAGCTGAACTGATAGCGCGCATCCGCCAGCGCAGGGGCATCCGGCGTTTTATATGTCTGTTCCGCCACCAGCGCGCTGAGCGTAGTCGACGGGATATTCACCGCCGTCGCATTCACCTTCGCGAGCAGTTCTTTCTCGGCAGGCAACAGCATGTCGGCATCGCCACAGCGCAGCGAAGGATTTGCCGCAAACTGGTTAATCAGCGCCATCAGACGCGAAGCATGCTGAACTAAGGTTGCTTCCTCATAGCGCTGTTTATTGGCGAGGATTTCAATACTCAGGCCGCCCTCTTCATCAGGGAAGAGCGCCAGTTCCAGATCGTTAACCGGTCCCGTCGCCAGCGTGTGGGTGATAGCCTGAACGCCTAGGGTATCCAGCTGATAGTCAAACACTTTCACGTTCAGAACCGGGCCGAATAACGGTTCGCCGCCCGCTGCGCGTCCGCTGTCGCGGACAATCTGTTCGGCGTCATAACGTTGATGGCGACGCATTTTCTTCAGTTGTCCGGCAAGGCGCGTCGCCAGTTCCGCAAGCGTTTCTGCCGCCCTGATGTTCACACCCAACGGCAGCACATTCAGCACCGGCCCCGTCGCGGTCAACGCGGCCGATCCCATCCGCCGCATAAAGATAAAGCCGGCGGTGTAATCAGGGCGTCCACATAACCGCCCAAGCCATAGTGATACCAGCGCCAACGCGAGATCTGCGCGCTGCACATGGGGCATACGGGTTGCCAGTTGGCGGAACATGCCTTCCGGCACGTTCAATTTCATGCGCAGAACATCAGCGCTGGCGGCACCGCCAGACAAGGCGGCGGAAGAGAGCGATGCGGGAGGTGGTAACTGAGTGCGCTGTTGCGACCAAAATGCCCCATCACGCTGATACGCTTCACTGTCACGGTAGCGCTGATACTCGTCCACGACCTCGGCAAAGGGGGTAAACGGGGAGTCCGGTGTTGGTTCTCCCCGTTGCCATGCGCGGTAAATGGCGGCGATCTGTCGCGTAATGGCCGGGAAACTAAAGCCATCCACCAGCAAATGATGATAGCGTTGATACCAGTACCAGCGAGTGTCATCCACCTGAATCAATAAGTGCAGGGCAAGCGGTTTTCCGCCATCGGCCCGCAGATTTTGCCCGAGATCGGCGTGCATCACCGCCAGCGCGGCGGCGACGGGCGCAGATTCACCGCGCAGGTCGATGATCTCCGGCTCGGCAATCGGTAACTGTGGATCAACCCATTGCCAGACGTCTCCGTTATCTTCCGTGAACCGCAAACGCAGCGTGTCAGCCTGTTTCATTCCCGCCACGGCCGCTTTCGCCAGTAAAGGCGCGTCCAGCTCGCCGCATAATTCCACGTAATGCGCCACACTCCAGGCGGAAGGCAAAGAAGAGAGCTTTTCCGCCATCCAGATCCCCGGCTGCGCGGCGACCAAAGGTAAACGTTGGGTCATTGTGCCTCCTGCACATCGGCATAATGGGCGGGCGTCAATGTCGTCCAGTGGGTCGCCAGCCATTGTTGGCAGTCTTCTTGTGATTGCGGCTCGCACACCACCTGCCAGCCCGCGGGCAGTGAACACTGCTGAGGCCAGAGACTAAACTGGCGCTGCGCATTTTGCAGAATGTAAAACTGTCCCTGCGGATTATCGAAGGGATTACTGAATTCCATACTCAACTCCTGTCGTGGAAACCCGCCCGGATCAGGCCTGATTGTTCTGGTGCTCGCGGGGGTCAGTCAGCGGTTGCCATAACGTCATCAACCCCTGCATTAATCCGCCGCGCCAGCAAAGCGCATCATGTCCGCCGTCAACCTGACGCCAGCACACCGACGGCTGCACGTTATGCAACTGGCGGTAAAGCGCCTGATTCGCCTCAAAAATGATTGGTTCTCTGATGCCCGCCTCCAGCACAATGCGCAATCCCTGAGCCGAAACAGCGCCCGTCTTCAATTGCTCAGTAACGATCCCTTCCTGCTGTGCGCCGCGATGCGGCCACCAGTAAGATCCCGATTGACTCAACACACAGCCAAATCGCTCAGGCCAGTGCAGTCCTGCGTACAGCGACGAAAGTCCACCAAAACTTTGTCCGGCAACGATCGTCTGCTCAGGGCTATCGCTAAAGGGCACGACGGACTGCACTTGCGGCAATAACTCCTGCTGCACCGCCAGCCAGAAGTCGGCGTTGCACGGCAATTCCCGGCTACGGTGAGGGGTGTCGATGGCATCGATCAGCAGATAAACCGCAGCCGGAAGCTGCTTTCGGGACGTGAGCGAGGTGAGAGCGGACCAGACCGGCATGCTCTGCGCCCAAAACTGTCCGTCCAGCAGAATCGCCAGCGGACGTTTCTCCCCGGAATTTTTCCCGGTGGTAAACACCCACACGGGTCGGGTGTTGCCCAGACGTTCGCTGCGCCATTGCAAACAACGCGGGGGGGTATCCGGTTTTTCAGGGTGATCCCATCCTGGCTGTGCCGGAGCATCGGGCATTTCCAGCGCCGAAACGGCATGACCTCTTCCCCCGGTCCAACTGACGGGGTTGAGAGGATCGGCAATCGCCTGCGGTAAAAGTTGTCGCCATCCTTCACGAAGCGTCGTGCGGTCAGGCGTTTCACCGGCTACCAATGAGGTAAAAATATCGTCGCGCGCAGACGGGATAAAACAGTAACTGCCCCGCCAGTGGGCGCTGAGTTCCGTGCTCCACTGCCAGACATCCGTCCCGGCAATGCGCTGCATTGACTGCGGAATGGCATTTTGATGATGATCGGTGACACCCGTGATGTAGACCCATACACGGCGTATTGGGGAGTGATTTTCTGTTCCCTGCGGGTCGCGCCACCAGAAAGTGACCCGGCAATCACCGTTCTCCGTACGTACCCATTCAGGTCCATTTTTTGACTGCCACCAGCTATCACTTCCCACCGAAAACGCTGCCACCAACATAACCCCATGTTTATTGTGCAATTTTTCATTCATCGCTGAAATATATTGATAATATTATTGATAACTATTTGCATTTGCAATAGCGTATTGTCGCGCTGTGGGAAGCGCGAACAGTATTTCACCACTTATAAACGCTCTGGCACTGCGTGCTTTTCTGGAATGGAGGGTCTTCGCAGAGGCGGGCGACATCAGGCTAACTCCCCTTTACCGGGCGACGTTGGCACACGTGGCTAAAAAAAGCAGGACATACAATGAACAAGAAGATTCATTCCCTGGCCTTACTGGTCAATTTAGGGATTTATGGGGTAGCGCTGCCCGCACTGGCAGAAGAGACAGCAGACAATCCTGCCGTCGCCAACGAAGACACTATTGTGGTTACCGCCGCCCAACAGAACTTACAGGCGCCGGGCGTTTCCACCATCACCGCGGACGAAATCCGCAAAAATCCCCCCGCCCGCGATGTGTCGGAAATCATCCGCACCATGCCTGGCGTCAACCTGACGGGCAACTCCACCAGTGGTCAGCGCGGGAACAATCGTCAAATTGATATTCGCGGGATGGGCCCGGAAAATACCCTGATCCTGATTGACGGCAAACCGGTCACCAGCCGTAACTCTGTGCGCCTTGGCTGGCGCGGTGAACGCGATACCCGTGGTGATACCTCATGGGTGCCGCCGGAGATGATTGAACGTATCGAAGTGCTGCGCGGTCCTGCCGCAGCCCGTTACGGTAATGGCGCCGCCGGTGGCGTGGTGAACATCATCACCAAAAAGGGCAGCAGCGAATGGCACGGTTCGTGGAACACCTATTTCAACGCGCCGGAACATAAAGAAGAAGGTTCAACCAAACGCACCAACTTTAGCCTGAACGGCCCGCTGGGCGGGGATTTCAGTTTCCGTCTGTTCGGTAATCTCGACAAAACGCAGGCCGATGCGCGTGACATCAACCAGGGCCATCAATCGGAACGTACTGGCAGCTATGCCGACACGTTGCCTGCGGGTCGTGAAGGGGTGATCAATAAAGATATCAATGGCGTTGTACGCTGGGATTTCGCCCCGCTCCAGTCTCTGGAATTCGAAGCTGGTTACAACCGCCAGGGCAACCTCTACGCCGGTGATACGCAGAACACCAACACCAACCAGTTGGTGAAAGATAGCTACGGGGAAGAAACCAACCGTATGTATCGCCAGAATTACGCCCTCACCTGGAATGGCGGCTGGGATAACGGCGTCACCACCAGTAACTGGGTACAGTATGAACATACCCGCAACTCCCGAACGCCAGAAGGTTTAGCGGGGGGCACCGAAGGCATCTTCGATCCAAAAGCCTCGCAGAAATACGTTGATGCCGATCTGAATGACGTCATGCTGCACAGCGAAGTAAGCGTTCCGTTCGATCTCTTCGTGAATCAGAACTTGACGGTGGGTACCGAATGGACCCAACAGCGCATGAAAGATATGCTCTCCAACTCGCAAACCTTTATGGGCGGCGATATTCCGGGATCGTCCAGTACTGACCGCAGCCCGTATTCCAAAGCAGAGATATTCTCGCTGTTTGCCGAAAACAACATGGAGCTGACCGACAGCACCATGCTAACGCCAGGCCTGCGTTTCGATCATCACAGCATTGTCGGCGACAACTGGAGTCCGTCCCTGAACCTGTCGCAAGGTCTGGGCGATGACTTCACCCTGAAGATGGGTATCGCGCGCGCCTACAAAGCGCCAAGCCTGTACCAGACTAACCCGAACTATATTCTGTACAGTAAAGGCCAGGGCTGTTATGCCACGGGAGCGGCCAGCGGTATTGGTTGCTACATGATGGGTAACGATGACCTGAAAGCCGAAACCAGCATCAACAAAGAGATTGGTCTGGAATTCAAGCGTGACGGTTGGCTGGCGGGCGTGACCTGGTTCCGTAACGATTATCGTAACAAGATTGAAGCCGGTACGACGCCGCTCAGCAGAACGTCCATCTCCAACAAAGGGAAAACGACCTACACCGATATCTATCAGTGGGAAAACGTACCAAAAGCGGTGGTAGAAGGGCTGGAAGGGACGTTGAACGTGCCGGTTAGCGAAACCGTAAACTGGACCAATAACATCACTTACATGCTGCAGAGTAAGAATAAAGAAACCGGCGAACGCCTGTCGATTATTCCGGAGTACACGCTGAACTCAACCCTCAGCTGGCAGGTACGTCAGGATGTTTCTCTGCAATCAACGTTCACCTGGTACGGTAAACAAGAGCCGAAGAAATACGATTACCAGGGCAAACCGGTAACGGGTACGGATAAACAATCCGTCAGTCCGTACAGCATTGTCGGCCTGAGCGCGACCTGGGACGTGACGAAAAACGTCAGTCTGACCGGCGGCGTGGATAACGTCTTTGACAAACGTCTGTGGCGTGAAGGTAATGCGCAGACCGTCAGCGATACTAAAACCGGTGATTTTATGGCAGGCGCCGGCGCGCACACCTATAACGAACCGGGTCGTACGTGGTTTATGAGCGTAAATACCCACTTCTGATGCTGATTCCCCCCTCTCCTTTTGGCGAGGGGGATTTCCTGAAAAACCATGCTAACTCATCACTCAAACTTCTCTTTTGCCGGGCACACGCTGCACTGTATTGCGTTCGACCCTGACAGCTTCCATGAGCACGATCTCTTCTGGCTCCCGCATCACGCACAGTTACACGCGGCCGGAAGAAAACGCAAAGCCGAGCATTTAGCCGGGCGTATCGCCGCCGTCCACGCGCTTCGCGATTACGGCAGTAAAGCCGTTCCCGCAATCGGTGAACAGCGCCAGCCGTTATGGTCTGCGGGTTTATCGGGCAGTATCAGTCATTGTGCAACGACCGCACTGGCCGTTGTGTCGAGGCAGCCTGTGGGTGTGGATATCGAGGCGATTTTTACGCCGCAGATGGCAGAAGAACTGACAGGCAGCATCGTTGATAATGAGGAGCGGGAGATTTTACTCTCCAGCGCCCTGCCTTTTACGCTCGCCTTAACGCTGGCCTTTTCCGCCAAAGAGAGTCTGTATAAAGCGTTTTGTGGAAGGGTCAATGCGTGGCCGGGATTCGACAGCGCGAAAGTCAGCGCGATAAACGCAAGCCATATGAGCTTGCGTTTAACCGCACTCTTTTCACCCAACGTCGTCGATCATGTCGTTAACGTCGAGTGGCAAACGCGTGGCGAGTGTGTCATCACGTTATGCCTGACGCCTCCTACATTCCAGGAAACAGCACGCCGTTCCCCGGCGCTTCGCGATCCAGATGGATAAAGTTCAGATGCCGCTCGTACTGATCGAGAATATCGGTGATCACCTGCTCTTTGCTGTAATCCATCAGATCGTTCCCCTGGCTGCCCTCAAGCAGAAAGGTTTCCAGCCGGTAGTAGGTCGATTTCCCGCTACGCGCCCGATAAGTAAAACCGGGGATCGCATATTTTTGCGGCCAGATTTGATAAACGAAGTTACGTTCATCGCCCAGATTCACCCGCAGATCGAGATGACCGAGCGCTTCCCCCTCTTCCGGCGGCAGGCTTGATAACACAACGTTCGCGCCGCGCAGTTTCAGTTCATGCGCCACCTCTTCCATGGCCGGATAACAGACCGTTTCCATCATCTCGCGGGTATAACGGGTTCCCGGATAGTTCATCAGCCGCGACAACCGTTTTTTCCAGCTCAACCGGTCCTGAACGCCCATCGGGCGCGGGGCGGTGTTCCGGTTGGCGCTTTCCCGTCGGTAATCTTCAACCTTCAGCGATTTATACAGTCCGGCCATAATAAAGAAGATCACAAAGCTGAAGGGCAGTCCCATGATCACCGTCGTGTTCTGTAACGCGGAAATCCCATTGGTCATCAGCATGCCCAGCGTCAACAGACCAATCGCCACCGACCAGAACACGCGCAGCCAGGCGGGCGCATCGCTGTTGATATCTTTCAGTTTCGAGGTGAAATTCCCCAACACCAGCGCGCCGGAATCCGCCGAGGTCACATAGAACAGCAGCCCGGTTATCGTGGCGACAGATGCGCTAAAGGTAAACGCCGGATACTGCGCCAGCAGGCTGTAGAAGCCACGTTCAGGATGGGTCATCGTTTCTTCGGCAAAACCCGCATCGCCGTGGATTATCTCGTACAGCGCGCTGTTACCAAACACCGACAGCCACAGCAGAGTGAAGGTGAACGGAATAATCAGGGTGCCGAAAACAAACTGGCGAATCGTACGTCCACGGGAAATGCGCGCCAAAAACAGGCCGACAAACGGCGACCACGCCACCCACCACGCCCAGAAAAACAGCGTCCAGCTATTCATCCACTCGACCGGACGGTCAAAGGCAAAGCTGTTGAGCGTCATGCCCATAAAGCGGTTCACATAGTCGCCCACGTTCAACACCAGCGCGTTAAGCAGAAACGAGGTTTCGCCCATAAACAGCACAAAGAGGATCAGCCCCAGCGCCAGCAGCACGTTGAGCTCCGACAGCACGCGGATCCCTTTATCTACCCCCGAGGTCACCGAGATCGTGGCGATCACCACCGAGAGCACAATCAGCGCCGCTTTCGCCGCCATGGAATCCGGAATATCAAACAGCACGCTCAGCCCGTAGTTGAGCTGTACCACGCCAATCCCCAACGTGGTGGCGATACCGAAAATCGTGCCGATCACCGCCGCGATATCGACGCTGTGACCGATAGGTCCGTTGATACGCTTACCAAAAATCGGATACAGCGCCGAGCGGATCGTCAGCGGCAGATTATAGCGGTAGCTAAAATAACCGAGCGCCATCCCCATCAGCGCATACATCGACCAGCCGGTCAGCCCATAGTGAAAAAGCGTCCACACCATCGACTGGCGCGCCGCTTCAATGGTCTGCCCCGCCCCTTCCGGCGGCTGCATATATTGAGAAACAGGCTCAGCCACCGAGAAGAACATCAGGTCAATACCAATCCCCGCCGCGAACAGCATCGCAGCCCAGCTTAGCAGGCTGAATTCAGGTTTCGATTGTTCCGGGCCCAGCTTGACCGAACCGAAGCGCGAGCAGGCAATAAAGATAACAAAAACAATATAGAGCGTGGCGGCGAGCAGGTAATACCAACCGAACGTTTTGGAAACCCAGTTGAGGGTTCGGCCAATCCAGATGGCGGAAAAATCACTAAAGAAAATGGTGGTCAGGGAAAACAACAAAATCAGTCCGGCTGACGTGTAAAAAACAACGGGATTGATTTTGTCCTTTTCTCCGTCGGTAACAAGGTTCGTCATCGATTACCTCAAATTAAGTAACGCTGACTACTCTGTTGAGCAGCAAACTCCTGGAGACTCTGTAAGGTCATTGTACGCTTACCAAAAATAACCTTATACACAGAAATGAAATAAGAATAATTATTTGTTTTCAAATGAAAAAATTAAAAACCCCTGAATATCTCCTTAACGAAATCAGCCAATCGATATAACAATTAATACACATTTTATATTGAACGTCCAATCAAAAAACGGTTAAATACATAAACACAACTGATGATTGGAGCAGTAAAAAATGCCCAAAGTGGGGATGCAAACCCTTCGCCGCAGGCAGCTGATCGACGCCACGCTGGACGCCATTAATGAGGTTGGCATGCACGATGCCACCATCGCGCAGATAGCCCGCCGCGCCGGTGTTTCGACCGGCATCATTAGCCACTACTTCAAGGATAAAAATGGGCTGCTGGAGGCGACGATGCGCGACATCACCAGCCAGCTTCGCTACGCGGTTTTGCGTCGTCTGCATGCGCTGAAAGACGCCCGCGCCGAGTTGCGATTACGCGCCATTGTGGCGGGGAATTTCGATGACAGTCAGATAAGTCAGGCGGCAATGAAAGCCTGGCTGGCCTTCTGGGCGAGCAGTATGCATCAACCGATGCTGTTTCGGCTGCAGCAGATCGCCGGTAAACGTCTGCTCTCCAACATTGTTTACGAGTTCAGGCGTGAGCTTTCGCATCAACAGGCGCAACAGGCGGGCTACGGGCTGGCAGCATTGATTGACGGACTGTGGCTACGCGCCGCACTCAGCAACGAGCCGTTCAATCTGAGTCGCGCTCAGGCGTTGACCACCCATTTCATCAGTCAACATTTGCCGAAAACCACTGACTAACCGAGGAGAGCGTATGTCCCGAATGGCAGAACAACAGCTTTACATTGACGGTCGATACACTGCCGCCACCAGCGGTCGCACCTTCGAGACTACCAATCCCGCCAACGGTGAAATCCTGGCCACCGTACAGGAAGCGGGCCGCGAGGATGTCGATCGCGCCGTGAAGAGCGCCCAACGCGGGCAGAAAATCTGGGCGGCGATGACCGCCATGGAACGCTCGCGGATTTTGCGCCGGGCGGTAGATATTCTTCGCGAGCGTAACGACGAACTGGCAACACTGGAGACGCTCGACACCGGGAAGCCGTTCAGCGAAACCGCCAGCGTCGATATCGTGACCGGCGCCGATGTGCTTGAGTATTACGCCGGGCTGATCCCGGCGCTGGAAGGCTCGCAAATCCCGCTGCGTGAAACCTCTTTTGTTTACACGCGCCGCGAACCGCTGGGCGTCGTCGCGGGCATTGGCGCGTGGAACTATCCGATCCAAATCGCCCTGTGGAAATCCGCTCCGGCGCTTGCCGCAGGCAACGCGATGATCTTCAAACCCAGCGAAATCACCCCGCTCACGGCCTTAAAGCTGGCAGAAATCTACACTGAGGCGGGTCTGCCGGACGGCGTCTTTAACGTGCTACCGGGGACTGGCGCCGAAACCGGGCAATGGCTGACGGAACATCCAGGCATAGCGAAGGTTTCCTTCACCGGTGGCGTCGCCAGCGGCAAAAAAGTGATGGCGAACTCAGCGGCATCCTCGCTCAAAGAGGTGACGATGGAGCTGGGCGGGAAATCACCGCTGATTATTTTTGAGGACGCCAACCTCAATCTTGCCGCAGACATCGCCATGATGGCGAATTTCTATAGCACCGGCCAGGTTTGCACCAATGGCACCCGCGTGTTTGTTCCGACGCGGATGAAAAGCGCCTTTGAACAAACCATCCTCGCCCGCGTAGCGCGCATTCGCGCAGGCGATCTGTTTGACCCGGCCACTAACTTTGGCCCGCTGGTCAGCTTCCCGCACCGCGAAAACGTTCTGCGCTATATCGACAGCGGTAAAGCAGAAGGCGCAACGCTGCTCTGCGGCGGCGAGGCGCTGAAAGGCAACGGCTTTGACAACGGCGCGTGGGTTGCCCCGACGGTCTTCACCGACTGTCATGACGAAATGACCATTGTGCGTGAAGAAATTTTTGGCCCGGTGATGTCAATCCTGACCTACGAAGATGAAGACGAAGTCGTTCGCCGCGCTAACGATACGGACTACGGACTGGCGGCAGGCGTGGTGACCCACGATCTCAACCGCGCGCACCGCGTGATTCACCAACTGGAAGCGGGGATCTGCTGGATCAATACCTGGGGTGAATCCCCCGCCGAAATGCCGGTGGGCGGTTACAAACACTCGGGCATCGGCCGTGAAAATGGCGTGATGACGCTGCAAAGTTACACCCAGGTGAAATCCATCCAGGTTGAGATGGGTCAGTTTCAATCCCAATTCTAACCAGGAGGTTTATTTGCATTTTGACTACATCATTATTGGCGCCGGCTCCGCCGGCAACGTGCTGGCGACACGCTTAACAGAAGACCACGATACCACCGTACTGCTGCTGGAAGCCGGCGGTCCGGACTATCGCGCCGACTTTCGCACTCAAATGCCCGCCGCCCTCGCCTTCCCCTTACAGGGCAGGCGCTATAACTGGGCCTATGAAACCGAACCGGAACCGTACATGAACTATCGCCGCATGGAGTGCGGGCGAGGAAAGGGGCTGGGCGGATCGTCACTGATTAACGGCATGTGTTATATCCGCGGCAATGCTCTGGATCTTGACAACTGGGCGCAGGAACCGGGTCTTGAACACTGGAGTTACCTCGATTGCCTGCCCTACTACCGTAAAGCGGAGTCCCGTGATACCGGCGCTAACGACTATCACGGCGGCGAAGGCCCGGTGAGCGTCACCACTCCAAAGCACAATAACAATCCCCTGTTCCATGCGATGGTAGAAGCTGGCGTCCAGGCAGGATATCCACGTACCGACGATCTCAACGGCTACCAGCAGGAAGGTTTTGGTCCGATGGACAGAACCGTCACGCCACAAGGGCGTCGCGCCAGCACCGCGCGGGGCTATCTTGATCAGGCCCGGAAGCGCCCGAATCTGACCATCATCACCCATGCTCTGACCGACCGTATCCTCTTTGACGGTAAAAAAGCGGTGGGCGTGGAGTGGCTGGAAGGCGACAGCACCCTTGCAAATAAAGCGACCGCGCGCAAAGAAGTGCTGCTTTGTGCCGGGGCGATTGCCTCGCCACAGATCCTGCAACGTTCCGGCGTGGGCGATCCGGCGCTGCTCGCCGCCTTTGCTATTCCACTGGTACACCCTCTGCCTGGCGTCGGCGAAAACCTGCAGGATCATCTGGAGATGTACCTGCAATATGAATGCAAAGAACCGGTGTCGCTCTACCCGGCCCTACAATGGTGGAACCAGCCAAAGATTGGCGCCCAGTGGTTATTTGGCGGCACTGGCACGGGTGCCAGCAACCATTTTGAAGCGGGTGGGTTTATCCGCAGCCGTGACGGGTTTGCCTGGCCGAACCTTCAGTACCACTTCCTGCCGGTCGCCATTAATTACAACGGTTCTAACGCCGTCAAAGAGCACGGTTTTCAGTGCCACGTGGGATCGATGCGCTCCCCCAGTCGGGGTCATGTGCATCTGGCATCACGTGACCCGCGTGAACACCCGGCCATCCTGTTCAATTACATGTCGGCGGAGCAGGACTGGCAGGAGTTTCGCGACGCGATTCGCATCACACGGGAAATCATCAACCAGCCCGCGCTGGATCAATACCGTGGCCGGGAAATCAGCCCGGGAATTGACTGTCAGACCGATGAACAACTGGACGCCTTTGTACGCGATCACGCCGAGACGGCGTTCCATCCCTGCGGGACCTGTAAAATGGGGTATGACGAGATGGCGGTGGTAGATGGCGAAGGAAGAGTCCATGGCGTTGAGAATCTGCGCGTGGTGGACGCCTCTATTATGCCGCAAATCATTACCGGCAATCTGAACGCCACCACCATCATGATCGGCGAGAAAATTGCCGACGCCATTCGCGGTCGTACACCACTGGCCAAAAGTACCGCCCGTTATTATGTGGCAGGCGATACGCCAGTACGAACAGCGCCGCAGCGCTAACACGGACTCCGCTCTGGGCGCAGAGCGGAGACGCACTTATGCTTCGCGACACGCCACCAGCGTTTTTCTCTGCTGGCCGTGCTCATCAAAATTCTCCGGCGCCAGCCAGCGTTGCAGCGCGCGATCGCACTGCGGCCATTCGCCGTCAATCATCGACAGCCAGTCGCTGTCGCGATTGCGCCCTTTGCGCACAATTTTTTGCCGAAACCGGCCTTCATAGACAAAACCTAAACGCTCCGCCGCCTGGCGCGATGCCGTATTCAGCGAATCGCATTTCCATTCGATGCGACGGTATCCTTGCGCAAACGCATGGCCCAACAGTAGCCAGATGGCTTCTGTACCCAACACCGTCTGCTTCATTCGCGGCGACCAGGTCACATGCCCAATCTCGACTGACCCATGCTCCCGCTCAATCGCCATATAACAGACCAGCCCAACCGCGCGTGCCGAGCGGGAATCAATAACGGCAAAAGGAACCAGCGTCTCGTCACGGACTTTGCCGTCGAGCCAGCGGGTTGTCGCCTGTACGCTTTCCGGGCGTTCACTGGCAAGCCAGGTCCAGTCACGCTCATCGGTGGCCTGCGCATAAGCATCGAAAAGGTCAGCGGCATGACGTTGAGGTTCGAGGGGTTCCAGTCGACAATAACGCCCGTCAAGCGCAATACGGGAAAGCAGTGACGCCCCCGTCCAGTCCGGCAGCGCGTCGCCCACCGTTTGTCCATACAGATTAATTTCCGGCACAGTTCACCCCAGCAGATTGGTCGTTAAATTTTTATATCAGTTTGCTTGCGGCAAGAAAAGACGCCGCTCAGGAAATCATCAGCCTGGTGAATAAATACCGTCTTCTATAATGAGGAATAAACACCCACACTCGAGTCCACTATGCCGCTACCCGACTTTCATATCTCCACACCGTTTACGCTGGGCATTGAGCTGGAAATGCAGGTGGTTAACCCGCCGGGTTATGATTTGAGCCAGGATTCCTCACACCTTATTGATGACGTCATCCCCCATCTTCAGGCCGGAGAAGTAAAGCACGATATCACCGAAAGTATGCTGGAGATGGCAACCGGCATCTGCCATAACATCGACCAGGCTGCCGCACAGTTTTCGGCGATGCAGCAGGTTATCCTGAACGTCGCAGCAAACCACCATCTCGCCATCTGCGGCGGCGGCACCCATCCGTTTCAGACGTGGCAGCGCCAGCAAGTCTGCGACGATAAACGCTATCAACGTAACCTTGAAAGCTTTGGTTATCTGATCCAACAAGCAACCGTATTTGGTCAGCATGTGCATGTCGGTTGCGCCAGCGGTGATGACGCCATCAATCTCCTGCACGGCTTGTCCCGCTTTGTACCGCATTTTATTGCCCTCTCCGCCGCATCGCCCTATATGCAAGGTTCAGACACCCACTTTGCTTCCTCGCGGCTGAATATCTTCTCTGCCTTTCCGGATAACGGCCCCATGCCGTGGGTCAGCAACTGGCAGGAATTTGAGGGGCTGTTTCGCCGTCTGAGCTACACCAGTATGGTCGACAGCATCAAAGATTTGCACTGGGATATTCGCCCCAGCCCTCACTTTGGGACGGTAGAAGTCAGAGTTATGGATACGCCGCTGACCCTGAGCCACGCGGTCAATATGGCGGGGTTGATTCAGGCCACCGCCTGCTGGTTGCTCTCTGAGCGTCCGTTTAAACATCAGGAACGGGATTACCTGCTGTATAGATTCAATCGTTTTCAGGCGTGTCGGTACGGTCTGGACGGTATTGTGACGGATGTACACACCGGCGAGCATCACCCACTGGCGGACGACACGCTGCGTCTGCTGGAAAAAGTCGCTCCCTTTGCTGACAAGGTCAATGCCGCCAGCGCGATTGAGGCACTGCATCTGCAGGTGAAAAATGGGTTGAACGAGGCGCAGCAAATGCGTCATTTCATCGAGGAGGGCGGTTCGTTAACCGGTCTGGTAAAAAAACATGCTGAAATCTGGGCGGGCGTTTAACGGTGTGGTTTGCGTTGCCTGACGATATACCGGACAATGGCTTTTTAACTCAAGTTTAACAATGCCATGAAACACCCCCTTGAATCGTTGATGACCGCTGCCGGTATTCTGCTGATGGCGTTTCTCTCTTGTTTGCTGCTGCCCGCGCCGTCGCTCGGCCTGGTGCTGGCGCAAAAGCTGGTTGCGACCTTTCATTTGATGGATCTCAACCAGTTTTACACCCTGTTGTTTTGCCTGTGGTTCCTGGTGCTTGGCGCCCTCGAATACCTTGTGATTCGTTTTATCTGGCGACGCTGGTTCTCACTGGCGGAGTGAATCGCGAAGGCCGTGCCATTGCGCCTCCCGCGGCTTTTTAGTGCGCACGGCTATGATTTTCTTTACGGTACGCGCCCGGCGGCTGGTTAAACGTACGGGTAAACACCCGCGTAAACGTCTGTTGCGAATCAAAGCCGTACTTCAGACAGATGTCATACACTTTCTGGTCTGTATCACGCAAATCACGCGCGGCCAGTCGCAGTTTACGCTGTCGAACGTAGCGCCCCAGATTCTCACCTTTGTACTGCAAAAACAGGCGTTGTAGATGCCATTTTGAATAGCCCGCATGACGCGCAATATCATCAATGCGTAACGGCTGATTTAAATTATCATCAATCCACGCAACTATTGTTTCGATAACCCGAGCGGAAATCGTCATGGTGATCTTCCCTCTTTAAAAAGAATCCTTATTCCCACCAGGCCGTAAACGACTGCGTTGGGTCAGCCAGATTTACCTGCTCGCCTAACGTCGGCGTCAGCAACCGGTAGTCTTTATTGCGACTCGCAAACGCCAGACGTTTATACGGATCGTCCCAGGTATGTTTCGCCAGCACAAAGCGCCCTGCATGGCCGGGTAAAACCGCCTTTGCATGCAGGTCCTGCGCGGCCCTCGCCGTTTCCTCTGGCATCATATGGATGTACTTCCAATCCTGGTCGTACTGGCCGTTTTCCATGATGGCCAGATCCACGGAACCAAACTGTTCCCCTATCGCTTTAAAATGCGGTCCGTAACCCGAGTCGCCGCTGTAGTAAATTCGCTGTTCTGGCGTCTCAAACATAAAACTCGCCCACAACGTCTGATTACGTTTAATGCCCCGGCCAGAAAAATGCCGGGCAGGCAAGACATGAACCATCAGTGAGTCGTCGACTCTGACTGACTGGTTCCAGTCGCGCTCTTCAATGATGTCGCTGTTCATTCCCCAGTAGCGCAGATGCGAACCGACGCCCAACGGAACGATCGCCCGTTTAATCTTCGGCATTAACGCCGTGATGGTGGCGTAATCCAGATGGTCATAGTGATCGTGCGAAATAATCAGCAGATCGATGTCCGGCATCGTGTGTGCCGTCCAGGGATAATTCCCGGCAAACGCTTTGTTTAAAAACGAAAACGGCGCGGCGTAGTTGCTGAATACGGGGTCAATCAGAATGCGTTTGCCTGACAGTTGCAGATACCAGGAAGAGTGCCCCAGCCAGATAAGCGTCTCCTGCGCCTGCGGCAAACCGGCAATATCGGTAGGCACCAGCGGCAAGGGCTGAGGCGGGCGCGCATTTTCCCGTTTCGCCACCAGAAACTCCCACCACGCGGCAATCATCCCTTTATCTCCGGTATAACCCGGCGTAGGTAACGCGTTGCGAAACGCGCCATCGCGATAGTGCGGCGACTGTTCAATCTGGGTTAATTGGCTGCCTTGCGGCGCCTGACCAAACCCGGGATTAAGGACAAACGGCAAACTGGCTGCTGAGGCAATAAGCATAATAAAAACCACACAAACTGTGAGACGCTTCATATCCTGACCCGAAAACGCGCACCTTTCCGATGGTTTGCGCGGCTGACTCTTGATTATGAGTGAGTAGGCACTCATTATAGAAAGCGAACGTTTCCCGTCAAGATGATTTTCAATCTTTGACATTCGCCGTTGCGGCGCTGCACATGCCGTGATTCAATCGTATTTTCTTACAGACTTAAGGGTAAAGTGTAGTGGCTCGTCCGAAGAGTGAAGACAAAAAACAGGCATTACTGGAAGCCGCAACCACGGCGATTGCGCAATCCGGCATCGCGGCATCGACGGCGGTCATCGCCCGGGGCGCAGGGGTTGCAGAGGGAACGTTGTTTCGCTATTTCGCGACAAAAGATGACTTAATCAACGCGCTTTATCTCCATCTGAAACAGAATCTCTGCCAGTCCATGATGGCGGAACTGGATCGTTCGATTACCGATGACAAGACCCTGACCCACTTCATCTGGAAGAGCTACATCAACTGGGGTCTGAACAACACTACCGGGCATCGCACCATTCGCCAGCTCGCGGTCAGTGAAAAGATCACCAAAGAGACAGAGCAGCAGGCGGATGACATGTTCCCCGAACTGCGCGATCTCTGCCATCGCTCCGTGCTGCCGGTTTTCATGTCTGAGGAATACCGCGCGTTTGGCGATGCGCTGTTTCTTTCACTGGCGGAAACGACCATCGAGTTCGCCGCCCGCGATCCCGCCCGCGCCGATGCGCTCATCTCGCTGGGTTTTGAAGCGATGTGGCGCGCCCTGACCCGTGAGGAAAAATGATGGATGGGCAAACCCTGCATGAATGCGCGAAACGCATCGCGCTTGAACTGCCCTTTACCGAGCTTTGCTGGCCATTTGGTCCGGAATACGATGTCTTTAAAGTGGGCGGCAAGATTTTCATGATTGCCTTAGCGCATCAAAGCCGCCCACTCATTAATCTGAAGTCCGATCCACAAAAATCACTGCTTAATCAGCAAATTTATCCCAGCATTAAGCCTGGCTATCACATGAACAAAAAACACTGGATCTCCGTGTATCCGGGTGACGATATCAGCGAGTCACTGCTTCACGATCTGCTGAATGATTCCTGGAACCGGGTGGTCGATGGCCTGGCGAAAAAAGATCAGAAACGGCTGCGCCCCACCTGATTTATCGTTGGCGCGGATAAGTGTTTTTGCATTTTTCTCTCTTATCTTTTCTGCGCCAACCCTGTACTCTGCTGGCAGATAACACACCCGCAGAGGGTGCCAAAACACTCAGGAGTATTTATGGATATCGTTTCTGTCGCCTTAAAACGCTACTCCACTAAGGCGTTCGACCCCAGCAAAAAACTGACCGCAGAGGAAGCTGAAAAGCTGAAAACGCTGCTGCAATTCAGCCCGTCCAGCACCAACTCTCAGCCGTGGCATTTCATCGTTGCCAGCACTGATGAAGGTAAAGCGCGCGTTGCGAAATCTGCCGCCGGGAGTTTTGTGTTTAACGAACGCAAAATGCTCGACGCGTCCCACGTGGTGGTCTTCTGTGCCAAAACGGCTATGGATGACGCCTGGCTTACGCGCGTCGTGGATCAGGAAGAGATCGATGGCCGCTTCGCCACGCCAGAAGCCAAAGCCGCTAACCACAAAGGCCGTACGTTCTTCGCCGATATGCACCGTAAAGAACTCAAAGACGACAACCACTGGATGGCAAAACAGGTTTACCTCAACGTGGGTAACTTCCTGTTGGGCGTGGCGGCAATGGGTCTCGACGCGGTTCCCATCGAAGGTTTTGCTGCCGACATTCTCGACGCCGAGTTTGGTTTGACGGAAAAAGGCTACACCAGCCTGGTCGTCGTTCCTGTCGGACATCACAGTATCGAAGATTTTAACGCTGCCCTACCGAAATCGCGTCTGCCTCAGGAAACCACCCTGACGGAAGTCTAAAACGCACTCTCCGTGCCGGATCAAGGCGTTGCCTGAGATCCGGCCGATCAATGATCTGCGCATTGTCTCCCCTGCCCGCATTTGCATATTTTCTCTACAACCGTCATCATAGGTCTCTGTTTATTAAGGAGACATTATGCAGGAATTGATATCTCAGGTAGAGGAGTTAGGCATTGAAATGAATCACACCACCTCGCTGGTGATGATTTTTGGCATTATTTTTCTGACTGCCATTATTGTGCATATTATTTTGCACTGGGGAGTGCTGCGTACCTTTGAGAGACGTGCGAAGGCCAGTTCCCACCTGTGGCTGCAAATTATTACTCAGAACAAGCTGTTCCACCGACTGGCGTTTACCTTGCAAGGTATTATCGTCAACATCCAGGCCGTGCTGTGGTTACACAAAGGCAGCGAAGCGGCAGGCATTCTGACCACCTGTGCGCAGCTGTGGATCATGATGTATTCCCTGCTGTCGATGTTCTCCCTGTTGGATGTGATCCTAAACCTGGCGCAAAAATTCCCCACTGCGTCTCAGCTTCCGCTGAAGGGGATCTTCCAGGGCATTAAGCTTATCGGCGCGATTCTGGTCGGTATTCTGATGATTTCGCTGTTAATTGGTCAATCGCCCGCGATTCTCATCAGCGGTCTTGGTGCAATGGCCGCCGTGTTGATGTTGGTGTTCAAAGACCCCATTCTCGGGCTGGTCGCCGGGATCCAGCTCTCTGCCAACGATATGCTCAAACTGGGCGACTGGCTGGAGATGCCGAAATATGGCGCTGACGGCGCGGTGATCGATATTGGCTTAACCACCGTGAAAGTGAGTAACTGGGATAATACCATCACCACCATCCCGACCTGGTCGCTGGTGTCCGACTCGTTTAAAAACTGGAGTGGCATGTCCGCATCCGGTGGCCGTCGAATCAAACGCAGTATCAATATTGACGCGACCAGCATTCATTTTCTCAGTGAAGAGGAGCTGCAAAAGCTGAATAAAGCGCACCTGTTAGCGCCTTATTTAACCTCGCGCCATCAGGAAATTCATGAATGGAACCAACAACTATCGGCTCCAGAGTCTGTACTCAATCACCGCCAGATGACCAACATTGGCACCTTTCGCGCCTATCTGAATGAATATATCCGTCATCATCCGCGGATTCGCAAAGATATGACCATGATGGTGCGCCAACTGGCGCCGGACGATCACGGTTTACCGATCGAAATTTATGCGTTCACCAATACCGTCGTCTGGCTGGAATACGAGAGCATTCAGGCCGATATTTTCGATCACATTTTTGCCGTTATCGAAGAGTTCGGCTTGCGCATCCACCAGTCGCCAACCGGCAATGATATTCGGTCGTTATCGGGCGCGATTCAGCGCTAATTAGACGTACAGGGAAGATGCCGATCTCATCAACAGGATGAGATCGGCGATTCGTTAGCGGGCTTTACGGCGCAGCAGTTTGAAGGTCACAAACAGGAACAGAACCCACACGGGCAGTAACATCGCCGACAGACGCATATCGTCGATCGTACACATCAGAACCAGAATCATCGCCAGAAACGCGATGCACAGGTAGTTCCCGGCAGGATAGAGAAGCGCCTTGAACTGCGTGTCACGTCCCTTACGACGCATTGCCGCACGAAAACGCAGGTGCGCAAGGCAAATCATTACCCAGTTCAGCAGCAGAGTCGCCACCACCAACGCCATCAACAGGCCAAACGCCTTTTGCGGCAGCAGGTAGTTGATCAAGACCACCAGCGAAGTGACCGCCCCGGAAAGCAGCAACGAGTTCACCGGCACGCCACGGTGGCTGACACGGGTTAAGAATTTCGGTGCATTGCCCTGAACGGACAGCCCAAACAGCATCCGGCTATTGGAGTAGACACCACTGTTATAGACCGACAGCGAGGCCACCAGAATGACAAAATTCAACGCAGAGGCCACCACGTTGCTGTCCAGATTGTGGAAAATCATCACAAACGGGCTGCTGTTAGATTTCACCTCGACCCACGGATAAAGCGCTAACAGCACCACCAGAGAACCGATATAAAACAGCAAAATACGGTAAACCACCTGGTTCACCGCTTTCGGGATGCTTTTTTGCGGATCGCACGCTTCCGCCGCGGTAATACCAATCAATTCCAGCCCGCCGAAGGAGAACATGATCACCGCCAGCGAGAGAATTAAACCGTTCCAGCCGGTGGCAAAAAAGCCGTTATAACGCCAAAGGTTCTCAATGCTTGCGTGCTCGCCGCCGCTGCCGGAAAAGAGCATCCACAGCCCGAAACCGATCATGCCGATGATCGCCAGCACTTTAATTAACGCAAACCAAAACTCCGTCTCGCCATACAGACGCACGTTCACCAGGTTTACCGCATTAATAATAACGAAAAAGACGGCGGCCCAGATCCAGGTCGGGACATCGGGCAACCAGTATTGCATGTAAATACCGGCCGCTGTCAGCTCCGCCATACCCACCAGCACAAACATCACCCAGTAGTTCCAGCCGGAAAGGAAGCCTGCGAACGGTCCCCAATACTTGTACGCAAAATGGGCAAAAGAGCCAGAAACCGGTTCTTCAACGACCATTTCGCCCAACTGACGCATGATTAAAAAGGCAATGATCCCGGCGACACCGTAACCCAGCAAAACGGCCGGGCCGGCCATCTGAATGGCAGGGCCAATTCCCAGAAAAAGACCCGTACCAATAGCGCCCCCGAGGGCAATCAATTGAATATGACGGTTTTGTAACCCTCGATGAAGCGTCGGTTCACTGTTCGACGCGGCATCTGACACACTGGTGTCAGATGCAGTTGACGCGTTTTTCACGCCCTACCCCTGTGTCGTTTTTATTGAGGCGCTCCTTTTAACATTTCGACTTCGTTGTCGCAAGGCACAATCCGAGGGAACGGAGAACGCGAAAACCGGCGTTTAAAGCGCCACAGAAGCCCTAATATTGCGGGAAACAGATAATTTTCATGAATTCCAGTGGACGAAAAGGCGTCGCAGACCACAGAATGCGTTTTAATATTTTTTCTGTATTTTCAAACGGGTGTCTCAGAACTATTCTCTGTCACTCATTTTTAAGCCATGCCAGGCAACAGTTTTCATGAATAAGATCATTAAACGGCTAGAGATCGTCAAAAGCGCCATCGAACTTGAAGATGAAGAGATAATCTTGCAGCAGCTCATCTACCTGAAAGACGACGCTCTGGATGCCGCCATTGGGTCGATTGCCCACGCCCTTGAAGAGAGACGCTTCAGCGACGCCCTGGCTGAGATTACCGCCTGGCTGGACGCTCAGCGCGCGGTGTCAACATGGCAGGATCCGGCTATCGCGGCCGCCAAACTGGAACTGAAAGCACTCGAGTCCCAGTTACACGCGCTGATCGACAAGCGTAATACCCGTCTTCAGATCCTCGATGACTTTAATGATTTGTACCACCTCCGTCTTGGCCCATTAATGAGCCGCATTTTGGAATTACGCAAGCAACTGGCCGCCAACGCGCAACGCAAACAAGAAGCCGAGCTCAGGCGCAGAGAAAAGGACTACCAATCCTGCCAGCAGTACATTTCACAGGCGATCGATCAACTGGCGACCCTCAAACGGCACTGGGTGAGTCTCAGCTCAACGTCCCGGGAAGCGGCGGAGGTTCGAAAACGTATTCAGCAACAGACCGAACTTATCACTGCCCTGCTGGCTGAGATTCGCGAGCTGGAAAATGATTTTACCCGTCAGGAGGAGAGCGCCACTCGCGAGGCGCGCGAAAATGCAGATAACGAATATGCACAATACCGGGAACAGCAGCAGGATGCGCTGCATCGCCATGACCGGGACCAACACCTCTCTGCGGATGAGCGCAACGAGCTTAAGCGCCTGTGGCGTCAGGCAAGCCGACTCTGTCACCCTGATGTCGTCGCCGACGCGTTGAAGGAAAAAGCGCATCAGATGATGGTTCAGCTTAACCAGGCCCGCCAGAATGCGGATCTGGCGACCATTCGCGCGCTACTCACCCAGCTTCATCGTGGTCTGGAACCCATGATGGCAAGCGACAGGCTGAACAATTCCGAACACCTGCATGCCAGAATAGCGCAGCTCAGAACACAGATTAACGCCCTGCAAAAAGAGATTACTGAACTGGAGTCTGAAAACGCCTGGCGTCTTGCGACATCCGTCCAGGATAAAGAAGTCTGGTTATCCGAGCAGGAACGCTCCCTGACGGGCATCCGCGACACGCTGGAAGAACAAATGAAACAGGTTGAGCAGGAGATCCAGGCAGGCTAAACCGCGAAAGCGCTCTACCTGTCAAAACGTTTCTTAGCAAGTTACATTTTGTTATTTAGCACCAATTGCAAAATTTAAAGTAAAACACCAAATTATTGAGATTTTTTAGAAAAAATCACCACATAAATTGTAAATCTCAAAATTTAAACCCAAGAACATCTTTTCACCCTCCATTTTTCTCTTTTCTCCGCCCTTTCCCCCTCAGAATGCCAGGAATTTTCTTAGCCATCTCCCTCCTCTCGAAAATGTGACAAAAATCACACTGAAATATAAGGACTCTTAATAAATCTCATCCTGACAACTTAGGATTTCGCTGGGTTTTGCCCCGTAGCTGCCAGCTGTCGCTGGCGATCCATAAGTGAAATCTATCAATCATACCCAGTGTACTGAAATAAACGATTTATCATACATTTTGGCTAAGAGTAACATTCACCGTAAGAATAGTTACAAATTCAAATAAAGACAGCGAATATCGAATAAATCAGGATGCCTGAACTGCGTTCAGTACGCGCACGAATATACGCCTGTATCTAACCGTATTTATAAAGTGAGACAGACCCTTTTTTAATGGTTGAAAAAAGGGGCGGTATGCTGTACCCAAATTCAAGGAGATCGTTATGTCAAAAGCTATTTTTTTAGGTGAATCATTTTACACCTGGCTAGGCATGCGAGATATCTTGCGCGGTACGACGTTATTTGTCGATATGGAATTTCATTCTTCCCAGACACTTTCGACGGGAAAAGAAATATCACAGAACGCTGATTACCTCATCATTAACCCGAGTGAAAGTGAGGCTTTGAAATACGCCGGAATTATCCGCGCGATGTCATTGCGTCCTTCTGCGACGATCATCGTTTTAGCCGATGAAAACACGTTCTCACTCTTCCAGACCGTTTGCGGGATGCGTCTGGAATTTCTGGATGATCGTGGTTCTCTCGATGCAATCCTGCAAAAAATGACCAGTATTATCAATGGTAAAAAGCCATGTGCGCCTAAACCATTAGCGAACCCAATGACGGTCAATGAGTTTAACGTGATGATGCTGTTTGCCCGCGGCTGGTCGCTGTCCCAAATCGCCGGGGCATCGCACAAAAGCGAGAAAACCATCAGCGCCTATAAAAGCAATATTGCCAAAAAACTGGGACACAATAATACCCGACTGAAATATATGATTTCTCAGTATAGCCAACTGTAGCTCACTGGCTTAAGGAATTAACCACCAGATATTTTAATATCGCGTCTTATCTTCACCATTTTAATTCTGCTTCGTTCGGAAGGGCTTTCTATTTTTCAAAAATCGACACTCAGGCAGCACTCCGCGAGCCAAACACAGCCAACAACTCAACGTATTAACACATGCAAAACAGAAATGCAGATGAGGGTTATATATGAATAAGGTTTACAGCATTATTTGGAACGCGGCGCTCGGTCTCTGGGTCGTCGTTTCCGAATTATCCCGCGGGAAGAAAAAAAGCAGCACGCGTAAATCTGTGAGCATCATCGCGGCGACCGCATTAACTGGCGTATCCATGGTCGCCACCGCAAATCCAATTAATACCTACGGTAACCGTAACATTTCTAACGATTTCAAAAATCAGGAGATTTCAGCAGGCGTACACAACGGGGTCTATGACTACGGTTTCTTATATGAAGACGAGAACGCGTCCAAACAGCTGAACATCACAGGTAAACTCCCGACCATTGAGTTCGGTCAGAGCGGCGTCGTTGATTCCACCACCATCAAGGAACTGCTGGAAGCGGGTAAAATCACCCTGACGGCCACCAGCGCTGATGGTCAGACCACCTCGAAGATCACCACCGTCGACCAACTGTCTGGCTACCTGTTCCATTATCAATCCTCCACGCCTTCGCAAAACGTTGATTTCGGTATTTCCGATCCTGCCGACCCGGAAAACACAGCGTCGATCAAAGTGTTCGACACCAAAGATCTAGAAAATTTTCTTAGCGTGATGGATCTGGGCTCCGTCGTTTTAAATACCTACGACGCCAATCAGACAAAAATTTATAAGCAGTTTGGCTTTGCCCTTGCCGATAAGGGCGCGACGGCCAACCTGAACATTGGCGATGATACGCAGAATGCCAGCGCGAAGGCCAATACCATTGAGTTAATGGCCAAAGACTCTTCGCTGCTGGAAGCACAAAACGCGGGTAGCCAGGTCAACTGGCAATCGGATAACTACGTCAAGTTTGGTGCAGCGCCGGTCGTTCCGGGTAAAGAATTTCAGAGCGGCACGACAACCGATACCTTCGGCCACGACGTCACCATAATGACCTACGGCTATGACAAAGACGGAAAAGTGGTCGAGACCGGCAACAAGACCTTTTCGATCAGCGATGTCACAGGTTTAGCCCAATTCAACGACTGGTTGCTGGGCAACAGCAGCGATGCCGCCACCTCTCCTGATGGCAAAAAAGTCAGCCAAATTCAGCTGTGGCTGGATGCGGGCGTCGTCACGAAAGTCTCTGACGCACAGGCCAAGTATGCCTCGCTTATCGACGACCTGCTGAAGTCCGACAAGGCCGCCGACAGCGTCAACTGGGATTATGACGTCTGGACCGACGGGCTTGCGCATAACAACAATGCGACTGCCGGTAGCGGCGAGTTACATGCTGTCTACGCCAACGGTCAGGGGACCACCGGTACGATACAAGATGGTTCGATCCTGGCGGTTGACGGCAGTATCAACGGCGTCATGAAAGCGTCAGGCGGCGGCGTCATCAACAACCAGGGCCAGCTTAACGCGTTACGCACCTCTGCCGGACTGAGTCTGGCTGTCGGTATGCTGGCCGATAATTCGACCGCCACCAACAACGGTATCATCAACTCCGGGCTGTTTATCGACAAGAACGGCAACCAGAACGTCAACAGCTATGGCGCGTACGGGATGCAGGGACAGGGAGCCAGTACCGTCACCAACAACGGCACCATCAATCAGGCCATTACCACGGATGACTACGGCACGGCTTCTGCCGCCGATCCCTGGAACAACACCAGACCTAACACTTCGCTGACACTGGCTATCGGGATGCAACTGTCCGGCGAAACGACCGGGGTTAACAAAGGGCAAATCAACGTCGTGGACGGGCGCAAAGATGGCCAGTCCTTTGGCAAAGGCACCGCCTATGGTGTTGAAGTGGATGGCAAATCCACCTTCGTCAACGAAAAAGGCGCCTCCATTTCTCTGGGACGCAATGCCAACGATACGACTCAGGATGTGTTAATGCCTGGCGGCTCCAGCCAGAGCGCCGGGATCCTGACCAAAAGCGCGGGCGATGTCACCAACAACGGTACTATCACCCTCGGCACCGGTGTGCGTAATGCCTCTGGTATTCTGGTAGGCAACGCCACCGGTAATGTGATTAACACCGGCACCATCACGGTGAACGGTGACAAATCAGCCGGCAACAGCCAAAACCACGGGATCTCCGTTCGTGACAGCGGCGCTGAGAACAACCAGGTCATCCGCAATGATGGCCAAATTAACGTCAACGGCACTGATAACGTCGGTATTCATATCAGCGCCACAAACAAAGCGGCTCAAGCCACCACCAGCGCCACTGGCACGATTACCGTCGCAGGCACCGGCGGAACCACCGACCGCAACTATGCCGTTTGGGTTGAAGGGAACGATGCGAATCGCGCTACCGCCAATGTGAATTCACACATTACCCTGCAGCAGGTCGGTAATATCGGCGTGCATGTGCGTGACAACGCCGTGGCTAACGTCGACAGCATCAGTAGCCCTACCTTCAATAATACTGACCAGATTGGCTACTATCTGTTTGGTAAGGGTGCGACGGCCAATATCGGCAAAGCGGTGATGGATGACAACGGCCAGGCGCGGACGACCATTTTCCGTATCGCCAATGGCGCGGAGTTTAATGGGAACACCAAAAACCCGATCAGCGGCACCAGTTCCCATCTTGAACTGACCTTAAAGGGTGAGAATTCAACGGGCGTTCTGGCGACCGGCCTGGGCAGTACGGTTGATACCGGCGAGGCCAGGTTCACCGTCGAAGGCACTGGTGCCGCCGCCCTGGTCATCGAAGGCGGAGCCACCGGGACCATCAGCGATAAAACGACCATCAATTTGACCGGTACCAACACCACCGCCGGGATTGTCGACGGCCAGGCGCATAAGTTGAACGGCAAAGATAACGACGGTGCGGCTAGGGACACAACGCTCACATCCAACGCTAGTATCACCTCTGCCGCCGGCGGTAATAACGTCATTGCCTACGTGACGAAAAATCTGGGCAACCTGATCCTCGACGGCAAAGCCCTTATCAATCTCGCCAGCAAAAACAGCATCGGTGTGGATGTGCAACAGGGCGGGCGCTTTACCAACAATTCCACGTCTGCTCTGCACGTCGCCGATGGCATTGGCGTTCGCGCCTCCGGTAACGATGCGCAGATTAAAAAGCTGGGCACCATTTTGGTGGATGACGGCACAGCCGGTGTTTTGTTAGCCAAAGACGCGCGCCTGAGCATCTCCTCTGCCACGGGCGGTCAACCCGACAAGATCACCACCAACGGCACCGCCGACGGCATCCGTCTGGAAGCGGGTGCCGGCTCGCTGAACGCACAGGGCGTTACCATCAGCGCACTGGGCAGCGGTGCGGGGATCCAGAACAATGCGGAACGATCAGACATTACGCTTAACGATGTCACCATCAACGCCAACGACGGTCCGGGCATCCGCACCAGCGTTGAGCTGAACGTGAAAGACGGCGCCGACAATGAACTGAATGTGACTGGCGCAGGTACCGGTTTTGCCTTTGAAAAACAAGATGGCAGCGCCACCACCGGCAATCTGAACATCGGCACGGGCTACACCGTACGGGTGCATAACGACGCTAACAACGCCACGGGTAGCGGGATCCTCGCCAAAACCAACGGCAATCTCACCACTAAGGCCAACATCACCGTTCAGGATACGACCGGTGATTCAGCCATCATTGCCAAAAATGTCTCGGCATTGAGCAACAGCGGAATCATTATCTCCAACAGCACCAGCGGCAAAGCCGTGATTGATGCCAGCGGTGATAACGGTAAAACGATCACCAACAGCGGAACCGTACAGGCGGCCAGCGATCGGGCGATTGCCATTCAGTCTGGCCTCGGAAATGACACCATCAATATCAGCGGCAAAACCGTCGGTATCATCAACACCGGTCGCGGCAGCGATAGCTTTACCTGGAATAACGGCACCTTTGCCGGTGAAGTGAATTTCGATGGCACTAACGGGAACAACAAAGCGAACATCGGCAACGTCTCTCTGAAAGAGACTCGCCATATCACCACCCAGGCGGGAAGCGGTAACGCCCTCACCTTCACCAATACACACGGCGATGCGGCCAAAATTGGCAGCCTGACGGCAGATAATCTCAGCTCCGGCACCAATATTGGCGATGGCTGGGATTCGTTGACCCTCACCGGCGCGCAGGCAGACATGCGTATCGTTGAAGATCTGAAGCTGAAAAGTGAAACCATTGCCGTTAACGATGGCGCGACGCTGCGCACGGGCGATCACCGTGAGGCAAGCAGCAGCGCGGCAACGATCAACAATTACGCGGTGAAAACCAGCGGTAGCGGCAGTCGGGTGATCTTTGATACTCAGGGCGACGGCGTCGGCGAACAGCAAGTGTATTCCGGGATTATCAGCGGTGACGGTCGCTTTGAACGCGCGGCAGGCGGCACCACTATTTTTACCGCCAATAACACCTATACCGGATCCACTACCATTGATAATACCGGGACGCTTCAGTTAGGCGTTGGCGGCACCAGTGGGGGAATTGCTGAAGTTTCCACTATTCTCGATAACGGCCTGCTGGCGATTAACCGTTCCGACGACGTACGGTTAAATGGGGTTATTTCCGGGACTGGCGCATTGCAGCAAATTGGCGACGGTACCACGCGTCTGACGGGTGATAACACCTATACAGGGCAGACCACGGTAAAAACCGGGACGTTGCTGATTAATGGCGATCAGAGTGCAGCGACTGGCGCGACGGACGTCAACGGGAGTGCCACATTGGGCGGGGTTGGCGTGATTGGCGGCGACGTTGCCATGAATAACAGCACGACCCTCAGCGCAGGCGATGGCGGCGCGGGTACGCTGACCATTAAAGGCAATCTGAAACTGGGCAACCAGACCACCTCCGATTTCCAGCTTGGACAAGCCTTTGTGCCAGGCGGCGCGCGTAACGATTTGGTCGATGTCGCGGGCGACCTGAAGCTGGACGGTACGCTGAACGTCACCGAAAGCGCAGGCGGACAGTTCGGTCCTGGCGTCTACCGCATTTATAACTATGGCGGCAGCCTGGACAACCAAACGCTGGATCTGGGAAGCGTGCCGAGCGGTCAGGATAAGAGCAATATTTTTGTTCAGACCATCCTGAAAAATCAGGTGAACCTGGTCAACGCCAACGGCGTCAATTTGCAATTCTGGGACGGACAAACGTCAGGCAGCAATCACGGTAAATCCGGTATTGAAGGCAATGGTGCTATCGACGGCGGCGACGGCAAATGGATGGCCATCGGCGATAACGGCGACAATAACTGGACGCAACAAGACGGCAATGGCAACGCACCGTGGGCGCAAAAAGCCTTCGCCATCTTTACCGGCAAAGCAGGCACCGTTGAGGTGGATGACGCCGCAGGGAAAGTTGCGTTCTCCGGCGCGCAGTTTGGCACCGACGGTTACGTGGTCAAAGGCGATGCGCTGAACGGTTATGCCACTACCGCAGGCGGCAACGAACTGATGCTGCGTGTCGGCGAAGGTGCCGCAGGCGCTGACGTTACCGCAACCATCGAGTCGCGTATTCTTGAAGGTGACAGCGCCGATAAACTGACGCTGGTGAAAACGGATTTGGGTCGTCTGATCTTAACCGGCGAGAACGAATACCGTGGCGGAACGCGCATTGACGGCGGTACGCTGCAAATCTCCAGCGACAAAAACCTGGGTCAGGCAGGAACGGGGCTCGCCATTAACAATGCCTCAACGCTGCAACTGGGCGCCGATCTGAGCACTGACCGGACCATCACCCTGGGGGCGAATAAAGATGCCGAGGTCTTTGATCTGAATTCGCATCACTTCACCCCAACCGGCGATATCACGGGTGCGGGTAAACTGAAGGTAACCAGCAGCTCCAGCACGGCGGGCAGCACCCTGACGTTTGACCAAGCCAACAGCTACCAGGGCGCGACCGAAATTGCCGGGACAGGTAAGGCCAACAACGTCACGGTAAACGTCAGTAAAACCGGGGCATTCGGCAGCAATGCGAGCAGCACTGTGGATGTGAACAAAGGCGCTACGCTCAACGTCAGCGGCGCAGATACCAGCCTGCAATCGCTCACCATGAACATTGCAGACAGTCTGTTAACGCTGGCCGATACGGTCACCGCAGCCGGTTCAACCCTGAATTTGACCGAGAAAGCGAAAGCCATCTTCTCGCAACAGGCGACAGCGGAAAACGCCAAAATCAACCTGAACAGCGGTTCAACCGCGGTGTTTACCGACAACACCACCGCAGGAAATTCACGCATTGCGGTTTCCAGCGACAGCACCCTGGCGCTGCAGGATGACGCCAGCGGCGGCACCGCAATAGTGACCAACAGCGGGCTGATGACCTTTGCCGATAACGCCATGGCGGAAATGGCTCAGGTGAAAAACCAGGCGGGCGGCAACGTCGATATTCGCGGCGTCAATAGCGCAACCTCTATCGGTTCACTTTCCGGTGCCGGTAACGTTGAACTGGGCGATAAGCATTTGTCTCTGGGCAATCTGAGCCTTGATGACACCATCAGCGGCATCATCAGCGGCACTGACGGCAGTCTGGCGAAAATTGGCGACGGTACGCTGACTTTAACCGGCGATAACACTTACACCGGCACCACGGATGTCGACCAGGGCGTCCTGCTGGTGAATGGGAATCAGTCTGCGGCAACGGGTCTGGTGACGGTGAAATCCGGCGCTACGCTCGGCGGCGACGGAATTATCGGCGGTACCGTCAATGTGGAAGACAACGGCCACATCACGGCGGGCGCCGCGCTGAATAGCGTCGGTAAACTCACCACCGGTTCCCTGAACCTGAGCGACAATTCACAACTGGATTATCAGTTCGGCCAGGCCAACACGCCGGGGGGCACCTTTAACGATCTGATCAACGTGAACGGCGATCTCACCCTCGACGGTAAGCTGAATATTGAAACCACGCCAGGCGGAAGTTTTGACGTTGGGGTTTATCGCGTCATCAATTACACCGGCACATTGACCAACAATGTGATGGATATTGCCGATGCGCCAGAAGCGGCAGACAGTCTGTACGTACAGACCTCGGTCAAAAACCAGGTCAACCTGGTCAATCACGCCGGACTCACCCTGCGCTTCTGGGACGGTACCGGGGGTGAAAACGGCGAGCTGAAAAACAATGGCGTGATCAACGGCGGCGACGGCATCTGGCAGTCCAGCAAAGGCAACGACAACTGGACCACCGATGAATCCACACCGGAAGGTATTCTCAACGCGCCGTTTACCGATGCCGCATTTGCCGTCTTCGAGGGTGAAGCGGGCAATGTGACCGTTGATAACAGCAAAGGTGATGTCATCATCAGCGGGGCGCAGTTCGCCACTGATGGTTATCACGTAGGCGGCGAAGCGATTACGACCAACACGGCGAATACGCTGATTCGTGTCGGCGACGGCACCGTGGATGGCGCGAAATACACTGCCACCATCGACAGCCAGATTCGCGGCACCGGCGGTCTGAATAAGGGCGACCTGGGGACGCTGATCCTCAATGGCGACAACACCTACAGCGGCGGTACCACCATTACGGCCGGTACGCTGCAGGTTTCCGGTGATAAGAATCTCGGCGCGCCAGAGACAGGTATCACCTTTAACGGCGGCACGCTGAAGTATGGCGAAGCGTTCAACACGGCGCGTCAGGTCACGCTGGAATCCGGTGGCGGCACCTTCGACACCAACAATCACAATGTGGCGCTGCTGACGGACGTTGAAGGTGACGGTCATCTCACCAAAACCGGCAAAGGGTCATTGACGTTAACCCAGGACAACAGCTACACCGGTGGCACCACCATCGCACAGGGCACATTGCAACTGGGCACTGGCGGCAATATCGGCAGCATCCAGGGCGACATCGTTGATAACGGCGCGTTAAATATCAACCGTGCCAATACCTATACCATCAGCGGCAATATCAGCGGTACAGGTATGTTGCTGCAAACCGGCAACGGTACGACGGTACTGGAAGGTTCCAACAGCTACAGCGGCGTCACGCTGGTAGCCAATGGCGAACTGCAAGCCGGTGGCGAAAACACCCTGAGCGCGGCATCGCAGCATTATGTTCTGGAAGGTACGACCCTGAACACCCAGGGTTACAACCAGACGGTAGCAGGACTGGATAACAGCGGGGATGTTTCACTCCTCGGTCAACAGATCGGCTCAACCTTAACCGTTAAAGGTAATTACAACGCGGAAGGCGGCACGCTGAACATCGCGGCGGCGCAGGATGCGAGTGGTAAAGGTATTGCAGACCGTTTGGTCATCGACGGCGGTAAAGCGAGCGGGAGTACACTGCTTGATGTGGACGGTTCCGGACTGGGCGCGCCGACCGTCGGCGATGGTATCGAAGTCGTTACCGCGCTGAATGGCGCCACCACCACCGCGCAAAGCACGCAGGATGCCTTCCATCTGGCCTCTGACCGTATGGCGGCCGGTGCCTTTGAATATCAACTGCACGCCGGTAACGCACAGGGTCAGGGAGAAAACTGGTATCTCAGAAGCGAATACCGTCCGGAAACGATGCTGATCAACGGCCTCGCGAGTGTGGTACGCCAGGGCGATCTCAGCCTGCTGGGTAATATGCACCAGCGTATGGGGGATGACATCAAGCCAGGCATCGATGAAGACAACCGCGCCTGGGCACGGATGATCGGTTACTCCGGAAAAACCAAACTGGATGATGCAACGGGGACTGAAACCAGCAGCCATACCACCGGGATTCAGGTCGGTGCCGATCTCTACGGCGGCGCGAACTGGAAAGCCGGGGTTTACGCCAGCGTTCTGGATATCGACAGCAGCGTGAATGGCACCAACGTTGGCAGCGCCGGTAAAGGCGGCAATATCGACGACAATGGTTTCTACATTGGCGGTTATGCCACCTGGTTCTCTGAAACCGGCATGTACGTTGATAACGTTCTGCAATACGGCAACCATGATTCCCGCCTGGCGGCATCGGGTAATAGCGATTCGTACACCGTGAAAGGCAACACGCTGACGGCGTCAACAGAAGTGGGCAAACCGTTCCGCTTAGGCGCCAGCGCCTGGAGTCTGGAGCCGCAAGCTCAGTTGATCTATCAGTACAGTGACTTTGACGACAGCACACTGAATGGCTCAACCAAAACGAAGGTGAAAATGGATACGGCAGATTCGTTCACTGCCCGCCTCGGCGTTCGTCTGGTGGGGGATTACGACACGAATCACGGCAAAATCCAGCCTTACGGTCGTGTAAACCTGTGGCAGGGTCTGGGTTCAAAAGACAAAACGCACTTCAGCAACGCCGTGACCACCACGACACTGGAATCGTCTCAGCAGTATTCCAGTACCGAAGTGGCGGCCGGTATGACCTGGACAATTGACAGAGATTTGCAGGTCTACGGTGAATTGGGCAGCCAATTCAGTAATGGCGGAAGTAAATCGCAGGTTGAAGCGCCGATTAATGCCTCCATTGGCTTTAAAAAGATGTTTTAATCAAAAGTAAAAATAGCTGTTCACCACTCAAATAGAGGTGGTGAACAGTTAAAATCAAAAGCCTTCTGCTTTAACAGAAGGCTTTTTTATGGTCTGGATTTAGGGGGAGGTGGTCGTTGCAGAAGTGAACGATTAAGAGCCTATCCCAGTAGGCGTAATTGGCGTAGTCAGTTTGGACACGGACAGCGCGGAAAAACCGGAGCGTACACGTAGTACGTGAGGATTTGATTCGCTACGCTCACCCTTACGGGCCGCCCAGGGGCGTTCAAAGGTAAACCTTTGTGAGCACTGCCCAGGGCCAAAATGACAAGTAAAATAGCCTAATGGGATAGGCTCTAATAATTGAATTGTGTTAACAGTGCGGGAATGTTTTCTGCCGGGACAGGATGCGAAATATAATAGCCCTGCGCTTTATCGCAGCCAATACGAATTAACCGGTCTAACTGTTCCTTACTTTCAACACCCTCAGCCAGAACTTCAATACCAAAATCATGGGCTAACACGATAATACCTTCCACAATCTTTGACGATTTTGTATCAGGCTCAATCTCTGCGACAAACGCTTTGTCGATTTTTAAGGTATCGAACGGATATTTCAGCAGATAATCAAGATTGGCATGTCCGGTACCAAAGTCGTCAAGGGACAATTTTACCCCCATGGCTTTAAGCGCGGACATATTCGCTGAGGCGACCAGGCTGTCACGAATCGGTGCAGTTTCGGTGACTTCAATTTCGCAGCGACTGGCGGCAAGTCCTGAGAATGCCAGATTTCGCCTGATACGTTCAGGTAACTCGGGATCGCTGAGTTCCAGCGCGGAAAAATTGATCGAGAGCGAAATATTTTCTGGCCACCGGACCGCAACATCCCAGGGAGGATTCGAAACCATCTCTTCGACTGAAGCAATACTGCCGCTTTTTTCCAGCAGCGTAATAAATATATCAGGGGAAATCATTCCCATGTCGGGGCTATTCCAGCGCATTAATGCCTCAAACCCACAAATCTTTTGAGTATGTAAATTCAAAATGGGCTGATAGACCATATAAAGTTGACTGGTATTCAACGCTCCCTGTAGCGCTCTGAGAACATCATTGGAATTAAACACCCTCCTCCTCCTTAAAAATACAGCTAAAACGGCGACTCCCGCCAAATAAAAATGACTACACGCTCAGCCCCTGTGAGTATTATATACTCTACATAATTCGAGTTGCAGAAAGGAGTTAAGCCCCAGGAGCTTACTAAAGTAAATGACTGGAGTGAGCGAACGTAACCACAGCACATGCAACTTGAAGTATGAAGAGTATAATTCAAAATCTTCTGATCAAATATGATTCAGGGTAAAAAAGACAACGAATGGTTAAATCTGACAATCAATTTATTCAGGTCTGCAGAGTTCGTTAATCCAAGCTTGAGGATGATCTTCATCTTATGAGTTTGAATTGTTTTATAATTCAGGTTAACTAACTCGGAGATTTCTTTTGCGTTGTAGCCGCCGACCAATAAACTCAGTATTTGTTGTTCCCGGTCGGTAAGTCTTTTTTGTGAGCGAAACAAGCGGGAATGACCCGCCCCCTGTGACAATGACGTGATTTGATTAAAATCGCGTAAGGGTGACTTTTCAGTCAATACGATTGCTTTATCAACATAGAGTAACTCAACACACAGTTTCGCCACCAAACTGTCGGTGATGATGACAATGTTGTTGTCATAGACCTTGAATCTATTTTTATTTAAAAAATCAACAAAATCAGCACAAGACTGCCCGTTATCAATGATATTGAAGAGCATCGTATGATGCCGATACAATGATGACTGACTGATCATCTCTTCGCGCCTGAAGGTTTTAATCGGTACATCTTTACTTTTCAGGAACTCTGAGACGCCACGCCCTACAAAATTATCATTGCCACACATCAACATCCAGTTCACCTTCCTTATAAACTTCTAATTTTATTGCTCATCAAAAAGTTGATAATGATTTTTTCAACTTCAGACTCCTCACGGTGATTTTTAAACTCAAACTTGCACGAAATTTGATGGCAGGAATACAGGTGGTTGTCATCATCAAACTCATTGATCTCCACAACATCGATAACTTTCATATCGAGTTGCAGGTTGCCGAACTGTTCGAACTCCAGCGATGAGGCTTTGATTACCGCATCTTTATGCAAAAAGCGCGGATTCACCTCTTCGGCAATAAGCGCACAACCGCCACGTGAAATGTTTTTAATTTTAAATAAGTAATTTTCGCCGTTTTTGTAGCGCCCAAAGCAGGTAAAACTAAATCCCTTTAGAAACGAGAAACGCTGATGCTGCCTGCGTTGAACAAAAAAAATCATGTCTGGGATAAAATAAACTAATCCACCCGCGTTATCATCTGAGGACTCGCGGTCGAATCGGGCATTAAATTTAATAATTCCGGCTTCACTGTGCAGAATAAAGCATTGAATCTTTTCAGTGACGATATCTTCATGGTGGGAGATGGCGAAGTGTTCGAAGTCGACCTTTTCCAGTTGCGTTACTATGCTGTTGTTTTTATAAACTATTTCAAGTTTCGTCTTCTTGAGAAGCTCTTCACGAATGATGGCAATAATTTCAAATCTATCATCCTTCGCCATACCAAAACTCATCATTAAATCCTTATTATTGTATTTGAGAAACTTCTCATTCTCGTTTGAGATAAACACGAGACAGGCTTCCACCCCTGGTTTCGGATAACCATAATGGATCTCATGTCGATTATTTTGAACAAAATTAAGTTTTTAGCTATTTTTACTGTTTTATTGATATGTAAAAACATTCGTATGTGATGGGTCCTGGCGTAAGTTGTGCCTTAAACCCGTTAAACTTAACCAAAACTTTATAACAAAATTGAATAAAATGGCCCGTACCATCGCGATTTTGAAATAAAAAAGGGCAGATTGCAATATAAACAGTGTAGCGGGTATCCGTGGTTTCTTTTCGTTTACAATCGTTTTTTTAATGTAGCATTTAGTTTAAATCAAAAAAGGAAAACAAACATAAGCGCAACCTGAAAATAGAGAATCAAGCTACCTGAATTAAGGGTAACATTTTAGTTAAGGCGAGCATCTGTCAATCAACATGTACTTTATAGGGGTATTTCGCATATTTTCTGTGCTTTGAAAAATACCCCCTTTACACGCATGGTTTAATGCAGGAACACAGGAAAAAAGACCAGCATTACCTATGCTGGTCTTAAATAGTTTTGTGAGATGATTATATAATTATTGAGAAACAATCATCTCAGACATTACGTTTGCTGATTCCGGTGCCTGCGCAGCCACATCAATTTATACGCTGCCGGAATGATAAACAGCGACAGCAGCGGCGCGGTAATCATGCCCCCAATCATTGGCGCAGCAATGCGGCTCATAACTTCTGAGCCGGCACCAGCGCCCCACAAAATGGGCAGCAAACCCGCGATAATGACCGCGACAGTCATGGCCTTCGGTCTGACACGCAGAACCGCCCCGTGGTATAGCGCCTCATCCAGTTTCTCAGGCGTGAAGGTCTGCGGGTTTTCCAGCGTCGGTTCGGCTTCAATGGCATGGCGAAGATACATCAGCATCACCACCCCAAACTCCGCCGCGACGCCCGCCAGCGCAATAAACCCGGTTCCGGTCGCCACCGATAAATGGAATCCCATCCAGTACAGGAACCAGATTCCCCCCACTAGCGCGAACGGCACGCTGGTAATGATCAACAGCGCTTCGCCCACCCGACGGAAAGCCAGATACAGCAGCACAAAAATGATCATCAGCGTCGTCGGCACCATCAGTTTCAGCTTGTGGTTCGCCCGCTCAAGTAGCTCAAACTGGCCGGAGAACGCCACGCTGGTGCCGGGCTTCAGCTGCACCTTTTCCGCTATCGCTTTTTTGAGATCGTTGACCACCGACACCATGTCACGATCGCGGGCATCAATGTAGATCCAACTGGCCGGACGGGCATTTTCCGTTTTCAGCATCGACGGCCCCGCAACCACCTTCACTTCAGCCACATCCGCCAGCGTAATTTGTTGCTTCATCGGCGTCAGAATCGGCAACTGACGCAGCGTTTCCGGGCTGTCACGATAACTTTGCGGATAACGCAGGTTTATCGGGTAGCGCGCGATCCCTTCCACCGTTTCACCGACCATCGCACCGCCCACCGCCGAGGTGATGAACAGTTGTACATCGCCGACCGTCATGCCATAACGCGCGGCTTTTTCACGCTGAATATCAATGTTGATATAGCGCCCGCCTTCCAGCCGCTCAGCCAGCGCGGAGGCAACCCCCGGCACGGTTCGCGCCACTTCTTCAATTTGCTCTGCGGTAGCATCGATATCGGCCAGCACCGTGCCGGACACTTTAATCCCGATGGGGCTTTTTATCCCCGTGGACAACATATCAATCCGGTTACGGATCGGCGGCACCCACAAGTTGGCCAGCCCCGGCAAGCGCACCGTTTTATCCAGTTCCTCGATGATTTTGTCCATCGTCATTCCCGGACGCCACTGGTCTTGCGGTTTGAGCTGAATGGTCGTTTCAACCATCTCCAGCGGCGCCGAATCCGTTGCCGTTTCGGCTTTCCCTGTTTTGCCAAACACCCGCGCCACTTCCGGGACGGTCATGATCAGTTTGTCGGTTTTTTGCAGCATGTCTGCCGCCTGCGCCGCGGAGATCCCCGGTAATGTAGAAGGCATGTACAGCAGATCGCCCTCGTTAATTTGCGGCAAAAACTCGCCGCCGATATTTTTGAGCGGCCACAGCACGGTCAGGATAGAGAACACCGCCACTAACAGTGTGGTCTTTGGCCAGTGTAATACCTTCAACAATAACGGATGGTAAACGCGAATCAAAAAGCGGTTGAGCGGGTTGCTGTTTTCTGCGGGGATCTTCCCGCGGATCCAGAAGCCCATCAGAACCGGGGTGACCACAATCGCCAAAAATGCCGCCCCCGCCATCGCCCAGGTTTTGGTGAACGCCAGCGGTCCGAACAACCGCCCTTCCTGACCTTCGAGGGTAAAAATGGGGATAAAAGAGAGCGTGATAATCAACAGACTGATAAACAACGCCGGTCCCACTTCCACCGCCGCATGGGTGATCACCTTCCAGCGGGTGTCGTTATCCAGTTTTTCGCCAGGGTGCAGGTGCCCCCACTCTTCCAGCCGTTTATGGGCGTTTTCGATCATCACAATGGCAGCATCTACCATCGCCCCGACCGCAATGGCGATGCCCCCTAGCGACATAATGTTGGCGTTAATGCCCTGAAAATGCATCACGATGAAGGCGATACACAGTCCCAGCGGCAGCGAAATAATCGCCACCAGCGCCGAGCGGATGTGCCACAAAAAGAGCGCACAGACCAGCGCCACGACAATAAACTCTTCCAGCAATTTATAGCTGAGATTGTCAATCGCCCTGTCAATCAGTTGACTACGATCGTAGGTTGTCACCACTTCGACGCCTGCGGGTAAACTGCTTTTCAGCGTCGCCAGTTTCTCTTTTACCGCCGAAATCACCTCCCGCGCATTTTTGCCGGAACGCAGGATAACCACCCCGCCCGCGACTTCGCCTTCGCCATTCAGCTCGGCAATGCCCCGGCGCATTTCCGGCCCGATTTGCACACGGGCGACATCCCGCAAATAGACCGGGACACCGTTTTCAGCGGATTTCAATACGATGTTGTTGAAGTCATCAAGGGTTTGCAGATAACCGCTGGCGCGAACCATGTACTCCGCTTCAGAGAGTTCAACGGATGAGCCTCCCGCCTCCTGATTCGAAGAGTCCAGCGCCGACTTCACCTCTGACAGGCTGATACCGTACTGCGTCAGTTTCATCGGATCGATAACGACCTGATACTCTTTCACTACGCCCCCCACCGAGGCGACTTCCGCCACGTTAGGGATCGTTTTCAACTCATATTTCAAAAACCAGTCTTGCAAGGAGCGCAGCTCCGCCAGATCGTGTTTGCCGCTCCTGTCCACCAGCGCATATTCAAAGATCCAGCCGACGCCCGTAGCGTCCGGTCCCATCTCGGCGCTCACGCCCTGGGGTAACTTTCCCTGCACCTGGTTGAGGTACTCCAGGACGCGCGAACGCGCCCAGTACGGGTCGGTACCGTCTTCAAAAATCACGTACACATAGGAGTCGCCAAACTGCGAGAAACCGCGCACGGTTTTCGCACCGGGCACGGACAACATGGTGGTCGTCAGTGGATAGGTCACCTGGTTTTCAACAATTTGCGGCGCCTGACCGGGATAGCTTGTTTTGACGATGACCTGCACATCCGAGAGATCGGGCAGTGCGTCAACCGGGGTATTGATGATGGTCCAGGTTCCCCAGACGCTGAGGAACAGCGCCCCCATCATCACCAGGAAACGGTTCGCCACGGACCGGCGAATAATCCATTCAATCATTTACAATTCCCTCAGTGTGAATGGGTCGCCGGAGCGGAGGTGTCGGCTGGCGTGTTCGCCCGCATGCGATCCAGGGCACCGGAAATATTCGCCTCGGAGTCGATCAGGAACAGACCGCTGGAAACAACCTTCTCGCCTTCGGTCAGCCCGGAACGAATGGCCGTCATCCCTTGCGATTCGTGAAATACAGATACGCGCTTCGGCACAAAACGTCCGTCGCTATCGACGGTGATCACACGCTGCTCTCTGCCGGTATCAATCAGCGCTTTTGACGGGATCAGCAGCATCGGCTCGCTTTCGGTATTCAGTTTCAGATAGGCATTCATGCCCGGTTTCAGCGCTTCATCAGGGTTATCCACCAGCAAGCGCACCTGCAGCGTTCGGGTGGTGGCGTCGAGGCTTGGCAGGATGCTCCACTTGCGAATAGTGAACGGTTTATTCGGCCAGGCCGGGACGGTAAGCGCAAACTGGGAGGCATCTTTTATCAGCCAGGCGACAGATTCAGGGACAGCAGCGGCAACCCACACCGGGTCCATCCCCTGGATTTTCGCCACCACGTTATCTTTGGCAATGTTCATGCCGGTACGTAAGTCAAAGGCGGTAATCACCCCATCAATCGGCGCTTTGAGCGTAAACCGCGTCTGAATTTTACGGGTCGCTGTTAAACGGCGGATATCCTCTTCCGGCATGCCCGCCAGTCGCAGCCGCTCCAGAATCCCCTCCACCTGGGTTGCCGTGCCGCCCGTCTCCCGCAGGAGCAAGTATTCACTTTGCGCTTCCACCCAGTCAGGGATCGTCAGTTCTATCAGCGGCGTGCCTTTCTTGATTTTGTCGCCGACCGTTAGCGGGTAGACCTTGTCAATAAATCCGGCAGAACGCGCCTGCACAATCACAAACTGGTATTCGTTAAAACTGACATTCGCCGGAAACGTCTGCGCATAATTCAACGCCCCACGACGTACGGTTTCGGTTTTCAGTCCCAAATTCTGGGTCTGGACAGGATCGATATGCACACCCTGCGTTGAGGCATTACCCGTCTCTTCGTCGGCATATTTCGCGACCAGGTCCATATCCATAAACGGAGATTTCCCCGGTTTATCAAAACGGGTATTCGGGTACATCGGGTCATACCAGAACAGAACTTTCCGCGCCTCTTTTTCCGGCGCGGGTGTCATTTCCGCAGTTCCGTGCGTTGCAGAATAATATGCATACCCCCCGACAGAAATAATGCCGCCGACAAGCATGCTGGCAAAAATAAGCGCGAGATTATTGAATTTAAAAGACGCCATTGTGTTTTCCATTTCTTCATCTACGCTCACCCGCGTTCTGCTGAACGCAGGCAAGAATATCGGTGGCGAGCCATACCTATTACTGACTGACGTTAATATCCAGCAGCTGCGACAGGTTTCCCTGTTGCACAAAATTAAACGCCACTTTGTCACCGACCTTAATATCACCGAGCTGCGTTTGCGGCGTCAGCGTAAAGCGCATGGTCATTGCCGGCCAGTTCACGGAAGGAATGGGATCGTGGTTAATCGTGATTTTTTTATTTTCCATATCGATGGCTTTCACGATACCCGTCGCGCTGATTGCTTGCGTCTGCTCAGCAGCAGGGGTCGCGTTCATCATCCCTTCATGTTGATGTTCATTGGCCTGCGCATTCACTGCGACGAGCGTAAAAAGAGTAAAAACAGCGGCTTTAATCGTTGTGGTCATCATATTGTCTCCTGAGTGTGTACCTGGTTTTATTCCGCCCAACCGCCGCCCAGTGCAGTGAACAGCCTAATTTCATTCACCTGCCGGGCATAATTGAGATCAAGTAAGGTTTGTTGCGTGGTAAACAGCGAACGTTCTGCATCCAGCACGTTGATGTAGCTCACCGCGCCGTTTTGATAGAGCGCCCTGGCGCGTTGCAAAGTAATGTTCAGGGAATCCAGATAGCGCTGTTGCGCGGTAATTTGATCCGCCAGGCTTTGGCGTAATGCCAGCGCATCCGCCACCTCTTTAAAAGCGTTCTGGATCTTTTGCTCGTAATTCACCACCGACTGCTGCTGGCGAATTTCGGCTAAATCAAGATTGGCCTGGTTACGACCGGCATTAAAAATCGGCAACTCCACCTTAGGGATAAATTTCCACATCCCATTACCGGGATTAAATAAACTGGAAAGATCGCTGCTACTGCCTGAAAGCGAACCGGTCAGCGTAATGGAGGGGAAAAATGCCGCACGCGCTGCGCCAATATTGGCATTGGCCGCCATTAATGCGTGTTCAGCTTCCATAATATCCGGACGCTGTAATAAGATTTGCGAAGAGAGTGAAGGCGGTAATTTGACGCCGTTAATATCTCCGGCGCTCCCCACGTTCTCATTGGGTAACGTTGTGTAGCTCCCCAACAGCAGCTGTAAGGCATGAGTGGCCTGCGCCAGCTCTCCCTGCCGTTTTGCGATGTCAGCCCGCGTACTTTCAATGACGCCCCGCGCCTGCTCCAGCGCCAACACGTTGGTGCTGCCGGTCAGCAGCTGTTTTTCGACAAACGCGTAGGAGCGTTCATAGTTTTGCAATGTTTCCCGCGCGACCTGCAGTTGTGCATAGGCCAGCCGCTGGTTGAAATAACTTTGCGAGACGTTCGAGATTAATAAAATATGCACCGCGCGACGGGCTTCTTCACTGGCGAAAAAGTTCTGCCGGTCAGCTTCGCTCATATTCTTCAACCGGCCAAAGAAGTCCAGATCGAAACTCAAATTTAACCCGGCTTCATATTCGCGGGTCGTACGGGAGTCCCCTTTGACTTTACCACTCCAGCTACCGCTCGAGTCTGCGTTGAGCTGCGGATATCGGTCGGCATCCGTCACCTGATATTGCGCTCGCGCTTCCTGCACCTTCAGCGTTGCCATGCGCAAGTCCCGGTTGTTGCGCAGCGCCTCGCCAATCAGCGTCTTCACCTGCTCGTCCACGAAAAAAGTCCGCCAGCCGGTCTCCTGATACCCCGTTGTCGCGGGTACCATCGCATTCTGCGAGAGGGAAAATTGTTGCGGGACGGGGGATTCCGGGCGCTGGTAGTCCGGCGCCAGTGAACATCCTGTCAGGACAAATAAAGCACTGAGGGTAAGACGCTTAAATGTGTACATAATCCTTTTCGCCCGCCGTGGACCCGTAACCCGAATGTGAATATGAACTGATGCCCCGTACCTTACCGAAATGACTCTGGCTAACCCGTGACAGCAAAATGACAAAACTGTCATTTTCCCAATAACCGATTGCTATCCGATCCGGCTTCTCTAGAATTGAGAGCCCGCACAGTCAATGCGTGAAGGAATAAGTGATGAAGATTTTGATAGTCGAAGATGAAAACAAGACCGGCGAATATCTGACCAAAGGTCTGACAGAAGCCGGATTTGTGGTGGATCTGACCGATAACGGACTGAACGGTTATCACCTCGCGATGACCAGTGATTACGATCTGCTCATCCTCGACATCATGCTGCCAGACGTGAACGGTTGGGATATCGTGCGTATGCTGCGCGCCGCCAACAAAGGGATGCCGATCCTCCTGCTCACGGCGCTGGGCACCATTGAACATCGGGTTAAAGGTCTGGAACTGGGCGCGGATGATTATCTGGTGAAACCGTTCGCCTTCGCCGAATTGCTGGCCCGCGTCAGAACCCTGTTGCGCCGTGGCGCGACGGTGATAGTGGAGAGCCAATTTCAGGTGGCTGACTTAACCGTGGATCTGGTCAGTAGAAAAGTCACCCGCAACGGAACGCGGATCACCTTAACCAGTAAAGAATTCACCTTGCTGGAGTTTTTCCTGCGCCATCAAGGGGAAGTGTTACCGCGTTCGCTGATTGCCTCCCAGGTATGGGACATGAATTTTGACAGCGACACCAACGCCATCGATGTGGCGGTCAAACGACTGCGCGCCAAAATAGACAATGAATTTGAGCCGAAACTCATTCAGACAGTTCGTGGCGTCGGCTATATGCTTGAGGTGCCGGATGGCCACTAAGCGGTTTCGCCGCCCTTTCTCGCTGGCGACCCGACTGACATTTTTTATCAGCCTGGCGACCATCGCCGCCTTTTTCGCCTTTGCCTGGGTCATGATCCACTCGGTAAAAGTCCACTTTGCCGAGCAGGATATTAATGATTTAAAAGAGATAAGCACGACGCTCGAGCGAATTCTCAATCAAGGCGAAGAGCCGGAATCCCGCCGTCTGGAAACCCTGCGAAATGTGGTTTCGGGCTACTCAAATGTGATGATTTCTCTCGAAGATGCCAATAAAAAGGCCATTTTTCATTCACCTGGCGCTCCTGACCTGCGCGAGTTTATCGGTCGTGCGACGCCGGATAAAAATGCCGGTAACGGCGACGTCTTTTTACTTTCCGGCCCTACCCTGAACATGCAGGGGCACAATCAGGGACACGGCGCTCACTCTACCTGGCGGATGATCCGTCTGCCGGTGGGGCAATTACCTGACGGTAAACCCGCCTGGACGCTGTATATGGCGTTATCGATAGATTTTCATCTGCACTATATTAACGACCTGAAAAACAAGCTGATTATGACAGCCTCATTGGTCAGCATACTGATTATTTTTATCGTCCTGCTTGCTGTGTATAAAGGCCACGAACCGATCCGCAGCGTGAGCCGACGCATTCAAAATATGACCTCAAAAGATCTTGATGTCCGCCTGGATCCGCAGGCCGTGCCGATCGAGCTGGAACGTCTGGTTATCTCGTTTAATCACATGATTGAGCGTATTGAGGATGTTTTTACTCGCCAGTCCAACTTCTCCGCCGATATCGCCCATGAAATCCGAACCCCGATCACCAATCTGGTGACACAAACCGAGATTGCGCTCAGCCAACCCCGCAGCCAGAAAGAGCTGGAGGATGTGCTGTATTCCAACCTCGAAGAGTTTGGCCGTATGTCGAAGATGGTGAGCGATATGCTGTTCCTCGCGCAGGCGGACAACAATCAGCTCATTCCGGAGAAAAAGGCGCTGAACCTGGCGGATGAAGTGGGCAAAGTCTTCGACTTTTTCGAAGCCTGGGCTGAAGAGCGCGAGGTGAGTTTACGCTTTGAAGGCCGCGCGTGCTGGGTGTCTGGCGACCCCATTATGTTACGCCGGGCGTTGAGTAATTTACTCTCCAATGCGATGCGTTACACCCCGAAGGGAGAATCCGTCACCGTGCGGCTTTTTGAGGCGCAGAATCAGGTGCAGATTATCGTTGAGAACCCTGGAACCCCTATTGCACCGGAACATTTACCGCGTCTGTTTGACCGGTTTTACCGCGTCGATCCCTCCCGTCAACGTAAAGGCGAAGGCAGCGGCATTGGACTGGCGATTGTAAAATCAATTGTCATCGCCCATCAGGGTACCGTCGCCGTCACCTCTGATTTACGCGCCACCCGTTTTATTCTGACGCTGCCAAAACATGCTGCGTTTTAATATCGCGTTGTCATGATGCCGGGGAGTTAAGAGCCATCCCACTCAGATGGCTCTGACTGTTAGAGAAACCTTACCAGAAGCGTTTTCTCAGCGCGGTTTCAATCTCAATATCCACCCGGTAGAACTGCAAAATAACCCAAACCGCATCGACCAATGCTTCGGTCAGTGCCGGATAATCATCCTCAATGAGAGTGTTGATCTGCCCGACGGCTTCATCGATATATTCCTGAACGCCTTCTTCAAATTCCTCTTTGGTGGCCTGATTGCGAAAAAAGCTGAAGTTATCCAGTTTTTCAATTAACAGGTCTACCTGTTCTTCAATACCGTTTAACTGAGTAGCCGTAACATCGGGATCGCTGGCTACCGGTTTAAAGAAACTTTTCACTTTGGCTTTCAGTTCGATAATCGTCGGAATTTGGCTTCTCTGCGAGGCCGCACTGCAGGCCTCTGGGCTGGCTTTTATTACCCGCGGTTGTGGTTCCATTGCCTCAATGACGGGTTTATCTTCGCCTGCAGGCAAGACGTGTTGCTCTGGTTCGCTTTCTGCTTTGGTGGGAATGGGCGCAGTTTCCCCCTTGATCTGCTGCTGTAGACGGCGGTGGAAATAGCTCTCTGGCTCAGGGATGGCAAGCGCGTGTTCAAGCTGCGCGTGGCTATATGGCACCATTTGGAGAAGTGCCTCAAATATCTCTTTATAATTCAACCGGATTACTACCACGAGCGGACTGTTGCCACGGCAATCCTCCACCGTTAAATCAGCACCATACTGCTGTAATAGTTTCAGTATCCGCACAGCCGTGGATTCAAAACGGGGAAACTCATTTGAATCACCGCCGGTGATGGCACACAACGCTGGCGTGGTGCCCTCACCATTACGCGCATTAGGGTTGGCCCCCTGCGCTAACAGAACGTCGACGCAGGATTGGGCACCGTAGTAGCAGGCGCACATCAACGGCGTAAATCGTTCATCAACTGAAAACTCTTCAAGTTTCGCGCCATGTTGTAACAGAAGCTGAACGGTCTGGCGGCGTATGGGGCCGGTTATTTCATCTAACGAATAGGTTGAAATGGCTTTATGTAAGATTGGGGAGTTATCGTGACCACAATGAGTATGAATATCGCCCCCCTGGTGAATCAACCATTCAAGCAGTTGAGTACGACAAGAAATAGCGGCGGCTGAGACAAAGTTTGTGTCGTAAATATTGGTGAGGCTTAAATCAAGTCCCAATGGCAGCAAATACTCCATCACCTTAATGATCGTTTCCTGGTCTTCTTTCCATGAACCGCGCTGAGTGATGGTCAGTAAGGTCGGTTCCTCTACTGAGCCAAATTTCTTATTGATATCCAGACCATACTGCAAAAAGAGATCGAGAAATTGGGGTAAGAACGTTCTTTTTTCTACCATTGGGTAAATGAGTAATCGTAGATTTGACCAGCTCAACATCTTATACGGTTTACCGTTGTTGACGAACTCACTGTTGGGATCAGCGCCATATTTGAGTAACAATTCAAGAGCCTGATAGATGTAATCGCGCTTATTGGGATCGGTAAAATGAGGATTATTCAGATACTGGCTAATCAACGGTGCCTGATAAGCGTCTGGTGGCGTCATCTTATAGATGCGATTGATATCGACAGTGACTTTAAGCAGTTTTTCGATAATTCGCAGATCAAACTCTGATGTCAGCGCCGCGTAGACCAGACTTTTGGCGCGAGAGTCCGCTTTCAGTTCTGGATAATTGTCGAGCAAATATTCACAATAGTCCGCTGCATTTTCGTAAACACACAATTCCAGCAGATTGGCGTCATCCCAAAAGCTGCTATCATTGGCCATAATGTAGCGCTCTTTTTTATAATCCGGATAGCGTTTCACCAACGGTGTAAATGCCTCAAGCCCCCAAAATTGGTTCGATCGAATAATATCTTCAATCAGCGTTGCCTTTTCAATATCCAGAGTGATATTTTTATTTATGATATGTAAAAACAGCTCTTTACTTTGTTCTGAATATAATATTTCCAATGGGTGGTTTAGCTCCCCATTAGTCCAAAAACTCACCGGTTTATTGATATCCAGGTGAGAATCAAGCAGAAGATCTATCATGTCTTTACGTTGACTTTCCTGATAGACATACTGTGGATCAGGATGAAAAAGGTAGTTGAGCCAACAATTATTAAATTTATTCTGATAATAAAGATCTGCGCCAGCGCTGAGATAAAGTGTCACTAACTGCGCATTATTAAACTCGATAGCCGAATGAAAAGCACTGAAACCATTACACTCAATGTGTGCCCCTTTATCGAGCAGGTATTGCACCAGGGAGACATCTGACTCTGGGTTACGCGTCAGGGGAACCAGCACGTTACACGGAGAAATTTCGGGGTCAATAAAATTGATATCACCGCCATTCGCCAGATACTTATCGATTTTCTGTATTTTTTTAGCTGTCGATAGTTTGCTGTCTAAGCAAATTTGCCGTAGCGTGAGTTTATTATCATTAAAAATCCAGTTTAGCATAGCATTCCTTATAACCTGTTAATAATAAAGAGTTTTCATACATTCAGGTAAATCGTAACTTTGATCATTGTCGCTGGTCTGAAACATCCACATCAACCAACGCCATTAATAACGGTCCCGCCGTTTCCAGTCCTTTTAATCCGTCCTTAATCCAAATCCCTTTCCCGCTCCAGTCTAACCGTGCTGCATGATCAAACTGGTCATAATCCACCGGATACACCAGCGCCGGAATATTCTTCTCCAGACAATGCCACATAATCCCGGCGCCGCCGTGGTGAATGACCGCATCATAGCGCGTCAGCCAGTTGTCATAATTCACCCAGGACAGGCGGTAAACATTGTCCTGTTGCTGCTGTCCCGCGACGGTCTGATGCCCATCGGTGAAATGAAATACCCAGTCCGGCAAGGTGTTCGCCAGCGCGATAACCGCATTCATCACCGCATCTTTATGCCAGTCCAGATGTGTACCGAGCGTCACCAGCACATGGCGTTTATCCGCTTCAAATGGCGGTGCCACACACTGCGTTGGCGGCGTGTAGAGTGCCGGGCCGATAAAGCTGACAGCCGCAGGCCAGCTGCGCGGGAATTCGAATGCTGCTTCGCTGAGCGCCAGAATGCGCAGCGGCGAGTAAGCGCTTTCGCTGCCATCCTGCCGGTACAGGCTATCGATCCCTGTCTGGCGAATAACGTCGCGAAACAGCCAGAATACGGCGTGTTTAAACAGCCGCACTTTTTTTCGTTGCAAGGCGTGCCACAAACGCTGATACCCGTTCTGCGCAGGCATTAACCCACCGCAGTACGCAGGCGCGCCATCGGGGGTGTCAAGCACGCAGGGTGACGGCAGGCTGCTCCACCACAGAACGTCAAGCCTGCGACAAACGTCACCGACAACAGGCAGGGTAAAATCAGCGATCGCCAGATCGGGCGCACCTTCACGCAGCCACAACTGTTCCAGTTCGTCGCCGAAATGCTTCAATAACCCCACAACCTGGCGAAACTGCCGATACAGCCGCAGCGGATGGGAGCCTACCGCATATTTCGGATTCACGACCGACAACAGCGGCGTATCGTAATCGCCAGGCAGCGACAACCCCGCCAGCCCCGCCGCCGCGACAGAAAACGCAACGCCCCGGGTGCTGATAATGCGTACCTGATAACGTTCGGACAGCACGCGCCCCATCGCCAGCACGGGATGTAAATGGCCGGAAAACGGCGGCGCCAGCAAATCAATGCGGGTAACCCCCGCGGGGATCAGATCGAATAAACGCTGCATCTACGCTCCCTGTCTGCCTGGTTCATCAATAAACTGGCGACACAGCGCCGCCAGTTGCGGCTGTTCAAGATAATTCATATGACCGCAGGCAATGCGTCTGTCCGCGTGTCGAAACCAGCAGCGCGAAATCCAGTCCTGCTCTCCTTGTACCAGCAAATGGCGGCAGTCCGGTCGGCGACGCGCAACCGGACCAAAGGCAAAAACACTGATGCGCGCCAGCCATTCAGCCGGTAAGCGCAACTGATTAAACAACTCCAGTCCACAACTGCCACAGAGCAGTACTGTATGGTTTGCTGACGCCAGCATCTCCAGCGCCTGCGGCTGGTAACGCAAGGCAAAGCCAGCTTGTCGCGCGCCAAGATATTCCCGGGCGTTATTGACGCTGGCGCGCAGCAGGCCGGTTGCCAGCCACTGCACGGGTTGAGCACTCCACGGAAAATTCACCGCAACCGGCTGATGATGGCCGACAACCCGCTGTAAAAACGCCGCCTGCGAAGGACTGAGCGACGCGTTATCCGGACGGCTACGGCCGGTAATAAAAGCAATCTGCAGATCAGTTTTTTTCATAGCGACGTAAAACAATCGTTGCTGAAAATACGGTAGCGACGCGAACGCCAGTAAATGGTGCGATTAACCAGCGCATGCAGCAGATGGAAAGGCTGGAGTAATTCGGACAACAATGACAACAACGGATGCGCGGGAATTTCCGTTGCGACGGCGCGCTGGACACCACGCAGCGCCAGATGGCGTATCACAACGATTCCCACCAGCAGAGCGCCGTGTGCCGCGCTGCCGAACGCCAGAACCAGCAGCGCCCACAGCAGCAGCGGGTGCAGTCCCTGTAGCAGAAAAATCGACAGATTGACTGCCGCGCTTTTTTCACGCATCAGTAGCGTGGCAAACAGGAACCAGCGATGCATCTGGCGGAAATAGCGTGTACCGTCGGCCACGCTGGTCTGCACACGCACCGCCGCAGTCGACTGCACAATGCGTACACCATGACGCGTTAACAGCGTCGCCATCGCCAGATCGTCCGTCAGGTGATGCAGCACTGGCGCAAAGCCGCCAGCGCGCGCCAGCGTTTCACCGCGGATGGCATAACACATCCCATTCAGCGTCAGCGGCGGTGCGAACGTTAACAGCGGCAAATAGGTCAGTGCAGAATTATCGTTAACAAACTGCGCCAGCAAACGAGAAGGCAGGTTGTCCGCCGCGCGATACCAGGGAAGTGCGGTCACCAGAGTATTATCCGTCAGCTCGCCCAGCATGCGGCGCAATGACGCCGCGCTCAATACCGCATCATCGTCCAGCACCAGAATAACGTCGCGGGCGACCTGCGCCCTCGCCTGCTCCAGCTTAAACAGCTTGGGATTAACACCTTCCGGCGCCGGAGGAAAGGAGAAAACCGTAATATGCTGCTGTGGATAGCGCTGTTGCAAACGCTGCGTCACCCGCGCGGCTTCTGCATCGTCATCATCGATAAGCCAGAAAAATGCCGTGCCGCTTAACTGCTCAACGGTTGACGCCAGGACGCTTTCCAGCGCCGGATCGCCGCTGAGGATCGGTTGTATCACCGTCACCTCTTCCCGTTCGCCATGACAACCACGATCTGCTGTACGTAATATCCTGAGCGCAAAAAAGAGCTTAAAGAGCAGGATAAGCAGCCAGAGGAGAGCAATCAGCAGCATGCGTTCACCGTCCGATAATGTTGTAAAAAATCCTGCACACTTTGCGAAAGGGTGCCGTCTGGCGCGCCAAAGTCTTCGCGCATTGCAGTGATATCCAGCGTAGCGGCATAACTAAACACCCCGATGCCAAAACGGGTGATCGGCGGTTCGCCCCCCAGAGGAAGCCGGCGCCATAGCCACTCCAGCGCCCCCGCAACGCGCAACGCGGTGCCAGGACGCACTGTTTTTACCGGTAACGGCAGATCCAGTTGTCGCAACACATCATCCAAAAATGCTGCCGTCTCAACGGGTTGTCCCGCCGAAATGTTATAGCAGCTTCTCAACTGTGGGTGGCGAGCTGCCCGCAGCAGATAATCACACAGCATCCCCACCGGCATAATATCGGCCTGCGCTGGCGTGACATCGTTTCGCAGCCTGACCAATTGCCCTTTTTTGGCCGCGCTCAGCAATGGCGGGAACAGCAATCGATCGCCCGCACCGAACACCGCGCAGGGGCGAAAAATTGTTTTCTCACCACGGTAGGCCTTCACTAACGCTTCAGCCTGATACTTACTGCGGCCATACTCACTGGTAAACTGCGGCCCGATTTCCGCGTTTTCACGCACGTTGAATTGATGGGCAAAGCGCGAATAGACCGCTGAACTCGACAGCAGTATCAAGCGGGGAAAACCGCGCTGATTGCAAAAGTCGATCACCTGCCGGGTCGTTTCAACATTATCGCGCTCATAGTCCTGTGGCGTTCCCCAGGGCGAGGTTTTGCCTGCGGCGTGGATGACCACATCCGGCATAACGTTGAGTTCTGCAAGCCTCTCCAGCGGCAGCGCGTGATAACGCACGGTGGGCGGGAAATCGTTTACCGCTCGCCGTCCAACACCACAGAGTTCGAGATCGGCGCGATCAGCAAAGCGGCGCAGAAACGTGCTGCCAATAAACCCCGATGCGCCGGTCAGCAATATCTTCACCCTCCCCCTCCTGGCGTGCGCAACCGCGCTTCACAACAACCGGGCAAACGCCGTGCAGTCAGTCTCATTCCCGTCTCCACTGGCAAATAATTCGTCGACGTTTACTGTCAAACTGCGTCGGGGGTGTTTGCGATATTAACGACCAGGTCAGACGTGAAGTGTCGATGCCCTGACGGAAAAACAGTTGCTCCAGCGCAATACGGCACTGTTCCAGGCGTGGCAGGTCGCAATCGGCCATCAACCGGAGATGACTGGCCGTGGTTTGCACCAGCCGATAATCCGCCGTCAACGGTAACACCTGCGCCAGCACACGACTGCATGGGTCGGCAAACACCGTATGCGCGCCGCCGTCGTCACCCGGCAGTAAGAGTTGGTCATCCTGCCGCCCTTCAATCCGTTCAAGAGTCCGCGTCACGCTGCCGCACGCGCACGGCGTATCGCTGGCAACCAATACATCATCCAGTCGGTAACGGACAATCGGCTGCGTGGTGCGGGTAAAATCGGTAATAATCGGTACAAAACGCCGCTCATCAAGCCATTCAGGCTCGATATACATAAACTCTTCATTCAGATGCAGCGTGCCACAGCGACAGGTTGTTGCCAGAAAGCCTTCAGTGGCCTGATAGATTTCCCCTACATCGCCAAACACCTGCTGCAACAGCTCACGATCCTGCGTTTCCAGCACTTCCGCCACGGAAATGACCTTTTTGACGTTCAGCGACAACTCCCCCGCCATCACCGCCAGCGCCAGTGCGCGCAACACCTGGGCGGGCGCGACAAGCAACGTCGGTGACTGCTGCTCAAGCTGTGACCACTGCTGGCGAAACGGCGCAAACAGATCGTAGAACATCAGGCTTAACCAACGGTTGTTGACGCTCTGATAGAGATGGTTGTCTGCACGCAGAAATAGCGCGACGCGCTCTCCGGCAAACAGGCCGTCTGGCAGCACTTTCGCCAGCATGCCCGCCGCCCAAATTTGTTGCTCCTGCGGGCTGACGACAAACAACCCACGCCTGCCGGAACTGCCTGACGATAACCCGACGCTGAATCGGCCTACCTTCGGCGTAAAATCGCGGCTTCGCTCGCTGCTCAACGCACAGTCCATCAGCGCCTGCTGGCGCAAACCGGCCGTGTTCATCTCGTCAAAGTGGGTCATCATTAGCGCTTTATCCATCAGCGGCCATTGCTCAAACGGCCGCGAGAGCCAGCGCCGGAACCACGGACTGTTTTTCAGCACCTGGCGCCGAAATGCGCGCAGTTTTTTTTCCTGCCACGCCTCCAGCTGTTCGCGTCGGGTAAAGCGTAGCTGGCGAAAACGAAAATATCGCCACAGCGTCATCAGCGGGATCACAGATCCCCCTCGTGACACAGACGAATGGTTACAGCGCCTGCGCGCCACAACTGGTTCATTTTCTCGAGGGTGCGCCCGTAAACGGCAGAATCGGCCAGCACCAGCCTGGCCAGTCGTGACGGGCCGCGAAGTTCCTGATAGTTAGCGGGCGCCCATGCGGCATCGCCTGCCAGCAATGTCCAGCCCTCATCCGTCAACACAAACGCGCCGATGTGGCCCACCGCATGCCCGGGGAGATCGACTAATATGATTTGCCCATCGCTATCGGGCAGCAAGTAACCCCGTTCAAACGGCGCCAACGCTGCGGGGAGCGTCAGAGTGTCGAAGCTTTCGATAAAGCGTAATGACGTTTCAAAGTCAGAGGGGATCAGCCCCGGAATAAACGCTTCGCGTAACGCCGCCAGACCCCGTAACGGGCGTACATGGTGCCATCCCTCACCGGAACAGACACAGGCAACATCCGGGAAATCACGCAGCCCGGCAATATGATCGGCATGAAAGTGCGAAAGAATAATGCCGTCGATATCGTTGCCTGCCAGCCCGAGTGCATCCAGTTGATTGACTAACGACAGTTTCTCGTCGAAATAGACCGGGGTAAGGTGGCGGTAAACACGAAAAATGCCGGCGCGAGTGTAGCGGTCAAACCAGGACGAATAGCCCGTGTCCCATAGCCAGCGGCGATCGCCGACTTCCAGCAGCCAGACTCGTGCAGGAAATTTACACACCCGGAATCCGGCGCCTTTCACCGCCATACAACCGATGTGTGTACAGTACCCTATTTCAAACTCGCTGATTTTTGCCATGTGTCCTCAGCCACTCACCGGTCAGGGCTACCCCTTCTTCCATTGAAAATCGGGGCCGGTACCCCAGCTCATTAATTGCGTTTTCGGCGCTCAGCGTCATATCAAAACTAAGGGTTCCCGCACTGTAGCGGGTGACCGGCGGTTCCCTGTCGAGACATTTCCCGACCAGTTCCATGCCACGCGCCACCAGCGACAGCAACGGCCAGGGCACGGTTTTGATCTGATAATTCAGTTGCAGTTGCTGATGCAGTAGCGCGTCCAGCATCTCGCTCAATCGCTGCGGCTGATGATTCGTCACGTTATACACACCGCCGGAACGCAGCGCCGGTTTGCGCGTCGCCAGTTCCATGGCATACACCACGTTTTGAACAAAGGTTAAATCCAGCAACGTCTCACCGCCGCGCGGCAAACGCAGCACCCCGCCGTCACGCTGCAGTTGCTGCAATAAGCGCGGAATGATGACGTTATCGTGCGGCCCAAACAGACCACGCGGGCGCAGCCGTACAAAGGTGGTAGCAGGGAAACGCGTTACGGCGGCGCTAATCTCCTGCTCCGCCAGCCATTTGCTGTGGGCATAATGGCTAGAAAAAGATCGCGCGCGGTAGCTTTCCGTAAGATTGTGATGATGCTGAAAATCAAAGTAGACTGCGGGGGTCGAAATATGGACAAAGCGCGGTGTCTGAGCGTGCCCGGCGGCCTGTGCCAACATGCGCGAGGCGTGAACGTTCGCCATGAAAAATTCGGACTGTTTCCCCCACGGCGACGATTTAGCAGCACAGTGCCACACCGCGTCGCAGCCCGCCATCAGCCGGATGCAGTCATTCTGATGCGCCTGCGTCAGATCCAGCGGAGTAAAATGCGCACCCGCCTGCGTCAGCTGTTTTCCCACCTCCCGGTTACGTCCTGTCGCCACGACCTGATGACCGTTTTCCAGCAAATATTGCGCGGCATTGCGCCCGAGGCCGCTGGTTGCGCCGGTCACCAGAATTTTCATGGCAGTATAACCATACCAGCCAGCGTAAGACCCGCGGCAGTGCCAATCAGCATCACTGGATTACCCGGCGTAAACCGACCGCTGTTAACGGCTTCATGCAGCGCCGTTGGGATGGAGGCGGCAACCTGATTGCCATAGTAACGATAAATATCCACCAGCGCTGTAGCGGGCACATGCAGGCGTTTGCGCATATGTTCGAGGGAAAGGTGGCTCGCCTGGTGGGGCACCACGGTGGCTATATCCGCCAGTGTCAGCCCGCTTTTTTGCAGCAGCCGGGCGAAATAGCCCTCAATCAGCGAGGAGGCATAACGAAACAACGGCTTGCCCTGCATTTGAAAGAGAAAATCGCTTTCAGTCATACCGGCTCGCGGATTACACCGGGTGCCACCCGCACGGATTTCGCAAAACTCGCTGCCGTCGGGATACATTTCAATCAGGCTGGCGACAATACCGCTGCGCCCGTTGCCGCGTTCGACAATCGCGCATGCCGCGCCATCACCAAAAATGAGTGAGGATTCTTCGTGATTCCAGTCGATACCGCGCGAGGCCAGATCCGCAGAGACAATCGCTACCCGTCGGTAAGCACCGCTGTTCAGTAATCCGGCGGCCACTTCCAGCGCCGAAATAAAGCTGACGCAGCTGCTATTAATATCAAATCCCGCTACACCGGGCGGCATACCCGCCGCTTTCAGAATATGAATAGCACTGCACGGCAGCGCCTGAACAGCCACCGCAGAGGCGCAAATCAACAGATCAATAGAGGAAGGTGCAAGGCTACCTGCTTTTAGCGCCTGATGTAGAGCCTCTGCCGCCAGCCCTGCCTGGCTGTCATGATGCGCGGCGTGATAACGGTGGACAATCCCACAACGTTTTTCCACATAACCCGCCGCTTTGCCGAGTCGGCTATCCAGTTCGGCAGACGTGACGCGCGTCGACGGTAAGGCAATCCCTGTCGCAACAATTTTACACATTGTGACCGGCGAGTCTGAGTGTGTTTTTTCCATTAAACCAACTGTCGCCTTATTCTGTTCAATAAGTAAAAAAAACCAATCCCGTCAGTCAGTTATTCTCGCCGGGGCAGAATAAGCACTATACCGTCAGAAGGCTTAAAAGCAACTATGAAACATGATGATGGCCGTGTGTAAATATTTTTTATATACCGTGATTACTGAGTCAACTACAAATTATCCTGGGCTGACTTTCATCGCTAATCGTGCCCTGCTGGCAATACCGTATTTACCGGGATATCTATTGATCTCTAATTTATTTAGCACGTCATAGATGTGGACAATAGAAAATAGCATCATTGCGCGTGACCCTGTAATGACTCAGAGAGTCTAGCCAGCTCACAACTCTGCTTTTGCCTGATTACGCCCTGCATTGGAGCATGGTAGGCTCCGCGGATGTCTCTTTTTTGTATTCCTGCCGCAGGTCGTATGAAACGCAGACTCCCTTTTCAGGTGAAACTTTTTTTGTCTCTGGTGGCCTTTTCCTGCCTGTTATTAATTCTGCTGGGCGCGATCCTGTTTCATTTTATTGACCGGCAACTGCACCACGATCTCGGGCAGCGAGCGCGCGTTCAGGCCAGCGAAATTGCGCTAATGCCGGGGCTTGCAGAAAAAATCGCCGCCCGGGATATCGCCGGCATTGCCCGCTTAATTCAGCCGCTGCGCGCGCAAAGTGACGCCAGTTATATTGTCATTGGCGATGTCAACGAACAGCATCTCTACCATTCAGAGTCCCCGGAGCGTCTTAATTTACCCATGATCGGTGGGGATAATGCGGAAGTTTTACAGGGGAAAACCATTATTTCGGTGCGTAAAGGTGGGATAGGCGTTTCATTGCGCAGCAAATCCCCGGTCTTCAATGCCGATCATCAGGTTATCGGTATCGTCTCGGTCGGCTATCTCACGTCGTATATCGCCAATATTAATGCCCGCATTCTCTGGCAGGCGGGATTATATGGCATCGCCCTTTTGCTTCTGTTGTTTCTCTTTTCCTGGATGTTTACCCGCAATCTCAAAAAACAGATGTTCCGGCTCGAGCCAAAAGATATCGCCCTGTTGGTCCGCCAACAAAAAGCGTTGCTTGAAGCAATGTATGAAGGCGTATTTGCGGTTAACGGCGAACGGCAACTGATATTAATCAACCGAGCCGCCAGAGAATTACTGGATATTCACCAGTCAGAAAAAGAGCTCATCGGTAAACCGCTGGAGAATGTATTACAGACGTCTCCGGACTTTTTTTCTCAGCCTCCAGCCTCAAAAAGCAGCGACCGCCACGACCACATTGCCGTGCTCAATCAGCGCCAGGTGATCGTCAATCGCGTCGCCATTGAACTGGAACCCGGCATTGAAAGCGGCTGGGTATTTAGTTTCCGCGATAAAAACGACATTAACACCCTCAGCAGTCAGTTAAGCCAGGTAAAACGCTACGCCGACAACTTGCGCATCATGCGCCATGAACAGCTGAACTGGACCGCGACGCTGGTAGGCCTGTTGCAGATGCAACATTATGACGAAGCTATTCGCTATATTCAGGCGCAGTCAGAAGGAGCGCAGAAAGTGCTGGATTTTGTCTCGGCCCATTTCGCGTCTCCGGCACTGTGCGGACTGCTGTTGGGAAAATACGTCAGCGCACGGGAGAAAGGCATCGAACTCCAGTTTGACCCCGCCTGCCAGTTAACCCACCCTCCGGCCATGCTCAGTGAAACAGAACTGATGTCTGTCATTGGTAACCTGCTGGACAATGCCGTCGATGCTACGCTAAAAGCCGCCAATCCCGCCGCACCCGTGGAGCTGTATATTTCGGACAGAAATCAGGAACTGCTGATCGAGGTCGCCGACAGGGGCTGCGGGGTGGATGATGCGGCAAAACCCCATCTCTTCAGGCAGGGATTCAGCAGTAAACCCGCCAACGACGATGACATCATAGGTTCAGAACACGGTATCGGCCTGTATCTGGCGGCAGGCTATATTAATAAGGCGGGCGGCAGCATCGAAATCACCAACAACATACCGCAAGGCACTATTTTTTCGGTGTTTATTCCCTACACACATTCCAGTTCGACAGGGCTAAAAGCATGACAAATTCGCGGGCGCTTGATGTCGTCATTGTTGAGGATGAACCCCATCTCGCCGAACTTCATCGCGAGTATATCGAACAGCATTTTCATTTGCGGGTTGTGGGTATCGCCACCACGCTCGAAGAGGCCCGCACATTAATCGGCCTGCATCGGCCACGTCTGGTTCTGCTGGATAACTATTTGCCGGATGGTCAGGGTGTCGAACTTATCGACAGCCCATTGCTGAAAAGTTTCGAGTGTTCAGTGATTTTCATTACCGCGGCAAGCGACATGCAAACCTGTAGTCATGCGATGCGCAGCGGCGCGTTTGATTATCTCATTAAACCGGTGTTCTTCCAGCGTCTGCGCGCATCACTGGAACGTTTTATGCTGCTGGTCAACGCCATGCGCCAGGTGAAGGTGGTCGATCAGCATGCCCTGGATCGGTTGTTCAACCTGCCCACTGGCGAGGTATCTCCCACTCCGTCCACCAAAGGGATTGAATCCAATACGCTGGAGCGCATTAAGCGCTTTTTTACCGACAACCCGGAAAACAACTGGTCGGTAGAAGAGGTGGTGGAAAACGTGGGGATCAGCAAAACCACCGGTCGTCGCTACCTGGAATATTGCGTGGAGGTGGGGTTTATCAGCGTCGAAATGCTGTATGGCAACATTGGTCATCCAAGGCGACTGTATCGCAAAGCAGCAGCCGAGTAATCGGCGACAAAACACCTCGATTTCCTGATCCTTCTTCGCGGTTTTAATGGTGTTAATTGTCTAAACAATGCCCATAATCACACTTCAGAAACGGAACCCTTGCCCCCCTATTGTCTGACTGACGACATACGCTATGTTGACCATTAGTTCCTCAAATGTAACTAAAAGGTTAATTATAATGTCGAACACATTCCGCATCTCTCTGATCGCTACTGCTGTGCTGATCTCTACTTCTGCAATGTCTGCATTACCGCAAGGCTACCCGGCTGACTATCAAAACGTGGTCGATGCTGCGACCAAAGAAGGCAAATTGGTGGTCTACTCCACCACCGATACCAAATCCGCCGACCCGCTGATTAAGGGCTTCGAAGCCACTTATCCCGGTATTAAAGTTGAATACAACGATATGAACAGTACCGAACTGTACAATCGTTTTATCAGCGAACAAGCCTCCGGTAGCGGTAGCGGCGACGTAGTCTGGAGCTCATCGATGGATACCGCATTGAAGCTCGCCGCCGATTACGCGCAGGAATACACCTCCCCCGAGCAAAGACAACTGCCGAAATGGTCTGTCTGGAATAATAAGGCGTATGGCACCACCTACGAGCCGGTGGTTTTCATCTATAACAAACGCCTGATCCCGGCAAGTGAAGTTCCCGACTCCCACGCTGCGCTGGCGAAACTTGTCGCCAGCCAGGCAGACAAATTCAAAAGCAAAGTGACCACCTACGATGTTGAGAAATCTGGTGTTGGCTTTATGCTCTCTGTTCAGGATTCCAAAGCCGATCCGAACTACTTCAAAACGCTGGCAGAGGTCGCCAAAGGTGGCTTAGCGGTGCAATCGTCCACCGGCACCATGATGGAAAGGGTCTCCTCGGGCGAAAACCTGATTGGTTACAATATCCTGGGTTCCTACTCTGAAGCGCGTGCTAAAACCGATCCCTCGCTAGGTATCTCGTATCCCAAGGATTACACCCTGGTCCTGTCACGCGTTTCTTTTATCAGTCAGCAGGCGCAAAACAGCAATGCCGCCAAACTGTGGCTGGACTATGTGTTGTCTGAAAAAGGGCAAAGTATTCTGGCGAATCAGGCTGATATCCCGTCAATTCGTAACGATATCGAAGGGGATAATGACATCAACGGGATGACCAAAATGCTCGGCCAGGCCCTGAAACCGATCCCGGTGGATGAAAGCCTGCTGGAATACCTGCAGCCGAAAAAACGTCTGGAATACATCAAATTGTGGCGCGAAGCCGCCGCCAAATAAGACCTACCTTCACAGAAGCGCGGCCCACCCGGCGCGCTTCGCTTCGCTTTCCTGATGTCGTTATTCTGGGTTTCGGAACCAGGGATACACTATGAATGCAATACACAGAAAGTGGCAAAGTCTGCCGCGTGGCGCGGTGGTACTGATAACGGCATTGGTTATCTATATTCCACTGTCGTTCATTATGATACAGAGTTTCTTGTCAGCCCCCTTCTTTTCCCCGACAAAAGCCTGGAGCCTTGAATCCTTTGGCTTCATTTTCACCGATCCTGATTTCTATAAAGCCCTCAAAAGCGGCTTTATTCTCGCTTTCGGCCTGGTGGCCATCGCCATCCCGCTCGGCGGCGTGCTGGCCTTTCTGATGGTACGCACCGATTTGCCCGGTCGACGTATCATTGAACCGCTGATTCTGGTACCGATTTTTGTTTCTCCGATGGTGCTGGGGTTTGGTTATGTGGTGGCGGCCGGACCGGTGGGGTTCTTCTCTTTATGGGCGCAGTCACTGATTGGCTTTGTGCCGTGGAATATCTACGACATGTCGAGCATCGTGGTGATTGCGGGTCTGACGCATGTTCCCCACGCCTATCTTTACATCTCATCGGCATTACGCAGCGTGGGTTCCGATGTTGAGGAAGCCGCGCGTGTCACAGGCGCATCGCCGCTTCAGGTGATGACGTCAGTCAGTCTGCCGATGGTTCGCCCGTCGATTCTGTACGCGACCGTGCTGCTGTTTTTCCTCGGACTGGAAGTGTTTGGTCTGATGCTGGTGCTGGGCGATCCGGAAGGCAATATGGTGCTGGCGACCTATTTGTACCAATTGACCAATAAACTCGGCACGCCGTCTTATCACCTGATGGCCGCCGTGGCGGTGGTATTGATTTGCATAACTGTTCCGTTGGTCATGCTACAGCGTCGCCTGATGCGCACCGCCAACCGCTTTGTCACCATGAAAGGCAAAGCCTCCCAGGCGCGCGCGTTACCGCTGGGGAAATGGCGCTGGGTCGCCGGTGGCGTCGTGGCGTTCTGGCTGACCGTGACCATCGGCGTTCCGTTGCTGGGGGTCGTGCTGCGCGCCTTTATCTCCAACTGGGGCGTTGGGGTATCCCTTTGGGATGAACTCTCACTCAGCACCTTCCGTACTATCTGGTCACAGCCTAACCTGCTGCGCGCCATTGTGAACTCCATGTCTATCGGCGTGGTTGGCGGCGCGCTGGCGGTTGCCTGTTATCTGTTTGTCGGTATCGCCATGCACCGTAAACCCGACAGCACCACCCGCTTTTTGGATTACAGCGTACTGGTGCCACGCGCAGTACCCGGTCTTCTCGCGGGCCTGGCATTTCTGTGGGTGTTTCTGTTCCTGCCGATGTGGCTCGATAACGCCCTGAAATCCGGCTGGCTTTCCGGTATGCCGTGGTCGCAGTGGCTGCGCGATAACCTGATTGTCTGGCTGCGTGGGATTCGCAGTACCATTTTCAGCGTTTGGCTGGCGTATACCGTGGTGTGGATGGCATACGGGCTTCGACTGATCTCTTCAACGCTACTGCAAGTGGGGCCAGAGCTTGAAGAGGCCGCACGCAGCACCGGCGCCACACGCGGGCAAATTACCCGCCACGTGACGATCCCATTATCGCGCTACGGTCTTATCGGCTCATGGCTACTGATGTTCCTGATCTTCGAGCGTGAATATTCAACCGGCGTATACCTGCTTTCGCCAGGCACGGAAACCATTGGCTCAATGCTGGTTTCCCTGTGGGCGGCGGGCGCGATTGATATCGTGGCGGCGCTCTCCTTTATTAACATCCTGCTGGTGGTGGTAGGTCTGGGTATTGCCCTTCGCTTTGGAGTCAAATTACATGATTGAATTATCGGTCGAGAACCTGCACTTAACCTACGGCGACAATCCGGTGTTAAAAGGGGTGTCCATGAACCTGAAGCGCGGCGAGGTTGTCTCTTTGCTCGGCCCTTCAGGCAGCGGCAAAACGACGTTGCTGCGGGCGGTCGCCGGGCTGGAAAAACCCACCCAGGGCGCCATTGTCATCGGCAAAAGCAAAGTTTACGACGGCACACCGCGCAGCGAGATCCCTGCTGAAGAGCGTAATCTTGGGCTGGTGTTTCAGTCCTATGCGCTGTGGCCCCATAAGACCGTTTTTGAGAACGTGGCGTATCCGTTGAAACTGCGCAAAGTTGCCGCAAAAGAGATCACTCAACGGGTTCAGGGTGTCCTGGATCAACTGGGTCTCGGTCATCTGGGTAAACGTCATCCGCATCAACTTTCCGGTGGCCAACAGCAGCGCGTCGCTATTGGTCGGGCACTGGTCTATAATCCCCCCGTCATCCTGCTCGATGAACCGCTGTCGAATCTGGATGCCAAACTACGGGAAGAGGCCCGCGTATTCCTGCGTGAACTGATCATCAATCTGGGCTTATCCGCGCTGATGGTGACGCACGACCAAAACGAAGCGATGTCCATTTCTGACCGGATCCTGCTGCTTAATAACGGCAAGATTGAACAACAGGGTACGCCGCAGGAGATGTACGGTAACCCGAAAACGTTATTTACGGCGGAATTCATGGGCAGCAATAACCGCCTGCACGGCAAAGTCACTGAACTTCGTGATGGCAGAGCGCGTATCGAAGGGTCCGACTGGACATTATGGGGACACGCGGGCGAAGGCGTGCAAGTGGGTCAACCCGGTACGGCGGTGATTCGTGTAGAGCGTGTCGCGTTAGTCGACGGTCCTGGCGAAAATCAGCTTGAGCTGCCTCTGCTCACCAGCATGTACCTTGGCGATCGCTGGGAATATCTTTTCCGCACTTCCGGGGATGATTTTGTCATCCGGGCTTATGGCAATGACGTTCGCGATCCGCAGCATTGCCACCTGGCGTTACCGGAAAAACATGTCTGGATCTTCCCGAAATCCTGATACCGCAAGGGAGCGGTATTTGCCGCTCCCTGACGTTGCAGACGATGGGAAGACAACGTTAAGACCAACAGGTAAAACTTGATACGGGGAGCGCTAGGCAGATTTAGAGAATCCTGGCGCGCTAAACTCTGAATTTGAGGCATAAAAAAGACGTCATCTGACGTCGAAATGGCCCTGCAGGATTAAACATAAACCAATAAATTATTGTATTTTAATGACAAAAATGACTTACATTTATTTAAATGCCCCCAATAATGCCCCCAATTTTTTCCCATGACCTTTTCAGCTCGTTTCCCATCCCCATTGCAGTACAGGACACTTAAGGTGCAGCACAAAGCTCCTATCAGGTCACAAACTCAGGGCCCGGTTATGCCCGGGAAATACCAGAATCGGACGACAGGTCAATACAAAGGATTCTGAGCCAATCCCAGCACGGGTCAGTCTGATCCGGTATTTGGAAGTATATTAGAATGAGTATCCCAACAGTTGCCAGGCTATCTCCGACACCATCTTCTATACATGACGTAAAAATTTTGACGTTATGGAAGTACCGGAAGTTAAGCGTCTGAAGACTCTCGTAGAAGAGAACGCCCGCCTGAAGAAACTGCTGCCAAAGTCATGATGGATTAGGGAGGCGGACGCTTCAGGTGGCTCTGGGGCGAAAGTATTGACGACAGACCTGAAGCGGGAAGCTGTGGTAGGAGTGTGACACAACGGTTCAGTCGCAACGTCGGGCTTGTCGTTGTCAACATGTCGTTATGAGCCGCAGCGCCCGGCAGTTGATGCGATTTATCCAGACGCATCACTGAACTGGCACTTGAACGCTGGTGTTCTGGTTACCGCCGCATATGGCAGCTCCTGCGACATGAAAGTGTTCATGTAAATCACAAGCGGTATACCAGCTTTATCATTTGAAAGAGCTGGGGGTAAAGCGCAGACGACATCGCCGTAAAGGGCTGGCAACAGAATGCCTACCGTAGCTCCGTCCGGCGGAATCTAGTTTGACCCAGGCAATCGACTTTGTCATGGATGTACTATCCAGCGTCGTCGGATTAAGTGTTTGACCTGTGTGGATGATTTCACGAAGGAGTGCCTAACGATCAGCGTCGCTTTCGGAATTTAAGGTCTTCAGGTGATACGCATTCTGAACAGTATTGCACTGTTTCGTGTTTTTCAGACGACAATAAGGACTGATCAATGTCCTGAATTTACCTGCCGGGCGCCGGACCAGTGGACCTTTGAACATGGCGTGAAACTGCGGTTTATTCAGCCAGGCAATTCGACACCGAACGGATTTGTTGAGAGCTTTAACAGTTCGTCCGGCTTCAACCGACTTAATCACAGCGATGATCTGATGCTCAGTAAAACGGGTTTTACGCATAGCGATCTCCTTCGTTGGCAGATTGATTATGCCGGATGATCTCTAAATGTGAATGGCTCGATTATACGGGATACTTACAAACCTACATTACTAACTGACGACTGTATCTAATACTGGGGGCAGGTCAGTCCATCTATCGTGTTAGGTTTTGAATAAACACTCGTATGTTAAATATATGGGGTTTTAAAGTAAATTTAGCTGAGCTCTCATGAATCATAGAGAGGAATGTTTCTCACGGTAAAGGGTGTTAATCCAATGTTTGACAAGATCTTCTCCTACGAATATAACTCCATGGCTATCATCTGAGCGTATCGGTATACATGGGTAGCATTCTGGCCTTTCCTCTTCGAGTACACTTCTCACTTCCTCATAAGAAAACATAGTAAAATCAAAATGATTGAGATACCACCTTTCAAATTCTTTATCGGAATGAAGTAATATAGCGCATTGATTAATGCCTGTTGCCGATACGTTTGCCTTCCTGAAAGTGTTCATTTTCATACCTTTTTTCAAAATTTTAAAAAATGATAGTTTAATAAAAAAATCAATAATAACCATGATATTTTCTGTCCAAATTCGGACTCAAAAATGACTAGAACATTATTCAAACAGGATAAATAATACTTTCCTTGAATGATTCAGCTTGCTCTATCATTGTTTGTAGCATGGTGTAAAAAATACAGTCTTTAATGATTATAGGGGAACCCCATAACTGTTATGTGTTTATCATTTCTTGGTTGGATTACGCATCGGAAATAGTGTTTTAAGTCCAATTTTGGACCAGAAACAACTAGAACTTTTTTCATACAGGAGAAATAATGTTTTTCATAAAGCTCAATTTATTCAGCCATTCTTCACAATATAGGATGAGTCCCATAAGCTTTAGTGATTGTGGTGAAAAAACCATAATTGTTAGTGATTATTTTTATTACTAGGATTACGCATGAATAATAAATTCAGATTTATAAGATTTATTGCTCTAAGTGCCTGCCCACTATTTATATTTGAGGCACAGGCCTTTGATGGAACAGTAAAATTCACCGGTAATATTCTCGACGCAGCCTGCATTGTGGATATTGGTGAAAACAGCACGATCCCCGTCCCGTTGGGTGATATCCAAAAATCATCTTTTACAGGTGATGGCTCTCTGGCGGCAACCACCAAATTCACTGTAAAACTGAAAAGTTGCCCAGCAGGCGTTGATCAGGCAACGGTCAAATTCAGTGGGACCTCCTATCAGGGCGATGACAACTTCATCCAACTGGATCAGGCGGCAGATGTGGCAACGGGCGTAGCCATTCAGATTAAGGATGCGACACAAACTATCGTTCCACTGATGGTCGATTCACAGCCATATACGTTGTTGCCTGACGTCGTAAATGATCTGGATTTTTACGCCAGCTATGTGCAAAAAGGAACTACTGTTGTCAAGGGAACGGCAAACGCAACCGTCAATTTCACCGTCGATTATCAGTAATAATCGCGGGAAATGACGATACGATCTACCTTTTCCTGGTAACCTTGTTATGAAAACTATATCCACACTCCTGCTTGCGGGAGTGTTAATGAATACCGTATCTGCACATGCTGGCGTCAGCATTGGTGGCACCCGTCTGCTTTTTAGTGGCGGCAAAAAAGAAGCCTCGCTCACTGTTAGTAATCAGGAATCTTCTCCTTATTTAATACAGTCATGGGTTGATCCACTGGACAACAGTGCGACCAAAGTGCCCTTCGTGATTACACCGCCGCTGTTTCGTCTTGATGGTCAGCAACAAAATATTCTGCGTATCGTAAAAACGGGAACTGTGCCTGAAAATCAGGAATCCATGTACTGGCTAAGTGTGAAATCCATTCCTTCAGCCGCAGGAAAGCCGCAGGCCAATACGTTGCAAATTGCGGTACGCACCCGAATTAAGCTGATTTATCGCCCTGAGGCTCTGAGTGACAGCACGCCAGAGCAGCAAGCGGAGCACCTCATCTGGACACGTAGTGGAGATAAACTGTCGGTCAAAAATCCGTCCGGTTATTACATCAACTTTAATGAAATTGCGCTTAACGGCAGCAAAATTAAGAAAGTGACATGGGCGGCTCCGAATTCAACAACCCTCTTGACTCTGCCTGTAAATAAAGGTGGACAACTAACATGGACAGTGCTGAATGATTTTGGCTCTGCGGGTAAAACGCATAAAACTCAAATTTAACAACACGTAAATTCATTAAAGGTTGCAAATAAATGATTAGTTCGGGATATCCCTTATTTTCGCGGGCGGCTGTTGTTTGTCTAATTTCTTTGTTAATTCAGGGAATGACGGCAGAAAACGAAGCACATGCCGACGAAAATAACATTTGGTTTAACCCAGCACTATTATCAATAAGCAACCCGAATCCGCAGCAGGTTGATCTCTCCGTGTTCCAGGATGGCGCACAACCACCGGGGAAGTATCGGGTCGATATTTATCTCAACCAAGAGAAAGTCGACACCGATGAAATTGTTTTTACGCTGCACAAGTCCGCAGACGGAAAGAACAGCCTCCAGCCGTGTCTGAATGTAGCCACCTTGAAGAAATACGGTGTTAAAACCGATCTTTTCCCGGAACTGGCTGATCAACCCTGTGTTGATCTGAACATCATCCCCAACGCGAAGGCCACATTCTTGTTTGGCAATCAGAAACTGGTGCTTGATATCCCGCAGGCAGCCCTGGTGACAAACGCGCGCGGCACCGTTGACCCAGAACTTTGGGATAACGGAATCACGGCATTTTTGCTCAATTACAGCGTGTCAGGACAAAATTCATTTGCGCGGGATGGTCGCAGCCAGGATACCAGTAGCCAGTACGCTAACCTGCGCCCCGGCTTCAATATTGGCCCATGGCGCTTTCGCAATTATTCCACCTGGGAGCGGGATACCGAAGGAAAAAGCCGTTTCGATAACGTCTATGACTATGTACAGCGCAATATTGTCTCGCTGAAAAGCCAACTGACGATGGGTGACAGCACCTCCCCTTCTGATGTGTTTGAGAGCGTGCCGTTTCGCGGTGTCCAACTCGCTTCAGATGACGATATGCTACCTGAAAGTCTGCGTGGCTACGCGCCCGTGGTCAGAGGCATCGCCCGCACCAATGCTCAGGTTGTAATCCGTCAAAACGGGTATGTCATTTATCAGAACTCTGTTTCACCGGGCGCATTTGAAATCAGCGACATGTACCCTTCCGGAGGTTCCGGCGACCTGGATGTTACCATTAAAGAAGCTGATGGCTCAGAGCAGCATCTCACTGTTCCGTACGCTTCGGTGCCGGTGCTGCAACGAGAAGGCCGTTTTAAATACAGTCTGACTGGCGGCCAATACCGTTCTTATGACGATGCGGTGAACAACTCGAAGCTTATTCAGGGCACGGCAATTTATGGTCTGCCTTGGGGGATCACCCTCTACGGCGGTATTCAGGCGGCAGAACATTACCGCAGCGCCGCGCTGGGTATCGGCAAAAATATGGGCGGGATCGGTGCGGTTTCTGTCGATGCAACTCAGGCAAAAGCCTCTCTACCAAATGGACATGAGTCACAGGGAATATCCTGGCGCATTCGCTACAACAAAAACTTTACTGAAACGGGCACCAACTTCGCCATCGCAGGCTATCGCTACTCCACCAGCGGCTACTACACGCTGCAGGAAACGCTCGATAGCTGGCGCAATAACGGAACGCTGGATGATCAAGACCTGAATCGCTCACGCAACCGGGAAGAGCTGACCGTCACGCAAACGCTCAGTGACATCCTGGGAAGTCTGACAATTTCGGCTATTCACGAATCACACTGGAACAGCCATAAAAGCACGATTTCGCTTGAGGCCGGGTATAACAACTCATGGCACGGCATCAGCTATAACCTGAATTACTCATGGAATAAAAACAGTGCCGCAGGAGGGGATAATGATGGTCACGCCGTGTACGACACTGACCGGGTTATCTCCTTCAACGTGAGTATTCCGCTCAGTAATTTCCTGTCCGGGCACACAATGAATGCCAACTACAGCGTCAACAGCTCAAAAGAGAGCGGCGCCAGTCATTCAGTCGGACTTAGTGGCACCGCTCTGGAAGACAACAACCTGAGCTGGAACCTGCAGGAAGGGTTTGCCAGCAATCAGTCCGGCACAACGGGTAATCTGAATGCGGATTATCGCGGCACCTATGGCGAGCTCAATGCCGGTTATGGCTATGATGCCTACGCACAACGGCTGAACTACGGTATTTCCGGTGGTGTACTGGTCCATCAAGGCGGAGTGACGCTAAGCCAGCCGTTTGGGGAAACCATCGCGCTTGTCAATGTGCATGGTGCGCCAGGGGTAAAAATTTCCGGGCAAACCGGGGTGCAAACCGATTATCGGGGATTTACGGTGGTCCCGTATGAATCTGCCTATCAACGAGATGACATCGGTATTGATGTTGAATCCCTCGGCGACGATGTCGATATTACCCAAACCAATAAAACGGTTGTCCCAACTCGCGGTGCCGTCGTTCGCGCTGAATTCGATGCCCGTGTCGGTAATCGTGTCTTAATGACGCTGAAATTGGCCGATGGAAAAGTCGTGCCCTTTGGCGCCACGGTGACGACGGACAACGCAGACAGCGCAGTCGGATTTATCGTCGGTGATAACGGCGTGGTCTATTTAACCGGCCTGATGGATACAGGCAACGTCATGGCGAAATGGGGCTCGGCCCAAAACCAGCAATGTGTCGCACATTATCAGCTACACCATAAAAACAGTCAGGATGACGCTGCTGGCCCACAAATTAATGAAAGTGAGTGTTTGTAAGATGAAGAAATTTCTTTCGGTACTTTTTATTTTTCTATGCTCGAGCGTTTTTACTCAATGCTTTGCAGATGAATGCCATGACAGCGTGGATGGGGGGCCGGTCAAAAGCCAGACTCTGCTCATGGTTAACAGTGCGCGAACGATTAACGTTCAACCCGATGCCGTAGTGTCAGTCTGGCCTATAACTTCGTATGACACTGGAAGTAACGCTCAGTATTACCACATAACATGCGACAGTACGATAGTCTTCAAAATATCCGCTCTGGCTGTCGATTCTGGATACAAAAACAGCTACGGATGCGCAATATATAAAACACCAGTTAGGGGTATCGGATTCGTTGTATCATTCAGCAGCATAGCGAATTGCAAAATAGCGGGTCCTGGCGCCACATGGTCACAAAACGTTAAGAAGATCGATGATAATAGTAGACCTGTTGTAAAAATGGAACTTTATATTATTGGTCAGCCGGAATCGGGGGTTTTAGATGGTGGGGTTTTTGCAAAGGAAACTCTGGTAAATATTAACCAGACTATAGTATCCGTTACGTTTGGTGGCCCAGTAACGATAAATGTCGCAGGTTGTAGTATGACCAGCAATAACATTTCTATTCCGCTTGGCGATGTTCCCGTTGGACAATTTACTGCCCCAGGCACAACCGCTGGAGAACATGATTTTACGGTAGGCTTCAAATGCAATGTTGGTATTAATGCACCGTCCGTTTCGCTGGAAGGAACTCAAAGCGCTGAAACCGGTGACCGTACTGTTTTAGCGTTAACTGACGCAGGTCGCGAGGACACCGCGACGGGTGTCGGCGTGCAAATTATTTCTGGCTATACGCTGACGCCATTAACTTTGGATGGCGACAATGTTTCACTGAATTATCCTGTGACCAAAGGACAAACCCAAAATTATGAATTCAAGGCGCGTTATTACCAGACCAGAGAAACCGTGACGCCGGGAATAGCCAACGCCACCGCCACACTTAATATTACCTATCAGTGAGAGCAGGTATGAATTTACGTTACTACACCTTGCTCGCGCTATTGATGATCTCCGGGTCTGGCTATCCTTTCAGCCACCCTTTGACCGAGTCTACCACGCTATGGATCACCGGGCGCATTACGTTAGGCCCGTGTATTGTCGATAATACCACCGCCAACCAAACGGTTGATCTGGGTACAGCATTTCTGGACAGCAATCTGGCGGCAAATCACGGCAGCGAGTGGAAGACCTTTCATCTGGATCTCAAATCCTGCCCGGTGGGGCTTTCAACGGGAACGGTAACGCTGAGCGGCCCCCCTGCGGACCAGGGAATTGCCTTTGCCAACAGCGGAAGTGCTCATGGCATTGTGCTGCAACTCAGCAATTCTGACCACTCGGTGCTTTACGGCAACGGAGACAGTGTGACGCAGACAATCGATGCCAGCAGAAATGTGCAGTTTGAATTTGCAGCCCGCATGTACAATCCAGGCAATATTCAGGCCAGCAAAGGAGATTTTTCTGCCGCTATTCAGGTGGATTTTACTTATCAGTAACAATCAATATATCCACACCGTGTTCTTGAATCACACTGACGCTTCCCATTATTTGGGCTAGCCCTCCAGCTACAACACGGTGAAACCTTCTGGTGTGAGGCATTGAGCCACACTGAGTGACGGCATAAATTGCCATAACAGAATCGCTAAAAGGGTTACTTCGTACATATATCGTCCACGTTTTACGAAGCAACCTAACTCCTTAATAAATAACAAACTGGTACGTTTAATTTTTGTGACTATCACTTACCGTTCATGGTCATCAATAGTCAATATGTTTACTGATGATTTATTCTACATTTTGTCGATATTTTGATAGGGATATATCGATATAATGTCGATACATAAACGTTTTATTTTTATATCGCTTTTTTGAGATAATATTAGATATATGTTTCACCTGAATCAGCTATTGTCATCGTTAAACAGAGGTCTGCTCCCCCAGAGGGTCGCCAGTCAATTTTCTACTGCAATACAAGGGCTGCCATACCGCTAGCCGACTATATGCTGAAATCTATACTGTCATTGCTATTCTTCATCATCTATCACCATTCTAGATATATAAAATGGCGTTGGTTCAGTTGATTCAGTTGGCTCGCAGGCCTCTAAACCACACCAGCTCTGACTTTTCCTGAACCAACAAACATAATATTTTGTCGGTCTAATCTCCTGCTTAGTCGGTTCACCGCCTGCCGACGAACAATTCACTACAGGGTAGTGTTAGTTCAAAACATGCTTTTGTTAGTTCGGTGTTGGTTCAGCTAAGAAAATAAAATCCTTATAAAACAACAAATTTAATATAGCTAACCGACTGAACCGACATATTTTTCTCGCCTCAGAGAAATTATCCTTTTGGTTGGCCGTAGTCTTCCAGCATGTAATGTAGAGCATAAACATTAATCTGCCGCCCCTGAACCCGTGGTGATTTACGCTGATACCCACGTCCGCTATTCGGCGGTGTCAACATCCCGGCATTTTTCAGCACCTCCGCAAACTGCTTCGCGTTGAACCCTGCGGCAATCTCCTTCTCAAAGATGGCAGGGAAGGTGTAGAAAATCATCGGACTTTCCTCGTGCTCTCCTTGCTGGCGATATCCGGCCAGCTCCCGGATTGGCAGATCGGCGGGCGAGTATGGAAATGGTGCAAAACGGCTCAGGCCATATGCGTTTAAAAAGGCCTCTGCCTGCTCAATGATTTGCCGGTGCTCTTTGTTGCCCGTCCCGAACTCCCGCAGCCAGGCATTATAGTTGTGCTGTATAGCATCCCGGCACGTCTGCACATCCCACCCGGTGATAACCCCACCCAACAACAATGCGGCTTCCAGAATGGCAAAGCGAGCGCCCACCCGATGAACCTGTTCACCATAGTCTGTAGGAATCAGACTGCGCCAGCGCGCTTCACATTCCCGTACGGTATCAATGGCCTGTTTCTGGTGATCTACCAGCCATTTAATCCATTCACGCCCAGCAGTGCCGTGATAGTGCTGGTACGCATCTTTTAGCGCATCGGCGTGTTGCTTACCGTTCAGGTATTCATGGAAACGAACTGCTTTACTCAGTGGAATATTCAGCAGCCGCACCAGTTGCCCGGCTTTGGTCTTGCGCCCTGAAGTAGTAATAAACGTTTCCAGGTCTATTTCTCCGGTACTGATAGCAACGGTGCGCCAGCGCTTTAAATCCCGGTTGCCACCTTCCTTTGCGCCCTGCAACTTACCCACACCATTAAATAGCGCATAAGCAGACTGTGACACGCTTATTGCATCAGCACCTTGCCCAACTTCATCCAGCGGCATCAACCCATCATTATGGGCGGCAGCTTCGTTTGCCAGCCCCAATGCCGTGCCGTACCACGTCAGACGCAATAAATCAGGATTACCATACAAGCTGGTTGCCACGTTTGCGGTGGTGGTCTTGCCTGCACTCGACTGCTCATAGAAGTGAATGCCGAACCCGTCTGCGCCGGACAGCCCGATTAATGGCGCGGCCAGCGCTGCGGCTATGGCGGTCATCATAGAGTAATTGCCGTTTGCCAGCCGCGCCACGCTGCTGCGCCAGTTTTCGGTTGTTCCCTGAGTGGTGTAACCGACAGTTGCAGAACTGCGACCAATGAAGAGCACAGGGTGTGTGGGAATACCGATGATCTCCCCGTCAGGCATGATGTAGGCCCCAGACTGCCAGCCGGTCGCATGAGCCACGCGCCATAACTCACGCTCACTGCTGCGTTGTAACCAGTCGGCCAGGATTGCCCGCAAATTGCTTTTGGTGGTGATGTTAATCCCGCCAGCCTTCAGGGTGCGCCAACCTTCACGCTCGCCAATATCAGCCAGGGGGATCGCGGCGGTTGTTGGTACATTTGAACCAAAAGCCCGCCAGCGAATGATCAGATACTGATCCTTATCATCCCGCCCGAAACCAATCACCTCCACAGGTGACGCCAGCCAGCTTTCGTGATGAATGATCCCGCCGCTTTCTTTATCCAACTTAGGAGTCACCCAGAAAACGCCGTCTTTCCTGCTCTCAATACGGGATTTCAATGGGTCTTGCTCTGGAGGGGCTACCTTGCCACTGCCAATGCTCTGTGCTTGTGGTTTCACCGCTTTTCTCTGTATCTGGCATATCGAATCGTTAAATGCGGTTGTGGCGGCTTCCAGCCCATATTGCTGGTGGTAGTCGTTCCAGTCTGCTTTGTGATCAGTTGGTGGTAATGCCACCCAACCAGCCACAGCAAAGGCGACTTTCTCTGCAGCATCTTTTCCTGTATTGGGTTCTCCCGGCTTAATATCATTGTCGGCAGCAATGATAATCTGGGCCTGCGGATACTTGCGGCGCATGATTTCAGCAACCCTCAGCAGATTTCCTGCGTCAATTGCCACCACCGCTAGTGCCTCCGGATTCATCACATGTGCAGATAAAACGGTCGCCAGCCCTTCTCCAATCAAGATAACTTGCGGTAATTGTTGCCCATTAATGATGTGGTATGCGCCCTTCTTTGCCGAACCCGTGAGTAGACGTTTCTCACCTTGCGCGTTGATGGTCTGTGCCGCTGTGACCATGCCGGATTCATCTACCAGAGCCAACAGCAGAGTTCCATCCGGCAGGATTGGAAATTTGAGGTAGTTTACCCCTTTCCCGACCAGATACGGGCTTTCCCCCGGTACAGCCCGCTTTGCTAAGGACTCATATCCCCGCACAAAAATAGCCCGGCGCTTCGCCACCTCCCCAGAAGCGAGTTGCTGCTGCGCCTGCTCATGGTAAAGGCGTTCAGAATCCAGTTGTTCATTTCGCTGGCTTGCTGCTTTTGTGTCAGCTACTGATTCCCGGGAATCAATAGCCAGCACACCAGCCACCAGCAACGCCGCATGAGTGGAGTTACAGCGATTAACCTTCTTTACCAGCTCCAGTCCATCACCAGCGCCACATTTGTTACAGAAATGCGATCCACGACCGTTGTCGTCGAACCGAAAGCGATCCCGTCCACCACAAGCCGGGCAAGAGGAGTGCTTGTGGGGTGAATCAGGCACGTCAATATTCAGACTCGCAAGGACAAAATACCATTGTCCGGAAGCGGCAGCGATTATAGAACGGATCAGGTCGACATTAAGCATTCTTCCCCCTCCATCCTCTGATGGCCATAAGGCAAACAGTTGTTTTGCAGAGTAATTTCACGGCTCATGTTTTCACCTCATTCCCCACGAGACTCAGCAATTCGCTGGGAAATCCAATCGTCGATGTCGCTTTCAACAAATGCGATTGATCGGGAGCCTATTTTGACAGGTTGTGGAAAACACCCTTGAGCGATGAGTCTGTAAATCCATGCCTTACCATACGTAGTACGGTGCATGACCTCTGGCATTTTGATTAGACGAATTGGCGTACTGCTACCGTGCTTTGGTGCAAAAGTTTCAGAAAATTTTGTTAAAGATTTTGGCATGCAAACACTCCTGATGAACAACTTGGCTCAGGAGGGGGCAGACAATTATTGTGAGGGCACTTACGGGATTAATAGCCCCACGTCTACTCCCAGCCTTAACCAAATAGGTTAAAAACTGAAATCGAGTGAGGCACTCTTGCGCCCGCAAAGTTCTTTAGGTTGTCATAACTGACTCTTCTACATTAACAGCGTCCTTTGTACACTTCAATCATATCCACAATATTTGAATGGATGTGACTAGACTCACCCCCGAGATGTCATCCTGCTTTACCAAACGAGCAATGTACCAAATTCCCACCGCGTTCCAGACTATCCATATAGTCTGCATACCACTGAAGCATTTCCCGGCGACCATCCAGGTATTGGGCATGATTGTATGTGCCGCGTATGGAATTCTTATCAGCGTGAGCGAGCTGTGTTTCAATCCATGCAGTGTTGTAGCCCTGTTCGTGAAGGATTGTGCTCATCGTGTGGCGAAAACCGTGACCTGTGGCTTTCCGGTCATAGCCAATGCGTTTAATCACCTGGTTAATGCTGGCTTCGCTCATTGGCTTGCCTGCGTCATTCCTGCCAGGGAAGACATACTTCCCGCGCCCAGTAAGCTGGTGAACCTCCTCCAGCAATTTTTTTACCTGGTTAGTGATCGGAACAATATGCGGCCTGCGCATCTTCATTCGTTCTGCTGGGATATTCCAGATGCCTTTCTCAAAATCTATATCAGCCCACTCTGATGCTCGTAGCTCTATGGTTCGCAAGCCAGTGAGCATTAGCAGGCGAGTCGCATTACGAGTTATCAAACTACCGCTGCAGTCGTTCAGTGCCCGAAGAAAACCCGGTATCTGGTCAGTGAGAAGGTGGGGGAAATGCTTCTGTTTAGGTGCCTTTAATGCACAGGCCAGATCCACTACAGGATTATTATCTGCTCTTCCGGTAATCACTGCATAGGTGAATATCTGGCGGCACGCCTGCCTGGTCTTTTTTAGCTTGTCCAGGACACCGCGCTGTTCCATCTTCCGCAGTACAGCGAGCATTTCAGCAGGTTTGATATCAGTAATCGCCCTATGCCCGATAAAGGGGAAAATATCTTTCTTTAGGTACTCCAGAATGTCGCGGGCATAGCCTGCCGACCAATTCGACCGTTTGTGCTCGTGCCATTCCAGCGCCAGCCGTTCAAAGCTGTTGGAAACAGCCATAAACTTTGCCTGTTTCTCTAACTGCTTTTCCTGTCCAGGATCGCCACCAGCGGCCAGAATCTTTTTTGCTTCGTCACGTTTAGTCCGCGCTTCGGCTAGGGTAACTGTTGGGTATACACCAAAAACTACGCGTTTCTCCTTCCCACCAATCCGATACTTTAATCGCCAGCTTTTGGTTCCGTTGGGGAAGATCTCAAGATACATGCCCCCACCATCTGAAATTTTATAGGCTTTCTCTTTGGCCTTTGCAGCCTTGATTTCTGTAGCTGTGAGTTTCATTTGGGGGCATCGATTATATTGAACCTGAGGGTGCCCCCAATAATGCCCCCATTCATGTGTGGATTTCAATAGATGTTAGTAGACTTTGAGATACTGAACATGGGTTAAAAACCACGTGACTACTGGTTTTAGTAGACATCAGGAGATATCGAAAGACTTGAAAATGGTGCGCCCTGCAGGATTCGAACCTGCGACCCACGGCTTAGAAGGCCGTTGCTCTATCCGACTGAGCTAAGGGCGCATTGTGAAGTTGTGACTTCATGCGGGTGAAACGCGTGAATTATACGGTCAGCACCTGCCGAGTCAATGGCTTTCGTACTGGTTGCTGATGAAGTGTACGAATGTCTCTCCTTTCCGGTCATTTGCAGGGTTCCAGGAAATCGCCTGGTAAGATCTCAGCCCCTGTAAAGAGGGATTTAAGGATATAAAGTATTTTAAAATTAATAAATTTAATTAATATTTGGCCTACCCTCTCTGCTGTTTTGGATGTTTTCTATGCTGAGTGTCGCTATCAAGGAACAAAATAGTCACTTCGAACATGGTCTGAAAATCATTATTACCCGTCTGGCTGAACAGTGGCATCAGGAAATTCAGTTTCTCCCTGTCGGCTTACTGGATACTGCGGAAATCGCCTTCGTATCACTTGATGAAGACTGGTTTAGTGCAGGTTGCTATCAGGTTCCGGTGCATACACGACATCAGCAAAGGATCATTATCTGCAACAAAAATGAAAAAGAAAAATTGATGTTCAGGCCCTGTCTCTACATGCTTCCGCATATTTATCGTGAAGATGATGTGGAGGAGATCACCCGAAAAATGGTCCTTATTCTGCAAAAACGCGCGCTCCGTCATCGTGTTCCCCCGGCAATCTGTCATTACTGTACCACTCGCCACTTTTCTATTTTAGAACGCCAGTTATTAAAATTTCTCGCTCAAGGCTACCCCTTAGCAGAAAGCGCAGAACGCCTCTCGCTGAGCGAACATCAAGCAAAATCCCTTCGCCATCGCATTATGAGAAAACTGCATCTTAAAAACGACCAACAATTTCTCCACTACATTAGAGTCAATTTAGATTTTCTGCAGGAGTAGACGCCTGGCCGTTTTTCTTAGCATGTTGCGAAATGTCTCATCAATAATTAAGTAGTCTCGCCTACAGATGCGCTTTTGATGCTGCCACACTAACGCACTGGAAATATTTCAATGTACTGAAATATTCAGGAGCCGGAGATATCCAGCGGCGTTGACTCTGTTTACAGGAGCTGCTTTGTGGCAAAGAGCCCGTCAATACAGGACAGTAATTTCGCCTATACTGCTTTTCCCACCAATACAGGTCGTGCCCTTCACTCCGAATTTAGGTTAAAGCTAGAACCGATTGTTAATCTGTCTTCTGCACAAACGTTCGGCTATGAAGTGTTAACACAACTTCATCCCCCCGGGAATGCTGAACATTTTTTTGGCGAACTTCCGCCTGAACGTCTGCTGGCGCATTTTTTCCAGCAACTCACCGCTATTGCACATTATCCCCAGGACCGTTGGTATTTCCTTAATCTCCCGATGAATGCGCTGCTGCATTGGGATTTGTTTAATTTGGCAATGGCACTCTACCCGCCGAATGTGATTATTGAAATCCAGGACCCGGAAACATTTTTCACCCTCAATTTGTCACAACGATCTCTGCTATATGAAAAAGTTCAGCATATTGAAGCAAATGGTATCCCGGTGTGGCTGGATGATGTCGATGAGTCATTAATCGCAACATTTGCTGCCGCAAACTGGCGTCTGAGCGGCCTAAAACTGGATAAGAATGCGTTCTGGGCGTTGAGCGCATCCCCTCATAAACTGCATCAGGTTGTCCTTATGGGGTATAACATTGCAACGGCTGTACTGATTGAAGGTATTGAAAATCATCAGCAAAAGGAAATTGCCTATCGCTCTGGCGCAGACCTGGGTCAGGGATATTTATGGCCAGCGCTTTTGCCGGATAGAAAGTAAAAAACGGAAAAAGAAAGGATGCGCAGAGAACGGCATCGTCGTTTAAGGAACGCCAGTTGCACACGCAATCCCTCCCGGACAACACAACAGGTCGTTGACCAGATTGAATATCTGGATCAAAGACTCAATTATGCGTTGCCGGACAGCGCCTTCTCACAAGCGATTGTGACGACCGATCGCTATCTGGGCTATACGCTCAACCGCTATCTCTTTTCCGGTAAACGCACTGCAGTATTCAGCACGCTCGATTCCCCTTCGCTTAGACCTGAAGGATCACACCTTCGCCAACTGGTGATCGATATGGAAGGACTGGCGATTTCCTGCTATGAAACGCTCGAGCGTTTACGCCTGCTCATTCGCGAGCGAAACGAGATTCACATCTATCTTCTGGTTTCTGGCAAAGACGCCAGCCTGGTTCAGTTTATGCGAATGGCCGGAAATTTTCAGATCCTGCCCCGCCGTCAGGATCTCTCCTCGCTGCGCAAGGCACTATTATCCCCGCCAGAAGATGCTCTCCAGCCAGACCCCTTCAGCCACGCCGACTGGGCGATAATTTCTGCCTTATCGCAAGGTGTTACATTAAAGACAATCGCCCGTTTGCAAAATACGCCATACCATCGGGTAATTTATCGAATTAATCGCCTGACGGCACGGCTTGAACTTCCCCACCGCCAAAGTTTACTGCATCTGATTCATCGTCTCAGCATTACTTCTCTTCACTTAATTTAACACCCTAAGCCACTATGCCGTAAGAATTTTTAAGAAATTACTTATTTTACATACGGACTAAATGTAAATTTTTCACAAAAAATTAATATTTACAACTATTCCTGGTATTCTCCTACGCCAGCAATATTCGAAAAACGCTTAATTTATAGGGGTTTTTTATTTTACCTTCTGAAAAAACAGCACAATCACACATAACACACGTTAAACAATTGGTTTTTTGTTTTGTTTTTTACATTTAAAAAAACACTTTAACCCACGATAAGGCAAACCTTAAGGCAATAATTCCAACTACTGTTAAACTGCCTAAACCGTGCAGAATATTGTAACTGACTGGGACAATGGTCGTTCTATAAGCCTTTTCCGAAAAAACAGACCAGGTATAATCCGTCTTGTTCTTTGGTTAAAAAATAAATTTCTTTTGTTGGTGCGAAATGGATATTCCACACACTCATTGCTCTTACGCAAAATAGCCAGCTAACAGGGATGTCATTGCATTTGCCATGACCTTATTTCATGGGGAGAGTTTCTGGCTATTTGACAATATCTACGACGTCTCCATTTATCGACAAATGCAAGACGCACGAACAGTCTGAGGCATACAACAATGAAACCAGCATCCGTTATTATTATGGACGAACACCCTATTGTCAGAATGTCGATAGAAGTGCTTCTCGAAAAAAATAACAATATCCAGGTTGTCCTGAAAACCGATGACAATCGCACAGCGATCGATTATCTGCGCACTTACCCCGTAGATCTCGTTATTCTGGACATCGAACTTCCCGGTACGGACGGATTTACGCTGCTAAAGAGGATCAAATCGATACAGGAAAACACGCGGGTTTTGTTTTTATCGTCAAAATCGGAGTCTTTTTATGCAGGCCGGGCAATCCGGGCTGGCGCGAATGGTTTCGTCAGCAAAAGAAAAGATCTGAACGACATTTATAATGCGGTAAAAATGATCCTCGCGGGATATTCCTTTTTTCCTTCGGATACACTTAATTTCATCAGCAATATTAACATGCGAAAAGGAGAGCTAAATGATATGCCGCTCTCAAATCGCGAGGTCACGGTTTTACGTTATCTGGCGAACGGATTATCAAATAAAGAAATCGCCGAGCAGCTCTTACTCAGCAACAAAACCATCAGCGCTCACAAAGCCAACATTTTTTCTAAGCTCGGTCTGAACACAATAGTGGAGCTTATTGATTACGCCAAAGTACACGAACTCTTGTAATAACACTCCCGGCGAGACATCGTTCGGGAGTGCTGAGAACGCGTTACCTCAGTTGTAGTTAATCATAAATGTCGCATCCGCCTTTGCACTGCCAGGCTGAACGCCGTCGGCTAATGCGATGTAATTGGCAAAAAAGGTCAGCGTCGCATTGCCGTTTTCATCAATACTGACCGGCGGACTGGCTTGCTCAAGCGGCAACCGGGTTTTACCGCTGTCTCGAATTTCAATCGCCACCTTTTGCGCCATCACCGCATCGTCCAGCGCCAACAGCGACGTTCCCGGCGCGGGCGTTCCAGAAAACGTCATCGAGGCGGAACCGGGCGGACAACCTTCCAGTTTTAAGCTAAAGGGGACCGGCTGTGTCGTGTCCCCCGTTGAGCGCAGCTGTTTCGTCGGCCAGCTGCCGAGCTCAACCGTTTTATTGCTGTCACCGGCAATGACCGCGCAGGTAAAATCCACCACATTCCCGCGCAGTTCAATGTTGATCTCCCCCAGCGACGACTCAGCCAGACTAAACGGACTGAACAGCGTGCTACACACCATGACAAAAAAGAGCCGGATCATCATGCGTTCTCCTTAGTCATAATCCACGCGTAGATACCCTCGCGCGGTGAAAGGACCTTCCGTGGGCTTACTTCCGGTCACGCTCACTGGCCACGCGCGGATCCCGACATTCGCCTGAGCATTATCATCAAGGCGAAACGGAATTTTGCTCGCCAGATCGTTGGGGGTCAGCGGTACGCCGCTGCCATCCGACACGATAAACCCTAAGTCCGGATTATCAGAGACCATCGCTTTCCCCGACACTTTCTCCGCTTCCAGGCGCATGGATAAATAGGCTTGCGCCGCCACATTGGTGCATTTAATGGCGATCGTTTTCGTTTGCGGCGTGATCCCCTCCGGACGATTCCCCGCGCCCGCTTTGCTAAACAACGCCGCGCCGATATCGCCGAAATCAAACTCCACCACTTCTCCGGCATTCACTTTGCAGCTTTGCGGCACTTCCACTTTGCCGCTGTAGCTGATGGTGTAAACCGGCGTACTCAGCGCATCGCCGTTGCTGGTCGTTACATAGACCGTGAACATGGTCTGGCGGGGAATCGGCACCATATTGATAAAGGGACGAATTACCTTCAGTTTGAAGATAAGCTTTGAATCCATCACCCCAAAAGGTTTCTGTTTTGAAACGTTGGGATGCGTCCCCATACGGATATAGCTGCGAGGCGGATAAAACAGCCCCGCATAGCTGTCTGTAATACTCATGGCCCCCAGCAGGTAGTCATTGAGTTTCAGATACTGAAACCCGCCTTCCGTGCTTTGTACGGGGAGTTCGCTCACATAGCTGCGGTAGGTATAGTTCACCGTGGTCCCGGCAGGACAGGTGGCATTCACGCCAACCCAACCTGACTTTTCCGGTAGCGTCACGACTTGCCCCACCTGGTTATTACTGCTGGTAAAGACATTCGACAGATCGTAAAAAACATCTGTCGGCGTACCGTTTGAGTTATAACAAACCGTCGCCAATGCCGGGTTTGCCAGCAACAACGCAGCGCCACCCAGCAATAATCCTGTATGTCGTTTCATCTTCTTTTTCCTTTCATGGCGACGGGCGTTCACAGGTCGCATTGCTCAGCGTGACCGCTTGTTTCAGGCTCTCTTCCGGTAAGGCGTAGTGCGCCACGCAGCGTGAGTTCGCCCCCTCCCCCCATTGAATAAGCAGGTCACCGCTCAGCGGTAATCCGCTCAGGTAGATTTGCCCGTCGTCGCCGACCATGCTGGTAACGCCACTGGCGGTCTCACGGACAACGGAGCCAAATGGAACAGGCCGGTCCCCCTGTTTCACCGTGATCATCGCGCGTACGCCAATGCGCGTTTCAAACGCCGCACGGACCAGCGCCCCTTGCGTCGGTACCACGCTGCTGACGTTGTTTTCCACGTCGGTGTGGTTATTCATGGAGTTGGTATCCAGCGCCACACGGTTATAGCGGTACACCGTGGCATAGGGCATCACCGCGTAGCCACGCCAGTCGGTCTGTATCCCGGTCTGGTTTTCGATGTGCACCCCTTCAGCCCCTGGCGCTTTAATCAGTACGTTGGTGTCGCCCAGTGGCTGACTGAGGGTAATGCCGTCGGCATGCCCGACCATGCCGCCAGAAAGCTGCCAGTTGTAATCATGCTGGTCGCGATCGTAGTTGTAGCCCACCCCGAGCGTGCCATAAGCGGCTTGCCAGTTCGCACTGGCGCTACCGCTGTAACCGTTGGTGCTGCTGCGTCCCTGGTTCACGCTGTAGCTCAGGTTGCGTCCCTCCAGCAACGTACCGCCGACACCGGTTTGCCAACTGTTCTGCCCATCGCTGTTGCGACTGCCGTTGAAGGTGGCGTAGGTACGATCCAGCGCATTGTCACGCGAGTAACGCCGTCCGGTGAGGACGCTAAACGGAACCGACATGTTGAACGCCAGAATACGGTCGGTGCCGGAAATGCCGACGGATTCGTTCCACGACCACGAGAGGGAATAGCTAATGCCCTGCCAGCCACTGGCATAGCCAAGCTGATACCAGCTGTTGGCTTCCGACGTATTCCAGTAAGTTTGCTGGCTGCCAGAAACATACAGCGAGCCGTAATCCCCCAGATTCTGTGAAATATTGACCTGGAAACGCCCTTTTTTGCTGTAGCTCAGATTGTGATAGCTCTGCACCACCGGCACTTCATGGCGATTGCCTTCACTGTCATATTCATATTCGTAACCTTCCATGCTGCGGTACGCCACATCATCAAGGGTGTAAAACCCCCGGGTGGAATAGCGATAGCCCAGAAGCTGGAAGTTCGTGCCGAAATTATTGAGCGATTTGGCGTACAGAAAACGCAGCGACTGCCCTTCGTGCGTACTGTCATCCGCCAGTTGGCTGCGCGCATGGGTGACGTCGACAGACACTGCCCCCCAGTCGCCCAGGTTTCGTCCGGCGCCCAGCACCATGGCGCTATAGCGCGACGCCAGCTGCGTCCCGCCATAGGCGGTGTAGCCTTGTGGCAGCCCGGCGATGACGGTGCCCTGAAAAAAGAATGGCGAAGATTGCTGGCTATTGCCGCTACGGTAATCCCCGGCCACCAGATCATATTTGATTCGCCCTTCGCGCTGCAGAAGCGGCACGGTGGAATACGGCACGGTGTAGCGCTGCTGACTGCCGTCTTTTTCATCTACCGTCACCTCAAGGTCGCCGCTTGAAGAGGTCGGGTTAAGGTCGGTAATGGCAAACGCGCCTGGCGAAACATAACTCTGATAAATCACGTACCCATTCTGGCGAATGGTCAGTTTTGCGGGCGTGCGGGCGATCCCTCTAACAGTCGGGGCATAACCTTGCAGGCTATCGGGATACATATTGTCGGAAGAGTAGAGCCGCGCCCCGCGAAAGCCCACGCTGTCGAACACGTCGTTGCCCGTATTGCTGTCGCCCATCACCAGTTCTCCCTTCAGGGGAATGATGGCGCGTTGCAGCCAGGTGCCGATGTTTTTCCAGCTCTGTGAGTGATATCCGTCGCCTTTGTTGTAGCTCCATGCGCCGTTATTTCGCAGCCGCCAGGGACCATAATTGAGACCACTCATCAGGCTTAAAAAATAGCTGTCGCTGTCGTTTCCGCGACTGCCGGTAAAGCTGTAGTTGATTAACGCTACGGGGATACCTTCATCCCACTCTTCCGGCGGAATGTATCCGCGCGCGCTATTGAGCATTGATGCCTGCGGCAGGCTCACGTTGAGCCGCAGGGTAGCAAAATCGAAGGCGATTTCCGTGCCCGGTATCGCCTCCGGTAAATTGATGCAGGTGTTGTCCTTTTCCTGACTCAACGCAGGAAACGCAGCGGTGTTAATCCCCAGGCGCTTAACCCACTCCAGGTTAAAGCAGGGCATTAACCCTCCCGACTTTTCACCGGTCTTCACCGTTGTCGTTTCAAAGCGAATATCCTGGGTGGCGACAAACTCATCGTTGCGCCAGATATCGACACGGTAAACGCCGGGAGGCTGATGATTGCCTTTCTCAAAGCGTGACAAATCCGCCACGGATGCCGCATCCGATGATAAAAAAGCCGGGTTAAAGTAACTTTCCCCCTGACTTAAGGAGGGATAGAGTGCCGCCAGCGTCGACAGCGCCACCCCCGTCAGATGTGGCGTAAACCCCGGAAGCAGGCCGGGAAAATACGTTGTCTTCTTCATCATTTTCTCACGGTTCAGCGCAGGCTAACCGTTTTGGCCGGGGTCACTGCGCCATAATCATTGACCGTCTGGAACGTCACGTTTCCCTGCGCGCCGCCAGGCAACAGGATCTGGGTGTCACTTTTCGGCGCCACCATGACGTTATCCACTTTTTGGCTTCCCACTTTCAGGTTGACCAGCGTGAGGTAATAGGCAGATGGGTTGGTGATTTTCAGGTGGTTGCCGCTACGGGAGAATTGCAGCAGACCAGGCGCCTCTTCTGAGATCTGCGGCAGATTGCCCGGGCGAACAAACAGCTTAATGCGCGACAAAATCGCCAGTTGCAGGACGTTCTTCCCTTCGAGGTTGTTTTTATCCACCGACGGTATCGCTTTCACATTCATCCAGAACAGCGATTCGCGGTCAGTCGGCAGCGGTTGTCCGGCGTAAATGATACGCAGCGTGTTTTCGCTTTTGGGTTCGCTGACAAAAAGGGGCGGCGTGACGATAAACGTTTTTTCTTTGACACCCGCGCTGTTCTCAACCCAGGAATTGACCAGATAACGTTCTTTGCTGTCGCTATTGCTAATGGCTAACGACGTTTGTTTCGCCTCTGCCGGATAAATAACACGCGTCGCACCTAATGCGATACCTCCCGCGGCCTGTGCGCTAAACGAGGAAATTAAGGCAATAAAAATAATAAGGCCTGATTTAATGAATGTAAGCATGGCAAAAAATACCTTTTGCGTTTTATTAGCGTCGCGGAAATAAATCAGGGGTAAACCAGCGTAAACCACACATCTGAATGAATACTTCCCGGCGTCATATTTTCCGAGATTGCCCGATAGCGAGCAGTGAAATGGAAAGTCATCTCTTGCGTTAAAATAGGGGCGTAATGGAGAGGCAATGCGTTCGGTATAATTTGCCGTTGTTGCTCATCAAATAAGGCAAGGCCGATTCCGGATGCAGAACCGGCGTCGCTGCTGGCAAGGAATACCTGCGGGTCTTCCACTGGCGTTACGCCTGAAAACGCAATGCCGACGTGGTCATAAACATCTGAACTGCATGATGTTAAGCGTAACGAGAAAGGCACACTGACAGGGGCGAAACTGCCGGGGCCCGCAAACGCATTCGTACGGTATTGCCCCATTTGCACGCGTAAATCCTCACTTTCTGAGGCTACCGTGCAGGCACCGTTCACCAGTTTTCCGCGCAAATGGAGACGTCCGCTCTCCAGTATTACCGTATGCGCACTGACAGACATCGCGCAGAGCACTCCCGCCAACGCCACGCCTTTCCTCATCATCAACCACATCCCTTATCATCCCCGGTGTTGCCTCATCCATTGAGGCACGCGTCATCCTTGCTCAAACCTGAACGCTTACTCGTACTTCATGATGAAGGTGGCATCAGCATTAGCCTGACCCGGCGTTGCGCTTGCTGCGGTAGCTTTATAGCGTGCAGAGAAACGCAGGGTGTTCGTGCCTTCTACCAGCGCCTGAGCCGTTGAGAACGTCGCGCCATCCGGCTTCAACGCAGACGATTTGCTGTCCAGAATTTCGATACCCACACCGCCTGCCGTTGTGCTGTTATCGGAGGAGGAAACCGCCAGCAGGGCATCGTTGCTCAGGTCGCTTTGACCGGAGAACGCAACCGCAGCGGTCGCCGCTACGCTGGGATCACAGTCATTCAGGACAATGCTGAACGGGATCTGTGCCGTGGTGTCACCCACTGCGGCAAAGCTGGCTGTACGGTACTGGCCCAGCGTCACTACCTGATCCGCAGACTGGGTGCTAACGGCACATGCCGCATTGACCAACTCACCTTCAAAGTGAACGGTGCCGCCGCTAACGCTCACCGGATCTGCCGCAACAGCGGAGCCCGCAACGAGCATCAGGCCAGCAATAACAGAAGAGGTCATTAATTTAAGTTTCATGGGTTTCCCTTGCATTACACACATTCGGTTCCGGCTTCCTGCGGGATCCGTTTGAATCAATATCGACATAAAATGTCAGGCAAATTATCTCTGCATCCTGTAAAGATATATTCCGAAAGAGAATTAGCTAATCTTTCCTCCAACTCTCCTGAGTAGCAGATTCACTAATTAATCTTTACGAATATGACAATTCGTCACAGCGATAAATTAAACATTTCAATAAATGAAAAATACCCGCAAACCCTTTTATTGACCTAAGCCAATTCTTATTGGGATATAGGACGGTTCCAGGATGTTTTTATATAAAAAAGGGTTCTGGTGAAGATAACAGTCTGGTTTTTGGGGGATTCATTCGCAAAATGCCAGGGTGATGAATTGTTTCGACAAGGTTAAATTTAACTAGCCTGAGTACAAAAAATCACCGCCATTTTGCCGTGGAACCAGGCCAGAGCCTGAAGGCCAAACGGCCACGATCGCATCTAAAGACGCAAACGAAAACTGACAGCGCGCCTCGCTTCTGACAAAATAGTCACATCCCCTTTGACTTAACGTAACAGATGGAATCTTCTCTCTGATGGTAGCAAAGATTATTGACGGTAAAACGATTGCGCAGCAGGTGCGCTCTGAGGTTGCTCAAAAAGTTCAGGCACGTTTAGCGGCCGGACTTCGCGCCCCAGGACTGGCTGTTGTGCTGGTAGGTAGCAACCCGGCTTCGCAAATTTATGTCGCAAGCAAGCGTAAAGCCTGTGATGAGGTGGGGTTCGTCTCCCGCTCTTATGACCTGCCTGAAACCACCAGCGAGGCGGAACTGCTTGAGCTTATCGATACGCTTAATGCAGACAACACCATCGACGGTATTCTGGTGCAACTGCCGTTACCGGCGGGCATCGACAACGTCAAAGTGCTCGAGCGCATCGCGCCAGACAAAGACGTGGATGGCTTCCATCCGTACAACGTAGGTCGTTTGTGCCAGCGCGCACCACGTCTGCGTCCGTGTACTCCGCGCGGTATTGTTACCCTGCTTGAGCGTTACAATATCGATACCTACGGGCTGAATGCCGTGGTGATTGGCGCCTCCAATATCGTCGGTCGCCCGATGAGCATGGAACTGCTGCTGGCAGGCTGCACCACCACTGTCACTCACCGCTTTACCAAAAACCTGCGTCATCACGTCGAAAATGCCGACCTGCTGATCGTGGCCGTCGGCAAACCCGGATTTATTCCTGGCGAGTGGATAAAAGAAGGCGCCATCGTAATCGATGTCGGCATTAACCGTCTGGAAAATGGTAAAGTTGTCGGCGACGTCGTCTTTGACGATGCGGCGGCACGTGCATCATATATCACGCCAGTGCCGGGCGGCGTCGGTCCGATGACCGTCGCAACACTTATCGAAAACACGCTGCAGGCGTGTGTTGAATATCACGATCCACAAGGTAATTAATATGGCGAATTTTTCTTTAGGCAAGCATCCGCACGTGGAGCTGTGCGATTTGCTCAAACTGGAAGGCTGGTGTGAAAGCGGCGCCCAGGCGAAAATTGCCATTGCTGAAGGTTTAGTTAAGGTCGATGGCGCGGTGGAAACCCGTAAACGCTGCAAAATCGTCGCGGGACACACCGTGAGCTATGAAGGTCACAGCATTAACGTCGTCGCGTGATCTCAGCTGCCGGATAACGGTTAACCCCTTATCCGGCCAGTTCCCCCATCTTTCAGATAATTAACTTCATCGTCCCTTCACAGTAAACAGTAAACTGTTAGCATGTTGTTTTTCATACGAAGCGAACCTCATGCCAACCATTGTTACCCACGCCGCCGTTCCTCTTTGTCTTGGATTAGGCCTCGGCCTCAAGGTTATTCCCCCTCGCCTGCTGTTTGCCGGTATCGTGCTGGCGATGCTGCCCGATGCCGACGTACTGGCGTTTAAGTTTGGGATTGCCTACGGCAACGTATTTGGCCATCGTGGTTTTACCCACTCGCTATTATTTGCCTTTGTCGTGCCCTTTTTATTTGTACTGATCGGGCGACGATGGTTTAGGGCGGGGCTGGTTCGCTGTTGGCTGTTCCTGACGGTTTCACTGCTGTCGCACAGTTTGCTGGATTCAATCACCACCGGTGGAAAAGGCGTCGGCTGGTTGTGGCCGTGGTCTGACGAACGCTTCTTTGCCCCCTGGCAGGTGATCAAAGTCGCGCCGTTTGCGCTCTCACGCTATGCCACGCCTTACGGGCATCAGGTGATGCTGTCTGAGTTGATGTGGGTGTGGTTGCCGGGTGTGGTGGTGATGGGGATGCTGTGGTGGCGTAGACGTTAAAAAGCCGGGTGGCGGCTTCGCCTTACCCGGCCTACGGGCCGGACACGCATCAGCGCATCCGGCAATAGACGATTATTTACGACGCCAGGTGGTCCCTTGCGGGCCATCTTCCAGCACGATCCCCATCTCGTTCAGACGGTCACGCGCCGCATCTGCCGCCGCCCAGTCTTTCGCTTTACGGGCATCGAGACGCTGTTGAATCAACGCTTCAATCTCAGCAACTTCGCCATCGTCCGCCTGCGCGCCGCTTTGCAGGAACGCTTCTGGATCTTGTTCCAGCAGACCCAGCACGCCAGAGAGCTTACGCAGATGCGAGGCCATCGCGTTCGCCGCCGCCATATCTTCACCCTTCAGGCGATTCACTTCGCGCGCCATATCAAACAATACCGAGTAGGCTTCCGGCGTGTTGAAATCGTCGTTCATCGCCTCAACAAAACGCGCTTCAAACGCTTCGCCACCCGCAGGAGCAACGGATTTGTCCGTTCCGCGCAGCGCAGTGTAAAGACGTTCCAGCGCCGAACGCGCCTGTTTCAGGTTCTCTTCGCTGTAGTTCAGCTGGCTACGATAGTGGCCGGACATCAGGAAGTAGCGAATGGTTTCGGCGTCGTAGTATTTCAGGACGTCGCGCACGGTGAAGAAATTTCCCAGTGATTTAGACATTTTCTCGCGGTCAATCATCACCATGCCGGAGTGCATCCAGTAGTTCACGTACTCGCCGTCATGCGCGCAGGTGGACTGGGCGATTTCGTTTTCATGGTGCGGGAACATCAGGTCAGAACCGCCGCCGTGAATATCAAAATGGTTGCCCAACTGTTTGCAGTTCATCGCCGAACATTCGATATGCCAGCCCGGACGCCCTGCGCCCCACGGTGACGGCCAGCTCGGCTCGCCCTCTTTGGACATCTTCCACAACACGAAGTCCATCGGGTTGCGTTTCACGTCAACGACGTCCACACGAGCGCCTGCCTGGAGTTGGTCGAGATCCTGGCGTGACAGCAGGCCATAGTTCGGGTCCGTCGGGACATCAAACATCACGTCGCCGTTGTCTGCAACATAGGCGTGGCCTTTGGCAATCAACTGTTCAGTAATTTCAATGATTTCGTGGATATGGTGCGTTGCGCGCGGTTCGAGGTCCGGGCGCAAAATGTTTAACGCATCAAAATCGTTGTGCATCTCGGCAATCATGCGATCGACCAGCGCCACAAAATTTTCACCGTTTTCATTGGCGCGTTTGATGATTTTGTCATCGATATCGGTAATGTTACGCACGTATTTCAGTTTGTAGCCGAGGAAATGCAGGTAGCGCGCCACCACATCGAAGGCAACAAATGTACGTCCGTGACCAATATGACAGAGATCGTAAACGGTAATACCACACACGTACATGCCGACTTCCCCGGCATGAATAGGCTTAAATTCCTCTTTCTGGCGCGTCAGTGTATTAAAGATTTTTAACATCGAAGATTCCGTATAGACGTGTGTGGATAATAAAGTCTGTATAATACCCATAATTCAGACTGGAATCAGCACACATTGCAAGATGATCCCGTCTTACGGTTATGCTATAACACCCCACTATCTGTGACCCAGCGTTGGGTCGAAGCACCACTATATCGGAACAGGATGCAAAAATGGTTACTTTCCACACTAATCACGGCGATATCGTAATCAAAACCTTTGATGACAAAGCGCCTGAAACAGTTAAAAACTTCCTGGACTACTGCCGCGAAGGTTTTTATAACAACACCATTTTCCACCGTGTCATTAACGGTTTTATGATTCAGGGCGGCGGTTTTGAACCGGGCATGAAGCAAAAAGACACCAAAGAGGCTATCAAAAACGAAGCCAACAACGGTCTGAAAAACACCCGTGGTACGCTGGCAATGGCACGTACTCAGGCTCCGCACTCCGCAACTGCCCAGTTCTTTATCAACGTGGTCGACAACGACTTCCTGAACTTCTCTGCTGAAAGCATGCAGGGCTGGGGCTACTGCGTATTCGCTGAAGTTGTTGAAGGCATGGACGTTGTAGACAAAATCAAAGCGGTGTCCACCGGTCGCAGCGGCATGCATCAGGACGTACCAAAAGAAGACGTCATCGTCGAAAACGTGACCGTCAGCGAGTAATCGTGGCGACACTGTTTATTGCAGATCTTCACCTCTGCACAGAAGAACCGGCGATCACCGCCGGTTTTCTGCGTTTTTTAGCCGGTGAAGCGCGTCAGGCAGACGCACTGTACATTTTGGGCGATCTTTTCGAAGCTTGGATAGGCGACGACGATCCCAATCCCCTGCACCGCGAAATAGCCGCGGCGATTAAAGCGGTGGTCGATTTCGGCGTGCCCTGTTTTTTCATTCACGGCAACCGCGACTTTCTGCTCGGAAAACGTTTTGCCCGTGAAAGCGGCATGACCCTGCTACCGCAGGAAAAGGTACCTGACCTGTATGGCCGACGCGTGTTGATCATGCATGGCGATACCTTGTGTACCGACGATGTCGGTTACCAGGCGTTTCGCGCCAAAGTGCACAAACCCTGGCTGCAAACGCTGTTTCTTGCCCTGCCGCTGTTTATTCGTAGCCGCATTGCCGCCAAAATGCGGGCTGGCAGCAAATCCGCCAACAGCAGTAAATCACTGGAAATTATGGATGTTAATCAGCAGGCCGTGGTGGCTGAGATGGAAAAACATCAGGTTCAGTGGTTGGTTCACGGTCATACCCATCGCCCGGCGGTGCATGAACTCACTATTAACGGAAAACCTGCTTTTCGTGTCGTTTTAGGTGCCTGGCACCACGAAGGCTCGATGGTAAAAGTCACGCCAGACAACGTTGAACTGATCGCCTTCCCGTTTTAAATTCTCTCAGCCATTTGCCGCAACTTTAACCGCGCAACCGTTTTCCTTGCCGGATTATCATGCTATTCTCTGTGGCCTCAAAAGCAGTGTGTCCCGCACCACAGGAGTTTTCAGACGCATGTCTTCCCGCAATAATCCGGCGCGTGTCGCCATCGTGATGGGGTCCAAAAGCGACTGGGCTACCATGCAGTTTGCCGCCGAAATCTTTGAAATCCTGAACGTTCCACACCACGTTGAAGTTATTTCCGCTCACCGCACCCCCGACAAATTGTTCAGCTTCGCCGAAAGCGCCGAAGAGAACGGTTATCAGGTGATTATTGCCGGTGCTGGCGGTGCCGCACATTTGCCGGGCATGATTGCGGCGAAGACGCTGGTGCCCGTACTGGGCGTTCCGGTGCAGAGCGCGGCGCTGAGCGGCGTTGACAGCCTCTACTCTATTGTTCAGATGCCACGCGGTATTCCGGTCGGTACACTGGCGATTGGTAAAGCGGGCGCGGCGAACGCAGCACTGCTGGCAGCACAAATTCTGGCGACCCATGACAGCGCGTTGCATCAGCGCCTGAATGACTGGCGTAAAGCACAAACGGATGAGGTGCTGGAGAATCCAGATCCGCGGGGTGCGGCATGAAGCAGGTCTGCGTGCTGGGCAACGGCCAGTTAGGGCGGATGCTGCGCCAGGCCGGCGAACCGTTAGGGATAGCCGTCTGGCCAGTGGGACTGGACGCCGAACCTGCCGCCGTTCCTTTTCAGCAAAGCGTAATTACCGCAGAAATTGAGCGCTGGCCAGAAACCGCGTTGACCCGCGAACTGGCGCGCCACCCGGCCTTTGTCAACCGCGATGTATTCCCAATCATCGCCGACCGCCTCACGCAAAAGCAGCTTTTTGACAAACTCTCCCTTGCCACCGCACCGTGGCAACTGCTGGCCGCCAGCGACGAATGGCCGCACATTTTCGAACGCTTAGGCGAACTGGCGATTGTCAAACGCCGCGTCGGGGGTTATGACGGTCGCGGACAGTGGCGCTTGCGCAATGATGAAACTGACCAACTCCCGAATGACTGCTACGGCGAGTGCATTGTCGAGCAGGGGATTAACTTCTCCGGGGAAGTCTCCTTAGTTGGCGCACGCGGGCACGACAGCAGCACCGTATTTTATCCGCTGACGCACAACCTGCATCAGGACGGAATTCTGCGCACCAGCGTGGCGTTCCCGCAGGCTAACACCCGATTGCAGGAACAGGCAGAAGCCATGCTTTCCGCCATCATGCAGGAGTTGGGTTACGTCGGCGTGATGGCGATGGAGTGTTTTATCACCTCGGAAGGACTGCTGATCAACGAACTGGCCCCGCGCGTGCATAACAGCGGACACTGGACGCAAAACGGTGCCAGCATCAGTCAGTTCGAGCTGCACCTGCGCGCCATTACGGGACTGCCATTACCGACGCCGGTGGTGAACAGCCCATCGGTGATGGTGAATTTGATTGGCAGTCCTTTGAATTATGACTGGCTGAAATTGCCGTTAGTGCATCTGCACTGGTACGACAAAGAGGTTCGCCCGGGGCGTAAGGTGGGTCACCTGAACCTGACCGACAGCGACACCGCGCGCCTTAACGCCACGCTGGAAGCACTGGCGCCATTACTGCCGCCAGACTACGCCAGCGGCATCATTTGGGCGCAAAGTAAGCTCATATAACCCAGAAAAATGCCGGGAAATCGAACTTATCCTTTCCCGGCCCCTCTCTCAGCGCGTAAAATCCTGCCCATTGCTGTTTTGTTTTATCAGGATCTCCCATGAACGATGGAACGGATTATCGCGCGATCCTCACTGCCGATACGCCTTTAATCGATGTACGCGCCCCAGGCGAATTCACCCAGGGCGCCATGCCCGCAGCCATTAACCTGCCCTTGATGAATGATGAAGAGCGCGCCGCCGTCGGTACCTGCTACAAGCGCCAGGGACCAGAGGCCGCACTCAAGCTTGGGCATCAACTGGTGTCCGGCGAGCTTCGCCAACAGCGGCTGGATGGCTGGCGAGAAGCGTGTCAACAACGGCCCACCGGCTATCTTTGCTGCGCGCGCGGCGGTCAACGCTCGCACATTGTTCAGCAGTGGCTGCGCGAGTCGGGCATTGACTACCCGCTTATCAAGGGCGGCTATAAAGCGTTACGCCAGTCTGCCATCCGCCTCACCGAAGAACTGGTGCAAAAGCCCATCATCTTAATTGGCGGCTGTACCGGCAGCGGCAAGACGCAACTGGTACAACAGCAGCCCAACGGGATCGATCTCGAAGGGCTGGCGCACCATCGCGGCTCCTCATTTGGCCGCACGCTGTTGCCGCAACTCAGTCAGGCCAGTTTTGAAAACCTGCTGGCAAGTGAGTTGCTCAAGGTCGATGCGCACCAGGCGCCGCGCTCCTGGGTGCTGGAGGACGAAGGCCGGATGATTGGCTCGAACCATCTGCCGGAATGTTTGCGTGAGCGTATGGCACAGGCGGTTATTGCGGTGGTCAACGATCCCTTTGAGTTGCGTCTGGAACGGCTGCGTGAAGAGTATTTCGTGCGTATGCACCATGACTTTACTCACGCATATGGTGAAGCGCGCGGCTGGCAGGAATACAGCGAGTATTTGCACCACGGGCTGTCAGCCATTCAGCGTCGGCTGGGCCTGCAACGATTTAAAGAATTGACCACCGCGCTCGATATTGCCCTAGCTGAACAGCAGAGCACCGGCAGCACCGAGGCGCATTTCAGTTGGCTGGTTCCGCTACTGGAAGAGTATTACGACCCGATGTATCGCTATCAGCTCGAAAAGAAAGCAGAGAAAATTGTTTTTCGCGGCACGTTTGATGACGTCGGAGAGTGGCTGAGTCGTTAAAAAATGCCGGATGGTAGCAATGGCCTTATCCGGCATATATTTTGTAGGCCCGGTAACACCGGGCACAGTGTCAGACTTAGAAGTCGTAACGCAGACGCACCAGGTTCATATCACCCAGGTCGTCGGTGCTGGAGGTAAAGACGTGTTCGTAATCAACACGGAAACCATAATCCAGCTGGAAGCTGATCCCCACGCCGTTGTCGGTACGCAGATAATCACGACCATTCACGTATTCAATACGATCGCCCATAAAGTAAGGCTGGATGGATTTCACCGCATACTGGCCAATCGGGAATTTATAGCCCGCAAAGTATTCCAGACCCCAGGCATCACCAGCAAAGTAATCATTAACAGACACTTTTTTGGTGGTCATAAAGTTCTGATACCAACCGCCGCCCATGGAGAACGTCCAGTTGTCAGGCGTCCAGCTTAAGGCCGTACCGACGATGTTCTGGTCGTAGGTTTTGCTGTCGTTGCCGCGCATCTCCGCACGGGTGTAGTTCCACGCCGTACCCCAGGTCAGATCGTCAGTGATGTGATAATCCGCACCCAGAGAGCCGCCGCCTTTACGTTTGTATTTCAGGCCATTGTTCGGGTTGTAATCGTCACTGAACAGATAAGAGGCGTAGAGATCAACATCCCCTACCGTTTTCTTATATTTTAGCGATTTACGGGTGCGGTACGAACCATCGTAGTCGCCGTTAATCCCGTTACCTGGCGCCTGACCGATCATGTCGTAGTCCCAGATATCGGTTTTCGCCCCGACCACATCATAGTAAATACTGTTCTGTTGACCGAAGGTCAGCGTACCCCAGGTATCACTTTTCAGACCGGTGTACAGCATACGACGGGTCGTGTCGTGAGCACCATCCGCGTAGTGGTTGTCCCAGTTGAACATCGCCGGGAAGTTCACACCCAGCTCGTAGTAGCTGACCCAGCTAATGTCATCAAACAGGTAGTAATCGGCGGCGAAACGGAAACGTGTACCGCCGTCAAACCCATTACGCTTATACCCATTTGCACCGTCATCGCCAGCCATATTCTGGAACTGCGGACGGATACTCCCGCCAACGGTGAAGTTGAGACGGCTCAGAGGATCACCCGCCTGAGGATCCTGTTTCAGAACCGTGATTTCCGCCTGAGAGGCGAAAGACGTCAATGCCACTGCTGCGCCGATCGATGCCGCCAGCGCTGTAGTTTTTATAGTCATCATTGTTCCTTGATAGATTTACCCTGAAAAATTCACGCGTCGCCAGGCGACATGAATTCTGACGGGGATAGCCTGCTAATTATTCAGCAGGTGAATATTAACTTTTATTGATACTGCTGTGTTGGCGGGTTTTTAATGATTTGTGCTACTAAATATCAAGGGATTATCAATTTGTGCCACATAATGGGTACGCGCCAGTATAAAAACCGGCGCGTAATCATCACGTGTATGAATTAATTACTGAATTGACGGAACAGCGCTTTACCTTTCAAAAGACGAACGCCCAGCCATCCGCCGCAAACGGAGAGTAACAGTGCGCCACAAAAGGGCAGCACAATCCACAGTCGCCAGTCCGGCTCCCACGGGAAGTCAAAAACGCGTGTTTGCAACACGGCCAGCGCCGTTTCAGCGCCAATGGCCGCTACCAGCCCGGAAACCAGCCCCAGCATGGCAAACTCGCACCACAGCGTGGTACGCAGCAGTTTTTTACCCGCACCCAGCGTTCGCCAGACCACCAGCTCCTGATGACGCTGGCGCATGCCAACCTGCACCTGCGCCAGTAACAGCAGCATGCCGCAGGCGGTCACCAGAACCACCATCACCTCCAGCGCCCGGCTCACCTGATCCAGTACCTGGGCCACCTGTTTCAGGATCGCGCCAATATCCAGCAGACTGACCGTAGGAAACTCGCGGTTCAACTGCGTCAGCATGCCATTGCCGTTCTCCCAGCGGAAACTGGTGAGCCAGCTTTGTGGCTGCCCATCCAGCGCGCCAGAGGGAAAAATAAAGAAGAAGTTGGGGCGCAGGCTTTCCCAGTCCACCCGGCGCAAACTGGTGACTTTCGCGCTGAACTCCTGGGTATCACCCATAAAGGTCACGGTATCCCCGAGACTGATATTCAGGCGTTTCGCCAGCCCCTCTTCGATCGAGACTTCCCCGGCGTTTGGCGGCCAGTTTCCGGCCGTGATCGGATTATGGTTTGGGCGAGTATCCTGCCAGGTCAGATTCAGTTCGCGGTTAAGCGCTTCATCCTGATTCCCCTCCGTGGGTTTCCCGTTAATCGCCGTCAGTCGCGCCCGCACGATCGGGTAGAACGCTTCGGGGATCACCTGATGCTCCGAGAGAAACGCTTTCAGCGGCGTCACTTGTTCCGTCGCAATGTTAATCAGAAAGTAATTTGGACTTTCCGGCGGCATTTGTTGCTGCCAGCGATCAAGTAAATCGCCGCGCAGCACCAGCAGTAGCGCCAGTAGCATGAAGGAGAGCGAAAACGCGGAGAGCTGGCTCAGCGTGGACCAGGGCTGGCGCAGCAGTCGACTCACCGCTAAGCGTAACGGCAACGAGGTTAATGTCAGGCCACGCAGGACATTCAGCAACATCCAGCCTAATACCCCGCACAAGAACGCTAGCACCACCGCGCCCGCCAGAACCGCCCACAGCAGCATGCTACCGCCCATTAACCCGGCAAGCAGAGCGACGACCACTATGCTCACGACCGGAAGATAGATTTTCAGCGGCCAGACGTTCGCCACCACATCTCGGCGTAACACCCGCAGCGGCTGTGTCGCTAACAGCAGTCGGTAGGGACGTAGCCCGACCAACAGAGAAATCACGGTCATCGTCCCCAGCGCCCAAAGCCACGGCCAGGGACTGGCTGGGGGTAACTCAGCAGGCAACACGGGTCTGAGCAATATCATCAGCACTTTCTCGAACAGCAACCCAACGCCACCGCCCGTGACCGCAGAAAGCGCCAGCACCATTAACCACTGACCGATGATCAGCTTACGCAATTGCGCGCGACCGGCCCCCAGCGTTTTGAGGATGGCGACCAGATCGTAGCGGCTACGACAGTAATGGCTCATCGCAACGGCAACGGCAGCCACCGCCAACAACAGCGTTAACAGCGCCGAAAGCAGCAGGAATTGTTGCGAGCGTTCCAGCGATTTACCCAGCGCCCCGTCGTCCTGCTCCAGTCCGTACCAGCGATGCTCTGGCTTAAGCTGCGGCAGCAGCCATTTTTCATAACCGTCGAGCTGCTGCGCCGTTCCACCAAATTTATAGCGCCACGTGACGCGACTCCCCGGCTGAACCGCCCCCGTTTTTTCCACATCGGCGATATTCATCATCAGCCGCGGTGCCATCTGGAAAGGGTTAAAACCAGAATCCGGCTCCTGAACCACCTCCCCGGCAATGCGCAGCGTTGCGTCACCGACATCAAGGGTGTCGCCGATTTTCAGATTGAGTAGCGCCATCAGGCGCGGAGCCAGCAGTACAAAACCGGGTTGTGGTTTTAACCCAGGCGGATCGGTTTGCAGTTCGCCGTACATCGGATAGACGCTGTCCACGGCTTTGACATTCGCCAGTTGCGGCGTATCGCCCGCAAAGGTCATGGTGGCGAACGTCAGTTGTTCCCCCACCTTCAGCCCGCGTTTGCGCGCTTGCTCAATCCACGCCTGCGGCACCTCGCGAGAACTGCGTAGCGCCCTGTCTCCCGCCATAAACTCGCGACTTTGCTGGCTGAGTCCCTTTTCCATGCGATCGCTGACCTTGCCAAGCGCCAGCACACACGCCACCGCCAGGCTCAGCGCCAGCCAGACAATCAGTAATGACGGGGAGCGCCATTCGCGCCAGAACCAGCGTGCAATCATGCCTCCTCCTGCAACTGCCCATTGACCAGCCGCAGACGCCTGTCGCAGCGTGCCGCCAGTTGCGGATCGTGCGTCACCAGAATCAGCGTCGTGCCATGTTCGCGGTTGAGTGAGAACAACAAATCGGCAATCTTATCGCCGGTTTGTCGGTCGAGATTACCTGTTGGCTCGTCGGCAAACAGCACGTCCGGACGACCATTGAAGGCCCGCGCCAGCGCCACGCGCTGTTGTTCACCGCCGGAAAGCTGCGCCGGAAGGTGGTCCAGTCGCTTTCCCAATCCTAGCTGTTCGAGTAGCGCTTTCGCCCCTGCGCGACTTTGACCGCTGTTCTCACCGCGCAGCAACGCGGGCAGCTCGACGTTTTCCAGCGCATTCAGCGTGGGGATCAGCATAAAGGACTGAAAAACAAAGCCGACATGCTGTGCGCGTAGTTGCGCCCGCGCTTCTTCGTCCATCGCGTGCAATGGTTTGCCTACAAGACTCACCTCGCCGCTGCTGCCGTCATCGAGGCCTGCCAGAATCGCCAGTAAGGTGGATTTCCCCGACCCCGACTCACCAATCAGCGCAAGGGTATCGCCGCGTTTGACAACCAGTTCAACTCCGGTAAGGATGGAAAGCTCATGCTCCCCCTGACCGACGGACTTCTTAAGATGATGAACTTCAACAATGTTTTCCGCTGGCATCTGCCCTTCCTGTTCCTGATTCTGTTAACCTTCCGCGCCGCCGCAGCGGATACGTTACTGATTCTGGGCGACAGCCTGAGCGCCGGATACCGCATGTCGGCCAATGCCGCCTGGCCGGCGCTCCTGCATGATAAATGGCAGACCAAAACAACGGTGGTCAACGCCAGTATCAGTGGTGATACCTCGCAACAAGCGCTGGCGCGCCTGCCCGGGTTACTACAACAACATCAACCCCGTTGGGTGCTGGTAGAACTGGGCGGTAATGACGGTTTACGCGGGTTCCAGCCTCAGCAAACGGAGCAAACGCTGCGTAAATTATTGCAAGACGTCAAAGCCGCAAACGCCAAACCGCTGCTGATGCAAATACGTCTGCCCGCAAACTACGGTCGTCGGTATAATGAAACCTTTAGCGCCATCTATCCCAGACTTGCCAGAGAGTTCGATATTCCACTCCTGCCCTTTTTTATGGAAGAGGTTTATCTGAAACCCCAATGGATGCAGGACGACGGCATTCACCCTAATCGCGACGCTCAACCGTTTATCGCCGACTGGATGGCGAAACAATTGACGCCATTAGTTAACCACGACTCGTAAATCAACGGAGATCCTGACAGGTAAAGTTATGCAAAAATCGGTCTTAATAACAGGATGTTCCAGTGGAATCGGTCTGGAAAGCGCCCTGGAACTCAAGCGCCAGGGTTTCCAAATCCTGGCGGGCTGCCGCAAACCCGAAGACGTCGCTCGCATGAACAGTATGGGCTTCACCGGTGTTCTGCTGGATCTGGACTCCCCCGAAAGCGTGGATTGCGCCGCCCAGGAAGTGCTCGCCCTGACCGATAATTGTTTGTATGGGATCTTTAATAATGCCGGTTATGGCGTTTATGGCCCGCTCTCAACCATCAGCCGTGAGCAGATGGAACAGCAGTTTTCCACCAATTTCTTCGGCGCACATCAGCTCACCATGCGTCTGCTGCCCGCGATGTTGCCCCACCGCGAAGGGCGCATTGTCATGACCTCCTCGGTGATGGGACTGATTTCCACGCCGGGTCGCGGCGCTTACGCGGCCAGCAAATACGCGCTGGAGGCCTGGTCAGACGCGCTGCGTATGGAACTGCGCCACACGGGGATCAAAGTCAGTCTGATCGAACCCGGCCCCATTCGCACCCGCTTCACAGAAAATGTTAACCAGACGCAAAATGACCAACCGGTAGAAAACCCCGGTATCGCCGCACGTTTTACGCTGGGGCCGGAGGCCGTTGTCGCCAAAGTGCGCCACGCGTTTGAAAGCGATAAACCGAAATTACGCTACCCCGTTACGATGGTGACGTGGGCCGTCATGCTACTTAAACGCCTGCTGCCAGGGCGCATAATGGACAAAATTTTACAGGGGTGAGTTGAAGCGCGCATCTCAGCCCCCATGTAAAAGGAAATATAGACAAAAGAGAGCGACTCCATGTCCGTACAGAATATTGTTAACATTAACGAATCCAATTTGCAGCAGACCCTTGAACAGTCAATGACCACCCCGGTCCTGTTCTATTTCTGGTCTGAGCGTAGTCAGCACTGCCTGCAACTGACGCCTGTGCTGGAAAGCCTGGTTGCGCAATACAACGGTCAGTTTATTCTGGCGAAACTGGACTGTGACGCGGAACAGATGATCGCCTCCCAGTTTGGTCTGCGCGCCATCCCAACCGTGTATCTGTTCCAGAACGGTCAACCGGTAGATGGTTTCCAGGGACCACAGCCAGAAGAAGTCATCCGCGCGCTGCTCGACAAAGTCCTGCCACGTGAAGAAGAGCTGAAAGCGCAGCAGGCAATACAGCTGATGCAGGAAGGCAACTACGCAGAGGCGCTGCCGCTGCTGAAAGACGCCTGGCAGCTCTCCAGCCAGAACAGCGAAATCGGTCTGCTGCTGGCGGAAACGCAAATTGCCCTCAACCGCTCTGAAGATGCCGAAGCGGTATTGAAGACCGTGCCATTGCAGGATCAGGACACCCGTTATCAGGGTCTGGTCGCACAAATTGAACTGCTGAAACAGGCAGCGGACACCCCGGAAATTCAGCATTTGCAGCAACAAGTTGCAGAACACCCGCAGGATGCCGCGCTGGCCGCGCAACTGGCGCTACAGTTGCATCAGGTAGGTCGTAATGAAGAAGCGCTGGAGCTGTTGTTCAGCCATCTGAAGAAAGATCTCTCTGCCGCTGAAGGTCAGGCCCGTAAAACGTTTCAGGAAATTCTCGCAGCGCTGGGGACTGGCGACGCGCTGGCCTCAAAGTACCGCCGCCAGCTGTATGCCCTACTCTATTGATTGATGTCGGATGGCGCTATCGCTTATCCGGCCTACAGGATTATGCCTGTCTGTAGGCCGCCATCCGCTAAACCATCACGACTTCTTCAGTTGCGCCACCACCAGCTGGTGGCGCGAATTGTAAAACTTCCGGTAGGTTAAATAGCAGGCGATAATGGTCGACAGGCTGGCTGTTGAGAGCAGCATAAAGGTCACCATTATCTGATATTTAATCGCTTTCACCGGGTCAATACCGGCAAAAATAAGCCCCGACATCATCCCCGGTAAACTCACCAGGCCCACCGTTTTCGCCGAATCTATGGTCGGAATAAGCGACGCGCGAATGCTGTCGCGGATAAGTCCGGCAGACGCCATTTTCGGCGTTGCGCCCAGGCTTAGTTTTTCCTGAATCTGCTGATGTTCGCCAGTGAATCGCTGGCCGAGATTGTTGTAGCACAGACCGACGGCCACCATCGCGTTCCCCGCAATCATGCCGGAAATGGGGATCACCTGCATGGGTACAAATTCAATGGAGCCAGAAAGCACTAATACCGCCAGCGTTAATCCCGCGCCGGACGTAATAGCGATAAACGATGAGATAAAGGCTTTGTCGATATATTTACTGCGTTTTTGCGCGTTATACGCCGCATTAAAACAGATGAATAACACCATCAAAATGGTCAAAACGGCATGATTAACGCCGAATATGTATTTTAAGACATACCCCACAATAACAAGCTGGACCACCGCCCGGCAGATACTCCAGAGAATCTCTTTCTCCAGCGCCAGTTTTTCTTTGTGGCTAATCATTATCGCCACCACTATCAGCATCATCGCGAATGCCAGAGATTCATTAGTAATATTATGCTCGTTCATAGGTTGCCTCCTGCATTTCTCCGGCATGAGGCTGGAGTGTGATCACTTTATCCGCATGGTTTATTTCATCTTTATCGTGAGTGACCCATAACACGCCGATATTTTTATCGCGGACATAATGATGGATAAGATCGTTCACATTGCGTTTATTACTCTCATCCAACGCGCTGGTAATTTCATCCAGCAGCAGTATTTTAGGCAGAAACTGTAAGTTGCGGATTAAGGCGATCCGTTGTTTCTCACCACCCGAAAGTTCAGTAATACTCTTGGTCAGGATCTCTTGCGGTAATTCAACGCGCGCCAGATCGGCGGCAAATGCGTCAGGATCTGGACGTTGATGGCGGATCTGCCACGGGAAAATCAGATTATCGTAAACCGTGTCGCCAAATAGCGCGGGCGTCTGGGCGCAATAAGAGACTTGCTGGCGATAGTGTTCGGGATTCAGGTTTGTTATCTCCTCCCCGGCATACACGATCTCGCCGTGGCTTGGGCTTATCAGCGATGCTACAATTTTTAGCAGCGTGCTCTTACCACATCCTGAAGGGCCGGTAATCAGCTTAAACTCCCCCACCCTAAGATTAAAACTGATGTTATTCAGAATGTTGGTAGCCCCATCCTGGTATCCCACCCTTTTTAGCTGGAGCAAAATGCTTTCTTCTTTCATTACACATCCGTTTTTCATGTTTCTGGCAAAAATGTAGTGTATCCCTCTAATGACCAGGAGGTAACTCACTATGATTAATCAGGTATAATTGATTAACAGAGACAATAAAAATCGTTTTTGACATGGACAACACTACAGGAGGTTTATCGATGCTTATCTTTATCCCGATTCTTATTTTCGTCGCACTGGTGATTGTCGGTGCTGGCGTCAAAATCGTTCCGCAAGGATACCAGTGGACCGTAGAGCGATTTGGTCGCTATACCAATACACTGCAGCCGGGTCTGAGTCTCGTGGTCCCGTTTATGGATCGCATTGGCCGAAAAATCAATATGATGGAACAGGTTCTCGATATTCCATCGCAGGAGGTTATCTCTAAAGATAACGCCAACGTTTCGATTGATGCGGTCTGTTTTATTCAGGTGATAGATGCGCCAAAAGCCGCGTATGAAGTCAGTAATCTGGAACTGGCCATCATCAATCTGACCATGACGAACATCCGTACCGTACTGGGCTCAATGGAGCTTGATGAAATGCTCTCCCAGCGCGACAACATCAATACCCGCCTGTTGCACATTGTTGATGAAGCCACCAACCCGTGGGGGATCAAAATTACCCGCATTGAGATCCGCGATGTTCGTCCTCCGGCGGAGTTGATCGACGCCATGAATGCACAGATGAAAGCGGAACGCACCAAACGTGCCTATATCCTGGAAGCCGAAGGGATCCGCCAGGCGGAGATCGTCAAAGCCGAGGGTGAGAAACAGTCAAAAATTTTGATCGCCGAAGGTGACCGTCAGTCGGCATTTTTACAGGCAGAAGCCCGCGAACGCTCCGCCGAAGCGGAAGCCCGCGCCACGCAAATGGTTTCTGAGGCTATCGCCTCCGGAAACATTCAGGCCGTTAACTATTTCGTAGCGCAGAAATACACCGAAGCGCTGCAAAAAATTGGTTCGGCTAACAACAGTAAAGTGGTGATGATGCCGCTCGATGCCAGCAGTCTGATGGGCTCCATTGCCGGGATCACCGAACTGATTAAGGACAGCGCCAGCGAACGGAAAAACCCATGATTGAAATGATTCTGGTACATCCGCATCTTTTCTGGCTCAGCCTCGGCGGTCTGTTACTGGCCGCTGAGATGCTCGGCGGTAACGGCTATCTGCTCTGGAGCGGCGTGGCGGCGGTGATCACCGGATTAACGGTCTGGCTCCTACCTCTCGGCTGGGAGTGGCAGGGAACGCTGTTTTCTGTGTTAACCCTGCTGGCAGCGTGGTTCTGGTGGAAGTGGCTGACGCGGCACGTCGGTGAGAAAAAACCGTCAGACAGCCACCTCAATCAACGCGGACAACAATTGGTTGGGCGTCGGTTTATTCTGGACACTACGCTGGTCAACGGGCATGGGCACATGCGGGTCGGCGACAGCTCCTGGCCCGTCAGCGCCGATCAGGATCTCACTGCCGGTACACATGTCGAAGTGATCGCTGTAGAAGGCATTACGTTGAAAATCAAATCGGTATTATCAGAACAATAATCATCAGGGAATAAAGACTATTATGGCCAGGAAGACTCCTCTTACACTCGCCCTCTGCGCGCTGCTGGCGGGTGCGCCACAGGCATTCGCCTCTTTCGATATCGAAGACTGCACGTGGAGCAGCAAAAACTGCCTGCTGAAAGGCGTTCCCGTACTCACTCCAGGAAATGATACCCGCGACAACCTGCTGCGGTTATTCAGCGAAGCAAAATCATTCGAACTCCCCGTGCAGTCGATGCCTGCGGATATCACCCGTTCCCGCGATTACTATTTTGCCTATCATCCGCAATGGGATGCCGTGAGCGCCCCCTCTGCGTCAACCGTGGTATCCAGCGAGAACCCAACGCTGACTCAGCAAGCGACGGCGCTGCAACTTGATCCGGCGGAGATCGCGCGTCTGAGCGAAAACGACAGCGGACTGGAAAACCGCTACGTCTCGAATAGCAGCGACGGCGTGAGTCAATTTTTCACGGCGCTTATCGATGACGCTACGCTTACGCCGGAACAACGTCATGCGCTGGCGCAGGCGCGCATGGCAATCTGGGGTGGCGCCACAACCGGGCAGGTCTCTGAAGCGCTTGCAACGCTTCCGGCAGATTCCTCCGCCCTGCTGTACAAAACGTATCTGACCGGTGCCACCTATTTCTACACTGAAGACTACAAATCCGCAGAGCAGGATTTCACCGCCCTGGCGAACAGCAAAAATCCCTGGCTGGAAGAGACGGCGCAATACATGCTGATGCGCACGGCGCTGAACAAAAGTAGCCAGCACAGTACCGGCGAATACGGCGATTTTGATATCAGCAAGATAGACCAGCAGTTCGCAAACCAGGCGCAAGAAGCCGCACAGCGCTATCTGCAACGCTGGCCGCAAGGCCTGTATGCCGATTCGGCTCGCGGCATGCTGCGCCGTATCAACTGGTATCAGCAAGCGTGGCCACAGCTGGCGGCATTGTATGAGCAGACATTCCAGCAGGCAAAAGATCCTGACGCACTGCGTCATCTGGTGACCGAATACGATAACGTATATGGCATGCGCTTCTACAACGCCCCGTTCACGGAAGCATTCCCTGATGCGCTCCAGATAAGCTATATCGAATTATTACGTGCGCTGCGCCCGAACAGCGACAATAAACCAACGTTGACGCAAGCCTTTCTCGACAGCACCAAACCGGCATTTGAGAAAGGCGGAAAAGCGCCGCTGTGGCACAACCTGCAGCTCAATCTGTGGATGGCGACGGGCAACTACGCCGCGATCGTTCAGGCCATCACCCCGGCAAAACAGCTCCCGGCCCATGATATTCTCACCTTCAGTGAGCAGGTGCTGTACGGCGAAGCGCTGATGGGACAACAACAGTGGCAGGCGGCGCGGGATTTCTGGCAACAGTTGCTGAAACTCAGCCAGGATAACGAGCAGCAGCAGTATCTCCAGGCAAAACTGGCGGCAACGCTGGTTTATAACAACGAGATTAACGCGATTTTTGCCCCGCAAAGTCCGGTGACCAACCTGCGATTCCGCTCCCGGGTTCTGAAAACGCAGGCTCCACTTGAGCTGTTGCGCCAGCAGGCGACCCAGGGAACGAATAATGAAGAACGCACCATCGCCCTGCACACGCTGCTGGTTCGCGATCTTACCGAAAACCGTTTTAGCGACTGGTTAACTGACATCAAACTTGTGAAGGCGATTACACCGCCGGTCATCGGTGAGTCCTTCGATGACGTGAATCTGAGCGTCTTTGACTGGAAGGGCAGCGCGGCGGATGCCGGATACGTCTGTAGTGGCCTGAGCGAAACGGTAGGCGTCCTGAGCAAAAAAGCCAACGACGCGCATGCCCTCAACTGCCTTGGCGAATTTTTCCGCACCACGCAAACCCATGTCGATTTATGGAAAGACGGTGAGGGAAACGCGGCGCTGGAAGCGGCTATCGACCGCAAACATCCGTATGGCCAGTTTGATCGCCAGAGCTACTACCAGCAGGTTATCGCCTCACCGAAAGCGGAACCCGAGGATAAAAGCTACGCCCTCTACCGGGCCATCATGTGCTATTCGCCGTCCGGGATGAATGAGTGCGGCGGCGAAGAGGTCGATAAAGTACAGCGCAAAGGCTGGTTCACGCAGTTGAAAACAGAATATCCGGGTAGCCCGTGGGCACAAAAGCTCAAGTACTACTGGTAATCACACTGCTGACAGGTCAGTCGCAGGCGGCAGAGACGGTCAATGCCCACCAACATCAGGCGTTCTGGCTGTGGTCTGGCGTCAAAGCCAGCGCTGACCTGAAAAATGCGCAAACGGTCTACCTGCATCAGGGCGAGGTACTGACGCGCTCAGGCGAGGTGGTCTTTCAGCGTCTGGGGTTGCCGGTGAGTCGCCTGACGTTTCCGACGATCTGGCTCACCGTGCGTTTTACAACGCTTGACGTGCCGGAGGCGATCCCGGCGCGGATTATCCACCTGATGCAGCGCTGGCAAAAAATGGGCAACCAGGTCATTGGCTTGCAGGTCGATTTTGACGCCGCCACTCATCAACTGGCGGACTATGCGGTTTTTTTGCGTCAGTTGCGCCAGCAGTTACCGCCCGAGTTTGCCCTTGGCGTGACCGGGCTGCTGGACTGGGCGAAAACGGGCGATATCGACACCCTCAACGCGCTGCCGGTGGATGAACTGGTGGTGCAAAGCTATCAGGGGCGTCATACGGTCGACAACTATGCGTACTATTTGCCCGCGCTGCAGCGGCTGCGCATTCCCTTTAAGCTCGGGCTGGTGCAAAACGGAAGTTGGGACGCGCAGGACGACGCGCAACTCAGAACCTCTCCCTGGTATCGCGGCACCGTGGTGTTTATGCTCAAACAGCCTGGCAACTAAGCCTGAGTTTTGTGATGACAGCAGCCAGAAAGATTATCGATAATCGGGCACTCTGCGCTGTCGTCGCCAGGACAGGAATCCGCCAGCGCCAGCAGTTGCCCGCGCATCGCCTGCAGTTCACTGATATGCCGTTCAATTTCGGCGACTTTCTCCAGCGTACGCTTTTTCACATCTGCGCTGTGCCGCCCCGGGTCGTTAAATAAATTCACCAGTTCACCGCACTCTTCCAGGTTAAATCCCACCTGACGCGCCTGACGCAATAACGTCAGTTCATTCAGATGTTGCTGGGTGTACGTGCGATATCCATTTTCACCACGCAGAGGCGGCGTCACCAGCCCTTTCTCTTCATAAAATCGAATCGCTTTACTGGTTAACCCGGTTTTTTTCGCCACATCGCTAATATTCACACTTCCCCCTTGACCTTCCCCTTGATGGTGGAATTTTGAAAGGCACAGCCCCGTAGAATACCGCGCCACATCAGTATTTTACAAACTTAACTAGCCCTCAAATCCCCCGTTTTTCCTCCAGAGTGTGGACACCATTTGGACATTCCACTTAGAGGATTGTAGCTCACTGCGTTCAACAAATAGACAGGTGCAAAGTGGGCATAAACCATCGTTTGAGAAATATCGGCATGACCCAATATCCGTTGCAGAGCGATGATATTGCCTCCCTCCATCATGAAGCGAGTTGCGAACGTATGCCAGGTTCAAAGCACCCTAAACGCTTTATCATGTTGCAAGAATATTGGGCAGCCTGAACGACACCATTAAGGGAAAAGCCGACGTTACTGTCAGTGGTTCCCTCACGGAGAAAATTACCGGTATTCGCCGCAGTGTCGCTGCTACGCAGGAGCTGATCGCGCCGGTCGTGAAGCTGGGCAGTGAGGAAATCAACGTCTTGACTCTGCTAACCGATATGCTGGACGTTCTGAATGAACTTGCCAGGGTGTGTGCGTCACACACTCACCCAAGCGTGGGGACCAGTAGCCAGGCTGGTGAGTTCACCGCTGCAGCCAGGAAAAGCACCGATTTGAAAGCGAAATACAGTCCGCTTATTGCCTGACATCACGCAGGCGAAAACCCCCACGTCACCAGAAGCCACAGAACGCACCACAACAAGCTTAAATAATTAAGTTCGCAACCATGCGGCCTTTTTTGCATTCGCTCGTCTCCTGGTCGTAGACGAAGCGACAAAGCGCAGACGGAAGCGGATCCGAGACGGAAACGGCGCTACACCGCACCCGCCTGCACTATTTGGATCATAAAAATTTTGCAAAAGAAATTTTGCGCAAAGCAACCCGCCAGCCCGCGCCGTGGCTGGGCTTCTGCGTTCCGTTCGCCTTTGTACACTGCGCAAGGATTTGCAGCGTTTTGCAAAAATCGGCAGGCAGTCAGCGGCTAAGCAATTGGTTAATTTAATGTTTTTAAAAGGATCGTTTTACTTTTTGTCAGGATCAACCATATTCAGGGGTTTACATGGGCTGCTTCAGCTAATAGCATTTAAATGCTTTAAATACAGTTAGTTATTTCACTTAGGGAACATTTTCCCTCTTGCAAAAGACTACACACGGATTGGGTTTGCTAAGTCGCAGATATCACCCGCATAAAATACGCAGAAATAAAGAAGTAACACGGAGAACCACTTCAGGACGCAGTTATGACTAAATACCTTTTTGCTCTATTTTTTATACTCTTTGGAAACACACGCAATCTCTTCAAATACTGGAAAGCCGAAATAATCCGGCGCGACAGGTTCTCCATTCACCGGCTTTTGAGGGAGAAGAAAACCAGGGAAAGGCGTTATCTGTTTTGGTGGCGGCTGGCAAACGAAATGTTTATCAACGGCGGTAAGTTCACCAAAAGGGCCGCCAGAAAGATTAATACCAAGTTACTGAACGAGTACGGTTGCGATCTGGGTCTGGGGTTGACTGTAGGCAAGGGGTTAACGATTTTTCACCATACCGGCATTATTGTGACCAGCACGGCCATCATCGGTGAAAACTTAACAATCAGACAAAACACCACCATTGGCCGCAAGCAATCAGACGATGATCGGGGCGTTTTGACCATTGGTGATAACGTCGATATTGGCGCACATACCTTCATTCTGGGTTCAGATTTTGCGATTGGGGATAACGTCAAAATTGGTGCGATGTCGTTTGTTATGGATGACATACCATCAGGTTGCACGTACATCACGAAGAAAGAAACCAGATTAATAGCTGTGTGATTAGCACAAAAAAGCCCCGTTCTATACGGGGCTTTGTCTTTGTAATGTGGACACTTTTTTCGAAGTGTGGACGCTATGTGGACGCTGATTTTAAAAATCCCTTTCAATCAGCAATTTAAACCCTTGACCTTCCCCTTGATGGAAGGTTTAACCTTTATAACAGTTAGTCAATACGATTACTCAGGTCAATAACTATCTGACCATTTTAAAGGAGTTTTGTTATGTCTCACACCATCGACCTGACCCTGGACGGCCTGTCCTGTGGTCACTGCGTCAAACGCGTAAAAGAGAGTCTTGAGCAGCGCCCGGACGTGGAACAGGCGGACGTTACCGTGACTGAAGCGCACGTCACCGGTAGCGCCAGCGCCGAAGCCTTGATCGAAACCATCAAACAAGCTGGCTATGGTGCGGAGTTAAGCCACCCAAAGGCTAAACCGCTGGCGGAGTCATCAACCCCGTCGGAAGCGCTGGCAGCGGTCCCTCCTGAGCTTCCGGCAGCAACGGCCGATGATGACAGCCAACAACTGCTGTTAAGCGGCATGAGCTGCGCCAGCTGTGTTTCCCGGGTACAAAATGCGTTGCAAAACGTACCGGGCGTCACGCAGGCACGGGTAAACCTGGCGGAACGCACTGCGCTGGTCATGGGCAGCGCGTCCGCCGCAGATTTAGTGCAGGCGGTGGAAAAAGCTGGCTACGGCGCAGAAGCCATTGAAGATGACGCGAAACGCCGTGAACGCCAGCAGGAGACCGCCGTCGCCACCATGAAGCGCTTCCGCTGGCAGGCGATTGTCGCTCTGCTGGTTGGCGTACCGGTGATGGTCTGGGGGATGATCGGCGACAACATGATGGTCACCGCCGATAACCGCAGCCTCTGGCTCGCAATTGGTCTCGCCACCCTCGCCGTGATGGTCTTTGCGGGCGGCCATTTCTATCGCAGTGCGTGGAAGAGCCTGATGAACGGCGCCGCCACGATGGATACACTGGTCGCCCTCGGTACAGGGGTGGCCTGGCTCTACTCAATGAGCGTCAACCTGTGGCCGCAGTGGTTCCCGATGGAAGCGCGCCATCTCTATTATGAAGCGAGCGCGATGATCATCGGTCTGATTAACCTCGGACACATGCTGGAAGCGCGCGCCCGTCAGCGCTCTTCGAAGGCGCTGGAAAAACTTCTCGATTTAACGCCGCCGACGGCGCGCGTCGTCACCGAAGAGGGTGAAAAAAACGTGCCGCTGGCTGAGGTTCAGGCCGGTATGTTACTGCGACTGACCACCGGCGATCGGGTGCCGGTAGACGGTGAAATCACCCAGGGCGAAGCCTGGCTGGATGAAGCCATGCTCACCGGTGAGCCGATCCCGCAACAGAAAGGCGAAGGCGACAGCGTGCATGCCGGGACGGTCGTTCAGGACGGCAGCGTGTTGTTCCGCGCCAGCGCGGTCGGCAGCCACACCACTCTGTCGCGGATTATCCGCATGGTACGCCAGGCGCAGAGCAGCAAACCTGAAATCGGTCAGTTGGCCGATAAAATCTCTGCTGTCTTTGTGCCCGTCGTGGTGGTGATTGCGCTGGTCAGCGCCGCTATCTGGTATTTCTTTGGCCCGGCGCCGCAAATTGTCTACACGCTGGTGATTGCCACGACGGTGCTGATCATCGCCTGTCCGTGTGCGCTGGGGCTGGCAACGCCGATGTCGATTATTTCCGGCGTGGGCCGCGCCGCCGAATTTGGCGTGCTGGTCCGGGATGCCGATGCCTTACAACGCGCCAGTACGCTTGATACGGTGGTCTTTGATAAAACCGGCACGCTGACCGAAGGGAAACCGCAGGTGGTGGCGATCAAAACCTTTGGCACAACAGATGAAGCCCAGGCGCTGCGCCTGGCGGCAGCCCTTGAACAAGGCTCAAGCCACCCGCTGGCCCGCGCCATTCTGGAAAAAGCCGCAGAATCAACGCTGCCGCAGGTGAATGGTTTTCGGACACTGCGCGGTTTAGGCGTGAGTGGTGAAGCGGAGGGGCATACCCTGCTGCTGGGCAACCAGGCGCTGTTAAATGAACAGCAGGTGGATACCTCTGAAATGGACGCAGAGATTTCAGCCCGTGCGTCACAGGGTTCAACCCCCGTACTGCTGGCGATTGACGGCAAAGCGGCGGCCTTACTGGCGGTACGTGATCCCCTGCGCAGCGACAGCGTGGCGGCGCTCCAGCGTCTGCATCGTGCAGGCTACCGCCTGGTGATGCTAACCGGTGATAACCCGACGACCGCCAATGCGATTGCCAAAGAGGCGGGTATTGATGAGGTGATTGCAGGCGTCTTACCGGACGGTAAAGCCGATGCGATCAAGCGCCTGCAAAGTCAGGGGCGTCAGGTCGCCATGGTCGGCGATGGTATCAACGATGCACCGGCGCTGGCGCAGGCCGATGTGGGTATCGCGATGGGCGGCGGCAGCGATGTGGCCATTGAAACCGCAGCCATCACGTTGATGCGCCATAGTCTGATGGGGGTGGCGGATGCGCTTGCCATCTCACGCGCCACACTGCGTAACATGAAGCAGAACCTGCTGGGGGCGTTTATCTATAACAGTATCGGTATCCCGGTGGCTGCCGGAATTTTGTGGCCGCTCACCGGTACATTGCTCAACCCGGTCGTCGCCGGTGCGGCAATGGCGCTCTCTTCGATTACCGTGGTGAGCAATGCCAACCGTCTGTTACGGTTTAAACCGAAAGAGTAAATCTTTGCCGGATGGCGACGCCAAAGCATCGCCATCCGGCAATTCACGCATTGCACCTTCCCGGACCACGCGCTAGCATGGAGTTCTACTAAGGGAGGTCGTATGGATCTGATGTACTGGGTAAAATCGTTCTGGCGCGCACTGCGCGGTAACCATTATACCTGGCCTGCCATCGACGTTGTCTTGCCCGGTAATCGTCATTTTCATCTGGTCGGCAGTATCCATATGGGCAGTCGCGATATGGCTCCCCTCCCCGCCAAATTACTGAAAAAGCTCAGACAGGCCGATGCGTTGATCGTCGAAGCCGATGTCTCCGGCGACGATACCCCGTTTGTGAATCTCCCCACGTTTGCCGCGCTGGAAGAACGTATCAGCGAAGAGCAGTTGCGTCATCTGCATAAAGTCACCGATGAACTGGGGATCTCTGCGTCGCTCTTCTCAACCCAGCCGCTGTGGCAAATCGCCATGGTCTTACAGGCTACCCAGGCGCAACAGCTGGGACTGCGCGCTGAATATGGTATTGATTACCAGTTGCTGCAGGCGGCGAAGCAGGCACAAAAATCCATTATTGAGCTGGAAGGGGCGGCCAGCCAGATAGCGCTTCTGTGCCAGTTGCCCGATAACGGTCTGGCGTTGCTGAACGATACGCTGGCGCACTGGCACACCAACGCCAGGTTGCTGCAGCAGATGATGAGCTGGTGGCTGAAAACGCCGCCGCAAAATAACGATCTCACACTGCCGAATACCTTCAGTCAGTCGTTATATGATGTGCTTATGCATCAGCGTAATATCGCCTGGCGGGATCAACTCTACGCCATGCCACCCGGCCAGTATGTCGTCGCGGTGGGGGCGCTGCATCTTTATGGAGAAGGAAATTTACCGGAACTGATGCGCTAAAAAAAATGGCCAATATCTCTATTGGCCCGTCAAAGAGGAATTTCATCTTTATTATTATGCCGGACTCAGGTCCGGATCTTCCGATTGTCGCTCAAAGTTGCTGCAACTGCCAATACCTATTGCGCAAGATTGTACTATTTTTTCGTCCACCTTCGGACGTATGCTGATGGCATATCACGTTTGTAGTAAGAAGGAACGTTATGACTCCCGCAGTTAAGTTACTCGAAAAGAACAAAATCCCGTTTAACATCCATACCTACGATCACGATCCGCATGAAACAAATTTTGGTGACGAAGTGGTGCGGAAATTAGGATTAAATGCCGATCAGGTTTACAAAACGCTGTTGGTTGCCGTGAATGGCGACATGAAACAGCTGGCCGTTGCCGTCACACCGGTGGCCGGGCAGTTAGATCTGAAAAAGGTCGCCAAAGCGTTGGGCGCCAAAAAGGTCGATATGGCTGACCCGATGGTGGCGCAACGTACAACAGGATATCTGGTGGGCGGCATTAGTCCACTGGGGCAAAAAAAACGGCTGCCAACGCTGATTGACGCGCCAGCCCAGACGTTCGCCACTATTTATGTTTCAGGCGGCAAACGCGGACTGGACATTGAACTCGCCGCAGGAGATCTGGCGAAGATCCTCGATGCGAAATTTGCGGATATTGCCCGCCGGGATTGAGTGTTTTGCCGGATGGCGACGCAAGCGCCATCCGGCACAACGGCCATTATTGCCAGCTCACTTCCCCTGTCGGTTCGTAAGTACTCGCATCCAGCGGCGAGTTCTGCTCAATGTACTGTTTGAGCACTTCCGCATCGATAAACCCAGTATTCACATAACCGGGTTTATTGTCGATTCGCGGATAGCCATCACCGCCGGTGGCGTTAAAACTCAGTGTCGCCATCCGGTAGGTTTTCGCCGGGTCAACGGGTTCATCCTTGATTTTTAAATCATTGAGCTTGCCGTCCTTCGCCACAAAACTGACGTTGGCGAACTGCGGATAAGCGCCAGAGTCCGGCTTCATTTGCGCCACGGCGGTCAGATAATCAATCACCTCTTTCCCGCTCATATCGGCATACACCACGATGTTGCCGAACGGTTGTACCTTCAGCACGCTTTTATAGGTGATATTGCCGCCTTCAATGGAATCACGAATACCGCCACCGCTCATCACGCCAAAGTCAGCGCTGGTGCGCGCCATCTGCGCCGCGAGCAGAAGATGTCCCATATTGGTCTGCACAAAACGGACTTTACTGCGATCACCTTCAAGACGGCTATTCACACTGCCAATTTTCACATCCAGCTGCGCTTTGCCTTTATTCTGGAATGGCGTCAGCAAAGAGAGCATCTGTTGATTCTCGACGATTTCCGGGGTGTAAAGTATGCGCTCACTTTTCCCGTTATCCCAGGTCACTTTCTTCTTCAGATTCACAGGAATGAGCTGATAGCCCACCATTTTCATCTCGCCATTACGGAACTCAAAATCGGCCCGTCCGACGTATTTCCCCCACTCATGCGCCTGCACAATCCAGATGCCATTCTGTTTGTCCGGCGCGCAGGGCGTACCCGGCACATAATCAACCTGCTTTTTATTTTCCGCTGCCATACACACCGGATCTTGTGAGTGACCACCCACAATCATTGCCAGCGCCCCTGCTGGCAGGCTTCGCGCCATTTCGACATCGCCCGGTGCGTTTGACCCGTGATTCCCGTTGTCATAGTGCCCCATGTGTGTGGTGGCGATAATGACATCCGGCTTTTCGTTGATCTGCAATTCCTGAATCACCACGTTGGCTTCTTCAGCGGGTTTGCGGAACTCAATGTCGGTGAAAAACTCCGGGTTGCCAATTTTTGCCGTATCATCCGTGGTTAAACCGATAACGGCGATTTTCAGATCCTGTCGCTTAAAAATAGCCCAGGGTTTGAACAGGCGTTCACCGGTACTTTTCTGATAGATATTGGCAGAGAGAAAAGGAAACTTAGCCCACTTTTCCTGCTGGCGGAGGACGGTAAGCGGGTTATCAAATTCGTGGTTACCGACGGCCATCGCATCATAGCCAATCAGATTCATCCCCCGGAAATCAGGCTCCGCATCCTGCAGGTCAGACTCCGGAACGCCAGTGTTAATATCACCACCAGAGAGCAGCAACACGCTGCCGCCTTCCTCCGCCACCTCTTTACGAATGCCGTCCACCAGCGTTTTTTGTGCTGAAAGACCGTATTCGCCGTATTCGCTACGCCAGAAGTGACCATGATGATCGTTGGTGTGCAGAACCGTTATTTTATAGGTTTTATCTTTCTCATAAGCCTGCGCAGGCTGGCTCGCCAGTGCGAACGCGGCGAACACGGCCAGCGCCACACCCCGCTTCAAAAATTTCATGCTTCTCTCCCTGACCCAAAATCAACCGCTGAAATTACAATGATATGAAATAATAGCCGAAAATGTTTTCAGAATTGAGACTTCCTTCAAACACCATCCACAGGTATGTTAGTCAGGTAATAATTACAACGCAGACTATCTCCAACATCGCAACCAAAACAACAGAAGTGACGTTCTATGGCAATGAGTGAACCAACCCAGCCGTTAACGAGCGCGTCTGCGCCCGTTGCTCAGGCACGCACATCGTTTGGCATTTTAGGCGCCATCAGCCTTTCCCACTTACTGAACGATATGATCCAGTCGCTGATCCTGGCGATTTACCCGCTATTGCAGTCCGAATTCTCGCTGACCTTTATGCAGATAGGGATGATCACCCTCACCTTCCAGCTAACCTCATCGCTCTTCCAGCCGGTGGTCGGTTACTGGACGGATAAACATCCCATGCCGTGGTCGCTGCCGATTGGAATGTGTTTCACGCTGAGCGGCCTGGTATTACTGGCAATGGCCGGCAGTTTTGGCGAGGTACTGTTAGCAGCGGCGCTGGTCGGCACGGGTTCATCGGTGTTTCATCCGGAATCCTCCCGCGTGGCGCGCATGGCGTCTGGCGGGCGTCACGGCCTCGCGCAGTCGATCTTCCAGGTGGGTGGTAATTTTGGCAGCTCCCTTGGCCCCTTGCTGGCTGCGATTATCATCGCCCCTTATGGCAAAGGTAATGTGGCCTGGTTTGTGCTGGCCGCACTGCTGGCGATTGTGGTGCTGGCGCAAATAAGCCGCTGGTACGCCGCACAGCACCGGATGAGTAAAGGCAAACCTAAAGCGGCGGTTATCAATCCGCTCCCACGCAACAAAGTGGTCCTCGCCGTTTGCATCCTGTTAATCCTGATATTCTCCAAATACTTCTATATGGCGAGCATCAGCAGCTATTACACCTTTTATCTGATGCAAAAATTCGGATTATCGGTACAAAACGCGCAAATACACCTGTTTGCCTTCCTGTTTGCCGTTGCCGCAGGCACGGTGATTGGCGGGCCTTTGGGTGACAAGATCGGCAGAAAATATGTTATTTGGGGCTCTATTCTGGGGGTTGCGCCTTTTACCCTCTTTTTACCCTATGCAACCCTCTACTGGACGGGCATTTTAACCGTGATCATTGGTTTTATCCTCGCCTCTGCGTTTTCTGCCATCCTGGTCTATGCTCAGGAGCTGCTTCCGGGGCGTATCGGCATGGTTTCCGGTCTGTTTTTTGGTTTTGCCTTTGGCATGGGCGGCCTTGGCGCTGCCGTGTTAGGGCTGGTTGCCGACCATACCAGTATCGATTTAGTCTACAAAATCTGTGCTTTCCTGCCACTTCTGGGGATACTGACCATATTCTTACCTGATAACCGACATAAAGCGTGATTTTCCTGCGGCCAAAGGCAAACTTTGGCCGCCCTCACTTCCAGCCACCATAAGCCTTTGCTCTTCATAGACCCCCTTCGTTTTCCGATCCGTGCGTTTTTCTGCCTAAATTCCATTTTTCATCAAATTTCAACAATTATTCATAAACATAAACATCGAAATTGTCATAAACTATTACCTGGAATTTTGGTTTCCAGACCAAAAATGGATCAACGCAACCCAGAAAGGAGACGGAATGCATCACGCCACCCCGCTTATCACCACCATTGTAGGTGGCCTTGTGCTCGCTTTTATATTCGGCATGCTTGCCAATAAACTGCGTATTTCTCCTCTGGTGGGATATCTGTTAGCGGGCGTTCTGGCCGGTCCTTTTACTCCTGGTTTTGTGGCTGATACTAAACTTGCGCCTGAACTGGCGGAACTTGGCGTTATCCTGCTGATGTTCGGCGTAGGGTTGCACTTCTCTCTGAAGGATTTGATGGCGGTAAAGGCCATCGCCATTCCCGGTGCGATCGCCCAGATAGCCGTGGCGACGTTACTGGGTATGGCACTTTCCGCTGTGCTGGGCTGGTCGCCGATGACCGGTATCGTCTTTGGGTTATGTCTTTCCACCGCCAGTACCGTGGTGCTGTTACGGGCGCTTGAAGAGCGACAGCTTATCGATAGCCAGCGTGGGCAAATCGCCATTGGCTGGCTGATTGTTGAAGATCTGGTGATGGTGCTGACGCTGGTTCTGCTGCCCGCCGTTGCCGGTATGATGGAAAAGGACAACGTCGGTTTTGCGTCACTGGCAATCGACATGGGTATTACCATCGGTAAAGTGGTCGCGTTTATCGCGATTATGATGCTGGTCGGGCGTCGTCTGGTACCGTGGATTATGGCGCGTAGCGCAGCGACAGGTTCAAGGGAGTTGTTTACCCTCTCCGTGCTGGCGCTGGCGCTGGGGATCGCATTTGGCGCGGTCGAGTTGTTTGATGTCTCCTTTGCGCTGGGGGCTTTCTTCGCCGGGATGGTGTTGAATGAGTCAGAACTGAGCCACCGTGCGGCGCATGACACGCTGCCGCTGCGTGATGCGTTTGCCGTACTGTTCTTTGTTTCCGTCGGCATGCTGTTTGATCCGCTGATTCTGATTCAGCAACCGCTGGCCGTTCTGGCGACGCTGGCGATCATTATTTTCGGTAAATCCGTCGCCGCCTTTTTCCTCGTGCGCCTGTTTGGCCACTCGCAGCGAACCGCATTAACCATCGCCACCAGCCTGGCGCAAATCGGTGAGTTTGCGTTTATTCTGGCAGGGCTGGGGATGGCGCTGAATCTGTTGCCGCAAGCCGGGCAGAATCTTGTTCTGGCGGGGGCGATCCTCTCTATTATGCTCAATCCGGTGCTGTTTGCGCTGCTGGAAAAATATCTCGCAAAAACCGAAACCCTCGAAGAGCAAACGCTGGAAGAAGCCATCGAAGAAGAGAAGCAGATCCCGGTGGATATCTGTAACCACGCGCTGCTGGTCGGCTTTGGCCGCGTCGGTAGCCTGCTGGGCGAGAAGTTAATGGCGGCCGGTATTCCGCTGGTGGTCATCGAAACCTCGCGTACCCGTGTTGATGAGCTGCGTGAACGCGGGATCCGCGCCGTGTTAGGTAACGCCGCCAATGAAGAGATCATGAATCTGGCGCATCTGGACTGCGCCCGCTGGCTGCTTCTGACCATTCCAAACGGTTATGAAGCCGGTGAGATTGTCGCGTCCGCGCGCGAAAAATGCCCGGATATCGAAATTATCGCCCGCGCGCATTATGACGATGAAGTGGAATACATTACCGAACGGGGTGCGAATCAGGTGGTCATGGGCGAGCGTGAAATCGCGCGGACCATGCTGGAACTGCTGGAAACGCCACCGGCGGGTGAAGTGGTCACAGGATAACGTTGTTATTTGCCTGATGGCGACGCAGATGCGTCTTATCAGGCCTACATGATTGCCCGGTAAGCGTTAGCGCCACCGGGCAAACAATATTAACGATCCCAGTACGACTCTTCGAGACTATCCTCACGCTCCGGCAGACCGCGCGTTAAGCGTGGCGAATGCTGGTTTAGTACCTGATAGCTCACGCGGTTGGCATATTTACACACCTGCGCTAACGACGAATAGGTCAACCAGCTGAATTGGTGTTTGCTCGAGTTCGGCACGCTGGCACGGTGATAGCTGTTGGCGGTGATATCGTGCAACAGCGCCGCCAGCGCCCCATCGCCTGCCCCGTTGGTGTTCATGATTTTTTCCGGTCCCCCCATGTACGGCGCGATATGCGAATAAATACGCAGTGGGGTAATGCAATCTTTGTGGCGCATCGCACGGCTAAACTCGTACTGGTTAAACTCGGCAATCGCGCCCGGCAGCAGCGGATGCTGCGTTTTGCGCTTGACGGAATCTTCCGTAAAACCGGCCATATACAGACCGACCGGACCGGCAGTGCAGAGCACCAAATCCACCCAATCCAACGCTTTATCGGATGCCAGCAGCGGATCGTTTTCCCCGGTCAGCGCCTGCGCTTCTTCTTCGTTCATCGCGAGGATAGAGACATTCTCTTTCAGGAACGCCTGCCACCACTGTGGATTGTCGGCAATGACAAACTTCGTCCCCAGGGTCAGCACCACCGGGACATTGTATTTTTTGGCGTATTCAATCGCCTTCATGGTGGCTTCCGGCATCGGCTCACCCGGTTTGCAACGCACCAGATAAGAGGTCAGCACCAGCGCGGAGGCTCCGGCAATCACGGACTCCGGAATGCTGTCCGCATGCAGTTGGTTCATGTAACCAGGGCTTATCGCAAAGGTGCGTTCGCCAGACTCGCCAATCAACGTAAAACAACGACCAATCGGGCCATCAACGCCCTGCAGATAGTTCAGATCGGTACGGCTGGAGGTGTTGCACAAATAGCGATAGGCATAGCCGCCAATCTCGATATTACTGCACATCACGCCAAGCAGAACGGAACGGTCATCGGCCAGCACCGAGTAGTTGTGCATGGTATTGCCGATGGTGCCGCCGGCAAATTGATGGGTGATCAAATTCTCGCGGACCAGTTCCTGATACAGCGCTTCCGCAACATCATCTTCAATGACCAGCGAATGCCCGGCACTCAATCCATAACGTTGTACAAAATCGTCATCGACTTTGGCTTCAATGTCCACCAGAGTCTGATCGATACCCACGACCCATGACGCGCTGGTTTCGTTTTCGGGTTGAATTTGTTGCAGCAGCGGGTCGCGCGCATTAACGGGGAAATAGTGTTTGGATTTGCGTTTACCGGGAAATTTCATGGTCGTTTTTACGGGTGGCTAACGGAGCGAAGAATGGTAGCACATTCCTTCCTTATCGCGCGACGTGAGGCAGAGTTTCAATATCGGACGACGGGATCGCAGTTTATCGGGCGACAGTTTCTACAATGGGTTCCTTTCACAAGGAGCGTTTTATGAAACCGGAAAACAAAATCCCCGTCCTCGAGCGCATTTCAGCGGAAATGAACGTCGTGGCGAACTTTCAGCAAGAAAACCTGCCGCCCTGGCCCGTGAATGGCGATATCAACGCTCAACGCCAGCACTACACCCGCGAACGGCAGTTCTGGAACGCCGATGCGCCAGAAATGGACACCCGAGAGTACGCCGTTCCGACCCCATTTGGGGCGATCGCCACACGCCTTTACTTTCCACAGCCTGAGAGCAAAGCCACCCTGTTTTACCTGCACGGCGGTGGATTTATTCTTGGCAATCTGGATACCCACGACCGGATTATGCGGCTACTGGCACGTTACACCCAGTGTACGGTCATTGGCATCGATTACAGCTTGTCACCGGAAGCCCGGTTCCCGCAGGCGATTGAAGAGACCGCCGCCGTCTGTCAGTTCTTCCATCAACATGCGGACGCGTTCTCGCTCAACATGCAGAAAATCGGTTTTGCCGGAGATTCCGCAGGCGCCATGCTGTCGCTCGCCAGTGCGCTTTGGTTGCGTGACAGGAACATTGTCTGCGGTGATGTGGTCGGGGTTCTGCTCTGGTACGGGCTGTATGGATTGCAGGATTCGGTGAGCCGCCGGTTGTTTGGCGGCCACTGGGACGGGTTAACCCGTCAGGATCTACAGAGTTATGAACAGGCGTATCTGCGTGACGCAGACGATCGCGAATCGCCGTACTACTGCCTGTTTAACAACGACCTGACGCGTGATGTGCCGCCCTGCTTTATTGCCGGAGCAGAGTTTGATCCCTTAATTGATGACAGCCGTCTGCTGCACCAGACGTTACAGGCGCATCAGCAGCCCTGCGAATACAAAATGTACCCCGGTACGCTCCACGCCTTCCTGCACTACTCGCGGATGATAAAAGCCGCTGATGATGCTCTGCGCGATGGTGCACAGTATTTCACGCAGCAACTGGATGATGCTCAGCGATAAGCCGCCGTCAGTTTCACCATCATTTCGATATGTTCTGGCGCATCGTTAAGCGCCGGAATATATTCATATTTTTTACCGCCCGCCTCGAGGAAGATCTCTTTATTCTGTACCGCGATTTCTTCCAGCGTCTCCAGACAGTCTGCCGAAAATCCCGGGCACATGACCTGAATATGTCCCACGCCCTTTTCAGCCAACATTTTCAGCGTCTCGTCGGTGTACGGTGTTAACCACGGTTCACGTCCAAAGCGAGACTGGAAAGTCATCATCACTTTTTCAGGCGCGACGCCGAGCGCAGAAACCAGTTCGCGGGTGGTGTCACGACAACGCTGAGGGTAGTCGTCACCTTCATCGGCGTAACGCTGGGGAATACCGTGATAAGAGAGCAGCAGTAAATCCGGCTCGCCATGCTGTGCAAAAGAGGCGCGCGCACTGTTTGCCAGAGCCTCGATATACGCGCTGTCGTCGGCATAATCGCGAATCAAAGAGATCGCCGGTATACGCCGTTTCCCCGCCAGAATACGCGCCAGTTCATCCCAGACTGCGGCGACCGTCGAGCAGGAGTATTGCGGGTAAAGCGGCAGGACCACAATGTTTTCCACATGATTGGCCAGCAGTTCGTCAACCGCGCTTTCCAGCGAGGGCGAACCGTAGCTCATCCCCAATGCGACAGGCGTGTCAGGAAGCCGTTCGGCCAGCGCCTGCTGTTGCCTGCGGCTGTAGACCATCAGCGGAGAGCCCTCTTCCAGCCAGACAGACTGGTAGAGTTTCGCCACGCGCGGCGCACGCAGCGGCAAAATCACACCACGCAGCAGCGGCCACCATAACAGCCGGGGGGTATCGACTACGCGTTTGTCGCTTAAAAATTGCTTGAGATAGCGTTTGACCGCTTCAGGCGTTGGGGCATCGGGAGTGCCAAGGTTAGCCAGTAGAATACCGGTTTTCGTCTGACGCATTACCGCCTCTTGTCCATTCATATTGCGGAGAATTGTAGCGGAAAAGTGAGGAAGAAGAACTAATTGCTGTGAGAGGTATAAAAATTCACCCGGCGGGTGCCGGGTGAAGATATGGCGATTAACCGAGGATTTTTTCCAGGTCGGCACGCACAGAAGCCACGGCCTGAGTACCGTCAACTTTCGCGTATTTCGTGTTACCCGCTTCGGCTTCTTTCTGGTAGTAACCGATCAGCGGCGCGGTCATCTGATGGTATTCGACCAGACGCTTACGTACGGTTTCTTCCTGGTCGTCTTTACGCGTGGTCAGCTCGTCGCCGGTCACATCGTCTTTACCTTCCACTTTTGGCGGATTGAATTTGACGTGGTATACACGGCCAGATGCCGCGTGAACACGACGACCCACGATGCGATCAACAATCAGCTCGTCCGGTACGGCAAATTCGAGAACGTAATCGACCACGATGCCCGCGTCTTTCATGGCGTCAGCCTGCGGAATCGTGCGAGGGAAACCGTCGAGCAGGAAACCATTGCGGCAGTCTTCCTGGGCGATGCGTTCTTTCACCAGTGCAATAACCAGCTCATCGGTCACCAGTTTACCGGCGTCCATGATGTCTTTTGCTTGTTTGCCCAGCTCGGAACCCGACTTCACTGCGGCACGCAGCATATCACCGGTGGAGATTTGCGGAATACCATACTTCTCCATGATGAACTGAGCCTGAGTGCCTTTACCCGCGCCCGGAGCGCCAAGCAGAATGATACGCATTACGAAAATCCCCTTAAAGGTTGTCGATATTTTTTAAAAAGCGCTAAACGATACCACCATCACGCAATTGGCTCAAGAAAGGTGCCTTCCGCTGAAACGGTTAACAGTAGGATATCGTGAAATATTTTGAATCACGCTTTTATATACTCTAAATAATTCGAGTTGCAGGAAGTTGGCAAGTGCGCGAATCCCCAGGAGCTTACCTAAGTAAGTGACTGGGGTGAGCAAACGTAGCCAACGCACATGTAGCTTGAAGTATGACGAGTAATATTCTGCTTGCGGAATCTGCACCTACCCCCGACGCACCGCTTTTCCTTCCCCCTGATTCAGAACGTCCAGCGCTTTCGCCACGGTTGCGTCGTCCGGTACGGCAATCGTGCAAACCGGGATCTGCCCCAATTCACGATGTTTCGCCATCCCTAAATTATGGTATGGCAATATTTCGGCATGCAGGATCGCGTCGTAACGGGCGGTGATAGCGCGGATCGCCGCAAGATGCTCGTCATTGAAGTTATACCCCGGAATGAGCGGACAGCGCAGGACAACCTTTGCGCCAATCTCATTGAGCGTTTCCAGCGTCGTCTCCACCACGCGTTTGGCGATCCCGGTATGCGATTTATGCGCACGCACATCGGTCACTTTATAATCGAGCAGAAAAAGATCCACCCAGGGGGCTATCTCGCGATAGCGCTCAGGACGCGACGCGCCGTTGGTTTCGATACAGACGTGCAAACCCGCGGCTTTCGCCGCTTTTGCAAGAGCCAACGCAAAGGGGAACTGGAACATCGCCTCTCCCCCGGATAACGTTATTCCGCCCCCCGTTTTCTCAAAGTAGGGCTTATCCTTGATGACCTCGGCGATGATATCGTCAACATCCCGGGTCTGACCGTAGATTTTAAGCGCTTGCGCCGGGCACGCCTCAACGCAGCGTCCGCACGCCTGACAAGCAGAGTAGTCAATCTCATGCCGCCCTTGTGCAAACTGGTGGCAACCGTGCGGGCAAACCTCAGCACATCGCTGACATTGCAGGCACTTATGCTCCATAAACGCCAGTTGCTTTTCTGCTCTCAGCGATTCTGGGTTGTGGCACCAGACGCAGCGCATCTGGCAGCCTTTCAGAAATACCGTGGTACGGATCCCTGGCCCATCGTGGAGAGAAAATTTCTGAATATCAAAAATCGTGCCCGTCTCGCTCATCGCTCACCTCAGTCGTTCAGCGTACGGTTAAGGATTTCCTGCTGAACATCTCTGTCCAGATTGACGAAGCGCGCGCTGAACCCGCCGACCCGCACAATCAGATTGGGGTATTTTTCCGGGTGCTGATACGCCGCCTCCAGTTCGCCCTTGCCCACCACACTGACCATCAGTTGCGGCCCGCCCCGCTCAAAATACGAGTGCATTAATGCCTCAACCAGCGGACGGCGGGTGTTGAACAACCCTTTACTGAATTTGATGTTTTGTACCGAACCGGCGTGATATTTCGCGTCCAGTTTCAACAGCGAGTTAAGCATCGCCGTCGGGCCATTTTTATCCGCGCCGCTTTGTGGGTTGTTGGCATTGCTCATATAAATGCCTTTGTGTCGCCCATCCGCTGACGCGCTGGTGGCACGCCCCCATTCGGTATTCACCTGGTTGTTGATAATCACCACCAGATAGCTGTCCAGCCCCACCCGCTTCGCCGCGTCACGCACGCCGTTGCAGACATAGCGATGCTGCATTACCGCAAGGTCATCGGCGGCGTCGTCGTCATTGCCGAACTTCGTCGCGGCAATCAGCGCGCGCTTCAGGTCGTCGTACCCCTGGAAATCCGCTTGCAGCGCCGCAATCAGCGTCATGTAGCTGTAGCGTTGCTCAGTAAAAATGACCTGTTTGATCGCGGTCAGGGAATCCGCCGCATTGGTGTTTCCGTAGGTTTCGTTAGTCCCGCCCAGGTAACGCGCGCCGCCATCAAGAAGGGCTTTACCGCGCGCCAGACAGTCTGCCGTCAGCAGTGAGGTGAATAAAAATCCGACTTGCTCATTCATCACCTGATAAGACAACGCCTGGGCGCACGCCGTGGTGTCAATGTAGTAATCCAGTAAGCGCTGGTAGTTACTGAGCACATCATCAAAGCAGGTAATCTGTTCTGGCTGAATTAATGCCACACCACCGCTTTTCTCTTTGCCATCCCAAAAATCAATGCCGCCGCTGAGCGAAATATTGAGAATTTTAAGTAAGTTCATACAGGTATTCGGCGTGCCGACGCTTCTTCCGGCCAACACGAACTCGCCGCAGCCAAAGGGAACATACTGCTCAGCTTCCGCTTCCGGCACCTGCATGGCGTTCATCACCGCCGGAATATTCACGTCATCGTTATACAGAATGGGGTAGGTCAGGCCTGTACCAATCACTGCCAGCGCCTGTTGCCAAATAGCGGTATCCATCCCTTCATAGATACGCAATGTAAATTGCGGTTCCGTATCGCCATTTTCTTCGACGGCCTGAATCGCCAGGCGGCAATAGACATCGGCATTTTTCGGGTTACGTCGCCCTTTCCCACCGACGACAACGCGGCCGTTCACCGTGGTTTTACGCGCTTCAATCAGACGATAATGGGAGCGAATACAGTCAATGGCCTGCCGTTCGGTCAGTCGTCCGGCCTGAAGGTCCGCCACCAGCAGATCCCCAAGATAGTCATCCATGCGCCCATAGTTCACCACGCCCGCGCACAGGCTATACAGCCAGCTCAATTCAATCCCCTGAATAAAGGTGGCCGGTTTATCATTGCGGATGGCAGCCAGTTCACTCATTAACAGCACCAGATGCTGACAGCGATCGGTATCCGCGCAATTCATCATTTCGTCTGCGGCAAGCTGAATGTGTCGATCAATCACCTGCTGCAAAATGCCCAGCACATCGCGGAAGGCTTGATACAGCTGAACCGCCGTCTCATCCTTCACGCTTTCAGCCAGCTTCTGCTGTTGGTCAATGCGCAAAAGCAGCCCGCCGATCCCCAGATCCATCAGCTGCGGATAATCCAGATACATCCCGCTCAAACGCGCAGTGGCGATCGCCGGGAAGTTAACATCGACAAACTTGCCCAGCGTGTCGTCTGTCAGTGCCTGGCGGAAATAGACCGTACGGGTGTCATGCTCGCGCCAGAAGTGCTCAAGCGCATCGACTCTCTCCCGCTGGGCTTCTGTTTCCAGCGTTTCACGCAGCTGGCTTAACTTCGCAAAATGGCAGTAGTGGCCAACGCCGCCCACCGAGGTGACGCAACCAAAGCCAATCGGCAGCGCATCGACACGTCCCAGAATAAGATCGTCGGCAAAGGGACGGCGGAACAGCGTGGGATAGAGTTCCTGCAGGCAGCGAACTTCGCGTGCAAAGCGCTCCGGCGTTGACTGAAATGCCCTGGTGTAGGCTTCCATGATCGCGAGTTGCTCTTCCGGGCTTTTTTCACACGGGATCTTTTTATTCACGTCGACTTGTTCGGCGATAATCGGTTGTTTGCTCACTGTCCTGCCTCCATAAAAATCGTCCCTCTATTAACTTGTAATTACAAATAACCGTCTTTGACCTAAATCAAGAATCCTGAAATGAACAAATCATCACCAGGTGTATTGTGTGAAATCGCCAGCAAATCCAAATAAACGGCGTCACACGCGGCTCAAGTCATGATCAATATCAAGATCCCCTACAGGGTAAACTTTTAGCCTCTGCGAAAGTTGTAAATACAAATAATCATGAGAGTCTACTGTGAAGATAAACGACCTTATTCATCCGGCGTTGATTTGTCTGGATCTCAAATCAAGCCAAAAAGAGGCAGCGCTGACTGAACTCGCAGACCTTTTATTCCGCGAGAATAAAATTCGCCACACCGGGGAATTTATCCAGGAGATATGGGCAAGAGAAGAGACGGGAAATACCGGATTTGAAGGCGGTGTTGCGCTCCCGCACGCCCGTAGCAGCTGTGTTTTATCGCCTGCCGTCGCGATTGGCATCAGTCGCCAGGGTATTGATTATGGCGCTGAAGATGGGAAGCCCACCCACCTGATCCTGATGATCGCCTCGGCGGAACAGGCCAGTGAAGCCCACATTGAGGTTCTGGCGCAGATCTCTTCCCGACTGGTAGAAGATGACAGCGTCAGCCAGATCCTCGCCTGTCAGGATGCTCAGGCGGTCACGGATTATTTCTGCCAGTCCAGTGAAGCGTCTACCGAAACGATAAGCGCCGCCGCCTCACGCGGACTGATCATCGGCGTGACAGGTTGTCCGGTGGGGATTGCGCACACCTACCTGGCCGCAGAGATGCTGGAAAAAGCGGCCGCAGAAATGGGCTATGAGGCCATTGTCGAAACCAACGGCTCCATTGGCGTAAAAAATGCGCCGACCGGGGACGATATCGCCCGGGCTGACGCCATAATTGTCGCCTGTGATAAGCAGGTCGATCTGGATCGCTTTAACGGTAAGAAAGTGGTTATCACGGGCGTCAAAGCCGCCATCAAAGATGCGCAAGGGTTAATTAACCAGGCGTTGGCGGCACAACCTTACCAGGCAAAAGGCACAGCCAAAACGCAGGCATCAACCACATCGGTACGTAGCCAGTTATACAAATCGCTGATGAACGGTGTCTCGTACATGATCCCGTTTGTCGTGACCGGCGGGCTGATGATCGCCCTGGCGCTGGCGCTGGGCGGCGTGCCGACGCCGTCAGGACTGGCTATCCCGGAAGGCAGTTTATGGAACCAGGTGCTGAACGTCGGCGTCGTCGGGTTCACTCTAATGATCCCAGTCCTCGCCGGGTATATCGCTTACGCAATTGGTGAACGGCCAGCGCTCGCGCCAGGACTTATCGGCGGCTGGATTGCCAATACCGGTTCGTTTTACGGCGCCAGCGCAGGATGTGGGTTTATCGGCGCGATCATTGCCGGGCTGCTGGTGGGCTATTTCATCCGCTGGTTGACCCATCTTTCCTGGCACAAAATGTTGCTACCGCTGGTGCCGATCATGATCGCTCCTATTGCGGGCACCGCGTTCATCGCCGCGTTATTTATCTTTGTCATCGGCGCGCCGGTCGCCGACCTGATGGCCTTCCTTAACCATATGCTGACCAACCTTTCCACCGGCAATATCATTCTGATTGGCCTGGTGATGGGACTGATGCAGGGCTTTGACATGGGCGGCCCCTTTGGCAAAGTGGTCTTCATGTTCAGCGTGGGTCTTATCGCCCAGGGGCAAACGCAGTTTATGGGCGCGCAGGCGGCAGCCATCCCGGTTGCTCCGCTGGGCATGGCGTTGGCGGCCTTTATCGGCAGGCGTTTCAGTTTGTTTGACGATGAAGAGTACGAAAACGGTAAAGCCGCAGCAGCGATGGGGCTGGTCGGGATTTCGGAAGGCGCGATCCCCTTTGCCGCCCGCGATCCGCTGTCGGTGATCCCGGCTAACATGATTGGCTCTGCGGTGGCATGCATCCTGGGCTTTGTTTTCAGCCTGCACTGCAATGTCGCGCATGGCGGCCCGATCATTGTGCTGCTGGGCGGTTTTGATCAGCCGTTAATGGCGCTCATCGCAATGGGCAGTGGCATTATCACCACCGCCGCAATTGCTATTGCGCTCAAACGACTTAGAATGACGAAAAAGCAGCAATTTCTCGTTCAACCGCAAGCCTAACAAAGGGCGCGTCGTAAGACGCGCCACAACGGACGCCATGAAGTATCTTGATATCTATCTGTTGTTAAGAGAGAAAATCCTTAAAGGTGAATACGCTGCCGGTGAACCGGTAGAAGGTGAGCATGCCCTCGCAGAGCGCTACGGCGTCAGCCGCCCCACCATTCAGAAAGCCGTTGCGCGCCTGAAAAGGGAGTCGTTCGTCCATACCCGACAAGGTTCAGGGATCTTCGTTAATCCACCCGAGTTTTACCAGGACAACAATGTCATTACGCTGTCGGAACGTATTCACCGGGATCAAACGCTGGATAACGTGGTGCTCAGTTATGATATTCAGTCGACCTTTACTGAGGTAGCAGCGCAGTTCGACTTACCGCCAGAGACCGCGTTGATTCACTATCGTCGAATGCGGATCATCAACCAACAGCCCGCTATCATTGAAGAAACCTGGATGCCGCAGGCGTTATTCCCGGCGTTTACTCAGGAAAACTGCCGCCAGTCAGTGCTTCACTACATTGAGCAAACCTGTGGTTACGCCATCAGTCACGACGTCAAAATATGGTCGGGAAAAATACTCAATGCGGATGAAGCCTGGCTTTTACGGTTACCGGAAGGGCAAGTGAGTCTCTGCATCACCCACAAGGTCTATTTGCAAAGCGGTGAACTGGCGCAGTACACCCAGGAAACGCTGGCGACAAATAGCGTGACGACGGTGTCGATGCGCTAAAACGAAAAAAGGGCAACCTGCGTTGCCCTTTTGTGGTGATGCTCAGTATCTTGTAAAAATTACGACACCAGCAGCTGGTTCATACGGCGGATGAACTGGTTTGGATCTTCCAGCGTGCCGCGTTCGGCGAACAGCGCCTGATCCAGCAACAATTCAACCCACTCTTTGAACTGTGCTTCGTCCTGGGTATCCGCAGTGCGTTTCACCAGCACGTGATCCGGGTTGAGTTCAAAGATGTATTTCACCTCTGGTACCGCCTGGCCCGCAGCAGCGAACAGTTTCGCCATCTGAGTGCTCATTTCGTCCGCATCGGTGGTCACGATGGCTGGGGTATCGGTCAGACGGTGCGTCAGACGCACTTCTTTCACGCGCTCGCCCAGCAGGGTTTTCACTCGCTCAACGAACGGGGTCAGCGCTTTTTCCGCTTCTTTCGCACTTTCATCCACTTCATCCGCCAGCTTGTCGATAGACTCGTCAGCTTTGGCAACGGACTGGAACGACTTGCCGTCGAACTCGGTCAAGTAGTTCATCATCCACTCATCGATGCGGTCAGAAAGCAGCAGCACTTCGATGCCTTTCTTACGCAGCAGTTCCAGATGCGGGCTGCTCTTCGCCGCCGCATAGCTGTCTGCGGTGATGTAGTAGATCTTCTCCTGCCCTTCTTTCATCCGGGAAATGTACTCTTCCAGTGAAACAGTCTGCGCGGAGGAGTCGGTGTGCGTAGAGGCGAAACGCATCAGTTTGGCGATCGTTTCCTGGTTTGCGTTGTCTTCCGCCGGGCCTTCTTTCAGCACCAGACCGAACTGCTTCCAGAATGTCTGGTATTTTTCCGCGTCGTCTTTCGCCAGTTTTTCCAGCATCTGCAATACGCGTTTGGTCAGCGCGCTGCGCAGATTGCGGGTCACCGTGCTGTCCTGCAGAATTTCACGGGAAACGTTCAGCGGCAGATCGTTGGAGTCTATCAGGCCACGGACGAAGCGCAGGTAGTTCGGCATGAACTGCTCAGCGTCATCCATAATAAACACGCGCTGAACGTACAGTTTCAGGCCGTGCTTGTGATCGCGGTTCCACATATCCCACGGTGCCTGAGACGGGATGTACAGCAGGCTGGTGTACTCTTGCTTCCCTTCCACACGGTTGTGGCTCCAGGTCAGCGGGTCAGTGAAGTCGTGAGCAATGTGCTTATAGAATTCGTTGTATTCGTCGTCTTTAATGTCAGACTTGTTACGCGTCCACAACGCCTGCGCTTTGTTGATTTTTTCCCAGGAAACCACGGTTTCACCGTCTTTCTCTTCCTGTTTTTCAATCTCTACCGGCAGTGCGATATGGTCGGAATATTTGCTGATGATGGAGCGTACGCGCCAGTCATCGAGGAACTCGTCTTCCCCTTCACGCAGGTGCAGGGTGATTTCCGTTCCGCGATCCGCTTTCGTGATATCAGCAACCGTGTATTCGCCTTCACCGGCAGATTCCCAGAACACGCCATTTTCCGGCTTGTCGCCCGCCGCACGGGTGCGTACGGTCACTTTATCGGCAACGATAAACGCGGAGTAGAAACCGACCCCGAACTGACCGATAAGCTGGCTGTCTTTCGCCTGATCGGAGCCCATGGATTCGAGGAAGGACTTGGTGCCGGATTTCGCGATGGTCCCCAGATGATCGATAACATCGTCACGGTTCATCCCCACGCCGTTATCGGCAATGGTCAACGTACGCTTATCTTTATCGAAGGAGACACGCACACGCAGCTCACCGTCGCCTTCATACAGGTCCGGGTTAGACAGCGCGCGAAAACGCAGCTTGTCTGCCGCATCCGAGGCGTTAGAGATAAGCTCACGCAGGAAGATTTCTTTATTGGAATACAGAGAATGGATCATCAGGTGCAGAAGCTGTTTTACTTCTGACTGAAAACCGCGGGTTTCTTGTCCTTTCATGTAGATCTACCTCAACAATGCCATTTTTAATGGTAAAAAACACGTTGAGAGGGAAATGGGGACGAGCGTGAGGGATTTCAAGCGGAGGCCGCGGGCACGACCTCCGTTTGTTCAGAATTTAATCTTATGACGCCCGGCAAGAGAGTGCGAAAGCGTAGTGCCATCGACCATCTCCAGCTCGCCGCCGACCGGCACGCCATGGGCGATACGGCTGGCTTCAACCTCATATTGCGCGCAAAGCTCGGCAATATAGTTTGCCGTGGCTTCCCCTTCGACCGTTGGGTTGGTCGCGAGGATCACTTCACTGAGTTGCTCGGCTGCCAGTCGCTGCTCCAGACGGTCAAGACCGATATCATCTGGTCCAATACCGTCCAGCGGCGACAAATGCCCCATCAGCACGAAGTAACGCCCGGAAAACTGCCCGGTCTGCTCAATGGCGTAGATGTCCGCAGGACTCTCTACGACACAAATTTGACCGTTCTCCTGACGACGCGGATTCGAACAGATGTTACACACGTCCTGCTCGGTGAAGGTGCGGCAATCGGCGCAGTGGCCGATCTCCGACATCGCCTTCGTCAGCGCCTGCGCCAGACGCATCCCGCCGCTGCGATCGCGTTGCAGTAACGTGAACGCCATACGCTGCGCTGACTTGGGGCCAACGCCCGGCAGGCAACGCAGCGCTTCCATCAGCTGTGTTAACAGCGGGCTGGTTTGCATCAGAACGGCATCTTAAAGCCTGGCGGCAGTTGCATGCCGGAGGAGACGGATGCCATTTTCTCTTTCTGGGTCTCTTCAATGCGACGAGCCGCATCGTTGAATGCCGCAGCAACCAAATCTTCCAGCATCTCTTTGTCGTCTTCCAGCAGGCTTGGATCGATCTCCACGCGACGGCAGTTATGCGCGCCATTAATGGTCACTTTCACAAGGCCAGCGCCAGATTCGCCAGTCACTTCCAGCTTGGCGACTTCTTCCTGCATCTGCTGCATTTTTTCTTGCATCTGCTGGGCCTGTTTCATCAGGTTACCCAGACCGCCTTTACCAAACATAGGCTTCTCTCTCAATCACGTTAAGGGGTGACGACCATAAGCACAGCTTACGATCAAATGGGGCGGATACTCTCTTCGTCCAGATCTGCGTCGAAGAAACGGCGCAACGTCTGAATGTTATTATCCGCAATAATCGACTCACGCGCCTGCGCGAGTTTTTCTTCATAAATCGCCTGACGCCACTCCAGCGGCGTTCGCACCGCAGGATTATCGTCTTCAACGATGGTCAGTTCAACCGGTGAGCCCGTTAAGGCGCTTAACGCCTGTGCTAACTTTTGCTGCGCGCCGCTGGAATTGAGGTGCCGCTGCGTAGAACGCAGGTGCAAACACACAACATTGCCGTTTTCCTCTTTCCACGCATTTAACGCGACCTGCTCCACCAGTTTTGGCAGTGAAAGCTGGCTCACCTGCGCAGCCCACGGATCGCGCTCAATCGCTTCCGCCGCCAGCTTGGCCGCCAGCTCTGGCGTTTTTTCATGCTCCAGCGCTTTTTTCAGCGCTTTCGGCGTAGCGACCGCCTCTTTCACTTCAACAACGGGATTGGTTGTCTTCCAGCGATAGGCTTCTTTCTTCGCGGGCGCCTTTTCCAGCGCAGAGACTGCCGGACGCGCCTGAACACGTTCAGACACGGAGGCCAGTCTTTCCAGCGCAGCATTATTCACCGGCCGCGCGCGGGAAGCGGCTGCCGGTTCACTCTTTTTTGCTTTGGTTGCTCCCTGAGCACGCTGAAGCTGATTACGCGCCGCCAGTACCTGACTGGTGGATTCCGGCAACGGGGCCGCAGCTGCCTGATGCACAGGCGCAGATGGCTGTGGCAACTGAGTCGGGGTCATTACCGCTGTCGGGGCGACCGGTGCAAAAGCGGGTTGCGAAACCTCTGGCTCCGGGAGCGGCATACGCGGGTGGAATGCCAGCGCACGCAGTAGCGTCATTTCAACGCCCATCCGCCGGTCCGGCGCATAAGGCAGCTCTTTACGACCGATTAAGAGCGTCTGATAGTAGAGCTGAATGTCGGTTGGCGGCACGACCCGCGCCAGTTCACGCATGCGCTGTTCAATGGCCGCCATGTCGCTACCGAGCGCCGCAGGCGAAAGCTGTACCATCGCAATACGGTGCAGCAGACCCAACATTTCAACCAACAGCGCTTCCCATTCAATACCCCGCGCGGCCGCCTCGTTCACCAGCGACATCACACGCTCGCCGTTGGCTTCCACCACGGCTTCAACAAGAGAAAGCGCCTGGTCATCGTCCAGCGTACCGAGCATCGCGCTCACCGCCTGAGTAGAGACCAGACCGTCGCCGCTGGCGATCGCCTGGTCCGTCAGACTCAACGCATCGCGCAAACTGCCGTCCGCCGCGCGGGACAACAATTGCAGTGCCCGCGGTTCATGGCTGATGTGCTCTTCGTTGAGAATATGCTCAAGCTGATGGCGGATTTGATCGACATCCAGCGCTTTGAGATGAAATTGCAGACAGCGCGAGAGGATCGTCACCGGCAGTTTCTGCGGATCGGTGGTCGCCAGCAGAAACTTCACATGGGCTGGCGGTTCCTCAAGGGTTTTGAGCAGCGCGTTAAAACTGTGGCGCGACAGCATATGCACTTCATCGATCAGGTAGACCTTGAAACGACCACGCGCAGGCGCGTACTGGACGTTATCCAGCAGGTCACGGGTGTCTTCAACTTTGGTGCGCGACGCGGCATCGATCTCAATCAGATCGACAAAACGCCCCTGCTCGATTTCACGGCAGTTATCGCACACGCCGCACGGTGTGGCGGTAATGCCGGTTTCACAATTCAGCCCTTTCGCCAGCAAACGGGCGATAGAGGTTTTCCCGACGCCACGGGTGCCGGAAAAAAGATAAGCATGATGAATACGCCCTAACGACAAGCCGTTCGCCAGTGCGGTCAGCACATGTTCCTGGCCGACGACGTCAGCAAAGGTTTGTGGGCGCCATTTTCGGGCTAAGACCTGATAACTCATTGGCAGGCTCTGAAACGCTGGAAGGTGGATTCACGAAGGGGTAATGCTAACACAACCTCGCAGATACAGCGAGGTTGTGTCTCTTGCTAATGCATCAGACGCAGATAGCCTGAATCAATGTCCCGGGAAAGGCACCAGGCTATAGCAAGTCAGTCCCTGTTTTTCCAGGCGCTGCTCGCCGCCGAGATCAAACAGATTGATGATGAAGGCCGCATCCGTCACTTCACCACCCAGACGACGGATCAGTTTTACGGTCGCTTCAATGGTTCCACCTGTTGCCAGCAGATCATCGACGACCAGAACTTTGTCGCCCGGTTTGATAGCATCTACGTGAATTTCCAGCTGATCGGTGCCGTACTCCAGTTCATAGCTTTCAGCGATCGTTTCACGTGGCAATTTACGTGGTTTACGCACGGGAACAAACCCAACGTCCAGGCCCAGTGCTACCGGCGCGCCAAACAGGAAGCCACGCGCTTCGGTGCCGACGACTTTGGTGATGCCCGCATCTTTGTATCGCTCAACCAGCAATTCAATGCTAAGCGCGTACGCTTTCGGGTCTTCCAGTAAGCTGGTGACATCACGGAAAAGAATGCCCGGTTTTGGGTAGTCGTGAATGCTTTTGATGCTATTTTTAAGAAACTCAAGCTGCTGTGCAGTCGCGGTCATGGATGTATGCCTGCTAAGAACGGTGTTACTCACGGCGCAATCATATCAGGTCAAGGTAACGATTGTTTAACCTTTGACCGCCTGCGCCTGTGCTCGAAAACGGTCGAATTTACTGACTGTTGGCAACAATTGCAACAGCGATTATGGTGCTTCAGTGCTTTTGTTGCTTTTCATCAATCACCGGGATCCGCCACAGAAAAATCAGCAGACAGCTTAAAATTGCCAGTAACAGGATCCGGACCCACATCATATTGACCAGCCAAAGAGAAACGCCGAAGGTAATCAAAATAAGGATGATCGCCCGAGGCTTGGCACCAGGAGGCATCGCATGATGCTGTTGCCAATAGCGAAGGTATCCGCCAAACCACGAACGATAGAGTAACCAGTCGTGAAAGCGTGGCGATGAACGGGCGAAGCACCAGGCCGCCAGCAAGATAAAAGGCGTGGTGGGCAACAGCGGCAGTACAACACCCAATGTTCCCAGCACTACCGCCAGCCAGCCAATAATGATTAAAATAATACGTTGCATAATAAGAGTATCTGGAACACCTGAATGCTACTTTAGCATAACGGTTATCATTTTCATCGGAGTGTTAAATTGAAAACCGACATGCTGTTACAGAAGCTGGAAGAGCAACTCATAAACCTGCGCCAGCGTTGCGCTCCGCAGGCGTTGCATGCAACCCTCAGCCCTCGCTTTGACCGCCATCTTTTTCATACGCGCAGCACATTGCTACAGGCCTATCTGGAGGAAGCCGGAGAAAACCTGACCGCCCTGCGTCATGCTGTTGATCAGCAGCAGTTGCCCCAAATCGCCTGGCTCGCTGAGCATCTTGCCTCCCAGATGGAAGCGATTTCTCGTGAAACCGCCTCGTGGTCACTCCGGGAATGGGACTGTGGCTCTCCGGCACTCACCCGCTGGCAACGCAAACGTATTCAGCACCAGCAATTTGAGCGCCGTCTGCTGGAAATGACGCAAGAGCGTAAAGCCCTGCTCGCCAGGGCCACCCGCCTGGATGAACAACAGAAATTGCATCGTGAAGTTGAAGCCTATGAGGCCCGTCTGGCACGCTGTCGCCACGCGCTGGAAAAAATAGAAAACGTTCTGGCACGTTTAACCCGCTAACCCCCGGAGAATCTATGTCGCTTGAAAACGCCCCTGATGAGGTCAAACTGGCCGTTGATTTGATTATGTTATTAGAAGAGCACAACGTCGCACCCGACACGGTGCTGAAAGCGCTGGAGATTATAAAGCAGGACTATGAACGGAAAACTCAGCAGCTCGCCTCCTCATAGGAAGAGAGCTGCTGGAAGAAGAGAACGTGTTTACCCTATCGCTGGCGTCGGATCGTCGCCTTTGATCTCGCGTTTCACTTCTGTCACCTCATCCCCTTTCTCGTTGCGCAGATGCACTTCAAGCTGGTTAAAGGCGATGTCGATGTTGTTTTCACGGCACAGACGATCGATAGCACGGTTCAGTTCATCTACCGTATGGCTACGATCGCGCAGTTCACGCACATATAAACGCAGCTCGTGATCCAGCGTGCTGGGGCCAAAGGTGGTAAAGAATACCGCCGGTTCCGGATCGTGCATCACTTTCGGGTGTTCCGCCGCTGCCTGCAACAGCACTTTTTTCACTTTGTCCAGATCCGAACCGTAGGCCACGCCAAGACGGATCACCAGACGTGTGGTGGTATCCGAGAGCGACCAGTTGATGAGACGCTCGGTCACAAACGCTTTATTCGGGATGATCACCTCTTTACGATCAAAGTCAGTAATGGTGGTGGCGCGAATGCGGATCTTGCTTACCGTTCCAGAGAAGGTACCGATCGTGACCGTATCCCCAATACGTACCGGGCGTTCGAACAGAATAATCAGACCCGAAACAAAGTTACCGAAGATCTCCTGCAAACCAAAACCAAGACCGACCGACAGGGCCGCTGCCAGCCACTGCAGTTTGTCCCACGACACACCAAGCGATCCAAACACCGTCATTGCGCCAATGGCAATGATCGCATAATTGAGGATCGTGGTGATGGCGTAAGACGCGCCCTGGCGCATTTTCAGGCGCGAGAGCACCAGCACTTCCAGTAACCCCGGTAAGTTGCGGATCAGCGCCCAGGCCACCATGGAGGCGATAATGGCAAACAGCAGACTGCCCATGGTGACGTTTTTCACCACCGCTGCGCCCGCTTCCGTACCGTTGTAATGCCAGAGCGTGATGCTATCGAGATAGCTGAACACGGTGATCAAATCAGACCAAATTGCCCAGAACAGCACGCCGAACAGCGCGATCATCAGCAACATGGTGATACGCAGCGTTTGCTGGTTAACCTGTTCGAGCGCAATGGTCGGCTCTTCCTGCGGCTCGGCACCTTCCGCGCCTTCTTTGACCAGATTCTGACGACGCGCCAGTGCGCGACGCCAGGCAATACGGCGGGCGGCAACGCTCAATCCACGCAAGACCGTCTGGTACAGCAGGTTCCAGATAATCACCAGATAGACCGTTTCAATCCAGCGACCTGACAGACGCAGCGTCGTATAGAAATAACCGGTCGCCGTTAAGACCATCAGCGCAATAGGCACGATTGATAACACCGTGATGGTGACCAGTCGCAGTCCGTGCGATTCCTTGTCGCGCCAGCTTTCACGGCACATCGGCCACACCAGGAAAGCAATCAGCAGCAGGTTCAGGAAAATGACCACCTGACCCAGCACATCGTCCATCAGATGCAGGGGCGAAAGCTCCGCCACCACAGACCAAAAATTCAGGGGCAGTAACGCAAGGCTGATACGCACGATCTGACGACGCCAGTGGCTGGTCAGCTGTGCTGGCATACCAAAGTGGCGTACTGCGACGCCCTCTTTCTCCAGCACTTTCCAGCACAATCCAAACACCAGCCAGAAAAGCGCCATTTTTTTACTGAACGCCCACAGGAGATCGCTGATGTTAAGCTGCATGGTGAGCAGGATCAGACCGGCGGCAAGGATGACCAGACACACCGGTAAGGCGCGAATCAGATCGATGAGAATCGCTTTTGGCGTGTTGAGCTGGCTGTCATTACGTAATGACCCTACCGCTGCGGCTAATTTCTGCTGGTATGCTTTGAGCCATCCTAGCCGCCAGCGTATGAGACCGGCGATCAGTAATAAGGGTAATCCCGCCAGAAAAGCAATAAACACCGCAGGCCAGGCCTTTTCCCAGTTCACGGTGATTTTCATCGACTTAAACTGATCTTTCAGCGTCTGTGGGAAGGCTTTAATCCAGTCCCAGTCCATCGGGCGGTTACTGTTAACCCAGAAAATCTGCTGAGTGAGGATCTCTTTCAGGTTTTTGGAGACGCTCATTAACTGCTGCTGATTGATCTGCAGGTTAATGGCCATCATCAATTGATTGCCCAGCTGTTTGTTCAGCTGATCGAGCAGTTCACGGCGCATTTCGACTACCTGTAGCAGCGCGTCGTGAACCTCATCATTAACCTCTTTGGCGTGCCCTTCTTCCAGTTTGGCGACAAAGGCATCGCTCTGAAACAGCGCGTCACGCTGCTGGTTGACTTCAAATTGCTCAAGACGCAAATCCGCAATGCGGTTGGTCATGTCTTTCAATTCGTCGGCTGACGGCAGGGTTTGCTGTTGCTGATAAAGGATACGAGACAACAGCAGGCTGCCTTTGAGGACCGCGATTTGTTCCTTAATATTGCGTTCTGATTGCAGCGCGCGGTCAAGCCAGTTTTTGACCTTAATATTTTGCTGCATCAGCGAGTTGCCGTTTTCCGTGGCAGAGATCAGCCGCTGGCTCAGTTGGTGGTTGATCTCCAGCTCCTGATTCACCAGCGGGTTCGCCTGAATACGCGTTGTCTCATCCGGATTGACCGCTTCCTGCGCCGTTTTTTCCGTCAACGTAAGGCGTTTACTGTTTACCGCTTCCTGTAACAGCTGAAGCTGGTGTTCCAGTCGGTTGCTGTTTGCCGTCACATAATCACGCTGCTTTTGCAGGGTATCCTGCAAGACCGTATTGCCTTCCAGACTCTTACGCTGTTGATCTATCTGCGCATTGAGCAACACTTGCTGCGTCAGGAGCAGCACCTGCTGGCTTGGGCGGAGCGCCGCTTCGCCCACATTGGTGCCATCCAGTCGATTACGAATTTGTTGCAGCTGCTGTGAGGCGGTGTACATGGCGTTTTGTACCCGCTCTGGCTGCGTCTGGAGGGAAACGAGTTGGCTGTTATAGGCCGCCAGATCGTTTTGCGCGCTTTGCAAATCATCCAGTAATTGCGCAACGCGCAATTCAAGCTGACGCAATGAGAGTGTGCTAAGTGTTTTTCGCGTTTCATCATCATTGTCGACGTCGCTCAGCGCATTGAGCGCATCAGACGCCTGGCGCATTTTTTCCGGAGCCTGCGCCACTTTCTGACGCAACTGAACGGTCTCATCTTTCACCCGCTCAATTTTATCGAGCGTCTCCAGTGTCTCAAGAAGATCCTGCTGTACCAGCTTGTCCTGCGCAGAGAGGTCTTTTTGTTTGCTCAGCGCGTCCAACTGGCTTTGCACATCGGCTTTCGTCGGCAGGTCACCATTCGATTGCGCGCGCGCAAATGCAGATGACTGGCAGGACAGCAGCAGGATGAAGAAAAAAAAGGTTATAAAAACAAGATGCTGTAAACGTTTATTAAGCTGCAACATAGTCATGAGAATGAAGGTTTCTGAACCGAAAGAACGACCGAAAATAGTCAGGCCGCAAGAATATCACGGCTCAGACAGACAAAATAGCAGGATGAAAAGCGTCCAGGAAAAATCCTGGAAAGGGTTTCAGGGCGTTTCGCCAGATAACGGTACCCGCAGCGTTGGACAAAATTGATACATCTCCAACAGAATAGCGACATAATCGCGCGCCTCCTTTTTAAGGTCAAAAGACTGCGGGGCGAATAACCAGTTTTCCATTATGCCGGAGATATAACTGCGCATTAATATCGCCGCCCGGCGGGTGTTAAGATTTTCGGGTAGCATTTGCGAATTAATACAATGCATTAGCGTTTGTTCAATGCGATCATAACTTTCCAGACAGATGCTTCGCTGGGCCTGCTGAACGACAACCATCTCTCCAACGAACTCGCATTTATGGAATATAATCTCCATCAGCAGCCGTCGGCGCTCTTCTGTCACAGTGGCTTCAAGAAGATAGACTAGAATCTCTCTTAATACTGATAGTGGATCGTCGGGGAATTTTGCCTGATACTCAATCTCAAGCTCACCAATATTGGATTCTGATAGTTCCCAGATTTCGCTAAATAAATCCGACTTGTTTTTGAAATGCCAATAGATTGCACCGCGCGTGACGCCAGCAGCTTTTGCAATCTCCACGAGCGAGGTGGATGATACACCTTGTTGCGAGAACAGACGCAGAGCTACATCCAGTATGTGTTGTCGTGTTACCAGCGCTTGTTGTTTGGTTTTTCGTGCCATATGTTGGTGAATTTACAGGCGTTAGATTTACATACATTTGTGAATGTATGTACCATAGCACGACGATAATATAAACGCAGTAATGGGTTTATGGGCTAGACCATTGATCAATTTGAAATCGGACACTCGAGGTTTACATATGAACAAAAACAGAGGGTTAACGCCTCTGGCGGTCGTTCTGATGCTCTCAGGCAGCTTAGCGCTAACAGGATGTGACGACAAAGAGGCCCAAAAAGGGGGCCAGCAGAAGCCAGAAGTTGGAGTTGTGACGCTCAAAACTGAACCTCTGCAGATAACGACTGAACTCCCGGGTCGCACCAGCGCTTTCCGTATTGCGGAAGTTCGCCCTCAGGTAAGCGGTATTATCCTGAAGCGTAATTTCACGGAAGGCGGTGACGTCGAAGCAGGTGTGTCTCTCTATCAGATTGATCCTGCGACTTATCAGGCAGCTTACGAAAGTGCAAAAGGTGATTTAGCCAAAGCGCAGGCGGCGGCGAACATCGCACAGCTGACCGTTAAGCGTTACCAGAAACTGTTGGGCACCAAGTACATCAGTCAGCAGGATTACGATACCGCGCAGGCGGATGCACAACAGGCGAATGCCGCTGTTGTGGCCGCAAAAGCCGCCGTCGAATCCGCACGTATCAATCTGGCCTACACCAAAGTGACCTCGCCGATCAGCGGTCGCATTGGTAAATCGTCTGTCACTGAAGGTGCACTGGTACAGAATGGCCAGGCCACTGCGCTTGCCACCGTCCAGCAACTCGACCCTATCTATGTCGATGTGACACAGTCGAGCAATGATTTCCTGCGTCTCAAGCAAGAGTTGGCGAATGGCACGCTGAAGCAGGAGAACGGGAAAGCCAAGGTCGATCTGGTTACCAACGACGGCATTAAATTCCCGCAATCCGGTACGCTGGAGTTCTCTGACGTGACCGTTGACCAAACCACTGGGTCGATTACGTTACGCGCTATCTTCCCGAACCCGGATCACACCTTGCTGCCAGGCATGTTCGTTCGCGCTCGTCTGGAAGAAGGGACGAATCCAACCGCACTTCTGGTTCCGCAGCAGGGTGTGACGCGTACCCCGCGTGGTGAAGCCAGTGCACTGGTTGTTGGTGCGGATGACAAAGTGGAAACCCGTCAGATCGTCGCTACTCAGGCGATCGGCGACAAGTGGTTGGTGACTGAAGGTCTTAAGTCGGGCGACCGCGTGATTGTAAGTGGGCTGCAAAAAGTGCGTCCTGGCGCGCAGGTAAAAGCACAAGAAGTGGCTGCTGATAACGAACAGCAAGCCGCGAGCGGAAGCCAGCCTGAACAGTCTAAGTCTTAACTTAAACAGGAGCCGTTAAGACATGCCTAATTTCTTTATCGATCGCCCTATATTTGCGTGGGTGATCGCCATCATCATCATGTTGGCAGGGGGACTCGCGATCCTCAAGCTGCCGGTAGCGCAATATCCTACGATTGCGCCACCAGCAGTATCGATATCCGCGACCTACCCTGGCGCGGATGCCAAAACAGTGCAGGACACTGTGACACAGGTTATCGAACAGAATATGAACGGTATCGATAACCTGATGTACATGTCCTCAAACAGTGACTCCACGGGTACCGTGCAGATCATCTTAACCTTCCAGTCTGGTACCGATGCGGATATCGCACAGGTTCAGGTGCAGAACAAACTGCAACTGGCAATGCCGTTACTTCCTCAGGAAGTTCAACAACAGGGTGTTAGCGTTGAGAAATCATCCAGTAGCTTCCTGATGGTCGTGGGCGTCATTAACACTGACGGCACCATGACTCAGGAAGATATCTCGGATTACGTCGGTGCCAACATGAAAGACGCCATCAGCCGTACGTCCGGTGTGGGTGACGTTCAGCTGTTCGGTTCTCAGTACGCAATGCGTATCTGGATGGACCCGAACAAACTGAACGACTTCCAGCTGACGCCGGTTGATGTGATTACCGCAATCAAAGCGCAAAACGCCCAGGTTGCTGCCGGTCAGTTGGGTGGTACGCCGCCGGTGAAAGGCCAGCAACTTAACGCATCAATTATCGCGCAAACGCGTCTGACCTCCGCCGATGAGTTCAGCAAAATTCTGCTGAAAGTGAATCAGGATGGTTCTCAGGTTCGCCTGCGTGACGTCGCGAAAGTGGAGCTGGGTGGCGAGAACTACGACATTATTGCGAAGTTCAACGGCAAACCGGCCTCCGGTCTGGGGATCAAACTGGCGACCGGCGCAAACGCGCTGGATACCGCTGCAGCGATCCGCGCCGAACTGAAAAAGATGGAGCCGTTCTTCCCATCGGGTCTGAAGATTGTTTACCCGTATGACACCACTCCCTTCGTGAAGATCTCTATTCACGAAGTGGTGAAAACACTGGCGGAAGCTATCATCCTCGTGTTCCTGGTAATGTATCTGTTCCTGCAGAACTTCCGCGCGACGTTGATTCCGACCATTGCTGTTCCGGTGGTCCTGTTGGGTACCTTCGCCATCCTCGCGATATTCGGCTTCTCGATAAACACCCTAACGATGTTCGGGATGGTGCTCGCCATCGGCCTGTTGGTGGATGACGCCATCGTGGTGGTCGAGAACGTTGAACGTGTTATGGCGGAAGAAGGCCTGCCGCCAAAAGAAGCCACGCGTAAATCCATGAGCCAGATTCAGGGCGCACTGGTTGGTATCGCGATGGTACTGTCTGCGGTATTTATTCCGATGGCCTTCTTTGGCGGCTCCACCGGTGCAATTTATCGTCAGTTCTCTATCACCATCGTTTCGGCAATGGCCTTGTCGGTACTGGTGGCCTTGATCCTGACGCCAGCCCTGTGCGCCACCATGCTCAAACCTATCGCCAAAGGCGATCACGGCGAAGGCAAGAAAGGCTTCTTCGGCTGGTTTAACCGCATGTTTGATAAGAGTACGAACCATTACACCGACAGCGTAGGCAACATTCTGCGCAGCACCGGTCGTTATCTGCTGCTCTATCTGATCATTGTGGTCGGTATGGCATACCTGTTCGTTCGCCTGCCAAGCTCCTTCTTACCTGATGAAGATCAGGGCGTATTCATGACGATGGCCCAGCTACCGGCGGGTGCGACTCAGGAGCGTACGCAGAAGGTGCTGGACGAAGTCTCGGACTACTATCTGACCAAAGAAAAAGACAACGTTGAATCGGTCTTTGCCGTTAACGGCTTCGGTTTTGCGGGTCGTGGTCAGAACACCGGTATCGCGTTCGTCTCTCTGAAAGACTGGAGTCAACGTCCGGGTAAAGAGAACAAGGTAGAGGCAATTACGGGTCGAGCCATGGGGGCGTTTTCGAAGATTAAAGACGCCATGGTATTTGCCTTTAACCTGCCTGCGATTGTTGAACTGGGTACAGCGACCGGCTTTGACTTCCAGCTGATTGACCAGGCGGGATTGGGTCACGAGAAACTGACCCAGGCGCGTAACCAGCTGTTTGGCGAAGTGGCTAAGCATCCTGATCTGTTGGTTGGCGTACGTCCTAACGGTTTGGAAGATACCCCGCAATTCAAGATCGACATCGATCAGGAAAAAGCGCAGGCACTTGGCGTTTCTATCAGTGACATTAATACAACGCTTGGCGCAGCTTGGGGCGGAAGCTACGTAAACGACTTTATCGACCGCGGTCGTGTGAAGAAAGTTTACGTCATGTCTGAAGCCAAATACCGTATGTTGCCGGAAGATATTGGTAACTGGTATGTGCGTGGTAGCAATGGACAGATGGTACCGTTCTCCGCCTTCTCCACTTCTCGCTGGGAATACGGTTCACCGCGTCTGGAACGCTATAACGGCCTGCCTTCAATGGAAATTCTCGGCCAGGCAGCAGAAGGTAAGAGTACCGGTGAAGCCATGGCGATGATGGAACAGCTGGCCAGCAAACTGCCATCCGGTATCGGTTATGACTGGACAGGTATGTCTTATCAGGAACGCTTGTCAGGCAACCAGGCCCCTGCCCTGTATGCAATTTCACTGATTGTCGTGTTCTTGTGTCTGGCAGCGCTGTACGAGAGCTGGTCAATTCCGTTCTCCGTCATGCTGGTGGTTCCGCTGGGTGTTATCGGTGCATTGCTTGCCGCCACCTTCCGCGGCCTGACCAACGACGTTTACTTCCAGGTAGGCCTGTTGACAACCATTGGGTTGTCGGCGAAGAACGCGATATTGATCGTCGAATTCGCCAAAGACTTAATGGATAAAGAAGGTAAAGGTCTGATTGAGGCAACGCTGGACGCCGTTCGTATGCGTTTACGCCCCATTCTGATGACGTCTCTGGCGTTTATCCTGGGGGTTATGCCGCTGGTAATCAGCTCCGGCGCAGGTTCCGGCGCGCAGAACGCCGTTGGTACAGGCGTAATGGGCGGGATGGTTACCGCAACCGTTCTGGCAATCTTCTTCGTGCCGGTCTTCTTTGTGGTGGTTCGCCGCCGCTTTAGCCGCAAGAATGAAGACATTGAACATAGCCATTCGGTAGAGAATCACTAATTCATCCTCTTAACAAAGGCCGCGCAAGCGGCCTTTTTATTGGATAAAATTCATAAAAAACGCTTATTGTCAGTTCATTTATTTTATCCAGGATAAATAAGGCATATAATCCATAGATTGCCAAAGGCTATTCCTGAACTGTTTGGTAATTTCTTATATTCTTATTAATTAAGAAATATTAAGACTATTCCTGGTACTTTCTATGTTGCGACAAGCAGTTAGCACAAGTTGTGACGTCCAAAGGGGGTAACTTGATGAATTGCAAACGTAATAAAGATTTTTCCTCATTCCGCGCCAGCGCATATGTCTGCTAAAATGGGTAAAATTGGCTGCAGTGACCTAATTCGCCCTAATTGTAATTTTTCGTAATATGACGATGAAATCTTTTTTAGAGTGGATTATAGTTAAATCATCAGGAGATGAGGGTAAGTTCCAGGTCAGTAAGTTGTATCCATCCCGAAGGTGTTCGGTTAGTTCAAGCCACTAAGAAGGGGATGCGTTATGGATGAATACTCACCCAAAAGACATGATATCGCACAGCTTAAGTTTCTCTGTGAAACCCTGTATCATGACTGCCTTGCAAACCTTGAAGAAAGTAACCATGGCTGGGTTAACGACCCAACATCGGCGATCAATCTCCAGCTTAATGAGCTGATAGAGCATATTGCAACCTTCGCACTTAATTATAAAATTAAGTACAATGAGGACAATAAGCTGATTGCGCAGATAGATGAATATCTGGACGACACGTTTATGTTGTTCAGCAGTTATGGCATTAATGCGCAGGATCTTCAGAAATGGCGAAAATCGGGAAACCGCCTGTTTCGCTGTTTTGTCAACGCCACCAGGGCTAATCCTGTTAGTTTGTCTTGTTAAAAACTATTACAATCATAGGTAAGATTTATGTCCGATAAACCATTAACTAAAACTGATTATTTGATGCGCTTGCGACGCTGTCAGACTATTGACACGCTTGAACGTGTTATTGAGAAAAATAAATATGAATTATCTGACAATGAACTGGCTGTATTTTACTCAGCAGCAGACCACCGCCTCGCAGAATTGACGATGAATAAGCTTTACGACAAGATCCCCACCTCGGTCTGGAAATTTATTCGTTAATTGGTTATGCATTTCTCAGGGAAGACATGCGTGCAGCCAGACAGGCTAATTTTCCGTATTTACTGTTAATTCTTACGTTTATTCACGTGAGCTGGATCACACCGGCCTAATGGGAACGTTCCCTTTCGACGTGCTGCGTTTTACTGTATTGCGACATTCAGGCAAACCACAGGAGAGCGCGTGATGAGTGAAGAAAAACAAAAGATGATTGCTGGCGAGATGTATCGCCCAGCAGACGAGACCTTACGCAGAGACAGTCTGCGGGCGCGTCAGTTAACCCATCGATACAATCACACCTCGCCTGATGAAAAGCATGAACGTCAGGCAATCCTGAATGAATTACTGGGGCGCGCAAATGGCGCCTGTATCGAACCCTCGTTTCGCTGCGACTACGGCTATAACATTTATCTCGGGAAAGAATTCTACGCTAACTTCGACTGCGTGATGCTTGATGTCTGCCCCATTCATATCGGCGATAACTGCATGCTTGCCCCCGGTGTGCATATCTACACAGCCACACATCCGCTGGACGCCACTGAACGCAACAGCGGCAGGGAATTGGGTAAACCCGTCACCATCGGAAACAACGTCTGGATCGGCGGACGCGCTGTGATTAATCCAGGCGTGAGCATTGGCGATAATGTGGTTGTTGCATCGGGAGCCGTGGTGACTAAAGACGTTCCGGCAAATGTGGTGGTTGGCGGGAATCCGGCTCGCGTCATCAAAACGCTGTAAAGTGAAATGTAACTGTTATGCTAAATTGAGGTTAATCTGTTACTTTTTTCATCCGGTACACCCTTTTAAAATGGGCTGTTCCCCTGAATGTTGCTGATATCACGAAGGCAAAAGATGACAGAAATACAACGCCTGCTTACCGAAACCATTGACGATCTCAACACGCGTGAAAAGCGCGATAACAGACCGCGTTTTAGCATTAGCTTCATTCGCAAACATCCTGGACTGTTTGTCGGCATGTATATCGCCTGGTTTGCCACGCTGGCCGTGATGCTCCAGTCCGAAACTCTGGTGGATTCCGTCTGGTTGCTGGTGGTCTTGTTTGTATTGTTAAATGGCTTTTTCTTTTTTGACGTCGCGCCACGCTACCGTTACGAAGATATCGACGTGCTGGATTTTAGAGTTTGTTATAACGGTGAGTGGTATAACACACGCTTTGTTCCCCCCACGCTTATCACCGCCATTCTCCATTCCCCGCGTGTAGACAGCGACCATAAAGCGCAACTGCAAAAAATGATATCGCGTAAAGGTGAACTCTCTTTCTACGATATTTTTACGCTTGCACGCCCTCAGGCAACCCCGTAGCCCTGATTTTGCCAGAAAAAGTGCGCCCCTTCCCTGGTGCGCACCGGGTTCCCTGAAATGTTGGCAAAACCGTTAACGTCTTTTTTTACGCCCCTGTACCGCTTTAAAACGCGGATTCGTTTTACAAATCACATACACACGTCCTTTGCGTCTGACGACCTGGCAATCCGGATGCCGTTGCTTTGCACTGCGAAGTGAATTCACTACTTTCATCTTATCCCCGCTTTGTTCCAATAAAATGCCCAAAACGTTTCTGGAAACGTGCTGCGCTGCCCTCATTGTCGAACGTTTTCTGTTTTCCGGTGTAGTACGGATGTGATTTGGAAGAAACATCAATAGTGACATACGGGTATGTCACGCCCTCCAGTTCGATTTCCCGTTCAGTTCGGATGGTCGAACCGACTTTAAAATATGCATTCACGCTGGTGTCATGGAATACCACGGTGCGATAAACAGGATGAATTTCAGGTTTCATAGCGCCCTCACATTTAATGTTATAACATAACAATACTCTGTCAGCAGCGGCAATTCAACCTTGCTAAATCAGGGGGAATTAAACCAAAATGACGCTTTCTCTGGCGATGGAAGACAAGTTATCCAAAAAAATCATAGAATAACGACATCAACGAAAGGAGATCTTTCGCGATCAGATATACTTTGCCTACGCTTCGTTAATAGAGGTAGCAACGTGACGACACGACATCTGGCCGGCCTGGTGACGGGTGTGCTTATTTTATCTGTCCTTGTTCCTGTTGGATTAAGCCTTTGGCTGGCACATCGTCAGGTTGAACAGAAATTTATCGAAGAGCTGAATACCTATTCATCAGGTGTCGCTTTACGTGCAAATAAAGTCGCCTCTCAGGGAAAACTCGCGCTAAAGCAGATGGAGCGCTTCGAGGGCGAGCCTTGCAGCAATGCGCATTTACTGGCGATGCGCCGGGTATCCTATAGCAACCGCTACATTCAGGAAGTCCTATATCTGGAGAATAATGTTCCTGCCTGTTCATCGCTGGAGCAAAAAAGCCACGCCGCCGCACTGCCTGAACCTGGCAAAATCTTCCGGGGTGGCTACCGTGCATGGCTAACGGCACAGAATGATTTAGGGATAAAGCGCTATATGGTTGCGTTGGGCACAGATCGCTACATCGTGATGATTGACCCTGCATCATTCATTGACGTGATCCCTTTTGGTTCCTCGCAAATTGATGCGGCCATTATTGGGGAAGCACACAACATCGTGATCGCCAGCAGCGATCGCCTCAAACCCGAGATTATTCAGCAATTGCAGCAAGCCGCGAACCAGCATATGGAGAATAATGGGACGCTCTATAATATCCAGCCTTTCCCGGAAATGCGCATTTCTATTGTGACCTGGTCTTCCGCGCTTTCGCTGCAAAAAAACTGGTATCGTCAGGCCCTTATTTGGCTCCCGGTAGGTCTTGTAATAGGTCTACTGAGCGCCGCGTTTATTCTGCGCATTCTGCGCCGTATACAGTCGCCCCATCATCGCCTGCAGGATGCTATTCAAAATCGTGATATAAAAGTCCACTACCAGCCAATTGTTTCATTACGTACCGGTAAAGTTGTCGGTGCCGAAGCGCTGGCGCGTTGGCCGCAAACCGATGGCAGCTACCTGTCGCCAGACATTTTTATCGCGCTGGCAGAAGAGACCGGACTGTCAGAATCGCTCAGCCATCTGATTATCGACACCGTCTTTGAGGAGATGGGGAAATGGTTGCAACAGCACCCCGGGCTGCATATTTCGATCAACCTTGAGTCCAGCGATCTGACCTCACAGACGCTGCCGTCGCATTTAAGCAAGCTGCTGAATCGGTATCACGTTGCCCCCTCACAAATCGCGCTGGAACTGACAGAACGCGAGTTTGCCGACCCGAAAACCTGCGCGCCGATCATTACCCAATACCGTAAAGCAGGACACGCAATCTATATCGACGATTTTGGTACGGGCTATTCCAGCCTTAGCTACTTACAGAATCTGGAAGTGGATATCCTTAAAATCGACAAGTCGTTTGTCGATGCGCTGGAATATAAAAATGTCACGACGCACATCATTGAGATGGCAAAAACCCTCAAACTGGAGATGGTAGCCGAAGGTATTGAGACTCCCCGTCAGGAGAGCTGGTTGCGTGAGCACGGTGTGCAATACGGTCAGGGTTGGCTATACAGTAAAGCCCTCCCAAAATCAGAGTTTATCCTGTGGGCTGAACAACATCGGTGATGTCGGGGTGGCTGGCGGCACGCCGCACAGCCAGTCACATCAGTCATCCAGAATGGGAGAGAATCCGCCATAAATCATGCGCTTGCCGTCAAACGGCATCGACTCGCCAAACTCTTTCATTCGTGGATCCGACATCATCTTTTGATTCGCCGCGTCGCGAACCTCTTTCGAGGGGTATTCAATCCAGCTAAAGACCACTTCTTCGTGCTCTTCTGCTTTCACCGCCATCCGGAAATCGGTCAGTTTGCCGTCCGGAACGTCATCGGCCCAGCACTCAACAACGCGTAATGCCCCAAACTCCTTAAAGAGCGGGACAGCTTTTGCCGCCATTGCCACGTAGGCCTCCTTGTTTTCGGCTGGTACGGCAACCACAAAACCATCAACATACTTCATGAGATAAACCTCCGAAGTGTTACTGCACGGCAAGACAATTCTGGCCGCGTCAGTCGCAGTTAAGTTTAGTCGCCATTGCGATACTGTGCCGTAGAAGCATTTCGCAGCGGCATGTGCGCCGCTGGCGAATAACGAAACCAGGGCAGGCAAATCTGGATCAATGGTCCAATCGCCAGCGCATACAGCACGGTTCCGACACCCAATGCGCCCCCAAGGAGCCAGCCGCTCAACAAAACGGAAACTTCAATCGCCGTACGAATAGTGCGCACGGGCCAGCCAGTGCGCGCATGAATCCCTGTCATCAGGCCGTCACGCGGACCGGCGCCAAAGCCTGCGCCAATATACATACTGGTTGCCAGCGCATTGACGATCACCGCAGAAACTAACAAAACAGTGCGCACGAGCAGAGATTCAAATCCAGGCATGATCGCCAGGGCGGCATCTGCCGCCAGGCCGATGACAATAACGTTGCTCAGTGTTCCAAGCCCTGGACGTTGTCGCAGGGGTATCCATAACAGCAAGACCAGAACGCCAACACCAATCATCACAATACCGATGTTCATCGACAGCAGATTCGCCACCCCGAGATGAAAAACATTCCAGGGGTCGGCGCCTAAATCCGCACGCACAAACATGGCGGTCGAGACACCGTAAAGCGCCAGCCCCAGATACAATTGAACCAATCGACGCAGCATAATTTCCCCTCCTTGCCAGATAACGTTCATCTTCTCCGCAATTGGCACTATGATTAATGTCCAGTTTTCAAAAAGTGGACTGTTATGTCATCTCGCCGTCATGGTAGCCAATCTCTGCAGCGCTTGCTCGGACACTGGCAGGAAACCGCTTCACGTATCCCTCTCTGGCGCCAGCTTGCGAGTGCGCTGCGTCTGCTCATTCTGGATGGTCGTCTGGCACTTGATAGCCGTCTTCCCGGCGAGCGCGAACTGGCCGCCGTGCTGGACGTGAGCCGAACCACCATTGCCAGCGCGCTGGCGCAACTGCGTGAAGAAGGTTATCTGGAAAGCCGACAGGGGAGCGGCTCGCGAGTTATCCTGCCAGAACATATCCACCGGGTGCCCACCCGCACCAGTACCGGCATGGCGCTTGATCTTTCCACTGCCACGCTAAGTGCAGGTCCGGAGATTCATCAGGCCTACCACCAGGCGCTGTGTGCAATGCCCCAGCATCTGCTGAGTTCGGGCTATTTGCCGCAGGGATTATTGTCGCTACGTGAAACCATTGCCGGGCACTACTGCGAACGAGGGCTGCCCACTCACCCGGATGAGATTATAGTCGTCAATGGCTCGGTGAGTGGCCTGGCATTGATCCTGCGTCTGCTGACAGGACCAGGCGATCGTGTCGTCGTGGATCACCCCACCTACCCGCTCGCTATCGCGGCTATTCAGGGTGCGTCGTGTCGTCCGGTAGGTGTCTCTTTACCTGAGCATGGCTGGGATACCGCCGGTCTGGTCGCCACTATTGCGCAAACGTCGCCAAGAATGGCCTATCTGATACCGGATTTTCATAACCCAACCGGGCGCTGTATGGACGCCGCGACACGTCAGACAGTGGCGGACATTGCCGCCAGAACACGCACCACCCTGGTGGTGGATGAAACGATGGTGAATCTTTGGTTTGATGCCCCTCCACCGCCACCTCTCGCCTGTTACAACGCCGATGCGCCCATTATTATGCTGGGGTCAGCAGGTAAGAGTTTCTGGGGAGGTCTGCGTCTGGGCTGGGTTCGCGCATCGTCACGCACCATTGCCGCGCTGGTGCAAACCCGCGATACGTTTGACCTGGGTTCGCCCGTACTGGAACAACTGGCGACCGCCTGGCTGATTGAAAACGCCGGAACCTTCCTTCCTGAACGACGGCAACAACTGGCCAGACGGCGCGCGTTATGCGGTGAACTGATGCGTACACACTTTCCGGAATGGACGTTTTCCCAGCCTGCGGGAGGACTCTCTTTTTGGGTGGAATTGCCTGATACTTTAGCCACCCAGTTCGCTACGCATGCCGAAAGCGCAGGTATTCAGCTCGGCACGGGCACCCGCTTTGGTCTGGCAGGCGCCTTCGATCGCTTCTTGCGGATGCCATTTACCCACCCGGACGACACATTACGCGCAGCATTCAGCACGTTACAGCCCCTGTGGGACGGGTTGCGTTTTCAAACCGGTGTGGGGAAAATGCGTAAGATTATTTGATGTGCCGGACGGCAGAATTGGGTGGGGGCCCTGCCAGCTACATCCCGGCACACACGTCGTCTGCTCTGGCTGCTTCCTTCCGGATCTGACCTGGTAAACAGAGTAGCGTTGCGGGAGAACCAACAGAGCCCCCATTGAGAGCGTTGTTAACCAACGCGCAGGCGCATTATCACTGCTGTCCCCGGTAAATGCAACCGATCCTGCATCGGATGCTGCTTTCTTGCGCAATGAGGCTTCACTCTGCCTCTATTGAGGATTATGCTGAAAGATTAGCGCAGGAATACACCATGGATATACAAGACTCTTTCCCCCAACGCGTCTGGCAAATTGTCGCCTCTATTCCCGAAGGATTTGTGACCACCTACGGTGATGTCGCACGGCTCGCGGGGTCACCCCGTGCCGCTCGCCAGGTCGGCGGCGTGTTAAAACGGTTGCCGGAAGGCAGCGCCCTCCCCTGGCACAGGGTCGTTAACCGCCACGGCGCGATCTCGTTGACCGGTCCTGATCTTCAGCGTCAACGCCAGGCTTTATTGTCGGAAGGGGTGATGGTTTCCGGGAGCGGGCAGATCGATTTACAACGATACCGCTGGGTGTATTAACCCTCTCCGTGTCGAAGAGGGTTTATTTCAGATCAGTAATCTGTAGGTGGCGTTGCTATCGCCCCACTTCCAGCCTGCACCGGCACTGCCGTTTGCTGGACCGGTACCAGCGTCAGATCGGCCTTGGTCCCACCCCGATTAATCACTTCCTGCACGGTATCGGTAATGAATACCAGTTTGTCATTTACGGTGATCGCTGCACTCAGCAGGATCCGGGCGTTTGGCTGTACATCTGCAGGGTTGAACGGGAGAACGAAGCTAAACGGCGCCTGTTTGCCTTCAGTACGGACCGCCTGCTGCGACAACACTTTCGACGGTGCATCAGCCAGTGAGGCATCCGACAGTGTCACGGTTAATACAGCATCCGGTGGCAGAGCCACTTTCTGACGGATCCAGACGGTACCTGAAACCGAGGGTTGCTGAATTGCAGGCTTCGCAGCCACACCAGAAGTGCTTGGGTTCGGTGCTGGTGTCTGGACATCTGCGCTTTTGTCTGCGCAGGCCGCCAGAGCAACCGCCATCGCTAAACCACTGACCATGTGCACAAGTTTCATTAAATTCTCCTTCTCACCCGTGCTCCGGCGCGGTTTTTTCCTCGACAGAGCACGGTTAACAAACACATAACGTGATTAAGTTTGGCACAAATTACCTATTTTTTCCTGAAATAAGTCAGTTATTCAGACTATTGCACCCATCGGACCACTTTTAAAATTGCGTTATACTGTGGCTATCTCGCTGCGGCGCCGTCATTACCTGGAGAGTAAGTATGAGTCTGGCACTGAAAAATCTGCTGACATTGTTAAATCTGGAAAAAATTGAAGAAGGACTCTTTCGGGGACAAAGTGAAGACCTGGGGTTACGTCAGGTTTTTGGTGGACAGGTTGTCGGCCAGGCGCTGTGTGCCGCCAAGGAAACCGTCGCCGAAGAGCGCCATGTACACTCTTTCCACAGCTATTTCTTACGCCCGGGTGATAGTCAGAAACCGATTATTTACGATGTTGAAGTGCTACGTGATGGCAACAGTTTTAGCGCCCGCCGGGTGGCCGCAATCCAGAACGGAAAGCCCATCTTTTACATGACCGCCTCTTTCCAGGGCCAGGAAGAGGGATTTGAGCACCAGAAAAAAATGCCTGCCGCACCTGGGCCGGAATCTCTGAAATCGGAAACCGAAATTGCCCGCTCAGTGGCGCATTTGCTACCGCCGATGTTAAAAGAGAAATTTCTCTGCGATCGTCCCTTAGAGATTCGCCCGGTCGAATTTCATAATCCGCTAAAAGGCCATGTTTCGGAGCCGACGCGTCAGGTCTGGATCCGCGCAAACGGCACGATGCCGGATAGCCTCCGCGCGCATCAGTATTTGCTGGGCTATGCCTCCGATCTTAATTTCCTGCCCGTGGCGTTGCAGCCTTACGGTATTGGTTTTCTCGAAAAAGGGATCCAGATTGCCACCATCGATCATTCGATGTGGTTCCATCGCCCGTTCAATATGAATGAATGGCTGCTGTACAGCGTAGAGAGCACTTCTGCTTCCAGCGCCCGCGGCTTTGTACGCGGTGAGTTTTACACGCAGGACGGCGTGTTGGTTGCGTCTACCGTGCAGGAAGGGGTCATGCGTAATCACAATTGAAAAAAGCCGGATGGCGCTAACGCTTATCCGGCTTTTTGTAGGCCCGGTAAGCGACAGCGCCACCGGGCAATCTGCGTTACGCGTTATAGGCATTCTCGCCGTGACTGTTCACATCCAGCCCCTCGCGCTCTTGTTCTTCCGGTACGCGCAGCCCCACGGTTAAATCCGCCAGTTTGTAACCGATAAACGCGACCACGCCGGACCAGAGGATTGTAATCCCAATACTTTCTAACTGCACCAGCACCTGATGCCCCATCGTGACGCCTTCGGCAAAGCCCACGCCGCCGAGCGAGCGAGAAGCGAAGACCCCGGTCAGGATACACCCAACGATGCCGCATACGCCGTGAACGCCGAACACATCGCAAGGATCGTCAACGCGCAGCAGGCGTTTAAGCATTGTAACGCCCCATAATCCCGCCAGCCCCGCCACAACGCCAATAATTAACGCGCCGCCGACTCCGATGTAGCCACAGGCAGGCGTGACGCCAACCAGACCGGCAATGGCGCCAGAACAGGCCCCCAGCAGAGACGGTTTACCGCGCAGGGCCCATTCGCCAAATATCCATCCGAGGATCGCCGCTGCCGTTGCAACCACGGTGTTGACGAAAGCCAGCGCCGCGATCTCATTCGCCGCACTGGCAGAACCGGCGTTAAAACCGAACCAGCCAAAATACAGGATCGCCGTACCGGTAAAGACCATCGGCAGGTTATGCGGTTTAAACGCCTCTTTGCCAAAACCAACGCGTTTGCCGATCAAATAAGCGCCAACCAGACCGGCAATCGCCGCGTTAATATGCACCACGGTACCGCCCGCGAAATCCAGCGCGCCATGCGATGCCAGCAAACCGCCGCCCCACACCATGTGCGCAATAGGAATGTAGGAAAGCGTCAGCCAGACCACCACGAAAATCAGCACCGCCGAAAAACGAATACGCTCAGCCAATGCCCCCACGATAAGCCCAACAGTGATACAGGCGAACGAACCCTGGAACGCAACGTGAATATACTGATAGAAACTGCCCATCACCGCCGTGAGTTCAATATTCTTCAGCATCGTCCAGTGGAAGTTACCGAAGAAATTATTGCCTTCGCCAAAGGCCAGCGAATAGCCGTAAACAACCCATAAAATACAGACCAGCGCAAACGTCACGGTGACCTGGGTGAGCATTGACAGCACGTTCTTTCCACGAATCAAACCACCGTAGAACAGGGCAATGCCGGGGATCGTCATGAACAGCACCAGCGCGGTACAAATCATCATAAAGGCATTATCGGCTTTGTCAGCGACCGCAGGAGCCGCCATCGCCAGACCTGGCAGCAGCGCCAGTGAAGCCAGGCCCGTTTTCATCGTTGCTATCTTCATTTTTTCGTTCCTATCACTGTGTAGCCTGAAAGTTACAGTGCCGCTTCGTCGGCTTCACCGGTACGAATACGAATAACGCGTTGCAGTTCAGCAACGAAAATTTTGCCGTCGCCAATTTTTCCGGTCCATGCAGACTTGCTGATGATATCGATCACCTCCTCAAGCTGATCGTCCGCGATGGCCACATCAATTTTTACCTTGGGTAGAAAGTTAACGCTGTATTCCGCGCCGCGGTACAGCTCAGCATGCCCTTTCTGACGCCCAAAACCTTTCACTTCAGTGACTGTTAACCCCTGAATGCCTATGGAAGACAGCGCTTCACGAACGTCTTCCAGTTTGAACGGTTTGATTACCACGGTAACCAGCTTCATAGATCCCCTCCTGTCTGAAATGGGTAATAGCTGCAGCGACACGAGGGAACTATTGCAAGGGGTGTGCCACATTGATAAATGCGCCAATCCGGCACAAGATTGCACAAAAAACAGGCAACAAAACAGGAGGAGAGAAATGTGAAGTGCGTCAGAAGCGAAGCGGGAAACAAAAAACGCACCATGCCAGTGCATGATGCGTTTCATTTTTGCACCGCCCGCGGGAGTGGCGGGCAACGCTGGTGCATCAGGCGGTAAGCGATTCCTCACGCGCGCTGGCGGCCAGCTCTTCCCCGGCTAACTGTAATTGATACATTTGCCAGTAACGTCCCTGGGCTGCCAGCAATTGTTGATGGGTGCCACGTTCAACCGCCTGACCGCGATGCAGCACCAGAATGGTGTCAGCCTCGACGATCGTCGACAACCGGTGCGCAATCACCACCAGCGTAGTGTGCTCACGAACAGCCGCCAGCGCCTGCTGAATCGCTTGTTCGGTCCCCGAGTCGATGCTGGCCGTCGCTTCATCCAGGATCAGCACTTGAGGCGTCTCAACCAGCACGCGCGCCAGCGCCAGCAGTTGCTTTTGCCCCACCGACAAGGTGTTTCCCTGCTCGCCCAAACGCGTATGGATACCGTCACTCAGGCCGCGCGCCAGTTCCGCCAGTTGGACGGTTTCCAGCGCCTGCCAGACGCGCGCTTCCGAGATATCGCGGCCCAGCGTGACGTTTGCCAGGAAAGTATCAGCCATCACCACCGGATCCTGCTGCACCATCGCCACCCCCTGACGCAGAACGCTATGTCCCAGCGTAGAGAGTGGCCGCCCGTCCAGACGAATCTCGCCCTGAGTCAGCGGATAGTAGCCCATCAACAGGCTGGCGAGCGTACTCTTACCGCTCCCGGTATGCCCGACCAGTGCCACAAAACCACGTGAAGGCACTGACAGGCTGACGTCCTGCAGCACCAGATTATTGTCACGGTAGGAGAAAGAAACATGATCAACATCGATTCGCCCGCTCCGCAGCGGTCTGTTATCGTCACCATAACGCTGACGGGGGCCATCCATCAGTTCAAAAACGCGCTCCCCCGCCACAACCGCCTGCTGCAACATGGATTGCTGCGTCGTCAGTTCAATTAACGGCTCGTTCAGCCGCCCGAGGTAGCTAATAAACGCATATAACACCCCGACTTCGATGGTGCCCGCCGACGTAAAACTGAACAACATCAGCAGTCCACACAGAATCAGCGCCGAGAAAAGGCTCAGCAACGGGCGCAGTAAAAAGCCATCCAGCCTCAGAGTCTGCATTCGCGCCATGTAGTGCGAACGGCTGGCTTCTCCCATGCGTTCCCCGAAGCGCGCCTGTTGGCGAAACTGCTGAATGACGCTCATGCCGTTGATGACTTCATTGAAACCGTCATTAATATCCGCCAGATACGCTCTCACACGGCGAACGATCGGCGTGCTGTAACGCTGGTAAATCACCATCACCACCAGCACGGCGGGGAAAATCGCCATCGCCACCAGCGCCATGCGCCAGTCCAGGCTGAACATCGCCACTAACATCGCGCCAATCAGCGCGGCGCTGCGCAACACCGTCGCCACAACCGTGACGTAAAGGTCGCGGATCACTTCGGTGTCATTGGTGACGCGAGAAATCAACTGCCCGACAGGTTGGGTATCAAACTCGCTCAACGGCTGGCGGAGCGCCGCATCCATTACGTCGGTACGCAGTTGTTGTACGACGCCAACGGCTGCCTGATTAAACAACAGCGACTGCGCATAATGCAGACCGGCCGCCAGCAACTGTAAGCCAATGTAGGCCGCGACCAACCCCGCCACCATTGCCAACGGCAGGTTGTTTTTCGCCACCAGATGGTCAATGAAATAGCTAATAAGCAGCGGTCCACTCACCTCCGCCACCGCGGCGACCCAGAGCATGACCACCGCAATGGAAAGCGGTTTTCGCCACGGAGAACCGTACGCCAACAGCCTTTTCAGCGTTGGCCATAACTGTCCAAAACTACGCATTCGCCGCCTCCTCTGGCATTTCAGGGGCGTCCGTCAGCGCGGCTTCTAACTGCTGATAACGGTACATGTCTCGATACCAGCCGGGTTGCAGGACTAAATCATCATGCTCGCCTCGCTGAGCAATATGCCCATGCTGCATCACGATAATTTCGCTGGCTTCCGTCAGGGCGGACAAGCGGTGCGCGCTAATGATCACCGTACGCCCTTCTCCCCACTGGCGCAGGTTATGCAAAATCTGATGTTCCGTACGTCCATCCACGGCCGACAGGGCGTCATCCAGAATCAGGATCTCCGCATTGAGCAACAACGCACGGGCAATGGAAATACGCTGTTTTTGCCCGCCGGAAAGCATGACCCCGCGTTCGCCGACCTCGGTGTCGTAACCCTGTGGCAGACGTAAAATATCCTCATGAACGCTGGCTAAACGTGCAACATGTTCAATTTCGTCCTGCGTCGCGTTTGGGCATCCCAGCGCAATGTTGTTGGCGACCGTATCTGAAAACAGAAACGGTGTCTGGCTGACCACGGCCAGTCGGCTACGCCAGCTATCCAGTTGCAACTGCGTCAATGGAATGCCGTGAAAACGAATATCGCCTTGCGTGAGGTCAAAATGACGCTGGATCAACGAAAGTACCGTGCTTTTCCCGGCACCGGTAGGTCCACAAATCCCCAGCATTTGGCCGGGCTTGAGGTGAAAATGGACCTCTCCCAGCGCGGGATGCGCCGCCTGCGGATAACGAAACTCGCCAATCGCCGCTGTCAGCTCACCACGCCCTTCCGGTACGGGCTCTGCACCATCATTAACCACCGGTGCTTCCGCCAGCATGGCGCGAATTCGGCTATAAGCGGCACTGCCTCGCTCAACGATATTAAACATCCACGCCAGCGCCAGCATCGGCCAGATCATCAGACCGAGATACATCATGAAGCTGGTCAGTTGTCCGAGCGTTAACGCGCCATGGACCACCATCCAACTGCCACCGCCAATCGCCAGCAGGTTTGCCATACCAATGGCAATATAAATCGTCGGATCAAATCGGGCGTCGATACGGGCGACCCGCAGGTTTTTCTTGCCGGTATCCGCCGCGTCGGCCGCAAAAAGCGCCGACTGTCGGTCCTCGAGACCAAACGCTTTGATCATCCGAATGCTGGTCAGGCTCTCCTGAGTCCGATTGTTAAGGCTGGAAAATGCCGCCTGCGCAAGCTTGAAACGCTCGTGTAGCCTGTCGCCGTAGCGCTTAATCATCAGCGCCATAATCGGCATCGGTAACAAGGCAAACAGCGTCAGCTGCCAGCTGATTTGCGTGGACATCACAATCAATACGGCGCAACCCATGACCAATGAGTCCACCAGCGTTAACACCCCTTCCCCGGCGGCAAAGACCACGCGGTCCACGTCATTGGTGGCGCGCGCCATTAAATCCCCGGTGCGATGTCGTAGATAAAATTCAGGATGCTGACGACTGAGCTGACGGTAATAATCTTCACGCAGCTCAACGGCAAGTTGATAGGACGCCCCAAACAGCAGAACGCGCCAGACGTAGCGTAATAAATAGACCACGACAGCAATCAGCGCGATGGTTCCCACCCACATCAACACCTGTTCGGTGGTAAAGCGTTGTGCGCTTACGCCATCCACGACAATGCCGACCACCTTAGGCGGGATCAGTTGCAGGATAGCAATGATGATAAGCAGGGCAACAGCACCGAGATAGCGACGCCACTCCCGGCGAAAGTACCAGCTTAATTGAACAAATAATCGCACGTATTCTTTCCTGACATGATTTCCGGCAATCAACGCCGGGAGAATTATTCAATGGGTAGAGCGGTAGTATATTTAATCTGTTCCATCGCAAAGCTTGATGTGACATCTGACAGTCCGGGAACACTGTTCACCAGGCGTTTGTAGAAATCGTCATAGCGTTTCATGTCCGCCACCTGGACCCGCATCAGATAGTCGTATTCACCTGCCATGCGCCAAAAGCCCAGAACTTCCGGCATCTCGGTGACCACGGTCACGAATCGACAGTACCATTCGCTGCTGTGATGCTGCGTTTTTATCAGCACGAAGGCCGTTAAGCCCAACCCCAGCTTTTCAGGGTCCAGCAACGCGACTTTTCCTATCAGAACGCCGTCATCTTCCAGACGTTTTAGTCGTTTCCAGCAGGGTGTGGTGGTCAGATTAACGGCATCGGCTAACGCCTGCAAAGAGAGGGTACAGTCCTGCTGCAGCAAGGCGAGCAGCTTACGGTCAATTTTATCTAACATGCCCACCTCACAGAGAAGAATTTTCTCCTTACATTCTATTTTAAAGGTTAAATGGCAACAATTTTTTCTGTGCTTTCCGCTAATCTGGGCACAAAATGACAAATGGAAAACACCGATGAATAACGCCTGGGTTAAAAACGCCATTAATGAAATTAACGCTGACTACCAGCGTTCAGCAGATACGCATCTCATCCGGCTGTCGCTGCCTGCGTTCCCGGGGATTCAGCTCTATCTGAAAGATGAAAGTACGCACCCCACCGGCAGTCTGAAACATCGACTGGCGCGTTCACTGTTCCTGTACGGACTGTGCAACGGCTGGATCAAAGAAGGCACGCCAATCATTGAATCATCATCGGGTTCAACCGCAGTTTCCGAGGCCTATTTCGCTCGCCTTCTGGGTCTGCCCTTTATCGCCGTCATGCCTTCCTGTACGGCAAAACGCAAAGTTGAACAAATAGAGTTTTACGGCGGTCGCTGCCATTTTGTAGAAAGCGCCTGCGAGATTTACGCCGCCTCAGAACAGCTGGCGCGTGAACTGAACGGTCACTATATGGATCAGTTCACCTATGCTGAACGCGCGACTGACTGGCGCGGGAATAACAACATTGCCGACAGTATTTTTCGCCAGATGCAGTGCGAGCCAAACCCGGTGCCCAAACACATTGTCATGAGCGCAGGCACGGGCGGGACCTCAGCCACCATTGGTCGCTACATTCGCTGCCAGGGCTACGACACGCGTCTGATGGTCGTTGACCCGGAAAACTCGGTCTTTTTGCCCTACTGGCAGGAACGTGATGCCACACTGCGCAGTCCGGTCGGCAGCAAAATCGAAGGTATCGGCCGTCCACGCGTGGAGCCGTCTTTCATTCCGGATGTGGTGGATGAGATGTTACGCGTGCCGGATGCTGCCAGCATCGCGACCGCGCACTGGCTGGAAACGCAGTTGGGTCGTAAAGTGGGCGCCTCAACCGGCACCAATATGTGGGGAACGCTGCAACTCGCGGCCCGTATGCGCGATGCCGGAGAAACAGGTTCTCTCGTTACGTTGCTGTGCGACAGCGGCGAACGTTATCTCGACACCTACTACAATCCGGAATGGGTCAGCGCGCAGATCGGCGATTTAGCGCCGTGGCAGGCTGAACTTGCCAGGATGCTGAACGTCCGCTAAAGCAGTATAAAAAAAGCCAGACAATGACTGTTCATGTCTGGCTTGCTGGAAGGGATCTCTCATTCGGGGGAATAAGGTAGATGTGGATTATCCAGCCAATGCGTTAAATAGTGAGAGACAGCCTGATTACGGCAATGCCCAATCACCGATAAATGCGGTAGTTCGGCAATCAGTTGCGGCATGGCGTTACCCATGATCAAACCGCGTCCGACGCTCCCCAGCATTTCACGATCGTTCATGGCATCGCCAAACGCCATACATTCAGCCAGGGTAAAACCCAGATGATTGCTCAGTACCGTCATGGCGGCGCCTTTATTGCAGCCTAACGGTAACACTTCCAGGCAATCGACTGCGGAAAAACAGAGGTTTGCCCGCTCGCCCAGCGCGTCGTTCAATTGAATACCAAGCCGGATCAGATCATCGTGATCGCCACAGAAACAGATCTTCGTCACCTCGTGGGCCGGGATCCGTTTGACATCCACTATCTGATACCGAAATCCGCTGTAGACGTGCGCATGCAATATCGACGGGATTTCCTGTCCGGTAAACCAGCCATTGTCATTGAAAATATGCATGCTGGCCTGCGTGTCCCACGCCTGATGCAGCACAATATCCGCGATGGCCGGGTCAAGATCCTGGCGATGCAACACTTCGCCCTCCAGCGAATGAACGCGCGTACCGTTACCGGTGATCAGGAAGGCTTCCAGCGAAAACGAGCCCAAAATATGCTGCATCTCCAGTACATGTCGACCCGTCGCAAAGGTCAGGGTAATGTCGCGTTCGCGCAACCGAGCCAGTGTTGAAAGGGTTTCATCGCCCAAATGGTGGTTTGGCATCAGTAGCGTGCCATCCATATCAAATGCTGCCAGACGAGCCATCTCTTTCTCCACTCTGTGACACGATTAACTTGTGGTTCAGTATCACCTGAGATATACGGAAGTAATAGTGAATAGATAAAAGGAATTGTTCCGGGTTTATGCGACTTCTCAATCGACTCAAACAATACCAGCGCCTCTGGCAACCTTCCGCCGGTGAACCTCAGTTTGTTACCGTGAGCGAACTGGCAGAACGCTGTTTTTGTAGCGAACGTCATGTGCGGACACTGCTTTGCCAGTCGCAGGACGCAGGATGGCTGACGTGGGAGTCGCAGTCCGGGCGTGGAAAACGCGGGCAACTCCGTTTTTTGGTCACGCCGGAATCATTGCGCAATTCCATGATGGAGCAAGCGCTGGAGAAAGGGCAGCAACTCAATGTGCTGGAGCTGGCGCAACTGGCGCCGGGCGAACTGCGCACAATGTTGCAACCGTTTATGGGCGGGCAATGGCAAAACGATACGCCGACGCTACGTATTCCCTATTATCGTCCTCTTGATCCGCTCCATCCTGGATTCCTCCCCGGGCGCGCGGAACAACATCTTGCCGGGCAGATTTTCTCCGGATTAACCCGCTTCGACAGTCATAATCAGCGTCCTTGCGGAGACCTGGCACATCACTGGGATGTCTCCCCCGATGGGTTACGCTGGGATTTTTATATTCGCTCGACACTTTACTGGCACAATGGCGATGTGGTGGCAACCTCGCAGCTACATGAACGGCTACTGATGCTGCTCAACCTCCCGGCGCTCAATAAGTTGTTCATTAGCGTGAAGCGTATTGAGATTAGCCACCCGCAATGCCTGACGTTCATTCTGCATCGACCTGATTACTGGCTGGCGCACCGCCTGGCGAGCTACTGCAGCCATCTGGCGCATCCACAGCAACCGCTGGTCGGTACCGGCCCTTTCCGGCTGGCGTTATTTACGCCGGAGCTGGTCCGCCTTGAAAGTCACGATCATTATCATCGGAGCCACCCGCTGCTTAAGGCGGTTGAATACTGGATAACACCGCAACTTTTCGCACAAGACCTGGGGACCAGTTGCCGACACCCGGTACAGATTGCGATCGGGAAACGAGAAGAGCTGACCACGCTCACTCAGGTAAGTAGCGGTATCAGCCTCGGATTTTGCTATTTAACACTCAAGAAAGGGCCGAGGCTGAGCGTGCAACAGGCGAGAAGATTGGTGGATATCATTCATCACACATCGCTCCTGCAAACACTGCCTGTTGATGAAAATTTGATTACGCCAAGCCAGGCGTTGCTGCCCGACTGGACCATGCCCCAGTGGGAAAGCCTGGATGAGGTAGAACTGCCGGAAAGGCTCACGCTGGTCTACCATCTGCCCGTTGAGCTGCATACCATGGCAGAACAGCTCAAGCACTATCTGGCCACGCTCGGCTGTGAATTAACGATTATTTTTCATAACGCTAAGAACTGGGACAACAGCGCTATTCTGGCAGATGCCGATTTGATGATGGGCGACCGACTCATTGGCGAAGCGCCAGAGTACACGCTTGAGCAATGGCTACGCTGCGATCAGCTCTGGCCGTATGTCTTAGACGCTCCCGCCTTTTCCCATCTACAGGCAACGCTTGATGCGCTACAGATTCAGCCCGACGAAAGAGATCGTTATGCTGCACTTGCGCAGGTGTTCGCAAACCTGATGAATGATGCCACGCTCACACCGCTCTTCAATTATCACTATCGCATTAGCGCGCCACCGGGCGTTAATGGGGTCCGACTAAACGCACGAGGCTGGTTTGACTTCACCGAAGCATGGCTGCCTCCCCCTCGTCATGAAGAAGCTGGTCGGCGTCCCCCTCAGACGCTACCATAGCGTTTTATCATTTTTCAGGATAAGCCATGAAACGTGCCGTCGTAGTATTCAGTGGGGGTCAGGACTCCACAACCTGCCTGGCGCAAGCACTACATCAATATGATGAAGTCCATTGCGTCACCTTTGATTATGGTCAGCGCCATCGCGCTGAGATTGATGTCGCACGTGACCTGGCCTTAAAACTCGGCGCCCGTTCGCACAAAGTGCTCGATGTCACTCTACTGAACGAACTGGCGATCAGCAGCCTGACTCACGACAACATTCCGGTGCCGGACTACGAACCGGATGCGGATGGCATTCCCAACACCTTCGTGCCAGGGCGCAATATCCTGTTTTTGACGCTGGCGGCCATCTACGCCTACCAGGTAAAGGCCGAGGCGGTGATCACCGGTGTTTGTGAAACGGATTTCTCCGGTTATCCCGATTGCCGCGATGAATTTGTCAAAGCGCTAAATCACGCGGTTAGCCTGGGGATGGCAAAGGATATCCGCTTTGAAACGCCGTTGATGTGGATTGATAAAGCCGAAACCTGGGCGCTGGCCGATTACTGGGGCAAACTGGATCTCGTACGTCAGGAGACGTTGACCTGCTATAACGGGATCAAAGGCGACGGCTGTGGGCACTGTGCCGCCTGTACCCTGCGAGCAAACGGACTGACCCATTATCTGGCAGATAAACCTGCAGTAATGGCGGCGATGAAGCAGAAAACCGGACTGAAGTAATTTCGGTCGATTTTGCCAGGTGACAGTTTAAACACCTTATCCGGCCTACTCGTTACGCAAGATGAACATGTAGGCCTGATAAGCGCAGCGCCATCAGGCAATAAGACGTTACTTCACCATCTGCTCCAGTTTTTCGCGTAACTCCCCCTCCAACGGCAGCGCTTTCTGCGTTTTCAAATCAATACACACAAACGTAATCTGCGCATCCACCACGACTTGTCCTTCTGGCTCCAACGTGATGACCTGACTTAACACACCGCTCTTACCGTTGATTTGCTGCACCTGACTGGTCACGGTCAGCAGGTCACTCAGCACCGCCGGGCGACGGTAGTTAATATTGATGTTTACCACCACAAAAGCGATGTTATGAGCCGTCATCCACTGGAAGCTGTCACTGTTTTCCAGGCCGTCCCAGCGCGCCTCTTCCAGAAACTCAAGATAGCGGGCATTGTTGACATGTTGATAGACATCGAGATGATAACCACGGACTTTAATCTGTGTTTGCATAGCGCAGAAACCTTAGTTTGTTTTTATGGGTAAGATGACTGTATAGAGGCCACAACTGGTATGACCTCTATAGCATGGCAAATTTTTGCCACTACGCAAGTTATTAAAGTGTTAAAACTGCCAGGTTACGTTCCACCAGCGAACTCCCCATCCCAGGTACCTGTTTTAAATCATCAACGGTTTTAAACGGGCCGTACTCTTCCCGGTAGCTGACGATGGCCTGCGCCTTTTTCAACCCAACGCCATTCATTGCCCGCGCTAATTCCTCTGCTGAAGCGGTATTGATACTCACCCGGGTACCCTCTTCATCACTGGCTTTCGCAGGGACTGACGCTTTAGTTTTCGCCGTAGCAGGTGCCTCAGCCTTAGTTTGTACTGCCGGATTTTTTGCCGCTGACTCAGCGGCCAGCGCACTGCCTGTCACGCCAGTACAGGTCAGGGACAGCGCTACCAGCAAAGTTTTGATTCCACGTTTCATACTGTTTCTCCTTGTTTATTAACAGCGAAGCCACGATAACGGGGCGAAGAATCAGGAACAAATGGCAAATATCAGAAATGGAAAAGGCCGCGAAAGCGGCCTTTGGGGATTACAACTTTTTGCAAATTTTTGCGAAGCGTCTCGATTACTGCTGCTGTTCCAGCGCATCACCCACTTTAATTTTCGCCGCTTTACGCAGGTTACTCATCAGTGCTTCAAAGACAATTTGCGCGTTGTTCTGGGTGATCCCCTGAACCATCGCTTTTTTCTGTTCTTCCGGCATTGAACCCGCTTTCACAGCATCCAGCGCCAGCAGAACCACGTTACCCTGCATGTCATTGGCAACACCATAGACGGGCTTGTCTTTCGCAGGCAGGCTCAGACCAAATGCAGCCTGACTCACCGGATCCTGAGCCGTACGGCTCAGGGTTTTAGACTCACCAAAGCTCAGACCAGCCGCTTTCATCGCCTCATCACCTTTACCGGCTTTCAGGTCAACCAGCAGTTTGTCCGCATCCAGTTTCGCCTGTTGCACCGCTTTGTTATGCTTAACCAGTGCAGTCACCTGGTCTTTCACTTCAGCCAGCGGTTTAACCGCTTCTGCTTTGTGCTCGGCAACACGCAGTACGAAGGCACGATCGCCATCAACGGTGATGATGTCGGAGTTGTTACCCGGCGTACCGTTCTGCCCCACCAGACCACCATTAAAGATCGCATCAGAAACCGGTTTGAAATTCAGTTCTTCCGGTAAGCTGTCGCGGTTGAACCAGCCTGTCTCAACGGCTTTCATACCAGCGGCCTGTTCTGCGCCCGCCAGAGATTCATTGTCATTGCTCGCCGCATCGCTCACTTTCTGCTGCAACGCATAGTACGCATCCAGCGCTTTTTCTTGCTTCACTTTCGCGGCAATGTCGGCACGCGCTTCGCTCAGCGGTTTGACTTTTGCAGGCTGGACGTCATCCAGACGCGCTACCAGATAACCGACAGACGACTTGATGACGCCGGACAGCTGGCCTTTTTCTTTCAGGCCGGCATTTTTCAGCTCATCCGGGGTCGTGGCGTCTTCCAGCCATCCCATATCGCCGCCGTTACGGGCCGAAATGATGTCAGCGGATTTCTCTTTCGCCAGGGCGGCAAAATCACCGCCTTTGTTCAGTGCATCCAGTACTGCTTTCGCGTCATCTTCCGTTTTGGTCTGAATGATGCTGTAACGGTTACGCTGCGGCTGAGTGAACTGATCCTGGTGCTGGTCATAATACGCCTGGATATCGGCATCGCTAGCCGTCTCCTGCATCGCCGCGGCATCCAGCTTGATGTAGCTCACGCGGAACTGCTCCGGCATCATAAAGCTATTTTTATTCTGCTCGTAGTAGCTGGAAACTTCCTGATCGGTAACCTGCTGCTTCGCCGCCAGGGCATTCACATCGATCGTCGCTTCACGAACGACACGCTGCTGGGCAACCAATTCCGCCAGTTCGTCAGTTTCGCCCTTCAGCATAAACTCGGTGCCTGCAACGCCGTTGATCACCTGTTGCGTCGTCAGTTGGTTACGCAGCGCCTGCGCGTACTGATCGGCCGTCATTCCCATCTTGTTAACGATCGCGTTATAGCGGTTGTTATCAAATTTACCGTCGACCTGGAAAGCTGGCGTTGCGAAGATAGCCTGCTTGACCTGCTCATCGCTGATGTTCAGTTTGAGTTCGCGAGAATACTGGTCCAGCAGCGCTTCGTCGATAAGACGGTTCAGCGTCTGCTGACGCAGCGTTTTCATGTAGCTTTCGTTCGCCGCCAGTTCAGAGAACTGATCGCCTAACTGTTGCTGCATGCGGTTGCGTTCATTGTTAAACGCATTCTCAAACTGCCCACGGCTGATTTCCTGGCCATTCACTTTTGCGGCGTAGTTATCGCTTCCGCCAATCAGGTAACCACTCACGCCGGTCAAAATGAACGACACGATAATGATACCGAAAATAATCTTGAGCACGAGACTGTTAGCAGCCGTGCGTAAGCTGTCCATCATGGTGTAACCACACTCCGCTGTAGGTGATGTAAAACCTCACGCAGCATAGCGTTTCCAGAACGCTGCGCGGAAAGGCCTATTGTGACAAGAAACGGGGGCAATTGTCAGCCCACAACGTGTAGAAAGTCCCGGATCACAAATAAAAAAGGCACATCTGATGATGCGCCCTTGTACTTTGTCACATCCCCTGGGGGGATCACTCTTAGTTTACCGCGTCTTTCAGCGCTTTACCTGCACGGAAACCCGGCACTTTAGCAGCAGCGATGGTGATCTCTTTACCTGTTTGCGGGTTGCGACCAGTACGGGCAGCACGCTCTTTAACAGCAAAAGTACCAAAACCTACCAGTGCAACATCATCCCCTTCTTTCAGAGATTCAGTAACAGAAGCAATAATTGCATCTAACGCACGTCCAGCCGCAGCCTTAGAGATATCAGCCCCTGCAGCAATTTTGTCGATCAGTTGAGATTTATTCACTCTTCTCTTCCTCTTTATAATTTATATCGCACCTGAATCCTTCAAAGTGCGACCGCGCAGCAGTTATATCAGGCCTGCCATGCCCTTACAACACCCGTTAATGATGGCAAGCCTAATTCAGCATCTAAGTTAGCGATACAAAAAAAGGCTGGCAAGCCCGAAATGGCCTGCCAGCCCTGTTTTTATTAGCGCTCTTTGCGCGAGGTCACTATTTTGCGGTTACAACTTGTATTCCAGAGGGTTCATTTTGCAGCGCAAGCGCCAGAACTTCCTCAATACGTTTCACCGGGTGAATATCAAGATCCGCAATGACGTTGTCCGGAATCTCTTCCAGGTCACGTTTATTTTCGTCAGGAATTAACACTGTCTTGATCCCGCCACGGTGTGCAGCCAGCAGTTTTTCTTTCAAACCACCGATAGGCAGCACCTGACCACGCAGGGTGATCTCACCGGTCATTGCCACATCAGCGCGAACCGGGTTACCGGTCAGACAGGAAACCAGGGCTGTACACATCGCAATACCGGCACTCGGACCGTCTTTCGGGGTCGCGCCTTCTGGTACGTGAACGTGGATATCGCGTTTCTCGTAAAAGTCCGGATTAATACCCAGTTTTTCCGCACGCGCACGCACCACCGTCAACGCAGCCTGAATGGACTCCTGCATGACTTCGCCCAGAGAACCCGTATAGGTGAGTTTCCCTTTACCCGGTACACAGGCCGTTTCGATGGTCAGCAGATCACCGCCCACTTCCGTCCACGCCAGACCCGTCACCTGACCCACGCGATTTTCGCTGTCCGCACGACCATAGTCGAAGCGCTGCACACCGAGGTAATCGTGCAGGTTATCGCCATTGATCTCAATGTGTTTCAGTGACTTATCCAGCAGCAACTGCTTAACGGCTTTACGGCACAGTTTGGAGATTTCACGCTCCAGGCTACGCACGCCCGCTTCACGGGTGTAATAACGAATAATGCCAATAATGGCGCTATCGTCGACCGTCAGCTCGCCTTTTTTCAGTGCGTTACGTTCAATTTGCTTCGGCAGCAGGTGACGCTTCGCAATGTTCAGCTTCTCGTCTTCGGTATAACCGGACAGACGGATCACTTCCATACGATCCAGCAGCGGTGCCGGAATGTTCATGGAGTTAGAGGTCGCGACAAACATCACGTCACTGAGATCGTAGTCCACTTCCAGGTAGTGATCGCTGAACGCCACGTTCTGCTCAGGATCCAGAACCTCAAGCAGTGCGGAAGCAGGATCGCCACGCATGTCAGACGACATTTTGTCGATCTCATCAAGCAGGAACAGCGGGTTTTTAACCCCCACTTTCGCCATTTTCTGGATCAGTTTGCCCGGCATAGAACCGATGTACGTACGACGGTGACCGCGAATTTCGGCTTCATCACGCACGCCGCCCAGCGCCATACGGATGTATTTGCGACCGGTCGCTTTCGCAATAGACTGACCCAGAGAGGTTTTACCTACCCCCGGCGGTCCAACCAGACACAGGATTGGTCCCTTGATTTTGTTCACACGGCTCTGTACCGCGAGGTATTCAAGGATGCGGTCTTTCACTCGCTCCAGACCGTAATGATCGGTATCGAGGATTTCTTGCGCCTGACGCAGATCTTTTTTGACCTTGCTACGCGCATTCCACGGTACCTGCACCATCCAGTCGATGTAACCGCGCACCACGGTCGCTTCTGCCGACATCGGAGACATCATTTTCAGCTTCTGCAATTCTGCTTCCGCTTTCTCTTTTGCCTCTTTCGGCATTTTCGCCGCGTCGATTTTGCGTTTCAGCGCTTCGTTTTCATCCGGCGCGTCGTCCATTTCGCCGAGTTCTTTCTGAATGGCTTTCATTTGCTCGTTCAGATAGTACTCGCGCTGGGATTTCTCCATCTGCTTTTTCACACGGTTGCGAATACGCTTCTCAACCTGCAGCAGATCGATTTCGGACTCCATCATCGCCATCAGATATTCCAGACGTTCGTTGACGTCGGACATTTCCAGCACAGATTGCTTGTCTGCCAGTTTAAGCGGCATGTGCGCAGCGATGGTGTCGGCCAGGCGGGCAGGATCGTCAATGCTATTGAGCGATGTCAGCACTTCTGGCGGAATTTTTTTGTTCAGCTTGATGTAGCCTTCGAACTGGCTAATCGCGGTGCGTACCAGCACTTCCTGCTCGCGCTCGTCAATGGCTGGCGACTCGAGGTACTCTGCCTTCGCAGAGAAATGCTCGCCATTGTCCGACAGGGCAGAAATACGCGCGCGCTGTAACCCCTCGACCAGAACCTTTACGGTACCGTCAGGGAGTTTCAACATTTGCAAAATAGAGGCCACGGTCCCGACGGTGAAAAGATCGTTTACACCCGGCTCATCCGTTGATGCTTCTTTCTGGGCGACCAGCATGATTTTTTTATCATGGTCCATGGCCGCTTCCAGACAACGGATAGATTTTTCCCGCCCTACAAATAAGGGTATGACCATGTGCGGATAAACCACCACATCGCGCAACGGCAATACGGGGATTTCAATGCGTTCAGAACGCTCAGGATTCATAGAGCTCTCTCTTAGTTTAGTGTCCGCCAGGTAATCTGGTTATGTGACTGTGTTTCACACGACCATTAACATGTAAGCAGTATATGGGGATGTTTCCCACACATTCAACGGCGTGTTTACAGGAAAAATAAAAGGGGGGATAAAATCCCCCCTTTTTGATTAACTGATTGTATGAAATGGCTAATTATTCGCCAGATGCTTGCTGCGCTTCTGGCTTACCATAAATCAGCAACGGCTTGCTCTGGCCGCCGATGACGGACTCATCGATCACCACTTTTTCAACATCTTCCATTGAAGGCAGATCGTACATTGTGTCGAGCAGAGCGGCTTCTACGATAGAACGCAGACCACGCGCCCCCGTTTTACGCGCCATCGCTTTACGGGCAATAGCGTCCAGCGCTTCATCACGGAACTCTAAATCCACGCCTTCGAGATTAAACAGCGCCTGATACTGCTTGGTCAGCGCGTTTTTCGGCTCTTTCAGAATTTGGATCAGCGCTTCTTCGCTCAGTTCGTTCAGCGTTGCGACCACAGGCAAACGACCAATGAACTCAGGGATCAGACCGAATTTGATCAGATCTTCTGGCTCAACCTGCGACAGCAGTTCGCCTTCGCTGGCCTTATCAGATTTCGCTTTTACCGTCGCGCCAAAACCAATGCCTGACCCGGTCTCCACACGATGCGAGATAACTTTATCCAGCCCCGCAAACGCACCGCCACAGATAAACAGAATCTTAGAGGTATCAACCTGCAAGAATTCCTGCTGCGGGTGTTTACGACCGCCCTGCGGCGGAACTGCGGCAACCGTCCCTTCGATCAGTTTCAACAGTGCCTGCTGTACACCTTCACCGGAAACATCACGGGTAATAGACGGGTTGTCTGATTTACGGGAAATCTTGTCGATTTCATCGATGTAGACAATACCGCGCTGTGCTTTCTGCACGTCGTAGTCGCATTTCTGCAACAGTTTCTGAATGATGTTCTCAACATCCTCACCCACATAACCCGCTTCGGTCAGGGTGGTGGCGTCGGCCATGGTGAACGGTACGTCCAACAGGCGTGCCAGCGTTTCGGCCAGCAACGTTTTCCCGGAACCCGTTGGACCAATCAGCAGAATGTTACTTTTGCCCAACTCGATGCCATTGCTGGTATCGCCGTTGCGCAGACGTTTGTAATGGTTGTATACCGCGACCGCCAACACTTTTTTCGCCTGCTCCTGGCCGATAACATAATCGTCCAGGTGATTGCGAATTTCATGCGGCGTCGGCAGCGCACTACGCTCACGGTGCGGTGCCACTTCCTTAATCTCTTCGCGAATGATGTCGTTACATAAATCAACACATTCGTCGCAGATATACACGGATGGACCGGCGATCAGCTTACGCACTTCATGCTGGCTTTTGCCGCAAAAAGAGCAGTACAACAATTTGCCCGAGCCATCTTTGCGTTTATCTGTCATGAGTCAAAACCTCTTCTTTGTTCTTTGTGCCGCACACGACGACGCAAATGCCATTCTCAGGCGCAAGTCGCTTGTCTGCGTTGTGCCGCCCTTAGATATTATAGCGGCACACTTGCGCCCTGGGCATCAATTACGATGGGTCAAAATCGAGTCGACTAATCCATACTCCACCGCTTCAGAAGCGGAGAGGAAGCGATCACGCTCAGTATCACGTTCAATCTGCTCAAGAGATTGACCCGTATGGTGCGCCATAAGTTCATTCATGCGCCCTTTCACTTTCAGAATTTCACGGGCATGAATTTCAATATCCGTCGCCTGGCCCTGGTAACCGCCCAGAGGCTGGTGGATCATGACGCGAGAATTCGGCAGGCAGAAACGTTTACCTTTTGCGCCTGCCGTCAGCAAGAACGCCCCCATTGAGGCAGCCTGGCCCATACAAATGGTGCTGACGTCCGGCTTAATGAACTGCATGGTGTCATAGATAGACATCCCTGCGGTAATCACCCCGCCAGGGGAGTTGATGTAAAGATAGATATCTTTTTCCGGGTTTTCCGCTTCCAGGAACAGCATCTGCGCCACAATCAGGTTAGCCATGTGGTCTTCAACCTGGCCGGTCAGGAAAATGACACGTTCCTTAAGTAGACGAGAATAGATATCAAAAGAGCGCTCACCACGTGAGGTCTGTTCAATGACCATCGGCACCAGCGCCATATGGGGTGCAAAGTTATCTCGTTCGCCGCTGTATGACATTTCCGTCTCCTGGATAAAAAATGAAAAAACCTGCTGTACCGATTGTAACCTTATGGACGGATTATCAGCTAGTCCCTCTGTTATGGGTACGGCATCGCCATAATTCAAGCATAACAATCTTTTGTTGTAACGCTAACACTGAAACGCTGTTTTCGCACTCTTCCCATGCAAAATGCGTGACAAAAAAAAACCCGCCACCGGGCGGTGACGGGCTTTTGTGCGAATTTCGTGCTACTTAAGCAACGAATTACGCCTGCTGGTTCATCAGCTCGTTGAAGGAAGTGGCTTTTTCAGTCACTTTCGCTTTCGCCAGAACGGCTTCAACAGCTTGTTCTTCCAGAGCGACGTTACGCATGTTGTCCATCAGCTCTTTGTTTTTGCTGTAGAACTCAACAACTTCTGTCGGATCTTCGTAAGCGGAAGCCATCTCTTCGATCAGGCCTTTAACACGCTCTTCGTCAGCTTTCAGCTCGTTGGTACGAATCACTTCGCCCAGCAGCAGGCCAACAACAACGCGGCGCTTAGCCTGTTCTTCGAACAGTTCACGCGGCAGTTCCAGAGCTTGTTTCTCGTTGCCACCGAAGCGCTGAGCAGCCTGACGACGCAGAACGTCGATTTCGCTGTCGATCAGTGCAGCAGGAACGTCGATGTCATTCGCTTTTACCAGACCTTCGATAGCCTGAGATTTAACACGGTTACGTACCGCGCCTTTCAGCTCGCGATCCATGTTTTTACGAACTTCAGCACGCAGACCTTCTACGGAACCATCTTCAACGCCGAAACGTTTGATGAATTCTGCAGTCAGTTCCGGCAGCTCACGCTCTTCAACTTTTTTCAGGTTGATAACGAATTTAGCCGCTTTACCTTTCAGGTTTTCAGCGTGGTATTCTTCCGGGAAGGTCACGTCGATGGTGAACTCTTCGCCTGCTTTGTGACCTTTGATACCGTCTTCGAAGCCCGGGATCATACGACCCTGGCCCATTGCCAGTACGAAGTCAGTCGCTTTGCCGCCTTCGAATTCTTCACCGTCTACAGAACCGGTGAAATCGACAGTAACACGGTCTTCTGCATCAACAGCGCCGTCTTTATCTTTCCAGGTCGCCTGCTGCTTACGCAGAGTATCCAGCATCACGTCAACGTCAGCGTCAGTCACTTCAACAACCGGTTTTTCAACTTCGATTGCGTCCAGACCTGTCAGCTCAACTTCCGGATAGACTTCAAATTCTACCGCGTAGGTGAAGTCTTCACCCAGCTTGTATTCGCCCGGAACATAGTTCGGAGCACCAGCCGGGTTGATTTTTTCTTTGATGATCGCGTCAACGAAGTGACGGCTCATCAGATCACCCAGAACGTCCTGGCGAACAGAAGCGCCATAACGCTGAGCAACAACATTCATCGGTACTTTGCCCTTACGGAAGCCGTCAATACGTACTTTCTTCGCAACGTTGACCAGCTCGCTTTTCACAGCGGTCTCGATGCTGTCAGCAGCGATTGTAATCGTTACACGGCGGCCAAGGCCTTGAGTGGTTTCAACTGAAACTTGCATCTTGTTACCTCAAAAAATCACAGTGCTCGGTCAACTCTACTCCGCAAGCACAGGTTGTTAGCTTAGCGGAACTGGGATGTTCTCTTAATCAATCACATTCCCTGTCGTCAGAATCATCCCGAAGACATTCCGAAAAATAAGACGCCGCATTATAGCGGCATCACTTTTATGAGTCGAGAACGGTTATCGCGCGTTGCTGCGGCTTTTTTCACAATTCCCGGCTAATTTTTGTCTGAATACTGTACTGCCCGTTCAAAATTCAGACAAAACAAAACGGCCCGCAGGCCGTTTTCACATAATCTGTAGCAACATACTGGAAAAGCGTCAGTTGTTGCAAATGCGTTTTTCTACGCGATGCTTCCCGCTCCACGACAAGGAGGCGACGCGAATATCGTATCCTGCAATCCTTCCCACTCCTTAATGGTGTAGGTATGCAGCGCCAGCGCATGTACGGTTGTGGAGAGTTCCGCCGTTAACGTACCGTAAATCATCCGATGACGATTAAGAAAACGTTCGCCAATGAAGCGATCGCTGACCAGCACAACTTTAAAATGGCTTTCAGAGCCTGCCGGAACATTGTGACGATAGCTTTCATCCACAACTTCAAGGAACACGGGTTGGAACGTTGTCCTTAATTTTTCTTCTATTTGCTCACGTATCATCATGAAATATCTCCTCCGACAACGCTGAGATGTCACCCATCCCTTTAAATACTAGCCGCTTTTACCGCTTCCATTACACTCTTACAACAAAAATTTAGCGTTCGTCTGATTTTCTCATTCAAACGTATGAAGTTTACTGACTTATCTGCCCAATCGGGGGCCAAAAACCGGGGTATTGTGCCTTGAGGGTCAGAAAACCGACAACGCAATGAATTTACATGCGTTGAGCTCTTCCCCTCGCCGTTGGCGATGTTATGATGGCGTGAATTTTTTCTATCACGCTTAATTTCTATTACGCTTAAGAGTCACTGAGAGTTCGAACATGTTAAAAAAAATCCTCTTTCCGTTAGTTGCTCTGGTTATGCTGGCAGGATGCGCAACACCGCCAACAACGATTGATGTCTCTCCCAAAATTTCCCTGCCGCAGCAGGACCCGAGTCTGATGGGAGTTACCGTCAGCATTAACGGTGCCGATCAGCGTCCGGATCAGGCGCTGGCAAAAGTGACCCGCGACAACCAAATGGTTACCCTGACCGCGTCTCGCGATCTGCGTTTCTTGCTGCAAGAAGTTCTGGAAAAACAGATGACCGCGCGTGGCTACATGGTGGGACCGAACGGTCCGGTTAACCTGCAAATCATTGTTAGCCAACTGTACGCCGATGTGTCTCAGGGCAGCGTCCGCTACAACATCGCGACCAAAGCTGACATCGCTATCATCGCGACCGCGGCAAACGGGAACAAGATGACCAAAAACTACCGTGCCAGCTACTCTGTCGAAGGCGCACTGCAGGCCTCTAACAAAAATATCGCTGACGCGGTTAACAGCGTGCTGACCGACACTATCGCTGATATGTCTCAGGACACCAGCGTTCACGATTTCATTAAGCAGAACGCACGTTAATTTCTGCCCTCAGGCCCGGCATACGCCGGGCCCGTAGAAGCCCATGTCCAGTCACTATTTACGTATATTTCAGCAACCGCGTTCCGCTATCCTGTTGATTCTGGGGTTCGCTTCCGGTTTACCTCTCGCGCTGACGTCAGGCACACTTCAGGCCTGGATGACCGTTGAGAACATCGATCTTAAAACCATTGGTTTCTTTTCCTTAGTGGGACAGGCCTACGTTTTTAAGTTTCTCTGGTCGCCCATTATGGACCGCTACACGCCGCCTTTTTTAGGCCGTCGTCGCGGCTGGCTGCTCACCACACAGTTTCTGTTGCTGATTTCAATTGCGGCAATGGGTTTCCTGGAACCCGGAACGCAATTGCGCTGGATGGCCGCGCTGGCGGTCGTTATCGCCTTCTGCTCGGCGTCGCAGGATATTGTTTTTGATGCCTGGAAAACCGATGTGTTACCCGCTGAGGATCGCGGGACTGGCGCAGCGATCAGCGTGTTAGGTTATCGCCTGGGAATGTTGGTTTCCGGTGGACTGGCCCTCTGGATGGCCGACCGCTGGCTCGGCTGGCAAGGCATGTACTGGCTGATGGCGGCCTTACTGCTCCCCTGCATTATTGCCACACTGCTCGCCCCTGAACCCGCCGATAGCATCCCGGTACCCAAAACGCTGGAACAGGCGGTCGCAGCGCCATTGCGCGACTTTTTTGGTCGCAACAATGCCTGGCTGATTTTGCTGCTCATCGTGCTGTATAAACTGGGCGATGCCTTCGCCATGAGCCTGACCACCACCTTTTTGATTCGCGGCGTCGGTTTTGACGCTGGTGAAGTTGGCGTGGTGAATAAAACGCTGGGATTGCTGGCTACCATTGTCGGTGCGCTTTACGGCGGAGTTCTGATGCAACGTCTTTCGCTGTTCCGCGCGTTATTGATCTTCGGCATGCTTCAGGGCGCGTCAAACGCCGGGTATTGGTTACTGTCTGTCACCGATAAGCACATGTTCAGCATGGGCGCGGCCGTGTTTTTCGAAAACCTGTGTGGCGGTATGGGGACGGCAGCATTTGTCGCGCTGCTCATGACTCTGTGCAACAAATCATTTTCCGCTACTCAATTTGCCCTTCTCTCCGCGCTCTCTGCGGTAGGCCGCGTCTATGTCGGCCCCGTCGCGGGCTGGTTTGTAGAGGCCCACGGCTGGCCAACGTTCTATCTCTTTTCCGTCGTCGCCGCCGTTCCAGGGCTACTGCTACTGCTGGTTTGTCGTCAAACGCTGGAACACAGTTGGGAAAGCGAAGGCTTTATTCCACGAACGGAATTTCGCAGAGCCTATAGCCTGGCTTTGCTCACGCTGACAACAGGCTGTTGCTTACTGGTTGTGTGGCTGCTGTTGCTGACAATGAATGCTGCAGATTACACCAATTTCTCGTTCCTGCCTGCGATGCTGGAAACGGGCGTTGTGGTCGCCGTGTGCGGCATTGTGTTCGGCGGATTGCTCGATTATCTGGCGCTACGGAAAACACGCTTGCTGTAAAGAAAATGTTATTTGCCGTTGTAATAACCTGCCGTAATTATAACGGTCAAATAACCACCAGTTGATAAAAATTATATTTGTTCTTTTGTGCTCAATAGAATTTGGAAATTATTGACAATTTCACCGCCCCCTATTTTCCTTACACGATTCAGCCGATGAGTATTTAATTTTCCGTTTTTTAATTGTCCAGTTATTGATAATGGATTGTTAATTAATTGTTTTATTTTAACATTGGTTATACCAATTGCCCTCCCTGACTCATCGGATCACCCACTTTCGTTATAACGTCATGTTGCAACAGGTTCTTAAAGTCAATTCAACACCCCGTGCAACATATGTGACACGTGCGGCAGAACCCGGTAACACAGATCCATTGATGTTTACAGTAATGTAACCTTCCCGTAAAATGCCCACACACTTTAAACGCCACCCGGTCCCGTGGAATTGAGGTCGTTAAATGAGACTCAGGAAATACAATAAAAGTTTGGGATGGTTGTCATTAATTGCAGGCACTGCATTACTCAGTGGCTGTAATTCTGCGCTGCTTGACCCTAAAGGACAGATTGGACTGGAACAACGTTCATTGATACTGACGGCATTTGGCCTGATGTTGATTGTCGTTATTCCCGCCATCTTGATGGCTGTTGGTTTCGCCTGGAAGTACCGTGCGAGCAATAAAGATGCGAAGTACAGCCCGAACTGGTCACACTCCAATAAAGTGGAAGCTGTGGTCTGGACGGTGCCTATCTTAATCATCATCTTCCTTGCCGTACTGACCTGGAAAACCACTCACGCTCTTGAGCCAAGCAAACCGCTGGCGCATGACGAGAAGCCGATTACCATTGAAGTGGTTTCCATGGACTGGAAATGGTTCTTCATCTACCCGGAACAAGGCATTGCAACCGTAAATGAAATCGCCTTCCCGGCGAACACTCCGGTTGAGTTCAAAGTGACCTCCAACTCCGTGATGAACTCCTTCTTTATCCCGCGTCTGGGTAGCCAGATCTATGCCATGGCCGGTATGCAAACGCGTTTGCATCTGATCGCCAACGAAGTCGGTACTTATGATGGTATCTCCGCAAGCTACAGCGGACCAGGCTTCTCCGGCATGAAGTTCAAGGCTATCGCAACAAAGGACCGCGCCGAATTCGATCAATGGGTTGCTAAAGCGAAACAGTCTTCGAACACCATGAATGACATGGCAGCGTTCGATAAAGTGGCTGCACCAAGCGAATACAACCAGGTGGAATATTTCTCCACTGTGAAACCGGATTTGTTTAAAGACGTTATTAACAAATTCATGGCTCACGGTAAGAGTATGGACATGACCCACCCTTCAGCCGAGCACAGCTCACATGAAGGAATGGAAGGCATGGACATGAGCCACGCGGAATCCGCCCATTCAGGGGGTTGAGGAAGATACGATGTTAGGAAAATTAACACTGGATGCAGTCCCGTTCCATGAACCTATCGTCATGGTTACGATCGCTGCCATTATCATCGGTGGGGCGGCCTTACTGGGCCTCATTACTTACTTCGGTAAGTGGACCTATCTGTGGAAAGAGTGGCTAACTTCGGTTGACCACAAACGCCTTGGCATCATGTATGTCATCGTCGCAATCGTCATGCTGCTGCGTGGCTTTGCGGATGCGGTCATGATGCGTAGTCAGCAGGCGCTGGCCTCGGCCGGGGAAGCAGGCTTCCTGCCGCCTCACCACTACGACCAGATCTTCACGGCGCACGGCGTGATCATGATCTTCTTCGTGGCAATGCCATTTGTTATCGGTCTGATGAACCTGGTGGTTCCGCTGCAGATTGGCGCACGTGACGTTGCCTTCCCGTTCCTGAACAACCTGAGCTTCTGGTTCACCGTTGTCGGTGTCATTCTGGTTAACCTGTCTCTGGGCGTCGGTGAGTTCGCACAGACCGGTTGGCTGGCGTATCCGCCGCTTTCAGGAATAGAGTACAGTCCAAGTGTCGGGGTAGATTACTGGATCTGGAGTCTCCAGCTCTCCGGTATCGGTACGACGCTGACCGGTATCAACTTCTTCGTGACGATTCTGAAGATGCGTGCGCCGGGCATGACCATGTTCAAGATGCCGGTATTTACCTGGGCATCGCTGTGTGCGAACGTACTGATCATCGCCTCGTTCCCTATTCTGACAGTCACCATCGCGCTGCTGACCCTGGATCGCTATCTGGGCACCCATTTCTTTACCAACGATATGGGCGGCAACATGATGATGTACATCAACCTGATATGGGCCTGGGGCCATCCGGAAGTGTACATTCTGATTCTGCCAGTGTTTGGGGTGTTCTCTGAAGTCGCAGCAACCTTCTCGCGTAAGCGCCTGTTTGGTTACACCTCACTGGTGTGGGCAACCGTGTGTATTACCGTGCTGTCGTTCATCGTCTGGCTGCACCACTTCTTCACCATGGGTGCGGGTGCGAACGTAAACGCCTTCTTCGGTATCACCACGATGATTATCGCCATCCCGACCGGGGTGAAGATTTTCAACTGGCTGTTCACCATGTACCAGGGGCGTATCGTATTCCACTCCGCGATGCTTTGGACCATCGGTTTTATCGTCACCTTCTCTGTGGGTGGTATGACCGGTGTTCTGCTGGCGGTTCCGGGTGCCGACTTCGTTCTGCATAACAGCCTGTTCCTGATTGCCCACTTCCACAACGTTATCATTGGTGGCGTGGTCTTCGGTTGCTTCGCGGGTATGACTTACTGGTGGCCAAAAGCGTTTGGCTACACGTTGAACGAAACCTGGGGTAAACGCGCATTCTGGTGTTGGATCATCGGCTTCTTCGTGGCATTTATGCCGCTGTACGTGCTGGGCTTCATGGGGATGACCCGTCGCCTCAGCCAGCAGATTGACCCACAGTTCCACACCATGCTGATGATTGCCGCCTGCGGCGCCGCGCTGATTGCGCTGGGTATTCTGTGTCTGGTCATCCAGATCTACGTTTCTATTCGCGACCGCGACCAGAACCGTGACCTGACAGGCGATCCATGGGGTGGCCGTACGCTGGAGTGGGCAACCTCTTCCCCGCCTCCGTTCTATAACTTTGCCGTTGTGCCGCACGTTCACGAGCGTGATGCATTCTGGGAAATGAAAGAAAAAGGCGAAGCGTACAAACAGCCTACGCACTATGAAGAAATTCATATGCCGAAAAACAGCGGTGCGGGCATTGTCATTGCCGCCTTCGCAACCCTCTTCGGTTTCGCCATGATCTGGCATATCTGGTGGCTGGCGATTGCAAGCTTCGCAGGCATGATCATCAGCTGGATTGTGAAAAGCTTTGACGAGGACGTGGACTACTACGTACCAGTCCCGGAAGTCGAAAAACTGGAAAATCAGCATTTCGATGAGATTTCTAAGGCAGGGCTGAAAAATGGCAACTGATACTTTAGCGCACGCGACTGCCCACGCGCACGAACACGGGCACCACGATGCAGGCCAGACCAAAATCTTCGGATTTTGGATCTACCTGATGAGCGACTGCATTCTGTTCTCTATTCTGTTTGCAACCTATGCCGTTCTGGTGAACGGCACTGCAGGTGGCCCAACAGGTAAGGACATTTTTGAACTGCCGTTCGTTCTGGTAGAAACGTTCCTGCTGTTATTCAGCTCCATCACCTACGGCATGGCGGCGATCGCCATGTACAAAAACAACAAGAGTCAGGTCATCTCCTGGCTGATGCTGACCTGGCTGTTTGGCGCAGGCTTCATCGGGATGGAAATCTATGAATTCCATCACCTGGTTGTTGAAGGTATGGGTCCGGATCGCAGCGGCTTCCTGTCTGCGTTCTTCGCGCTGGTCGGTACGCACGGTCTGCACGTCACTTCCGGTCTTATCTGGATGGCGGTGCTGATGGTGCAAATCGCCCGTCGCGGCCTGACCAGCACTAACCGTACCCGCATCATGTGCCTGAGCCTGTTCTGGCACTTCCTGGATGTGGTGTGGATCTGTGTGTTCACTGTTGTTTATCTGATGGGGGCGATGTAATGAGTCATTCTACCGAACACAGCGGCGCGTCCCATGGCAGCGTAAAAACCTACATGACAGGGTTTATCCTGTCGATCATCCTGACGGTCATTCCGTTCTGGATGGTGATGACGGGTTCTGCCTCTCCAGCCGTAATTCTGGGGACGATTCTTGCGATGGCAGTGGTACAGATTCTGGTGCATCTGGTGTGCTTCCTGCACATGAACACCAAATCTGATGAAGGCTGGAACATGACGGCTTTCGTCTTTACCGTGTTGATCATCGCCATCCTGGTTGTGGGCTCCATCTGGATTATGTGGAACCTCAACTACAACATGATGATGCACTAAGAGCGGCGAGTATGATGTTTAAGCAATACCTGCAAGTAACGAAACCAGGCATCATCTTTGGCAACCTGATCTCGGTGATTGGGGGGTTCCTGCTGGCCTCAAAAGGCAGCATCGATTACCCCCTGTTTATCTACACGCTGATCGGTGTGTCACTGGTTGTGGCGTCGGGTTGTGTATTTAACAACTACATCGACAGGGATATCGACAGGAAGATGGAAAGGACCAAGAATCGGGTGCTGGTAAAAGGCCTGATCTCTCCTAACGTCTCGCTGGTGTACGCCACCCTGCTGGGTATTGCTGGCTTCATGCTGCTGTGGTTTGGCGCTAACCCTCTGGCCTGCTGGCTGGGGGTGATGGGCTTCGTGGTGTATGTTGGCGTCTATAGCCTGTACATGAAACGCCACTCCGTTTACGGCACGCTGATTGGCTCTCTCTCCGGCGCTGCGCCGCCGGTGATTGGCTACTGCGCCGTAACGGGTGAGTTCGACAGCGGCGCATTGATTCTGCTGGCGATCTTTAGCCTGTGGCAAATGCCGCACTCCTATGCCATCGCGATTTTCCGCTTTAAGGATTATCAGGCAGCCAATATCCCGGTTCTGCCGGTGGTCAAAGGTATTTCGGTCGCGAAAAACCACATCACGCTGTACATCGTGGCGTTTGCTATCGCCACCCTGATGCTGACCCTTGGCGGCTACGCAGGTTACAAATACCTGATCGTCGCAGCGGCAGTAAGCGTCTGGTGGCTTGGCATGGCGCTGCGCGGTTACAAAGTGGAAGATGATAAAGTCTGGGCGCGCAAGCTCTTCGGCTTCTCCATCATCGCCATTACCGCGCTCTCCGTGATGATGTCCGTCGACTTTATGGTGCCGAATTCGCAAAACCTGCTAACGTATGCCTGGTAAGTAAAACATCGCACAAAAAGGGCGCTCCGGCGCCCTTTTTTATTCACATCGCAAATTAATTAGGCACGTAATATTTTCTCATTAACCGCGTATTTACCCCGCTGGCGTACCGCTTTACACTAGTCGCGAATTGTATACAGAGGTGGGAATGAACGATTACAAAATGACGCCAGGCGAGTTGCGCGCCACCTGGGGTTTAGGGACCGTATTTTCTTTGCGCATGCTCGGCATGTTTATGGTCCTGCCTGTTCTGACCACTTACGGTATGGCGCTACAAGGTGCCAGCGAAGCCTTGATTGGACTTGCCATCGGCATTTACGGGCTGGCGCAAGCCGTTTTCCAGATCCCCTTCGGATTGCTCTCTGACCGTATTGGTCGCAAGCCGCTTATTGTCGGCGGCCTGGCGGTGTTTGTCGCCGGTAGCGTGATCGCCGCCCTCTCCCACTCTATTTGGGGAATCATTCTGGGGCGTGCGCTGCAAGGGTCCGGTGCCATCGCCGCCGCCGTCATGGCGCTGTTATCGGATTTAACCCGCGAGCAAAATCGCACCAAAGCGATGGCGTTTATTGGCGTCAGTTTTGGTATTACCTTCGCCATTGCGATGGTGCTCGGGCCAGTCATCACCCACGCCCTGGGGCTGAATGCCCTGTTCTGGATGATTGCGGTACTGGCCACACTCGGTATTATTCTGACTGTCTGGGTGGTGCCGAACAGTACTAACCATGTGCTGAACCGCGAATCCGGGATGGTAAAAGGCAGTTTCAGCAAGGTACTGGCCGAACCCAAACTGCTAAAGCTCAACTTCGGCATTATGTGCCTGCACATCCTGTTGATGTCTACCTTCGTTGCCCTCCCCGGTCAACTCACCGCCGCAGGTTTTCCCGCCGCCGAGCACTGGAAGATTTACCTGGTCACCATGTTGATCTCTTTTGGTTCCGTGGTGCCCTTCATTATTTATGCGGAAGTAAAACGCAAGATGAAGCGGGTGTTTCTGTGGTGCGTGGCGCTGATCCTGATAGCGGAAATTGTGCTGTGGGGAGCGGATGTCCATTTCTGGGGACTGATTGCCGGGGTTCAGCTTTTCTTCCTCGCCTTCAACCTGATGGAAGCCCTCCTTCCTTCGCTTATCAGCAAAGAGTCCCCCGCCGGTTATAAAGGAACCGCAATGGGCGTCTACTCCACCAGCCAGTTCCTGGGCGTGGCGATTGGCGGTTCGTTGGGCGGCTGGGTCGATGGGATGTTTGACGGTCAGGCAGTGTTTCTGGCGGGGGTCGTGCTGACGGCCGTGTGGCTGGCGGTTGCCAGTACCATGAAAGAACCGCCGTATGTCAGCAGCTTACGCGTCGAAATTCCAGCGGATGTTGCCGCTGATGACGCCCTCAAACAGCGCCTGATGGCAAAAGAGGGGGTGAGTGAAGTGCTGATTGTGGCGAGCGAACATTCCGCCTACGTGAAGATCGACAGCAAAATCACCAATCGGTTTGAGGTTGAGCAAACCATCAAACCCGCGTAATTCTTCATTACGCCGGATGGCGGCGTTCAGCCTTACCGGGCCTACACATTACGTTGATATTGTAGGCCTTAATGCTGTGCGCCATCCGGCATGACCACTTAGTCGCGGAAGTTTTTAAACTGGAACGGCTGCCCCAGATCGCCGCCGCGCACCAGCGCCATCACGGACTGCAGATCGTCACGTGCCTTACCGGTCACACGAATTTCCTCGCCCTGAATCTGCGTCTGCACTTTCAGCTTGCTGTCTTTAATCAGCTTGACGATTTTCTTCTGCACGGCGCTTTCAATGCCCTGTTTCAGCTTCGCTTCAACAAACCAGGTTTTACCGCTGTGGACGAAGGTTTCCGGTACGTCCAGAGACGTCCCTTCAATGCCGCGTTTCAGCAGCTTGGCACGCAAAATATCCAGCAACTGATTGACCTGAAAATCAGATTCGCTCAGGACTTTGATCGTCTTATTCGCCTCGTTCAGCTCAAAAGTGGCCTCAACGCCCCGAAAATCAAAGCGTGACTCAACTTCGCGGCTCGCATTATCGACTGCGTTACGCGCTTCCTGAAGATCAACTTCAGACACAATATCGAAAGATGGCATCTTTTCCTCTCCCTCTGTTTTTGATGCGAAGCATAATACCTGCAAAGTTCCCTGACAGACAGCGCTATACTATGTGGAAGAACGCCCGGTGCTGTTGCGGGTGAGGAGGAAGAATGAAAATAACCGTATTGGGATGCGGAGCCTTAGGGCAACTTTGGCTTACAGCGCTGTGCAAACATGGACATGAAGTACAAGGCTGGCTGCGGGTGCCGCAACCTTATTGCAGCGTGAACCTGATCGAGACCGATGGTTCGATTTTTAATGAATCCCTGACGGCGAACGACCCCGATTTTCTCGCGAAAAGCGATCTGTTGCTGGTGACACTCAAAGCCTGGCAAGTCTCGGACGCCGTGAAAGGGCTTGCGGCAATTCTGCCGGTGACCACACCGATTCTGTTGATTCACAATGGAATGGGTACGATTGAAGAACTGCAAAGCATTTCTCAACCGCTGCTGATGGGCACCACCACTCATGCCGCAAGGCGCGATGGCAACATTATTATCCACGTAGCCAATGGGACAACGCGCATTGGTCCAGCGCGTGAACAGGATGGTGATTACAGTTACCTCGCCGATCTCCTGCAGAACGTGCTACCTGATGTTGCCTGGCACAACAATATTCGTACTGAAATGTGGCGCAAACTGGCCGTGAACTGCGTGATAAATCCGCTCACCGCCCTGTGGAACTGCCCAAATGGCGAACTGCGGCAACACCCTGAACAAATCATGCTGATCTGTCAGGAGGTGGCGGCGGTTATCGAGCGTGAAGGGCACCATACCTCGGTGGATGATTTACGCTATTATGTTGAGCAAGTGATTGACAGTACGGCACAAAACATCTCATCCATGCTGCAGGATATTCGTGCTCTGCGCCATACCGAGATCGATTACATTACCGGCTACTTATTAAAACGCGCCCGCGCGCATGGTATTGCCGTTACGGAAAACGCCCGTCTGTTTGAAATGATAAAGCGAAAGGAAAGTGAGTATGAGCGCTCAAGCACTGGTATGTCTCGCCCCTGGTAGTGAAGAGACCGAAGCGGTTACAACTATCGATCTCCTGGTTCGTGGCGGTATTCAGGTCACTACGGCGAGCGTGGCCAGCGACGGCTCCCTGACCATCGTCTGTTCGCGTGGTGTGAAGCTGCTCGCGGACGCGCCTCTGGTGGAAGTGGCTGACGGCGATTTCGACATTATTGTGTTACCGGGCGGTATAAAAGGCGCCGAATGTTTTCGCGACAGCCCGTTGCTGGTTGAAACGGTCAAACAGTTCCATCGCTCCGGACGTATCGTCGCGGCAATCTGCGCGGCGGCGGCAACGGTACTGGTTCCGCACAATATCTTCCCGCTCGGTAATATGACCGGATTCCCCGCGCTGAAAGATAAAATCCCGGCTGAACAGTGGCAGGACAAACGTGTAGTTTGGGACCCGCGCGTTAACCTGTTGACCAGTCAGGGGCCAGGGACATCTATCGACTTTGGCCTGAAAATCATTGACCTGCTGGTCGGGCGCGAAAAGGCCCATCAGGTCGCGTCACAGTTAGTTATGGCGGCAGGCATTTATAACTACTACGAGTAATTTCAAGGCCACTTCAGCGGCCGGCTTAATCTTAATAAAGGAATAACAGATGAAGGGATGTCTGACCGGAGTGGCTTTATGGTTGTATTCTGGCTGCGTGATGGCGACGCAGTTAGACATTAAGAACCTCAGCTTCAACTATCCTGAGAGCACGGAAATTCAGTATCGTCTCCCCTGGTTCACCTCAGCGGATAACCCACAAGCCGCAAAACGCATCAACGATTTTATCTTCTCCCGTTTTCTGAACCAGTTGCCGGGTAACGATCCGCAGGCCACGTTGAATAAACTGGCAAAAAGCGGCATTGATGCCACCGCCAATCTGGACTACACCGTCGAATATCGTGACAGCAAAATACTGACATTAAACCTTTTTGTGGAAGGCTGCGGCGCCTATTGCGAGTCTTACAATGTTCCACTGAGCTTCGATCTAGCGAGCGGTGCAAATATCACCCTCGACGATCTGTTTTCCCCGGCCACCATTGCCCAGTTAAACACCCGCGTCAGAAAAGATATTCGCTCCCAGATAACCACCTTTGTTGATAAGCATAAGTCCGAGTCGGCAGAGCAAATCAAAGCGGAAAAAGGCGAAGATTTTAATTACGAAGAGTTCTATGCCTCATGCGCGACGTATGAGGGCGGGCTGTACTATGTTGATAATTTCTCGCTCCAGAAAGGCGATCTCGTCTTCATTAATGGACGTTGCAGCAACCATGCAAGCCGCGCGATGGATGAGCTCGGTGATTTCACGACGAAAATCGCCGCCGCAACGTTACACGACCAACTGACCCCCTACGGGAAGTCACTGACTTCCGGTAACAGTGAAAAAACCCTCTCCCCTGCCCCCTCGCTTAACGGCAAGTTAGTCTACGGCACGTTGGGAAAAAGTATGCGCATCGTGATGAATATCACCTGTAATGAAGCATCGGCCAGCGGAGCCTACTTTTATGAAAAATACGGCTCACCTATCGAACTTACCGGTAAATGCGGTACGGAGAATGCTCAGCACTATGAGCTGAGAACGAGTATTTCTGCTGAAACCGAAGAGAAGATCACGCTGGATTTAAAAGAGGGTGTCTATCAGGGTGTCTGGGAATCGAATGGGAAAACGCTCCCCATTCGCTTTGAATAACAGTGTCAGATTGCCGGATGACGGCGTAATACTTCGTCATCCGGCCTGCAAAAATACTGCGTTCGAAGAGGGAAAAACATACCCGCTTAGAACCATGGCGCTCCGCTCATGACATTACTGTAAAACAGCATTCTTCCCGCCAGTTCGCCCGTCACAATAACGGCCCCCCACGCGTAAGCGCTTACCCCAACATTCAGGCGAGAAATGCCCCATACGGCAACACAGATACTGGCTAATAGCTGCCACCAGAACAGAGGACTTGCAGCATCAGCGCCCGGAACCTGGAAGCGGATCAACAACGCGCCTGCGCTTAACAAAATTCCGATGATGATCCCAGATTTGCATAAGATCGGGGATGCGTTATGCCAGTAGCCAAACGCCACCGCCACACTCATAAACCCGAGCAGAATAGCCGTTGCCAAAAAACTGACAGGTGTAGCAACCGAAGACCACAGCGGATGCAGCACCATCTGATGGTAAACCTGCGACGTCACCAGAATAGATATCAGCCCCACAAGCGCAGTGATTCCCCCCAGAAGGCCAACGGCATGATGTTCAGGCTTATACCAACACAGCACTAGCCAGCAGAATATCACGCCATTCAACGCAATAAACATCGCCACTTCCCGACTAAGCCAGGAATTCCCTAACCCGAAAAGCGAGCGATAAGCGCCTTCAGGCGATCCCAGGTGCGCCAGCGAGGCAAACGATCCCAGCACCGTGATAACCCAGAACCATGATGCCAGCGTGCGGTATTGCATCGCGCTGAATTTTTTTGTGCTGAAATGCTGACACAGCGTTAACGCCAGTACGCCGCCAATTCCCCACTGCGCAAAGACGGTGAAGAAAACCAATGGCAATTCATAATGTTCCATTTCGTTCTCCTCAATCCCTGGGGGGAATAATGACAATGTTTGGCTGACTGATCGTGTGATCGGGCAGGTTGTAGCGTTTTTCCAGTATCGCCCACTGCGTCGTGTGTTCCTTACGCAATTCCGCTATCTCACCAAAGCGTAATACGCCTGCCGGACAGGACTCCACGCAACGTGGCTGTAACCCCTCATCAAGGCGTTCGGCACACAGGTTGCATTTACTGGTTTTACCTTCTTCGGGATCGTAAACCGGCGCGCTCCACGGGCAGGCCATGATGCACATCCGACAGCCAATGCAGCGCTCGTGATCCTGTATCACGATGCCATCAGCCCGCTTCGTATACGTTCCCGCTGGACACACTTTCATACACTGCGGGTCATCGCACTGATTGCACGACATACTAATAAACGCCTGGGTGTTGGGTTCATCCGTATGACGTTCGCGAACCCGACGCCATAACACCCCAAGAGGGGTCATATTTTCCGATTTGCAGGCCATGCTACAGGTTTTGCAGCCATAGCAATTCTGCATATCAATAAGAAATCCATATTGTTTCATCGCGATTATGCCTCCCTTCTCACATCCACCAGCGTACTGTTGCAACAGTGTCCATTCCCCAACACTTCCACCTGATCGTTAGTGACATGACTGCTGCTTCCGCCCTGTTGCTCCCACCAACCGTTATCCAGACTCACCACCCCGCGTTTGATATGTGTGGTCACGTCGGCAATCGCCCGATGTTGTCCGCGATGATTGAACACCACGACCCACTCTCCTGCCTGGATCTGACGCTGGCGGGCGTCTTCAGGGTGAATCATCACGTTCGGGCGGTTACGCTGAACTTCGAGGATCCATTCGTTCATGCCGTGGCTGGAATGCACACTGCGCGCCAGTTTGCGCTGCACCGCCATTAGCGGATACTGACTCGCCAGTTCAGGCGAACCTTTTACCGACTCTTTCACCTGCTTCCAGGTCACCACCGGCAGAAAATCCTTTTTGGCCCACTCCTCTATGTAGAGGTGCGCTTTGCCGGTCGATGTGCGGAACTGCCCGTCTTTAAACGGGATCCACTCTTCCTCAACAGGACATACCGGCCCTTTTTTCAACATTTCACGGGTAATGCCCGAGCCTTTAAGACAGGTATCGATGTAGTGTTCAATGGGCTGGTTAAAGACCTCACCAAAGCCAAAGCGCTCGGCCAGGCGAGCAAAAATCCAGTAATCGGGTTTTGCTTCTCCTGGGGGTTCCACCGCTTTTTCCATCAGTTGCACATAGTGACTGCGCACGCCCGCCATTAAGCTGACATCTTCAAAAATCGTGGTTACAGGCAAAACCAGATCGGCGTACAACGCAGACGAACTCATCAGATTGTCGGCTACCACCACAAACGGCACTTTTTTAAAGGCTTCCCTGACCTGATTGGTATTCGGCAGTTGTGTCATGGCCCCCAGCGTCATGTTCCACCAGAACTTAATCGCGTGCGGTTTTTCGTTAACGACCCAGTCACCGATTTTGGGAATAGGAATGGAGGGGATTTTGGCGGCATTGGGTGCCGGAGGGACGATGGGCGAAAATTTTGCCATCTGTCTGACGCCACCGGCATCGCAAACCCCCGCCCCGGCTTTGCCGATATTGCCGGTGATCAGCGCGAGATAAAACTGGCTGGCCGCAACGTAAGTGCCAAACTCGGTTCGCTGCGCACCGGACATGTTCTGGACAATCATCGCCGGTTGCGTTGACGCGTAATCCCGCGCCAGGCGTAATACCGTCTGCGCGGGGACATCGGTTTCTTCCTCTACCTTTTGCGCCGTCCAGGGCTTCGCCTGTGCCCATACGTTATCAAGCACGGTGGTAAAATCACTGCTGGCGGGCAATTCATCACTCAGCAATGCAGGCATGACGCCTGGCGCATCATGGCGTTTCAGGGTCTGGGTCAGCGTATCAAATACCAGATAGCTGTCTGCTTCCTTCGGGTCAACACGCATCAACTGCTGCTGTTTATCGACCAGGTAAACCGCTCCGGTATGCGCACGCAGGAAGTCAGCGTCATAGCGTTTCTCCTGCATGATGATGTTGATCATCCCTAACGCCAGCGCGATATCTGTACCAGGCACAATCGGCACCCACTCGTCAGCTTTCGCCGCCGTTTCGTTAAATCGCGGATCGATCACCACCAGTCGCGCACCGTTGCGTTGCGCCTGTGAGTAATGTTTAAAATAGGCGTGCATGGTGACTGCCGGATTGTTTCCCCAGCACAAGATGTAGCGGCTGTCTGCTATCGTGTCGCGGGTATCGGCATAACGCAGTCCCACCATCGGCATCATCGCGGCGGTGACCGCTGCGCAACATAACGAGCCGGCCGTTTTTGTACTGCCACCGAGATAATCGAAGAAGGCTTTGCCCATATCATTCTTGATGGAGTCCATGTTCCCGGAAGCGGCTGTGAGCAGTAAACCTTTATTGCCGTCAGTGCCGATTGTCTCCCTGATTTTCTTTTCAATCAGATCCAGCGCGGCATCCCAGCTGATCGGCTTAAATTTACCCTCGCCTTTTTCCCCCGTACGCAGCAGCGGTTGCGTTAAGCGTAACGGGTGGTAGACCCATTTCGTCCGGCTAATTCCCCGCAAACAGCACTTCACATTGAAGCCTTTCGTCGCTTCAATTTTCATTAAGCGGTCTTTCCAGACATACGCCGTCAGGTTGCAGTGCAAACATTCCATCGCACAGGTCGACTGAAACGTCTGGTAATCCGTTTGCTTAAGGCGAACCCGGGGCAACGGTGAACCGTTGGCCTGGCGCAGCGTCAGAAACGTTGGCACCAGTGACGATAACCCCACTACGCCAAACCCTTTTAGCAGGGTTCTTCTTTTTAATCGGGTATTGCTCAATGCATCCATGTCCTTGCCTCCACAAAAGTTCACCATTAGTTAATCCAGGTACACCATTGATTAACTTGATACAGGTCAACGTCTCACCATTTAGGCGTAGCGCGCTTTTTAAATTGCGAAGGCAGTAAGGATTTCAGCCGCGATGGTATACTCGCGATGGATAAAAAAAGAGAACGCATATGGCTGAAACATCGCAAGGGGTAAATTCGGTTGATATCGCCGTCAACATTCTGACGTTTGTTGCCAGTCAAAACGGTCAGGCGCGGGCAATCGATATCGCCACCGGATGCAAATTGTCCAAAAGTCGTTTACATAAGTATCTGGTTTCGCTCTGTCGAACGGGTATGCTGGGGCAAAACGAAAAAGGGCTCTATTGCCTGGGGTCAACCCTTCTTCAGATGGCGGGAGATCCGGCGGCAGCACGCGATCCGGTGAGTGAGCTTAATACGCTGCTGATCGCTTTTCGCGATACCTTCAACCATTCAACCGGTGTCGTCATCGCGACCGACACAGGATTGGTGCTTAAGCACTACAATCGCAGTTTTCGTAACGTGGATATCGATTTTCTGCCCAATACGCCCGTTCCGCTTGATGCCAGTTCAGCAGGGCAAGTGTTCATGAGTTATTCCCACTATCAGGCGCAGAATAAGGCGCAAGCGCAACTCATTGAACAGATACAGTCTCAGGGCTATGCGGTGCGCCACAATCCGACGCAAGGGATCCCTGGCGCACAGTCGATTGCCTGTCCGCTGCGGAATAAAAATGGAGAGCTGGTTGCGATTGCGGTGACGATGGGATTTTTTAGTACAGAAGCCATCCCGCAAATTGCCGACCAGTTGGTGAGAAGCGTCGCGACGCTTTATTCGCAGGATTAAACTTACCCCGGCGCAGATGGCCGGGGTAAACAACAACTACGGGCGATACACCTTCACGTTCTCGAAGCCTTGCTCGCGCAGATACAGCGCCTGCAAACGGCTCATCACACCGCGTTCGCACCACAGCAACCAGGTTTTACTCTGGTCGAGATCGCCGAATTTGGTGCTCAGTTTGTAGAATGGCAGAGACACCACATCCACGCCTTCGACTTTCAGCGGTTTGTCATCCTGCTCATCGATGGAGCGAATATCCAGAATCACATCGTTAGGGCTAAAACCGCTGACGGTCTCAACTTCCACCACGTCTTGCTGGGTCTGCTGCGCAATGTCGCGAATATCGACATTGTTTGCTTCTTCGACCACTTTATCGAGGATGCTAAAGTCGAAATTCTCTTCTTCCGCTTCAATCTTCGCTTTGATCGCTTTCACCGTCGGGCTTTTCGAGATCACGCCGCAGTATTCCGGCATGGTCCGCGCAAAGTCTTCCGTACCAATCTGGCGCGCCAGATTGATGATGTGCTCTTTATCGTAAGAGATCAGCGGGCGCAGGATCAGCGTGTCGGAGACATTATCAATCAAACGCAGGTTGGTCAGGGTCTGGCTGGACACCTGGCCCAGCGCTTCGCCGGTCACCAGCGCCTGTACGCCATAACGTTCCGCCACTTTCGACGCCGCACGCACCATCATGCGTTTAAGTACCACGCCCATCTGGCCGTCATCTACTTTCTCAAGGATCTCGCCAACCACTGGTTCAAAGTTGATCGCGACAAAACGCACGCGGTGCGAACTGCCGAAGCGGTTCCACAGATAGTGAGCAACCTGACGCACGCCGATTTCATGGGCAGCACCGCCGAGGTTAAAGAAGCAGTAATGCACGCGGCAGCCGCGACGCATCAGCATGTAGCTGGAAACACCGGAGTCAAAACCACCAGAAATCAGCGACAGGACATCTTCCTGTGTACCGATCGGGAAGCCGCCAATACCTTCGTAACGACCTTTGATCAGCAGCAGGCGATCGTCTTCCACCTCCAGATGTACGGTCACATCCGGGTGGGTCAGCTTCACACGCGCGGACTCAATGTGCTGATTCAAACCGCCGCCGACATAACGTTCGACTTCAATAGAGCTGAAGGGGTGCTTACCACGACGCTTGACGCGGACGCAGAAGGTTTTACCTTCCAGTTGGTCGCGATACTGGACCAGCGCCTTCTCGAAAATATCGTGCATGTCGGTGAACGGCACGTCTTCCACTTCGAGAATATGGTGGATACCCGGAATGCGGGTCAGCGCGTCGCGGATTGCCAGACGCTGGTTTTCATCTTTGGCGCGAACCTCAATATTGTCCCAGTGGCGGACAACGGCAAGCGTCTCGTCATAGTGCTTTAAAACGTTACGGATGTTTCCGGTCAAAATTTTTATAAAGCGCAAACGCACAGATTGGCTTTTGATGGTGATTTCCGGGAACAATTTAATGATAAACTTCATGGCGGCAATGGTTCGTTGGCAAGTCTAAAGGACTTGTTATGGGAAAAATACAGCAGCCCACACCTGCGGCTGCATCCAGGGGCGCAAGTATACCACCATCGCGCGCCTCCTGTGCACATTGCACGTTATTTGATAATTGCCCTGAGTCCGTTACCATGGTGGGGCTGAAAATATTGAGAGTCAGACATTCATTATGCCGAAGAAAAACGAGGCGCCCGCCAGCTTTGAAACAGCGCTGAGCGAGCTGGAACAGATTGTTACCCGTCTGGAAAGTGGCGACCTGCCGCTGGAAGAGGCGCTGAACGAATTCGAACGTGGCGTGCAGCTGGCACGTCAGGGGCAGGCTAAGCTGCAACAAGCTGAACAGCGTGTGCAGATCCTGCTGACTGATAATGAAGACGCCTCACCCACGCCTTTTACACCGGACAATGAGTAAGTAAATGGATTTTACGCAGCAGTTACAGGCTTGCGTTGAGCAAGCAAACCAGGCGTTGAGTCGTTTTATCGCACCACTGCCCTTTCAGAACACTCCCGTGGTTGAAACCATGCAGTATGGCGCACTATTAGGCGGTAAGCGCCTGCGCCCGTTCCTGGTTTACGCGACCGGTCAGATGTTTGGCGTCAGCATCACTACGCTTGATGCCCCGGCAGCCGCCGTTGAGTGCATACATGCATATTCATTGATCCATGATGATTTACCGGCGATGGACGACGATGATCTGCGTCGCGGTCTGCCGACCTGTCATGTAAAATTTGGTGAAGCCAACGCGATCCTCGCGGGCGATGCCCTGCAAACCCTGGCGTTCTCCATCATCAGCGACGCGCCGATGCCGGAAGTCGCCGATCGCGACCGTATCGCCATGATCTCAGAACTGGCGAACGCGAGCGGTATCGCGGGCATGTGCGGCGGCCAGGCATTGGATCTTGATGCCGAAGGAAAACAGGTCCCGCTGGAAGCGCTGGAACGAATCCATCGCCATAAAACTGGCGCTCTCATTCGCGCCGCGGTTCGTCTCGGTGCCCTAAGTGCCGGAGAAAACGGACGAAATGCCCTGCCGATACTCGATAAATACGCAGAAAGTATCGGCTTAGCCTTCCAGGTTCAGGATGACATTCTGGATGTGGTGGGCGATACTGCAACGTTGGGTAAACGTCAGGGGGCTGATCAGCAACTTGGCAAAAGTACCTATCCTGCACTTTTGGGCCTTGAGCAAGCCCGGAATAAAGCCCAGGATCTGATTGATGACGCGCGCCAGTCTTTACGTCAACTGGCCGCATTATCACTCGATACTTCGGCACTGGAAGCGCTAGCGGACTACATAATCCAGCGTGATAAATAATTGACTACCCTGAGCAATGAATTGCCGTGGACACACGGCAATTTGGGTAAACAAACGATGAGTCTCTGATGAGTTTTGATATAGCCAAATACCCTACCCTGGCACTGGTCGATTCCACCCAGGAGTTACGTCTGCTCCCGAAAGAGAGCCTGCCGAAACTCTGCGACGAGCTGCGCCGCTATTTACTCGACAGCGTAAGCCGTTCGAGTGGACACTTCGCCTCCGGGCTGGGCACGGTAGAACTGACCGTGGCATTGCACTATGTCTACCATACCCCGTTTGACCAGTTGATCTGGGACGTGGGGCATCAGGCTTATCCGCACAAAATTCTCACCGGCCGCCGCGATAAAATCGGCACCATTCGCCAGAAAGGCGGTTTACACCCCTTCCCGTGGCGTGAAGAGAGCGAGTACGACGTATTGAGCGTCGGTCACTCTTCTACCTCCATCAGCGCCGGAATTGGTATTGCCGTTGCCGCTGAAAAGGAAGGTAAAGACCGCCGTACCGTCTGTGTGATTGGCGACGGTGCCATCACCGCAGGGATGGCGTTTGAGGCGATGAACCATGCGGGCGATATCAAGCCGGACATGCTGGTCATTTTGAACGACAACGAAATGTCGATCTCCGAGAATGTCGGCGCGCTGAACAATCATCTGGCGCAGCTGCTTTCCGGCAAGCTGTACTCTTCGCTACGCGAAGGCGGGAAAAAAGTCTTCTCCGGCGTACCGCCGATTAAAGAGTTACTCAAGCGCACCGAAGAACATATCAAAGGCATGGTCGTCCCCGGCACGCTGTTTGAGGAGCTGGGCTTTAACTACATCGGGCCGGTCGATGGTCACGACGTCGTCGGACTCATTACCACGCTGAAGAACATGCGCGACCTGAAAGGACCGCAGTTCCTGCACATCATGACCAAGAAAGGTCGTGGTTACGAACCCGCAGAAAAAGACCCGATTACCTTCCACGCCGTTCCCAAATTTGATCCCTCCAGCGGTTGTCTGCCCAAAAGCAGCGGCGGCCTGCCGAGTTACTCGAAAATCTTCGGCGACTGGTTATGTGAAACGGCGGCCAAAGACAACAAACTGATGGCCATCACACCGGCGATGCGTGAAGGTTCCGGGATGGTGGGGTTCTCGCGTAAATTCCCCGATCGCTATTTCGATGTGGCGATTGCTGAACAACACGCGGTGACCTTTGCGGCCGGTCTGGCGATTGGCGGTTATAAGCCGGTGGTGGCGATTTACTCCACCTTCCTGCAACGCGCCTACGATCAGGTGCTGCACGATGTCGCGATTCAAAAACTGCCGGTCCTGTTTGCTATCGACCGGGCGGGGATTGTGGGTGCTGACGGGCAGACACATCAGGGGGCGTTCGATCTCTCCTTCCTGCGCTGCATTCCGGAAATGGTCATCATGACGCCGAGCGACGAAAACGAATGTCGTCAGATGCTCTTCACCGGCTATCACTACAGCGAGGGTCCTGCCGCCGTACGTTATCCACGCGGTAATGCGGTAGGGGTTGAACTGACGCCGCTGGAAAAACTGCCGATCGGCAAAGGGATCGTCAGACGCCACGGTGAAAAACTGGCGATTCTGAATTTCGGTACGCTGATGCCAGAAGCGGCCAAAGTGGCGCAGTCACTCAATGCGACCTTAGTCGATATGCGTTTTGTGAAACCTCTGGATGAAACGTTGATTCTGGAAATGGCAGCTCGCCACGAGGCAATGGTCACCCTTGAAGAGAACGCCGTCATGGGCGGTGCAGGCAGCGGTGTCAACGAAGTGCTGATGGCGCATCGTAAACCCGTGCCGGTGCTTAACCTCGGTTTGCCAGACCATTTCATCCCACAAGGGACCCAGGACGAAGCTCGTGCAGAACTGGGACTCAACGCTGAAGGTATTGAAGCCAGAATCAAGGCCTGGCTGGCGTAACTCCCCTCCTCACTCCTGCTATGCTTGAACGATGAACAGCAAAGCAGGAGTGGTATCATGCAATACAATACGTTAGGAAAAACGGATCTCCGGGTCTCTCGCCTCTGCCTGGGCTGCATGACGTTCGGTGAACCGGATCGCGGCAATCACGCCTGGACGCTACCGGAAGAAAGCAGTCGCCCCATCATTCAACGCGCACTCGCTGGCGGCATTAATTTCTTCGATTCCGCCAACAGTTATTCCGACGGGAGCAGCGAAGAAATTGTCGGACGCGCCCTGCGGGATTTTGCCCGTCGCGAAGAGGTGGTGGTCGCGACCAAAGTCTTTTATCCCGTCGGCGACCTGCCGGAAGGATTATCCCGGGCGCAAATTCTGCGTTCAATTGATGACAGCCTCACCCGCCTTGGCATGGACTATGTCGATATTCTGCAAATTCACCGTTGGGACTACAACACGCCCATTGAAGAGACGCTGGAAGCCCTGAACGACGTGGTAAAGTCCGGCAAGGCACGCTACCTCGGCGCCTCTTCTATGTACGCAGCACAATTCGCGCAGGCGCTGGCGCTCCAGAAACAGCATGGCTGGGCACAGTTCGTCAGCATGCAGGATCACTACAACCTTATCTATCGTGAAGAAGAGCGCGAAATGCTGCCGCTGTGTTACCAGGAAGGCGTGGCGGTGATCCCCTGGAGTCCGTTGGCGCGCGGACGCCTGACGCGGCCCTGGGGTGAAACCACCGCCCGTCTGGTCTCTGATGAGGTAGGCAAAAATTTGTACAATGAGAGCGATGAAAATGACGCGCAAATCGCCGCACGTCTGGCTGGCGTCAGTGAAGAGCTTGGCGCGACACGTTCCCAGGTCGCACTGGCCTGGCTGCTGAGTAAACGTGGCGTCGCTGCGCCAATTATCGGCACATCACGCGAAGAACAGCTCGATGAACTGCTGAATGCCGTGGACTTAACGCTGCAACCCGAACAGATTGCCGAACTGGAAACACCGTACAAACCGCATCCGGTGGTGGGGTTTAAGTAATGTGATAATGCCCGGTGGCGCTACGCTTACCGGGCCTACGCTGGCACCGTGCAAACCCGTAGGTCGGATCGGACATTCATGCCGCCATCCGGCAAAATCTCGCCCGGTGGCGCTACGCTTACCGGGCCTACACTGGCGTCGTGCAAATCCGTGGGCCGGGCCATCCGGCAATATGCGCGTTTAAATCAACCCAATCGGCCAGTGATGTCCGATGAAATACAGGATTCCGGCGGAAATCACGCCCGCGACGATATCATCGACCATAATCCCCATTCCGCCATGAACGTTGCGGTCAAACCAGCGGATCGGCCAGGGCTTCCACATATCAAGTATACGGAAAATCACAAACCCGGCGGCCACCCACTGCCAGGCCGTGGTGGGTAATGCCATCAGGGTTATCCACATCCCGATAAACTCGTCCCACACAATGCTACCGTGATCGTGCACGCCCATATCTTTCGCCGTCTGATGGCAAAGATAAACACCGATGCAGATCCCCAGCATCACCACCAGAGAATAGAGCTGCCAGGGTAAAAATGTCATCAGATACCAAAAAGGGATCGCCGCCAGCGACCCCATTGTACCTGGCACGACAGGGCTAAGCCCGCTGCCAAATCCTGTCGCCAATAAATGCCACGGATTACATAGTGTTAACCGACTTTTCGCGACATCTTTATGGCGTGGCAAAATGGTCATATCCTTTCCAGTCAAAGGTGACAGGATTCCCGTCACGCACAAAATTCATGCCTTCCACATCTGCGCTCATTTGCCCAATGCAGGTAAACGGAACGCCAAGCTGACCAATAGCCACATCCAGTGCGCCGCGGTTAATTTCCGGGACGGTAAAGCATAATTCATAGTCTTCACCGCCGGAGAGCGCCCAACGCAGAGCCTGATCTGGCGCCACATGACGGGAGAGCGCATCGGAGTACGGTAATGCGTCCACATCAACACGAGCCCCACAACCGCTGGCCGTGACGATATGGCCCAAATCGGAGATCAGTCCATCGGAGAGATCGATAGCCGCACTCGCCAGATCGCGCAGCGCCTGGCCGATCAAAATACGCGGCATAGGACGTAAATGGCGCTTCAACAGATACTCTGCATCTTTCGCCTCTGCGACCTGTAATCGATTCTGTAAAATCGCCAGCCCTGCGGCGCTGTCGCCTGGCGTTCCGGTAACGTAGATCCAGTCGCCCGGTTTCGCACCCGAGCGTTTTAAGGCACGCCCGACGGGGACATAGCCATGGATACCCAGCGTCATCGACAACGGTCCACGCGTGGTATCGCCGCCGATCAACTGCATACCGTAATAATTGAGTTGTTCAAACAGACTGTCACTGAACGCGGCAAGCCAGGCTTCATTCACCTCGGGGAGCGTCAATGCCAGTGTCAACCAGGCGGGGTCGGCCCCCATCGCAGCCAGATCGCTTAGGTTTACCGCCAGCGCCTTATAGGCCAGATCGGCAGGATCAATATCAGGAAGGAAGTGGTTGCCCGCCACCAGCGTATCGGTGCTGATCGCCAGGGTCTGTTTTTCAGGGATATTCAGGAGAGCGCAATCGTCACCAATGCCGGTCTCGACATCGAGGCGAGAGCTTCTTACACGATCAAAATAACGGGCAATCAGGGAGAACTCGCCGCATGCCATACGTTATGCCTCAGCAGGAAAAAAGAAAAGGCCGCCAGGCAAGCGGAAACATCCCGCTCTTCTGACGGCCTGCAGATTACTTTTTGTTGGGGCGAATCACAGGTGCTGCTTTATCCAGTACGCCGTTGACGAACTTGTGGCTATCTTCGGCACCGAAGGTTTTCGCCAGTTCGATAGCTTCGTTAATGGCCACTTTGTATGGCACATCCTGACGTTTGGACAGTTCAAACAGCGCAATGCGCAGCACCGCTTTTTCTACCTGACCCAGCTCTTCCAGCAGGCGGGACAGGTACGGCTTCATCAGACCGTCGAGATACGCGCTATTAGTCGCCACTCCCGACAGCAGTTCACGGAAGTACAGGACGTCAACGTCTTTGACGTCTTGTTCCGCCAGGAACTGGTATTCAACATCAGCGATGTCGTTCTGGGACAACTGCCAGGAGTAGAGCGCCTGGACGGCACACTCACGGGCGCGGCGACGAGCAGCAGGTTTCACGGATTTCCCCTTACAAAAATCAGGCCTTAATGGCTTTCAATACATTAATCATTTCAAGCGCGGTCAGTGCAGCTTCAGCGCCCTTATTACCGGCTTTAGTGCCAGCACGTTCAATAGCTTGTTCAATACTTTCAGTGGTGAGAACACCAAAGGCTACCGGGATTCCGCTTTCCTGAGCGACATGCGCCAGGCCATTGCTTGCCCCGCCAGCGACATATTCGAAGTGTGCAGTACCGCCACGGATAACCGTACCCAGCGCAATCACCGCGTCATATTTACCGGTTTTTGCCAGTGCGCCAGCCGCCAGCGGCAGCTCATACGCGCCCGGAACCCAAACGACAGTAATGTTTTCATCTTTTACCTGACCAATACGTTTCAGGGCGTCAATCGCACCTTCAAGCAGGCTGTCATTGATAAAGTTGTTGAAACGCGCAATGGTGATGGCGACGCGAGCGTCCGGGGTAGCAACGTTAGCTTCAATAATGTTCATACTCTTCCTTCGGGTTCATTTGTGGCCCCGCAGGGGGGCGGATTTTATCATAATATTTTGTGCGCTGCTTCCCTTTCGAACCGGGAGATCATGCGCCCACTAAATGCAGGCAAATATCCGGGCCTACATAGCGTATCTCATTGAATTTAAAATGGGGGGCCTGACTTAATTTCTCAAGCCCCGGCAGTACACATAATCCCCGGGCGTCGCTTCCTAACAGTTTAGGCGCAACATAGACGATAAGCTCATCCACTAATCCGGCTTGTAACAATGCCCCCGCCAGCGTCGGTCCCGCTTCAACCCAGAGACTGTTAATCTGCTGTTTGCCAAGCTGCATCATCAGCAGGACAAGGTCAAGATGGCCGTTGTGCTCCGGGGTAATGATTGACTTTACGCCTTCCGGCCAGTGGCGATCGTCGCTGTGCGTACGGGCAAACCAGGTTTCACCCGGCTGCTGCACAATGCGATGTTCGGGTGTGACGCGGTTTTGACTGTCGATAACAATGCGCACCGGCTGGCGCAGATTTTCCTGCGGATAAAACGCCTGCGTATCCGCGTCCAGTTCATCCCAGCGCACCGTTAATGCCGGATCGTCAGCCAGTACCGTCGCACTGCTGGTCAGAATGGCATGGCTTTGCGCGCGCAGACGCTGCACGTCACGCCGCGCCTGTGGCGAGGTGACCCACTGGCTTTCGCCGCTGGCCATCGCCGTGCGGCCATCGAGCGAGGCGCCAAGCTTCAGCTGAATATACGGAAATCCCGTACGCATCCGCTTGAGAAAGCCTTTATTCAACGCTTCCACGTCGCTCATCATCAGCCCGTGGCTCACGTCAATGCCTGCCTGTTGCAGACGATACAGTCCTCGCCCGGCCACCTGCGGGTTGGGATCCTGCATGGCCGCGACGACGCGGGTGACACCTGCCGCCACTAATGCATCACAGCACGGCGGCGTACGGCCATGATGGCTGCACGGTTCCAGCGTGACATACGCAGTGGCACCTTTGGCTTTCTCGCCCGCCATACGCAGCGCATGGACTTCAGCATGAGGTTCACCGGCGCGGTGATGATAGCCTTCACCGACAATCTCGCCCTCTTTGACAATCACGCAACCGACGTTCGGGTTGGGATGCGTGGTGAACCGCCCGCGCGCAGCAAGTTTCAGCGCTCGCGCCATGTAAAACTCATCCAGCATGGCTTAGTCCTGTAGGCGAGCGATCTCTTCGCCGAATTCTTTGATATCTTCAAAACTGCGGTACACGGAGGCAAAACGGATATAGGCAACTTTATCAAGCTTTTTCAGTTGTTCCATCACCAGATTGCCGATCATCTTACTGGGAACTTCACGCTCCCCGGTGGCGCGCAGTTGCGATTTAATGTGATTTAACGCCATTTCTACGTCGTCGGCGCTGACCGGGCGTTTTTCCAACGCTCTGAGCATACCGCTACGCAGCTTCTCTTCGTTGAAAGGTTCACGCACATCGTTACTTTTTATCACGCGCGGCATCACAAGCTCCGCGACTTCAAACGTCGTGAAACGTTCATTACAGACCAGACACTGCCGACGGCGGCGTACTGAAGAGCCCTCGCCGACCAGACGAGAGTCAATAACCTTAGTGTCTACGGCGAAACAGAATGGGCAATGCATACGGCGTCCTGTACCTCAGTGGTTAACGAAATCTATTTTACCCTGAACTGACGTGACAACAAAGGCAGAGCGCTTTTGAGACAAAGGATCTATGCCTTTGCTCACGTAGAGACCTACCATTAGGTTATCCCGACAATGAAGGAAATAATCTACATGACAAGACGTTACCTAAGAATTCTCCTGGTGGGAAGCCTCTTTAGTCTCAGCGCCTGTGTGCAACAGAGCGAAGTACGCCAGATGCATCACAGCGTCAGTACGCTGAGTGCAGAAATGACCCAGTTGAACCAGGAAACCATAAAAATAACGCAGCAAAACACGTTGAATGCGAAATCGTCCAGCGGCGTTTACCTGTTACCGGGTTCCAAAACGCCAGCCCGTCTGAACAGCCAGATTGGCACACTGCGCATGTCGCTTATCAATATTGCCCCTAATGCCGACGGTACGCGTCTGACGCTGCGTATTCAGGGTGAGTCCAACGATCCATTACCGGCATTCAGCGGTACGGTGGAATACGGACAGCTCCAGGGAACGACTGAAAATTATCAGGAGGTGAATGTACATAATCAATTGATTAACGCCCCTGCCAGTCTTCTTGCGCCCAGCGACATTGATATTCCGTTACAGTTAAAGGGATTGACTCCGGACCAGCCAGGGTTCATTCGCATCCACGACATCCAGCCTGTGACGCAATAAACGCCCACGCGGAACGTTTTGTTCGTTCCGCAACATATCTCCGCTCAGTTTTGTTATTCCCCTTACATCCCCCTCACTTTTAGTGAAAATTGACTACATTCATTAGAGTCAGTACATTCTCATCGCTTAAAGTACGCAAACGTGAACGCAATCGATTACGTGAATGATAGAACTGTGAAACAAGACATATTTTTGTGAGCAAGGGTTTTTATAATAGGTTCCGCAGAAACACGAAATATTTAGAAACGCAATTTGCGCCTTTTTCACTCCCGCAAGGGATTTTTAAACAGTGGCATACATATGAAAAAAACATTACTCGCAGCCGGTGCAGTGCTGGCGCTCTCGTCGTCTTTCACCGTTAATGCAGCTGAAAACGACAAACCGGAATATCTTTCTGACTGGTGGCACCAGAGCGTAAACGTGGTCGGTAGCTACCACACGCGTTTCGGACCGCAGATCCGTAACGATACCTATCTGGAATATGAAGCTTTCGCGAAAAAAGACTGGTTTGACTTCTACGGCTACGCGGATGCCCCGGTATTCTTCGGTGGTAACACCGATGCGAAAGGTATCTGGAACCACGGTTCCCCGCTGTTTATGGAAATCGAACCGCGTTTCTCTATCGACAAACTGACCAATACCGACCTGAGCTTTGGTCCGTTTAAAGAGTGGTACTTCGCGAACAACTACATCTACGACATGGGTCGTAACAAAGATGGTCGCCAGAGCACCTGGTACATGGGTCTGGGTACCGACATCGACACCGGTCTGCCGATGAGCCTGTCCATGAACGTCTATGCGAAATACCAGTGGCAGAACTACGGCGCTGAAAATGAAAACGAGTGGGATGGCTACCGTTTCAAAGTGAAATACTTTGTACCAATCACCCAACTGTGGGGCGGTAACCTGAGCTACATCGGCTTCACCAACTTCGACTGGGGTTCCGATCTGGGCGACAAGAGCCAGTATGCTGAAAATGGTATTAAACAGCGTACTAACGACTCCATCGCGTCAAGCCACATCCTGGCACTGAACTACGATCACTGGCATTACTCTGTCGTTGCCCGTTACTGGCATAACGGTGGTCAATGGAATGACGATGCCGATCTGAACTGGATGAAAGAGAACGTCCGTTCTACCGGTTGGGGTGGATACCTGGTCGTAGGTTATAACTTCTAATTGCGCTAAGTAGCCAGATGGCTTACCGGCCTACGTGATTATCGTAGGCCCGGCAAGCTAAGCGGCACCGGGCAAAAAAAGCACCGAACGAAAATAGCGTCGGTGCTTTTTTTATTTCTTCTTATCCATCATCGCTTTCAAATCAGCGAACGGATTGTACTTCGCTTCCCCGACATCCTTCTGCGCATCTTCCCCGGCAATGACCGTGGAACCATACAGATCGGCCTCAGTGTATTTTGAATGCTCGTGATCGTGGCAGTAGAGGCAAAGCAGTTCCCAGTTACTGCCATCTTCCGGATTATTGGTGTGGTCGTGATCCATATGATGTACCGTCAATTCACGCAGGTTCGAGTAGACAAACTCGCGCGAGCAACGCCCACAGACCCAGGGGAAGAGTTTCAGCGCTTTTTCACGATAGCCGCTTTCCAGCCGCGCATAATTTTTGGGGATTATCGCCATGATGATGAAGTACCAGGGTTAACTATAAGGTCATGTGCAGTTTCCCGCGAAGCTGACTTTTTATCAATCCCGGAGAGAGGACTATTTACGGCCTTTCTTCACATTGCACTTTACGCAAGAAATCACTCAACGAGCGGTTAGCGTCTTCACGGAAACGTCGGTCAAGCGGGGTAATCTGCAGGCAACGGTCAACGCGAAAACAGCGGTAATCTTCACGCCGCTCACACCAGGCAATCAACAGCCAGTGTTCTGCCCAGAAGAACATCCCGAGCGGCTGCACGTCCCGCCAGCTGAGATGTCCGGCTTCATCGCGATAATGCAACGCCAGTACCTGCTGCACCGATACCGCCTGGTGAATGAGATCAAAGGCACTGCGGGAATGCGGCTGCGTACCAAAATCAGGCGCAAATATCCTCGTCTGCTCAGCCCGGCGGCGGCTCTCTTCCGGCAATATCGCCAGCACCTTCTCCTGCGCGGACTCCAGTTCCCGCGAAAGGGAATCCCCTCCCCATGTTTTCAGCAAACGAATGGCCACCATCAACGCTTCTGATTCGCGGTGCGTTAACATCAGCGGAGGCAGATCAAAGCCCGCAATTAAGCGATACCCGATCCCCGCTTCGCCTTCCACTGGTACACCGGATAATGAAAGGTCGCGGATATCGCGATAGATTGTCCGCTCGGAAACCTCGAGCCGTTCGGCCAGCAGCGCCGCCGTTGTCAGCCGCCTGCCACGCAGGATTTGCACAATCTGAAACAAGCGGTCGGCGCGTCGGGTCATTTTCACTCTCTGTGTTAGCGATGATTACACGGGTTGATGCAGGCCAACACGATTGCCTTCACTGTCGGTAAACAGCGCAATAGTGCCGATATTCTGCCCCAGGTCGAGCGGCCCAAAGACGCACTCGCCGCCAGCGGTAGTGACGCGTTCAAGTGATGCCGCCAGATCTGCCGTATGCAGATAAATAATAGCGCCGTGCGTCGATGGCGTAATCCCATCAAATTTTGCCAGTGCGCCCCCGGTTGCCGGTTCGTCATAGGGGAAAACGGCCAGATCAGCGCAATCCATTTTTTCACGGCGTAGCGACATCTGCATCACCGGCTCATAGAACGCAATGGCGCGCTCCATATCCGCAACCGGAATTTCAAACCAATTAATAATGCTTTTCATGGTTCCTCCTGCCTGTTTGGGTGAGTTCAGGAGAGATCATAAAGCAGGGCTACTGACAGCATACTGTCAGTAGTGATCACCGTTTTTACATTCCGTCGTTCCCCTCATCGACGCCGCCGCCCCTGCCATATCACATCGTTGATTAAAGTTTTGTAAATGTGAATCAGTTGCATTTCCCCATAATTGTCACTGCTACTGATTATCATTTATTGTATGCGCGCCTGAAGAACAGGCTCCTGTTCGGATCACGATTAGTTCCAATTACTCCGGGATAAAAACGATGAATGCTCTGCCCAGCATCAGACTGCACCGAATCACTCTTGCATCAGCCCTGGCTCTCTGTTTCAGCGCACCCGCGCTGGCCGAGGAGACATTGACCCTCTACACCACGCGTGAACCTGGCCTGATTCAGCCATTACTCGATAGCTGGACACAATCCAGCGGCGTCAAAGTGAGCACGGTTTATATTAAAGACGGCATGCTCGAACGCGTGAAAGCGGAAGGTAAAAATTCCCCTGCTGACCTGCTGATGACCGTCGATGCCGGTAATCTCATCGATTTAGTCGAAGCGGGCGTGACGCAGCCGGTACAGTCAGACGCGCTGAAGGCGGCTATTCCGGCCAATTTACGCGGTGAAGATAATCAGTGGTTCGCGCTGTCTATGCGCGCCCGTGTGCTCTATGCGGACAAATCCCTGCCCATTGATAACTGGCATTACGAACAGCTTTCCAGCCCGGAATACAAAGGTAAAGTGTGTATCCGTTCCGGGCAGCATCCTTATAACACGGCGCTGATTGCCGCCATGATTGCCCACCACGGTGAAGCGAAAACCGAAGAGTGGCTGCGTGGCGTGAAGGCGAACCTGGCGCGTAAAGCCACCGGCGGTGACCGTGACGTCGCCCGGGATATTCTCGGCGGCATTTGTGATATCGGTCTGGCGAACTCCTATTACGTCGGCCACATGAAAAATGCAAAAGAAGGCAGCGATGCGCGCCGTTGGGGTGACGCTATTAAAGTCGTTAAGCCGACCTTTGAGCAAGGCGGCACCCATGTGAATATCAGTGGTGCCGCAGTGGCCCGCTACGCGCCGAATAAAGCAGAGGCCATAAAACTGATGGAATACCTGGTGTCTGCGCCAGCCCAGCAGCTCTACGCCAAAGCAAACTTTGAATATCCGGTGTTGAAAGGCGTCACGCTTGATCCTGTTATCAGCGCGACCATTGGTGAGATTGACGTCGACAAAGTTCCGTTAACTGAAATTGTGAAATACCGTAAACAAGCAAGCCTCCTGGTTGATAAAGTTGGATTCGATCAATAAGTCACTTCATCTGACGACGTTACGCGGCCTGGTTTCCGGGCCGCAGTCGTTATTAACGCCGCTGCATCTTGGCGCGCTGTGTATTGCGCTGGGCGTACTCACCCCTATCGTGGCGCTCATCTGGCAGGCAACACAGGCTGACTTCTCCCATTGGGATAATCTCATTACCTTTGTGCTGCCCTCCGTTCTGAAAAATACCGTGCTGTTACTGGCGGGGGTAGCGGTGATGGTGGGCGTCATTGGCGTCGGCAGCGCATGGGCGGTCACGGCATGGGACTTCCCCGGGCGTAAAATCCTCAGTTGGGCGCTGCTGCTGCCGCTGGCAATGCCGACCTATATTGTGGCATTTGCCTGGCTCGATTTAATGCATCCCATCGGCCCGCTGCAAACATTCATCCGTTTTTTATTGGGGTTTGACAGCCCGAGACAGTTCCGTCTGCCTGATTTGCGCTCACTCCCAGGCGCCATTATTCTGCTCGGTTTAGTGTTGTACCCTTATGTTTACCTGACGACCCGGGCAATGTTTATTAGCCAGCCAGCACACCTGCTGGAAGCTGCCCGCACGTTGGGCTGCGGCGCTGCCGGGACCTTCTTCCGCGTTGCGCTGCCGCTGGCACGCCCGGCGCTGGCAGTCGGTATCAGTCTGGCGTTGCTGGAAACGCTGAACGACATTGGCGCGTCCGAATTTCTCGGCGTGCAAACCCTGACCGTCACCGTGTACACCACCTGGATTTCTCGCTCTGATTTGGCATCCGCTGCGCAAATCGCCTGCATGATGCTGATGTTTATTTTCTGCATTCTGACGCTGGAATTTTATGGCCGCAGGAAACAGGGGTTTAGCAGCCGCAGCCTGCGGGAAATTCAACCCACACGCGTACACGGCTGGCGCGGATGGCTTCTCGGCGCGATCATTGCGCTGCCGGTGATCCTCGGGTTTCTGGCTCCGGTCCTGTTTTTGGTCTGGGAAAGCCTAAAACGGTTAGGTGAAGAGAATCCGCTTTCCGCCTCGTTACTTTCGGCATTGCAAAACACGCTGACGCTGGCGGCGGGAACCACCCTTGTGGTTGTGTGCGTCAGTTTGCTGGTGGCGTGGAGTGCGCGCCATAGTGCTGCTGACAACGCGATGCCGGGATTTCGTCGCGGCGTCATGCGCCTGGCCTCCCTGGGCTACGCGGTTCCGGGGACCATTCTGGCGATTGGTTTTCTGACGCCAGCGATGGCGGTCGATAAATGGCTGGCAGATTTACTGGAAATTCGCGGCTTGCCGTTGATGTCTGCGGGCATATTACTGGTTATCTGCTGTGCCATGCGTTTCCAGGCCATTGCCATCGGCGCACTGGATTCCGGGCTCGGCCGCATCCCCCCTTCCCTTGAGCAAGCCTCGCGTTTGTTAGGGGAGAATGGCGCAGGAACGTTTGCCCGGGTTCACTTCCCGTTATTGCGCCCGGCGTTGGTGAGTAGCGCATTATTAGTCTTTGCCGATGCGATGAAAGAGTTGCCCACGACGCTGCTTTTACGTCCGGTCAACTTCGAGACGCTGGCAACGTTGCTTTATGCAGAAGCCGCTCGCGGAACCTATGAGGAAGGGGCTATTGCCGCCTTAATGATTGTTCTTGCAGGCACACTGCCGGTTATTTTGCTGGTTCGTCATCAACTGACGCGCCGCCACTAAAGGAACGACAATGTCAGAAATTGCATTACGCCTTGAGGATGTGCATGTTGCCTATGGCAACAGCCAGCAATCGGTGCTGAACGGATTTTCAATGTCCTTGCGTAAAGGTGAACTGGCCTGTTTGCTGGGTGCCTCCGGCTGCGGAAAAACCACGGTGTTACGTGCCGTTGCCGGATTTGAACGGTTGCGAAGCGGTGAGATTTATGTTTCACAACGACGAGTCGCCGGACCGGGCATACATCTGCCGCCAGAGAAACGTCATGTCGGGATGGTATTTCAGGAATATGCGTTATTCCCCCATCTGACAGCGCAACAAAACGTGGCGTTTGGTTTACGCCGGATGCCGCGTGAGGCGCAACAGGCCAGAGTGACGGAACTGCTAAGAATGGTGGAATTGCACAGCCATGCGGGCCGCTATCCTCATGAGCTCTCTGGCGGACAACAGCAACGTATCGCATTAGCCCGTGCGCTGGCGCCGCATCCGGACATCCTGCTGCTGGATGAACCCTTTTCCAGCCTGGATAAAAAAACACGCGAGCGCCTCGGCACAGAGGTTCGGGATATTTTGCGGGACGCGGGGCAAACCGCGCTGCTGGTGACGCACAGTGAGCACGAAGCGCAGTTAATGGCTGACCATATTGGTTATGTCCAAATGGGTCAATATCAAAAGAACAGAGACGCACAGTTCAACTGACAGAAGATCGCCCTTTCCTCCTGATGGCATAAAAGTGCCATCACGCACATGCAGTAACACCTCCCCCGAGAACAATGGGTTTTACTTCCGCAAACTCAAACGGATAAGCAAAAAAAATCCCGGTCATTTGACCGGGATTTCTATGACAGCATGAACGTCTGCTTAAGGCAGAATTGACGGCTGATCCGCCCCTTCTTTCTCGACTTTCTGCTGCAGCATGTGCTCGCGTTTCATCCCCAGCTTCAGCGCCAGCGCTGATGCGACATAGATGGATGAAGCCGTACCGATGGATACACCGATCAGCATGGTCAGTGAGAAGCCTTCCAGTACCGGACCACCGAAGAGGAACAGCATCAGGATAACCATCAAAGTGGTACCGGAAGTGATCAAGGTACGGTGCAACGTCTGGGTCAGGGAGACGTTAAAGATCTCGTAAGGCGTACCGCGACGAATCTTACGGAAGTTTTCACGAATACGGTCAGAAACCACGATGCTGTCGTTCAGCGAGTAACCGATGACCGACATCAGCGATGCGACGATAGTCAGGTCAATCTCGATATGGAACAGCGACAGCACGCCCAGCGTAATGATCACGTCGTGCGCAAGAGAGATAACCACACCTGCCGCCAGTCGCCACTCAAAGCGGAAACCGACGTACACCAGGATGGAGATCAGCGCCACAATCAACGCCATGGCACCCGTTTGCGCCAGATCGGCACCCACGCTTGGTCCGACAAACTCAATACGCTTCACAGCCGCATTCTGGTCGGTGGCTTCGTTGATGATCGTCAGCACTTTGCTGCCTAACACCTGACCGCCATTTTCGCCTTCCGTCGGCGGCATGCGCACCATAATGTCGTGGCTGCTGCCGAAGTTTTGCAGTTGCGGCTCTTCAAAACCCGCCTTCTGCAACGCTTCACGCATGACATCTATTTCTGCTGGTTTTTCCAGCGTAATCTCAATAACCGTACCACCGGTGAAATCCAGCCCCCAGTTAAAGCCTCGCACGCCCATAATCACAATGGCCGCGATCAGCAAAAGACCGGAGATGCCGAAAGCCCAGTAGTCCCAGCGCATAAAGTCCCAGACTTTACGGCCATGGTTCAATTGTTCAACAGTATATTCCTGTGCCACAACGCACTCCTCAGATTGACAGCTTGTTGATGCGTTTGCCGCCATACAACAGGTTTACGATGGCACGCGTACCGACAATTGCGGTAAACATCGACGTTGCTACACCAATACCGGTGGTGATAGCGAAGCCTTTGATTGCGCCGGTGCCGACTGCATACAGGATCAGGACTTTAATCAGCGTAGTGATGTTCGCATCAAAGATGGAACTGAATGCACCCGCATAACCTTCGTTGATTGCCTGCTGCACTGAACGCCCGTTGCTCAACTCTTCTTTGATACGTTCGTTGATCAGTACGTTGGCGTCGACCGCCACCGCAAGGGTTAGCACGATACCCGCAATCCCCGGCATACTCAGCGTGGCCCCTGGCAGTAACGACATGATGCCGACGATCAGCACCAGGTTAGCAATCAGCGCGCTGGTCGCGATCAGACCGAACTTCTTATAGAAGAAGATCATGAACAGAATAGAAACCGCCAGACCTGCCAGACACGCTTCCAGACCCTGTTCGATGTTCTGCATACCCAGCGTTGGGCCGATGGTACGTTCTTCAACAATCTGAATCGGCGCAATCAGCGCACCGGCACGCAGCAACAGAGAGAGCTGACGCGCTTCGTTCGGGTTGTCGATGCCGGTAATACGGAAGCTGTTGCCCAGGCGAGACTGGATGTTGGCGATGTTGATCACCTCTTCCTGCTTCACCAGTACTGAACGACCGTTAGCATCTTTCTTACCGCTGTCTTTGTACTCCACAAACAGGGTCGCCATCGGTTTACCGATATTGTCCTTGGTGAAGTTAGACATGATGTTGCCACCCGCGCTGTCCAGCGAGATGTTAACCTGCGGCTGGTTGTATTCGTCCTGGCTGGAAGTGGAGTCAGTGATATGGTCACCGGTCAGGATCACACGTTTGTACAGCACAACAGGCTGACCTTCGCGGGTCTGTTTCACTTCGGAATCGCCCGGTACACGCCCGGAAGCGGCAGCAGACTGGTCTACGTTGGTGTTGACCAGACGGAACTCCAGGGTCGCGGTGGCGCCCAGAATCTCTTTCGCACGCGCAGTATCCTGAATACCCGGCAGCTCAACGACGATGCGGTCTGCACCCTGACGTTGTACGACAGGCTCAGCAACACCCAGTTGGTTAACACGGTTACGCAGGATATTGATGTTCTGCTGCACCGCATATTCGCGGGCTTCGCTCAGGCGAGCATCGGTCATTACCGCACGCAGTACATTGCTACCCTGGCTTGTGATCACCAGATCGCGATGGCGGGGCGTCAGATAAGCGATCGCCTCATCGCGGGCCTTGTCATCACGGAACGTAATGCTCAGACCGTATTTGTCTTCTTTGCGTACAGTCGTATAAGGAATGCCTTTATCGCGCAGTTCGCTGCGCAGGCTATCGATATTTTGCTCCTGCAGCTTACCCAGAGCGGTGTCCATATCCACTTCCATCAGGAAGTGAACGCCGCCACGCAGGTCAAGACCGAGTTTCATCGGTTCTGCGTGAATAGCAGCCAGCCAACGCGGGGTCGCTGGAGCAAGGTTTAGCGCCACGACGTATTTATCACCCAGCACGCCCACCAGCGCTTCACGTGCGCGCAGTTGGATGTCGGTGGAGTCGAAGCGCGCAAGAATAGCGCCCTCTTCCAGTGCCACAGACTTAGCAGTAATTTTTTCTTCTTGTAACGTTTTCTGGACCTGGATCAGCGTTTGCTCACTGGCGGCGACACCGCGCGCGCCAGTGATTTGAACAGCCGGATCCTCACCATACAGGTTGGGAAGTGCGTAAAGCAGGCCGACGACAATCACGACGACCAGCATAATGTACTTCCACAAAGGATAACGGTTTAACACGGCAGTTCCCTTTGGGAAAACAATAAATTACAGCGCCTTCATGGTGCCTTTCGGCAGAACGGCAGCTACGAAGTCACGTTTGATAACCACTTCAGTGGTGTCGTTCAGCGCGATAACAATGTAGCCAGACTCAGCTACTTTGGTCACACGACCCACCAGGCCACCATTAGTCAGTACTTCATCGCCTTTCGCAATGGAGCTCATCAGATTTTTGTGTTCTTTGGTACGCTTCTGCTGTGGGCGAAGGATCATGAAGTAGAAAATCAGACCAAACACCACCAGCATCAGAATCAGAGACATCGGGCTGCTCTGCGCCGGAGCACCTGTTGCCGCTACCGCATCAGAAATAAAAAAGCTCATTCAAATTCCCTCATTATTAAAATTAATCAACGTTCAAAGGTGGAACAGGTCGACCCTGGCGTTGGTAAAAATCGGTCACGAAGCTCTCTAATTTACCCTCTTCAATAGCCTTACGTAAACCCGCCATCAAACGCTGGTAGTAACGAAGGTTATGAATGGTATTGAGTCGCGCGCCCAATATTTCGTTGCAACGGTCAAGATGATGCAAGTAAGCGCGCGAATAATGGCGACAGGTATAGCAATCACACTCGGCATCGAGTGGGCTGGTGTCGCTTTTATGCTTCGCATTACGAATTTTCACCACGCCGTCAGTCACGAACAAGTGACCGTTACGGGCGTTTCGCGTTGGCATCACGCAGTCAAACATATCGATACCACGACGCACGCCTTCAACCAGATCTTCTGGTTTGCCGACGCCCATCAGGTAACGCGGTTTATCCGTAGGGATTTGCGGGCAAACATGCTCCAGAATACGGTGCATATCTTCCTTTGGCTCACCCACAGCCAGACCGCCGACAGCGTAGCCATCAAAGCCGATATCTACCAGACCTTTGACGGATATATCACGTAAATCTTCGTAAACGCTACCCTGAATGATGCCAAAAAGCGCATTTTTATTGCCAAGGCCGTCAAAACGGTCACGGCTGCGCTTCGCCCAACGCAAAGACATCTCCATGGAGCGTTTAGCATAGTCCCAGTCCGCCGGATAGGGAGTACATTCGTCGAAAATCATCACGATATCGGAACCGAGATCGTATTGAATCTCCATGGACTTTTCAGGATCAAGGAAAATCGGATCGCCGTTGATCGGATTGCGGAAGTGAACGCCTTGTTCGGTGATCGTGCGAATATCGCCCAGACTGAACACCTGGAAACCGCCGGAATCGGTGAGAATCGGGCCTTTCCACTGCATGAAATCGTGCAGGTCGCCATGCAGTTTCATGATTTCCTGACCCGGGCGCAGCCACAGGTGGAAGGTATTGCCGAGAATAATCTGCGCGCCAGTGGCTTCAACTTCTTCCGGCGTCATCCCTTTGACGGTGCCGTAAGTGCCAACAGGCATAAAAGCAGGCGTTTCCACTACGCCACGATCAAACACCAGGCGGCCACGGCGAGCGCGTCCGTCGGTGGTATCCAGTTCGAATTTCATTTTTTCTCCTGCATCAGAGAAACAGTCTGATGATTACACATTCACCGTGGAATCACTCCACGGCGGCAAAATAGTACCTGAGATAGTCTTCTCAGGGTTGCTCAGAAACAGCCTGCGGATTGTACGTGATAAACATGGCATCACCGTAACTAAAAAATCGATATTCCGCTTTTACTGCTTCGTGATAGGCGTGCATGGTGTGTTTATAACCCGCAAACGCCGAAACCAACATAATCAGTGTCGATTCAGGCAGATGGAAGTTAGTCACCAGCGCATCAATCACTTTGTATTGATAACCTGGATAAATAAAAATCTGCGTATCGCCGAAGAACGGTTCAATGAGGTCGTTTTTGGCCGCCTGCGCCGCGCTTTCCAGCGAACGCACGGAAGTCGTACCTACCGCAATCACCCGGTTGCCGCGCGCTTTCGCGGCCAGCACCGCATCCACAACGTCTTGCGGCACTTCGGCGTATTCGGAGTGCATGATGTGGTCTTCAATGGTGTCCACACGCACAGGCTGGAACGTCCCGGCGCCGACATGCAGCGTGACGAACGCCATCTCGATGCCTTTGTCACGCAGTTTGGCGAGCAAAGGATCGTCAAAATGCAGACCTGCGGTTGGCGCCGCAACGGCGCCAGGTTTTTCACCGTAAACCGTCTGATACAGCTCACGGTCGGCGTCTTCATCCGGACGGTCGATGTACGGCGGCAACGGCATATGCCCGATGGCATTGAGGATATCCAGAACCGGACGTTCGTCGTTAAATTCGACTTCAAACAGCGCGTCATGACGCGCGGTCATGGTGGCCTTGATGCTCTCATCATCGCCCAGCAGCAATTCAGCGCCTGGCTTCGGCGCTTTAGACGCGCGAATATGCGCCAGAATACGCTTGTCATCCAGCATACGCTCAACCAGCACTTCAATCTTGCCGCCGCTGGCCTTACGGCCGAACAGACGCGCCGGGATCACGCGGGTGTTGTTAAAGACCAGCAGATCGCCAGGGTTGAGCTTATCGAGTAAATCGGTGAAAGTACCGTGCGTCAGCGCGCCCGTCGGCCCGTCTAATGACAGTAAGCGGCAACTACTGCGCTCAGGCATCGGATAGTGGGCAATCAGGGACTCGGGTAATTCAAAGGAAAAATCGGCAACGCGCATGACACTGACTCTGACTAAAATAAGAGGCGGGTAGTCTAGTGCCGGGGCGTTCTCCCTGCAACCTTTACCCCTCTGGATAAACATTAAACCATGAATTTTCTTGCTCACTTACACCTGGCGTACCTCGCCGAAAGCTCACTTTCCGGCAATCTGCTGGCCGATTTTGTGCGGGGGAATCCGCAAGCGAACTATGCGCCTGATGTGGTGGACGGTATTTTTATGCATCGTCGAATCGATGTGATGACCGACAACTTGCCGGAGGTCCGTGAGGCGCGGGAATGGTTTCGAGCGCAAACCCGTCGCGTAGCGCCCATTACGCTCGATGTAATGTGGGATCACTTCCTGTCGCGTCACTGGACGCAACTCTCCCCGGACTTCCCATTACAGGCCTTTGTGCGGTACGCCCATGCCCAGGTTGAGATTATTCTGCCGGAATCGCCGCCACACTTTGTGAATCTGAATAACTACCTGTGGTCAGAAAAGTGGCTGGAGCGCTACAGTGATATGGATTTCATACAGGATGTCCTGAACGGCATGGCCAGTCGTCGCCCTCGTCTTGATGCCCTTCGCGACTCCTGGTACGACCTGGATACCCACTACGATGCCCTGGAAGCGCGTTTCTGGCAGTTTTATCCGCGCATGATGGTGCTGGCGAAAAATAAACAACTTTAATTTACACGTCATCCTTCAAACTGCCTCTGCGTTGGCTGCGTCTGCTCACCCCAGTCACTTACTTGGGTAAGCTCCTGGGGGTTCTCAGACTTGCCGCCTTGATTCAACTTGAATGATTTTATGTATAGAAGCCAGATTGATAGGTAAAAGCTCACTGAACGATTGTCAGCGCCTCTTTGTCTTATTGCCGAACACTCTCTATACTGGCCCGCGTTGCGTTCCAAAAAACCCTTAACTTTGCAGGAGAATTATATGGTACTGGTTACTCGTCAGGCTCCGGATTTCACAGCAGCTGCGGTACTGGGTAGCGGTGAGATTGTTGAAAACTTCAACTTCAAACAGCACACCAACGGTAAAACAACCGTTCTGTTCTTCTGGCCGATGGATTTCACCTTCGTTTGCCCGTCAGAACTGATCGCGTTCGACAAACGTTATGAAGAATTCCAGAAGCGCGGCGTTGAAGTGGTTGGCGTTTCTTTTGACTCTGAATTTGTCCACAACGCATGGCGTAACACCCCTGTCGACAAAGGCGGCATCGGTGCAGTGAAATACGCAATGGTTGCTGACATCAAACGCGAAATCCAGAAAGCCTACGGCATCGAGCACCCGGAAGCGGGCGTGGCGCTGCGTGGTTCTTTCCTGATCGACGCGAACGGCGTTGTTCGCCACCAGGTTGTTAACGACCTGCCGCTGGGTCGTAACATCGACGAAATGCTGCGTATGGTTGACGCGCTGCAGTTCCACGAAGAGCACGGTGATGTTTGCCCGGCTCAGTGGGAAAAAGGGAAAGAAGGTATGAACGCCTCTCCGGATGGCGTTGCAAAATACCTGACCGAAAACGTCTCCAGCCTGTAATTGGCATGAATTAAGAAAAGGCTCGCCACGGCGAGCCTTTTTTATTGTGTTACGCCGCGCCGCCCTTCTTCACCTCACGCCAGATTCGCCACGCCATTGTCAGCAGTACCGCCACGCCAAGAATTAACGCTCCCCAGACCAGCAATGTTTTCCACAAACGCTGTTGTTCAGCCGCTGAGGTGGCCGTTAACCGTGCTTCTCCCCCCAGAACCACGCGGGTATGCGGGAAAACCCTCGGCAGAGCGTCAATCTTCTGCCTTTCACGCAATGCTTTCGGGATCAGCATATCCATGCTGACATCCGCCTTGACTGCCGCCCCGTTTCCCCACGCCAGCATGTAAGGACTCGTCCCCTGGGCATTGAAAATCACCTGATAGCTGTCGCGAACGCCTCTCACCACCGGGAGTGTCTCCGGCAATTTGGCATTCAGGGTGGTCATGCGAACCGCCTCGACTAACGCACCAGAGAGGGGAATACTGTCAGAAAACTGCCCATCCAGCCAAAAGAGCACCGTCTTGCTCAACGGTCGCCATGCCTCTTTTTCGCTGCTGCGCCACTCCAGCTCGACAGGTAAGATCCCTTTATTGTCCAGAATGATGTCCAGCGCCGTCAGCGGTTGGGGATGATCCCATTGCCAGATAGCCTCAGTGGGTGAAATTTTACTGCCACGGGCATTCAGTAAGACGCGCTCGGCGGCAGGCGGGTTTGTGTCGGTGAGTGCGCTCACGCCATTCAGAATCAACGCCGGGCTTTGCGGATCCAGGATCACCAGCAGATAAGCGATGCTATCCGTTGACAGCGTGATGTCTGCACGGAGGGTGTCGATTTTCAGTCGATCATCGCCACGTTTCAGATCCATAAGCTGCGAGGCATCCTGAATCTCATCCCAACGATGTAAGTCACGACTGTAATACACCGAGGCTTTTCCCTGCCAGTTTTCTGCGGGATCGCGCCAGTCCAGGCGCAACCGGGAAACCTGCAGTGATTCCACCCCATTTTCCGGCAGCGTCAGCAGAAAACTTTGCCCAATCTCTTTGGCATCTTCGCTCTCAAAATGGATTTCCAGCCCGCTTTTCGAACGCAGCAGCACCGTCTGCGTACCGCTATCGTCATTTGGTTTCACCGGGACAGGTGAGGCATCAAACGCAAAGAGTCGAAGCGGAACGGCTTTTGGCTCCGTGGCCTGCGATTTCTGCACCTCAAGCGCGAAAGGCACCACGTCGCCCTGGCGGTTAAACACGCGCACATCACGTAAATCCGGCCAGACGCTGGTGGCATAGACCTCCATTGGGAGCGGGACGCGATACCAGGGCGATTCCCCGGTTGTCTCCAGCGTCATCCCCACCGCGTAATCCTGCGGCGTCTCCGGTGCCTCGTCACGGCTGAACGCCGGAAACGTCATCCCCAACAGGACACTCCATAATACCCCTTTCATCCCGTTCATTTTTCGTCTCCAGCCCTGGGCGGTAACGGTGAGAAGTACCCCACGATTAATACCAGAATCGCCACGCCAATAAAGGCGACGGCGCGTGCTAACCCGCCGCCATTCGCACTGTCCACCAGCATCAGTTTAATGATAACGATGCCCAGAAAGGCCGCGCCACAAAACCATTCCCGTCGCGAACCACGTCGCGTTGCGCGGATCATGACAATTAATGCCGTGAGCATCCAGAACAGGGCAAAACAGGTCTGGATCAAACGCGAATGCCACAACGCATCACTGCTCCACGCGACATCGCCATACCACGACAGCGCGCGCATCAGCGCCCCATTCAGCCACCAAAATGCCAGCGCTACCAGCGCAACCAGTCCCCATGAACGGTACTCCGCTAACGGCGCAGGTAATACGCGAAGAGAGAAACGAACAAGAATATACAGCCCCAACAACGCGAAGGCCGCCCCCTCTTCAAGCGGGTTAACCCCAGGAATGTAACGCTGATGGAGAACCACACCATCTTCCAGGTTCGCCAACAGCAGATACAACACTAAAATAACGGCCAGCGGCGCTAAGGCGACCGCGCCATACAGAACAGGCCAGCTCGTAAACGGCCACAGTTTGCGGCGAAGCGCCGTATGTACCAGCAGGATCACTATCCCGCCCGCCGCCATCATCAGACCGCTGCGCCAGGCGTCCATTCCCCACGGCAATGCCTGCGTAAACCAGAATAACTCCATGGCGAACGCCAGTAAGATTATCCAGAACAGAGAAAGATGCAGCGCCTGCGAGAGCCGTGGCAACAAACGTGGGCCATCGCGATACAGCATGAACACCGCGCAAGGCAATGCCACGCACCACACCAGATTTTGCCAGCCCGCGGCAAAAATCTGCTTTAAATCTATTTGATACATCAGCAGCAACAGCATGGCGGGCCACAGCAGCCACTGGCTGTACCCCAGCTCCCGCCATGCGAATCGCCCGCTCAGATAACGCCAAAGCATGCCAGATACGGTCATCAGCGCCAGCGCGCCAAACCATTCAGAACCTGAGTCTTCAAGCATCAGTTGTGATGCGCCCACAATAGCGACGATCCAGAATGCCACGCCCCCCGCCAGTAGCGCCCAACTGATCTGCACCTTTTCACTGCGCCACAGCCACGCCCCTGCCAGCCAACACAGACTCAGCACAGAAAAGATCATCATCACCGACAGCGCCGCGGCATTTTCTGCCAGCGCCCAGCCTCCGCTGACCACCGCCAGCAGCATCAATGCGGTACCGCTGTAGCTCATCCGCCGCTGCTGTTGCTGAATGCCCAGCCACAACACGCCCAATCCTTCGAGCGCCCAGGCCATCGCCGTCCAGCGTGCGGAAAGCGCCAGCGGGATGGCCAGCGTGGCAAATGCCCCACCAAGCGCCAGCGCCGCCAGGGCCAGTGGCCGTCCCATCGACGGAAAACGGCGTAATGCCAGCCACGCCAGCACCATGTAGAAACCGCCAAATCCCAGCGCACTGAGGGCCGGGCCATATTCCAGATGCTCAGTCATGGCGTACTGCATACCAAATCCAATCACCGGAGGCGCAAACACCAGCACGCCGTCAATAATACGCTTGCTCTTCTCCTGCGCCCGCAGCGAAAGCGCCACGCTCAACACGCCAAAAATGAGGATGTTGGCGATCAGGAAAAGCTGGCAATTGAGCCAGTACTCAGGCCGGTAATCACTCAGCCCCCACAGCCCACCAACTCCGAAGGTAAACAGCAGCCCCAACAGATTGAGCTCACGCCAGTGCTGCCAGATGCTGATGGCGAGAATGCCGAGCGAAAGCAGGAGGTAAAACGAGAACAACGCGACATAGTTGCCGCTCCCGGTGGAAAGCAGCAGCGGGGCGAGATAGCCGCCGATACTTGCCAGCATCGCCAGGCTCAGCGCTTTTTGCAAAATAGCGAGCCCCACGCTTGCCGCGCAGATCAGCACCAGTAGTGCAAAAGCCAGCGTGAGCGGCAACATTTGCCACAGCCGGAATGCGCCAAAGACGGTCAAGTAAAGCGCGCCGGTCGCCCCCCCTTGCAGAATTAAGGCATAGACGGGCTGTTTGTGCCGCAAGCGCCAGCCCACCGCGAGCAACACCACGGCAAACAACGCCGCCGCCACAAGGCGCAGCTCAAGGGGAAACAGGGAATGTTCAACCGTATAGCGCAGCAGGAATGATAAACCGAAGAAGAGCAGCAAAATCCCCAGTTTGGCCAGCGGATTTCCCTGCATAAACCAGCGTGCCAGCGAAGAGAAAACACCGCCAAACGCAGAGGGTTTCACAGGCGGCGCGTCGACGTTTTCAGGCAGGACGAGGGAGAGTGGAGGACGTTCACCCCCTGACGCGGCGGTAACCACAGACTCTGATATCGGCTCCACGGGGATAACAGGCTCAGGTGTCGCCTGTTGAACCGGCGCAGTGTCCACACCACGCTGTTCAAGTTCTTCAACCCGTCGGCGCAGAATGGAAAGTTCATATCGGAGCACGGAGGTGCGATTCAGCGCGACAATCGCCAGTATCGGCACCACCAGTCCAAAAAAAAGAGCAATGCAGCCAAGGATTACAAAATCATCCATGTTTCCACCTTCACTGTACAAGACGCGCGTAGATTGGCACACAATGTTGCATTTGTGCCATCCCTGTAAGCTAAATGAAAACAATTCTAGAAAAGATCGGCGGGTTTTGCCGGATGAACGTGAGCGTCATCCGGCATGCCGAACATTAAAATGCGAAGCAGGAACAGCCGAGCGCACCCCAGAAGGCCTGGTCATCCGACACCGGGATCCCCGATTTGCGCGCCATATCGTGCTGGTGCCCATGAACGCCACAGCTGCCACAACACTGGTGCATCTGGACAATGGCCCCCACTTTAGCTGCGGCTGGCGGCGCGGAACGGTAGTGGCCTGGGACGTTTACCACCGGCGACCAGTCCGGCACCACCGGAATCGCTGGCGGTGCCAGCGGCGTGAACTGTCCCGCGGCGTAGACCACTTTGCCATCGACAACCGTCATCACCGACTCAATCCCTTTGATCTCCTCTTCCGCCACGCTGAAGTAGTCTTTTGACAGCACCACCAGGTCGGCAAGCTGTCCTTGTTCAATCCGCCCTTTTTTCCCCTGCTCGCTGGAGAACCACGCGCTGCCCGCCGTCCACAACTCCAGCGCCACCTCACGCGGCAGACGGTTGTTATCGTCATACATTGCCGTACCCCCGACGGTACGCCCGGAGACCAGCCAGTACAGCGCCGTCCACGGGTTGTAGCTGGCAACACGCGTTGCATCGGTACCGAGTCCGACGGGAACATCCGCCGCCAGCATTTTTGCCACCGGCGGCGTGTGTTTCACCGCCTCTTTGCCGTAGCGATCGATAAAATATTCGCCCTGGAAAGCCATCCGGTGCTGTACGGCAATCCCGCCGCCCAGCGCTTTTACACGGTCGATGTTGCGTTCGGTGATAGTCTCAGCATGGTCGAAGAACCAGTGTAATCCGTTGAACGGGATATCACGGTTGACCTTCTCAAAGACATCCAGCATTCGGCTGATGGATTCGTCGTAGGTGGCATGCAGGCGGAACGGCCAGCGATGTTCGACAAGATGGCGCACCACGCGCTCCAGCTCATCTTCCATTCCTTCAGGCAGGTCCGGGCGCGGTTGCAAAAAGTCTTCGAAATCCGCCGCCGAAAAGACCAGCATTTCCCCTGCGCCGTTAGCACGATAAAAATCGGTCCCTTGCCCCGGTTTGAGCATGTCAGTCCAGCGCTCAAAGTCCCCCAGTTCTTGCTTCGGCCGTTGGGTAAACAAGTTGTAGGCAATGCGCACCGTCATCTGGTTGTTGGCGTGCAACTGCTCAATAATCTCGTAATCTTCCGGGTAGTTCTGGAAGCCGCCACCCGCGTCGATAGCGCTGGTCAATCCCAGACGGTTCAGTTCGCGCATAAACTGGCGGGTCGAGTTTACCTGCATCTCCAGCGGCAACTTTGGCCCTTTCGCCAGCGTCGAGTACAGGATCATGGCGTTCGGTTTGGCGATCAGCATCCCGGTTGGGTTGCCGTTGCTGTCGCGGACAATCTCACCGCCAACCGGGTCCGGCGTCGCTTTGGTATAACCCACCGCTTTCAAGGCCGCCCGGTTGAGCAGCGCACGATCGTAAAGATGCAGCACAAACACCGGTGTGTCCGGTGCCGCGTCGTTCAGCTCTTCCAGCGTCGGCATACGGCGTTCCGCGAACTGAAACTCACTCCAGCCCCCCACCACGCGAACCCATTGCGGTGATGGCGTTCGATCCGCCTGATCTTTTAACATACGCAGCGCGTCCGCCAGCGACGGCACGCCTTCCCAGCGTAATTCCAGATTGTAATTGAGGCCGCCGCGAATCAAATGCAGGTGGGAGTCGTTTAAACCAGGGATCACCGTGTGACCTTTTAGATCAACAAGTTGTGTCCCGTCAGCGGCAAAGCTCATGATCCTGTCATGAGTACCGGTCGCCAGAATTTTTCCGTCTTTGATCGCCACGGCTTCCGCCTGTGGGTATTGCCGATCAAGGGTATGGATTTTTCCGTGCGTCAGAATGAGTGTGGCAGTTTGAGACATAACAATCTCCTGAAAAACCGTCAGGCTTTTTTCAGCCATCCGGCAAACAGACGGGTTACGATGGGCATCCAGAGCCAGACCACCAGCGCAACCACACAGGCATCATTAATCAGATGCAATAGCATTGACCCCTTCAGTGCGGGAAGGATCATGCCGGTTATCCACGGCACCAGATTGGTGCTGGGAAAAATAACCAGCAGGGTTATCAGAAACTGTTTCCAGCGCAGCGGCTGGCGGACGTGGGGCGCTGGCGGCGTAAACCAGAACGCCGCTTCGGTGCGGACTTCCGTTTTATCACCTTCCGCCAGCAGCGGGGCTATTTCTTCCACCAGTACCCGACGCGTATCCGACTGGGTCCAGTTGTAGAGATGCTCGAGGGTGTCGAAACGAATAATGATGTTCCACAGAGTTTGTCCGTCAGCGGGACGAATGACGTTCGCCCCCAGATGCCCGGGAAACTCCGCCGCCACCGGCATAATTTTCCCCAGCCATTGCTCATAGCGCTCCGCCTGGTTGGGCTGCAATGTATGCGTAATGACCAGCGTCACGTGTTTATTTTGTTGCGCCATGGAAGGTTCCTTGCACAAGGAGAATGGCGGGATTGCCCCGCCATTGGCATTACGCTTTGCGTTCAGGCGCGCCATGCACCAGGGTGTAGGCGTAATCCACGCCCATACCGTAGGCGCCGCTGTGTTCGCGCACCAGATCCATGACGGCGTCATAAGTTTCTTTACGGGACCAGTCGCGCTGGTATTCCAGTAACACCTGCTGCCAGGTTACGGGAACCGCGCCTGCCTGCACCATGCGGTCAATCGAACGTTCATGCGCGTCAACAGAGGTTCCGCCGGAGGTGTCAGTGACCACATACACTTCGTAACCCGCTTCCAGCGCCATCAATGCCGGGAATGTCAGGCACACTTCGGTCCACAACGCAGAGATAATCAATTTCTTACGACCGGTCGCTTCTACCGCTTTTACAAACGCCGCATCTTCCCATGAATTCATTGAGGTACGTTCAATGGGTTTCACATCAGGATGCACCGCCAGTAATTCCGGCCAGATATAACCACTAAAACTTTTCGTTTCAACAGAAGTATAAATGACCGGAACTTTAAATATTTTCCCGGCTTTCGCTAACGCAACGGTATTATTTTTCAGGGTTTGACGATCAATATTTGCCACGCCAAATGACATTTGCGGCTGATGGTCAATAAAAATAAGCGTAGAATTGTCAGGATTAATGAGTTCCCGAATAGACATATCACACCTTCTTAATCAATGAGTTAAAAGGTGACGGCCTGTATCTTCCGTCAGTAGTAAGATCCTGAATCAGAAAGCTTCTTGAGTATAGCGGGAAATTTCTAATGAGTTATTAAAGAAAACTTACCATTCGGTGACGATAATAATTTTGTATTAAGTAAAGTCGCAGTCATCATCAAAAAATTTACAGATTCCACTCTAAAATATTCACTGGCTTTGTTTTTCTCTATTCGGTACAACTGAGTTGTTTAATTTTCAGGATATTTTCAGCCCATGCGAATCAATCTGGATGTTTTGCTTATCCTCGACGCTCTCGACAAGCACGGCTCATTTGCCGCCGCAGCCGAATCACTCTTTAAAACCCCGGCGGCACTCAGCTACATGATTCAGAAGCTGGAAAATGACCTAAGTATTGAGCTACTCGACCGTTCCGGTCACCGGGCGAAATTTACCGACACCGGACGGATGATGCTGGAAAAGGGACGGTTACTGCTCAGTGCGGCAAAAGATCTGGAAAAGCAGGCTGTTCAGTTAAGTTCTGGCTGGGAAAAAGAGCTGGCTATCGCGCTCGACGATTCGTTTCCTTTTGAGGCGTTACTCCCGCTCATCGAGGCATTCGACGCGCTCAACAAGCAAACGCGCCTCAATTTTACCCATCATACGCTGGCAGGTTCCTGGGAGGAGCTAACGCATAATGGCGCGGATATTATTCTCGGCGCCATCAATGAGCCGCCCACCTCCGCCGCATGGTCGTACAAAATGCTTGGCACGCTGGATAATGTGTTTGTCGTCGCCCCTTCGCACCCACTGGCAAGTGCGTCGGATGCGCTGACCAATGAGCAACTTTGCCTGCATCGGGCGGCGGTGATCAGCGACAGCGCCCGCTATTGTCAGCCGCTACAATCCAATTTGATGGATGAACAGGCGCAAATTCGCGTCGACAGTTTTAGCAGTAAAGTCACATTGTTACGTGCGGGTATTGGCTGCGGATTCCTTCCCCGGCATATCGCCAGACCGTGGCTTGCCTGTGGTGAACTGGTCGAAAAATCCGTGATCTCATTTCGCGAGAAGGACGTGGCCTACATGGCATGGCGTAATCACAGCGATGGTCTTGCGCAGCGCTGGTGGCGTGAAGCGTTACTCACCAGCGCTGAAATCGCAAAACTGTATCAGTGACTGACCCACACAGAAGCAGAAATGGCCGGCAGGCTGAGAATACCCTCCGCAAGCTGGCCTTTCCCTTCATGGCATTGCCATGAAGTCACATTGAGCAGCGGCGAATCGGCTAACACCACTTCGCAGGCCTCGCCCCGGTTGATCGCCACCAACACCCGCTGCTGATGTAAGACCCGGACAAAGACCACCACATTCTCTTCGGCATAAATGACCTGGCAGCCGCCATGACGTAGCGCCTGGCTGCGATGGCGCAGTTTCGCCAGCCGTTGGTACAATGCCAGTAATTCGCCATCCTGTTTTTCTGCCTGCCACGGGAAGGGCTTGCGACAGAACGGATCGTTGTTGCCATCCAGCCCCACTTCATCCCCGTAATAGATACAGGGGACGCCAGGCCAGGTAAATAACCAGATCACCGCCAACGGTAAGCGCGCTACGTCCTTACCTAACAGGGACTTAAAGCGGGCGGTATCGTGACTGTCCAGCTGATTAAACATGCGCAGCTGCTGTTGGTGCGACAGGCTGGCGCGATAGTTGTCCATCCATGCCATACAGGTCTGGGCATCAATATGCTGCGGATCGTAAGAGATGTCGGTATTGGCGAGGAATCCCCAGAGCGGAAAGGTAAAACCGCGATAGTTCATCGCCGCATCTTCGGCATCAACCTGTAACCACTGGCGCGCATCGCCAAAGTGCTCACCAACAATATAGGCCTCTGGCTGCGTCTCTTTTGCTGCCTGCGTAATACCGGCGACGTGCTGAAGGTTATTACGCGCGCCGCCGCCTTCACCCAGCATATGCACTACATCCAGACGCCAGCCGTCCATATTCCACGGCGCTTTGAGCCAGTGCCGAACAATGCTGTCCTCGCCCCGGTAAATTTCATTCACCAGCGTTTCGGACTGGAAATCCAGCTTCGGCAAGCTCGGATACCCCAGCCAGCCCAGCGCCACGCCGTCTGTCGAGAAGTGATACCAGTCGCGCCACGGCGATTCCGGATTATGGCAGGCGCCGCCGGTACCCCGGTTATGCCTGTCAAACCAGGCATGCGAGTCGCCGCTGTGGTTAAACACGCCATCCAGTACCAGCCGCATGCCGTGGCGCTGCGTATTATGCCGCAGGCGCAGCAACGCCTGATCGCCGCCAAACTGCGGATCAACATGACGATAATCTTCGGTGTCGTATTTATGCACGCTCGGTGCGGTAAAGACAGGATTCAGGTACAGCGCCGTCACGCCCAGCTTTTTCAGGTACGGCAGCTTTTCACTAATGCCGTCCAGATCGCCGCCATAGAACGTGGATCCCCCCGCCTGCGCGGTGATCGGCGCGTCCCAGTCACGCAGCACGATATCCTGCCCGGCAGCATGATGATAATAGACATTGTCCTGATCCGCGCTGCGCGGCTGACTGCGGGCGAAGCGATCGGGGAATATCTGATAAAAAATCTGATCGGCGACCCACTGAGGGCCGTTATCGGGAGCGTCTATCGCGAACTGTTCCAGCCGTGCGGGCGGGAAGCGGCTAAAGCCTTGCGGGGTAAACCAGCACTGGCGATCGTGCCAGAGCAGTTTGAAACTGTAGCGTCGACGGGGTTGTCCGCCAGAGAGATCAATCGCCGCGCGCCAGGCCGTGACGCCGGGCTGTGGCTGCGTGCGAAGCGGGTGCATGACCAGCGAAATTTCTTCGTTATCATTCTCTGCGCGTAGCGTCACACGTTGAGGAGGATTTTCCCCGCGCAACCATAACGTAATGGCCAGCTTATCTTTGTTTTGCTTAACAAATGGGGCAACCGGAAGGTGCCAGGCGTTCAACATCACGTATCCCCTTTGATGAAAATGAGGTCACCTTGCCATAGCGCAATGCAGGATAACTCATCATCTTACTGTTTATTGGGGGAGGAGCCAGGGGGAGGATATTTCGCCGGACGGCGCTACGCGTATCCGGCCTACCTGCTCACAAGTAGACCGGATATGGCAAAGCCGCTACCTGGCAAAAATTACTGCGCTTGTGCCAACTGACGGTCGTAACGACGTTTAAACATCCAGCCAACCAGCAGCAGCGCAATCCACGCGAATCCGACGTACAGCGAGATACGCGTCTCCGGATGATAGCCGATAAGCGCGATGATAAAGACCAGGAAGATCAGCCCCACAACGGTCGTTGCCACGCCGCCAGGTACTTTAAATTTCAGCGCTTTGATCTCTTCCGGCGACAGGCGGCGACGGAAAGCAATCTGCGACAGCAGGATCATGATCCACACCCACACTGTGGCAAAGGTCGCCAGCGACGCAATTACCAGGAAGACGTTCTCCGGCATGATGTAGTTCAGCCAGGCCGCAAACAGCAGCGCAATCGTCATCACCAGGACGGTGACCCAGGGAATACCGCGACGCGAGGTTTTCGCGAACACTTTCGGCGCGCTCCCCTGCTCCGCCATACCGTGCAGCATACGCCCCACGCCAAACACGTCAGAGTTGATGGCGGAAAGCGACGCCGTCAACACCACGAAATTGAGGATACTGGCCGCAAAAGCGATGCCCAGATGCTGGAACGTCAGCACAAACGGACTACCGTTGGTGCCCACCTGGTTCCACGGATAAATAGACATAATGACGAACAGCGTACCGACATAGAACACCAGAATACGCATCGGCACAGAGTTGATAGCACGCGGAATCGACTTCTCCGGGTCTTTCGCTTCCCCGGCGGTGATACCAATAATCTCAATCCCGCCGTAGGCAAACATCACCATTTGCAGTGACATCACCATGCCCAGCCAACCGTTGCTAAAGAAGCCGCCGTTACTCCACAGGTTGTGGATCCCGGTCGGTTGCCCGCCGTTGCCAATACCCCAGATAATGATGCCGAAACCGGCAGCAATCATGACAATGATAGTGGCAACTTTAAAGAACGAGAACCAGAACTCCAGTTCGCCGAACACCTTCACGCTCATCAGGTTGACGGCGCAGATAATCAGCACCACGCTGAGAACCCAAATCCAGTGCGGTACGGCAGGGAACCAGACGCCCATATAGATGCCAAATGCCGTCACATCCGCTATGGCCACAATCAGAATTTCAAAACAGTAGGTCCAGCCGGTAATGTAGCCAGCGAGAGGACCGAGGTTCTCCTGCGCATAGCGTGAAAACGAACTGGCAGAAGGGTTATGCACGGACATCTCACCCAGTGCGCGCATAATAATGTATGCGGCTACCCCGCCAATAATGTAGGCCAGCAGCACACTGGGACCGGCCATCTTGATGGCATCTGCCGAGCCATAAAATAATCCGGTGCCAATTGCTGAACCCAATGCCATAAAGCGAATATGCCGGGTGCTTAGCCCACGCTTTAGCTTGTTATTACTTTCCATTGATTCCTAACCCATCAACACAATAAAAAAACCACGGGGCCATCAAAAATAGCCCCGTGGTTAAAACATACTGTCAGTGAATTTAGTGAGCGCTTGAAGTCACTTGTCGACCCGCTGCACGATCCCAGATAATCGCCAGGACCACCATCACGACTGTTGGCATCAACCACGCCAGCCCTTGTTCCGCCATTGGCAAACGCTGGGTCCAGGCCGGTAATACGTCGCCAATTGCCGATGCTTTAATGCCGTCAAGGATACCAAAAATCAGGCTGATAAACATCGCAGGTGCAATGACGCGGGAAGAATTATGCCACCATGAGCGGGTAAAACTTAATACAACCAGTGCGATACATGGCGGATAAATCGCCGTCAGCACCGGAATAGAGACCTGAATCAAGTGGCTGAGACCCAGATTCGACACCACCATCGAGAAGCCGCCGAGGATGAACACCAGCGTACGATAAGACAGTGGGACGTATTGTGCGAAGAACTCAGCGCACGCACAGGTCAGGCCAACCGCCGTCACCAGACAGGCGAGGAAAATCAGCCCTGCCAGCATCAGGCTACCCGCACCACCGAAGGTGTGCTGCACGTAAGCATGCAGGATTGCCGCGCCATTTGCAGACTGGTCAACCAGAATCGCACTGTCTGACCCCAGGCGGAACAACGCGAGATACAGCAGGGTTAACCCTACGCCCGCCATCAGACCCGCCCACACGGTGTAACGCGTCAGTAAACGCGCTTCCGTCACGCCACGAGAACGCGCGGCGTTGACAATGACGATACCAAAGACGATCGCGCCCATCGTATCCATGGTCAGGTAGCCGTTCACAAAACCATTCGAAAACGCAGATTTTTGGTAGGCCTCCATCGCATCGCTGATCGGGCCTGCTGGCCAGACAATCGCAGCAACAGACAGCACCGTCAGTGCAATGATCTTCAACGGCGCCAGGAAGTTGCCGACGGTATCCAGCAATTTACCCGGATAGAGCGACACCAGAATCACAATGGCAAAGTAGACCACGCTGTAGATAAACAGCGGCAGAGGGGAGTTACCGGTCAGCGGCGCAATCCCTACTTCAAAGGAGACGGTTGCCGTACGCGGCGTAGCGAACAGCGGACCTACGGCCAGATAACAGACGGTGGCCAGCAGGAGTCCTGCCACTTTACCAATTGGCGCACTCAGGCTGTCTACGCCACCACCGACTTTTGCCAGCGCCACAACCGTAAGAACCGGCAGGCCAACCGCGGTGATAAGAAAGCCGAGCGCTGCAGTCCAGACGTGCTCGCCTGCTTGCAGACCCACCATAGGAGGGAAAATAATGTTGCCTGCGCCAACGAACAGCGCAAATGTCATAAAGCCCAAGGCGATAATATCGCGCGATTTTAACTGATGGGTCATAAAATTTTACTGCCTGTGGATGTGGTGTTGAAAACGTTAAATTTTCTGCCTTTCCCTGGGGGACAATACAGCGGAATTTTTAATCAATTCCAGCGGGATATGCTCCCGACCTGGCGCGGCGAAGAATAGTTTTTCGATTTACCGCATTAATGCAGTCTGTATGACAGCATCTGAGGCGCAATTTAAACGCTTATAACGTTTTAAAGCAAGATGGGATCCCAAAACCAGAACAATATATCAAGATGAATATACGACTTAGAACAAAACACCATCCATAAGAAAAAGTCATGGCTAATCATGCGAACAAAAAAGCATCAGACGTTGAAAAATTCAGCAGGTGAATCTTTACCGCAAAGAAAAAAAGCCAGCATTCGCTGGCTTATGGAAAGATAATCTTACATTGCAACATTAAGCATTATTTTTGGCAATTAAACGTTCCGGCAGAACAAAACTAAACCGCGTGCCTTTCCCCACGGTGCTGTCGATAATCAATCGACTGTCGTGATGATTTAATGCGTGCTTAACAATCGCCAGCCCCAAACCGCTGCCGCCAGTTTGCCTGGATCGCGCCTTATCCACCCGGTAAAAACGTTCGGTCAGGCGCGGAATATGCTCAGGCGCAATGCCTGGACCATCATCCTCCACGCTGAACTCCACGCCCTGCGCGGCGAGCTGCCAGCGCACGGTGATATGTGTCCCCGCCGGGGTGTGATTCACCGCGTTATAGACCAGATTCGAGATAGCGCTACGCAACTGATCATCATTGCCCAGCACGCAAAGCTGACTGTCAACCTCAAACGTGAAGCTGTGCTGCTGCTGACTTAACGTTTGCGCCTCGCGTTCAACAACACGCAGCATCATCGGTACGTCAACGCGTTCATTAAGCAAGAGCACAGGCGCAGCCTCAATTTTCGACAGCGTCAGTAACTGTTTCACCAGCCCTTCCATGCGGTGCGTTTGCTCGCGCATCGTATGCAGCGCTTTTTCCCGCGTGGCTCCCTCCAGAGATTGTTCCTGCATCATCTCCAGATAACCCTGCAACACGGTGAGCGGTGTACGCAGCTCATGACTGACGTTGGCGAAAAAGTTGCGCCGCGCCCCTTCGAGCTGGTGCATTTGCGTCACATCACGCGCCACCATCAACAACTGCTTGTCGGTGTAGGGCATCACCCGAATCTCCAGATGCCGTCCGGTGTTTAACACCAAATTGATCGGTCGGGTGAAGTCGCGGGTTTTCAGATACTGCGTAAATTCCGGATAACGCAGCAGGTTGAGAATGTTTTGCCCATTGTCATCAGGCCAGCGTAATCCCAGTACCTGTTGCGCCAGACCGTTACACCAAAAGATGCCCCCGTCCTCTGTGGTCAACACCACCGCATCAGGGAGCGATTCCGCCCCGCTGCGAAAACGTTTAATGAGATTCCCCAGTTCACGGCGGCGTTTCTTGTTACGCAACTGCATTTGGTGCAGGCCGTACAGCAGCGGTTCCCAGCTTCCGCTTCCCGGCGGCGGCGTCATACTTCTGTCGACCCACAACCACCAGGAAAGACGTAATAAATTCCAGAAATGCCAGATGAGCAGTCCCGTTACCGACGCCAGTAAAAACCAGGGCAGATAACCAAAAAATACACTAAGGATAAAGGCCGGGAGGCAGCAAAGTATCAGCTCCAGCACCAGCCTTTTCCATGACAGCCGTTCCAGCACGCGTCACACTCCATTCACGATTTGAAAGCCCTGCCAGCCGGATGGCCGGCAAGGCGTCAGAAGCGGGTCGAAAAGCGATACCCTGTCCCACGTACGGTTTGTACCATGCGGTCATGACCGCTCTGTTCCAGCGCTTTACGCAGGCGGCGAATATGGACGTCGACCGTACGGTCTTCCACATACACGTTGGTGCCCCAGACGTGGTTTAGCAGTTGCTCTCGACTGTAGACGCGTTCGGGATGCGTCATAAAGAAGTGCAGCAATTTGAATTCGGTAGGTCCCATATCAAGCGGGTTTTCCCCGGTCATCACCCGGTGCGATGTCGGGTCGAGGCTCAGTCCTTGCATCTCAATCACCTCTTCGACCGCCATCGGTGAAATACGTCGCATGACCGCTTTGATCCGCGCGACCAGCTCCTTGGGCGAGAACGGTTTTGTGACATAGTCGTCCGCCCCCGTTTCCAGTCCACGCACGCGGTCTTCCTCTTCCCCTCTTGCCGTTAGCATAACGACGGGGATCTCGCGGGTCATCGCCTCACGTTTGAGATGTTTAATGAACTGAAGGCCGGAGCCGCCCGGCAACATCCAGTCCAGCAGGATCAGATCCGGCCAGGGTTCATTCAGTTGGTTCACTGCACTGTCATAATCTTCGGCCTCGACTGGCTGAAAGCCATTTTGCTCGAGCACGAAGCAGACCATTTCGCGAATTGGAGCTTCATCTTCTACGACCAGAATACGTCTCGCCATGATTTGCCCTGTTATAGAGTTGCTTGTCATCATTATCAATGCGGCGCCATTATGCGTCAGATTTATGACAGTTTTATGAAAAAAAGTGTCAATCCCCACGCCAGATTGTTGATTTATGACACCCCATAAACAAGATATTAACCTCTCTGAAAGGTTATAATCCCGTTCACGCTTTTTCGCCATGGAACTGTTATGCGCATCCTACACACCTCTGACTGGCATCTCGGCCAAAACTTCTACAGTAAAAGCCGCGCCGCCGAGCACCAGGCCTTTCTTGACTGGCTGCTGGAAACAGCGCAATCCCGGCAGGTGGATGCGATCATTGTTGCAGGCGATATTTTTGATACGGGCTCGCCGCCAAGCTATGCCCGTGAGCTGTACAACCGTTTTGTCGTCAATTTACAGCAAACAGGCTGTCATCTGGTGGTATTGGCCGGAAACCATGATTCTGTGGCCACGCTCAACGAGTCACGCGAGATTCTGGCGTTTCTGAACACCACCGTGGTCGCCAGCGCGGGGCATGAACCGCACTATCTTCCCCGTCGCGATGGCACGCCAGGCGCGGTGCTGTGCCCAATTCCGTTTTTACGTCCGCGTGACATCATCACCAGCCAGGCCGGTTTCAGCGGTCGCGAAAAACAGCAGCATCTGCTCACCGCCATCACCGACTATTATCAGCAGCAATATCAGCAGGCCTGCGAACTGCGTGGCGAGCAACCGCTGCCGATTATCGCCACTGGCCACCTGACGACCGTCGGTGCCAGTAAAAGTGACGCGGTACGTGACATCTACATTGGCACCCTGGATGCTTTTCCGGCGCAAAATTTCCCCCCTGCCGATTACATCGCGCTGGGGCACATTCACCGGGCGCAGGTGATTGGCGGGACGGAGCATATTCGTTACTGCGGCTCTCCCATTGCGCTCAGCTTTGATGAGTGCGGAAAAAGCAAATGCGTTCATCTGGTGAGTTTCGAAAACGGAAAACTGAAGTCAACAGAAAGCCTCACCGTTCCGGTCACCCAGCCGCTGGCGGTGCTGAAAGGCGATTTGGCGGCCATTACCGAACAGCTGGCGTCGTTTAAGAACGTCGCGCAACACCCGCCGGTGTGGCTGGATATCGAAATCACCACCGACGAATACCTGCACGATATGCAGCGAAAAATTCAGGCGTTAACCGACAATCTCCCGGTAGAGGTTCTGCTGGTGCGGCGTAGTCGGGAACAACGTGAGCGGAGCATGGCGAATGAGCGACGCGAAACCCTGAGCGAACTGAGCGTGGAAGAGGTTTTTGAGCGTCGTCTGGCGCTGGAAGAGCTGGAGGTTCCCCAGCGTGAACGCCTCAACCAGCTGTTCAGTACCACCTTACACACTCTCGCCGGGGACCATGACGCATGAAAATCATCAGCCTGCGCCTGAAAAACCTGAACTCCCTGAAAGGGGAATGGAAAATCGATTTTACGGCGGAGCCTTTCGCCAGCAACGGACTGTTCGCCATTACCGGCCCGACCGGTGCCGGGAAAACCACGCTGCTGGATGCCATTTGCCTCGCGCTGTATCACGAAACGCCGCGCCTGAGCACCCTCTCGCAGTCACAAAACGATCTGATGACCCGCGACACCGCAGAATGTCTGGCGGAAGTCGAATTTGAGGTCAAAGGCGAAGCCTACCGCGCGTTCTGGAGCCAAAACCGCGCCCGCAATCAGCCAGACGGTAATTTGCAGACGCCTCGCGTGGAGCTGGCGCGCTGCGCAGACGGAAAAATTCTCGCCGATAAAGTCAAAGACAAGCTGGAGATGACCGCCACGCTGACCGGGCTGGATTACGGGCGCTTTACCCGTTCTATGCTGTTGTCGCAGGGGCAGTTTGCCGCGTTCCTGAATGCCAAGCCTAAAGAGCGCGCCGAACTGCTGGAAGAGCTGACCGGCACCGAAATTTATGGCCAGATTTCGGCAATGGTCTTTGAGAAACACAAAACCGCCCGCACCGAACTGGAAAAACTGCAGGCGCAGGCCAGCGGCGTCGCCCTGCTCGCCCCGGAGCAGTTGCAGGCGCTCACGGAACGTTTGCAGGTACTTACTGACGAAGAAAAACAGTCCCTCACGCGCCAGCAAACGCAGCAGCACCACCTGCAGTGGCTGACACGCCAGAGTGAGTTGCAAACGGAGGTCACTCGTCGCCAGCAGGCGCTACAGTCGGCGCAAGAGGCGCAGGCAAACGCGCAGCCGCAGTTAGCCGCGCTGAACCTGGCGCAACCGGCGCGGCAGCTACGCCCCTTGTGGGAACGTATTGAGGAACAAGCCGCTACCGTTACCCGCACACGTCAGCAGATTCAAGAAGTGAATACTCGCTTACAGAGTTCATTATCCTTGCGAAATCGCCTTCGCGCCCATGCCCAGCGCCAGTCTGCTGAACTGCACGCCTCGCAGCAAACGCTCACGGCATGGCTCACCGAACACGATCGTTTTCGTTTATGGGGCAGTGAACTGGCCGGGTGGCGCGCGCTGTTTGCACAGCAGTCCGGCGACAGAACGCAGTTGCTCAAATGGCAACAGCAGCAGGAAAGCGACACCCGTAAGCTTGACGCGCTCCCGGCGCAAACGCTGGATTTGTCCGCCGATGACGTGACGCAAGCACTCGCACAGCATGCTGAGCTTCGCCCGTTGCGCCAGCGCCTCGCCTCGCTCCACGGACAGATCGCGCCAAAACAGAAACGGCTGGCACAGCTACAGGCCGCGATTCAACACAGCCAGCAGGAACAGGCTCAGCGTAATACCACGCTTGAGGAAAAGCGGCAGCGTTATAAAGAGAAAAATCAGCAATTCCTTGATGTAAAAACGATTTGCGAGCAGGAAGCGCGGATCAAAGACCTTGAGAGCCAGCGCGCGTTACTGCAATCCGGTCAGCCGTGCCCGTTGTGTGGAGCCACCGAACACCCTGCCGTAGAGGTCTATCAGGCTCTCGAACCCGGTGTGAATCAGGCACGGCGCGACTCGCTGGAAAAAGAGGTCAAAACGCTGGCAGAAGAAGGTGCCACACTGCGCGGGCAACTCGACACCCTCACGCAGCAATTACAGCGTGACGAAAGCGAAGCGCAGACGCTGTTAAAAGAAGAGCAAGCACTTACTCAGGAATGGCAAACGCTGTGCGCCAGCCTGCAAATTTCACTGCAGCCGCAGGACGATATTTCGCCCTGGCTGAGTGCGCAGGATGAATACGAGCACCAGTTGCACCAGTTGAGTCAACGTCACGTTCTGATGGCGCAAATCGCGGCAGACACGCAGCAGGTGATGCAGTTTCAGCAGCAGATCGCGCAACGCCACGCGTCGCTGTTAGCCGAAGTGACGCGCTACGCGCTGTCACTGCCTGGCGAAGGTGAGGAAGAGTCCTGGCTCAGTGCAAGAACGCAGGAAGCGCAAACGTGGCAACGCCGTCAGACGGAACTGACCGAGCTGCAAACGCGAATAGCCCAATTAACCCCGCTGCTGGACACGCTGCCGGCGACCGATATCGCCGTCGACGACAGCGCCCCTCTGTCTCTGGAAAACTGGCGACAGGTCCATGACGAGTGCGTTTCGTTACAGAGCCAATGGCAAACGTTGCAGCAGCAGGAAGCGCAGGAAACACAACGAGCCGCAGACGCTCAGACCCATTTCAACACCGCGTTGCAGGCCAGTGTCTTCGATGACCAGGCCGCGTTCCTCGCCGCCTTGTTGGATGATGAAACCGTTAACCGTCTTGAGCAACTCCGGCAGTCACTGGAAAACCATTTACAGCAGGCGCAAACATTAGCCGCACAGGCCGTCCACACGCTCGCGGGTCACCAGCAGCAGCCTCCCGACGCGCTGGACCTCACCCTCACGGTGGAACAGATCCAACAGGCACTGGCGCAGGTCAACGCCCAGTTGCGGGAAAACGCCACCCGCCAGGGCGAAATCCGCCAACAGCTTAAGCAGGATGCCGACAATCGTCAGCAGCAGCAGTCACTGATGCTGGAGATAGAAAAAGCCGCGCAGCAGGTGGAAGACTGGGGCTATCTCAATGCGCTCATCGGCTCTAAAGAGGGCGATAAATTCCGCAAATTCGCCCAGGGGCTCACGCTGGATAACCTGGTCTGGCTGGCGAACAATCAGCTGACGCGCCTGCACGGGCGCTATCTGCTGCAACGAAAAGCCAGTGAAGCGCTGGAGCTGGAAGTGGTCGATACCTGGCAAGCCGATGCCGTGCGCGACACCCGTACGCTTTCCGGCGGCGAGAGTTTCCTCGTGAGCCTGGCGCTGGCGCTGGCGTTGTCGGATCTGGTCAGCCACAAAACGCGAATTGACTCCCTGTTCCTTGATGAAGGATTTGGCACCCTGGACAGCGAAACGCTGGACACCGCGCTGGATGCGCTGGATGCGCTGAACGCAACAGGTAAAACCATCGGGGTGATAAGCCATGTCGAAGCGATGAAAGAACGGATCCCCGTGCAGATCAAAGTGAAGAAGATCAATGGACTGGGCTACAGCAAGCTGGACAGGATGTTTGCGGTGGAATAACCCGTATGTTGCCGGAGGCATATCAGCGCCATCCGGCAACGGGTTAAACTATCACGTTTGCGGCCACAGCCAGGCCGCCCCGCGCACGCCGCTGGAATCACCATGCAGCGCTTTACGAATCGGCGTCTCGCACTCGCCGCCAAAAACAAACGGTTTGATTAACGACGGCACCGTTTGGTACAGCCTGTCGACATTACTCATCCCGCCGCCCAGAACAATAACGTCCGGGTCAAGAATGTTCACCACATGCGCCAACGATTTCGCCAGCCGTAGCTCATAGCGACTCAGCGCCAGTTCCGCTGTTGCATTCTGTTCTTCCGCCAGTCGAATAATTTCACTGCCTTTCAGCGGGTTGCCGCTCAAACGATGGTAATCCGTGGCAAAACCGGTCCCGGAGATAAACGTTTCAATGCAGCCTTGTTTACCACAATAACAGGGGACTTCAGCGCGATAGCGAAGCTCGTCTTCGTCCATCCACGGCAGCGGATTATGTCCCCACTCGCCCGCCGTGCCATTTCCGCCAATGTGCGCACGGCCGTTCAGCGCCACGCCAGAACCACATCCGGTGCCGATAATCACGGCAAAAACCGCGTGTGCGCCCGCCGCCGCGCCGTCCACGGCTTCAGACACCGCCAGGCAGTTGGCGTCATTCGCCAGCCGAACTTCACGGTTAAGGCGCGTACTCAGATCTTTATCGAACGGTTGACCGTTAAGCCAAGTAGAGTTGGCGTTTTTCACCACCCCGGTGTAGGGAGATATGGACCCCGGGATCCCCATCCCCACCGTTCCCGTTTGGCCGGTCGCCTGTTCAGCCATTTCCACCAAGCTGGCAATGGTCTCAATGGTTTGTCGATAATCGTCGCGCGGCGTGGGCAGACGATGGCGAAACAACTGTTCCCCCGCGTCGCCGAGCGCAATCACCTCTGTTTTGGTCCCACCCAAATCAATACCTATACGCACACGACGTTCCTCATTTTATGAAATATCAACAGAGTAGAAGCGAGCTTCCTGATTGGCAATGCAAGCCCGTCGACAATTCGTTATTATACCCGGCATCCTTCAAGTTGCAGATGCGGCGGCTTTCCTCGCTCCCCCCAGTCACTTACTTCAGTAAGCTCCCGGGGCTCTCTGCGTTGCCGCCTTCCTGCAACTCGAACTATTTGGGTATAAATACCCGCTGTATTTAACGACAAGGCCGTGGAAATTATCATGCTGTGGTTCAAAAATTTAATGGTTTACCGTCTTAGCCGCGACGTTTCTTTGCGTGCTGAGGAGATGGAAAAACAGCTATCCTCGATGACGTTTACCCCTTGCGGTAGCCAGGATATGGCAAAAATGGGCTGGGTACCGCCGATGGGATCGCACAGCGATGCATTAACGCATACCGCCAATGGCCAAATTATTATTTGCGCGCGCAAAGAAGAGAAGATCCTGCCTGCGCCGGTTATCAAACAGGCGCTGGAAGCGAAAATCGCCAAACTGGAAGCCGAACAGGGTCGCAAGCTGAAGAAGACCGAAAAAGATTCGCTGAAAGATGAAGTGCTGCACTCCCTTCTGCCGCGCGCCTTTAGCCGTTTTAACCAGACAATGATGTGGATAGACACGGTGAATGACCTGATCATGGTCGACTGCGCAAGCGCCAAAAAAGCGGAAGATACGCTGGCGCTGCTGCGTAAGTGCCTCGGTTCCTTGCCGGTGGTTCCGCTGACGCTGGAAAATCCTATCGAATTAACACTCACCGAGTGGGTGCGTTCCGGTACGGTTGCTCAGGGATTCCAGTTGCTGGATGAAGCCGAACTGAAAGCCATGCTCGAAGATGGAGGCGTGATCCGCGCGAAGAAGCAGGATCTGGTCAGCACCGAAATCGCCAATCATATTGAAGCGGGTAAAGTGGTCACCAAACTGGCGCTTGACTGGCAGCAACGGATCCAGTTTTTGATGTGCGACGACGGCTCGATCAAACGCCTGAAGTTCTGCGATGAGCTGCGCGATCAAAACGAAGATATCGACAGGGAAGATTTTGCCCAACGTTTTGATGCCGACTTTATCCTGATGACCGGCGAGTTAGCTGCTCTGATTAAGAGTCTGGTCGAAGGACTGGGTGGCGAAGCGCAACGCTAGTTGCGCGGTATTCCCTCTCCCGATGGAGAGGGAATCGCATTACAAATAGCGGCAAAGATAGGAGGTCGGCTCTGCCACCTGCAGATGAAATTCGCTATTGCCGGGAACGTTAAACACCTCGCCTGCGGCAAACACTTTCCACTGGGTCTCACCCGGTAGCAGAACATTCAACGCGCCGCTGACCACGGTCATTTCTTCCGGTGCTGCAGTACTGAAGGTATATTCACCTTCCGCCATGACGCCAACACTGGCGCGGCCAGTACTGCTGCTGGTAAAACCGATTGATTTCACTTTACCGGAAAAGTACTCATTGCTTTGTAGCATAAACGGGCCCTGTTTCATGATTAAGTTAATTCTCAATATAGGGGCCTGACCTTCAGCCTGTCACGCAAAATTAAACAAGTAATTCCGACGCCAGTCGCGCAATCAAGACATTAGAAAGTAAAACCGGAACATCCAGCGCTTTTTGCAGCAAATCACGATGACGTTGGTTAAAACCCAGGCAATCGAGCATGACAACATCAGCGCCCTGTTCCAGCAACGCCTTCCCCGCATCAATCAATTGCTGTTCCGAACCGTGGATGGGGTTCGCCAGCGAAAAGACCGGCGGCGTCTGTAATACCTGCCATTTTTGGGTCTGGGCTTCCAGTAACGCCTCAACCGGAACAATCACCCCTACCTGATGCCCTTCGACGATCGAGGCCACCAGCGGCGGGATAATGCGCGAAGGTTCCAGCAAAATTGTATTACGGGTCGACATGTTGTTGATCGACGAGGTGCTCATTAACAGGATCACGTCGTAGCCCTGGTTATCCAGCACTTCAACCACACTTTGTAGATCCCGTTCCACTTTCTGGCGGGATACATGAGCAAGTTGATTATCACTGAGCAGCGTCAGCAGGGGGTCATCACCGGGCGCCACGGCATAATCCGCCATCACCTCCTCACGCGACATTTTTCCCAGCAGACTATGATGAGCGATATGCTGCTCATCGATATACTCGGTTAGGAGAGGTAAGACTTCACTCATTGGCACGACGCCAATAGTGAGAATAGCCAACGACGCACTCATTTTTATGCTCCGCCTTCTTATACTTCGTCGTTAATTCCCGGTAAATATACGAACACTTACCTGCGCTACAAATGCCCAAAAGCGTAGCAGCAGTTACGCGACGTATTGTGTAAAGATTCCAATTAATTCCAGTACTGTATTGTTATCGTTTAATTTTCAGTTTTAGCTGAACGCTACAGAGTGTGATTAATGTGATCCAGGCACACTCAGAGTCCTTTCTGAGTCGTGATGGCATCAGGTTTTATCAGGGTCTTCATAGCGTTTTTTGGCATCCAGTGCGTCTTCTTCGCTGGCGTGCTCGCTGATCAAAGAGTCTGGTTTGGGATAATCGGCCCGAAGCTGGTAGCGGAGCGCCGTCTGGCCTGGCATCCCTTTTTCAAGGGTGACAATCCAGGCTTTTCGCGGGTAGAGGGGACTGTTCGGCATGGTTCCTCCTTTTTAACAACGGGATGAACTTTAAGTATAGACGCCACCCTGTCGACGGAGTTGCGCTTGCGACAGTGCCGCGAGAATTTCGCCCACCACCTGGTCCGGATTTTTCGTCGCATCAACAATGTAATGCGCCGCTTCACGGTATAGCGCGTCGCGTTGTTCAAGCACTTCCCGCACCTCTTCGCCCAATGGTTTACCCGTTAAGGTGGGGCGCAGCCCCTCTTCCGGCGCCGCTTCCAGGCGATCAACCAATACCGACACCGGAGCGCATAAATAGAAAACAATGCCGTTATTACGCATGTAATGACGGTTATATTCCGTAAGAATAATCCCGCCACCGGTCGCCACAACCGTTGACGGTGCGGTGACCGCCTCAAGCGCCGTCGTTTCCCTGGCACGAAAACCGTCCCACCCTTCTCTCTCGACCATCTCCGCTACGGTCATTTGCACATGCGACTGCAACCACTGGTCGGTATCAACAAACTGGTAATCGGTCGCCTGAGCAAGCGTCATACCGGTTGTTGTCTTACCACAGCCTCGTGGGCCAACAAGAAAAAGAGGTTGCGTCATAGCGGGCGTTCCCAGGAGAGCCGCAAACATGCGGGATCGGATATCGTTAAAGTAATAATCATACCACCAAACTAGTACATCGTTAAGTGTAAATAAATCATTCCAAAAAGAATGTGGTATACCGTACGTCCTTACTATAACAAGAAATCGCAGGTAGTGAAGTGTAAAGATAAAATTGCAGTTAACGCGCCCTGCGCTGAACTTCCAGCCACCACTTATCCAGTTCAGCAGCGAAATGTTGGCGATCGCGTGGAGAAAGACTATCCGGACCGCCGGTCTGGATCCCACTGGCGCGTAAGGTGTCCATAAAATCACGCATCGTCAGACGTTCACGGATGGTTGATTCGCTATACCGCTCTCCGCGCGGGTTTAACGCCGCAGCCCCTTTTTCCAGGACTTCGGAAGCCAACGGAATGTCCGCCGTAATAACCAGATCGCCGGGTTCACACTGGCGTACGATCTCATTATCCGCCACATCGAAACCGGCCGGTACACGCATCGTGCGGATAAGTCGTGATGGCGGGACACGTAAACTCTGGTTGGCGACCAGAATCAACGGCATCTGCATCCGCTCAGAGGCTCGGTATAAAATGTCTTTGATTACATTCGGACACGCGTCAGCGTCCACCCATATTGTCATAATCGCTCCTTACTGATGTGCATTTTCACATTGTCTCGTGCTTTTGCCTTCCGTCAAAGTGCTGTTTATCCTTCTGCACATTCTCATTCCGCGTTAAGCTACGCTTTACTCATCAAAACAATGAATATCACCCAGGGGGGAGTGACACGATGGAGAAGAAAATCGGTTTTATCGGTTGTGGCAACATGGGAAAAGCGATTCTTGGCGGTCTGATTGCGAGCGGCCAGGTTCTCCCGGGGCAAATCTGGGTCTATACCCCCTCCCCCGACAAGGTTGCCGCCCTGCATGAGCAGTACGGCATTAACGCGGCGCAGACCGCACAAGAAGTGGCGCAGGTTGCCGATATCGTCTTTGGCGCGGTAAAGCCCGCCATTATGATTAAAGTGCTGAGTGAAATCACCTCCAGCCTGAGCAAAGACTCGCTGGTCGTCTCGATTGCCGCGGGGGTCACCCTCGACCAGCTCGCACGGGCGTTGGGACACGATCGTAAAATTATTCGCGCGATGCCAAACACGCCATCGTTGGTCAATGCCGGTATGACCTCCGTGACGCCAAATGCCCTGGTCACCCCGGAAGACACCGCCGACGTGCTGAATATTTTCCGTTGCTTTGGCGAAGCAGAGATCATTGCAGAACCGATGATCCATCCGGTTGTCGGCGTCAGCGGCTCTTCGCCAGCCTATGTCTTTATGTTTATTGAAGCGATGGCGGATGCCGCTGTACTGGGAGGGATGCCGCGCACTCAGGCATATAAATTCGCGGCGCAGGCCGTTATGGGATCGGCGAAAATGGTTCTGGAAACCGGTAAACATCCTGGAGAGTTAAAAGACATGGTGTGTTCACCGGGAGGCACCACCATCGAAGCGGTTCGGATCCTTGAAGAACGAGGCTTTCGTGCCGCCGTAATCGAAGCGATGGCGAAGTGTATGGAAAAGTCGGAGAGTCTCAGTAAATCCTGAGGATATCGCTGGACGTCAGGCCGCCACTTCGGTGCGGTTACGTCCGGCGTTCTTTGCTTTGTAAAGCGCGATATCTGCGGATTTCAACCATTCACGATAGTGTCCGAGTTGTGAGGTCAATGGCGCAATCCCCACGCTAATACGTAACGTTACCTGCGGTGCGCAAGGTAAACGCAATGCGCTTAACCTTTCGTGTACCCGCGTCATTGCGGCAATGGCGTTTTCCGCAGGGGTTCCGCACATGATGACCGCAAACTCATCACCGCCGAAGCGACCAATAACATCGCTACCGCGCAGGGTCATCTGTAGTTGTCGCGTCAGGGCAACAATCGCCTCATCACCGACATCGTGGCCCCAGGTGTCATTGATACTCTTAAAGTGGTCGATATCGATGATCAGCAGCGTGGCGTCACGGTTATAGCGGCGACAATTATCGAATTCGTTGCGTAATAAAATTTCCCAATGACGCCGATTATAGACGCCCGTCATGCCATCCCGCGTACTCATCACCTGCAACCGGCGCTTATGCTCCGCCAGTTTCGTCGCCGTCTGGTAACTGACCCAGGCAAACAATAACGGGTACATCACAATCACAGGCAGGCAGAGCCACCATTCCAGTTGCGCGCTGGCAAAAGCCACAGTGATACCGGTTAGCTGCAATGTCACCAGGCTAGAAACAATCATTAGTACGATCCCGGCGACAAACAGCCGCACACCGCCAGCCCCCATCAGATTCATACACATCATCATCAGTAATGCCGTCGAGGGGAGGATATTGACGCCCATCACGCCGACCCAAACCCCCGCAAGAATCGCGTCAGCTTTTAAGTTGTATATTTCACGGCTTAAAGGATCGATGGCTTTGCTCGCCAGTTGCCATGCCAGATGCGGCCAGACAAAAGCCCAACCCACCAAAAATAGCCACCACCCGCCCGCGACAGACTGATCAACCAGTGCGGCAGAGATGGGGAAGAACATCCATCCCAGTCCTACTGCTCGCGGCAGCCGGACTCGCCGGGCGAAGCGTAACCCGGAACGCTGGTGGTCATTGGGAGGCGGTATGGCGGGCTCTCCACCCGGTGCTACCGTTTTTTTGTAAAAGCTTTCATCATTCATAATTTTTGGGAACATTCTGAAACAATTTTCCCAAATTATAGAGACGAAGCTAGCGGAGAAAGTATGATATTTCGGGTGAGCGATTTTCTCCTCTCACCCGTTAGCACTACAGCTTAGCGTAGGGCACTAGGCCGCTTTTTTCAGGCAGGCACTCATAAACTTGTTGCGATCGTCCCCTTTCAGAGATTGTTCTGTCGCCTGGACATTACACTCACGCATTTTCTGCTGCTGGGGAGTCAGACTTTTCTCACCTGGCGCAGACGTGCTGTTCTTCAGGCAATCACTCATATAGGTTTTACGGGCATCCCCTTTCAGTGCTTCTGCTGTCGCCTGCTGGTTGCAGGTCGTCATACGCTGTTGTTGCGGCGTTAAGGTTTTCTCGGCAGCGCCGACGGTCGTTAAAAACACCAAACCAAAAAGCAGGGCAACCAGTAATGTTATTTTCATAGCACCATCCTTTTGTGGGTATTCACACACCTAATCCTTCAGGAAACGCGAAATATTTAACCTCTATAAACTGAAGGATTTTGTGCCATTAAGTCTGGCTGCTTACGACGAAATTACCACCCGACGGTAAAAAGTATTACCGCCAGGCGCCGTTTACTTCAGGCCCAGGGCCGCTTTCATGGTGTAAAACAGATCGGTTTGGTCCGTCAGCCCCACCACATTGGCTGCGTGCGGGCCGTAGGCGGCAATACGCAGCTGGCTGCCGGTATGTTCCTGAGATTCTTCTTCTGAGTTTCCGTAACTTATCACCATCACCGCGCCGTCTTTGGTGTTCAGCGCCTGCGTCAGGCCTGGCGCTTTCGTATCCGGTGCAACAATCTGGCTGGCGTGAGCATGATCGGCGGTCACCACCACCAGCGTGTTGCCATCCTTCTTCGCAAATTCCAGCGCGCGTTGCACGGCTTCATCGAGATCGACCGTCTCGCCAATCTGTCCACACGGGTTAGCCGCATGATCCTGTTTGTCGATGGAGGCCCCTTCAACTTGCAGGAAGAACCCCTTCTCATTTTTGCTCAGCAGCTCGATCGCTTTGTCGGTCATCTGCGCCAGCGTTGGCACGCTATCGTTACGCTTCACATTTGGCGTACAGGTCACTGCCGGTTTATCAATATTGCCATGGTATGACGCTTTCGGACCTTCCCAGCGCACGGGCATGTTGCCGTCAGAGAATAATCCCAGCAGCGGTTTATCCTGATTGGCCTCGCGAACATCGGCCAGCGTCGCGGCATCGCTGACGAGCTGATAGCCGCGTGCCTGTGCCTGTTCACGCAGCGTTTTTCCCTGCCATTCGCCTGCCTTCGCCGTTTCAGTAAAGGTTTTTGCGCCGCCGCCAAGCGTGACGTCCGCGCGTGCATTCAATAATTGTTCAGTGATGGAGCCTTTGCCGCCCTTTTCCAGGGCATTTGTCGGGCATTTTTCGCTGGTGATGTCAGGGCCGTAGCATTTTCGGGAGGTCACATGTGCCACCAGCGCCGCCGGTGTCGCATCCTGTAATTCCGCCGTTGAGACATTCCCGGTTGCCAGTCCCGCCGCTTTTGCCATTTCCAGAAGGGTCGTGTGATCTTTTTCGTGGATATCGACGCCCAACGCGCCGTTATAGGTTTTTACGCCCGTCGTCCAGGCCGTAGCGGAGGCCGCAGAGTCCGTCACATAATCGGGTTTGCCGGTTTTTTTATCCAGCGCATAGTGGGTGTACTGCCCTGTCAGAGGTAACGCATCAATGCCTTTAAAAAAACCACCTGCCCCTTCGGCATAATTTCGCGCGGCGGTTATTTCCGAGTCGCCCATGCCATCGCCAATCAGCAATATGATATTTTTAGCGGGTTTATTACTGAGTGAATCCCGCAGAGCAGAGGTTTGATCGGCTGCTAAACGGCGCGCACCGCCAGGGGTCGTAATATCCCCCTGGGCTGCGCGGTTCTCCAGCACGGCCACGGATGAAGACCCGGCATATGTCGCAGGGATAAAAAACAGAGAGACCAGGGCAATAGCAATAGCGCTTTGTTTCACTTTATTTTCTCCATGTATAAATACATAAAATATGCTCTTAATAATTTGAATTGCAGTTGATGCAACCCGAAGTACGACAAGCATAAAAACAAAGTGACTATAGGTATCTGATATGACAGCAATATGACAGTTATTGACCCTGAATACGATCAGCTACGAGGATGCCTCAATAACTTCTTTACGTACTGGCGCAGCAATTCCGTATCGTTATCCGGAACGCTGGCATCCGGCTTTACGCCTTCAAGCGCGCCCTCTATCTGGTGAATCAGCCTTTGCTGCTCAACCTGCGCCATATTACGCAGCATTGCGGTGACAATAATCTCTAACGCTTCTACCTGAGCCACCAGCTCTTTCGACTCTTCTTCTTTTTGGGCGAGTTTAAGCAACAACTCTGAAATGAGGTTTTTCATAAACGTATTTCCTTATCCGAAGTAGGCTGACGGTATCATTATGATTCATCACTGCCTAGAGGATGAAAGTAGTATTTTTATGATTAAAGAAAGACTTTGTGTTAATAATCACATTGAATTAATCAGCGAAACGTTTCTCAGGCCAGAATAATTTCATAATAAGAAAGCCTGAAACTCAATAGTCACGCAGCACCATAATATAAAGTTATGATAAACCCGTCTAATTTCACTTAAGTTGCAGAACAATAATAAGTGTTGATGTTGCCAGGCATTATTGTCGAGCCAGTTAAGGCACGACACGAACAGTGCGGAACAACCTGTGCGTATAAAGATGAACTGTGACGTCCTCTTCGGGTCCTTCTGAAGAGAGCAAAAGTGGAATCCAGCGCGCTGATGCCTACCACTGACATTTTATCTCCCCGTTCATCAGATTTGTGAAGCACATCACGCAAAGCCATGTAATTAGCAGGGAATTGTGCTTTGACCTGTGTTTGGCAGCGTTTGTGTCTCTGGCCTGTTCGAAACAATATGGCAGAAGCACGCGAAACCCTCGTTTTGTCGTGGTAATGTATACGCTTTGCGTTTCATGGAATGGGTTTTTAAGATGGCGAAATTGCGGGTAGGGATCGTATTTGGTGGTAAATCAGCGGAACATGAAGTGTCTTTGCAATCGGCAAAAAATATTGTCGATGCCATCGACAAGACCCGCTTTGATGTTGTGCTGTTAGGTATTGATAAACAAGGACAATGGCACGTTAGCGATGCCAGTGACTATCTGCTGAACGCAGACGACCCCGCGCATATTGCGCTGCGTCCTTCAGCCACAAGTCTGGCGCAGGTGCCCGGCAAACAGGAACACCAGCTCATTGACGCGCAGAACGGCCAACCGCTGCAAACGGTTGATGTGATTTTCCCTATCGTTCATGGAACGCTGGGTGAAGACGGTTCGCTACAGGGCATGCTTCGTGTGGCAAATTTACCGTTCGTCGGTTCTGATGTGCTCGGCTCTGCGGCCTGTATGGACAAAGATGTCACTAAGCGCCTGCTGCGCGATGCCGGATTGAATATCGCCCCCTTTATGACGCTCACTCGCACCAACCGCAATACGGTTAGTTTTGCAGAGGTAGAAGCACGTCTCGGCCTGCCGCTGTTTGTTAAACCGGCGAACCAGGGCTCCTCGGTTGGCGTCAGCAAAGTCACCAACGAAGCACAGTATCATCAGGCCGTGGCACTGGCGTTTGAATTTGATCATAAAGTGGTGGTTGAGCAAGGCATCAACGGTCGCGAGATCGAATGTGCCGTTCTCGGTAACGATCATCCGCAAGCCAGTACCTGCGGCGAGATTGTCCTGAACAGCGATTTTTACGCCTACGACACCAAGTACATTGACGATAACGGCGCTAAAGTGGTGATCCCTGCGGCGATCGCCCCAGAAGTGAACGAAAAGATCCGTGAGATCGCCGTTCAGGCGTATCAAACACTGGGCTGTGCGGGTATGGCGCGCGTCGATGTTTTCTTAACACCAGACAATGAAGTGGTGATCAACGAGATCAACACGCTGCCTGGGTTTACCAATATCAGCATGTATCCGAAACTGTGGCAGGCAAGCGGTTTAGGTTATACCGATTTGATCAGCCGTTTGATCGAGCTGGCACTGGAACGCCACGCGGCTAACAATGCGCTGAAAACCAGTATGTAAACGGCGCATCGTCATACGTCTAACGGTCTCTTCTGCAACCCGACGTGTTGACGCAGACAAAGCCCGATGACTGCACGTTATCGGGCATCTTCCGTTTCATCTTCCACACGACGGCGAATAATCAGCCCGGAAAGCCAGAAACTGATGCCCCATGTCACCAGACCGACGGCATAGGTTTGCCACCCTTTGGCTTCAAAACCCAATAACCCCACCACCCCATTCAAAATGAAGATAAGCCCAATGGCAAAGGCATAGTAGTGCCAGTCACGGCGAATTTTTACAGGCAAGTTCATGACAGCTCCGGGGACAGGGCATAAAAGAACATCCTCGCACATTTACGCCTGACGGTCTGTGGCGGACGCGGAATTTCTGAAATGTTACGCAACTTAGCGTAAAGATCGTATTTTGTGACAGCGAACAGAAATCTGCAATCCAGGAGTAATCCCTGGGCTAAATTACCATCATTCTGATATTGACAAATCTGATGACCTGCCAGAATTACTGCGAGCCACTGGTATGACGCCAGAGTTGCAGAATTCCCCCGGAGGTCTTTATGGCTGATTTCACTCTCTCAAAATCTTTGTTTGGCGGGAAGAAGCAGGATACTACCTCCACTTCCGGTAACATCGCTTACGCCGTATTTGTGCTGTTTTGCTTTTGGGCAGGGGCGCAGATTTTAAATCTGCTGGTTCACGCGCCGGGCGTCTATGAACATTTAATGCAGGTACAGGAAACCGGACGCCCTCGTGTCGAGATCGGCTTAGGCGTCGGCACCCTTTTTGGTCTGGTGCCGTTCCTCGCGGGATGCTTGATTTTCGGTGTGATTGCCGCGTTCCTACGCTGGCGCCAGCGTCATCAATAACCCCGGAACCAACAGATTCCGGGACTTATCCGGCCGGAGAATTCATACAGCGAGCCCGACGTTCATCTACCCGTTTTGCAAACCATGCGGTGGTCAGATTACGCGTGATCTTCGGGCTTTCCAGTTGAATCCCCGGCAACATCTCTCTCGGTAGCGCTTTGCCTGTTTTGGTTTCTGCCAGCTTATACACCTTCTCGTACAGCGCCGTCTTCTCGAATGCCAGACTGTCACCTTTCTCCAGTTGGCGACGAATCTCGCTCTCACTCATTCCCAGTGTGTTTGCCAGTTTACGTATCGCCAGTTCTGTTTTGCCCGGCTCTTTGCTGTCGTAACGGATCAGATCGCCATCAAGGGCCAGTTTCACACCGCTGGCTTTGGCCACCGCATTCTGGAAAGCCGCATTACGACTGGCGTACCAACCAGCATTAAAATCGGCGAAACGGAAAATGGGCGCAGTGTAATTCGCGGGATAATTCAGCAGATGGTACGTACCGAACCACAATCCGCCCCGACGGGAGAAGACTTCCTGGCGCACCGTACCTTCCATTTTCCACGGATAGCCTTTGGTATGCTGCTCGGCAAACGCGATGCTGACCTGCATTGGGCCGCCCGTGTGAACCGGATTAAGCGAACCAAACAGCGTCTGCCCCATGGGCACCATATTAATAAAATCATCAAAAATGGCGCTGAGCTGTTTCTCCGTTTTCACCGAGTCCAGACGTTCGCTGTAGCTCTTCCCTGTCGGGGAGTTGATTTTCAACGCCGTATGGACCAGGAAAACGGGGATGTGCATACGCTCGGCACGTTTGTCGATCTCCTGCCAGGCAATTTTACTCAGGCCTGGTACGGCGGGGTCAGCCTGATAATTTGACTCTTGCTGCGCCACCGCCAGCACCGAACAGACATTTTCGACCGTCGGCGCCAGCCCCTGACTCTCAAAAGTCTTTGCCAGATCCTTCGCCCAGGCATCCCGGTCTTTCACACTTGCCGGCATTTTCTGGCGCACCACGCTTGCCACATCCACGGGCTTTTCACCCTTTTTTAAGGGCTGCGGGGGTTGGGTACTACAACCTGCCAACACCAGCACAGCCAGTAATGATAAGGGGTAAAGACGGGATACCGCCGGCATAACGTTTCCTTTTGTTAGCTAAATGTGTTGGTCACTTCCTGAATTTCTTGTCCATCCAGTTCACGTTCAAAGCTGCGTAAACGTTTATAGATAGACATCAGCTCAACCAACGTGGTCCAGGAATTGATCAGATACTGGAAGGAGCCGCGCACCTGACCAAACACGTTGGTGATTTGCGTCATCAGACCCAACGTAATGGTACCCGCAACAATCGACGGAAACAGCAGGAACAGACCGAAAACATTATCCACCTGCAAATAGAGGATGCGGGCAATGTTGAAGTACATATAGTGGAAATAGAGACGGAAATAGTTCTGGCGCACCGCACTGAACAATTCCCGTATGGTAGGCGGCGTAGCGCGACTGCCGTCATCTTCGCCGTAAACCAGTTCTTTACGATAAGCTGCTTCAACGCGCTGGTTTTTAAATTCCAGCCCCGGCAGTTTGATCCCCACGACAGCCAGTAATCCTGTACCCATCAGCGACCAGACGATCGCCGCAATCACCAGCCCGTAAGGAATATGCCCGACCACCGGCAGTTCTGGCACATGCGCGGAAAGCGTAACCAGCACCGGCAAAAAGGCGATCAACGTCATGATGGCATTAATGAAACTCACGCCCATATCTTCGAGGGTTGACGCAAAACGCATGGTGTCTTCCTGCACACGCTGTGCGGCGCCTTCAATGTGACGCAGGTGCTGCCAGTGCGCCATGTAATGTTCGTTCATGGCAGTACGCCAGCGGAACACATAGTGGCTCACAAAGAAATTGTTCATCACGCCAATGACCACAGCGATCAGCGCAATGCCAAGAAATACCCCCACTTCATGATAGAACTGCCCGATGGTCACTTTATGCGGCGAACTTAATGCCGTCTGGATCAAGTCATAGAATGGGGCATACCAGGCGTTGACGGCGACCCCCACTTCAACCAGAAACCAGGTGACGAAGATAATCAACGATGTGCCAAGAATTGACCAGTACTGCCAGCGGTGCGGGCTATAGATAAACCAGAACAGCGCAAACAGCCCCACGCAAATAATGTAATAAGCGTAAAAAACCAGGTAGTCCAGCGACCAGAATCGCGCGGCGCTGATGGGAATATTACCGGACGCACCTGTGATATGCGAAACCCAGGCTCCCCCACCCGCTTGCCAGAAGATGACAGCAACCAACGCCCAAATAAATGCCGAGATGAAAAACGGCCCTGGCTTGGGGAAAAAAGACTTAAACATGATGCTCTCCTGCTAACTTCTTATCGTTATGACGACTGCTGTTTATTTTTGCGCCATAAACGGCGGTAATGCAGATCTTCGCCCACGAAAAACGAGACGGAACCGACCATTGTGACCAGGATCATGGCGCTTAGTTCGCTTTCGAGGCTTCAGGAATTGTTTCGACGGGTTTCACAAAAACAAAATTCTCCGGCGTCCCGAGGTTACCACAAGCGTGGGATCACAAAAGCGAACTTTCACTCTCAAGAAAAAAAGCCCCATTTACTCGCCGTTACGTTTTTCACACTATCATTGCTCTATTTAGCGCTTTGCAGGCGCCGCTGAGTAGTATATACAACAAATCGTTCAGGTCGCGTCGAGGCGGTCTGAAAGAAGAAGTGTGTAAACTCGCATTGTTCTCTTCAATTAACTTATGGACACCACCGTTGAAACGTAGTCTGCTTTTTTCTGCCGCGCTGTGTGCGGCGTCATTGACACCTGTCCACGCGGCCCAACCTGGCCTCGATCCGGTTTTTGCTTCCGATATCGTCGATCGTTACGCCGAACATATTTATTACGGCAGCGGTGCCACGGGAATGGCGCTGGTTGTGATAGATGGAAATCAACGTGTGTTCCGTAGTTTTGGTGAAACACGACCAGGAAATAACGTCCATCCGCAGTTAGATTCTGTCATTCGTATTGCGTCACTCACCAAATTGATGACCAGTGAAATGCTGGTGAAATTGCTCGATCAGGGTACGGTGAATCTACACGATCCGTTGAGTAAGTATGCGCCCCCTGGCGCACGCGTTCCGACATATCAGGGAGCGCCGATTACGCTGGTGAATCTGGCGACCCATACCAGTGCATTGCCGCGTGAACAACCCGGCGGTGCGGCGCATCGTCCGGTGTTTGTCTGGCCAACCCGTGAACAGCGCTGGAGCTATCTCTCTACCGCAACATTAAAAGCAGCGCCGGGTTCACAGGCCTCATATTCTAATCTGGCGTTCGACCTGCTGGCCGACGCGCTGGCAACGGCCTCAGGCAAGCCTTATACCCAGATTTTTGAAGAGCAGATCACCCGTCCGCTCGGGATGAAAGATACGACGTTTACCCCCTCGCCCGATCAGTGCAAACGCCTGATGGTCGCAGAGAAAGGCGCCAGCCCCTGTAATAACACGTTAGCGGCCGTTGGCAGCGGCGGCGTGTACTCAACGCCAGGGGATATGATGCGCTGGATGCAGCAGTATCTCTCCTCTGATTTTTATCACCGCAGCAACCAGGCTGACCGCATGCAGACACTCATCTATCAGCGTGCGCAGTTGAGGAAAGTGATTGGCATGGACGTCCCTGGCAGAGCTGATGCTCTGGGGCTGGGTTGGGTTTACATGGCACCGAAGAATGGGCGTCCGGGGATCATTCAGAAAACAGGTGGCGGTGGCGGTTTTATTACCTATATGGCCATGATCCCACAACAGAACGTTGGTGCGTTTGTCGTGGTGACACGTTCTCCGCTGACCCGGTTTACCAGTATGAGCGACGGTCTCAACGATCTGGTCACGGAATTGAGCGGCAATAAACCCCGGGTGGTTCCTGCATCCTGAGTTAGTACTCTGAAGGCAAACGGGTGATACCAACCAGTTTGCCTTTATTCATTACGATGTAACCGCCCTTACGCAAAGCAGCAAGCACTTCGGCAACAACAGAGCGTGAAATTCGCGTTCTCTGGTGAATATAATTCATAACACCAATACGAAAACGCAGCTCATCATCCCACTCATTCATTGAGATCAATGTGGCCCGGATTTGTTCGTAGGAGTTATGACCAATCAACTGTAAATCACGCAATTCCATAATGCGGTTTTTCCATGCCAGCCAGCAAAATGCCTCACGCCATAGATTATTTTTTTCAATTATTTTTATCGTTTGAGACGAAGGAAGATGATATCCAGTGCAGCTACCTTCCGTTATTAATTTATACTGCATATCATTTTTCATAACACCATCAGACAACCCAATGATAAAGGGGGCCTGAGCAATACCTACAAGTATATGTTCTCCTCTCCATAAAGAAATGGCGCCACTTAAGATAACAAACGTATTGTCCTTATGATTATCATTAGAAAAAACAGTTTGTTTTTCGGTACACAACTCGAAGCGAGTGCCATATTTAGACAAACATTGATCGAGTTTACCAAATTCATTAACTGGTTTACTCAACGATAGCATTTTTCGTCCTATGCAATAATGCCCATCAAATCCTTGACGGGCATTTCTTAGATTAAATAATTTTTAGTAACTTTCTCAGAGAGAAATAATTACCAGGTATATTTAACACCCACGTTTGCCGCCCAATCTTGATCTACGTCGCCGCCACCGAGATAGTTAGCATCGGTATAGGCGCTGAAGTTCTTGGTAAAGCTAAATTGTGTACCCAGGCCAACACGTACCGCAGAACCTTCGGTGCCGTTGTCGATAGAGTCACCGTTTACATCAGCATCGTTGTTGGCGTCATCGTAAACGTAAGCCAGTTTGAAGTACGGAGTCAGAGCCTGATCCTGGCTGTAAGTGAAGGTATAACCGGTATCAATACCCAGTTCATAACGCATGCTGTCGTATGACTGACCGTCAACTTTCATGTCGTTGCTCAGCTGGTAGTCATCACCAGACTGGAACAAGCCGGATACGCTACCATACGGAGTGACATAACCTGCATCACCCACTTTCCAGTCGTAACCCAGTTTCAGACCGAAGCCCCAGGCATCAGAGTTGGTGCTGCCGTCAACGTAAGTACCGTCGCTCATGGATGCAGACAGATCGTTGTTGAAGTGAGAATAACTCAGGTTGCCATCAACAAAAATGTCGTTCGCGAAGTGGGCAGAAGAGTAGATGTAGGCAGTCTGGCTGTCTTGATCCACCTGACCTGTACGGTCACTCATGTCACCTTTCGCAAAGCCTGCTGCCGCACCCACAATCCACTTAGCGTTGTTACCGTCAACTTTGGTATCAACACCCACCATGATGCCGTTGACATCCTGATCGTAGCTAATGGTGTCGTTGTCGCCGTTGAAGTTACCACCGAAGTAACTTACCCAAGCACCACCATTATCTGTCAGACCATGACGCGAGTTGCTCAGACGCGTACCTACGGTATCCTGCTCCAGATTCCAGATATTGCTGTTAGCAGACGGAATGCTCAGCGCCATGTTCGCGTAGTCGGTCAACTCCATCTGTTGCATCACAACAGTATTGCCTTTCTGCTCAGCCTGGTAAGTGTAAGCACCCAGATCGGCTTTGTTTGCCGCAGAGAAGGTCGCAGTGCTGTTCTTGTCATTCACATAGATCAGCTCTTTGCCGTTGTAGTCAGCAATGGAGCCAGCACCTGTTGCATTGTCGATACGGACTTTGTAGTTACCGGTTGCAGCTGCAACGTGGTCGCCAGCGTTATCCACTTCGGACTGATCAGCAGAACTGTCTGCATCGCCGTTGCCATTAATGGTCAGATGACCATCAGAGTTCATCGCAACAACACCGTAACCGTAGTTAGACTTCGTGGTGTCATTGGTGCGGTCGTTGGTCAGGTCGGCATCCAGCACATAATCGCTGCTGTGAATGTCGAACACCCCTGCATGGATATTACCGCCAGTATCAGTCGTGCTGGTCAGATTCAATACATCTGTACGGAACGGACTGGCATCATACTGATCAACATTGACATCCAGCAGACCGCCGTTGGTCACGGTGATGGTGTTGGCATACAGCGCCGCATCAGCTTCATTCCAGCCAGCAGAGATATCGTCAGCCAAAGATACGGTACTGTTGTCGATAGTCAGAGTGTCAGTAGCGACATGACCATCTTCACCGATATTCAGAGCAGAACCACCGGTCAGGGAGATGGAGTCAGAAACCAGTCGGGAATCCGCTACATTGACCTGAGAGCCGCTGTTGATGCTCAGTGTATCAATCAGAGAGGCTTTGGTAGTATCCCACTCAGAACCGCCGTTCAGCGTTACGTTGAACAGACCGCTTTGATAAACTTCGTTGCCAACAACGTGACCGTCTTCATCATAAGCGGTACCGTCAGTGTTAATGCCATAGGTGGAAGATGGCCACAGGCTATTGGCTGCAATGTCGATCAGTGTTGCCGTCGCATCAGTACCCGCAGCTACGCTGTCATATACACCATCACCATCGGTATCAACCTGATGTACAGACATTGCCGCACCGACCCATTTGCTACCATTATTCAGGGTAACATCCATGCGGTCAGTACCATCCCAGCCATTGGTGTCGAGATCGGCATCGGTATCACGATAGGAATCAGCACCGTTCGGGAAGAAGTTTTCGTCGAAGTTGCTGGAGAACACAACATCGCCCATCAGAGTAGAGTTGCTGAGATTGACCGTCGTCTGCATCGCATTGTCTGCATACGGATTCGCAATTGCGGCAATCGCAACGTCATCAGCAGTCAGAGTATTGCTATAGTCACTTGCGTTATTGGTATTGCCGAACCAACCTGAAGTTCCTTCATCTGACCATGAACCTGACGTCACGGTAGAATCAGTCACAGTGATGGTGTTGTTGAACACTTCACCGCTGTTTACGCCAGTACTAACGGTGTTGTCGTCAATATCTTCCCACTCATAGCCCTGAGCCAGCGTGATGCCCGCGACATGTGAGTTATTGGTAATCGCCAGATCGACTTCCTGATCCAGGGTGATGGCGGTACCCATGTTATAAACGTCTACAACGTGAGTATCGGCGGTGCCATCAGTGTTTGTGCCATTATAAGTATAATGCTCGTAGTTATCGTCGATCGTTGAGTTATCAACGGTCAGCGCCAGGCGATCATAAACATAGCCCGTATCACGACCACCTGCACAATCGCTCGTCATGCACTCGGAAGTAATCATTCCGTGCACGGTGCTGTTTTTGATTGTCAGGCTATTACTATTGGTATTCGTTGAAAGACCATCATCCAGATAGTAGGTTGAGATAACGCCGTTAACAGTCGCGTTATTGATTACCGGGTAGATATCTCCGTTATAAACGCTATCGGTCGCGTAGTTGTTCCAGCCGACGTAACCATCATAATAAACGCCGTCAGCATAAGTTGCGTCGTTATAGTGCGTAAACGTTGTGTAAGTAGTACCAGAAATATCAGTGGAAGCATTTGCCTGAGAAGTGATTGCCAAAGTGCAGGCTAATGCTAATTTTGAGACTACGAGTTTCTTTTTCCAGGAGTGCATTTTTCATCCCTCCTCAGGGACGTAATATCGTTGATCCATCAATTATCAATGCGTAGAAAACATTATGTTTCGCAAGGAGGATTATGCGGCACCCACACTAAAAGGTTCAATTATTCTTTCCCGGCAGTCCGGAATCGGACAATAAACAAATACCGAAAGCATCTAATAAGAACCCCAAAAACACCATTAAAAATTAGTGCGTTATATAGAATTAAAAAGAAAGATCCATACAAACCATCAATAATAAAAACAAGTAAAAACAAAACAACGAATAAATAATTAGCCATTATTTAAATAATAACAAAATAAAATAAATTGATATTTTAAATATGCAAAAAACAATAATTTAACCCACCAATATAAATATTTAGCCAACCATAACAAAATATTGTTCAACTATTTATTTAATAAATCGTGAAAGCAAAAGCATAAGGCCAACTTTCGTAAAACACTCGCACGCAGCTTCAGGTATACTACGCCCTTCGATTCCACAAACATCAGGCATACCATGACAGACTTAATCCAACGCCCTCGCCGCCTGCGCAAATCTGCTGCGCTTCGCGCTATGTTTGAAGAGACAACACTCAGCTTAAATGACCTGGTGTTGCCGATCTTTGTTGAAGAAGAACTCGACGACTATAAAGCAATTGAAGCAATGCCCGGCGTCATGCGCATTCCAGAGAAGCATCTCGCGCGCGAAATTGAGCGCATTGCCAACGCGGGCATTCGTTCCGTCATGACCTTTGGCATTTCTCACCATACCGACGACACCGGCAGCGATGCCTGGAAGGAAGATGGTCTGGTGGCACGTATGTCACGTATCTGCAAACAAACGGTGCCGGAAATGATTGTCATGTCTGACACCTGTTTCTGCGAATACACATCACACGGTCATTGTGGCGTACTGTGCGAACACGGCGTGGATAACGACACAACGCTGACCAATCTGGGTAAGCAAGCGGTCGTGGCAGCAGCAGCAGGCGCTGACTTTATTGCCCCTTCCGCAGCCATGGACGGTCAGGTGCAGGCAATCCGGCAGGCGCTCGATGCCGCAGGCTTTACCGATACCGCCATCATGTCCTATTCCACCAAATTCGCCTCCTCTTTCTATGGCCCATTCCGCGAAGCGGCAGGCACGGCGCTGAAAGGCGATCGTAAAACCTACCAGATGAACCCGATGAACCGTCGTGAGGCGATCCGCGAATCACTGCTCGACGAAGCGCAGGGCGCTGACTGCCTGATGGTGAAACCGGCTGGCGCATATCTGGATATTTTGCGTGATATCCGTGAACGCACCGAACTGCCGATCGGCGCTTATCAAGTGAGTGGCGAATACGCGATGATCAAATTCGCCGCCATGGCCGGCGCGATTGATGAAGAGAAAGTGGTGCTGGAAAGCTTAGGGTCGATCAAACGCGCGGGCGCGGATCTGATCTTCAGCTACTTTGCGCTGGATCTGGCTGAGAAAAAAATCCTGCGTTAAGTTGTTTTGCCGGATGGCGGCTTCGCTATCTCCGGCCTACAAAAATGTAGGTCCGATAAGCGAAGCGCCATTAACCAATTTTCAGCCAGCACGGAAGTAAGGTTTATCGCCCAGAATGGTCGCCCGGTGCATAATGCGCCGCTGCGGCAGATAATCGGCGTTGGCGTAATGTTGCGTCACCCGATTATCCCAAATCGCCACGTCATCAGGCTGCCAGCGCCAGCGCACCTGGAACTCAGGTTTTGTGATATGCGCAAACAGGAATCCGAGTAGCGCTTCACTCTCTTTTTCCGTCACATCGACAATCCGCGTGGTAAAACCTTCATTCACAAACAGCGCCTGCTTACCGCTCACCGGATGGGTGCGTACGACCGGATGCAGCAATGGCGGGTGCTTTGCCACCGCCTCCCGCCACCGCTGATGATCGTCTTCGCTTTTGCGATATTTATATTCCTGAAACGATTTACGAAAATCATGCTCCGCGTGAAGGCCACTCAACAGCTGACGGAAAGGCGCTGAAAGCGCCTCAAACGCCGCAATCCCGCTAGTCCATAACGTATCGCCGCCGGTTGACGGCAGCTCTTTGGCAGCCAGAATCGCCCCGGCGGGCGGTGTTTCAATAAACGTCACATCGGTGTGCCAGTTGTCGTTGTCCGGCGGATTATCGTTATGGGTATCCAGCACGATAATCTCATCGACCCCTTCGGCATGCGGGTAGACCGGATGAATATGCAGTTCGCCGAAACGCTGCGCCAGCGCGCGCTGTTGCAGCGGCGTGATGGCCTGCTCGCGCAGGAACACCACCTGATGGCGCAGCACCGCGTGGTAGAGCTGTTCAAACTGGTTATCGCTCAGCGGGCGGGTTAAATCCGCACCGGAAACCTGCGCGCCAATATACGGTCCCAGCGGGGTAATGCTCAGACGTTCACTCATTGTACTTCTCCATGCCAGGGTGTCAGGCGTCGCTGGAGCGCACGCAAACCCAGTTCTAAAAGAAAGGCAATCACCGCAATGACTGCGATACCCGCCAGCACCACGTCGGTCGCCAGAAACTCCCCCGCCGACTGCACCATAAAACCTAAACCTCGCGTTGCCGCAATCAGCTCCGCCGCCACCAGCGTCGACCAGCCAACGCCCAGTCCGATACGTATTCCTGTGAGGATTTCCGGTAACGCACCGGGCAGAATCACAAACCACAGCACCTGCATACGGCTGGCGCCCAGCGATCTTGCCGCGCGAAGGCGAACCTGCTGCGCGCTTTTTACTCCCGCCATCGCCGACATCGCGACAGGCGCGAAAATAGCCAGATAGATCAGCAGGATCTTGGAAGTCTCGCCAATGCCAAACCAGATAACCATCAGCGGCAGATAGGCGAGCGGTGGCACCGGGCGATAAAGTTCGATAATGGGATCAAGAATGCCGCGTACCGTTGGGCTTAATCCCATCGCGATCCCAACCGGAATACCGATAATCACCGCCGCCAGCAGCGCCAGCACAATGCGAGTCAAACTGGCCGCCAGATGTTGCCACAGCGTGGCGTCCATAAAGCCCTGTGGCCCGGCAATCGCGATCAGTTTCTGCAATACCTGCTCCGGCGGTGGCAGAAACAACGGGCTTACCAACTGCAATGCCGCCACCGTCCACCACACGGCGAGGATAACCGCCAGCGTGGCGAGACTTAACGTTATCTGTCGCGAGAATGGCCAGCGCCATTTCAACGTCCGCTGACGCGGCTTATCACCGATCACCACACTCATGAAAAGGCCTCCCGTTGCTCAAAGACGCGGCTTAACACATATTCGCGGGTCTCAATAAACTGCGGATCGGACTTAATGCTGCGACTCGGCTCGCCCGCAACAAAACGGCGGGCAAAGTCCAGCGGCAGGCGTTCCAGCACCCGACCAGGCCCTGGGGACAACAGCACCAGTTCGGTGGCCATAAATACCGCCTCTTCAATATCATGCGTAATCAGCAGTACCTTTTTGCCCGTCTCATGCCAGAGCGTCAGCAACAGGGTTTGCATCTGCTCGCGGGTAAAGGTATCCAGCGCGCCGAAAGGTTCATCCAGCAACAAAAGCTGCGGATTCGCCGCCAGCGCGCGAGCAATCCCCACCCGCTGGCGCTGCCCGCCGGAAAGCTGCCAGATAAAACGTTTTCCCGCCCCTTCCAGCCCGACTTTTTTCAGCATCTCCTGCGCTACCTGCTGACGTTGCGCTTTCTCTACGCCCGCCAGTTGCAGGCCAAATCCAACGTTATCCTGCACGTTACGCCAGGGGAGCAGACCTTCGTGCTGAAAGACCACGCCGCGCTCTGCGCCTGGGCCGTCCACCGGCTTACCCTCCAGCAGGATGCTGCCGCGCTGATACGGCACAAATCCGGCAATCAGGTTCAGCAGTGTGGTTTTTCCACAGCCCGACGGCCCCAGCACCACCAGCAGTTCGCCGCTGTCGAGCGTCAGACTGATATCGTCCAGCGCCGGTTTACCACCGTAATCCGCAAAAAGATGAGAAATTTGCAGCATCAGCGCCCTCCTTTATTGCACGAAGCGGTCGGTGACGTACTGGCTGTAATCTGTCGCCACGGCGGGCACTTTACCTTGCTCTTTGAGGAACTGTGCGGTGTCGATAATCGCTTTGTTTACCGGTCCGGTGAGTTCAGCCGTCTGCTGTTGTGGTGTCAGATAGGTGTTGCCTTTCACCAGTGCCGGCACGTCGGCTTCGGGTACGCCGCTTAGGCGCGACAGTTTGCTGATGTTTTCCGGCTGTTTCAGCCATTCATCAGGATTCGCGAGATAGGGTTGCTGGGCATCGATGGCGCTTTTGGCGAACGCTTTCACCACCTCCGGATGCTTCTCGGCAAAGTCTTTACGGACTACCCAGACATCCAGCGTCGGCGCGCCCCACTCGCCCACTTTTTCGGAGTCGGTCAGCACCTTACCGTCTTTTTCCAGCGCGTTCACCGCAGGTGCCCAGACGTAGGCGCCGTCGATATCCCCGCGCTGCCAGGCGGCAATAATCGCAGGCGGTTGCAGATTCACAATCTCCACCTGGCCGGGCTTAATCCCCCAGTGCTTTAAGGCCGCCAGCAAACTGTAATGGGTGGTCGAAATAAAGGGGACGGCGATTCGTTTTCCGATCAAATCTTCGGGCTTGCTGATGTTTTTCTTCACCACCAGTGCTTCAGAATTACCGAGTTTTGACGCGAGCAAAAAGACTTCAATTGGCACCTGCTGACTGGCGGCGACCGCCAATGGGCTGGAACCCAGATTGCCGATCTGCACATCGCCGGAGGCCAGCGCCCGCACAATGCTCGCGCCGCTATCGAACTTGCGCCAGTCAACGGTGGCCCCGCTCTCTTTGGCGAACGTGTTGTCTGCTTGGGCCACTTTCGCCGGTTCCGCAGATGTCTGATACGCGACGGTAACGTTAACCGCCTGAGCCTGAAAAGCGATGAATGCCAGTGCGGCAATGACGGTGCTACGCGATGTTAAAGCCATATTGTCTGCTCCCCCTATTTTGTTATGGAGGCAGTATTTCGTGGCGGCTGAGTTTGATAAAGGAATTAAAAATTCTGGCTAAGAACAAAGCGTTTTTAGAAAAAAAATGGCAATAGTTAGCTATGGGGAGCATTTAGTGACAGGCAGGATATCGCGCTCACATGGCCGCCCAGCACCACTGCCGGATGGCGACGCCAAAGCGTCTTATCCGGCCTACAAAGAGCATAAGTTTCAAAGAACAGCACGAATTCGTAGGCCTTATCAGGCCGACTGTCAGCTTCGCGCTTTTATAGCGGCAATATCCTCTGGCGTGGTGCGACAACACCCGCCAATCAACCGCGCCCCCGCCGCCAGCCACTGCGGCAGGTAATCCGCCAGCCGCGCGCTGCATTCGCCGTGCTGATGCCAGGTTTTACTCACCGGATCGTAATGCTCGCCCGAGTTCGGGTAGACCACCAGCGGCAGCGACGTCAGTCCCTGTAAATGCAGCAAGGCGGCGGTGGTCTTTTCCAGCGCAATGCAGTTGACGCCAATCGCCACCACCTGAGGGAAATGGCTGAGGAACGCGACCACTTCGCGCAGCGGCGTGCCGTCGCTCAAATGTTCGCTGTCGCGCAGAGTGAAAGAGAACCACGCACGGGCGCGCGGCCAGGACTTCAACAGTTCCGCCAGCGCTTTGATCTCGACAAAATTCGGCATCGTTTCGCAGGCCAGCAGATCGGCGCCCGCATCCAGCAACGCTTCCACACGTGGACGGTGGAACGCCTGAAATTCTTCGCGGCTACGCAGGTAGTCGCCACGGTATTCAGAACCGTCAGCAAGAAACGCACCGTAGGGTCCCACGGAGCCCGCCACCAGCAGCGTGCCCGCCTGCGGGTTTTCAGCCAGATACGCTTCCCGCGCTTTACGCGCCAGTTCAACGCTCTTTCCGATAAGTGCTTTTGATTGCGTCTCATCGAAACCGCGCGCCGCTAAACCTGCGGATGTGGCCTGATAGCTGGCAGTAATGGCACACTGCGCGCCCGCACGGTAGTAGTCCAGGTGAACCTCGCGGATCACTTCCGGGTTTTCCACTAACACTTTGGCGGACCAGAGCCTGTCCGCTAACGTACAGCCACGCGCTTCCAGTTCCGTTGCCAGCGCCCCATCCAGCAACAAGAAATCTTGCTTTTCGAGGATGGCGTTCAACGGATTATGCTGCGACATGTTGTGGCTCCTGTAGGAATTTTCGACGTTAATAAACAGAAAATCACCCTATCACAACGACGCAAACGGTAACCTGTACCATCGCCCATTTTTAACGCTCGCTCAAACCGGTCGTTGATGCCACACCCTAAGGGCTGGCGCTTGTCAGAGGGTAAGACGTAATGATTAGAAACAAAAAGGTGCGCAGCAGACTGCTCTGTCATCGTTATCGTCGGGTGCCCCTCGCAGTGGTAGAGGAAAGTGAAGCTACGGCAACGGCAGTTGGCAAGCGGCACGGAAAACCGGTGGTATTGAAGATTGATGCACGCTTAAAGCACGAGAAAGGGATCAAATTTTATCAGGCCGATAATGGCGTCTGGTTGACTAAAACGGTGCCGGTAAGTTTTATTTTCCGGGAGGGATAAGCGGTGCCGAAATTCTGCTTATCTGAGCCACAGAATTTCGGCACGGGTCAGTCCGAATGATTTCAGATCTTGAGCATTTTTACCGTGGCCTCGATGTCTATCTCATCTTCCGAGAAGATTAACGTCGTGCCCTGGAAGGTGGTGATTGCCAGTTTTTTCACCGAGCGCATCTCGCCAGGCTTCGCGTCTGTTTTAGGTCTGATATTGCTCATCAGGATCCCCACCGACAGCACCGCGTTTTCTTTATCAATGCCGGTATCGACAGGGACTTCTTCGCTGTACACCAGGAAAGACTTGATCGAGGTGAGCTTAAGGCGCTCGCCCGCAATGTAGATGTATTTGCTTTCCGGGACGACTTTCACCGCATAGGCTGACAAGCCCTTGTTGTTGGTGGTCGGTTCGAAGGTCACCGCCGCATCTTTCTTAATAAGCTCCGGATTGGCGACCTTAATCACATGAAAATAACGGTTATCACCGTTTTCATCTTTGATAAATCCAAAGCCTTTATCTTTAAACCACGTTGTGATTGTTCCGTTCATCGCCATTACCGCCTGATTAATCGTTTATCTACTCAGTTTTGCTGCGCGCAGTGTAAAGCACAACGCCTGCACAGACTATGCCTTTGGCTTAAGTCTGGACTACCTTTATTTACCACATCAAATCATCGGGTACTTTAAAGTCAGCATACGGATCTTCTTCATCCTGCTCTTCTGCACTCAGCGCGCTGTGTAACACAATACTGCTCGCATCCCGTTGGGCGATCTTATCGGCTACGCTTGCGGGGATAATCGCGTATTCGCTCTCGCTACTGTTATCAACAGCCAAACGCGCAATCGCGAGACGACCGTTGATCAGCTGAGTCTGAGTCAGCTTATCCACCGTGATTTTTTTGATTAAATTGTTGTCGGTGAAGTTAAAACCAATATCGCCTCTTGAAATGGTGATTCGGTTCATTTCAATAAGTTGCTTCACTTGCGCTTTATACTCTTTCGATAAAACAGCCTGTTTTTGTTGTTCGCTCAGCTGTTTATCACGCTCAAGTTGCGCTTTTTTATTCTCTTCCACGGCCTCTCTTGCCTCACGAGCCTGAACGCGTGATTTTTTAGCCGTTCTCTGGACTTTGGCCATTTTTTTGCTGGTCACTAATCCAGCTTTAAGCATCTGCTCTTGTAAGGTGAGTTTTGTCATCTTCGTATCTAAACCGGTTGAATATTTATGGGGATTATACCTGTATTTTTTGAGGCTGTACCTGTTTGCCACATCCTGGCGTGGCGTGAGCCGACGTGTTTATTGATTTCAGGAATGCGCCGGGCGATTACGCTGAACCCGACGGATCGATTGGCCCAATCTCATCGTGACTTGCCCATTTGCCCACATTCATCTTCTGGACAACACTCTACGATGGCATCACTGACTCACCACGTGGAGTAAACATCATGAATATCACCCAAATCCGTAATGCCACGCAGCTCATCACCTTTGGCCACAAAACGTTTCTGGTAGACCCGATGCTGGCCCCGCAAGGTGCATACCCAGGATTTGCCGGAACGGCGCGCGCGGAGATCCGAAATCCCACGGTGGAACTCCCGTGCAGTATTGACACACTGTTGAAAGCCGATGCCCTGATCGTCACCCACCTGCATGAAGATCACTGGGATGAGGCCGCGGCCCGCACGATACCCAAGGACAAACCTGTCTACGTGCAAAATGCTCAGGATGCGCAAACGCTGCGGGATCAGGGCTTCACCCGGCTTACCGTTTTGTCGGATAACACCGTGTTGGGCGATATCACTCTGCATAAAACCGGCGGTCAGCACGGTTCGGATCGCGCTTACGCCATTCCACAAATGGCGGAACGTTTAGGGGAGGCTTGCGGTGTCATTTTCCAGCATGCTGAGGAGAAAACGCTGTATCTGGTCGGCGATACAATCTGGCGCGACGAGGTGGAAACCGCGATGTCGACCTTCCAGCCTGACGTGGTGGTCGTGAATGCAGGGTTTGCGCACGTCCTCGGTTTTGGCCCGATCATTATGGGCGCGGAAGATGTACTAAAAACCCACTTCGCGCTGCCGCAGGCACAGATTGTGGCCACCCATATGGAAGCCATAAACCACTGCCTGCTCACCCGTGACGCACTCAGGCAGTATGCCCAGGATAACCAAATTGCAGAACTCGTGAACGTGCCGGAAGATGGTGAAACGCTCACCTTTTAATAACTCCCGATGAGGAATCGTATGCGCCCAGTCACCGTCGCCATTATCGCTGTTGAAGATTTCAGTCCCTTCCACTTTTCGGTGCCCTGTATCCTTTTCAGTGACAAAATGACGGTGAAAAAACGATTTGAGGTACAGATCTGCGCTGAAAAGCCCGGAATTGTCAGATCACAGGACGGTTTTTCGGTCACAGCCTCACACGGCTATGAAGCGGTCACTCATGCTGACATCGTGGTCATCCCCTATTGGGGGACCACGGCGAACTGCCCGCCGCAGCGTTTACTCAACGCGCTGGTTCGTGCGCGGAATAATGGTGCGCAGATTGTCGGACTTTGTCTGGGCGCCTTCGTTCTGGGCTACGCGGGTTTGCTTGACGGTAAACGCGCCGCCACCCACTGGGAATTTGAGCAGGATTTTCAGGCGCGCTTCCCCACGACTCACCTTGATATTAACGCCCTGTACGTGGACGACGACGGCATTATTACCTCGGCAGGAACCGCCGCAGCGCTGGATTGCTGCCTGTACATAATCCGTCAACGCTTTGGCAGCGTGGTGGCTAATCAAATTGCCCGGCGGATGATTGTCCCGCCGCATCGCGAAGGGGGACAGGCGCAGTTTATAGAACAACCCGTGCCCAAAAACACCCAGGATGAGCGCATCAACGCGCTGATCGATTATTTACGCCTGCACATCCGCGAACAGCATAACCTGGACTCGCTGGCGCAGCAGGTAATGATGAGCCGTCGCACTTTGACGCGTCATTTTATGAAAGCCACCGGATCGAGCGTGGCCGGGTGGCTAATTACCGAGCGTCTACGCCAAAGCCAGGAGCTGCTGGAGTCCAGCCATCTCCCGGTCGAACGGATTGCGGAACAGGTCGGGTTTCTTTCGCCGGTGACCTGGCGCCAGCATTTTAAATCTCAATTTGGCGTCAGCCCCGCCGAATGGCGCAAAACCTTCCAGGGTGTGGCGTGAGCGAGCGCTTAACCTCGTTTTTTCGCCAGCCAGATGGTATGCCCCGTGCAGTGGGGATCTTCCATCATCATATCCACAACCTCAAAACCGTTTGCTGACAGGAGTGCGCGGTACTCTTGTGGGGCAAGACTGGCATGGAACAACGGTTCACCTTCAAACTGCCCCATGGCGATCCCGTTTTCGGGGCCGCTGGTAAACATTAACGCACTGCCAGGATGGCTCAACTGGGCAAAAATCGGGAACATCTTTTGTTGGTCCTGCTGAGTTAAATGGAAAAAGCTGTCCCACGCAATCAGACCGTCAAAATTGTCATTGAGCGTTAATTCGCGCATATCCTGTTCCAGCCAGCGCTGGTCGGGAAAGGATTGCCTTGCGCGCGACAGCATCGCCGCAGAGCCATCGACACCGGTAAGCTGAAAGCCTTGCTGGATAAAATAGTCAGCAATCGGCTGACCATTCCCACAACCGATATCGAGAATGCTTCCCTTCCCGCCAATGACAGCGATGAATTTATCCAGCCAGCGTTTCTCGAAAAGTGTGCGCGAGCGCTGGCTGGCATAGGCATCGGCGTGACGCCGGTAGATGGACAAAATGTTCTTTGCCGCAGAGTCACTCACATTTCCCTCACTATTTTTATCTTTCACTTTTATATCAGTATGTTAAACATCACGACTATAGCCCAACTCCGGTCAGGTTTCTCCGCTCAAATCCGGTCCACCGTCATTACTGTGAGTCAGTTCACCCACTCTACGTCCCCGGCTTTACAGGTTCTCTCAGCGCACTTTATGTTGATTAAAATTGTGAACGAATAACACATAAAGACAGGATCCTGCCATGCCCCTGAATACAGATTCACTCGCCACCGTACTGGCCAGACGCGACTGGGAAACCCCCGGTATCACGCAGCATCATCGCCTTGAAGCGCATCCGCCGTTTTATAGCTGGCGCACTGCTGATGATGCGAAAAACAATCTACAGTCAGAGCAACGACGAAGCCTTAACGGTGCATGGAAATTTGCCTGGTTTGCCTCCCCGGAAGCGGTCCCGGAAAGCTGGCTTTCCGGGGATTTGCCGCATACTGATACCATTACCGTACCCTCAAACTGGCAAATGGAAGGCTACGACGTCCCCATCTATTCGAACATCACCTATCCGTTCCCGGTGAATCCCCCGTATGTTCCGGCTGAGAACCCCACGGGATGTTACTCGCTCACATTTGATATTAATGAAAGCTGGCGGCAGTCAGGGCAGACCCGCATTATTTTTGATGGCGTGAATTCTGCTTTTCATCTGTGGTGTAATGGTCGCTGGGTGGGCTACGGCCAGGACAGTCGCTTGCCGTCTGAATTTGACCTCAGCGATTTTCTGCTCACGGGGGAAAACCGCCTGGCGGTGATGGTGCTGCGCTGGAGCGACGGCAGCTATCTGGAAGATCAGGACATGTGGCGAATGAGCGGAATCTTTCGCGATGTCTCTTTGCTGCATAAACCAGACACGCAAATCCGCGACCTGCGCGTCAACACCCGTTTTAACGACGATTTCAGCCGCGCCGTGCTGGAGATGGACGTCAGAGTGGCGGGCGTCCCGCGTGACGATCTCCGCGTTACCGTACAGCTGTGGCAGGGGGACACGCTGACCGGGACAAGCACCTCACCGTTTGGCAGCGAAATCATTGATGAGCGCGGCGCCTATGTAGACCGCACGACGCTGCGCATTAACGTCGAGCGCCCGGCGCTGTGGAGCGCAGAAACGCCAAATCTGTACCGCGCCGTCGTGCAACTGCATACCGCTGACGGCACGCTGATTGAAGCTGAAGCCTGCTATGTCGGCTTCCGCCAGGTCTGTATTGAAAATGGACTGTTGCTGCTGAACGGCAAACCGCTGCTGATCCGTGGCGCCAACCGCCATGAACATCACCCAAAAAACGGTCAGGTGATGGACGAAGAGACTATGGTGCAGGACATCCTGCTGATGAAGCAGAACAACTTTAACGCCGTGCGCTGCGCCCATTACCCGAATCATCCGCTGTGGTATACCCTGTGCGACCGCTACGGGCTGTATGTGGTGGATGAAGCCAATATCGAAACCCACGGTATGGTACCGATGAATCGCCTGAGCGACGATCCGACCTGGCTGCCGGCCATGAGCCAGCGCGTCACGCGCATGGTGCAGCGAGATCGTAACCACCCCAGCATTATCATCTGGTCGCTGGGCAACGAATCCGGCCACGGCGCTAACCATGACGCGCTGTACCGTTGGCTGAAATCAGAGGATCCCTCCCGCCCGGTGCAGTACGAAGGCGGCGGCGCGAATACCGCCGCAACCGACATCATCTGCCCAATGTATGCCCGCGTCGATCAGGATCAGCCCTTCCCCGCTGTACCGAAATGGTCGATCAAAAAATGGCTGTCGATGCCCGGCGAACAGCGCCCGCTGATCCTCTGCGAATACGCCCACGCGATGGGCAACAGCCTCGGCGGCTTCGCCAAATACTGGCAGGCGTTTCGTCAGTATCCGCGCCTGCAGGGTGGTTTTGTCTGGGACTGGGTCGATCAGTCATTGATCAAATATGACGCCGACGGTCAGCCCTGGTCCGCCTACGGTGGCGACTTCGGCGACACGCCCAACGATCGCCAGTTCTGTATGAATGGCCTGGTATTTGCCGATCGCACGCCGCACCCCGCGCTGTATGAAGCGAAACACGCACAGCAGTTTTTTCAGTTTTCGCGACTGCCGGGCGCAGAATGCACGATTGAAGTGACCAGCGAATACCTGTTCCGCCATAGCGATAACGAGATTCTGCACTGGGCCGTGACTCAGGACGGCAACCCACTTGCGACCGGAAAAGTGGTACTGGATATCGCCCCCCAGGGCCGCCAGGTCATCGTGCTGCCAGAGATTCCTGCGGCCAAAACGGCAGGTCAACAGTGGTTAACGGTGCGTGTCGAGCAGCCACAGGCAACCGCCTGGTCGCAGGCCGGACATATCAGCGCCTGGCAGCAGTGGAAGCTTAGCGCGAAACTCTGCACGCAACTGCCTCCATGCGTCGACACAGCCCCGCAGCTCACCGCCAGCGAAACCGCCTTTAACATTGCGGTGAACAATAAACGCTGGGAATTCTGCCGCCAGCAGGGTGTGCTGACACAGTACTGGATCAATGAAGAAGCACAGTTGCTGACCCCGCTTATCGACCAGTTCACGCGGGCACCGCTGGACAACGACATCGGGGTGAGTGAAGTCGCCCGTATCGACCCGAACGCCTGGGTTGAACGCTGGAAGGCCGCCGGTCACTACCAGTTGCACGCAGTGTTGTTGCAATGCGAGGCCGAGGCACTTTCCCGCGCCGTGCTGCTGACCACCACCCACGCCTGGCAGTATCAGGGCGAAACGCTGTTTATCAGTCGTAAAACGTACCGTATCGACGGTCATGGTGAGATGCAGATTAGCGTGGATGTTGAGGTCGCCAGCGGTACGCCGCATCCGGCGCGTATCGGTCTGAGTTGCCAACTCGCCCAGGTCGCAGAACGGGTGAACTGGCTGGGACGGGGTCCGCACGAAAACTATCCGGATCGCCTTGCCTCCGCCTGTTTCGACCGTTGGGATCTCCCGCTGGATGAGATGTATACCCCCTACGTCTTCCCCAGCGAAAACGGCCTGCGCTGCAACACCCGCGAGCTGAAATATGGCGCACACCGCTGGCGCGGCGACTTCCACTTCAACATTAGTCGCTACAGCCAGCAGCAACTGATGACCACCAGCCACCGCCATTTGCTACAGCCGGAAGCAGGAACCTGGCTCAATATTGATGGTTTCCATATGGGCGTTGGCGGCGATGATTCCTGGAGCCCTTCCGTCTCGCCGGAATTCCAGCTCAGCGCCGGACGATATCATTACCGGGTGAGCTGGGGTTAACGAATTGCCGGATAAGACGCGACGGCGACACTATCCGGCAACACTTTTACTCCTCAATCGCCAGACGGATCTGATCGAGCGACGAAGGATCGTCAATGGTCGTCAGATCGCCTGGATCGCGCCCTTCGCAAATGGCCTGGATCGTACGCCTGAGCATCTTCCCGGATCGAGTCTTCGGCAACTGAGAAACAAACCAGACGTGTGCCGGACGACCAAAATTACCGATCTGACTGTCCACCAGCGCCATGATCGCTTTCTCTTCGCTGTGCGCCACATCTCGGTCCTCCAGACTGTCGCTCAGTTTGGGAATCACAAACGCGACCGCCACCTGCCCCTTCAGCGCATCTTTCACCCCCACCACCGCCACTTCCGCCACGTTCGGATAGCTGGAGATACTCTCCTCGATTTCACGGGTGCCCAGACGGTGTCCGGCAACATTAATCACATCGTCCGTTCGCCCGAGGATAAAGTAATAGCCGTCGGCGTCGCGGATCCCCCAGTCAAAGGTGGCGTAGACCGGGCGGGAGAACAGCGACCAGTAGGTGTCCACAAAACGCCTGTCATCGCCCCAGATGGTCTGAATACACCCCGGCGGCAGCGGTCCCTCAATCACCAGCATTCCCTTTTCGTTGACGCCGCACGGCTCGCCGGTCACTTCATTGAGCAACTGTACGTTGTAGCCATACATCGGCACGCCGGGACTGCCGAGCCGCGAAGGACGGTCGTCCAGTCCACGGGCAAGCGCCATAATTGGCCAGCCGGACTCCGTCTGCCAGTAATTGTCGACAACCGGTACGCCTAGCGTTTCCGTCACCCAACTGGCGGTCGGTTCGTCCAGCGGCTCACCCGCCAGGTAAAGCACTTCCAGCGAGGAAAGGTCGTGGTTGCGAATCTGCGCGGTCGGGAATTTCTTCAGCACACGGATGGCGGTCGGTGCGGAGAACATCCGACTAACCTGATATTTTTCGACGATTTTCCACCACACGCCGCAGTCCGGATACGTCGGCAACCCTTCATAAACAATGGTCGCCATCCCCGCCAGCAGCGGTGCATAAACAATGTAGGAGTGCCCAACCACCCAGCCGATATCCGAAGCGCAAAAGAAAACGCCCCCCGCTTTACCGCCAAAAATGGTGTCCATGCTGGTCGCCAGCGCCACCGCATAGCCCCCGACATCACGCTGCACCCCTTTCGGTTTTCCGGTGGTGCCCGAGGTATACAGAATGCAGGAGGTTTCGTTCGATTCCAGCCAGGCGACAGGCACCTTCGCGCCAAGATGCTGCGGGCGCAGCGTCGCAAAATCACAATCGCGCTCCGGCACGCGTGCCATTTTCGCCAGCCCGCGATCCACCAGCAGGACATGGCGCGGCTGATGCTCTGCCTGAGCGATGGCCTCATCCAGCAGCTTTTTATACGGCAGGATTTTACCGCCCCGCGCCCCGGCATCGGCCGAGACAATCAGCACCGGTTTGGCATCATCAATACGCGCCGCCACGCTGTGCGAAGCAAAGCCGCCGAACACCACCGAGTGAATCGCGCCAATACGCGCGCAGGCCAGCAACGTAATGTGCGCCTCGGCAATCATCGGCATATACACCAACACCCGATCGCCACGCTGTACGCCAAGCGACTGTAGCATCGACGCCACCACATTCACTTCGTCGTACAACTGGCTGAAGGTGTACGTGCGCTCTTCTTCGGTTTCTGATGAGACGGCAATCAGTGCCAGCGCGTTGGGTTGCTTAGCCACCCAACGGTCAATGGCGTTATGGCACAGATTGGTCGTGCCGCCGCAAAACCAGCGGGCAAACGGCGGATTGCTGTGGTCCAGCACCTGAGTAAAAGGATGCTGCCAGTCAATACGCTGGGCCTGTTCGGCCCAGAATGATTCAGGTTGTTCGATAGAACGCTGATAAAACTCGCTAAAAGACATAATGCTCTCCTGTTGAACTTACGCCTTACTGCTCGTTGTTAGATCACGTACAGATCCAAATACTCATTAACGGGCATCTGCTCCAGGCGAGTTCTGTCCAGGGAAACCTCCAGGATGCGCTGCTGCTGACGGGTCGGGAACTGACGCGCCAGGTTGATTTTGAATTTATCGACCAGTTTCGGAATGCCGTCTTTACGACGACGCGCGTGACCGATCGGGTACTCCACCACCACCTCTTCAAAGCGTGAGCCGTCGGTAAATTCAAGGGTGATAGCGTTAGCGATAGCGCGTTTTTGCGGATCGTGATAGTCGGTGGTAAAAGCCGGATCTTCAAAGCAGTTGATCTTCTCGCGCAGAGCGTCGATGCGTTTATCCTGCGCCACGCCGTCTTCATAGTCCGCCGCCGTTAAGCGCCCGAACAGCAGCGGGATAGCTACCATATACTGGATACAGTGGTCGCGGTCAGCCGGGTTATTCAACGGCCCTTTTTTATCGATAATGCGAATACAGGCTTCATGAGTACGGATGGTTACCTTCTCGATGTCCGCAGCGGTTTTACCGGCGGCCTGCATTTGCGCATGGAGGGTCATTGCCGCTTCCACCGCCGTCTGCGAGTGGAATTCCGCCGGGAAGGAGATCTTGAACAGCACGTTCTCCATCACGTAAGAGCCGTACGGACGCTGGAAGCGGAACGATTCGCCATTGAAGGAGACATCGTAAAAGCCCCAGGTTTTTGCCGTCAGCGCCGACGGATAGCCCATCTCGCCGGTTTTCGCCATCAGCGCCAGACGGACCGCGCGAGACGTGGCATCCCCTGCCGCCCACGATTTACGCGTGCCGGTGTTCGGCGCATGGCGATAGGTGCGTAGCGATTGGCCGTCAACCCACGCCAGTGACACCGCGTTGAGGATTTCGTCGCGGGTCAGCCCCAGCATTTCGGCAACCACTGCGGTAGAGGCCACTTTCACCAACAGCACGTGATCCAGCCCGACCCGGTTGAAGGAGTTTTCCAGCGCAATACAGCCCTGAATTTCATGGGCTTTGATCATGCCGGTCAGCACCTGTTTCATGGTCAACGGCGCTTTTCCGGCGGCGACCGCGTTACGCGAGAGCCAGTCTGCTGTCGCCAGAATGCCGCCGAGGTTGTCGGAAGGATGGCCCCACTCCGCCGCCAGCCAGGTATCGTTAAAGTCGAGCCAGCGGATCATCGCGCCAATGTTAAAGGCGGCCTGTACCGGATCGAGCTGAAATTGGGTGCCCGGCACGCGTACGCCGTTGGGCACCACCGTGCCAGGCACCACTGGCCCCAGCAGTTTTTTACAGGCCGGATATTCCAGCGCTTCCAGACCACAGCCTAATGTGTCGAGCAGACAGTAATGCGCGGTGTCATACGCCACCTTTGAGGTGATCTCGTAATTCATCACGTAATCAACGATATCAACGATTTCACGGTCAAATTCGGGACGGACGTTCGAAATATGTGCGGACATAGGGTACGTTTCCTTTTTACCCTTCGTCTTTCAAGCTGCATCTGCCTTGGCTTCCTCGCTCACCCCAGTCACTTACTTGTGTAAGCTCCTGGGGATTCGCTGCGTCGCCGCCTTGATGCAACTCGAAATCCATTGGGTAACTATTTAGAGGTTATTAATTAATTGCGTTCATTCAGCGGAACAAATTCGCGATCTTCCGGGCCGGTGTAATTGGCGGAAGGACGGATAATTTTATTATCCTGGCGCTGCTCGATGATGTGCGCCGCCCAGCCAGTGACGCGGGCGATCACAAACAGCGGCGTAAACATTTCGGTCGGGACGCCCATCATGTTGTAGGAAACCGCCGAGAACCAGTCGAGATTCGGGAACATCTTTTTCGTTTCCCACATCACCTCTTCCAGACGGTCGGCGATGTTGTACATCTTCAGCGACCCGCCTTCCTGAGAAAGCTGTTTCGCCACCTTCTTGATCACCTGATGACGCGGATCGGCGATGGTGTAGACCGGATGACCGAAACCAATCACCACCTCTTTGTTTTCCACGCGCTTGCGGATATCGGCCTCGGCTTCGTCCGGCGTTTCATAGCGCTGTTGAATTTCCAGCGACACTTCGTTCGCACCGCCGTGTTTCGGGCCACGTAGTGCGCCAATCGCGCCGATAATCGCCGAATAGACGTCGGAGCCCGTCCCTGCAATCACGCGGCTGGTAAAGGTGGAGGCGTTAAATTCATGCTCGGCATACAGCACCAGCGAGATGTGCATCGCCTTTTCCCAGCTTTTCGACGGTTTTTCACCGTGCAGCAGATGCAGAAAATGCCCGCCGACAGAGTCGTCGTCGGTTTCCGGCTGGATGCGTTCGCCGTTGTGGCTGTAGTGATACCAGTAGAGAAGGATGGAACTGAGCGAGGCCAGCAGCTTGTCAGCGATGTCGCGAGCGCCGGAGACGGTGTGCCCCTCTTTTTCCGGCAGCGTACAGCCCAATGCGGAAACGCCCGTGCGCATAACGTCCATCGGGTGTGACGCCGCAGGCAGCGCTTCCAGCACGGTGCGCACATTGGCAGGTAATCCGCGCAGCGCTTTTAATTTGATTTTATACGCCTGGAGTTCATCGCGGGTCGGCAGCTTGCCGTGTATCAGCAAATGCGCCACTTCTTCAAATTCGCAATGCTGGGCCAGATCGAGAATATCGTAGCCGCGATAGTGCAAATCGTTACCGCTCTTGCCGACGGTGCACAGGGCGGTATTGCCCGCAGCGACTCCAGAAAGGGCCACTGATTTTTTCGGTTTAATGACATGGGTATTATTTTGCAGGATCGTCGTGTCGCTCATAGTGTCCTCGTCATTGTTTTAATGTGTAAGGTACAAATTCATCTTGTCGACCGGATAAACGCCGTGCCATCCGGCATTGCCAGATGGCGGCTGCCCTTTATCAGGCCTACGAATTACGTTTGGCAAACAGCGCGTCGAGCTTCTCTTCGTACTGGTAGTAATTGATGCTCTCGTACAGTTCATTGCGCGTTTGCATAATGTCGATAACGTTCTTTTGCGTTCCTTCCTGACGCAGCACGTTATAGACGCGCTCGGCGGCGCGGTTCATTGCGCGAAACGCAGACAAGGGATAGAGCGCCATGGCGACGTTGGCGCTGCGCAGTTCATCAGTGGTAAACAGCGGCGTCGCGCCAAACTCGGTGATGTTAGCGAGGATAGGTACCTGTACCGCGTCGGCAAACTGGCGATACATTGAAAGCTCGGTGATCGCCTCCGGGAATACCATGTCGGCCCCGGCTTCAACGTACGCCCGGGCACGATCGATGGCCGCATCCAGCCCTTCGACCGCCAGCGCATCGGTACGCGCCATGATGACAAAATCGGGATCGGTGCGAGCATCGACCGCCGCCCGGATCCTGTCCACCATCTCCTCTTTCGAGACAATGGCTTTATTGGGGCGATGACCGCAGCGCTTGGCACCGACCTGATCTTCAATATGCAGCGCAGCGGCACCGGCTTTGATCATCGATTTCACCGTACGCGCAACGCTGAACGCTGAAGAGCCAAAACCGATATCGGCATCCACCAGCAGCGGCAGCGGGCAAACGTCGGTAATACGGCGAATGTCGGTCAGCACATCATCCAGCGTGGAGATCCCCAGATCCGGCAGTCCCAACGAACCGGCCGCGACACCGCCGCCAGAGAGATAAATCGCCTGATATCCGGCGCGCTGGGCCAGAAGAGCGTGATTTGCGTTGATGGTGCCGACAATCTGCAATGGGTTTTCTTTGGTGAGCGCGGCGCGAAACGCCTGCCCCGGTGAATGTAGAGACATATCCCGTCCTTTTTGTTATCAGCTTGTTACTTTAGTTGATTCACATAAAGCAAGGGCTATGCCAACGCAGGTGGGATGACAGTCACTCTGTTTTTATTTGTTTTAAAACAATGAATTATCTGTTTGAGTGATATTCGAAGTGAAAAAATGCGTGCCAGTTAACGTTTCATGAAACGTGTGCTGCTGTTTCATTGCAACATTTATGAAACAAGACTAAACCCAATACTCTGTTCCTTCATTTTTTTGGGCGACTATGGCGGATACGCACCTTCCACCGCGGGTAAATGATGATAAGCCGGTGATCTGGACGGTCTCGGTGACACGGCTGTTCGAGCTGTTTCGCGACATCAGTCTCGAGTTCGATCACCAGGCGACCATCACCCCCATCCAGCTCGGCTTTGAAAAGGCCGTGACCTATATCCGCAAGAAGCTGGCCAGCGAACGCTGCGATGCGATTATCGCTGCGGGATCGAATGGCGCATATTTGAAAAGCCGGCTGTCCATTCCCGTGATCCTGATTAAACCCAGCGGCTTCGACGTCTTACAGGCGCTGGCGAAAGCAGGCAAGCTCACCTCTTCGATCGGTGTGGTGACCTATCAGGAGACGCTGCCAGCCCTGATGGCGTTCCAAAAAACCTTTAAACTGCGCCTCGATCAACGCAGCTATATCACCGAAGAAGACGCGCGCGGGCAAATTAATGAACTGAAGGCGAACGGCACTGAAGCCGTGGTCGGCGCGGGACTGATCACCGATCTGGCAGAAGAAGCGGGCATGACGGGGATCTTTATTTATTCGGCCGCCACCGTGCGTCAGGCCTTTAGCGACGCGCTGGATATGACCCGTCTGACGCGGCGACAACACCGCCCGTACGCCTCTGAAAACGGGTTGCGCACCCGTTATGATTTGGGCGATATGCGCGGCCATTCGCTGCAAATGGAGCAGGTTCGACACACGATTATGCTCTACGCCCGTTCCCGCGCGCCCGTCCTGATTCAGGGGGAAACGGGCACCGGAAAAGAGCTGGCAGCCCAGGCCATTCATCGCGAATATTTTACCCGTCAGGGCGGTCGCAGCGGCAGGCGCTCCCCGCCTTTTGTCGCCGTCAATTGCGGGGCGATTGCCGAATCCTTACTCGAAGCGGAGTTGTTTGGTTACGAAGAGGGAGCTTTTACCGGTTCACGACGCGGTGGACGTGCCGGACTGTTTGAAATCGCCCACGGCGGGACGCTGTTTCTGGATGAGATAGGCGAGATGCCCTTGCCGCTACAGACCCGGCTATTGCGCGTACTGGAAGAAAAAGAGGTGACGCGCGTCGGCGGGCACCAGCCAATCCCGGTGGATGTACGGGTGATTAGCGCCACCCACTGCAACCTAGAACAGCAGATGAAACAGGGACAATTTCGTACCGATCTGTTTTATCGTCTCAGTATTTTGCGCCTGACGCTGCCCGCGCTACGTGAGCGTCACCCCGACATTGTGCCGCTGGCGGAAGGATTTTTAAAACAGTCGCTGGCGGCATTAGAGGCGCCGTTTAGCGAATCGATACGCGAAGGCTTACAGCAATGCCAGTCGGTCCTGCTGCGATATGGCTGGCCAGGAAATATTCGTGAGTTGCGCAATATGATGGAACGTCTGGCGCTTTTCTTAAGCGTTGAGCCGCAACCTGCGCTCGACGTCCATTTTCTACAGCGACTGTTACCGGAACTGACTGCCACAGACGAAGCGACCCCAGCCCCCACATCACTCACGGCTCAGGAGGTTCTCGCACAGTTTAACGGGGATAAAACCGCAGCAGCGCGGTATCTGGGTGTGAGCAGAACAACATTCTGGCGGCGATTAAAAGAATAACCCGCCAGTGGAACCGGCGGGTTTTGTATATCAGTGAAGCGCGTTATTTCTTTTTATAAATATTGGCGGTGCCATGGATTTTATTATCCGTCTGGCCAGACGTGAGTACGACAACATCGGCACCTTGTTCATCTGCTTTCTTCAGGAGGTCTTCCTTCGCATCAGAAGTAGAGACTTCGTTGCTCGTAGAGATAGTACCCACTTTGGTATACTGTGATTCTACTTTTTCAAACTCGACTTTGGTCATCAACTCTGCTGCATACGCATTTGAAACCACTAACGCCAACGCCCCAATCAATACCTTATATCCTGTCTTCATATAAAAACTCCCATTTTTTGTTATTACGCTATCATCACACATGAATGTTACAACACCCTACAAGGATGATTAATAAGTAGTTCATGTCCTACAAAAAATCCAGTGCGAAAAGCAGTATAAATTGATTTTGCGTGGCGGCTGCGACAACACCGCCTGCGCCAACGCCTGCCGGGCTAACGCCACCGCCAGAATCCGGATGACTTACAGCATGTTGAGACCAATATCCCCCTGCGCTTCAGTGGCGGGCGGCAGCCATGCAACATCGGCATTCAGAATAATACAAACCCCGCCATAATATATTTGCAATTCTCTTAAAGAAGAGATAAGTTATCTTAAATTCGTACCATTATAGATTTTGATTATTATCAATATAACGTCAATAAAACACATAAACGGTGTCACAAACATCATCCCACTCCGTAATTAAATCAATAAAAAGAATAAGCACGCATATATTAACCACGTATTATTAATCAACATCACTTAACAAATAATAACATTAGCGAACTCTATCGCATTGTATTTTAATTACAGTTAACGCCACTGGCATAAAAATTAATTAGCCGCTATTACCTGTTTACCTACACACTGAATCATCACCGTTCTTTGTTTCTTATTTATAATTGTTGAAATCTATCAATAAACTCAATTATGGATTTTTTAAACGATTTCTTTCTTCTGTTGTGAGCAAATACCATCCGCACTATCGGAATACGCTATTCATACAACTAAGCAAACGTCATGTTTAGGACACGAATGGAGGCGTGTTGCGTATTCATACTCGACTCATGATGAGTCAATCACCAACACCAACAACACTGCATTGCCTTACGGAAGAGGAATAATATGACAACAACTATTCTACGACACCCGCTATCGGCATTATCACTCGCCATATCCCTTGCGTTATCTGTACCTGCCGCAGCAGAGACGTCAGTCAGTAATATCAGTCTGTTTTCGATCGCACCGCCTGCGACATCAGATGACGATATTGTCATTAATAATAATGAAAGCCTGACCCTTTCTGATACAGAAAATACAGAAAGCGGCTGGGATCGTTTTAGTAGCCTTAATGTCGGAAAAAATACGGATGGCTCGCTCATTATCGATGGCCGTCATATTACAACATCCGCAGGCACCATCGGCAACGGGGCGACGGGGTCCGTCACGTTAACCAACGGCGCTTCCTGGTCCTTTGATAGCGGGAATCAGGTGAATCTGGTATTGGGCACACATGATGGCTCAGGTTCCCTTTTCATTAATAATGGCAGCACGGTAAGCGGAATTGATGAACTGCGTATTGGAGAATATGCCGGGGGCGCCGAGGGACTGGTGGCGATTGATGGCGCCAACTCTTCGGTTTCGTCAGGCTGGGCGGTCGTTGGCGACCAGGGTAAAGGTAAGCTGATAATTACCAACGGGGGCAACCTCTCCCTGTCGGAACACTTTAGTATTGGTTATGTCGGGAATACGGACAACACCAGTCGCAATGGTCATGGAGAGGCCATTATCGATGGTGAAAATTCCGCGCTGAACGTGACCCAGGGTATTTATCTGGGGGGATTCGCCACCACCAATAATGACGCCACCGGTATTCTCACTGCCAGCAATGGCGCAACGATAAATTCCGGCACTTTAATTTGGCTCGCCGTTGGCCAGGGCAGCACCGGTATTTTAAATATTGGCGGCGCTCAGGGCGAAGCAGAACAAGCCGCCGGGCAAATTAACGTTCCGCGCATTCATCTGGGCAATACCGATAATCTCAGTACGGCAATTCTGAATTTTAACCATTTGAGTCAGGATTTTACGCTGGCCGCCAATATTACCGGCAAAGGCGACGTGAATCAGTTAGGTTCCGGAACCACCACGCTGACAGGGGCGAATACCTATTCCGGCACCACCCGGGTGGCAAACGGCACCCTGCGCGCGGGAACGGAAAATACCCTGAGCGCTAACGCTGATTTCACGGTGGAAAGCGCGGGTAGTCTGGATTTAAACGGCTATTCACAAACTGTTAAATCACTGGTACTGGCAGGTACGGCTACACTTTCTTCACCGCAAACCCGGGCTGCATTTACCCCAACCACGCTGACTATCAACGGGGATTACACCTCAGATAATGGCCTGCTGGTGCTGCAAACCGCGCTGGCAGGTGATGATTCCGCCACCGACAAACTGCTGGTCAAAGGCGATACCGCCGGAAATACCCGTGTGAGCGTGACTAACGCCGGGGGAACAGGTTCACAAACCGTTGAAGGCATTCAGATTGTCGAAATTGAGGGGACATCAAACGGTACGTTTACCAAAGAAGGCCGTATTGTGGCCGGTGCGTTTGATTACAACCTGGTGAAAAGCGACAATCAAAACTGGTACTTAACCAGCGCCGCCGTCACCGATCCGACGCCGGAACCCGATCCAGACCCAACGCCGGACCCGGAACCGACGCCAGACCCCGATCCGACACCAGAGCCGACGCCCAATCCTGAGCCAGAACCCGGCCCTGGCCCCACGCCAACTCCGACACCACAACCTGAAGGCAAGCAGCAATATCGCCCGGAGTTTGGCAGCTATCTGGCAAATACCTTTGCCGCTAACACGCTGTTTAACACCCGACTGCATGACCGTCTGGGCGAAACCCAGTACACCGATGTGTTCACCGGTGAACAGAAAGTCACCAGTCTGTGGATGCATCACATCGGCGGCCATAACCGCTTTAAAGACGGTCCCGGGCAGCTTAGCACCCAAAGCAACCGCTATGTCCTGCAACTCGGCGGTGATATTGCTGCCTGGAGCAGCGACGGACTGGATCGCTGGCATCTCGGCCTGATGACCGGATATGCCAACAGCAAAAGCCGCACGCACTCCAGTCTGACCGGTTACTCCTCGCGTGGCGAGATCAGCGGTTACAGCGTCGGGGTTTACGGCACATGGTATGCCAACGATGCAGACAAAGCGGGCGCCTATGTTGATACCTGGCTGCTCTATAACTGGTTTGACAACCAGGTGTCCGGCGAGAATCTGGCAACCGAGAAATATGACTCCGACGGCATCACTGCCTCTGTGGAAGCCGGTTACACCTTCCGCCTCGGTGAAAGCAGCGACGGCCGCAATAGCTATTGGCTACAGCCAAAAGCGCAACTCACCTGGATGGATGTGCAAGCCGACAACCACACCGAGAAAAACGGAACCCGGGTGTCCGATGAAACCGACGGCAATCTGCAAACCCGGTTGGGGATGAAAGCGTATCTGCAGGGCCATAGTGCAAAGGATGACGGTAAAGACCGCACGTTCCAGCCCTTTGTCGAAGCCAACTGGATCTACAACTCGAACAATTACAGCGTGAAGATGGATGACATCAGCAATGAAATCAAAGGATCACGTAATGTCGGCGAGTTAAAAGTAGGGATGGAAGGCCAACTTAACCCACGCCTGCAACTGTGGGGCAACGTCGCACAGCAGGTCGGCGATAATGGTTATAGCGATACTCAGGGGATGTTAGGACTGAAATACACCTTCTGATCCTCATCCGCCACCCGGGAACACGCGGGTGGCGGAAAACGGAAGGCGCAGTAGCCATTCTCCTCGTCAGAATAACCTCACTTGTTTGTGATCCCTCTCTCACTCGCGCCGTTTTGCTACCAATAAGATGATGTTAATTCACCCATTATTCGGAAGTGTCGCCTATGGATCCCATCCACGCCGTTGTGCTCACCGTGAGCCTGTTCGTGTTAACGTTTTTTAACCCTGGTGCGAATCTGTTTGTGGTGGTGCAAACCAGTCTGGCATCCGGTCGGCGGGCGGGCGTATTGACCGGTCTGGGTGTGGCGCTGGGAGATGCGTTTTATTCCGGTCTTGGGTTATTCGGCATGGCAACATTGATTACTCAATGCGAGGGGATCTTTTCGATTATCAAAATCGTCGGCGGAGCCTACCTGCTGTGGTTTGCCTGGAACAGTATTCGCCACCAGGCGACGCCGCAAATGTCCGCCCTTTCGCAACCGATTTCCGCCCCGTGGTATGTGTTTTTTCGTCGTGGGCTAATCACCGATCTCTCCAATCCACAGACTGTATTGTTTTTTATCAGTATTTTTTCAGTGACGCTGAGCGCAGAAACACCGACATGGGCCAGGCTGATGGCCTGGGCTGGCATTGTGCTCTCCTCTGTTATCTGGAGAATTTTCCTCAGTCAGGCCTTTTCCCTGCCAGCGGTTCGTCGCGGTTATGCGCGGGTTAATCGCGTCGCCAGTCGCGTGATCGGCGCCATTATTGGCGCTTTCGCCCTGAAACTCATTTACGAAGGCGTCACCCACCGGTAACGCCTTACGCTTCTCTCTGCTCAGAATTGATAGCTATAGTTGACGCTCGCAAACCAGAGGTAGGGATGGTCATAACTCCCGGAAAATGCCTCTGGTGATTTCACGTTTGACGATTGCATATGCAGATACGATACGGCAAAACCCACATTGCTCGCCGGGGTTATCTGATACTGAGCGCCGGTCGCAAATCGCCATTCATCCCCGGTCGGCAATGACAGCGCCACATCGCTTTGCGAATTATACACCGTACTGTCGAATGCAACGCCCGCATTCAGCCGCCACTGCTCGGTTGGGCGGTGCTGCACGCCTAACGCCGTATGCCAGGAGTCTTTCAGGCGATTCTGCTGTTGATTCTCCTGCCCGGCAATCGTGACCTGCGGACTACCAAACTGGCTCCAGTCTTGCCAGCCAAGATCGCCCATCACGGACCAGTGTTGGTTAATGTCATGCACCAGACTGAACATAATCTGCTGCGGCGCCCGAACCTGCGCCGAAATAGGCAGATCGTATTCAACATTGGGTAAATTCGGGAAGCGCGCTTTGCCGTTAATGTTAAAGTCGTAATCGGTTTTGCTGGTCCAGGTAATGCCCGCCCGCGTGCTGTCTGTCAGATCCATCAGTAACCCCAGGCGATAGCTCATCGCCCAGTCGTGATCATTCTCTTTTTCATCATCACCATTAACATTACGGGTTAATGATAAATAGCCATAGTTTGCATTGGCAGAAGCGCCAATCGACAGCCTGTCATTTAATTTATAGGCCACGGAAGGACTCAGCGTCATTGCCACCATGGTGCTTTTTTTGATCAAACGATCGCCCGCCCAATCACCAAAATCAATTCCCAGCCCATAGTTTCCGTATAATCCAATTCCGGCGTATAGCCTGTCATTTATTTTTTGAGAATAGAAAGAACTGGCGCCCGGAAAAATATTCATCACATTACCCGGACTTTCTTTACTGGAATCATCGAGGTGATACGGAATATCACCATCCATCACCTGCAATCCCCCGGTAAACATATGATCGGGTAAACGGGTCATGCCCGCCGGATTGGTGACAATGGTCGAGGCATCCTGTGCCCTGGCGGCCTGTCCTGCCCCTGCCAGCGCGGTATCTTCGGTGCCAATTTCATAGAAATACAACGCGCTCGCATGGGAAAGCGAAGAAAAGAGCAAACCGGTACACACCAGAGTTATTTTTTCATTAATTACCTGCTGAAATTATTTTCATTGTCTGTTTTATTCACCAGAAAAATCACGATGGGGAAAATAGTTCCAAGAAAAGCGTATTTATCCCATTCATAGAATAGACCTGATTTCAAAAAACGATGATGCCCAAAACGGCCAAAACCGTTTTGGGCGCATCAGTCAGGGGGTCACAATATTAAACCAGAAGTCGAACGAATCCATAAAACTCAGCATTTCGTCAAACTTCGCTGCATTACCGGTAATCGTCACGCTACCGTTATCCTGCGCCTGTTTTAGCGTCTCTTCTTTCAGGATAATTTTATTCAGCGTTGCACGATTGAGGGTAATCGTCGCATCGGCATGGCTGGACTGCTCATTGGCGGTATGGTTCAGCACACCGTTCTCAAGCTCCAGTTTGTAGATACCGCCATCCTTACCCAGATCAACATTGAAAATGGCTTTTGCGTTAGCCGCTTTTTCACCGTTGAGATGCACACCAAGATAATCAAAGAACATTTCCGGGCTCATGGCGCGTACGGTGTCCGGGCTGGCAGTGTTCGGGGTTGGGCCTTTCACCACGCCATTACGCAGCTCCTGTGCGCCGGTCAGGTAGAAGTTACGCCACGGACCGGACTCGGCCTGATAACCCAGTTGCTCCAGCGCATCCGCCTCCAGATTACGCGCAGTGGCATTCTGCGGGTCGGCAAACACCACGTTACTCACGACCTGCGCCACCCAGCGATAATTCCCCTGTGTGTAATCCTCTTTGGCCTTCTTCAGGATCTGATCCGATCCCCCCATGTAATCAACATATTTCTTTGCGGCCTCAACGGGAGGAAGTTCATCCAACGATGCCGGATTACCGTTAAACCAGCCGAGATAGAGCACGTAGGTGGCTTTCACATCATGGCTGACCGAACCGTAGTAGCCGCGGCTTGCCCAGGAGTTCGCCAGCCCTTCCGGCAGTTTGAAGTTGGCGGCAATCTCATCGCGGGTCAGCCCTTTGTTCGCCATACGCAGCGTCTGGTCGTTGATATAACGATACATATCTCGCTGGCTTTTCATTAACTTAACAACATTCTCGTTACCCCAGGTCGGCCAGTGGTGCTGCGCCATAATGATCTGCGCTTTGTCACCCCAGCGTTCAATGGCGGCATTAATGTATTTCGACCAGGCCAGCGGATCGCGGATTTTTGCCCCACGCAGTGAATACGTATTGTGCAGGGTATGGGTCACATCCTCTGCGGCTTCAATCATTTGCTTCTCTTCGACATACCACAGCATTTCAGATGGCGCTTCGGAACCTGGCGCCATCATAAAGTCATAGGTCAGCCCATCAATGACCTCTTTCTGGCCGTCTTTCTCAATGATGTTGGTGGGTTCAATAAGCGTCACCGTACCGGCAGAGGTGGTGGTCCCCAGCCCGGCGCCAACCTGGCCTTTTTCATTGGATTTCAATAAATTGCCGTACATATAGCTGGCGCGACGGCTCATCACATTACCGGCCATAATGTTCTCTGAAACCGCCTCTTTCATAAATCCGGCTGGCGCATACACTTTCACTTTACCGGACTTCACATCGGCTTCATCCACCACGCCTCGCACACCGCCATAGTGGTCAACGTGGCTGTGGGTATAAATCACGGCAACCACCGGTCTCTTGCCACGGTTTTTGTAATAGAGATCGATACCGACCTTTGCGGTTTCCGCAGAAACCAGCGGATCGACGACGGTAATCCCCTCTTTCCCTTCGATAATGGTCATATTCGACAGATCCAGATTACGGATCTGATATACCCCATCGGTCACTTCAAACAGGCCGCTGATATTAATCAACTGAGCCTGACGCCAGAGGCTTGGATTAACGGTATCAGGCGATTTTTGCCCTTCTTTAATAAAGGCATATTGCTGCGGATTCCAGACAACATTGCCTTTTTCGCCTTTAATCACATCCTGAGGCAACGGTGCAATAAATCCTTTATGCGCATTCGAGAAGTCGGTGTTATCTGAAAATGGCAGTTGGCGATAAAGCGCTTCATTTGCGGCTTTCGTGGACGGCGTGGCCTCCTTCGGCGCGTCATTTGCCATTACCGGTGATGAGATAACCGTTGCCGATAACACACCGGCCATCGCCATATATCCAACAATTTTATTCAGCTTCATAATTGCCTCTTTGCTAGCGTTTTGTTGCCAGGCGAATATTTAAGTGGAGATTCCAAACGAGCCGTAACGCGCTAAAGAGTAAACAGCCCAACAACATTAAATATTTTCGACAACGTTCAACGCTTATGTCGTAGTGTAGATAACTGAAATCAGGTTATCACTTAGCCCGTTATTTGACACAACCCAACTTGTTTAATTTTAAACATTCAGAGGACATAATTTAAAACTAAACAAATATCTTCTCGCCAGACAAAAAACGAACGGGATAATTGCCTTCCAGTTATTCACCAGGAGCGTTATATTTTTATGAAGATCCGTATTTCTCCTCTTTTACTCAGTCTTTGCATGCTCACCGCATGTAGCACTCACTCGCCTGACACCGTGCAACAATTAAATAGCCTGACCGTTCCCGTGGTTGCGCCAGACACCGTGCAAGCGCAGGTAACCACAGCCACGTTGCGACCGCTACACCAGCAAAATCAACAAAAAATAAGCACGTTAACGGCAAACCTTAAACAGACGTATCTGCAACGGAGCACCAGGAAAGATATTTTTGACACCCACAGCGAGACAGCGCGGGTTTATGCCGCACTGACGAAACTGGAGCAATTAGGCAATATGAACGACAACTATCTGACGCAGCATAATGTGCAAGGATTGCAGGAGATTTCGATGACACTCCAGTCAGTGTCATAACCCCATTGACGGTTAAAACCCGACACATTCAGTATCGGGTTTTACGATTACGGCCTCTCGCATTATTGAGCGAAACGGTAGGTCAGACCGACATTCAGGGAACTGACATCACTGCTGACGCCAATCTGATTCGCATTCCCGACATTACTCACCCACTGATATTCTAAGCGACCGGCCAGATTTTGATTGAAAGCATATTCCGTCCCTACCGCAACTAACGGACGCACGCCAGTATCAAAGTGATTTTTACCACTGATATCGGATTCCGCACGGTAACCCATCGCCCCCGCCCGACCATAAATATCCCAGTTATCATTCAGACCATAACTGGCTTTTAATGACAACTGCAGCCCCTGACTCTTCATTTTAGCGCCTGCAGCCCCATGATGACCTTCGACGCCCATATTCCCCAAATAGTCATATCCCCCTTCTACCGCCAGCCACGGGGTAATCTGATAACCGGTATATACCCCACCACCCACATTATCATGATTAAAATCGAAATCCGTTGATGAGCTATTTCCCCCGTTTTTACTGTTGCTGGTATCAAAATAGTGCGACCAGCCAAATTTCCCCCCGGCATACCAGGTTCCGGTGTCCGCAGCGGCAAATGCGGTTGATGCTGTAACCGCGTTAACAATAATTAAAGCGACAAGCGTCTTTTTCATAAATATCCCATTATTCACGTGTTGCAATCTATACGATCGCGTGCATTTGTATAAAAACGCAGAAAATATAAATAAAAACACGCACAGGGGTAATCTTAAATTTATTTATTTTTGGACAAAAGAATTTACGGGCGAGATAACCTGCTGAGATTAATGAAATTCCTGTTACCAGCGAGAAATTAAAACCGTTCGGGCAACTCTGTCAATTCCGTCAAATAACCGCCACGTTTAAACGCGATGTAACCCCCCTGTTTTAATGCAGAAAGCACATTCAATACACTGCTGCGAGAAAGGTGGGTTCGCTCCTGAATATACTCGAGGATCGAGGTTCTCATTCGGGTCTCCTCCGGCAGTAAAATCATCTCCTGCAAGTGGCTACGAATAACAGAATAGGTGCCTTGCTGCACAATCAATGCATCCCGATAAAACAGATACGCAGAGTGATACGAGAGCAGCGCTGCGACGTCCTCCCATAATCCTTCCCGACGAAACACCTCAGCAGCCTTTTGCGAATCAACCCGCAGGATTGTTGAATCCGTCTCGGCGCGTAAAATATGCCCCCGAACAGGCTGAATCATCTCAGCAAGCCCAAAAAGATGAGGGTCATACAGCGTGGCAATCAGAAGCCCATCCGAGGCCCGCAATATTGAAAGTTCGCCTTCGATGAACAGATAGAGCTGTGACTGGCCCTGATAATCCCACGTAATCCTCTTGCGCGGTATCACCTTCATTTTTTCTGCCAACGGTTTCAGTACCGCGGTTAAACGCTCAATACTCTGATCGGGTTGTACAGGAGGATGAATATGCATACGAATACCAGACCGTCTACGCCAGGGTGAGTTATAAACTATATATCTTAACGTTAAAAAAACACAAACGGATATTAAACAGACTATTTTCGTTAGGGGAATAATACCGGGCAATGCGCTTTGCGTTTATTTTTAAATAATCGCTGATAAGGCATGTCGTGATGGGTCTCTGCTCAGCGACTGTACGCTTGTTGTGCCATAATTTCAGTGAAGTGCGTGAGCGATAGACAATGAGTGCTTCAGCGCCCCCGCGCCTCACGCTTTAGCTTGACCATCGCACTGAAATTCCTCGTAATATCCACCCAACTCTTTAATGGTATTTACATTCGGCGGAAAGATGGAACAGGTAGAACCCGGTAACGACAAATTACTCCTTACAGAATGGCAGACGTTGCTACACCAAACCTCTCCTGAGGTTCACGAGATTTTGACCTCGTTAACCGACGAGGAGATTCGTCATCTGGTTACCGTCTTTTATGACTATATGCTTTCACACGCCGAGAGCGCGCTGTTCCTCAATACCGAGCAGGTGGCAACCCGACTCAGCCACAGCATGTTTCACTGGTTACGCAGCGTGTTGGGAAGCGCGCAGGAAGATCTCCACCAACTGCTGGCTAAACAGCGCGATATTGGCGTCGTTCATGCCCGTATTGGCCTGCCGATAGACCTGGTCGCCCGTGGCGCACGTAGATTGAAAGATGAGCTGTATCGCCTGCTAAAGGCGAAATCCGTTTACCCGACGACCGTGCTCAGCGATGCGATCTGCTTTAGCAGTCTGGCAATGGACACGGCGATAGAGGCTATGACCGTCTCGTATTCCCCCAATTACCAAAACTCAATGAACACGCAGGAACAGTATCGCCTGTTGACGATTTACGATGATGTCAACGTAGAGCGGGAACGCCAGATCCGCTCCCTGACGGACTGGGAAAATCAGTTTATCTACAATATCGCCACCGGCTTGCCTGTCGAAGAGCTGATCTTTTTGTCGAAATCTGACTTTGGTATGTGGCTATCGCATAAGGGAAAACACATTCTCGGTAACGGAAAACTGCTTTCCGGGATGGAGCAGTTGATACAGCAGATCGACGGCAACCTGACTGAGGTGTTACTGAATGGCCAACAGCCTTCAGCAGACGAACGGATGAGTTTGCTCCAGGATATTCGCCAGTTATCCGCGCAAATCCACTTTCTGCTGTCCTCCATGTTTGAAGAGCTGGTGAAACAAGAGAACGGCAAAGATTCGCTGACGCAGTTGCTTAACCGCCGCTTTATTCCCACCATTATGCGCCGTGAAATTTCCCTTGCGCTGCATTCGCGTAAACCGTTCGTGCTGGCCATGCTCGACATTGATTATTTCAAGCAGATCAACGATCGCTACGGGCATAATGCCGGAGATACCACGCTGAAAAATGTCGCCGCGGTCATTTATGAACATATCCGCAGCAGCGATTACGTTTTCCGCTACGGCGGCGAAGAGTTTATGGTACTGCTTGTCGAATCCGAGGTGTCGCAGGCGAGCATCATTCTGGAAACGCTGCGGACAAAAATTGCCGCTTTACGGATTTCGGCATCACCGGTGGAAACCTTCTCGGTCACCACCAGCATCGGCATCGCCGAGTACGATTATCACCCGGACTACAAACAGCTGATCGAGAAGGCAGACCAGGCGCTCTATCTCGCGAAAAGCAACGGACGAAATCGCGTGGAAATTTATCGCCGCTAACCCCTTTATGCCTCTGACTTTTCGGGCGGCATTGCGGGTGAGGCATACCAGTTTTCCTTCGCCACCATCACCGCCCCTTTCGGTTGCATCACAAAGTTCGGCGACATGATTTGCACATTGAATTCGTTGAAAACGTCCTGAATATTGCTATGCAAGGCATCGCGGGCAGCCGCCAGCGACGTATCGGGCTGCAGACGAACCTGTAGCTCATAAGAGATGTACCAGTCCATCAGACTGAGCTGGCGCACCAACGGCGGCTGCGTATGATCGATGCCCTGGGCGCGGTTGGCCGCCAGCTCAAGCATGGCATGCACCTGACGCCAGGGGGTGTCATAACCGATAGTGACGCCGACGGTTAAATTGACGCCGCCGTCCGGATTTTGCGCGCTGAGATTGGTAATTTTGCCACTGACCACCACCGCATTGGGAACCGTGACGACGTAGTTTTCCCGGGTAATAATCTTGGTAGCCAGCATACCGATTTCACTGACCAGCCCTTCGTTGTCGGCAATACGGATCACATCACCTTTGCGCAGCGCACGTGAATAGATGAGTACCAGCCCGCTCATGGCGTGATTCATCACCCCCGCAGAACCGAGTGTGAGCATCAAACCGAAAAAGACGCTAATGCCTTTAAACGCCAGTGAATTCGCGCCGGGAAGAAAAGGATACGCCGCCGAAAGCGCAAACAGCCACACCACCACGGAGATTAACTTACGGGTCGCGCCAACCGTTTCAGGGTGAATGCCCGGCAACGTCAACCGCCCGGCCTCCACCTGATTCAGAATCACTTTGAGCAATTTTAAAATCAGCGCGGTGATGGCAAAGATGAGCAGGACAATCATTAATCCCGGTAATGCGGAGACAATCGACAGCGCGATTTCCCTGACCACCCGCACTGACCAGTCCCCCAGTGACTCCCCCCACACCCGGGTCCATGGGAACAGGCTGAATACCCAGCTTAGCCAGACATAGAACGCAATTATACCGAGCAAAATCATCAGCAATGCATACAATCGGGTTTCAATCGCACCGACGAAACGCCGCCAGTTTTGCGGGACCCAACTGCGGTTTTCGAAAATTTTACGTCGATAATGTCGACGTACCCACCGCCAGGAGCGGTAAGCGCCATACCAGAACAGCGTGAGTCCCAGCAAACCTGCAGCGGTTTTCACAGCGGCGAGGGCAAGCCAGCCGCGGTCATACTGGTCGCGCAGCGAGGTGCGCTGGATCTCCATCCGGGCCAGTACGCGCTGTGCCGCCTGGTCGAGCGTCAGGTCGTCCCCTTCATCCAGATCCCCTTCCGCCAATAGCATGACCGGTTTACCGTTCATCACGATCAGCCGTCCCTGCTGGCGATAACGGGTGACAGGCACAATTTTCAACGGCTCGCGCACGTCGGCCTGGGTGAAATTACGCAATGTATTGTGGATACGCAGAACGCGTTCTTCTGGCGTGGTCAGGCCAAACTTCGCCTGCAACATGACAATGGGCTGATGAAAAATATACACCGTGCGCGCACGCTCTTGTTCTGTGGGCTGCTGTCGGGGTTCCGCCGCCTGGGAAGGGAGCGCCAGAATGACCATAAAACATGCCAGTATAGCGAGCAGCATCCTGTTCATCACCACCACCCAAAATGTATAATTATCGTTATTATTCATAGAGTCAAAACCAGAGGTCATCATTACTCTTTTTGAGCATAGACCAGCCTGGTGCTTTGTCATCTACCAACATGCTTCACCTTTCAGCGTTGCCCGATTTTATGCGGCCCTGTTTCAAGGCGTATAAACCCGCAGTGACGTTTACACCTCCCTCTCCCGGCATTATCCCCTTCATCGATTTCCCGTCTCAGATGCTTTAATCCTGATGGATTAATCGGAATGTTAAATAAAATTTATCAAATTAATTATTTATATGGATTAACTGGCTGAATGTTAACAACGGGTTATATTTAATTGCGAGGGTTACAGAATGTAACTTTAGGGATCGTACAAATATTCATCACTAAGCCTAAAAAATGTGAGAATCATAATGAGACTAAAACCCATCGCCAGAGGGCTTGCCCTGGCAGGCTTGTTAACAACACTCATTGTTCCAGCCTATGCCGACACCGCCTCAAAGGACGCCACATCGGCCACTAAGCAAGCCAACGAACAACTCTACAACCAGCTTCCGTTCTCCGACAACACTGACTTTACCGACGCCCACAAAGGTTTTATTGCCGCCCTGCCTTCCGACATCATTCATGGCGAACAGGGGAACGTGGTCTGGAACCCACAGCAATATGCCTTTATTAAAGAAGGGGAAAAAGCACCTGATACGGTAAACCCAAGCCTCTGGCGTCAGTCTCAGTTGATTAACATCAGCGGCCTGTTTGAAGTCACTGACGGTGTATACCAAATCCGCAACCTTGACCTGTCGAATATGACCATCATCGAAGGTAAAGAGGGGATTACCGTCGTCGACCCGCTGGTTTCTGCAGAAACCGCAAAAGTCGGTATGGATCTCTACTTTAAAAACCGCGGTAAAAAACCGGTGGTCGCTGTTATCTACACGCACAGCCACGTTGACCACTATGGCGGCGTGCGCGGCGTGGTCGACGAAGCCGATGTGAAATCCGGTAAAGTGAAAGTGTATGCGCCGGCGGGCTTTATGGAAGCTGCCGTCGCGGAAAACATTATGGCCGGTAATGTAATGAGTCGCCGTGCCAGCTATATGTACGGCAACCTGCTGAAGCCGGATGCCAAAGGCCAGGTGGGTGCGGGTCTGGGTACCACCACCTCTGCCGGTACCGTCACCCTGATTGCGCCGACCAATATCATTGAGAAAGACGGCCAGAAGGAAGTCATTGATGGGCTGACCTATGACTTTATGCTGGCGCCAGGCTCCGAAGCGCCTTCCGAAATGCTGTGGTTTATCGAAGAGAAAAAACTCATTGAATCCGCAGAAGACGTGACCCACACCCTGCACAACACTTACTCGCTGCGCGGCGCGAAAATTCGCGAGCCGCTGCCGTGGTCGAAATACATCAACGCGGCCATCGTGCGCTGGGGTGATAAAGCCGAAATTATCATGGCGCAGCACCACTGGCCGACGTGGGGTAATGAGAATGTCGTCAAACTGCTGAAGAGCCAGCGCGACCTCTACCGCTACATCAACGACCAGACGTTGCGCATGGCCAACGAAGGTCTGACCCGTGATGAGATTGCCGCCAACTTTAAACTGCCTGATTCACTGGCGCATACGTGGGCGAACCGTGGTTACTACGGTTCGGTCAGCCACGATGTGAAAGCCACTTACGTGCTCTATCTCGGCTGGTTTGACGGCAATCCGGCGACCCTGGACGAACTGCCGCCAGAAGAAGCCGCGAAGAAATTCGTCGAATACATGGGCGGCGCGGACGCCATCCTGCAGAAAGCGAAAACCGACTTTGACCAGGGTAACTACCGTTGGGTAGCTCAGGTAGTCAGTAAAGTAGTGTTCGCTGATCCGGGTAACCAGGATGCGCGTAACCTTGAGGCGGATGCGCTGGAGCAACTGGGCTATCAGGCCGAGTCCGGCCCGTGGCGTAACTTCTACCTGACCGGCGCGCAGGAGCTGCGTAATGGCGTGGTGAAAGGCCCGACCCCGAACACCGCCAGCCCGGATACCGTACGTGCGATGACCCCGGAAATGTTCTTTGATTATCTGGCGGTGCATATCAACGGTCAAAAAGCCGGTGATGCGAAATCGGTGTTCAACATCGACCTCGGTAGCGACGGCGGTAAGTACAAGCTGGAGCTGGAGAACGGCGTGCTTAACCACACCGCCAATGCCGAAGCGAAAGAGGCTGACGCGACCATTTCACTGAATCGCGACACGTTGAACAAAATTATCCTGAAAGAAGTCACGCTGAAACAGGCGCAGGATAGCGGCGACGTGAAGGTGACCGGTGATGGCGCCAAACTCGACCAGATGCTCGGCTACATGGATAAATTTGAGTTCTGGTTCAACATCGTTACGCCTTAATCCCATCCCCCCCGTGAACAGATCACGGGGGGTTAGTTAACGATTTTTCTGCTGTATTGACCCCTTAAGTTAAGGGAACAGCTCCCCCTCCTCCCGGATGTCTGCGGATAAGCGGTTGGCAGCGCGGTCTTGTTCCGATTAGACTGAACGCTCCCAACGACTTACTGAGATACTCCATTGATTAAAAACATGCTTTCATATTCACTGCCATTGCTGCTGGCTGCCGTGGCGACATCTGCCTGTGCAAAGCAACCCGCCGCGCTCCATTCTCCAGAAGCGGGCGTACTGTGCGACCAGTATATTTGCGCTGACAGCGCGAAGGGCGTTTCCCGCGATAAAACCGAAAAATACCTCGGTGAAAAAGCCGCAAAGAGACTGTTTTCACAGGGGGAATTTGATACGACCGAGTTTACCTTTGCCAACGGTACTTTCTGCGATGTCAAAGAACGGTTATGTCGCGAAGACCGGTACTACGGCACTGACGGGAAGCGTAGCGGCGCTATTTCAACGAAATATACAGAGTTGCTTTTCGGGAAGTGAAGGTAAGCCGGCAGTTCATCTCTGCCGGAAGCCATTCTGATTAAAGGCGCCCTTCAGACGGCAAAACCGGCACATTGCGTGCCGGTTTTTTTACGGTTCAACACCACGGCTTATCAGGCGTTGGTTACCGGTTTTGGCTCAGTTTTTACCTGAGCATTTGCCAGCATACGACGCACCGGAACAATCAGCACGATCAGCACAGCAGCACAGATCAGCAGCGCAATGGAGCAACGCGCGAAGAGATCCGGCAACATATCCAGTTGGTCAGCTTTCACATGACCGCCAATCAAACCTGCCGCCAGATTACCCAGCGCACTGGCGCAGAACCACAGCCCCATCATTTGGCCGCGCATTCTGTCTGGCGCCAGCAGCGTCATGGTGGCAAGCCCAATCGGGCTCAGACACAGTTCGCCAAGCGTCAGCATCAGGATACTCCCGACCAGCCACAGCGGCGATACGCCCGCCCCGCCGTTACTCAGAACGTTTTGCGCAGCCAGCATCATCAAACCAAAACCTGCGGCGGCACACAAAATACCGATCACGAACTTGGTAATACTGCTCGGACGCACATTGTTCTGCGCCAGCTTCGGCCATGCCCAGCTAAATACCGGCGCCAGCAGAATAATGAACAATGCGTTGATCGACTGGAACCACACGGCCGGAATTTCGAAATTGCCGATCATGCGGTTGGTGTAGTCGTTAGCAAACAGGTTGAACGATGTCGGCTTCTGCTCAAAGGCCGACCAGAAGAAGGCGGCAGACACCAGCAGAATAAAGCAGACCAGCAGCCTGGCGCGCTCTTTACGGCTGAGACCGGCAAACACAAACAGATAAATGAAGTAGAGGGCCACTGAAACCGCAATCACGTACACCAGCATGCTGGCCACCGCGACCGGGTTAATGACAATCACACCCTGAGCAATCAGCGTGACGACGATAGCCATACCGACCGCCAGCGCCAAAAGCCAGCCACCTACGCCCTTTCTCTTCACAACAGGACTGTTCCAGGTTGAGTCCAGGCCCACTTCGCTGTCATAGCGTTTCATCGCCGGAACGGCAAACACGCGGAAGATAATCAACGCCACCAGCATTCCGATACCGCCGATACCAAAGCCCCAGTGCCAGCCGTGGGATTTAATCAGCCAGCCGGAGATCAGCGGCGCGATAAACGACCCGATATTGATCCCCATATAAAACAACGAGAAACCGCCGTCACGACGCGCATCGCCTTTCTTATACAGCGTTCCCACCATCACCGAGATACAGGTTTTGAACAAGCCGGAACCGAGGACGATAAACATCAGGCCGATAAAGAACAGGTTATCTCCCATCCAGGCAGACAGTGCGATAGAGAGGTGACCGAGCGCAATCAGAATAGAGCCGTACCAGACGGCCTTCTGCTGACCGAGCCAGTTATCCGCCAGCCAGCCGCCAGGCAGTGCGGCAAGATACATGGTACCGGCAAAGATACCCACAATAGCGGACGCATTTTCACGGGCCAGTCCCATGCCGCCGTCGTAGACGGTCGCAGCCATAAACAGGATCAGTAAGGGGCGGATGCCGTAAAACGAGAATCGCTCCCACATTTCAGTGAAGAATAGCGATCCCAATGGATAGGGATGGCCGAAGAACGTTCGGCTTTCGTTTTGATTAACAGTGGAAGACATAAATTCTCCTGGAGAGGTGTTGTCGTGTTTATAAACACCAGAATGCACGCCGTCCTTTATGACGCTGGTCGTTGCTTTACATTCGGCGAAATATTATTTAACCATTTGATAACCGGTGGCTAGTTTTGTCTAGTACCAAATAGCATAATTTAAGATGAAAAGTCGACAAACATCTACTTCCACAGATTTTATATCGGCAAACCGTGAATAATGATTGACATAGAAACCTGCTCAAAAACTTTGAATATTTTCTTTAATAAACATAGAGTTGATAAAGGTGTTTTTGCATTTAAGGTGTATCGACATGGAATAACCACATTGGCTGTATTGATGTAAAAAAGATGACGTTGGTTCTCTGTACTCTCCAGGAGAGTGGGCGATTTCCCCTGATAAAGATCAACGAGTTATTGTCTGGAAGGTCAAAAAAAGGGCAGGCATCAATGCGGGAATAACAGCAGGAATAATTTGTATTGCATTGATTTTATAGAGTTTTTAGATTTCTCGTAGTAACAGGTGTCAAACAAACCAGCGCATCTGGGTTTATCGGTAAAAAAAGACGTCACTCGCCCGTAAAACGTGAGCAATGCCTCATAAATACAATAATCCATAAGCAAATCCCCGGAGACTGATATCAATCAGTCATCCGGGGAGCGGATTATACTGTCGCAGGAACACTCTGCGAATCGTAGAATTTCAACGATTAGAAGTTGTATTTAATCCCTAAACGATAACGGAATTCCATTTCATCTTCTTCGTCCACGGTGTTATAACGCGGTACATAACCGACTTCAGTATAAGGCGTCCATTGCTTATTAATCGGCATTGCCGCCGTCAAGTTGAACAACCAGTAACCGTTGTCACCTTCATAATCATCGTAGTTAGTAAAGCGACGCTCTACATCACCCATAACTGAGAAATGAGAGTTTGCATATCCTAACTCCCAGTTAAACTGGTTATAGTTTTTGTTAGCAACGTTTGGATCTTCATCATTCTGGATACCACCACGCCAACGAAGGGTTGTCACCCAGTTCTCGTTGAGTTTATAAATGGCTTTAACCTGTGCACGATAGCCAACAAATTTATCACCGTTATCGAGGTTTAACGCTGGCGCTAACGTCAGTTTATCGTTGATGACGTAGTTCTTGCCTAATTCCCATTCACTGCCGCTACCAGAGAAAGAACCGTTACCTTCTTTGAAACCATCACTCTGAACTTTTGTGCTTTCTTCCATTTTACCTTCAACGCTGGCGAAAACACCATTTGGCGCAGTGTGTGAAAGTTTTAAACGGTTAGCTTGTGTCTTACTGTCTTGTTTATACTCGTGGCGATAATCAAGAGTTAATGCCTGAGCACTTGCGGAAGATAAAACTAATGCAATGCAACTCAGTTTAAAAGCACGCGTCATTATTTATTCCTATTTTATTAAACTAAAAACGCACTCCGAAACAATTTCAGAGTAAAAAATAGACTACAAATCAAGCAGTACTGGCCGTTGCCTAAGAGCAGACAGCACCTGAGTAAAACGCCCCCATGACCTGTTCATGAAAACGTCAAACAAACGGGGAGATGTCATTAGATTGCAATAAAAATTAACAATCGCAGTAATCTTTTGGTTACATTGAAATATCATTAAAACAATTATATAAAATTAAAAGAACAGCAACCCAAGAAAACAAGAACATCGAACCCTGCAATATAAAACATCATTTCATAAACAAGATCTGTGACTTGTGAAATGGTTTTTATATCTCTAAAATTAAACAAATAGGATTATTTAAATAATGCGTACAAAAATACCCCAGGACGTAAAATTACTTATTCAGATAATTAATTTAGAATAATAAATAATTTATTCAGTCATAACGATGAACACCGCCATTCTCAGAACATTGACGGTTATCCTTCCTGGTATACTGTTTGCACAGTTCCATTAGAAAAATGGAACGATTTAAAAATGGATGCGTTAATTAAAAGAACGGTGGTTGAGGTGTAGCATAAAAAAGCAACCCGCAGGGGAAGTGGTCATCAGGATGACGTTTAATAATGGGATCAGCAGTGCATTAACTGATCGGATTTGCGCCGGAGAGGGTCTGTGAAAACGACGGCCAGATTTCGTTGACCGCCGTAACGTCATTACAGGAGACTGCCTAGTCAGTGAATATCAAAATAAAATGAGCCCCGCCCAGAGGGGACTTCTCAACCCTGATTTGCCCGCCATAACTGTGTACGATTTCAGTCGCCACGGCGAGGCCTATCCCCTGACCGGATGAGCTGTCGGCCCGCACCCCGCGCAAGAAGATCTGTTGTAACTTGTCCGGCGCGACACCGGGACCGTCGTCCTCGACCTCAATCTTCAGCCGATTGCAGTGATGGCTAACGGTCACCTTGATTTCACTGATCGCAAACTTGAACGCATTGTCGAGGAGATTGCCCATTAGCTCCATCAGATCGCCCTGTTCCCCGGCAAAAAAGACATCATCATCAAATAAAAAACGAGTCTGCAACTTCTTATGCCGGTAGACCCTGGAGAGGCTCGCCAGCAGTTTCTCGATGAGGGGCACCGGTTCAGTTCCCTTGCTGGCAAGGCGCTTACGCCCGGAGACCGCACGACGAAGCTGATACTGGATAATCTGATCCATAATAACTATCTGATCTTCGATATTGTCATGGCTCTCCCGACCGGACCTGAACTCCTGCGTCGTAATCTGGATCAAAGACAGACGGGTCTTCAGGCTGTGCGCCAGATCGTTCAAGGCATGCTGGTAGCGCTGAGTCTGTTGCCGCTCATTTTCCAGTAGCTGGTTGACCGATTCGGTTAAAGGCAGTAATTCCCGCTCGTAATTATGGGAGAGCGCTTCCCGTTTACCTTCCCGGATTTCATCTATTTGATGTGCCATGGTGCGCAGTGAAGAAAGGCTCCAGAAACAGGCGAGCATCAACAGAACACCGAGTAACGAATAAGCCAACAGCGCCTGGCGAATGCACCAGTAAAGATAGGCACGCGTGTGGGCACGAAAGTCGGCGTCGGAGTTGAACATCACCACATAGTAGGTAGTGGGACCATCACCATGGTTGCGCTGAAATCGCAGGCTGTAGATAAAGTAGCTCTCACCGCTTTTGATGGTGTAATGCTTGAAAAAATAATCCTGAGATAATTCCCCAAGGTAGTTCATCAGATCCTGACACAGGGTTTCTTTGGACTTGATCACCTCCGGGATAAACAGGCTCGACCAGCTCAGTTGGCCATCGGCGCGACAGATCAATGTGTCCAGCTCGGGATCGCTGATATCCTGCCTGGTGTTGTCAAAATTCTTGAACCCATGCGAGGCCGGATGCCCGGCAGAGAGGAGTCTGGACAGATTCTCCTGCATGCGGGTACTGACCTTCTGGGACTGCTCTTCGGCGTGCCCCATATAGAGCACATAAACCGAGAAGGACATCATGAACGCAATGATCAACATGGCGCTCATGATCAGCTTGAAATGGAGGGAGCGAAGGATCAGTTGCATGGGTTCTCGACAGCAGATAAAAGCTGGATAGTCGTATTCAGTTGCAGGGGATAGTAAAGATGTAACCCTGACGACGAATAGTGGAAATGGGCAGAATAGTTCCTTCTGGATCCAGCTTTTTGCGCAGACGGCTGACCATTACCTCCACGACATTCGGATCCCCCTCGCCATCGCCATAAAGCTGGTCGAGTAGCTGTTGCTTAGAGACGACCTGAAGGGCATTGCGCATCAAATACTCCAGGATCTGATATTCAAAGCTGGTCAGTACGACCGCCTCGCTACCAATGGTCAACACTTTACGGGAGAGGTCCAGTTCATAATTTCCCACCTTCACCCTGGGAGAGATGAAACCAGCGCTTCGGCGCACTAAGGCGTTGAGCCGCGCCAGCAACTCATCTTTCTGAAACGGTTTGACCATATAGTCATCAGCCCCGGCCTCCAGCCCTTCCACCTTATCCTGCCAACTGCCACGGGCGGTCAACACAATGATGGGAAAGGGTATTCGCCGCGCTCTCAACTCACTGATGAGTTGCACACCACTCAGATCAGGTAAACCGAGATCGATAATGGCCACATCAATAGGGTAATCAGCCGCATAGTGCAGTGCTACCCGGGCACGATCTGTGCTGTATACCTGATTGTCGGACTCAGTCAATAAACTGGTTAAATGATGATTAAGCAACTTGTCGTCTTCGACCAGGAGTATTTTCATAAGGCACACACACTTGCAACACTAAAGTTGCCAATTAAAGAATTTAACTTAGGGAGAGTCAATGGAATTTTAATCAAATAATCGAAACGTTGTATCAAAAATATGGGATGCAACTCACATAAAAAAACGAACACTCCTTAAAAAAAGTTATGCCCCTCCCTATTATGTTTTATTGCCAACCCTCTATTTTTACTTTTCGGCCAATAAGTACACCTATTTATTATAAGGATTTACCCTTGAAATGGGACATATGTCTTTTTTCAACGATATGCGTTATTTCAGTCATGTCGGTAGTTTTACATCTCTATTTAATGGCAAACGTGAGGTCATCGTCGGGTCATAATGATTTCTGCAATGTCGAAATCCAGCATGCTATCAATATCGATCGAGTCATCTTGCCTCATAATGTAGGCGTATGATTTATCGCCATAGATACCGGTTAAAGAACCCACAAATGTTCTGTCAAAAATATAGATAGCCCCATTAATCCGGTAATAGGATTCTAACTCCTGACTTCTCACATTATATTTTTCCTGAACAAAACCAGACATAGAATGATCTGCTGGTAGTTTATTACATAACTGAACAGGATGCTCCATTTTACAGACAGAAATAACGCTCAACGCTTCCATTTTCTCATACAACGCGTGAGCCTCAACAATATTTGACGCTGTTCGTAGCGGTGATGTCGGTTGCAGTAAGGTGATCGTATTCACGTTTCCCCACTGCGCCTCAACGATCGCAACCATATGAGAAATAACATCATTCGTCGTTGCCGTATCGCTTGCCAGTATAGCAGGTCTTAAACAAGGCACAATGGCACCATAGTGCTCTGCGATATCCGAGATTTCCTGGCAATCGGTACTCACCAGCACCAGATCAAATAATGTACTGTTTAGCGCAGCCTCAATAGACCAGGCGATCATGGGCTTACCGGATAAAACCTTTATATTCTTTCCAGGTAGACGTTTGCTCCCCCCACGTGCTGGGATGATGGCTATTTTCATTTACCATACCAACTGATGAATATCGGCCTGAGCACGATGGAAATCATCCAGACGGCCAATATCTAACCAATATTCGTGAATGGGAAACATCAAGACACTGGAGCCATTATTGATATTCGAATCCAGCAGCGCGGGCATATCAATGGATATCCCTTTGGGCACGCTTTTAAGAACCGTCTGGCTCAGCATATAAATACCTGCATTAACGAAATAACGGTGGATCGGTTTTTCTGTCATTTCGATAACTTTTTCGCCATCACAACTGATAACGCCATAAGGTACCTGGTATTCATACTGGCGAATACACATGGTCGCAGCCGGTGAGTGCGTATCATGAAATAGCATGAAACGTTCAAAATCGAGCGAGGTCAGCACATCGCCATTGATCATAATCAGGGGTAAGTCAGGGATGTTGTCGGGTAGCAACCCCAATGCTCCGCCGGTACCAAGAGGCGTTTCTTCGTGCACATATTCAATATTAACCCCCCAGTGACGCCCGTCACCAAAATAATCCCTGATAATGTCTGGCAAATAGTGGGTTGAAATATATATATTTTTGAATCCGGTTTTTGCAAAACGCTCAACCAGGATTTCCAGCATCGGCTTTCCGCCAATTTTCAGCATCGGCTTTGGACAATGATCTGTCAGCGGTTTCAGGCGCGTACCGAACCCACCCGCCATGATAAAGACAGGATTTTCATATCGCCGATGAGCCGAAGCCGTCTCCCAGGTTTCCAGCCCGACCAGGCGACCATCCTCAGCCACCACCGGAATAGAAAGAATACTGCGCGTCTTCATTTCTGAGAGGACTTCATTTCGGCTGCAATTCATGGGAGACGTCACCGGGTTGCAGTTCATGACCTCTGCAACGGCAGTGCTCAGGCTCACGTCAGCCAGAATTGCGCGTCTGATATCGCCATCCGTGACGACCCCCAACAGTCTCTCCTGATCATCAACCACCATGGCCACGCGCAGGGCTTCTTCATTGACGATAGACAAGGCATCACGCAGAGAATCCTGGGGTGATAACAAGATCTTTTTCCAATCTTTGCTCATTGCAATATTATCCCTGTTTATTATTCCGCTCGATCAGATAAGGACGGGCAGGATAGACAATGTGATTTTCAGGTAGGTTACGGGTCAAAGTCGCCCCCGCGCCGACAACAGCCTCGTTCCCCAGTTGCAGCCCCTGGACAACGACGGCTCCGCTGCCGACATGCACGCGCTCCCCCAGAGTCACGCCACCACATAACACAGCGCGCGGGGCAAGATGAGCGTGGCGGCCTACCACGCTGTCATGCTCGACAATGGCACCGGTATTGATGATGCTGTTGTCACCAATCTGCGCACCGCTCTGTACAATGGCCCCCGGCATCACCTGTACCCCCTGTCCGAGGCTTGCATGGGGGGAGATAACCGCTTCTTGTGCAAGTACGCAGGCAAAGCGATATCCCTTTTCGCTATAGCGCGAAAAGATTCGGGCGCGCAGTCCGCATCCCGGTAATGAGCCTATCCCGTTGACCAACAGGTATTCTTCGGGGGAAACCGTCATACAGAGCGTCTCGTCCTGCCACAACGGTAATCCAGCCAACGCCCCTTTTCCTGATGAGTCTGGCGCAACCAACGCAAGGATCGTCTGCCCCTGTCGGGTGAGGATATCGGCCAGTACTGAAGCATGCCCCCCTGCGCCGATCATAATCAGCGGCTTATTCACGGATCAGATCTCCCGCCAGATAGGCATGACTTGCTCGCTTGCCGATCACATCCCACCAGGAATAGGGGCTCATGCCCTCACCGGGTCGCATGATCGCCACGTTCTGCTCATTGAGCACGGTACCCGGTGCGATGTCGCAGGCCGCCACCAGGCTCTTTCTGGCAATGGCTTTGTTTTTCAGCTCACACGGACGCGGCCCCTTGATGCCATTGCCGAGCGCCACCTCCACATTGCGGATCGCATTGACCATGTCGGCCAGCTCAGACGGCTCCAGTGACGCTTTGTGATCGGGCCCGGCCATCGTTTTATCGAGGGTAAAGTGTTTTTCGATAAGACAGGCACCACGGGCGGCAGCGGCAACAGGCACCGTAATGCCCTCGCTATGGTCGGAGTAACCCACCGGCAGGCCGAAGGCCTGGGCCAGCGTCGCCATGGCATTAAGATTGATATCAGACATCGGCGCCGGGTATTCGGTGGTGCAGTGCAGCAGCGTCACTTTTTCGCGCAGCGCCGCCTGCCCCTGCGGTGAGGCATAGGCCGCCATAAAGGATTCCATACCCGGCGTTGCATCGTGTTCCCGAACCATGCCAAAGGCGATGACCGCCAGGGCTGATTCCACCTCGGCAAGGGTCGCCATCCCGGTGGACACAATCAGGTTGCAGCCACTGCGGGCATGCCTGAGGACAAAGGGCGCATTGGTCAGCTCACCAGAGGGAATTTTCAGGGTTTGCAGCTTGAGATCGCGAACCAGGAAATCAAGACTGTCGTCATCAAAAGCCGTGGAAAGAAATCCGATCCCCAGCGCTTCGCAATGGCGGATGAGGCTAAGATGCGCGTCAAAAGAGAGCTCTAATCGGGAGAGCATGGCGAGCTGGCTTTCCGATTTTCCCGTATTAGTCGTCTGATAATCGGCTTGCCGGGCATTGCCGGTAACCAGTTTATCTGCCCTGAACGTTTGAAATTTCACGATGTCTGCACCGGCCTGATGAGCAGCATCGACAAGCGCATGGGCCAGGGACTCGTCCCCATTATGATTGACGCCGGCCTCGGCGATAATGCGGATCATTGAGGTAAGCTCCTGGCGATATCATGAAAAGCTTTGGCTGATGTCAGCGGATAACGACGCAGTACCGCCACAATACGGGCGCTCACATCCCCCGTGCCATACGGGTTGGTAAAGGCACTGGCGGGAAGAGGACACAGCGCGTCGTTGATGGCAGACGAAATAGAGGCGCTATCGGGCTGGCAATTCACCACGCTGGCAGCCGCCATTCTCCCCTTCTGCCGCTGCCCGATATTCACCGTTGGCACCCCGAGCGAAGGAACTTCGATGATGCCGCTGGAAGAGTTGCCAATAACGGCAGCGCAATGTTTGACCGCACTGAGGTATCGCTGGTGGCCCAGAGAAGGGATAGCCAGCACCCGTTCGGGCTGTAACGCCGCATAGTGCTTAAGCAACGGAATGAGTTGTCGCCCGCCATCATCCGCGTTGGGATACGTCACTATGACCTGGTAATCGGGGTAATCATCCAGCGCGTTCAGCAATGCCTGAGAGCTCTCTACCGCAGGTTCTGAAAAGAGGGTGACGGGATGGTAAGTCACCACGAAATAGGGTTTGTCGAGCGCGAACCCGAGGGATGCGCTCAACGCATCCCTGGACATCAGCGGTGTCCTGTCGATGTGATCAAGCCCCACGGCCCCCAGATTGAACACGCGCTCAGGCGCTTCTCCAAGCTGGATCACGCGCTGACGATAGGCGTCATTGGCGGTGAAATGGAGATAACTTAGCTTGGTGATCGCATGACGAATGGCATCATCGTAAGCGCCTTCGGTAATTTCACCGCCATGCAGGTGCGCCACGGGAATTCGCATGATCATCGCCGCCTGTGCCATCGCCAGCGCCTCGTAACGATCCCCGAGGATCACCAGCACATCCGGCGTAAGCCGTGCCAGGGCATCGGCCATACCGATCAGCGCAAGCCCCATGCTTTTGATGACGCCCACCGCGGTGTCAGAAGAGAGCAGCATCTCAACGCGCTCATCTATCTGAAAACCATCCTGTTCTATCTGCCGGTAGGTCAGTCCGAATTCGGGTGACAAATGCGCGCCGGAAACCACCGTTTTCAGTTCCAGATCGGGAGCCGCAGCGATCTCTTTCATCAACCAATAGAGCAACCCATACTCCGCCCGGGTGCCGGTAAAGACAGCAATTCGTCTCATTGCGTCAGACCTCAACAGGCGAACTGGGCAGGTTAATCACCCGGCTTTCAAGCCACTCAGAGACCTTCAGTTCGCCGCGAAGCGCACCAGCAAACATCGGCAGTCGATGCATCAGTTTCCAGACGGGGCGAGTCATCACGCCACTGGCGTTGGTTTCTGTCAGCAACGCGTCACGCTGGGTCTCGCTCTCGCAGATGATGGCATTGAGCCAGTAGTTGGAACTCGCGTATCCCGGTTCCCGTACAAACTGACAGTCCTGGCCCCGGAAGAACGCCGCGTAATGGTGTGCTAATGCCCGTTTCTGTTTCAGGAACGTCGGGAGTGCTTCCATCTGAGCGCATCCCAACGCAGCATTGAGATTCGGCAGGCGGTAGTTAAACCCCGGTTCATCGTGGAAAAATTCGTAAGGATGGGGCACCTTCGCCGTCGTTGTGACATGCCGGGTATGAACGCCCTGCTCTACACGCCGACATAACACCATACCGCCGCCGCCCGTGGTGATTATCTTGTTGCCGTTGAAACTGAGGGTGCCAAACTCGCCCACCGTACCCGTATGTTGGCCCTTGTAGAAGGATCCCAGGCTTTCAGCCGCATCCTCGATCAGGATCAGGTGCCATTGCTGGCACAGCAGCAGTAATTCATCCAGTTCAGCAGGGTGGCCGAAGGTGTGCATCGGCACAACCGCCTTGATACGCTGCCCCGTTCGCTTGTGGTAGCACCCCAACTCGGTCAGCACAGCATGCTCTTGTAGATACGCCTCAACGGCTCGCGGGCAGAGGCTCAGACTGGTTTTCGAGACATCGACAAATACGGGTTGCGCGCCCATGTGGTAAAGCGCATTGCAGGTTGCCACAAACGTCAGGGCCTGGGTGATCACCAGGTCGTTTCGCTTAATACCGGCCATGTATAAGGCGGCGTGAAGCGCAGCCGTTCCGTTGACGGTCGCAACCGCACGCGAACTGCCGGTAAACGCCTCTATCCGGCGTTCAAATTCACCGACATAGTTACCCACGCTGGACACAAACGAACTCTCAATCGTGTCCGTGACGTTAATGCGTTCCTTTTCAGAAAAAACTGGCGCATGCAACGGGATAACCCCATTGGTTTTATAAATATCGCGAATAAACGCGACCAGACGGGATGATTGCATTTGATCCACCTTACATCTTTGCATCAAGATACTTACCGGTTTCCTGATGACCGAAATCGGGTATCACCTCGAAGAAAAGAGCAACGATCTCCTCCTTGCTCCATCGACGATTTGCTCTCATCGCGTTAATTTTTTGCTCAAAGACGTCCAGCAATTCTGACGGGTAAATGGGGGCATTTTTAATCACGCCGATACGGTTGAATCGCGCCATATCCAGTATTTCTTTTTCCGTAAAGAACTCTTCGACCTCTTTTTCGCCTGTCGTATCGCTGGTGGTGAACAGGCAAGGCCAACGCCCTTGCTCCGGCAATGTTCTTGCAAGCTCGCGCGCCTCATTTTCATCCCGACAGAGATACGGCTCATACCCCTGCTGTTGAAGGTATTTGGCGGCGATCTCCGCAAAGGTGATGAGATGCTGTTCTTCGCGCAATTTAGGGAAGAAAATGTCTCTGTTTTCACCGAAAATGCAGGACATCAAACACAGTTCACCGGCCTCCTGCGGGGTCACGAAATAGCGTTTTATATCGTTCGGGGCCACGATCGGTTGATGCTTCTGCAGCCTCTGATTAAAACCGTGAAGCAGGGAACCATCTGAGAACGCCACATTGGCAAAACGCGCGGTAGAAATAGTGATTTGTTCGCTTCTGCGCATCAGGAACATCTCCATAATCCGCTTGGAGGCACCCATCATATTGACGGGGTTGGCCGCCTTATCGGTGGACACACAGAAGTATTTTTTAACGCCTGCCGCAATCGACTGTCGAAGTGTCTTGTCAGTATTGAAGACGTTGACGTCGATCATTCTCATCAGGGTGTACGGATCTTTTTCACTGCGTACATGCTTGAGGGCAGACAAGTTGAGAACATAGTCATACTGGCCATCGGCCTCGATAAACGCGTCATACTCGAGAGAACCGATATCCAGGGCAAAGGTCTGAAAATCCCCGTCGATATAACCCAGTGAACTGCGGATATCACGAACCAGTTCGACGATGTTGTTTTCACTAATATCAACAACATGCAGTTTTTTGGGCTGGCGTTTAAAAATCTCCCGGGTGACGGCCTGACCGATTGAGCCTGCGCCCCCTAAAACAAGAAAGCGGGACTGGGAAACGTGTCGATCCAGCGCGGATCCAACATCGCCGATGTCCTGAACAAACAAGGCGTCAGTTCGCCCAATAAGGGGAAGTATCGAAAGCATGGTGATTCCTGGCAAAAATTGTCATGTGTTTAACTCAACAGCCCACATCCCGTTCCGGGCAGCTTATTTACGGATCTCAATGACCCGGCCCGCGTCATCCTGACGTTGCCTGATGCTGGTTTTCTCTGTATCGCCTTCCCGCAACCACCCCAATGCGCCGTTTTCAGTCACATCGTCCAGCACACCGCAGCGAATAGTCTCTTCGCCGTTCTGCAACTCAGCGCCCTCGGAATAGCGTTTACCGTCGAAGTAACAGGCACGTTCGCTCAGGCTGTCGGTATTAATGTTGAATTCAGTCCGGTTCGCCACAGCCTGTGCGGACAGCAGCGATAACAGCGTGAACATCAGGCGCGTTCTCATCGATTTCCTCACTTCACATTAGAATCACATATTTCTTCTGGGCATTAAGGATCCCCAAAATCATGTGCTGCTGAGTGCCCTGGCTGCTCACGGGGCTATACTCCGTCCAGTGATAACCCCAGGTATGCAGGTCTTCCCGCCCCGCAGGCACGGCGAAGCAGTCGAAACGGAAGTCCGCCTCTTTGATTGCTGCGAGGGTAAATGCCTGCAGATCTTTGCGTGTTACCGTGTTCATGTGCTCGCACACCGCGGTAAAGTCCGGGCTCGTCTCATCAATCGCCAGAATGCACTGGAACCCCATCCGAATCAGATTGTCCAGGCTCTTCTCCAGGGCGACGAACTCATCCGGGTGGCTGATATAAAAACCCAGCGTCAGCGTCTTTTGCGGCAATGTCAGACCCGATCCGCGCTTAATATCATTCATTGCCCTCATCCCCGCTAAAGACTGGCTGGTGTATTTATCCCAATACGGATAAGGGATTTCACCGCGCCGATAGAGTTCGCTGTAGAGCACAATCTGCCGTTCTTCCACGATACCCAGCAGCAGCGCCAGTCGTTGCAGGGGCCACTGACGCAACGCCACGTCGCGCGGCACGTTTTTCTCAGGCGGCGCGAGAATGAAGGGGATCTGCTCCTTGCTCAGACTCAGGTGGGTGCTGGACATAAAGCCGCAGATGCCCCGAAAAGGGGTCTTGAGCATTAGCAGCAATTCCATCGGCATAGATGCCGGCAGGGGAATAAGCCGGGGATGTTGGCGAACAATATGCTCATTTACGATGTAACCTGCCGGATGCCCCTTAAAGAGCAAAGCCGGCTTGCCGCGAATATAAAGAGGAGAACCCTCCTTGCGGATATGCTTGAGTAAATCGTGATGGAGTCGGATGATCCCGCGCGCGGCCAGGCCTTGTGCGTCCTGAACGTTTTGCGATGTTCCCAGCACGATGATCGCATCCTCGCACCCGGCCAGCTGCTGCTCCAGGGATACCCTGTCAACCCCAACGGCGCGGAACAACCACGCCTGCTGATGGGGGGCCAACAAATCAAAATCCCCCCAGTCGGTCCGCTCCATATGGGGGAGCAGTTCGTCGGCCAGCGATTTTAAGGCGGGCAAGCGGGTCATAATGTCAGGTCGTACCATGTGGTAGCGGGTAGGATAGAACCGGTGCCACCCCTGCCCCACGATTATCTTGTCTTGTCCCGGGCCACTAAAGCCGACGCTACGAGGAGATTCATAGAGATAGCTCTCAAGGCGAGACAGTATCGCTTCTCGTTGTGTCAGCCGCTCCGGTTCATCGCTTAACTTGAGTAACTCACAGTAGTCGAACGTTCCATCTTCATAGAGATGCAGCATCCGCACCGGATATTTGAGAAAGTGCAGTGCGTTAAGCAGCGGCGCCAGCGCATCCGAGCTATAGATAAGATTGGAGTGAATCTCAACCTCGATGCGCCCATGCTGCTCGCACAGCGCAATCAATCGCTCGTAAACCCCAATGACAGGGGCGATGCCCTGCTTAAAATGCTGATGGCGCGGGTGCAGCTGTTCGCCATCCTGCAAGGTCGAACGTCCCCAGGTGGTGAGGGACGTTGTGTGCTCTTCTTCGCTGTGACGGCAAAAATGGAGCAACTGTTGCAACATGGGCATCGTAAAGGGATCAAGATAGATCCGCACCAGATGGGGGAGAGGCTGAGTCATCAAACTTTTCTCTGTCTTCGCTTACTTTCACGGCATAATTGTCTGGTAAAAAGCAAATACCGTGCCAACAATGAATCATCCTCCGACGTCCCTATTGCTGGTCAGTTAATCGCTGGCAAACCGAAAGCCTGAGGTATTTATCCAGAAGAAGTAGCATGCTGGTTTCGCGAAGGGTTCCGTTCACTTCATGTTCTTCGCTTCTCTGGCATTTCATGCCCCGTGAACGGGTTAAGGGTGCTATCGCCGCACCCTTAACAATCCCAGCTCCCGGCAGGAAAATTGCCGCTTCGCGGAATATTCGCCCCATCACTGGGGCTCACCCCTTCGGGGCCAGTTCAGGAACTGTTCAAAATTGCTCCCTGCAATTTTGTCCCTCCGTTTATTCCTCCAGGCTACCGGGTCGGGCGCGAGGTAACGTCCCTGTAAAACGCGCCCTGAACCCGCATCCCTGCGGGTTCCCCCGGCCTTACGGAAACACGTCGGCAATTTTCGGCCGGACCCTTCCCACACCTGACCATCTGAGTTTTTGGTTAAACAGCCAAACGGAAATCACTGAAAGTCAGAATGCGGAAGCGACACCACGGTCCGGCTGAAAATCGATGAGACGTTGACGGCTGACCGGGGCCGCCCGCAGGGACGCGGGCGGAGGGGACGGCCTGCAGGGATGCAGGCTCGACCCCGACCCGAAAGGCAGACGGAATAAGGCGAATATATCGCGAAGCGACGATTTTCCCGCCGGGAGCCAGGGTTGCAAGGGAGGCTCCCTTGCACGTTCACGGGTAGTGTGGTTTCAGAGAGGCTGTGGACATAAGGTGAACGTCACCCTTCGCCAGAGTGACAGATTCTCCCTCATTTCTTAACTGACCAACATTACTCCATCTCCCCTCTCTTTCGTCGTTATAGGCCTGCCCAAATAAAAAAATCGATCGTCATTTAAGTTACTGCCCCAACCTGCCGTTTTTTCACTAGATGGACAGGTAGCCCGGCCAGCCGGGACCTTCTTCGATATGCGTAATGTCGTATTACGTTTCAGCTAGCACTTTATAAGGAATATTGTCATGGCTATTTCTATTCAAACTAACTACGCCTCCCTGGTGGCTCAGAACTCCCTGGCCAAGTCCACCGAATCCCTGAACACCTCCATGGAGCGTCTGGGTACGGGTTACCGCATCAACAGCGCCAAGGATGACGCCGCAGGCCTGACCATCGCCAACCGCATGAACACCGATATGGTCGGTATGAACGCCGGTATCGGTAACATTGAAAAGACCCAGGACATGCTGCAAACCGCTGACCAGGCGATGGCAGAACTGACCAGCATCACCGACCGTATGACCGAACTGGCAACCCAGGCATCGAACGGCACGAACTCCACCGCTGACCTCGAAGCTATGGACTCTGAATTCCAGAAACTGGCTGATGAAGCGAACCGTATCGTTACCGACACCCAGTACGCGGGCAACAACCTGTTCGATAAGCTGGCTGCCGGTTCTATCAACGTACAGATTGGCCGTAACGGCTCTGCAGACTCCATCAGCGTTGATGTTTCCACAGAAATTACCGACATGCGTACTGCAATCGGCAGCATGGGTACTATGACCCTGACCGGCAGCGGTAGCGCCCAGGCGGTACTGAGCGGCCTGAGCTCAACCTCCGACACCATCTCGGCTGCCCGTTCTTCCACCGGTGCTTATATCAACTCCCTGGAACACACCAAGAGCAACCTGATGAACGTGGAGATGAACACGGAGGTGGCGAAAGGGCGAATCATGGATGCCGACTTCGCGGAAGAAGGGGCCAACATGTCCAAGCAGATGATGCTGCAGCAGTCCGGCACCATGGTCATGGCCAACGCCAAATCAATGAGCGGCCTGGCCCTGAACCTGATCGGCTAATTATCCGGCTTACCGTCTCACTAAATGGACTGCCCCGGCAGTCCATTTTTTTGTGATGGTCCTGAATGTGCTACGTCTGCATATCGTTAAATGAAAATCGGCACGATTCTTGCTTTTACGATGTTCAGCGCTCACTGAGAGGCATACACACACTATGATCAACCCCTCCTATCTGGCCAGCTACTTCACCGCCCTTGAGCGGGCGCCTTACGATGAGCGCTATCAGGCCCAGATGGCCGATGTGGACGCACAGATCGCCGCCTGGGGAGAAATTGAAACCGCCATTACCAGCGTACAGACGGCAGCGAAAGCGCTCTATGCGGACAACGACGGTTTCAATACCACCAAAGCGTCAGTATTACCGGAGAACTCCGGTGCGACCGTATCAACCGGTGCGGGCGCCATCCCGGGTCACCATGAACTCTATGTCGAGCAGGTCGCCAAGGCGCAGCAGGAGTCGCTCAACTTCGGTACCAGCGGCAATGTGCCCGCCGGCACCCTGACGATTGATGGCACTGATGCCGATGGCAACCCGATAAGTCTGGTCATTGATACCAGCACTCTCAACCCGCCTACGGTCGAGTCACTCTCTAATGCCATCAATGCCCAGGGCGATGATCTGGGGATCTCAGCCTCGGTACTGAAGGACGATACCGGCAACTACAACCTGGTAGTGACCAGTGACGATACCGGCGTTGATAACGGGTTTACCATCAGCTTCTCCGACCCTTCCGTCACCCAGAAAACACTGAGCCAGGCGCAAAACGCCATCGTCTGGTACGGCGGTCAGAATACCGGTATCCGCTACGAGTCCCAGAGCAATACCATCAGCGACATGATCCCCGGTGTCACTATCAACGTCACCCAACCGGGTCAATTGACGATTGATGTCATACCGGACACCGAAGCGATCACCACGGACGTACAAGCCTTTGTCGACAGCTACAACGCGATGCTCGACGTGTTCACCACCCATGTGAACACCCCGGAAGGCGCGCTGTATGCCAACGGCTCGGCACGCGGCATCCAGAACAGTCTCAAGCAGACGTTCTATACCGTCAGCCCGGACGGCATGATGATGGCCAACTACGGCATCACCTCCGATCCCTACACCGGTAAGCTGACGCTGGATACGGAAGAGCTGCAAACCGCGCTCACCGAGAACCCCGAGGACGTAGCCGCCCTGTTCAAAGACGTCGCCACGCAAATCGACGATCTCGTTTACAACTACACCTCCACCAGCGGCACCATCTACAACGCCCAGCAAAGTCTGGATAAAGAAAAAGCCAGCATCCAGTCCGATATGGACGCGCTCGATCGCCGTATGGATAAGGTCTACCAGCAATACCTGAAAGAATTCAGCGAGATGGCCGAGTACATCAACATCATGAACGCCACCTCGGCCATGTTCCAATAACCCGGCAGGAGTCGCCATGTTTGACAATGACAACCCGCTAATCGCCTATCGGCAGAATGCCGGGGCCGCCCGTATCGCCGCCGCCAGCCCACAGCAGCTGGTCGTCATCCTGCTCGATCACCTGCTCGACGAGCTGGATTATATCGAAAACTATATCGCCACCATGCAGCTCAACCGCAAGGGCGACAGCATCAGCAAGTGCCTGGAGATCCTGCATGTTCTGGACGCCAGCCTGGACATCCAGAACGGTGGGAAACTGGCTGAAACCCTGCACCAGCTCTACGACTTCTGCAGTCGCCGCCTTCTGACCGTCAACCTGCGCAATCAGCCAGAGCCTCTGCAAGAGGTACGCCGGGTGATTATTCCGCTCAAGGAAGGTTGGGAAGGTACCACGTGATAGACCGTATCAGAGAGCTGGGCGAGCAGTTGCTCGCCGCCATGGAAGCGAGGGCGGCAAAGCGTGAGTGGAAGGCATTAATTCAGTTGGATGGTCAGCTTGCCGATCTGTTACGCCGTCTCGGGCATCAGCCAGCCCTTAAAAACCAATTGCCAATGACCGAATGGCAGGCCCGTCATCGGCAGATAATCACCCAACTGGAAGCCCGCCAGACATGGCTGGGCGAGCGCCTGCGCGGCGACAGTGAATTGCGGGAAGGCAAACGCACTTATCGTGAAGTTCAGTTGTACGGAGGAGAAAAGCAGTGATTCAACCCACACCAGGTTTGCCCTACGGAAGCCAGGCTTCCCCTGCACCCGGAAGTTTCGTTGCCTTGTCCCAGGCAAGACCAGGGTCCCCTTTCCGCTTTGAGAACAACATGGGTTCCCCTGCGGTGGACGAGCTGATGGTGGAGATCGAACAACTGCGCAAAATCGCAGCGAATGAACCGGACCTGCTGGCCCGTCTGGATGACATGCTGGAAGCACTCCGCGCCCATGATCAGGGGAACAAAGATGCGCCCGCCAGGCTGATGGAAACGGTAAGCCAGATGTGGCAGCGCCCTCCTCAGGACCCCGCTGTCGTGGCGCAGTTACAGCAGGTTGTCTCCACACTGGAAAGGGCGCTGGCGGCAGAACCCAGGAGCGAATCCCTGATTGCGCAGCTACGAGGTATGCAGGCGATGCATCCCGCGCGCCTGAAGCAAGGCACAGAGCTGACCGTGGGCGAGCTCCAGAAACAGGCGCCGCATCAGACTGGCAAGCTCGCCAATGGCGCCCCCCTGGCCCCTCTACAGACGCAGGCGCTTCTGACACAGCCAAAACCAGACTCTCAGTTGCTCTCTTTGCTGAGTACGATGGCGCTGAATAGCGAACAGCTGAGTGAGCTGACAAGCCAGGTCCAGTTGCGCCAGACGCAGCCGTTGCTCCCCGTCGCGGCAAACACGATGAGTCGGCCGATGCCGGGCTCTGGCGGTCATGAGTTTTCCCCCCTGACCCTGGACAGACAGCCTTCCCTGTGGGCCGAGCAGATGCTGGCGCCGCTGGTAGACCGCCTGCGGGTACAGAACCACCTGGGGGTAAAACAGGCAACCCTGCGACTCGATCCGCCCGATCTGGGCAAACTCAATCTCCAGGTGCGAACCGAGGATGACAGAGTCTTTATCCAGATTTCGGCAACCAACCCGGCGGTCAGGGATCAACTGCTGCAATTAAGCGACAGGCTGCGACAGGATCTGCTGTCCGGACAGTCGTACAGCCAGGTCGATGTCGAAATCGGCCAGCACGGCGAGCAAACCGACGACCGGCAGACCAGCGACGATGATCAACATATTGCCCTCGCCGCCGAAGGGCACGATGAACCCGAGGCTCGCTCGCTCGCGACGACCTCCGATTATCATCTGGACACCTATGTCTGATTATCCTCTTTTCCTTTTATAACGAGACAGTTATCCATGGCAAAAAATATTATTATCGGCCTTCTTCTGGTGTTGCTGGCTGGCGGTGGTGGTTATTTCTATCTCGGTGGGATGGAAGGAATACAGAAATGGCGGGAGGCGTCTGCCACCAGCCAAAGTGAAGGCCAACCTGAACTGCAGCTCTATACCATCGAAAAGGTACTGCTAACCCTGCCGGAGGCAGGTCAACCCCGGCTGCATCACGCCCAACTTGATGTTGTGCTGACCAGCTTCGACCCCAAAACCGTCGCGACCCTGAAGAAACTGGATCCTCTGCTGCGCAATATCATCGTCGAGACGTTCTCCGACAAGACATTCGACCAGCTCAGAGAAATGAAAAATTTCAACACGCTGCAAAAGGATCTTCAGAGTGCGTTCGTGGTGGCGCTGGCCAGGTACAAGATCAACCTCGAACTGGTGGATGTGAAACTCAGTAAGATGGTCTTGCAATAACAGGTGGCCGTGATGTCGATGTTTGCCACCCACGATTCCGCGCTCTTCGAACAGTTCCAGGAGCGCAAACATATTGAAAGCGATCTGCTTCGGCAGTATCTCCCGCTCGTCCACAAGCTCGTCAACCAACTGCATAGCCATGCGGGTCCCATTATGGGACGAGAAGATATGATCCAGCTTGGGTTAATGGCGCTGCTGGATGCGCTGCGCCGTTATCCAGGACAACTGGACGCCGGATTTATCAGCTATTGCAAACAGAAAATCAGAGGCTCCATCCTCGATGAGCTAAGAAGACTCGACTGGCGTTCGCGCGGCGCCCGCCAGGAAGCCCATCGTCTCAACGATGCGACCCGCCTGCTGACCCAACAGCTCGGCCGCTCTCCCAAACCGGATGAACTGGCCGCAGAGATGGGTATCACCCTTGACGAATTGCGAACGCTGGAACAGGAGTCCCACGCGAATGCCTTGCAGAGTCTGGAGACGCTGCTTGAGCAAGGCGAGCATTGCCACCCCGCTGGCAGTGACACCACAGAACCCATGGAGAGGCAACGTTGGCTGGCACAGGCCCTTGGGCAACTGCCTGAGCCCGATCGGCTGGTGCTGAGCCTCTACTATCAGCATGAGCTGAACATGAAAGAAATTGCCGTCGTCATGCAAAGAACCGAGGCCCGCGTGTGCCAGTTGCATAAGCAGGCTATCTCGCGTCTGCAGGCGGTATTACAAAATGAAATGGAGTCGTACTGATGTTAAAAATTGTAGGCATCCTCGTGGTGCTGATCGCCGTCATCGGTGGTTATATCTTTGCGGGTGGCGCGATCCGCATGCTCTGGCAGCCCGCCGAATACATTATCATTCTGGGGGCGGCTGGGGGCGCCATGCTGCTGGCCAACGACAAGGAAGTGCTGAAAAGCATCTGCACCCAATGCAAGCGGGCCTTTGTGAAACATGATGATGGCGACCTGTATCAGCAGTTTATCCTGCTGACCATGGAGGTGCTGGAAAACACCAAGCGTCAGGGGCTTAAGTACCTGGACGAACACATTGAAAACCCGCAGGAAAGTACGCTCTTCGCCAAATATCCATTGATTCTGGATGAGATCCAGTTGGTGACTTTTCTCACCGACAACCTGCGTCTGCTCTCAATGGGCAGAATAGAAGGATACGAGCTAGAGGCCATCCTCGACAAAGAGATCGGCGCAATCGCCGAAAAACGGCTCTCCGCCTCTCAGGCGGTCGGCACGATTGCCGAAGCCATGCCGGGCTTTGGTATCCTGGCGGCGGTACTGGGGATTGTGATCACCATGGGCAACATCGATGCCGGTATTGTCATCGTCGGTCTCAAAGTTGCGGGCGCGCTGATCGGCACCTTCTTCGGTATCTTCATGTGCTACGGCGTACTCAGCCCGCTGTCTGAAGCCATGAAAGCGACGGTCGAGCGCGATATGACGCTGCTCTACGCCTGCCGCGAGGTCCTGATCAACTTTGCTGCCGGTAAATCCCCGTTGATGTCCATTGACGCCGGTCGCCGCATGATCCCAGAAAAATACAAACCCACCTTCGCCATCATGGAAAGCTGGATTGAAGAGGCCAAGGCGCAATGACCGAAAAAAGCGATTCCGATAAGAGACGCAAAGGGTCGGTCATCATCAAACGGGTGACCAAAGTGAGCAGTGGTCAGCATACCGGAGCCTGGAAGGTCGCCTTTGCCGACTTCGCCATCTCCATGATGGCGCTGTTCCTGGTGCTCTGGATCATGGGGGCGACGACGGAAAAAGAGCGCAAGCAGATGGCGGAAGCCGTGGCCAGCAACAAGATAGTGGAACTGGACGGCGCCTCTGCGTTGCTGGAGGGGGCTGGCGGCAACTCTGTGCTGGAGGAGACCGTGACCTCATCATTGCCCTCGACGGAAGAGGAAGAAGAGACGCCAGAGAAGGCAAACGAGAACAAGATTAAGGAGGCTCTCGCCAGACAAGCTTCCTGGTACGAATCTCAGGCGCAGCTTGGCCAGTTGGCTGAAGACCTGTCCAGCACGATCCAGGCGATGAAAGTCAGCGACAGCGTCGTTATCGAAGTGGTTGAGCAAGGGGTGAGAGTCCGTTTTCAGGATCAGGCCAAAAAGCCACTGTTCGCCAGCGGAAGCCGGGAACTTAGCGGCTATTTTGTCAAGATATTGCGCTCTCTCGCGCCGGTCTTCGCGAAGATCAACAACCGGGTGATGATCACGGGCCACTCCGATGCCACGCCGCTCAACAATGCCTTTTATTCCAACTGGGAACTGTCCACAGAGCGCGCTATCACGGCACGTCACGTGCTGGCACAAAATGGCATGAAGCCGGAGCAAGTGATCCAACTGGCGGGCTATGCCGATACCATGCCTATCCAGGACAAAGATCCGTTAGATCCGGTCAACCGCCGCATTGAGATATTGATCCTGACCGAAAAAGGGGAAAAAGAGCTGAAGAAGATGTTCAGAAACAGCGCGGCCCCGATTTCCTCCGGGACTCCCTCTTCTGCGCCAGCCACACCGCAGGTTAAACAGTGAAAACCGGGTTATGCGCAGCGGATAAAAATGTACCCTGAACCCGCATCCCAGCGGGTTCTCCCGGCGTTACGGAAACACGTCGGCAATTTTCAGCCGGACTCTTCCCACACCAGGCCTATTGTGCGATTAGCGCACCTTTAAGCAGCCAAACGGAAATCACTGAAAGTCAGGGTTCTTCTCGCCAGCGCTCGCCGACGGCCAGGATGTTCTGTACGGTGCCCCGCTGGACATTAGCCTGGGTGGTGAACAACACCAGCGGATGAGATGACTCCTTATCAAAGCTGGACATCACATGGGTCATCAGGGCATCGAGTTCATCCGTGCCCAAATCGTTGGGCTGTGCCTGCAATTGCCCCATCCATTGACTCTGCATCTGCTGCAACAGGAAGAAGTGCGACTCTATCTCACGGCCCAGACGACCGATTCGCCCCTGGGCCAGGGTGAGATCCTCTTCATTGCCTAACTTCCAGAGGCCGATTTCTCGCCAGGAGATATCAGGTTCCAGCTGCAACTTAATCGGCTCCCCCGTCGGAATGCGGACGCCCCCACCCCGGACGTAGAGCTGTCCGTTGACCGCCTTCCACTGCTCGATCGGCACACTAAACACCAGCCCACCCTCTTCACCGGGTCGCGAGCGGATCCCCAGTCGCGCAAATGCGCGGCCAATCTGGCGGATGCGGACATCCAGCAATGAATCTCCCTTAATGCTAAGTCCGGCACGCACCGGGCGCCCCCCCAGTAATATCAGCTCAAGGTGCTCATCACGCCCCGCAGGCGTCAGCAGGTTCAGGCCAGGAATGGAAAACTCCCGGATATCCTGATAACCGAGTAGTGCCGGTCGAATCCCCTGGGTCAACAGACGCAGGCCGTGATAATGAGTCTGGAACGGGATCCGGGCCACTAACCGCTTCTGCTCCTGTAACTGGTTCGTCCAGCCCTTGAAGGAGCCTGCTTCTCTGATGGCGGCGAAGAGCTGCAACATATCGCGCAACCCCTGTCTGACCAGCAACAGCGCGCGCAGGGTTATCTGCACCGCCGTCGCCTGCTGCTGGAGAGACCCCACCTGCGCCCAAAAACGGTGTAAATCATAGCGTCCCGGCAGAGGGCGTAATAGCGGAGCAGGCAGTTGCTCCAGCTCCGGGCCTTTTCGTGATTCTGTTACAGGGGAGCCCAGAGGCGTCGTAAAACGGCGCCTCTGAAGCCCGTCAAGCTGACCGGTGCGTGGGGTAGTATTAGCAACCTTCATGCATTACATCATCTGGAATAAATTCATCTGAGACATATCCAGATAGGTTTTCTGTACCGCCTGCAGGGCGACCATCGATTCGGTGAGGTCCATCGCTGCCTTTGCGTAATCCAGGTCGCCAAACTGCCCCTGTAACTGTTGGTTGAACATCAAAACATCGGTGTGAGAGAGCTGCATGTCGTCGACCATGTTCATGCGTCCCCCCAGTTCAGCAAGCTGCATGTTAATCGCATCCTGAAAATCACCGACGGCAGTCAGCAGGTCATCAGACGCCTGGGCAACCTGCTCCGGAGTGGCGTTAGGATCGCGCAGCACTTCCACCGTATCGTCGATGGTGTTGAAGATGTCATTACCGCTGCCGAAAAGCTGATCAAACGGGCTGAAGGCCGCGTCGATACTGGTACCTTCACCCACCGGCACCGGACGCGTGCCGTTATCGCCCTTATAGACCCAGGTGGTTTCACCGGTCACCGGATCGGTCTCTTCAACCAGAGGGGGTTGATCGGTCACATTACCGCCAAACATATAGAAACCGGTCGGCGAAGTGCCATTGAACTGCATCGCCAGCGCCTCGTTGAGCTCTTCCAGTTCGGCGGCATACGCCTCCAGTTCTTCCGGCGAGGCTGTACCAGAACCAATATTGATCGCTATCTCCGTGACCCGATCGCAGATAGAGTTCATCTGGGTCAGATAGCTGTCGGCCGACATGAAAATGGACTCAAGATTATTGAGGTTGTCCATATAGGTGTTGATCTGGTTTTCACTGTGGCGCAGATCCTGAATGGCGCGGGCCGCCAGAGGATCGTCAGAAGGGCGCAGCATGCGGTTGCCGGTGGCCATCTTCGCCGCTGTCTCATAGTAACTGACATTTGATTTGACCATCGCACTGTACATGGTCGTGTTCATCATGTTGGTACTGACACGCATAGGAGTTTCTCACAAGAGAGTTCTACGCTTCCCCCGCCGTCAGGCCGGAGAAGACGCCATTAGAACATGTTCAGAATAGTGGAAAATAACTCATCGCTGGTGGCTATCACCTGGGCATTGGCGACATAGTTCTGCTGATACGTCATCAGGTTCATCGCCTCCTCATCCATACTGACCCCGCTGACCGATGACCAGGAATAATAGGCTTGCTCCATGGTGGTCAGTGCCATCTCGTAGGCTTCACGCGCACTGGACGCGGCGCTGGCGACATGACTGTAGACCGCGTTATAGCTGTCGTTGAAGGTGTAAGAACCTCCCCCGAGTGAGTCAAACACAAAGGCCTGGCTCTGTACGTTAAGCATGTTTTGCAGGTTGCTGTTGTCACCGGCACCGCTGGTCGGCGAGGAAGCAAAGGCCAGATCCGCATTGGTAAATCCCTCGGCCAGGGCGATGGTGCCTGCCGGATCCGCCGGATCATAGGTGAACATCGGTTTGCCCGGATTGCCGTTGAGATCGTAGCCGACCACTTGCCAGCTATTGATGGCGTCCGCGAACTCCTGCGCAAACTCGTCGACATAAGCCTGCGCGGGAATCAACTCTTCCTGATAGTACTCGTAGGTCGCGCCCAGCGCGCCGCCGATGTCCGGATTGAGATAATAGACATCTTCACCAAAACGCAGCTCCAGCTTTCCATCGGAAGGCTGGGTGCCGGAGGTAAAACCGAGGGTCGCGGCCTCTCCCTGACTGACCAGCGGCTGCCCCTGAGGCAACGTGACCTGGATGGTGCCGTCACCACAGTCAATCACGCTGATATCGAGCATTTCGGAGAGCTGCAGCACCGCGACATCGCGCTTATCCTGTAAGGCGCTGACATCCTGTCCCGATGCCATTCCCTCCTGAATCTGCATGTTTAAATCGGCAATCTGTTGGGTGAGCGAGTTAACTTCCTTCACCATCGACTGCATCGACTTGTTGACCTGTTCGAGCTGGTTTTCCAGGTTACCGTTAATGTTGTGCATCTGGTTGCACAGCTCGCGGGACGTATTCAGTACATCCTCACGCAGGGCCGTGTTACCGGGGTCCGCCATACAGGCGCTGAGCGCGGCGAAATAGCCGTCTAATCCCATCCCCAGATTTCCACCGTCGGTCGCGAAGGTGTTCTCCAGGGCCAGCATATAGCCCGCATAAGCGCCGCTATAGCCGACTTCCGTACCGGCATCCCAGGCCTGTGCCACCAGATACTGATCGGAGATCCGCTGTACGCCATCGATACTCACGGTACCGTCTGCATTGGAAGTCAGCGCCAGGGTATGTCGGCTGTAACCCGGCGTACTGGCATTGGCGATATTACCGGCAGTGACGTTCAGCCAGGCCTGGGATGCCTGCAAGCCGGACATCCCGATCTGCGTCATGTTGCTCATGATGTTTTACTCTCGCTACCCACTCGGTTGATAAAGGGATGGTCCTGACTGGCATCCATGAGAGACACGCTGGCATAGTCATTCAAACCTTCTTCTACCACCCTGCCCGATGCGTCCTCTTTCCCTTTAAGGGCGACATTATTCTCCGCCGACTTAAATGCCGTCGTCAGTTCGCCCTGCTGCTGGGTCTGGCTGAACTGCCTGACGAGCATTTCAGCCAGACCAAACTGCCCCTGGGCGCCCAGTTGCTGAGCGAGTTGTTCATCACCCAGTTCACGATAAAAACGCTGGGTGTCGCTTGAAAACGGCGAATCTTCTGCCGCCAGGGCATCGGTGGCATCGCGCATATGCTTGAGTACCGTCTTGAGAAAATGCGTCTCAAACAAGGAAGCCGCCTGCTCCAGAGCCTCCTGCGGATTCTCCTGCTTAATCTGGTTGAGGGATTGCAGGTCGTAGTAGGCTTTCTCGGATTGCTCGATAGACTTCATGTTATTCACCTTGTTATATGACGATAAGGTCAGCATCTAACGCGCCAGCTTTATCAAGCGCTTGCAATATGGACATCAAATCGCTGGCGGTGGCACCCAGTTCATTCAACGATTTGACAATCTTGTCCAGCGACGTCCCTTCGGGCATCACGGTTATCCGTGATTGTCCTTCGGTCATGTTCACCGTAGAGCGGCGCACCTTCTCCGTGGTTCCCCCTGCCAGCGCATTCGGTTGACTGACCCGGGTATCTTCACTTATCGCCACCGTCAGATTGCCATGCGTGACCGCCGCCTTTTTCACATAGACGGTATCGCTCATCACCACGGTACCGGTACGACTGTTCAGGACAATGCGGGGGCGCTGGCGCCCTTCCTTCACCTGAATTTCTTCCAGCATCGCCAGGAAACTCACCCTGGCACTGGGGTCGCTCGGCGCCTTGACCCGCACCGAACCGGCGTTGTAGGCCGAGGCAATCCCACCACCAAACCGGGCGGTGATGGCCCCTTCGATATTGCGGGCCAGATTGAAGCTCGGCGTCTTCAGGTTCAGGCTGACATAAGCATTTCCGGTGGGGCTGGTAGGCACTGCTTTTTCCACCACCGCACCACCTGGAACCCTGCCGACGGTCGGCACATTCACCGTGACGCTGGAGCCATCGCTGCCTTCTGCAGAGGCGCCCCCAACGACCAGGTTGCCCTGCGCGAAGGCGTAGACTTCACCGTCCACACCGTAGAGGGGGGTCAACAGCAGCGTGCCTCCCCGCAGGCTCTTGGCATCCCCCACCGAGGAGACGGTGATGTCGATGACCTGGCCGGGCGAGGTAACATTGCTGATCTCAGCATGGATCGACACCGCCGCGACGTTTTTGGTTTTGGCCTGGTCCTCTTCCTGGATCCCAAACTGGCGCAGCATGTTGCTCATGGATTGCGCCGTGAAGGTCACCTGGTTGCGATCTCCTGAACCGTCCAGGCCGACGACCAGCCCGTAACCCACCAGCTGGTTTTTCCGCTCCCCGCCGATTTCAACCAGATTAAGCAGCGGTGTGGATTTGGTCTGCGCAAACGTGGGCAACAGGGCCAGCCAACATAACAACACTATGCGTATGCTCTGTCTCATTTTCAGAATGGACTCAAAGGACTATAGAAAAACTTGGTCAGCCAACCCGGATTGTTGCTGTCGGACATGGTGCCCTCGCCGGAATAGCTGATACGGGCATCCGCCAGACGCTGGGAGGAGACACGGTTCAAGCCATCGATGTCCTCAACGCGCACCAGGCCACTCAGACGGATATACTCATCGCCCTGATTAAGCTTGAGCCACTTCTCGCCCCGCACATGCAGATTGCCGTTAGGTAATACGCTGGCAACGACCACGGTGATTGCACCCTGCAACGAGTTCTTCTGGGAACTCTGCGCGCTGCCATCGAAGTCGCGATTCGCGTTGATACTCCCCTTGAAATTTTTAGGGCTAAACGAACTGCTGCTCGCATCGGCCCCCACAGAGACATCGCTGTTTTTGCCATAACTGGTGTCGGCCTGCTTACTGGACGATGTTTTTTCATCCAGGGTGACTGTCAGCATATCGCCGACCCGGTAGGCGCGCCGGTCCTGAAACAGCGTCATCACGTAGCTACGGTTGTACAGGGTGCCCTGGCTCGCATAAGTGACCGGCTGAGGCGTCAGTTGAGGAGGCGCATAATTCTCCTCTTCCACCTGTTTTTTCGAGTCAAGGGAGGGCATAGTGCACCCCTGTATCAACAGCCCCATCATCACCACGGCGCACCATTTTGGCCAATTGCTCATGTTATTCCTTACAGCATCCGGTTGAGGGTTTGCAGCATCTCATCGGCGGCTGTCATCACCTTGGCATTCATCTCATAGGCTCGCTGAGTGGCGATCATGTCGACCATTTCCTGCGCCACGTTAACGTTGGCGCCTTCCAGCGTCCCCTGCTTGATGATCCCAAAATAATCTTCGCCCGGAACACCTTCGTTGGGCGCGCCCGAGCCCTGAGTCTCGATGTAGAGGTTCCCACCGATAGGCTCCAGTCCGCCTGGGTTGATGAAACTAGCCAGCATGATGTTCCCCAACTCTTCCGGCTCGGCAGAACCCGCAACGACTGCCGACACGGTCCCGTCGGTGCCGATACTGATCCCCGTCGCATTCTCAGGGATCGTGATCTGTGGAATCAGGGGCAAGCCAGAGGCATTCACCAACATGCCATCGCTGTTGATATGGAACTGACCATCACGCGAGTAAGCCGTGGTGCCGTCCGGCATCTCTATCTGAAAGAAACCCTTGCCGATAATGGACGCATCGGTTTCTGCCCCTGTGGTGAGGGCCGTCCCCTGCAAAAACATCTTTTGGGTGCCAATGACCTGAACACCCGTACCAATCTGCAAACCGTTCGGACGCTGGTTCTGAGAATCCATCTGCGCGCCCGCCTGGAACTGCTTCTGATAGAAGAGATCGTTGAATACCATTCGATCCTTCTTAAAGGCGATGGTGTTCACGTTGGCCAGGTTGTTGGAAATCGCCGTCATTTTGGCGTCCTGGGCCGTCAGACCTGTCTGACTAACAAAAAGGGTACCTTGCATTACTTTCTCACTTAATTAGTTATCAGGCGGGCCTGATGAGACGGGTCGACGCCTGGCTGAGCTCTTCTGCGGTTTTCATCATCTTCACCTGCAGTTCAAACTGCCGACTGGTGGTGAGGATGGCGACCATCTCTTCGACCGGATTGACGTTACTGGCCTCGAGGAAACCGCTCGCGACCGCCACCGTATCATCCGCAGGCAGGGCGGCGGCGGCAGTCCGGGGACGGAAGAACCCTTCCGTGTCCTTGACCAGATTCGTCACTTCCGGCTTCACGCGTTTGAGCGTCGCCACTTCCAGCAACACCTCGCCCCCGGAATCGGGAACGACGCTGACCCGTCCCTGCTCGGTGATGCTGATCGACCGGTAATCGGGGATCTCAATCTGCTGACCATCCATATCGAGGACCGGGAATTGCCCCAGCATCAGGATGCCCTGCTCATTGATATGCATGCTGCCAGCCCGGGTGTAGCGCTCCTGACCATTGACCTGTACGGCCAGCAGTCCCTCACCACGAATGCCGACATCCAGTTCATTGCCCGTGTGCTCAAGCACCCCGGGTGAAAACTTGCTCCCCACCCCCATCGGGACCGCGATATGGCGAGTGGAAAAGCCGTCGCCGCCCACGGCGTAGCTGTGGGCCCGCTCATAATCGGCGCGAAACCCGGTGGTATTGACGTTGGCAAGGTTATTGGCGTGCACCTGCTGAGAGAGCATGCTGCGATTCGCCCCGCTCATGGCGGTGTAGATCAGCTTATCCATCAGATGGCCTGCATCAGCACTTGATCAAGCTGGCTCTGTACCGCGATGGCCTTGGTGTTAGCCTGATAGTTACGCTGCACTTCCATCATGTAGACCATTTCACCCGTGACGTTGGTAGAGGAGTTCTGCAACGACTGGGACTCAATGCCGCCATAAACCCCCGTGCCTGGCGTGCCGTACAGCGGCATACCGGAGGTCGAGGTCTGGGTCCAACTGGTATTGTCTGCCACGGCGAGCGCTTCCGGGTTCGGGAACGTCGCCAGCACGATTTGCCCCTGCAGCATCGTTTCACCGTTAGAGTAGGTCGCATAAATATTGCCGTACTCATCGACCGTCACACCGGTCTGCTCGCCCGACGGATAACCGTTGGAGGAGTTCAATTGGTTACTGAACGGCGCCGCATATTGGGTGGTTTCGCTCAGATCGACATCGATGGTCAGCGTGTTGGCGCCCTCAAGCAGAGGATCGCCAGCAGGAATACTCAGGGTAAAATTGCCGCCGGAAACCAGGTTGCCGTTCGCGTCGAACTGCAGGGTTTGTGGCCCGGCAGGCGTACAAAAGTTATTCGCATCCTGACCATCCACATAGACCTGCACTTCCCAGGTACCGTCCGCCGTCTTGGTATAGTACTGAGAGACGGTGTGCTGGTTGCCCATTGAGTCATAGACCACCGTCGAGTTGGTGCTGTGATAACTGTTAGGATCGGAAGGGTCGAAAGTGGTGGTCGCACGGTCGATCGGCTCTGCACTCTGATCCAGGTTCATCCCCAGATCCACTTCGCTGGTTGACTGGGGAGGCATTGAGCCGTTATCCAGCTGCAGATCGTCCAACTGACCGGTCATCACGTTGCCGTTTTCATCGACCGGGTAGCCCTGTACCCGGTTGCCGTTGCTGTCGACGATGTAGCCGTCTTCATCCTGATGGAAGTTACCCGCGCGGGTGTAATAGACCTGACCGTCGCTCCCCTGGGTGATGAAGAATCCATCCCCGGTAATCGCCATGTCGAGGTCGCGCCCGGTGAAGGTCGTGGTCCCCAGTGCGGAAAAGTTTTGGGTGGTATAGCCCGACGATACCCCCGCAGCCTGACCTCCCGCGTAAAGTGCCGAGAAGGTGGTGGTGGATTCCATGTAGCCCACGGTTGCGGCGTTGGCGATATCCATGCTGATGGTGTTCAGGCTCTGGCTGGCGGCATTCAGACCGCTTACCGAGATTGCATAACTCATAGTCTTTTACCCTCTGTCGTTTCGTCTCCACCTTGCGTGGGAGGAGCGCTAATCTTCGAAATATCAAACAACGGCACCATGCCGACACCCTCAACATCCAGCATTAAGCCTTCCTGACCCTTGAGGGTCACGGAGTTCACGACGCCACTGAAATAGGTCGGTGTAGTGCTAATTTCATCGCCGATCACCGTCTCGGCTTCGATACGGTACTCACCTTCGGGCAGGCCCAGAACGTTGCCATCCAGCACAAATGCTTTCTCGCCAGCCGTCTGTGGCCCCAACGTGACGGTGCCGACTTCCGCATCAAACTCGTCATAAATTCGGATGCTAACGTTGTCGTAATCCTTATCCAGCACCAGTTCCCCTTCCAGCAGGGTATCGGGACCGAGGGTCACGGTGTCATCAGGCGCCGTGACCGTGTTGCCGATCAACTGCTCCGTCGAGACCACCAGGTTGTTTTCTGCCACCGCGTAGAGCGCGTTCATCGTCATTCGCATGTATTCCATGCTGGTCACCTGGGCGAACATCGCCATCTGGGTAACGAACTCGGTACTGTCGACGGGGTTAGTGGGGTCCTGATAGGTCAACTGCGCCAGCATCAGGTCGACGAAGACGTTCGCCACCTGAGGCGGTTGGGTCGCCTCCTCCGAGCCAGAACCCTCCGTTGGTTGCTCAGGATCTTCCGGGGTGGATTCCGTTACGGCGGCGGTCGGCGGTGTTGTGGCGGCCTGGGCACCAGGCGCGCTCATGGGGGCAACCATGCCGTTGACCTGCGACAGCATGTTCTGAGCGCCCGGCAAGCGATTACCCGGATACGTATTCACAGGGTTGAAACCCGCCAGATTCATCAGACCCTATCTCCCAGACGCAGCAGGCTTTGTTGCATGCTCTTAGCCTGATTCAGCATCTCCACATTGGCTTCGTAGTTACGCGAGGCGGCAAGCATGTCGGCCATCTCCTCCACCACATTGACGTTGGAGTAGTAGACATAGCCCTCGGCGTCTGCCAACGGATTATCCGGCTCGTGACGCTTTTGTACGGGCTGATCCGTCTGGACTATTCCCTGAACCCCGACGCCGGCTGAGGCGGCGCGCTCGGTGACATTCAACGTGGGATCGTTGTAAATCGTGCTAAACACGGGCTTCAGGGAGCGATAAGCCCCGGCTTCGCTGCCGCTGACTGAGTCGGCATTGGCCAGGTTGCTCGAAATGGTATTGAGCCTCAGGCTGTTCGCGTTGATGGCCGTACCCGCAATATCGTAAATTTTTCCGAAGGACATGGCGTGTTTCTGTCTCGTCTTATCTGTTTAATGTTGAATGATTATTTGCCGTCGATGGCCGTCGCGAGCCCGTTAAACTTGCTGTTGAGGAACTCCAGACTGGTCTGGAAATCCATCGCATTCTCGGCAACCCTCGCCTGTTCGATACCCGCTTCTACCGTATTGCCATCACGGCTCACCTGATAAGGCTGGCGGTATTTCAGGTTCATTCCGGTCTGAGTCATGCTCATTGCCGGGATAGGGGCGACGATGTCATCCGGGGAAGAACCCTGTCCCTCGGGGACGGCGAGTCGAAACTCGAGATCCCGTGCCGCGTAGTTGGGGGTATCAGCATTGGCTAGATTACTGGCCAGGACCCTGCTACGCTCGACGCGAAAATCGAGCGCCTCGGGATGAATGCCAAGCGCTTTTTCGAAGCTAATTCCCATCCATCCTCCTCCTTACAGTTCAGTAGAGATGAAACGACATACGCACTTAGCAATAATCGGGCCAACATTTAATTTTTGTCGCACCCGTCGTCGGGTTGCACAATTTCCCCCACGGCTGACGGGACTTTTTCTCGCCGCTGCGTTATTGCTGATCGGTGGGAAGAGCCTTGCTTCGACAGCATTGCCAGCACACCCCGCGCCTGTCGATTCGACCGCCCGGAAGACCGCGCCGACGCCCGGCGTCGATCCCAATGCCCTGAAGCAATTTGTTCGCGATTACTGGCAACAGCGCTTTACCCAGCATGCACAGCGCGTCAACTGGCGTGATTACCACTGGCAAAGCGAGATCAGTATCCCGGAGGCGGTCAGTAAACTTCCTCCCTGTCGTCAGCCATACCGGGTCGAAGACTCTCAGGTGAAGTTCCCCGTCGGCCGACACTCCCTGCGTTTGCGCTGCCCGGACTCCCCTGGCTGGGTCATTACGACCCGCAGCCAAATCTCCGTCCTGATGCCCGTCGTCGTTGCGCGGGTGGCGACTGGTCAAGAGCACTATCTGCAGGCAAACGACCTGGCCGTTACCCAGGTTCTGCTCACGCCCCAGATGGACGATGTGTTGACCGACCCGGCCCAGGCCATTGGACGTCGCCCCCAGCGATCGCTTCGGGCAGGCCAGCCCGTGCGTAACCGGATGCTTGAAGCGGCGCTGTTGGTACGCAAAGGCGACAAGGTGAGTCTGACGCTGGCAGAAGGTGAGATGTCCATTTCCATGCAGGGTACTGCCCTGCAGGACGGACAGAAGGGGGAAACCATCAGCATTAAAAACGAAAAAAGCGGAAAGGTTATTTCCGCTTCGGTCTCTGGTCCTGGTCAGTTGCTGATCGTCAATGAAACACCGAAGGTGAACCCTAAAGAATAAAACGGCATGTTTATTGCTTGTCCCATCGCCCACTCGTCGTCGGGTGAGTCCCCACGGGGAGCGCTGTTTTAAAGAGAGCAATAAACGATGTCTGACGCATGCCTGACCCAACATCTCGCCATCATCGCCAGCCGCTGGCCCGCGCTGGCCACAATACTTAGCCAGACGCCGCCACTGTCCTCGGCAAGCATAATGGAAGGGCATTGCGGAACCCTGCTGGTCGACGGCATCCAACTGACCAGTCGCCACGACCGGATAAGCGAAGCGCAGCAGCAGGCGAATAGCCTGCCCGTAAAGCCGCATCTCAATGTCTATGGCGTCGGGCTTGGCTGCCTGCCGCGCATCCTGCTGCAGCGTCCCACGTTGACACAGCTCAATGTCTTCATCATGAACCGCGCGCTGTTCCTGCTGACCCTGACTCTGCTGGAAAACCAGGACTGGCTTCAGGATCCCAGAGTCTGCCTGGCGTTGGCCGCCGACGAAAACGAGATTCGCCTGCCCTTCTTTGCCTTACCTGGCGAGCTACGCCTGGCGGAAGACGCGGCAAGCGGAATACGTGACCGCCTGATCAGGGAAATTACACTTCCCCATACTAATCGTCGTTACGAGCAACATCTCCCTGCGCTGCGACAACGGCTTGCCGACAACCGTCACCTGCTCAAGCGAGACGGTGATGCGGCCTCGCTCTTCGCCAGCGCGCCGGGTCGCCAGGCGTTCGTTATCGGGGCTGGCCCCACCCTGAAGTCACATCTGCCCCGCTTACAGGCGCTGCAGTGCCAGCCGGAACGACCGCTGCTGATCGCCGTCGACACCGCCTGCCGCGCCCTGTTTGCGCACGGCATCCAGCCAGACTGGGTGGTTTCCATCGACCACCTGATTGATGGAGAGAAACTTCCGCCCGCAGACTGCGGGCTGGTGTACTTCCCGCTGGTGCCCACCGGAACGTTGACGGCCTGGCGCGGAAAACGCCTGGCCGCCTATTCCAGCAGCCCCCTTTATCAACCGCAGCGTAAATCGCAGCCAAAGGCGCTGCTCTATTCGGGAGGAAGCGTCATTCATCCCGCCGTCGATCTCGCGGTGCAGATGGGCTGTCTGGACGTTATCCTGCTCGGTGCAGACTTTGCCTTTCCAGGCGGAGAAACCCATACGGGCTGGGCAGTCGGCGCTCTGAATACCACTATTGAACAGGCAAAACACTGGGTGCTGAATGGGCATGATCAGCGCATTCGTACCAACATCAGTTTTACTGGCTATCGTATTCAGCTTGAACGCTATATTGCCGCGCATCCCGAGGTTTGCTTCTGGAACGGCAGTCGGGAAGGCGCCAGGATTGCGGATTGCCGTTATCATCCGGAGTTCACCTCATGACGATCGCCTCACAGCTCACGCATCTTGCGCAGCAGTTCCGCCTGGGGATGTCTCTGGATGCGGCAATGGCGCTTCCGCCCCTGATGAAATCGTTACTTCCTCTGATCCCTTCGCTTTCGCCAACGGCGCAGCGCCAGTTACCGCAGATAATGTCAGCGATCCTGGCCTGTCAGGAACGCGAAGACTGGCTGGGTCTTGCCGACTGGCTGGAATATGAATTGCTCCACGTGCTGTCTGACCCAACGCCGCGCCATGGCGAATGAGACATTGAATATTTTTCGTAAAAAATGCGATCATGGCTAAAGTCTGGCCGTAAAACGGTCGCTTATCTGTCTTAACCAGAGTGCCAGGTTGGTTCTGTCGAGGCCAACCAGCATACCGTTTCGTCAGCTTGTTCAGAGTGGCTTGATTATGAACATTACATCACCAAACGGGAGCTTTCCCGAAAACTCACTGCAGAATGCCTATGCTAAACAAACGCAGGTAGCGTCGGAAATCGCGGCAAGTGAAAAGAACGTTCCTCAGCAGGTCAACGCGCCGACAAACGTCGCGAAAGACCAAAAGCTCGGAACAAAGGGATCAAATGACGCGCCGTTCACCCTGCCGCCAACAGAGTGTCCTGCCGAGGTGCCGGTGAATGCCCCGGTATCCGCAGCACTGGCTCGGGCGCTTGCCGATGAGCTACGCCAGTTTCCCGATATTGATCATGCCAAAGTGGCTGGCGTCATGGAGCAGCTCAACAGCGATAAGTTCGCCGTGAGCAACGATGCCCTCGCAGACGCAATGATGAACTTCTATCAAAGTGGGAGATAAGCCGACGTGAGCAACGCGACCGATCGCCTGCGCCAGTTGATTGTGGACATCAATCAGGATGTCGTCTCCTGGCAGCAGATGGAGCTGTTGCTCAAGGAGCAACACAGCAACCTGATTCGCCGCAATAATCCGGCTATCCATCAGAACAATGAACAACAGGTGCAGCTGTTGGATACCCTGCGTAGCCGGGCTGAACGGCGTGTGAAACTGCTGCACGCTTTCGGATTACAGGCCAGCACGCGCGATCTGCAACGGCTGGCCAACAAATTGCCAGCGGCGATTTCAGAGAAGTTGGTAGACCAGTGGCAAACCCTGGAAATCAGCGTCGTTCGCTGCAAAAAACTTAATGACCACAATGGCCGACTGCTGGCGAATCAACAGCTGTTGATCCGTAAACTGCTCAATACGCAAGAAGATTTCTACCAACCCGCAATCTGATGACGCCCGTCACTGCGACAGAGGATTCTCGCCTGTTTCTGTCGCCCCCTCCCCTGAATTGAGTGCTTGAGTGAGTTGCGAAACAGCACAACTGACTCCCTGAAACTGTTTATCCTTTATGAATATTGCTCAAAAATAGCACCCTGCCGTAGATATGCTCAGGTAAGTTCTTCGGCTGGGCATCATGTCTCTCGTATGTACAGCTTCAGTTAAGTTAACTCTGCTTTAATTTCTCGTAAATTTTATTGTGATCCCGTCTCGTCACTCACGTTTTTATTCGCTCATTACAGGTATTTATTCGTTCAATGATCTTGCTGCTTGAATCAGATAAAGTGTGCGCAGACGAAATTCTCACTCATCTCAGTGAAGAATATGCTCGTCGCGTAGTCTGGCAGCCAGGTTTGCTGGATATAGCCTCTCTAAGCGCCACTATTCCGAGCCTGGTCATTCTGGGCCGGGGTCTGTCTCAGGTGCAGGCCCTTAGCTATATTCGCCAGTTGCATACGTTACCTATCCTGTTGATTAGCCCTATGGATCAAGCCGAATGGGCCAGCACGGCCTTAGGCAACGGCGTCAGTGATTATTTGCTCTATCCCTTTAGTCTCCAGCAACTGAATCAACAGATAACCAGCCTGCTCAATGCAAACTCGCTGCAGACCCGCGGCATGATCATGAGTTCACCGGCCTCCCGCCGTCTGTTGACGATGGCGCATCGGGTTGCTCTGGCCGAAGCGCCAGTGCTCATCAGAGGCGAAACGGGGACGGGCAAGGAGATGTTGGCCCAATTTATCCACACCAACTCCAGCCGGAAAGAAGGCCCCTTTGTGGCCGTCAACTGCGCCGCGATTCCCGAGAACATGCTGGAAGCCATCCTGTTTGGTTACGTTAAAGGGGCATTCACCGGCGCTTACACAGGACAAGCCGGTAAGTTTGAACTGGCCAACAACGGCACCCTCTTTCTGGATGAGATTGCAGAGATGCCTCCCCCTCTGCAGGCGAAGCTGCTGCGCGTGTTGCAGGAGTGGGAAGTCGAACGTCTGGGAAGCAACAAGGTCATTCCACTCAATGTCCGACTCATCACGGCCACCAATCAGAATCTGCGGGAAGCGGTGAGTCAGGGGCGTTTTCGCGAGGATCTTCTCTATCGTCTGGATATCTTGCCGCTCGTCATTCCACCCCTGCGCCAGCGCCGGGAAGAACTGGACCGATTGATCGCTCACTTCGTGCAAAAACACGGGGATCAGGCGTTTGCTCCCGCCATTAAATTAAGCCCGTGTGCGCAGAAAGCCTTATTAGCGCACAACTGGCCGGGCAATATTCGGGAACTGGAGAACCGCGTACAACGTGCGCTGGTGATGTGCCGCAGCACGGTGCTGCTTGCTGCTGATTTCGATTTACCTTCTGTTCCACCTACGCAGGAAATTATTGTTGCCGCCCCACAAACTCAGGTTGAACTGACCCCTTCGGCCTCCCTACAGGAGAGCCGCAAACACGGTGAGTTCCAACACATTTTAGACACGCTACGCCATTGCCGCGGACACCGGAGTATGACCGCCAAAGCCCTTGGCATTACCCCCAGAGCTCTGCGCTACAAACTCGCCGAGATGCGGCAAAGAGGCATCATCACTGATGATGCGTAACCCGTTTTTTATTATTTGGCCACACTATGAACACGATTAATGACTCACAGCAGGCAATGATGCAGCGGATGACGACGATGCAAACGGCTGCCCAGCAACCGCTGTTTGCCTCCGAACAGCAAAACAGCACGCAAAACACCTCCTTCGAGAGTGTCTTTCATGCGGCCCTGAATGGGGTAGACAGCCACCAGCAAAATGCAGCAAACCTGGCGACGCAAATCGAAACGGGTGCCAGCGACGACCTGACTGGCGCGATGATCGCCAGTCAGAAAGCCAGTCTCAGTTTTTCGGCCCTTACCCAGGTCCGCAACAAACTGATGACGGCCTATGACGAAGTCATGAAGATGCCTTTGTAAGGCCGGGGACGTAGTGAGTAACGAATGAGGCAAAAATTCAAAACGATTTGGGACAATATCAGCAAGCCGCTGCCCGCAATCACCCTATTACGGAATAAAGTACCCCAGCTCATGCTATTGGGCATGTTGACCTGTCTGATAGCGGTACTCGTCGTACTGTTTCTCTGGTCTTCCCAGGGTAATTATCGGCCCCTCTATGGTCAGCAGGAGCGCTTCGACAGTGCTCAAATCATGGCCATTCTCGATCAGGAGCGCATTGCTTATCGTCTGTTGGATACGACAGGACAGGTGCTGGTTGAAGAAGATAAATTATCGCAGGCGCGAATGTTGCTGGCGGCAAAAGGCGTACAGGCCAAACTGCCGGTAGGACTGGAATCGCTGGAGCAAGAGTCAACCCTGGGAACCAGTCAGTTCGTTGAAAATGCCCGTTACCGTCGTGGGTTAGAGGGAGAGCTGGCGCGTACCATCATGGGCATGCAGGGGATTGACTATGCCAGGGTCCATCTGGCTATCCCGGACAAAATGATCTTCCTGCGTGGCAATGAGGAGAAACCGTCGGCCTCCGTGATGCTTGAGCTTTCCGCTGCAAACTCCCGGATGGAGCCAGGGCAAGTGCTGGCTATCGTGAACCTGGTCAAAGGCAGCGTCTCCAATCTCACCACCGAAAACATCTCTGTCGTCGATCAGTATGGTCATCTGTTGACACAGGATCTCAACGATGAACTTTCCGGAACCCGGTTGACCAGCCATCAACTCGACTATCAGAAGCAGGTTGAGCGCAGTTATGAACGTCGCGTCAGCGAGATGCTGCAACCCGTGCTCGGTGCCAACAATTACAAGGTGCAGGTCACGGCGCACCTGATCTTCGACAACGTGGAAGAGACCCGGGAATCCCTCGACAAGAGTCCTGTCGTACGCGAAGAGCGTCTGCAGAAAGACGCCTCGCAGGGAGGCCAACTGAGCGGAATCCCCGGCGCCCTGAGCAACCGTCCGCCGGTCACAGATCCACAGCAACAGGGCAATCAGGCACAAACGCCACCCGCCACGGCTGAGCGTCTGGTTAATGAGAAAGATGAGCAGCAGCGTCGCTATGATGTGGGACGCACGATCACCCACACCAAATACCAGCAGGGGCGGCTGAATAATCTCAGTGTCTCCGTGGTGCTGAATCAGACCGTGTCACCGGAAAAAGGCTGGAGCGCTGAGCAACTGACCAATATCCGGCAGATGGCGCTGGATGCGGTGGGCTTCGATCAGGCGCGGGGCGACCAGCTCAGCCTGAATGTGTTCCCTTTCTCGGAAGATGGCATTAATCCTGCGCTGGATAGCCAATGGTGGCAGGAGCCGGTTTTACTGATCTACGCCCGTTATCTGGTCGCCACCATTCTCGGTCTGTGCCTCATCTTCTTTGTGATCCGCAAGTTGATGCAGCACCTGATCCAGCGCTCCCCGGCGAATGGCAGCGATAACGCAGATAACGCGTCTGCCACGCAAGTGACGTCCGACAAGAGAGAAAGCGAAGAGAGCGAATACTTCAGAAAACACAACCGTAATCTGGCGTTTGATAAAGTTCGCCTGAATGAACTTCCTGACACGAATTCGCCTTTGCGGGATAAATTGGCCCACTTGCAGCTGCTGGCGGACCATGACCCCAAACGCGTCGCCGAAGTATTAGAACAGTGGATGAATAGCAGGTGATTACCAGCCATGAATGAAGAGTACGAGCAACAACCGCTCAAAAGTGCCGAACAGGCAGGTCTACTGCTGTTAACACTGAGCGAGCACCAGGCTGGCAACATTCTGCGCAGCCTGAGTCGGGAACATGTGCAGGATATCGTCCGGGCCATGGCAGAAGTCGGCCATGTCAAGAATCAGCACCTGGACATGGCATTGCAGCGGATGTTCATCGACTATCGCGAACTTAGCGGCATCTCTCGTGCCTCCCGTGGCTTTCTTGAGAGAACGCTCGATGTCGCCCTTGGGCCAGAACTGGCCAAAGGGGTGATCAACGACGTTTACGGAGAACAGATTCGGGAAACCATGCATCAGTTACAGTGGATCTCCCCCACCCTGATCGCCGCCAATCTGCAACATGAAATGCTGCCGTTGCAGGCAACCTTCCTCGCGTTGCTGCCGCAGGACGTCTCTGCCGAGGTGATGAAGCACCTGCCACAAGCGCAGCACGACAGACTGATTCTGAACATGGCTAACCTGCGGGAAATCAACCAGAACATGGTTGCGGAGCTGGAGAAAATCATTCAGCAGTGCCTGACCATGGTCCAGCAAGGCGTTCAAACGTCGGTGAGCGGTGTCGAACAAGCGGCGGGCCTGATTTCCCGTTACCCAGGCAACAGCGCCAAATTGCTTGAGACGGTGCGCGAACATGACCAGGGACTGGCCGAAGAAATTGAGAACAGCATGTATCGCTTCTCCATTCTTGAGCGCCAGCCAGAGGCCACCATCGTCAGACTCTGCCAGGAAGTGGAGCCAGAGGTGTGGGCCAGAGCCTTCAAAGGGGCGTCGCCATCCCTGCGCCAGGCCATATTGCGCTGCCTGCCAAAACGTCAGGCCAATGCGATTCAGGAACAGATGCAGGTCATGGGCGGCCTCCCCGCCAGCGTGGTCAGAGGTGCGGAAGCGGAGATCATGGCCAAAGTGCGTGAGCTCATCGCAGACAATGAAAATGCAGAAGGAGGCGAGCCTTTCGAGTTTCGCCTCTTTGAAGAGAAAGTGTTGGAGTAACCCATGTCACAGCCTGGCAAAAAAGACGGACCCCCACGCAGTGTCCATCGCTACCATTTTCCGCCGTTATCCCAGCAGGAACCCCTGCCGGAGGAGCAACCTTATGCCTCCCCACAACAGATCGCAGCCAAATATCAGGCCCTGATGGAAGAGGGTCGCGATGCCGGTTTTGCTGAAGGTTTGCGCCAGGGACTGGAGCAAGGCCATCCTTTGGGCCAGGAGCGAGGATTTCAAGTGGGTATGCAGGAAGGGCGAGAAGCCGGGAGCCAGCAAGCTTACGAAGAGAGCAAACCTAAACTGGATGACGCGTTTCATCAGGTCGGCCAGCTCTATGATTCCCTTGAGGCCACACTGCAAGAGACGCTGACCGGGCAAAGGGAAACCCTCTGCCACCTGATTTCACAGATCTGCCGACAGGTACTGCGCGCCGAACTCGCGCTCAATCCGACGCAGATCCTTGGGCTTATCGAAGAGACCCTGGCGATGTTACCGAAGCCGCAGGGCGCGATTTCTATCCGCCTGGACCCAGGCACCCACACACTGCTCAAGGCATGTGCACCGGAAGCACTGAAAAACTGGGATCTGCAATCCGATCCCCTGCTCTCCGCCGGTAGCTTCCATATTCAGACGGGACTCGCTGAAGCGGAAAGCCAACTGGATGCACGCATCGATCTGTGTGTCGATCAGTTGCGTCGACAGCTGGTCGATACCCCAGAGCTGAACGCACTGGAGGCGCCCGCCATCACCGCGGAAAACCAGACGATATCCTCCACAATCACGCCGCATAACTTGCCCTGGCGCCAGGAGGAGACCTTCTCTTCTCTTTCGCTGCCCGCAGACAAGTTCAGCGACGAAGACTTAAAAGCTTAACCCCATGCGCGCCCTGAAAACGTTGCTTAATCAACTTGAAAAGGACGAGTATCAGGTGCCTCCCGCCCAGATTTACGGGCGGCTGGTGCGCGTCACGGGCCTGCTGCTGGAGGTTACAGGGTGCCCCCTTTCTATTGGGCAACGCGCGCTCGTTGAAACCAGCAATGGCACCTGGATCGAGAGCGAAGTGGTGGGTTTTAATCAGGATCGCACCTTTCTGATGCCCGTCGAGCAGGTTACCGGCCTGTTCCCTAGTGCCCGCGTCTCACCGCTGCAAGAAGACAGCGAACTGGTGGTCGGGCCCGCGCTGCTCGGTCGCATCCTGGATGGTCTGGGTCGCCCTCTGGACGGTCTCGGCCCTCTGACGGGAGAACGCATTTCTTTGCATCAACCGCCGCTGAATCCGCTCGCACGCCAGCCCATCACCACCCCTCTGGATGTCGGCGTGAAGGCCATCAACGGCATATTGCCGCTGGGTCGCGGCCAACGAATCGGACTGTTTGCGGGCAGCGGCGTGGGCAAGAGCGTGCTGCTCAGCATGATGACCCGTTATACCGATGCCGACGTGGTCGTGGTCGGTCTGATCGGGGAACGCGGACGCGAAGTTGCCGAATTCCTGCAACATACGCTCGGGGAAGCGGGACGCCGTAAGGCGGTTGTCGTGGTTGCCCCTGCTGATGTCTCTCCCCTGCTCAGACTCAGAGCCTCCCAGGTCTGTCACCGGATTGCCGAAAGCTTTCGCGATCAGGGCAAGCACGTGCTGCTGTTGATGGACTCACTGACCCGTTATGCCATCGCTCAGCGCGAAATCGCCCTGTCGTTGGGTGAACCGCCAGCCACCAAAGGATATCCCCCCTCCGTCTTCACCCAGTTGCCGCAACTGGTGGAGCGGGCAGGCAACGGCTATCACCCACAAGGCAGCCTCAGCGCCATCTACACCGTGTTGGTCGAAGGGGATGACCACAACGATCCGATCGCGGACGCCGCGCGGGCGATCCTCGACGGTCACATTGTCCTGCGTCGTGATATCGCCGAACAGGGGATTTATCCGGCCATTGATGTCGCCGCGTCGGCCAGTCGCGTCATTCCGTTAATCTGCTCCACCGCCCAGGTTCAGCAAATCCAACGATTTCGCCGCTATTACAGCCTGTATCAACAGGTGCGCGAACTGATCCCGTTGGGCGGTTATCAGGCCGGTCACGACGAGGAAATGGACAAAGCCGTGACCCTGTTCCCGCAGATGCTGGAGTATTTACAGCAGCCTGCCCAACAGGGGGTAAACCTGCAACAGACCCAGACGTTGCTACAGGCGCTAATGGAGGAAGATAAACGATGAAATCCTTGAGTACATTGCACCGCCTGCAGAGCCACAAGCTGGACAATGAGAGCAAGGCGCTGACGACGCTGGAAACGCGCAACGTCGAACTCCAGCGTTCCCTCGACGTCCTCGGGCAGTATCGCCGCGAGATGTCGCGACTGCCCACCTACGGCTCGGCCTTTGCTCTGCATAACCGCAACATCATGCACCGCCAGTTGGGCGACCTCATTGATAAGCAGCACGAAGAAAAAGTCGCGCTCAAACTCTCCATCGCGCAACAGAAGAAAGTCGTGCTGGACGCCTTCGTCGCCAGAAAAAGCAGCGAGATCATCCTCGAACGACAGCGGGTCCGGCAGTCCTTTGAAACACAAAGGCAAGAACAAAAGATCCTGGATGAGCTGGCGCTCAACCAGGTGCGGCTCGCAGCGCGGGATAAGCGCTAAGCCGTAAACCCATCACAACCCTTTTTGAACCCTATTGAGACACACAACCATGCGTAAGCCACTTAAGATCGCCATCGATGACGGTTCGACCAACGTCAAGGTTAGCTGGATAGCCAACAAAACCCTGAAAAGCATCATCTCGCCCAACTCATTTCGCAAAGACTGGAAGAGTGCTGCCCTGCTCAAAGGCAAGATGGTCTACAACTACGAAATAGGGATCAACAAATACACTTACGATCCGACGTCAGAGAAATCCCTCTCCACCACCCACATCGACTATCAGTATGGCGATCTCAACCTGCTGGCGGTGCATCACGCCCTGCTCCAGACCGGTCTTCCTGCCTGTGATGTCGCGATCACCGTGACGCTGCCCATTACCGAGTACTATCAGCAAGATGACTGTCAGCGTAACGAAGCGAACATTGAGCGCAAAAAGCAGAACCTGATGCGTCCCATCAGTCTGAATAAAGGGGAGCTGTTCAACATCGTCAGCGTTGATGTGATGCCCGAAAGCCTGCCCGCCATCCTTACCCGACTGGTCAATTCAGGGGTCAACCCGTACACCAAAACGCTGGTCATCGACTGTGGCGGAACAACCCTGGATATGGGGCTGATCGTTGGCGAGTTTGACGAAGTTTCCGAGGTCTACGGCAACCGCGCGCTCGGTGTCTCCCTGATCACGGATGCTGCCCGCACCGCGCTGGCCGCCGCCGACAGCGACTCCAGCTATCTGGTAGCAAACGAACTGATCAAGCACCGCCACGATGATGTTTTTGTGCGTGAAGTGATCAACGATGAGTCGCAGATCCCCCGGATTCTGGAGAAACTTGAGCGCAAAATTGAGGAGTTGGGGCACTTCGTTGCAGAAGAGGCGAAAAAATTTGCCCGTAACCCCAACCGGGTCTATCTGGTCGGCGGTGGCGCAAATCTGATCTACCCCACTATTCAGGCCAGTTATCCTACCCTGGGCAAACGCGTGATCCTCGTCGAAGAGTCCCAATTCGCACTCTCTCGCGAAATCTGCCTCTACATCAGCGATGAAGAGAAAGTGTTCAGCGAAACGCCGGTCGAATCAGAGGCAAGCAATGACTAATTCAGTCAGAGAAGTCCAGGTAACCCTCACGCTGGATCCACAGCAGGCGAGTGATAATCTGGCGCTGGCGACATTACAGCGCTGGTATCAGCGCGCTGAAATCCTGAACAAAGAGACGGACAATTTTGATTTCTTCAGTCTGCCGTTGCACAAAGACATCTATCTGTCAGGGTTGCTGCTGTGCCTCCTGGAACCCAATCTGGTCAAATTTCTCTCCCGAAATCTGCAACTTAACAACCTGAACAGCGAGTTTCTCCAGCACAGTCTGGAGGAACACCGGCTCATCGCCGGTCGCGAGGCATTACCCACAGAACCGTCCGGACAGTTGACGCCGGACGAGCTGGCCACCCAGATTACCGATAAGCTCACCCCGTTGCTCAGCGCGCTGGGGAAATCGACGGTTCAACGTAAGCAGCGTGATGCGTTGCAAGCCTGCGTCGATATGCTGACGCAGCAGTTGCAGGAACAGAACGGACTTTTACAACAGCAGGCACACCTCCTCAACAAACTGACGCATGTGGGTGGGCAGGTTCAGTCAGCCCCGGCAGCGGGTAATCCCCCGGCTCCCCAGGTTTCCGGAGAGGTCCAGCGACATGATCTTTCGGAAACGGCAGCCAAAGTGCGCAAAGTCAGGGCAAAAGGCATCTTCTAAGCCCCGTCGATGATAAGCATTTCTGGTAAGCGCGTCTGATGCCAAATCTCATCAACAGCGTCGCGGGCAAACATCGTGTGATTCACGATGTTTGCCATATTCACTCTATTTTGATCCGGAGTTCCATCATGTCTCTTCGCTGTCTGTTTCTGCTTCTGTTACCACTGCCCGCGCTGGCGGCACCACTGAATCAGGATATTAGCGCCTTCAAGCCGTGGTTTATTACCTGCCTGGCCGTTCTGCTGATCGGTGCCGTGGTATTTCTGCTGGCGAGGAAGAGAGGGCGCGCAAACTGGCGAAGCGGAGGAGAGATGCGAGTCCAGTCGGTACTTTCATTGGGCATGAAAGAGAAACTGGTGCTGGTACAGGTGGAAGACCAACGTTTACTGCTGGGAATCACCCAACAGCAGATCACCCTAATCAGCAACCTGACCCGGGAAAATCCTCAGCCGCCGCCTGCGGAGTTTGCGCAAGTCTTTGAAACCCTCGGCGCATCCGACAGCGATAAAAAATAGTCCTGGACGGCTCAGGGCGACGTCGTCTGCGGTGTGACGGGATTCTCCGTCTTCACCCGATTCCACTGACTCAGTGGCTCAATGCTGGAACGCCAACCGAGAGACGTTGTCTGCGGCAACGCCGTTTTCTTCGCCCCCTCATCCTGGGTGCTCTTTTTGTCGTTCGCCGGACGCGCTGAATAGAGATCCACCGCCCCTGGCGTTCTCTGCCACAGCCCAACACCCCATCCCAGGGATTCCAGATCCTTGTCGGGGAGCGCTCGCCGCTTTGCAATCTGGGGAGGTGCTTTCTCTTGCGGCTGGGGGAGATTGTCACTGCGAGTCCCCAGCACCTGACGCGCCCGTACACCCCATCCCGCTGGTAGCAACAAGGCAACGCGGCTGCCCCGGGGCGCTACCGCGTTTTCCAGCCCCGCATTGTAAAAACCCAACTCTTCCGTGCTGCGCCCGAGTTTTCTGGCCAGCCAGGCCAGACTGATGCCGTCTTCAACATGCAGAGCGACCAGACGGGACGCCTCGGGTACTGCAGGTAACTGAAGATGACCGGTCCGGTATAAGCGCACCAACGCCAGTAACCTGGGCACATATTGTCTGGTCTCGTCTGGCAAAGAGAGGGACCAAAAATCGGTCTGTCTGCCCTTCGCTTTGTTTTGCTCGATAGCATTCTGAACCGTCCCTTCCCCGGCATTGTATGCAGCCAGTGCCAGTAACCAGTCACGTCCGAACAAGCTATACAGATAACTCAGATAATTGAGCGCTCCACGGGTGGAGGAGATCAAATCCTTGCGCCCGTCGTACCAGTCATAGCGGATCACACCATACTGCTTCGCCGTTTTGGGCATCAACTGCCAGGGGCCGACCGCCCCCGCAGGCGATTCGGCATACGGGTCGTAGCCGCTCTCGACAAGCGGCACAAACAGCAGTTCCAGCGGCAATTTGCGCCGCTGGAGTTGGGTGACGATGAAGCGGATGGACGGGCCTGATCGCGTCATCAGCCCCTGGATCCTGACCGCTTCTTTGCGATAAAGACCCTCATATAACGCCACGTTCGGGTGACGCGACTGCCAGTTCATCGCCGCCCCTTCCCCTTTTCGGGGAGTGACTTCCTGCGACATGAGCGGGACTGACAGGGTCAACAGCCCCCCGGCCAGCATCGCTTTAACCCAGGATCCCTTTGACTTCAATGTGGAGTTCATCGGGAACCTCGTTAAATGACAGAACGTGCAGCCCTTTGGCAAAGGTGCGGGCATAACGGGCGAGCAGAGGACGTAATTGTGGTAGCACCAGCAAGATCGGCGACCACCCCTGCAACGACATCTGCTCCTTCACACTGGGCATACGGTTTTGCAACTGCGCCAGTAACTGAGGCTCGATAGGGAAGCTGTCAGCCGGTACACCGCCGTTGCGTTGCGCCTGCGTCGCGGCATTGAGCAGAATGTTCTCCAGCTCGTCAGAAAGGGTGAAGACTTGCACCGTCGTCGTCGTCCCGATCAACCCGTGCAGGATCGTGTGGCGCAGGGCGCAGCGAACTTCCGCCGCCAGTAACATCGGATCTTTGGTGATTTCGGCCCCATCCACCATGCTCTGGGCGATCGTCCGCACGTCCATCAGGGAAACCTGATCGGTCAATAAATTGCGGTAGACCTTCAACTGCTGGTTTGCCGTCAACTTAGCGGTAAGATCCTCGGCCAGTTTGGGGGCCATCTGGCTGAGTCTCTGCTGGAGATGGTGCACATCGTCAAGCTGCAACAGGACGCCGATATTGCTGCGGATGATCTTACTGATGTGAGTGCCAATGATGGTCGCAACATCGACAACGGAATAACCTAAGTTGAGCGCTCTGGCTTTGTCAGCAGGCTGGATCCAGACCGCATCCATGCCATAAACCGGCTCCTTGGCCAGATAGCCAGGGATCTCCCCCAGCAACTCCCCCGAGTTGATCGCCAGCAGTCTGTCCAGCATGACGTCCGCCACGGCGACCTTGACCCCGTTAAGGTAGATGGCGTACTGGTTTGGTTTAAGCCCCATGTTGTCCCTGACCCGGACTTCGGGGAGCAGAAAACCGGCTTGTTCGGAAAGCGTCTGGCGCACGCCGCGCAGGCGTTGCAGTAATTCAGCCCCCTTATCCCTGTCGACGAGGTAGATCAGTTGATACCCCAACTCCAGCCTGAGCAGATCGGTATACGGGATGTCCCCCCACCCCAGCTCATTCTCGATGGGGCGGGTAAAACGCTCCATCTGATCCTGATCGGCAGGTGCGACTTTTTCTGCTTTTTGTTTTCGGCTGCGCCAGGCGGCATAACCCAGGATACCGGCAAACAGCAGGAAGACCAGGGTCGGCATTCCCGGCACCAGCCCCATCACCAGCATAACGGCGGCGGCGGTCATGATCACCGCTGGAGAAGCCAGCAACTGCTCACCGAACTGGACGGTGATATCTTCGTCAGAATCGGAGACGCGGGTGACCACGATAGCCGCAGACACAGCCAGCATCAGCGAAGGAATCTGCGCCACCAGACCGTCACCGATGGAGAGCAGGCTATAGACGCCCATAGCCTCAGAGAAGCTGAGCCCATGCTGAAAGACCCCGATGGCAACCCCACCGAAGAGGTTGATAAACAGGATCAGAAGACCGGCGATCGCATCCCCTTTAACAAACTTGGAGGCACCGTCCATCGAGCCATAGAAGTCGGCTTCCCTGGCAATCTCGTCCCGTCGCTCCTTGGCCTGGCGCTGATCGATCATTCCGGCATTCAGGTCGGCATCGATAGCCATCTGCTTACCGGGTAACGCGTCGAGGGTGAAGCGGGCAGCGACTTCCGAGATGCGCTCACTACCCTTGGTGATGACAATAAAGTTAATGATCATCAGGATGAAGAACACCACCATCCCCACCACATAGTTGCCGCCAATCACCACCTTACCGAACGACTCGACGACCTTACCGGCGGCATCGGGAGACTCATGACCAAACTGCAGCACCACGCGGGTTGACGCTACGTTCAGACACAGACGTAGCAACGTGGCAATCAGCAGTACGGTCGGGAAGATCGAGAAATCAAGTGGCCGCCGGACAGACAGAGCGACCAGCAGCACGATGATGGAGAGCACGATGTTGAAGGTGAAAAAACCATCCAGCAAAAACGCAGGCAATGGCAGCACGATCATCGCCAGGAGCGACAGGATAAGCAAAGGTATCGCAATAAAACTGCGCGATGTACCGGAAAAAAGAGTGGTCAAACGTTTCACGGGGTCACCATCAATATCTTAATGAGTCTGGGATCTCGACTGACGAGAGTGGCGCTGGCTGGTCGCCCTTGCCCTGACGAAAGGCCTTCAGACGCAGCACATGGTGCAGCAATTGCGCCATGATGACGTACAGGCCGGGGGGGATCTGTTGGTTCACACGGGTCGTGTGATAGACGGAACGGGCCAGAGCGGGGATCTCCAGAACCTCCACGCCCAATGACTGCGCCAGAGATCGCATCTGCAGCGCCATATAGTCTTCCCCCTTGGCAATCACAAAGGGAGCATCGCAGCGCGCCGGATCGTATTTGATAGCAACCGCATAGTGAGTCGGGTTCATCAGCAGCAGATCGGCGTCCGGTAAGGTACGACGCATTGAACGCATCGCCATCGACATCTGAATCCGCCGGATACGCCCTTTTATTTCCGGGTTACCTTGCAGATTTTTGTGCTCCTCTTTCAGCTCCTGTTTGCTCATCCGAAGCCCGCGCAGATGGTTCCATTGCTGGTAAGGAGCATCAAGAATACCGATCGCCAACATCGCCAGCGCCATATAAAAAATGCCATCGACCAGAATGGCCATTCCCATTCTGACGGAATCCTTCAACCCGATATAATAGAGGGCGGCAATGGTGTCTGATTCGGTCCTGACGTACAGCAGAATGGTGGCGGAAATCACGACGATTTTCAGTACCGACTTGGTAAATTCAGCCAACGACTGCATGCCAAAGATCCGTTTAAATCCCTTCATTGGACTTACCCTGGAGAATTGGGGAAGCAGGGGTTCCAGGGAAAAATTCCATCCGCCCATCACGATGTGCGCCAGTACGCCGACGGCAATAATGAGTCCCGCCAGGGGTAATAACGCCAGCAGTGTCTCAATGAGACTCTGACCCAGGTGGCTGAGCATCTGAGCGGGATCGTGAACCTCCTCATGGGTCAGGGACAAATTAAACGTCAGTATCTGACTCAACGCGTTACCCAACCGGGCAAAAAGCGGCAGCGCCAGAGATGCGATGACGACCAGGATGATCGCCATGCCCAAATCTTTGGAGCGTGGAATTTGCCCCTTGTCGCGCGCTTTGCCAAGCCGGTGCGACGAGGGCTTCTCAGTTTTTTCCGAACTCATCCCTCCCCCCCGTAATAGCCGCGCACGCTGAGGAATATGCTGTGCGCCAGATCGGAAAATCGATCCGGTAATCCACTGATAATTAACAAAATACAAAATAACCCGCATAACAGGGCCATAGGAAAACCCAGGACAAAGATATTGAGGGACGGAGCGACCCTTGAGAGCACCCCAAAGGTGAAGTTGACCAGATACATCGCCACCATCGCCGGCAACGACAACATCAGTGCGGCCGCCAGCAGCCAGGAAAACAGCTGGATCACGCTGGAAGAATCCACGTTGAACGGACCAGAACCTACCGTCCAGACCCTGAAACTCTCAACCAGCACCTCCAGCATCACCAGGTGACCATTCATACTGGCGTAGAGCAACAATCCCATATTGCTGAAGAAACTTCCCAGCACCGGAATGGCAAGGCCATTAACGGGGTCGTTCATACGCGCCATGCTCAGGCCCATCTGCATGGAAAGCAGCTCGCCAGCCATGACCAGCACCTGAATCAGACACACCGGGAATAGCGCCATCATGGCCCCGAGAAAGATCTGCTCCAGGCTCAGCAAAACGGCATTCAACGACAGGGGATCGACAGCAGGCATGGCGGGCAGCAAGGGCGCCGCCAGTACGGCGATCAGAAACGCCAGCAAGACGCGAACCTGGATGGGGATCAGCGGGTATCCCAGCAACGGCAGGACGGCAAAGGCGCTGCCAATCCGTAAGAATGGCCACCAGACACGCCCCCATGCCTGCAATAATTCCGCAGCAGATATCTCAAGCATGGTCAGCGCAGGGAATAAAGAATGTACTGATTGATGCTGGAGAAGAGCTCCAGCACTTGTCTGACCATCCACTGTCCCGCAAAGACGATCATCAGCATCGTCACGACAAAGCGGGGCAGGAAACTCAGGGTCTGCTCCTGGATTTGGGTCACTGCCTGAATAATGCTCACCAGCAACCCCACCAGCATGCCCGGCAGAACAATGATGCAGACCAGCATGATGATGGTGTAAGTCGCCTCCACCATCATCGCCATCAGGTTATCGGGCGTCACTGAATCCCCCCGAAGCTCATCGAGAGGGTGTTGACCACCATACTCCAGCCATCAGCCAGGACAAACACCATCAATTTGATTGGCAAAGAGATGATGATGGGAGAAAGCATCATCATCCCCATCGACATCAGTACCGTGGCCACCACCATGTCAATGACCACAAACGGAATGAACAGCATGAATCCTATCTGAAATGCCGTCTTCAATTCGCTCAGTACGAATGCGGGCATCAGAATAAAGAAATTGACCTCCTGCGCCGAGGTCGTACGCGACTCTCCCGCCACCCTCAGCATCAGATCCAGATCGGTCTTTCTCGTCTGCGCCAGCATAAACTTACGCAACGGTTGTTCAGCCCTGGATACCGCCTGCATCAGCGTCATCTTGTCTTCGTCGTAGGGGACGAAAGCATTTTGATAAATATCCTGCCAGACGGGTTTCATCAGCAACAGGGTCATACTGAGCGCGATAGAGATCAGCAGACGGTTCGGGGGAGAACTCTGCAAACCTATTGCCTGGCGCAATATCCCCAAAACAATAATGATTCGGGTGAAACAGGTCATCAACAACAGCATGGAGGGAAGTAATCCCAGCACGGTCATCAACAGCAGGACCTGTAACTTGACCGAAAAGTCCTGCTGACCCTCGCCACCGGTAATGGTCAGGAGAGGGACGTCGCTGGCAAAGGCGGATGCTGGCACCAGGGTGAACAACAGGAGAAGCGCTGTTTTCATTACATCACGCCAGCTTTGACCAGTTGATGTCATCAAACAACTCGGTCATCCGTAATCCGTAGTGCCCCTCGACGATGACCACTTCGGCGGCACCGATCAACACCCCATTGACCTTCACATCCAGCGGCTGGTGGCTCAGCTTATTCATTTGAACGACAGCCCCTTCGGCCAGCGTCATCAACTCTTCCAGCGGGATCTCAACGCTTGCAACTTCGAGGGAAAGCGTCACCGGCAAGCGATGGAAGAAAGATAAAGGACGCTTTTCAACGACTATCTCTTCTGGCGCACTCTCGTTGAGTACGTCACCTTCGCTGGCAAACAGATCGTCAAATCCCTCAACATCCAATCCGGCCATATCCAGATCCATTTTCGATTCTTTAGCCATTCAAAACCTCCAGAGGGTATTTAAGGTGTCTGTTGAGACACGTCATGCAGTTGAAATGCCAGGTGCCCATTGCGATCATAGAGTTGACCGACACCGATTGAGAAACTCCCACAGCCCAGCGTCACCCGCTCCAGCGGTGCAACGGGAAGCACTTCCCCTCGCAGAAATTGCTCCAGCTCGACCATCGTCAGTTTGGTACTGAACAAGGTCGTCTTGAGCTGGACAGGAATTTTTCGCAATGATGCTTCCAGCTGTGGCCGGGTAATGGGCGATGCCACCGGCTTCGGGTCAGTCACCTTCTCCAGCAGTTCAGAAAACGCCATGTGCCAGTAGAGGGTAAGCGGCCAGGATTGCTCCTGAAAAACCAGCCGCAACGTCAGGCATAACCCCTTTTTTTCCGGGGAGTCTGTAGGTTGCTGCTGCCAGTCCAGATCGTGCAAAGCGGGGTATTCCGTTCTGACCCCCTGGGTCAGGGCCTGTCCCATCCGATTCAGAAAACGTCGCTCAGTTTCACTTGGCGGCTGATCGCCGTTCGCCTCAATCTGCGTCCCCGGCTTGAGGCCCAGCGCCGTTTCCGTCATCGCGGTGACCGCCGCCCGATGTACGCCAAAACGAAACATTTTTCTGGCACGACCGCCGTGCGGCGCGAGTGCGGCGCACCACACCCACTGCTCTCGCTCGACGGGGGATAATTCACGAAATGTCAGTTCAAGCGGCTCAACGCGAAGACAGCCAACGGAACGCAAAAATTGCTCCAGTATCCTCGAGATCCTCTCCATTGCACCGTCCACAGAGGCGTGCAATAAGCGGAACTCCTGTACCTGCCCTAATTCTATCGTGGGGAAAAGATTGCCTTGCTCAGGTGCAATGACTTGACCTTTATTCTTTTGTGTCTTGTTAGCCATGAAATTTACTTATCATTAACAATGAGTATGCAATACCAATAATTCAGGAGGATAACCGGCGAGTTTTCGCTGTTTTAGAGGTGAATACACTCACTCTCTCCCATTCCTCTTTTACGTTGAGACCTCACAAACAAGCGCATCACAATGCAACCAGAGGCTCTTGAGTTCGTACGGGAACGGTTTTAAACAACCAAACTTGCCTTTTGAACCTCATTCGGCAGGGCTTTTCTATCTTTTAAGAAATGTTGTATTGCTAAAGGTCCTGTACATGAACAATGCCAGGTGATTGAACTGCGAAAAAACCACATCAAAATACATACCACCACGCAGCACGTTGGGTGCAACTTACAATATTTAGATCGATAAATTCTGAATTACACATACCTAACAGAAGCTGTACGGAGGGTGATTTTTTTAGAAATCGCTATCGATTTAAGGGGTTGCATTGATGCAATCCCCCTTTTATACATAATGCCCTGACGGGCGGGAGTTCGGAGGGCACGAAAAGGCCTCGCGGGGTGGCGGAAAATATGTCTGCTGTCGTGGATCAATCCAGCCCAGAAAAGCGTTTAAAAACCCGCGTGTCTGCAATGTTTTTTCTCTTTTGTTCCTGTACTGTTTTCATCGTCAGAGTCTAGCCCGTTAATTGTCATGACATCACAATTGAATTTGATGGCAATATTTCACCAAAAAATAAAGGAAACCCATTAAAATGGTTCACCAAACCCGAATGATGAAAAAACTTCTCCTTGCCAGTAGCCTCCTGATAGCGTCTACCTCCGTGTTCGCGGCTGAGCACTGGATTGATGTTCGTGATGACAGTCAGTTTCAGGAAAACCATGTCAGTGGCGCCGTGAATATTCCCCTTTCCCAGATTGACCAACGCATCAGTGAAGTTACTCAGGATAAAAACGACACCCTGCATCTGTATTGCAATACGGGCAATAAGTCCGGTAAAGCCCTGGCCCTACTCAAAGATATGGGCTATACCAATGCCGTGAATGAAGGTGGTCTGAAGGAAGTTGAAAAAACGCAGACGATGGTCAAAAAGTAATGCCGAAAATTGGCTGAACATTCCCTATTCTGGTGGTTTTTGAAGTTTGTCGCTTCATAATGGCCACCACTCTACTCGCCTAAAACCCCACGTTAATTTGCCCTTTTCATGCATTAAACGCCGCCTGTCCCCGGCCCCTTATCGCTGAATTTAAGCAAGAGATGACTCGTCAGGTTATTTCGTTTCTGAGCCACGAAGCGTTTCACAGACAGTCTGTACTCGTGGCTGCGACCTTACCACTGAATAGTCACACTAATAATGTTTTTTAAACAATAACAGATTCGGTCACCCTCTTTTGATGGCAAGATGGTAAAACGATAAAGTTAACTTGCGGTACAGAGACAATGTTATGCCGTTTGGTCTGCTAAAGAAGCGTCGATTCAAATACCGACTGGTTCGCGCCATTCTGGTGGGGTTATTTTGTATCCTGTTAGGGTTAGTCAGCACCTTCTGGCAGACGGCATCAAATCTCAAGCGAACCACCACCCTGCGGATGACCCACGCCCGGCAACTGGTCGAAGGGACGCTGGACAGCGCCAAATATGCGGCTTTAGCTGTAAAAGATAATCTAGGCAAACCCTGTCTTGAGTCAGTGGAATTCCAGCTCAGGATGCAGGTGGCATACTCACAGGACGTGCGTAGCGTCAATCTGGCTCAGGGAAACAAAATTTACTGCTCATCGCTGCACGGTAACAATTTAGAAAATATCAACGTTGATAATTATACCAACGGGATGCTCTATCTGATGAGCGACACCCGGGTTAGAAAAGGCCAGCCGCTGATTATCTATCGGATGGTCCTCGGCAATGACAGTATTGTGGTCAGACTCTATGGCGATCACATTCTTTCCGAACTCAATGTGATGAGCATCAATTTGCCGCTGGGCCTGGCCGTCGGTCAGCAGCAGTGGCAGACATCTACGGTTCCTCAGTTCTCATCCAGCATGTCGGGATATCTGGAGCAGGCCTCGACCCGATATCCTTTCCGGATAGTGACCGTTATTTCCCCGGCGAATTATGTCCATTACTTCTGGATCTTCTCCCGGTTCACGCTTTTCGCCTGGCTGTTACTGGCCGTTATTGTGGGTTTTGGTGTATTTCGTTGGTCAGGTCGATATATCACGCCAGAACATGAATTGCGGCAGGCACTGGAACTCCAGGAGTTTATTCCCTATTTCCAGCCGGTGGTCTCCGGAGAGCATACGCACTGGATCGGCTGCGAGATTTTAATGCGCTGGTCACATCCTACACTCGGCATTATCCCACCGGACCGTTTCATCCCGTTGGCGGAAAGCTGTAACCTCATTATGCCGATGACCCAGATGTTGATGACCCAGGTGCGTAAACAGTTTGTGCCGCTGGTACATTTGCTGCCGAAGGATTTCCATTTCGCCTTTAATATCAGCGCCAGTCAATTAAAAGACTTCAATCTGGTGGAGGACTGCCGGGCCTTCATCCAGGCATTCAGTGACAACCCTGTTAAGCTGGTTCTGGAGCTCACCGAGCGGGAATTACTGGTCACGGATAGCGCAACGGAAAGACTGGTGGCAGAGCTGCACAAACTGGGAGTACTGATCGCCATTGATGATTTCGGCATGGGGAATTCCAGCCTGAAGTACCTGCAAAGCTTCAACGTGGATGTCCTTAAAATCGACAAAAGCTTTGTCAGCAATATTGGCATTGATTCGCACTCTGTTCATATCATCGACAATATCATCGATCTGGCCTCCCGATTACACCTGCAAACCGTGGCGGAAGGGGTAGAAAATGAAGTTCAGGCCGCTTATCTCAAAGCGCGTAACGTGACGTTTTTGCAGGGGTATTTATACGGCAAGCCCATCCCCATGGAGGATTTCGCCAGACAATTTTACGCGTCTGTTTAAGGCGTTCTGGTGAACACGGGGCGCGAAAACACAGCCCAGAAACAACTGATGACTCAAGGCTCTACCGCGTTTAAAGGCCTCATTGAGAAAGCGCAGCGTACAGTTGGCGCGCGCTTTTCTGTAGTTGTGACACCGGGTTGCGACCAATCAGGACAAACTGATATCCCCTTCTGTTCCACCAGGCAATATTCATGCTGTGGCGCTGCTCACTGCGAATCTCCGTCGAATTTCCGCCTTCCTGTGGCGAAATGCACAGCGCCATCGGGCCGTAATCGACGTGCACCCAGGCAATCTGGGCGATAGGCATCTTGTCGTAGCGCAGCATCCGCACCATTTTCAGCTCCGCGCCATGAAGTTCGAGCTGCTGCTCACGCAGTTGTAGCCCGACATCCTGAGCGGCGCGAGCAAGCCCGCGCTGCAAAACCGGCGCTGAACTGTCCATATCCAGCAACGTCTCAACACTGTAAAGCGCCATATATTGCGCCTCGAGATCGCGGATATGTTCGTTTTCGTTTCGTGCGCTGTTCAGCGGGCGCACCAGATAGCCAACCCCCGCCCCCATTACCAGAAAACTGATCGAGGCGGCCACCAGCGTGCGTCGACGGATACCTGACGCTGACGCAGGGATTTTATTCAGATGCCTCTCCAGGTTTTCCTGCATCCGCGCGAGCGGAGCTTCATCGAGCAAGGGGGCAAACGCGCGTTTAAAGTCCTGATTGCTTTTCATCAGTTCCGCGGTCCGTTCGGAAAGTTGCTCATCACTTCGCAACTGCGCCTCAAACGTACGCGCATCGTCCTGGCTCATCTCTCCGTCAAGCCACGCAACAATGGCATCGTCGTTATACGGAGGATATTTCATGGATGTCTCTCCCTTTTTGGAGGCTGCGCATCAGCGGATTTAGCCAGCGTTGCCCGTGCCGTCGCCAGTCTGCTCATTATCGTGCCAATCGGAACCGCTAACGTCTGGGCCGCCTCCCGATAGGTAAACCCCTCAACATAAACTAAAAATACCGTATTGCGCTGCGCTTCCGGCAGTGCATTTACCCGCTGCATGATGGCCTGGTAATGCAGGCAGGCGTCATCCTGCTCACGGTAATCCGGGGCAATTAAATCTTCGCTGGCGACAAACCCCTGCCCCATTCGCACATGCCGCGAGCGCAGCTCAGAGATCCAGATGGAATGCAGGATGGAGAACAGCCATCTGTCGATGCGCGTGCCAGACGTGTACTGCGCGCTCCTCTCGAGCGCGCGTACACAGGTGGACTGAACCAGTTCTTCAGCAAGATCCCGGTCGCGTGACAATACCAGTCCATAACGCCAAAGACGCGTCAGATGAGCGGCAAGCTGCTGGCGAACGTCGCTGGTGGTAATGATTTTGCCCTCAATGATCAGGATTCTGGATGACCGTCGATCGCGGCCTGAAGATCGCGATATTCCTCACAACTCTGCCCGCAAATCCCGGCAATGATCTTAAGCTGCTCTTTTGCCAGGTCCGGACGCCCCTTCACCATCCAGGCCTCGCCGAGATATTCCCTCGCTTTAGCATAGTTGGGTTCAAGCGCCAGCGAGCGCTGATAATAGCCAATGCCTTCATCCGTGCGGCCAAGTTTGCGCGTGGCGTAACCGCGATAGTTCCAGGCCTCAGCCGTATTGCTATTTTTGAGCGTATCCAGCAGGTTTAACGCCGCCTGATACTCGCCTTTTTTCGCCAGGTGATAAGCATAATTCGTTTTATCCTCGTCACTCAGGCTACCGGTTTTTTCAGGCACGCACTTCTTGCTGACACTGTCATAGACCTGCCCTGACGGGCAGTCAGGCGTTTTGCTATTGCTATCATTATTCCCCATAGCCAACACCTGTGGCGTTTGCAGGCAAATGAGCAGCAGGGGAAGAACCATAAAGGGGGCTGTACGACGAGGATAAGCGTTAGCGTTCATTTTCGACTCCTGGATGAGTGTGGCAGGTGAACAATGAGTAAACGCCTGAGCACCGCTTTCTATTCGTGGGAATGGCTTCTTTCTTTGCGCATTACATAACGCACCTGACATTCCCGGCAGGTGCGTTGGCTTTTTAGGGACATCCCATATTGTGCAGACACTTAGTTGATACGGTTTACTGGTATATCCGACGTCAATGCCGGGCAAAATAATCCGCACTATGATTTCATATACACCCTGTAACCTAATCACTTCACTTGTTGTATGTACAGTTCACCAATGATTCCCCATGGGCTTATTAATATTTACGAAAAAGGCTATTATCTTCTCTATCGTGAAGAGCGATCAGTAACCTTAAGAGATGCGCATCGCTATACGACAGCAAAGCTGGGTTATAGCTGTAATCAGGCTGGATTCGTATATGGTGTAATTGATATCTCATTATCAGCATTCAGAGCGGGCAGGACCGCAATGGCCTTGGATTTGACTCGCGGAAACGTTACGTGTTGGCAGATGTATCAGATAACTAAAGGGAATTGACGATGTCGCAAGAAATTGAATTATCACTATATCCACCAATTTGGCCTGCTGTTACCTATTTTATTGTTTCCATTACTGTATTCCTTCTTCTCTACCTGGGAAAACTCAAAGTAAACAAACTCCGCAGATACCCTCTTTTTATTGCCTACGCCTTGCTGGTGATAGCAATTGCAGCCGTACAGATTAACATCTTTGCTAACGGTTATGATTTTGTCAGCGTTTTTTTGCACATTGACTTTGATCCCTATCGATATGACTCGGTGTATTGGGGAGCATTATTCTTCTCCATGTTATACTTGCTGGCTATGCCACGAAATAAATATTAGCCATGTTGTTGTCTACTGAAGTATAAACTCGCATAGCGATCCTACCCGCGTAATAAAGACAACACACTGTATGTATTCAACTAAAACTGGCCATCGGTTTAGCGTTTTTCCAGTATCGATTTTCCGATTCGTTTGGTGGTAATCCGCCGTTATATTCGTGTGTCCTGAACGTACTGTAATCTCTTACGATATAGTCCGTGATCGCATGCCAGCCAGGTAGGCTCACCCCATCCTGGCTGTTTTCAGAATAAAAGATGCGATTAATAGTGAACAGATTGATCTATCGGATATTGGCTACTTAATTAAACCACTTAACCGACATTTTAGTTCCGTTACTCCTCACGCCTCTTCAGACGCATTTTTCGCGCCAGGGTGGTGAGGCGCTGGGTGCGGCAGTAGATAACAAACAGCACAAACCCCCGGCTATTGAATATTATTCGGCAACCAAGCAGAGCGAGGACGGCAATCGCCAGTGTCCACCCCCTCCCCCCTTCCGCCAGCAGGTGGTATAGCCCCTGCAACACCGTCAGCACCAACAAGATAATGAATAGTGTTAAAAACCCTGCCAGGCCGGCGGTAAAGCCGCGAGCCAGAAGCACGCTTGCAGTAATTAGCACGACGATCATCGCCAGCGACGGTGCAAAGAAGCTCAACGCATGTAGCGGTGGTGATAAATCTGTCAGATTGTGCAGAAAGGGCAGCAGGTTAAAGGCAAAAGCCACCAGGAACAGCGGGAACAACGTCGCTACCGGGAAGGCGTTCTGGTGGGGGAGTTCATCTGGTGAACGAGAAAAATAGCGCTCCAGTTCAGGCGTTGAATGCTTCAGCAGACTAGTGTCATGGCGCGCCACCGCACTTTCAATCTCCCGCCCATGCTGTAGGAGATCGTAAAAAATGCTGCCGGTTAACAGAGGCAGAAACCGCATCAGAACACCGCCAGTGATTGAATAGTGCCGATAATGTATTTACCGGTGCGAGGAATGTTACCAGGAAAAGCAATAACGCCGGGGATCATCGTAATTGATGATACCTGCCTGATAAAATTCTCGATTACAGTCCATTGCAGCTCCAACCGCGTTGAAATCAAAATCAGCTGCACCATAACCTGTCATTCGTGCAAAGTCACAGCCTGGTAAGTTTTCTCATGATTCATCCCTGGGAAGATCCATACAATATTCCTTATGATTGTAGGGTGGCGACGTTAACCGAGTTACCAAAGCCAAGACTAGCAGAGAACTGTGCGAACAGGTCCATTTTATGCACCAATTGGTGCTGAATATGGGGTTCTTAGCTGGAAAAATCTGGGAATCCGGCGAAGCCCCCCTGTAACGGCAAACTGGCGATTACGGTGATTCAGAATGGCAGTATGTTCATGACCATCGCATCATTGTGGAAAGGACAACATCCGTAGCACTGGCTGCTTCAGCAACAGCATCGTTTTGTTCGACAACCAATTAAGCGGATTCGCGTTTGAACTCCGGGCTGAAATTTCTTCTTTGCATTTGAGCAGTAGCGTTGTTCAGAGGTGAGTATATCGCCTCTGTTCAGGTGACCAAGTTCAGTGTGCCACTACAAATAGTCTGGTCGGGTTAAGCGGGATACTTACAGGAAGCTATCTAAAAGGGAATGGCTCGGATTACAGGAACTCTTAGATTTTAAGTGCAGCAAGGATTGCGTGTTCCATTTTCTCTGGGGTGGTGAACGGTGCAAAACGCTTGATCGGTTTGCCGTCGCGTCCGATCAGGAACTTAGTGAAGTTCCAGTTGATCCGTCCACCCAGCACGCCGGGCAATTCTTCTTTCAGATAACGAAACACCGGGTGCGTAGCGGCGCCGTTAACCTCCGCTTTCTCGAACATCGGGAAGCTCACACCGTAGTTGATGTGACAAGTCTGAGCGATTTCGTCGGCGCCTCCGGGTTCCTGCTTACCGAACTGGTTGCAGGGGAAACCAAGCACCACCAGCCCCTGGGCGGCATACTTCTTGTAGAGCGCTTCAAGGCCAGCGTATTGTGGCGTGAAGCTACAATGACTAGCGGTATTAACCACCAGAACCAGTTTACCCGCGTAGTCAGCCATAGAGATGAGCTGACCACGCAGGCTGGTGGCAGTCAGTTGATGAAAAGTAGTCATGTTGGAATCCTCAGAGCAGAACCAGTTCGATGACAACATTGTCACGAAGCGCGTTGTTGCAGGGGCACACGGCGTGGGCGATGCCGACGGTGGTGGTGTCCTGAATCGGGTAGAGGGTCTTCATGGCATCGTTCCTCTAGCTGTTTGTTCGCGCGATTAAATCGTGTGCGATACATCTTTGCAAAGTCGAATGAAAAGAACAACAAACAGACGATTTTTGACTTACTCCCCATTGATTAACACACCATGATGTTGGTCGTCTTCGTTTTTGGCACGAAACCAACCATAGCGCCATCATCGGACGGCTATGAGGGAGGAGCAGACATTTACTTTGATTTTCTACCGTAAATGCATTACGTTTTTCGCGCAGTTTTCATCCGTTATATCCTGCTTTCCAGATCTGACGACTGACCTTATTTCATCGCGCCTTGGCCCACAGGTCTCTCACTCCATCTTACACTCTTATATAAACTGGCTGTCACTGAAGTCATAATATAAGCCGTCGCATATAAAAATTGAATCGCGTTTTGAAAAGCTGAACTTGCAGGTGCTCCTTTGCCGTCTATCATCAGATAGTTAAGACCAGGAATTTCAATAGTGGTTTTTATCTATTTCTTATAATCAATATATCTGGCTAGATATATTTTCTTCATAACAAACCTATAAGTTAAAAAATCTGCCATAACGACAGATTTCTTTAATTTATAATTAGAGATTTGCAACGTTATGATATACTTTTTGAACATCATCGTCATCTTCAAGGGCATCAACAAGTCCTTCAAAGATTTCTAAATCTTCTGGTGAAAGTTCAATTTCTGATTGAGCAATCATTTCTAATTCTGTTGTTGAAAACTCAGTAATTCCAGCTGCTTTTAGAGCTGCAATTCCTTTGTGAAGGTCTGTAGGTTCAGTATAAATAATGATGTTTCCTTCTTCTTCGGTTACATCACGAACCTCAACTTCAGCATCAAGCAAAACTTCAAAAATATGGTCAGGGTCTGTTCCTTTAAATACAATCACTCCAGTATTGTCAAACATATAGCTGACAGCACCTGCCGCACCGATATTCCCGCCTTTTTTATTGAAAATTGAGCGGATATTAGCAATCGTACGGTTAACATTTGAAGTCAATGTTTCAGCGATAATCATTGAACCATTTGGTCCAAAGCCTTCATAACGGCCTGGCACGAACGTTTCATCTCCGCCACCTTTGGCTTTATCAATTGCTTTATCAATAACATGTTTTGGAACTTGTGCTTGTTTCGCACGTTCAATAACGAATTTTAAAGATGAGTTTGATTCTGGATCTGGTTCACCTTGTTTAGCAGCAGCATAGATTTCTACACCGAATTTTGCATAAACGTTAGACGTTGCACCGTCTTTAGCCGTTTTTTTAGCAACAATATTGGCCCATTTACGTCCCACTGGAATAGTCTCCTCAAAAATTTATTTAGATTACTGGCAGGTTAATAACCTGCATGTTTTTCTGTCACATTATATCATGATATGTAAATTCTCGTCTATGAGAAATAAAAACTCAAACTTTACGGGATGTTACTTTAAATTAATCAATAATTAACATTGTGGATAAATTATTTCCAAAATTTATTCTGGTTATTTTATTTTTTATTCTCAATATTGAGCCGCAGCAATAATACATAAGACAAGAGAAACAAAAGTGATAATCCAGGCAAAAACACCGACTATTAAAGTTGCTGCTGAACTGCTTACAGAGCACTACAGGCCATCGTGCGCAGCGCCTTACTGATGGTATTTTCGCTCATCGGCTTACGTGGATTATGGTCACCAGGAAACAGTTTTAGCTATAGGGCAGGATCGTCTACCGGGGCGGGGCCAGTCCATAAATGACTCTAAGGTGTCTGTTAAACCTGTGGCGATTCATGTTCCAATGTTAGCTACAGCCCTAATCCTGATTGTAGAAGGTGGATAACCACCAATAACGGAAGGTAGTTTGATACCGAAAGGGAACTGCGCTTTTTTGAAAACTTTTCGTGAGGCTTTAGACGCATAAGATGTCCCCTTCTCAGCACCGTTTGGTTTTGCCCTTGTAGGGAGAGTGTTACGCCCAGATACAACGGCAACTACAGCACCGAAATCAACAAGACCTAAACCAAGTTGATCTACAACATTTTCACAGAAGACCATGAAAAAAGTTCGGCGGCGGTGAGGTTTGAACGCCCCGCGTAGAAGTATGTTCCGTTTAGTTCCTCGACTGTGTCCACGTCTCAATCCTTATGACTCTGCATGTATTGCAATCATAACGGCTGATTTACATACAGTCGCTCCTAAAACATGGCGTTAGTCGCTCGCGTTATGCGACGTAGAACGAGGTCAGGCGGTTAAAGTGCCAGCAATGACCGGAAGCCAGCTTCATTTACTTATGATGTGGCTCAGCGTGTTAAAAAGCTAATCTGAGGAATAGTGTCGCCCCTTCCATAGAAATAGTGAATAACATGAGGCATAAAATAATTGTTGACGGCGTATTGGCAAAAGTCAGAAACGCGAGCGTGATGGGCGCTGCAGTCCCGGTGTTTCGCATACTTGTCAAAACACCTTCGACTGGCAGTGCTTACATATCACTGCCAGTTCCTTCTGCACGGCCTGTCAGATCACGTAGGCCGTGGTGACGTTTTCAACCCACAGAGGCGGATTAACGGGTTCATGTTCTTCAGCCCTTCAGCACTCAACCTTGAGGATCATCTCGGTTTAGTGATCTCGCCTCAATCCCCGTTGTCAGCGGGTTGCATCACCCTGCAGGCATGCCGCAGGTCACTGCCGCTCAGGTTCTCCACGGTCGCACCCGGTGGAATTGTTGGGCTTCTCGTCATGAGTTACCGTTTCAATATTCCAGACAGACTCGTGGTTCGTTTGAGCCTCCATGCTCGCCCTGAACTCCGGGCACACTGTAGGTTATGTCCGTTACCCAACATTCATCCGGAGCATCCGGATTGAACTGTCGCTGGAGCCTGTTGGGTGTAACTATACTGGCCTCACCTTTGCGTGCCCGTGGGCTCCGATACCCGACCTGAGCCTTTATCCCGACACGCTTCATCAGCCGCGAGACTCTGTTAACTCCGCACACCTGCCCGCTATCTCGCAGGTCGAGATGGATCTTGCGATAGCCATAAACGCAACCGGACTCCAGCCAGAACTGTTTGATTTGTCCTGTCAGCCTCAGATCTGCCTGATGCCGTAGTGAATGCGGCTGCTGCAGCCAGGTAAAACCCACTCGGATGAACATCCAGCCCCCGACAGAGCAGACGAACAGAACAGCAACAGGTGTTGTCACGGATAAAGGCGTACCTCTGTCAGACAGCTTTGCGAAGTACGCCGCGGCTTTTTTTAATATGTCCCGTTCGTCAGTAACCCGCTTCAGCTCCTTCTGGAGTCGGCGGATCTCGGCCTGCGAATCTGACTGTTCTTTGTTGGTGGAAGAGTCCGGCCCGCATAGCCGCGCTGACGCATCAGTTCGCGGCGCAGGTCCGGGTGTGGGGTGAAGCGATCGCGGCCGTGCAGCCAGAACAGATTATTAATCAGCAGGAATTTCCCCACTGGCACCGGAATGGAGAGGATGTTTTTGCTGCCTTCCAGCGCGTCAGACAGTTCGCTGAGCCAGGCGCCCTCGGCAAAATCTTTCGGCTGGGCGAACTGGTCGATATAGCGCATCACCGGCCGACCCTGCTGGTCGACGTCAAACACCGGGTGGAACACATCCGCGGTGACGTTTTTACTCGGCGGCGCGGTCAGCGGGTGGCTGAAGAACTGATCCAGCCCCTCCCAGTCGTCCAGGTGCAGCAGCAGGGAGTTACCGCCCTGCATGTTCTGCTCGTCGATTTTCATCATCAGCACGTAGTCGGTCAACTCCTCCACGAAGGTACCGTCGTTGTGCAGCTCCAGCACGCGATGGGGCTGGCGCAGGTAGCTATCTGAGTTATCGACGTTATCGATTCCCACCGCGTCGATCACTTCGTCACGGCTGAGCAGCGTGTTCAGCAGCAGCGGCTGGAGCTGGTTACCGCACATGTCATCGAGGATCTTCGCGATTTTGAAGCGCAGAAAGGATTTGTATTCCAGCGCCTGCACGGGCCACTGCTCTACCTCCCGCAGGAATTGCTGCGTGACCTCTGCACAGAACATGAGTTCCAGCAGACGCGGAGACTGCTACGGGATAACGCATCGTCAGGCTGTTTTACAGCAGTAAGTGCATTCATCAAAATCAATCCTCTCAGAAAGTCTTCAGGAGACAGGGCTGTGCATTTCGCCGCCATAAATTAAAAATATCTACATTTTTGAGAAATGGGCATATAGCGCTCAAATTGTTTGAATTTTGTGACGTAGGTGTAAAAAACGAGCGGGAAAAAGGAGCAAAAAACGCGGTTTTCTGTCGATGCAAAGGCGATATCGTGATAAGCATCACGGAAAAATCAGAAAAACAGTAACAAAAACGTGACATATCCTTACAAATTTTAACAAATCACGACAACGAGACTGTACGGCCTTCTGGCGCTCCTCTATACCTTGATCCGTGTTACCTGCGACACATCAACAACACAGAGAAAAACGTATGGAACAGACTTCTGGCAAGAAAAGTGAAACAATTCATAGCGATACAAAACCGCAATTTAACCGATCCATCGGACTCATCTCTAACTTTTCGCTCGGGTTCACCTACCTCTCGCCGCTAACGGCGGTCTATTCCCTGTTTGCGTTGGCGGTGACGCTGGCGGGGCCACCGGCAGTCTGGTGGATCCCGATCGTGGCCTGCGGGCAACTTCTTGTGGCGCTGGTGTTTGGTGAAGTGGCCTCGCAATACCCGATTACCGGGGGGCTTTACCCGTGGGCACGTCGCCTGTGGGGCAAAAAATACGCGTGGATCGCCGCCTGGATTTATCTGTGGGCGTTGGTCGTGACCATCACCTCGGTAGCAGAATATACCGCCACCTTCGTCGGCTCGTTGTTCGGTTATGCGATCTCAGCAGGCAACATGCTGATCACCTCGGTGGTGCTGTTGCTGCTGATGATGGCGGTGAACATGTCGGGCACCAAAAACCTCGCGCGGGTCGCCCGTATTGGCTTCTGGTGTGAAATCGTCAGCGTCATTGCGCTGGGGATTTATCTGCTGCTGTTCCACCGCGCGCAGCCCTTCTCGGTGCTGTTTGACTCCATGGGCGTGCTGGCGAAAGACGGCAGCTACCAGCCCGCGTTTATGGCGGCGGCGCTGATCGGCCTGTTCATGTTCTTCGGTTTTGAAGCCTGCGGCAACGTGGCGGAAGAGGTGAAAAACCCGAGCAAAAAAATCCCAATTGCGATGATCCTCAGCATCGTGTTTGGCGCCCTTTCGGCGATGGTATCGATCCTCGGCTACCTGCTGGCGTCGCCGAACCTGATGAACATCGTCAACGGCAAAATCACCGATCCGATCCCGGCGATTCTCAACGAAGCCCTCGGTGAAACCGGTGCCACGGTATTTATCATCATCGCGGTGATTGCCATGTTGTCGTGCATTCTGTCGCTGCAGGCCGCGTTAAGCCGCCTGATTTTCTCCTTCTCCCGCGACCAGATGCTACCGGGTAGCACCTGGATGTCGAAGCTGTCGAAAAACAGCGTACCGGACAACGCGATGATCGTCAGCTGTCTGCTGCCGGTGACCATCTGCGTGTGGGTCTATTTCCAGCCAGACAACCTCGCGCGCATCACCGCCTTTGCGGTTATCGGTATCTATATCTCCTTCCAGATGGTGGTACTGGCTGCCCTGCGCCAGCGCCTGAAAGGCTGGAAACCTGCCGGGGAGTGGAGCGTGGGCGGCTGGGGAATGCTGGTTAACGTGATGGCGCTGGCCTATGGCCTGTGCGGGATCTGGCTGCTGGCGCAACCTGCCGAGAGCAGCAGTTTTATCGACCGCTGGACGGTGCTGGTTGGGCTGGCGGTGGTGGTGGTGTCCGGGCTGATGTACATGGTGCTGGCGCGACCGTTCGGGCGTTCAAACGCACCGGAAGACGATGCCATTGAACATGCGAAACGACTGAACGCAGAACAATCTCTGTAACTAACTCAGAACATAACAACGATCACTGATGGAGTCGGCTATGCAACACAACTTATTGATAAATGGCGAACTGGTGGTGGGTGAAGGTGAACTGCAGCCCGTGTATAACCCGGCAACCGGCGAGGTGCTGGTGCAGATTGCCGAAGCCACGCCTGCCCAGGTCGATGCGGCGGTACAGGCTGCCGATCGCGCGTTCCAGCAGTGGGGGCAGACTACGCCAAAAGCGCGTGCCGAGTGCCTGCTGAAGCTGGCTGATGTGATTGAACAGAATGCCGAAACTTTTGCCAGAATTGAATCGCTGAACTGCGGCAAACCGCTGCACTGCGTGCTTAACGATGAAATCCCGGCCATCGCCGATGTGTTCCGCTTTTTCGCCGGTGCAACCCGTTGTCTGAACGGCCTGGCCGCCGGGGAGTACATGGAAGGTCACACCTCGATGATCCGCCGCGATCCGGTGGGGGTGGTGGCGTCGATCGCCCCGTGGAACTACCCGTTGATGATGGCGGCCTGGAAGCTGGGTCCGGCGCTGGCGGCGGGCAACTGCGTGGTGATCAAACCCTCGGAAATCACTCCACTTACGGCTCTGAAACTGGCCGAACTGGCGAAAGATATCTTCCCTGCCGGGGTGGTGAACGTGCTGTTTGGTCGCGGTAAAACCGTAGGTGACCCGCTGACGGGCCACGAAAAAGTGCGCATGGTATCGCTGACCGGCTCTATCGCCACGGGCGAGCACATTATTTCCCACACCGCGCCGTCGATTAAGCGCACCCATATGGAGCTGGGCGGTAAAGCGCCGGTGATCGTCTTTAACGATGCAGATATTGATGCAGTGGTGGAGGGGGTGCGCACCTTTGGCTTCTACAATGCCGGGCAGGACTGCACCGCCGCTTGCCGGATCTATGCCCAGAAAGAGGTTTATAACACCCTGGTAGAAAAACTGGGTGTCGCCGTGGCCAGCCTGAAAATGGGCGCCCCGGACGATGAAACCACCGAGCTTGGCCCGGTCAGTTCCGCCGCCCATCTGGCACGCGTCAGCGAGGCGGTGGAGCGCGCCAAAGCGCTGCCGCACATTCGGGTAGTGACCGGTGGTAACAAGGCTGGCGGCAAAGGCTACTATTACCAGCCAACTCTGCTGGCCGGGGCGAAACAGGGCGATGAAATTATCCAGCGCGAGGTGTTTGGCCCGGTGGTGAGTGTCACTGTGTTCGACGACGAAGAGCAGGTGCTGTCATGGGCCAACGATTCCCAGTACGGACTGGCATCATCGGTCTGGACCCAGGATGTGGGTCGTGCCCATCGTCTCAGCGCCCGCCTGCAGTACGGTTGCACTTGGGTAAATACCCACTTTATGCTGGTCAGCGAAATGCCGCACGGCGGGCAGAAGCTCTCCGGGTACGGTAAGGATATGTCGATGTATGGGCTGGAAGATTACACCGTGGTGCGTCATGTGATGATTAAGCACGGATAACAGTTATGTGGCTGCAATAGTAGATTATATTGCAGCCACTGCTTTATGAAGTGGCAAGCCATCAGCCGCGACTCCCGCGCAATCATGGGCTAATTCCAGTAATTGTCTTTTAATTGTTTTGGCATCTACCGCCATATCTACCATAGCAAAATGGATCTTATGTCCCTGAGTGACAACATACTCATTGGGCATATAACCAACGGCGGGATGAAGCAGAAGGCCAGCGGCATTGAGCGAAATTGGATCCGCCTTGCTGCCGACATTCAGGGCGATATGCGCCCAACCAACAAACTCCGGTGCGACGGTGCCGCGGCCAGAAACACCGCAAAACAGATGATGCCAATCAGCAGTACCACGCCGCGCGGGATGGCAAAGGCCGGGCCGTAATGGCCCACGGCAGCAGCCCTTTCAGGCCGAATGCCAGCATCAATACCATGCTGAGGGTGATGTAGTAGCACACTGAATTTGGCCTGACCTGCTCCCCGTTGAACTCACAGCACGTAGCAGACAGGCTCGGGGCCAGCCTTGTTGCGTGCAGTAATACCCTCTCAGGCAGATAAGCACCGGAAGATGCCACAGCCGTGGCCGAGAAGCGCAGCCAGCTAACGGTGATGCATCATACTCACCAGCGGGCTCTACGTGAAACAGGACGATGGCATGGGATTCAACCTTGTGCCGTAGCGGTGTGTCCTGGAAGATCGGGCGGCAGCGTGTGCAAACCGTTCTTTAGGTCAGTCAATATTTGACCGATCGTTAAAATATGGATATGTTTATGCCGAATAACAACTAACTGGCATTCAATTATTTCGACATTCTTATGAGCGGAAGACCTAGAAAATTCGACGACAGCGCAGTTATCAAGGCGGCAATGGACGTGTTTTGGTCGAACGGCTACGACGGTGCTTCCGCCGAGGAGCTGTGCGAACGAACGGGCCTGGGACGCGGCAGCCTCTACAATGCATTTGGCAACAAGCAGAAGCTCTATGAGATAGCCTTGCGCCGTTACCAGGAGCAAGGCCTTCAGGCGCAAGCGGACATCCTCAATGGTCCTGGTTCCGTCAAAGAGCGTTTGCTTGCTCTGATGCGCTGGGGCATCGAGGACGATTTGGGCCCAAACAGAGGTCGAGGCTGTATGGCCCTGTTTGCCGTGCTCGACCGTGCTGGCAAAGATCCGGTCGTTGCCGAGATCAGCCGTGTGTATGTGTTCAAGCTGGAGCAGGTGTTATGCCATCTATTTACAGTTGGACAGCGCAATGGCGAAGTGTCCTCAGAGTCCTCAGCATTGGAGTTATCGCGAGCCTTTCTAAGCAGCTATTACGGCCTGCGTGTGCTGGGCCAGTCCATGCCGGATCGCGAGTTTCTTGAAGATGTGATAAAGGGTACGCTGGCCAGGCTCTAAGCAGGCGGCGAATACTCACAAAGGCCTTTTGGCCTTTTATTTTAACCAATATTGGAATGAACGTTAAAAAATGGAGTTCTGCATGCCACTAGTCATCTACATCCTTGGATTGACGATTTTTTCGTTGACCACCTCCGAGTTCATGGTCGCTGGCATGATGCCGTCGCTGACCATTGCCTTTGATGTATCGGTTACTCAGGTTGGTTACCTGATTTCCGTGTATGCGCTTGGCATGGTGGTGGGTGGCCCACTGCTGACGGCTGGCCTGCTGCGGCTACGCATGCCGAACAAGACGGCCTTGTTGTTGTTGCTGGGTCTGTATACGGTGGTGCAATCGGTCGCTGCCGTGACCGACAGCTATGCCGTCATGACCGTGGCACGTTTCTTCACTGGTGTGACTGCATCGGCCTGCTTTGGCGCTGCGCTGTCCATCTGCGCCGATACTGTGGCTGAAGATATGCGCGGACGGGCAGCGTCCATCGTACTGGGCGGTTTGATGCTGGCGGCAGCGCTGGGTGTGCCTGTGGCCACATTGATTGACCAACACATGGGCTGGCGTGCCAGCTTCTGGCTAGTGGCAATCCTGACCGTGGTGTGCGCGCTGGTCATCGGGGTGCGGGTCCCACGCTCCCCATCATCGACCGCCATCAGCCTGGGGGCTGAGTTGCGCGAGTTCAGGAGTTGGAACCTGTGGGCTGCCTATTCTACCAGTGCGCTGATTGTCGGCTCCACCTTTGCAGCCTTCAGCTATTTCACCCCCATCCTGACCGAAGTGTCCGGTTTCTCTGCCGCGATGATCCCCTGGCTGCTTGGTAGCTACGGTGTTGCTAACATCGTGGGCAATGCTGTAGTCGGACGCTATGCGGACAAGCACACATTTCCTGTCATGGCCTGGGGTTTGTCACTTTTAACGGCTGCGCTGGTGGTCTTTGCGCTGTTGGCGCATATCCCCATTGTCAGTGTTGCCATGGCGCTGGCGGTCGGTTTGGTCGGTGTTACGATGAACCCTGCAATGGTGGCTCGCGTGATGAGGGCGGCCCAGGCTGGGCCGATGGTCAATACCGTGCATAACTCGGTGATCAATATCGGTTTGGGAATGGGCGCATGGCTTGGAGGGCTGGGAATCGACGCTGGATATGGATTGAGATCACCGCTGTGGGTAGGAGTGCTGCTTGCAGTACTGGGATTGCTCAGTCTTGTACCGTATATGCACAAGAAGCGTCGGTTTCATCCTCGTCAGGTATGAGTAGAGCGAGGTCGTCTACAGTCTTTGTTCCACAGTGACGTGTTTATGCCCAAATCTCCTGCAATGTGGGAGATTGGGGTATGGTTGTCCCTCAAGAGAGCGTGCAAGCTACGTCCGCAGTTGGCACTCAACGGATATATTAACTTTGGTGGCTGGTGGCTGGTGGCTGGTGGCTGGTGGCTGGTCAGGACTACTGGCATACATTGCGGATGCTTACACAGTGCTTACATGACTGGCTGGTATTCAGAGGAGAGTGGAATTTTAAGGGCTAACTGCTTGATATCATGGTGCCGATAAGAGGAGTCGAACCTCCGACCTTCGCATTACGAATGCGCTGCTCTACCAACTGAGCTATATCGGCCCTGATGAGGACATGTCCACAAGTGCGAACACGGGGTAGAAGGTTAAAACTAACCGGGCGATGCGTCAATGGCCTTGCGAATCAAACGCCTATTTTTGCATCACCCGGTGTCAATTATGCACGAATAGTGTCGTCACCAATGCCAATCCACTTGTAAGTGGTCAGTGCTTCCAGTCCCATCGGACCGCGTGCGTGCAATTTTTGCGTGCTCACGGCCACTTCTGCACCGAGACCAAACTGGCCGCCATCGGTAAAGCGTGTCGAGGCGTTAACGTACACCGCAGATGAATCCACCTCGTTTACGAAACGATCGGCGTTGCGCAGCGTACGCGTCAAAATGGCGTCAGAGTGTTGAGTGCCATGCTCACGAATATGGGCAATAGCATCATCGAGGTCAGTCACGATTTTGACATTCAGATCCAGCGACAAAAACTCGTCGTCGTACTCTTGCGCTTTCACCGCCACTACGTTCGCCGGTCCCGCTTTCAGCGTTGGCAGCGCCGCGTCGTCAGCGTGCAGCGTAACACCGCTCTCCGCCATCTGCTGGCTCAGTGCAGGCAGAAAACGCTCTGCGATATCCTGATGCACCAGCAGCGTTTCCACCGTGTTACAGGTGCTCGGGCGCTGGGTCTTAGCATTAACGATGATCTTCAGCGCCGGCGCAATCTCTGCGCTGTCGTCAACATAGATATGGCATACCCCAATCCCGCCCGTGATCACCGGGATCGTAGCGTGTTCGCGGCACAGTTTGTGCAGCCCAGCGCCGCCGCGCGGGATCAGCATGTCGATATATTTGTCCATGCGCAGCATTTCGTTCACCAGCGCACGATCCGGGCTGTCGATCGCCTGTACGGCGGCTTCTGGTAGACCGCAGGCTTTTAATGCCTGCTGGATCACGCTTACCGTCGCCGCGTTAGTGCGATACGTCTCTTTCCCGCCGCGCAGAATCGCAGCGTTGCCTGTTTTCAGGCACAGGGACGCAACATCAACGGTGACGTTAGGACGCGCTTCGTAAATGACGCCAATGACGCCCAGCGGCACGCGACGGCGTTCCAGGCGCAGGCCGCTATCCAGCAAACCACCGTCGATCACCTGTCCGACCGGATCGGCCAGATTACAAACCTGACGAACGTCATCGGCGATAGATTTCAGGCGTGCTGGCGTTAACGCCAGACGATCCAGCATCGCTTCGCTGAGACCATTTTCGCGCGCCTGGGCAACGTCCAGCGCATTCGCAATCAGGATGCTTTCAGTTTGCGCTTCCAGTTCATCGGCTATTTTTTCCAGCACGCGGTTTTTTTCACGGCTGGAAAGCAGCGCCAGCTTATACGACGCTGCTTTGGCAGCAATACCCATTTGTTCCAGCATACGTCGGCTCCTTAACGGGTGATCATGTCATCGCGATGGACGGCAACCGGACCATATTCATAGCCAAGAATAGCGTCAATCTGTTGAGAGTGGTGACCCGCAATACGGCGCAGCGCGTCGCTGTTATAGCGGCTAACGCCATGGGCGATATCACGCCCTTCCAGATTGCAGATGCGGATCACTTCACCACGCGAGAAGTTACCTGTCACGCTTTTAATACCTTTTGGCAATAACGAGCTACCGCGTTCCAGAATCGCCGAGGAGGCGCCTTCATCAACGGTAATTTCACCGGCGGGCGGCGCACCGAAGATCCAGCGCTTACGGTTCTCCAGTGGTGAAGCCTGCGCGTGGAAGCGTGTACCGACGGAAACACCTTCCATCACATCACCAATGACACCCGGTTTGCTGCCTGCGGCAATGATCGTGTCAATACCTGCGCGGCAGGCTACATCCGCCGCCTGTAGCTTCGTTCCCATACCGCCAGTCCCAAGGCCAGAAACGCTGTCCCCGGCAATCGAACGCAGCGCGTCATCAATACCGTAAACGTCTTTGATTAACTCGGCTTGCGGGTTGGTGCGCGGGTCGGCGGTGAACAGCCCCTGCTGATCGGTCAGCAGCAGCAGTTTATCGGCACCGGCCAGAATCGCCGCCAGCGCAGAAAGATTGTCATTGTCGCCGACTTTAATTTCAGCGGTCGCAACCGCATCGTTCTCATTAATGACAGGGACGATGTGGTTGTCCAACAACGCACGCAGCGTGTCACGGGCGTTAAGAAAACGCTCCCGATCTTCCATATCTGCACGCGTCAGCAGCATCTGCCCGACATGAATGCCATAAATAGAAAATAGCTGTTCCCAAAGCTGGATCAGACGACTCTGCCCTACCGCTGCCAGCAGCTGTTTAGACGCAATGGTCGCCGGGAGCTCTGGATAACCAAGATGCTCACGCCCGGCGGCAATCGCCCCCGAGGTAACGATAACAATACGATGCCCCGCGGCATGTAGCTGCGCACATTGGCGAACAAGTTCAACGATATGGGCACGGTTCAGGCGGCGCGATCCGCCTGTTAGCACACTGGTGCCAAGTTTTACCACCAGCGTCTGACTGTCACTCATGATTCTCTGCCGTTCAAAGTGGGAAAAATGATATCAAACGAACGTTTTAGCAGGACTGGCGGCGGTTGCCAATAACCAGCGTACAAAGCATGAGACTTTGTTGAGCAGGATCAGCAAGCGTAGCGGCAATTTTTGACGTTTTTATTACTGTAATAATAAATCACCCTTTTTTAAAAATAGTCTTAATTTGTCATAAAACCTTCACTGCCAAACGTTAAAAATCCTCCTGTTTTTTTAACGGGGATCGCACCCAGCAAATTTTAGTGCGTTATTTAAATCAGGAATGAAAATGAAAAAGAGCTCTCTGGCATTAATGGTGATGGGTATTGTTGCATCAGCCTCTGTACACGCAGCAGAAGTCTATAACAAAGACGGAAATAAACTGGATGTATATGGCAAAGTGAAAGCAATGCACTATATGAGCGACAATGACAGTAAAGACGGCGACCAAAGTTATGTGCGTTTTGGGTTTAAGGGCGAAACGCAAATTAATGACCAATTGACCGGCTATGGTCGCTGGGAAGCAGAATTTGCCGCCAACAAAGCAGAAAGCGATTCATCACAACAAAAAACGCGTCTGGCCTTCGCGGGTTTGAAATTAAATAATATGGGCTCTTTTGATTACGGTCGTAATCTGGGCGCACTGTATGATGTCGAAGCCTGGACCGATATGTTCCCGGAGTTTGGCGGTGACTCTTCCGCACAGACCGATAACTTTATGACCAAGCGCGCCAGCGGTCTGGCGACGTACAGGAATACAGACTTCTTTGGCGTTATCGATGGCCTCGATATCACACTGCAGTATCAGGGGAAAAACGAAGACCGTGATGTGAAAAAACAAAACGGCGACGGTTTTGGCACCTCTCTGACCTATGATTTCGGCGGCAGTGATTTCGCCATCAGCGGCGCGTATACCAACTCTGACCGAACCAATGAGCAAAATCTACAAAGCCGGGGCACCGGTGATAAAGCGGAAGCCTGGGCGACCGGCTTAAAATATGATGCTAACGATATTTATCTGGCAACCTTCTATTCCGAAACCCGCAATATGACCCCCATTTCGGGTGGTTTTGCGAATAAGACACAAAACTTTGAAGCCGTGGCCCAGTATCAATTTGACTTTGGTCTGCGCCCGTCGCTGGGGTATGTCCTGTCAAAAGGTAAAGATATTGAAGGTGTAGGCGATGAAGATCTGGTGAATTATATCGATGTCGGCGCGACATATTACTTCAACAAAAATATGTCCGCATTTGTTGATTATAAAATCAACCAACTTGACAGCGACAATAAGCTCGCGATCAACAACGATGATATCGTTGCTGTGGGGATGACCTACCAATTCTGATGCGATGGCCGGATGGCTTCGTGAAGCCATCCGGCCAAATATCTATTACGCGGATAATTTAACCGGCTCTTTAAAGTTCTCAGCGGGTTCCAGCGCCAGATTTAAAGACTTCAGCAACTCGCGCAATTTTTCATGAAACTCGCGTAAGGTGTATTCCAGTCGGTCCACAACCTCAGCCTCTTTTATGGGTACGGCGGTCCAGTTACCGTCTTTGTCAAACAGACCAAACTGGTAGCTGTAGGTAAAGCGCTTCTCTTGCGCTTCCAGTTCCATCCACCATCCCCAAAACTCACGCTTTTCAGGCGCAGGCTTCACGTTGACGCAAACTGCCAGACAATCGAAAAAAAATCGATTATCTTCGCACTGCCCTTCACGGATGTAAGGGCCGAGCGCGGTAAATTTCTTAATCAACCTACTTCTCGGGTGTCCACTCGGTAACGTCATTGCGATCTCCTTAGGTGAAGCAACTGTTTTACCAAATCGATAAAATTTAGCAATCTCTTAACACAATCTCTGATTGATCCACTCAGCAATTTCTTTCAGAGCTTTGTCAAAATTGCGATACACCGGATTAAACGGGATCTCCATCAACTTACCGTCCGAAGATGAAGATGTGATTAAGCGCGACTCCTCTTCCGGACTAAACGGATCATTTTTCCAGAAGCCCGATAACATCGGCGTAGGACAACGTCTACCCAACAATCCCTGAACCTTCAGAGAGTAGCGATTCAGTTCGACCCGCAGAGCTTCATCGGACGCATCGTGCATCCCCAGACGGCTAGCCAGAACGTCAAGATACATTTCGGGTACTGCCCCCTGCCGTTGCGGATCGCTTAACAGCGCATGTACCACTGGCCCCAGACACGCCACTGCTTTCAAACGAGGCGCTTCGAGATAAGCCAGGCGTACCGCGACGTTAGCGCCAAAGCGAAAACCAAATGCCGCTACGCGGGTATGATCCACCCAGGCAACGTCAGGCAACGCTCTCAGGACATGCTGATGCAATTGACTGGAGTCCTGCGTCAATTTCCATTTTGAGGAGAAGCCCACCGACGGCATATCCAGCGTCAACATGGCAATACCGCGCGGCGCGAAATAGCGCTCATACAGCGTGTAATAGTCGGTTTGCATGGCATCGAGGCCCCCGCACATTAACACCGTTGGGAACGGGCCTTCGCCTTTTGGCATATGCAAAAAACCGGTAATCGGCGCGCCGCCGGGCACGGAGAATTCTATTTCACGTAATGTACCGGGTAATCGTTGCGCTGCCTCTTCATAGGCACGGTTCGCCAGAGCCTGTGCCTGCTCCGCCAGATCGTCGCCTTTCAAATGTGGATAGGCGGCAACGCTGTATAAGGTCGCTGCATGTAACCAGTGGCGGCCGCTGAGTTGCGCGTCTTGCTCCTGGCTGGCCTTCTGCTGCCACTCCATGGCCTGTTTTGCCCATTCATAGATCCAGTTGCCGCCACGATAGCCGATGACCGTGTCGTACAGCTCCTTGTCTGTCCGCTCGGCCTCGCTCATGACAATGCGGGCCTGCACTTCAAGGATTTCACGTGGATCAACGCCGCGCCAGATCCACATCAGACGGTTAACCATGCGATACCAGTGTGGAATGGTTTTACCATCCAGCGTGGACTGCACAGACGACGACGGCCCGTTATTGAATCGACGGACAAGCGTTGACGTTTCAGGGTGTTTGAAGCGGGGTTTAAACAGGGTTTCGCTGAGGTTAGCCTGTGACATTCGTGCAGCCTCCATAGGTACTTACTGAGGCCTATTGTAACGCGTGTGTGAGTAAAAAGAACAACGCCCGGCATTACCGGGCGTTGAAAATTTCAGAGATTAGCGACCGGAAATCGGCGGAATGAACACGACGCCCATATCCCACGGTTGCTCAATCCAGGTATCCTGAGGAATATCAACAACATAATCGTTCACCAGCGGACGACCAGCCGGTTTCGCGAAGATGGTGACAAAATGTGCCTTGGGATACATTTCACGGATTGCCACGGCGGTGCCGCCGGTATCGACCAGGTCATCGATCACGATGAAACCTTCGCCGTCGCCTTCCGCACGTTTCACCACTTTCAGCTCGCGCTGGTTGTCGTGGTCATAGCTGGAAATGCAAACGGTATCGACATGGCGAATACCCAACTCACGCGCCAACAATGCGCCCGGTACCAGACCACCACGGCTAACGGCAATAATGCCTTTCCATTGTTCAGAAGGCAGCAGGCGGCTTGCCAGTTTGCGTGCGTGAATCTGCAACATGTCCCAGGTGACGACGTATTTTTCGCTCATGTGAAGTGTCCCAGCCTGTGTATCTACGGCTTAAAAAGTGTTCGAGGGGGAAATAGGTTGCGCGAGATTATAGAGATCTGACGCGCTAAAAACCAGTGTTTAGCGGAATCCGCCCCTCTTTTACGTGCTTTCTACTACCCGCCGCCGGATAAAGTGGTATTCTCAATTGCATCTCGCAAGCCTGACTTGTGGTGTTTTATATTCTGCTAACCCTGTGGCCTGCAAGAAAGTTTCGCAGGACATCGCCAAGGAGACTCATCGTGTCTGAACTGTCTCAATTATCTCCACAACCGTTGTGGGATATTTTTGCAAAAATTTGTTCTATTCCTCATCCTTCTTATCATGAAGAACAACTCGCTGAGCACATTGTCGGCTGGGCAAATGAGAAAGGTTTCCACGTAGAGCGCGACCAGGTCGGGAATATCCTGATTCGCAAACCTGCTACCGCTGGGATGGAAAACCGCAAGCCGGTCGTCCTGCAGGCGCACCTCGATATGGTGCCGCAGAAAAACAACGACACCGTACACGACTTCGCCAAAGATCCTATCCAGCCGTATATCGACGGCGAATGGGTGAAAGCGCGCGGCACAACTCTGGGGGCGGATAACGGTATTGGTATGGCTTCCGCTCTGGCGGTGCTCGCCGATGATTCTGTGGCGCACGGTCCGCTGGAAGTGCTGCTGACCATGACCGAAGAAGCAGGTATGGATGGCGCATTTGGCCTCCAGGCAAATTGGCTGCAGGCAGACATTCTGATCAACACCGACTCCGAAGAAGAAGGTGAGATCTACATGGGATGTGCCGGTGGTATCGACTTCACCTCTAACCTGCCGCTGACCCGCGAAGCGGTTCCCGCAGGTTTCCAGAGCTTCAAACTGACCCTGAAAGGGCTGAAAGGCGGCCACTCTGGCGGCGAAATTCACGTCGGTCTGGGTAATGCCAACAAACTGCTGGTTCGCTTCCTGGCGGGCCATGCTGAAGAGTTAGATCTGCGTCTGATCGATTTCAACGGCGGTACTCTGCGTAACGCTATCCCGCGTGAAGCCTTTGCTACCGTTGCCGTTGCCGCTGATAAAGTCGATGCCCTGAAAGCCCTGGCGAACACTTATCAGGAAATCCTGAAAAACGAACTGGCGGCAAAAGAGAAAAATCTGGTTGTTCTGCTGGATGCCGTTACCAACGAGAAAGCGGCGCTGACCACATCCTCTCGCGATGGCTTCATCCGTCTGTTGAACGCCACGCCAAACGGCGTGATCCGCAATTCCGACGTGGCGAAAGGCGTCGTCGAAACCTCCCTGAACGTGGGTGTGGTCACCATGACTGACGACAACGTGGAAATCCACTGCCTGATCCGCTCGCTGATCGACAGCGGTAAAGACTACGTGGTCAGCATGCTGGATTCTCTGGGCAAGTTGGCTGGCGCGAAAACGCAGGCGAAAGGCGGTTACCCAGGCTGGCAGCCGGATGCCAACTCCCCGGTCATGCACCTCGTGCGTGAAACCTATCAGCGTCTGTTTAACAAGACGCCGAACATCCAGATCATCCACGCCGGTCTGGAATGCGGTCTGTTTAAGAAACCGTACCCGGATATGGACATGGTTTCTATTGGGCCAACCATTACCGGTCCGCACTCCCCGGATGAACAGGTTCATATCGAAAGCGTAGGCCATTACTGGACCCTGCTGACTGAACTGCTGAAAGCGATTCCGGCCAAATAAGTTGCTCTCCTGCCCGGTAGGTTCAGCTTACCGGGCAATTTTCACATCGCGGCCTTTCGCATGACGAAATTGGTAAAAACCGCCCCTCTGGCCTCTACCTGTTGCTCTTTGACTATCTGATAACCTTGCCCAAGAAAAAATGGTCTTGCGGTGATGCTGGCTTCGACCCAAAAAACCGTATCAGGATGCCGTCGTTCCAGATGGTGAAGCAGGCAGGTCGCCACGCCCAGGCGTTGTGCGGTCGGCAAGACAAATAGCAGGTCGATGTAATCCTGTCGGGCCGTGAGGAACCCCACAATTCTCTGCTGGCAAACCGCCACCAGCCCCTCCGATTGCCGCAGTTTCTGGTGCCAGGCAATCTCATCAATTTGCGCCCACGCGGCGATCTGTTCCGGCGAGAAATCCTGACTGGCTCCCTCTCTGATAGCGCTGAGGAAAATCTCGCACAGCGCATCGAAATCATCAGGTTGATATTCCCGAATGTATACGTCAATCGTCATGGTCAAAGCCCCAGCAGCAGTTGTCTTTCCAGTTGCGGATCCAGCAGCGTCACGTGTAATCCGACCAACCGGACGCCGCGTCCTCCCCGACGTTCATCCCAGGTTTTTCTGGCTGTGGCGATCAGGTCTTCTTTCGTTAACCGAGGCCAGACATGTTCCTGCGTGGTCTGCTGAAAATCATTAAACTTTAATTTGATGCCCTGGCGGGCGATGAGCAAATCCGGCTTTACCTTTGCCAGACGTCGTTCGAGTTCAGGATACAATCGTTCAATGATCGCCTCGCACTCGGCCCATTCATGAATATCTTCCGCCAGCGTACGCTCAACGCCGACCGATTTACGTAGCCGTTCATTATTCACATCCCGCTCATCAATGCCCTGGCTGCGCTCCCACAACACCCGACCAAACTTGCCGAAGCGTTTGAGTAACATCGCCAGATCGTAGCGCTGCACATCCTCACAGGTGCGTAGCCCCATCGACTCCAGTTTGGCGGCAGACACCTTCCCGACCCCAGGAATTTTTGCCAGCGGCAACGTTTTGATAAACGCAGGTACATCGGCGGGGGCAATGACATATTGCCCGTTCGGTTTATTAAGATCGGAGGCGATTTTTGCCAGGAATTTCACTGGGGCAATTCCCGCAGAGGCCGTCAATTGCAGCTCGTTAAAGATCGTCTGACGGATTTCCTGGGCAATCAGCGTGGCGGAACCCTGGCAGTGAGTACTATCAGTAACATCCAGATAAGCCTCATCCAGCGAAAGCGGTTCGATCAACGAGGTATAACGCGAGAAGATCGCCTGAATTTGGCAAGAGGCCTCTTTATAAGCCTCATAGCGCCCCGGCAATAACGTGAGATGAGGGCACAGTTTAAGCGCCATTCCAGTGGGCATAGCGCTACGCACACCAAATTTACGCGCCGGATAGTTCGCGGTGCTGATCACTCCCCGGCGCTCGCGACTGCCGCCAATAGCAACAGGAATATCGCGCAGTGCGGGGTTGTCGCGCATTTCAACCGCAGCGAAAAAGCAGTCCATATCGACATGTATGATTTTACGCATCTCCCCTCTCCCCCGCACATCACTGTTTAAGTATACAGTATTAATGTGCAATAAAAAGAGCGTAAATCCGTCCGTTTCCGACTGAACTTTCCTTTAGTGTCTTATATAAAGGAATACTAAATTGTAAACGCTATACGAGAGACTTGCGAAAAACTTCAGTGGTGCTAATGTGAGCGCTCCAAATCCAGATTAGTCCGATTTGGGGACTCTTTTGCCGTTCTGGCATGTGTAACCGTTTTATCAAGGAAAAAGCAGTATGCGTAAAATCGCATTGTTTATTGCGATGCTTTTGATTCCGTGCGTCTCATTCGCCGGTTTGCTGAGCAGCAGCAGCCCGACCATGCCAGTCAGCAAAGAGTATAAGCAACAGTTGATGGGGTCGCCGGTCTATATTCAGATCTTCAAAGAAGAGCGCACCCTTGATCTCTACGTCAAGATGGGCGAGCAGTATCAATTGCTCGACAGCTACAAAATTTGCAACTATTCCGGTGGGTTAGGCCCTAAACAACGCCAGGGCGACTTCAAAAGTCCTGAAGGCTTCTATAGCGTTCAGCGCAGTCAGCTCAAACCGGACAGCCGCTTCTACAAAGCCATCAATATCGGTTTCCCCAATGCTTATGACCGCGCTCACGGGTATGAAGGGAAATATCTGATGATTCACGGTGCCTGCGTTTCCGTCGGCTGTTATGCCATGACCGATAGCGGTATTGATGAGATTTTCCAGTTTGTTACAGGCGCGCTGGTCTTTGGCCAGTCCAGCGTTCAGGTCAGCATTTACCCGTTCCGCATGACCGATGCAAACATGGAGCGCCATAAGTACTCCTATTACAAAGATTTCTGGGCGCAGTTAAAACCGGGATACGACTACTTTGAACAGACCCGTAAACCACCGACTATTTCGGTTACCGGTGGTCGTTATGTAGTCAGCAAGCCGCTGAGCCACGAAGTGGTCCAGCCGCAACTGGCATCAAACTACGCGCTCCCCGAGACAAAATAATCGCCATTCGCCTGGCATGATCTTTTGCCAGGCTTCATTCCCTGTCAGCGGTTGGGTGGCAATCACGGTGACCACATCATTGGGTGTGGTTTCCGAGCTAAAGTCGATCTCAACGTCCTGATCCAGCAATGTCGCCACGCCAAACGGCGCACGACGCGTGATCCAGTACAAATTCGTTGAGCAGAACGCCATCACATAGCGCCCGTCTGACAGCAGCATATTAAAAACACCCTTCTCGCGTAATTCCCCTGCCAGCGTGGCAATGTATTTAAAGACAGATGTCATATTGCCCGGCGTGCGCGGGTAGCGGGCGGTCAGTTTGTGTAACAGCCAGCAAAAGGCCTTTTCGCTGTCAGTTTCGCCGATGGGACGGAAATTGCCGGTCTCCAGGGATTTATACCCGGTGAGTTGCCCGTTGTGGGCGTAACTCCAGTTTCGTCCCCATAACTCACGCGTAAAGGGATGGGTATTTTCCAGCGCCACTTCCCCACGATTCGCCTGACGAATATGCGCAATCACGGAACACGATTTAATCGGGTAGTCCTGCACCAGTTTCGCAATGGGGGAATTAAAGCTTGGTTGCGGATCTTTGAAGGTGCGACAGCCTTTACCCTCATAGAAGGTAATTCCCCAGCCGTCTTTATGCGGCCCGGTTCCTCCACCACGCTGCACCAGCCCGGTGAAACTAAAACAGATATCGGTGGGCACATTGGCGCTCATCCCGAGCAGTTCGCACATACTTCACCTCCACAACAGCGGGGGCGCAACGCCCCCAGCGAAGATTTACTTAACCATCTCTTTTTCAATTAACTGAATCAGGATATGGATAACTTTGATATGGATTTCCTGGATACGATCAGCATAGCCAAAATGCGGTACGCGGATTTCGATATCCGCACTGCCCGCCATTTTGCCGCCGTCTTTACCGGTCAGGGTGATGACTTTCATTCCCTTTTCACGCGCTGCAGCAATCGCCTTGATCACGTTGCCTGAATTTCCTGACGTGGAGATCCCCAGCAGAACATCACCTTCGCGCCCAACGGCTTCAACGTAGCGGGAGAAGACATAATCGTAACCAAAATCGTTACTGACGCAGGAGATATGGCTGACATCAGAGATAGCAATGGCCGGATAACCCGGGCGGTTTTCACGATAGCGACCGGTCAACTCTTCCGCAAAATGCATTGCATCGCAATGGGAGCCGCCGTTACCACAGGAAAGTACCTTGCCGCCCGCTTTAAAACTGTCTGCCAGCAGGACCGCTGCGCGCTGAATGGCGTGAATATTGGCATCATCTTTTAAAAAATTAGCCAGCGTTTCCGCCGCTTCGTTCAGTTCGTTACGAATAAGATCCTGGTACATGAGGATATCCTTCAGCATAAATGTAAATGACAGGATGCAGTGTACCGGATACCACAGAAAGCGAGAAGTCCAGGCCACCGGAAGCCCCCTGTCTTTTGATTTTTTGTGCCGGAGAAAACGGCAACAATGTGAGCTTTGTTGTAATTATTTTGTAAACATATTGCTAAAAGAAATGACATCCACTACAACCATATCATCACAAGTGGTCAGACCTCCTACAAGAAAGGGAGCTTTTCGTTATGATGATTTTGAGTATTCTCGCAACAGTTGTTCTGCTCGGTGTACTGTTCTATCACCGCGTAAGCTTATTTCTCAGCAGTCTTATCCTGCTCGCCTGGACTGCCGCGCTTGGCGTCGCTGGCCTGTGGTCAGTCTGGCTGCTGGTTCCTCTGGCCATTATCCTCGTACCGTTTAACTTTACGCCGATGCGTAAATCGATGATTTCTGCCCCGGTGTTTCGCGGTTTTCGTAAAGTCATGCCGCCAATGTCTCGCACCGAGAAAGAAGCTATCGACGCGGGTACGACCTGGTGGGAAGGCGATTTATTCCAGGGCAAACCCGACTGGAAGAAACTGCACAACTATCCACAGCCTCATTTAACGGCTGAAGAGCAGGCGTTTATTGATGGTCCGGTGGAAGAAGCCTGCCGCATGGCGAACGATTTCCAGATCACCCATGAACTGGCCGATCTTCCTCCCGAGCTGTGGGCCTATCTGAAAGAACATCGCTTCTTCGCGATGATCATCAAGAAAGAGTACGGCGGCCTCGAGTTCTCCGCCTATGCGCAATCTCGCGTACTGCAAAAACTCTCTGGCGTCTCCGGGATCCTGTCGATCACCGTGGGCGTCCCTAACTCGTTAGGCCCGGGTGAGCTGCTGCAACATTACGGTACTGAAGAACAGAAAAATCATTACCTGCCGCGTTTGGCGCGGGGCCAGGAGATCCCTTGCTTTGCGTTGACCAGCCCGGAAGCCGGTTCTGATGCTGGCGCGATCCCAGACACCGGTGTGGTTTGCATGGGTGAATGGCAGGGTCAGCAGGTGCTGGGTATGCGCCTGACCTGGAACAAGCGTTACATTACGCTGGCGCCTATCGCCACGGTGTTAGGTCTGGCGTTTAAACTCTCGGACCCGGAAAAACTGCTGGGCGGCGAAGAAGATCTGGGTATCACCTGTGCGCTGATCCCCACCACCACGCCTGGCGTTGAAATCGGTCGCCGTCACTTCCCGCTAAACGTTCCGTTCCAGAACGGCCCGACACGTGGAAAAGATATTTTCGTCCCGATCGATTACATCATTGGTGGACCGAAAATGGCCGGTCAGGGCTGGCGTATGCTGGTGGAATGTCTGTCGGTTGGCCGTGGCATTACCCTGCCGTCTAACTCTACCGGTGGTGTTAAATCGGTAGCCCTGGCGACCGGTGCCTACGCGCATATCCGCCGTCAGTTCAAAATTTCTATCGGTAAAATGGAAGGGATTGAAGAACCGTTGGCGCGTATTGCAGGCAATGCCTACGTGATGGACGCGGCGGCATCGTTGGTTACGTACGGTATTATGCTGGGCGAAAAACCCGCAGTGCTCTCTGCCATCGTGAAGTACCACTGTACCCACCGCGGACAGCAGTCTATTGTCGACGCAATGGACATCACGGGCGGTAAAGGCATCATGCTGGGCGAAAGCAACTTCCTGGCGCGTGCTTATCAGGGCGCCCCTATCGCCATTACCGTTGAAGGCGCGAACATTCTGACCCGTAGCATGATGATCTTCGGACAAGGCGCCATTCGCTGCCATCCTTACGTCCTCGAAGAGATGAACGCCGCGCAGAAAAACGACGTCAATGCCTTCGATAAATTGTTGTTCAAACACATTGGTCATGTCGGCAGTAATAAAGTGCGCAGTTTTTGGCTGGGCCTGACTCGCGGGCTGACCAGTCACACGCCGACAGGGGATGCCACGAAGCGTTACTATCAGCACCTGAACCGTCTGAGTGCTAACCTGGCACTGCTTTCCGATGTCTCAATGGCAGTGCTGGGCGGTAGCCTGAAACGTCGTGAGCGCATCTCTGCGCGCCTGGGCGATATTTTAAGTCAGCTGTATCTCGCCTCTGCCGTACTGAAGCGTTATGACGATGAGGGCCGTCACGAAGCCGATCTGCCGCTGGTTCACTGGGGCGTCCAGGATGCGTTGTATCAGGCTGAACAGGCGATGGACGATCTTCTGCAAAACTTCCCGAACCGTTTGGTGGCAGGTTTGCTGAACGTGGTGATCTTCCCGACAGGTCGCCACTACCATGCACCTTCCGACAAACTGGATCACAAAGTCGCGAAGATTCTGCAGACGCCGAGCGCAACCCGTACCCGCATTGGTCGTGGCCAGTATCTGACACCAAGTGAACATAACCCGGTCGGTTTACTGGAACAAGCGCTGCTGGATGTGATGGCCGCAGACCCTATCCACCAGCGTATCTGCAAAGAGCTGGGTAAAAACCTGTCATTTACCCGTCTGGACGAGCTGGCGCATAACGCACTGGCGAAAGGGTTGATTGACAAAGATGAAGCAGCGATTCTGGTCAAAGCCGAAGAAAGCCGCCTGCGCAGTATCAACGTTGATGATTTTGAACCCGAGGAGCTGGCGACACAGCCGGTAAAGTTGCCGGAGAAAGTGCGTAAAGTCGAAGCCGCATAAACATCCGCTACCCGTTCCAGCCCCGCTTTACGCGGGGCTTTTTTATTGCCACCTATCCGCCGTGGCGCATGCTACAGTGTAAAAATGCTGCTTAACGAGGAACCACGATCGTGCCCGGTTTGAAAATCACGCTTTTGCAACAACCTCTGGTCTGGATGGACGGTCCTGCCAATTTGCGCCACTTTGACCGGCAACTGGAAACCATCGCCGGACGTGACATCATCGTATTACCCGAGATGTTTACCACCGGCTTTGCCATGGAAGCGGCAGCCCGCTCACTCTCTCAGGAAGCCATCATCGAGTGGATGCGCACAAGGGCTGAACAGACCAATGCCCTGATTGCAGGCAGTGCGGCGCTACAGTCAGAACGCGGGCCGGTTAACCGATTTTTACTCGTTGAGCCGCAAGGAACCGTTCATCATTATGATAAACGTCACCTGTTCCGTATGGCGGAGGAACATCACCATTATGAACCGGGTACTGAGCGCGTCATTGTGAACTGGCGAGGCTGGCGTATCCTGCCGCTGGTCTGTTACGACCTGCGTTTTCCGGTGTGGTCCCGCAATCTCAACGATTATGATCTGGCATTGTTCGTGGCTAACTGGCCTGCTCCGCGTTCATTACACTGGCAGGCGTTGCTGACCGCGCGGGCCATTGAAAATCAGGCATATGTTGCAGGCTGTAACCGGGTCGGTACTGACGGCAACGGCCACCATTACCGTGGAGACAGTCGGGTGATTAGCCCGCAGGGCGAGATTATCGCCACGGCTGAACCCCATCACGCAACCCGCATCGATGCAGAGTTATCGCTCAGCACGCTGCGGGAATACCGGGAAAAATTCCCGGCATGGCAGGATGCCGATCCGTTCACGCTGCAATAAATCCGCGCGCCACTTCCGCTATGGCGAACCGTTTCCCATAGCGGGGATTGTTTCACTCAGTAACCTCCCGTAAAACAAATTCGCGTGGCGCCCCTCACCTTTCAACGTATCCTGAGCGAGATATTCACTCATCGTTTACCCGTGGTAAGCACAGTTCAAAATTTCTTTATCAGGATGAAATAATGAAGAATTTCGTACGTATGACCTTAGTCGCTGCAGCGCTGGCTGGTGCCTCTTTCAGTACTTTTGCATCAAACGTGTCTGATACACCCGTTCCTTCCCAGGATCCGGTGGTGCAACAGCTTAAGCTGACCGACACTCAGGTTGAGCAAATTAAAAAGCTGCACAGCGAGCTGGAAGCTAACGTGAGCAAGATTTCCATGAAGGACATTAAAGACGGCGAACTGATCAATGTCATTAGATCCGGGAAATGGGACGAGTCCGCAATAAACAAACAGCTGACGGCGATCGGCAGTGTTGAACAGCAATCCCGCTACTACCGCGTGAAATACTACTTTGAGCTGAACAAAGTCTTAACGCCGGAACAGCGTAAACTGGTACAAAATGAGATTGCCCAGACGCTGAGCGAATAATGTCGATAGCCCGTTGCGCCAGGTAGCGGGCTTTCCTGATTTTATTAGCATGAAAATAACGAAGCCCTGCCTCATTGCGGATTAAAGTCTTCAGGCAAAACTTCCTGCTCAAACAGATATCCCTGTACGGCATCAGCGCCGCTTACACGGCAAATGGCATAATCCTCTGGTGTTTCAACCCCTTCGATCACCACCCGTCCCCCCAGTCCACGGAATTGATTGACCAGAATAGTCAGCTGCGATCCCGATGCCCTGAACTGATGAAACAATCCGGTTTCGATTTTGACCGCATCAAATTGAATGCCAGCCTGCCGCCAGATAAAAAACTGCGCCGGTGACACGTCATCCAACCAGATGCGAAACCCATACCGTATGAGAGTGTTTAATGCAGCGCACACCTCCTGCTGTTCTGCCTTTTCCAGACGCATCATCGTGCCAGGATCCTGAATTTCGATAATGATCCGCCCCTGATGCACCTGTTCAGTAAGCAGGCTTACCCACCGCTGGCAGGTCAGCATCCTGACAGATAAATTCAGCGAAAAGCATCCCCGCAGCGCCAGTACCCGCTGCATTTGCCACAGAAAGAGTTGCTGCTTCTCTATTACGGAAAGGCGCTGGAAAAACAGATCCAGATGCTGCGGTGTCCGTACCAGGCTCAATACCTCGCGGACATCCCGCGCTGCATCATGAAAAAAATGGATACGCTGCAGGCGGATCCCGGTGATCTGCGTCAGTTCGGCATTGCGGGGAAGCTCTGGCGTATAAAGAGCCGGTTCACTGAGTCTGTTCATGTCATTCCATTTTTTGATTAAAAGGGCGTCGTGCATCCTGCAACCAGGGGATACGGCGATCGTTTGGGTATTCGAGGTAAAAGCGTGCCGCCAGACGACGCGCACCGGGTATATCGTGCTGCTGCAACGCAAGCAAGATTTGCGTGAAGGAGATATTCGGGTCCGGGTGAACACGCACGTATTCAGGCGCCCAGCGGCGAACCGGCACTAGCCAGAGAGCATCCCGGGTTCGCTGATAACGTTGCAGATAACCCATTTCGACATCAAACCGGTAACGCGTGGCCAGCAGCCATCCACCCACAGGGAGTGATTCGGCAAGACGCCACTGTTCTGACTGCCGCTCCGCCGCCGTCAGTCGTTGTTGCGTCTGCAGCGTGAGGAGCAACAACGGCGTCAAGGTCAGTGCCGCGATAAACGCCACCACGCGAACAAAGTCAGTCGCAGGAAGCGCCAGCCGGCGCCTGCTCACCGCGCTGTCTGCACAACGTAGCAACAGGATCAGTAGCAGCCAGTGAGGTGTCGACTGTCTGACTGGGTATTCCGTCAGCATATGAATCACCACGGGCAGCGCTGCCGCCAGGCATGCACGCCGCCAGTGATTTCCACTGATCCAAAGCCAGAAACCGCCTGCAATAAAACAGACCGCGCCAGCCAGACCGACCAGGCCGCCCTCCACCATCCACAGCATCAGTTCGTTATGTGGATGCGACATGCTGCTCAGCCCAAAACGCCCCGCACGTTCAAGAAATACCGCGGCAAAACTGCCGACACCCCAGCCCATCCACGGTCGTTCTACAAACAGCGCCAGAGACGTTTTCAGTACCGACCAGCGAACATGAGATGACGTCAGATGATCCACTGTCGCAACAGACAGGAAATGGCGAGTGACTTCCCCCATCGCCATTCCAGCCGCCACCAGCACCAGGAGTCGCAGCAACGTCCGCCGTTGCGAAGGAAAAATGGCCAGCAGCAATACTTCTCCAACGGCCAGAGACAAATAGCCGGTTTGCGACTGACATTCATGCAGCACAAATCCCATCAACACACAGGCAAACCCAATGGCTATCCGGGTTCGTCCATGGATCCGTAAAAAGAGTAGCGCCGACAGCAATACGCCACAGGCGGTAAAACTGGCCATCAGATTGACCTGCTGAAAAATGCCGTAAGGCCGCGTACTGCGCCACCAGGCAAACTCCCAGTAGCCAACGCCCGGCAGATGCAAATACTGATAGACAAACGCGAGGCATTCGAGGAGACAGGCACCCCATAACAGAGCCAACAAGACCGTCAGTGTGTTTGCCGTCAGCGGAATTTGCAGCACCACCAGGTATAAAAATACGCCGCCCAACAATGCGCCTGCCACCAGCAATGCCTCCGTTTTCCAGACCACGGGCGTCAGCAGGCAAAGCAACGTTAGAATCAGCGCTCCCGCCATAAAACCGACGGCAGGTAACGTGAGACGCCAGCGTCGACGGGGCAGCAGCACAGACGCGCTCCCCGTCAGCACCACGGCGTAGATCCAGGACAGAATATTGAGCGGTAACGACAGACCGCTGCCGCCGTTATTCGGCCAGTAAAGATGCATACCCCCACACCAGAAAAGCAGACTGGCAGCTAGTAAGAATCTCTGCGCGGACAACGGGGCTATACGATTCAGTGTGTTCATCATGCTACTGGTAATTCAGCGTCCAGGTTCCGCTGGCGCTAAACGGGCCGTACTCAAGGGACTGGTTTTTTATCGCCGTCGGCTCTGCCGCGACCCATGCCAGAAAATTGAGTGTCATCGACCCTTCAGTAATCTCTTTCACTGACGTGCTCTCGCCGAGCCGGATTGCCGTACCATTCTCTTCACTCATCCCAATGCCGATCCCAGCCGCACCGCCTTGCTCACTGCTGTCCAGCGCCAGATGATCGGGTAATTCCGCATCTTCGGTGCCACCGAAGGTGACGGAGATCCCGCGAAAAACCTCTGGGTTACAGTCGCGTAACTGAATACTGAATTTTTCTGGCTTACTGCGCCCCGACGAATAGAGATCCTGGGTGGCTATCTGCCCAAAATCGACCTCAATTTTATCGCCCCCCGGAGGAAGGCTGCAGGCGAGCGCCCTGACGGTGCCGTGAAAATACATATCGCCGCCGACCAGTTTAGTGTCAGCCTGCGTCATACCGCTGAGCAACAATGCACTAACCGCAATTAACGTCCTGAATCTCATGGCATCACCCTACTGAAACTGCGCAACAACGGTGGCAGAGGCTTCAAACTCCCCCTCCTTAACGCTACCCACGCCCGGCTTTGCCACCGGTGCGGCAGTGAGATTCCAGTCGCCCTGGTTCTGGTAGAAGCCCTTCACGTTGTAAAACTGATTCGGCACCACGGGGTTTCCGCTCTCATCCTTAATGACGATCCCGAGATCGTCGCGTTTTTGCCCATTGCTGAGAGTTCCGAGGAAATGATCGTTAAACCCCGCGGTACCTGAGGCCGTGCTGGTTTGTACGCCGAGATCAATGTTCAGCGCCCCCTTGTCAAAACTGCCGCCTTCACAGACCACGTGTATGGGGATCGACTTGCTGAAATTGGTGCCGTTGAGTTTTGCGGCGGAACCGGGCAGATCGCCAAATTCAATACTGATCTTGTCGCCCCGGTTAAAGGTGCATTTATCCGGCACGGTAATCAGCCCGGATTTAATCACCACCCGGGAAATCGCTGTTGTTGGTGTAGGCCCCGAGTTACCCATGCGCCCGGCAACCTCCAGCAGGGACTGCGAAGCAATATTGATGCCGTTAATTATTGGTTTGGTGACTATAAACGTCACTTTTCCTTTCGAACCACTTTTAACGTTAGTGGCGCGTACGTAGCCTTTACGCTTCTTGCAACTGTTATTGCTGTTGCGGTTAGAAACATTGGTAAAAGGTGCCTGAGCATAATTGTTATAGCGTCCGGCAACCCACACCTGCACTTCCACATCCAGATACTCGTTCAGACGAAAACGGTTCGGTCCCTGGTTTGAGAGAGGCATCGTCGAGGTCGTGGTGTAGTAAATCGGCTGTCGGGAGATATCCGCCTGCTCGCAGTGAAAATCCACCACATACAAGCTTCCCAGATTCCAGGTAAACGGGTTTGTTCTTCCGCCCGCGTGGTTTTTGCTCACATCCAGTGATTTCAGCTCAATCTCATATTGATGTGGCGCCCCCCCCTGCGGCTCCCCTTCCCCCTGAGTAAACGCCTGCGCTGCCAGCGGACAGCCTGCCAGTACTAGCCACAACAGCGTTTTGTGCAATACGCTCATAGATACTCCAGCTTCAGTCTGACCAGACCGTTAAATTCGCCAGCGGTCACCTCACGCCCGATGGATTCCAGCGCCGCGAGAAAGTATATGGCGTTATCTCCCGGTTTAAGGATCCACATACGCTGCGGCTGACTGAGGTGGATCAACTGATTACGTTCAGTCAACAACCGGATGCCCGCTCCCCGCACATCGCCATGAATACGGCCCAGATCGCTGTTTTCCGGCGCGCTTTCGGCCATCAGCGTCATCGAAACGCCGCGTTCCACCGTGCTGTGCGTCCGTTCAGGCATTTCACTTGTCTGCCCGGGGAAATCCCGCAGGGTATGACCGGAACCTTTTAAGCAGTCGTTCAGGTACAGCGTGACCAACACCGGATCGCTTCGATCGCCGCCCTGGCGAAACCGGCTGGCGGAAATATCACCAAGATCGATGGTCTGGTCGCGTGACGCCATATCCAGCACACACGGCGAAACGAAGACCCGACCGTGAAAACGGACGTTGCCATACTCGCCGGACACGTTGCTCATATCCTGGCGCCCGCCTTTGGCCTGAACCGTACAGGCCACTCCCGCCATCAGCAGAGCGCAAAGCATCTTTTTCATTTACCGAGTCCTGTTACCGGGGCTGCTTCTCCATTGGCAATGCCTTACACACATTGCCTGTGCAGCTGAAATTCAGTTCGGGATGACCACCAAAATCGTTCACGTACATCATGCTGAACTGGCTGACGCTGCCGTCAGTGACGATGAAATCGTGAGAGGATTTTGGCGATACCATAATTCCGGGGAAGTCCGTCAGCTTGCCACCTCCTTGCGCTTCCGGCTTACGACTCAGGCCGATGAGGGTGACGAAATAAGGCGTCGGGTTATCCACGGTCCAGTGGGTGCCCTGCTTGTGAAAGACCACCTGGTTCTGCCACACAGCACCGGGGGTTTCCGGCACGATGGCGGTCGGACGGTAAAACAACTTGATGCGCGACTGCATCGCCAGCTGCAGTACGTTCGGCTTGTCCGGTTTGGGCGGAATTTCGCGAACGTTCAGGTAGAAGAGGCTTTCGCGATCCTGCGGCAACGCGTTAATGCCACCGGTTTTTGTGACGCGGGCAATGCCCTTTTGCCCACCGTTGATGCGTTGCAGCGGCGGCAGGACCATCAACGGCGAGGTGATTTTTGTCCCGCTTGCATCTTCCACCCACGACTGCGCCAGAAACGGGATACTCGGGCTGGTGTTGGTTAAGTTCGCACTGACAGAGCGAGCATCACCGGTGATAATCAGTCGGGTGCGGTCGAGCGCAATGCCCGCCCATGAGGTATTGATCTCTGCGGCAAACAGCAAACCGCAGGCCACAGGTTTCAGCCAGCGCTGCACGGAGTAAAAAGCTTGGTTTTTCATGACACGATTCATTCAAGTTATGGAAATTATTCACAAGGCAACAGCACGTTGCCTTCCGGATTGAGTTGTTGCGGTACCTGTAAGTGACACTGCGCGCGACCGCCCCAGGCAACGGAAAGACGTTCGGCAGGATTCACACCGGCAATCCAGGCCATGCCGTTTTCCATCACCATGGCGACGCTGACGCCGTTGGCATTGAATACTTCGGCACCAAACGGCGGTACCGAACCATCTTTCAGGCGCAGCAGCGCCATCATTTTTTGCCCCTGAGCCACGGCAAAGCGCTGATAGCCAATCGCCCCTTCCGTCAGGGTATTGGTGACGATGGCTTTGGTGGCGGAAATGTCTTCATCCATCGCGTCCACGTCGATGCGGGTATCAAAGCTGTGATAACTCACGACATCCGGCACCACGGCAATGCCGAAGCGGTTCGAATGCGCCTGTTCACCGTTCAGCGGCACGTTAGCGACACCGTCGGTATCGACCATCACGCGGGCGGTGTTCATCGACGCCTGGCTGTTGTGAAGCGCCGCACCGTGACGCGTCGCGGTGAAGCCGCCACGCATCGTGCCGCCAACTGAGAAATAGCGTGACTGCTGCCAGCTGACGTTCGATTCCAGCTCAGCCATCATGCTGCGGTGCTTGTAATAGCCATCAAACGCAGTGCGCCCTTCACCAGAGACCCCGGCGCGCAGACGCCACGGGTTGTTGCTATCGCGGTTATCGGAATACGAAACCATCTGGCTGGTCTGGTTGCCGCTGTTTTGCAGTTCATAATCCATTGAACGACCATCGTTCCACGGAATTGAGAGGGAGAGCGAGAGGCTGTCATCCCGTTTTCCCTGATACTCAGAGCGGTAAGCCGAAAGGTTGGTGCTAATCCCCCGAATCCCGGCGAACGAAAAGCTGTGCCCCATCGACATCCCGTAACGATCCTGTGAACGGCGGTCCCAGTAGTTCTGGTGGGTGTAGGTCAGGTATAGCGTCGTGGCCAAACGCGGATCGTCAGCAAAAAAGGTCTTGTTGCCGGTGATGGTGTACATCTCTTTCTCGTTCCCGACACTGTCGTTATTTTCATACTGTTCGTCGAGGAACTGCGAGAAAGAGCGGAAGTTTCGCTGCGAAAAGCGGTAACCCGCAAAGGTGATGGCACTGTTGTATTCATCAAAGGTTTTGGCATAGCTGAGCTTAAAGGACATGCCTTTTTTCTCATCCTGATGCTTCACCCGACTCACGGATTGCGTCGCATCAGCCGACAACGCACCCAGCCAGCTCAGATCCCGCCCGATACCCATCGACCAGGCGTTATAGCGCTCACCTGCCAGCAACGCACCGCCATACAGAGACCACGCATTACTGACCCCCCATGAAAAATCGCCGCTGTAAAACGCCGGTCCCTGAACGTCGTGGTTATAACGCGAAGGCTTACCGACAGCGGTGTTATAACGCACGTAGCCCGGACGCGTCAGATAGGGAATATCGGCCGTGTTGACCTGAAAGGTTTGTACGGCGCCATCTTGCTCTTCGACTCTTACATCCAGCGTGCCGCGTACCGAGCCGTGCAGATCCTGAATATTAAACGGCCCCGCAGGAACGGTGGTTTGATAGATGACTCGCCCCTGCTGGCTGACGGTCACTTTTGCGTTGCTGCGGGCGATACCGTGAACTTCAGGCGCGTAGCCCTGCAAATTCGGCGGCAGCATGCGCTCGTCGCTGGCGAGGTTAACGCCTGTGAAACGCACCGAATCAAATACCTGAGAATTCAGGTAGATTTCGCCTACCGTCAGCTTAGCGGCCTGCATCGGCAACGGCCGATAGGCGTAGATCTGGTCCCAGTCAATACTTCCCCGATTATTATCCGAGGAGTAATCAGCCTGATACTGTCCGCGAAAACGCCAGCCGCCGAGGTTAAACCCTGTCTGCCCGTAGCCCGACAGAGAGCGGTAATGACCGCCGCCTTGTTCGTAGTGTGTGGTCTGACCCGAGATGCTGTAGTCAAATATCAGCCCCGCCACGCCATTATCCCAACGTTCAGGCGGCGTCCAGTCAGGATCGGTATATTTCATCCATGCCTGCGGTACGGTAATGTCCAGCACCCCGGCGCTGTTATTTAATGCCACCCCCGGCAAACGGGAAATGTCATAGCAGGTCTCAGTAACCGGACGAATATGCACCAGCGCCTCTTCTTTGAGCGCCAGTAATTCGAGCTGTTCCGGCGTCAGGCATGCCATGGATTTATGTTTATTTTCAGGATCGACAATATAGCGGATCGACTGTTGTGGGATCTCCTGACCATTAATGCGAACATCCAGAAGATATTCGCCGGGTGTGACAAAGTTGCCTTCAGAAAAGCGCTGCAAATCTACATTCTGCCTGTCGCTGGCATCCAGAACGTCGGTATTAAATTCAATTGACTCATCCGCTTCAACCCATGAAGAAGCGCAGACCAGAGCAATAAAAAGCGCCAGACGTGTTTTATCTGTTTTCAGCGTGATCATTTTCGTTCGCAAACCTTCAGATACCCGAATTGCCGGTGCGGCTCAGAGATAATTCACAACAAAATGCGTGGCCGCGGTAAATTCACCGGATGTCATTCGTCCGTCGCGGGAGATCAAATAAGCCGTAAAATTGAGCGTGTTTTTTCCTGGGTTAAGCGCATAGTCCGGTGACGGTTCGCCCAGATGAATTTGCTGTCCTTTGCTGTCATATATTTCTATCGCTAAATTTTCAGTTTCCGACTGCACGCTCAGATAATCGGGATTATCGCGATCGGATGCGCCGGAAAAGGTAATGTTGGCGCGTTGAAACACATTCCCTGGGTGTTGAGAATCCCCTAATGAACATCCCAACAAATGAATACTGAAATCGTGCGCCGAGACTTTTTCGGGCTTCCCGGAAATATCCCTGGCGGAGAGGTCGTCAAATTCAACCAGCAGCGAGCGGTCCCGCGGATCGACATAGCAGGCAGCCTCAATAATATTTCCCCGCATCCGCATTTTGCCGGGCGTACTAGCGATATGATCTGTGCCAGCCATAACCCATGCTGGCGATATAAAGATAAAAAGCAGTAACGTTCGCCATCCAGGCATAACCGCATTTCCTTTCAGTGAATCGCAGGAAGGGTTAAGCAGGCGCAATAATGCGCCCGCAGCAGATCATTACTGATAGTCGATCTGGAAATTAACGGTGGATTCGAAATCACCTGGAGTCACCGCTGCAGAGGCGTTGCTCGCCTGCAGGTAAGCCACGAAATCGATATCGGTTTCGCCGTCGGTGATGTTGACCTCGGAAGCGGCTTCGCCCCATTTCACTTCCTGGTTGCCGCTGTCAATCATACCGATGCCCGCACCCTGCGCAGTACCAGAGGTGAATGCAGCCAGCGCGTTGTTGTCCTTGTCAATTGTTGCCGGGGTGTAGGTCACGGTTGCGGTTTTCGCGACTGTCGTATCACAACCCTGCAGAACGATTTTGGCATGCTTAACACCAGCACGCTGATTGTCTTTTAACTGAGACGTCGGGATCTCGCCAAAATTTACCTGTACTGGGCTAGATTCAGGAGCCAGACCGCATGCGGAATTCACCAAAGAACCGGTGAAATGAATTTTACCGTTAGTCGGTTCTACCTTTTCAGCAGCAAAACTAGAAGCGGCAGTAAAAGTCATTCCCGCCATCAGCGCACAGGCCATAGCCACGTTTTTCATTTTCATATTAAATCTTAACCTTATATCTATTTTTGGTTATTTCGACGTTCTATTCCCGCAGACGATTTTTGTCTGGGAAATCCTGATATTCAGGTAGCAGCGGTGCATTTCCTTGCAGATAATCCCTCTCAAGCTACTCCTTATTTTGAACTTCACAGGCATTACATACGGAATACCCTCCACAGCCGTTCACGCTGTTTCGGGGTTTATATTAAGTCGTTGAAAAAATGAGACAACGAGAAAACCTGCTCTCCATCAAACTCAGGGAATCGTGTTGTTTCACAGCCACTGAACGGATCAATCACGAAAAACAGACCAAACAAAACACAAAAACCAGCACAAAACACTACTTTTTATATTATTTATAATATTTTTATCTGTTCTGTATTTTTTAATTTAGCTTAAATGATAAAAAAAAGTATTTATGAATATTTTGTAAAAATGACAATGGATATCAAATGTGAGCCATGACAATAAGATAGCGAAGACGAGAAGAAGAATTGGTAATTTCAGAAAAGGATATTAAAATATTGTTATGAAAACATTAAAAAAACGTTCTTTGGTACAACCATTTTTTATAAATGAATTATGTTATGCTATTGCCTTAACCACTCGAATGCGAGATTTCCTGCCTTAAAGGAGACATCAGTGATTTCTCATATACCAATAAAAAAAATCAAATCCGTAATTATCGGTGATGGCCTTATTTTTAGACCGCATAAAAATACGCTAAAAGACCTAACCTCTGGTGAAACGGCCACACTGAATAATGTAGCATCACTATTACTGCTGTATTTATTGCAAAATGGTAAAGAGATTTCCACGCGCGACGAGATTCTGCTGAATGTTTTCCAGCACAATGGAGCCAGAGCGACAGATGCTAATCTCAACCAGCATATTTCATTTCTACGCAAAGCAATAACGTCAACGGGACACCCTGCAGAATTCATCGTGACGATTCCCCGTATGGGATTTCGAATGGGCGATGTCAGTATCAATATTCAGCAACGGGAAGAGGTACAGATTCCTGACAAAACTCCCACCTCGATGCCGGCACAAAAGAAGAAGAAGCATAACCGATGGCCTGTTGCGATAACCGCATTAATTACCGGCATTGCTGTGCTGGCGACGGCCTGGTTGACCTGGATACCTAATGAAATCTACATGACGGATGCTTCTATTCTCAGGACGATCAACTATGAGAAATGCCGTGTGCATATTTTAGGTAATGCCCTCACCGACACCATTACCGAAAAGAAGGCGCGGGATATTTTCCAGTCCGTTGGCATTAACCCGGACTGTTCACACACGAAAGATCTCTATCTCAATACCTGGTCGAGCAACCATAACCTGATTGACTGGTCGTTTGCTGCTGAATGCGGTCTTAACCTCGGCTATTACCACTGTGCCAGCCTGTATCGTCATCATGAGGAATGATATGAAGCCGGAAAGCGATCACTCTCCTTTATTGTGGTCAGTCGTGATTACCATTTGTGGGCTGGCGGCTATCGCCTTCCTCATCATTACCGGAGATGCGAAGAAAAAAGAGATCAGTTTTTCCTGCTCTTCGGAATTCACGTCGATACTCGACGTCCATAACTCGAAGAAGGTACTCAATGGGATCCTGTTGATAACCAGCTACAACTCCGGGCACCTTTCACTGTCAGTACAAGGGAAGTTCAAAAGCGATGAGGGCGAGTTCACTGTTGACCGTAAACTGTTCTTTCGCTACGCCAGCCCACTCGGCCATACCGCAGGCGTTTTCACCCTCACCCCCGACGGACGTGAAAAAGCCCCCGATGATGATGCAGCAGATGAAATCGATTATCTTTTTTTCGACGCCTACAAACGCGTCGACAAACTGTACATGCTGAAACGCATTAATAAAGAAACGATCATTATCGGTGATAGTTTTTCACCCCGCTTAGCCTGCGTGATGAATCGCTTTTCAGGTTAACCGCTCAGTAATCTTCGTCAGATTAAAGATGACATGGTGTGCTGTATTTACCGGCGCCTTCCCTGCCGTGCTCGCTGGCAGGAAGTCGTCGGGCGAGAGTCTACTCCACGAAAGCGCAACAATTGTGTTGAGGGAGAGATCGGTGAGCGGCTCCAGGAGGAAGGTAACAAACCAAAGGGGAATGGCATACCGGGGGAAAATACAAATATGAAAACGACGAAGGCCTGAATCATTTCTGATTCAGGCCTTCTGAATAGTGGCGGAATGGACGGGACTCGAACCCGCGACCCCCTGCGTGACAGGCAGGTATTCTAACCAACTGAACTACCACTCCGCGTTGTGTTCCGCTTGGGAACGAAGCGAATATTACGGATTGCTTCGCACCTCGTCAACGCTTTTTCTCACGTTTCGAATCGTTTGCTGTAAAAATCGCCCGAGAGGTTATTTTTAGCGCGTAAAAAGGCAAACTAGGCTCGCCAGAGACAACTTCCGCCCTTCTTCTGAACAAGGTCAAGACGCGACTCATGCGCCGCCAGCTCTTCATCAGTGGCTAAAACAACGCGTAACCTACCCGCCTGGCGAACAATGCGTTGGATCCCCGCCTCACCCTGCTGCTGCTGACTTTCCCCTTCCATCGTAAAAGCCATCGTCGTTTGACCGCCCGTCATCATCAGATAAACGTCGGCCAGAATCTGGGCATCGAGCAATGCGCCGTGCAGGGTTCGTTTGCTGTTGTCTATTTCATAACGTGAGCACAACGCATCGAGGCTGTTACGCTTGCCAGGAAACATCTTCCTCGCCAGCGCCAGGCTATCGGTCACTTTGCAGAAGGTGTTCGTCTTTGGGATGTCGCGATGGAGTTTACCGAACTCATAATCCATAAAGCCGATATCAAACGACGCGTTATGAATAACCAGTTCAGCGCCCCGAATGTAATCGAGGAACTCATCGGCTACCTCGGCAAACGTCGGTTTATCGAGCAAAAATTCATCTGCAATACCGTGTACCCCGAACGCTTCCGGGTCCACCAGCCGGTCAGGTTTAAGGTAGACGTGGAAGTTATTCCCCGTCAGACGACGATTGACCACCTCGACAGCACCAATTTCAATAATCTTGTGCCCTTCGTAGTGCGCGCCGATCTGGTTCATACCCGTGGTTTCGGTATCCAGGACGATCTGTCGTGTAATTGCAGTGCTCATAGCGGTCATTTATGTCAGACTTGTCGTTTACAGTTCGATTTCAAATTACAGGAAGTCTACCAGAGATGCTTAAACAGGTAGAAATTTTCACCGATGGTTCTTGTCTTGGCAATCCAGGGCCTGGCGGTTATGGCGCTATTTTACGCTATCGCGGCCGCGAAAAAACCTTTAACGAAGGGTATACCCTCACGACGAATAACCGCATGGAGTTGATGGCGGCCATTGTCGCACTGGAAGCACTGAAGGAGCACTGCAACGTTGTGCTCAGTACTGACAGTCAGTACGTCCGCCAGGGGATTACGCAGTGGATCCACAACTGGAAAAAACGTGGCTGGAAAACCGCGGATAAAAAACCGGTGAAGAACGTTGATCTCTGGAAGCGTCTCGACGCGGCGTTGGGCCAGCACCAAATTAAATGGGAATGGGTAAAAGGCCATGCCGGCCATCCGGAAAATGAACGCTGCGATGAGCTTGCACGTGCCGCCGCAATGAATCCCACTCAGGAAGACACCGGGTATCAGCCGGAAACTTAGGCGTCGGGTTTACGGTAATGGCGGGTCGCACCGACAGTTTGTCGAATCCGCGCTGTGTTTTTATTTTGTTTCATTGGGTTAAGCGTGAGCGGAATGGTTCGCTTGCGCGCGACAATAAGCTGCAGACAACCCAATGCCGGAACATGCGCACTCAACAGCTTCCCGCCCTGCTTTGCCCAGGGCAAGACGTGAAAGCGGCTATAGTGTAACACTTCAAAATTCAGCAGGGATAACCAGTCGAACTGACGCATAAGCGTAAACATTCGGCTGTTATAGGGGCTCGTTTTACGTAATACCGGCACCAACTTGCGTAATCCCATCAGGCTCACAGGATTGAACCCGCTTAACACAAGCCAGCCATCATCAATTAACACGCGGTCAGCTTCATTAAGTAAACGGTGCGGATCTGCGCACCAGGGCAACGTATGCGCCAACAAACACACATCAACAGATTTATCGGCAAAGGGCAGATGCAATGGGTCGGCCTGAACCTGGACCGGCGAACCTTGTGCGGAAACATTTACCTGGTGGGAGACAGCGCACGCTTCCGAGTTGATTTCTGCGCTTAAATTACCGACCTTAAGCAGGTGAAAACCATACATTTTAGCGAACCACGGGTTAAGTTGTTGTTCCAGCGCCTCACGATAGTACTCACCCCAGGGCAGATCGCCCCAGCATTCAGGTGCTATAGCAGTTTGAGGGATCCTTGCCGGTTTCATCACGACCTTCCGCTACGTTTGAGAGGTAATCTATGAATCTTAACAGTATTCCCGCGTTTCAGGACAATTACATCTGGGTTCTTACTAATAATGAAGGACATTGCCTGATTGTCGATCCCGGTGACGCAAAACCGGTGTTGGATGCGATTGCGGAGCATAACTGGCAACCGGAAGCGATTTTACTCACTCATCATCATCAGGATCACGTTGGCGGTGTGAAAGAACTCCGTGAGCATTTTCCTAAAATTGTGGTTTACGGACCGGCAGAGACACAAGATAAGGGAACGACTCAGGTAGTCAAAGATGGCGAAAGTGCCTTCATTTTAGGGCATGAATTTAGTGTATTTGCCACACCGGGTCACACTTTAGGACATATCTGTTACTTTAGCCACCCTTATCTATTTTGCGGGGATACTCTGTTTTCAGGGGGATGTGGACGTTTGTTTGAAGGCACTTCAATTCAAATGTATCAATCACTTAAAAAAATATGTGCACTTCCTGATGATACATTGGTGTGTAGCGCCCATGAATATACGTTATCAAATATTAAGTTTGCACTCAGCATCCTACCGCACGATTCGTTCATTAATGAATATTATCGTAAAGTTAATGAGTTACGCGCAAAAAACCAAATGACACTACCCGTTACTCTGAAAAATGAGCGGCAAAACAATATTTTTCTAAGAACGGAAGATATTGATTTAATTAATGAAATAAACAAAGAAACAATATTGCAACACCCTGAAGAGCGTTTTGCCTGGTTAAGGTCAAAGAAAGACAGGTTCTGACAATTCCTACTTGTCATTCGCAAACTTCGCCGTTATGATCGGTCGTCTTTTAAGCAACTATTGACACACACATGAAGGCAAAAGCGATATTACTCGCCTCTGTCCTGCTCGTGGGGTGCCAGTCGTCTCAGAACGCTGGTGTTCAACAGCACGCACAGAGCCTTTCTGCAGCTGGTCAAGGGGAAGCAGGAAAGTTTACGAGTCAGGCTCGATGGATGGACGATGGGACGTCTATCGCGCCGGATCAAGACCTGTGGGCTTTCATTGGTGACGAGCTAAAGATGGGAATTCCGGAAAATAACCGGATTCGCGAACAGAAACAGAAATATTTACGCAATAAGAGCTATCTCCACGATGTAACTTTACGGGCAGAGCCGTATATGTACTGGATAGCCGGGCAAGTTAAAAAACGTAACATGCCTATGGAACTGGTACTACTACCCATAGTGGAGAGCGCTTTTGATCCTCACGCGACGTCTGGCGCCAATGCAGCTGGCATTTGGCAGATCATTCCGAGCACGGGGCGCAATTATGGTTTAAAACAGACGCGCAGTTATGATGCACGTCGCGATGTTGTGGCATCCACAACGGCGGCGCTGGACATGATGCAACGTCTGAACAAAATGTTTGACGGCGACTGGCTGTTGACCGTAGCGGCTTATAATAGCGGCGAAGGTCGCGTGATGAAGGCGATGAAAGCGAACAAAGCTCGTGGCAAAGCGACGGACTTTTGGTCACTTCCATTACCTCAGGAAACGAAGCAGTACGTGCCAAAAATGCTGGCTTTGAGCGATATTCTCAAAAACAGCAAACGCTATGGCGTGCGTCTGCCTACGACAGACGAAAGTCGGGCGTTGGCGCGTGTTCGCTTGAGCAGTCCGGTAGAAATGGCGCAGGTTGCAGATATGGCGGGAATTTCCGTCAGCAAGCTAAAGACGTTTAATGCTGGCGTGAAAGGCTCTACGTTGGGTGCAAGCGGCCCGCAATACGTGATGATTCCAAAGAAGCATGCAGCACAACTGCGTGAGTCTCTGGCTTCCGGCGAAATTGCGGCGGTACAGTCAACGTTAGTTGCAGATAATACGCCACTGAACAGCCGTAGCTACACGGTTCGCTCTGGCGACACGCTTTCGGGCATCGCTTCGCGTCTTGGCGTGAAAGCAAGCGATCTGAAGCAGTGGAACAATCTGCGTGGTTCCAGCCTGAAAGTTGGGCAAAGTTTGACGGTTGGCGCGGGCACTAGCGCGCAGCGACTGGCTAACAACAGCGACAGTATTACCTATCGTGTGCGTAAAGGGGATTCTCTTTCGAGCATCGCTAAGCGTCACGGCGTTAACATCAAAGATGTGATGCGCTGGAACAACGATACGGATAATCTGCAGCCCGGCGATCAGCTAACGTTGTTTGTGAAAAACAACGGTATGCCAGACTCCTGATAAGCATAATGTGAAAAAGGCACCGATTCCCCCGGTGCCTTTTTTATTTACGCTTTACGCGCTTCAATCATGATGGTGTCGCTGGTAAAGGAACCATCCTCCTGCAACGCAAAGTAGCCCTTCACCTCCCCCGATGCGCTCTCCTGATACATGCGTATGGCTTGTGCTAATGCGGCCGGTGTGCGCATCCGTGCTACCCATGAGCTGAATTCCAGGGGTAAACGATCGGTCAGCAGCGTGTCGACGACCAAATTCGCGTTATTAATGAAAGACAGCCACTCGCCGCTTGAATAGTTACGCACGTGCGAGGTATCACGCAACGCTTCAACCGTCTGCAACCAGATGTCACGAACCGGATGCCCTGGCGACATCACATCCATCATTATCAGTCTGCCACCCGGTTTCAATACACGGCACACCTCACGCAGCGCCATACCAACATCATGCCAGTGATGGGCTGAATAACGGCTGATAACCACATCAAACACGTGATCGTCGAAGGGTAACTTTTCGGCATAACCTTGCCGCGTAGCAATATTACTTAACCCTTTCTCGCTCGCAGCTTGTGCAACGACTTCCAGCATTTGAGAGGACAAGTCGTACGCCACAACGCGTTGCACATTCTGTGCGGCAATAAAACTGGCATGCCCCGCCCCACACCCCATATCCAGAACATGAGCCAGAGGAAACGCAGACAGTCTTTGCGCCAGACGCTGTAAATCACGGCCAGTGGCGTGTACGGCACTGGTTAAATAGGCATTCGCCTGCGAACCGAACTGTTTTTCGACGTTGTCATGATGAGAGTGTGTTGTCATTGTATTGCCCTTTTCTGGTTGGGAGGTAAAGGGCAGCACCGCTACTGGCCTGCCCTACGGCAGACCTGACACACCTACTGCTCAGGTTTGCCGGGACTGAATTCAACGAGTAGTGGGTTATGATCGGACGCGCGCGTGACCAGTACAGAGGCTTCACTAACGTTCAGACCACGATAAAAGACAAAATCGAGAGGACGGCCAAAGGCCCGACGGCGCTGATCATCCGTAAAGCGCACCTGACGAAGCGACATTTCACGCGCAAAGCGATACAGCGCATTCATGCGCTGGCGGCTCCAGGCATTGAAATCGCCTGCCATTATCACCGGGCCACTATGGTGTGCAATCTGGTCACCAATAGGAAGTAGCTGCTTACTGTACACATCGACCCCCAGGCTGAAATTAACCGCATGGATATTGACGACCATTAATAATCGCGAATCAGGCAACGGATAGACCGTTACCAGCGCAGATTTCGCCAGGCGTAAGATCGGCTCGCGTTCGCGCAGTGGGCAGCAGTATACAGGGTGAGCAGCTGAAAGCGTCATCACGCCGGAAGGATGTTGAGGCAGAACAAAAGCCGGAACCTGGTCAGCCGCCAGATAGTTTGCGGTGGCAAACTGCACCAGCTCTGGCGTGGTTTGCGCTTCTTGCAATAGAACAAGATGCGCATCTTTGCCGAAGTTCTTCAGCACCGACAGCCATTCGGCACGCTGCTGTTTGAAGATATTCCACACCAGGATCCGAATGCGGTCTTCACTGCTTAACGGCTCTCCGGCGGGTAATGCCTGGCCGATACTCGCAAACGACCCAGGCGGTAAAATCCGTTCTGCAGGTTGTCCGGCGACATAGCGCATGGCATAGGTGTTTTTTCGCACTTTTGACTTTCAAACCTCTATAACGTCAACCAGCCCGGATCCGGACTGGTTCTTCTGTTATAGGGATTTTAGCTCACACTTTCAACGGACAATTACATATTGTTTTGTAAGCGAGCACTTACATCAACAGCTTAGCCCAGGGCAACGCGTGACGGTTTATCCAGCCTTCCACTGACTCCCATGAGTAAGAAGGCTCCCAGCACAATCACCGCGCCAATCCACGGCGTTTGTGCTAAACCAAAATGCTGTACGGTTTGCCCGCCCACGACGGATCCTATCGCAATCCCAATGTTGAATGCCGCAATATTCAGGCCTGAAGCGACATCCACGGCATTGGGCGTAAATTGTTCCGCTTTTTGTACCACATATACCTGCAATCCTGGCACGTTGCCAAAAGCAAAGATCCCCATCACCAGGATGGTCGCCAGCGCAGCATATTGTACTGATGCCGTGAACTGGAAGACCATCAACAACACAACCAGCGCGGCAAAGATAAATTTCAATGCCGGAACTGCGCCATGCTTATCCGCCAGCTTACCGCCCCAGATATTGCCGATAGCAACAGAAACACCATACCCCAGCAAAATCCAGCTCACGGCTGCCGGTGAAAACCCCGCCAGGTTCTGCATCATTGGTGCCAGAAAGGTAAACGCGGAAAATACGCCACCGTAGCCTAACGCGGTGATGGCATAGATAATCAGCAGGCGTGGGTGTGTTAACACGCGTATCTGATCGCGGATCGTCGCGGCAGCACGGCCTGGTATATTCGCCGGAATCAGAATCAGGCTGCTGATCAATGCGATGATACCGAGCATTGAGACAGCAAGAAACGTTTCACGCCATCCAAAATGCTGACCGATAAATGTTCCCAGCGGAACGCCGGTGACCAGGGCAACAGTTAAGCCGCCAAACATAATGGCAATGGCTGACGCGGCTTTCTCTTTTGGCACCAGACTCGTCGCAATTGTCGAGCCAATAGAGAAGAACACACCATGCGCCAGTCCCGTCAGCAGACGAGCGACTACCAGTGTCATATACCCAGGTGCCTGCCATGCCAAAATATTCCCGGCAGTAAACAGAACCATCAATGCAACCAGCAACTGTTTACGCGGTAAACGTCCGGTTAATGCTGTCAGCACTGGAGCGCCGATCGCGACCCCCAGAGCGTAGATTGAGACCAATAACCCCGCAGAAGGCAACGAGATCGCCAGTTGTTCGGCAATGGTAGGCACCAGACCCACTATCACAAATTCGGTTGTGCCAATTGCAAAGGCACTGATTGTCAGTGCAAGTAACGCTAACGGCATAAGTCACTCCATATCATCACTAAGTAGATGACACGTAGTATGCAGTGGTGTTTTAATGACAAAAATATCCAAAATCTCAATATAATTTTGCTTCAGGTGCAAAAATGAAAGCAACATCAGAAGAACTCGCGATTTTTGTTGCTGTGGTAGAAAGTGGTAGTTTCAGCCGCGCCGCAGAACAACTTGGCCAGGCTAACTCTGCCGTTAGTCGTGCCGTCAAAAAACTGGAAATGAAATTGGGTGTGGGTTTGCTTAATCGCACAACACGCCAGTTAAGCCTCACAGAGGAAGGCGAGCGTTATTTCAGGCGCGTACAGTCAATATTGCAGGAAATGGCCGCCGCCGAGACGGAGATTATGGAAACGCGCAATACCCCACGTGGATTGCTGCGTATAGATGCCGCAACACCGGTGACGCTTAACTTTCTGACGCCGCTGATCAAGCCATTCCGCGAACGTTATCCGGAGGTAACTCTTTCGTTGGTCTCCTCGGAGACCTTTATCAATCTTATCGAGAGGAAGGTTGATGTGGCGATCCGCGCAGGTGCATTAAGCGATTCCAGTCTTCGCGCTCGCCCACTGTTTACCAGTTACCGTAAAATTATCGCTTCGCCGGATTACATTGCACAGTATGGTAAGCCCGAAACCGTCGCCGATCTGAAAGATCATCTCTGTTTAGGTTTTACCGAACCGGCTACGCTGAATACCTGGCCGGTCTCCTGCTGCGATGGGCAGCTTCATGAGATTACCAGCGGGCTTTCTTCTAATAGCGGAGAGACGATAAAGCAGCTGTGCCTGAGCGGCAACGGGATCGCGTGTCTGTCAGACTATATGATTGCGAAGGAGCTGGAGCGGGGAGAATTTGTTGAACTGCTCGCCGAACATCGTGTTCCGATCGAGATGCCGTTTAGTGCGGTTTACTACAGCGATAAGGCAGTCAGCCCGCGTATTCGCGCGTTTATCGATTTTCTCAGTGAACATGCGGGTAGCATTACCACCCGCACGCAGGTGAGTTAATCCCAGTTCGGTGCCAGCCCTTCCGGACTCACCAGACGATCGTTGCAATCCAGTGCGGCGATCGCTTTTTTGTCCTCAGAATCCAGTTGCAGATCCAACGCCTGCAGGTTGCTTGCCAGATTTTCACGCCGGGTTGAGGACGGGATCACTGAATAACCTTCACCCATCGCCCATGCCAGAATCACCTGAGCAGGAGTGGCGTTATGCTTCGTCGCGATACGGATAATCGTCTCATCTTTCAATGCCTTGCCATAAGCCAGTGTCATGTAGGAGGTAATGTGAATACCGTGTTCGCTCGCCCAATCCACCACCTTACGGTTTCGCAGATACGGAGAGAGTTCGATCTGGTTCGTTGCGATATTCCCGACACCGATCGCGCTAATCGCTTTTTCCATGAGAGGGATAGTGAAGTTCGAAATACCAATTTCGCGCGTCAGACCTTGTTTTTTCGCATCCAGCAGCGCCTGCATAAACTCTTCTACTGACACCGCATCATTAGGTGACGGCCAGTGAATCAGGGTTAAATCAACATAGTCCGTGCGCAGTTTTTTCAGACTCTCTTTGAGGCTTGGGATCAGCCTCTCTTTGCTCAGGTTTTCTGTCCAGATCTTGGTGGTGATGTAGAGTTCGCTGCGCGGTACGTTGCTTTCTGCTATTGCCTGGCCGACAGCGGCTTCATTATCATATATTTGTGCAGTATCAACAGCACGATAACCCAGCTCAATAGCGGTTTTTACGGATGCGATGACGACGTCGTCTTTCAGGCGAAAAGTGCCTAAACCAAATGCAGGGATTGTCATTGAATTCCTCTTTATTAATGCTGTTCATTAGCAGAGGAGGATTATCGCTGTGACAGATATGAGAAAAAAGAGGGTAAAACGCAGAAGATTTTTGCGAATGTAGCAATAACCAAATCGCAGATAAAGAAAAAGCCCTGAGTGTTAACTCAGGGCTCTTAATAAGTGGCGGAACGGACGGGACTCGAACCCGCGACCCCCTGCGTGACAGGCAGGTATTCTAACCAACTGAACTACCGCTCCACCGAATTTTTCTACAACTACCGGAATACTCCGGTTACTGCTTAATTTGATGCCTGGCAGTTCCCTACTCTCGCATGGGGAGACCCCACACTACCATCGGCGCTACGGCGTTTCACTTCTGAGTTCGGCATGGGGTCAGGTGGGACCACCGCGCTACAGCCGCCAGGCAAATTCTGTTTTCAACACACCTCTACGGTCTGTCGATTAATCTGTATCAAGCTGATTATTGGTCTCTTCGCCAAAACACCTTTGGCGTTGTAAGGTTAAGCCTCACGGTTCATTAGTATCGGTTAGCTCAATGTATCGCTACACTTACACACCCGACCTATCAACGTCGTAGTCTTCAACGTTCCTTCAGGAGACTTATAGTCTCAGGGAGAACTCATCTCGGGGCAAGTTTCGTGCTTAGATGCTTTCAGCACTTATCTCTTCCGCATTTAGCTACCGGGCAATGCCATTGGCATGACAACCCGAACACCAGTGATGCGTCCACTCCGGTCCTCTCGTACTAGGAGCAGCCCCCCTCAATTCTCCAGCGCCCACGGCAGATAGGGACCGAACTGTCTCACGACGTTCTAAACCCAGCTCGCGTACCACTTTAAATGGCGAACAGCCATACCCTTGGGACCTACTTCAGCCCCAGGATGTGATGAGCCGACATCGAGGTGCCAAACACCGCCGTCGATATGAACTCTTGGGCGGTATCAGCCTGTTATCCCCGGAGTACCTTTTATCCGTTGAGCGATGGCCCTTCCATTCAGAACCACCGGATCACTAAGACCTGCTTTCGCACCTGCTCGAGCCGTCACTCTCGCAGTCAAGCTAGCTTATGCCTTTGCACTAACCTCCTGATGTCCGACCAGGATTAGCTAACCTTCGTGCTCCTCCGTTACTCTTTAGGAGGAGACCGCCCCAGTCAAACTACCCACCAGACACTGTCCGCAACCCGGATCACGGGTCTACGTTAGAACACCAGCCATTAAAGGGTGGTATTTCAAGGTTGGCTCCATGCAGACTGGCGTCCACACTTCAAAGCCTCCCACCTATCCTACACATCAAGGACCAGTGTTCAGTGTCAAGCTATAGTAAAGGTTCACGGGGTCTTTCCGTCTTGCCGCGGGTACACTGCATCTTCACAGCGAGTTCAATTTCACTGAGTCTCGGGTGGAGACAGCCTGGCCATCATTACGCCATTCGTGCAGGTCGGAACTTACCCGACAAGGAATTTCGCTACCTTAGGACCGTTATAGTTACGGCCGCCGTTTACCGGGGCTTCGATCAAGAGCTTCTCCTTACGGATAACCCCATCAATTAACCTTCCGGCACCGGGCAGGCGTCACACCGTATACGTCCACTTTCGTGTTTGCACAGTGCTGTGTTTTTAATAAACAGTTGCAGCCAGCTGGTATCTTCGACTGATTTCAGCTCCACGAGCAAGTCGCTTCACCTACATATCAGCGTGCCTTCTCCCGAAGTTACGGCACCATTTTGCCTAGTTCCTTCACCCGAGTTCTCTCAAGCGCCTTGGTATTCTCTACCTGACCACCTGTGTCGGTTTGGGGTACGATTTTGTGTTACCTGATGCTTAGAGGCTTTTCCTGGAAGCAGGGCATTTGTTACTTCAGCACCGTAGTGCCTCGTCATCACACCTCAGCGTTAATAAGGAACCGGATTTACCTGGAACCTCCGCCTACATGCTTAAACCGGGACAACCGTCGCCCGGCCAACATAGCCTTCTCCGTCCCCCCTTCGCAGTAACACCAAGTACAGGAATATTAACCTGTTTCCCATCGACTACGCCTTTCGGCCTCGCCTTAGGGGTCGACTCACCCTGCCCCGATTAACGTTGGACAGGAACCCTTGGTCTTCCGGCGAGCGGGCTTTTCACCCGCTTTATCGTTACTTATGTCAGCATTCGCACTTCTGATACCTCCAGCAACCCTCACAGGCCACCTTCAACGGCTTACAGAACGCTCCCCTACCCAACAACACATAGTGTCGCTGCCGCAGCTTCGGTGCATGGTTTAGCCCCGTTACATCTTCCGCGCAGGCCGACTCGACCAGTGAGCTATTACGCTTTCTTTAAATGATGGCTGCTTCTAAGCCAACATCCTGGCTGTCTGTGCCTTCCCACATCGTTTCCCACTTAACCATGACTTTGGGACCTTAGCTGGCGGTCTGGGTTGTTTCCCTCTTCACGACGGACGTTAGCACCCGCCGTGTGTCTCCCGTGATAACATTCTTCGGTATTCGCAGTTTGCATCGGGTTGGTAAGTCGGGATGACCCCCTAGCCGAAACAGTGCTCTACCCCCGAAGATGAGTTCACGAGGCGCTACCTAAATAGCTTTCGGGGAGAACCAGCTATCTCCCGGTTTGATTGGCCTTTCACCCCCAGCCACAAGTCATCCGCTAATTTTTCAACATTAGTCGGTTCGGTCCTCCAGTTAGTGTTACCCAACCTTCAACCTGCCCATGGCTAGATCACCGGGTTTCGGGTCTATACCCTGCAACTTAACGCCCAGTTAAGACTCGGTTTCCCTTCGGCTCCCCTATTCGGTTAACCTTGCTACAGAATATAAGTCGCTGACCCATTATACAAAAGGTACGCAGTCACCCTGATAAATCAAGGCTCCCACTGCTTGTACGTACACGGTTTCAGGTTCTTTTTCACTCCCCTCGCCGGGGTTCTTTTCGCCTTTCCCTCACGGTACTGGTTCACTATCGGTCAGTCAGGAGTATTTAGCCTTGGAGGATGGTCCCCCCATATTCAGACAGGATACCACGTGTCCCGCCCTACTCTTCGAGTTCACAACACATGCGATTTTGTGTACGGGGCTATCACCCTGTATCGCCGGACTTTCCAGACCGTTCCACTACCACACATGCTGATTCAGACTCTGGGCTGCTCCCCGTTCGCTCGCCGCTACTGGGGGAATCTCGGTTGATTTCTTTTCCTCGGGGTACTTAGATGTTTCAGTTCCCCCGGTTCGCTTCATTACGCTATGTATTCACGTAATGATAGTGTGACGAATCACACTGGGTTTCCCCATTCGGAAATCGCCGGTTATAACGGTTCATATCACCTTACCGACGCTTATCGCAGATTAGCACGTCCTTCATCGCCTCTGACTGCCAGGGCATCCACCGTGTACGCTTAGTCGCTTAACCTCACAACCCGAAGGTGTTTCGTAAAACACATCGTGTTGCGAAAATTTGAGAGACTCGAACACACCGCTTGTCTGTTCTTATTACGGAGAACAGACACAGTGTGTCGTTTCAATTTTCAGCTTGATCCAGATTTTTAAAGAGCAAATATCTCAAACATGACTCGGAAGTCAGTTTTGAGATATTAAGGCAGGTGACTTTCACTCACGAACCAGCAAGTGGCGTCCCCTAGGGGATTCGAACCCCTGTTACCGCCGTGAAAGGGCGGTGTCCTGGGCCTCTAGACGAAGGGGACACTGAAGTCTCAATCGCAAGACGCCTTGCTATTTACTTTTCATCAGACAATCTGTGTGAGCACTACAAAGGCAGGTTCTTTAAGGTAAGGAGGTGATCCAACCGCAGGTTCCCCTACGGTTACCTTGTTACGACTTCACCCCAGTCATGAATCACAAAGTGGTAAGCGCCCTCCCGAAGGTTAAGCTACCTACTTCTTTTGCAACCCACTCCCATGGTGTGACGGGCGGTGTGTACAAGGCCCGGGAACGTATTCACCGTGGCATTCTGATCCACGATTACTAGCGATTCCGACTTCACGGAGTCGAGTTGCAGACTCCGATCCGGACTACGACATACTTTATGAGGTCCGCTTGCTCTCGCGAGGTCGCTTCTCTTTGTATATGCCATTGTAGCACGTGTGTAGCCCTACTCGTAAGGGCCATGATGACTTGACGTCATCCCCACCTTCCTCCAGTTTATCACTGGCAGTCTCCTTTGAGTTCCCGGCCGAACCGCTGGCAACAAAGGATAAGGGTTGCGCTCGTTGCGGGACTTAACCCAACATTTCACAACACGAGCTGACGACAGCCATGCAGCACCTGTCTCACGGTTCCCGAAGGCACTAAAGCATCTCTGCTAAATTCCGTGGATGTCAAGAGTAGGTAAGGTTCTTCGCGTTGCATCGAATTAAACCACATGCTCCACCGCTTGTGCGGGCCCCCGTCAATTCATTTGAGTTTTAACCTTGCGGCCGTACTCCCCAGGCGGTCGACTTAACGCGTTAGCTCCGGAAGCCACGCCTCAAGGGCACAACCTCCAAGTCGACATCGTTTACGGCGTGGACTACCAGGGTATCTAATCCTGTTTGCTCCCCACGCTTTCGCACCTGAGCGTCAGTCTTTGTCCAGGGGGCCGCCTTCGCCACCGGTATTCCTCCAGATCTCTACGCATTTCACCGCTACACCTGGAATTCTACCCCCCTCTACAAGACTCTAGCCTGCCAGTTTCGGATGCAGTTCCCAGGTTGAGCCCGGGGATTTCACATCCGACTTGACAGACCGCCTGCGTGCGCTTTACGCCCAGTAATTCCGATTAACGCTTGCACCCTCCGTATTACCGCGGCTGCTGGCACGGAGTTAGCCGGTGCTTCTTCTGCGGGTAACGTCAATCGACACGGTTATTAACCGTATCGCCTTCCTCCCCGCTGAAAGTACTTTACAACCCGAAGGCCTTCTTCATACACGCGGCATGGCTGCATCAGGCTTGCGCCCATTGTGCAATATTCCCCACTGCTGCCTCCCGTAGGAGTCTGGACCGTGTCTCAGTTCCAGTGTGGCTGGTCATCCTCTCAGACCAGCTAGGGATCGTCGCCTAGGTGAGCCGTTACCCCACCTACTAGCTAATCCCATCTGGGCACATCCGATGGCAAGAGGCCCGAAGGTCCCCCTCTTTGGTCTTGCGACGTTATGCGGTATTAGCTACCGTTTCCAGTAGTTATCCCCCTCCATCGGGCAGTTTCCCAGACATTACTCACCCGTCCGCCACTCGTCACCCAAGGAGCAAGCTCCTCTGTGCTACCGTTCGACTTGCATGTGTTAGGCCTGCCGCCAGCGTTCAATCTGAGCCATGATCAAACTCTTCAATTTAAGTTTGATGCTCGTGAATTAAACTTCGTAATGAATTACGTATGTTCACTCTTGAGACTTGGTATTCATTTTTCGTCTTGCGACGTTAAGAATCCGTATCTTCGAGTGCCCACACAGATTGTCTGATAAATTGTTAAAGAGCAGTTGCGACGCGCTTTAGCGCTCTGTCGCGAGGTGGCGTATATTACGCTTTCCTCTTTCAGAGTCAACCCTGATTTTCAGGATTTTTCTCTTCAACCGAACCGGCTGTTTGTGTGAAGTGATTCACATCCGCCGTGTCGATGGAGGCGCATTATAGGGAGTTATTTCGGGCTGACAAGTCAAAAATAGAAAAAAAACGCCAACCGTTCACCTTTTCACCATAATGCCTATTTTTGCTGCTTTTTGATGGCCTGAGGCAGATCTGCAAGGCTATTTATCACCCAGTCTGCTGCATTTTCTGCTTCAGGGGTGACAGGTTTACCTGTACGCACCAAAACTTTTGTCCCTACATTGGCTGCTGCCGCTGCCTGCATGTCTTCTACTTTATCGCCGACCATATAAGAAGCAGCCATATCGATGTGCAGGAAATCGCGAGCGGAGATAAACATACCGGGATGCGGTTTACGGCAATCGCAGACCTGACGGAACTCTTCCACACTCCCCTGCGGGTGATGCGGACAATAATAGATACCGTCCAGTTCAACATCCCGGTCGGCCAGAGACCAGTCCATCCATTCAGTCAGCGTTTCAAACTGCGCTTCGGTAAACTTACCGCGTGCAATACCCGACTGGTTGGTGACAACCACCAGCGCATACCCCATCTTCTTAAGTTCACGCATTGCGTCGATAACGCCATCGATAAACTCAAACTCGTCTATTTCATGCACGTAGCCATGATCCACATTGATTGTGCCATCACGGTCGAGAAAAATTGCAGGTACTGATTTTGCCACCGGTTTACTCCTGAATAAGGTATATGCCGCTAGTATCGCATGTTTCCGCAAGCAAGAAAGTGCTCATCGTCGAAAGCTGGATTGATTTAGACGTCTGGATGCCTTAACATCCATCTTGTTGACGGCGTCGACCGTATCAGGCAGACGAAAATGCCACGGCTAACTTAATTACGATAATAAATAATCAATGATTAAACTTTCGAATATCACCAAAGTGTTCCAACAGGGGACTCGCACCATTCAGGCTCTGAATAATGTCAGCCTGCATGTCCCTGCCGGGCAAATTTATGGCGTTATTGGCGCCTCCGGTGCCGGTAAAAGTACATTAATTCGCTGTGTAAACCTGCTTGAACGTCCAACCGAAGGCAGCGTGCAGGTTGGAGGTCAGGAACTGACTACGTTGTCAGAATCTGAGCTGACAAAATCCCGTCGCCAGATAGGCATGATTTTTCAGCATTTTAACCTGTTATCTTCACGTACCGTATTTGGTAACGTCGCTTTGCCGCTGGAACTGGACAACACGCCGAAAGACGAGATTAAGCGTCGCGTGTCAGAGTTGTTAGATTTGGTTGGCCTCAGTGATAAACATGACAGCTACCCGGCCAATCTCTCGGGCGGTCAAAAGCAACGTGTCGCGATTGCCCGCGCACTGGCCAGCAATCCGAAAGTCTTGCTGTGCGATGAAGCCACCAGTGCACTGGATCCGGCAACAACGCGCTCCATTCTGGAGTTATTGAAAGACATTAACCGTCGTCTCGGTCTGACCATTCTTCTTATTACGCATGAAATGGACGTGGTTAAACGTATCTGTGACTGCGTAGCGGTGATCAGTGACGGCGAACTGATTGAACAGGACACGGTGAGCGAAGTGTTTTCACACCCGAAAACCCCGCTGGCACAGAAATTTATTCAGTCCACCCTGCATCTGGATATTCCGGAAGATTATCTGGAACGTTTAAAACCCGAGCCGCACGCAGACAGCGTCCCAATGCTGCGTATGGAATTTACCGGTCAGTCGGTTGATGCCCCTCTGCTCTCAGAGACGGCACGTCGCTTCAACGTGAATAACAACATTATTAGTGCGCAGATGGATTACGCAGGCGGTGTGAAGTTCGGCATCATGCTGACGGAGATGCACGGTACGCCAGAAGAAACGCAAGCTGCCATTGCCTGGCTGCAGCAACACCATGTAAAAGTAGAGGTACTGGGTTATGTCTGAGCCGATGATATGGTTGCTGGTGCGTGGCGTCTGGGAAACGCTGGCAATGACTTTTGTGTCCGGCTTTTTTGGTTTTGTCATTGGACTGCCAGTGGGCGTGCTGCTGTATGTCACTCGTCCAGGGCAAATTATTGAGAACGCAAAGCTTTACCGTACGCTTTCTGCGTTGGTCAATATTTTCCGTTCTATCCCTTTCATTATCTTATTGGTGTGGATGATTCCATTCACGAGAATGATTGTTGGCACGTCAATCGGTCTACAGGCGGCCATCGTACCGCTGACGGTTGGCGCCGCGCCGTTCATCGCACGTATGGTAGAAAACGCCCTGCTGGAAATCCCTGCCGGGCTTATCGAAGCTTCCCGGGCGATGGGGGCCACACCGCTGCAGATCGTACGTAAAGTGCTCCTGCCAGAAGCATTGCCTGGTCTGGTGAACGCAGCAACCATTACGCTCATTACGCTGGTCGGCTACTCGGCGATGGGTGGTGCCGTCGGCGCTGGCGGGTTGGGCCAAATTGGCTATCAGTATGGTTACATCGGATACAATGCGACCGTGATGAATACGGTGCTGGTATTACTCGTCGTTCTGGTTTATTTAATTCAGTTATCCGGCGATCGCATCGTTCGGGCAGTGACGCACAAGTAACATTAAACACAACACAAATAACTCATTAAGGAAATAAGCATGGCGTTCAAATTCAAAACCTTTGCGGCAGTTGGAGCCTTGATCGGTTCTCTGGCACTTGTGGGTTGCGGCCAGGATGAAAAAGATCCGAACCACATCAAAGTGGGCGTGATTGTCGGCGCGGAACAACAAGTTGCTGAAGTGGCCCAGAAAGTGGCAAAAGAAAAATACGGTCTGGATGTTGAGCTGGTCACGTTCAACGACTATGTTCTGCCAAACGAAGCGCTGAGCAAAGGCGATATCGATGCTAACGCGTTCCAGCACAAACCTTATCTGGATCAGCAGATCAAGGATCGCGGCTACAAACTGGTGGCAGTAGGCAATACGTTCGTTTACCCGATTGCTGGCTACTCCAAAAAAATCAAATCGCTGGATGAGCTGCAGGACGGTTCACAGGTCGCTATCCCAAATGACCCGACTAACCTTGGTCGTTCCCTGCTGCTGCTGCAAAAAGTGGGCTTGATCAAGCTGAAAGAGGGTGTTGGCCTGCTGCCGACGGCGCTGGACGTTACCGAAAACCCGAAAAACCTGAAACTGGTTGAGCTGGAAGCGCCACAGCTGCCGCGTTCTCTGGACGATGCACAGATTGCACTGGCAGTGATCAATACGACCTATGCAAGTCAGATTAACCTGACCCCAGCAAAAGACGGTATCTTTGTTGAAGACAAGGACTCCCCGTACGTTAACCTGGTCGTCACTCGTGAAGATAACAAAGATGCTGAAAACGTGAAGAAATTCGTTCAGGCTTACCAGTCTGACGAAGTCTACGAAGCAGCAAATAAAGTCTTCAATGGCGGCGCGGTTAAAGGCTGGTAATTTTTAGGCTGTTTGCACAATCTGTAATATTATTCAGGACGGGCGAAAGCCCGTCTTGTCATTTATGCAGGCAACTGATTCAATATCTGACGATTAGATCATTCATTGAGGAAATATTATGCGTGCTTTACCGATCTGTTTAGTAGCACTCATGCTGAGCGGCTGTTCTATGTTAAGCAGATCCCCTGTTGAACCCGTTCAAAGCACCGCAACCCCGCCTAAAGCGGAGCCGGAAAAACCAAAAGCACCGCGCGCGACACCGGTCAGAATTATTACCAATGCTGAAGATTTAGTGGGTAAACCGTTCCGCGATCTTGGCGAAGTCAGCGGTGAATCCTGCCAGGCATCGAATCAGGACTCCCCTCCGAGTATTCCAACCGCGCGCAAACGCATGCAGATTAACGCATCTAAAATGAAAGCTAATGCGGTACTGCAGCACAGCTGCGAAGTCACCAGCGGTACGCCAGGTTGCTACCGTCAGGCGGTTTGTATTGGTTCGGCCCTGAACATTTCGTCTAAATGAGCCATTTTCAGTTCGAGCAAATAGGCGTTATCCGCTCCCCTTATAAAGAAAAGTTCGCTGTTCCGCGCCAACCGGGTCTGGTGAAAAGCGCCAACGGCGAACTGCATTTGCTCGCACCTTATAACCAGGCCGATGCTGTTCGCGGCCTGGAAGCGTTTAGCCATTTGTGGGTGATTTTTGTCTTTCACCAGACAATGGAAGGCGGATGGCGCCCCACAGTGCGGCCACCTCGCCTGGGCGGCAACGCCAGAATGGGCGTTTTCGCCACGCGCTCCACTTTTCGTCCGAATCCCATCGGGATGTCGCTGGTCGAGCTAAAAGGAATTCATTGCCAGAAAGACAACGTCATCCTGAAATTAGGCAGTCTGGACCTGGTGGACGGAACGCCAGTCATCGACATCAAACCCTACCTACCGTTTGCTGAGGCGCTGCCGGATGCCACAGCCAGCTATGCGCAACATGCGCCCATAGCCGAAATGAAGGTCAGCTTTACTGCCGAGATTGAGCAGCAACTTCTGTCACACGAAAAGCATTATCCGCAATTAAAAGCGTTTATTCGCGAAGTGCTGGCGCAGGATCCGCGCCCTGCCTATCGTAAGGGTGAAGAGACGGGCAAAACCTATGCCGTGTGGCTACACGATTTCAACGTGCGCTGGCGCGTCACTGAAGAGGGTTTTGAAGTCTTTGCACTGGAACCACGGTAATTTCGCGGCCTTCTCTTTTGACATCCCTTTCTCGCTGGTAAACTAGCCCCTAAATAATTCGAGTTGCAGGAAGTTAGCGACGCAGTGAACCCCCTGGAGCGTACACCAGTACGTGACTGGGGTGAACGAGGAAAGCCAACGCACATGCAACTTGAAGTATGACGGGTAAATCACTTTTTTTGTGTCAGGCTCGCATTGAGCCTGTTCGATCGTCCAACTGGAACCGTAACAACATGCGTACTAGCCAATACCTGCTCTCCACTCTGAAGGAGACACCTGCCGACGCCGAGGTTATCAGCCACCAGCTGATGCTGCGCGCCGGGATGATCCGCAAGCTGGCCTCCGGGTTATACACCTGGCTGCCGACCGGCGTGCGCGTCCTGAAAAAAGTCGAAAATATCGTGCGTGAAGAGATGAACAACGCCGGTGCCATCGAGGTGTTAATGCCAGTGGTTCAGCCATCTGAACTGTGGCAAGAGAGTGGTCGTTGGGAACAGTATGGCCCGGAACTGCTGCGTATTGCAGACCGTGGCGATCGTCCGTTCGTACTCGGCCCGACTCACGAAGAAGTGATCACCGATCTGATTCGTAACGAACTGAGTTCTTACAAACAGCTGCCGCTGAACTTCTACCAGATCCAGACCAAATTCCGTGACGAAGTTCGCCCACGTTTCGGTGTGATGCGTTCCCGTGAATTCCTGATGAAAGATGCTTACTCTTTCCATACGTCTCAGGAATCCCTGCAGGAAACCTACGACGCCATGTACGCGGCTTACAGCAAAATCTTCAGCCGTATGGGCCTGGATTTCCGTGCTGTGCAGGCTGATACCGGTTCTATCGGCGGTAGCGCATCCCATGAATTTCAGGTGCTGGCGCAGAGCGGCGAAGATGATGTGATCTTCTCTGACTCTTCTGACTACGCAGCAAACATCGAATTCGCTGAAGCCGTCGCGCCGAAAGAGCCACGCGCTACTGCGACTCAGGAGATGACGCTGGTTGATACGCCGAACGCGAAAACCATCGCCGAACTGGTTGAACAGTTCAATCTGCCGATCGAAAAAACCGTGAAAACCCTGCTGGTAAAAGCAGTGGAAGGAAGCGCTTACCCGCTGGTTGCGCTGCTGGTTCGTGGCGACCACGAGCTGAACGAAGTAAAAGCAGAAAAACTGCCGCAGGTTGCCAGCCCGCTGACCTTCGCGACCGAAGAAGAAATTCGTGCCGTGGTGAAAGCAGGCCCAGGTTCTCTCGGTCCGGTGAACATGCCGATTCCGATGGTTATTGACCGTACCGTGGCTGCGATGAGCGACTTCGGCGCGGGCGCGAACATCGACGGTAAACACTACTTCGGCATCAACTGGGATCGCGATGTTGCAACGCCTGAAGTCGCGGACATCCGTAACGTGGTCGCTGGCGATCCAAGCCCGGATGGTAAAGGTACGCTGCTGATTAAACGCGGTATCGAAGTCGGTCACATCTTCCAGTTGGGTACGAAGTACTCTGAAGCAATGAAAGCGGCCGTACAGGGCGAAGATGGCCGTAACCAGATCCTGACCATGGGTTGCTACGGTATCGGGGTCACTCGCGTTGTGGCGGCGGCGATTGAGCAGAATTACGACGATCGCGGCATCGTATGGCCTGACGCCATCGCCCCGTTCCAGGTTGCGATTCTGCCGATGAACATGCACAAATCCTACCGTGTGCAGGAGCTGGCCGAGAAGCTGTACGCAGAGTTGCGTGCGCAGGGTATCGAAGTGCTGATGGACGATCGTAAAGAGCGTCCGGGCGTGATGTTTGCCGACATGGAGCTGATTGGTATTCCGCACACCATCGTGCTGGGCGACCGTAACCTCGACAACGACGATATCGAATATAAATATCGTCGTAACGGCGAGAAGCAGCTGATCAAAACCGGTGACATTCTTAACTATCTGGTGAAAGCCATTAAAGGTTAAGCCATAAAAAACCCCGCAAATGCGGGGTTTTTTTATAACGTTATTCGCAACGATTCACGCGTTATTTACTGGCGCAATCCTGACCAGAAATAAATTTCATCGCTTTATCCGCCATCAGTGTTTTTACCTTCTCACCCGTATCCGGATTGGCTTCCAGCGTAAAGTGACCTTCAACCGTCAGCAGAACGGGTTTGCCCGTTTCCCCACGCGCCGATAAATAGTCTCGTTCCAGTTGGGCATTATTCGCTACCGGCATCCGTTTTCCGGTTGCACAATCGGTAAAGGTCGCCGCGTCAGCCATATAGAAATACATGCCGCGCATGGGCATTGGCGTTACCGGCAGGCTGGCAGACACAGACTCAAGCGTGTAGTTGAACTGCGACTCAATCGGATTACCTTCACGATCGAGCATCTCCAGAGCATCGCCTTTCGCGCGATAGTAAGACTTCTCGCCTTTACTGTCCGTCAGCACCAGCTTATCAGCGGTACGTGCCCATGTGCCGTATGAAGCAAATGACGAAGGCTCTTTGCGTACACCCTGATAGCGTTCGTTCATCACCCATGTTCCGTCTTTTTCAAGAAACAGAGACGTTTCAATGCCTTCGCAATCCGCGCAGGGCAATACACCGCGCCAGCTTTGCTGCATTGGTTTTAATTCTGCTGCCTGTGCGGGCTGTAACGCCTCCACGTCGTGACGATTATTACACCCCATTAATGAAAAGAGTGTACAGGCTGCCACGACGGACAAAATCGCTGTTTTCACCATGAATTCCTTATAAAAATTTTCAATCTCGCTCGTCAATCCTGAGAATGGCGAACTTTACCGCGTAGCGCTTTCACTGAAGACTTTTGCGCCTTCGACGACAACCGACGCTCCTTTGCAGCGCGCCCAGGTCGCGTCGCCAGACGGCTTTTCTGTACTGCGGTTAATTCTTTTATAACCGCCACTAACCGGGCAATTGCGGCTTCCCGGTTTAGCTCCTGGCTGCGGTATTCCTGCGCCTTGATAATAATGACACCCTCCTGACTAATCAGATGGTGACTGGCGCTTAACAGGCGTTCCTTATAATACTCTGGCAGCCCGGAGGCCCGAATGTCAAAACGCAAATGGATAGCCGTCGACGTCTTATTAACGTGCTGCCCACCCGCTCCCTGAGCACGAATCGCCGTGATCTCCAGCTCATTGTCGGGAATAGAGACGTTTCGGGAGATAACGATCATGAAGCCTGTTGCCACGCAGACAGATGAATTTCCAGATTATTCTGAGCATCCGACAGCCAGATAGCGCCATCTTGTATGGTCGCCTGCAATGTCATGGTACGACCGGCAAAATCGCTCAGTTGCGCCAGCTGTTCATCATCCAGATACCACACGGACAAGTTAGAGAACTGCGCGCACTTGCTCTGGTTTTGTTGCCACCAGATTTGTGCAGCGCGGCTATTGTAGGTAAACAGCGCGACCTCTGCGGCCTGAGTACAGGCTTTCTTAATACGGCGCTCATCGGGGAGTCCAAGCTCAATCCACAAATCAATACCGAGGTGATCGTTACGCAGCCACGCTTCCGGCTCATCTTCCGCACTCAGGCCGCGCGTAAACTGTAGCCGTTCATCGGCATATTTAATCCACGCCAACAAGCGCAGCATCATGCGCTCCTGCGTTTCAGAGGGGTGACGCGCCAGCGTTAATGTCGCATCAAGGAACTGGTTGCGATCCAGGTCCGCCACATTGACAACAGCTTTATAAATTGTCGCTTTAAGCGCCATGAGAGAGCTCCTTTCGAATCAGGCGCACATTGTAACGAAATCGGCGCCAAAAGGCTGTTAACGGATGCCTTATGTCTCCTCTATCAAGACGCTGATATTGCTTGAATGAGTATGGTATAGTCACCTTGCTAAACAGAGTTTATCTTCGTAGGCTTAGACTTGCATCCACGGTTAAGTCAGAATGCTGACAGGAGGGCATGTGGAAAAATATTGTGAGTTAATACGCAAGCGGTACGCGGAAATCGCCAGCGGAGACTTAGGGTATATCCCGGATGCGCTGGGTTGCGTATTGAAAGTGCTTAATGAAGTGGCGGAAGACAGCGCCATTTCAGAGTCGGTCAGGGAAAAGGCGGCCTATGCTGCCGCGAACTTACTGGTGAGCGATTATGTCAATGAATGAAACATATCAACCCATCAATTGCGATGACTACGACAATCTCGAGCTCGCCTGCCAGCATCATTTAATACTGACGCTGACGCTGAAAGATGGCGAGGTTATGCAGGCAAAAGCCAACGATCTGGTCTCTCGTAAAAACGTGGAATACCTGATTGCAGATGTCTCAGGCGAAACGCGTGAGCTACGTCTCGACAAAATTTCCAGTTTCAGCCACCCACAAATTGGAACCGTGGTGGTCAGCGAATCCTGAATATGTGTTGCCGGATGGCGGTGCAAGCACCTTATCCGGCCTACTCTCCATGCGATATGTAGGCCCGATAAGCGCAGCGTCATCAGGCATTTCAGATGCGCTTATCCCACACCAATTTCACACCCGATTCATCCTCTGCAAGCCCCTCACGCGTCACAAATACTCCAGCAGCCGCAATCAGCGTTTCGCCGTAAAACAGCATCGGCGTGGTATCCCGTCGCCAGGAGGGAACACCCAGCTCCTGCCAGATTTTCTTCAATTTGCGTCCACCATTGCGCCCCACAATGTGCAGTAATCCAGATGCTTTAAAACGGATACTGACAGGCTCGTCGGCACGTGGCATTCGCAGGTCACCACCGGTCACCAGGTGTACAGTTCCAAGGCCCGCAGGCAACATCAGCGGCGTTTGCCACGACAGCCAGCTCAAAACCGTATCGCTTTGCCCTGCAACGGATTTAACCCACCACAGTTGTGACTGGTAACGACGGATTTCATACTCGCCAAAACGCAAGCACGGGGAGGCATCCTCGCGCGCCAGCGCCGCTTCCTGCCAGATTCGTTCCAGCCCGTCACGCGAGGGCATCGGCGCATTCTGCGCCGCCAGCCAACGACGTAATATTGCAGCACGGCGGGCATCGCTCATCGCCATGAGCGGTTCCAGCTGTAGCGAGCCTTGCGGCGTGGTGCAGTCAGCAACCTCGTTAGCTAACAACTCATCCAGCAGGTTCTCCTGCTCAGCGCACAATGCGGCGCTACGGGCTGTCGCCCCGGCAAAGTGCGGCCAGCGTTGTTGCAGGAGCGGAATGATGCGCAGCCGTAAATAATTACGATCGTAGGCATCATCCTGATTGCTCTCATCTTCAATCCAGCGTAACTCATGCGCTCTTGCCCACTGTTCAAGCGCGCTACGCGTTTCCATCAGCAGCGGGCGAATAAGAGACGAACCGGCAAACGGCGAACGCTCCCCCATCGACGACAGACCCGCCGGACCGCTACCGCGCTTAAGCGCCAGCAGAAAGGTTTCGCACTGGTCGTCGAGGTGTTGGGCGGTGACCAGCACTTCACCGGGCAGCAATGTTCGGGCAAAAGCGTCATACCGCGCGCGGCGAGCCTGCGCCTCAATCCCTAGCCCCTTATCCTCAAGCTGGACGCGCTCGACCACCAGCGGCACCTGCCATTGCTGACAAACCGCTTCACAGTGGGCCACCCAGCTGTCGGCATGGGGACTGAGTCCATGATGAACATGAATCGCGCGCAGAGTGAGGCCTGGGCTATGTTGCCGCCACTGCACCAGTTGATGCAGAAGCACAGTGGAATCCAGACCACCGCTAAAAGCCACCAGAATCTGGCGGCAGGTCAGAAGAGAAGTGTTCAGGGTGAGTGTCGTCATGATGCTTACTTACTGTGGCGTTGCCCGGCACGTTACCGGGCAGAAGCCGTAATGACAAGTCTTACTGCTCGTACAACTCAAGCGGCAACCCGTCAGGATCATTAAAAAAGGTGAAACGTTTGTGGGTAAACGGATCAATACGCACTGGCTCGCATTTCACGCCGTTTTCTTCCAGATGCGCAATGGCCTTTTCCACATCATCCACGCTAAAGGCAAGATGACGCAAGCCACAGGCTTCTGGTCGACTGGGGCGCGCCGGCGGGAAGGGAAACGAAAACAGCTCAATGACATACTGCCCGTTTAACGCCAGGTCACCTTTCCAGGAGTCACGCTCCTCTCTGTACGCTTCGCTCATCAGCGTAAATCCCAGCACATCGCAATAAAATGCCTTACTGGCGGTGTAGTTTGTCGCGATGATCGCAATATGGTGAACCTGTTTTAATCCCAGCATAGCGTCTCCTTTAGGCATGTTGTCAGCACGTTACCCGTCAAACACTGGCGAAAGCAAGCTGTTAGACCGTTTTTAGGACTCTCACACGGTATACCCCATCGTCATCCTGCTTCGCACCATGAATATCCGTTTCAAACCCGGGATAGTGATGGCCGATAGAACACAGCATTAACAGAAAATCGAGCACAGCCCGACTCTCTTCAGTGATCATTTCCCCCGGCATCAGCAGCGGTACTCCCGGTGGATAAGGCAACACCATATTGGCCGAAATACGCCCCACCAGTTGATCAATCGCGATGGTTTCGACTTCACCTTTGATTTGCCGCTGCCAGGCTTCGTGAGGCGTCATTTTCATTTCAGGCAATGTATCGAACGCCCGCAGCATCAGGCCAGAAAGATCGTGCTGACGGATCAGTGTATGGATCCCCTGAGCCAGATCCTGAATCCGCATATTTCGATAAAAATCGGGATCTTCCGCGTACAGATCCGGCAGCATATTTTTAACGCGAAGATTAAGATCGTAGGAGCGTTTGAACTCAGTCAGACCGCGCAGCAATCCCATCGCCCGCGTTTTATCGATACCGATGCTAAACAGGAACAACAGGTTATACGGCCCTGTTTTCTCAACAACCACACCACGTTCATCAAGGAATTTCGCCACCAGCGCCGCCGGTATCCCTTCCTCGCTCATGGTGCCCAGCTCATCCATCCCCGGCGTCAGGATCGTGACTTTGACCGGGTCGAGAAACATGTGATCGCTATCGGCATCGGAAAATCCATGCCACGCTTCCCCTGGCGCGACGGGCCAGCACTGCGCGTCATCGACATCTTCTGGCTGCCAGATATCAAAGAACCAGCTATCCGACTCTTCCCGTAATCGCTGCACCTCTTTGCGGAAATGGAGCGCGCGTTCTACCGAACGGTTGATTAACCGCTTACCCGGATTTCCACGCAGCATTGCCGCCGCCGTCTCGATGGATGCCACAATGGGATAGCTGGGTGACGTAGAGGTGTGCATCATAAATGCTTCGTTAAAAGTGTCCTCATCGTACTCACCTTTAATATGGATGAGGGATGCCTGGGATAAGGCCGCCAACATCTTGTGCGTAGATTGCGTTTCGAAAATCACTTTCCCTGGCACCCGCTCACCGCTCATTCCGCTTTTCCCCTGATAGATCGGATGAAAATGGGTGTACGGCACCCAGGCAGAGTCAAAATGAATCGAAGGCACCTCCAGTGTTTGCTTGATCCAGGTCGTGTTATAGAGCAAGCCGTCGTAGGTCGAGTTGGTGATAACCGCATGCACCGGCCACTGCGCCCGCGCCGTTTCTGCCACTTTGCGTTCAATGTTGGTACGGGAAAATTCGCGTCGGGGGATCCCGCCAAGAATGCCAAGCGCATTTCGCGTGGGTTTCAACCAAATAGGAACCACATCGCTCATCATCAGCAAGTGCGCGAGAGATTTATGACAGTTGCGATCGATAAGCAGCGTACTGCCTGCCGGAGCCGCATACATCCCGACAATTTTATTCGATGTCGAGGTTCCGTTCGTCACCATGTAGCTCTGTTCTGCGCCAAATGTGCGGGCAATGTATTCTTCGGCTTCCAGATGCGGCCCCGTATGGTCCAGCAAAGATCCTAACTCGGTAACAGAGATAGAGACGTCGGCTTTCAGCGTATTACCGCCGAAAAAATCATAGAACAGGCAACCAACAGGACTCTTTTGGTATGCGGTCCCCGCCATATGGCCTGGCGTACAAAAGGTATACTTCCCCTCTTTCACATAGGTAAACAGCGCCCGGGTAAACGGCGGTGTGATGTTTTCCAGGTATTCGTTAGTGTACTGGCGAATGCGCGTTGCGATATCGTCGGACTGACCCAGCGCGTACTCAAAAAACCACAGAGCCATCCGCATATCCTGCGCACTCACATCCATGGTCGAGTGCGTATTAATAAACGCGTAAAGGGGAAGATATTCGTTCAGTTGATTTATATCGCTACACAGTTCGAGGCTGTACTCATCCCAGTCAAAAATCACGCCGCAGATCCGCGGGTTATGTTCGATAAACTTGAGCAGGTCAACGCTATTTTGTGGCCAGATTATCTGGAATCCCTGTGATTGCAGGGAGTGTTCAAGTTCCTTGATGGGCTCGTCTTTATAAAAAACCCCGTGCGGTCCCATTATGGCAATGATATTCATGCGTTCCTCCTGGAAAATCCTTAGCTAATCATAGCCTGGTCAAACCGCAGGTAAAAAAAAGGGCCACAAAAAGTGGCCCTTTTCAGAAAAGTAGAGAGTTACGCGTAGCCGTAGCTCATCAGGCGCTGATAACGACGGTTTTTCAAATCGTCTTTGCTCAACACATCGAGATCGGCCAAATCAGACAACAATTGCGCTTTCAAAGAAGCCGCCATGGTTTCCGGGTTGCGATGCGCGCCGCCCAGCGGTTCTGGAATGATCGAATCAATCAGCTTCAGCTCTTTCAGACGCGGGGCGATGATGCCCATTGCTTCTGCAGCCAGCGGCGCTTTGTCGGCACTCTTCCAGAGGATAGAGGCGCAACCTTCCGGAGAGATAACGGAATAGGTGCTGTACTGCAGCATGTTAACCTTATCACCCACACCAATCGCCAGTGCGCCGCCTGAACCACCTTCACCGATAACGGTACAAATCACCGGAACGCTCAGACGCGACATTTCACGCAGATTGCGTGCAATGGCTTCAGACTGACCGCGCTCTTCCGCACCGACGCCTGGATAGGCGCCCGGGGTGTCGATAAAGGTAATGATCGGCATGTTGAAACGCTCGGCCATTTCCATCAGACGCAGCGCTTTACGATAGCCTTCTGGCGCTGGCATACCGAAGTTACGACGGATTTTTTCTTTAGTCTCACGGCCTTTCTGGTGACCAATGATCATCACCGGACGACCTTCCAGACGTGCGATGCCGCCGACGATAGCTTTATCATCTGCATAAGCGCGATCGCCCGCCAGTTCGTCAAATTCATCAAACGCCAGGCGGACATAATCCAGGGTATATGGACGCTGTGGATGGCGTGCCAGTTGGGCCACCTGCCATGCACCAAGATCGGCGAAGATTTTGCGCGTCAGTTCTACGCTTTTTTCGCGCAGACGATGGACTTCTTCATCGATGTTAATATCCAGTTTCTCATCCTGACGGCTCACCGCAGTCAGAGAATCGATTTTAGCTTCCAGCTCTGCAATCGGCTGTTCAAAATCAAGGAAATTCAGACTCATAGTATTCCTGTATTAGTCAAACTCCAGTTCCACCTGCTCCGAACCAATGAGGCCACGGAGATCGTTAAGTAAACGATCGCTCGGAGAGACACGCCACGATGCGCCAAAGCGCAACCGCGCACGTGCATCCGCCCTCTGATAGTAGAGATGTACTGGAATTGTCCCCGAGCGGTGGGGTTCCAGAGACTGACGGAGTCGGTTTAAAAGCTGGTCATCAATTTGCCTGTCCGTCAGCGAGATAGCAAGCCCGCGAGCATATTTTTCCCGGGCTTCGTCAATATCCATCACTTCGCGGGCGGTCATTTTAAGCCCCCCGCTGAAGTCATCAAAGCTGACCTGTCCGCTGACGATAAGTATGCGGTCTTTTTCCAGCAATTGCTGGTATTTATCCAGGGCATCGGTAAACAACATGACTTCCAGACGCCCGGAACGGTCATCCAGGGTACAGATGCCGATACGATTGCCGCGCTTGGTGACCATAACCCTTGCGGCAATGACGAGCCCCGCAGCCGTGGTGATTTTACCACGTTCTGTCGGATGCATGTCTTTCAGCCTGTAGCCTCCGACATAGCGCTCAATTTCTTTTAAATACTGGTTGATGGGGTGTCCCGTCAGGTACAAACCTAACGTTTCTCTCTCCCCATCTAACACCACCTGCTCAGGCCATGGCTGGCAGCTGGCGTAGGATTGCTCAACTTGTTCCGGTTCTTCCGCCAGAACACCAAACATATCCGCCTGGCCGATGGCTTCTGCTTTTGCGTGCTGATCGGCGGCTTTCAGGGCATCGCCCAACGCATTCATCAGTGCGGCCCGATGCGGCCCAAGGCGGTCAAACGCCCCGGACATGATCAGTTTTTCCAGCACCCGGCGGTTAAGCTTTTTGGTGTCCGTACGCGCGCACAGATCAAATAATTCCCGGAAATAGCCGCCTTCGTTACGCGCTTCAATAATAGCTTCAATCGGACCTTCGCCCACGCCTTTAATCGCGCCGATGCCGTAAACAATCTCACCGTCATCATTGACGTGGAAATGATACAGTCCGGAGTTGATATCCGGCGGCAGGATCTTCAGCCCCATGCGCCAGCACTCATCCACCAGGCCAACCACCTTCTCAGTGTTGTCCATATCGGCGGTCATTACCGCGGCCATAAACTCAGCCGGATAGTGCGCTTTCAACCACAGCGTTTGGTACGATACCAGTGCATAAGCAGCGGAGTGAGATTTGTTAAACCCGTAACCAGCGAATTTCTCCACCAGGTCAAAGATTTTCATCGCCAGTTCGCCGTCGACGCCGCGTTTTTTCGCACCTTCTTCAAAGGTACCGCGCTGCTTGGCCATCTCTTCCGGCTTTTTCTTACCCATCGCACGACGCAGCATATCCGCGCCGCCGAGCGTATAGCCGGAGAGTTCCTGGGCAATCTGCATCACCTGTTCCTGGTACAGGATGATGCCGTAGGTTGGCTCCAGAACCGGTTTCAGACACTCATGCTGCCATTGAACATCCGGATAGGAAATCTCTTCGCGGCCGTGCTTACGGTCGATAAAGTTATCTACCATCCCCGATTGCAACGGACCAGGGCGGAACAGCGCCACCAGTGCGATCATATCTTCGAAGCAGTCAGGCTGCAGACGTTTGATCAGGTCTTTCATGCCGCGGGATTCAAGCTGGAAGACCGCAGTGGTCTCCGAACGCTGCAGCATGTCGAAGCTTTTCTTGTCGTCTAACGGAATCGCTGCGATATCCAGCGGTGGCTCGCCGTTTTTCTCACGACGGGCGTTGATCATCTCCAGCGCCCAGTTAATGATGGTAAGCGTACGTAGACCCAGGAAGTCGAACTTCACCAGCCCGGCATATTCCACGTCGTTTTTATCAAACTGGGTGACCGGATGCAGCCCCTGTTCATCACAGTACAGCGGCGCAAAATCGGTAATTTTGGTTGGCGCGATCACCACACCACCGGCGTGTTTACCGGCGTTACGTGTGACGCCTTCCAGCTTACGCGCCATATCAATTAGCGCTTTAACTTCTTCATCTGCCTCGTAAATTTCCGGCAGCTGTGGTTCTGCTTCAAACGCTTTTGCCAGCGTCATGCCCGGATCGGGAGGCACCAGCTTAGAAATGCGATCAACAAAGCCGTACGGGTGCCCCAGCACGCGGCCGACGTCGCGGATAACCGCTTTTGCCGCCATCGTACCGAAAGTAATGATCTGCGATACCGCATCGCGACCATACATTTCCGCCACATGCTCGATCACCAGATCGCGTTTCTCCATACAGAAGTCAACGTCGAAGTCAGGCATGGAGACACGTTCCGGGTTAAGGAAACGTTCGAACAGCAGGTCAAATTCCAGCGGATCAAGGTCGGTAATTTTGAGTGCATAGGCCACCAATGAACCCGCACCGGAACCACGTCCCGGCCCTACCGGCACGCCGTTATCTTTCGACCACTGGATAAACTCCATAACGATCAGGAAGTAACCCGGGAAACCCATTTGGTTAATAACCTGAAGTTCAATATCCAGACGTTCGTCATAGGGTGGGCGCTTCTCTATACGCTCTGCTTCGTCCGGGAACAAAAACGCCAGACGCTCTTCCAGCCCCTCTTTCGATTTTTTGACCAGGTAATCTTCGGTGGTCATGTCTCCGGTCGGGAACTGCGGCAGGAAGTATTCGCCCAGACGTACCGTGACGTTACACCGCTTGGCTATCTCAACGGTATTTTCCAGCGCTTCCGGAATGTCGGCAAAAAGCTCGCACATCTCCTCTTCGCTGCGCATATACTGCTGCGGCGAATAGTTACGCGGACGCTTTGGATCGTCAAGGGTAAAGCCATCGTGGATGGCGACGCGAATTTCATGTGCATCAAAATCGCCCGTTTCGAGAAAACGGACGTCATTGGTGGCCACAACTGGCAAGCCGCGCGTTTCAGCAAGCGCTACCGCCGCATGCAGGTACGTCTCTTCATCTGGTCTGCCGGTGCGAATAAGCTCAAGGAAGTAACGATCGGGAAAATGTTCTTCGTAAAATGCGACACACTCTTCAGCCAGCGCGCTATTCCCACGCAGCAGACAACGCCCTACATCGCCCATCCGCCCGCCCGAGAGCAGGATCAACCCTTCTTTAAGCTCGATCAGCCAGTCTCGATCAATAATCGGCCCGGCAGCGCCATAACCGCGCTGATACGCTTTAGAGATCAATAACGTCAGATTCTGATAACCGGTATTGTTCGCCGCCAGTACTGTCAGTTGGGTGAGCTCATCGCCCAACTGCTCGCTCTGAACGTGAAAATCAGCGCCGACGATAGGTTTTATCCCCGCGCCGTGGCCCGCTCCGTAGAACTTCACCAGACCGCAAAGGTTAGTGAAATCGGTGATCGCCAGCGCAGGCATGCCCAACGCGGCCGCCTTTTTCACCAGCGGTCCGGTTTTCGCCAGCCCATCGATCATAGAGTAGTCGCTGTGCACCCGCAGGTGGACGAAACGTGGTTCAGACATCTTTAGATTCCGGTTTACTTATTCTCGACGCAAGAATCAGGACGCAAGTCCCAGTGCTCGTTTGACAGGAGCAAAGCTGCGTCGGTGATGCTCCGTCGCACCATGTTCAGCAAGCGCCTCCAGATGAAAAGCGGTTGGATAACCTTTGTGTTGCGCAAAGCCATATTGGGGAAATACGGCGTCCAGCGCGGTCATCTCAGCATCTCGCGTAACTTTTGCCAGAATGGATGCGGCACTTATTTCCGCCACCCGGCTATCGCCTTTCACCACGGCCATAGAAGGCACCGGCAGCGCCGGGCAGCGATTACCGTCTATCAGCACGTATTCCGGCACAATATGCAGGCCCGCAACGGCTCGCTGCATCGCCAGCATGGTCGCGTGCAAAATATTCAGCTCATCGATCTCATGCGGCTCCGCACGTCCCAGGCTCCAGCTTAACGCTTTTTCTTTAATTTCGTCATACAGCGCCAGGCGACGCTTTTCTGAAAGCTTTTTTGAGTCGTTGAGCCCTACAATTGGGCGAGCCGGATCAAGAATGACAGCGGCGGTAACGACCGCGCCGACCAGAGGTCCGCGCCCAACTTCATCCACACCGGCCACTAAATGGGTATGTGGATAAACAAATTCAATCATCGTGCTAACTCCAGAACTGCATCCGCCGCCTGCTCATCGGCATTGCAACGGATCTGCTGATGCAGTGCGCGGAATGTGTCGTGCATGGCGTGGCTGGTTTTACCGTTTGCCAACAGGGGCAATAATGCTTCCGCCAACGCATGCGGTTCACACTCTTCCTGCAACAGCTCTTTGACTAACTCTCTTCCTGCCAGCAGGTTAGGCAGCGAAACATAGTCAGTTTTTACCAGTCGTTTCGCTAACCAGAACGTGAAGGGCTTCATGCGATAGCCCACCACCATCGGACATTTCGCCAGCATACACTCCAGCGCCGCCGTTCCCGACGCCAGCAGGGCGGCGTCGCTCGCCACCATGGCTTCACGTCCCATTCCATCAAGCGAATGGACAGAGAGCTCAGGTGCCACTTCAGCTTTGATTCGCTCGAACTGCTCGCGACGTTTGGCATTGACCAATGGCACCACGACTTCAAGATCGGGATAGTGTTGCCGCAACAGCTGCGCGGTTTTCAGGAAGTCAGCGCTAAGCATTTCGACTTCTGCGCCACGGCTGCCAGGTAACAATGCGAGGCAATGGGCATCATGAGGGATCCCCAGCACATCGCGCGCCGCATTTTTATCCGGGTCCAGCGGCATGGCATCCGCCATCGTGTGACCAATAAAGCGGCACGGTACATTAAATTTGTCGTAAAACGCTTTTTCGAAAGGCAGAAACGCCAGCACCATATGGGTGGATCTGCCTATTTTGAAAACGCGTTTCTGTCGCCACGCCCAGACGGACGGACTGACGTAATGAATGGTTTTGATACCCTGCTTTTTGAGGTTGCCCTCAAGGGTGATGTTAAAATCCGGGGCATCAATGCCCACAAAGACATCCGGTTGCAGTTCGGTAAAACGCTTCGTCAGATCGGCACGAATGTGCAGCAAACGGCGCAGGCGTCCAAGCACTTCAACAATGCCCATCACCGCCAGCTCTTCCATTTCGTACCAGGCTTCACAACCTTCGGCCTGCATGAGTGGACCGGCAACACCGACAAAACGGGCGTTGGGCACACGTAATTTGAGAGCACGGATTAGACCTGCACCAAGAATATCGCCGGAGGTTTCTCCGGCGACCAGGGCAATCGTTAAAGGGCGCTGTTCAGCCATTAACGAATCAGACCGCGTGTTGAGCGGGCAAAGAAATCACTGAATAGCTGAACTTCCGGGTACTGCTTCGCCAGTTCGGCGATTTCCGGTTTGGCTTCTTCCAGCGTTTTGCCGCTACGGTACAACGCTTTATAGGCGTTGCGGATCGCAGTGATCGCTTCGCGGGTGAAACCGCGGCGCTTCAGCCCTTCGATGTTAACGCCAAACGGCGTCGCGTGGTTGCCCTGAGCAATAACATACGGCGGAACATCCTGAGCAACGCCAGAACAGCCGCCAACCATTACGTGGGCACCGATAATGCAGAACTGGTGCACAGCGGTCATGCCGCCGATGATAACAAAATCATCAAGCGAAACATGGCCCGCAAGGGTGGCGTTATTGGCCAGAATACAGCGGTTACCGATCGTACAATCATGTGCCACGTGGGCATTGATCATCAGTAAGTTATCGCTGCCCACCTTCGTCAACCCACCGCCCTGCACTGTGCCACGATGAATGGTGACGCTTTCGCGAATGCGGTTACGATCGCCAATTTCCACACGGGTCGGTTCACCCGCATATTTCAGATCCTGGTTAACTTCACCGATAGAGGCGAACTGATAAATCTCATTATCGCGACCAATTTTAGTATGGCCATTCACGACAACGTGAGACTTCAGTACGGTACCCTCACCAATTTCTACATGGGGTCCAACAATACAAAAAGGGCCAATGTGAGCGTTAGCGCCAATCGAGGCGCCCTCTTCCACAATGGCGGTAGGATGAATAAAGGCGGATTTATCAATCACGTATCAGGCCTCCCGGCTACGGGCACACATCATAGTTGCTTCGCAAACGACTTTACCGTCAACCAGAGCAACCCCTTTAAAGCGGGTCAGGCCACGGCGTGTTTTCTCGAAAGTGACTTCCATAATCATCTGATCGCCTGGCACGACAGGACGCTTGAAGCGTGCTTCGTCAATACCCGCGAAGTAATACAGTTCACCTGGCTCCAGTTTTCCTACGCTTTTAAATGCGAGGATACCTGTTGCCTGAGCCATCGCTTCCAGAATCAGCACGCCCGGAAAAATCGGTTTGCCTGGGAAATGCCCCTGGAAAAATGGCTCGTTAACGGAGACATTCTTCACTGCGCGCAGAAAACGACCTTCTTCAAAATCCAGCACACGATCAACCAGCAAAAACGGAAAACGGTGCGGCAGAAGTTCTAAAATCTCTTCAATATGCAGAGTATGAGTGTTAGTAGTCAAAATACTCTTCCTGTCTAAATATACTAAAAGGCAATAATAACACGGCCTGCCGCAATCGAAAGAATGCTGACAGGCCGGAAAGTTTGGCACGCAAAAGGTGAAGCGTTAGTCTTGCTGATTAACCTTGCGCTCAATCGCTTTGAGACGCTTGCTCATATCATCAATGTTCATCACCAGCGCAGCGGTTTTACGCCATACTTTATTAGGTTGCAACGGAATGCCTGAGGAATAGACGCCAGGTTCAGTGATGGGACGCATCACCATACCCATGCCAGTCACCGTGACTTTGTCGCATATTTCCATATGCCCGTTGATCACACTGGCGCCGCCAATCATGCAGTAACGGCCAATCTTCAGGCTGCCCGCCATAATGACGCCACCGGCAACCGCCGTATTGTCGCCAATCACGACGTTATGTGCAATCTGACACTGATTATCAATGATCACACCATTACCGATAATGGTATCGTCAAGCGCACCACGATCGATAGTTGTACACGCGCCGATCTCCACGCGATCACCGATAATAACGCGACCAAGTTGCGGGATCTTCACCCAATTACCACGATCGTTGGCGTAGCCAAAACCGTCTGCACCCACAACCGTGCTGGATTGGATCAGACAATTTTCACCAATATGAATGTCGTGGTAAATCGTCACATTTGCCCACAAGCGTGAACCTGCGCCGATTTTTGTATTCTTTCCAACGAAGCAACCCGGACCGATAACCACGTTATCGCCGAGCGTTACGCCAGATTCGATCACCGCATTTGCACCTACGGAGACATTGCTACCCAGCGTCGCCGTTGCATCAATCACTGCACTGGGTGCAATGTTTTGCGCTGGCTGTGGCGTGGTATCTAAAATTTGTGCCATTCGCGCATACGTCAGGTAGGGATTCTTCACTACCAGGGCGGCACTCTTAGCAAAAGGAAGATCATCCTGCGTCATCACGACGGCAGAAGCCTGACATAAGGCCAGATGTTCACGGTACTTAGGATTTACCATGAACGTGATATTACCTGTTTGCGCAGATTGCATGGACGCAACGCCGGTGATGACGATATCGCCATCACCGTGTAATTCTGCATCCAACTGCTCTGCTAAATCAGCCAGTCGAATTGAAGGCATTACTTATTTAACCTGTTTCAGTACGTCAGCGGTGATATCTTTCACTTCGCTGCTGTTGTAAGCAACGGTGTTAGCATCAACGACCAGATCGATATCCTGGCTGTTAGCGACGGATTTCACAGCAGTCTGGATACGAGTAACCAGTTTGCCACGTTCTTCGTTGGAACGGCGCGCACGATCCTGCTCAAAAGACTGTGCTTTCTGAGCAAAAGTCTGGCGTTGAGCCATTACTTCTTTTTCCAGCTTAGTACGATCGCTGCCAGCCTTCATAGACTGCAGACGTTGCATTTTAGATTGCAGATCGGATTCCATACGCTGCAGTTCGCTGGCACGGCCTTTGAACTCATTTTCCAGCGTGCTGGAAACACCCGTCTTCTGCGCAACCTGCTGGAACAGACTACCCATGTTGACGATTGCAATTTTGTCAGCAGCCTGTGCGGACGTAACCATCGCTAAACCGAGACCTGCAGCTAATAACCACTTTTTCACAATAAACTCCTTACCATCCCATTTGCACCCGAAGGTGCAGCTCTTTGCGTGGCCAGGCGACCCTTAATGGGATCGCCAAAAGTCATCGCTACACAACACTTACATTCCTTTGCGAAGAACAGTTACCAAGTTTTACCAATGTTAAACTGGAACTGCTCTTTTTTGTCTCCATCGTAATCCTTAAACGGCTGGGCATAGGAGAAGACCAACGGCCCCAATGGGGACATCCATTGTAATGCGATACCTGCAGACATACGGATATTGCTTGGATCGCTGTAGTCCGGATAACCGGCATACTTGCTGGAATCCCAGTTAGTATCCCACACGGTACCCATATCCCAGAAGAACGAGGTACGGACCGAGTTGGCGTATTTTTCGCTAATGAACGGCGTTGGGGTAATGAACTCCAGGCTGGCGACAGCCATCGCGTTACCGCCCACTGCATCATCAGATTCGCACGGCGCTGTGTTAGTGCTTGCGCACTCGTTTTCGAAATCATCGTCACCGTCATGACGACTGTTCGCAGGTAAATACAGAGCCTTCGGACCAATGGTATTGGACTGGAAACCACGCACGGTGCTTGAACCACCCGCATAGAAGTTCTCATAGAACGGCATTTCTTTGCCGCCTAAGCCATCACCATATCCCCAACGGGTACGACCCAGAACCACCCATTTGTGATCATCATCAATCGGCACATAGGTCGCCGTATCCAATGTCGCTTTGTAGTATTCGTTGTCTGAGCCCGGAATGGTCACTTTACCGTTCAGGTTGATACGCGTCCCTTCCGTCGGGAAATATCCGCGGTCAAGTTTGTTGTACGTCCAACCATAGTTGAAGGTGAAGTCATCTGCAGCAAAACTGTTGTTATCATTCGTCGGGTCTGGATTTTCCCCCATCGAATCAAGATAACGCCACATCGCTACCTGCGGCTGCATGTTAGACAGTTTGTTATGCACATAACCTAAACCGGCACGCAGCGTGTTGTATTCGTTGATTGGGAAGCCCAGCGTGACGTCCGTACCATAACTTTTGTTGGTATAGTCGGACAGGTCAGCATCATCAGCTTCAAAGTCGTTATAGAAGACACGACCACCGAGGCTAACGCCATCAACGGTAAAGTACGGGTTCGTTATAGACAACTCAGTATAGGTTTGATAGTCGTTTTTGGTACCGTTGATCCCAACGGAATAACCCGTACCCAACCAGTTGTCCTGCTGAACGCCCGCCTGGAAGCTGACGCCGCTTTCCGTACCGTAACCAATACCGAAGTTGAAGCTACCGGTGTTACGTTCTTTGACCTTGTACACCACATCAACCTGATCCGGGACGCCTGGAACACGCTGTGTATCGGTGTCGACGGTTTCAAAGTAACCCAGACGGTTCAGACGCTCTTTACCCTGATCGACCAGGTCGCTGCCTAACCATGCCCCTTCCATCTGACGCATTTCACGGCGTAAAACGGAATCTTTGGAGGTATCGTTACCTTCAAAACGGATCTTACGCACATAGAAACGGTTACCCGCATCCACGTTCACACGTAATTTTACGGTTTTGTCAGCATCGTTGATTTCAGGCTGCGACTGTACACGCGGATATGCATAACCATAGCGACCCAGAAGCTTCTTGATATCATCTTCCATTTTGGTCACTTTGGTGCCGTTATAGAGTTCGCCTGGCTCTATCTTCGTCAGGCTCTCAATTTCAGCTGAATGACCCGCCAGGTTACCGCTCACCTCAACGCCCGAAAGCTTGTACTGCTCGCCTTCGGTGATGTTAACAGTGATGTAGATCCCTTTCTTGTCCGGTGTCAGACTTACCTGCGTAGAGTCGATATTGAAACGCGCGTAACCGCGATCCAGATAGTAACTGCGCAGCGTTTCGAGGTCGCCCGCCAGTTTCTGTTTCTGGTACTTACGGTCGCCCACGACGTTCCACCACGGTACTTCATCCCGCAGCTGGAAGTGAGAAATGAGTTCGTCAGTGCTGAAGGCATGGTTACCGACGATATTGATCTGTTGGATCTTCGCCGATACGCCTTCCTGGAACACCAGTTTGAGGTCAACACGGTTACGCGGCAACGGTGTGACAACCGCTTTCACGCTGGCACTGTATTTACCGACGCTATAGTAGAAGTCTTCCAGTCCTTTTTCGATATCAGCCAGAGTGGTGCGATCCAGAGATTCGCCAACACGCACGCCAGACGCCTCGAGGTTTTGCTTAAGCATTTCTTCTTTCACCGATTTGTTACCGGAGAAAGTAATGCTGGCAATCGTCGGACGTTCTTTTACCTGAACCAGAAGGGTATCACCGTCGCGCAGGACACGGACATCCTCAAAGTTACCAGTGGCAAACAGAGCGCGAATGGTATTACTGATATCTTCATCATTAACCGTGTCGCCTGTGCGCACCGGCATACTGAGAAGGGCCGCACCAACAGCGACTCGCTGCAGGCCTTCGAAATGAATGTCCTTCACTACGAACCCTTCAGCACCGTATACGGTGGCGCTGCTAAACAGCAGCGACGCTATGAGCAACTTTTTCATCGCCATCGTTATTATGCGTTCTTCCTAACACTCTCTTACAACCGAGAGAAATCATTGAAAAGTGCAAGCCCCATTAACAACACCAGCAAAATCGAGCCAATGCGATAACTAAAGTCTTGAACCCGCTCGGATACCGGACCGCCCTTCAGCTTTTCAATCGCCAGGAACAGCAGATGCCCCCCGTCAAGAACGGGCAACGGAAACAGGTTGATTATCCCTAAGTTCACGCTGATAAGCGCAAGAAACATCAGGTAATAAATGCCCCCAAACTCCGCTGACATCCCAGCCCCCTGGGCGATAGAAATCGGCCCACTGAGGTTGTTCAGTTTCACATCACCGGTAATCAATTTTCCCAGCATACTGACCGTCAGCTTCATCAACTGCCACGTTTTGTCCGTGGCCTCGAGGATGGCGCTGAATGGCCCATACTGGCGTACTGTCTTGTACTCATCTGGCAGAGGAATAATTTTAGGCACCACGCCCGCAAAACCTTCTGCTTTACCGTTAACCGATTTTGTATCCGGAATTAACGTCAAAGACAAGGAACTCCCCTGTCTTTCGATTTCGAGTGCTAACGGCTTACCCGGATTATCGCGCACCAGCGTCACGAACATCATCCATTGCGTTAGCGATTGACCATCGACTTTAACGATCCTGTCGCCAGCTTGCAAACCCGCCTTACTTGCTGCGGAGTTCGTTTGCACTTCTGACAACACGGGTTCAATCTGTGGACCGCGTGGTCGAATCCCTAAAGACGATACAGGATCTTCTTTGTCTGGCTCAAATGCCCACTGACGCAAATCCAGCGTTTTGTCCTGTCGTTGGTTGCTACCAAACGGCGCCACGCTGATAGTCGTATGCTCATCGCCGATTTTCGACACCAATTGTAAACGGACGGCATCCCAATCAGGGGTTTCGATACCATCAACGGCTTTAAGTTCCGTTCCTGGACGAATTTGCGCCTGGGCAGCAATGGAGTTGGGCGTTATTTCGCCAACGACCGGACGCACACCAGGGACACCGATGATAAAGACCAGCCAGTAGGCAAATATAGCGAAAAGGAAGTTTGCAATCGGACCAGCGGCGATAATCGCCGCCCGCTGTCCAACGGTTTTGTTGTTGAATGCATGGTGGCGCAGTTCCGGTATCACCGGCTCTGCGCGCTCATCCAACATTTTGACGTAACCGCCGAGGGGGATAAGAGCGATGACATACTCAGTGCCAAAACGATCGGTGCGTCGCCAAAGCGCTTTACCAAAACCAATGGAAAAGCGCTCGACACGAACGCCGCAGCGCCGGGCAACCCAGAAATGACCAAATTCATGCACGGTGATAAGCACACCCAGTGCGATGATGAATGCAGCCAGATTCCAGAGAATACTCAGCATAATACCTTCCGTTAAAGCGTCCTGAATACCAGCAACAGCAGGCACGCAAAGACCGGTACTGCAGCCGTCAGGCTATCAATACGATCCAGAATACCACCATGTCCAGGGATCAAATGACCGCTATCCTTAATTCCCGCTTCACGCTTAAACATACTCTCCGTTAAGTCACCCAGCACAGAGGCCAACGCAGCAACAATAGAGCATATGAACAAGGTTGAAGGCGCGACATCAAGGTTAGCCCACATACTGTAACCCCATGAGATCACCGCAGCGGTCACCAGACCACCAATGAAACCTTGCCATGTTTTACCGGGAGAAACTTTTGGCGCCAGCTTATGTTTGCCAAACAGTTTGCCAAACATATACGCCCCGGAGTCAGCTCCCCAGACGAGGATCATGACATAGAGCAGCCACACGGCGCCACTGTAATGATTCTCATCATAGTGCCAGGCGCGAAGCGCCAGCATTCCCCAAAAGAAGGGAACGATGGTCAATACGCCGAAAATAACGCGTAATGTCTTCGAATTACGCCACATTGCGGCTGAGCCCGGATAAAACAACACCAGCAATAACGCCACAACCCACCAGCCTAGCGACAGCCAAAGCGAGGCTTCAACAAGCGGTTGGCGAATATTGTGATGATATTCGGGTAATAAAAATAGCATCAGTGCCAGCAATAACCCGCACAGCACCGCCAGCCAGACCCGTTGTGTACGAGTGGCAAAACCGCTTAACTGTCCCCATTCCCAGGCGGCCAGCATACAAACGACCAGCGTAACAATGGCGAACCCCACCGGCGGCAGCAGAAAAAGCGCCGCGATGACAACAGGTATTAAAACAAAAGCAGAAATCAGGCGATACTTCAGCAAAAGCGACCCCCATCAGGCTTTGTCATCACCGGGCTCGGTGCCGCCGAAACGACGCTCTCGATTAGCAAAGGCATGCAGCGCACCTTCAAAGTCTTGTTCATCGAAATCGGGCCAAAGAACATCAGTAAAGTAAAGTTCGGCGTAGGCAATTTGCCACAGCAAAAAATTACTGATGCGATGCTCTCCCCCAGTCCTAATTACTAAATCCACAGGAGCCAGCTCATGCATGCAGATTTGCTGACTTAGCATTTCTTCATCGATCTGATCAGGGCGCAGCAGACCTTCCTGCACCTGTTCTGCCAGTTGCCTGACTCCCTGGACAATATCCCAACGTCCGCCGTAGTTCGCGGCAATATTCAGCGTCAGCCCGGTATTCTGGGCCGTTAGCGCTTCAGATTTGCGAATACGTTCCTGCAAACGCGAGTTAAATCGACTGGTATCTCCAATAATGCGCAGACGAACGTTATGGCGATGCAGGCTTTTTACTTCACTATCAAGCGCCCACACAAACAGCTCCATTAACGCACTGACTTCCTGCGCTGGTCGGTTCCAGTTCTCACTACTAAAGGCATACAGCGTTAACGCGTCAATACCGTTATTGGCAGCGAAAGACACAGCACGGCGGACAGATTTTGCCCCGGCCTTGTGCCCAAAGGCTCGAATCTTCCCTTGTTTCTTCGCCCAGCGACCATTGCCATCCATAATGATCGCAACATGACGACAGCCATGTGCTGGCAAATTTTCGCTTAATGGTTGAGTTGCAGACAACATAACGCGTTTTTAGTCCCTGAAAGGATTTAACGGTACTCAGGAATACTGAAGCCTTTACAAAAAAAAGCCGTGTCAAACCACGGCTTACCTGACCGAAAAAAGCCAAATACCTACGATCAGGTGGCGCAGACTATATCACTGAAGCACAACGCTAACAAATAGCACGATCTACTGTAGATGGATTATCGTCATACGGAGAGTCGCGTCACTTGCTTTCTGGCGACTTCCCGTGCGACAGCATCGACCCTCAGTACGTCGTCTACGCTTTGTGGCTCCTGCAGATCCATGTTATCCAGCACCGATAAATTCAGACTGGCAATATCGGTAAAACGAATCTGCTGTGCAAGAAATGCGGCAACAGTGACTTCATTTGCCGCATTAAGCGCGGTTGTGGCAGCTTGCCCCTGCTCGAAGGCGTCCATGGCCAGTTTCAGGCACGGATAGCGCTGATAATCCGGCGCGGAAAACGTCAACGCGCTGAGCGAGCAAAAATCAAGCGGCTTCACGCCAGAGGAAACACGATTCGGCCATGCCATCGTATGGGCAATTGGCGTGCGCATGTCCGGTTCCCCCAATTGCGCCAGCACACTACCGTCCTGATAACGCACCATGGAATGGATCACAGACTGCGGATGAATCAGCACTTCCATCTGACTTGCGCTGGCATTGAACAACCAACGCGCTTCAATGTATTCCAGACCTTTATTCATCATAGTGGCCGAATCGACAGAGATTTTTCTCCCCATCGACCAGTTCGGATGACGGCATGCCTGATCGGGCGTCATCGCCGTCAGATCGTGCAATGGCGTTTCACGGAACGGGCCACCAGACCCGGTAAGCAAAATCGACATTACGCCATTTTGCTCCAGGTCAGCGTATCCCAGGTTGTGCTGAATAGGTTGCGGTAAACTCTGAAAAATCGCGTTATGTTCGCTATCTACCGGTAAAAGCTGGGCTTTACTGTGTTTCACCGCATCCATGAACAGCCGCCCGCAGGTCACCAGCGACTCTTTATTCGCCAGCAGGATGGTTTTCCCCGCATGGATAGCCGCCAGCGTCGGCAACAGACCGGCAGCGCCAACAATCGCCGCCATCACCTGATCAACGTCATCAAGCGCCGCCATATCACAGGCCGATTGTTGCCCGCTCAGTACCTCAGTACGGCTGCCATGCTGCAAAAGCGCAGCTTTCACCTGACGGGCGCTATTCTCATCGTCCATCACTGCGTAACGCGGGGTGAATTCCAGGCACTGCTCGACCATACGGGTAACATTTTTACCCGCCACAAGTGCAACAATACGGAAATTGTCTGGGTTATGGCGCACCACATCCAGTGTGCTGCAACCAATAGAGCCGGTTGAGCCCAGAATGGTTAAATGCTTCATAAGACGTCCAGAAGAATTGAGATACGATAAAAAGCAAAACGCCGCCAGCCAACCCTTACAGGTTTTCTGTGCGGCGTTTTAGTCGTACAGGGAAATCAGAACTGCATCAGTTCTGTTTCTTTTTCTGCCAGCGCCGCATCAACTTTCTTGATGGCTGCGTCGGTCATTTTCTGCACGTCTTCCTGAGAACGACGATCGTCATCTTCGCTGATCTCTTTCTCTTTCAGCAGAGCTTTCACTTTGTCGTTCGCATCGCGACGTACGTTACGTACGGCAACACGTGCTTGTTCAGCTTCACCACGAACGATTTTCGTCAGATCTTTACGACGTTCTTCCGTCAGCGGAGGCAGCGGAACACGAATATCGCTACCTGCAGAGCTTGGGTTCAGGCCGAGGTCAGAAGCCATAATCGCTTTCTCAACAGCAGGCCCCAAAGAACGGTCAAACACGTTGATTTTCAGAGTACGGGAATCTTCTACCGTTACGCTTGCCAGCTGACGCAACGGCGTCGGCGTGCCGTAATATTCTACGACAATGCCATCCAGCAGGCTGGGAGAAGCACGACCCGTGCGTATTTTGCTGATTTGGTTTTTGAACGCTTCGACGCATTTGTCCATGCGTACTTCAGCATCTTTTCTGATTTCGCTAATCACGTTACGAATCCTTGAAAACTTGTCTCAGTCAGACCAGACAGTCGCACACAGTGGCAGTGTGCTAAGTATAGCCCTGATTAATTCATATACGGGTAAGAGCCTCTCCCGCGACAGTAAAGCGGAATATTACCTGTATTTGGACATCACGGGAATTATTCCGTGATTAAAGTCCCTTCTTTTTCGCCCATCACAACACGACGCAGCGCACCAGGCTTGTTCATGTTGAATACACGAATCGGCAATTTGTGGTCACGAGCCAGCGTGAACGCAGCCAGATCCATCACTTTCAGCTCTTTATCCAGCACTTCATTGTAGGTCAATTGCTCGTACATGGTCGCGGTTGGATCTTTCGCAGGATCGGCAGTAAATACACCATCTACTTTGGTGGCTTTCAGTACAACGTCCGCTTCAATTTCAATACCACGCAGGCACGCTGCGGAATCGGTAGTGAAGAACGGATTACCCGTACCAGCGGACAAAATAACCACACGGTTATTACGCAGCAGGCTGATTGCTTCTGCCCAGCTGTAATTGTCGCATACGCCGTTCAGGGGAATAGCAGACATCAGGCGGGCGTTCACATAGGCGCGGTGAAGCGCATCGCGCATTGCCAGACCGTTCATTACGGTGGCCAGCATGCCCATGTGGTCGCCCACAACGCGGTTCATACCCGCTTTCGCCAGACCAGCACCACGGAACAAGTTACCGCCACCAATTACCACACCAACCTGAATACCCAGTTCAACCAGCTCTTTGATTTCCTGAGCCATACGATCCAGTATGCTTGCGTCGATACCGAAGCCTTCCGTACCCTGCAGAGCTTCGCCGCTCAACTTAAGCAGAATGCGTTTATAGACGGGTTTTGCATTGGTAGCCATGTTTCTTTCCTGAGACTGTCAACGATTAAGATGGGGGTTAATTCTGGCGACATATGATATGTCGCATATCAGCACAGAAACGCCTGGCGTCTGTCTGAATTTTGCCTGACGGACACAAAAAGAAGCCGCCCTCAGGCGGCTCCTTATAAAATTAAGACTGCTTGGACATCGCAGCAACTTCTGCTGCAAAGTCAGTCTCAACTTTCTCGATGCCTTCGCCCACTTCAAAGCGGATGAAGCCAGTAACGTCAGCGTTGTGCTCTTTCAGCAGCTGAGCAACAGATTTGCTCGGCTCCATAACGAACGGCTGGCCAGTCAGAGAAACTTCGCCGGTGAATTTCTTCATGCGGCCTTCAACCATTTTCTCTGCGATTTCTTTCGGCTTACCGGACTGCATCGCGATGTCCAGCTGAACCTGGTATTCTTTCTCTACCACTTCAGCAGACACGTCTTCCGGCTTAACGAATTCTGGTTTGCTTGCAGCAACGTGCATTGCCAGCTGTTTAACCAGTTCTTCGTCAGCGCCAGTTGCAGCAACCAGAACACCGATACGCGCACCGTGCTGGTAGTTACCCAGAATTTCGCCTTCCAGGGAAGCAACGCGACGGATGTTGATGTTCTCACCGATTTTAGCAACCAGAGCAACACGTTCTTCTTCGAACTGTGCTTTCAGAACTTCAACGTCAGTGATTTTGCCAGCAACGGCAGCGTCCAGTACTTTGTCAGCAAATGCCTGGAAACCAGCATCTTTAGCAACGAAGTCAGTCTGGCAGTTAACTTCCAGAATGAAAGCGATGTTGCCGTCGATTTTGGTTTTGATTACGCCGTCAGCAGCAACGTTGCCTGCTTTTTTCGCCGCTTTGATCGCGCCGGATTTACGCATGTTTTCGATTGCCAGCTCGATGTCGCCATTAGCTTCAGTCAGTGCTTTTTTGCAATCCATCATGCCTGCGCCGGTACGCTCACGCAGCTCTTTTACCAGGGATGCGGTAATTTCAGCCATTCTAAAATCCTCGGAAGATTTGATCTGCCCGGCCATAAACCGCACAGATTTAAAAGTGAAAAAGGGGGCCATATACAGGCCCCCTAACCAAACGTGATACTACCTGGTCTATAAGGGCTCTAACGAGCGTGCCTTATTATTCAGCTTCTACGAAGCTTTCTTCCGCCTGGGAAGCCAGATCCTGAGAACGGCCTTCACGAACGGTTGTAGCTACAGCGCCCAGGTACAGGCTAACAGCACGGATTGCGTCGTCGTTACCCGGGATAACGAAATCAACACCGTCCGGATCAGAGTTGGTATCAACGATAGCAAATACCGGAATACCCAGGTTGTTTGCTTCTTTGATAGCAATGTGCTCGTGGTCAGCATCGATAACGAACAGAGCGTCCGGCAGACCGCCCATGTCTTTGATACCGCCCAGGCTGTTTTCCAGTTTCTCAAGCTCACGAGTGCGCATCAGCGCTTCTTTCTTGGTCAGCTTTTCGAAAGTACCGTCCTGAGACTGAGTTTCCAGGTCTTTCAGACGTTTGATGGACTGACGAACGGTTTTCCAGTTAGTCAGCATACCGCCCAGCCAGCGATGGTTCACGAAGAACTGGTCGCAGCTGTTAGCAGCGTCTTTCACCGCTTCGCTTGCAGCGCGTTTAGTACCAACGAAAAGGATTTTGCCTTTGCGAGAAGAGATCTTGTTCAGTTCAGCCAGAGCTTCGTTGAACATCGGTACAGTTTTCTCAAGGTTGATGATGTGAACTTTGTTACGCGCACCGAAGATGAACGGCTTCATTTTCGGGTTCCAGTAACGGGTCTGGTGACCAAAGTGAACACCAGCCTTGAGCATGTCGCGCATGGAAACAGTTGCCATGATTAAAACCTCTATATATAAAGTTGGGGTTATGCCTCCACGTATCCCATATTACCGACCCCAAAGGGCACCCCGGAATATGTGCCGATACGTGTGTGTTGTTACACAAAGTGAGATTTGTCGCTTCCGTCTATCTTGTGTATCTGAGAGAGAACGGAAGTCCGGCGCGCTTTATACCACAAATACGCCGCAGACACCAATAATTGTTGGCAGTCTGTGCTGTTAATGATTCTCAATTTGGCAGCGTGTACCCCTGACTGATACCATTGACAGCACTTACACAATTATTGTCGAAATAATCGACACTGATGGACAGAATTCATGGCTATCTCAATCAAGACCCCTGAAGAAATCGAAAAAATGCGCGTCGCTGGCCGTATGGCTGCCGAAGTGCTGGAAATGATCGAACCGTATATCAAACCGGGCGTCAGCACCGGTGAACTGGATCGTATCTGTAACGACTATATCGTTAATGAACAGCATGCTATATCCGCATGTCTGGGCTATCACGGCTACCCGAAATCCGTCTGCATCTCTATTAATGAAGTGGTGTGTCACGGTATTCCGGATGATGCCAAGCATCTGAAAGATGGCGATATCGTCAACATCGACGTGACCGTCATTAAAGACGAATACCACGGCGATACCTCAAAAATGTTTATCGTCGGCAAACCTACCATTCTGGGCGAACGTCTGTGCCGTGTGACGCAGGAAAGCCTGTATCTGGCACTGCGGATGGTAAAACCGGGCATCCGTCTGCGTACGCTGGGTGCCGCCATTCAGAAATATGCGGAAGGCGAAGGTTTCTCCGTGGTGCGTGAATACTGCGGTCACGGCATTGGTCGCGGCTTCCATGAAGAACCGCAGGTTCTGCACTACGATGCTGATGACGGTGGCGTTGTGCTGCAAACCGGGATGACATTCACCATTGAACCGATGCTGAACGCCGGTGATTACCGTATCCGTACCATGAAAGATGGCTGGACGGTAAAAACGAAAGATCGCAGCTTGTCCGCACAGTATGAGCATACTATTGTGGTGACAGAGAATGGCTGTGAAATTCTGACATTACGCAAGGATGACACCATCCCGGTGGTAATCACGCACGACGAATAATTTTTTGCCTGATGGCGATGCTCCCGCATCTTATCAGGCCTACAAATTGCACTATCCCGTAGGCCGGATAAGGCGCTCGCGCCGTCATCCGGCTTTTTAATGGGTGGCATACGATGAAAACTCTTCCAGAACAGCATGCGAACACGGCCCTCCCCACCCTACCTGGCCAACCGCAAAACCCGGGCGTCTGGCCGCAACATGAACTCACCTGCGCGGACATAAAAGCCCACCTTGATGTCTTTCAGCGTTGGCTGGGTGAGGCCTTTGACGAAGGCGTTTCCGCCGAAATGCTCATTGAAGCCCGTACCGAATTTATTGACCAGCTCCTGCAGCGACTGTGGATCGATTACGGCTTTGGGCAAATTAGCGATGTCGCGCTGGTGGCGGTTGGCGGCTACGGTCGCGGCGAACTTCATCCGCTTTCCGACATCGACCTGCTAATCTTAAGCCGTAAAAAGTTGCCCGACGCGCAGGCGCAAAAAATTGGTGAATTGCTGACCCTGTTGTGGGACGTCAAGCTGGAGGTAGGGCACAGCGTGCGGACTCTGGAAGAGTGTCTGCTGGAGGGATTGTCGGATCTCACCGTCGCCACCAACCTGATTGAAACACGTCTGCTCATTGGCGATGTCGCGTTATTTCTTGAATTGCAGAAACACATCTTCAGCGAAGGGTTCTGGCCGTCTGAAAAATTTTTCGCCGCGAAAGTTGAAGAGCAACACCTGCGCCATCACCGCTATCACGGTACCAGTTACAATCTGGAACCTGACATCAAAAGCAGTCCTGGCGGTCTTCGCGATATTCATACTCTGCAGTGGGTGGCGCGTCGCCATTTTGGCGCGACATCGTTAGACGAGATGGTCGGTTTCGGCTTTTTAACGCAGGCGGAACGTGCCGAGCTGAACGAGTGCCTGCATATTCTGTGGCGCATTCGCTTTGCACTCCACCTGGTGGTCAGCCGTTACGATAACCGTCTACTGTTTGACCGCCAGTTAAACGTTGCCCAGCGCCTCAACTATAGCGGCGAAGGCAACGAACCGGTCGAGCAGATGATGAAGGATTATTTCCGGGTCACCCGCCGCGTCACTGAACTTAATCAGATGCTGCTGCAACTGTTTGACGAAGCGATCCTCGCGCTGTCCGCTGACGAAAAACCGCGCCCCATTGATGACGATTTTCAGTTACGCGGTACGCTGATCGATCTGCGCAGTGAGGATCTGTTTATCCGTGAACCGGAAGCGATCCTGCGGATGTTCTACACCATGGTACGCAACAGCGCGATCACGGGCATCTATTCCACCACGCTGCGTCATCTTCGCCACGCGCGTCGCCATCTTAATCAGCCGCTGTGCTACATCCCGGAAGCACGATCGCTGTTTCTGAGTATGCTGCGCCATCCCGGCGCCGTCAGTCGTGGTCTGTTGCCGATGCACCGTCACAGCGTACTGTGGGCCTATATGCCGCAATGGTCGCACATCGTCGGTCAAATGCAGTTTGACCTGTTCCACGCCTATACCGTGGATGAGCACACCATTCGGGTCATGCTGAAGCTGGAGAGCTTCGCCAAAGAAGAGACGCGTCAGGCTCACCCGCTATGCGTGGATCTCTGGCCTCGCCTGCGACAACCCGAGCTGATTTTTATCGCCGCGCTGTTTCATGATATCGCCAAAGGACGCGGCGGCGACCACTCGGTTCTGGGCGCGCAGGACGTGCTTAAATTCGCCGAGCTGCACGGTCTGAACTCACGCGAAACGCAGCTGGTTGCCTGGCTGGTGCGTCATCACCTGCTGATGTCTGTCACGGCGCAGCGGCGGGATATTCAGGATCCGGAAGTGATCAAGCAATTCGCCGAAGAGATGCAAACAGAACACCGTCTGCGTTTCCTGGCCTGTCTGACGGTAGCCGACATTTGCGCCACCAATGAAACGCTGTGGAATAGCTGGAAGCAGAGCCTGTTGCGTGAACTCTATTTCGCCACCGAGAAACAGCTCCGCCGGGGAATGCAGAATACGCCAGATATGCGCGAGCGTGTGCGTCATCACCAGTTGCAAGCCCTGGCGCTGCTGCGTATGGATAATATTGACGAAGAGGCGCTACATCACATCTGGTCACGCTGTCGCGCCAACTATTTTGTCCGCCATAGCCCAAATCAGCTGGCCTGGCACGCACGACATCTGTTGCAGCATGACCTCAGTGATCCATTAATTCTTCTCAGCCCGCAGGCCACGCGCGGCGGAACCGAAATTTTTATCTGGAGTCCGGACAGACCGTATCTGTTTGCCGCCGTCTGCGCCGAGCTGGACAGGCGTAACCTGAGCGTTCACGACGCGCAGATTTTCACCACTCGCGACGGCATGGCGATGGATACGTTTATCGTTCTGGAACCCGATGGCAGCCCTCTTTCGTCGGATCGCCACGAAGCCATCCGTTTTGGGCTGGAGCAGGCAATCACACAGCGCAGTTGGCAACCGCCGCAACCGCGTCGACAACCGGCCAAGCTCCGCCATTTCACCGTCGAGACCGAAGTGAATTTCCTGCCGACCCATACCGACCGGAAATCGTTCCTGGAATTGATAGCACTCGATCAGCCTGGCCTGTTGGCGCGGGTCGGGCAAATTTTTGCCGATCTGGGAATTTCGCTTCATGGCGCCCGAATTACAACCATTGGTGAGCGAGTAGAAGATTTATTCATAATCGCCACAGCCGACCGGCGTGCGCTTAATAATGAGCTGCAGCAGGAAGTGCATCAACGGTTGACAGAGGCCCTCAATCCAAACGATAAAGTGTAGTGTGTTTATTTATATGGAAAGAGTTTAACAATGCAGCAGTTACAGAACGTTATTGAGTCAGCTTTCGAGCGTCGTGCCGACATCACTCCGGCAAATGTAGACACCGTGACCCGTGAAGCGGTTAATCAGGTCATTTCTCTGCTGGATTCCGGCGTGCTGCGTGTCGCAGAAAAGATTGATGGCCAGTGGGTCACCCATCAGTGGCTGAAGAAAGCGGTACTGCTCTCTTTCCGTATTAACGATAACCAGGTTATCGACGGTGCGGAAAGCCGCTACTTCGATAAAGTGCCGATGAAATTCGCCGACTACGATGAAGCGCGTTTCCAGAAAGAAGGCTTCCGTGTGGTTCCGCCTGCGGCAGTGCGTCAGGGCGCGTTTATCGCACGCAATACTGTGCTGATGCCATCCTACGTGAACATCGGCGCTTACGTTGACGAAGGCACCATGGTTGATACCTGGGCGACCGTTGGCTCCTGCGCGCAGATTGGTAAAAACGTTCACCTTTCTGGCGGCGTGGGCATCGGTGGTGTTCTGGAGCCACTGCAGGCTAACCCAACCATCATCGAAGACAACTGCTTTATCGGCGCGCGTTCAGAAGTCGTTGAAGGGGTGATCGTGGAAGAGGGTTCCGTGATCTCCATGGGCGTGTACATCGGTCAAAGCACCCGTATTTATGATCGCGAAACCGGTGAAGTGCATTACGGTCGCGTTCCGGCAGGTTCGGTGGTTGTTTCTGGCAACCTCCCGTCCAAAGATGGGAAATACAGCTTGTACTGTGCCGTGATTGTGAAAAAAGTGGATGCGAAAACCCGCGGCAAAGTGGGCATCAACGAGCTGCTACGCACCATCGACTAATCATGATTAGAAAAAGCGGGGGCAACCCCGCTTTTTTTATATCTTCTGGTGGCGGAAAAAGAACTTTTCGTTAATTATTCAAAGGTTATGTTGAGATTAAGGGTACCGCTATGTACGACAATCTGAAAAGTCTGGGCATTACCAATCCTGAAGAAATCGATCGTTACAGCCTGCGGCAAGAAGCCAACAACGATATCCTGAAAATCTATTTCCAGAAGGATAAAGGCGAATTCTTTGCCAAGAGCGTTAAGTTTAAATATCCTCGCCAGCGCAAAACGGTCGTCGCTGATGGTGTTGGTCAGGGGTACAAAGAGGTTCAGGAGATCAGCCCGAATCTACGCTATGTGATCGACGAGCTGGATCAAATCTGCCAGCGTGACCGCACCGAAGTCGATCTTAAACGTAAGATCCTCGACGATTTACGTCATCTGGAATCGGTCGTGACCAATAAGATCAGCGAGATTGAAGCCGATCTTGAGAAGTTGACACGCAAATAACGCGGTTTGTTGCCGGGTGGCGGCTTCGCCTTACCCGGCCTACCCATTGATGCGCGCCCGCCGCCACCCGGCTTTATTTTGCCTGAGGGCACTACGTTTATCAGGCCGACAAAACAAATCCCGCCTACCGTTGTTCATCCAGTTGCAATGCCACATACAACAACAACCTATCGTCAAAATTCCCTAAATCCAGCCCGGTGAGTTTAGAGATTCGGTTCAGGCGATACTCCAGCGTATTACGGTGGATAAATAACGCTTTTGACGTCGCCAGCGGCTGTACGTTGTGGCGAAACCACGCCGCCAGTGTCCGGCGCAATAATCCGTTGTTATCCATGGATTTCAGTCGTGCTAACGGCCTCGCCAGCTCATTATCAATATCGACAACGCGCCCTTGCGACAACACCAGCAATGCACCTTCGTGCAATTCACCAATACGTTCGCGATCGCCGCTGCCGATAATACGCCCACGGGCATCCATTACGTTGATATTGGTATCAATGATGCGCATGGTCCGCGACACGATATCCTGTGCCATGCTGGTATCAAGATGCCAGCCATAAACCCTCCTGTGAGCGGAACTCAAGCATAGGGAAGATGTTAGCCTGCAACATTGTGCAGATGCACAAACAGACGGGGAGATATATGGAGTTGTGGGAAACTTCACAAAACGGGGGAGAACCCTTTCCCCAACGGGGAAAGGGGTTGGCGAGAGATTACTGCATCAGCAGGTAGATGGAGCTATCGCCACGCTGAATGTTCAGTGCCAGCACAGACGGTTTGCTGTCGAGGATTTTACGCAGTTCAGCGATGTTTTTAATCGCCTGCTGGTTTGCCCCAACGATCACGTCCCCTTTCTTCAGGCCAATCATGGCAGCCGGAGAATTGGCTTTGACGTTATTCACGACAACGCCCTTATCCTGGCCTTTATTGCTCATCTCCGCACCTTCAATACCGCTGAAGATGGTGCTGGAGTCGACCTGATTCTGGTTGCTTTGCTGCAGCTCCAGACTTACTGTAACAGGCTTGCCTTCGCGCAGCAGACCCAGGCTGATTTTGCTGCCAATCGGCATCGTTCCTACCTGAGCGCGCAGTGCGGCAAAACTGCTGATCGGCTTACCGTTCAGAGACGTAATGACGTCACCCGCTTTAATGCCCGCTTTCGCCGCCGACGAGTTCGGCAATACCTGGCTTACGAATGCGCCACGCTGCGCATCGACTTTCATTGCTTTCGCCAGCTCAGAGCTCAGTTCGGTCCCCAGAATCCCCAGCTCCCCGCGTTTCACCTGACCGTACTCGACCATCTGGGCCGTCAGGTTTTTCACCATGTTGCTTGGGATGGCAAAACCGATACCGATATTGCCGCCGTCCGGCGCAAGAATAGCGGTGTTAATACCGATCAATTCGCCATTCAGGTTCACCAGCGCACCACCGGAGTTACCCCGGTTGATGGCGGCGTCAGTCTGGATAAAGTTTTCATAGTTCTCTGCGTTCAGACCGCTACGGCCTAGCGCAGAAACAATACCGGACGTCACCGTCTCACCCAGACCGAACGGGTTACCGATGGCAACGGTATAATCCCCCACGCGCAGCGTGTCAGAGTCCGCCAGCTTAATCGCCGTCAGATTTTTCGGATCCTGAATCTGGATCAGCGCAATATCGGAGCGCGGATCTTTGCCGACGACCTTCGCATCGAATTTACGGCCATCGCTCAGTTGTACTTTGATAACGCTGGCTTTGTCGACCACGTGGTTGTTGGTCACAACATAACCTTTTGCGGCGTCAATGATGACACCGGAACCCAGCGCCATGAATTTTTGTTGCTGACCGCCGCCGTTATCGCCGCCCTGCTGCACCCCGCCCTGACAGAAAGGCGAGCTCTGGAATGGCGAGCCATCCTGACAGAACGGAGAATCTTCACCGAAAAACTGCTGGAAGTTACGCGGCATACGCGGCGTATTCACCGTCGTGCTGCCTTCCACGTTAATACTCACCACCGATGGCATCACTTTTTCGAGCATCGGCGCCAGACTTGGCATCTGCTGGGCTGTTGTTGCTGAAGACGCCGTCTCAGCCGCCGTTGCAGACAGGGGGGACAACGCCAAACCTAAACTCAGAGCCAGTGCACTCATTGCTAATGTGGTTTTTTTCATGTGTTTCGATCTCGATTAACAGATAACGCAAAATTGCTGTGTACATCAGATTCGTTTTATAGCGCGAAGTTCCGGTATAAAGTTTCTGGAAACGGTAAATATTTATTGTTCATCTTTACAAAAGGCTGAATATTATTCAACCGCCATCAGTCGGCGATATTCATCCCAGGCATACAAATCGGTCATCCCGCTGATATAATCCTGGATCAGACGGCAGCGATAATAATATTCCAGCGTGGCGTATTCCGGGGAATCTGAGGCTAATTTACCCACCACTTCAACATAGGCCAGGCGGTGACGCGTAGAGAGCTTTTGGAATAGTCTGGACTCAATAGGAAAGCGTTTCAGTCGTTCGTTATCCACCAGCTCAGAAAAATCTAATAACGACATTTTTAATAACGGCTGATAAATCTCCAGCAAACCGCTGATCACCCGATATCCTTGTAATTCCAGTTGTTCGACATCCGGGTGGCTAAACACGTGTTTTACCGCGACATTCTTATATAATTCAAGCAACTGACTGAAGCCACTGGCATCTTCCAGCAATGCATGATTGAAATTACCGTCAAAGATTTGCGGCAAATTATCAATAAAGCGCTGGGCAGCATACGGCACCAGTTTATTAAGTGTATTCACGCGTAAATACATAAAAAACTGGTCTTCCGTACTGCGGCTTAATGAATTGGCGCGCGATTTCTCCCAGGCATTCTCAACCACCTGTGTGAACAGTGAGCCTTTTTCATGATGCCCCCAGGCTTCATAAAGATGATGATAAAGCTGCTCCACGCTGAAGATTCTTTTCTCAACAGCATCCTCAAGATCGGCCACACAATATGAAATGTCGTCAGCCGCCTCCATAATCCACGCCAATGGATATCGGCTGTAAGGCGCCATTTCAAGCTCTTTACGTAACCGCTCAATATAGGGTTCTTCAGAAAGATAGTAGCCCGGCTTTTTCATTAAATAGGTATGTGAGGAAGGCGTTTCACCCCGCCACCAGGCGGGTCGCGTATATTTTAAAATACCGCCCACCTGCGCCCAGGTCAGATTCATTCGCATCAATGTATGAACCAGACGTATCCCCTGCGCATTCCCTTCAAACTGACATAGGTCCTGGCGCACTTTACGACGAAGATGATTCACTGACTCCTCACCCTCACGCAATCGCAGCGCGGCAACGACACAACGATCGTCACTGAGTGGCTGGCTTTCCGCATCTGCCGGGAACAAACGCTGGCGAAACCAGTCGTTAATCGCCGCCTCGCCAAAATGCCCAAACGGCGGGTTGCCGATATCATGCATCAGGCAAGACATCTCCACGATGCTCTCAAAAGGACCGGTCAACTCATCAAGGCCGTACTTCTCTAACAGTTTCAGCTCTTTAAGGCGACTCAGTATCTCTTTAGCGATATAACGCCCAACCTGCTGCACTTCCATAGAGTGCGTCAGACGCGTCCGCACCGCCGCATTGCGCTCAAGGGGGAACACCTGCGTTTTCTGTTGCAGACGGCGAATCGCGGGTGAATTGATGATCCGACCACGATCGCTCTCAAAGATCCGTAGAATTTCATGCTCAGATTTCGTGCCCTGCGGTGAGCGATAACGACGGTGCCAGTTAATTTTATTTCGGAAATCGATCTGTGCCATGTTCTCTCCCGCCTGAGCAATGCGCTTCACCTTAAGCGCATGATAGACTATGCCCTCAAATCTGGCTTATCGCGAGTAAATCTATGAAAATCGGCATCATTGGTGCAATGGAAGAAGAAGTTACGCTGCTGCGTGACAAAATCGAAAACCGTCAGACAATTACCCTTGGCGGTTGTGAAATTTACACCGGCCAACTGAACGGAACCGAGGTTGCGCTACTGAAATCAGGCATCGGTAAAGTCGCGGCTGCGCTGGGCGCAACTCTGCTTCTCGAGCGATGCAAGCCGGATGTCATTGTTAACACCGGTTCTGCGGGCGGCCTGGCGCCGACGCTGAAAGTCGGTGACATCGTGGTTTCTGACGAAGCGCGTTATCACGATGCCGACGTCACCGCGTTTGGTTATGAATTTGGTCAGCTTCCGGGTTGCCCGGCAGGTTTTAAAGCGGATGACAAGCTGATCACGGCTGCCGAATCCTGCATCGCAGAACTGAACCTGAATGCGGTTCGCGGGTTGATCGTCAGTGGTGACGCCTTCATTAATGGCTCAGTCAGTCTGGCGAGGATCCGCCATAACTTCCCGAACGCGATTGCCGTAGAGATGGAAGCGACCGCTATCGCGCACGTTTGCCATAACTTTAACGTGCCTTTTGTGGTGGTTCGCGCCATTTCTGACGTGGCCGATCAGCAGTCTCACCTCAGCTTTGACGAGTTCCTGGTGGTTGCCGCCAAACAGTCCAGCCTGATGGTGGAAACGCTGGTCCAGAAACTGGCACATGGCTAAATCATTATCCAGGGCGCTGGCCGCCCTGCTTCTCACTCTTCCGGTGTGGCTGTCTGCCGCGCCGCGCGTCGTATCTCTTTCCCCCGCTAACACCGAACTCGCCTTTGCCGCAGGCATTACCCCCGTTGGCGTTAGCAGTTATTCCGACTATCCCCCGGAAGCGAAAGGCATCGATGAGGTTTCTACCTGGCAAGGGATGAATCTGGAACGGATTGTGGCGCTAAAGCCCGATCTGGTTATCGCCTGGCGTGGCGGGAATTCAGAACGACAGGTCAATCAACTGACCTCTCTGGGCATCGACGTCATCTGGATAGACGCGGAAACCATTGAGCAGGTCGCTGGCGCGTTGCAGCAACTGGCTGCCTGGAGCCCCGATCCCGAGAAAGCCAAACGTGCGGCGCAAACCTTGTTGGATGAGTATGCTCAGCTAAAATCTCAGTATGCAGAGAAACCGAAAAAACGGGTGTTTCTCCAGTTTGGCATCAATCCGCCCTTTACCAGCGGAAAAAACTCGATTCAGAACCAGGTTATTGAGCTTTGTGGTGGAGAAAATGTCTTTGCCGATAGTCGGGTTCCCTGGCCGCAGGTGAGTCGCGAACAGGTGCTGGCAAGGGATCCCCAGGCGATCGTCGTCGCAGGAGATTCGGGCGAAATTCTCAAAATCAAACAATACTGGGGAAATCAGCTAAAAATTCCGGTTATTCCACTCACCAGTGACTGGTTTGAACGCGCAAGCCCGCGTATTATCCTCGCCGCAAAACAACTCTGTAATGCGCTTTCACAAGTGAAATAGAGCCAGGCCCCGCCAGGCTCTCAGTGGGGATTCGACAATGCTCGTCTATTGGCTCGATATTGTAGGCACAGCGGTATTTGCTATCTCTGGCGTATTACTGGCCGGAAAACTGCGCATGGACCCTTTTGGCGTTCTGGTTCTTGGCGTTGTCACGGCCGTTGGCGGGGGAACCATTCGCGATATGGCGCTGGATAACGGGCCGGTATTTTGGGTAAAAGATCCGACCGACCTGGTGGTGGCGATGATCACCAGCATGCTCACCATTGTGCTGGTGCGTCAGCCCAGACGACTGCCTAAATGGATGCTCCCGGTATTGGATGCCGTTGGCTTAGCGGTGTTTGTCGGTATCGGCGTGAACAAAGCCTTTATTGCCGGAAGCGGTCCACTGGTCGCCATCTGTATGGGCGTGATTACCGGCGTCGGCGGCGGGATTATTCGTGATGTGTTAGCCCGCGAAGTCCCCATGATTTTACGCACTGAAATTTATGCAACGGCCTGTATCATCGGCGGTATTGTGCATGCTACTGCGTATTATACGTTTGATATTCCACTGGAGACGTCCAGTATGATGGGGATGGTCGTGACGTTGCTCATTCGACTTGCCGCCATTCGCTGGCATCTGAAGTTGCCGACCTTTGCACTGGATGATCGCACCAGATAGCAAAAAGCCGTGTCTATGACACGGCTTTTTCATGTTCAGTACAATCAGATACTGAAGGACGAGCCACACCCGCAGGTGCTTTTTGCGTTCGGGTTGGTCACGACGAAACGAGAACCTTCCAGACCTTCGGTGTAGTCAACGGATCCGCCCACCAGATACTGCAGGCTCATCGGATCGACAACCAGACCGACGCCCTGTTTCTCAATGGTCATATCGCCATCGTTCACCTGATCATCAAAGGTGAAACCGTACTGGAAACCGCTGCAACCACCACCGGTGATATACACACGTAATTTCAGATTCGGGTTATCTTCATCAGCGATCAGGCTTTTTACTTTATTGGCTGCTGCTTCAGTAAATTGCAGTGGCAGCGCTACGTCATCACTCATTTTTTGCTCCAAACGACATTGGCAATTGGGCAAATTCTAACCCAATACTCTTGTCATTATCTAATACCCTGGTATTTCGTTCAAGTATTCTCGCCAGCGGTAACGCCCTGGCTTTTTGCCGCCTGCTCTGCGTCCTGCTTTGCCAGCGTGCGGGCAAGGATTGTAGAGTATAGCGGTTTTCCGCCCATAAATTGCGCTAACAGTGTTGCGCCAAGACAGGTAATAATCATTGGCAAAATGAGCTGATAGTTATCGGTCATTTCCAGCACCAGCACAATCCCCGTCAACGGCGCACGCACAGATGCCGCCAACAGGGCTCCCATTCCGGCAATCGCAAACGTCCCCGCCTCAAGATGATATTGCGGGAAAAATACCGCCGCCGCCATGCCAAACGCGGTGCCCAGTAACGTCCCCAACGCCAGCATCGGCGCAAAAATACCGCCAGGCGCGCCGGATGAAAAACAGAGCAGCGTGGTAATGACCCGGGCGATAAAAATAAACAGCAGGAGTCCAACGCTGAAATTACCGGCTGCGGCAATGGGGATCAGGTTAAATCCTCCGCCGGCCGCCTCCGGTTTAATCAGCCCGAGAATACCGCACAGCCCGCCGATAGCGCCGCCCATCAATACCCATTTTTTGATATCGCCGCCATGAAAGCGTTGGAACATATCCTGGGTACGCAGCACCAGGGTATTGAAGACCGGCCCCACGCAGCCAAAAACCATCCCGAGGATCAAATAGAGCCACAGGGTGTTAACCGGCGCATTCGACAGTTTCCCCACCTCAATGATCGGCGCTTCACCGTTGAAGATCCGAAACACGATGCTGGACATGATAACCCCAGTGAACACCGCCTTGATCGAAATAAGGTTGTAACGAAACTGCGGACGCATCTCTTCAAGAATGAATAAAATGCCCGCCAACGGCGCGTTAAAAGCGGCAGAAAGCCCCGCAGCCGCGCCGGTTGCCAGTAACGTGTGGCGCGCTTCGGCGCTGCGCATGCGAAACACATCCAGCACCATGCGACCGATATTACCGCCGATCTGCACCGTGGGTCCTTCGCGTCCGAGCACCATCCCCGCGCCGAGCGTCCCCATGCCTCCCACAAACTTAACGGGCAGTACGCGCCACCAGCGCACGGGACGCAGCTCTTCCAGAGCGCCTTCAATTTCTGGGATACCCGAACCACCGGCCTCCGGCGCAAATTTACGCACCAGAAAATAACCGACCATCGCAAGCCCGGCAGAGAAAATAAAGGCCAGCGGCCAGACCAGCAGCGCATGGTCTGCGACATGGGCCAATGAGCCGAGACGCTGGTTCTGAACCCAGGTCACCGCTTTTTCGAATGCCACGCCAACCAACCCAGTGACAGTACCGACAACGGCCGCCATCAACAAAATCGCCAGCGGCGTTTTATCGCGCTCAACAAGTCGGCGGATCAGATCCCTGCGCCGTAAGCGCAAAACGTGCTGTGCTTCAAAAGAGGGAGTGTCTGTTTTCATCGGATGATCATTAATTGGTAATACAAATACAGAGACGGCATTCTACTCGTCCCAATGATGAAAATCCCCTGTAAATCGTGTTGTTTCAAATGCGGATAACTTTACTTAGAATAGCGGGCATTCACTTTTTCTACGAACCAGGAACCCATCCATGAGTAAGTCTGAAAACCTCTACAGCGCAGCACGCGAGCTTATCCCCGGCGGCGTTAACTCTCCTGTTCGCGCCTTTACTGGCGTGGGGGGAACTCCGCTGTTTATCGAAAAAGCAGACGGCGCGTATCTGTATGATGTCGATGGCAAAGCCTACATCGATTACGTCGGTTCCTGGGGACCGATGGTGCTGGGTCACAACCATCCGGCGATCCGTAACGCGGTGATTGAAGCTGCCCAACGGGGTCTGAGTTTCGGTGCCCCTACCGAGATGGAAGTGAAAATGGCGGAGCTGGTCACCAATCTGGTGCCGACCATGGACATGGTACGTATGGTGAACTCAGGTACCGAAGCCACCATGAGCGCCATCCGCCTGGCGCGCGGCTTTACGGGTCGCGACAAGATCATCAAATTTGAAGGCTGCTACCACGGTCACGCCGACTGCCTGCTGGTCAAAGCCGGTTCCGGCGCACTGACGCTGGGTCAACCGAACTCACCGGGCGTACCGGCAGATTTCGCTAAACATACCCTGACCTGTACTTACAACGATCTGGACTCGGTTCGCGCGGCATTCGAACAGTATCCGCAGGAGATTGCCTGCATCATCGTTGAGCCCGTCGCAGGTAACATGAACTGCATCCCACCGCTGCCGGAATTCCTGCCTGGCCTGCGCGCGTTGTGCGACGAGTTCGGTGCACTGCTGATTATCGACGAAGTGATGACCGGTTTCCGCGTCGCGCTGGCTGGCGCACAGGATTACTACGGTGTGACGCCGGACCTAACGTGCCTGGGCAAAATCATCGGCGGCGGTATGCCTGTCGGCGCTTTCGGCGGTCGCCGCGATGTGATGGATGCGCTGGCCCCGACCGGTCCGGTTTACCAGGCGGGAACGCTTTCCGGTAACCCTATCGCGATGGCAGCCGGTTTTGCCTGTCTGACCGAAGTCGCCCAACCGGGGATCCATGAAACGCTGAATGAGCTGACCACGCAACTGTCAGAAGGTTTGCTGGAGGCGGCACAGGAGGCGGGAATTCCGCTGGTGATGAACCATGTTGGCGGTATGTTCGGGATATTCTTCACCGATGCCGAGTCCGTGACCTGCTACCAGGATGTGATGGCATGTGATGTGGAGCGCTTTAAGCGTTTCTTCCATCTGATGCTGGATGAAGGCGTTTATCTGGCGCCGTCAGCGTTTGAAGCGGGCTTTATGTCCGTAGCGCACAGTGTGGACGATATCAATAACACCATCGACGCAGCACGTCGGGTGTTCGCGAAGCTGTAAAATACGAGATTACGTATTGTAGGCCGGGTAAGGCGTGAGCCGCACCCGGCTTTTTTTGCCTGATGGCGCTAACGCTTATCAGGCCTACATGTAAAAACCAATTTTACCGACTCTGCTTTCTCAACAGATAGATAAAGTACGGCGCACCAATAAACGTCGACAGTAATCCCGCCGGGATCTGATACGGGAACAGTACCATCCTGCCGCACCAGTCAGCGAAGACTAACAGCACGCCCCCCGCCAGCGCCGACATCATCATATGCGGCATCGTCCGGCGAAAACCTAACATCCGCGCAATGTGTGGCGCCATCAGTCCGACAAAGCTCAGCGGGCCAATAGTCATCGTCGCCGTCGCCGTCAGACACGCGGCCAACATCAACAGGCCAATGCGCGAAGGCGTCAACGCCATCCCCACAGCCCGTGCGGTATCGCCGCCTAACGGTAAGATGGTCAGCCAACGACGACACAGCGGCGCAATCGCCAGCAAAATCACCATCACGATCCCGGTATGCAGCACTTGCTCACCTGAGGCGTTATAGGTCGAACCTGAGATCCAGGTTAACACTTCCGCCATTCGCGGATCGCCGCTTGCCTGCAACATCATCAATAGCATGGTGAATGCGGTACTGAGCGCCATCCCCGCCAGTAACATACGGTGTGGAGAGAACCCTCCGCGCCCCGCGGCGATCATAATGATCAGCAACGTCACTGCCGCGCCAAGACTCCCGGCAGGCAGTAACCAGCCGAACGCGTTTCCCGGAACCAGAAACAGCATTAATACCACGCCAAACGCCGCGCCGGAGCTTATCCCCAACACTTCCGGGCTCGCCATCGGGTTGCCGGTCAGGCGTTGAATAATACACCCGGCGACCGCCAGCATCACACCAGCAATCATAGCGGCCAGAATACGTGGCCAGCGCCAGGGCATTAACTCATCCAGCATTGCGCCACTGGCCCACGTCCAGCCGTGCACATCACGTCCTAGCGAGAGCGCCACAATCACCACCGCCAGCAGCACCACGCCGCCTGCCAGCGCAAAACCCAGCACATGCTGTCGTTCGGCTGCAATCCTGTCATTCGCATTCATCGCCGGCATGCTCATACTGCGCAGGCGCGGAAGTAGCCACAGAAGCAGCGGCGCGCCAATCAACGCGGTTGCCGACCCGGTGGACACTTCCATCCACACCCGCGTCAGCCAGAGAATGATTTGATCGGAAAGCCAGAGGATCAGCGCCCCAATCAGTGGCGCTAACATCAGACGCGCAAGCAGACGCCGCGCGCCGAGCATTTTCGCGAGCAGCGGCGCAAACAGACCGATAAAGCCGATAATCCCCACCGCGTTCACCAGTAGCGCACTGATCACAATCGCCAGTGACAGTACCGCCAGGCGTGCCAGCGACAAGGCCAGTCCCAGATTACGCGCCACGCCGTCGTCTAACCCCATCAGGGTCATGGGGCGTAACAGCAGCAAAGTGAGCATCACCCCGCCCAACAACTGCGGCCACAGGCGCTGCACGCCGCCCCAGTCCGTTTGCGTCAGCGTCCCGGAACTCCAGAGAAACATACTTTGTAGTTGATCATGATGGAAAAGGACCATCAGTTGATTGATTGCCCCGCAGTACAGGCTGACGACCAGCCCGGCGAGAATTAACGTCACCGGAGACAGACGTTTCCCCCATGCGACGCCAAACACCACGGCACCGACGATACAGGCACCCGCCAGCGCGGCGAATTGCGTTGTCAATGCGCCGGGGAGCGCCCACAGGGTGGTGATGGTGATCCCCAGTTGCGCACCGGTTGCCACACCCAACGTCGTCGGCTCCGCCAGCGGGTTACGCAGCACCTGCTGAAAGAGTACGCCCACCAAACCCAGCCCAGCGCCCACCAGCAAAGAGATCGCCAGACGCGGCAGCAAGCTGTAGTGGAACAACATCTGCTCAACCACATCAATATCGGGTGACCACACCGCCTGCAGCCACTGGCTACGCGGCAGTGCGATCGAGAAATTAGTCCAGGTTAGTCCGGCGGCGACAATCAGCAGCACCGCCAGAAATGACGCCGGAAACAGCGCAATACGTTTACTCACGCCTTGCCTCCCAGCGCATTATCAAGAATACGAACAAAATGCATGGTGGAAAGCGTTGCACCATAGAACCAGACGGCGGGCACCTGCTGAAAACGCCCGGCACGCACAAACGGCATCGCCTGCCACAGCGGTGTGGCGGTCAATGCGTCCATCTCACGGTGGTTACCGTGATCAAAACAAATCACATCAGCCTCTTTATAGGCCGCCAGACGATCAATCCCCACCACGGTGCTTCCCCAAAAATTGGTTTCACCCTGCCAGGCATTACGAATGCCATACTCGTCCAGCACTGGTTGAAAGAGGCAATTCGGCCCGAAGATCAGCATATGACGCGAATCCAGCAGGCTCGTGATCAGCAACGGTCTCTCCCCGCGCTGCGTAAAGCGAGTTTTCTGGCTTTCAATAAAGCTGTCGAACTCCGCCAGATGGCGTTGGGCTACGGGTTCTACATTGAGAAGTTGCGCCATCTCAGTGAGCGACTGGCGCGCCACTGCTAAGGGATTTTTGCCGTCACTGAAGTTAAACCCACGCCCTGGCGCAATACGTGCCAGCTTCTCAGGCGAAGGACCATATCCTGCCGACCAGACCATAAATGAGGGTTTCATCTCGGTCAGCAGTTCCAGATTTGGCTCCGTACGCAGACCCACGTCAATCACGGAATCCGGCAACGGCGGTTCGTTGACCCACAAACGGTAGTTAGGAATATCCGCCACGCCGTAAGGCGTAATACCCAGCGCCAGCAGGAGCTCTACCGGCAGCCATTCCAGCGCCACGATACGCTGCAGGTCGACTGAGGCGGCGTGCGCCTGCCCCATTTTCCAGAGCAACGGAGAAAGCGCCATCGCAGTTAATAAGCGACGGCGAGAAAGAGGATATAAACCACTCATTAATAAACAAAACTCACAGGTGCGGTGCCCGCAGGGTGCGGTAAAATCCCCATCGGGATGCCGTAAATCTGTTCCAGTGTTTCACCACACATCAGTTCGGCGGGCGTTCCCTGCGCAATCATTTCACCGCCACGCAGCGCGACCAGATAGTCGCAGTAGCGCGCAGCCATGTTGATATCATGAAGCACAGCAATCACGGTCAGGCCGCGCTGCTGGCTTAAACGGTGCACCAACGCCAGCACATCAACCTGGTGCGCAATATCCAGCGCCGAGGTGGGTTCATCAAGCAACAGGCAGCGACTATCCTGCGCCACCAGCATCGCTATCCATGCCCGCTGACGTTCGCCACCGGAAAGACTATCCACCAGCCTATGCGCCAACGGTTTTAAACCGACCAACGCAATGGCTTCTTCCACTTTCTCTCTGTCGGCCACGCCAAAACGACCCAATGCGCCATGCCACGGATAACGCCCAATCGCGACAAGTTCACGCACCGTCATCCCTTCAGCCTGCGGCAACTGCTGCGGCAGGTATGCGACTTTGCGCGCAAACGCTTTACTGCTCCAGTTTTCCAGCGGCAGATCATCCAACAAAATCTCACCTTCCGAAGGTGGCTGATGTCGCCCCAGCATTTTCAGCAGGGTGGATTTACCTGAGCCGTTATGCCCGATAAGTCCGGTCACTTTGCCGACAGGAAAGGTCAAAGAGAGAGGATGCAGCAGCGTGCGTCCAGGCACGCGAAAGGAGACTTTGCGCAACGCAAACGTCGTGTCGGAATGGGTTGTGTTTTCCTGCATAGCGGCCAACTTGTATAGCGGGCACGGAAAACCGTGCCCTAAGAGAAATTAGAAACGGAAGGTTGCGGTTGCAACAACCTGACGTTCCGCGCCCCAGAAGCAACCATACGTGTTGAAGCAGCTGGCGACGTATTCACGATCAAGCAGGTTGTTGACGTGGAGTGCCACGTTGGAACCCGCCATACCCACGCGAGCCAGGTCGTAGCGTACTAACGCATCCATAACCGCATAACTGCCCACTTTAAAGGAGTTTGCCGGGTCACCATAGCTTGAGCTGCTAAAACGTCCCCCGGTACCCAGCGTCAGACCAGACAATGCGCCATCATAAAAGGTGTAATCCCCCCACAGTGACGCCATGTGTTCCGGCACCTGTGCAGGCGTGTTGCCTTTGTATTTGGTGTCCGTCGTGTATTCAACATCGGTATAGGTGTATGAACCGACGATGTTGACACTCGCCGACAGCGCCGCTTTCGCTTCGATCTCAACGCCACGCGCACGAATCTCACCACCATCAACCGAGAAGAATGAACCCGACGGGTCCGCCATCAGGTTGTTGGTTTTCGTCAGTTGATACAGGGCACCGGTAATCACGATCGGGCGATCTTTCGGTACATACTTCACGCCGACTTCGTACTGTTTGCCTTTTGAAGGGGCAAACAGATTACCTTGCGCATCAGTCTGTGAAGACGGTTCAAACGATTCGCTATAGCTGAAGTAAGGTGTCACACCGTTATCGAACAGGTAGTTTACACCGCCACGCCAGGTGAACTGGTTGTCATCACGCTCTGAGGTCGTGCCGGAAACGCGGTTAAACGACTCCTGATCGGCCCAGTCATAACGACCGCCCAATGTTACCAGAACTTTATCCCACTGAGCCTGATCCTGAATATACAAACCCGTCTGTTTCTGCTTGTTCAGCACCTGATAAGGACCAGAGGTGGCCGGATCTTTCGAATTAAAATCGAAATCGCCGTTCACCGGATTGTTCAGATCCAGCAGCGGAACCGAGTCGTCATAACCAAACCAGGAGTTGATGTCATTACGCATACGCATAAAGTCAACGCCAGTCAGCAGGACATGGTCGACATCGCCGGTTGCAAAGTTACTCTGCAACTGGGTATCCACAGCGAAGTTCTGTAATTTTTCATCATCAACAACGTACTTACGCGCGAGGTAGTGTCCTTTGTCTTCCGGAGCAAGCGCCGCACATTGTTTGCTGCCCGCGTTCGCCGGGTCGGTGCAGACGCCATAGCCGTAGACACTGTTTTGCGAGGTTTTATTTTCCGCAAAGCGCAGGTTCTGACGCACGGTAAAGGTGTCGTTAAATTCGTGATCGAAGCTGTAGCCCACCATTTTCTCGTTACGAGAGTAGGTATTGTTGTCAGCACCTTCGTTGAAATCGGTAGGCAGACGCTTACCGTTCGGCAATTCAGACACGGTCCCCTCTTTTGGCAACCAGCCGTAGTAACCGGTCTCCGGCTCGTTCTGGAAGTAAGAGAGGAAGGTGAAGTTGGTTTTGTCATCCGGACGCCAGGAGAAAGACGGCGCGATGGTATAGCGCTGCTCTTCTGCGCCCTGCTGCTGCGCATCGGCGGAGCGCGCCAGGCCGGTTAAACGATAGGAGTAAACGCCATCGTCATCCAGCGCATCGCTGAAGTCAAACCCGGTCTGGAACAGGTTGTCGGTGCCCATTTTAAACTGAACTTCTTTCAGGGGCTCCGTGGTTGGACGCTTGCTGACCATGTTCAGCAAGCCGCCCGGGTTGCTCTTTCCGTAAAGAACGGAAACCGGACCGCGCATCACTTCCGCGCGCTCCAGCATATAGGGGTCGATCACCGCATCGTTGTAGAAGTTGCCCTGCATCTTCAGGCCATTCAGATAGTTATTCTGGCTTTGGCCATCGGCGGCGAAACCGCGGATAATCAGGTAGTCATAGGTGTTGGACGCGCCACGGGTGCCCACGGCAACGCCTGGGGTGTAGCTGAGCGCCTCTTTTACGGATTTAGGCTGGTGCAGCGCCATCTCTTCGGCAGTCACCACGGAAATAGACTGAGGCGTCTTTTCAATCGGGGTATCCGTTTTGGTCGCCGTAGCGGACTGTCGTGCTGCGATGGTGGCTGCGGGCCCCCATGCGCTTTCTTGCGGGGCAGGTGCGGCAGTAACAGTAATGGTTTCTTCTTTCGGTTGAACCGCTGCCTGTGCATAGACAGACATGCCGCTAACCGCTGTGGCTACTACGACTGCGATTTTACGCAGCGAGTAGGTTGGCTGAGCAGTTTTGAAACGCGCCATTGGTATATCTCTGATGAAAAGTGAATGATAACGTAAACGAGAATTATTATTATGCCGCAGCATAATATTCGAAATACTGGCGAGATCGCAAGCGATACGCGACCCTGAGAAAACTGAGGGGTTAAGAAATAACCAGATGAAAAGAAGGGGTTAATCAATCAGGCGAAATCGCCTTGCCGTACGGCAAAAGAAAACCCGCCGAAGCGGGTTTTGAGGGCATCAGTTACTGCCAAACATATCCTTTATCCAGCCTGCGACGCCGTCACCGTCTTGCTTCTCCTGCTGTGGCGGTTGCTGTTGTTGCTGCTGCGGTTGAGAGGACTGATCAAACGGATTGCCCGATTGCGGTTGTTGCATCATCTCGCCCTGCTGGCACAGCGCATCAGGATCGGTGGTCCAGACCGGGAGCGTACGCATTCCGCCGCCACACACAAAGTTGCCGTCGTAATCCACGCCCATGTCCACAATGTCTTCCGGTGGTGTTAGCACCAGCGGAGTTGGCGTCTGGTTGGCCAGGTAACGTTGATAAATCGACATCGCACCGCTAGCGCCGTACAGTTTGGTTGGCTGGTTATTATCACGGCCCACCCAGGTAATCGTGACCTGGCTACCGTCAATACCGGCAAACCAGGTGTCCACGTTATTGTTGGTGGTCCCGGTTTTACCTGCCAGATGCAGTCCCGGATATTTCGCGCCCAGCTGACGTCCGGTACCACGCTGTATAACCTGCTGCATGGTCCACAGTGTCATATAGGCCGCCTGTGCCGGAACCGCGCGTTCCGCCTGCGGGAAGCTCTGATAGAGCACCGAGCCATCTTCAGCAATCACCGAACGTAACGCCGACAACGGCGCACGGTTACCGCCGCTGGCGATCGTCTGGAACGCTTGCGCGACTTCGATTGGCGTCAGGTTCAACGCCCCGAGCAGCATCGCCGGCACCGGATTAAGCTGATCTTTCGGCGCGCCCAGCTTCAGCCAGGTATCGGTGACGGCAGGCAGCCCCAGCGCCATCCCCAGATTTACCGTCGGCACGTTCATTGAACGCGTCAGGGCATCCACCAGCATCACTTTACCGCTCTCGCTGTAGCGACGGTCATCGTTCTGCGGCGACCAGACCTGGCCGTTTGGCTGACGCAGAGCAATCGGTGCATCGGCGATCCAGGTATTGAGACGATACAGTTTCGGCTGACTGAGCGCGGTCAGGTAGGTCGCCGGTTTCGCCAGCGAGCCAATGGAACGGCGCGCCTGCATTGCACGGTTATAACCGGCAAACTGCGGTTCAGCCCCACCGACCATCGCACGCACTTCGCCACTGAAGCGGTCAACCACCACGATAGCCGTTTCCAGATCGCTGAGTTTGCGCTGTTTCTTCAGTACCGGAATCCCCTCAACGGCGGCTTTCTCAGCGGCATCCTGCGCCACCGAGTCAAACGTCGTGAAGATCTTCACCCCTGAGAGGTCCTTAACCTTGTCGCCCAGCTTTGTCTGTAGCTCCTGACGCACCATCTGCATGAACGCCGGCTGCGGAGAGATCACCCCACCGCGCGGCTGCACGCCCAATGGACGCGCGCTCAGCATTTCGTAAAGTTCCTGGTCAATGACCTGCTGCTGTTGCAGCAGGCGTAACACCAGGTTACGACGCTCCAGCGCCAGTTTCGGGTTACGCCACGGGTTATAGATGGACGCCCCTTTCACCATCCCCACCAGCAAGGCCTGCTGATCAAGACTCAGTTCCTCAACCGGACGACCAAAATAGTACAAACTCGCCAGCGGGAAGCCGCGAATTTCATTGTCGCCGCTCTGACCGAGGTACACTTCGTTCATGTACAGTTCGAGAATGCGGTCCTTGCTGTAACGCGCATCCATCAGCAGCGCCATGTAGGCTTCGTTGGCTTTACGCCAGTAGGAACGTTCGCTGGAGAGGAAGAGGTTTTTCACCAGCTGCTGAGTCAGCGTACTCGCCCCTTGCACCGTACGTCCGGCCGTCAGGTTCGCCAGCACCGCGCGCCCGATGGAGTACAGGCTGACCCCATCATGCTCATAGAAATGACGGTCTTCGGTCGCTAACAGCGTATCCACCAGCAGATCCGGGAAGCCGTTGCGCGGTACAAACAGACGCTGTTCGCCGTTCGGTGAAGAGAGCATCGTGATCAGGCGAGGATCGAGACGGAAGAAACCGAACTGGCGGTTGTTGTCCATGTTCTCGATAGTGTCGAGATGATCGCCATCAAACGTCAAACGTGCCCGTACCTGCCCTTCTTTGCTATCCGGGAAGTCAAACGGACGACGAATCATCTCAATGCTGTTCGCCTGCACGGTGAACTCGCCAGGGCGCGTCATTTTCGACACCTGACGATACTGGGTCGCTTCCAGCAACTTCACCATTTCGTTTTTGCTGACTGGCATTTCTGGTTCAAGGTTTACCATGCGGCCATAGACTGCCGCGGGCAATTGCCAGACTTTGCCATCAATACGGCTACGGATTTTTTGATCCAGATAGACGCCGTAAATGGCAATCAGCACCACAAAAACAATCGACAGTTTTAGCAGCAGCCAGACCCAGCCGCGCTTACCACGAGGCTTACCGCCTTTGCCTTTACCCTTACGCGGCATCGGTTCTTCATCCTCATAGTCATCATCATAATCGTCGTCATACTCTTCATCTCTGAGTCGACGACGGCTCACCTTTTGTTTCACCGGACGCGTCGGTTTCCCTTTACGCCCGATTGGCTCGCGGTCATTCCCCGCCATGCTTTTTCTCCGCTACGTTCAGGCGCAAAGGCCTGATTCTCTGTTCTTCCGCCAGAGGACAGAAGAAGAAATCTCTCAATTTTTGCTGCTCGTACGCCGGATGGCATCCGGTCTACAAATACTACGAATACTTTTTGGTGCGCCGCGTCGGCGCGGTATTCGCCGGATCGTCCGGCCACACATGTTTGGGATAGCGTCCTTTCATCTCCTTTTGCACCTCACGGTAGGCGCCCTGCCAGAACGCGCTTAAATCCCGCGTGATTTGCAGCGGTCGCTGCGCCGGTGATAATAACTCCAGCACCAGCGGAACGCGCCCCTGAGCAATAGTAGGTGTTTGCGCTTCCCCAAACATCTCCTGCATTCTGACGGCCAGCGCAGGCGGGTTATCGTCATGATAGCGAATGGCTATCCGGCTTCCCGTCGGCACAGTGTAATGCGCAGGCAGTTCACTATCCAGACGTTGCAGCATAGACCAGTCCAGCAAACTGCGTAACGCCAGACCCACATTCACGGCCTTCAGCCCACGCAGAGAGTGCACACCGGTCATCTGCGGCAGTAACCAGGATTCCAGGCTAGCCAGCAAAGAGGCCTCATCCACAGCAGGCCACGCGTACTCCGGCAGCCATTTTGCCGCGCAGTGCAAACGCAGCCGTAGCTGCTCTGCTTCCGGCGTCCAGTTGAGCACACTTAAGCCTTTATCGCGAATGCCATTCAGCATCGCCTGATGCAGTTCGTCTTCAGAAGGTTTGGCAAGTGGCTGAACTTTTACCGTCAGTTGCCCGATACGCAACCGTCGTAGCGCTTTCAGCGTGCCTTGCGCGTCATCCCACTCAACCGTGTCGGATTGCTGCAAGAGTGCAGGACACGTCTGGATCAGCGCGTCGATCTCCAGCGGCAGCGCCAGCAAAATACGCGCATCCGGTGAGGCGCTCCCTTGTAACAGCAGCGGAGCAATCAGCCACTCATGGCGACCCAGCGCGTCATCGGCATCCAGTTTTGCCCCCATCCCGTTCGCCAGTTGGTAGCGTCCGTCCAGCCCGCGCCGACGCGCAATGCGATCGGCAAATGCGTGGGCAAGCAACGGGGCTATCAGACGGCTGTCTGGTTCCGAGGCGCGCACGTTGAGGCGTTTCAGAAGTTGCTGACTTCGCTGCTGCCAGCCAGGATGATGACGTGAAAACGCGACGCTTAAATCGCTGCTCCCTCCCCGCGGCGGTTCTTCAAGTATCGCCGCGAGCTTCGCCGCCGTTGCGGCTTCACTGCTGTTGCTGGCGCTCACCAGCATCGCCGCCAGTCGGGGATCGTTGCCGAGCGCCGCCATTTTTTGACCTGTTGCGCTCAGGCGATCGCCGTCCAGCGCGTTCAGCATCTGTAACAGCCGCTTAGCCGCCAGCAGATGGGTCGCGGGCGGAAGATCTAACCAGGTGAGCTGAGCGGGATCGTGACATCCCCATTGCAACAGCTCCATCAGCACGCCCGACAGATCGCTTTGCAAAATCTCCGGCTCGCTTTGCGCTGCAGCTCTCTCTGCCTGATCTTTAGGCAGAAGGTGAAGACAGATCCCCGGTTCCAGTCGCCCCGCACGTCCCGCGCGCTGCGTCATGGAGGCCTGGCTGACGCGCTGGGTTATCAGGCGCGTCAGCCCGGTTCGTGGATCAAAACGCGCCACGCGCTCCTGCGCACTGTCCACCACCAGGCGAATCCCTTCGATCGTTAAACTGGTTTCGGCAATATTGGTTGCCAGCACCACTTTGCGCATCCCGGCGGGCGCCGGCAAAATGGCTTTCCGCTGGTCATCCAACGACAATGCTCCGTAGAGCGGGCACAGCAGAACATCGCTCCCCACGCGTGACGTCAGGTGTTCCTGTACGCGTTGGATCTCCCCTACGCCGGGTAAAAACAGCAGCAGCGATCCCGACTCGCTGCGCAGTAAATCCGCCGTGGCAATGGCCACAGCCTCATCAAAACGCAGTTGCGCCGCCAGTGGCTGGTATCGACGTTCGACAGGAAAGGTGCGCCCTTCGGAGACCACCACCGGCGCATCCGGCAGCAGCTGTTGTAAGCGGTCGTTATCCAGCGTCGCGGACATGATCAGCAGTTTTAAATCGTCGCGCAGCCCCTGCTGTACGTCCAACAGCAACGCCAGCGCCAGGTCAGCCTGTACACTGCGCTCGTGAAATTCATCGAGGATCACCATCCCGATGCCGTTAAGCTCCGGGTCGCGTTGGATCATTCGTGTCAACACGCCTTCGGTGACCACTTCAAGCCGCGTCTGTGGCCCCACGCAGCTTTGTGCCCGCATCCGGTAGCCTACCGTTTCACCGGTTTTTTCGTTCAGGAGTTCCGCCAGTCGCTGCGCCACATTGCGCGCTGCCAGACGGCGTGGTTCCAGCAGGATAATCCGCCCCTGGATGCCTTTATGCGTCAGGAACTGCAGCGGCAGCCAGGTTGATTTCCCGGCGCCAGTCGGCGCGCTCAGTAAGACCTGGGGGGCGCTATCAAGGGCGGTGAGCAGTTCAGGCAGTACGGCGGCTACAGGCAACGACGTCACAAATGACTCCAGAGGGTTAACTTTCTTCGCGCTGCATTGTAGCATCGCGTTAATTCATAACCGAGTACCCATCATGACTGAGCCAAAACGGCTGTTCTTTGCGATTGAATTGCCCGGCCCTGTTCGTGAGCAAATTATCACCTGGCGCGCCGCCCATTTTGCCCCTGAGGATGGTCGTCCGGTGGCCAGCGCAAATCTGCATCTGACGCTGGCCTTCCTGGGCGACGTCAGCCCGGAAAAACAACAGGCGCTGTCACAACTTGCAGGACGCATTCGTCAACCGGGGTTTACGCTCAAACTGGATGACGCGGGCCAGTGGCTACGTTCGCGCGTCGTCTGGCTGGGGATGCGCCAGCCGCCGCGGGGACTTCTGCAACTGGCTAACATGCTGCGGGCGCAGGCTGCGCGTAGCGGCTGTTATCAGAGTCCTCAACCTTTTCATCCGCATATCACCCTGCTGCGCGACGCCAGCCATGCCGTAGCGATTCCACCGCCAGGTTTCTGCTGGTCGTTTCCGGTGACAGAATTTTCCCTTTATGCCTCTTCATTCGAGCGGGGACGTACGCGATACACCGCTCTGCAACGCTGGACGCTTGCCGAATAACCAAGGAACTCAGATGAAATTCTCTCCCCCTTTACAGCGCGCGACGCTGATTCAGCGCTATAAGCGTTTTTTAGCCGATGTGATCACGCCAGACGGCACCGAATTAACGCTGCATTGCCCTAATACAGGGGCAATGACCGGCTGTGCGACAGCAGGCGATACCGTTTGGTATTCGGCGTCAGAAAATACGAAACGAAAATATCCTCATACCTGGGAATTAACTGAAACTCAGTCCGGGGCATTCATTTGCGTTAATACACTGTGGGCAAACAGATTAACGAAAGAGGCAATAGAAAATAACCACCTGCCGGAATTGTCAGGCTACAGTGTCTTGAAAAGCGAAGTAAAATACGGCGTCGAACGTAGCCGTATTGATTTTATGTTACAGGCAGATTCCCGACCCGACTGCTATATTGAAGTAAAATCGGTTACGTTGGCGGAAGAAGAGTATGGTTATTTTCCCGATGCCGTTACTGAACGCGGTCAGAAACATCTTCGGGAACTGATGAGCGTAGCGGCTGCTGGCCATCGCGCGGTGGTGTTATTTGCGGTGCTGCACACAGCCATTACACGGTTTTCACCCGCGCGGCATATCGATGCAAAATATGCGCGACTCCTGATTGAAGCACAACAAAAGGGGGTAGAAATTCTGGTTTATAAAGCGGAACTTTCTGCCGAAGGCATGACTCTTAATGAACCGTTGCCCATTACATTGTAGTGGTAAAAACAACTGGTTAATTAGTATTCTGGCCGCGTGCGCAAATACGCTTTTCCTCACAGGGTTGTCAAGTGTTAGGTATAGATAATTGCTATCCGGAAAAGCATCTGCTATTTATAGCGACCTGATTTTTCCCCCGAACATGGGGATCGATAGTGCGTGTTAAGGAGAAGCAACATGCAAGAAGGGCAAAACCGTAAAACATCGTCCCTGAGTATTCTCGCCATCGCTGGGGTGGAGCCGTACCAGGAGAAGCCGGGCGAAGAGTATATGAACGAAGCCCAGCTGTCGCACTTCAGACGTATTCTGGAAGCATGGCGTAATCAACTTAGGGATGAAGTCGATCGCACTGTAACTCATATGCAGGACGAAGCAGCGAACTTCCCTGATCCGGTGGACCGTGCCGCACAGGAAGAAGAGTTCAGTCTTGAACTGCGTAACCGCGATCGTGAACGCAAATTGATCAAAAAGATCGAGAAAACGCTGAAGAAAGTAGAAGACGAAGATTTCGGCTACTGCGAATCCTGCGGTGTAGAAATTGGTATTCGTCGTCTGGAAGCGCGTCCGACAGCCGATCTGTGCATCGACTGCAAAACGCTGGCTGAGATTCGCGAAAAACAAATGGCGGGTTAATCCCGGCCATTTTTACCACCTTCAATCCAGGCGGGAGTCACTCCCGCCTTATTTTTTTATGTTTCTTAATTCATGACAGAGTCACACTATATTGGCCGCTTCGCCCCTTCCCCTTCCGGCGAGCTACACTTTGGTTCGTTGATCGCGGCGTTGGGCAGCTACCTGCGGGCGCGCTCGCAAGACGGCATCTGGCGAGTGCGTATTGAGGACATTGACCCTCCTCGTGAAGTTCCCGGTGCCGCAGACACTATCCTGCGTCAGCTGGAACATTACGGTCTGCACTGGGACGGCGACATACTATGGCAATCTCAGCGCCACGATGCTTACCGGGAAGCGCTGGCCTGGCTCTTTGAACAAGGTCTTAGCTACAACTGCACCTGCTCGCGCGCCAGAATCCAAAGCCTTGGGGGGATTTACGACGGCCATTGCCGCACCCTTGCCCATGGACCAGAACATGCTGCCGTGCGTATTAAACAGCAGCATCCCGTCACCCAGTTTTATGATGTGCTGCGCGGGGATATCCAGGCGGACCGTCATCTGGCGCAAGAAGATTTTATTATTCATCGCCGCGACGGCCTGTTTGCCTATAACCTCGCGGTGGTGGTGGACGATCATTTTCAGGGCATCACTGAAATCGTGCGCGGCGCGGACTTAATCGAACCCACCGTTCGACAAATTTCGTTGTACCAACAATTCGGCTGGCAAGCGCCTGACTATATTCATCTTCCGCTGGCGCTCAACGAACAAGGCGCTAAACTCTCCAAGCAGAATCATGCACCTGCGCTGCCGCAAGGCGATCCGCGCCCGGTACTCATTGATGCGTTACGCTTCCTGGGTCAGAACGTCGCGTTAGAATGGCAGGAGATGAAAGTGGAAGAATTGCTGCAAAATGCGGTGAAGAACTGGACGCTTGCGACAGTGCCTGCATCGTCTATTGTAAATTCAGCGTTCTCAAACGCGTCATGCTGAGCTATGATTAGCCGCTATTTTTTTGTCCTGATTGAAGTTTGACACTACCGAGGTGCACTATTTTTACCCGAGTCGCTAATTTTTGCCGCAAAGTGCTAAGTCGCGAAGAGAGCGAGGCTGAACAGGTCGTCGCCCGTCCACATATGACGGTAATCCCGCGTGAACAGCACGGAATTTCCCGCAAAGATATCAGTGAAAATGCCCTGAAGGTAATGTACAGGCTCAATAAGGCGGGTTACGAAGCCTGGCTGGTCGGCGGCGGTGTGCGCGATCTTCTGCTCGGCAAAAAGCCGAAAGATTTCGACGTTACGACCAACGCCACACCTGATCAGGTACGTAAACTGTTTCGCAACTGTCGTCTGGTTGGTCGCCGATTCCGTCTGGCCCACGTCATGTTTGGTCCGGAAATCATCGAAGTCGCCACCTTCCGTGGTCATCATGAAAGCGGCGACACTGACCGCACCACGTCTCAGCGCGGACAAAACGGCATGCTGCTGCGTGACAACATCTTCGGCTCGATTGAAGAAGATGCACAACGTCGCGATTTTACGATCAACAGCCTCTATTACAGCGTGGCTGATTTTACCGTGCGTGATTATGTCGGCGGCATGAAGGATCTGGAAGACGGCGTGATCCGTCTGATCGGTAATCCGGAAACGCGTTACCGCGAAGATCCCGTACGTATGTTACGTGCTGTCCGTTTTGCGGCAAAACTCGACATGCGCATCAGTCCGGAAACCGCAGAGCCTATTCCACGCCTGGCAACACTGCTCAACGATATTCCTCCTGCACGTCTGTTTGAAGAATCGCTGAAACTTCTGCAGGCAGGCTATGGTTTTGAAACCTATAAAAAACTGTGCGAGTACAGCCTGTTCCAGCCGCTGTTCCCGACCATTACGCGCTATTTCACCGAAAACGGTGATAGCCCAATGGAACGCATCATCGCGCAGGTACTGAAGAACACCGACACTCGTATCCACAATGATATGCGCGTCAACCCGGCATTCCTGTTCGCCGCCATGTTCTGGTATCCGTTACTCGAGATGGCGCAGAAAATTGCGCAGGAGAGCGGTCTGGCTTATTACGACGCGTTTGCGCTGGCCATGAATGATGTGCTGGACGAAGCGTGCCGCTCGCTGGCGATCCCCAAACGCCTGACATCCCTCACGCGTGATATCTGGCAACTCCAGTTGCGTATGTCGCGTCGTCAGGGTAAACGTGCCTGGAAGCTGATGGAACATCCTAAGTTCCGTGCGGCTTACGATTTGCTGGCTTTGCGCGCAGAAGTGGAAAACAACACGGAACTGCAACGTCTGGTGCAGTGGTGGGGTGAGTTCCAGGTCTCTGCGCCGCCTGAGCAAAAAGGCATGTTGAACGAGCTGGATGAAGAGCCGGCCGCCCGTCGACGTCATCGTCGACCACGCAAACGCGCTCCGCGTCGTGAGGGCAGTGCATGACCCTTGCGTATATCGCAATTGGCAGTAATCTGGCCTCTCCGCTGGAGCAGGTCAATGCGGCAATTCAGGCGCTGGGAGAGATCCCGGAAAGCCGGATTGTCGCACTCTCCTCGTTTTACCGCACCCCGCCGCTGGGACCGCAGGATCAGCCCGACTATCTGAATGCCGCCGTGGCGCTGGAAACGACGCTGCTGCCGGAAGCGCTGCTGGACCATACCCAACGTATTGAGTTACAGCAGGGACGTGTCCGTAAAGCGGAGCGCTGGGGACCGCGTACGCTGGACCTCGATATCATGCTGTTTGGCGATCAAGTGATTAACACTGAACGTCTGACCATTCCCCACTATGACATGAAAAACCGCGGCTTTATGCTGTGGCCACTGTTTGAAATCGCGCCTGAGTTGGTATTTCCAGATAGCATCACATTGCGCCAACAACTCACCCTTCTTGCAGCAGAAAAACCTGCTTACTGGTAATTTTGGCTTTCCGCTTAACATGTTCTGCGGACGCGTTAATCATTTCCTTAAAATAATTGCCCCCCTGACTGCGACTGTTAGAATGCCGGATAATGATACTTTTATGATCCGGAAATGTTATGAAACCGACCACCATCTCGTTGCTGCAGAAACACAAACAAGACAAAAAACGCTTCGCCACCATTACTGCTTACGACTACAGCTTCGCCAAACTGTTTGCCGATGAAGGGCTGAACGTGATGCTGGTGGGCGACTCGCTTGGCATGACGGTACAAGGTCACGACTCCACCCTGCCGGTGACCGTCGAGGACATTGCCTATCACACCCGCGCCGTACGTCGCGGCGCGCCAAACAGCCTGCTGCTGGCTGACCTGCCATTTATGGCTTACGCCACGCCAGAACAGGCGTTTGAGAATGCGGCGGTGGTCATGCGCGCGGGCGCGAACATGGTCAAAATCGAGGGCGGTGCGTGGCTGGTGGATACCGTAAAAATGCTGACAGAACGCGCGGTGCCGGTTTGCGGACATCTGGGTTTAACGCCACAATCAGTCAATATCTTCGGTGGTTATAAAATTCAGGGGCGCGGCGATGCCGGTCAGGTGCTGTTCGATGACGCGCTGGCACTGGAAGCGGCAGGCGCACAGTTACTGGTGCTGGAGTGCGTTCCGGTTGAGCTGGCGAAGCGGGTAACGGAAGCGCTCTCCATTCCGGTGATCGGCATTGGCGCGGGCAATGTCACCGACGGGCAGATCCTCGTGATGCATGACGCGTTTGGTATCACCGGCGGGCATATTCCAAAATTTGCTAAAAATTTCCTGGCAGAAGCGGGCGACATCCGCGCCGCCGTGCGGCAGTATATTGCCGAAGTGGAGTCCGGTGTCTATCCGGGCGAAGAACACAGTTTCCATTAAGCTACGTTTGGATCGTGTAGGCCAGATAAGACGCGTGGCGTCACCATCCGGCATTTGTGCAGAGATGCCTGATGGCGCTGCGCTTATCAGGCCTACGGATAATCAGGCCACTAAAGGAGTCCTGTTGTGTTAATTATTGAAACCCTGCCGCTGCTACGCCAGCATATCCGTCGTCTGCGTCAGGAAGGAAAACGTGTTGCACTGGTGCCGACCATGGGCAACCTGCATGATGGCCATATGAAGCTGGTTGATGAAGCCAAAACGCACGCCGACGTCGTGGTGGTCAGTATTTTCGTTAACCCGATGCAGTTTGACCGTCCGGACGACCTGGTGCGTTATCCCCGTACGCTGCAGGAAGACTGCGAAAAGCTGAACAAGCGCAAAGTCGATCTGGTATTTGCTCCAGCGCCTGACCAAATTTACCCGCACGGCACTGAAGGCCAGACCTTCGTTGACGTACCGGGTCTCTCCACCATGCTGGAAGGTGCCAGTCGCCCTGGCCATTTCCGCGGCGTTTCCACTATCGTCAGCAAGCTGTTCAACCTGGTGCAGCCAGACGTTGCCTGCTTTGGCGAGAAAGATTTTCAGCAACTGGCGCTGATCCGCAAAATGGTTGCCGATATGGGCTACGACATTGAAATCGTGGGCGTTCCCATCATCCGCGCCAAAGACGGTCTGGCCCTGAGCTCCCGTAACGGTTATCTGACGGCTGAACAACGTAAAATTGCGCCGGGCTTACACAAAGTCATGAATGGCATTGCCGGGAAATTACTGGCCGGAGATCGGGATTGTGAAGAAATGATCGCCATTGCCGAGCAAGAGTTGAACGAAAAAGGCTTCCGCGCTGATGATATTCAGATCCGTGATGCCGACACCCTGCTGGAACTCACAGATACCAGCAAACGTGCGGTCATCCTCGTTGCTGCATGGTTAGGTCAGGCGCGTCTGATCGACAATCAGAGCGTTGCATTAACCCAGTAGACAGGGGTTAAAAATCGGGCAATACTGCCTGGAATTTCCTGAAGCTGTTAGAAATATCAGCTTTGTTATCGTTATGGTAGAAAGGTAGAAGTTATGATTCGCACTATGTTGCAGGGCAAACTCCATCGCGTGAAAGTGACTCAGGCGGACCTGCATTACGAAGGCTCTTGCGCTATTGACCAGGATTTTCTCGACGCGGCGGGCATTCTTGAGAACGAAGCCATTGATATCTGGAACGTCACCAACGGCAAGCGTTTCTCAACCTATGCCATTGCGGCTGAACGCGGCTCTAAAATTATCTCTGTAAACGGTGCGGCGGCACACTGCGCCAGCGTGGGCGATATTGTGATTATCGCCAGTTTCGTGAGCATGTCCGACGAAGAAGCGCGTCGCTGGCAGCCAAAAGTGGCCTACTTTGAGGGCGACAACGAAATGAAACGCACGGCGAAGGCGATCCCGGTACAAGTTGCCTGAGCAGAGTTACCCCTGCGGCTGATTGCTGATCAGCCGTGACATGGTTTCCAGCGAATCCGTTCTTAAGATATACAGGCGTTTCAGTAAGAACGGATTATCCCCCGGCTTTACCTTCCCTTTCACTGTCGTGACCGCCATATGGAATCCCGCATCATTAGCCGCTTTTACCGCCGTGGCGTTATAGCCGCCGAACGGATAAGAGAGATAAAGCACGTGCGGGTTAAACTGCGCCAGCGCGCGGCGTGAACGTGAAAAATCCATAAAAATGTTGTGATAGCTGCGGCTGAGCAGGATCGGCCGACGATTACCGTCTACCCGATGCAAAAAGTGCGTATGCGACTGGAAATCAAAGGTATCCCTGATCTCCTGCAGTTCAGAAATACTCATAAATTGCAGCGATTTGGGATCCCATTTCTGTGGATGTCCCTTAATGCGGGATGAAATGATAAAGGCTATCGCCTTAAAGCCATACTGCTTCAATACCGGATACGCATAGCGACTGACCGATTTCAGCCCATCATCAAAGGTAATGACCACCGCGCGCGCCGGCAGATTCATCCTATTGCGCACATACCCTTCCAGTTGGTACATCGTCAGCGTGGTATATCCCATGTCCCGCAGCCAGGTCATCTGGTTACTAAAAGCACGCACGGATGTCGTCGTCGAGGTATGGCGAAAACGGGTGTTCTCTTCATCGCGTAAAATATGGTGGTAGGTGAGCACGGGGATACCGTGATCTTCCTGCGCGTCCAGCGCGCTGACATAGGCAAGCCGGTTACCTACCCGTACCTGGTACCAGGTTTGGTTGAGTCGACCTTTTAACTTACTGATAATGGGATAACGTAGATTTTCTGCGAGTATGCCGAAAGGCGCGCTTCCCGCATCCGGCGCATTATAAACGGGCGTATCTTTCCAGGTGACCAGGTTCTGGTTGCTGAGGGGTTTATTAAGATCGCCCAGACCATCTTCCACTTTCTGATGACCCTGCACCGGCTCCAGGTGGCCTTTATCGATAAACCCGGTGCCGAAACCAAATTTGAATTCGTAATAATCTGCTGCAATGGGGTCAACAGAGATTATCTGCCCGGCACGAAGCGTTCCCACGTTCTTCATGCTGTTGCCAACTTGCGCCCAGATGGCGGCATCTTCCGTTGTCTGCATATAACGCGCAGGCAACGCAGCGTCAGTCCCTACTGAAACCAGCAGCAACAGAAGAAAAAAACCGTGTTTGATCATGAGAAATAGCCGGGACGTGAACACCCTGCCTATTGTAACAAAACCCTTCTCAATACCAACGGCTAATGCTCATACAAATCATGCAGCAACACAAAAGGGGGATTTTTTTGCTGCTGATGCCAGAGACTCGTCACCTCTGACATGCCACGCGCGACGATGTGATTGCGAAACTCAACGCTGCTCATCCCCTCTCGCGACGACAGCATTTTTTCCAGCAATGGCAGAGTGACGCCGGAAATCACCTCGCACTGAGAATGTTTATGGCTCAACAATGACGCAACGCGATAAGGCGCAGCGCCCGACACGTCGGTTAAAAAGATCACGCCTTCGCCGGAGTCCGTTTGATGCAACGCGTCACACAGCATGCGGCTCAACATATTTGCGCTTAATCCGCGCCAGAAATTCACCGCGCGGCATTGCGCCTGCGGGCCGTGTTTCTTTTCCAGACGATACAGCAGTTCCTCTGCACGATCGTCATGACAGGTAATGACCCAACCTAACATTGCCTACCTCCTTAGCAAGCAACTAGTTTATCAGGGGAATCAATAGGTAATGGTGACAACCGTCAAAGGATTCCCCTCCCAAAACGGGAGAGGAATGTGAAATCAGCTACGTAGCCCGCGTCCACGCTGGATCAAATACCAGCACAGCATGTAGAAAGCGACGGTGAAAATCACCAGTACACCAAACGTAGTGATTAACGGAACATCATGAATACCGAGGAAACCATAACGGAAACCACTGATCATGTAGACGATCGGATTCAGATGCGACAGCCCCTGCCAGAACGGCGGCAGCAGCGTCAACGAGTAAAATACCCCGCCGAGATAGGTCAGCGGCGTCAGCACAAACGTGGGGATCAGGCTGATATCATCAAAGGTTTTTGCGAACACGGCATTCAACAATCCGGCCAGCGAAAACAGCACCGACGTCAATGCCAGCGTTAACGCGACAAACAGCCACGAATGAACCTGAAACGGCACAAAGAACAGCGAAATTGCCGTCACCAGCACACCGACGCACAGCCCGCGCGCCACACCGCCGCCGACAAATCCGGCAATGATGACATGTGTTGGTACCGGGGCAACCAACAACTCTTCAATGTTGCGCTGAAATTTGGCGCTAAAAAACGACGACGCCACGTTGGCGTAAGAGTTGGTAATCACCGCCATCATGATAAGACCCGGCACGATAAACTGCATGTAGCTAAAACCATGCATTTCACCTATCCGCGAACCGATCAAGTTGCCAAAAATAATGAAGTAGAGCGTCATGGTGATGACGGGCGGAACCAGCGTTTGTACCCAGATGCGCATAAAGCGATGGATCTCTTTGGCCCAGATGCTTTTCAGCGCGACCCAGTAAAGCTGCATCATGCGCGATCTCCTTGTTTTTCATGAACCAGTGACACAAACAGCTCTTCCAGACGGTTCGCCTTATTGCGCATACTCAACACCTGAACCCCCTGCTCGCTGAGCTGGCTGAATACGCTGTTGATCCCCTGCTCGCGCAGCACTTCTACTTCCAGCGTGGCGGTATCCACCAGGCGATACTGATAGCCTTCGAGCTTCGGTAGCGGGCTTTTTGCCGCCAGATCGAGAATGAACGTTTCTGATTTCAGCTTCGAGAGCAGGTTTTTCATTGAGGTGTTTTCCACCAGCTCTCCGTGCTGAATAATCCCGATGTTGCGGCACAGCATTTCTGCTTCTTCCAGATAGTGGGTCGTCAGAATGATCGTGGTGCCTTTGTCGTTTAAATCCTTCAAAAAACCCCACATTGAGCGGCGAAGTTCGATATCGACGCCCGCTGTCGGTTCATCAAGGATTAACAGTTTCGGTTCATGCATAAGCGCACGTGCGATCATCAGGCGCCGCTTCATCCCCCCCGACAACATGCGCGCGCGTTCGTTACGTTTTTCCCACAAATCGAGCTGCTTTAGGTACTTTTCGCTGCGTATGATGGCTTCATTTCGTTCGACGCCATAGTAACCCGCCTGATTCACCACGATCTGCTGGACGGTTTCAAACGGGTTGAAGTTAAATTCCTGCGGCACTAAACCCAGCTGGCGTTTGGCATTGACCACATCTTTCGCCAGATCGTAGCCGAAGACGCTGACGCGGCCAGACGTTTTATTTACCAGCGAGCTGATAATGCCGATCGTGGTGGATTTTCCTGCCCCATTCGGCCCCAGAAGCGCATAAAAATCACCCGCTTCGACTTGTAAATCTATCCCACGCAACGCCTGAACGCCGCCAGGGTAGGTTTTTTTAAGTTGTTGAAGTTCCAGTGCAATGGTCATAAATTTTTACTTACCTTACGTTCCTACACTTTATATGTGGTTTAAATAATCCCGGAGTTGACCTATATTAGCCCAACGCGTTTATTTGGTTACAGGTCGTTAACCTCCATGAAAGACATAGATACACTCATCAGTAACAATGCACTATGGTCAAAAATGCTGGTGGAAGAGGATTCCGGATTTTTTGAGAAACTGGCGCAAGCACAGAAGCCGCGCTTTCTATGGATTGGATGTTCCGACAGTCGCGTTCCCGCAGAACGTTTAACCGGGCTTGAACCGGGCGAATTATTTGTGCACCGTAATGTGGCCAACCTGGTCATCCACACCGACCTCAACTGCCTCTCTGTCGTTCAGTATGCCGTTGATGTGTTAGAAGTTGAACATATTATTATTTGTGGTCACTACGGTTGTGGTGGTGTTCAGGCCGCTGTTGAAAACCCGGAACTGGGGTTGATCGACAACTGGCTGCTACACATCCGTGATATTTGGTTTAAGCATAGCTCCCTGCTGGGTGAAATGCCTCAGGAGCGTCGTATGGACACCCTGTGCGAGCTGAACGTCATGGAACAGATATATAACCTGGGTCACTCCACCATTATGCAGTCCGCCTGGAAACGCGGTCAGAAAGTGACGATCCACGGTTGGGCGTATGGTATTCATGATGGCCTGCTGCGCGATCTCGACGTGACAGCCACCAGCCGCGAATCCCTTGAACAGCGTTACCGTCAGGGAATTTCCAATCTCAAACAGAAACACATCAACCACAAGTAAGTTCACAATAAAATGCCGGGCGGCGGTGTCGCCTTACCCGGCATCTGGGCCTGGCTTCGCGTAAGCCTGATAAGAGAAGCGCCTCAGGCGCTTCTTTTTTTGATTACTCGTCCAGCAGTACCACTTTCCCAACATACGGCAGATGGCGATAACGCTGTGCGTAATCAATGCCATAACCCACCACAAATTCGTCCGGAATAGCAAAGCCCACGTATTCGACCGGTACGTCCACTTCACGACGAGTCGGTTTATCCAGGAGGGTACAAATCGCCAGTGATTTAGGCCCACGCAGGCTCAGGATTTCACGCACTTTTGACAATGTGTTACCGGAGTCGATGATGTCTTCGACGATCAGCACGTCTTTGCCACGAATATCTTCATCCAGGTCTTTGAGGATTTTAACATCGCGGGTCGTGGACATGCCGCTACCGTAGCTGGAGGCGGTCATAAAATCGACTTCATGAGATACCTGAACTTCACGGCACAGGTCCGCCATAAACATAAATGAACCGCGCAGCAGACCCACCAGCACCATATCACTGCCGCTGTCTTTATAACGCTCAGTAATCTGACGACCCAGTTCAGCAATACGTGCTTTGATCTCCGCTTCGGGGATCATGACTTCTACAGTATGTTTCATATCTCTAACCATATGATTTAAAAACAAATCACTCAATGCCTTCTCGGAATTGCACAGCATCGAAGCGCAAGGCACGCAGTATACCAGCAAAAGTAATTGTTCGCGGCATCCGTTAATAAGTCTAATTTTACAATTAGGATCCCGCCTCTTAAATCCAAAAGCCAACTACCATAAAAATAAAAAAACGAGATAAGATATTGTTATAACGGAAAATAACGCACAATGGTCGCGGCTCGCCTGGCAAAAAAATAGGCGACTCATGGTCGCCTATGCACAGCCGGATGATGAAAAGTAGCTGCCTGTTTTTTACAAAAGCAGCGTGGGGTCACCACGCTGCTTTTCTGTTTTAACGGTTATCAAACGTATCGTTGGAGCCGTCATTTTCTGCGGCAACAGACACAACAACGTCATCAAAGCGCAAATCATTCACCGCAACAATGCGTCCAAACTCCCTGGCTTCAATCCGACAGTTGCTAAAACTAATGTTCTCCATCGGTTTTTCTGGGAAGGCGACCAGATCGAACGCGCGTGCCGGTAAAGCATAGTCGGCATCCAGAGTGGCATTAACGTGACTAATGCGGATATTACGCACTTTGGTCATCTGTAAATGCTCCGGGATCTGCCTTGCTACTGCCTGCCAGTCTTCTGGCAGTTCATCAATGTTGTCAAAGAGTTTGCGGTTGTAGGAATTGTGCCAATCCATAATCCAGGAAAATGGGAATTGCACATTGTGCATCTGCAAATTTTCCACAACCACATCTTCCATGAAACCGCCACGCTCTTTCGACGACTTCATGCGCAACCCGCAATCAGAGTTCTCAAAGGTAATGTCATGCACATAGACATTCCGAATGCCGCCGCTGACTTCACTGCCCAGCGTCACGCCGTAGCCTGAGCGAATAAGACAGTTGTCGATTTCGATATGTTCCGCAATCTTACCGACCCGGTAACCATCGCCATCACGACCCGATTTGACGACAATACAGTCATCGCCGCACGACACATCACACCGGGTGACGCGTACATGGCTGGATGAATCAATGTCAATGCCGTCGGTGCTTGGCCCATGGTTATCACGGATGGTTAAACCACTCACCAGAACCTGGTTCGCATAGGTTATCTGTAAATTCCAGAACCCGGCACGTTCAAAGGTCAGATCAGAGATCGTGACGTTTTCTGCCTTGTAAATCAGGCAGGCGCGTGGGCGTTTAACGAGGTAGTCCGCAATCCAGCGCAGCCCTTTTTTGTCGTAATCGACGCGCAGTCCACTCTCTTTATCCGGACCACAATAGAGATCCCACCAGTGCGTACCCTGACCGTCAATCTTGCCAGGACCTGAGATCTCAATGTTGTTAACCTCAATAGCATTGAGTACCGCAGCGGGCCACATCATCTCAACGCCCGCGACCCGCGTTGGGATCTCCGGATAGTCAGAAAGATCGGTAGAACCCAGCAGGGTCGCGCCTTGCGCGAATTGCAATTTGCTCCCTTCTTTCAGAAAGAGCGAACCTACCAGGTAGTTCCCCGGTGAAATCACGACGGGAAGTCCCTGTTCAGCACCAGCATCAATAGCCCGTTGAATTGCCAAAGTGTCTTTCACAACACCGTCACCCATCGCACCAAAATCTTTCACTTCAATTTGTACAGGCATTAATTCAGTCCTTCTCTCATTCTCGGGGTTATTTGCTAATACCATTTAATTTATTCAGCGTTTTTTCCATTTCGAGCGTTTGTTTACGGTTCAATGGATAGAAATAAATCAGCGTTATCGCAGCCAAAAACAGGCATAAAGCAGGTAAGAGGTTCGCCATCGCGTAAATATTTTCCTGCACGGCACTGCTCTGGACGATCCCCCCCTTTGAAGAGGATTGATAACCGATAATGGCCAGCATGAAGCCGCCAATTGCACCCGCACACGCCTGACCCACTTTGCGGGCAAAGAAGTTCACACCATAAACGGTGCCATCCTCGCGGTCGCCGGTGACATATTGGTGATAATCACAAACATCCGTCATGAATGCCCAAATCATCAGGTTGAAGAGTCCAGCCCCCAGGGTCGCAAGGAACAGGAAGACCAGATAGGTTTTCGCATCCGTGATATGGCAGAAGTACATAACCAGATACATAACCACCGAAAAGAGCAGTGCGCCTACGCTGGCCTCTTTTTTACCAAACCGCTTCGTGAGCCAGGACGCCGATGGCGCCAGCAGGACCAGAGAACCGAAGGTAAACAGTAAAGCGACAGACATCGCCTCTTTGTTGTGGAAGTAGTCATTAAACAGATAGGTCATGTTGGTACCAGAGAGTCCCTGGTTAATCACAATCAGCAGATCGACAACGACTAAAACGATCAGCGCTTTATTGCGTAACAATCCCTTCAGTAAAACAGATACCGGCACGTTCTCTTTTGTCTCAACGCGCACACGTTCCGTCGTTAACTGGCACGTCAGTGTTAAGAAGATGAAAGCCAGCACTGAACATCCGATCGAAATCCAGAAGAAGCGCTCACCAGAAATAACCTGGCTACCGTCAACAAGGGTGGTATACATCAGGATAGGAATAAAGAAGCCGGTCGCCCCGCCACCGATAGCGGAACCAATGCTGCGATACGTAGAGAGCGAAACACGGTCGTCCGGATTGGAGCTGATAGCCGCCGACATTGCGCCATAAGGAATGTTAACGGTCGATAACAGCGCACCGTAGACAAAATAGGAGCCGCAGATGTAAATGATTTTCGCGGTATATGAAAATTCACTCACAAATGGCAGGAACAGCAATACCGCAACGGCGCAAAAAGGATACTTCATGCGACTAACCCAGGGGTTAAAACGCCCTTTGGCGGTTAGCTTAGAGGTATCGCATAAACGCCCCACGGCCACATCGACAAACGCATCAAAGAGTTTTGTCACAAAATAGAGTGACCCGACGATAACGCCAGAAATACCCAGAACATTGGTGTAATAAATCATTAAAAAACTGTTCACTAACCCAAGGATAAAACAGTTACCCAGGTCACCGCACATATAACCAAATTTATCTCTAAACCCGAAAGGCCTGATATTAATACTTTTATTACTTTCGATGATATGTTCATCTCGAACCGTCATACCAACTCCTTACACGTATTATTCACAAAAATTATGTATACATTCTGATAGTCTGGGTAATAGAAAGATGTACTATCGCTAACCATTTTTGGTACGACACATTTTCGCTGTAAAGAATAATTGGTATGACATCAAGATGGAGTGCTGGAGATCACACAATCTCAACAGCCCCTTTAACGACCGCACAAAAGGTATATATTTCAAATAAAATTGGTGTGATAACTATAATGCAGTAAAACCTGGCTACGCTTTGTAAAACTATACGTTTTACATATGAAATGGTTTCAGGAAATTAACAACACATATACATTCGCGGAAGTTATAGATGGATTACATTAATATCATTGGTTTTATTGGCGGCGGTTGCACTACCATTTCTTTTATTCCGCAGGTTGTTTTAGTGCTAAAAACAAAGTCAACGAAAGATATCTCGTTGATGATGTACTCCATTTTTGTTTTCGGCATTTCTTTATGGCTGCTATACGGAATTTTGTCGGGCGCACTCCCCGTCGTCATCCCCAATTTGATTACTTTCGTACTGGCAGGTTCAATTCTGTTTATGAAGGTAAAAAACGAAATTATTCAAAAAAATCGATGATTGTAGCGCCAGGTAGTAAAGCGAGTATGGATAATGCCTGCTACTTTTACTACCTGGATAATGACAGCCCAGACCTTCCCCCTGTACAGCGCCACAGAGATAAAATATCTCAGGCATCAGGTTGGGCCATTTTTGGAGTCGCGCCCGCCGGCAAGCCGCGGGCGCGAAGTATTACGCAGTGGTAAATCCAAGCATCATTCCCGTGTCTTCATGCTCTAACAGATGACAGTGCGCCATATAGGCATGCTCTTTCGGGGCCTCATGATCAAACTTGACCAACACCTCGCTGACGCCGCCTTCGACGCGTACCGTATCTTTCCAGCCCGTACGATGTGCTGCTGGCGTTTTGCCGTTTTCCGACAGAATACGGAACTGGGTACCGTGGATGTGGAATGGATGTAGCATCATGTCGCCCTCACCGGAGATGACCCAGCGCTCATACTGCCCTTTCGCCACCGCAAACATCGGCTTGTTCATATCGAATGACTGACCATTGATCTTGTTGGCGTTATGGAAATCAAACTGCCCACCGTGATTCATATGCCCCATGCTGCCATGATTCATATTGCCGTGATTCATTTTTCCATTGCCCATATGTCCCATCATCTGCCCACTCTTCATCCCCGCCATCGCTTGATCGCCGTATTTTTGCATCAGCATTTGCATGCCCATCATGTCGAGCATAGGGTCCATGGCGAGTTGCAGCTTGCGTACCGTCAGGCCATCAAGGGACGGTAATGTCGGCATGCGGGTTAACGTATCCGGCAACGTACCAGAAGCGGTCACCACCAGCGGCTGGATGTGCATGACCGGGTGCGGTTGATCAAAAGGCGCAATCGCCATTCCCATCTGGCTGACTGGCAGAGTCATCAAATCAAACGCTTTGCCATCGCTGATATCCACCAGCACTTCGAAGCGTTCCCCCATCAACATGGGCAGTTCATTCACTTTGACAGGCTCAGCCAGCAATCCACCGTCGCTGGCGATCACATACAGAGGGCGGCCATCGCTGGCGGCGATGTTGAGCGAACGGGCGTTACAGCCATTGAGCAAACGCAGTCGTAGCCAGCCTTTTGGCGCGGCGTGTTGAGGGTAAATCGCCCCGTTGGTCAGCAATGTGTCACCAAACCACCCTACTGCGGCGGTCATTACATCCAGTTGGTAATTAATCTGTCCGTCGGCGGAAAACTGTTTGTCCTGGATTATCACCGGTACATCGTCGATGCCCCACTGCGTAGGGAGCAGCAGCTTACGAATATCATCATCTTCAATAAGCACCAGTCCCGCCAGCCCCATCGCGACCTGACGCCCCGTTTTTCCATGCTGATGTGGATGGAACCAGCAGGTGGCGGCCCGCTGCTCAGGTGTGAACGTAACAGTGCGCGAACCACCGGCAGGAATAACGCCTTGCGGGCCTCCATCCACTTCACCAGGAATTTCCAGGCCATGCCAGTGTAATGTGGTCTCTTCAGCGAGCTGATTATGAATGTCGACGGTGACGGCTTTCCCCCTGTGCAGTTTTAACGCCGGTCCCAGCAGATTACCGTTGTAACCCCATGTCGTGGCCGTCTTGCCCGCGAATGCCGATTGCCCGGTTTTGACGATCAACTGTATTTTATTGCGTGCATCGGCGGTTAACAGATCGGGAATCGGTAACGCGGGGCGCGCGGCGGCAAAGACACTCCGGCTCCACAGTGGCAATGCAGATGCGACCCCAAGTGCGACAGAATATTTTAAGAAATCACGACGTTGCATTTTCACTTCCTTATTCTCAGCAGGCGGGACACAGCCTAAAACTTGAGCATAGACCCTCCCCCTACAGGAAGGTCAAGTCAGGGACTGCATCGAATGTAATAATAAAAGTCGTCGCCTCGCTCGCAGTATGCTAACGTTTAATTTCCGTGATGCAGTGGTAGAAGCAATGAAGACGTTTTTCAGAACCGTGTTGTTCGGCAGCCTGATGGCCGTATGCGCAAACAGCTATGCGCTCAGTGAGTCCGAAGCCGAAGATATGGCCGATTTAACGGCAGTTTTTGTGTTTCTGAAAAATGACTGCGGATACCAGAATTTACCCAATGGGCAGATTCGTCGCGCACTGGTCTTTTTTGCCCAGCAAAACCAGTGGGATCTCAGTAATTACGACACCTTCGACATGAAATCCCTCGGTGAAGACAGCTACCGGGATCTCAGCGGAATTGGTATCCCCGTCGCAAAAAAATGCAAAGCACTGGCACGAGATTCCCTCAGTCTGCTGGCCTACGTCAAATAAATTCCCCGATACCAGATTGCTGAAGTAATGACCGTGCAACACCGGTCATTGTTAGCTATGATGTTGCGCCCTTTTTCACGGGCGTCAACAATGGAGGTATCAACCAATGGCCGAAAATACCCCGTGGCATGAAACGCTACACGACCAGTTTGGTCAGTACTTTGCCGTGGATAACGTGCTGTATCATGAGAAAACCGACCATCAGGATTTGATCATTTTCGAGAACGCCGCGTTTGGTCGCGTAATGGCGCTGGACGGCGTGGTGCAAACCACCGAGCGCGATGAGTTTATCTATCACGAAATGATGACCCACGTGCCGTTGCTCGCGCACGGTCACGCTAAACATGTGCTGATCATCGGCGGCGGCGACGGTGCTATGCTGCGCGAAGTCACGCGCCATAAAAACATCGAAACCATTACGATGGTGGAGATCGATGCAGGTGTGGTCTCATTTTGCCGACAGTATTTGCCGAACCACAACGCAGGCAGCTACGACGATCCGCGGTTTAAACTGGTGATCGACGACGGCGTCAACTTCGTGAATCAGACCCGCCAGACTTTCGATGTGATCATTTCCGACTGCACCGATCCTATTGGTCCCGGCGAAAGCCTGTTCACCTCGGCATTCTATGAAGGCTGCAAACGCTGCCTGAACCCTGGCGGGATTTTTGTCGCCCAAAATGGCGTCTGCTTCCTGCAGCAAGATGAAGCCCTCGACAGCCATCGAAAACTCAGCCACTACTTTGATGACGTTGGTTTCTATCAGGCCGCCATTCCAACCTATTACGGCGGGATCATGACCTTTGCCTGGGCGACCGACAACGAAGCCCTGCGCCATCTTTCGACCGAGATTATTCAGGCCCGATTCCACACTTCCGGTCTGAAATGCCGTTACTACAATCCGGCAATTCACACGGCAGCCTTTGCCTTACCTCAATACTTGCAAGATGCACTGTCCGCGCAGTGAATCTAAGGATGTGATAAAAATTGAAAAAGCTGAAACTGCATGGCTTTAATAACCTGACCAAAAGCCTGAGTTTTTGTATTTATGATATCTGCTATGCCAAAACCGCCGAAGAGCGTGACGGCTACATCGCCTATATCGATGAACTCTACAACGCCAACCGTCTGACTGAGATTCTCTCGGAAACCTGTTCCATCATCGGCGCAAACATCCTGAATATTGCCCGTCAGGACTACGAACCGCAGGGCGCCAGCGTCACCATTCTGGTGAGCGAAGAGCCGATGGACCCCAAACTTATCGATAAAACCGAACATCCAGGCCCTTTGCCGGAAGCGGTCGTCGCGCACCTTGATAAGAGCCATATCTGCGTGCACACCTATCCGGAGAGTCACCCGGAGGGCGGGTTGTGTACCTTTCGCGCCGACATTGAAGTTTCCACCTGCGGCGTGATTTCACCGCTGAATGCGCTGAATTACCTTATCCACCAGCTCGAGTCAGATATCGTGACGATTGATTATCGTGTACGGGGTTTTACTCGTGATATCAACGGCATGAAGCACTTTATCGATCATGAGATTAATTCAATCCAGAACTTTATGTCCGAGGATATGAAGTCGCTGTATGACATGGTGGATGTGAACGTCTATCAGGAAAATATCTTCCATACCAAAATGTTGCTTAAAGAGTTCGACCTTAAGCACTACATGTTCCACACCAAACCGGAAGACCTGACAGAAACCGAGCGCAAAGAGATTACCGCTGCGCTGTGGAAGGAAATGCGCGAGATTTACTACGGCCGTAATATTCCTACGCTGTAAGCGTAATCGCGGAGCACGGAGGCTCCGCTGTGTAAAGTATCCCTGAACTAGCGTTGTTGTGCGAATTCACGATATGCCGCAACCACCTGAAGAAAATCCTCCACGCCGCAGAGTGACAGGCTCTCTTCGTCGTAGTAGTTCATCCCTTCTTCCATTTCGTCGCCAGAAAACTCAAGCTGGTTGGCGCGAACCATCACCTCTTCGCCATCCATCCAGAGCGTGTATTCATGCCCTACCCGTTGCCAGGAACGTTCACTGCCTTTCACCGCCTGCGCCGCCTGTTCCACTTCATCAAGCAAGGCCAGGTTTTCTTTCACTTCTTCATTAAACCAGTGCCCCACCACTTCGTGGCCCATGGACATCCGCACCTTTACGACTCCGGTAATATCACGCAGAAATTCGTAATCCATAATGTGTTCCTCTGCTCCCGGCAATGCGTAATTCCCGCACTGCGCCATGCTGTAATTATCGCAGCCTGGTCGCAGAAAAAAAGCGCCACGAGTGGAAGGAATGAAAATAAAAAACCCCGCTTCGAAGGAAGTGGGGTTTTATAGGCCGGTAAGCGGAGCGCTTCCAGCCATATTGCCGGGTGGTAACGAATTCACCCGGCCTTTAACAGCGTGTAACGCCTTATACCGCGGTCTGGAAAATCACGCCGTCCGCTTTCTCGGTGTACTGAGAGAGCTTATCGAAGTTCAGATAACGGTACGTGTCGACAGCGGTTTTATCTACCTGCGCCACATAGGTCTGATACTCTTCCGGCGTCGGCAGTTTGCCAATCAGCGCCGCAACGGCAGCCAGCTCCGCAGAGGCCAGGAAGACGTTCGCGCCGGTACCCAGACGGTTCGGGAAGTTACGGGTGGAGGTAGAAACCACCGTCGCACCGTCCGCCACACGTGCCTGGTTACCCATGCACAGTGAACAGCCAGGGATCTCGATGCGCGCACCGCTCTTACCGAAGACGCTGTAGTAGCCTTCTTCGGTCAGCTGCGCGGCGTCCATACGGGTTGGCGGAGCCACCCACAGGCGCGTCGGCAGTTGGCCTTTGTGCGCATCCAGCAGTTTACCTGCGGCACGGAAGTGACCAATGTTGGTCATGCAGGAGCCGATAAACACTTCATCGATCTTCTCGCCCTGTACGTCAGAGAGCAGACGCGCATCGTCCGGATCGTTCGGCGCGCACAGAATCGGCTCTTTGATATCAGCCAGATCGATGTCGATCACCGCTGCGTACTCTGCATCTGCGTCGCCTTCCAGCAGCTCAGGGTTCGCCAGCCATTTTTCCATGCCCTGAACGCGACGTTCCAGGGTGCGGCGATCGCCGTAACCTTCTGCGATCATCCACTTCAGCAGAACAATGTTAGAGCTGAGGTATTCAACGATCGGCTCTTTGTTCAGCTTGATGGTACAGCCCGCAGCGGAACGCTCAGCGGAGGCATCGGTCAGCTCAAACGCCTGCTCGACTTTCAGATCCGGCAGACCTTCAATTTCCAGGATACGACCAGAGAAGATGTTTTTCTTCCCTTTCTTCTCAACGGTCAGCAGACCCTGTTTGATGGCGTACAGCGGGATGGCGTGCACCAAATCGCGCAGGGTGATGCCCGGCTGCATTTTGCCTTTGAAGCGCACCAGCACGGATTCCGGCATATCCAGCGGCATCACGCCGGTCGCAGCAGCAAACGCCACCAGACCAGAGCCAGCCGGGAAGGAGATACCAATCGGGAAACGGGTATGGGAGTCACCACCGGTACCGACGGTATCCGGCAGCAGCATACGGTTCAGCCAGGAGTGGATAACGCCGTCGCCCGGACGCAGGGAAACACCACCACGGTTCATAATGAAGTCTGGCAGCGTATGGTGCGTGGTGACGTCAACCGGCTTCGGATAGGCCGCAGTATGACAGAAGGACTGCATCACCAGGTCAGCAGAGAAGCCCAGGCATGCCAGGTCTTTCAGCTCATCACGGGTCATTGGGCCAGTGGTGTCCTGAGAACCCACAGACGTCATTTTCGGTTCGCAGTACGCACCCGGACGAATGCCTTTCACGCCACAGGCGCGGCCAACCATTTTCTGCGCCAGCGAGAAGCCACGGTTGCTTTCCGCCACGTCTTTCGCCTGACGGAACACATCACTGTGCGGCAGACCGAGAGACTCACGCGCTTTGGTAGTCAGGCCACGACCGATAATCAGCGGGATACGACCACCGGCACGCACTTCGTCAATCAGCACGTCGGTTTTCAGTTCAAAACTTGCCAGCAGCTCGCCGGTTTCGTGGTTACGCACTTCGCCTTTGAACGGGTAAACGTCAATCACGTCGCCCATATTCAGGTTGTTCACGTCCACTTCGATCGGCAGTGCGCCCGCATCTTCCATGGTGTTAAAGAAGATCGGTGCAATTTTGCCGCCGAGGCACAGACCGCCGCCGCGTTTGTTCGGCACATGGGGGATGTCATCGCCCATGAACCACAGTACGGAGTTGGTTGCGGATTTACGTGAAGAACCGGTCCCCACAACGTCGCCAACGTAGGCCAGCGGGAACCCTTTCTTGTTCAGTTCTTCGATCTGTTTGATCGGACCAACAACGCCCGGCTGATCCGGCTCGATCCCTTCACGGGCGTTTTTCAGCATCGCCAACGCGTGCAGCGGAATATCAGGACGCGACCACGCATCCGGTGCCGGGGAGAGATCATCTGTGTTGGTTTCACCGGTCACTTTGAAGACGGTAACGGTAATTTTTTCGGCAAGCGCAGGACGGTTCAGGAACCACTCGGCATCGGCCCAGGACTGGATCACCTGCTTAGCAAAGGCGTTACCCGCTTTCGCTTTCTCTTCGACGTCGTAGAAGTTATCGAACATCAGCAGGGTGTGGGAGAGCGCTTTCGCGGCAATCGGCGCCAGTTTCGCATCGTCGAGCGCGTCGATCAGCGGATGAATGTTGTAACCACCCTGCATGGTGCCCAGCAGTTCAATGGCTTTTTCAGGGGTAACCAGCGGGGAAGTTGCTTCGCCTTTGGCGACAGCAGCAAGGAATCCGGCTTTGACGTAAGCAGCTTCGTCAACGCCCGGCGGTACACGGTTAATTAACAGGTCTAACAGGAATTCTTCTTCGCCAGCAGGCGGGTTCTTCAGCAGCTCGACAAGCGCAGCCATTTGGGTAGCATCCAGGGGCTTGGGTACAATCCCCTCAGCGGCACGCTCAGCTACGTGCTTACGGTATTCTTCTAGCACGACGGTTCTCCTCGCTCTCATTGTCATAGTGCGGCGCTTTTGTATATGGGCGATTCTCTTCACGCTCCTGTGAGACAGCAGTTAGTAGGGTAAATGCCCGATACCGCAATCGGCAGAATAGCAGGATTTTAGTGGGGTGTTAATGCGTTTACAAAAAAGCAACATAAAAAAGTGGCTGAATCGATACATATGGTCTAATGCCCTTCATCATGAGGACAAGAAATTATTTTCCCCCGTTACGTTTAGTCACATAATTTCGTCTGCTGATAGTCATCTTGCGGTATCGATCCCAAGATAAGTTAAAAATTAAACTATTGTCTCTCTATACTCATGCCACACCGCAACGTCATGCGGCAGGTATTATGACCCTGGCGATTCCGCAGGAATCGGGAGAGAGAAGATGAAGTTGCCCTTTAAGCCCCATGTGATTGCTCTGGTGTGTTGCACTGGATTACTCGCCGCTTCGGGTGTTTTGTATGTCAAAAGCCGTAGCCCTGAAGCGCCCGTTCCAGCGCCTGTCCCGGTTCAGACCGCCCCAGCCCCTGTAGCGACGCCGCCTCAAGCCCCCACTGCCGCCGCCACGCCTGACGCAAAACCGACGTTCACCAATGCCCAAATTGATCAGTGGGTTGCCCCTATCGCGCTTTTCCCTGATCCATTGCTTTCTCAGGTACTGATGGCCTCTACCTACCCGGCGAACGTGGTTCAGGCTGTACAATGGTCGCGTGATAATCCGAATTTGCAGGGAGATGCCGCAATTCAGGCGGTAGCAGGTCAACCGTGGGATCCGAGCGTCAAATCTCTGGTCGCATTTCCACAGCTGATGGCGATGATGGGCGAGAATCCACCGTGGGTACAAAACCTGGGTGACGCCTTCCTGGGGCAGCCGCAGGATGTGATGGATTCCGTTCAGCGACTGCGATTACTGGCGCAACAAACCGGTGCGCTGAAATCTTCACCGCAACAAACGGTGACCAGCGAACCGAAGAAAACGGTTGCCGCGACACAGACCACCACAACAACAACCACCAACAACACCACAAATACGACGACACAAGCCCCGGCACCGACCGTCATCAAAATTGAGCCCACCGACCCGCAGGTCGTCTATGTCCCGAGCTATAACCCTTCAACGGTTTACGGCACCTGGCCAAATACGGCCTACCCGCCGGTATATATGCCACCGCCTCCGGGGCAACAGTTTGCCAGCAGTTTTGTTAACGGGTTTGGTTTTAGTCTGGGCGTTGCCACCACTTACGCTTTGTTTAGTGACATTGACTGGGATGATGACGACGACGATTATCACCACGATCATGATGACTACAACGGTGGTGGCGGCCATTATGAACGTAACGGGGACAACAACATCAATATTGATGTGGAAAACCTCAACCGTATCTCCGGTCAAAATCTTAAAGACAGGAACATGAACTGGCAGCACAACCCTGCTTATCGCGGCGGCGTGCCTTATCAGAGCAACGCGGTCTCACAGCGTTTTAATCAGACCAATGCCAACGGTGGATTACGTACAACGCAGCAATCAGCTGCCACAACAGCATCCCGCGACAGCCAGCGCCAGGCGGCAATGACGCAGCTCCAGCAGCGTAACAACACGTCAACCAAAACGGCCCAGCAGTCGGTCTCTTCCCGCGATATGCAACGCAAAGCAGCTTCCCAACAACTGAATCAAGTTGCCCAGCGTAACAACTATCGCGGTTACGATACCCCGCAAAACAGCACGCGTCGGGAAGCCGCACAAAAAACGCTACAAAAATCGACAACGCCAAAGCAACAGCAGAATCGCAATGAGCAGAGAGCGAAAGCCCAACAGCAGGTTTCTCAGCAGCAACGCGATAACGCTCGCCAGCGCGTAGAGTCATCCACAACGCAACGGCGAAGCACTGTCTCGTCAGATCAACGTCAGGCACGCGTACAGAGTAACCGTCCTAACGCATTCAGTGGGAACGACAGCCGTTCACCCTCCTGGCAATCTCAGCAATCGCGAGGTCAGGAAAGCCGCCGAGTGAGCCGTGCGAATACCCAACAGCGTGCCGAGGCGCGTGGAAATGTGTCTGAGCGTCACGAACGCCGTCGTTAATCGGAGCAAATGATGAAAAAAATCATGTTAAGTGCCCTGCTGCTGTCATTGCCTCTGATGAGCCACGCGCAGCAGTTGTTCTCTTCCCCCGAAGAGGCGGCAAAGGCCTTTGCTGATGCTGTTGCTCAGCAAAATGAAACGCACCTTAATGCCGTGTTAGGCGACAACTGGCAACAGTATCTCCCGCCGGAAGGGGCCGACCCGGAAGCGGTCGCTCGCTTTAACCGTGACTGGAAGGTTAGCCATCGCATTGTAAAACAAGAGAACATCGCGCATCTGAATGTCGGCCAGGAAGACTGGCAACTGCCCGTCCCTATCGTCAAAACCAGCAAAGGCTGGCATTTCGATATGGCTGCCGCAGAGGATGAGATCCTCACCCGCGCCATCGGTCGTAATGAACTGTCGGCTATACAAGCAATGCGCGCCTATGTTGACGCCCAGTACGACTACTGGCAGCGCAAACAGGTTTTCGCCACCAAATTGATCAGCAGTGAAGGCAAGCAGGATGGCCTGTACTGGCCGATGAAACCCGGAGAAGACCCAAGCCCGTTGGGGCCGGCATTCAGCCCGGTTGTGCCAGGCACAGGTTATCATGGCTACCACTTCCGCATCGTCAAAAGCAATGATGAGAAAGGATTCGCGCTGCTGGCCTGGCCGGTCGAGTGGGGAGAAACGGGCGTGATGAGCTTTATTGTGAATCAGGACGATCGGGTTTATCAGGCTGATTTAGGTGACGATACCGTAGAGAAAGTGACGGCTATCACCCAGTATACTCAGGATGCCCCCTGGACACCGGTAGAATAACCGACATAAAAAAGCAGCGTATCGCTGCTGCTGACGACCCATAATCCCCGTGTTTTTACACGGGGATTATTGTCTATAGCTCCCCAGTAGGGCTCAAGTGATTCGCCTTTTTACGGGTGCAGCGTCAGATTACAGAATGTTGGCAACGGATTTTGCCAGTTGCGCTTCCAGCACCGGTTTCGCCTCTTCAAACTTCAGGTTAACTTTGTTGGCGTTAGAGACGACGCGAGTCTGGTATTTCGCGCGATCGCCCTTCTCACTGCTGGTTTGCAGCTTGATGCCGGAGGTGCCCTGACGTAGTGCAGCAACATTATCCGTAGTGACTTTCGCTTTGCTACGCTCGGAAATTTGCAGGTCGGTTACCATGGTGTAGTTCACGTCTTCTACCATCGCATCAGCGGCCATCCCGATCAGACCTGCCGCCAGCCCCACACCCAGCGCAGCACCGGAGGAGTTGCTGTTATAGGCGGTGATACCCGCGCCCAGAGCCGCCCCCATCGCAGCGCCTTCATAACCGGTTTTCAGGAATCCCTGAGCCTCGCGCAGATCCATTTTGTCCGCTTTCAGCACATTGGCCTGTACCCAGTAGTACGCGCTGTCCGGTGAACTGGTCACTTTATAGCCCTTCGCTGACAGATCATTTGCCAGCATAGTTTGCAGGTTGCTCATGTCTTTATCAGAAGTGTTTTTTACCTGAATGTAGACGGTCTTCTCGCTGGAAGGCTCCAGCCAGATGGTTTCACTCATCTGCGTTTTCACTTCAAGGTTACGTTTTTTCACTGCGGTGGTCATTGCGCCGCACCCGGTCAGCGTCATTGCCGCGACGACCATACCAACAACCGCGATTTTTTTTAAAGACATGTTTATTCCTTTCTTCGTGTAATGAGAGTCCAGATCCCAGTAAGCGCGCAGCCAGAAGCCACACAAAGGTGAAAGGGTTATCGGCAGAAGAGCGGTTTTTTTTAGGGAATAAATCAATACGATGACTACCAGAACAGGTAGCTTTCAGGCAAAAAAAAACGCCTCCGAAGAGGCGCTTTCACAAAAGTCAGAAGATTACTTCTTCTTCGCTTTCGGGTTTGGCAGGTCGGTGATGCTACCTTCGAAGATTTCTGCGGCCAGGCCAACAGATTCGTGCAGCGTCGGGTGCGCATGGATGGTCAGCGCGATGTCTTCAGCGTCACAACCCATTTCGATTGCCAGACCGATTTCACCCAGCAGCTCGCCGCCGTTGGTGCCGACAATCGCACCACCGATCACACGGTGAGACTCTTTGTCGAAAATCAGCTTGGTCATACCGTCTGCGCAGTCGGAAGCGATAGCACGGCCAGAAGCAGCCCATGGGAAGGTGGCGGTTTCGTAGCTAATGCCTTTCTCTTTCGCTTCTTTCTCGGTCAGACCTACCCATGCAACTTCTGGTTCAGTGTATGCAATGGAAGGGATAACTTTCGGATCGAAGTAGTGTTTCTTACCGGCGATAACTTCAGCGGCAACGTGACCTTCGTGAACACCTTTATGCGCCAGCATCGGCTGACCGACGATATCGCCGATAGCAAAGATGTGCGGTACGTTAGTACGCAGCTGCTTGTCTACGCGGATGAAGCCACGGTCGTCCACTTCCACGCCCGCTTTGCCCGCGTCGAGGTTTTTACCGTTCGGTACACGACCGATAGCTACCAGTACAGCATCATAACGCTGTGCTTCAGCAGGCGCTTTTTTGCCTTCCATGGAAACGTAAATACCGTCTTCTTTCGCTTCAACGGCAGTCACTTTGGTTTCCAGCATCAGGTTGAATTTCTTGCTGATGCGCTTGGTGAAGACTTTCACGACATCTTTATCGGCAGCCGGGATAACCTGGTCGAACATTTCAACCACATCAATCTCTGAACCCAGCGCATGGTACACCGTACCCATTTCCAGACCGATGATACCGCCGCCCATAACCAGCAGACGTTTCGGTACGGATTTCAGCTCCAGTGCGTCGGTGGAATCCCATACGCGCGGATCTTCGTGCGGAATAAATGGCAGTTCGATCGGACGGGAACCCGCCGCGATGATAGCGTTGTCGAAGTTGATAACGGTTTTGCCGTTCTCGCCTTCCACTTCCAGGGTGTTCGCCCCGGTAAATTTACCCAGACCGTTGACCACTTTCACTTTACGGCCTTTCGCCATACCAGCCAGACCGCCAGTCAGCTGAGTGATCACTTTCTCTTTCCAGGTACGAATCTTGTCGATATCGGTTTTCGGCTCGCCGAAGACGATACCGTGGTCAGCCAGCGCTTTGGCTTCTTCGATAACTTTTGCAACGTGCAGCAGCGCTTTAGAAGGGATACAGCCAACGTTCAGACAAACACCACCGAGGGTGCTGTAACGTTCTACGATTACGGTTTCCAGACCTAAATCAGCGCAACGGAAGGCCGCAGAATAACCTGCCGGGCCTGCCCCAAGTACCACGACCTGAGTTTTGATTTCAGTACTCATCATGACCTCTTAATTTATTTCCGGCGATCCCTGGTCTTGTCGCCCATCATCCACCGGGTCGTTCTATCCGTCCGTAGTGTACAAAAATGTTAACAATTTTGAAACAACAAACGGCAAACGAATTGTCTTTGTCACCCAATAACCTCACAACATACATGAGATTACCAGAAAAAAGCCGGCCGTCAGGCCGGCTTTTCGATTACATCACCAGGCGGCGAATATCAGACAGCGTGTTGTTGATGATGGTGATAAAGCGCGCACCATCAGCACCGTCGATCACGCGGTGGTCGAAGGAGAGAGAAATTGGCATCATCAGACGCGGTACAAACTCTTTCCCGTTCCATACCGGCTCCATCGCCGATTTGGAAACACCGAGGATAGCCACTTCCGGCGCGTTCACAATCGGCGCGAAGTGGGTGGTACCCAGGCCGCCGATGCTGGAGATAGTGAAGCAACCGCCCTGCATTTCGCCAGCCGTCAGCTTACCATCACGCGCTTTTTTGGAGATGGTGGTCAGTTCGCGAGACAGCTCAGTAATGCTCTTCTTGTTCACGTCTTTGAAGACCGGAACAACCAGACCATTTGGCGTATCAACCGCAACACCGATGTTGATGTATTTCTTCAGCGTCAGACGCTGACCATCTTCGGACAGAGAGCTGTTGAAGCGAGGCATCTGCTCAAGCGCCGCCGCAACGGCTTTCATGATGAAGACAACCGGGGTGAATTTCACGTCCAGTTTGCGCTTCTCAGCTTCGGCGTTCTGCTGTTTACGGAACGCTTCCAGATCGGTGATATCGGTTTTGTCGAAGTGCGTAACGTGCGGGATCATCACCCAGTTACGGCTCAGGTTAGCACCAGAGATTTTCTGGATACGACCCAGTTCCACTTCTTCGATTTCGCCGAACTTGCTGAAGTCAACCTTCGGCCACGGCAGCATGCCCGGAATACCGCCACCCGCTGCGGCAGCCGGAGCCGCTTCAGCGCGCTTGATAGCGTCTTTCACGTAAGTCTGAACGTCTTCGCGCAGGATACGACCTTTACGGCCAGTGCCCTTCACTTTCGCCAGATTCACACCGAACTCGCGCGCCAGACGGCGAATCAGCGGGGTCGCATGAATGTAAGCGTCGTTCTCAGCAAACTCAGATTTGCCTTCGGCTTTCACGGCCGGTGCCGCTGCTTTTGCAGCAGGCGCAGGAGCGGCAGCAGCAGGTGCAGCAGCCGGAGCCGCAGCAGGCGCAGCGCCTTCCACTTCGAAGACCATAATCAGAGAACCAGTTTTCACTTTATCGCCGGTGCTGATTTTGATTTCTTTCACAGTGCCCGCGAACGGTGCCGGAACTTCCATAGAGGCTTTGTCACCTTCTACGGTGATCAGAGACTGCTCAGCGGCAATTTTGTCGCCTACTTTGACCATCACTTCGGTAACTTCAACTTCGTCACCGCCGATGTCAGGTACGTTCACTTCTTTAGAACCGGAAGCCGCAGGAGCCGCCGCTGCTGCTGGTGCAGCCGCCTGAGCCGGAGCAGCAGCGCCCGCAGCGCCAGCTACTTCGAAGACCATGATCAGGGAGCCGGTAGACACTTTGTCGCCGGTGTTGATTTTAATCTCTTTGACCACGCCCGCGAACGGAGCCGGGACTTCCATAGAGGCTTTGTCGCCTTCAACGGTGATCAGGGATTGTTCAGCAGCAACGGTGTCGCCCACTTTCACCATGATCTCAGTCACTTCAACTTCGTCACCGCCGATGTCCGGTACATGAACATCTTTCGCCGCCGCCGCAGCAGGTGCTGCTGCCGGAGCCGCTTCTTTTTTCGCTTCTGCCGGAGCAGGTGCAGCAGCAGCTGCACCGTCGGCGGAATCGAAAATCATGATCAGTTTGCCGGTCTCGGTTTTGTCGCCGACAGAGACTTTGATCTCTTTAACAACGCCAGCCTGCGGAGACGGAACTTCCATAGAGGCTTTGTCGCCTTCTACGGTGATCAGCGACTGTTCAGCTTCAACTTTGTCGCCCACTTTGACCAGGATCTCGGTGATTTCAACTTCATCTGCGCCGATGTCCGGTACTTTGATTTCGATAGCCATTCTTCTTTTACCTCTTACGCCAGACGCGGGTTAACTTTTTCTGCATCGATGTTGAATTTGGCGATTGCGTCCGCAACCACTTTCTTATCGATTTCGCCACGTTTAGCCAGTTCGCCCAGTGCCGCTACAACCACATAGGAAGCATCAACTTCGAAGTGGTGACGCAGGTTTTCACGGCTGTCAGAGCGACCGAAACCGTCGGTACCCAGTACGCGGTAATCATCAGCCGGTACATAAGTACGAACTTGTTCGGCAAACAGTTTCATATAGTCAGTAGATGCCACAGCCGGAGCGTCGTTCATCACCTGAGCGATGTACGGAACGCGCGGAGTTTCCAGCGGGTGCAGCATGTTCCAGCGCTCACAATCCTGGCCATCACGTGCCAGTTCAGTGAAGGAAGTGACGCTATACACGTCAGAACCTACGCCGTAGTCGTTCGCCAGGATCTGCGCTGCTTCACGGACGTGACGCAGGATAGAACCGGAGCCCAGCAGCTGAACTTTACCTTTGCTACCTTCGAGGGTTTCGAGTTTGTAGATACCTTTACGGATACCTTCCTCGGCACCTGCTGGCATTGCCGGCATGTGGTAGTTTTCGTTCAGCGTGGTGATGTAGTAGTAAATGTTCTCTTGTTTCTCACCGTACATACGCTCCAGACCATCGTGCATGATGACCGCAACTTCGTACGCGTAAGACGGATCGTAAGAGATACAGTTCGGGATAGTCAGAGACTGAATATGGCTGTGGCCATCTTCGTGCTGCAGACCTTCGCCGTTCAGCGTCGTACGACCGGAAGTACCACCGATCAGGAAGCCGCGAGCCTGCTGGTCACCTGCTGCCCAGCACAGGTCGCCAATACGCTGGAACCCGAACATGGAGTAGTAGATGTAGAACGGGATCATCGGCAGATCGTTGGTGCTGTAAGAAGTTGCAGCAGCCAGCCAGGAAGAACCTGCGCCCAGCTCGTTGATACCTTCCTGCAGGATCTGACCTTTCTCGTCTTCTTTGTAGTAAGCAACCTGCTCACGGTCCTGCGGGGTGTACTGCTGGCCGTTCGGGCTGTAAATACCGATCTGACGGAACAGACCTTCCATACCGAAAGTACGCGCTTCGTCAGCGATGATCGGCACCAGACGATCTTTGATCGACTTGTTCTTCAGCATCACGTTCAGGGCACGAACGAAAGCGATAGTGGTGGAGATCTCTTTGTTCTGCTCTTCCAGCAGCGCACCGAAGTCTTCCAGGGTCGGCAGTTCCAGCTTCTCAGTGAAGTTCGGCTGGCGGCTCGGCAGGTAGCCGTGCAGTTTCTGACGCTGAGCGTGCAGATAGGTGTGCTCTTCAGAACCTTCCGGGAAGGTAATGTAAGACAGTTTTTCAACCTGCTCGTCGGTGACTGGAACGTTGAAACGGTCGCGGATATGACGCACGCCGTCCATGTTCATTTTCTTCACCTGGTGCGCGATGTTTTTACCTTCGGCGGTGTCGCCCATGCCGTAACCTTTAATGGTATGGGCGAGGATGACAGTGGCTTTGCCTTTGGTGTCCTGCGCTTTTTTCAGTGCTGCGTAAACTTTCTTCGGATCGTGACCACCACGGTTCAGTGCCCAGATCTGCTCATCAGTCCAGTCAGCGACCAGCGCTGCGGTTTCCGGGTATTTACCGAAGAAGTGCTCGCGAACGTAGGCGCCATCTTTGGATTTGAAGGTCTGGTAATCACCGTCAAGGGTTTCGTTCATCAGTTGGATCAGTTTACCGCTGGTATCTTTACGCAGCAGCTCATCCCAACGACCGCCCCACATCACTTTAATCACGTTCCAGCCAGCACCCGCGAAGATGCCTTCCAGTTCGTTGACAATCTTGCCGTTACCGGTGACCGGGCCGTCAAGACGCTGCAGGTTACAGTTGATAACAAAGACCAGGTTGTCCAGTTTTTCACGGGTAGCGATGGTGATCGCACCTTTAGATTCCGGCTCATCCATCTCGCCGTCACCCAGGAAGGCGTAAACGGTTTGTTTAGAGGTATCTTTCAGGCCACGGTGTTCCAGATATTTCAGGAATTTAGCCTGGTAGATCGCACCGATTGGGCCCAGACCCATAGAGACGGTCGGGAACTGCCAGAATTCCGGCATCAGTTTCGGGTGCGGGTAGGAAGACAGGCCTTTGCCATTCACTTCCTGACGGAAGTTGTCCATCTGCTCTTCAGTCAGACGGCCTTCGAGGAATGCACGTGCGTAGACGCCCGGGGAGATGTGACCCTGGAAGTACACCAGGTCGCCGCCATCCTGCTCGTTGCGCGCACGGAAGAAATGGTTGAAACACACATCATAAACGGTTGCGGAAGACTGGAAGGATGCCATGTGGCCACCCAGCTCAAGGTCTTTTTTAGATGCACGCAGCACCGTCATGATGGCGTTCCAGCGGATAGCAGAACGAATACGACGTTCCAGCTCCAGATTGCCCGGGTATTCCGGCTCATCTTCAACGGCAATAGTGTTTACATAATTGCTGGCCCCTGCACCTGCCGCTACTTTCACGCCGCCTTTGCGGGCTTCAGAAAGAAGCTGGTCAATCAGATACTGAGCGCGCTCAACACCTTCTTCACGGATGACCGATTCGATCGCCTGTAGCCAGTCGCGAGTTTCGATCGGATCCACGTCATTTGGGAAACGTTCTGACATGGGGGTATTCCTTATCTATCTAATACGTTGAGTTATCTGGAACCTGTCCCATTGCATTTTCGCTGGAAAACGCAATAAGACAGGTTCTGCGTTTAGTTGCCGCGCCTTAAATAGCGCTTGATTTACAACATCTTCTGGTTAACTTTCTACCAGAAAAATCACTAATTCTTTCGTTGCTCCAGGCGGCGTAAGGCGCGTTCACGACGGCTTTCCTCACGGCTTCGGTCCAGGAGAATCTCTTCAATAAACGCCAGGTGACGGTGCGACGCTTCACGCGCCTCTTCCGGATTCCCGGCGATAATCGCTTCAAAAATACGGGTACGGTGACTGCTTACCAGCGGCAGCATCTCCCGACGCGCATACAGCAATTCAAAGTTTTGACGAACGTTTTGCGCCAGCATCGGCTCCATGCATCTCAGTAAATGGAGCAACACCACATTGTGCGCTGCTTCAGTGACCGCAATTTGATACTGGAGAACGGCGTCGGACTCTGCGTCCAGGTCGCCTGACTGTTGCGCCAGTTCGATGGCATGGTGGAGTTCACGAATACGAGTCTTGTCTTCATCCGTGCTGCGCAGTGCCGCGTAGTATGCAGCAATGCCTTCCAGCGCATGGCGCGTCTCGAGCAGGTCAAACTGGGATTCAGGGTGATCGGAGAGCAGTTCTACCAGTGGGTCGCTAAAACTCTGCCACAGGCTGCTCTGAACAAAAGTCCCGCCGCCCTGGCGACGAAGCAGCAGACCCTTCGCTTCGAGACGTTGGATCGCCTCGCGCAAGGAGGGTCGGGAAACATCGAACTGTTTTGCCAGTTCGCGTTCCGGTGGGAGTTTTTCGCCGGGGCGCAAGGTCCCCTCAAGAATTAAAAACTCCAGCTGCTGCTCAATCACATCGGATAATTTAGGTTGGCGAATTTTGCTGTAGGCCATGATTCCCTGTCTTAAGCCATTTGCCCGGAGTCAATTGGTCTTACCAATTTCACGTTCGTGACGCTAAAGTAACAAAGTATTCACCTTCTGTCCATACAGGTTTTGATTGAAATCAGTAAACCAAGCACATTTTAACAAGATTACAGAAATAACGTTTCAAACATGTAACCATGCACAAATGTTAAATTTACCCCCAGGCAAGCAGATTTAACGTAATTGAAACGAAAAAATATCCCATCTGAACCGATTCACCTGCTTAATTATCGATTTTCACTACCTAATTATTGAATAAACATTCATATTGCAACCAGCGTTTCCGGTGAAATGGCATTTACAAATGGTTTCTTTTTATTCAAGTCGTCACCCGCCCTTCACAAAGCAGGTGCATTCGCGACCGCATACCATTATTCTGAATAAGACAAAAGTCTTTGTGTAACATTTTAGAATTCATTGCCGTAAACAAATTAATACAACAAACGGAATTGCAAACTTACACACGCATCACTGCGTAGTTCAAAAATAATGACTCAAAATAGTGCGGGCAGCGCCAAAGCCGCCTGGAATATGAAGAGTAAAACCACACACGAGGTTTCATGATGGATGGTCAACAGCATGGCGAGCAGCTAAAGCGCGGCCTTAAAAACCGCCATATCCAGCTCATCGCTTTGGGTGGCGCGATAGGCACCGGGCTGTTCCTGGGTAGCGCTTCCGTTATTCAGTCTGCAGGACCCGGCATTATTCTGGGTTATGCGATCGCCGGTTTTATCGCTTTTTTAATCATGCGTCAGTTAGGTGAAATGGTCGTTGAAGAGCCTGTTGCGGGCTCCTTCAGTCATTTCGCCTACAAATATTGGGGCGGATTCGCCGGTTTTGCCTCCGGATGGAACTACTGGGTGCTGTACGTTCTGGTTGCGATGGCGGAACTGACCGCCGTTGGCAAGTATGTCCAGTTCTGGTGGCCGGAAATCCCGACCTGGGTCTCAGCTGCCGTCTTCTTTGTTGCCATCAACGCCATTAACCTGACCAACGTAAAAGTGTTCGGTGAAATGGAATTTTGGTTCGCCATTATTAAGGTTATCGCTGTTGTGGCGATGATCCTGTTCGGCGGCTGGCTGCTGTTTAGCGGTAACGGTGGTCCGCAGGCCAGCGTCAGCAACTTGTGGGATCAAGGTGGCTTCCTGCCTCATGGCTTCACCGGTCTGGTCATGATGATGGCCATTATCATGTTCTCGTTTGGCGGCCTTGAATTAGTGGGGATCACCGCCGCAGAAGCGGATAACCCGGAGCAAAGCATCCCGAAAGCCACTAACCAGGTTATCTACCGTATCCTGATTTTCTATGTGGGTTCGCTGGCCGTCCTGCTCTCTCTGATGCCATGGACGCGTGTTACCGCTGACGTCAGCCCGTTCGTCCTGATCTTCCACGAACTGGGCGATACCTTTGTAGCGAACGCGCTGAACGTTGTGGTACTGACCGCCGCTCTTTCTGTCTATAACAGCTGCGTGTACTGTAACAGCCGTATGCTGTTCGGTCTGGCCCAGCAGGGTAACGCACCGAAAGCATTGATGAGTGTCGATAAACGCGGCGTGCCGGTGAACACCATTCTGGTTTCTGCGCTGGTCACCGCCCTGTGCGTACTGATCAACTACCTGGCGCCAGAATCTGCGTTCGGTCTGCTGATGGCGCTGGTCGTTTCTGCGCTGGTCATCAACTGGGCCATGATAAGCCTCGCGCATATCAAGTTCCGTCGCGCTAAAGAGCAACAGGGTGCAACCACCCGCTTCCCGGCGCTGTTTTATCCGTTAGGTAACTGGATCTGCCTGATTTTCATGGCGGCAGTGCTGGTGATTATGCTGATGACACCGGGTATGGCGATCTCCGTGTGGCTGATCCCGGTCTGGCTTGTGATCCTTGGCGTCGGCTATCTGTGCAAACAGAAAACCGCTAAAGCCGTAAAAGCGCATTAATCTTCTCCACCCTCACCCACCCGGGTGAGGGTTGTTACCTGCCTCACACTTTCCCCCGCATAGCTATTTTGTCCATATCCCTGACCTTTTACTGCAACGCAATTACCCATACCGGAGCGAATAATCCTCTTCACACCTGATGGGGAGAATTCTCAATGGAAACGCGTAAGCTGTCTGTAAGAGAAAAGATCGGTTATGGCATGGGTGACGCCGGATGTAACATCATCTTTGGCGCTATTATGCTGTTTGTTAACTATTTTTATACGGATATTTTTGGTCTGGCTCCGGCACTGGTCGGCGTGTTGCTGCTTTCTGTGCGCGTCATTGACGCCGTCACTGACCCGATTATGGGGGCTCTGGCAGACCGCACGCGCAGCAAATACGGGCGTTTCCGCCCCTGGTTACTGTGGATTGCCTTCCCCTATGCTCTGTTCAGCGTACTGATGTTTACCACGCCTGAGTGGAGCTACAACAGCAAGGTTATCTATGCGTTTGTCACCTATTTCCTGTTATCCATCACTTACACGGCCATCAACATTCCTTATTGCTCGTTAGGCAGTGTCATCACCAACGACCCGAAAGAGCGCGTCGCCTGTCAGTCTTATCGCTTTGTACTGGTGGGTATCGCCACCCTGCTGCTGTCGCTTACGCTCTTGCCAATGGCGGACTGGTTCGGCGGCGAAAACAAAGCCAAAGGTTATCAGATGGCGATGACCGTACTGGCCTTTATCGGCATGTGCATGTTCTTGTTTTGCTTCGCCACTGTGCGCGAACGTATACGTCCGGCGGTCCCGACCAATGACGATTTAAAAGCCGACCTCAAAGACGTCTGGAAGAACGATCAGTGGGTTAAAATTCTGCTGTTAACCCTGTGCAATGTATGCCCGGGGTTTATTCGCATGGCGGCAACCATGTATTACGTCACCTGGGTTATGCAACAGAGTACCCATTTCGCGACGCTGTTTATCAGCCTGGGCGTGGTCGGAATGATGGGGGGCAGCATGCTGGCGAAAGTGCTGACGGACCGCTGGTGTAAACTGAAGGTGTTTTTCTGGACCAACATCGTACTGGCGATTTTCTCCTGCGCCTTTTACTTCCTCGACCCGCATGCGACAACACTGATTGTCGTACTGTACGTACTGCTCAATATTCTCCATCAAATCCCTTCCCCGCTGCACTGGTCGCTAATGGCGGATGTGGATGACTACGGCGAATGGAAAACAGGTAAACGTATCACCGGGATCAGTTTTTCCGGCAACCTGTTCTTCCTGAAATTGGGTCTGGCGATTGCCGGGGCGATGGTGGGTTTTCTGCTCTCCTGGTACGGCTACGACGCCGGAGCGAAAGCGCAAAGTGAAAATGCCATCAATGGCATTATGCTACTGTTCACCATCATTCCAGGCATTGGCTATCTGATCACTGCAGGTGTGGTTCGCCTGCTGAAAGTCGATCGCGAATTTATGCAGCAGATTCAGGCCGATCTGGAGAAACGCCGTATCAACTACCGCGAGCTCAACGAGTATCAGGACATTCACTCTGCAGAAACAGTAAGGAAAGCCTAATGCACACCTGGCCAAATCCGTTTATTGAGCAACGCGCCGATCCGTTTATCCTGCAGGACGGCAGCCATTACTACTTCATTGCTTCCGTCCCGGAATACGATCGCCTGGAGATCCGTCGGGCTGATTCACTGGAAGGATTGCGCGATGCCACTTCCGTTGTGGTTTGGCGCAAGCCAGAAAGCGGCCCAATGAGCGAACTGATCTGGGCGCCAGAACTGCACCACATTGAAAATAAGTGGTACATCTATTTTGCCGCCGCGCACACCCAGGCGCTCGACAGTTTGGGCATGTTTCAGCACCGCATGTTCGCCCTCGAGTGCACGAATGATGACCCACTCACTGGCGTTTGGGTTGAAAAAGGCCAGATAAAAACACCGTTCGACACCTTCGCGCTGGATGCCACCACGTTTAGCCATCAGGGGAAACAGTGGTATCTGTGGGCGCAAAAATCGCCTGACATCGCCGGGAACTCGAACATCTATCTCGCTGAACTGTCCAATCCGTGGACGCTCAAAGGTGAGCCGGTCATGCTTAGCAAACCCGAGTATGACTGGGAATGTCGAGGCTTCCTGGTTAACGAAGGCCCCGCCGTTTTACGACTCGACGATACGCTGTTTATCAGCTATTCGGCCAGCGCCACGGATGAAAACTACTGTATGGGGTTGCTGTGGATTGCGGCAGATGCCGATCCGCTGAACCCGGATAACTGGCAAAAATCACCGCATCCGGTCTTTACCACCAGCAATGAAAACCGCCAGTACGGCCCTGGGCATAACAGTTTTACAAAAACGTCGGATGGAGAAGATGTGCTGGTTTATCACGCACGTAACTACACCGAAATCGAAGGCGATCCGCTCTACGATCCTAATCGTCACACACGTCTGAAGTTAGTTCACTGGAAGGAAAACGGGATGCCTGATTTTGGCATCCCGCCTGTGGATACACCTTAACTCATCGCCCGGTGGCGCTGCGCTTGCCAGACCTACTCTTCCGTAGGCCGGATATGCGCAGCCTCATCCGGCGATACAACGTTAAATCAGCGTCCCATAAATCGTCAGCAGTGCTATCACTACCACCACCACAAATGACGCTTTCTTCGCCATCGAAACAGCGGCTTTTGGCGTTTCTACTTTGCCCGTATGTGACTCCCGCGCCAGTGAGAACTGCGCCAGACGCGTCAGCACCTGATACTGCGAGGTGCGCAGATCCGCCAGCGAAGCAAACCAGGCTGGCAACGCCTTCTCTCCATGTCCCAACAAAGCATAAACCACACCGGCAAGACGCACAGGGATCCAGTCCACCACATGCAAAATGGCATCAACCCCCGATTGCAGACGCTGATGCGGGTTTTGATAACGCGCCAGCCAGGATTGCCATGCGCGTAAAAAGGCGTAACCCATTAGCGTCACAGGCCCCCACGAACCACCGACAATAAACCAGAACAACGGCGCCAGATAGAAACGAAAGTTAATCCATAACAGCGCATTTTGCAGTTCACGCAGAAACTCGCGCTCATTACACTCCGGCGGAACGCCATGGATCAGCGTCAACTCGTTGGCCATCGCCTCACGCGCATGCGCGTCATCGCGAGAAGCCGCATTCAGATAGGCGTGATAATGCAGGCGAACTTTACCTGCGCCGACACAGAGCAGGCCGATCAAGATCCAGACCGCAAGCGTTGGGGCATTGAACAGTAAACCTTCCAGCGCGCGCAGCAGCAAAAAGGTGATGCCCATCGCAATCGCCGTCATTCCCAGCGTTCGCAGCATCGAAAAATGCTTAATGCGGCGGAAAAACGCCTCCAGCCGGTGATCGAGGTGCCAGTGTTCACCCAGCTTAAACAGGCGCTCAACGATCAGCACCAATAATGTTGTAAACAGCGTCATGTCATCTCCTTGTGCGACGAGGGGGTGACCAGAGCGCGAAACTTCGCCCAGTCAAACGACGGGCCAGGATCGGTTTTACGCTCAGGCGCGATATCGCAATGTCCGGTCATGTTGTTGGTTATTGCCGGGTAAAGCGCGATTAGCGTACGCGTCACTGCGGCCAGTTGCTGATACTGCTCATCGCTATAGGCCAACGTGTCTGTACCTTCCAGCTCAATACCGATGGAAAAATCATTACAGCGCTCACGCCCGTGATAGTTCGACACGCCTGCATGCCATGCTCGCTTATCGAAAGGAACATACTGGACGATTTCGCCATCGCGGCGAATCAGACAATGGGCAGAAACACGCAGGTGCGCAATCCCGGCGAAAAATGGGTGGGCATCGGGATCCAGAGTTCCTGTGAATAATGCATCAATCCAGGGGCCACCAAACTCACCGGGCGGTAAGCTGATATTGTGCACCACCAATAATGAAGGAATTTCGTCGTCCGGGCGGCAATCAAAATGCGGAGAGGGGACACGTCGCGCCTCTGCCAGCCATCCCTTGTCTAACAACATGCAAGCTCTCCTTAAATGTGGTGCTGATATCCGGTTCAGAGTAGCATGTTTCTACCTTATGATTCGTTAGCAATTGGAGTTTTATCATGCCGCCTCGCCGCTATAACCCTGACTACCGACGTGACGCGCTGTTGGAACGCATAAATCTGGATATCCCTGCCGCTGTTGCCCAGGCGCTGCGCGAAGATTTAGGCGGAGAAGTTGATGCCAGTAACGATATTACTGCGCAACTTCTGCCGGAGAACACACGTTCTCACGCCATCGTTATTACACGCGAAGACGGCGTATTTTGTGGCAAACGCTGGGTTGAAGAGGTCTTTATTCAACTGGCCGGCGACGATGTAAGCCTCACCTGGCATGTCGCAGATGGCGACAGCATCAAAGCCAACCAGCCGTTATTTGAACTTGATGGCCCGTCTCGTATCTTGCTGACGGGTGAACGCACCGCGCTCAATTTTGTTCAAACTCTCTCTGGCGTTGCCAGCGTGGTACGCGAATATGTCGATCTGCTTGCTGGCACAAACACCCAATTGCTGGATACACGCAAAACGCTGCCAGGTCTGCGTACTGCGCTAAAATACGCGGTACTCTGCGGTGGCGGCGCGAACCATCGGCTAGGTCTTTCTGACGCATTCTTGATCAAAGAGAACCACATTATTGCCTCCGGCTCCGTACGCCAGGCCGTTGAAAAAGCGTTCTGGCTGCATCCGGATGTTCCGGTAGAAGTCGAAGTTGAAAATCTGGATGAGCTGGACGACGCGCTGAAAGCGGGCGCGGATATCATCATGCTGGACAATTTCGAAACAGATCAAATGCGCGAGGCGGTTAAACGCACTAACGGTCAGGCGCGACTGGAAGTTTCGGGTAATGTGACCCATGAGACCCTGCGTGAATTTGCCGAAACGGGTGTCGACTTCATCTCCGTAGGCGCACTCACCAAGCACGTGCGCGCACTGGATCTCTCCATGCGTTTCCGCTAATAGCGAATTGCATTGCTCGATGGCGCTTCGCTTATCGGGCCTGGTATTCTCGCTTCTTTTGTATGCCGGATAAGGCGCTTACGCCGCCATCCGGCATTTTCTTCGAGCCTCTTCGCAAATACTCTGTCTGGCTTTGAAACCAACATAAATACGCCTGAACTCGCCTTCCCGTTTTGCTTTTTGCCTCTCGTATGCAGTGCCCTGTGTTTGCCACAGTAGCGCCAGCTAACTCAAGGAGCAGACAATGGACAAGCAACGTGGCTTCACACTTATTGAATTGATGGTCGTCATTGGCATCATCGCCATTTTAAGTGCTATTGGTATTCCGGCTTATCAGAACTACCTGCGTAAAGCGGCACTGACCGACATGCTGCAAACCTTCGTCCCCTATCGCACCGCGGTGGAACTGTGCGCGCTGGACCATGGTGGGATGGATACGTGCAATGCCGGTACCAATGGTATTCCATCCCCCACGACCACCCGCTATATCTCAGAAATGAGCGTAGTGAAAGGCGTCGTCATCCTTACAGGACAAGAAAGCCTCAATGGTCTGAGCGTCACCATGACGCCTGGCTGGGATAACGCTAACGGTATTACTGGCTGGACACGCGTTTGCGCGATTCAGAATGACAGCGCATTGCAGCAAGCCTGCGAAGACGTTTTTCGCTTTGACGCCAACTGAGGTTAAATGATGAAAGACGCACAACTCCAGGCCTTGTGCCAGCGCCATCAGGCTGTACTCATCAATGTGGATAGCGATACTGTCCATATCGCCGTGGTCGACTCGCCCTCTCAGGGATTGTTGGATGCGCTGCGGTTCGCGACGCAAAAACGGATCGATCTCGTGTGCTGGACCCTACAACAGATGGAAAGTCATCTGCACAAACCCCAACAAGCGCCGTCGACAGCTATCCCGGAAAACAGCCCCACTGCCGCTGGATTGCTGCATCAGACCTTACAGACGGCACTGGCAAAACGCGCCTCTGATATTCACATTGAACCGTCTGAAAACCATTACCGAATCAGACTGCGCGTGGACGGCGTGTTACACGCCTTGCCGAACATTTCGTCGGACACGGGCACCGCGCTGGCAGCAAGACTCAAAGTGCTGGGTCATCTGGACATCGCGGAACACCGTCTCCCACAGGACGGGCAGTTCACCATCGAATTAACCGGTAGCACAGTCTCATTTCGTATCGCCACGCTTCCCTGTCGGGGCGGAGAGAAAGTGGTGCTCCGCCTGCTACACCAGGTCAATCAGGCGTTGGACATAAAAATGCTGGGGATGCAGGAATCCCAGTTAACCGAATTCATGCAAGCGCTACAGCAACCGCAGGGACTGGTGTTGGTCACAGGCCCGACAGGGAGCGGAAAAACCGTCACACTCTACAGCGCACTGCAAACACGCAACATGCCAGACCTTAACCTCTGCAGTGTGGAAGATCCGATCGAGATCCCCATTGAAGGTCTCAACCAGACACAAATTCACCCTCGTGCGGGTCTCACCTTTCAGGGCGTATTACGTGCATTGCTGCGTCAGGACCCCGATATCATCATGGTTGGAGAAATCCGCGACGGAGAAACGGCGGAAATTGCCATTAAAGCGGCGCAAACCGGTCATTTGGTTCTCTCTACGCTACATACCAACTCAACCATTGAAACATTGGTCCGTTTGCAGCAAATGGGCGTGGCGCGTTGGATGCTTTCCTCAGCGTTGACGCTGGTGGTTGCACAACGGCTGGTGCGAAAACTGTGCCCGCACTGTCGGCATACCACCGGAGATTCCATAACTCTCCCGGCTGCACTATGGCCCACGTGGCTACCGCGCTGGCAGGCGCCCGGTTGCGAACATTGTCACCATGGGTTCTACGGGCGAACGGCACTGTTCGAAGTCCTGCCCGTCACGCCAGCGCTCAGGCAACTCATCGCTAACGGAACTGACATTGAAACGCTTGAATCCCATGCCCAGCAGGCCGGTATGCGTTCGCTTTTTGACAATGGCTGCCAGGCCGTTGAACAAGGATTAACGACATTTGAAGAGTTGATCCGTGTACTGGGTATGCCTCATGGCAGCTAAACAACTTTGGCGTTGGCAGGGCCTTAACAACGAAGGCGTCTCTGCCGACGGCACGTTGTGGGCTGAGAACCGGGTATTGTTGCTTGTGGCTCTGACGCAACAACGAATTACACCGCTTCGTGTCAGGCGCATAAGCGTGAAAACCGCCCAATGGCGTGCCGAAAAAACCGCAGAACTTATCTACCAACTGGCAACGCTCCTCAAAGCAGGATTGACACTTTCAGAAGGGCTGACGTTACTTGCAGGGCAGCATCCCAGTGGGCAATGGCGGGCATTACTACACGTTCTGGCGCACGACCTGGAACAGGGAATACCGTTTTCCAGCGCGCTGTCGCAATGGTCTAATGTCTTTCCCCCGCTCTATCAGGCGATGATTCGTACTGGGGAATTAACGGGTAAGCTTGATGAATGCTGTTTTGAGCTGGCCCGCCAGCAAAAGGCGCAGCAGCTACTTACGGAAAAAGTGAAAAAAGCGCTGCGCTATCCCATCATCATTTTAACCATGGCGGTACTGGTGGTTATCGCTATGCTGCACTTTGTTCTACCGGAATTTGCGGCGATCTATAAAACGTTCAATACACCGCTGCCCGCCCTGACGCGAGGGGTGATGGCATTCGCTGATTTTATGGCGTCCTCGGGATGGCTACTGGCGCTGCTTTGCATCCTGTTAGCGGTAGCAAATACGCTGCTAAGGCGAAAGCCTTCCTGGCAGATCGTGTGCCAGCGTATTCTGCTGAGAACGCCGGTGATTGGTCGTCTGGCTCGGGGACAGAAGCTCACTCAAATATTTACCATCCTGGCGCTGACGCAAAGTGCGGGCATCACTTTTTTACACGGGCTGGAGAGCGTGAGAGAAACGATCGTTTGCCCCTGGTGGTCGCAACGACTGATGCAAATTCAGCACGACATTACCGCAGGGCACCCCATCTGGCTGGCGTTCAAAAATGCCGGAGAATTTAGTCCATTATGCCTGCAACTGGTGAGAACAGGAGAAGCCTCTGGCTCGCTGGATACGATGCTGCATAACCTTGCCCGACATCACAGTGAAAATACGCTCTCCCTGGCAGATAACCTGGCGGCACTGCTGGAACCCACGCTGTTGGTGATAACCGGGTTAATTATAGGAACGCTGGTGGTGGCAATGTATTTGCCCATTTTCCATCTCGGGGATGCAATGAGCGGAGGATAGTGAGAGGCTGGCGCTGAATACAGCGCCAGCACAGGCGATTACAGGCTATTGAAAACGCGGTTTTCTTGTTCCTGAACGCGAATAAAGGTGGTGCGCTTGGTCAGTTCTTTCAGACGAGATGCCCCAACATAAGTACAGGCAGAACGCAAACCGCCCAGGATATCACGCGCGGTGTTTTCAACCGGGCCACGCAGCGGCAGCTTAACGGTTTTACCCTCTGCGGCACGGTATTGCGCAACGCCACCTACGTGGCGAGTCATTGCAGACTCTGAGCTCATACCGTAGAACAGCATGAACTTCTCGCCGTTCTCTTCAACAATTCTCCCGCCGCTTTCTTCATGACCCGCCAGCATTCCGCCCAGCATCACGAAGTCTGCGCCACCGCCAAAGGCTTTGGCAACATCGCCTGGCATCGTACAACCGCCATCGCTGACAATCATGCCGCCCAGACCGTGTGCTGCATCAGCACATTCAATCACAGCAGAAAGCTGCGGATAGCCCACGCCGGTTTTCACTCGGGTTGTGCATACAGAACCAGGGCCAATCCCGACCTTCACGATATCCGCGCCGGAAAGAACCAGTTCTTCACACATTTCACCGGTGACCACATTACCTGCACAGATGGTTTTTGTTGGCCATGCTTCCCGCGCTTTCGCCACGAACTGTACGAAATGTTCAGAGTAACCGTTTGCCACATCAATACAGATAAAGTTCAGTACCGGATTCAGCGCCAGAATCTGATTCGTTTTTTCAAAATCAGCATCAGAAGTCCCGGTAGAGACCATCACGTGCTTAATCACATCTGCAGATGCTTCACTGACAAACGCGCTCCAGTCTTCAACGGAGTAGTGCTTGTGAACGGCGGTCAGAATACCGAAAGAGGCCAAAGCGGCAGCCATCGAAAATGTGCCAACGGTGTCCATATTCGCAGCAATAACCGGGACGCCAGACCAGGTCTGACCTGAGTGTTTAAAGGTAAATTCACGTTCCAGTTCAACATCGGAACGACTTTTGAGAGTAGAACGCTTAGGGCGGATAAGAACGTCTTTGAAACCTAACTTCAGATCTTCTTCGATACGCATGTGCGGATTCCTGGGGTTAATGGCTATTAGAATGAGAGCACAACTCCAGTGACGCTATCATACGCACTAATCATGGCTGCGCAAGACTGCGAAATTCTCTTTTTTTACGCTACAATCCCATAAATTTACCTGGCGAACAGTGGGCAAACCCCACGACAGCCTCGCCTTCGCATGTTTAACTTTTAACCATTTGATTATCAAAATCAATTTCCCGGGATCAAATAATATGAGGTATACGGTAGCCTTAACGGGCGGCATCGGCAGTGGTAAAAGCACCGTTGCAAATGCATTTGCTGACCTCGGAATAAACGTAATTGATGCAGATATTATTGCCCGCCAGGTGGTTGAACCCGGCCAACCTGCCCTTAACGCGATTGCGGAACATTTTGGTTCAGACGTTATCGCTGCGGACGGTTCGTTGCAGCGGCGAGTTTTGCGCGAACGCATATTTGCCACCCCAGAAGAGAAGTCCTGGCTAAATGGCTTGCTGCACCCACTCATCCAGCAGGAAACTCAGCGGCAATTTCAGCAAACCACATCGCCTTACGTGCTTTGGGTGGTGCCGCTGCTGGTTGAAAACGCGCTCTACAAAAAGGCCGATCGCGTACTGGTGGTTGATGTCACCCCGGAAACTCAGCGCCTTAGAACCATGCAACGCGATGATGTGACGCGTGAGCATGTTGAACAAATTCTGGCTGCCCAGGCGACGCGTGAAGCGCGTCTTGCCGTGGCGGACGATGTTATTGATAATAACGGCGCACCGGATGCCATTGCATCGGATGTCGCACGCCTGCACGCGCGCTATTTGCAACTTGCGTCGCAGTTTGTCTCACAGGAAAAACCGTAATGCACACCCAGGTCCTTTTTGAACACCCTCTCAATGAGAAGATGCGTACATGGCTGCGCATTGAGTTTCTGATTCAACAACTCTCTGTCAAACTCCCTATTGCCGATCATGCCGGAGCACTGCATTTCTTCCGCAATATCGGCGACTTGCTGGACGTGTTTGAGCGGGGTGAAGTGCGTACAGAACTTCTCAAAGAACTTGAGCGCCAGCAGCGTAAGCTTAAGGCCTGGATGGAAGTGCCTGGTGTTGATCAAAATCGAATCGAATCCCTTCGCCAACAATTAAAAACGGCTGGCAGCATTTTGATTTCAGCGCCGCGAATTGGGCAGGAACTGCGTGAAGATCGCCTTGTCGCTCTGGTACGCCAGCGCCTGAGCATTCCAGGCGGCTGCTGCAGTTTTGATCTGCCAACGCTGCACATCTGGCTGCATCTGCCGCAGTCGCAACGTGATGCCCAGGTTGAAACATGGCTTACAAGCCTGAATCCACTTAATCAAGCGTTGACGCTGATCCTGGATCTGATCCGTAATTCCGCGCCTTTCCGTAAGCAAACCAGCCTGAATGGTTTCTATCAGGATAACGGTGACGATGCGGATCTGTTGCGTCTGCAACTGACGCTGGACTCACAGCTTTATCCGCAAATTTCAGGGCATAAAAGCCGTTTTGCGATCCGTTTTATGCCGCTGGACAGTGAAAATGGACTGGTTCCAGAACGCCTGGACTTTGAGCTGGCATGTTGTTAAGAAGTGAGTTTAAGGAGCGAAAATGTCTGAACAAACCATCGTAAACTGCCCAACCTGCGGTAAAAATGTTGTCTGGGGCGAAATCAGTCCATTTCGTCCATTCTGTTCCAAACGCTGTCAGTTAATCGATTTAGGTGAATGGGCTGCCGAAGAAAAACGCATTCCCAGTTCTGGCGATCTGTCAGAGAGTGATGACTGGAGCGAAGAACAGCAGTAGATCTGCTGCTCTGTCGGGCGGGCAACCGCCATTCTTTACCGGATGGCGGCAGCGCCGTATCCGGCCTACTGTCTACCTATTTTGCTTTAACTTCGTAATAACGGGTTCATTTGCCGGAGGAAAATCTTTTGCATCCAGCTCGCTCTGTGCAATCCACTGACCGGGTTGTCCTTCCCTTCCCCACGGCTCCCCTTCCCAGCTTTCGACCAGCCAGAACCAGAGGGTGATATGCCGATCCGGGAACTGATATTCCAGCGTATCAAATAACGTCGCACCTTGCGGTGTAATGCCTACCTCTTCCTGTAGCTCACGAATCAGCGCCTGTTCCGGCGTTTCGCCCAATTCAATTTTCCCACCAGGAAATTCCAGTTTATTCGCCATATGGGCATCAGCGGCGCGTTGAGTAATGAAGATCTCCCCCGCGTCGTTGCGAATAATGCCCACCGCGATTTGCAGTATTTTCATATTATCTCGTCCATAAAAAAGGCGCAGATATCTGCGCCTTTATCGTTTTTATTCAGACCTTAGCTCAGACGACCATGGCACTGTTTGTATTTTTTACCGGAACCGCAAGGGCATGGATCATTACGACCCACTTTGCGATCGCCCGTTTGCGCAGCCAGCTCTTCTGCCACAGCGGAATCATCACCTTTATGGCTCAGTTGTTGCATTTGCGCCAAACGTTCAGCTTCTTCACGACGCTGCTGTTCCATGGCTTCAACCTCTTCCGGCATGCGAACCTGAACTTTGCTCAGCGTACTGATCACTTCGTATTTCAGTGACTCCAGCATAGAGGCAAACATGGCGAAAGATTCACGTTTATATTCCTGCTTCGGATCTTTCTGCGCATAGCCACGCAGGTGGATACCCTGACGCAGGTAATCCATCGCCGCCAGGTGCTCTTTCCACAGCGAATCGAGTGTTTGCAGCATAACGCCCTTCTCGAAGTGGCGCATCATTTCTGCACCGACCACCTCTTCTTTGCGCTGATAAACATCGATAGCATGCGCCAGGATACGTTCACGCAGCGTTTCTTCATGCAGTTCAGGCTCTTTATCCAGCCACTCTGAAATCGGCATCTCGAGATCAAAATCGTTTTTCAGGCGTTCCTGCAGCCCTGGAACATCCCACATCTCTTCCAGCGACTGCGGCGGAATATAGGCATCGATGGTGACCTTGAACACATCTTCGCGGATGCTGTTGATGGTTTCGCTTACGTCACTCACATCCAGCAGTTCATTACGCTGGCTGTAGATAGCGCGACGCTGATCGTTCGCCACATCATCATATTCCAGCAACTGCTTACGAATATCGAAGTTACGGCTTTCCACTTTACGCTGTGCGTTGGCAATCGCTTTAGTTACCCACGGGTGCTCAATGGCTTCGCCTGGTTTCATGCCCAGTTTGCGCATCATGCCTGAAACACGGTCAGAGGCGAAGATACGCATCAGCGCATCTTCCATCGACAGGTAGAAACGGGAAGAACCGGCGTCACCCTGACGACCAGAACGGCCACGAAGCTGGTTATCGATACGACGAGATTCGTGACGCTCGGTACCAATGATGTGCAAACCGCCCGATTCCAGCACAGCATCATGACGCACCTGCCAGTCTGCTTTGATCTGGGCAATCTGTTCCGGCGTCGGATTTTCAAGCTCGGCCACTTCCGCCTGCCAGCTACCACCCAGCACGATATCGGTACCACGACCCGCCATGTTAGTCGCGATGGTCACTGCAGCCGGGTAACCCGCCTGTGCAACGATCGCCGCTTCGTTGGCGTGGAATTTGGCGTTCAGAACGTTATGTTTGATACCAGCTTTCACCAGCTCGTTAGAAACCACTTCGGATTTCTCGATGGAGATCGTACCGACCAGCACCGGCTGACCATTCGCAGTACGCTCTTTGATATCTTCAATAATCGCCTGAATTTTTTCCGCTTCCGTCATGTAGACCAGGTCCGGCATGTCTTTACGGATCATCGGACGGTTGGTCGGAACCACAACGGTATCCAGCTTGTAGATAGAGCTAAATTCAAATGCTTCGGTATCTGCAGTACCGGTCATACCGGCCAGTTTCTCGTACAGACGGAAGTAGTTCTGGAATGTAATGGAGGCCAGCGTCTGGTTTTCGTTCTGGATATCCACGCCTTCTTTCGCTTCAACGGCCTGGTGCAAACCATCAGACCAGCGACGCCCCTGCATGGTACGACCGGTGTGTTCGTCAACGATGATAACTTCACCGTCTTTCACGATGTAGTCGACGTCGCGGGTGAACAGCACGTGCGCGCGCAGCGCAGCGGTGACGTGGTGCATCAGCATAATGTTGCCCGGAGAGTACAGCGACTCACCTTCGTCCATGATGCCTTCGTTCACCAGCAGTTCTTCAATCAGTACCAGACCACGTTCGGTCAGGTTCACCTGACGGGCTTTTTCATCAACGGAGAAATGGCCTTCACCCTGGAAGGTGTCGGAGTCTTCTTTCTCCTGGCGCACCAGGCGCGGGATAATTTTGTTCACTTTCTTATACATTTCTGAGCTGTCTTCAGCCGGACCAGAAATGATAAGCGGCGTACGTGCTTCATCGATCAGGATGGAGTCCACCTCATCCACCAGCGCGTAGTGCAGCTTACGCTGAACGCGTTCTTCAGGGCTGAACGCCATGTTGTCGCGCAGGTAGTCAAAGCCGTATTCGTTGTTGGTGCCGTAAGTGATGTCCGCCGCGTATGCTTCACGTTTTGCAGGCGCAGGCAGGCCAGACATGTTGATGCCGACGCTCATGCCGAGGAATTCAAACAGTGGGCGGTTATTTTCGGCGTCACGCTGTGCCAGGTAGTCGTTCACGGTCACCACATGCACACCTTTCCCGCTTAATGCGTTCAGGTACGCAGGCAGCGTTGCAGTCAGGGTTTTACCTTCACCGGTACGCATTTCCGCGATGCAGCGATCGTTAAGGACCATACCGCCTAACAACTGAACGTCAAAGTGGCGCATCCCGAAGACACGTTTACTGGCTTCGCGGACAACCGCAAAGGCTTCCGGAATCAGGCTTTCCAGGCTTTCACCTTTTTCCAGACGAGCACGGAACTCTGCAGTTTTCGCTTTCAGTTCGTCATCGGAGAGTTTTTCCATCTCCGGTTCCATGGCATTAATCACGCCGACCACTTTGCGCATGCGACGCAACGTACGATCGTTACGACTACCGAATACTTTCGTTAATAATTTGATTAGCATAATAATAAAATCTCAAACGCCCCGCGAAGCGAAGTCATAAAAATGAATTAAAGGTTTTTTTGTTGTTAGCTGAGGCGTTGAGGACCGGCACGTATTCCCTGCGCCTGGCTAATCCAGACGGAAACGTTAAATACGGCCTGAGGTGTAAAATGGGCGTACGCCAGATGGCGCACGATCGCAGGCGGCTGGCCTTCCTGAGTCAGCATGGCGCTGAGCGTATTCAGTAAAGCAAGATGATGCGCCTGGAGCGGTAACGGTTCTTCAGCAACGGGCAGCGCTTGCGGCGCCATTGCGAAGGAAAGATGGCGAATAACCGTTCGAATTGCATGTTGGTGCCAGTAATCGACGGTAAAATTCGGACGACGGTTGGTGGCTTCCAGCAACGCAAGCTGGCTAAAGTTTACCTTAGCAGATTGGTCGTGGTTGCTGGCTGTCGCTTTTGCTGGCGTATTAGGCTCGGCAGCGTTACTGAGAGCGGGCAGACCAAAGCTCGCCGCGACCATCCCCAATAAGAGATGCGGCCAGAAGTACCGTCTGCCTAACTGTCGCCAGCGCGTCAGTATTCCACTCACGTCATTGCCACCTTAAAAGCCCGAACGTCGGGTTTATGCTTTCTAAACGTTATTTTTGCGCACAAATCTTATCACTAATACCGCTGTACTACAGCAGGAATGACAAAAAGCTAAGGGTAAAAATGCTTAAGAAAGCAGCGAACGCGCTGCATTTCGATTCAGCAACACATAAAAATCGCTTCGGAAAAAATGACGGGCGCGCTACAAAAAAAACGACTGGCTTACCTGGCCGGAGAGAGTGCCAGATTAACCAGTCGAATTTATGCGACAGGGTGTGTCGTTATGCCAGTACAGTCGAAGGCGCTTTGAAAGCCAACGGCAGTTCTGCGTCGTCCTGGAAGGTCACAAATTCCCAGGCTTCCTGTTTAGCCAGGACTGCCTGCAGCAGTTTGTTATTCAGTGCATGACCGGATTTATACGCGGTAAATGCACCGATAATGTTGTGACCACACATGAACAAGTCACCGATAGCATCAAGCATTTTGTGACGAACAAATTCATCTTCAAAACGCAAGCCGTCTTCGTTCAATACGCGATAATCGTCAACAACGATGGCACAATCGAAGCTGCCGCCCAGGCACAAACCACGAGACTGCAGATATTCGATATCACGCATGAAGCCGAAAGTACGCGCACGGCTGATCTGGCGCATGAACGCGTCAGCAGAGAAGTTCATCGCATAGCGCTGTGTGCTGGAGTCGATCGCCGGATGGTTAAAGTCGATGGTGAAATCCAACGTAAAACCATTGTACGGCTTGAACTCAGCCCACTTGTCGCCATCTTCGACACGAACAGTCTCTTTGATGCGTACAAATTTCTTGGCGCTTTTCAGTTCTTCAATACCCGCATCAAGCAGCAGGTAGACGAACGGAGCGGCACTGCCATCCATGATCGGGATTTCCGGAGCATTGACTTCGATAACAATGTTATCGATGCCCAGGCCCGCCAGAGCAGCGTTAAGGTGCTCAACGGTTGAAATCCGTACATCATGCTCATTAACCAGACACGTACAGAGCATGGTATCACGCACAGATTTGGCATCGGCCGGGAAATCTACCGGTGGATTCAAGTCGGTGCGACGATAGATGACCCCGGTGTTGGCCGGCGCAGGGCGTAATGTCAGGGTGACTTTTTTGCCGGTATGTAAACCGACGCCAGTCGCCTGAACGATACGTTTAAGTGTCCTTTGTTTGATCATCGTATAATCTCGCCAAATTACCTATCCAACCGAAGTGTACTATACATTCGGCGGGTCAGTTTAGCACAAAGAGCCACGATACCCAAATTCCAGCTAATTCTTAGTCAGCTTGCTTGCGCAGGAACGCAGGGATATCGAGATAATCCGGCTCTTTAGTGGTTTGCGGCGTGTTGTCGTTAACCACTTTAGCAACTGGTTTTTGCTCTTGCGTCAACGGTGCCATGCCGTGCTGCTGGTAGCGATCCATCACGGGCTGCTGCACCTGCTTATTGGTGACCAGGGTGATTTCCGGACGTTTGTCCATACCAATTCCAGTGGCAACAACGGTAACGCGCAGTTCGTCATTCATATCCGGGTCAAGAGACGTACCGATAACCACGGTTGCATTATCCGAAGCAAATGCACGGATGGTGTTACCCACGGTTTCAAACTCATCCAGACGCAGATCGAAGCCCGCCGTAATGTTGACCAGTACGCCGCGAGCGCCAGACAGATCGATATCTTCCAGCAGCGGAGAAGAGATAGCCATTTCAGCCGCTTCTTCCGCACGGTCTTCACCGCTCGCCACGCCGGAGCCCATCATCGCATAGCCCATTTCGGACATCACGGTGCGCACGTCTGCAAAGTCGACGTTCATCAGGCCAGGACGGGTGATCAGCTCAGCGATACCCTGTACCGCGCCTTTCAGCACGTCGTTTGCTGCGCCAAATGCGTCCAGCAGGGAGATACCGCGTCCCAACACTTTCAGCAGTTTGTCGTTCGGGATAGTGATCAGAGAGTCCACATGTTTGGACAGCTCGGTGATACCCTGCTCCGCGAATGCCATGCGCTTCTTGCCTTCAAAGTTGAAAGGCTTAGTCACGACAGCGACGGTCAGAATACCTAAATCTTTTGCGACTTCAGCAACAACTGGCGCAGCACCGGTACCGGTACCGCCACCCATGCCTGCTGCGATAAACACCATGTCTGCCCCGTCAAGCGCTGCACGCAGAGCTTCACGATCTTCGTCAGCCGCATTGCGACCCACTTCCGGGTTTGCGCCCGCCCCCAGACCTTTGGTAATACCGCTACCGATCTGAATGGTCTGGCCAACAGCAGTTTTACGCAACGCCTGGGCGTCAGTATTGACTGCAAAGAATTCAACACCTTCAATGCGCTCGCGCACCATGTGTTCAACGGCATTACCGCCGCCGCCACCGACGCCGATGACTTTAATCACCGCGTCGTTGGTCAGTTCCATAGGTTCAAACATAGTTTCTCTCCGTTTTGTGCCTGTCGCCTGAGACCGTTAATCTTCTCCGGTCTCATAAAAATTAAAACTCTTTTCGCAGCCAGCTATTAAGTCGCTTGATCCACGAGCCAACTGAAGCCGTAACACGTTTTTCTACTTCTGCTTCACCACTCAAATGGGACTCTTTCCCGTAGTGAAGCAACCCCACCGCCGTTGAGTAATACGGCTCCTGAGCATAATCCGTCAGTCCGGTGATATTCAGTGGCGCACCAATACGCACCTGCGTATGGAACACGCGCTGGGCGCAGGCTGCAAGGCCTTCAATTTGCGCCGCGCCACCGGTTAAAACAATCCCCGCCGCCAGATGATGTTTCACACCCTGCTGGCGAAGCTGTTCTTGTAATTGCAGTATCTCTTCGTTGACCAGATTGAGCAGTTCGGTATAACGCGGCTCAATGACCTCTGCGAGCGTCTGACGCTGCAGGCTGCGCGGCGGTCGCCCACCCACACTGGGCACTTCCACGCTCTCGTCTTTCCCAACGATGGAGCCTAACGCACACCCGTGGCGCACTTTAATGGCTTCGGCGTCGCTCGGCGGCGTACCAAAGGCATAGGCGATATCACTGGTCACTACGTTTCCTGCGTAAGGTATTACTTTGGTATGGCGCAACGCCCCGCCAGTATAAACGGCGATATCCATTGTACCACCACCAATATCCACGACGCAGACGCCCAGTTCACGCTCATCTTCCGTCAACACGGAATAACTGGCCGCCAGTCCGGCAAATATCAATTGGTCAACTTTCAGGCCACAACGTTCCACGGCTTTGACAATGTTTTTCGCCATATCGTTGTGGCACGTAATCAAATGCACTTTTGCCTGCATACGTACGCCGGAAAGACCGACAGGATTTTTGATGCCTTCCTGGTAGTCAATCGCATACTCTTGCGGAATAACGTGCAGAACACGATGTTCATCACGAACACGGACCGACTTTGCGGTGTGCACCACGTTTTCCACATCTTCCTGCGTCACTTCCTCTTCGGAGATCGGCACCATGCCGATTTCATTCTGACAGCTAATATGCTTCCCAGAAAGCGCCAGATACACCGAGGAGATCTGGCAATCCGCCATCAGTTCAGCCTGGTCAATGGCGCGCTGTACGCACTTTACCACTGACTCAAGGTCGTTCACTCCGCCTTTATCCATACCGCGCGACGGGCAACTGCCCACCCCAATGATATTGACTATACCATCGGGCAGAACTTCCCCTACTAAAGCGGCAACCTTCGCGGTGCCAATCTCCAGTCCAACTACCAGTTTTCTGTCCGTCGCCTTGATCATTGTTGTTCTGCCTGTGCCTGATTCTGTTGCTGATTAGATTCCTCAGGAGGTAAGGGAACCCACCCTACTGCCGCCCCCGAGTCATAACGCAAATCAACGTAGCTAATCCGTTTGCCATCGGTTTGCGCCTGCTGCTGTAAAACCGGATAAAGTTCTACAAAGCGAGCCAAACGTTTCATGGTGTCGCCCCGCCCCAGATTGAGCTTAATATCGTTATTCAGCGTCAACTGCCAGGAACGACGAGCGGTCATTGCCGCTTCCTTCAGGGTGAATCTATCCTTAGCCAGCACCTGCCCCATTTCACGGTACCCTTGCAACACTTCACTCGCGCTGCCTTCCGGGCCGTATAACATGGGTAAAACCTGTTTGCTGGTCCGATCGGTGGGTACACTGAAGGCATTACCTTCCGCATCCACCATATGCTGATCATTCCAACGCGCAATCGGCACATATTCAACCAGATGAATCTTCAATTCATCAGGCCACTGTTTTCTGACACTCGCCTGTTTAATCCATGGCAAACGTTCAATCTGACTCTGAATGATGTTCACGTCCTGGGTCATAAAGGTTCCAGGCGCCCCGAGAGCCAGAATTGACTGCCGGATATCATCATTGCGCGTGTAATGCCGATCGCCGGTCAGCACCAGTTTCGACAAGGGTAAACGCTGAGCGTCTTCCATCCAGCCCAACACCACCCAGCCGCTGACAAACACGGTGCACAACACTGTCAGCAGGAAAAGGATTCCTGCAAGACGCGTTCCATTACTGCGGCGTGAAGATGAGAGTTCTTCTTCACTGTTTCGCGTGTTCAGCGCAGCCTGCGACATATCAGTCCGCCAACTCCAGAATTCGTACCACCAACTGCGAGAAGCTCATGCCCGCCTGACGTGCCGCCATAGGCACCAGACTGTGGCTGGTCATACCCGGAGAGGTATTGGCTTCCAGCAGATAAAACTGGCCATCGCTGTCCTTCATGACATCAATACGACCCCAACCTTTGCAGCCCAGCGCGGTCCACGCTTTCAGGACTAATGCCTGTAACGCGGCCTCTTGATCCACTTCCAGACCAGCAGGACAGAAATATTGTGTCTCATCAGACAGATACTTCGCCTCATAATCATAGAAGGTTCCAGCGGGTTGGATACGAATTGACGGTAAAATTTCTTCACCGAGCATCGCTACCGTAAATTCTGGACCGCTGAGCCATTTTTCAATCAATACTTCTTCATCATGATGAAAAGCCAATGCTAATGCGTTTTGCAAAGCATTTTGTTCTTCAACTTTCGACATTCCCACGCTGGAGCCTTCACGGCTCGGCTTCACAATCAGCGGTAAACCCAACACAGAAATTTGCGCCATGACGTCATCGCTAAGCCCTTTTTCGAACTCAGCGCGCGTTAACGCCACCCACGGCGCGACCGGTAATCCAGCCCCTTGCCACAGCAATTTGCTGCGCAGTTTATCCATTGAAATGGCAGATGCCATCACGCCACTGCCGGTGTACGGCAGGCCAATCAGATCCAGCATCCCCTGCAAAGTGCCATCTTCACCACCGCGCCCGTGCAGCGCGATGAACACCTTCTGAAAACCCATCGATTTCAGAAGGGTGATGTCAACCTCTTGCGGATCCACCGGATACGCATCCACGCCGCCTTCGCGTAAGCCAGCCAACACGGCTGCACCGGAGTTCAGCGAAACTTCACGTTCAGCGGAGGTTCCCCCCAACAAGACCGCAATCTTATCAGCCATGTTGTTCTTCCTCCTGAGTTTGCGGCTTCAGTTTGATTTCAGCTAAGGAACGTGCGATTTTGCCGATATTTCCCGCACCCTGCACCAGAATCAAATCGTTGCCGGTTAATACCGGTGCCAGCATCTCCGCCACTTGGGCAGGGTCGGACACCAGAATCGGGTCAATCTTGCCGCGTCCACGAATGGTACGGCACAGTGAGCGGCTATCCGCGCCAGGGATCGGTGTCTCTCCCGCCGCATAAACGTCCAGCATCAGTAACGTATCAACCTGGGTCAATACGTTGGCGAAGTCATCGTACAGATCGCGCGTACGCGTGAAACGGTGCGGCTGGAACAGCATAACCAGATTTTTGTCCGGCCAGCCCGCGCGCGCGGCTTTGATAGTCGCGTCAACTTCCGTTGGATGATGGCCGTAATCATCGACCAGCATCGCCGTACCGGCTTTTCCGTTTACCGGCTCAAGCGGGAACTCACCAAGAACATCGAAACGGCGTCCTGTCCCCTGGAAGCTCTCCAGCGCACGCAGGATTGCCTCGTCTTCAATCTCTTCTTCCGTTGCCACTGCCACGGCAGCAGCCGCATTCAGGGCATTATGGCGACCTGGCGCATTCAAGGTCACGCGCAGCGCAGGTTTGTCCTGGCGCAAGAGCGTGAAGTGCCCTTGCGGACCAATCTGCTGATAGTCTTCAATACGCACATCCGCGTCATCGCTAAAACCGTAGGTCGTGGTCTGACGCCCCACTCGCGGCAGCAGCTCACGGATCACCGGGTCATCAACGCACATCACTGCACGACCATAAAACGGCAAATTGTGCAGAAAATTAATGAACGTCTGCTTTAAATTTTCGAAGTCGCCCTGGTAAGTATCCATATGGTCCGCTTCGATGTTGGTGACAATCGCCACCATCGGCTGCAGATGCAGGAACGACGCATCGCTCTCATCTGCTTCAGCAATCAGATAACGACTGTGGCCAAGACGCGCATGCACGCCCGCCGCTTTGACCAGACCACCGTTCACAAAGGTCGGATCCAGACCCGCTTCGGCATAAATACTGGAAACCATTGCCGTGGTTGTGGTTTTGCCATGCGTCCCGGCAATGGCGATGCCGTGACGAAAACGCATTAATTCCGCCAGCATCTCTGCACGGCGAATCACCGGAATGCGCGCTTCATGCGCAGCGACAATCTCCGGGTTATCCGCCGAAATAGCGCTGGATACCACCACCACGCTCGCATCACGGACGTTCTCCGGGCGATGGTTGAAAAAGATAGTGGCACCCAGACTCGTCAACTGTTGCGTAACCGGATTCGGCGCCAAATCGGAACCACTGATCTGATACCCTTCATTGGCCAAAACTTCGGCAATACCGCCCATACCAGCACCACCGATGCCGACAAAGTGAATATGCCGAACGCGACGCATTTCAGGCACGATGGAACGCAGTTTCGCCAATTGTTGTGTATTCATTCTTTACGCCATTAACTTCAAAATTTCATGCGATGCAAAAGGCACCGCCACAATTACACCCGGGCAGCCCGGCTCACTTCATTTGCGACTCGTTCTGTGGCATCAGGAATCGATGCCGCGCGAGCACGCTCTGCCATGGTGAGTAACGTTTCTCGCGACCACCCGGAAAGGGTGCTGGCGACGGCATCCACGGTAAACTGTGGCTGCTCGAGAATTTTGGCTGCGCCCGCTTTTTCCAGCGGCAGCGCATTCCAGTACTGCTGCCTGTCTTTATGCTGAAAGGGCACAAACAGCGCAGGTAACCCTGCGGCAGCAATCTCGCTCACGGTCAATGCACCCGAACGACAAACAACCACATCTGCCCACGCGTAAGCGCCTGCCATGTCGTCAATAAACTCCGTCACCTTATGCTGCGGTTGCCCCGCCTGTGCATAAGCGTCTTCAACCGTCTGCTGCGCGCCTTTACCGCTCTGATGCCAGATAGTGACCGCATCGCCAAGTTTTGCGGCAACCAGCGGTAGCGTCTGGTTCAGAACGCGAGCGCCCTGGGAACCGCCAACCACCAGCAGACGAACCGGGCCTTCACGCCCCGCCAGACGCTCCTGCGGCAGAGGCAGCGCCAGCACGTCCGTACGCACCGGATTCCCCACCACTTCCGCTTTCGGGAAGGCGCCAGGAAAAGCCTGCATAACCGTGGTTGCTATCTTCGCCAACCATTTATTGGTCAAACCGGCAATACCGTTCTGCTCATGCAGCACCACCGGGATCCCTAAAGACCAGGCAGCAAGGCCGCCGGGACCGGAAACATAGCCCCCCATGCCCAGCACCACGTCGGGTTTGAACTGTTGCATGATGGCGCGCGCCTGACGCCAGGCGTTAAAAATACGCAGCGGGGCGGCAAGCAATGCCTTGATCCCTTTGCCACGCAAACCGGAGATACGAATGAAGTCAATCTCAATGCCGTGTTTTGGCACTAAATCCGCTTCCATACGATCGGCGGTGCCCAGCCAGCGAACCTGCCAGCCCTGGGCCATTAAATGGTGAGCAACGGCCAATCCTGGGAACACATGTCCGCCGGTACCGCCTGCCATCACCATTAACCGCTTCGGTTGACCACTCATCGTGAACCTCGTGTAAACGCCTGCGCTTTTTCCAGACGCGTTTCATAATCAATACGTAACAAAAACATGATGGCTGTCGACATAATCAACAAACTCGAACCACCGTAGCTGATCAGCGGCAGCGTCAGACCTTTGGTCGGTAGCATACCGGCAGCTGCGCCAACGTTGACAAGTGCCTGGAAACTAAACCAGATACCGATCGAACAGGCGAGAAAACCGGAGAAACGGTGGTCAATTTCCAGCGCTTTACGCCCAATCGACATCGCGCGAAAAGCGACGAAGAATACCATTAAAAGTGCCAATACCACACCGATATAACCCAGTTCTTCCCCAATAATGGCGAAGATAAAGTCGGTATGCGCCTCCGGCAGGTACTCCAGTTTTTGTACCGAATTCCCCAGTCCTTGCCCCCAGACTTCACCGCGACCAAATGCCATCAGCGATTGCGTTAACTGGTAACCGCTGCCAAACGGATCTTCCCAGGGGTTCCAGAAAGAGGTCACACGGCGAATACGATAAGGCTCGGCGAGGATCAGCAGAACAACCGCCGATATCCCCATCCCGATGATGGCGATGAACTGCCACAGTTTCGCCCCGGCAAGAAACAGCATCGCCAGCGTGGTCACAAATAACACCACCACCGTACCGAGGTCAGGCTGCGCCAGCAAAAGCACTGCCAGCACCAGGATCACGCCCATCGGTTTTAAGAAGCCGCGCAGGTTATTACGCACCTCGTCGACCTTACGCACCAGGTAGTTCGCGAGGTAGCAGAACAGCGACAGCTTGGTGAATTCCGCAGGCTGAATACGCAGCGGCCCCAGTGCAATCCAACGCGATGCCCCGTTAACGGAACTCCCCACCACCAGTACGATCAACAGCATGATGATCGACGCAATCAGCATCGTGGTGCTGTACTTTTGCCAGAACTCCATCGGCAAACGCAGCGTGACCATCCCCAGGCAAAATGCCAGGAAAATATACAGCGCATCACGTTTGGCAAACAGGAACGGATCGTTCGCCAGTCTTTGCCCCACGGGCATCGACGCTGACGTCACCATCACGAAACCAATCGCCGCAAGTCCCAGGGTTAACCACAACAACATGCGGTCGTACATAATCAGGCTGTCCGCGTCTTTCTCACGCGAAGCCATCACCCAGCCCTTAAGCGCAGCAAAGCCCCATGCCAGGAGTCCAAATCCCGGCAGGCGCGGCATTCTCAGGCGAGGCAGAGAGAAGCGCATCAACCCAACTCCTTCGCCAGGCGGGTAAATTCATCCCCCCGCTGCTCAAAATTCTTGAACTGATCGAGGCTGGCGCAGGCGGGCGACAACAGCACCATATCTCCCGGCTTCACGCGCGGCGCGATCAAACGCATCGCCTCTTCCATCGTTTCCGTCTGTTCAGCGACGTCCGGACGCAGTTCCGCCAGTTGTGCACCATCACGACCAAAGCAGTACAGACGAACACGATCGCCGTTCAAATAACGCCCCAACGAAGAGAAATCCGCTGATTTACCATCTCCGCCGAGCAGCAGATGCAGCGTGCCATCGACATGCAGCCCCTTCAACGCCGCTTCGGTACTGCCTACATTGGTCGCTTTAGAATCGTTGATCCAGCGAACACCGTTATGCTCCAGCGCCAATTGGAAGCGATGCGCAAGACCGGTAAACGTCGTTAGCGCTTTCAGGCTGCTGGCACGAGGTAATCCTGCTGCGTCCGCCAGTGCCAGCGCCGCCAGCGCGTTGGTGTAGTTATGCTGACCGGAAAGCTTCATCTCTTTCACGTTCAGTATTTTTTCGCCTTTGACGCGCAGCCAGGTTTCGCCCTGCTGACGGTTAAGGTGATAGTCACCCATATTGACGCCAAAACTCACACAGCGCTCATCCGCACCGCGTACCGGCATGGTTAGCGCATCATCGGCATTGACCACGCACACTTTCGCATTCTCGTACACGCGCAGTTTTGCCGCGCGATACTGTTGAAGACCAAATGGATATCTGTCCATATGGTCTTCAGTCACGTTCAGAATCGTTGCGGCAACGGCCTGTAGACTGGACGTGGTTTCCAGTTGGAAACTGGACAGTTCAAGCACATAGAGTTCGCGATCGTCATCCAGCAACATCAGGGCTGGCAGACCGATATTGCCGCCCACACCGACGTTAACGCCTGCCGCTTTCGCCATTTCGCCGACCAGCGTCGTTACCGTGCTTTTACCGTTCGACCCGGTGATAGCGACAATGGGTGCCTGCGCTTCGCGACAGAACAGCTCAATGTCGCCCACAATTTCAATGCCCGCATCAGCAGCAGCGCGTAGTGAAGGATGCGCAAGGGCAATACCAGGGCTGGCAACCACCAGATCGGCGGCCAACAGCCACTCGTCGTTCAGGCTGCCAACGTGGCGTTCAACCGCTTCAGGTAATTTATCCAGTCCCGGCGGCGTCGCGCGGGTATCCATCACACGCGGCGTCACGCCGCGCGCGAGGAAAAAGTCCACGCAAGAAAGCCCGGTGAGACCCAGACCAATGATAACGACGTTTTTACCCTGGTAATCAGCCATGATTAACGTACCTTCAGCGTTGCCAGGCCAATCAGCACCAGCATCAGCGAAATAATCCAGAAGCGCACAATAACGCGCGGCTCCGGCCAGCCTTTCAGTTCATAGTGATGGTGAATCGGCGCCATGCGGAAAATACGCTGTCCGCGCAGCTTAAAGGAACCGACCTGCAGGATGACCGACAACGTTTCCACCACGAACACCCCACCCATAATCACCAGCAGGAATTCCTGGCGCAGCAGCACGGCGATAATCCCGAGCGCGCCGCCCAGCGCCAGTGAACCGACGTCACCCATAAAGACCTGCGCCGGATAGGTGTTAAACCACAGAAAGCCTAACCCCGCGCCGACAATCGCCGTACAGACAATCACCAGTTCACCAGCATGGCGTAAATAGGGAATGTGCAGGTAGCTGGCGAAGTTCATGTTACCGCTCGCCCACGCCACCAGCGCAAAACCAGCCGCGACAAACACGGTTGGCATAATCGCCAGGCCATCAAGACCATCGGTCAGGTTGACCGCGTTCCCCGTCCCCACAATCACGAAGTACGCCAGCAGAACGTAGAACAGCCCCAGCTGAGGCATCACGTCTTTAAAGAACGGCACAACCAGTTGAGTGGCTGGCGTATCTTTGCCCGCCAGATAGAGGGCAAACGCCACGCCTAATGCGATGACGGACATCCAGAAATACTTCCAGCGCGCAATCAGGCCTTTCGTGTCTTTGCGGACCACTTTGCGATAGTCATCGACGAACCCAATAATGCCGTAGCCAACCAGCACGACCAATACACACCAGACATACGGGTTAGACGGGTATGCCCACAGCAGCACAGAAACGACAATCGCGGTCAGGATCATAATGCCGCCCATCGTCGGCGTACCGCGCTTGCTGAAATGCGACTCCGGACCGTCGTTACGTACAACCTGGCCAAACGACAATTTTTGTAAACGGGCAATCATGCGCGGGCCCATCCACAAAGAGATGAACAGCGCGGTCAGCAGGCTGACGATGGCGCGAAACGTCAGATACGAAAAGACGTTAAAGCCGGAATAATATTTGACCAAATGTTCGGCCAGCCAAACTAACATGTCCCATTCTCCTGTAATGCGCGTACTACCTCTTCCATGGCGGCACTACGTGAACCTTTCACTAAAACAGTCATTGTCTGATGCTCTGCAACCAGCGCCTTAAGACGCGCCACTAACGCAGATTTGTCAGCAAAATGCTCGCCGACGCCGCTGGCGTTACTGATGGCCTGGCTCAGTTTCCCTGTACTCAATACACAATCGATATCTGCCGCTTTCGCCGCCTCGCCGACCTGCACATGGCACGCTTCGCTTTCTGCCCCCAGTTCTGCCATATCGCCAACCACCAACACACGGAAGCCCGGCATTTCAGAAAGAACCTGAACGGCGGCGGTCATCGACCCCACATTGGCGTTGTAGGAGTCATCAAGCAGCAGCTGGTTTTCTGCCAGTGGGATCGGGAATAAACGGCCAGGTACGGCTGTTAAATTAGCCAGACCCGCTTTGATAGCCTCAAGCGGCGCGCCAACCGCCATCGACAGCGCGCTCGCAGCAAGCGCGTTGGCGATGTTGTGGCGACCAGGTAACGGCAGTAGCACATCAATGCTGCCCTTCGGGGTTTGCAGAGAAAATGTTGTGCCATGCAGCGTCACGTGGATTTGGGTTGCCGTGAAATCACTGTTGGCGGCATTGGGCGAAAAGCGCCAGACAGTGCGATCGCCAATGATGCTCTGCCAGTTCAGCCAGTCGTTGTTATCGGCATTCAAGATGGCAATGCCGTTTTCCTGCAGACCGGTAAAGATTTCGCCTTTGGCTTTCGCTACACCCGCCAGCGAGCCGAACCCTTCCAGGTGCGCCGCAGCGAGATTGTTCACCAGCGCCGCTTCCGGACGCGTCAGGCCAACGGTCCAGGCAATTTCACCCTGGTGGTTAGCGCCTAATTCAATCACCGCATAGTCATAATCATGATTCAGACGTAGCAGCGTCATCGGCACGCCGATGTCGTTATTGAGATTGCCGGCGGTGTACAAGGTGTTTCCGCACTGGCTCAGAATGGCCGCCGTCATCTCTTTAACCGATGTTTTACCGGATGAACCGGTCAATGCCACCACGCGGGTCGGAACCTGCGCGCGTACCCACGCCGCCAGTTCACCAAACGCCAGACGCGTGTCTTTGACAATCAGTTGCGGGAGGGAGATATCCAGCGGACGGCTGACCAGCAGCGCCCCTGCCCCGCCTGCTTTTGCTTTATCGGCAAAATCGTGGGCGTCGAAGCGTTCGCCTTTCAGCGCCACAAACAGGCAGCCCGGCGTCAGTTGACGCGTATCGGTCGTTACCGCGTCCAGCGTCAAATCGGCACCTTGCAACTCGCCATGCAGAATCTCAGCCAGTTGGCTGAGCGTTACGCTAATCATGCGATAACCCCCAGCAGACGCGCGGCGGTCACACGATCGGAATAGTCAAGACGCTGGGAGCCGACGATCTGATAATCCTCATGACCCTTACCCGCAATCAGTACGACGTCGTCTTCTTTCGCTTGCATAATGGCGTTGGTGACGGCTTCGGCACGGCCTTCCATCACCTTCGCATGCCCGGCGTCCAGCATTCCGGCAAGGATATCGTTGATAATGGCGCGCGGCTCTTCAGTACGCGGGTTGTCGTCGGTCACCACCGCCACATCAGCAAATTGTTCAGCAATCGCGCCCATTAGCGGACGTTTGCCTTTGTCGCGATCGCCGCCGCAGCCGAAGACGCACCACAGTTTGCCTGCGCAATGCAGGCGTGCCGCTTCGAGCGCTTTTTCCAGCGCGTCCGGCGTATGGGCGTAGTCAACAACGACAGTCGGTTTACCCGGCGCACTGAAGACTTCCATGCGCCCGCAAACGGGCTGCAGGCGGGAGGCTGTTTTCAGCAGTTCTGCCAACGGATAACCCAACGCCAGCAGCGTAGCCAGCGCCAGCAGAAGGTTGCTGACGTTAAACGCGCCCATCAGACGGCTTTCAATCTCGCCTTCGCCCCAACTGGAAGCAAAACGAATGGTCGCTCCGCTGTCGTGGTAATTCACCTCAACGGCTTTCAACCAACGGCCATGGCAGTTGGGATTAATACGGTCTTCCATCGAAACGGCAACCGCGTCCGGCAGTTTCGCCAGCCAGCGACGCCCCACGTCATCATCAGCATTAACAATCGCCTGACCGCAGTGATGCGTGGAGTACAGCAGCCATTTCGCCGCTTCGTAATGCTCCATGTCACCGTGATAGTCGAGGTGATCACGACTTAAATTCGTAAAGACTGACGCCGCAAATTTCAGCGCTGCAACGCGGTGTTGCACCAGGCCATGAGAAGAGACTTCCATCGCGCCGAGTGTCGCGCCCTGTTCTACCAGTCCCGCCAGCACATGCTGGACATCAACCGCTGAACCGGTGGTATTTTCCGTCGGGATCACTTTGCCCAGCAGACCATTACCTACCGTACCCATCACTGCGCTGGTTTCGCCGAGCAATTGGCTCCATTGCGCCAGCAGTTGGGTGGTTGTGGTTTTACCGTTTGTGCCGGTCACGCCCACCAGACGCATTCTTTCTGAGGGTTCATGATAGAAGCGACCAGCCAGTGCAGATAAACGCTCGTTGAGCTGGCTGAGATAGATGACCGGAACGCCGTGCATTTCACGGATCTCACCGTCGGTCGCCTCATCTTTTGCCTCTGCAATAATGGCAGCCACACCTTGCGCTATCGCCTGCGGGATATATCGACGCCCGTCCGCCTGATGACCTTTTACTGCCACAAAGAGATCGCCCGATGCAGCCACACGGCTGTCGAGTGTCATCTCCCGCAGTGCTCGCTCTGGTGCGCCCGGCACCCATGGAGCAAGAAGGTCGCGCAAATTACGATCTGCCACCTGTTCCCTCGCCTTGATTAATTACGAATTCACTTTTCTCGCCCGTTGCCAGTGCGTCCGGTTCGATGTTCATGGTGCGCAGTACGCCGCCCATGATGGCACCAAAGACCGGCGCGGAAACGGCGCCGCCGTAGTATTTACCCGCCTGCGGATCGTTGATAACAACAACCAGCGCAAAGCGCGGCTGACTCGCAGGTGCAACGCCTGCGGTATACGCAATGTATTTATTGATGTAGCGCCCGTCCGGCCCCACTTTTTTCGCCGTACCGGTTTTAATGGCGATGCGATAACCTTTGATCGCGGCCTTCACGCCGCCGCCGCCCGGTAACGCCACGCTTTCCATCATGTGCACGACGGTACGAACGGTAGATTCCGGGAAAATACGCTCGCCCGGAACGGGCGGGTCAACTTTGGTAATTGAGAGCGGGCGATAGACGCCGTAGCTGCCAATCGTTGCATAGACTCGCGCTAACTGTAACGGCGTTACCATTAGCCCGTAGCCGAAAGAGAAGGTGGCCCTCTCTATGTCAGACCACCGTTGTTTTTGAGGATATAAGCCACTGCGTTCTCCGACCAACCCCAAATTGGTCGCTTTTCCCAGCCCAAAACGTGAGTAAGTATCTACTAACGCTGAGGACGGCATCGCTAACGCCAGCTTAGAAACACCGACGTTACTCGACTTCTGTAAAACCCCGGTAAGGGTCAGTTCGCTGTAACGCGCCACGTCTTTGATTTCGTGACCGTTAATTCGGTAGGGAATGGTGTTGAGTACGGTATTTTCACGCACCACGCCGCGTTGTAGCGCGGTCATCACCACCATCGGTTTGACGGTTGACCCCGGTTCGAAGACGTCGGTAATGGTACGGTTACGCATGACATCTTTCTGCGTGCCGGTCAGGTTGTTCGGGTTATAAGACGGGCTGTTAGCCATCGCCAGCACTTCGCCAGTGCTCACATCCACCAGCACGGCGCTACCCGACTCCGCCTTGTTAAAGGCTACAGCGTTATTCAGCTCGCGATACACCAGCGCCTGTAAGCGTTCATCAATGCTCAACGCCAGGTTATGCGCCGCCTGACTGTCGGTAGAAGAGATATCCTCAATGACGCGACCATAGCGATCTTTACGCACAACACGTTCGCCCGGCTGACCCGTAAGCCACTTATCAAAGCTCTTCTCAACGCCTTCAATACCCTGACTGTCGACGTTGGTAAAACCAATGAGGTGAGCGGTCACTTCTCCGGAAGGATAGTAACGGCGGGATTCTTCACGCAGATGAATACCAGGAAGCTTCAGCTTTTTGATGTAATCGCCAAGATCCGGGTTTACCTGACGCGCCAGATAAATAAAGCGGCCTCTTGGATTCGCGTTAACCCGCGCCGCCAGCTGATCGAGCGGCATTTTCAGCGCGTCAGCCAGCGCTTTCCAGCGATTATCCAGCGTAATGCCACCGGCATCATGCAGCTCTTTCGGATCGGCCCAAATCGCTTTTACCGGGACACTCACAGCCAGCGGACGACCAGAGCGATCGGTTATCATACCGCGTGATGTTGCGACTTCCTGCACACGCAGAGAACGCATGTCCCCCTGGCGCACCAGCATATCCGGCGCGATGATCTGTAGCCAGGCCGCGCGACCCAACAGAAAAACCAGCGCCAGTAAAATGCAGCCGCACAGCAACGCAAAACGCCAACTGATAAAGTTGGGCTGTTCTTCCTGGCGTTTTGGTTTGAGCGTTTTTGCCGCTGCTTTCATGCGTCGCGTTTATCCTTATTTTTGCACTACGATATTTTCTTGTGAGGGATCAACATGCTGCAACTGCAGTTTTTCCGTTGCAATCCGTTCCACCCGGCTATGATCGCCGAGCGCATTCTCTTCAAGGATCAGGTTGCGCCATTCGATATCCAACGCATCCCGCTCCAGAACCAATTGCTCACGCTGCGCGGTCAATAGTCGCGTGTGATGCGCCGTGGTGACAACAGTCACCGCCGTCAAAATGATGCAAATGAACAGGCAGAGTGGCAGCTTCCCGTACCGCAAAAGATCGTCACCGATCACGCCAGGCAAAGCATGGCGCTCGTTGCTTCCTATTGATCCCTTAACTTTGCTGAGGGCATCTGTCACTCTGCTGATCATGCGTTCGTCCTCTCTGCAATTCGCAGAACTGAACTACGGGCACGTGGATTCTCTGCCACCTCTTCTTCGCCCGGCATCAACTTACCTAACGCTCGCAACTCGCGGCCACCCAGCTTTTTGAGCTGATCTTCCGTCATCGGCAATCCTGCTGGTACTTGCGGACCGCGACTTTGCTCACGCATAAAGCGCTTCACAATACGGTCTTCCAGCGAGTGGAAACTGATGATGGAAAGTCGCCCTCCCGGGGCCAGCACGCTGAGCGAGCTTTTTAGCGCCTGCTCTATCTCCTCCAGTTCACTGTTCACCCAAATGCGCACCGCCTGGAAGGTACGGGTCGCGGGATGTTTATGTTTGTCCTTCACCGGCGTCGCCGCCGCAATCACCTCTGCAAGCTCTTTGGTACGCGTCATCGGTTCAATGCGGTTACGTTCAACAATGGCGCGGGCAATGCGTTTACCAAAACGCTCCTCGCCAAAGGTTTTGATCACCCAGGCGATGTCTGCTTCTTCAGCGGTTTGCAGCCATTCGGCAGCAGACTGACCGCGCGTCGGATCCATTCGCATATCCAACGGACCGTCACGCATGAAGGAAAAGCCGCGCTCGGCATCATCGAGTTGCGGAGAAGAGACGCCAAGATCGAGAAGGATTCCGTCAATCTTACCCGTCAGTTCACGCTCGGCGACGTACTCAGCCAGCGCAGAGAAAGGTCCATGAATGATGGAGAAGCGAGGATCATTGATGGTTTGGGCAACGGCAATAGCCTGCGGATCGCGATCGATTGCCAGTAAACGTCCGTTGTCGCCAAGTTGCGACAGGATCAGACGTGAGTGACCACCGCGACCAAATGTCCCATCAATGTAAATGCCGTCAGGGCGAATGTTCAGACCGTTTACGGCCTCGTCCAGCAGCACCGTTGTATGTTTAAAATTTTCCATCATCATTATAGAGACAAGTCCTGCAGTCGCTCCGACAAGGTTTCGGTAACAGACTGCTCAGCGTCGATATCTTCCTTGACCCGTTGATACCAGGTCGTTTCATCCCACAGTTCAAATTTGTTGAACTGTCCAACCAGCATCACTTCTTTCGTCAGTGCGGCATGTTGCCGCAGAATCGGCGCGATCAATAGACGACCGGCACTGTCCATCTGACATTCGCTGGCATGTCCCAATAGTAAGCGCTGCACGCGGCGCTCAACCGGATTCATGCTCGACAGACGCGATAATTTTTGCTCGATAACTTCCCATTCAGGCAGGGGGTACAGCAGCAGGCACGGGTGATGAATGTCAATGGTACACACCATTTGACCGGTAGCGCTCTCGAGCAGTTGATCCCGATAACGGGTGGGCACAGATAAGCGCCCTTTACTGTCGAGATTGACTAACGTTGCTCCCCGGAACATGCCAGCCTCACCCCCAATTACCACTTTATCCCACAAAATCCCACTTAAAGGAGTTTACGGAGCGGAGGAAAAGCTTGTCAAGCCAGTAGCAACGCTTACCGGAGCAAAAAACCCAATGTTTACGGCTAATATCAGCGTTGATTAAATTACGTCCAACGAACGAAGCAAATTAACGTCATGAATATTTGTAAGAAAAAAAACAAAAACTCATCACCGTTTAAAACGACTCAATACCATCTGAAGAAAATATAAAGTGTCAGTTTGCGACGCGAGCGGCATTTTAGGACATATTGCAACGGGATAACAGTACCTGTTTATCGGTCGTTATGCCCCTTACAGCCAGGGAGTACGATGCGTTACCGCATCAGGGAAGGAAAGTGTTTGTTAATTCGGCAATTCCCCACAAGCATGTAACAAAATAATACAAGAGCAACCTGCCGTTACCGCCCAATAACCTGAAAAAGGGTTGTGAGAGTGCAATCAGGATTATTTATAAGATATCTCAGCGAGATTTTAAGGAATAATCTTAATTCTGATACGGTTATTGATTTTCTTTTTTTATTTCCCCCGCACCTAAGCATTTTCTGGCGCGGGGGTATTAACTCAGCTACGGCTAAGGACGCCACGGCGATACAAATTACGTTTGATCCGTGTTAAACCCGGTTTTGGCTTACGGGGCTCATCCAGACTCGCCAGAACAATCTCAAGAACGCGCTCGGCGACATCACGATGGCGTTGCGCCACGGCAAGTACCGGACATTGCAGAAAATCAAGCAGTTCATTATCACCAAAAGTAGCGATAGCCAGTTCGGAAGGTAATTTTCCGTCACGACGTAATGTCACATCCATCACGCCCTGCAACAATGCAAAAGAGGTGGTAAACAGCGCCTGCGGCATCGGGTGCGTTTCCAGCCATTTTTCAAACAGCTGCGCTGCGGCGGCCCGCTCGTAACTGTTGGCATACAAGAAATGCACTTCACGCGGATCATCCTTCCACGCGGTACGGAATCCCTGCTCACGCAGGAAACTCACCGACAGTTCTGGCAGCGCGCCCAAATAGAGCACCGTTTCCCCAGGGAATTTGCGAAGCTCTCCAGCCAGCATTTCTGCGTCATCCTGATCAGCGCCAACAACGCTGGTAAAATGTTCGCGATCGAGGGCACGATCCAGCGCAACAATCGGGAACGCGTCATTCGCCCAGCGCTGATAGAAAGGATGCTCCGGCGGCAAAGAGGTCGACACAATGATTGCATCCACCTGGCGCTGCAAAAGGTGTTCGATGCAGCGCATTTCGTTATCCGGCTGATCTTCAGAACAGGCGATTAACAGTTGATAACCCCGCTGGCGCGCCTGGCGTTCCAGATAGTTTGCAATGCGGGTATAACTTGTGTTCTCAAGGTCAGGAATGACCAGACCAATGGAGCGAGTGCGTCCCGCACGCAGCCCGGCAGCCACAGCATTGGGGTGATAATTATGCTCGCGCACCACCGCCATGACTTTTTCAACGGTCTTGTCGCTCACGCGATATTGCTTTGCTTTTCCGTTAATAACGTAGCTTGCAGTCGTTCGCGATACACCGGCTAGCCGAGCGATTTCATCCAGTTTCACAATTGCCCCTTGCGTAAAAAGTACAAACCATAACCACTGAGACGGCATGGGTAAAATTAATTAACATCTAATCGCAGAATACGCACTGCGTGCAACCGCTTTTGTCTCTGGTTATTGCAGATTTCGCAAAAAAAGGCCCAACCGGTAACGTTGAGCCTACGAAATCGGAGTAAGGTATTCCTTAGCGCATGATTTTGTCACCGCGCGAAAGACCGACCACGCCTGAACGCGCAACTTCGACAATCTTCGCCACCTCGCGCAACGTTGCCAGGAAAGCATCCAGCTTTTCACTGGTTCCCGCCAGTTGGACGGTATAAATAGACGGGGTGACGTCGATGATCTGCCCACGGAAGATCTCGGTGTTGCGCTTGACCTCTTCGCGCCCGTAGCCGCTGGCCTGGATCTTCACCAGCATGATTTCACGTTCAACATGCGCCCCTTGCCCAAGCTCACTCACCCGCAACACATCGACCAGCTTGTGCAATTGTTTTTCGATTTGTTCGAGGACTTTTTCATCACCCACGGTCTGGATGGTCATACGCGATAATGTCGGATCGTCAGTCGGCGCAACGGTCAGGCTTTCAATATTGTAGCCACGCTGCGAAAAGAGGCCGATAACGCGCGACAATGCCCCTGACTCGTTCTCCAGCAATACAGATAATATCCGGCGCATAATCAGGTCCTCTCCGTTTTGCTTAACCACATTTCATCCATCCCGCCCCCGCGAATCTGCATAGGGTAGACATGCTCACTGCCATCCACCGTCACGTCGACGAAGACCAGGCGATTATTATGTACGTGCTCAAGGGCCTCGCTCAGTTTGCTTTCCAGCTCGCCCGGATGGTTAATCTGGATCCCAACATGCCCATAGGCTTGCGCCAGACGCACAAAATCAGGCAACGACTGCATGTAAGATTGTGAATGACGCCCCGAGTAGATCATGTCCTGCCACTGCTTAACCATCCCCAGATATCGGTTATTCAGGTTGAGCACCAGAACAGGCAGTTCATACTGCAGCGCAGTCGACAGCTCCTGGATGTTCATCTGGATACTGCCATCCCCGGTCACACAAACGACCGTTTCTTCGGGCAGCGCCATCTTCACCCCCAGCGCCGCAGGCAGACCAAACCCCATGGTGCCCAGCCCACCGGAGTTAATCCAGCGACGCGGTTTATCAAACGGGTAGTAAAGCGCGGCAAACATTTGGTGTTGGCCGACGTCGGAGGTGACGTACGCCTCGCCTTTGGTGAGACGCCAGATAGCCTCGATCACCGCTTGCGGTTTGATGCTCTCACTTTGCGTGTCATATTTCAGACACTGGCGGGCACGCCAGCGCTCAATCTGCTGCCACCAGTCGCGAATATCATCCAACGGTTGCGCGGCGGACTCTTGCGGTAGCAATTCCAGCATCTGCTCCAGCACCAGACGCGCGTCGCCCACAATCGGCACATCTGCCGTCACGGTTTTTGAGATAGACGTAGGATCAATATCAATATGTAAAACGGTCGCATTCGGACAATATTTTGCCAGGTTATTAGTTGTGCGATCGTCGAACCGTACCCCCACCGCAAAAATCACATCCGCGTTATGCATGGTCATATTCGCTTCATACGTGCCATGCATTCCCAACATCCCTAAGGACTGTTGATGCGTTGCCGGGAATGCGCCAAGCCCCATTAATGAAGAGACAACCGGGAGATTGAGCGTCTCAACCGTCTGACGTAGTTCCTCATGGCAGGCTGAATTTATCGCCCCGCCGCCCACGTAGACCACCGGTTTTTTCGCTGCAACCAGGGTTTGCAACGCGCGCTTAATTTGCCCTTTATGCCCTGTCGTTGTCGGATTATACGAACGCATACTGACGGCATCCGGCCAGACATAAGGCAGTTTTTTCGCCGGGCTTAGAATATCTTTGGGTAAATCCACCACGACAGGGCCAGGCCGCCCGCTCGCCGCCAGCCAAAACGCCTTTTTGAGCACCTGAGGGATATCTTCCGTCTGCTTGACCAGGAAACTGTGTTTTACCACCGGGCGGGAGATCCCCACCATGTCACATTCCTGAAACGCATCGTAGCCAATCAACGAGGTCGCCACCTGGCCGGAAAGGATCACCAGCGGAATAGAATCCATGTAGGCCGTAGCGATGCCTGTAATGGCGTTTGTCGCTCCGGGACCTGAAGTCACCAGCACCACGCCTACCTCACCGGTCGCCCGCGCTAACCCATCAGCCATATGCACGGCAGCCTGTTCATGACGTACCAGGACGTGATCGATCCCCCCCACCGTATGCAGTGCATCATAAATATCGAGAACTGCGCCCCCGGGATATCCGAAAACCTGTTTCACGCCCTGATCGATGAGCGATCGCACGACCATCTCGGCTCCAGACAACATCTCCATGGCTTGCCTCACTGTATGATGATTAACATTTGCTAAACACATTAACCGCTCGTCCTGATGCAGGCAATTCGGGTAGACGCCCGTAAACAGAGTGAGATTAGAATAAATGAGAGGAATGAAAGGATTTAATGGCGGATTACACCATGATACGCATTCGTGGTGACAATTAATCGCTTAAAAATGAGGAGTTACAGCAATTCCTCTATTTTTCAGGATGCCCAACATGAAGCTCAACAGTGAATTCAGTATAAAATTTCACACTTATTAAAAAATGCAGAATAAACCAGAAGTCGCCCCCTGATTTATTCTGCCCGTTTTATCGCTTGCAGACAGAAACCAATAACTCTTCCATCCACTGATGTCCTTTATCGCGACCCGCTGCTTCATGCCAGGAGAGATAACACGTCCGGTTATTCAGTTTTAAAGGTAAAGGCAATATTTGTAATTCTAATGAGCCCGCAAATTCTTCTGCCAGCCAACGAGGGGCAATAGAAACCAGGTGCGTTTGCGAAACAACATTAAGCACGCTAATCATCGCCATACCTTGATAGGCGACACAGGCTTGTTTATCCGCTGAGTCATACCAGGGTTGACTAAAAGAAGCAAAACGATCCAGTGAAACAACAGCGTGCTGTTCATTATACACATCGCTTTCCAGCAATGGACCATTGATATGCGGATGTTTTTTACTGGCAACTAATACCATTTCATCATTAAACAGCGGAATGCTGGTGAACTCGGGACGACGAAATTCCTCATAACTAATAACAAATTCCGTTTCCTGATAACGTAATTGATGTTCTGTGTTCTGATTTAATGATGATTTAAAAACAACATGTATATTCGGGGCAATTTGTTCTACACGATTATAAATAAGAGACGTCAGAATATTATCCAACGGACTACAGACACAAAGATTGAACACGCGTTCGCTGCTGGTCGGTTCGAAGCCCGAACCCGGTAACTCATTCTGCACCAGTTGCAGCGCCTGCCGAACGGAACCGAATAGCTGAAATGCACGCGCTGTCGGCTGAATACCACGCCCGTAACGCACAAATAACTCGTCATTAAACATGACTTTCAAACGCGCAACTGCGTTACTTACCGCAGGTTGTGACATCCCCAGAGAATGTGCCGCTCGCGTGATATTCTGTTCCTGCATTACCGCATCAAAAACGGTTAATAAATTGAGATCAACCATTCGAAGTTGCGGTTTCCCCATCTCTAAAAGATGCGGTTTAGTTTTTACCTCTGGCATATTTAACTCCACTGTCACACTACACTTCCTTTTCCTTGGGGGGAATGCAGAAATAAACTCAGAAAATATGATTTACCATGCATATAGAATAAGAAAAAGAAAAATAAAAAAATTAGGAAAACATAAAGGCATCGTTTAGAAAACGGTGAAAGATATGACAAACATAACGTGATAAATGTCACACCCAATAATTCATAATGTTCAAATTACGGAAGTAATATAACCATAAGCGCGACGAATACACAATCATACGTTTAGTGAATGATTATTTAAGTTTTAATTAAATATTTATATTAACAGAACCCTTACTCTTAACATTAATTTATCAATAAGGTGCTGGCGAGGATAAAAACTCATTCACTGAAAATATAAAAACAATGTAAATCATAAAGATAAACAACGCCTTTACAAGACCTTCCAAAGACCTTTCTTCACAGGCAAATGAAAAAAAGTATGCTTAAGTATTTCAAATGATGAAAAGTGTGAACGACAAACCACTAATTTGTCTTTTATTGGACTGATTGCCCAGCACAATTAGCTAAAGTAAAAGACAGATTCCCCTGCGTAACAGCGTTATTTTACAGGAGACAGGGTTGACTTCAGACAACGTATCCAGTACCACTAAAAGCATATCGCTTTCGCCTGGAGTTTGATTAATGATTCGTAACGTTCGCTTCCTCAGCCTACTACTACTAAACGCATCCTCGTTGCGCGGTAGACTGGTGAGCGACATTCAGCATTAAGTCAGCTTCCAGTAAGACAAAAAACCCGCGCCGTTGCGCGGGTTTTTTTATGCCTGATGCAAGGCGCTCTCAGAGACAAGGACCTAAACCATGAGCCAGCAAGTCATTATTTTCGATACGACCTTACGCGACGGTGAACAGGCGTTACAGGCAAGCCTGAGTGTGAAAGAAAAACTGCAGATTGCCCTGGCGCTTGAGCGTATGGGCGTTGACGTAATGGAAGTCGGTTTCCCTGTCTCTTCCCCTGGCGATTTTGAGTCCGTACAGACCATTGCGCGCCAGGTTAAAAATAGCCGTGTGTGTGCTCTGGCCCGCTGTGTAGAAAAAGATATCGATGTGGCGGCTGAGTCGCTGAAAGTCGCTGAGGCATTCCGTATCCATACGTTTATCGCCACCTCGCCGATGCATATCGCCACCAAATTGCGCAGCACGCTGGACGAGGTCATTGAACGCGCGGTTTACATGGTCAAACGTGCGCGCAATTACACGGATGACGTGGAATTCTCATGCGAAGATGCAGGCCGCACCCCGATTGCCGACCTGGCTCGCGTGGTAGAAGCCGCCATCAATGCAGGGGCAAGAACCATCAATATCCCTGATACCGTGGGTTACACCATGCCTTTCGAGTTTGCGGGTATCATTTCCGGGCTGTATGAGCGAGTTCCGAACATCGATAAAGCCATCATCTCTGTTCACACCCACGATGACTTAGGTTTGGGCGTGGGTAACGCACTGGCAGCAGTGCATGCGGGCGCGCGTCAGGTAGAAGGCGCGATGAACGGTATCGGCGAACGTGCCGGTAACTGCTCGCTGGAAGAGGTGATCATGGCGATTAAAGTGCGTAAAGATATCCTGAACGTACAGACCCGCATTCATCACCAGGAAATCTGGCGTACCAGCCAGTTAGTCAGCCAAATCTGTAACATGCCGATTCCGGCGAACAAAGCGATTGTTGGCAGCGGCGCCTTTGCCCACTCTTCCGGCATCCATCAGGATGGCGTGCTGAAAAATCGTGAAAACTACGAAATCATGACACCAGAATCGATCGGCCTGAATCAAGTTCAGTTGAACCTGACGTCACGCTCAGGCCGCGCGGCGGTAAAACACCGTATGGATGAGATGGGTTATAAAGAGGACGAATACAGCCTGGACAATCTGTATGACGCGTTCCTGAAACTGGCGGATAAAAAAGGTCAGGTATTCGACTACGACCTGGAAGCGCTGGCCTTCATTAACAAACAGCAGGAAGAGCCGGAGCATTTCCGTCTGGATTATTTCAACGTGCAGTCCGGTTCGAACGATATCGCCACGGCGTCCGTCAAACTGGCCTGCGGTAACGAAGTGAAGGCTGAGGCGGCCAACGGCAACGGTCCCGTCGATGCGATCTACCAGGCCATCAACCGTATCACTGATTACAACGTCGAACTGGTGAAATACAGCTTAACGGCAAAAGGCCACGGCAAAGATGCGCTGGGCCAGGTGGATATCGTCGCCAACTATAACGGTCGCCGTTTCCACGGTGTCGGCCTGACGACGGATATCGTCGAATCCTCCGCCAAAGCGATGGTGCACGTCCTGAACAACATCTGGCGTGCGGCTGAAGTCGAAAAAGAGTTGCAACGCAAAGCTCAGAACAACGAAAACAACAAGGAAACCGTGTGATGTCGAAGAATTACCATATTGCTGTTTTGCCGGGCGACGGTATTGGCCCAGAAGTGATGGCACAAGCCCTGAAAGTACTGGATGCCGTTCGCAACCGCTTTGCCATGCGTATTACCACCAGCCATTACGACGTAGGCGGCGCCGCCATCGACAATCACGGTCAACCGCTGCCGCCGGCCACGGTTGAAGGGTGTGAGCAAGCGGACGCCATTTTGTTTGGCTCGGTCGGCGGCCCAAAATGGGAAAAACTGCCGCCAGACCAGCAGCCTGAGCGCGGCGCTTTACTGCCGCTGCGTAAGCATTTCAAATTATTCAGCAACCTGCGTCCAGCCAAACTGTATCAGGGGCTGGAGGCATTCTGCCCGTTACGTGCGGATATTGCCGCCAACGGTTTCGATATCCTGTGCGTGCGCGAGTTGACCGGCGGGATCTATTTCGGTCAGCCAAAAGGCCGTGAAGGTCACGGCCAGTATGAAAAAGCCTTTGATACCGAGGTCTATCACCGTTTTGAAATCGAGCGGATTGCACGCATTGCTTTTGAGTCAGCCCGTAAACGCCGTCATAAAGTGACGTCGATTGATAAAGCGAACGTGCTGCAAACCTCCATTCTGTGGCGTGAGATCGTCAATGAAATCGCGAAAGAGTATCCGGACGTTGAACTGGCGCACATGTACATCGACAACGCCACCATGCAGTTGATCAAAGATCCGTCTCAGTTCGACGTGCTGCTGTGCTCCAACCTGTTTGGCGACATCCTGTCTGACGAATGCGCCATGATCACCGGTTCCATGGGCATGCTGCCTTCCGCCAGCCTGAATGAACAAGGTTTCGGCCTGTATGAACCTGCTGGCGGTTCGGCACCAGACATCGCCGGGAAAAACATTGCCAATCCGATTGCGCAAATCCTCTCTCTGGCGCTGCTGTTGCGCTACAGCCTGGAGGCAAACGACGCCGCAACCGCGATAGAAAGCGCCATTAATCGCGCGTTAGAAGAAGGTATCCGCACCGGTGATTTAGCCCGTGGCGCTGCCGCAGTCAGTACCGATGAGATGGGCGATATCATCGCCCGCTACGTCGCAGAAGGGGTGTAATCATGGCTAAAACATTGTATGAAAAATTGTTCGATGCACACGTCGTCTTTGAAGCGCCGAACGAAACCCCGCTGTTATATATCGACCGTCATCTGGTGCATGAAGTGACCTCTCCGCAGGCATTTGATGGTCTGCGCGCGCATGGCCGTCCGGTTCGCCAGCCGGGTAAAACCTTCGCGACGATGGATCATAACGTCTCTACGCAAACCAAAGACATCAACGCGTCCGGCGAGATGGCCCGCATTCAGATGCAGGAATTGATTAAAAACTGCAATGAGTTCGGCGTGGAGTTGTACGATCTGAACCACCCGTATCAGGGCATTGTCCATGTTATGGGGCCAGAGCAAGGCGTCACCTTACCGGGCATGACCATTGTCTGCGGCGACTCCCACACGGCGACCCACGGCGCATTTGGCGCGCTGGCGTTCGGTATCGGCACCTCTGAAGTTGAGCACGTCCTGGCGACGCAGACCCTGAAACAGGGCCGTGCCAAAACCATGAAAATAGAAGTTAATGGCACTGCGGCACCGGGGATTACGGCAAAAGATATCGTGCTGGCGATCATTGGGAAAACCGGCAGCGCCGGCGGTACCGGGCATGTGGTTGAGTTTTGCGGTGACGCGATCCAGGCCCTGAGCATGGAAGGTCGTATGACGCTGTGCAACATGGCCATCGAAATGGGCGCGAAAGCCGGTCTGGTCGCGCCAGATGACACCACGTTCAACTATGTACAGGGTCGTCTGCACGCGCCGAAGGGGAAAGATTTTACCGACGCCGTAGCATACTGGAAAACCCTGAAGACCGACGATGGCGCCAAATTTGATACCGTCGTTACCCTGCAGGCGGAAGAGATAGCACCACAGGTCACCTGGGGCACCAACCCAGGCCAGGTCATCTCCGTGACGGAGAATATTCCCGATCCCGCATCATTTGCCGACCCCGTCGAACGCGCCTCCGCCGAAAAAGCGCTGGCCTATATGGGGCTGAAACCCGGTATTCCGTTAACGGAAGTGGCTATTGATAAAGTGTTTATCGGCTCCTGTACCAACTCGCGTATTGAAGATTTACGTGCGGCGGCAGAAATTGCCAAAGGACGCAAAGTGGCTCCGGGCGTACAGGCGCTGGTCGTGCCTGGCTCTGGTCCAGTGAAAGCCCAAGCGGAAGCGGAAGGTCTGGACAAGATCTTCATTGAAGCCGGTTTTGAGTGGCGTTTACCCGGTTGCTCCATGTGTCTGGCAATGAACAACGATCGCCTGAATCCGGGTGAACGTTGCGCTTCCACCAGCAACCGTAACTTTGAAGGTCGTCAGGGCCGCGGTGGACGTACACACTTAGTCAGCCCGGCCATGGCCGCCGCCGCCGCCGTTACCGGTCATTTTGCCGACATTCGCAGCATCAAATAAGGAAACCACCATGGCAGAGAAATTTATCCAACATACCGGCCTGGTTGTCCCGCTGGATGCCGCCAACGTCGACACCGACGCCATTATTCCTAAACAGTTTTTGCAGAAAGTCACCCGTACCGGCTTTGGCGCACACCTGTTTAACGACTGGCGATTCCTGGATGAACAGGGCCAGCAACCCAATCCAGAGTTCGTGCTGAACTTCCCGCAATATAAAGGGGCCTCCATTCTTCTGGCGCGGGAAAACTTTGGCTGCGGCTCTTCGCGCGAGCACGCGCCATGGGCGCTGACGGATTACGGGTTCAAAGTGGTCATCGCCCCCAGCTTCGCGGATATTTTCTACGGCAACAGCTTCAACAACCAGTTGCTGCCAGTGAAGTTAAGCGATGCAGAAGTGGATGAACTGTTTACCCTGGTGCAGGCGAATCCGGGCATCACATTCGACGTGGACCTGGAGGCTCAGGTGGTTAAAGCGGGGGATAAATCCTACCCCTTCGCGCTCGACGCGTTTCGCCGCCACTGCATGATGAACGGTCTGGACAGCATCGGGCTGACACTGCAACACGAAGATGCCATTACGGCATATGAAGAGAAGCAACCGGCGTTTATGCGCTGATACTGATGATGCCGGATGACGACGCAACGCGTCTCATCCGGCATTTTTATACATCTTTTACCCGTCCGGTCATCACCAGCGTCACCACAGAAATCGCCGCAATCACCCAATAGACGGCAAAATGCCCGTAACTTTGCGCTACCGCGCCCTGGATAACGCCCGCCAGGATCACTCCCGTCGAAATACTGTTGGTGAACAGCGTTGTTGCCGACCCCGCTCGCCCCGGCATCAGATCCTGAAACCACAGCATCCCGATGCCCGCGATAATGCCAATAAACACCGCATTAAACAGTTGCAGCACCAGCAACGCCGCATGGCTGTGAAAAAAGATAAGTCCGAGATAAAACAGGACGCCTGCCGCGACCGCCGTGATCATCATGCGCCGCTTTCCGAAGCGCTTTACATAATAGCCCGCGAGGATCATCGCCGGGATTTCCAGCCCTGCCGCCGTCCCCATCAGGATCCCCGCCAGTTTATCCGGCAGCCCAAGATCGCTGCTAATCCAGAGCGGCATATCAATGATGTACATGGTGTTGCAGGTCCACATTAAGGTGGACGCAATAAACAGCATGCGCACATTTTTATCCTGCCAGCCGCCGGTCGGCGTTTCGGGCGCATCAACGGGTTGTTCAACACGCGCCACTGAAGGCAGTATCAACGCTATCAGCACCAGGCTGATGGCAAAGATCCCGGCCGCGATAGCAAACATCGTGGTGAAGCCATAATTCAGCGCCAGCATAAACGCCAGCGGCGGGCCAATCACCCACGCCAGCGAGAGCTGGGCACGCATCACCGAGCTGAACATCACCACTTCCCGCGCCGAACTGTCTGCATACTCCCGTGCCAGCGCAAACAGCTGCGGCATGGCGCTATTCGCCAGCGATGCCAGCAGTACGCCGCAGGTAATCAACGTGAGGTAATGGCGATTAAAGGCAAACAACAGCGCATTACCGATAGCCATCAGACAGCAAAACATGATCAGTCGACGACGGTCGCCCCGGTTATCCGAACGTTTTGCCAGCCCCAGACTCACCGCGATCCCGGCAATGGCGTTTACCGTATAAAACAAACCGACCCAAAACGGTTGCGCGCCCACTTCGCGGCTCAAAAACAGGCTCAACGTCGGTGCCTGAAGCGCACCTGCCACGCCCATCATAAAAGCCACCAGCATGAACGCCGCGTAAACGCCGTTAAGACGCCGCCCCATCGTCATAATCCAGAGCATACAGTTCCTTAATTGCGCTGCTGAAACGAAAAAAGCCAGCAGGTATTATCTGCTGGCGGGTGATTTTAGGCCAGAGCCTACACCAATACTCAGTCACACATGATGTCTGCAATTTGGACCTCAGAGGTCAGGCTGTCACCTCCCATTGCATCAGTTCTTCGAGCACCTTTAAGCGCTGCGGCGCGCTCAGGCAAGCCAACCAGGACAACCCTTCTGTCGCGGTAAAGTAGTGCAGAAAAAACGGACGCATAGTCGACCTCTCCATATTGCTTCATCGGAATCCATTATTGGCCTAATATGGGGATTATAAAATTGCTGAGTTTTTCGCAGGAGTTCCTCTTTTATGTCTTCAGGTCGTCTGCAACAACAGTTCATCCGTCTGTGGCAATGCTGTGACGGAAAAACGCAAGACACCACGCTGAATGAGCTGGCGGAACTGTTAAGTTGCTCCCGCCGCCATATGCGTACGCTGCTGAACACCATGCAGGATCGCGGCTGGCTGACCTGGGAAGCCGAAGTCGGTCGCGGTAAACGCTCACGCCTGACCTTCCTCTACACCGGACTTGCGCTACAGCAACAGCGGGCGGAGGACCTGCTGGAGCAGGACCGCATAGACCAGTTGGTGCAATTAGTCGGTGACAAAACGGCCGTACGGCAAATGCTGGTTTCACATCTGGGGCGCAGCTTCCGTCAGGGCCGACATATCCTGCGTGTGCTTTACTATCGACCGATGCACAACCTGCTGCCGGGCAGCGCATTACGCCGTTCTGAAACCCACATCGCCCGGCAAATCTTCAGCGCACTAACCCGCGTAAATGAGGAAAATGGGGAACTGGAAGCTGATATTGCCCATCACTGGCAGCAAATTTCCCCTTTGCAATGGCGATTCTTTCTGCGACCGGGGATTCATTTTCACCACGGGCGAGAGCTGGAAATGGAAGATGTGGTGGCGTCTCTCACGCGCGTCAACGCCCTGCCGCTCTACTCGCACATTACGCAGATTGTCTCTCCGACAACCTGGACGCTGGATATCCATCTCTCGCAACCCGATCGCTGGCTTCCGTGGTTGTTAGGCCAGGTTCCGGCGATGATCCTGCCGCGAGAATGGGAAACCCTGAACAATTTCTCCAGCCATCCAATAGGTACTGGCCCTTATGCCGTGATGCGCAATACGCGTAATCAGCTGAAGATCCACGCCTTTGACGATTACTTTGGCTATCGGGCACTCATTGATGAAGTGAATGTTTGGGTATTACCGGACATTAGCGAAGAACCGGCGTGCGGCCTGATGCTCGAAGGCACTGTAGAAAGTGAAAAGGCCATTGAGAGTCGTCTTGAGGAAGGCTGTTACTATTTACTCTTTGATGCGCGAACCCATCGCGGTGCCAATCAGCACGTCAGAGAGTGGGTAAGCCACGTGCTTTCTCCCACCCATTTGCTTTACCACGCCGATGAGCAGTACCAGCGCCTGTGGTTCCCCGCCTATGGATTACTGCCCCGCTGGCACCATGCCCGGCCGGGACGCGGTGAAAAACCTGCAGGGCTGGAAACCCTGACGCTGACGTACTATCGCGAACACATTGAACATCGGGTTATCGCCCAGATCATGAGCGCCCTGCTGGCAGAACACCAGGTTCACCTGAATATTCAGGAGATCGACTACGATCAGTGGCACGCAGGCGAGATCGAGAGCGACATCTGGCTCAACAGCGCCAACTTTACGTTGCCGCTCGATTTCTCACTGTTCGCTCACTTATGCGAAGTGCCTCTGCTACAAAACTGTATCCCACGAGACTGGAAAGAAGATGCCGCGCAGTGGCACGCAGGCGAGATGAATCTGGCCGCGTGGTGCCAACAGTTGCTCGCCAGCAAAGCGATTGTGCCGCTTATTCACCACTGGCTGATCATTCAGGGACAACGCAGTATGCGCGGCTTGCGGATGAATACGCTCGGCTGGTTCGACTTTAAATCGGCGTGGTTTGCCCCACCGGATCCTTAACCCTTTTGATCTCTTCACGTAATCATTACAATGTGCCGTTCTCAACGGGGTGCTGCGCCATGTGCGCGGGCTGAGAAAATACCCGTCGAACCTGATCCGGATAACGCCGGCGAAGGGATTTGAGGCTAATGCTCAAGTCCTTTGCCACTCTTTTACTGAGGTGCAAAGTGTTAAAAAAATGTCTTCCCTTACTGGTGCTGTGTGCTGCACCGGTCTTCGCTAAACCGATCCTGACCGTGTACACCTACGACTCTTTCGCTGCCGACTGGGGACCCGGTCCCACCATCAAGAAAGCTTTCGAAGCCGACTGCCAGTGCGAACTGAAAATGGTGGCGCTGGAAGATGGCGTCTCGTTGCTTAATCGCCTGCGTATGGAAGGGAAGAACAGCAAAGCGGATGTGGTGCTTGGGCTGGACAACAACCTGCTCGAGGCAGCCACGCGAACCAAACTGTTTGCGAAAAGCGGCATTGCGCCTGATGCCGTCAACGTACCTGGCGGTTGGCAGAACGAGACCTTTGTCCCCTTCGACTACGGTTACTTCGCGTTTGTTTATGACAAAAACAAGCTGAAAAACCCGCCCAAAAGCCTGAAGGAGCTCGTCGAAAGCGACCAGAAATGGCGCGTGATTTATCAGGATCCGCGTACCAGCACGCCGGGTCTTGGACTGATGTTGTGGATGCAGAAAGTCTATGGCGATAAGGCCCCCGAAGCCTGGCAGAAACTGGCGGCCAAAACGGTCACCGTCACCAAAGGCTGGAGCGAAGCCTATGGCCTGTTCCTGAAAGGGGAAAGCGATCTGGTGCTGAGCTACACCACCTCTCCGGCGTATCACATTATCGAAGAGAAAAAAGACCATTACGCTGCGGCAAACTTCAGCGAAGGCCACTATTTGCAGGTAGAAGTCGCCGCGCGTACCGCCGCCAGCAAGCAGCCGGAACTGGCAGAGAAATTCCTCAAATTTATGGTTTCTCCGGCATTCCAGAACGCCATCCCCACCGGCAACTGGATGTACCCTGTCACCCACGTCACGCTGCCCGCCGGGTTTGATCAGTTGACCAAACCGGCCACTACGCTGGAGTTCACTCCTGCTGAAGTGGCCTCTCAACGTCAGGCATGGATCAGCGAATGGCAACGCGCCGTCAGCCGTTAATTCCCGGCTGGCTGATACCCGGACTTTCCGCCGCCACGCTGATAGTGGCGGTTGCTCTGGCCGCATTTCTGGCGCTCTGGCTTAACGCGCCGCAGGGAGAATGGCTCTCGCTTTGGCAGGACTGCTACCTGTGGCACGTGGTGCGTTTTTCGTTCTGGCAGGCGTTTCTCTCGGCTCTGCTGTCGGTGGTCCCGGCGATTTTCCTTGCCAGGGCGCTTTACCGACGCCGCTTCCCCGGTCGTCTGGCGTTATTACGCTTGTGCGCCATGACCCTGATTCTGCCGGTGCTGGTCGCCGTTTTCGGTATTCTCAGCGTCTACGGTCGCCAGGGCTGGCTCGCCACACTCTGGCAAGCGCTGGGGCTGGAGTGGCATTTCTCGCCTTACGGGTTGCAGGGCATTTTGCTGGCGCACGTCTTTTTTAATCTGCCGATGGCCAGCCGCTTGCTGCTACAGGCGCTGGAAAACATCCCCGGCGAACAGCGACAGCTCGCGGCGCAGTTAGGCATGCGCGGCTGGAATTTCTTCCGCTTTGTGGAGTGGCCGTGGTTACGTCGGCAAATCCCTCCGGTGGCGGCGCTCATTTTTATGCTCTGCTTCGCCAGTTTTGCGACCGTGCTTTCACTCGGCGGCGGCCCCCAGGCCACCACCATCGAGCTGGCGATTTACCAGGCTCTCAGTTACGACTTCGATCCTGCGCGGGCGGCCATACTGGCGTTGATCCAGATGACATGCTGCCTGGCGCTGGTGCTGCTTAGCCAGCGTTTAAGCAAGACCATTGCGCCGGGGACGACGCTGGTGCAAGGCTGGCGCGATCCGGACGATCGCCTGCATAGCCGCCTGACCGACGCAGCGCTGATTATTCTGGCGCTGTTGCTGCTACTGCCTCCGCTATTGGCGGTCATTGTTGACGGTTTTAACCGCCATTTGCTGGATGTCCTCGCACAACCTGTGCTCTGGCAGGCTCTTTGGACCTCGCTGCGGATCGCACTGGCCGCCGGTTTGCTGTGTGTGGTTCTGACCATGATGCTGTTGTGGAGTAGCCGAGAACTGCGGGCACGGCAACAAGTGCTGGCAGGTCAAACGCTGGAATTGAGCGGCATGTTGATTCTTGCCATGCCCGGCATCGTCCTGGCGACAGGCTTTTTTCTGCTGTTGAACAACAGCATCGGTTTGCCGGAATCCGCAGACGGGATTGTGATTTTCACCAATGCGTTAATGGCGATACCTTACGCACTGAAAGTGCTGGAGAACCCAATGCGAGACGTGACGGCACGTTACAGTATGCTGTGTCAGTCGCTGGGTATCGAGGGATGGTCACGCCTGAACGTGGTGGAACTGCGCGCGCTGAAACGACCGCTGGCGCAGGCACTGGCGTTTGCCTGCGTACTTTCGATTGGCGATTTTGGCGTCGTCGCCCTGTTCGGCAACGATGATTTCCGCACGCTGCCATTTTATCTGTACCAGCAGATTGGCTCTTACCGCAGTCAGGACGGGGCGGTAACGGCATTATTGCTGCTGATACTCTGCTTTATGCTCTTTACCGTGATTGAAAAACTACCGGGGCGACATGCTAACTCTGACTGATATCACCTGGCTTTATCACCATTTGCCGATGCGTTTTACGCTTTCTGTGGAACGCGGCGAACAGGTGGCGGTGCTGGGGCCAAGCGGCGCCGGGAAAAGCACCTTGCTGAACCTCGTTGCCGGATTCCTCGCGCCCGCCAGCGGTACTCTGCTGATTGAAGGCGAGGATCACACCACCACGCCCCCGGCCCGTCGCCCGGTCTCGATGCTGTTTCAGGAAAATAACCTGTTCAGCCATCTGACGGTGCAACAAAACATCGGTCTTGGGCTTGATCCGGGACTGAAGCTCAATGCGCTCCAGCGGGAGAAAATTCAGCATATTGCCCGCCAGATGGGCATCGATAACCTGATGGCGCGTTTACCGGGCGAGCTTTCCGGCGGTCAGCGCCAACGTGCGGCGCTGGCGCGCTGCCTGGTCCGCGAACAGCCGGTGCTGCTGCTCGACGAACCGTTTTCCGCACTCGACCCCGCCCTGCGCCAGGAGATGCTGACGTTGGTCAGCGACGTGTGCCGCGAACGGCAATTGACCTTGCTGATGGTGTCTCACAGCATAGAGGACGCGGCGCGTATTGCGACACGTTCCGTCGTGGTGGCCGACGGGCGCATCGCGTGGCAGGGTAATACCGATGAATTACTGAGCGGCAAGGCCAGCGCGTCGGCGCTGTTGGGAATTAAAGCATAAATAGCATTGCCGGATGGCGGCGTGTAGGCCGGATAAGGTGAAACCGCCATCCGGCATAAACCGACCTCAGTAGCCCACGACTTTTCGCAGAATATCAAGATAGACCGGCATTAGTGGGTGACGTAGCAACGCCACCAGCGCCATCACACCGATAGCGAGGAGCGCCGGGGTCAGCCACAACAAGCGGCCACGCGGCAAAAAGGAGGTCAGACGATCGGGGGCAGCCTTACCAAAACGCCATAACCGCCAGCACAGCCAGCCTGCGACCCACAGCAGCAGCGCCGTGGCCAGTAACAGCCATTTAAAACCGCCACTCTGCATGCCCTCGGGAATGTCGATCGCCGCACCGGCCAGGATCCCCGGCAAAAAATAGAAAGGCGGCCACAGTACGCAGCCAATGATATTGGGTATGACGAACTTCGCGATCGGCAGATCCAGCATTCCCGCTACCATCGGCACCAGCGGGCGGGTGGGTCCCACAAAACGCCCCACCAGAATGGTGAACATGCTGTGCTGATGCAGCGCATGCTCGGTTTTATCCAGCAGCGCTTTGTTCTTTTTCATGAATGACCAGCGGTGCAACGGTTTTTTAAAGCGCCACCCCAGCCAGAAAGAGATCCAGTCGCCCAGTAAACATCCCACAATGCCCGCCAGCCAGGCATGCCAGAAATTCACTTCTCCGCTGCCAATGAGCGCCCCCAGCCCTGCCATCAGTACTGTGCCAGGTAAGAGCAGGCCGACCAACGCCAGCGACTCCAGAAAGGCCACCAGCATGACCGCAATTAACGAATAGAGGGTGGATTGGAGAATAAAGTGTTCCAGCAATGCTTGCATAGTATGCCCGTCAGTTTTACGAAGCTGGGATTCTGCAAACCCTATCACACTTCGTCAAGCCATCATTTATCTGAATAGTTTACGGGTTATGACACTTTTGCAGACACATCATTCACTTTTTATTCACATCCGGCACGGAATTCGCTTGGGCTGGCCCCGGTACATTTCTTGAAGACGCGGGAGAAATAGAGCTGATCGTCAAACCCCACATTACGCCCAACGGTGGCAATCGGCATTCGTGTTGTACTGAGCAACAGTTTCGCCTGACTGATACGCTGATCTTCACGCCAGCTCAGCACACTGATGCCAAGTTGCTGACGGAACAGGTGCGACAAACGGGAAGGCGACAGGCAAACATGCTGCGCCACGCTGGCAATATCGAAATGGCTGTCCGCCAGGTGATCGCTGATGTACTGGCAGGCGTCACGCACACGGTTATCCATCGGCGGGTGTAGCGATTCGTTGATCGCTTCCATGCGGCGCAACAGCAGTTGCTCCAGCAGGTTTATCGCCAGGAGTTCAGAGTAACGCCCTTCCCCCTGTCCGGCGTTAATAATCTGACCGAACATGTCATTGAAATGGGGCTGATGGGCCTCATCCGGGCGATAAAATCCCGTCTGAGCAAAAATTGTCGGCCAGGCCAGCCATTCTTGCCAGTAGGCTCGCGGGCGAAAGTAGACCCACTGGTGATACCACTCGCTGGCGTCGGGGTGGCGTCCATAATGGTGAACTTCGCCTGGCGGAAACAGTAAAATATCCCCCGGGCGGCAGATAAACTGTTTCCCGTGGTTATTGATAACCCCTTCGCCGCGAACGGTCAGATTAAGAATGTAACCCTTCATCCCCAACGGCCTGTCGATAAAAAAATCCAGGTATCCGTTGGCTTCAATAGGGGTTAACCCCGCCACCAGATGTGCGTTAAACGAGTACCCCGGCAGCAGAGGATCATTTTGTATTTCAGCCATAAATTCATTACTCCGGGCGTTCTGTGAAGAAACAAATTGTCCATATTGTGTGTGGCACCCTCAATTTCACCGCTTCCGGCCGCCACGATTTCAGTGGTGGAGCACCAACCCGCATGTGAAAAGCATCCTGTAACAAATCCACACAACAGAGGTGACGAAAACGGGTAACAAAAGTGTCTATAACTACGGCAGAAATGTCCACATTGATTATTTGCACAGCGTCACACTTTGCGATGGCACAGCATTTTAATCCATAAGATTAGCGGATCCTGCCTGACGGTTTTTATCCCCACTATCTACTGTTTCTCCATACCTGTTTTTTTGGATGGAGTAAGACGATGGCGATTGCAATTGGCCTCGATTTTGGCAGTGATTCTGTACGAGCTTTGGCGGTGGAATGCGCCACCGGCGAAGAGATCGCCACCAGCGTAGAATGGTATCCACGCTGGCAGGAAGGGCGTTATTGCGACGGTCCGAATAACCAGTTCCGCCATCATCCGCGCGACTATATTGAGTCGATGGAATCCGCACTGAAAACCGTCCTGGCTGAACTCAGCGCATCACAGCGCGCAGAGGTGGTCGGGATTGGCGTTGACAGCACCGGCTCCACACCGGCCCCCATTGATGCCGACGGCCATGTTCTCGCCCTGCGCCCGGAGTTCGCCGACAACCCAAACGCGATGTTTGTCCTGTGGAAAGACCACACCTCGGTAGAAGAAGCGGAAGAGATTACCCGTCTGTGTCATACGCCGGGCAAGGTTGATTACTCCCGTTACATTGGCGGCATTTACTCCAGCGAATGGTTCTGGGCCAAAATTCTGCATGTTACCCGCGAGGATAGTGCCGTCGCGCAAGCCGCCGTTTCATGGATTGAGCTGTGCGACTGGGTGCCCGCCCTGCTCTCCGGCACCACCCGCCCGCAGGATATTCGCCGTGGTCGCTGCAGCGCCGGACACAAATCACTGTGGCATGAAAGCTGGGGAGGACTCCCCCCCGCCAGTTTCTTCGACGAACTTGATCCGCTGCTTAACCGCCACTTGTCTTACCCGATGTTTACCGAAACGTTTACTGCCGACATTCCCGTCGGAACGCTTTGTGCAGAGTGGGCGCAGCGCCTCGGTTTGCCGGAAGGCGTGGTGATTTCCGGCGGCGCGTTTGACTGCCATATGGGCGCCGTCGGCGCTGGCGCGCAGCCAAATGCGCTGGTGAAAGTGATCGGGACGTCCACCTGCGACATCCTGATTGCCGACAAAGACAGCGTCGGCGAGCGTGCGGTGAAAGGGATTTGTGGGCAGGTCGACGGCAGCGTGGTGCCCGGTTTTATCGGCCTGGAAGCCGGTCAATCCGCCTTTGGCGATATCTACGCCTGGTTTGGTCGCATTCTCAGTTGGCCGCTGGAACAGTTTGCCGCCCAGCATCCTGAACTGAAAGATCAGATCAATGCCAGCCAGAAGCAGCTCTTACCCGCACTGACCGAAGCGTGGGCAAAAAATCCGTCGCTGGATCACCTGCCTGTGGTGCTCGACTGGTTTAACGGTCGTCGCACGCCAAACGCTAACCAGCGCCTGAAAGGGGTGATCACCGATCTCAACCTCGCTACCGATGCGCCAGCGCTGTTTGGCGGCCTGATCGCCTCCACGGCCTTTGGCGCACGCGCCATCATGGAATGCTTTACCGAACAAGGCATTGCGGTCAATAACGTGATGGCGCTCGGCGGTATCGCCCGTAAAAACGTCAGCGTTATGCAGGCGTGCTGCGACGTGCTCAATCGCCCACTACAAATTGTTGCCTCCGATCAATGTTGCGCGCTCGGCGCAGCGATTTTTGCCGCCGTCGCCGCAAAGGTACACGCCGACATTCCTGCCGCGCAGGACAAAATGGCGAGCGCAGTCGAGCACACGCTGCAACCTCGCCCGCAACAGGCCCAACGTTTTGAACAGCTTTATCGTCGCTACCAACAGTGGGCGATAAGCGCTGAACAACACTATCTCCCGACTGCCGCCCCGGCGCCAAAAGCCCCGGAAGCCCAGGCAACCCTGACTCATTAAGGACACGACAATGACGATTTTTGATAATTACGAAGTGTGGTTTGTGATTGGTAGCCAGCATCTGTATGGTCCTGAAACCCTGCGTCAGGTGACTCAGCATGCCGAGCACGTCGTAAAAGCACTGAATACCGAAGCCAAACTGCCGTGCAAACTGGTCCTCAAACCGCTGGGCACGCGCCCGGATGAGATCACCGCTATCTGCCGCGACGCCAATTATGACGAAAAATGTGCCGGTATGGTGGTGTGGTTGCATACCTTCTCTCCGGCCAAAATGTGGATCAACGGTCTGACGATCCTCAACAAACCGCTGCTGCAATTCCACACCCAGTTCAATGCCGCTCTGCCGTGGGACAGCATCGATATGGACTTTATGAACCTGAACCAGACCGCACACGGCGGCCGCGAGTTCGGTTTTATCGGCGCACGTATGCGTCAGCAGCACGCGGTTGTCACCGGTCACTGGCAGGACAAACAGGCACACGAGCGTATTGGTTCGTGGATGCGCCATGCCGTCTCCAAACAGGACACCCGTCATCTGAAAGTGTGCCGTTTTGGCGATAACATGCGTGAAGTGGCGGTGACGGACGGCGATAAAGTGGCCGCGCAGATCAAGTTTGGCTTCTCCGTTAATACTTGGGCGGTGGGCGATCTGGTGCAGGTGGTGAACGCCATCAGCGACGGCGACATTAACGCGCTCATCGACGAGTACGAAAGCAGCTACAGCCTGACCCCGGCCACGCAGATCCACGGTGATAAACGTCAGAATGTGCGTGAAGCGGCGCGCATTGAGCTGGGTATGAAGCGCTTCCTCGAGCAAGGCGGATTCCATGCCTTCACCACTACGTTTGAAGATTTACACGGCCTGAAACAGCTTCCTGGCCTCGCCGTACAACGCCTGATGCAGCAAGGCTACGGCTTTGCCGGTGAAGGCGACTGGAAAACCGCCGCCCTGCTTCGCATCATGAAGGTGATGTCAACCGGTCTGCAGGGCGGCACCTCCTTTATGGAGGATTACACTTACCACTTCGAGAAAGGCAACGATCTGGTGCTCGGCTCGCATATGCTGGAAGTGTGCCCTTCGATTGCCGTGGAGGAAAAACCGATCCTCGATGTGCAGCACCTCGGCATTGGCGGTAAAGATGACCCTGCCCGTCTGATCTTCAATACCCAAACGGGTCCGGCAGTCGTCGCCAGCCTGATTGATCTGGGTGATCGCTACCGTCTGTTGGTCAACTGCATCGACACGGTAAAAACGCCGCACGACCTCCCGAAACTGCCGGTGGCCAACGCCCTGTGGAAAGCGCAACCCGACCTGCCAACCGCGTCCGAGGCCTGGATCCTCGCCGGTGGCGCGCACCATACCGTCTTCAGTCATGCGCTGGATCTGAACGACATGCGCCAGTTCGCTGAAATGCACGACATCGAAATCAGCGTCATCGATAACGACACCCGCTTGCCTGCCTTTAAGGATGCGCTGCGCTGGAACGAGGTCTATTACGGCTTTAAACGCTAAGCGTCGTATCGGAATGCCCGGTGGCGCTGCGTTTACCGGGCCTACGCTCTTGTAGGCCGGATAAGCGCAGCGCCATCCAGCACACAGGAGCCAACATGTTAGAAGATCTCAAACGCCAGGTGTTAGAAGCCAATCTGGCGTTACCAAAACACAATCTGGTGACCCTCACCTGGGGGAACGTCAGCGCGGTCGACCGGGAACACGGCGTATTCGTGATTAAACCCTCTGGCGTCGATTACAGTGTGATGACTGCTGATGATATGGTGGTCGTGAGCATCGCCACCGGAGACGTCGTTGAAGGTACGAAGAAACCCTCTTCCGATACGCCGACCCACCGACTGCTGTATCAGGCGTTTCCGACAATCGGCGGAATCGTTCACACCCACTCACGCCACGCCACCATCTGGGCGCAGGCGGGTCAATCGATCCCGGCCACAGGAACGACCCACGCCGATTATTTCTATGGCGCCATTCCCTGCACCCGTAAAATGACCGATGCGGAAATCAACGGCGAATACGAATGGGAAACCGGCAATGTGATCGTCGAAACCTTTGAAAAACAGGGGATTGATGCAGCACAAATGCCCGGCGTGCTGGTGCACTCCCACGGCCCGTTTGCGTGGGGAAAAACGGCAGAAGACGCCGTTCATAACGCCATTGTGCTGGAAGAAGTGGCCTATATGGGCATTTTCTGTCGTCAGCTCGCACCGCAATTGCCGGATATGCAACAGACGCTGCTGGATAAGCATTACCTGCGCAAGCATGGCGCAAAAGCCTACTACGGGCAATAAACGTGTAGCCAGGGGTCGCCACGTTTCACTGGAATGACACCTGTATAAAACCACAGCAAAATCACCTAAACCAGGCTATAATAACGCCTGGTTTTTTTGATGGGTACACAGCGTGGCGCAGGCAGGTTTTATTTTAACCCGGCACTGGCGGGATACCCCGCAGGGAACGGAAGTCTCATTCTGGCTGGCGACGGACAATGGTCCATTGCAGGTCACGCTCGCGCCGCAGGAGTCCGTGGCTTTTATCCCCGTCGATCACATTCCCCGCGCCACTTCACTGTTAAGCACTGAAAATGGCTATCGTATCGCGCCGCTCAATTTGCGTGATTTTCACCGCCAGCCAGTTTCCGGTTTGTATTGCCGCTCCCATCGACAGCTTATGCGTCTGGAAAAACGGCTGAAAGAAAACGGCATTACGGTCTATGAAGCCGATGTACGCCCGCCGGAACGCTATCTGATGGAGCGGTTTATCACCTCTCCGGTGTGGGTCGATGGCGACCACCATCATGGCGCCATCGTAAATGCGCGCCTGAAACCCAATCCGCACTATCGACCACCGCTGAAGTGGGTATCGCTGGATATCGAAACCAATCGCCACGGCGAGCTTTACTGCATTGGTCTGGAAGGCTGCGGCCAACGTACTGTTTATATGATCGGCCCGGAGAATGGTGATGCCCGGGCGCTGGATTTTGAGCTCGAATATGTGGCGAGCCGCCCTCTGTTGCTGGAGAAACTCAACACCTGGTTTGCCCAACACGATCCTGACGTGCTCATTGGCTGGAATGTGGTGCAGTTCGATTTACGCGTCCTGCAAAAACATGCTGAACGCTATCGCATTCCTCTGTGTCTGGGGCGCGAGAGGACAGCGCTGGAATGGCGCGAGCACGGCTTTAAAAACGGGGTGTTCTTCGCTCAGGCAAAGGGACGGCTCATTATCGACGGCATTGAAGCGCTGAAATCCGCGTTCTGGAATTTCTCCTCATTTTCTCTGGAGACCGTTTCGCAGGAGCTGCTCGGTGAAGGGAAATCCATCGATAATCCCTGGGATCGCATGGACGAAATTGACCGCCGTTTCGCCGAAGATAAACCCGCACTGGCCACCTATAACCTGAAAGATTGCGAGCTGGTCACGCAGATTTTTCACAAAACGGACATCATGCCGTTTTTACTGGAACGCGCAACGGTCAACGGTCTGCCCGCCGATCGTCACGGTGGCTCGGTCGCCGCCTTCGGGCACCTCTATTTTCCGCGTATGCACCGCGCCGGTTATGTGGCGCCAAATCTGGGGGAAGTGCCGCCCTTAGCCAGCCCCGGCGGTTATGTGATGGACTCTCGCCCCGGCCTGTATGACTCGGTGCTGGTACTGGATTACAAAAGCCTGTACCCCTCAATCATCCGCACTTTTCTTATTGATCCGGTTGGTCTGGTGGAAGGCATGGCGCAGCCCGATCCCACACACAGTACCGAAGGATTCCTCGACGCCTGGTTCTCGCGGGAAAAACACTGTCTGCCGGAGATCGTTACCCAGATTTGGCTCGGGCGCGACGAGGCAAAGCGTCACGGCAATAAACCACTTTCGCAGGCGCTGAAGATCATCATGAATGCGTTTTACGGCGTGCTCGGCACCACCGCCTGCCGCTTTTTCGATCCCCGGCTCGCTTCCTCGATCACCATGCGCGGCCACGCGATCATGCGCCAGACCAAAGCGCTCATTGAAGAACAAGGCTATGACGTGATCTATGGCGATACCGACTCCACATTCGTCTGGCTAAAGGGCGCGCACTCGGAAGAGGAGGCGGCGAAAATAGGCCGTTCGCTGGTACAGCATGTCAATGCGTGGTGGGCGCAGTCGTTACAACAACAGCAGTTAACCAGCGCGCTGGAACTGGAGTTTGAAACCCACTTCTGCCGCTTTCTGATGCCCACTATTCGCGGGGCGGATACCGGCAGCAAAAAGCGTTATGCCGGGATGATTCAGGAAGGCGACGCGCAGCGGATGGTGTTCAAAGGTCTGGAAACGGTACGCACCGACTGGACGCCGCTGGCGCAGCAGTTCCAGCAGGAGCTGTATCTGCGTATTTTTCGTAACGAGCCGTATCAGGATTATGTGCGGGAAACCATAGATAAACTGATGGCGGGAGAGCTGGACGAAAGGTTGGTCTATCGTAAACGTCTGCGTCGTCCATTAAGTGAATATCAACGAAATGTCCCTCCACACGTTCGCGCAGCCCGGCTCGCCGATGAGCAGAACCTGGCGCGCGGGCGACCTGCGCAGTATCAGAATCGCGGTACCATAAAATATGTGTGGACCACAAACGGCCCCGAACCTGTGGATTATCAACACTCGCCGCTGGATTACGAGCACTACCTGACGCGCCAGCTACAGCCCGTGGCAGAAGGAATTCTTCCCTTTATTGATGATAATTTTGCTACACTACTGACTGGGCAACTGGGGTTATTTTGACGCGTGACGAATGCGCCGCCATCCAGTACCATAGCGCCCTTTCCACTCCTGGACCCATATAACACTGCTGCCACTTTAGCCTGGCAGTGGGTGATTATTGCCTGCAATTAAAGATATAGAGCCAAACACATATGCCTTTTACACTTGGTCAACGCTGGATCAGCGATACAGAAAGCGAACTGGGACTTGGAACTGTTGTTGCGATGGATGCGCGAACCGTCACCTTACTTTTCCCGGCTACAGGTGAAAACCGTCTGTATGCGCGTAGTGACTCCCCCGTGACCCGCGTGATGTTTAATCCCGGTGATACGATTACGAGCCATGAAGGCTGGCAGTTGCAAATCGATGAAGTAAAAGAAGAAAACGGTCTGCTTGCCTACGTGGGTACTCGTCTTGATAGCGAAGAAGCGGGCGTCATGCTACGTGAAGTGCTGCTCGACAGTAAACTGGTCTTCAGTAAACCGCAGGATCGTCTGTTTGCCGGTCAAATCGACCGTATGGACCGATTTGCGCTGCGCTATCGCGCACGTAAATTTCAGAGCGAACAGTATCGCATGCCGTGGAGCGGTCTGCGCGGTCAGCGTACCAGCCTGATCCCGCATCAGCTCAATATCGCTCATGACGTTGGCCGTCGCCACGCCCCGCGCGTGTTGTTAGCGGACGAAGTCGGTCTGGGAAAAACCATTGAAGCGGGAATGATCCTGCATCAGCAATTGTTGGCCGGTGCGGCAGAGCGCGTATTGATTATCGTGCCTGAAACATTACAGCATCAGTGGCTGGTTGAAATGCTGCGTCGTTTTAATCTGCGTTTCGCGCTGTTTGATGATGAACGTTACGCAGAAGCCCAGCATGACGCCTATAACCCGTTTGAAACCGAACAACTGGTTATCTGCTCGCTGGACTTCGCCCGTCGCAGTAAGCAACGCCTGGAACACCTGTGCGATGCCGAATGGGATCTGATGGTTGTCGATGAAGCGCACCACCTGGTGTGGAGCGAAGATGCACCAAGCCGTGAATATGCCGCGATCGAACAGCTGGCGGAACGCGTTCCGGGGATCCTGCTGCTTACCGCAACGCCGGAACAACTGGGGATGGAAAGCCACTTCGCGCGTCTGCGTCTGCTGGACCCAAGCCGTTTCCACGACTTCGGGCAATTTGTCGAAGAGCAGAAAAATTACCGTCCGGTTGCGGATGCCGTTGCGATGCTGCTGGCAGGCAATAAGCTGAGCAATGACGAACTCAATATGCTCGGCGACCTGATTGGCGAGCAGGATATCGAACCGCTGCTGCAAGCCGCCAACAGCGATCGTGAAGACGCACAGAGTGCCCGTCAGGAACTGGTCTCCATGCTGATGGACCGCCACGGCACCAGCCGCGTGCTGTTCCGTAACACCCGTAATGGTGTTAAAGGCTTCCCGAAACGCGAACTGCACACCATTAAACTCCCGCTGCCAACGCAGTATCAAACGGCGATTAAAGTCTCCGGGATTATGGGCGCACGTAAAAGCGCGGAAGACAGGGCTCGCGACATGCTCTACCCGGAGCAGATTTATCAGGAATTCGAAGGTGATACAGGAACCTGGTGGAACTTCGATCCCCGCGTTGAATGGCTGATGGGCTACCTGACCAGTCACCGTTCGCAGAAAGTGCTGGTGATTTGTGCGAAAGCCACCACCGCATTACAGCTGGAGCAGGTTCTGCGCGAACGCGAAGGTATTCGCGCCGCCGTATTCCACGAAGGCATGTCGATTATTGAGCGCGACCGCGCTGCCGCCTGGTTTGGGGAAGAAGACAGCGGCGCTCAGGTTCTGCTCTGTTCTGAAATCGGTTCCGAAGGCCGTAACTTCCAGTTCGCCAGCAACCTGGTAATGTTTGACCTGCCATTCAACCCGGACCTGCTGGAACAGCGTATTGGTCGTCTGGATCGTATTGGTCAGGCGCATGATATTCAGATCCACATTCCTTTCTTAGAAAAAACCGCGCAGTCGGTACTGGTTCGCTGGTATCACGAAGGCCTGGATGCGTTTGAGCACACCTGCCCGACCGGGCGCACCATCTATGACACGGTGTATAACGATCTGATCACCTTCCTGGCCGCGCCTGAAAACAGCGATGGCTTCGACGAGCTGATTAAATCCTGCCGCGAACAGCATGAAGCACTGAAAGCACAACTGGAGCAGGGTCGTGACCGCCTGCTCGAAATTCACTCGAATGGCGGTGAAAAAGCGCAACAGTTGGCCGAAAGTATTGAAGAGCAGGATGACGATACCAACCTGATTGCGTTTGCCATGAACCTGTTTGATATCGTGGGTATTAATCAGGACGATCGCGGTGAGAATCTGATTGTACTGACCCCTTCCGATCACATGCTGGTGCCGGACTTCCCGGGTTTACCTGAAGATGGCTGCACCATTACCTTCGAGCGCGATGTGGCACTGTCGCGCGAAGATGCGCAGTTTGTGACCTGGGAACACCCGCTGATCCGTAACGGTCTGGATCTGATTTTGTCGGGCGATACCGGCAGTAGTACGATTTCTCTGTTGAAAAACAAAGCATTGCCGGTCGGTACCTTGCTGGTAGAACTGGTGTATGTAGTGGAAGCCCAGGCACCGAAACAGCTGCAACTTAACCGCTTCCTGCCAGCAACGCCGGTCCGTATGCTGCTGGACAAAAACGGCAACAATCTGGCGGCACAGGTTGAGTTCGAGACCTTTAACCGCCAGTTAAGCGCCGTGAACCGTCACACCGGCAGTAAGCTGGTCAATGCGGTTCAGCAGGATGTCCACGCGATTTTACAACTGGGTGAAGCGCAGGTAGAAAAATCCGCCCGTGCGTTGATCGACGCCGCACGCAGCGAAGCCGATGAGAAACTCTCCGCAGAGTTGTCGCGTCTGGAAGCGCTGCGCGCAGTCAACCCTAACATCCGTGATGACGAACTGACGGCTATCGAGACAAATCGTCAGCAGATTCTGGAAAGCCTCGATCAGGCGAACTGGCGTCTGGATGCGTTGCGCCTTATTGTCGTCACGCATCAATAACGGAGCTGAAAATGGGAATGGAAAACTACAATCCGCCGACGGATCCCTGGCTGGTTATCCTGTATCAGGATGAGCACATTATGGTGGTCAACAAGCCGAGCGGCTTGTTGTCTGTACCGGGTCGTCAGGAAGAGCACAAAGACAGCGTGATGACGCGTATTCAACGCGACTACCCGCAGGCAGAGTCGGTGCATCGTCTTGATATGGCGACCAGCGGCGTGATTGTAGTGGCGCTCGCAAAAGCGGCTGAGCGTGAACTCAAACGCCAGTTTCGCGAGCGCGAACCGAAAAAGCAGTATGTTGCGCGTGTGTGGGGACATCCCGCACCCAGTGAGGGGGTGGTCGATTTACCCCTGATTTGTGACTGGCCGAACCGGCCAAAGCAAAAAGTGTGTTATGAGACGGGAAAAGCGGCACAAACCGGGTATGAGGTAGTGGATTACGCGGCGGATAATACCGCCAGGGTCGTCCTCAAACCGATTACCGGGCGTTCTCATCAACTACGCGTACACATGCTGGCACTCGGGCATCCTATTTTAGGCGACCGGTTTTATGCGCCCCCGGAAGCGCTGGCGATGGCGCCACGCTTGTTACTGCATGCCGAAATGCTGACCATTACGCATCCCGCTTACGGTAACAGCATGACCTTCAAAGCCCCGGCAGATTTTTAATGTCGGCCTGACTGCCGGATAGCGTGCAATGCATTGCTATCCGGCATCACGGATTACTTGAACCCTTTTTGTTCCTTAATCAGTTCATACGCCTTTTGAATTTCCTGCGCTTTTTGCTTCGCCATCTCCATCATCTCCGGCGGTAAACCTTTCGCCACCAGTTTGTCAGGATGATGCTCACTCATCAGCTTACGATAGGCGCGTTTGATCGTTGTCGCATCGTCGCCAGGTTTCACGCCGAGTACGTTGCAGGCATCTTCCAGCGTCGGTCCTCGTTGCGCCTGTTGCCAACCGCCGCCAGATTGTTGCTGATATCCGCCGCCAAACTGTGCCCCGCCCTGCATCATGCGCAGAAACTGGTCAAACTGCGTGCGGGAAATCCCTAACTCTTCGGCGATGACATACAGCACTTCCCGCTCGTTCGGATGCAAAGTGCCATCGGCAAACGCCGCCTGAATCTGAATCTCCAGAAACATGCGGATTAGATCGAATCGCCCAAAACAGACGCTACGAAACTGGCGCATTTTTTCACGTAATGGGTAATTGTCTGATTTTCCGACGCGGAAGGCATGTTGCGCCGCTGTACGCGATTCACCGTGCAAATTCATCCGATCCATCAACTGACTGGCGATATGAATATCGGCTTCGGTGACGCGCCCTTTCGATTTGGTTAAGTGTCCCATGACTTCAAAAGTCGTGGCAAAAAACAGCGCCTGACGCTCACGTTGGTTCGCAAACCACGCCATTTTGCGACTGCGGGCTTTGTCGAACATGTGCCCGACCAGCAGGCCTAAAACCACGCCCCAGAAGCCTCCGCCCATCATTAGAGCCACGGCGACACCAATTATTTTTCCCCAGTACTGCATAGACTCCCCAAATCTTTACGCGGTCAGTGAGGCTATGTCCCACAATATAAGGTGCTTTTACGGTAATCAACGCTACGGTCAATTGTGGGACATAGCCTATAATTTGCATTATCATACCTGTCATTCAATGCCGTGCCTAACACCACAGACGCTATATCCATTGGATTTCGAGTTGCAACAAGGCGATAACGTACCGCCAAAAACGATGCAGCCAGGAAGATGGCGGGTATAAAACGGACAGGATTAACACTAGCGCAGTGAAGATGAGTACGTTAGTCTCTGACCGTTTGTCACGCGCAACGCTACCGATGATGGAACAATAAATACAACGTATGAAAAAACGTATTCCCACTCTTCTGGCCACCATGATTGCCAGCGCCCTTTATAGCCAGCAGGGCGCCGCAGCCGATCTCGCCTCACAGTGTTTGCTGGGCGTGCCGAGCTATAACCGTCCACTGGTGCAGGGCGAGACGAACGAGCTACCCGTTACCATTACGGCCGATCACGCCAAAGGGAACTACCCTGATGACGCGGTGTTTACCGGTAATGTGGATATCGCCCAGGGCAATAGTCGCCTTCTGGCTGATGAGGTACAACTCCATCAGAAAGAAGCGCAAGGCCTCCCTGAGCCCGTTCGTACTGTCGATGCGCTGGGTAACGTCCATTATGATGACAACCAGGTCATCCTGAAGGGACCAAAAGGTTGGTCGAACCTGAATACCAAAGACACTAACGTGTGGGAAGGCGACTATCAGATGGTCGGTCGTCAGGGGCGTGGTAAAGCGGACCTGATGAAACAGCGTGGCGAAAACCGTTATACCATCCTTGAAAACGGTAGCTTCACCTCCTGTTTACCCGGCGCTGACACCTGGAGCGTGGTGGGCAGTGAAGTTATCCACGACCGCGAAGAGCAGGTGGCGGAAATCTGGAACGCCCGTTTTAAAGTCGGCCCTGTTCCGGTCTTCTATAGCCCGTATTTGCAGTTACCGGTTGGCGATAAACGCCGCTCAGGCTTCCTGATCCCGAATGCGCAGTACAGCAGTAATAACTATTTTGAGTTCTATCTGCCGTATTACTGGAACATCGCGCCCAATATGGACGCCACGATCACGCCACACTATATGCACCGCCGTGGCGGCATTATGTGGGAGAACGAATTCCGCTACCTCACCCATGCGGGCGCCGGTTTGATGGAGTTTGACTACCTGAACTCCGATGATGTCTATAGTGACGAAAATCCTAACGATGACAACTCGCGCCGCTGGTTGTTCTACTGGCAACACTCAGGTGTCATGGACCAGGTGTGGCGTTTCAACGTCAACTATACCAAGGTCAGTGACTCCAAATACTTCAATGACTTTGATAACAAGTACGGTTCCAGTACTGACGGCTATGCGACGCAGAAATTTAGCGTCGGCTATGCGGTGGAAAACTTTGACGCCACCGTGTCGACCAAACAATTCCAGGTCTTTAGCGATCAGAGCACCAGCAGTTACTCGGCGGAACCACAGTTAGACGTTAACCTCTATCAGAATGACGTCGGTCCTTTTGATATGCGTATCTACGGTCAGGCTGTTCATTTTGTGAACACCAAAGACGATATGCCGGAAGCGACCCGTCTGCATCTGGAACCGACCATCAATTTGCCGTTGTCGAATCAGTGGGGCAGTATCAATACGGAAGCGAAGCTGCTGGCGACCCACTACCAACAGACCAATCTGGATTCGTACAATAACAATCCCAAGAATTTGAATAAGCTGGATGAGTCCGCAGACCGCGTGATGCCGCAGTTCAAAGTCGACGGAAAGATGATATTTGAACGCGACATGGCCACCTTCGCCCCTGGCTACACCCAGACGCTGGAGCCGCGCGCGCAGTATCTGTATGTCCCGTTCCGTGACCAGAGCGGTATCTACAACTACGATTCGTCTTTGCTGCAGTCTGACTATTCTGGCCTGTTCCGCGACCGTACTTATGGCGGTCTGGACCGTATCTCTTCCGCCAACCAGGTCACGACCGGCGTCACATCTCGTGTATATGATGACGCTGCCGTTGAACGTTTTAACGTTTCTCTGGGTCAAATCTACTATTTCACGGAGTCTCGCACTGGCGATGACAACATAAAATGGGAGAATGATGACAAAACGGGTTCACTGGTCTGGGCGGGTGACACCTACTGGCGCATTTCCGATCGTTGGGGTTTACGTAGCGGCCTGCAATATGACACGCGTCTGGACAGCGTGGCGACCAGCAGCAGCAGCATTGAATACCGTCGGGATGAAAATCGCCTGGTGCAACTGAACTATCGGTATGCCAGTCCGGAATATATTCAGGCAACATTGCCCAGAAATAGTAGCGACACGCGCTGGAATGCCCCGCAGTATAAAGACGGGATTAATCAGGTCGGTATGGTGGCAAGCTGGCCGATTGCTGACCGGTGGTCCATTGTTGGCGCCTACTACTATGACACCAATGTGAATAAAGCTGCCGACCAGATGCTCGGTCTACAGTATAACTCCTGCTGCTATGCGCTGCGCTTCGGGTACGAACGTAAGCTGAACGGTTGGGATAGTGACAAACAAGAGTCTGTCTATGACAACGTGATCGGCTTTAACATCGAGCTGCGTGGCCTGAGCTCCAACTATGGCCTCGGCACGCAAGAGATGCTGCGCTCGAACATTCTGCCGTACCAGAACTCTTTGTGATCTGATTGATTTACCACGTAATCCGCATTGCGGTTAATTGAAATGGAAAAAGTATGAAGAACTGGAAAACGCTGCTTCTCGGTATCGCCATGATCGCGAATACCAGTTTCGCTGCCCCGCAGGTAGTCGATAAAGTCGCAGCCGTCGTCAATAACGGCGTCGTACTCGAAAGTGACGTCGATGGGTTAATGCAGTCAGTAAAACTCAACGCAGGTCAGGCGGGTCAACAGCTTCCGGATGACGCTACGCTGCGCCATCAGATCCTTGAACGTTTGATCATGGATCAGATTATGCTGCAGATGGGCCAGAAAATGGGCATCAAAATCTCTGACGAGCAGTTGGATCAAGCCATCGCCAACATTGCCAAGCAGAACAACATGACGCTGGATCAGATGCGTAGCCGTCTGGCTTACGACGGTCTGAACTACTCGACCTACCGTAGCCAGATCCGTAAAGAGATGATCATCACTGAAGTGCGTAACAACGAAGTACGCCGTCGTGTAACGATTCTACCTCAGGAAGTTGATGCGCTGGCCCAGCAGGTGGGTAAACAAAACGATGCCAGCACCGAGCTGAACCTGAGCCATATTCTGATTCCGCTGCCGGAAAACCCAACCTCCGACCAGGTGAACGAAGCCGAAAGTCAGGCGCGTTCTGTCGTTGAGCAAGCGCAAAGCGGCGCTGATTTCGGCAAACTGGCCATCGCCCATTCTGCTGACCAACAGGCGCTGAATGGCGGCCAGATGGGCTGGGGTCGAATTCAGGAACTGCCGGGTATCTTCGCTCAGGCACTGAGCACAGCGAAGAAAGGCGATATCGTCGGTCCGATTCGTTCAGGTGTCGGCTTCCATATTCTGAAAGTGAACGATATGCGTGGCCAGAGCCAGAGCATTTCGGTGACTGAAGTTCACGCCCGTCATATTCTTCTGAAACCGTCGCCGATCATGACCGATCAGCAGGCGCGCCTGAAACTGGAAGAGATCGCTGCGAACATCAAGAGTGGTAAAACCACGTTTGCCGCCGCAGCGAAAGAGTTCTCTCAGGATCCGGGTTCTGCCAACCAGGGCGGCGATTTGGGCTGGGCTGCGGCTGACATTTTCGACCCAGCCTTCCGCGATGCGCTGACCCGACTGAACAAAGGCCAGATGAGCACCCCTGTGCACTCTTCCTTTGGCTGGCATCTGATCGAACTGTTGGATACGCGTAACGTTGATAAAACTGACGCCGCCCAGAAAGACAGAGCCTATCGCATGCTGATGAACCGTAAATTCTCGGAAGAAGCAGCGACCTGGATGCAGGAACAGCGCGCCAGCGCCTACGTTAAAATTCTGAGCAATTAATGAGCAGAACACAACGTGTTGTCATCACTCCCGGCGAACCCGCCGGGATTGGTCCGGACCTGGTTGTCCAGCTTGCACAGCGTGAGTGGCCGGTAGAACTCGTCGTCTGTGCCGATGCCACGCTACTAAAAGACCGGGCAGCCATGCTCGGTTTACCGCTCACACTACTCCCTTATTCGCCCCACTCTCCAGCCAGGCCCCAACCCGCTGGCACGCTGACCCTCTTGCCTGTCGCGCTGCGCGCATCGGTCTCTGCAGGTCAGTTGGCCGTCGAAAATGGGCAGTATGTGGTGGATACGCTGGCTCGCGCCTGTGATGGTTGTCTGCAGGGCGAATTTGCGGCGCTGGTGACCGGCCCGGTTCACAAAGGCATCATTAATGATGCTGGCGTGCCATTTACCGGACACACGGAGTTTTTAGAAGAACGCTCACAGGCGAAGAAAGTGGTCATGATGCTGGCAACCGAAGAACTTCGCGTTGCGTTGGTCACCACGCATCTGCCGCTCAGAGCCGTTGCCGATGCCATTACACCGGCCCTGCTGCAAGAGGTGATCGGCATTTTGCATCACGACCTGCGCCTGAAATTTGGCGTGGCCGATCCGCATATTCTGGTGTGTGGTTTGAATCCGCATGCCGGAGAAGGCGGTCATATGGGAACGGAAGAGATCGATACGATCATTCCGGTGCTGGATGCGCTACGTGCGCAGGGTATGCATTTAAGCGGCCCACTGCCCGCCGATACGCTATTTCAGCCTAAATACCTCGATAGTGCCGATGCTGTTCTGGCAATGTACCACGATCAGGGTCTTCCCGTGCTAAAATACCAGGGCTTTGGGCGCGGCGTGAATATCACGTTGGGCCTACCCTTTATTCGCACATCTGTTGATCACGGCACCGCGCTTGAACTCGCGGGTCGTGGAGAAGCCGATGTCGGCAGTTTTATTACGGCGCTTAATCTCGCCATCAAAATGATTGTTAATACTCAATGAATAATAGAGTCCATCAGGGCCACTTAGCCCGTAAACGCTTCGGGCAAAACTTTCTCAACGATCAGTTTGTGATCGACAGTATCGTTTCTGCTATCAACCCGCAGAAGGGTCAGGCCATGGTCGAAATCGGTCCTGGACTGGCAGCACTGACGGAGCCGGTAGGCGAACGCCTGGATAAGCTCACGGTCATCGAACTCGACCGCGATCTGGCTGCACGTCTGCAAACACACCCGTTCCTGGGGCCGAAGCTGACAATTTATCAGCAAGATGCCATGACCATGAATTTTGGCGAGCTTTCCGAAAAAATGGGACAGCCGCTGCGTGTGTTTGGCAACCTGCCCTACAACATCTCCACGCCGTTGATGTTCCATCTCTTTAGCTATACTGATGCCATTGCTGACATGCACTTTATGCTGCAAAAAGAGGTTGTGAACCGTCTGGTTGCAGGACCAAACAGTAAAGCGTATGGTCGATTAACCGTCATGGCGCAGTATTACTGTCAGGTGATCCCGGTTCTTGAAGTGCCGCCATCGGCCTTCACGCCGCCGCCTAAAGTGGATTCTGCCGTCGTACGTCTGGTGCCGCATACAACGATGCCGCATCCGGTCAAAGATGTTCGCGTACTGAGCCGTATTACTACCGAAGCCTTTAACCAGCGTCGCAAAACGATTCGCAACAGCCTCGGTAATTTGTTTAGCGTTGAGCTGCTGATCGAACTGGGCGTTGACCCGGCAATGCGGGCAGAGAATATTTCTGTCGCGCAATACTGCAAGATGGCGAACTATCTGTCAGAGAACCCGCCGTCGAAGGAGAGTTAAGCATGATCAATTCGCCCCGAGTGTGTATTCAGGTACAAAGCGTCTATATTGAGGCGCAGTCCGCACCTGATGATGAACGTTACGTCTTTGCATATACCGTGACCATCCGCAATTTGGGGCGAGCGCCAGTACAGCTGTTAGGTCGCTACTGGCTGATTACCAATGGTCATGGCCGTGAAACTGAAGTACAGGGTGAGGGTGTGGTTGGCGTACAGCCACACATCGCGCCTGGTGAAGAATATCAGTATACCAGCGGTGCCGTCATTGAAACGCCGCTGGGCACCATGCAGGGTCATTACGAAATGATCGACGAAAATGGCGTCGCCTTTACGATCGATATCCCCGTATTTCGACTCGCTGTTCCTACACTCATTCATTAAAACTAGAGCGATGGCAACATACCTCATTGGCGACGTTCACGGTTGCTACGACGAACTGATCGCATTGTTAGAACAAGTAGAATTTACCCCAGGGAATGACACCTTATGGTTGACGGGCGATCTGGTCGCCCGTGGTCCCGGTTCTCTGGATGTGCTGCGCTACGTTAAATCACTGGGTGACAGCGTTCGCTTAGTGCTGGGCAATCACGACCTTCATTTGCTGGCTGTATTTGCTGGCATCAGCCGCAATAAACCCAAAGACAGGCTTACTCCGCTTCTGGAAGCGCCAGATGCAGACGAACTGCTCAATTGGTTGCGTCGTCAGCCGCTATTACAGGTTGATGAAGAGAAGAAACTGGTCATGGCCCACGCGGGCATCACGCCACAGTGGGATCTACACACCGCCAAAGAGTGCGCACGCGATGTCGAAGCGGTCTTATCCAGCGACTCTTACCCTTTCTTTCTGGACTCGATGTACGGTGATATGCCAAACAACTGGACACCAGAGTTAACGGGGCTGGCGCGCCTGCGTTTTATCACCAACGCGTTTACCCGCATGCGCTACTGTTTTCCGAACGGTCAACTGGATATGTACAGCAAAGAGTCACCGGAAAACGCACCGGCGCCGCTGAAGCCCTGGTTTGCCATTCCGGGACCGGTTAGCGAAGCGTATAGCATTGCTTTCGGACACTGGGCCTCACTGGAAGGAAGAGGCACGCCAGAGGGTATTTACGGGCTGGATACGGGATGCTGCTGGGGCGGTGACTTAACCTGCCTGCGTTGGGAAGATAAAAAATATTTTGTGCAGCCATCAAACCGCCACCGAAATCCTGGCGGACATGAAGCGGTGGCGTCGTAATCGCGCAACAGGAATACAGGCCGGATAAGACGCGTCAGCGTCGTCATCCGGCACTCTGCGCCTGATTCTCTGATAAAGCGTCGCTTATCAGTCTTACCGGCGTTCCAGAACTTCGAAGCAGTAACTGTGAGAGTTCTGCTCGTCGGCGTCATGAAATTCACTGAATACCGATTCCCAGTCATCGGGCTCGTAGTCCGGGAAATGCGTATCCCCTTCAACTTCGGCATCAATGTGCGTCAGATACAGCTTCTGCGCTTTCGGCAGGAACTGCTCGTAAACGCGGCCACCGCCAATCACCATAATCTCTGGCGCATCACCACAGGCTGCCACCGCGTCGTCAATAGAGGTCACCCACTGCACACGATCGTCGGTACCTGGCTGGCTGCTGATAACGATATTCTTACGCCCTGGCAGCGGTCGACCGATGGATTCCCAGGTGTGACGTCCCATAATGACAGGCTTGTTTAACGTGTTACGTTTAAACCAGGCGAGATCGGCAGGCAAGTTCCACGGCATGGCGTTTTCCATGCCAATAACGCGATCTACCGCTAACGCCGCAATCAGACTGATCATTGAATAATTCCCGGATGCAAAAAAATTGTCGCCACTATACGGAAAGCGCAATCTTTCGTCGACTGGCGGAAAGAAGATGAGCACGAAAATTTTCCGTTCTGCTGGCGACCCCACTCATTTAAAGTGGAGTGCCAGCCTTACAGTAGTTCAAAAACAGTCAATTAGCAGTAAAGTTTGCAGAACATCACATTTTTTACCCTATGCTGACGGTTTTACTTCCGGCTCATCGGCAACGTCGCCCGTATGTTTACCTTCATCCGTGCCTTGCCAGCCATGGCGTTGAATTAAAGACAAATGTTCGCGATCTTCGGTGATGATTTCACTCAGCATTGCACTGGTGCGTTTGTAGACGGCCGCGCGGGCATTTGCGTCATTTTCCCCCATCGCCATCTCTTCGACCATTTGCGTATTGAAACGGCGGAACAAGTCCGCGCGCTCACGCGCTTCATAACGGCCTAACCCTAAACTTTCGAGCGCCAGACGCCCGGTCTTTAACGCGCCTTCAAAGGTTTCACGTTCCGGCATCTCCACCCCGGCCTGTCGCAAACGAATGTAGTGATCGACATCGCGGGCGCGGGCAAGAATTTGCAGATCGGGGAAATGGGTCTTCACCATTTCAGTCAGCTCAAGACTGGTTTGCGGATCGTCAATGGCGTTAATTAACACCTCTGCTTTTGCAGCCCCCGCAGATTCCAGCAAATCCATGCGCGTCGCATCGCCGTAAAACACCTTCATACCAAATTTACGCAGCGTCTCAATATGGTCAGGGTCGTGATCGAGGACGACCATTTTCACCCCGCTCGACAACAGCAAACGGCCGGTTATCTGACCATAGCGCCCGAACCCGGCGATGATCACCCGCGGTTGTTCTTCATCAATTTCATCGGCTTCACGTTCTTCATCAGCCGCAGATTTCTCCATCCGGGTCAGCAGCACCAGCAAAATCGGCGTCGCCGCCATAGAGAGAGCCACCGCCAGCGTCAGCGCTTTGGCCCATTCAGGATCCAGCACATTCGCCATTTGCGCCGCACCAAACACCACAAACGCAAATTCACTCCCCTGCCCTAATAATACGGCAAACCAGCGACGTTGTTTGTTCGGTACCTGCAACGGTCTGGCGATTAGCCACAGCATGCCCATTTTAATGACCAGGAAGCCCACCAGCAGAATGACGATACGCAGCGGGTTATCAATCAGCGTGCCAAAATCAATCGACATGCCGACGCCAATGAAAAACAGCCCCAGCAATAACCCTTTAAACGGCTCAATATCACTTTCCAGCGCATGTCGGTATTCTGAACTCGCCAGCAACACGCCAGCCAGAAACGCGCCCATCGCCATTGAGAGCCCCACCTCTTCCAGCAGCAAACCGAAGCCGAATACAAGGAACAGCGCCACGGCGCTGAAGACTTCCCGCAGGCCTGAACGAGCCACAAAGCGCAGCGCCGGACGCGTAACATAGCGCCCCAGCAACACCACCAACACCAGAGCACCTGCGACTTTTAATGCAGAAAGCGCAAACGCCCCCAGGGTCGTGGCTGCACCGCTAGCCGCCAGCAAGGGAATCATCGCCACCAGCGGAATCGCTGCGATATCCTGGAACAGCAGCACCGCAAAGGCGCTACGCCCCATTTGGGAAACCGTCAGATTACGTTCGTTCATCGCCTGCATGGCGATGGCCGTCGAGGAGAGCGCCAGCGTCATACCAATCAGTTCCGCAACCTGCCAGCGCAGACCGAGGAACATACAGAACAGCCCAATCAGGCCGCCACAGACCACCATCTGCAACGCGCCGCCGCCAAACACCGAGGCCCGCAGTTTCCACAAACGCTGCGGATCCAGTTCAAGGCCGATAACAAACAGCATCAGCACCACGCCAATCTCAGCAAAATGCAGGATAGATTCGGCGTCTGTCACCAGGCGTAATCCCCAGGGGCCGATAATGCATCCGGCGATGAGATACCCCAGTACCGACCCTAAACCAAGTCGCACGGCAATCGGCACGATCAGCGCCGCAGAACCCAGATAAATTAACGCCTGTATTAGCGTGTGGCTATCCATTGTGCGCCTCCTGCCATTCCATCAACCGCTGCTTGTAGTGACGCGCCTGCGCCTGCAACGTTTCATCATCGCAAATAAAGGTGCAATGCACAGCAAACGGCGGCTGCCAGGTCAATCCGCAGTAAATTGCAGTGGCCTGCAGAGGTTGAGAAAGCACGTCAAACCCCGGGTGTGAGCCAATATCAAAATGGCTTTCGCCGCCGCCCGTGGTGACGGCCCACATCAGGTGTTTATCGCGAAGCGCGGATCCGCCGTGCCCATAGGCCCAGCCGTGAGAAAGAACTTTATCCATCCAGAGTTTAAGCAAGGGGGGAACGCCGTACCACTGCATCGGGTGTTGCCAGATGACCAGGTCAGCACGGGATAGCGCTTCCTGTTCTGCGGCGATATCAATATTGAAGTCGGGATAGAGCTGGTAAAGAGAGCGAATTTCTACACCGTCCAGCGTCCTTGCCTGTTCGAGCATCCGCTTATTCGCATGCGAATGGTGCGGATAGGGATGCGCGTAAATGATAAGAATCATGATTAGCCTGTTATTTTGCGACACTCTTTTACCACAGAGTGTAGTCAGTTATTCACCAGGCTTATAGTCAATATTCTTGAGCGGTCAGGATGAGAATTCTGAACAAGGGAGTCCGGCCGCTTATGGCTTACCACGAATTTTCATATTTCCTGCCTGCAACAGCGTCAGGCCACGCGTTTCCGGAGCAAACATGACGGAGACAACCAGACCTATCAGCGAAATCAGTGCCCCAATCAGCATCACGTTATTAATTCCGTAGCGGGTGATGAAAATCGGTAACGCCCAGGTGGAGACCACCGTCCCAATACGGCTGAGCGACATGATGACACCGACCGCAGAAGCGCGAATGTCAGTGGGAAACAGTTCGTTGGGGTAAAGCCATTGCAAAATACCCGGCCCACCGGAGAAAAACGCATAGACCGCAAATGCCACCACCACCAGACCGATGCCTAAATGGGGGATAAACCCAAGCAGCGCCAGGGCAAACGTCATCATCGCAAAGCTGCCGATAAGCAACGGGCGGCGACCGATGCTGTTCAGCCAGAACATGGCCGGAACACAACCCAGCATAAAGAAGAGGCTGATCACCACGTTTCCTAATGCCGCACTCCGCCCCTGCTCCCAGCCGAGCAACCCGACTATCTGCGGACCAAAGGTGTAGATGGCAAACATCGGGATCACCTGGCAGGTCCAGATAACCGCCACGAAAAGCACAAACGGAAAATGGCGGCGGTTGAACAACTGCAGGAAGCGGGTTTCCTTAGGCGGTTCATCATCAAAAACGACGGGTTCGCCAAACAGTTTGATCATCATCTTCTGGCACTCTTCCACCCGCCCTTTGCGTAGCAGCCAACGCGGGGATTCCGGGAGGTCAAAACGGCCAATCAGGATGATAAGGCACGGAATGGCGGCGCTGCCAAGCATCCAGCGCCAGCCGCCTTCAACGTCATATAAGCAATAGCCGACCAGGTTGGCGCAGGTCGCGCCCACATACCACATGGCAGCAATAAAACCGATGGAGAACGCCCGCTGGCGGGTGTTGGAAAACTCGGTGATCATCGAGGTGGCGATGGGATAATCTGCGCCTATCACAATCCCAATCAGCACGCGCATGATGAGCAGTTCAAACGGTGTAGAGACAAACATGGTCGCCACCGATATCACCCCAATGGCGACGATATCGATAAGGAACATTTTGCGACGTCCGACCTTGTCGCAAATATAGCCAAACAGCGAAGTACCGACAAACAGCCCAGCCAGCGTCGCGGCGCCGAGCATACCGATCCACTCGGCATCCAGGCCCAATGTCGGGGTCAATTGCTCCAGCGCAACGCCGATGATGACGAGTACATATCCATCCAGAAAGGGCCCACCGCTTCCCCACAGCATGATACGGCGGTGAATAGATGAGAATTTGAGGTCATCAAAATTCCTGGGCTGCTGCATGGCTATTTCCTGTTTCATCGGCAATATTGCCGGATGGCGACGAGAAACGTCTTATCCGGCCAAAAAACTGCATATTTTAGTTGGCCGGATGCGCGTAAGCGCTACCCGGCATCGGGCTCAGCCGTAACGAAACTCCACGCCAAAGGTGCCACGCGGGTATTCCCACTTTTCCAGCGCCGTCCCCAAACCGAGGATCCGGCAGGTGCCGCATTCAAGACACCCTGCATAATCAAAACGTACGCTACCGTCATCCTGTTTTTTATACAATCCCGCAGGGCAGGCCTTGATCAGAACTTCCAGCGCCTGTTTATCGGGGTCAGTTTTCAGAATGATGTGTGGGTTTTCTTCATCCACATTGAATTTATTAACGCCCAGTTTGACGTCTACATTGACGGAAGAAGTCATAATGCGGTTACTCCTTTAATGCCGTCCTTCATCAGATTGATAAAGCCGACTTTCTTGGCATGGCGCAGGATTTTTTTACGCATCGGCACTGGCGCGCTGCCATCAATGGTGAAGAGATCGCGCGCAATGCCGACCACCATTTCAGGGTATTGCGTAAACATGCGCGGGTTGTCGAGGAATGCAGGTAAACGCTGGTACATGCGCATATCACGCATCGGGCCGTTGTCCAGATGCTGATGATATTCCGCCAGTCCTTGCTTGCTGAAATCGTTGCTACGCATGGCAGAGAGCACTGTTTTCGCGGCGGCTTCACCGGCTGATACCGCCAGATCCATACCGCGAATAGTAAAGCCCAGGTTCATACACATTCCGGCGGCATCACCGGCAATCAACACGCCGTCACCTACCAGCTCAGGCTGCATGTTCATTCCGGCCTCAGGAACGACGTGCGCAGCGTATTCGACCATCTTGCCGCCAGCAATGAGCGGCGCGACTGCTGGGTGTTGTTTAAAGTCTTCCAGCATTTGTGGAACCGATTTTTTGGCGTCTTTCAGATGATGAAGGCCGCACACCAGTCCCAGAGAAATGGTTGTTTCATTGGTATAGAGGAAACCGCCGCCCATCAGGCCATCGGTTGGCGATCCTGCAAACAGACAGGCAGCCCCTTCGTTGCCCTGCAGCTGGAAGCGATCTTCAATCACCGATTTAGGTAATTCGATAAGCTCTTTTACCCCGACCGCAACGTGTTCTGCTTCAACGCGTTTTGCCATGCCCAGCTGTTCCGCCAACAGAGAATTCACCCCGTCGGCAAGGATAACGACCTTCGCTTCGAGAATATCGCCATCGGCTTCTACACCCACCACTTTCCCGTCGCGCTTAACGACGTTATCGACGCGGATGCCGGTGATCAGCTGCGCACCCGCTTCTTCCGCCTGTTCCATGAGCCAGGCGTCAAATTTACTGCGCAGTACGGAATAAGAAACTTGTGAAGGCGCGGCGTCTTCACCGTTGAAATAATCCACCGTCATCGCCCCTTTATCCGTCATAAAGGCGAGTTTTTCGTGGGTAATTACACGTTCGACGGGGGCCTGTTCAGCAAACCCAGGGAGAATGCGTTCAAGACTATGGGCATAAATACGCCCACCGGTGACATTCTTCGCACCTGCAGAATTGCCGCGCTCGATAACTAACACCTGTGCCCCTTCACGGGCGAGCACCAGCGCCGCAACCGAACCGGCCAGCCCTGCTCCCACAATGATGGCATCAAAGATATCTTCGGACATAAGAACTCCAGATTAACCTGTCGATGGCAGGGCCGGGATCCGGCCCTGCCTGGTGGATCAGCGTGCTAACGCGCTCGTGAGCGCTGGCAGGATCTTCATGACATCGCCGACAATGCCGTAATCAGCGTATTGGAATATCGGGGCATTTTTATCTTTGTTAATGGCGCAAATGGTTTGTGAGCCGTTCGCCCCCACCATGTGCTGAATTTGCCCAGAAATCCCGACCGCCAGATACAGGTCTGGCTTAAGCATCAGGTTGGAGATCCCGACATAACGCTCGTGCTCCATCCATTTTTCGTTTTCCGCTACCGGGCGAGAGCAAGCCAGCTCCGCGCCAATGGCTTCGCACAGCGCGACCGCCAGAGAAATATTCTCTTTGCTGCCGATACCTCGTCCAACGCTGACCACCAGGCGCGCTTTGTCGAGATCAACGCTGTTGCTTTGACGCGCCAGTGTTGCCGTGCGGGTCACCGCAATCTCAGGTGACTGCCACTGTACAACCTGTGCAGTCCCACTCAGAGAGGCATCCTGAGCCGCGGCCTCAAACGTGCCGCTGCTGAGCGTGATAACAGCAAATGGCGACGCGATCGTCTCTTCACCAATGGCCAGACCGCCGTAGACCATATGCTTAACGGCCGCACGCCCCTCTTTTTGCTCTACCGCGCTCGCGTCGTTGGAGACGGCGGCTGACAAACGAAACGCCAGCTTTGCCGCCAGCAGTTTGCCGCGACGGGTATTAGGCAGCAGCACCACTCCCGCCTCGCTTTGCTGACGAATGGTTTGCACCATCACGTCGGCATAATCTTCCATCATGCGGTCATCGGGCTTACCGCTCAGTTGCCAGACGTGATTTGCGCCGGACTGAAACGCCGTCACACCGTCAGTATCGTGAAGCACAAACGCATTAATCTGTTCACCTAAAGCCTGTGCGCCACCCATCAGTTCCGGCAGGCGAGAAGGGGTATCGCTGAATACCCAGACACTGGAAAACTTGCTCATAACATCCCCTTTTAACGAATAATTTTGCGCAGATGATCGGCAAACGCGGCGATCTGTTCTTCACCATCGCCTTCAATGACGATGCGCTGACGTTCGCGCTGTTTCGGCGCAGCAACCTGTTGAGCGGAATACGCGTCAACCGCACTGAATCCGATATCCGCAGATGACCAGACCTGAACCGGTTTTTTGGCCGCGCCAAGAATGGCTTTCATGGACGGAATCTGCGGAGTGTTAATGTCGGTAGAAACGGCCACCACCGCAGGAAGGGGAATGCTCAGAGTTTCGATTTCATCTTCCAGCTCACGTTCCACCGTGAGGGTGTTATCCGCCAGCGAGAGGATCTTGCTGACGCCATTAATGGCGGGGATCTGCAGCGTTTCGCCTACCAGCAGGCTCACCTGCTGTGCATAAAGGTCAGAAGAACCATCGCCACAGACAATCAGATCAAAGCCGGATTTTTGCGCGGCGGCAGCCAGCGCGGCAGCCGTATGCTGCGGTAACGCCTGTTCAAACTGGTCGTCAATCACCACGATCAGTTCATCAGGACCACGGGAAAGCACATCTTTACGCCCTTTGGCGTTAGTCAGCGCTTTGCCACCCACGCTCAGCGCAATCACTTGAGCCTCGCCAACCTGCTGTTTTAACTGGCAAGCAGCTTCGATCGCATTCAGATCATATTGGCTGATTTTGCCATCCGCTTTGCTGAGATCTAATGATCCATCAGCATTATTAATTACAATATCCTGTTCATCAGGTACGCACTTGTAGCAAGTAATTATCTTCATTGCATCTCCAGAAATCATGAAGGAAACGTCGTTCATATCGGCAGTGTTAAATATACAGATACCACGCTCTTTAATTCGGAAATAAAACATTAATCACCAATATTGAAAATGTCACACACTGATATTTTCAACTTTCAATAATGTTAAGCCCCTCACCAATATTGAAAACAGACATCAAAACCCAAAACGTTCAATATTGTTTTGTTGATCACCAATATTGAATGCCAGAGAGTTAAAAAAGTAAAAAAATCACACTCAAATGTTTGATTTTAAAACAAAAACAAACAAATAATCGTCAAAAATCACCCGACATAAAAGTGTGACACAGGTAACAGTACACAGGGGGCTGAATACCCATTATGAAGTACTTTCCAACGCGTCCCCGAGGTTAATAAATCATTAAATTATTATTACAAAAAACAAACAATAAATAACATCCGGGAACACAAAATAAATTTTGTTTTGACACTGGAATTAACTCATGAAAAATGAAAAGAAAAAGTCTGGAATTGAACCAAAGGTTTTTTTTCCGCCCTTAATAATTGTTGGAATACTATGTTGGCTAACCGTTCGCGATCTTGATGCGGCAAATGTCGTTATTAACGCCGTATTTAGTTACGTCACGAATGTCTGGGGTTGGGCATTCGAATGGTACATGATCGTTATGCTTTTTGGTTGGTTCTGGCTGGTTTTTGGCCCCTATGCCAAAAAGAAATTAGGCGATGAAGCACCGGAATTCAGCACCACCAGCTGGATTTTTATGATGTTCGCCTCCTGTACCTCAGCTGCCGTCTTATTCTGGGGTTCGATTGAGATTTACTACTACATCTCAACACCACCGTTTGCCCTTGCGGCGAATTCCGTGGGCGCGAAAGAACTCGGACTGGCCTACAGCTTGTTCCACTGGGGACCGTTACCGTGGGCAACATACAGCTTCCTCTCCGTCGCGTTCGCTTACTTCTTCTTTGTTCGCAAAATGGACGTTATTCGCCCCAGCTCAACGCTGGTGCCGCTGGTCGGAGAGAAACACGCAAAAGGCTTATTCGGGACCATCGTTGATAACTTCTATCTGGTGGCGCTGATCTTTGCGATGGGTACCAGTCTGGGTCTGGCGACACCGCTGGTCACAGAGTGTATGCAGTGGTTGTTTGGCATTCCGCACACCCTGCAACTGGACGCCATCATCATCACCTGCTGGATCATCCTGAACGCGATTTGCGTCGCCTGTGGTCTGCAAAAAGGGGTGAAAATCGCCAGTGACGTACGTAGTTATTTGAGTTTCCTGATGTTGGGCTGGGTGTTTATTGTCAGCGGTGCCAGCTTCATCATGAACTACTTCACTGATTCCGTCGGCATGCTGCTGATGTATCTCCCACGCATGCTGTTTTATACCGACGCCATCGGCAAAGGCGGCTTCCCGCAAGGCTGGACGGTCTTCTACTGGGCCTGGTGGGTTATCTACGCCATCCAGATGAGTATCTTCCTCGCCCGTATTTCCCGTGGACGTACCGTTCGTGAATTGTGCTTCGGGATGGTGCTGGGTCTGACCGCATCTACCTGGATCCTGTGGACCGTTCTCGGCAGTAACACCCTGCTGCTGATGGACAAAAACATTCTCAACATTCCGCAGTTGATCGAACAACACGGTGTGGCGCGCGCCATCATCGAAACCTGGGCCGCACTGCCGTTCAGTACCGCCACGATGTGGGGATTCTTCATCCTCTGCTTTATTGCCACGGTAACACTGATTAACGCCTGTTCTTACACCCTGGCAATGTCGACCTGCCGCGAAGTACGCGACGGCGAAGAACCGCCTCTGCTGATTCGCATCGGTTGGTCAGTGCTGGTTGGCATCATCGGTATCGTACTGCTGGCGCTTGGTGGGCTGAAACCGATTCAAACCGCCATTATCGCCGGCGGCTGTCCGTTGTTCTTCGTCAATATCATGGTGACGCTGTCCTTTATTAAAGACGCCAAAGTGCACTGGAAAGACAAGTAACTTTAACCCCAATATATCAAGAGGTTGGAAGATGGATTTTAATTTAAATGACGAGCAGGAACTGTTTGTCGCCGGTATTCGTGAACTGATGGCCAGTGAAAACTGGGAAGCGTATTTTGCCGAGTGCGATCGCGACAGCGTCTATCCAGAACGTTTTGTAAAAGCACTGGCGGATATGGGCATTGATAGCCTGCTGATCCCGGAAGAACACGGCGGACTGGAAGCCGGTTTTGTCACCGTCGCAGCGGTCTGGATGGAACTGGGACGCCTGGGTGCGCCAACGTATGTTCTGTACCAGCTTCCGGGCGGTTTTAACACCTTCCTGCGCGAAGGAACCCAGGAGCAGATCGATAAGATCATGGCTTTCCAGGGGACCGGGAAGCAAATGTGGAACTCCGCCATCACAGAACCGGGAGCGGGATCAGATGTTGGCAGTTTAAAAACTACTTATACACGCAAAAATGGTAAGGTTTATCTTAACGGCAGTAAGTGCTTTATCACCAGTAGCGCCTATACCCCTTACGTTGTGGTAATGGCACGAGACGCCGCCTCTCCGGACAAACCAGTTTATACCGAATGGTGTGTCGATATGAGTAAAGCGGGCATCAAAGTTAACAAACTTGAGAAGCTCGGTCTGCGCATGGACAGCTGCTGTGAAATCAACTTTGACGACGTCGAACTGGAAGAGAAAGACATGTTCGGTCGTGAAGGTAATGGCTTTAACCGCGTAAAAGAAGAGTTCGATCACGAACGTTTCCTGGTGGCCTTAACCAACTACGGTACCGCGATGTGCGCCTTTGAAGATGCCGCGCGCTATGCGAATCAGCGCGTGCAGTTTGGCGAAACTATCGGTCGCTTCCAGCTGATTCAGGAAAAATTCGCTCACATGGCGATTAAATTAAACTCCATGAAAAACATGCTGTTCGAAGCAGCATGGAAGAGCGATAACGGCACCATCACCTCCGGTGATGCCGCGATGTGTAAGTACTTCTGCGCCAATGCTGCGTTTGAAGTTGTGGACAGTGCTATGCAGGTGTTGGGCGGCGTGGGGATTGCGGGCAACCACCGTATCACGCGTTTCTGGCGTGACCTGCGCGTTGACCGTGTATCCGGCGGTTCTGACGAAATGCAGATCCTGACGCTGGGTCGTGCAGTACTGAAACAATATCGCTAAATGGAATGCCCGGTAGCGCTTCGCTTACCGGGCCTACGTTTTTGTTGCCCGGATAAGGCGTTTACGTCGCTATCCGGCAACATGCAGCAGGAGCCATATCATGACCGAGCATTTACCGATGCCCACCTTTGGGCCACTTACCGGGTTGAGGGTTGTCTTCTCCGGGATTGAAATCGCTGGACCGTTCGCCGGGCAAATGTTTGCCGAGTGGGGCGCGGAAGTCATCTGGATTGAAAACGTTGCCTGGGCCGATACGATCCGCGTCCAGCCCAACTATCCACAACTTTCACGTCGTAATCTGCACGCTCTTTCCCTGAACATTTTCAAAGATGAAGGCCGGGAAGCGTTTCTTAAACTCATGGAAACTACCGATATTTTCATTGAAGCCAGTAAAGGTCCGGCATTTGCCCGTCGGGGGATCACCGATGAAGTGCTCTGGGAGCATAACCCGAAGCTGGTTATCGCCCATCTTTCCGGTTTTGGCCAGTACGGTACCGAGGAGTACACCAACCTTCCGGCGTACAACACCATCGCCCAGGCCTTCAGCGGCTACCTGATTCAAAACGGCGACGTCGATCAGCCGATGCCTGCCTTCCCTTACACGGCGGACTATTTTTCCGGCATGACCGCGACCACCGCAGCGCTGGCGGCACTGCACAAAGTGCGTGAAACCGGTAAAGGCGAAAGTATTGATATCGCCATGTACGAAGTCATGTTGCGCATGGGGCAGTACTTCATGATGGATCACTTCAACGGCGGTGAAGTTTGCCCGCGAATGACCAAAGGCAAAGACCCCTATTACGCCGGGTGCGGACTCTATAAATGCGCGGACGGCTATATCGTCATGGAGCTGGTCGGCATTACCCAAATTAACGAATGCTTTAAAGATATTGGCCTCGCGCACATCCTGGGGACGCCAGAAGTCCCGGAAGGCACGCAGCTGATTCACCGCGTCGAATGTCCGTATGGACCCTTAGTGGAAGAAAAACTGGATGCCTGGCTGGCAACGCACACCATCGCCGAGGTGCAGGAACGTTTTGCCGAGTTGAATATCGCTTGTGCAAAAGTACTGACTATCCCGGAACTGGAAGGCAACCCGCAATACGTTGCCCGTGAATCCATCACCCAGTGGCAAACGATAGACGGTCGCACCTGTAAAGGACCGAACGTGATGCCGAAATTCAAAAACAACCCTGGGAAAATCTGGCGAGGCATGCCTTCACACGGCATGGATACCGCCGCCATTCTTAAAAATATCGGTTATAGCGAAGCAGACATTAAAGAGCTGGTCGGCAAAGGTCTGGCCAAAGTTGAGAACTAAACGCGGTCGCGCTGGCTGGCTTTGCCAGTTAGCGCCATCACGGTGAAAAATGGATAGAGGTGCAATGGATATCGTTGGCGGACAAAACTTACGTCAGATGTGGGACGACCTTGCGGACGTCTATGATGATAAAATGGCGCTCATTTTCGAGTCCAGCGAGGGCATCGTACAGCAATTCAGTTATGCCTCGCTGAATGAGGAAATCAACCGTACAGCAAACCTGTTCCATTCGTTAGGTATTCGAAAGGGCGATAAGGTTGCACTGCATCTGGATAACTGTCCGGAATTTATCTTCTGCTGGTTCGGGCTGGCAAAAATTGGGGCTGTCATGGTGCCCATTAATGCCCGACTACTGCGGGAAGAAAGCACCTGGATTTTGCAAAGCAGCCAGGCTCATCTGTTAGTCACCAGCAGTCAGTTCTATCCGATGTACCAACAAATTCAGCAGGATGACGACAATCCGCTTACGCACATTTGTCTTATCGGGCAGGACATTCCACAGGTAGATGGCGTTATCAACTTTACGCAGTTGAGAGAGCAGCAATCCACCACGCTTCGTTATGCCCCGCCGCTCAGTACAGACGATACCGCCGAAATCCTGTTCACCTCTGGCACCACGTCACGCCCTAAAGGGGTGGTCATCACCCACTATAATTTACGTTTCGCAGGCTACTACTCCTCCTGGCAATGCGCCTTGCGCGAGGATGATATCTACCTGACGGTGATGCCTGCTTTTCATATCGACTGTCAGTGCACGGCGGCAATGGCCGCGTTCTCGGTGGGCAGCACCTTTGTATTGCTCGAGAAATACAGCGCCCGCGCGTTTTGGGAACAGGTACGAAAATACCGCGCCACCGTCACCGAATGCATCCCAATGATGATCCGTACGCTGATGGTGCAACCCGAATCGCCGCAAGACCGGCAGCATCACCTGCGCGAAGTGATGTTCTACCTCAACCTGTCGGTACAGGAAAAAGATGACTTTATTACACGCTTCGGCGTCAGATTACTGACCTCCTACGGAATGACGGAGACCATTGTCGGGATCATTGGCGACAGACCGGGAGACAAGCGACGCTGGCCCTCTATCGGGCGAGTCGGTTTTTGCTATGAAGCCGAAATTCGTGATGAGAACAACCGCCCTCTTCCCCCGGGGGAGACCGGTGAAATCTGTATCAAAGGCATCCCAGGGAAAACCATTTTCAAAGAATATTACGACCGCCCGGATGCGACCGCAAAAGCGCTGGAGCCAGAAGGCTGGGTGCATACAGGTGACTCCGGCTACCGGGACGAAGAAGGCTTTTTCTATTTTGTCGACCGGCGCTGCAACATGATCAAGCGCGGAGGGGAAAACGTCTCCTGCGTTGAACTGGAAAATATTATATCCGCACACCCGAAGATTCAGGACATCGTTGTTGTCGGGATTAAAGATTCTATTCGCGATGAAGCCATTAAAGCTTTTGTAGTGCTCAACGAAGGAGAGACGTTAAGCGAAGATGAGTTTTTCGGTTTTTGTGAAATGAATATGGCGAAATTTAAAGTTCCCTCTTTTATGGAGATACGAACCGATTTGCCACGCAATTGTTCAGGAAAAATAATCAAAAAAAATCTGAAATAACGCACACGGTGGGGAAATAGCCCACGCAGAAAAATATCACGACGAAATGGATGCAGCGCTTTGCAGGATCCGTGCTGCCTCTGTAACGGAATAAAAATAATTAAGGAGTGAAAAAATGAGTGAATCATTACATCTGACCCGCAACGGCCACATTCTGGAAATTACCCTGGACAGGCCAAAAGCGAATGCCATCGATGCCAAAACCAGTTTCGAAATGGGCGAGGTTTTTCTCCAGTTCCGTGACGATCCAGAGCTGCGCGTGGCCATTATTACCGGCGGCGGAGAAAAATTCTTTTCTGCCGGCTGGGACCTGAAAGCCGCCGCTGAAGGTGAAGCGCCAGATGCCGATTTTGGTCCTGGCGGATTTGCTGGCTTGACCGAAATCTTTGACCTCGACAAACCGGTCATTGCTGCCGTTAACGGCTATGCGTTTGGCGGCGGCTTTGAGCTGGCGCTGGCGGCTGACTTTATTGTCTGCGCAGAAAACGCCAGCTTCGCGTTGCCGGAAGCCAAACTGGGGATCGTGCCAGACAGCGGCGGCGTACTGCGCCTGCCGAAACTGCTGCCACCTGCCATCGTCAATGAAATGGTGATGACCGGCAGACGCATGGATGCTGAAGAAGCACTGCGCTGGGGGATCGTGAACCGCGTCGTGAGCCAGTCTGAACTCATGGATAGCGCTCGCGAACTGGCGCAACAACTGGTAGACAGCGCACCGCTGGCCATCGCCGCGCTCAAAGAGATTTACCGCGCCACCAGCGAAATGCCGGTTGAAGAAGGCTATCGCCACATCCGCAGCGGCGCGCTAAAACATTACCCTGCCGTACTGCATTCCGAAGATGCCGTCGAAGGGCCGCTGGCATTTGCAGAAAAACGCGATCCGGTCTGGAAAGGACGTTAATACCTGATTCAGGCCTACAAAGAATAACTGTTTCGTAGGCCTGATAAGGCATTTATGCCGCCATCCGGCAAAAAACATAAAGGAAAATTTATGAGCTATTACGCCTTTGAAGGCCTGATTCCGGTGGTACACCCAGAGGCGTATGTCCATCCCAGCGCCGTACTTATTGGCGATGTGATTGTTGGGGCTGGCGTTTATATCGGCCCACACGCTTCGCTGCGCGGCGACTATGGCCGCCTGATCCTTGAAGCGGGCGCCAATCTCCAGGATGGCTGCATTATGCATGGCTATTGCGACACCGACACCATCGTGCATGAGAATGGGCACATTGGACACGGCGCGATTCTGCACGGCTGCATTGTAGGGCAGGACGCGCTGGTCGGCATGAACAGCGTCATCATGGACGGCGCAGTGATTGGCGAAGAGAGCATCGTCGCTGCAATGAGTTTTGTGAAAGCAGGATTTGCCGGTGCTCCCCGCCAGCTACTGGTGGGCACACCCGCACGTTTTCTGCGTCCAGTGACGGACGAGGAGTTACGCTGGAAGCGGCTCAATACGAAGGAATATCAGGATCTTGCTGTCCGCTGTCGGGCCGCGCTACATGAAACACAACCGTTAACACAGGTAGAAGAAAACCGGCCGAGGCTGAAAGGCACCACGGAAGTAAAACCAAAATCGGAAATGTAAATCATGCTGGATGGCGCCAGCGCCTGTCTGGCCGTTCAGAAAGGTGAAAGTGTTTGCCGGATAAGGCGTTTCACGACGCCCTCCGACAAACAGGCCATTACGATTAACGACGCATGCTTTTAGAAAGCATCATCTGCCATTTTTGTTCGCGATTGAGCTCCCTCGGCGGTACAGACATACAGGTTCGGCTCACCGGGCTGACCACTTTTGTCTGCGCACTGATACCCAGGCGGGTATACAGTGAAGCATCAATATTATTGATACGCACCAGTCGCTGACATTGACATCCCCGCCCCTCAAGTTGGTTTGGAATTGTCTTGGTTTCGCAGGCTATTTCCCCAACCTCAGAGAGAATATAAGAAACCGTATTAATCGCTTTGCAATGGTCCATATCAAAATGCTTAGCGATCTCTTTGGCGGTAACCCAACGATTTTGCGCCATCACCCAATCAGCAATTAACAAATAAAGTGGTTTTTCAACATATTCTTCACACATAGGCACACCATTTTCACTAATTAAAATTCTTGCTCAGGCTCTGTCGGCGCAAATTAACGCAATGCCATTAGCCATATTAAAGTCGTGGATATCAGCGATAATATGCAAGTTAAAGATTAATTAGTGTGAGCTAAATCTTGCTTGTCACATTGTAAATATGATTAAAGAAATATAAATATCCTGGATTTACCTTATCGGCTCAAAAAAAAAGGTTCCTGAAAAGGAACCGTTAAGATTAATGGCAAATATTCCGTTTTGCCGGAAGGCGGGTAAGCCCCCGCCAGCCGAGATTATTTTTGAATCTGCGCGTGCATTTCCTGCACCGATGTCACCTTCTCGGTAGCATCCGCATTTAACGCCATCGCCGTGGCGAAACCGCCGTTCAGCGTGGTGTCATAATGCACTTTATACTGCAGCGCGCTGCGGCGAATCAGTTTGGAGTCTTCAATCGCCTGGCGACCTGCGGTGGTGTTGATGATGTAGGTGTATTCGCCATTCTTGATACGGTCCTGAATGTGCGGACGACCTTCATGCACCTTGTTCACCAGACGCGGGTTAATACCGGCTTCTCCCAGCACAATCGCCGTGCCGTGGGTGGCATCCAGTTCAAAGCCCTGCTTCAGCAGTTTTGCGGCCAGGTCTACCACGCGCTCTTTGTCGCCTTCGCGAACAGAGAGCAATGCACGACCGGATTTCTTCATGGTAGAGCTACTGCCCAACTGTGCCTTAGCGAACGCTTCTGCGAAGGTGCGGCCTACGCCCATCACTTCCCCGGTAGAGCGCATTTCTGGCCCTAACAGCGGGTCAACGCCCGGGAATTTATTGAACGGCAGCACCACTTCTTTCACCGAGTAGTACGGCGGGATGATTTCTTTGGTGACGCCCTGCTGTGCCAGCGTCTGGCCTGCCATCACGCGCGCCGCCACCTTCGCCAGCGGTACACCGGTCGCTTTAGAGACGAACGGTACGGTACGTGCCGCACGTGGGTTGACTTCAATCAGGTAGACTTCGTTGTCTTTCACCGCAAACTGCACGTTCATCAGACCACGCACCTGCAGTTCGAAGGCCAGTTTCTGCACCTGCTGGCGCATTACGTCCTGGATTTCCTGGCTCAGCGTGTAGGCTGGCAGAGAACACGCGGAGTCACCGGAGTGAACGCCTGCCTGCTCGATGTGCTCCATGATGCCGCCAATCAGCACCATTTCGCCGTCGCAGATAGCGTCGACATCGACTTCAATGGCGTCGTCAAGGAAGCGGTCCAGCAGTACCGGTGCATCGTTGGAGACGCTGACGGCGGTCTGGAAGTAGCGACGCAGGTCGATTTCGTCGTAGACGATTTCCATCGCGCGGCCGCCGAGTACGTAGGACGGGCGAACCACCAGCGGGTAGCCAATCTCTTTCGCCTTCTCAACCGCCATCTCAATCGCGGTGACGGTGGCGTTGGCCGGCTGTTTCAGCTTCAGACGGTCAACCGCATGCTGGAAGCGCTCGCGGTCTTCTGCACGGTCGATAGCATCCGGGCTGGTACCGATAACCGGTACACCAGCGGCTTCCAGCGCACGCGCCAGCTTCAGCGGGGTCTGGCCGCCGTACTGCACGATAACGCCCTTCGGCTTCTCGATGCGCACGATTTCCAGCACGTCTTCCAGCGTCACCGGCTCAAAGTACAGACGGTCAGAAGTGTCGTAGTCGGTAGAAACTGTTTCCGGGTTACAGTTGACCATGATGGTCTCGTAACCGTCTTCGCGCAGCGCCAGTGAGGCGTGTACGCAGCAGTAGTCGAACTCGATGCCCTGACCGATACGGTTCGGGCCGCCGCCGAGGACCATGATTTTATCGCGGTCGGTGGACGGGTTGGCTTCGCACTCGTCTTCGTACGTGGAGTACATGTAGGCGGTGTCGGTGGCGAACTCTGCGGCGCAGGTGTCCACACGTTTGTAGACCGGGTGCAGGTTGTACTGGTCACGCAGTTTGCGAACTTCCGCTTCGCGTACGCCGGCCAGTTTAGCCAGACGCGCATCGGCAAAGCCTTTACGTTTCAGGTGGCGCAGGAAGTCAGCGTTGAGGCCGGTGATACCGACTTCAGCCACTTTCTCTTCCAGACGTACCAGCTCTTCAATCTGCACCAGGAACCAGCGGTCGATGTTGGTCAGGTTAAACACGCCGTCGACAGACAGGCCAGCGCGGAAGGCATCGGCGATGTACCAGATACGCTCGGCACCGGCGTCTTTCAGTTCGCGGCGAATTTTGGTCAGGGCTTCCGGGTCGTCGAGGCTGACTTTCGGGTCAAAGCCGGTTGCACCGACTTCCAGACCGCGCAGCGCTTTCTGCAGGGATTCCTGCTGCGTGCGGCCAATCGCCATCACTTCACCGACAGATTTCATCTGGGTGGTCAGACGGTCGTTCGCACCGGCGAATTTTTCGAAGTTAAAGCGTGGAATCTTGGTAACGACGTAGTCGATGGACGGTTCGAAGGAAGCCGGAGTACGGCCGCCGGTGATGTCGTTCATCAGCTCATCGAGGGTGTAGCCCACCGCCAGTTTCGCTGCCACTTTGGCAATCGGGAAGCCGGTTGCTTTAGACGCCAGCGCCGAGGAGCGGGAGACACGTGGGTTCATTTCGATAACGATCAGACGACCGTCTTTCGGGTTAACCGAGAACTGGACGTTAGAACCGCCGGTCTCAACGCCGATTTCACGCAGTACCGCCATCGAGGCGTTACGCATGATTTGGTATTCTTTGTCGGTCAGAGTCTGAGCAGGCGCTACGGTGATGGAGTCACCGGTGTGGATGCCCATGGCGTCGAAGTTTTCGATAGAGCAGACGATGATGCAGTTGTCGTTTTTATCACGCACCACTTCCATCTCGTACTCTTTCCAGCCAATCAGCGACTCGTCAATCAGCAGCTCTTTGGTTGGGGAAAGATCCAGGCCGCGCTCGCAAATCTCTTCGAACTCTTCGCGGTTGTAAGCGATACCGCCGCCGGTGCCGCCCATGGTGAAGCTTGGACGGATGATGCACGGATAGCCAACGTCAGCGGCAACCGCCAGCGCTTCTTCCATGGTGTGTGCAATACCGGAACGTGCGGTGTCGAGGCCGATTTTCTTCATCGCCACGTCGAAACGGCGGCGGTCTTCGGCTTTATCAATTGCATCAGCGGTAGCACCAATCATGGTGACGCCGAACTCTTCCAGCACGCCCTGACGTTCCAGCTCCAGCGCGCAGTTCAGCGCCGTCTGACCGCCCATGGTTGGCAGTACGGCGTCCGGACGCTCTTTTTCAATGATTTTGCGTACGACTTCCCAGTGAATCGGCTCGATGTAGGTGGCATCGGCCATTTCCGGGTCGGTCATGATGGTCGCCGGGTTAGAGTTCACCAGAATAACGCGGTAACCCTCTTCACGCAGGGCTTTACAGGCCTGTGCGCCGGAGTAGTCAAATTCGCAGGCCTGGCCGATTACAATCGGACCAGCGCCAAGGATCAGGATGCTTTTTATATCTGTACGTTTTGGCATTGTCTTCTCGGCTCCTGATTATTTAGCGGTCTTACGGTATTGCTCGATAAGTTCGATAAAGTGATCGAACAGTGGCGCGGCATCGTGCGGGCCTGGGCTGGCTTCCGGGTGTCCCTGGAAACTAAACGCCGGTTTATCGGTGCGGTGAATTCCCTGCAGGGTGCCATCGAACAGCGATTTGTGGGTCACACGCAGGTTAGCAGGCAGCGTCGCTTCATCTACCGCAAAACCGTGGTTCTGCGCGGTAATCATCACCACGTTGTTATCAATATCTTTCACCGGGTGGTTACCACCGTGGTGACCGAATTTCATCTTGATGGTTTTCGCACCGCTGGCCAGCGCTAACAGCTGATGGCCCAGGCAGATACCGAATACCGGAATCTCGGTCTGGAGGAATTTTTCAATCGCGTCGATAGCGTAATCACACGGAGCCGGGTCGCCAGGGCCGTTAGAGAGGAAAATACCGTCCGGATTCATCTTCAGTACGTCTTCAGCAGAGGTTTTCGCTGGGACAACCGTCAGGCGGCAGCCGCGGTCTACCAGCATGCGCAGAATGTTGCGTTTGGCGCCAAAATCGTAGGCAACGACGTGGAACGGCAGCTCTTCTTCTTTTTTGGCTTCTGGCAGTTCGCCTGCCAGCGTCCAGCTACCCTGAGTCCAGCCGTAGGTTTCAGCCGTGGTCACTTCTTTCGCCAGGTCCATACCATTCAGCCCCGGGAACGCTTTGGCCTTTTCCAGCGCCAGCTGCGCATCCAGATTATCACCGGCGATGATGCAGCCGTTCTGAGCGCCTTTCTCACGCAGCAGGCGCGTCAGCTTACGGGTATCGATATCGGCAATCGCCACGATGTTATGGCGTTTCAGGTAAGAAGAGAGGTCTTCAGTATTGCGGTAGTTGCTGGCAATCAGCGGCAGGTCGCGAATGACCAGACCTTGCGCATGTACCTGAGAGGATTCTGCATCGGCTTCATTGGTGCCGACATTACCGATATGGGGATAAGTAAGAGTGACGATTTGGCGGGAATAGGAAGGATCAGTGAGGATTTCTTGATAACCGGTCATTGAAGTATTGAAAACGACTTCCCCAACCGCCGAACCCGTTGCCCCTATGGCCCGACCGTGAAACTGGGTTCCGTCTTCCAGAACCAATAGCGCTGACTTAATCAAAACACCCTCCAGAGAATATTCACTCACTTTATTTGCATATTAATTCATTTTGATTGCATGAATCAATGCAAATTTGCTTACCCATGTATTTCTGGCAAACGGCGGCATTCTAGAGACAGACCAGACAAAAGTCTACCTGAAAGGGGAATTTTTATTATTATTTTACGTCACTGAGATAAATCGCGCGATTTAACAGGCAAAAAGATCAGCTAAGTCGTTTCGGAAAACGCTTGCGCGACGAAAAGAGTATGGGAATACGCTACCAAGATGGAAAAAGTAGACCATCTGGTCAAAATTTACATAAAACCAACATAAACAAAGACAAAAACATGAAATTTCTAGCCACTCATGAAAAACAGATAACTAAACCAATAAAATAAAAGGGCAATAAAATATTGCCCTATGTAATCAATAAATTATGACTACAATGACCACATCACTAAGGGTAACTCATGCTTATAAATCATTTAAATTAAGCACATCTCGCATATCAAAAAGACCATTTGATTTGCATTTTAACCAAATTGCCGATTTTACGGCTCCGTTAGCAAATGTCATGCGGCTGGATGCCTTATGCGTGATCTCAACGCGCTCACCAATATCGGCAAACATCGCAGTATGTTCACCCACAATGTCACCCGCACGTACGGTAGCAAAACCAATCGTGCCGGGTACTCGCTCACCGGTATAGCCTTCCCGGCTGTAGACGGCGCAGTCTTTAAGATCTTTGTCCAGCGCATGGGCAATCGCTTCCCCCATCGCCAGTGCCGTACCTGACGGCGCATCCACTTTATGACGATGGTGCGCTTCAATAATTTCAATGTCGGCGTAGTCGCCCATCACTTTTGCCGCTTTTTCGAGAAGCTTCAGCATGACGTTGACGCCCACACTAAAGTTCGCCGCAAAAACAATCCCGACCTCCTGAGCGGCGTCGCGAATAGCCTGCTTACCAGCCTCGTCGAATCCAGTCGTACCTATCACCATGCTTTTGCCGTGCTGGCGGCAAAAGGCCAGATGCATCAGCGTCCCTTCCGGGCGGGTAAAATCAATGAACACATCAAAATCGTCTTTGATGGCATCAAGGCTGCTTTGTATGGTAACACCGCACTTTCCGGCACCCGCCAGTTCACCCGCATCGCTGCCCAGCAATGAGGAACCTTCCCGCTCCAACGCCGCGCCCAATTGGACGCCTTCCATGCTCAGTGTCGCCTGAATCAACTGACGTCCCATGCGTCCACCGGCTCCCGCGATGGCAACGCGGATATGTGCATCATGCATAGCTATTCTCTTTTGTTAATTTTACGTAAATCGTTTTCAGATTAACCAGCGCGCTGCCGCACCGCTAGCCAAAAACGTCGATAATTAGAATTTAATGATAAACAGGGTGAGATATCAGTAAAAGGCATGATGCATCGGAATAAGTCGCACCATACCGTTTGATACACCTGGATTTACGGAGCCAATGCCAGCACGTCTGCAACCCATTGCTGAAAACCAGCGACATCGATATCGAGGGCGACCTGTGCGTTTGCCGGTCTGTTCATTCGTCCCTCAATATCCACAACGGTTGTTCCGGCGGTATATTCCCCCTGCGTTTCTACCGCGACGAAGCACGGCTTGACGGTAAACAGATCCGGGCGAACCAGCCAGGCGATAGCGCAGAGGTCGTGCATCCGCACGCCAGTGCTCATTGTTCCGCTGCGATAGTGACTGAACAGGGCATGCAGCATCTTTCCGGTACGATTCAGGGTGGGTAACGCGGCCAGATACTCCGGCGTCAGCATGGCCTGATTCGTGACATCCAGCCCGCACATCACAATTTCAATTCCACTCTGGAATACACAGGCGGCCGCTTCCGGATCGACCGCGATGTTGAATTCGGCATTCGGGGTGAAGTTCCCCCGCCCGGCAGAACCGCCCATGATCACCAGACGGCGGATATTGAACGTACATTCCGGAGAGTGCATCAGCAGCAGTGCAATGTTGGTTAACGGGCCAATCGCGACCAGAGTGACCGGTTCCGGGGCGCTCATCAGCGCGTCACGAATGGCGATAAAGGCCGGTTTCGCCAGCGGCTGTCGGTCATGGCCAACAAAATCATAGCCTTCCATACCGGATTCGCCATGAACATCAGCGGCGTCGCGTAACGAACGCAGCAGCGGCTTGGCGGCCCCCTGCGCCAGAGGAACATCGGTATTCCAGAAATGCAGCAGTTGCAGGGCGTTACGGGTGGTTTTCTCCACCGAGACGTTACCGGCGACCGTGGTCATCAGCCGCAGATCAAGCTGAGGGGCAAACAGCGCAGCGGCAATCGCCGCGGCATCATCAATGCCGGGATCGGTGTCGAGAATAATGGGTAGGCGCATATTTTCTCCATAAAAAAATGCCAGACATCAAGTCTGGCATCTTCTCATAATCATCACGTGCAAGATTTACTCTACTTCACGAACATCCACTCGTAACTCTTTCGGCACTTCAAAAACGATGTTCTCTTCACGGCCTTCCAGCGGAATCGCTTCGCCGCCACCAAGCTCCTGCAGACGCGAAATGACATTCTGTACCAGAATATCCGGTGCGGATGCCCCGGCAGTGACGCCAACGCAGGCCGCATTCTTGACCCACGTTTCCTGAATATCGGTCGCATCGTCGATAAGAAATGCCGTTTTCCCCATTCGCTGCGCCAGTTCAGCCAGACGGTTGGAGTTTGAGGAATTCTTTGAGCCGACCACTAACACCACATCGGCCTGTTCAGCCAGCGCACGCACCGCTTCCTGACGGTTGGTCGTCGCATAACAGATATCGTCTTTACGCGGCCCGACGATTTTCGGGAATCGCTTACGCAGCGCATCAATAACGTCTGAGGTGTCATCCACGGAAAGCGTGGTTTGCGTCATAAAGGAGAGTTTGCCCTCATTTTTGACATTCAGCGTCCAGACATCCTCTGGGGACTCGACCAGGTACATCCCCCCTACCGGGTTACTGTACTGCCCCATCGTACCTTCGACTTCCGGGTGCCCTGCATGACCAATCAGGATCGACTCTTCGCCGCGACGGCTGGCGCGCGCCACTTCCATATGCACTTTCGTTACCAGCGGACAGGTCGCGTCAAAAACCGTGAGATCGCGGCTTTTCGCTTCGTTGCGTACCGCCTGAGACACGCCATGGGCAGAGAAAATCAGGATCGCACCGTCCGGTACTTCACTGATTTGCTCAATAAAAATCGCCCCACGCTCGCGCAGGGTGTCCACCACATAACGGTTATGTACCACTTCGTGACGAACATAAATTGGTGCGCCATAAATCGCCAGCGCGTTTTCCACAATGCTGATAGCGCGGTCTACACCTGCGCAAAATCCGCGCGGGTTGGCCAACAGGATCTGCATTTTACGCCTCCAGTGCCGGATCGACTTCCAGCACTTCAATATCAAAATGAACGATACGCCCTGCCAGCGGATGGTTGAAATCAACGGTGATGGAGTCGCCATTAATTTCACGGATCACGCCAGGCATTTCACTGCCGTCCATTGCGGTAAAGAGCATAATTGCCCCGATTTCGGGTTCGCCCGCGTCCATAAATTCCCGGCGCGAGAAATACTGAATCAAATCCGGGCTCGGTACGCCAAAGGCGGCATCCGGCTCCAGAGAAAACGTGGTCTTTTCGCCATTTTTCAGGCCAAGAAGATGCTGCTCCAGTCCTTCAGACAGAGAACCATCACCCAGGCGGAATAGCGCAGGTTTACCATTATTGCGGGTCGACTCTGCGGTGGAGCCATCGTCGAGCTTTAAGGTGAAGTGCACCAGCACCGCACTGTTACTCTGTACTGATTTAGACATGCAGGTTGCTCTTTAAAATTGCTGCCGCCTGTTTGCCCGGTGGCGCTACGCTTACCGGGCCTACAAGGATTGCGATATATTGTAGGCCGGATAAGGCATTTACGCCGCCATCCGGCACAGGTTTGCCTGATGGCGCTACGCTTATCAGGCCTACAGCACCTGATAAGCGCCATCCGGCCATTTTTTATGCGGCTTTTTTCTCTTTCGAAGGCAAAAAGCCTTCCAGCACAATCATCGCCGCGCCGACACAAATTGCGGTATCCGCGAGGTTAAACGTCGCGAAGTGCCAGTTGCCGACGTAGAAGTCGATCATATCGACCACGAAGCCATGCCACAAACGATCAAATAAATTGCCCAGCGCGCCACCGATAATCAACGCATAAGCAATGTTATTCAGCTTTTGCGAAGCTTTTCCACGATACATCATCACCATCAGGATCACGCAGATACCAATGGCAATACCGGCGAAGAACCAACGCTGCCAGCCACCACTATCGGCAAGGAAACTGAACGCCGCGCCGTAGTTACGCGCATAATGCAGATTAAGCGATGGGAACAGCGACACCGTATCCCCCAGAGCAAAATTCTGGAGGATCAGGTATTTGCTGCCCAAATCGATAATCAGCACGATCACCACCAGCCACAGCCAGCGCAGTCCAGTTGAACAGATAGGCTTACTCATCAGGCAAACTTACGTTGTTCGCCATCACCGGCGATATTGCTGACACAGCGTCCGCAGATGTCTGCGTGTTCCGCCACCTGGCCGACATCCGTCGTGTAATGCCAGCAACGCGGACACTTATCACCCTCGGCTTTGCTCAGGGCGACTTTCAGCCCTTTCAACAGTTCGCTCTGCTGTGCGTCAGCAGGCGCACTTGCATACTCCGCAACAACAGCACCGGAGGTCAACAGGACGAATCGTAATTCGTTGCCCAGTGCGGTCAGTTTGGCAGCCAGTTCAGGTTCCGCATACAGCGTCACCGCCGCTTCCAGAGAACCGCCCACTTTCTTGTCCGCACGTGCCTGTTCGATGACTTTGTTCACTTCGCCACGGACTTTCAGCAGTTCGTCCCAGAAGGCGTCGTTCATGGCTTCGGCATCGGCCAGGCCAAACAGGCCGGTGTACCACTCGCCGGTGAAAACGTATTTCTCGCGGGAGCCCGGCAGGTAGCCCCAGATTTCGTCCGCCGTGAAGGACATGATCGGCGCCATCCAGCGTACCAGCGCTTCTGCAATGTGATACAGGGCAGTCTGGCAGCTACGACGCGCCACGCTGTCTGATTTCGCGGTGTACTGACGATCTTTGATGATGTCGAGGTAGAACGAGCCCATTTCAACGGAGCAGAAACGCATCAGGCGTTGTACCACTTCGTGGAAGTCGTAGGCTTCATACGCTTTCAGGATGTCTTCCTGTGCGGCTTGCGCACAGCCAACCGCCCACCGGTCCAACACGACCATCTCTTCCGGTTTCACCATGTCTTTCACCGGATCGAACCCGTTCAGGTTCGCCAGCAGGAAGCGCGCGGTGTTACGGATACGACGATAGCTGTCGGCAGCACGCTTCAGGATTTCGTCAGAAACGGCCATCTCACCGGTATAATCGGTAGATGCCACCCACAAACGCAGGATATCCGCGCCCAGTTTGTTCATCACATCCTGAGGAGAAACGGTATTACCGATAGATTTAGACATCTTGCGACCCTGACCATCCACAGTAAATCCGTGGGTCAGTACCTGGCGGTATGGCGCTTTGCCTTTCATGGCAGTGGAGATCATCAGAGAAGACATGAACCAGCCGCGATGCTGGTCAGAACCTTCCAGATACATATCCGCAGCGTGACCGGAGAATTCAGGGCGCACATCTACCACGGAAGAGTGGGTGGAGCCAGAGTCAAACCAGACGTCCAGCGTATCCGGCACTTTCACATACTGGTCAGCGTCATCGCCCAGAATCTCTTTCGGGTCGAGATCCCACCAGGCCTGAATGCCGTCAACTTCAACGCGCTTCGCCACTTCTTCCATCAGTTCAATGGCGCGAGGATGCAGCTCTTCGGTGTCTTTGTGAACAAACAGAGACATCGGCACACCCCAAGTACGCTGACGGGAGATACACCAGTCAGGACGGTTCGCGACCATAGATTCGATACGTGCCTGACCCCAGTCCGGGATCCACTGTACGCCTTTAATCTCTTTCAGCGACTGCGCGCGCAGGCCTTGCTGATCCATGCTGACAAACCACTGCGGCGTCGCACGGAAGATGATCGGCGACTTGTGACGCCAGCAGCACGGATAGCTGTGCTGCATTTTTTCTACGTGCAGCAGTGCGCCTTTTTCAGTCAGCAATGCAACGACAATATCGTTTGCTTTGAATACGTTAACACCATCCAGCGTCGGGTAAGTACCCGGCAGATATGTGCCATCCGGGCCAACAGGGTTAGCGACTTCCAGACCGTATTTCTGACCAATCACATAGTCGTCAGGACCGTGGCCCGGTGCGGTATGAACGGCCCCGGTACCGGCATCCAGCGTCACGTGATCACCAAGGATCGCCGGGACGTCGAAGCCCATAAACGGATGGGTAAAGCGCAACAGTTCCAGTTCCGCACCTTTTACCGTGCCAAGGATGCTGTAGTTTGCGGCGCCAATACGCTGCATGACGCCTTCAACCAGATCTTTCGCCAGAATCAGCGCCTGATCGTCAATCTGTACCAGCGCATAATCGAAATCAGCCGCCAGAGAAATCGCACGGTTAGCAGGCAGGGTCCACGGGGTTGTGGTCCAGATAACCAGTGAAATCGGACCGTTCACGGAAGTGACGCCGAATTTAGCTTTCACGGCATCCTGAGAGGCGGCGTGGAAAGCCACGTCGATAGACGGAGAGGTTTTGTCGTAATATTCAACTTCTGCTTCCGCCAGTGCGGAACGGCAGTCTACGCACCAGTGCACCGGCTTCGCGCCTTTGTGCAGATGGCCGTTACCGATGATTTTACCCAGCGCACGAATGATGTTGGCTTCGGTTTTGAAGTCCATGGTCAGATACGGATGCGACCAGTCACCCAGCACGCCCAGGCGGATAAAGTCATTACGCTGACCGTCGACCTGCGTCGCTGCATATTCACGGCACTTCGCACGGAACTCCGCCGCAGTGAACTTCTCGCCCGGTTTACCGTATTCCTGTTCAACTTTCAGTTCGATTGGCAAACCATGACAGTCCCAGCCCGGAACATAAGGTGAGTCAAATCCCGTAAGTCCTTTGGACTTCACGATAATGTCTTTCAGAATCTTGTTAACTGAGTGACCAATATGAATACTGCCATTCGCATAAGGAGGGCCATCATGCAGAATGAAGGTTTTTTTGCCTTTTTTGGCCGCACGAATGATGCCGTACAGGTCATCATCAGTCCAACGCGCCAGCATTCCCGGTTCGCGTTTGGCGAGATCGCCACGCATCGGGAACCCTGTTTCCGGCAAATTCAGGGTTGATTTATAGTCACTCATCAGATTCTCGTTTCCGTATTTTTCACGTAGGCTTACGCCGGGTTTGATAGCCCAAAAAATTCGCGGGCCGTTAACTCATCACGCGCGATCTGCGCTTTCAACTCATCAAGAGAAGCGAACCGCTGCTCATTGCGTATCTTTTTACGCAGTATTACATCTATATGGCGACCGTAGAGGTCCATTGCAACGTCCAGCAGATGCACTTCCAACTGTTGACGCACGCCCGCCACCGTTGGGCGAGTACCAATGTTAGCGACGCCGGGTAACGGCGTGTCGCCAAGGCCCATCACTTCAACCGCATAGACCCCTTTAACCGGGGAAACCTGACGACGTAGCGGTAAATTCGCCGTAGGAAAACCGATGGTGCGCCCTAACTCATCGCCGTGGACAACACGCCCGGAGATGGTAAAGGGGCGTCCCAGTAAACTTTCAGCGAGCGACAGGTTGTCATCTGCCAACGCCTGGCGCACCGCTGTACTGCTGATTCGCACACCACCTTCACAGAACGTCTGGGTGCTGGTGATGTCAAAACCATACTCAGCGCCCGCTTTCTGTAATAACAAGAAATCGCCTTCGCGACCAGCACCAAAGCGGAAATCGTCGCCAATGGCAAGAAATTGTACGCCGAGACGCGTTACCAGCAGGTCACTGATAAACATTTGCGCCGTGAGCGCGGCAAACCGCCGGTCGAAACGCACGCACAGCACGTATTCGACGCCACACTCTGCCAGGTAGCGTAGTTTTTCCCGTAGGCGGGTCAGACGCGCAGGCGCCTTTTCAGTCGCAAACAGCTCCAGCGGTTGTGGCTCGAATATCATGACCATTACCGGTAAACCACGCTTGCGCCCTTCTTCCTGCAAGCCCTGCAGCAATGCACGATGGCCACGGTGCACACCGTCGAAATTACCAATGGTCAGCACACACCCATGTGGGGCCTGACTGAGATTATGTATGCCGCGTATCAGCTTCATGTCTGGCTCAAAACAGTGAAAATCGCCAAAGTATACCTTGTACAGCGGTCAAGGTTAACCGGCGATTGATGCAGCGAAACATAAAGAGGTTTGTTTTCATTGTTATGGCCAAATCAATACAAAAAACTGGCCGCCCTGTTCAATTTTTATCGCGGAAAAGCTGTATTCACAGTCCGCAAGCTGGTAGAATCCTGCGCCATCACTACGCAACGAGTGCTGCAATATTAACGGCGCTTATTTGCACAAATCCATTGACAAAAGAAGGCTAAGAGGGCATATTCCTCGGCCTTTGAATTGTCCATATAGAACACATTTGGGAGTTGGACCTTGGCTAATATCAAATCAGCTAAGAAGCGCGCCGTTCAGTCTGAAAAGGCTCGTAAGCACAACGCAAGCCGTCGCTCTATGATGCGTACTTTCATCAAGAAAGTATACGCAGCTATCGAAGCTGGCGACAAAGCTACTGCACTGAAAGCATTTAACGAAATGCAACCAATCGTGGACCGTCAGGCTGCTAAAGGTCTGATCCACAAAAACAAAGCTGCACGTCATAAAGCTAACCTGACTGCACAAATCAACAAACTGGCTTAATCGCCTGAGTGTTGAAGCTTTGTAAAAGAACCCGCGCAAGCGGGTTTTTTTATGTCTGTCCGGCACACTCGCTTTACTTGCTCGCAGGAGCAAAAAGCGTGCTGTAGTCCGCATGACAAATTCGTTGTACCGCAGGATGTTGAATCATCCTCTCCGCAAAAATGGCATGGTACTCTTCCATGACATTCTCTACGCGCCCGATTTCAACAATCGAATCGTCTGCATAAAAATCATTCGCATAGAGCGTTGGAGCCACAAAGATCGCATTGTGAGTCGCGCCAAATGCCTTCATCAACGCCGCATCATCAAACTCACCCAGAATCTCAACGTTTAGCCCCTGGGAGTTAATCCAGTTCAGCAATTTGCGTCCCAGCATTGAACGACGCCCTGGAATCAACACCCGGCGTTCCTCCAGACAGGCAGGAAACGGTTTATCAGGGAGCGGATGAGTACACCAGAAGCTGACGCTGCATTCGCCAATCCTCACAGAGAAGAGTCCTTCCTGCTGCGTGGAGTCTATCGGGCAATCAGAGATGATCATATCCAGCTTATGCTGACTCAGTTGTTCAAGTAACATCTCATGCGTAGATTCAAAGCACCGCAGGTGGATCTGTTCTCCCTCAGCCACAGCGGCATCCAGCACGCTGCTGACCAGACGTTTGGAAAGCGCATCCGCCACGCCAACGTCAAACAGCAGGTTTGACTCTTTGCGGTAATTCACGATATCCAGCATCTCCTGGCTCAGCGTGAACATTTTATCCGCATAGCGAAAAACCAATTCCCCTAACTCGCTGGGCTCCAGGCCACGCCCCTTCCGCTTGAACAATTTTCCCTGTAAACGCTCTTCAAGGGCTTTAATCTGGCCGGTAATAGTTTGTGGGGTCAGATACAGCGCCTCTGCTGCACCAACAACAGAACCTTCTTTATAGACATGCCAGAAGTAATAAAGATGGTTGTAATTAATATGGGGCATGCTCATTTCTCTCCCTGAACAATGTCGCAAAGGGAGCCGCATTTGGCTCCCTTGTCATTCCACGCCCGTTAAACAGGCGTATTTAAGCGGGCACGAAGCCAACTATAACCCACAATCGCCGACAACAACGATCCGATCAGAATTCCCAGTTTTGCCCAGTTAATCAGCTCAGGATCGACATTTCCAAATGCCAGACTGGCGATGAAAATCGACATGGTAAATCCGATACCGCACAAGATCCCGACGGCCATAATCTGCTGGAAGTTCGTCCCTTCCGGTAATTGCGCCAGTTTGAGACGCAGAGCCAACCAGCAGAACACGCTGATACCCAACGGTTTACCGATTAACAGACCCGCAATAATCCCCAGCGGAAGCATGGAGGTCAGTCCGTCCATCGTCACACCCTGTAACGAGACCCCAGCATTGGCAAAAGCGAACAGTGGCAGAATCAGATACGCCACCCACGGATGCAAAACGTGCTCCAGTCGTTTGGCCGGAGAGCGACCGTGCTTCTCCTTGAGCGGAATGAAGAAGCCGACAATCACGCCAGCAAGCGTTGCGTGCACTCCAGACTTCAGCACTGCCGTCCACAACACCATGCCCACCAGAATATAAATACCGGTACGCCTTACCCCGCACATATTCAGGACGGCCAGCACCAGAATCGCAAACGCGGCAACGCCTAACGACATCACGGAAAGGTCACTGGTGTAGAACAGCGCGATAATCACAATCGCGCCCAGATCGTCGATAATCGCCAGCGCCATCAGGAATATTTTCAGCGCCAGAGGTACACGGCTCCCCAACAGCGCCAGCACACCCAGAGCAAACGCGATATCGGTTGCGGCTGGAATGGCCCACCCTTCACGCGTAATGGGATCCGCATAGTTGAACGCCAGATAGAGCAAGGCCGGGACAATCATCCCCCCAATGGCGGCAATGATCGGGAAAGCCGCCTGACGCAAACTGGCCAGCGACCCCTGCATAAGTTCACGTTTGACCTCAAGCCCGATCAACAGGAAAAACACCGCCATCAGTGCATCGTTGATCCACAACAGCATGTTTTTATTGATTTCTAACGCGCCGACCCGCAGTTGTACCGGTGTTTCCAGAAATGCGTGATACCAGCCACTGGTCCATCCCAGGTTCGCCATCAACATAGCCAGCGCAGCGGCGATGATAAGAATGATGCCCCCAGAGGCATCGCTGCTAAAGAAACGGTGCAGATGTTTCACTTTTTATTCTCTCAATCAGGTGAATACTTCGTAATTACTATATTAACCTGCATGATCGATCGTTAAAATTAGATTATTTATGATAAACAATTCGGTTTTTACGATGAAATAAAGTCTTACGCCTTGCCGAATTATATGAATACGTTTAATAAAAAAGGCCTGAGATTTCTCAACCTCAGGCCCTTGTCCGATCTCATGCAAGCAATTAGCGGGTCAAATCATCAAAGAATTTTTTCACGCCGTCGAAAAAGCTTTTTGAACGGGGGCTGTTTTTCTCGCCCGTTGGTCCACCAAAGCTGTCCTGGAGATCTTTCAACAGTTGCTTCTGCTTGTCATTCAGGCCAACCGGCGTTTCGACGACAACACGGCAGAGTAAATCGCCCTGCGCGCCACCGCGTACGGACTTCACGCCTTTACCGCGCATGCGGAACAATTTGCCGGTCTGTGTTTCGCCAGGCACCTTCAGCTTCACGCGGCCATCCAGCGTTGGGACTTCAATCTCACCGCCAAGCGCCGCCATTGCGAAGTTGATTGGCACTTCACAGTACAGGTTGTTGCCTTCACGTTCGAAAATAGGGTGCTGTTTTACCTGCACCTGAACGTACAGATCGCCTGCTGGCGCGCCATGCTCACCGGCTTCACCTTCACCAGAAAGACGAATGCGATCGCCCGTATCCACGCCTGCCGGGATTTTAACGGACAGCGTTTTGCTTTTCTCAACGCGACCGTGACCGTGGCATTTGTTGCACGGATCTTTGATCAGCGTACCGCGGCCCTGACAATGCGGACAGGTCTGCTGTACAGCGAAAAAGCCCTGACGCATCTGTACCTGGCCAGAACCGTGACAGGTTGGACAGGTCTGCGGCTTGGTACCTGATTTCGCGCCGCTGCCGTGGCAAATATCACACTCTTCCAGCGTCGGGATGCGGATCTCTTTGGTGACGCCACGCACGGCTTCTTCCAGAGTGAGATCCATGTTGTAACGTAAATCAGCACCACGTGAAGCGCGCTGACGGCCACGACCGCCGCCAAAGATATCGCCAAACACGTCACCAAAGATATCGCTGAAGTCAGCCCCGCCGCCAAAACCGCCGCCGCCGCCCATACCGCCTTGCTCAAACGCAGCATGGCCGTACTGATCGTAAGCCGCGCGTTTTTGTGCATCGGTCAGGATCTCGTAGGCTTCTTTGATCTCTTTGAATTTGGCTTCGGCCTCTTTATCACCCTGGTTACGGTCCGGGTGAAATTTCATGGCCAGGCGCTTGTAGGCCTTTTTGATTTCACGCTCTTCCGCTGTTTTGGAAACGCCTAAAATCTCGTAATAGTCTTGCTTAGCCATCTCTTTTTATCTGCCCTTAACATGCATAAACGGGCGGAGAGGAAAACCTCTTCGCCCGTGTCAGTAATTACCCAATCAAAGGGCGATTATTTTTTGTCTTTCACTTCTTCAAACTCAGCGTCGACAACATCGTCATCTTTCGCGTTGTTTGCAGAAGCATCAGCTGAACCAGCCTGCTGCTGTGCATGCTGCTGCTGGGCGATTTCCATCAGTTTCTGGGAAACCTGAGCCAGTGCCTGCATTTTCGCTTCGATGTCTGCTTTGTCTTCACCTTTCAAAGATGTTTCCAGCGCAGTCAGAGCAGACTCGATGGCAGTTTTGTCGTCAGCTGGCAGTTTATCGCCTGCTTCTTCAACCTGCTTACGGGTGCTGTGCAGCAGATGGTCACCCTGGTTACGGGTCTGAACCAGCTCTTCAAACTTACGGTCAGATTCTGCGTTCGCTTCTGCTTCGCGAACCATTTTCTGAATTTCTTCTTCGTTCAGACCAGAAGAAGCCTTGATGGTGATCTTCTGCTCTTTACCGCTGTTTTTGTCTTTCGCGGAAACGTGCAGGATACCATCGGCATCAATATCGAAGGTCACTTCGATCTGCGGCATACCGCGCGGTGCCGGGCTGATGCCATCCAGGTTAAACTGACCCAGATCTTTGTTATCAGCGGCACGTTTACGTTCACCCTGCAGCACATGGATGGTTACCGCAGACTGGTTGTCTTCAGCGGTAGAGAACACCTGGCTGTGCTTGGTCGGGATGGTGGTGTTTTTGCTGATCAGCGCCGTCATCACGCCGCCCATGGTTTCGATACCCAGAGACAGCGGGGTAACGTCCAGCAGCAGTACGTCTTTCACATCACCGGTCAGTACACCACCCTGAACAGCTGCACCGATTGCAACAGCTTCGTCCGGGTTAACGTCTTTACGCGGTTCTTTACCGAAGAACTCAGCAACTTTCTTCTGCACCATCGGCATACGCGTCTGACCGCCGACCAGGATAACATCCTGAACGTCAGAAACAGACAGACCAGCATCCTGCAGAGCAACTTTCAGTGGCTCGATGGAACGGTTCACCAGGTCTTCTACCAGGCTTTCCAGTTTCGCACGGGTCACTTTGATGTTCATGTGTTTCGGACCGGTCGCGTCTGCAGTGATGTACGGCAGGTTCACGTCGGTCTGCTGCGCAGAAGACAGTTCGATTTTCGCCTTTTCTGCGGCTTCTTTCAGGCGCTGCATTGCCAGCGGGTCATTACGCAGGTCAATGCCCTGATCTTTCTTAAATTCGTCAACCAGGTAGTTGATCATACGGCTGTCGAAGTCTTCACCACCCAGGTGGGTATCACCGTTGGTTGCCAGAACTTCGAAGGTTTTTTCGCCGTCAACTTCGTCGATTTCGATAATAGAGATATCGAAAGTACCCCCACCGAGGTCATAGACCGCGATAGTACGGTTACCGACTTCTTTATCCAGGCCGTAAGCCAGCGCTGCTGCAGTCGGTTCGTTAATGATACGTTTGACTTCCAGACCTGCGATACGACCGGCATCTTTGGTTGCCTGACGCTGAGCATCGTTGAAGTAAGCAGGTACAGTGATAACCGCTTCAGTTACTGGCTCGCCCAGATAATCTTCCGCCGTTTTCTTCATTTTCTTCAGCACTTCAGCAGAGATCTGCGGCGGTGCCATTTTCTGACCTTTTACATCAATCCATGCATCACCGTTGTCAGCACCGATGATTTTGTACGGCATGATGGCTTCATCACGCTGTACTTCTTCGTCCTGGAAGCGGCGGCCAATCAGGCGTTTAATCGCAAACAGGGTGTTTTGCGGGTTTGTCACTGCCTGACGTTTAGCCGGCTGACCAACCAGAGTTTCACCATCCTGGGTATAAGCAATGATAGAAGGCGTGGTGCGATCGCCCTCGGCATTCTCCAGCACACGTGCAGTAGTGCCATCCATAATCGCTACACAAGAGTTGGTAGTACCCAGGTCGATACCAATAATTTTACCCATCTAAACGTCTCCACTAAAAATTCGGTCATCATGTGGTTGTGAATCTGTAATAAGGGCGAAACGTGCGGTTTCAACTACCCTGAATCGTTTTTTTTCAGACTCACTCACTGCGGTTGACTACAAGATGGGGTCGTAACCCACGTCATCAAGGGGGGCACGAAAATTTTTTTTACCGCGAAGAGAAAATAAACACCAGAAAAGCATAATAGGACGACCGTTCTCCGACCTGAAAAGTGCTTTTATCTCTCTTCTGGCACCTTCATAAGACCGAAATCCAGACAGAACCTTTACGAAAAGCGCAGCGCCACTGTCTCTTGTTGGAGAACCAAAAAGCGCGGCATAAACGGTGTAGACGCTGTGTGATCGGCGTCACTCAAAAGTAAAACGCGCACTTGAGTAAAAAAACTTCATTTTACCCCTGGTAGATCATAGACAGCCCCCATCCCCATGATTATTATGCCGCGCCCCGAACTGATACTGCTTTATCGGGGGAACTATTTCACCATTCAATCAATGATGATTTTGAGGAATTATGGGCAACACTAAGTTGGCTAATCCGGCACCGCTGGGCCTGATGGGTTTCGGCATGACCACCATTCTGCTTAACCTGCATAACGTGGGTTTATTTGCGCTTGACGGTATTATTCTCGCGATGGGAATTTTCTACGGCGGTATCGCGCAGATCTTTGCCGGCCTGCTGGAATACAAGAAAGGCAACACCTTCGGCTTAACCGCATTCACCTCTTACGGCTCCTTCTGGCTGACGCTGGTCGCGATCCTGTTAATGCCGAAAATGGGTCTGACAGATGCACCCAATACGCAGTTCCTGGGCGTGTATTTGGGACTGTGGGGCGTGTTCACGCTGTTCATGTTCATCGGTACGCTGAAGGCTAACCGTGCACTGCAGTTTGTCTTCCTGAGTCTGACAGTGCTGTTTGCCCTGCTGGCTGTCGGCAACATCGGCGGCAATGCAGCGGTGATCCACTTTGCAGGCTGGGTGGGCTTAGTTTGCGGCTCCAGCGCCATCTATCTGGCCATGGGCGAAGTGCTGAACGAGCAGTTTGGCCGCACCATTCTCCCTATCGGTGAAGCGCACTAATTTTTTAATATCCCCCCGACCGGGGGGATATTTTTTACTCTTGCTGCAGTTTTGCCTCATCATGGATGTCGCGGTAATAAATATCCTGACGCAGCCACATTCCTAATCCCAATCCTATCAGAGATAACGCCAGCACATACCAGGCAGGTGCCATCGGCGAAATGCCCATCAGCACGGTAACGAAAATCGGCGTCAGTCCCCCGAAAATCGCATACGAGACATTGTAAGAAAATGAAATGCCGGTGAAGCGAACCTCCGCCGGAAAGGCTCTGACCATGACATAGGGCACCGCCCCTACTACACCGACACACAGCCCGACAACGCCGTAAAGAAAGAATAGCTGCTCCGGATGCGCGCCTGATAAGTGATAGAAGAACCAGCTCGAGCACGCCAACAGCAGGCTTCCCACAATGAAGGTCTTACTGGCGCCAAAACGATCGGCGGCCAGTCCAGCCAGCAAACATCCCACACACAGCATGATGGTTGCGATGCTGTTTGCCTGTAGGGTCAGCGCTGGCGCAAAGCCGTATTGTTTTTGCAGCCAGACTGGCGACATCAAAATCACCACCACAATACCTGCCGACAAAAGCCAAGTCAGCAGCATCGAGACAACCACCGCTTTTCGGTGATTAACCACAACAGATTTTACCGGAAGTTCCTGCGCCAACGCTTTACGCTGCTGCATCTCGAGGAAGATGGGTGTTTCCTGCAACCAGCGGCGTAAATACATCGCCACAAAGCCGAAAACGCCCCCGAGCAGGAAAGGGATACGCCAGCCATAATCGTGAACTGCCTGTTGAGTCATGCTGGTGTTAATCAGCGTAGCAACGACAGAGCCGAGCAGGATCCCTACCGTCAATCCCGCGGTCAGCGTACCGCAGGCGATCCCTATCCGACGTTCAGGAACATGTTCCGCCACAAACACCCACGCGCCGGGGACTTCACCGCCAATGGCCGCTCCCTGCAAAATGCGCATCAGTAACAGCAGCAACGGCGCCAGAATCCCCAGGGAGGAAAAGGTAGGTAACAGACCTATCGCCAGCGTCGGCACGGCCATCAACAAAATGCTCAGGGTGAACATTTTCTTACGCCCCACCATGTCGCCAAAGTGCGCCATGATGATGCCTCCCAGTGGACGCGCCAGATACCCAGCAGCAAAAATGCCAAAGGTCTGCACCTGGCGGAGCCATTCCGGGATATCAGCAGGGAAAAACAGCTCGCCAACGACAGCCGCGAAGAAGACAAAAATAATGAAGTCATAAAACTCGAGCGCACCACCGAGAGCGGCCAGCGTAAGGGTTTTATAATCCTGACGATTCAGAGGTCGTGTGTGTTGTGACATAGCAAACCATGAGTAAAGTGGAGTTATTGATTGGGTTAAGCGATATGTAAATTAAAAATTACTATATCGTAAACAATTCAATACTCCACTCACTTCACCGCTTATGTCACGAAACGGTTAACTTCAGGCGTTTGTATCGCGGATGGCGCTTTTCGGGCGGAATGATGCTACCACGTCGGGTGCAGTTTCCACATACGGGCCATCCAGCAGCTGTATACAATACGGTACACTGGCAAATATCCCCGCCACCAGCGCTTTGCCGTCCGCATCTTTCACCCCTTCCAGCGTTTCTTTGATGGATTTAGGTTGTCCCGGCAAATTGAGGATCAGCGCCTGTTTGCGAATGACGCCCACCTGGCGAGAGAGAATTGCCGTTGGCACAAAGTGCAGACTGATCTGGCGCATCTGTTCGCCAAAGCCGGGCATTTCCCGGTCAGCGACGGCCAGCGTCGCATCCGGCGTAACATCGCGGCGCGCAGGCCCGGTTCCGCCGGTCGTCAGTACCAGGTGACAACTCATCTCGTCGACCAGTTCACACAGCGTTTGTTCAATAATCGCCTGTTCATCCGGTATCAGTCGGGTTTCTACTTCAAAAGGGGTCGTCAGGGCGGCCGCCAGCCACTCTTCCAGAGCCGGGATACCTTTGTCCTGATAAACACCGCTGGAGGCGCGGTCTGAGATGGAAACTAAGCCAATACGTAAGGTGTTCATGATTATTCCGTTTAAACAGTCTCGTTAAACAGAATGATACACTGCGAAGGGACAGACAGACAGGTTTCAGAGGGGTTAGCGTGACCCGTATCAGGGCCACGCTAAAAATGATTACAGCAGGTCGCCGATCATTTTTTCCAGTTTACCCTGGTCTACAGCAAACTTACGGATACCGTCCGCCAGTTTGTCTACAGCCATCGGATCCTGGTTGTGCTGCCACAGGAATTCAGACTCAGTGATGCGTTCCGGACGTGCTTTCACTTCGCCAGAGAAGGACAGTTTGCGCTCAACAGCGCCTTCGCTTTCAGCCAGTTCTTTCAGCAATGCAGGCGCGATAGTCAGACGATCGCAACCCGCCAGCTCCAGAATCTCACCCATGTTGCGGAAGCTTGCGCCCATCACCACTGTTTCGTAGCCGTGCTGTTTGTAGTACTCGTAGATTTCCGTCACGGAAACCACGCCCGGATCTTCATCCGGTGCATACTCTTTCTTGTCGGTATTGGTTTTATACCAGTCAAGAATACGACCTACGAACGGAGAAATCAGGTACACGCCTGCTTCTGCACATGCACGCGCCTGCGCGAAGGAGAACAGCAGCGTCAGGTTACAGTTGATGCCTTCTTTTTCCAGCTGCTCAGCAGCACGAATGCCCTGCCAGGTGGAAGCCAGTTTGATCAGAATACGATCGTTGCTGATACCCGCATCGTTGTAGAGTTTGATCAGACGTTTCGCTTTCGCGATAGACGCTTCGGTGTCGTAAGACAGACGCGCGTCAACTTCGGTAGAGATACGGCCAGGGACCAGTTTCAGGATCTCCAGACCAATGTTCACCGCCAGCTTGTCAGTTGCATCAACCACTTGCTGTGCGCGATCGTTACTCTGCTGTTTAGCCCAGGCAACAGCGTCGTCAATCAGTTTACGGTATTCCGGGATCTGCGCTGCATTCAGAATGAGAGAAGGGTTAGTTGTGGCATCCTGCGGCTGGTACAGCTTCATTGCCGCGATGTCTCCGGTGTCAGCCACCACGGTAGTGAACTGACGAAGGGAGGTCAATTTGTCCGTCATGATAGTGTTTCTCTTTAAACAGCTTGTTAGGGGGATGTAACCGGTCTGCCCTGATGATAACACGACGTACTGACATCGCAACCGAAGACAATGCGGTTATCCGCCCGATGCGGTTTTTAACGCGACATTGACCCTGCACGGCATTACTGACCACGCTCTTGTGTATTATACGATTCTGTTATGAATCATCTTGCAGGGTATATACTGCATATGAATTGGTAACGCTTACACAGGAAAACAGAAGCGTACCGGCATCAACAAGAGGGATGTTAATGCCTGATTTTTTATCATTTATTAATGACGTACTTTGGGGATCGGTAATGATCTACCTGCTCTTTGGCGCAGGGTGTTGGTTCACTTACCGTACCGGGTTCGTTCAATTTCGCTATATTCGCCAGTTTGGCAAAAGTCTGAAAAATAGCCTTACCCCACAACCCGGCGGCTTAACGTCATTTCAGGCACTCTGCACCAGCCTTGCCGCCCGTGTTGGCAGCGGCAATTTAGCGGGCGTCGCCGTCGCGATCACCGCAGGCGGCCCCGGTGCGGTATTCTGGATGTGGATGTCAGCGCTGATAGGTATGGCAACATCCTTTGCTGAGTGCTCGCTCGCCCAACTCTATAAAGAACGCGACAGCAAAGGCCAGTTTCGCGGCGGTCCGGCGTGGTATATGGCGCGAGGGCTCGGCATGCGTTGGATGGGCGTTATCTTTGCCGTCTTCTTACTCATTGCTTACGGTATTATTTTTAACAGTGTCCAGGCGAACTCTGTCGCGCGAGCACTGAATTTTGCCTTTGATATACCTCCCCTCTATTCCGGTCTGGCGCTGGCGTCTCTGGCATTGCTGGTGATCGTTCGCGGGATCAAAGGTGTCGCACGGATCATGCAGTGGTTTGTCCCCGTGATGGCCCTGCTGTGGCTGACCGCCAGTGTGGCGATCTGTGTCTGGCATATCGACCAACTCCCCGGCATCATTATCGCCATCGTGAAAAGTGCCTTGGGCTGGCAGGAAGCGACGGCAGGCGTCGCTGGCTATACGCTCAGTCAGGCCATCACCAGTGGATTTCAACGTGGCATGTTCTCGAATGAAGCCGGTATGGGGTCCACGCCTAACGCCGCAGCGGCGGCAGCATCATGGCCTCCCCATCCTGCCGCGCAGGGCATTGTGCAAATGATCGGTGTGTTTACCGACACGGTGATTATTTGTACGGCCAGCGCCATGATCATTTTACTGGCCGACCACGGCACCGCCTATATGCCGACCGAAGGTATTCAGCTTGTTCAGCGGGCAATGACCTCATTGACCGGAGAATGGGGAGCAGGATTCGTTGCGTTGATTGTGGTGCTGTTTGCCTTCAGCTCGATCGTCGCCAACTATATTTACGCCGAAAACAACCTGATTTTTCTTCAGTTGGACAACGGCCGAAATGTCTGGATATTGCGTATAACCACCGTCTGTATGGTTGTTCTGGGAACGCTGCTGAGTCTGCCGGTTGTATGGCAACTGGCCGACATTATTATGGCCTGCATGGCGATCACCAACCTGACCGCAATACTGTTACTCTCTCCGGTGGTGTATACCCTGGCGGGAGATTACCTGCGTCAGCGCAAACTCGGCGTACGACCCGTCTTTGATCCGCTTCGTTATCCTGATATCGGCCAACAGCTGGCGCCGGGGAGCTGGGAAGACGCGCCTCGTGAGCGGGATGACATAAGGTAATCGCAGCCATCGATCAATTCTGTCGTTTTTTTTGCTAAAGTCGCAGTAAATTTCCCGCAAGGACTGGATATGCTGATTCTCATTTCACCTGCAAAAACGCTCGATTATCAGAGCCCGCTGGCGACTACGCGTCATACCCTGCCCGAGCTGCTGGATCACTCCCAGCAGCTTATCCACGAGGCGCGTAAACTCTCTGCACCGCAGATTGGTAAACTGATGGGAGTAAGCGACAAGCTGGCCGACCTCAATGCCACCCGATTTCACGACTGGCAACCCAACTTTTCCCCCGAGAATGCACGTCAGGCTATTCTTGCGTTCAAGGGCGATGTCTACACCGGACTGCGCGCGGAAACCTTCAGCGACGCGGATTTTGACTTCGCCCAGCAACATTTACGCATGCTCTCCGGTTTGTATGGCGTCTTGCGCCCGCTGGATTTAATGCAACCTTATCGTCTGGAAATGGGGATTCGCCTTGAAAACGCGAAAGGGAAAGACCTCTACCAATTCTGGGGCGATACGATCACTGAAAAGCTCAATGAAGCCCTGAAAGCACAAGGGGATCAGGTTGTCATCAACCTTGCGTCAGACGAATACTTTAAATCCGTGAAGCCGAAGAAACTGAACGCCGAGCTTATCAAACCGGTTTTCCTCGATGAGAAAAACGGCAAGTTCAAGGTCATAAGCTTCTACGCCAAAAAAGCGCGCGGTCTGATGAGTCGCTACATTATTGAAAATCGCCTGACGACGCCGGAGCAGCTCACCGGCTTTAACAGCGAAGGCTATTTCTTTGATGAGGAAGCATCAGGACAGGGTGAACTGGTGTTTAAACGTCATGAGCAGTAATTGAAGCGTGCCGGATGGCGGCTATGCCTTATCCGGCCTACAAAACATAACGACTGTTCCGCAGGCCGGAGAAGACGCTTTCGCGTCGCCATCCGGCACAGTAAAGTAACTAGCTGCGCGTCATCATCAGCTGACGTAGCGCCGCGAAATCGGCGGGCAGATGATGAGAAAGCAGCGGCAGATCGGCGCGGTCCGCCAACTCTTTTGGCAGATCCAACGTTTCGCCGAGAATAGCTTCCACGCTCTCTTTAAATTTTGCCGGATGCGCGGTTCCCAGGAACAGGCCATACTCGCCAGGATGCAATTGATCGCGCAACGCACGATAGGCAACTGCCGCATGCGGTTCTGAAGTGTAACCCACCGCTTTTAACTCACGCATCGTCTCTTGCGTCGTCGCGTCGTCCACCGCCGCGTAACCCAGTTCATTCAGACGCCAGATCTTACGGCGGAACAACTCCTCCACACGCGGCCAGTTATTTGGCTGACTAACATCCATGGCATTCGACAAAGTCGCCTGCGTTGTCTTAGGTGCCCACTGCCCGTCATGCAGGAAGCGCGGTACGGTGTCATTCACGTTGGTGGCGGCGATAAAACGCTTCACCGGCAGACCGAGCGATTTCGCCAGCAGGCCGGCGGTCAGATCGCCAAAGTTGCCGCTAGGAACGGAAACCACCAGCTGATTACGAGCCTCTTGCGGCAGCTGCGCAACCGCTTCGAAGTAGTAACAAATCTGCGCTAACAGACGGCTAATGTTAATGGAGTTGGCCGAGTTCAGACCCAGCGCCTGCTTCAGCGCTTCATCATCAAACGCCTGCTTCACCAGAGCCTGGCAGGCATCAAAATCCCCGTCGATTGCCACGGTTTCAATATTGCCGCCAAGCGTACAAAACAGTTTTTCCTGTAATGGGCTTATCTTACCGCGCGGGTAGAGGATAACGACACGCACATTTTTCAGGCCATAGAAAGCGTGAGCCACTGCCGCACCGGTATCGCCGGAGGTCGCCGTCAGGATGGTGACCGGTTTATCGCCGCTGATATGTGTCAGCATCTGCGCCATAAAACGCCCGCCGAAATCTTTAAATGCCAGCGTGGGTCCATGAAACAACTCCAGACAGCCGACATCGCTTTCTACCTGCGCCACCGGTGCCGGGAACGCAAACGCGGAGCGTACACGCTCTTCAAGGATCTCCTGCGGGATCTCATCTCCTATGAATGCAGAGAGGATCTTAGCGCTGCGGACAACGAAGTCCTGGTTCAGCATCTCATCGATCTCGGTCAGGCTAAATTCCGGGAGCTCGTGTGGAAAGAATAACCCCTGATTTTTGCCCAGTCCCTGCGTGACGGCCTGTGCAAAGCTGACCTGTTCATTGTGATCTTTTAAATTGTAGAGTTTCATTGATTATCCCAGTACTCGTGCGCCCGCCGTGTCCAGACGGCAAATATGAACAAAGCCTTCCTGATTTTGCAGGTAGTGTTTAGTCAGCCAATCCGCTACGCGTTGAGCGGTATCCGGTTTATCGCATAGCGCGAACAGCGTCGGCCCGGACCCGGAAATACCGCTGGCCAGCGCGCCGATCTCCGCCACCGCCTGACGTGCCTGGCTAAAACCAGGCAGCAGACGCGCGCGATAGGGCTCAGCAATCACATCTTTCATCAGCTTTGCAGCAAGCTGCGGCTGACGGGAATAACAGGCATGAATAAATCCGGCCAAGTGCCGCCCGTGGGCAATGCAATCCTGACGACGGTACTGCGCGGGTAAGATCGCGCGGGCTTCCGCCGTGGACACTTTGATCCCCGGATAGGCAAGTACCCATAGCCACTCATCAAAGCCTGGCACCTGTTGGCTGATGATGCCGTTTTCTTCAATCATCAACTGCATGCCGCCCAGAAAACACGGCGCGACATTATCGTAATGAATGCTGCCGGAGATACGGCCTTCCAGCTCCCCCATAATGGCCAGCAGTCGCGTATCGTTCAGCGGTTTACCGCAGTGTTCGTTCATCGCCACCAGCGCAGCAACAACGGAACAGGCGCTGGAACCTAACCCGGAACCTATCGGCATGTTCTTTTCCAGCGTCATCGCCACCGGGATTTGCTTGCCAAGCTCCTGGCAAAAACGCTCCCAACACTGGTAGACAATATTTTCACGCGGCTCTGGCGGCAGTTTGTCAGCAAAGTGACCCCGATTAATCAGACGAAAGCTGTCCGACGCCTCAACGGTGACCACATCACCCAGCAGCGAACCATCAACGGGCGTCACCGCCGCCCCAAGGACATCAAATCCGACGCTCATATTGGCGCTGGAAGCCGGAGCATAAACTTTCACCATCTTAGACTCCTAACTTCCATGAGAGGGTACGCAGCAGATCGGCAAAGACGCCCGCCGCCGTCACGTCGTTGCCTGCACCATAACCGCGCAACACCAGCGGCAACGGTTGATAATAGTGGCTGTAGAACGCCAGCGCGTTTTCGCCGTTTTTCACTTTGAACAGCGGATCGTTGCCATCGACCTCGGCAATCTTCACGCGGCAAACGCCGTCCTCTTCAATGTTGCCCACATAGCGCAACACTTTACCCTCATCACGGGCTTTCGCCACGCGTGCCGCAAACGCGTCATCAAGCTGCGGCAGATTCGTCATAAACGCTGCCACATCGCCAGAATCATCAAACCCTTCTGGTAACACCGGTTCGATCACGATATCGGAAAGCTCCAGTGCCCGACCCGTTTCACGGGCGAGGATCAGCAGTTTGCGTGCAACATCCATCCCGGAGAGATCGTCTCGCGGATCGGGTTCGGTGTAGCCCATCTCGCGGGCCTGCGTGGTGGCCTGCGAGAGGCTCATCCCTTCATCCAGTTTACCGAAGATAAATGAGAGCGATCCGGAGAGAATACCGGAGAATTTTTGCAGCTCGTCCCCCGCGTTGAGCAGGTTTTGCAGGTTTTCAATCACCGGCAGGCCCGCGCCAACGTTCGTGTCATATAAAAATTTGCGCCGCGATTTTTCCGCTGCGAAACGCAACTGATGGTAGTAATCCATCGACGAGGTGTTCGCCTTCTTGTTTGGCGTCACCACATGGAAACCTTCGCGCAGGAAGTCTGCATATTGATCCGCAACGGCCTGGCTGGAGGTGCAATCCACAATTACAGGGTTGAGCAGGTGATATTCCTTCACCAGACGGATTAAACGGCCCAAGTTGAAGGGCTCTTTCGCTTCCGCCAGTTCCGCCTGCCAGTTTTCCAGATTCAACCCATGCACATTGGTCAGCAGCGCCTTTGAGTTCGCCACGCCGCAAACGCGCAGATCGATATGCTTATTCTTCAGCCAGCTCTGTTGGCGTTTGAGCTGCTCCAGTAACGCGCCGCCGACGCCACCGACACCGATGACAAACACTTCAATGACCTGATCGGTATTGAACAGCATCTGGTGCGTGACGCGGACACCAGTTGTTGCATCGTCATTGTTGACCACCACAGAAATAGAACGCTCGGACGAGCCTTGTGCGATAGCAACAATATTGATGTTGGCGCGGGCCAGCGCCGCGAAGAATTTTGCTGAAATGCCACGCAGCGTTCGCATACCATCGCCCACCACAGAGATGATGGCCAGGTGGTCAGTCACCGCCAGCGGCTCCAGCAAACCTTCTTTCAGCTCCAGATAGAACTCATCCTGCATCGCGCGCTGGGCACGTGCGCTGTCGCCCTGCGGCACACAGAAACTGATGCTGTACTCTGAAGAGGATTGCGTGATCAGGACCACCGAAATACCAGCGCGAGACATGGCGGCAAACACACGCGCCGCCATTCCCACCATCCCTTTCATACCGGGACCGGAAACACTGAACATCGCCATGTTGTTAAGATTCGAGATCCCTTTCACCGGCAGATTATCATCATCGCAGCTGGCGCCAATCAGCGTACCGGGCGCTTGCGGGTTTCCGGTATTTTTAATCAGGCATGGGATCTGGAACTGAGCAATAGGGGTAATCGTGCGAGGATGAAGAACTTTGGCGCCGAAGTAGGAAAGCTCCATGGCTTCCTGATAAGACATCGATTTCAATAATCTGGCATCCGGAACCTGGCGAGGGTCGCAGGTGTACACGCCATCAACGTCAGTCCAGATCTCACAACAATCCGCGCGTAAACAGGCAGCCAGGACAGCAGCCGAATAGTCAGACCCGTTACGCCCCAGCACGACCAGCTCACCTTTATCATTCCCGGCGGTAAAACCAGCCATCAGCACCATATGGTCTGCGGGGATACGCCCGGCAGCAATACGACGCGTGGATTCAGCGATATCGACGGTGGACTCGAGGTAATGCCCAACCGCCAGTAATTTCTCAACCGGGTCGATGACCGTTACGTCATGGCCGCGTGCTTCCAGCAAGCCCGCCATAATGGCGATCGACATTTTTTCACCACGGCAGATAAGCGCGGCATTGATGCTGTCCGGGCACTGTCCCAGCAGGCTGATGCCGTGCAGCACATGTTTGATCTGCGCAAATTCTTGTTCGACAAAGGCTTTTAATTGCGCCAACGGAAAGTCCGGCTGCGCGGCAGCGAGTCCCGTCAGAAGTTCGGAAAAGATGCGTTCGGCATCGCTGATATTGGGTAAAGCATCCTGACCACCGATGGTTTTTTCAATCATCGCCACCAGATGGTTAGTAATTTTCGCAGGGGCAGAAAGCACGGTTGCGACCTGCCCCTGCCTGGCATTGCTTTCCAGAATATCGGCAACCCGCAGAAAGCGTTCTGCATTTGCCACTGATGTACCACCGAACTTCAACACTCGCATTGTTGTTACCTCGTTACCTTTGGTCGAAAAAAAAGCCCGCACTGTTTAGGTGCGGGCTTTTTTCTGTGTTTCCTGTACGCGTCAGCCCGCACCGTTACCTGTGGTAATGGTGATGGTTGTAATCATGGTGGTGCTGATGCGTTTCATGGATGTTGTGTTCTCTGTAATTATTATCTGTCTGTGCTGTTGCCTATATTGGTTAAAGTATCTGATGACTTAAGTCAATAAATTTTTAATTTGATCACACTCCGAAACTTGTTCACGAGCTGCTGCTTGCGTCTTTACTTTCAACCAATACAGAGTGAAAACCCCACTTGAAACCAGAACAAAAAACCACACAACCATACTTAGTTGAGATTTTATTTTTCTATATTTTTCTCAATATCATGCAGCAAACGGTGCAACATTGCGGTGTCCCGCTGCCCTAACAGGCCAATGCGTTGCTGTAACCAATCTGCCAGTTTGATGTCGTCAGCCACATCCAGAGAACCCAGTAACCTTACAATCCGTGCGCGTAATGCCTGCAACTGAAACTCATCAGATGTTTCAGTCTCTTTTATGGATTGTTGCATTAAACCTGCTAATTGATAGCAGTAGACCATCACCGCCTGGCCTAAATTGAGCGAAGGGTAATCAGCGACCATCGGAACCCCCGTCAGCACATCCGCCAACGCCAATTCTTCATTTGTTAGCCCTGAATCTTCGCGTCCAAACACCAATGCGGCGTGACGCATCCAGCCGGACTTTTCCTGCAACAAGGGCAACAGTTCTGCTGGCGTTGCATAGTAATGAAATTTCGCGCGGCTACGGGCGGTCGTCGCGACGGTAAATTCAACGTCGTGCAGAGCCTCCTCCAGAGTATTGAAAACACTAATATTATCAATTATATCACCTGAACCATGCGCGACCCAACGCGTGGCGGGTTCAAGGTGGGCCTGACTGTCGACGATACGCAAATCGGTAAAACCCATTGTCTTCATAGCGCGTGCCGCAGCGCCAATGTTTTCCGCTCTGGCCGGGGCGACCAGGATGATTGTTAAACGCATTTATGAGACTCTTTTTGACTGGCCCGCGGGGAATAATGTGATGCATATCATCATATTACGCGGCGCGAATTTACAAATTTTTAACGAAAATCACTGAATCAGCATTTCACATTCAGTAAAAGACGCTAAACTGTTTCCTGTGTTTACAAACGATTATTATGTTAATAAAAGTTGCATATCTTTCTGTTTATTTAGGATAATTTAATTTAAACTGAATCTCATCCATTGGATTCATTACATTTATTAGTTAGGTCGCGCAACTAGTTGGATTGCTGCAATTTTGTGATGAAAGCTAGCATTTAGATACGATGATTTCATCAAACTGTTAACGTGCTACAATTGAACTTGATATATGTCAACGAAGCGTAGTTTTATTGGGTGTCCGGTATCACTTAGCCTGTTATGTTGCTGTTAAAATGGTTAGGATGACAGCCGTTTTTGACACTGTCGGGTCCAGAGGGAAAGTACCCAGACCAAGCTAATGATGTTGTTGACGTTGATGGAAAGTGCATCAAGAACGCAATTACGTACTTTAGTCATGTTACGCCGATCATGTTAATTTGCGACATGCATCAGGCAGGTCAGGGACTTTTGTACTTCCTGTTTCGATTTAGTTGGCAATTTAGGTAGCAAACATGCAGACCCCGCACATTCTTATCGTTGAAGACGAGTTGGTAACACGCAACACGTTAAAAAGTATTTTCGAAGCGGAAGGCTATGATGTATTCGAAGCGACAGATGGCGCGGAAATGCATCAGATCCTCTCTGAATATGACATCAACCTGGTGATTATGGATATCAATTTGCCAGGGAAAAACGGTCTTCTGTTAGCGCGTGAACTGCGTGAACAGGCTAACGTTGCGTTGATGTTCTTGACGGGCCGCGATAACGAAGTCGATAAAATCCTCGGCCTCGAAATCGGTGCGGATGACTACATCACCAAACCGTTTAACCCGCGCGAACTGACTATCCGTGCGCGCAACCTGCTGTCTCGTACCATGAACCTGGGGACTGTCAGCGAAGAACGTCGTAGCGTTGAAAGCTATAAGTTCAATGGTTGGGAACTCGATATCAACAGCCGTTCTTTGATTGGTCCAGATGGCGAGCAGTATAAACTGCCACGCAGCGAATTCCGTGCCATGCTTCACTTCTGTGAGAACCCGGGTAAGATCCAGTCTCGCGCAGAATTGCTGAAGAAAATGACCGGTCGCGAGCTGAAGCCGCATGACCGTACTGTTGACGTGACCATTCGTCGTATTCGTAAACATTTCGAATCAACGCCGGATACGCCGGAAATTATCGCCACCATCCACGGCGAAGGCTACCGTTTCTGCGGCGACCTGCAGGATTAATCCTGACACCTCCGGTATTAAAAACGGCGCTCCTGGCGCCGTTTTTCATTTCTCACCTGTGTTACTTCCAGATACGCAATTCATCATCGCTCGCGGGTTTGGATTCTTTCGCCTTTGGGCGGGAAAGCGAATACCAGTCAAAATGACGCGTCAGGAACATCACCCCGCTCAACGCCAACAGGAGCACGCCGGTTCCCAGCAGCAACGCGCTGTCTGCGGAGTTCAACAGTACCCACATCACCCCATCCAGCGCCAATAACGCCAGGGTAAACACCACGCTATTCCGCCACCCTTTCAGCACCGCCTGCAAATAAACACCGTTCATCAACGCGCCCACCAGACTCGCCGCGGCCCATGCCGCCGTAAAACCAATGTGTTCAGACAGTGCCAGTAATAACAGGTAAAACATGACCAGTGACATCCCGACCAGCAGGTATTGGATGGGATGCAGTCGTTGCGCCGTCAGGGTCTCAAAGACAAAAAAAGCCATGAACGTCAGCGCAATCAGCAAAATGGCATACTTTGTCGCCCTGTCGGTTAATTGATACTGATCGGCGGGCGTGGTGACGGCGACTCTGAACGACGGTAGGCTGTACCAGCCCATTTTTTCGGTCTCTCCGGCCTCGGGAAACTGCTCTCCAAGATTATTGGCAAACCAGCTACTCTGCCATTTTGCGTGAAAACCCGACTCGCTCAGCTCACGGCTGGTCGGTAAGAAATCGCCCAAGAATCTGGGATGGGGCCAGTTGCTGACCAGCGTCATTTCGCTATTTCGCCCCACCGGCACCACGGAGAAACTCCCGGTTCCGCTCAGATTCAGCGAAAACGCCAGACTCAGATTGGTCTTTACCCATTGCGCATCCGGCAGTGGAATATGGAGACCTTGTACCCCTCCGGCAAGTCCGGTGCCGGGTTCAACGGTCAGTGCGGTCCCATTCACCTGCGGCGCATTCACCACACCTATCCCCCGGGCATCGCCTACGCCCACCACGATAAACGGTTTCCCGAGGGTGATATTCGGTCTTTCTAATTCACTCAGGCGAGTAGCATCAAACTCCGCCTTCACTGACAAATCGCTGTGCCAGACCTGAGCGTCATAAATACCGATGTTGCGGGACTCGACGTTCTGATTTCCCTCCACCATCAGGGATTCCGGCAGCCAGAAATGAATGTAGCTGCGCTTATGCTGAACGTCTTTCTCATTCTCCAGAACGGTATACAGCTCTGTCACGGGAATCGCTACCAGCGGGCCGACCACTTTTTGCGACCCACTGGTGCTTTGGCGAATCGCATCCTCGACGGTGCTACGGTAATCCGCTCGCTCTACGATTATCTGTCTGACCATCATCAACGGAATCAACAGCAGTAATATCGCGCCACTTAACGTGACCATTTTCCAGAACAGGGGGGATTTAAACATAGCCTTTCTCCTTTGCAATAACAGCAGAGTAGAGAGGCTATGTGGGGAGAATTTGAAGTTATGTGAAGTGACGGTGAAGTGTCAGCGATGCCTGAACGCCGCCTTCCGGGCGGTTCTTCAAAGCGACCTCTCCTTTGAGTAAACGGGCCACTTCGCTCACGAACGCCAGTCCCAGACCGCTGCTCTTGTGCCCATTCTCACGCGGCAACGAGTAGAAACGTTCAAAAATACGCGGCAGCGCAAAATCGGGAATTCCGCTGCCGGTATCGCAAATCAGGAGTGTGACATATTCCGCATCGGCGTCCGCCTTCAGGAATATCTCCCCCTGCTCAGGGGTAAAATCGATCGCGTTATCAAGCAGATTCCCCAGCGCCTGCTCCAGCAGCTCCGGATCGGCTGAAACCACAAACGGCGAAGGGCTGATATGCAGCGAAATATTTTTTGCCGCCAGCTGGATGCTGCGAGCCTCGCCCACCTGAGCCAATAGCGGGTCGACGGCCACCGGCGTCAACGCAATATCCTGCCTGTTTTCCAGTCGCGCCTGGCGTAGCAGTGTCTCGACCAACGCCTGCATGCGGGCGTTTTGCGTCAGTATATTCCCGGTAAACCGCGCGACCACATCGGGAGGCGGTCCTTCGCGCAAGATCTCCGCTGCGCCGCGAATCGCCGCCAGCGGGCTTTTCAATTCATGGGTTAAGGCATACACATACTGCTCAATGTAGTTTTTACCTTCCAGCTTCAGACGCATGCTTTCCAGCGCCTGCGCCAGTTTACGCAGCTCGCTGCTGCCCAGTTCGGGTAAGGCGACGGGTTGATTTTCCGTCACCGAATCGGCATAGCGCGCCAGTCTGGCAATGGAGCGGTTGATCCACCAAACCATCCCAACGCCAATCACTAATGCGATGCCCAACAATATGGCGCTCGCCCACAATATTCGGCGCTCACTACGCTTAATGACCGGAGCCATCGCCGCATTGGGTTTACCCACGCTAAGTACGCCGATGATATTGCTACCGTCGGTAATCGGCGCGGCGACATACATCACGGTGCTTTCCGGGTCATCCGGATTTTGCGGCGTGCTGCGCGCACCATATTGCCCGCGAAGCGTGAGCCACACATCATTCCAGCGGGAGTAGTCTTCGCCCACCGCTTTGTTTGCGGAATCAAACAGTACCTTGCCCTGAGTATCAGTCATGTAGACATGGTATTCATTGCGCACTTTGTTAATACCGCTGATATTGGCGCGAAAAGGACGGTTCTGTAGATGGCTAAACGCCTTCGCCAGTCGGCCATGTGCAGGATCGCCAGAAAGCACATCATCCCGCGCCAGCGCCGCCAGCAGCGTCGCCGTATCGATCAGCGTCCCTTCCGTTGCCCTGCGCACACCGGGCTTTATCTCCTGCACAAAGATCGACAGCACAAACCAGGCGGCGACGGCCACGATCAGAAAATAGCCGAGCAGCAATCGCATCCCAATGCGCATCAGGCGCTCCTCAGGCTGTATCCCATACCGCGATGCGTATTAATGGGAGAGACTTCCGGATTGATCGCCCGAAGCTTCGCCCGCAACGTTTTGATATGCGTATCGACCGTTCTGTCAAAGGTATCCTGCGCATCGGCCCAAACCAGGTCCATCAGTTGCTGACGAGAGTAAACGCGCCCAGGCGACACCAGCAGCGTTTTCAGTAGCAGAAATTCATAGCGCGTAAGGTTGAGCGGCATGCCGTACCAGGCAATTTGCGCCGCAGGTTCATTCAGCTCAAATTGCCCAATACGCAGAACAGGTGAAGGGGTTGAAAACTTCTTCACGCGCCGGAGCAGTGTGCGCACTCTGGCGCACACTTCCCGTGGAGAAAACGGTTTCGCGACATAGTCATCCGCGCCAATCTCCAGACCGAGCAGCCGATCCACTTCGTCGCTACGTGCGGTCAAAAAGAGGATCGGTAATGCCGGGTGGCGTTCCAGCAATTTTCTACACAACTCAAAACCACTGATATCGGGTAATCCTACATCCAGAATGACGACATCGGGCAGTCTGGAACGTGCTTGTTCCAGTACGGGGAACCCGCGTTCAAACGCCTCGACGGTAAATCCTTCCTGTTGCAGCATGTAGATAAGCGTATCGGCAATCCCTTGCTCATCTTCAACCAGCCAGACCCGTTCCTGTTGCATAGACTTCCTTGTTATTCCCGCCACGGCATAATGGGTACCGCGCTAATGGCATTTTTAGGCGACCCGTCGACAACCTTGTCAGAGTATGCCAGATAGGCCAGCGTGTTGCGTTTCGCATCATAGAAACGGACGACCTGTAATGACTTAAACACCAGCGAAGTCCGCTTCTTAAAGACGACTTCACCTTCCGCCTTACCGTTCTTAATTCTTTCGCTCAGTTCAACCGGTCCAACCTGCTGACACGAAATCGCGGCATCAGAGGTGTCTTCAGCGAGTCCCAGTCCCCCTTTAATGCCCCCGGTTTTTGCACGGCTCACGTAGCAGGTGACGTTTTTGACATCGGGATCATCAAACGCTTCCACGACAATTTTGTGATCCGGCCCCAGTACTTTGAAGACGGTATCGACCGAACCAATCTGCTCTGCATGGGCAACATGTGTCAGCATGAGCAGAATTGAGGATATTACTAAGCTCTTATATTTCATATTGTTACCATTTTTAAATGTTTCACTGTGCAATTATTAAACATTCTAAGATAAAATGTTTACAGATCACAGGATTACAATAATCACGCTTTCGACTGACCAAAAAAAGCATTTATGCGCAAAAAAAACACTGAATGCTAAAACAGCAAAAAATGCTATTATCCGAATACCTGATGTCAGGTACTCGTTGTTGAAAGGATGAGGATATTTTATGGATCAGGCTGGCATTATTCGCGACCTATTAATCTGGCTGGAAGGTCATCTGGATCAGCCCCTGTCGCTTGACAATGTGGCGGCAAAAGCGGGTTATTCCAAGTGGCATCTGCAGAGAATGTTCAAGGACGTGACGGGCCATGCTATCGGCGCTTATATTCGCGCCCGTCGATTATCGAAATCCGCTGTGGCGTTGCGCCTGACGGCGCGTCCTATTCTGGACATTGCTCTGCAATACCGCTTCGATTCTCAACAAACTTTTACACGCGCTTTTAAGAAACAGTTCTCCCAAACGCCAGCGTTGTATCGCCGTTCTCCAGAGTGGAGCTCTTTCGGGATCCGCCCTCCTCTGCGTTTAGGCGAATTTACCCTGCCTGAACATCAGTTTGTCACGCTGGAAGACACCAGTCTGCTCGGCATTACACAGAGCTATTCCTGTTCGCTGGAACAAATTTCCGATTTCCGCCACGAGATGCGCGTTCAGTTCTGGCGAGATTTCCTGAGCCATGCCCCGACGATCCCTCCGGTGCTTTACGGGCTTAACGAGTCGCGCCCAAGCCTTGAGAAAGATGACGAGCAGGAAGTGTTTTACACCACCGCCTTACCGCGAGAGCAAGCCGACGGTTATGTGCAGGCCGGACACCCTGTCCTGCTGCAAGGTGGTGAATACGTGATGTTCACTTATGAAGGGTTGGGCACCGGCGTTCAGGACTTTATCCTGACGGTCTACGGTACATGCATGCCAACGCTGAATTTGACCCGCCGTAAAGGGCAGGATATAGAGCGATACTTCCCGGCAGATGATGCCAAAGCCGGCGATCGCCCTATTAATCTGCGCTGTGAATTCCTGATTCCGATTCGTCGTTAACGCTGCAACTCATCCAACGCAGGGGCGTCCAGATGTGAGATGTCCCCTGCGGTTTCAACAACCCAGCCAGACGCCAGCCACAAACTTTCCTGATAATCGACGCGGGAAATAGAACAGTTACGCAGACGTAACCGACGTTCCGCCCAGGCTGGCAGCCCCAGAATCGTACTCACCAGACAGCCCAGCGCAATACCGTGGCTGACCAGCAGAGGTCGGCTGCCTTGCGGGAGCTCCAGGCAAGACATCAGTGCCGCGTTTACGCGCTCACTCAATTCCTGCATTGATTCGCCATCCGGAATACGGCCATCGACCGTGCCATCAACCAGCTGGCGGCGCCAGTTCTCTTCTTCTTCATTGAGTGAATCGATGTGCCGTTTTTCCAGCACCCCCATATTCAGCTCACGCAGACGAGAATCGAAAGTGATATCACAACCACACGCCTGGGCGATTATCTCTGCCGTGCGACGCGTGCGACCTAAATCACTGCTCACGATATGAGTGATGCCAAGCTCTTTGGCGCGCACGCCCACCTGCACGGCTTGTTGCTCACCTTTAGCGGTCAGCGGGCTGTCAGACTGGCCTTGAATACGTCGCTCGGCGTTCCACTGCGTCTCACCGTGGCGAACAAGGTATACCTGTAACATGCTTTTTATCCGTTATACTGCGATGACATTCTTTTCTGAGTAAATCTGATTATGCACCATGTTGTCTCAGCAACCACCAATCCCGCCAAAATTCAGGCAATTCTGCAGGCATTTAACGAGATCTTCGGTGAAGGATCCTGCCATATTGAATCCGTCTCCGTCGAGAGCGGGGTACCAGAACAGCCCTTTGGAAGTCCGGAAACGCGTGCTGGCGCACGAAATCGCGTAGAAAACGCGCGCGCCCTGCGCCCGCAGGCTGACTTTTGGGTCGCCATTGAAGCGGGAATTGATGAGGGCAGTACATTCAGTTGGGTCGTTATCGAAAACCGCGAACAGCGTGGGGAATCACGTTCAGCCACCCTGCCGTTACCCGCCGTCATTCTGGAGAAAGTACAGGCAGGGGATGCGCTCGGCCCGGTGATGTCTCACTATACCGGCATTGATGAGATTGGGCGTAAAGAGGGGGCGATTGGCGTGTTTACCGCCGGGACGTTAACGCGCGCCAGCGTCTATCACCAGGCGGTGATTCTGGCGTTAAGTCCGTTCCATAATGCGGTGTATCAATAGCATTTTGCCTGATGGCGCACAGCGTTAAGGCCTACAAAATGGCCATATTTCGCCGCAGGCCGCCATCCGGCAATCAACCGTCAGCCGTTTTTCAGCAGTACCTGCTCCAGCCACTGACGCAGTTCAACCGGCGCAGACTTAAGGCTGTTCGAACCGCGCGTGATCGTCGCGATCCCCGCCCCCAGTTCGTTTTTCAGCTCACGCTGGCTCATCTCGCCGCGCAACAGCTCTTCAACGATACGCACGCGCGTTCCCAGCGCTTCACGCTCGTCCGGCGTCATCATCAAACTCAGTAGTGGAAGATGCAGATCTTGCTCATAGGCGCGTTTTAACAGCTCAACAAAACGTAACCATTCCTGGTGACGTTGCTCTGCCATCGCAGCTGAATAGGGAGATTGCTGGGTCATAAAATATCGCCATATTGCTGGGGGAAACGAACTCGCTCCCCCTGATTGTACTCTTTAACGAGTACGATATCATAACACAACCGAAGCGATCAGTAACGGCGCTGCCATTCTGTGTCACTCATCAACGTCGGCTTACCGCCCATGAAGTAGCGATAGTAAGCATCATAAGCGAGAACATTCTTCACATAGCCGCGCGTTTCAGAAAAGGGAATGCTTTCCACAAACGCTACGGCATCAATGCGCCCGGCGCTATTACCAAGCCAGGTGCGTACGCGACCCGGCCCGGCGTTATAAGCCGCCGAGGAGAAGATGCGGTTATTGCCAAACTGCTGGTACACATACTGTAAGTAGCTGGTGCCAATATTGATATTGGTTTCCGGGTCTAACAGTTGGTTCGGACTGCTGTACCCCGGAATGGAGAACATTTTCACCGTATGCGTTGCCGTGCCCGGCATGATTTGCATCAAACCGCTGGCCCCCACCGGGGATTTCACCTTCGGATTCCACGCGCTTTCCTGACGCGCAATGGCCATCGCGTAGCTCTGCGGAACATCTTTGCTGCTGGTATAGCGTGTGAAGAGATCTTTATAGGCCAGCGGGAAACGCTCTTCCAGATGATCCCACAACTTACCGGCGATCGTCGCCTGCACGCTGAGATCCCACCAGTGGTTGTTGAATGCATAACGTGCCAGCTGTGCCTGTTCGGATTTGGTTTTGCTGCTCACCAGATTCGCCCATTCGCTACGCGCGGTGTTGTCCATATTCCAGTACATCAGTTCCCTGACCCGCGCCATTTCTGGCCCCTGCGTCAGCGCCGAATCAACATTATCAGGCGCTTTATCGATTTTCAGGACGTACTCTTCATCTAAACGCTGTGCTGCCACCATGGGGTAGAAACCACGTTGCTGCATCAGCGCATGCAGGATCTCTTTCGCCTCCGCATCGCGGCCCCGCTCCAGCAACAGGTCGGCCTGCCAGTAACGCCACTCGTCTTTTTCCTTGGCTTCCATTGGCAGACGCGCCAGCCAGGTGTTCAGCCCCCGACGATCGCCATTTCCTAACGCCATACGGACACGACGCTCGACCAGCGTCGTCGACTGCGATCGCATAATGGCGTCATCACGCCATTTCGCCTGCTCATCGGTGACATCATTGCCCATCAGTCGCCACGCGACGATGTCACGCAACTCCTGAGTTTGATCCTCATTCAGCTGTTGCGCCTGCACCAGAGAAGGGATCATCAGTCGGGCATTCTCAACATCCTGACGCGCCACGCTGGCAAAGGCGACCGCCGCCATTTGACGGGTAAAATCGGTCGCATCGGTGGTGCGCGCAAATGTCATCACGCTGTTGGGATCATTCGCCAGAGAGATAATGGCAGAGGCAATCGTCTGGTATTCCGCGGGCATCTGTCCGGCCAGCACCGTCACCAGCCCCGTGTTACCCGCCTTCATCGCCAGCCGGATACGCTCTAAATAGGCCAACGGATCCTGCGTGCCGGAAGCCCGCCATACGCTAAATAATTTGTCACAGGCATTCGGCTGGCTTTTTCCCGTCAACCAGAGTTCTTTTGCACCGGTCCATGCCTCTTCGGGTTGTCCGGTATTCCATTTCGCGTAGTAATAATTGCATTGCGCTTCTGTGGTGCCAGGTTTCTCCGGGCTGAATGCCAGAAGCCCTCGCCAGTCTTCACGTCGCGCCAGCTCATTCACAAAACGTGATTGCAACGTGCGGGCCGGAGGCAGCGTCGGATTCGCGCGAACAAAGTTGGTGACCGTCACGGTCGGTTGATTCATCAAATCGTCAGTGATCTGACGGTATTCAAGGTAGGGATATAGCGGGTAATTCTTCAGTCCTGGCATCATCTGATCAACGACATCCATCTGTCGGTTATCCCAGGCCTGTTTAATTTGCGCATAGCGGTTACGCTGTTCGTCCAGTGAATCAGCCCTTGCCACGCTACTCACCGTCAGCAGGCATACGCTGGTCGCCAGAAGACGCCAGGTAAATTGTTTGGCTTTGTCCACAAGCTCTTCCTCTAATCAATGTGCGTCAATGCGGCTTCATGCCACGTAATAAATTTATGCTAACCAGTCATTAGCATTTGCGCCACGTTGAGGACACTTTTTTACTTTTACTGCGAGTGAGATCTGCTAGCTGGGATTGGACAGTGAAAACAGCTACACTTCGCCTTTGAAAACTCTTATTCATCACGATAAACATAGAGGCGAAGTCCAACGTGGCTCAATTCGTTTATACCATGCATCGTGTCGGCAAAGTGGTTCCGCCGAAACGTCACATTCTGAAAAACATTTCTCTGAGCTTCTTCCCTGGCGCTAAGATCGGCGTACTGGGCCTGAACGGTGCCGGTAAGTCGACCCTGTTGCGCATTATGGCTGGCATCGATACCGATATCGAAGGCGAAGCGCGCCCACAGCCTGGCACTAAAATTGGCTATCTGCCGCAGGAACCGAAGCTGAACCCGGAACACACCGTTCGCGAGTCTATCGAAGAAGCGGTTGCCGAAGTGGTTAACGCACTGAAAGGCCTGGATGAGGTGTACGCAAAGTACGCTGAACCGGACGCTGATTTTGACAAGCTGGCTGCGCAACAGGGTAAATTTGAAGAAATTATCCAGGCGCATGATGGCCACAACCTGAACGTACAGCTGGAACGCGCTGCTGATGCACTGCGTCTGCCAGACTGGGATGCGAAAGTGGCTACCCTTTCCGGTGGTGAACGTCGCCGTGTAGCGCTCTGCCGTCTGCTGCTGGAAAAACCAGACATGCTGCTGCTCGACGAACCGACCAACCACCTGGATGCCGAATCCGTGGCCTGGCTGGAACGCTTCCTGCACGACTTCGAAGGCACTGTCGTGGCGATTACCCACGACCGTTACTTCCTCGATAACGTTGCCGGTTGGATCCTCGAACTTGACCGCGGCGAAGGTATCCCGTGGGAAGGCAACTACTCTTCCTGGCTGGAGCAGAAAGACCAGCGTCTGGCGCAGGAAGCCTCTCAGGAAGCGGCTCGCCGTAAATCCATTGAGAAAGAGCTGGAGTGGGTGCGTCAGGGCGCGAAAGGCCGCCAGTCCAAAGGCAAAGCTCGTCTGGCACGCTTTGAAGAGCTGAACAGCGCCGAATACCAGAAACGTAACGAAACCAACGAACTGTTTATTCCACCCGGACCGCGTCTGGGCGATAAGGTTGTTGAAGTCAGTAACCTGCGTAAGTCTTACGGCGATCGCGTACTGATCGACGATCTGAGTTTCTCCGTACCGAAAGGGGCGATTGTCGGCATCATCGGTCCGAACGGCGCGGGTAAATCCACGCTGTTCCGTATGATGTCCGGTCAGGAGCAGCCAGACAGCGGCACCATTACGCTGGGCGAAACCGTGAAGCTGGCCTCTGTTGACCAGTTCCGTGACGCGATGGATAACAGCAAAACCGTATGGGAAGAAGTTTCCGGCGGGCTGGATATCATGAAGATCGGCAACACCGAGATGCCAAGCCGCGCCTACGTTGGCCGCTTTAACTTTAAAGGTGTTGATCAGGGCAAACGCGTCGGCGAACTCTCCGGCGGTGAGCGCGGTCGTCTGCACCTGGCGAAGCTGCTGCAGGTTGGCGGCAACATGCTGCTTCTCGATGAACCGACCAACGACCTGGATATCGAAACCCTGCGTGCGCTGGAAAACGCCTTACTGGAATTCCCAGGTTGCGCCATGGTTATCTCGCACGACCGTTGGTTCCTCGACCGTATCGCTACCCACATTCTGGATTATCAGGATGAAGGTAAGATCGAATTCTTCGAAGGTAACTTCACCGAATACGAAGAGTATAAGAAACGCACGCTGGGCGCAGACGCGCTGGAGCCGAAGCGTATCAAGTACAAGCGTATCGCGAAGTAATCTGAATGGCCCTCTTCGGAGGGCCATTTTTTTATCCCCGCTCGCCCATCAGCTCTTTGACCAGTTCCACACAACGCAGGAACCGCGAGTCATAGTCCGCTTCTTCGACGTGCACAAACTCAATATTGTTCTTCTCAAGCATCGATACCAGTAGCGTCTGAAACTCTTTGCGATCGACCGAACTCCCCAGGCTACGCAAACCGTCAGCCACCCACGGCGTGTTGTTTTCCAGCAGGATCACCAAATCGAAACGGTATTCATCAATCAATGCCTGTACGAAAGGATGTTCGCGTCCCTCATATTTTTTGCAGAACGCCTGGGTCGTGACAAAGTCAGTGTCGACAAACGCCACCTTGTTGGCGTATTTGACAGCAAAATCAATGTATTGTGCGTGGCCAAGGGCAATTTTGTCATAATCGGAATATTGCAACGCCATCTCATCACCGCCGAGGTGAGAAAAGACGTAATCACGCCCATATTCCCATGCACTGGTGGTATTGAAGATGTTGGCAAGTTTATTCACCAGCGTCGATTTACCACTCGACTCTCCCCCCAGTACCGCCACGGTGCGCACAAAAAACGGTTTCACTTCGGTGGGAATGTATTCCCAGTAGCGGAACGGGTTTTCACGAATTTGCGCCCCGCTGATGCTCATAAAGGTGCGTTTCGGATCCACCAGTACGGTTTCAATACCCAGATGCTCAAGAAACCGCGGGGCGTCGTTCTCTTCGGAAGTGTATATCCAGTTAGGCTGAATACCTTTTTCTTCCATGAACGTCTTAATGCCGTTGCTCCAGACATCCCAGCCATGCGGATACGGTTCCATACCCGCCTCATCAAAAGCATGGATACGGATGTTCTTTTGATACTTAAAGGTCTGTAATAACCAACGCAGACGATCGGAAACCGTCGGCTGCTGGGACATCGCGCTATCTTCGAACAAGGCGCGGTCACGCGCGTCGTCATAGCCCATGATGATATGCAGTTCATCCACCTGGCTACAGGCGCGCTGAATCAAATAGATATGCCCGGTGTGCAAGGGGTAAAATTTACCAAACACCACACCGATATTTTTCTGCATACGGGGGAATTCCAGCCCCAGAAAACGATGCAATGCCTCCAGCTTTTGCGCGCTGGGACTTTTAATCTTGGCATTCAACAACTGACTTAAATACCCCTTGGTCATTCCGCTGGAATCGGCCACCTGCTGCAATGTGCAGCCTTTTTGCTTAATGGCGGTTTTTAAGTAGTCGAATGCTGACAAAGGTGCCTCCTGCTGAAAAAAATCGTAGGCCGGATAAGGCATCGTCGCCATCCGGCACTTTCACCACCCCATGCCTGATGGCGCTACGCTTTTCAGACCCGGGAGGTGAGTACATATAGGCAATTATAAGTCGTCAAACACGCTTAACGCATCTGAGAGTTTTTTGACACCGAAGATTTGCATCCCTTCCGGCACTTTTTTCGGGACGTTGGCCGCCGGGACGATGGCGCGGCGGAAACCGTGTTTTGCCGCCTCGGAAATACGTTCCTGGCCGCTCGGCACGGGACGAATTTCCCCCGCCAGACCGACTTCGCCAAACACCACCAGATCCTGTGGCAATGGTCTGTCGCGCAGGCTGGACACCATCGCCAGCAACAACGCCAGGTCTGCGCTGGTTTCCGTCACTTTGACACCGCCCACCACGTTAACGAACACGTCCTGGTCGGCCATCTGCAAACCGCCGTGACGATGCAGGACCGCCAGCAGAATGGCCAGGCGATTTTGTTCCAGTCCAACGGCTACGCGACGCGGGTTTGCCATCATGGAGTGATCGACCAGCGCCTGAATCTCCACCAGCAGAGGACGCGTGCCTTCCCAGACCACCATCACCGAGCTGCCAGAGGTCACTTCATCACCACGGCTTAAGAAAATCGCGGAAGGGTTACTGACTTCCCGCAGTCCCTGCTCGGTCATCGCAAAAACGCCCAGTTCGTTGACGGCGCCAAAACGGTTCTTATGGCTACGCAACGTCCGAAAACGGGAGTCGGCATCACCATCAAGCAACACGGAACAGTCGATACAGTGTTCCAGTACCTTTGGCCCCGCCAGTGAACCGTCCTTCGTCACGTGACCGACCATCACGATAGCGACACCGCGTGTTTTGGCAAAACGTGTCAGATAAGCCGCCGTTTCACGAACCTGCGCAACGCTGCCCGGCGAAGACTGAATATCCGCCATGTGCATCACCTGAATGGAGTCGATGACCATCAGTTTTGGTTGTTCTTCTTCGGCAATCAGGCAGATCTGTTCAATACTGGTTTCCGACAGCATGTTCAGATTCGCCGTCGGCAAGCCGAGCCGATGGGCGCGCATCGCCACCTGCTGCAAAGACTCTTCCCCCGTGACGTACAGGGTTTTCATCTGTTCCGCCAGCTTGCACAGCGTTTGCAGCAGCAGCGTAGATTTCCCCGCACCGGGGTTCCCCCCAATCAGAATAGCGCTACCGGGCACGACGCCACCGCCCAGTACACGGTCAAATTCTTTAAAACCGGTAGAAAAACGTGGCAGTTCCTCAAGACTGATATCCGCCAGCTTCTGCACTTTTGCCACGCCAGCATTACCGGCATAGCCGCTGAGCCGCTCGTTACGCGCCACCGTCGGTGATGCCGCAAGGCGCACCTCAGTGATAGTGTTCCAGGCGTTGCAGGCGCTACATTGCCCCTGCCAGCGCGGATAATCGGCCCCGCATTCATTACAAACAAAGGCGCGTTTTGGAGCTTTTGCCACGGTTTACCTCGTTATTTCTGATTCATGCTGCCGGAGAGAATGCAGAACACCCCCATCAGATCGGCATGACGGATAGTCACTTCCGTCTTTTCATTCACTTTCGGCTTGGCGTGGTACGCAATACCCAGCCCTGCCGCTTTGATCATCGGCAGATCGTTGGCACCATCGCCGATCGCCACGGTCTGCGCTGGCGGAATCTCATATTCCTGCGCAAGGCGTGCCAGCGTATTGGCTTTGTACTGCGCATCAACGATATCGCCAATCACATTCCCCGTGAATTTTCCGTCCATGATCTCCAGTTCGTTCGCCACCACCGCTGACAGGCGTAGCTTGTCGCGCAGGTATTCCGCGAAGAAAGTGAACCCGCCTGAGGCGATAGCCACTTTCCAGCCCAGCGTTTCCAGCTTCAGCACCAACTGTGTCAGACCCGGCATCAAAGGCAGGTTTTCACGAACCTGGCGTAGAATATCGGCATCCGCGCCTTTCAGCGTCGCCACGCGGCTACGCAGGCTGGCGGTAAAGTCCAGTTCCCCACGCATCGCCCGTTCGGTCACTTCCGCCACCATTTCACCCGTACCGGCCAGTTTCGCGATTTCGTCAATGCACTCAATCTGGATCGCGGTGGAATCCATGTCCATCACCAGCAGGCCAGGCTTACGCAAGTGCGGGATCTTACCCAGCGGAGCGACATCCAGTTTTGCATCGTGCGCCAGTTTTGTGGCGCGCGGTGTTAATGAACCCGCCAGACGAATAACCTGATAATCCTCGACGCACCAGGCGGCGACAATCACCATCGCCGCCCCCAGCTTGCTCTGGTATTGCGTCAGGCGCTGCTTGTCCAGCCCACGACCATACAGCAGCCAGCCACTACGGCCTGCGTGGTAATCGAGTGGCATCACCTCGTCACCACTTAATGAGAGGGGCAAACCTGGCCACAGAGAGACATCTTCAGGCAGGTCGCACCAGGTAATGTTAGGCATTAAAGCTCCTGTAAAATCGTACGGGTCGGGAAACATCCAGGGGAAAATAACGCATGAGGCTACCCTGTAACCATCGCTTCTGGCAACATTAAGCCTCAAATTTTCAGCAGGTGGAATATGGCTCGCGCAAAACTCAAATTCCGGCTTCATCGTGCAGTGATTGTATTGTTCTGTCTCGCACTACTTGTCGCTCTGATGCAGGGTGCGTCCTGGTTCAGTCAAAACCATCAGCGACAACGAAATCCGCAACTGGAAGAACTGGCTCGTACGCTGGCACATCAGGTGACGCTCAACATCGCACCGTTAATGCGCACCGAAACGCCAGATGAAAAACGTATCGCCATTGTACTCCGCCAGCTCACTGAAGAGAGCCGAATTCTGGATGCCGGAGTGTACGATGAGCAAGGTGATCTCATTACCCGTGCAGGCGAAAGCGTTAATGTGCGCGACAGGCTGGCGCTGGACGGCAAAAAAGCCGGCGGCTATTTTAGCCAGCAGATAGTCGAACCTATTCAGGGGAAGAATGGCCCACTGGGTTATCTGCGTCTGACGCTCGACACGCACACCTTAGCCACCGAAGCGAAGCAGGTCGATAACACCACCAATATTCTACGCCTGATGCTGCTCTTGTCACTGGCTATTGGCGTGGTATTAACCCGAACCCTTCTGCAGGGCAAACGCACGCGCTGGCAACAATCCCCCTTCCTGCTTACCGCCAGTAAGTCCGTACCCGAAGAGGATGAGAACGAGAAAAAGGATCCGTAAGTCGCGAAAGTGCAGCACCAGTACGTTAGCATTAATATAGACGTCAGTTATAGAAAGGAAATCTGCCATGTCGACACTACGCTTACTTATCTCAGACTCTTACGATCCCTGGTTCAACCTCGCGGTCGAAGAGTGTATTTTCCGTCAGATGCCTGCCACTCAGCGCGTTTTGTTCCTGTGGCGTAACGCGGATACGGTGGTGATTGGCCGGGCGCAAAATCCGTGGAAGGAGTGCAATACCCGGCGCATGGAGGAAGACAACGTCCGTCTGGCGCGCCGTAGCAGCGGCGGTGGCGCAGTATTCCACGATCTCGGCAATACCTGTTTTACCTTTATGGCGGGGAAACCGGAATACGACAAAACCATTTCAACAGCTATTGTGCTGGATGCGCTGAATTCACTCGGCGTTGCCGCCGATGCTTCCGGGCGCAACGACCTGATCGTAAACACCGCCGATGGGGAGCGCAAAGTGTCCGGCTCCGCCTATCGTGAAACCAAAGATCGAGGTTTTCATCATGGTACATTGTTGCTCAACGCCGACCTGAGTCGTCTGGCGAACTATCTGAATCCGGATAAAAAGAAGCTTGAAGCCAAAGGGATTACTTCTGTGCGTGCGCGGGTCGCGAATCTGGTCGAGCTGTTGCCGGGCATTACCCACGCTCAGGTGTGCGAGGCGATAACCGATGCCTTTTTCGCCCACTACGGTGAGCGTGTGGAAGCGGAAATTATTTCGCCGGATAAAACGCCAGATCTGCCAAACTTTGCCGAAACCTTTGCCCGTCAAAGCAGTTGGGAATGGAACTTTGGTCAGGCGCCGGCGTTTTCGCATCTGCTGGATGAACGCTTTCGCTGGGGCGGCGTGGAGCTGCACTTTGATGTTGAGAAAGGCCACATTACCCGTGCTCAGATCTTTACCGATAGCCTGAACCCGGCGCCACTGGAAGCGTTGGCTACTCGTTTGCAAGGCTGTCTGTATCGTTCAGATGTACTGCAACAGGCGTGTGATGCGCTGTTAGTGGATTTCCCGGAGCAGGAAAAATCGTTGCGGGAATTGTCGGCGTGGATTGCGAAGGCTGTTCGATAATGTCAATGCGGTTTTGTAGGCCGGGTAAGGCGAAGCCGCCACCCGGCTTTTTTGCCCGGTGGCGCTACGCTTACCGGGCCTACACTGTCCTGAACGAAAATTACTCTTTATCGCCCAGCAGTACAGATTCCAGCGCAATCTTAATCATATCGTTGAAGGTCGTCTGACGCTCAGCGGCAGTGGTCTGCTCGTGGGTACGGATATGGTCGGATACGGTGCAGATAGTCAGCGCTTTCGCACCAAACTCGGCTGCCACGCCGTAAATACCCGCGGCTTCCATTTCCACACCCAGAATGCCGTATTTTTCCATCACGTCGAACATTTCGCCGTCCGGAGAGTAGAACAGGTCTGCGGAGAACAGGTTGCCGACACGAGCGTCAACGCCCAGGGCTTTTGCTGCGTCAACCGCGTTGCGCACCATGCCGAAATCGGCAATCGCGGCAAAATCATGATCTTTGAAACGGATGCGGTTAACTTTGGAATCGGTGCAGGCACCCATACCGATCACCACGTCACGCAGTTTGACATCAGTACGTACTGCGCCGCAGGAACCGACACGAATGATTTTCTTCACGCCGAAATCGGTGATCAGCTCTTTGGTGTAGATAGAGCAGGACGGGATACCCATACCGTGACCCATGACGGAGATCTTACGGCCTTTATACGTCCCGGTGAAACCCAGCATGCCGCGAACGTTATTTACTTCACGAACATCTTCGAGGAAAGTTTCAGCAATGTGCTTCGCACGCAGCGGGTCGCCCGGCATCAAAACTACGTCTGCGAAATCGCCCATTTCTGCATTAATGTGTGGGGTAGCCATCGTTATATCCTTCTAAATTGTTTATGCCTGATGGCGGCCACGCCAGATCAGGCCTACAAAAATAAGGCCCGGTAAGCAAATGCGACCGGGCGTTCAATTACAGCATATTTTTGCCGTAGTCCATTGCAGACGTGCCGAAATAGCTAGCCAACGTTTGGCCGATATCCGCGAACGTTTCACGGTGACCCAGCGAACCAGGTTTCACTTTCGGACCATAAACCAGTACCGGAATGTGCTCACGGGTATGGTCGGTGCCCTGCCAGCTTGGGTCACAACCGTGGTCAGCGGTCAGGATCAGAATGTCATCTTCCCCTACCAGCTCCATCAGTTCAGGCAAACGGCGGTCGAACAGTTCCAGACCCGCTGCATATCCTGCGATATCGCGACGGTGGCCCCAGGAAGAGTCGAAATCAACAAAGTTGGTAAAGACGATCGTCTTGTCACCCGCTTCTTTCATCTCTTTGAGGGTCGCGTCAAACAACGCGTCCAGCCCCGTGGCTTTCACTTTTTTGGTGATACCGCAGTTGGCATAGATATCCGCGATTTTACCCACGGAAACCACATGACCGTCTTTCTCCTCGACCAGTTTTTGCAACACGGTCGGTGCTGGCGGTTCAACGGCCAGATCGTGACGGTTACCGGTACGCTGGAAGTTGCCCGCTTTGTCGCCGATAAACGGACGCGCGATAACACGGCCAATGTTGTAACCGCCTTCGGTCAGCTCTTCACGGGCGATTTCGCACAGCTCGTACAGACGATCCAGACCAAAAGTCTCTTCGTGACAGGCAATCTGGAACACGGAGTCAGCAGAGGTGTAGAAAATCGGCTTGCCGGTTTTCATATGCTCTTCGCCCAGTTGGTCCAGAATCACTGTGCCGGAAGAGTGGCAGTTGCCCAGGTAGCCCGGTAAATTGCCGCGTTTCACCAGCTTATCCAGCAGTTCCTGCGGGAAGCTATTGTCGTGGTCGCTGAAGTAACCCCAGTCAAATAAAACCGGCACGCCAGCGATTTCCCAGTGCCCCGACGGGGTATCTTTACCGGAAGAAAGCTCATGCGCCCACGCATAGGCACCAATGACTTCTGCGTTGCCATCCATCCCGGCAGCGATTTTACCCGTAGAGCCTTCGTGCGCTTTCGCCAGACCCAGACGGGTCAGGTTAGGCAAATTCAGTGGGCCTTTACGACCATTGTCAGCCTCGCCTTTGGCGCAGGCTTCTGCAATATGGCCCAGAGTGTCGGAACCTACGTCGCCAAAGCGATCCGCATCTTCAGTTGCACCAATACCAAAGGAGTCCAGCACCATAATAAATGCACGTTTCATCTTGTTCTCCATACATCTTGCGCTGCAAAAAAGCGATCAGATCAGTATATCGCTATTCGGTGATTCGACGATACACTGTCGGTGTAATTTCAGGCGCTTCGTTGTCAAGTCTGATTGCCGCTTTGACCGCTTTCGCCGCTTCTTGCCAACTGGCCTCATCTTTCGCGTGGATCACCGCCAGCGGGCGTTGTCCATCAACACTGTCACCCAGTCGCGCCATGTCGGTAAAACCAACACTGTAATCAATAGTGTCCGATGCCTGACGGCGACCGCCGCCCATCGACACCACCGCCATACCGAGCGCGCGGGTATCCATTGCACCAACAAACCCTTCGCTGTCAGCGTACACCGCTTTACTCAGCATCGCTGTCGGCAGGTATTTTGCGTAGTTTTCGACGAAATCAGTCGGCCCTTTCTGCGCCGCAACCATACGACCAAAGATGTCGGCCGCTTTACCGTTATCCAGCACCGCCTGCAGTTTTGCACGCGCGTCTGCATCATCACTGGCCAGCTTGCCGGAGATCAGCATCTCAACGCACAGCGCCATCGTGACGTCAAACAGACGTGGATTGCGATATTCTCCGGTCAGGAACTGCACCGCTTCACGCACTTCTACCGCGTTACCTGCGCTGGAGGCCAGCACCTGGTTCATGTCCGTCAGCAGCGCCGTCGTCCGCACTCCCGCACCATTGGCCACGCCGACGATCGCTTCTGCCAGCGCGGCAGAAAGCTCATAGGTTGGCATAAAGGCGCCGCTGCCCACTTTGACATCCATGACCAGCGCATCCAGCCCTTCTGCCAGCTTTTTGGCCAGAATAGAGGCGGTAATCAATGGGATGGAGTCCACCGTCGCGGTAATGTCGCGCGTGGCATAAAAACGTTTATCCGCCGGTGCCAGCGAGCTGGTTTGCCCAATGATCGCCACACCCACGTCTTTAATAATTTCACGGAAACGGGCGTCATCCGGGAAGATATCAAACCCCGGGATCGCTTCCAGTTTGTCGAGCGTACCGCCAGTATGACCGAGGCCACGCCCGGAGATCATCGGAATGTAACCCCCACAGGCTGCCACCATCGGCCCCAACATCAGGGACGTCACGTCGCCTACGCCGCCGGTAGAGTGTTTATCAACAATCGGGCCATTCAGATTCAGGCTTTTCCAGTCCAGTACGGTTCCTGAATCCCGCATCGCCATGGTCAGCGAGACGCGTTCTGGCATTGTCATATCGTGGAAGAAAATGGTCATCGCCAGGGCGGCAATCTGCCCTTCAGAGATGGTGTTGTCACGAATCCCGTTAATAAAGAAACGAATTTCTTCATCACTCAGCGCGTGGCCATCACGTTTTTTACGAATAATTTCTTGTGCGAGAAACAAGGTAACCTCCATGAGGAAAAGAGTTTGCAGGCGGTTTTGCCGGATGGCGGCTAACGCCTTATACGGCCTACGGTGATATGTCGTAGGCCTGATAAGCGAAGCGCCATCAGGCACTTAGCACCTTAGTAGCTGCTTGCGCTTTTACCGTCGCCGTGGCCGAGTGCTTTCAGCAGGCTCGCCAGCAGGCTGGATGCGCCGAAACGGTAGTGACGAGAGTCAGCCCAGTCAGCGCCAAACAGTTCGTCGGCAATCGCGAGGAACTGCTGTGCGTCTTCAGCCGTACGTACGCCGCCTGCCGGTTTGAAGCCAACCGTTTTGGCAACGCCCATATCACGAATGACTTCCATCATGATGCGCGCGCTTTCCGGCGTCGCGTTTACCGGCACTTTACCGGTAGAGGTTTTGATAAAATCCGCACCGGCTTTGATGGAGATTTCAGACGCTTTACGGATCAACGCTTCTTCTTTCAGTTCACCAGTTTCGATGATCACTTTCAGCAACACGTTAGCCGCCGCGCAGGCATCTTTACAGGCTTTAACCAGATCAAAACCGACCTGCTCATTGCCCGCGATCAGCGCACGGTACGGGAACACCACGTCCACTTCATCCGCACCGTAGGCGATTGCCGCACGGGTTTCCGCCAGCGCGATGTCGATGTCGTCGTTACCGTGCGGGAAGTTAGTCACCGTCGCGATACGGATATCCGGTGTGCCCTGCGCATTCAGGGTTTTACGCGCAACAGGAATAAAACGCGGGTAAATGCAGATAGCAGCCGTGTTACCGACCGGGGTTTTCGCCTGATGACACAGCGCGATCACTTTTTCATTGGTGTCGTCGTCGTTCAGGGTGGTCAGGTCCATCAGTTTCAGCGCGCGAAGGCTGCTTGCTTTTAAATCGGTCATTTGATTCTCCAACGGCATCGCCGTATAAAATTTCACCTTGCGGATTTGTTAGTATTCTAACATTCATCCGCCATTACACTTCGATATACATCACAGTTAATGAAAACTACGTACAAATTTGCATTACTCTAATGAGATCAACTTCAAATAAATGACCTTTTCAGGCCCCACGAGAATGCGACAGGCGCATCAGGATCAAAAGCCATCATGGCGTAACTTTCTACAATGGTGCTAAACCTTCGGTACAAAAAGGAAACGAAGATGCCTGTTTCAAGCGAAACCGCCCTGCAACAACGTTGCCAACAAATCGTGACCAGCCCGGTACTCAGCCCTGAACAAAAACGCCATTTCCTGGCGCTGGAGGCCGAGAACAACTTGCCTTATCCGGCGCTCCCTGCTGAAGCCCGCCAGGCGCTGGATGACGGCGTTATTTGCGATATGTTTGAAGGACATGCACCCTTCAAACCCCGCTATGTATTGCCTGATTATGCGCGTTTTCTGGCTAACGGTTCACAGTGGCTGGAGCTGGAAGGGGCGCAGGATTTAGATGACGCATTATCCTTGCTCACCATTCTGTACCACCATGTGCCCTCGGTAACATCGATGCCGGTCTTCCTTGGTCAGCTTGATACGCTGCTGCAACCATATGTTAGAATTCTAACACAAGAAGAGATCGACATTCGAATAAAACGTTTCTGGCGCTATCTCGACAGAACCCTCCCTGATGCATTTATGCATGCCAATATTGGCCCTGCCGATACCCCTGTCACACGTGCGATTTTACGCGCAGATGCAGAGTTAAAGCAGGTAGCACCTAACCTGACGTTTATTTATGATCCGCAAATCACCCCGGATGATTTGCTGCTTGAGGTTGCGAAAAATATTTGTGAATGCAGCAAGCCCCATATTTCCAACGGCCCCGAAAATGATAAAATTTTCACAAAAAGTGGTTATGGCGTCGTCAGCTGTTACAACTCTTTACCTCTTGCGGGAGGCGGCAGCACACTGGTCAGGCTTAACCTGAAAGCCGTTGCAGAGCGCAGCACTTCTGTCGATGACTTCTTTACGCGCACGCTACCGCACTACTGCCAGCAACAAATTTCCATCATTGATGCCCGCTGTGACTTCCTCTACGAAAAATCACATTTCTTTGAGAATAGCTTCCTCGTGCAGGAAGGGTTGATCGATCCACAACGTTTTGTGCCCATGTTTGGTATGTATGGTCTGGCGGAAGCCGTCAATCTGTTGTGTGAAAAAGCAGGGTTGAAAGCGCGGTATGGGAAAGATGAGGCCGCGAACGCGCTGGGTTATCGCATCAGTGAGCAACTGGCTGGGTTTGTCGAAAAGACACCGGTGAAACACGGCTGGAAGCAAAGAGCGATGCTGCATGCGCAGTCGGGCATCAGTTCAGATATCGGCACCACGCCGGGCGCGCGTCTGCCCTACGGCGACGAACCGGATCCCATCACCCATTTGCAAACCGTTGCCCCGCACCATGCGTGGTATCACTCTGGGATCAGCGACATCCTGACGCTGGATGAAACCATCAAACGTAATCCGCAGGCGCTGGTACAGCTTTGTCTTGGGGCGTTCAAAGCGGGTATGCGTGAATTTACCGCCAACGTCAGCGGCAACGATCTGGTGCGCGTCACAGGTTATATGGTGCGTTTGTCGGACCTGGAAAAATACCGCGCCGAAGGATCCCGTACCAACACCACCTGGCTGGGAGAAGAAGCCGCACGTAATACACGTATTCTGGAACGACAACCTCGCGTAATAAGCCATGAACAGCAGATGCGCTTCGGTAAGTAAGGTTATCCCATTCTCCTGCGTGGACGGGCCAGGCAGTCGTCTGGCCCTGTTTTTACAGGGATGTAATCTGCGCTGTAAAAACTGCCACAATCCGTGGACGATGGGACGCTGTAATGATTGCGCTGAATGTGTCTCTCACTGCCCGCACCAGGCGCTGAGTCTCGTTGCCGGGAAAGTGGTGTGGCAGACTGATGTCTGTAAGCAGTGCGATACCTGTCTGCAGATGTGCCCACAACACGCCACGCCGATGGCGCAGACGATGAGTATTGACGATGTATTACGTCATATCCGCAAAGCATCATTGTTCATCGAGGGCATCACCGTCAGCGGCGGCGAAGCCACAACGCAATTACCGTTTATCCTGCAACTGTTTGCCGCAGTCAAAGCCGACCCGCACCTGCGTCATCTGAGTTGCCTGGTAGACAGTAACGGCATGTTGAGCGAAACCGGCTGGGAGAAATTACTCCCGCTGTGTGACGGGGTCATGCTTGACCTTAAAGCATGGGGTAACGCGTGTCACCAACGGCTCACAGGGCGGGATAATGTGCTTATTAAGCGCAGCATTATGCTGCTGGCAGAGCGCGGTAAACTGGCGGAACTGCGGCTGCTGGTCATTCCCGGCCAGGTTGATTATTTGCAACAGATAGACCCGCTGGCGGCATTTATCTCTACTCTGGGAAATGTTCCCATCCGATTAAATGCTTTCCACGCCCATGGAGTGTATGGCGAAGCCAGAAACTGGCCGAGCGCGACGCCGGACGACGTGGAGGCCCTGGCGAGCGCCTTACAGGATCGCGGCGTGAATAACCTGATTTTCCCGGCGCTGTATCTTTAAATTGCCGGATGGCGACGCAGAGCGTCTTATCCGGCCTACAGGTACAGCGCAATCAAAGATCAAAAAGCGTCGTCGTATTACGATACAGCGCATCGGCAATCACCTCTTCAGGCTCCGGGCGCAATTCGCATAACACCTCAAACACTCTGACGGCCTGTTCCGGACGATTCGGCTGTCCCTGAAAACCGTTCAGCGGCATGTCCGGCGCATCCGTTTCCAGCAGTAAAGCGTCCAGTGGCAGTCGCGCCATGACGTCACGCGTTTTGCTGGCGCGAGGATACGTAATGGTGCCTCCCACGCCAATCTTATAGCCCAGTTGAACAAAGCGCTCGGCCTGTTGCAGGCTACCAGAGAAACCGTGAACCACGCCGGTTCGTGGTAAATTCTGACGCTTAAGATGCATCGCCAGCGTGTCGTGCGTGCGACGGGAGTGGAGGATCACCGGAAGATCATAACGTTTCGCCAGTTTCAGTTGCGCCTCCAGCAGGAACTCCTGCTTTGCGAACTGAGGATCGTCCCGGTAAAGATCCAGGCCAATCTCCCCTACCGCCACCACTTTCTGTGGGCGGTTATCCAGGATCTGTTGTAGCTGATCCAGACAGCCGTGAGCGTGATGTTCAATGACGATAGGGTGCAGACCGAGTGCGGCAAACAGCGGCGGGAACTGTTCCGCCAGCGCCAGCACGCGTGAGAAGTTCGCCGACTCCGTTGCCGGGACGATGATTTTCCCGACGCCAGCATCTGCAGCGCGCTGAATACTGGCCACTTCATCGCCGCAAAAAGGGGGGAAATCAAAATGACAGTGCGTATCGATAAAACACCTGGTCACGCCAGATCCTCACTGTTGAACGATGTGTCATTGGCCTGCGGCGCACCACTCACGGTTTTCACATGCGCATCGTTAGCTACCGGAGCGGCTGGCACCACCACCCTTCCGGGAACCACAATCTTCGGCGTATGGCGGATTAACGGCGGGTTTTCCGCCAGCAGTTTCCCCACCGTCGCCAGGAAATATCGCCCGCAAAGACGCCCGGTTTTGTAATCTTCACGCAGTGCCGGAATGCGACTTCCCAGCGCCATGCTTTGCAAAGGTTTTGGCGGGTAGATCTCAAAGATACGTAATTTTCCTGGCGGCTTTTCAATAAAGCGCTGAATTGCGCTGTAACTGGCTTCGTGATGCTTCACCAGATTGACCAACGGCTGCAAACTGCTTTCCCCCAGCCAGCGTTCCATGCGCTTAAACCACTGTGGCGTATAGTACATCTGCGAGGGGACGGTGCGGATCACCACCAGTGTTTTTGCCCCTTGCTTTGCTGCTTCACGAACAGGGATCGCATCGCTGACGCCGCCGTCCAGATAGCTGATACCATCAAGCTCGACGCCCGTTCGATAGAATCCTGGAATGGCGCTGGAGGCGCGAAGAAGATCGAGCCAGTTTTGTTTCGTTGGCGAAAAATAGACGGGCGAGTAGTCATCGCCGCGACAGGCGCACATGTAAAACTTTTTCCCCATTTCAAACAACTGCGACGCGTTATCCAGTGCCAGAGGCATCTGTCCGGCGCTCGACTCCACCAGCCAGTCGAGATCGATGAGATTTCCCCCGCGCACAAAGCGCACCGGATCAAAGAATTCGCGCTTCGTGGTGTAACGCATAATGATTTTGCGCCCATAGCCGGGCTGATTGCAGAGGTAAGCCGAGAGGTTTTGCGCCCCTGCGGAAGTGCCGAAGTAGAGATCAAAGGGGTTGAACTGCGCGCGCATGAACTCATCCAGCACCCCAGCGGTAAAAATCCCCCGCTGCCCTCCACCTTCGCACACCAGCGCCATGCTGCCCGGGCGGAATGTGTTGATTGTTAACGGCGCTATATTGCCGAGCGTGACGGGTATTCGCTGCCCCACCTCTGCCTTCCTGTTCTTTTTGTATTATAGAGCGACAAAGTAACGCAATTTTGCCTGTGCTAAAACCGTAAAAGCCAGTCCGCTAGACTGGCTTAGTATCAACAAAACGTTACGGATTAAGCGCTAGGGTCGTTTACGGCCCATAAACAGGCTGATCAGGAACAGGATAATCCCTACGACGAAGACTATTTTCGCCGCCCCTGCAGCGGTGCCGGCCAGTCCACCAAACCCCAAAGCGGCGGCAATTAACGCGATAACCAGAAATATAATGCCCCAACGAAACATAAGCCTCTCCTTTACCCTAGTTAATGTCGACCGCTTGAGATGAGCGCTCAGGCTGCTCATTTGCGATAGTTTGAGTGTGGTGCACAGTGCGCCTCCCGACAAAGTCAGGAGGGCAAATTACGAAGAATTACTGAGTTTTCAGATCATTTTTGACGCTTTTCACGCCATCAACCGCTTTGGCGATACTTTCAGCGCGCTCAATTTGCGCCTGAGAATCGACGGTACCGGAGAGCTGAACCACGCCATCGGTGGTCTCGACTTTCACTTTACGGGAGGGAACGGTGTCATCAGCCAGCAGCTTCGCTTTTATCTCGCTGGTGGTTGCCGTATCGCCTGCGTAGCCTTTCACGGAATCTGATTTGCTATCACGAACATGAAGTTTGTCGCTGACGGAGCTCACGCCCTCAATGCCTTTTGCAACTTTGACAGCTTCTTCTGCCTGCGCCTGGCTTTCGACAAACCCACTGAGGGTCACCACTTTCTGGTCGGTTTTGACGGAGATATCGGTGCTCTTAATGCTTTCGTGGTCCACCAGTGCGGCTTTCACTTTCGCAGTGATGGTGCTGTCATCCATGAAATTACCGACTTTATTCATAGAGCTATCGATCTTTTGCCCTGCGCTTTCAGCCCCGGATTGCGCCTTATCCATCGTAGAGGTTTCTGCAAACGCAGAGCCTGTCGCGACAGCGGAGGTCAACATAACGGCCAGCAGAGTTTTAGAAATCTTAAGTCTTGTCATAGTCATCGATTTATTCCTGTATGGTTTGCTCATAATTTGAGCTCAGGCAACACGAGGCTGCATTGCTGAATGTGGTGAAAATCACCCAGTTCAGAAGTCAATGGCAGAGATCACAATCAGCAACTCTTATGATGAAGCTCTGCCCTGGTACCTTCTGAGTCAGTTTTTAATATCGTAATTTAAATTTGTGACAGTTTTAACAACCAACATTCACAAACCAGGCAGTCGTAAAAACCGTAAAAAATGTCATCACTTTGTTAAATATAGATCACAATCGCAAAACCGCTTGCTGAAGCGGTTAAAAAACAGGCAATCATAAGGAAAACAGAGGGATTTAAGAACATTCCGCAACGGGGGAAGAAGAGGGAAAACGTCGCAGAGCGCGGAGATACCGCGCTCTGGAAGGCAGATTAGTGCTCGCGGGTTTTACGGAACCGAACGTCAGGGTAACGTTCCTGCGTCAGGTTCAGGTTGACCATCGTTGGGGCGATATAGGTGAGGTTATCACCACCATCCAGCGCCAGCTGGATTTCGTTTTTACGTTTGAACTCTTCGAATTTCTTCACGTCAGAACATTCGACCCAGCGTGCGGTCGCCACGTTCACCGATTCGTAAATCGCTTCTACGTTGTATTCACTCTTCAGACGCGCAACGACTACGTCAAACTGCAGCACACCGACCGCGCCGACGATCAGATCGTTGTTGGCGATAGGACGGAAGACCTGCACCGCGCCCTCTTCAGAGAGCTGGACCAGACCTTTCAGCAGCTGTTTTTGCTTGAGCGGATCTTTCAGGCGGATACGACGGAACAGTTCCGGCGCGAAGTTCGGGATACCCGTGAACTTCATCATTTCGCCCTGAGTGAAGGTATCGCCAATCTGGATGGTGCCGTGGTTGTGCAGACCGATGATGTCGCCAGGGTAGGCTTCTTCAACGTGTGAACGGTCGCCCGCCATAAAGGTCAGCGCATCGGAGATCACCACGTCTTTGCCAATACGTACCTGGCGCAGCTTCATGCCCTTTTCGTATTTACCTGAAACGACACGCATAAAAGCGACGCGGTCACGGTGTTTCGGGTCCATGTTGGCCTGAATTTTAAAGACGAAACCGGTGAATTTCTCTTCTGAGGCTTCCACCAGACGGGAGTCAGTTTTGCGCGGCATCGGTTGCGGCGCCCACTCCACCAGACCGTCCAGCATGTGATCCACGCCGAAGTTACCCAGTGCGGTACCGAAGAATACTGGGGTGATTTCGCCCGCCAGGAACAGCTCATGATCGAATTCGTGAGATGCGCCTTTGACCAGCTCCAGCTCATCGCGCAGCTGTTGCGCCAGCTCTTCACCGACTGCCGTATCCAGATCCGGGTTATCCAGACCTTTCACGATGCGCACTTCCTGGATGGTGTGACCTTTACCGGTCTGGTACAGATAGGTTTCGTCTTTATAGAGGTGGTAAACGCCCTTGAACAGCTTACCGCAGCCAATCGGCCAGGTAATTGGCGCACAGGCGATTTTCAGCTCGCGCTCCACTTCATCCATCACTTCCATCGGATCACGGATGTCACGGTCGAGTTTGTTCATAAAGGTGAGGATCGGCGTATCGCGCAGACGGGTCACTTCCATCAGCTTACGGGTACGGTCTTCTACACCTTTCGCGGCGTCAATCACCATCAGGCAGCAGTCCACCGCCGTCAGCGTACGATAAGTATCTTCCGAGAAGTCTTCGTGCCCGGGGGTGTCCAGCAGGTTAACGAGGCAGTCATGATACGGAAACTGCATCACAGAGGTGGTGATAGAAATACCACGCTGCTTTTCCATCTCCATCCAGTCTGATTTCGCATGCTGACTGGAGCCACGACCTTTTACCGTACCGGCGGTCTGGATAGCCTGTCCGAACAACAACACCTTTTCGGTGATGGTGGTTTTACCGGCATCCGGGTGAGAAATAATGGCAAAAGTGCGGCGTTTGGCCACCTCTTGCAGATAAGGAGACAACGTCATAGTCAAATCTTCTTAGGTAAGCACGGCTAAGGCCGCGCATGTTGAATACGAAAAATGCGGCTATTTTACCCATCAACAGGGGGGAGGCAATCAGTGTTTACACAGGAGCTGCTCCAGTTCGCTTAATGACGTCACCGTCCAGGTCGGTTCAATGCCTGCAGGCTGGTCACGATGATGTGCGTTCAACCAGCAGGTGGATAGCCCGGAATTGATACCACCCAGAATATCGGACTCTGCGGTATCGCCTACCATCAGCACGCGAGAACGGTCAGGATTGCCCGCCTGCTCCAGCGCATAATCAAAAATACGCGGGTCCGGTTTCGCCACGCCAACCTGCTCAGAAATGACCAACAGATCAAAATAGTCGCGCAGTCCTGTACGCTCAAGGCGAATTTGCTGCAACGCGGTAAATCCATTGGTAATAATGCCAATTTTCGTTTTACCGCGAATGGCGTTGAGCAGCGAGACAGCCCCCGGTAATGGCGAGCAAATTTCCGCCATCGCATTAATAAATGCGTCATTAAGCTGGCCCGACGGCACATTCAAACGTTCAGCCCAGTCCAGGAAACGCGCATGTTGCAACTGTAATGAGGTAATCGCACCGTTTTGATAATCCACCCACAGAGGTTTATTGACGGCCTGGTAGTCCTGAAAATCTTCAGCGGTAAAGGTCACGCTATAGTCGAGAAACATCCGCTGTAAGCCGGTGAAGGAATCGAACGTAAACAGCGTTTCATCGGCATCAAAGAAAATCCAGTCCCACTTCATCATTACACCTTGCCTCTTTTTTACATACTTATAGGAAGTGCCATTATGACGGCGTCCTCACGCCCGTCCGCCGTCGGATAATAGTTGCGGCGGATCGTTGCCTCGTTAAAGCCTAAGCTTTCATACAGCGCGATGGCGGCAACGTTAGAGGCGCGGACTTCCAGCCACAGCGTCAGAATGCCGCGTTTTTCCAGTTCATCAATGAGATGATCCAGCAGCGCCCGCCCCAATCCCCGACGTTGAAAATCCGGGTCTACGGCAATATTGAACAGCGTCGCTTCATCCAGTACGACCTGCGTAATGGCAAAAGCCGCCAGCCTCCCGTCTACCGTCAATTGATAGTTGAGGTAGCGCTCGCCCTGATTGCTGGCAAAAGTGTGTTCGCTCCACGGAAACGCATGGGCGCGTTTTTCAATCTGAAAGGCTGCGGGGAGATCAGTCGGATTGAGGGTAGAAATCGTGTTCATATGCGCAGATTTGTTGCCATAGTGCGGCGCGTGCCGTTGGGTTTACCCGTAATTCATTAAACGCAGGAGTTGAGACCTGTGCGCCTTCCAGTAACAGCGGTTCTTCAGTCCCCAGCCGCCAACTGTTGCAGCGACTTCCCTGCGGCAGCATCGTGACGCGGTCAGGCGCCAGTTGCAGTACCTGGTCCGGGCTGAGGGTCAACGCGCGTAAAATATCACTCACCAGCGGGTCGTTCAGCGCCGGTAAGTCCGCGGCAACCATGACCAGACGAACGTGTGCAGGAATTGAAATCGCGATCTCGCCCTGCAGCGCGCCAGGGCGGCGCAGCGACCACTGCGTAATGCCCAATTGCTGTAACTGCCAGTCTCGTCGGGATGTCATAGCGAAACGCTCCTGTCTGTCAGGGGCGCAAATATAGCAAATTCGTCGAAACTGCGCCAACAAACAACTATAATCGCCGCCTGGAACAATAGAGGAATTTTTCATGTCTGCTTTTACCCCGGCAAGTGAAGTCTTGCTACGTCACAGTGATGATTTCGAACAAAGCCGTATTCTGTTTGCCGGAGATTTGCAGGATGACCTGCCTGCCCGCTTCGAAAGTGCCGCCAGCCGCGTGCATACTCAACAGTTTCACCACTGGCAGGTGTTGAGCCGCCAGATGGGTGACAATGCGCGTTATAGCCTGGTGGCGGAAGCCAGCGATGTCGCCGACTGCGACACATTCATCTACTACTGGCCGAAGAACAAACCGGAAGCGCAGTTTCAGCTGATGAACATATTGTCACTGCTGCCTGTCGGCACGGACATTTTCGTGGTGGGTGAAAACCGTAGCGGTGTTCGCAGCGCAGAGCAGATGCTGGCCGAATACGCGCCGTTGAATAAAGTCGATAGCGCGCGCCGCTGCGGCCTGTACCACGGTCGTCTGGAAAAACAGCCGGTCTTTAGTGCCGACGCATTCTGGGGTGAATATACTTGCGAAGGGCTTACCATTAAAACCCTGCCTGGCGTGTTTAGCCGTGACGGTCTGGATGTCGGCAGCCAGCTTTTGCTCTCAACGTTGACGCCACACACCAAAGGCAAAGTTCTGGATGTTGGCTGTGGCGCTGGCGTGCTGTCTGCCGCATTAGCAAGCCACTCCCCGAAAGTGCGTCTGACCCTGTGTGATGTTTCCGCGCCTGCGGTTGAAGCCAGCCGCGCAACGCTTGCGGCGAACGGCATTGAAGGTGACGTATTTGCCAGCAATGTGTTCTCGGAAGTGACGGGTCGTTTTGACATGATCATCTCCAACCCGCCTTTCCATGATGGTGTACAGACCAGTCTTGACGCTGCACAAACGTTAATTCGCGGCGCCGTTCGCCATTTGAACAGCGGTGGAGAGCTGCGGATTGTCGCCAACGCCTTCCTGCCGTATCCGAAAGTGCTGGATGAGACATTTGGCTTCCACGAAGTCATCGCGCAAACTGGCCGCTTTAAGGTATACCGCACGGTGATGACCCGTCAGGCGAAGAAAGCCTGATTTACTGAATGTGAAGACCGGACCTGATGCTTGCGTCTGTCATCCGGTCGCCACAGGTCAGGCCATTTTTACAGCAATCAATTCATCCCACGTAATTAACTATTGACGAACAGCTGAAAACCACTAGAATGCGCCTCCGTGGTAGTGATTCTTTTTTTAAGAATCGATGGTATGCGAAGGTGGCGGAATTGGTAGACGCGCTAGCTTCAGGTGTTAGTGTCCTTACGGACGTGGGGGTTCAAGTCCCCCCCCTCGCACCATAATCCACGTTGATATTGCTCGCACTGGGCGAAGGTGGCGGAATTGGTAGACGCGCTAGCTTCAGGTGTTAGTGTTCTTACGGACGTGGGGGTTCAAGTCCCCCCCCTCGCACCAACGAGGCAATATCAAAAAGTAAGATAACTGTGCGAAGGTGGCGGAATTGGTAGACGCGCTAGCTTCAGGTGTTAGTGTCCTTACGGACGTGGGGGTTCAAGTCCCCCCCCTCGCACCAATTATCTTATTTCCCGCGCTGTTTTCTTCCCTCTGTGTTTTATCCCTGACTCGCGTTGATCACCACCAGTATAATGCCGCTCACCAGCGCAACACATGATGGCAGCAACACAAAGTGTCGTAACTGCTTGTGATATAACATCAATGAAGTCAGTAGCAATCCTGACACAATCATCGTTTTCCATGCTGCGAGAGACAGATCAGTAAACGCCAGCCCGGTAATAATCATTCCCGGCAACAATATCCCCCATCCACTGCCCAGCGCACGTTGCAACATGGTTTTACCTCTGACACCAATAATGATAATCAATATCATATGATATAATTTCTCATCTGTCAGCATACCGCATTCGTCGCATCCATGAGTTTTACTTAACGATAGATGACATAAATTTGGCAAGGTGATAAATTGCTCGCTGGTTAACTTACGAACACCATAAAACGTATACCTATGTGAGTTTCATCCTCGCACGTTATTTTTCACTTTAGCAATCCACTCAACGTATCCTGCAGATTAATAACGATATTCAGATATGACAGCACAATCCTGGCGATCACTGCGCACCAAGAAATATCAATTTTCACTCCGCCTGTTTCTGTTTCTTAACGCTGCATCGGCACTGTTTGCATTAGCATTTCCTCTTTTTGAGGTCAGCACACTTCCCGCCCCTGCGATTTTTATCGTTGCCGCAAGCACGCTGTTATTGGTCTGGCATGGAAAATACGCCGATAAAAAAATCAGTCTTCCAGTCGTATTCCTGATATTTGGCATACTGTGGGCGAGTCATATTGCAATGAAATACAGGATGTTAGGTCATAGTGATGACTCTTTTTTAATGATTTCCCTGCTGAGCGTGTTATTTATTGGCTCCATTGCTTTTGCTAACAACATCATCGCGTTTACGCTTCACTCGTTACCTTCGGTGTTTGTCTGCTTATGGCTTAATGGCCATGAGCACGGAATACGGATCCTCTATTTAATGGCCTTGCCGATGGCAGGTATTGCCATTCAGAATGTGATCCAAAAGCGCTATGACCGCTTTGCCCAACAGCTGATGTACAAATTGCTGGAAGAGAGGGAGACACTGAACGGTCTGAGCATGCTGGATCCGTTGACCGGTTTGTACAATCGTCGCGGTCTGCAAAATAAGCTGGATACCCTGCTAGCCCTGGACACCCGCGGGCACTACGTCTTACTTCTCGATATCGACCACTTCAAAGCCTACAACGATCATTACGGGCATATGATGGGCGATCAGGCGCTGATTCGCGTCTCTGCGGCTATTCGTGATGCCGTCCGTTCACGGGATATTGTCACCCGTTTTGGTGGCGAAGAATTCATGGTTCTGCTGACTGCTGCGGATCAACAACAGGCGCGAGTCACAGCCGAACAGATTCGCCAAAAAGTCTACGATCTCGAGATCCCGCATATGTTTAATGAGAGTACCGCGACAAATGTCACCATCAGCATCGGCATTGCGCCATTGGTCGATCAGGACATTGATGGCGCGATCTCCCGAGCCGATAAAGCGCTGTATGAAGCGAAAAACCAGGGGCGAAATAATACGCTGGTTTTCGATGAGCTCCCCCTCCCCTGATGGTTTAATCGTGCTACGCCGCAGAGGATAGCGACAAAGCACTTGCCATCGTTTCGCTCTATCGCTAGGATTCGTAATCATTATCATTTAGATTACTATCCAGATATAGCGCTATGGCCTATCGCTCTGCTCCCATTATTGAAGATGTCATCTGGCAAGCTCATCTCCCGTCGGGGGAGCCAACGCTTGCCGATGCTGTGCGTGAAACGATCGCGCAAACCCGCGAGCATCTACTGGAATTTATTCGTCTTGATGAACCCGCCCCGCAAGGCGTCATGACGCTGGCCCAGTGGTCTACTCCCAGCGCGTTAAGCTCTTTGCTGGCGATTTATTCCGATCACATCTATCGCAATCAACCCACACAGCCACGCGAAAATAAACCGCTGATTTCTCTGTGGGCGCAATGGTATATCGGACTGATGGTTCCCCCGCTGATGCTGGCCCTGCTCACTCAGGAAAAAGCCATTGATGTTTCTCCTGAATATGTCAGCGTTGAGTTTCATGAAACGGGACGGGCAGCCTGTTTCTGGGTTGACGTGCACCAGGATCACCAGGCGACGTTGCGTTCTCCCCAGCAACGCCTGGAAACGTTGATTCTTCGAGCGTTAATGCCCATCGTTCAGGCGCTGGAAGCTACCGGAGAGATTAATAGCAAACTCATCTGGAGCAACACCGGGTATTTGATCCACTGGTATCTGACAGAAATGAAACCGTTACTGGGAGAAGAGCTGTTGGCGACACTACGCCAGACCTGCTTTTTCGAGAAAAAGCTATCTGGTGGTGAAGATAACCCCCTGTGGCGAACTGTCGTTCCACGCGAAGGGCTTTTGGTGCGCAGAACCTGCTGCCAGCGCTATCGCCTTCCTGATGTTCAGCAGTGTGGTGACTGTACGTTAAAATAAGCAAGGAGCCATCGCCCCTTGCTTTTTCGCCTTATGCAACCTGCTGACTTTCCTCTTCCGTACGCTGAGCTTCTTCAGCTTCCTGCGCCAGCAACTGTTTCTCGTATACTTTGAAGAACGGGAAATAAATAATAGCGGACACTAACGCCAACACCACCACCAGCACTGCCGCACGATAATCCCAGCCTAATGCCCAGGCAGCCCCTACCGGCGCTGGTGCGGTCCACGGAACAACGGAAATCACGCGTCCAATCAAGTCGAGTTTCATAGCCGCCCAGGCCAGTATCGCGTTAACCATCGGCGCGAGCAGGAACGGAATAAAAAAGACCGGGTTCATCACAATCGGTGTACCGAAAATGACAGGCTCGTTAATGTTGAAAATGCTGGGAACCACACTCAAACGACCAATGGATCGCAGGTGGACAGAACGGCTACGCAGATAGCAAATCACCAGCCCCATTGTCGCACCGGACCCGCCCACAACAATAAAGAACGTCCAGAACGCTTCCATGAAGATGTGCGGCAGCGGTGCGCCCTGCGCCAACGCGGTCTGGTTCATCCCAAGATTGGTCAGCCAGAACATCTGCAGCATTCCGGAGACAATCGCGGCGCCATGTATCCCCGCAAACCACAACAGATGGCCAATCAATACCGCGAGCAAAATTGCCGGCAGGGAGTCAGCCGCTGAGACCAGTGGTTTAAAGATCGCCATGATGGCTTGTGGGATCAACATATCGAACTGCGACTGAATCAGCAGACTCAGTGGGTACAGCGTGAGGACAACCACCAACACCGGAATCAGCAGATCAAAAGAGTTTTTGATCATCGGGGGAACCTGATCCGGTAAGCGAATACCGATATTGTGCGCTTTCAGAAAACGCATCATTTCGACGCAGTAAATCGCCACCAGGATCGCGGTAAAAATACCGGTACCTCCGAGGCTGTCAACCGGCAGGGAGCCTTTCGTTTTTGGGGCAGCAATCAGTAAAAACGCCATGATCGAGAGCATTGCGCACATAAAAGGATCTAACTGATGCGACTTAACGTAGTGTTTCCCCAGGTTGTATGCGATGGCCGCGCAAATGTAGATGGACATGATCCCCATCGTCATATCAAACGGCGTGAGTATCTGACCTTCAAATTGCTTTGCCATATCCAGCCACGCACGGGCAAACCCCCAGGTGGTATCCGGAGAAAAAGGAGGATAGGCAAATACCAGTAGGAACGATCCGACAATCATAAACGGCATTGCCGAGATAAACCCATCGCGGATCGCCATCACGTGGCGCTGTGAGGATATACGCCCGGCAACGGGGCTAACATAGTTTTCAACAAACCGAAAAATCACATTAAACACAGCATGGTTGGTAGACATATCCGCTCTCCAGTCCGTCAAAACAACGTAGATATGCAGGCAGCAGCAACACCGCCACGTAAGAATCCATTACCACTTTTCGCAACCGTGCCGGAATAAATACCCGTGATACAGCGTAGAGAATTAAGTTTCATAGGTGGCTCTTATTATGTGATACAGAGGAAGTGACAATTTTAGTATTAATCTCTCCCACCCGTACCGCAACCGGTTACTGTAACCGGTTTCTGCGATTGTGAAGAGGATCTAATATTTGTGCATGTTACTGGATTGTTACTTTAAAATATTTACAGCGGTACTTTCCTTATGACAAATTACGCCACGCAGTTTTCCAAAGAACAGGGGCTGCTTACACCGCGTCAGGAGGAATGAATGAGTCTGCAATCTGTACGGCAATTTCTGGCCGAATATGCCCCCGATATTGAAATTATCGAATTAGATCAGAGCACAGCAACGGTTGAACTGGCTGCAAGAGCCCATAATGTGGAGCCGGGACAAATTGCAAAAACGCTTTCCCTAAAGGTGAAAGACAACATTATTTTGGTTGTCGCCAAAGGTGATGTCCGCCTGGACAATAAGAAGCTCAAAGAAACATTTGGGGCGAAAGCGCGTATGCTCAGTTTTGATGAGGTGGTGAGTGCAACAGGTCATCCGCCTGGCGGCGTCTGTCCTTTTGGTCTGGAAACGCCTCTGTCAGTCTATTGCGATGTCTCCCTCAGGCATTACACAGAGGTATTGCCTGCTGCTGGCGCAACGAATAGTGCAATAAGAATTGCACCTGAAAGGATGGCCGAGTTGACTTCAGCGACCTGGATTGATGTCTGTCAGTGATCCGCCGTCAAGTCTGAAGGATGCGCCTCGTTCGCCATTTCAGGTACACAGCGCTATGCCGTGTGTAGCGCTGAACGGGGGTCAAGGGCGCGCAGAGACAGCAAGATATCCGCCGCATCCAGCAATCCGGCATCAGAACTCACGCCCAGCTTGGACATCACATTAAATTTATGTGCCCGAATCGTTTTGATATTACGTTCAAGCTGCACGGCTATTTGAACCATCGAATAGCCGTGCGACATAAACCGTAAAATTTCACGCTCAGTAGGACTAATCATACGGCTCTGACTGGTAAACCAAAGATTGCTGCTGCTTTCCGTCACCCGACGTGCGCCATTCAGCGCTAAAGATAACTGTTCTTGTAAACTACTCAGCGGCGATGACTTACTTAATACACCATCCAGTTGCGAGGGTGACAGAGAGCCAATAAGACGGGCTTCATCATCGTCGTCGGCAATGACCAGTCTGCGCATACGCGGGAAATCGATCGCCAGTTCCGTCAGGCACGCTAACCCAACCCGACGATCTTCTCGTATTGCCGAAAGTGAGAAGATAACCGCAGAAAAAGGTGTATTAACCATCGCCGCTTTAAATTCAGACTGATTAGAAAAGAGATGAAGCTGATAGAGACATTCAGGATCTGAATTAAATAAACTCTTAATACCAATACTGCTCATTGCGCACTTTTCTACCAGTGCGACATTTCTCTTGATGATTCTTTTTTCCATTCCGTGGTATCTCCATATACTGAAGGTAAGTTCAGTTCTCTTGCTCCTTGAGAACTGTTAATCCATGCGTACATTTCGGCATTACTGTGTATGGACAAACGACGCATGGCACTGTTTTTCTGAGCACTGATGGTTTTATTACTCTTCTTCAACAACGTCGCTATTTGATTAATTCCCCAGCCTTTTCCGAGAAGCCGTAATACTTTACGCTCCGATAGCGTAAGAACCATCGACTGCCCACCATATTCCGTCATCTCTTGCAGTGTCGGAAACATCAGCGCTTTACTGATTCGCTCAGCGCTATAATTGCCTGAACGAATGGCATTAATCACGCTTTCGACCGGATCCTCATCAGAGAGCAACGTCGTTGCAGGTCCCATCAATAGCTCAACGGCCGAAGGATAGTAAGTGCGGGAAACGAGAAAAATCCAATGAATATCACGATATTGCGTTAATAGCGTATAAAACTGTTCACAAACAACACGAGGTTGATTGCACTCCCCCGTTAAATCAACCAACACCAGTTCAGAGCGGCGCAGTTGCATCAACGTGAGCTCTTCGACTGAACGGCAGAATGTTAACTCATGATCGGGAAAGTGACCCAGAAAGACGCCTCTTAGTCCGGCCTGGATAACGGGTATTTTACTGATAACAATTCCATTTTTGTAGCGTCCTGGCAACATATTCCCTCCATATTCACATCCTTTCTTATTTCCACCTCAATTAATAAACCAAACATATAAATAGCGAGATGAAATTAAAATTAATTAACAATGTGAATTATTCCATTATTTTATTTTTATACATTGTGACTGCGACCATACCAGAACCCACATAGTATAAGATCCTCTGAACATTATCACATAGTGTTTTATAAAAACAATTCCCGCACAATTAAATTAACCAAATTTAATTGTGCGGGAATTTAAGGTGAATTAATTTCGTTTAATAAATTCACAATATGTATTTGGCAACATCTACTTATCTTCCCTTATGAATAAAGAGTAAATCTGCCACATCAGTAATCCCCATATAATCATAATGCTAGCAACAGGCGGGTGCGGAATATCGTCGGTGTACTTCACGTCACCCCTCCTCATTGACACAACCTGATCAATGCACTGCAATGATGAGTCTAATCGCAAAACGGAGGGCGACACGGTTCAAATGTTCAAACCCATCGCCCTGACGTTTTTTTCAACACAAAGATTGATCCGGGCCAGAGCCAACGGACTCATACTTCGTGTTACAAAGAAGACTTTGTCATTTTTACCCGTCTTTTCAATCAGGGCGAGTCATGCAAACAGAGCAGTTGTTACAACGAACGGTTACACGGTTATGTATTCAATGCGGGCTTTTTTTATTGCAGCACGGGGCAGAAAGCGCACTGGTTGATGAACTTTCTACGCGTCTGGGTCTGGCGCTAGGGATGGACAGCGTAGAAAGCGCCATCTCTTCTAACGCCATCGTTCTCACCACCATTAAAGACGGCCACTGTCTGACGTCGACACGGAAGAATCAGGATCGTGGCATTAATATGCACGTTGTCACCGAAGTTCAACACATTGTGATTCTGGCCGAACACAAACTCCTGGACTGCCGGGGAGTCGAGAAGCGTTTTAGCCAAATAAGACCGCTGCGTTATCCGCGATGGCTGGTGGCTCTCATGGTCGGACTTTCCTGCGCCTGTTTCTGCAAATTGAATAAGGGCGGATGGGACGGCGCCGTGATCACCTTTTTCGCCAGTATGGTGGCCATGTATATCCGTCAGTTTCTGGCGCACCGACATCTCCACCCACAAATCAACTTTTGCATTACCGCCTTTGTTGCCACAACCATCTCCGGTCTGTTACTGCGTCTGGATACGTTCAGCCAAACGCCGACCATCGCGATGGCGGCCAGCGTACTGCTGCTGGTACCGGGATTTCCGTTAATCAACTCTGTCGCAGATATGTTTAAAGGTCACATTAATACCGGACTGGCGCGCTGGGCGATCGCCAGCCTGTTAACACTGGCAACCTGTGTAGGCGTCGTGATGGCTTTAACCTTATGGGGGCTTCGCGGATGGGTGTAATTGAGTTCGTTCTTGCTCTTATGCAGGACATGATTTTGTCGGCAATCCCTGCCGTCGGGTTTGCGATGGTCTTTAACGTTCCACACCGGGCGCTGCCCTGGTGCGCCCTGCTGGGTGCACTAGGTCACGGTTCACGAATGGCGATGATGACCGCCGGATTTAACATTGAATGGTCGACCTTTATGGCGTCGCTGTTGGTCGGCAGCATCGGTATCCAGTGGTCGCGCTGGTATCTGGCGCACCCGAAGGTCTTCACCGTCGCGGCAGTTATCCCGATGTTCCCGGGGATCTCCGCCTACACGGCGATGATTTCCGCCGTTAAGATCGGCCATTTTGGCTACAGCGATCCTCTGATGATCACCTTGCTGACCAATTTCCTGAAAGCCTCATCCATTGTCGGCGCGCTCTCCATCGGGCTTTCCGTGCCGGGGCTTTGGCTGTACCGCAAACGCCCACGCGTTTGATTCCCCCTCCTCTGGAATCACTTTGCGAATAAGAGGCGGTGACCCCGCCTCCCTGCCGCTTCTGGTCATCGGTGTGTTACTATAAAAACAGTCTCCCTTCTCGGTTGTTGTTCCGTATTGAGAAACATTATGTCTTGCAGAATTTTAACCCCAGACGTCATCGGTATTGACGCATTAGTCCACGATCACAACGCCGTGCTGGCGAAATCGGCTGGCGGCGCGGTCGCGGTATTTGCCAATAACGTGCCCGCATTTTATGCCGTCACGCCTGCCCGTCTGGCAGAATTGCTGGCGCTGGAAGAAAAACTGTCGCGCCCGGGAAGCGACATCACGCTGGACGCGCAGTTTTACGAAGAACCGCAGGCCGCACCCGTTGCGGTACCGATGGGGAAATTTGCGATGTATCCAGCCTGGCAACCGGACGCCGACTTCCAGCGTCAGGCGGCATTATGGGGCATCGCGTTACGAGAGCCGGCGACAGCGGAAGAGCTGGCGTCATTTGTGGCTTACTGGCAGGCGGAAGGCAAGGTCTTTCACCATGTTCAGTGGCAGCAAAAGCTGGCGCGCAGTCTCCAGATTGGCCGGTCCAGCAATGGCGGGATGCCCAAACGTGATGTGAATAGCATTAGCGAACCTGACAACCACATTCCACCGGGATTTAGAGGGTAACGATGAAAAACGTTGGCGATCTGATGAAACGTCTGCAAAAAATGATGCCGGCGAATGTAGTGCCTGCGTTTAAAACAGGCGAAGAGCTGCTGGCATGGCAGAAAGAGCAGGGCGAAATTCGCGCTGCCGCGCTGGCCCGTGAAAACCGTGCAATGAAAATGCAGCGTACATTCAACCGTTCCGGGATCCGCCCGTTACATCAAAACTGCTCGTTCGAAAACTATCGGGTCGAGTGCGACGGCCAAATGAACGCACTCAGCAAAGCCCGACAGTATGTAGAAGAGTTCGATGGCAACATCGCCAGTTTTATCTTCTCGGGTAAACCCGGCACCGGAAAAAACCACCTTGCGGCGGCAATCTGCAACGAGCTGCTGCTGCGGGGAAAATCAGTCCTGATCATTACCGTCGCCGATATTATGTCAGCGATGAAAGAGACCTTCACGAATCGTGAAACCAGTGAAGAACAGCTGCTCAACGACCTGAGCAATGTCGATCTGCTGGTGATCGACGAAATTGGCGTACAAACCGAATCTCGCTACGAAAAAGTGATCATCAATCAGATCGTCGATCGTCGCTCATCCTCAAAACGCCCTACCGGCATGCTGACCAACAGCAACATGGAAGAGATGAGCAAATTGCTCGGCGAGCGTGTGATGGATCGTATGCGTTTGGGCAACAGTTTGTGGGTAAATTTCAACTGGGATAGCTATCGTAGCCGTGTGACCGGAAAAGAGTATTAAGACCATTCTTAATACGAGCAGCGCTATACTTTCGCTGAAAAGGCACATACGAGTTACCATTATGAAAACAACAAAACGCATTCTGCGCTGCGCGATCGCCGCCAGCGCACTCATCTCCACCAGCATTTTCGCATCATCCTGGCAGGATTCGCTCTCCAGCGCGGCCAACGAACTCACCAAAAGCACCACCTCAGGACAAAGCAGCACGTCGCTTTCCTCCCTCACCAGTCTGTTAAATGGCAGCACTGACGCCTTGAGCGCCAGCAACATGAACAACGCGGCGGGGATTTTGCAGTATTGCGCCAAACAAAAACTCGCGTCCGCGACCGATGCGGAAAACGTCAAAAATCAGGTTCTGGATAAACTGGGCCTGAGCGCAAACGAGCAAAAACAGGATACCAACTATATGGACGGTATTCAGGGTTTGCTGAACACCAAAGACGGCCAGCAGTTGAATCTGAGCAACATAGGCAGCACGCCGCTGGCGGAGCAAGTTAAGACCAAAGCCTGCGATTTGGTACTTAAGCAAGGCATGAGTTTCATTTCCTAATCGCTCCACACGCCGCGTTTTAGCGCCTGGGCAAGAAACGCGGCCTTAATCCTCTCTTTTCTCCCCTCACCCCTTGATACACGCCGGAATCGCGGGAAGTGATGGCGATCAAAATATACGCTTTCTAAACCAATTCTGAATAACAATGTAATTTAATGTCACTAGAATTGCAGCAGTGTAACATCGCAATTACATTGTATACCCCGAAAAAGATTAGCCCTCCTGATATTTAGCCGGGAGGAGCAGGCTATAACTGAGGATCGTTAGTTGTCTGAATTCCTGTCCATCGCCCTGTTTCTCGCCTCTGTGCTGATTTATGCCTGGAAAGCGGGTCGTAACACCTGGTGGTTTGCAGCCACTCTGACGGTGCTCGGTCTTTTTGTTGTCCTGAACATTACACTCTATGCCAGCGACTACTTTACCGGCGACGGCATCAACGATGCGGTGCTCTACACGTTAACCAATAGCCTGACAGGCGCGGGCGTCAGTAAATACATTCTTCCGGGCGTGGGGATCGTCCTCGCGCTGACGCTGGTTTTTGGTGCGCTGGGCTGGGTTCTTCGCCGCCGTCGGCACCATCCCCATCATATGGGGTATAGCCTGCTGGCACTGCTGCTGGCACTGGGTTCGGTAGACGCCAGCCCGGCGTTTCGCCAGATTACCGAGCTGGTGAAATCACAATCCCGCGATGGCGATCCTGATTTTACGGCTTATTACAAAGAGCCGTCGAAAACGATCCCCAACCCCAAACTGAATCTGGTCTATATCTATGGCGAAAGCCTTGAGCGCACCTATTTTGACAACGATGCCTTCCCGGATCTCACTCCGGAACTGGGCGCGTTGAAAAACGAAGGGCTGGATTTCAGTCAAACCATGCAATTGCCGGGCACGGATTACACCATTGCCGGGATGGTGGCCTCTCAGTGCGGTATACCGCTGTTTGCCCCCTTTGAAGGCAACGCCTCGGCATCGGTTTCCAGCTTCTTCCCGCAGAATATCTGCCTTGGCGATATCCTGAAGAACTCCGGTTACCAGAACTATTTTGTTCAGGGCGCGAACCTGCGTTTTGCCGGCAAAGATGTGTTCCTGAAATCCCACGGCTTCGATCATCTCTACGGTGCCGAAGAGTTAAAAACCGTGGTCGCGGACCCAACGTATCGTAATGACTGGGGTTTCTACGACGATACGGTACTCGACGAGGCATGGAAAAAGTTTGAAGAACTCTCTCGCTCCGGCCAGCGTTTTTCTCTGTTTACGCTGACCGTCGACACCCATCACCCGGATGGATTTATCTCGCGCACCTGCAACCGTAAACGCTACGACTTCGATGGCAAACCCAACCAGTCATTTAGCGCCGTCAGCTGCAGCCAGGAAAATATCGCCCAGTTTATCAATAAGATCAAAGCGTCTCCGTGGTTTAAAGACACCGTCATCGTCGTCTCTTCCGATCATCTGGCGATGAACAACACCGCATGGAAGTACCTGAATAAGCAGGATCGCAGCAACCTGTTTTTCGTTCTGCGCGGCGACCAGCCTCAGCAGGAGACGCTGGCGGTCAAACGCAACACGATGGATAACGGCGCGACCGTGCTCGATATTCTCGGCGGGGATAACTTTATTGGGCTCGGGCGCAGCAGCTTGTCCGGCGAATCCATGTCGCTGGTGTTCCTGAACATTAAAGAGAAGGTTCTGGCGTGGAAACCCGACATCATCCGCTTGTGGAATTTCCCCAAAGAGATGAAAACGTTCACCATCGATCAGGATAAAAACATGATCGCTTTCTCGGGCAGCCATTTCCGTTTACCGCTGCTGCTGCGGGTCTCAGACAATCGCGTGGAACCGCTGCCGGAAAGCGAATACTCCGCGCCGCTACGCTTTCAGCTGGCGGATTTTGCCCCACGCGACAACTTTGTCTGGGTCGACCGCTGCTACAAAATGGCGCAACTGTGGTCGCCGGAACTGGCGCTCTCCACCGACTGGTGTGTCTCTCAGGGCCAGTTGGGTGGGGAGCAAGTCGTACAGCACGTGAACAAGGCACAGTGGAAGGGCAAGACGGCGTTTAAGAACACCATCATCGATATGGAACGCTATAAAGGCAACGTGGATACGCTGAAAATCGTCGATAACGATATTCGCTACAAAGCGGACAGTTTCGTCTTTAACGTGGCAGGCGCGCCGGAAGAGGTGAAGCAGTTCAGCGGTATCTCTCGCCCGGAATCCTGGGGGCGCTGGTCCAACGCGCAACTGGGAGAAGAGGTCAAAATCGAGTACAAGACGCCGTTGCCCAAAAAATTCGATCTGGTGATCACCGCCAAAGCCTACGGCGCGAACGCCGATCGCCCCATTCCGGTACGTGTGGGCAAAGAAGAACAAATCCTGCGCTTGGGTAACGACATCACCACGACCATACTGCATTTTGACAATCCGGAAGCGGCCAGCACGCTGGTGATCGCGCCGCCCGACCCGCAATCCACCAACGAGGGCAACATTTTGGGGCACTCGCCACGTAAACTGGGGATCGGTATGGTGGAAATCAAAGTGGTGAATGCCGAAGGATAACCCCGAATGGAGAGTATCGGCCCGATAAGCGTCACGCCACCGGGCCTCTCTTTATCAGTGAAAAAAACAGCGCCCAACACGGCTCCGGGCGCTGCATGGCAACTTTAATCCAGCGCTTTCACCGCTTGACGCATTCCCTGTACCCGTATATTTTCCAGGCTGGCAGTCACTTGGGCGGTAAGCCCTGGCAACAACGTTAAATCCTCGCCCCAGTGTGCTTTATCACTGAGTACGGCATCGACCAGTTCCTGCAACGTCAGTTCTGCGCCCACGCGCGGCCACAGCTGTTGATAGCGTGTGAGCCACTGCTCATCGTCCTGGAGTGGATACGCCTCTCCTGCCCGTTCGCCGCGGTAAAAAGCGATCAACGCCGCAAGCGCAAACGTCAGCCGAACGGGATAGGTATTGCTCTGCTGACCTGCCAGCAACTGAGGCAAAATACGCGTGCGGAATTTCGTCATACCGTTGAGCGCAATAGAAAGTAGCTGATGGCGGATATACGGATTCTGGAAACGTCCTGTCACCGCATCGGCAAATTCACGCAGTTCAGCGGCGGGCAGATCCAGGACCGGAATAATCTCCTGGTGAATCGCCTTTTCCACAAAGCGACGCACATCCTCGTCCTGCATCGCCTCGCCGACCGTTTCCAGCCCGCACAGCCACGCCACCGGAACCAGTGCGGTATGCGCACCGTTGAGAATGGCGACTTTACGCTCTTTATACGGTTTGATGTCGGCGACAATGCGAATATTCAGCGAACATTCCGTCAATTTCAGCGCCTCGGCCAGCCAGGCCGGTCCCTGGATCACAAACAGATAAAAATGCTCGGCGGTGTCGAGAAACGCATCGTGATACCCCAACTGTGCTTCCAGCGCTGGTACCTCCTCGCGCGGATAGCCGGTCACGATCCTGTCCACCAACGTGGAGCAAAATGTGTTTGCCGTTTCCAGCCAGTCGAGAAACGCCGGAGACAACTGCCACTCCTGCGCATAACGCTGAATTAACGCCTTGAGCGCATCGCCGTTATAGTCGATCAGTTCGCAGGGAATCATTACCCAGCCTTTGTCTGGCGCGCCGTTGAAGTGATTAAAACGCTCCAGCAACAGACGTGTCAGTTTCGCCGGGAAACTCACCGGCGGGGCATCATCGATACTGTCACCTTCGTGATAGCCGATCCCTGCCTCAGTGGTGTTAGAAAACACAAAGCGGATATCGGGGTTATGCGCCAGCGCCAGGTACCCGGCAAAATCCTGATACGGGTTGATCTCGTTATTCACCGAGCGGATCAGACGCGCGTCACTAACGGCCTCGCCCTGCTCATTCAGGCCACGGATCACCGTGGTGTACAGGCCATCCTGGATATTGAGCGACGGCGGAAAATCGGTATTAATAGGGCGAACAATGGTGATGCCAGCCTGCAGATCCGTCGTCTCGTTGAGAACATCCAGCTGCCAGTCTACAAACGCCCGCAGAAAATTACCTTCGCCAAACTGGATCACTTTCGTCGGGTAGTTGTGGCCAGGAAAATCCTGTCGATTCAATGTTTTCATTGCTATATCCCTGTCAGAAAGTAATCACGCCTTTGATAAGCTCGTGGTTGTTAATCACATCACTTTCGTAAATCTCCGCCAGCGTGGTGAAGGGATAGCGGTGCGTCAGCATCATGTCTGCGGTCAGCTTACCTTCCGCCATCAGCTGCCCTACTTTGGCGAAATCCTCCGGCGTGGCGTTACGACTGCCCATCATGGTGGTCTCTTTTTTGTGAAACTCAGGGTCGGAAAACTGCAGATCCCCCTTAAACAGCCCAACGAAAACAATGCTGCCGCCATGGCGAATCAGGTTAACGCTATTGTTCATCGCATGCGGATTCCCCGTGGCATCAATGACTTTTAGCGCCAGGGAACCGCCGAATTGCGCGCGTAATTGTGCGTCAAAATCGTCGGCAGAGGGATCAATCACCGGGAGTTCCAGCCGAGAGGTCACATGCTCCCGACGGGCCAGACTGGTATCAGCGACCACCACCTGCGCGCCGTCGGCGTTGGCGATAGCCGCCGCCCCCAGCCCTATCGGACCTGCGCCCACCACCAGTACCTGCTCGCCTGGCGCAATCGCCGCCCGGCGTACCGCATGCGCGCTAATAGCGTAGGGTTCAATCAGCGCCGCCGCCTGCGGATCAATACCGTCAGCCGCCAGCAGGTTAGTCGCAGGTACAGACAAATACTCGCTAAAGCCGCCATCCTGATGCACGCCAATCACCGAAATTTTCTCGCAGCAGTTGGTACGCCCACTGTTACACGCCGGACATTGCTGGCAGGCCACGTAGGGAATCACTGCGACCTGTTGACCCATTTTCAGATGCGAAATATTTTTACCTAACCCGGCAATTTCGCCACATATTTCATGGCCCAACACACGAGGATAACTGAAAAAAGGTTGATTGCCTCCCCAGGCATGAATATCGGTACCGCAAATCCCTACGGATTTAATTTTTATTAATGCTTCATCCTCACCAGGAATAGGAACTTGACGTTCTTCCCAAACTAATTTTTTCGGTTCCTGGCAAATCAGCGTATTCATCGTTGACATGATTCAGCTCTCCTGTTTTTCGTTGCATCAGATATCGATGAAAATAAAAATATCGAAGAGACAGGAAACGGAATTTGTGAATACCGACGCATAAAAATGTTTTAAATCGGGTTTTAATACGCGCAAAAAGGAGAGACCGATGAGCCGCTCGCAAAATTTACGTCACAACGTCATTAACCAGATGATCGATGATATGGCTCGCGGCCATATCCCCTCCCCGCTCCCCTCACAAAGCGCACTGGCAGAGATGTACAACATCAGCCGTACCACGGTGCGCCATATGCTCAGTCATTTAAGCGAATGTGGCGTACTGACGCCGGTTGGCAGCGACTATGTGATCGTCCGTAAGCCCAATAATGACGACGGTTTCGCCTGCACTACCGCCTCACTGGCTGAGCAAAACCGTATTTTCGAGCACGCCTTTTTCACCATGATTAACCAACGGCAGTTACGCGCAGGGGAGACATTCTCCGAACTGCAACTGGCGCGCGCTGCCGGCGTCAGCCCGGTCGTTGTGCGGGAATATCTTTTAAAATTCGGGCGTTACAATCTGATTATCAGCGAACGACGTGGTCTGTGGCGTATGCAACAGTTCGATCAACGCTATGCCGAACAGCTTTTCGAAATACGGGAAATGCTGGAGACCCACGCCCTGCAGCACTTTCTCAATCTGCCGGTTACGGATATCCGCTGGCAGAAAGCGCGAGATTTACTCGATCGTCACCGCGCATTACGTGACACCATCAGCGACAACTATCGTATGTTTTCCCTGCTGGACCGCGATTTTCATAATCTGATTCTCAGCGCCGCCGAAAATGTCTTTTTCGATCAATCACTGGAGATTATCTCTGTTATTTTTCACTTTCACTATCAATGGGATGAGAGCGATCTCAAACAAAGGAATATCGTCGCCGTCAATGAACATATGACCATTCTCAGCGCCCTAATCTGTCGCAACGACCTCAGCGCCACAGCCGCATTACGTCAGCATCTGCAAACCGCCCGGCAGACCATGATCCACTCCATCAATACGACGAGCAGCCACTCTGTGAGATTTTAAAAACCGATTAAAAACAGCAAATCATTACCGTAGCCACAATTCCTTAATAAAAATAACTATCCATTAATAAGACACTTTAGGCTCTGATAAACATTTTAAGATAATCAATACGCATAATAATAAATAGTTTAGAAACTCTGTAATACATCCCGGAAAACCCGGACAAAATAATAACATCCTCAGTACCTACTAAAAAAACGGAGAGTAATAATGAGTCTGATGTCTAAAAAAAGAAATACGTTACTAGCATTCGCTGTTGGCTCTATACTCGCTACTGTCTCATTTAGCAATTCTGCGATAGCCGCTGCCGAATATACGTTGAAAGTTGCCTATGAAAATAATCCAGGAGAACCCTTTGATAAGGCGATCCGTGAATGGGCACGCTTATTTAATGAACAAACCGGCGGTAAAGGCGAGCTCATTGCTTATCCCAGTTCACAATTAGGCTCGAAAAAGGATGTCATTGAGCAAATGAAACTGGGTAGTCCACTGATTACCCTCGCCGATGGCGCATTCTTCTCTGACTATGTGCCTGATTTCGGCATTATGTTTGGTCCTTACGTCGGCAATAGCTATAAAGATATTTTTAAACTCAACCAGTCAGACTGGTACAAGGATCTGGAAAACAAACTGGATGCTAAAGGCCTGCACATCGTCTCTAAAGACTGGCTGTATGGTACGCGCCATATGCTGACCACCAAAATGGTCACCAAACCGGAAGATCTGAAAGGCCTCAAAATTCGCGTACCGAACAATCGCATTCAAATCGAAGGCATGAAAGCGATGGGCGCAACCCCGACGCCACTTCCTCTCGCCGAAGTCTATACCTCGCTGAATCTGAAAGTTATTGATGGCGCGGAAAACCCGATTCCGGTGTTGTACGGACAAAAACATCATGAAGCGGCTAAATACCTGATCCTCACCGGCCATGTCGAAAACGTGACTAACCTGGTGATGGGAAGCAATACCTACAAAAAACTGCCGCCGGAAATTCAGACCGCACTGGTGAACTCCGGCGATCAAGCAGGGAAATACTTGACTGAGCTCGTTCAGAAGGAAGAACAAGAACTGATTGAGAAGATGAAGACAGAAGGCGTCACAGTGGTGGAAGTTGACCGCAATCTGTTCCGCGAAGCGTCAAAACCGTTCTACACAAAATTCCCGGAATGGACGCCAGGATTGTATGAAAAAACACAGGAAATCATCGCACAGTAACGGAGAAAACGCGCAGCGCACTGCCTGCGCGTTTCCCTTTCCCTGAAAAAAGTATCGCCGTATAGGAATGACTATGTTTCGGTTTCTCAATAAATTCAGCGATATTCTGGCCTGCCTGCTGGCAGGTGGGATTGTGCTCATTACGGTCGTGGCCGTCCTGATGCGCTGGCTGCTTAACGCCCCACTGATCTGGGGTGAGGAAGCGCTGATTATCTGTTACATCTGGTTGATTATGATCGGTGCGGCCTCAGCAATGGGCCATCGTATGCACGTCAGTATCGATGCCTTCACCTCCATGCTGCCGGAAAACTGGCGTTTATCCTGCGCCATCATCACCCACATGATTGCCATTGTCTCACTGTCTACATTTGGCTATCTCGGCTATGAGCTGTCACTTATCGCCGTCGATAAAATCACCCCTATTCTTGGGGTCTCCTATCTGTACATCGATTTTGCTGTGCCGACAGGCGCTGGGATCATGGTGATGTTTTGCCTGCAACACCTCTGGCAAGACATTCAAAAACTGAAACGCAGGGAGGTCGTATGTCAGTAGCGATCGCGTGTATTGTCTTATTGTTTCTGTTTATTCTGAATACGCCGATATTCATCAGCGTACTGGTCGCAATACTGACTTACTTTTATATGGCGGGCGACATTTCACCGCTGATCGCTGTTCAACGTATTATCGGTGCTGGAGAAAACGTCACTTTACTGGCAATCCCGTTCTTTATCCTGCTTGGTAACCTACTGAATTACACCGGTATTACGCACCGTATGTTGCGATTCACCGGTGTGCTCTCCGGTCACTATCCGGGCGGGCTCGCCCAGTCCAACGTCCTGCTCAGTACCATGATGGGAGGTCTGTCGGCATCGAACCTGGCTGACTGCGCGATGTTGTCAAAAATGCTGGTGCCGGAAATGACTAAACTCGGCTACAGCAAAAGTTTCTCTACTGCCGTCACCGCTGCCGGGTCGCTTATTACGCCGATCATTCCCCCGGGAATCGCCCTGATCATTTACGGTTTTGTTGCCGATGTCTCCATCGGAAAAATGTTTATGGCCGCGATCATTCCGGGACTCTTGTGCTGCGTCGCGCTGATGTTCACGATCTATTTAATCTCGAAAAAACGCGGCTATCTCCCCGCCAGAGCCCATGGCCCAACCTGCCGTGAACTTTGGGAAGCGGGTAAAGGTGCCACTTCAGCACTCATTTTGATTCTGGTGATTATCGGCGGGATCCGTTTTGGGATCTTTACCCCAACAGAAGCAGGCGCTATTGCCGTTGTGTTTGTGATTATTATCGGAGCCGTTTTCTATCGTGAAATGACGGTGAAAGATATCGCGGCATCGTTACTGGAAACTGCACGCTCAACCGCAAGCGTAATGCTCATCATCATGACCTGCTCAGCGCTGGCATGGGTGTTAACGAACGAACAGATTGCGCAAGATTTGGCCGTGGTGATGACTGGATTCTCTGATAATCCTTACATCTTCTTGCTGATCGTGAACCTGGTTCTGTTGTTTCTGGGAATGTTTATTGAAGGAAATGCCGCCATCATCGTACTGGTTCCGCTATTAATGCCAACAGTACGCTTGCTGGGCATCGATCCGATTCACTTCGGCGTGATGATGATCCTCAACCTGGCCATTGGTTGCCTGACGCCACCTATGGGAACGGTCATGTTCGTTGCTACTTCCATCACGGGAACAAAAATTGCTGATTTTCTGCGTGAAGTGCTACCGCTGTTAGCAGCACTGATTGCCGTGTTGCTGATGGTGACGTTTATTCCGGCTCTGACAACCTTCCTGCCCGCGCTGTAAAACGTGTCGCGCCCTGCTCAACAGGGCGCGACAACACATCATTAAAACGTTTCCCAGTTCTCACCGGCATCGGTAACAGCGGCTTTGCGCGGCGGTACCGGCGCAGAAACGCTTTTCGCGGCGACAACGTCACGAGAACGCTGTTGTTCCTGCTGAATACGGAATACGGCGACGGCCTGGGTCAGACGACTGGCTTGTTCCTCCAGCGCGGCTGCGGCAGCTGCGGACTCTTCCACCAGCGAGGCGTTCTGCTGCGTCACGCGATCCATCTCAGCGACAGCCAGACCGACCTGGTCGATACCGCGACTCTGCTCATCAGACGCAGAAGCGATTTCGCCCATGATATCGGTCACGCGGGTGACCGCGTTAACAATCTCATCCATGGTTTCGCCGGCGCTCTCTACCAGCGTTGAACCAACATCCACACGACTGACCGAGTCTTCAATCAGGCTCTTAATCTCACGCGCGGCCTGAGCACTGCGCTGCGCCAGATTGCGCACTTCCCCAGCAACCACCGCAAAGCCACGGCCCTGTTCGCCTGCACGCGCCGCTTCTACCGCCGCGTTCAACGCCAGAATGTTAGTCTGGAAAGCAATACCGTCGATTACGCTGATAATGTCGGCAATTTTCTGCGAACTGGAGGCGATATCACGCATGGTTTGCACCACGTTATCCACCACTTTACCGCCCTTCTGCGCGGTTTCTGAAGCGCTCAGCGCCAGATGGCTGGCCTGACGGGCGTTCTCGGCGTTCTGTTTCACGGTGGCCGTCAGCTCTTCCATGCTGGCCGCAGTCTCTTCCAGGGAGGCGGCCTGCTGTTCAGTGCGGGAAGAAAGATCGTTGTTGCCCATCGCAATTTCGCTGGCACCGCTGTAAATCGCGTTAGCGCCGTTGCGCACATCGCCGACGGTATGCACCAGTTCGCTCTGCATGTGGCGCAGGCTTTCTGCCAGTTGCCCCATTTCGTTAGAGCCTTCTACATCAATACGCTTCACCAGATCGCCACTGGCGATATGACGAATGCTCTCGATCAGGCGGTTCATCGGTTCGATTAAAGAGAACTTAATGCCGAACCAGACGGCGACGATCACCAGCAGCACCGCGATTAACACGCTGACCAGCACCCACATCGCCTGGCTGTAGGAGCTATTATTGTCTTCAACCGCAATGTCATACAGGTGATCGTTCTGCTGCATATAGGCCGTATACGGTTTTTCAAAACCGTCCTGATAGCCCTGCGTCGGTTGATCAAAGAACTCGTTGATCTTACCTGAGCCCAACAACTGGATCAGTTCAGCCAACGCATTGTGATAGATATCGTAGCTACGTTTGATCTCGACGGCCGCAGCCTCGCTCTGACGCGGATCGCGCGGCAGTGCTTCGTAATCGGCCCAGTGTTTTTCCGCCTGCTTCAGGGACGTGCTCGCAATCTGCATCAGATCGACAACGGTGGCGCCGCTGCCGATATTGTTCTGATCCATCATGTAGCGGATACCCGCCCGGTTGAGGGTATTACGTGTTTGTAGCAGCGCAACCCAGCTGGAATTCAGCGTGGACTGCTGCTGGCGAATGGTCTGTAGAACGGTGAAATTTTCTTTGTCATTTTTCAATGAGTTAAAGAACAAACCGCCCGAGGTCAGTTGTAAAAGGCCAAATATTGCCAACACCAGCAGTAAGCTGGTCACAATCTTAATTCGTTTTAACATGTTTTCTCATTCCGCTAGACAGATACTCTGGTTGTCGGCCTGGAATGAGAAAACTTTATACAATAGCGACGTCTGTCACAGGTATTTTGTGCAAAATGCTGGCAAAAAACGCCATGACAGACTACCGCCTGATGACTCTACCTGAGCGCGCAGATGTCATCGTACAACGTACGGGTAATGACCACGCCTTCCTGCTCTGCCTTTTCCCGCGCCACAAAACGCCGCTCGCCAGGCAAACGCGCCCCCTGACTCTGCATCGCATCAAACAGCGTTTCCGCCCGCGCCAGATGAGCATGCGCCTCCTGGCCAAGAAAACGTGTCGGATCAAACGCCAGGATCAGTTCGCCGCCATAAGGCAGTCCTCCGGCACCGTTATCCCAGGCCAGCGACTCCGCGCTGGTCATGTCGCCAATCAACGGTCCGGCCAACAGTTCGACCATCGCCGCAAACGCCGAGCCTTTATGCCCGCCAAAGGTCAGCATCGCGCCATCCAGCACCGCCTGCGGATCGGTTGACGGCTGCCCGTCGCTGTCTACCCCCCAGCCTTCGGGGATCGGTTTTCCGGCGCGTAAATGAAGCTGGATCTCTCCCCGCGCCGCCGCGCTGGTTGCCATATCAAAGATAAACGGCGGCCTTTCGCCACGCGGCCAGCCAAACGCAATCGGGTTAGTGCCAAACAGCGGGCGCGTGCCCCCGGCAGGCGCGACCCAGGCGTGACTTGGCGTACAGGCGTAGCCCACCAGTCCGGCGTCCGTGAGCGGTTCAATATCGGCAAACAGCGCCGAAAAATGAACGCAGCGATTGATAGCCAGCGCAGCGATACCGCAATGCCGTGTTTTCTCAATCAATAACGGTAACGCCTGTTCAAATGCCAGCAGCGAAAACGCGCCGCCGGCATCCGCCTTCACAATCGCCGGGGCGCTGTCGGTCACCACCGGCATGGCGTCTGGCGACACTTTACCTTTGCGTAAGGTGTCGACAATCCCCAACAACCGCCATAAACCGTGGGAAGCGCAGCCATCGCGCTCCCCGTTGGTCACATTGCGCGCCACAACAGCAGCATGTTCTTCACTGAATCCATTCCCGCGTAGCACCTGATGTGCCAGCGAGTAAGCCTCTGTTAACGAGAGGTTTACCATTGTCATTACCTTCTCCTTTACTCTTCTTCGTCTCCAGTAAAGTTAGCTTGTGGTAGACAAGTCCGCTCGCCCCAGTAGTAAATTCCCAGCGACATCACCGCGACAATCACTGTATCCCACGGATGGCCAATCACCCCTGTACCGCCAAAACTGCCTAACCAGGAGAACAGCATAATCAGCGCGTAAAACCCTACCAGCCACAGCGAAGACTTCACCTGCTGAGCCAGACTGACGGTATGCACCGGCACTTTGGATTTACACAGCACATACACCACAAACATGACGATCTGCAGCCCCAACAACCACGAAAGCGTTCCCCAGCCGGACCAAAAGACAATCAGCGCGGAGATAACAAACGACAATGGACCGATAATATGAAATGCGCGAACGCGGAACGGACGCGGAAGATCCGGCGAATTCCGGCGCAGCCCTGCCGCCGTCACCGGCGCAATGGCGTAACTGAGCACCAGCGCGGCGGAGACGACGCTGATCAACTGCTCCCATGACGGGAACGGCAGCGTCCAGAAAATCGATAAACCAAACGTCAGCCACAACGCCGGACGAGGAATACCGGACTCTTTATCAATGTGGGTAAACGCTTTAAAGAAGGTGCCCGCTTTCGCCCAACCGTAAATCACGCGCGGCGTCGCATTCATATAAATATTGCCAGTCCCGCTCGGGGAGACAATCGCGTCACTGACCACCATAAACGCCAGCCAGCCCATTCCCAGCGTAATAGCAATATCGCGATACGGCAAAGAGAACTGCTTACTGACTTCCGCCCAGCCGCCACTCAGCATCTCAGTCGGGATACTGCCCAGAAACGCCACTTGCAACAGCACATAGATAATGGTCGAGAGCACCACCGACAAAATCAGCGCCACCGGAATGGTTCGCTGTGGGTTTTGCACCTCACTGGCAACGGAGATAATCGGCGTTAGCCCCAGATAGGCAAAGATTATCCCGCCTGCGCTTATCGCCGCCTCTACCCCCGACATGCCAAACGGCGCAATCCCCTGCGCGTGCAGGTTTTCGGGTTTAAAGAAGGCAAACAGGGTGATCACCACCACCAGCGGCACGAGGAATTTCAGTACGCTGATGATGTTGTTCGAGCGGGCGAACGTTTTAACGCTGTAGTAGTTCAGCGCAAAGAAAAAGCAGAGCAACAAAAATTGCACCACCCAACCGAGCAACGTCGGGTCGCTGGAACCGGGCTGCGTCAATGCCGGGAACCAGGCCGCGGCATACTGACGCGCCGCGACGATTTCGATGGAGATCAGGCTGGAAAACGCGATAAGCGTAATAAAACCCAGCAGATAGCCCATCAACTCACCGTGAGAAAACACCGGGTATCGAATAATGCCCCCGGCACGCGGCAACGCCGCGCCTAACTCACAATAAACAATGCCCAGCAGCAACACGGCGATACCGCCGATCACCCACGATGCGATACCGGCAGGTCCGGCAATCGAGGCGACATGGCTGGCGGCAAACAGCCAGCCAGAGCCAAAAATCGCCCCCAGTCCAATAAACGTCAGATCCGTTAACGTCAGCTGCTTTTTAAATTTCCCCGACTCAACAACCCGGGTCTGAGATTGAGGTGTAGAGTGAATCGTCATGATTGTGCCCTTCAGTTAACAGAGGGGGAAATCGCTTCCCGGGTCCACTGCCCGTTCACCAGGCGCAGCAGGTTTAATGGATTGGCATCCTGCACGGCAGGCGGTAACAGCGCGCCAGGGACGTTTTGCAAACACACCGGGCGCAGGAAACGCTCGATGGCTTTGGTGCCGACCGACGTGCCGCGCGCATCGGTGGTCGCCGGCCACGGGCCGCCATGCACCATCGCGTCACACACTTCCACGCCGGTTGGGTAGCCGTTAAACAGTACGCGCCCGGCTTTCTCACCCAGCATCGGCAACAGTCGCGCCGCCAGCTGTCGGTCATCCGCTTCGGCATGCACCGTGACGGTGAGCTGTCCCTGGATCACCCGCAGAATGGCGCACAGTTCGGCCTCATCCGCCACGCTCACGAGCACCGCCAGCGGCCCGAACACTTCTTCTTGCAACAACGGATCTTTCGCCAGCAGCAGCGAAGCTGGCGCTTTATACAGGCATGCCTGCGCGCGTCCGACGACGTTCTCATTGCGGCCTGCAATACGTTGAATATTCGGGTGGGCATCCAGCGCGCGAACGCCCTGCTGGTAATGCGTAAGCGTCGTGGCATTGAGCATCACCTGCGCCGGAGTACGCTCCACCGCTTCCACTAACGCGTCGGAGAAACGGCTCTCCCCTTCCCCTTGCATCACCAGAATCAGCCCGGGCTTGGTACAAAACTGACCGCTGCCCAGCGTGAACGAGGCCACCAGATCGTTGGCAAGCGTTGCGCCATTTTTCGCCAGCGCCTGAGGCAGAACAATCAGCGGATTAATGGCGGACATCTCCGCAAACACCGGAATCGGCTGCGGGCGCTGCTGCGCCAGTTGTTGCAACGCTTTCCCGCCACGCAGAGAACCGGTAAAACCGACCGCCTGAATCGCCGGATGGCTCACCAGTTCTGCGCCGATATCGGTGCCAAAAATCATATTGAACACGCCTGCGGGCATGCCGCACGCGTTTGCCGCGCGCAACACCGCCAGTGCGGTGTATTCCGCCGTTGCCATATGTCCTGGATGGGCTTTCACCACCACCGGACAGCCTGCCGCCAGCGCCGCAGCGGTGTCGCCTCCGGCGGTCGAAAAGGCGAGCGGAAAATTACTGGCGCCAAAGACGGCAACCGGCCCGAGCGCCATCTGATACTGGCGCAAATCCGGACGCGGCAACGGCTGGCGGTCAGGTAACGCCGTATCAATGCGCACGCCATGCGTATCGCCGCGACGCAGTACCCCAGCGAACATCCGCAACTGGCCGCTGGTACGCGCCCGCTCGCCCTGCAAACGCGCCAGTGGCAAGGCCGTTTCCTGATGCGCGATAGCAAAGAACGCCTCGCCCAGCGCGTCCAGTTCACCGGCGATAGCCTCCAGAAACCGCGCCCGTGCTTCAGGCGAGGTCTGTGAATACACCGCAAATGCCTGTTCTGCCGCCAGCGCGGCCTGTGCGGCCTCCTCGCGGGTGGCCGACAGGAAACGATAACCGGTGGCTTCGCCATCTTCAGCGCGCAGGCTGAGCAGGGTGGCATCGCCACCCCCAACCCGCTGACCGGCAATAAACTGCAAGCCCTGTTCAGGCTGTCGTAATGTCATGTTCACTCCTGCGTTCAGAGGCCGACATCCGGCAGCTGTGGACGGGTTGCCAGCGCCTGTTCAACCACCGCTACCACCTGTGCGCGGGTTTCACCTTCCAGCGCCAGGCGCGGCGGACGCGTCACCGCGCTACCGCGACCCAGCAGCTCTTCGCACAGCTTGATGCACTGCACCAGATCCGGACGCGCATCGAGATGCAGCAGCGGCATAAACCAGCGGTACAGCGCCATTGCCTCTTCGTAGCGTTGCTGTTTTGCCAGACGGAACAGCGTCTCGCCCTCACGCGGGAAGGCGTTCGACATCCCGGAGATCCAGCCTTCAGCGCCCACCGCAATGCTCTCGACCACCACATCGTCCAGCCCGGCGAACAGCACAAAGCGGTCGCCTACGGCATTACGCAGATCGATAAAGCGACGGGTATCGCCGGAGGAATCTTTAAAGCAGACGATGTTGTCGCAGTCTGCGAGGGTCGCCAGGATGTCTGGCGTGACATCGTTTTTGTAAATCGGCGGGTTGTTGTAGACCATAATCGGCAGGTCGGTAGCGGTCGCTACACTGCGAAAGTGAGCGGCAGTTTCATGCGGTTTTGAAGAGTAGACCAGCGCAGGCATCACCATAATGCCATCGACGCCCACCTTCTCAGCCTCTTTCGCCATCTTCTGGGCAAACGCGGTGGTGAACTCCGCCACCCCGGCAATCACCGGGATCTTGCCGCCAGCGGCGTCTTTCGCCACTTCGATAATTTGTAATTTTTCCTGGGTGGTCAGTGAGGTGTTCTCCCCGACGCTACCGCAAACCACCAGGCCTGAAACACCATCCTTGACCAGGTTTTTCATCACCGTGTGGGTGGCGTCCAAATCCAGTGAGTAATCGCTGCGAAACTGTGTGCTGACGGCCGGAAATACGCCGCTCCAGTGAATAGCTTTTTTGCTCATTTTCGATTCCTTGTCGTCAATTTGTTAAACATTGGTGAATGAATGGTGAATATTCACTGACAGATTGACGGCTAAGGCGTTCGGCGGCTTGTGGGTTTTCCTTTGCAAGGATGACGAAATTAGCACAGTGGCATTTTCCCCCTCTTCCCTGAGGGAGGTCGCAAATGGAAGATCAACCTGCCAGCGTCAGGCGAAAATCCCGTGGCGTAGAGCCGGTCATCGCTTTGAACTGGCGGCTAAAAGCACTGTGATCGGTATAGCCGCATTGCAATGCGATATCGGTGATGGGTGTCGTACCTGCCAGTAATTCGGTGGCTTTTTCGAGGCGGACTTTGTGGATCATCTGACGCGGCGTCAGGTGGAAAATGCGTTTGCAGTAGCGTTCGATCTGCGCCACCGACATCCCGCTCAGCACGGTCAACTCTTCCATTGCGATCGGGCGGTGGTAGTGTTTGCGAATATGATCGTCGACGATCGCCAGCCGTTGCCATGCGGGATGACGCGCCTGCGTCTCCAGCAGATCGTGAGAGATCCCGGCCATCCCGATCACCCGCCCATGAACATCGCGCAGCGCCAGCTTCTGCGTCAGACACCAGCCTCGCTCGCGACCGTTATACAGATGCATCTCCAGCTGATCGCGCAGCGTCACGCCGTCGCGCAGGACCCGCAGATCCTGCTCGGTATAACCCTGTCCCAGTGCAGACGGAAACACATCAGCCGAGGTTTTCCCCAGCAACGACACCACATTCTTGAACCCACAGCGACGGGCAAGCGTCATATTGACCAGCAGGTATCTTGCCTGCACATCTTTGATAAAAAAGACAACGTTAGGAATGGCGTTGAGTAACGGCGCAATCAGCGCCATCGCATTCAGCAAGGTCTGGATGTTTTCCGGGCGCTGGCGGGCCAGCCCCTCACATATCTGGCTGAGTTCACCCACCTCCATCCCCACCTCTTGCGCCGGGGCTTTTCCCGACACCTCTTCATAAGCACAGGACATAACGCTTCCTCACAATAAGTGACGAGGGATATTTATTAACTTTTTGTTAACTCATCAAGCGCCAGTGATGCGTTTTGCGATCCTGCCTGTGGTTTACGATTTCCCCTGTTTCACGCACTGGCGCAGAGGCGTTCTTTGGTTTACCACGGCGGTAATAAAATGATTAATAAGAAATAAATATGAAAATCATGCAAAAACACGCGTATGCACTGTGCTAATTTCGTCATCTCAGGTGGTGAAAGCAGTCAAGCCGGAACGTCAGGGTTGCGCCAGCATTTAGAAACAAACATTTAACGTTTCGGAGATCTCATGACAACGACACAGCAGGAAAGCGAAATCAGAGTGATTGACTCACATACCGGCGGCGAACCGACGCGCCTGGTGGTTGCGGGTTTTCCGGATCTCGGTAACGGCACGATGGCGCAGCGTCGGGAACGCTTTGCCAAAGACTACGATGCGTGGCGCAAAGCCATCATCCTCGAGCCTCGCGGAAATGACGTACTGGTTGGCGCGCTGCTGTGCGAACCCGTCTCCCCCGAGGCCACCGCCGGGGTTATCTTTTTCAACAACGCCGGATTCCTGAATATGTGCGGTCACGGCACGATAGGGCTGATAGCTTCTCTGGCCTGGCTTGGGCGCATCAAACCCGGTCAGCACCGCATTGAAACCCCGGTGGGCGATGTCACCGCCACCCTCCACGACGACGGCAGCGTGTCGGTCGAAAACGTGCCGTCGTATCGCTGGCGTAAACAGGTCAGCGTGGTCACGCAACACGGCACCGTCACTGGCGATATCGCCTGGGGCGGCAACTGGTTTTTCCTCGTTAACGATCATCCCTTCGATATCACGCCAGAGCAGATCCCCGCCCTCACTGATTTTGCGTGGGCCATCCGTGAAGGACTGGAAGCCGCAGGGATCCGCGGCGAAAATGACGGTGTTATCGATCATATCGAGCTGTTTGCCAGTGACGATCGTGCCGACAGTCGCAGCTTTGTCCTCTGTCCAGGAAAAGCGTGGGACCGTTCGCCGTGCGGCACTGGCACCAGCGCCAAACTGGCGTGCCTCGCCGATGACGGCAAACTGCAGCCCGGAGAAATCTGGCGACAGGCGAGCATCATCGGCAGTCAGTTTACGGCAAGTTTTATCCGCACAGGCACTCAGGTCATTCCTACCATCCGCGGTGAAGCGTGGGTGTGCGGCGACAACCGGTTGATCCTCAATGCGGACGATCCTTTCTGCTGGGGGATCACCCTGTGACAGAAAGCGACGTCATTGTCATCGGTGCCGGGATTATTGGCGCAGCCTGTGCCTGGCAACTGGCGAAGCGCGGGCAACGCGTCACCCTTATCGACGACGGGCACGCTGGGGCAACCGCCGCCGGAATGGGACATCTGGTCTGTATGGATGACGATCCCGCAGAACTGGCGCTGTCGGCCTGGTCGCTGGCGCGCTGGCGGGAACTCACGCCGCGGATGCCGCAAACCTGCACCTGGCACGGCTGCGGAACCTTATGGCTGGCGGAAAACGAACAGGAACTGGCCCTCGCCGAGGAAAAACAACAGCGCATGGCGACGCACCAGGTCGCCAGCGAGATGCAGACCCGCGCGCAGGTTGCCGCGCGCGAACCGCTGCTGACGCCGGATCTGGCGGGAGGTTTGTGGGTGCCGGGCGACGGCATTGTTTACGCCCCCAACGTGGCGCGCTGGTTTATTGACGATGCGGCGCAGGCCATCACCTGTGTCAACGAGGGGGCCGTCTCGGTAGATGCCCCCCTGGTGGTGCTGGAGAGCGGAAAACGTCTGCGGGCGCGCGCGATTGTGGTCGCCTGCGGCCTGGGCGCCAATATGCTGTTGCAGGAAAACTGGCTGCGCCCCAAAAAAGGCCAACTGGCGATTACCGACCGTTACGGCGCAACGCTCAACCATCAACTGGTGGAACTGGGCTACGGCGCCAGCGCCCACGCCGGGGGAACGTCGGTAGCGTTTAATGTGCAACCGCGACCCACCGGACAATGGCTGATTGGTTCTTCGCGCCAGTTTGACACCCTCGACCGTGAGCTGGATCTGCCGCTGCTGGCGATGATGCTTAAGCGCGCGCACCATTTTTTACCGGCCATCGCCAGTCTGAACATCATCCGTTGCTGGAGCGGTTTTCGCGCCGCCTCCGAAGACGGCAATCCGCTTATCGGTCCGCATCCTTCTCGCCACGGCGTCTGGCTGGCGCTCGGTCATGAGGGGCTGGGCGTAACTACCGCACCGGCGACCGCCGAGCTGCTCTGTGCGCAGATCCTCGGCGAGCGACCCGCGTTCGCGCCGGACGCCTGGCTGCCCGCACGCCTGATACGCCAGGAGGCCAGCGCATGAAAATTATTACTCTATTTATTGACGGTCTGCCCTGCCAGGTTCCGGTAGGCATCAGCGTCGCCGCTGCGCTGGCGATGAGCGGCAACCCCGTGACGCGCCGCTCGGTTCACGACAGCCCACGCGCCCCGTTTTGCGGAATGGGCGTCTGTCAGGAGTGTCGCGTGACGGTGAATGGACTCCGGGTGCTGGCCTGCCAGACGGAATGCCAGCCGGAGATGAAAATAGAAAGGAGCTGCCATGCGCACACTGCATTGTGACATTCTGATCCTGGGCGCCGGGCCTGCCGGGCTGGCGGCCGCGCTGGCGGCGGCGCAAAGCGGCAAGCAGGTGGTAATCCTGGATGATAACCCCCGACCCGGCGGGCAAATCTGGCGCGACGGGCCACAGGTCGCGCTCCCGCCGCTCGCCAGACGCTACCGTGACGCCGTGGAACGCGAATCGCGGATCACGCATTTGTCCGCTGCCCGTCTGATTGCCCGTCCCTCCTCACACAGCGTGCTGTTTGAAACCGCCGAAAACTGCGGGATTGTCCACTGGCAGCGATTAATTTTATGCTGCGGCGCGCGCGAGCTATCACTGCCCTTTCCCGGCTGGACGCTGCCTGGCGTCACCGGCGCTGGGGGTTTACAGGCGCAAATCAAGCATGGGTTGCCGCTCAACGGCGAACGGGTGGTCATTGCCGGTAGCGGCCCGCTGCTGCTGGCGGTTGCCGATACGGTGCGCAAAGCGGGCGGCAATGTTGTCGCGATCGTGGAACAGGCACCGCGTAGCGCGCTGGTTCGCTTTGCGATGGGGTTGTGGCGCTGGCCAGACAAACTGCGCCAACTTTTTGGTATCGCGCCAGCAGGTTACGCCACCGCAAGCCAGGTCACGCAGGCGCTGGGCGATGACAGACTGCGGGCGGTCACCGTGCGTCAACACGGTAAAATTCGGGAAATCGCCTGTGACCGCCTGGCCATTGGCTATGGGCTGGTGCCCAACCTTGAACCGGCGCTGATTTTTGGTTGTGCGACAGCAAACAATGCCATCACCGTGGATGCGCAGCAGCGCACCAGCCAGCCCGATATTTTCGCCGCCGGAGAGTGTACGGGATTTGGCGGCAGCGAACTGGCGTTGGCAGAAGGGGAAGTTGCCGGATATATCGCGGCACAGCGCCCGGACAGCGCGAGCGAAGCGCTCAAAAAACGCGATCGCTGGCAACGGTTTGCCAACGCGCTCAATGCCACATTTGCCCTGCCCGACACGCTTAAAGAGGTGGTCACGCCGGAAACATTACTCTGCCGCTGTGAAGATGTGCGCTGCGGCGACGTTGCCGAGGCGAAAAACTGGCAAACCGCAAAGCTGGCCTCACGTTGCGGCATGGGTGCCTGTCAGGGAAAAACCTGCGCCACCAGCGCCCGCTGGCTCTATCACTGGCCGCTTCCCCAGCCGCGTGAACCGCTTTCCCCCGCCAGAACCGAAACGCTGATTCATCTGGCGAACCCGGACGCGTAGTTACTCTTCTTCCCCGCGCTCGGCAATATGGCGATTGCCGAGCGCAATAAACTCACCCAGCAGCGCCGTCAGTTGTTGCATCTTCTCTGGCGTGTATTCCGCTTCAATTTGCCGGTACGCCTCTTCCACCTGCGACTGCGCATGTTCATACAGCGCATTTCCGGCTTTCGTCAGCGACACATACAGCTTTCTCTGGTCATTCACCGGTTTTAAACGCAACACCAGTCCATCGCGTTCCATTCGCGTCAGAATGCCGGTCAGGCTCGGGCGCAAAATGCAGGTACGAAACGCCAGATCGTGGAAGTCGATAGACGGGTGCTCCGCCAGTACGCGCACGATGCGCCACTGTTGTTCCGTCAGATTGTGTTGCTTCACGATGGGCCGAAAGTAAGACATTGCCGCTTCTCGTGCCTGCAACAGTGCAATGGTTAAAGAGTCATGCATGGTCTTCCCCTGGAAAAATCATTAACAGATAAACAATTCAATAATGATGATTTTATAAACAACCCGTTTTAGGCGAAAAAGTCTAACAGAAACCACGCCATTTTATTAATTACATGATAAGTATAAACATTAAATTGAATATGTAAATTTATTGTTATTATCATCACAAATATTTCACTTCTATTTGCCAAACGCGCAGCAAAAGCATACAACCGAATCATTAATATATTAATGAAATCACAGTGTGGTATTTCACCCTGAGGAGTTTGTGTATGAAAGGTACTGTTTTTGCCGTCGCGTTAAACCATCGCAGCCAGCTTGATGCCTGGCGCGACGCGTTTACGCAAGCCCCGTATAAAGCACCGCCGAAGACGGCTGTCTGGTTTATCAAACCGCACAACACCGTAATTCGTCACGGCGACGCCATCCCCCATCCACAGGGCGAGAAGGTGCAAAGCGGTGCGACGGTCGCGCTGGTGGTCGGCAAAACAGCCCGCAACGTCCCGGTTGAAGAGGCGGCAAACTATATCGCCGGTTACGCACTGGCCAACGAGGTCAGCCTGCCGGAAGAGAGCTTCTACCGCCCGGCCATCAAAGCAAAATGCCGCGACGGTTTCTGCCCGATGGGCGAAACGGTGGCGCTGAAAAACGTCGATAATCTGACGATTATCACCGAAATCAACGGTCGCGAAGCCGATCGCTGGAACACCGCCGACCTGCAACGCAGCGCGGCCGAACTGCTCAGCGCGCTCAGTGAATTCGCCACCCTGAACCCGGGCGACGCCATCCTGATCGGCACCCCGCAGGCACGCGTGGAAATTCGCCCCGGCGACCAGGTACGTATTCTGGCAGACGGTTTCCCGCCGCTGGAAAACCCGGTGGTGAATGCACGCGACATCACGGAAACCAGAACGCGGACTGCGCTTTCGCACCCAAACGGCACCCTGTTCGCGCTGGGTCTGAACTACGCCGACCACGCCAGCGAACTGGAATTTACACCGCCGGAAGAGCCGCTGGTGTTTATCAAAGCGCCAAACTCATTTACCGGCGACGGACAAACTTCCGTGCGCCCGAACAACGTCGAGTACATGCACTACGAGGCGGAACTGGTGGTGGTGATTGGCAAAACGGCGCGCAACGTCGTCGAAGCCGACGCGATGGACTATGTGGCGGGCTATACGATTTGTAACGACTACGCCATCCGCGACTATCTGGAGAACTACTACCGCCCCAACCTGCGGGTGAAAAGCCGCGACGGTCTGACCCCGATTGCCCCCTGGATCGTCGATAAAGCGGCGATCCCGGATCCGCACAACTTAGCCCTGCGCACCTTCGTCAACGGCGAATTGCGCCAGCAGGGCACCACCGCCGATCTGATTTTCAGCATCCCGTTTTTGATCGCTTACCTGAGCGAATTCATGACCCTGCAACCGGGCGACATGATCGCCACCGGCACGCCAAAAGGGCTGTCCGACGTGGTGCCGGGCGATGAAGTCGTCGTGGAAGTGGAAGGCGTGGGCCGCCTGGTCAACCGAATTGTGAGTGAGGAAACCGCGAAATGAAAAAAATAAACCATTGGATCAACGGCAAAAATGTGGCGGGCACCGACTATTTCCACACCACCAATCCAGCCAGCGGAGACGTGCTGGCGGAAGTGGCTTCAGGCGGTGAAGCGGAGATAAGCCAGGCGGTAGCGGCCGCGAAAGAGGCGTTCCCGAAATGGGCGAACCTGCCGATGAAAGAGCGCGCGCGCCTGATGCGTCGCCTCGGTGACCTGATCGACCAGAACGTGCCGGAGATCGCCGCGATGGAAACCGCCGACACCGGTCTGCCTATCCATCAGACCAAAAACGTGCTGATCCCGCGCGCCTCCCACAACTTCGAATTTTTCGCCGAAGTGTGCCAGCAGATGAACGGCAAGACCTATCCGGTCGACGACAAGATGCTCAACTACACGCTGGTGCAGCCGGTGGGCGTTTGTGCGTTGGTTTCGCCGTGGAACGTGCCGTTTATGACCGCCACCTGGAAAGTTGCGCCGTGTCTGGCGCTGGGTAACACGGCGGTGCTGAAGATGTCTGAACTCTCGCCGCTGACCGCCGATCGTCTGGGCGAGCTGGCGCTGGAAGCAGGCATTCCGGCGGGCGTACTGAACGTGGTGCAGGGCTACGGTGCCACTGCGGGCGACGCGCTGGTGCGTCATCACGACGTGCGGGCCGTCTCCTTTACCGGCGGCACCGCCACCGGGCGCAACATCATGAAAAACGCCGGGCTGAAGAAATACTCGATGGAGCTGGGCGGCAAATCGCCGGTGCTGATTTTTGAAGACGCCGACATCGAACGCGCGCTGGACGCCGCGCTGTTCACCATCTTCTCAATCAACGGCGAGCGTTGCACCGCGGGCTCGCGCATCTTTATTCAGCAGAGCATCTACCCGGAATTCGTCAAACGCTTTGCCGAACGCGCCAACCGCCTGCGCGTGGGCGATCCGAACGATCTGAACACTCAGGTCGGCGCGCTGATTAGCCAGCAGCACTGGGAAAAAGTGTCCGGCTATATCCGCCTCGGCATTGAAGAAGGGGCAACTCTGCTGGCGGGCGGCCCGGACAAACCGACCGATCTGCCTGCTCATCTGAGAAACGGCAACTTCCTGCGCCCGACGGTGCTGGCGGACGTCGATAACCGGATGCGCGTGGCCCAGGAAGAGATCTTCGGGCCGGTCGCCTGCCTGATGCCGTTCAAAGACGAGGCGGAAGGTCTGCGTCTGGCCAACGACGTGGAGTACGGCCTTGCGTCTTACATCTGGACCCAGGACGTCAGCAAAGTGCTGCGCCTGGCGCGCAATATCGAAGCCGGCATGGTGTTTGTGAATACCCAGAACGTACGCGACCTGCGCCAACCGTTTGGCGGCGTAAAAGCCTCCGGCACCGGACGCGAAGGCGGGGAATACAGCTTTGAGGTGTTCGCCGAAATGAAGAACGTCTGCATTTCCATGGGCGACCATCCGATCCCGAAATGGGGAGTCTGATATGGGCACATTAGCGTTAGCCGCAAAAATCACCCACGTCCCGTCGATGTACCTGTCTGAGCTGCCGGGGAAAAACCACGGCTGCCGCCAGGCAGCGATTGACGGGCACAAAGAGATCAGCCATCGCTGCCGCGAGATGGGCGTCGACACCATTATCGTGTTCGACACCCACTGGCTGGTGAACAGCGCCTACCACATCAACTGCGCGGACCATTTTTCCGGCATTTATACCAGTAACGAACTGCCGCATTTTATCCGCGACATGACTTACGACTACGACGGCAACCCGGAGCTGGGTCAGTTGATTGCCGACGAAGCGGTAAAGCTGGGCGTACGCGCCAAAGCGCACAACATCCCGAGCCTCAAGCTCGAGTACGGCACGCTGGTGCCGATGCGCTACATGAACAGCGACAAGCATTTCAAAGTGGTGTCTATCTCCGCCTTTTGTACCGTCCATGACTTTGCCGACAGCCGCAAGCTTGGCGAGGCGATCGTCAGCGCGATTGAGAAATACGACGGCACTGTGGCGGTGCTCGCCAGCGGCTCGTTGTCGCACCGTTTCATCGACGACCAGCGCGCGGAAGAAGGGATGAACAGCTACACCCGCGAGTTTGATCGTCAGATGGACGAACGGGTAGTCAAGCTGTGGCGCGAAGGGCAGTTCAAAGAATTTTGCAGCATGCTGCCGGAGTACGCCGATTACTGCTACGGCGAAGGCAACATGCACGACACGGTGATGCTGCTGGGGATGCTCGGCTGGGACAAATACGACGGCAAGGTGGAGTTCCTCACCGAGTTATTCGCCAGTTCTGGCACCGGCCAGGTGAACGCCGTTTTCCCGCTGCCCGCCTGAGGAGAGAAAATGCCGCACTTTATCGCTGAATGTACCGACAACATCCGTGAACAGGCCGACTTGCCGGGGCTGTTTGCCAAAGTTAACTCCGCGCTTGCCGCCACGGGTATTTTCCCGCTCGGCGGTATTCGCAGCCGCGCGCACTGGCTGGATACCTGGCAGATGGCCGACGGTCAACACGACTATGCGTTTGTGCATATGACGCTAAAAATCGGCACCGGGCGCAGTCTGGAGAGCCGTCAGGAAGTGGGCGAAATGCTGTTTGCGCTGATTAAAACCCATTTCGCCGACCTGATGGCAAACCGCTATCTGGCGCTGTCGTTTGAAATCGACGAGCTGCATCCGACGCTGAATTACAAACAAAACAATGTGCACGCGTTATTTAAGTAACGCGCTTTTTGCCCGGTGGCGCTGCGCTTACCGGGCCTACAACAGCACCAAACCGTAGGCTGGATAAGGCGCAACACCGAGCCATAGGCCGGATAAGGCAAAGCCGCCATCCGACCACAGCAGCACAAAGGAAACTATCATGCTCGATAAACACACCCATACCCTGATTGCACAGCGTCTACATCAGGCGGAACAATCCCGCGAGCAGATCCGCCAGATCTCGCTGGATTATCCGGCGATCACCATCGACGACGCCTACGCCGTTCAACGCGAATGGGTCAGTCTTAAAATCGCTGAAGGCCGCGTGCTGAAAGGCCACAAAATCGGCCTGACCTCGAAAGCAATGCAGGCCAGCTCGCAGATAAGCGAACCGGACTACGGCGCATTACTCGACGACATGTTTTTCCACGACGGTAGCGATATCCCAACCGATCGCTTTATCGTCCCGCGCATTGAAGTCGAACTGGCTTTCGTGCTGGCAAAACCGCTGCGCGGCCCGAACTGCACCTTGTTCGACGTCTACAACGCGACAGATTACGTGATCCCGGCGCTGGAGCTGATCGACGCCCGCTGTCACAACATCGACCCGGAAACGCAGCGTCCGCGCAAAGTGTTCGACACCATCTCGGATAACGCCGCCAATGCGGGGGTGATCCTCGGTGGGCGTCCGATTAAACCCGATGCGCTGGATCTACGCTGGATCTCCGCCCTGCTCTATCGCAACGGCGTGATCGAAGAAACTGGCGTGGCGGCGGGCGTACTGAATCATCCGGCCAACGGTGTGGCATGGCTGGCGAACAAGCTGGCGCCTTACGACGTACAACTGGAGCCAGGGCAGGTAATTCTCGGCGGCTCGTTCACCCGCCCGGTCACGGCAAGCAAAGGCGATACCTTCCATGTGGACTACGGCAACATGGGTTCGATTAGCTGCCGCTTTGTGTAAGGAGACGACCATGCAAAATGTATTCAAAGAGGCGCTGAAAGCGGGCCGTCCGCAAATCGGCCTGTGGCTGGGACTGTGCAGCAACTACAGCGCGGAGCTGCTGGCGGGCGCGGGTTTCGACTGGCTGCTTATTGACGGTGAACATGCGCCGAATAACGTGCAAACGGTACTGACGCAACTGCAGGCGATTGCCCCCTACGCCAGCCAGCCGATCGTGCGCCCGTCGTGGAACGATCCGGTGCAGATCAAACAGTTGCTGGACGTTGGCGCGCAAACGCTGCTCGTTCCGATGGTACAAAACGCCGATGAAGCCCGACTGGCAGTGAGTGCGACACGTTATCCCCCCGCCGGTATTCGCGGTGTCGGCAGCGCCCTGGCGCGGGCGTCGCGCTGGAATCGCATCCCGGATTACCTGCAAAAGGCGAACGATGAAATGTGCGTGCTGGTGCAGATAGAAACCCGCGAGGCGCTGAAGAATTTGCCACAGATTCTGGATGTTGAAGGGGTCGATGGGGTGTTTATCGGCCCGGCGGATCTGAGCGCCGATATGGGGTTTGCCGGTAATCCACAGCACCCGGACGTGCAGGCCGCCATTGAGCACGCGATTACGCAGATTCGGGCAGCGGGTAAAGCACCGGGCATTCTGATGGCTAATGAACAGCTGGCGAAACGCTATCTTGAACTCGGCGCGCTGTTTGTCGCCGTTGGCGTCGACACCACCCTGCTCGCCCGCGCTGCCGAAGCGTTGGCCGCACGGTTTGGCGCACACGTCGACGCCAAACCGGCAGCGCCCGGCGTTTATTAACGCCGGATGGCGCTGCGCTTATCCGGCCTACAACGCATCGCGCTGGCCGGATAGGGCATAGCCGGCAAACATCAGTAGCGAACCGTAGGCCGGATAAGGCATCGCCGCCATCCGGCAAACAGCAGTACCGAAACGCAGGCCGGATAAGGCGCTAACCCCCATCCGGCATAATCCATGTCGTACCCTACAAAATTCCCATTAGAGGAAAAACAATGAGCGACACCTCATCTGCAATCCCTGAGAAACAAAACCCTGCCAGTCAGCATAAACAACTGACGGTGCAGCAACAGTCGGTGATCAATAAGCTGTTCCGCCGTCTGATCGTGTTTCTGTTCGTGCTGTTTATTTTTTCATTCCTCGATCGCATCAACATTGGCTTTGCCGGACTCACGATGGGCCGCGATCTCGGGCTAAACGCCACCATGTTCGGCCTGGCGACCACCCTGTTTTACGCCGCGTACGTTATTTTCGGTATTCCCAGCAACATCATGCTCAGTATTGTCGGCGCTCGCCGCTGGATCGCGACCATTATGGTGCTGTGGGGAATTGCCTCCACCGCGACCCTGTTTGCCACCGGGCCGAACAGCCTGTACATACTGCGTATTCTGGTCGGCATCACCGAGGCCGGTTTTTTACCGGGCATTCTGCTCTATTTAACCTACTGGTTTCCGGCGTTTTTCCGCGCCCGCGCCAACGCCCTGTTTATGATAGCCATGCCCGTCACGACGGCGCTCGGCTCGATTGTCTCCGGCTATATTCTGGCGATGGACGGCCTGTTTGACCTGCGCGGCTGGCAGTGGTTATTCCTGCTGGAAGGGTTCCCGTCGGTTCTGCTGGGCGTCCTGGTCTGGTTCTGGCTGGACGACTCCCCGTCGAAGGCCAAATGGCTCACCGCAGAAGACAAAAAATGTCTGCAAGAGATGATGGACAACGACCGTCTGACGCTGGTGCAGCCGGAAGGCGCCGTGAGTCATCACGCAATGCAACAGCGCAGCCTGTGGCGCGAAATCTTCACTCCGATTGTGATGATGTACACGCTGGCTTACTTCTGCCTGACCAATACCCTCAGCGCCATCGGCATCTGGACGCCGCAGATCCTGCAAAGTTTTAATCAGGGCAGCAGCAACATCACGATCGGGCTGCTGGCCGCCATTCCGCAGGTGTGTACTATTTTCGGGATGATCTTCTGGAGCCGCCATTCGGACAGACGTCAGGAGCGTAAGCACCACACCGCCCTGCCGTATCTCTTCGCCGCCGCGGGCTGGCTACTGGCCTCCGCCACCGATAACAATCTGCTCCAGATGCTGGGGATCGTCATGGCCTCTACCGGATCGTTCTGTGCGATGGCCATTTTCTGGACCACGCCGGATCAGTCGATCAGCCTGCGGGCGAGAGCGATCGGGATTGCAGTGATCAACGCCACGGGTAATATTGGATCGGCGCTCAGCCCCTTTATGATCGGCTGGCTGAAAGATGTCACCGGCAGCTTTAACAGCGGATTGTGGTTTGTGGCCTCGCTGCTGGTTGTCGGTGCCGTCATTGTCTGGTTAATACCCATGCAGTCATCGCGCCCGCGCGCCACACCGTAAGGAGCGAGTATGTGCCAGAGTTCGATCGCCAATATCGACATCAGCAAAGAGTATGACGAAAGCCTCGGCAGCGACGATGTGCATTACCAGTCATTCGCCCGCATGGCGGCGTTTTTTGGCCGGGATATGCAGGCGCATCGCCACGACCAGTTCTTTCAGATGCACTTTCTTGATACCGGGCAGATCGAACTCCAGCTCGACGATCACCGCTATTCGGTACAGGCGCCGCTGTTTGTCCTGACGCCACCCTCAGTACCGCATGCGTTTATTACCGAATCAGACAGTGACGGTCACGTGCTAACGGTGCGGGAAGCGCTGATCTGGCCGCTGTTAGAAGTGCTCTACCCCGGCACGCGGGAGACGTTCGGCCTGCCGGGGATTTGCCTTTCGCTGGCGGACAAACCCGACGAACTCGCGGCGTTAGCCCATTACTGGCGGTTGATTGAGCGGGAATCGACTGAACAACTGCCGGGGTGCGAACACACGCTGGTTCTGTTGGCGCAGGCGGTCTTCACCCTGCTGCTGCGTAACGCCAAACTCGATGACCATGCGGCAAGCGGGATGCGCGGCGAACTGAAGCTGTTCCAGCGTTTCACCCAGTTGATCGACACCCACTTCCACCAGCACTGGAGCGTGCCGGACTATGCCAGCGAGCTGCATCTGACGGAGTCCCGCCTGACCGATATCTGTCGCCGCTTCGCCAACCGCCCCCCTAAACGCCTGATCTTCGACCGGCAATTGCGCGAGGCCAAACGTCTGCTGCTCTTTTCTGACAGCGCGGTCAATGAGATCGCCTGGCAACTGGGGTTTAAAGATCCCGCCTATTTCGCCCGCTTCTTTAATCGGCTGGTGGGATGTTCGCCGAGTGCGTACCGGGCGAGTAAAGTACCGGTATCGTGAATTTTCCCTCACCCCAGGGCGGGTAAGCGCAGCGCCGCCCGCCAAAAAGTCGCACAGATCACAAAACCCAATCCCGTCCGAAAAGTACCTGCCGTTGTCGCAATCGTCCCTTCACGCCGTCGCCTTATCACGCTTCAATTAAACAACAAAAACAAAACATAAATTTAACATTAAAGCCTGAAACGCCCACTGGCGCAGGTTTTCCATCCGATACGAAAAGAGAGTCTGACTATGAAACCTGAAGATTTCCGCGCTGACGCCAAACGCCCCTTAACCGGTGAAGAGTACTTAAAAAGTCTGCAGGACGGGCGCGAGATCTACATCTACGGTGAACGCGTGAAAGACGTCACCACGCATCCGGCGTTTCGCAACGCGGCGGCTTCCGTTGCCCAACTCTACGACGCACTGCACAAACCAGAGATGCAGGACGCCCTCTGCTGGGGCACCGACACCGGCAGCGGCGGCTACACCCACAAATTCTTTCGCGTGGCGAAAAGCGCCAACGACCTGCGCCAGCAGCGTGACGCCATCGCTGAGTGGTCCCGTCTGAGCTACGGCTGGATGGGACGTACGCCGGATTACAAAGCCGCTTTTGGCTGCGCGCTGGGGGCGAATCCGGCGTTTTACGGCCAGTTTGAGCAGAACGCCCGCAACTGGTACACCCGCATTCAGGAAACCGGACTCTACTTTAACCACGCCATCGTCAACCCGCCGATTGACCGCCACAAACCGGCCGACGAAGTGAAAGACGTCTACATCAAACTGGAAAAAGAGACTGACGCCGGGATAATCGTCAGCGGCGCGAAAGTGGTGGCAACCAACTCAGCGTTGACCCACTACAACATGATCGGCTTTGGCTCTGCGCAGGTGATGGGCGAAAACCCGGACTTCGCGCTGATGTTCGTCGCCCCAATGGACGCCGACGGCGTGAAACTGATTTCCCGCGCCTCTTATGAATTGGTGGCAGGTGCGACCGGTTCCCCATATGACTACCCGCTCTCCAGCCGTTTTGACGAGAACGATGCCATTCTGGTGATGGATAAGGTGCTAATTCCGTGGGAAAACGTGCTGATCTACCGCGATTTTGATCGTTGCCGCCGCTGGACGATGGAAGGCGGTTTCGCCCGCATGTATCCGTTGCAGGCGTGTGTGCGTCTGGCGGTCAAACTCGACTTTATCACCGCGTTGCTGAAAAAATCGCTCGAATGTACCGGCACGGCGGAGTTCCGCGGCGTGCAGGCCGATCTGGGGGAAGTCGTGGCCTGGCGTAACATGTTCTGGGCGCTGAGCGACTCCATGTGTTCTGAAGCGACGCCGTGGGTCAATGGCGCCTGGCTGCCGGATCACGCGGCGCTGCAAACCTATCGAGTGATGGCGCCGATGGCCTATGCGAAGATCAAAAACATTATTGAGCGTAACGTCACCAGCGGTCTGATCTATCTGCCTTCGAGCGCACGTGATCTGAATAATCCACAGATCGATCAGTATCTGGCAAAATACGTGCGCGGCTCCAACGGGATGGATCACGTTGAACGCATTAAGATTTTAAAACTGATGTGGGACGCCATCGGCAGCGAATTTGGTGGACGCCACGAGTTATATGAAATCAACTACTCCGGTAGCCAGGACGAGATCCGCCTGCAGTGTCTGCGTCAGGCGCAGACCTCCGGCAACATGGACAAAATGATGGCGATGGTTGACCGCTGCCTGTCTGAATACGACCAGAACGGCTGGACGGTGCCACACCTGCACAACAACAACGATATCAACCTGCTGGATAAGCTGCTGAAATAACGCAGTCGGAGGTCAAAATGCAATTAGATGAACAACGTCTGCGTTTTCGTGATGCGATGGCCAGCCTGTCAGCGGCGGTCAATATTGTGACCACCGAAGGCGACGGCGGACGCTGCGGGATCACCGCCACCGCCGTGTGCTCGGTGACCGATACGCCCCCGTCGGTGATGGTCTGCATTAACGCCAACAGCGCCATGAATCCGGTATTTCAGGACAACGGTAAGCTGTGCGTCAACGTGCTGAACCACGAGCAGGAACTGATGGCGCGCCACTTCGCCGGTATGACCGGGATGGCGATGGACGAACGTTTCAACCTCTCCTGCTGGCAAAAAGGGCCGCTGGCGCAACCGGTGCTGAAAGGCGCGCTGGCCAGCCTCGAAGGGGAGATCCGCGATGTGCAGGCGATTGGCACGCATCTGGTTTATCTGGTTGAGATCAAAAATATTATCCTGGGCGAGGACGGTCACGGTCTGATCTACTTCAAGCGTCGTTTCCATCCAGTGATGACGGAAATGGAAACCACCGTCTAATCCTGTGAAGCCCAACGGGCGGCAGCACTGCCGCCCGCTTTCATTGTGACCCAAATCACACAATTTCCACCGCTTACGCCCTCTCTTTACCGCTCGCTGACACTCCTGACCGCTTAAGCTGACATATAACCACTCGCCTATTTACCTTACTTTACGCGCGCGTTTCTCTGGCAAGATCGTCCCCAGCATAACAGTCATATACCTCCTCAAACACACACTTGAACCCAAACGGCTTCGGCCAATTATTAATCTAAAGAAACCAGGTTTTACTATGGATACCAAAAAGATATTCAAGCACATACCCTGGGTGATTCTCGGAATCATCGGGGCACTCTGCCTCTCGGTAGTGGCATTACGTCGGGGCGAGCACATCAGCGCCCTGTGGATTGTGGCCGCTTCCGTCTCTGTGTATCTGGTAGCGTACCGCTACTACAGTCTGTACATCGCTCAAAAGGTGATGAAACTTGACCCGACGCGTTCCACGCCAGCGGTCATCAATAACGACGGCCTGAACTACGTGCCGACCAACCGCTACGTGTTGTTCGGTCACCACTTCGCCGCCATCGCCGGTGCGGGTCCGCTGGTAGGTCCGGTTCTGGCCGCCCAGATGGGTTATCTGCCGGGTACGCTGTGGCTGCTGGCGGGTGTGGTGCTGGCCGGTGCGGTGCAGGACTTCATGGTACTGTTCATCTCGACCCGCCGTAACGGCGCATCTCTTGGTGAGATGATCAAAGGTGAGATGGGCCGCGTGCCGGGTACCATTGCGCTGTTCGGCTGCTTCTTAATCATGATCATCATCCTCGCGGTACTGGCGTTGATCGTGGTAAAAGCGCTGGCGGAAAGCCCGTGGGGCGTCTTCACCGTTTGCTCTACTGTGCCTATCGCGCTGTTCATGGGGATCTACATGCGATTCCTGCGTCCGGGTCGTGTGGGTGAAGTGTCGGTGATTGGTATCGTTCTGCTGGTTGCCTCTATTTACTTCGGCGGCGTGATTGCCCACGACCCGTACTGGGGCCCGGCGCTGACCTTTAAAGACACCACCATTACCTTCGCACTGATCGGCTACGCGTTTATCTCCGCGCTGCTGCCGGTATGGCTGATTCTGGCCCCGCGTGACTACCTGGCAACGTTCCTGAAAATCGGTGTTATCGTCGGTCTGGCGATCGGTATCGTTATCATCAACCCGGAACTGAAAATGCCCGCCATAACCCAGTACATTGACGGTACCGGGCCACTGTGGAAAGGCGCGCTGTTCCCGTTCCTGTTTATCACCATCGCCTGTGGCGCCGTCTCTGGCTTCCACGCGCTGATTGCTTCCGGCACCACGCCGAAGCTGATGGCCAACGAAACCGACGCTCGCTTTATCGGTTACGGCGCGATGCTGATGGAATCCTTCGTTGCGATTATGGCTCTGGTTGCTGCGTCCATCATCGAACCGGGTCTTTACTTCGCGATGAACACCCCGCCAGCAGGCCTTGGCATCACCATGCCAAACCTGCATGAGATGGGCGGTGAAAACGCGCCGCTGATTATGGCGCAGTTGAAAGACGTGACGGCACACGCCGCCGCGACCGTCAGTTCCTGGGGCTTCGTGATTTCGCCTGAGCAGATCCTGCAAACCGCGAAAGACATCGGCGAACCGTCCGTTCTGAACCGCGCAGGTGGCGCACCGACGCTGGCTGTTGGTATCGCACACGTATTCCACAAAGTGCTGCCGATGGCTGATATGGGCTTCTGGTACCACTTCGGGATCCTGTTCGAAGCGCTGTTCATCCTAACCGCGCTGGACGCCGGTACCCGTGCTGGCCGCTTTATGCTGCAAGATTTGCTCGGTAACTTCGTGCCGTTCCTGAAGAAAACCGACTCTCTGGTGGCGGGCGTTGTGGCAACCGCGGGCTGTGTTGGTCTGTGGGGCTACCTGCTGTATCAGGGCGTGGTTGATCCGCTGGGCGGCGTTAAGAGCCTGTGGCCGCTGTTCGGTATCTCTAACCAGATGCTGGCCGCTGTGGCGCTGGTTCTGGGCACCGTGGTACTGATTAAAATGCAGCGCACCAAATACATCTGGGTTACTGTTGTCCCGGCATCATGGTTGCTTCTCTGCACCACCTGGGCGCTGGGTCTGAAACTGTTCAGCACCAACCCGCAGATGGAAGGCTTCTTCTACATGGCCAGCCAGTACAAAGAGAAGATTGCGAATGGCGGTGAACTGACTGCACAGCAGATTGCCAACATGAACCATATCGTGGTGAACAACTACACCAACGCAGGTTTGAGTATTCTGTTCCTGATTGTGGTGTACAGCATCATCTTCTACGCCATCAAAACCTGGATGAACGTGCGTAACGTCAACGGTCGTACCGACAAAGAAACACCGTACGTACCGATTCCGGAAGGCGGCGTGAAGACCTCTTCACACCACTAAAAACCTGGCGGGTGGCGCTACGCTAACCCGCCCTACACAGATCCTGTAGGCCCGGTAAGCGTAGCGCCACCGGGCTTTTTCTATCTGGACGGTATAATGTTTGGTACTTTAGGTCAGGCAAAAAAATATCTCGGTCAGGCGGCAAAGATGTTGATTGGCATTCCGGACTACGACAACTACGTCGAGCACATGAAGACCAACCATCCGGACCAGCCTTATATGACTTACGAAGAATTCTTCCGCGAGCGCCAGGAAGCCCGCTACGGTAGCGGCGGAAGCAGTTGCTGTTAGAAGGAGAAATGAATGACCCCGATTGCAGTTACCCTACTCACCGGTTTTCTTGGCGCCGGTAAAACCACGCTGCTGCGCCATATTCTCAACGAACAGCACGGCTATAAAATTGCCGTTATCGAAAACGAATTCGGCGAAGTTTCCGTTGACGATCAGCTGATTGGCGATCGCGCCACCCAGATCAAAACCCTTACCAACGGCTGCATCTGCTGCACCCGCTCCAGCGAGCTGGAAGACGCGTTGTTGGACCTGCTCGACAACCTCGACAAGGGCAACATCCAGTTCGACCGTCTGGTGATTGAATGTACCGGCATGGCCGATCCTGGCCCGATTATTCAGACCTTTTTCTCGCATGAGGTGCTGTGCGAACGCTACCTACTGGACGGCGTGATTGCGCTGGTCGATGCGGTCCATGCCGATGAGCAGATGAACCAGTTCACCATCGCCCAGTCGCAGATTGGCTACGCCGACCGCATCCTGCTGACCAAAACCGACGTGGCGGGTGAAAGCGAAAAACTGCGTGAACGCCTGGCGCGCATCAATGCCCGCGCCCCGGTTTACACCGTTACCCATGGCGATATCGACCTCGCCCTGCTGTTCAACACCAACGGCTTTATGCTGGAAGAGAACGTGGTCAGCGCCACACCGCGTTTCCACTTTATCGCCGACAAGCAGAACGATATTTCATCGATCGTGGTGGAGCTGGATTACCCGGTCGACATCGGTGACGTTTCCCGCGTGATGGAAAATCTGCTGCTGGAATCCGCCGACAAACTGTTGCGCTACAAAGGAATGCTGTGGATCGACGGCGAGCCAAACCGCCTGCTATTCCAGGGCGTGCAACGCCTCTACAGCGCCGACTGGGACCGCCCGTGGGGCGACGAACAGCCGCACAGCACGCTGGTATTTATCGGGATTCAACTCCCCGAAGACGAGATTCGCGCCGCGTTTGCGGGGCTGAAGAAGTAAACTATCCTGATGCCCGATGGCGCTGTGCTTATCGGGCCAATGCCGATTTGTAAGCCGGATAAGGCGTAGCCGCCATCCGGCATCTACACGCGAGCAGATACTCGCTATTTCTTGTTTTGCTCTCGCAGCATGGCTTCGCGCAAAATAGCATTAAGCCGCGTCTGATACCCTTTCCCCGGACGTTTCAGCCACTCCATGACATCGGCATCAATGCGCACAGAGGCTTGCGTTTTCAATGGGCGAAAAAACTTACCCCGCGCCGCCTCAGACCACTGTTCATCCTCCGAAGAAGGAATGTCGCTGTAATCAATATCCGTGTCGGATTTCATCGCCAGCGCCTTAAGTTCAGCCTCATGCTGAGCACTCAGTGCGGATACGCTGCCGCGTTTATGTTTAACCATGCTCATAACGATTCCTCTCTTTACTGTCTGCCTTTCGGGCGCTAATGATCCGAATGACTTCGCAGCCACTTTCAAAGCGAACGGTGTGGGCAACAAGAATGACAATAATCCCATGCACAAGCCCGAGGGTTTGCCAGCGGTGCTCACCGTTCTCTATGCGATCCTGCCTTGAGAGATGCCGTGGATCATCGAACACAAGAACAGCATCTTCAAAGCGAATGCCATGTTTTATCTGGTTGCTTCTGGCCTTATTAGCATCCCATTCATACTCCATCGGCATAGTATCTATCCCTGATTGTATATACAAAAATGTATAGACAATTATCTTACGAGTATAGCGATATTGCTGGAAATAGCATCACATTTTGCATAAATGGATATGAGTGACAAAAAGCCCTCAGAGCGGTCAAAACGATGCTCTACGCCCGCCAGCGCGAAGTGCAGAATCTCGCCCAGCAGCTGTGTAAGATGAAGATTAAGGTGCAATGGAATCCCTGTTTTGGGTAATACAGAAACTGCCTGCGGATCAACTGCGTGTAGCCGAGGATGACAGTGAAGGTGGCGATGGAATCTACTACAGAGATCCAGTAGCCAGACTGAGACTCTGGAGCCATTCCCAGCAGGGCTACAGGTTTACAGCCATAGATCGGGTGGTGAACTCACGCTTTCTTCTTCGGCAATACGAAATCGACGCGACGGTTTTTCGCCCTTCCGGCGTCGCTATCGTTACTCGCCACCGGCTGGCTTTCACCTTTGCCCTTCTCGCTTAAACGTGATGAATCCACGCCGTGTGCCGTCAGCCATTTGGCGACCGAGCGGGCGCGACGCAGCGAAAGATCGAGATTGTACTTATCGCTACCCACCGAATCGGTATGCCCTTCAATCGTGACTGCACCGTCAGGATCGTCAACGATTAGCTGCGCCACCTGTTTCAGCGTTGGCTCGGCTTTTTTGGCGATCGCATCGCTATCAAAAGCAAACAGCACGTCGCTGCGAATCGACAACGTCACCGCGTCTTTGTCATCGCGAAAAGTGATATCCGCCGACTGCTTCGCCAGATCCGCCGCCTTGCTCTGTAAATCCAGCACCGCGCCGCCGGTATCCGACGGAAAGCCCACCAGATCCAGCGTTGTCGCTTTAAGGTCGAGGATCACTGGCGGCGCATGCGCTGGCGCATCTTCCGCACCAGCGGCAGAACACAGCGCCAGAGCGCTGGCGAACAGGAGTTTATGCAGGCCGCTCATCGCTTAACGATCCGTAATGGCGATGGGCCCGAGCGGCTCAACGTTTTCGATAGTCAAATACACTTCTTCGACGTCTTTCGGCGGCGCCGGGAAACTGCCGTACCACGAACCGACATACGGAACACCGCGGCGCGAGCTAAACATCACGCTATTCGGCGCCAGAGGTACACCGTTCGAGTCGGTCAGTAGCAGATATTTCTTGTTACCCACCAACAAATAGAAGGAATTAGCGAGCGCCTCTTTATCTATTCCGGTATACAGAGATTGCGCAGTCAGGTTATCCGCAAGGCCCTTAAAGCGTACCTTGACGGTCAGGATGTCGCCGTGGCGCACGGCTTCCACCACCTGCGCTTCCGCCGTCCCCGCGCTCACCATACCGGTGGCCAGCGGTGCGGCTGGCGCTTCCTCTGCCAGCACGACGCCCGGGAAAACCAGCGCGGTCAACAGACAGGAGGCAACGAAGTTTTTCATTCGCTTCATGTTGAGGTCCTTATTCTGTAGGGCGCTGTCTTTGTTATCTTATATTTTCAATAACATAGGAAAGTCGCCGGGAGAGTAATGCCCCCGAAGTATAGTAAAACACCCCGGTATCACCCCCATAGCGTGCAAAAACGTTAGCGTGATCACGTTTAATAGGGCGTGACGGCACGCCAGTCCGGACAGGTGTGCTGCGCCGACAAGACCGTCAGTGAACCTCATCACACTTCAACCCTCCCATTTTCCCTGCTCAGTCGCCGGAGTCGCGTGTTCTTCTGTATAACTCCTTGAAATTCCGTCATTCCCATAATTTGCCCATACCATCAATTCAAAAAAACGAATCAATAAGCGCATTTATCCAATTGGATTAGCAATCGTCCGCTTCGCAGAATGTGCATAAACCTACGCATTCAGGAGTTTTTATGTCTCATTCCGTGATTAACGATACCCCGTTCGATGCCGCTAACATCCTCCGTAAAGCGAAGCCGGGCTTTACCCCGCGCATCGCCTTTATTCTCGGATCGGGTCTCGGGGCGCTGGCCGATAAGCTCGAAAACAAGACCGTTATCTCTTACGAAAAACTGCCGGGTTTCCCGGTCAGTACCGTGATTGGGCATGCGGGCGAGGTAGTTATGGGCGCGCTGCATGGCGTGGATATTATCTGCATGAAAGGTCGCGGCCATTTTTACGAAGGCGTCGGGATGGGCATCATGACCCACGCGGTGCGCACCTTTAAACTGCTCGGCTGCGAATTTATGTTCTGCACCAACGCTGCGGGCTCGCTCAATCCGGCTATTCCGGCGGGTAGCCTGGTGGCGCTTAACGATCACATCAACACCATGCCGTCGACACCGCTGGTTGGGCCGAACGATGACCGCTTTGGTCCGCGCTTCTTTAGCCTCGCCAACGCCTACGACAAAGACCTGCGCGAAAAACTGCATCACACCGCCCGCGATCTGGGCCTGAAACTCCACGAGGGGGTGTTCGTCTCCTACCCTGGCCCGAACTTCGAAACGGCGGCGGAGATCCGCATGATGCAGAAAATCGGCGGCGACGTAGTGGGCATGTCGGTGGTGCCGGAAGTGATCGTCGCCCGCCACTGCGGCCTGAAAGTGCTGGCGGTGTCGGCCATCACCAACATGGCGGAAGGCTTAAGCGACGTGGAACTCTCCCACGAACAAACCCTGAAATGCGCGGCGATGGTCACCGACGATTTCATTCGCCTGATTAGCCAGTTCGTGAAGAACTGCCGTTAAGTTCCCGTCCAGCGGCGGGCGTATTGCCCGCCAGGAGAAATGCAGATGTCAGAAAATTACTCTCGCGGCAGTCTGAATGCGATTTCGTATCTGAGCTATTACTTCGTCGGCGCGCTGGTGTCGACGCTCGGGATCGTCCTCGGGCCGCTGTGTGCGGCGTTCAACAAAGACCCGAGCTTTATCGGCCAGGTGTTTACGCTGATGAATATCGGCATGTTCGTACCGATCATGCTCGGCGGGATCCTGATGAAGAAATGGGGCTTGCAAAAGCCGCTGGTGATCGCCGCCGCGCTGACCATTCTCATCAGCGCCCTGCTGTTTGTCACCCCGACGCTGACCATGTTCAGCGTCGCGGTCGCCATTATCGGCGCCTGCGGCGGGATTTTTATGACTATCGGCAGCTACCTGGTGGTGCGCATCAACCCGGACGAAAAGCGCCGCTCGTCGAGCCTGATTTTCACCGACTTTTTCTTCAGCCTGGCGGGCGCGACGCTCTCGTTTCTGTTGGCGTGGCTGTTTAAGCTGGGCGCGAGCTGGATGGCGATGTACGCCATTATGGGTGCGCTGGGGGTGATCATGCTGATCCTCACCCTGCGCAGCCGCTACCCGACGACCGAATCACCGGAACCGACGCATCAGGAAACCGCCAGCAAGGAGCCGTGGGGTCGCTCGGTGTGGCTGCTGTGCGGGGCGCTATTCCTGTTCCTGCTCGCCGAACCGATTTTCACTATGTGGACGCCGGGCTATCTGCAATGGCGCTTCCAGTTGCTGCCGGAGCAGGCGGCGCTGTACACCACCGTGTACTGGGTGACGAAGGCGACAGGGCTATTCCTCAACCAGTTCACCGTCAAGTGGATGAAACTGCGCACCTTCCTGCTCATTTGTACCACCGTCGGCCTGGTGTCGATCGCGCTTATCAGTAACAGCAGCAACACCACGCTGATTTTGATTGCCTGCGGCGCATTTGGCTTCTTCAACTCCGGCCTGTTCTCCGGGTTGATGAGCTACGGTTCGTTGCAGGTCAGCCGCAGTTCGCCGACGCTGATTTCCGCGCTGCTCACCTGCGGTACTGTCGGCACGCTGCTGTTCGCAACGGTTTCTTCGCTGGTAAACAGTCACTTCGGCCTGCACGGCGCGGTGAATGCGTCTACCGTTGCCTACGCGCTGCTGATGGTAACCCTGCTTATGGCGATTGCCTGTAGCAAAGCCGAACGCCTGCATCAGGGCGAGGCGGTCGCGGTTTGACAGCCTTTCAGGAGGGTTGCATGATACCGCCACCCTCCCCCTTCACGGTGCCCTGCATGCTCGATCCTCAGGCCAACAGCCGCATTCGCTTTCGGATGCTACGCTATTTTCAGATCCTTGCCGACGAGCTGCATTTTGGCCGCGCCGCGGCACGGCTGAACATCTCTCAGCCGCCGCTCAGCGTACAAATAAAAGAGCTGGAAGAGATCCTCGGCGTGGAATTGTTCGAACGATCCAGCCGAAAAGTCGCGTTGACCCACGCCGGAAAAGTGCTGAAAGCTGAAGTCGACCGCATCCTCAACGCCACCGAACAGTCGCTGAACTATGTGCGTCAGATTGGTCGCAGCGAAAAGCAGCATATCAATATTGGGGTGATTGGCAGCGCAATGTGGGGACCGTTGCTGGAAAGGATGAAAGCGTTTCGGGAAGCCAACCCCGATGTAAACTGGACGCTGCATGAACTGGGGCAGCACGAGCAAACCGAAGCGCTGCGCGCCCGCACCATTGATATCGCCATCAACCGCAATGTGATCCCGCATCCGGGAGCGAAGATCCGCTGTCAGTTGATCGCCCGTGAAAGGGTGCATGTCGCCGTGCACGAAAGCGATCCGCTGTGCCGTCGCGGAAAAGTCTCGCTGGTCGATCTGGCGGATCGGGCGTTTATTTCACTCTCCTTCACCCGCAGCGATTTTGCCCATCAAGTGTACGAATGCTGTCTCGAACTGGGCGTCTCGCCGCTGATTACCCATCAGGTTTTTGAGCCGCAAACCGCGCTGGCGCTGGTCAGCACCGGCAGCGGCGTGGCGCTGTTGCCGGAAACCTGCGGACTGATCTACTGGCCCGGTGTGGCCTTTCTCCCCCTTGAAGAGACAATCCCGGCCGACCTGTATGCGTTGTGGTACGACGAGCCGTTACCTGAACTGTTCACACGCTTTCTGGAGGCGCTGCGCCCACGGGCCAACGCCGATTTGTAGGCCGGATAAGGCAAAGCCGCCATCCGGCAGAGACACGGCACGCTACGCCTTACGTTCATTAATAAAGTAGTGCGCCAGCAACCCACCGCCCAGACCGGAACTGACCATCAGCATCACCTGGAAGAACGTCTCGACGACCAGTTCCTCGCTGCTGACATCCCCACTCACGGAATACAGGGCAACACATTTTTTCCCGATAACCGCAACGGCGGCGCCTAAATAAATAATGCTGGCCCCTTTCACGTAGGTCTTCTCTTTATTCGCCTTTCGGGTAAACCAGTAAATGACAAAGACATACAATAAAAGCCACAGTACCGATAGCGGGGTGACGTTAATCAGAAAAATAAGCGGGATAAAAAGCATGACACACAGAAAAAGAGCGGCGGGTTTATGCATAGTGCCTCCTGTTAGCGAAACTGAAATATTAAGCGTATGGGATGACAATGCAATATGACGCAATAAACGCAGTGAGTAATAAACAAATCTGACTAAAAATTCAGGATAAAACACGATAATTTATCGTGAGTTCGTTTCATCTTCCTTCGGTTGCTCACTTAAACATTCTCCCTTTACCCTTATGAATAAAATCGGTGAACTCAAACGCGCCAAACCACGTTTCCCGCGTGATGGAGAACCTGCTAGTGGAATCCCTGCACTGCCGTGATCGACAGTGAACAGCTTGTCAGCCTGGAACAATTTAAAAACAATGAGTTATCGCCCAGTCCGATTATGGACTATCTTGTGAAAGATGTATTCATTCATCAGTGTTATTATTCCTGGCGTCGTTAAAACTATAATTTAAAACCATCATGGTTGATGGGGTTCTTTTGCGCAAAATGTAAGGATGTGATCATATAAATTAATTTTTGAGTTATGCTTCGTTTAATTTTATTTATTGTTTTTGTACTTTCCTCTTCAACCACCTTTGCTTTCGAAAAAATCATTCCTGAAGAGTGGGGAGTCGATACTGTTTTTGCTTTTAAATCATCGACTCTGCCAATACGCACTCTAAAAGAAGGGAATTTACAGCAACGTATTATGGATGAATATGCCCAATGGAAAGGCACTCGTTATCGCTGGGGCGGAAATAGTCATAATGGTATTGACTGTTCGGCGTTCACCCGAAGAGTGATACACACCGTCGCTCATCTGAATTTACCGAGAACAGCAGCGGAACAGAGTCATACTGGCTACCCCGTTCAACAGGAACAACTGAAACCTGGAGACCTGGTCTTTTTTATGACAAAACCCAATGTTCGCCATGTCGGTGTCTTTGTCGGTAACGACCAATTTATCCATGCGTCGAGTTCCCGGGGCGTAATGCTCTCTCATTTGTCAGGCAGTTACTGGCAAGAGCATTATCTGACCGCCAGGAGAATGGCCTCGGTACGGGGAATGTCGTAGCGTTCACGTTTGTCGCTGTCAGGCAGGGAATGCAGCAATTTGACGCGCCAGGTTGTTGGCGCTCTCTTTGCTGCTGATAGCGGCGCTGGGTATGTACGAAACGGGGGCAGACACGCTGTGGCTTTGTCATCAACCGTTACGCGTTTCAAAGTACAACGCTCAATAATGCGTTCATGATAATTTTCCGTTCATGATTCATGAACACATTAAAATCGTGAACAGCGTGTCTTACCTCGCTGCCTTTTTCACTTTTCCCCCGCCTCCCTCTATCCTTACCCTTATGAATAAAATCGTTGAACTCAAACGCGCCAAGTTGTTGGCGCTCTCTTTGCTGCTGATGGCTGCGGCAACGTTTGTCATTACGCTCTTTTTGCCGCCCAACTTTTGGGTGCTGGGCATTAAGGCGATTGCCGAAGCCGCGATGGTCGGCGCGCTGGCCGACTGGTTTGCAGTGGTGGCGCTGTTTCGCCGGGTGCCGATTCCGTTTATTTCTCGCCATACGGCGATTATCCCGCGCAATAAAGACCGGATCGGCGAAAATCTCGGCCAGTTCGTCCAGGAGAAATTTCTCGATACTCAGTCACTGGTGGCGCTGATTCGCCGCCACGAACCGGCCAGCCTTCTCGGTAACTGGTTCAGCCAGCCGGAAAACGCCCAGCGGATAGGGCAACATCTGTTGCAAATCATGAGCGGCTTTCTGGAGCTGACCGACGACGCCCGTATTCAACGGCTGATCAAACGCGCGGTACATAAAGCCATTGATAAGGTGGATCTTTCCGGTGCCAGTGCATTAATGCTGGAGAGTATGACCAAAAACGATCGCCATCAGGCGTTGCTCGACACGCTAATTGCCCAGCTAATCGCCCTGCTGCAGCGTGACAGCTCACGGGCGTTTATCGCCCACCAGATTGTGCGCTGGCTGGAGACGGAGCACCCGCTTAAAGCGAAGATTTTGCCGACCGAATGGCTGGGAGAACACAGCGCCGAACTGGTTTCGGAGGCCGTCAACTCGCTACTTGATGATATCAGCCACGATCGCGCCCATCAGATCCGCCATGCATTCGATCGCGCGACGTTTACGTTGATCGACAAGCTCAAACACGATCCGGAAATGGCGTTGCGGGCAGAGAATATCAAAGCGTATCTGAAAGAGGATGAGGCGTTTAACCGTTATCTCGGCGAGCTGTGGGGGGATGTCCGTCAGTGGCTGAAAGCGGATATTAATGCCGAGGATTCCCGGGTGAAGCAGCGGATTGCGCATGCCGGACAATGGTTTGGTGAAACGCTGGTCGCCGACGAAGCGCTGCGTGCATCGCTGAATGGTCATCTGGAACAGGCCGCGCGTAAGGTCGCGCCAGAGTTCGCCGCGTTCCTGACGCGCCACATTAGCGACACGGTCAAAAGCTGGGATGCGCGGGATATGTCGCAGCAAATTGAGCTGAATATCGGCAAAGATTTGCAGTTTATCCGCGTCAACGGCACGCTGGTCGGTGGCTCCATCGGACTGGTGCTGTATCTGCTCTCGCAAATTCCGTCTCTGCTGACGCTGCCGAACCTTTAACGCGGATGTGAAGCCCTGGCTTGCCGGATGGCGCTGCGCTTATCCGGCCTACAGACTGCGCCCTACCCGGCCAAACGGAGCAGGGTTTTGTATGCCGGATAAGGCATTTATGCCGCCATCCGGCAAAAACGCTATCGCGTTGCCTCGAGCCAGTTTCCCTGGTCCATTTCCAGCAACAGCAGCATGGTGAGCGCCTGCGCATAAGGCACCGGGGCTATCGCGATGTCACAGTAATACTGGATATCCCAGCCGAGCATCGTCCCGCGTGAAGCTTCCAGCACCAGACCGCCGTCGTCGATCCGCGCCATTACGGCGTCGAACGCACGCAGCGCACTGGCGCTGACGGAATCATCCAGAATCCCCATCCGCACGCCGCGCAGCATACCGTAGGCAATGCCTGCCGTTGCTGATGATTCCTGCGGTGACAGCGGATCGTCGAGCACCGTATGCCACATGCCGTTGTCGGCCTGCAGCTCGCAGAGCGTGCGTACCTGGCGCGCCACCACCTGCGACAGAAAACGCCGCACGCTGGTGTCGAGATGCTCGCCCATCAGCTCGATAAACTCCGGGATCGCCACGGTGATCCACGCATTGCCCCGCGCCCAGAACGCCCCGGCGTAATGGTGTTTATCCACAAACGTCCAGCCGTGATACCACAGCCCGCTCGCCGGATCGCTGAGATAGCGCGTGTGCAGCAGGAACTGGTATCCCGCTTCATCAATCAGATCCTGACGTTTCAGCGCAATGCCCGCCACGCCAAGGAACAGGCAGGTCATAAACAGCGTGTCATCCCACAGCTGGCCGGTATTGGCCTGCTCTTTCACCACATGCTGAAAACCGCCCTCTTCCGTTTTTGGCAAATCACGCAGAAGCGCATCCGCCCAGTCATTGACGACGGCCAACAGATCCTGACGCTGATGATGTTTCGCCACCAGCGCCAGCGCGATCATCGGCGCCGTGGTGTTGATCTGCATCTCCGGCAAACCTTTGCCGATCTGTGTTTCATACCAGGTGAGGATCGACTGTTGCAGCGCCGTGTCCTGCTGGAAATCCGCAAAACGCCAGAAACCGTACAGCCCCACGCCGATCTCCCACTCCCACTCTTCGAAGTGGATCGAAAATCCGTCGCTGGTACCTACTTCATCAAGGTTTTTCAGACGGCAAAATCCGCGAACCACCTGATCCAACGTTCCCATCAGTGCATCACGATTCATGCCTGGACTCCTTTAATCAGTCTGGCCGCACGATCGCGCAGGCTCGCATCGTCTGCCATGAGGGCGAGAGCAGACAGCCCTCGATAATCAACGGGATAGCTTACGATTGCATTCAATTCAGCCAGCCCCTGCGCTTCAACCACGCTCAGCCAGTTTTCCAGCCGCGCTTTGGCGATCGCCTGCTGCTCGCGCCCTTTGCGGCACGAAGCGATAAACAACTCGTCCGGGAAGCACTGCCCCGCCAGATACTGCGCGGCATGAAAAGCCAGCGCGTGATTCTCGGTGTCGAAACGCATGGCGTCGCATCCGCGCTCATCCCGCCAGTAGCGGTAGCCCATCAGCGTGGATTTTATGCGGCGGAACAGCACCTCAGAAAAGTATTCGCCCTGGTGGCAACGCCAGATTTGCAGCAGTGGCAGCACGGAGAACACTGAAGCCTCTTCGCGCGCGCTGATGTGCTTGAGGGCGCTGTACAGCAGCGCTTCCGCCTGCGGTCCGTATTCGCGCTGTTGCATCAGCGTCAACAGGTGGCTCGCGCAGACGTTGGTATGGGAAACCACCGGATGCTGGGACGCGCATTGATGTTCAGCCAGCACCTGAGTGTGGGGAAACGCCGCGCTCAGCGCTTCCGCGCCCAGATAGACCATCTGCAGAGAGCTGTTCAATTCGCGTTCCGCCAGCTCATCCAGATGGATCAGCAGACTGTTTTTGCCTGCGCGTAACGGGATTTCAACGTCGGTATGCTGCATAAGGTTGCGCGTAAACGGCGTGAAGCAAGCAACCTGAGCGCCCTCACACCAGACTCGCACCCCGCCGCAGGTGCCCAGACGAAACGCGAAGGTCCCGGTGGACGGCGCGTAAAGATCAATCGCCAGCCAGCGCTGAACGTGAAACGGCAGCGGGCGGAAGTCAGGGAAAGAGACCACGCCAAGTTCGTCGGCAATAACGGCTTCATTGCAGGTCAGGGCCACAGCGGGATCGACCGCGCGCTGCGCCAGGTTTTGGCGAAACACGTCGCGACAAAATGATTCACTGGTCGCCGGGTCTGCCCCTTCGCCCGTGTAAAACTCGGCAAAGCGTTCTGTTTTTGCCGCTGAGAACAGGAAACGCGTCAGTGCGTCTCCCTGTACCAATTTCCAGTCACCCTGTGACATATTTGCTCAACTCCAGCAGGATTCATGCGATGGGCGATATTTTCAGCGGGTTTGATTTTTGAGGCGAGCAACCATTTTTGGCAAATATCGGGATATGCCTGACAACTCACAATCCGGAGGATACCAGGGGATGCAGAGTGATCCAGGTCACACTTTATTGAGGGTGATGGCAATGCAGCGTGATGCAGATCACGCTAAATTTGAGACTCACCCCATTTGCGTGATCCGCGTCACATAAAAATTACCCTTTCAGGATTTTAAGTTCTTCGCTCAGGCTGTCTGCCAGCGACCGCACCCGCGAAGCGTCAAACAATACGTGCAGACCAGGCGACGCATCAGCGTGTTTTGCACAGTAATCTTCCAGCTCAGCCGCGCTTCGGTACAGCTCCTGAATGTTGATCTGGCAGATCTCGCGCATGCTCCAGCTATTCTCCGCTTCGTGGGCAAAACGCAGGGTGAAAAAGGCTTTCTGAGCATGTAAAAACAGGTGGCAGTAGAGTGCAAACCCTTGCCACTCCTCCAGCCAGCGACGTTTTAGCGCGTAAGGGAAGGCCGCCGTTTGCGCAAAACTCAGCGCCTGCTCACGCAGCGCTGTCGCGGCCTCCCGGGCTTCGTCTTTTTCGCTGGCAATACGGGAGAGGCAGGCGGCAGATGTTTCTACATCGCTGCGATCGAAGGTGATGTCACGCTCCGAGCCGGGCAGCCAGTGGTTACGGTTAAGCTGCCCGTACAAACTCCAGACCGCCTGGCCGTAGCTTTCCGGCACCTGGCTGTGACGGTGAAAAACATGGTCACGCACGTAGGTGGCCTTGTACAGCACCTGCCCAGCCTGCTCCATCAGCGAACAGAACGTTTCAAACGTTTTCTCGTCGGGACGCCAGCCGTAGGTTTCATCCAGCCACCAGGTCATCAGTTGCGCTTCGCTATAGTGCGTTCCGCTATTGGCCAGCATCCGGCTACATGCCACCAGATTACAGGCGCTCAGGGTGCCCATAATCCAGTGGTTATCAACGCCTTCCCAGCTGGCTTTACATACCGCGCCACGAATTGCCGGATTACTGCGACACCACAACAGTCTTCCCTGCAACTCATTGATACGCGGGAACGGGAAAACGCCCCAGCCGACTTCCTCGCCGACCAGATCGATGTCGGCCCACACTTCACGTTCGCGGACCTGCAACAGCGCCGGGTTGTTGGGAAAAGAGGGCCAGAACCGCTCTGGCGTGAGTTTGATGGAGACACTGACGCTTTCCGGCAACGGGCGGATCGCCGCCAGCACATTGCCGAGATCGTGGTTTCCGGCAGGGAATACGCGCAGCACCAGATGTTTGTTTTCTGCCTGCATCACGCGGGATAACGTATTGAAGCAGCGACTGTAAATGGCAAAACTGCGCTCGTCACGCTGGGGCTGCGTTGTGTCGTCTTCCGACGGTAACTCCCAGTTAGGACGCGAAACCGGCAACAGGCCGTCGGTGTTGGAAATCGCCACCAGTAAGCCGGTGAGCGCCGGAATACGCTGGCAAATCAGCGAGACTTTGTCGGCGAGATAACCGCACCAGAAATCGACGTCAAACCGGACGCCGCGACCCGGTTCAAACAGTTGCGGATGCGCCAGCAGCAGGTCAGTCGGAAAGTTAAACTCTTTGGCTTGCAGATAAAAGCGCAGCCCTTTTTGCTGACAGAGTTTTCCCAGCCGGTTGAGGTAGACGCAACGAGCGCGCTGCTGGCTGGAAAGGCGGTCGTTATACTGATGCGGCGTGTAGCCTTTCGGGGAAACCAGTTTGTCGAACAGATCGACCTGCCCAACAATAAGGGTATTAAAATCATGCGCTACGGCCCATTCGACCAGTTCGCAGGCTTTTTCCCAGTTCCAGTACGCCTGATTGTTAAGTTCCAGCGCTCGCGTTTGCCACATCTTTATTTACCTCTACCACACGTTTTCGCCCGTATAGATAGCATAGAACAAAGCGTTTGTGCTCTGGCACCGCACGATATCACCCTTCATTCAGTACCGGCATTTATCGTGGGCGACCCAATCTGTTGTATCGCTTTACGAAAATGCCGCCACGCTGAGGTAGCACGCGTTAATTATTTTACTTTTTATTATCATTTACCTATGTATGATAACAAAACGGTCATGAGAGAAGGAAAGAGAAGACGGCATGATTCAGGGGAACACAGATTCGGATCGCTATTCCATCAGGACGTCGCTTTTTGGCCTGCTGGTGCTGGCGCTGGGCATGGGGATTGGCCGCTTTCTGTATACCCCGATGTTGGCACTGCTGCTGACGGAAGGTCATTTCTCTTTCAGCCAACTGTCGTGGATTGCCAGCGCCAACTATGCTGGCTATCTGGCGGGAAGCCTGCTGTTCTCCTTCGGCCTGTTCCATCTCCCCTCACGTTTACGCCCCATGCTATTGACCTCGGCCGTTGCGACCGGAGGGCTGATCGTCGCCATGTCGGTGTTCACGCAACCCGCCCTGGTGATGCTGATACGTTTTCTGGCGGGGGTCGCCAGTGCCGGAATGATGATTTTCGGCACCATGATCGTGCTGCACCATACGCGCCATCCGTTTGTTATTGCGTCTCTTTTTTCCGGCGTTGGCGCAGGCATTATTCTGGGTAATGAGTATGTCATCGCCGGGATCCAGATGTCGTTGGCCTCTCACGCACTCTGGCTTGGCGCAGGCGCGCTCTCCGGCCTGTTGCTACTGTTGCTGGCCTGGCTGATACCCGGTCGCGCTCACGCGCTGCCCCCTGCGCCACTGGCGACCGCGCGAAATCCCGTCATGCGCTGGTGGCAACTGGCGCTACTGTACGGCCTTGCCGGATTCGGCTATATCATTGTCGCCACCTATTTACCGCTGATGGCGCGTGACGCAGGCTCACCGCAAATCGCCTTACATCTCTGGTCACTGGTGGGTCTGGCGATTATTCCGGGCTGTTTCGGTTGGTTATGGGCGGCAAAACGTTGGGGGGTGTTGCAATGCCTGACGGCGAATCTGATTATTCAGGGCGTCTGCGTGATGCTGACCCTCGCCAGCGACGCGCCGCTACTGCTCATCGTGAGCAGCATCGGCTTTGGCGCCACCTTTATGGGCACGACCTCTCTGGTGATGCCTCTGGCGCGCCAGTTGAGCGTTCCGGGCAACATCAATCTGTTAGGCGTCGTGACGCTGACCTACGGCATCGGCCAGATCGTCGGTCCGATGTTAACCAGCATGCTGGGCAGCGGTTCAGAGGCGTTGACTTACGCCACTCTGTGGGGCGCCGCCGCGTTGTTCCTCGCGGCCACAATCAGCGCAATACAGCTGTATAAACGTTAGCGCCCGCCACAGCGTAAACGGATCAATACCCTCCCCCTCTCCCTAAGCTATGCAAGAAACGCATAGCTCGAAACATACTTGCATTTTCCCCTTTTCCCTATGACTGATAAGGTCATTCAGTTTCAGGCCCGACGTGGCCTGTCGCAGCAAACACACATTATCAAAAAAATAAAACGGGGTTCACTATGGCGCAACAAGGGGAACAAGCGGCCATACCGCTTGCAACGGAACGGGTTGGAATTAAAGGCTATCTGGCATTTTTTCTGACCATCATTTTCTTTTCGGGTGTTTTTTCCGGGAGTGACGGATGGTGGCGCGTTTTTGATTTTAGCGTGCTGAACGGCGGGTTTGGTCAACTTCCTGGCAGTGCAGGGCACGCCACTACGTCATTTCGCGGTGCGGGTGGCACTGGGGCAAAAGATGGCTTTCTGTTCGCGCTGGAACTCGCCCCGTCGGTGATTCTCTCTCTGGGTATCATTGCCGTCACCGACGGTCTGGGCGGGCTGCGTGCGGCTCAACAGCTGATGACCCCGATTCTCAAACCGTTGCTGGGTATTCCCGGTATTTGCTCACTGGCGCTGATCGCTAACCTGCAAAACACCGATGCGGCAGCCGGTATGACTAAAGAGCTTGCACAGGAAGGGGAAATTACCGAACGGGATAAAGTTATTTTTGCGGCGTACCAGACCAGCGGCAGCGCCATTATCACCAACTATTTTTCCTCCGGCGTCGCCGTATTCGCGTTTCTCGGCACCTCCGTGATCGTCCCGCTGGCGGTGATCCTGGTCTTTAAATTTGTCGGCGCTAACCTGCTGCGTCTCTGGATTAACTTCGAAGAACGTCGTCACCCTCTGCAAGGAGCGCAATCATGACCACTCAGGTACGCAAAAACGTCATGGATATGTTTATCGATGGCGCACGTCGCGGTTTTACCATCGCCACCACCAACCTGTTACCTAACGTCGTCATGGCGTTCGTGATTATTCAGGCCTTAAAAATTACGGGCCTACTCGACTGGGTGGGACACATCTGTCAGCCGATCATGGCGCTGTGGGGACTTCCCGGCGAAGCCGCAACCGTTCTGTTAGCCTCGCTGATGAGTATGGGCGGCGCCGTCGGCGTCTCTGCAAGCCTGCTCACGGCCGGAGCCTTAACCGGTCACGACGTCACAGTACTGCTCCCGGCCATCTATCTGATGGGTAACCCGGTACAGAACGTTGGTCGCTGTCTCGGGACTGCCGAAGTGAATGCCAAATACTATCCCCATATCATCGCGGTGTGCGCTATCAACGCATTGCTTTCGATCTGGGTTATGCAGCTTATTGTTTAGTAAGGAGTCATCATGTCTGATTTATCCGCTGCAGAGTTTACTCTGCTGCAGGGGGCGCACCTGTTTGCGCCAGAAGACCGGGGAATTTGCGACGTGCTGCTGGCCAACGGCAAGGTCATTGCCGTTGATAGTGCCATCCCAACAGACATTGTGCCGGACTGTACGGTCATTGATTTACGCGGGCGCATTCTGTGCCCGGGTTTTATCGATCAGCACGTCCATTTGATTGGCGGCGGCGGTGAAGCCGGCCCTACCACACGGACGCCGGAAGTCACGCTGAGCCGTCTCACCGAAGCGGGGATCACCACGGTGATAGGCTTGCTGGGCACCGACTCCGTCACCCGTCATCCGGAATCCCTGCTGGCGAAAACCCGGGCGCTGAATGAAGAAGGGATCACCGCCTGGATGCTGACCGGCGCTTATCATGTTCCTTCGCCGACCATCACCGGTTCCGTAGAGAAAGATGTGGCGCTCATCGATCGCGTTATCGGCGTGAAATGCGCGGTCTCCGATCACCGTTCTGCCGCACCAGGCGATTATCAACTGGCCAGTATGGCGGCGGAATCTCGTGTTGGCGGACTGCTCGGCGGGAAGCCCGGCGTCAGCGTGTTCCACATGGGCAGCAGTAAAAAAGGGCTGCAACCGCTGTATGACATTCTGGAAAACAGCGATGTGCCGATGGGTAAACTGCTCCCGACCCACGTAAACCGCAGCGAATATCTGTTCGATCAGGCGCTGGCCTTCGCGCTCAAAGGCGGCACCATAGATATCACCAGCGGTATTCCCGGCCCGGTGACGCCAGCAGAGGGTATTGCGCGCGCGGTGAAAGCGGGCGTACCGCTTGCCCAGGTCACGCTCAGCTCTGATGGCAACGGCAGCCAACCGCTGTTTGACGCGGCGGGCAATCTGACGGGCATTGGCGTTGCCGGTTTCGACAGTTTGCTGCAAACCCTGCAAGCGCTGGTTAACGACTACGGTTTTACGCTAACGGATGCGTTGCGCCCTCTCACCACCAGCGTGGCGACGTTTCTGAATCTTTCCGGTAAAGGTGAAATCCTCCCCGGTCGCGATGCCGACCTGCTGGTGATGACGCCGGAACTGCGCATTGAGCAGGTTTACGCGCATGGGAAACGGATGGTCGTGGACGGTAAGGCTTGCGTAAAAGGGACGTTTGAGTAGGTCGAAAGGTTGTCAGCCGTTCGAATGAACGTAGAATGCGCAAACGAGCGGCTGACAGGTAAACAGGAATGGACGAGAGTGGTGCAGGTTTGCATAACATTGAAACGAAATGGCTTTATGATTTTCTGACCCTGGAAAAGTGCCGAAACTTTTCTCAGGCAGCGATCATCCGTAATGTCTCACAGCCTGCGTTCAGTCGTCGGATCCGCGCGCTGGAAAGCGCCGTGGGCGTCGAACTGTTTAATCGCCAGATCTCTCCGCTACAGCTTTCTGAGCAGGGAAAAATCTTTCATTCTCAAATTCGTCATCTGCTGCAACAACTGGAAAGTAATCTGACGGAACTGCGGGGCGGCAGCGATTTTACGCTGCGTAAAATCAAAGTTGCCGCGGCGCACTCGCTTTCCCTCGGCCTGTTGCCGGGCGTTGTCAGGGCGATGCCCACGCAGTTTACCTGGTCGGTTGAGGCGATCGATGTCGATCAGGCTGTCGATATGCTGCGGGAAGGACAAAGCGATTTTATCTTTTCTTATCACGACGAAAATCTGCTGCAGGCGCCGTTTGCCAACATTCGTTTGTTTGAGTCGCAACTCTTTCCTGTCTGCGCCAGCAACGAACAGGGGCAACCACGCTATACCCTTGACCAGCCTCACTTCCCCTTGCTGAACTATAGCCGCAACTCCTACATGGGCAGGTTGATAAACCGCACGCTAACCCGCCACGCCGAGCTCAGTTTCAGCACGTTTTTTGTCTCTTCAATGAGTGAATTGTTAAAGCAGGTCGCGCTGGACGGCTGCGGGATCGCCTGGCTGCCGGAGTATGCCATTCGCCAGGAGCTCAGCAGCGGACAGTTGATCGTGCTGGACAATGACGCGCTGGTGATTCCAATCCAGGCATACGCGTACCGCATGGACACGCGCATGAATCCCTTAGCGGAACGTTTCTGGCGGGAACTGCACAACCTTCACGCCGCCCCCTGAACGCCATTCAGGCATGCGCAAACTGTTCCGGCACCCGCGCTGTCTGCGTATCCGGCCAGGACTCATACCATCGAATGGCGGCACGCACCAGTGACGCAGTGGAGTCGATAAAGCGGCAACCAGACGCGTCCTCGTGCCCGGACACGATCAGTGGAATTTCGGTACACCCCATGATAACCATCTGCGCACCACGGGAAATCAGCTGTTCGATTTGTGGCAACAGCAGCTTTTCCGCCGCCGGTTTATCGCCGCTTTTCAGGGCATAAATAGCCTGCATCACCTGCTCCTGCCCCGCATCTTCCGGCGGGATCAGGGTGAGTCCCTGCGCCGTCGCTTTCTTCTGATACAGTCCTGTCGCCAGTGTGGCGTTCGTCGCCAACAGACCTACGCGTTTGACCGACGGAGGAATTTCACCAAGGGTCGCATCCAGAATGCTGATCATCTCAGCCTTTGCCACGGCCCGCAGATCTTCAAACCAGTAATGCGCGGTATTGCAGGGGATCACGATACATTCCGCCCCCGCCTCTTCCAGCATATGCAGATAACGCTCAAGATAGTGATAGGGTGAAGGACCGCCGGATAATAAACAGGCCGTGCGATCGGGAATATCCGGGATAGAGCTCACAATCAGCGGGATATGCTGCTGATCGCAGCTGGCGTCGCGTAAGTAAACAAACTTTTCCAGCATATCCGCCGTCGCTGCTGGCCCCATTCCACCTAAGATCCCAATCGTATGTTTCATCACTTTCTCACTGCTTAGCTTGAGTTCAGAAACACACTATCAGCATGATGTTTAGGTAAAAAATGCCGTTTTATTAGCGGCTATGCGTAAAAATCATAGCCCCCTCTTCCCGGCGGCGACCGGTTGCCACTGTGAACAAAAAGCTTTACACCCTCACAAAAGAGAGAACGCTTAGGCTATCTTTTAAGCGCCTCCATAGCAGCATAAAATAGCGCCGATGTTTCAAGTAGAGGATTGTTGTTATGTTGTTCTGGAAAAAGATGGTGAGAAAAATCGACGCGTTCGCAATGTTGCTCCCACCAGGCTACTTCCGGGTGTAAAACCAGGCAGGCCTGTCACCGACAGGCCTGATTCCCTTTCCCTTCTTTGCTTTTACGCAATCCGGATGTTCTTAACACCACCACCCACATCCGTAGCCAGGTATATCGATACACCAGCGGATGCTGCCACCTGAGTAATGTCAGAAACATAGCGACTCCTTTCTTGCCTCAAGACCTAACGGAATGTCGGCAGCAAGCCAAACACATCCAGAACGACAGTCAGATAGACAATCCCCCCTCCCACAATCACCAGGTTCAGCACCGTGTTGTTACAAGGAGAGGTGTAATGCGCCGTCGCAAAACGTTTACGCGCGGCTTTGACCAGAATAGGCGGTAAGATCACGCTCCAGATGGTAAACGCCAGACCCGCGTAACCAATCGCGTGCACGAAGCCATTCGGGAAGAAGAAACACACGGCCGCAGGTGGGAAATAGGTCACCAGCGCGGTTTTCAAACGCCCCATATTGTCATCCGGGAAGTGAAACAGATCGGCAATATAATCAAACAGACCCAACGTGGCCGCCAACAATGAACTGGCTACCGCGAAATTACCGAAGAATGTCAGGATCAAGTCCATATACCGACTGGTAAATAACCCGCTAATGGCTTCCACAAACACATCGATGTTCCCCCCTTTGGCAATGATGGGAGGAAAGTCCGCACGACTGATATTCCCCATCGTGACCGCCAGCCAAAAGACATACAGCAGCACAGCAAAGAGCGTACCGATGATAATAGAGCGCGTAATGTGCGGGATACCTCGCGTTCCGTAGAGTTTAACCAGGCTCGGAACGTTGCCATGAAAACCAAAAGAGATAATGCAAAACGGCAGCGTCATCAGAATGTACGGAAGGTATTGTGCATTGGGTAGCGCGATCTCAGCACTATCGACTAGTTTAGCCACTTCAATATGACCGACCAGTCCGGAGAAGGTGGCAAAAAACGCCAAAAATTTGCCGATGATAAGAACAGTCGTAATTCTCCCGACCAGCAACGAACTGTACCAGGCAATCACGCCGACCAGCATACTGACAAGAACCACTGAAATATTTGCCGGGAAACGAATACCGCTATATTTGAACACGGTCTGCGCCATCACCGCCGAGGAGCCGGAGATATAAGCGTAAGTTAAGATATACAGCACAAAGCCAAAGGCAATCCCAACGACTACATTCCACTTTTGCCCCAGCAAATCCTGAGTAAACGTATTAAAACTGGCTCCAGCACCATAGTGAAGGTTAACCTCAACCAACATCAGACCGGTTAACAACATCATGATGGCAATAACAATCAGAATGACAGAAGCGCCGGGAAACCATACGCCAGCCATCGCAATAGGAAGAGAAAACATCCCCCCTCCCACAACGGTCGCAATGACAAGCATTGTCCCGCTAATCAATCCGGGGGTACTCTGTCGTTCAATGGCATTAATATCCATAATAAATGTTCCTGTTGACTATTATTTATAATTACGGCTGTCATTTGTACATCTTCGGATAATGAACGTGTTGAAGTCAGGTTTGCATTTTTATTAGTCAGCAAAGAATCGCCGATACGGTAAAGGCTTCCTGTTCTGTGAAAATAAAAACAAAAAGGCCCCAGTTACCTGGGGCCACGAAAAAAATTAAATATAGTCAAAACGCGCGGTGAAGAAGCGTAACTGCTTAGGCTCATAAATGAACTTAAGCCCACGAATATCTTCTTTATGCTGATACAGTTTGATAATACCGTCTGCCACCACATCCATATGTGCATAGGTGTATACGCGGCGTGGGATCGTCAGACGCACCGTTTCCAGTTTTGGACGGTGGTTCTCACCGGTCTCTTTGCTGCGTCCAGCAGAAATAATACCGCGCTCCATACTGCGAACGCCGGTTTCCACGAAAATGCTGGCTGCCAGACTTTGCGCCGGGAACTCATCCTGCGTCAGATGCTCACAGAAACGACGCGCGTCCAGGAACACCGCATGACCGCCGATCGGCTCAACAATGGGTACACCCGCCGCCTTCAGCTTATCGCCCAGGTAGCGAACCTGCTTAACACGGTGCTCAATGTATTCGAACTGCATGGATTCACGCAGACCAATGGCCATGGCTTCCATATCACGGCCCGCAAGGCCACCGTAGGATGGCATCCCTTCGTAAACCACCACCAGCTCTTTGGCCTCGGAGAACATTTCATCGTCGTTCATGCACAGGAAACCGCCGATATTCACCAGACAGTCTTTTTTGCCGCTCATGGTACAACCATCAGCATAACTGAACATTTCATGCACGATATCTTTGATGCTGGTATTCTCGAACCCTTGCTCCTGCTCTTTAATGAAATAGGCGTTTTCTACGCAACGGGTCGCATCGTAGAACACTTTAATACCATGAGCCTGAGTTAATTCTCTGACGGCGCGCATATTCGCCATAGAAACAGGTTGACCGCCAGCGAGGTTAACCGTGACCGCCAGACAAATATAGGCAATATTTTCTGCGCCTTTTTCATCAATCAGTTTTTGCAGTTTATTAAGATCAATATCACCTTTAAATGCGATATTCAGACCTGCATCGTGCGCTTCGTCACGTACGATATCGACAAAGATCGCACCATTTTTTTCCTGGTGATAACGCGTCGTGGTGAAATACATGTTCCCGGCGACATACTGTCCCGGTTTAATTGCCAGTATTGACAGCAGGTTTTCTGCGCCACGCCCCTGGTGAGTAGGCACAATATGTTTAAAACCAAACAGTTCCCGAACTGTTCTTTCCAGGTGATAGAAGTTTTCGCTCCCCGCATAAGCTTCATCACCGATCATCATACCGGCCCACTGTTTATCGCTCATCGCGTTGGTGCCACTGTCTGTCAGCAGGTCGATATAGATATCTTTCGAGTTTAACAGGAAAGTATTGTAACCCGCTTCCTGCATTTTCTGAATGCGCTCATCACGCGAGATCATAGATACAGTTTCAACGCTTTTAATACGGAAGGGTTCTGCCGGATAATTCATTTTGTTTCTCCAGTAAACAGTGATCATGTTCGTATTAATGTGAAGTAAAGCACCCTTATCTCATCAACAGACTCTGAGGAGATATAACTATTCACCGCCTGAACCAGGGGGTGGAAATAATGTAATGGCACTATGCAAGATTTAATTACTGAAGAAAATAGTCCTCGCACCATTAATCATTTCAAATGATAAAGAAAAGTGTAAATGCACGTGATATAAATCACACGTTCTTTTCTTAGCTTTTCATATTCAACAAGTTATTTACCACGCAGTGAATTGCAACGTCCCTTCAGACACTGTAAAAGCAAGAACGAACTGAAAACATAACTTTCCAGCCCCTTTTCAGCTCACAATCTCTATTTTTGAGAGTGGATATTGTGGGATTACGATCACCCTCCACCGTTAATTTCGTGATTAATATCACTAAAAGCGTAAAGTAATTTGTACAAAACAGCGTACTTTCAGAAATCATGATTTACTTCAGAGATCTACTTCACGTTTTTATGCAATGGTTTTGCAATACCAGATCTGACGCGTGAGACAATTAGCGGGAATGGTTTTTAATGACGTGCAATGTCTATTTTCCGACAATATTATTTTCTGGAAATATATTTAAAGGAGCCGATTATATTTTATATCCGTCCTGATTTTATTGCTTTTCCCTGATGATGCATACAGTTACTTATCATTGTACGAGCGTGTCGTGACTCTTCCACTCCACAAATCTCTGTACGCTAAATAATCCCACTCTCCGAATAATTTACTATTTCATAACAATCCCGCTTTATCCGATCATCTGACTTTAGAAAAACAAAACAATTAACAAAATAACAACAATAAAAATCCACCTGCGTGAAACCAAAGATCGTCGTTTTATTTTGAATGCCACCGATATCACCAATAAGACGTATTTCAAATGAATGTGCATCGCATTATTTGCGATAAAGAACACAAAATTTAACCACCATTGGCGAAAAAACTTGCTGTTTAACCTAAAACCCTTAACGTAGCGAAAAATTGGTTTATACCAGATTGGTGAGAATGAAAGACAAAAGCTATGTAGATATCATCCGGGAGCGCCTGGAAAGGTGGTTGTCTGAGACAAATCTGGCTGCGGGTTCACGACTTCCTTCAGAGCGGGAACTCTGTGAATTGCTCGATACCCGCAGGATGACGCTGAGACAAGTGTTACTGGAGCTGGAGGTGGCATCCATCATCTTCAGGAAAAATCGTAGCGGCTGGTTTATTGCGCCCAAGCGTTTCATCTATAACCCAAAGGCGCAGTCCAGCTTTAATGCCGAAGCCCGCGCCCAGGGGCGACTTCCGTTTTGGGGGTATCTGGAAGAAGAATTGTGCGAAGCACCGCCTTCCAGTGTGGTGAAGGCGTTCTCTGAAAATACCAGCAGTTATCTCATCACTGGCTGGTGTGGTCTTGACGGACATAAGGTTTTTTATCATGAGTCCTACATTGACGCCGACTTCGCCCCTGATTTTGTTAATAAAATCAACAACCAGTCATTTGCCGAAGTCTGGGAAAGAGAATTCAGTCAGTTCCTGAGTATAAAGAGCATGGTATTTAAACCCGTAAAAATACCTGATCAGGCATGCAAAGAGTTGGGTGTTGCACCAAATTCTTTCGTCATTCTGGTCGAAAAACACCGGGCAACACGAGAAAAAAGAGTGGTTCAGGTTGACTTTGAGTACTGGAGACTGGAGTCCGTTGAACTCTATATCAAAGATGAATGAGGGTGAAAATGAAAACAACAGACAGGGTGTGCCTCGCTGAGCGAGCCAGCAATATCCCCCTATATTTGCATGCCTATGCATTTCATTTAAATATGCGGTACGAACGGATTCTGCCAGGTGATCTACTGGATATTGCTCATCAGCATCAATTACAGGGTGTGAAGATTCATGTTGAGGATGGTGAAACTCAGGCCTTACAAATGTTGAGTGACCATCAGTTATTTGATTTCAGGAAAAAAGCAGAAGACTACGGTCTGGATGTTAACATTGAAACCAGCGCATCAGATAAAAAAACGCTGGACGATGCGATCAGGATTGCCCGTGCGACAGGCGCTTCATCCGTCCGTTTTTACCCTCGCTATGAGGGGCATCTGCAAGACGTCATGGAAAAGATAGCGTTAGATATACAATATTTATCTCAGTTTGATGATTGCGGCTTAACATTCACAATAGAGCAGCATGAAGATCTGAAAGGAGAAGAACTGGTCAGCTTAGTAAAACAGAGCGGGATGAAGAATCTTTCAATACTTTTTGACTTCGGCAATATGATTAATGCCAATGAAAAGCCGCTCGACGCCCTGAAAGTCATGGCACCGTACATAACGCAAGTGCATGTAAAAGATGCCAAAATCATCCAGGATGGTTCCGGCTGGGCACATGAAGCGTGCCGCTCCGGGCATGGGGATTTACCCATGGAGGCGATGCTGAGAGAATTATTGCTGCTGGGAGAAGACAAGCCGCAGGTCATCTCTTTCGGCCTTGAGGAAGAAGTCGATTACTTTGCTCCCGCTTTCCGCTTCGACGATGAGGGAGATAACCCGTGGATCCCCTGGAGAACCGCGAGTTATACACCATTACCTGATGCTGATAAGGTTGATGCGCGCCTTGCTCAGGAATCAGAACACGCAATAGAACAAATTCACTATGTCAGAAACATATGCAATAAGTTTATTAACGAGAATTAATTTAAATATTATAAATTAATCTAACACAACGATAATTACATCAACTTTCTTATCGCTTTGATATGTATCAATAGCGGATATGGAAGGTTATTCCCTCTATGCTTTTAAGTAAGTGAAGGTATAACTATGTTCATGAACAAGTGGGCACGACTGTGCTTTTTAGTCCTCGGTGGTGGAACAATATTTAAGCTTTCCAGCATGAAGGACGTATTTTATGTCCCGATGCAAAATGACTGGGGTTTAACCAATACACAAATTGGTCTCGGCTTCACTGTATATACCATTATCCAGACAACAGGACTGTTTCTTTCCCTTTATATTGCTGACCGTTATTCCAAGAAAATACTCTTACCCTTTGGGTTGATTGGCGTTGGACTCTGTGGATTGTATTTATCCACACTGCCTTCATTCACCGGTTATCTGCTCTGTTTTGCGGCAATGGCCTTCTTTGGCGATGTCATTTTCTGGCCCGTATTGTTGAAAGCCGTACGCCTGCTGGGGAAACAGGAAGAACAGGGACGCATGTTTGGTTTCCTGGAAGCCGGTCGTGGTGTTGTGGATGTGATTGTCGCCTCTGGCGCCTTGTTTATTTTTGTGCAGTTCGGCGAAGGTAAAGCAGGTATGCAGGCGGGTCTGCTTTTCTACACGTTAATCACGCTCACCGTCGGTGTTATTACCTATTTCATCGTGGGGGATGATGACAAAGTCACCGCTCGCGATAACAGCAGTGCAAATCTGGAAGTTCTCAAGGGCATCAAACATGTTCTGACCTGCGCTAACGTATGGCTGGCCGCATTTGGTATCTTCTTTGTGTACGCCGCGTACTGTGGATTAACCTACTTCATCCCTTTCTTAAAGGATATCTATATGTTACCGGTAGCCCTTGTTGGGGCGTACGGTATCATCAACCAGTATGCGTTAAAAATGGTCGGCGGCCCGATTGGCGGATTCCTTGCCGATAAAGTCACTAAATCGCCAACGGTCTATCTGAAATGGACGTTCCTGATCGCGGCGATTGCCATGATCCTCTTCATTCAGTTGCCTCACGAGTCTATGAACGTGTATGTCGGGATGGCGGTGACGTTAGGCTTTGGCGCCATTATCTTCTCCCAGCGCGCTATCTTCTTTGCGCCGATGGATGAGATCGGTATCTCACGCCAGTACAGTGGTTCTGCGATGGCATTTGGTTGCATCATCGGCTACATGCCAGCCATGTTTGCCTACACCCTGTATGGCTCGCTTCTGGATAACTTCAAAGGCATTACCGGCTATAACTATGTCTTCAGCGTGATGGTGGTATTCAGCCTGCTGGGCTTCGTGTGCTCCACTCTTCTGGCCAGAAGGATTAAGCAACAAAAAATGGCGTTAGAAGCAACGTCAGCATAATTGAGTTATTGATGACTTTTCTTCCCTGAACGTAAAAAAGAAAGTAAGGGTCGTTAGTTTTATGCTTAAAAATGGCAGCCGGGTGATCCTGCTGCCATTTCTCCCCTCAAAAATACGGCGTTGTTTTAGGATTTCAGAGCCGTATTGCTTTTCTGATTACGCCAGACGGGTGTCGCTTTTGTCAGCCAATAGTCCACGCTGACATATTTCCCGCCACCGTAGATCAGCAAAACTAGCAGCATGATGAAATAAGTGGTAGAGAATTCAATACCGTTATTCAGGATAATCGGATCGCCCAGTTGCGTAATATAGTTATACCGACCGGGGAAGTTTTCCATCAACCACTGGAGAAACGCCGTCATTCGCTGACTGGATTCCATGCTGTTACTGGCGATAGCCAGCCAACCGTGCGACCAGTGAACCATCAGGCTGGCGACGCTCATCACGACGATCATTGGGATGGCGATGATCCGCGTGAAAAGCCCCAGCGTAATACAAATCAACCCCAGCACTTCAGTCGACGTTGCCAGAAACGCCAGCAGCCAGGGAAACGGAAGCCCCAGTCCGCCTTCTGCTGTCGGTTGTGCAAACCAGGCCACCGTGCCGCTAAATCCCATGACCTTGGAGTGTGCGCCAGCAAAAATCACCGGAATTAAAAAAAGGCGGATAAGCAGCAGCGCAATAAAGTCTGCTTTCTTTATTTTTGATATAACGAGCTTGTACCACGAAATTACGTTTATCCACATAGCATCACCCTTTGTATTTTAAAGACAAAAGTTCGTCGTTATAGTTGGTTTCCAGCCACGAGCGCAAAGAAAAATCAGCTAAAAAAAGTGAGGCCGTATTTAGCAAGCGTTCGGCTGAAATAATCTGATGATTAATCGCTGATAACAGCTGCACATCAACCTGGCTGAGCCTCTTCTGGTACAGCGCATTATTATACTTTCGATAGAGCGCATAATAATTCAGGCGCCCTTCATCCTCATAACAAGGCTCTCCCTCGTGGATCCGAAACGGTAAAGCCACCATCTTCAGCGTGGGATTTCGCACCACGTCCACATCGCCTGTCTGTACCAACCGTAACGACGTTTTCTGAGGAGGTGGAACGTGACTGTCATCGATTTCCACGGCGTACAGCAGCCATTCATACTCGATCAGCGCCAAATCGTGAGGCGACAGCTGACGTTGCTGACGCATAAAAAGCAGCAACTCTGTCGCCACCTGGTGAAATTCCGGTTGGCTGGCCTGATGCTGATGGAGAAAAGCCTCCGTCAGATCCTGAATATCTGCGTCTTTGATGAGTTGGCAAAATAAAGGAAAAACGCGTTGCAACACGCCGCCAATATTTTCTCTGACGATTTTCCGGTACAGCGACATACCGCGAGAACAGGTTTCGCTCGACGTTGTTCTGGCCCGAAGTTGCGCCGAAAACGTTGTCTCCATCTCGACCAATAATGCAGGTGCTAAATCATGTGTCGTCACAGGCACTCGCTTTTATAAAAGGTATTCCCTGATTTGCGTTAATTCCGCACATAACGTCTCCAGCGGCGGAACGTTGTTATCACACTCCAGCAGCAAAGGTCTCGCGCCATGAAACTGCACGGTCTGTTTTGCCAGCGCTAATACATCCTCCAGTACTGGCATTCCGTGGGTATCGAGGCGGAACTCCTCATACTCCAGATGACCTGCGATGTGGTAATAGATAATCGACGACGACGGAATGCTACGAATATACTCAAAGGCATCAAACCCATGATTACAGGCATTCACAAAGACGTTATTAATATCCAGCAGCATTCCACAACCGCTCAGGTTGAGCAGCTCGCCCCAAAATTCCGCCTCCGGCATTTCACCTGCATAGCGGTGATAGGTGGAGATATTTTCAAGAACCAACTGCCGCCCCATCATATTTTGAATCTGGTCAATACGTGCGGCTAAATAAGGCAATACATCGGTAAATCCGGGTACGGGCAGCAAGTCGTAGAGATACCCCTGGCGATCGCGAGAAAAGCATAAATGGTCGCTGTAAATATCAATATGGTATTCGTCGAGAAAACGGCGAACATCATTAATATATTCTTCATTTAATGGGCAACTATCGCCAATGGATAAACTCAGTCCGTGCGCAATTAACGGATATTTTTTACTGATGTCTGCTAACTGTTCTTTCCTCGCACCACCTATATTCATCCAGTTATCTGGGGCCAGTTCGAGAAAATCGATATCCTGACGGCGGGGTTGTTGCAGCAGTGCCGTAATATGCTCGCCGCGCAGCCCGATTCCTGCCCCCTCTGAGGTTATTTCCCGCATACGCCACTAACACATTTTTCGGCACTCGCCAGCTGGGAGGATTCAGGCTTATTTATGCCTTCCCCCGTCAGGCCACATTTACCATCTCTGGCACGCACCAGTTGATCCTGAGGGTCATACTTTAGCGCGGCCTGACTATAGATTTTCTCCGTACCGCATTTACCACTGGCACATTTACCGCTACTGGTCGGCGCTTTATTCTGCACCTGACTGGCGCTGCCGCTCGCCTCTGTTGCACTGGCGGGGTTAACCATTCCAGCGGTCATCATGGAACCCATGACGATTGAAAGGACAATATCTTTTTTCATCGGTTATTCCTTCGCATTGGCTAATGAAATCGGGAAACAGGAGAGATCGCGGCTGCTATAGACCGGACCGTGGTAATACTGTTTCACAATGTCGATGGACTGATCTTTGAGGCGCAACCCCTTGCCCATAAAGTGATTTAGCACCAGTACTTTGGGATTGATTTCAGCTGCCACCTTGCCCACCACATCCGGGGCGGCATGAATAAATTTTGAGGTTTCGTCAGTATCTTCATCAATGGCTAACGGCATCACCAGCATGTCCGCGCCTTTGGCAAAGCGGGCAAACGCTTTATTACTGCCATTCTGATCGGCTGAAACCACAATAGTGCCTTTCGCCGTTTCAATACGGAACGCAAGGCAAGGTACATCGCCGTGAGGAATCCCCAGAGCGGTCACTTTCATTTCATCGTCCTGGTATACCAATTGCGGCTCAGTGGCGGTGTAACTAATATCCTTAACGTGACTCGCAAGTTGTAAACCATCTGTCGCGTTATGCAGTCCATTCAGATAGGAGTAAGCGCCATTTTCTTTTTTAAAAAGCGCGTTAAAATATTGCGTCATTGACGGGAACACGCCGCCGCTTTCTGGCCCCGCAATATTAATGGTCTCCTTCTCCTTCAGGAAATAGCCGCCTTTTAAAATCGGTGCCAGATCCGAGACATGGTCAGTGTGGAAATGGCTGATGGCAATGAGTTTCAAATCCTCCAGACGGGCACCTGATTGGCCAAAACGTAAAAAAATACCGCCACCAGCATCAATAAGAATGGCCGACTTCCCATTTAGCCAAATAACCTCTCCCGATGAAGCACGCTGATCATCGGTAATCGGTCCGCCAGTGCCCAGCGTTTGCAGAGTGAAATCCTTATTTTCGCACTGCACCCCTGCAGCCAGCACATTGACAGAAAAAAACAGCGAAAGTGTCAACAATGACGCTTTTCTTAAATACATTAATTTTTTATTTCCTTCCATATCTATTTAACCCTGTGTATTAAGTGCTGAAATTTCTATTCCTGCCAGACAGTTAAAAATGTAAAGGAAATGTAATTCAAGTTTTAAATATGATAAAACCCATAATTTAACTTATCGATATCTGTTTTCTTGATAAGCAATGCCGCATGCAAAGAATCCTAGAGTAACTTGTATTAATTCACATCGTTACCCAAAATAACATTTGAAAAAGTAAGGGTTAATTTCGTAAATCATGAGCACGATAAAAAAGAAAATAAGCAAGAATAGCTAAAAATCAATTTAACGATAAAAGTGTTTTACTAAACCTGGCTACCCGATAAGCAATAATATTTACCTCGATAAAACACATTTTTACTCTGGGTTATATGCTTAACGAAGCGACACTATTGTACGCCTGGAGAAAAAATGAACGTCATACCCAGATTAGGATTATCCATAAAGCAATTACTATTACCCTTCGCCGCAATAACCACTGCCAGTATGCTCAGTCCTTCCGTGAGTGCGGAGTCACTACAGGAACAACAGCGGCGTTACCAGCAGGCGTGGCAGCACGCTAACGGTCCTCTGGTACAAACACCACCTGCCCCGCTTGCCGCATTTCTGGAAAAACAGGCCAGTAATCCTCCCGTGGTTTACGATACGTTAAGCACCAGAGAGGGGCTGGCGGCGCTGACCAAAGCTAACGTCACCACGTCCGACCCGATGGCAGCGGTGCTCAATGATGAAGTGGATACCGGCGAACGGCGCATCCCTGTTCGTATTTACCGCCCCACTTTGCAGGGAAAACAGGATGTTTTGCTCTTTATTCATGGTGGCGGTCATCTGAGTGGCTCGGTGGAGGTGTACGATCCCATTGCCCGCCATCTGGCAACAGCAACCGGAAACACGGTCATCTCTGTTGACTACCGCCGGGCACCGGAAAGTCCCTATCCGCAAGGGCTTTCTGATGCGCGGGCGGTGACAGAACAGGTCTGGACGCTGCTGGATCGTCTGCATATTCCATATCAGCGTCAGCTAACATTAGTCGGAGACAGCGGTGGCGGCGCCTTTAGCGCTACGCTTGCGCAGGCATTCTCACGCACTCATCCGGGATTGATTAATCGACTGGTGCTTATCTATCCGAGCCTGGATTACACCCTGACCTGGCCGTCAGTAAAAGAAAATGGCACGGGAAAGCTGTTAGATGAAAGTAAGATCCGCTGGTATTTTCACCAGTACTTTCAGCATGGCGAAGATCGTCAATCGGCGTCGCCACTCTACCTACCTGTCAGCAAAGAGTTCCCGGAAACACTGGTATTCAGCGCAGGCCTTGACCCTCTACGTGATGAGGGATTTGCTTTTGTCGCCCGGCTGAAAGCCGCAGGAGTATCGGTGAAGCACCGCCATTTCCCAGGCATGGTCCACGCCTGGCTCATGCTGGAAGACAAAGTACCGGAAGAAGCGAGGGCAACCTATCAGACTATTGGGGAGTTCGTTCGCCATTCGCGCTGAATCTGTTGGCAGAGGGAAAATTGGCGTATTAACTTGTGGGAACAACGGCTGTAAGCGGTTTCCCGTTAACACGCCGTGTTCCTCGACGGTCTATTATGCGGTCGGTGGCGTACCTTCCGCATTGGACAGCACGACATCAATCTGGATTAACGCATCATGAGGTAGCGCAGCAACCCCCACGGTGCGGCGGGCCGGAATCCCTCCAGGGAAGAAGGACGCATAAACATCATCGACTGCCTGACTCTCTGCGATGTTCTTCAGGAAAATATTAACCTTAACAACATCCGTCATCGCGTGGTCGATACTTTCCACGATGGCTTTAATATTGTTCAGGCATTGTTCGGTCTGCGATTTTATGTCTCCGCTGACCATCGCCCCTGTTTTTGGATCTAACGGTAATTGCCCGGAAACATGATTGTAATGAGAGAACGCAACTGTTTGTGTATGCAGTGAACTGGTTGGGGCATTAATTGTATTATGCGCCTTAATAACGATCCCGTGACGGTCTTCAACTGCCTGGGGCGGCGTACCATCGCCATGAGAGACTACCGCTTCAATTTGTACTAACGCATCCATTGGCAGCGCACTGGCGGCGATGGTAGTACGCGCAGGTAAATAGGCGGCGCTACGGGCAATCGATGAATCAGGGAAAAAGGTGGTATAAACTTCGTTGACCGCATCAATATCGGCAAGATCTTTAAGATAGAGATTAATTTTAACGATATCATCAAAAGGAACATCAATGCTGTGCAGAATAGCTTTAATATTATTTAAGCATTGTCTGGTTTGATCTTTAACACCACCGGTGACCAGTTTGCCTGATGTTGCGTCTATCGGTAATTGTGCGGAAATATTGTTGTAATGAGAAAATGCCACGGTTTGTGTCGACAGAGGACATACTGGCGCATTTACTGTGTTATTGGTCAGTTTGATAAGATCGCCTGATTGCGGCGCGCCCGGGATCGTACCCTCACCGTGGGAAATCAGCGCTTCAATTTGCACTAACGCGTCCATCGGCAATGCAGCAACAGCAACCGTCGTGCGGGCAGGAACATAGACAGGGAAATAGGATTTATAGACCTCATTGACCACGCCCATATCTTTAATATTCTTCACGAATACCGTGATTCTGACGACGTCATTCATAACATGGTCGATGCTTTCCACAACGGCTTTAATATTTTTAAAGCATTGCTCAGCCTGGGCTTTTATCCCGCCAGAAACCAGTTTTCCCGATGTTGGATCAACAGGTAATTGAGCAGAAATATGATTGTAATGAGAAAAAGCCACCGTTTGTGAATAAGGACCTAAATCTTTTGGCGCATTTCCCGTATTTCTTGCTAATACTGCATTGTAACCACTCATAATAGTACTCATCTTAGTCTGTTAAAATATCATGGGTTGCGCGAAACAGATCTTTCGCTAAAACTGCCGTAATACGGATTACTGGCATGTGGTGTATCGGGCCTGCAGGAGCGCACGCCCGACACACCTCAAAGACATACCGCAGTGGTTACGGTCTGATGCAGGTGCCGGCAAGACCCGCCAGCGTATCGTCGATACGAGCCAAAGAGCCTATCCAGGCAGGTTTTTGTCGGCGGTTAACATAACCACTGACTGCCGTCACTTTCGGCCCCATTGATCCATCTTCTTTGGCAAACGGGATCAGCATTTCCGGCGTCGCTTCACGAATCGGTCGTTGCATCGGGGTTCCCCAGTGTTCGTACACCGCATCCGCATCTGTCAGGATCACCAAACCGTCAGCATCAATCTGTTCCGCCAGCAACGCGGCGGCCAGATCTTTATCAATAACCGCCTCTGCTCCACGTCCGTTTTCCGTAACGGGAACACCGCCGCCACCGCAACAAATCACCACATCGCCTTGTCCCAGCAGACGACGAATCGCGTCGCTTTCCTGGATGCTTACCGGCATCGGTGACGGCACAACCCGACGCAGATATTGACCATCGCGCTTCAACGTCCAGCCATACTGCTCTTCCAGTTCTGACTGCTGATCAGGACGATACACCGGGCCGATAAACTTCTCCGGTTTTGCGAAAGCAGGATCCTGTTCAGACACCTGAATGCGTGTCATCACCGTCGTCACCTGAGGCATACCAGGCTGACACATCAGGCGCTGCGCCAGCATAAAGCCGATCATGCCCTGAGTCTGCGCCACCAGCACATCCAGCGGATAAGGGGTCACATCCCGATAAGCGAGATTTTGCAAAGCCAGCAATCCGACCTGGGGGCCGTTGCCGTGCACAATCGCCAGCCTATATTCTTGCGCCAGACGAGCCAGAGCCGATACGGCACTGTCGATATTACGGTACTGATTTTCGACCGTCAGCGCTTCGCCGCGCTGTAGTAACGCATTGCCGCCAAGGGCAACGACCAGCGTTTTCATTCGCTATCCTCTAATAAAGTGTTGCGCTAGCCAAAACCCCAACAGCGTATCTGCGCCTGAGGTATGTCCCATCGCCAACAGCGACGCCGTTGCCGCCGTCATACGACGACCGGAACGTAGCGCAAAGACAAAGTGCAACAACGGGGAGGCAAAACATCCCCGTGCGGCGTATTGCAAGTAATTGGCACTGACCTGAGTCGTCGCCGTATGCAGAGAACCTGAAGCACGAAAAAAAGCGTTGCTGTTATGCACGTTGAGCCACCCCGCCTCCCAGGCAGCCAGCATCATGCCGATCAGCATGTCATCCTGGCTGGGAGTCAGACCCGGGCCTCGCCCCAGCCATAACGTCCAGTCGATATCCTCTCCGGCGAGGGACGCGGAAAAACAGTGCAACATCTGTCTCAGTTCAGGGAGTACCGGTAATCGCGTGGCCTTCGATAAAGGGCCAAATAATCCCGTCTCGTCCGCCCGGTCGATACACGACCCCGGGAGAAGGCTGATCTTTTCGCCAGCCGCCAGCCGCAACGAACACTGTCTGACGGGCGGCAAAAGCAACGATCTGCCCATTTGAATCCCGGAATCTGTCACTACGGGCATCGCTCCCGCGATAATTTCCCGGCTCAGTTGCGTAAAGTCATGATGGCGTAATACCCATCCACCTGGGCTTATCCCCCGACCGGCATGATGCAAGGTCAGTAAGGCGCCACCCTCAACATAGAGGGTGATCGTCCGGCGCCAGACGCCACCGGTACGCCATGTCTGGCGAAAATCAACCGCGTCCTGGCAACCCAAAAGTGGGTGGATATCATGCATCACGTTGCCCTTAGCTCACGCCCATCTCTTCCGCCAGAGCTTCCAGCGCTTGCTCAAAGCAGGCCAGCGGTGCTCTGACAGTCCCGGCACCAATCTGTCCGATGCCCGCATCTTTATGGGCAATACCGGTATTAATGAGCGGAGTGATCCCGGTCTCCACAACCCGACGGATATCAAGACCCAGACACGCGCCCTGGAAATCCCAGCCCGGGATCTGCAATTGCATATTGCGTTCAAGGAAGATTTCCGCCATTTCTTCGGAAACGGATTTCGCCGCATCCATCCCGCCTGCGCCGACAAACCGCGTGACACCCGGTGCGGCTATCATTGCCGCGCCACCAATACCGAATGTTTCCGTAATAGCGCTGTCGCCCATATCCGGGTTAGCCTGCTCCTGCGAAAAACCGGTAAAAAACAGGCCCTGAGGCGTATTCACTGGCGCGGTAAACCAGCGATCGCCAAGGCCGCTGACGCGGATCCCGAACATGTCGCCGTTACGCGTCATTGCCGTCACAATGCTTCCGGCGCGAATTTGCGCCCCGGCGTCCATCGCGGCTTTGCAATAGGCCATCGCTAGGTTCAGGAAGAACTGATCGGTGATCGCCAGGAAGCTCATTACTTCGGAGATCTGTTGTTTATCGTGGTCGAGTTGCGCCATATGAGGCGCCAGGGTGCGCATCAGTAATGCGGAAGTGGCGATATTACGCTGGTGAAATTCATCGCCCATGGTGATGCCCTGCGCCATCATGGCGGTGAGATCCACGCCGTTATCCATGCGATGTAGCGCGGCACTCAATACTGGCATCAGCACATCACGCATCCAGCGCTGACGTTGCAGTACATCTTCGCCGTAGGCGCCAAAACGCATGACTTTGCCGATCCCTTCGTTAAGATTGCAGTAAGCACGGTTTCCCTGCTTGATATTCTCCACAACCAACATTGGCATTCCCGGCGAGGTGATACCGCCCATCGGCCCGACGGCATTCACATGATGGCAGGGGATAAAGGTGATCTCACCGCTTTCCAGCATTGCGGTTGCCGTTATCTCATCCTGCGCCCAGCCTTCAAAGAGACAAGCTCCGATACAGGCCCCTTTCATTGGGCCAGTCATATCCTGCCAGCGCATAGGCGGACCGGCATGCAACAAGGTTTTTGTCTCGTTCAACTCCGGAATCAATGAACCGGCAGGCTTGACATCCAGCCAGTGCGGGCGTGCATTGCGGATCTGTTCAATTACTGCAGCATTGGCTTGAGCCAGTGATGTAAACATAATGTCCTCTTATTGCAAACGTGCTAATAAACGTGCCAGTTTTTTATTTCCGCCAGCGATCGGTGCCCACTGATAGTGAACTACCGGCGTGCCAGCGGACTGTAGATCCAGAGCGAAGCTGCGCAGACCGGCATTGATCACCGCCACCCCCTCCAACAAGCTGGCAGGTTGCCCGCGTTCCACGGCCTGCGTTGCGCTAATCAGTTCTGCCGCCAGAAGCGTGGCCTCCGGCAGGGTATCCACCACCATCACCCCCGCGTCTTCGAGTATGGCTATCTGGCGGGAACGGCATTGCGGATCGCTGTCAGTACCGGTAACGGTAGCAATAATGTGCAACGGCTGGTCTTCTGTGCGCCCGGCAGTAGCGCGCTGACACGCCTCTACCAGCGACTCTGCAGGTTCCTGCGTGGCGCCATAACCAATCACCACATCCAGCAGCAATACCCCTACCTGACTGTCATGAGCCAGCGAGGTAATCAGTTGGTGACGCAGGGAGGGATCAATCATGGGATGCGGACGCCCGACGGTGTAAAAATCATCACCGAGATCGATAATCTGATGACCGTCGTGGTTGAGCATCATGCCGTTGGGATGATCGGAATCGGTCTGAATAGCGAGACGATCAGCAAGCAGACCGGCAGCTTCTGCCGCCAGCGTACCACCGGTATACAGGCCGAGAATTCGTTGACCGGCCACTCTGGCCAGTGACTCGCGTCGGCGTATCACGCGGGACAACAGACACGCCAGTCGCGCCGCCTCATCCAATGTACGGGCAAACCAGACATTTTCATCACGCATCGCGGCCGGAACATAGCCCAAAAACAGAGCCACAACCGGCTTACCGCTTTGCTTCATGGTGGTAATGATCTGCTGGCGTACGGACTGGGCTGGGGGTTTGGAAACAAAGGTGATCAACTGGCTTTGCTCATCATTCGTCAGCATTTCCAGCGCGCTCAGGGCGCTAATGCCACCGACATCCTCACTTAAATCACGACCGCCGAGACCGATAGCGTGGGTAATCCCTTCACCGCCGAGAGCGATTTGCGACACCAGTTCCTGAATACCGGTGCCGGAAGCACCAATGACGCCGATATTGCCGTGCGGGACAACGTTAGCAAACGCCAGCGGCGTTCCGGCAATCATCGCGGTGCCGCAATCCGGCCCCATCACCAGCAACCCTTTATCTCTGGCGCGGGTTTTTAATGTAATTTCATCCGCCAGAGAAACGTTATCGGAGAAGATCATGACATTCTTGTCATCATCAAGCGCCTGATGCGCCAGTTCAGCAGCGTATTCACCGGCAATAGAGATCAGGGTTAAATTAGCCTGAGGCACCTTCCGGGTCGCGCTTTCCCAGCGACGTACCACTGACAACGACTGGCCCTGATGACCTCCCTGCGCCAACGCAGTTAACGCCGCCTCCAATTGGGCGTTGATGATGCCAGTGATCGCGTCATCGGCATCATCCGTGCGAATCGCTACGCAGATATCATTGGGTGTCGCAGTCGTAAAATCGTCATGCCAGAATCCTGTCGCCTCCAGCAGAGATTTATTGGCAGGTGTTCCCATCATAATTGAAACATCATTAACGTTTTCAGATTCGCTCAATTTCCGCGAAATAATCATCAAACTGACAGAATCCTGAAAACAGCCCTTTTTGATAAAGGCATGAATCATATTAACTCCCCAATAATTGCACCCATTGCAATTGAATGAGCGTGATTGTTCTGTAGTAAGGCTAGCGCCACAAAGTAATTTATAGCGTGACTAAAATCACATGAAATTTATTACCAGAATAATTCAAATAGTCCCGATGAAATTAGTGCATTTTTTCAATTAATGGATTCATTTAATTAACCACAACAAATTACGCAAGATTATCAAATAAAATCTAACTATATAGTTTTACGCTGACGGATCACAGTTTGCTTTTATTTTCCCGGTATATTCGTCGCCAATAGCGTTTTAAGCTTTACACCGTCGTTAAAAGGAAGGCAGATGAGAATCAGTCGGGAAACACTTCAGCAGCTAATTATCAACAAGCTAACCAAGGCAGGGCTTACGCATGACCACGCGACGACTGTCGCCGATGTATTAGCTTATGCCGATGCCAGGGGCATTCATTCTCATGGCGCTGTGCGTGTTGAGTATTACGCAGAACGTATTTCGAAAGGCGGGACCAACCGAAGTCCGCTATTCGAATATGAACAAACCGGCCCCTGCAGCGCCATTCTGCACGCAGACAACGCTGCAGGTCAGGTCGCCGCAAAAATGGGGATGGAAAAAGCCATCGATATGGCGCGTGAAAATGGCGTGGCCGTGGTCGGTGTTCGCCGAATGGGTCACAGCGGTGCGATTTCCTACTTTGTCAATCAGGCAGCTCAGGCCGGTTTTATCGGGTTATCGGTCTGTCAGTCAGACCCCATGGTGGTGCCTTTTGGCGGTGCGGAGGTCTACTACGGTACGAACCCGTTAGCATTTGCCGCGCCGGGAGAAAATGACGATATCATCACCTTCGATATGGCGACCACCGTACAGGCATGGGGGAAAATTCTCGATGCTCGCTCACGCCAGGAAAATATCCCGGATAGCTGGGCTGTCGATAAGCATGGCGCGCCAACCACCGATCCTTTTGCGGTGAATGCGCTGCTCCCGGCTGCGGGTCCTAAAGGTTATGGATTAATGATGATGATCGACGTACTTTCCGGGATTCTGATGAATCTTCCGTTTGGTCGTCAAGTCAGCTCCATGTATGAAAACCTGAGTAAGGGTCGTGAATTAGGCCAACTCCATATCGTTATTAATCCGGAATTTTTCTCTTCCAGTAATTTATTCCGCAAACACATCAGTGAAACCATGCGTGAATTAAATGCGATAAAACCAGCGCCGGGTTTTTCACAGGTGTATTACCCAGGGCAAAACCTGGATATCAATGAAAAATTGAGTGCCAAAGATGGCATCGATATTGTTGACGATATTTATGAATATCTGGTTTCGGACGCCATTTACCTCCGTTCTTACGAAACCAATTCCCCATTTGCCCAATAAATTCAGAATCAGGAGTTGCACATGACTAATCATTTTCGTCAGGCAATTGAGGATACATTACCCTGGCTTTCTTCATTTGGCGCCGATCCGGCAGGTGGACTGACGCGTTTACTTTATTCTGACGAATGGCTGGAGACTCAGCTCGCTTTTAAAAAACGGATGAGCGAGAGCGGGCTGGAAACCCGATTTGATGATGTCGGAAATTTGTATGGCCGACTGACCGGTACCCGCTATCCGGACGAGGTCATCCTGAGCGGCTCCCATATCGACAGCGTGGTTAACGGCGGCAATCTTGATGGCCAATTTGGCGCACTCGCAGCCTGGCTTGCCGCGAGCTGGTTGAAAGAGACTTACGGCCCGCCGCTGCGTACGTTCGAAGTGGTGGCGTTGGCGGAAGAAGAAGGCAGCCGCTTCCCCTACGTTTTCTGGGGCAGCAAAAATATTGTCGGTCTCGCCAATCCGTCTGATGTGCAAAACATCACGGACGCCAAAGGCATCGGTTTCACCGAGGCGATGAACGCCTGCGGCTTTACCCTGCCCAGCTCACCGGTGCCGGCACGTAAAGATCTTCGCGCATTCGTCGAACTGCATATCGAGCAAGGTCGCGTGCTTGAAGCTAATAAGCAACCGATCGGCGTGGTGAATGCCATCGTTGGTCAACGCCGCTACACCATTACGCTGACCGGCGAAGCGAACCACGCCGGAACCACGCCGATGAGTTATCGCCGTGATACCGTACATGCATTCAGTCGCATCTGCTGCGAATCCATCGCCAAAGCCAACGCTCATGGCGACCCGCTGGTGCTGACGTTCGGTAAGGTCGATCCCCAGCCAAATACGGTCAATGTGGTGCCGGGTAAAACACTCTTCACCATTGATTGCCGCCATACCGACGCCGACGCCCTGAAAGCGTTTACGGCTGAGCTGGAGGCAGATATGCAACGCATTTGCCATGAGATGGAAATCGGTATCGATATCGACTTATGGATGGATGAAGCTCCGGTGCCGATGGATGTCGGGCTGGTTCAACAACTCACGGCGCTTTGCGAGAAAGAGAATCTGAATTACCGTCTGATGCACAGCGGAGCCGGACACGACGCGCAAATTTTTGCGCCTACCGTTCCGACCTGCATGATTTTCATGCCCAGCATCAACGGTATCAGCCATAACCCACTGGAAGAAACGCTGATTGGCGATCTTGCAGAGGGCGTAAAAACACTGGCGTTAATGCTGCACCAACTGGCCTGGACTGAATAAGGAAACTGAAATGGGATATTTAAATAATGTTGTGGGATACCGTGAAGACTTACTGAGCAGCCGCTCCATCGTCCGACATGGCAATTTTGCACTGCTGACGCCGGACGGACTGGTGAAAAATATCATTCCCGGTTTTGAGAATTGCGATGCCACTATTTTGTCCACGCCGAAACTGGGGGCATCGTTTGTCGATTACCTGGTCACCCTGCATGAAAAGGGCGGCAATACTCAGGGCTTTGGCGGTGAAGGCATTGAGACGTTTTTATATGTTATCAGCGGTGAAATCACGGCCGGTGTCCAGGGACAAACGTTTACCCTGACTCAAGGCGGTTATCTGTATTGCCCGCCGGGCGATCTCGTCACGTTTACCAATAATCTCGCGACCGATAGCCAGGTATTTCTCTATAAGCGCCGCTATGTGCCGACAGAAAACCACGCGCCGTATCTGGTTTCAGGCAATGTCAGCCAACTGGAGCGTATTCATTACGAAGGGATGGACAATGTCATCCTGATCGACTTTTTACCCAAAGAGCTCGGCTTTGATATGAATATGCATATTCTCGCTTTCGAGCCAGGCGCCAGCCACGGGTATATCGAAACACATGTTCAGGAACACGGTGCCTATATTCTTTCAGGTCAGGGTGTCTACAACCTGGATAATCAGTGGGTGCCAGTGAAGAAAGGCGATTACATTTTCATGGGCGCGTATTCGTTACAGGCTGGTTATGGCGTGGGAGGGGAAACCTTCAGCTATATCTATTCGAAAGACTGCAACCGCGACGTTGAAATCTAAATATGAAATCGGTCTAACCACTTTTGTTTAGCTATGTTGGATTTTGCCACGGTGTAAACCGTGGCTTTTTTATTGTTTCAGCGACGAACCTGTTGGCCCATTTTCATTACGCAAGCTATATTGCGCGCGCAGTGGTACAGGTTTTGTTCTCCTTTCGCCAGAACTTCTGACAAAGGGGCCAGCGCCGGCAGAATACTGAATACCGCATCGATACCGTGTTGATGCACAACCTCAACGTCTTCACTCAGAACCCCCGCAATACCAATCACCGGAACCCCATATTTTTGGGCTACACGCGCCACGCCAAGCGGTGCTTTCCCGCCGGTGGTTTGTGAGTCAATACGTCCTTCGCCAGTGATAACCAGATCCGCCTCCCTGATAGAGTCATCAAGATGAACGGCATCAATAACAATATCGATTCCGGGTTTCAGGGTCGCGTTGAGGAAAATCCGCGCCGCCACGCCCATACCGCCCGCCGCGCCACCGCCTATCAGCGTTTGCACCTCCTGCCCGGTCGTCATCTGGATAACCCGGGCATAGTTCTCCATACCCCGTTCCAGTATTTCAACCATTGCAGGGCTGGCACCTTTTTGCGGTGCAAACACCACCGAGGCGCCACGAGGCCCCGTCAGGGGATTATCAACATCGCACGCCACTTCAATCCGGCACTCAGCCAGGCGGGGATCGATTTGGCTCATATCAATACGCGCCAGCCGCGCCAGCTCTCCGCCACCGTAGCCCAGATTCTCGCCGCTGGCATCAAGGAATCGCACACCTAACGCCTGCGCCATTCCCATTCCGCCATCCACCGTCGCACTACCGCCAATCCCCAGGATCAAGTGGCGAATACCCGCATCCAGCGCATGGCGGATAATCTCACCGGTGCCGTAACTCGTGGCCAGTAGAGGATCGCGGGCTTCAGCGGGTACCAACATTAAACCGCTGGCAGCAGCCATTTCGATAAATGCCGTATCACCCGCACCGTTGTGTCCATAAAAGGCCGGAACGGCCTCTCCCATAGGTCCCGTGGCCATCAGGGAGATAACACGGCCCCCGGTCGCCTCTACCATCGCAGTGACCGTCCCTTCCCCACCGTCGGCAATGGGCAGACAGACGCAATCCGCCTGAGGAAATACCGACAGAAAACCAGCCTTAATCGCGGCAGCACATTTTTCCGCACTGACACTTTCTTTAAATGAGTCAGGAGCAATTACAATTTTCATTGTTAATCCTATTGTTGAGCAATTATTTAATTCGATCCCAGGGAATGAGATTTTCCATGACCAGCGCTAACAAAATGCCGACCAACAATCCGTTACTGAGCAGAGGACGCAGGGCCAACGGCAGTTCCTGTAGATACACCGGCGGTAAGCCCATCAAAAAAAGTCCCACAAATAACGGCAGCGCCAGACGGTAGATATTCCTGGCAGTGAAGGTGATTTGTTTGCTGAAAGACAAACTGGAATAGAGCAACGGCAAGTAAGAAACCAGCATCACGGCGCTGCTGATCGGTAACGGCAAGGTGGTGAAGAAATGGGTTAGCGGCGTAAATAGGCCAACGATCAGACAACAAAGGCATCCCAGAATAAAGGGCAGGCGCGAACGTTCCCCGGTTTGCGTCAATAGTCCAATGGAGGAGACAAAGGGAGAAAACGGCACCACACTCAACGGGAGGGTGAGTAAGGTCATTAATCCTGAAACTACAAAGCTGCGACGATAACGCGAACGTCCATTTTTTTGTTCTGGGTAGAAGACGTCCGTCCCACGCAGCGCGCCATAGGTATTGGTAATATTGACCAAACCAGCCAGCATCGCGGTCAGAATAATCCCTGGTCGTAGGGCGCCATGGCTGCCCAGTGGAAACCACTGCCAGTGGATATGCCCTGATGCCACCGACGCAGGTGGCGTTTGAAATAACAGATACCACCCACCCCACCCGACCAGCGCGCCAATCAACAAGGCATAGCGGGCAATTTTGTCAGGCAGAAAAATAATCATCCACAGGATGAAAAACATAACCAGCAGCGACAAGCCAAACGGGACCAGTTGTAGGGTGCTCTGTGGCTGCGTCGCACCGAACGGTAGCCCAAGCATGCCCTTAAAAAAGATAGAGGTGAGTTGCGCACCCAGTAACAGCATAAAAAAGACCATCACCGTGGGACTGAAGAGCCTCGCCAGACGATGTCCTGCTCCGCTTACGCCAATGAGGATGGTTAGCAACGATGACAAAAAAATACCGACGGCCAGACTGGTGGCGATGCTGTCTATCCCGGTACCGCGTGCGGCTTCCCCCACCGTGACCGTCAAAATTGTGCTCCACCACAGTCCGGTCGGGCCCTCCATAATCGCCCGACGGTGTCCACACAGCGCCTGAGCAAGACACGCCAGTCCTGTTGAAAGAAATCCGTATTGCGTCAGGGTAATCAGGGCGCTGGCCGGAAGTTGAAACGCAGACTGAAGTGTAGGCGGGACCACGACGGTATTGCAGAAGATAAAGAAAAACCACTGAAAACCAGCCAGGGTATTACGTCGATTAACCGGAAATACAGCCATCCGATGCTCCTGAAGAAGCGCCCGTCAAACAACGGGCGCTGGGCGTGAATTACTGCTGGTGTTTGAGAATAAACTGGCCTTTCGGTGCAATCGGGAAGCCTTGCTCGATGTCATAAATCACATCGCCGCGCAGCAGCGTTTTCGCAATACGCGCTCCAATTGTACGGCCAACGTACGGGCTAACTTTATGGCGATATTCCAGATCTTCTGCCGTCAGCACATAGCTGCTGTTCGGCTGGATAAAGACCAGATCGGCGTCTTTGCCCGGCGCGATACGGCCCTTATGCTGCAGACCAAAAATATCTGCCGCGTTGGTCGCCATCAGACGCGCAAACTGGGTTAATGGCATACCCCGTTTTTGTACCGCTTCGTCAAACATCACATCCATGCAGCTCTGCAAACCGGCGATGCCGCCCCATGCCTGCATGATGTTGCCTGCTTTCATTTCCGGAGGGCACGGTGAGTGGTCCGAAACCAGACAGTCGATTTCACCGCCCAGCAGTTTGTCCCACATGCCTTTCTGGTTTTCAGCATCGCGGATCGGTGGCGAGCACTTCGCCAGGGTGCCGATTTCTTCAAACTGATCGGTATCCAGTACGAAATAGTGCGGGCAGGATTCACAGGTTACGTCCTGGCCTTCCTGACGGGCGCGGGTGACTTCCGCAACGCCTTCCGGGCTGCTGATATGGCAAACGTGCAGACGGCAACCGGCGACTTTCGCCAGATACAGCACGCGACGAATGGCTTCAACTTCGGTAAATACCGGACGGGACGCCACATAATCGTGAGCGCTTACGCGGCCTTCGCGCTTCGCTTCAGCACCGAGTTCGTCACAAATCAGCGCATTTTCACAGTGGACTAAAACCGGTTGCTTCAACTCGCCCAGTTTTTGCGCCCCTTTGAAGAACTGAAAGTCGTTAACGTCGCGGAAATCATTATCAACCGCACGATCGCCACAGGTGGCAACGAAGCACTTAAACCCAACCACGCCGACTTCATCTAGCTCGTGCAGACGATCCAGGTTATAAGAGACCAGACCGCCCAGTTGTGCTGCATCGATAGTGAGTTTGCCCTTAGCCGCATCGAATTTGAGTTCAATGGTTTCGCGATCAACGGTCGCTGGCAACTGGTTCAGCGGCATTTCGATCATCGTCGTGATGCCGCCCTTAGCTGCTGCACGAGTGCCGGTTTCATAACCTTCCCAGTGGGTACGGCCCGGTTCAGAAATGTGAGTGTGGGCGTCAACCATACCCGGTGAAACGACCAGTCCGGTGGCGTCCATAACCTGCGCTGCTTCGCCCAGGTTTTCACCGATGGCCGCGATTTTTCCGTCTTTCACAGCAATATCAATAATTCTGGCTTCATTTTCTAAAATGACAGTGCCGTTCTTAATAATTAAATCAAATGACATATGATGTTCCTTATAGATATACAGATGTTTAATGTTCTCTTCCATAGCCTTACACGCCATGGTTAAAACTTATTTAATTTATGATGTTATTTAGTTGCATTGTTGTATTGCTGTACTGCTACCTTAGGCGCTTTTTTTAATAAAGCATAAGCACCGAAGGCAACGATAACGCCAACAAACCATGACACGCGAGAAATCGGCTCCAGCATGGGAATAAATTTCCCGCCCAAAGAGATAACTACTGCCACCAACGTTACCGAGAAAGCCGTAAGATTAAATCCATTATCGAAATACTTATAATCACCCTGCGCAGTATAAAGCTCGTCAAGATTAATTTGACCACGCATCACTACGAAATAATGCGCCATCATCACGCCAATCACTGGCCCCAACATACCACCAATAATATCGAGGAAGAGATAAATACTGTCCTGATTTTCCATTAATTTCCATGGGCAAATTAACAGACTGATAATACTGGCAATCAACACGCCATTTTTATACGTAAGTTTCGTCGGCGCAATTGCCGCAATCTGGTAGCCTGCCGGAATAATATTCCCCGTCGCATTCGTTGAAATAGTGGTCATCAAAATAACCAGTACCGCAAAGAAGGAAGCAAAGAGGCTATCCCATTTTTGCACAATATCCAGAACATTCCAGGTATCAACGCCATAGTGGATACTGGCGCCAGCAATAATCGATACCCCGGCAATCGCGAACAGAACATAAGCGACGATAAATCCCAGCGTCTGCCCTAGCATCTGATCTTTAAACGAACGTGCATTCTGGGTAAAGTCTGAAGCACTCACCGCAGGGGCTGCCCACACCGCCACCACCGAGTTGATCACCACCAGTAACAGAAAACCGCTGTTCTGTGATTTTTCGACACCCTGAGGCAAGTAGTCGAGAATTGGACCAATACCCACCAGCGAGATAGCCCAAATTGCCATGCCGCCAAACACGATGTAAATACACGGGTTGAGGATGGCAGTAAACTTATTTAACACCTTACCACCGCCAAAACCAATGCCGACGTTAACCAGCCAGAAAATCAGAAAGGCAATCAGTCCCGGCAATGACAGGCCCAGCAATTTGAAATCGCCTCCCAGGTTCAGGAACTCCGGCCATATTTTCCCGAGTAAGATTAAAAATGCTAACGATCCGGCGTAGCATTGCAAACCAAACCACATAATGGCAGCGATACCGCCTCTCAGAATGCCCGGTAATAATGCACCGCGGACACCATAAGAAGCACGTAATATCATGGCGAACGGAACGCCATATTTACTTCCGGCGGCACCATTTAATACCATAACCAACGCAATGAAGAACGCACTAAAAATAATGGCCATCATAATACTGAGCGTTGATAACCCAAGAATGAAAAATCCACCCACCATTACATAATTTGGCACATTATGTACGGAGCCCATCCATAGGGTAAAATAATTAAATGCTTTCCAGTTACGTTGAGACTCGCCTTTAGGCAGTAAGTCGTCACTATAACCTCTGTCCTGGTATAACTTTCTACGTTGTTCCATAATACCCTCTATTTACGCATCAGATTACGTTTACAGGTTTAGCTAAGCGGAACAAATCAAATAATAATAACAATTAATAAATTTATAATTATGACTGCGAAAATGAACAACTGACTACCGGCTTCCTTTTATAGAGTGTGGCTACTGCAAATAAAAGTGTACCTGTGGTGACCAGACCAGCAGAAATCATAAAGCTCAGTTCTTTCGAGCCTGTCAGGTCAGAAATAAACCCCGTCAGCATCGGTGCGATGATGGCGGAACTCATCCCAAAAAAATTAAACAGACTGAAGGCGCGCCCCATATTTTTTGCCGATGCCTGTTCTGATACAAAAGAAATCAGAATTGGGTCAACCGCCATTTTTCCCAGTAATCCGTACAACACCAGACTCACCATCAGCGTCGTCGCGGTAGGAGACAACACGGTGGCGACCAGCATGACAGCCGCCAGGACTTCCAACGCCAATATCACTTTCACCTTACTTTGGTGAAACTTATCTGCCAGGTGGCTAAAGAACAGCGCACCAGGTACGCCCGCGACGGCTACCATCGCCGAAGCCAGGCCAATGGTGCTTCCATCAAATCCGCGCTCAGTCTGCAGAAATGACGGCAACCATGTCGCGATCAGATAGTAGCCATAACAGGTACAGAAATAGAGAAAGTACACGCTGCATAACAGCGGGGAATACAATGACCCAGGGGTTTCCTCCTTTGTCACGGTTTCCGCTTGAGCAGACACATTATCTGCCGCCACGCTGGTATTCACTTTGCGACGGATAACCATCATGAAAACACACAGCATAACCACCAGAATCGCAGCCACAATGTACAGCAGGTTATGCCACGGCATATGCAGGCTTTTGACCAGATAACTGGAGCCTATCAAACCGATGCCCATGCCGATCGCCGCCCCACTGTTAATGATGGCGTTAGCCAGCGCGCGCCGTTCTTGTGGAACATTGGCCGACGACAGCGAATAGGCAGAACTGAAAAAGGAGGCGCATCCCGCTCCGGCCAACATTGAACCGATATAAATCAACTTCAATGTATTAGCGTTAGCGATACATAACGTGCCCAGTATGAAGACCGAAAAACCACACATCAGTATGATTTTCTGCCCCACTTTATCCACCAGTATTCCGCATGGAATTTGCATACCGCAGTAGGCAAGAAAATAAAAACTGGCGATCGCACCGACTTCTGAATTACTGATATTTCCCAGTGACGCCTGTATTTCAGGATAAACCGGAGTCAAAATTGTTCGATAGATCCATATTGCCACCCACCCCAGACTCATGACGACGATGATCTTCTTCCAGTAATTATCCGCCGCTTTATTATTCTGACTCATAATCTCGCCTGCTTATTACAATATCTACGCATTACTAAAATCGCTGCATTTAGAGCAGCGATTTTCCATTAAGAAAGTTTATGATTGGCCATTAATTCCAGCGCCTGAACAAGGGCTGAGTGATCCATTTCGCTGCCGCCATTCGCTGCACAGGTATTAAAGAGTTCCTGACAGGTCGCCGTATTCGGCAAATTCAGTTGCAGCGCTTTGGCGCTCTGAAGCGCAAGGTTTAAATCTTTCTGATGCAATGCAATCTTAAAGCCCGGATTAAACGTGCGCTTTAACATGCGTTCGCCATGAACTTCCAGAATACGTGAGGCAGCAAATCCACCCATTAATGCCTGACGCACGCGGGCAGGATCAGCCCCCGCTTTTGAAGCAAAGACCAGTGCTTCTGAAACGGCTTCGATATTCAGGGCGACAATAATCTGATTCGCCACTTTGCAGGTCTGACCGTCGCCATTACCACCCACCAGGGTGATATTTTTACCCATAATGTCAAATAACGGTTTTACACGTTCAAAGACCGCCTCTTCACCACCAACCATAATAGAGAGCGTACCTTCACGTGCACCGATTTCCCCACCGGATACCGGCGCATCGAGATAGTCACCGCCTGCTTCCTGGACCTGTTTGGCAAAACGTTTGGTTTCAATTGGCGAAATAGAACTCATGTCGACAATTGTTTTGCCCTGCAGACTCACACTGGCACATCCATTGGCACCGAACAGCACCTCTTCCACGTGTGGCGTGTCAGGAACCATAATGAAGATAATGTCAGAATGTTCAGTAACCTGTTTTGCGGTTTCGACATGTTTGGCACCCAGTGCAAGCAGGGTGTCGGCAACCGGTCCAATTGTCGTAACGTGTAAATCATGTCCGGCGCTGGCGAGACGAACGGCCATCGGCGTTCCCATAATACCCAGACCAATAAATCCCAGTTTCATCATCAACCTCTTAAATTTATACATTTACAGATTTGGGCAATAGTTATCCCTTCCCCATTGCGGAATAATAAATACTGCCCAATAATGGATTACGTATTAACGATAACGTTCAAACCATGTTAAACCGGCTTCAGTGGTAGTCTGCGGTTTATATTCACACCCCACCCAACCGTCATAATTTGATTCCGCAATACGGTTAAAAATATACTCGTAATTAATTTCCCCGGTACCCGGTTCACCACGATGTGGATTATCTGCAATTTGCAAATGTCCGATGCTATTAGCATAGGTTTGCATGGTTTGAGTTAATTCACCTTCCATTCGTTGCATATGATAAATATCATATTGAATTTTCAGGTTATCGCTGCCAACCTCAGCAATAAGCGCAAGCGCTTTTTGCGTTCCCGTCAAATAAAAACCGGGGATATCATAGGTATTAATCGGTTCAATCAGCAGCAGAATATTTTCTTTCGCCAGGGCCATGGCCGCAAAGCGCAAATTATTCACCAGCGTGCGACGAACCTCTTCTTCACAAATCCCCTGTGGCGTTTTCCCGACCAGACAGTTAATTTTAGGCGTACCTAATACTTTGGCATAACGTATGGCCGCCATAACGCCTTCGCGAAATTCCTCTTCACGCCCAGGAATACAGGCGATACCACGTTCACCTGCCACCCAGTCTCCGGCCGGTAAATTATTCAGAACAATTTCAAGCTTATTTTCCGTGAGCTTTTGCTTCAATACATCGATGTCGTAGTCATAAGGAAACATGAATTCAACACCGTGAAATCCACTGGCAGCGACTTTTTCAAATCGTTCTAAAAAATCGTACTCTTGAAAAAGCATGGAAATATTGGCAGAAAAGCGCAACATCGTTGACCTCACTTATTCATATTTCATGAAACAGGTTTCAGTTGGCGCATCGAGTGCGCTGTCAGTCACTTCTTCAAACTCCGTCACGTTATCCAGTTCGCTTCCCATCGAGATGTTGGTCACGCGCTCAAGGATCACTTCTACGACGACTGGCACACGGTATTGATTCATCAGGACTTTAGCTTGTTCAAGCGCGGGAGCAATCTCCTGCGGTGTGGTGACCCTGATCGCTTTGCAACCCAGGCCTTCAGCCACTTTCACGTGATCCACGCCATAGCCGTTCACTTCACTGGAGTTAATGTTTTCAAAAGCCAGTTGTACGCAGTAATCCATATCAAACGCGCGCTGAGACTGACGAATCAGACCAAGATAGGCGTTATTGACCAGGACATGGATGTAAGGAATGTTGAACTGCGCGCCGACAGCTAGTTCTTCGATCATGAACTGGAAGTCGTAGTCACCCGAAATAGCCACCACATTACGCTGCGGATCCGCAGTGCAAACCCCCAGCGCTGCCGGGAGAGTCCAGCCAAGCGGCCCAGCCTGGCCACAGTTGATCCAGTGGCGATCTTTAAAAATGTGCAGCATCTGCGCGGCAGCGATTTGTGACAACCCGATCGTCGTGACGTAACAAACATCGCGGCCAAACGCTTTGTTCATCTCTTCATACACGCGTTGTGGTTTGACGGGGACGTTATCGAAGTGAGTTTTACGCAGCAGCGTCCCTTTGCGATGCTGGCATTCCGCCACCCAACGCTCGCGGCATGGCAGGCGCCCTTCTTTTTGCATCTGCTTAGCCGTTTCAATCAGTAACAACAACGCTTCTTTTGCATCAGACACGATTCCCAGATCCGGGCACAGTACGCGGCCAATCTGCGTCGGTTCAATGTCGATATGAATGATCTTACGACCGTCAGTATATTTCTCTACTGAACCGGTATGGCGGTTAGCGAAGCGGTTACCAATGCCGAACACCAAATCAGAAGCCAGCAGGGTCGCGTTACCGTAACGATGGGCAGTCTGCAATCCAGCCATCCCGGCCATCAGCTCATGATCATCGGCGATACAACCCCATCCCATCAGGGTCGGGATCACTGGCACCTGGGTGATTTCCGCGAATTGTTGCAGCAATGCCGCCGCATCCGCATTGATAACGCCACCGCCTGCGACGATGACCGGGCTCTCGGCCTGAATCAGCATCTCCAGCGCTTTCTCTACCTGCGCTTGTGTAGCGGTCGGTTTATATGCTGGTAACGGAGCATACAGTTCCGGGTCAAATTCAATTTCCGCTACCTGAACATCAAAAGGCAGATCGACAAGCACCGGGCCTGGTCTGCCGGAGCGCATCAGATGAAATGCTTTTTGCAACACACCCGGAACCAGCGCCGCTTCGCGAACCGTTACGGCCATTTTGGTCACTGGCTTGGCGATAGATTCAATGTCTACGGCCTGGAAATCTTCTTTATGCAGTCGTGCACGCGGTGCCTGACCGGTAATACATAAAATAGGAATAGAATCGGCTGAGGCAGAGTACAGACCGGTGATCATGTCCGTTCCGGCAGGCCCGGAAGTACCCAGGCACACGCCGATATTACCAGCAACGGCGCGGGTGTAGCCTTCCGCCATGTGCGAAGCCCCTTCAACGTGACGGGCCAGAATGTGGCGGATGCCGCCATGCTTGCGCATTGCAGAATAAAACGGGTTGATGGCTGCACCGGGTACGCCGAATGCCGTGGTGATGCCTTCTTTTTCCAGAATATACATTGCCGCATCCACGGCTCGCATTTTTGCCATTTTCTTCCTACCTCATGATTTTGGAAAATTTTTCCAATATTAAAATTTGTGAAAAAAGTCCCGCTCCGGTGAGCGGGCTATTTCGTAATACGAATGATCAGACTTTGAGTCCAAGGGCGATACTAATATCCCTCGCGCAATCGCGCACCAACTCCCCCTGGCTGTCGAACCGGTCTGGCGTCAAGCGTGATGCCGGACCTGAAATGGAAATCGCAGCAACCACAGTACCGGTATCATCGTAAATAGCGGAAGCAATGCAGTTCAACCCGGTGACATGCTCTTCATGATCAAGGCAATATTCCCGATGTTTCGCTTCTTCCAGATCTCGCTGCAACGCCGGCAAATCAACAATCGTCTTGGGTGTAAAGCGCTGCATCCCGGTGGTCAGAAGCACATTAACCAGCTCTTCCGGCAGTAAGGGGTACAACAGCGCTTTCCCGGCCCCGGAAGCATGAAGCGGCATCCGGCTCCCCAGCGGGGCACACATCCTGACCATAGCTTTGCACTCTTGCTGACCAATCAGCACCGCTTCACTGCCATTGCGAATAGCGACATTCACGGTTTCGCCAGACATCAGCGTCAGTCGGCGCATAAAGGGTCCCGCGATGGACAACACATCCCGGTTGTGGATGTAGGCAGTGCCGACATTGAACGCACCAAGCCCGATATGCCACCAACCTAACTGGCTGTCCTGATAAACAAACTCCGCCCCTTCCAACACCTTTAGCAATCGAAAGGTTGACGATAACGGCAAATCCAGATTGATGGATATATCGCTTACCGACGAACTCCCCCCGCTTTTTTCCAGATACTGCAAGATGGCGATCCCTCGCTCCAGCGCCTGAGCACCTTTCTGCGCGGCGGGCTCTGCTTGCCCAGGCCTGCCACGGCGTTTGACCTCTGTCATACTCCAATCATCCCCGGCTCTAACATGAACGTTAATAGTTTGAAAACGCGAACATATTAAGCAAGATAATCGGTAGCGTCACGTGCTACATCACTCAAAGGCTAACTCGCTGGCTGGAATACTCATCACATCGCAATTGTCCAACCCTCCGCGATCTACCGTTAAAAAGCTGGTTTCGGTCTGCCATGCAAACAGCGGGTGGTGCCAGATACTGCGGTGGTAGTTAACCCCCTGCTTACCATCAGTAATAAAAGCACGCAGCGTGTTTAAGTCAGGTGAGTCTTCTCCCAGTGCAACGACCACCACAAAGGCTTCGCCGTTCATCGGAATAAACGCCTGCGTTCCCAATGGATGGCGCTCCAGTTCAGTGACAACAATGGGTAGCGCCGCCGGTTGCGCCAGGTTAATGCTGATTAACGTACGATCCTGCTGCAGGATCTCGACGTTAGCCAGATCGTGAAAACGCTTCACTTTGCCTTCATTAATATGAAAAAAATCGCGCCCTTGCGTTTCAATTACGTCGCCATAAGGCAAGAACGCCTCACACGTTAACGGTAATACTTCAAGTTTCATGACAGTATCCTTTAAGCAAAATCCTTTACACCGCCACCTAAAAAAGGGTCTGTGGTGTCCATATCGGCTAATTTAGAACCTACAAAAATGAACATCAACACAAAGTTGGAATATTTTTCCAAAACCAGACAAAGACCACATTAATTAAAATGATATTGTGAAAAAATACTTAAAAATAAAGGGAAAATTGTTCGATATTTCATTGAGGCGCCCATCATGCTGGACCCTGAAACCCTACGTACATTTGTCTGTATTGCCGAAACTGGCAGCTTTTCCAGGGCCGCAGAAAAGATGTATAAAACCACGGCAACCATCAGCTATCGCATCAAATTGCTGGAAGACAACACGGGAGTTTCTTTATTAAACCGCACGACGCGTAGCGTCTCACTGACACCCGCCGGAGAGCACTTACTGGCGCAGGCCAGAGAATGGTTGGGGTGGGTGGACAGCATGCCTGGCGAACTTCAGCAGATAAACAATGGCGTCGAGCGGCAGGTCAATATCGTCGTCAATAATTTATTGTACAACCCACAAGCTGTATCCAGCCTGTTGGCCTGGCTGTCGCAACGCTACCCATTTACACAATTTTATTTTTCCCGGCATATCTACATGGGTGTATGGGATTCTCTGCTCTATGACGATTTTTCGCTGGCCATCGGCGCGACAGGAACGGAAACGCTATCAGACACTATCTCCCTTGCACAGCTGGGAGATATTTCCTGGTTGTTCGTCATGGCTCCACATCATCCACTGGCACAGCACGCCGACTCACTGACAGAAGCACAGCTTCGCCGCTACCCGGCGGTCAATATTGAAGACAGCGCCAGAAGGTTGACCAAACGCGTGGCCTGGCGTTTACCTGGGCAGAAAGAAATTGTCGTACCAGATATTGAGACGAAACTGGCAGCGCATCTCGCAGGCGTCGGGGTCGGTTTTTTGCCTGAATACTTATGCCTGCCACTTATCGAAAAAGGCGCACTGGTCAGCCGCCAGATCCCGATGATGCGGCCCCCTTCTCCACTGAGTCTCGCCTGGCGCAAAGATCATCACGGAAAAGCGGTGCAGGACATTGTGTCGCTTTTTTCCAGCGCCGCACCGGAAGTGAGCGTTTTTTTAGATCCTTTTCGCCAGACCGTATCAGCCACCTGATGCAGAAAATGCCTTATCCCCGAAAAACAATCGGTTCCTGGGTATAGTATTATTTCATGGCAATGCGTTTCGTTGTGAGCGGAAAGAAAGTTCGGATATTTCAGTTTAGACTGGCACTGTTTTCAGGTGGGAGATCACACCGCTACGTACCGGATGAACTGCAGGTAGTTCGCAAGACTGACTGCCGCTGTTCTGGCTGCGACAGCGATTATCACGGTGAGAGATACTTCCTGACCTGCCGTACAGGTTATGGTGTCCTTGATAAAGATGATTATGCGACAAACTGTGTTCGGGTGTAGCAGTCGGCATTAAACAAACTTAATCCTGCTAGCTTTCGCCAGTGGAACCGCACAGCATTGTGACCGCTGCGCTACACCTGACAGGTGAAAATCTTTTATCATTGCCTTTTCCGTTACCGCAACCACAGACGTTTTATGGACACCCCCTCCCTTCTCTATTTATTGCTTTTCCCGGCCAGGAAGATGATGAAAGTGGGTAAAGCCAACAACATCTATAACCGTATTCAGTCGCTAAGACGCTCCTGGGGCGAAGTGGATTATGAGCACTCGTACCGGATTGCCTTGCCGCAGTCTGAGGTTTATAAACTGGAAAAAATGCTGCATTTTATGTTAGCCAAATATCAGACAGGCATTGATGCTGGTGACGGTTATACCGAGATGTTTTCCATTGAGGCGCTGGAGCCTGCGATTAAGCATATTCATTACGTTATCGAGCATGACGTAATTAACGCTCAGTTGCAGCAAGGAATAGAAAAACCGCAGCTCCGCCCCGGCAAAAGCGCAGCGCATCGCCACAGGAAAATGAAAAAGCAGTCCGATGCGATGATAAGCAACCTTGTCGGGGTGACGGAACAGTTCAGCAGGATAAATCGCTTACTGCTTATCTTGTTGTTTAAGCAGCATCGCCTTCGTTATCAATATGATATTGAAGAGAATACCGTGCTATTCCGGATAGCGGATAAGCGCGCAGACCAGCGTGACACTCTCAAGATAATCCGCATGTTTCGCTTTTTTACTGAAGACTTCAGGTACACGGGCGTGACCAACTACTGCTCGGGAGCCTGGAGAAAAGATACGATCACGCAATACAGCGTGCAGCTGATTTCAGGCGACCATAACGCGCACCCTCTGGTGACCTATCTCGCCTCGCAAACCGAGCGTCTGTTTAACAAGTTGCCGTCGCGCTCGTCGTTATTAACTGAGGATCTGCCGGTACTGGAATCGAGCCGCATTCTGCGCGAAATATTACATAATGAAGACGAGGCTTAAGAATCGAACCACCGAAACGCAAAACCCTCGCTCCGGCGAGGGTCTGAAAGAAGGGATGCCCGAATTCGCCACGTAAAGCCGCCACGCGTAATGGTTTCGATCTCCTCTTCATCCTTCAGAAGGTTATATAGCTTGTTAAGTAATCTGCGCGGTTTCGAAAATCATGCTGCCGCTCTCCTTCAATCACTTAAGACGCTTTTACAACTGCCTTGTGGGTGGCAATCGATCCGACATATCACTGGTCCTGATGGAGTGATAATCCATTTGCTGAAGAACCCGGTATCCGCATACTGAAATGCTTCCTGGCAAACAATGCCTGCGATCAGTATGTGAACGCAAAAGAGACTGCTGAAGCCTCCTGTGTCACCGAGTGCTGGACCTGCGCCAGCTACGGCTGTGGGTTACTCCTGCGTAAAGGCGGAGCGGGAGAAGCTCCCTGGTTTGAGCGCATTCTGCATTCTATTTCTCACCAACAACTAATTAAATGCGCATGGGGCGAAGGCCGGACTCGCAATTTCAACATAACCATCTGAATAATATAAATATAAAAACACAAAAAATCGTTTTATATACTCACTTATATACTCAATAAATTTTAGTTTACAACCATTAAAAATCAATGAGTTAAGCCAAGTGGTATATTCCCAGCTTTAAGCCGTTTTTGCTAGTAAGAAACAGCGGCAAAAGACTAGTTTCAACGGGGCGTAACTAACATCCCCGATATCCTCTTTGGTGATATGTACAGTATTGCACTGGATCCCCCTTAATATTACCGTTGGGGGAACAACGGCGAAACGACATAAACATGCCCGGGTTCATCAGCAATGTGAAGGGTTCAGTCGTTAGTATTTACGGTATCAATCAGCTCAGCCAGTTCCCCCCCCCCCCACCAACGTCTACGGCTATTTCCATATTGAGCCCCCAGAACACTGATACTGCCAGCGTTAGCATTCAGACTAATTTTCATCGTTTGGGCTCCTGTGGTTTGTTTCCCCCAGTGATATCAGTCACCATTTTGTAATGGTTGCGAGTCAACAAGCCGGTAGTCTTTCTGGCGTGGAGAATATCGATGCGGGTAACGAGAGGTGACTGTTCCGTGATACTGAATCCCGGACGGTCGGTGCGCACCAGTTCGTATTTTTCAACGATAAAATTGACGGCATCGCACAGCGATATACCAGCGTCAATGTGTGCCTGAATGATGCGGTTGTCGGCAAAGGGGGTGTCATTCAGTGCCAGGCCATAGTGCTGCGCCAACAAATGGGCCAGTAACATCTGCCAGACTTCGACTGGTGACGGGCAGGCGCGAGCCGCCCGTTCTGGTGAAACAGGTAAGGTTTGCATGTTAATTATCTCTTTGTGGATGAAGAAAAGGGGGTAATACGCAGGGAAAAGGTTAACGTGCTTTAAGCTGTTGTGACCGGGGTGGGATAAATCGCAATATACAGATAACCGCAACTCCCCAGTGTGTCCGCATCGCAGGTTAATCCTTTCGCATGCAGTGTGACGCAGTGCGGGTGGCGTGGATGAATTTCCCCGCTGGTCAGCATTAGCTCTAGCTGTTTCAGCAGCAGCGGGAAGGCCTGGTCGAGGTGGCGTAAATCCGCATTACTGAATGTACCGATGATACTGCCGCGGTCAACCAGGTAGTGCAGACTGTTGCCTTCCTGCACCAGACGCGCGCCAAAGCACGGGGTGATATTGCACTTCAGCCCCCACCAGGGCTCTGTGACGTCATGATTTACGGCGGGTGTAGCTGGTGTTGTTTGCGACAAGGTAATGTTCCTTAAATAAGGTTAATTGAGGGTGACGCTCCGCAGGACCACATACGGGCCATGGCGGTCCTGACGGCGTTCAGCAAAGACCGCCAGCACCCCGCGGATTTCCTGCACCTCACGACCGGCGTAATGGCAGACGCTGCCGGACCACTTGTATTTTCCGGTACAGAAGCGAAACAACCGGGAATGTGGATACTGGCGGTATATCGCCATCGCCTGGCGTTTACTGATAATTTTCATTCCCTCTTCCTAAAGCCAGCCGCGTTCGGCAAAGGAGACGATACCCATCCCTCCGATGACCAGGTGGTCCGGAAGGCGGACATCAACAAGGGCGAGTGCGGTTTTAAGGCGCGCCGTAACCTGGCGGTCGGCATCACTGGGTTCGGCATGCCCTGACGGATGATTGTGGGCAAGGATGACGGCAGCAGCGTTATATTTCAGCGCTGCCTTCACCACCTCACGGGGATGCACCTCTGTGTGGTTGATAGTACCGGTGAAAAGTGTTTCGTGAGTAATGAGGCGGTTCTGATTGTCGAGGAACAGAGCCATGAACACTTCGCGCTCTTCCCTTGCCAGCTGCAGGCGCAGCCAGTCCCGGACTGCACTGCTGGAGGTGAAGGCCACACCGGGTTCACGTAGCTGGCGTTCCAGGATGCTCAGCGCGCTCCGCAGCGTTCGCTGTGCATACGGGGACAGGACAGATGGTGGGTGAGAATGAATTAAGGAAGGGAACATATCGGGTTGTGACGGAGCGGGTAAAAATGTGGTGTTCATCATAGGCAGCAATTCCTAATCAATGATACGCATAATCGCGTGACATTCCGGGTGGCGGAGTGCGTAGTCGCGCAAACGGTAATAATGCTCAGTCATGGTGTCGCATTCGGTACGACAGGCATGATGACTGTACCCAATGAGACAGACCGCATTACCAGCAGCTTCAGTGCCCATTTCTGCATCGTTACCGTTCATGTTGTTGAACAGTATCCATTTTTCTTCACTGCCGCTGCTGGCCTCCGGTGCCATAAAGGATCCACCGTTGCTCAGCGTGTAAAAACTCCAGATACCGCCGCCGTAATCCTCACAGAAGCGGTCCATCCAGGCGAAGATGCGGGGTTCCAGCGTTATCCACTGCGGAATGGTGCCGAAGTGTTGCGGCCAGAAGCCGATGCGTTGTTCATCGGGTACTGGAGTGGCGGTGATAATTAACTGTGGCTCGTTAGCCGGGGTGAGGGTGTGTTGTGTCATGGTGCTCTCCGGGAATGAAAACGCCAGCGACTCAGGCTGGCGTGATGGCGAATAAATGATGTGGTGTGAAGTGTGATGCCGGATTAAGTACGTGTGAAATTAGTGTGCTGATGGCTCCTTCAGAATACCGTGTTGCCGGATATACAGGTTAAGCCCGGCACCGGCATCAGGTTCAAAATTCCATGCCCGCCAGACCATCCGGCCTTCGGGGCCACGAACAACCAGGCGAAAATGGCTGCGCTGGTCATCTTCAATGGTGATATTGCGGTACGCTGCAGTGACGGCTTCCGTCTGCGTCCGGGTGAAAGTCCCCGGTGGCAGTAACACAGGCTGGGGCATTTCTGGCTCCTGATAAAAGAAAACCCCGGCAGCCAGGAAGTTGTCGGGGTTAGTTTTCGGAAGAAAATACAACTATCAGTCGTTACCGCAGTCTCCGGGAGTGGGCAGGACCTTCGCGGCGTTCGTCGGGTCAGCGCTGAAAGTGCCCGCTTTGCGGCCATTGACGTAGACTTCGAACTGCCGGGCCTTGCGGATATCGCTGATGAAGTCATACCAGGCATTATCACCGTTACGCCAGCCCAGGCTGGACGGTATAACGTACTGCTGGTGATTCATGACCACCGTGAAAGTGGTGCCGTCATCGTGCGAACTGACCATTCTGTTATCCGTCAGTGTCAGAAAAACAGAATGCTGGTTGATACCATTCTGGTCCGGATTTCCCGTACAGTTGATGGTGAACAGTATCCCGCTGGCATCGGCCACGCTGTATTCCGCATTGCCCTGGCCGTAACCCTGCTGCCACAGCCCGGGAACTGCAGAGGCATTAAAGCTGGCGAGCAGTGCGCCTGCCAGCACAAGCCGGGTGAGTGAACGGATATTCATTTCTGTCTCCTTTAACATTTTCTTTATTCCCGGTTATCTGGGTTTGATGGTATCAGCAGCCGTCCCATCAGCTTGCCGTCATGGGAATATTCAAGGAATCGCTCCTGGGTGTGTGGATCGGTCTCTTCGTGATATTGCAGCGTGATGTTGTCGGCTATGCACAACGCATTCATCAGCGGCTGAACAGTTTTTTCCTCCATATCCACCAGATAGTAGTAATTACCACCCTCGCAACCATCGGGTGACTGGCGGGTACGTAAGACCTGCAGAGTGGGGCCAGAGAGAGTAATCTGCGACCACTCTTCCCTGACATCATCCTGACGGCTGACCACTTCACTGAAGCGTGGAGGTGTGAGGTCCTTGAAGTTGCTGATGGCCTTCAGGTCATCACTCCGGTCATCGCAGGCGGCCAGAAACAGACTGGCGGTAAGTACCGTCAGCAGAGATAGTGTTTTACGTTTCATTTTTTCTTTCCTGAAATCAGACGAACCACTTTTGCGAAAACATAAATCCCCACCAAAATACCCACCGGCACACCGACGAACGGCGTCAGTGCAACACTGGCTGCACCGGCTGCACCACCGCCCGTCAGCAGAGCGGCAACGGTGGCAAGCGTCAGGGCGATGAGGCTGTCGGACACCCCGGTTTTGTTCAGAATGATGACGATGACAACAATGGCGATAATGGCAATAACGGGCATCGGGTACCTCCCTGTTGCCGGGTTGATAACAACGCCTGTGCTATTCCGGTGAACTGTCAGCCGGAACAAACGCAAGCAGTGACTGCTGGATAAAACGAAAATGGGGTAAGGCCTGAATGAAGACCGGGTCCTCGACCAGGCGACACAGACTGTCGTTACGCCGAAAAGATTCCTGCAGGGGCTGAACCAGATGGATTTCATCCAGAGTGAATACGGCGATATGTCCGCCATGTTCAGCAACCAGATACCAGGCCTGCTGGTGGATGAGTAGGCGGCAAGGTGCCAGTCGTTCACAGCGCCGACCGTCGGTAAGCAGCGTCACCCGCCTGCGCCCGGTAATGGCCTGAATCAGCCGCCAGAAAGACAAGGCCCCTGATGGTGAAGAGACCGGGTTTGCGGGGGCTATCAAACAGGGAGACTCGTCACACATTAGCAGTGCGTTCACCAGACGGCGGTCAAGTCCAGGGAAAAGACCTGCCAGCCCGCTCCGGTGGGCAAAGATAAGCACGTCAGGCACCATCTGCGTCTCACTGCCAGCAGTGCGTAAGCGGCAGTAGCCGGACTGATATTCCAGGTCCAGATACATCAGCCGCTCACGAAAATCCCGCCGCAGCGTGCGCACCGACACGCCAAACTCAACGGCCAGTTTGCGCACGCTCAGTGTTTCCCCCGCCACCAGGCGACTGATGATCAGTGACAGCCTGACAGCCAGCCGGTCATGGCGGCGTTCTGCCTGGGTCATGAGAGGTTCTCCGTCTAAGTTAACTGACTGAAAATGATGTGATTACTTTAAAGAGATGGGCGGACAGGGTATGGACACTGCAGAAACTATTTTTCATTTCTGCGAAAGTCAGATATAGCAGGGGTTGCAGGCCATACCAGGGAGAGTGAGACCTACTGGCATGTCGTAACGCGGACAGGTGGTGTCCGATATTAACAACATGGCAACAAAGGTAATGACTACTGCAGTTGTGTAAGCAGTGTTTCCGCCATCACCCACAGCGCCCGGTTGAGCTTCACATCCCCGTCAATGCCATGCACGGCACGGGTATGCGTCCGCCCGCCTTTAGCATTACGCCCACTGAGTCCACCCTTAATCAGGTTTTCCTGTACACGCTGATAGGTGGTCCACAAGTCATTGCTCTCATCCTGCCAGCGGCGCGGGGAGAGGATCTGCGATTCACTGACAGGCTGGTGGTCTTCACCAAAGCGATACGTGAGGGCGGCTTTTGCTAGTGCCTGCTGAGCAGGCGGTGGTAACAGCAGCGATTGCATCGCATCCCGCTTCTCCTCCACCCGGTCAAAAATCCCCAGTACTTCATACGCTCCCTCAATCACCTGACTCACCACATCTCCTTTGTGTGGCACCCGCACCTCGCCAAACGACTCACCGCAGACAAGGCCGTTCTGACAAACCGTACGAAATAATCCCGGCAGCATCTGATACGAACTTGTGCCGTCATGCGAGTTGAGCAGAATGATTTCTGTGACCTGTTTACCAGTAATCTGTCCCTCCCGGCGCAGGCGCAACATGTGCTTTGTGTGTTCCCGACGACCCGGGTCACGTACCCGGGTCTGACAGGCAAAGAATGGCTGAAAGCCTTCGCGCTGCAGGCTGTCCAGCAGGGAGATGGTCGGAATATAGGTATAGCGTTCACTGCGGGATTCGTGTTTGTCCTCGCTGAATACGCTGGGCACCACACGAAACAGCTCTTCACGGGTTAACGGACGATCACGACGAATAAGGTTTGCTGCGCCAAAGCGCGAAGCCAGACGGGTCATAAGCAGACTCCTCATAACGGGAAAAACAATAAAAGAAAACCCCGTCGCACAGGCGACAGGGCTCAGGGAGTAATAGGTTGGAATTAAACTCTCAGAAGAAGAAATCCCAGACGGCACGGGCCACGGACACAACGGTGGTGCGCACGGCCTGAATGACGGCCCGCACCGGGGCTGGTATCAGGGGAAAGTCACTGATGCTATCGAGTACGGCACCTACGGTTTCACCAAAATCGCTACGAGCCTGCTCCCGGACTACCATCGTGCGAAAGGGATGCTGCAGTTGCGACACCACTGGGCTGCTGGCCTCACGTGGCAGACAACGGATCATGCGTTCTGCCATCACCCGTAGTCCCCACTGCAGACGGACCGACACGGCACACACCGGATGCACGGGCTGGAACAGCTCATGCAGCAGGCAGATTTTGCGGCTGATATTTTGTTTCTGCCCTGTGGAAAGGGTATTTCCACTGCTGGTGGGTTCAGCTTTGTCTGACTGGCTGATAACAAACAGCACCTTATGCCGGTATGCTTCACCAATCACCTGACGGTAAAAATGCTCATCCACCGCCAGTGCCCGGTCATCAGCTTTAATCAGCCACAGCACCAGGTCGAGCCGGGGAAGTTGTTTGCGGTACAGCGCAGCATATTCGTTATCACGTGCACCATTCTCCCCCACGCCGGGCAGATCCACTATGGTCATAAAGCGCTCACCGACTTGCAGACGAAATTGCAAAGGTTCACGAGTGCAGGCCACGACATCGCTGACCGGCGATACTTCGCCGACAAACAGAGCATTGCACAGGCTACTCTTTCCCGCCCCGGTTTTACCCATAATGCCGATCACTGGCTCGTAGTGGGTTAACTGATTTATCTGCTGCAATATACGTTCAGACACCCATTGCGGCACGCCGGAAAGCGAATGGTTTAATGGCTGCAAACCTTGCTGATTATTCATGACAACTCCTGCAATAAATAAAACTAAAAACGGCAGAACCGTGAAGTTTTGCCGTTATGCTGGTATGTTCATGAAAATGATATATATCTGAATATAGTTTGAACGATGATTTTCTATTGAATCACCCTAAATACTTCCAGTACTCGTAAGGGTAGTTTATGGTGACCTTAGGAGGGTATAGTTGATTAGGCAAAGCTTTATCGATGTGCAAAGCTGCAACAAAAATAAACCCATCCCGAAAGGCCGCAACAGGAACCCATGAAAGATACGCTGTATGCAGATACTTCTTATTTCTCTGCATGTATTCACTAATTCCAATATTGCAAAAATCGATAGCGCGAACATAGCAGATTGATTGGATATCAAACAAATATTTGTCAAGAATAAAAAGTGGGACAGCCACCTGAATCAAATCAAAATCAAACCTTTCAACAGGATCTTTTTTTATGCACAAATAAACGTACTTAGTTATCTCATCATCTTCTCTCACGTGCATTTGAATGCACTCTTCCAACACCCCATTAATTTCATTCCTTTTAGAATCCCATGCTCCATAAGCTGGAAGAGAAAATTGCGTTATAGGTGGAGTTCCAACATCAAAAATAAGCTTACTGGACAGGGAGTGAATATATTTAAGCGTGGAATCATCTTTATGCTGCTGCGTTTCGAAGTGACGAACCTCATGATAAAACATGCTAAAAAGCCTGCTTTCAACCTCCTGAGTAATTCTATTTTGATATGTCACAAAATCAAGAATAGGTGCAGTGGTTCGCAATAACTCACATATTACTTTCGAACGTGACGTGCCATTGGATTCGGCATACCTGTCGATTGAATCAATTGTTAAATTATCATCGGTGTTAAATGTTATTCTCTTTATCATAACTGTTATGCATTTTGTTGATTATGCATAATAACCTATCACAGAGGCCAGTAAAGCGCCAGATCGCACTGCAATACTTCAGATTTCTCGCACACATTTCTTCCTGTGTAAGGCCGCCATGCTAACCAGCGATAGAATCCCTAAAACCATCTGTTCTTACTGAATTAAGGTTAATTAGTATTATCACCCGGAGTTAACCATCCCCCTCCTGTAATCAATACTCATCCCTGTATTAAAAAATACATCACACATCTATCTATTGAACCCCGTTTAGTTTGAGGATAGATCATGAAAGCCCCCTACAATGCCAACCCTAATTACCCTATGAATCGTTTACTTCTTGAAGATATAAACCACCACCTGGATGAAATGTTTGAGCGTTATTCCCGCTTACTGGCTTTTCGTATGGATTTTGGCTGGAAACAAGGAAGTGAACGCTCGCAGCGTAATCTCATGGATGAGATGGAGGGTGAGATACAGCACCTGATGGACGTGGTAATTGGCCGAAAGATGGTTATTGGGTACTACTGGGTAATTGAATACAGACAGCGTAAGGGGTTGCATGTACATGCCATGCTTTATCTTGATGGGCAGAAGCATCGGAAATTCTATCCGACCTCGCGGGCGATAGGTGAAGAATGGCGCAGATTGACTGACGATGAAGGTATCTTTCATCTGTGTTCCAAGAAAAAGCATTTCGTTGCGAATTCCGGAATGATAGTGGATCACCGCAATAAGCAGGCAGTAGATGAACTACGTTACGTAATCAGTTACTTAGCTAAGTCTGAGCAGAAGTCCCGGGGTGTTATTGCAGGTATGAATGCTATACCACCACGAAGCCGTAGAGGCAGGCCTAGGAAGGAATAGCGGTAGGTAAACATTGAGCCGAAGTTTTTTTACAACAGAAGCCATTGATGTGGAGGAGCTGGCAGTAACCATCAGTTTACTAACGGCTCCGGTTATTCATCCTTAACCGGAACGCATCATCATGTATACAAAGCCTGCACTACTTGAAGATCAATTCATTGATATGAAATTCATTACCCGGCTTACTGGCCTGAGCGATAAATGGTTTTATAAGCTGATACAGGATGGGGCATTCCCTAAGCCCATCAAACTGGGCAGAGCTTCCCGTTGGTTAAAAAGCGATCTGGAAGAATGGTTATATTACCGTATTTACGAATCCCGCAAATAATAATTCCATAAGACTTGTTTTCAATATCCTCTTAATGATTATTTATAGAGAGAAAGCCCAGCCATAGAGACCCAATGAAACCTACGCCCCCACAATCGCCATAATGCTGTTTCAGCAGTGCTGTTTACGATGCACATGTCGCAAATACACGGACTTCCGGTTGCGTTCATGTGTAGATAAAGTAACTTTTACAATCACTTAAAATTTGTTGGTTATCGAGGCTGCCGCTGGATCGTTTGCTCATAGGCAGCTATCACCAGCAAACTCAGGCATTTGAAAATGCTGCCTTGTAGCATACATCTTGATCAAGAAGTGTGGCTGCAACTTGGCGCAAGATAAGACTAGGTCAGCATACACCTTCCTAAATAAAAATAAGCAATACCAGAACAGAGGAAACATCATGATGGATCTTGTGGGTAATATTGAAGCAGGCAAGCTGACACTCAGTGAATTGATTGATACCCTGGCCAAAGATGAAAATTATGCACCTTCCAGGTGGAATCAGCGATATCGTGAATTTACGATGCTGCTACAGCAAACCTCAACATTCACAGAGTCTGAAACGGATGATTTGGTCAAACGACTCTGGTATGAACGTGATAACGGCATTGCAAGTATTCGTCAGGGTGTCCCATCTTTGGCAGAATATCAGCAAAGTCTGCCACTACTTAGAGAACTAACCGAGCGTGTTCGTCAACAACCGGATGAAGCAAACTACCAATATGTAAGCAGTGCTCTGCTGCAGGCCAAAGAAACCGGGCTACTTAAGCGTATGTATTGGAGTTTGAGAAACCGCGTCTTTGCCGCTTTTTTGCCAGAGACCTGCACCAGTGCCGTGGATGAGAATGCGTTTGCTAAAGTGGCTGATTTCTTAAATAAGAATTTCAGCTTGGGTTTGGAACTTAATGGAAGTTGGCTGCAGAAAAACCACAAATTGAAGCAAGCAATACATGCACAATCTCCCAATGCAGATCCTTATTACGTAAATATGGCTATCTGGGATCTGTATGAATTATTACAAGAACGCAATAATGAGAAAAAACAGGAGAAAGTGCCCGGCAATACATCAATAGCCAGCAATGGTTTAACGAACATTATGCTCCCTCAGCATTCACCAATTAACGTGATCTACTTTGGCCCACCAGGCACTGGCAAGACCTTCAAGTTGCAGCAAAAGATGAAAGAGTACACATCCCAAGCTGCCCCAGCCGATCTTGATGCTTGGCTCGATTCTCGTCTTGAAGCGTTGAACTGGATGCAGGTTATAGCGCTGGTGTTGCTCGATCTTGGTAAACGAGCCAAAGTTCGCCAAATGACAGAACACCAGTGGTTCCAACGTAAAGCGCTGCTGAATGGCCGTAGTAGCAACTTTTCGCAAACGGTCTGGGCGACGTTGCAATCCTTCACCATACCGGGATCAACTACCGTTGCTTATAAAGGTCGCCGAGAACCCGCGATCTTCGACAAAACTGCCGATAGTGAATGGTTCCTGGTCGAATCCCAGTTAGAGCAAGTGGATGAGTTGCTTTCTCTATATGCTGAGTTAAAACAAGGCCCCAAATCTGCAGAAGCCATCCAGCGATTTGCGGTGGTTACTTTCCACCAATCTTACGGTTATGAAGAGTTTATTGAGGGTATACGTGCTCGTTCAGACGAGAGCGGCAATATCTCTTACCCTATTGAGCCAGGTATCTTTATGCGCCTGTGCCAACGTGCAAACGCCGATCCGACACACCGCTACGCCATTTTTATTGATGAGATCAATCGCGGCAACATCTCCAAGATTTTTGGCGAACTCATCTCGCTCATTGAAGTTGATAAGCGTGCGGGTATGTCCAATGCAATGAGTCTGCAACTGTCTTATAGCGGTAAACCCTTCAGCGTTCCTGCCAATGTCGACATCATCGGAGCCATGAATACCGCGGACCGTTCTTTAGCACTGATGGACACCGCTTTGCGCCGTCGCTTTGACTTTGTCGAGATGATGCCTGATTTATCTTTGCTGAGTGGAGCCAAGGTGAAGGGCATAGAACTCGAATCGTTGTTAGAGAAACTCAATAGCCGCATCGAAGCACTTTACGATCGTGAACATACGCTAGGGCATGCGTTCTTTATACCAGTAAAAAATGCACTCGATGCCGGTGATGAAGATACTGCGTTTAAACAACTGAAGATCGCATTCCAGAAAAAGATCGTTCCGCTATTACAGGAATACTTTTTCGATGACTGGAACAAGATCAGGCTGGTGCTGGCAGACAACCAAAAGCAAGACGACAACCTACAGTTCGTGATTGAGAAAACCGACGATCTGGATACGCTTTTTGGTAACAATCATGCTTTACGACGTCATGGTCAGCAATCGACAGCTTATGAGCTAGAAACATTCGATCAAGAGATCTGGAATATTCCGCAGGCTTACCGCGCTATTTATCAACCACAACAGACCACCCTTGATGAACAGGCTGTAAACCATGGGTGAAGTGATCTCTGTTTTTGAATATGACCTGTTAGGGAGTGGAAAAGCGGCGTCAGTTGGCGCAAAGCTAGTCCCTCAACAGGTCTTTGATTATTTAGAAGAGCTTAGCCTAACCAGTATTCAAGGAAGCCAGTTTCTCAAACTCACCTCTCGCTCAGGTTTCAAATTGCTTCAGGTGCAAAACTACGCGGGGATGCTTTCCACACCTCACGATTTCCAGCTTGAGATACTGCCCAAGGTGGGTAAAAACCTCACTGTTGCGAGTACGCGTGAAACATTGCTGACGATGCTAAGCCATCTGCCTGGGTTTCGACATATTCAGACCCAGCAAGCCACTCTTCAGGCTCAGCGTATGCCTTTGCTTGAGATTTTTATCAATCAGTTTTTGCATAGCGTCAGCCAATTGCTTAAACAAGGTTTACGCTCCGACTATTTGAGCGAGCAAGGTAATCTGCCTTTTATGAAGGGCAAGCTGATGCTTTCTGCACAGCTGCGGCATAACGTGGTGAATCGTCATAAGTTTTGTGTCGATTATGATGACTACATGCCTGATTGTGCAGCCAATCGACTCTTACACTCCGCGCTAGATAAGCTTCTTAGTCTAAAGCTGTCATCGGAGAATCAGCGCTGGCTTTACGAGCTGCGCTTTGCTTTTGACGGTATTCCACTTAGCCGGGATATTGAGAGTGATATAAGCAGCTTACGCTTGGATCGTGGTATGGCTCATTACAACGAGCCAATGGCTTGGGCGCAATTGATCCTGAGAGGAATGAGCCCGAGTGCCTTGCAGGGAAATACCAAAGCAATATCACTCTTGTTCCCAATGGAAGCGGTATTTGAGTCATTTGTTGCACAAACCCTCCCCTACGAGCTTCCTCCTCACCTTAAAGTTCAGCCACAGGTTTCCACTTATTCCCTTGTTAAGCATGGACTTCACGATTGCTTTAAGCTTCGCCCAGACTTGTTGATTCAATCACGCCAACCGGTTCAAACCAAAATGGTGATGGATACGAAATGGAAGCTGGTGAATAGCAGCAAGCAAACAAAATCACTATATGGACTGGCACAAGCAGACTTCTATCAAATGTTTGCTTACGGCCAAAAATACCTTGATGGGGCTGGTGAAATGTACCTGATCTACCCTGCGCATGATGACTTTAACCAACCGATACCGCAGCACTTTGCTTTCTCGGACACTTTAAAATTATGGGTTGTGCCGTACCAGATAACAGCAAAGCGCGGGGAGAGAATGATGTGGGTAGGTGATATACCTAGCGTATAGGTACCTTTCCAACTGTTTTAACCGTTGGGGCTAGGCACTTTAAAAATGACTCTGAAGTACCTATAAAATCAGAGTCAGTTCAGTTTGAGGTGGCAATCAGTTACACATGAAACGTCATGCCAAACCCCAATTTGATAAATCAGCTATGCAGGTACTTCTTGAAGTTCTCCGCTTGCTCTAGCACGCTCTTGTAGACCTCATCGTTGGCCACAGGGGGGAAGCCATAGCGGTGCAGCAGCAAGATAAGGTCTACTTTCAGCTTGGCCTTGATGTCGTCGCGGTTGCTCCAGTCGGGGTACTGTGCACTGTCGTCGACAATCACCTTCATATTCTTGGCCAATGCCAACATCTTGTCATCATCGTAGGTAAAGTCGTACTTCTGGCACATATGCGCCAGGATATCGAGAAAGGCCTTCTCTTCCATGTCGATGCCGATATCGGCAAATGACATCATCTCGGCCTTAATGTCGTAGATCATGTCAGCCATTTGCTGGGTGAACGTGTCGAACTCTTCACCGTTGAGCACGTCGTTCTCTTTACGCTGATTGTACTGTTCAACCAATGCCTGGAAACGCTTGGAGAAATTGATGCCCTGAAGCTGGTTCACCTTTTGAAAATCACTAATAGCTTTTGCCAGCATCTTTTGCAGCAGTTGCATCCGGGTATTAGGCAACTTGATCTTGCCAATGCGAGCCATATACTCATCATCAAATATGTCGATGGTCTCAGCTTTATCTTCGCCTAAGGTGAAGATCTCCTCTACCCCTTCAGCCTTGAGTGCCTCGGCAATCATCTCACGCACTTTCTGGTTCATCTGCGCGGTGTCCGGCGCATCGCCCTTAGTTAGCTTGTAGACAATAGAACGCACGGCCAGATAGAAATGAATTCGCTCACGCTCATCCTGAGTGATCTCTTCACTGCCAACGCAAACGTCATAGGCGGCTTTCAGGCGTTTCACCAATCCCATAAAGCGCAGCTCAATCTTCTTGGTCTGCAGCGCAAACTCGGCGGCCCGGTTGAGACATTCCAGCTGTAGTGTAGGTGCGCCAGAGAAGTAATCGCGACTGTCGAAATTATGAAACACCTGAGCAAGCAGATGCAGGTGATTACGCACCTCGATAAGTGACTGCTGTATATCTTCAAAGTTGGATTTATCAGCCTTCGAGTACATAGCCAATGCCATGTTCATCCGGCTTTTGATGCCGATGTAATCGACTACCAGCCCCTTCTCCTTGCCCTCAAAACGGCGGTTCACCCGGGAGATGGTCTGGATCAGGTTGTGCTTTTGCAGCGGCTTGTCGATGTAGATGGTATCGAGCTCGGGCACGTCAAAACCGGTCAGCCACATGTCCACCACAATGGCAATTTTGAAGTTGGACTTAGGGTTCTTGAACTGTTTGTCCAGCTCACGGCGGTACTCCTTAGTACCGAGCAAGTTATACATGGCCTCTTCATCATCCTGGCCCCGGGTCATTACCATGTTGACCAGAGGAAGACTCATCAATTCTTTTTTCTCTTGCTCGGTAAGAGTGGCACCATCGATAGCCTGTTTCGCCTCGAACCAAGCGGGGCGCTGTAGCTTCAGACTCTTATAGAAATCGTAGGCAATCTCGCGGCTGGCACAGACAAACATTGCCTTGCCTTTGATAGTCGAACCTTCTGTCACCCGTTTTTCATAATGCAGGGCGAAATCCTTGGCCAATGCCTCGATGCGATCCGGATCGCCTAGGATGGAGTTCATATTGGCCGTGGTTTTCTTGCTCTCTTCAATCTGATGCTCACTGGCACCTAATTTTTCGCATTCCTGGTAGTACTGCTCGATTTCTTCCAGCTTACTGTTATCAAGCACCACTTTGGCAGCTCGTCCTTCATAGACAATCCGCACCGTAATTTCATCGTTGACCGACTCGGTCATAGTGTAGCTATCGATGGTGGGGCCAAACACATCCAGGGTGGCGTCGATAGGGGTGCCAGTAAAACCGACATAGGTAGCATTAGGCAGCGAGTCGTGTAGATATTTAGCAAAGCCGTAGGTCTTTTTCACCGTTCCGCTTTCAGCATCGATGCTGATCTTCAGGTCGAGGTTGATCTGGCTTCGGTGGGCTTCATCAGAAATACAGATGATGTTGCTGCGATTGGAGAGCAGTTGAATATCTTCAGTAAACTTGTGAATGGTTGTGAGGAATACTCCTCCGCTAGCGCATCCGGCCAGCTTGTCCCGCAGATCCTGACGGCTGATAACCGGTTCAATCACTGCATCGCCAATAAAAGCGGTGGCATTGCAGAATTGCTTCGCGAGCTGTTCATCAAGATCGGTGCGGTCGGTAATGAGAACAATGGTCGGACTGGCAAAATCGACGCTCTTCATCAACAACCGGGCAAGGAACTGCATGGTATAGCTCTTGCCGCAGCCAGTAGCACCAAAGTAGGTTCCCCCTTTACCGGTGCCACCGATATTCTCGCCGTTAGCCGTTATCTGCTTGCGCTCTTTTTTAATGTTGTAGTAAAGCTTGCGGGCGGCGTAATACTGCGGGTAGCGACAGCAGATCTTCACTTCCTGTTTGCTGGTGTCTGGGAAGAAAACGAAGTTCTTCAACACATCCAACAAACGGACTGGATGAAATAGCCCTTGGATCAGGGTATAGAGGCCATTGATGCCATCCTGCTCAGTGGATTCGTTACCGTTCACCTTGCGCCAGGCGTAGTAGAACTCGTAAGGGGCAAACAGGTTTCCCAGCTTATTATTCACCCCGTCGCTGAGAATACACAGCGCGTTATAGACAAACAGCTTAGGAATATCACGCTTGTAACGCACACAAAGTTGGCGCCAGGCGTCATAGGTGGTGGCCTCTTCTTCACGTACCGCCGATTTAAACTCGAAGACTACCAGCGGCAGGCCGTTCACATACAAGATGCCATCGGGGATACGCAGTTGCAGCCCACCGTCACGGGTCTGGCCTTCTATCTCCAGTTGATTAACTAACCGGTAGATATTATTGCCCACCTCAACCATCTCTTCGCCATGCCCTGTAAATAAGCTGGCTAACTGCTCTGACAAGGTGCTGGTATCCATCAGCTCGATATAGAGGTCTTTCTTATTACGGTCTTCACGCTTAAGTAAAAAGCCGTTGCTGAGCCAGTGGCAGAAGGTTTTATTGCTCTGATAGAGATCGCTGGCAGGAAGCGTCTGCAACTGATGGAGGATATGAGAAATCTCCCCTTCCGTGATCCCCTCAGCCTGATACTGGTTGGCCAGATACTGGCGCAGGTCATCCGTAATCAGCACCTCACTTTTCTCTTTGCGCGGCACATTGCTACCGACAAAATGAGGGTAACAGGGTTGGCCTTCCGCATTCGAGTGCTGTCCCAGTAGGGAGATAATGGCCTGTTCCAGCTTCGCTTCCGTGAAAATATGGCTCATGGCAATGGCTTCTTGTTTTGTTGTTGTCAGTGTGACCGAGTAGGTAATAACCGCCTCACCAAAAATAAACCATGTGGCGGTAGGACGGCTTAGGCCAATACTTCGTCTGCAGTGTCGACCTCACTATCGCTAAGACGCAGCTCACCGGAGATTAGTTTGGGGAGTAGAGTGTCGCGGAGATTGGTCAGTGTCATATTTTCCCTATCACATAGTTCTATGCGATGACGATAACTACCTAATACTTTTGATAGTTCTTCCAAAACTGTATTGCTGGGCGCTACACAAAGAAGACGATATGCGTTATTCCTATTTAATCCAGGTACTGCAGCATCCGTATTCATTTCTTCTAGACCAAGAGTTTTGAGCAGCTCATAACAATAAAATAATGTAAAGCCAGCTTTTGGTTTCACATAAAAGACAGTATCAATAGGATGGAAATTTTTAGACTCCCAGTAAATAGAACCAACAGTTCCTTTACGCCCAACAACGATCCCCGGGCCATCAACCAAACTGCTTATATGTGTACCATCTATACCACCGGAACCATATACGGGATAATCCCCATTAATGCGTTCGGATTTTTTCAATGCCTTGCCATATGCAAGTTCTAATATTTCATCAAGGCGCTTAACGTCCCACCCCTCCGGCACCCAGCCACCAAGGCCAAGTGAAGCCTCAGAACTTTCCTCAAAAGCTGCAGGGAATAGCTGGCGGATATCCTCCGGCAAGGGTTTGAAGTCGGCAATTTCCCGCACCGCTTTGCGGGCCTCAGCGCGGCGCAGCAACTCATCAGAGAATTCTAAATCCTGCTCGAAAAAGCCTACATCCAACGCGTTATCAATCACGGGATCAAAATCCACAAACCATGATTTAAACAGCGCTTGTGCCATTTGCTCTAGGGTTTGGTTGATTTGGCGGTTGAGGGTGATTTTGTTATCTAGCGGCGTAAGATTAGCAACAATTTCTTTTTGTATTTCAATTGAAGGTATTGGGATCGGTAAAGCTTTAATAGTTGCAATGTTGGTATAGCCCTGAACTGAACCACCTTTAAATTTCTCTAAGATGCTTTTGAATGAGACACTTGATATATAGTAATACAGATACTCTGGTAGCAATTTGCTTTGTTCAGGACGTAGTATTGCAATGGAACTTGAAATCCCAAAATAATCTGTTTCCTTATAGAGATAACAATTACCTAAAGTCCCAATAATACCCATCAATACATCACCAACTTGCAACTTTCTCTGTGCTTTTTTTGTATTAGTGAATAATTTTGAAAAGCATGACTCAGAGATGTGATCAAAACTATCAAGTTTTAATTTTCCGTCACTAATATTTTTTGATGTTAAATACATTACACCTGATACTTGCCGCTCAACTTTTGCATGAGCACCATCAGTGATGTAACAAACATCTCCAAGAGTCATTAATGTTGTTTCATTTCCCATACCCCAGCGCCTCCATATTGGTACGTATCGCCTGATCCAGCGTTGCCGCTTCATCCAACTGTCGATAAAGAGTTTGGGCCAGCTCCTGCATCTTGGTTTCAAAAGCAATCCCATCATCCTCAATATCAGCAGCCCCGACATAGCGGCCCGGAGTCAGCACAAAGTCGTTGGCCTTTATCTCGTCAAGAGTGGCAACCTTACAGAAACCGGCCTGATCCTGATATTGCTCGACACCGATCTCCTTGGCCTCAATGCGACGCTTGAGTTCGCTCTCGCTACTGCGCCAGGCGTGGAAGATATCAGCGATGGTGGCGATATCCTCTTTAGTCAGCTCTTTTTGGGTACGGCTCACCATAGTGCCAATATTGCGGGCATCAATAAATAAGGTCTCGCCGCGACGATCGCGGTAACCATATTGAGGATTGGCTTGTTTACTTTTGCTGATAAACCACAGACAAACCGGGATCTGGGTGGTGAAGAACAGCTGCCCCGGCAAGGCAATCATGCATTCGATACGGTCATCTTCAATCAGCTTTTGGCGGATCTCTCCTTCGCCGCTGGTATTCGAGCTCATGGAGCCATTGGCCAGCACAAAGCCCGCAGTGCCGTCTTCGCTTAACTTGGAGAGCATATGCAAAATCCAGGCATAGTTAGCGTTGCCGGTAGGAGGCGTGCGAAAACCCGCAAAGCGCGGATCGTTGGTAAGCTCCGCCTCATTGCGCCAATCCTTCAGGTTAAAAGGTGGATTGGCCATGATGAAATCAGCCTTAAGATCCGGATGCTGATCGGCAAAAAAAGTATCAGCCGGACGCTCTCCCAGATTGCCGGAAAGCCCACGCACCGCCAAGTTCATCTTGGCCAGCTTATAAGTGGTACTGGTCAGCTCCTGGCCGTAAATAGCGATGTCTTTACTCTTACCTTGATGGCTTTCAACAAATTTGAGGGACTGCACAAACATACCGCCTGAGCCGCAGCAGGGGTCGTAGATCTTGCCCTGATAAGGTTCAAGCATTTCAGCCAGCAGGGTCACTACTGCTTTGGGGGTGTAGAACTCGCCACCACCTTTGCCTTCGCTTGCTGCAAACTTGCCAAGGAAATATTCGTAGACGCGGCCTACTAGGTCCTCTTCGGTCAGATCGCATTCGTTGGCGAGAGTGTCGATGTTCTCAATACTATCGATGAGAGAAGCGAGCCTTTTCACCTCTAATCCCTGACGGGAGAAGTAGTTATCCGGCAGGGCGCCGGTCAGCGATGCATTACATTTCTCTATAGTAGAAAGGGCCGTGTCGATAATCACCGCGATGTCATCTTGCTTCGCGCGGGCTTTGACATAAGACCAGCGGGCTTCTGGTGGCAGGAAGAAGACGTTGTCCTGCTGATAGAAGACATCCATATCGACAAAGGCTTCCTGGCCGTTGTCAATTAACTGCTTACGCTTGGCTTCGAACTTGTCGCTGATAAATTTCAGGAATACCAGGCTCAACACTACGTGCTTGTATTCGGAGGATTCCACGCTGCCACGCAGCTGGTTGGCAGTATCCCAAAGGGTCTCTTCGAAGCCTTTACCAGCTTTCTTATTTGGTGATTTAGCCATGTAAATATGTTCTCTTTTTCTTATGAAAAATAGCCGGAATTCCACGTTTTAAAGGTGAAGGTTTGACGAGTGGAAACCCCGTCATGGGTTAATCTCTAAGCGGGCATCCGACAATGTATGCAAAGTGATATTGACCGGGATTATCTCATAAAATCAGCCTGACTTAATTGCTCCTAGCCAAAATGGATGCAAGTTTGATGTCATCACCGATTAGCAGGCAACCGATCGCTCGCAACCAGCACCTATAAACAGGGGAATTGATGGCTTGCACAAAACTAGTTGTAAAACAGCTTGTCGCAGTGTTGGTGTACCAGGTTGTAACTGGCCGAATTCAAGATTAGATATAACCGTCGATAAGTAATGTCGGTATGTTGGTTCTGGCTACGAATATGATCCAATCATATCCCTTGTGCAGGCAGCTTTGTGCAAGAAGCAGGCACCATTGGCTAAGAGATGTATCTGATCATGAGGGCAGATAATACCCCCAATTATTCATACAACATCATTCGTAGACAGTTTTCAAACGGTAGATAAATCAAAGTAGAATGTTGGTAAACGTTCAATTGCGCGGTGCCTGACAAATGGTTATGCGACTTCAAGGTGATCGCCCTACACTCCTACAGGAAGAATTATGGACCACATCAGCGCCATTGTAACGCTACGACCAATTCGATTCGCATTCCTAGTAAAACCCAGCGACAATCAGCGATTACTGGAAATCTTCCAAATAAACACCTGCCTGTGGGGCGGCAAATTTAACCCTATCATTCCCATTTTTGGCCATGTCCCCAAATGGTGGAATAGGGATGACTACAAACCAGAGAGCGCCTTGCAGATCGTAAATGGCTATCTTGATGCTTTCGAACCTGATTTCCTCGTAGAAGCTGAGTCTGGGCTGGCTACAGGGCTAGACTATGATCCAGACCGAGTACTTCAACTGTCTGACATGCTTAGACGAGCCGAAGAACCGCGGGGCGGAGCGGGTCTTGATGTCTTCGATTTATACAAAGATCTGTACAAGAAACAATTTCAATTCGTACGTAGACATTCTCACAATATTGTAGATGTCATACCTCAGACGAAAGCATTTACGTCGTTCTGTGCTTGCCTTTTCGGGAGTTTTCCTGAGGCCGATGATCTTGAATATTTTGGTCAAGGTTTCCGCGATGCTTTTGATCCCAAACAGGTCGAACTTACCGCAGAAGCACTAACTGAACTGTACAAAGATGGATTTAATTCAGCATTACAGATTGGTCACTCGAATATTGATATTAATTATCATGACCATGCGAACCCAACGATCTTCGTCATGGATGCACAAGACTCACGCGATCTCATCGACTTCTGGAATCTTCGTGCAGTAAGGAGGAATGTACGCCCCATTCCAGTTCAATGGCTCGACGTACTTTCCGAGTGCTGTAGAGAATACATTGAGCATTGCCATCGACCACTTCCAGGAAATTTACACGGCGCAATGACCAATGCTACCGTGTTGTTTGCAAGGTCGATCCCTTCTGCAGACATCGAACAACTATACGCAGACCATTTGCAGGTAAATCGTGCTGGAGCAAATGTCCGACAAGATTGGTACCCACCAATTTGGCGTCCGACACCACGTTTTATGGTTCCTAGTACACGACCCACTCTCTCTGCAGCAGAAAAAACATTCGACACGCAAGCTAATGGTGATCGAACCGAACTTCGCTTCGACAATCTCCATCCAGATTTCGCTGAGAGATATGGCATCAGCGACGTTCGTTGGGCAAACATCGTGAAACTTAATAACTGGTCAAATACAGGGCGAGTCGCAACCGTCTTTCCCAATGATTACCGGTCACCTAAGTTCCCTCGCTTCCAGTCGATACAGGAAAAAATCTTGCCTACGACAGAAGGTTTTGTTGTTTTTTGCCGTTACAAAAATACGTCCGACCTCTGGCGTCTAAGCGATGGAACAACTTCTATCAGTGAGTGGCTAAAAACCAATGGAATCGACAGCCAGGTCTCCGATGCAGGACAAGCCACACAGCAAATTGTTAACACACTCGGCGGTTTCTGGGGCGTTAGCAGCTTTGCACATGAAGAGATCGTGAAGCTTCTAAATAAAATTTCGCGGAGACCAATCTCACCCTCGATTCAACACCAAGAATTTCAGAATAAGATTAAAAACGCGGTGAAGGGTGACATTTGGCGAAATAAAAACGCAGAAACTTTAGTTGAAGGTGGTGCTGTTGAACTTGGCCTGGAGTTGAAGTGTTCAAAATGCTCTACGTGGGGATGGCACGCGCTTCGCGAACTGGATCATGAAATAGCATGCAGTCTTTGTCTAAATAAGTTCCACTTTCCAAAGATCGACCCAACTTCGAGCCAGTTGTCCCGATGGGCCTACAGGCTGATAGGTCCGTTTGCACTTCCTGATTACGCTCGTGGGGGATATGCCGCATCACTCACGTTAAGATTTTTTGCTAACACATTTGGAAATCATAATACCAGTGTGACATGGTCAACCGGTCAAATACTGACGTTGGCTCCAAAACAACGCGTTGAAGCTGATCTCATACTTTGGTATCAACGCAAAATCCGCAATGGATTGGATCACCACGCAGAACTCGTATTTGGAGAGGCCAAAAGCTTCAGAGGCGAGAATTCTGAAGAGAAAAATGCAGTAGCTGATGCATTTGAAGTAGAAGATGTAGAAAGAATGAAACAACTTGCTATCCGCTTTCCCGGTGCTATTCTCGTTTTTGCAACTATGAAGCAGGCCGGAGACCTTTCCCCAGCAGAGATTAAGCGGATTGCAAAACTTGCTGCCTGGGGGCGTGAATACATTCACGATCGCCAGCAAACAAGGGCTCCCGTGATACTATTAACTGGTCTAGAGCTGTTTGCACCATATTCGCTTTCTGAAGCGTGGAGTAGTGCAGGTGGTCGCCAGGCCGAAATGCGAAATGAGCACCGCGGATATACAGATGACCTCCGTATTCTAGCCGATATGACCCAGCAGCTGTACCTTAACATGCCGTCACATAGCGAGTGGTTGCAAGCAAAGTGGGAAAAGCGAAATCTGCGTCGTCAGCAAGCTGCACGTGGTGCCAAACAGTATGAGGAAGGTGATCATTCTAGCGAGGTTAGTTGAGTACATAGAGTTAATTCGACATTTTCTCTATTTTTACTTGCGGCCGCGATGTGTTGTCACGAAGACCTAACGAAGTATTGGTAGTGAATTTACTGACAATTGTTGCTAATCTGACCACGTACATAATTTCTCTGAAAGAGTTAGGAAAAAATGAGAAACCCAAACGCAAACCTCCTAGGTATGCTTAGGCTTATACCAGCCTCAAAGAACACGCTAGCTCCAGTTTTTGAGGCAATAACTAACTCTTTAGAGTCTATCCTCGAAAAAAAAAGCACTAAAAAACAATACATCAGTGTGAATTTTCATTTCAACGATATTGACGAAGAAAAGAAGCACCTCGATCGTATAGTTATTTCTGATACTGGTGTTGGATTTAACAGCGTTTCTTTTGAAAGATTTGGCGCAATACTAGATAATTCTAAAGGCTATCATAATAGAGGTACTGGGCGTTTACAGTTCTTACACCGTTTCTCTCAACTTAGTATAGTTAGTCAATATGTAGAAAAGAATGAGAGCTATATTCGAACTTTCAAAAGCAGTAATGAGAATTTCATCTTTGATGAGCGGCTGGTGCCGTCGAATTCTGAGGAATCTCTGACAACAATAACTTTGCAAGGGTTTAAGTCACAGAAAAAAGATGATGAATATTTCAGTTCGTTGACACTGAAAAAATTTGAGTCTCTTATTAAATCTCAATATGCTTTGCGTGTGTATTTGGAAAAGCAGAAAGATATCACATTCCCTGATTTAAAGCTTCAATTTGAATATTCTGTGTCTTCAGAATCAGAAACAGTTTGCTTGACTCCCGATCTCTTCCCTGAACCTTGTCAATCCGGACTGTTTACAGTTCCTTACTCCTACCCACGACAAAATGACAAGGCAAAAAATGGTGTTGACTGGATTTGCGATTCAGGTAAAGAACCAGAAATGTTTAAGTGGCTGGTATTTGAGTTTGACGCTGAATCAATAGAAAGTCACGGGGCATTTCTTTGCAGTAAAGATATCCCAGTCGAACACATTAAGAATCCTATTGTAAATAATGCCAATGGGTTGAATGGTAAGAAAAAAATTGCAGCATTTTATGGTGATTACTTAGATCGCCCAGAAAATGTAAATGACGCTGTAGATTCTTTTATAATCAAATCTAAATCAGAGGTTAATCAGATTTCTTCTTCTTTATTTTATGATGATTCATATGTGTATATGGATGATATTAAAAAAGAGGTTGGGATTCAGCTAGATAGCATTTATGAGGAACTTGTAGACGCAAAGGAAGCAACCAGCAAAAGAGTGATGATGCTCGCTCGAGAACTCGGTGTATCAGCAAAGGTTGCTGACATTGTCAAAGGCCGAGTAAAGCTGAATGCACCAGATGAAGTGATAATTAAATCTCTACATGTTGAATTGGCCAATATTATCGCAGATAAGAGTAATAAAACTAGAACTATCATTAAACAACTAGATAAACTAAATCCTGCAGCTGATAATTATCAAGCACAAATCGAGTCAAAATCAAAAGAAATTTCTCTACTTGTTGATGAGCAAAATAAGGAAGAACTTTCTAAGTACGTTGTTCGCAGAGAGATTATTACAACGCTGCTGGACAAAATATTATCAAACAAGCTTGACATTCAAAATGAAGAACTACCTTCAGGGAAAAGAAAAGATAGAGAGGGGATTATTCATGACTTATTTTTTAAAAGAAAAACTAATAGTGAGATTAATGACCTTTGGGTTCTTGATGAAGAATTTCTTTATTATCAAGGGTTTTCTGAAATAGAGTTGAGTAAAATAACTTTACCTGATGGGACTCCTCTTCTTCGACGAGAAGCGTATGAAGTTATGGCAAAAGAAGGGTTTAAGCCCAATCAGAGACCTGATGTTTACCTTTATGCTGGAGAAGGTAAGTGTATTTTGCTTGAATTTAAGGCTCAAGACGTTGACCTTTCTGATTACCTGCAACAAATGCCTAAATATTGCAATCTATTGGCAAATTACGCAAATGTTAAGCTGGAAAAGTTCTATTGTTATTTGATTGGTGAAAAAATATCGCCAATTTCATCTTTGAACGATTATGAGCAATCAGTCACAGGAAGTTGGTACAGGGATTCTATTCCAGTGAGAAGTGCCGACTTAACTAACAGGCAAACTATTGCAAATATTCGAATGGAAATATTAAAGTTGTCTGATATTTCAAAGAGAGCCAGATTGAGAAATGTTAGCTTTGCCCAAAAACTGGGGCTCCAAAAAATACTTTCAAGCTCTGATTGATTTGGAGTCTTTATAAGAGATGTCGCTCATAACTGTCAGAGAGTAGTGCTGGGGTTGATTTGTGCCAATTAATGATTGGCTCACATAATAGTGAGCCAATCATTAGGCGTGTAAACATACCTCTTTTAGTCCTACACACTTTTTGAAATCCCTGACTGATTGATCCCTTACAAATATCGATGCCAAGTTAAATCAGAGCTCTTCTTTTTTCGGCCGGTATTGGAAGTGATTCGGGGCATTGTGGATATATGCTGTTTTGTTGATAAATAGATAACCCAGTTATTTTTTCAAAAAATGTTTCCCAAAATCAAACGGACTAACCCCCTTATCCCGATTCGCATCCAGATAATCCGCCCACCACTGCACCATTAGCCTGCGCTCCCCAAGATGCTCGGCCTTATGAATATAAGCCGCACGCACAGAGTTACGTTCCTGGTGACTCATCTGCCGTTCTACTGCATCCTTCGACCACAATCCTGATTCAATCAACGAACTGCATGCCATAGTTCTGAAACCATGCCCGCAAACCTCAGACTTCGTATCGTAGCCCATCACACGCAGAGCCTTGTTAACCGTGTTCTCACTCATCGGCTTACGCGGATCGTGATCACCAACGAAGATCAGCTCTCGGTTTCCACTCATGCTTTTGATTTTTTCAAGAATGATCAGAGCCTGGTGGGATAAAGGAACAAGATGAGGGGTCCGCATTTTCGATCCTCGATGTGAATGCTTCACACCTTCCAATGGCTCGCGTTCTCCCGGAATCGTCCACATTGCAGTGTCAAAATCGACTTCTGACCAGCGTGCAAAACGCAGTTCACTAGATCGAATAAAGACCAACAAAGTCAGCTCCACAGCTAAGCGTGTTAGTGGTCTGCCAGTATATGTGTCGATACGATGAAGTAGTTCAGGAATACGATTAAGTTCTAGCGCAGCGCGATGTTGCCGTTTTGCTGTAGCAACCGCTCCAGCGATCTCTTGTGCGGGGTTGTAATCGATTAAACCACTTTGCACGGCAAATCGCATAATTGCTGTAGTTCGTTGCTGTAAACGCGCAGCCACCTCAAGACGTCCAGACATCTCTACGGCTTTGATGGGAATAAGTAAATCTCTGGTTTTTAGTTCGGCGATATTTCGCTTACCAATCGCATCGAACAGATTATCTTCCAGACTTTTAAGAACACGGCCACTATGCGACTCAGACCACTTTTGATTGCTGGCGTGCCAGTCTCTGGCAACAGATTCAAATGTGATGACCTCTTTAGCCTGTTCTTCTTTTACTGCACGCTTATGCTCACGAGGATCGACACCGGCAGCAACAAGCCTCCTGGCCTCTTCCCTCTTTTGACGAGCATCCGCCAGGGATGTTTCAGGATAAACCCCAAAAGCCATCAGGTGTTGCTTACCACCGAAGCGGAAACGGAAGCGCCAGTATTTGGAGCCGTTAGGGTGTATCAGCAAAAACATGCCATCGCCATCTACAAGCGAGTATTCCTTTGCTTCAGGTTTTGCCGAACGCACCTTGGTATCAGTCAGGGCCATGATGGTATTCCTTCCATATGCTGCCGTGAGTATATAAGCATTATCGAACCAGCATATATACTCGGTTCTATACTCACAAGCATGTTGATGTGGGGTAACTCAGATTGATGTCGGTTGACTGAAAAGCGGGGCAAAGCCTTGCGGGGACTGGATTTTAGACATAAAAAAAGACCTCAGTTGAGGTCTATTTACATACTGTTGGTGCCGAAGGCCGGACTCGAACCGGCACGTATTTCTACGGTTGATTTTGAATCAACTGCGTCTACCGATTTCGCCACTTCGGCACTGAAGAGGTATGCGGAAAACGTTGTGGATTATACCTGTCGCACGCCACCATGCAAGCGGCAGCGTGTGCCTCACTCGCTAAGTGTTGAAATTTTCAGCATTACGCACTTTAAAAGTAGTATTCATCACATTTCGCCCTCTCCTCTAGCGCCTTAAGCCCTCCCTCTGCGAAGCACCTCTGCCGACCATGCTCTACACTTCTTGTTCAACGCCCACCGAGGGAAACACGATGTCCATTATAAAAAGCTATGCCGCAAAAGAGGCGGGTAGCGAACTCGAACTTTATGAATATGATGCCGGTGAACTCAGGCCGGAAGATGTTGAGGTGCAGGTCGACTACTGCGGTATCTGCCATTCCGATCTTTCCATGATCGACAACGAATGGGGATTCTCTCAGTATCCGCTGGTTGCCGGGCATGAAGTGATTGGCCGCGTGGCGGCGCTCGGCAGTGCGGCGCAGGAAAAAGGGTTGAAAGTTGGTCAGCGCGTGGGCGTTGGCTGGACGGCGCGCAGCTGTGGGCATTGCGATGCATGTATCAGCGGTAATCAGATTAACTGCCTGGAAGGAGCCGTACCCACCATTCTCAACCGTGGCGGTTTTTCCGAGAAACTGCGGGCAGACTGGCAGTGGGTGATCCCGCTTCCGGAGAGCATTGATATTGAGTCCGCTGGTCCTCTGTTATGCGGCGGTATTACGGTCTTTAAACCTCTGCTGATGCACCACATCACCGCGACCAGTCGCGTGGGGGTGATCGGCATCGGTGGTCTTGGGCACATAGCTATTAAGCTACTGCACGCGATGGGCTGTGAAGTGACCGCATTCAGCTCGAATCCGTCAAAAGAGCAGGAAGTGCTGGCTATGGGGGCTGATAAAGTAGTGAACAGCCGCGATCCAGACGCGTTAAATGCGCTGGCTGGCCAGTTTGATCTCATTATCAACACCGTTAATGTCGATCTCGACTGGCAGCCCTACTTTGAAGCGCTGGCCTATGGCGGCCATTTCCACACCGTCGGCGCAGTGATGAAACCGCTGCCGGTTCCGGCGTTTACATTGATTGCTGGCGATCGCAGCATCTCCGGTTCGGCGACCGGTACGCCCTATGAGCTGCGCAAGCTGATGAAATTTGCCGGACGCAGCAAGGTCTCGCCGACGACAGAGTTGTTCCCAATGTCGCAAATCAACGAAGCCATCCAGCACGTTCGCGACGGCAAAGCGCGTTACCGCGTGGTACTGAAAGCCGACTTCTGATCCCCTCTTCCGGGTGGCGTTTGCCGCCCGTTTATCCCTGCCTCTTCGGAATCCGCTTCGCAAAGTCAGGAATTTCGCGATGTGGAACGCCCGGTGGTTGCCTATACTCCAGGCAGGATAAATGGAGGAAATCTCATGAGCGCACCCTTATTAATTGCCCGCACGCCAGAAACCGAGCTGTTCTTACTGCCAGGCATGGCGAACCGTCACGGGCTGATTACCGGCGCGACGGGGACGGGTAAAACTGTCACGTTGCAAAAGCTGGCCGAGTCGCTGTCGGAAATCGGCATTCCGGTGTTTATGGCGGATGTGAAAGGCGATCTGACGGGCGTGGCTAAAGAGGGCGTAGCCTCGGAAAAACTGCTTACCCGGCTAAAAAACATCGGTATCGCCGACTGGCAGCCCCACGCCAATCCAGTGGTGGTGTGGGATATTTTCGGCGAAAAAGGCCATCCGGTGCGGGCGACCATCTCCGATCTCGGGCCGCTACTGCTCGCGCGCCTGCTGAACCTGAACGAGGTCCAGTCCGGCGTCCTTGATATTATCTTTCGTATTGCCGATGACCAGGGATTGTTGCTGCTGGATTTCAAAGACCTGCGGGCCATTACCCAATACATTGGCGATAACGCCAAATCCTTCCAGAATCAGTACGGCAATATCAGTAGCGCCTCGGTGGGGGCGATACAACGTGGCCTGCTGACCCTCGAGCAACAGGGCGCGACCCACTTCTTTGGCGAGCCCATGCTGGAGATCACCGACTGGATGCGCGTCGACGCAAACGGCAAAGGGATTATCAATATCCTCAGCGCAGAAAAACTTTACCAGATGCCAAAACTGTATGCAGCCAGCCTGCTGTGGATGCTCTCCGAACTTTACGAGCAACTGCCGGAAGCGGGCGATCTGGAGAAGCCGAAGCTGGTGTTCTTCTTCGACGAGGCGCATCTGTTGTTCAACGACGCGCCACAGGTGCTGTTGGATAAAATCGAACAGGTTATCCGCCTGATCCGTTCAAAAGGCGTTGGCGTCTGGTTCGTCTCGCAGAACCCGTCCGACATACCCGACAACGTGCTCGGGCAGTTGGGTAACCGTGTGCAGCATGCTCTGCGCGCCTTCACGCCGAAAGATCAGAAAGCGGTGAAAACCGCAGCGCAGACGATGCGGGCAAACCCGGCATTTGATACCGAAAAAGCCATTCAGGAGCTGGGTACTGGCGAAGCGCTAATCTCGTTTCTTGATGCTAAAGGCAGTCCGTCGGTGGTGGAACGCGCAATGGTCATTGCGCCCTGCTCGCGAATGGGGCCACTCACCGACGATGAACGCAATGGGTTAATTAATCACTCAGCCCTGTACGGTAAGTATGAGGAAGAGGTGGATAGCGAATCCGCTTACGAGAGGCTGCAAAAAGGTGTACAGGCCAGCACAGAACAGCAGAACAACCCAACGGTGAAAGGCAAAGAGGTCGCGGTTGACGAGGGTATTCTCGGTGGGTTGAAAGACATTCTGTTTGGCAGTACCGGGCCACGCGGCGGTAAACGTGATGGTGTCGTACAGAGTGTTGCCAAAAGCGCAGCCCGTCAGGTAACCAATCAAATTATACGCGGGATGTTGGGCAGCTTACTGGGCGGGAGAAAACGCTAAGGTGAGACAAGTGCCCTCCCGTGTCACGGGAGGGCAACAGGATTACGATCTCCGCAGCATCAACCAGAGGCTGATCAGGAAGAACGATGCGCTCGGCAACAGCGCGCCAATAATCGGCGGAATGCCATAAACCAGCGTCAGTGGACCAAAGATCTGGTCAAGCACGTAGAAGACAAAACCAAAGCTGATACCGGTGACAACACGCGCTCCCATCGGAACGCTACGCAGCGGGCCGAAAATGAACGACAGCGCCATCAGCATCATGACGGCCACAGAGAGCGGCTGGAACACTTTACTCCACATATTGAGCTGGTAGCGTCCGGCGTCCTGACCACTCGACTTCAGATACTTCACGTAGCTGTGCAGACCGCTAATAGACAGCGCATCTGGATCTAACGCCACCACGCCGAGTTTGTCCGGCGTCAGGTTGGTTTTCCAGGTACCGCTCACCGTCTGCGAACCGGTGATTTGCTTCGGATTGGTCAGGTTGGACTCATCGACCTGCGACAGACGCCATACTTTGTGCTCAGCATCGAATTTCGCAGAAGCGGCGTAACGCACCGACTGCAAACGGCGCTGCTCGTTGAAACCGTAGATACTGATCCCGCCCAGCTCCGTATCGCCTTTAACCCGTTCGATATACACAAAGTTGTTGCCGTCTTTTGCCCACAACCCTTGCTGGGTAGAGAGCAACGAGCCGCCATACATTTGCTGAGCACGATAGTTACGCGCCATCTGCTCGCCCTGCGGCGCAACCCACTCGCCAATTGCCATCGTCAACAGCACCAATGGAATGGCCGTTTTCATGACCGACAGCGCCACCTGCATGCGGGTGAAACCAGAAGCCTGCATCACCACCAGTTCGCTGCGCTGCGCCAACATCCCCAGCCCCAGTAACGCGCCCAACAAAGCCGCCATCGGGAAGAAGATCTGCACATCTTTTGGCGCGCTGAGCAGGGTATACATCCCTGCGCCCAGCGCATCGTAGCTCCCCTGCCCGGCTTTTTTCAGCTGGTCGACGAACTTGATGATGCCGGAGAGCGACACCAGCATGAACAGCGTCATCATGATGGTGGTGAAAATGGTTTTACCGATATAGCGGTCAAGTACACCAAATGGCTGCATTACACCGCTCCTCTACGCAGAAAACGGGCACGCAGACGGCGTACCGGCACCGTATCCCACAAGTTCAGGCCAATCGCCAACGCCAGATATGCCAGGTTCACCGCCCACATCCAGAGAGCCGGGTCCAGTTTGCCTTTGCCGCCATTGGATTTCAGGGAGGTCTGCACAAGGAAGAACAGCAGATACAGCAACATCGCCGGGAGCATTGACAGGATGCGCCCCTGACGTGGGTTCACCACGCTCAGTGGTACGACCATCAGCGCCATCATGAATACGGTAAACACCAGCGTCAGGCGCCAGTGTAGTTCCGCCCGGGCACGATCGGTTTTGGCCGACAACAGCGAGCGCATATCCATCTGCTCGGAATCATTGGGATCCAGCGCAACCGCCTGATGCCCGATAATCGCCTGATAGTTCTGGAAATCGGTAATGCGGAAATCACGTAACAGCGCGGTCCCTTCGAAGCGTGTCCCCTGATTCAGGGTGACCACCTGAGAGCCGTCGCGAAGCTGCGTCAAATGCCCGGAATCAGCCACCACCACGGAAGGACGGGCGTTGCCTTTCGGGCGGATTTGCGCGAGAAACACGTCTTTGAAGTCGCTGCCATCGACACTTTCGATAAACAGGACCGAGCTGCCATTGGTTGCCTGCTGGAATTGCCCCTGCGCAAGCGCAGCCATACCGGGGTTGGCTTTCGCCTCCGCCAGCACTTCATCCTGATGTTTAGATGATAAAGGTCCCGCCCACATGACGTTGACCGCAGCGACAATACCAGTAAACAACGCCAGTACCATGGCGGCTTTTACCAGGACGGCTTTGCTCAACCCGCAGGCGTGCATGACCGTAATTTCACTTTCAGTATACAGTTTGCCCAGCGTCATCAGCAGCCCAAGGAACAGGCTGAGAGGCAGAATGAGCTGCGCCATTTCAGGCACACCCAGCCCCAGCAGAGAGAACACCAGATTTGCCGGAATATCACCGTCAACCGCCGCACCGAGGATCCTCACTAACTTTTGACAAAAGAAGATCAAAAGCAAGATGAAAAGGATCGCAAGTTGGCTTTTGAGCGTCTCCCGTACCAGATATCTTATGATTATCACTTTAAATACGCCCGTAAAAACTCGTCTTTTGCAGGATTTTAGCTTGTTTCATGGCTTAAACGTCATTTATTCTCTTGAGTCGTCGAAATCGTCGCTAAGACTATTATACTCAACGGATTCACCTCTCAGAAAATTGTTCTGACGTGCCAATACCGTAATAACGTTAAGATTAACACGAAGTCACCGCAACAGCGGACATGAGTTACGAAAGCTTGCAATTCTATCCGTAGCCACCGCCGTTGTCTTTAAGAATCAGGAGTGTAGTGCATGGAGTTCAGTGTAAAAAGCGGTAGCCCGGAGAAACAGCGGAGTGCCTGCATCGTCGTGGGCGTCTTTGAACCGCGTCGCCTCTCTCCGATTGCAGAACAGCTCGATAAGATCAGCGACGGGTACATTAGCGCACTGCTGCGCCGTGGAGAACTGGAAGGAAAACCGGGGCAGACGCTATTGTTGCACCATGTGCCGAGCGTTTTGTCCGAGCGAATTCTCCTTATTGGTTGTGGCAAAGAGCGCGAACTTGATGAGCGTCAGTACAAGCAGGTCATTCAGAAAACCATCAATACACTGAATGATACTGGCTCAATGGAAGCCGTTTGCTTCCTGACCGAACTGCACGTCAAAGGCCGTAATAACTACTGGAAAGTGCGCCAGGCGGTCGAGACAGCCAAAGAGACGCTGTACAGTTTTGATCAACTGAAAACCAACAAAAGCGAACCGCGTCGTCCGCTGCGTAAAATGGTCTTCAACGTGCCAACCCGCCGTGAACTGACCAGCGGTGAACGTGCGATCCAGCATGGTCTGGCGATTGCCGCTGGTATCAAGGCAGCAAAAGATCTTGGCAATATGCCGCCGAACATCTGCAACGCCGGTTATCTGGCTTCGCAGGCGCGTCAGCTGGCCGATTCCTACAGCAAAAACGTCATCACCCGCGTCATCGGCGAACAGCAGATGAAAGAGCTGGGCATGCACTCCTATCTTGCAGTGGGCAACGGTTCGCAAAACGAATCGCTGATGTCGGTTATCGAATACAAAGGCAATCCGTCCGAAGACGTACGACCGATCGTACTGGTCGGTAAAGGGCTGACCTTTGACTCCGGCGGTATCTCCATCAAGCCTGCCGAAGGTATGGACGAGATGAAGTACGACATGTGCGGCGCGGCGGCAGTGTACGGCGTGATGCGCATGGTGGCGGAACTGCAGTTACCGATTAACGTCATCGGTGTGCTGGCGGGCTGTGAAAACATGCCGGGCGGGCGAGCTTATCGTCCTGGCGACGTGTTGACCACCATGTCCGGTCAGACCGTTGAAGTGCTGAACACCGATGCCGAAGGCCGTCTGGTGCTGTGCGACGTATTAACCTACGTTGAACGTTTTGAGCCAGAAGCGGTGATTGACGTGGCGACCCTGACCGGGGCTTGCGTGATTGCGCTGGGCCATCACATCACCGGTTTGATGTCGAACCATAATCCGCTGGCGCACGAGCTTATTAGCGCGTCCGAGCAGGCGGGTGACCGCGCATGGCGTCTGCCGCTGGGCGATGAGTTCCAGGAGCAACTGGAGTCCAACTTTGCGGATATGGCTAACATCGGCGGGCGTCCTGGCGGGGCAATCACCGCAGGCTGCTTCCTGTCGCGCTTTACCCGTAAATACAACTGGGCGCACCTGGACATCGCCGGTACCGCATGGCGTTCCGGCAAAGCGAAAGGCGCAACCGGTCGTCCGGTCGCGTTGCTGTCACAGTTCCTGCTCAACCGCGCCGGGTTTAACGGCGAAGAGTGATGTTAAATGCCGGGTGGCGGCTTCGCCTTACCCGGCCTACAACGTCACGATACCGTAGGCCCGGTAAGCGCAGCGCCACCGGGCAATACGTTTAAATCCACAACAAGAAACCCCATATATGAAGAATGCAACGTTCTACCTTCTGGACAACGACACCACCGTCGATGGCTTAAGCGCTGTCGAACAACTGGTGTGCGACGTTGCCGCAGAACGTTGGCGCAGTGGCAAGCGCGTGCTGATTGCCTGTGAAGATGAGCAGCAGGCCATTCGTCTGGATGAAGCGCTGTGGGCAAGACCGACTGACAGTTTTGTTCCACATAATCTGGCGGGTGAAGGCCCAAGAGGCGGCGCGCCGGTTGAAATTGCCTGGCCGCAAAAACGCAACAGCAGCCCGCGGGATATCTTGATTAGCCTGCGAACAAACTTTGCAGATTTTGCCACCGCTTTCACAGAAGTGATAGACTTCGTTCCTTACGAAGATTCTCTGAAACAACTGGCGCGTGAACGCTACAAAGCCTACCGCGTGGCTGGTTTTAACCTGAATACGGCAACCTGGAAATAATGGAAAAGACATACAACCCACAAGATATCGAACAGCCGCTTTACGAGCACTGGGAACAGCAGGGCTACTTCAAGCCAAACGGTGATGAAAGTAAAGAATCCTTCTGCATCATGATCCCGCCGCCGAACGTCACCGGCAGTTTGCATATGGGTCACGCCTTCCAGCAAACCATCATGGATACCATGATCCGCTACCAGCGCATGCAGGGTAAAAACACCCTCTGGCAGGCGGGGACCGACCATGCCGGTATCGCCACCCAGATGGTGGTTGAGCGCAAGATTGCCGCTGAAGAAGGTAAAACCCGTCACGATTACGGACGCGACGCGTTCATCGACAAAATCTGGCAGTGGAAAGCGGAATCCGGCGGCACCATTACCCGTCAGATGCGCCGTCTCGGTAACTCCGTGGACTGGGAGCGCGAGCGCTTCACCATGGACGAAGGTCTTTCCAATGCCGTGAAAGAAGTCTTCGTACGCCTCTACAAAGAAGACCTGATTTACCGTGGCAAACGCCTGGTCAACTGGGATCCGAAACTACGCACCGCCATCTCTGATCTGGAAGTGGAAAACCGCGAGTCTAAAGGCTCGATGTGGCACATCCGCTATCCGCTGGCCGACGGCGCGAAAACCGCAGATGGTAAAGATTACCTGGTGGTTGCCACCACGCGTCCGGAAACCCTGCTGGGCGATACCGGCGTGGCCGTGAACCCGGAAGATCCGCGTTATAAAGATCTGATTGGCAAATTCGTGGTGCTGCCGCTGGTAAACCGCCGCATTCCGATTGTGGGCGATGACCACGCCGATATGGAAAAAGGCACCGGCTGCGTGAAAATCACCCCGGCGCACGACTTTAACGACTATGAAGTCGGTAAACGTCACGCCCTGCCAATGATCAACATCCTGACCTTTGACGGTGACATCCGTGAAAGCGCCCAGGTCTTTGATACCAAAGGTGAAGAATCTGACGTCTACGCCAGCGACATCCCGGCGGAGTTCCAGAAGCTGGAACGCTTTGCCGCCCGTAAAGCGGTGGTTGCTGCCGTTGACGCGCTCGGCCTGCTGGAAGAGATCAAACCGCACGACCTGACCGTGCCGTACGGCGACCGTGGCGGCGTGGTTATCGAACCGATGCTGACCGACCAGTGGTACGTGCGTGCCGACGTGCTGGCGAAACCGGCGGTTGAAGCGGTTGAGAATGGCGACATTCAGTTCGTGCCGAAGCAGTACGAAAACATGTACTTCTCCTGGATGCGTGATATTCAGGACTGGTGTATCTCCCGTCAGCTGTGGTGGGGTCACCGTATCCCTGCATGGTACGACAACGAAGGCAACGTCTACGTGGGTCGCACTGAAGACGAAGTCCGTCAGGAAAACAACCTGAGCGCAGACGTTGCGCTTCGTCAGGACGAAGACGTTCTCGACACCTGGTTCTCCTCCGCGCTGTGGACCTTCTCCACTCTCGGTTGGCCGGAAAACACCGACGCCCTGCGTCAGTTCCACCCATCCAGCGTGATGGTCTCCGGCTTCGACATCATCTTCTTCTGGATTGCCCGCATGATCATGATGACCATGCACTTCATCAAAGATGAAAACGGCAAGCCGCAGGTTCCGTTCCATACCGTCTACATGACCGGTCTGATTCGTGACGACGAAGGCCAGAAGATGTCCAAATCCAAGGGCAACGTGATTGACCCGCTGGATATGGTCGACGGCATTTCCCTGGCAGACCTGCTGGAGAAACGTACCGGCAACATGATGCAGCCGCAGCTGGCGGAGAAAATCCGTAAGCGCACCGAGAAGCAATTCCCGGATGGCATCGAGCCGCACGGCACCGACGCCCTGCGCTTCACCCTGGCGGCACTCGCCTCTACCGGTCGCGATATCAACTGGGATATGAAGCGCCTGGAAGGTTACCGTAACTTCTGTAACAAACTGTGGAACGCCAGCCGCTTTGTGCTGATGAACACCGAAGAGCAGGATTGCGGCTTCAACGGCGGCGAAATGACCCTGTCGCTGGCGGACCGCTGGATTCTGGCGGAGTTTAACCAGACCATCAAAGCGTACCGCGAAGCGCTGGATAACTACCGCTTCGATATCGCTGCAGGCATCCTGTACGAGTTCACCTGGAACCAGTTCTGCGACTGGTATCTGGAGTTGACCAAGCCGGTGATGAACGGTGGTTCTGAGTCTGAACTGCGCGGCACTCGCCATACTCTGGTTACCGTGCTGGAAGGTCTGCTGCGCCTCGCGCACCCGATCATCCCGTTCATCACGGAAACCATCTGGCAGCGCGTGAAAGTGATTTGCGGCATCACCGCCGACACCATCATGCTGCAGCCGTTCCCGCAGTACGATGCGTCTCAGGTCGATGAAGCAGCGGCTTCTGACACCGAGTGGCTGAAACAGGCCATCATTGCGGTACGTAACATCCGTGCGGAAATGAACATCGCCCCGGGTAAACCGTTGGAGCTTCTGCTGCGCGGTTGCAGCAAGGACGCGGAGCGTCGTGTGAACGACAACCGTGGCTTCCTGCTGAACCTCGCGCGTCTGGAGAGCATCACCGTGCTGCCAGCCGATGACAAAGGTCCGGTATCCGTGACCAAAATCATCGACGGCGCTGAGCTGCTGATCCCGATGGCTGGCCTCATCAACAAAGAAGATGAGCTGGCGCGTCTGGCGAAAGAAGTGGCGAAAATCGAAGGTGAAATCAGCCGCATCGAAAACAAACTGTCTAACGAAGGCTTTGTGGCGCGCGCACCGGAAGCGGTGATCGCCAAAGAGCGTGAGAAGCTGGACGGTTACGCGGAAGCGAAAGCGAAACTGGTTGAGCAGCAGGCGGTTATCGCCGAGCTGTAATCAAATGCCGGGTGGCGCTACGCTTACCCGGCCTACAGTCCGTTCCAATATCAATGTATTGTGCGCTTTATCAGGCGCACAATACATTCGTTCCTGAATTATCCTCTCTTGCACTCCCCTGCCCTGCGGTGTTATTAACTGCGTATATCTGTCACTATTTATTTCGAGTTTCGCTATGAGTGTTATATCTCCGGTCGCAGCGACCCTGCGCCTGATCACCGCTGACGATAATCCCGCGGTGGCCAGCGTCATCCGTCAGGTCTCTGCCGAATACGGCCTGACCGCCGACAAAGGCTATACCGTTGCCGATCCCAATCTGGATGAGCTGTACCAGCTTTACAGCCAGCCTGGCCACGCGTATTGGGTGGTGGAGCAAAATGGTCGCGTGGTGGGCGGCGGCGGTATTGCGCCACTCTCCTGTAGCGAGCCGGATATTTGTGAATTGCAGAAGATGTATTTTCTGTCGACTGTACGCGGTCAGGGTCTGGCGAAGAAACTGGCGCTGATGGCGCTCGATCACGCCCGCGAACAGGGCTTCAAACGCTGCTATCTGGAAACCACCGCGTTTCTGCGTGAAGCCATCGGCCTGTATGAACATTTAGGCTTTGAGCACATCAGCGAACCGCTGGGCTGCACCGGACATGTGGATTGCGAAGTGCGGATGCTGAAAGGTCTGTAAGTTTGCCCGACGCAGTACGCGTATCGGGCAGACAATCACATCGGCACACCGCTGTGAAAACGAAACTCATCGTCCGGCGAGGTGATTAACGTTGCCTCCACTTCACCAAAGAAGCGAACGCGCGGCGTGATATCCACTTTCGACACCTGCTGCGCCAGCGCCAGGTAATCCTGATAGTGACGCGCTTCTGAACGCAGCAACGAGAGATAAAACTTCTGCAACGGCTCATCAAGATACGGTGCCAGCGCGGCAAAACGCTCGCAGGAACGCGCCTCGATATACGCCCCGCAAATCAGCTTATCAATCAGCGTCAGCGGCTCGTGGGTTCGCACCTCTTTCAGCATCCCTTTGGCATAGCGGCTGGCGGTGATCTTCACGTACGGGATCTGGCGCGCGGTCATGGCCTCGCGCACCTGCCAGAAGTGATGCAGCTCCTCTTTGATCAGCAGCACCATGCTGTCGATCAACGCCTGCCCCCACGGGTCGTCCGTCTGCGGCATCGCGCTTTTGCCGATCTGCTTATGCAGGGCGACGAAATCAGGCTCCGGCCCTTCACGGAAGGCAAACGCTTCGTAGGGTTGTAACCAGGCAAGCAACGCATCAGCCCCCTGTTTATCCGCAACATATTTACGCACAAGCAGCATCGCCGTTTGCGCAGCTTTCAGCTCGCATACCAGGTGGTCGGTTAACAGCAGCGGGAGATTTGCCGGATCGCGGGCTTTATCGAGCCACGCCTTTGGCGTTGGGCATTGCAGAAAAGAGAGAACCGGAGAGAGTATTTGCGGGTAATCCATTGGCAACCTGTCATTAAGGTACGACAGCAGGCGCTGTCGTACCGTATAGCATCTGGAACTTAGTGGCGCACACCGTCGTCGTCTTCGTCGACGAAATCTTCATCGTCGCCGTCTTCGCCGTTAGGGTCTTCAAAGTAGGTTCCCCAGCCGTCGTATTCCACTTCAAACTTCTCTGCCAGATTCATCAGTTGCTCTACCTGAGCGTCGATGATCTCGGCGTTCAGCGCGCATTCACTGAGGATGTCGCAGCAAATGACCGTGTCGCCCTCTTCCACTTCCAGCTCTTCCGGCTCGGTCACTTCATAGCCGAGTTTGAACGCTTCTACTGCAGCTTTCTCCAGCGTTTCGAAGTCATCTGCGGAAAGGTGATGCTCAATGGTGTACAGCGCGTCGGGATCGCTGCCATCCTCGAGTAATTCTTCAATAATCAAGCGCGTCTCTTCACGCTGCTCTTCCAGTAGTTCCGGGTTTGCCATGGCTGATTCCTCATAATGTCCTGCCGATACTCTTATTGTCACATACCGCTGACATTGCCTCCACCTTTCCAGCAAAGATTTGTTAAACAGGGTTGCAAATGAATAATCATCCATATAAATTGAATTTTAATTCAACAAGTGGTCTTAACCATGTGAGGGAACCATGTCTGCGTTTTATCAGAAGCATTTCTTGAAATTGCTTGATTTCACCTCTGCTGAACTTACCACTCTGCTGCAACTCGCCGCGCAGCTGAAAGCCGATAAAAAAAACGGTAACGAAACACCAAAACTGACCGGTAAAAATATCGCGCTCATCTTCGAAAAAGACTCGACCCGTACCCGATGCTCTTTCGAAGTTGCCGCATACGATCAAGGCGCCCGCGTGACATACCTCGGCCCCAGCGGCAGCCAGATTGGCCATAAAGAATCTATCAAAGATACCGCGCGCGTGCTGGGCCGCATCTACGACGGCATACAGTATCGCGGCTACGGCCAGGAGATTGTCGAAACGCTGGCGGCGTATGCCGGTGTGCCGGTGTGGAACGGCCTGACCAATGAATTTCACCCGACGCAATTACTGGCTGATCTGCTGACCATGCAGGAGCATCTGCCGGGCAAAGCGTTCAATGAAATGACGCTGGTGTATGCAGGCGATGCGCGTAACAACATGGGCAATTCGATGCTGGAAGCGGCGGCATTAACGGGGCTGAATTTACGTCTGGTTGCGCCCGTATCCTGCTGGCCGGACGCGTCCCTTGTGGCGGAATGCAAAGCGATGGCGCAGAAAAACGGCGGTAATATCACACTGACCGAAGAGATTGCGGCAGGCGTGAAAGGCGCTGACTTTATCTATACCGATGTGTGGGTGTCGATGGGGGAAGCCAAAGAGAAGTGGGCGGAACGTATCGCGCTGCTACGTGAATATCAGGTGAATAGCGCGATGATGGCGCTGACCGGTAACCCGCAGGTGAAATTCCTCCACTGTCTGCCTGCGTTCCACGATGACCAGACCACCCTCGGTAAGAAAATGGCAGAAGAGTATGGCTTGCATGGCGGTATGGAAGTCACCGATGAGGTATTTGAGTCTGCGGCAAGCATTGTCTTTGATCAGGCAGAAAACCGTATGCACACCATCAAAGCGGTAATGGTGGCGACGTTAAGCCAGTAAGTTGAGTTACCGGATGGCGCAGTGTTTAAGGCCGCCATTCGGCATTGCTTTTCCCCCCCGAAAATAGTACGGTCACACGAGGAGAACCCTTCGTGGACGGTAATAAATTATGCCAATAATTCAGTCTGTTGAACGTGCTTTGCAGATCCTCGACTTGTTTAATGAGCAGTCAACGGAACTCAAAATCACCGAAATCAGTAAACAGATGGGATTGAGCAAAAGCACCCTCCATTCTCTTCTCAAAACCCTGCAACTCCACGGCTATATCGATCAGAACCCGGAAAACGGTAAATACTGCCTCGGGATGAAACTGGTCGAACGCGGGCATTTTGTGGTTAGCACGATGGATATTCGTCAGAAGGCGAAAAGTTGGCTGACGGTACTGTCGCAGGAGACCGGGCAAACCACCCATCTGGGTATTCTGGACGGTAACGAAGGTATCTACATCGAGAAAATCGAAGGCAAACAGGCCGCGATTGCCTATTCACGAATTGGCCGCCGCCTGCCCGTACATGCCACCGCTATCGGCAAAGTATTACTGGCCTGGCTGGACAACGAAGAACTCTCCGCGTTGCTGGAAGGGTACCCATTCACACGCTTTACACCCTCCACCATCACTGACCGCGCCGCAATGCTGGCGGCGCTGGCGCAAACCCGCCAAAACCTCTACGCAAGTGATAACGAGGAAAACGAACAAGGTGTGCGTTGCATAGCGGTACCGGTATGGAATCATGAATCGCGCGTCATTGCCGCACTCAGCCTTTCCACCCTCACCTCACGCGTAAGCGATAGCGAGCTGGCGAGCTATCGCCAGATGTTGATGGACGCCGGGCTGGGGCTATCAAAAACGCTGGGCTATCGCGCGCGATAACCCAGCTCGCCGTTATGCTTCAGGCTGATACGAGAACGAAGCAAAATCAGCGTAGCAACCGTCGCCGCTGATATCTTCACAGTGCAGGCCAACAAACGCGCCGGTAAAGAAACCTCTTCCACCGATATAGTCATCAGAGAGTTTCCAGGCTTCAAACGTGAGCGGGATCGTCTGCCAGTGTTGCCCATCGAATGAATAACTGTAGCGATATTCAAGCGTATCAACATCCACGCGCAGCCAAACATTCTCCGCCGCTTCCGGTACCAAAATGGGGTTATCGTAAAGATGCCAGTGCGCTACGTTATGGTCGAGCTGAATAATTTTCAGCGTTCGTCCGCGCCCCTCTTCCCAATCCATAAAACAGTACGTCCAGTTTTTGCTGTTGTAATAACAGGTTAACCCGGCGCTCTGTTGAAAGTGGCGAGGCGAGAAGGCCATCTGCGTCTCAGCACGGAAGCGGAAATGCTGCCAGCGGCGGGCGACAGTCGATTGGGTAAAGGTGGAATTCAACGAGTCATTACCAAACAGACGCAAAAAGCCGGGTCGGGCAGTTAGCGACCCAAGCTGTTCATCAAAGGGAATACGCAGAGTTTGCAGTTCCGGGTCGAGACGCGCGCTGTCGAAATTCGCATGCCACACTCCCGCACTAACGGCAGATTGCTCCCTCATACGCGGCCCCGGCACCGACAACGCGGCATGTTTTCCACCTTCGACATACGGCCAGCTATCGCGCCACTCAATACGCGTAATGCCTGTCTCGCGTCCTAATGGGCAATATCCTCGCCCCCCGGCCGCCAGACGCGGGATACCCGGCAAATGCAGCGGGCGACTTGTCAGGTAAGCCATATACCACTCGCCGGTGTGCGTCTCCAGCAGCGAACCGTGGCCGCTCTTTTGCAGCGGATTTTCCGGCAGATGCCAGCTAGTCATCATGGTCACGTCCGGGTGCAGCTCGTACGGCCCATCAATATTTGTTGAGCGCAACACCACCACAGCATGTTCGTAGCTGGTTCCCCCCTCCGCCACCAGCAGATAGTAATAGCCCTCGCGGCGATAAATATGCGCCCCTTCGGTGTAACCCAACGGCGTGCCAGTAAACAGGGTTTTACGCAGCGGCGAGAGAGTTTGCGTATCGGCGAAGAATTCCTGCATCACGATGGTGTTATGCGGGTTACTGTGGTGACGCGGCCCCCAAGGGCGATAAATATAATATTTGCGGCCATCCGTATCATGGAACAGTGAAGGGTCAAAGCCCCCGTTACCCATCGGCACGGGTGCACTCCACGGCCCTTCAATTGATGGCGCAGTCACCAGAAAGTTGCGGCCATTTTTCCAAGGCGAATCAACAATTTTGACATCGGTGTACAGCAGCCAGAAGCGCCCGTCGGCATAGCTCAGGCAAGGAGCCCAGATACCACCGGAATCCGGGTTACCTTTCATATCCAGCAGAGTAACGCTGTCCAGCGGCGTACTGACCAGCGACCAGTTTTTCAGATCGCGGGAGTGATAAATACGCACACCGGGGAACCACTCGAAGGTGGAGGTGGCGATGTAGTAATCCTCCCCCACGCGGCACAGGGAGGGGTCTGGGTTAAAACCGGTCAGGATAGGGTTTTCAATCTGATACATTATTCTCTCCTCAGTTCACCGCAGCGGCGGCATCAGCGGGTTGCGTTTCAGGCTGCGCGGTGCGCTGGCGTTGCAGTTGCTGGCTAATCTCTTCGACGCGCTGGCTGGTCAGTTTGTAGAACGACAGCAGCGTAAACATGCCGACATAGAGCACAACCGGCACTATGCAGAACAGGACTTTTATCATGGTCAGCACGTTATCCGACTGTACCGCGCTTCCCGCCGAGTAACTGGAGAATGCGAGGAGCCACCCCACCAGTGCCCCACCAATCGCCAGTCCGATTTTCAGGCTGAAGAGATAGGTCGAGAAGACCAGGCCATCAAGACGACGCCCGCTGCGGCTCTCTTCGTAGTCCACCACATCAGACGCCATCAACCATTGCAGCGGCGTGGTGGTATTAAAGACAAACAGGAACAGGATATTAAGCGCAAAGATAAGGGCGATATTGTTGGCCGGGACAAGGAAAATACTCAGGCTAATCAGCGAGTAGATCACGATGATCCACTTAAACGAGGTAACACGATCAAAACGCCCCAACAGGCGTGAGGAACAGAGCGAGCCGAACATGGTTGCGAGGCTGCCATAGAGCAGAAATTGCGTCGCCAGCTCCGGGTGATCCATGACGTATTTCACGAAATAGAGCGTCGCCCCACCGCGTACTACGTTTGAGCCCGTTGCCATCATCTTAAAGGCGCACATAATTCGCCACTGGCTATTACCCATTAATAACTTAAGGTCTTTCTTAACTGAAGCGCTTGGTTGAATATCAAAAGTGTAACGCTCTTTCGTCAGCGAGAAACAGATAAACAGCAGCACGACACCACAAACACCAAGCACGCACATCGCACCAAAATAACCCGCCTGTTCATTTCCTTTGCCAATGATATTCACCAATGGAAGCGCAATACCGCTAATGGCTAATGAACCCGCCGCCGCAAGGAAAAAACGCCACGACTGCAATGCATGACGTTCTTTAGGGTCTGCGGTAATCACCCCCGGCATCGCGCAATAAGGCACATTCACGAAGGTATAAACCAGGGTCAGCAAAATATAGGTGACGCTCGCGTAGATAATTTTCCCGTTGGCGGAAAAATCGGGCGTATAGAACGTTAATACACAAACAATACCAAATGGGATCGCCCCCCATAACAGGTAAGGACGGAACTGCCCGTAACGCGTGCGGGTACGATCCACCACCAGGCCCATCAAGGGATCGGTCACGGCATCCAGTACTCGGGACACCAGGAACAGTGTTCCCATAACGCCCGCAGAAAGTCCAAAAACATCGGTATAAAAATAGGCCAGTAAAAACATCGTGGCTTGCCAGACAAAACCACAAGCAGTGTCTCCCAGTCCGTAACCGATTTTATCTTTCATGGTTAAATGCATGTCTACCTCCAGGTCATAAGAGAGGAATACATTCCGAATGGTCGGGACCTACAAAATAAAATGCATAACGCGCACTTTGTAAGGAATACACCCTTTATTCGTATGTTTATTAGATGATTCTTGCAGAGTGCCATTGTAGAAATTTATTTTTAGCATCAGCAATTATCATTTTTGATTTAGTGATTATGTATTTTAACTTCTGTGATAACGGTTCACTTTATTCAACAAAAAGAATTTGTGAGATATTAATTTTATATCAGACGTGATTAACCACCGGATATATTTACCCGGTGGTTAATTAAAAAATATTAATATTATTTAAATACCAAGTGCTTTTTTACCGGCATTAATAACCTCAATAATTTTATCCGTATCGTAGATGCATCCTTTCCAGGTGCCGCCGCTGACCGCCTGCAGCGCGGCCCACAGGCGCGTGTCATCAGGCAGATAGTCGTGAGCCTTCAGACCTGGATGCAGCTCGCGTGCTGCCAGCACCGCTTCACCTTCCTCCGGCGTCAATTGTGCCTCCGCGCTACCAATGAAGTTCACACTGCCTTTCAGCGACAAGCGATCAACCACGATCTCAATGTGATCACCATTGCGCAATTTACCGATCGGCCCACCCGCCAGCGCTTCCGGCGCAACATGCCCCAGACACGCCCCGGTCGACACGCCCGAGAAGCGTGCATCGGTAATCAGCGAAACAGTTTTCCCCCAAGAGATATGTTTCAGTGCCGAAGTCAGCTGGTAGGTCTCCTCCATTCCTGTACCGGAAGGGCCGCCGCCGATAATCACCATAATATCGCCCTGGCGTATCTGCCCCTGCTTGATGGCTTTGATCGCCGCCTCTTCCGAGACAAAGACCCGCGCCTCACCCGTGTGGCGATAAATACCGTCGTCATCCACGACAGAAGGATCAATTGCCGTCGCTTTAATAACAGAACCCTCCGGCGCGATGTTGCCTACCGGGAATGCAACCGTTGAGGTCATCCCTTTGGCCTTCGCCCCTTCCGGCGACAGAATCACCTCATCCGGTTCAACACCGTCCTGCTCGCGCAGGCAGTGGCGGAATCTTTCGCGCCGCTCCGAGTGTTCCCACCAGTCAAGGTTTTCACCAAGCGTCTGCCCAGTCACCGTCATCACATCTTCATGCAGCAGCCCCAGTCGGCGCAAATGCAGCATCACCTCCGGTACGCCCCCCGCAAGGAACGCCCGCACCGTCGGGTGATAATCCGGCCCGTTGGGCAGCACACTCACCAACCGTGGCACCTTGCGATTGATGGTACTCCACTGCGCCACATCCGGCAGGCGACATTTCGCTGCATGAGCGATGGCCGGGATATGCAACAACAGGTTGGTCGAGCCGCCAAAGGCCGCATGCACCACCATCGCATTCTCGATCGCTTTGTCGGTCAGAATGTCGCGCGCAGTAATGCCTTTTTCATCGAGCGCCATCACAGCACGTGCCGACTGGCGGGCGATCTCCAGCCAGACATCCTGGCCCGATGGTGCCAACGCCGAGTGCGGCAGCGCCAGCCCTAATGCCTCCGCGACCACCTGAGACGTCCCCGCCGTACCCAGGAACTGACAGCCGCCGCCGGGCGATGCGCAGGCGCGACAACCCAGCTCGGAGGCCTCTTTCAGGCTGATTTCATCATTCGCGTAGCGCGCGCCGATGGTCTGAATTTTCCCGGCATCTTCACCAAAGGTTGGCGGCAGCGTCGCTCCGCCCGGTACAAGGATCACCGGCAGATCGTGCATTGATGCCAGCGCAATCATGGTTGCTGGCAGCCCTTTATCGCAGGTGGCGACGCCGATCACCGCCCGTCGCGTCGGTAATGAGCGAATCAGGCGACGAAAGACAATTGCCGCATCATTGCGATAAGGCAGTGAATCGAACATACCGTGGGTGCCCTGCGATCGCCCGTCACACGGGTCGCTGACAAACGCGGCAAACGGGATACCGTTCAGACGCGTAATCTCTTTCGCCGCGGCTGACATTTGCAGGCCAATCTCCCAATGCCCGGTGTGGTAACCCAGCGCGATAGGGCGACCGTCAGAGTGGCGAATGCCGCCCTGTGTGCCAATCAACAGCACTTCTCTGCCGGTGAGTTTATTGGCATCCCAACCCATCCCGGCGTTTTGTGTCATGCCAAAAAGATTGCCGCTGGGTGACTCCAGCAGCATTTGCGGCGTCAGCGGCAGCGCGCCCTGTGGCCCCGCTGCGTGCGTTTTTACCGCATAGAACGGTTCGTCCTGCGGCGTGAAAATAGCGTTAATACTCATGATTCGCGCGCTCCCGGTCAGCAGAGTTCAAGGCGTTTAAGCAGCGCTTTTAGCTGCTCACGACGCCCGTCATCCAGCACGCCAGCAGGCGGCATCGTCCAGGTCGACATCTCACGCCCGCACAGCACCATCGCTTCTTTGATCACATTCACGAACGGTGTATCGAGTTGATAAATTTGCGGTACCTGCACCAACTTCTGATGAATTTTCGCCGCCGTGCCGAGGTCGCCGCCAAGGAAAGCGCGATGCAGGTTTACCGACAAGTGCGGCGCAAAATTCACGCTGGCTGAAATCGCGCCATCGCCGCCCATCAATAAGGTATTAAAGAGATGGTCGTCGTAGCCGCACAGTACGCAGAAGTGGGGATAGTCGGCCTTAACGGTGTTGATCATGCTGCGGATATGGGCGACAGAATCAATAGTGTCTTTAATGCCGACGATATTGTTGCGCGACGCCACCAGGCGCTTGACGATGGCAGGAGTGAGATCCTGCCCGGTCAATGCCGGGAAGTTATAGAGAATGATCGGCAGCGCGATGCTGTCTGCCACCTGCTGGTAGTAGTGGATCACATTCTCTTCCGAGACTTTCCAGTAATACGGGTTAATCACCACCACGCCGTCCGCGCCACAACGTTCTGCATGCTGGCTCAGGGCGATGGTCTCGCGTGCGTTGGTGCCACCGGTGCCAATCAGCACAGGCACGCGTTTGTTCACATGCTCCGTAACAAACTCAGCGATGGCTTTACGTTCATCAACCGAGAGCTGGGAGAATTCGCCCCCGCTACCCAGGAAGAAAAGGCCATCCACGCCCGCCGTGATGAGGTCGTCAATCAGTACGCCGGTGCGTTGAGGGTCGAATTGCCCTTCAGGCGTAAAGAGCGTCGAAACCGGGGGAATAATGCCTGAGAACTGCACTGCTGGTTGCATGGGAACTCCTTATCAAGGATCTGTTCTATATTATAGAACAGCGTTCATTAAATTAACTTCACTGTAATCCAGGCGGTGCGTAGAGGTAAATCAGAGGAATGGGGTGTCTGTGCGTTTTTTAGACTTGATCACAAAATGGGAAGCAACGGGATGTAACGGGGGAAGGTATGGTCTGGGGTCCTCACCCTATCCCCAATGGGGAGAGGGTGAGTGGAAAAGCTTACTCAGATGCCTCTACTGCACCAGCATCTTCACGACAGCCTTACGCACTGTCGCCGGTACGCCCACCGCGCACAGCGGCTTATGCACTTCACCTGGATAAAACACCACGAAATCGCCTTCGCTCAGTACGACGGTTTTTTCCTCAATGCCTTCAGGCAAAAACGCGATGTCTTTGTCCGCCAGCCAGTCCGTCTCCGGCGCACCCGCAGGTTGCGTACTGAACGTCATCCCTTCCTGACCTTTTAAGACAATCTGAATATCGAGGTAGCGGGCGTGGAATTCGGCACGGCGCTTCTCAAACGGTTCCGTCATATCTTCTGAGATCAGATAGAACAGGCGGTTACCGTCGATATCATGCTTACCCTTTTCGGTCGCATCCGTCACGTTTGCTTTGATATATTCAATTGCCTGGCGCAGCTCTTCCGGCAGCCAGAATTGCAGATTGTGGATATTGCCTGTGATCATCCTTCACCCCTTAATTAAAACGTCGTTTCATTTTAAAGGTTATACGAAAAAAACGGCGGCCATACCATCGCTATTTCATCATGTTTTGCGACAGCGCATGTTTTTCGCCACGTTTGGCAGGCGCTCTGACAGCGAATAAAAATGCAGTAAAAACGCCACTCCACCCACCTCAATCGTTTTCCTTATGGAATTTGTGCATTAATCGCTTGATCCCATAACGGAGCTGAGTATAATCGCGGACAATTTGCCGGGAGGAAGTATGGTCCAGTGTGTTCGACATTCTGTCTTGCCGCGTCTGAAAACAGACGCCGGACTGCCATTTTTCTTTCCGTTGATCACCTATTCCCAGCCCCTCAATTGAGGGGCTTTTTTTTTGCCCAGGCGTCAGGAGATAAACATGGCTAACCCGCTATATCAAAAACACATCATTTCCATAAACGACCTTAGTCGCGATGACCTCAATCTGGTCCTGGCGACCGCGGCGAAATTAAAAACCAACCCGCAGCCGGAACTGCTGAAGCACAAAGTGATCGCCAGCTGCTTCTTTGAGGCGTCAACCCGTACCCGCTTATCATTCGAAACCTCAATGCACCGTCTGGGCGCCAGCGTGGTCGGATTCTCCGACAGCAGCAACACCTCTCTGGGTAAAAAGGGCGAGACGCTGGCGGACACCATTTCCGTCATCAGTACCTATGTTGACGCTATCGTCATGCGCCACCCACAGGAAGGCGCGGCGCGTCTGGCCACCGAGTTTTCCGGCACCGTACCGGTCTTGAATGCGGGTGACGGCTCTAACCAGCATCCGACTCAAACGCTGCTGGATTTGTTCACCATTCAGGAGACACAAGGCCGCCTGGATAACCTGAACATCGCGATGGTCGGCGACCTGAAATATGGTCGTACCGTACACTCTCTGACGCAGGCGCTGGCAAAGTTCGAAGGCAATCGCTTCTACTTCATCGCCCCGGATGCGCTGGCCATGCCGCAGTACATTCTCGATATGCTCGATGAGAAAGGCATTGCCTGGAGTCTGCACGGCAACTTCGAAGAGGTGATGGCTGAGGTGGATATTCTGTATATGACCCGCGTGCAGAAAGAGCGCCTGGACCCCTCTGAATACGCCAACGTCAAAGCGCAGTTTGTCCTGCGCGCCAGCGACCTGAACGGCGCGCGTGAAAACATGAAGGTTCTGCACCCGCTGCCGCGTATTGATGAGATCACCACCGACGTCGACAAAACACCGCACGCCTGGTACTTCCAGCAAGCTGGAAACGGTATTTTCGCTCGCCAGGCGTTACTGGCACTGGTTCTGAATCGCGATCTGGCACTGTAAGGGGAAAAGAGATGACACACGATAACAAACTTCAGGTTGAAGCAATCAAACGCGGCACCGTGATTGACCACATTCCCGCTCAGGTCGGTTTTAAGCTACTGACCCTGTTCAAGCTGACCGAAACAGACCAGCGCATCACCATCGGTCTTAATCTGCCGTCGGGCGAAATGGGCCGCAAAGACCTTATCAAAATTGAGAACACGTTTCTGACCGATGAGCAGGTAAACCAGCTCTCTCTGTACGCACCGCAAGCCACCGTGAATCGCATTGATGATTACGACGTTGTGGGCAAATCCCGCCCCAGCCTGCCGGAGCGTATCGAAAGCGTGCTGGTCTGCCCGAACAGCAACTGTATCAGCCATGCAGAACCGGTTTCTTCCAGTTTTTCAGTGAAAAAACGCGTAGACGACATTGCACTCAAATGCAAATACTGTGAAAAAGAGTTTTCTCATTATGTGGTGCTCGCCAACTAATTGGGGTTGGTTATGGATTCCCGGCTCCCTATAATGACCGGGACATGAGGCTGCATCCCTCAAGTGGATTGATGCAGCCTCAATTACCGCTGTAATTCAGGAGATATCATGAGCAAAACTATCGCGACGGAAAATGCACCAGCAGCAATCGGCCCATATGTTCAGGGCGTAGACCTGGGCAGCATGATCATCACTTCCGGTCAGATCCCGGTTGATCCAAAAACCGGCAGCGTACCGGAAGACGTGTCCGCTCAGGCGCGTCAGTCGCTGGATAACGTAAAAGCTATCGTCGAAGCCGCAGGCCTGAAAGTAGGCGACATCGTTAAAACCACCGTGTTCGTCAAAGATCTGAACGACTTTGCCACCGTGAACGCCACTTACGAAGCTTTCTTCACTGAGCACAATGCCACCTTCCCTGCGCGTTCTTGCGTCGAAGTGGCACGTCTGCCGAAAGACGTGAAAATTGAAATCGAAGCGATTGCCGTTCGTCGCTAAGCGATAAAATCCGGGCGCTAATGCCCGGATTACGATTGCCGGATGGCGCTAACAGTCCGGCAAAACAGATCACTGCCAACCGTAACGCCGACTATAAAACCCCTTCACCCACTGCGTCAGCGTCATATACCCCACCAGAATAGCCACCAGCCATGGGAAATAGCTCAGCGGTAACGCCTGCAATTGCAGATAACTTGCCAGCGGTGAGAACGGCAACGCAATTCCCACGACCATCACCAGCAATGTCATCAGCATTAATGGCCATGCGGCGCGGCTCTGAATAAACGGCACGCGGCGAGTACGGATCATATGCACAATCAATGTTTGCGACAGCAACCCCACCACAAACCAGCCTGACTGGAACAAGGTTTGCGCTTCCGGCACATTGGCGTGAAATACCCACCACATTAAACAAAACGTCAGAATGTCAAAGATCGAACTGATCGGCCCAAAGAACAGCATAAAGCGCCCAAGATCGGCGGGATTCCAGCGCTGTGGCTTTTGGATCTGCTCCTCATCAACGTTATCAAACGGGATCGCCACCTGGGATACATCGTACAGCAGGTTTTGAATCAGTAAGTGTAGCGGCAACATGGGCAGGAACGGCAGGAAGGCGCTCGCCACCAGCACGCTGAAGACATTACCGAAGTTAGAGCTGGCGGTCATCTTGATGTACTTCAGCATATTAGAGAAGGTACGCCGCCCCTCTATTACCCCTTCTTCCAGTACCATCAGGCTTTTTTCCAGCAGAATGATATCAGCGGCTTCACGGGCAATGTCCACCGCACCATCAACGGAAATACCAATGTCGGCAGCACGCAATGCGGGCGCGTCATTGATACCGTCGCCCATAAACCCGACCACATGCCCTTCGCGTTTCAGCAACGTGACGATGCGCTCTTTGTGCATCGGCGTCAGGCGCGCAAACAGCGTGGTGCGCAGCGCCAGATTCGCCAGTTCATCATCGCTGAGTCGTTCGATATCGCTACCAACAACCACCTCTCCCACATCCAGCCCGACGTCGTGGCAGACTTTTGCCGCCACCAGCTCACTGTCTCCGGTGAGGATTTTTACGCCTATCCCGCTGGCTTTCAACGCGTTCAGCGCCGGTGCAGTGCTCTCTTTCGGGGGATCAAGAAACGCGATATAGCCCTCAAGGATCAGATCAGACTCATCAATACGCTGATAGTCCCCTTCCCGCGCGGGCAGGTATTTCGTCGCCACCGCCACCACGCGCAGTCCCTGTCGATTCAGGGTGTCAGTCACACGCTTAACCCGCCGCAGCATATTGTCATCCAGCGGCACAATGTCGCCGTTGTGCCGCACCTGGGTGCAGACACTGAGGATCTCCTGCAACGCCCCTTTGCACACCAGTTGATGCACACTGGCGTCTTCTGCCACCACTACCGACATCCGGCGGCGTTCAAAATCAAACGGGATCTCGTCAATTTTCTGCCAGCGACCGGAAAGCTGGCGCGCAGACGCTTCATCGACCCCTTCCAGCACGGCGGTATCGAGTAAATTCTTTAGCCCGGTCTGGTAATGGCTATTCAGCCAGGCGGAATGCAACACGCGTTCGCTGGGTTTTCCTGAGATATCGGTGTGATTCTCCAGCACAATTTTATCCTGCGTCAGCGTGCCGGTTTTATCGGTGCAGAGAATGTCCATCGCACCAAAGTTCTGGATGGCGTCGAGATGTTTGACAATCACCTTCTGCTTTGAAAGTTTCACCGCCCCACGCGCCAGCGTGGAGGTGACAATCATCGGCAGCATCTCCGGCGTTAAGCCAACGGCCACCGACAGCGCAAAGAGCGCCGCCTCCCACCAGTCGCCTTTGGTATAACCGTTAATGATCAGCACCACAGGCGCCATCACCAACATGAAGCGAATCAGCAGCATACTGACGCGGCTAATGCCCTTTTGAAAAGCGTTCTGCTCGCTTTCCTGTTCGGTGACGCTTCCCGCCAGTTGACCAAACCAGGTATTGGCACCCGTCGCCATGACCATCGCCTGCGCCGTGCCGCTCACCACATTGGTGCCCATAAAACACAGCGTGTCGCACTCAAGCGGATTGCTTTGCTGCGGGTCACGCGTCATCGCCACTTTCTCGACAGGCAGCGACTCGCCCGTCAGAGAGGCCTGTGCAACAAACAGATCACGTGCCTGAAAGACGCGCAGGTCGGCCGGGATCATATCGCCCGCCGCCAGTTTGATGATATCGCCCGGCACCAGTTGGTCGATGGGCAACTCAATCCAGCCGTTCTCTCCGGTGTCGTTTATCACGCGCAGCACCGTCGCCGTATTACTGACCATCGCCTTCAGCGCATCCGCCGCTTTCGTCGAGCGCGCTTCCTGCACAAAATTCAACAGCGTGGAAATGACGACCATCAGGGCAATTACGCCAGCAGCGAACAGATCTTCGGTGGCATAGGAGATCCCGCCCAGAATGGTGAGCAAAATATTGAACGGGTTGCGATAGCAGATCCATAAATGCCGCCACCACGGCGCGGGCTGCTGAGCCGGAAGCTGGTTCTCGCCATATTTTTCACGGGCGCGCTCAACCTCAGCATGGTTCAGCCCTTCCGGGTGCGCGTCAAACGTCTGCCAGAGCGCCTCTTCTTCCATCACGGCGACCTTCAGACAGCGATCGCTTAATGAAGGAGGAACGGGCGCACTGGCTACGGTCTGCGCGTTGGGCAACGGATCACGCTGCACCAGACGATAAGGTAAATGGCGGCTCAGCCGGACAAAAAGTAAACGGGTGATATTTTTAAACATGGGCAGTCCCTCCGCGCCCAATAACACAGGCGCAGAAAATCCGTCAGGCGCGGCAATGCCTTACCTGAGGGTAATGTAATGTGCTAACAGGGACGTCAGAACGTCACTGTCTTACGTCGCCGGTAAGACAGTGAAAAGCAGGCTTACCGGAAAGGAATATTTCGCCTTCGCGAGAGAGGGGTGGGATCGGGATCCATACAGCCTCCGGTAAGTGAATGATGCGCAATGCGCAGAAAACCATAAGGTTTGTGTCTATTATGGCGGTATGATAACTGAAGGTGACTAAACCAGACGTAAACCAGACTTTGCCCATTGCCGCTCACTTGAGTAAAGTGATTCCTTTTCAAAGACCAGACGTACCACGGGAAAACAGGATGCAAAATCGGCTGACCATTAAAGACATCGCCCGCTTAAGCGGCGTCGGGAAATCGACCGTTTCCCGCGTGCTCAACAACGAAAGCGGCGTCAGCGAACGGACCCGCGAACGTGTCGAAGCGGTGATGAATCAGCACGGATTTTCCCCTTCTCGTTCTGCGCGCGCCATGCGTGGACAGAGCGACAAAGTGGTCGCCATTATCGTCACGCGTCTGGACTCGTTGTCTGAAAACCTCGCGGTACAAACCATGCTCCCCGCCTTTTATGAACAAGGCTACGACCCCATTATGATGGAGAGCCAGTTTTCACCGGCGTTGGTAGAAGAACATCTGGGCATGCTCCGGCGGCGGAACATTGATGGCGTCGTGCTGTTTGGTTTTACCGGTATTAATGAAGAGACGCTCCACCCCTGGCAGCCTTCGCTGGTACTGTTGGCTCGTGATGCCAAAGGGTTTGCCTCCGTCTGTTATGACGATGACGGAGCCATCAAAACCCTGATGCAGCGCCTGTACGATCAGGGTCACCGGCATATCAGTTTTCTGGGGGTCCCACATAGCGACATCACCACCGGTAAACGTCGCCATGACGCCTATCTGGCCTTCTGTAAAAAACATCAACTGCATCCCGTTGCAGCGCTACCAGGTCTTGCCATGAAGCAAGGCTACGATCACGCGGTGGATGTCATTACCCCGGACACCACTGCGCTGGTGTGCGCGACGGATACGCTGGCGTTGGGCGCCAGTAAATATTTGCAGGAACAACGCATTGAGGCGCTGCAACTGGCCAGCGTCGGCAATACGCCGCTGATGAAATTTCTCCACCCGGAGATCGTCACCGTCGATCCAGGCTATGCCGAAGCGGGACGACAAGCGGCATTGCAGCTGATCGAGCAGATCAACGGACGCAGCGATCCCCGTCAGATCGTGATCCCTTCCGCCCTCTCCTGAAGACAACACGAGCACTTTTTGCACGGTAATTTGTGATCTTCGCTGCGTTTCGGGAACGTTCCCATTTTAGAAAATATAACGAAGATATACTCTTGCGGCAGGTTACGACACAACATCACTTCATCTGCCACGGGGCTAAATGATGAGTAAAGTTAAACAAGCTGATATCGACCAGCTGATAGCGCTGGTGGGCGGGCGCGATAACATCGCCACGGTAAGCCACTGCATTACCCGCCTGCGCTTTGTCCTCAATCAGCCAGCAAATGCTAAACCAAAAGAAATTGAACAATTACCGATGGTTAAGGGCTGCTTCACCAACGCAGGTCAGTTCCAGGTGGTGATTGGCACCGATGTCGGCGACTACTACAAAGTCCTGCTGGCGACCACCGGGCAGGCCAGCGCCGACAAAGAGCAGGCGAAAAAAGCCGCGCGCCAGAACATGAAATGGCACGAGCAGCTGATCTCCCACTTCGCCGAGATCTTCTTCCCTCTGCTGCCTGCATTAATCAGCGGTGGTTTGATCCTCGGTTTTCGTAACGTGATTGGCGATCTGCCGATGAGCAACGGTCAGACGCTGGCGCAGATGCATCCGTCGCTGAAAACCCTTTACGACTTCTTGTGGCTTATTGGCGAAGCGATCTTCTTCTATCTGCCGGTGGGGATCTGCTGGTCTGCGGTGAAGAAAATGGGCGGAACGCCAATCCTCGGGATCGTCCTCGGTGTGACGCTGGTTTCTCCCCAACTGATGAATGCCTATCTGCTGGGACAACAGGTTCCGGAGGTATGGGACTTTGGCATGTTCAGCATTGCGAAAGTGGGTTATCAGGCGCAGGTGATCCCGGCGTTACTGGCAGGTCTGGCGCTCGGATTGATTGAAACACGCCTGAAGCGCATCGTACCGGACTACCTTTATCTGGTGGTGGTGCCTGTGTGTTCGCTGATTCTGGCAGTCTTCCTCGCGCACGCCTTGATCGGTCCGTTTGGCCGCATGATTGGCGACGGCGTTGCGTTCGCAGTGCGCCACCTGATGACCGGCAGTTTTGCACCGATTGGCGCGGCGCTGTTCGGCTTCCTTTATGCTCCGCTGGTGATAACGGGCGTCCATCAAACCACGCTGGCTATCGACATGCAGATGATCCAGAGCATGGGCGGTACGCCCGTCTGGCCGCTGATTGCGCTGTCGAATATCGCTCAGGCATCCGCCGTAGTCGGCATCATTATTTCCAGCCGTAAACACAACGAACGTGAGATCTCCGTTCCTGCCGCGATCTCTGCCTATCTTGGGGTAACCGAACCGGCAATGTACGGCATTAACCTGAAATACCGTTTCCCGATGCTGTGCGCAATGATCGGTTCCGGTCTCGCCGGATTGCTGTGTGGCCTGAATGGCGTCATGGCGAACGGTATCGGCGTCGGCGGCTTGCCGGGAATCCTCTCCATTCAACCGAGCTACTGGCAGGTGTTTGGCATGGCGATGGTGGTCGCGATCGTCATTCCGATGGTGCTGACCTCTGTCGTCTATCAGCGCAAGTACCGTCAGGGCACGTTGCAAGTCGTCTAATTTTTTGTGGGGCGCCGTTGCGCCCCAGTGCATTTGTTCCAGGAAAAAATAATGAACACCCTTCCCCACTGGTGGCAAAACGGCGTTATTTACCAGATCTATCCCAGGAGTTTTCAGGACACCACTGGAAGCGGCACGGGCGATTTACGTGGCGTCACGCAGCGCCTCGACTATCTGCAAAAACTGGGCGTAGACGCCATCTGGCTGACGCCGTTTTACGTATCTCCGCAGATTGATAACGGCTACGACGTGGCCGACTATATGGCGATTGATCCCGCCTACGGCACGCTGGATGACTTTGATGAGCTGGTCGCGCAGGCAAAAATACGCGGCATCCGCATTATTCTGGATATGGTGTTTAACCATACGTCGACGCAGCACGCCTGGTTTCGCGAAGCGCTCAATAAAGAGAGTCCGTATCGCCAGTTCTACATCTGGCGCGATGGAACGCCGGATGAGCGGCCCAATAACTGGCGCTCAAAGTTTGGCGGTTACGCCTGGGACTGGCACGCCGACAGTGAGCAATACTATCTGCACCTCTTTGCGCCAGAGCAGGCTGACCTAAACTGGGAAAATCCTGCGGTTCGCGCCGAATTGAAAAAAGTCTGCGAATTCTGGGCAGATCGCGGCGTCGATGGCCTGCGCCTGGACGTGGTGAACCTGATTTCAAAAAATCAGGATTTCCCGCACGATCCCGACGGCGATGGCCGCCGTTTTTATACCGATGGCCCGCGTGCGCATGAATTCTTGCACGAGATGAATCGCGATGTGTTTACCCCGCGTGGATTAATGACCGTTGGCGAAATGTCTTCCACCACCCTGGAACACTGCCAACGCTATGCCGCGCTGGAGGGCAGCGAACTGTCGATGACCTTTAATTTTCACCATTTGAAGGTCGATTACCCCGGCGGCGAAAAATGGACGCTGGCGAAACCCGATTATGTGGCATTAAAAGCGCTGTTCCGCCACTGGCAGCAGGGGATGCACAACATCGCCTGGAATGCGCTGTTCTGGTGTAATCACGACCAGCCGCGCATCGTCTCGCGATTTGGCGATGAAAACGAATACCGGGTTCCGGCCGCGAAAATGCTGGCCATGGTGCTACACGGCATGCAGGGCACGCCCTACATTTACCAGGGCGAAGAGATTGGGATGACCAATCCGCATTTCACCCGCATCACCGACTACCGTGACGTAGAAAGCCACAACATGTTTGCCGAGCGACTCGCCCAGCATCAGGATGCTGATGAACTGCTGGCCATACTCGCCAGTAAATCGCGCGACAATAGCCGCACGCCAATGCAGTGGGATAGCAGTGAAAATGCCGGTTTCACGCACGGCACGCCGTGGATAAACCTGTGCGACAACGCTGCGAAGATTAACGTCGCGGCGGCGCTGGCGGATAAAGACTCCGTCTTTTACACCTACCAACAGCTGATCGCGCTGCGCAAAAAAGAGCCGATTCTGACCTGGGGCGATTACCAGGATCTGTTACCGAACAGCCCACATTTGTGGTGTTATCGTCGTGAATGGCAGGGACAACAACTGCTGGTTATTGCCAATCTGAGCCATGAATGTCAGGACTGGCAACCAGCGGAGCTCAGCGGAAACTGGCAGGTTTTGCTGCATAACTACGATGAAGTCGCCCACCTTCCAGGCCCCATGACGCTACGACCGTTTGAAGCGGTCTGGTGGTTGTTGCAATAAAAATAGGGGATGCAGATACGATGATGCTGGTCAGCTCAGAAATCAGGGAGAACCTGTCACTCTGGTGAAGGGTGACGTTCACCTTATGTCCACAGCCTCTCTGAAACCACCCTACCTGTGAACGTGCAAGGGAGGCTCCCGCCGCCTCCCTTGCAACCCTGGCTCCCGGCGGGAAAATCGTCGCTTCGCGATACATTCGCCTTATGCCGTCTGCCTTTCGGGTCGGGGTCGAGCCTGCATCCCTGCAGGCCGTCCCCTCCGCCCGCGTCCCTGCGGGCGGACCCGGTCAGCCGTCAACGTCTCATCGATTTTCAGCCGGACCGTGGCGTCGCTTTCGCATTCTGACTTCCAGTGATTTCCGTTTGGCTGTTTAACCAAAAACTCAGGTGGTCAGGTGTGGGGAGAGTCCGGCCGAAAATTGCCGACGTGTTTCCGTAAGGCCGGAGGAACCCGCCTAAGTGCGCTATTTAGTTTGCCCGAGCAGTTTGCGAATATGATGCTGTAAGACCGCCAGCATACTGGCGCCAGACAGACCAATCATCATTGCCCCATTCACGGCCTCGAGTACGCCAAACAACTTCCACTTTGCACTCATCACGATATCGCCATAACCGAGAGTGGCAAAGTTAACGCCTGAATGGTAAACAGCCTCTTTGAGCGTTGAAAACTCTCCCAGCCACAGGAATAAAATCCCCCACAGCAGGATTTGCAGCAGATTGCCCATCAGCACGATGGTAATGATGCCAAACAGCGCCAGCACCCCGGCCATCATCCCTTCGCGATGGTGAAAACGTTTGATGTAAAAACGGATACAGCCAATCGAAACCCACGACTGTAATAACATATTCAGCAGGATGACGGGCATCCCTGTGACTAAAACCAGCAACATATTAATCTCCTGAAGTGGCTTCTGACGCAGGCCGGCCACTCGGGCGCCAGCGCTCAAGAATCACAACACATGCCCAACCATAGAGGGCAACGGCAACATACAAAGCGCAACGCATCGCAGACGCCAACCAGACATCCTTGCCGGCAGCGCTATCCTGAATAGCCGGGCCAAACAAGATGAGGCAGGTGACCCAGGCGTTGCTCCAAAAGGAGGGGGTAAACCGGTTGGCCACCAGTCTCACCATGCGTCGTGCCACCCAAAGGCTGACCAGCGCAAGCCACAGCACCAGCATCAAAAGCGAGGGCCAAAGACTTAAGCCAAACCACAACACCACGGCTAACAGCGTGCCCATCAGGGTCGACAACACCAGCTCACGACCCACCTGTTTTGCCGCCAGCGTGTTGGTTTGTTGTGCAAGCATCACTGTTTTCATCACCGCCGGAATATAGAAAGCGGGATTACTCAACGCCAACAGCCAGACTGGCAGCACAATCAGCACCGCGCGCTGGGCCAGGTGATGGGGCGATTGCGGTGCAACATAGGCTTTTCCCACCGGGGCGGGTGTTGCCTGCGGTGGAAAGACGACCAACGCAATCCGGTTAACCACCGTGCCAATGATGATGCCAAGTCCCATCATCTGGGCGATGCCGACGGCAAGGGATTGCTCAATCAGCCCGGCGATAGGAATGATGGTGACCGCAGTGGTAAGCAACATCGCCTGAGTGCCCTTCCCTGCAAGCCACATCAGCATCAACAGGTAAAGCAACAACGCGGTCAGCAGGAGTGCGGGCAACGGATAGTGCGTTAACAAAGGCACTATCAATACCCCACCCATCATGGTTGCCATCAGCCCAAGGCCCGCCACTATCCCTTTCTTGAGGGGTAACGGCTTGCCCTGACAGAGTACAATCCAGGCCATGATGCACCCCAGATGGGGCATAGGCAGTGCGAGGCTATAACAGGCCAGCGCGGCAATCGCGGTTCCGCAGCTGATCCTCAGTACCGCACGATCTCCGTTATGCATAGCGCAGCACCTTAGTAGATATACGAGAACACGCTCATCAACCGTATGTAGACGCTACCTAAAATGCTCATCAAGCCACTGCCATTCGCGTACACCAGCACATCTGCTTGTCCGCCCGCCCGTAAACTGTCGACCGGGGGAAAATCATCTTTAGAGAACGCCACCTTGACCGGGAAACGCTGAGCCTGACGTAACCAGTCACGGTTATTGTCGATAGTCGGCAATACCCCCGCTGGCTGGCTTTGCGTTGCACTGACGCCATAGCCGATGCTGCGCACCTGCCCTTTGTAAACGTGCCCCGGTTGGCTATCGAGCAGAATGGCGACTTCATCGCCAGGGTTCACATTGCCGAGGTTGTTCTCTGTCATGTCCGCACTGATCCAGACATCGTTGATGGCAACCAGGGTCATTACCGGTGCTCCCGCGCCAAGAAACTGGCCCACATCGGTGCGCAAATCAGTCACCAGACCACGGTTGGTCGCCACAATCACGGTATTTTTCCGGTCAAGTTCGGCTTTACGAACCGCCGAACGCGCGCTGAGCAGTTGTGAATTATTGTCGCCCTCTTCCCCCGCCATTTCGGTTACACGCCGTACATCAGCCGCCGCAGCCGCCATCTGGCTACGCGCGGTTTCACGCGTGGCTTGCGCCACTTCAAGACGGCGGACTGAAATGGTGCCGGGATCTTCTCGGTACAAACGCTCCTGGCGTTCCGCGTCTTTCGCGGCATTCTGGTAAGCGGCGGTCGCGGCCTGCAGACCTGCTTTGGCAGCGGCAATGGCTTCATTGTTTGCCTTGACCGAACTTAATACCGTTTCATAATCTGAACGCGCGCGTGACAAAGCGATGTCGTAAGGCTCGGGATCAAGTTCAAACAACCGATCCCCTGGCGCCACTTGCTGATTGTCGCGCACATAGACTTTTTGAATCTGCCCGGCGACCTCAGAAGAGATAGGAATAACAAACGCCTGAATTCTGGCCTGCGAGGTATAGGGTGTGAGTCGGTCAGCCGCTAAATACCAGCACAGCAGCACCACGATCACGGCGAGGAGACTTATCACGCCACGACGACTCGCTTGTCCCGCCGGGGATGAGGGTTCGGTCATTGCTTTTTACCTTCTTTGAGATCAGTTGCTGCTGGCATAGGCGCGTCTAACAGAGGGATCCAGTCCTCCCGCTGACGTAAATGCGCATCGGTTTGTGGATCGACCAACGGACGTTGCCGCCCGCTTTCCCAACCGCCGCCCAGCGCTTTGTACAGCGTTATCAGGTCACGCATCAGCGCACCACGGCTGTTCACCAGGCGCTCCTGTTGATTGAACAAGGCGCGTTGCGAATCCAGTACCCGCTGGAAATCGGCCATCCCTTCCCGGTATTGCGTATTCGCAATCTCCAGTGAACGGGTAGCCGCCTCTCCCGTTTGGGTCAGGAGCTCAATCTCGTCTTTGCCATTGGCGTAGGCGATCGCGGCATCATCGACTTCACGTGCGGCCTGAAACACGACGTCACGATAGCGTTCATGCAGTTGCAAGAAGCGGGAATCCTGCACCAGAACCTGGTTGCCAAGCCGCCCTTGATCGAGCAAATTCCAGCTAAACGTCGGGCCAGCCACCCAGGACAGTGTGCTGCTCGTCCCACTACGCGCACTGATTCCCACACTGCCAATCAGTGAAATAGAAGGATAGAGCTCACTTTCTGCCACCCCGATAAGGGCCGACTGGGCAGCCAGTTGCCGTTCCGCAACCCGCACATCAGGTCGACGGCGCAACAGATCGGCAGGCAACTCAGACACCAACGCCAGATTGCCCTGTGGAAGCACGCCGGTATTGCTCGCCATTTCAGGCAATGGGCCGGGTTTACGCGCAAGCAGCACACTGAGCGCGTTTTGACTCTGACGCAGGCTGGTTTCCAGTTGCGGGATACTGGAAAGTGTTGAGAGGTATTGGGTTTTCGCTTGCTGCACGTCGAGCTCAGCACTGTTGCCGCTAAGGAACAGACGCTCGGTGATTTGCAGACTGCGTTGCTGAATTTCGGCGTTGCTGCGGGTAATTTGCAGTCGCGCTTCTAAGGTGCGGATATTCACATACAGTTGCGCCACTTGCGCAGCCATCAGCACCTGAATATCGTCATACTGCGCAAGGGTGGCGAAGTAACTCGCATCGGCAGATTCCACGCCGCGCTGGAACTTACCCCAAAAATCGATCTCCCAACCCAGATTAAAATCGGCGCTATAGCTGGTGGTGTCATTGTAGCGGCCATCACGACGCGTGCCGCCCGTTATCACCTCACCCGTACCCACAGTCGCCTGCGGCCCCAGCAGACTTTCGGCAATGCCTAATTGTGCGCGTGACTCAAGCAAGCGCAGACCGGCAATCTTAACGTCCGGGTTTTTGCGCAGCGCTTCATTGATAAGTGCGGTTAGCGTGGGGTCATTGAGTTGCGTCCACCACTGGTCATAATTTTGTGTGGAAGCGTTGGCGGCCGTACTTTTGGTCTTCGCCTGCCACTGGTCCAGCTCCGGGACTTGCGGCGATTTAAAGTCTGGCCCCAGGGTGGTACACGCGCTCAACAGCAGGCAGGCGCCTCCTGTCAACAGGAGGCGCCCAACGCGACGATCATTGAACATCTTTTCCACTCGCCGCTACACCATCTGGCCCCTGGTTAACCCAGGCCATGAAGATGCGATAGCCGATGGAAAGCAACGTCGCCCCAACGAACATGCCGAGAATACCATTGGCCGCCATACCCCCCAGCGCCCCCAACAGCACCACAGGCATAGGCGCATCAACACCACGTCCCAGCAACAAGGGTTTAAGCACGTTATCCGCCATACCCGCAACCAGCAGCAGCACGGTGTAGACAATATTGAGAACCGTACCGTGATCGCCTGACATCCACATGATGGCAATCGCGGGGGCTGTCACCAGGATAACGGGCACCTGAGCAATCCCCAGAATCAACGCCAGGACGAAGAAGATGCCAACCGCAGGAATGCCTGCAATCGCCATGACAATACCGGCTAGCAGAGCCTGAATGAAGGCAACCCCGATAACGCCCATCGCTACGGCACGAATGGTGCTGGTACACAGTTTGGTCAGCGCAAGGCCGCGTTGTGTGTCGGTGATACGGATGGCGATACTCTTGGCGCTGCGCGCACCGGGTGCCCCCCAGGCCATCATGATACCCGCAACGATGAAGGAGAAGACGAAGCCAATTAATCCGCCGCCCATGCTCGCCAGGACTCCCACAACCTGCTTAGCAATATCTCCCAACTGCGGGCGATAGCTGCTGATAAGGCTGGGTAAATCCGTCGACGCCTTGAGCCACAAGGCGTGCACTTTTTCACCGACAAGAGGAATAGACGCGATCTTCTCAGACGGAGGTGAGATAACCAGGCTATCGCTGCCCACATTTTCCACAAGTCGGCTTACGCTATCACCCAGAGAACTGAGCATGGCAACGGTCGGCGCGACGATCAACAGCACCCCCAGTAACACCATGACAGTCGACGCCCTGCCCTGTTTATTTCCCATTCGGGCAGCAAAACGCTGATGCAATGGATACAGTGTGACCGCCAAAATAAGCGCCCACAGCAGCATATTCATGAAAGGGGACATGACAGTAAAGCAGAAGGAGCCCAGTGCCAGGATCAGCCCAAGCTTGATGAACATATCCAGAAATCTGGCAACAAGTCTTTTTTCAATGACTGTGGATAGTTCGTTATTTTCCATGATGGCGTTATTCCAATTGATTGTAACCACGCAGTTATCCCGACCTTGCAAAATTAAAAGCAGGCCAACAGATAGCGGGTATTACATTTAAAGAGATGAAAGATAATTCAATGATAAGAATAAATTTATTTTTACGTTTAATTTACCAAACTATTTTCATGATAGAACAAACAGTCATTCTTGCAAATAATGCAATGTTGAGTATTAATAAATAGTTTAACGAACAAAACAAATGGAAAACCAAGATAAAGGCAATTTAATATATTTGTATTTTGTTTTTTCAGTAGAATATTAATCAAGTCAGACACTAAAACTTAGAATTAAATTCTGCAACTGCCCATTTTGTTTTTAGTCGGTATTATGTAAGCAGTTGTAATGTTTTAAACCCACTTAAAATATCGCGCAGCGTTATCGAAATGGCACTGACTGCCTGACAATCAACAATGCCATCTGCCACACAAAACTTAATTACTTTGGGTTATGCCCCTGAGTACCAGAACCATTTTCCCCCTCGCTGAAAATGAATCTGCGGGCGATGAAGTGACAGATGAAACGTAATTTCACTGGAACGTAAAGCCGCCACACTGACAACATCACGGTCTCCTTACAACATGGCTGTAGCGGCAGTGGCAAGAGGGAAGGAATATCCGACACTCCCTCTGTAACGGGAATAATCCGGCTAACGCTGTGGGGGAGCCTTTCCGGGCAGCGCTGCGTTTGCCTGGATTTACCCTACTGTTTTTGTTGAATAATTAATCAGAATTTTCTGGAAATAATTTACAAAGGCTGTAGTGCCCGTCATCTGTACGCTCTGATTTTTACTTTGTCCTACGTCAATAAAACCGTAAACATCCTTGATGCAAATCACTACATATAGAACTTAAAATGCACGCCGACCCAATATGTTGTATTTATCGTCTACAATTGCAACAACCACAACTGACCGTATAGCGCAGCTGTTGTGGATAAAATGGGTCAGGATTGCGGGAAGTCTTTGGATAGAGAGATGAATAAACCAAGGAATGCTTCCCCAGCCTCTGTGGATAACCTGTTCTTATAAATATGGAGTGATCATGACACCGCATGTGATGAAACGTGATGGCTGTAAAGTGCCGTTTAAATCAGAGCGCATCAAAGAAGCCATTCTGCGTGCAGCTAAAGCAGCGGGAGTCGATGACGCAGATTACTGCGCCACCGTCGCAGAAGTCGTTAGCAACCAGATGAATGAGCGCAGTCAGGTCGATATCAACGACATCCAGACCGCAGTTGAAAACCAACTGATGTCGGGTCCGTACAAGCAACTCGCCCGCGCCTATATCGAGTATCGCCACGATCGCGATATTCAGCGCGAGAAGCGTGGTCGCCTGAACCAGGAGATCCGAGGTCTGGTCGAGCAAACCAACTCCGCACTGCTCAACGAAAACGCCAACAAAGACAGTAAAGTGATCCCGACCCAGCGCGATCTGCTGGCCGGTATCGTGGCTAAGCACTATGCGCGTCAGCATCTGCTGCCACGTGATGTGGTGCAGGCACATGAGCGTGGTGATATTCACTATCACGATCTCGACTACTCCCCGTTCTTCCCGATGTTCAACTGTATGCTGATCGATCTGAAAGGCATGCTGACGCAGGGCTTTAAGATGGGTAACGCGGAGATCGAACCGCCAAAATCCATCTCCACCGCCACAGCGGTCACCGCGCAGATCATCGCCCAGGTTGCCAGCCATATTTACGGCGGCACCACCATTAACCGTATTGATGAAGTACTGGCCCCATTTGTCACCGCCAGCTTCAATAAGCACCGCAAAACCGCTGAAGAGTGGCAAATCCCGGATGCTGACGGCTATGCGCATTCCCGTACCGAGAAAGAGTGCTATGACGCATTCCAGTCCCTGGAATACGAAGTGAACACGCTGCACACCGCCAATGGACAGACGCCGTTCGTGACCTTTGGTTTTGGCCTTGGCACCAGCTGGGAATCTCGTCTGATTCAGCAGTCCATTCTGCGCAACCGTATTGCGGGTCTGGGTAAAAACCGTAAAACCGCTGTATTCCCGAAACTGGTGTTCGCGATTCGCGATGGCCTGAACCACAAATTTGGCGATCCTAATTACGACATCAAACAGCTGGCACTAGAGTGCGCAAGCAAGCGCATGTATCCGGACATCCTGAACTACGATCAGGTGGTGAAAGTCACCGGCTCGTTCAAAACTCCGATGGGTTGCCGCAGTTTCCTCGGCGTCTGGGAAAACGAAAACGGCGAGCAGATCCACGATGGTCGTAACAATCTGGGCGTCATTAGCCTGAACCTGCCGCGTATCGCGCTGGAAGCCCACGGTGATGAAGCAACATTCTGGAAACTGCTGGAGAGCCGTCTGGCGCTGGCGCGTAAAGCGCTGATGACCCGCATCGCCCGTCTTGAAGGGGTTAAAGCACGTGTTGCGCCAATCCTCTATATGGAAGGTGCCTGCGGTGTGCGCCTGAAAGCGGACGATGACGTTTCTGAAATCTTTAAAAATGGCCGTGCGTCCATTTCACTGGGCTATATCGGTATCCATGAAACCATCAATGCCCTGTTTGGTAACGAGCACCTGTACGACAGCGAAGCACTGCGTGCCAAAGGCATCGCCATCGTGGAACGCCTGCGTCAGGCTGTCGATCAGTGGAAAGAAGAAACAGGTTACGGCTTCAGTCTGTACAGCACACCGAGTGAAAACCTGTGTGACCGCTTCTGCCGTCTGGATACCGCCGAGTTTGGCGTGATTGCTGGCGTGACGGACAAAGGCTACTACACCAACAGTTTCCACCTCGACGTCGAGAAAAAGGTCAACCCGTACGACAAGATCGATTTTGAAGCGCCGTACCCGCCGCTGGCGAACGGTGGTTTCATTTGCTATGGCGAATACCCGAACATTCAGCACAACCTGAAAGCGCTGGAAGACGTCTGGGATTACAGCTATCAGCACGTGCCGTATTACGGAACCAACACGCCGATCGACGAATGCTATGAGTGCGGCTTTACCGGTGAGTTTGAGTGCACCAGCAAAGGCTTTACCTGCCCGAAATGCGGCAACCACGATGCCGCGCGCGTCTCGGTTACGCGTCGCGTATGCGGATATTTAGGTAGCCCGGATGCACGTCCGTTTAACGCCGGTAAGCAGGAAGAAGTTAAACGCCGCATTAAACATTTGGGTAACGGGCAGATCGGTTAATCCTCCGTTTGCAATACGTAGATGCCGGATGGCGGTGCAAGCACCTTATCCGGCCTACAACGACCCGGCTTAACGCTTTCACATATTAATACGTTTTTCGCAAAGCAATTGGCGCCAGGACAAGGCGGCAAACGAATGAATCCCGGGAGCTTACATTAAGTAAGTGACCCGGGTGAGTGAGAGCAGCCACCGCAGTAATGGCGTCAATTGAGAAGCGAAAATGCATTATCACCAATATTATCCTGTAGATATCGTTAACGGTCCTGGAACCCGCTGCACTCTGTTTGTTTCAGGCTGCGTCCATGAGTGCCCCGGTTGCTACAACAAAAGCACCTGGCGCGTGAACTCAGGGATGCCGTTCACCGCAGAAATGGCCGACCGGATTATCGCCGACCTTAATGACACGCGCGTCAAACGACAGGGCATTTCGCTCTCCGGCGGTGACCCGTTGCATCCACAAAACGTACCGGAAATTCTCAAGCTGGTAAAACGTATCCACGCGGAGTGCCCGGGTAAAGATATCTGGGTGTGGACTGGCTATAAGCTCGATGAACTCGACGCCGCACAAAGGGAGGTTGTAGACCTTATCAACGTGTTGGTTGACGGTAAGTTTGTGCAGGATTTAAAAGACCCGGCGCTTATCTGGCGCGGTAGCAGTAATCAGGTTGTGCATCACCTGCGTTAATCCTGAAAGCCGTTTATCCACATCGTGGTAAACGGCGGTTCTTTCTCTTACCCATTGCGACTATCCGTACCGTTATTTGAGAAGGAAGGTAACGGAATAATCGTTCAGCGGGAGAACAGATTTCCCCCGCCCGAGATAAAGCGATTAACGAAACTTCTTATGGTTCTCGTTGCGCGTGGTTTTCAACGCTTCTGCCGCCGCTTTCGCCTCTGTAACTTTGCCTTCATTCGCCAGCTTAAGCGCACCGTCGATCTGACCGACCAGCGTCTCTAAGCCTTGACGGAAATCTTTCATTTCCGGGCTGTCAGGGGATTTGTTTTCCAGTTTCGGTGGAGTGGCCTTTTGGGCGTCCACTGCGGCGGCACGCATTTTAGTTAACGCATCTTTCAATTCCGTTGCGTTATCCGTTTTCTCGACCACTTTCAAATTATCGTTGAGGATCCCCATATCATCTTCAAGATCGGCCGCAAACACATTGGCCGAGCTCAGCACGAGAGATGACACAGCCAGCATCGCTAACAGGTTTTTACGCATTGCTCACTTCCTTTTTATTATTGAAGTTTATGGCGCGGCAGGTCGCGCCATTTGAGACTACTGCCCGGCGATTTTCATCTCCGGTAACAGCACTGAACCACACTGTATATTGCTACGCATTTCAATATCATCACCGACGGTCACAATATTGCGCCACATCTCTTTTAAGTTACCGGCAATGGTTATCTCGCTCACCGGGTACTGAATTTCACCGTTTTCGACCCAGAAGCCCGCCGCACCGCGGGAATAGTCGCCGGTAATGCCGCTCACGCCTTGTCCCATCAGCTCAGTAACCACCAGACCCGTTCCCATCTGTTTAAGCATCTGCTCAAAACTCAGGCCCTGTCCGGCAATACGCCAGTTGTGAATGCCGCCCGCATGCCCGGTGCTTTTCAGCCCTAATTTACGCGCAGAATAGTTGGTCAGCAGCCACTGGGTCAGTACGCCATCTTTAACGATATCGCGACGCTCCGTACGCACGCCTTCACCGTCGAACGGTGAAGAGGCCAGCCCTTTCAGCAGATGCGGATGCTCTTCGATGGTCAACCACTCTGGCAGGATCTGTTTGCCCAGCGAGTCGAGCAGGAAAGTGGACTTGCGATACACCGAGCCACCCGCAATGGCGCCAACCAGATGGCCAAACAGCCCGGTCGCTACTTCATTAGCAAAAATCACTGGCGCTTTCATGGTGGACAGTTTGCGCGGCGACAGGCGAGACAGGGTGCGGCGAGCACAGTCTGCACCGACCCATTCCGGCGTTTGCAGATCGCTCATCGCGCGGCCAATGGTGTAGGCATAATCGCGCTCCATTTCGCCATTCTCTTCCGCGATAACACAGCTTGAAAGCGAATGACGGGTGGAGCAATAGCCCTGCAACATACCGTGGCTGTTGCCGAACACTTTAATGCCGTAGTGGCTGTTAAAGCTGCCGCCTTCGGTATTGGTGATGCGTTTATCCGCCTGCAGGGAAGCCTGTTCGGCGCGCGCCGCCAGCTCAATGGCTTCATCCGGGGAGACGTCAGCGGGATGGAACAGATCGAGGTCCGGCGCGTCAAAGGCCAGCAGTTCTTTGTCTGCCACGCCTGCACACGGATCCGGCGACGTATAGCGGGCAATATCCAGCGCCGCCTGAACGGTACGCGCAATTGCCTGCGGGCTTAAATCGGTGGATGACGCGCTGCCTTTACGGTTCTGGTGATACACGGTGATGCCCAGAGCGCCATCACTATTGAATTCTACGTTCTCCACTTCACCATAACGGGTGCTCACACTGATACCGGTAGTCTTACTGACGGCGACTTCCGCACCATCCGATTTGCCTGACGCTAACTCCAGCGCTGTCGATACCGCTTCTTCCAGAATCTTACGCTGCGCTTCAACTTGTGAGATTACTTTCATCGCAAATGCCATAATGTAGAGAGAGTTTCTCTGAAGTCTAACAGAGAACCGTTTTTCAGTGCGCATCTTAACTGGTAACATTAGCCTCTTTTTTTAAAGGAGCCTGACATGACTAAGCAGCCCGAAGACTGGCTCGACGACGTTCCCGGTGATGACATCGAAGACGAAGACGATGAAATTATCTGGGTCAGTAAAAGTGAAATTAAACGTGACGCCGAGGAGTTAAAACGCCTGGGTGTGGAACTGGTGGAATTAGGGAAAAACGCGCTGGATAAAATCCCGCTCGATGCGGACCTGCGTGCAGCCATTGAACTGGCCCAGCGTATTAAAATGGAAGGCCGCCGCCGTCAGTTGCAGTTGATTGGTAAAATGTTGCGTCAGCGCGACGTGGATCCGATCCGCCAGGCACTGGATAAGCTGAAGAATCGCCACAACCAACAGGTCGTGCTGTTTCACAAGCTTGAGCAACTGCGCGATCGTCTGATCGTTGAAGGGGATGAGGCAGTAGCGGAAGTGCTGAACCTGTGGCCAAACGCCGACCGTCAGCAACTTCGCTCTCTGGTTCGCAACGCCCAAAAAGAGAAAGAAGGCAACAAGCCGCCGAAGTCGGCCCGTTTGATCTTCCAGTATCTGCGTGAACTGGCGGAAAACGAAGCGTAATTCCGTCCTGGATGCCTCAGCAACGCTGGGGCATTATTTCTTAGAGCGCCATGACGCGCTGGCATAAATCCGCATTGAAGCGTTCATAGTGCACTGCATCTATCGGCTTCGGATAACTCAGCACAATTAACGCATGCGCGGCCACGCCTGGATGATACGCCGGATGCGTGTGCGGCCATGGATTCGCAAAAAATCCCATCGATTCGTAAAACCGCAACCGTTTTTCGGCGATGTCCGTCGTCAGGGGATCAATCTCCAGAATCGTCATTGGCGAGCGCGCAAGAATGTGCCCGAGTATGATTTTGCCATACCCCTGCGAGCGCAATGCTCCGTCAATCGCCAGATGTTCAACGTAAACGTAGTCGTCAAAGGTCCAGCATCCGCTCAGGCCAACAAACAACTCCTCTTCAAACCACCCTTCCAGGGCGTAATGCGGACTGGCAATCGCCTGTTGCTTCGCGTGCATCTCCCGCTGTTCGTGCCAGGGGAAAGCCGTAGCGTACAGCGCGTCCAGACTCTGAAAGAGCGTCGATTCTGTTGATGTTACTTTTTTACAGGTCAGCATATCAGGTGATAAAAAAGTGAATGACAACCCGCGCACCGGCGTGCGCGGGAGAGAGAATTACTCAATCAGGTGAGCGATTTCATCATAATCGACTGACGGCGGCGACTGGCGCAAACCACGCGTCATGTACAGCAGCCAGGCAAACCCGACCGCCAGCCACACAAGGCCCACTTTTAACGCATCCGGTGCCAGGTTCGTCCACAGCCACACCGACATCCCTACGCCCAGTAACGGCAGCAGACCATAGTGAAACAGCGCGGCGACGCCACGGCGTTGTTCGTTGATCAGGAAGTGTTTGATGACGCTGAGATTCACAAAGGTAAACGCGACGAGCGCCCCGAAACTGATCATCGAGACGACAAGATCCAGGCTCAACTCCAGCGCCGTCAGGGATACCAGCGCCACAAAAATAATCGCCCGATACGGCGTATGGAAACGCTTATGCAGATGGAAAAAGATTTTTCTCGGCAAAACGCCTTCACGTCCCATGGCATAGAAGATACGCGATACGCCGGTCTGCGCCGTCATCGCAGAGGCATAAACGCCGGTCAGGTAAGCCGCCATAAAGAAGTTGTACATCCATTTGCCACCCACTTTTTCCGACACCACCAGGCTTGCGGTATCCTGAACCGGGATCAGCGATTGCCAGTCCGGGTAGATCAAATGCGCGGCATACGACACGGCAATAAAGATGACGCCCGCCAGGAGGACGGTAATGATAATGGCGCGAGGTAACGTCCGTTTCGCATCATCGGCCTCTTCCGCCATTGTTGCGATAGCGTCAAACCCCAAAAATGCCAGGCAAAGCACCGCTGCACCGGCCAGTAATCCGCCCAGATGCCCGCTGTCGACTAACAGAGGACGCAACAGCGCATCAGGACTCAAATCGGCCTGGCTAAAAGAAAGCGCGATAAACAGTACGATAAAAATTAACTGTGCCGCGATTAATGTGAAATTAACGGATGTCATCAGTCGTACGCCAAGAATATTCAGCAGACTGACCGATATAATAGATGCCAGAACAAAGACAGGAGCCGGGATCGCCGGGAATGCTTCGTGCAGGAAGATGCCTAAAACAAGATAATTCAGAATTGGCAGGAATAAATAATCCAGAATCTGCGCCCATCCCACTAAGAATCCCATTCTGCCGCCAAAACTGCGCTGAACATAGGAATAAGCAGAACCTGCCAGCGGCAGCGCGCTGGTCATACGACAGTAACTCAACGCAGTAAACAGAATCGTCGCAATGGTCACGAGATAGGCGACGGGCAAATGCCCTTCACTGAGGACAGTCACCTGTCCGTAGGTGGTAAATACTCCCAGCGGAACCATATACGCCAGACCAAATGCGACCAGGGCCGGTGTTTTAAGCACTCTTCGTAGCTGATGTTTTTGTGGCATTCCCGTATCATCTCCTGGCGCTGTTAAAAGGCACCGTTGAAAGGTTTATTTATAATAAAAAAAAGACCGCGAATTTTTACATATGGGTAGGATTTTGAAAAGCATAATAAGCGTTCTATTCATATAAAATTATTTACATTAATTTTATTAATTTATTTCATATGTAAAGCTGTAGAACGCCGAAAACAAAATGGATTCGACGGTATTTATTCTGTTTAAATACAATTCTATAAATAGATAAGCCTGTTTCCGTAACAGAAACAGGCTGTTTATTTCACACTATCAGGCGTCCTGCCAAACCACGTTGCCACCGACGACCGTACGCAGTACGCGCGTTTTAAATAAGGTTTCGGGAGGATTGCTGAAGATATCGTCTTTCAGGACAATCAGATCGGCCAGCTTGCCCGGTTCGAGAGAGCCGACCTCATCGTCACGGGCAATCATGTAGGCCGCATCGATCGTGGCGGAGCGCAACACTTCGGTCAGGGTTAAATTGCGGTCATTATCAAGACGTGGCCCCGCAGGGTTCCCTTCGGCATCCCACGCCCGGCGCGTCATAGCGATTTGCAGGTTATACCACTCATCAAGGCGGTCGATTGGCCAGTCACTGCCATACGCCAGACGCGCGCCAGCATCAAGGAATCGCCCTTGCGGTTCAAGATGCGGGAATCGCTCTTCACCCAGCATGGCGCGCTCTTCATCAATCAACACCGCCGGTAATCCCGCCCACTGATAGGAGAGTACCGCCGTGACATCCAGTTCAGCAAAACGGGCATACTGATGCGCCGCCGCAAGTTCATTGTGCGCAAGACCCGGACGGACATCTTTTTGCGGCCAGGCCTGACGCATCTCCTGCAACGCATCAAGCGCCATCTCTATCGCCCCTTCCGCCACCGTATGCATATGCGGGTGAACACCGGTACGTCCGCACTCTTTAACCAGCGCATTAAATACCTCGGGGGTGAAGTAGAGATCGCCATAGTCTTCTGTCGGCTGCCAGTCAGGGTGTGCGTGCGTCCCTCTGTTTTTACGGTAGGGCTGAAGCAGCGATGCAGTCATGGTCGGGGGCTGGAGCACGCCATCGACAAAGAACTTCACATGGCTGACGCCAAAACCAGGCGCGGGCTGCCACACCGGATCATTCCAGCGTTGGTTAAAGGCGACCAGTTCATCCAGCGCGCGGGCGGCATCCTGCGGACCGGCAACGCTGTCCGGCGTAATTTCACGTGCGCCGCACATCCGAAGGGTCAACTCGCCGCTATCACGCAACACGGCGAACGCCTTCAGCTGCTCTTCGTAAACCCGGGTATCCATGACCGTGGTCACGCCCTGCTGATTCAGTACCCTTTGAACGTGCCGGGCAATCAGAACGCACTGTTCCGGCGTACCGGTTGGAATGCTGTCGAAAGCGCGCATGGCTGGCGCATCTTCCAGAATACCGTTTAAACGCCCTTCTTCATCCCGGCCGATTTTGCCATCCGCCGGAACCGGGGTCTCTTCGGTGATGCCCAGCATCTCCAGCGCACGACTGTTGGCTGCCAGCGTATGGCAGTCATTGGAAAATAGCACCACCGGGCGGCGCGTGTTCAGCGTATCCAGCGATTGACGACACATGTCGGCACCCGCCGGGATCATCGCCTGACGCTGCCACGCACGCACGGATAGCCAGTCGTCTTCTTCCTTCAGCGGATCCTCATCCAGGTGCTGCTGGAGAAGGGCCAGCGTCTCTTCTACAGTCAACGCCGCATAATTCAGGTTACAGCCGCGAAGCTGCTTGCCCCCCCAGAATGGATGCATATGACTATCGATAAGTCCTGGCAGCACGACCCTTTTTTCAAGGTCGATCACTTCCGTTTGTGCACCCGCCAGCGCCAGCAGTTTATGACTGCTGCCGACAGCGGTGATATAGCCTTGTTTGATGGCGATAGCTTCACAAAATCGATCGGACTTATCTGCCGTATAAATTTTACCGTTATGGTAAATCACATCGGGATTCAGGGAGTCAGGCATCATGAAGGGTGTTCCGGGATCCGTTATTCATCGTAAAACGAGTAAAAAAAGCCTTCGCAGCCAGGGCGAAGGAATAAAAAAGGCCAGCAGGATTACGCTGGCCATTATGACATTACATTCGGTCGATCACTGCTGCGCTTTCGCCGCGAGTTTGTCTAACAGTTTTTGATGGATCCCACCGAATCCACCGTTGCTCATCACCAGAATATGGTCGCCTGGCTGGGCGGTTTTCACCACCATATCCGCTAATGTCTCCACATCGGCATGCCAGTGCGCAGGCTGTACACACGCTTCTGCGACTTCCGCGACCTGCCACGGAATATGTTGCGGTTGCAGCAAGAACACTTCATCCGCGCGTCCTAACGCCGGTGCCAGATCGTCTTTGCAGACCCCCATCTTCATGGTGTTCGAGCGAGGTTCCAGTACGGCGATGATCCGCGCAGTGCCGCCCACTTTACCGCGCAGAGCAGCAAGGGTCGCGAGAATGGCCGTTGGATGATGCGCAAAATCATCATATACCGTCACGCCATTGGCCTGTCCGCGCAGTTCCAGACGGCGGCGCGCATTGACAAACGATCCCAGCGCGTTAGCAGCGTCAACCGGCAGCACGCCCACGTGACGTGCGGCGGCAATCGCCATCAGTCCGTTATGCATGTTGTGTTCGCCAACCAGCGCCCACTTCACTTCACCCACTTTCTCACCGTCCAGCCACACTTCCCACTCAGACGCTTCGGTGTTCAGTTTTTTCGCCTGCCAGTGGCCCTGCTCGCCGACCAGTTCCTGTTCACTCCAGCATCCCATCGCCATCGTCTGCTTCAGGTTGATGTCGTTTTCAGGCCAGATGATCTTCCCTTGTCCCGGGACGATACGGACCAGATGGTGGAACTGTTTCTGGATCGCTTTCAGGTCGTCAAAGATATCCGCGTGATCAAACTCAAGGTTATTAAGGATCAGCGTACGCGGGCAGTAGTGAACGAACTTGGAGCGTTTGTCGAAGAACGCGCAGTCGTACTCGTCAGCCTCGATGACGAAGAATTCGCTCTCGCCGAGGCGAGCGGAGACGTCAAAGTTGCCCGGCACACCGCCAATCACAAACCCCGGTTTGTAACCGCAGACTTCCAGAATCCAGGTCGCCATCCCCGCCGTGGTGGTTTTGCCGTGCGTCCCCGCAACTGCCAGCACCCAGCGATCGCGCAGAACAAAGTCATGCAGCCACTGTGGGCCAGACATGAAGGGAATGTTTTTTTCCAGCACCGCTTCAACGCATGGATTACCACGGGTCATCGCATTGCCGATAATGACCAGATCCGGCTGTGAGTCGAGCTGGCTGGCATCATATCCCTGAATCAGAGAGATGCCCTGATTCTCAAGTAAGGTACTCATCGGCGGATACACATTGGCGTCCGAACCCGTTACTTCATGACCGAGCGAGCGCGCCAGCATCGCCAGACCGCCCATGAAAGTGCCACAAATTCCCAAAATATGAATGCGCATACGTCACTGTCCTTTTTTAATCTGGGGGCCATTTTACGCACATGTTATGCGACTGAGAAATGTATTTCAGGCGATTCCGTAGTTTGCTGGCGCGATTCACCTAAGCGCGGCACCACGAATATTTGTTAAGATTGCCTCGGTCGCTTTACTCCACATTGATTGCAGGGAAAGTGTTATGAAAACGTTAGGTGAATTTATTGTCGAAAAGCAGCACGAGTTTTCTCATGCTACGGGTGAACTCACTGCTTTGCTGTCGGCGATAAAACTGGGCGCCAAGATCATCCACCGCGATATCAACAAGGCCGGACTGGTCGATATCCTGGGTGCCAGCGGTGCTGAGAACGTACAGGGCGAAGTTCAACAAAAACTCGACCTGTTTGCGAACGAAAAACTGAAAGCTGCACTGAAGGCGCGTGATATTGTTGCTGGTATCGCCTCTGAAGAAGAAGATGAGATTGTCGTCTTTGAAGGGTGTGAACACGCGAAGTATGTTGTCCTGATGGATCCCCTGGATGGCTCTTCCAACATCGATGTGAACGTCTCTGTCGGCACAATTTTCTCCATTTACCGCCGTGTTACGCCTGTTGGCACCCCGGTTACCGAAGAAGATTTCCTGCAACCCGGCAACAAGCAGGTGGCTGCGGGTTACGTCGTTTACGGTTCCTCAACCATGCTGGTCTACACCACCGGTTGCGGCGTACATGCCTTCACCTACGATCCTTCTCTCGGCGTTTTCTGCCTCAGCCAGGAGCGTATGCGCTTCCCGGCAAAAGGAAGCACCTATTCCATTAACGAAGGCAACTACATTCGTTTCCCGATGGGCGTGAAGAAATACATCAAGTTCTGCCAGGAAGAAGACAAGCCAACACAGCGCCCGTACACCTCGCGCTACATTGGTTCTCTGGTGGCGGATTTCCATCGTAACCTGCTCAAAGGCGGGATCTACCTCTACCCAAGCACCGCCAGCCACCCGGACGGGAAACTGCGCCTGCTGTACGAATGCAATCCAATGGCGTTCCTGGCTGAACAAGCTGGCGGCAAAGCCAGTGACGGCAAAGAGCGCATTCTGGATATCACCCCGGAAAGCCTGCACCAGCGTCGTTCGTTCTTCGTGGGTAACAACCATATGGTGGAAGACGTCGAACGCTTTATCCGCGAGTACCCGGACGCGTAATCCCTGTCGTTGAAAAGGCCCGATAGCGCTTCGCTTATCGGGCCTGTCTCTGATGTCGTACGGTAGGTCGGGTAAGCGTTAGCGCCACCCGACACGTTATGGCTTCGTCGCTACGCGCGTCACCACCGCATTCTGCCGATTCTCCCACAACACCGTCAGCGCTCGTTGTAACGCAATAAAAATAAACAACAAAATGCCGATGGCGATTTTCGTCCACCAGGAACTGAGCGTACCGTCAAAGTTAATGTAGGTCTGAATCAGCCCCTGGATTGCCACACCAAAGAGTGTGCCTAACACCGTCCCCACTCCGCCACTCAACAGCGTGCCGCCTATCACCACCGAAGCGATGGCATCCAGCTCGACGCCAACACCCGCCAGCGCGTAACCGGCCTGGGTATAGAGAGAGAACACAATACCGGCGAGCGTCGCCAGCCCGGTCGAGAGCATATAGATGCGAATGGTCGTGCTGCGCGTTGAAATGCCCATCAGGTTCGCCGAAATCGCACTCCCGCCAATGGCGTAAACCTGATTGCCAAACCGCGTACGATGAGCCAGAAAAATCCCCATCACCACCACTGCCAGCATCAGCAGCCCCATCGCGCTCAGACGACCGCCCCCGGGGATTTTCCACGCCAGGCTCGAGAGCGTGTCATACACGGGATGGTTGATCGGAATCGACTCTTCAGAAACCAGATAGCTGACGCCGCGCAGGAAGAACATCCCCGCGAGGGTAATGATAAACGCCGGGATCTTCAGCGCATCAATCAACAGTCCCATGAATGCCCCAAACCCACAGCCCATCGCCAGCACCAGCGGAAACGCCAACAGCGGCGAAATTCCCCAGTCACCGATCGCTTTCGCCAGGAACACACCGGTGAAGGCGATCACCGACCCGACGGAGAGATCGATCCCGCCGGAGAGGATCACAAAGGTCATCCCGACGGCGATAATCCCTAAGAACGCGTTATCGGTCAGGATGTTGCAGATAACTCGCGTGGAGGCGAAACCGGGAAACTGCGTCAGGCACCAGAGATAACCCAGCACAAAGACCCCGAGGGTGATCATTAACGGCAAATTACGTTTTATCATGACCACGCACTCCTTTTATTACGCTGATAAAGCGCTGAGACTGCACAATCAGCACACACAGTACGACGACGGCTTTAACGACCTGATTCATCTCTGGCGGAAAACCGGACAGTAAAATTCCGGTATTCATCCCCTGGATAATCAACGCGCCTATCACCGAAAGCAGCAGATTAAACCGCCCTCCCATCAGCGACCCGCCGCCAATCACCACCGCCAGAATGGCGTCCAGCTCCAGCCATAATCCGGCGTTATTGGCGTCTGCTCCGCGAATGTCTGCGGTGACAATGATCCCGGCGATGGCGGCGCACACGCCGCTCAGAACATAGGTGAGCATGACGATGACTCGCGTGTTTACCCCGGCATTTTTGGCTGCCCGGATGTTGATCCCTACGGCTTCAATAAACATCCCCAGCGCCGTTTTGCGGGTCAACAGCCAGAACAGCACCAGCGTACACACGGCGATAATGACTGGCGTCGGTAACAGCAACAGCGAGCCGCTGCCAAACCACGAGAGATTCGGCGCGTTGAAGGTCACGATCTGTCCGGAGGTAATCAATTGCGCGACTCCGCGCCCGGCGACCATCAGGATCAGCGTCGCGACAAACGGCTGAATTTTCAGGATCGCCACCAGAATGCCGTTCCACAACCCTGCGAGAACCCCCGTTCCCAGCGCAGCAAGCAGAACGACAGGTAAACCGTGCCCGGCGACCGTCATGGCGGCAGTGGTCGCCCCAGCTATCGCCATCACTGCCCCGACAGAAAGATCGATCCCCCCGGTGGCAATCACCAGCGTCATACCGATCGCGAGCAGCGCCACAGGCGCGGCGCGGTTCAGAATATCAATCGGGCTACCGAAGAGACGCCCATCCTGCAATATCACCTGCCAGAAGTGCGGCGCCACAACACTATCCACCAGCAGCACCAACGCTAACGCCACCAGTTGCGGCATCCCCGTCGACCAGCGAAAGCGCTTTTTCGGCGGGGTAGACTGAGGGAGAGATTGAGGCATCACGATTACCTCCTTAGGCCGCAATGGCGTTCATGATCGCCGGTACGGACAGTTCCGCCAGCGGGATCTCCGCCACGTGTTTGCGATCGCGCATGATAATCACGCGATCCGCATATCCCACTAGCTCTTCCAGTTCGGACGAAATCACCAACAACGCCAGACCGTCTGCGCACAGCGTTTCGATCAGGCGGATGATCTCCGCATGGGCGCCAACGTCGATACCGCGCGTGGGTTCATCGAGGATCAGGAACTGCGGTTTGGTCAGTAGCCAGCGTGACAACAGCACTTTTTGCTGATTGCCACCGGAAAGAAATTCAATCGGTTGATCGGCGCTCGGGGTACGAATACCCAACTGGCGAATAAAGCGTTCGGCAATGTCATTTTGCTCTTTGCGGGGAATCGGTCGTAACCAGCCACGCTGCGCCTGCAACGCCAGAACAATATTTTCCCGTACGCTGGCGGCAGCAATAATGCCATCCGTTTTCCTGTCCTCCGGGCAGAAGCCGATTCCCAGACACGATGCCTGGTGCGGCGAGCGTAGCGTTTGCAGTTTGCCTTTGAACATCGCGCTGCCGCTGTCTGCGGGTTTGATCCCGAAGATCACCTCTGCGGTTTCCGTACGCCCTGATCCTAAAAGCCCCGCCAGGCCGACGATCTCTCCCGGGCGAACTTCCAGATCAAAGGGTGAGATGGTCCCTTTTTTGCCATAGTTTTTGAATGCCGCCACCGGTTTGTCACTTAACAGGGTTCTGCCTGCGCGCTGCAAGGCATGGGTATCTAACTCACGCCCCAGCATCATTTTCACCAGTTCGATCTGCGGGAGTTCGCGCGTTTCACGGCAGCCGACAAAGCTGCCATTGCGCAGTACGGTGATCCGATCGCTGACCTGATACACCTGATCGAGAAAATGCGTCACAAAAATCAGGCTGACGCCGCGATCGCGCAGATGGCGCATTAGCCCAAACAGCATGTCGACTTCCTGGGTATCCAGACTGGCGGTCGGTTCGTCGAGGATCAGCACCTTCGCGGAAAGATCAATGGCCCGACAAATCGCCACGATTTGCTGCATCGCCACTGAAAAGCGGTTGAGCGGCTCGCGCACATCAAGGGAAAATCCGTAAGAGGCCATTAGTTCGGTGGCGCGCCTCTCCATCTCTTTGCGCCGCAACAGGCCAAAACGGCGAGGCTCACGTCCGATAAACAGGTTGTCCGCCACCGACATGTTCGGCAACAGATTCACTTCCTGATAGACCGTACCGATACCCAGCTGTTGAGCATGGGCCGTATTTTTAGGCGAGATAGTCTGACCTTCCAGCCAGATAGTGCCACGTTCCGCATGGTACACACCGGTCAACGCCTTGATCAGCGTCGATTTCCCCGCGCCGTTTTCGCCCAGAAGCGCCATAATTTCGCCGCGACGCAGACTAAAATCGACATTATCCAGCGCTTTGACGCCGGGAAAAAATTTGCTTAATCCCTCTGTACGGAGGATTTCCTGATGTTGTTCGATAGTCATGGTTCCTCCTACATTAAGCCGGATGGCGCTGCGCTTATCCGGCCTACAAAGAGCTTCAGTAGGCCGGATAAGCGCAGCGCCACCCGGCATTAACCCTTTGCAGGATCAGTAACCCATCTTTTTCTTCTTCTCTAACTCTTCTTTGGCGGTATCCGGCAGGTAGAGGACCGATTTGGTCAGGGTCAGCTTCTCAGGCATGGTGCCGTCTTTCTTATATTTCTCCAGCGCGTCAAAAGCGGGCCCCGCCATGTTCGGCGTCAGCTCCACGCTGGCGTTCGCTTCTCCGTCCATCATCGCTTTAAAGATATCCGGAACCCCGTCGATAGAGCCGGTAAGGATATCTTTGCCTGGCTTCAGACCGGCTTCTTTAATCGCCTGAATCGCGCCGATCACCATGTCATCGTTATGGGCGTAGACCATGCAGATGTTCTTGCCGTTGTTTTCCGCCTTGATAAAGCTTTCCATCACCTCTTTACCTTTACTGCGGGTAAAGTCGCCAGACTGCGAGCGAATGATTTTGATGTTTGGCGCTTTGGCGATGGCTTCCGCAAACCCTTTCTTACGATCTATCGCCACGCTGGCACCGACCGTCCCCTGCAGCTCCACCACGTTACATGGCTTACCATTCACCTCTTTAATCAGCCAGTCGCCAATCAGTTGCCCTTCCAGCACGTTGTTGGCGGTCACGGTGGTCATATAGAGAGATTTGTCTTTGACATCAATGGAACGATCGAGCAAGAACACGGGGATCCCGGCATCTTTGACTTCTTTCAACACCGGTTCCCAACCCGTTGCCACCACCGGCGCGATGAAAATAGCATCCGCGCCCTGGGCCACAAATGAGCGCACCGCTTTAATTTGGTTTTCCTGTTTTTGCTGACCGTCGGCGATTTTTAACGTAACGCCGCGTTTCTGAGCTTCACTTTTCGCCACGTTTGTTTCAGCGGCGCGCCAGCCAGACTCAGAGCCGACCTGCGAAAATCCTACGGTTAAAGGGGCTGCCATCGCCATAGACGACATAGCTGCCGAAACTGCGGTAACTAAAAGTAAGCGCTTCCACATAAGTGCGTCCTCGTCGGGTGAGTTATCGTTGATTAACAAACAGTCGCGGAAAAACTATAGACAATGGAACATGTAACGAATTGCGTTACATCACACTTCAAAAAAGTAAATAAAACGTTAATCACAAGTTTGTAATCGCTTCCATTCGCTTATGAAAAATGCAGCTGTTGTTATGGATTTTTCTGTCATGTAAACGCGCTAAAAACAGCGGGGGATCATGGATGGAAACGAAAACAAGCGAAGACTTTCGCCACGAGTTGGCTATAATACTTGCCACTTGTTTGCCATACATTTTAAAGGAAACAGACATGAGCTTACTCAACGTCCCAGCGGGTAAAGACCTGCCTGAAGATATCTACGTTGTTATCGAGATCCCGGCAAATGCCGATCCGATCAAATACGAAATTGACAAAGAGAGCGGCGCACTGTTCGTTGACCGTTTCATGTCTACCGCGATGTTCTATCCGTGCAACTACGGTTACATCAACCACACCCTGTCCCTGGACGGTGATCCGGTAGACGTTCTGGTCCCGACTCCGTACCCGCTGCAGCCGGGTTCTGTCATTCGTTGCCGTCCAGTTGGCGTTCTGAAAATGACCGACGAAGCCGGTGAAGATGCGAAACTGGTTGCAGTGCCGCACACCAAGCTGAGCAAAGAATACGATCACATCAAAGATGTGAACGATCTGCCGGAACTGCTGAAAGCCCAAATCACTCACTTCTTCGAGCACTACAAAGACCTCGAAAAAGGCAAGTGGGTTAAAGTTGACGGTTGGGACAACGCAGAAGCAGCGAAAGCTGAAATCGTGGCCTCCTTCGAGCGCGCTGCGAAGAAGTAATTCTTACCGCGAATTAAAAAACACTGCTTCGGCGGTGTTTTTTTATGCTTGCAGAAGCAGTACGCGAAAAAAACAACGCCACCCGAAGGTGGCGTGTTCATCTTAGTACTGGTCTTTATCTAACCAGTTGCCGCTTTCAATCAACGTTAAACCGTCAACCGAACGTTGGTACACATACATCCATGCACTCCCGTACGGCGTCTGGATCAACTGGCGTGCGTATTCACCGCCCCTGGTGCGCAAGGCATCAAGCTCGGCCAGCGTAGCATTATCAATACGATAAACTTCACCGTGTACCGTCCCGTTTCCCGGAACTGCGCCTGGATAGTGGCCCAGACTGTACAACTGGTAGTTATCGATACTGTAGTTGCCCAGCAACTGGGCGTTGGTCATCCAGTGGCTGTTGCCCTGTTTGCGTCGTAAACTGCCGTAGACAAATATTCGCATTGCTAAAACTCGAACTGATAGAGCAAATCCAGTGCCTGATCTACGCCAGACACCGCTTCCAGATATAGCTTGGGCATCAGACGATAACGTAGCGTGAGTGTCGCTAAAGAGTCAAATATACCCACACCATATTTCACCTGTAGACCTGGCAGTACATACCCGCTGACCACCACCTGGGATGAGTCGCCTACCCCTTGCGTGTCCAGTGCCAGATTGCTTACGCCAAACGTCTCCCCGATTTTACCCACAACCTGACCACTTTGTGCAACCCCCAGACCAATAAGCATCGATGTCATCGCCGCACTGTCGCTTTGATCGCTGTCCAGCCCCTGGCCGCGCAACAGATAAGAGAGCGCTTGCTGTTGGGACATCGCCGGGTCAGAGAAGATCTCCGCCTTCGGTTCATCAGCCGTTCCGGTAACACGTACACCGGCGATCACATCGTTTTCGGTGGCCTCCGGATTACGGATGGCTTCGATGTTGAGCAGCGGCTGATCTGGAGGACCCGAGAACAACAGCTCGCCTTTACGCACAATCAAATCCTGACCATAGGCATGGAAGCGGCCTTCCGGAATGTTGATCTGCCCGTTCAGCCCCAGACCTTGCTTGTCCTGCGCGACTTTCAGATCGCCAGTCAGACGCGCTTTCAGCCCAAACGCACTCATACGAACGTTATTACCGACATGGATAGTCAGGTTGCTGTTGATCGGAATTGCGGTGCTCTGCGGCTTCTCGGGCTGCAGGTTATTGTTAAGCATCACCTCATCGCTGGAGACGCCCACCGCACTTTCCGGTAGATCATGCACGACAATACGCGCCCACGGCACATCCACCCGACCATCGAGGGTGAACAGACTCGGCGTCGCCTCAAACACCACATCCGGCGAGACATCGAGGCGCACCATCGGCGGTACGGTGATCCGCACCCGACTGCCTTTCGCCGCGACACGCGCACGCCAGTTGTCGATCTGGCTCCAGTCCGCATCGCCGCTCAGGTTAATTTGCCCCTGATGGGTACTCACCACCCCGGCGAGCGTGGAACGTGTGCCGTTGAAGTTCATCGAAAGCTGGCTCGGCTGCATATCAAACGGCATAAAGTTGCCATCGACATCCAGACCACTGAGCTGCAATCGACCAAACATCTGCGGGCTTTGCACATCGCCGCCTAACCGCAGGTTGGCATTCAACATTCCCGCCGCTTTCTCACCCCGCGAGAAAATGGGGTTCACCATCGCCAGGTTGAAATTGCGGATATTGACGTTGCCGCCAAGATTGCGTCGGCCTTGTGGGTCAGTCACCTGCAGTTGCCCATCTAACTGACCGTTGTTGGTCAGTCGAATCAACCAGCCCAGTTCCGCGCGATTGTTGTGGAGATCGGCAGTCAGGTTCAGCGTTTCAAAAGCCACCGGCAGCGGCGCATCGTTGACGGTTTGCGTCACCTTCACATTACGGCCGTTGAGCGTAATCTGCCCCTGAGGTAACCCTTCTTTGGTGGTGTCCCAGGCCACGTCGGCCTTGCCGCTAAATACGCCGCTGGCCTGCGTGGCATCCGGCATAAACGGTTTCAGCATCGCGAGGTCAAAACGGTTAAGGTTGACCACTGCCCGCCCTTCTGCGCCTGCATCAATGGTTTGCGGTACGCACAGTTCAGCATTCGGGTTCGTCCAGCAGTGTGGCCCAATACTGATCTTTTGTTCCTGATTGCGGTAATCCAGCGCGATGGCGCGGTTCAGAGACCACGGGCCAACCGGCGTCTGAAAACGAGTATTGCTGAGAGCGCCTTTCCAGCGTTCTTCCTTGCGGTCGAAGCTTCCCGCCAGATCAAGCTGCCCGGAAACCGGCTCACCCTGAATCCGCAGTTGCAGTTCATGTTGCTTTTCACTGCCTTTGGCATTCAGCGTCACAAGATTGATATTGACGTCAGGCTGCACGATTCGCTCAACGCGAACATTGAGGTTTCCGGCAATCTGGTCGGTGGATTTGACGTCGCCTTCCACACGAACCTGCGCCACCGAAAGCTCCTGCCAGCGCAGACCGCGTGCTGTGATATCCGCCAGCAGTTGCGGCGCGTCAACCGTACCGCGTATTTTCACTAGCCCTTTTGCCGTCCCACCCAGCCCCGGCAGCGCATTGTCGAGCCCTGGTGCGTCGATGGCGGCGTCAAGATTGAGATCTTTTACCCCCAGCTCGCCTTTCACATCCGCACTGTTTGGTCCCAGTTCCAGATGCAGCCCCGGAATAATCCACTGCAGGTAGCTGTTGCCCTTCAGTGAACCATTCACGTTAAGTTTGTTCTGCTTCACGTTGCCGGTCAGTTTGAGCTCCGGCACTTCCATCTGCCAGGTTCCGCCGTACAAGCTCCCCCGGGTTTTAATCAACCCATTGATCGTCGAAGGCCAGTCGGGGATCTCTTTTGCCGTATTGATGCCATCCAGCGTCAGTTCACCGCGCCAGCTGATCGCCTTCTGCCAGTCTAGCAGCGCCTTCAGTTCGGTTTTGCCTTCCAGCGCCGCAACGGTAAGTTTATCGAGATTGATCTGCTGCTCGTTGCCTTTCGCATCCAGGGTAATGGTGGCCGGAGGAAGATCCTGCCCCTTCACCGCCGTACGCATCGACAGCGTATAGTCGGTCATCTTGCCGGTGAGCTTGAGTTTAAGATCGTCTGCCTGAAACTGCTTGTCGCCGGTAAATGGCCAGGAGAGTTGCTGGCTAACGATCTCCAGATTCAGCGGTAATCCCGCTTCCCCCAGACGCGTCTGGCCACGCAGAACCATATCGACCGGACCAGAAAGATTAACGCCAAGCTCGAGTTGCTCGCGCAGCGCGCCGCCCACTTTCAGCTTCACCTTTTCGCCTTTGAGCGGGTCGATATTCAGCGTGCTGTTAAGGGTGAAGTCTACCGGCCAGGTGTCGCTCAGTTGCGCGCTGCCGGTGGCATTGACGCTCCCCTGGCTGGAGTCGATATCCAGCGCATCCAGCTTCATGTTGCCATCGATACTGCTCACCTTCAGCAGCAGAGTGTGTACCGTCAGATCGGTATCACCGGTAATACGCAGCTGCTCGCCGCGAAATTCTTCGATGTTAAGATTGAGCGGCAAATGCACATCGGTCATTTCCGGCAGCACAGGTCTGGAGAAGAGATCTTTTAGCGTCTCGCCCAGCGGTTTTTCATTTGGCTGCGGGTTTTGGATCTTCGGCTCAACCACCTCTTCCTTCGCGACTTCCACCACCTTTGGCAAGGCGATGAGCAGTCCCTGGAGCGATGTCGGCTTCAGGGTCAGGGTTTTCTCCTGCCAGTTCAGGCCGGAGGTGAAATCCAGTACCGAGACCGTCGTGTCATCAATTTTGAGATTGATGTTATTGAGCGCCACGTGTGAAAGCGTGATCGGATAAGGCGTGGAAAGGTTCAGCGGGCCGCTGTCCTCTTCTTCTACCGCCGCTTCAGACGGCGGCATTTTTTTACTGTCGATGGCAACGCGAATGTCTTTCAGCGACAGATCGTTAACGCACAGGCTGCTGTTCCACAGACAGTCGAGTTTGACGGCCAGATGCACCTCGCCAGCATTGACCGCCACGCCGGGTTGATCATAGCGCAGGTTCTTCAGCGACAAATCACGCCAGCCTCCCGTGACCTGACCGATCTCCAGCCCTGGCACCCAACGATTCGCCGCATTGAAGATCAGATGCAGCCCCGTTGTGGTCCCCACCAGAAACGCCACTGTTCCCAACAGCAGCAGAATAAAAATCAGTACGCCGAGGCTTATTTTCTTCCATAGACTCATAATTCTGGCCCCAGACCGATGTAAAACTGCATACCATTTTCTTCTTTATCGCCGACGGGAGCGGCGATATCGAGCTTGATTGGCCCGACAGGAGATTGCCAGCGTACGCCCACGCCAGCGCCCGTTTTGAAGTCGCTTTTGCGAATATCGCTGACCGCTTCGCCGCTATCCACGAACACCGCCCCCCACCATTTTCCGGTAACGTTGTACTGGTACTCCAGCGAGCCGGTCACCAGCTTCGAGGCCCCTTTCAGATCGCCGTTGCTGTATTCTGGCGAGATAGATTTGTATTTATAGCCGCGAATACTGCGGTCGCCCCCGGCGAAGAAACGCAGATCCGGCGGCACTTTGTCAAAGTCGCCGGTTTCGATCCAACCGAAATTACCACGCGTCACAAAACGATGGCGATCGTACAGGGTGCGTATCCAGACGTTTTGCGCCTGAAAGACCGAGAAATCGACGTCGGAGCCCCAGGCCGTATTCGAATAATCAATAGAATAGCGCTGCGAATCCCCCCACGTCGGCATCAGACCGCCGCGTGAGCGCGTCCGGCTTATCATCACCCCAGGATAAAGCAGCATGGTGGTGTCAGTGACTTCCCCTTGGGTAAAGTGGTCAAGACTCCAGCGCAGATTGATGGCACGCTGCCAGCCGCTGGAAAGATCCCAATAGCGGGAGACGGCGAGCGTGGTGGAGTCTGATTCGGTATCGTTGAGATCCGTGCGCTTAAAGCCGCCCTGAACCAGATAATATTGCTCCAGCGGGTTCTTCAGCAGCGGCATTTTATAACTGAAATCAAGCACCTGTTCCGGCGCCGAAATACTGGTACTGGTCGTCAGGCTGTGGCCGTAAGAGTTCATCCACGGTTTTTTCCACGTGGCTTTCACGCGCGGTCCAACGTCGGTCGAATAGCCCACACCGGTTTCGATGGTGTTTTCTACGCGCGGTGACACAACGCCTTTCAGCGGCAGGACTTTCGTTTTGCGGGCCTTATCGAACTCAGGGGCGACAACCACGGAGTTAAACCATCCGGTGGCTGAGAGGCGGCGGTTCAGCTCCGCCAGATCTTTCGACTGGTACTCATCGCCCTCTTTGAACGGCACCAGATGTTGCAGATATTCGTCACGAATCTGCGAACCTTCAAACGTGACATGCCCGAAGCGGTAACGTTCACCGCTATCATAGTCGATGTCCCAGAATGCCTGATGGCGATCCAGCGCAATGCCCAACTGGCTCTTTTTAAATTCGCTGTCAAAATACCCTTTACGCAGCGCAACGCTGGTTAACGACTTTTTGAAGTTGTCATAGTCACTGTGATCCAGCACGGTTCCCAGTGCCGGCCGCGTTTTCAGCAAGGCCAGATAATCTTTATCAGTCCGTGCACCACCGCGTAAAATGACCTCAGTACCGCCAATCAACACCGGCTGACCCGGCGTGACTTTGGCAATCAATACCTGACGCCCTTTCGCCGGAGGTGGACGTAAATCAAATTCAATGGTCGGCTCGTAATAGCCCAGCGCTTTTAACCCTTCGCGGATAGCATCATCAACGCGCGCGCGAAAACGCCGGTCTGGCGTGACTTCATCACCCTGAATCGTCGACAGTTGAGCACGGACGTTTTTTTCCAGCGCTCCCGACAAACCTTCAACCTGTAGACGGACATTCGCGGCGGCGGCAGAGCCACTCAAGCATAGCAAACCGACCCAGCATAACTGACGGATATGTGGCACATTTTCTCCTGAATATCCTTTTTTTCCTGACCCTGGAAAAAGAACACTACACCATCCAATGGTTTAACAAAAATTCAACAATCGAGGTTGAAAAACAGACGACAACCCAAATATTTCTTATGTTTACTTTAGACACATTCACAGTAGTTATTGTGTGCAAAGAAGCGTCTTGTTACAACCTTAAACCAAATGACAGTTTTTGGGAGGACCGCACCATGAGCATATTTGATAAAAAGCATCTGGTTACTCAAACAGATGCATTACCCGGACGCAATACCCCGATGCCGGTAGCCACTCTGCATGCGGTAAACGAACACTCCATGACAAATGTGCCCGAAGGGATGGAAATTGCCCTTTTTGCTATGGGCTGCTTTTGGGGCGTTGAGCGTTTATTCTGGCAATTGCCGGGGGTATATAGCACGGCGGCGGGGTATACCGGCGGCTATACGCCAAATCCCACCTACCGGGAAGTCTGCTCCGGGCAAACCGGTCACGCCGAAGCCGTTCGTGTGGTCTACGATCCCCAGGTTATCCGCTATGAGCAGTTGTTACAGGTGTTCTGGGAGAATCACGACCCGGCGCAGGGTATGCGTCAGGGCAACGATCAGGGGACACAGTACCGTTCCGCTATCTATCCGCTCACGCCGGAACAGGACGCCGCCGCCCACGCCAGTCTTGAACGCTTTCAGGCGGCGATGGCCGCAGCAAATGACAATCGCCACATCACTACCGAGATTAGCCACGCCACCCCGTTCTACTACGCCGAGGATGACCACCAGCAGTATCTGCACAAGAATCCGTACGGCTACTGCGGCATTGGCGGAATTGGCGTATGTCTGCCGCCTGATGCGTGATGTTGTGAGCAGACAGGCGTTTTGACAGCCCCTTGCCACGCCTGATGCCGCGACGCGTATCTGGCCTCCGGGAGTGTCGAAATCGGACCCTCTGGCGGCATTACAGTACCTTACGCTATACTAGCGACTGAAATTACCGGCTCACTTCCTTCGGGCCGGTTTTCAATGTGTATTTCACACGGATTTATCAACTTCTCCCTTCCGAGGATCTGGCGTAACGCCGGATAAGATATGTTAAACAGTATTTTAATCATACTCTGCTTGATCGCTGTGAGTGCGTTCTTCTCGATATCCGAGATCTCGCTTGCCGCCTCACGTAAAATTAAACTTAAGTTGTTAGCGGATGATGGCAATATCAACGCGCAGCGCGTGTTGAAAATGCAGGAAAACCCGGGGATGTTCTTTACCGTGGTGCAAATTGGCCTGAACGCGGTCGCCATTCTCGGCGGTATCGTGGGCGACGCCGCATTTTCTCCGGCATTTTATTCCCTGTTCTCTACCTACTTCTCAGCGGAGCTGTCCGAGCAACTGAGCTTTATTCTCTCTTTCTCGCTGGTCACCGGTCTGTTTATTTTGTTCGCGGATTTAACCCCGAAACGCATCGGTATGATTGCGCCAGAAGCTGTTGCTTTGCGTATCATCAACCCGATGCGCTTCTGCCTGTTTGTATTTCGCCCATTGGTGTGGTTCTTCAACGGTCTGGCAAACACCATCTTTCGCATCTTCAAACTGCCGATGGTGCGTAAAGACGACATTACGTCTGATGATATCTATGCGGTCGTTGAAGCCGGTGCGTTAGCAGGCGTACTGCGTAAACAGGAACACGAATTGATTGAAAACGTGTTCGAACTGGAATCTCGTACCGTGCCGTCTTCCATGACCTCACGTGAAAACGTGATCTGGTTTGATCTGCATGAAGATGAACAGAGCCTGAAAAACAAAGTGGCGGAGCATCCGCACTCGAAATTCCTGGTCTGTAACGAAGACATCGACCACATCATTGGCTACGTTGACTCAAAAGACCTGCTCAACCGCGTACTGGCGAACCAGAGCATGGCGCTTAACAGCGGCGTCCAGATCCGCAATACGCTGATCGTTCCGGACACCTTAACCCTCTCTGAAGCGCTGGAAAGCTTCAAAACCGCGGGCGAAGATTTTGCCGTTATCATGAATGAGTACGCGTTGGTGGTGGGTATTATCACCCTCAATGATGTGATGACGACATTAATGGGCGACCTGGTGGGTCAGGGTCTGGAAGAGCAGATTGTCGCCCGTGATGAGAATTCATGGCTGATTGATGGCGGTACGCCTATCGACGACGTCATGCGCGTACTGGATATCGACGAGTTTCCGCAGTCGGGTAACTACGAAACTATCGGCGGCTTTATGATGTTTATGCTGCGAAAAATCCCGAAACGTACCGACTCGGTGAAGTTTTCCGGCTACAAGTTTGAAGTGGTGGATATCGATAACTACCGTATCGATCAGTTACTGGTCACGCGACTCGGCACGAAACCCACGACACTGGTGCCGAAGCTGCCCGATGCCAAAGAAGAGAACGCGGCATAAGTTACGCGCCTTAGAAACATCAACGGCTCCTGTTTAAGGAGCCGTTTTTTTATACTGCTTTAACTATCGCATAGCACTTCGGTTAAGCCATCTCAGTTTGCAGACGCAAAACCTGACGGTTAACTTCGGACATCACAGAAAAATGCTGTTTGTCCTTCACTTTTGGGACAAGAATCTTACCCTTATCAAACTCAAAAGCGCCGACGTCCTTGATATATAACCGTCCACGAAACAGGATCTTCACGTACTTCGCCACCTGCAGCGGGTTGTACCGTTGGAAAATTTTCATTGTTGTCTCCTGCTGAGCATTACGCCTTTGCGGTGCCACAATCAGCCCAACTGTTCTAAGGCGCAAATTTTAATGCCATATGACTATAGACTATCGCGACGATGTTTCCAGCGTGTATAAGTTTATTTACCTTTCCATTACACTTATTCAGAATTATCTCTTCACTGATGCGCTGGATTCAGTATAAGCCTTCATTTTTCGCAGGATTTGTGCGCCCGTCCGCAAACTGGCATCGCGCTTGCGGGAAAAAGCATTATTCGCACATATGATTAAATCTCAGACCCAAGTGGTCGGATCACCTGCAAATAATAAGGAAACACCATGACCTTACGTAAGCTTCTGGCGCTCTCATGCCTGCTACTGCCGATGATGGCCTCCGCACATAACTTCGAAACGCACCAGCGCGTGTCACCAGTGGGGATTGCCGATCGCGGTGAATTGATTCTTGATAGTGATAAGTTTAGCTACAAAAGCTGGAATAGCGCGCAGTTGCCTGGGAAAGTACGCATTCTGCAACACATCGCCGGACGCACTTCTGCCAAAGAGAAAAACGCGACGTTGATCGAGGCCATCAAAGCGGCAAAACTGCCGCACGACAAATACCAGACCACCACTATCGTCAACACGGATGACGCCATTCCCGGCTCCGGTATGTTCGTGCGCAGTAGCCTTGAAAGTAATAAGAAGCTCTATCCCTGGTCGCAGTTTATTGTCGACAGCGACGGCATTGCGCGTAAAACCTGGCAACTGGATGAAGAGAGTTCAGCTATCGCCGTACTCGACAAAGATGGCCGTGTTCAGTGGGCAAAAGATGGCGCATTAACGCAGGAAGAGGTGCAGCAGGTGATCGCCCTGCTGCATAAATTACTCAGTAAATAGAGACCCGGAAGCCGGGGTTAAGGAATGATTCGCGCGGCGTGTAATCCAGTGGTTTACCCTGCCAGTCGTGAATATGCGCCCCGGCGGCAGCGGCAACAGCGTGGCCCGCAGCGGTATCCCAGACGTTAGTAGGACCAAAGCGTGGATACAGCTGAGCCTGCCCTTCTGCCACCAGGCAGAACTTGAGGGAAGATCCAATCGAGGTTGTCTGGTGCTCGCCCAACTGCTGCAAATACTCTTTCATTTCGTTGTCTGCATGCGAGCGGCTAATCACCACCAGCGGCGGGCGGGCGTCGCGTACCTGAATTTGTTTGCGCGTACCGCACTCTTCTTTCCAGGCTTTACCTTCTGCCGCGCTGTACATCACCTTCATGACGGGAGCGTAAACCACGCCCAATACCGCCTTGCCCTTGTCGATCAGCGCAATATTGACGGTGAATTCCCCGTTACGTTTAATGAACTCTTTCGTGCCATCCAGTGGATCTACCAGCCAGTAACGCTGCCAGTGCTGACGCACGTCCCAACCCTGCGGGTCTTCTTCCGAAAGAACCGGAATATCTGGCGTCAGTGCCTGTAATCCTTCGAGTATCACGGCATGCGCGGCAAGATCCGCCGCAGTGACCGGAGAATCATCCTGCTTGCTGGTGATCTCCATCGGTTTGACTCCATCGTAAATTTGCATAATGGCATCACCCGCATTCCGTGCAAGCTGGCATACATGTTCTAACATTCTCCACCTCGTTTGTGGCCGTGGCGTTAACTCGTTGTTTTACTTATACCCGATCGTCAGGGGATCCGCCAACTGTGATAATGACTGCGGTTTTGGCAGGTAAATTCATGGCATGATTCACGATTCTGTAAGCAAGAAGATATAGATACATTTTCTTTTGTGGCTTAGATCTTAAAAGGATGCCCCTGATGATTAAGTTTAGCGCAACGCTCCTGGCCACGCTGATCGCGGCCAGCGTGAATGCGGCGACCGTCGATCTGCGAATCATGGAAACCACTGATTTGCATAGCAACATGATGGATTTTGATTATTACAAAGATACCGCGACGGAAAAATTCGGCCTGGTACGCACGGCAAGTTTGATTAATGCCGCCAGAAATGAAGTGAAAAACAGCGTGCTGGTCGATAACGGCGATCTGATTCAGGGGAGTCCGCTGGGCGATTACATGGCAGACAAAGGGCTGCAAAAAGGCGATATTCATCCTGTCTACAAAGCACTGAATACGCTTGATTATGCCGTCGGCAACCTTGGCAACCATGAATTCAACTATGGTCTGGATTATCTCCACGCAGCGCTGTCTGGCGCAAAATTCCCTTACGTTAACGCCAATATCATCGACGTTAAAACCCAAAAGCCGCTGTTTACCCCTTATCTGATCAAAGAGACTGACGTCATCGATAAGGACGGTCATAAGCAAACGCTCAAAATCGGCTATATCGGTTTTGTGCCGCCCCAAATCATGACCTGGGATAAAGCCAATCTCAGCGGCAAAGTGACGGTGAATGACATCACCGAAACCGCCCGCAAGTATGTCCCTGAAATGCGCGCCAACGGCGCCGATGTGGTGGTGGTCATTGCGCACTCCGGTCTTTCAGCCGATCCCTACCAGAGCATGGCGGAAAACTCGGTTTACTATCTCAGCGAAGTCCCGGGCGTGGATGCCATTATGTTTGGTCACGCGCATGCCGTCTTCCCGGGCAAAGATTTCGCCAGCATTAAAGGCGCGGATATCACCAAAGGTACCCTTAACGGTGTACCGGCCGTCATGCCGGGCATGTGGGGCGATCATCTGGGCGTGGTGGATCTGGTGCTCAACAACGACAGCGGGAAATGGCAGGTGACACAGGCAAAAGCCGAGGCGCGCCCGATTTATGACGCGGCGGCGAAAAAATCGCTGGCAGCGGAAGACCGTAAGCTGGTCGATATCCTGAAAGCCGATCATGACGCCACGCGCAAATTTGTCGGTAAGCCGATTGGTCAATCCGCAGATAACATGTACAGCTATCTGGCGCTGGTACAAGATGATCCGACCGTTCAGGTCGTGAATATGGCGCAAAAAGCCTACGTTGAACACTTTATTCAGGGCGATCCGGATCTGGCAAAACTGCCTGTGCTTTCCGCCGCCGCACCGTTTAAAGTCGGTGGTCGTAAAAACGATCCCGCCAGCTTTGTTGAGGTAGAAAAAGGGCAACTCACCTTCCGTAACGCCGCCGACCTCTATCTTTACCCCAATACCCTGGTGGTCGTCAAAGCCAGCGGCAAAGAGGTGAAAGAGTGGCTGGAATGTTCGGCAGGACAGTTCAACCAAATTGATATCCACAGCAGCAAGCCGCAGTCGCTGATTAACTGGGATGGGTTCCGCACCTATAACTTCGATGTGATTGATGGGGTGAATTACCAGGTGGATGTTTCGCAGCCCGCCCGCTATGACGGCGAATGTCAGACCGTCAACCCCAACGCAGAACGTATCAAGAATCTGACCTTCAACAGCAAACCGATTGACCCTAACGCAACATTCCTGGTCGCCACCAATAACTATCGCGCTTACGGTGGCAAGTTTGCGGGCACCGGCGAAAACCATATCGCGTTTGCTTCACCGGATGAGAACCGTTCAGTGCTGGCCGCCTGGATAGGCGCAGAAACGAAGCGTGCAGGCGCAATCCATCCGGCGGCGGACAATAACTGGCGTCTGGCGCCCATCAGCAGTAAGACGACGCTGGATATCCGCTTTGAGACATCCCCGACCGATAAGGCCGCCGCGTTTATCAAAGAGAAAGGACAGTATCCGCTGAAGAAAGTCGCCACCGATGATATCGGTTTTGCGATTTATCAGGTGGATTTGCGTCAATAACGCTCCCTTCATTGCCGGATGGCGACGCCAGAGCGTCTTATCCGGCCTACGGGTCAATGCTATCTGTAGGCCGGAAAGGCGTCAGCCGCCATCCGGCAAATACTCACGCCGCACGCTCATCCCGTACCGCCAGGACCTGCGGCAGATTAAGTTCTATCCAGTCCGCCAGCGCGGCCACTTTATCGCTGACCTGCTCACCCAGCGGCGTCAGGCTGTACTCTACGTGCGGAGGAACCACCGGATACGACACCCGATTAACAAAACCGTCCAGCTCCAGCGCCTGTAACGATTGCGCCAGCATCTTTTCGCTCACGCCGCCCATCTTGCGGCGTAAATCGCTGAAGCGATGCGTTCCGTCACGCAGCGCCACCAGAATCAATACCCCCCAGCGGCTGGTCACGTGCTTTAACACATCTCGCGACGGACACTGTTCGGCAAACAAATTCCCCTCGCGCAATTGCTGAGAAAGCGTTGAGTTTGTCATTTTTATACTTACCTTTTTGTGCGTACTTACTAAAAGTAAGTTTAGGTGTTAGCGTAATTAAACACAAGACAAAGACGAGGAGTCATCCCATGATCGCAATTACCGGCGCCACTGGCCAACTGGGTCAACACGTTATCGAATCCTTACTGAAAACCGTTTCTGCCAGTCAGATTGTCGCTATCGTCCGTAACGCGGCGAAAGCCACGGCCCTGCGTCAGCAAGGCATTACCGTGCGTGAGGCGGATTACAACAACGAAGCGGCATTCACCACCGCGCTACAGGGTATTGATAAACTGCTGCTGATCTCGTCAAGCGAAGTCGGGCAACGTAGCGCGCAGCATCGTAATGTGATTAATGCTGCGATGGCAGCTGATGTAAAATTTATCGCGTACACCAGCCTTCTTCATGCCGACCGCTCCCCGCTGGGGCTGCATGTGGAGCACGTTGAAACCGAAAAAATGCTGGCAGACTCAGGCATTCCCCACACCTTGCTACGTAACGGCTGGTATACCGAAAACTACCTGGCAAGTGCGCCCGCAGCGCTAGAACACGGCGTGTTTATCGGTGCCGCAGGTGAAGGCAAAATCGCCTCCGCCACCCGTGCTGATTATGCCGCTGCCGCCGCACGCGTGATTAGCGAAGAGGGCCATGCCGGTCAGGTTTACGAACTGGCGGGGGATGAAGCCTGGACGCTCAGCCAACTGGCCGCCGAACTGGCAAAACAGAGCGGAAAAAACGTGGTGTATCAGAATCTGAGCGAAGCGGATTTTGCCGCGGCGCTGAAAGGTGTGGGGCTGCCTGCGGGACTGGCGGATATGCTGGCGGATTCCGATGTTGGCGCCTCAAACGGCGGCCTGTTTGACGACAGCAAGACATTGAGCACACTGATTGGCCGTTCGACCACCCTACTGGCAGAGAGCGTCAAAAACATCCTGTAAGTGCTAAAAATTCGCGAATTGCAGTGGCGTCCCCGGGAACCCTCTTTAATAATAAAAAGCGGGTTCATGGGGAGAGACAACGTGCAAGGCGTACCAGAACAGTTTATTGATGAGAAAGACAGCGCCCGTTTTCGCCATCTGGCGCAGGTTCCCGGCGTTGAACTTTATCATGCCCACATTTCGCGTTACGCCTTTGAACCCCATACCCATGAAGCGTTCGGTATCGGTGCGATAGAAGCCGGAGCCGAACGCTTTCGCTATCGCGGTACGCAATATGTTGCCCCCGCCCAGTCCGTCGTCACGATGAATCCCGATGAGCTGCATACTGGCGAGGCCGACACGGCCGACGGCTGGCGTTACCGAATGATCTACCTCGAACCCGATCTGCTGGAAGAGGTGACCGGGATCCGCCACTGGTGGTTTCAGGACGTTACGCGCCACGATCCGTCACGATCGCGCCAGATTTGTACGCTTATCCAGGGACTCTGGCATGCGGACGATCCGCTGGCGCAAAAAGGTCTGCTGCTCTCTCTTATCGACACGTTCCAGCCATTGGCGCGTCATGCGCCGACGCCGCGCGAAGGCGCACACCGTTTTGATCGCGTACGCGAGTATCTGCATGATAACTATATGCATTCTGTCACGCTGGAGGAACTGGCGAACGTCGCGTCGCTAAGCCCCTGGCACTTTCAGCGCCAGTTCAAAGCCCATTTCCACGTGACGCCGCATCAGATGCTGATGGCAATTCGACTGTGGCGGGCAAAGACGTTTCTCACCCACGGTATGCCCGCAGCAGAGGTGGCGGCGGCCACCGGGTTGACCGATCAATCCCATCTCACCCGTACCTTTACCCATCGCTACGGCATCACCCCGGTACGCTACCAAAAGCAGGTGTTTTCCGGTTAATCAGCAACCTCATACAATACGGGCGTGGATTCCCTGCCTACACTTCTCACTACGTTCAATAATGTGGATGTAAAAATGATTAGCGGTGTGTTGTACGCCCTGCTGGCGGGGCTGATGTGGGGACTGATTTTTGTCGGACCGTTGATCGTGCCGGAATACCCGGCGGTATTGCAGGCAATGGGGCGTTATCTGGCCCTGGGGTTGATCGCATTACCCATCGCCTGGCTTGGCCGCGTGCGGCTTCGCCAGTTAACACGTAAAGACTGGCTGACCGCGCTGGCGCTGACGATGATGGGCAATCTGATTTATTACTTCTGCCTGGCGAGTGCGATTCAGCGCACCGGCGCCCCCGTCTCAACGATGATCATCGGAACGCTGCCGGTGGTGATCCCGGTATTTGCCAACCTGCTTTATAGCCAGCGTGACGGCAAACTATCCTGGCTACGCTTAACGCCCGCACTGGTACTTATCGGCATTGGGCTGCTCTGCGTGAATGTTGCGGAACTGGATCAGGGAATGCCCGATTTTAACGGCTGGCGCTATGGTTCAGGTATCGCACTGGCGCTGATCTCCGTGGTGTGCTGGGCATGGTATGCGCTGCGTAACGCCCGCTGGTTACGCGAAAATCCGGATAAACATCCGATGATGTGGGCAACGGCGCAGGCGCTGGTCACACTGCCAGTTTCTTTGCTGGGGTATGTCGCGGCCTGCCTCTGGCTGAGGGGGCAAACGCCCCTGTTTGATCTGCCCTTTGGGCCGCGCCCGGCGGTGTTTCTCTGCCTGATGGTGGCCATTGCGATCCTCTGTTCATGGGTAGGCGCGTTATGCTGGAACGTGGCCAGCCAGCGTTTGCCAACGGTTATCCTCGGCCCCTTGATTGTCTTCGAGACGTTAGCAGGTCTGCTTTACACCTTTATTCTGCGTGAAGAAATGCCCCCACTGCTGACGTTGAGCGGGATTGCACTGCTGGTGGTTGGGGTGGTGATTGCAGTGCGAGCGAAACCAGAGAAGCCGAGCGTCGTCGCGGTTCCAGAGTCGTGATGTTGCCGGAGAGGGTGCGGCGCTTATGCGGCCTACGACGTCATCGCGCGTAGGCCGCATAAGGTGTTTACGCCGCCGTCCGGCGCGAGACGTTAAACACCGCCACCGTCTGGTTCAGACGCGCAGCCTGCTCTTCCAACGCTGCGGCAGCGGAGGCCGATTCTTCCACCAGCGAGGCGTTCTGTTGCGTCACGCGATCCATTTCTGCAACCGCCTGACCGACTTGATCAATACCCCGACTTTGCTCATCGGAAGCAGAAGCGATTTCGCCCATGATGTCGGTGACACGGGTGACCGCACTCACAATCTCCGCCATGGTTTCACCGGCTTCATTCACCAGCGCCGCGCCAGCAGTCACCCGATTGCCCGAGTCATCAATTAACGCCTTAATCTCTTTTGCCGCCTGCGCGCTACGCTGCGCCAGGGTACGCACTTCGCCTGCAACCACGGCAAAGCCACGCCCCTGCTCCCCCGCCCTTGCTGCTTCTACTGCCGCATTCAACGCCAGAATATTGGTCTGGAATGCAATGCCGTCAATCACGCTGGTGATCTGGGCAATTTTGCTGGAACTGGTGGCAATTTCATCCATGGTACGTACCACGCCATCCACCACCTTACCGCCTTTCTGCGCCGTCTCGGAGGCATTACGCGCCAGATTGGTCGCCTGGCGCGCATTGTCCGCATTTTGCTTCACGGTCGCGGTAAGCTGCTCCATACTGGCTGCCGTTTCTTCCAGTGATGCCGCCTGCTGTTCTGTCCGTGAAGAGAGATCGTTGCTGCCCGCTGATATTTCCCCAGCGCCGGTGTAGATGGTATCCGCCCCGTCGCGTACCACGCTGACGGTGGTCGCCAGCGCCTGCTGCATTTCGTGCAGATTGTGCGCCAGCAGCGCCATTTCGTTGCTGCCGTCCGTGTGAATGCTGTGGGTCAGATCGCCTGCTGCAATATGGCGAATATGCGCCATCACATCGTGCAGCGGTTTTAGTAATACACGCTGCATGGCAATCCAGCTGATAACGATCACCGCCACGACCGCCAACATAATCAGGGTCAGGATCCACATGATACGCTGATAGTCGTTTTCGTTATCCCGCATCCCCGCATTTGCCAGTTCAGCCTGCGCGGTACGCCACTCATGGTAAACTGCCTGCATAGCGGTCTGTTTTTTCTCGGCGTTCTGCCTGAACATCTCTTCCAGCTTACCTTCAGCCAGTAGTACGTTCATTTTCTCCAGGGTTGCCGAGTAGAGGCCATATTGCTCTTCCAGCCTGTCGGCCAGTTGTTCATCCAGACCCGGCGTTTCCGGCAATGCGTAGTAATTGTCGTAATGGCGCTTTGCCTCTGCCAGCATGCGGTTCGCGGCGTTCACCAGTTCATTCAACTGCCCGCCATTGATCTGATTTGCCATGTTACCTTGCAGTCGCAGCATACCCCGGTTGAGCGTCACGCGCGCCTGGTTCAGGCTGATCCACGCATCGGTAAATTCAGCCACATTATGGCTGGAAAGCTGTGACACGGTGAAGTTTTGTTTGTCGTGGTTGAGCGCGCCGATAAAAACGCCTGCGGAAATGATCTGCATCGCGCCCAGGGTGAGTAGCACGATTATCAGTAAGGTGATGACTTTGATCCGTTTGAACATCTGTTGCCTTTTCTTATGCAAGTATTGCCTGAGGTCTAACTATCGGCAGTGCCGCCAGCTTATTTAATCCAGCCCCAGGCAACTCATGCGGATTTTCAGTTCTTTTTAATAAGATTCAGGACCTTAAGAGAATAAGAAAATTTCGTGACAATCATCACATTTCGTTCTGACTCGAAAGAGGTATATCTTCGCCTTAAAGATGTATTTAATATACATCTTATATTACTGAGAATGAGGTAACAGCTATGTCTTATCGCGATCAACCTTTAGGTGAACTGGCGCTCTCGATCCCTCGCGCTTCGGCGCTGTTTCGTAAGTACGATATGGATTACTGCTGCGGCGGTAAGCAGACGCTGGCGCGCGCGGCCGCGCGTAAAGAGCTGGATGTCGACGCTATCGAAGCGCAACTGGCTACACTTGCTGAACAACCGATTGAGAAAGACTGGCGTACCGCAAAACTCCCCGAAATCATCGATCACATCATCGTGCGTTATCACGATCGCCACCGTGAGCAACTGCCGGAACTTATTCTGCAGGCGAGCAAAGTCGAACGCGTACACGCAGATAAACCCAGCGTACCAAAAGGCCTGGCGAAATATCTGACCATGCTGCATCAGGAACTGTCCAGCCACATGATGAAAGAAGAGCAGATCCTGTTCCCGATGATCAAACAGGGAATGGGAAGTCAGGCGATGGGCCCGATAAGCGTCATGGAAAGCGAGCACGATGACGCGGGTGAACTGCTGGAAGTGATCAAACACACGACCAACAACGTGACGCCGCCGCCGGAAGCCTGCACGACATGGAAAGCGATGTATAACGGTATTAACGAACTGATTGACGATCTGATGGAACACATCAGTCTGGAAAACAACGTACTGTTCCCGCGCGCGCTGGCCGGGGAATAAAAAAAAGCCCGGTGGCGGCTTCGCCTTACCGGGCCTACACTTCGTGCCTCTGTAGGCCGGATAAGCGATAGCGCCATCCGGCAACAGACTTAACGCACGCCTGCCATACGTTTCTTACCGATAAACAGCCAACCTAACCCCAGCGCGATGAACCACAGCGGAGTGACGATCAGCGCCTGACGGGTATCTTCTTCCAGCGTCAGCAGCACCAGTACAAACACGAAGAACGCCATGCACACCCAGCACATCACCTTGCCCCACGGCATCTTGTAAATCGATTTCTCATGCAGATGCGGGCGCTGTTTACGGTACACCAGGTACGAGCACAGAATGATGGTCCAGACGAACATAAACAGAATGGCCGACACGGTGGTGATCATGGTGAATGCACCAATCACGCTTGGGTTAACGTACAGCATCACTACACCGCCCAGCAGGCAGATACAGGAGAAGGTCAGCCCTTTTGCCGGAACAGCACGTTTAGACAGCTTCGCAAACGCACTCGGTGCAACCCCTTCCTGCGCCAGGCCGAATAACATACGGCTGGTGGAGAACACGCCGCTGTTCGCGGAAGATGCGGCAGACGTCAGCACTACAAAGTTAATCAGACTAGCAGCAGCAGGCAAACCGACCAGCACAAACAGCTCCACAAACGGGCTCTTGGTCGGTACGACTGAGCTCCACGGCGTTACGGACATAATCACGATCAGCGCGAAAACGTAGAACATGATGATACGGATTGGAATCGAGTTAATGGCGCGCGGCAGAGATTTCTCCGGATCTTTGGTTTCCGCAGCCGTCGTCCCCACCAGCTCAATACCCACGAAGGCAAAGACGGCAATCTGGAAACCGGCAAAGAAGCCGCTTAAGCCTTTCGGGAACCAACCGCCGTCATTCCACAGGTGGGTGAATGAGGCTTCAACGCCCGTCGGCGATTGAAAGTGCATCATAATCATCACCAGTCCGACCACAATCAGCCCGACGATGGCAACGATTTTGATCATCGCAAACCAGAACTCCATCTCGCCGAACATTTTTACGGTGGCGAGGTTGAGGCTCAGCAGCAGGACAATCACCGCCAGTGAGGCCACCCAGTCTGATAGCCCAGGGAACCAGAATTGCGCATAAGCGGTTATGGCGACGACGTCGGCCATCCCGGTAACCACCCAGCAGAACCAGTAGGTCCAGCCGGTAAAATATCCCGCCCACGGTCCGAGCAAATCGGAGGCGAAATCACTAAATGATTTGTACTCGAGATTCGAGAGCAGCAATTCTCCCATTGCGCGCATCACGAAAAAGAGCATAAAACCGATGATCATATACACGAAAATGATCGACGGTCCTGCAAGGCTGATGGTTTTACCGGACCCCATGAACAAACCAGTGCCAATAGCGCCGCCGATGGCGATAAGCTGAATATGGCGGTTTGTAAGATTGCGCCGTAGCGACTGTTCAGACGATGCCTCTTCGTCGGCAACGACTTTTACCTGATCTACCATGTTTTTTTCTTCCTGTACCTGTCTGTGTTGTTAGGCTCTACGGCCTTTAATGCGTCTGTCGTACATCTATGCTACGACGAACCCGTTATCGGGACTCATCGATATTAGGTAAGAATTGGCGGGATGAATACTTAGATTTAAATAAAATGTTAATTTTATGTTTAAAGTGAGTGTCATATCACTCTGACAACGAGAATCAGTTCACAAAAATACACGCAGCGAGCATATTTGCAAAATAAAATATCGACATCTCGCTAACTGTAGGTTTTTCACTCTTTTTTCTGTCCCCCTCAATGAAGAGGGGAACAGAAGTCGCTGCTTACAGGATTTCCAGCAGTTCCACTTCGAACACCAGCGTGCTGAACGGAGGGATGGATGCGCCAGCGCCACGCTCGCCGTACGCCAGTTCCTGAGGAATAGTCAGTTCCCATTTAGAGCCGACCGGCATCAGCGTCAGCGCTTCGATCCAGCCTGGGATCACGCCATTTACCGGGAATTCAGCCGGTTCGCCACGCGCAACAGAACTGTCAAACACGGTACCGTCAATCAGTTTGCCGGTGTAATGCACACGTACACGATCGGTACGCGCCGGGATAGCGCCTTCACCCTGGTTGAGCACGCGGAATTGCAGACCGGACTCGGTGCTGTTCACGCCGTCTTTCTCACGGTTTTCTTCCAGGAATTTCACACCATCAGCGGCCATGGCCTGGAAACGTTCGCGACGTACCGCATCAGCACGTTCGTGGATCTCGCGCAGCGCGCGGTGAACCACATCAACAGGCACTGCCGGGTGTTTGCCTTCCAGCGCGTCAGCAATACCTGCAACCAGCGCTTCAGGCAACAGCCCTTCCAGACCAGATTCGCTCAGTTGCTGGCCTACCTGCAAACCAATGCCGTAGCTTGCTTGCGCTTCGATAGTGTCAAAAGTCGGGGTTGCCATCATATTTCCTTTCATCGGATATCAAGAAGCGGGAAGCATATCAGCCACGCTGCATCCGGTAAAACTTTGTCTCGGGAAGAGATGACAAATCGCAGGGAAACATAAACAATAGGTGTATCCCGCGCCGAGGTCACGAAAGCGGGCATTATGACGAACATCATAGCGTTAGCCATCTATACTCTATGATCGAGGAACGATAAGCGGAGCAGGAGGAAAGCCATGCCCGGGCGCTTTGAACTAAAACCAACCCTGGCGAAAATCTGGCATGCACCGGACAATTTTCGCATCATGGATCCACTGCCACCCATGCACCGTCGTGGCATTATCGCCGCGGCCATTGTACTGGTGATTGGCTTCCTGCTTCCTTCAAATGACACCCGCGAGACGCCAGTCGTCACGCGAAACGCCCAGTTGGATCTCCAGTCGCAGTCACAACCGCCCACGGAAGCTCAGCTTCAGGCGCAGCTGGTTGCCCCGCAAAATGACCCAGGGCAAGTAGCTCCCGTCGCCCCTGAACCTATTCAGGACGAGCAGCCAGAGGAACAAACGGCGCCGCAGACACAAGCGCCGACGCAATCCCAACCTTTCCAGCAGGATAGTGGGATTGACCAGCAGTGGCGTTCTTATCGCGTGGATTCAGGTAAAACCCTGGCGCAAGTGTTTCGCGACCATGGCTTACCGCCAACGGATGTATATGCCATGGCGCAGGCAGAGGGCGCGGGTAAACCACTCAGCAACCTTAAAGATGGTCAGATGGTACAGATCCGCCAGAACGCTAACGGCGTGGTCACAGGCTTAACCATTGATACCGGTAATAACCAGCAGGTTCTGTTTACCCGTCAGCCAAATGGAAGTTTTATTCGCGTACGGTAAATGCATGCCCGGTGGCGCTAACGCTTACCGGGCCTATAACGTTCAGGCCTTACGAATCTTATTCACCCACCAAATCCCCGAGCACACCAGCACCAGCGCCAGTGCGTATTTCCACTCCAGGATATTTTCGCCGAGGAAGGTCGCCGACAGAACCGCGCCGGAGACGGGGATCAGAAAATTAAACGGGGCAATCATCCCTACGCGGTTGTATTTGAGCAAAATGCTCCACAGCGCAAACGCCACCGATGAGAGCAGCGTCAGATAGCCCAGAATTGCCACAGAAGAGAGTCCGTGTACGGTCAGTGAGCCACCGCAAGCATAACCACCAATGACCAGCGCCAGGCCGCCTATCCCTAACTGATAGCCCGTCATGACCGTTGGGTCTACCGTCTGAGAAATACGTTTACCGTAAAGCGTCGCGGCGGAAAGAATAAAGGCCGCCATCACCACCGAGCCATCCCCTAACAAACTAAAGTTAAAGTCCATCAGGCCGTTGTTGAAGTTGACCACCATCACGCCAGCAAAACCCAGAATACAGCCCAGCGTTTTGTTGTAGCTCAGCTTGTCATTCTGATAGATAAAGTGAGCCAGCAGCACGCTAAAAAAGGTGCCCGTCGCATTCATGATCGACCCTTTTACGCCCGTCGTGAAGGCGAGGCCAATATAGAAAAAAATGTATTGCAGCGACGTTTGCGTCAGCCCCAGCAGGGTTAACTGACCAAACTGTCGCGGGCTTAAGCGGGCGATGGGTTTTCGCTGCATCATCGCCAGCAACAGCAGTAACACGCCCGCAAATAAAAATCGGTAACCAGCAAAAACAATTTTTGAGGGGATATCATCCGCTGCAATCTGGAAGATCTCATACCCGCTCTTTATCGCCGGGTACGCGCTTCCCCATAGCAAACAACAAAAGGCGGCACTCAGGTAAACCACATTTTTTCGGGCAAAAAGAGGCTGTTGATGGGTAATGTCCATTCCAGTATCACTTTGAAATTATGTTTTATTTTTTAATTATCCCGAAAAGGATAGAGAATAGCCAGAGAGAAACAGAGGGGGTTTCTGAAAAGCAAAACGCCGGCACAGGGCCGGCGATTTGTCGTGGTGATGAGTAATTAATTACTCAGCAACAACGTTTACAACCAGTTTAGCGAAGACTTCGCTGTGAACCTGGAAGTCAACTTCGTGCTCACCAGTGGTACGCAGAACGCCGTTCGGCAGACGAACTTCGCTCTTAGCAACGGCAACGCCAGCTGCAGTAACAGCGTCAGCGATGTCGCGAGTACCGATGGAACCGAACAGTTTACCTTCGTCGCCAGCTTTAGACGCGATGGTTACGGTTTCCAGTGCGTTGATTGCTTCAGCACGTGCGTTAGCAGCGGTCAGAACGTCAGCCAGTTTAGCTTCCAGTTCAGCGCGGCGCGCTTCGAAGAATTCAACGTTTTTCTTGGTAGCAGGAACAGCTTTACCCTGTGGTACCAGGAAGTTACGAGCGTAGCCCGCTTTAACGTTAACCTGATCACCCAGGCTACCCAGGTTTGCTACTTTATCAAGCAGAATAACTTGCATTACCTTATCCTCTTAAAGTCGTTAATAGACAGCGGCCGATTACTGATGACGATCGGTATACGGCAGCAGGGACAGGTAGCGAGCGCGCTTGATGCAGCGAGCCAGCTGACGCTGGTATTTTGCACGAGTACCGGTGATACGGCTCGGGACAATTTTACCGCTTTCGGTAATGTAGTTTTTCAACGTTGCGATGTCTTTGTAATCAATCTCAACAACGCCTTCCGCGGTGAAACGGCAGAACTTGCGACGACGGAAATAACGTGCCATATGGCTAGTCTCCAGAATCTATCAATTCAATCTGCTCGGCATGCAGAACCATTTTGCTCAGGCCGTTCTTTGCCTTATGGCAAGAGATGAACCCCTGAACGGTCACTGCGCTACCGACCGTTATACTGTGAGTAATGGCCTGGTTTTCGTGTCCGCTAACAATAACGGGCATTTGACACCACGCCTGCCGGTGAAAACCGGCTTCCTCCTGCACAGAACGATGCTCAAGCACGAACTGGCAATGAGGAATTCCTGATGGGCTGACCTTGCGAAGCGGCGTCCTGCACACTGTGCCAGACAACACCAAACGGTTGGTCATCAGAAATTACTCTTCAGAATCCCCAGCTTCAGCATCATCTGCGGTTTCGTTTGCGAAATCATCGCGACGTTCACGACGCTCGTCTTTCGCTTTAACCATCGGAGATGCTTCGGTAACAGCGTGCTTAGTACGCATTACCATGCTACGGATAACGGCATCGTTGAAGCGGAAGTTTGTTTCCAGCTCATCGATCACTTCCTGCGGTGCTTCAACGTTCAGCAGAACGTAGTGAGCTTTGTGCAGTTTGTTGATCGGGTAAGCCAGCTGACGGCGGCCCCAGTCTTCCAGACGGTGGATCGTGCCTTCTGCTGCAGTGATTGCACCAGTGTAGCGTTCGATCATACCCGGAACCTGTTCGCTCTGGTCAGGATGGACCATAAAAACGATTTCGTAATGACGCATCGAATTGCTCCTTACGGATTATTCAGCCTCCTGTCTGGGTCAGCCGAGGCCCATGGAGGCAAGGAACGTGTTAAAGGTCGGCTGAAAAATGACGCGTCATAATACTGGCGGTGGCCGGTAAACTCAAGGTGATTGTACGATTATTTATCAGCGCGTCATGGCTGCGCCATCAGTACATGTCCAGCAGCATCTTGACGCTGATACAGATGGAGACAATCACAATCATCGGCCTGATGACTTTCTTACCGCGCGTCAGCACAACCGTCGCGCCCAGGCGAGCGCCGAGAGACTGCCCGACAAACATCACCAACCCGAGTGACCAAATCATTTTCCCTCCGGCGATGAAGAACAAAATAGAGGCAATGTTAGACGCAAGATTGATGAAATTAGAGTGGATCTGCGCCTTATCAATGCTGTATCCCCACATCAGGATGTAGCACAGCGTGTAAAACGAACCGGCTCCCGGCCCGAGAAACCCATCATAAAATCCGACACCGACACCGCAAACCAACGAAAAGAGAAACAGCGATACCTGCTGCCGCTTTTTCGGCTCGCTCAGGTTGGGGGCAAAAATGAAATAAATGGCAACGGCGATAATTAACACCGGCAACAGCTTTTTCAGTAACTCTGGCTCGATAAATTGGATCAGCGTGGTCCCCACTGCTGAACCGGCAAAAGCGGATAAAAACACATATTTATGTTGTTGAACATTAATATGACCCTGACGCAAAAAGTAAATACCAGAGGTGAGTGAGCTGCCCAGTGCCTGAAGTTTATTCGTTGCTAATGCATTGGCGGGCGGCAAACCGGAAATCAGCAGCGCACCGATGGAGAGAAAACCACCGCCGCCCGAAACCACATTGATAAAACCTGCTATTAGCGCAACCATAAACATGATCGTGAAATAGCTGAAATCCATGAATGAAGTATCCATTAGTTTTTGCCTTAATATCATAAAGTTATCTTTATGTTAGCGATCACTATAAGGGGCGAATTTCGGCATTAAAATTGATTATTGCGTAAGAGTTCATTCTTAAAAGACAGGTATTTTTTTGAGCGCAACGGCATACGCAAGTGACTTATAAATGAAGATGAAGTGGGTAATGCGGTAATTTTTTGAACAACTGCATCAGAAATGGTCGCTATCCCCTTCTCAAGTAGCGATTAGAATTAAATCAGAAGTAATCCATTCACAGGAGATATCGCCGACCAGACACAGCAGTCGAGGAGGTACAGTATGCGAGCCCGTGTTTTGACCTTTCTGGCTGCACTTTTGCTCAGTGCAAATGCGACGGCAGCCATTAAAATCGATAACCAACAAGCCAGGAATATGGATGATGTGCAGAGCTTAGGCGTGATTTACATTAATCATAACTTCGCCACTGAAAGTGAAGCAGATCAAGCTCTGAACGAAGAAACAGATGCGCAAGGTGCAACGTACTACCACGTCATCCTGATCCGGGAGCCAGGTAGCAACGGTAACATGCATGCCAGCGCAGACATTTATCGCTAGCCATTCAGAAACAACCAACGAGAACATTGCCATAGTTTGATTTGCCCCCTCTTCAGGGGGCTTTTTTTGGGCGCTGTCACCCCGGAATCAGGCCCGAACGGGTCGACAGCAGTAAAGTGGGTGTACGAGTGGGTAGGTTGTTCAGCCGCACCGATCAAATCGATAGGCTGATTACGGGTAAACGACTCCCCCAGGATCCTGCAACAACCTGGAGCGCAAGGGGTTAGCGTTCTGCGTATTTAAAGATGCTGGCGAAAAAAGGAGGCCGTGGCCGCCAGGGCTTCTGGCGTAATACGGTGACGTACTCCCGCTTGCCATGAACAGGCCAGATTCTTATCCAGCCCCTGCTGGATCAACGCCTGCTGCAAGCGTAATGATTCTGTGGCAGGAACCACATCATCTTCCTGCCCATGCCACAGCAGCAGTGGTCGATTTGCCACATGGGTCAGTTGATCCGTTACTTCCCACTCGGCCAGCGGGGCAAGTATCTTGTCGAATTCGGCCTGCTGCGAAGGTGTTTCCAGTGAGGACGGGGGAAAGAGCGTCTGTGCCAGTTGGGTGAAATACCCTGATCCCATCAGACTGGCGACGCATTTCACCTCTGGATGACGCGTCATAATACCCAACGCAGTCATGCCGCCCATCGACGCCCCTCCTACTGCCAGGCGTTCGTTCAGAATCCAGTTTTCCGCCTGCGCTGCCGCACGTAACGCAGCGAATTCCTGCATATTTTGCTGCAGAATTTGCCAGAATTGCCAGGTTCGCCACTGTGCATCACCGGTAAATCGCACACCGTGTTCCGGTGCATCAGGCATAATAACTCTATATCCGGCCTGCGCCAGTGCAACAGCGAAGTAGCTATACACGAGGCTGGAAGAGGTGAACCCATGATAAAAAATGAGACAAGGCAGCGGTGCCTCACGTTTTCCCTGCGGAAACGCATGAAGAACGGGATTATCTGCCAGATACCGTGTTTCAATCTCTATCATTTTTACACCTCTTTTATTCTGGTATGCCACGGCAAAATTCATAGCGCAAGTTTATGTGTTCGACAATGATTCACAATGTTGAGAACTGGGTTACGCTTTCGCAACATTTTCATTCGAAAATCGCGTGAGAGATAACAATTCGGGAACATTCCCCCTAAAGGGAAATTAATAAGGCACTACACTATGGCTATCAGGAAACGAGATAGAGTTATGCGCCGGTTTGCCTCTTTGATGCTGGTTTTATTCTTAAGCGGGTGCAGTGTACTTCAGGGTACGCCGCAACCTGCACCACCCGTCACTGACCAACCTCAGGAAATTCGCCGCGACCAGTCACATGGGTTGCAACGAATGGGGGCGGTGAGCGCCCTGGTTCGGGGTTCCCCGGATGATGCCGTGGCGGAAATCAGAGCAAAGGCCATCGCCGCCAAAGCAGATTATTACGTTATTGTATTGGTCGATGAAACCATCGTGACAGGTCAGTGGTATTCACAGGCCATTTTATATCGTAAATAACAGTAGATTGATTTTTAGTCAGTTTTACATTGCTTTGCGTGCCTATGCGTTTACCTGTGCACAATGAACCGAGAGCAGGGTGCTGGAGGTTTATTACCGCGACGGAATGCCCTACCCAGGTGGGGAAACGTAAAATGGAGCTGACGATGAAACAATCTATTGCCTTATCCTCACTGCTGGTTCCTGCCGGACTGGTGAGTACCACGGCACAGTCTGCCGAATTCGCCAGTGCTGACTGCGTCACAGGCCTGAACGAAATTGGCCAGATTTCCGTCAGCAATATTGCAGGGAACCCGCAGGATGTGGAACGTATCGTGGCGTTAAAAGCCGATGAGCAAGGCGCCTCCTGGTACCGCATTATTCAGATGTACGAAGATCAGCAGCCAGATAACTGGCGCGTACAAGCCATCCTGTATGCCTGATTCTTCGCGTATGCCGGGTGGCAGCGTTTTCGCCTAACCCGGCCTGCGAGCCTGGCCTCTAACGTAATCCCCCTGTCGCTCTCAGCAGCAAATCGTTCTGTACCTGAGCAGACAAACGCGCCACGCCGCGCGTGTCCAGCATCATCTGACACCAGGCCTGCGCCACCGGCGGAGATGCATACCGCAGCATTTGCGCCCCACAACCGAGCAGGAAAAGTTGCTGCGCTACCTCCCGCCCTTGTTCCTCTGAAGGTTTGCGCAATCGCTGCTGGAGTTGACGCACTGCGCGATCGTAATAACGATCCTGGCCTTTGACTTCGGCAAAGGCGTCGGCCAGCAACTCGTAAACACCGCTTTGTTTACTCAACACCCGAAGCACGTCCAGGCACATGATGTTGCCAGAACCCTCCCAAATACTGTTCACCGGCATTTCCCGGTACAAACGTGGCAACTCGCTCTCTTCGCAATAACCTATTCCACCGAGCACCTCCATCGCCTCGGCGACAAACGAAATACCGCTTTTGCACACCGCGAACTTCGCGGCAGGCGTGAATAAACGCGCCCAGAGCGCTTCTTTCTCATCGCGACGACGATCCCACGCGCGTGCCAGGCGAAACAACAGCGCCGTCTGGCCTTCAAGTTGTAACGCCATACGGCTCAGCACCTGACGCATCATGGGCTGTTCGACCAGCGGTTTGCCAAATACCTGCCGTTGATGGGCGTGATAGATAGCGACAGAAAATGCCCGGCGCATCATCCCATGACTGCCCAGCGCGCAATCAAAACGTGTCATCCCGCCCATCTTCAGGATATGCCTGATCCCCTCGCCTTCTTCGCCTAACAGCCAGCCAATTGCATCCTGAAACTCCACTTCGCAACTGGCGTTAGAACGGTTGCCCAGCTTGTCTTTCAGCCGTTCAAAACGGATGGCATTTCGCTGCCCATCAGGCAAAAAGCGCGGTACAAAGAAGCAAGAGAGTCCGCCATTTGCCTGAGCCAAAACAAGATGCGCATCGCTTTGCGGAACGGAGAAGAACCATTTGTGCCCCACCAGCCGGTATGCGCCATCGTCAAGGCGTTCCGCGGAAGTGGTATTGCTCAGAACATCAGACCCGCCCTGCTTTTCCGTCATTCCCATGCCAATCAGCAGGCCACGCTTTTGCGCGCCGGGGAGAAGATGAGAGTCGTAACGATCGCTACCAAGAGGCGTTAGCCAGTTTTGAAAGGGAGCGGGCAACATCTGTCGCAACAGCGGCGTCGCCGCAAAGGTCATCGTGATGGGGCAAAGCGTTCCCGCTTCCACCTGAGCATGCAGCATAAAGCGCGCCGCACGGGCAACAAACGAACCCGCGCGGGCATCGTCTTCCCAGGCCAGATTATGTACACGGTTCGCGCACAACCCCTGCATCAGCAGGTGCCAGGCAGGATGAAAACGCACATCATCCAGGCGCTGTCCCTGTGGGTCGTAGCGCAATAATTCAGGGGGATACATGTTGGCCAGACGCCCCAATTCCAGCGATTCTGCGGTGCCTAACTGCTGACCAATGCTGGCGAGCAGATCGCTATCCCAGCCAGCGCCGTCCCGGGCGACGGCTTCGCACAACGCGCCATCCGACAGAAATAAATTGCTGTTATTGAGTGGAACGGGTTGATTAAAAACGGTATGCGTTTGCCAGTGCATGATGTCTCCCTCCTCCAATGGCAGTGACTGTAAGTATGGTCAGTACCGCGCCGCCGACTGCGGAGGGAGATCACAAAAGCGGGATCACCCCGAGATATAATGGGGGACGAAACGCGAAGTATCTTTCGTAATCAAGGTATTATCTTCTCTGATTCCCATGCCTGACGCCTCATCATCAACAATCCAACTGCCGATCAGCGTGTAGCTCTCGCCAAAACGTGGCAACGGCTGAAACGCCTGGTAGATCATCGGTTCATCCGCGTAATCCCCCTCAGCGTGTTCAACAACCTTGTTCTTGCCATCAAAGATAGTGACGTTACCGCCTTCACGGGAATAGACAGGTTTACGCACATAGCTTTCACCGGGCTGAATACACGGCTTTTCACCGTCGAACCAGGCCGGTAACAGGTTGGGATGATTGGGGAAAAAGCGCCACAGCAGCGGCATCAACCCTTTATTACTGAGAACACTCTTCCACAGCGGTTCAATCCACTGCTCGCGGCGTTTTCGTAACAAGGGACCGTAATCATCACGCATCATCCACTCCAGCGGGTAGAGCTTAAAAGCACGTTTAATCACGTTGTCGTCAAGGTCGGTCAGCACGCCGCCGACGCCAAGGCCAAGATCCTCAATATAGATAAACCGAGTTTCTTGTCCGGCCTGCTGCGCGCAATCCTGCAGATACAGCACCGTGGAGCGATCTTCATCGCTGTCCTGGCAACAGCAGAAGTAGAACGGCTCCCGACTGTAAAGCTCGCCAAAGCGGGAGATCAGGCGTTCCTGAATCGCGTTGTACTGATCGACATCGCGCGGGATCATGCCGTTGCGCCGGGCATCTTCCAGCCACAGCCACTGGAAATAGGCAGACTCATACAGCGAGGTGGGCGTATCTGCGTTGTACTCCAGCAGTTTGACCGGGGCGTTGTTACCGCACCAGACGAAATCCATCCGCCCGTACAGCGAAGGATCGCGGCTGCGCCAGCTTTCGGCGATAACATCCCAGTACAGCGGCGGGATCGCCAGTTGCTGCATAATGTGTTCGTCATGAACTGCCCGCTCAACCACCTCCAGACACATCTGATGGAGCTCAGCGGTCGGTTTTTCGATCTGCTCTTCAATCTGTCGCAGCGTAAACCGGTATGCCCGGCTCTCATCCCAGTAAATTTCGTTGTCGATAATATGAAAATCGAAACCGTGATCGCAGGCGATCTTGTCCAGATCTCTGCGCACAGGGACAGCATGTCGCAGCATGGTTAACCTCCCCTGGAACCATGTGAGCTAAAGAAGCGGCCAAATCCCCCACGAGATTCCGTCGGGACCCTCGGCGCTATGGCATGGTGGGAGGTATCACGATAGGTGGTGGCATTTCTTTTACCGCTCCAGACATAATTACCCGAGGCAACCCGCCATGCTGGGCGAGAGACATACGAGGAACCGCCGCTGCTGTAAACGTACTGTTCATCGCGTTCATTACGAATCGAACGGCTGAGCAGAAAACCGGAGATCACGGGGATCCAGCTATGATCAACGCTGTCAAAATAGCAGTTTAAATAGAGTGACTGACAGCGTTCCTGGCTCATGTTCGCGGGCACATTCGCGTAAAAGTTGGCCTTTGCGTTATTCCAGCCATCTGCACACACGGTGGCGCTATTCCCGTCATCAATGCAATCGCTCACCGTAGAGTAATAAACGCCGTCGCCATCGTTATCCGCACTCCCCTCATCACCACAGCTTTTGAGGCCGAAAAATGCGGCACCGCCCATGATCGCCAGCGTCAGAAATTTGCCCCCATAGCGATTCTGTTGTGGCAGAGAAGCGCTAACCGGATTGCCGCTTTGCAGAGTATCAATACGCCCCGCTGCCGTTTTTTTCTGCCTGGATTTACGTTTTTTCGCCATGATCGTCCATTACCATGTCATGCAGGCGGCGTTGAAAATGCCCCCTGCCAGCGCGGCAGTGCCCATGAACATTCCCGCCGCAGTATTGTGATTAATAATTTTTTCGCTCAGTGTCGGCATATACAAACGCACGCCGCCGTAAACCATCAGTTGGATCACCAGCGCAATTCCCCCCCAGGCAAAATAGTCCGGTATGCTGACCGAATTGATTGCCGCACTGGATAATGGAATGACGTAGCCGAGCAGCGTACCGCTAAACGCCAGCGCAGCTGCCGTATTATTGTTTTTAATCAGTTGCCATTCATTGTGAGGTGTAATTTTTGAATAGATAAAAAGGAAAAGTATCACCATGGCTGCGCCGATAAAAAAATACGCGCAAAAAGCCACTAATGAATCCACTATATGCATTATATTCTTCCTGAAATTAATCAATAATATGCTTTAATATCAATAAGATAAAAACAGCAGACAGACAGGTTTCACACCTGATTTTCCACTATCTTTATGGGGCGTTAACTACGCAAGGCGGTTGCCGCAATGACGTATTTTAATAAGTAAAGCATGCTCATTATTTACTGTAACCATATTCTCAGAAGGGGAATTCAGTAGCGCCTCGATTCGCGCCGGTGCTGTCCATGCCATACATTCTTCCATAAATTGACTATTAAATGATGAATACAGTAAAGCTCGAATTTACGGCTCATATTATCCGTTTCGGATAAAAAAAAACCATCCCTAATTTGGATGGTTTTTCTGCAAAAATAGCCTTAACTGCGTTGGCGTACGGCCTCAAACAGGCAGATCCCCGTCGCAACGGAAACGTTAAGCGACGAAACGCTACCCGCCATTGGGATGCTGATCAGCTCATCACAGTGCTCACGGGTCAGGCGACGCATGCCTTCACCTTCCGCGCCCATCACCAGCGCCAGACGGCCGGTCATTTTGCTCTGGTACAGCGTATGGTCAGCTTCACCGGCCGTACCCACGATCCAGATGTTCTCTTCCTGTAACATGCGCATGGTGCGCGCCAGGTTGGTCACACGGATCAGCGGCACGTTCTCAGCAGCGCCACAGGCGACTTTTTTGGCCGTCGCATTCAACAGCGCGGAGCGATCCTTCGGCACAATCACCGCATGGACGCCAGCCGCATCAGCGCTACGCAGACACGCACCCAGGTTGTGCGGGTCGGTCACGCCGTCAAGAATTAACAGAAACGGTTGATCGAGTGAGGCAATCAAATCCGGCAGATCGTTTTCCTGATACTGGCGGCCAGGCTTCACACGCGCAATAATTCCCTGATGTACCGCACCCTCACTTTTCTCATCCAGGAACTGGCGGTTCGCCAACTGGATGACAACACCCTGCGCTTCCAGAGCATGGATCAGCGGCAGCAGGCGCTTGTCTTCACGGCCTTTCAAAATAAAGACATCCTGAAAACGCTCAGGAGCACGCTCCAGCAGGGCCTGCACCGCGTGGATGCCGTAAATCATTTCACTCATGAATGTACTCGTTAATGGTTAATGTTGCCGTCATCGGCATGTAACGCCGGGCGGCGATGCACGCGCCCGGCCTACAGTGTCATATCGTTATTCAGCGACTTTCTTCTTTGCCGCGCGTTTTGCCTTGGTGGCAGAAGCGATTTTAAGCGTTTTTGCCGACGGCTTTTTCGCTTTTTTATCGCCTTTTTTCTCAGCTTTCGGTTTAGCCGGTTTGCCTTTCTTCTCACCACGGAAGGCGCTGTCCGGCTCGAAATTCACCTTTTTGCCAGCCTGACGGCGTTTGCCCGCGGGTTTTCCGTTATCGCCTTTTTTCGTTTTCTCACGCGCCGTTTTCCCGACGTTGCGCGGTGCGCGCTCGCTGGAGATCAGGCTAAAGTCGATTTTACGCTCATCCATATTGACCGCTTCGACCTTAACTTCCACGCGATCGCCCAGACGATACATCTGACCACTGGATTCGCCGGTCAGACGTTGCCCAACCTGATCGAAGCGATAATAGTCGTTATCCAGCGATGATACGTGCACCAGACCATCAATAAACAGTTCGTCAAGACGGACAAAGAACCCAAAGCCTGTCACGCTGGCAATCACGCCCTTAAAGACGTTACCAACCTGATCCAGCATAAAGTCGCACTTCAGCCAGTCAGAAACGTCACGCGTGGCTTCATCAGCACGGCGTTCGGTCATGGAACAGTGCTGGCCCAGTTGCAGCATCTCTTCCATCGAGTAGTGGTAGCCACCCGTCTCGGTGCTGTTACCTTTATGGCCCTGCTCTTTCGCCAGCAAATACTTGATTGCACGGTGCAATGAGAGGTCCGGATAACGGCGGATAGGCGACGTAAAGTGCGCATATTGTTGCAGTGCCAGACCAAAGTGCCCGCGGTTTTCTGGATCGTAAATCGCCTGCTTCATTGAGCGCAGCAGCATGGTTTGCAGCATTTCTGCGTCGGGTCTGCCTTCGACCGATTCCAGCAGCTCCGCGTAGTCACGCGGTTCTGGTTTGTTACCGCCCGGCAGTTCCAGCCCTAGTTCCGCCAGTACCGAGCGGAAAGAGGTGATCGCTTCCGTCGTCGGCTTGTCGTGGATACGGAACAGCGCAGGTTCTTTGGCTTTCTCAACAAAGCGTGCCGCTGAGATATTTGCCAGAATCATGCACTCTTCAATCAGCTTGTGCGCGTCGTTGCGCTGCGTCTGCTCAATGCGTTCGATACGGCGTTCGGCGTTGAAGATAAACTTCGCTTCTTCGCTCTCAAAAGAGATACCGCCGCGTTCTTCACGCGCGTTGTCCAGCACCTTGTAAAGGTTGTGCAGCTCTTCGATGTGTTTTACCAGCGGCGCATACTGCTCACGCAGATCCTGATCGCCCTGCAGCATGTGCCAAACCTTGGTATAGGTCAGTCGCGCATGAGAGCTCATCACCGCTTCATAGAATTTATAGCCGGTCAGACGCCCTTTGGTAGACACGGTCATTTCGCAGACCATACACAGGCGATCAACCTGCGGGTTCAGCGAACACAAACCGTTCGAGAGCACTTCCGGCAGCATTGGCACGACCTGCGACGGGAAGTAAACCGACGTCCCGCGATTGCGCGCTTCCTGATCCAGCGGTGTTGGCGGACGCACGTAATAGCTAACGTCAGCAATCGCGACCCACAAACGCCAGCCGCCGCCGCGTTTTTTCTCGCAATAGACGGCATCGTCAAAGTCACGCGCATCTTCACCATCGATAGTTACCAACGGTAAGTCACGCAGATCGACACGGCCCGCTTTCGCCTCTTCCGGCACTTCTTCTTTCAGCCCGGCAACCTGTTTTTCAACCGCTGCAGGCCAAATGTAAGGGATTTCATGGGTACGCAGCGCCATATCGACAGCCATGCCGGTGCCCATATTGTCACCCAGAACCTCGACAATTTTACCCACGGCTTTGGTGCGACGGGTCGGGCGTTGGGTGAGTTCCACCACCACCACAAAGCCCATGCGCGCACCCATCACCTCTTCAGGTGGGATCAGAATGTCAAAGCTCAGGCGGCTGTCGTCCGGCACCACAAATCCCACGCCAGCATCGGTGAAGTAACGACCAACAATCTGGCTGGTTTTCGGCACCAGTACGCGCACGATACGCGCCTCACGACGACCTTTACGGTCAGCGCCCAACGGCTGCGCCAGCACCTGATCGCCATGGATGCAGGTTTTCATCTGCTCGCTGGAAAGGTACAAGTCATCTTTACGACCTTCGACGCGTAAAAAACCGTAGCCATCGCGATGGCCAATAACGGTGCCTTTCAGTAAGTCGAGACGTTCCGGCAGCGCATAACACTGGCGGCGAGTGAAGACCAGTTGCCCGTCACGCTCCATGGCGCGCAGACGGCGGCGCAGGGCTTCCTGCTGCTCTTCACCTTCAATATTCAGTTCAACGGCCAGTTCATCACGGTTGGCCGGTTTTTCGCGTTTAGTTAAATGTTCGAGGATATATTCCCGGCTCGGGATAGGGTTCGCGTATTTTTCAGCTTCGCGTTCCTGGAAAGGATCATGTGACATCTCGGTTCCTCCGTAGTCAGCTCCAGTGGAGTTTTACGTCACTCCACCAGCAATAATTTAAAAAGTGGCTGATTCTCTTCAACCAAATCGGCAAGCGTATAGTTGTCCAGTTCCGTGAGAAAACTGTGCACTGCCTTAGAAAGTGCCTGTTTGAGTCTACAGGCTGGGGTTATGTGGCAAAATTCGCTGCTGCAGTTCACCAGCGACAGGGGCTCCAGCTCGCGCACCACATCACCAATACGAATTTTATCAGCGGGTTTGCCCAGACGTATACCGCCATTTTTTCCTCGAATAGCAGTCACATAGCCCGCCCGGCTAAGTTGATTAATTATTTTGACCATATGATTACGGGACACGCCGTAGACTTCTGTCACCTCAGAAATACTGGTCATACGTCCATCCGGTAGCGACGCCATATAGATTAGCGCGCGTAATCCGTAATCGGTGAAACTCGTTAACTGCACATCAACCTCAGGAAAAGGGGAAAACGGGATATACCTGGTAGTATTAATTATATTGATGATAAACCAGCCAACAGCCAGGTCGCTAATTTATTTCAGTGCGGGAAGGAAAAAAACGAGGATCTTGCGAATGATTAAGCCGGATGGCAGCGCTTTGCGCCTTATCCGGCCTGGAATAACGGACAAACCGTAGGCCCGGTCAGCGCAGCGCTACCGGGCATTACCATAGATTACGCGTCGAACGGGTCGCGCAGAATCATGGTCTCAGTACGATCCGGGCCGGTAGAAATAATATCAATCGGCACACCGGTCAGTTCTTCGATACGCTTGATGTAGTTCAGCGCTGCCTGCGGCAGACCGCTGCGCTCCTTCACGCCAAACGTGGTTTCAGACCAGCCAGGCATGGTTTCGTAGATCGGCTCAATGCCTTTCCAGTCATCAGCTGCCAGCGGAGTGGTCGTTACTTCACGGCCATCCGGCATACGGTAAGCCACACAGATTTTCACCTCTTTCAAACCGTCCAGTACGTCCAGTTTAGTCAGGCAGAAGCCAGACAGGGAGTTGATCTGTACAGCGCGACGCACCGCAACGGAATCCAGCCAGCCAGTACGACGACGACGACCGGTGGTCGCACCGTATTCGTTACCCTGCTTGCACAGGAACTCGCCAGTTTCATCAAACAGTTCTGTCGGGAACGGACCCGCGCCCACACGTGTGGAGTAAGCTTTGATGATACCCAGAACGTAATCCACAAAACGCGGACCCAGGCCGGAACCGGTCGCGACGCCACCCGCGGTGGTGTTAGAGGAGGTTACGTACGGATAAGTACCGTGGTCGATATCCAGCAGAGTACCCTGCGCACCTTCGAACATGACGAAATCGCCACGTTTGCGCGCCTGGTCCAGCAGGTCGGAAACATCAACAACCATCGAGGTCAGGATGTCGGCAATCGCCATGACATCATCCAGCACTTTCTGGTAGTCAACTGCTTCAACTTTGTAGAAATTCACCAACTGGAAGTTGTGATATTCCATCACTTCTTTCAGTTTTTCAGCGAAGGTGGCTTTGTCGAACAGGTCGCCAACGCGCAGACCGCGACGAGCAACTTTATCTTCATACGCCGGCCCAATACCGCGACCTGTAGTACCAATCGCTTTCTCACCACGAGCTTTCTCACGCGCGTTATCCAGCGCAACGTGATAATCCAGGATCAGCGGACAGGCTTCAGACAGCAGCAGGCGCTCACGAACAGGAATGCCACGGTCTTCCAGTCCTTTCATCTCTTTCATCAACGCGCTTGGAGACAGCACAACACCGTTACCGATGATGCTGGTAACATTTTCGCGAAGAATACCTGATGGAATAAGATGGAGGACGGTTTTTTCACCGTTGATTACGAGAGTATGGCCTGCGTTGTGACCACCCTGGTAGCGCACAACATATTTAGCCCGTTCAGTCAGAAGATCGACGATCTTTCCTTTACCTTCGTCACCCCATTGGGTGCCCAGTACGACGACGTTGTTACCCATTTTTCAAAATCACCGTTTGCTTAAAAATGGATTCTACCATCGCTTTTTCAGATATACAGCACTTTTTGCGGGCTAAAAACGGGTAATCAGCCCACTTTTTGATCAGCCAATCGTTTTCCTCAACATGTAGTAGACAACAATGCCCGCAACCACAAGACCTCCACCAAAACGGCGTAAAATATTTTCAGGCAATTGCGTCATGGCAGAGATCATTTTCTTCCAGGCCCTGGGATAAAGCATCGGCCCCAGGCCTTCAAACACCAAAACCAGGGCAAGCGCCAGCCAAATTGTTGAGTTCATCCGTTATCCTTAAAAAAAGAAAACCACCGCATCCCTGGAGATGCCGGTGGTTTTGCTCATCTATAACCTGACGTTATTTTAACGTGCCGTGGTGCTCGGTGTCTTCATGTAGCGGAAGAAATCGCTGTCCGGACTCATCACCATGACGTCCTGATTTCCTTCAAAGCTCGTCTCGTAAGCACGCAGGCTACGGATGAACGCATAGAAATCGGGATCCTGGCTAAAGGCGTCCGCAAACAGTTTCGCCGCTTCGGCATCGCCTTCACCGCGCATAATGCGGCCCTGGCGCTCGGCTTCCGCCAGCGTTTTCGTTACTTCATAATCCGCTGTCGCGCGCAGTTTTTCCGCTTCTTCCTGGCCCTGTGAACGATGACGACGCGCTACCGCTTCACGCTCGGCGCGCATACGGTTGTAAATCGCCTCAGACACTTCAGCAGGCAGGTTGATCTGCTTGATACGCACATCGACCACTTCGATACCCAACGCCGCCATACTGTTCGGGTTGATGACCGGCACTTTACCGTTAGTTTCCGCGGTTACGCGCTCAGCGGCCTCGGCAATCGCGTTATCCGCGGCTGGCGTCGCTACTTCATCATCGGTGCCTGCTGTACCGGAGTTCAGCGCATCACGCACTTCCAGGGTCAGACGACCACGAGAATCGGTGACGATATCTTTCACGTCCAGACGACCAATCTCAGAACGCAGACGGTCAGAGAATTTACGTTTCAGCAGCACTTCGGCCTGAGAAACATCACCACCGCCTGTTGCCAGGAAGTAGCGGCTGAAATCACTGATACGCCACTTAATATAAGAGTCGACGATCAGGTCTTTCTTCTCTTTGGTGACAAAACGGTCGGCCTGGTTGTCCATGGTCTGGATACGCGCGTCGAGCATTTTAACCGACTGAATGAACGGAACCTTGAAGTGCAGGCCCGGCTCATAAATCAGCGGTTTCTTGTCGCTGTCGCGCACAACGCTGCTGAACTGGAACTTGATCCCGCGCTCGCCTTCTTTGACAACAAAGAGAGACGTGTACAGCACTACCAGCACGATGATGATAATCGCAATAACTGACTTACGCATCGTTATTCCCCCTGACGCTGGTAGTCGTTACGCTGCGCGTTAGCGCGGCGTTGGTCCATAATATCGCCCTGGCTGGGGGACGAGGTGTTGCTTGCTCCGCTGTTGCTGGAGGAAGACGCCGGCGGCAGACGCAGCAGGTTGTTCGCCCCGCTGTTATCGCTCTTTGCCCCGGAGGTGTTTCCACCTTTCAGCATCTGATCCAATGGCAGAACCATCAGATTACCGCCTTTGTCATTGACCAGAACTTTGCGGGTATGGCTCAACACTTTTTCCATCGTTTCGATATACAGACGCTCGCGAGTAATTTGCGGTGCGGCTTTATATTCCGGCAGAAGCTTGGCAAAGCGAGCCACTTCACCCTGCGCTTCCAGGATGGTTTGGGTCTTGTAAGCACGCGCTTCTTCAAGAATACGCTGCGCCTGACCGTTTGCACGCGGCTGAACTTCGTTGATGTACGCTTCTGCTTCACGGATGTATTGCTGCTCGTTTTCACGTGCGGCGATAGCATCGTCAAACGCGGCTTTCACCTCTTCCGGCGGACGTGCAGCCTGGAAGTTGACGTCCAGCAGAGTGATACCCATGTTGTAAGGACGAATCGTCTCTTCCAGTTCACGTTGGGTATCGCTACGAATCACGGTACGGCCTTCGGTCAGAATGCGGTCCATGGTGTACTTACCGATAACCCCACGCAGGGCGCTGTCGGTTGCCTGACGCAAACTGTCATCGGCGCTGGTCACGCTAAACAGGTAACGCTGCGGATCGGTCACGCGGTACTGCACGTTCATCTCAACGCGTACGACGTTTTCGTCAGACGTCAGCATCACGCCGGACGCAGCAAGTTCACGCACCGCTTCAACGTTCACCGGGGTGACGACATCGACAAATGTCGGTTTCCAGTTCAGACCCGGCTCAACCAAATGACTGAATTTACCGAAGCGTGTCACCACGCCGCGTTCCGCTTCTTTAATGGTATAGAAACCGCTGGCCGCCCAAATAATGACGATAGCTGCCGCTGCGATGGATACGACACGACCACCCAACTGCGGGCGTGGGCCTTGCGATGAGCTGCCGCCGCCAGAGCCAGTACCTTTACCGCCACCCAGACCACCGAGTTTTTTACTCAGTTTGCGGAAGATATCATCCAGATCAGGAGGCCCCTGATCGCGGCCACCTTTGTTTCCATTTCCCTCAGGGTTGCCGCCAGGTTTGCTGCTCCCCCACGGGTCGCGGTCTTGTCCGTTATTACCGGGCTGATTCCACGCCATGTTTGTGCTCCATATTTGTTATGCGGTGAGATACCCCGTTTTTTGCACTACAGGGGCGTTGCCGCCGTCCTGCACCCCAAAATCCGATAAGTATTGGGCAAAAATCCTCAGGACTTTCTTCCTGGTCAGACTACGTAATCCACCAGGGTCGGTTCTTGTTTACAGAGGCGACGCCAGTCAACGATCGGCATGCGAACTTGCAAACCTACGCTGCCGTCCTCCTCCATCCACTCTTTTTCTATTGCCTGAAGTTGATAAAACCGGCTTCTCAGACGACCTTCCTGCGGTGGCAAACGCAACGTGTGCTGCGCCACCTCACCGGAAAGCCGTTCAGTCAAAGCCTGAAAAAGCTGTGGTATGCCAACACCGGTCTGCGCGGAAAGCCAGACACGGATTGGTTTATTCTCTTCATCTCTGTCGATACGCGGCGCAAAGTCGTCCAGCATGTCGATCTTGTTCATCACCATCAGAGTCGGGATCTCGTGAGCATCGATCTCTTCGAGCACCGTATCCACCGCCTCGATGTTTTCCTGTACGCGTACGTCAGCAGCATCCACTACGTGTAACAACAGCGTGGCCTGACGTGTCTCCTGCAAAGTCGCCTTAAAGGCTGCCACCAGGTCATGCGGTAAATGACGGATAAAACCAACGGTATCCGCCAGCACAGTTTCACCGACATCCGCCACATCAATGCGGCGCAGCGTCGGGTCCAGGGTCGCAAACAGTTGATCTGCTGCGAATACCCGGGCCTCGGTTATCTGGTTGAACAGGGTGGATTTTCCGGCGTTGGTATATCCCACCAGAGATACGGTTGGGACATCCGCTTTCTTGCGCGACTGCCGCCCCTGCTCACGTTGCTTCTCAACTTTCTCCAGGCGCGACTGTATCTGCAAAATGCGGTTACGCAGCAAACGACGGTCGGTTTCGAGCTGGGTTTCACCCGGACCACGCAAACCAATCCCGCCTTTTTGCCTTTCAAGGTGGGTCCAGCCACGGACCAGGCGTGTGGCCATATGACGCAACTGCGCCAGCTCAACCTGCAACTTACCCTCATGGGTACGCGCACGTTGGGCAAAAATATCTAAAATAAGACCGGTCCTGTCGATAACAAGACACTGGCACAACTGTTCCAGGTTACGTTCCTGGGCAGGACTTAAAGCATGATCAAAAATCACCACTGCAGCGCCAGTCGCTTTCACGGCTTCCGCAATTTCGATTGCCTTACCTTCACCAACAAAATACTTCGGGTGCGGTGCTTTACGGCTACCGGTAATCACCTGCATTGCTTCGACACCGGCGGAAGAGACAAGAGATTCAAACTCCTGTAGGTCTTCCATATCTTTGTCTTGCGAAAAATAGATGTGTACCAGTACCGCCTGCTCACCGGCATCATAACGGTCAAACAAGCGTAAACCCTCATAAATAACCAGCGGGGGCCGCTATTATGGCGCCCCCGACATGGATAAACAGCGACAAACCTTATTCGGTTTCTTCGCTGTCCTGTTGCGCAGAAGAACCCTGCGCGCTGCTACCGTGATGATAGTTACTGCTGGTGCCGCCGGTGGCATTGTTGCTGTGATGAGAAACCGGGCGAGACGGGACAACAGTAGAAATCGCGTGCTTGTAAACCATCTGGCTGACCGTGTTTTTCAACAGGATCACGAACTGATCAAAAGACTCGATTTGACCTTGCAGCTTAATACCATTCACCAAATAAATAGAAACCGGAACACGTTCCCGACGCAATGCGTTCAGGAACGGATCTTGTAAAGATTGCCCCTTAGCCATTCTCTCTTTTCCTTATATGCTTATTTGTACTTTGAACCTTTCGATTCTGAAAATTGCGCACGATACGTCTCAATTGTACACATTCAGTCTGCGATAGCACCAACAACCTGTAATACTTCGTTTCGCGCCTGGTCCGGCTTTTCACTGTCAAGCCAGTGCACACCGTCCCAGCCTCGTAACCAGGTCATCTGACGCTTCGCCAACTGCCTCGTGGCGCAAACACCTCTATAAACCATTTCATCGAATGATATTTCGCCTTCAATGTATGACCACATCTGGCGGTATCCCACGCAACGAATGGAAGGCAAATCCGTATGCAAATCTCCACGGGCAAAAAGCGCCCGCACTTCTGCTTCAAAACCTGAAGCCAACATCTGATGAAAACGCTGCTCAATTCGCTGATGGAGCAGTTCACGGCTCGCCGGGGCGATGGCGAACTGATGCACCTGGTACGGTAGAGCGTCTCCTGACGTTTGCGTCAGTTCCGTTAAAGTTTTACCCGAAATGAAAAAAACTTCCAGTGCCCGGGAAAGTCTTTGCGGATCATTTGGATGAATTCGCGCGGCCGCAACAGGATCGATCTCCTGAAGTTGTCGGTGCAACGCGTCCCATCCCTGCTCTGCCGCCTGCTGCTCAATTCTGGCTCTGACAGCTGGATCCGCCGACGGTAATGGCGACAATCCCTCAAGCAACGCCTTGAAATACAACATCGTACCGCCCACTAACAGCGGAATACGTCCCGCCGCAGTGATGTCAGCCATCTCCGCCAGGGCATCACGACGAAAATCCGCCGCGGAATACGCCTGCAAAGGATCGCGAATATCCAGCAGTCGGTGCGGAGCGGCCTTTAACTCTTCAGCGTCAGGCTTGGCCGTACCGATATCCATCCCTTGATAAATAAGGGCGGAATCAACGCTTATCAACTCTACTGGCAAAACTTTACGCAATTCAATTGCTAATGCAGTCTTGCCGGAGGCCGTCGGCCCCATCAAAAAAATCGCCTTTGGCAGGCTCGCCTTACTAATATCACTCATGTTTCAGGGCGTTCATCGCCGAATGTAAATCAACAGGTTGTAACAGACCACCCGGCGGTGCCTTCACAAGTTGCGGACATAACCGCTCGACATCAGCCAACAGGGTAATGGCCTGCGCCATAGTCCACTGCGGATGTTCACTCATCAGATTACGCGCAATCCACTGGGCAATATTGTCTGCCTCGAAGCCAGATTGCTGCGCCAGGTAGCCTATCAGTTCAGGAATCAAGATTTGTAAATTTTGTTGGCGTAAGGGTAAAGGCACAGCTCGAATGGTCACATGCTGCGCATCCAGCTGAAATTCAATCCCTAACTCCGCCAAACAGGGGAGCGCGTTTTGTAGCGCCGTCTTTTCGTCAACCGCCACTTTTAAGCGCAGCGGAATCAGCAACGGCTGGGCACAGACCGGCGCTTTTCCGGGCGTCAGTTGTGCCTGTCGCAGCCAGCGTTCAGCCACCGGCAGCGACAGTAACTGGATGCGGCCATCGCTTTCGAGTAACGCACAATCGGCGCCAATAATGGTGAGTACGCGACCAAAACTCTGGCTGTGTCCGGCCAGCGCAGGCTCGACAGCATCAGGACGTTGTTTTTTTTGCACCGGGGCCGGCGTCTGTAGCAATTGACGATAAACCTCCCCCTCCTGCTTTTGATAGCCCGCTTGAGCCTGTGGCCACTGTGCGCTTGCCTGACGGCCAGCGTGGCTTACCGGGGAAGAAGAAGAATAACGCGGTGTCGCAGGTTCACGCGCGACCGCAGGTTCAGCAAAGTGATTGCGTCCGGCCGCCACACGGTTTTCCGGGATAGATCTTGGCGTCGGCTCATCGTCTTCTGCCAACGGCAGCGGTGTCTCAAGCTGCTGTTGCAGCACACTGAGAACCCCCTGATAGATAAAATCATGTACCAGGCGCGACTGGTGAAACCGCACTTCGTGTTTGGCGGGATGCACGTTGACATCAACCTGATGAGGGTCGATTTCCAGATACAACACAAACGCAGGTTGCTGATCGGCGCCGAGTTTGTTTTCACAGGCCTGGCGAATAGCATGATTGATCAACCGATCGCGCATCATACGTCCGTTCACATAGCAGTACTGAATTTCCGCCAGTGCTGCCGTCGTATGATGAGGGTCAGCCACCCATCCGTGCAGCAGCAAATCGCCATGTTGCCACTCAATCGCCAGCGCCTGCTCCAGAAATGGAGTGCCGCAAATTGCGCCCAGCCGACGCTCTTTCTGCCCATCCTGCGCCACCGCGCGATACTGACGCACCATTTTGCCGTTGTGCGACAAATTGATCGTGACGTCAAAACGCGCCAGCGCAATGCGCCGGATAATCTCATCAATATGGTTAAATTCGGTTTTCTCGGTGCGCATGAACTTGCGTCGCGCCGGGGTATTGTAGAACAGATCCAGCACTTCCAGCGTCGTGCCCACCGGATGCGCGGCGGGTTTAACCGTCACGTCCATGTCACGCCCTTCAGCATACGCCTGCCAGGCTTCGGGCTGTTCTGCGGTGCGGGAGGTGAGCGTTAACCGCGACACCGAACTGATACTCGCCAGCGCTTCACCGCGAAACCCGAGGCTGATAATCGCCTCAAGATCGTCAAGCGTAGCTATCTTACTGGTCGCGTGACGCGCTAACGCCAGTGCCAGTTCGTCCTTTTTAATGCCACTGCCGTTATCGCGAATGCGGATAAGCTTTGCGCCGCCGCGTTCAATATCGATATCAATTCGCGTCGCGCCAGCATCAAGGCTGTTTTCTACCAGCTCTTTGACCACCGACGCAGGTCGTTCCACCACTTCACCTGCGGCAATTTGGTTCGCCAGTTGCGGCGGAAGAACCTGAATCGGCATGGCTATTCCTTAGTTTGTTAGCGTCTCGCCCGGCGCAGTCGCGCTGGCCGTTTGCGCAGGCGTCCCCTGCGGTCCGGATTGCACCGGATGCGCCAGGAAGTAGTTGCGCAGTCCCTTATAGATGGCATCAGCCAGCTGCTGCTGATAATCATCGCTTGCCAGCAAACGCTCTTCGCTGTGATTGCTGATAAAGCCCGTTTCAACCAGCACCGAGGGGATGTCTGGCGAGCGCAATACACCGAGGCTGGCGTGTTCAGGACGACGCTTATGCATCGAACCAATACGCTGTAACTGACTGATCATGTTGGTCGCCACATCATACCCTACGCGTTGTGAATGACCGAACTGCAAATCCAGCACCGCCTGACTCAGGTAAGGGTCAGACTGGCTGTTTGCCAGTACATCGCCCGCGCCGCCTAACAGTTCGGACTGCTTCTCATGCTGCTCCAGCCAGCCGGCCATTTCTGTGTTGGCGCGTCGGTTTGACAATACCCACACCGAAGCCCCTGTCGCATCGCGATTCGGCGCGGCATCCGCATGGATCGATACCAGGAAATTGGCATTTTGCTTACGCGCGACGTCCGACCGCCCCATCACCGAGATGAAGTAGTCTCCGTCACGCGTTAAGACGCCTTTGAACATCGGATCATCGTTGAGCAGCGTACGCAGTTTGCGGGCGACGGCGATAGTGACATTCTTCTCACGGACACCACCGGGACCAATAGCCCCTGGGTCCTGCCCACCATGACCGGCATCAATGGCAATGACCACTTTGTCGCCATTACTCACCGGAGTCCGTGCCGCAGGGCGCGTCGCCGTGTTGCTGCTAACCACTGCCGTCGTGCGATCGTTACTGGATTTAAACGGATTACGTGCAGGCTCGCTCGGGCGCGGCGCGATCTCCGGCGTCTCAACGCGTTTCACAACCACTGGCGGCGGTGGTGGTGGTGGGGCATCGGCGTTAATCGTAAAGACGACGGTATAATTACCGCCGTTTTGCCGCTTCACGGCGTCGGTTTTCCCGTTCTCGGTTAAATCCACGACCAACCGCAGTGACTGAGCATCCTTCGGCGTTCCCGAGCGGATCGCCTTCACCAGGTTATTTCCGCTAAACAGCAACGGCAATCCCTGAATCACGCCGCTCTGTTTGATGTCCAGCGCAACGGTACGTTTACTGTCCTGCGAAAAGGTATAATCCGGATCGCCAATAAAACTCAGCGTAATCCGTGCCTGTTGTTCACCGTTGGAAACTTGAATATCGGAGAGGCTGGCAGCCCCGACCTGCGCGCACAGCAGGACCAGTGTAGCCACCCACCAATTTCTGATGCGAAAAATCATCCCGCCACCCTTAAGGTTAACCGGCTAAACGCGCCAGCAACAAATTACCTGATGAGGAGACCGCGCTAATGCGCGCCTCACGACCTTGCGCCTGGTAATCTATGTGTATTTCGACATCCGGGTCAGGCAGTACACCTTTACCTTGTTGCGGCCATTCCACCAGGCAGATGGCATCATTGGCAAAATAATCACGGATCCCCATAAATTCCAGCTCCTCAGGGTCCGCAAGACGGTATAAATCAAAGTGATATACCATTAAGTTATCGAGTGAATAAGGTTCCACCAGCGTGTAGGTTGGACTTTTCACGTTGCCTTTATGGCCTAACGCCTGCAGGAACCCACGGCTAAAGGTGGTTTTACCCGCACCTAAATCACCGTACAAATAGATTACAGTCGAACCCGTACAGGCTTTAGCTACCCGCAGTCCCATGTCTAATGTTGCCTGCTCATCAGGTAGCGGAATTACTCGATTCATCATGGTTTACGTCAATCACATCAGGGTTAACAATACGCTGGAGCGTGGAAAAGAGATCGGACGCCAGCATGCCGCGAGTGCCGAAACGCGCAGCAAGCACATCCGCTGCCGCGCCGTGGGCAACACATCCCGCACACGCTGCATCATACGGGGTAAGCTTCTGTCCGAGCAATGCGCCAATAATCCCGGAGAGCACATCGCCCATACCGCCGCTGGCCATTCCCGCATTACCGGCATCAATAATAGCTGGCACATCTGACTCTGCGTCGACAACCGTTCCCGCGCCTTTTAGCACCACAACACCACCGTACCGTTTTACCAGACGGCGTGCTGAAAGTAAGCGATCACTTTCTATTTCTGCAACAGAACAGCCCAGCAGCCGGGCAGCTTCCCCCGGATGCGGGGTGATCACGCGATTGTGACGTTTATCGGGATTGATTGCCAGCAGGTTGAGCGCATCCGCATCCCAGAGCATTGGTTTGCGAAAATTCTCAACTTTCTGCAGCGCCTTTTTACCCCACTCCTGCTGTCCAAGCCCAGGGCCAATCACCACCACATCTGCCCATGCCAGGCTTTCCTCAACAGATTGCGGGGTCAGTTCATGAACCATCAGCTCTGGCCGGGCAGTCAGCAGCGGCGCGATGTTTTCACCGCGCGTTAGCACCCGGACTAACCCGGCGCCGCTTCGTAGCGCTGCCTCGCCCGCCAGACGAATCGCCCCGGCAGTACCATAATCCCCGCCAATAATCACCAGCCGACCGTGATCGCCTTTGTGCGACGTAGGACGACGCGCCGTCAACCAGCCCCTGAGTTGCGAAGCATCAAGGCGTTGAATTTGCCTCTCCTGCCTCGCCAGCCAGTTCTCCAGACCCAGCGCATCAAAATGCAAATGCCCGGTGACATCCCGCGCTTTTCCCGTCAGCAAACCGGGTTTCAGCGCAATAAACGTGACCGTATGCGCGGCGTTAATCACCGCGCCGGGCGTCGCGCCCGTCTGCGCCAGCAGTCCGGAAGGAATATCCACCGCCACCACTGGAGCGGGATGCGCATTAGCACGTTCAATCAATGTGGCAAGAGACTGGCGCGGGACCTGCTTAAGGCCAGTACCTGACAGCGCATCAATAATGACGTCAATTCCCACAGGCCAGACGATATCTGGCGCATGGGTAACGCCTCCCGCATTCAGCCAGGACTCGCGAGCCTGCGCGGCCTCTTCGGGGAGCGGTTTATCGCTTTCTTGCGCCAACAGCGTGACATTCATGCCAGCGGCTTTCGCAAGCCTTGCCAATACATAGCCATCACCGCCGTTATTGCCGTGCCCACAGAGCACCAGCCAGTGGCGGGACTCGGGGTACGCACTGCGGGTGACCTGAAACGCCGCCTCGCCCGCACGCAACATCAGTTCGTACAGCGTCAATCCAAAAGCGTCTGCCGCTTCGCGCTCCACTCTCTTGATGTCATCGGCGGGCCAAATGGAGTGTGGTATACTTGTGGGGTATTTCTTCATTGTATGGTCCGTCATGTCAGAGCCCCTCGATCTCAATCAGTTAGCGCAAAATATCAAACAGTGGGGGCTGGAACTGGGCTTTCAGCAGGTTGGTATTACCGATACCGACCTCAGCGAAGCCGAACCCAAACTGCAGGCATGGCTGGACAAACAATACCACGGCGAGATGGACTGGATGGCCCGCCACGGCATGATGCGCGCCAGGCCACACGAATTATTGCCCGGTACTCTGCGCGTGATCAGCGTACGCATGAACTATCTGCCCGCTAACGCCGCGTTTGCCAGCACGCTGAAAAATCCCCGGTTGGGCTACGTCAGCCGTTATGCTTTGGGCCGCGATTACCACAAACTCTTACGTAACCGCCTCAAAAAACTGGGCGAGATGATTCAGCAACATTGTGGCTCGCTGAATTTTAGACCGTTTGTCGACTCTGCGCCCATTCTTGAACGCCCGCTGGCTGAAAAAGCCGGTCTCGGCTGGACAGGTAAGCACTCACTTACTCTTAATCGCGAGGCAGGTTCGTTCTTTTTCCTTGGCGAGTTGCTGATCGATTTGCCCCTGCCCATCGACGCCCCTCAGGAAGAGGGATGTGGAAAATGCGTGGCCTGCATGACAATCTGTCCGACCGGTGCGATTGTGGAACCTTACACTGTCGATGCCCGCCGCTGTATTTCGTATCTCACTATCGAGCTGGAAGGCGCGATCCCTGAAGAACTTCGCCCGCTGATAGGAAACCGCATCTATGGTTGTGATGACTGTCAGCTTATCTGCCCGTGGAATCGCTATTCGCAGCTAACCACCGAGGATGATTTCAGTCCGCGCAAACCGCTACACGCCCCGGAACTGATTGAACTGTTCAACTGGAGCGAAGCAAGATTCCTGAAAGTTACAGAGGGTTCAGCAATCCGGCGTATTGGTCACTTACGCTGGCTGCGAAATATTGCTGTCGCACTCGGAAATGCGCCGTGGGATGACGTGGTGATTCAGGCGCTGGAAAGTCGCCGAGGTGAGCACCCACTTCTTGATGAGCACATAGAATGGGCGGTCGCCCAGCAAATTGAGAGGCGCAATGCCTGTGTGGTAGAGGTGCAATTACCGAAGAAACAGCGACTGATCAGAGTGGTTGAAAAAGGTCTGCCACGCGACGCCTGAATCATCCACAGCTTGTGTATAAAAATAAAAATGCATTGTGATTCAAGAGGGAAAAAATCGTCAAGTGATCGCACTAACAATTCAAAATGATAATTAATCCAATATTTTCAACAGATTGCAAAGTTACTATTCACCCGGCGAAGTTTTTCGCATTCCAGGAATAATACCCTGACCTGTGGATAAGTCTGTTTACAAGAGTGTGTCAGAAGCAAAAGAAATCGTCCCCAACGTGATAACGCGTTGTGGATAATTTTATTGAGATAAGAATTTGGAGCGGGAAACGAGACTCGAACTCGCGACCCCGACCTTGGCAAGGTCGTGCTCTACCAACTGAGCTATTCCCGCTTGGGTGGTGCGTATCTTGCGATACTTTCAAATTTTGGAGCGGGAAACGAGACTCGAACTCGCGACCCCGACCTTGGCAAGGTCGTGCTCTACCAACTGAGCTATTCCCGCTTGGGTGGTGCATATCTTGCGATACTTTCAAATTTTGGAGCGGGAAACGAGACTCGAACTCGCGACCCCGACCTTGGCAAGGTCGTGCTCTACCAACTGAGCTATTCCCGCAAATTTGTTGCTGTCGTAATTTGCATTTCTGCGTCGTTACGGGAGGCGCATTATACGAGAAATCCTTCCAGCTGCAACCCCCCTAAAAGCGATTTTTTTATTTTTTTGTTCAAGTGCCGAATTATTCGCCAAAGCGCACAATTTAGCGGCAAAACAGCCATGACGCAAGTTCGTTGGCCGGATATCTGCGTTATCCGGCCCACACAATTACAGCTTAATAAAATGCTCGCGGTAATACGCCAGTTCCGCCACCGACTCACGGATATCATCCATCGCCTGGTGTGTACCCTGCTTGGTAAAGCCATCCAGAATTTCCGGCTTCCAGCGACGCGCCAGCTCTTTCAACGTACTCACATCCAGATAGCGGTAGTGGAAGTACGCCTCCAGTTCCGGCATGTATTTAAACAGGAAGCGACGATCCTGTCCGATACTGTTACCGCAAATAGGCGATTTTCCGGCAGGTACCCACTCTTTCAAAAATTCAATCGTCGCCAGTTCGGCTTCACGGTCGCCCACGGTACTTGCCTTCACACGATCCACCAGACCACTTCCGGTATGGGTACGCACGTTCCAGTCATCCATCAGCGCCAGTTGTTCATCGGACTGATGCACTGCAATCGTCGGCCCTTCTGCCAGGATGTTCAGGTTGGCATCGGTCACCAGTGTCGCGATCTCAATGATGCGATCGCGCTCGGGATCCAGCCCCGTCATTTCAAGATCTATCCAAATGAGGTTGTTTTCATTGGCACTCATGCTATTTTCCACCCTTCAGAGGTCACGTTCAGTGTGACTATAATCATCTAAAATAGCGTGTATCATAGATGTTTTGCCCACAATGGGCGACCAGGAGCCAGTACGATTGAGTAAAAATAAACTCTCCAAAGGCCAACAGCGCCGCGTGAACGCCAATCACCAGCGTCGTCTTAAAACGTCCACGGAGAAGGCCGATTACGATGACAATCTGTTTGGCGAAACCGCTGAAGGCATTGTCATCAGCCGTTTTGGTATGCATGCCGACGTCGAATCCGCCAACGGTGAAGTACACCGTTGTAATATTCGTCGAACCATCCGTTCGCTGGTCACTGGCGATCGCGTAGTCTGGCGTCCAGGAAAAGCGGCGGCGGAAGGCGTAAACGTCAAAGGCATTGTCGAAGCCGTGCATGAACGTACCTCGGTGCTAACGCGCCCTGACTTTTATGACGGCGTAAAACCCATTGCCGCCAACATCGACCAAATCGTCATTGTCTCCGCCATTTTGCCGGAGCTGTCGCTTAATATTATCGACCGGTATCTGGTGGCTTGCGAAACGTTACAGGTTGAACCGATTATCGTGCTCAACAAGATCGATCTGCTGGACGATGAAGGCATGGCCTTCGTTAACGAACAGATGGATATCTATCGCAACATTGGCTATCGCGTATTGATGGTATCAAGCCATACAAACAATGGCCTGAAACCGCTTGAAGAGGCATTGACCGATCGTATTAGCATTTTTGCTGGTCAGTCGGGCGTAGGCAAATCCAGTCTGCTCAATAACCTGCTCGGCTTACAGGAAGAGATCCTGACCAACGATGTCTCCGACAACTCCGGTCTTGGACAGCACACGACCACCGCTTCTCGCCTGTACCACTTCCCGCACGGCGGCGATGTCATCGATTCCCCCGGCGTTCGTGAGTTTGGGCTGTGGCATCTTGAACCGGAACAAATCACCCACGGCTTTGTCGAATTTCATGACTATTTAGGGCATTGCAAATACCGCGACTGCAAACATGACGCGGATCCAGGCTGTGCTATCCGTGAGGCCGTAGAGAAAGGGACGATCGCCGAGACCCGCTTCGAAAATTATCATCGGATTCTGGAAAGCATGGCGCAGGTAAAAACGCGTAAAAACTTTTCTGATTCGGATAACTGACAACTAAGCTAAGCGTCGCTAGAATCGTCCCCCTTTTTCAGGATCCGGCGCGTATGCCGGATCAGGAACGACAAAACAATGGCCTGGAGGCTACCTTGTTAAACTCATTTAAACTTTCGCTACAGTACATTCTGCCGAAACTATGGCTCACTCGCCTGGCGGGTTGGGGCGCAAGCAAACGGGCGGGATGGCTGACCAAATTGGTTATCGACCTGTTCGTGAAGTACTACAAGGTCGATATGAATGAAGCACAGAAGCCGGACACCGCCAGCTATCGCACGTTTAACGACTTCTTTGTACGTCCGCTGCGTGACGATGTACGCCCGGTAGATACTGACCCGAACATTCTGGTGATGCCGGCAGACGGCGTGATCAGCCAGTTAGGTCGCATCGAAGAAGACAAAATTCTGCAGGCCAAAGGACATAACTACAGCCTCGAGGCGCTGCTGGCCGGTAACTATCTGATGGCAGACCTGTTCCGTAACGGTTCGTTTGTCACCACTTACCTCTCCCCGCGCGACTATCACCGCGTACACATGCCGTGTAACGGTATTCTGCGTGAAATGATTTACGTGCCGGGCGATCTGTTCTCCGTCAACCATCTGACCGCGCAAAACGTCCCGAACCTGTTTGCCCGTAACGAGCGTGTCATTTGTCTGTTTGATACCGAATTTGGCCCGATGGCGCAGATCCTGGTCGGCGCAACCATCGTCGGTAGCATTGAAACCGTATGGGCCGGAACCATCACGCCGCCACGTGAAGGCGTAATCAAACGCTGGACCTGGCCTGCGGGCGAAAGCGAAGGTTCTGTTGCGTTGTTGAAAGGCCAGGAAATGGGTCGCTTTAAGCTGGGCTCCACCGTCATCAACTTGTTTGCGCCAGGTAAAGTGAATCTGGTAGAGCAACTGCAAAGTCTGTCTGCGACCAAAATTGGTCAACCGCTGGCCACATCTACCGAGATGTTCACGCCGTCAGACGTGGTAACTGCGCCGGTTGCACAAACGGAGATCGCCGCAGAACACGACGCCAACCCGCCAGTTGACGACAAAACAGAACAAAGCTAACAACAAAGGTAGACTGACGTGCGCCTGATTATCACTTTTCTGATGGCCTGGTGCCTCAGCCAGGGGGCGTACGCCGCGACGGCCCCCGACGCCAAACAAATCACCCAGGAACTGGAGCAGGCAAAAGCGGCGAAACCCGCCCAGCCAGAGGCCGTCGAGGCACTCCAGTCTGCGCTGAACGCGCTTGAGGAACGTAAAGGCTCCCTCGAGCGCGCCCAGCAATACCAGCAAGTCATCGACAATTTCCCAAAGCTGTCTGCGACATTACGCGCCCAGCTTAATAACCTGCGCGACGAACCACGCAACGTCCCACCGGGGATGTCCACCGAGGCGCTGAACCAGGAGATCCTCCAGGTCAGCAGTCAATTGCTGGATAAAAGCCGCCAGGCTCAGCAGGAGCAGGAACGCGCCCGGGAAATTGCCGACTCGCTGAACCAGCTTCCGCAGCAACAAACCGATGCCCGTCGCCAGTTGAACGATATTGAACGACGACTCGGCACCGTTAGCGGCAACACCCCGCTGAATCAGGCGCAAAATTTTGGCATGCAGGCCGAATCCGCCAAACTGAAAGCCCTGGTGGATGAACTCGAGCTGGCGCAGCTTTCAGCAAATAATCGTCAGGAACTGGCGCGTATGCGCTCTGAACTGGCGGAAAAGCAGAGCCAACAGCTTGACGCTTATCTGCAAGCCTTACGCAATCAATTAAACAGCCAGCGCCAACGCGAAGCCGAACGCGCGCTGGAGAGTACCGAACTGCTGGCGGAAAACAGCGATGGTCTGCCCACAGGTATCGTCGATCAGTTCAAAGTAAACCGGGAACTGTCGCAGGCGCTCAACCAGCAAGCGCAGCGCATGGATCTGGTGGCCTCACAGCAGCGTCAGGCCACCAGTCAGACCCTGCAGGTACGCCAGGCGCTCAATACACTGCGGGAACAGGCACAATGGCTGGGCGTCTCCAATATGCTTGGCGAAGCGCTACGCGCCCAGGTTTCACGCCTGCCGGAAATGCCCAAACCACAGCAGTTAGATACGGAAATGGCGCAGCTACGTGTGCACCGTATGCGCTATGAAGACCTGCTCAATAAGCAGCCTCAGCTGCGTCAGATTCATCAGGCTGACGGCAAGCCGCTCACCGCTGAACAAAACCGGATTCTGGACGCGCAGCTGCGCACCCAGCGCGAGTTGTTGAATTCCCTGCTACAGGGGGGAGACACGCTGATCCTTGAGTTGACCAAGCTGAAAGTCTCCAACAGCCAACTGGAAGATGCGCTCAAAGAGGTCAACGAAGCGACGCACCGCTACCTGTTCTGGACTTCCGATGTGAGTCCGATGTCGCTCTCCTGGCCAATTGAGCTTGTTCAGGATCTACGTCGGCTGATTTCACTGGATACCTTTAACCAACTTGGCAAGGCCAGCATCATGATGCTGACCAGTAAAGAGACGCTGCTGCCGTTGTTTGGCGCGCTGATCCTGGTCGGTTTTAGTCTTTACTCGCGTAAGCACTTCACCCGCTTTCTGGAACGTTCATCCGCCCGGGTTGGAAAAGTCACCCAGGATCACTTCTGGCTAACATTACGCACCGTATTCTGGTCAATATTAGTCGCTTCACCGCTTCCGGTGCTGTGGGCCACATTAGGGTTTGGACTGCGGGAAGCGTGGCCTTACCCGCTGGCTGTTGCGATAGGCGATGGCGTCACCGCCACCGTCCCCCTGCTGTGGGTGGTGATGATTTGCGCCGCCTTCGCGCGTCCAAACGGGTTGTTTGTGGCGCACTTTGGCTGGCCACGTCACCGCGTGGCGCGCGCAATGCGCTATTACCTGATGAGTATCGGGTTCATCGTGCCGCTCATTATGGCGTTGATTATGTTTGATAATCTTAATGACCGGGAGTTCTCCGCCTCATTGGGACGCCTGTGCTTCATGTTAATTTGCGGAGCGCTGGCGATAGTGACCCTCAGCCTGAAACGTGCCGGTATCCCGCTGTATCTCGATAAAGAGGGCAGCGGCGAAAACATGGTCAACAGAATGCTGTGGAACCTGCTGATGGGCGCGCCGCTGGTCGCGATTTTTGCTGCCGTCGTGGGCTATCTGGCGACCGCGCAAGCATTGCTGGCACGACTGGAAACGTCGGTCGCCATCTGGTTCTTGCTGCTGGTGATTTATCACGTCATCCGCCGCTGGATGCTGATTCAGCGCCGCCGGTTAGCGTTTGATCGCGCAAAACACCGCCGCGCCGAAATGCTGGCGCAGCGCGCGCGGGGTGAAGAAGAACAAGCACATTCGACCAGCCTTGAGGGAACCGTGGAGGTCGATGAAAGCGAAGTGGATCTCGACACCATCAGCGCCCAGTCACTGCGCCTGGTGCGTTCTATTCTGATGCTCATCGCGCTGTTATCGGTCATCGTGCTGTGGTCGGAAATCCATTCCGCCTTTGGCTTCCTTGAGAACATCTCGCTGTGGGATGTCACGTCCACGGTGCAGGGCGTAGAGAGCCTGGAGCCGATCACACTGGGCGCCGTATTAATTTCGATTCTGGTGTTCATTATCACCACCCAGCTGGTCCGTAATTTGCCTGCGCTGCTGGAACTGGCGCTGCTCCAGCATCTGGATTTAACGCCAGGTACAGGCTATGCCATCACCACCATTACCAAATATCTGCTGATGCTGATTGGCGGACTGGTCGGTTTCTCAATGATTGGGATTGAGTGGTCAAAATTGCAGTGGCTGGTTGCGGCACTCGGTGTTGGTCTGGGTTTTGGTTTGCAGGAAATCTTCGCCAACTTTATCTCAGGCCTGATCATTTTGTTCGAAAAGCCGATTCGTATTGGCGATACGGTAACCATTCGCGACCTGACAGGCAGCGTGACGAAAATCAATACCCGCGCGACCACTATCAGCGACTGGGACCGTAAAGAGATCATCGTGCCTAACAAGGCGTTTATCACCGAACAGTTTATTAACTGGTCGCTATCTGACTCTGTAACGCGCGTGGTGCTGACCATTCCGGCGCCTTCCAGCGCGAACAGCGAAGAGGTCACGCAAATTCTGCTGACGGCGGCGCAGCGCTGCTCGTTGGTTATCGACAACCCGGCGCCGGAAGTGTTCCTGGTCGATCTCCAGCAAGGGATTCAGATCTTCGAGTTGCGTATTTATGCCGCAGAGATGGGGCACCGTATGCCGCTGCGTCATGAAATCCACCAGCTCATTCTGGCGGGCTTCCATGAACACGGTATTGATATGCCATTCCCACCGTTCCAGATGCGCCTGGAAAGTTTGAACGGTACGAGGACAGGTAAAACGCTGACGTCTGCGGGTAAAAAGGGTCGTCCGGCGGGGAGTTTGTAAGCGTTAAAAATGCCGGGCGACACTAGTGCTGGCCCGGCATCCCTATTACTCCGTCACCCACTGCGGCAGTTTTTCCATCCGACGGGTGTAGTTCTGGTAAATCATCATCGCCAGTAACGAGAAGAACACCGGACCGCCTGTCATCCATAAGGCGCTATTCCAGTCCCCTGCTTCAATCACTGGCTGAATGATGGTGAACACATTGGCAAACGCCACCACCAGCACAACCGTCCCGGTTGCCAGTAGTGTAGAAACCTTCGTTTTGAAGATCACAAACGGTCGTTCCAGCCCCTCACGAAACTTGAAGAAGGGAAACGCCAGCGCGAGGAACAGATACGGCAGCGTCATCGATACGTTGGCCATCAGCGTCAGTTTGTTATAAAACGCCGATGCGGTATCACCGCCAAAAGAGACCAGCAGAATAAACAGGCTGACCAACAGACACTGCGCCCACATCGCATTGGCGGGCATCCCTGTCGAATTCAATTTCGTGACGGACGCAGGCCACAGCGCTTTCGGCGTCCCCTGAATAATCGCTTTCAGCGGTGAATAGCTCAATGTGAAGAAGGCGCCGGTATAGGCAAGAAACATCGAGAGCCCGGTAATGCGGGCAAACCAGACGCCCAGGGTCATTGCCGCCTCCGGTGAGAGATGCAGCGCATTGCCCAGCGTCATCCCCAGGCTTTCCATCAGAATGTAAGTGATATTGCCGAGGTTCACCGAACCATTACTTAATACCTGCTGCCAGTTCGTACTGGCACCCCACAAAAATATCGCCAGAGAATAGCCGATTGAAATCACAATGGCCGCAAAGATAATTCCTTTGGCAAAATTTTTTTCCGGTTTTTCTGTTTTATCGACCAGACCACCAACGGCTTCAATACCGCCGTAAGCGAAAATAGCGAAAACAACAAACGACAACATTGCCAGACCGGACTGATATCCAGGATTCGGTGAGGCGACAAAATTAATATCTTGCGCAAAATGCCCACCATTTAATAACAAAATAGCGACACTCACCAACAGAAAAACTAAATTAAGGCACATCACGGCAATACCGCCTACTGCGGTAATACGCGCAATTTTGTTAATCCCTCTGGCGGCAATGCCCGTCACCAGAATCATCCATCCTACGGCGAGCAGCCCAACAACCTGGGTAGGCTCAAGCCCGGCAAACTGCCAGTGCTGCGTCATGTCTGCGCCAAACAAGAATGTCGAGAAAGGAACCCAAATTTTAGCTGCGGTACTCACCATCCAGATAATATAGGAGGAGAACCACATAAAGGTACCGATAAATGCGTAGCGTGGCCCAACGCTATTATTCATCCACGAGTATATTCCACCCTCTTCTTTTCGATAAGCGGAACCCATCTCGGCCATCATTAATGCAAAAGGAATAAAGAATAAAAGTGCAGAAAAAATATACCACGGGATGGCGCTATACCCCATTAAATAAAAAGCGGAGGGGCTATTTGCGAAACCAAAAACTGACGTAAATATCATCAGAATGAGGCCAATCAGGCTCATTTTTTTTATTGTTTGGGGCATTAAAATCTTCCTCACCGGGGAGAACGTTTTTCAAACGCCGCTCACCCATTTGCGCTGCCCCCTGTAGAGGTCAGCAATACGTAAATCAAAACAGGATTAAGGCCGGAACGATAGCAGATATCCAGAACCAAATTGTGGCTATTAGAGGTAAAATGAACGTATAGGCTGCAAAGCGGCGATTTAACCGCCGCCTTGCAGAAGGGCCGTTATGCGCGGTCGACGGTGAAAGCAATCACGTCTGCAAGGCTTTCAGCCCCTAATGCCAGCATCACCAGACGATCCACACCCAACGCCACACCGGAGCAATCCGGCATACCCACTTTTAAGGCTTCGAGCAAATTCGTGTCGATCGGCTGCTGCGGCAGGCCGCGCGCCGCACGCTTACGGTTGTCTTGTTCAAAGCGTTGCTGCTGTTCGCGAGCGTCCGTCAACTCATGGAAACCATTCGCCAGCTCAATACCTTTGAAATACACCTCAAAACGTTCAGCCACGCGATGATCTTCAGTGCTGATTTGCGCCAGAGATGCCTGACTTGCCGGGAAATGGTACACAAACGTGGGCTTATCTTTACCAATATGCGGCTCGACGCCCATGGCAAACAGCAGTTGCAGCAACGTGTCCCTGTCTTCTTCTGTATCCGCGATATTGCTTAAATCCAGTTTGGCCGCGACTTCACGCAACTGGGTTTTATCTGCTGACAGCGGGTCAATTTCGAGATGGCGTTGAAACGCCTGCTGGTAAGAGAGGCTTTCTGCGGGCTGGCAATCGAGCACCTGTTGCAGCAGGTCATCCACTTCATTCATCAGGCGGTACATATCGTAGTGAGGACGATACCACTCAAGCATGGTGAATTCCGGGTTATGGTGCCGCCCCATCTCTTCATTACGAAAACTACGGCATAGCTGAAAGACCGGACCGCATCCCGCCACCAGCAGGCGTTTCATGTGGTATTCCGGGCTGGTCATCAGGTAGAGGTTCATCCCCTGCGAATGACCAGGTCCAACGAAACGCGTCTCAAACGGGAACAAATGAATGTCTGTTACCGTCGCCTGACTCATGCAAGGCGTCTCAACCTCAAGCACTCCGCGATCGGCAAAGAAACGACGAATTTCCGTCATAATTGCCGCACGTTTCAACAGATTGGGGATGGACGCGCTCGGCTGCCAGGTGGCCGTTTCGCTCATGGTTCTTTCTCCGATATATGACAAGGGCACGAAGTCTACTCGTAACCTGTCAGGGAGACAAATTTAGTGCGGGAGCGCCTTATGTGGAATCGAGGGTTAAAAAACTGAAGATGGGTGCTTTAGTAATTAAATTAATCAGAATCAATGATAATTAGCGCCACTGATACGCTAAAAAAATCGAACACGTCAAATTTCCCTTCTATACCTGCGACTATACTACTGTACCTATAAAGGAGCAGTGGAATCGCATTCGCCATCCGCATATATCAGAGACTAAACTGACTGCGTGGTGGGCGAAATAACAACAATCTGGAGGAATGTCGTGCAAACCTTTCAAGCCGATCTTGCCATTATAGGCGCCGGTGGCGCGGGATTACGTGCTGCAATTGCTGCCGCACAAGCAAATCCCAACGCTAAAATCGCACTGATCTCAAAAGTGTACCCAATGCGCAGCCATACCGTTGCTGCCGAAGGTGGCTCTGCTGCTGTCGCGCAGGATCATGACAGCTTTGACTACCATTTTCACGATACGGTAGCGGGCGGAGACTGGCTGTGTGAGCAGGATGTCGTGGACTACTTTGTTCACCACTGCCCAACTGAAATGACGCAACTGGAGCAATGGGGTTGCCCGTGGAGTCGTCGTGAAGACGGAAGCGTCAACGTACGTCGCTTCGGCGGGATGAAAATTGAGCGTACCTGGTTCGCCGCGGATAAAACCGGCTTCCATATGCTCCACACCCTGTTCCAGACTTCCCTGCAGTTCCCACAAATTCAGCGTTTTGACGAACACTTCGTTCTGGACATCCTGGTAGACGACGGCCATGCCCGTGGTCTGGTCGCGATGAACATGATGGAAGGCACGCTGATGCAAATCCGTGCTAACGCGGTGGTGATGGCAACGGGCGGCGCTGGCCGTGTATACCGTTACAACACCAACGGCGGCATCGTAACCGGTGACGGTATGGGCATGGCGCTGAGCCACGGCGTTCCGCTGCGTGATATGGAGTTCGTTCAGTATCACCCGACCGGTCTGCCAGGCTCTGGTATCCTGATGACAGAAGGTTGCCGTGGTGAAGGCGGTATTCTGGTCAACAAAAACGGCTACCGTTATCTGCAAGACTACGGCATGGGTCCGGAAACCCCGCTGGGTGAGCCGAAGAACAAATACATGGAACTGGGTCCGCGCGACAAAGTTTCTCAGGCGTTCTGGCACGAATGGCGTAAAGGCAACACCATCTCCACTCCGCGTGGCGATGTGGTTCACCTCGACCTGCGTCACCTCGGCGAGAAAAAACTGCTCGAACGTTTACCGTTCATCTGCGAACTGGCAAAAGCCTATGTTGGCGTCGATCCGGTTAAAGAGCCAATTCCGGTTCGTCCGACCGCGCACTACACCATGGGTGGTATCGAAACCGATCAAAACTGCGAAAGCCGCATCAAAGGTCTGTTTGCCGTTGGCGAATGTTCCTCTGTGGGTCTGCATGGCGCCAACCGTCTGGGCTCTAACTCTCTGGCTGAACTGGTGGTCTTTGGCCGTCTGGCTGGTGAGCAAGCGATGGAACGTGCTTCTACGGCAGGTACCGCCAACAGCGCCGCGCTTGATGCGCAGGTTGCAGGCGTTGAACAGCGTCTGAAAGCTCTGGTGAACCAGGAAGGTAACGAAAACTGGTCGAAGATCCGTGATGAAATGGGTCTGTCCATGGAAGAAGGTTGCGGTATCTACCGTACGCCAGAACTCATGCAGAAAACGGTTGATAAGTTGGCTGAACTGCAGGAACGCTTCAAGCGCGTGCGTATTACCGACACCTCCAGCGTCTTCAATACCGACCTGCTGTATACCATCGAACTGGGCCACGGTCTGAATGTTGCTGAATGTATGGCGCACTCCGCTCTGGCGCGTAAAGAATCGCGCGGCGCGCATCAGCGTCTGGACGAAGGTTGCACCGAGCGTGACGACGTCAACTTCCTCAAACACACCCTCGCCTTCCGCGATGCTGATGGCACCACTCGCCTGGACTACAGCGACGTGAAAATCACCACTCTGCCGCCAGCGAAACGTGTCTATGGTGGCGAAGCGGAAGCAGCCGATAAGAAGGAGAAGGCGAATGGCTGAGATGAAAAATCTGAAAGTTGAGGTGGTGCGCTATAACCCGGAAGTGGATACCGCGCCGCACAGTGCTTTCTATGATGTACCTTATGATGAAACAACGTCGCTGCTGGATGCGCTGGGCTACATCAAAGATAACCTGGCACCAGACCTGAGCTACCGCTGGTCTTGCCGTATGGCGATCTGTGGCTCTTGCGGCATGATGGTCAACAACGTACCAAAACTGGCGTGCAAAACCTTCCTGCGTGAATACACCAACGGCATGAAGGTTGAAGCGCTGGGCAACTTCCCGATTGAGCGCGATCTGGTCGTCGACATGACGCACTTTATCGAAAGCCTGGAAGCCATCAAACCGTACATCATCGGTAACCCGCGCACACCGGATCAGGGTCCTAATACCCAGACTCCGGCGCAAATGGCGAAGTATCACCAGTTCTCCGGTTGCATCAACTGTGGTCTGTGTTACGCCGCGTGCCCGCAGTTCGGCCTGAACCCTGAGTTCATCGGTCCGGCGGCGATTACGCTGGCGCATCGTTACAACGAAGATAGCCGTGACCACGGTAAGAAGGAGCGTATGGCTCAGTTGAATAGCCCGAACGGCGTTTGGTCCTGTACTTTCGTGGGCTACTGCTCCGAAGTCTGTCCGAAACACGTCGATCCGGCTGCGGCCATCCAGCAGGGTAAAGTAGAAAGTTCGAAAGACTTTCTTATCGCGACCCTGAAACCACGCTAAGGAGTGCAACATGACGACTAAACGCAAAGCCTATGTGCGGCCAATGACGTCCACCTGGTGGAAAAAGCTGCCGTTTTATCGCTTTTACATGCTGCGCGAAGGCACAGCAGTGCCGGCAGTCTGGTTCAGCATTGAACTGATTTTCGGCCTGTTTGCCCTCAAACACGGCGCAGAATCCTGGATGGGATTCGTTGGTTTTCTGCAAAATCCAGTGGTGGTGATCCTCAACCTGATCGCCCTGGCTGCAGCCTTGCTGCATACCAAGACCTGGTTTGAGCTGGCGCCTAAAGCTGCCAATATCATCGTAAAAGACGAAAAAATGGGGCCAGAGCCGATCATCAAAGGTCTCTGGGCGGTTACTGCAGTTGCGACTGTAGTTATTCTGTATGTTGCCCTGTACTGGTAAGGAGTCCGGGATGATTAATCCAAATCCAAAACGCTCTGACGAACCCGTATTCTGGGGACTGTTTGGTGCAGGTGGTATGTGGGGCGCGATCATTGCGCCGGTCGTGGTTCTGCTGGTCGGCATTATGCTGCCACTGGGACTCTTCCCGGGCGATGCCCTGAGCTACGAACGTGTACTGGCCTTTGCACAAAGCTTTATTGGCCGCGCGTTCATGTTCCTGATGATCGTTCTGCCGCTGTGGTGTGGTTTACACCGTATGCACCACGCAATGCATGACCTGAAAATCCACGTGCCGGCTGGCAAGTGGGTGTTCTACGGTCTGGCTGCTATTCTGACCGTTGTGACGCTGATTGCTATCGTCACGCTCTAATTAGCACCATCGTTATTCCGGCCCGCCACTGGCGGGCCGTTTTATTTCTACCGTCTCTTACCCCTGTCATCATCGCAAATAGTGTAATCTACTGCCGTACTCTTCCCGGACATCCCCAGGGTCCTCTGTTACGGAAATACGCCATGATGAACAAAATCCTCTGCAGTGTGTTACTCCTTACTGCCTCCAGTTCAGTGCTTGCCACACCGCACACTGAGCAACACATCGCTGATGTTGTAAACCGCACCATTGCTCCATTAATGAAAGAGCAGGCGATTCCGGGCATGGCGGTTGCGGTGATTTACCAGGGCAAGCCGAGGTACTTTACCTGGGGTAATGCCGACATCGCCAAAAACCAGCCCGTCACCCCACAAACCCTGTTTGAACTCGGCTCCGTGAGTAAAACCTTCACTGGCGTGCTGGCGGGCGATGCTGTCGCTCGCGGTGAAATCAAACTCAGCGATCCGGCAACAAAATATTGGCCTGCGCTGAACGGTAAACAGTGGCAAGGCATCAGCCTGCTACATCTGGCGACCTATACTGCAGGAGGCTTACCGCTTCAGGTGCCGGATAGCGTGACGGATGAAGCCTCGCTGCTTCACTACTATCAAACCTGGCAGCCGGAGTGGGCGCCGGGCAGCAAACGTCTGTATGCCAATGCCAGCATCGGCTTGTTTGGCGCGCTGGCGGTTAAACCTTCCGGAATGAGTTACGAAGAAGCGATAACCACGCGCGTCTTCAAACCGCTAAAACTCGCACATACCTGGATTACCGTCCCCACGTCAGAACAGAAAGATTACGCCTGGGGTTATCGCGAGGGTAAGCCAGTCCATGTTTCACCCGGTCCGCTGGATGCAGAGGCGTATGGTGTTAAATCCAGCATTGAAGATATGGCAAGCTGGGTGCAGGCCAACATGGACGCCTCCCATATTCAGGACAAAACGCTGCAGCAAGGCGTGGCGTTAGCCCAGTCGCGCTATTGGCGTATTGGCGAGATGTATCAGGGGTTAGGCTGGGAAATGCTGAACTGGCCGGTAGAGGGCGAAACGGTCATCAAGGGTAGCGATAATAAGATCGCGCTGGCGGCGCTGACAGCCGTGGAAATTAACCCGCCCGCACCTGCAGTCAAATCCTCCTGGGTACATAAGACGGGATCTACCGGCGGCTTTGGCAGTTACGTTGCTTTTATTCCAGAGAAAAACCTCGGTATCGTGATGCTGGCGAATAAAAGCTATCCAAATCCTACGCGTGTCGCGGCCGCCTACCGGATTCTGGAGTCTCTGCAGTAACTGTTGCTGCCCACCCTTTCCTTGCTGTCATCTACACTTAACAGAAAACCAGCAAGGAAACTCCCATGCGTATCCTGCCTGTTATCACCGCGGTGACAGCCGCGTTTTTAGTGGTTGCTTGCAGCTCACCCACGCCGCCGAAGGGTGTTACAGTCGTCAATAACTTTGATGTGAAACGCTACCTCGGCACCTGGTATGAAATTGCACGCTTTGATCATCGCTTCGAAAGAGGACTGGAAAAAGTCACCGCCACTTACAGCCTACGCGATGACGGCGGCCTTAATGTGACCAACAAGGGCTACAATCCGGATCGGGAAATGTGGCAAAAAACGGAAGGAAAGGCCTGGTTTACCGGCGATCCCAGTCGGGCCGCGCTGAAAGTTTCGTTTTTTGGCCCGTTCTATGGCGGTTACAACGTCATCGCGCTTGACAGAGAATATCACCACGCACTGGTGTGCGGCCCGGATCGCGACTATTTGTGGATACTCGCGCGCACGCCGACCATTTCTGACGAAATGAAGCAGCAAATACTCGCCGTCGCGACCCGGGAAGGGTTTGATGTCAGTAAGTTAATCTGGGTGAAACAACCCCATTAATGGGCGCTGAGCTTCAGACCAATAATTCCCGCAACGATCAGCGTCAGGCTGGCCAGACGCATCGGGCTGGCGGATTCACCCAGTAAGATAATCCCGGTGATGGCCGCACCAACGGCGCCGATACCGGTCCAGATAGCATACGCAGTCCCAACTGGCAGGGTTTTCATTGCCCAGGAGAGCATCGCAATACTGACGACCATGGCGACGATGGTAATGACGCTCGGCGTCAGGCGGGTAAATCCGTGGGTATATTTGAGGCCAATCGCCCAGACAACTTCGAGCAGGCCAGCAATGAATAAAACAATCCAGGACATTTTAGGCTCCAGAGAGATGGGGCCGTCCCCGGTGAAAGATACGTTTGCAGGTCGTCCCACAAGCCGATGAATGAAAGGGTATTTTTGCCCGACAAAAAGTGAATTTCAATCTTTTTATTTCAGATCGCCTAAAAGCCTGAATTGGGTGCAATAAGCAACGCAGTTCCGGCATTTAGTACTCATCGGACGTCTCTATGATGAAACGCTTTCTGAAGTCAGGAAGCCTTTGGCCTCATTTTTGAATGCGATAATTTTATGTTGAAAATATTAGTGATTGACCGATGCCACTTTACCCGCACGGGGATAGAGGCCTGGCTTAATCATTCTGGTTTGTTTAATGGTTCGTTCCTGGTGTCAGGGTTAAATAATCTCCTGTTGGCAAAAGAACATATTCTGCAGTGGAAGCCTCATTTGATAATCGCTGATTTATATAGCTTTCTTAACGATTCCCATCCATTTCAGTCGATTGACCCCTTCTTTATGGCCTGCGGGATGGCGCCGCTGATCTTGCTGCAATCAGGCGGCGAATACCGTGCTTCAGCGTTCAGCTCACGATATTCTGTCCATACCGTATTATCAAAAAAAGCCACGCTGTATGCGCTCTCAAAAACGATTCACGCCGCGTTACGCGTGAGGCCGCTTTTAGAGACGCCCAAAACGGCGACATCACTGCTGACGCCACAGGAAGAGAAAGTGTTGACGATGTGGATGGAAGGCGCGGGAAATAACGCGATTGCCAGTGCGCTCGGGATTCATGGCAAAACGGTTTACACCTACAAACGCAACATTCGCATGAAACTGCACATGGATAATCGCTATTCGCCGTTTTTATCATTGCCAGAACGGTAAGATTAACGGCACGACACGCACAGCGGTCGTACCGTTCATGATTAATCCTGAGCTTTTGCCGCAGCGCCCGAGATAGCCTGGCCACCCTCGGAAATATCCTGACCAACGCCGCGCGTCGTATTACAGGCGGTTAATACAGAGGAAAGTACCAGAACAGAAAAGATTGCTGCAATTGTCTTCTTAACCATAGCGTCTTCCTTTTTAGCCAATGTTGTGCGTATAGCTACTTAATAATAGACAACATCCCGTAACTTGACGGGAAACAGACTGTTTTTCAGACGAAGCGAAAAGACTAGCTGGCAGCGTGGGAGATGGAATTGCCGAGATGTTTGATATCTTCGCCAAAGCCACGTGCGGTATTGCACCCTGTCAACAGGGTTGCGGTCAGTAAGACGAGTGTTACAAGACTGAGAAGACGTTTCATCATTCCTGCCCTGGAAAAATGTATGGCGCAGCAAACGCTGCACCATGAGATCAAGTAAGGCGTATTACTTCACGCGGGATACGTATTCACCAGAACGGGTATCCACTTTGATCACTTCGCCGATCTGAACGAACAGCGGAACTTTAACCACTGCGCCAGTAGACAGCGTTGCCGGTTTGCCGCCAGTACCTGCGGTATCACCTTTCAGACCTGGGTCAGTTTCAATGATCTCCAGTTCAACAAAGTTCGGCGGGGTAACAGAAATAGGCTGACCGTTCCACAGGGTCACGATGCACTCAGCCTGATCCAGCAGCCACTTGGCGCTGTCGCCTACCGCTTTCTCGTCAGCAGCCAGCTGTTCGAAAGTGGAGTTATTCATGAAATGGTAGAACTCACCGTCGTTGTACAGGTAAGTCAGGTTCATATCGACAACGTCTGCGCCTTCTGCAGAGTCGGTTGATTTGAAGGTTTTCTCTACGCGAGTACCGGTCAGCAGACGACGCAGCTTAACGCGCGCAAAAGCCTGGCCTTTGCCCGGTTTTACGAATTCACTGGCTTCAACCGCATAAGGTTCGCCGTCCATCATGATTTTAAGACCGGCACGAAAATCGTTGCTATAGTAAGTCGCCATAAGGCCCTCTGAAATTGTTAATTGGTAGCTTAGCCACAAAATGGCGCATATTGTAACCCTAAACACCCCATCCAGAGAAGATTGGTTAGTGCAACTTGCAGATGTTATAACCGATCCGGATGAACTGTTGCGTCTTTTAAATGTAGACGCTGATGAAAACTTGCTTGCAGGTCGCGAGGCAAAGCGTCTTTTTGCCTTGCGGGTTCCCCGTGCTTTTGTGGCGCGGATGGAAAAGGGCAATCCTGATGACCCGCTTTTACGCCAGGTACTCACCTCGCGCGACGAGTTTGTCGCAGCGCCGGGGTTTTCAACCGATCCGCTGGAAGAACAGCACAGCGTGGTGCCAGGATTACTGCACAAATACCGTAACCGGGCGCTGTTGCTGGTGAAAGGCGGCTGCGCGGTAAATTGTCGCTACTGTTTTCGCCGTCACTTCCCGTATGCGGAAAACCAGGGCAATAAGCGAAACTGGCAGGTGGCTCTCGATTACATCGCTGCGCATTCGGAGCTGGATGAAATCATCTTCTCCGGCGGCGATCCGCTGATGGCCAAAGACCACGAGCTGGACTGGCTACTCACGCAACTGGAAGCGATACCGCACATTAAGCGTCTGCGTATTCATAGCCGTTTGCCTATCGTGATCCCCGCACGGATTACAGAAGCCCTCGTCGCCCGCTTTGCACAATCCACCCTGCAAATTTTGCTGGTGAACCATATCAACCATGCGCAGGAGATTGGCGACGATTTCAGCCAGGCGATGCGTAAGCTAAAAATAGCAGGCGTCACGCTGCTGAATCAGAGTGTGCTGCTGCGCGATATCAACGATAACGCGCAAACGCTGGCAAATCTCAGCAACGCATTGTTTGATGCAGGCGTGATGCCCTACTACCTGCACGTGCTGGACAAGGTTCAGGGCGCGGCCCATTTTCTGGTCAGCGACGATGAAGCCCGCGCCATTATGCGTGAGCTGCTGACGCTGGTTTCCGGTTATATGGTGCCGAAACTGGCGCGGGAAATTGGCGGCGAACCGAGTAAAACGCCACTGGATTTGCAGTTAAGGCAGCGATAACCCCTCTCTTTTGACCCTGCGCGGAGTGCTTCGCGCAGGTTTCAAGTCCGGATACCGACTCTCACGAAACAAAGCCGGGTGTTATTTTAGCCCCCAATTATTTCGGGCAGAACAAACCTATCCAGAGAGAACCATCATGGCCTTAACACTCACCGGCATTAACACCGGCGTCATTCGAAACGGCAATCAGTTCCAGGCGCTGGCGCTTAACCTCAAGCATGAGCAGAACGAAACCTCGCTGATTTTTATTCCGGCGCTACAACTGCGCGATCTTTATATCTGCTTCGAGCATCGTCTGCATTTGCAAAGCCTGCGGAATGCCAAAGAGAAAACGGCGTTCAAAAAAAGCCAGGATACCGCCACGCAAGCGATGCTCAACAATATTCCGCCACTGACCCAAAAACAGCTGCTGGAAGCCGATATCCGCCTGCGGGTCGAGAAACTAGAGCCCCGCGCCAGCCACGCAGAAGGATTTCAGTTGGCGTTTTCACTGCAGGGCGGTCATTCACTGCTCCTCCAGCTTGAAGACGCGCAGATTGCGCTCGTCATCAGCGCCATTTCTCACGCCATTAATAACGCCGGCATGCATAAGTTATCGCTAAGGATCTCCTCACTGCTGGATTTTCTACCCATGTACGATGCCGATATTAAAAGCAACGGTGAAATGGAGTATGACAACTACCCCCATCCGGCGTGGAAATTAGCGCTGTTCACACATTATCTGGCTCTGGTTTACCACTATACCGACAGCAATGGACAAGATTGCGCATGCGGCACCATCGTGAAATCCCGCATTCGGGGGGAAATGAAAGAGACTGCGGCAATAGCCCGGCGTTTACTGGCGTTCAGCCCGCGGCTGAAAAAGCTGGAAGGAAAACCTTGCCGTATCACCGTGGCGACTATCGCATCCGGTCCGGGTCACTTTCCGCGAGAACGTTGCCTGAAAGCACTGCACCAGCTTTATCAGTCAACATTGGCCGCAACGGCAGAATAACAAAACGCCCTCAGGTTTCCGGAGGGCGCTTTCAATACTGAATAAATCAGTTCGGGCACTTATAAACCTGACCGTTCATTTCGCTGGCGGTCGGAACAAAGCTGGATAACATGCCCTGAGATGGGCTGCTCACGCCATAAATCACGTTGCCACCCATTGCTGCCGCCTGATTACGCAGGTCGTTCGCGGCGCCACGCATCGAGCCGCCCTCTTCGCCATGCTGACCAGAAAGCCAGTTACTTTGCTTACCGGTCGCCGTGCCAACCAACTGGCACTCAGCACCAGGCTTGTCTTCTACGAAGCGTACGCTTTGGCCGGCAGCGCTCAGTTCGTTGCTGGAGCTACAACCCGCCATCAGTAGCGCGGCACCGACGATCCCTGCTAAATATTTCACGTGCATGTTATTCCCCGTAATCAATGAGCTGGACGTAGATCGTCCGTGTGAGAATCTTATACTAAAAAGATGACGAAAAGAAAAACCCCCGGGCATTTCTGCCCAGGGGTTTCTCTATTTCTGCGAGGTGCAGAACAACATGATTACATCATGCCGCCCATGCCACCCATGCCGCCCATACCACCAGCAGCACCTAAGTCAGCCCCATCGCCTTTCGGCAGATCGGTGACCATGCACTCGGTGGTGATCATCAGGCCAGCAACAGAAGCTGCGTACTGCAGAGCAGAACGGGTCACTTTGGTTGGATCCAGGATACCCATGTCGATCATGTTGCCGTATTCTTCAGTTGCAGCGTTGTAACCGTAGTTACCGTCGCCCGCTTTCACGGTGTTAGCCACAACAGACGGTTCTTCACCGCAGTTCAGCACGATCTGACGCAGCGGGGATTCCATTGCGCGCAGCGCAACTTTGATACCCACGTTCTGGTCTTCGTTCTGACCACGCAGATCGCCCAGTTTGGAGGCTACGCGAATCAGCGCAACACCACCACCAGCAACCACGCCTTCTTCTACTGCAGCACGGGTCGCGTGCAGAGCATCTTCAACGCGTGCTTTCTTCTCTTTCATTTCAACTTCGGTAGCTGCACCGACTTTGATAACTGCAACGCCGCCTGCCAGTTTCGCTACGCGCTCCTGCAGTTTTTCACGATCGTAGTCAGACGTTGCTTCTTCGATCTGCTGGCGAATCTGAGTCACACGACCCTGGATTGCGTCTTCGTCACCCACGCCATCAATGATGGTGGTGGTGTCTTTGTTGATCACAACGCGTTTTGCCTGACCCAGATCTTCCAGGGTCGCTTTTTCCAGTTCCATACCGATCTCTTCAGAGATTACGGTACCACCGGTCAGAGTAGCGATATCCTGCAGCATTGCTTTACGACGGTCGCCGAAGCCAGGTGCTTTAACAGCAGCCACTTTCACGATGCCGCGCATGGTGTTAACGACCAGCGTTGCCAGTGCTTCGCCTTCAACATCTTCAGCGATGATCAGCAGCGGTTTGCCTGCTTTAGCAACGGCTTCCAGAACCGGCAGCATTTCGCGGATGTTGGAGATTTTCTTGTCAGCCAGCAGGATGAACGGGCTTTCCAGTTCTACTGCGCCAGTTTCCGGCTTGTTGATGAAGTAAGGAGACAGGTAGCCGCGGTCAAACTGCATACCTTCAACCACGTCCAGTTCGTCCTGCAGACCGGTACCGTCTTCAACGGTGATCACGCCTTCTTTACCGACTTTGTCCATCGCTTCTGCGATCAGTTTACCTACGGTTTCGTCGGAGTTAGCGGAGATAGTACCAACCTGAGCGATAGCTTTAGAGTCAGAGCACGGTACAGACAGTGCTTTCAGCTCTTCAACCGCAGCAGCGACAGCTTTGTCGATACCACGTTTCAGATCCATCGGGTTCATGCCCGCAGCAACAGCTTTCAGGCCTTCAGTGATGATGGACTGAGCCAGTACGGTCGCGGTGGTGGTACCGTCGCCTGCAGCGTCGTTCGCTTTAGAGGCAACTTCTTTCACCATCTGCGCGCCCATGTTTTCGAACTTGTCTTCCAGTTCGATTTCACGTGCTACGGAAACACCATCTTTAGTGATGGTCGGTGCACCGAAAGATTTATCCAGAACCACGTTACGGCCTTTCGGACCGAGGGTAACTTTCACTGCATCTGCCAGTACGTTTACGCCGCGCAGCATTTTCACACGAGCGTCGTTACCGAATTTTACGTCTTTAGCTGCCATTATCTCTTTTCCTTAAATTCGTATGTTCAGTGTCGTTCGCGGATTACGCTTCAACAATTGCCAGAATGTCGCTTTCGGACATGATCAGCACTTCTTGGTTGTCGATCTTCTCGGACTTCACGCCGTAGCCATCGTTGAAAATAACGATATCGCCGACTTTCACGTCCAGCGGCTGCACACTACCGTTTTCCAGGATGCGGCCCTTACCGACAGCGATGATTTCGCCACGAGTTGATTTACCTGCTGCAGAACCGGTCAGAACGATGCCGCCAGCTGATTTGGATTCAACTTCTTTACGTTTGACGATCACACGATCATGTAACGGACGAATACTCATTGATAGCTCTCCTTTGAGAAAGTCTTTATCAGTTATGGGTGACGCCGGCCCGTAAACGGATTTCCCGGCTAGTGACCAGAGAGATGGGGATGGGGTTATACCCCTTCAAGGGGGAAACTAAAAAAAAATTCTTATCAGGAGAAAATCCGGTCAAAACACCAACCCACCTCACATTTCGCACCAATTTCAGGGCCGCCGTCATCAGCAAATCTGATTGTGATACCATCGAAAATCTGCGCAGTTGCCTGAATTTTAGGCGTAACCGGATAACGTTTCATGAGCGGACTAAAACAAGAGCTGGGACTGGCTCAGGGGATTGGCCTGTTATCGACATCATTATTAGGCACCGGTGTCTTTGCCGTTCCTGCACTGGCCGCACTTGTCGCGGGGAATAACAGCCTGTGGGCGTGGCCGATACTCATCGTGTTAGTTTTTCCGGTGGCCATCGTGTTTGCGATACTTGGCCGCCATTACCCCAGCGCCGGAGGCGTGGCGCATTTTGTTGGTATGGCGTTTGGGAATCATATGGAACGGGTGACCGGCTGGCTGTTTTTGTCGGTCATTCCCGTCGGTTTACCCGCTGCGCTCCATATTGCCGCAGGTTTCGGCCAGGCGATGTTTGGCTGGCACGGCGGGCAGTTGCTGCTGGCGGAACTGGGAACGCTTATCCTGGTGTGGTACATCGGTTCTCGCGGTGCCAGCTCAAGCGCTAACCTGCAAACCCTCATCGCGGGTCTGATTGTGGCGCTGATTGTCGCCATCTGGTGGGCTGGAGAACTGAAACCCGCTGAAATCCCCTTCCCGGCGCCAGGTGATATCGACATGTCTGGACTGTTCTCTGCGCTGTCGGTGATGTTCTGGTGTTTCGTCGGCCTTGAAGCCTTTGCGCATCTGGCATCCGAATTCAAAAATCCTGAGCGAGATTTTCCGCGCGCCCTGATGATTGGCCTGGTGCTGGCGGGTTCCGTTTACTGGGCATGTACGGTGGTGGTGCTGCATTTTGGCGCCTACGGCGAGCAGATGGCGGCGGCGGCTTCGCTGCCTGAAATTGTCGTGCAGTTGTTTGGCGTCCAGGCGTTGTGGGTCGCCTGCGTTATTGGCTATCTGGCCTGTTTTGCCAGTCTGAATATTTATATTCAAAGTTTTGCCCGCCTGGTCTGGTCGCAAGCGCGAGACAAACCTGACCACTATCTGGCGCGTCTCTCCTCCCGCCAGATCCCGCATAATGCGCTGAATGCCGTCCTGGTATGTTGCGTTATCAGTACGTTGTGTATTTATGCGCTCGACATCAACCTTGATGCGCTGATTGTCTACGCTAATGGCATCTTTATTATGATCTATCTGCTGTGCATGCTGGCAGGGTGTCGTTTACTGAAGGGACGCTATCGCGCGCTGGCGGTCGTTGGCGGTTTGCTGTGCCTACTTTTACTCGCGATGGTTGGCTGGAAAAGCCTGTACGCCATTATTATGCTGGCGGTGCTATGGCTATTTTTACCCAGGCGAAAACAGCCTGAAAGCCATTTATAGGTCGGATAAGCGCTGCGCCATCCGGCCTGGATGCCCGGTGGCGCTATACTTACCGGAACTACTACACTATTTAATCGCGGCGATCGTCTTTATGATCGATGCGGTCGCGCTCCTCGTCCTTGCGCTGAAACTCGCCGTCAAACGTATCTCCACCGCCGGTTCCGGCGCTAAAACCGCCGCCTGGCATCCGGGAGAAACGCAGGTGCGGCAGCAGTTTCATCGTCAGATGTTTCTGTACCGGCGGTAATAAAAGAAGAAGGCCGAGGAAATCGGTGAAGAAACCCGGCAGGACCAGCAACAGACCGGCAATGATCAGCGACACGCTCTTGATCATCTCCGCAGCCGGGCTTTCTCCCGCTGCCATTTTCTGCTGCATCAGCAAAAAGTTTTTAAATCCTTGATTGCGCACCAGCGACATACCGACGATCGAAGAGAAGATCACCAGAATCAACGTCATCAGTACGCCCAGAACCTGGGAGACCTGGATAAAAATAGAAATCTCAATGTAAACATAGAGAAAGATGGCAATAAGTGGTATCCAGCGCAAAGGGTTCTCCTGTAGGTAACCGCTGTTTCAGCACGTCTGTTTGAATGATTGTGCAATTTGCATCCAACTTATATTGAGGTGCTTAGCAAAATTTCAAGCCATTTTTGGATATATTTATGGGAGTAATCCAAAAGGGGTGATCTATCTCACAAAATAATAAATAAGGAGTAATTAGCCACACTTAAAGTGATCCAGATTACGGTAGAAATCCTGAAGCAGCATATCATCTCGGACATCAGACCGATGTAGGGGATAATCGTCGGTCAGGAAACATTCGAAACCACATATATCCTGTGTGTTTAATGTAATTTTTTGGCAGCTTGAAAAAGAAGGTTCACATGTTAAACAACATTCGTATCGAAGAAGATTTGTTGGGTACCAGGGAAGTTCCAGCGGAAGCCTACTACGGTGTTCACACTCTGAGAGCGATTGAAAACTTCTACATTAGCAATAACAAAATCAGTGATATTCCTGAATTTGTTCGCGGTATGGTAATGGTGAAAAAGGCAGCGGCCCTGGCCAACAAAGAGCTGCAAACTATTCCTAAGAGTGTGGCAAATGCCATCATTGCCGCCTGTGATGAAGTTCTGAACAACGGCAAATGCATGGACCAGTTCCCGGTAGACGTTTACCAGGGCGGTGCAGGCACCTCCGTAAACATGAATACCAACGAAGTGCTGGCCAATATTGGGCTGGAACTGATGGGTCACCAGAAAGGTGAGTATCAGTACCTGAACCCGAACGACCACGTTAACAAATGTCAGTCCACCAACGACGCTTACCCGACCGGTTTCCGTATCGCGGTATACGCATCCCTCGTTAAACTGATTGATGCTATCAACCAGCTGCGCGAAGGCTTTGAGCGTAAAGCAGAAGAATTCCAGGGTATCCTGAAAATGGGTCGTACCCAGCTGCAAGATGCTGTGCCGATGACTCTGGGTCAGGAATTCCGTGCTTTCAGCGTACTGCTGAAAGAAGAAGTGAAAAACATTGGACATACCGCAGAACTGTTGCTGGAAGTTAACCTCGGCGCAACGGCAATCGGTACAGGTCTGAATACTCCTAAAGAGTACTCTCCATTAGCGGTACAGAAACTGGCTGAAGTCACTGGCTTTGCCTGTGTACCAGCAGAAGACCTGATTGAAGCGACCTCTGACTGCGGCGCTTATGTTATGGTACACAGCGCACTGAAACGTCTGGCTGTGAAGATGTCCAAAATCTGTAACGACCTGCGTTTGCTCTCTTCTGGCCCACGTGCCGGTCTGAACGAGATCAACCTGCCGGAACTGCAGGCGGGTTCTTCTATCATGCCAGCTAAAGTGAACCCGGTTATTCCAGAAGTCGTTAACCAGGTATGCTTTAAAGTTATTGGTAACGACATCACCGTGACCATGGCGTCTGAAGCAGGTCAGCTGCAGCTGAACGTAATGGAGCCGGTTATTGGTCAGGCAATGTTTGAATCTATCCATATCCTGAGCAACGCCTGCTACAACCTGCTGGAAAAATGCATTGACGGTATCACTGCTAATAAAGAAGTCTGTGAAGCATTCGTTTACAACTCAATCGGTATCGTCACTTACCTCAACCCGTTCATCGGCCACCACAACGGCGACATCGTTGGTAAAATCTGTGCTGAAACCGGTAAGAGTGTACGTGAAGTCGTACTGGAGCGCGGTCTGTTGACTGAAGCTGAGCTGGACGATATTTTCTCTGCACAGAACCTGATGCACCCTGCTTACAAAGCAAAACGCTATACTGATGAAAGCGAACAGTAATTGTACAGGGTAGTACCACAAGAGGCACGTCTGATGACGTGCCTTTTTTCTTATTAGAAGTTACTTAAAAACAACAATTTAATATCAACTTGTTAAACAACAAGGAAGGCTAATATGATAGTTGTAGAACTTATCATCGTTTTGCTGGCAATCTTTTTGGGCGCCAGACTTGGGGGCATTGGTATAGGATTTGCAGGTGGGCTTGGCGTTTTGGTTCTTGCAGCCATAGGCGTTAAGCCCGGTAATATCCCGTTCGATGTTATTTCCATCATCATGGCGGTAATCGCTGCCATCTCTGCCATGCAGGTCGCAGGCGGTCTGGACTATCTGGTTCACCAGACAGAAAAACTGCTGCGTAAAAACCCGAAATACATCACGATCCTCGCTCCGATTGTGACTTATTTCCTGACTATCTTTGCAGGTACAGGCAACATCTCTCTGGCAACTCTGCCAGTTATCGCTGAAGTGGCGAAGGAACAAGGGATCAAACCTTGCCGTCCGCTCTCCACTGCGGTGGTTTCTGCACAGATCGCCATTACCGCGTCGCCAATCTCTGCGGCGGTGGTCTACATGTCTTCCGTCATGGAAGGTCATGGCATCAGCTACATTCACCTGCTGTCCGTGGTCATTCCATCCACCCTGCTGGCGGTGCTGGTGATGTCCTTCCTGGTCACCATGCTGTTTAACTCTAAACTTTCTGACGATCCGGTATACCGTAAACGTCTGGAAGAAGGTTTGGTTGAGCTGCGCGGCGAGCGTCAGGTTGAGATCAAGTCCGGTGCGAAATCATCCGTTTGGTTGTTCCTGCTGGGCGTAGTCTGTGTTGTGGCTTATGCCATCATCAACAGCCCGAGCCTTGGCCTGGTCGCTAAACCGCTGATGAACACCACCAACGCAATTCTGATCATCATGCTGAGCGTCGCGACGCTGACCACCATTATCTGCCGCGTTGAGACTGATTCCATCCTGAACTCCAGCACCTTCAAAGCAGGGATGAGCGCCTGTATTTGTATTCTGGGTGTGGCATGGCTGGGCGACACCTTCGTTTCTGCCAACATCGACTGGATCAAAGAGACTGCTGGTAGCGTGATTCAGGGTCATCCGTGGTTGCTGGCGGTGATCTTCTTCTTTGCTTCTGCACTGCTGTACTCTCAGGCTGCAACGGCTAAGGCACTGATGCCGATGGCGCTGGCGCTGAACGTTTCTCCGCTGACTGCTGTGGCTTCTTTCGCAGCTGTTTCCGGTCTGTTCATTCTGCCGACCTACCCGACGCTGGTTGCGGCGGTTCAGATGGATGACACCGGTACAACCCGTATCGGTAAGTTAGTCTTTAACCATCCGTTCTTCATCCCAGGTACGCTGGGCGTTGTGCTTGCTGTTTGCTTCGGCTTCCTGCTGGGCAGCTTCATGCTGTAAGTGTTACCCGCGGGGCGTTCATACGCCCCGCACTCCTTTCCCCGCTTTGACTAACATCCTTCCCTCGTCCGTTGTATAGTGACCACTCTCTTGCTGGTCATTCTGTCCTTTCGAGGTGTTTATGCTTGATGTTAACAGTCAGGATATGCCCATCCCCGATGCCGTTGTGGTGCTCTGTACTGCGCCGGATGAGGCAACAGCCCAGGACCTGGCAGCCAAAGTGCTGGCAGAAAAACTGGCGGCATGCGCCACGCTTATCCCCGGAGCCACTTCCCTCTATTACTGGGAAGGGAAACTGGAACAGGAATACGAAGTGCAGATGATCTTCAAATCCTCGGTTTTGCACCAGCAAGCGCTTCTTGACTGCCTGAAGTCTCACCACCCCTATCAAACACCCGAACTTCTGGTTTTACCCGTTACTCACGGAGACAATGATTACCTCTCATGGCTCAACGCATCCTTACGCTGATCCTGCTGCTGTGCAGCACATCCGTCTTCGCCGGATTATTTGACGCGCCTGGTCGCTCGCAATTTGTGCCTGCCGACCAGGCATTTAGCTTTGATTTTCAGCAGAATCAGCATGACCTTAATCTCTCCTGGCAGGTGAAAGAAGGTTATTACCTTTATCGCAAGCAAATCACTATCACGCCGTCTCAGGCAGAGATTGCCGCGGTACAGCTTCCGGCTGGCGTCTGGCACGAAGACGAATTTTATGGCAAAAGCGAAATCTACCGCCAGCGGTTGACGATTCCGGTGACTGTCAACCAGGCAGCGTCTGGCGCGACATTAACTGTCGTCTATCAGGGATGCGCTGACGCCGGTTTCTGCTACCCGCCAGAGACCAAAACCGTGCCGCTGAGCCAGGTGCTTGCCAGTGCAGATGTGCAACCGGCGACGCCCCCTTCAGCAACGCAAGCAGAAAACGCACCGCAACTAGACAGCCAATTGCCCTTTTCCGCATTGTGGGCATTGCTGATAGGGATTGGCATTGCGTTTACGCCATGCGTTCTGCCGATGTACCCGCTCATTTCCGGTATCGTGCTGGGCGGCAAACAGCGCCTCTCAACCGGACGCGCCCTGCTGCTGACCTTTATCTACGTGCAGGGGATGGCGCTGACCTACACCGCGCTGGGCCTGGTTGTCGCGGCTGCCGGATTACAGTTTCAGGCCGCGTTGCAGCATCCTTACGTCTTAATCGGCCTGGCGGTGATGTTTACCCTGCTGGCGCTGTCGATGTTTGGTCTGTTCACACTACAGCTCCCCTCTTCGCTGCAAACGCGCCTCACGCTGATGAGTAATCGTCAGCAGGGTGGATCGCCTGGCGGTGTGTTTGCGATGGGGGCGATTGCCGGGCTGATCTGCTCGCCGTGCACCACCGCGCCGTTAAGCGCTATTTTGCTGTATATCGCCCAGAGCGGAGACATGTGGTTCGGTGGCGGTACGCTCTATCTCTACGCGCTGGGAATGGGGTTACCACTGATTCTGGTCACCGTCTTCGGCAACCGCCTGCTGCCGAAAAGCGGCCCGTGGATGGAACATGTCAAAACGGCCTTTGGGTTTGTTATCCTTGCGCTACCCGTCTTTTTGCTCGAGCGTATCATTGGCGACGCATGGGGCCTGCGTCTGTGGGCGCTACTGGGCGTTGCCTTCTTTGGCTGGGCATTTATCACCAGTCTGCAGGCAAAACGGCGCTGGATGCGCATGGTACAGATTGTCCTGCTGGCTGCAGCGCTGGTCAGCGTGCGTCCGTTGCAGGACTGGGCGTTCGGGAACGCAACGGCGCAAACGCAGGCACATCTGAACTTTACACCTGTCGCCTCGGTCGATGACTTAACGCAGGCGCTGGCGCGCGCCAAAGGCAAACCCGTGATGCTGGATCTGTATGCCGACTGGTGCGTCGCCTGTAAAGAGTTTGAGAAATATACCTTCAGCGATCCGCAGGTACAGCAGGCATTAGGCGATACGGTGCTGTTACAGGCCAATGTCACCGCCAACAACGCGCAGGATGTGGCCTTACTGAAGCACCTCCATGTGCTGGGATTGCCCACAATTTTGTTCTTTGACGCGCAGGGGAATGAACACCCACCAGCGCGGGTAACGGGCTTTATGGATGCGGCGACCTTTAGTGCACATTTGCGCGATCGGCAACCGTGAGCGACACTTGCAAAAGGAAAAACAGAGGAAATTACCGTGCAACGTGAAGATGTCCTGGGAGAAGCCCTAAAATTACTTGAGACTCAAGGGATAGCAACGACCACGCTGGAGATGGTCGCCGAAAGCGTTGATTATCCGCTCGACGAACTGCAACGTTTTTGGCCGGATAAAGAGGCGATTCTCTATGATGCGTTACGTCATCTGAGTCATCAGATAGAGACCTGGCGCCGTCAGCTTATACTGGATGAAACACTGAGTGCAGAGCAAAAGCTCCTGGCACGCTACAGCGCCTTGTCAGAATGTATGATTAATCACCGCTATCCCGGCTGCCTGTTTATCGCCGCCTGCACGTTTTATCCTGATCCCTCCCATCCCATTCACCAACTGGCGGATCAACAAAAACGGGCGGCGCACGATTTTACCCACGAGTTGCTGACCACGCTGGAAATTGACGACCCGGCCATGGTTGCCCGGCAGATGGAGCTGGTGCTGGAGGGGTGTCTCAGCCGTATGCTGGTGAACCGCAGCCAGGCCGATGTCGATACTGCGCATCGCCTGGCGGAAGATATCCTGCGGTTTGCTCAGTGCCGTAAGTCGGGCGCACTGACCTGATCCACCTATCGCTCCCCTTCTGATGCGCATATAATTTCAGCAATACTGATACGTAAAGGGAATTATATGCGCTGTCTCCCCCTCATTGCGGCAGCAGGATTGTTTTCAATCCCGCTCTTTGCCGCACCGTTAACGGGTTTTTCGTTTGACCACAAAGACTGGGAACTCTCCTGCGACAATACCGGCACCTGCCGTGCCGCAGGTTACGGCGTCAATACCGGAGAAATCAGTGTCTTACTGACCCGTCAAGCAGGCCCTGGGCAGCAGGTCACCGGACTGACGACCTTTGCACAAACCCAAAGCGATATCCCTGCCGATGCCAGCGTGAGTATGTTCATTGATGGACAATCACAGGGAACACTCACGTCCAAAGACAGAGAGCATTTTCGTTTCAACAACTCGCAAATCACCGCCCTACTTCAGGCGCTGATTCAGGACAAAAAAATTGAGATTGCGCTAAATGGGCAGCGCAAAACGCTCTCCAGCGCAGGCGCCAATGCCGTGTTGCTGAAAATGGATGAATACCAGAAACGCATAGGAACCCAGAGTGCTCTGCTGCGTAAAGGCAAGGCCAGCGACGAAAACGTACTGGCGGCGGTTCCGGCACCTGTCATTATTGCCTCGCCCGTAACACCTTCAGCACCCGCAACGCCATTAACTGCGGATCAACGCACGTTATTAGAGACAAAACTCACCAATGACTGTGACGACTGGGATAACGAGAATATCCCGGCCAAAGACCGCCAGTTAACGCTCACCGCCATTGATAAATCGCATACCCTGATCCAGGGACTCTGCTGGCGCGCCGCGTATAACGAAGGCTATGCCATGTGGGTGGTGGACAACGCACTGACCAGCGACCCGCAGCTCATCACGACCGATGCCACCAGCTATGCCGATGGCGTGATTACATTCTTCAATAAAGGTCGCGGTATCGCCGACTGCGTCAGCGGAGAAGAGTGGGTGTGGGACGGCAAAACATTTGTGCGTAGCCTGAAATACACCACTGGCGACTGCCGGGAAATAGTCCTCGGCGGCACCTGGATGTTACCGACCTTTGTGAGTCAGGTTGAGGCGGCGAAAAAAGTCAGTGAGCATGACAATGCGCGGTGATTTTAAGCAAAATAACCCAATCCGCTACAGAATCGCCGCAAAGATAAGCAATCAGACAACAAAACGAGAAATCTGGTTGACGGGGGATACAGATTACGGTTTAATGCGCCCCGTTGCCCGGATAGCTCAGTCGGTAGAGCAGGGGATTGAAAATCCCCGTGTCCTTGGTTCGATTCCGAGTCCGGGCACCACTATTCTAAAGAACCCGCCCAAAAGGCGGGTTTTTGCTTTCTGGGGTTTCGGTAGATTTCTGTTCAGCGATGCCACCTGAAGCCAGTTCACTGACACCGACAAACGGTTTTAACATTCCCCCTCAGCATTCCACCTTCCTCCCTGGTCACCATGCCCCGGTTTGTTGGTCTGTAAGTTACCTCAAAGCACTATTCCCAACCTGTATACCTATCTGGTGGATTCATCACCACAAGGCAACCTCCGGTCATTGTCCGGTCTGGAGAAGGGAAGCATTCGCATTTCCCTTCTGATCTGGCAAAGCATTAGCGCAACAGATTCATATCCAGATTTTCGTGAATTGTCAGAATCACTTCACGCATGGTTGCAAAAATACTGTCTTCACCACGATCATAGAGTTTTGATCCTACTCACGTAACATCGATACTGAATGTCATTACAAATCATGAACCTATCACCGGGAAAAAACCGTTCTCGGATAAAAAGCTCACTAAAACATTTATTTCAGCACTTAAAAACAACCTGGTGCAGACTGAGAGTCAGGCACAAAGGAAGCAAGGTTACACATCGTGGCGAGAGTTTTGTAGCGTGCGAACACGGCATTGTTCATCGCAAGGTCTACAATTTGCGCTTTCATGCCATGCTGGCAGGCACGATAAGCATATCCAGGCTGGAAGGTTCGGTTGCGCATTTGGCACCAATAACACTGATGTTTGGCTTCATACGTGAGGATTAAATCGCACCTTCCCTAGACTCGTCGCTTTACGCGGCGAGTCTTTTTAACTCATCTCACTATCCCTCGCGCCGAGTGCTCCCAAAACCTCTCAAATACAGTAGCGATGGCATAATCACTGAACAATGCCTTAACTGCTACCTTCACCTCATCAATCGATAAAGACTGCTGGTAAAGCATACTGTAAAGAGAAAGTACAAAATCCTGCTGTTCGAAGTCTAATGCCAGAAAGGCGAGTGCATTAACATTTATTCCTGCAGGTTTCGCATGATTCCCCCCCGCCATCACAAACGGTGGCACGTCTTGCACCACACCAGATTGGTCGACAATCTTTGCATGAGCACCCAGTACACAGAACTGGTGAATGGCACACATAAAACCAACCTGTGCCCCATCATCAAGCCTTACGTGCCCGGCAAGACCGCTGTGCCCCCCCACCAATGTACCGTTACCCACCACACAATCATGCCCAATATGGACGTTATTCAAAAGGCGGTTATCGTTACCAATCGTCGTGCAACTCAATCCCTGTATCGTCCCTCGATGTATCGTCACATTTTTGCCGAAGTGATTTCTGTCACCAATCACCACACAGGTGGATTCATTCTCGTATTTAAGATCCTGATTAATCTCACCTATAGAAGAAGATTGCCCAATCGTATTGTCGCGGCCAATGATCGTGCGACCATTAATGACAGAATACGCCCCAACTACAGTTCCTTCACCAATAACCACACCGGTGGAAATAATACAAAATGGACCAATGTTCACATGGGCACCAAGCACCACACCTGGCTCAACCACGCTATTACGGGCCACCCTAGCTTGCGGGGACATTAACATCAATATTTCCTGATGAAGACACAAGATGTACCGCATCATCATCGGTTAATTGTTAATCCAATCAGTGGATTAACAAACAGGGGACGTGAATGGAAAGAAAGCTTCGCCATTCGGAACATCGTTAAGGAGGGTAGATCCAGTGAAGGGCTTATCGACAGCGTTAGCATAATGAAATGTTATTCACATTACGCCATTTATTTTTTATTAATTTGAATGAACTTTATGAGTTTCGCGAGTGGGTAATGACTCTTCTTTAGGCGTTATTGAAAAAATTGAACTTTTGCCGGGTTGCAGGCTCAGATCACTCATCATCCTGATAAAACCGGCTATCCCGTGGCATAGCAAACGTTCAGAATGGCCAACTGGAAGAACGACAACAAGACCCTCATCAACCGTGGCACTCACTTTCTGGTTGGACGAACCGGTCATTCAGGCTTGGTACGAAAGCGGCACGCCGTCATCACGGGGCCGCCCGCAGCACTACTCTGACCTTGTCATCTCCACCGTACTGATGATCACTTGTTCAGACCTGTCATTAAACAATGTCACTGATGCAGAGGCGTTCCCTGGACTCATCCGCCAGACATACCGAAAAATCAACGCGGTTGCCGCCGATGGTGCTTACGATACGCGGCGTTGTCACGATGACCTTCGCCAGAAGAAAATCAGGGCACCTATCCCTCCCCGTGCCAGAGGAATGCCGATTAGTTAAGGATCGATTGACCGATCCAGTGGCTGTGTAAAAATTCGGAAATCGTCCTTGTTTCTGAATTTTATATGCGTATCGCTCAGGTTCTTGAACTTGCCTCCCGTGATGACTCATACCATAACCACATGACTTCTTTGTGGATTATCTCGACCCTGAACTTATCTCACGTTGCCAGGAAGAAACTGGGGCAGTCACGCTGCCTCAACGCCGCTTCCCGACTGGTGTGGACTGACGCTGCCTGGTGTATTCTGGCGCACCCCGGATATCGCCCCGTAATTCATGACGTTCTTCTCCCGGCTAATCAGCATGCGGCATAAAAAGTTCATCATGCCCTGGGGCGTGAAGCAAACACAGTGCCTGCAGCAGAAATGGCTTAGAAGTGTCTGATTATCTCTGGTAATTCATTATGGGTATGGCAGAGACCCTTTTACCGTTATGTTCTTTTTTTTTCGTAAGCGTACGCCGTGCCGCCTCACTGATACCATGACACCATAGTGGAGGCGTTTGCTGAATTAATTCCGACACCGAATGCTTGACCAATAATTTTCAGTCGTAAAAATGAGAAAGCCCCAGCAATAAAACACCGGGGCTTTTAAGATACTTTCAAATTAATATTTAACATTCATCAACTTAATTATTTAATACTACTGCTATAGATGTACATGTTTTTACAGGATATATCGGTACTTCAGATGCTGCTATCCTCCTAAAATCCTATTAGATAAATTTCTATCCTGTTTATTTCATTGAGAATTATCCTGACGACTTTTCTCAATAAGTACATCGCCCGCGCGATATATACTCTTTGATGCGTTGCCTTACTATCTTCGCCGTCTTTTCGATGCCGTATCTGCTAGCTATCTAACCGCGAAATAACCATCAACAACAAGGCCTTACATCATCGCGCCATCATCCACATTATGCGATTGTAGAGATATACTACGTGACCTTAAAACCTCTTCACACGGGGCAGAAACTTTCTGCTCAATATTGAAGAACCCAAACAAAAAACACTTCGTGGCCTTTATCGCATCTAACTTACTTAGCCTGGTAAGTCGTACCGCTTAATAACACTTTAACTTAATTCCACATCAGCTATAAGGTCAATCTACTCGTTATTAATCGCCTGTCAACACTGTATTTTAATACAGTGTTTATAAGATAATTCGTACCCGCATCACACGAAATAATCAAGACTCACTGACCTTTGGTTTGATGCACCCACAGCAAGACTGATACGGGAATTACGGGTGCAGATAGCGGTATTAATTCTAGTCAAATCAAGCACGCGTTTTGAAAATCCCCATGTCCTTGGTTCGATTCCGAGTCCGGCACCACTATTCTAAAGAACCCGCCCAAAAGGCGGGTTTTTGCTTTTTAGCGATCCGCCAGATTTCTGGTCGTGCTGTCCACAGATTCCACCGCTTCCCTCTGTACTATATCCGAGTACTTTCCCTTAGTATCACGCCTCTCCTTTGGTCACAGTTCCCCATTCTGCTGATTTTCAGACAGGGAGCATCACGGTTTGTCCGAGGTTTCTTTTTTTGCCTTCTCCGTGGCCTTGTTGGTATGTTTCGGGGCGACGTCACTGAGTGAGTCCTCTGCGTCTTTCTCTTTACGCGCGACTTCGTCCATGATGAGTCGATAGGCGATGTAGTACTTGTAGATGTTACTCACATAGGTGACTGTCTCAGCACCTATCTGCTCAGCAGCCAGATATTCCACGTTGCCAAACCAGACATCAGGATCAAAGCCGCGCGTCTTTGTTTCGGCGCGTAGCCGGGCAATGCGGGCCGCCCCCGCGTTGTAAGAGGCGAACGAGAAGAGCGCCTTATCAAGCTGGGTCATCGGCTCATCACCGTAGTAATTGTCTATCATCCAGCGCATGTACTTCACCCCGGCATGAATGTTGGGATCCAGCTTCCGGATGTCGCCCACTTTCATTTCTTTGCCCGTACGCGGCATCACCTGCATCACGCCAATGGCCCCCACATGGCTTCGGGCTGACTGGTTGAGCCGCGACTCCTGATAACCCTGAGCGGCCATCAGCAGCCAGTCCACGTCATAGCGATCGCCGTACTTTCTGAACAAAGCCACCATATTCAGCAGTTTGCGACGCTCCTTCTCCGCTGCGGCACTTTTGACATACTTTGCGCTCTTCAGATAGCGAAACAAAAGGATGTTACCCAGTTTGCTGCCCTGGCCATTTTCCTTAACGAAGTCATTCAGTAACGCGAGAAGTTCAGGGCTATTTTTGCGTACAGCCCACGCGATATTGGCATCGTCGCGCAACACGATATCTTCGTGTATCTGAATTTTTGGAAACACCTGTTTCCAAAACTCTGCTTTATGCCGATCGACGACGATCAGCGGGATAAGACCGGCATTCAGCATCTCGATAAGATCTTCATCCTCAAGTGATTCAGGGGCTTCCTCGAGAAAAACGGGGGGACGTGAGGCTTTAGCAAAGCGTGCATTAAGCGCCTTCAGGCTCTCGTAATAGCTTGATGATGGACGCACAAACACCGTCTTGCCCGAGAGTTGCTCCAGGGTCTCTACCTTAGGAGAGTTGGGACCCGAGAGCAGCAGTTCTTTGACATTGAGATACAGGGGAATGGTGAAATCCACGAGTTTCTGACGATCCGGGGTAATCGTCAGATTCGCAGCGGCGATATCTCCCCGCCCCTCGTTAAGGGCCATAAACAGCTGATCACGCGCCACCGGCACGAAGATAATGCGGACTTTGAGGTGGCGTTGTTTTAGCTTGTCCTCCTTCAGTAACCTGGCGTTGAGTTCGCGTTCAAACGCCATAAACACGTCATGGGTGGCTCCGCGCTGGGTTCCCTTGTTGATGAAGAAGAACGTCTTACTGTAAGTCGTCAGTACCCGGATCACCCGGCGATCGAGCATCCCTGGCAGATCCCCCACCCAGGGTTGCAGCAATTCATCCATGTTGACTTCGAGCACCTCTCGCTCCTCCGACTGAGGCTGATCACCTTCAGCAGAATCAGCAGGAGACTGGCCTTGCTCAGCAGTTACAGCAGGCGGCTGATTTTGCTCAGCAGAAGCAGCATACACGGGGGCGACGAGCAGCAGTGCGGTAATAAGGGCGATGAAAAAACGGTGAAACGAGAGGGCATTCATGGCGAGAGACTCCGCATGGCGCATCCTTTCATTTTAGCCAACGCCGGAACTCTCTGACGTATATCTGGTGCACTTCGACAGTTTCCAGAAACTGCGTTACGCCAGTGATGACGCGTTTAAAAACCCAAATCTTGCGCCGCTCGGCAGAAATCATTGTCCTGACTTGCATTTTTATACCTTGTGCACTGCACTCAAATTCAGGAGACAATCGACAACGCCGGGTGAGAATGATGGGGATCAGCGACGTAGCGTGGGAGGGAACGTATCGGGTTCCGGGAGTCATAAACCCTACCCGCTGTAATGGCATATACCTGAATAAACAAGGAATGTCCTTGTGAGCCTCGCCATTGAATTTGTCGGTATCTGCAAAGCATTTGGCCCAGTGCGCGTGTTGCATGGGGTGAGTTTTACGCTGGCGCCGGGAAAAATATATGGCCTGTTGGGGGAAAACGGCGCCGGTAAATCAACCCTGATGAAAATTCTCGCCGGTTACGAACAGGCCAGCGAGGGAGAAGTGCGTATTGACGGTACGGCCCGTCATTTCCGTTCTTCGCGTGACGCCGAACAAGCCGGAGTGGTATTGATCCATCAGGAATTCAATCTTGCCGAGCACCTCACGATTGCCCAAAATATTTTCCTCGGCCATGAATACAAACGGGGCTGGCTGCTGGATGAGCGCGCCATGGAACAGGCGAGCGCGCGCTGTCTTGCCGACGTCGGTCTCAGGATCTCCCCGAATACGCTGGTACGGCGGCTGATCGTCGCAGAGAAGCAGTTGGTCGAGATAGCCAAAGCATTATCACGCCAGGCGCGTTTGTTAATCATGGACGAACCCACCGCCACGCTGACCCCAGCGGAAACAGAACGATTATTCGCCCTGATAGGCAAGCTTAAGGAAGATGGGGTCACCATCATCTATATTTCTCACAAACTGGATGAGGTCAAATACCTCACCGATGAGGTCGTCGTGATGCGCGATGGCCGCTTCGTTACCCGCGCCGCCACCGCCGATCTCACGCGCCAGCAGATGGCAAACCTGATGGTTGGGCGTGACATGTCCGACATGTTTCCCCCGAAGCGTTCACCTGCCAGAGAGGCGCCCATTGCCCTGGCCGTCGAAGGACTGTCAGTACCCGGCTGGATCGACGAGCTCAGCTTTAACGTTCGCGCGGGCGAGATCCTCGGCTTCGCCGGTCTGGTCGGCGCCGGACGCACTGAGGCTTTTGAAGCCATCGTGGGGCTGCGGCCACGCAGTGCCGGTACGCTGACGCTGGGGGGAAAAAAAGTTCGTCCCGGCAACCCACGCGACGCCATGCGTCATGGCCTCACGTATATGCCGGAAGATCGCAAAGGTAAGGGCTTGCATATCAATTTGGGGTTGAGCGAAAACCTGACGCTGATGACGCTGGAACGCTACGCCACGCCTTTACTCAATCAGCGCGCTGAACGGGAAGCGCTTGAGCAGGCGGTAACGGTTTTTGGGCTCAAAGTGGGTGATCTTAGCGCCAGGGCGCGCATGCTCTCCGGGGGAAATCAACAAAAACTGGTGCTGGCCAAATACCTGCACCCGGACCCACGCGTTATCGTGCTCGATGAGCCCACCCGTGGCGTCGATGTGGGGGCAAAAAGAGACATCTATTTTTTGATCCAACGACTTGCCACAGAAGGACGCGCCGTGATTGTCATCTCCAGCGAGTTGATAGAACTGATCGGTTTGTGCCATCGCGTACTGGTGTTACGTGCGGGGCGGTTGCAGGCAGAGCTTAGCGCTGAGAATCTGAACGAAGAGGAGCTGATCACCTATGCAACCGGCACCCGCTGATCTTTTCGTTGTCTTCCGTCGCACCTGGTCGCACCTTTCAGGATTTGGCCCACTGATTGGGTTGATTCTGTTGTGTATCACCGGCACCCTGCTTAACCCGGATTTTGCCACCCTCGACAACCTGATGAATGTGCTGACCCGCACTGCGTTTATTGGCATCATCGCGGTGGGCATGACCTTTGTCATTATGTCCGGCGGTATCGATCTTTCGGTGGGCTCCATGGCCGCACTGATCGCAGGCTGTGTGATCCTGTTTATGAATCACTTCACCGGTAATCCCCTGGCTGGCGTAGTGTTGGGAGCCCTATTTGCTCTGGTGCTGGGCGCACTGTTTGGTTCCTTGCATGGCTTGCTGATTACCAAAGGGCAGATCGAAGCCTTTGTCGTCACCCTGGGCACCCTGGGTATCTTTCGGGCTTGCCTCACCTGGCTGGCGGATGGGGGCGCACTCACGCTCGCTGACACTCAGGCGGATATCTACAGCCCTGTCTATTATGGCAGTTTGCTCGGCGTGCCCATCCCGGTGTGGGTATTTGCCATCGTGGCACTGGCGGGCGGGCTGTTACTCAACCGTACCGCTTTTGGCCGCTATGCGCAGGCCATCGGATCGAACGAGCAGGTCGCGCGCTATGCCGCGATCCGCGTCGATCGCATCAAGATCCTGACCTATGCGCTGCTCGGTTTCTGTGTGGGAATCGCCACCTTGCTGTATGTTCCACGGCTGGGCTCCGCTACTCCGAGTACCGGCCTGTTGTGGGAGCTGGAAGCCATCGCTGCCGTAGTGGTGGGCGGGACGACCCTCAAGGGAGGGGAAGGACGCATTGTCGGTACGGTGATCGGCGCCATCCTGCTTTCCGTGATCAGTAACATTCTTAATCTCACCAGCATCATCAGCGTTTATCTCAACGCCGCCGTCCAGGGGGTGGTCATTATCATCGTCGCTTTTCTGCAACGCGGGCGCTGAAGGAGTGGTAACAGAAGAAATCCGCGGGCACGCGGGCAAACCGTTTGATTTACTGGAGATAACTCGATGAATAAAGCGCTTCGCATTATTGGTGCCAGTGTCCTTGCCTGCTCGCTCAACACCAGCTGGGCGGCAGAGAGTGTAACGCTGGGTGTCTCTATTCCCACGGCCACCCACAGTTTTACCTCCGGCATCGTCTGGTGGGCCAACAAGGCCAAAGCAGATTTAGAGAAAGAACATCCCGATCTCAAGGTCATCGTGAAAACGGCCGCCAACGCCCCCGAACAGGCTAATCAATTGCAGGATCTGTTAACGGTTAACAAAATGAACACCCTGGTGATTTTCCCCTTTGAATCCGCAACGCTGACCAAGCCAGTGGCGCAGGTGAAGGATAAAGGCGTGTACGTTACGGTCGTTGACAGAGGGTTGACCGACACCAAAGCCCAGGATGCTTACGTTGCCGGTGACAATACCGCATTTGGCAAACTGCCTGCCGAATATCTGGCGAAGGTGATGGGCGGAAAAGGTGAACTGGTCGCCTTGCGCGGCATTCCAACCACGCTGGATAACGAGCGCTTTGACGCTTTCACTGCCGTTATCAAACAACACCCTGAAATGAAAATTCTTGATGCCAAATACGGCAACTGGAACCGGGATGATGCCTTCAAAGTGATGCAAGACTTCCTCACGCGCTATAAGCATATTGATGCCGTCTGGGCTGCCGATGATGATATGGCGGTGGGCGTGCTCAAGGCCATTGACCAGGCTAAACGTGATGACATCAAAATCGTCTTTGGTGGCGCCGGTGCCAAAGGGGCGATCAAAACGTTGATGGAGGGAAGCGATCCGCGCATCCAGGCTAACGTCTCCTATTCACCCAAGTTTATCTACGATGCGATCAAACTGACCGCAGAGGCGCGCCTGCAGGGCAAGGAACTGCCTGCCAAAACCATTATTCCTTCGGTGTTGATCACCAAAGAGAATGCCAAAGATTTCTACTTCCCTGATTCACCGTTCTGAGTTTATGTATAAGCGGGGTGTGTAGATCACCCCGCAACACCCACTTTCACCGCATGATGAAGGAGTTGCGCATGAAAACCCTCAAAGGACCGGCTGTCTTTCTTGCACAATTTATCGGTGACCGCCCTCCCTTCGATACGTTGCAGGGGCTGGCTGGCTGGGCCGCAGGTCTGGGGTTCAAGGGAGTGCAGCTCCCCACTAATCATCCCCATCTGTTCGATTTGAACCTGGCGGCACACAGTCAAACCTATTGTGACGAGGTCGCCGGACAGCTTGCAGAGCATGGGCTCGTCATCACAGAGCTTTCTACTCACCTCCAGGGACAACTGGTGGCGGTACATCCGGCCTATGATTCCCTGTTTGACCAGTTCGCTGCGCCAGAGATGCGGGGGAAACCGGCCGCACGCACTGAGTGGGCGGTTAATCAACTGATGGCGGCGGCGAAGGCCTCCCAGCGTCTGGGGTTAACGGCACATGCGACCTTTAGCGGCGCCCTCGCCTGGCCTTATCTTTATCCCTGGCCCCAGCGACCGGCAGGCCTTATCGATGAAGCCTTTGCCGAGCTGGCACGTCGTTGGCGTCCTGTCCTGGATGCGTTTGATGAGCAGGGTGTTGACGTTTGCTATGAGCTACACCCCGGTGAAGATTTGCACGATGGGGTGACGTTCGAGCGTTTTCTGGCGGCACTGGATGCGCATCCGCGCGCCAATATCCTCTATGACCCCAGCCACTTCTTATTGCAACAACTTGATTATCTGGCGTTTATCGACATATACCATCAGCGGATCAAGGCGTTTCACGTGAAAGATGCCGAGTTTCGCCCCTCCGGACGTCAGGGTGTGTATGGGGGGTATCAGGATTGGCTGGATCGTGCAGGACGTTTTCGCTCGCTCGGCGACGGTCAGATAGACTTTACGGCGATTTTCTCGAAGCTGACCCAGTATGACTATTCAGGCTGGGCCGTTCTGGAGTGGGAGTGTGCCCTCAAACACCCAGAGAGCGGTGCTGCTGAAGGGGCGCAGTTTATCCGCCAGCACATCATTCGGGTGGCGGAGCATGCCTTCGACGACTTTGCCGACAGCCGTCTCGATCCGGCTCAGTTGTCCACCTTGCTGGGACTGGGAGCGAAAACATGAATCGCCGTCTGCGTCTTGGCATGGTGGGCGGTGGACAAGGCGCCTTTATCGGTGCCGTACACCGAATGGCCGCCCGGCTGGATGATCACTACGAACTGGTGGCGGCGGCCCTCTCAGGTGATCCCGAGCGCGCGGCGGCCAGTGCGGCTGAACTGAAACTCCCGCGCAGTTACAGCGATTTTCGCGAAATGGCGCGGCTAGAGTCGGCTCGTCCGGACGGCATAGAAGTCGTCGCTATCGTGACACCAAATCATCTGCATGCCCCTGTGGCAACCGCTTTTCTTGACGCCGGTATCCATGTGATCTGCGATAAACCGCTGGCGCTGACGCTCGGGGAAGGAGAAGCACTGGCCGCACTGGCAAAACGGCAGCAGCTACTGTTTGCCGTGACGCATACCTACAGCGGATACCCGATGGTGCGCCATGCCCGCGCCCTGGTGGCCGCGGGTGAACTTGGCGAACTGCGTTATGTGCAGGTGGAATATCTTCAGGACTGGCTGGCAGAACCCCTGGAGGCCAGCGGCCATCGGCAGGCGGCCTGGCGCACCGACCCCGCACGGGCCGGTCAGGCTGGTTGCCTGGGTGACATCGGCACACATGCCTGGCATCTCGCCGCCTTTGTCAGTGGTCAGTTGCCGGAGGCGCTCAGCGCCGAGCTTCACACCTTTGTCCCCGGCAGGCGGGTTGACGATCATGTTCAGGTCTGGATGCGTTATCCCAATGGCGGCCGGGGTTCACTGATTGCAAGTCAGGTCGCCAGCGGCGAGGAAAACCGACTAGTGCTGCGTCTCTACGGATCCCGAGCCAGTTTAGTCTTCAGTCAGGAGGAGCCGAACCAGCTTTGGTTTACCCCACTTGCGGGTCAGGCACAGCGGCTGACACGGGGACGCAGCGTGAGTCCGGCGGCAACACATGCCACTCGCGTACCAGCGGGTCATCCGGAGGGTTATCTGGAAGCTTTCGCTCAGCTGTATACCGATGCAGCACTGCGCATTCATGCCATGCAGGCTGGAGTTGCTCCCCCGCCTGAGACAGACGATCTTCCCTGTGTGGAAGAGGGGGTGAACGGCATGCGTTTTATTGATGCGGCGCTAGACAGTCACCGTGCAGGTGGTGCCTGGATACCGTTCTAAATCCAAAATCGCCCATACCTCACGGAAATGAGAGCTTCTGGACAGAAGGTTTTCAACCGTAGTGTGCATGAGTTATGGAAGAGTGGTTTTGTATCGTGCCAGATGGCGCTGCACTTATCAGGCCTACAAATCGGATAAACACCGCCATCCGGCATTTCCCCCGGACCACAGACGCAAAAAAGCCCATCCGTCAGGATGGGCTTCTTCACTTGTTTGATGCCTGGCAGTTCCCTACTCTCGCATGGGGAGACCCCACACTACCATCGGCGCTACGGCGTTTCACTTCTGAGTTCGGCATGGGGTCAGGTGGGACCACCGCGCTACAGCCGCCAGGCAAATTCTGTTTATCAACATGTCCTTTGAACATGTTAATTTAATCTGTATCAAGCTGATATTGATGTCTTTCTTCCACCAAAACACCTTTGGCGTTGTAAGGTTAAGCCTCACGGTTCATTAGTATCGGTTAGCTCAATGTATCGCTACACTTACACACCCGACCTATCAACGTCGTAGTCTTCAACGTTCCTTCAGGAGACTTATAGTCTCAGGGAGAACTCATCTCGGGGCAAGTTTCGTGCTTAGATGCTTTCAGCACTTATCTCTTCCGCATTTAGCTACCGGGCAATGCCATTGGCATGACAACCCGAACACCAGTGATGCGTCCACTCCGGTCCTCTCGTACTAGGAGCAGCCCCCCTCAATTCTCCAGCGCCCACGGCAGATAGGGACCGAACTGTCTCACGACGTTCTAAACCCAGCTCGCGTACCACTTTAAATGGCGAACAGCCATACCCTTGGGACCTACTTCAGCCCCAGGATGTGATGAGCCGACATCGAGGTGCCAAACACCGCCGTCGATATGAACTCTTGGGCGGTATCAGCCTGTTATCCCCGGAGTACCTTTTATCCGTTGAGCGATGGCCCTTCCATTCAGAACCACCGGATCACTAAGACCTGCTTTCGCACCTGCTCGAGCCGTCACTCTCGCAGTCAAGCTAGCTTATGCCTTTGCACTAACCTCCTGATGTCCGACCAGGATTAGCTAACCTTCGTGCTCCTCCGTTACTCTTTAGGAGGAGACCGCCCCAGTCAAACTACCCACCAGACACTGTCCGCAACCCGGATCACGGGTCTACGTTAGAACACCAGCCATTAAAGGGTGGTATTTCAAGGTTGGCTCCATGCAGACTGGCGTCCACACTTCAAAGCCTCCCACCTATCCTACACATCAAGGACCAGTGTTCAGTGTCAAGCTATAGTAAAGGTTCACGGGGTCTTTCCGTCTTGCCGCGGGTACACTGCATCTTCACAGCGAGTTCAATTTCACTGAGTCTCGGGTGGAGACAGCCTGGCCATCATTACGCCATTCGTGCAGGTCGGAACTTACCCGACAAGGAATTTCGCTACCTTAGGACCGTTATAGTTACGGCCGCCGTTTACCGGGGCTTCGATCAAGAGCTTCTCCTTACGGATAACCCCATCAATTAACCTTCCGGCACCGGGCAGGCGTCACACCGTATACGTCCACTTTCGTGTTTGCACAGTGCTGTGTTTTTAATAAACAGTTGCAGCCAGCTGGTATCTTCGACTGATTTCAGCTCCACGAGCAAGTCGCTTCACCTACATATCAGCGTGCCTTCTCCCGAAGTTACGGCACCATTTTGCCTAGTTCCTTCACCCGAGTTCTCTCAAGCGCCTTGGTATTCTCTACCTGACCACCTGTGTCGGTTTGGGGTACGATTTTGTGTTACCTGATGCTTAGAGGCTTTTCCTGGAAGCAGGGCATTTGTTACTTCAGCACCGTAGTGCCTCGTCATCACACCTCAGCGTTAATAAGGAACCGGATTTACCTGGAACCTCCGCCTACATGCTTAAACCGGGACAACCGTCGCCCGGCCAACATAGCCTTCTCCGTCCCCCCTTCGCAGTAACACCAAGTACAGGAATATTAACCTGTTTCCCATCGACTACGCCTTTCGGCCTCGCCTTAGGGGTCGACTCACCCTGCCCCGATTAACGTTGGACAGGAACCCTTGGTCTTCCGGCGAGCGGGCTTTTCACCCGCTTTATCGTTACTTATGTCAGCATTCGCACTTCTGATACCTCCAGCAACCCTCACAGGCCACCTTCAACGGCTTACAGAACGCTCCCCTACCCAACAACACATAGTGTCGCTGCCGCAGCTTCGGTGCATGGTTTAGCCCCGTTACATCTTCCGCGCAGGCCGACTCGACCAGTGAGCTATTACGCTTTCTTTAAATGATGGCTGCTTCTAAGCCAACATCCTGGCTGTCTGTGCCTTCCCACATCGTTTCCCACTTAACCATGACTTTGGGACCTTAGCTGGCGGTCTGGGTTGTTTCCCTCTTCACGACGGACGTTAGCACCCGCCGTGTGTCTCCCGTGATAACATTCTTCGGTATTCGCAGTTTGCATCGGGTTGGTAAGTCGGGATGACCCCCTAGCCGAAACAGTGCTCTACCCCCGAAGATGAGTTCACGAGGCGCTACCTAAATAGCTTTCGGGGAGAACCAGCTATCTCCCGGTTTGATTGGCCTTTCACCCCCAGCCACAAGTCATCCGCTAATTTTTCAACATTAGTCGGTTCGGTCCTCCAGTTAGTGTTACCCAACCTTCAACCTGCCCATGGCTAGATCACCGGGTTTCGGGTCTATACCCTGCAACTTAACGCCCAGTTAAGACTCGGTTTCCCTTCGGCTCCCCTATTCGGTTAACCTTGCTACAGAATATAAGTCGCTGACCCATTATACAAAAGGTACGCAGTCACCCTGATAAATCAAGGCTCCCACTGCTTGTACGTACACGGTTTCAGGTTCTTTTTCACTCCCCTCGCCGGGGTTCTTTTCGCCTTTCCCTCACGGTACTGGTTCACTATCGGTCAGTCAGGAGTATTTAGCCTTGGAGGATGGTCCCCCCATATTCAGACAGGATACCACGTGTCCCGCCCTACTCTTCGAGTTCACAACACATGCGATTTTGTGTACGGGGCTATCACCCTGTATCGCCGGACTTTCCAGACCGTTCCACTACCACACATGCTGATTCAGACTCTGGGCTGCTCCCCGTTCGCTCGCCGCTACTGGGGGAATCTCGGTTGATTTCTTTTCCTCGGGGTACTTAGATGTTTCAGTTCCCCCGGTTCGCTTCATTACGCTATGTATTCACGTAATGATAGTGTGACGAATCACACTGGGTTTCCCCATTCGGAAATCGCCGGTTATAACGGTTCATATCACCTTACCGACGCTTATCGCAGATTAGCACGTCCTTCATCGCCTCTGACTGCCAGGGCATCCACCGTGTACGCTTAGTCGCTTAACCTCACAACCCGAAGGTGTTTCGTAAAACACATCGTGTTGTGAAAATTTGAGAGACTCGAACACACCGCTTATCTGTTCTTATTACGGAGAACAGACACAGTGTGTCGTTTCAATTTTCAGCTTGATCCAGATTTTTAAAGAGCAAAACTTCTTAATGCACTCGAAAGTACATTCAGAAGTTCATCATTCATCAGACAATCTGTGTGAGCACTACAAAGGCAGGTTCTTTAAGGTAAGGAGGTGATCCAACCGCAGGTTCCCCTACGGTTACCTTGTTACGACTTCACCCCAGTCATGAATCACAAAGTGGTAAGCGCCCTCCCGAAGGTTAAGCTACCTACTTCTTTTGCAACCCACTCCCATGGTGTGACGGGCGGTGTGTACAAGGCCCGGGAACGTATTCACCGTGGCATTCTGATCCACGATTACTAGCGATTCCGACTTCACGGAGTCGAGTTGCAGACTCCGATCCGGACTACGACATACTTTATGAGGTCCGCTTGCTCTCGCGAGGTCGCTTCTCTTTGTATATGCCATTGTAGCACGTGTGTAGCCCTACTCGTAAGGGCCATGATGACTTGACGTCATCCCCACCTTCCTCCAGTTTATCACTGGCAGTCTCCTTTGAGTTCCCGGCCGAACCGCTGGCAACAAAGGATAAGGGTTGCGCTCGTTGCGGGACTTAACCCAACATTTCACAACACGAGCTGACGACAGCCATGCAGCACCTGTCTCACGGTTCCCGAAGGCACTAAAGCATCTCTGCTAAATTCCGTGGATGTCAAGAGTAGGTAAGGTTCTTCGCGTTGCATCGAATTAAACCACATGCTCCACCGCTTGTGCGGGCCCCCGTCAATTCATTTGAGTTTTAACCTTGCGGCCGTACTCCCCAGGCGGTCGACTTAACGCGTTAGCTCCGGAAGCCACGCCTCAAGGGCACAACCTCCAAGTCGACATCGTTTACGGCGTGGACTACCAGGGTATCTAATCCTGTTTGCTCCCCACGCTTTCGCACCTGAGCGTCAGTCTTTGTCCAGGGGGCCGCCTTCGCCACCGGTATTCCTCCAGATCTCTACGCATTTCACCGCTACACCTGGAATTCTACCCCCCTCTACAAGACTCTAGCCTGCCAGTTTCGGATGCAGTTCCCAGGTTGAGCCCGGGGATTTCACATCCGACTTGACAGACCGCCTGCGTGCGCTTTACGCCCAGTAATTCCGATTAACGCTTGCACCCTCCGTATTACCGCGGCTGCTGGCACGGAGTTAGCCGGTGCTTCTTCTGCGGGTAACGTCAATCGACACGGTTATTAACCGTATCGCCTTCCTCCCCGCTGAAAGTACTTTACAACCCGAAGGCCTTCTTCATACACGCGGCATGGCTGCATCAGGCTTGCGCCCATTGTGCAATATTCCCCACTGCTGCCTCCCGTAGGAGTCTGGACCGTGTCTCAGTTCCAGTGTGGCTGGTCATCCTCTCAGACCAGCTAGGGATCGTCGCCTAGGTGAGCCGTTACCCCACCTACTAGCTAATCCCATCTGGGCACATCCGATGGCAAGAGGCCCGAAGGTCCCCCTCTTTGGTCTTGCGACGTTATGCGGTATTAGCTACCGTTTCCAGTAGTTATCCCCCTCCATCGGGCAGTTTCCCAGACATTACTCACCCGTCCGCCACTCGTCACCCAAGGAGCAAGCTCCTCTGTGCTACCGTTCGACTTGCATGTGTTAGGCCTGCCGCCAGCGTTCAATCTGAGCCATGATCAAACTCTTCAATTTAAGTTTGATGCTCGTGAATTAAACTTCGTAATGAATTACGTATGTTCACTCTTGAGACTTGGTATTCATTTTTCGTCTTGCGACGTTAAGAATCCGTATCTTCGAGTGCCCACACAGATTGTCTGATAAATTGTTAAAGAGCAGTTGCGACGCGCTTTAGCGCTCTGTCGCGAGGTGGCGTATATTACGCTTTCCTCTTTCAGAGTCAACCCTGATTTTCAGGATTTTTCTCTTCAACCGAACCGGCTGTTTGTGTGAAGTGATTCACATCCGCCGTGTCGATGGAGGCGCATTATAGGGAGTTCTCTGCCGCCCGCAACCCTTAAATGACAGAAAAATGACTGACTGCTGCATTCCACAGCAAAACCCCGCCTTATACCCATTTACGCACAGAGTTATCCACAATGATGCCGATATTTTCAGCCGCAACGACTCACAGTGTGTGTATCTATGCCGCGGGGACATGTCATTTATCTATACCTGACACAAACTCTGCCTTCCCTGCATCCCTACATCTATATAGATGTTCATCACCGCAGCCCCTTGGGAACAATCAGCTGTTCAACGACAGCAGCGTTAGCGCATCTCCAACACGACGACTCTCTTGAGTCCCTTAATAAGGCCGGTTCTTGCTTTTGGTGCAAACGACCAATGATCTATTCCCATCACCAACCGTCCCCCTGATTTTACCGACGCGGCGGAAGGGCGCAGTGAGTGGCAAAGGGTGGCAAGGGGTGTGGTGAGAGACAGGTATCGATTTGCGCTTGTCGCCCCAGGGTGTGTCTCTTGATCACAATGAAAACCAACACATCTATATATATAGAAGAGCCTGGTGCGCTATAAATGCAAAGAACCCACCTACAGGGCGGGTTCTTTGCATTTATAGGTATAGGTTCAGGTCGGCTTCAGGCCTCTCCCTCCCACTTATTCTGTCCCTGTCGCTGCCGGACATCGCCGGATGCGGTTTTCCCTCTGGTATGGGGCAGTTCAGGCTCACCTTTTCCGATAAACGTTGGCTGTTCCGTGGATCTTGTTATTGGTGTTACCCGAGGTCATCACGAAAATGTCTCCCCCTTTTTCATCTGCTTTTTTAGAAAGCTCAGCTTTCGCCTCAGCCGTACTGGTCGTACCTGACGTGGCGATCTCACCGACGTTGACATACTGATCGGCGACTTTCTCGAAGTCTTTTTGCAGCATCATTTCCGCAGCCTGCGCACTAAAAGAAAAAGCAGCGACTAGCGCTCCAGCAATTATCTTTTTCATATATCCCTCGTCATCACTGGCTATCACACTTAAGCACTTGTGTTTATTTTGAAGAATCAATCAGATGGTCACTCAAAATATGTATGTCTGTTCTCTGTCATAAGTGGAAAGTCATTTGCATTACCTGTACCCCAAAAGACCTGCATCACTCACCACACGCCAGACATCATAACTATATGAACAATTACCGTAATACTGTCAACAATAATAAAATCGCCACATCTGAAATGGATATAACGACTATGCAACTCCTGGGGATGAAAACAGAATAAACGACAACCACATTAATTATCGTTAATATAAAATCCTGCCTCATTGAGAAGAAAAAATTCTGATAAAAAGCAAAAAAGACGTCAGTACATAACGCAGAATCTCTTTCATTGCACATTTCGCCTTATATAACCCTGCACACTTTACTTAAAATAATATTAAGAATAACCCAGTCACACAAAAATATTGAATAGTTTAAGATATTTAAACACTTAACATTTCATCAAAACAGGGATGGTGAAAATATGCGAAATCCATCACAAAAAAAAGGCTGTGCCAATCTAGCTTTTCGGAAAATAAACGTTGTTATTGATATCGCATTATATGATTATTGAATACATCGACAGTGTACAGTCAGTAGGAACAGAGAATAGATGGCATGTTCAAAAAACAATTCATTTACAAAAGAAGTGTCCAACCAACTGATCGCATTGATTAATGAAAGACCAGAAGACAAGTTACAGATTGATGATCTCGTTACTATCTCTGGATTTTCAAAGTTTTATCTGCAATCTTTTTTTAAAGCACACACGGGAATATCGCTTGGACGCTTTATAAAAGATATCTACCTTAATCATTCTGCACTTGAATTAATGAATTCACAGAATACTATTCTAAATATTGCCTTAAATGCAGGATACAGTTCACAACAGTCATTCTGTCGGGCATTCCGCAAAAAATATAAAATAACCCCAGGCGAACTCAGAAAGTCAGGAGTTAAAGCAGAAGATTTTATAACTGAAAACTAAACAGCATCATTGACTACTTTTCCAGTAAGATACGCTTGTACTCTGGCCCCATCCGTTCCAATATTCTCCGCAATAATTCATGGATCCCCTACTCCTTGCGCAGAGAAATACCTCAAAATAATACATAAAAAAAGACCGCACGGGCGGCGGTCAAATGATGTGTTAAGAATAGTAATTGTTTATTTCTCTTTCAGGCACATTTACTCACATTTCATAAACATCATCAACTCAGAAAAAAGAATCCTTTCTCTTACTTGAAGCGCCTTATGAAACATTTACAAAATAGCGTTTAAAAACTCACCATGCAATTCAATTATAATTATTATATTCCATATAGTTAAATCGTTCCGTAATTCTAAACGATTAACTCTAGCGAGACATATTGAATAAGGTATCCTGCTTTCATTACCATTAAGCAAGACATTATCTAAACAAGTAAAATTAACAGAATATTCACGAAAACCGTACTGACTCAAAACAATATATCGGGATTTATCATCCCGTGAGACATAACCACGCTGTCCCCCTTAGTACTATTCCCCCTAAACCATAACTTAGGGGTGATACGTCAGCGAAAGAAGATGGGTCGAGCTTAGTTTTACCAACCCGACGGAGGGAGGAGGAATAGTATGTTCCTTAATTATTTTGCACTTGGCGTTTTAATCCTGGTGTTCCTGATAATTTTTTACGGTGTCATCATCATTCATGACATTCCTTACGAAATTGCCAAAAAACGTAACCACCCGCATGCCGATGCCATACATGTTGCCGGATGGGTAAGCCTGTTCACGTTACATGTCTTGTGGCCGTTCCTTTGGATTTGGGCCACGTTGTATCGCCCCGACCGTGGATGGGGAATGCAGACTGCACAGCAACCGCAGTATGAAAACCTGCAATTGCGTATTGCTGAGCTTGAACGGCTGGTGAAAAAGCAACAACAACACGCTGACTCTGATAACACTCAAGGCAATTAATTGTGGATTTATTAATTATTCTGACTTACGTGGCTCTGGCCTGGCTGGTCTTTAAAATATTCAAGATTCCTGTCAATAAATGGAGTATCCCAACAGCAGCTCTGGGTGGAATCTTTCTGGTTGGTGCCCTGATTCTATTAATGAACTATAACCACCCTTATACCTTTAAGGCGCAAAAAGCGGTGATATCCGTTCCGATTACGCCACAGGTGACGGGTATTGTGCGTAAGGTCACGGATAAGCCAAACGAACTTATCAAAAAAGGCGAAGTCCTTTTTGAACTGGATCCGACACGCTTCCAGGCCCGCGTTGCGAGACTGGAAGCCGATATTGTCACCGCAATCCATAATGCTGATTCGCTACAGGCGCAGATGGATGAAGCCGTCGCGAATACCGCGACAGCAGCTGCGCAACGCGATCGCTTGTACAAAGATTACCAACGCTATTTGCAAGGCAGTAAGGCGAAGGTGAATCCGTTTTCAGAAAGCGATATTGATCATGCCCGGCAAAGCTACCTCGCTCAGGATGCGGCAGTAAAGTCATCCGTTGCAGAGCAAGCGCAAATCAAAAGCCAGCTTGATAGCCTTCTCAACGGCGAGCAATCGCAAGTTGCCAGCCTGCGCGCCCAGCTTGCTGAAGCAAAGTTTGATTTAGAGCAGACCGTTGTCCGTGCGCCGAGCGATGGCTACGCTACTCAAGTGTTGATCCGCCCAGGTACTTTTGCTGCGGCGTTACCACTGCGTCCGGTAATGGTGTTTATTCCCAAACAAAAACGGCAGATCGTGGCGCAATTCCGCCAGAACTCATTGTTGCGTTTAAAAGCCGGTGATGAAGCCGAGATCGTGTTCAACTCTTTACCAGGCCAGGTATTCACAGGAAAACTGGCAGGCGTGCTTCCGGCGATTCCAGGCGGCTCGTATCAGGCTCAAGGGACATTGCAATCATTGACGGCCACGCCGGGTACTGAAGGTGTTCTCGCCCTCATTGATCTGAACCCAGATGAGAGTATTGATGCCTTACCGGATGGCATATACGCGCAAGTTGCCGTCTATTCAGATCATTTTTCTCATGTGGCCATTATGCGTAAAGTATTACTGCGTATGACCAGTTGGATGCATTACCTCTATCTGGACCATTAAGCAGTTCATTGTGCCTTGTTGATGTCGGGTAATTATTTCAGGTCGTAGATCATCTACACTGGAAACAAGGCACAATGTTTACAGAACAGACATAATGAAACAATTAAAAATCAGAGATTTAAAAATACTGCTGGATCTTGTTGAAACGAAAAGTTTCAGTCTGTCTGCGAAAAATGCGGGTCTGACCCAGGCCAGCATCAGTAAAAGCATTGCGGCAGTGGAAGAAACGTTAGGCATTAAAATAATTGATCGGGAGAGTCGCCCTGTCAGGCTAACCGCCTTCGGCGAAACGCTATTGCCTCGCATTAGAAAGCACATTATTGAAAATGATGAGCTCTTTGAACTGGTTGAGCATTACAAGAAAGCCCCTACAGGCGAAGTAAACATCTTTTCCCCTTCAGGCATGCAGGCTTATCTTGCAGAAAATATTCTGCCGCCCTTGTTTCAACGATTCCCTGATTTGAACGTAACAATAACAACATCCAATCACTATAAAGCCGACTACTTTAAAGGCGTAAGTTTTAATAATTCCTGCGATATGCTGATTTCCTATTCGCCACCGCATAATCAGAATCTGATCGCCAGAAAAGTAAAACGCATACGGATGGATGTGTTTGCAACCCCAGAATTTCGCGAACGCCATCCCTTCACTACGCCAGAAGAGTTATCCCGGCATCCTTTCATTTTATTAAGTTCAATGGCGAATAACAGTTATGAAAATATTTTTGAGTTTGCGAATGCAGAAACTGCAGAAGTAAAATCGGTCGCTGTTACAGGAAAACTAAAGTTCGACAATGTTTACACCGCCATCAATTGCTGTCGAAATGGGATGGGGTACATGGTCACGTCCGATTTACTTCTGAAAGATACCAGCGGAATACAGGCCGTCCTGCCTCCAGAATGGGGCATTTATATTGATTGCTATGTCATTTATAGAAGCCGGAAGAACCTGCCGTTCCGTGTACAATCATCGTTAGATTATATTATTGAGCTAATGGCTCAGGAAAATAAGCCGTAACAGCAGCAGGTCGTAATGTCATTAGACACAAGTCTGCTGTGATGAGTGAAGAGTACACTGTCATACTCATGCAAACGCCTTTGCTTTGCGGGAGTCGTCATTCACCGCCAGAGCAAATTTCAAAAAGGTTTCCCCGATCATTTTATCCAGCTCTACCGCGTATTTGGTTGGACGCAAACAACGCCCTTCTCTTTCAAAAAGCGGTACGGGAAAGTAGGAACAAAAGCGTTTGAGCATTATACTCACTGTGGGCGCTGAACAGTTCAACACCACACTGGCATTAAATATCGTCTTATAGCTCATCACCGCAGAAAAGTAGAGTGCAGAATTAAAGTCAATGTTTTTCAGATACTCAAAGTCATGTTTTTCAAGCATATCATTATTCTCAATGTTCACTCAATTAGCCTCTCATATAACAACATAAAATATAAGTATTTTAAATGATTGAACAAACAATCATTAGCGCTATGAAGTTATAAAACAAAACTATATACAACCAGATATAGTTAAGTAATGTGGCGATTTATTGCGGAGTCAACATCGATAATAATGAATAACTCCAACACCACAGGTTAATTAAACTATTTTGTAAATTAAAATAGTTAGCGCGTTATTAAATACTGATCTGGAAAATTAATACAAATTCAACTCAGGAGTTGTCCTGATGAATGTTTAAGAGAGTACCAAAACCACAAAAAAGATAAACAATTAAAAGATGCAAAACAGTGAATACTATTATTCCAAAATTGTCATAGAGCCATCGACTTCATCACTAAGTTCCCGTTCCCTGAACCAGAAACAGAAACAGAACACCAACAGCACCCCAGTGCACTCAAACGAGAGAAAACGTCATCGCCCTATGAAAAGGGGGCTTTTGATAACACGGCTCCTTCCCCCCACACCGGCTCCACTTCAGGGAGTCCAACGCTACTCCTCTGGCAAAATTGATCCAGACACATTTTTGCGAAATAACTCTTGATGCAAAACTTGATCTTTATGATAATCATTCTTGTTATCATTTTCATAACGGACGTGCCTGGTATGCTTAACACTACGGCAGCACAACACATTAAAGACACTACGCCGCTCTCCCCTTCTCGCGCCAAGCGCCAGATAGACAGCAAGATGCTGCTTGGCGAAGAGGGATGGGTGCTGATTGAACATAAAGGTCAACATTACCTGCTGCGCCAGACGCAATCCGGAAAACTGATCCTGACTAAATAAAACATTCTATTTCGCCAGCCACCCAGGTCATCCCAGGCAGCCAGCACTTTTCAATTTCCTCATGGAGAGTTGTTATGTTACGCCTGCAATCTGCCTCTTTGCGCCCATCGCTACTGGCAATCATCATCGCCAGCGCCTTGCCTGGGGCGGCTTACGCAACCACAGACGATATGACCGTCACCGCAACCGGTAACGCCCGCAGCGCTTTCGATGCGCCGATGATGGTCAGCGTTATCGATACATCCGATCCCGAAAACCAAACTGCCAGCTCCGCTGCTGACCTGCTGCGTAGTGTTCCCGGCATCACCCTGAACGGGACGGGGCGCACGAATGGTCAGGATGTTAACCTGCGTGGCTATGACCGCCGCGGTGTATTGATTCTGGTTGACGGTGTACGTCAGGGAACCGACACCGGGCATCTCAACAGTACGTTCCTTGACCCTGCCTTGATTAAACGTATTGAAGTCGTGCGCGGACCTTCAGCACTGCTGTACGGCAGCGGCGCGCTGGGTGGCGTCATCGCCTATGAGACGGCCGATGCCAAAGATCTACTCCAGGAAGGGCAAAACAGCGGATTCCGCGTCTTTGGCACGGGCGGCACCGGCGATCACAGTCTGGGAATGGGCGCCAGCGCCTTTGGCCGCACCGATAATCTGGACGGTCTGGTGGCATGGTCCAGCCGCGATCGCGGTGATTTGCGTCAGGGTGATGGTTCTACCGCGCCCAACGATGAGTCCATCAATAATATGCTGGCAAAAGGCGCCTGGCAGATTAACGAGGCGCAGTCGCTGAGCGGCTCACTGCGCTATTACAATAATGCTGCGCAGGAACCGAAAAACCCGCAGACCATTGAAGCCTCAAGCGGCAGTAATCCGATGGTGGACCGTTCGACGATCCAGCGTGATATGCAGATGTCTTATAAACTCGCCCCGCAAGGCAATGACTGGCTGAACGCCGATGTCAGCGCGTACTGGTCTGAAGCCCGCATTAACACGCAGAATATCGACAGCACGGGTGAATTCCGCAAACAGACGACCAAAGGCGGCAAAGTCGAAAACCGCAGCCGTGTTTTCAGCGACTCTTTTGCCTCTCATCTGCTGACGTACGGCGGGGAATATTATCGTCAGGAACAACATCCCGGCGGTGCCACGACCGGATTCCCGGAAGCGAAAATCGACTTCAGCTCTGGCTGGTTACAGGATGAAATCACCCTGCGCGACCTGCCCGTTACGCTGTTAGGCGGTACGCGTTATGACAACTACCGTGGCAGCAGCGACGGTTATGATGATGTCGATGCAGACAAGTGGTCGTCGCGTGCCGGGATGACCGTCAGCCCCACCGACTGGCTGATGCTGTTTGGTTCTTACGCTCAGGCATTTCGCGCGCCGACAATGGGCGAAATGTATAACGACTCCAAACACTTCTCTATCGGCAACTTCTACACTAACTACTGGATACCGAATCCGAATCTGCGCCCGGAAACGAACGAAACACAGGAATATGGTTTTGGACTGCGCTTTAACGACCTGATGCTGTCCAACGATGCTCTGGAGTTTAAGGCCAGCTACTTTGATACCAACGCGAAGGATTATATCTCCACGTCCGTCGACTTCGCCGCAGCCACCACCATGTCTTATAACGTCCCGAACGCCAAAATCTGGGGCTGGGACGTGATGACAAAATACGCAACAGACCTGTTCAGCCTCGATGTCGCGTACAACCGCACGCGTGGCAAAGATACGGACACCGGCGAATATATCTCCAGCATTAACCCGGACACCGTCACCAGCAAGCTCAACGTACCGGTGGCACAAAGCGGTTTCTCCGTCGGCTGGGTCGGCACCTTTGCCGATCGCTCAACGCACATCAGCAGCGAATACAGTAAACAGCCGGGTTATGCCGTGAACGATTTTTACGTCAGCTACCAGGGACAACAAGCGCTGAAAGGCATGACCACCACTCTCGTACTGGGCAACGCCTTCGATAAAGAGTACTGGTCGCCGCAGGGTATTCCGCAGGACGGTCGTAACGGCAAGATTTTCGTGAGCTATCAATGGTAATCATCGCACCCCGGTTCGCCGGGGCTATTATCTGGAAGGAAGAGACAATGAATCACTACACTCGCTGGCTTGAGCTAAAAGAACAGAACCCGGAGAAATATGCGCGTGATATCGCGGGTCTGATGAATATCAGCGAAGCTGAACTGACGTTTGCCCGCGTCGGCCATGACGCCCGAAGACTGCACGGCGACATCCGCGAACTCCTCGCCGCGCTGGAAGCCGTTGGCGAAACAAAATGTATTTGCCGCAACGAGTACGCAGTGCATGAACAGGTTGGCGCCTTCACCCACCAGCATCTGAGCGGTCACGCCGGACTAGTGCTTAACCCGCGCGCGCTCGATCTGCGCCTGTTCCTGAATCAGTGGGCCTGGGTGTTCCATGTCAAGGAAACAAGCGCCCGCGGCGAGCGTCAAAGCATTCAATTCTTTGACTATCAGGGGGATGCCGTACTGAAAGTGTACGCGACCGACAACACGGAAACCCCGGCCTGGAATGACGTTCTGCAGCGTTTTATCACCGAAGAGAACCCGCCGCTGGCGTTGAAAACGACCGACGCCCCCGCCAGCGCGCCACAGACAGAGGCCGGCGCTATTGAAAAAGAGTGGCGCGCGATGACCGACGTTCACCAGTTCTTCACCCTGCTAAAACGCCATAACCTGACCCGTCAGCAGGCGTTTGAACAGGTTGCTGACGATCTGGCCTGTAAGGTGCCGAACAGCGCGCTGGCTGAGATCCTGAACGCTGCCCGCCAGGACGGCAACGAAATCATGGTCTTCGTCGGCAACAAAGGATGCGTGCAGATCTTCACTGGCGCCGTTGAAAAAGTGGTGCCAATGAAGGGGTGGCTGAACATATTTAATCCGACCTTTACGCTGCATCTGCTGGAAGAGAAGATTGCCGAAACCTGGGTAACGCGAAAACCGACCGCTGATGGCCACGTCACCAGCCTCGAGCTTTTTGCGCACGACGGCACGCAAATTGCCCAACTCTACGGTCAACGGAGTGAAGGCGAGCCGGAGCAATCGCAATGGCGCAAGCAGATCGATGCCCTTGCGCCTAAAGGACTGGCGGCATGAAAAAATGGCTCGCCCTGATTGTCGCACTGCCGCTGAGCGCGTTTGCTGCCACGGCAGATAAGATCGTCGCCCTCGGGGGGGATGTGACCGAGATCGTCTATGCACTCGGGGCGCAGTCTTCGCTTGTCGCCCGCGACAGCACCAGCCAGTGGCCTCTGGAGGCCACTGCCCTGCCGGATGTGGGCTATCTGCGCCAGCTTAATGCCGAGGGACTGCTCGCTATGCGCCCCACGCTTGTGCTGGCCAGTAGCCAGGCGCAGCCTTCGCTGGTGCTCAAACAGCTTGAGCAAAGCAAAGTACGGGTGATTACCCTTCCGGATCGCAACGATCTCAGCGTCATTGATGAGAAAGTCCAGATCATCGCGAAAGCCACCCACCGGGTTGCGCAAGGCGAGGCCCTGCGAAAAACGTTGCATCAGGAAATCACTGCCCTGCCAACGACACCGCTCAATAAACGTGTGCTGTTTATTCTGAATCACGGCGGGATGAGTGCGATGGCGGCCGGACAGCAAACGGGGGCTGACGCCGCCATTCGCGCGGCGGGATTACACAACGCCATGCAGGGATTCTCTCGCTACCAGCCGCTTTCTCAGGAAGGGGTTATCGCCAGTCAGCCTGATCTTGTGGTGATACCGAAGGAAGGTCTGGCGGCCCTGGGTGGTGAAGAAAACTTGTGGAAACTGCCCGGACTGGCGCAAACGCCTGCGGGTCGCCATAAGCAGGTGCTGGCAGTCGATGATATGGCGCTGCTCGGCTTTAGCGTGCGCACTCCGCAGGCTATCCAGCAGCTACGCAACAAAGCGGAGTCATTGCCCTGATGCCACGGCATATCACGTTCTCCCTGTATACGCTGGCGCTGATACTGGCGCTGGCGACGGTGCTGGCGAGCGGCTTTGGCGCGCTGCGTCTGCCGGTGAACCTGCTCTGGCGTGAAGGCGATGATGCCTTACGCCAGATTTGGTTGACCATCCGTTTACCCAGAGTGCTGCTGGCGCTGGTTATCGGCGGTTCGCTGGCGCTGGCAGGCTGCGTCATGCAGGGGCTTTTCCGCAATCCTCTTGCCGACCCCGGCCTGCTTGGGATCAGCAGCGGCGCGGCTCTCGCCGTTGCGCTGTGGGTGGTACTGCCGTTCACCTTATCTCCGCTGTTGATGCTTTACGCCCCGATGCTGGCGGCGTTCGTTGGGGCATTAGTGGCAACGATCGTTATTTTTCTGCTCAGCCGACAACATCATGGCTCGCTTTCGCGGCTCCTGCTCGTCGGCATCGCCATCAACGCCTTGTGCGGCGCGGCGGTAGGCGTTCTGTCATGGCTCAGTAACGATGCGCAACTCCGCCAGCTTTCGCTGTGGGGAATGGGGAGTCTCGGTCAGGCGCAGTGGTCAACGCTGCTGGCGGTGACCTCTCTGATGCTCCCCACGGTAGTGATCATCTGGCGCCTTGCGGCCACGCTTAATCTCCTGCAACTGGGCGAAGAAGAGGCCCATTATCTGGGGGTCGATGTCCGCACTGTTCAGCGTATTTTACTGGTTTGCAGCGCGTTGCTGGTCGCAGCGGCGGTCGCCATCAGCGGGGTCATTGGGTTTATCGGTCTGGTCGTTCCGCATGTGATTCGCATGGGGTTAAGCGCGGACCACCGGGCGGTGATCCCAGGGTCTGTGCTGGCCGGTGCGTTCTTGTTACTCGTTGCCGATACGCTCGCCCGCACGCTGGTTGCCCCGGCAGAAATGCCGGTCGGACTCCTGACCAGCATGTTAGGCGCGCCCTGGTTCCTGTGGCTTATTTTTCGTCGGGGAGGGCAACATGACTGAACGCCTCATTGCCGAAGAGATAAGCTACACAGTCGCCAACAGTTCCGTGATTCGTGACGTGTCTCTTAGCCTTGCGCAGGGGGAATTACTGGCGCTTATTGGCCCCAACGGCGCGGGAAAATCAACGCTGCTACGGCTGCTCACAGGCTATATTCCTCCCGCGCGCGGTTGCTGTTTGTTAGCGGACAAACCGCTGGCGCAATGGTCAGCGCAAACCCTTTCGCGCCACCGCGCCGTGATGCTCCAGCAAACACAGGTCGGTTTCGACTGGCCAGTCGAAACCGTGATTGGGATGGGGCGAATGCCCTGGACGCCACAGCCCGAACCGTCGGTGATTCATCAGGTGATGCAGTTGACCGAATGCCTGTCGCTGGCGGGAAGACGCTATGCCGCGCTGTCCGGCGGCGAGCAACAGCGCGTGCAGTTAGCGCGCGCGCTGGCGCAACTGTGGCGCGAAGGCTCACCACGCGGCTGGCTGTTTCTGGATGAACCGACCTCTGCGCTGGATCTGTTTCATCAGCAGCATTTGCTCCGGCTGCTTAAATCGCTCACCCAGCAGGGGCTGCTTCACGTTTGCGTGGTGTTGCACGATCTCAATCTGGCGGCACTGTGGGCCGATCGCATCCTGTTGCTGCATGACGGCCGGCTCGTCTCTGAAGGTACGCCCATCGACGTTCTGCAGCGCGAAACGTTATCCCGCTGGTACGGTGCCGATGTTCAGGTTGGCCCACATCCCGGTGCCCCAACGCCCCACGTCTTCCTTACCCCTTAACCGGCCCACCGGGTTCAGGCGGTCGGCCAGCAAATCCCGAGGTTTTACAGGCCGTTAATTATGTTACTCCGGCGCCAGAAAAAACCTGGCGCCTTTGAATTACGCAGCCCATCAGGGATAATACCCTTACGATTCGTGAATCCAGGACTGCGATGAGACACTCCCTGCAACGCCTCGCTGTGCGTAAACGGCCAATGAAACTCGGTACAACGGTGATACTGATGGTCAGCGCCGTACTGTTCTCCGTGCTATTGGTTGTCCATCTGATTTACTTCTCACAAATCAGTCAGATGACCCGCGACGCGCTGGCGAATAAAGCGCTGGCGGTGGCGCGGACGTTGGCGGATTCCCCGGAAGTTCGCCACGGCCTCGAGAAAAAACCCGAAGAAAGCGGTCTTCAGACGATTGCCGAAGCCGTCAGTAAGCGCAACGATTTGTTGTTTGTCGTGATCACCAATATGCAGAGCATCCGCTACTCGCACCCCGAAGCACAGCGCATCGGCAAACCGTTTAAAGGCGACGACATCCTTTTGGCCCTGCAGGGAAAAGAAAACGTTGCCATCAATCGCGGCTTTCTGGCGAAAGCGCTGCGGGTCTTCACGCCCATCTATGACGAAAACCATAAACAGATCGGCGTCGTCGCCATTGGCCTCGAACTCAGTCGGGTTACCGAGCAAATCAACAACAGTCGCTGGAGCATTATCTGGTCTGTTTTATTTGGCGCACTGGTCGGTCTGTTAGGTGCTTACGTGTTGGTCAGGGTGCTAAAACGCATTCTGTTTGGCCTGGAACCCTACGAAATCTCCACGCTTTTTGAACAGCGTCAGGCCATGCTGCAATCCATGAAAGAGGGGGTGATCGCCGTCGACGGCAATGGCGAAGTGACGCTGATTAACCATGCGGCGCAAGAACTGCTCGCTTACCGCAAATCCCAGGACGATGCGCAGCTCTCCACCCTCAGCCACGCCTGGTCGCAGGTCGTGGATCTCAGCGAAGTGCTTCGCGACGGTAAACCGCGCCGCGACGAAGAGATCACCATCAAAGACAGGTTGCTGTTAATCAACACCGTCCCGGTACGCAGCAATGGAAAAATCATCGGTGCCATCTCAACATTCAGGGATAAAACCGAAGTTCGCCAGCTCATGCAACGACTGGACGGTATGGTCAACTACGCGGATGCACTCCGTGAACGATCCCACGAATTTATGAACAAATTGCATGTGATTCTGGGATTATTGCATCTGAAGAGTTATAAGCAGCTGGAAGATTATATTCTTAAGACCGCGAATAACTATCAGGAAGAGATCGGCTCACTGCTGGGGAAAATAAAATCACCCGTCATCGCAGGTTTTTTACTCAGTAAGATGAATCGCACATCCGATTTAGGGCACAGTCTGGTGATCAGTAATGAAAGCCAGTTGCCGGAATGCAGCAATGAAGATCAAGTCACTGTGTTGATTACCGTTTTGGGTAATTTGATTGATAACGCGTTGGAGGCGTTCGATCAAACGCCCGGCGGCGAAATCAGCGTATCCTTACATTATCGGCATGGTTTTCTACACTGCGAAGTGAATGATGATGGCCCGGGCATCGAACCCGAGCGGATAGCACACATTTTTGAGAAAGGCGTCTCGTCAAAGGGAACCGAACGTGGTGTCGGTTTATCTTTAGTAAAACAACAGGTTGAAAGTATTGGCGGTCATATTTCCGTCGAGTCGGAACCTGGGATCTTTACACAATTTTATGTACAGTTACCCTGGGATGGGGAAAGGAACCGCGTATGATCAATGTCTTAATTGTCGATGACGACGCAATGGTAGCGGAGCTAAATCGTCGCTATGTTGCGCAAACCCCTGGCTTTCATTGTTGCGGAACCGCCTCTACGCTAGAGAAAGCAAAAGAGATCATCTTCGATGGTGAAGAGCCTATTGACCTGATTTTGCTTGATATTTACATGCAAAAGGAAAATGGATTGGATCTGTTGCCGATCCTGCACAGCGCGGGCTACAAATGCGATGTCATTGTTATCTCCTCAGCAGCCGATGCCACGACCATCAAAGACTCCCTCCATTACGGCGTGGTCGATTATCTGATCAAACCTTTTCAGGCTTCCCGCTTTGAAGAGGCGCTGACGGGCTGGCGGCAAAGAAAAGCGGCAATGGAAAAGCATCAATACTATGAACAGTCAGAACTCGACCAGCTCATCCACGGTAGCGCCTCCAGTGAGCAGGATAGCCGACGCCTGCCGAAAGGTCTGACGCCGCAAACCCTGCGCACGCTGTGCCAGTGGATAGACGCCCACCAGGAAATGGAATTTTCCACTGATGAACTGGCAAACGAGGTTAATATATCTCGTGTTTCCTGCCGAAAGTACCTTATTTGGCTGGTCAACTGCCATATTTTGTTTACCAGCATTCATTATGGTGTCACCGGCAGACCGGTTTACCGGTATCGAATTCAGGCTGAGCATTACTCGTTGCTTAAGCAATATTGCCAGTAAAAATAAAAATCAGGCCTGGGATTATTCGTTATATAATCGTAAAAATTATTACAATAATGAAAAATCACCAGGTCTCAGATTTAATTGTCACAATACAAAGCTTGTGCCAGATCAAACCGGGCTGTAATACAGCTTTTAATTCAATATCTTATAATTGATTAACGCCATGTTGTTTTTAATTTCATAAGCGCTAACAAAAGTTATTTAAGTATTATCTAACTTACAGAGTGTGTATTTTTATTAAAAAAGGATTTGCCTGAATTAGCTAAACACTTCAGGTAATTTAAAATAAGTAGCAATGGAGAACATGCTACATCTTATGAATACCGTATCGTTTTGTGAGCAGACGACTGATTCTACATTCCCGGATAATAACTCCATACCCCGGAGTGATTGCGATCACATAAATAAAATCCCTTTCTCTTTTAGCTGTGATTTACGTAATAGCGGAAGAGATAACGCGGATGATATGTTATTGAATAACTGGAATAACATACAAAAACGACAACACCAGTCACTGCTCGTCATTAAAAGCCCTGCGCCCCATCGCCAGAGAGTGCTCATCTCTGAAAAGAACTATAATAACTTAAACATTTTTAATAAGTTCCTAAAGGATCCGGCATTGCATTAATCGCAAATGCAGAGGTAACGAATATTTGTCAATTTTTGATATGTGTACAGGAAATCAAAAATTGTCAGTGAGCCATTTAACAAAATTGACTGGTTTTTTCGCGAGGGTAAATAAATGTTATTTAGTATACAACTTCTTATTATATTAGTGTGTCTGTTTTATGGCGCCAGAAAGGGCGGTATCGCGCTGGGTTTGTTAGGCGGTATCGGTCTTGTCATTCTGGTTTTTGTTTTCCATCTTCAGCCGGGTAAACCGCCGGTCGACGTAATGCTGGTTATCATCGCGGTGGTGGCGGCATCGGCGACCTTGCAGGCTTCCGGCGGTCTGGACGTCATGTTGCAGATTGCGGAGAAATTACTGCGCCGCAACCCGAAATATGTCTCCATTCTGGCACCCTTTGTAACCTGTACGCTGACCATTCTCTGCGGTACGGGCCACGTGGTGTACACCATTCTGCCAATCATTTACGACGTTGCGATTAAGAACAATATTCGCCCGGAACGTCCAATGGCCGCGAGTTCCATCGGTGCGCAGATGGGGATCATCGCCAGCCCGGTTTCCGTTGCGGTGGTATCACTGGTAGCGATGCTGGGTAATGTCACTTTTGAAGGCAAGCATCTGGAATTCCTTGACCTGCTCTCTATCACTATCCCTTCAACGCTGTTGGGTATACTGGCTATCGGTATCTTTAGCTGGTTCCGTGGTAAAGATCTGGATAAAGACGAAGATTTTCAGAAATTTATTTCCGTTCCGGAAAACCACCATTACGTGTACGGCGATACCGCAACGCTGTTAGACAAAAAACTGCCGAAGAGCAACTGGCTGGCGATGTGGATCTTCCTGGCCTCTATCGCAATCGTGGCTGTACTGGGTGCCTTCTCTGATCTGCGTCCGTCCTTTGGCGGCAAACCGCTGTCCATGGTTCTGGTCATTCAGATGTTTATGCTGCTGACCGGTGCGCTCATTATTATCCTGACCAAAACCAATCCTGCTTCTATCTCAAAAAACGAAGTGTTCCGTTCAGGTATGATCGCCATTGTGGCGGTGTACGGTATTGCCTGGATGGCGGAAACCATGTTCGGCGCGCATATGGATGAAATCCAGGGCGTACTGGGTGAGATGGTGAAAGAGTATCCATGGGCCTATGCGATTGTTCTGCTGCTGGTTTCCAAGTTTGTAAACTCTCAGGCGGCAGCGCTGGCGGCTATCGTTCCGGTGGCACTGGCAATCGGCGTCGATCCGGCGTATATCGTGGCGTCTGCTCCGGCGTGCTACGGCTACTACATTCTGCCGACCTACCCGAGCGATCTGGCGGCCATTCAGTTTGACCGTTCCGGCACCACCCGCATTGGTCGCTTCGTGATCAACCACAGCTTCATTTTACCTGGTTTGATCGGCGTGAGCGTCTCCTGCGTATTTGGCTGGGTCTTCGCTGCCATGTACGGGTTCCTGTAACCACACCTCGCGTGCCGCACCGTTAAGCGCGGCACGCACCTCGAAATAGACAGTGAATGTTACATTCCTGATAAAAACGAACAGGCTGGAAGCAAATGTCAAAAATTGAATTCACTTACCAGGCGCCTTTCCCGATGGGGAAAGACAAAACAGAGTACTATCTGCTGACCTCCGAGCACGTTAGCGTTAGCGACTTCGAAGGAGAGTCGATTCTGAAGGTCGAGCCGCAAGCCCTTACGCTGCTGGCCCAGCAAGCCTTCCATGACGCCTCCTTTATGCTCCGCCCAGCACACCAGCAGCAAGTCGCCTCCATTCTTCACGACCCCGAAGCCAGCGAAAACGATAAATACGTCGCGCTGCAATTCTTAAGAAACTCAGAAATCGCGGCGAAAGGCGTGTTGCCCACCTGCCAGGATACCGGCACCGCGATCATCATGGGTAAAAAAGGCCAGCGTGTCTGGACCGGCGGCGGTGACGAAGCCGCGCTGTCAAAAGGCGTGTATAACACCTATATCGAAGACAACCTGCGCTATTCGCAAAACGCCGCGTTAGATATGTACAAAGAGGTTAATACCGGCAGCAACCTGCCCGCGCAAATCGACCTCTACGCCGTTGACGGCGATGAATACAAATTTCTCTGCATCGCCAAAGGCGGTGGTTCCGCGAACAAAACGTACCTGTATCAAGAAACCAAAGCCCTGCTGACCCCGGGTAAACTGAAAAACTACCTCGTCGACAAAATGCGTACGCTGGGAACTGCGGCCTGCCCGCCATACCATATCGCGTTTGTCATTGGCGGCACCTCTGCGGAAAGCACGCTGAAGACGGTGAAACTCGCCAGCACGCACTACTACGACGAACTGCCGACCGAAGGCAATGCTCACGGCCAGGCGTTCCGCGACATTCAACTGGAGCAGGAACTGCTGGAAGAGGCGCAAAAACTCGGCCTCGGCGCCCAGTTTGGCGGTAAATACTTTGCTCACGATATCCGCGTGATCCGTCTGCCGCGTCATGGCGCATCCTGTCCGGTGGGGATGGGCGTCTCCTGTTCCGCAGACCGTAACATTAAAGCCAAAATTAACCGCGACGGTATCTGGATCGAAAAACTGGAACAGAATCCGGGCCAGTACATTCCGGAATCCCTGCGTCAGGCAGGTGAAGGTGAAGTGGTCAACGTTGACCTCAACCGCCCGATGAAAGAGATCCTTGCCCAGCTATCACAGTATCCGGTCTCCACTCGCCTTTCACTGACGGGCACCATCATCGTCGGGCGCGACATCGCCCACGCGAAGCTGAAAGAGCGTATTGACTCAGGAGAAGGTCTGCCGCAGTACATTAAAGATCACCCGATCTACTACGCAGGCCCGGCCAAAACACCGGCTGGCTACCCGTCGGGTTCCCTGGGCCCAACCACCGCTGGCCGTATGGACTCCTACGTCGATCTGCTGCAATCGCACGGCGGCAGCATGATCATGCTGGCGAAAGGCAACCGTAGCCAGCAGGTGACCGACGCCTGCCACAAACACGGCGGCTTCTATCTGGGCAGTATCGGTGGCCCGGCGGCAGTTCTGGCGCAACAGAGCATCAAGCATCTGGAATGCGTCGAATATCCGGAACTGGGTATGGAAGCAATCTGGAAAATCGAAGTAGAAGATTTCCCGGCCTTTATCCTCGTGGATGACAAAGGCAACGATTTCTTCCAGCAGATCGTCAGCAAACAGTGCGCTAACTGCGCGAAATAACCGTCCCGGCCCGGTTTCCCATCGGGCCGTTTTTTCCTGTGAAATACAGGCGTTGAATTTTTCCCCGCGGCGGTGAATAGTGACCTTTTCCTTTGAGTCACAAAATCATCATGACCCGCACGCTTAATCCCTTGATGTTACAAGCTGGCGCTCTCATTTTAGGGCTGATTCTCCTCTATACCGGCCTCTCTGCCGGGGAGAAACTCACCTGGTTGATGGAAGTCACGCCGGTCATTATTGTCGTCCCGTTGCTGCTGGCAACGGCGAAACGCTACCCACTGACGCCCCTGCTCTATACGCTCATTTTCTTACACGCCATCATTCTGATGGTTGGCGGCATGTACACCTATGCCAAAGTCCCCATTGGGTTCGACGTTCAGGAATGGCTGGGACTCCACCGCAATCCGTACGACAAATTAGGCCATTTCTTCCAGGGGTTAGTCCCTGCGCTAACGGCGCGCGAGATTTTGCTCCGTGGGCAAATTGTTCGTGGGCGTAAAATGCTGGCCTTTCTGGTGTGCTGCGTAGCGCTGGCTATCAGCGCGACCTATGAATTTATCGAATGGTGGGCGGCACTGGCCATGGGTCAGGGGGCAGATGATTTCCTCGGCACCCAGGGCGATCCGTGGGATACCCAGTCAGATATGTTCTGTGCCCTGCTCGGCGCATTAACCACGGTGATACTGCTGGCCGGTTTTCATTGTCGCCAGCTACGACGATACGCACTGCTGCCGGACTCCTGATCCCGGAATGACATCGTGCTTATCCGGCCTGTACACAGAGGCCGGATAACACGTTCGCACAGCCCTGTGCGCAATATCACTATCAGCCAAAAAAATAGTTCACCTGTCGATAAACCACGTAACAAAAACGTTATCATCTCAATTTAATACGTTGTTTATTAAAATAAAAAATTAAAAGTTGCGTGTTTTTCACTCACTTTACACCCTCTCTTTCACAGGATAATACTTGCCCGCGTCACATTCATACGGTGTGTCTGCAATCCGCAAATTGCATTACCTCCACAACGGGTAAGAGATGATGAAAGTATTAATTGTTGAAAGTGAGTTTCTGCACCAGGACACCTGGGTCGGTAGCGCCGTCGAACGTCTGGCGGACGCCTTAAGTCGGCAAAATGTCACCGTCATTAAGTCCACGTCTTTCGATGACGGTTACGCCATCCTGTCCGCCAATGAAGCCATTGACTGTCTGATGTTCAGCTACCAAATGGAACAGCAGGATGAACACCAGAATGTCAGGCAATTGATCGGCAAGCTTCACGAACGCCAGCAAAACGTCCCGGTTTTCCTGTTAGGTGACAGGGAAAAAGCGACGGCATCGCTGGATCGCGACCTGCTGGAGCTTGTCGATGAATTCGCCTGGATTCTGGAAGACACCGCAGACTTTATTGCCGGGCGCGCCATCGCCGCAATGACCCGTTATCGGCAGCAACTCCTGCCGCCGCTGTTCAACGCGCTGATGAAATACAGCGACATCCACGAATACTCTTGGGCAGCACCAGGCCACCAGGGCGGCGTCGGTTTTACCAAAACACCGGCAGGTCGTTTTTACCATGATTATTATGGCGAAAATCTGTTCCGTAGCGACATGGGGATCGAACGAACCACACTGGGCTCCTTACTCGACCATACTGGCGCCTTTGGCGAGAGTGAGAAAAATGCGGCCCGCGTCTTTGGCGCCGATCGTTCCTGGTCCGTGGTGGTGGGAACCTCCGGTTCTAACCGCACCATCATGCAGGCCTGCATGACCGCCAACGACGTGGTGGTGCTGGATCGTAACTGCCACAAATCCATCGAACAGGGGCTGATCCTGACGGGCGCAAAACCGGTCTATATGGTGCCGAGTCGCAACCGTTACGGCATTATCGGGCCTATCTACCCGCAAGAAATGCAGCCGGAAACCTTGCAGAAAAAAATCAGCGAAAGCCCGCTGACCAAAGACAAAGCGGGGCAAAAACCCTCCTACAGCGTGGTGACCAACTGCACCTATGACGGTGTGTGCTACAACGCCAAAGAGGCGCAGGAGCTACTGGCGCAAACCACTGACCGCCTGCACTTCGACGAAGCCTGGTACGGTTATGCCCGTTTCAACCCGATTTACGCCGACCACTACGCCATGCGTGGTCAACCGGGCGATCACAGCGGCCCGACCGTTTTCGCCACCCACTCCACCCACAAACTGCTGAATGCGCTCTCTCAGGCCTCTTATATCCACGTACGTGAAGGTCGTGGCGCGATAAACTTCTCCCGCTTTAACCAGGCGTACATGATGCACGCCACCACCTCGCCGCTGTATGCGATTTGCGCCTCCAACGATGTGGCGGTCTCCATGATGGATGGGAACAGCGGCCTGTCGCTGACCCAGGAGGTTCTCGAAGAAGCGATCGACTTCCGCCAGGCCATGGCGCGGTTGTACAACGAATTCGCCGCAGACGAGGAGTGGTTCTTTAAACCGTGGAACAAAGAGGTTGTTACCGACCCGGCAACCGGAAAAACCTACGACTTTGCTGATGCCCCGAGACAACTGTTGGCCACTGAACAGGACTGCTGGGTGATGCATCCTGGCGAATCCTGGCACGGCTTTAAGGATCTGCCGGATAACTGGAGCATGCTCGACCCGATAAAAGTCAGCATTCTGGCACCGGGAATGGGCGATGACGGCGAACTGGAAGAGACAGGGGTGCCTGCCGCGCTGGTGACCGCATGGCTTGGCCGTCATGGGATTGTGCCGACCCGAACCACCGGCTTCCAGATTATGTTCCTGTTCTCTATGGGGGTCACCCGTGGCAAATGGGGGACGCTTATCAACACGTTATGCTCTTTCAAACATCATTATGACGCCAACACGCCGCTGGCGCAGGTAATGCCGGAACTGGCACAGAACTATCCTGACACTTACGCGAACATGGGCATTCACGACCTCGGTGACACCATGTTTAGCTGGCTACGTGAAAATAATCCGGGCGCCCGACTCAACGCCGCTTACTCCGGTCTGCCGGCTGCTGAGATAACACCGCGCGATGCCTGGGACGCCATCGTCAACAACAACGTTGAAATGGTGGCCATTGAAAACCTGCCGGGTCGTATTGCGGCGAACGCCGTCATTCCTTACCCGCCGGGAATCCCGATGCTGCTGTCAGGGGAAAACTTTGGTGATGAAAACAGCCCGCAGGTGAGCTACTTACGCTCGCTGCAATCCTGGGACCATCACTTCCCTGGCTTTGAGCATGAAACCGAAGGAACGGAAATTATTGATGGTGTGTATCACGTCATGTGCGTGAAGGCGTAACGCCACGACACAACCGTCTGGTTTGAAGTTTGAGGATGACGTGTCTCTGTGGTTCCTGAGTAATGCTGCAAAACAATAACACTGTCATACCTTTTTGCGCGGGCCCACCCCGCGCTTTTTTTTGCGCGAAAATCGCCGGGCGCGATGCGTAAAAAATTATGTACACACTAATAATCACCCTGGGTATTGTAATTCTATTCAGGCACGCTATTTTATTGCAGCACTTGATTCATCATACAATTGAAATTACTCCCGGTATCTCTCTCCTTTGGCGAGATCCGGTATTTTATGTTCATATTCCAGGAGTTCGGGTATGAGAATTTGCAGCAACAAACCTTGCATAGTGGTATTAACTGAGAAAGATGTCTGGCTGAGAGTCAATGGCAAAGAGGCAGTGAATTTAAAGGCAAACCATATGGCGTTGCTTGCCTGCGAAAATAACATTATCGATATTTCTTCTCTCAATAATTCTCTGGTGGTGCACATCAGTCGTGACATCATTAAGGACTATCTGCGTTTTTTAAATAAAGATCTTTCACAGGTCCCGGTCTGGCAACGCTCCGCAACGCCTTTACTGACTGCCGTGTGCCTGACGCCGGATGTCTTCCGCGTCGCAGCCACACACAGTCTGGAGGAATCACAGAATGAGAGTGAAAAAGAACGCACTCGCTCGCTGCTGTTCACCGTGCTATCACGCTTTCTCGACAGAAAAAAATTTATTTCGCTATTGATGCATATGCTGCGCAGTCGCATCAGCGACAGTGTTTATCACCTCATTCAGAGCGATATCCATAAAGACTGGAACCTGAGCATGGTCGCCAGTTGTTTATGTTTAAGCCCGAGTTTGTTAAAGAAAAAGCTCAAAAATGAAAACACAAGTTATAGCCAAATTATCACAACCTGTCGTATGCGTTACGCTTTGAATCAATTACTCATGGACGGAAAAAATATCTCACAAGTTTCTCAACTGTGCGGATATAGCAGTACATCGTACTTTATTTCGGTGTTTAAAGAGTTCTATGGTATGACGCCGCTGCATTATGTCAGCCAGCACCGGGAGCGCCAGATTATTTAATCACCCCCTGATTTACGATGAGCCACAATAATATCAGCATTGGCGATAACCCCGCCCCATAATAAATACGCGGTCTCCTGAGGGCGTATCATACGTCGTACTTTAACGTAGCGATTCACCTTTCCAGGAGATAAACATGTCGACGGATGCTGATGCTCACAAAGTGGGCTTAATCCCCGTCACCCTTATGGTGTCGGGGAACATTATGGGTTCAGGCGTATTCCTGCTTCCCGCAAACCTTGCTTCAACCGGCGGGATTGCAATCTACGGATGGTTGGTCACGATTATCGGCGCACTGGCGCTGTCGATGGTCTACGCCAAAATGTCGTCCTTAGACTCCAGTCCCGGTGGTTCCTACGCTTACGCACGCCGCTGCTTCGGTCCTTTTTTGGGATATCAAACCAACGTTTTGTACTGGTTAGCCTGCTGGATCGGTAACATTGCCATGGTGGTTATCGGCGTTGGTTATCTGAGCTACTTCTTCCCGATCCTGAAAGTTCCGCTGGTACTGACGCTCACCTGCGTCGTGGTTCTGTGGATCTTCGTTCTGCTGAACATTGTCGGGCCAAAAATGATCACCCGCGTGCAGGCTGTTGCGACTGTCCTGGCGCTGGTGCCGATCGTAGGCATCGCGGTCTTTGGCTGGTTCTGGTTCCGGGGTGAAACCTATATGGCCGCCTGGAACGTCAGCGGCATGAACACCTTTGGCGCGATTCAAAGTACGTTGAGCGTCACGCTGTGGTCGTTTATTGGGGTAGAAAGCGCCTCCGTGGCGGCAGGCGTGGTGAAAAACCCAAAACGCAATGTCCCCATTGCCACCATTGGCGGGGTGCTGATTGCCGCCGTGTGTTACGTCCTCTCCACCACGGCCATTATGGGGATGATCCCCAACGCCGCCCTGCGTGTTTCAGCCTCACCTTTCGGTGACGCCGCTCGCATGGCGCTGGGGAATACCGCGGGCGCCATTGTCTCCTTCTGCGCGGCGGCGGGCTGTTTAGGTTCTCTGGGCGGCTGGACGCTGCTGGCGGGTCAGACGGCGAAAGCGGCCGCCGACGACGGGCTATTTCCGCCTATTTTCGCCCGCGTGAACAAAGCGGGGACCCCGGTCGCCGGGCTGATTATTGTCGGTATTCTGATGACGATTTTCCAGTTCAGCAGCATGTCCCCCAACGCGGCTAAAGAGTTTGGTCTGGTCTCTTCGGTGTCGGTCATCTTTACGCTGGTGCCGTACCTGTATACCTGTGCCGCCCTGCTGCTGCTGGGTCATGGCCACTTTGGTAAAGCGCGTCCGTTCTACCTGCTGGTGACGTTTGTGGCGTTTGTCTACTGCGTCTGGGCGGTGGTCGGCTCTGGCGCGAAAGAGGTGATGTGGTCGTTCGTGACGCTGATGATCATCACCGCGCTGTACGCGCTGAACTACAACCGGATCCACAAAAATCCGTATCCGCTGGATGCACCGGTTAGCCGTAATTAACCTTCGTCGTTCGTTGTTGCCCGATGAGGCGGTCATGCCTCATCGGGCTGGCAATCACCAACCTTAAATTCTTAAGGTTGGCTTAACTTTACTTTGCGAGGATCTGCGCCACTTAGTTGATGGAACTTCCCTAATGTTAAAGCGCCTTTTTAGAAGACCGACTCTCGGACAAATTTCCTGGCTCCTGCTGTTCTCATTCTATATTTCCATCTGCCTGAACATTGCCTTCTATAAGCAAGTATTGCAGGACTTACCGCTGGACTCCCTGCGCAACGTGCTGGTGTTTTTATCCATGCCGGTGGTTTCCTTCAGCGTGATGAATATTGTGCTGACGCTGGCCTCTTTCCTGTGGCTGAATCGCCCGTTGGCCTGCCTGTTCATTGTGGTCGGCGCGGCGGCGCAATACTTCATCATGACCTACGGCATCATCATCGACCGCTCGATGATTGCCAACATGATGGATACCACTCCGGCGGAAACATTCGCCCTGATCACGCCGCAAATAGTGCTCATGGTGGGCGTATGCGGTTTTCTGGCGGCGGTGATAGCCTGCTGGATCAAAATCAAACCAACCACGCCGGCATTGCGCGGTGCGGTGTATCGCGCCGTCAGCGTGTTGATTTCCGTGTTGCTGATTCTGCTGGTCGCCCTCTTTTTCTACAAAGACTACGCGTCGCTGTTTCGCAATAATAAGCAACTCATCAAAGCACTCAGCCCATCGAGCAGCATTGTCGCAACCTCATCCTGGTATTCACACCAGCGTCTTGCCAACCTGCCGCTGGTGCGTATTGGCGAGGATGCCCATCGCAACCCGCTCATGCTCAAACAACCGCGTAAAAACCTGACCATCCTGATCGTCGGTGAAACGTCGCGCGCCGATAACTTCTCGCTGTCGGGTTATTCGCGCCAGACCAATCCGCGTCTGGAAAAAGACAACGTGGTCTATTTCCCCCACACCACCTCCTGCGGTACTGCGACGGCGATTTCCGTACCGTGTATGTTCTCCGGCATGCCGCGAAAACACTATGACGAAGAGTTGGCGCATCATCAGGAAGGGTTGCTGGATATCCTCCAACGCGCGGGCATTAACGTGCAGTGGAACGACAACGACGGCGGCTGTAAGGGCGCGTGTGATCGTGTTCCACATCAGGATATGACGGTGCTGAATTTGCCGGGGCAGTGTATTGAGGGTGAATGCTATGACGAAGTCCTCTTCCACGGTCTGGAAGAATACATCGACAAACTCCAGGGGGATGGCGTCATTGTTCTGCATACCATTGGCAGCCACGGCCCGACCTATTACAACCGTTATCCGCCGCAGTTTCGGAAATTTACCCCCACCTGCGACACCAACGAAATTCAGACCTGTTCACAGCAACAGTTAGTGAACACCTACGATAATACTATCCTGTACATTGACTATATTGTTGATAAAGCGATCAATCTATTGAAATCACATCAGGATAATTTCACCACCAGTCTGGTTTATCTTTCCGACCACGGCGAGTCCCTGGGAGAAAACGGTGTTTATCTCCACGGTCTGCCTTACGCCATTGCCCCGGATACCCAAAAACATGTGCCGATGCTGTTCTGGCTTTCTGATGATTATCAAAAGCGTTATCAGGTTGACCAGACGTGTTTACAAAAACAGGCAAGCTCGCAAGATTTCTCGCAGGACAATCTTTTCTCGACCATGCTGGGATTAACGGGCGTGCAGACGAAGTATTACCAGGCTGCAGATGATATTCTGCACCCCTGCAGGAGGCTAACTTAATGAAAATTCTGATTGTTGAAGACGATACGTTGTTATTGCAGGGACTGATTCTTGCCGCGCAAACCGAAGGATACGCCTGCGACGGCGTCTCCACTGCGCGTGCCGCACAGCATTGTCTGGAGACCGGTCATTACAGTCTGGTGGTTCTGGATCTGGGGTTGCCTGATGAAGACGGACTGCATTTTCTGGCGCGCATCCGGCAGAAAAAATACACCCTCCCGGTGCTGATCCTCACCGCCCGCGACACGCTCAACGATCGTGTCTCCGGGCTGGATGTCGGTGCCGACGACTACCTGGTCAAACCGTTCGCGCTGGAAGAGCTGCACGCGCGCATTCGGGCGTTGCTGCGTCGCCACAACAATCAGGGTGAGAGTGAGCTGGTTGTCGGTAATCTGACGCTGAATTTAGGGCGTCGCCAGGTCTGGTTAAGCGGGCAAGAACTGATCTTGACGCCGAAAGAGTATGCGTTGCTGTCACGGTTGATGCTCAAAGCAGGCAGCCCGGTGCATCGCGAAATTTTGTACAACGACATTTACAACTGGGACAACGAGCCATCGACCAATACGCTGGAGGTGCATATCCACAACCTGCGCGACAAAGTGGGGAAATCGCGTATCCGCACCGTTCGGGGATTTGGTTACATGCTGGTTGTCGCTGAGGAAAACTAAGTGAACCTGACGCGTTTTCTGCACAGACCCATGACCCTTCGTCAGCGTCTGATGCTAACCATCGGCCTGATTCTGCTGGTATTTCAGTTGATCAGCACCTTCTGGCTCTGGCACGAAAGCATTGAGCAGATTCAGCTTTTCGAGCAGGCGCTACGCGAGAATCGAAACAATGACCGCCACATCTTGCATGAGATCCGTGAAGCGGTAGCCAGTCTGATTGTCCCCGCCGTGTTTATGGTCAGCCTGACGCTGCTCATCTGTTATCAGGCGGTTCGGCGCATTACCCGCCCACTTGCCGATCTGCAAAAAGAGCTGGAAACGCGTACGGCAGATAATCTGACCCCCATAGATATTCACAGCAGCACGATTGAGATAGACGCGGTGGTCACGGCGCTGAATCAACTGGTCACCCGCTTAACGACTACGCTTGAGAATGAACGCCTGTTCACCGCTGATGTCGCCCACGAATTACGAACCCCGCTTTCCGGAGTGCGTCTGCATCTGGAATTGCTCTCCAAAGCGCATAACGTGGATGTCGCGCCATTGGTGGCCCGTCTCGACCAAATGATGGATAGCGTGTCGCAATTGCTGCAACTCGCCCGTGTCGGCCAGTCATTCTCATCGGGAAATTATCAGCATGTGAAGCTGCTGGATGACGTGATCCTGCCCTCTTATGACGAGCTGAGCACCATGCTGGACCAACGCCAGCAAACGCTGCTGCTGCCAGACAGCGCAGAGGATGTCACGGTACGCGGCGACGCCACGCTGCTGAGTATGTTGCTGCGCAATCTGGTCGAAAACGCACACCGTTACAGCCCGAAAGGGACAACCATTACGATCAGTCTCAACACCGATAACGATGCGATTATAGCCGTTGAAGACGAAGGTCCGGGGATTGATGAAAGTAAATGCGGGAAGCTCAGCGAAGCCTTTGTTCGCATGGACAGCCGATACGGCGGGATTGGGCTGGGGCTCAGTATTGTCAGTCGCATTACGCAACTGCATCGCGGGCAGTTCTTCTTACACAACCGTGAAGGCACATCAGGTACGCGCGCCTGGGTCATACTGAATAAAAATCAGTAAGTGGTCACCCAGATGTAGACAAAACTGCTGACGATCATGACGCTGAACACGGTGGTTAAACTTTCGTAAACACGCTTTTTCATCACACTCTCCTCCGGGACGCTGGAGGAGAGTGTGCACAATAGAGATTAAGTGAACCTTAAGTGTTTACCTGTCACTCATCAATACGCGGATGCTGCTGTACCAGACGCGAGCGTTTCGCCTGCAACTCAGCAATTTCCTGATCGATATCTTCGATTTTGTGTTCGATATTATCGTGATGCTCGCGCAAAATTTCTTTCGCTTCCTGAATGTCCGACGCCGCTGGCGTCGCACCTTTCAGCGGAAGATTGGCGGTCTCTTTCATGGTGATGCCGGTCGCAAAGCCAACCAGCGCAATCACCATCAGGTAATAGGCAGGCATCATCAGATTCTGCGAACTTTCTACCAGCCATGCCGCCAGCGTTGGCGTCAGACCGGCAATCAGTACCGAAATATTAAACGCCGCCGCCAGCGCACTGTAACGAATGTGCGTCGGGAACATCGCCGGTAACGTCGCGGCCATCACCCCAATGAAACAGTTGAGGATCACCGCCAGCATCAGCAAACCGGCAAAAATCAGACCGATAACATTACTGTTGATCAGCATAAAGGCCGGGATCGCCAGGGCAAACAGCGCAACGCTCCCCAGGATGATAAACGGACGGCGGCCATAACGGTCACTCAGCAGCCCCATAATCGGCTGGACAAACAGCATCCCGACCATAATGGCGATGATAATCAGCACGCCGTGATCTTCGGAATAGTGCAGGTTATGCGAGAGATAGCTCGGCATGTACGTCAGCAGCATGTAGTAAGTGACGTTGGTTGCAATCACCAGACCAATACAGGTCAGCAGGCTGCGCCAGTGCTTGGTGGCAATCTCTTTAAACGACACTTTCGGGCCGTCCTGCAATCCTTCGCGGTCGCCCTGCTCCAGCTTTTCAACGTGCTGCTGAAACGCCGGGGTCTCTTCCAGCGCATGACGCAAATAGAGACCAATAATCCCTAACGGCAGCGCAATAAAGAACGGAATACGCCAGCCCCAGTCGAGGAAGTTTTCCTCGCCGACCACGGTCGAAATCAGAACGACGACTCCCGCGCCAAGCACAAATCCCGCAATGGAACCAAAATCCAGCCAACTGCCCATAAACCCGCGTTTACGGTCGGGCGAATACTCGGCGACAAAAATCGACGCGCCGGTATATTCCCCCCCTACCGAGAACCCCTGCGCCATCTTACACAACAACAGCAGGATGGGTGCCCAGATGCCAATAGAGGCATACGAGGGAATCAACCCGATACAGAAGGTACTGATCGACATAATCACAATGGTGATAGCGAGGATCTTCTGGCGACCGTATTTATCGCCCAACATACCGAAGAACAATCCGCCAAGCGGTCGAATCAGGAAGGGAACAGAGAAGGTGGCAAGCGCGGCAATCATCTGCACGCTGGGGTCAGCCCCTGGAAAGAATACTTTACCTAACGCATAGGCAACAAAGCCATAAACACCAAAATCAAACCATTCCATCGCGTTACCCAGCGACGCTGCGGTTATCGCTTTACGCAATTTACCGTCATCAATGATGGTTACGTCGCGAAGTGTGATCGGTTTTATTTTTTTCCTTTTCAGCATAGCTGTCCTCGTAGACTAAGCCCGTCTCGCTACATATCGAATTCATTGGCGCAATGCGCTAACGTCACCGTCGAGCGTGGGGTCTGCAGGGATGCAGACGTTGTAACAAGCGTAGCAGGTTTACTTCCACTGACCGTTTGAGGCCTGTACAACCGAACCTGTTGACGCCTGATTGGGCGGTTAATGACTTCTTTACCCTACCAGCGTTTAAATGTGTGATCAACTTCACACATATATATTCCCTTCGTCATCAACTGTAAATAAGGTCATTCTCAGTCGATTTTTTGCTTACGGAAAATAGCGTTTATTGACACTCGAACGCGTCGATCATTTACCTATGAAAATGAAATATCACTGCCGTCATTATTAAGCTGCCAGGTAAAAACCAATCCTCCCTTTTTACAAAGCATTTACAGCATTTTTAATATTCCATGGCATCCGGAAATGTTTCCATAAAATATGTGATACAGGTAACTAAAACGTCGTTTTATTTTGATTGAATCGTAATTCCAGAGAATGCAAGATGACAGCAGACACAACATCTCTGGGGATCGCGACACACAGTTAAAAACCGCATCCGATTTGTGCACGCAAAGAGAAAGAGGCGATCCTTCGCTTCCTTATCAATATAAGCTTTTGAAATTAATATAATTTACTGACTTGTCCGCGCGACAAGTTGTGAGGACGCTTATGAAAATTAAAGCCGCGATTGAACGTATCCCTGGCGGGATGATGCTGGTTCCTCTGGTACTGGGTGCCATCCTGAATACTCTGGCACCCAATACTGGTGCTTATTTCGGTGGTTTTACCAAAGGGATGATTACCGGTACCGTGCCGATTCTGGCGGTATGGTTCTTCTGTATTGGCGCCTCTATTAACTTGCGTGCCACGGGTACCGTGTTACGTAAATCCGGGACGCTGGTGATCACCAAAATCGCCGTAGCCTGGGCTGTGGCAATGGTCTGCGCCATGTTTATTCCGGAAAACGGTATTCAAACCGGTTTCTTCGCCGGTCTGTCCGTTCTGGCGATTGTCTCTGCGATGGACATGACCAACGGCGGTCTGTATGCCAGCCTGATGAACCAGTACGGCACCAAAGAAGAGTCTGGCGCCTTCGTTCTGATGTCTCTGGAATCCGGTCCGTTGATGACCATGCTTATCCTGGGTTCTGCGGGTCTGGCATCATTTGAACCCCACCATTTTGTGGGCGCTATCCTGCCATTCCTGATCGGTTTTGCGCTGGGTAACCTTGATAAAGACTTCCGTGATTTCTTCAGCAAAGCCACGCCAGTACTGATTCCGTTCTTCGGCTTCGCGCTCGGTAACACCATCAACCTGAGTGTGATTATGGACACCGGTCTGCTGGGTATCGTGCTGGGTGTGGCGGTGATTATCATCACCGGTATTCCGCTGATTATCGCTGACCGTGTTATCGGTGGTGGGAACGGTACAGCAGGCGTCGCGGCCTCTTCCGCAGCCGGCGCCGCCGTCGCTAACCCGGTGATCATCGCGCAAATTAACCCGGCATTTGAACCGGTTGCCGCATCGGCCACCGCCCTGGTCGCCGCCAGCGTGATTGTGACCGCGATTCTGGTGCCGATTATCACTGCCCTGTACGCCAAACGCTTCGGTAACGTCCCGGCACAAAGCGTTGCAGAGCAACCGGCTGACTCCTTAAATCACTAAAACCTTCCCGTCCCCTCTGGGCTTACCAGAGGGGACGGCGCAAATATCTCCTCCACCATCGCATGCGCCAGCCGCTGCGCCGAACAGAGTCTCGGCATCCCTAACGCCACATTTTTCCAGCGCTGCGTCACGGACCAGCACACCGGATGTTTATCAGCGTCACACCAGTCTCCAAGCCAGTTCAACAGATCATTATTGTCGTTTGTTCCCTGGGTATTGGGCGTATTGAGCCACTGCGAATAGTAGTGGCGGGTTGTCGGCGCGGCGTGAATGCTGTGCGCCAGTGCGTGGCTGGCCATCGCGCGCAAATTATCTTTCAGCATCGATACGACGTCGGCATTAGCCAAACGGCAGGCATCGCCGAAAGCCCCCCACCGTAGCTCCTCAAGCGCGACAAAACAGCGCCCCGGTAACGACCAGCCGTCGTACACTCCGGCTCGCCAGCGGGTAAAAACCTGCTCGCTATGCTCTCCTGCCTGTACCGTCAGCCCGCGTTGGGTCAGCGCTTTTTCTTTGTACGCGCAGCGTCGGGTAAACTCGTCGGACAACGCGTCGAGTTGCTGTCGGATGCCAGGAGTCGCGTATACACGGGGAAGTTCGCTGTGTCGCATCTGCATCAGATGCTGAGCAATACGGGTCAGCGCCAGATGGCCGTGATCAAGCATCCCCGCCAGTTTTTCCACCAGCGTGAAGCGCATCATCAAGTGCTCGCTGCCTCTCCCCGCCATCGCCCACGTACGAAGCTGTGCGTAGGTCAACATCTCTTTCAACAGGCGCTCGCGAAACGACTGCTCTTGCAGCGTGCCGCCAGACCGTTTGAGTTCTTCTCCCTGAACCAGAGAGACCATAAACTTCGGGTGAATGCATTCCAGCATCTGCCCCGGGCCTTCCCGTAACGTATTTGTCATGTCTGCTCAGTCGCAAAAAGGGTTTGGATATCGTCACGCAACAGACGGGAGTCCTCATATATCCACGCCACGGTAGAAAGACTGTGCTGCAATTGCAGGCTCTGCGCCGTCACCGCAGATTCATTCTGTTGTCGCATCGCCAGGCTTTCCCGCAAGCTCTCCTGCAGCCCCGACAGACACTGTGAAAAATCAGCAAAGAACGTTGTCATACCTGCCGTGACAGAAGCATCAACCTGAGCCGCCAACACTTTACGGATTTGCTGGCTAAAGTGGCGGACATACTCCTCAAGACTGGAATGCAATGTCGTAAAATGAATGAGGTAACGCACTTTTGTTTCCACATAATCTCTCCCCCCCCAGTTAGGCTGGTTCAGCCAACGTGAGAAGGTTTCGCGTACGCTTGCGCAAGGCGGATTCTGCGCGTCTTGCAGGTTCTCCTGGCTCATCGCCTCCCTGAACAAAGGTTGGGTATTGAAATTAAGCAGCGCAGCATGAAATGCCGGGAAGCTGATCCGCGCCCGAAAACCGGTATGACTCAGCGCCTCTTTAACCCGCGCTTCAATCGGGCGCATCGCATCCGTAAACACCCGCGCCAGCGTCGATTCGAGTTGCTCAAAGCGTAACGCCAGTTCGCGGCTGACATTCTCCTGCGCCCTTAATAACACGACCTCACAGGACGCCCGGATTTTGCTTAAAACGACCTGCGCCTGACTTTCGTCGTATAACACCAGCGTTTCGCCGACGATTTCGGCTTCGGGTATCGGTGAAAGCGTGTCGCGTTTTGACATCGCCACGATGTTTTCTTCACTGAATAAACGGCTGATGTCGCGTAAAATGACGGCATCCTGCTGGTTCAGCAATGCGTTAGCCGCATCCATCGCCAATGCGACTTCGTGGCGCACTTCATCGCCTACAGACGCCTCGCTCGCCCGTAACTGCTGTAAATCCGCTTCGACCAGGGCGATATTCACCTGCAGCTTTTCCTGCGCAACCGTCAGACCGTTAAAGCGAAAATCGAGATAATCGCGTGTGCTCTGAGCATAATTTAATAACTTATGCGACGCCGAGCGCAGGGCATACAACGAGGCATTGGCATACGCCGCCTGCATCAGCGTTTGCATGGGAAGTGCAAACAGCGAATCCTCCCACAGCAAATCCGCCGCATGGCGAATGTGTTCAGTATCGTCAAGATCGGCCAGCCGCCAGCGCCGACCGAGCGCGGCTTGCGCAAAATCCTGAACCCAGCGTTGTTCCTGAGGATCAGGCAACCGACCGTGTACCGACAGTTCGTGACGCGCCCGATTCGCCAGATATCCCCACATTGAAGAAACCGGATAAATGTGCCCCGGCGTAATACAGCCCTTCATCAACGTGCCGGAAATCATCGCCCGGACTTGTTCTGCATCGTCACTGTTGCGGTCTTTTTGATCGAACTTGTTCACCAGCGCATACAGCGGGACGGATTTGCCCACCGCGGCGATCGCCTGGCGCACCTCTTCATCGGAGATAGACTTCAGTTGGGTGTAGTCCATCACCGCCAGCACCGCAGAAGCGCGAGTCAACAGGTCGTTGAGCATCGTTTGCAGGTGCGGTTGTCCGGCTTCGTTTGGCCCTGGCGTATCCAGCAAAGTCAGTTGTCCTGGCGCATTCTCCAGCCCCGCCAGATGCACAAACTCAACGTCAATTACCGGAATATTTTCAATGGCAGCGTAGGCGGAAAACGGAAAATCAACCTCCAGCGCTTTCGACAAACGCACCAGATCGTTCAGGCTCTTCAGACAGTGGAAAATAGGCTGCGCGCCCAGGTAATGACGCTCGAACGCCTCGCCTTGTTCAATGCGCTGGATGAGGTCATCCATGTCTTTGTCGATTTCCAGCGCCAGTGTCAGATGCTGGCGATCACACGCTTGCAGTCGTTGTTGCAACGTGTGCATCAGGGTATCAATCGGGGCGACATGGGAAAAAAGTAGCACCGGTTCCTGCTGACCCGGGGTGTGACGGATCAACGTCGGCAGTGCAGTCATCGGGCGATTGCGGTTGGGCAACACTTCCGTTCCGACAATCGCGTTAATGGTCGTCGATTTTCCCGCTTTCATGGTGCCAACGATAGCCAGAACCATTTCCAGCCGCGTAATTTTACGCAACTCATTGTTCAGCATAGCGTGTTGGGCAGCAATGCCACGGGCGCTAAAATGTGGGGGAAGAATACTCTCCCCACTTTTGTCGTTTCCCTCACTCTCCAGCATCGTCGGCGAAAATGCGGCTATTTGACTCAGATGCGAGAGCGCGAGTAATAACAAACGCTCGGCTTCCTGACTTAATTCATAGATTGTCTGTGTGTGCATGAAAAAATCTTTCCTTAACGCAAATTTATATTACTTTTATTTAGCCGTGATTTTTATTATGAATTTTCGGCATATTTAATTACGTATAGAAAATATTAAAAAAATAAACCCCTGAGGGTTATAAGGAATGTATCAACACTTGCTGACCGCTTCTTGCTGACCGTTAACCATAAGAAAGATAAAGAAAGGCGTTCAGTACATGTCACTTAAATTATGATGAACATATAAATTTTCAGACTCAATAGCGTCATTTTTACCTACCTGAATTAGGGGGTAAGATTGCGCTCACTAACAAAAACCGAGGATGTGTTAGTGCCGCTGGATCATTATTATAAGAAGGTTTGCCTCACCTTATCTTAAATAGCAAAACGTAGCAATTTCCCTTAAAAAATCGTCATGACATTTTTTGGCCCTCACCGCGACCTTCAGTCGCGGGGTGGCATATTCTTAAGTTGGGAATAGTCCCGACAACGTTAAGGATTTTATGTATAATTGCGGCCTTTTTCGGCAATCTGCCATTTTTGGGCGCTTTTGCCCCTGCTGACCTTTTGAGGAAATCCACATGTCATTACCCCATTGCCCACAATGCAACTCCGAATACACCTACGAAGATAACGGCATGTTCATCTGCCCGGAATGTGCTCACGAATGGAACGATGCCGAACCGGCTCACGACAGCGATGAGCTGATCGTGAAAGATGCCAACGGCAATCTGCTGGCAGACGGCGACAGCGTCACCGTGGTTAAAGATCTGAAAGTGAAAGGCAGTTCTTCAATGCTGAAGATCGGTACCAAAGTGAAGAACATCCGCCTGGTCGAAGGCGACCATAACATCGATTGCAAAATTGACGGTTTTGGCCCCATGAAGCTGAAATCCGAGTTCGTGAAAAAGAACTGATTTTTGTAAGCCGGATTAGGCGTTTACGCCGCCATCCGGCATTTATTGCCCGGTGGCGCTTCGCTTACCGGGCCTACGATAACTACACTTAACTGGCTTCTTTTACCTGAGGTAAACATTATGCCGTTAAGTCCCTACATCTCTTTTGCCGGCAATTGTGCCGACGCCATCGCGTACTACCAACAGACACTGGGCGCGGAACTGCTCTACAAAATCAGCTTCGGTGAAATGCCCAAATCGGCGCAGGACAGCGAGGACGGTTGCCCGTCCGGAATGGAATTCCCCGATAACGCCATTGCCCACGCCAACGTGCGCATTGCGGGTAGCGATATCATGATGAGTGATGCCGTTGCACCAGGCAAAGCACACTACTCCGGCTTCACGCTGGTGCTTGATACGCAAAATGTCGAAGAAGGGAAGCGCTGGTTTGACAACCTTGCCGCCAAAGGTCAAATCGAAATGGACTGGCAAGAAACCTTCTGGGCACACGGATTCGGTAAAGTCACCGATCAATACGGCGTGCCGTGGATGATTAACGTTGTGAAACAGCAGCAACCGACCGAGTAACCTGACGGGAGGCTCGCCCTCCCGTTCTGTCATCAATCTCTCCTCAACTCTTCATCATCAAGTCACCAACGCTTAACAAAATCGTCACATTAATCCGCCACGATGGGGCCACTTTTTTAGTGAGGCCGCACCATGCAAACGATGATTCGTGTCGAGAAACTCTCCAAAACGTTCAATCAGCAGCAGGCGCTACACGCCGTTGATATGGACATCGCTTCCGGTGAGATGGTGGCTCTGCTTGGCCCGTCCGGTTCCGGCAAATCCACCCTTTTACGTCACTTAAGCGGGTTGATTACCGGCGATAAATCGCCAGGCAGTCATGTGGAGCTAATGGGGCGTACCGTCCAGCGCGAAGGCCGTCTGGCACGCGACATCCGCAAAAGCCGCGCCCACACGGGCTACATCTTCCAGCAGTTCAATCTGGTGAACCGTCTGACCGTGCTCGAGAACGTGCTAATAGGCGCACTCGGCAGCACGCCGTTCTGGCGTACCTGTTTTAACTGGTTCAGCCTGGAGCAGAAACAGCGCGCATTGCAGGCGCTGACCCGCGTCGGGATGGCGCAGTTTGCGTATCAGCGCGTTTCAACACTCTCTGGCGGCCAGCAGCAGCGCGTGGCTATCGCCCGCGCTCTGATGCAGCAGGCGAAGGTCATTCTGGCCGATGAGCCGATCGCCTCGCTGGACCCGGAATCGGCGCGCATCGTGATGGACACCCTGCGCGATATCAATCAGACCGACGGCATCACCGTGGTCGTCACGCTGCATCAGGTGGATTACGCCCTGCGCTACTGCGAACGCATTGTCGCACTGCGCCAGGGACACGTGTTCTTTGATGGCAGTAGCCAGCACTTTGATAACGATAGATTTGACCATCTCTACCGCAGCATGAACCGCGTCGAACAGAGCGCGCAGGCTGCTTAATTTAGTCCGAACCGAGGATAAAAAATGAATTATAAAGCCGTTGCCGCGCTGGCCTTCACCAGCATGTTCAGCATCAGCACCTTGTTAAGCCCGGCTCATGCCGAAGAACAAGAAAAAGCACTGAACTTTGGCATTATTTCGACCGAATCACAGCAAAACCTGAAGCCGCAGTGGGAACCGTTCCTGAAGAACATGGAAAAGTCGCTGGGCATAAAAGTGAACGCTTTCTTCGCCCCGGACTACGCCGGGATCATCCAGGGGATGCGCTTTAACAAAGTCGATATCGCCTGGTACGGCAACCTTTCGGCGATGGAAGCGGTGGATCGCGCCAATGGTCAGGTCTTTGCCCAGACGGTCGCGGCCGATGGATCACCCGGCTACTGGAGCGTGTTGATCGTCAACAAAGACAGCCCGATCAACAACCTGAACGATCTGATCGCCAAACGTAAGGATCTGACCTTCGGTAACGGCGATCCCAATTCCACGTCAGGCTTCCTCGTCCCCGGTTACTACGTCTTCGCCAAAAACAACATCGCCGCCAGCGACTTCAAACGCACCGTCAACGCCGGACACGAAACCAACGCGCTGGCCGTCGCCAACAAGCAGGTGGATGTCGCCACCAACAACACCGAAAACCTCGACAAGCTGAAAACCTCCGCGCCGGAAAAGCTGAAAGCGCTGAAGGTTATCTGGAAGTCGCCGCTGATCCCCGGCGATCCGATCGTCTGGCGTAAGAATCTCTCCGAAACCACCAAGGACAAGGTGTACGACTTCTTCATGAATTACGGCAAAACGCCGGAAGAGAAAACCACCCTGGAACGTCTGGGCTGGGCACCGTTCCGTGCCTCCAGCGATCTGCAACTGGTGCCGATTCGCCAGCTGGCGCTGTTTAAAGAGATGCAGGGCGTGAAGGACAACAACGGGCTGAACGAGGAAGAGAAAACCAGCAAAACCTCGGCGCTGAAGGCGCAGCTGGATGACCTCGACCGTCTGACCGCCGCGCTGGGTGCGATGACCAGCGTGAATAAAGTGGTGCAGTAACGGATTGCCCGGTGGCGCGATGCTTACCGGGCCTACACACGTAGGCCGGATAAGGCGGAGCCGCCATCCGGCAAAACAGAACAACGGAGCCAAATATGCAAACCATCACCGTCGCCCCGCCGAAACGTAGCTGGTTCTCGCTGCTGAGCTGGGCCATCCTGCTCGCCGTGCTGGTTGTCTCGTGGAAGGGCGCTGAAATGGCCCCGCTCACGTTGATCGAAGATTCCGGCAATATGGCGACCTTCGCCGCCGACTTCTTCCCGCCGGACTTCAGCCAGTGGCAGGACTATCTCGGCGAAATGGCCGTCACCCTGCAAATCGCCGTCTGGGGAACCGCCCTCGCCGTCGTTCTCTCAATTCCTTTCGGCCTGATGTGCGCCGACAACCTCGTGCCCTGGTGGATTTACCAGCCGATGCGCCGCCTGATGGACGCCTGTCGCGCCATCAACGAAATGGTCTTCGCCATGCTGTTCGTGGTCGCCGTCGGTCTTGGTCCTTTTGCGGGCGTCATGGCGCTGTTTATCCACACCACCGGGGTGCTCTCCAAGCTGCTTTCCGAAGCGGTAGAAGCCATTGAGCCTGGCCCGGTTGAAGGCATTCGCGCCACCGGTGCCAACAAGATTGAAGAGATCCTCTACGGCGTTCTGCCCCAGGTGATGCCGCTCCTCATCTCCTATTCGCTGTACCGCTTTGAGTCCAACGTCCGCTCGGCAACCGTGGTCGGAATGGTCGGCGCAGGTGGTATCGGCGTCACGCTGTGGGAGGCGATTCGCGGCTTTCAGTTTCAGCAAACCTGCGCCCTGATGGTGTTGATCATCGTCACCGTCAGCCTGCTGGATTTCCTCTCCCAGCGTTTGCGTAAGCACTTCATCTGATCAGCGAGGCATTGATTGCTATGCACTTGTCTACACATCCGACCAGCTATCCAACGCGTTATCAGGAAATTGCCGCCAGACTTGAGCAGGAGCTTCGTCAACATTACCGCTGCGGCGACTACCTTCCGGCGGAGCATCAGCTTGCCGCCCGCTTTGAGGTGAACCGCCACACCCTGCGCCGCGCCATCGACCAGCTGGTGGAGAAAGGCTGGGTACAGCGTCGTCAGGGCGTCGGCGTGCTGGTGCTGATGCGCCCGTTCGATTACCCACTCAACGCCCAGGCACGCTTCAGCCAGAATCTGCTGGATCAGGGCAGCCATCCCACCAGCGAAAAGCTGTTGGCGGTGCTGCGACCAGCCTCCAGCCCGATTGCCGACGCACTGAGCGTCAACGAGGGCGACAACGTCATCCACCTGCGCACCCTGCGTCGGGTGAACGGCATCGCCCTGTGTCTGATTGACCATTACTTTTCCGACCTCACGCTCTGGCCGCTATTGCAGGATTTTAGCAGCGGTTCGCTGCACGACTATCTGCGCGAGCACGCGGGTCTGGCGCTGCAACGCACGCAAACGCGCATCAGCGCCCGCCGCGCGCAGGCCAAAGAGAGCCGGTGGCTTGAAATCCCCAATATGGCGCCGCTGCTGTGCGTGCGCACCCTGAACCACCGTGAAGGCGAAGCACAGGCAACGGAATACTCCGTCAGCCTGACCCGCGCCGACATGATCGAATTCATCATGGAGCACTGAATGCACTTTGATACTCCTACCCGCCAGCGCTGGATGCGTGCGCTGGCTTACAGCCACGCCGAGGCACTGAACGCGCGCATCAAGGCGCTGGGGCTGACACCGGAATATGAACTGATTCGCGCCCCGGAAACCGGACTGATGCAGATTCAGGCGCGGATGGGCGGCACCGGCAACCGCTTCTTCGCTGGGGATACCACCCTTACCCGCGCGGTGGTGCGTCTTGCCAGCGGCACGCTGGGCTACAGCTATCTGCTGGGACGCAACAAACGCCACGCCGAGCAGTGCGCCGTCATCGACGCGCTGCTCCAGGAACAGACGCATTTCCAGAACCTAATGGAAACCTTAATTGCCCCACTGGAAGCGGAACGCGACGCACAGAGAAACGCTCGCCGTGCCGACGTCAACGCCAGCCGGGTCGACTTCTTCACGCTGGTACGCGGAGATAACGCATGACACGATCGACAGCACTACTGACCGCCTTTCACTCACCGGTTCAGGACGCCCAGCAGAGCTTTCGCCGCCTGCTGAAAGCAATGAGTGAACCCGGCGTCATTGTTGCCTTACATCAACTGAAACACGGCTGGCAGCCGCTGAATCTCGCCACCACCAGCGTGCTGCTAACACTGGTTGACGGCGATACGCCGGTCTGGCTTTCGCCCGCCGTGAACAACGACATCGCCAGTCAGAATCTGCGCTTTCACACCAGCGCAACCCTGGTGGAACAACCGCAACAGGCGACCTTTGCCGTAGCCGACGAGCGCATCAGCAGCGAGCAGCTTAACGCCCTCTCCGCCGGTTCTGCCGTGGCGCCGGAAACCAGCGCCACCCTCATCGTACAGGTCGCCAGCTTGAGCGGCGGACGCATGCTGCGCCTCACCGGCGCGGGCATCGCGGAAGAGCGCATGATCGCGCCACAGCTGCCGGACTGCCTGATCCACGAGCTTACTGAGCGCCCGCATCCTTTCCCGCTGGGGGTCGATCTGCTCCTCACCTGCGGAGACCGGCTGTTGGCTATTCCACGAACCACCCATGTGGAGGTGTGCTGATGTACGTCGCCGTTAAAGGGGGCGAAAAGGCGATAGCCAACGCCCACGCGCTGCAGGAGAACCGACGCCGGGGCGACAGCACGATTGCCGAACTGAGCGTGGCGCAAATCGAACAGCAGATGAATCTCGCCGTCGACAGGGTGATGACCGAAGGCGGTATCGCTGACCGCGAACTGGCGGCGCTGGCGCTGAAACAGGCCAGCGGCGATAACGTCGAAGCGATCTTCCTGCTGCGTGCTTACCGCACCACCCTGGCGAAGCTGGCGGTTAGCGAACCGCTGGATACCGCCGGAATGCGCCTGGAACGCCGTATCTCCGCCGTTTACAAGGACATTCCCGGCGGGCAGTTGCTGGGGCCAACCTACGACTACACCCATCGCCTGCTTGATTTTACGCTGCTGGCCAATGGCGAGACGCCGCCGCTGCGTCCCGCAGAAAGTACGCAGGAACTGGCCCCGCACGTCTTTTCACTGCTGGCCAGGCAGGGACTGGCGAAGCGCGAAGAAGATAATGGCGCTCAACCAGACGATATCACCCGCACGCCGCCGGTTTACCCCTGCTCACGTTCCTCGCGCCTGCAACAGCTGATGCGCGGCGACGAAGGCTACCTGCTGGCGCTGGCCTACTCCACCCAGCGCGGTTACGGGCGCAACCACCCGTTTGCCGCCGAGATCCGCAGCGGTTTTGTCGGGATTGACATCGTGCCAGAAGAGCTGGGATTTGCGGTGAACGTCGGCGAACTGCTAATGACCGAGTGCGAAATGGTTAACGGCTTTGTCGCGCCGGAAAATGAAGCCCCGCATTTTACCCGTGGTTACGGACTGGTGTTCGGCATGAGCGAACGCAAAGCGATGGCAATGGCGCTGGTGGACCGCGCCCTACAGGCACCCGACTACGATGAAACGGTCACCGGACCGGCGCAGGACGAGGAGTTCGTGCTGGCGCATGCGGATAACGTCGAGGCGGCGGGGTTTGTTTCGCACCTCAAACTGCCCCATTACGTCGATTTTCAGGCCGAGCTGGAACTGCTCAAACGCCTGCAACAGGAGGCCGCCCGTGACCACTAACCTCTCCGGCTACAACTTTGCTTATCTGGATGAGCAGACCAAACGGATGATCCGCCGCGCCATTTTGAAAGCGGTGGCGATTCCAGGCTTCCAGGTGCCGTTTGGCGGCCGTGAAATGCCGATGCCTTACGGTTGGGGCACCGGCGGTATCCAGTTGACCGCCAGCGTGATTGGCGAACCGGACGTGCTGAAAGTGATTGATCAGGGTGCGGATGACACCACCAACGCGGTGTCGATCCGCAACTTCTTCAGGCGCGTCACCGGAGTGAACACCACCGAGCGTACCGAAGACGCTACGCTGATCCAGACCCGTCACCGGATCCCGGAAACGCCGCTGACTGAAGATCAGATCATTATCTTTCAGGTGCCGATCCCGGAACCGCTGCGCTTTATCGAACCGCGCGAAACGGAAACCCGCACCATGCACGCGCTGGAAGAGTACGGCATCATGCAGGTGAAGCTGTATGAAGATATCGCCCGCTTCGGCCACATCGCCACCACTTATGCCTACCCGGTGAAGGTCAACGGGCGCTACGTGATGGACCCGTCGCCAATTCCAAAATTCGATAACCCGAAGATGGACAGGATGCCCGCCCTGCAACTGTTTGGCGCAGGCCGCGAAAAACGCATTTACGCCGTGCCGCCGTACACCCGCGTGGAAAGCCTCGATTTCGACGATCACCCGTTTACCGTTCAGACCTGGGATGAGCCGTGCGCCATCTGCGGTTCGACCCACAGTTATCTCGATGAAGTGGTGCTCGATGACACCGGCAAACGGATGTTTGTCTGTTCCGACACCGACTACTGCCGCCAACAGAGCGAGGCCCTCAACCAATGACGCAACCGCTGCTTTCGGTTAACAACCTGACCCATCTCTACGCGCCGGGCAAAGGCTTCAGCGATGTCTCTTTTGACCTGTGGCCTGGCGAAGTGCTGGGCATTGTCGGGGAGTCCGGTTCCGGCAAAACCACCCTGCTGAAATCGATCTCTTCGCGCCTGACGCCGCAGTCGGGCGAGATTCAGTACCAGAACCGTTCGTTGTACGGCATGCACGAAGCTGACCGTCGCCGCCTGCTGCGCACCGAATGGGGCGTGGTGCATCAGCACCCGCTGGACGGTCTGCGCCGTCAGGTGTCGGCGGGCGGCAATATCGGCGAACGCCTGATGGCCACCGGCGCGCGTCACTACGGCGAGATCCGCGCCACCGCGAAGCGCTGGCTGGAGGAGGTGGAGATCCCCGCCTCACGTATCGACGATCTGCCAACCACCTTTTCCGGCGGCATGCAGCAGCGTCTGCAGATCGCCCGTAACCTCGTCACTCACCCGAAGCTGGTGTTTATGGACGAACCCACCGGTGGGCTGGACGTTTCCGTGCAGGCCAAACTGCTGGACCTGCTGCGCGGGCTGGTGGTGGAACTGGATCTGGCAGTGGTGATTGTCACCCATGATTTGGGCGTCGCGCGCCTGTTGGCGGACCGCCTGCTGGTGATGAAGCAGGGCCAGGTGGTGGAAAGTGGGTTAACCGACCGTGTGCTCGACGATCCGCATCACCCTTATACCCAGTTGCTGGTGTCGTCGGTTTTACAGAATTGACCGTTGATTGTGTCGGGTGGCGCTGCGCTTACCCGACCTACGAAAAACATGCATTTGTAGGCCGGATAAGGCAACGCCGCCATCCGGCGATCGGACATCCGGCAAAAAGAACCAAGAGGCCAACATGATCCGCGTAGAAAACGTCAGTAAAACCTTTGTGCTCCACCAGCAAAACGGCGTGCGCCTGCCGGTGCTGCAAAACGCCTCTCTGGAGGTAAAAAAGGGCGAATGCGTAGTGCTGCACGGCCACTCGGGCAGCGGCAAATCCACGCTGTTACGCTCCCTGTACGCTAACTATTTGCCTGATGAAGGACACATCCACATTCGCCACGGCGGCGAATGGGTGGATCTGGTACAGGCTCCCGCCCGTAAGGTGCTGGAAGTCCGTCGTTCAACGATTGGCTGGGTCAGCCAGTTCCTGCGGGTGATCCCGCGCGTCTGCGCGCTGGATGTGGTGATGCAGCCGCTGTTGGATCTGGGCGTATCACGCGAGGCGTGCGCCGCCAAAGCCGCGAACCTGCTGACCCGTTTGAACGTGCCGGAACGGCTGTGGCATCTCGCCCCTTCCACCTTTTCCGGTGGCGAACAGCAGCGCGTGAACATCGCCCGTGGGTTTATTGTCGATTACCCCATTTTGCTACTTGATGAACCCACCGCCTCACTGGACGCCAAAAACAGCGCGGCGGTAGTGGCGCTGATTGAAGAGGCAAAAGCACGCGGCGCGGCGATTGTCGGCATTTTTCACGATAGCGCCGTGCGCGAGCGCGTGGCGGACCGTTTGCACCTGATGGGAACAACAGCATGATTATCAACAATGTAAAGCTGGTGCTGGAAGATGAAGTCGTGCACGGATCGCTGGAAATGCAGGATGGCGAGATTCGCGCCTTTGCGCAAAGTCAGAGCCGTCTTCCCGAGGCGCTGGACGGCGAAGGCGGCTGGCTACTGCCGGGACTGATAGAGCTGCATACCGACAATCTCGACAAATTCTTTACCCCGCGTCCGAAGGTGGACTGGCCCGCCCATTCGGCAATGAGCAGTCACGACGCGCTGATGGTCGCCAGCGGCATCACCACCGTGCTGGACGCGGTGGCGATTGGCGATGTGCGCGACGGCGGCGACCGTCTGGAAAACCTGGAGAAGATGATCAACGCGGTGGAAGAGACGCAGAAGCGCGGGGTCAACCGCGCCGAGCACCGTCTGCATCTTCGCTGTGAGCTGCCGCATCACTCCACCCTGCCGCTGTTTGAAAAGCTGGTGGGTCGTGAACCGGTGACGCTGGTGTCACTGATGGATCACTCGCCGGGGCAGCGCCAGTTCGCCAGCCGCGAAAAATACCGCGAATATTATCAGGGCAAATATTCTCTCACCGATGAGCAGATGGCCCGCTATGAAGAGGAACAGCTTCAGCTTGCGGCGCGCTGGTCGCAGCCGAACCGTACCGCCATTGCACAGTTGTGTCGCGAGCGGCATATCGCTCTGGCGAGCCATGATGACGCCACCCACGATCATGTACGGGAGTCACATCAACTTGGCAGCGTAATCGCCGAATTTCCTACCACGTTCGACGCCGCACTTGCTTCTCGCCAGCATGGAATGAACGTGCTGATGGGCGCACCCAACATCGTGCGCGGCGGTTCGCACTCCGGCAACGTGGCGGCGCATACGCTGGCGGAAATGGGGCTGCTGGATATCCTCTCGTCGGATTACTATCCCGCCAGCCTGCTGGATGCGGCGTTTCGCGTCGCAGATGACGAAGCCAACCGCTTTACGCTGCCGCAGGCAATTCGGCTAGTCACCCGCAACCCGGCACGGGCGCTGAACCTTGACGATCGCGGCGTGATAGCCGAAGGCAAACGCGCCGACCTGGTGCTGGCGCACCGCAAAGGCGATCATATTCATATCGACCATGTCTGGCGGCAGGGAAAAAGGGTGTTCTGACGATGGGAAAACTGATCTGGCTGATGGGGCCATCCGGCTCCGGGAAGGACAGCCTGTTGGCGGAACTTCGCCAACAGGAACCTGCGCAGTTGCTGGTGGCGCATCGTTATATCACCCGGTCGGCCAACGCCGGGCATGAAAACCATATCGCCCTCAGTGAACACGAGTTTTTTACCCGCGCCGGGCAGAATTTGCTGGCGCTAAGCTGGCACGCCAACGGCTTTTATTACGGCATAGGGGTAGAGATTGACCTTTGGCTACACGCCGGTTTCGACGTGGTGGTCAACGGTTCACGCGCGCATCTGGCGCAAGCGCAGGCACGCTACGGTATATCGCTGCTTCCTGTCTGTTTAGAGGTTTCTTCTGCTATCCTGCGCCAGCGCTTACAGGCTCGCGGGAGAGAAAATGAAACGGAGATCGCCGCTCGCCTCGAACGCGCCGCCCGTTACGCGCCATTTAACTGTCATAAGCTGAATAACGACGGAAGTTTATTGCAGTCCGTCGATGCGTTACTCACGCTGATGGGTCGCAAGGAGAAAATTGATGTTTGACTGTGAACTACGCCATGCCACCCCAGCAGATAGCGACGATGTTTACGCGCTGATCTGCGAGCTAAAGCAGGCCGAATTTAACCGCCAGGCCTTTAGCGCCGGGTTTGCCGCTAATTTGCAGGATAGCAATTTGCGCTACCAACTGGCGCTGCTCGACGGCCAGGTCGTTGGCATGATTGGCCTGCATTTGCAGTTTCATCTGCATCACGCCAACTGGATTGGCGAAATTCAGGAACTGGTGGTGATGCCGCATGCGCGCGGGGGAAAAGTCGGCAGTCGGCTGCTGGCATGGGCAGAAGAGGAAGCACGCCAGGCGGGGGCAGAAATGACCGAGCTCTCCACCAGCGTGACGCGTCACAACGCGCACCGTTTTTACCTGCGCGAAGGGTATGAACGGAGCCATTTCCGTTTCACCAAAACGTTGTGAGGTACGTAGGCCGGATAAGACGCTCGCGTCGCCATCCGGCACGATACGACAAGGGGAGACACGATGAGTTTGACCATCACGTTAACCGGCACCGGCGGCGCACAGCAGGTGCCCGCTTTTGGTTGCGACTGCGCCGCCTGTCGTCGCGCGCGTTTGCAGGCGCACTATCGCCGCCGCCCCTGTAGTGGATCACTCAAATTCAACGACGCGGTAACGCTGCTGGACGCTGGTCTGCACGATCTTATGGATCGCTGGCCTGCCGGATCTTTCCATCAGTTTCTGCTCACGCACTACCACATGGATCATGTCCAGGGACTGTTTCCACTTCGCTGGGGCGTGGGTGCGACGATCCCGGTATACGGCCCGCCTGACGAGCAGGGCTGTGACGATCTGTTTAAGCATCCTGGTATTCTGGATTTCAGCCACACGGTGAAGCCGTTTGTGGTGTTTGATTTGCAGGGATTACAGGTCACGCCGCTGCCGTTGAATCACTCAAAGCTGACGTTTGGCTATCTGCTGGAAACCGCGTACAGCCGCGTGGCGTGGCTTTCTGACACCGCCGGATTGCCAGACAAAACGCTGAAATTTCTGCTGAACAATCAGCCGCAGGCGATCATTATCGACTGTAGCCACGCACCGCGCGCGGAGCCTGCGCGTAACCACTGTGATTTAAATACCGTCGTGGCACTCAATAACGTCCTCCGCTGCCCACGGGTGATCCTCACCCACATCAGCCATCAGTTCGACCTGTGGCTGATGGAAAACCCGCTGCCGGAAGGCATTGAAGCGGGCTTTGACGGAATGGAGATTGTGCTGGATTAACGCCACTTCATCGTCTCTTCACTTACGCAGACTACTTTCCCTGCAGAGAAAACACGCTGAGGGGGAACCTGTGAACATAAAAACACACCGTATTATCCATCATGCCTGCTGGTTTACTGTGTTGGGGCCGTTTACCGGCGTTCCCCTCACCGCCGCCATCACGGCGCTCTATTTTAGAGATTCTCCGTGGGAATTGCTGTTCGATATCAGCAGAGTGTTACCACAGTTTCTGGTATTAACGTGGCTAATCGGCGCGATCCCGGCGCTGGCGACAGGGGTACTTAGCGCCTGCCTGCCGGACAGAATTTACGACTCACGTTACTGGCGCAGCCTCGCCTGCGCGGCCATCGGCGGCGCGATCTCGTTGGTTTACGAACTCATTCCCCATGCGCTTAGCGCCAGGGCATTATTCACTCATGAGTTTGTGTGGATAGTCTTTTGTACTGGCCTGTTCGCAGGGGGCGCGTTGGGCTTTTTAGTCCCTCGCCTCGCCGGGCATGGCAATCGCCTCAGCGCGGTTCAGCCCGAAACCAAAGGGTAAACGCGCACTTTGTATTATCACGAACGCTGACAGAGTGTGTGCCGAAACCGCGAAGGATTAACGGCTACCGGTAGTAGTCCTCTTCCATCCTTCGCTCGTCATCTTCTAGCTGACGACGCTCCTGATCGAGCTGGCGCTGGCGCTCGTCTAACTGGCGACGCCGGTCTTCAAACTGACGACGCCTGTCGTCGTACTGTCTGCGGCGATCGTCACTCATCTGCCGTTGCCCGTTGTCATACCGAGAGTCATCGTCATAGCGGCGGTCACTATCGGGTTTATAGGCATCGCTGATCGCCTGCTGAATGTTGCCGATGGCGTCATCGATAATGTCGGCATAGGCCAGTGGACTGCCTAAAGTGCACAGACTCAGTAACAGAGCGATAGAGTAACGTTTCATAAGACCAGTCTCGCAGGTGAGCTGGCTCTACGTTAATAAAAGGTAAACGCGGGGAGTAGCGGAGGAATCTCAATTTCGCCAGGACGCCGTCGCTGCCATTAACTGGCTAGCGCGCCGTTTGTCCTCTGCAACCAATACGACCCCCTGGCATTTTTGATCCGGAGAAATACTCCAGATACGCTCCTCAGGAATACAGCCGCCATCATAAATGACCTTACTGCCATCATAGGGCCAGAATGCCCCTTGTTCCGTATCTAACACAAAAACGGAAATCTGATCGGACTCACGCGCGATCTTTTGCCAGAGCATTTTCCCACCATCGTACTGCTCAAAATCACTGATAAGCGTGATACCGCATCGCAGAATCAGAGCCTCATACAAACGTGTCGCCAACCCTTTATCGCGTTCAACCGGTTCAACACAGATACCTTCCACCTGAAGCACGTTGGTCTCTTCCCAACAGCGTTCAACGGCAACGATATCCTTCCCTAAGGCGTCTTTTCGCTGTAAATCGAGAGCCGCAATGACACGATGGCGGGGAACGCCTTCAAACATTTCAACGTCCGCTTCGATAATGGCCGCTCTTGGCGTCTGAGGGTCATAAATGACGTGCAAAACCCGTCCTGAAAGTTCAAATTCTTCCACGACGTTAAAAGAGCGGGCGACAGTCATTGGGCTGTACGTTGTGGGCATCACAATCATCTGTGAGTCACCTTTTGTCAGTACCGGCATAATTCCTTTTATATCCCAATCAGACAGTATTTGCTCAGATTAACATCACCTGTTTTGCTTCCACGCCTTAAGAATGCCTAAACTCGCCGAAATTTTTGATTCTCTGAATCACGCGCGCAAACCCAATGTAAGCACCTTCTGAATTCTCAATTCGTCTGCTGTTCTGTTGCCACATTCGCTGGCGCACTGTCGCTTTTTATCACTGCCTGATGCAGCGCCTGCACAAGCTGTACCCGGGTAAACGGTTTACGCAACAGCGCCACATCCGGCAGTGCAGGATTGTCTGCCGGGCGTAAATCCTGACCGCTGATCAGCAGCAGCGTCAGATGGGGATAGTGTTTCAGCGCATGATTCACCACATCCGCGCCGCTTAACCCGCCGGGTAGCATTAAGTCACTGATAAAAATGTCGATCTCTGAGGAGGCGGCGAGCATCTGCATCGCCTGCTCGCCGTTGACGGCTTCCAGCGTCAGGTAGCCCAACAAATGCAGCTGCTCGCACAGCGTCTGGCGTACATCGGCCTCATCTTCGAGAACCAGAACCAGTTTATCCGTGCGGGCCACATCCTCCTCTGCCAACGGTTCCGCAGCGGTCGCAACAGGTACAATCGCGCGGGGCAGTTGCAGTCTGACTATCGTTCCCTGCCCCGGCGCACTCTCGATTTCCACCCGTCCGCCGGACTGGCGCACAAATCCGTACACCATAGACAGCCCCAGGCCACTGCCGCTGCCGGTCTGTTTGGTGGTGAAGAACGGCTCAAAAACCTGCGCTTTGATCTCCTGCGACATCCCGCAGCCGTGATCCGCTATCTCCAGAATCACCATATCCTCTTTGCGCCCGCTGGTGCGGGTGACTCGCTGGTTCCAGGTACGAATTTTGATGGTACCCATCTGCCCCTCCATCGCATCGCGGGCGTTCATCACCAGATTGATGAGGGCATTCTCCAGTTGGCTAACGTCAATCCACGCGGGCCAGGCGGGCGACTGGGCTTCAATGTCCAGCGTCAGGGTCGCGGGCAACGAGTGACGCATCAGTTCGCCAAGATTCTCCAGCAACGTTCTCAACTCCACCGCATGGGGATGCAGGGACTGTTTGCGGGAAAAGGCCAGTAACCGCTGGGTCAGCAACGCCCCACGTTCCGCCGCTTTCAACGCCCGCGAAATACGCGCCGCATCCGGCGAGTCGGGATTAACCAGCTCCAGACTGCCAATGATCACCGCCAGCAGATTGTTAAAGTCATGCGCCAGCCCTCCCGTCAGTTGCCCTACCGCTTTCATTTTCTGGCTGTGCAGCAGCGCTTCCTCCAGCCCTTTGCGTTCGATTCGGTCGAGTTCCAGTTGCGTGCTTTTTTCCTTCAATAGGCGCGAGGTGTGCTCCAGCGAGGCGGTATTACGGGCAAAAACGTTGAACGCACGCGCCAGCTCTCCCAGTTCGTCGCGCCGCTGTAAGGCAGGGACGCTGACGTCCGACTCGCCGTGTGCCAGGCGGGTCATTGCCCGCGAGATAGCCGTCAGGTTGGAGCCGAGATTGCGATAAATATACCAGCCCGCAAAACCGGTAATGACAATCGCCAGCAGGGCAAATGTCATGATAAACATGATGATAGACTGCAACTCCTGATGGCTTTGCGCCACACGCTGCTCTGAACTGGCCGCCACCTGCGCCACATATTGATTGATGTCGCTGTTGAGGATCGCCACCAGCGCTTTGATGTGGAACATATGCCAGATGATCGCCAGATCGCTTTGTTCCAGCGCCGCCGAGAGCGGTTCAAGCTGGAGTAATTCCTGATTGAAGTCACTGAGGATGCCATTGACCAGCGGGCGGGCGTTACGCGTTGGCAACAGAGGCATCACGCCATCCAGCTGCTTGACCACCGAGCGCGGCGTGGGCGTTTCGATGGCCGCCACAATCAGCCTGTCCATCTGAGCAAGCAACACCGCATCCTGCGCCGCATTGATCGTTTGCAAATGCCGCAGATAGCTCAAATTCTGATACAGCGAACTCAGTAGCGCGTTACGCTCCAGATGCCGTCGCTGCCCGCGCTGGAGCATGCCCGCCACGCTGGTTTGCAGTTCGTTGCTGCGCTGGATGATGCGGGCGACCAGGTCCGGCTCCTGCTGCGCCAGCGGGGCGGCGGCCAGTTGTTCCAACGACTGTTTCAGCGCACGCTGCGTCTCCTGTAAGCGTTCCGCCTCACTTTTATATTCCAGCGCGCCAACCACCTGTGACAGTCGCACTGCCGCCGTCGCCACGTTGGCGGTGTCGCGCGCCAGATTCATGCTGCCGGTCATATCATCAACCGTCTGCTGTTGTACCTGCTCCTGAATCTGGCTGGCGTGCCGAAAACCGAGCACCGCCACGCCGCTCACCATCAGCGTGACCGCCACCACCAGCAGGTTAAAGAACAGCAATCGCCCGCGCGCGCTGGCGAAAAAGTGACGCCCAGGCTGCGGCATATCACGCTCCATGAAGAAAAATATCACTATGACAAATATGAACGGCTTCTGACATTTTGCATTTACTTTCCTGTGATGGACTGCTGATATCGACAACCCCGCAGGAGATCCGCCATGAGCAGGGCACCGGTTCTGGAGATGCGCAATATTGCCAAAGCCTTTGGCAAATTTTACGCACTGAAAGGGGTCGATCTGACGGTATATCCCGGCGAAATCCACGCATTGATGGGTGAAAACGGTGCGGGAAAAAGCACCCTGATGAAGGTGCTTGCCGGGGCGTACAGCGCCACCAGCGGCGAGATCCTGATTGACGGTCAGCCTTTCCATATCAAAGGGCCAAAAGATGCCCTGAGTGCAGGCATTACCCTGATTTATCAGGAGATGCAGCTCGCCCCGAACCTGACGGTCGCTGAGAACATTTTCCTCGGCAGCGAACTGTCGCGCGGCGGACTGGTGCAACGCAAAGAGATGGTTCTTCAGGCGCAGCAGGTTATCGACCGCCTCGGCGCACAGTTTAAAGCCAGCGATAAAGTGATGCGGCTGACCATCGCCGAACAACAGCAGGTGGAAATCGCCCGCGCCCTGCACCGCAACAGCCGAATTCTGGTGATGGATGAACCCACCGCCGCCCTCTCCTCGCGTGAAACCCACCGCCTGTTTGAACTGATCATGCGCCTGCGTGATGAAGGGATGGCGATTATCTATATCAGCCACCGCATGGCGGAAGTGTACGAGCTTTCGGATCGGGTCAGCGTGCTGCGCGACGGGCAGTACGTCGGCAGCCTGACCCGCGACAAACTCAACGCCGCCGAACTGGTGCGCATGATGGTGGGTCGGCCACTGAGCGATCTGTTTAACAAAGAGCGCGATATTCCACTCGGAAATGTGCGCCTGAACGTGCATCACCTGACCGACGGCGGCAAAGTGCAGCCGTGCAGTTTACTGGTGCGTTCCGGGGAAATTGTCGGCCTGGCAGGACTGGTCGGCGCCGGGCGATCTGAACTGGCGCAACTGATTTTTGGCGTACGCAAAGCCACCGGCGGCATGATTGAAGTGGATGGCGAGCCGGTGGTGATCCACTCCCCACGCGAAGCCATCGACTATGGCATCGGTTATCTCACCGAGAACCGCAAAGAACAGGGGCTGTTTTTAGAGCTGGCAGCGGCGGAGAACATCACCATGGCGACGCTGGAGCGTGACGCCACCTGGGGCATGCTCAACCGTAAAAAAGCGCAGACGATCTCCGACGATGCCATTAAGTTACTCAACATCCGTGTGCCACATGCGCAGGTGCGGGCGGGCGGGCTTTCCGGCGGCAACCAGCAAAAGCTGTTGATTTCGCGCTGGGTGGCGATTGGTCCGCGCATTTTGATCCTTGATGAACCGACGCGCGGCGTGGATGTCGGCGCCAAAAGCGAGATCTATCGCATCATGAATGACATGGCGCGCCAGGGCGTGGCGATCCTGATGATCTCCAGCGAACTGCCAGAGGTCGTCGGCATGAGCGATCGGGTGTACGTCATGCACGAAGGCAGCATTGCCGGAGAGCTGGACGGAAAACACATTTCTCAGGAAAACATTATGACGCTGGCCACCGGCGCGAACGACTCCCACCCTCAGGCGAGGCACCCATGAATAATTCACCCACTCCCCAGCAGGTGGCGAAATCCGCCTCCGCCAAAAAAATGCTGATGGGCGATCTGATGCAAACCATCGGCATCCTGCCCATTCTTATCCTGATTGTTGCCGTGTTTGGCTTTATCGCGCCCAACTTTTTTACCGAGAGCAACCTGCTGAATATTACCCGCCAGGCATCGATCAACATCGTGTTAGCGGCGGGCATGACCTTCATCATTCTGACCGGCGGTATCGATCTTTCTGTCGGTTCGATTCTTGGCACCACGGCGGTGGCGGCGATGGTGGTTTCACTGATCCCTGAATTCGCCATGCTCTCTGTGCCCGTCGCGCTGATGCTCGGCATGCTGCTGGGCTTGTTTAACGGCGCGCTGGTGGCCTTTGCCGGACTGCCGCCGTTTATCGTCACTCTCGGCACCTACACGGCGTTGCGCGGGGCAGCCTACCTGCTGGCGGACGGCACCACGGTGATTAACTCCAATATCAGCTTCGAGTGGATCGGCAACAACTATCTCGGACCAATTCCGTGGCTGGTGGTGATTGCGCTGGCGGTCATTATGATGTGCTGGTTTATTTTGCGCCGCACCACGCTGGGCGTTCATATCTACGCAGTCGGCGGCAATATGCAGGCGGCGCGCTTAACCGGCATCAAAGTGTGGCTGGTGCTGCTGTTTGTATACGGCATGAGCGGCCTGCTCTCCGGGCTTGGCGGGGTGATGAGTGCCTCACGTCTGTACAGCGCCAACGGCAACCTGGGCATGGGTTACGAACTGGACGCCATTGCCGCGGTGATCCTCGGCGGCACCAGTTTTGTCGGCGGGATCGGCACGATCACCGGCACGCTGGTGGGGGCGTTGATCATTGCCACCCTCAACAACGGCATGACACTGATGGGCGTCTCCTACTTCTGGCAACTGGTGATCAAAGGGGCGGTGATCATCATTGCGGTGCTGATCGATAAATACCGTACCCGACATCATCAAAGTGCATAACACACCTGCCGGCCTTATCCGTCCTACAAGCCCGTAGGGCTGATAAGCGTAGCGCCATCAGGCAATGACAACAAAAAGTACCCTACGTGAGGAAAAGACTATGCGTTTGAAGCCATTAGTAACCGCGCTCTGTGCAGGCGCGCTGCTGACCGCAGCACCGTTTACGCAGGCCAAAGATCTCAAATCGATCGGCGTGACGGTGGGCGATCTTGCCAATCCGTTCTTCGTGCAGATAACCAAAGGCGCGGAGCTGGAAGCCCGCAAGCTGGCGGGTGACGGCGTGAAAGTGACGCTGGTTTCCAGCGGTTACGATCTGGGCCAGCAGGTGTCGCAGATAGACAACTTTATCGCCGCCAAAGTCGACATGATCATTCTTAATGCGGCGGATTCTAAAGGGATCGGCCCGGCGGTGAAGCGGGCAAAAGACGCGGGGATCGTGGTCGTCGCGGTTGACGTCGCGGCGGAAGGCGCTGATGCCACCATTACCTCCAATAACACCCAGGCGGGGGAAATGGCGTGTAAATACATCACCGATCGCCTGAAAGGTAAAGGCAATGTGGTGATCATCAACGGGCCGCCGGTATCTGCCGTACAGAACCGGGTGGAAGGCTGCCAGACCGAATTCAAAAAACATCCAGATATCAAGGTACTTTCCGATAACCAGAACGCCAAAGGCAGTCGTGAAGGCGGACTGGAAGTGATGACCGCCCTGCTGGCGGCGAATCCGAAGATCGACGGTGTGTTTGCGATTAACGATCCGACGGCGATCGGTGCCGATCTCGCGGCAAAACAGGCGCAACGTAACGAGTTCTTTATTGTCGGTGTCGATGGCAGCCCGGATGCAGAAGAGGCGCTGAAGCGTGAGAACTCGCTGTTTGTCGCCACGCCTGCGCAAGATCCACAGGTTATGGCGGCAAAAGCGGTAGAGATCGGCTATGACATTCTACAGGGGAAACCTGCGCCGAAAGAGCCTGTGCTGATCCCGGTGACGATGATCGATAAGAGCAACGTCAGCGGCTATAAGGGTTGGACGGTGAAATAGCGGAAAGCGGCCTCTGCCCAGGCCTGATAAGCGCAGCGCCATCAGGCCTGGAAGGCGACATCACACAAGGAGAATCCAGTCCATGAAACGCTCCGAAATAAACGAAATCCTCGGTCATACACGGCAGTTTTTTTCCATGCATGACGTCCATCTTCCGCCCTTCGCCAGTTTTGCGCCAACGCAATGGCGACAGCTGGATGCCGACGCCTGGCGTGAAGTGTTCGATCTCAAGCTCGGCTGGGATGTGACGGCTTTTGGCGGGGAAAACTTTGCCGCCTTAGGGTTAACGCTGTTTACCCTGCGCAACGGTTCACCCAACGCCTTCCCTTACGAAAAGTGCTACGCCGAAAAAATCATGCATGTGCGGGACGCGCAAATCACGCCGATGCATTTTCACTGGCGCAAGCATGAGGACATCATCAATCGCGGCGGCGGTAATCTGATCGTGGAGTTATGGAACGCCGACGCCCACGATCAAACAGATAACAGTGCTGTCACGGTGGTGATTGATGGCTGCCGACAAACTCATGCGGCGGGCAGCCAGTTGCGCCTGATGCCCGGAGAGAGCATCTGCCTGACGCCCGGTCTGTATCACAGCTTTTGGGCAGAGTCTGGCTTCGGCGATGTGCTGGTCGGCGAAGTCTCTTCCGTCAATGACGACGACCACGACAACTACTTCCTGCAGCCACTCGCCCGTTATAACGACATTGAAGAAGATGAACCGGCGCAACTGGTGCTGTGTAACGAGTATCGACTGTTCCGTTGAACAAGGAGGCTGTTATGCCACTGATTTCTCTTGCTGATGGGCTCGCCCACGCCCGTGAGCATCGCTACGCGTTAGGGGCGTTTAACGTGCTGGATTCCCACTTTTTGCGCGCGCTGTTTGCCGCTGCGAAACAGGAACGCTCGCCGTTTATCATCAATATTGCCGAAGTGCATTTTAAGTATGTCTCGCTGGATTCACTGGTCGAGACAATTAAATTCGAGGCTGCCCGCCACGACATTCCGGTGGTGCTTAATCTTGACCACGGTCTGCATTTTGAATCGGTGGTTCAGGCGCTACGTCTGGGCTTTAGTTCGGTGATGTTTGACGGCTCGACACTGGAGTATGAAGAGAACATTCGCCAGACCCGCGAAGTGGTGAAAATGTGCCACGCCGTGGGCGTATCCGTAGAGGCTGAACTGGGGGCCGTCGGCGGTGACGAAGGCGGCGCGCTGTATGGTCATGCCGACGAATCGCTGTTTACCGATCCGCTGCTGGCGCGGGACTTCGTCGACAGAACCGGGATTGACGCCCTCGCGGTCGCCATCGGCAACGCGCACGGTAAGTACAAAGGCGAGCCGAAACTCGACTTCCCACGCTTAGATGAGATCCGCCAGCAGGCCGCGATCCCCCTGGTGCTGCACGGCGGTTCCGGCATCAGCGACGCGGATTTTCGTCGCGCCATCGAACTGGGCATTCACAAAATCAACTTCTACACCGGAATGTCGCAGGCGGCGCTGGCCGCCATCGAATTGCGCATGACGAACCGCCAGCCGCTGTACGATGAATTTGCCGAGCTATTGCTGGGCATTGAGGCCGCAATTACCGATACCGTCTCTGAGCAAATGCGCATTTTTGGCAGCGCGGGGCAAGTGTGATGGAACGCAAAGGCATCATCGCTGCGGGCAATATGCTGGTCGATCACGTGCATCAAATTGTGCAGTGGCCGGAGCGCGGCTGGCTGGCGGAAATTAGTCACAGCGAGCGTTCCACGGGCGGCGCGCCGCTCAACGTCTTGTTGACGCTGGCAAAAATGCATACCGGTTTGCCTTTGCAGGCGGTGGGGCTTATCGGTCAGGACAGCGACGGCGACTACATTATGGCGATGCTGGAGCAGTATCATGTCAATCGCCAGCATGTGCAGCGCACCACCTTCGCGCCGACCTCAATGTCGCAAGTGATGACCGACCCCAGCGGCCAGCGCACCTTTTTTCACTCGCCTGGCGCGAACCGCCTGCTGGATCTGCCCGCCTTTGATCGGCTCGACAACACGATGAAAATCTTCCATCTCGGTTATCTGCTGCTGCTCGACAGTCTGGATATGCCGGATGGCCAGTACGGTACGCGCAGCGCGCGGCTGTTGGCGCAGATGCGCGAGAATGGGTTTGAAACGTCGCTGGACCTGGTCTCGCGCAAGGGCGACCCGCGTTATCAGCCGCTGGTGTTGCCCACGTTGCCTTATCTTGATTATCTGGTGATTAACGAGCTGGAAGCCGGGGAGTTCAGCGGTCTGGAGATTCGTTATCCGGACGGCGGGCCGCATATTCCGCACATCGCCAGCATCGCGCGGGAGTTGCTCAACGCGGGCGTTCGACAGCGCGTGGTGATCCACTGCCCGGAAGGGGCGTGGGGGGAAACGCCGGACCAGCCTGGCGTCTGGATACCGTCGCAGAAACTGGCGCAGGAGGAGATCGTCGGCAGCGTTGGCGCAGGCGACGCCTTTTGCGCGGGCTTCCTGTACGGCTGTCATGAGTCATGGTCACTGGCCGACAGCATTACGCTGGCGCATGCCTGCGCACGGGCTAGCCTGCTGTGTGCGAACGCCATTGACGGCGCCAAAACGCTGGCGGAGTTAAAAGCGGAAATGCCTGCTACTTGATGAATTGTGTAGGCCGGATCACCAACATTATGCCGCCTTGTCGTGATGCTGGACGTCGGCGGCAAACACATACCCCAGACCGCGTATCGTTTTTATGAGCGTCGGCTGGTGCGGATTGGCTTCGATTTTGCGGCGCAAACGCATGATTAACACATCAATGGTACGGTCAAACACCTCGATGCTGTCGCTGTGCGTGAGCGCCAGTAACTGCTCGCGGCTCAACACCCGACGGGCATTTTGCGCCAACGCCAATAGCAGACTGTACTCCCCTTGCGTCAGATCTATCGTTTGCTGCTGCGGATCACGCAACTGGCAACGCCCGGTATCCAGATGCCAGCCGTTAAAAGAAAGGCCGCAGATTTGCGTCACGCCGCCTTCGGCTACCGGTACGCCGCCCCGGCGCAACACGGCTTTGACGCGCGCCACCACCACCCGGGGATTAAACGGTTTGCAGATGTAATCATCCGCCCCCATTTCCAGCCCCACCACCACATCAGACTCGCTGCTTATCCCTGTCAACATCACCACGGGCAACGTCGGCCTGATTTTCTGGACCTGCTGCAACACCATCAATCCGTTGATGTCGGGCAGCATCATGTCCAGCAGTACCAGCGCAATCTCGGGGCGCTCTTCGACGCAACGTATCGCCTCCTGTCCGGTATGGCAGGTGGTGACCGCAAAAACATGCTCGCTCAACACATCCTGCAGCAGTGCGCAGATTGCGGTGTCATCATCCACGATCAAAACAGCAGGCTTCATCATCCTTCCCCTTTCGTCTCTCACTCAGATGAGTGTGAATGATTCTGCCCGGAGTAACAGAAATTGCGCAGGAGGAGATGCTGGAAACATAAGCACCGTCACATTGACTGGCTGTCACATATTTTGAATTCGTCACGTCAAAACTGACGACAGCCTGCTTTTCGTCAGCATTTTGCCCAAAATTTGCCCGTAATATCAGGGAATGCCCACAATAAAAAGATGGCATAAAAGATGCATACTGAAGGCGACAGCGCGTATGCGCGATTTGATTAACTGGAGCGAGACCGATGAAAAAAGTCGTCACGGTTTGCCCGTATTGCGCATCAGGTTGCAAAATCAACCTGGTGGTCGATAACGGCAAAATCGTTCGGGCGGAGGCGGCGCAGGGGAAAACCAATCAGGGTACCTTGTGTCTGAAGGGCTATTATGGCTGGGATTTTATCAATGATACCCAGATCCTGACCCCACGCCTGAAAACCCCTATGATCCGTCGCCAGCGTGGCGGCAAACTGGAATCCGTGTCCTGGGATGAAGCGCTGAATTACGTTGCTGACCGCCTGAGCGCCATCAAAGCGAAGTATGGCCCGGATGCCATTCAGACTACCGGCTCCTCCCGCGGTACCGGTAATGAAACCAACTATGTAATGCAAAAATTCGCGCGCGCCGTTATTGGTACCAATAACGTTGACTGCTGCGCTCGCGTCTGACACGGCCCATCGGTTGCAGGTCTGCACCAATCGGTCGGTAACGGCGCAATGAGTAATGCTATCAATGAAATTGATAACACAGATTTAGTGTTCATCTTCGGGTATAACCCGGCGGATTCCCACCCTATCGTGGCGAATCACGTGATCAACGCTAAACGTAACGGGGCGAAAATTATCGTCTGCGATCCGCGCAAAATCGAAACTGCGCGTATTGCCGATATGCACGTTGCATTGAAAAACGGCTCGAATATCGCGCTGCTGAATGCGATGGGCCACGTCATTATTGAAGAAAACCTGTACGACCAGGCGTTTGTCGCCTCCCGTACGGAAGGGTTTGAAGAGTATCGTAAGATTGTCGAAGGCTATACGCCGGAGTCCGTCGAAGACATTACTGGCGTTAGCGCACAGGAAATTCGTCAGGCTGCGCGTATGTACGCGACCGCGAAAAACGCGACAATCCTGTGGGGCATGGGTGTTACCCAGTTCTACCAGGGCGTCGAAACCGTGCGTTCACTGACCAGCCTCTCCATGCTGACCGGCAACCTCGGTAAACCAAGCGTGGGCGTTAACCCGGTGCGTGGCCAGAACAACGTTCAGGGCGCCTGCGACATGGGTGCGCTGCCGGATACTTATCCGGGCTACCAGTACGTGAAGTTCCCGGAAAACCGCGAGAAATTCGCCAAAGCCTGGGGCGTGGAAAGTCTGCCTGCACATACCGGCTATCGCATCAGCGAACTGCCGCACCGTGCGGCGCATGGCGAAGTTCGCGCCGCGTACATCATGGGTGAAGATCCATTACAGACCGATGCGGAACTCTCTGCTGTGCGCAAAGGGTTTGAGGATCTGGAACTGGTCATCGTGCAGGACATCTTCATGACCAAAACCGCCGCTGCCGCAGACGTTATTTTGCCGTCTACGTCATGGGGTGAGCATGAAGGCGTCTTCTCTGCCGCTGACCGTGGTTTCCAGCGCTTCTTCAAAGCGGTTGAGCCGAAGTGGGATCTGAAAACAGACTGGCAAATCATCAGTGAAATCGCGACCCGTATGGGCTATCCGATGCACTACAACAACACCCAGGAAATCTGGGATGAGTTGCGCAATCTGTGCCCAGAATTCTACGGTGCCACCTACGAGAAGATGGGCGAACTGGGCTACATCCAGTGGCCATGCCGCGATACGTCGGATGCCGATCAGGGGACCTCTTACCTCTTTAAAGAGAAGTTCGACACCCCGAACGGCCTGGCGCAGTTCTTCACCTGTGACTGGGTAGCGCCTATCGACAAGCTCACCGAAGAGTATCCGATGGTGCTCTCCACGGTGCGTGAAGTCGGCCACTACTCTTGCCGTTCGATGACCGGCAACTGTGCGGCGCTGGCAGCACTGGCGGATGAACCTGGCTATGCGCAAATCAATACCGACGACGCTGAGCGTCTGGGTATTAAAGATGAAGAGCTGGTGTGGGTTAACTCACGCAAGGGCAGAGTCATCACCCGTGCAGCCGTGAGCGATCGTCCGAACAAAGGCGCGATTTACATGACCTATCAGTGGTGGATTGGTGCATGTAATGAACTGGTGACCGAGAACTTAAGCCCGATTACCAAAACGCCAGAGTATAAATACTGTGCCGTCAACGTTGAACGCATCGCCGATCAGCGCACTGCCGAACAGTATGTGATTGACGAGTACACCAAGCTGAAAACCCGCCTGCGCGAAAGTGCGATGGGCTGATCGGTTTTACCGGTCAACGTTTGATATCCGCCTCAACAGCCTCCTTCTGGAGGCTGTTTTTTTATCCAAAAGATCGCTCTATACTGCCTATTCCGTACCCTAAACATAAAAATAAGATGAAACGACTTTTCGCATTGATGTTAATGATGACATGCGTTGCCCATGCCGAAGAGCCAGAGCCGGGCAGCCAGTATTTGAAGGCCGCTGAATCCGGAGACCGCCGTGCGCAATACTATCTCGCAGACAGTTGGTTTAGCTCAGGTAACCTGAGCAAGGCCGAATTCTGGGCGCAAAAATCAGCGGATAACGGTGATGCGGACGCCTGCGCATTACTGGCGCAAATCAAGATAACCAATCCGGTGAGTCTGGATTACCCCGAGGCCAGGACGCTCGCCGAAAAAGCCGTACAGGCGGGAAGTCTGCCGGGCGAAATTACGCTGGCGCGTATTTTAGTCAATACCCAGGCGGGTCACCCCGATTACCCAAAAGCGATTTCACTACTGCAAAACGCCTCTGAAAATCTGGAAAATGACTCTGCCGTCGATGCGCAAATGCTGCTCGGGTTGATTTACGCCAACGGTGTGGGGATCCCCGCAGACGATGATAAAGCCACCTGGTACTTCAAGCGTAGCTCCGCGATTTCCCGTACCGGATATTCCGAATACTGGGCCGGAATGATCTTCCTGAACGGTGAACAGGGTTTTATCGAGAAGAATAAACAGAAGGCGCTGCACTGGTTGAATCTGAGCTGTATGGAAGGATTTGATACCGGCTGTGAAGAATTTGAAAAGTTAACCAATGGGTGAATCAGATTGCCTGATGGCGACGCTCTCGCGTCTTATCAGGCCTACAAAGGAAGTGTAGGCCGGATAAGCGAAGCGCCATCCGGCAATCAACCCGCAATCAATTATTGATCGGCGGTTTTATCGAATTTGCCCAGCACTTCGCGCTCATACGCCAGCGCTTTTTTACGGTCAAATTTGTGTTCCCACTTGGCAATTACCAGCACCGCCAGCGCATTGCCCACCACGTTCAACGCCGTACGCGCCATGTCGAGGATACGGTCAACACCGGCAATAAACGCCAGACCTTCCAGCGGGATCCCCACGCTACCCAACGTTGCCAGCAGCACCACGAAAGAAACGCCCGGCACGCCGGCAATCCCTTTCGATGTCACCATTAACGTCAGCACCAGCACGATTTCCTGCCACAGCGACAGGTCGATGCCGTACAGTTGCGCGATAAAAATGGCCGCAATACTCTGGTACAACGTTGAGCCATCGAGGTTAAAGGAGTACCCGGTTGGCACCACGAAACTGGTGATCGACGCCGGTGCGCCGTAAGCTTCCATCTTCTCAATGATGCGCGGCAGCACGCTCTCCGAGCTGGCCGTCGAGTATGCCAGAATCAGTTCATCCTTCAGGATACGAATCAGGATCCAGATGCTCAGTCCGCATATCCGCGCCACAATTCCCAGCACCACCAGGGCAAAGAACAGAATCGCGAAGTGAACCAGCAGCACCAGTTTCGCCAGCGGCCACAGCGACGCAAAACCAAAGTTGGCGACGGTGACGGCGATCAATGCAAACACACCGACTGGCGCATAGCGCATCACCATGTGCGTCACTTTGAACATGGTTTCTGAAATGGAGCGGAACACTGCCACCAGCGGTTCGCGGTGCGTTGACGGCAACGATGACAGGCCGAGACCAAACAGTACCGAGAAGAAGATAATCGGCAGCATGTCACCTTTCGCCATCGACGCGATGATGTTGGTCGGCACCAGCGACAAGATGGTGCCCATCAAGCCATGCGCGTGGCTCTGCACCTCTGCCGTCGTGTTCTGATATTTCGAAATATCCGCCGTCGCCAGCTGCGACATATCGATCCCGGAACCGGGCTGGAACACGTTCGCCAGGGTAATCCCAAGGATAATGGCAACCGTCGTGATCACTTCGAAATAGATAATGGTTTTGGCGCCAATACGCCCCAGTTGCTTCGCGTCACCGACGCCTGCAATACCAACCACAAGGGTAGAGATCACAATCGGCACAACGATCATTTTGATCAGGTGGATAAAGATATCACCCGCCGGAGAGAGCAGGTTTACCACCAGCCATTCGCGGCTGTCACTGTGATAATGCAGATAACTGCCCAGCAGAATGCCCAGCACCATCGCCAGCAAAATTTGCCAGGCCAGGCTGATTTTCATGTTTTTCATAACGACAGACTTCCTCAATGAAGCGCCATTCTACGTGCGCTGACGTGAGAATGGTTACATACTGAAAGGGTATGAATTGTGTTGCGTACGTTTGTAGTGTTTTTTCACGGGCATAATCAGTACCATTTACACGGCATCTTGTGCAACCCTTTAAGAACGAGGCATTTCGCTAATTTAATGCATAATAATGCGAGTTTATCGCGATAATCATCAATAACCATTTGTTATGAAAAGATTTTTATAGCCATTGTTTTGAATAATACACTTTTGGAATCATTTTAATCTTTTTGTTCATTTGATTATTTTATAATCATCAAAAAAGACCAAAATCACAAAAAAGTGAAATCATTTCTGCTGATTCCGCAACAATTTCGCCATATTAATAGCGTCTATGAGTTGCACGCGGTTAACTCTCGGCGAGTTCAAATCCAGTAATTGTTGCCACAATGAAATGGCTTGTACGTAGTTAGCCTGCATAAACGCATCAGAGGCCAATAACATCAACGCCGTCACTTCCGTCGCATCCAGCGCCAGCGCTTTATCAATCATTTCCCGCGTCGCTGGCGTCATATGCTGCCCGGACTGGTAGTACAACACCGTTGCCAGCGCCGAATAGATCTCCGCGTTTTCGCCCTTCAGGCGCAGTGCCTGACGGTAGGCCAGCAGCGCATTCTGATACGCGTTGCGCCACAGATAATACTCGCCGAGCATCGCCCACTGCTCACTGTCCTGCGGATTTGCACGAATCTTCGCCTGCAACGCCAGCAGCTGCTTTTCAGGGGTCTGCTCATCAGCAAAAACGTGTAGCGGGTCCGCCAGCCGCTGCTGCTCCTGGCGCACCGCATGCCATTTCGGGCTAAGCAGATAACCGCCGACGCATAGCAGCAACACGCCCGCCGCAACGGCAGTCATCGCTTTCACCGGCAACGGACGTAAGGGTACGCCCATCACCACCGGTTCTGCCAGATCGTGATGTAGTTCACACTGCAAGGGTGTTGCGACCCCCTCAGACATCTGCTGACTCGCCTGGCGCTGGCTGTGACGCAGCAGCTGTACGCTCACCTGATGCAAACTCATTCGCCCTCCTTTTTGCTCTGGCTGACGCTCGCCTGCCATAACAGGAAGCCTGCCAGCAATAACAGAACGCAGGGCAACGCCCACAGCACGATCGTTTGGCCCGTCAACGGTGGGTTATAGAGGACAAATTCGCCGTAACGTTGCGTCATCCAGCGCGTGATCTCCTCTTCGCTTTTCCCTTCTGCCACCATGGTGAAAACCTGGTGGCGCATACTCACCGCAACAGGCGCATTGGATTCCAGCAAGTTTTGATTCTGGCACTGCGGACAACGCAACTGGCTGGCAATAAACAGGGACTTTTCCTGCTGTTGCGGGCTTTCAAAGGCCCAGGTGTCTACAACCTGGGCGTGGCTGGTAAAGGAGATGAAAAACAGCACCAAGGCTAAGAGTAAAAATGTGATGCCGGATGGCGGCGTAAACGCCTTATCCGGCCTACGGGGTGCGCCAATTCCAGGCCGGATAAGCGTAGTGCTATTCGGTAAAAATGGGGTCATCTTAGGCATCGCGTTTTCTCCCTCGCCATCCGCTGAGCAGCGCGCCAAGCACCATCAACAGCCCACCGCCCCATATCCAGCGTACGCCGGTCTGTACGTACAAACGCATGGCGTAACGGTCCTGCCCGGTTTTTTCGCCGATGACCGCATACCAGTCGTGGAGCAGATTCCAGCGAATTCCCGGTTCCATCATCTGCTGGCGACGCGCAGCATAGAAGCGACGTTCAGGCAGCAGACTGCCAATACGCGTCTTATCCTGCCACAGCGAAATCAGCGCTTTCTCGGTGGTGTAATTCCCCTTTGCTTCCAGGTCGAGGCGCTCATAACGGAAGGTGTAGCCCGCCAGCTCAACCTGCTGTCCCGGACTCAGATTAAGGCTGACCTCCTGTCGGCTCCCGCTGGAGAAGATGATCCCCGCCGCCACCATCAGTACCCCACTGTGCGCCAGCAGCGCCGGAAGCTGACGGCGCAACGCATCAGCAGGCTGAAACCAGAGCCTCAGCATCACTGCCGCCACCAGGCCGCACGCCAGCGCTTCTGCCGCACCGAGCGACCAGCACAGCGCTACTGCCAGCAACCCAATCGCAAAGGGCCATACCCGACGGCGCAGGGAGATGGGCGGCGAACGTTTCCAGAATCCGCCTGCCGAGAGCCCTATCACCACCAGCATCAGCAGACCAAAAGGCAATGTGGCGCGGTTAAAATAGGGGGCGCCAACAGAGAGTCGCCCCCACCCCAACAGGCCGTAGAGCATGGGGTAGAGCGTACCGATGAACACTATCAGCAGTATCGCGCTAAAAAACAGCAGTGCCGCCAGAATCATCATTTCGCGCGACCAGAGGGTGAATCGCGCAGCCTGCTGTGTGACCCGCGCCCGCCAGCCGTACAGTCCCAGTGAGGCCAGACTCAGGGCGCAGAAAAGTCCAAACAACGGTACGGCGCGCACGTTATCCAGCGCAAAGGCGTGTACGGAAACCAAAATGCCGGAGCGCACAATCAGCGTGCCCAACAGCGAAAGGATCAGGGTCAGAATGGCCAGCAGCAGCGACCAGTGGCGGAAGATGCCACGCTGACGTGAGACATACAGGCTGTGCAGCAACGCGCTGGCGGAAAGCCAGGGCAATAAGGAAGCGTTTTCCACCGGGTCCCAGAACCACCAGCCGCCCCAGCCCAGCTCGCAATACGCCCACCATGAACCGAGAATGATGCCGAGCGTCAGCGCACACCAGCCGGGCAACGCCCAACGCCAGCAGACCCAGGCCGTTGCCGCGCTAAAACCGCCGCGCAATAGCGACGCTAATGCCACACCCGCCGCCACCATCAAACCGCCGTAACCAAGATAGAGCAGCGGAGGATGAAGAATTAACCCGAGATGTTGCAGCATCGGATTGAGATCGCGTCCTTCGATGGCAGGCGGAAACAGACGCACAAACGGATCGGACCACACCACCACGAACAGCAGCAGTAAGGCCGTGATGACTGACAAAATGCTGAGCGTCAGCGGGAACAGAGGATCAGACTGCCTGCGATAACGCCAGGCAAACAGCGCCCCCCAGCCGGAAAGCAGCAGCACCCACAGCAGCAGAGATCCTTCGTGACCACCCCACACCGCTGCCAGTTTTAGTCCCCACGGCAACAAACGGTAGCTGTGCTGGGCAACGTAAACGACCGAGAAGTCGCTGGTGAGAAAGCAGATGACCAGAATGGAAAACGCGAGCAGTAACAGGACAAACTGCGCCAGCACGCCCACCGTCGCCAGAGGCATAACACGCTGCCAGCGCAGGCGAACGCCTGCCAGCGTAACAAGCGGGGTCAACACGTTGACCCCGAGACTCAATAGCAGCGCCAGAAACCCGGCTTCAGGAAGGAAGAGATCCAAAAAGCTATGCCACCGTCAGTTGCCCTGCATAAAGAATAAAGAAGCGCAGCAACAACACACCGGTCAGACTGGCGCCGCACACCGCCAGCACGCCATGAAATGTCGAACCGCGATTTGCCCAGGGTTTCAGCAGCATCGGCACAATCAATCCCAATCCCGCAACGCCCAGCCAGAACCACCAGGTCCAGAATCCACCGCCCAATGCCGCCGACAGCGCGCGCATTTTGCCGTCATCACCCAGCGCCAGCCCGACGAAAAACGCCGCCAGCAGGAAGATCTCCAGCCACACCACCGGGGTTTCCATGCGATGCACAAAGTGCGCTTCGGTGCTGTGCGGATTGCCGCGATGGCGCAAAGCCATGGCAATCAGCGCTACCGCCGCCCCGGAAGAGATCCCCGAGAACAGGAACAGGACCGGCAAAATCGGGTTATTCAGGAACGGATAGGACTTCAGCGCCGAGAGCAGAAAACCGGTATACGCCCCGAGCAGCACCGCCAGAACCAGCATCACCGTTTCAAGCAAACGGTGGAACGGCGTCAGCAGCGTGAGTACCTTCTGTACCAGTCCCAGGCGTGGCAACCAGCGCTGTTGCAGGGCAATCACCTCTTTTTCAAAGATTTTTGCCAGCCACAGGGCAAGCACCACCATATAAAGCTGGAACAGCATGACCCCCATCGACATCACCGAGGTGAAACTGTAGTGGAACATCAGCTTCCAGAAGGTCCACGGGCGCGTCAGGTGGAAGACAAGGATCAGCAGGCCGAGAATAATCGCGCCCGGCCCCACCACCAGCGTGGTGCGCAGCAGCGTACTGTCGGCCCCGCCCGCCTCCGGATGGAAACGCCGCAACAAAATGGCCAGTGTGACCAACCCGGCGGAGATCCCAATCAAAAACAGGTAGATGGCGATGGGCCAGTCCCACACCAGCGATTCAAAATGGAAAGCAGAAGCGTGTGTCATTGGCTCACCTCCCCAAATTTAAAGGGAACGCGGTAGACCTTCGGTTTAGTCCCCAACGCCAGCTTGTAGCGGTAGGTCGTTTTCTGCTGCAACAAGCGAGAAATATCGCTGTTGGGATCGTCCAGATTGCCGAACGTCAGCGCCTTCGTCGGGCAGGACTCGACGCAGGCTGGCAGCTTGCCCGCTTTCAGATTGGTCTTCCGGCAGAAATCGCACTTATCCGCCGTCTTCGTGACCGGGTGGATAAACCGCACGCGGTACGGACAGGCGGCGATGCAGTACTGACAGCCGACGCAGAGATCCGGATCCACATCCACAATACCGCTGGCGGCATCACGGAATGAGGCTCCCGTCGGGCAGACGTCAACGCAGGGCGCATGGTCGCAGTGCTGGCACGAGTGACGGAAAAAGCGATATTTCACATCCGGGAATGTGCCCTGCGGCTCGCTACGAATAATCGTCAGACGCGATACCCCTTCCGGCACCTGATTCACTTCCCGGCAGGCATCCATACAGGCGGTACAGCCGATGCACAATGTTTCATCATGCACCATACCGTAACGTACTCCGTTGATGTTCAACGTTTTCGCCACCACGCGTCCAGCCGTTGCGCTCACCGCCACCAGCGCGCCGACGCGGGTGATAAACTGGCGACGGGAGCAACTCATGGATGCTCCTTAAGCAAGGGAACGGACGCCGGATTAAAGTTCGGATTGTTACGCTGATCGCTGTGGCAATCGACGCAAATCTTGACCCGTTCTTTATCATTTAACGTCTGCATCGTGTCTTGCTTTGGATGCAACGTGTGGCAACTGGCGCACGTCACTTTCGTCACATGGACATCGTGAGGCCAGAACGCTTTTTGCAACTGCTCGGGCAGGTGGCAGGACATACAGACGCTGTTCTGCTGCTCTACGTTGTACATCGGCTCGTTAAAGCGCATCACATCCTTCACCCCTTCGCGGTGCTGGGGCGACGGCTGGCCATGACAGTTAGTGCAGGTGACCGGCAGTTTGTTGTTCGGGTTAATGGCAGCGGCATGTTTACCATGCATACCTTCGGTGTCCGGCTTGTGGCAGTCCAGGCAAGCGGCATCAGGGCTGCGCTGCTGAGTCACCGTCCAGCGTTGTTCAGACTCCTGCGGCGTTGGCGTGGCGGTCATTCCACTCAGGCTCCAGAACAGACCTGACGCCAGCACCCCAGCAGTTAATAACGAACGTAATACGCTCATATTCACTCCGTTGAGTTATCTGCCCCTTGCGGAGCAGAAGGGGGTTATTGGCTTAACAGACCGTTTTTACGCGCCTGATCTTCCCATTGCGGAATCACCGTTTTAATAAAGTCCTGCTTCTCGGCGTTGATTTTCTGCACGTCCAGACCAATCGCCTGCTGGGCTTTCTCTTTGGTGGAGATGTCCGGTAGAGGGATTTCATGCGTGATGCCTTTCGTCGCCAACAGACGCACCAGTTTGGTTCGCGCATCCGCGGCTTTGTCCATCGCGCTACCCAGCATCCGCAGACCTTCGTCTGGGGCGTGCATATGAATACCGTGCGAGGCAATCGCCAGATCCCAGCGCCATTGAGCATGGCGGATATCTTCCAGAATCGGCTTCATTTCCGCCTCTGTCGCACCAGCATCCCACGCCGCTTTGGCTTCAAAATGGGCACGAACCAGCTGATCTTCAACCTTGATTTTCAGGTCATGAATCGCCTGTTTACGCTCAGCGACGACTTTTTGCAGCGCGGCTTTGTCTTGCGTATGGCAGTTGGCGCAGGTCTGGGCGAAGTTGTCGAACGGATTGCCAATCTTATGGTCGGTGTAGAGTTTGCCTTCGGCGTTCTGCACTTTCGGCATGTGACAGTCGATACAGGTGACGTTGTTTTTGCCGTGAATGCCCACACTCCAGGTTTCATACTCCGGGTGCTGCGCTTTCAGCATTGGCGTTTTCGACAGCGAGTTGGTCCAGTCGGAGAAGGCGATCGTGTCGTAATATTTCTCCATATTTTCAACTTTCACGCCTTCATCCCACGGGAATTTGACGGCTTTATTTTTACCGTCAAAGTAGTATTCCACGTGGCACTGGCCACAAACCATTGATTGCTGGTCTAAACGGCTGGCCTTATCAAACGGTTTACCAATGGTTTCCATCGCACGTTCAGCATAGGGGCGCGACAGCGTGAGCTCCGGTTTGCCTTTGGCGAAATCTGGCGAGGCGGTGTTATGGCAATCGGCGCAGCCTAAATTGTTCACGATTTCCGGTCCGCCACGTGCCCATTTACCGTGGAAGTAGCCGTCTTCACCGTCTTTCTGGATCAGACGCGCCACGTCCGGGCTTTTACAACTCCAGCAGGCCATCGGCAACGGGCCGTCCTCGGCGTTTTTCGGCGCGCCGGTACGCAGGGTTTCGCGAACATCGGTGACCGCATACGCGTGGCCACGCGGTTTGTTGTAATCACGGGAGAAGGGATATCCCGCCCACAGGATCACCAGTCGCGGGTCTTCAGCCAGCGCATCATCACGGGCTGACTGCTCTGAGGTGGCTTTCCAGGAGAGGTATTGATCGGGATGTTGAGGGGCGAACGTTTCATTCTTCGCTTCAACGGTAACGGTTTTTGCGGGTACGGGCGTTTGTTCAGCGTAAACGGTGGAAATAAATAAAAAAGGCAATATCAGGCTGAAGAAACGGCGTGCGCGTTGTGTAATCCTTGCCATAGAGGTCTCATCCAGATTGCGCCATTGTCTGCAATGGCGGTTCTTTTATTGTTCTCCCATAACAGCAACCGCACGAACACTGTTATGACATTACTCCCCTCTATGTGTAACAAATAACCACACTTAAAATGTTGTTTTTAATCAATTGTAAGTGCATGTTAAATACCACTTTAGAGTTATCAACCTCCTTTATCGCCCACTTCTTTTATCAACTTTCGACACAACGCACACTTTCAAGAAAAAACTTATAACGTCATGTTATAGAAAGAATTAACTCATTTTTGCGAGTTCCCTTCAAAAAACAGTTTGCCGCTAATTTGCACAATTCCGTTATTGCGTGATCTGCCGCGCAAATACTAAACAAAACTGCCAAAGCCCCTATATTTAACGTTTATGAGACATATTATTAACATCTTACAAGGAGAACAAAAGCCATGAGCCAAATCCATAAACACGCTATTCCCGCAAACATTGCGGATCGTTGCCTGATCAATCCGGAGCAGTACGAAGCCAAGTATCAACAGTCAATTAACGATCCCAATACGTTTTGGGGCGAACAGGGCAAAATTCTCGACTGGATCAAACCGTATCAGAAGGTGAAAAACACCTCCTTTGCTCCAGGTAATGTCTCAATTAAATGGTACGAGGACGGCACGCTGAATCTGGCGGCAAACTGCCTTGACCGTCACCTGCAAGAAAACGGCGATCGCACCGCCATCATCTGGGAAGGCGACGACGCCTCACAGAGCAAACACATTACCTATCGCGAACTGCATCGCGACGTCTGCCGTTTCGCCAACACCCTGGTTGAGCTGGGCATTAAAAAGGGCGACGTCGTGGCCATCTATATGCCGATGGTGCCGGAAGCGGCAGTCGCGATGCTGGCTTGTGCCCGTATCGGTGCCGTGCATTCCGTTATCTTTGGCGGCTTCTCACCGGAAGCCGTTGCCGGGCGCATTATCGACTCCAGCTCACGTCTGGTGATTACCGCCGATGAAGGGGTACGCGCCGGGCGCAGCATCCCACTGAAAAAGAACGTCGATGACGCGCTGAAAAATCCTAACGTGAAGAGCGTTGAGCATGTGGTGGTGCTGAAGCGCACGGGCGGAAAAATTGACTGGCAGGAAGGTCGTGACCTGTGGTGGGGCGATCTGATTGAGCAGGCCAGCGCCGATCATCAGCCTGTCGAAGTGAACGCCGAAGACCCGCTGTTCATCCTTTACACGTCCGGCTCCACCGGCAAACCTAAAGGCGTGCTGCATACCACCGGGGGTTATCTGGTGTATGCCGCCACCACGTTCAAATATGTCTTTGACTATCACCCAGGCGATATCTACTGGTGTACCGCCGATGTGGGTTGGGTCACCGGACACAGCTACCTGCTGTACGGCCCGCTGGCCTGCGGCGCAACCACCCTGATGTTTGAAGGTGTACCGAACTGGCCGACCCCTGCGCGGATGTCGCAAGTGGTGGACAAACACCAGGTCAACATTCTCTACACCGCACCTACCGCTATTCGCGCCCTGATGGCAGAAGGCGATAAGGCCATTGAAGGTACTGACCGCTCTTCCCTGCGTATCCTCGGTTCGGTTGGCGAACCTATCAACCCGGAAGCCTGGGAATGGTACTGGAAGAAGATCGGTAACGAGAAATGCCCGGTGATAGACACCTGGTGGCAGACGGAAACCGGTGGCTTTATGATCACGCCAATGCCGGGCGCTACTGCGTTAAAAGCAGGCTCCGCGACACACCCCTTCTTCGGCGTACAACCTGCGCTGGTGGATAACGAAGGCAATCCGCAGGAAGGCGCAGCCGAAGGCAATCTGGTGATCACCGACTCCTGGCCTGGCCAGGCGCGCACACTGTTTGGCGATCACGAGCGCTTTGAGCAAACCTACTTCTCTACCTTCAAAAATATGTATTTCAGCGGTGATGGCGCGCGTCGTGACGAAGACGGCTATTACTGGATCACCGGACGCGTCGATGACGTGCTGAACGTTTCCGGTCACCGTCTGGGAACGGCGGAGATCGAGTCAGCGCTGGTGTCGCATCCAAAGATCGCCGAAGCGGCGGTGGTCGGTATCCCACACAGCATCAAGGGACAGGCGATTTATGCCTACGTGACGCTGAATCATGGCGAAGAACCGTCACCGGAGCTGTATACCGAAGTGCGTAACTGGGTGCGTAAAGAGATTGGCCCGCTGGCGACACCAGATGTGCTGCACTGGACCGACTCTCTGCCCAAAACCCGTTCAGGCAAGATTATGCGCCGCATTCTGCGCAAGATAGCGGCAGGCGATACCAGCAATCTGGGCGATACCTCGACCCTCGCCGATCCGGGCGTGGTAGAGAAACTGCTCGAAGAGAAGCAGGCCATCGCAATGCCTTCATAAGAAAAATATTCCGGATGGCGGCGCGTAAGCGTCTTATCCGGCCTACAAATCTGCCCCTACCCTCCCTTCACCGGGAGGGAATTATAAAAACCTCCCCCAAAGGATTTCGTGTTACAGGAAGGCGGCAAGCGAGCACATCCCCGGCAGCATAGTTCACTATGTGACTGGGGGGGTTGAGTGCGGCCAACAAACCTGTGGCGCGAAAGACGAAGGGAATACCTCTGGAGACTCTGTGATGAATGACACTATTTATCAGCGGATAGAAGACAGCGCGCGTTTCAGGGAGTTAGTTGAAAAACGGCAACGGTTTGCCACCATTCTGTCGATTATCATGCTGGTGGTTTATATCAGTTTTATCCTTCTGATTGCTTTCGCACCTGGCTGGCTGGGTACCCCGTTACACGCAGGAACCAGCGTCACCCGGGGCATCCCTATTGGGGTTGGGGTAATTCTTATCTCCTTCATTCTGACCGGTATTTATATCTGGCGAGCGAACAACGAATTCGACCGCCTGAACAACGCGGTACTGCACGAGGTAAAAGCATCATGAAGAGAGTCCTGACGGCGCTTGCCGCCACACTACCTTATGCTGCCAACGCAGCAGATGCGATTAGCGGTGCAGTTCAACGCCAGCCAACCAACTGGCAAGCGATCATCATGTTCCTGATTTTCGTCGTGTTTACGCTCGGTATTACTTACTGGGCCTCTAAACGCGTGCGCTCACGTAATGACTATTACACCGCAGGCGGCAACATTACCGGCTTCCAGAACGGGCTGGCGATTGCGGGCGATTATATGTCCGCCGCCTCCTTCCTCGGGATCTCCGCGCTGGTGTTTACCTCCGGCTACGACGGGCTGATCTACTCGCTGGGCTTTTTGGTCGGCTGGCCGATCATTCTGTTCCTGATCGCAGAACGTCTGCGTAACCTGGGGCGTTATACCTTTGCGGATGTAGCCTCTTACCGCCTGAAACAAGGGCCGATCCGTATTCTTTCTGCCTGCGGCTCACTGGTCGTCGTGGCGCTGTATTTGATCGCTCAGATGGTCGGCGCCGGTAAATTAATCCAGCTGCTGTTCGGTCTGAACTACCACATTGCGGTGGTGCTGGTCGGCGTACTGATGATGATGTACGTGCTGTTCGGCGGCATGCTGGCAACCACCTGGGTACAGATTATCAAAGCGGTGCTGTTGCTGTTCGGCGCCAGCTTTATGGCCTTTATGGTGATGAAGCACGTCGGCTTTAGCTTCAACAATCTGTTCACCGAAGCCATGGCGGTACACCCGAAAGGCTCTGCCATCATGAGTCCTGGTGGACTAGTAAAAGATCCGATTTCCGCACTTTCGCTGGGGCTGGGTCTGATGTTCGGTACGGCTGGCTTGCCGCACATTCTGATGCGTTTCTTCACGGTCAGCGATGCTCGCGAAGCGCGTAAAAGCGTGTTCTACGCCACCGGCTTTATGGGTTACTTCTACATCCTGACCTTTATCATCGGTTTTGGTGCGATCATGCTGGTCGGCGCTAACCCCGAGTACAAAGACGCTGCGGGCAAGTTGATTGGCGGCAACAACATGGCGGCAGTCCACCTGGCGAACGCTGTGGGCGGCAACCTGTTCCTCGGCTTTATCTCTGCGGTCGCCTTCGCCACCATTCTGGCAGTGGTCGCGGGTCTGACGTTGGCCGGAGCATCAGCGGTTTCTCACGATCTGTACGCCAACGTATTCCGTAAAGGCGCAACCGAACGTGAAGAGCTGCGGGTGTCGAAGATCACCGTACTGGTGCTGGGCGTGATTGCTATCGTGTTGGGCGTGCTGTTTGAAAACCAGAACATCGCCTTCATGGTGGGCCTGGCGTTTGCGATTGCGGCAAGCTGCAACTTCCCGATCATCCTGCTTTCTATGTACTGGTCAAAACTGACCACCCGGGGTGCGATGTTAGGCGGTTGGTTAGGCCTGTTAACCGCCGTGGTGCTGATGGTGCTTGGCCCAACCGTGTGGGTGCAAATCCTCGGTCACGAAAAAGCGGTCTTCCCGTATGAATACCCGGCGTTATTCTCTATCTCCGCCGCGTTCCTCGGGATCTGGTTCTTCTCAGCAACCGATAACTCCGAAGAAGGTAATCGCGAGCGTGAGCAGTTCCGCGCCCAGTTTATCCGTTCCCAGACCGGCCTTGGCGTAGAGCAAGGTCGCGCACATTAATCTCTCCTCCTCCCCGGCCATTATGGCCGGGGATCACATTTTTAGAATTGCGTTCTCCCCCTCTCCTGCAATAGCGATACAGTACCCAAACTGAATTGAAACGCCGTTTTTATTACATCAACACATTAATTCATTTAGTGAAAAGAGGATGCTATGAAAAAATATGCCCTGGTGGGAACCGGTGGGCGTGCGGGACTGTATATCTCGGCGATTGGCGGGCAGTGGCAAGAGAACGCCCGGCTGGTCGCCTTTTGCGATACCAACCAAACCCGTATGAACTACGCCAATCAGTTGCTGGAGAAAGAAGGCGCAGTCCCCGCCTCCACCTGGAAAGCCCAGCAGTTTGAAGAGATGATCCGCGAAACCCGTCCGGATATCATTATTGTCACGACAATGGATCGCACCCATGACGATTACATCGTCCGGGCGCTGCACGCTGGCTGCGATGTGATCACAGAAAAGCCGATGACCATCGATGAAAAGCGCGCGCTGCGCATCCTTGATGCCATTGAGGAAACCGGCAGGCAAGTACGGGTCGCCTTTAACTATCGCTATGCCCCACACCACAGCAAAGTGCGTGAACTGTTGATGAACGGCACCATTGGCGAGGTTTACTCCGTTCATTTTGAATGGCTGCTGAATACGGAGCACGGGGCCGATTATTTCCGTCGCTGGCACCGTGAAAAACGCAACAGCGGCGGTCTGCTGGTGCATAAATCCACCCACCATTTTGACCTGATGAACTTCTGGCTGGAGAGCTACCCGGAGCGCGTTTATGCCGAAGGCGGCCTGCGTTTTTACGGTAAAGAGAACGCCGAACGCCGTGGCGTGACGCAATTTTACCCGCGCGCCCACGGTTACTCACACGCCAAAGATGATCCGTTTGCGCTACAGATGGCAGAAAATCCGCAGCTTAAAGCGCTCTATCTGGATGCCGAACATGAGGACAATTACTTCCGCGATCAAAGCGTGTTCAGTGACGGCATTACCATTGAAGACACCATGTCGGTGCTGGTGAAATACCAGAATCAGGTGCAGCTTACCTACTCACTGAATACGTATTTGCCCTGGGAAGGGTTAAACGTGGTCTTTAACGGCAGTGAAGGACGCCTGGAGATGAAGATTGTTGAGAAATCTTACGTGAACGCAGGGGGTGAACGTGAGAATGAGGGCAGTCTTGAGGCCTGCGATATCACCGTTTATCCGATGTTTGCCGCACCGTGGAAAGCGGAGTTCACGCTGGGAGAAGGCGGACATGGGGGTGGCGATAACGCCATGCTGGCAGACCTGTTCGGCGAGCCACAGCATGACCCCCTCCAGCGCGCCGCCGACCACCGCGCCGGAGCGATGTCGATTCTCACAGGCATCGCCGGAAATCTCTCTATACAGCAACAGCGTCCGGTGAACTTTACCGAGTTTGAACTGGTTTCGCGATTGAAATAAATCGCGAGCGCCATGCGGTGACAAGCCGCGTGGCGCTTTTCCCTACCCCACGGTAACGCTGCCAACCAGTCTGAGTTTTCCGTCAATCAGCTTAAAAATGTAAGACGACGCGCCATCGCAGTACTCAGAAAGGCCGGGGAGCTGTTTATTGGCGCTGGTCCCCAGATAAAGACGCAAACTCCCCTCTTCGAACTCGCCGCCAGCAACGGTATCGCACGTCCCTTCAACGGTATGCTTTTGCCCATTTTCCTCGTAAAAGAACATCCCATCGTCTTCTGCTGGAAAGTAGTGCCGTTTTTGTTCTTCTTCAGATAACGCATTTATCCTGCGCTCGCCGAGGGTCTGCACATCAGGATTCACCATGATTTCACTGAGCATCTGCAAGCTATCAATGACTTTTGTCGCATTTTTGTCAAAAACGGCCTCGGTGAGTTTTTCCGGTTCCTGCGAATCAATATGAGGGAAAAAGCCCCACGTATCGCCCTCAACCGGAAACACAAAATATGTTTTCAGCGCGGCAACGTCCTTTTCTCGCAGCGCCTGCTGGAACTGTTGCAACTGAACCAACATGCTCTTTTTCTGCTCTGGCGTGGTCGCCCCGCTGACCTCTTTTACATCATCCAACAGGAGTAAAACGGACGTGAAGTGCCAACCAGACTGCAAATACTGGGTTTCCCCCGTTACGATGACCTCTTTATCCAGACTCGGCGCGATGTCGGCGTAAGTGACTTTCGTCTTATCGATGAAAATAAGCTGCACTTCAGGAACCTGTTCGTCTGCGCTGGTGATATTGCATTCAAGAGGCTCGTTAAGCTGCAAAAAATCGTAAGTCAGCGCTTCGTCACCCTCCTCGATGCTTTCGAAATTCGGCGGGCCAGGGTAAGTGTGCTGCACCAGCTTACCCTGCAGGGTAATGTGTTGATTTTCATCAGGACACCAGGCCAAAACGGACTGGCTAAATAATAGGGCAGACAGCCATAAATACTTCACACTTTGTATCCTTACATCAGCGAGTAGAGTTACCCGCCAGTGTAATGAGTACGCAGAGTAATGAACATTGCCGACCGCAAAATCAGAACATAACTCTGGCAACCAGCGGCGCCGCCAGCACGGTCACTACCCCTGAAAGCATCATCACCAGGCTCGCCACAACCCCTTCCTGCTGACCCAGTTCATAGGATCGCGCGGTGCCCGCGCCGTGGGAAGCGGCGCCAAATCCCGCCCCTTTTGCCATCCCTTCGCGAATAGAGAGACGCAAAAACAGCGCGTCGCCAACCGCCATGCCAAATACCCCGGTGACCACGACAAACAGCGCGACTAAATCCGGTTGCCCACCCAACGGCTCTGCCGCCGCCAGCGCAAAGGGCGTGGTGATAGAGCGCACCGCCAGACTGCGCTGGATCTCATCTGGCAATGTAAATAAGCGTGCCAGCCAGACGGAACTGGTGATAGCCACCACCGTCGCCGTCACCACGCCTGCGGTCAGCGACATCCAGTGGCGTTTGATGATCGCGATGTTATCGTAAACCGGTACGGCAAACGCAATGGTCGCCGGGCCGAGCAGCCACAACAGCCAGTGCGATTCGCCAATGTAGTTTTGCCAGGAGATATGTCCAAACACCAGCATCAACACCAGCAGCGCGGGAGTGAGTACCAGCGGCATTAACGGCAGTTTACGAAAACGACGATACAGACGTTTGTTGGCGAAATAGATAACCAGCGTGACAGCCAGGCACAGTATGCTTAACTGGAAATTACTCACGGTTTAACCTGCTTAACTCGTAGCGATACACTTTGTCCACCACCCATGCGGTGGTGCCCAGCACCATCAGGGTGCTGATGGCGATCACCGCAAAGATTCGCCATCCGTCCACCAGCAGCAGTTGCGTGTAGTTGACGACAGCGACCACCGCCGGAATAAAGAACAGCAGCATTTCGGCCAGCAACCAGTGTGCGCCCGCCCGAACCCATTTGAGCGGAACTACCCGACAGACAATCAACGCCAACATCAACACCATCCCGACCAGATTGGCGGGTAACGGCAGATGCAGCCAGGCGACGAGATATTGGGCAAAAACAAATAAACCTGCATACAGCAGTACCTGAACCGGTACCTGGAGTCGTTGCACAACGGCAGGCGTAACGCGGCTTATCGCCACAGCCATGAGGACATGTCCTGAAAAATAATACGAAGCGCCAGTATAGAGAGCCTCCGCCCTGGACTGAAATGAATTAAACTCATTGCAGGCATAGTCTTAAGGAATAATCATGGATATCAGAACGCTGCGTTATTTTGTCGAGGTGGTGCGCCAGCAAAGTTTCACCCGCGCAGCGGAGAAGTTATTTGTCACCCAGCCTACCATCAGCAAAATGCTGAAGAACCTTGAAGATGAACTCAACTGTACGCTGCTGATCCGCGACGGGCGGCGGCTTTTGCTGACCGATACGGGGCGCGTGGTCTTTGAGCGCGGACTGGCGATTCTCGCAGAGTTCCGCCAACTGGAAGCCGAGTTGGGGGATATTAACCATCTCAACAAAGGCGTGTTGCGCCTCGGCATTCCCCCAATGGTGGGCATGTTAATGGCGGGACCAATTAGCCTGTTTCGCCAGCGCTACCCCGGCGTGGAACTGAAGATTTCAGAGTTTGGCGGCCTGACGGTGCAGCAGGCGGTGAGCAATGGCGAGCTGGATGTCGCCATGACCGCGCTGCCTGTCGAAGAGGAAAGCGGACTGGCAACGTTGCCGCTCTTTAGCCATCCCCTGTGCGTGCTGGTGCCGCGCTCCGGCCAGTGGATGAAATGCGAGTCGATTTCCCCGGAGGCGTTGGCGGAACACCCATTGCTTATCTACAACGAAGATTTTGCGTTGAGCCGCCAACTGATGCAGCTTTTTCACCAGCATGGCGTGAAGCCGCGCATTGCCGTGCGCAGCGGGCAGTGGGATTTTCTGGCGGCCATGGTGCAGGCGGGCGTTGGCATTGCCATTTTGCCGGAACCGATTTGTCAGCGTCTGGATAAGAACACACTGCGCTGGCTCCCGCTGGAGAGCGACTTGCGCTGGCAACTGGGGATGATCTGGCGCGAAGGCGTTTACCTGTCGCATAGCGCCCAGGCATGGTTGAAATGTTGCGAAGGGTTTTGGTTAACGCAGGAACGGCGCATTGCCCGGTAAGCGAAACGCCACCGGGCAACACGAGGCTTACTGATTTTCGATCAGCAGCGCTTCCAGCAAATCGAGATCGTGCAGCAGTTTCTGCAACGTTTCATTGCTGATCTCGCGCGTGGCGCGCAGGTGATACAACTCAGCGCGTTCGGAGCGTAATGCCGCCAGACGGAATCGCCGCTCAAGGTTTTCCTCCTGCATTGAACTTTCGACATCATTACGCCCATCGGCACGACGGCGTAAATTACCAATCACGCGGGAACTGACCTCCGTCAGCAACTGGTTATCGATGTTCTCTTCGCTATCCGCCGCCAGACGTTCTTCCATTTTCTGGATGGCGACAATCGCCACCTCAGCCGTCGCCGCCCGCGCGATCCGCATCTCTTTCTGCTGCTGAGAGTGGTCGGCCACTTCCAGATGTTGCAGCAGAATCGGCAGCATCACCACACCGACAAACAGCGAAAATAAAATCACCCCAGCGGCCAAAAAGACGAGTTCGTAGCGCGCGGGAAAGACACTGCCATCAGGTAGCAGCAGCGGGATAGAAAGGACACCCGCCAGGGTGATCGCCCCACGAACACCGGCAAAAGAGGCAATCAGAATCTCACGCGTCGTCCAGGAGCCAAATTCCATTGGTTTTTTCTTCAGGAAACGCTGGCTGAAATTTTTCATCGTCCACAACCAGCCAAATCGAACCAACATCAGCGCCACGTAAATCAGCACAATATCGGTAAACAGCATCCACATTTCAACGTTCGGATCGGCTTCTGCCGCCACCAGCGACGATTCCAGGATGCCCGGCAATTGCAGCCCCAACAGCAGGAAGACCATGCCGTTAAACACAAACTCCAGCATCGCCCAGGTACTGTTAGCACGCAGACGCATCGCCAGCGGCGCACGGCGCATAACACCAGAGCGGGTGATAGTCATCCCGGCCGCCACCGCAGCCAGGATGCCGGACACGCCAATATGTTCCGCAATCAGGTAGGAGGCAAACGGCAGCAGGAACAGCAGAACGATTTGGGTTGCCGGTTCATCGCCACCCCAGCGGCTCAGGAAGCGCAGAGAGCGACCATAGAGCCAGCTGACCACAAACCCCGCCAGAACCCCACCAGCCGCCACCTTAAAGAACTCTACCGTTGCGCCGCCGATGGTGAACACCATCGTGCCCATCGCCACGGCCACCGCAAACTTCAACGACACCAGGCCGGAGGCGTCATTCATCAACGCTTCACCCTGCAGGATGCCCATAATTTTTTTCGGGATCCGCCCTTCACCGACAATCCCGGAGAGCGCCACCGCATCGGTCGGCGACAGTACCGCAGCCAGCGCAAAAGCCGGTATCAGCGGAATGCCCGGCACCAGCCAGTAAATCATAAAACCAATCCCAACCACCGTGACGATCACTAACGCCAGCGCCAGCCCCAAAATCTCTCGCCCGTGCTCAAGGAATTCGCGGGTAGGCGTCTTCCAGCCATCCGCAAACAGCAGTGGCGGGATAAAGAGAACCAGAAACAGTTCAGGGTCAAATTCCACATGCAAACCAAACGTTGGCCACGCCAGCAACGCGCCAACGGCGATCTGCATGAGGGGGAGAGGGAGTTGAAAGGGTAATACGCGAGTCACTACCCCGGACAGCGAGACCACGAGGGTCATAATGAGTATCGTGAAGAAAATTTCCATGCGATCCCTGTTTGCGATGTTTCTTATGATAAGTACTGAGAGGCGTCGTGCCTCAATTCTATCTTCCTCAGAGTAACGCAAAAGACAACGGGATGTGCTCCGAAAATAAAAACGGGCGGCAAAAGCCACCCGTTTTTAGAGGGTTCGACAGGATTAGATAGCCCAGCCGCCCGCGTAGAATGCGACCAGCGCCACCGCGATCACCACTGTACCGATGTTCAGCTTACGCCATTCGCCAGAGACCAGACGACCAATCACCAGCGTCGCAAAACCGATCATAATGCCGGTCACGATGTTACAGGTCAGGACGATAAACACCGCAGTGACCAAACCGGCCATCGCATCGACAAAATCAGTAAAGTCGATTTTGCCCACGTTGCTCAGCATCAGCAGGCCGACATACATCAGCGCTGGCGCTGTTGCATAGACCGGCACCAGGTAGGAGAGCGGGGAAAGGAACAGGATAAACAGGAACAACACGCCAACGGTAATGGCCGTCAGACCGGTTTTTCCGCCTGCCGCCGTACCGGCTGCTGATTCAATGTATACCGCAGCCGGAGCCGCACCGACCAGCCCGGAGAATACGCTGCTCAGGGAGTCCGTGGTCAGCGCTTTACCGCCGTCGATAATCTGCCCGTCTTTATCCAGTAGGTTCGCCTGACCGGCGACCGCACGGATTGTGCCTGTGGCATCAAACACCGCCGTCATCACCAACGCCAGTACGCTCGGCAGCACAACAGGGTTCAGCGCGCCCATAATGTCCAGGCTGCCAATCAGCGAGTTACCGTTCTCATCGCTCAGAGACGGCATGGCAAAAATACCGGAGAAATGCACGTTCGGGTCGAAGATCAGGCCAACAACGGAAATACCGATGATGGTGAGCAGAATGCCGCCAGGCACTTTCAGTTTTTCCAGACCGACAATCACCGCCAGACCAATCAGCGACATGATCACCGGGAAGGAGTCAAAATGACCCAGCGCAACCGGCAGGCCGTCCAGCGGGTTCTTAATGACCAGACCCACGCCGTTCGCGGCAATCAACAGCAGGAACAGACCGATACCAATACCCGTACCATGCGCCACACCCTGCGGCAGGTTTCGCAGGATCCAACTACGGATACCCGTTGCGGAGATAACCGTAAACAGCACGCCCATCAGGAACACCGCGCCAAGCGCGACCGGTACGCTGATGTGCTGGCCCAGCACCAGACTAAACGCGGTGAAGGCGGTCAGAGAAATCGCACAACCAATGGCCAGCGGCAGGTTCGCCCACAGACCCATCACAATCGACCCCACACCCGCCACCAGACAGGTCGCCACAAATACGGCGGCTGGTGGGAATCCTGCTTTACCCAGCATCCCCGGAACGACGATCACAGAGTAGACCATCGCCAGAAACGTCGTTAATCCGGCAACCACTTCCTGACGGACGGTACTTCCACGGTGTGAAATTTTAAACCAGGCGTCAAGTGAACCGCCGGTACGCGCTGAAGGCGTAGACATAGAAAACATCCCCTGAGAGTTTATTTTTCGTCGATATGCGTGGTGGACAATCCACTGCCAGCGAAACGTCATCTCCATGTGCTACGTTTGCAACAATAGGGGTGTCGCAAAAAAAGCAAACGTTTAGCTCCGCGCATAAAAAACAGGTAGTAAAAAAAAGCAAACGATTATCCAGCGATTCTACGGGGGTTTTCAACCTAACTTTGTCCCTTTTTACGCATTTCTTTTTAGAATGGCGAAGAAACAGACAATCGATGCGCAAACGTTATCGTCAATGCGCAATCTGATAACAATTTTCTCCTGCGCTGTTCATAAATCAACCAGAAAACATCTTACCCGCCGGGGATCTCGAATGCGCCGCCCTGATGAATCGCGCGTTGCCAGGCGGGTCGCGTCTCCACCCGTTTTTTCCAGGCGCTGATGTGCGTCAGGTCCTCAATTCCGCTTCTGGCAAGCAGCGCAAACAGCGGGAAACTCATTTGAATGTCCGCCATGCTGATATGCTCTCCGGCAAACCAAGGGCGTTCCGCCAGATGCGCATCAATATAGCGGGCATGCGTTTCCAGTTGCGGATTGAGCCAGGCTTTTTGCACCCCTTGTCCCAGCACGCCGCCCAGCGTACGCAACCCAAAGGGGACGGGAGGTTTACCGAGGCTCACGAAGACCAACTTCAGCAGTAACATCGGCATCAGCGAACCTTCAGCATAATGAAGCCAGAACCGGTACTGCCGTTTCTGTTCGCTATCAACCGGTTTAAAGTGTCCTGCGCTGTCATAGGTTTCCTGCAAATACTCAAGTATTGCCCCGGATTCGGCGAGGATGGCGCCGTTGTCTTCAACCACCGGGGATTTACCAAGAGGGTGGATTTTTTTCAGCGCCGGCGGCGCCAGCATCGTCTTTTCACGCTGATAACGAATAATCTGGTACGGCAGCGATAACTCCTCTAATGCCCACAGTACGCGCTGGGATCGGGACTGATTCAAGTGATGTACTGTCAGCATGTTTGCCTCCTGTCTTTCATTCCAATTAACTATAGAAAATTGTCGAAGATGGCGTAAAAATTTCGGCTAAATAATCGACATAACAGTGGCAAACCTGCGGTCGTGGCATACAATTACAGTATCAACACAGACCGGAACCTCCACCACGTGCTCGACTGAGGGGTGTTGACGTCGGGGGAAACCCTCCCGTGAACCAGCGGGATAGAGTGAAAGACAAAGACCGGAAACAAACTAAAGCGCCCTCCTGTGGCGCTTTAGTTTTGTCCTGTTATTGCTGGAAAGTACGTTTTCCGCCCTACAATAACGCGTAAATGGCAACCCTGGTAAACATCGCGCCAGCGGGTCAACACAAACCGTTTAATCATCTTCCAGCAATCGCGCGCCCGTCCCCTGCTCGCCTAACTGATCGCCAGGGTTACGCAATGGGCAGTCACTACGTGAAAGACAACCGCAGCCAATACACCCGTCCAGTTCATCACGCAACGCCTCCAGCGTGTGGATGCGCCTGTCTAGCTCCTCACGCCACTGCGATGAAAGCTGCCGCCACTCTTTTACACTCAATGTATGGCCTTCCGGCAGTACGCCCAGCGCCTCGCTAATGGTCGCCAGGGGAATGCCAATTCGCTGAGCAATTTTGATGATCGCCACATAACGCAACACATCGCGTTTATATCGTCGCTGATTGCCGCTGTTGCGAATACTGCTGATCAGCCCTTTGCTTTCGTAAAAGTGCAAAGCGGATACCGCCACGCCGCTACGCTTTGCCACCTCGCCCGGCGTCAAAAGGGCTTTAATGCGGGGTAATTTCTTTTCCATAAATCGCTTTACCTCAAGTTAACTTGAGGAATTATACTCGCCAGCAGACAAAACGACGAATTGAACACTGAGAAAGAGGCAGCAATATGTCCCATCAGCAGATTATTCAAACCCTTATTGAATGGATTGATGAACATATCGACCAACCGCTGAACATTGATGTGGTCGCAAAAAAATCAGGTTATTCGAAGTGGTACTTGCAGCGAATGTTCCGAACGGTGATGCGCCAGACGTTGGGCGACTATATTCGCCAGCGTCGGCTCCTGCTGGCCGCCGTTGAACTACGAACGACCGAACGCCCCATTTTTGATATTGCGATGGATCTGGGATATGTGTCGCAACAAACCTTTTCGCGTGTCTTCCGCCGCGAGTTTGATCGCACCCCCAGCGACTATCGCCATAGCCTGTAATATTACTGCTCGTGCTGCATCATGCTCACGAGCGGTCGTTGTAACCATTGCATGAACTCTTGCGGCGGTAGCGCTTTCGCAAAGTGCCATCCCTGACAGTAATGGACGCCGCGCTTAAGCAACCAGGTGACCTGCTCTGGTGTTTCCACCCCTTCCGCAATGGTCTTCAGACGCAGGCTTTGCGCCATCTCAATAATATGTTCCGCGATAAGATGGCTGGTACTGTTGGTGGTCAACGTATCGACAAACGATTTGTCGATCTTCAGAATGTCGACATTCAACGAATACAGATTGTGCAGGTTCGAATACCCTGTGCCGAAATCATCAATGGCGACTTCGTAGCCCGCCTGACGAAACGCCTGAATCACCGGCGTCATTTTGGGCACATCAATAAATCCGCGCTCCGTCACTTCCACTTTAATTTGTTGCGCAAGCACCGAATGCTGGCGTGCTTTCTCAGCGATTAACGCAATCAGACGCGAGGAGTGAAAGTCGGAAGCCGAGAGGTTGATCGAAATATACAGATGGGGATGCCGCGCCAGGAAATGGCCCAAATCATTGAACACCCCTTCTACGACATAATCCGTAAGCTGTTCAATCATCCCCTCTTTTTCTGCCAGTTGGATAAACTCCGTGGGGCTCATGACCTGCCCTTCACATCCCGGCCAGCGTAACAGTGCCTCCGCACCGACGCATTTTTCATTTTTGACATCAATGATCGGCTGGTAATGAACACAGAGTTGACGTTTATCAATTGCACGCTGCAGCAAACGGCGGGGAGAGTGATATTCCCGGCGGGTACGCCACCCCATCAGCAGCAAAATAATGCTACAGATAATGCCTAACGGCAGTGTCAGCGTGGCCTGGTGATACAGATTCTGGTAAAAACGATCGCTTGAAGACGAAACAATCACCGCAATCGGGCGTTTTTCGGAATGCACAATAGTGTAGAAACGATTGTCTTCCTGAAAAACTAATTTATCACGGCGTATCAGCGGGAGTAATTGTTCAACATTGGCCCACTCGCTGACAGAGAAAAATGATTCGGTGACCGTATCGTACACTCCCCAGGCCAGGGACTGATCGTCAGACATCACTTCGCTGTAAGATAACGGATTTATCACCGCCACATAGTTTCCCCTTTGCATATACGTCATTTTATAGCCTGCAAAAAAAGGGGTGTCGCGATAGTAATAAATAGCGGTATCAGGTTTTCGTTGATAATTGGCGGAGGGAATAATATAAGGACTGGCGGGTGCCATAACGGTCGAACACAAGAAATGATCGCCCTGGGCATAAATTAGCTCGCTAATATACAAGCGACCACGAATAATATTCAGCATGCGTTGCTGATGCGCGGAAGTGCACGCTTTGCCATGATACTGTTCTGCTGCATCACGCGCTAAATCAGCCTGTAAGATAACCAGCTCTGTTTTATCTAACGCCAGTTGTGCAAAAGAGTGAAGTTGGTTATGCGTTTCTGATACCGCGCGTCCCTGAGCGAACCATAGCGCCAGCATCACGGGGAGCAATGCCACCATGATTGTTCCGAGGAACTTCAGCATCTTGCTGCGCGCACTACGATTCATTTCAGCCCTATTTCCCTGCAGTATATGTGCCTGTCATCATCAAGGCTGGATGTTCTATCTCAATAATTCGAGTTGCAGGACCAGGCGTAGTGACACGGCACGTAAAAGCGAACCCAGGCACTAACAAAACGCAATGACCGGGGTGAACGAATGCAGCCGTAGCACATGCAACTTGAAGCACGTCGAGTCTATAACAAACAGGTGATTAAATTGCATGAATCTATCAACATTAGCAACAGACTTTTCTTAGTAAAAGTCTGATATTGACGGATGATGATAATATTTTCCCGTAAGGCAAACTTGAAGTTACGCTTATTTTTATTAAGGAATACGCGGCCCGACAAGAATTCGGATTTTTCTTAAATGAATGACATGCGTATTTTTAAAAAATTTCGTTAATTTTTCTGAATGGTTAATTTTACTGAAAATATAAAAGAGTAATAAAGATACATCTTTATTATCCAACGCCTGGCGCTAAATAATTTGAATAACAGCGCATGCAACCTGAAACATGACCACCAGAAATCCTCTCCCATCCTTGTTTACCACATATTTATTGTGGTTATAAAACAGGCAAAAAAGGGCGTCCCACGCTGGCGAATAAATCACTCAATGTGATATAGTTCACAAAACAAATGAAACAAAAACAACGTTTCATTAAGTCTTGTTCTCAAAGCCCGCCGATAGCCAGAGTGCACCACGTCTCCCGTGAACAGCACCGTGCTGTCCAGGGCAGCAGCTACTCTCAGAGGATTTGTTTCATGGCAACCATCACCACTGGCGTGGTTCTTCTCCGCTGGCAATTGCTGAGCGCCGTGCTCATGTTTTTAGCCAGCACGCTGAATATTCAGTTTCGTAAATCAGACGCGATTGGGCTGTCAGTCATCAGTAGCGCTCTTGGCGTGGTCTCCGCCTGTTGGTTTGCAACCGGTCTGCTCGGTATTACTCTGGTGGATATCTCGGCCATCTGGAGCAATATCGAATCGGTGATGGTGGAGGTGATGAGCCATACGCCACCCGAGTGGCCGATGGTGTTAGTCTGACGTTGAGAAGAGCCTCCTCCGTGGAGGCTTTTTATTAGGCAATAAAAAACCCCCTGTCGAGACAGGGGGTTGCAGAAAACACGTTACCGTATTAACCCATCATTATCAGAACGGGATGTCGTCATCGAAATCCATCGGCGGTTCGTTAGACGGCGCTGGTGCAGACTGCTGCGGACGAGACTGCGCGCCGCCGCTGAACTGATTGCCGCCCTGAGGCTGCTGAGGCTGACCCCAACCACCCTGCTGCTGACCACCTGCACTACCGCCTGCCGGAGCACCGCCGCCCTGACGGCCACCCAGCATCTGCATGGTGCCGCCCACGTTAACCACCACTTCCGTCGTGTATTTTTCTACGCCGGACTGATCGGTCCATTTGCGGGTACGCAGCTGACCTTCAATATAGACCTGAGAACCTTTACGCAGGTATTCGCTGGCCACTTCCGCCAGTTTGCCAAACAGCACAACACGGTGCCATTCGGTCTGCTCTTTCATCTCACCGGTCGCTTTATCACGCCAGGATTCGGAAGTAGCCAGCGTAATGTTGGCAACTGCGCCACCATTCGGCATATAGCGTACTTCCGGGTCCTGGCCCAGATTACCGACGAGAATCACCTTGTTTACGCCTCTGCTGGCCATGATCGTGTCTCCTGAAAAACGTTTCTTAATAAGTGTAAGCGCGGGATTGTAGCATTTCCAATAGCGCTTTTACTACGTTGCGAGGTCGATTCCAGTCAACAACCTCAGCCGGACATTGTTGCACAGACACCTGCGTTTTGCATTCCAATACTGGATATCCATTCAGGTTTTATTGTGTCATAATTAACCGTTTGTAGTCACCGGTGGCTCCATGCGACCGGGAAAAAAGCGTTTAATCCGGGAAAGGTGAATGGATAAGATCGAAGTTCGGGGCGCCCGCACCCATAATCTCAAAAACATCAACCTCGTCATCCCCCGCGACAAATTAATTGTCGTGACCGGGCTTTCGGGTTCTGGCAAATCCTCGCTCGCTTTCGACACCTTGTATGCCGAGGGGCAGCGTCGTTACGTTGAATCCCTTTCCGCGTATGCGCGTCAGTTTCTGTCGCTGATGGAAAAGCCGGACGTCGACCATATTGAGGGGCTGTCGCCCGCCATCTCAATTGAACAGAAATCGACGTCCCATAACCCGCGCTCCACGGTAGGGACAATTACCGAAATCCACGACTACCTGCGTCTGTTGTTCGCCCGCGTCGGTGAGCCGCGCTGCCCGGACCACGATGTCCCGCTGGCGGCCCAGACCGTCAGCCAGATGGTGGATAACGTGCTGTCGCAGCCAGAAGGAAAGCGCCTGATGCTGCTGGCGCCGGTGATCAAAGAGCGTAAAGGTGAACACACCAAAACGCTGGAAAATCTGGCGAGCCAGGGCTACATCCGCGCCCGTATTGACGGTGAGGTGTGCGATCTCTCCGATCCGCCGAAACTGGAACTGCAAAAGAAACACACCATTGAGGTAGTGATCGACCGCTTCAAAGTGCGCGACGATCTGTCCCAGCGTCTGGCCGAATCCTTTGAAACGGCGCTGGATCTTTCCGGCGGTACGGCGGTAGTTGCCGACATGGACGATCCAAAAGCGGAAGAGCTGCTCTTCTCCGCCAACTTCGCCTGTCCGATTTGCGGCTACAGTATGCGTGAACTGGAACCCCGGTTGTTTTCATTCAACAACCCGGCGGGCGCCTGCCCGACCTGCGACGGCCTTGGCGTACAACAGTATTTCGACCCCGACCGGGTGATCCAGAATCCCGAGCTGTCGCTGGCGGGTGGCGCTATCCGCGGCTGGGACCGTCGTAACTTCTATTACTTCCAGATGCTGAAATCGCTGGCTGAGCACTACAAGTTCGACGTAGATGCGCCGTGGGCCAGCCTGAGCGCGAATGTTCACAAAGTCGTGCTGTACGGTTCAGGTAAAGAGAACATTGAATTTAAGTACATGAACGATCGCGGCGATACCTCAGTTCGTCGCCATCCGTTCGAAGGCGTGCTGCACAATATGGAGCGCCGCTACAAAGAGACGGAATCCAGTGCGGTACGCGAAGAGCTGGCGAAGTTCATCAGCAATCGCCCGTGCACCAGTTGTGAAGGTACGCGCCTGCGTCGTGAAGCACGCCATGTGTTTGTTGAAAATACGCCGCTACCTGCGATTTCCGACATGAGCATCGGCCATGCGATGGATTTCTTCAACAACCTCAAACTTGCCGGTCAGCGTGCGAAAATCGCAGAGAAAATCCTTAAAGAGATCGGCGATCGCCTCAAGTTCCTCGTCAACGTCGGCCTGAAGTACCTGACGCTTTCCCGTTCTGCAGAGACACTTTCCGGCGGCGAAGCGCAGCGTATCCGTTTGGCCAGCCAGATTGGCGCGGGGTTAGTCGGCGTGATGTACGTGCTGGATGAACCGTCGATTGGTTTGCATCAACGTGACAACGAACGCCTGCTGGGAACGCTTGTCCATCTGCGTAATCTTGGTAACACCGTTATCGTCGTAGAACACGACGAAGATGCGATTCGCGCCGCTGACCATGTGATCGATATCGGTCCTGGCGCTGGCGTCCATGGTGGTCAGGTGGTAGCAGAAGGCACCCTCGACGATATCATGGCGGTTCCTGAATCCCTCACCGGCCAGTACATGAGCGGCAAACGCAAGATTGAAGTGCCCAAACAACGCGTTGCGGCGGATCCGGAGAAAGTGCTGCGACTGACAGGCGCGCGAGGCAACAACCTGAAAGACGTGACGCTGACGCTGCCCGTGGGCCTGTTTACCTGCATTACCGGCGTTTCCGGTTCCGGTAAATCCACCTTGATTAACGACACGTTATTCCCGATTGCGCAAACGCAGTTGAATGGCGCCACGCTTGCTGAACCCGCGCCGTATCGCGATATTCAGGGTCTTGAACATTTTGATAAGGTCATCGACATCGACCAAAGTCCGATTGGCCGTACACCGCGCTCCAACCCGGCGACCTATACCGGCGTGTTTACCCCCGTACGTGAACTGTTTGCCGGTGTGCCGGAATCACGCTCGCGCGGTTATACGCCAGGACGCTTTAGCTTTAACGTGCGTGGCGGACGCTGCGAAGCCTGTCAGGGCGATGGCGTGATCAAAGTCGAAATGCACTTCCTGCCGGATATCTATGTGCCGTGCGATCAGTGCAAAGGCAAACGCTACAACCGCGAAACGCTGGAGATTAAGTACAAAGGCAAGACCATCCACGAAGTGCTGGATATGACCATCGAAGAAGCACGCGAGTTTTTTGATGCCGTTCCGGCGCTGGCGCGTAAGTTGCAAACCCTGATGGACGTCGGTCTGACCTACATTCGTCTCGGTCAGTCGGCAACGACGCTCTCCGGTGGTGAAGCACAGCGCGTGAAACTGGCGCGCGAGTTATCCAAACGCGGTACCGGGCAGACGCTCTATATTCTGGATGAGCCAACAACCGGTCTGCACTTTGCGGATATTCAGCAGTTGCTGGACGTGCTGCATCAGTTGCGCGATCAGGGCAACACCATTGTGGTGATTGAGCACAATCTGGACGTGATCAAGACGGCGGACTGGATAGTCGATTTAGGCCCGGAAGGCGGCAGCGGCGGCGGGGAAATCCTCGTTTCCGGTACGCCAGAAACCGTTGCAGAGTGCGAAGCCTCACACACTGCCCGTTTCCTCAAACCGATGCTGTAGTGGTACAAATGCCGCTTCCTGGTGTGTCAGGAAGCGGCACTAATCGCCCCAAAGTTCAGTGTTATATCAACTGTTTACGTTTCTCGTCAGGTAGCGTGTTCACTGCCTGCTGATAAGAGGCGTCAACCAGGTAATAGATCTGCGAATCCGGCAGAGAGCCGTCCAGATATACCGTACTCCAGTGCGCTTTGTTCAGATGTCGACTGGGACGCACGTCGCTGTGTTGCTGGCGCAACAACTCTGCCAGTTCAGGGCTGGTTTTCAGAGAGACTGCAGGACGTTCTTCCACCTCTTTCACCATCGCGAAGAGGACATCTTCCACTTTAATTTGTGTGGCCTTCCAGTCGCTGTGCACGCTCTGCTCTGCGCCTGTTTTTGCCATGCAATATTGCAGTAACTCCGAATTGGTCATCTTTATTCCCCTTACACGCATGCCGCCCACTGAGAACATCTTTTATTCAGTGTGCAGCAAGTCAGCGAAAGGTAAAAGTGAACAGCTCAATTTTGTTTAAAAAAACAGCAAACCGGCAAGCGCAACGTTCGCCCGCTGTCTTAATATTCTGAGTTGACGATCACTTCTTCACCAAACGCACCTGCCTGCGGCAACGGTTTGTAGGTTGAGTTAGACGCACGCAGAATACGAACGCCACGAATCCCCACATCACGAGCGGCGGTGATATCGTTATCCGAATCGCCGTAGAACATCAGGATATTTTTACTCTGCAACCACTGTGTTTTGGTGTTCTGGCCTGCTTTATCACCCGCGAAAATCACCGGGTTCATCGCCGTTGCCGGAATATGGAAGTTATCAGCCAGCGTTTTGGAGACGGTTTCAGTTTTCGTCTGACTGCGTCCGGTAACAAAGAAGATGCTGTCGCCGCGGCGGACGTGCATGTCAATGAGCTGACGCGCAACCTCTTTCGGAATGCTGAACTCATCCCAGCCATTATTCATCTTCTCCCAGAACGCCGGATTCTTCAGGTAATCCTCACTGTCCGGAGACCAGGTTTTTTTGCCGCGCCAGAAACCAGGGCTGGAAAACAGCACGGTGTCATCAATATCAAATCCGACGGCCATCGGGGGGCGCCCTGCCAGACTGTTTTCAATTTGTGCAACAGAGACCCAGTGAATGGGGGCTTGCTCTGCGAGCTTAGCGACATTGGTTCCGGGGTGTAATGGAGAAGGAGAAGAGGCCAGAGCTTCGGCGGGACCGTTTAGTGTGAACAATAAGCAAACGGCGCTCAATGCCAGCGTTATCTTGCGCATATTTTTCCCTAAATAGTCAGCGAGTTATGATTATAAAATTGAGCCTGCGCTCAACAAAACTCTCTGACCATAACCCCGGAGGGGGGTTAAGGGAAGAATTATCTCCGGTTTTGTTATAGAAAAAGAGCATGATCACACCCGCTCCTTAATTTATGTTACTGAATGTAATATTTTCCGATATAACAACCTGTGTGATAAACCACACAGTACCCGATGTATTCTGCTCACTTACTCACACAATGGTACTATTTCATTTCTCATCATCACTGCGTAAGGAATATACTTGTCGCATTTATCATTACTCGTCCGTGGATACTGAATGAGAACACCATGCTCTTTTATTATTAAAAATAGATGGCGCTTTCACATCACAAGTATTTTTCTCCTGCTATTAATGCTGACTATCTCTGTATTATTTTTGCATATGCGTTTTATGACCTTAGTCGGCACTGATAAAATGCGTTTAGAGATGTACAAGTCAACATTATACTCAACAATAGATCAATATTATATTTTACCTTATATGTTGTCGATGGATAATATAATAAAACAGTCTATGGACCAACCCGATGATAATGTTTCCGAGAGCCTTAATAAGCATGTTGAATACTTCAACACACAATTAAAAACAGCGGCGATATTTATTCTTAATGCGCAAGGCAAAACCATTGCTTCCAGTAACTGGAGGCAACCCGGAAGTTATGTAGGTCAGGACTATAGCTATCGCCCCTACTATAAACAAGCGATGATGGGGCTGAACGGCAGATTCTACGGTATCGGCAGTACAACGAATACCCCAGGATTCTTCCTGTCTACCGGTATCAAGCGCGAGGGAAAAATCGTCGGTGTCGTGGTTGTTAAAATTAGCCTTAATGACATTGAAAACGTATGGGCAGAAGGCCCTGAAAATATCATTGTGAGTGATGAACACAGCATTATATTTTTAAGTTCAAAGTCACAATGGCGAATGAGAACCTTAGAACCATTACCTTCTCAAATAAAAGAAAAATTACAATTAACTCGCCAATACAGTTTAAGCAATATTTTACCTGCTGATTATTACCCATGCTTCACATTTAATGAATTTATTTTCTTAAAAGAGAAAGCAAATCAATTTTGTTTATTACCCCGCTTTTACACTCAGCAAATTTCCATTCCAGAATTTAACTGGAAAATGACGATCATTGTGCCATTAGATAATTTCTACTGGACATGGGCAATTTCACTGGTAATCACCCTCATTTTGTATTTACTGGTACTGGTTATCATCAAATACTGGCGAATGCGTTCGCATGCTCAACAGTTATTAACACAGGCAAATGAAACGCTTGAGATGCAGGTTAAAGAACGTACTTATGCCCTTGAGTCAATGAACCAAAAACTGCTTCAGGAGATGAAAGAACGCACCCAGGCAGAGCATATTATTCAACTGACGCGCAGCGAACTGGCAGAATCCAATAAGCTTGCCGCCTTAGGGCAGATGGCGACTGAAATAGCCCATGAGCAAAACCAGCCGTTGGCCGCGATCCATGCCCTGACGGACAACGCCCGCACAATGCTGGCGAAAAAGATGTATTCACAGACAGACCAGAATCTCAAATACATCATTTCCGTTGTCGAACGCATGACCCAGTTAATGTCGGAACTAAAAACCTTCGCCTCCCGCCATCGGGTGCCAAAAGGTTCTGCGGATGTAATTAAAGTTATGTACAGCGCGGTCGCGCTGCTAAATCACAGCATGGAAAAAAATAATCTTGAACGCCGGATTAAAGCACCGTCCAGTCCTCTCTTCGTCGGTTGTGATGAATTAGGTCTTGAGCAGATCTTTAGTAATTTGATAACCAATGCCCTGGACGCAATGGAAGATCAGCAACGTAAACGTCTGGATATATCAATTTATAAGGAAGATCATAAAGTTATCATCACACTGAAAGATAATGGCTGCGGATTTTCACCCCAAATTATTGAGCGAATATTTGAAGCGTTTTTCACCACCAAACGTCGAGGTATTGGGCTCGGTCTCGCTATTGTCAGCGAAATAGTCAGAAACTCAAATGGAACAATCCACGCCAGTAATCATCCGGAAGGTGGTGCGATGATTACTTTATCATGGCCAGAATGGAGAGAAGACAATGGTAAATAATGCAAGCGATATTACCATTATTTATATTGAGGACAGCGATGATGTGCGCTTTGCCTGCGAGCAAACGCTGACCCTCGCAGGTTATCGAGTGATATCTTGTTCTAATGCTGAGCAGAGTTTACCGGTGATTGAGAGTCAAACGAATATTATTGTACTCACTGATGTCAGACTTCCCGGGATATCCGGTTTAGAGTTATTAAACCGTATTATTGAAATCGATGCCAAAATCCCCGTCATTTTAATCACGGGTCATGGCGATGTTGAAATGGCCGTTGAAGCCATGCGCAATGGCGCCTGCGATTTTATCGAAAAACCCTGTAGCTCCGATAAATTGCTCAGCATTATTGCCAGCGCGGTGGAAAAACGCCGACTGGTATTAGAGAACAAGCAATTACTCACCCGTTTGCAACAAGAAAACGGTCCGATTCTGATTGGTCGTAGCCCGCAAATGCAGCAATTGCGAAAAATGATCATGAATGTCGCTGATACAGATGCCGATGTGCTTATTTACGGCGAAACCGGCTGTGGCAAAGAAGTTGTCGCCCGCATGTTGCACCACTGGAGCACCCGTCATAAAGGTCAGTTTGTCGCATTAAACTGTGCAGGATTACCTGAAACCCTCTTTGAGAGTGAAATTTTCGGTCATGAACCCGGCGCTTTTACCGGCGCGCTGAAAAAGCGGATTGGAAAAATAGAACACGCTAATGGCGGTACACTCTTTCTGGATGAAATTGAAGGTATGCCACCGGGTATGCAGGTGAAACTATTACGTGTACTGCAAGAACGAACCATTGAGCGACTCGGCGCCAACCAATTAATTCCAGTGAACTGCCGCGTAATCGCCGCGACAAAAGAAGATCTGCTGCGCCAGAGTGAAGAAAATAATTTTCGCGCTGACCTTTATTACCGCCTGAACGTGGTGAGCCTGAGTATTCCCCCTCTGCGCCAGCGACGGGAAGATATTCCGGAGTTATTTTACTGGTTCGCCAGTCAGGCTGCGCAAAAATACAATCGTCCTCTTCCCGATATTTCACCGATGCTGCTTGCCTGGCTGCAATCACAAAGTTGGCCAGGCAATGTGCGGGAACTTAAACACAATGCCGAGCGCTTTGTATTAGGATTATTGACCCAGCACCAGTCAGTGCCGATGACCCAGCAAGAAGAACGGGGTCTGACCGCCTGTATTGATGCGTTCGAGAAAAAGCTCATTGAGGATATGCTGCGACAAACAGAAGGCCAGGTCAGTTTGACTGCGCGGCTACTGCAACTGCCGCGCAAGACGTTATATGACAAACTGAATAAGCACCAGATCCAGCCCCAGCTCTACCGGTTAGATTCAACCAGCTAGCGCAGGTGTCTGGGGATGCAGACCCAAATCAATCCCTTTACGGGCGTAGTGTTCCACGACCCATGACCAGAACGCGGCCGGGATTGCGATGGTTTTGCTGTTGCGTTCCCGCGTTTCGGCCTCCGGCATCCCAGGGTAAATGACCGGCCTGCCCCCCGGCTGCGGCCGGGTCGCCAGCAGGTAGTCGGCAAAAAACTGCCCTTTCGCCTCTGCTTGATCGCTGAATTTTGCGGGATCAATGACCAGGGCAAACAGGTGGTTATGCGCGGATCCATCGGCCTGATGATCTTCTGCGATCGTATCCCCACCGGACAAGATCCCCGCCATCATTTCAATCATCAACGCCAGACCAAAGCCTTTATGTTCACCAAACGGCAACAGCGCACCCGATGGCGAGGTAAACAGCACCCCCGGATCGGTGCTGGGATTGCCTTGCGCATCAATCACCTGACCCGGCGCTGCCTGTTTACCCTCGACAGACATCACCCGCGCTTTGTTCAACGCCATACTGCTGGTCGCAAAATCAACCAGCATCGGCGGCCTGCCGTCATTAAACGGCCAGGCAAAACAGAACGGATTGGTCGTCATGCGGGCCTGCGCTCCCCCCCAGGGAGCGACCAGCGCCGGTCTTCCGGTGACATTGCTCATCGCCAGCATCGCCAGCCCTTTATCGCTCGCCATCTGGCCGAAGTGTCCCATACGCCCTAAATGGTGCGCGTGGCACAAAGTGAGCAGACAAAATCCATGCTCTTTTGCTCGCTCAATGGCCGCATTCATCGCCACTTTTGCCGCGTGCTGGCCAAAACCATTATGGGCATGGTAACGCAGCAGATGGCCTTCGCTGACCAGCGCTTCTGGCCGGGCGTTGGGTGTCACGTCGCCTCTGGCGATGTTCTCAAGATATTTAGGTAATAGCGTGACGCCGTGGCTGGGAAAACCATAACGTTCAGCCTCAATCATGTGTTCAGCGACATCCTGGGCGATATCCGCATCGCAGCCGTTCAACTCAAGTAATCCAGCCGTTAACCAACGGACTTTTTCCAGTGCAATTTGCAGTGACATGGCGTATCTCCTTACATCAGACCCAGAAATTTCCACCAGGTGGCGGCAAAAAACAGCAGTAGCAAATAGCCAATCACCGAGAGCCAAATCCCCACGCGGGTGAACTGGCGCGGCGAGAAGGTATCGGTCCCCAGACACACCATGTTTTGCGGCGCATTAATCGGCAAAATAAAACCAAAACTCACGCTAAAGGCCAACAGAATGGTCATACCAATAGGGTTAACGCCCAGCTCCGGCGGCAGACTGCTCAACAGGCTGATCAGAATCGGCAACAGCGCGGCGGTTAACGCAGTGGCGCTGGCGAATCCAAGGTGGATGACAATCAGGAACGCGGCGAGAATGGCGAAGATCGCCAGCGGAGGTAACGCATCCAGACCAAAACCTTGCACGACGTAATTCGCCATCCAGGATGCCGCCTGGGTATCAAGCAGCGTAGAACCGAGGCTAATCCCGATACCAAACATCAGCAACGTCCCCCACTGCACGCGCTTCTCAACTTCTTTCCACTGCATCACACCAATGCCCGGCATCAGCATGACCGCCAGCCCTGCCAGCGTCACGGAAGTCGTGTCAATGCTGTGCAGTTTTCCGCCAGTCGACCAGAACACCAGCAACAACAACGAGATAGCAATCAGGCGTTTTTCTTTGCCTGTCGTTGGCCCCAATTCCACCAGCGCTTTTTTAATCGCATCACTGCCACCTTCAACCGCTTCCGTTTCCGGCGGCAGCAGTTTTCGGGCCAGGAAGTAGAGGATCACTGACATCGCCAGGCTCCAGGGGGCGCCCGCTAACAGCCAGTCGAGCCAGCTGATCGAATGGCCAGCGCCAAAGGTTTTATTGATAAAGCCGATGGAAAGCAGGTTCTGCGCGGCGGAAGTCTGGATCCCCACGTTCCAGATACTGGTCGCCTGAGCGATAACAATCATCATGGATGCCGCAAGGCGGGAGTGTTTATCGACCTTAAATGCCGCAATAACCCCCATCATAATCGGCACGACACAGGCCGTACGGGCCGTGGCGCTGGGAACCACCAGGCTCAATACGATGGTCACGACAATCGCGCCAATAATAATGCTGCGGCTACTGGCGCCTATTTTTGACATGGTAAATAACGCGATCCGCTTATCCAGACCGGTTATCGTCATTGCCGCTGCAATAAACATCGCCGCCGCGACCAGGGCGAGCGCAGAGTTAGAAAACCCTGAGAGCGTCATTTTCAGGGCTTTCTCTGTTCCCAGAATAGTGTCCGGATGGTTCATATCCGGCGCAAAGCCAACCATGAAAATAATCAACGCCGAAATGACAATCGCGCTGGCGGTATAATCCATCGCTTCGCTTATCCAGACAATGATTGCAAAAACTAAAATCGCAATCATATGTTGCCCGGCGACCGGTAATGAGTCACCTAGCGGCAGGAACATAATAATAAGACCGGCAATAATGGCGAGCAATAAACCGGGGTTAGGAATGATGCTACGCTTTTGCGCAACATTATTAGGGACTGATGACATAATCACCTCAACGTGAAAGATAAAAGACCTGTTTCTCTAATGCAGGTGTTATGCCATCTTTTTAAAATACACTAACATACTGTTATTTAAGGTTTTTAATAAAAACCAGTATCGATAAAATGCGTGAATTTCCGCACAGGTAAAAAAAGGTGAATATAAAACCGCACACATAAAAAAGGGGGCTTATCGCCCCCTGTTACATTGCCGTTAATTACTTAATGGCATTCCACAATGTCTCGCCGATTAATGCCGGGTTTCGTGTCCAGGCCATACCCGCTTGATCAAAGGCACGGAATTTATCTTCGGCGCTGCCGCTACCGCCAGAAATAATGGCTCCGGCGTGTCCCATACGTTTTCCTTTCGGTGCAGTAACGCCCGCAATATAACCAATGACCGGTTTATTCATTTCGTGACGAATAAACTCTGCGGCGCGTTCTTCTGCATTCCCGCCAATTTCGCCAATCATAATGACCGCATCGGTTTGCGGATCATCAGCAAATAAACGTAGCGCATCAATAAAGTTCGTTCCGGGAACCGGATCGCCACCAATACCGATACAGGTCGACTGGCCTAACCCCAGCGCCGTGGTCTGTGCAACGGCTTCATAGGTTAATGTCCCTGAGCGGGAAATAATGCCGATGCGTCCTGGGCGATGAATATCGCCCGGCATAATACCGATCTTACACGCCCCTGGCGTAATAATGCCCGGGCAGTTCGGGCCGATTAAACGGACATCCGGATGACAATCCAGCAGACGGCGTACTTTCACCATATCCAGCGTTGGAACGCCTTCGGTGATCACCACAATTAATTTAACGCCAGCCTCAACGGCCTCAACAACCGAATCCAGAACAAACGGCGCAGGCACATAAATCACGCTGGCATCCGCTTCTGTCTGTTTCATCGCCTCTTTCATCGAATTGAAAACGGGGCGATCCAGATGCAGTTGCCCGCCTTTCCCTGGCGTGATACCGCCGACGATGTTTGTGCCATACGCGATCGCCTGCTCGGTATGAAACGTCCCATTTTTACCGGTAATGCCCTGCACCAGAACCCGGGTATGCTTATCAATCAAAACGCTCACGCTAACCTCCAGTTAATTCAGTAATGCGATAATGCGCTTAGCGGCATCATCCAGAGAGCCAACGGCTTCCACCGCGAGGCCGCTTTCCGCCAGCAAACGTTGCCCTTCGGCCGCATTATTGCCAGACAGACGCACAACGACCGGTAAGGTAATTTCCGTTTCCCGCAGGGAGTGAATGATGGCGCGGGCGATCATGTCGCAACGCACAATCCCACCGAAAATGTTGACCAGAATGGCCTGTACTTTGTCGTCAGAGACAATCAGCCTGAACGCTTCGCTGACGCGTTCCTGCGTCGCGCCGCCGCCCACATCAAGGAAGTTAGCCGGTTGCTCGCCATAGAGTTTGATGATGTCCATGGTCGCCATCGCAAGCCCAGCGCCATTGACCATGCAGCCGATATTGCCGTCCAGCGAGACGTAGTTGAGATCGAGTTTTGCCGCCTGGCTTTCGCGAGGATCTTCCTGCGTTTCATCGCGCATCGCCTGCAATTCTGGGTGGCGATAGAGTGCGTTGTCATCTAACGACACTTTCGCGTCAGCGCACATAAATCCACCGTCTTCACGCAGCACCAGCGGGTTAATTTCCAGCAGGGCAAAATCCAGCTCGTTAAAGGCCTTCCAGGCCTGGTTCGCTAAACGACTGAACGCCGGGAACAACGTATTTTCAAGGTTCAAAACCGTGAACATCTCCCGAATATGGCAGGGTTGAATGCCCGTCAGCGGATCCACGCTGACGCTGCCGATTTTCTCAGGCGTCTCATGAGCGACTTTTTCAATCTCGACCCCACCTTCCGCGCTGACAATAAACGTCACACACTGACTTTCACGATCCACCACCATGCCAAAGTAGAGTTCCTGGCGTACCGGGTAGATGTTTTCACACACCAGGATGCTGCTGACATACTGGCCTTCTGGCCCAGTTTGATAGGTCACCAGTTGCGTGCCGAGCATTTGCTCAGCAAAGGCTTCAGCCTGCTGAAACTGCGTCAGCACCTTCACGCCGCCCGCTTTACCTCGTCCTCCGGCATGTACCTGCGCTTTCAGCACAGCGCCTTTGCTTTCGCTGGCAATGCGGCTCCACGCCTCTGGTAACTCCGTAATATGTTGAATCGCAATTTCTTTCGGGCATGGCATTCCCATGCCGGCCAGCAAGGATTTGGCCTGATACTCATGTAAATTCATAATGTCTCTCGGTGGTATTGAACGTTATCCGTGGAGCGCCTGTTTATTCAGCGCCATTGCCGCTTCATGTATGACTTCACTCAACGTGGGATGCGCATGTACCGCGCAGGCGATATCTTCGCCCGAGGCGCTAAACGTCATCGCCAACCCAATTTCGTTAATCAGTTCAGAAGCCTGCGGGCCGACAATCGCCCCGCCCAGTACACGATCGGTGCGTTTGTCGGCGTAGAGCGTACAGCGCCCGCCATCCTGCCCCAGCGCCAGCGCGCGACCGTTGCCCGCAAACAGTGAATGACCTTTGGTGAAGTCGATACCGGAGGCTTTCAGCGTCGATTCGCTTTCACCCACCCACGCCACTTCCGGCTGGGTGTAAATCACAGAAGGGATCAGCGAGAAGTTGACCGGCTCGACGGGCAGTCCCGCGATTTGATCGGCCACGTTCAGGCCCTCTTCCATCGCTTTATGTGCCAGCATCGGCCCACGTACGACATCGCCAATCGCCCACAGACCGGGTTTTCCCGTGCGGCACAGCGCATCAACGTCAATGCCGCCGCGCCCATTCGATGCCAGCCCCAGCGCCGCCAGATCAATCCCGGACAGACGCGGCTCACGACCAATGGCGACAATCAGCTTGTCGACGCGCGTTTCCTGTACGTTTCCGCCCTGCTGCCAGCGAATGACGACCTCGTCACCGTCACGTTCGACCGCATCAATGCTGACCCCGAACTGCATCTCCAGACCGCTGGCAACCATCGCTTTACGCACTTCGTTCGCCATTCTCGGCTCCAGTGCGGGCAGGAAGGTTTCCGCCATTTCCAGCAGCGTGACCTGTGCGCCCACGCGATTCCAGACAGAACCAAGCTCCAGGCCGATCACCCCCGCGCCAATCACCCCCAGACGCGCCGGGCATTCGGTTAATGACAGCGCGCCGCGATTATCCAGAATGTGCGAGTTGTCCGTCGCCACGTCCGCAAGCTGGCGCGGCTGTGAGCCGGTCGCAATCACCACATTTTTGGCGCTCACCGTCTGCTCGTTGACCTGCACCTGCCAGAGCCCGTCATGGGGTTCCCGCAGCGTTGCCTGACCGGAAATATGCGTCACCTTATTTTTTTCAAACAGCAGGCGAATCCCCTGTGTCAGACGACGTACGATGGCGTCTTTACGCTGGATCATCGAAGGAACGTCAAACGACACCTCCTTGACCTTAACGCCGTGAATCGCCGCTTCATGCTGGATCTGGGCAAACAATTCGGACGATTGCAGCAGCGATTTTGACGGGATGCAGCCGACGTTCAGGCAGGTGCCGCCCGGCGACGGTTCGCCTTGCGCGTTGATCCCATCATCAATACACACCACATTCAGCCCGCGCTGCGCCGCCCGTAGCGCCGCCACATATCCACCGGGACCGCCACCGATGACCGCGACGTCAAAAAATGCACTCATCACTCTTCTCCTTACAGATCCAGCAACAGTTGTTCTGGCGCTTCCAGCAGTTCACGGATCGCCACCAGCGTTTGCACCGCTTCTTGTCCATCGATAATGCGATGGTCATAGCTGAGGGCGAGGTACATCATCGGGCGAATCACGACCTGGCCGTTTTCGGCAACCGGACGCGGGGTAATGGCGTGCATACCGAGAATGGCTGACTGCGGCGGGTTGATAATCGGCGTGGACATCATGGAGCCAAACGTGCCGCCGTTGGTGATGGAGAAAGAGCCGCCCTGCAACGCTTCCAGCGGCAGTTTTCCTGCACGCGCCAGCGCGGCGTAATCGGCGATTTGCCGTTCGATATCGACAAGAGAAAGGGTTTGCGCATTGCGCAACACAGGCACCACCAGACCACGGTTGCTGCTGACCGCAATCCCGATATCGCAGTAGTCGCGCCAGACAATGTCATTGCCCACAACGCTGGCATTGACGATTGGAAAACGCTCAAGCGCGCGGGTGACGGCTTTCACGAAGAACGACATAAAGCCCAACTTCACGCCGTGTTTTTCGGCAAAGCGGTCCTTCCAGCGGGCGCGCAAATCCATCACGTTCTGCATATTCACTTCGTTGAACGTGGTCAGGATGGCGTTATCCCGTTGCGAGGCCAGCAGACGTTCGGCGATACGCGCGCGCAAACGTGACATGGGCTCGCGACGTTCCTCGCGAGAACCGGCGGGGGCGACAGGACGCGGGGTAGCCGGTGCTATCATCGGCGTTGGCACCGGTGCTGGAGCTGGAGCTGGAGCTGCAGACTGCGCATGTTGCAGCACATCTTCTTTCAGGATGCGGCCCTGACGTCCGCTCCCTGTAACCTCTGCAAGATTCACATTGCTGCGCTGGGCTTCAAGACGCGCAGCCGGCATGGCGGTCGGTTCCGCCTCTGCGGTGGCCGCTTCGGCAGCGGCGGCCTGCGGCTCCAGATAAGCCAACAGTTGGGAGGACGCCACCTCATTGCCTTCCTCGACCAGAATGCGCATTAATACGCCATCCTGCGGCGCAGGGATTTCGAGGATCACTTTGTCCGTTTCCAGCTCTGCGACGACTTCATCACGGCGAACGAAATCGCCTTCTTTTTTACACCACGTCGTCAACGTGCCTTCCGACACAGACTCCGGTAATTGAGGGACAGTAATTTCAATCATCAGATATTTTCCTTGTTATTTTTTTATGGCTGGATGTGCGCAAACGCATCCGCAAGAAAATCGTCAATTTGTTGTTTATGAACGCGGCCATAACCCGTTGCCGGTGCAGCGGCGGCCGGACGCCCCGCGTAATGCCAGAACGGTTTATCCAGCGCCAACGCCGTCAGTTCATGGTGAATTTGCCGCCACGCGCCCTGATTCTCCGGTTCTTCCTGTAGCCAGACCCAGCGTGAACACTGCGGCCATTGCGCCAGCGCGGCGTTAAGCTCGTCGGTCGGGAACGGATAGAGCTGCTCTACGCGTACGATTGCCACGCACTCATCAAGACCGCGCTGTTTGCGGGCTTCCAGGGCGTCGTAATAGACCTGACCACTGCACAGAATGACCTGCTTAACCTGCGACGAATCGCGCGGGAAGGTGTCGGTAATGACCGGTCGGAAACACCCGGAGCTAAACGCGGAAAGCTCGCTCATCGCGCCTTTAAATCGAAGTAAGCGCTTACTCATAAATACCACCAGCGGTTTGCGCATTGGGCGTAACGCTTGCCCGCGCAGCAGGTGGAACATTTGCGCTGAATCCCCAGGCATCACCACATGCATGTTTTGTTCAGCACAGAGTTGCAGCCAGCGCTCAGGACGACCCGAAGAGTGCTCCGGCCCCTGTCCGTCGTAGCCGTGCGGCAACAGAATGGTTAACCCGCTATAGCGTCCCCATTTGGTTTCGCCTGAGCAGATAAACTGGTCGATGGCGACCTGTGCGCCATTGGCGAAATCGCCAAACTGCGCTTCCCAAATCACCAGTTGCTGCGGTGCAGAGGTGGAGTAACCGTATTCCCAGGCCAGCAGCGCCTCTTCGTTCAATACGGAGTCAAAGACCTCGAAAGGTGCCTGCCCCTCGCGGATATGCTGTAACGGCAGGTAGCGACCCGCTTGCGTCTGGTCATGCACCACGGCATGGCGATGGCTGAACGTGCCGCGTCCAGAATCTTCGCCGGACAACCGCACGCCGATGCCCTGATCGACCAGCGAGGCGTAAGCCAGGGTTTCTGCCATCCCCCAGTCCACCGGTTGGGTACCTGCCGTCATCTCTTTGCGCAGGGCAAGCTGGCGCTTGATGGTGGGATGGGCGACCACGTCGTGTGGAAGTGTGGTGAGGAGGTCGCCGTAACGGGCCAGCTCTTCTCCCGACAGGGCGGTTTCCGGCTGCGCGCTCCACTGCGGGTTGCTTAAACCCTCCCAGTTAGCGCTAAACGGATGCGTGGCATCCGGCACCGGCAGCGGATCGCGTTTCTGGCAGGCATCCAGCCAGTCGCGATAGGCACTGACTTTTTCATCCTGCTGGGCGGGGGTCAGCACACCACGGCGGGAAAGCATCTCACCGTAGCGGGTTCGCGTTCCCGGATGACTGTCTACCGCCTGGTACATCTGCGGTTGCGTCAGACGAGGTTCATCACTTTCGTTATGGCCGTGCTTACGGAAACAGACCAGATCGATGACGATGTCGCGGTGGAAGGTATTTCGCCAGTCGCAGGCCAGCTCAATCGCCTGACAAACGGCGTCGACATCATCGCTGTTAACGTGGATCACCGGTGCCGCCACCATTTTGGCGATATCCGTACAGTAGCGTGAGGAACGCATGTCCTGTAAACGGGCGGTGGTAAATCCGACCTGATTGTTGACAACCAGATGAACGGTGCCGCCCGTACCGTAGCCTGTGGTTTGCGACAGATTAAAGGTGGTCTGATTTACGCCCAGCCCGCCGAGCGCGGAATCGCCATGAATCAATACGCCCATGACGCAAGCCTGGCCATTTTCGCCACGCCGATTCTGCCGCGCCCGTACCTGACCAAGCACTACCGGGTTAACAATTTCCAGGTGCGACGGGTTATAGGCCAGCGCAATGTGCAACAATCCCGCCGGTGTCTGCATATTGGTGGAATACCCCATATGGTATTTCACATCACCAGAACCGGTGCCAATCGTCTGTTTTCCTTCGAATTCGGCAAACAGTTGCGCCGGATCTTTACCCAGTAAATTGATCAGTACGTTCAGACGCCCGCGATGCGCCATACCGATAACCAGCTCATCAACGCCCTGCTCACGTACACGTTTCGCCAGCGTAATCAGCGCCGGGATCGCGCTTTCCCCACCTTCCAGCGAGAAGCGTTTTTGACCGACGTAACGGGTATGCAGATAGCGTTCAAGCGTTTCTGCGGCCACCAGATTATCGAATCGCTCCAGGCAGGTTTGCGCATTCGCCTGTGGCGCATTGCTGCGCTCAATACGCGCCAACAGCCAGGTAATTTCGTCACGGTTATCCAGATGCGCCAGTTCATATGCGCGACTTCCCGCCCATGCCTGTTCCTGCATGGAGATAATCTGCTTAAGCGGCATCTGGGTACTGTGTTCGCCAAAGGTGACGTTAAATTCCTGGCGTAAATCGTCCTCCGTTAAGCCCCAAAATGCGGGTGTCAGTTGCGGCACGTCGGGGAGTTCCACCAATGACAGCGGATCCAGCTTCGCTCTGAGGTGTCCGAAATGTCGCCAGGCATGAATCAACTGCGTTACCGCAGCCTGTTTTTTTAATGCCGGGCCAGACGCCATTACCGCTGAACAGGTTTCAGTGGAAGACAATTCCTGAGAAATAAAAAAACGCCGCCAGTCTTCCGGGAGCTGTTCGGGTGAGTGCAACCAGGTCTGGTAATACTCTTCAAGCCAGGTCGCATTGTCTCCATTGAGCAGCGTTCCGGGTGAGGTCATGTTCTCCATGTTGTTCTCCTGAGGGTCGTAGACTGCTGTTGTATTGCAGTATTCGTACCAACATGGAAAAACATTATTAATCAATACATTAATGATAATGAGAGGTGAGAAAGTGAGTGGAAACAGGAACAGTCATGCGAGGGGTGGCTGGAGTTAGAAACACCGGAAGAAAAAGAGGCTGACCAGACGCCAGCCTCACAGGCAGGAGATTACATTACTGCGGCAAACGCCTTCGCGACACGCTGAACGTTATTGGCATTAAGACCGGCAACGCACATGCGTCCGCTGGCGATCAGGTAGACACCAAACTCATCACGCAGGCGATCCACCTGAAGCGCGCTGAGGCCGGTATAGCTGAACATACCGCGTTGTTGCAGCAGATAGTCAAAGTTACGCCCCGGGATCTCGGTACTCAGGACCTTCACCAGCTCCTGACGCATTGCCAGAATGCGGGTTCGCATCGCTTCCACTTCCGCCAGCCAGCTGGCTTTCAGCGCATCATCGCCCAATACGGCAGCAACCACCTGCGCGCCAAAATTCGGCGGGCTGGAGTAATTGCGACGTACCGTGGCTTTGAGCTGGCCCAACACGCGAGCTGCGGCGTCAGCGTCTTCACACACCACGGAAAGACCGCCGACACGCTCGCCATACAGAGAGAAAATCTTAGAGAAGGAGTTACTGACCAGCGCAGGCAGCCCGGCGCTGGCGATCGCGCGAATGGCGTACGCATCGTCATCCATGCCCGCGCCAAAGCCCTGGTAGGCGATGTCGAGGAACGGGATCAGATCGCGGGCTTTCAGTATCTCAATGACCGCGTCCCACTGCGCGTGGGTTAAATCTGCGCCGGTTGGGTTATGGCAGCATGGATGCAGCAATACAATGCTGCGCGCCGGTAAGGTATCGAGCGTCGCCAGCAGGTCGTTGAAACGAACGCCGTTGGTCGCCTTGTCATACCAGGGGTAAGTGCTTACTTCGAACCCGGCACCTTCAAAAATCGCAATGTGGTTTTCCCACGTCGGATCGCTGACCCACACGGCAGAGTCGGGAAAATAACGTTTCAGGAAATCAGCGCCCACTTTCAGCGCGCCTGACCCTCCCAGCGTCTGAATGGTCGCGACACGCTGCTGCGCAAGCACAGGATGGTCAGCGCCAAACAACAGCGGCGCAATGGTGTGGCGGTAGGTGTTCAGACCTTCCATCGGCAGATACAGCGAAGCGCCATGCGGCTGGGCATTGAGACGGGCTTCCGCTTCAGCGACCGCTTTCAGCTGCGGGATAATTCCTTCTTCGTTGTAGTACAGACCGATACTGAGGTTCACTTTGTCGCGACGCGCATCTTCTTTGAAGCGCTCCATGAGCGAAAGAATCGGGTCGCCTGCGTAGGCGTCAACTTTTTGAAACACGCGAAGGTTCTCCAGGTTTACAGGCAGGGGGTAAAGACACAATAGACCGGAAGCGAGAGAAGATCGAGAGGATGTTTAGCTAAGAAGTGCCGGATGGCGGCGCTTTCGCACCTTATCCGGCCTACGGCCAGTACAATTTGGTAGGCCGGATGCGCGTCAGCGCCATCCGGCACACCGTGCGCTTAGTCGATATACTTCATCGCCACCCTTGAGGTCAGGCGTGTGATAAGTTCGTAAGCACTTACTTTTGTCATTTCAGCGATGTGTTCAACCGGCAATCCTTCACCCCATAAGATGACCGGATCGCCCGCTTTATCCTGTGCCTCTGGCCCCAGGTCAACGCAGATCATATCCATCGCCACGCGGCCCACAATCGGGACTTCGCGACCGTTGACCAATACCGGCGTTCCGGAAGGCGCGGCTCGCGGGTAGCCATCGCCGTACCCCATCGCCACCACGCCCAGACGCGTGTCGCGTTCACTTCGCCAGGTTCCGCCGTAACCGACCGGCTCGCCCGCTTTATGCTCGCGTACGGCAATCAGGCTGGAGGTCAGCGACATCACCGGCTGGCAACCAAAATCAGCGCCCGTGGACTGGTTTTCCAGCGGCGAAACGCCGTAGAGGATGATCCCTGGACGCGCCCAGTCAAAGTGAGACTGCGGCCACAGCAGAATGCCGCCAGAGGCCGCAATGGAACGCTGACCCGGCTTACCTTCACAGAAGGTGTTAAAAATATCGAGCTGCTGCTCGGTCGCACCGCATTCCGGTTCGTCTGCACGGGCAAAATGGCTGACGATGTTCACCGGTTGGCGCACGTTTTTACACTGCGTCAGGCGTTGATAAAATGCCTCGGCCTGTTCGGGAAGGACACCCAGACGGTGCATGCCGGTGTCGAGTTTCATCCACACGGTCACCGGTTCATCCAGCGTTGCTGACTCTAATGCAACGAGTTGTTCCTGATTATGCACGGCGGTATGCAGATGCTGCGCGGAGATGGTCGGCAGATCGGCAGCGTCAAAAAAGCCTTCGAGTAACAGGATGGGTTGCGTGATCCCCCCTGCACGCAGTCGCAGGGCTTCTTCGAGACGTGCGACGCCAAAGGCATCAGCGTCAGGGAGCGTCCGCGCGGTCTCTAACAGACCGTGTCCGTAAGCGTTCGCTTTCACGACCGCAACCAGTTTGCTGGCAGGTGCCAGTTCACGCAGTCGTTGCAGGTTGTGTCGCAGAGCGCGGCGGTTAATCACAACAGTTGCCGCTTGCATTTCAAATCCTTATAAAAAGAATCGCCTAAATCGTTCGCGTGGCAGGACGGCGACAAGCCCAGGAATTCCCGGGAGCTTAGATAACTCAGTAACCGGGGATTCTCGGGCGTAGTCAACGCATCTGCGGCGTGAAGGATAACGGAGATTTATTCGTCGTCGTACTGCGGCCCCGCATAATTATCAAAACGCGACCACTGACCGTTAAATGTCAGACGTACCGTACCAATGGGGCCGTTACGTTGTTTACCAATAATAATTTCTGCGATGCCTTTTAAGTCGCTGTTTTCGTGATAAACCTCGTCACGGTAGATAAACATGATCAAATCCGCATCTTGCTCAATGGAGCCAGATTCACGCAAATCGGAGTTAACCGGGCGTTTATCGGCACGTTGTTCCAGTGAACGGTTAAGCTGTGACAGCGCGACGACCGGAACATGAAGTTCTTTCGCTAACGCTTTGAGCGATCGGGAGATTTCGGCGATCTCCAGTGTACGGTTGTCGGAGAGTGACGGCACGCGCATCAGCTGAAGGTAGTCGATCATGATAAGCCCGATACCGCCGTGTTCGCGGGCGATACGGCGCGCGCGGGAGCGCACTTCCGTCGGCGTCAGGCCAGAGGAGTCATCAATATAAATATTGCGCTTTTCAAGCAAAATCCCCATGGTGCCGGAGATCCGCGCCCAGTCTTCATCGTCCAGTTGCCCGGTACGAATTTTGGTCTGATCCACGCGCGAAAGCGACGCCAGAGAACGCATCATAATCTGTTCTGAGGGCATTTCAAGGGAGAAGATAAGCACCGGCTTATCCTGCAACATCGCGGCGTTTTCGACGAGGTTCATCGCAAATGTTGTTTTACCCATCGACGGACGCGCCGCAACGATGATCAGATCCGACGGCTGCAAACCCGCCGTCTTTTTATTGAGATCGTCATAACCGGTATTCACACCGGTGACACCATCGTGCGGCTGCTGGAACAGCTGTTCGATACGCGCAACGGTGGCATCCAGCACATCGGCGATATTTTTCGGGCCTTCGTCTTTATTGGCGCGGCTTTCGGCGATTTTAAAGACGCGTGATTCCGCCAAATCGAGCAGATCTTCGCTGGAGCGACCTTGCGGATCAAAACCCGCATCCGCAATTTCATGAGCGACAGAAATCATGTCGCGAACGACAGCGCGTTCGCGGACGATATCAGCATACGCGCTGATGTTCGCCGCACTTGGCGTATTTTTGGATAGCTCCGCCAGGTAAGCAAAACCGCCGACGCTGTCCAGTTGCCCCTGTACTTCCAGCGATTCCGCCAGGGTGATCAGGTCGATAGGCTTGCCCATCTCCTGCAAGCGGTGCATTTCGGTAAAGATGTGACGGTGCGGGCGGGTGTAAAAGTCTTCTGCCACCACGCGCTCAGCCACATCATCCCAGCGTTCGTTATCCAGCATTAAACCGCCCAACACCGACTGCTCCGCTTCAATCGAGTGCGGTGGCACTTTCAGCCCGGCAACCTGTGGATCACGGTCACGAGCTTCAGTCTGTTGTTTGTTGAAGGGTTTGTTTCCTGCCATAGTGAATGGAGTTACCGAGATAAAGAGTGGGTCGAAAGATTACCATATAAGTAGACCCTAACGATACGTTCTGGAGGAAGCATGGCAACACGAATTGAATTTCACAAGCATGGTGGCCCTGACGTACTAAAGGTGGTGGACTTTATGCCCGCAGACCCGGCAGAGAACGAAATCCAGGTCGAAAATAAAGCCATTGGCATTAACTACATTGATACCTATATTCGCAGCGGTCTGTACCCGCCTCCCTCGTTACCCAGTGGATTAGGCACAGAAGCAGCGGGGATTGTCAGTAAAGTCGGCAGCAACGTCAAACATCTCAAAGCTGGCGACCGCGTCGTTTACGCCCAATCAGCGCTCGGGGCCTACAGTTCTGTGCACAATGTCCCTGCCGATAAAGCCGCCATTTTACCGAACGCTATCTCTTTCGAGCAGGCGGCGGCCTCTTTCCTCAAAGGCTTAACCGTCTTTTATCTGCTGCGCAAAACCTATGAAATCAAACCCGATGAGCCTTTTTTATTTCATGCTGCCGCAGGCGGCGTAGGGCTGATTGCCTGTCAGTGGGCGAAAGCGCTGGGCGCTAAGCTTATCGGTACGGTGGGTAACGCGCAAAAAGCGCAACGGGCTTTGCAGGCGGGCGCCTGGCAGGTGATCAACTACCGTGAAGAAAACATCGTCGATCGGGTCAAAGAGATCACCGGCGGCAAAAAAGTGCAGGTCGTTTACGACTCAGTCGGCAAAGATACGTGGGAGGCTTCGCTGGATTGTCTGCAACGTCGTGGCCTGATGGTCAGTTTTGGCAACGCGTCAGGGCCAGTCACCGGCGTCAACTTAGGCATTCTGAACCAAAAAGGTTCGCTGTATACGACCCGCCCTTCTCTGCAAGGGTATATCACCAATCGTGATGAACTCACTGAGGCCAGTAATGAACTGTTCTCGCTGATTGCCAGCGGCGTTATTAAGGTCGATGTGGCAGAGGATCAGAAGTATGCGCTTAAAGATGCACAGCGCGCGCATCAGGCGCTGGAGAGCAGAACGACGCAGGGTTCGAGCCTGCTCATTCCGTAATGGCGTAGAAAGAAATTGGGCTTCCACATGGGAAGCCCTTTCTTTTTTTAGTTCGGCTGTATGTAGGGTACAGCTCGATGAATTCGTTAGACGCGCAATAGTGACAGATTTGATAATCAATTCCTAATGGGTTCTAAGAGCAAAGTTTCAGGTTGTGACCCATCCCTCACATCTTTAGTAACGCCAACGGTTATTGCGCTGATATTGTGGGATTTTCGGTGCTTTTATCGCCTTAATGACCCACACCACCGCAATGGCCAGTAACAGCCAGGGCAGCAGTTTAAACATCAGCGCAAACAGTCCCCCCAAAAACATCACCACCGTCGCCACGACCAACGCGGCGAGAACGCCCAACAGGGAAACCCCCGTCGCCATCAACATGATGAAAAATCCAATGACAAACAGTAGTTCCAGCATGATGCTCTCCCCTAATGAAAACTGCACAGATCATTACAAGAAACATGCCAAAAAATAACGTATTGATTTAAAAGCAAAACGCCCTGCAACACTGTGCAGGGCGTGGTGAATTTGACCAGGTTTTAGTGAAAAATTAACGCTTATCCGCCACTAGCTTCAGCGCGTGCTCCAGCACGTTGATATCGGCACCGGCTTTATGGGCATTTTCGCTCAGGTAGCGACGCCACTGACGCGCACCGGGAATGCCCTGGAACAGACCCAGCATGTGGCGGGTGATATGGCCCAGGTAGGTGCCGTTACTGAGTTCGCGCTCAATATACGGATACATCGCGCGCACCACCGCCACCGGATCGGCATCGGCCGTCGTCGCACCAAAAATCTCACGGTCGACAGAAGCCAGAATACCCGGATTTTGGTAGGCTTCGCGCCCGACCATCACGCCGTCCATGTGCTGCAGTTGCGCTTTCGCATCAATCAGCGATTTAATGCCGCCGTTAATCGACATCGTCAGATGCGGAAAATCACGCTTCAATTGGTAGACACGCGGGTAATCCAGCGGCGGGATCTCCCGGTTTTCTTTCGGGCTAAGGCCAGAAAGCCAGGCTTTGCGCGCGTGGATGATAAACATCTCGCACTCGCCCTTACCTGCAACCGTCGTGATGAAATCGCAGAGAAATTCGTAGCTGTCCTGATCGTCAATGCCGATACGGGTTTTGACCGTCACCGGAATCGACACCACATCACGCATCGCCTTCACGCAATCCGCCACCAGTTGCGCGTTGCCCATCAGACAGGCACCGAACATGCCGTTTTGTACGCGGTCGGAAGGACAACCCACGTTGAGATTGATTTCATCATAACCGCGCTCTTGTGCCAGCTTCGCACATTGCGCCAGCGCAGCAGGGTCGCTACCGCCCAGTTGCAGCGCGATCGGATGCTCTTCTTCGCTGTACGCCAGGTAGTCGCCCTTGCCATGAATGATCGCGCCAGTCGTGACCATTTCGGTATAGAGCAGCGTCTGGCGGGAGAGCAAGCGCAGGAAATAGCGGCAATGTCTGTCCGTCCAGTCGAGCATCGGCGCGATAGAAAAACGATGGGCAGGAAAAACGGGGGACGAAGTTTCTGGCATGGCGATTAATTAAGCATTCTGAAAAAGGGGCGCTACTATAGCATAAAGCAAAACCAGAGAGGCAAGACCGCACGCAGATGGCTGCATTGTGTGTGAGCCGGGCCGACGGCGCAAACCGTTCCAGCCCGATGCTCAACGACGAAGAACGGTACTATTTTCGCCCTGGTTTTCCGTCGTGCGGGCCAAAAAACTGCGGCGGATGGTCAACCCAGCGGTCTTCTCGTGTGGCGGCATACACCGGATTAATCGGGTAATAGATGCGATTGTGTTTTTTATTCGCCTCCCCGACGACAAGCAGGCGAACCTCTGCGCTGGTGTTATTGATAAAGGTGTGGCACACCCCAGTTCCCGCCGGAAAACCGACGCTGTCTCCGGGTTCTAATTTCCACAGATAGCCGTTTATCCAGACTTCGGGATAACCTTCCAGCACATAAATGAACTCCTCTTCGTCGCTCTCCGCATGCGGATAGGAGGTACGACGACCCGGCGGGAGGCGTTCATGGTGAATGCCCAGCCGACGCAGTCCGAGCGTTCGCGCCAGCGGCGCGCCGATGGAAAATAGCTCATCGCTATCAGGATAGGTCGAGTCATCAGCGCCTTCTGCGTCGCGCCAGTGACGAATGCAATCAGGTCTTTTCATTTTGGTTTTCCAGTGTGCAATGGGTCAGGTATAGCACACCGCGGGGGATCTCGGTGTTTTAAGAAGAACATGATAAAGTAAGGGATTAACGTTTCACGTACTCCGGGGTGCCAAATGGAAAAGACCACAACACAAGACCTATTGGCGCAAGCTGAGAAACTTTGTGCGCAGCGCAATGTGCGGCTCACTCCTCAGCGCCTCGAAGTGTTGCGTTTGATGAGCCTGCAACAAGGGGCTATCAGCGCCTATGATCTGTTGGATTTGCTACGTGAAACAGAGCCTCAGGCCAAGCCGCCTACGGTGTATCGTGCGCTTGATTTTTTGCTCGAGCAAGGCTTTGTGCACAAGGTCGAATCCACCAATAGCTATGTGCTCTGCCATCTGTTCGATCAGCCAACCCACAGTTCAGCCATGTTCATTTGTGACCGGTGCGGCGTGGTGAAAGAAGAAAGCGCCGAAGGCGTGGAAGATATTATGCATACGCTGGCGGCAAAAATGGGTTTTGCCCTGCGTCATAACGTAATTGAAGCACACGGATTATGCCCGGCGTGCGTCGAAGTTGAAGCGTGTCGCCATCCAGAAGAGTGCCAGCACGATCATTCGATTCTGGTGAAGAAAAAACCGCGTTAAGCGGGTTGGGCGGCAAAACCGCCCAATGGACTGTACATCCTTGTACTTTCGGGTCACCGCGGCTGATTACCAGCGGTATTTATTACGCGTTTCCCAGTCGCTCACTTCCTTTTCCGCCTTGTCTCTGGCGTAACCGTAACGTTCCTGGACCTTACCGACCAACTGGTCGCGCTTACCTTCAATGACCGTCATATCATCATCGGTCAGCTTGCCCCATTGCTCTTTCACTTTCCCTTTGAACTGTTTCCAGTTACCGCTGACTTCGTCTTTATTCATCATCGAGTCCTCATGATTAGTGGTGATTAGCGATATTGCTTCGCCCAAATACACTACGTTTTCTGCTGGACGTGAGATTAATTGTAGTCAGGGATCCCATGTTCATTTTGATATTCAGAATTTTTAACCATCACACCTGAGCAAACCAGGTTCCATGTCGCCAGTGACGCCGCCAGATCCAGGCCAACGAGAGTCCACGGAGCGCCAGAAAAACGGCTAACGCCAGCCACAGTCCATGATTGCCCAGCCAGGGCAATGCACACAGCGTGAGTGCAAATCCCAGCGCCGCAACGGCCATGCTGTTGCGCATTTCTGCCGCACGCGTCGCCCCGATAAACATGCCATCCAGCAAATAACACCAGACACCGATTAACGGCAACACCACCTGCCAGATAAGGTAGCGATCGGCCAAAAGTTGAATTTGCGGCAACGACGTCAGCAGCGCGATGATGTGTTCGCCCGCCAGGGCATAAACGAGGGCAAACAGCAGCGCCACAATCCCTGACTGCCGACATGCAGCACGCCAGACATCCAGCAACTGGCTGCCGTCACGTGCGCCATACGCCTGCCCGGAATGCGCTTCGACAGCATAAGCAAATCCATCAAGGGCATAGGCGGTAAAGGTCAGCAGGGTCATCAGAACAGCGTTCACCGCAATGATGTCGCTGCCCAGTCGCGCCCCGAGAACCGTGATCGCGCCAAAGCACAGTTGCAGCAACAACGAACGCAGCATGATGTCCCGGTTAAGCGCCAGCAAGCGGCGGAAATTCCCTCGCCAGGCCTGTTTCAGCATCGTGGATGACACGCCGCGCAGTGTAAGGACTTTGCGCACCATCATCAGCCCAAGCAACAACGTGGCATATTCTGCAATCACCGTCGCCAGCGCTGCGCCCTGCACGTTCATATGCAAGCCCATCACCAGCCACAGATCGAGCACAATATTGAGAATGTTGCCGACAACCAGCAGGATCACCGGCGCGCGGGCATACTGAACGCCCAACAGCCAGCCCAGCAGCACCAGGTTCGCCAGCGATGCCGGGGCGCTCAGCCAGCGGATCTCCAGAAAACGTCGCGCCTGTACCAGCACCGCTTCATTTCCACCGACGATATGCAATGCAAGATCGATGACTGGCGTGCGGAACAACGCGATCAAAGCCCCCGCCCCCAACGCCAGAATCAGTGGCTGCACCAGCGCGCGTGCCAGCGCCTGGGGGTTTTTGGCGCCAAACGCCTGAGCCGTCAGCCCGGTGGTGCTCATGCGTAAGAAAAGCAACAGCATGAAAAGAAAGCTGGTTGCCGTTGCGCCCACGGCAACACCGCCCAGATAAACAGGGCTGTCCAGATGCCCAATGACCGCAGTATCCACCAGTCCCAGCAAAGGAACGGTGATATTGGAGAAAATCATCGGTAACGCGAGACGCCAGAGCGCTTTGTCGGAAGAGGTAAAGAAAGGCATGCAGGAAAGCCTGAGAAGGAGTTAAAACAAACAGTGGCGCGAGATGCGCCACTGTATCAAAACAATATTACAACCACTCACCGTTACGGATGACACCGACTGCCAGCCCTTCAATCGTGAAGTTTTGCTCGCGCAGGTCAACCACAATCGGTTTGAATTCACTATTTTCTGGCAGAAGTTCGATTTTATTGCCCTGTTTTTTCAGGCGCTTAACCGTCACTTCATCGTCGATACGCGCCACCACGACCTGGCCGTTACGCACGTCCTGGGTTTTGTGTACCGCCAGCAAATCACCGTCCATAATCCCAATATCTTTCATCGACATACCGCTGACGCGCAGCAGAAAATCGGCATTAGGTTTAAACAGCGACGGGTCGACCTGATAGTGGCCTTCAATATGCTGCTGTGCCAGAAGGGGTTCCCCTGCCGCCACGCGACCTACTAAAGGCAGCCCCTCTTCTTCTTCCACCAGCAGGCGGATACCGCGAGAGGCACCGGAGACAATCTCAATGACCCCTTTACGCGCCAGCGCTTTCAGGTGTTCTTCAGCCGCATTTGGGGAACGGAACCCCAAACGCTGCGCGATCTCCGCACGCGTCGGTGGCATACCTGTCTGGCTGATGTGATCCCGAATAAGATCGAACACCTCTTGCTGCCTGGCCGTTAACGCTTTCATTCCGCCCCCTGGGTGTATATACAGTTATGCTGTGAGTATATACAGTTAAAGGCGATTTTGGAACCACAAGCGGCACAAAAAACAAGAGATTTATCGGATTATGGAAGCCTTATCTAAAATGCGACCACAGCAGGATTCCCCAGGTGATCATCGCGACAAAGATCGACAGCAATACTGCCGCTGACCCCATATCTTTCGCCCGCCCGGAAAGCTCATGGTGTTCAGAGCCAACGCGGTCAACCACCGCCTCAATCGCGCTGTTGAGGATTTCCACTATCATCACCAGCATGACAGAACCAATCAACAAAACACGCGTGATGGCATCCACATCCAGCCAGCAGGCAATCGCCACGCCCAACAGCACAGCAACACTTTCCTGACGAAATGCCGCTTCATGAATCCATGCAGCACGAAAACCTTTCCAGGAATAACCAGCAGCTTTAATAATTCGGGTGAGTCCAGTGGTATTATTAGCCATCAAAAGAACCTTTTTGCATTATCAGCGTCAATGACATTATATCGTTAACCCACAAAATTCGGGTTACAGCGGCGCGAAGTATGACGGGATACACCAGAAATTCGCTAGACTTTCTGATATCCTTGCAGCGCATTTGCATTATTAACCAGAGGCTTTACATCGTTTATGTCTGGCTGGCCACGAATTTACTACAAATTACTGAATTTACCATTAACCGTACTGGTAAAAAGCAAGTCTATTCCGGCGGAACCCGCTCCGGAATTGGGGCTCGATACATCTCGTCCCATTATGTACGTTTTACCGTACAACTCAAAAGCAGACTTGCTGACGCTGCGCGCCCAATGCCTGGCGCACGATCTCCCCGACCCGTTAGAGCCGCTGGAGATCGACGGAACTCTGCTGCCGCGTTATGTGTTTATTCACGGCGGCCCGCGCGTATTCACCTACTACACGCCGAAAGAAGAGTCGATCAAACTCTTTCACAATTACCTCGACCTTCACCGCAGTAATCCAGATCTGGATGTACAGATGGTGCCGGTATCGGTGATGTTCGGCCGCTCTCCGGGGCGTGAAAAGGGTGAGGTAAATCCCCCTCTGCGTATGCTGAATGGCGTACAGAAATTCTTTGCCGTTTCCTGGCTGGGGCGCGACAGTTTTGTCCGTTTCTCGCCTTCCGTTTCCTTACGACGGATGGCTGACGAGCACGGAACCGACAAAATTATTGCCCAAAAACTGGCGCGTGTGGCGCGAATGCATTTCGCCCGTCAGCGTCTGGCGGCAGTCGGTCCTCGTCTGCCTGCCCGACAGGATCTGTTTAACAAGTTGCTGGCGTCAAAAGCCATTGCGCGCGCGGTAGAAGACGAAGCGCGCAGCAAAAAAATCTCCCATGAAAAAGCGCAGCAGAACGCCATTGCACTGATGGAAGAGATTGCCGCCAACTTCTCCTACGAGATGATTCGCCTGACCGACCGCATTCTGGGTTTCACCTGGAACCGACTGTATCAGGGGATCAATGTCCACAACGCAGAGCGTGTACGCCAACTGGCGCACGACGGGCATGAAATCGTCTATGTGCCCTGCCACCGCAGCCATATGGACTATCTGCTGCTCTCGTACGTACTCTATCATCAGGGGCTGGTGCCGCCGCATATCGCTGCCGGTATCAACCTGAACTTCTGGCCAGCTGGCCCGATTTTCCGCCGCCTGGGCGCGTTCTTTATCCGCCGTACCTTTAAGGGCAACAAACTCTACTCCACCGTCTTCCGCGAATATCTCGGCGAGCTGTTTAGCCGTGGTTATTCCGTAGAATATTTTGTGGAAGGCGGGCGTTCCCGTACTGGCCGTCTGCTGGATCCGAAAACCGGCACCCTGTCGATGACCATTCAGGCGATGCTGCGCGGCGGTACGCGTCCGATCACCCTGGTCCCCATTTACATCGGTTACGAGCACGTAATGGAAGTGGGGACTTACGCCAAAGAATTGCGTGGCGCGACGAAAGAAAAAGAGAGCCTGCCGCAAATGCTCCGTGGCTTGAGCAAGCTGCGTAATCTGGGTCAGGGCTACGTTAACTTTGGCGAACCGATGCCGTTGATGACGTACCTGAACCAGCATGTTCCTGAGTGGCGTGAATCTATCGATCCGATCGAAGCCGTGCGTCCCGCCTGGCTGACGCCAACGGTCAATGGTATCGCCGCTGAGTTGATGGTCCGAATTAACAAAGCGGGCGCGGCAAACGCCATGAACCTGTGTTGCACCGCGTTGCTCGCATCCCGTCAGCGTTCGTTAACGCGCGAGCAACTGACAGAGCAGCTCGAGTGTTATCTGGATCTAATGCGCAATGTCCCGTATTCCACCGACTCTACGGTTCCGTCGGTCAGCGCCAGCGCGTTGATTGACCACGCGCTGCAAATGAACAAGTTCGAGGTCGAGAAGGATACCATCGGCGATATCATCATTCTTCCGCGCGAGCAGGCGGTACTGATGACTTACTATCGCAACAACATTGCGCATATGCTGGTTCTGCCTTCACTGATGGCGGCCATCGTGACCCAGCATCGCCGCATCTCCCGCGACGCGCTGCTTGAGCATGTTGAAATTCTCTACCCGATGCTGAAAGCAGAACTGTTCCTGCGCTGGGAGCGGGATGAACTGGCGGGCGTCATCGACGCGCTGATAAGCGAAATGCAGCGTCAGGGACTGATTACCGTCCAGAATGAAGAGCTGAATATCAACCCGGCACATTCCCGTACGCTGCAACTGTTGGCAGCGGGTGCGCGTGAAACTCTGCAACGTTATGCCATCACCTTCTGGCTGTTGAGCGCAAATCCGTCGATCAACCGCGGCACGCTGGAAAAAGAGAGCCGCACCGTAGCTCAGCGTCTTTCTGTTCTGCACGGGATCAACGCGCCGGAGTTCTTCGACAAAGCGGTATTCAGCTCTTTGGTGTTGACCCTGCGTGATGAGAAGTACATCAGCGATACCGGTGATGCGGAGCCTGAAGAGACGATGAAGGTTTATCAGATGTTGGCTAATCTGATCACCTCAGATGTGCGTTTAACCATAGAAAGCGCAACGCAGGACGAGTGATGTTAAAAAGCCGGGTGGCGGCTTCGCCTTACCCGGCCTACGGTTCTGCGCAATAATGTAGGCCCGGTAAGCGCGAGCGCCACCGGGCTTTTTTATCAGAAGTGCCAGTAACTCATCGCCAGCCCCAGAAACAGCACCAGGCCAACATAGTTGTTATTCATAAATGCTTTAAAACAGGCTTCGCGTTCACGGTGCACAATCAGTTTTTGTTGATACACAAACAGGGCGCCAGCCACCAGCAGCGACCAGTAATACCCCAGTCCCAGACCGTTCATCCAGCCAATCAGCGCCATCAAGGCCAACACCCCCACCTGCAGGATGCCAATGATCACCTTGTCATACTGACCGAACAGAATGGCCGTTGATTTAATGCCGATTTTCAGGTCATCGTCCCGATCCACCATGGCGTATTGCGTATCGTAAGCCACTGCCCAAAGAATGTTGGCGAGGAACATCAACCAGCAACTCAGCGGAACTGACTCACTGACGGCGGCAAACGCCATCGGTATCGACCAGCCAAACGCCGCACCCAACACCACCTGCGGTAAATGCGTGTAACGTTTCATGAAAGGATAGACCCACGCCAGAGCCAGCGCGGCGACCGACAGCAGGATCGTCATCGTATTCAGCGTCAACACCAGCAGGAACGCGAGGAGCACCAGAACCACAAAAAGCGCCCGAGCTTCTTTCTCGGTGACTGCACCGCTGGGCAGCGGTCGATTCGCCGTGCGTTTGACGTGTCCGTCAAATTTGCGATCGGCGTAGTCGTTCACCACGCATCCCGCCGCGCGCATCAACCAGACGCCCGCCACAAACACCAACAATATCCATAATTGCGGCATTCCGGGTGTCGCCACCCACAGCGCCCACAGCGTTGGCCAGAGCAGCAGTAAAGCGCCGATTGGCTTATCCGTACGCATCAAGCGGTGAAACGCCAGTAGCTTATTCTGCGTCAGACTCCACTCCATATCTTTTCCTCTCAGTACAACGGCGATGCAGGTAAAAACAATTCTGTCAGCAGGAGCGGCTTTCCGCTCAACCGCAGACGGGAACGACGTCCCCACAGCGCTGCATCGCGACCAATCTCAATAAAATCTCGGGTCAACGTCGATGATGTAAACAGGTAACGCCCGAGCGGGGTTTTACCCAGATTTTGCAACGCCAGCTCAGGGCCGCACAACGTTGACTCCGGCACCACAGTACGCCCGGCAAGCCAGGGTTCGCCATCCGCGCATAACAGAATTTCACGTAGCCAGTAACGGGATTCCGTCGGCAATAGCGGCAGTTCTTCCGCTACTTCATGTTGGCCAACAAACCCTTCCCGAATCATCGTCACGCTCACCTGTTTTCCCTGCTGCTCAAAACGTTTGGTCATGGAATCTTCCAGTAACAGCCAGTCCAGCTGTTGGGAGTCCAGCGCAGGGATCGCGTCAAAATAGCGCAGCGCACGCAGTTGCGTTAACGCAGGGTGTGGCATGCCTTGCTCTCCAGTTCATAACGTGAGGGCATTGTATCGCAGAAAAGAGATTACGGGAGGCGTAAAGATAATTAAGTGAACTGTTGCGCAACAGGAGTGTAACAATTCGCATGGAATGATAAAAAAAGGTGCGTCAGGAGACGCACCAGTTGTTGCAAAATCAGCAATGCGGGGAGACGGTTACCCCTTGCCTTTTACACTGCTGATAAAGGTGGAACGGGCAGATGTGGACCCCAGGCGTTCAGCTTCATCAAGCAGTTTCAGCGCTTTATCCACGTCACCTGCGGCGACGGCATCTTTAATAGCTTTGTTGAAGTAGCTCTCGGTGTCGTTCAGCATGGGTTCACTTTTCTTCGCCGATGCTGGTGCGACGACAGGCGCGGCAGTAACCGCCGCCGGGGCAGCATACGCTGGCGCAGGTGCCGCCGTGTTGCCGACGGTAACCGGACCAGGTGCGGAAGAGCCAAACAGCGGCCCCACCAGCACACTGGAGCTGCTGTTGGTTTTCACTTTCAGTTTCAACAGGCCGTCGGTGGTATGACGCGCGATAGGATCAGGGATATCCGGAATGGCGTTACCGACGCCTTTTGCATATGCCTTAGCGGGATCGAGCAGCGTAGTGGTCTGCTGGAGATCTTTTTCGGTGGTGAAGACCAGAACATAGAGCTTCTGCTGACCCAAGGCTGGCGTGAGACGCATCACCCCTTCCAGGCTATCCGCACTCATCACGCCCGGTTCCTGGTAGGTAAAGTAGCTGCTGGGGAAGAAAGCAGAAGGCGTCATGTTCTGATCAAGAATAAGAACGTTCGGCGCAAATACGCTGGTTTGCTTGTTCACTTCGCTGGTCAGCGTCAGTGTCAGCTCACCAATGTTTGCCGGTACGCTATAGGCGGCAACCGGGCCGCTAATACCAGCGACATCAAGTCGTTGACCGCCGGTGGCAAGTTGTGTGGACTGCGTTTTGCTCTGGTCGACAGGCGTCCAGGTTAATTGTTGTAACGCAGCGGTCGGAATCGCAGGCGCAGCGCTAATGTCTTGCGGAACATAATTCACGTCCGCCAGCGTCACGCCCGGTGCGCTTGCGAACAACCCTGCAGATAAACAAAGGGCAACGAGACTTTTCTTCATTTTCATTGTTATCACCTCAGATAGCTTGGGTTCAGCGGTGGCCAGGCAATAGCGCGCTAAACTCCAGAACAGAGGGGCTTGCGCCCCTCTTTAGGTCTTTACGTCAGATTAGCTACGCATTACCACCAGATTTCCATCTGGGCGCCAAAGGTGACTTCATCATCGTCACCACGGCTGAAGGTTGTGGTGCTGGTGTCGCTAACGGCAACACCATTGTCGTAGCCCCATTTCTCATCCCACTTCGCGTAGGTTGCGAAGAGACGGATTGCCGGACGAGACCAGATGCTGTCGCCAGCCTGCCACTGTTGCGCCAGGGTGATTTTGAACTGGTCGTTGGTATCGTCGGTTTTCTGAGATTTGACGCTGTCGTAACCCACTTCCAGCAGGGTGCTCATGATTGGCGTCCACTTGTACATAGGACGAACACCCACGGTGTACCATTCAGTACCGTTGTCGTTATCCCAGTCGATATTCTGGTACATCGCCACGTACATCAGATCCCAGCTATCGCCCAGAGAGATGGCACCGTGATCGAGAATACGGGTCAGGCTACCGTTGTTGTTGAGGAAGTCCTGATCGTTATCGAAATTACCGAAGATATCCTGGCTGCGGCTACCCTGCGGAATACCTTTACCCTGAGAGGTCATCGCGTCAGTGGCGTACTGCACCACAAACTTGTTGTAGCCTTTCAGCATGCTCTGGGTATGTTCGGCAGTGAACATCCAGCCATCTTTGGTGGCGCCATCGGCAAGGTCATAGCCGTCAGTCGTGTTGGCGCTACCGTAGTCAACGCCTAATTCCAGCGTGCCGCCTGGGTTAATTTCCATACCTGCCAGACGTACGTCGAACACATCGTTCGCGGTGTCTTTCGTGGCGTCATAAACTTCATCGCTACTGAAAGCATAAGAACCGCCCGCTTCCTGAGAACGGGTCGCTGCCAGAGAGAGTTTACCGAAGCCCAGATCGATGTTTTCGATACCCGCACCAGGACCAGAGATATCCCAGTAGTAGAAGTCGATCATATGAACGTCGTGACGTTGGTAGAAACGCTTACCGGCCCAAATGGTTGAGCCTGGCAGCCAGTCAATCAGGTTTTTACCCTGCACGTTCGCTTCACGGAAGGCGGGGCTGGTTGCTTCCCAGTCGTTTTGCTGTGCTACGGAGTAGGCAACGTTAGTGTCGAAGTAGAAGCTCTTATCGCCCTCTTTCCACACTTCCTGACCCAATTTCAATTCCGCATAGGTTTCACATTCGTTACCGAGACGGTATTTACTTTGAGCACCGGTTGCCTGAAAACATTGTTGTTCGCCGCCACTACCCGTCCAGCCAATGCCGGAACGAGCATAACCATGGAAATCCACGGCCATTGCCTGAGCAGACATAACGCCTGCTGCAACAGCAACTGCCAGAGGGAGTTTGCGCAGAGTAATCATCATTCTATCTCCTGAGATCATTGCTTTTCTTTTTTTACACATCGTCTTTCGCAGACTCCGCGTATTTAATGGGAGTGCTTAAACGCCCGGCTCTTGATGCAACCGACGACATGCAGTGCCATCCTCACGGAACAAATGGCAACGCTCTGGCGGCAGGCCGATAGCGAATGTGGCACCCTCTTCTACCAACACCACGTCATTCTGGCGGTACACCAGGTTTTGACGGATGGCGGGGATCTGGATATGAATTTGCGTTTCGTGACCAAGTTGTTCGACGACCTGAACCTCGCCTTCCAGGGTGACATCGGCGATATCACTGGGCAGCAGATGCTCCGGACGAATACCTAAAGACATATTTGCGCCGACCTGAACATCGCGGCTTTCAACCGGCAACCAGACGTGTTGGTGATTCGGCAACTCCACCTGAACCTGATCAATCGCCGTCGCGGTAACTTTCACCGGCAGAAAGTTCATCTTCGGAGAACCAATAAAACCCGCCACGAAGCGGTCTGCCGGATAGTGGTATAACTCCAGTGGTTTACCGACCTGCGCGACGCGACCGGCGTCCAGCACGACAATCTTGTCGGCCAGCGTCATCGCTTCGACCTGATCGTGGGTGACGTAAATCATCGTGCGACCCAGGCGTTTATGCAGACGGGAGATTTCGATACGCATCTGCACACGCAGTGCGGCATCGAGGTTGGAAAGGGGTTCATCGAGCAGGAATACGCGCGGTTCAGCCACCAGCGTACGGCCAATCGCTACACGCTGACGTTGTCCGCCAGAGAGTGCTTTCGGTTTACGTTCCAGCAGGTGCGCCAGTTGCAGCACTTCCGCCACCTGATTGACGCGTTGGTTCATCACCTCTTTTTTGGCACCCGCCAGCTTGAGGCCAAATGACATATTTTCGGCAACAGAAAGGTGGGGATAGAGCGCATAAGACTGGAATACCATGCCGACGCCACGCTCGGCGGGCGGGATGTCGTTCATCCGGTGTTCACCGATGTACAGGTCCCCGCTGGTGATGGTTTCAAGCCCGGCGATCATACGCAGCAATGTCGATTTACCGCAGCCTGAGGGGCCCACGAACACCACGAATTCCCCTTCGTGAATGTCGAGATTGATATCTTTCGATACCACCACGTCACCCCAGGCTTTCGTTACATTTCGCATCTGTACGCTCGCCATGCCCTTCTCCCTTCGTTACAACCTGTCATCGACAGCAACATTCATCATGCCCCGACTATGCGTCATCGATAGGTTGCGTAAATCCTCCACCCCCCGGCTTTTTTATGGGGGAGGAGGCGGGAGGATGAGAAAGCAGGCTCTGAGACCCAGGCTGCATGCTGCTGGGGAATTTCGTGACGTAGCCTGCAAAAAGCAGTGTGTTTTTATGTGCGCCAACACGCATTACTCACATTTATGCAACACAAGTCACATAAAGCGGGGGTGGGGCGTAGTGGCGAGGAGGATGGAAAGAGGTTGCCGTATAAAGAAACTAAGAACCGTTAAGCCACCTCTGAGTATCCACGAGCACTTCACCAAAAAGGATGGGGAATATGAAAATCAAGACTGGCGCACGCATCCTCGCATTGTCCGCACTGACGACGATGATGTTTTCCGCCTCGGCTCTCGCCAAGATTGAAGAAGGTAAGCTGGTTATCTGGATTAACGGCGATAAAGGCTACAACGGCCTTGCTGAAGTGGGTAAAAAATTCGAGAAAGACACCGGCATCAAAGTCACCATCGAGCACCCTGACAAGCTGGAAGAAAAATTCCCGCAGGTTGCCGCAACCGGTGACGGCCCGGACATCATCTTCTGGGCGCATGACCGTTTCGGCGGCTACGCGCAGTCTGGTCTGCTGGCAGAAATTACCCCAGACAAAGCGTTCCAGGACAAACTCTATCCGTTCACCTGGGATGCCGTACGTTACAACGGCAAACTGATCGCCTACCCCATCGCGGTTGAAGCGCTGTCTCTGATTTACAACAAAGACCTCGTACCAAACCCGCCGAAAACCTGGGAAGAGATCCCTGCCCTGGATAAAGAGCTGAAGGCGAAAGGTAAGAGCGCTCTGATGTTCAACCTGCAAGAACCGTACTTCACGTGGCCGCTGATTGCCGCCGACGGCGGTTACGCGTTTAAGTTTGAAAACGGCAAATACGACGTGAAAGACGTGGGCGTCGATAGCGCTGGCGCGAAAGCGGGTCTGACCTTCCTGGTTGATCTTATCAAGAACAAGCACATGAACGCGGACACCGATTACTCCATCGCTGAAGCGGCCTTTAACAAAGGCGACACCGCGATGACCATCAACGGTCCGTGGGCGTGGTCGAACATCGACAAGAGCAAAGTGAACTACGGCGTCACACTGCTGCCGACCTTCAAAGGCAAACCGTCTAAACCGTTCGTTGGGGTTCTGAGCGCCGGTATCAACGCCGCCAGCCCGAACAAAGAACTGGCGAAAGAGTTCCTCGAAAACTACCTGCTGACCGATCAGGGTCTGGACGTGGTGAACAAGGACAAACCGCTGGGCGCCGTTGCGCTGAAATCCTTCCAGGATCAGTTAGCGAAAGACCCGCGTATCGCTGCCACCATGGATAACGCCCAGAAAGGCGAAATCATGCCGAACATTCCGCAGATGGCTGCGTTCTGGTATGCAACGCGTACCGCTGTGATCAACGCGGCGAGTGGTCGTCAGACCGTAGACGCTGCGCTGAAAGACGCACAGGGCCGTATCACCAAGTAATGCCGCAGTGCATGTGCCGGATGGCGGCATAAATGCCTTATCCGGCCTACAGAAAACCGTAGGCCTGATAAGCGCAGCGCCACCCGGCGCATTTGCCACAAGATTTCAATGCTGTAGAGGAAGATCCCCATGGATGTCATTAAAAAGAAACACTGGTGGCAAAGCGACACGCTGAAATGGTCAGTGATTGGTCTGCTGGGCTTGCTGGTGGGTTACCTTGTCGTTTTAATGTATGCACAAGGGGAATATCTGTTCGCCATCATGACGCTGATTTTAAGCTCAGCTGGCCTGTATATTTTCGCCAATCGTAAGGCCTACGCCTGGCGCTATGTTTATCCGGGTATGGCCGGTATGGGACTGTTTGTTCTGTTCCCGCTGATTTGTACTATCGCTATCGCATTTACTAACTACAGTAGCACCAACCAGCTTTCCTTCGAACGCGCTCAGCAAGTCCTGATGGATCGTTCTTATCAGGCGGGAAAAACCTACAATTTTGGTCTGTATCCGGCGGGTGACGAGTGGCAACTGGCCCTCACCGACGGTGAAAGCGGTAAAAATTATCTCTCCGACGCCTTTAAATTTGGCGGCGAGCAAAAACTGCAACTGAAAGAGACCGACGCCCTGCCAGCCGGTGAACGCGCGAATCTGCGTGTGATCACCCAGAACCGCCAGGCGCTGACCCAGTTAACCGCCATCCTGCCGGATGAAAGCAAGGTTATCATGAGTTCACTGCGCCAGTTTTCCGGCACACAACCGCTCTACTCGCTGGCTGACGACGGGACGCTAACGAACAACCAGAGCGGCGTGAAATACCGTGCGAATAACGACATTGGTTACTACCAGTCCGTCAACGCCGAGGGAAACTGGGATACTCAGAAACTGAGCCCGGGCTATACCGTGACCATTGGCTGGAAGAACTTCACCCGCGTCTTTACCGATGAAGGGATCCAGAAACCATTCTTCGCTATCTTCGTCTGGACGGTGGTGTTCTCCGTTCTCACCGTGCTTCTGACCGTGGCGGTGGGCATGGTGCTGGCGTGCGTGGTGCAGTGGGAAGCGCTGAAAGGCAAAGCGATTTACCGCGTGCTGCTGATTCTGCCTTACGCCGTTCCGTCGTTTATCTCGATTCTGATTTTCAAAGGGTTGTTCAACCAGAGCTTTGGTGAAATCAACATGATGCTGAGCGCGCTGTTTGGCGTCAAACCGGCCTGGTTCAGTGACCCGACCACGGCCCGTTCGATGATTATCATCGTCAACACCTGGCTCGGTTATCCGTACATGATGATCCTGTGCATGGGCCTGCTGAAAGCGATTCCGGACGACCTGTATGAAGCCTCGGCAATGGATGGCGCAACCCCGTTCCAGAACTTCTTTAAAATTACGCTGCCGCTGCTGATTAAGCCGCTGACGCCGCTGATGATCGCCAGCTTTGCCTTTAACTTTAACAACTTCGTACTGATTCAACTGTTGACCAACGGCGGTCCGGACCGACTCGGCACGACCACGCCAGCCGGGTATACCGACCTGCTTGTCAGCTACACCTACCGCATCGCTTTCGAAGGCGGCGGCGGTCAGGACTTTGGTCTGGCGGCGGCGATTGCCACGCTGATCTTCCTGCTGGTCGGTGCGCTGGCGATTGTGAACCTGAAAGCCACGCGTATGAAGTTTGATTAAGGGAGATAACAACTATGGCTATGGTACAACCGAAATCTCAAAAGCTGCGTCTCCTCACGACGCACCTGTTACTGCTTATCTTCATCGCAGCCATCATGTTCCCGCTGCTGATGGTTATCGCTATCTCACTGCGCGAAGGTAACTTCGCCACCGGGAGCCTGATCCCGGAAAACATCTCCTGGGAGCACTGGCGGCTGGCGCTGGGTTTCAGCGTGGAACACGCTGATGGTCGCGTCACGCCGCCCCCCTTCCCGGTTCTGCTGTGGTTGTGGAACTCGGTGAAAATTGCGGGCATCACAGCGGTTGGTATCGTTACCCTCTCCACGACCTGTGCTTACGCCTTTGCCCGTATGCGTTTCCCGGGCAAAGCGACCCTGCTGAAAGGGATGCTGATTTTCCAGATGTTCCCGGCGGTGCTGTCTCTGGTGGCGTTGTACGCGTTGTTTGACCGCCTTGGCCAGTACATTCCGTTTATCGGTCTGAATACCCACGGTGGGGTGATCTTCGCCTATCTGGGCGGCATTGCGCTGCATGTGTGGACCATTAAGGGCTATTTCGAAACTATCGACGGCTCGCTGGAAGAAGCGGCGGCGCTGGATGGCGCAACCCCGTGGCAGGCCTTCCGCCTGGTGCTGTTGCCACTCTCCGTACCGATTCTGGCCGTGGTGTTTATTCTGTCGTTCATCGCCGCCATCACCGAAGTGCCAGTCGCCTCTCTGCTGCTGCGAGATGTGAATAGCTACACCCTGGCCGTCGGTATGCAGCAATATCTCAACCCACAAAACTACCTGTGGGGCGACTTTGCCGCCGCCGCCGTACTCTCTGCGATTCCAATCACCCTCGTGTTCCTGCTGGCGCAGCGCTGGCTGGTTAACGGCCTGACGGCAGGCGGTGTGAAAGGCTAAGTTTCATCGAAGTACCTGTGTTAGACCCGCCCGGCAACGGGCAATGCCACTGCTACCCTCAACTTACGTTATCCCAACTTGTGACTGTGATTTGGCGCTCTACGGAGCGCCCTTTTTTTTATTCCCGTTTTAGCCGTTTTGAATTACACAGCCACAGGGTGATCACCAGCAGCAGGATCGCCGCTGAGTAAATCAGTACGTCCAGGGGAGATTTATGATCGACGATGATCAACCGCACAATGGCCGTGATCCCGATATAGACAAAGTAACGCAGCGGAAAGTGAAAGCCTGACTGAAAATACTTCACAATCAGCGCGATAAACTCAAAATAGAGGAAATAGACCACCAACCCTTCCACCAGCTGATACTTGCTGGTTTGCTCAGGCGCGAACAGCGCATCCGCCAGATACAGGGTCTCTTTGCCAAGAAAGACGACCAGGATCAGACCCAGGCTCAACAGTCCAAGATTCAGCACGGTCTGTAAGATCGTGGAGATAAACTCAACACGCGGACGAGATAGCGACGTCATAACAGCACCTCTTTCTCAGTAGCGAGGTTCCTGTATAACGCAGAAATGTGACAGAGATCTACATTTTTTGTTTATATTTTGTTCAGGCAGAGTCAACAGGCGATCATCATTGCTTCAACTGATTTCAACGGAAAATGAAAAATGCAGTTAAAACAGTCCACCGTCCGTAACGTTAGCTGCGGCGAAAATGTGGTGATTTATGAACCCGCCAACCTCTATGACTGCACGCTCGGCGACAACGTCTTTGTGGGGCCTTTCGTTGAGATACAGGCCAACACGCGGATTGGCGCGGACACCAAAATCCAGTCGCACACCTTTATCTGCGAATATGTCACTGTCGGAAGCCGGTGCTTTATCGGGCACGGCGTGATGTTCGCCAACGATATGTTTCGGGAAGGAAAACCCAATGCCGACCGTAGCAGCTGGGGGCGAATAACCCTTGGCAATGAGGTTTCCATCGGCAGCGGCGCGACGATTCTGGCCGTTAGCATCTGCGATGGTGCCGTGATTGGCGCAGGCAGCGTGGTGACAAAATCAATTACCGAGAAAGGGGTGTACGCGGGGAATCCGGCAAAATTGTTACGCCATTTGTAAATCGCCCGGTGACGCTACGCTTACCGGGCCTACAGGACCGTAGGCCGGATAAGCGCAGCGTCATCCGGCAAAAACCCATCAACGGAAATTCACGCTGCGATCGCTGGTCATATTGTACAGCTGGAACTTGCGGCCCAGTTGCTGGCCACCATCACGCGTCAACGGCGTCCAGCCGATCGCCGCGCGGCTACGAGTCGGTCCGGAAGAGAACAGATCCAGCGGTACGGAAATATAGACGCCTTTGGTGAAGTCCCCTTCCCCATACTCATCCGGCGAGACATCGGTGATGGTCGCGTAACCGCCCACTACCACACCGCTGTCAAAGCCTTTGGCTATTTCCAGCGTGCCGCCTTTATCTCCCGCCAGATACTGCCCGACGCTCGCCTTCACCAGCACATCCTGAGCAAACGACGGCGTCCAGTACGCCGTTAAATGCCCGGTCTTCACGCTGTAGTCGGTAAACTTCATCATGTCCTGCGCGCTGCGCCAGTCACGCTGTTTCACATAGTTAGCATCCAGACCAAACGCCCAGTTGCTGTCTACCGGACGGTACAACACCTCTGCCCCGGCACCGCCAAACATAGTCTCCAGATAACCGCCGTAGACCTGCCCGTAGAAACCTTTCCCCAGGTACTGGAAGTAGTTGGCCTGCAGATTATTAACGTAAATGTCATTCTCAACGTATTCACGCACGTGGGTACGCACGCGCGGCAGCTGAGAGTCGTTTGGCGGATTGGTGTAATTAAATTTGTCGTAGTTGTTGGCGATATTCGCGAACAGACTGCCGGTGGTGAGCAGATGGTCCGTCACCCACAGATCTGCCGTTCCCATCACGCCTAGCTGATACATATAGAAGTTTTCCGGGCCGCCAATGGACTGGTTCAACACCGGATCGATGTGGAAATCAAAGCGCGATTTATCGATATACCAACCCTGTTCCGTCGCTTCTGGCACCACCGGCTCCACGCGTTTTTGCGCCAGTGGGGTTTCGTGACCCAGAGGTTCGCCTTCCAGATGACGCTTCAGGCTGGAAACCTCGGTTTCGGTCGTCACCTGCGGCATATTGAGCCGATTTTCCGTCACCCGGATCGTGCGGATCCCCTCCGGCAGATCGTTCATGATGATCCGGTTAGCGCGCTCGATCCCTTCGCGAGAGTCGCGGTATTTCACCTGCTCGCCGGTGACGTACAGCGTGTCGCCTTTCACCTGAATTTTCGGATCCGTCAGCCCGGCATTGTATTTCAGCAACGTCAGTTGATTGGACACCACCGAATGCTGGAGGATGGCGTCCTGCGGCTCTGGCTGGTATTTCGGCCGGGCGTTATCGTTGTAAGTGGGTCGCAGATCGTTGAAATTGGTGCGCAGCGTGACGCCAAACATGAAGGTGTTGCCGCGCTCATAGCTGAGGTTAACGTCGGCCCAATCGGTAACGCGATAAATGGCGCCGACGTTAAACTTGCTTTTCTGTTCCAGCTTGCCTGCAAAATCCTGTTGATAGTTATTGCCTTCGTATTCCAGTTTCAGGCGCAGCGGTTGCCAGGGGGTCTGGTATTCCACGCCGCCAAACAGCGATGCCGGGCCGTGGAACATCTCGCTGCCATCGACAGAGCCCGCCTGTTTATAGCTGTTATCGCGATCGCAATATTTGTCGCTGACGGAACAAAATGGGTTGCTCACATTGCCGCTGGTGCCCAGGTAGCCCCAGCCGAGGCCCAGCGAGAAATCAAACGGTCCCCAGGCTTTGTTGGCGACGATGTATTCCGCATCGAACAGGCCGGTACCGCCAATATCGCGCGCGCCGACCGCCACCTGCGGCATCCAGTAGCTCTCTTCCCACAAACGCAATTTCACGTCGAAGGCTTTATCTTTATAGGTCTGATCGCCGGAAAACGACTCCACGCTGCTGTACTGTTTCGTGCGGACGTCGGTGTAGCGCAGCGTGGTTTCCAGCCACGGGAAAAGCTGCACGGAGGCGGAGTAGTAGCGGTACTGATCGTTATCACGATAGTTCAGGCTCATCTCACCTTCCCGCGCCATGCGCGCCGTGGGCGTTTGCAACAGCCCCACGCCGCCAAAATCAGACTGTGACGGCCCAATGGGGGCGGGAAACGTTTCACCGTGACACGCCGCGCTGACGCCCAGCGCCAGTATGCTGAGCAGATGTGTTTTTTTCATTATTCGGGTATCCGCTGCGTCAGGGTATGAAGAATGTCGGCATTAAGCGCATCGGGGGTGCTACTCCAGACGGAATAGGAAAGACCGACAAAAATAATGCTGCCGGGCATCGGCTCAACGTGGCGTTTATTCCAGTACGCCATCGGCACTTTTTGTGTGCGGCCGTCGGGATAAACGACCCATGCATAGCTGCGATCGGCTCCAGCAAGCAGGCTTTGCCCTTCGAGGTAGCTCACAACATCGCGACCGGGGGTAAACGGCTGGCTACCCGGTCGGCTCACCAGACCGAACAGCGTGACGCTCGCTGGCTGCGGCCCCACCCACAGGGTGTAATTTCCCTGCAACGGCGGATTGCTCCGCTCACCGACGCGTACGGTGTCAGGGTCGAGAGGGATAAATTGCCTGCCGGTCACCTTCAGTGCCTGAATTTGCTGGCTCAGCACGCTGATTGCCGCCGCATCACCGCCGTTATCACCTCTCCCATACTCTGCCAGACGCGCTAACAGCGCCTGCTGCTCACGTTGCGCCGTGGTGGTCGCCTGTTCTTCGCTGATGACCGCAGCAGGCCACCAGCTGTTCGCCAGTCTGGGCTGCCCTACCAGGTCAATCAGATGTTCGGCACCAGTCAGCGTTTTCGGCTCTGTCGTGCCTGTGGTGAAAACCTTAACGGTGCCCGCAGCAAAGACAGATGGCACACTCAGACTGAGGATCAGCGCCGCAATAGACGGTTTCATCATGGTTTCGCCGCCTTAATGAGCGTGGTTTTCACCGGGAAGAAATTTGCCCCCAGGTACTGCTCTGACTGGCGAATGTGTCCGTCGCTGTCAATCCAGTAGCGGTTATGCCAGCGTGTTTGGCTGGTCGTGACGGCTTCATCCAGCACCCGTACCGGCGTCGCTTCACTGCCGAGTGTGAGGGTATCAGCGCCAGCCCATGTGAAGACCGAACGGGCGGTGGCGTAGCGCACCTGCTTATACTCGGTCCAGCCCATCGTGCGGGTCCACGTTGCGCCATCCCTAATCTGCGCAGGTTTTGCCAGCGGGTCGGCGGAGAGGTTATTCACGTCGATGAGGTTGTCGCCGCCAAGCAACGTTTTCACCAGACGGCCATGCTGCGTCACCAGGGTGGCCTGGTCCTGCGTCACCCATTTCTGCTGCCCGTTCTCTGCGAAAGCGAGCACCACAAACAGCTGAGGCCCGCCGTTAAGCTGCATATACTGGCTGGCGTAGGGCATGTTATGAATATCATCGTCCGTCAGTTGCACGCCCGGCGTGCCAAACAGACTTTCCCACAATGAATTACCCAGCCCTTTGGTGGTGGCTGAACATGCCTGTAGCAGCAGGCAAATAACGATGAGTACAGGTCGCTTCACGACTCTTCTCCAGAGGGGCAAAATAACCACACCGAAGTGTGGTTAGAATTAAACGTACCGGTATTACTGGGTACGGGTGGTCGTGGTAGTGGTGGTCCCGGTATTAGAACCATCACCACCGCCGGTCGCCGCCAGTGCGACGCCCACCGCAGAACTTACGGTGCTTACGCTGGTGGCGGAGGAACTTCCCGCCGACACCGACGTTGCTGCCGCACCTGCCGCTTCTCCCACCTCAACGGGAGCTGCCCAGGCGGAGACTGCCGTAAGTGCAGAGATGGCAAAAATGCCATACAGAACTTTTTTCATTGCTATTTCCCTTCATTGAATGAATGGATATTTACCCAAAATAATTTCAGGCGGGATCGAGTATACACAATTAAGGCAAGCCAACTGACGTGAGGGGAAATAGAAAATCGGTTTTAGGATGATTAGACTTTTAGAATAAAAATGATTTAAACTCAAATTAAAAATAACATTAAAATCATGTGGTTATGATTTTAATAGTGTTATTTATTATCCGTATTATCTGAAAATAACACAGAGTGATTTACAGGTTATTAGTTATTTTAGGATTAAGCTCAATATAGAAATTAGCGCCAAAACACAGACAACAGGAATTATCCGATAAAAAAATGCCGGCATTTCGCCGGCATTCATCACGTAATATTAATTACCCACGCCATTGCTTATAACGGTTAATCAGACCGTTCGTCGAGCAATCATGGCTGTCGATTTCTTTATCATCATTCAGCTCCGGCAGAATACGGTTTGCCAGCTGTTTGCCCAGCTCAACGCCCCACTGGTCGAAGGTGAAGATGTTCAGAATTGCGCCCTGAGTAAAGATCTTGTGCTCATACAGCGCAATCAGCGCACCCAGGCTGAACGGAGTGATTTCACGCAGCAGGATGGAGTTGGTCGGGCGGTTGCCTTCAAACACTTTGAACGGCACCACATGATCCAGCGTGGCCGGATCTTTACCCTGGTCACGGTATTCCTGCTCAACCACGTCGCGGGATTTACCAAACGCCAGCGCTTCAGTCTGCGCAAAGAAGTTAGACAGCAGTTTCGGATGGTGATCCGACAGCGGGTTGTGCGTAATCGCCGGTGCGATAAAGTCACAAGGAACCATTTTGGTGCCCTGGTGAATCAGCTGATAGAACGCGTGCTGACCGTTAGTACCCGGTTCACCCCAGATGATTGGGCCAGTCTGGTAATCCACCGCATTGCCGTTACGGTCAACGTATTTGCCGTTGGATTCCATGTTGCCCTGCTGGAAGTACGCCGCGAAGCGGTGCATGTACTGGTCGTACGGCAGAATCGCCTCGGTTTCTGCGCCGAAGAAATTGTTGTACCAGATGCCGATCAGCGCCAGCAGTACCGGCAGGTTTTTCTCCACCGGGGTGGTGGCGAAGTGTTTGTCCATCGCGTGCGCGCCGGAGAGCAGCTCAACGAAGTTGTCGAAGCCGACGGACAAAATGATCGACAGACCAATCGCAGACCACAGAGAGTAACGACCCCCCACCCAGTCCCAGAACTCGAACATGTTTGCGGTGTCGATACCAAACTCGCCCACCGCTTTACCATTGGTAGACAGCGCCGCGAAGTGTTTCGCCACGTGTTTGTTATCACCAGCCGTTGCCAGGAACCAGTCGCGCGCGCTGTGGGCGTTGGTCATGGTTTCTTGCGTGGTGAAGGTTTTAGACGCGACCAGGAACAGCGTGGTTTCCGGGTTTACTTTCTTCAGTACTTCCGCGATATGGGTGCCATCAACGTTAGACACGAAGTGCATGTTCAGATGGTTTTTGTACGGACGCAGCGCTTCGGTCACCATGAACGGGCCGAGGTCAGAGCCGCCGATACCGATGTTCACCACGTCAGTGATCGCTTTACCGGTGTAGCCTTTCCAGCTGCCGGAGATGATCGCTTCAGAGAAGGTTTTCATCTTCTCCAGCACCGCGTTGACTTCCGGCATCACATCTTTGCCGTCAACGATAATCGGGGTATTGCTACGGTTACGCAGTGCAACATGCAGCACCGCACGATCTTCGGTGCGGTTGATCTTCTCACCGGAGAACATCGACTTGATGGCACCCGCCAGGTCAGTCTCTTTGGCCAGCGCCTGTAACTTGCTCAGCGTCTCTTCGGTGATGCGGTTTTTGGAGAAGTCCACCAGCATCAGATCGTCGAACGTTGCAGAAAATTTAGAGAAGCGATCGCTATCATTCGCGAACAGATCCGCGATCGTAACGTCTTTCATCTCTTCAAAGTGTTTTTGTAGCGCCTGCCAGGCTGAGGTCTGCGTTGGATTGATGTTTTTCATTAGCAATACTCTTCTGATTTTGAGAATTGTGACTGAGATCGATTGTAACGCCAGTCACAGAAAAGTGTGATTGTTTTAGTGCCGTAACCCAGGCATGTGTCAAACGCGGATGAAAAGCAGCAAACATTCGAGTTGCAGGAAAACGGCACGCAAAAGAATCCCGAAGCGCCTGGTCAGATAAGTGATTCGGGCGTGCGGGCGTAGTCAACGCACAGGCGACTCGAAGTACGACGAGTATAGCTGTTATAAGCACCATTACTCAGAGCCTGGGCAGCATGAAAAATCCGCATAATCCCGTCGTTGACAGTGTCCTCCACACCTTTTATTTATAAATACGGTATTTGCGCCTGCACCGGTTTTTGTTTCGCCCTTGTGCCATGGTCGCTCTTTTCATTCCCTGACACGAGGTTGTAATGACAAATATTGTTGTCTCCAAGTTTGGTGGTACAAGCGTAGCCGATTTTGATGCCATGAACCGCAGCGCCGACGTGGTGCTTTCCGATACCAGCGTCCGTTTAGTGGTCCTCTCCGCCTCTGCCGGGATTACCAACCTGTTGGTTGCACTGGCTGAAGGCCTGGAGCCGACAGCGCGTTTCGAGAAACTCGACGCTATCCGCAAAATTCAGTTCGATATTCTGGAACGTTTACGTTATCCCAACGTGATCCGCGAAGAGATTGAACGTCTGCTGGAAAACATCACCACGCTGGCAGAAGCCGCGTCGCTGGCTACCTCAACGGCACTCACTGACGAACTGGTCAGCCACGGTGAACTGATGTCCACCCTGCTGTTTGTGGAGATCCTGCGCGAGCGCAATGTCCAGGCACAGTGGTTTGACGTGCGTAAAGTGATGCGCACCAACGATCGTTTTGGTCGTGCGGAGCCGGATATCGCGGCGCTGTCCGAACTGGCCGCGCAACAGCTGGCTCCACGACTCAATGAAGGATTAGTGATTACCCAGGGCTTTATCGGCAGCGAAAGCAAGGGTCGCACCACAACTCTGGGCCGTGGCGGCAGCGATTACACCGCCGCACTGCTTGCAGAAGCACTGCACGCAACACGCGTTGATATCTGGACGGACGTTCCGGGCATTTACACCACCGATCCGCGCGTTGTACCTTCCGCGCAGCGCATTGATGAAATTGCCTTTGAAGAGGCGGCGGAAATGGCCACCTTCGGCGCGAAAGTGTTGCACCCGGCTACCCTGCTGCCTGCCGTGCGCAGTGACATTCCGGTGTTCGTTGGCTCGAGCAAAGATCCAAAAGCAGGCGGTACGCTGGTGTGTAACCAGACGCAAAATCCGCCGCTGTTCCGCGCACTGGCGCTGCGTCGCAAACAAACCCTGTTAACGCTGCATAGCCTGAATATGCTGCACTCCCGTGGCTTCCTTGCAGAAGTCTTCGGCATTCTGGCGCGCCACAATATCTCTGTCGATTTGATCACTACTTCTGAAGTGAGCGTGGCATTGACGCTGGACACCACCGGTTCCACCTCTACAGGCGATACGCTGCTGACGCAGTCGCTGCTGATGGAGCTGTCTGCACTGTGTCGTGTCGAGGTCGAGGAAGGTCTCGCGCTGGTGGCGCTGATTGGCAACGATCTGTCAAAAGCCTGCGGCGTGGGTAAAGAGGTCTTCGGCGTACTGGAGCCGTTCAACATCCGTATGATTTGTTATGGCGCCTCCAGCCATAACCTCTGTTTCCTGGTGCCTGGCACCGAAGCCGAGCAAGTAGTGCAGAAACTGCATCATAATTTGTTTGAATAAAATTCGAACACACGATAAATAATAACAATAGCCGGGCTCGAACCCGGTTTTTTTATAACAAGCAAACACAACATTATCGCAAGGAATATAACATGCTCGCTGTACTGACCCGGCTGTTCCCGTTATGGGCGCTGCTACTCTCTGTTATTGCCTACAACACGCCAACCACCTTTACCGCCATCGGCCCGTGGGTCGCCACGCTGCTGATGCTGATTATGTTCGGCATGGGCGTGCACCTGAAAATTGACGATTTCAAACGTGTGCTCTCGCGCCCCGCGCCGGTTGCGGCAGGGATATTCCTGCACTATCTGGTCATGCCGCTCGCCGCCTGGGTGCTGGCGCTGTTGTTTAAGATGCCACCTGAACTCTCCGCCGGGATGGTGTTAGTCGGCAGTGTTGCCAGCGGTACGGCGTCCAATGTCATGATTTACCTTGCGAAAGGCGATGTAGCCCTATCGGTGACCATCTCTTCCGTTTCCACGCTGGTCGGCGTCATTGCCACTCCGCTACTGACGCGCCTGTATGTCGATGCGCATATTCAGGTGGATGTGATGGGTATGCTGCTCAGCATTCTGCAAATCGTGGTGATCCCGATTGGCCTCGGGCTTATCGTGCACCATCTCTTCCCACGCGTAGTGAAAGCGGTGGAACCGTACCTGCCCGCCTTTTCAATGGCCTGCATTCTGGCGATCATCAGCGCAGTGGTTGCCGGTTCCGCATCGCATATTGCGTCGGTCGGTTTTGTGGTGATTATCGCCGTTATCCTGCATAACACCATCGGCCTGCTCGGCGGCTACTGGGGCGGGAAATTATTCGGATTTGACGAGTCCACCTGCCGTACGCTGGCCATTGAAGTCGGGATGCAAAACTCCGGCCTCGCGGCGGCGCTGGGCAAAATCTACTTCGGCCCGCTCGCGGCGTTGCCTGGCGCGCTGTTCTCCGTCTGGCATAACCTTTCCGGTTCGCTGCTGGCGGGGTACTGGTCAGGAAAGCCGATTAATGAGAAGTCGCGTGATGTGGTGAACGAGGGATAAGTTTTGGCCCGGCAAGGTTGCCGGGCTTGCTAGCCTATCTGGAGCGTTACAGGCTTTCCCAGCTTAACCAGCATCATTACCAGCGCATCCAGCGTAAATTTGCTGGTTTTCTGATTCACCACATCCGAAACTCTCGGTCGCGAAATGTTTAACTTCATGGCGACCTCGGCCTGTTTTAGCTGATGCTCGCCAATCCAGCTCGAAATCTCCTGCATAAGTTGTTTTTTTAGGTTAATAAGTTGCTCTACCTCGCGCTCAGCATCCTGCTGAAGCATTTGCGCGGCGGGTTCAGCAAAACCCAGTTCAGTAAAAATATTGGCATCCGGCGATGTGATGTGCCGAATTTTACTGTCAATTGCGTTACTCATTGATGCCCCTTACATTGACGCATTACTGCCTGATAACGCACTTTTGCGATATGTTTGTCATGCTCAGAAGTGCGCTGTGTTTTCTTACAGAAAGAGTGCAGGACATACAAGGCAGCGCCAACACGAGCACAATAAATGATCCGGTAACTCCCCACAGTGTGTCGCAACCTGATCTCTTCAGCGCCCCGTCCTATCTCTGGCATGGATTTCCAATCCATTGCTTCCAGACCTGCCTGTAAGCGGTGTAACTGATACCCCGCATCTTTACGTACCGTTTCAGGAAAGCTACATAAATCATCCAATGCACTACCAACCCAGGCAATGGGCTTTAACAAAGGCCTTTTAGAAAGCATACCACGTCCCTGTATAAAATTTTATACATACATAGGTGAAAATATGCTGAGAGAGGCGCCTTCACAGCATTACCGGTACGCTAGTGGAGGGATGATGATTCGTCACGTCAGGAATAAATAATTTGCGAGGGTCTTTCAGGATTAGTTTCTTTTGTGCAAATTACCGTACACTGGGTCATCTGGCTGACTGAGGGCACACCTATGGCACTCCCCCGCATTACCCAAAAAGAGATGACTGAACGCGAACAGCGTGAACTGAAAACGCTGCTGGACCGCGCCCGTATTGCGCACGGTCGTCCGTTGACTAACGCGGAGACCAACAGCGTGAAAAAGGAATACATCGACAAACTGATGGCGCTGCGGGAAGCAGAAGCAAAAAAAGCCCGCCAGTTGAAGAAAAAGCAGGCTTATAAACCGGATGCCGAGGCATCTTTTTCCTGGTCGGCTAATACGCCAACGCGCGGTAAACGCTAACTAGCGCCCTTTCTTCTTACGTCCCGGCGCCGTAAAACGTTTACCGTTTGACGCCGGGCGTGCTTTCTCGTTGGTTTTTTCCATCTTCACTACCGGGCGTTTGATGCCCGCCGTTTTCGGCTTCGCTTTCGCTTTTGGCTTCGCCTCGGAAGAGGATCCTTCGATAAGCTTGAAGAGGTCAATCAGCTCATCATCGGTTAAATCACGCCATTCACCCAGCGGAATACCGCTTAAGCTGACGTTCATGATCCGCGTACGCTCCAGCTTTTTGACTTCGTAGCCAAAGTGCTCGCACATACGGCGGATCTGGCGGTTCAGCCCCTGCACCAGCGTGATACGGAAGACAAACGGGGCTTCTTTTTTCACTTTGCACTTCTTGGTGACCGTGCCGAGAATCGGTACGCCTGCCGCCATCCCACTGACAAACTCATCCGTCACCGGTTTATCCACCGTGACCAGATACTCTTTTTCGTGATCGTTACCGGCACGCAGGATTTTATTGACCAGATCGCCGTGGTTGGTGAGGAAGATCAGCCCCTGTGAGTCTTTGTCCAGACGACCAATCGGGAACACGCGTTTGCTATGGTTAACAAAGTCGACGATGTTGTCACGCTCACCATCTTCCGTGGTGCTGACAATGCCTACCGGTTTGTTCAGGGCGATAAGCACCAGATCTTCTGCTTCGCGCGGCTCAATCAACTGACCGTTAACTTTTACAACGTCGCCAGGGTTTACCTGATCGCCAATGGTGGCGCGTTTACCGTTCAGGAAAACGTTGCCTTGTTCGATATAACGATCGGCCTCGCGACGGGAGCAAATTCCACTTTCGCTGATGTATTTATTTAATCGGATGGATGAGTCGGGCAGCATAAATTCTCCTGTAAAAGCGAAATATACCTCACCTTGCGGGCGAGAAAAAATAATCGTGGCGCAACACATTAGCGATAAATGTGATCTACGGCGCTTTTCAGTCGTGGGGGTTATTCGTGAGTGAGTCGGAAACCTGACAGCGCGATGCGTATCAGGTTTCCGGTTTTATCAATAATCATCCCGCTCGTCGTCTTCATCCGCCTGCTCCAGCACGTTATAGGCGACGGAACAGAACAGTGAATTGAGACGCTGCATATCCCCCAGCAGGCCCAGGTGCAGTGAGCTGGTTTCAATGCTTTGTACGTTCTGCTGGTGCAGACGGTCAACGTGAGCATGCGAGTAACGGCGATTGAGGATACGAAAACGATGTTTACTCCGGCGCAGACGACGCGCGGTCGTCACATCTCCTGAGAAGAAGACCGACATCGCCAGTCGCAGGTTATTGAGCAACTGGTCGTACAGCGCATCCAGTTCCTTCAGCCCTTCCACGGAGAAGGCCCGGCGCGCCGCCAGTGATTTGTCGGCAATCTCGCTCCCCATCCGTTCGACGATATCGGAGGCCTGCTCCAGGTTGAGTGACATTTCGATGATTTCAGCCCAGCGGCGAGATTCTTCTTCCGCCAGTTCCTCTTTTGGCATCCGCGCCAGATAGAGCTTGATCGCGGTATACAGCACGTTGATATCATCCGCCATCTTGCGAAGCTCTTTCTCTTCGCGCGGCTCACCGTGCATCACGCGCTTAAGCCCTTCCATCATCTGCTCCATGGCATCGCCAATACGCAGCGCTTCACGCGCGGCATTGGCCAGTGCAAGGGTCGGCGTGTCCAGGGCGCTGACATCCAGATGTTTCGGTTTCAGGTGACCATCCAGCTCCGGTTCGTCGCGAATAATACGCTTACAAAATCGCGCCATCGACTCGGCAAAGGGCACCATGGCCAGACAACGCACCAGGTTGTAAAAGACGTGGAAGTAGATAACCAATTCAGATTTTGGCAGCGGCAGTTCATCCATCGCGTTCGCCAGCATGTGAACAAACGGCAGAATCAGCAGACTCCCCACCAGCTTGAACAACAAACTGCCGAGCGCCACACGACGCGCCGCCGCATTAGCCGCGCTGTTGTTGAGCATCGCCAGCAGGCCGGAACCGAGGTTGGCGCCGATCACCAGACAGAGCGCCACCGGGAACGAAATAATCCCCGCCGCCGTCAGGGTTGCCGTCAACAGCACCGCCGCCAGGCTGGAATAACTGATAATGGCGAACAGCGCGCCAATCAGCGCATCCAGCATGATATCGCCAGTTAACGAGGCGAATATTACCTGCACCCCGTTGGCCTGCGTTATCGGCGTCACCGCCTGCACAATCAATTCCAGTGCCAGCAGAATCAGACCAAGGCCAATCCCTACCCTCCCAAGTTGCCCTACCCGGGACTGTTTACGCCCCAAAAAGAAGATCACGCCGATGAAAATCAGCAACGGCGACAGCCAGGACAAATCGAAGGTCAGGATACGCGCCATCAGCGCGGTCCCCACATCTGCGCCTAATACAATCACCAACGCGGGCGTTAGGGCGACAAGATCCTGGGCGACAAATGAGGTCACCAGCATGGTCGTGGCGTTACTGCTTTGTACCAGCGCAGTCACGCCAATGCCCGCGCAGAAGGCGAGCGGTTTCTTTTCAACGCTACGGCTGAGAACAGTGCGCAGACGCGCGCCAAAAACACGCATCACGCCGGTACGCACAATGTGAGTGCCCCACACCAACAGAGCAACTGCAGAAAGTAGGTGCAACAGAGTTAACACGGAATCAGGTTCTCCTTATATTTATATGTTCCTGAGGTTCATGGCACCGGCATCATGCCTGATGGCGCTGCGCTTATCAGGCCTACAAATAACCCCGGTAGGCTGGATAAGGCGTTTACGCCGCCATCCGGCAAGCAACGCTCATGAACCTGCTTCCAGTATAAGGTTTTACCATCAATAAAGAGATAAGGCGCTCAAAGAGCGCCTTATGAGTGGTAAGGAAAGTAGATGTTTTATGAATTAATCTGCGTCATATCCCAGATTTGGTGCTAACCAGCGCTCGACCTCGGCAACCGGCATACCTTTGCGCAGCGCATAGTCCTCTACCTGATCGCGTTGAATCTGCGCGACGGCATAGTACTTGCTGTCTGGATGGCTGAAGTACCAGCCTGACACCGACGCCCCCGGCCACATAGCGAAAGATTCGGTGAGCTTCATGCCGGTGTGTTTTTCCACCTCCAGCAGTTCCCAGATGGTGCCTTTTTCCGTGTGTTCCGGACAGGCCGGATAGCCCGGAGCCGGGCGGATACCCTGGTAGTTTTCGCGGATCAGCTCCTCATTGCTGAGGTTCTCGTGGGCCGCATAACCCCAGTAGACTTTACGCACGCGTTCATGCAGATATTCCGCGAAGGCCTCTGCCAGACGGTCGGCAATCGCTTTCACCATAATCTTGTTGTAGTCGTCGTGTTGGGCTTCAAATGCATCTGCCAGCGCATCTTCTTCCAGACCGCCAGTGACAGCAAAGGCACCGATGTAATCCGCTTTGCCACTCAGTTTCGGCGCCACAAAGTCAGACAAGCAGTAGTTGGCGAAACCCACTTTCTCGGTTTGCTGGCGGAGATGGTGGCTGACCGCCTGCACATGAGTACGCGTCTCATCACGATAGATTTCGATGTCATCACCGACGCGGTTTGCCGGGAACAACCCCACCACGCCGCGCGGGTTAAGGGATTTCTCCGCACTTAACATATCGAGCAACTCGTTGGCGTCTTTAAACAGGCGCTGCGCTTCTTCGCCCACGACCTCATCTTCCAGGATGCGCGGATATTTACCGGCCAGCGACCAGGTCATAAAGAATGGCGTCCAGTCGATGTAGTTGCGCAGGGTTTCAATACTGGCTTCGACTTCCTGAACGCCCAGACGATGCGCCACCGGCGGCGTGTAGCTTGCCCAGTCGAACGCCAGATCGTTGTCGCGCGCTGCCGCCAGCGTGACCGGCGGCGTACGCGGTTTCTTGCGCCCGTGCTGGATACGCACCGTTTCATACTCTTTACGAGTGCGGGCGACAAAGTCATCACGTTGCGTGTCGGAGAGCAAGGCCGCCACCACGCCAACGGTGCGCGACGCATTCTGCACATAGACCGTCGGACCGCTGTAGTTCTGCTCGATTTTCACCGCCGTGTGCGCTTTCGAAGTAGTCGCGCCGCCAATCAGCAGCGGAATAGTAAAGCCCTGACGCTCCATCTCCTTCGCCACGTTGACCATCTCATCGAGCGACGGAGTAATCAGCCCGGAAAGACCAATCAAATCCGCGTTCACTTCTCTGGCGGTTCTGAGGATTTTCTCCGCCGGAACCATCACGCCCAAATCAACAATTTCGTAGTTATTACACTGCAACACCACGCCGACGATGTTTTTACCGATGTCGTGTACGTCGCCTTTTACGGTGGCGATCACCATTTTACCGTTGCTGGAGCCTTTCTCTTTGCTGGCCTCGATATACGGTTCAAGGTAAGCCACCGCTTGCTTCATCACGCGAGCGGATTTCACCACCTGCGGCAGGAACATTTTCCCTTCGCCGAACAGGTCGCCGACCACGTTCATGCCATCCATCAGCGGGCCTTCAATGACTTCAATCGGGCGTGCCGCCTGCTGACGCGCTTCTTCGGTATCCAGCTCAATGAACTCGGTGATACCTTTCACCAGTGAATATTCGAGGCGTTTTTTTACGTCCCAGCCACGCCATTCGGCCTGCTGGGCGTTAGCAGAATCATCCGTTTTGCTGCCGCGGTATTTTTCCGCCAGCTCCAGCAGACGTTCGGTGCCGTCGTCACGACGGTTGAGGATCACATCTTCCACCGCGTCGCGCAGGTCGGCAGGCAAGTCGTCGTAAATCGCCAGTTGCCCGGCGTTGACGATCCCCATATCCATCCCGTTACGAATGGCGTAGTAGAGGAACACGGCGTGGATCGCTTCGCGTACCGGGTCGTTACCCCGGAACGAGAACGAGACGTTAGAGACGCCACCGGAGATCAACGCATGCGGCAACTCGCGTTTAATGTCTTCGCAGGCGCCAATGAAATCCTGCGCGTAGTTGTTGTGCTCTTCGATACCGGTCGCCACCGCGAAGATGTTCGGATCAAAGATGATATCTTCTGGCGGGAAACCGACCTCTTCGGTGAGGATTTTGTACGCCCGACGGCAGATCTCGATTTTGCGCGCGCGGGTATCGGCCTGGCCCTGTTCATCAAAGGCCATCACCACCACCGCCGCCCCGTAACGACGCAGCAACTTCGCGTGATGGGTAAAGGTCTCTACCCCCTCTTTCATTGAGATGGAGTTAACGATGCCTTTGCCCTGAATGCACTTCAGCCCTTTTTCGATGACCTCCCATTTCGATGAGTCGATCATGATCGGCACGCGAGCGATGTCCGGCTCTCCGGCGATCAGGCTAAGGAAACGCACCATCGCCGCTTCGGCGTCAAGCATCCCCTCATCCATGTTGATGTCGATAATCTGGGCGCCGCTTTCCACCTGCTGCAACGCCACTTCCAGCGCTTCGCTGTATTTCTCTTCTTTGATCAGGCGCTTGAATTTAGCGGAACCGGTGACGTTGGTCCGTTCGCCCACGTTGACAAACAGGCTGTCCGCGCCGATGTTGAGCGGCTCAAGCCCGGCAAGACGGCAGGCCACCGGAATTTCCGGAAGCTGGCGCGGCGGCAACCCTGCAACCGCACGACTCATCGCCGCAATGTGTTCCGGCGTGGTACCGCAGCAGCCGCCGACGATATTCAGGAAGCCCGCTGTCGCCCATTCGCGAATCTGAACCGCCATCGTGTCAGCATCAAGGTCATATTCGCCAAAGGCGTTCGGCAGTCCGGCGTTCGGGTGCGCGGTAACATAGCATTCGGCAATACGCGACAGCTCCTGCACATACTGGCGCAGTTCGTCCGGCCCCAGCGCACAGTTGAGGCCAAAGGTGAGCGCTTCAGCGTGGCGCAGAGAGTTGTAGAACGCTTCCGTCGTTTGGCCGGAAAGCGTGCGCCCGGAAGCGTCGGTGATGGTGCCGGAGATCATAATGGGCAATTCAACGCCCAGCGCTTCAAACTCTTCTTTCACCGCAAAAATAGCGGCTTTGGCGTTGAGCGTATCAAACACGGTTTCAATCAGGATCAGATCCGCACCGCCTTCCACCAGCGCTTTGGTGGATTCACGGTAAGCCGCCACCAGCTGATCAAAGGTGATATTACGGAATGCCGGATCGTTAACGTCTGGCGAGATGGACGCCGTACGGTTGGTTGGGCCGAGAACGCCCGCAACATAGCGTGGTTTTTCCGGCGTGCGCGCCGTCCACTCGTCGGCGCAGGCACGCGCCAGTTTTGCTGCGGCAAAGTTGATCTCCGCTGACAGGGATTCCATCTGGTAATCCGCCATCGCGATGGTTGTCGAGTTAAAGGTGTTGGTTTCGATGATATCCGCGCCCGCCTCGAAGTAGGCGTTATGAATCGCGGTTATCACCTCCGGTTTGCTCAGCACCAACAGATCGTTGTTGCCTTTGAGGTCACACGGCCAGTCGGCAAAGCGTTCGCCGCGGAAATCCTCTTCACTCAGACGATAGCCCTGGATCATGGTGCCCATACCGCCGTCCAGCACCAGAATACGTTCTTTTAACTGCTGACGTAATTGTTCAACTTTGCTGCTCACACTCGCTCCCGACAACGCTCAACCCAGACCAAAAATGGCCAACAAACCATACTGGCACAAACTGATGTGACGGAAAAGCAAACAGCGGGCAACATGAGACATGTTCAGCTTCACTCCTCCGATCAGTACAGGAATTCTTGCATTATAATTAAATAAAACGAAAATGATTTCCACGATACAGAAAAGGAGACGGCTATGGTTGCCCCTGTTCCCGCAAAACGCGGTAGAAAACCCGCGGCTGCTACGACCCCCGCGACCGGACAGGTTCAGTCTCTCACCCGTGGACTGAAGCTTCTGGAATGGATTGCTGAGTCTAACGGTAGCGTTGCACTGACCGAACTGGCGCAACAGGCGGGTTTACCGAATTCAACCACTCACCGTTTGTTAACCACCATGCAGCAACAGGGATTTGTGCGCCAGGTCGGTGAACTGGGCCACTGGGCAGTAGGCGCTCATGCCTTTACTGTTGGCAGCAGTTTTTTGCAAAGCCGGAATCTGCTGGCGATTGTCCATCCGATCCTGCGCAAGTTGATGGAAGACTCCGGCGAAACGGTCAATCTGGCGGTGCTTGACCAGAGCGACCATCAGGCGATTATCATCGACCAGGTACAATGTACCCAACTGATGCGTATGTCTGCACCTATCGGCGGCAAACTGCCGATGCACGCGTCCGGCGCGGGTAAAGCATTCTTATCGCAGCTGAGCGAAGAACAAGTCACCGGCTTACTGCACCGTAAAGGGCTGCACGCGTATACCCATGCCACGCTGGTGTCGCCCGTGCATCTTAAAGATGACCTTGCCCAGACGCGTAAGCGCGGGTATTCGTTTGATGATGAAGAACATGCGTTGGGTTTACGCTGCGTGGCGTCGTGCATTTATGACGAGCATCGCGAGCCGTTTGCCGCGATTTCCATCTCCGGGCCGATTTCGCGCATCACCGATGACCGGGTGACCGAGTTCGGTGCCATGGCGATTAAGGCCGCGAAAGAGGTGACGCTGGCGTACGGCGGATTCCGCTAAGCCGGGTAAAGCGTTTTACGCCGCCATCCGTCGATCAAATGCCTGATGGCGCTACGCTTATCAGGCCTACGGATGACTTATCCGGCCTGATTATAACGCACGCTAAACCGTTGACGGCGGCGGTAGGCGTAAACATCTTCCACGTGCCCCTCACGAATTCGCGTCTGTAATGCACGCCAGTAGTCGGCGCGAAACAGATCGGCGTGCATCTCTTCAAACAGCGGCCCAATTCTGGGGTCTGCACAGAGCCAGTGACGAAACTCCTCCGGAAAAACATCGCCCGGCGAAACGCTGTACCACGGTTCGCTGGCCAGCTCATCTTCCGGATAACGCGGCGGCGGAATAGTGCGGAAATTCACTTCCGTCATGTAGCAAATTTCATCGTAGTCATAAAACACGACGCGCCCGTGGCGGGTGACGCCGAAGTTTTTGAACAACATGTCACCGGGAAAAATATTGGCGGCAGCAAGCTGGCGAATCGCGTTGCCGTACTCTTCAATCGCGTCACGCAGCTGTTGGCCTTCTACCTGCTCCAGCCAGATATTGAGCGGCACCATACGGCGTTCAATGTACAAATGACTGATGACAATGCGATCGCCAAGATCGGTGATTTTCTCTGGCACCTCTTGCATGAATAGCGCCATTAATGCCGGGTCAATTTGCCGCTTCTCGAGGACGAAATTCTCAAACTCCTGGGTGTCCGCCATACGCCCCACGCGGTCATGCTCTTTAACCAACTGATAGCAGGCGCGCACGTGAGCGGCAGACATCTCTTTTTGCGGAGCAAATTTGTCTTTGATGATTTTAAAGACCCGGTCGAAGCCCGGCAGGGTAAACACCAGCATGACCATGCCACGTATGCCTGGCGCTTCAATAAACGACTCATCGCACTCTGCCAGATACCACAGGTACTCACGGTAGCTTTCAGTTTTCGCATGTTTCTGGCAGCCGATCGCCATATACAGCTCCGCGGTCGTTTTGCCCGGCAGGATCTCGCGTAGCCATTCAACCAGCGCGGCAGGCAGCGGTGCGTACACCATAAAATAGGAGCGGGCAAAACCAAATACGATGCTGGCTTCCGCCGTAGTGGTCAGGCAGGTATCGACAAACAGCTCGCCTTCCTCGGTGCGGTGAATTGGCAGTAAAAATGGCAGCGTGCCTGTTGGGGTCATCAGCTTCCCCACCAGCCAGGCGGCTTTGTTGCGGTAAAACAGCTCATTCGCCACCTGCAGATGACAATGATGCAGCCCTTCCGTGCCGCAGGCCTCTGTCAGATGCTCAATGATGTAGTGAATATCACGGCTTTTGTTCTGCCAGGGTAAGCGAAGCGGAAGATCGCTCAGCACGCGCGTTAATAGCGGTTCCCAACCACTCACAGGAAAAAAATCTTTTGCCAGCGGACGAGGAATCGTGCGGAAACGGCGTTCCGGCTGAGAACTAAAAATAAATAACCGCTCGGGGGTCAGTGAGCGGTGGTCAAATAACCGGCAATAGACAGAGTTAAAAAAGCTCTCCGCAATTTCGAAGCGCGGGTAATCCGGCAACAGCCGGGTGTAATGTTCTTTGACGCACAGCAAAAACGCCGCATCGGCACTTTTGCCGCCAGTAATACAGCGCAGCTGTTCCACGACCAGACCCACATGGTGATCGTAAAGGTGGATACGGCTTTTCATCGCCTGCTGCACGGCATGCCAGTCAGCCTGTTCAAAGCGCTGTTGAGCACCGGACGTCACTTCCAGAAATCGACCATACTGCGCGTCAAAGCCTTGCAGGATGGTTTGAGCAATCAGTAATTCCAGGCCTCGTGACATATTCAACCTCGTTCAGTGCACGATGTTGCCGGATGGCGGTGCAAGCACCTTATCCGGCCTACAGGCTGTCGTAGGCCGGATAAGCAAATGCGCCATCCGGCTTGCGCTACATCAGAACTGAGATTCTTCAGTGGACCCCGTCAGTGCGGTGACCGAAGAGGCGCCTCCCTGAATAATGGTGGTGACTTTGTCGAAGTAACCGGTCCCCACTTCTTGTTGGTGCGAGACGAAGGTATAGCCGTCTTTACCTGCGGCGAACTCCGGCTGCTGGACCTTCTCGACGTAGTGCTTCATGCCTTCACCCTGCGCATAGGAACGCGCGAGGTCGAACATGTTGAACCACATGCTGTGGATACCTGCCAGCGTGATGAACTGGTATTTGTAGCCCATATCCGACAACTGCTGCTGGAAGCTGGCAATCGTTTTGTCGTCCAGCTTCTTCTGCCAGTTAAATGATGGAGAACAGTTGTAGGCCAGCAGTTTGCCTGGATACTTCGCATGAATGGCATCGGCAAAACGTTTAGCCAGCTCGAGGTCCGGCGTGGAGGTTTCGCACCACACCAGATCCGCATACGGCGCATAGGCCAGGCCACGGCTGATTGCCTGTTCGATACCGGCGTGCGTACGATAGAAACCTTCACTGGTACGCTCGCCGGTGATGAATTCGCTGTCATAGGGATCGCAGTCTGAGGTGATAAGGTCGGCTGCGTCTGCATCGGTACGGGCAATCACCAGCGTCGGTACGCCCATCACATCGGCCGCCAGGCGCGCAGCCACCAGTTTTTGAATCGCTTCCTGCGTCGGCACCAGAACCTTACCGCCCATGTGACCACATTTCTTCACTGACGCCAGCTGATCTTCGAAGTGAACAGCCGCTGCACCGGCCTCAATCATCGATTTCATCAGTTCAAATGCGTTCAGCACGCCACCAAACCCGGCTTCCGCATCGGCGACGATCGGCAGGAAGTAATCCACATAGCGAGGATCGTTGGGTTCAATACCGGTGGACCACTGGATCTGATCCGCACGACGGAAAGTGTTGTTGATCCGATCCACCACGGCCGGGACGGAGTTCGCCGGGTACAGTGATTGATCCGGGTACATGCTCGACGCCAGGTTCGCATCCGCCGCCACCTGCCAACCAGACAGATAGACCGCTTCAATACCGGCTTTCGCCTGCTGCAATGCCTGACCACCGGTCAGCGCGCCGAGGCTATTGATGTAGCCTTTTTTCGATTCGCCGTGCAGCAGACGCCACATTTTGGCGGCACCCAGCTGTGCCAGCGTGCATTCCGGATTGACCGAACCACGTAATTTCACCACTTCCTCCGCGCTATAAGGGCGACGAATGCCTTCCCAGCGCGGTTGTGTCCATTCTTGCTGTAATTCTTCGATTTGTTGGGTACGGGTTTTCATGTGCAGATGCTCCATATTATTCTCCTGGTTTTCCAGGCGTTATTGGTGAAAGCAGTTTGGTCACGGGCAGTTTGCGTACTGCCCTGGTTCAAAATGGCCTGGGCATTTACGCCAGCAGGCGATAGCCTGGCAGGGTCAGGAAGTCGATTAATTCATCAGACGTCGTGATCTGCTCCATCAGACGGGCGGCCTCATCGAAACGCCCGCTGCTGAAGCGGTGCTCGCCGAGTTCTTCCTGAATCACCAGCATCTCTTCTGCCAGCATCTGGCGGAACAGCGCTTTGGTGACGGCTTTGCCATTGCTGAGGGTTTTCTCGTGATGGATCCACTGCCAGATAGAGGTACGGGAGATTTCCGCCGTCGCGGCATCTTCCATCAGGCCGTAAATCGGTACGCAGCCGTTGCCGGAGATCCACGCTTCGATGTACTGCACCGCCACGCGAATATTGGCGCGCATCCCCTCTTCAGTACGCTCACCTTCACAGGGTGCCAGCAGTTGTTCGGCGGTAATCGGCGCATCGTCATCACGCGTGACGAACAGTTGGTTTTTATGCTCGCCGAGGATTTCATCAAACACCGCCATCGCGGTATCCGCCAGGCCCGGGTGGGCAACCCAGGTGCCGTCGTGGCCATTATTGGCTTCCAGCGATTTGTCCGCTTTTACCTTGTTGAGCACCTGATTATTGCGAGCGGTATCTTTGCTCGGAATGAATGCCGCCATGCCGCCCATCGCAAATGCGCCGCGCTTGTGGCAGGTTTTGATCAGCAGACGTGAGTAAGCGCTGAGGAACGGTTTGTCCATCGTCACCACCTGGCGGTCTGGCAGTACACGATCCGGGTGATTCTTCAACGTTTTGATATAGCTGAAAATGTAATCCCAGCGACCGCAGTTGAGACCGACAATATGGTCACGCAACGCATGCAGGATTTCGTCCATCTGGAACACTGCCGGCAGCGTTTCAATCAATAACGTCGCTTTGATGGTGCCCCGCGCCAGATTAAAACGATCTTCAGCGTAGCTGAACACTTCGCTCCACCACGCCGCTTCCTGCCAGGCCTGGGTTTTCGGCAGGTAGAAATAGGGACCGCTGCCTTTTGCCAGCAACGCTTTGTAGTTGTGGAAGAAATAGAGGGCAAAATCAAACAGGCTGCCCGGGATCGCTTCGCCACGCCAGGTGACATGTTTTTCCGGCAAATGCAGGCCGCGCACGCGGCAAATCAGTAAGGCAGGGTCGGGTTTGAGCTGGTAGATTTTTCCGGCTTCATTGGTGTAGCTAATGGTGCCATTGACCGCGTCGCGCAGGTTAATTTGACCATCAATGACTTTATTCCAGTCCGGCGCCAGGGAATCCTCAAAATCCGCCATGAAGACCTTCACGTTAGCATTCAGGGCGTTAATCACCATTTTGCGCTCAACAGGACCGGTAATTTCTACGCGCCGATCTTGTAAGTCCTCGGGAATCCCACGAATTTTCCAGTCACCATTACGAATGGAAGCCGTTTCCGAAATAAAATCAGGCAACTTACCATTGTCGATATCCTGCTGTTGCTGGATACGTGCGGCCAGCAGTTTATTACGCTTCGGCGTAAACCGCGTCACCAGCTCGGTCAGAAACTCCACCGCTTCTGCGGTCAAAATGTGCTTCTCTTGCTCGCCATATGGCCGGGTAAACAGCAATTCGTCAGTTGTCGTTGCCTGTTGATTCATTGTGCAGCTCCTCGTCATGGATCCGAATACTTCCCCCAATGCGAACGAAGGATCGTTGTGTGGTTTTCGTTCAGCACAACTAAGACTACCCAATTAAAAATCAAAATCAAAAACAATTTCCATTTTTAATTTAATTTATGATTAACTTGTTGATAACAGTAAAAATAAAATTCAATTACACGATGAGGTGCATTTCGGAAATAAAAAAGGCACCCGAAGGTGCCTGATTCAACATGCTGAAACGCTTTAGGATCGTTAGCTGCAGAAGATTAATCCAGTGTTGGATTCATGTGACGCAGATCATATGGCGTGATCTGATAGACGTAATAGTTGAGCCAGTTGATGAACAACAAATTGCCATGGCTGCGCCATGTTGCGCGTGGCCTGTTTTGTGGATCGTTTTTCGGGAAATAGTTGTACGGTACATCCGGGTTTAATCCCGCTTCAACATCCCGAAAATATTCACTGCCCAGCGTATTCGCATCGTATTCCGGATGACCCGTCACAAAGGCAATGCGCTTATCTTTACTGGCAAACAGGTAAGCATCGCCATCCTCAGTTTCAGCCAGGATCTCAAGATCGGTATAATCACGGATCAGCACCGATGGGAAATCTGCATAACGTGAGTGCGGGGCGAGGAACGAATCATCGAATCCGCGAGTCAGCAACGCATGTGGATGAAGAATATGGTGCTCATAAACACCAGAAAGTTTATCTGTGCGCGTCTGCTTCGGGATCCCGTAGAGGATATTCAGCGCGGCCTGCACCGCCCAACAGACAAACAACGTCGAGGTGACGTGATCTTTCGCCCATTCCAGTACCTGCCTGATCTGCGGCCAATAAGCGACATCATTAAATTCAACCAGCCCCAGCGGCGCACCGGTCACAATCAGACCATCAAAGTTCTGATCGCGAATATCGTCAAAGTCACAGTAAAAGTTATTCAGATGTTCCGCTGGCGTATTACGCGACTCACGAGCATCAATGCGCAGTAATTGAACATCAACCTGAAGCGGTGAGTTCGACAACAGACGCAGGAACTGGTTTTCCGTTTCAATCTTCTTCGGCATCAGGTTGAGAATAAGCACCTTCAGAGGGCGAATTTCCTGACCGGAAGCGCGAGACGTCGTCATTACAAAGACGTTTTCCTCACGCAAGAAATTGACGGCGGGCAGCTCGTCCTGTACGCGAATCGGCATAACCTGATAACCTCACTACACACGTTTAAACGTTTAGACATCCAGATAGCTGAAGATACCCAGAAATTGTGCGGATGTCGAGCCTGCATGCTAAAGGTGAGAAAGTTTCACGACGGTATCTACGATAAAATATAAGCATAAATAAAAGGAGAAGATATGGTTATTAGCATTCGCCGATCGCGACGTGATGAAGGCGAGAAATTGATTGCCATCTGGTGTCGTTCAGTCGATGCCACCCATGATTTCCTGTCAGCGGACTATCGCGTTGAGCTGGAAGACCTGGTCAGTTCGTTTTTACCGGAAGCACCATTATGGGTAGCCGTGACGGAACGGGATGAACCTGTCGGGTTTATGCTGCTCACCGGTGATCATATGGATGCATTATTCGTCGATCCTGATGTTCGCGGCTGTGGCGTAGGGAAATGGCTGGTCGAGCATGCTCTGACGCTGGCTCCCGGGTTAACGACCAACGTTAATGAGCAAAATGAACAAGCCGTTGGGTTCTATAAGAAGATGGGATTTACAGTGACGGGGCGTTCAGCGGTTGATGATCTTGGAAAACCGTATCCGTTATTGAATCTGGCATATACCGGGGAAGAAGAGGTTTGGTACGGTTTGTATTGCCGGATAACCCTATCCGGCAAACAACAGATAAAACAAAAGGCCCAGTCTTTCGACTGAGCCTTTTGTTTTTATTTAATGCCTGGCAGTTCCCTACTCTCGCATGGGGAGACCCCACACTACCATCGGCGCTACGGCGTTTCACTTCTGAGTTCGGCATGGGGTCAGGTGGGACCACCGCGCTACAGCCGCCAGGCAAATTCTGTTTATTAACACGCTTATCTGCGTGTTAATTTAATCTGTATCAAGCTGATATTGATGTCTTTCTTCCACCAAAACACCTTTGGCGTTGTAAGGTTAAGCCTCACGGTTCATTAGTATCGGTTAGCTCAATGTATCGCTACACTTACACACCCGACCTATCAACGTCGTAGTCTTCAACGTTCCTTCAGGAGACTTATAGTCTCAGGGAGAACTCATCTCGGGGCAAGTTTCGTGCTTAGATGCTTTCAGCACTTATCTCTTCCGCATTTAGCTACCGGGCAATGCCATTGGCATGACAACCCGAACACCAGTGATGCGTCCACTCCGGTCCTCTCGTACTAGGAGCAGCCCCCCTCAATTCTCCAGCGCCCACGGCAGATAGGGACCGAACTGTCTCACGACGTTCTAAACCCAGCTCGCGTACCACTTTAAATGGCGAACAGCCATACCCTTGGGACCTACTTCAGCCCCAGGATGTGATGAGCCGACATCGAGGTGCCAAACACCGCCGTCGATATGAACTCTTGGGCGGTATCAGCCTGTTATCCCCGGAGTACCTTTTATCCGTTGAGCGATGGCCCTTCCATTCAGAACCACCGGATCACTAAGACCTGCTTTCGCACCTGCTCGAGCCGTCACTCTCGCAGTCAAGCTAGCTTATGCCTTTGCACTAACCTCCTGATGTCCGACCAGGATTAGCTAACCTTCGTGCTCCTCCGTTACTCTTTAGGAGGAGACCGCCCCAGTCAAACTACCCACCAGACACTGTCCGCAACCCGGATCACGGGTCTACGTTAGAACACCAGCCATTAAAGGGTGGTATTTCAAGGTTGGCTCCATGCAGACTGGCGTCCACACTTCAAAGCCTCCCACCTATCCTACACATCAAGGACCAGTGTTCAGTGTCAAGCTATAGTAAAGGTTCACGGGGTCTTTCCGTCTTGCCGCGGGTACACTGCATCTTCACAGCGAGTTCAATTTCACTGAGTCTCGGGTGGAGACAGCCTGGCCATCATTACGCCATTCGTGCAGGTCGGAACTTACCCGACAAGGAATTTCGCTACCTTAGGACCGTTATAGTTACGGCCGCCGTTTACCGGGGCTTCGATCAAGAGCTTCTCCTTACGGATAACCCCATCAATTAACCTTCCGGCACCGGGCAGGCGTCACACCGTATACGTCCACTTTCGTGTTTGCACAGTGCTGTGTTTTTAATAAACAGTTGCAGCCAGCTGGTATCTTCGACTGATTTCAGCTCCACGAGCAAGTCGCTTCACCTACATATCAGCGTGCCTTCTCCCGAAGTTACGGCACCATTTTGCCTAGTTCCTTCACCCGAGTTCTCTCAAGCGCCTTGGTATTCTCTACCTGACCACCTGTGTCGGTTTGGGGTACGATTTTGTGTTACCTGATGCTTAGAGGCTTTTCCTGGAAGCAGGGCATTTGTTACTTCAGCACCGTAGTGCCTCGTCATCACACCTCAGCGTTAATAAGGAACCGGATTTACCTGGAACCTCCGCCTACATGCTTAAACCGGGACAACCGTCGCCCGGCCAACATAGCCTTCTCCGTCCCCCCTTCGCAGTAACACCAAGTACAGGAATATTAACCTGTTTCCCATCGACTACGCCTTTCGGCCTCGCCTTAGGGGTCGACTCACCCTGCCCCGATTAACGTTGGACAGGAACCCTTGGTCTTCCGGCGAGCGGGCTTTTCACCCGCTTTATCGTTACTTATGTCAGCATTCGCACTTCTGATACCTCCAGCAACCCTCACAGGCCACCTTCAACGGCTTACAGAACGCTCCCCTACCCAACAACACATAGTGTCGCTGCCGCAGCTTCGGTGCATGGTTTAGCCCCGTTACATCTTCCGCGCAGGCCGACTCGACCAGTGAGCTATTACGCTTTCTTTAAATGATGGCTGCTTCTAAGCCAACATCCTGGCTGTCTGTGCCTTCCCACATCGTTTCCCACTTAACCATGACTTTGGGACCTTAGCTGGCGGTCTGGGTTGTTTCCCTCTTCACGACGGACGTTAGCACCCGCCGTGTGTCTCCCGTGATAACATTCTTCGGTATTCGCAGTTTGCATCGGGTTGGTAAGTCGGGATGACCCCCTAGCCGAAACAGTGCTCTACCCCCGAAGATGAGTTCACGAGGCGCTACCTAAATAGCTTTCGGGGAGAACCAGCTATCTCCCGGTTTGATTGGCCTTTCACCCCCAGCCACAAGTCATCCGCTAATTTTTCAACATTAGTCGGTTCGGTCCTCCAGTTAGTGTTACCCAACCTTCAACCTGCCCATGGCTAGATCACCGGGTTTCGGGTCTATACCCTGCAACTTAACGCCCAGTTAAGACTCGGTTTCCCTTCGGCTCCCCTATTCGGTTAACCTTGCTACAGAATATAAGTCGCTGACCCATTATACAAAAGGTACGCAGTCACCCTGATAAATCAAGGCTCCCACTGCTTGTACGTACACGGTTTCAGGTTCTTTTTCACTCCCCTCGCCGGGGTTCTTTTCGCCTTTCCCTCACGGTACTGGTTCACTATCGGTCAGTCAGGAGTATTTAGCCTTGGAGGATGGTCCCCCCATATTCAGACAGGATACCACGTGTCCCGCCCTACTCTTCGAGTTCACAACACATGCGATTTTGTGTACGGGGCTATCACCCTGTATCGCCGGACTTTCCAGACCGTTCCACTACCACACATGCTGATTCAGACTCTGGGCTGCTCCCCGTTCGCTCGCCGCTACTGGGGGAATCTCGGTTGATTTCTTTTCCTCGGGGTACTTAGATGTTTCAGTTCCCCCGGTTCGCTTCATTACGCTATGTATTCACGTAATGATAGTGTGACGAATCACACTGGGTTTCCCCATTCGGAAATCGCCGGTTATAACGGTTCATATCACCTTACCGACGCTTATCGCAGATTAGCACGTCCTTCATCGCCTCTGACTGCCAGGGCATCCACCGTGTACGCTTAGTCGCTTAACCTCACAACCCGAAGGTGTTTCGTAAAACACATCGTGTTGCGAAAATTTGAGAGACTCGAACACACCGCTTGTCTGTTCTTATTACGGAGAACAGACACAGTGTGTCGTTTCAATTTTCAGCTTGATCCAGATTTTTAAAGAGCAAATATCTCAAACATGACTCGGAAGTCAGTTTTGAGATATTAAGGCAGGTGACTTTCACTCACGAACCAGCAAGTGGCGTCCCCTAGGGGATTCGAACCCCTGTTACCGCCGTGAAAGGGCGGTGTCCTGGGCCTCTAGACGAAGGGGACACTGAAGTCTCAATCGCAAGACGCCTTGCTATTTACTTTTCATCAGACAATCTGTGTGAGCACTACAAAGGCAGGTTCTTTAAGGTAAGGAGGTGATCCAACCGCAGGTTCCCCTACGGTTACCTTGTTACGACTTCACCCCAGTCATGAATCACAAAGTGGTAAGCGCCCTCCCGAAGGTTAAGCTACCTACTTCTTTTGCAACCCACTCCCATGGTGTGACGGGCGGTGTGTACAAGGCCCGGGAACGTATTCACCGTGGCATTCTGATCCACGATTACTAGCGATTCCGACTTCACGGAGTCGAGTTGCAGACTCCGATCCGGACTACGACATACTTTATGAGGTCCGCTTGCTCTCGCGAGGTCGCTTCTCTTTGTATATGCCATTGTAGCACGTGTGTAGCCCTACTCGTAAGGGCCATGATGACTTGACGTCATCCCCACCTTCCTCCAGTTTATCACTGGCAGTCTCCTTTGAGTTCCCGGCCGAACCGCTGGCAACAAAGGATAAGGGTTGCGCTCGTTGCGGGACTTAACCCAACATTTCACAACACGAGCTGACGACAGCCATGCAGCACCTGTCTCACGGTTCCCGAAGGCACTAAAGCATCTCTGCTAAATTCCGTGGATGTCAAGAGTAGGTAAGGTTCTTCGCGTTGCATCGAATTAAACCACATGCTCCACCGCTTGTGCGGGCCCCCGTCAATTCATTTGAGTTTTAACCTTGCGGCCGTACTCCCCAGGCGGTCGACTTAACGCGTTAGCTCCGGAAGCCACGCCTCAAGGGCACAACCTCCAAGTCGACATCGTTTACGGCGTGGACTACCAGGGTATCTAATCCTGTTTGCTCCCCACGCTTTCGCACCTGAGCGTCAGTCTTTGTCCAGGGGGCCGCCTTCGCCACCGGTATTCCTCCAGATCTCTACGCATTTCACCGCTACACCTGGAATTCTACCCCCCTCTACAAGACTCTAGCCTGCCAGTTTCGGATGCAGTTCCCAGGTTGAGCCCGGGGATTTCACATCCGACTTGACAGACCGCCTGCGTGCGCTTTACGCCCAGTAATTCCGATTAACGCTTGCACCCTCCGTATTACCGCGGCTGCTGGCACGGAGTTAGCCGGTGCTTCTTCTGCGGGTAACGTCAATCGACACGGTTATTAACCGTATCGCCTTCCTCCCCGCTGAAAGTACTTTACAACCCGAAGGCCTTCTTCATACACGCGGCATGGCTGCATCAGGCTTGCGCCCATTGTGCAATATTCCCCACTGCTGCCTCCCGTAGGAGTCTGGACCGTGTCTCAGTTCCAGTGTGGCTGGTCATCCTCTCAGACCAGCTAGGGATCGTCGCCTAGGTGAGCCGTTACCCCACCTACTAGCTAATCCCATCTGGGCACATCCGATGGCAAGAGGCCCGAAGGTCCCCCTCTTTGGTCTTGCGACGTTATGCGGTATTAGCTACCGTTTCCAGTAGTTATCCCCCTCCATCGGGCAGTTTCCCAGACATTACTCACCCGTCCGCCACTCGTCACCCAAGGAGCAAGCTCCTCTGTGCTACCGTTCGACTTGCATGTGTTAGGCCTGCCGCCAGCGTTCAATCTGAGCCATGATCAAACTCTTCAATTTAAGTTTGATGCTCGTGAATTAAACTTCGTAATGAATTACGTATGTTCACTCTTGAGACTTGGTATTCATTTTTCGTCTTGCGACGTTAAGAATCCGTATCTTCGAGTGCCCACACAGATTGTCTGATAAATTGTTAAAGAGCAGTTGCGACGCGCTTTAGCGCTCTGTCGCGAGGTGGCGTATATTACGCTTTCCTCTTTCAGAGTCAACCCTGATTTTCAGGATTTTTCTCTTCAACCGAACCGGCTGTTTGTGTGAAGTGATTCACATCCGCCGTGTCGATGGAGGCGCATTATAGGGAGTTCTCTGGCGCCCGCAACCCTTAAATGACAGAAAAATGACTGACTGCTGCATTCCACAGCAAAACCCCGTCTTATACCCATTTACACACAGAGTTATCCACAAACGCTCCGATCATTTCTGCGATCTTCTTTCTATATATACGATCTTCAGCGAGCAAAATTGGGGTCAACATTGAAAAAGAAAAATTCGCGAGCGTTGCGCAAACGTTTTCGTTACAATGCCACCGCAAAATAAGGATGCCCCGTAAGGGGCGTTAGCTGAGTTTTTCACGAAAAATTCAGCTAACGCTCTCTGTCATTGTCAAATCCAGGGGATTTACCATGCAACAACGTCGTCCAGTCCGCCGCGCTCTGCTCAGTGTTTCTGACAAAGCCGGTATCGTCGAATTCGCCCAGGCACTTTCCGCTCGCGGTGTGGAGCTGCTGTCTACAGGCGGTACAGCCCGTCTGTTAGCAGAAAAAGGTCTGCCAGTGAACGAAGTTTCCGATTACACCGGTTTCCCGGAGATGATGGATGGACGTGTGAAGACCCTGCATCCAAAAGTCCACGGCGGCATTCTCGGTCGTCGCGGCCAGGACGATGGGATTATGGAACAACACGGCATCGCGCCGATCGACATGGTGGTTGTTAACCTTTATCCGTTTGCCCAGACCGTTGCCCGTGATGGCTGCTCGCTGGAAGATGCGGTAGAGAATATTGATATCGGCGGCCCAACCATGGTGCGCTCCGCCGCCAAGAACCATAAAGACGTCGCCATCGTAGTAAAGAGCAGCGACTATGCCGCCATTATTAAAGAGATGGATGCCAACGACGGTTCTCTTACCCTCGACACCCGTTTCGACCTCGCCATCAAAGCGTTTGAGCACACCGCCGCCTATGACAGCATGATCGCCAACTACTTCGGCAGCATGGTTCCGGCCTACCACGGTGAAAGCAAAGAAGCCGCTGGTCGCTTCCCGCGTACCCTGAACCTCAACTTCATTAAGAAGCAGGATATGCGTTATGGTGAAAACAGCCACCAGCAGGCTGCCTTCTATATAGAAGAGAGTGTCAAAGAAGCCTCCGTTGCCACCGCAACGCAGGTTCAGGGGAAAGCCCTCTCTTATAACAACATCGCTGACACCGACGCAGCGCTGGAGTGTGTGAAAGAGTTCGCCGAACCTGCCTGTGTGATTGTGAAGCACGCCAACCCATGCGGCGTCGCCATCAGTAACTCTATCCTCGACGCTTACGATCGCGCATACAAAACCGACCCGACCTCCGCATTCGGCGGCATCATCGCCTTTAACCGCGAACTGGATGCTGAAACCGCGCAGGCCATTATCTCCCGTCAGTTTGTCGAAGTGATCATTGCGCCGTCCGCAAGCGAAGAAGCATTGAAAATCACCGCAGCCAAACAGAACGTGCGCGTACTGACCTGCGACCAGTGGGCTGAGCGCGTACCGAGTCTGGACTTCAAACGTGTGAACGGCGGTTTGCTGGTTCAGGATCGTGACCTGGGCATGGTCGGCGCGGAAGAACTGCGCGTGGTCACCCAACGTCAGCCGACCGAACAGGAACTGCGTGATGCGCTGTTCTGCTGGAAAGTGGCGAAATTCGTGAAATCCAACGCCATCGTCTATGCCAAAGGCAATATGACTATCGGTATCGGCGCGGGCCAGATGAGTCGCGTTTACTCAGCGAAGATCGCAGGCATCAAAGCGGCCGACGAAGGTCTGGAAGTGAAAGGTTCATCGATGGCCTCTGACGCCTTCTTCCCGTTCCGCGACGGTATTGACGCCGCAGCCGCGGCTGGCGTGACCTGCGTCATTCAGCCTGGCGGTTCTATTCGTGATGATGAAGTGATTGCCGCCGCCGACGAGCACGGTATTGCGATGCTCTTCACTGACATGCGCCACTTCCGCCATTAATTCACGGAGCAGACGATGAAAGTATTAGTGATTGGTAACGGCGGGCGCGAACATGCGCTGGCCTGGAAAGCGGCGCAGTCGCCGCAGGTTGAAACTGTCTTTGTGGCACCAGGCAACGCAGGTACGGCGCTGGAGCCAGCCCTGCAAAACGTCGCTATCGGCGTGACCGATATCCCGGCGCTGCTGAGCTTTGCCCAGAATGAGAAGATTGACCTGACCATCGTCGGCCCGGAAGCGCCGCTGGTGATTGGCGTGGTTGACGCATTCCGCGCTGCGGGCCTGAAAATCTTCGGCCCAACCGAAGGTGCCGCACAGCTGGAAGGGTCAAAAGCGTTCACCAAGGATTTCCTGGCACGCCATCAGATCCCAACGGCGGAATACCAGAACTTTACCGAGATTGAGCCTGCTCTGGCTTATCTGCGTGAGAAAGGCGCGCCTATCGTCATTAAAGCTGACGGTCTGGCAGCCGGTAAAGGCGTTATCGTCGCGATGACGCTGAGCGAGGCCGAAGCGGCCGTTCACGATATGCTGGCAGGTAACGCCTTTGGCGATGCGGGTCATCGCATTGTTATCGAAGAGTTCCTCGACGGCGAAGAAGCGAGCTTTATCGTGATGGTTGACGGCGAGCACGTGCTGCCGATGGCCACCAGTCAGGATCACAAACGCGTGGGCGATAAAGATACCGGGCCTAACACCGGCGGGATGGGCGCTTACTCCCCTGCCCCGGTGGTAACGGATGAAGTCCACCAGCGCACCATGGAACGCATCATCTGGCCAACCGTGAAAGGCATGGCGGCAGAAGGCAACACCTACACCGGTTTTCTGTATGCCGGTCTGATGATCGATAAACAGGGCAATCCGAAGGTTATTGAGTTCAACTGCCGCTTTGGCGATCCGGAAACCCAGCCAATCATGCTGCGCATGAAGTCCGATCTGGTTGAGCTGTGCCTGGCCGCCTGCGAAGGCAAGCTGGACGAGAAGACCTCCGAGTGGGACGAGCGTGCTTCTCTGGGCGTCGTCATGGCAGCGGGCGGTTATCCGGGCGACTACCGCACGGGTGACGTGATCCACGGTCTGCCGCTGGAAGAAGTGGCGAACGGTAAGGTGTTCCACGCCGGGACTAAACTCGCTGATGACGATCGGGTACTAACCAGCGGTGGGCGCGTGCTGTGCGCTACTGCGCTGGGCCATACCGTCGCCGAAGCACAGAAGCGCGCCTACGCGCTGATGGATCATATCCACTGGGATGGCAGCTTCAGCCGTAAAGATATCGGCTGGCGCGCCATCGAGCGTGAGCAGAACTAACGCGACAGTTTTGCCAACAGCGTTTTGCGCGTAATCCCTAACTGACGGGCGGCTTCGGTTTTGTTGCCGCCCGTTTTCTCCAGCGCCGCCAGAATCACCTCTTTCTCAACATCCACCAGCGGTTGGATCTCGCGATCATCGTCGACATTCACCAACGTCGCCGCAATGGCGAGTGGCAATTCGCGTTCAGAGATATATTCCCCCGTCAGCAGAACCACCGCGCGCTCAATGGCGTTTTCCAGTTCACGGATATTCCCGGGCCACGCATAGTGAATCAGCAGATCCATCGCCTGCGGGGTAAATCCCTTCACCGCTTTACGGTTTCGCTCAGCAAATCGCTGACGAAAGTGTTCGGCCAGTAGCGGAATATCTTCCCGACGCTGACACAAAGGCGGCATCTCGATCGTTACCACATTCAGACGATAATAGAGATCCTGACGAAAACGCCCGGCACTGACTTCCGCCGCCAAATCACGGTGAGTCGCCGCAATCAGCCTGACATCAACAGAAATCGTCTGATTACTCCCGACCCGCTGAACCTCGCGCTCCTGAATAACCCGCAGCAAACGAACCTGCATCATCGGCGAGATATCGCCGATTTCGTCGAGAAACAGCGTGCCGCCGTCGGCTTCCACAAAACGTCCCTCGCGCCGTTTGTCTGCTCCGGTAAAAGCACCTTTTTCATGCCCAAACAGCTCAGACTCCAGCAGGGACTCATTCAGCGCCGCGCAGTTAAGTGTTATCAATGGTTTTTCGCTGCGTGCACTGCTGGCATGGAGCGCCCTGACCACCAGCTCTTTACCGGTTCCCGAGTCGCCGTGAATCAATACCGTGGCATCGGAGGGCGCCACCATCGCAATTTCAGTGAGCAATTGCTGCATCGCCGGGCTTTCGCCGATCATGCCGAACTGAGCGGCAGAGGCTGAAGGTGATTCAACACCAGCGTTTCGCGTATGCGCCAGCGCTTTCTCGATCGTGTCCTGTAAGCTGTCGAAATCCAGTGGTTTAATTAAGTAATCCAGCGCGCCCGCTTTAAGCGCCTCTACCGCGGTTTCTACGCTGGAGTACGCCGTCATAATCAAAATGGGAATCGCCGGATTCAGCGCTTTGATCTCTTTAAGCGTTTCGATGCCGTCCATTTCGGCCATACGCACATCACATAACACCAGATCAAAGACATGTTCGCGTACCCGCTCTACGGCCTCGCGCCCACCGTAAGCCAGCGCCACGTCATAGCCCCACCCACGAAGCAGCGCCTGTAAAATCGTGCAATGGCTGATGTCGTCATCCACGACCAGAATATCGATTTTTACGCGTGTCATCCTTGTCTGTCCTGTTCTCTCGCTTTCATCGGTAGATAAAGAGTAAAGACGGCGCCTTTACCTGGAACGCTTGTCGCCTGAATGGTTCCGCCATGTTGCTCAACGATGTTCTGTACCACCGCTAATCCAAGCCCGGTACCGTCGGCTTTGGTCGTAAAGTACGGTGTAAATATCGCATCCAGGTCTTCTGCTGCAATCCCCTTCCCGCTGTCGGTGACCACTATTTTAACGCGATCGCCTGCGCATTCGCCCACCTCGACCGTAATGACGCCCTGATGACCAATAGCATGAATCGCGTTCAGATACAGGTTCAGTAATACCTGCGTTAGCCGGTCAGGATCGGCCTGAACAGCCGGCAGCGACACATTGGCGGTAAACTGCAGCTGAATCACCCTGCTTCGCGCATCCTGGCTGACCAGCTGTAACGAGTGGGTGATGATGTCATTGAGATCCACCGACTGCAGCGTCAGATGCGTGGGCCTCACCAGCTCTAACAGTTCGCTCACCACCCGATTTAACCGATCGGCCTCTTTTGCCATCACCTGCGCCAGTTCATAGGATTCGCCACCCGCTGGCGAGCGCTCGGCAAAATACTTCGCCAGCCCTTTGATGGAAGAGAGCGGGTTGCGAATTTCATGCGCTACCCCCGCCGCCAGATGCCCGAGCGCCACCAGCTTCTCTTTGCGTTTCATCTCGTCCTGCAACAGCTGACGAGAACGCAAGTAGCGACGATATAAGAAATAAGAGAGCATTGTTGCCAGCAATACCCCCGCCAGCGCAGAAAGCACAATGACCGTATTGCGCCACTCTCTTGCCTGAGTCGCGACCAGATCGCTGGCGTCAAAGGCAATAAAAATGGTCTGTGGCGCGGATGCCGCTTGTCCGCCACTCTCCTCACAACGTGGCATGCTGCGCATGCCATGTCGTTTTGACGCAAACATGGGCTGGAACTGACGATAAATTTCCAGCGCCGGTGTCGGTTCTCCGCCATTCTGGTGAATGGCGATCGGCCGCCAGCTTTCCTCATCACCGGGATTTAACTGGCGCATTTCGTCCGCAGAATAGAGTGATTTTCCGACGCGGCCGGGGTCGCTGTGGGTAACGATATTGCCCTGCGCATCAGTGATGGCAAACCACAGTACGCCCGGTTGTCCGGCCATTTCCTCCAGCAGGGTCTGCTGCTGAGCATGGTGCATACGCATTCCCATCCCCACCCGAGAGCCAGATTCCAGCGCACGGATCAGCACGCTGCCTTTTTCCAGTAGCGTTTGCCGCGCAGCGTCGCTCTCACGTCCGTAATCTCGCAGGGTCATGACGGAAAAAAGCCCCACCAGAACGAGAATGGCGGCAGGCAGAACGCCGCTCAGCCATCTCGCCACCGTATCCTTATGTTGCCGTATATCACGCATACGTTCTCTCTATTGCCAGATCATCTCCTTGTTCCAGCAGAAATCATGCCACTTTTCACGCCCTGCAACCCTGTCTTTAGACACAAACTGCTGATGCTACTGAGTAAAAATGACCCGCTGCGAAAATCAGGCGAGTCATTTTTACTCGCTTTAGCCGCTCAACGGCTCACATTTCTCCCTCAGACCGGGGATGTAACACCTGGCATGGAAGATGCAAAAGGGAAGGAAGATAACCAACAAGAGGACAAAATATGAAACGGAATAACACAGCGGGTCTGGCGCTGATCGCACTCTCCATGATGGTTCTGGGTTCCAGCCCAGCCATGGCCCGAAATCACTGGGGAAATGGCGACGGTGGGATGAGGCAACAAAATGTCAGTGCGCTCACAACGGAACAGCAAGCTGCCGCCCAGAAAATCGATGATGATTACGACTCGCAGACCCGTTCGTTACGTCAGCAATTAACGTCCAAACAGTATGAGTACAATGCGTTATTAACCGCCAGTTCACCGGATAGCGCGAAAATTAGCGCCGTGGCGAAAGAGATGGCCTCTTTGCGTCAGTCACTGAATGATCAACAAGTGAAACGCGATATTGCGATGGTGGAGGCAGGCGTGCCACGTGGTACAGGAATGGGTTGCGGTGGCGGCGGGTATCATCGGGGTGGCGGCCATATGGGGATGGGCCACTGGTAAGCCCCGATGAATCAGAAACTTTTCTCTTGCGGCTGCCAGCGACAGAAGTCTTCATTCGCCACCAGTAGCAACTGAGATCCTTCAGGCGCCTCCAGCCATGCCACGCTCACCTCAACCGACGAGCGGCTCTGGCGGCGCTCAATATGGCTGATTGCCCACGCGTCTAAATCGGGCTTCAGCGTTTCGCCTTCGCAGGTGGTGATGGTCTGATTGGCGTGCCAGCGTCCCTGGCGTAAAACCACCCGCCCCTGACGCAACGCGTCGCTGGTCTGGCGGATTTGATCGGCGCGATAGCGGTATAGCGCAATTTGATCGCTGGAAAGCTGCTGTTTCTGCCCGCCAACCTCACGCTGCATAAAGCTCAGTTCACCACGATCGTCGAATCGGGCGCGAATATGCTCTGCCGGTTTGCCGTAAACGTTGAATTCAATCAGAGAAAGCGTATCGCCTTGCCAGCGATATTCAGCCGTGGTCGTCTCGCCGCTACGCCATGGGCTAAAGACGGAAAGCAAATGAACATCACCGTCGGAATCTTTACGCCATACTCGCACCGCCCCCTGATCGTCCGCGTAACCGCTGGCCGTAAAGGGGGGAAGCGAAGAGTGCTGACTGCACGCGGTCAGCAATAGCGCGCCTGCCAACGTCAGCGTACGACGCCAGACAGACAAAAGGGGCGAACCCGCCCCTTCGCTAAAACTGTTCACTGCCACGCGAATTACTTAACTGCGTCTTTCAGTGCTTTGCCAGAAACAAATGCCGGCACGTTAGCTGCGGCGATTTTGATTTCTTTACCGGTCTGCGGGTTGCGGCCAGTGCGCTCAGCGCGGTGGTTCACTTTGAAGGTACCGAAACCAACCAGTTGTACAGCATCGCCTTCTTTCAGAGACTCAGTAATAGCAGCCAGAGTGGATTCCAGAGCAGCTTTAGCCTGGGTTTTGGACAGTTCTGCTTTGTCTGCAATTACATCAATCAGTTGAGTCTTGTTCATAAGTTATCCTTACAATGTGTTTATCGCTTGCTAAGCATCGAGTGCGACGAAAATGCCAGAAAAGCACTCTCCTGCATACACGCACCGATAGCCACTTTTTTTCGCCCCCCAAATGTAGACCAGACGGGGGGCGGAAGGGAAGCCTTCAGGCATGACAAATCAGGCGTTAAATCACGTTTTCTGGTCTCATTGCGGAAAATTTATACCGATATTACTCTCGCCGGACTCGCGCAGGTCTGCGCGTAACCCTTTTATCAGCTCAATATCGCGTTCTTCGCAATCGGCCAAAAGTCGGAATATTTCCCACTGAATGTCCCATTCTTGCTCAACCGCAGGGTTCTCTTTCAGCTCTTCATCGGTCATTTCACGACCAGCCTGCGTCATTTCTAGCATCGCAACGGTGGTAATAGACGTCTTACTGACTTCAATCGCGTGCTCCAGCGTTTCACCACTCAGACGCGAGTGCATCAATTCGCTTAATGCCACACAGGCATCAATCGCGGGATAAACGCCGTACAAATCGTAATCATCTGCCGACGGAATGGCCTCTTCAAACTTTTCCAGCTGGCTGTCGAAATTGATTTTCGCATCTTTGACCGTCAGCACTTCCCAAATCAAATCCAGAATTCGGCGGTAAATCTGCCCATCGCCAAATTCAGTTTGCTGACAGAACATGGCGTAGTTGGGGTACATGCGTTCGCACAAACAGGCCATAAAAGTGACATGCTGCCAGCTTTCCAGCTTCTCAAGGCGCAGATGAATCGGGTTTTGTAACATGATGAGATCTCGAAAACGATAATTAGCGGAAGTGTACCTGAATCAAGGCTGAATTTCTTGCCAACGCGCAAATGCCGGACGGTCCGACGCCACCGCGTCAGCCCAGCGCGTAGGCTCGGGTAAGCGATACCCTTTCATACAGCGTTGTACCCACGCAAGGGCGCTGTCCAGCCCAACCCGATGCCCGGTAGAAACAAACAGTGGATTGCAGCGCGCTTTGCTACGCCAGACCCATGCCAGTTGCTCGCCCTTATCCATTAACGGCGCCAGAGCACCGGGTTCGGCAGAGAGAGGGTCAAATTTGCCGCACAGCCGTTTTTTCGCCACGCCGATGGTCGGCACATCCACCAGCAGCCCAAAATGGCTGGCAACACCGAGGCGACGCGGATGAGAAATACCGTGACCATCGACAAACACTAAATCAGGCTTATGCGAGAGTTGCTCCCACGCGGCCAGCAGCGCGGGATATTCACGAAAGGAGAGAAAACCAGGAATATACGGCATGGTGGTGGCGATGCGCGCCACCTTGTACTCCACCAGCTCAAGCGAAGGATACTTCAACAGAACCATTGCGGCTCGCGTCACTTCACCGCCCTGCTCAAACCCAACATCAGCGCCTGCGATCAGATCCGGAGGATCGTTATCCAGACGATCCTCGCGGGAAACCGATGAGGCCAGTTCAAGCTGTTGAGCGCGTAGCGACGCGAGATCCATGCCGATCCCTTACTGGTGATACTGCGCTGAAATCCGGTGTACTGCCTCCACAAAGGTGCCAGCATGTTCTGGCGGCACATCCTGGTGAATGCCGTGCCCAAGGTTGAAGACGTGGCCTTCACCCTGGCCGAATCCCGCCAGAATCGTCGCGACCTCTTCTTCAATACGCGCCGCTGGTGCATACAGCATGGAAGGATCCATATTCCCCTGCAGCGCCACTTTATGTCCTACGCGACGACGCGCATCGGCAATGTCTGTGGTCCAGTCGAGTCCCAGCGCATCACAGCCCGTTTCCGCCATCGCTTCCAGCCATTGGCCGCCGCCTTTGGTAAACAGCGTGACCGGCACACGACGCCCTTCATTCTCACGCAGGAGACCATCGACGATTTTATGCATGTAATAGAGCGAGAACTGCTGATAATCGCGCCCGGTCAGCACGCCGCCCCAGGTATCGAAAATCATCACCGACTGCGCGCCCGCTTTGATCTGCGCATTGAGATACAACGTGACGCTTTTCGCCAGTTTATCGAGCAGTAAATGGAGCGCTTGCGGGTCTGCATACATCATCTTTTTAATGACGGTAAAGGCTTTGCTGCTACCGCCTTCCACCATGTACGTCGCCAGCGTCCATGGACTGCCGGAAAAACCAATCAACGGGACTTCGCCTTTCAGTTCGCGACGAATAGTGCGTACCGCATTCATCACGTAGCCCAGTTCATCTTCGGGATCAGGGATTGGCAATTTATCGACGTCGGCTTTGCAGGTCACCGGCGCGGTAAAGCGCGGGCCTTCTCCAGCTTCAAAGTAAAGCCCCAGGCCCATCGCATCCGGAATGGTCAGGATGTCCGAAAAGAGGATCGCCGCATCAAGCGGGTAACGGCGCAGCGGCTGGAGGGTGACTTCGCACGCCAGCTCGGCATTTTTGCACAGTGACATAAAATCGCCCGCTTGTGCACGGGTGGCTTTATACTCCGGGAGATAACGGCCTGCCTGGCGCATCATCCATACAGGGGTGACATCAACGGGCTGGCGCAGCAGCGCACGCAGGTAACGATCGTTTTTCAGTTCGGTCATTTTTACATTCCTTTAGCGTTATGCGCCCAGTGTATCATGTCACTCGTACTCTGCCCGACACATTGCCACCGTATCTTCGATCAACCGACGAGCGACAGTGCCCGGCGGCGGCAGTAGCGGAAGATCGTCATAACGATACCAACCCGCTTCCAGCAACTCCTTCGGATCGATAACAATCTCCCCGCTGTCGTACTCTGCCATAAACGCAGTCATGAGCGACATCGGGAATGGCCACGGCTGCGACGTGACATAGCGCAGGTTCTTCACTTTAATACGGCTTTCTTCCATGACTTCACGCGCCACCGCTTGTTCCAGGGTTTCCCCCACTTCGACAAATCCGGCCAGCACCGTATGCACGCCATTGCGATGGCGGGTATGTTGGGCGAGCAAAAGGGTGTCTTCACGGCGAATCGCCACAATAATGCAAGGCGCTATCTGAGGGTAATAGCGTTCGCGGCAATGACTGCACAACATGGCCCATTCGGTTTTACTCGGGTACATTGTGTGCCCGCAGTAGCCACAGAATTTATGTGAACGGTAAAACTCCGCCAGTTGCACGCCGCGCCCCGCCAGTTGAAACAGACCGACATCCTGATCGATAACCTGTCGTACGGACCCCATATCATGGCGGCGATGCTGCTGTACCAACCAGACGGGTTCGCCTTCCCACACCCCGATTTGAAGTGCGCGCTGCCCCGTCAGATCAAAACTTGCCGCTTCGCCATGTGGCAACTCTCCGCGAGGTAGCCATATTTTTTGCTCATGACTGACAATCCACCAGCCGCTGTCTAATTTTTCAATTATACGATCCATATCTCTTGCGCTACCTTTGCTTCACAGGCATGTTGTTTACATTATTTTTACATTTTTGAGTGAGCAGTTTTTTGAATCTAAACTTGCGGAGTCAATCATGTTAAACCAGCTGGATAACCTGACAGAGCACGTCAGAGGAAGTAATAAACTGGTTGATCGCTGGCTACATGTACGTAAGCATCTGCTCGTGGCTTACTACAATTTGGTTGGCATTAAGCCTGGCAAAGAATCGTACATGCGCTTAAACGAAAAAGCGCTGGATGATTTTTGTCAAAGTCTGGTCGATTACCTTTCCGCCGGACACTTCAGTATTTATGAACGTATTCTCCATAAATTGGAAGGTAACGGGCAGCTTTTAAACGCAACGAAAATTTGGCCGCTGCTGGAAGCCAATACGCAACGCATTATGGATTACTACGACTCCAGCCTGGAAATGGCCATCGATCATGATAACTATCTTGAATTTCAAAAGGTTTTATCAGATATCGGCGAAGCGCTGGAATCCCGATTTATCCTTGAAGACAAGCTGATCATGCTGGTCTTTGACGCGATGCACGACAGTGCCAGGGCAAAACGTCCTGCTTGAGTTCGACGCTATTAACGCGTAACTTACCTTTGTCGCCCCCTTTACCGGGGGTTATTTCTTGTCGGAGTGCCCAGTGTGGAAGCACGGGCTGAGACCGTTAATTCGGGATCCGCGGAACCTGATCAGGTTAAAACCTGCGAAGGGAACAAGAGTCAATCTGCTATTGCATCGCCATTGCGGCGATCGTCTCTCTTGCTTCATCCGTCGTCTGACAAGCCACGTCCTTACTTTTTTGGAATGAGCTATGTCTGCAACAAAATTAACCCGTCGCCAGCAACGCGAACAAGCACAACACTTCATCAATACGCTGGAAGGTACTGCCTTTCCGAATTCAAAACGCATCTATATCACCGGCTCGCAGTCGGATATCCGCATCCCAATGCGCGAAATCCAGCTTAGTCCGACGTTAACCGGCGGCACAAAAGACCATCCACAGTACGAAGAAAACGAAGCCATTCCGGTGTATGACACCTCGGGCCCGTATGGCGATCCTGATATCGCGATTAATGTTGAACAGGGTCTGGCAAAACTGCGTCAACCGTGGATTGACGCCCGCGCCGATAGCGAAGCACTGACCGACCGCAGCTCTGCCTATACCAAAGAGCGCCTGGCCGATGACGGTCTGGACGAACTCCGTTTCACGGGCCTGTTAACGCCGAAACGTGCCAAAGCCGGAAAATGCGTCACGCAATTGCATTATGCGCGCCAGGGTATCGTCACGCCGGAGATGGAGTTCATCGCTATCCGTGAAAACATGGGGCGCGAGCGTATTCGCAGTGAAGTGTTACGCCACCAGCATCCAGGTGAAGGCTTTGGCGCACGCCTGCCGGAAAACATCACTCCGGAGTTTGTCCGTGATGAAGTGGCCGCCGGACGCGCGATTATCCCTGCCAACATTAACCACCCGGAATCTGAGCCGATGATTATCGGCCGCAACTTCCTGGTCAAAGTAAACGCCAATATAGGCAATTCGGCGGTGACCTCTTCCATCGAAGAAGAGGTCGAAAAACTGGTCTGGTCCACACGCTGGGGGGCAGATACGGTGATGGACCTTTCAACGGGCCGCTATATCCACGAAACCCGCGAGTGGATCCTGCGTAACAGCCCGGTGCCGATCGGTACAGTGCCGATCTACCAGGCGCTGGAGAAGGTCAATGGGATCGCCGAAGATCTGACCTGGGAAGCCTTCCGCGATACGCTGCTGGAGCAGGCCGAACAAGGTGTCGACTACTTCACCATCCATGCAGGCGTCCTGTTGCGCTATGTGCCGATGACCGCTAAACGGCTGACCGGGATTGTCTCGCGCGGCGGTTCAATTATGGCGAAATGGTGCCTGTCCCATCATCAGGAAAACTTCCTCTACGAGCACTTCCGCGAGATTTGCGAAATCTGCGCCGCCTACGACGTTGCGCTCTCTCTCGGTGATGGCCTGCGTCCTGGCTCCGTTCGTGACGCCAACGACGAAGCACAGTTTGCCGAACTGCATACGCTCGGCGAACTGACCAAAATCGCCTGGGAATATGACGTTCAGGTGATGATCGAAGGTCCGGGGCATGTCCCGATGCAGATGATCCGTCGCAACATGACCGAAGAGCTGGAGCACTGTCATGAAGCGCCGTTCTACACCTTAGGCCCATTGACCACCGATATCGCACCGGGCTATGACCATTTCACTTCCGGGATTGGCGCAGCGATGATTGGCTGGTTTGGCTGCGCGATGCTCTGCTACGTCACCCCGAAAGAGCACCTCGGCCTGCCAAACAAAGAAGATGTGAAACAGGGGCTGATCACCTACAAGATCGCCGCGCACGCCGCCGATCTGGCGAAGGGCCATCCGGGCGCGCAAATCCGCGATAACGCCATGTCGAAAGCGCGCTTCGAATTCCGTTGGGAAGACCAGTTTAACCTGGCCCTCGACCCATTCACCGCCCGTGCGTACCACGATGAAACGCTGCCGCAGGAATCCGGCAAAGTCGCCCACTTCTGCTCAATGTGTGGGCCGAAGTTCTGCTCGATGAAAATCAGCCAGGAAGTTCGCGACTATGCCGCTGCACAAACCATTGAAGTGGGCATGGCAGACATGTCGGAGAACTTCCGTGCCAAAGGCGGTGAAATCTATCTGAAGCGGGAGGAAGCCTGATGTACCAGCCTGATTTCCCAACCGTCCCTTTCCGTCTCGGACTTTATCCGGTGGTAGACAGCGTACTCTGGATTGAACGCCTGCTGGAGGCGGGCGTGCGCACAATCCAACTGCGGATTAAAGATAAGCGCGATGAAGACGTGGAAGCGGACGTTATCGCCGCGATTACGCTGGGGCGTCGTTTTGACGCCCGGCTGTTCATCAACGACTACTGGCAACTGGCGATAAAACACAACGCGTACGGTGTCCATCTGGGTCAGGAAGATCTCGAAACCACCGATCTGAAGGCGATTCAGGCGGCAGGGCTGCGCCTTGGCGTCTCGACCCATGATGATATGGAAATTGACGTGGCGCTGGCCGCGCGTCCTTCGTATATCGCGTTAGGGCATGTCTTCCCAACACAAACCAAACAGATGCCCTCCGCCCCGCAAGGGCTGGAACAGCTGGCACGCCATATTGAACGTCTGGCTGATTATCCTGCCGTCGCCATCGGCGGGATTAGCCTTGAACGTGCGCCTGCGGTACTGGCTACCGGTGTCGGCAGTATTGCCGTCGTCAGTGCGATTACACAGGCAACAGACTGGCGTGCTGCCACCGCGCAGTTACTTTCGGTAGCAGGAGCTGGCGATGAATGATCGTGACTTTATGCGCTACAGCCGCCAGATCATGCTTGCCGATATCGCGATTGAAGGGCAGCAAAAGCTGCTCGCAAGCCACGTGCTGGTCATCGGTTTAGGCGGATTAGGCTCGCCCGCCGCGCTCTATCTTGCGGGCGCGGGCATCGGCACGTTGGTTCTGGCTGACGATGACGATGTGCATCTGAGTAACCTGCAACGGCAAATCCTCTTCACTACCGATGATATCGCCCGCCCGAAATCGCACGTCACGAAGCAGAGACTGGCGCGTCTCAACCCGGATATTGAGCTGGTGGCGTTACAGCAACGTCTCACTGGCGATGCGCTTCGACACGCGGTCGCTAGCGCCGATGTGGTACTGGATTGTACCGACAACATGGCCACCCGCCAGGCGATCAACGCCGCCTGCGTCGCGCTCAATACGCCACTGATTACCGCCAGCGCCGTTGGCTTTGGCGGTCAATTGATGGTTCTGACGCCCCCCTGGGAGCAGGGCTGTTATCGCTGCCTGTGGCCGGACGACGAAGAGCCGGAACGCAACTGCCGTACCGCAGGCATTGTGGGGCCAGTGGTCGGCGTGATGGGCACATTGCAGGCGCTGGAAACCATTAAACTCCTGAACGGTATGGAAACGCTCACGGGCAAACTGCGTCTGTTTGACGCCAAAACCAGCCAGTGGCGCAGCCTGGCGTTACGACGCGCCAGCGACTGCCCGGTATGCGGAGGGCAACATGCAGATTCAGTTCAATGATGAGCCGATGCAGTGCGCAGTGGGAGTGTCTGTTACCGACCTGCTGAATCAGCTCGACCAACTCAAGCCTGGTGCCGCGCTGGCGCTCAATCAACAGATCCTGCCGCGCGAACAGTGGGAACATCACATTGTGCAGGACGGCGATCAGATCCTGCTTTTTCAGGTTATTGCCGGGGGCTGATATGTTACGTATTGCAGATAAAACGTTCGACTCACACCTGTTCACGGGGACAGGGAAATTCGCCTCTTCATCTTTAATGGCAGAGGCGATTCGCGCCTCCGGCAGCCAGCTTGTGACGCTGGCGATGAAGCGCGTTGACTTGCGTCAGCACAACGACGCTATTCTGGCCCCGCTCATCGAAGCAGGCGTCACGCTGTTGCCCAATACTTCCGGTGCTAAAACAGCGGAAGAGGCCATCTTTGCCGCGCAATTAGCGCGGGAAGCACTGGGCACCCACTGGCTAAAACTGGAAATTCACCCCGACGCGCGCTGGTTGCTGCCGGACCCGATAGAAACACTGAAAGCCGCCGAGGCGCTGGTCAAGCAAGGCTTTGTGGTGTTGCCCTACTGCGGTGCCGACCCGGTGCTGTGCAAACGTCTTGAAGAGGTCGGCTGCGCCGCCGTGATGCCGCTCGGCGCGCCGATTGGTTCAAATCAGGGCCTGGAAACCCGAGCCATGCTGGAGATTATCATCCAGCAGTCAACCGTCCCGGTCGTCGTCGATGCGGGGATCGGTGTCCCCAGCCACGCCACACAGGCCCTGGAAATGGGTGCCGACGCCGTGCTGGTCAATACAGCGATCGCGGTGGCTGACGATCCGGTGATGATGGCGAAGGCATTCCGTTTGGCAGTGGAAGCGGGCATTCTGGCGCGTCAGGCCGTACCGGGAAGACGTAGCGTAAATGCTCAACCCACCAGCCCGTTAACCGGATTCCTGGAGACATCGGCATGAAAACGTTCACCGACCGCTGGCGCGAGTTGAACTGGGACGATATCCGTCTGCGCATCAACAGCAAAACGGCTGCAGACGTCGAACGGGCGCTGAATGCAACGCAGTTGGGTCGCGATGACATGATGGCGCTGCTCTCTCCTGCGGCAAGTGCGTACCTCGAACCGCTGGCACAAAAGGCGCAACGCCTTACCCGCCAGCGGTTTGGTAATACGGTCAGTTTTTACGTTCCGCTCTATCTTTCCAACCTTTGCGCCAATGACTGCACCTATTGCGGCTTTTCAATGAGTAATCGCATCAAGCGCAAAACGCTGGATGACAAAGAGATTTCCCGTGAATGTGAAGCCATTCGTGCCCTGGGATTTGAGCACCTGCTGCTGGTGACCGGGGAGCATCAGGCAAAAGTAGGCATGGACTACTTTCGCCGCCATCTGCCTGCCATCCGCCACCAGTTCTCCTCTTTACAGATGGAAGTACAACCGCTGTCAGAGGCAGAGTACGCCGAGCTCAAAACCCTGGGGCTGGATGGCGTAATGGTCTATCAGGAAACCTACCATCAGGCGATGTACGCACAGCACCATCTGAAAGGGAAAAAGCAGGAGTTCTTCTGGCGACTGGAAACGCCAGACAGACTGGGTCGTGCGGGGATCGATAAAATCGGGCTGGGTTCGCTGATTGGTCTGTCTGACAGTTGGCGGGTAGATTGTTATATGGTGGCTGAGCATCTGCTCTGGATGCAGAAACAGTACTGGCAGAGCCGCTACTCAATCTCTTTCCCACGTCTGCGCCCGTGCACGGGGGGGATTGAGCCAGCATCCATCATGGATGAGCGTCAGCTGGTACAAACCATCTGCGCGTTTCGCCTGCTTGCTCCGGAGATCGAATTGTCGCTCTCTACACGTGAATCGCCGTGGTTTCGCGATCATATTATTCCCCTGGCGATTAACAATGTCAGCGCGTTTTCGAAGACACAACCAGGCGGTTATGCTGACGATCACCATGAGCTGGAGCAGTTTTCCCCGCACGACGCCCGGCGTCCTGAAGATGTTGCCGGGGCGCTGGCGGCGCAAGGATTACAGCCGGTCTGGAAAGATTGGGACAGCTACCTGGGGCGTGCCTCGCAAGCGCGGTGAATCAGATTGTAATCGGCTGAATAATTTACGAGCCAATTCGTAATGTGAAAAACGGGAGATAGCGTTCAGACTCCCGTTTTTTTATGTTGTCGATGTCAGCAACGGAAGCTGACCAGGGCGGAATTTTTCTTCCTCGTTTTCGCCCTGCCCTCAAACCGCTGTGTAGCACAAAATTCTCTTTACGACATAAGCAGGGACAATCTTATTTGTTTTTAAGATAAATCATCTTTAGCTATACCCTCACAGCTATAATTGCATAGATTCTGTCCTGATGTACGGAACTCTGTTGTCGGCTTTACTCACCTTTTCAGGACTTACACCTTCAGGGATGACCCACAGCCAATGGCACGTCACAATAGAAAACTTTCCTTCACGACCCCCATGTTAGTGAGTTTCGGGGGGATTTTGCTCAGTTTCATTCTGATCGCAATTTTCATCACCTTCACCCAGCGAAAAGATTTCCTGGAGGATTACCACAACATTAACCGCAACTTCACGCATAACCTTGCGGTTAACTATACCGAGTCGTTGCTACGCGAAAACGACTATATCCTCGCACGCGCAGCGACCTTCTTTTCCCGTGGTGACAAGCTAAATGAAACGGTGAATATCGATACGGAAGAAGGTCTGAGGTTGTTAATGCAGTTACAGACGCTGATGCCAACCGTCTCTTCCATCTCGCTGGCGGATACCGAAGGCAACTACCTGCGAGCCCCGGAAGTGTTAACCGATGAAAATAGCAAAGCCTTTGATGCCAAAACGCGTCCATGGTTTGTACACCAGGCAAAAGCCAGTACATTCAGCCACTATACAAATCCTCACATGGACTACTTCACCCATTACCCAACGGTGGCCATCTACAAGCCGGTCATTTCACCTGAAGGAAGACTGAAAGGCAGTATCGCGTTTCACCTGGATCTCACGTCAATGAGTTATACCCTGCGCCAGATGGTTGCCCCTGTTCAGGGGGAGTTTTTTGTCGCTGACCGTGACGGGAAAGTCGTGCTACATCCGGATACTGGCGCGTTATTTAAACAGTATGTCAGTGAAAAGATGATGGACAGGATGACCAGTGGCGAAGGGTATGTTTTCGATTCAACAAGTAATGTCTGGTACTACTACTACTCGTTTACGAATCCAGACTGGTTTGTCGTTTACCGGGTCTCTGACACCATGCTGATGGATCTCACTCGCCACGAAACCAATATTGTATCCTGGGGATTCGCGCTGGCAGCCATGATGGTCGTGCTGTTTGGACTTTATCTGCGGCATACCTCCCGAACGGTATTGATGAACATCATCAACGCCATCAAGACAGGGGATGTGAATCGGGCGCCCCGACTGGAAGCCATGCTCAGTAAGGCTATCGAGTTAAATAAAGAACGTGAGATGGCCTATGTCCGCCAGGCGACAATTGACGCACTGACTGGCTGCAAAAACCGTCGCGCATTCGACAGTGACATTGCCGCGCTGATGAACGATCACCAACCCTTCACCCTGGCGCTGGTGGACATTGATAATTTTAAATCTATCAACGACACCTGGGGACATCTGAGCGGCGACATCGTTCTGCGTAACGTGGCTCGTGAAGGCATTCAGGTAATGCAGCCCCATTCTGTTTCCCTTTACCGTTATGGCGGTGAAGAATTTGCCGTTCTCTTTGCTGGCGTTCATGCTAAAGAGGCTTTTACGTTGCTTGAACAATGGCGCACGATCGTAGAGCAGAGAACCTGGCGTGAAGAGAATCTGACCGTCACCTTCAGCGCAGGTATGAAAGAGTGGAATATGGAATCGCTGGAACAGTTAATCATCGGTGCTGATGAAGCGCTTTATCTCGCAAAACAGCAGGGGAAAAACCGGATCCTGCCAACGCCTCTTCTGTAAATATCCTAAAGCACCAGGCCCGCCGAGACGGGCCTTTTTGATGCTTCCTGCCTTACCGTAACCGGTTTCATTTTTTATGGCGTATCTTTGTGATGCTTTACACACATTCACTTTAAGACAGTTGTCCTCTCCCCTGTCAGGGACTAAAGATGAATGACCAGGGAAATTGTGAGAGCCCATTATGAAGAATATCGTTTTATGCTGTGCTGCCGGAATGTCCACCAGTATGTTGGTACAACGAATGAAAGACGCTGCGCAAAAAAAAGGCGTTGAGGTCAGTATCAAGGCTGTTCCCGTTGCTGAATTCAAAGAGAATATTGCTACGGCGGATATTGTCCTGCTTGGTCCACAGGTGAAGTACGAGCAGGCAAAGCTTCAGGCGCTTGCCGACCCATTAGGGAAGAAAGTCGCAGTGATCGATATGATGGATTACGGCATGATGAAAGGCGATGTCGTGCTGGAGAAAGCCCTTAAGCTGATGGAGTAAGGACATGGAAGAGTTAGAAACTATCATCATGGAGCTACTGGTGAATGCAGGCGCCGCACGCAGCCAGGCGTTGACAGCACTACAACTGGCACGTAAAGGCGATTTTGCGGGTGCAGAGCAGGCGATGGATGAGTCACGCGATTACGTTAAAGTGGCGCATAAAATCCAGACGCAGCTTATCGGTATTGACGAAGGTACGGGCAAATTACCGGTGAATCTCATCACTGTTCACTCCCAGGACCATCTGATGAACGCCATGGTGATTCAGGATCTGGCGGGGGATATGATTGAACTTTATCGTCGATTGCCACCGGTAAATTAATACGCATCATGCTTTGCCGGATAGCGTCACAAGCGACTTATCCGGCCTACAAACGGCATGCCCGAAGGCAAAAAAAAACCCGCCGAAGCGGGTTTTTTATTATGACCATCAACGATTAATCGTTGTCAGAACCACCCAGGCCTGCGTTCAGCAGCTCTGCCAGGCTGGCAGTCGCATCTTCAGCAGTCACCTGCGGTGCTGCAGGCAATTCGCCAGCGGCACGGCGGCGCATACGATCCTGGTGGTACGCATAACCGGTACCAGCCGGGATCAGACGACCCACGATAACGTTCTCTTTCAGACCGCGCAGTTCGTCGCGTTTGCCCGCTACTGCGGCTTCGGTCAGGACACGTGTGGTCTCCTGGAACGATGCAGCAGAGATGAAGGACTCGGTTGCCAGAGACGCTTTGGTGATACCCAGCAGGTCGCGGGAATATGTTGCCGCAACTTTGCCGTTCGCTTCCAGGTCGCGGTTAGCGATCTTGACGCGGGAGTATTCAACCTGCTCGCCTTCCAGGAAGTCGGAGCTACCTGCACTTTCGATGGTCGCTTTACGCAGCATCTGACGAACGATAACTTCAATGTGTTTATCGTTAATCTTAACGCCTTGCAGACGGTATACGTCCTGTACTTCGTTGGTGATGTAACGCGTTACCGCGTGTACGCCACGAAGACGCAGGATGTCATGCGGTGCTTCCGGACCGTCGGAAACCACATCACCACGTTCTACACGTTCACCTTCGAACACGTTGAGCTGACGCCATTTCGGAATCATCTCTTCGTACGGATCGCTGCCGTCTAACGGCGTGATCACCAGACGACGCTTCCCTTTGGTTTCTTTACCGAAGGAAATGATACCGCTGATTTCCGCCAGGATTGCCGGCTCTTTCGGACGACGTGCTTCGAACAGGTCCGCAACGCGTGGCAGACCACCGGTGATATCCTTGGTACCGCCGGATTCCTGCGGTACACGCGCCAGGGTGTCACCAGAACTGATCTGTACGCCATCTTCCAGCTGAACAATCGCTTTACCCGGCAGGAAGTACTGAGCAGGCATATCGGTGCCTGGGATCAGAACATCGTTGCCCTGAGCATCAACAATTTTCAGTGCCGGACGCAGGTCTTTACCACCCGCAGTACGCTCTGCAGAATCCAGAACTACCAGAGAAGACAGACCGGTCAGCTCGTCGGTCTGACGAGTAATGGTCTGGCCGTCGATCATGTCAGTAAAGCGGACGAAACCACTCACTTCGGTGATAACCGGCATGGTGTGCGGATCCCAGTTTGCAACGGTTTCGCCGCCAGCAACCTGTTCGCCATCACCTTTCGCCATAACGGAGCCGTAAGGCACTTTATAGCTTTCTTTGGTACGACCGAATTCGTCGATCAGTTTCAGTTCGGTGTTACGGGAGGTGATAACCAGTTTACCGCTGGAGTTCACAACCGACTTCGCGTTGCTCAGACGGATGCTACCTTTATTTTTCACCTGGATGCTGGATTCAGCAGCCGCACGAGATGCCGCACCACCGATGTGGAACGTACGCATCGTCAGCTGTGTACCCGGTTCACCGATGGACTGTGCCGCGATAACACCGATAGCTTCACCTTTGTTGATGATGTGGCCACGCGCCAGGTCACGACCATAGCAGTGCGCACATACACCAAAGTCGGTGTCACAAGATACAACGGAACGTACCTTGACGGAGTCAACGGAGTTCGCTTCCAGCAGGTCACACCACTGTTCGTGCAGCAGCGTATTGCGAGGAACCAGAATGTCCGCCGTACCCGGCTTCAGCACGTCTTCTGCAGTCACACGACCCAGAACACGATCGCGCAGCGGCTCTTTAACGTCACCACCCTCGATAACCGGGGTCATGGTGATACCTTCGAGGGTGCCACAATCGTCTTCGGTTACGACCAGATCCTGTGCAACGTCAACCAGACGACGCGTCAGATAACCGGAGTTCGCCGTTTTCAGTGCGGTATCCGCCAGACCTTTACGCGCACCGTGAGTCGAGATGAAGTACTGGAGTACGTTCAGACCTTCACGGAAGTTCGCGGTGATTGGCGTTTCGATGATGGAGCCATCTGGCTTCGCCATCAGACCACGCATACCTGCCAGCTGACGAATCTGTGCTGCAGAACCACGCGCACCGGAGTCGGCCATCATGTAGATGCTGTTGAAAGACACCTGCTGCTCTTCTACGCCGTCACGGTTAATAACGGTTTCGGTTTGCAGGTTGTCCATCATCGCTTTGGATACACGATCGTTCGCCGCAGCCCAGATATCGATAACTTTGTTATAGCGTTCGCCCGCGGTTACCAGACCAGACTGGAACTGCTCCTGGATCTCAGCAACTTCGGCTTCCGCTTCAGAGATGATCTCGTGTTTCTTCTCTGGGATGACCATGTCATCAATACCAACAGATGCACCTGAACGCGCTGCATACGCAAAGCCGGTGTACATCGTCTGGTCAGCGAAGATAACGGTCGGCTTCAGACCCAGAATGCGGTAACAGGTGTTCAGCATTTTGGAGATTGCTTTCTTACCCAGCGCCTGGTTGACGATGGAGAAAGGCAGACCTTTCGGTACGATCATCCACAGAATGGCACGGCCAACGGTCGTGTCTTTAATGCTGGTGACCGCGACGAATTCGCCGTTTTCATCTTTTTCGTATTCAGTGATACGCACTTTAACGCGCGCATGCAGAGAGGCCAGGCCAGCGCGGTAAATACGCTCAGCTTCTTTCGGGCCAGTCAGCACCATGCCTTCGCCTTTGGCGTTAACACAGTCACGGGTCATATAGTACAGACCCAATACAACGTCCTGAGACGGAACGATGATAGGTTCGCCGTTCGCCGGAGACAGGATGTTGTTGGTAGACATCATCAGCGCACGCGCTTCCAGCTGGGCTTCCAGCGTCAGCGGTACGTGAACAGCCATCTGGTCACCATCGAAGTCGGCGTTGTATGCCGCACAAACCAGCGGGTGCAGCTGGATAGCTTTACCTTCGATCAGTACCGGTTCAAATGCCTGGATACCCAGACGGTGCAGTGTTGGTGCACGGTTCAGCAGTACCGGGTGTTCGCGGATAACTTCGTCCAGGATATCCCAAACGACAGCTTCTTCACGCTCAACCATTTTCTTAGCGGCTTTGATGGTGGTGGCGAGGCCACGCAGTTCCAGCTTGCCGTAGATGAACGGTTTGAACAGTTCCAGTGCCATTTTCTTCGGCAGACCGCACTGATGCAGACGCAGGTATGGACCTACGGTGATAACAGAACGACCGGAGTAGTCAACACGCTTACCGAGCAGGTTCTGACGGAAACGACCCTGTTTACCTTTGATCATGTCGGCCAAAGATTTCAGAGGACGTTTGTTAGAACCGGTGATCGCACGACCGCGACGACCGTTATCCAGCAGGGCGTCAACCGCTTCCTGCAGCATACGTTTTTCGTTACGTACGATGATGTCCGGCGCAGCCAGATCCAACAGACGTTTCAGACGGTTGTTACGGTTGATAACGCGACGATACAGATCGTTCAGATCCGACGTTGCGAAACGACCGCCATCCAGCGGAACCAGCGGACGCAGATCTGGCGGCAGAACCGGCAGAACGGTCAGGATCATCCACTCCGGCTTGTTGCCAGACTGAACGAACGCTTCCAGCAGTTTGATACGCTTGGTCAGCTTCTTACGCTTGGTTTCAGAGTTGGTTTCGTTCAGCTCTTCACGCAGAGTTTCACACTCTTGCTCCAGATCCATGCTCTTCAGCAGGGCCTGAATAGCTTCCGCACCCATCTTCGCGTCGAATTCGTCACCGAACTCTTCCAGCGCATCCAGATACTGTTCTTCAGTCAGGATCTGCTGGCGTTCCAGATTGGTCATACCGCCTTCGATAACCACATAGGATTCGAAGTACAGCACGCGTTCGATATCGCGCAGCGGCATATCGAGCAGCAGGCCGATACGGGACGGCAGAGATTTCAGGAACCAGATGTGCGCAGTCGGAGACGCCAGCTCGATGTGGCCCATACGCTCACGGCGTACTTTAGTCTGGGTCACTTCAACGCCGCACTTCTCACAGATCACACCACGGTGTTTCAGGCGCTTGTACTTACCGCACAGGCACTCGTAGTCTTTTACTGGCCCAAAGATACGGGCGCAGAAAAGGCCGTCACGCTCAGGCTTGAACGTACGGTAGTTAATGGTTTCCGGCTTCTTAACTTCACCAAAAGACCATGAACGGATCATGTCTGGCGAGGCCAGAGCAATTTTGATCGCATCAAACTCTTCGGTTTTAGTTTGCGCTTTCAGAAACTTTAATAAGTCTTTCACGGATTTGCTCCCGTCGGAGTTAGCACAATCTGGTGCTGGCTGTTACGCCAGCACCAGTGACCTGTTTGAGCGAGAGTTACTCGTCTTCCAGCTCGATGTTGATACCCAGCGAACGAATCTCTTTCAACAGTACGTTGAAGGATTCTGGCATGCCCGGCTCCATCTGATGGTTACCGTCTACGATGTTTTTATACATCTTAGTACGGCCGTTCACGTCATCAGACTTAACGGTGAGCATTTCCTGCAGGGTGTATGCCGCGCCATATGCTTCCAGCGCCCACACTTCCATCTCCCCGAAGCGCTGACCACCGAACTGCGCCTTACCACCCAGCGGCTGCTGAGTAACCAGGCTGTAAGAACCGGTAGAACGCGCATGCATCTTGTCATCAACCAGGTGGTTCAGTTTCAGCATGTACATGTAGCCAACGGTAACCTGGCGCTCGAATTGCTCACCGGTACGACCGTCGAACAGTGTGATCTGACCGGAAGTCGGCAGGCCACCCAGCTGTAACAGTTCCTTGATTTCAGACTCTTTCGCACCGTCGAAGACCGGCGTTGCGATCGGCATACCTTTTTTCAGGTTTTCAGCCAGACGCAGAACTTCATCATCGCTGAAGGTGTTCAGGTCAACTTTCTGACGAACGTCAGAGCCCAGATCGTACGCACGCTGGATGAACTCGCGCAGTTTCGCGACTTCTTGCTGCTGTTTCAGCATGGCGTTGATCTTATCGCCAATGCCTTTCGCAGCCATACCCAGGTGAGTTTCCAGAATCTGACCGATGTTCATACGAGACGGTACGCCCAGCGGGTTCAGTACGATGTCTACCGGCGTGCCGTTTTCATCGTAAGGCATATCTTCGATCGGGTTGATCTTAGAAATAACACCCTTGTTACCGTGACGACCTGCCATCTTATCACCAGGTTGGATCCGACGTTTAACCGCCAGATAAACCTTAACAATCTTCAGCACGCCCGGTGCCAGATCGTCGCCCTGAGTGATTTTGCGGCGTTTCGCTTCGAGTTTCTTCTCGAACTCGTGCTTCAGCTCGTCGTACTGTTCAGCCAGCTGTTCCAGCTGATTTTGTTTCTCTTCGTCGGTCAGGCCCAGTTCCAGCCAGCGATCGCGAGGCAGTTTGTCGAGCTTCTCAGCTTCAACACCACCGGCAACCAGCACCGCGTAGATACGGCTAAACAGGCCAGCTTCGAGGATCTGCAGTTCTTCAGACAGGTCTTTCTTCGCCTGCTTCAGCTGCATCTCTTCGATTTCCAGCGCACGTTTGTCTTTTTCTACGCCATCGCGAGTAAAGACCTGAACGTCGATAATCGTACCGGAAACACCGTTTGGTACGCGCAGAGAAGAGTCTTTAACGTCAGACGCTTTCTCACCGAAGATCGCACGCAGCAGTTTCTCTTCTGGCGTCAGCTGGGTTTCACCTTTCGGCGTTACCTTACCAACCAGAATATCGCCACCGGTCACTTCTGCGCCGATATAAACGATACCGGATTCATCCAGTTTGGAGAGCGCAGCTTCACCCACGTTCGGGATGTCAGCGGTGATCTCTTCTGGCCCCAGCTTGGTGTCACGGGACACACATGCCAGTTCCTGAATGTGGATAGTGGTGAAACGGTCTTCCTGAACAACACGCTCGGAAACGAGGATGGAGTCTTCGAAGTTGTAACCGTTCCATGGCATGAACGCCACGCGCATGTTCTGACCGAGCGCCAGTTCACCGAGGTCAGTGGACGGACCGTCTGCCAGCACATCACCACGTTCAACCGGCTCACCCAGAGACACACACGGCATCTGGTTGATACAGGTGTTCTGGTTAGAACGGGTGTATTTGGTCAGGTTATAGATGTCGATACCTGCTTCGCCCGGGTACATCTCGTCTTCGTTAACTTTGATAACGATACGGGAAGCATCCACGTACTGAACGGTACCGCCACGTTTAGCCACCGCAGTTACACCGGAGTCAACGGCAACAGCACGTTCCATACCGGTACCAACCAGCGGCTTATCAGCACGCAGAGTCGGAACCGCCTGACGTTGCATGTTCGCACCCATCAATGCACGGTTGGCGTCATCGTGTTCCAGGAACGGGATCAGGGACGCACCGACGGATACCACCTGTTGAGTGGATACGTCCATGTAGTCAACCTGATCGCGGCTGAACAAGCTGGATTCGCCTTTGCTACGGCAGGTAACCAGATCTTCTACAAAGTGCCCTTCGTCATCCAGGTTGGAGTTCGCCTGAGCGATAACGAAGTTGCCTTCTTCAATAGCAGACAGGTAATGAATTTCGTCAGTTACCACGCCATCAACAACACGACGGTACGGCGTCTCAAGGAAGCCATATTCGTTAGTCTGTGCGTACACGGACAGGGAGTTGATCAGACCGATGTTCGGACCTTCAGGCGTTTCGATTGGACATACGCGACCGTAGTGAGTCGGGTGTACGTCTCGAACTTCAAAGCCTGCGCGTTCACGGGTCAGACCGCCTGGGCCGAGTGCGGAGATACGACGTTTGTGCGTAATCTCAGACAGCGGGTTGTTCTGGTCCATAAACTGAGACAGCTGGCTGGAACCAAAGAACTCTTTCACTGCGGCAGAAATCGGTTTGGCGTTGATCATATCCTGAGGCATCAGGGTATCCAGATCGCCCAGAGACAGACGCTCTTTCACCGCACGCTCTACACGTACCAGGCCAACGCGGAACTGGTTTTCCGCCATTTCGCCTACGGAACGGATACGACGGTTGCCGAGGTGGTCGATATCATCGACTTCGCCTTTACCGTTACGGATATCGATGAGCTTCTTCATCACTTCAATGATGTCGTCTTTGCTCAGGATACCGGAACCTTCGATTTCGTCGCGCAGCAGAGAACGGTTGAACTTCATACGACCAACCGCAGACAGGTCATAGCGGTCTTCGGAGAAGAACAGGTTCTCAAACAGGCTTTCAGCCGCTTCACGCGTCGGCGGTTCACCCGGGCGCATCATGCGGTAGATTTCTACCAGCGCGCTCAGACGATCGTTAGTTGGGTCGACGCGTACAGTCTCAGAGATGTACGGACCGTGGTCCAGATCGTTGGTGAACAGCGTTTCGATACGTTTGTGGCCGGACTGGCTCAGCTTAGCCAGCAGATCCAGGCTCAGCTCCATGTTCGCTGCGCAGATCAGCTCGCCAGTAGATTCGTCAACGTAGTCTTTAGACGCCACTTTGCCAGCAATGTATTCAACCGGAACTTCGATATGTTTGATATCGTCTTTTTCCAGTTGGCGAATGTGGCGCGCAGTAATGCGGCGACCTTTTTCGACGTACACTTTGCCGTTAGCTTCGATGTCAAAAGATGCGGTTTCGCCACGCAGGCGTTCCGGCACCAGTTCCATCTGCAGCTTGTTGTCGCGAATTTCGAAAACAACTTTTTCAAAGAACAGGTCAAGGATCTGCTCAGTGGTGTAGTTCAGCGCACGCAGAATAATGGTCGCAGGCAGTTTGCGGCGACGGTCGATACGTACGAACAGGTTGTCCTTCGGATCGAATTCGAAGTCCAGCCAGGAACCACGGTAAGGGATGATACGCGCGTTATACAGTACTTTACCCGAAGAGTGGGTTTTACCTTTGTCGGAGTCAAAGAAGACGCCCGGACTACGGTGCAACTGAGAAACGATAACACGCTCAGTACCGTTGATAACAAAAGTACCGTTGTCAGTCATGAGCGGAATTTCGCCCATGTAGACTTCTTGTTCTTTAATGTCTTTTACGGTGCCTTCCGGCGCTTCGCGCTCGTAGATCACCAGACGCAGTTTGACGCGCAGCGGTGCGGAATAGGTCACGCCACGGATCTGACATTCCTGAACGTCAAACACCGGTTCGCCAAGGCGGTAGCTGACGTATTGCAGCTCGGAATTACCGCTGTAGCTCTGAATCGGGAACACAGAACGGAAGGCTGCTTCCAGACCGTACTGCCCTTCAGGATCTTGCTCGATAAACTTCTGAAACGAGTCAAGCTGGATAGAAAGGAGATAAGGTATGTCCAGAACTTGTGGACGTTTACCAAAATCCTTACGAATACGTTTTTTCTCGGTATAGGAGTAAACCATAGGGTTCCTCAGCTCGCTGACAAGTCGACCCATCTGTCCGACGAAGGGACAGTTTGTGCAACACTATTTTGTTGATCGGAAAATTGAATACTTTCCGCAATGCCTGTTGCTATCACGCTTAAACCATTTCGTTGCGATTTACACAGAGCGAGCACCCTGTCGCAGTATATTAAGTCGTCGATAGAAACAAGCATTGAAAGGCACAACAGTAGTCAAACAGTGTGAAATGCTACTGGCGCCTTACAGCGCAAAAAGGCTGGTGACTAAAAAGTCACCAGCCATCAGCCTAATTTCTCAGGCTGCAACCAGAAAAGTTGGCTTATTTAACTTCAACTTCAGCGCCAGCTTCTTCCAGAGATTTTTTCAGTGCTTCTGCGTCATCTTTGCTCACGCCTTCTTTCAGAGCGGCCGGAGCAGATTCTACCAGGTCTTTAGCTTCTTTCAGACCCAGGCCAGTTGCGCTACGTACTGCTTTGATAACAGCAACTTTGTTAGCGCCAGCAGCTTTCAGAATTACGTCGAATTCAGTTTTTTCTTCAGCAACTTCAGCCGGGCCAGCAGCTACAGCTACAGCAGCAGCAGCGGAAACACCGAATTTTTCTTCCATTGCAGAAATCAGTTCTACAACGTCCATTACAGACATAGCGGATACTGCTTCAATGATTTGATCTTTAGTGATAGACATTTAAATTGTTCCTGAAAATCAGAATAAGTTTATACGTAAGCAGATGCTTGATAAAGATAACTGCGATTAAGCAGCTTCTTTCGCATCGCGAACAGCAGCCAGAGTGCGAACCAGTTTGCCAGCCGAAGCTTCTTTCATGGTTGCCATCAGGCGTGCAATTGCTTCTTCGTAGGTCGGCAGAGTTGCCAGGCGATCGATTTGCGATGCCGGGATCAATTCACCTTCAAAGGCTGCGGCTTTGACCTCAAATTTTGCATTCGCTTTCGCGAAATCTTTGAACAGACGAGCAGCTGCGCCCGGGTGTTCCATAGAATATGCAATCAGGGTCGGACCAACGAACGCGTCTTTCAGGCACTCAAACTGAGTACCTTCAACAACACGGCGCAGCAGGGTGTTACGAACAACACGCATGTATACGCCGGCTTCGCGACCTGCTTTACGCAGTTCAGTCATTTTGTCTACAGTTACGCCACGGGAATCCGCAACTACTGCAGACAGCGCGCCTTTGGCTACTTCGCTGACTTCAGCAACAATCGCTTGTTTGTCTTGAAGATTTAAAGCCATTAGCTTTGCTCCTGGATGTTTGCCGGAACTCATGTTCCGGAACTCACTTCACTCTTCCCAACGGACAGAGCGTCTAAATACGGTGAGCAGAAACAAGCCAGAGTATCAGAAATAATCTTAGCGTTCTGTCACCGTCTACGCAGGGCATTAAGCTTCTTACGAAACACCTGCGGTCTTCGACGGAGGCCTGGATAGGCCAGGCTCCAACGAACAAATCTTTTTATCTGCTAACTTTCGTTAACAAACGTGGGGGTAGAATTGTAGACAAATCCACCGCCCACGTAAAGCTAATCTTAGTTCGCAGAAGCGCTCAGACCAGCTTGATCAACGGCAACGCCAGCACCCATGGTGGTGGAGAGGCTAACTTTCTTGATGTACACGCCTTTCGCCTGAGTCGGTTTCGCTTTTTTCAGCGCAACCAGCAGAGATTCCAGGTTTTCTTTCAGTTTGTCAGCGTCAAAATCCACTTTACCGATGGTGGTGTGGATGATGCCGTTTTTGTCGTTACGGTAACGAACCTGACCTGCTTTAGCGTTCTTAACCGCTTCAGCAACGTTAGGAGTTACAGTACCAACTTTCGGGTTTGGCATCAGGCCGCGCGGACCCAGAACCTGGCCCAGCTGGCCAACAACGCGCATTGCATCCGGGGAAGCAATAACAACGTCAAAGTTCATTTCGCCTTTCTTGATCTGGTCAGCCAGATCTTCCATACCTACCAGTTCAGCACCTGCAGCTTTAGCAGCTTCAGCGTTTGCACCCTGGGTAAATACGGCTACGCGAACGGAACGGCCAGTACCGTGCGGCAGTACAGTTGCACCACGTACGTTCTGGTCAGATTTACGAGCATCGATGCCGAGGTTAACGGCAACGTCCACGCTTTCTACGAATTTAGCGGTGGCCAGCTCTTTCAGCAGAGCAATAGCTTCGTTGATGTCGTACTGTTTAGTTGCATCAACTTTGTCACGGATCACGCGCATACGCTTGGTCAGTTTAGCCATTTCTTAATCCTCCACTACCAGGCCCATGGAACGTGCAGTACCTTCAATGGAGCGAGTCATCGCTTCAATGTCGGAACCAGTCATGTCGGCAGCTTTGGTCTGCGCGATTTCCTGCAGCTGAGCGCGGGAAATTTTACCCACTTTGTCTTTGTTCGGCTTGCCGGAACCAGACTTGATACCAGCCGCTTTCTTCAGCAGTACTGCTGCCGGAGGCGTTTTGGTAACGAAAGTGAAAGAACGGTCAGCGTAAACGGTAATAACAACCGGGATCGGCAGACCTTTTTCCATGGAATCAGTTTTTGCGTTGAACGCTTTGCAGAATTCCATGATGTTCACGCCTTGTTGACCCAGTGCTGGACCTACCGGCGGACTCGGGTTAGCCATACCAGCTGCAACCTGCAGCTTGACATAGGCTTGTACTTTCTTAGCCATTCTAAATTCCTCTGGTTGGGTTATAGCGCCTCAAAGAGGCTCCCCGTGATAAAATTCGTTTTACGGATGGAATCCATAAAAACAAAAGGCGCGAAATTGTATTCCAATCTCGCGCCTTGTGCAACGATTAAATCGCCGCTTTTTTGATCGACGTGTTAGGCTTTTTCAACCTGAGCAAAATCCAGTTCTACCGGGGTCGCACGACCGAAGATAGAAACGGAAACTTTCAGGCGAGACTTCTCGTAGTCGACTTCTTCAACCACGCCGTTAAAGTCAGCAAACGGACCATCGCTAACACGAACCATCTCACCCGGTTCAAACAGCGTTTTCGGACGCGGCTTATCACCTACCTGCTGCAGGCGGTTCATAATCGCATCAACTTCTTTATCGCTGATTGGCGCCGGACGGTCGGAAGTACCACCGATGAAGCCCATCACACGCGGTACGCTGCGCACCAGGTGCCAGCTTGCGTCGTTCATCACCATCTGGACCAGTACGTAGCCCGGGAAGAATTTGCGCTCGCTTTTGCGACGCTGGCCACCACGGATTTCGACCACTTCTTCGGTCGGCACCATGACTTCACCAAACAACTCTTCCATATTGTGTAATTTGATATGCTCACGCAGCGACGTCGCTACGCGGCCTTCAAAACCGGAAAACGCCTGAACGACGTACCAGCGCTTTTTAGGAGCTTCAGACATCTCAGAACCTCAGGCCAGTGATAAAGGATACCAGGCGGACCAGAATACCATCCAGTCCCCACAGGATTAGTGACATTACTGCAGTAACCGCAGCCACGATCAGTGTGGTGTGCAATGTTTCCTGGCGAGTCGGCCAAATGACCTTACGGACTTCAGTACGCGCTTCACGGGCAAAAGCAACCGTCGCTTTACCTTTTGTCGTCAACAGCGCAACACCACCCGCTGCCGCAATCAGAATCACTACGGCCAGCGCACGCAGCGGCAGCATCATGTCACGATAGAGGTAGTTGCCAACGATAGCCACAAGCAGCAATAGGGCTACAGCCACCCACTTCATCGCTTCCAGGCCACGCCCGCTTCCTTGAGCTTCGGTATTCGCACTCATAAACCAACCTGTCAGAAGTATTCTACAAACATTTTCACCCCGCGTAAGCGAGGCAATCCAAACCGAAATGCTCTGGTGAGTTTCGGACTAAACGCCCTCTACAGAGCCTGTCTCAGCAATGATTATGACAAAAAAAATCACTGATGAGCCAGGTTCTGGTTCGAAAGCGTGCAAAAAGGGCATCAAATGATGCCCTTTTATTGCGCATTGCGTCAAATGTTATCAGCGATTAAGCGATAACTTTAGCAACCACGCCCGCACCAACAGTACGGCCGCCTTCACGGATTGCGAAACGCAGACCGTCGTCCATCGCGATCGGGTGAATCAGGGTAACAACCATTTTGATGTTGTCGCCCGGCATTACCATCTCTACGCCTTCCGGCAGTTCGATGGTACCAGTCACGTCAGTAGTACGGAAGTAGAACTGCGGACGGTAGCCTTTGAAGAACGGAGTATGACGGCCGCCTTCGTCTTTGGACAGGATATAAACTTCAGATTCGAACTTGGTGTGCGGCTTGATGGAACCCGGCTTAGCCAGTACCTGACCACGTTCGATTTCTTCACGTTTGATACCACGCAGCAGAACACCAACGTTCTCACCAGCACGGCCTTCGTCCAGCAGTTTGCGGAACATTTCAACGCCAGTACAGGTAGACTTGGCAGTCTCTTTGATACCAACGATTTCAACTTCTTCGCCAACTTTAACGATACCGCGCTCTACACGACCGGTAACAACGGTACCACGACCGGAGATGGAGAATACGTCTTCGATAGGCAGCAGGAACGGCTTGTCAATCGCACGCTCTGGTTCCGGGATGTAAGAATCCAGGAAGCCAGCCAGTTCGATGATTTTCGCTTCCCACTCTGCTTCGCCTTCCAGCGCTTTCAGAGCAGAACCACGAACGATCGGAGTGTCGTCGCCCGGGAAATCGTACTGAGACAGAAGTTCACGAACTTCCATTTCTACCAGTTCCAGCAGCTCTTCGTCATCAACCATGTCGCATTTGTTCAGGAACACGATGATGTACGGAACGCCTACCTGACGACCCAGCAGGATGTGCTCACGAGTCTGCGGCATCGGGCCGTCAGTCGCAGCAACAACCAGGATCGCGCCGTCCATCTGCGCAGCACCGGTGATCATGTTTTTAACATAGTCGGCGTGGCCCGGGCAGTCTACGTGTGCGTAGTGGCGAGTCGGGGTGTCATATTCAACGTGAGAAGTGTTGATGGTGATACCACGAGCTTTTTCTTCCGGCGCGTTATCGATCTGGTCGAATGCGCGAGCAGCACCGCCGTAGGTTTTAGCCAGTACGGTAGTGATGGCAGCGGTCAGCGTTGTTTTACCATGGTCAACGTGGCCGATAGTACCGACGTTAACGTGCGGTTTTGTACGTTCAAACTTTTCTTTAGACATCGATTGTCCCTCTAAGACACGGATAAATCGGTGATATCACCACATCAACCAGGCGATATGCCTGAACTGTTGAATGTTTTTAACGGTAAACAGAGAGAAACGGGAAGGAGAAGTGAAGTGGTGCTGATACCCAGAGTCGAACTGGGGACCTCACCCTTACCAAGGGTGCGCTCTACCAACTGAGCCATATCAGCACGTCTTGGAGCGGGCAGCGGGAATCGAACCCGCATCATCAGCTTGGAAGGCTGAGGTAATAGCCATTATACGATGCCCGCATCCTGAAACTCGGCTACCCAGTTCTTTCTGTAACAAAAAAGAGATTGCTCTCTTTTTATGTTTTGAGTTGATTAATTTTTTAATCAACCCAGGCGGCGAAAACGCTGCCAGAAAGTGGTGGTGGGGGAAGGATTCGAACCTTCGAAGTCTGTGACGGCAGATTTACAGTCTGCTCCCTTTGGCCGCTCGGGAACCCCACCGGACTTGATGGTGCCGACTACCGGAATCGAACTGGTGACCTACTGATTACAAGTCAGTTGCTCTACCTACTGAGCTAAGTCGGCATCAAGTAGCGCGCATTTTATGGAGACATTCGCACTCATGCAACTAAAAAATTGCATAAAATGTTCTTTCGCTCACATTTTGCACTACAAGGCCGATAAATAGTCGATTTCCATTCCAGTATGTGCATTTTTTCAGCTTCAACCACCTTTATCGCAGCGATTTAGGATCACGAATGAAGAGAACTCACCTCTTATGCATAGGGTATATCCGCCACATTGTTCCCCAGCTAAAGTTTCTCATGAGATATTTTTTCTTATTATTCCCTCCCATCTGGTGTTACCCTCCTGCCCATTGTCCAAATTAACTGAAATGTGACGTGCCATTGCATGCTGGGGATGATTCGCCTTTTTATCATTGACCTGATAGAGCAATGACAGTCAGAAACATGCTTATGAGTATAAAAGAGCAAACGTTAATGACGCCTTACCTACAGTTTGATCGCAACCAATGGGCTGCACTCCGTGATTCCGTGCCAATGACGTTGGCAGAGGATGAGGTTGCGCGACTCAAAGGTATTAATGAAGATTTGTCGCTGGAAGAAGTTGCCGAGATCTATTTACCCCTTTCACGCCTGCTCAATTTTTACATCAGTTCAAACCTGCGTCGCCAGGCGGTTCTGGAGCAATTTTTAGGGACTAACGGTCAGCGCATTCCTTACATCATTAGCATTGCGGGCAGCGTTGCGGTCGGTAAAAGCACCACTGCGCGTGTCCTGCAAGCACTACTGAGCCGCTGGCCAGAACACCGTCGCGTTGAATTGATTACGACGGATGGTTTCCTTTATCCTAATCAGGTTTTAAAAGATCGCGGCTTGATGAAGAAGAAAGGATTCCCTGAGTCTTACGATATGCGTCGCCTGGTGCAATTCGTTTCTGATCTCAAATCAGGCGTGCCAAACGTCACGGCCCCGGTCTACTCACATTTAATTTATGATGTGATCCCAGATGGGGATAAAACGGTTGCACAGCCTGATATATTGATTCTTGAAGGATTAAATGTATTGCAAAGCGGAATGGACTATCCGCACGATCCGCATCATGTATTTGTTTCTGATTTTGTCGATTTTTCTATCTATGTAGACGCACCAGAAGAGTTACTTCAATCGTGGTATATCAACCGCTTCCTTAAGTTCCGCGAAGGGGCGTTTACCGATCCAGACTCTTATTTCCATAACTATGCAAAATTATCTAAAGATGAAGCTATCAATACAGCAACATCGCTATGGAAAGAAATCAACTGGTTGAATCTAAAACAAAATATATTACCAACTCGTGAGCGTGCCAGCCTCATCATGACGAAGAGTGCCAATCACGCCGTTGAACAAGTGCGGCTGAGAAAATAATTTAACAGGGGAGCCATTGCTCCCCTTGTTATTATTCTGCGCTTCTCAGCGATATTTCCCCGCCCATCCAGGATTTAATCTCACCATCCTGTTCAAGCAGTAATGCTCCCTGAGTATCTATTCCTCGCGAAATACCAAATATTTCTTTATCACCGATGATCAGCTTCACAGGTCGGTTAATAAAGTTATCCAGTTTTTCCCAGCGAGACAGATACGGGGTCAACCCTTCTTGTTCAAATAATTCCAGTGCGGCGCGAAGCTCTCTAATAAGTCTCGCAGCGAGTGTATTGCGGTCAAGGGTAATCCCGGCTTCCTGCAGGTTAATCCATCCCTGATTCACTATCCCTTCTTCAACACGGCGCATCGCCATATTGATCCCTGCACCGATGACAATTTGCGCAGCATCGCCTGTTTTTCCTGTTAACTCGACAAGGATGCCGGCAAGTTTCCGATCCTGAAGGTAAAGATCGTTGGGCCATTTCACCCGTACTTTATCAGCACCCAGATCACGCAGCACCTCAGCCATGACGATACCGATGACCAGACTCAGACCAATCGCCGCTGCCGGGCCTTGCTCCAGACGCCAGAACATAGAAAGGTACAGATTGGCACCAAACGGTGAAAACCATTTGCGCCCACGTCGCCCACGGCCTGCCTGCTGGTATTCTGCCACGCAGGCATCGCCAGAATTCAACTGGCCAATACGGTCCAGTAAGTACTGATTCGTAGAATCTATAACGGGAAGTACGGAAACAGTGCCGCCATCCAGTTGACTAAGAATACGAGAAGCATCCAGTAATTGTATCGGCTCCGGCAAGCTGTATCCTTTGCCTGGCACGGTAAACACATCCACTCCCCAGTCGCGTAACGTCTGGATATGCTTGTTAATTGCCGCGCGACTCATTCCAAGCTTTTCACCCAGTTGCTCACCAGAATGAAACTCACCATCGGCCAATAAAGAAATGAGCGTCAGGGGAACGGTATTATCCTTCATGCGATGACCTCCACAGCGTTTATCTCACCTGTAGGTCCAATGAAGCGAACCTCTGGCTCCAGCCAGACATTAAATTTTTCACCCACTTTCTCACGCACAAGGTGTGCAAGCTGAACAACGTCTTCACTTGTCGCATTATCTGCATTGATCAGCACCAGTGCCTGCTGGCGGTGTACAGCAGCACCACCAATACCCACGCCTTTCAATTGACACTGGTCGATGAGCCAGCCTGCAGCCAGTTTCACCGAACCATCCACCTGCGGATAATGTGGCGCACCAGGGAATTTTGACAGCAGCGTCTGTGCAATCTCCGCTGCGATAACCGGGTTTTTAAAGAAGCTCCCCGCATTACCATTTACTTTTGGATCGGGCAGCTTTGTTGTACGCATATGACAGACAGAATCAAAAACTTGCTGAGGTGTGACCGTTGCAGGATCCAGACGCGCGAGATCGCCGTAAGTCAGTACTGGCTGCCAATGTTTAGGCAAGCGCAGGCCAACGGCGACAATAACGAAACGATCCTGATATTCATGTTTGAAAATGCTGTCACGATAACCAAAACGGCATTCTTCAGCTCTTACGCGCAGATGTTTGCCTGTCGACAATTCAACGCAGTCAACGTATTCGCAGACACGTTGTAGCTCTACGCCATAAGCGCCGATATTCTGGATAGGGGATGAACCAACACAGCCAGGAATTAGCGCCAGATTTTCCAGACCCGGCATTCCCTGCTGAAGAGAGTACTGCACCAGATGATGCCAGTTTTCACCCGCACCGACATGCAAGTGCCACGCATCCGTTTTTTCCGTCACTGCAATGCCCTTGATACGGTTAATAATCACCGTCCCCCGGAAAGGTTCAAGGAAGAGCACATTACTCCCCTCACCCAGTATCAATACCGGATGACCAAGTGAGTCTGCTAATTGCCATGCGTTCAGTACTTGTTGTTCATTTTCAGCACAAACAATTGCGTTAGCACATTGTTCAATACCGAAGGTATTCCAGGGTTTAAGGGAGTGATTCATAGACGCTTTCCTGATGCAAAATCGCGCTTAGTTTACAGCATAAGCAGCAGTATGGCTTGTGGTTATACCAGGGAGAGGGATAAGAGGATATCTGTGAAAGCGCAAAAAGCCCTGTACGTCAGTACAGGGCTTTTTGCTTATTTGATGCCTGGCAGTTCCCTACTCTCGCATGGGGAGACCCCACACTACCATCGGCGCTACGGCGTTTCACTTCTGAGTTCGGCATGGGGTCAGGTGGGACCACCGCGCTACAGCCGCCAGGCAAATTCTGTTTATTAACATGTTCTCTGAACACATTAATTTAATCTGTATCAAGCTGATTATTGGTCTCTTCGCCAAAACACCTTTGGCGTTGTAAGGTTAAGCCTCACGGTTCATTAGTATCGGTTAGCTCAATGTATCGCTACACTTACACACCCGACCTATCAACGTCGTAGTCTTCAACGTTCCTTCAGGAGACTTATAGTCTCAGGGAGAACTCATCTCGGGGCAAGTTTCGTGCTTAGATGCTTTCAGCACTTATCTCTTCCGCATTTAGCTACCGGGCAATGCCATTGGCATGACAACCCGAACACCAGTGATGCGTCCACTCCGGTCCTCTCGTACTAGGAGCAGCCCCCCTCAATTCTCCAGCGCCCACGGCAGATAGGGACCGAACTGTCTCACGACGTTCTAAACCCAGCTCGCGTACCACTTTAAATGGCGAACAGCCATACCCTTGGGACCTACTTCAGCCCCAGGATGTGATGAGCCGACATCGAGGTGCCAAACACCGCCGTCGATATGAACTCTTGGGCGGTATCAGCCTGTTATCCCCGGAGTACCTTTTATCCGTTGAGCGATGGCCCTTCCATTCAGAACCACCGGATCACTAAGACCTGCTTTCGCACCTGCTCGAGCCGTCACTCTCGCAGTCAAGCTAGCTTATGCCTTTGCACTAACCTCCTGATGTCCGACCAGGATTAGCTAACCTTCGTGCTCCTCCGTTACTCTTTAGGAGGAGACCGCCCCAGTCAAACTACCCACCAGACACTGTCCGCAACCCGGATCACGGGTCTACGTTAGAACACCAGCCATTAAAGGGTGGTATTTCAAGGTTGGCTCCATGCAGACTGGCGTCCACACTTCAAAGCCTCCCACCTATCCTACACATCAAGGACCAGTGTTCAGTGTCAAGCTATAGTAAAGGTTCACGGGGTCTTTCCGTCTTGCCGCGGGTACACTGCATCTTCACAGCGAGTTCAATTTCACTGAGTCTCGGGTGGAGACAGCCTGGCCATCATTACGCCATTCGTGCAGGTCGGAACTTACCCGACAAGGAATTTCGCTACCTTAGGACCGTTATAGTTACGGCCGCCGTTTACCGGGGCTTCGATCAAGAGCTTCTCCTTACGGATAACCCCATCAATTAACCTTCCGGCACCGGGCAGGCGTCACACCGTATACGTCCACTTTCGTGTTTGCACAGTGCTGTGTTTTTAATAAACAGTTGCAGCCAGCTGGTATCTTCGACTGATTTCAGCTCCACGAGCAAGTCGCTTCACCTACATATCAGCGTGCCTTCTCCCGAAGTTACGGCACCATTTTGCCTAGTTCCTTCACCCGAGTTCTCTCAAGCGCCTTGGTATTCTCTACCTGACCACCTGTGTCGGTTTGGGGTACGATTTTGTGTTACCTGATGCTTAGAGGCTTTTCCTGGAAGCAGGGCATTTGTTACTTCAGCACCGTAGTGCCTCGTCATCACACCTCAGCGTTAATAAGGAACCGGATTTACCTGGAACCTCCGCCTACATGCTTAAACCGGGACAACCGTCGCCCGGCCAACATAGCCTTCTCCGTCCCCCCTTCGCAGTAACACCAAGTACAGGAATATTAACCTGTTTCCCATCGACTACGCCTTTCGGCCTCGCCTTAGGGGTCGACTCACCCTGCCCCGATTAACGTTGGACAGGAACCCTTGGTCTTCCGGCGAGCGGGCTTTTCACCCGCTTTATCGTTACTTATGTCAGCATTCGCACTTCTGATACCTCCAGCAACCCTCACAGGCCACCTTCAACGGCTTACAGAACGCTCCCCTACCCAACAACACATAGTGTCGCTGCCGCAGCTTCGGTGCATGGTTTAGCCCCGTTACATCTTCCGCGCAGGCCGACTCGACCAGTGAGCTATTACGCTTTCTTTAAATGATGGCTGCTTCTAAGCCAACATCCTGGCTGTCTGTGCCTTCCCACATCGTTTCCCACTTAACCATGACTTTGGGACCTTAGCTGGCGGTCTGGGTTGTTTCCCTCTTCACGACGGACGTTAGCACCCGCCGTGTGTCTCCCGTGATAACATTCTTCGGTATTCGCAGTTTGCATCGGGTTGGTAAGTCGGGATGACCCCCTAGCCGAAACAGTGCTCTACCCCCGAAGATGAGTTCACGAGGCGCTACCTAAATAGCTTTCGGGGAGAACCAGCTATCTCCCGGTTTGATTGGCCTTTCACCCCCAGCCACAAGTCATCCGCTAATTTTTCAACATTAGTCGGTTCGGTCCTCCAGTTAGTGTTACCCAACCTTCAACCTGCCCATGGCTAGATCACCGGGTTTCGGGTCTATACCCTGCAACTTAACGCCCAGTTAAGACTCGGTTTCCCTTCGGCTCCCCTATTCGGTTAACCTTGCTACAGAATATAAGTCGCTGACCCATTATACAAAAGGTACGCAGTCACCCTGATAAATCAAGGCTCCCACTGCTTGTACGTACACGGTTTCAGGTTCTTTTTCACTCCCCTCGCCGGGGTTCTTTTCGCCTTTCCCTCACGGTACTGGTTCACTATCGGTCAGTCAGGAGTATTTAGCCTTGGAGGATGGTCCCCCCATATTCAGACAGGATACCACGTGTCCCGCCCTACTCTTCGAGTTCACAACACATGCGATTTTGTGTACGGGGCTATCACCCTGTATCGCCGGACTTTCCAGACCGTTCCACTACCACACATGCTGATTCAGACTCTGGGCTGCTCCCCGTTCGCTCGCCGCTACTGGGGGAATCTCGGTTGATTTCTTTTCCTCGGGGTACTTAGATGTTTCAGTTCCCCCGGTTCGCTTCATTACGCTATGTATTCACGTAATGATAGTGTGACGAATCACACTGGGTTTCCCCATTCGGAAATCGCCGGTTATAACGGTTCATATCACCTTACCGACGCTTATCGCAGATTAGCACGTCCTTCATCGCCTCTGACTGCCAGGGCATCCACCGTGTACGCTTAGTCGCTTAACCTCACAACCCGAAGGTGTTTCGTAAAACACATCGTGTTGCGAAAATTTGAGAGACTCGAACACACCGCTTGCCTGTTCTTATTACGGAGAACAGACACAGTGTGTCGTTTCAATTTTCAGCTTGATCCAGATTTTTAAAGAGCAAAACTTCGCAGTGAACCTTTTCAGGTACACTCTGAAGTTTTCTTGGGTTTTTGCAGTAAGTAATGGTGGAGCTATGCGGGATCGAACCGCAGACCTCCTGCGTGCAAAGCAGGCGCTCTCCCAGCTGAGCTATAGCCCCATCGTAGTTATCTCATTCACCTTAGTTCATTCTGAAACACCCTACGGTATCAGAAGGAATTTGGTAGGCCTGAGTGGACTTGAACCACCGACCTCACCCTTATCAGGGGTGCGCTCTAACCACCTGAGCTACAAGCCTGCAGAGATTTCTTACTGCTAATTTTCATCAGACAATCTGTGTGAGCACTACAAAGGCAGGTTCTTTAAGGTAAGGAGGTGATCCAACCGCAGGTTCCCCTACGGTTACCTTGTTACGACTTCACCCCAGTCATGAATCACAAAGTGGTAAGCGCCCTCCCGAAGGTTAAGCTACCTACTTCTTTTGCAACCCACTCCCATGGTGTGACGGGCGGTGTGTACAAGGCCCGGGAACGTATTCACCGTGGCATTCTGATCCACGATTACTAGCGATTCCGACTTCACGGAGTCGAGTTGCAGACTCCGATCCGGACTACGACATACTTTATGAGGTCCGCTTGCTCTCGCGAGGTCGCTTCTCTTTGTATATGCCATTGTAGCACGTGTGTAGCCCTACTCGTAAGGGCCATGATGACTTGACGTCATCCCCACCTTCCTCCAGTTTATCACTGGCAGTCTCCTTTGAGTTCCCGGCCGAACCGCTGGCAACAAAGGATAAGGGTTGCGCTCGTTGCGGGACTTAACCCAACATTTCACAACACGAGCTGACGACAGCCATGCAGCACCTGTCTCACGGTTCCCGAAGGCACTAAAGCATCTCTGCTAAATTCCGTGGATGTCAAGAGTAGGTAAGGTTCTTCGCGTTGCATCGAATTAAACCACATGCTCCACCGCTTGTGCGGGCCCCCGTCAATTCATTTGAGTTTTAACCTTGCGGCCGTACTCCCCAGGCGGTCGACTTAACGCGTTAGCTCCGGAAGCCACGCCTCAAGGGCACAACCTCCAAGTCGACATCGTTTACGGCGTGGACTACCAGGGTATCTAATCCTGTTTGCTCCCCACGCTTTCGCACCTGAGCGTCAGTCTTTGTCCAGGGGGCCGCCTTCGCCACCGGTATTCCTCCAGATCTCTACGCATTTCACCGCTACACCTGGAATTCTACCCCCCTCTACAAGACTCTAGCCTGCCAGTTTCGGATGCAGTTCCCAGGTTGAGCCCGGGGATTTCACATCCGACTTGACAGACCGCCTGCGTGCGCTTTACGCCCAGTAATTCCGATTAACGCTTGCACCCTCCGTATTACCGCGGCTGCTGGCACGGAGTTAGCCGGTGCTTCTTCTGCGGGTAACGTCAATCGACACGGTTATTAACCGTATCGCCTTCCTCCCCGCTGAAAGTACTTTACAACCCGAAGGCCTTCTTCATACACGCGGCATGGCTGCATCAGGCTTGCGCCCATTGTGCAATATTCCCCACTGCTGCCTCCCGTAGGAGTCTGGACCGTGTCTCAGTTCCAGTGTGGCTGGTCATCCTCTCAGACCAGCTAGGGATCGTCGCCTAGGTGAGCCGTTACCCCACCTACTAGCTAATCCCATCTGGGCACATCCGATGGCAAGAGGCCCGAAGGTCCCCCTCTTTGGTCTTGCGACGTTATGCGGTATTAGCTACCGTTTCCAGTAGTTATCCCCCTCCATCGGGCAGTTTCCCAGACATTACTCACCCGTCCGCCACTCGTCACCCAAGGAGCAAGCTCCTCTGTGCTACCGTTCGACTTGCATGTGTTAGGCCTGCCGCCAGCGTTCAATCTGAGCCATGATCAAACTCTTCAATTTAAGTTTGATGCTCGTGAATTAAACTTCGTAATGAATTACGTATGTTCACTCTTGAGACTTGGTATTCATTTTTCGTCTTGCGACGTTAAGAATCCGTATCTTCGAGTGCCCACACAGATTGTCTGATAAATTGTTAAAGAGCAGTGCCGCTTCGCTTTTTCTCAGCGGCGCGGGGTGTGCATATTACGCCATCCCGCTACAGAGTCAAGCATTTAATTTTGCTTTTCTCTGCCGGCGTTCTCAGTGGAACCCCGCTGACCCGGCGGCTTGCGTGCCGTTGTTCCGTGTCAGTGGAGGCGCATTATAGGGAGTTATTTCAGGCTGACAAGCGGAAATTTAAAATAATCTTCCGAGTGTTTTCTTTTTAAGCAAAATACATTTAAACAGCCAGTTTTTCGAGCGTTTTGAAGCCATAGCGCTGTAAAACGGGTAATAACTGTTCAGTCTCCGGCGTTGCCGCCATGCAAAACGCAACATTCGCATCCGTTGATTTTGCATCTGGTGCTTCATGCTCTAACAGCCAGGCAGTACGGCGCGCAATTGCAGCACCGGAATCGACCAGCCGAGTCCCTTCAGGAAGCACCTGTAATAATTCTTCCTGTAATAGAGGGAAATGCGTGCATCCCAATACCACCGTATCCGGCGGCTCTTGCATGCGAAGCCAGGGACGCAGAATGCGTCGCAACTCTTCCAGGGGAACAGGAGCGCCGTGTAACTTGGCTTCAGCCAGTTCTACCAACTCTGCAGAGCCCAACAAGGAGATCTGACATTCATTAGCAAAGCGCGCAATCAGCTCATGGGTATAAGGGCGTTTAACCGTCCCTCGCGTCGCCAGTAGCCCCACCACACCATTCGCCGTCAGTCTCGCTGCCGGTTTAATAGCAGGAACGACCCCTACAACCGGGAAAGCAAACTTTTCGCGTAATGCAGGCAGTGAAACCGTACTGGCCGTATTACAGGCAATGACGGCCAGCGCGAGAGGGTAACGCTGCTGAACTGCAGTGACAATTTCAACAACGCGCTCAACGATAAACTCTTCGCTTTTTTCCCCATAGGGAAAAGCGACGTTATCAAATGCGTATATATAGTGGAGATCCGGCAGGAGATGCCGGATCTCATCATAAACTGACAGCCCACCAACGCCGGAATCAAACACCAGCACGGTGGGACGTGGATCAGAAGGTGTAGCTGCCAGACAAGGTGTATTCCCGTCCTGCAGTTGGGTAGCCATAAACCGTCTCGTAATCTTTGTCGAACAGGTTAGCTATTTTACCACGAACTGTCAGTTGTGAGGTGAGTGGATATGAAACGGCAAGATCCCACAAACTCACACCGCCCATTTTGACATTCTCATAAGTGACAAAGTCAGTATCGTAACGGGTACCTAAATACTGGTACGTCAGGCCCCAGTCAAAATCATGCACCTGCCAGTCAAGTTGGTATTTGACCAGTTGTTTTGAGCGACGAGGCAGAGGTTGGTCGGTAATGGCATTACGGGCATCGACATAATCGTAGCTGAGCGTATGCGCCAACGGTCCCGTATCAAAGTTTGCGGTTGCCTCAACCCCTTTAATACGGACCTCCCCCTCGTTGTAATATTTCTGGGCATGATCGTCATAATCGATCATGTCATCGATATCGTTACGATAACCTGAAATACGCCAGCTAACGCCTGCCGTTAACCCTTCAAACGCGCCTTCCCACTGCTTACTTTCTTCAGGATTCAGATCTGAATTGCCGTAGAAGCCATACAGTTGGCCCAGATTCGGGGCTTTGTAAGAGGTGCCGTAGGAAGCAATAAAACGATAGCCTTCAATAAATTCCCATCCGGCGCTGGTTTGCCAGGTACTATGACGGCCAAACTGGGAATTATCATCACTGCGCACTGCACCTTCAAAGGTGAAGTCACCGAGTTGCTGCAGCCCTGTCAGGTAGAGACCCGTGTTGCGCTGTTCATTACCTTCAGCCACATAACCCGTTCCGGGCGTCGTGGTTTGTTTCTGCCAGTCGATACCTGTCCCGACATTACCGTGACCAACGACGACACTGTTTGACCACTGGACATTATATTGCTTCATATCATCCAGCGTCGCGGAATCATCATAACGACCATATTCAGGGTCGTAGTTATAGTCCTTACTGTGGCTATAACTGGAAACCAGTTGAGATTGAATGCTCTCACCTTTGAAGCGCAATCCGGCATCCCAGCTCTGGCTATAGAGTTGACGAGTGTCGATCAGCGGTGTGCCTGGCCAGTAGTAGGAGTCATAATTAGTGCGGTTATCATAGCCATAGCCGCGCACAAACCCGCTCCAGGTCTCGGAAAAATTATGCTCCAGCGCGCCATAAAGCGTCTTGCTCTGGAAGCCATCCCGATCGGATTGCGGCTGGACGCCTGTACCACCGTAAGCGACAACATCAAAACCACGCGTATAAGCGTAATCCCCCATCAGCGTGACGCGTGTGTTTTCACCAAGCTGTTGCTGCGTTGAAATATTATAGTTCTGATAACTGTTCGTTCCCCATCCGGCAGACAACTCTGTGCCCGATTTCTCGCGCGTTGTAATGATGTTTACCACGCCGCCAATTGCATCCGAACCATAAATAGCTGAACGCGGGCCTCGGATGTATTCAATACGCTGTACAAGAGCCACCGGGAACTGGCTGAGATCCGCAGAACCACTGACCCCCGCCAAATTCAGACGGACACCGTCAACCAACACCAGCACATGGCTGGAATTCGTCCCACGAACAAAAATGGAAGAGAGCTGTCCGGAGCCGCCGCTTTGCGAAATATCTACCCCAGGCAGACGGCGTAGTACATCGTTCACGGAAGTCGATTGCCAGCGATCAATATCCTGACGCGTGACCACAGTCACAGGAGCAAGCACGGCACTGAGAGGTTGTTGAAAACGGTTTGCAGTAACGACCATGGTGTCCGGGTTAACATCCTGCGCCCACCCGGAAAATGCTGTGACGGAGAGCGCCGTCAACAGCGAGGTTTTTTTTATCATTGTAAAGCATCCACAATATAAGAAGGATGCCGCAGGCCCCATCGATAGTACGCGATGATGAAAACCAGATGCGACGTTAGCCGGCAGGTCTTCGGGCTTGGAAGATTATCCATGTACAAGATAAAAAGAGATGAAGACTTCCCACCTGACGGCAGTGTCTGCTTACGCATCCATCTCATCATTCCTTACCGCTGCGCGTCAGCCCCAGATTTACACTGGGTTCCCTTTTAACTCACAGGACCGGAGCACGGATGCTACATTCTGCTATAACCTATTGTCCAGGCTGGATATCACAAATCCGTAATCATCAATGACTGGACATCTGATGAGCAATCCCTACAATCCCCGCGTACTTTTATTATTCAGGATGCATCATGACCCCCGAACACCTTCCGACAGAACAGTATGACGCGCAGCTTGCCGAGAAAGTCGTCCGTTTGCAGAGTATGATGGCGCCGTTTTCTGACCTGATGCCGGAAGTGTTTCGCTCGCCGGTCAGTCACTACCGTATGCGTGCCGAATTTCGTTTATGGCACGATGGTGATGACCTTTACCACATCATGTTTGATCAGCAGACCAAAAACCGCATTCGCGTCGATAGCTTCCCGGCCGCCAGCGAGCTGATCAACCAACTGATGACCGCCATGATTGAAGGCGTTCGTGACAATCACACCCTACGCCACAAGCTGTTCCAGATTGATTACCTCACGACGATGAGCAATCAGGCGGTGGTAACGCTGCTGTACCATAAAAAACTGGATGATGCCTGGCGTAAAGAAGCCGAAGCCTTACGGGATGCGTTACGCGCAAAAAATCTGAATGTGCATCTGATTGGTCGGGCGACGAAAACCAAAATTGAGCTGGACCAGGATTTCATTGACGAACGTCTACCGGTTGCCGGGAAAGAGATGATTTACCGCCAGGTAGAGAACAGCTTCACCCAACCCAACGCAGCGATGAACATTCACATGCTGGAATGGGCGCTGGATGCCACCAAAGGATCGACCGGCGACCTGCTGGAGCTGTACTGTGGCAACGGTAACTTTTCGTTAGCGCTGGCGCGCAATTTTGACCGCGTACTGGCGACGGAAATCGCCAAACCGTCGGTGGCGGCAGCACAGTACAATATTGCTGCGAATCACATTGATAACGTGCAAATTATTCGTATGGCTGCGGAAGAGTTTACCCAGGCGATGAACGGTGTGCGCGAATTTAACCGTCTGCAGGGCATTGACCTGAAGAGTTATCAGTGCGAAACCATTTTTGTTGATCCGCCACGTAGCGGTCTGGACAGTGAAACGGAAAAAATGGTGCAGGCGTATCCGCGTATCCTCTACATCTCCTGTAACCCGGAGACGCTCTGCAAGAACCTGGAAACATTAAGCCAGACGCACAATGTGTCACGCCTGGCGTTGTTCGATCAGTTCCCGTATACGCACCATATGGAGTGCGGGGTCTTGCTGACAGCAAAGTAAAACGTGTTGCCGTTGTAGGCCTGATAAGCGTAGCGCCATCAGGCCTACTGCATTACTCTGCCAATTCCTGCTTACGATTGCGGACCTTAAAGCCAATCCAGAACACCAGAGCCACCGACAGTACCGCCGGGAAGAAGTTGGAGCCGATATCCGGATATTCCGCACGCACCACGGTACTGTAAAGCAGCACACCCAGAATAAAGCAGGCGGCAGCAAGACCTGGCAGTCCCACGGGCATCGTGCGATTTTGATAGCGTTGATGCAGGCAATACACCGCCAGTATCAGCGCAATTAACGGGAAGACAGAAAATGGCACAATGGAGCTAAACAGCGCTGCAAATGTACCATTGATTGACAAGCCAGCGACCAGCGCCAGCAATAGCGTACCTTTATCTTGACCTGACTGTTTCATTGCTCATCCTTCACGTTACTCGGAGTGATGTGACATTTTCTCTTGTTCACGGCGATACCAGTAATATGCCCCTTTCGCAATCATGCGCAGTTGCAATACCAGTCGCTCTTCTAATTGCCGACGCTGTTCTGCGCCAACATCCAGTGCCTCCGCGCCCGCACTGAAGACAATCGTCACCATGGCTTCGGCCTGAGCTTCAGTGAACGCACGTGGCATATGGTTTTCGAGTTCAAGATAGTCCGCAAGTTCCGCGATGAAATGTTGAATTTCTCGCGCAACGGCCGCACGAAATGCGGCTGAGGTACCCGAACGTTCACGCAATAATAAACGGAAGGCGTTTGGATTGTTGCCGATGAACTCCATAAATGTGGAGACCGAGGTGCGGATCACACTCCCGCCTTTAGCAATACGCTGACGCGCCTGGCGCATCAGCTGGCGTAGCATTAAACCGCTTTCATCGACCATCGTCAGACCAAGCTCATCCACATCACGGAAATGGCGATAAAACGAGGTTGGCGCAATGCCCGCTTCCCGCGCAACTTCACGCAGGCTCAGACTGGCGAAACTACGCTCAGCACTCAGTTGACTGAATGCGGCTTCTACCAGCGAACGCCGGGTTTTTTCTTTTTGTTGCGCTCTAACGCCCATCACGATGTCTGAATCCTTCCATATGCCTTGTCTGGCACTATACCAGAGATTAAAAGTAACGGGTTTACGCCGGATTGTGAATGATTGTTTACGCGCAGTTTGTGCTTCGACTTCGCAAAAAAGCACAACGATAATTGGGTTATCCCGGCAATAATGTTACTATCCTGTTGCTTTTATGTATAAGAACAGGTAAGCCTTACCATGCCACATTCCTACGATTACGATGCAATAGTAATAGGTTCAGGCCCCGGCGGCGAAGGCGCTGCAATGGGTCTGGTTAAGCTTGGAGCGCGCGTCGCCGTCATTGAGCGCTATCATAACGTTGGCGGCGGTTGTACCCACTGGGGCACTATCCCGTCAAAAGCGCTCCGTCACGCCGTTAGCCGTATCATCGAATTCAATCAGAACCCTCTTTACAGCGACCATTCCCGACTGCTTCGTTCTTCCTTTGCCGATATTCTCAACCATGCCGATAACGTAATAAATCAGCAAACTCGCATGCGGCAGGGTTTTTATGAGCGTAATCACTGCGAAATTCTGCAAGGTAACGCCCATTTTGTTGACGAACACACGCTTGCACTGGAATGCCGTGACGGTACGGTAGAAACGTTGACGGCCGAGAAATTTGTCATCGCCTGCGGTTCTCGCCCGTATCATCCTGGCGATGTCGACTTCTCGCATCCCCGAGTGTATGACAGTGATTCCATTCTCAGCCTGCAACATGAACCGCGCCACGTGCTTATCTATGGCGCAGGGGTCATTGGCTGTGAATACGCCTCGATATTCCGGGGAATGGATGTCAAAGTCGACCTGATCAATACCCGCGATCGTCTGCTGGCATTCCTCGATCAGGAAATGTCCGACTCCCTCTCTTACCACTTCTGGAACAGCGGCGTCGTCATTCGCCACAATGAAGAGTACGAGAAAATCGAAGGGTGTGATGATGGCGTGATCATGCACCTGAAATCCGGCAAAAAACTGAAAGCGGATTGCCTGCTGTACGCAAACGGGCGCACCGGTAACACGGATTCGCTGGCGCTGGAAAATATTGGCCTGGAAACAGACAGCCGCGGTCAGTTGAAAGTCAACAGCATGTACCAAACGGCTTTACCGCACGTGTATGCCGTGGGCGATGTGATCGGTTACCCGAGCCTTGCCTCTGCAGCTTACGATCAGGGACGTATCGCAGCACACGCACTGGTCAAAGGTGAGGCCACCGCCCATCTTATCGAAGATATCCCCACCGGGATTTACACCATTCCGGAAATCAGTTCTGTCGGTAAAACCGAACAGCAACTGACAGCGATGAAAGTGCCGTATGAAGTAGGACGTGCCCAGTTTAAACATCTGGCGCGGGCGCAAATCGTTGGGATGAATGTCGGAACGCTGAAAATCCTGTTCCATCGTGAAACCAAAGAAATTCTGGGAATCCATTGCTTTGGCGAGCGTGCGGCAGAAATTATTCACATTGGCCAGGCGATCATGGAACAAAAAGGTGGTGGTAACACGATCGAGTACTTCGTTAACACCACCTTTAACTACCCGACCATGGCGGAAGCCTACCGGGTAGCGGCGTTAAATGGTTTAAACCGCCTGTTTTAACGCGTTGTCAAAATGGCCATCCATCGAACCACGGATGGCCTCCGCCAACTGCTCATAACGGCTGCGCAGCGGTGATCCTGGACGATAAACCAACCCAACCGTACGACGCGGCTCAGGCTTAATACAAGGCAGGTAAACCACGCCATCACGCTTACGTTCCCGCGGAACCGACAGCGCAGGCAACAGGGTAATCCCGCTTCCTGCCGCTACCATATTGCGTAATGTTTCCAGACTGGTCGCCCGGAAATGGGTATCTTCATCCGCACCGGCTTCAAAACAGAAGCCCATCGCCTGGTCGCGCAGACAGTGGCCATCTTCCAGCATCAGCAGCTTTTCACCCGCCAGATCGGACATCGGCACGCGATCGCGGTTCGCCCACGGGTGATCTTCATAGATCGCCAGCATCATCGGTTCATCAAACAGCGGGACTTCGATAAATGCCTCGCTCTCCTTCACCAACGCCAGAATAACGCAGTCGAGTTTGCCGCTATCCAGTTGCGCTAACAATTGATGCGTCTGCGCCTCATGCAAGTACATTTCTAACTTCGGGAAGGTCTGATGCAGCATGGGAATAATATGCGGCAGCAAATAAGGGCCAACAGTTGGGATCAAACCAATATGTAGCGGCCCAGACATTGTCTCGCCTTGCTGGCTTGCCATTTCCTTGAGCACTTTGACCTCACGCAGTACGGTACGCGCCTGATCCACCAGCAACAAACCTGCCTGAGTGAACAGAACTTTACGACTCGTACGCTCCAGTAGCATCACGCCCAGCTCATCTTCCAGCTTGCGGATCTGCCCGCTCAGCGTCGGTTGGCTAACGTGACAGGAATCCGCCGCCCGCCGGAAGTGGCGATGTTCGGCTAATGCCACCAGGTATTCAAGATCACGAATATTCATTATTCATCCTCCGTCGCCACGATAGTTCATGGCGATAGGTAGCATAGCAACGAACGATTATCCCTATCAAGCTTTCTGACTAATAATACATCACAGAAACGGAGCGGTACCTCTTTAACCCCTTGAAGCCACTGCCCGTTCAGAGAGTTTCTCTCATACTCGACATAACGAAAGCCAACGTGAACTTTTGCGGACCCCGTGGTCCGCTTTTTTTTTGCATAAATATGACCACCGCCGTCAATTACGACCTGCTGTAAGCAGGAAAGCCCCCGATAAAGGGGGGCTGAGAAGCATTAAATAGCGATCTTCACTCAATGCGATCCTTCACAATGAAGAAATAGCAAACCGCCCCGGTAAACGTAACGCAGGCCGCGATCACCAGTGCAAGATTAAAGGAATGGGTCGTATCCACCACCCACCCCGTAACGACAGGAGCAAAAGAGGCAAAAATGAAGCTACCAAAATTTTGAATCGCAGCCACCGAGGCCACTTTTGTTTCAGACACCATAACCTGAACCAGTCCCCAGGCCGACGTGCCAGCAAAATGTACGCAGAACAGCGCCATTGAAATAAAGGCGACGGCCTGCGCAGGCGTAGAAGATTGAACAACCAGCAGAGTCCCCAGCGCTGACATTATCAGTCCTACAACAATTGCCGTTTTACGCGTTTTCGCAAGGTCATAGCCATGTTTAGCTAATCGGTCTACGGCAATACCGTTTACCCACATTCCCACCGCAGCAGCAAGAAAAGGGATGGCTGCCACCCAGCCCGTCTTCGCTAAACTAAATCCTTGCTCTGCCTGTAAATACCCCGGCAACCAGGCAATATAGAGCCAGCCTGTATAGTTGACGCCTGAGAATCCAAGAATCATCCCCCAGGTGGTACGGTGCCTGAAAAGCGCCAGCCATTCTTTAAAATGCAGTTTAGGCCGAGGCTTGGCAGGTACAGACAGCCAGGCCCGCTCATCATCCATCAAAACGAACTGCGCACGATTGCGGTACCAGGCATACCAGCAGAGGCCAACCAATATCCCCGCGACACCGATAATGACGAACATGGTTCTCCACCCCCATGCAATTTGCATAAGAACCAGTGCGGGAGGTGCAATAGCCTGGCCGATAACCGTGGAGGAGTTAAAAATTCCCAGCGCAGTCCCTCGCTCTTTTTGCGCATACCAGTCCGTAATGGATTTCACACCCGCAGGCATAAAAGGGGCTTCACCGATGCCAAGGCCAATCCGCATGATGATAAAATGGCTAAATGAGTTAACCATGCCGGTTAATACTTGCATTAACGACCAGAAAATTAAGCCTGCACCCAATACAATTCTTGGACCAAAACGATCAAGCAAAATGCCCGAGGGAAGCTGTGAAAACCCATAAGAAAGTGAAAATGCAGAAAGTAGTACACCAAATTCTGTAGCCGACAATCCCAATTCACCGCGAATAGCTTCACCTGCTACGCTCAGAGAAGAGCGATCTAAGAAATTAACTATTCCAGCCATGAATAATAAAACTAATGTTACCGTCTGGATATTGCTAATTCGTTTTGGTTTATTTTTAATTGCATCAACTGATACTTCAACATCCATTTTTAGTTCCTCCGGGCGGATTAATAAATGCAATTACTATTTTGAATATGATTTACACACTGAACCAATAACAATAGAGAGGATGAGGAGATTGTTATTTGTTGTGTTTTAAAGAATTACCCATTCCATAGCGTACCGTCTTCCAGACGTGCTACCGGTAAACATGTGGGCTTATGCGGGGGTTTTGCTGCTCTCTTTTCGCCAAATGAGAGACCTGGCCCAACGCCTCCATCATCAGTCGTCATATTGAGTGTGATAAAATTACGCCCCGGACAAGTCATAAAAACTTCAGTGCCTACAATTTTCATTGTTTATTTCCTGAAATGTAAATAAGCACTTAAAATGCTATGCTTTTAACCTACTACCATACAAGATTAAAAAATTGAAAACAGAAGACTGATCACATAAAAAATGACCTATCCGATAATAGAAATAATAGTAAGTGAATCTCTAACCCTATTCTAAGTAATCATTAAAATAACACGTTACAGGTTTTCGTTATTACCAACAAGCCATCACCAATAGACACCACTTAATACTGCCGCAACAATAAAACTCATAACTCCCTTTATTAAAACACTTTAAATTCGATAATTCATACGGCAATAAAAGAGATGAAAAACCATTAGCAGATGAAGTAATAAAGAAAGGGTGATGGCATGCCAAATAATGATTTAATTATCAGAACTGATTGTGGATGGTTAAGATTGAGGAGAATCGTGAATGGCAGAGATTTCAGATGTGAAAGGTCACTCACACTCTCCCGTATTCCGGAGAGTGTGAGGAGAAGTCGTTAACCCAGGCGCGCTTTCGCGTAGTCGATCGCCTGAGCAACCTGCTGCGGCGAAACGCCACCTTTTGCCGCCCGTTTATCCAGACAGGATTGCAGCGACAGGATCGGATAAACATCATCGCCAATCACCGCACTGAACTTCTGCAAATCCTTCAGCGACAACGCTTCCAGCGGCTTACCCTGACGAATCGCTTCGACCACCGTTTCGCCCACAATATGATGCGCTTCACGGAACGGTACGCCTTTGGCGACCAGATAATCCGCCAGTTCCGTCGCGTTGGCATAGCCCTGCTGCGCCGCTTCCTGGCAGCGAGGACGCTTCACCTGAATGCCATCCAGCACCAGCGCCGCCATATGCAGACAATCCAGCCAGGTGTCGAGCGCGTCGAACAGCCCCTCTTTGTCTTCCTGCATATCTTTGTTATACGCCAGTGGCAGACCTTTCAGCGTCATCATCATGCCGGTCAGTGCGCCCTGCACACGGCCACATTTGCCGCGGATCAGTTCCAGCGCATCCGGGTTTTTCTTCTGCGGCATCAGAGAAGAGCCGGAAGTCACGCGATCGGAAAGCTCAACAAAGCCCGCTTCGCCGGTATTAAAGAAAATCAGATCTTCTGCGAAGCGTGACAGGTGGACCATCCCGATAGATGCGTCGGACAGCAGTTCAAGGACATGGTCACGATCGGAAACGCTGTCCAGGCTATTACGGGTTGCCGATGCAAAGCCCAGCCAACCGGCCAGCTGTTCACGGTCAATCTCATAAGCAGTACCCGCCAGCGCGCCGCAACCTAATGGGCTGACGTCCAGACGCTTAAGCGCATCCTGCAGGCGGCTCTCATCGCGGGCCAGCATTTCAACGTAAGCCAGGCACCAGTGGGCAAACGTGACTGGCTGCGCGCGTTGAAGATGGGTATAGCCCGGCATCACCGCGTCCTGGTTATTTTGCGCGGTTTCCACCAGCGCACTTTGCAGTTGACGGGTAGCGCTCAGCAGCTCTGAAACGGTATCTTTGCACCACAATTTCAGATCGGTCGCGACCTGATCGTTACGGCTACGTCCGGTATGCAGCTTTTTACCTAACTGGCCGACCTTATCGATAAGCTTACCTTCCACCCAGCTATGAATATCTTCGGCATCGCTTTGCAGGATCTGCTGCGGGTCCAGACGCACCTCTTCCAGCAGATTGTTCAGTGCTTCTTCCAGCTGCAACTGCTCGTCTGCGGTCAACACGCCAACAGTCACCAGCGCTTTGGACCAGGCCACAGAGCCGACGATATCCTGCTCCGCCAGGCGATAGTCGAAGCGCAAAGAGTCGTTGAACTGTTTGAACCGTTGATCCGCTGCCTGTGTAAAACGCCCACCCCAAAGTGCCATAACAAATTTCCTTAATAATCAAATTTTTGCCCGGTGGCGCTGCGCTTACCGGGCCTACAAGCCCACGTAGGCCGGATAAGCGAAGCGCCATCCGGCACAGAATCTTACGCCAGAATACGCGTACCGATAGGCGTACCATTAAACAGCGCCGGAAGTTGTTCCGCATGACGCCAGGAGGCGATATCCACCGGACGACCCAGCGTCCGCGCCGCATCCAGAGCCGCATTCACCTTCACAATCATGCCATCAGTAATGATGCCCTGATCAATCAGTTGCTCCGCTTTGTCGGCAGTGATTTCCGCAATACGCTGACCTTTTCCGTCGAGAATTCCGCTCACATCGGAGAGCAGAATGAGATCTGCGCCGAGCGTTGCCGCCAACGCTGTCGCCGCCTGATCGGCGTTGACGTTCATCAACTCGCCTTCTTCGGTCACACCGATTGAGCTAACCACTGGCAGAAAACCACTTTCCAGCAGGGTGTTAATCAGCTTAGGTGAACCCGGCTGCGCCAGTCCAACATGGCCTAACGCTTCGTCGAGCTGAGTCACTTTTACGCTGTCACCGTCGCCAAGATAAAGACCCACAGAGGCAATATGGTGTTTCTTCGCCCACGCCAGCAGGGTTTTGTTTGCCGTCCCCGCCAGCGCACCGGTAATGATGTCGATCTGGTCAGCAGGCGTCACACGCAGGCCATTTTTCTTCTTCACCGGCAGGTTGAGCCCTTTCATCAGCTCATCCACCACACAGCCGCCGCCATGCACAATGACCAGCGGACGCTGATGCGACTCACGATAGTTCACCAGCGCGGTAAACAGACGCTCCAGCGCCTCTTCGCTATCCAGTAATACGCCGCCCAGCTTGATAATCAATGGATTCATCATTGCACCCTTAAATAAGAGACTGCGTTTCGGCAAAGCCAAAACGGATGTTAGCGCACTGCATGGCCTGCGCCGCTGCGCCTTTCAATAAGTTGTCTTCGGTTGCCACAACAATCAGGTGCTCGCCCTGTACTGCAAATCCGATATCGCAGAACGGTAACCCAACAACGTTCTTCAGCGCCGGAACGCCTTTGTCATACAGACGTACCAGCGGTTTATCGCCATATGACTGCTGCAATACCTGCCCTACCTGAGCCTGCGTGACACCCGGTTTCAGGCGGCAGGTAATGGTTTCCAGAATGCCCCGTGGGAAGTTACCCAGATGCGGCGTGAAGATCACGTCTGCCCCCAGATGCGTTGCGATTTCCGGCTGATGGCGGTGCGTAAACACGCCGTACGGTTGCAGGCTCACTTCGCAGAAGCTATTCGAGATTGCAGCCTTGCGCCCGGCGCCGCTCACGCCGCTGGTGGCGTTAATCACCGGCCACTGGGAGAGCTCCAGAAGATCGGCATCAATCAGCGGTTTCAGCGAAAGCTGCGCTGCCGTGGGGTAGCACCCCGGTACGGCAATCAGGTTTGCCTCTTTCAGTTTATCGGCGTTCCACTCAGCCAGACCGTACACCGCCTGCTCCAGCAGTTCAGGGTGCTGATGCGTAAAACCATAATATGTCTCGTAGAAGGCGCCATCATTAACGCGGAACGCACCGGAGAGGTCGAACACCACACAGCCTGCCGCCAGAAATTGCGGCGCGAGATCGTGGCTCACCTCATGGGCAGTGGCGAGGAACACCACATCCACCCCTGCGCTAAACTCGCTAATATCAGACATCGGCTGCAACGGCAGATCGACAATGCCCTTTAACTGCGGATGTAAATCAGAGATTAATTTTCCTGCATCATTGCTTTGCGCTGAGACGGTCAAAGCGGTTATGGTCATATCAGGATGGCGATTTACATAGGTCACAAGCTCTGCGCCAGCGTAACCACTGGCACCCACAATCAGCGTATTCAACATCGGGGCTGTTCACCTTCTTACGTCTATGTGATCGGGAAGACGGGAATCTTCCTCACCGGGTTAAGGTTTTTCACCTCACCTTACACTTGGTGGGTTTTATTACGCTTAACGTTATTGTATTTTTATTCACAAATACTGCATGAATATTGATACTATCATGACCTAAGGTGTGTCAACAATGAAAAACGATTTACCGCCATTTATCGAGATTTACCGCGCTCTGATTGCCACACCATCGATTAGCGCAACCGAAGAAGCGCTGGATCAAAGCAATGCGTCTTTAATCACTCTGCTGGCTGAATGGTTTAAGGATTTGGGCTTTCAGGTTGACGTTCAGCCCGTCCCCGGAACCCGTCATAAATTCAATATGCTCGCAAGCATTGGACAAGGTGCGGGTGGTCTGTTGCTGGCTGGGCATACCGACACGGTACCGTTTGATGATGGACGCTGGACGCGCGACCCTTTCACGCTGACCGAACACGACAATAAGCTCTACGGTCTGGGCACGGCTGACATGAAAGGTTTCTTCGCGTTTATTCTCGATGCCCTGCGCGACGTGGATGTGACAAAGCTGAAGAAACCGCTCTACATTCTGGCGACCGCCGATGAAGAAACCAGCATGGCGGGCGCGCGCTATTTTGCAGAGACCTCCTCTCTGCGCCCGGACTGCGCGATTATTGGCGAACCGACATCGCTGCAACCGATACGCGCCCACAAAGGCCATATTTCAAACGCAATACGTATTCTGGGTCAGTCGGGACACTCCAGCGATCCAGCGCGTGGCGTTAATGCGATTGAACTGATGCATGACGCTATTGGCCACATCATGCAACTGCGCGACGACCTGAAAGAACGTTATCACTACGAAGCGTTTACCGTCCCGTACCCGACGTTAAATCTGGGTCATATTCATGGCGGTGATGCGGCGAACCGCATCTGCGCCTGCTGTGAACTGCATATGGATATCCGCCCGCTGCCGGGCATGACGCTGAATGATCTTAACGGCCTGCTCAACGATGCCCTGGCGCCAGTGAGCGAACGCTGGCCGGGTCGCCTGACGGTGTCAGAATTGCACCCGCCCATCCCAGGCTATGAGTGTCCCCCCAATCATCAACTGGTTGAAGTGGTCGAAAAGCTGCTGGGGACGAAAACAGACGTGGTGAACTACTGCACCGAAGCGCCGTTTATCCAGACGCTATGTCCAACGCTGGTGCTTGGACCGGGTTCCATTAACCAGGCCCATCAGCCGGATGAATATCTGGAAACACGCTTCATTAAGCCAACCCGTGAATTAATCACTCAAGTGATACATCACTTCTGCTGGCACTAACGATCCCTCGCCTCGCCCATCCGAAGGGAATACACGAGGCGATATTTTTACATTTTCATAAGCAATACTTATCTGATTCTTGCTGAATTAAATAACGTAAATTGCCGCCATTTATTCGTTTGCTGAACCGATTTCGCAGCAATTGACGTCACGTCTTTTACGTGGCTTTATAAAAGACGACGAAGAACAATGTCCGAAAGATTCCATATTGCAGCAAGGCCGCGCACCAGCACATCTCAGGGAACTGACATAAGCCAGTGACCCAGATGGGCGAGCGCAGCCAACACCGCTGCGGCGTGAAAGATACAGGGCAATCAAATTAAAGATGGGGTGTCTGGGGTCATATGAACGAACAATATTCCGCGTTGCGTAGTAATGTCAGTATGCTCGGCAAAGTGCTGGGAGAAACCATCAAAGATGCGTTGGGAGAGAGCATTCTTGATCGCGTAGAAACAATCCGTAAGCTGTCGAAATCTTCTCGCGCTGGCAATGAAGCTGACCGCCAGGAATTGCTCACTACGTTACAGAATCTGTCTAACGACGAGCTTTTACCGGTTGCCCGTGCGTTCAGTCAATTTCTGAATCTGGCCAATACCGCTGAGCAATACCACAGTATTTCGCCGCATGGCGAAGCTGCCAGCAACCCGGAAGTGATTGCCCGCACCCTGCGTAAACTGAAAAACCAACCCGATCTCGACGATGCCACCATCAGAAAGGCCGTGGAGTCTTTGTCCCTGGAACTGGTGCTCACCGCCCACCCGACAGAGATCACTCGCCGCACGCTGATCCATAAAATGGGTGAAGTTAACACCTGCCTGAAGCAGCTTGATAACAAAGACATCGTCGATTACGAACGTCATCAACTGATGCGCCGTTTGCGTCAGTTGATCGCCCAGTCCTGGCATACCGATGAGATCCGCAAGCTACGTCCAAGCCCGGTGGATGAAGCCAAATGGGGCTTTGCCGTTGTTGAAAACAGTCTGTGGCAGGGGGTACCTAACTACCTGCGTGAGCTGAACGAACAGCTCGAAGAGAATCTGGGTTACACACTGCCGGTTGATTTCGTTCCCGTCCGTTTTACCTCCTGGATGGGCGGTGACCGTGACGGCAACCCAAACGTAACGGCAGATATTACCCGCCATGTGATGCTGCTAAGCCGCTGGAAAGCCACCGACCTCTTCCTGAAAGACATTCAATTTTTAATTTCCGAACTGTCCATGGTCGATGCCACGCCGGAACTGTTAGCGATGGTCGGCGAAGAAGGTGCATCGGAGCCTTACCGCTATCTGATGAAAAACCTGCGCGCGCGCCTGATGGCAACTCAGGCCTGGCTGGAAGCACGTCTGAAAGGTGAGAAGCTGCCGAAACCGGCAGGTCTACTGACCCAAAACGAACAGCTATGGGAGCCTCTGTACGCCTGTTATCAGTCACTTCAGGCATGTGGCATGGGCATCATCGCCAACGGCGAGCTGCTCGATACCCTTCGCCGCGTGAAATGCTTTGGCGTACCGCTGGTCCGCATTGATATCCGTCAGGAGAGCACCCGTCATACTGAAGCGCTGGGCGAACTGACCCGTTACCTCGGTCTTGGCGATTATGAGAACTGGTCAGAAGCCGACAAGCAGGCTTTCCTAATCCGCGAACTGAACTCCAAACGTCCGCTGCTGCCACGTAACTGGGAACCCAGCAATGAAACCCGCGAAGTGCTTGATACCTGTCAGGTCATCGCCGAAGCGCCGCTTGGGTCCATTGCCGCTTACGTCATATCGATGGCAAAAACACCGTCTGACGTACTGGCCGTTCATCTGCTGTTGAAAGAAGCCGGTATTGGCTTTGCCATGCCTGTCGCGCCACTGTTCGAAACGCTGGATGACCTGAATAATGCCGATAGCGTGATGACGCAGTTGTTGAATATCGACTGGTATCGCGGGTTTATCCAGGGCAAGCAGATGGTCATGATCGGCTATTCTGACTCCGCGAAGGATGCCGGTGTGATGGCCGCATCCTGGGCGCAGTATCAGGCGCAGGACGCGCTGATCAAAACCTGTGAAAAAGCAGGCATTGAACTGACGCTGTTCCACGGGCGCGGTGGTTCCATTGGTCGCGGCGGTGCCCCGGCTCATGCCGCACTCCTCTCCCAACCGCCAGGCAGTCTGAAAGGCGGACTGCGCGTCACCGAACAAGGCGAGATGATCCGCTTCAAATACGGTCTGCCGGAAGTGACCATTAGCAGCCTGTCGTTGTACACCAGCGCGATTCTGGAGGCCAACCTGTTGCCGCCGCCAGAGCCGAAAGAAGACTGGCGTCATATTATGGATGAGCTGTCTGTCATCTCTTGCGATATGTATCGCGGCTACGTGCGTGAAAACAAAGACTTTGTGCCGTATTTCCGCTCGGCAACCCCAGAACAGGAACTGGCTAAATTGCCGCTTGGCTCACGTCCGGCAAAACGTCGACCCACCGGGGGCGTTGAATCACTGCGCGCCATCCCGTGGATCTTTGCCTGGACGCAAAACCGCCTGATGCTCCCGGCCTGGTTAGGTGCAGGTACCGCGCTGCAAAAAGTGGTCGAAGATGGCAAGCAGAGCGAACTGGAAACCATGTGTCGTGACTGGCCATTCTTCTCCACGCGTCTTGCGATGCTGGAAATGGTGTTCTCAAAAGCGGACCTGTGGCTGGCGGAATACTACGACCAGCGTCTGGTTAAAAAAGAGCTGTGGCCGCTGGGTGCAGAGTTGCGCCATCTGCAGGAGGAAGACATTAAGGTAGTGCTGGCGATCGCCAACGACGCCCACCTGATGGCTGATCTGCCGTGGATTGCCGAGTCTATCCAGTTAAGAAACGTCTACACCGACCCGCTGAACGTCCTGCAGGCAGAGTTGTTACACCGTTCGCGCCTGGCGGAAGAACAAGGCAAAGAACCTGATCCACGCGTTGAACAAGCGCTGATGGTCACCATCGCTGGCGTGGCTGCCGGCATGCGTAATACCGGTTAATTCCCCCCAGTAAACCGCCCTGTGACATAGTCCAGGGCGGGCATTTCAAACTGATGTTATAGTCTCCATAGATTCATTCTATTCTGTCTGCATTTCATTCACTGAGTGGATATTTATTATTCATCTTGATGGTTCAGATTTTCTTAAGGTTTGGGTGCTACGTTTGGCGCCACTATTAAAGACAGGCTTACTCTATGCAATCCTTAAATTTCCAGCCTAAGCCAGCATTCAGCTGGAAAGCTCTGGGCTGGGCACTTCTCTATTTCTGTTTTTTCTCAACGTTACTGCAAGCGATTATCTGCATTACCGGGTTCAGCGGCACAAACGGGCTACGTGACTCGTTGCTGTACAGTTCGCTCTGGCTGATCCCGATTTTGCTGTTTCCCAGCCGGACGCGTGTTATTGCCGCCGTGGTAGGTATCGTACTGTGGGCAGCATCACTGGCAACGCTCTGTTATTACGTCATTTACGGTCAGGAGTTTTCACAAAGCGTCCTGTTCGTGATGTTTGAAACCAATGCCAACGAAGCCAGCGAGTTTCTGAGTCAGTATTTCAGTCTGAAAATCATTGTCATTGCGATAGCCTATACCGCTGTAGCGGTGCTGCTGTGGACACGTCTTCGCCCCATTTATATTCCGGGACGCTGGCGTTGGTTCGTCTCCTTTGCTCTGCTGTACGGCCTTTTTCTGAACCCGTTCGTGGTCAAGTCAGCAGTTAACGGCGCACCGTATGAAAAGACGCTAAATGTCCTGTACTCGCGCATGGAACCTGCGGCCCCGTGGCAATTTGTTATTGGCTATTCTGAGTATCAGCGCCAGCTGACCGCGCTAAACAATCTGTTGAGCCAGAACCACGCACTGCCGCCGCTGGAGAACTTTAAAGACAATTCCGGTGATGCTCCGCGCACACTTGTCCTGGTGATTGGCGAGTCCACCCAACGTGGCCGCATGAGTTTGTACGGCTACCCGCGTAAAACCACGCCGGAGCTGGACGCCCTGCGCAACTCAGATCCTAAGTTGAGCGTCTTCACTAACGTAGTGACCTCGCGGCCATACACGATTGAGATCCTGCAACAGGCACTGACTTTCGCCAATGAACAGGAGCCCGATCTGTATCTGTCGAAGCCGTCACTGATGAACATGATGAAACAGGCAGGCTATAAGACCTTCTGGATCACCAACCAACAGACAATGACCGCCCGTAACACCATGCTGACCGTGTTCTCAAAACAGACCGACAAGCAGTTCTATATGAACCAGCAACGCACTCAAAGTGCACGCGAATATGACACCAACGTGCTGACACCGTTTAAAGAAGTGTTAGCCGACCCGGCACCGAAGAAATTCATTATCGTTCACCTGCTGGGTACGCACATTAGGTACAAATTTCGTTACCCGGAAAACCAGGGCGCGTTTGATGGTAAGACCGACCACGTCCCTGCCGGGCTGAGCGACGAAGAGCTGGAGTCGTATAACGATTACGACAATGCCAATCTGTACAACGATCACGTGATTGCCAGTCTGATTAATGACTACAAAGCAACCGATCCGAACGGCTTCCTGCTCTACTTCTCCGATCACGGCGAAGAGGTGTACGATACGCCGCCGCATAAAACACAGGGGCGCAACGAAGAAAATCCAACGCGCCATATGTATACCGTCCCCTTCCTGTTGTGGACGTCGGAAAAATGGCAGGCTGCGCATCCGCGTGATCTCTCACAGGATGTCGACCGTAAGTACAGCAGCTCCGAGTTTATTCACACCTGGTCTGACTTAGCAGGATTAACCTACGATGGTTATGACCCAACGCGTTCCATCACCAGCCCGCAGTTTAAAGAAGTTACGCGCTGGATTGGCAATCCTTACAAGAAAAACGCGCTGGTAGATTACGACACCCTCCCATACGGGGATCACGTCGCAAATCAGTAACAGACGTCATCGTTCGATTGAAGGTCACTCTTTTTAGAGTGGCCTTTTTTTATGATGCCAGTTAATGTTGCCCTGTCAGCGCCAGGTAAGGGAACATCATGTATCACGACGTCAGCCACCTTCTTTCTCGTCTCATTAATGGTCCCACGGCGCTACGTCAGATTTATTTCGCTACGGCCAACGGTCCGATCCCTGAGCTGGCTTATCGGGTTGATTTTCCGCGCCTGGAGATTGTGCTGGACGGTGAGTTCGTCGATGCAGGGATCTCCGGGGCTCCTGCTGCACTGACGCCAGGGGACGTGTTGTACGTCCCGGCTGGCGGCTGGAACTTTCCGCAATGGAGCGCGCCCGTCACCACGCTCAGTATTCTGTTTGGCAAGCAGCAGTTAGGTTTCAGTGTGGTTCACTGGGACGGAAAACAATACCAAAATCTGGCCAAACAGAATGTGGCGCGCCGTGGCCCCCGCATTGGCTCTTTCTTGCTGCAAACGCTGAATGAAATGCAAATGCAGCCGCAGGAACAGCAGACCGCCAGACTGATCGTGGCCAGTCTGCTGAGCCATTGCCGCGACCTGCTCGGCAGTCAGATCCAAACCGCATCACGAAGCCACGCGCTGTTCGAAGCTATTCGCGATTATATTGATGAACACTACGCCACACCGCTCACCCGGGAATCGGTCGCCCAGGCCTTCTACATCTCGCCAAACTACCTCTCGCACCTGTTTCAAAAAACCGGCGCTATTGGCTTTAACGAATACCTGAACCACACACGGCTGGAGCATGCGAAGACACTGCTCAAAAGTTACGATCTTAAAGTCAAAGAAGTGGCCCACACCTGCGGGTTTGTCGACAGCAACTATTTCTGTCGCCTGTTTCGTAAAAATACGGAGCGTTCACCGTCAGAGTATCGTCGGCAATACCACAGCCAACTCACCGAGAAGGAGGTGGATCCAGAATGATGTGGGTATGCTGCGGCTCGCGAAGAAAGGCATTAATGCCTGACTGATATCCACTTCCACTAAACGATTAACGAGTCTTTCTCAGGATCTGCACCAACTCCCCCGATGCCCATCATGTTGTTGTAGCAAACAACAGGTAATCCAACGTGGCGAAGACAGTGGATAAAAATGTTATTTACTGGATTTTTGTAATGTCAAAACAATAATGACATCTGCAATATGGCGACTTGTGAAGCATATCGCATTTTGATACTTACATTACATTTGTCCAGTTTTTGGCAGATTTGTCACATAGCGTAGCCTGATACAACTCTTTTATCCTGTCACCAGAAAACGGTTATGGGGAGAGGCAATACCCAATCATTCCGCCACCCGCTGGTTAACGCCGCCTCTGCCGAGACGATTGCCAGCCTGTTGCAACACGAACTGGAACTGTAAAAGGACAAATGATGGAACTGTATCTGGATACCGCCAACGTGGCGGAAGTTAAACGTCTGGCGCGTCTCTTTCCTATCGCTGGGGTGACGACGAACCCCAGCATCGTGGCAGCCAGCAAAGAGTCTATCTGGGATGTGCTGCCACGGCTGCAAAAAGCCATTGGTGAAGAAGGAACTCTGTTTGCCCAGACAATGAGCCGCGACGCACAAGGCATGGTGGAAGAGGCCAAACGCCTGAGCGATGCGGTTCCGGGGATCGTGGTGAAAATCCCGGTCACGTCCGAAGGGTTAGCCGCCATAAAACAGCTGAAAAAAGAAGGAATCACGACGCTGGGTACCGCCGTGTACAGCGCAGCGCAAGGGCTACTTGCCGCGCTGGCTGGCGCGAAATATATCGCACCCTATGTGAACCGCATTGATGCTCAGGGTGGCGATGGTATTCGCACGGTACAGGAACTGCAAACCTTGCTGGAACTTCACGCGCCAGAAAGTATGGTGCTCGCCGCCAGCTTCAAAACCCCGCGCCAGGCGCTGGATTGCATGCTGGTAGGATGCGAAGCAATCACCCTGCCATTAGATGTAGCGCAACAAATGCTGAATACCCCTGCGGTAGAGTCGGCTATAGAGAAGTTTGAGCAGGACTGGAAAAACGCATTTGGTCATATCAACCTGTGAGGGAAATAGAGTATGGATCGCATTATTCAATCACCTGGTAAATACATCCAGGGTGCAGATGTTATCACCCGTCTTGGCGACTACCTCAAACCGATGGCGGAACGCTGGCTGGTTGTCGGCGACAAATTTGTCTTAGGTTTTGCCCAGGCAGCCCTAGAAAAAAGCTTTAAAGATGCCGGACTGGTACTGGAAATTGCGCCATTTGGCGGCGAATGTTCGCAAAATGAAATTGATCGCCTACGTGGCGTGGCGGAAAAAGCGCAGTGCGGCGCGGTGCTGGGTATCGGCGGCGGTAAAACGCTGGACACCGCAAAAGCGCTGGCCCACTTTATGGGAATTCCGGTGGCCATTGCGCCGACCATTGCCTCGACCGACGCACCGTGCAGCGCGCTCTCCGTTATCTACACTGACGCGGGTGAGTTCGACCGTTACCTGTTGTTGCCGCAAAACCCGCATATGGTCATTGTGGATACCAAAATCGTTGCGGGCGCGCCTGCACGTCTGTTAGCCGCAGGTATTGGCGATGCGCTGGCGACCTGGTTTGAAGCCCGTGCCTGTTCACGTAGCGGCGCGACCACCATGGCAGGTGGTAAGTGCACGCAGGCGGCGCTGGCGCTGGCCGAACTGTGCTACAACACGCTTATCGAAGAAGGTGAAAAAGCCATGCTGGCCGCTGAGCAGCATGTGGTGACACCCGCTCTGGAACGCGTTATTGAAGCCAACACTTACCTGAGCGGTGTGGGCTTTGAAAGTGGGGGCCTGGCGGCAGCACATGCCATACACAACGGCCTGACGGCGATTCCGGACGCGCATCACTACTATCACGGTGAAAAAGTCGCTTTCGGGACGCTGACACAACTGGTTCTGGAAAATGCGCCGGTCGAAGAAATCGAAACCGTTGCCGCGCTGTGTCATTCCGTCGGTTTGCCTATCACCCTGGCGCAACTGGATATTAAACAGGATATTCCGGCAAAAATGCGTACGGTTGCAGAAGCCTCTTGCGCAGAAGGCGAAACGATTCACAACATGCCTGGCGGCGCTACACCGGATGAGGTCTATGCCGCCCTGTTGGTTGCCGACCAGTATGGTCAGCGTTTCCTGCAAGAATGGGAATAAAATCCGACTGAGGCTCCCGGCATTGTCCTGACACCGTTAGTTTAAGACCGAGATATCCGGGGCGACCACCGGGTTTGGCGTCCCTCCGGGAACCAAATCCCGGAGTTTCCCCCTCATTCATTGGCTTAAGTGAACGGTGTCAGGCATTGTCCGGGCGTTTTTTTATGTTCTTTTTACTGCTGATTGGCAGGGAGAGATGGCCTTCACGACGATGACGTGACCTTTTGTACCTGCGCCTCACGCTTTTTATAGCTGACGATTGCCAGCGCCAGAACGATCAGCACAATGCCGCCGCCTTCAACGACGCCGGGATTCTCACCGAGCAGCCACCAGGAAAACAGAACGCCGCAAACCGGAACCGCCAGGGTACTTAAACTGGCAATACTGGCAGGCAGATTCCTCAGAACAAACAGCCACAAACTCCAGGCCAGCGCCGTCGCCAGAATCGCGCTATAACCCAGCGCCCAGAATACGATGGGCTGCCAGTCAATTTCAGGCTGCGGAACCCACCAGGCCACCAGACTCATGATCAGCGCCGCATACAACATCTGCCACGCGGTTAACGCAAGCAAATCTATGCGAGGATGGCGGGCATACATCCGCTTGGCGACAATAGCGCTCGCTCCCCAGCTTATCCCGGAGAGGATCGCCAGCAACGCGCTCTTCAGCGAGGAATAATCTAGCTGCCACGGCTGCATCACCAGCAGTAAACCGATGGCCGCAATCATAATCGCCGCGTATTGCAAACGCCGTAGTCGTTCGCCCAGAAACAGCGCCGCCAGAATCACCACCCAAAACGGCATGGTATAGGTCAGAATAGCCACCTTCCCCGCACCGCCGCTCATCAGCGCCCATTGCGCCAGCCCTATCATGCCGCAGGTCTGTAATAGCGCAATCGCCAGCGTGTATTTGAATGGCGTCGGGCGCAGCCCACGGCCGCGTAAGAGCAGTACGAGAAATAAGATTAAGGCTCCGAAGATACAGCGCAGTGAAGTGAAGTCGAACGCGCCAATATAGCTCGTGACTTGCTTCATAAAGATCCAGCTATAGCTCCAGATAAGGGTGAGGGTAATAAGACCACTGATTGCCAGTGAGTGACTCTTTCCTGAGGCTGACATGATAAATCCAGTAAATTGGTGTTCCCGGCAAATACTATACGCTGACAAATACACTTCAGCGACGACAATCACGCCGCCGCTGAAGTGTTATCCGGTTACTTCAACATCAGGATTACAGCAGATCGAAACGGTCCAGGTTCATCACTTTCACCCATGCCGCGACAAAGTCTTTCACAAACTTCTCGTGGGCATCACTGCACGCATAAACCTCCGCCAATGCACGCAGCACGGCATTTGAACCAAACACCAGGTCAGCGCGAGTCGCCGTGTATTTCACTTCACCGTTTTGACGATCGCGGCCTTCAAACAGCTCCGCAGACTCATCGGTCGCTTTCCATTCGTTGCGCATATCCAGCAAATTAACAAAGAAATCATTGCTGAGTACGCCTGGACGCTCGGTGAAAACGCCATGCTGGCTACCATCAAAGTTGGCACCCAGAACACGCATCCCCCCCACCAGCACCGTCAGCTCCGGCGCAGTGAGCGTCAGCTGCTGCGCTTTATCAATCAGCAGAGATTCCGTTGTCGCCTCGCCTGGCTCGCCGCGATAGTTGCGGAAACCATCTGCAACAGGCTTAAGCAGTTCAAACATTTCAACGTCGGTTTGATCCTGGCGCGCATCGACACGCCCCGGTGTAAACGGCACGCTAATGCTCACGCCCGCCGCGCTTGCCGCCTGCTCTACACCCACTACACCAGCCAGAACGATAATATCGGCCAGTGAGGCTTTACCGGAAGATTTCTGAATGCCTTCCAGTACGGGCAGAACGCGAGCGGCCGTCGCGTTAACATCCCAGTATCTCTGAGGATCCAATGCCAGCCGCGCACCGTTAGCGCCACCGCGTTTATCACCACCACGGAAGGTCGATGCCGATGCCCATGCCACCGACACCAGCTCGCTGACGGAAAGCCCGGAACCCGCAATCGCAGACTTCAGATTAATAATGTCTTCCTGAGTCGGATTGAATACCGGCTGTGGCAGCGGATCTTGCCAGATCAGATCTTCTTTCGGCACTTCCGGTCCAATGTAACGCGCTTTTGGCCCCATATCTCTGTGCGTCAGCTTGTACCAGGCGCGAGCGAAGGCTTCGTTAAATGCCTGAGGATCGTTCAGGAAACGACGGGAAATTTTCTCGAATTCTGGATCGAAACGCAGCGTCAGGTCCGTCACCAGCATGGTGGGTTTGCGTTTCTTCGAAGGATCGAACGGATCCGGAATAATTTCAGGCGCATCAACCGCTTCAAACTGGATCGCGCCCGCTGGGCTGCGCGTCTGCACCCATTCGTATTTGAACAGGTTTTCAAAGAAATAATTGCTCCACTGGGTTGGCGTCTGTGACCAGACCACTTCCAGTCCGGAGGTAATGGAATCCGCCCCGACACCCGTGCCATGGCTGCTCTTCCAGCCTAAACCTTGTTGCTCAATAGGTGCCGCTTCCGGGTCCGCGCCCACATGCGATGCTGAGGCTGCGCCGTGAGTTTTACCCAGCGTATGTCCGCCCGCAATGAGCGCCACAGTTTCTTCGTCGTCCATCCCCATGTTACCGAAGGTGGCGCGAATAGCGGATGCCGCAGAGAGAGGTTCCCCGCTGGCGTTTGGCCCTTCCGGATTGACGTAAATCAGCCCCATTTCGGTGGCAGCTAACGGACGTTTTGCCAACGCTTCCGGGTCGCGATGGGTCAGCCAGGCTTTCTCATCACCCCAGTTGACGTCGAGATCCGGTTCCCACACATCCTCACGACCAGCACCAAAACCAAAGGTACGGAAGCCTGAGTTTTCCAGCGCGACGTTACCCGCCAAAATAAACAGGTCAGCCCATGAGATTTTCTGGCCATATTTCTGTTTGATAGGCCACAGCAGACGGCGTGCTTTGTCCAGGCTGACGTTATCCGGCCAGGAGTTTAAAGGCGCAAAACGCTGCTGTCCGCGCCCGGCGCCACCGCGACCATCCACAGAACGGTAAGTCCCCGCACCGTGCCATGCCATACGGATAAAGAGACCGGCATAGGTTCCCCAATCCGCAGGCCACCACGGTTGAGAGTCGGACAGGAGCGCCTTGAGATCCCCTTTCAGGGCAGAGTAGTCGAGTTTGCTAAATTCTTTACGGTAGTCGAAGTCTTCACCCAGCGGGTTCGAACGGTTGGAGTGTTGATTAAGGAGGTCAACGCGAAGTTGCTTTGGCCACCAATCGCGGTTATTCATACCAGCGCCTGCGCTCTGGTCCGGGTTTGCTTGATGGAAAGGACACTTCCCGGCGGACACGTTATTCTGGCTATCGTCGGACATGCTCATCTATATGCTCCCTTTACAGTGTTCTAACTACGATATACACCACCAGAGATAAGATATAGTTGAAATAATCCACAGATTCGATAGCTGATACCTTTTATATTTTTAGTTACAGGGATGTAGATCAATGTGATCAAAAAAAAGCCCTCCGAAGAGGGCGAGGCATTTTATAAACCAGGCCTTACACCCAGCGTGTGGCAAATGGCATAACTCATCTCTGCACGGTTCAGCGTGTAGAAGTGAAAATCTTTTACCCCTTCGCGACTTAGAATCTTCACCATGTCCATCGCGATGTTCGCGCCGACCAGTTTGCGGGTTTCCGCATCGTCGTCCAGGCCTTCAAACATTTGTGACATCCAGGCCGGAATACGCACGTTGGTCATGTCAGCAAATTTCTTCGCTTGCTTAAAGTTGGAAACCGGCAGGATGCCCGGAATGATTTCAACATCGATGCCCGCAGAGACACAGCGATCGCGAAAACGCAGATAACTTTCCACATCAAAGAAAAACTGCGTGATAGCACGGCTGGCGCCGGCATCCACTTTACGCTTCAGGTTGAGCAGATCGGCCTGGGCGCTTTTTGCTTCAGGGTGCACTTCCGGGTAGGCGGCAACGGAGATATCAAAGTCCGCGACCTCTCTCAGTAATCCCACCAGATCAGCCGCATACATCTCCGGCTTACCGCTGCCCGGCGGCAGATCGCCACGCAGCGCAACGATATGGCGAATACCGTTATTCCAGTAATCCTGCGCAATCGTGCGCAGTTCATCACGTGTCGCATCGATACAGGTCAGGTGCGGCGCCGCTTCCAGACCGGTACGATCCTTAATGCCTTTAATAATGCTGTGCGTACGGTCGCGCTCACCCGAGTTAGCGCCGTAAGTCACAGAGACAAATTTTGGCTTCAGGCTACTCAGGCGATCGATGGAGTTCCACAAGGTTTGCTCCATTTCACTGGTGCGCGGCGGGAAGAATTCGAACGAAACGTTAATCTGACCCTGGACTTCTGCCAGGCTCTGATTCAGGGCTTCCCGCTGGTTGGCGTGAAAAAAGCTCATACCTTACCTCATCAATCTTTTGTCATTATATGTTGTGTTGTGAACATCTATCCATTTAGACGTCTAGATGTAAAAATGACGGAAAAGCGGCGTGGCGTCAACTGAAAAATCACCATTAACGGTGAGGAATCCTCAGTGAAGATGAAAATAATTCAAGTTAGTCCGAACAGACAAGGGATTGCAACATCTCTGTTTTAAGCCACTCCAGCCGTGCAGCGTTTTCAGGCAACATTACCAACCCGGCCGTGATACGCAATTCGTTGTCGTTCAACGCGCGAAAAACCACGCCCTGACGCTGAATAGCCGCAAACGAGGCCGGAAGCAGACTCAGACCGTCGCCATGCGCAATGCGCGCGAGCAGTACGTCATGCTCCAGCGGCTCTTCAAGGCAGGAAGGAACGTAATCGAGGCGATGAAAAACGTCCCGGGTATAGTCGAAGAATGCGGGGTTACGTTCACGTTTAAACCAGAAAAGTGGTCGGTGATTAAGCGCCGCTAAACAGAGCGGTTCCCTGTCCGCTTCTGGCCAGGCTGCGGGGATGGCAGCAATCAGCGGCTCATGCCAGTTGAGCGGTGTGACGTCCAGACCTGCTGCCTCAAGCGGCAGCGCCACCAGCGCGGCATCCAGCTTCCCGCGCCGTACCTGACGCACCAGTTCAGGTGAACCATGACGCACAATATTCAGTGTCTCAACACGCGTATTAAGCGGCGTTTCCAGAGACGCGAAAACCCCTTGCTCAAATGCCGTTGTTAATCCCAGCCGCAGCGACGGTACGCCAGATTGTGTGAGCTGATGAAGAGCAGCGTACGTTTTTTCTTGCTGCGCCAGCAGCGGACGAATGATCTCCAGCACCCGCTTTCCCTCCTCCGTCAGCGTAAGACCTTTGGTACGACGGACAAACAACGTCACCCCCAGGCGGTCTTCGAGCTGGCGTATATGGCGGCTGAGCGGCGGCTGAGACATAAATAGTCGCTGTGCGGCGCGGCTCATGTTGTTCTCTTCCGCCACCACAGCAAAGTAGCGCAGTTGGCGAATATCCAGAGAGTACAGCGGCGGCGTTGTCATACCGAAAAGGTATCACGGAAACGGTATTATCCAAATCATTCTGCGCGCCCTATCCTCACGTCACATACTGAACAAACGAGGAAGATATGATGCCTTCAGAACGCTTTATAACGGGTCAGGACATGTTGCAACAGGTGGATGGCAAAGGTGGCGATGCCGTCGTCGAAAGTTTGCAAGATATCGCGCCGGACTTCGCTCGCTACCTGATCGAATTTCCTTTCGGCGATATCTATTCTCGTCCGGGACTGGATTTACGCAGCCGGGAGATTGCAACCGTCGCCGCATTGACCGCGCTGGGGAACGCCACGCCACAGTTGAAGGTGCATATCGCCGCTGCACTGCACGTAGGGTTAACGCAGGAGGAGATTGTTGAGGTGATAATGCAGATGGCGGTTTACGCCGGTTTTCCGGCCGCGTTGAACGGTCTGTTCGCCGCAAAAGAGGTGTTTGCGAAGCAATAAATACGCCGAATGGCGCTGCGCTTATCCGGCCTACGAAGGGAGCTTAACGTAGGCCGGAGGCGGCGCAGGACTACAGCAGTTGCGCCAGACGGTTGATGTCTGACTGAATGGCCCCGGCGGTCACGTCACGACCAGCGCCCGGACCGCGAATGACCAGCGGGTTATCGCGATACCAGCGGCTTTCGATAGCGAAGACGTTATCGCACGGCAGCAGCGCCGCCAGCGGGTGTTCCGCACGCACCGCTTCCACGCCGACGCGCGCTTTGCCGTTGGCATCGAAACGCGCCACATAGCGCAGCACCAGCCCCATTTCGTGGGCGGCTTCCAGACGCTGCACCATCTGCTCATTCAGCTCATCGCCATTCTCAAAGAAATGGTCGATAGATCCCTCTTCGCAATGCGCAGGCACCAGTGACTCTACACGTACCTGATCCGGCTCGATGTCGTAACCCGCTTCACGCGCCAGAATCACCAGTTTGCGCATCACATCTTTACCAGAAAGGTCAACGCGCGGATCCGGCTCTGTCAGCCCCTGCTGCCACGCCTGATCCACCAAATCGGTAAAGGGAACCGTGCCGTCAAACTGCAGGAACAGCCACGATAGCGTGCCGGAGAAGATCCCGCTGATCGACAGAATGGTATCGCCACTGTCGATCAGATCGCGCACCGTGTGGTTGATCGGCAAACCGGCACCCACCGTGGCGTTGTACAACCAGTGACGCCCGGTTTTTTCAAATGCGTCATGGATCTGGCGATACTTATCGCTGGTACTCGCCCCAGCCAGTTTATTGGCGCTGATGACGTGGAAACCGTGGCTGGCAAAATCAAGATACTGGTCGGCCAGTTGCTCACTGGCAGTCACATCCAGCACCACCAGATCGTCATACGGGTGCGCACGCATCCACAGGAACAGCGACTCTTCATCCTGCTCAATGGCTTCGTCGTTAAAGAACGCCAGCGCGCGGCTGGCATCCAGTCCTTCATAGTTCAGCAGGCTACGGCGGCTGTCCACCACCCCTGCCAGCACGAATTCAAAACCGGTACGCGCCGAGAGCGTGCTTTGCTCACGAGCAAACAGCTCCAGCCAGCGTGAACCGATGTTGCCTTTGCCAAACAGCATCAGACCGATCCGTTTTTCCGCCCGGAAAATCGACTGGTGCAAGCCCTGAATCAGGCTTTCGGTCGGTCCGGTGCGCAGGACCGCCACCAGGCTAATGCCCTCTTCCGACTGCCAGGTAAACTCAACCGGCTGGCCTTTCAGCTGCTGCCAGAAACGGTGGCAGTGCAGCGGGTTACGGGTGACGCCAGCGCCGACCATAGCCACCAGCGCCAGCCCCTGACGCAAACGCAGTTCGCCCGGCAAACCCGCTTCATCAAGGATTTTCAGCGCGCTGTCGGCCACTTCGGAGGTGTAGCAAAACTGCAGCAACTGGCGGTCATTATGAACGCCAACTGCCAACGGACGCACCTGCGCCCGTTTCAGAATCTGATCGATATCTTTGTATGCCAGTTTAAAATCCTGGCTTGCAGGTACCTGAAACTCAATCAGGCAGACATCATCATGGCTGGTCACAATCCGCGCACCGGTACCAGAGGCCAGCACGCGTTCAATACGGGTGGAACCCTGATCCGGCGTGTAGCTACAGCGCAATTGCAGATCGATATCGCTCCCGGAGACCGGCTGCAAGGTACGGGCATGCAGAACCGGCGCTGCCAGACGCGCCAATTCACTGGCTTCATCCAAACGCAGCAGCGGCAGCAGGCAGGCATCTTTCACTTTGCGTGGGTCGGCGCTGTACACCCCGGCCACATCGCTCCAGATAGTGACGCGGGAGGCTCCGGCCAGTGCGCCAATTTGCGTAGCGGAATAGTCAGAACCGTTACGGCCCAGCAGTACCGTTTCGCCCGCATTACAGCGGCTGATAAATCCGGTCACCACCAGGCGTTTTCCCGGATGCTGCGCCAGCAGTTGCTGCAATAATGGGTAAGAAAGCCCTTCGTCTACCTGCGGCTGTGCGGCGCGCTCGGCACGTAAAAACTCACGCGCGTCCAGCCACGCCGACGCCAGTCCCTGTTGGTTAAGCACCGCCGACATCAGGCGCGCCGACCACACTTCACCGTGCCCGACCACTTCCGCATAAACGGCGTCGGTCACGCCGCTGTCGAGTAACCCCGCCAGCCGTTCCAGGTCATTGACGAAGGCGCTGAGCAGGTCATCTGCAACCTCTGTCGGTAATAATCCACTGATAAGATCGCTCTGATAGCGACGCAACGTCTGCTGAACCTGATGCGCAGAAAGTCTGTCGGTCTGGCTTAATTTCAGCCAGCTAATCAACTGGTTGGTGGTACTGCCTGCGGCGGAAACGACCATCATATCGTCGGGCTGCGAGTACTCCGCCATAATGCCTGCGACACGCAGATAACATTTCACGTCTGCCAGACTACTGCCACCAAATTTATGCAGTTGACGACCCGTCGTCCCTGCCTGCGCAATCACACTCATGTTTACCCCTTGTTTGCAGCCCGGAAGCCATTTTCCAGGTCGGCAATTAAATCTTCGCCATCTTCAATACCCGTGGAGATACGCAGCAACGTCTCGGAGATCCCGGCGGCGGCACGCGCTTCCGGCGCCATGCCCGCATGCGTCATCGTCGCGGCATGAGAGATCAGACTCTCAACGCCCCCTAAGGATTCCGCCAGCGTAAACAAAGACAGCCCGCTCAGGAAGCGGCGCAACGTCTGCTCATCGCCATCCAGTTCAAAACTCAACATGGCGCCAAAGCCTTTTTGCTGGCGCGCAGCAATCTCGTGCCCCTGATTCTCCGGCAAAGACGGATGATACAGTTTTTTCACCAGCGGCTGGGTTTGCAGATAATCAACAATGGCCTGCGCATTGCGTTGAGCCACTTCCATGCGCGGCGACAATGTACGCAGCCCACGCAGCAACAGGTAGCTATCAAACGCCCCGCCGGTTACGCCGATATTATTCGCCCACCACGCCAGTTCAGTCACGGTATCCGGATCTTTTGCAATCACCACGCCTGCCACCACATCCGAGTGACCATTCAGATATTTAGTGCATGAATGCAACACCAGATCGGCACCCAATGCCAGCGGATTTTGCAACGCCGGGCTTAAAAACGTGTTGTCCACGACGCTTACAGCACCAGCCTCACGCGCCAGCGTGCAGATTTTCGCAATATCCACCACGCGTAACAATGGATTACTTGGGCTTTCCACCAACACCAGTTTGGGTTTTTCTGCCAGCGCGGCCCGCAGAGCCTGCTCATCACCTTGATCGACAAACAGCACACGATAGCAGCCACGTTTTGCCAGGCTGTCGAATAAACGGTAACTGCCACCGTAACAGTCATGCGGTGCCACCAGCAGATCGCCAGGCTTCAGGAATACCGTCGTCACCAGGTGAATCGCCGACATGCCGGTATTGGTGAGCACCGCGCCTGCGCCGCCTTCAAGCTCTGCCAGCGCGCGCTGGACCACATCACGCGTGGGATTGCCACGTCGAGAGTAATCGTGTGCACGAGGTTCATTAAAACCGGTAAAGTTATAGGTGCTGGAAAGGTGAATCGGCGGGACAACGCAACCGTACTGCTCGTCGTCGTTTAACCCGCTACGCACTGCGATGGTGGCCTGTTTACGCGTCATGTTGAGAAGTTCCTGGGCTGAGTCAGTGAAAGTCAGACCTCAGAGTAAACACTGTTACAATAGACGTCAATACATCTGGACATCTAAACTTCTTTGCGTATAGATTGAGCAAACGGAAAATAGCCGTTAAAATTATACGCATTAGCGCACATCCGCGACGGCTAACTTCGTGTAAGGGCCGCGCCACTACGGTAAACTACGCGCAATTATGGCCTGGATTCAGTTTCCGGCCTCATATTAATGACGAAGAGGATTAAGTATCTCATGGCTGAATGGAGCGGCGAATATATCAGCCCATACGCTGAGCACGGTAAGAAGAGTGAGCAAGTCAAAAAAATTACGGTTTCCATTCCTCTGAAGGTGTTAAAAATCCTCACCGATGAACGTACGCGTCGTCAGGTGAATAACCTGCGTCACGCCACCAACAGCGAACTGCTGTGTGAAGCGTTCCTGCACGCGTTCACCGGACAACCCTTGCCGAATGACGACGATCTGCGTAAAGAACGCAGTGATGAAATCCCGGAAGCGGCAAAAGAAATTATGCGTGAACTGGGGATCGACCCGGAGACGTGGGAATACTAAAGCAGTAAAGAGCGGCGTGGGTTTAACCCGCCGCTTTTTTTTAAAGGTGTAACAAGGACGTTTACCGGTGAAACAATAAGGCAGAGGTTTCCCCCTGCCTTTCAGACTCATAACCCCATCACTTTCATAGGGTACTCACGGGCTATTTGCTAATCCCATTGAATTTATTAAGAGTTTCCTCCATTTTGAGCGTTTCTTTTCGGCCCAGTGGATAGAAATAAATCAAAATCAGTGCTGCCAAAAACAGGCATAAGGCCGGTATGAGATTCGCCATCGTGTAAATGTTTTCCTGCACGGCGCTGGTTTGCACAGCCCCGCCCGTTGAGGAAGATTGATAGCCGATGATAGCCAGCATAAAACCGCCAATGGCCCCTGCACATGCCTGACCCACTTTGCGGGCAAAGAAGTTCACACCATAAACGGTGCCATCCTCACGTTCGCCAGTGACATACTGATGATAATCGCACACGTCAGTCATAAACGCCCAAATCATCAGGTTGAATAACCCGGCCCCCAGCGTCGCAAGGAACAGGAAGACCAGATAGACTTTCGCATCCGTAATGTGGATGAAGTACATAATCAGATACATCACCACCGAAAATAACAGCGCGCCGACGCTGGCTTCTTTTTTACCAAACCGCTTCGTGAGCCAGGACGCCGACGGCGCCAGCAGAATCAGGGAACCAAAGGTAAACAAGAGTGCGACAGACATTGCTGCTTTATTGTGGAAATAGTCATTAAACAGATAGGTCATATTGGTGCCGGAGAGCCCCTGATTAATAACAATAAGCAGATCCACAATGACTAAAACGATCAGTGCTTTATTGCGTAATAATCCCTTCAGCAAAACAGAAACGGGCATGCTCTCTTTCTTTTCCACGCGCACGCGTTCTGTCGTTAAGTGACAGGTCAGTGTTAAAAAGATAAAAGCCAGTATTGAGCAGCCAATCGCAATCCAGAAGAAATGTTGCCCGGAAATAACCTGACTTCCGTCAACCAGGGTTGTATACATCAGAATGGGAATAAAAAAGCCGGTTGCCCCGCCACCAATCGCCGAACCAATACTGCGGTAGGTCGAAAGCGAAACACGATCGTCCGGATTCGAGCTAATCGCTGCTGACATGGCACCATAAGGAATGTTAACGGTCGATAACAACGAACCATAAATAAAATAAGAACAGCAGATATAAATAATTTTCGCCGTTTCAGAAAATTCATGAACAAACGGCAGAAAAAGAACGACCGAAATGATGCAGAAAGGGTATCTCATGCGACGAACCCAGGGATTAAAACGCCCGTAAGCTGTCAGTTTAGACGTATCGCATAAGCGCCCTACGGCGACATCAACAAACGCATCAAAGAGTTTTGTCACAAAATAGAGTGACCCGACAATAACGCCGGAAACACCGAGCACGTTAGTGTAATAAATCATTAAAAAACTATTCACTAACCCAAGAATAAAACAGTTCCCCAGGTCACCACATAAATAACCAATTTTATCTCTGAATCCGAAAGGCCTAATGGCAATGCTTGTACTTCCTATAACATGTTCATCACTAGACATTATGTCAACTCCTTAGACACGTTATTCACGCGAAGTATTCGTACGTCCTGATACTCAGGGTAATAATAAGGCGCGTTACCACTAACTCTATTTCTATAGTTGCACTCGCCCGAATCACTTACGCCTGCATGATCAGAGAAATTGTTGCTCGATACGCTGATGCGTGTTGAAATGCAATTCGAATGATGTTTTGTATATATAAATGGGATTAACAATTAGAAGTTATAACCAAGACCAACACGATAACGTGTCTGGCGATCGTCCGTCGTTGTCGTGTTATAACCTGAGGAGACGTTACCAATTTCAACAAACGGAACCCAGGAACCTATCTTATAAGCAACACGGAAGTTATATTCATAATCTTCTTTTTTGTTGTTATACAGATCTTCACTATCAGCAATTTTATAAATGCCGTTTAGTTCAAACATCCAGTCATTGATGTTATAACCGAGCCAGGCTTCTGGACGATAGACCATACGGTCATCTTTACCTTCAGCGTTTCTACGTGCATATTCCTGACGATAGCGGAACGCCGTCCACCAGTTGTCATTGATATTATATTGTACGCGAAGGTAAGGCTTATATATCGCGATATTATCACCCGTTTCGACTGCGATACCTGGCTGCCAGATAAGATCATGCCAGGTGAATTGATAGCTTGCAGTATACTCGTTACCGTTGCTTTCCATATTATTCCACGCATCATTAGATTGCGCATCATCGGAACGTGAAATGGCTTCTACTGCCACACCAAAACCAGTCGCAAAACGGTGAGACATATAAACACGATCATAGTTACGTCCATCGTCATAATATTCATGACGATAATCAACATAACCTGCGTGTGCGGCCGCAGAGAATAATGGAATAAGTAGTAACGCGGACTTTAATTTCATGACCATCCCTTTTTATACAAAATTAAGAAATCAATCCACATGCTTCTCCGAAAAGGAGCAGACAAAAAGGATTTATGAATAATTTTAAATTTCTAAATGATTGTATTTAAGCAGGAGAGATAAAACCTTTTAAATTTTGCCAACAAAAAAAATAAATGGCAAAAACGAAAAGATAAAAACGATGAAGGTCACTAATAGAAACAATTTACCTATAAAATAGAAACGATGTTTTATTTATGGGTAAAAATTATTTATTCAGCAAAGAAATAGGTTTTTCAATCTTAAATTGCAGGCACAAAAAAAGCGCCGTAAGGCGCTTTTTTCTGAGAAGCAAAACTTATTTGCTGCCCGGGATGCTGAAACGCTTGTTGAAGCGGTCAACACGGCCACCGGTTGCAACATCACGCTGCTTGCCAGTGTAGAACGGGTGGCACTGGCCACATACGTCCAGGTTCAGATCGTGACCAACGGTGGAGCGGATCTGGATGGAGTTACCGCAAGAGCAGTTTGCAGTAATCATTTCGTATTTCGGGTGAATATCTTTTTTCATGGGAAACCTCAGTTAAGGCCGCGTCGCTCTTCCAGCCCTAACGCCAGACACCACGCGATGTTGATAGTATAGTTTTGACGCAATCAATTTGCATCAAAGGCGGCGAATCATACAGAAATTAGCCAGCGTATGCAAACTGATCCGCGCTCCCTTACCACAATGTGTATACTAACCCGCCAGATTTCAAGTCAGGATGATGACATGCCCGTTGCGCACGTTGCCTTACCCGTTCCGCTTCCCCGTACCTTTGACTATCTCTTGCCGCAGGGCATGAGCGCTAAAGCCGGGTGTCGTGTGCGCGTGCCGTTTGGTAAACAGCAAGAACGCGTTGGGATTGTTGTCTCCGTCAGCGACCAAAGCGAATTACCGCTTAATGAACTCAAAGCGGTGGTCGAGGTGCTGGACGTCGAACCGGTTTTTTCAACCTCAGTCTGGCGTTTACTGCTGTGGGCTGCGGATTATTACCATCATCCTGTCGGTGATGTGCTGTTTCATGCCCTGCCTGTTTTGTTGCGCCAGGGCAGACCTGCCTGCAACGCCCCAATGTGGTACTGGTTTGCCACAGAAGAGGGACAGGCTGTCGACCTCAACAGCCTGAAACGCTCGCCAAAACAACAGCAGGCGCTGGCCGCGCTACGCCAGGGTAAAATCTGGCGCGATCGGGTGGCGGACCTCGAATTTAATGATGCGGCACTGCAGGCGCTGCGTAAAAAAGGGTTGAGCGATCTGGCGAGCGAGACACCCGCCTTCACCGACTGGCGCACGCACTATGGCGTCTCGGGTGAACGCCTGCGGCTGAACACAGAGCAAGCCACGGCGGTTGGCGCGATTCACAGCGCGTCAGACAGTTTCTCGGCCTGGCTGCTGGCCGGTGTCACGGGTTCTGGCAAAACGGAAGTGTATCTTAGCGTGCTGGAGAACGTGCTGGCCCAGGGGAAACAAGCGCTGGTGATGGTGCCGGAGATCGGCCTGACACCACAAACGATTGCCCGTTTTCGCGAGCGCTTTAATGCACCTGTCGAGGTGTTGCACTCCGGCCTGAATGACAGCGAACGTATCTCGGCATGGCTGAAGGCCAAAAATGGTGAAGCGGCGATTGTTATCGGCACCCGCTCATCGCTGTTTACGCCGTTTAAAAATCTCGGCGTCATCGTCATTGATGAAGAACACGACAGCTCTTACAAGCAACAAGAAGGCTGGCGCTATCATGCCCGCGACCTTGCTGTTTATCGCGCCCACAGCGAGCAGATCCCCATCATTCTCGGCTCCGCCACACCGGCGCTGGAAACGCTATGCAATGTGCGGCAGAAAAAGTACCGCATGCTGCGTCTGACGCGTCGGGCAGGCAATGCCCGTCCTGCCATGCAGCATGTGCTCGACCTGAAAGGCCAGAAGGTGCAAGCCGGACTGGCTCCCGCGTTAATCACGCGTATGCGTCAGCATCTGCAGGCCGATAATCAGGTCATTCTGTTCCTTAACCGTCGGGGGTTTGCCCCTGCGCTGTTGTGTCACGACTGCGGCTGGACAGCAGAATGTCCGCGCTGCGACCACTACTACACGTTGCATCAGGCACAACACCATTTACGCTGTCACCACTGCGACAGCCAACGCCCGGTGCCGCGCCAGTGTCCTTCCTGCGGCTCTACGCACATGGTGCCGGTTGGGTTAGGCACTGAGCAACTTGAACACGCATTGGCCCCCTTCTTTCCGGGGGTGCCGATTTCCCGTATCGATCGCGATACCACCAGCCGTAAAGGGGCACTGGAGCAGCATCTGGCGGAAGTACATCGCGGCGGCGCACGCATTTTGATCGGCACGCAAATGCTGGCCAAAGGCCACCATTTCCCGGACGTCACCCTGGTGGCGCTGCTGGACGTTGACGGCGCGCTGTTCTCAGCGGACTTCCGCTCTGCAGAGCGCTTTGCCCAGCTCTATACCCAGGTTTCCGGGCGTGCCGGACGCGCCGGTAAACAGGGTGAAGTCGTGCTGCAAACACATCATCCGGAGCACCCACTGCTGCAAACCCTGCTGCACAAAGGTTATGACGCATTTGCAGAGCAAGCGCTGGCCGAACGGCAAACGCTCCAGCTTCCTCCCTGGACCAGCCATGTCATTGTGCGGGCGGAAGATCATAACAATCAGCAGGCGCCGCTATTCCTGCAGCAGTTGCGCAACCTCATTCAGGCCAGCCCGCTGTCGGATGACAAGCTCTGGGTTTTGGGGCCGGTTCCCGCCCTGGCACCCAAACGCGGCGGTCGCTATCGCTGGCAAATTTTACTCCAGCATCCGTCCAGAATACGGCTGCAACATATCGTCAGCGGCACGATGGCGCTGATCAATACGCTGCCCGATTCACGCAAGGTCAAATGGGTGTTGGATGTCGATCCTATTGAGGGATAACCCCCTCATGATGCGAGGTGGATCGAAATATTCAGGACTCATCACACTTTTTATGAAAATTCTGTAACCGCTTCCATTAACTATCTGATAAAAATGATCCTGACATTAGTTTTCCAGGGATAGGTCTGCGCCTGCATGCCCCAGGCGAGGAGAGAGAGTGAAACCGAAGAATCAGGTTGCTGCCGCTACAATGAAAGATGTTGCTCTAAAGGCGAAAGTCTCAACGGCAACCGTGTCCCGCGCGTTAATGAACCCAGATAAAGTCTCCCAGTCGACCCGTAGCCGGGTGGAACAGGCAGCTATGGAGGTGGGCTATTTACCGCAATCGATGGGGCGAAACGTTAAACGCAATGAATCACGCACAATCCTGGTGATAGTCCCGGATATCTGCGATCCATTTTTCAGTGAAATTATCCGTGGCATCGAAGTGACCGCGGCAAAGCAAGGCTATCTGGTGTTGATCGGCGATTGCGCCCACCAGAATCAGCAAGAGAAAACGTTTATCAATCTGATCATCACCAAGCAGATTGACGGCATGCTGCTGCTCGGTTCACGTCTCCCCTTTGACGCCAGTATCGAAGAACAGCGCAATCTGCCGCCCATGGTAATGGCGAACGAATTTGCACCCGAACTGGAGTTGCCGACCGTTCACATCGATAACCTGACCGCCGCGTTTGATGCCGTGAATTATCTGCATGAACAAGGGCATCAGCGCATTGGCTGTATCGCCGGACCCGAAGAGATGCCGCTTTGCCACTACCGTTTACAAGGCTATGTTCAGGCACTGCGTCGTAGCGGTATTACGGTTGATCCGCATTATATCGCTCGCGGCGATTTCACCTATGAAGCAGGTGCGAACGCGCTTCAACAACTGCTCGAACTGCCGCAACCGCCTACGGCCGTGTTCTGCCATAGCGATGTTATGGCGCTCGGGGCGCTTTCCTGGGCCAAACGCCGTGGTCTGAGAATTCCCGACGATCTGTCCATTATTGGTTTCGATAACATCGCGCTGGCGGAATTTTGTGATCCACCCCTGACTACCGTTGCACAGCCACGCTTTGAAATTGGACGAGAAGCTATGCTGTTATTGCTCGATCAACTGCAAGGGCAGAATGTCAGCAGTGGTTCACGTTTACTGGACTGCGAGCTTATAATTCGGGGTTCAACGCGCGCTTTAACTTAAAGTAAACGCTTTAAGACTCCCCTGTCTGGTCAAAGGCCCGCCGCTTAAGTAACATGGCGGGCTGACGAACGAATAAATACAGCGAAACGATAGTGGCACAACGAGATTATGTACGTCGCGGCCAACCGGCACCTTCGCGGCGCAAAAAGAGCACCTCACGGAAAAAGCAACGCAACATACCTGCGGTCTCGCCAGCAATGGTCGCGATTGCAGCCGCCGTCCTTGTGGCCTTTATCGGTGGTCTGTACTTCATTACTCATCACAAGAAAGAAGAGTCCGAAACACTGCAGGGCCAGAAGGTCACCGGTAATGGATTGCCGCCAAAACCGGAAGAGCGCTGGCGCTACATCAAAGAGCTGGAAAGTCGCCAGCCTGGCGTGCGTGCGCCTACTGAACCCTCTGCGGGCGGCGAAGTCATGAACCCGGACCAACTCACCAATGAACAACGTCAGTTACTGGCACAGATGCAGGCGGATATGCGCCAGCAGCCGACACAGCTGAACGAAGTGCCGTGGAACGAGCAGACGCCTGAACAGCGTCAGCAAACGTTGCAGCGCCAGCGCCTGGCCCAGCAACAGGTGCAACAACAGCAGTGGGCCAATACTCAGCCGGTTCAACAGCCGCGTACGCAGCCTCGCGTGACTGAGCAGCCTTCTCAGCAGCCGCAACAACAAACACGCACAGCGCAGACCGCCCCTGTACAGCAGCCTCGTCAGACGCAGCAACCCAAACAGACTGCTGCCGCGCAGCCTTATCAGGATCTGTTGCAAACACCGGCGCACACCACCGCTTCACAGCCAAAAACGCAACAGGCCGCGCCAATTGCGCGTGCAACGGAAGCGCCGAAGCCAACAACAGAGAAGAAAGATGAGCGCCGCTGGATGGTGCAGTGCGGCTCGTTTAAAGGCGCAGAGCAGGCAGAAACCGTACGTGCGCAGCTGGCCTTTGAAGGTTTTGATTCCCGAATTACCACCAATAACGGCTGGAATCGCGTGGTTATCGGCCCGGTGAAAGGCAAAGAAAATGCCGACGGTACCATCAACCGCCTGAAGATGGCGGGTCACACAAACTGCATTCGACTCGCTACTGGGGGTTGAAACCCCCAAAATCCCCCCCATCTATACTTGCATTACGCCCCGTAGACTGTGCGGGGCCAGTATTCTGCATTTGTAACCAAGGGGTCTGCTCGTGACAACAATAGTAAGCGTACGCCGTAATGGCCATGTAGTCATCGCCGGTGATGGTCAGGCCACACTGGGTAATACCGTAATGAAAGGCAACGTGAAAAAAGTTCGCCGCCTGTACAACGACAAAGTCATTGCGGGCTTTGCCGGCGGCACTGCGGATGCCTTCACACTGTTTGAATTGTTTGAGCGCAAATTAGAAATGCATCAGGGTCACCTGGTCAAAGCCGCCGTGGAGCTGGCGAAAGACTGGCGTACCGATCGCATGTTGCGCAAACTCGAAGCGCTGCTGGCGGTAGCAGATGAAAATGCCTCTCTCATCATCACCGGTAACGGTGACGTCGTGCAGCCCGAAAACGATCTGATTGCCATCGGCTCAGGCGGCCCGTACGCCCAGGCGGCAGCACGCGCTCTGCTGGAAAACACCGAGCTCGGCGCGCGTGAAATCGCTGAAAAGGCGTTGGATATTGCAGGTGATATCTGCATCTATACCAACCACTTCCATACCATCGAAGAATTACCGTCTAAAGCGTAAGGATCTCCCATGTCTGAAATGACCCCACGCGAAATCGTCAGCGAACTGAACAAGCACATTATTGGCCAGGACGCAGCGAAACGCTCCGTTGCTATCGCCTTACGTAATCGCTGGCGCCGCATGCAGCTCAACGAAGAGCTGCGCCATGAAGTGACCCCGAAAAATATTCTGATGATCGGCCCGACCGGCGTCGGTAAAACCGAAATCGCCCGTCGCCTGGCAAAACTGGCCAACGCGCCGTTTATCAAAGTTGAAGCGACCAAGTTCACCGAAGTGGGCTATGTCGGTAAAGAAGTTGACTCTATCATCCGCGATCTGACGGATTCAGCCATCAAAATGGTTCGCGTCCAGTCTATCGAGAAAAACCGTTTCCGTGCGGAAGAGATGGCGGAAGAGCGTATTCTGGATGTGCTGATCCCACCGGCGAAAAACAACTGGGGCCAGGCTGAACAACCGTCTGAACCGTCTGCTGCACGCCAGGCATTCCGCAAAAAACTGCGTGAAGGCCAGCTCGATGATAAAGAAATCGAGATCGATCTCGCCGCTGCACCGATGGGCGTTGAAATTATGGCGCCTCCGGGAATGGAAGAGATGACCAGCCAGTTGCAGTCGATGTTCCAGAACCTGGGCGGCCAGAAACAAAAACCGCGCAAACTGAAAATCAAAGATGCAATGAAGCTGTTGATTGAAGAAGAAGCGGCGAAACTGGTCAACCCGGAAGAGCTGAAACAGGACGCGATCGACGCGGTCGAGCAGCACGGTATCGTGTTTATCGACGAAATCGACAAAATCTGTAAGCGCGGCGAATCCTCCGGCCCGGATGTTTCTCGTGAAGGCGTACAGCGCGACCTGCTGCCGCTGGTTGAAGGCTGCACCGTCTCCACCAAACACGGTATGGTCAAAACTGACCACATTCTGTTTATCGCTTCCGGCGCATTCCAGGTGGCAAAACCATCTGACCTGATCCCTGAGTTACAGGGTCGTCTGCCGATCCGCGTTGAGCTGCAGGCGCTGACCACCAGCGACTTTGAGCGTATTTTGACTGAACCTAACGCTTCTATTACCGTCCAGTACAAAGCGTTGATGGCGACCGAAGGTGTGAACATTGAGTTCACCGAAGACGGTATCAAACGTATCGCTCAGGCAGCATGGCAGGTGAACGAAACCACCGAGAACATCGGTGCCCGTCGTTTGCACACCGTGCTGGAACGTCTGATGGAAGATATTTCTTATGATGCAAGCGATCTGAACGGTCAAAGCATAACAATTGATGCGGATTATGTGAGCAAACATCTGGATGCGCTGGTCGCAGATGAAGATCTGAGCCGTTTTATCCTATAATCGCGTTCAATGCATTTTCATCATTGTTGATGGGGCTGAAAAGCCCCATTTTTATTGGCGCTAAATATGACTGAACAACAACAAATTAGCCGCTCACAAGCCTGGCTGGAAAGTTTACGACCCAAGACCCTACCGCTCGCCTTCGCGGCGATCATCGTCGGTACGGCCCTGGCATGGTGGAAAGGATTCTTCGACCCGCTGGTCGCTGTGTTGGCATTGATTACTGCAGGGCTGCTGCAGATCCTGTCAAACCTCGCTAACGACTATGGCGACGCCGTCAAAGGCAGCGACAAACCTGACCGCATCGGCCCACTGCGTGGAATGCAAAAAGGGGTTATCACTCAGCAGGAGATGAAGCGGGCGTTGATCGTCACCGTCGCGCTCATTTGCCTGTCCGGTCTCGCGCTGGTCTTCGTGGCATGCAACACACTGACAGATTTTGTCGGTTTCCTGGTGCTGGGCGGCCTGTCGATTATCGCGGCCATTACCTACACCGTGGGTAACCGCCCGTATGGTTACATCGGTCTGGGCGATATTTCCGTACTGGTGTTCTTTGGCTGGCTGAGCGTCATGGGTAGCTGGTATTTGCAGGCACATACACTGATTCCTGAACTCATTCTACCGGCAACCGCCTGTGGTCTGCTGGCAACAGCGGTGCTCAACATCAATAACCTGCGTGACATCAACAGTGACAAAGAAAACGGTAAAAACACGCTGGTTGTGCGTTTAGGCGCGGTCAACGCCCGTCGCTATCACGCCTGCCTGCTGATGGGGACTCTGGTCTGCCTGGCGTTGTTTAACCTGCTCTCTTTGCAAAGCCTGTGGGGATGGTTGTTTATTCTGGCGGCGCCGCTACTGATCAAACAGGCGCGGTATGTGATGCGCGAAATGGAACCGACTGCAATGCGCCCAATGCTGGAACGAACGGTCAAAGCCGCGCTATTAACTAACCTACTGTTTGTGGTTGGCATTTTCTTAAGTCAGTGGCCAGTTTAACTGACAAATATCAATTAACAATTGATGATTTTGCCAACAGTACACATAGCGCGATATACTAAAAATTCTCGCAGCAACTGAACGTTGATCCTATGAAATACGATACTTCCGAGCTTTGTGACATCTACCAGGAAGATGTCAACGTCGTGGAACCGCTGTTCTCTAACTTTGGAGGACGGTCGTCGTTTGGCGGACAAATCATTACGGTAAAATGTTTCGAGGACAACGGGTTGCTGTATGATCTGCTCGAACAAAATGGCCGTGGACGCATCCTGCTGGTCGATGGCGGTGGTTCTGTCCGTCGTGCGCTGGTCGACGCCGAACTGGCACGTCTGGCTGTACAGAATGAATGGGAAGGTCTGGTCATCTACGGCGCAGTGCGTCAGGTAGACGATCTGGAAGAGCTGGACATTGGTATTCAGGCGATTGCCGCCATTCCGGTGGGTGCCGCAGGTGAAGGCATTGGGGAAAGCGATGTGCGCGTCAATTTTGGCGGCGTAACGTTCTTTTCCGGCGACCATCTGTATGCCGACAATACCGGGATAATCCTTTCCGAAGACCCCCTCGATATCGAGTAAAGAAAATACCGCAATTCGGTGTGATGCCAGTCGGTTAAACAACTGACTGGCAATTTACTTCGATTCTGGAAATCTCCAGATCCTCTTTTTTGCCACTTCACCCTTTCGATTCCCCCATTCAGCGCATTGACGAAGAAAAAACTCTCTCTATACCTAATGATGAATCTCATCACTCTCGTCACGGGGTCATCATGCATATCGATCTGACAGGTAAAAAAGCGCTGGTCACCGGAGCCAGTCGTGGATTAGGGCGCGCTATTGCACTGTCGCTGGCGAAAGCCGGTGCTGATGTTGTTATAACCTATGAAAAATCTGCGGAGAAAGCCCAGGCCGTTGCCAATGAAATTACAGCACTCGGCCGCCATGGCGAGGCTATTCAGGCAAACAGTGCAAACGCTCAGGCTATTCAGAACGCCGTAAATCACACGATACAGTCACTAGGAGGATTAGATATTCTGGTCAACAACGCAGGGATCGCACGCAGTGGCCCGCTGGAGTCGCTGTCACTGGAAGACATCGACGCGTTGATTAACGTGAATATCCGTGGCGTGGTGGTAGCCATACAGGCCGCGTTGCCACATCTCCCTGAAGGTGGGCGAATTATCAATATTGGCAGTTGCCTTGCCAACCGTGTCGCCCAGCCGGGGATTGCTGTCTACGCGATGACTAAATCAGCGCTCAACTCGCTAACCCGTGGCCTGGCTCGTGATCTCGGCCCACGGGGTATTACCGTCAACCTTGTCCATCCCGGCCCAACGGACAGTGATATGAACCCAGCAGATGGCGAACAGGCGGATTCCCAACGACAGCTTATTGCGACAGGGCATTACGGTACACCGGAGGATGTTGCAGCGGCGGTGACGTTTCTGGCAAGCCCAGCGGCTGGGCAGATTTCCGGCACTGGTCTGGACGTGGATGGGGGTTTGAATGCCTGAAACTAACGTTGTATCGCGGTAAAGCTATGATATTGCCGGATGACGGCTTGCGCCTTATCCGGCCTACATGCTGGTACTCAATTCCTCTATAGATTTCGCGTTAGGGCAAGGCGGCAAGCGAATGAATCCCCAGAAGCATAGATAACTATGTGACTGGGGTGAATACCCGCAGCCAACGCCGCCATAACGTGAAATATGACGAGGATTAGACTTCTTCCATACGGCCGAGGAGAGCCTGCAGACGATCCTGCCAGCCGCTCTGCTGTTCTTTCAGACTGTGGTTCTCGCGCTCCAGTTCTTCACGCTGGTGCTGTGCAGACTGAACATCCTGTACCAGGCTGTTGTTCTTTTCTTTCAGCTCTTCAATTTCCATCTGTAGCAGCGTGATGGTATCAATCGCCTGCTGTACTTTTGCTTCCAGTTTCTCAAACACTTCTAATGACATGGTCATACCTCTCCTGAATTGCAAGGCGACGCTTTAATGTAAACGCGCACAACATATAGTGCCGATTGTATGAAGCCCCGTCGCCGCTGTCCAGCGGCATACCGCGTAGATCGCGGTTTGCAACACTTTTCATCTTTGTCCTGGTGACATCAATTCAATATCGCTAAAGTGTTAACATATTGGTTAATGAAATGATTCAGCTCACACTATTGCTTTGTCTCAAAATGCGCTTCATAGCGCGATAACGCTCATTTTGTTGACGCAGTACACACATTTCAATTTCGATATTTCTCGCTTTTGCTCGTTAACGCTAAATTAACAGCATGCCTACAGGGCATCGCGGATGTCAGTGACCTCCTCGCATACAATAAACATTAAACTCTCTTCAGGATCCGATCATGAGTCAAACATCAACCTTAAAAGGCCAGTGCATTGCTGAATTCCTCGGTACCGGGTTGTTGATTTTCTTCGGTGTGGGGTGTGTCGCTGCACTCAAAGTAGCCGGGGCTACTTTTGGTCAGTGGGAAATCAGTGTCATCTGGGGTCTGGGAGTAGCGATGGCTATCTACCTGACGGCAGGTGTTTCTGGCGCGCACCTGAATCCAGCAGTGACCATCGCACTGTGGCTGTTCGCGTGTTTTGACAAGCGCAAAGTCGTACCTTTCATCATTTCTCAATTTGCCGGTGCTTTTTGCGCTGCGGCGTTAGTTTACGGGCTCTACTACAACCTTTTTGCCGACTTTGAACAAACGAATCACATCGTGCGTGGCAGCGTCGAAAGTCTCAATCTGGCTGGGACTTTCTCTACTTATCCAAACCCACATATCAATTTTGTGCAGGCCTTCGCGGTCGAAATGGTGATTACCGCTATTCTGATGGGGGTCATTCTGGCACTGACTGATGACGGTAACGGCGTGCCTCGCGGCCCACTGGCACCACTGCTCATCGGCTTACTAATCGCCGTTATTGGTGCATCAATGGGTCCATTGACGGGATTTGCGATGAACCCGGCACGTGACATCGGCCCGAAAGCTTTCGCCTGGCTCGCTGGCTGGGGCAATATTGCCTTTACCGGTGGCAAAGACATTCCTTACTTCCTGGTGCCGCTGTTCGGCCCTATTGTGGGCGCCATTTTAGGGGCATTCGCTTATCGCAAACTGATTGGCCACCATTTACCTTGCGATACCTGTGTCGTGGAAGAGAAAGACGCCACGACGACTTCACAACAAAAAGCTTCGCTGTAATGTGACTACGGGAAAAAAATGATGACTGAGAAAAAATATATTGTTGCGCTCGACCAGGGCACTACCAGTTCTCGCGCGGTCGTAATGGACCACGATGCAAATATCATAAGTGTTTCGCAACGCGAATTTGAGCAAATCTATCCGAAAGCCGGCTGGGTAGAACATGACCCAATGGAAATCTGGGCCACTCAAAGCTCTACGCTGGTAGAAGTGCTGGCGAAAGCAGACATCAATTCCGATCAGATTGCGGCCATCGGTATCACTAACCAGCGTGAAACCACCATCGTCTGGGAACGTGAAACCGGTAAACCAATCTACAACGCGATTGTCTGGCAGTGTCGTCGTACCGCCGACATTTGCGAGCGCCTGAAGCGCGATGGTATGGAAGAGTATGTTCGCAACAATACCGGTCTGGTGATTGACCCGTACTTCTCTGGCACCAAAGTGAAGTGGATCCTCGATCACGTAGAAGGCTCACGTGAGCGTGCTCGTCGCGGCGAACTGCTGTTTGGCACCGTGGATACCTGGCTCATCTGGAAAATGACTCAGGGACGCGTTCACGTGACGGATTACACCAATGCCTCACGTACCATGCTGTTCAACATCCACACGCTGGACTGGGATGACAAGATGCTGGACGCGCTGGACATTCCGCGCGCCATGCTGCCGGAAGTCCGTCGTTCTTCTGAAGTGTACGGTCAGACTAACATTGGCGGTAAAGGCGGCACACGTATTCCCATCGCGGGTATTGCTGGTGACCAGCAGGCCGCGCTGTTCGGCCAACTGTGCGTGAAAGAAGGGATGGCGAAAAACACCTACGGTACCGGCTGCTTTATGCTGATGAATACCGGAGAGAAAGCCGTTAAATCCGAAAACGGTCTGCTGACGACCATTGCCTGCGGCCCGACAGGCGAAGTGAACTATGCGCTGGAAGGTGCTGTGTTCATGGCCGGCGCGTCTATTCAGTGGCTGCGCGACGAGATGAAACTCATCAGCGACGCGTTCGACTCCGAATACTTTGCGACCAAAGTGAAAGATACCAACGGCGTGTATGTCGTACCGGCCTTTACCGGTCTGGGCGCCCCTTACTGGGACCCGTATGCACGTGGCGCTATCTTTGGCCTGACCCGTGGCGTGAACTCTAACCACATCATCCGTGCCACCCTAGAATCCATTGCCTATCAGACGCGTGATGTGCTGGAAGCAATGCAGGCTGACTCCGGTATTCGTCTGCACGCCCTGCGCGTGGACGGCGGCGCTGTTGCCAACAACTTCCTGATGCAGTTCCAGTCAGACATTCTCGGCACTCGCGTTGAGCGCCCGGAAGTACGCGAAGTCACCGCGTTGGGCGCCGCCTATCTGGCCGGTCTGGCTGTGGGTTTCTGGCAGAATCTGGATGAGCTGCAGGAAAAAGCGGTCATCGAACGTGAATTCCGCCCAGGCATCGAAACCACCGAGCGTAATTACCGTTACAGCGGCTGGAAGAAAGCGGTCAAACGCGCCCTGGCGTGGGAAGATCACGAAGAGTAATGTTGTAATACCGGATGGCGGCTTCGCCATCCGGTAAAACCTTCGCGTGAAGGCGACTCTGCACACGCACACACATCAATAATCCCATCCCCTCCCCTGTGCTACACTTCGCGCAATTTCTTTCTGCTACGGGTTTGCTATGAGACGAGAACTTGCCATCGAATTTTCCCGCGTGACCGAAGCGGCTGCGCTGGCTGGCTACAAATGGTTGGGGCGCGGCGATAAAAATACCGCTGACGGCGCGGCCGTTAACGCCATGCGCATTATGCTCAATCAGGTCAATATTGACGGGACGATTGTCATCGGCGAAGGCGAGATCGATGAAGCGCCAATGCTGTTTATCGGCGAAAAGGTCGGTACCGGACACGGCGACGCGGTAGACATTGCTGTCGATCCGATCGAAGGCACCCGCATGACGGCGATGGGTCAGGCTAACGCGCTGGCGGTTCTGGCCGTCGGCGACAAGGGCTGCTTCCTGAACGCGCCAGATATGTACATGGAAAAGCTGATCGTGGGTCCAGGCGCAAAAGGGTCTATCGATCTCAACCTGCCGCTGGAAGAGAATCTGCGTAATGTCGCAAACGCGCTGGGCAAGCCGTTGCGCGATCTGACCGTCACCATTCTGGCGAAACCTCGCCATGATGACGTTATCGCAGAGATGGCGAAGCTGGGCGTGCGCGTATTTGCGATTCCTGACGGTGACGTTGCCGCCTCTATTCTTACCTGCATGCCAGACAGCGAAGTCGACGTGCTGTACGGGATTGGCGGTGCGCCGGAAGGTGTCGTGTCCGCCGCCGTGATCCGCGCGCTGGATGGCGATATGCAGGGCCGCCTGCTGGCGCGTCATGACGTAAAAGGTGATAGCGAAGACAACCGTCGCATTGGCGAGCAGGAACTGGCGCGCTGCGAGGCGATGGGCATTGAAGCGGGTAAAGCACTGCGTCTGGACGAAATGGCGCGCAGCGACAACGTCATCTTCTCCGCGACCGGGATCACCAAAGGCGACCTGCTGGAGGGGATCAGCCGTAAAGGCAACATCGCGACCACTGAAACGCTGCTGATCCGCGGGAAGTCACGCACCATTCGCCGCATCCAGTCAATTCATTACCTCGATCGCAAAGACCCGGATGTACAGGCGCATATCCTTTAAAATCTGACACAAATTCCTTCACATTGCGTCGCGACGGCAAGCGAGCAATATCCCAGGCGCAGAGATAACGATGTGACTGGGTTGCGCGAATGCTGCCAACAAAGAGGCAGCGTGAAGGATGACGTGTAATTTGATCAATAGAGCCTTCCGGCCCATATGGGCTGGAAATCTTTCGCCCAACGAACGAAGATAGGGCTATTGGATCGGAACAGGAGAAGACCATGGCAGAGTGGGTAACAGGCAAAGTGACTAAAGTGCAGTACTGGACTGAGGCGCTGTTGAGTCTGACCGTTCACGCCCCGGTTCATCCCTTCACGGCGGGTCAATTTACCAAGCTCGGACTGGAGATTGACGGCGAGCGCGTCCAGCGCGCCTATTCTTATGTCAACGCCCCCGAGAATCCCGATCTGGAGTTTTACCTGGTCACCGTTCCCGACGGTAAATTGAGTCCACGTCTGGCGGCGCTGAAACCCGGCGATGAAGTCCAGGTCGTCAGTGAAGCTGCCGGTTTTTTTGTGCTGGATGAGGTACCCGAGTGCGACACGCTGTGGATGCTGGCGACGGGAACGGCAATTGGCCCTTACCTGTCAATTCTGCAACAGGGTAAAGACGTCGATCGTTTTAAAAATCTGGTGCTGGTGCATGCTGCGCGTTACGCCGCCGACCTAAGTTATCTACCGCTCATGCTGGAGCTGCAGGCACGCTACGAAGGTAAATTACGAATTCAAACGGTCGTAAGCCGGGAAACCATCGCGGGTTCGCTAACCGGGCGTATACCGGCGCTGATTGAAAGCGGTGAGCTGGAAAAAGCGGTTGGCTTGCCGATGGATAAAGAGACCAGCCACATCATGCTTTGCGGCAACCCGCAGATGGTTCGCGACACGCAGCAATTGCTGAAAGAGACCCGGCAAATGACCAAACACCTGCGCCGCCGACCGGGCCATATGACCGCCGAACACTACTGGTAATTTTTTTGCCGGATGGCCTGGCTCCATTTATGCCGCCATTCGGCAACGCAATCCATCACGCCTTGTACTTAACGTCCTGTGTATCTTTACCAAATTTATTCTCGCCCTGGGTGCCGACAAATGCGCCCAGGTCTACCAGCATCATGACCAGAATCACTGTTGGGACAAAACGTCCGACGACCCACTGCCACACTCCCGGCAGCATCACCCAGTTGCCCGCCAGCAGCATCCACGCCAGAATCATCAGTAAAGCCCACAGGCCTGAACGTCCTCTGTCATGCAGCCGTTTTACCATTACCGCCGCCGTCGGCCAGAGCATACAGACCAGAGCAAACGCCGCCGTTTTAATCTCAAGCCATTCTTTACTGGCCAGAGTGAACAGAACCAGCATACCGACAAACCAGAGGCCTACCCAAATCCAGAAATCACGGCGCCCAATACGCCCTTTAAATGAGAATAACCACTGCTGTATGGTCATGTAAGTTCCTTTATTATTGCCCTGCCCCACAGTTTACCCTTTTGACAAGCCAGACAGTTATCGTTTTAATCGTGAGCAGCCATAACGAAAGGTAAGATTGATGAAGCCAGGATGTACGCTGTTATTACTATTGTTTTCTGTGATTTCCGTAAGCACAACGGTGCAGGCAGCAGAACCCTCGACGACGACGGCGCCGTATCTGCTGGCTGGCGCCCCGACGTTCGATCTCTCGATCAGCCAGTTTCGCGAAAACTTTAACAGCCAAAATCCTAAGCTTTCACTGAACGAATTTCGCGCTATCGACAGCAGTCGGGACAAAGCCAATCTGACGCGCGCCGCCAGCAAGATCAACGAAAATCTGTACGCCTCAACGGCGCTGGAGCGCGGCACGTTAAAAATCAAAAGCATGCAGATAACCTGGCTCCCCATTCAAGGGCCTGAGCAAAAAGCGGCAAGGACGAAAGCGCTGGAGTATATGGCGGCCGTCATTCGTAGCGTCGCGCCATTACTGACGAAGGAACAAAGCCAGAAAAAACTGCAGCGGTTGCTTATTGCAGGCAAGAATAAGCGCTACTACGCTGAAACCGAAGGCGCAATTCGCTATGTTGTCGCAGATAACGGCGAAAAGGGACTGACCTTCGCTGTTGAACCGATTAAGCTGGCACTATCTGAAGGTCTGGAAGGGGCGAATAAATGACAAAAAGCAAAGCCTTTCCAGCGACGAATCTCTATACTGTTTCACAGACCATGCTGCCCTGAAGGGTGGCCATATTCCTTAATTCGCTGATAAAGCGTGGAGAATTGAAATGCGACATCCTTTAGTGATGGGTAACTGGAAACTGAACGGCAGCCGCCACATGGTAAACGAGCTGGTTGCTAACCTGCGCAAAGAGCTGGCTGGCGTTGCTGGCTGTGGCGTTGCTATCGCTCCGCCGGAAATGTACATCGACCTGGCGAAACACGCTGCGGCCGGTAGCCACATCATTCTGGGCGCGCAGAACGTTGACCTGAACCTGTCTGGCGCGTTCACCGGTGAAACCTCGGCTGAAATGCTGAAAGATATCGGTGCTCAGTACATCATCATCGGTCACTCAGAGCGTCGTACTTATCACAAAGAGTCTGATGAACTGATCGCTAAGAAATTCGCAGTTCTGAAAGAGCAAGGCCTGACCCCGGTTCTGTGCATCGGTGAAACCGAAGCAGAAAACGAAGCGGGCAAAACGGAAGAAGTGTGTGCACGTCAGATCGACGCAGTGCTGAAAACGCAGGGCGCAAGCGCATTCGAAGGCGTGGTTATCGCTTACGAACCTGTATGGGCGATCGGTACTGGCAAATCTGCTACTCCGGCACAGGCTCAGGCGGTTCACAAATTCATCCGTGACCACATTGCTAAAGCTGACGCAGCAATCGCGCAGCAGGTTATCATCCAGTACGGCGGTTCTGTAAACGCATCCAACGCAGCAGAACTGTTCGCTCAGCCGGACATCGACGGCGCGCTGGTTGGCGGTGCTTCACTGAAAGCTGATGCTTTCGCCGTGATCGTCAAAGCAGCAGAAGCGGCTAAACAGGCGTAATCGCTGTTGTGGCGGTAGATGCATCATCTACCGCCACATTGTTATTTACCAGTATCCCAGCCAGTGCCACCAGACTGCACCGACGATCCCCCAGACAGTCAGGTTTACCACGCTCATCACCAATCCCGTTTTCCACCATTCCGCAAGTGTGACGTATCCGGAGCCAAATATGATTGGCGCGGTGCCCGTACCATAATGCGTTAACGACATCATCAGCGATGAAGAAAAAGCGAGCATTAAGCCCAGCAATGCAGGCGGCGCGCCGAGTCCTAATCCTGCAGCGAAGAACGCCGCGAACATCGCCGTAATATGCGCGGTCGTACTGGCAAAAAAGTAGTGAGAGTAAACATAGAGCAGAACCAGTAACAGTGTGGCGACGCCCCAGTGCACGCCGAGCTGATCGATCGTATTCCCCACACTCACGGCTAACCAACTCACCAGACCCAGCTTGCTGAGAAATTCAGCCATCATCACCAGTGCCGCAAACCACACGACGGTATCCCAGGCGCCGCGACATTTAAGAATGTCATCCCAGCTCAATACCCCTGATATCAGCAATATTGAGAGCCCAATTAAGGCGGCGCTGGTCGGGTTAACTGTCCAGCCACTCCCCATAATGAGCGCCGGGATCCCCGCCCACAAACACAGCAGCAGCGCAAAAACGGCGAGCGTAATTTTCTCGGCAAGCGCCAACGGACCAAGTGATTCCAGCTTTTGTCGCGCGAACTGCGGCGCATCAGGCGTGCGGGTAATGGCAGGGGGATAAAGCCACCAGATGACGAGTGGCATCAGCACCAGTGACACCACCGCAGGGAGCAGCGCGGCTATCGCCCACATCCCCCAGGTCATGTTCAAAACCCCCTCAGTGCCTTTGGTTAAAAAGCTCACTATCAGTGGGTTAGGCGCAGTCGCAGTAATAAACATCGCCGAGCTGATGGGGTTAATATTGTAGTTCACCAGTGCCAGATAACGGCCCGTCGACCCATTTTCGCTGTTCCCCGGTTGCGACCCCAGGCTTTCAGCGATAGCACGCATGACCGGATGGATGATACCGCCACCACGCGCGGTGTTACTGGGGGTCACTGGCGCAATCAATGTTTCAGCCAGCGTCAATGCCCAGGCGATACCCAGCGTTCGTTTACCAAACAACGCGATAAATCCATAGCCAATACGCGCCCCCAGCCCCGTTTTCAACAAACTTTGCGAGAGCATAATCGACAAACCAATCAGCCAGATCAATTGGTTAGAAAAGCCGCTCAGGGCATCATTCAGTGCCGCAGAGGGTTTACCTGGATTAGTAACGCCCGTCATTGCCACCAGCATAATCGCAATGATTGCGATAGCGCCAATAGGCAGGGCTTTACCGATAATAGCCGCGATAGTACCTATAAATAATGCCAGTAAATGCCAGGCTTCAGGCGTCACACCAGAAGGGTTGGGGACAGCAAACCACAACATCAGGGTAATGAAAACCGAAAGAAATGCAGGCCAGAGACGAATGGGGGTTAACCGGTCCATGTATTAATCCTTGAATTTCTTCTGAACGAGTGTGTTCACGGCTATTAACCGATATTTATGCTGATAAAACAATCAGCTACATCACAAAACAGAAGGGGTGACCATTCAAAATATATCGGGTCTGTGACGCCGCGCAGCTACAATTTTCCCAGCACGCTAAACCACAGATAATCCAGCGGCAGCAACACCATCCAGGTGACCAGCGCCAGTGCCAGACACAGCAACATCCCTGCTCTGGCCGGTACTTTCCCTAACGCCATCGCCACGACAATCGGCGATGCCTGATACGGCAGTAGCGGTGTGGAATAGCCCAGTACCTGAATCATAATGACCGAAAGCAGCGGGAACCCGGTCGCATCAGAAAAACTCTCTGCCAGCGTGGTATACAACGCCGGAACGCCATTGGCGGTCATGATAAAGTTGAGGACGGTGGTGATCCCGGTCAGCGTGACAAAGTTGGTGAAGGGATTTTCTGCGTTCAGCGGCATTATCTGCAACAACGCCTCTCCGACCGCGCTACCAATCCCGGTATGCGTCACGGTAATCGCCAGCCCCAGAATACCCGCCACATAAATGCACGTGCGGATATTCACGCCACTGGAAAACTCCTCGCCATTGATAAAGCCTACGCGCGGCAGCAGGGTAATCACGGCCGCCGCCAGCCCGGTCCACGCCGGACCAATACCATGCCAGGTTTCACTGACCCACATCACCAGCACCACCGCCAGCATCCAGGATAATCGCTTTTCATCGCGACTCATGGGCGCAGGCGATGAGGTATCGTCCGGCACATGAGGCTTCCCCGGAAACAGCCAGCAAATCAGGAGAACCAGCGCAGCCCCTTTGAGCCAGCCGAGAACGGGGGTATGCAGCAACAAATACGGCAAATAATTCAAATGGATGCCATACGAACCTTCCGTTGCGCCGCTCATGACAAGGTTAGGCACGTTAGCAGGGAGGATTGTGGCGGAAAGCTGGAAGGTGCCAAAACCCACCGCCAGCGCCAGACCGTACCAGGCGCGCGAATTGTCAGCAATTCCGGCGCGTTTCGCCATCGCCGCAACAATCGGCATCAGCAATGCGATACGCCCCATGTTGGAAGGCATGACAAACGCCAGTGCATAACTGAGTAACACCACACTCGCCACCATCAACGGCCAGGAGTCGGTTAGCCTTGCCGACAATGCCCTCGCCGCCCTGTCCGCCAGCCCCGTTTTACGGATCGCAATTCCCAGCACAAATCCGCTAAATACCAGCCAGAATGCCGAAGAAGCAAAGCCGCCGAAGATAACGTCCGGCGGCGCAATCTTTGCCACCATCGCAACGGTAAAAAACAACAACGCCGTAATAAATTCCGGCAGCAGGGACGTCGCCCAGAGCAGAATGGTGAGACCGACAAGCAGTGAAGGGATAAACAGCGGGTGCGAAAACCAGAGCGACATGCCTGTCTCCTGTTGTTTTTTTCAACAAGGATACGGGGACAGGCTGATAGAGTAAACGCCAGATATGGTGGGTTACTTCAGAATATCACATTGATGATCCTGAATTTCCTCGGCAGACGCCAGGTTGAACGCCAACAGATTGCGCTGTGTGGCCAGCAATACGAAGGTGTCATCGCTCTGGCGCACCATCGCCAGTGCGTAGCTGCCCATATGATCGCGCGCCTCTGGCACCTCTTCCGCCAGCATCATAAAGGGACTGCGTTGCGCCAGTTCGTTCTCGGTGACCCGACGGGCCAGATACTCGTGTCCGCGTAATCCGCCCGCGAGCGGCAACCAGCGGGTGCCGATTTTTGCCATATTGTCATCAAGTTGCGCTCTAACGTCCTTGCGCAAACAGGAGATATGGATGTGGAAATGGTTTTGCGTCCGCCCTGTGCGTGAGTTGATTGCCAATGACACGGCGCTGTCAGGGATCTCCTGTCCGTACTTTTGGCTCATAAAGCTACGCGCCTGCCAGGCCAGCCAGAAGAAGTTGGGCGTAAACGGCTCCGTCAGTAAGGGACTTTCCGTGCCGTTAATGCGGTAAGTTGGCATTAACAGATATTGCAGAGGGCCATTTCTGTCTTTAAACACCACATAACCGGCCTCTGGATTCACTTCTGTACACGGCGCCGGATTGTGATGCTGGCGTTGATTTGGCACGCACTGTTCCAGGACTTTCTCCCGTAACGCATCCGGATTTCCTGTAAATTTCCAGTAGCCGATACCCGCTGCGGCGGCGATGACGACAATCGCCAGTGAAAGATAACCTGCTTTTTTCATTGTGCGTTTCCTGTATCTCATTGAAGTGCAAGAGTAACGCAAAATGATGACAATTAAAAAAGCCCGATGGCATAGCGCCACCGGGCCTGAAAATCGCAGAAATGGTTAGCGTTTGCTGATTTGGTCGAATGTCCCGCCGTTTGCGAAGTGCTCTTTTTGCGCTTTTGTCCAGCCGCCGAACGCCTCATCAATGGTGAAGAGTTTCAATTTCGGAAAGGCGCTTTCATATTTCTTCGCAACATCAGGATTGCGCGGGCGATAGTAGTTTTTCGCTGCAATCTCCTGGCCTTCCGGCGAATAGAGGTACTTCAGATAGGCTTGCGCCACCTCGGTGGTGCCTTTTTTCTCAGCCACTTTATCGACGACCGAAACGGTCGGTTCCGCCAGGATTGACTCGCTCGGGGTCACAATCTCGAATTTGTCTTTACCGAGTTCATGAGTTGCCAGCAGCGCTTCGTTCTCCCAGGCAATCAGGACATCACCAATCCCGCGTTCTACGAAGGTGTTGGTTGAACCACGAGCACCGGAATCGAGGACTTCCACATTCTTAAACAGCGCCTTCACGAAGTCCTGGGCTTTCGCCTGGTCGTTGTTGTTGTGGTGCAGGGCGTAACCCCACGCAGCCAGATAATTCCAGCGTGCGCCGCCTGAGCTTTTCGGGTTCGGCGTAATGACGGATACGCCAGGTTTTACCAGATCGTTCCAGTCATGAATTTGCTTTGGATTCCCTTTACGCACCAGAAAGACGATGGTGGAGGTATAAGGCGCAGAGTTATCCGGCAGACGTTTGATCCAATTTTTATCAATGCGACCACGTTCCGCAATGGCGTCCACATCGTAGGCCAGCGCCAGGGTTACCACATCCGCCTCAATGCCATTAATCACGGAGGTCGCTTGCTTGCCAGAACCACCATGCGACTGGCGGATCACCACGTTATCACCCGTTTGCTGTTTCCAGTGCGCGCTAAACGCTTTGTTGTACTGCTCGTACAACTCACGCGTTGGATCATACGAAACGTTAAGTAATTGAATATCCTTCGCCAGAACGCTGGTGGATGCCAGCAACAACGTTAATCCCACGCCCCATTTGTTCATCGCCCAACTCTCTTATGCTGTGTTTTGATGATCAGAGCGTGCCAGAAAGGAATTCAAACATTAAAGAATAAAAAAAGATTTGCTATAACTACGGGGAATATAAATGAACGTAATAAAGGCGGGATTCACTCCGCCTTTATGCCTGATGGCGCTACGTTTATCAGGCCTACATACTGCATTTGTAGGCCGGATAAGAAACTGCGATCAGTACAGTTTCTTCGCGCAGTCCAGCCAGTCACCTTTGAATGGGCGCTTCATGTTTTCGATAGCGTCGATGATGTCGTGGTGAACCAGTTGTTCGTTCTGGATACCGACGCAACGACCGCCGAAACCTTCCTGCAGCAATTCAATGGCATACGCCCCCATGCGGGATGCCAGAATACGGTCGTAAGGCACTGGAGAACCGCCGCGCTGAATGTGTCCCAGCACGGTTGCACGGGTTTCACGTTTGGTCTCTTTCTCGATGAAATGCGCCAGTTCGTCAACGTCGCACATGTGTTCAGTGATAGCGACGATGGCGTGTTTTTTGCCTTTCGCAATACCGGCTTTGATTTCAGCGACCAGATCTTCGCGGCTGAATTCCACTTCCGGCACCACCACAAACTCACAACCGCCAGCGATCGCTGCCGCCAGGGTCAGATCGCCACAGTAACGTCCCATCACTTCAACGATAGAGATACGTTGGTGAGAGGAGGAGGTATCACGCAGACGGTCAATCGCTTCAACCACCGTCCCCAACGCCGTAAAGTAACCGATGGTGTAGTCGGTGCCTTTGATGTCGTTGTCGATAGTGCCTGGCAGACCAATGCATGGGAAGCCCATTTCAGTCAGGCGTTTTGCACCCATATACGAACCGTCACCGCCGATCACCACCAGCGCGTCAATGCCCCGTTTTTTCAGGTTTTCGATAGCCACAGCACGCACATTTTCATCGCGGAATTCCGGGAAACGCGCGGAACCGAGGAAGGTGCCGCCACGGTTGATCATGTCGGACACGCTGTAACGGTCGAGCTGAACCATACGGTCTTCATACAGACCCAGGTAGCCGTCATAAATACCCATTACTTCCAGCCCTTCCGTCAACGCTGCGCGCACAACGCCACGGATTGCTGCGTTCATGCCCGGCGCATCACCGCCGCTTGTCAACACACCGATTTTCTTAATCATGACTACCTCTGAACTTTGGAATGCAAAATGAAATCTGTTGCCGGAAGCCGAATCTGCATATCGACACGATCCAACGCATATGCAGATAGTATAGCAATCACTTCCTGCTGAATTGATTCAGGTCAGGCCAAAAGGCGGTAATTTATACACAAAATGCTGGCCTGGTTCACTTTTTTTACAACGAATTACGAAAGCTCAAACCTTTTACCTTCCCTGGGTACGACGGAACACGGGTCCTGATGGATAATGACATCAGAGCCCGGAAAACGCCGCAAAATCGCCTGCTCCACCTGTTCAGCCACCACATGGGCCTGAACGAGAGGCAGATGATCTTCCATTTCCAAATGAATCTGAATAAAGCGAGTCGGCCCTGACTGCCGTGTGCGAAGATCGTGAGCGCCGCTGACGCCCGGCCATGATGTCACGATACCAATAATTTCCTGACGTTCGTCGTCGGGCAAGGCGCGGTCCAACAACGATTGCACCGCCTCATATCCCATTCGTAACGCGCTATATAGAATATAGATGCCGATTCCCAACGCAAACAAGGCGTCTGCACGATGCCAGCCATACCAGGCGAGGCCAAGCGCCACAAGAATCGCTCCGTTCATCATAACATCAGACTGATAATGAAGCATATCTGCCCGCACAGCCTGACTTTGCGTCCTGCGCACGACCCAGCGCTGAAACGTGACCAGAATAAGCGTGCAGACCAGTGCGATAACCGTCACCACGACGCCAACGCCGGGATCTTTCATCGGCGTGGGTTGGATGAGGTGTTGGATGCCGGTCAAAAATAAAAACAGCGCAGAGCCCGAAATAAACATACTTTGCGCCAGCGCCGCCAACGATTCGGCTTTACCGTGCCCGAAAGTATGTTCATCGTCTGCCGGTTGCAGCGAATAGCGCACCACCAGAAGATTCGTTAGCGACGCGGCAATATCCACCAGCGAGTCCACCAGCGCCGCCAGAATACTTACCGACCCGGTGTACCACCACGCAAAAATCTTGATCAAAAGTAACATTGACGCCATCACTGTCGCAGCGATTGCCGCCCGGCTTACCAGCCGTCCATAGGTTTGATTCATAAACACTCCTGCCAGGACATGCCGGTAGTATAACGGATGACGCAAAACAGTCAGACAATAACCGGATGACAAATTGAGGGCAAAAAAAACCCCCACATCATGTGGGGGAAGACAGGGATGGTGTCTATGGCAAGGAAAACAGGGGTTGTTACTGGGAACGTGAGTTGCTACTACTCAATAAATTCAACGATGAGCCTTTTTGCCATTGCGCCACGTCGCGCAGCTGCTCCATTCGTTGCTGATGTTTCTCATTTAAAACCGCTTGCTGCTCCGGCGTTAACAGGCGATACATCTGGTTGCGAACCCTGGCCATTTCGACCTGGCGGGCAACCTGTTCTTGTGCCATTTTTTCTGCCTGAGCGCGCACAGCGCTTTCATCAAATTTTTCTGCGGTGACAAGACGATGCATTGTCTCCACTTCGCTAACATTAACAGGAGGCTGTTCGTGTCTTGCCTGCTGCATCAGATCTCTCATCTGTTGACGCTGATGTTCGGTTAAACTTATGCCGTCAAACATATGGCTCTGCGTACTGCGCTGCGTCGGTCCTTCGCCCTGGTGCCAGTTATCGCCTGTAACGACTTCAGCAGCGTGGCTTAAAGAACTGAGTGCCAGCGTTGAGGCCATGACGGCAGCGGTAACTTTGCGCATCACTTGCTCCCAAAATCTTTTCTGTCGCGATTCAACGAGAGACAGTTTACGATTCGGGCTGCAAACATGCGTCAGGGGGTGTAAAACAACGTAAAGTCATAGATTCGCGACTCCTGATGACGTAATTTCTGCCTCGGAGGTATTTAAATAATGAATAAAATCCTGTTAGTTGATGATGACCGAGAGCTGACTTCCCTGTTAAAGGAGTTGCTCGAAATGGAAGGCTTCGATGTGCTGGTTGCCCATGACGGGGAGCAGGCGCTTGAACTTCTGGATGACAGCATTGATTTACTTTTGCTCGATGTCATGATGCCGAAGAAAAACGGTATCGATACATTGAAAGCGCTTCGCCAGACACACCAAACCCCCGTAATCATGCTGACCGCGCGTGGCAGCGAACTGGATCGCGTACTTGGTCTTGAGCTGGGCGCGGACGACTATTTACCCAAACCGTTTAATGACCGCGAACTGGTCGCGCGCATCCGCGCTATCCTGCGCCGCTCCCACTGGAGCGAACAACAGCAAAGCAGCGACAACGGCTCGCCAACGCTGGAAGTAGATGCCCTAAGTCTCAATCCGGGTCGCCAGGAAGCCAGCTTTGATGGCCAAACTCTGGAGTTAACCGGCACCGAATTCACCCTGCTCTATTTGCTGGCTCAGCATCTCGGCCAGGTGGTTTCGCGTGAACATTTAAGCCAGGAAGTGCTGGGCAAACGCCTGACGCCGTTTGACCGTGCGATTGATATGCATATCTCGAACCTGCGCCGTAAGCTGCCGGAACGTAAAGACGGACATCCGTGGTTTAAAACCTTACGTGGCCGCGGCTATCTGATGGTCTCCGCTTCATGATAGGGAGCCTTACCGCGCGCATCTTTGCTATCTTCTGGTTGACGCTGGCACTGGTGCTGATGTTGGTTTTGATGTTACCCAAGCTCGATTCACGCCAGATGACCGAGCTACTGGACAGCGAACAGCGCCAGGGGTTGATGATTGAGCAACACGTTGAAGCTGAACTCGCGAACGATCCACCCAACGACCTGATGTGGTGGCGTCGCTTGTTCCGGGCGATTGACAAGTGGGCGCCGCCTGGACAGCGGTTATTGCTTGTTACCACAGAAGGACGCGTGATCGGCGCAGAACGCAACGAAATGCAGATCATTCGTAACTTTATTGGTCAGGCGGATAACGCCGATCATCCCCAGAAGAAAAAGTATGGCCGCGTTGAGATGGTGGGACCGTTCTCCGTCAGAGATGGAGAAGATAACTACCAACTCTATCTGATCCGCCCGGCCAGCAGTTCGCAATCCGATTTTATTAATCTGCTGTTTGACCGCCCTCTGCTCTTGCTGATTGTGACGATGCTGGTCAGCACCCCGCTGCTTCTCTGGCTGGCCTGGAGCCTGGCAAAACCAGCGCGTAAGCTCAAAAACGCGGCGGATGAAGTGGCGCAGGGTAACTTACGACAACATCCGGAACTGGAAGCAGGCCCGCAGGAATTTCACGCGGCTGGCGCCAGCTTTAACCAAATGGTGACTGCGCTCGAGCGAATGATGACCACGCAACAGCGTCTGCTGTCGGACATCTCTCACGAGCTGAGAACCCCGCTGACACGTCTGCAACTCGGCACCGCCCTGCTGCGTCGCCGTAGCGGCGAGAGTAAAGAGCTGGAGCGTATTGAAACCGAAGCGCACCGACTCGACAGCATGATCAACGACCTGTTAGTGATGTCGCGTAATCAGCAGAAAAATGCGCTGGTCAGTGAAACGATGAAAGCCAATCATCTGTGGGGCGATGTGCTGGATAACGCCGCCTTCGAAGCCGAGCAGATGGGCAAATCGTTGACGGTGAATTTCCCGCCGGGGCCATGGCCGCTCTATGGCAACCCGAATGCGCTGGAAAGCGCGCTGGAGAATATTGTCCGTAACGCCCTGCGCTATTCACACACGAAGATTGAAGTCGGCTTCGCGGTGGACAAAGACGGGATCACGATTACCGTGGACGACGATGGTCCGGGCGTCAGCCCTGAAGACCGGGAACAGATTTTCCGACCCTTCTACCGTACCGACGAGGCGCGCGATCGCGAATCCGGCGGGACCGGCCTGGGTCTGGCGATCGTTGAAACCGCCATTCAGCAACATCGTGGCTGGGTCAAAGCGGAAGACAGCCCGCTGGGTGGTTTACGCCTGGTGATCTGGCTACCGTTGTATAAACGCGCTTAATTGTGGCGCCGGGCATCTACCCGGCGCACAATTTTTTATTTTCCCCACAAACGACGCGAATAATCTTCGAACTTTCCGCTCAAGCGCCGCTTCTGCATCGTTCTGGTCCAGCTTTTTGATAATCCTGCCGCCGACAACAAACGGTGATACTGAGCATCATCAAACGGCATATGCCAGGCAATAGCAATTGCCTCCTGTACCGTGACGTCACTGACGCGCGACACCAGAACCAGCGGCGCATCCGCCGAGACTTTCCCGGCAGAGATAACGCTGTACAACCAGCCCGTTTTACCAGCGTTTTGCATCTGGCTCGCCATGTCGCTGATGCCGAAATGATAGTTGAGTTTGAAGCAGGGCGAACGCGGTTGCGTCACCTGAATCAGCGTCTCTCCCCACTGGAAGATATCGCCAATATAGACATTCTGTTCAGTCAGACCGTCGGTTGAGAGGTTTTCACCAAACGCGGGCGCGACAAACCTATCCGGCTGTTCCGGGAATTCCCTGGCCCAGTGCAGATAATGCTCTCGCGGGTAATGGCACAGTGCGCGATCGGGCCCACCGTGGATTTTCGCCTCCGCCTGCTCATCGCCCTCCAGACCCAGTTCCGTCAGCATCAGTTCGCCATCCACCTGAATCTTCGCAATCGCGCTGGGGCGGCTTCCCGTATAGTCCAGAACCTTGCCTGTAAACACCTCGACTGGATATCGCATCTGTTCCCTCTCCCCGATAAATAATCCTCATTAGAGCATATTTATTTTACCTCAGCCGCTCAAAATGAGAGCAGGATTCACATGGTGAATGGCAAGACATGCTATCAATTAGGATGATTTTGAAACGCCATTTCATAACAAGGAGTCAACAACGTGACAGTACAATCGCAATTTGCTGGTGTCTGGTGTCCCTCCATTACGCCGATGGATAATGATGGAAACGTCGATCTCTCAGGTCTGAAGCATCACCTCAAGCGCCTTACCGACGCCAAAATCGATGTTATTTTGCTGATGGGCAGCATCGGTGAATTTGCCTCTTTTAGCCTCGAAGAACGGCTGATGCTGATCCGGGAAGCCAGAGCAATGAGCTCGCTGAAGATGGTCGCCAACGTCTCCTCCACCTGTATGAGCGACGTTTTACAGATGGCACAGGAAGCCGACAAAGCGGGTTACGATGCGGTGATGGTATTGCCGCCGTACTATTACGGACAAACAGCAAAACAGCTCCTGAGCTATTTCCGTAAACTGGGCGGCGCATTGCGCGGAAAATGGTTTGCCTACAATTTCCCGGCACGGACCGGCTGTGATTTAACCCCAGACCTGGTCGCAACGCTCGCTGCCGAGTTCCCCCATTTTGCCGGTATTAAGGATACCGTCGATTGCCAGTCCCACACCCGCAGCATGATCCAGACCACCCGTGCCGTGCGTGATGACTTTGCCGTCCTCTCCGGCTATGACGAGTATTACATCCCTAACCTGATGGCAGGCGGCGCAGGGATCATTTCCGGCTTAAACAACGTGATGCCTGAGCTTTTTGTCGACGCGCGCGAGGCGTTTAAACAGGGCGATTTGCAAAAGTTGCGTGAAATTCAAGACAAGATCGGTACCTATATGTCCATTTACGCGATCGGTGAAGATTTTGTCACCACGATTAAAACCGTGGTATCGCGTAAATTTGGTTATTGTACCGGGGTTTCGCGCAATGCAGGCGGTGAGCTGAGTGAGAAGGACTGCCGAACGATTGATGAGGTGTTTTTGACAAAAGGTTGAGTCATGCAGCCTGATGGCGTTACCGCCATCAGGCAACAATCAGACTTATTTTTTCGCAGCGAAACGCGCTGCAGCTTCGTCCCAGTTCACCACGTTCCAGAACTCTTTAATGTAGTCCGGACGGCGGTTCTGGAATTTCAGGTAGTAAGCGTGTTCCCATACGTCCAGACCGACGATCGGGAAACCAGACGCGCCAGAAACAGCTTCACCCATCAGCGGGGAATCCTGGTTCGCGGTAGATACCACTGCCAGTTTGTCGCCTTTCAGCACCAGCCACGCCCAGCCAGAACCAAAGCGAGTGGCGGCCGCTTTCTCAAACTCGGCTTTGAAATTATCAACGGAACCGAAATCACGTTCGATGGCGGCTTTCAGGTCACCCTGCAGGGTAGTACCGGTTTTCAGGCCTTTCCAGAACAGACTGTGGTTAGCGTGACCGCCTGCGTTGTTACGCAGTACGGTTTTCTTGTCCGCTGGCAGTTGATCCAGTTTCGCGATCAGCTCTTCGGCAGACAGGCCAGCGAATTCTGGCAGGCTTTCCAGCGCCGCATTGGCATTGTTGACGTAGGCTTGATGGTGTTTGGTGTGGTGGATTTCCATCGTCTGCTTATCGAAGTGCGGTTCCAGTGCATCGTAAGCGTACGGCAGGGATGGCAGGGTATAACTCATAATCATCTCCATTATTATCGAGCGGCTGGGTGTTAACGCCGCGTAAGCAGTTGGTTCATTATAGTTAATTAAATGATATTGAAAATGATTATCAATGCCGTACTTTTCCTAAGGATATAAACCCTCCCCCACTTACCAAAGATGTGAACTAAATCACCCGCTTAACGCGCCTATTGCCAAAGAGAATAAAAAAGCGGCAACGGGAAGAAGGTTAAGAATCTGCGCAATTTTTACACTCATCACGTCGAAGGGGTAAGGCGACAATAAAAACGATGAGGATAAATTCATGAGTAACGCGATTACGATGGGTATTTTTTGGCATTTGATAGGTGCGGCCAGTGCAGCCTGTTTCTATGCCCCGTTTAAGCAAGTAAAACAGTGGTCATGGGAAACGATGTGGTCGGTTGGCGGGATTGTCTCCTGGATTATCCTGCCGTGGACCATCAGCGCCATGCTGCTGCCCGATTTTTGGGCCTACTACAGCTCTTTTAACCTTTCTACTTTATTACCTGTTTTCCTGTTTGGCGCCATGTGGGGTGTAGGCAATATTAACTACGGCCTGACCATGCGCTACCTCGGTATGTCGATGGGGATTGGTATCGCGATTGGCATTACGCTGATTGTCGGTACGCTGATGACGCCCATTCTCAACGGTAACTTCGATGTCCTGATCAACACGGAAGGCGGACGCATGACGCTGCTTGGCGTGTTGGTCGCGCTTATCGGGGTGGGGATTGTGACCCGTGCCGGGCAGTTGAAAGAGCGTAAAATGGGCATCAAAGCCGAAGAGTTCAACCTGAAAAAAGGTCTGCTGCTGGCGGTAATGTGCGGGATCTTCTCTGCCGGCATGTCCTTTGCGATGAATGCCGCCAAACCGATGCATGAAGCCGCTGCCGCCCTTGGCGTGGACCCGTTGTATGTCGCCCTGCCCAGCTACGTGGTGATCATGGGTGGCGGCGCGCTGGTCAACCTGGGTTTCTGTTTTATTCGTCTGGCAAAAGTAAAGAATCTGTCGATAACCGCCGACTTCTCGCTGGCAAAATCCCTGATCATCACCAACGTGCTGCTTTCAGCACTTGGCGGTCTGATGTGGTATTTGCAGTTCTTCTTCTACGCCTGGGGCCACGCACGCATTCCGGCGCAGTATGACTACATCAGCTGGATGCTGCACATGAGTTTCTACGTCCTGTGCGGCGGTATTGTCGGGCTGGTGTTGAAAGAGTGGAAAAACGCCGGTCGACGTCCTGTGAGTGTGCTGAGCCTGGGCTGCGTGGTGATTATCATCGCCGCCAATATTGTCGGAATGGGAATGGCAAGTTAGTCGTTGTGATGACTGAGATGACGCCACTGGCTTGGCGTCATCCCGGTTTCCCGCGTGAACACCACTGAAAAATAGTTACTGTCCTCAAACCCACATTGCATTGAAATCTCGCCGATCATCAGGCGGCTATGCTGGAGCAAATATTGCGCGTGGCAGACGCGGATCTGGCGCAAATATTGGTTGATGGTCATACCGGTTTGGGCGCGAAACTGCTGGCGCAACACGCGTTCACTGCAGGTTTCCCTGGCGCAAAATTCATCCAGCGCAAACGGGTGCTCCAGGCTGCCCGCCAGCGCGGTGATCAGTTTATCCAACAGCGTTTCGCTTGAGGTAGCAGGAAGATTATCCGTGGCATAGCGATGGCGCTGCAGGATCATCACCAGTTGCCCAAACAGAAGTTCCGCCATACCGTTAGCCAACGGGCAGCTCTGCTGGCTTTCATGCTCAAGCTGGCTGATAACCTGCCGCGCCTGAGTCATACCGGCGCTGGTCAGACGCCAGTGTGGCTGCCATTGGGTGCCGTTAAATCCAGGTATCGCCTCTTCCCACCGCAGGTTCAGCTTCAGCCGCTCCGGGCAATAGATGATGTTCTGTAATACCAGATCATTAACTGACGTGTAGGAGTGTTTATCTTCGGCGCGAATATAGAACAGGTCGCCGCGCGTAATGCGATACGGGCGTTCATTGAGCACATGCAAACCGTTGCCACGCCAGACCAGCACCAGTTCACAAAAATCATGGGTATGTTCCGCAAAGACATTTTGCGGATAGCGATCGGCGACAGCAACCGCCTGCGCGTCGCTTGCAAAAAAGTCGGCTTTATGAAGAACGAGCTGATTTGCCACCACATCACCTCTACCAATAACAACACTCTATTATGCGTCAAGCGGCGGCAAAAAATATTGATATACCCGTCATACTTCAGCATCTGCGTTATTGCAGCAATGCGTCGCGCCCCTGGCGGATATCACGCGGCGACCAGTCAAATTCGCGGCGAAAAAGCGTCGAAAAGTGGTTACTGTCGCCAAAACCGCAGCGATAGGCGATATCGGTAACACTGTCATCGCTATGGCGTAGCAGATGACGCGCTTTAATTAAACGCAGCCGGTTCAAATAGCGCTGCGGCGTCAGCCCGGTTTGTTGTTTCAACTGACGGTGCAAGGTGCGTAATGAGAGCGAAAACCGATCGGCTACAGCTTCCCAGCAGACCTCTTCGGCAAAGTGATCTTCCAGCCAGGCCATCAGGTGATTCAGCCGCGCATCATTATCCGTCGCCCCTTCCATCAAGCTGCTTTTGCGTAGCAATACCAGCAACTGCATAAACACAATTTCGCGGTTGGCGACCGCTGGCGTGTCCATCTCTCCATCGGGTTGTTCCAGTTGAGCAACCAACTGGCGCACCTGCTGTAACACCCCCTGGTTTACCCGCCAGTGGGACGGATACAGCCCATCTTGTTCCTGCGGTAAAAGCTGGTTCAGCCCTGCCAGAAACTGGAACGCATCCGGCGAACGATAGAGCACGTTGGTCAGACACAGATTGTCAGTATGTTCATACATGTGTCGGTCATGATCGCGAACAAAACAGACGGTGCCGCCGCTGATGGTGTACGGCTGTCCGTTGAATACATGAATGCCCGTGCCATGTTCAACGATCACGATTTCATGAAAATCATGATGGTGCTCAGGAAAAGCAGACTGCGGAAGCCGGGGTTCGATGGCGATAGGGACCTTACCTGACGGAAAAAAATCCACGCTGTGCAATAGGGTCATGATGGCTTCCTGACATGAAGTGGAACATGACTGAAATAGTAATTAAGGGGTCGCCACCTCACCTTAAAGTTTTGACACGAAAGCGCGCATATCCGGTCATTTTTTCAAGACAGGGCAGGAAAGTTCGCTAAATGCGGACGCCGTCACATCAGGTAAAAACAGGCTCATTACTGGAAACTGTGAACGTCATCACGTTCATCTTTGCTTTCTTGCCAGCGGCTAATTTTGGCTGTCAGTAGCAAGAAGGTACCTTTTCCCCGGGGTTCTTAGACTCATAGCCATCACTCCTGGAAGGACCTCATTATGACTTTTCGCCATTGTGTCGCTGTCGATCTCGGCGCATCCAGTGGACGCGTTATGCTGGCGCGTTACGACAGTGAACGCCGTTCCCTGACGTTGCGTGAAATCCACCGTTTCGTGAATTGCCTGCAAAAAACAGACGGCTTCGACGCCTGGGATATCGACAGTCTGGAAGGAGCCATTCGTCTTGGACTGGAGAAAGTCTGTGATGAAGGTATCCGCATTGACAGTATCGGGATTGATACCTGGGGCGTGGACTATGTTCTGCTGGATAAGCACGGTCAGCGCGTCGGCCTGCCCGTCTCCTACCGTGACAGCCGCACCACAGGCGTGATGCAACAGGCACAGGCGCAACTCGGGAAAGCGGAAATCTATCGCCGCAGCGGTATTCAGTTTTTGCCGTTTAACACGTTGTATCAATTACGCGCATTGGTTGAACAACAACCGGAGCTGATCCCTCAGGTGGCGCACGCCCTGCTCATTCCTGATTACTTCGCCTATTGCCTGACCGGCAAAATGAACTGGGAATACACCAACGCCACCACGACGCAGCTCGTCAATATTCATACCGACGGCTGGGATGACACGCTGCTGGCGTGGACCGGCGCGAATCACGCCTGGTTCGGCACGCCAACGCATCCGGGCAATGTCATCGGTCACTGGATTTGCCCGCAGGGTAATCAGATCCCGGTCGTTGCCGTCGCCAGTCACGATACCGCCAGCGCGGTGATTGCCTCTCCGCTTGCTGAAAAAAACAGCGCCTACCTCTCTTCCGGTACCTGGTCGCTGATGGGCTTTGAGAGCAGAACGCCCTATACCAATGACGCCGCGCTAAGCGCCAATATTACCAACGAGGGCGGCGCGGAAGGACGCTACCGCGTGCTGAAAAATATCATGGGACTGTGGCTGTTGCAGCGCGTCCTGAAAGAACGCCAGATTACCGATCTGCCTGCGCTGATCGCGCAAACGCAGGCACTGCCCGCTTGCCGTTTCGTGATTAATCCCAATGACGATCGCTTTATCAACCCTGCCGATATGGGCGCGGAAATTCAGGCTGCCTGCCGTGAAACCGGCCAGCCGGTGCCCACGCAAGACGCCGAACTGGCCCGCTGCATTTTCGACAGCCTGGCGTTGCTGTACGCCCGCGTCCTGCAGGAACTGGCAGACCTTCGCGGTGAAGCCTTCACCAGCCTGCATATCGTTGGCGGCGGTTGCCAGAACGCATTACTGAACCAACTGTGCGCCGACGCCTGCGGTATCCGTGTGATGGCCGGTCCCGTAGAGGCGTCCACGCTCGGCAACATCGGTATCCAGCTCATGACGCTGGACGAACTGACCAACGTTGATGATTTCCGTCAGGTGGTGAGCGCCAACTACGACCTGACCACCTTTATTCCTCATCCTGATAGCGAAATTGCCCGCCATGTTGCGCAGTTTCAATCCACACGACAGACAAAGGAGCTTTGCGCATGACCACTCAACTTGAACAAGCCTGGGACCTGGCGAAACAGCGTTTTGCTGCGGTAGGTATCGATGTCGAAGAGACCCTGCGTCAGCTCGATCGTCTACCGGTCTCTATGCACTGCTGGCAGGGCGATGACGTTGCCGGTTTTGAAAATCCGGAAGGCAACCTGACCGGCGGTATTCAGGCGACGGGCAACTACCCGGGCAAAGCGCGTAACGCGACCGAATTACGTGCCGATCTGGAGCAGGCGCTGAGCCTGATCCCTGGGCCGAAGCGCCTGAACCTGCACGCGATCTATCTGGAATCCGACACCCCGGTTTCCCGCGACCAGATCAAACCAGAACACTTCAAAAACTGGGTGGAGTGGGCGAAAGCCAACCAACTGGGTCTCGATTTTAACCCGTCCTGCTTCTCGCATCCGCTGAGCGCTGACGGTTTCACCCTTTCCCATCCGGACGCGAAAATTCGCCAGTTCTGGATCGATCACTGCAAGGCCAGCCGCCGCATCTCCGCCTATTTCGGTGAGCAACTGGGCACCCCGTCGGTGATGAACATCTGGATCCCGGATGGTATGAAAGACATCACTGTTGACCGTTTAGCACCACGTCAGCGTCTGCTGAATGCGCTGGATGACGTCATCAGCGAGAAACTGGATCCGGCGCATCACATTGATGCCGTTGAGAGCAAGCTGTTCGGTATTGGCGCAGAAAGCTACACCGTCGGCTCCAATGAGTTCTATATGGGTTACGCCGCCAGCCGCCAGACCGCGCTATGTCTGGATGCGGGCCACTTCCACCCGACTGAAGTTATCTCCGACAAGATCTCCGCCGCCATGCTGTATGTACCGCGTCTGCTGCTGCACGTAAGCCGCCCGGTGCGCTGGGACAGCGACCACGTGGTGCTGCTGGACGATGAAACGCAGGCGATCGCCAGCGAGATTGTACGCAACGATCTGTTCGACCGCGTGCATATCGGCCTCGACTTCTTCGACGCGTCTATAAACCGCATCGCGGCTTGGGTTATCGGCACCCGCAACATGAAAAAAGCGCTGCTGCGCGCCCTGCTGGAGCCGACTGCCGAGCTGCGTAAGCTGGAAGCCGAAGGCGATTACACCGCGCGTCTGGCGTTGCTTGAAGAGCAGAAATCCCTGCCGTGGCAGGCCGTGTGGGAGATGTATTGCCAGCGTCACGATACGCCAGCGGGCAGCCAGTGGCTGGAGAACGTGCGCGCGTACGAAAAAGAGATTCTGAGCAAACGCGGCTAACTGAGCGCAATTGGTCTGTAGACCGGATAAGACGCATCGCGTCGCCATCCGGCAATCAATAAAACACGAATGCCGGATGGCGCTGTGCTTATCCGGCCTACGTAAGACCCGAGCGATTTCGGGCAACAAAATATACAGGAACACCGAACATGCAGAACATTATGAATTCCTGGTTCGTCCAGGGGATGATCAAAGCCACGTCTGACGCCTGGCTGAAAGGCTGGGACGAGCGTAACGGCGGCAACCTGACATTGCGTCTGGATGAAGCGGATATTGCGCCATTTGCTGGCGATTTCCACGCAGAACCGCGCTATATCGCGCTGAGTCAGCCGATGCCGTTACTGGCAAACACCCCATTTATCGTGACCGGCTCCGGTAAATTCTTCCGCAACGTTCAACTCGACCCGGCGGCAAACATCGGCGTGGTGAAAGTCGACAGCGATGGCGCGGGCTATCACATCCTGTGGGGCTTAACCCACGAAGCGGTGCCGACCTCCGAACTGCCGGCGCACTTCCTTTCCCACTGCGAGCGCATCAAGGCCACCGGCGGCAAAGACCGCGTGATCATGCACTGCCACGCCACCAACCTGATCGCCCTGACCTACGTGCTGGAAAACCGCACCGACGTCATTACCCGCCAGCTGTGGGAAGGTAGCACCGAGTGTCTGGTGGTCTTCCCGGATGGCGTCGGCATTCTGCCGTGGATGGTGCCGGGCACCGACGAGATCGGCCAGGCGACTGCGGTCGAAATGCAGAAACATTCACTGGTACTGTGGCCGTTCCACGGCGTATTCGGCAGTGGCCCTACCCTGGACGAAGCGTTCGGTTTGATAGATACCGCAGAGAAATCTGCTGAAGTTTTAGTCAAAATCTATTCGATGGGTGGCATGAAACAAACGATCACGCGTGAAGAGCTGATTGCGCTCGGTAAACGTTTTGGCGTGACCCCGCTGGCCAGCGCCCTGGCGCTGTAATAGCACCGCCCGCACCCGGCGACACGGACACTGCCGCCGGACATACAGCTATAATTTAAGGAGAGTAATCATGAGCTTTATGTTGGCACTTCCGAAAATCAGTCTGCATGGCGCAGGGGCAATTGGTGATATGGTTAACCTCGTGGCGAATAAGCAATGGGGTAAAGCGCTGATCGTCACCGATGGTCAACTGGTCAAACTGGGTCTGCTGGATAGCCTGTTTACCGCACTGGATGCGCATCAAATGTCTTACCATCTGTTCGATGAGGTGTTCCCAAACCCGACCGAAGCGCTGGTGCAAAAAGGCTATGCGGCATACCAGGACGCGAACTGCGATTACATCATCGCGTTTGGCGGCGGCAGTCCGATCGATACCGCCAAAGCGGTGAAAATTCTGACGGCAAACCCTGGTCCCTCAACGGCATATTCCGGCGTCGGAAAAGTAAAAAATGCAGGCGTGCCGCTGGTCGCGATTAATACCACTGCCGGTACCGCAGCGGAAATGACCAGTAACGCGGTGATCATTGATTCTGCGCGCCAGGTCAAAGAGGTCATCATCGACCCGAATATCATTCCGGACATTGCCGTCGATGACGCCAGCGTCATGCTGGAAATCCCGGCATCCGTGACGGCTGCGACCGGTATGGACGCGCTGACACATGCGATCGAAGCCTATGTTTCCATTGGCGCGCACCCACTCACCGACGCCAACGCGCTGGAAGCGATTCGCCTGATAGCTCTATGGCTGCCGAAAGCGGTAGACGAGGGTCATAACCTCGAAGCGCGTGAACAAATGGCGTTTGGCCAGTATCTGGCGGGCATGGCGTTCAACAGTGCCGGTCTTGGTCTGGTTCACGCGCTGGCGCACCAGCCTGGCGCCACCCACAACCTGCCGCACGGCGTCTGCAACGCCATTCTGCTGCCCATCATCGAAAACTTTAACCGCCCAAATGCCATTGCGCGTTTTGCTCGCGTGGCGCAGGCGATGGGTGTCGACACGCGCAATATGAGTGATGAAGCGGCCAGTATGGAAGCGATCAACGCCATTCGCGCATTGAGCAAACGCGTCGGTATTCCGGCAGGTTTCAGCCAGCTTGGCGTGACCAAAGAGGATATCGAAGGCTGGCTGGACAAAGCCATGGCCGATCCGTGCGCGCCATGTAACCCGCGTACCGCCAGCCGCGACGAGGTCCGTGAGTTGTATCTGGAGGCGTTATGATCCGCAAAGCCTTTGTGATGCAGGTGTATGCCGACACGCACGAAGAGTATCAGCGTCGTCATAACCCCATCTGGCCGGAACTGGAAGCGGTGCTGAAAGCACACGGCGCGCATCACTATGCGATTTATCTCGATAAAGAACGCAACCTGCTGTTCGCGACCGTCGAGATTGAGTCAGAGGAGCGCTGGAACGCGGTTGCCAGTACCGACGTCTGCCAGCGTTGGTGGAAACACATGCGTGAAGTGATGCCGACTCACTCGGACAACAGTCCGTTGAGTGCAGAGTTAAAAGAGGTGTTTTACCTGGCGTGAGTTGTGTGCCCGGTGGTGAAAACGCCACCGGGCCATTTCGGTTAGAAATAGTATTTAAAGCGAACACGGGCACCGTAGCGGTCGTCTGAGTCGTCGCCATTTATGCCATCGCCGTCGCTATCCAGAATCGAGTAATACAGACCGAGGTAGATATTGAAGTTTTGCATATCCATCACGTTGGCGAACTGATACGAAGCGTGGATAGTATGGATGTCATAGGTGCCTTCATTGTTAATCCAGCAGTCGTCATCACACACGACCCCTTCAAAATCATCAATCTTGTTATGTGCATAGATATAGCCTAGCTCAAAGCGTTTCCACAGCGCATTCAGCCCGGCGGTAAAATCTTGTTCATCGCTGGCGTCAAGATACGCGGTATTCAGGTTCACCACCACGCCGTTATCCGCATCAGTTTTGAGTCCATTCCACGTCATTGTCAGACCGTAACCGGTGCGGTCTGACTGATCGACAAACTTGCCTTCACCGTTGGTGTAGCCGTAAGCGTTATTGACCACGTTCGATTCCATCGCCGCAGCAACCGAGAATGCACCCTGCGACCACGAGATTACCGGACGCAAATAGGCAACGTTTTTCTGCTGCTCCATTGTGCGACCATGAAAATCATCATTGTTATAAAGTGATGTACCGTCTTCCAACAGCGTGTTTAATTCAAAGTACCAGTTATCGATCTGTTTACTGACCAGGAAGTTACCGCCCGCATCAGAACGTCCACGGCCCTCTTTCATCATGTAGATATAGCCACTACCGTCGTCATAAAGATCGTTGGCGGTATTACCCGAATGCTCAATAAAGGTATCCTGATTGAGTGGGAACATATCATACGCTTCGAAGCGTCCAACCTTCACTTTCCAGTCATTCTCTCTGCCAAAGAAGAAGACCGAGTCATCGATATTCACCGAGCCTGACAGATCACCCAACGGTTGGGCGGAGAATCCGGCATAATAGCCATTATCCAGCTTACGCATGCCATCAAAGCCCAGCAGAATTCGACCATTAATATTCCACTTTTCGTTGGTCGGATCATGTTCAATATTGGCATTGGTCATTGCCAGCAGGCCATGATTACTTTCCGCATCCATATTGAATTCCACGTCACCGTAAATTTTCAAATCGCCATATCCGGAAAGCAGTAGATTCGGTGTGGATACATTTTTTTTGGTCTCTTCCGCAGCCGTTTGACCATTGACTGGCGTATTCCCCTGTGCGGCTTTAATTTCGCGAATTTCACTCGTCTGTTGCGCCTCTAATTGCTGGAGCTGCGTTTCTGCTTTCGCCGCCCGGTTTTCTGCGGCCTCCAGCCGGGATTCAAGTTGCTCAAGACGTTGTTCCAGAGTCATTTTTTGCGTTTTAGCAATACTATTATTTGCTACTAATAATAGACCTATTGCTAACGCTAACGTCGATTTTTTCATTTATCCTCGTTCCTTGAAGTAAAGGATGACCCGCATATTCACTCAGGAATACGCGCAATGAATATAAAAATAAAATGTATTTTGTTTTTATATTTAATAGCAACAACAATCGAATGCATAAATAAATCACAATCGCTTGCTAAGTTGTCACAGGAGAATAAGTATTAGCATGCTGATTTTTTAGTGTAAATGCAGTGATTTTTCAGTTCGTGAGGAATATAACAATAGTGGCGAAATAAACGAAATATCGTAAAAACAAATAAATATAGTTTTTGTGAAGGGATAATCGTAATTAATAAATCAGCGTGGTTTGGTAAAAACCACGCATGAGAAAATCGAGGCTCGCTTAATTCTGCTCAGCCACCAGAATCGCCTGAGTGTCCGGTTCCAGCGCTTTGAAAATATGCTCCTGATCGGCGGGGTAACAAATATAATCACCCTCGTTTAACTCTTCTGGCGCTTCCGTCAGACCGACCAGCGCTTTTCCTTTCGTCACAAAAATGTGCTCAATCGCCCCCGATGAATGTGGATGTGAAATGCGATCCGCCCCGGGTTGCGTCAACAGCAGATAGATGTCACGCCGTGCGCCGGGTGGGCAACTTGCCAGCAAAATGGCCTGATAGTGCGCCAGTTCTGCCACGACTTTCGTCCCTTCTCCGCGACGGAGCACCTGCGTTTTTTGTACCTGGGGTTCAAGTAAGCGTGCAAAAGGAATATCCAGCGCAACGCAGAGCGACCAGAGCGTTTCCAGGCTAGGATTACCATTCCCCGCCTCCAGTTGCGAAAGCGTGGATTTTGCAATCCCTGCCCGCCGGGCGATTTCTGCCAGCGACAAGCCTGTACGTTGACGCTCACGCACCAGGCTTTTGGCAATCACGCTGATGGGTTGTGTCATACACGACTCCATGTTTTTTATATCGAACGAATCGTTCGTCTTGTAATGCAAATCTGTTGCGTTCATTATAATGGAAATTCGTTCGATATGGCTAAATAACATGAAGCACTTTCTCTCTTGTCTCAAAGGAGACACGATCAAAGCGATATTTTTAGTCTGTCTGGCTGTGGGGGTTGTCGGCATGTCTTACGGCTCGCTGGCGATGGCCTACGGTTTCCCTCTCTGGGTGCCGTTTGTGCTCTCCATCACCGTGCTGGCTGGCGCATCCGAATTTATGTTCATTGGCATTATCGCCAGCGGTGGAAATCCGTTAGCTGCCGCCGCTGCTGGCTTGTTGGTTAACGCCCGTCATATCCCGTTTGGCGTGACGGTACGCGACCTAGTCGGCACCCGCGCCGCGAGTTTTCTCGGCTGCCATATTATGAACGATGAAAGCGTGGTGTTCGGTCTGTCGCAAAAAACACCTGAACAGCGCAAAGCGGCCTACTGGCTGTGCGGCGCGGGTGTGGCGATTTTATGGCCGCTGGGCACACTGCTTGGCGCAGTGGTCGGCAAAATGCTGCCAGATCCGGAAACCATCGGGCTGGATGCCGTATTCCCGGCTATTTTACTGGCGCTGGTTGTCCCGGCATTCAGGAATCGAACCACACTGATCCGTGCCTGTAGCGGGGCGACACTCTCGCTCGCCGCCGTTCCTTTTGCTCCCGTGGGGCTACCTGTGCTGCTTTCCCTGCTTGGCTTACTGACGAGGAAAAAATAATGGGCAACATGACGCTGTTTATTATCGGCATCGCCATCCTCTCGGCAGGCACCTATCTGATGCGACTGGGCGGGGCAAAACTTGGGAGCCGCTTAGCCCTTTCTGAGCGTTCTCAGGCATTACTCTCCGATGCGGCCACCGTGTTGCTGTTTTCTGTGGCGCTGGCGACCACCTTTTATGAAAGCGACCATTTTGCCGGCATGGCACGCGTGTTGGGCGTCGCCTTTGCCGTATTTTTAGCCTGGCGCAAAATGCCATTGATTGTGGTGATTATCGCGGCGGCCGTGGTCACGGCATTGCTGAGACTGGCGGGCATAAACTAAAAAAGCGCCTCAGGGGCGCTCTTTCAACAAGTGCTTCGGCTTATTTCAGCAGTTCAGCGGTCATATGCACGCGGTTACCGGTGTAGGCCTGAGTGATTTTATAATCGCTGGCACCCGCTTGTTCAGCCTGAGCGGCAATTTTCGCTTCAGCGCTTTCCAGCGTCGAGCCTGTCGCGGTAATCGACTGGGCAGCAAAAGAACCGAAAGAGGTAGCGAGAGCGATGACTGCGACAAAAATTTTGATGCTTTTCATGATGTAACCCTTCTAATTTAGTTGTTTGCATAAGGCATGTTGCCTTGATGTGATAAATAATAGCCTTCACATCACACAACTAAAAGCGGAGGGATTTGCCAAACTCATTCAAAATAATTGACTGTTATTTTACTCAACAATCAATCGCTGTGGATGGGTATAAACCGTCGCTCTGCCCGGTTTGCAAAAACCCACCAGCGTCAGATTACAGCGCTCGGCGACTTCAATCGCGAGCGTGGTGGCGGCGGAAACGGCGAACAGGATCTCGACGCCGCACATCGCTGACTTTTGCACCATCTCATAGCTGGCGCGACTGGAAACCAGCGCGGCACCACTTTGCCAGGTGTCATCTTCCCTGCCACGCCGACCCAGCAGTTTATCCAGTGCAACGTGGCGACCCACATCCTCATGTCCCCCAGCCAGATGCCCGGAGGGCAGAACCCATGCCGCGGCGTGCGTACACCCGGTGAGTTGCCCAATCGGCTGAAAATCGCTCAGATGCCTGAGGGCATGATCAAGGTTCGCAAGGTCAAACGTCTGGGTAAATGGCAGAGGTTGAACGGGTTTACCGATGTCGTTGAGTTGCTCAACGCCACAAACCCCGCAACCGGTTCTCCCGGCCAATGCCCGGCGCCGTTCTTTCAGCCCCATGAAACGGCGGCTGGAGAGTTCGACCTGGACTTCAAGGCCATTGCAGGAAGGTACAATCTCCATCCCATAAATATCGCGCGGGTGGTCGATAATGCCTTCAGAAAGCGAAAAGCCCATCGCGAAGTGCTCAAGATCTTTTGGAGAAGCCATCATCACGACGTGAGAAATCCCGTTGTATACCAACGCGACGGGCACTTCTTCAGCGACCTCATCCGGCTGAGGATGTTGTAAATCCTCACGTTTCCATAAGGTCACCTGGCGAGAACCTGTGACGCATATCACGTTTTTGACTTCTTCGGGATGTATCTTATTCACTTTCTTTTAACCGTATAAGAACACGCATACCAACATTGTGGTATTCTTTACAAACCCCTCCTGGATGGAGGGAAATTACCCCAATTCTGGACCTTTACGGGCATATCCGTAAAGAAAAATAACAACCACTCCCCGCGCATCTGGATACAAATGTAAAAGGGAAGTGACAATGTCGAAACAAGGAGCAAACCATGCAGGTCAGCAGAAGGCAGTTCTTTAAGATCTGCGCTGGCGGTATGGCAGGCACCACGGCAGCGGCACTGGGCTTCGCGCCCGGCGTAGCGCTCGCGGAAACACGGCAATATAAACTGCTGCGCACCCGCGAAACCCGTAACACCTGCACTTACTGTTCCGTCGGCTGTGGGCTGTTAATGTACAGTCTCGGCGATGGAGCTAAAAACGCCAAAGCATCTATCTTCCACATCGAAGGTGATCCGGACCATCCGGTAAACCGCGGTGCGCTCTGCCCGAAAGGGGCTGGTCTAGTGGACTTCATTCACTCAGAAAGCCGCCTGAAGTTCCCGGAATACCGTGCACCAGGCTCTGATAAGTGGCAACAAATCAGTTGGGATGAGGCATTTGACCGCATCGCCAAACTAATGAAAGAAGACCGCGACGCCAACTACGTTGCACAAAACGCCGAAGGCGTTACCGTTAACCGCTGGCTCTCCACCGGGATGCTGTGCGCATCCGCTTCCAGTAACGAAACCGGCTATTTAACACAAAAATTCTCCCGCGCGCTGGGTATGCTCGCGGTCGACAACCAGGCGCGCGTCTGACACGGACCAACGGTAGCAAGTCTTGCTCCAACATTTGGTCGCGGTGCGATGACCAACCACTGGGTCGACATCAAGAACGCCAACCTGATCGTGGTGATGGGCGGTAATGCCGCTGAAGCTCACCCTGTAGGGTTCCGCTGGGCGATGGAAGCCAAAATTCACAACGGCGCGAAGCTGATTGTGATCGATCCTCGTTTCACGCGTACAGCGTCGGTGGCCGATTTCTATGCGCCAATCCGTTCCGGTACTGACATTGCCTTCTTGTCAGGCGTCATGCTGTACCTGCTGAACAACGAAAAATTCAACCGCGAATATACCGAAGCCTATACCAACGCCAGCCTGATCGTGCGTGAAGACTATGGCTTCGACGATGGCCTGTTTACCGGCTATGACGCGGACAAACGCAAGTACGATAAAACCAGCTGGAACTACGAGCTGGACGAAAACGGCTTCGCTAAACGCGATACCACTCTGCAACACCCACGCTGCGTATGGAACCTGCTGAAACAGCACGTCTCCCGCTACACGCCGGACGTGGTGGAAAACATCTGTGGTACGCCGAAAGCCGACTTCCTGAAAGTCTGCGAGTACATCGCAGAAACCAGCGCGAAAGACAAAACCGCTTCGTTCCTGTATGCCCTCGGCTGGACACAGCACTCCGTTGGCGCGCAGAACATCCGCACCATGGCGATGATCCAGTTGCTGCTCGGCAACATGGGGATGGCAGGCGGCGGCGTTAACGCCCTGCGTGGTCACTCAAACATTCAGGGTCTGACCGACCTTGGCCTGTTGTCACAGAGCCTGCCGGGTTACATGACGCTGCCAAGCGAGAAGCAAACTGACCTGCAAACCTATCTTGCCGCCAGCACACCAAAACCGCTGCTGGAAGGCCAGGTGAACTACTGGGGCAACTACCCGAAATTCTTCGTCTCAATGATGAAGGCCTTCTTTGGTGATAAAGCGACAGCTGAAAACAGCTGGGGCTTTGACTGGTTGCCGAAGTGGGACAAGGGCTACGACGTTCTGCAGTATTTCGAGATGATGAGCCAGGGCAAGGTTAACGGCTATATCTGCCAGGGCTTTAACCCGGTCGCTTCATTCCCGAACAAAAACAAAGTGGTGGCGTCGCTCTCCAAACTGAAGTTCCTGGTGACCATCGACCCACTCAATACGGAAACATCTACCTTCTGGAAAAACCACGGTGAGTCGAACGACGTTGACCCGTCAAAAATCCAGACTGAAGTGTTCCGTCTGCCGTCCACCTGCTTTGCCGAAGAGAACGGTTCTATCGTGAACTCCGGTCGCTGGCTGCAGTGGCACTGGAAAGGTGCCGATGCCCCTGGTGATGCGGTCACTGATGGCGAAATCCTTGCCGGTATCTTCCTGCGTCTGCGCAAGATGTATGCCGAACAGGGTGGCGCCAATCCGGAACAAGTGCTGAGCATGAGCTGGAACTACTCCACCCCACATGAGCCGGCTTCGGAAGAAGTGGCGATGGAGAGTAACGGTAAAGCGCTGGCCGATATCATCGACCCGGCAACGGGTGCCGTGATCGTCAAGAAAGGCCAACAGCTCAGTTCGTTCGCACAACTGCGTGACGACGGCACCACCTCTAGCGGTTGCTGGATCTTCGCCGGTAGCTGGACACCGGAAGGCAACCAGATGGCGCGTCGCGATAACGCCGACCCGTCAGGTCTCGGCAATACGCTGGGCTGGGCGTGGGCGTGGCCGCTGAACCGCCGCATTCTGTATAACCGTGCTTCCGCCGACCCGCAGGGCAACCCGTGGGATCCGAAGCGCCAGATCCTGAAATGGGATGGCGCAAAATGGAGCGGGATGGATATTCCGGACTACAGCGCCGCCGCACCGGGCAGCAATGTCGGGCCGTTTATCATGCAGCCGGAAGGGATGGGACGTCTGTTTGCTATCGATAAGATGGCGGAAGGGCCGTTCCCGGAACACTACGAGCCGTTTGAAACGCCGCTGGGCACTAACCCGCTGCACCCGAACGTTATCTCCAACCCTGCCGCTCGTATCTTTAAAGGCGACGAAGAGGCGCTGGGTAAAGCCGATAAATTCCCGTACGTCGGGACCACGTATCGTCTGACCGAGCACTTCCACTACTGGACCAAGCATGCGCTGCTTAACGCTATCGCACAGCCGGAACAGTTCGTTGAGATCGGCGAGAAGCTGGCGAATAAACTCGGCATCGCCCATGGCGATACCGTGAAGGTCTCTTCCAACCGTGGCTACATCAAAGCCAAGGCGGTAGTGACCAAGCGTATTCGCACGCTGAAAGCGAACGGCAAGGATATCGATACCATCGGTATTCCTATTCACTGGGGCTACGAGGGCGTGGCGAAGAAAGGCTTTATCGCCAATACGTTGACGCCATTCGTCGGTGATGCGAACACGCAGACGCCGGAATTTAAGTCCTTCCTGGTGAACGTGGAAAAGGTGTAACGGAGACGACTTATGGCTTATCAATCTCAAGACATTATCCGTCGTTCCGCGACTAACGGTTTCACCCCCGCGCCTCAGGCGCGGGACCATCAGGAAGAGGTGGCGAAGCTTATTGACGTCACCACCTGTATCGGCTGCAAAGCCTGTCAGGTGGCCTGTTCTGAGTGGAACGATATTCGTGATGAAATCGGTAGCAACGTCGGGGTGTATGACAACCCGGCGGATTTAACCGCCAAATCCTGGACGGTGATGCGCTTCTCGGAAGTAGAGCAGGACGACAAACTGGAATGGCTGATCCGCAAAGACGGCTGTATGCACTGTGCCGATCCGGGCTGCCTGAAGGCGTGTCCGGCGGAAGGCGCGATCATTCAGTACGCCAACGGCATCGTCGACTTCCAGTCTGAGCAGTGCATCGGCTGCGGCTACTGCATTGCAGGCTGCCCGTTCGACGTGCCGCGACTGAATCCGGAAGACAACCGCGTCTACAAATGTACGCTATGTGTTGACCGTGTGAACGTCGGGCAAGAACCGGCCTGTGTGAAAACATGTCCGACGGGTGCGATTCACTTTGGCACCAAAGAAGATATGAAAACGCTGGCAGGCGAACGTGTGGCAGAACTGAAAACGCGTGGCTACGACAATGCGGGTCTGTACGATCCGGCAGGCGTTGGCGGGACGCACGTGATGTACGTGCTGCACCATGCCGACAAGCCGAATCTGTACCACGGTCTGCCGGAGAACCCGGAAATCAGCGCGACCGTGAAATTCTGGAAAGGCATCTGGAAACCTCTCGCAGCGGTCGGCTTTGCCGCGACCTTTGCAGCCAGTATCTTCCACTACGTTGGCGTAGGTCCGAACCGTACGGAAGAGGAAGATGACAATCTGCACGAAGATAATGACGAGGTGCGCAAATGAAACGACGTGACACCATCGTGCGCTACTCCGCGCCGGAACGCATCAACCACTGGGTCACCGCCTTCTGCTTCATCCTGGCGGCGGTGAGCGGGCTGGGGTTCTTCTTCCCCTCCTTCAACTGGCTGATGCAGATCATGGGCACTCCACAACTGGCGCGAATTCTGCACCCGTTTGTTGGCGTGATCATGTTTGCCTCGTTCATCATCATGTTTTTCCGTTACTGGCACCACAATCTAATCAATCGGGATGATATCTTTTGGGCGAAGAATATTCGTAAGATCGTCGTCAACGAGGAAGTAGGTGACACCGGGCGGTATAACTTCGGCCAGAAATGCGTTTTCTGGGCGGCGATTATCTTCCTGGTGCTGTTGCTGGTGAGCGGTGTGATCATCTGGCGTCCGTACTTTGCGCCTGCTTTCTCAATCCCGGTGATCCGATTCGCGTTAATGCTGCATTCATTTGCCGCAGTGGCGTTAATTGTGGTTATCATGGTGCATATTTACGCCGCCCTTTGGGTGAAAGGCACCATTACCGCGATGGTGGAAGGATGGGTTACCAAATCGTGGGCGAAGAAACATCACCCGCGCTGGTACCGTGAAGTTCGCCAGAAACAGGAAAAGTCATCTGAATGAGTATTCGCATAATCCCGCAAGATGAGCTGGGTTCGAGCGAAAAACGCACGGCGGATATGATTCCGCCGTTGTTATTCCCCAGACTCAAAAATGTATATAACCGCCGCGCTGAACGTCTGCGCGAGCTTGCTGAGAATAACCCGCTGGGCGATTACCTGCGCTTTGCCGCGCTGATCGCACATGCCCAGGAAGTGGTGCTGTACGATCATCCGCTAGAGATAGACCTCACCGCACGCATCAAAGAGGCAAATGAGCAGGGTAAGCCGCCGCTGGATATTCACGTTTTACCGCGTGATAAACACTGGCAGAAACTCCTGCTTTCACTGATTGCTGAGCTGAAACCCGAAATGAGCGGTCCGGCACTGGCGGTGATTGAGAATCTGGAGAAAGCGTCCTCTCAGGAGCTGGAAATGATGGCCAGCGCGCTGTTTGCCTCTGACTTCTCGTTGGTGAGCAGCGATAAAGCGCCGTTTATCTGGGCTGCGTTGTCGCTCTACTGGGCGCAGATGGCGAGCCTGATTCCAGGCAAAGCCCGTGCGGAATATGGCGAGCAACGCCAGTTCTGCCCGGTGTGCGGCTCAATGCCGGTCTCCAGCATGGTGCAAATTGGCACCACCCAGGGCCTGCGTTACCTGCACTGCAACCTGTGTGAAACCGAGTGGCACGTGGTGCGCGTGAAATGCAGCAACTGCGAACAGAGTCGCGATTTGCACTACTGGTCTCTCGATAACGAGCAGTCAGCGATTAAAGCGGAAAGCTGCGGTGACTGTGGCACTTACCTGAAGATTCTCTATCAGGAAAAAGACCCGAAAGTAGAAGCCGTTGCCGACGATCTCGCCTCACTGATACTGGACGCTCGTATGGAGCAAGAGGGCTTTGCCCGCAGTTCCATCAACCCGTTCCTGTTCCCAGGAGAGGGGGAGTAAGTTCTCTTGTATTACCGGGCGGCGTAAGTCGCCCGAGTTACAGTTCATAGGGCGTCACGACGCCAGGTATTCCCGCAAAATCCTTCGTATTGCGCGTGACCAGTTCAAGACGGTGAATCTGTGCCGTCGCCAGAATGATCGCATCCGGAAGCTTCATCGCATACTCCTGACGCAAAGCAACGCTTCGCTCAGCAATCTCCTGCGAAACACCAATGATGTTAAATGCGCTCATCGCAACCCGTGTGCGATGTTCCTGATTGTATTTCCTGGCGCCAACCAGCACTTCCATCCAGGTGATGAGGCTTATCGCGTTCTGTGGCGGCCATGCGTCCAGCGCTTGCTTTGCTTCCCCTCGCCCGCTGAACAAATCGATTAAAATATTGGTGTCAAAAAGAGCCGATCCTTTAGCCATTACCACTCCTCGCGAAGTTTGCGCTGGTATTCAACGCCATCTTCTTCGCAGCCTTGCCACAGGCCGAGTGCGTTAGAAATCGTCGTATTTGACTGCCTTTCCAGATACTGCTCGACCGCTTCTCGCAACAGTTCCGCCCGAGGAAGATTGCGCTGCACCTTGAGGTCATCCAGCCGTTTAATCACTTCATCTGATAAATCGAGTAAAATTCTGCCCATATCCAGTCCAGCCATTATGCTCATATATATCTCCAGCATATCATCTAAGATTAAAGTATGAGCAATTTACACCCGGTTTATTTTAAAAAATAGAGGGCTCGTGGAGGTCTTTTCACTTTTGCGAGCACCTTTCCAGAATTCGTATTTCCCTGTCTCCCCTATTCCCATCCGCCAAAAGTGAGCGTATAAAACTGTACATCTATACAGCAAAAAGGATTTTACCATGGCACTGGAAAAGGGTATTGCTGAGCAAGTTGCCGCGTTTATCGCAGCGGGTCGCCCCTCTTCACGTCAACAGAGTATTGATGATCGGAGGGTGGGTTATATTGCCAGTACCGTTCTGGCGGGAGAGACTGAATCGCGGGTCCATATCCAGACTATCGAACGGGAAGGGATAACGTTTCGCATCTATTCACCGCTTCATGGCTCCGCGATTCTGCCCACGATTATCTATTATCACGGTGGCTGTTTTGTTAGCGGTGGCTTTGCCACTCATGACAAGCAGTTACGCCAGTTGGCGTTCTATGGCGAATGTCGGGTGATCGCCGTCCAGTATCGACTGGCACCAGAATACACTTTTCCCGCAGCCCATGATGACGCTCTAAAAGGGGCAGACCTTATCTGGCAACATGCCGAACTGTTTGGCGTGGATAAGTATCGCATCACTCTTGCGGGCGATAGCGCGGGCGGGCATCTGGCGTTGGTGACGGCCTTACGGCTCAAGGAGACTGGTGAGTGGCAACCTGCACAGCTTATCCTGATTTATCCCATGCTCGACGCAACGGCTTACTTTGAAAGCTATACCCGTAATGGACTGGATTACATCATCACCCGCGATACGCTGCTTAGCGGTTATGAGATGTACCTGCCGGGCATCGATCGCCACCATCCGGAAGCCAGCCCGCTGTGGCGAGATGATTTCAATGGCCTGGCGCCTGTTCATATCATTACTGCAGAATTCGACCCGCTATGCGACGAAGGGGAAGCGCTTTATCAAAGAATGACAGAGCAAGGCGTAGCGTGTACCTGTCAGCGCTATCTCGGAGTCATTCATGGCTTCTTTCAGTTGGGTGGGATCAGCGAGGCGGCACGGGAAGTCATACGGAATGTGGCATTGAAGGCGGGAAGGTAATATTCCCCGTGTCATTTTGCATTGCCATCGGGTGTTAATAGATAACACCAGGATGTGTTGCTGCCAGGAAGAACGAGCATCACCATTGCCGATCACCCCGACCGTTTCATTATCAAAATGGTCAACACTGGCCGCTCTGGTTCAACCCGTGAAGTGGTCCGATCCGCCCTCTGAGCTAACCCCTACTCTTCCTCGTTACCGCCCTCTTCGTACGCGCCAAACGGCTTCGCGGGAAGCACAATGTAAGTACCTTCAAACACCACACCCGGCGCGTCATCACCGAAGAGTTCCACCTGCATCTGGACGCGCGCTTTGCGACCTCTTGCCAGACGATCCAGATCGCCGCTCAATGAGCCTAAATCAGCGACGGCACTCGGTTTGCCGCTGATGGGCTTGCTGTAGCGAATATGGGCATCAGCAAGAATAATCGTGCCGCCAAGATGGCGTTCGCGCAGCATTAACCAGATAAGTCCCCACCCCGTCAGCGTTGCCAGAGAAAAAAGACTTCCGGCAAATAAGGTTTTATGCGGGTTCTGGTTGCCCATTTCAGGCATGGTGGTGATAAATTTTTGCCCGGTGTACTGCTGAATACGCACCCCCATTTTCTCACTCAGAGGGATGTGCTCATACCAGGCACTCTGTAGCTGCCCGCACCAGTCGCCGCGATGCAGAATGTCATCCAGTGTGGCAACAGGCTTAATCATTAAAAAGTGTCGAACCGGCGTGGTTTGCGGCGTGGTAATTTCGCCCTGATTAACAAAACCCAGTTTGGCGAAAAACTCGACCGCGTCTTCACGGGCGCTACAGGTAACGCGCTTTACCCCTTCCTGGCGCGCCACGGATTCCAGGGTCATCGCCATCAATGTTCCCAGCCCTTTCTCCTGCACCGCAGGATCAACGGCCATAAAGCGGATAGAGGCTTCGTTGTCGGCATTGATATACAACCTGCCAACAGCGACCAGATTCCCCTCTTCGTCCACGACCATCTGATGATGCGCCATAGCATCCCAGGCATCTCGTTCGGAGCCTTTTGGCTGATGCAGGGGCTTACGCAGCATCTCCCAGCGAAACTGATAGTAACGCTCTAATTCTTCTTCTGTTTGCGGTACTCGAAGGTGATACATAGCTGTACTCTCTCTTGTTACCCGCGGCCACACCGGAAGCTGGTTCATACCTGTAACCAGAACGTCACGGGGCCATCATTAACCAGCGAAACCTGCATATCGGCAGCGAAACGTCCGGTTTGCGTGTTCATTTCCTGTTGGCGGCAACGCTCAACAAAGTATTCATATAGCGCTTCTGCGCGATCCGGCGCGGCACCCTTTGAGAAACTCGGACGCATCCCGCGCTCGGTATCAGCTGCCAGCGTAAACTGTGAAACCACCAGCACGCTGCCTCCTGCCTGCTGCACGTTCAGGTTCATTTTGCCTTCGGCATCGCTAAAAATTCGGTATCCCAGTACGCGTTCGCACAAGCGGTTCGCTTTCTGTTCGTCATCATCCTTTTCGACACCCAATAACACTAAAAGTCCTGGGCCAATTTCACCCGTCACCTCTCCCTCCACGGTGACGCTGGCACGGGTTACGCGCTGAATTAATGCAATCATGGTTGGTCTGCTTCTTCTTGTTCTGCGGCTAGTTTGAGTTTGCGGTATTCCCCGAGAGTGACAGTTATTTCTGCACCAAGCAAGACGATACACCACGTCCAGTAAACCCAGACAAACAAAATTGGGATCACCGCCAGGACGCCATAAATGAGCTGATAAGAGGGGAACATGGTGATATAGAGCGCAAATCCTTTCTTCCCCGCCTCAAACAGTATGGCGGCGACAAACGCCCCGACTATCGCATCCCGGTTTGGAACGCGGATGGTGGGGACAACGCTATACAGCAACCAGAATGAGATCCAGGAAAGCAAAAGCGGAAAAATGCGCAGCACATCATCAATAACGCTATTGAGTTCACTGGCCCAACGAAGGGAGAGCAGATATGAACTGATCGCAAGGCTGGCACCTGCCAGCAGCGGACCCAGCGTCAGGATCATCCAGTAAACGGCAAAAGAGTAGACTTTTGGGCGCGTGCGCTTACTGCGCCAGATGGCATTTAACGCACTATCAACAGCATACATCAGCAACAACGCCGTCACGATCAGCCCACAGGCTCCCACCACCGTCATCTTGTTGGAATTGGCGACAAACTGTTCGATATAACGCTGAATGACATCCCCGGTCGCGGGGAGAAAGTTGGAGAAGATAAAGTGACGCAGTTGAAGACTCACGTCAGAAAACATGGGAAATGCAGCGAAAAGGGCAAATACAACAGCAATGAAGGGCACTAATGAGAGCAATGAGACGTAGGCAAGATTCCCGGCCAGGGTCGTCATATTGTCCTCATCAATGCGCAGCCACAATAACTTAAGCCAGGCCCATATTGGACGCGTATGATGCCTGGCTTTTTGGTGAACGTTTTTTAGCATAACAACTTCGCGAAATAGTCCGGGATGGTTGTTTTGTCGGTCACCCTGATGCTGGTGATCCCCAACTGGTTAGCCCCTTCTATATTATCGCCGTTGTCATCAAAAAAGACGGCATCGTCCGCAGAAAAACCTTCTGCCTGCAGGACATGCTGGTAAATACGCGCTTCCGGTTTACGCATTCCCAGTTCCTGGGAAAGATAAATATGGTCGGCGGCCTGGCGAACCTCCGGGTATTCGTCCGGCCAGAATGTGGTATGCAGTCTGTTAGTGTTAGAAAGGACGACAACCCGATGCCCTTGCTCACGCAGCTTATGCATAATGCCGATAACGTCTGGCCGTATGCCAACGAAAACGGCCTGCCAGCCATGAGAAAATTGTTCGTAACTGAGCGGCAGCGCCATTTCATGACAAACCGCCTCGGCGAAAGCCTCATCGGTTATTTCACCCCGTTCATGCTGGCGAAAGGCCTCTCCCATCGTAAAACTGTGCTTCAACGAAGCCAGCGGGACACGGCTCAGATCGCTCCAGGTGCCTAACACGCGGTTGAAGTCGATATCGACAATCACATTACCTAAGTCAAAGATATAGAGCATGTTCTTCTCCTTGCTAGCCGTGGATGAATAACTGTAGCGGGAAAGGAGAGGTTTGACTATGTGTCACATCGTGAAACCGGTAACGGTCATATCTGAAAAAGGCGATGCTATGCATCGCCTTGTTTCCCCTGGTGTCGCGTTTAGAAACTGTACTTAACACCCAACATAGCCGCAGTATCGCTATAACTGTTGTCGCCAACCTGCTGTGCGACGTTGCCCCACACCTGCAGGCGCGGATTAATTTGCCCTTCAACCCCGACTTTCAGTTCGCCGATATTTTTAGTGCCGCTGATTTCATCCTGAATGGCTCCCATCCGGACACTCTGGTTGTGGGTATTGTGGATCCAGTTCACTTCTACAAACGGCTGGAACTCAAGGTTTTTACCGTCATCGATCGCGTTATGGCCTTTCAGATATGCACGCACGCCGAGTCGGGTCATCAGGTTGCCATCTGTTTTGTCTTTCACCTGGGTGCCGTTGCTTTCGCGGTGCGAATCGGCCTGCACGTCCATCCAGATAACCTGTGCTTTAGGTTGGATCCAGTAGCTTGCACGCTCACTTTCCCCCACCAGGAAGCTGTAACCGCCTTCAATAGAGGCCGTAATACCGTCTGACTTATATTTCTCGCTGGCCAGATGATCGCCGCTCACGGTGTTATCAAACCAGTTGTAGAGAACCCAACTGTCCAGGTAGGTTCCTGTTTTATCCGCTTCGTTTGCATACCAGGTCGCGTACAGGCCTGCACTGTAGCCATTCACATGACCGCGGGACGCATACCCGGTGTATGTGCTGTGCGTTTTACTTTTCTGATTGGCGTAACCCGCCATTACACCCAGATGCCAGCGATCCAGACCATCACTGCTCCATTGCGCCAGGTCACCACCTATCTGCATCACATAGCGGTTCGCTTTCGTTTTCAACTGGTTGCTACCGTCAGTAAAGCGAGTATGTCCCCCTTCGTTACGCAGCCACAGGCTGGTCACTTTCCGTTCACCCGTCAGCATGTCCGTATACTGAGTTTCCCCCAGGCGGTCATGCAATCGGGTGATAAACAGGGTATTGGCCGCATAGTTGTTCGCCAGATAGCTACCAAATTCCGGGCGATACTGATGTTCACCGGGCTCGGGGGCTGGCGGTGTTGGTGGTTCCACCGGGTCAACAGGACCAGGAGGTGCTGGCGGGTCAACAGGGTCGACCGGGCCCGGAGGCGCAGGGGGATCAACAGGGTCAACCGGACCAGGAGGTGCTGGCGGATCAACGGGATCAACAGGCCCCGGAGGCGTTGGTGGATCGACCGGATCGGGATCTTCCGGCTCTGGGTCGGGTTCCGGGTCAGGATCAACTGGGCTCAATTGACTGGTGAGATACCAGTTGCTGGCATTCTTCACCACATCGTAGTCATAGCCACCCGCCACGATACGTCCGGCTTTGGTAAAGGTACCGTTGGAGTTACCCTCAACCTGTACAATCTCAATGCCATTAAGGGTCAGATCGCCCATACCCCCGATATTGTTAATACCAACATTGGTATTCCCGGCTGTATCACCTTTTACGATCAGTTTATCAGTTAAGGATTCATCGCCTTCAAGCACGGTGTTAAGTACCAGTAACGCATCGGTACCAATAAAGTTCCCCATCACGGTCAGCGTCTTAAAGGTGCTTGCATCGTCTCCAGACACACCATCGGCACTGTAGCGCAGTGTGGATTGATCCAACGTCAGATTAGAGAGAACGGAGGTCCCGGTCATCGTCCATTCACTATTGGCGCCCTTCATGCTCAGATCCAGCGTGCCATGATAGTTGGTATTACTGTTCTGTTGTGAAGAGTCGGTTTTACCCACAAAACGACTCCCCTCTTCCATACGCAGATCCATGATGCCGCCATAGTAGGCACGCAGGTTGCCTTTTATGTCATACACACCGGATGATGCGCTATCAGAAACGTAATCCCAGGAGCGAATCAGCGCCTGCGTACCATAGGCGTAAAGCGCGTAGGCATTAGTATCCGAAACCTCAATAAACGTATTGCCACCCAGGTTCACAATGGCAGGCTCATAGCTCGAATAAGCGTAAACACCATGCGCAGTCGCACCCGTGGTTTTTACATCCACATGGTTCAAGTTAATCTCGCCCAGCCGTCCGGCATATATTGCATGCGCACTTCGACCTGATGTGGCGATTTTTGTGGTGCCATTTATCGTGACATCCGGATCGCCTTTCCCTGTACCGGTATACTGAGCAGGGTCTTTCCCTGCATATATTCCATATCCTGTGTTGGCCCCTCCAGGACCACGAGTCACAATATCGGCATTACCATGAATAATAATGGACGATCGCGCGTTATCTTTGTTCGCCGAGGCATTCGCACGCAACCCCATACCATTTTCAGTATCAATCGTGACGTTGCCGCTGACCTCAACAATGGAATAATCATTCTGTAATTCGCGACCGATATTTATACCATCTGAACTACTGCCGGTCGCTGTAATATAAATATTATCTGCAACCAGCTTACCGCCCGCATTTTTGGAGTGAATACCATCGGCAGCCTTGCCTGTGGTATTAATAACCAAATTTTTAAATTTATATCCCGTATTATCAATATAGACACCCCACCCCGTTAACCCCGACGTTGTGCCTTCTGACGTTGTATCAATACGAACTTCATCAAATCCGCTGTAATCCCGGCCTGCTCCGCCAAGTGGATTTCCATAGTGGTAGATAGTCGTATTGTCACATAACAACTGCGCCGTGGTTGTGTAACTACACCCCGCAGCTGTTGCCTGTCCGCTGAGGCCACCAAGTGCCAGCGCACAGGCAATACAAAGTGAGAGCTTTGTTGGAGGAAATCGTTTTTGAATAAAACCAGGAGTTTTCATGAGAGTTCACCTTTTCCGTAAGGCTTTTTGGGCAAAGTGCACCAACGTTGCATTTAAATAAAAGCTGAAGGCAAAACAAACCTGTAACTCTTTAAGGAAATAAAGAATATTTAATACAAGAAATGAGTGAGCCACTGCCTTTTTAAATTAAATACAATTAATCATTCAATATGTCAATAAATAGCCAACGACGGTAAGCTGACAAATTTAAAATCGCAGTTAATATATTTGCATTATTCTTATCAGATAATTGTATAAAATAAAGAGCTAAACTTTCAGGAAATAAAAAGCTTATAAAACAATGAAGATGAGAAGCACATGTGAATGTAGAGTAAAGGCATTAGGAATTTTGCAAGAAACGCCAGGAAGATTATCTATTTATTAAAAATGTGAAGGGAACCGTCTTTGCAGACGGTTCTTTTATGAAACACCTCCAGGACATAGACATAAAATATGCACTGCCATGAGGTGTGCTGAAAATAAAAAGCTGACGTTCAGTCTCTTTTCATTTCAATGAGATACGTTAACCCAATTGATTAAACTGCCAACATGATTCAATGACCAGAGGAGCATCTGTCGTGACAAACTGCGGCGTGAGGTTAATCGCATTCGGCGCCTGAGTGAGCGGATTAACGCATGTCGCATCGGGCTGTTTATCAAAGACCACCAGGCTTTGTGCAGCCGATGTCATGTTCAAACTCAGTTTTCCTGGCCATTGCAATGTGACATCTAACCCGGAGGAAAAACCAAAACAGTCGTCCCACGGCCCTGGCTGAGGTGACGTTCTTCTGCCTGTTGGCAGTTCGTCACTTCCCGCTTCTTCCTGCCAGTCTGCATCAAAAACGACCTGTAATTGACCGTCGCTATTCTGTTGATTCAGTCGTTTGACAAACCATGGATGCCAGCCTGCAGATGCAGGGAAGGATTCCGCCTTTGAGTGGATCTCAAGACGTAAGACCAGCGAATTTTCTTTAAGCGTCAGTATTTGCAGAACCTCACCCGCCCAGGGCCATGGAGAACCAAGCGGCATTCGCAGCGTCAGCGCATCCGTTTTATGCTCGACGATTTCCCATGATGAGTAGCATGCCATACCGTGCAATGCATGAGGCGGTTTATTCGCGGGTAAGGCATAACGTTGATCGTTAACGTTCAATGTCGCATACCCGAGACGTCCAGCCCAGGGCACCATCGGAAAGCACCCATACTGGAATGCTTTTCGTTGTGGCTCCCACTGTCGCAAAACCTCAAAACCGAATGCCTGTAATGACGTTATCCTTGCCCCATCATGGGGATAAATCCGCAGGCAAATATGTTTATTTTCCAGGTGCACGGGATCGCCCATAGGGCCGGGCCAGGTGGCGTCAAAAGCGTGTTGTAGCGCTTGCTGGTGCTCATTCATGTCGTTACTCCCTGATATAGCGGTAAGGTTTTAATTGTTTTTTCACATCGGGGTTATCGTGTGAATGTGGTTCGATAAGCCAGACGCAAATAAATGAGAGGATTGAAATACCAAAAAGGAACAATGCCACATACCATGGCTCACCCCCGCCCAACGCGAGTAGGCTTGATGCGATAAGTGGGCTTAAACCGCCAAGAATTGCGGAAAACTGGTAGGCAAAAGAAAGGCCGGTATAGCGAACCCGGGTACCAAACATGCGGGTGAACAGTGTAGGTTGCACAGCGAACATCATCGTTGGGCCAAAGTTATAGCCCAGGATCATACTGCACCAAATAATGAGTGTACTTTTTGTATCCAGCAGTAAGAAAAATGGAAATGCAAACAGGATGCAAAAACCGGCACCGAACAAATATAATTTACGCTGACCAACCCGGTCAGAAAGCCATCCAAATAAAGGGCAACAAAAAATACCAATCGCTGAAGCGATAAGCATACCTGTTAATGGTACATCCCTTGATAACGCCAGTTGGCTGGAAATATAAACAATGCCAAAGGCATTAATAATATTCGATGAAACGCTCTCTGCTAACCGGGCTCCAACTGCGAGCAGAATATTACGCGGGTGCTTGCGGAAGAGTTCAATCAGCGGCAAGGGTGCTTTATCGTCGGTCTCAACCGATTTTTGTTTTTGAAAATCCAGGGTTTCTTCGGTATGCAATCGTATAAACATACCGACAATCAGCATCACGGCAGATAACCAAAATGGAATACGCCATCCCCAGGAAAGAAATTGCTCCTGAGTCAGAAAATGGTTACAGAGTGCAAAAACCCCTGTAGCCAGCATAATGCCCACTGACGCTGCCGTTTGCGGCAATGAACCCAGAAATCCACGTTTTGCCTCCGGTGCAGACTCTATCGTCATCAACGCCGCACCGCCGTATTCGCCGCCAAGGCCAAATCCTTGTATCAGGCGAAGCACCATCAGAATGAGCGGAGCCCAAATGCCAATCTCCTGATATGTTGGAATAAAACCAATTAAAAAGGTTGAAGTCCCAACAATACCCAGAGTCCAGATCAGCGTTATTTTTCGCCCGACTTTATCACCAAAATGGCCAAAAACAATGCCACCCAACGGGCGGGTTAAAAAGCCCACACCAAAGGTAGCAAAGGCGGCAATCAGACCAATAAAGGGATCGCTGTCAGGGAAGAACAGAGGAGCAAAAACCAGTCCTGCTGCCGTTCCGAAAATAAAAAAATCATACCACTCCATCAACGCACCAGCGAAGCTTCCCATGACAACACGTCTCATGGCTTTGCCGGATAGCCCTTCACTCGATCCAGGTAATTTCTCAGACATAATTTTCCTCTCCATCTCGGCGAGAAAGCTGCGGAACAAAACCACTTTCTATGAGTCAGCGCATCGGCAGAAGCCGACGCGCATTGTGATTACTTTTCCAACTCAGCTAATACCTGTTCATCCTCAGCATCAACATTCGCTCCCAGCGGTTCCCACTTAATCAACACACAAGTAAGGAATCCAAGGAAAGGGACGATCGCCAGCCAGTAAAACGCCTCAGTCTTCAACGCCCCCCATAACATAGGCCAGAAGATAAGCCCGGCAATGGCCCCGGTACGCATGATGGCGCGCGCAAATCCGACACCTGTGGGTCGTATAGTGGGTGGGTAAGAGAGTGTTGCAATGGTCATTCCTAATCCGCCAGGACCGGCAGAGTGGAAGAATATAATCGTGCCCAGCAGGCTTAAGGAAAGCCAGGGACTCGTGGTTGCCAGGGCACCTAACGCCAGCAGCGCCACGGTCACTAACGCAAATCCATACATAGACTGGAGACGCGTTCCCAAACGCTGGAGAATGAGCGAGCCGATTAAGCCGCCGGTGACCCCACAAAGTGCGTTCACTACCGCTGAACCCGTTAATGCGCCGGTTAATCCCCCACTCAGTATTCCGGCCAGCGTCAGCGGTAAATAAACGCCCACGGCGTTATATTGCCAGGCCTGCATGGTTGCCACGACACAGCCAAGAATGGTGCGTTTACGGTAGCGTGAATTGAACAAGATGCCATAACCGCCACGAAATTTACTTTCTGGTTTTTCAGCAGAGGTAGCATCTGATTTAGATGACTTAGCAACCTGAGCTTTAACGCCATAGCGTTTTTCCAGAATCCCGCAGGCTTCTTCATAGCGACCGACCCTTGCAGCCCACATCGCAGATTCACCGATAAAAAAGTAACGCAGGATCATGATAATGACGGCAAAGATGGCACCCGCGAAAATTCCGTAGCGCCAGAGTTGTTCTTCAGCAATACCAGACAGAAGCAACGGAAGCAGAACGAGATAAACAACGGTGGTTGAAACATACCAGGCCATTTGCCAAAGATTAACGGACGAACCGGTCTTCTTCGATGTTGATCCCCGTAATTCCGCCACAGCGTTAGTGGCCAGTGGGAAATCAATACCTAACCCAAAGCCCATCACGACACGGCATACCAGCACCCACCAGATATTAGGCGCAATGGCGACGGCTGCCGCCCCGATCGTGCACAACCCCATTCCGATGATAAATGCACGCTTTTGACCAAAGCGGTTAATAACACGGTTCGCTAATAGCCCGCCAATCAGAGCGGCCACTAACACGGAGGCGTTAACTGTCGCCGCCAGACCCGGAGAAATGCCAAACTCGGCTGCAATGTACTTATTACCAAAACCCACCATCGCAGCCTGGTACGCATCAATAAGAATGCCACCCAATGCGATAAAAATGACACCGATGCTGGTATTAACTGCTGAGTTTTTATTTACTATATCAATCACATCCTGTGGACGACCGATTGAATATGGTGCAGGACTGGTGATTTGACTCATCGCAGTGTCCTTCTTCATTGTTGTAGGGTGGCGCTGCTGTTACGCAGCGCCAGACAGAGGTTTACACCATCAATCTTCAGCGAACTGCAGCATGACTTTTATTGAGTCATTTTGCTGCGCGCGTTCAAATGCCTTCGCCGCATCATCGACAGGGAACAAATCGGTTACCAGTTCACTGGTATCAAACCGACCATCCGCCAACCACTCAATAACGGCATCAAAATCCTCTGGTATATACATGCCGGAATTGAGCAAATCGCGCTCAAAGCGTTGCATCATCGGAAGTGGGACTTCGCGAGGCCCACTCGGCACGCCCATACACACCACCGTACCGCCCGCATACACGCGCATGAATGCATCGTTAATCGTGGCCTGAGCCGCAACCACATCAATCGCGCCCGTGAAACGAACATCCGCATCAAGCTCGCCCGGTGCCCAGACATCTGCGGCGCCGAGTTTTAATGCCAGCGCGCGTTTGGCTTCATCGGGTTCGATAACGGTAATTTTTCCCGCGCCCATGATGCGTAATGCCTGAACAATAGAGAGTCCAATGGTTCCGGCCCCGATGACTAACACGCTCTCCAGCGAGGCTTGTGGCATGCGGTTTACACAATGACGCGCGCAGGCTGCCGGTTCAGCAAAGGCCAGAACCTTCAGCGGTAAAGACGCAGGAGCAACGTGGCAGTTCCGGGCAGGGACGATATGCTGTGAACGGGCAAATCCTGGTGCACGAAAGCCTGCAACCTGCGGTGGTTCACAGAGATTAAAGCGCCCCGCCTTACATGCACGGCACTCCATGCAGGCCATAATCGGATCGACAACAACATGGTCGCCCGCGTGAATGTGGGTCACTTCGCTCCCCACCTCCGTTACACGTGCCGCAATTTCATGCCCTGGCACGACAGGAGGTTTCGCGAATGGATGCCCCCCTTTCAGGACGTGCAGATCAGAGCCGCATATTCCATAAAACACAGGAGCAATGCGGACTTCATGTGGTTTCAGTTCCTGGTGCGGCACTTCCACATACTGGGTGGTGACTTTTCCAATATCAGAAAATAAAACCTGGGTAATTTTATCCATTGTTATTCTCCAGAATCGTTATGATTGGGTGATTAGCGTTGCGCGATACCTTCATCAACAATTTCCGCCAGGCGTTGAAGACGTGGAACGGAAACATCACGCAGCATCGTTTGCGGATCTTTCGCCCCGACGACGGAAGCCCACACGGCACGCCCAGCCAGGAATCCTGAAGCGCCAGCTTTCATGGCAATGCGAACCGCACGCCCGAAGACATCCGCATCAACGCCAGAAGAGAGAATGACCCAGGGCATCTTCATCTGGTCGTTAAGTTTCTGGCACGCAGCCAGTAACGTCTGTTCATCGCCTTTACCACCTAATGGCATTTCTGCCTTGTAGAGGTCGGCTCCCGTACCGCCAAGCTCTGCAGCCGCCGCAACAATGGCAGCTTCTTTGTCAAATTCCCAACCCTGGCGAGGCGGGCGCACTACAGGTTCAATAATGCTCACCAGCCCGGCGCTACGGCAGCGCTCTACAAATTCTTCGACCATCGCCAGACGCACTTCGGCTGGCTCATCTTCCCGCCACAGCACCAACAGTTTCATCGCTTTTGCGCCCATCTGACGCGCCTGATGCGGATCAACCGTTTTGTCGATTTCAACACTATCAACCGGAATGCCATTGCCAGGCACAAAGCGGTCAGCAGCAACGATCAGGCCGCATGAATCAGCCACGGCTCCCTGAGAGACAATTTCATCAAGACAAAACTGTTTATCTGCCAGAACCGCCGAAGCATAAGGAGAAAGGATCTGTGTTGCGGCGACTTTAAAGTCAGTCAACACGCTATCGGCAACGGGTTTTGGATGTCCGGACGCGGCGAACATCAGACGCATGGCTTCACGTTGATCAACGGCCAGCATAGCGAATCCACCACCTGGGCGAGAAATATCTTTCAGCGTGTACGGGGTATTTTGGGAAGACATAGTAACTCCTGTGAATGTTTTAAATTTAAAGTGAATCCGGACGGCCAGCCTGCTGGCGAACCTGAGATAACAGCGCACTCCAGTCCTGGCGTCCTCTGCCGTTTTCGCTGGCCGTGGTGTAGTAGGCTTCTGCCGCAATACCCATGTTCAACGGCGCGCCGGTCTGGTGTGCAACATCAACGGCAATGCGCAGATCTTTCAGTGCGAGGTCCACCATAAATGCCGGAGACAGATCCCCCTTCAGCACTTTCCCAGGCCAGGTTGTCGTAAAGTGTCCCTTGCCTGCGGCAGTTCCACTCATAACCTTAATCGCCACATCCAGGCTAAGACCCAGAGACTCACAAAGAACTGCGGCTTCCGCCGACAGCGCGTTCAGCGCAATACTCATGTAGTTGTTAATCAGCTTCACGCGGATCCCCATTCCCGGGCCGCCTGCTTCTACCAATTCGTTCCCCATACACATCAGAATTGGACGCGCCTGTTCGACTTGCTCAGGCGTACCGCCCGCAAGAATCAGTAATGTGCCATCAATAGCATTCACTGAGGTTCTGCCGACCGGGGCATCCATCATGCTGATGCCTTTCTCTTTCAACTCATTGATCAGCGCATCCGTCTGGAGGGGGTGGATGGTGGACATATCGATAACTAACGCATCATGGGATACGGTTTCATGCACCCCGGAATCGCCCAACATCACCTGCCGAACAATGTCGCCATTTGGCAGCATGGTGATGATGAACTCTGCACCTTTAGCTGCTTCAGCAGGTGTTTGAGCTGCGGTTGCCCCTTGTTGGACTAACTCACTGACGGCCTGCTGATTAACGTCAAATACGCGTAAAGCATGCCCCTTTTGCAACAGATTACTGGCCATTGGGCTACCCATCTGGCCCAATCCCAGGAATGCAATGGTGGTCATGAACGATCTCCTGTCTTTAGTTGACAAAATAATTACAAATAAAAAGTCATTTTCGTCTGTTTTTGAGCATATTTGTAATTTATGACTAAAAACTAGAGGTGCGTCACTAATTTGATCATTTATGTCATTAAAATGAACAAAACAAGACAACTTCACACAGGACCAAACACATATGACCAGAATTGCTTGCGTCGGAATCGCCGTTCAGGATCGCATTTATTCTCTGAACACTTTGCCTGATGGAGGTGGTAAGTATCAGTCAAGTCAATATCTTGAGACGGGAGGTGGGCCAGCAGCGACTGCGGCGGTTGCTATTGCCAGGCTCGGGATTGAAGTCGACTTCATTGGGCGACTGGGTGACGATAGCTGTGGAAAAACGCTGATCAGCGAGCTTCAGGGCTGGGGAGTGAATACAACCTATTGTCGCCAATACACCAATGCGCGCTCATCACAATCCGCCATTCTGGTCGATAATCACGGGGAACGAATCATCGTCAACTACCCGAGTCCAGACCTGGACACTGATGCGCAATGGCTGGAAGAGATTGATTTCACAGGCTATGACATCGTACTGGCCGATGTACGTTGGCACGAAGGTGCATTAAAAGCCTTTACGCTAGCGCGGGCAGCCGGCGTACAGACACTGCTGGATGCAGATATGACACCGCAGGATATTACGCCTCTGGTTGCTCTTTCCGATCATGCGGTTTTTTCGACGCCAGGGCTAAAACGCATGACCGGTCAAGATGACCCAACCAAAGGTTTGAGTCTGGCGGCGACACAAACTGAAGGCCTGGTTTATGTCACACTTGGCGGGGAAGGATCGCTATGGATTGAAGATCAGCGCCTCCACCAGCAGTCTGCGTTTTCTGTTGATGTCGTTGATACAACCGGGGCTGGCGATGTCTTTCACGGGGCATTGGCCGTCGCGTTGGCAGAAAAAATGACGATTGAACAGTCAATTAGGTTCGCCAGTGCAGTAGCAGCAATGAAATGTACTCAGCCTGGAGGACGCGCCGGAATTCCTAATCGTGAGCAAACCGAATCATTTTTGTCACTTTATGCGTAAAATAGTGAACATTTACAGGGGAAGAGTACAGGAGTATTCATGAGCATCACCGAAGTCACCGGTAACCCTCGACACGATCAGCTTGTTCATTACATCGCTGAACGAGGCTATATGAATATCGAGGAACTGGCACAATTGCTTGATGTTTCCACACAAACGGTCCGCCGTGATATTCGTAAACTTAGTGAACAAGGACTGATTACACGACATCATGGTGGTGCCGGGCGCGTATCAAGCGTTATGAATACCGCTTTTGAGCAAAGAGAGCTATCGCTCACTCAGGAGAAAGGGGCGATAGCAGAAGCTGTTGCCGATTATCTGCCAGAACGCTGTACGGTTTTTATTACCATAGGAACCACAGTGGAAGCGGTCGCCAGAGCATTGCTCAATCGCCGGGACTTGCGCATCATCACCAACAGCCTGCGAGTTGCTCAAATTCTGTATAAAAACCAGGATATTGAAGTAATGGTGCCAGGAGGAACTCTGCGTGCGCATAACGGGGGAATTATTGGTCCTGCTGCAGTGAGTTTTATTGAGGAGTTCAGGGCCGATTATTTGATCACCAGCATTGGCGCTATTGAGCATGACGGGGCGCTACTGGAGTTTGATGTCAACGAAGCCCTCGTCGCCAGGACGATGATGAAACATGCACGTAATACGTTATTAGTTGCCGATCACACCAAATTTACGGCATCTGCCGCAGTGTCCATCGGTAACGCGCGTAAAGTGCAGGTATTTTTTACCGATGCCCCCCCTCCGACGTCATTCCAACAATTACTCAATGAGGAAAACATTGAGCTAGTGGTTGCCGATCAGGATGCTTCCTGACGCTTCAAATAAAAAAAGCCGCTGATAATCAGCGGCTTTTTTACATGCTTATCTCGGAGAAGGTATCAGGCTTCGGCTGCCTGCAACTCTTTCTTACGCTGGCTGATGCGTTTAACCAGCATCACCGAAACTACCGCGCCGCAGAATGCGAAGCAGGCCATAATACCGAAGACAATCTTATAACCCACCATGCCTGGGTTTAAATCCAGGATGTAGCCATAGAGACTGAAACAGAACATGGCAGGTGCGTAACCAATAAAGCTGCCCAGTGCCATCGCGGCCCCGGTATGGTTTTCCGCAATTTTCGCTTCGCCAATCGGTGCGAAGAAAACAGCACGCTGCGTAAATACGATCGCGCCAAATCCTAACGTACACGCCATCCCTAAATAGACCGGCATACTTTCATGAGGCAGCATAATGAGAAGCACCAGTGCGACCGTGCTGATCATGAAGGTGTAACATAAGTATTTACTGGGTGATTTCAGTATTTTATCTGAAATCATACCGCCAACCGGACCACCGATCATTTTCAGGCAATATTGGTTAATGATGCCATAGGCACCCACCAGCGCGACTGGCAGCATATAAATATTTTTCAGGAACGGAATAAAGAACGTTAAACCGCAGTAGACGGCATAGACAAAGAAGACGTTGAAGGCGATTAGCCAAATCGTTTTGTCCTTCAGTACCGTCGTCATACCCGGGCTTTTTTTCGTGTCTTCGGTATCGCTGACATTGACCGTAGGTGCATCCTCTTTATCGTTCAGAACAAAGAAGATGATTACCCCAACCGCAATGACAATGATTGAATAGAACCAGATACCGGCTTTGAATCCCAACAACCCACTACCAAACCAGGTAAAGACCGCCAGAGCAGAAAACGCCACAATCGTATCAACGATTCCGCGACCGGTTTCGAAGAAACCAAACAAGCGTCCTTGCTGTTCGCTATTACCCAATCGGCTCACCGATTTAAGTAGCACTGGCCAGTTCATCATGTCGCAGGTGACGCCAAACAACGCCCATACAAAGAGTATTCCCCAATAACCAGGCATTGTTGTCAGATAGACCCCTAACAACCCTGTGGCAATCAGCGAAAACGACATGGTGTATTTACGTGGCAGTTTGTCGGCAAAATAGATAGACAGGAAAAAACCCACCGTCGTAACAAATGAGTTCACCGACATCGCATTACCAATTTGACCATTGGTCAAATGAAAGTATTCCTGCATTGGTATATAAAACGCATCTTTTAATGACGGTAATTTATAAATTGTACCGCCACACAGCGTTAACAGGCTAAATAACGCCCATTTCTTTTTGGTGAGCATAACATCCCCTAAAGTATGACTAAATTCATTATTTTATAGGCAATAGCAACCCGACCATTCTCGAAGAATGGTTTTCCATGCACATAAGAGAAATTAAAACAGCATTACGTATTTAGAATATCAATTGCCTCTTTTTTGATTTGTTGCAGAACACTGCGCACAAATTTTATCTGGTTAATCGCATCTTCTTTTTCTTTTACCAGGCGTTCTTCCAGGGCATTGGCTTCAGGCAGTGGTGTTTCACTCATTTGACGCCATGGGATCCAGGGGTTGTCGCCTTCATTTTCGAAACGAAATGCCGGGGCATAATAATCAACTTCTTCTTCCAGGCCATAGGCCATAACCTGAGGTTTTTCATCACCTAAACAGATCAGTTTTGTTAGCAATGCTTTGAACGGCATATCGCCCTGACCAGAGATACAGGCTTTATGACCCAGTCCACCTTCTTCATTAACGATCAACGCGTCTTTAATGTGCACCTGAGTAATATGCGGTGCCATTGTGTCCAGTGCGTCAAGGGGATGCTCATTCGCATTAATCATATTGGCAAAGTCAAACAGCAGAGAGAGTGACTCCATTCCACTTTGCTTAATTAATGAGGCCAGTTCGTGGCTTTTCAGATCTTCATGCTGTTCAAGTGTGAAGGTTAAGCCGCTGTTCTGGTAAGTGTCACGAATATAGGCGATATCTTTGGCGATAATCGACATGACCTCCTGCAGATTACCTTCATAGCGCGGATAAAAGCGAACAGATGACGCACCTGTTTTTAATGCAATAGCGACAACCTGATCAATGGCTTTTTTATCTGAGGCACTGGTCTCAATATGAACGTCAAGATTCAGCTGACGTGCTTTATCACCAAAAGCAGAAAGTTCGCTGTCATTCATGTTTTCGAGTGAATAGCGTTCCCCATCAAGAACATGAATTTTTACACCGCGTAGGTGGTTCTCATGCGCAATATCCAATAAGTCGTTCGGCAAAATTCGCTCGAGACGCATATTCAGATGATAAGCATATGCATGAAGATAAAGGGGAAGGTTGTCTACACGCGCCAGAATTTTTTCTGCATTATTCATTGTGACCATAATACACCTACAAGTTAATAAAGAGATCAACTGCCTCAAATCGCCAGTATTCAAGGTCTATTTGTACGATATTCCCATCGCGGTCAGCCCGATGCTTTTCAATAAGAATGGCTGGCATCCCGGCGGAGCCGCCAATAAATTTACTGATATCGCCAGGCATGCGAACCGGTTTGAAAACCAGCTTCTTTACCACCGTTTCTTTTTTATAGACTTGTTCCCATACGGTAGAAAAAGATTGGTTTTCAAGCTGATCAATAAAACCTGGAGCCACAACGGGATTAATAAACGTTTCATGGTAGAAAACTTTATGCCCTTCCAGTGCGCCCCACCCCGTCACCCGATACAGCTCGTCGGATGCGGCGACGGTTGTCAAAGGAGCAACCATCTCTGGAAAATCGGAAATACGGCTTTTCTCAGTAAATCCCCATGACGGTTCCCTGCCCTGTTCAAGCGCAGCACGCTGAAAGCTCGCCGATAATTCCGGGCTGTAGTTGAAGCGTGGCTGGGTGACGAACCATCCTTTACGATCCTTACGGAATATTTTGGATTCAGCCTCAAGATTTAACAGCGCCTGACGTAGCGTCATACGCTTAATACCCAGCAGCTCACCTAATTCCCGCTCAGAAGGCAGCTTTCCACCTGACGTGGTGATCCCATCGTTTAACCAACGGTCCAGCTTCTCTTTCGCATTTTCAACGGTCGACTGATTGCTCGTCATTGTTTAACCCATTTGGTTTAAACCAGTGAAAGCATCATACGCTGACGCTAAAAAAGAAAGCAAACAGCGCCGACATGCTTTGAAGATAAATGTGACAAAGCTCTCTTATGGCGAGGGTATGGGAGTTTGGCAGGTGAAGAGAGGCAGGAATGAACAGCATCGGTGAGGCCGTAGTACGGCCAAAAAGATCCCAAAAAAAAACCCCGCCACGAAGGCAGGGTCTTATCGTAGAAAGAAGCGTTAATTACTCTTCTTTCGCGCCGCGCATTGCGCGTTTACGATCGTTTTCAGTCAGGTGACGTTTACGGATACGGATGGAAGTTGGGGTAACTTCTACCAGTTCGTCGTCATCGATGAATTCCAGAGCCTGCTCCAGAGTCATTTTCTGAGCTGGGACCAGCGTGGTTGCTTCGTCAGTACCGGAAGCACGCATGTTGGTCAGTTTCTTACCGGTCAGGCAGTTTACAGTCAGGTCGTTAGAACGACTGTGAATACCGATGATCTGGCCTTCGTAAACTTCTGCACCGTGACCGAGGAACAGCTTACCGCGATCCTGCAGGCTGAACAGTGCGAACGCAACCGCTTTACCCTGACCGTTGGAGATCAGTACGCCGTTCTGACGCTGACCAACATCGCCCGCACGAATATCGTCGTAATGGCTGAAGGTGGAGTACAGCAGACCGGTACCGGAGGTCATGGTCATGAATTCTGAACGGAAGCCGATCAGACCACGGCTTGGGATCACGTAGTCAAGACGTACGCGGCCTTTGCCATCTGGATTCATGTTTTTCAGGTCGCCTTTACGCTCACCCAGAGCCTGCATGACAGAACCCTGATGCTGCTCTTCGACGTCCAGCGTTACGTTTTCGAACGGCTCTTGTTTACGGCCATCGATTTCGCGGAAGATAACTTTCGGACGGGAAACCGCCATTTCGAAACCTTCACGACGCATGTTTTCGATCAGAACGGACAGGTGCAGCTCACCACGACCAGATACACGGAATGCATCCGCATCCGGCGTTTCTTCAACGCGCAGTGCCACGTTGTGCACCAGCTCTTTGTTCAGGCGGTCAAGGATCTGACGAGAGGTAACGTACTTACCTTCTTTACCACAGAACGGAGAGGTGTTTACGCAGAAGAACATGGATACGGTCGGTTCATCAACGGACAGTGCTGGCAGCGCTTCAACATTCTGTGTATCACAGATGGTATCAGAGATGTTCAGCTCGCCGAGACCGGTGATCGCGATGATATCGCCCGCTTCTGCAACGTCACTCTCGATACGTTCCAGACCCAGATGGGTCAGAACTTTACCGACTTTACCGTTGCGGGTTTTGCCTGCGCTATCAATGATAGTGATCTGCTGGTTCGGTTTAACTTTACCGCGCTTGATACGACCGATGCCGATAACACCAACGTAGTTGTTGTAGTCCAGCTGAGAGATTTGCATCTGCAGCGGGCCATCAAGGTCTACGTTCGGTGCCGGTACGCGATCAACGATGGTCTGATACAGCGGAGTCATATCTTCAGCCATATCTTCGTGATCCAGACCCGCGATACCGTTCAGCGCAGAGGCGTAAACGATAGGGAAGTCCAGCTGTTCGTCGGTTGCATCAAGGTTAACGAACAGGTCGAATACCTGATCAACAACCCAGTCAGGACGCGCGCCAGGACGGTCAACTTTGTTGATAACAACAATCGGCTTCAGGCCATGAGCAAAGGCTTTTTTGGTCACGAAGCGCGTCTGCGGCATCGGACCATCCATTGCATCAACGACCAACAGCACGGAATCGACCATGGACATTACACGTTCAACTTCACCACCGAAGTCGGCGTGCCCCGGGGTATCAACGATGTTGATACGGTAGTCATTCCATTTGATAGCGGTGTTTTTCGCGAGGATGGTAATCCCACGCTCTTTCTCCAAATCGTTGGAGTCCATCACACGCTCTTGGGTTTCGGCACGCGCATCAAACGTACCGGATTGCTGCAGCAGCTTGTCGACCAGGGTAGTTTTACCATGGTCAACGTGCGCGATGATGGCGATGTTACGCAAATTTTCGATCACAACTTTGCCTCGGGCATTAGGAATAGCGCGTTATTGTACACGGATTAATCGCACTACAAAACAGGATCACAAACATCCTCCGCAAACAAGTATTGCAGAGTTTCTTTGTGATCGCTTTCACGGAGCGTTAAAAGGGTTACTCATTGCTCATTGCACCAACATGGTGCTTAATGTTCACATTGAAGCACTATATTGGTGCAGCGTGCTCACCATGGTGCAGCCCTTTTGCACGATGGTGCGCATGATAACGCCTTTTAGGGGCAATTTAAAAGTTGGCACAGATTTCGCTTTATATTTTTTACGGCGACACGGCCAATTTTTGCAGAATTGTAGACCTCGTTACCACGACGACAATGACCAATCCGGGAGAGTTAAAGTATGTCCGCTGAACACGTATTGACGATGCTGAACGAGCACGAAGTGAAGTTTGTTGATTTGCGCTTCACCGATACCAAAGGTAAAGAACAGCACGTCACTATTCCTGCTCATCAGGTAAATGCCGAATTCTTCGAAGAAGGCAAAATGTTTGACGGCTCCTCCATCGGCGGCTGGAAAGGCATTAACGAATCTGACATGGTACTGATGCCAGATGCGTCTACTGCGCTCATCGACCCGTTCTTTGAAGAATCTACTCTGATTATCCGTTGTGACATCCTGGAACCTGGCACGCTGCAAGGCTATGACCGTGACCCGCGCTCCATCGCCAAACGCGCTGAAGAATACCTGCGCGCTACCGGCATCGCAGACACCGTTCTGTTCGGGCCAGAGCCAGAATTCTTCCTGTTTGATGACATTCGTTTCGGCGCATCCATCTCCGGTTCCCACGTAGCCATCGACGATATCGAAGGTGCATGGAACTCTTCCACCAAATATGAAGGTGGTAACAAAGGTCACCGTCCTGGCGTGAAAGGCGGCTACTTCCCGGTTCCTCCGGTAGACTCTTCTCAGGACATCCGTTCCACCATGTGTCTGATCATGGAAGAGATGGGTCTGGTTGTTGAAGCACATCACCACGAAGTGGCAACCGCAGGCCAGAACGAAATCGCTACCCGCTTTAACACCATGACCAAGAAAGCGGACGAAATTCAGATCTACAAATATGTGGTTCACAACGTTGCGCACCGTTTCGGTAAAACCGCAACCTTTATGCCAAAACCGATGTTTGGCGATAACGGTTCCGGTATGCACTGCCACATGTCTCTGTCCAAGAACGGCGTAAACCTGTTCTCTGGCGACAAATATGCCGGTCTGTCTGAGCAGGCGCTGTTCTACATTGGCGGCGTTATCAAACACGCTAAAGCGATCAACGCCCTGGCAAACCCGACCACCAACTCCTACAAGCGTCTGGTCCCGGGTTATGAAGCACCGGTCATGCTGGCTTACTCTGCCCGTAACCGTTCTGCTTCTATCCGTATTCCGGTGGTTGCTTCTCCGAAAGCGCGTCGTATCGAAGTGCGCTTCCCGGATCCGGCTGCTAACCCGTACCTGTGCTTTGCTGCCCTGCTGATGGCTGGTCTTGACGGTATTAAGAACAAGATCCACCCGGGCGAAGCGATGGACAAAAACCTGTATGACCTGCCGCCGGAAGAAGCGAAAGAGATCCCACAGGTTGCTGGCTCTCTGGAAGAAGCACTGAAAGAGCTGGATCTGGACCGCGAGTTCCTGACCGCAGGCGGCGTGTTCACCGACGAAGCGATCGATGCGTACATTACGCTGCGTCGTGAAGAAGATGACCGCGTACGCATGACGCCGCACCCGGTAGAGTTTGAACTGTACTACAGCGTTTAACCGTATCTTAAAAATCTGACGAATTTCGCGTTGCGGCAAGCCGGCAACTGAGCAAATCCCCAGAAGCATAGATAGCTATGTGACTGGGGTAAGCGAAGGTAGCCAACGCAGCAGCGGCATGAAAGGCGTCTGGCGTTTTTTAGTTGCCGTGGAAACTTTTAGCCCATCTCCGGATGGGCTTTTTTCTCCACCAACAACCTGACTTCACGCGCTTTTTATCAGTAAAAAGCTATAATGCACTAAATTGGTGCAAACTTTTCCAGGAGACTGCTAAATGGCAACTGGCATGCTGCCCGATGCTGGGCAGATCCTTAATTCTTTAATCAATAGCATCTTACTTGTCGATGACGAGTTGGTGGTGCATTACGCCAATCCCGCCGCGCAGCAGTTGCTCGCCCAGAGTTCCCGCAAACTGTTTGGCTCGCCGCTTCCTGAATTGTTGAGCTATTTTTCGTTAAACATTGCGCTGATGCGCGAAAGCTTAGAAGCAGGCCAGGGCTTTACAGACAACGAAGTCACCCTGGTGTTAGACAGTCATTCACATATCCTCTCCGTGACCGCACAAAGGCTGCCAGATGGCCTTATCCTGCTGGAAATGGCCCCGATGGATAACCAACGCCGTTTGAGTCAGGAACAGCTGCAGCATGCTCAGCAAATTGCTGCCCGCGATCTGGTGCGTGGACTGGCGCATGAAATTAAAAACCCGCTTGGCGGTTTACGCGGCGCGGCGCAGTTACTGAGCAAGGCGCTTCCCGATCCGGCGTTGATGGAATACACCAAAGTCATTATCGAGCAAGCGGACAGGCTGCGTAATCTGGTTGACCGCCTGCTGGGGCCACAACATCCGGGCATGCACATCAACGAAAGTATTCATAAGGTCGCAGAACGTGTAGTGGCGCTGGTTTCAATGGAGCTGCCAGAAAACGTGACGCTGATTCGTGATTACGATCCGAGTCTGCCTGAGCTTGCGCACGACCCGGACCAAATCGAGCAGGTGCTGCTGAATATCGTGCGCAACGCCCTTCAGGCGCTGGGGCCGAACGGCGGAGAAATTATTCTTCGTACCCGCACCGCGTTCCAGCTAACCCTGCACGGGATGCGCTATCGTCTGGCGGCGCGTATTGACGTAGAAGACAACGGTCCGGGCATTCCTTCTCATTTGCAGGACACGTTGTTTTACCCCATGGTGAGTGGTCGCGAAGGCGGCACCGGGCTGGGTCTGTCCATCGCCCGTAATTTGATTGATCAACATTCCGGCAAGATTGAATTTACCAGTTGGCCGGGTCATACCGAGTTCTCGGTTTACCTGCCTATCAGGAAATAAAGGTGACGTTTATGCAACGAGGAATAGTCTGGGTCGTCGATGACGATAGTTCCATCCGTTGGGTGCTTGAACGTGCGCTCGCCGGGGCAGGGCTGAACTGCACCACGTTTGAAAGCGGTCACGAGGTACTGGACGCGCTGGCAAGCAAAACGCCAGATGTTCTGCTGTCCGATATCCGTATGCCGGGAATGGACGGTCTGGCACTGTTAAAACAGATTAAGCAACGCCACTCTATGCTGCCGGTCATCATTATGACGGCGCATTCCGATCTGGACGCTGCCGTCAGCGCTTATCAGCAGGGCGCATTTGATTACCTGCCAAAACCGTTTGATATTGATGAGGCGGTCGCGCTGGTTGAGCGCGCCATCAGCCATTATCAGGAACAGCAACAACCCCGGAATATCCAGAACAACGGCCCGACCACCGATATCATCGGTGAAGCCCCTGCTATGCAGGATGTATTTCGTATTATTGGTCGATTGTCTCGCTCTTCAATCAGTGTGCTGATCAACGGCGAGTCCGGCACCGGCAAAGAGCTGGTTGCCCATGCGCTGCATCGCCACAGCCCGCGAGTCAAAGCCCCGTTTATCGCCCTGAATATGGCGGCCATTCCGAAGGATTTGATTGAATCTGAGTTATTTGGTCACGAAAAAGGGGCATTTACTGGCGCGAATACCATTCGTCAGGGGCGTTTTGAACAGGCTGACGGCGGGACGCTGTTTCTGGATGAAATAGGCGACATGCCGCTGGATGTACAAACACGCTTATTGCGAGTCCTCGCTGACGGGCAGTTTTATCGGGTCGGCGGATATGCGCCAGTGAAAGTGGATGTGCGTATTATTGCCGCCACTCACCAGAATCTGGAATTACGCGTGCAGGAAGGCAAATTTCGTGAAGACTTGTTCCATCGCCTGAACGTAATTCGCGTTCATTTACCGCCGCTACGTGAGCGTCGGGAAGATATACCCCGTCTGGCGCGCCATTTTCTGCAAGACGCCGCACAGGAATTAGGGGTTGAAGCCAAACAATTACACCCGGAAACCGAAGCCGCCCTGACGCGCCTGGCATGGCCGGGTAACGTGCGCCAGCTGGAAAACACCTGCCGTTGGCTCACCGTTATGGCCGCCGGACAGGAGGTGTTAATTCAGGATCTCCCCAGCGAGTTGTTTGACGTCGCCGTTCCCGACAGTCCTTCACATATGCAGCCGGACAGTTGGGCCACGCTGTTAGCGCAGTGGGCCGATCGGGCGTTACGTTCCGGTCATCAAAACCTGCTTTCGGAAGCGCAACCGGAAATGGAACGTACACTGTTAACGACCGCGTTACGTCATACGCAGGGGCATAAACAGGAAGCGGCAAGATTGCTTGGCTGGGGTCGTAATACCCTGACACGCAAGCTCAAAGAGTTAGGAATGGAGTGACGAATAAAACACCCGATGGCGCTACGCTTATCAGGACTACACATCGTAGACCCGGTAAGCGCAGCCACCACTGGGGAGTTTTTAAATGACGCGTGAGAACTGCTGCATCCGCGCTTTACGACGCAGATACGCATCAAAGCACATGCAAATGTTACGGATCAGCAGGCGCCCTTTTGGCGTCACCTGAATCCCTTTTTCATTGACGTCCACCAGCCCATCTTTTGCCAATGGCGCCAGCAGGTTCAAATCTTCAGCAAAGTAGTCTGCAAAATTCAGCGCCCATTGCTGCTCAATCGTCGTGTAATCCAGACGGAAGTTGCAAATCAGCGACTTAATAACATCCCGGCGAATACAGTCATCCTGGGTCAATGCAATACCACGCCATAGCGCATTTCCCTGCTCATCAACGAGCTGATAATAGTGTTTCAGCTCTTTTTGGTTCTGCGCGTAGCAGTCGCCAATCATACTGATGGCGGAAACGCCCATCCCCAGCAGGTCGGTATCGCCCTGGGTGGTGTAGCCCTGGAAATTACGGTGCAGTACGCCTTCACGTTGCGCGACGGCTAACTCATCATCCGGACGGGCAAAGTGGTCCATCCCAATAAACTGATAGCCCGTTTCGGTTAACGAAGAGATAGTTTCCTGCAGAATATCCAGTTTCTGCTGCGCGCTGGGCAGATCGGCATCTTTAATTTTACGTTGCGCGGCAAACAGGGTCGGCAAATGCGCGTAGTTAAAGACGCTGAGACGGTCAGGTTTCAGCTCCGCCACGCGTTTCAGGGTGAACGCAAAGCTTTCCGGCGTCTGTTTCGGTAAACCGTAAATCAGATCAATGTTGGTGGAGGTAAAACCGATATCGCGCGCGTGATTCAGCAGCGCAAAAATAAACGCTTCGTCTTGCTCACGGTTGACCAGACGCTGGACCTCTTTGTTGAAGTCCTGTACGCCCATACTCAGACGGTTAAAACCTTCTGCGCGTAAATGATCGAGCACATCCAACTCAATCTCACGCGGATCGACCTCGATCGAGATTTCCGCATCCGCATTAAAATGGAAGTGTTCGCGCAGCAACGTCATTAAGCGGCTGATTTGCGCTTTATTCAGATAGGTTGGCGTACCGCCACCCCAGTGCAGTTGGCTAACGTTGCGTCCGGAAAATAGCGGCGCACGGTGCACTATTTCTTGCTCTAAGGCATCAAGATACTGATCGGCTTTATGCTGCTGGCGGGTCACAATCTTGTTGCAACCGCAGAAGTAGCAGAGCTTATGGCAGAATGGGATGTGTACGTAGAGAGACAGCGGGCGCTCAGGATAACGCGCCACAGCGTGCCGGAATGCCTCTTCGCCAAAGTCTTCAGAAAACTCCAGCGCGGTGGGATACGACGTATATCGTGGCCCGGAATAGTTATATTTCTGGATCAGGGCCAGATCCCAGTCTATTAGCTGTTCAGACATGCTCACTCCTTCCGATGGCATCGCTGGCGGGTACGGCGTACCGGCTTTCCTCCACTACGGGTGATAAGCCGGTTGCGCAGCCACTTCTGTCGCCGCGACAACCGCTGTAGTTTAACGAATAACCACACCAGATAACATATAACCGGAAGGGTTATAAGCAGGACGGGGAGGCCCACGGTGTAAACCCGTTAGTTGCCGCCTTTGAGCAGGCGCATCATATCTTCCTGCTTCTCGTCCTCTTCTTCTTCTTCATCGTCATCATAAGAAAGACCCAGCTTCTGCATCAGTTCATCGATGCGGTCCAGCTTAGCATCAACCCAGGACTGATCTTCTTCACTGAGGGTTTCGCCTGCTTCAAGACGTTCTAACAGCGCATCCAGGCGCTCATCCGTTTCCAGTAAATCCAACTCAGCCTGCGGTGAAAGCATAGGTTTCTCACTCTTCGGTTTGTGCTGTTTGGTGACTTTTTCAGTCACTCCCAATGGAATGGGGGTTTTACTGCCAATACGTGGATCTTTTTGTTTGTTCGAATTCTTAGAGCCAGAAGCACCTTCACTGCCGGACGCACGGCTACCCGCCGCATGGCCACGGTGTTTTTTCTGATGCTTACGGTCACGAGCTTCCTGGTTAAGCTCTTCGCGTGTTTTACGGCGCGCTTTTGCGGGACCTTTGCCGCGTGGTGTAGAAGTTGATTTCATAATAATTCGTCTTTGGCCGTTTTATTCAGTATACATTTGCGGCGGAATCTAGCAGAAAGCAAGTAAAGAAAAAAGGCGACAGAGTCATCTGTCGCCTTTTTTCTTTACTCATAGCCCTTAACGGGTTCTACATTCCCTGTCGGCCATCAACACACCCTGTCTTTCCTTTAGCCTGAAACGTTCCGTGTTGTTTCCATTTCCTTTTACATACGTCTCCGGACGTTTGTCTTCCTGACAATCCTGTGTCTTCGCCTCCTGGCGCTCCTGACCCTCATCCTGAGTCCGTCTGTCCTGTTAGCATCCTCGCTATGAGCACTACTTTACGCCATCAGGTCAGACAGACAAGTGACCAACGCGACGTTTTCGGCGTGTAAGAGCACCATTAAAAAAATAACTTAATGATTTATTTGAGCTAAATCACTTTTCACCCGGCAATGACTCTGAAATTTCGTATATCTACAATCGTCAATATCTCACAAACCACAAGGTTTTTACTTACACGGGCATATGTCGAAACATCCGTCTTTTGCTGGGGTTCAGGTATAATCGCTGCAAAGCTTTGACTGACGGAGACGACCCCTTTGATTAATTTGAATTATCAACAGACGCACTTTGTAATGAGTGCGCCTGATATTCGCCACTTACCTTCCGATACCGGAATCGAAGTGGCGTTCGCTGGCCGTTCCAATGCAGGCAAATCCAGCGCGCTGAATACCCTGACGAACCAGAAGAGCCTGGCGCGTACCTCCAAAACACCCGGTCGCACACAGTTGATCAACCTGTTTGAAGTCGTGGACGGTAAACGTCTTGTCGACCTGCCAGGATACGGTTACGCCGAAGTCCCGGAAGAGATGAAACGCAAATGGCAGCGTGCGCTGGCGGAATACCTGGAAAAGCGTCAGAGCCTGCAAGGGTTGGTGGTGCTGATGGACATTCGCCACCCGCTGAAGGATCTCGACCAGCAGATGATTCTGTGGGCCGTTGAGAGCAATGTTCAGGTTTTGGTTCTGCTGACGAAAGCAGACAAACTGGCCAGCGGAGCGCGTAAAGCTCAGCTCAATATGGTGCGTGAAGCCGTTCTGGCGTTTAACGGTGATGTGCAGGTAGAAGCATTTTCGTCGCTGAAGAAGCAAGGCGTGGATAAGTTACGTCAGAAGCTGGATACCTGGTTTAGCGAACTGGCGCCAGTTGAAGAGAGTCAGGACGCAGAATAATCCCTTCCTACGAATGTTGTACCGGATAATGTCGCTAACGTGGCTTATCCGGCCTACGGAATTTTTCTTTCGCCCAATAAAAAACGCCCCAGTCATTAACTGACTGGGGCGGCTAAAATATTCAGCCAAATCCGATTACGTGAAGTAAAAGGTCTGAAAGATAGAACATCTTACCTCTGTACCCTACGCGAATAACTTTACTCTTTTTTGAGCAGCTCAGAAAGCACTTTTTGTAATTTTTTTTCATTCCTTACATAGGGAATTCCAATAATCATCACAAAATGTTCTATCTTATGTTGCTTAGTTACGAAAAAGCGCGCTGTTCAGTAAACCCTTAGTGCGCTTGATCCCAATTTTCACCGCTTCCCACTTCCACCAGCAGCGGCACATCAATGTGCGTACAGTTTTCCATTAATTGATGGATCTTTTTCGATACGGCCTCGAGATCGTCTTTGTGCACTTCAAACACCAGTTCATCGTGTACTTGCATGATCATGCGCACTCGAGGTTGCTCGGTTTGCAGCCAGTCATCAACGGCAATCATCGCACGTTTGATGATGTCTGCCGCCGTTCCCTGCATCGGTGCGTTGATCGCCGCACGTTCAGCGCCTGCACGCCGCGCAGCATTGCTCGACTTGATGTCTGGTAAGTAAAGACGACGCCCTTCCAGAGTTTCAACGAATCCCTGCTCTTTGGCCTGTGCTCGCGTGCGCTCCATATACTCCAGCACGCCAGGGTACCGTTCGAAGTACAAATCCATATACTTCTGCGCTTCTTTACGCGGAATGTTCAGCTGGCGCGCAAGCCCGAACGCGCTCATGCCGTAGATCAAACCAAAGTTAATGGCTTTTGCGCTACGACGCTGCTCACCCGTTACGCTCTCCAACGGCAGACCAAAGACTTCTGCTGCTGTTGCGCGGTGAATATCTTTTCCTTGTGCAAAAGCGGTTAACAGCCCTTTGTCTCGCGAGAGATGCGCCATAATACGCAGCTCGATTTGCGAGTAATCCGCCGAGACAATCAGATAATCCTGGGGCGGAATAAAGGCCTGACGGATACGGCGGCCTTCGTCGTTACGTACTGGAATATTTTGCAGGTTTGGATCGGTTGATGATAAACGGCCTGTTGCTGTTACCGCCTGATGATAAGAGGTATGCACGCGTCCGGTTTTCGGGTTGATCATCAGCGGCAGCTTATCGGTGTAGGTCGATTTCAGCTTCGCCAGACCGCGATACTCCAGGATCACCTTTGGCAACGGGTAGTCTAATGCCAGCTCTTCCAGTACCTCTTCCGACGTTGACGGCGCGCCGCCCGGCGTTTTCTTCAGCGGCTTAATTCCCTGTTTTTCAAACAGAATTGTTTGCAGCTGTTTTGTGGAGGAGAGATTAAACGCTTCTCCCGCGATCTCATGCGCCTTTTGTTCCAGCGCCGCCAGACGTAACGTCAGCTCTTCCGAATGGTTGTGCAACACGGCGGGATCGATCTTCACGCCGTTACGCTCAACACGAGACAGCACTGGCACCAGCGGCATTTCGATGTTTTCAAAGACATTCAGCGGCCCTTTGTGCTTCTGCAGTTCTGGCCACATTTTCAGATGCAGTTGCAGAGTGACGTCGGCGTCTTCTGCGGCATAGCGCCCGGCTTCTTCCAGAGCAATCTGGTTAAACGTCAGCTGGTTTTTACCTTTGCCGGCAATCTCTTCGAAGGTGATCGTTTTGTGTTTCAACCAACGATCGGACAGGCTGTCCATGTCGTGTCGGCCTGCAACGCTATTCAGGATGTAAGACTCCAGCATCGTATCGAAAGCGATACCGCGCAGCTCAATGCCATAGTTTTGCAATACGCCACGGTCATACTTCAGGTTTTGCCCAACCTTACGGGCACCCTCATCTTCCAGTAGCGGTTTTAGCAGTTCCAGTGCACGGTCTCGGGCTACCTGATCGGGCGCATCAAGATAATCATGAGCAACGGGAACGTAAGCAGCCACACCCGGTTCAATAGCGAAAGAGAGACCCACCAGATTTGCAGAGTGGTTATCGAGACTGTCGGTTTCGGTATCAAATGCAAAGACTGGCGCTTTTTTCAGTTTTTCAATCCAGCTTTCCAGCGTGGCTTCGTCCAGTATCGTCACATAGTTTTCATAAGAGAGTGCCGCCACGGGTTCTTCAGGCGTTTCGTCAGCCACGATGGTTTCTTGCGGTTTTGCCGCTGGCTTTGCGCCTTTCGCTTGTAGCCATTTTCCTGCTTCAACATCGACAATCCAGCGCTTAAATTCGTACTTTTTAAACAGATCCACTAGCGTGTCTGCGGCAGGCTGCTGTACGTTAAGTTGTTCGCAGGTCAGTTCCAGTTCGACGTCGGTTTTGATCGTCGCCAGCTTATAAGACAGATACGCCACATCTTTATTCTGCTCAAGCTTCGCCGCCATGGTTTTCGCACCACGGAAAGTCAGGCCGGCAATTTTATCTGTTTCTGCATACAACGTATCAAGACCACCCAGCCCCTGCAGCAAAGCCTGCGCGGTTTTTTCGCCGACACCCGGAACGCCCGGAATGTTATCGGAGGAGTCCCCCATCAGGGCCAGGAAGTCGATGATCAACTCAGGCGGGACACCGTACTTATTCACCACCTCATCCGGGCCAAGAATCGTATTGGTCATGGTGTTGATAAGCGTAACGTTCGGCGTCACTAACTGGGCCATGTCCTTATCGCCAGTACTGATGAGTACCGGGCGACCGACTTTTTCCGCTTCACGCGCCAGCGTACCGATAACATCATCCGCTTCAACACCGGAAACCGCCAACAACGGCAAGCCCATCGCTTTTACCATTGCATGCAGAGGTTCGATCTGCGCCCGCAGATCGTCAGGCATCGGCGGACGATGAGATTTGTAATGCTCGAACAATTCATCACGGAAGGTTTTACCCTTAGCATCAAATACCACGGCGGCGTGCGTCGGCTGATACTGCATAATCAGGCTGCGCAGCATATTAAGAACGCCGTACATCGCACCCGTTGGTTCCCCCGCACCATTCGTCAGCGGTGGGAACGCGTGATATGCGCGATAGAGATAAGATGAACCATCTACAAGGATAAGGGGGTTTTCTGGGATCTGAACCATAATGTCCGTGCCTGTTTATCAGATTATGGATAAAGGATGCCACAGACAGGATGAAAACATGAGTTTTTCACCGTATTTGTCGTAAAACTTTTACAGATCTTCTGGATCTCTCGCAAAGTAAATTGTGGATAACTTTGTGCATAAATAATTTAATTTAGTTTATCTCAGGCATAATGCTTTAAATATCATAACTTTTATTCATGCTTTTCATTATGTTAGACAGAAGCGCAGAGATTTATTCTTAAAATGATACCGATATCAGGATGTGGATAGATATAGTTAACTTTTCTATTCCTCGAAGACCCATTATTTGGTCCGTTTTCTGATAAAATCTGCCCCTTGCGTGTCTTTAGCGCACTATTTATGGCTAACCTTTTGAATAATTTAATTATGACGAGAATACTCGCTGCGATAACGCTTTTGCTGAGTATCGTATTGACCATTTTGGTCACGATTTTATGTTCTGTACCGATCATCATCGCCGGAATCGTGAAACTCCTTTTGCCCATTCCTTTCGTCTGGCGCAAGGTTTCCGTCTTCTGCAATTTCATGATGTTTTGCTGGTGTGAAGGCCTCGCACTGCTCCTGCATCTCAACCCATGGCTAAAGTGGGACGTAGAAGGACTGGAGGGGCTGAACAAGAAAAACTGGTATCTGCTCATTTGTAATCATTACAGCTGGGCGGATATTGTTGTGCTTTGCGTCCTGTTCCGTAAGCACATCCCCATGAATAAATATTTTCTCAAACAGCAACTGGCCTGGGTACCGTTCATTGGTCTGGCATGCTGGGCGCTGGATATGCCCTTTATGAAACGTTACTCGCGCAGCTATCTACTGCGCCACCCTGAGCAACGTGGCAAGGATGTGGAAACCACCCGACGCTCCTGCGAGAAGTTTCGTGCGCATCCAACGACCATTGTGAATTTCGTCGAAGGCTCACGGTTTACCGATGAGAAGCACCAGCAGACGCGATCACCTTACAAAAACTTGTTACCTCCCAAAGCGGCCGGTATTGCTATGGCGTTGAACGTCCTGGGATCGCAATTTGATAAGTTGCTCAATGTAACGCTGTGCTATCCGGAAAACAGCCGTCGTCCCTTCTACGACATGTTGAGTGGCAAACTGACCCGTATCGTCGTACGTGTAAACCTGGAGCCTGTTCAGGAAGAATTGCACGGCGATTATGTTAATGACAAAGGATTTAAACGCCGCTTTCAGCTTTGGTTGAATACGCTGTGGGTTCAGAAAGATGAACTGATAGAAGAGATTAAAGCATCAAATAAAAACGCCGGTCAGTGACCGGCGTTTTCGTTATTTCTTTTCAACCAGGTGTTTTACGGTATCAGCGTACTGTTGCACGAAGATATCCATACTGCTGGTATCCATCCCTTGCGGGTTAATCTGATATTTACCGTTGACGAACATCGCTGGCACGCCCTGAAGCTGTAGGTCAGCAGCGGCTTTCTCCTGCTGCGCAACCAGTGATTTCACCACAAAGCTGTTCCATGCAGCATCGTAATCTTCACCTTTGATCCCCGCATCAACGAAGACTTTGCGAATGTCCGCGACAGACTGGACGGTTTGCAGTTTCTGCACACCTTCAAACATCGGAACGGTGATTTTGTCTTCCACACCCAGCGCCATCGCAACTGCCCATGCCTGCGTCAGATCCTTGCCCAACGGCCCCAGGAACTCAACGTGGTATTTGGTCATCTTCACGCCTTCCGGCAGTTTTTTCTTCACGTTTTCAGAAACATGAAGAACCTCTTCAAACTGATAGCAATGCGGGCAGTAGAACGAGAAAAACTCTAAAACCTGAGGCTCGCCAGCAATCGGTTTTTCCAGCGTGATGTATTGTTTGCCATCACTGAACTGCGCTGCCGATGCGCTAAATGCTAAAACCATACCAGCCAGCGCCAGCCAAATCTTTTTCATGTAATCTCTCTCCTGATGTGTTCGATTAATACATTGGCGTTAATTGTAAAGGGGGCTCCTGCAGCGTTTTTGTCTGCGCGATAAAAGTCGCCGTTTGCTGCAGCCAGTAATCTTCCCCGGTGAGCCATGGGAAGTTTTTGGGAAATGCAGGATCAGCCCAACGACGCATAAGCCAGGCAAGATAATAAACTAAACGCATGGCGCGTAAAGGTTCAATCAGTCCGAGTTCAGAGGTATCAAATTCACTCACCTCTTCATAAGCCTCAATGATCGTCTCAAGCTGCATCCGCTGCTCTGCTTTATCGCCATTTAGCAACATCCAGAGATCCTGCACGGCAGGTCCATTGCGGGCATCGTCTAAATCGACAAACAGCGGGCCGTCACGCCAGAGAATATTTCCTGCATGGCAATCGCCATGTAAACGTAGCGTGTCAAAACGGGCATGCCATCTTTCGGTAACAGCAGAAATGAGCCCATCGGTTGCTTTCAGAAAAGCGTCCCTTTGGCCTGACGGAATAAGCGGCGCATCTTCGAATAACTTACGAGGTTCGAAGAGATATTCTTCGAGGCCTATTGTCGGCCGGGAAGCAAAAGGTCGTTTACGTCCGGTCTGGTGCAAACGGCCAAGATAGCGGCCTACGGCTTCCATTTGATCAATGTTGTCGGCTTCAAACTGCCTGCCGCCGACACTGGGAAAGATCGCGTAGTGGAAACCCTCGTGGTTTAGCAACGTCTGGTCGTTAAACACAATGGGAGCCGCAACCGGAACCTCATCGTTGACCAACTCTAACGCAAACTGGTGTTCTTCCAGTATTTGATCCACAGACCAACGCTCAGGACGGTAAAATTTAACGACATAACGTCGACGGTCTTCGTCCTGAAATTGATAGACGCGGTTTTCATAACTGTTGAGCGGGGTAAGACCGGAATCCACCCGGATCCCCTGTTCAAACAGTGCATCCACGATGGTATCCGGGTGTAGTGTCTGGAAAGTAAAAGCGCTGTCGTTCATCCCATCATCCGGAAAATACTACGAATAATTCAGGATATCATTTCATAACGCTTTTCGTGGAGTCACTTACAAGGTTTTACTCTTTAATAACACCACGTGCGCGTAATAACGCCGTTTTGAAATCTTCTTCATAATCTTTTTGAATCCCAGGGATCACGGCATCTTTTGCTGAGTCACGCATTTTCAGGTGATAGATCAGAATGTCGTCAGTTAAATCCGCCAGCTCACCGTCAAAACCTGACTCTTTCGCCAGTTTCTGCAAAAATTGCATCAGGTTGAGTTCGGGTTCTTTCTGCCAGGCTGGCTGCAGGAGTTCGATAACTTCATTCAGGCGTTTACATTTCATGGTTGTGCTCCTTACTCTTGATATAGATACGTTAGCAGGGTCAATCCCACAATAAAAGAGGCGATATCAGTGAATCTGGATAGTGCAATAACGGGGGTTGTACTGGCGGGAGGCAAAGCTCGCCGAATGGGAGGGGTCGACAAAGGTTTACTTGAGCTGGACGGCAAACCTCTCTGGAAACACGTTGCCGATAACCTTTTATCGCAGCTTGAAACTGTTGTGGTTAATGCCAATCGCCATCGAAATATTTACCAAAAGAGTGGGCTGCGTGTGATCCCCGATTCGCTTGCCGATTTTCCGGGTCCATTGGCGGGTATGCTTTCCGTTTTTCTGCAGGAAAAAGGCGACTGGTTTCTGTTTTGTCCTTGTGACACACCGTATATTCCTCGCGATCTGGTTGCGCGTTTAAAGGCCCAACGCAACGATTCAGCCGTAGTGTGGGTCCATGATGGCGAGCGGGATCACCCAATTATCGCTTTGGTAAACCGCTCAGTACAACCTTTACTACAGGATTACCTCCAGTCCGGCGAGCGACGAGTGATGGTCTTTATGCGTCTTGCCGGTGGGCATGCTGTCGATTTTAGTGACCAAAAAGACGCATTTGTTAATGTGAATACCCCTGAAGAACTTGCCAGATGGCAGGAGAAACGATGATCCCACTACTTGCCATTGCCGCATGGAGCGGTACGGGGAAAACCACACTGCTCAAAAAATTGATCCCGGAACTGTGCGCCAGAGGAATTCGTCCGGGACTGATTAAGCACACCCATCACAATATGGATGTCGACAAACCCGGTAAGGACAGCTATGAGCTACGCAAAGCTGGTGCCGCACAAACTCTGGTTGCCAGCCAACAGCGTTGGGCACTCATGACTGAAACACCGGATGAAGAGGAACTGGATCTCGCATTTCTGGCCAGCAGAATGGATGCCTCAAAGTTGGATTTGATTCTGGTAGAAGGGTTTAAGCATGAGGACATCGCCAAGATTGTGTTGTTTCGCGAGGGAACCGGGCGCACTCAGGAAGAACTGGTGATTGATGCACATGTGATTGCCATCGCCAGCGATGTGCCGTTGAGGATTGATGTTCCGCTATTAGATATCAATAATGTTGGTCAACTCACTGATTTTATTGAGCAATGGATGCGGAGTTTATGAGCCGTGCTATTTGGATTGCCAGATGGCGCTGCACTTATCAGGCCTACAAATCGGATAAACACCGCCATCCGGCATTTCCCCCGGACCACAGACGCAAAAAAGCCCATCCGTCAGGATGGGCTTCTTCACTTGTTTGATGCCTGGCAGTTCCCTACTCTCGCATGGGGAGACCCCACACTACCATCGGCGCTACGGCGTTTCACTTCTGAGTTCGGCATGGGGTCAGGTGGGACCACCGCGCTACAGCCGCCAGGCAAATTCTGTTTATTAACATGTTCTCTGAACACATTAATTTAATCTGTATCAAGCTGATTATTGGTCTCTTCGCCAAAACACCTTTGGCGTTGTAAGGTTAAGCCTCACGGTTCATTAGTATCGGTTAGCTCAATGTATCGCTACACTTACACACCCGACCTATCAACGTCGTAGTCTTCAACGTTCCTTCAGGAGACTTATAGTCTCAGGGAGAACTCATCTCGGGGCAAGTTTCGTGCTTAGATGCTTTCAGCACTTATCTCTTCCGCATTTAGCTACCGGGCAATGCCATTGGCATGACAACCCGAACACCAGTGATGCGTCCACTCCGGTCCTCTCGTACTAGGAGCAGCCCCCCTCAATTCTCCAGCGCCCACGGCAGATAGGGACCGAACTGTCTCACGACGTTCTAAACCCAGCTCGCGTACCACTTTAAATGGCGAACAGCCATACCCTTGGGACCTACTTCAGCCCCAGGATGTGATGAGCCGACATCGAGGTGCCAAACACCGCCGTCGATATGAACTCTTGGGCGGTATCAGCCTGTTATCCCCGGAGTACCTTTTATCCGTTGAGCGATGGCCCTTCCATTCAGAACCACCGGATCACTAAGACCTGCTTTCGCACCTGCTCGAGCCGTCACTCTCGCAGTCAAGCTAGCTTATGCCTTTGCACTAACCTCCTGATGTCCGACCAGGATTAGCTAACCTTCGTGCTCCTCCGTTACTCTTTAGGAGGAGACCGCCCCAGTCAAACTACCCACCAGACACTGTCCGCAACCCGGATCACGGGTCTACGTTAGAACACCAGCCATTAAAGGGTGGTATTTCAAGGTTGGCTCCATGCAGACTGGCGTCCACACTTCAAAGCCTCCCACCTATCCTACACATCAAGGACCAGTGTTCAGTGTCAAGCTATAGTAAAGGTTCACGGGGTCTTTCCGTCTTGCCGCGGGTACACTGCATCTTCACAGCGAGTTCAATTTCACTGAGTCTCGGGTGGAGACAGCCTGGCCATCATTACGCCATTCGTGCAGGTCGGAACTTACCCGACAAGGAATTTCGCTACCTTAGGACCGTTATAGTTACGGCCGCCGTTTACCGGGGCTTCGATCAAGAGCTTCTCCTTACGGATAACCCCATCAATTAACCTTCCGGCACCGGGCAGGCGTCACACCGTATACGTCCACTTTCGTGTTTGCACAGTGCTGTGTTTTTAATAAACAGTTGCAGCCAGCTGGTATCTTCGACTGATTTCAGCTCCACGAGCAAGTCGCTTCACCTACATATCAGCGTGCCTTCTCCCGAAGTTACGGCACCATTTTGCCTAGTTCCTTCACCCGAGTTCTCTCAAGCGCCTTGGTATTCTCTACCTGACCACCTGTGTCGGTTTGGGGTACGATTTTGTGTTACCTGATGCTTAGAGGCTTTTCCTGGAAGCAGGGCATTTGTTACTTCAGCACCGTAGTGCCTCGTCATCACACCTCAGCGTTAATAAGGAACCGGATTTACCTGGAACCTCCGCCTACATGCTTAAACCGGGACAACCGTCGCCCGGCCAACATAGCCTTCTCCGTCCCCCCTTCGCAGTAACACCAAGTACAGGAATATTAACCTGTTTCCCATCGACTACGCCTTTCGGCCTCGCCTTAGGGGTCGACTCACCCTGCCCCGATTAACGTTGGACAGGAACCCTTGGTCTTCCGGCGAGCGGGCTTTTCACCCGCTTTATCGTTACTTATGTCAGCATTCGCACTTCTGATACCTCCAGCAACCCTCACAGGCCACCTTCAACGGCTTACAGAACGCTCCCCTACCCAACAACACATAGTGTCGCTGCCGCAGCTTCGGTGCATGGTTTAGCCCCGTTACATCTTCCGCGCAGGCCGACTCGACCAGTGAGCTATTACGCTTTCTTTAAATGATGGCTGCTTCTAAGCCAACATCCTGGCTGTCTGTGCCTTCCCACATCGTTTCCCACTTAACCATGACTTTGGGACCTTAGCTGGCGGTCTGGGTTGTTTCCCTCTTCACGACGGACGTTAGCACCCGCCGTGTGTCTCCCGTGATAACATTCTTCGGTATTCGCAGTTTGCATCGGGTTGGTAAGTCGGGATGACCCCCTAGCCGAAACAGTGCTCTACCCCCGAAGATGAGTTCACGAGGCGCTACCTAAATAGCTTTCGGGGAGAACCAGCTATCTCCCGGTTTGATTGGCCTTTCACCCCCAGCCACAAGTCATCCGCTAATTTTTCAACATTAGTCGGTTCGGTCCTCCAGTTAGTGTTACCCAACCTTCAACCTGCCCATGGCTAGATCACCGGGTTTCGGGTCTATACCCTGCAACTTAACGCCCAGTTAAGACTCGGTTTCCCTTCGGCTCCCCTATTCGGTTAACCTTGCTACAGAATATAAGTCGCTGACCCATTATACAAAAGGTACGCAGTCACCCTGATAAATCAAGGCTCCCACTGCTTGTACGTACACGGTTTCAGGTTCTTTTTCACTCCCCTCGCCGGGGTTCTTTTCGCCTTTCCCTCACGGTACTGGTTCACTATCGGTCAGTCAGGAGTATTTAGCCTTGGAGGATGGTCCCCCCATATTCAGACAGGATACCACGTGTCCCGCCCTACTCTTCGAGTTCACAACACATGCGATTTTGTGTACGGGGCTATCACCCTGTATCGCCGGACTTTCCAGACCGTTCCACTACCACACATGCTGATTCAGACTCTGGGCTGCTCCCCGTTCGCTCGCCGCTACTGGGGGAATCTCGGTTGATTTCTTTTCCTCGGGGTACTTAGATGTTTCAGTTCCCCCGGTTCGCTTCATTACGCTATGTATTCACGTAATGATAGTGTGACGAATCACACTGGGTTTCCCCATTCGGAAATCGCCGGTTATAACGGTTCATATCACCTTACCGACGCTTATCGCAGATTAGCACGTCCTTCATCGCCTCTGACTGCCAGGGCATCCACCGTGTACGCTTAGTCGCTTAACCTCACAACCCGAAGGTGTTTCGTAAAACACATCGTGTTGCGAAAATTTGAGAGACTCGAACACACCGCTTGCCTGTTCTTATTACGGAGAACAGACACAGTGTGTCGTTTCAATTTTCAGCTTGATCCAGATTTTTAAAGAGCAAAACTTCGCAGTGAACCTTTTCAGGTACACTCTGAAGTTTTCTTGGGTTTTTGCAGTAAGTAATGGTGGAGCTATGCGGGATCGAACCGCAGACCTCCTGCGTGCAAAGCAGGCGCTCTCCCAGCTGAGCTATAGCCCCATCGTAGTTATCTCATTCACCTTAGTTCATTCTGAAACACCCTACGGTATCAGAAGGAATTTGGTAGGCCTGAGTGGACTTGAACCACCGACCTCACCCTTATCAGGGGTGCGCTCTAACCACCTGAGCTACAAGCCTGCAGAGATTTCTTACTGCTAATTTTCATCAGACAATCTGTGTGAGCACTACAAAGGCAGGTTCTTTAAGGTAAGGAGGTGATCCAACCGCAGGTTCCCCTACGGTTACCTTGTTACGACTTCACCCCAGTCATGAATCACAAAGTGGTAAGCGCCCTCCCGAAGGTTAAGCTACCTACTTCTTTTGCAACCCACTCCCATGGTGTGACGGGCGGTGTGTACAAGGCCCGGGAACGTATTCACCGTGGCATTCTGATCCACGATTACTAGCGATTCCGACTTCACGGAGTCGAGTTGCAGACTCCGATCCGGACTACGACATACTTTATGAGGTCCGCTTGCTCTCGCGAGGTCGCTTCTCTTTGTATATGCCATTGTAGCACGTGTGTAGCCCTACTCGTAAGGGCCATGATGACTTGACGTCATCCCCACCTTCCTCCAGTTTATCACTGGCAGTCTCCTTTGAGTTCCCGGCCGAACCGCTGGCAACAAAGGATAAGGGTTGCGCTCGTTGCGGGACTTAACCCAACATTTCACAACACGAGCTGACGACAGCCATGCAGCACCTGTCTCACGGTTCCCGAAGGCACTAAAGCATCTCTGCTAAATTCCGTGGATGTCAAGAGTAGGTAAGGTTCTTCGCGTTGCATCGAATTAAACCACATGCTCCACCGCTTGTGCGGGCCCCCGTCAATTCATTTGAGTTTTAACCTTGCGGCCGTACTCCCCAGGCGGTCGACTTAACGCGTTAGCTCCGGAAGCCACGCCTCAAGGGCACAACCTCCAAGTCGACATCGTTTACGGCGTGGACTACCAGGGTATCTAATCCTGTTTGCTCCCCACGCTTTCGCACCTGAGCGTCAGTCTTTGTCCAGGGGGCCGCCTTCGCCACCGGTATTCCTCCAGATCTCTACGCATTTCACCGCTACACCTGGAATTCTACCCCCCTCTACAAGACTCTAGCCTGCCAGTTTCGGATGCAGTTCCCAGGTTGAGCCCGGGGATTTCACATCCGACTTGACAGACCGCCTGCGTGCGCTTTACGCCCAGTAATTCCGATTAACGCTTGCACCCTCCGTATTACCGCGGCTGCTGGCACGGAGTTAGCCGGTGCTTCTTCTGCGGGTAACGTCAATCGACACGGTTATTAACCGTATCGCCTTCCTCCCCGCTGAAAGTACTTTACAACCCGAAGGCCTTCTTCATACACGCGGCATGGCTGCATCAGGCTTGCGCCCATTGTGCAATATTCCCCACTGCTGCCTCCCGTAGGAGTCTGGACCGTGTCTCAGTTCCAGTGTGGCTGGTCATCCTCTCAGACCAGCTAGGGATCGTCGCCTAGGTGAGCCGTTACCCCACCTACTAGCTAATCCCATCTGGGCACATCCGATGGCAAGAGGCCCGAAGGTCCCCCTCTTTGGTCTTGCGACGTTATGCGGTATTAGCTACCGTTTCCAGTAGTTATCCCCCTCCATCGGGCAGTTTCCCAGACATTACTCACCCGTCCGCCACTCGTCACCCAAGGAGCAAGCTCCTCTGTGCTACCGTTCGACTTGCATGTGTTAGGCCTGCCGCCAGCGTTCAATCTGAGCCATGATCAAACTCTTCAATTTAAGTTTGATGCTCGTGAATTAAACTTCGTAATGAATTACGTATGTTCACTCTTGAGACTTGGTATTCATTTTTCGTCTTGCGACGTTAAGAATCCGTATCTTCGAGTGCCCACACAGATTGTCTGATAAATTGTTAAAGAGCAGTGCCGCTTCGCTTTTTCTCAGCGGCGCGGGGTGTGCATATTACGCCATCCCGCTACAGAGTCAAGCATTTATTTTTGCTTTTCTCTGCGAGGTTCTCAGTAGAACCCCGCTGACCCGGCGGCTTGCGTGCCGTTGTTCCGTGTCAGTGGAGGCGCATTATAGGGAGTTATTTCAGGCTGACAAGCGGAAATTTAAAATAATCTTCCAAGTGCTTATTTTTTATTCTTTGCGACTACTTTGACGACGGATTGCTGGTTAATTGCGCGATTTCACGGGCAAAAATCGCCACTTGTTCCCAGTCGGTATAGACCACTTCTTTACTCGTATCCGTTTCACCGCCTGACATCTTCATAATGAGCTTAATCATAATGCGGTCGTACCAGCGATAACGAGGATAACGAAGCGCCCCCGCAATCACTGCGCAACGATCGGGACGCCACGGCGAGTTCATCAGAAACTTGCGTGCATAGCTGTTTGTCTGCGGCGTCCGCTTTTCCGGCTTACGCGCAACAAGATTCACCGAATAGAACGCACTCGGCATTGCGTTCAATCTTGCAGAATGTGTCTTCACGAACTCCTGGAAAGCAGCATGATAATGACCGTAGCGAATAGACGCCCCAATCACCACGCGATCATAACTTTGCCAGTCCGGCTCCTCAGTACGATGAAGATTAACGACATCTGCCCAGATCCCCAGCTCTTTTAATTCAGAGGCCAGATACGAGGCAATCTCGCGCGTTTGTCCATCCCGGGTAGAGAAGAGAATGAGTGTTTTCACGTGTTACTCCATTATTCACGCCAGAAAGTGGGGGTAAACAGCACCAACAAAGTGAAGACTTCCAGACGACCAAACAGCATATTGGCGATCAGGATCCATTTCGCAACCGGGTTCATGCTGGCAAAGTTGTCGGCAACGACGCCCAGCCCTGGTCCCAGGTTGTTGAGCGTTGCGACAACAGAAGCAAACGCAGAGAAGTCATCCACACCGGTGGCAATAATAGCCAGCATGCTGACGATAAAGACCAACGCATAAGCAGAGAAGAAACCCCAGACTGCTTCCAGGATACGTTCCGGCAGCGCACGGTTCCCCAACTTTATGCTGTACACCGCGTTCGGGTGGACCAGTCGCTTCAGTTCGCGATTCCCCTGCTTAAACAGCAACAGAATGCGGATCACCTTCAGGCCACCACCGGTTGATCCCGCACAACCGCCGATAAAGGCAGAACACAACAGGAGAACAGGCAGAAAGAGCGGCCAGCGCGCAATGCTGTCCGTTGTAAACCCGGCAGTTGTCGCCATCGACACTACCTGGAAAAAAGCCTGATTCAGGGTCGTTAGCGCCGAGGCGTAGGTATTGTGGATCCATAAAACCAGGGTGCAGATGACCACCAGCGTCAACTGTACGCCAATAAACATCCGGAACTCTGGGTCACGCCAGTAAACCTTCAGGCTGCGCCCGCTTAATAAAGAGAAGTGCAGGCCGTAGTTACAACCGGAGATCAGTAAGAAGATAGCAATAATGGTATTGATAGCAGGGCTGTCAAAATACCCCACGCTGGCATCATGCGTTGAAAAACCACCAATGGCGATGGTGGCAAAGCTGTGCCCAATGGCATCAAAGGCGGGCATACCCGCAAACCACAACGCCAGCGCGCATGCCACGGTCAGCAACACATAAATCAGCCACAGAGTTTTTGCTGTTTCGGCAATGCGAGGGCGCATTTTGTTATCTTTCAACGGCCCTGGCATTTCTGCCCGATAAAGCTGCATTCCCCCAACGCCGAGGATAGGAAGAATGGCCACCGCCAGGACGATGATCCCCATACCGCCAAACCATTGCAGCATCTGACGATAAAAAAGAATGGCATGTGGCAGCGAATCAAGCCCCACCAGCGTGGTCGCACCGGTTGTCGTCAACCCGGAAAAGGATTCAAAAAACGCATCAGTAATTGTGAGGTTCGGTTGCTCAGAGAAGATAAACGGTAGCGCACCCACGCTACCCAGTACGGTCCAGAACAGAACCACGATGAGAAACCCTTCGCGGGATTTCAGTTCGCCCTTCTCCCGGCGGTTTGGCCACCACAGTAAAGAACCAATTGCCAACGCGACAAAGAAAGTTTGTGTAAATGCCCGACCCGCCCCATCACGGTAGATCAACGCAACCAACCCTGGGAGAATCATTGTCCCCGAAAATAAGATGACCAGTAGTCCAACGATTCGGGTAATGGCGCGAAAATGCATCTCTGCCGCTTCCTTTGTTCTAAAAATGAGGTGGGGATTATTCTTCAATCGCTAATAATTGCAATGAACCACGGCTAAAATCTGCCAGTTTTGCTGTAAATTCATCCACTTTTGCATAAGGAAGCGCCACCCGTAACAGAACATATGCCTGATAATCGCTGGTAACGATCTTACCGGAAAACTGTCCCAGCAATGCTTCAATCCCGGTCAACTGACCATATTCACACTGCAAAGTATATTCGGTTAATGGCGTCTTGCGTTGCGTGGTTAACTGTCGCAGCGCCTGATTCACTCCGCCGCCGTAGGCCTTCACCAGCCCCCCAGTACCCAGCAGAATACCGCCATAGTAGCGAACCACCACGGCGGTTATCTCACCTATACCGCTGCCCATTAATTGTGCGAGCATCGGTTTCCCTGCCGTGCCCGCCGGTTCGCCGTCATCCGAGAAACCCAACTGTTGCGAGTCGTCCGGCGCACCCGCCACCCACGCCACACAGTGGTGGCGAGCAGCCGGGTGCTCCGCTCTGACGGATTCCACAAACGCTTTCGCCGCTTCTAAGCCGTCCGTATGGGCCAGCAGCGTAATAAAGCGGCTCTTTTTGATCTCTTCAACAACAGTGACCGGCGATGCAGGGATTAACCAACTGTCCATTACGCCAGTTTCAAATCACGCGTCATGTTTTCAACGTTGTTTTCGTGGATCACCACGTTATCTTCAATACGAATACCGCCAAAAGGTTTCAGCGCTTCGATTTTCTGCCAGTTGAAGTGTTTGCTGAATTGGCCTTCACGCCACGGAGCCAAGAGTGACTCGATGAAATAAATTCCCGGCTCAATGGTTAATACCATTCCCGGCTCGAGCACACGGGTGCAACGCAAATAAGGGTATTTCGACGGCGCAGCGAGATGCGTTCCAGTATCATCCTGCATAAAACCCGCCACATCATGTACCTGCAGACCCAGCGGATGACCAATACCATGTGGCATAAACGGCCCGGTAAGATTGTTTTCCACCATCGCCTCTTCGCTCATATCGGTCACAAGCTGATGTTTACGTAGCAGTTTCGCGATGCGCTGATGGAACTGAATGTGATAATCCACATAGCTCACCCCAGCCTTCATCGTCGCAATCAGCGCCAGCTGTTCGTCATTCACATCTTTAACCAGTTGAGCGTAGTCATTATCGCTGTTGGCAGACCAGGTACGGGTCAGGTCAGCCGCATAACCGTTGTACTCCGCGCCGGCATCTAACAGGAAGCTGCGAATTTCAGACGGCGCGTGATGATCCAGCTTTGTGTAATGCAGGACTGACGCATGTTCGTTGAGCGCGACAATGTTGCTGTACGGTACATCCGTGTCACGATGCCCGGTCGCCGTCAGATAAGCCAGGTTGATGTCAAACTCGCTCATGCCGGAGCGGAAGGCTTCTTCCGCAGCACGGTGACCGCTCACCGCCATTTTCTGCGCTTCACGCATGCAGGCAAGTTCGTAATCCGTTTTATAGGAACGGTAATAATGCAGATAGTCGATCACCCCTTTCGGGTTGATGTTGCTGGCAGCAATATCCAGTTGCAGCGCGCGCTCCGGAACCGGACCGATATAACCAATATTGCCGCGTGCGGCTGGCAACTGGCTACCAATACCGTCGGCTTTTGGCAGCGCAATGATTTCAACGTCTTCGGTCCAGAAAGAGGTCGGTAACGGCTCGACGTTGTGCCAGTAATCGACCGGCAGATAGAACCACAGTTTCGGCTTGTTTACGCCATCTACCAGCAACCAGCAATTGGGCACCTGCGTCACCGGCACCCAGGCTTTAAACTGCGGATTGACCTTGAAGGGATACGGATGATCGTCGAGGAAGACGTTGACCAGCTCACCGGAGTGAATAAGTAACGCATCCAGCTTAAAACGTGCCAGTGCATCACGAGTCCGTTCTTGTAAGGTAACAATATGATTTTTATAGAGTGCGGCCAGTGATTCCATTTTTTTCCCTTCTGTTTTTGACCTCAAGTCTCCGCATCTTAGCACATCGCATTGTGGCTGCGTGATTTCTGCCGAGCGTGATCGAATCGTCATTTTTTTAATCAGTCATTTGCATTTTATTAACACAAAATACACACTCGCTTAATCTGGTATGACCAGATCACCTTGCGGATTCAGGAGACTGACATGCTTTACAAAGGCGACACCCTGTACCTCGACTGGCTGGAAAATGGCATCGCCGAACTGGTGTTCGATGCTCCAGGCTCGGTCAACAAACTCGACACTGCAACCGTCGCCAGCCTCGGCCAGGCGCTTGATGTGCTGGAAAAGCAAACAGATTTAAAAGGGCTGCTACTGCGTTCCAATAAAGCGGCCTTTATTGTCGGTGCAGATATCACCGAATTCCTTTCACTGTTTCTCGTTCCCGAAGAACAGTTAAGCCAGTGGCTGCATTTTGCCAACAGCGTCTTTAACCGTCTGGAAGATTTACCCGTTCCCACCCTTTCCGCCGTCAACGGCTATGCGCTGGGCGGCGGCTGCGAATGCGTTCTGGCGACCGATTACCGCCTGGCGACGCCGGACCTGCGTATCGGCCTGCCGGAAACGAAACTGGGGATCATGCCAGGCTTTGGCGGTTCTGTCCGTATGCCCCGTATGCTGGGCGCGGACAGCGCACTGGAGATCATCGCGGCAGGTAAAGATGTCGGTGCCGAGCAGGCGCTGAAAATCGGTCTGGTCGATGGCGTGGTGAAGCCAGAGAAATTGATTGATGGCGCACTGGCGGTGCTACATCAGGCGATCAACGGTGACCTCGACTGGAAAGCCAAACGTCAGCCGAAGCTCGAGCCGCTGAAACTCAGCAAAATTGAAGCTGCAATGAGTTTTACCATCGCCAAAGGGATGGTCGCGCAAACCGCAGGTAAACATTACCCGGCGCCGATCACGGCGGTGAAGACCATTGAAGCCGCTGCCCGTTTTGGTCGTGAAGAAGCATTAAAACTGGAAAACCAAAGTTTTGTCCCGCTGGCGCACACCAAAGAAGCCCGCGCACTGGTCGGTATCTTCCTCAACGATCAGTTCGTTAAGGCCAAAGCGAAGACGCTCACCAAAGACGTTGAAACGCCGAAGCAGGCTGCCGTACTGGGTGCCGGTATCATGGGTGGGGGTATCGCTTATCAGTCCGCCTGGAAAGGCGTACCGGTGATCATGAAAGATATCAGCGACAAATCGCTCGCCCTCGGTATGACCGAAGCCGCCAAGTTGCTGAACAAACAGCTTGAGCGCAGTAAGATCGACGGTCTGAAAATGGCGGGCGTGATTTCCACCATTCATCCAACGCTGGACTATGTCGGTTTTGAGCGCGTCGATGTAGTGGTGGAAGCGGTTGTTGAGAACCCGAAAGTGAAAAAAGCCGTACTGGCGGAGACGGAAGATAAGGTTCGTCCGGACACCGTACTGGCGTCGAATACGTCCACGATTCCCATTAGCGAACTGGCAAGCGTTCTGAAGCGCCCGGAAAACTTCTGCGGTATGCACTTCTTTAACCCGGTTCACCGGATGCCGCTGGTTGAGATCATTCGCGGCGAGAAAAGTTCAGATGAAACCATCGCCAAAGTGGTGGCCTGGGCCAGCAAGATGGGCAAGACGCCGATTGTGGTGAACGACTGCCCTGGTTTCTTTGTTAACCGCGTACTGTTCCCGTATTTCGCAGGCTTCAGCCAGCTACTGCGTGACGGCGCAGATTTCCGCAAAATCGACAAAGTAATGGAGAAGCAGTTTGGTTGGCCAATGGGTCCGGCGTACCTGCTTGATGTCGTGGGCATTGATACCGCACACCACGCGCAGGCGGTGATGGCAGCAGGCTTCCCACAGCGTATGCAGAAAGACTATCGCGACGCGATCGATGCGCTGTTTGAAACTAACCGTTTCGGTCAGAAGAACGGTCTGGGCTTCTGGCGCTATACAGAAGACAGCAAAGGCAAGCCGAAGAAAGAAGAAGACGCCACCGTGGATAACTTGCTGGCTGACGTCAGCAAAGCGAAGCGTGATTTCAGCGACGAAGAGATTATCGCCCGCATGATGATCCCGATGGTCAACGAAGTGGTGCGTTGCCTGGAAGAAGGCATCATTGCCAGCCCGGCAGAAGCCGATATGGCGCTGGTTTACGGTCTGGGCTTCCCTCCGTTCCACGGCGGCGCATTCCGCTGGCTGGACACGCTCGGCAGTGCAAAATATCTCGATATGGCGCAACAGTATCAGCATCTCGGTCCGATGTATGAAGTGCCGGAAGGTCTGCGTAACAAAGCGCGTCATAACGAACCGTACTATCCCCCGGTTGAGCCTGCCCGTCCGGTTGGCGACCTGAAAACGGCTTAAGGAGTCACAATGGAACAGGTTGTAATTGTTGATGCGATCCGTACCCCAATGGGCCGTTCGAAAGGTGGCGCGTTTCGTAACGTGCGGGCGGAAGATCTCTCCGCACACTTAATGCGTAGTCTGCTGGCGCGTAACCCCGCGCTGGAACCCGCTGCCCTTGACGATATTTATTGGGGTTGTGTACAGCAGACGCTGGAACAAGGCTTCAACATTGCCCGTAACGCCGCGCTGTTAGCGGAGGTTCCGCACTCTGTCCCTGCGGTCACCGTCAACCGTCTGTGTGGTTCATCAATGCAGGCGCTCCATGACGCCGCACGCATGATCATGACTGGCGATGCTCAGGCATGTCTGATCGGCGGTGTGGAGCACATGGGCCATGTGCCAATGAGTCACGGCGTCGATTTCCACCCCGGCTTAAGCCGCAATGTGGCAAAAGCCGCGGGCATGATGGGATTAACGGCAGAAATGCTTTCCCGCATGCACGGTATCAGCCGTGAAATGCAGGACGCCTTCGCTGCGCGTTCACACGCCCGCGCCTGGGCGGCCACGCAGTTCGGCGCCTTTAAAAATGAAATCATCCCGACCAGCGGTCATGATGCCGACGGCGTGCTAAAGCAGTTTAACTACGATGAAGTGATCCGCCCGGAAACCACCGTCGAAGCGTTATCCACGCTGCGACCGGCGTTTGATCCGGTTAGCGGTACGGTCACCGCAGGCACGTCTTCGGCCCTCTCCGATGGCGCTGCCGCCATGCTGGTGATGAGCGAAAGCCGTGCACGTGAGCTGGGTCTGAAACCGCGCGCGCGCATTCGCTCAATGGCCGTCGTGGGTTGTGACCCTTCAATCATGGGCTATGGTCCTGTGCCAGCCTCAAAACTGGCACTGAAAAAAGCAGGACTTTCGACCAGTGATATCGGTTTGTTTGAGATGAACGAAGCGTTCGCCGCACAGATCCTGCCGTGCATTAAAGATCTGGGACTGATGGAGCAGATAGACGAGAAGATCAACCTGAATGGCGGCGCGATCGCCCTGGGTCATCCGCTCGGTTGTTCTGGCGCGCGTATCAGCACCACCCTGATAAACCTGATGGAACGCAAAGACGTGCAGTTTGGTCTGGCGACGATGTGTATCGGATTGGGTCAGGGTATCGCGACGGTGTTTGAGCGGGTTTAATCGGGCAAAATGCCGGGGGAGCTTCGCTTGCCCGGCCTACAACAGTGTTATCTCAACGCCATTGGTGCCAATGGCGAAGAAAGAAAGTTTAGTTGCCGTTCTTCCCGCCTGTCAGGGGCGGGTTTTTTATTGCTTTAAATAAAGGCGAAGGCATCACCAAACAGACGGTCTTCCCGCGCGCTGCGTTCGTTGCAGAACAGGTCGCGAGCGATTTTCGCCATCTCGAAACGTCCGGCGATGTAGATATCATGTCCGGCCAGCGTACCATGATCCTGTAAGACCGCAGTTAATACCGTGCCCGTGCGGCCACGCCATTCCGCCTCAGGCTGCTCAACCACCGGCTCAATACGCAGATTAGGATGATTGATCGAAAGCGCTTCCAGCTCAGAGAGATCGTAAAGATGCTTTTCTTCCCGACCGCCCCAGTAAATAGTGACATCGCGTTGTGGATTACGCGCCAGCGCAGTAAGCAGAATTGAACGCACGTAAGAGAATCCGGTTCCCCCGGCGATCAGGATCAGCGGACGCTCTTCATCATCACGTAGCCAGGCTTCGCCGTGCGGCATATCCACCACGATTTCGCTGTCTTTCAGGATGCGGTCCATCACTGCCATGGCATACAGATTGAGTTCCGAGGCACCAATGTGCAACTCAATAAACCCTTGCTCATCCGGCGTGGATGCCATCGAGAACGGGCGCTTATCCCGCTCGTCCATCACCACCATCAAATACTGACCAGCGCGAAATGAAAACGCCGCGTCTGGCACTAAACGTACGCGATATACGGTATCGGTGATAGCTTCTACCGAGGTCACTTTACAGCTTAAGGTTGTCATGCGCTCCCTCTGTCGGGTCTATAGGGCAAAACGATCGCGCCTCAGGCGCCTTTACCGTTGTTGAAGATGGCCAGCTCATCCCAGATCGCATCGATACGCGCGGTAACGTCAGGATCTTTTTTAATGGGACGCCCCCACTCACGTTGGGTTTCACCAGGCCATTTGTTGGTGGCATCCAGCCCCATTTTTGAACCAAGCCCAGAGATTGGCGAGGCAAAATCCAGATAATCAATTGGCGTATTTTCTACCAGCACGGTGTCCCGGGCCGGGTCCATACGGGTAGTGATCGCCCAAATGACATCATTCCAGTCGCGTGCGTTGACATCATCATCGCAGACGATAACAAATTTGGTGTACATAAACTGGCGTAAAAATGACCACACCCCCATCATGACGCGCTTAGCATGACCGGCGTACTGTTTTTTAATTGTCACCACGGCCAGTCGATAAGAGCAGCCTTCCGGCGGCAGATAAAAATCGACGATTTCCGGAAACTGCTTTTGCAAAATGGGAACGAAGACTTCGTTTAGCGCCACACCCAGCACCGCGGGTTCGTCGGGCGGCCGGCCGGTGTATGTCGAATGATAGATAGCATCTTCACGCTGCGTCACGTGCGTCACGGTAAAGACCGGGAAGCTATCCACTTCGTTGTAGTAGCCAGTATGGTCGCCATAAGGACCTTCCGGCGCCAGTTGACCCGGCTCGATATAGCCTTCCAGCACGATTTCCGCACTGGCAGGGACTTCAAGATCGTTGGAAATACATTTGACGACTTCCGTCTTGGTACCACGTAACAGACCTGCAAACGCATATTCCGAGAGGGTATCAGGCACAGGCGTTACCGCACCGAGAATCGTCGCCGGATCGGCGCCCAGCGCCACAGCAACCGGGAAACGCTCGCCTGGATGGGCTGCGCACCACTCCTGAAAATCCAACGCACCGCCGCGATGAGATAACCAACGCATGATCAGTTTGTTCTTACCAATCAACTGCTGGCGATAGATACCAAGATTCTGCCGCTCTTTGTGCGGACCACGCGTCACCGTAAGACCCCAGGTGATGAGCGGAGCGGCATCTTCCGGCCAACAGGTCATGATGGGAATGCGGTTTAAATCCACCTCTGAACCAGAGAACACTTTCTGCTGGCAGGGCGCGCCGCGCAGACGCTTTGTTGGCATATTGAGGACTTGTTTGAACTGAGGAAGTTTATCAAACAGATCGCGAAACCCTTTCGGCGGTTCTGGCTCTTTTAAAAACGCCAATAGCTTACCCACTTCCCGCAGGGCAGAAACATCCTCCTGCCCCATCCCCATAGCAACACGCTTCGGCGTACCAAAAAGGTTGCACAGCACCGGCATTGAATAACCTTTGGGATTTTCAAACAACAGGGCAGGCCCACCGGCACGCAGCGTGCGGTCAGCAATTTCGGTGATTTCCAGATGAGGATCGACCTCAAGCGAGATGCGTTTGAGCTCGCCCTGCTGTTCAAGCAGCGTCAGGAAGTCGCGTAAATCGTGATATTTCATGGCGTCCATTATGGCCTCTTCGTAAGCGCCTCATTATACGGCGTTCATCATCGTGATGCTGTATTTTTGTTAAATTAGCGTGAACTTCGGCGAAGCAAGCAAACCCGGGGATTATAATTAACTTAGCGCATAGCTTTTGCTATGCTTGCGCCCTGAATAAGGAAATAAGAGTCATTATGCAATCCTGGTATTTACTGTACTGCAAACGCGGGCAACTTCAGCGTGCCCAGGAACACCTCGAAAGACAGGCGGTGAATTGCCTGACGCCGATGATCACCCTGGAAAAAATAGTACGCGGTAAACGTACCACAGTCAGTGAGCCTCTTTTCCCTAATTATCTGTTCGTCGAGTTTGATCCGGAAGTGATTCATACCACGACGATCAACGCCACGCGCGGCGTCAGTCATTTCGTACGGTTTGGCGCGCAGCCCGCAACAGTCCCTTCCAGCGTGATTCATCAGCTTTCTATCTGCAAACCTCACGATATTGTCGACCCTGAAACGCCTTATCCAGGCGACAGCGTGCTCATCACAGAAGGGGCATTCGAGGGGCTGAGGGCTATCTTTACCGAACCCGATGGCGAAGCACGTTCAATGCTTCTGCTTAACCTGTTGAATAAAGAGGTAAAGCAGAGCGTGAAAAATACCGGATTTCGTAAGATTTAAAACGCGATCCCAAACAGCGCCCTGACGTTATCATCCGTTATTGCTGCCAGGTGTTGCGGATCGTCCCCACGCCACGTCGCTATACGCTCAAGAATATGCGGCAACCAGGCCGGTTCATTACGTCTTGATGCTGGCTTGGGGGAGATGTCCCGGGGCAGAAGATACGGCGCGTCCGTCTCAATCAGCAGTTTTTCTGCCGGAATAAAAGGTAACAACTCGCGCAGCTCAAGTCCTCTGCGTTCATCGCAAACCCACCCCGTGATGCCGATATAAAGCCCTCTGTCCACACACTCCTGCATCTCCTGGCGAGAACCGGTAAAACAATGCAGTACAGCACCAGGCAGTTTATCCAGCCAGGGTTCCAGTAGCGTCAAAAAACGCGCATGCGCATCGCGGCAGTGCATGAAAACAGGCATCTGTAATTCTGCGGCAATATGTAACTGCGCCAGAAAAGCCCGCTCCTGCTCTTGCGGCGTGGAGAAATTGCGATTGAAATCCAGACCGCATTCGCCAATTGCCACGACTTCTGGCAGACCTGCCAGCGCGACTATCGCCTCTTCGGTTGATGCTTGCCAGTGGCTACTATCATGCGGATGAACGCCAGCCGTCGACCAGCAACGCGTATATTGCCGCGCCAGCGCTTGCGCCTGCTGACTTTCGTGCAGGTTGGTTCCTGTCAGAAGCATGCCGTCCACACCTGCAGCAAGGCTACGCGACACAACCTCGTCTCTGTCTTTCGCAAACTGCGAGCTGGTTAAATTTACCCCGATGTCAAACATGCTGCCTCCAATACGACAACCGCCCTGACGGGCGGTTGTGTTTATTCTTCGGGTTTCTCTGCTTTCTCAGCGTTTTCAGCTTTCTCGTTCTCAGCCTCGTTATCTTCATCTCGCGTTTGTCGTTTACCCACATAGAAACGAGAGAAGAAGACGCCAACTTCAAACAAGCAATACATCGGTATCGCTAACAGTGTTTGCGAGAAGACATCAGGCGGGGTCAACAACATCCCCACCACGAACGCACCGACTAACACATAAGGGCGCTTCTTGCGTAAATCGTCGGGGGTCGTTACCCCCATCCAGCAAAGCAGCACAATGGCGACCGGAACCTCAAAGGAGATGCCAAATGCCATAAACAGCGCCATCACAAAGCTGAGATAACTGGCGATATCAGTAGAAACCTGTACGCCTTGCGGTGCGGTGTTAGCCAGAAAACCAAACGCCAGCGGGAAGACCACAAAGTAGGCGAACGCCATACCGATGTAGAACAGCAGTGAACTGGATACCAGCAGCGGCATGACAAGACGGCGTTCGTGCTTATACAGTGCAGGAGCAATAAACGCCCACACCTGATACAGGATCACTGGCGCTGACAAAATCAACGACACCATGAAGGTGAGTTTGATCGGGGTGAAAAACGGCGAGGCCACATCTGTGGCGATCATCGTCGCCCCCTGAGGCAACTGTTTGATCAGCGGCGCAGCAACCAAATGATAAATGTCGTTGGCAAAGTAAACCAACGCCAGAAAAATCAGGATAACCGCAATAATGCAGTTCAAAAGGCGCTTACGCAGCTCAATCAGATGCGTAATAAGGGGTTGAGTATCATCTACAGCCATGTTTACGGTTTATCACTCGGCGAAGGGGAGGATTCGAGAACAGGCGCGGCGGATTTCTTTTCTACGTCCGTCACATTTGCGGAGACGGTCTCCGTCGGCGCAGGCGTTGCAGCAGCCGTTTCCGGTTTCTGTTCCGGTGAACTGGCCTGTGTTTCAGCGGTGGCAGGGGTGACGCCCTCGTGCTGCGCTTCGTTTCCTTTCACCACCGGATTGTGGATGGTGTGTACTTCGTCACTCGACTTTTCAGGATCGTTAGCACTGTAGGAACGCTTCATTGACTCCGCAGCCTGACGAAGTTCATCCATTGATGCCTTCAGTTCAGGGGTCAGGGTATCCAGGCTCGCCTTTTCAACCTTCTTCAGGCTGTCCTGAAACTCCTGGAGCTTAAGCTCCTGGGTCAGTTCGTTCTGAACTGTGGTTGCAAGGGATCGCAATGCGCGAACCCAGCCCGCTACCGTTTTTACCGCTATAGGTAAGCGTTGAGGCCCCAGTACGATGAGGCCAATGACAAACACCAATAGCAGTTCGCTAAAACCGATATCAAACACGAATTATACCTGCTCTTTATCGTGGCTCTTGGCGTCTTCTTTTTTAGGCTCGCTTTGCTTATCAGCGATAGATTTAGCAGTAAAATCAGCGTCCTGACTGGTTTTATCCTGCTTCGTATCATCATCGCCCATGGCTTTTTTGAAACCCTTAATTGACGCGCCGAGATCGGAACCGATGGAGCCGAGCTTTTTGGTGCCAAATAGCAGTACAACGATGACGGCAATGATCAACAACTGCCAAATACTGATACCACCCATACATGTTCCTCTGTGATAGATGATGAATTATTAAGGTCGCATTATACGTTACACGACCTGCCTTGAGCGATGAAAAAATCAGCGCGTTTTACGCCAACCGATAATCCAGGCAACCAGACCACCCGCCATTAACCAGACTGGCATCAACCCCCATTCAGGACGGTTGATGAGCAGGAATGTCCCACTTAACAATAAGGTGGCACCAATCCCCAGTAAATAACGGGATTGTCCCTGGCGTACATGGTTCGCCTGAAGCTCGCGCGCAATCTTATCAACACTGTGTTGTAAATATTTGCCCTGGCGCAAACTGTCATACACCAGTTCAGGTAATTCTGGCATTTTTTCGACCCAGAACGGGGCTTTTTCCTTAAATGCCTTCACCAGTGCAGGAATACCGACCTGATCTTTAATCCAGGATTCGAGGAATGGCTTGGCGGTTTTCCACAGATCGAGTTGCGGATAAAGCTGCCGCCCAACACCTTCAACATACAGCAAGGTCTTCTGCAGCAATACTAACTGCGGCTGAACTTCCATATTAAACCGGCGAGCAGTATTAAACAGGTTCAACAACACATGGCCAAAGGAGATTTCCGCCAGCGGTTTTTCAAAGATTGGCTCACAGACAGTACGAATGGCAAACTCAAACTCTTCGACATTGGTGTCTGGTGGAACCCAACCGGAGTCCACATGCAGTTCCGCGACTTTACGATAATCACGATTAAAGAACGCGATAAAGTTCTCCGCCAGGTAGCGCTTATCTTCTTTATTTAGCGAGCCGACGATCCCACAATCAATGCCAATGTATTTTGGGTTTTCAGGATGCTCGTAGCTAACAAAAATATTCCCCGGATGCATGTCCGCATGGAAAAAACTGTCGCGAAAAACCTGGGTAAAAAAGACCTGCACCCCACGTTCAGCCAGAAGCTTCATGTTGGTACCGTTCTTCTCCAGCGTCACCACATCCGAGACGGGAATGCCGTAAATCCGCTCCATAACCATCATATTTTGGCTACAGTAATCGGAATAGACTTCCGGGATGTAGAGCATCGGACTGCCTTCAAAATTACGACGCAGTTGGATGGCGTTGGCAGATTCACGCAACAGATTAAGCTCATCAATCAGCGTTTTTTCATACTCTCGCACCACTTCGGTCGGACGCAGACGGCGGCCATCCGGCAATAAGCGTGGTACCCAGCGAGCAAGTCGGTAGATAAGCTTCATGTCCGCTTTGATAACCGGCAGAATGTCCGGGCGGATCACTTTAATCACCACCTCTTTGCCATTCGATTTCAGCCGAGCGGTATGCACCTGAGCAACCGACGCAGAGGCCAATGGCTGTATATCAAAATCATCAAACCAGGCATCGACAGGCAATCCTCCCATCGCTTCCTCAATTTGTGCTTTGGCAAGATTTCCATCAAACGGGGCAACCCGGTCCTGCAGTAACGCAAGCTGATCGGCGATATGAGGAGGGAAAAGATCACGGCGAGTGGAGAGCATTTGACCAAACTTGATCCACACTGGCCCTAATTCCTGCAAAGCCAGTCTTAGTCGCTCTCCCAGCGGTTTGTCTTCGTGCTTATTCGGCATCCAGAACAATGTGTAACGCCATAACCGAAGCGGCAGCGTAATACGCATTTTGGGGATGAGTTCATCAAGGCCGTAACTTAAAAAGGTGCGAACGATGAAATAAAGGCGCCGTACTTCACCTGGCGTCATTTGGCCTCCAGTTTTTCCAGCCGTTTAGCCAGCGCGTCGACTGCACGCTCCACGGCGGCAGTTTCTTCTGCAAACCAGGCAACTTCGAGCGGTCCGGGTGCCATTCGCCACTCTTCAGTGATCGCTTCAGCGATATAGCGTTGCTGGCGTTGAACCCCGTGACACAGAAATTTCGCCCCACCGCGCAACGCTTTACTGATCCCTTCCGCAGCGATGTCGCCGGTGTAGGGAGCCAGCAGTTCCGCAGGGTCTAACTCAGCCAGATCGGCCAGCGCAACAAAATTCTGCACCACCTGAATATCGCCCTGGACTTCAAGTTCACCACTGCGAATAAGCGTAGCCAGTTGCTGCCGGTCGCGTAATTTTGGCAATACGCTGGCATGCGTTATCACCGTACAGTCGGCCTCACCTTCCCATGCCCCCAGTACATCGACCTGGCGTTCACTGAACACCAATACTAATGGCGTCGAAAATCCTTTCAGCTCTACACGCAGTACCTTGCTTTGCAAGCGCGCCCGTGCCGACTTTAATGCAGTCGAACGGTACAGAAAGGTGTTGAGCAAACTTTCGATTCCTGCGGTCACTAAGGGTTTAAAAGGCATCCCCGATCTCCTGTCAGAACTTGTAACCACGATGCAGAGCAACAACACCGGCCGTCAGGTTGTAATAGTCGACGCTTTCAAATCCGGCGTCCTGCATCATCCCTTTTAGGGTGTCCTGATCGGGATGCATACGGATGGACTCAGCAAGATAACGGTAACTTTCCGCATCACTCGCGACCATCGAACCAATTCGCGGCAGGATGTGGAATGAATACGCATCATAGGCTTTGCTCAGCGGTTCAATGATGGGTTTGGAGAACTCCAGCACCAACAAACGACCGCCCGGCTTCAATACGCGATACATCGAACGCAATGCTTTATCTTTATCCGTTACGTTACGTAGCCCGAACGAAATGGTAATGCAGTCAAAGGTATTGTCCGGGAATGGCAATGCTTCCGCATTCGCCTGTACGTACTCAACGTTACCAATGACGCCGATATTACGCAGCTTCTCACGCCCCATTTTGAGCATTGAGTCGTTAATATCCGCCAGGATGACTTTACCTGTCTCACCCACCATACGTGAAAATTTCGCGGTCAGGTCGCCCGTACCGCCCGCCAGATCCAGAACGGTCTGCCCACGTCGAACGCCGCTACAATCAATGGTGAAGCGCTTCCACAAACGATGAATGCCAAATGACATTAAGTCATTCATGACGTCGTATTTTGACGCCACAGAATGAAAAACGTGGGCCACCATGTCAGCTTTCTGCTCTTTAGCGACGGTCTGAAAGCCAAAGTGCGTCGTTTCTTGTGAATCTTCCACCATCTCAGTGCCTGCTCATCAATAAAATGTTCGAGAAGTGTAACAGATTGGGGCAATTTGCCCTACCCTTCTACTGGGTTCAACTACCCCGAATGGGCTAGCGTGATTGCTGCTTTGCACCCTCATCATCAGGGTAAGCGGCGTCCTGTGTCTGCTCTGGAACAGAGCGTAAACGGTACTCTTCATCCTGCGTCGTGGCTTGCTCAACCAAATCCGGATTGATTTCACGTTTAATTTCTACCCCTAAACCGCGAAAAGCCTCCGCCTGGGCCAGTACGTTTCCACGGCCCGAGGAGAGTTTTTTCATCGCCTGCCGATAGTTGTCCTGCGCCTTATCCAGACTCTGACCAATAGACGACATATCATCGACAAACAGCCGCATTTTGTCATAGAGCTTGCTGGCCCGATCGGCAATTTGCTGGGCATTACGGCTTTGATGTTCATAGCGCCATAAGTTGGCGATTGTGCGTAGCGCCACCAACAGGGTCGTTGGGCTTACCAGCATAATATTATTTTTAAGCGCCTCGGTAATCAGTTCGGGCTGTTTGTCCAACGCCAGCAGAAAAGCGGGTTCGACAGGGATAAACATCAGGACATAGTCCAGCGAGCGCAGCCCTGGCAACTGTTGATAATCCTTACGCCCCAGCAAACGGATATGATTGCGTACCGATGCAATGTGTTCCTGCATCGCACTTTCGCGGGTGTAATCATCCTGTGCGTTAAAATAACGCTCGTAAGCAACCAACGTCATTTTGGCATCAATCACGACGTCTTTGCCCTGCGGCAGACGCACAATCACATCCGGTTGCATCCGGGAACGAGCATCGTTCTCAATGCTCACCTGCGTTTCATATTCATAACCTTCACGCAGACCCGATGCCTCCAGCACGCGCGTCAACACCACTTCTCCCCAGTTACCCTGGGTTTTGTTGTCACCTTTGAGCGCACGCGTCAGGTTGACCGCTTCCTGAGCCATCTGTGCATTCAGCTGTTGGAGATTGCGAATTTCATGCGCCAGAGTGTGACGTTCACGCGCTTCCTGACCAAAGCTGTCCTGCACCTGACGCCGAAAACCATCTAACTGTTCACGAAGTGGCGTCAGCAATCCATTGAGGCTCTGGCGGTTTTGCTCATCGACCCGGCGGTTACTTTGCTCAAATATCCGGTTTGCCAGGTTTTCAAACTGCTCGCTCAGACGCTGTTCGCTATTGATCATCTGGCGGATTTTGTCTTCTGCGTGCTGCTGTGTTGCTTCCATGCGGGTGGTGACTTCACGCAGGTCAGCTTCCAGAGAGGTATTAATACTCCGCAGACTGCGTAACTCATTGTTGAGAAGCTCGCATTCATCGCGCCAGTGATTGCTCTGAGCAAGCTGCTGTTTTGTCGCGCTTAAATCCGCGACCAGCTCTTCACGCTCGGCAAATTGTTCGGCTTTCTGTTGCGCATGCTGGTAGCTGGCCATCAACCAGCCAATCGCAATACCCACCAATGCGATAACCGCATAAACAATGATTGAAATATCCACAACGCCTCCTGCATAAACGACGTAAGCCTGATGGTACAGACTTTACCCGCACAAAATAGAATTGTGCTGTATAAACGTCCAGTTTAAAAGGAATTTCCTGCGAGGGGCTACGCAAAATAAAAAGGCCGAACGCGTCGGCCTTTTACAAGAAAAGAGAGAATTACAGCAGACGACGCGCCGCTTCCACCACAATTTTCACTGCGTGGCTTTCTGTTTGCTTCATCGTTTCTGCATTGGGAATCTCTTGCTGGGTGCGGTTGACGATAACGCCCGCCACCATACCGGCACGCAGACCCTGGCTTGCACACATGGTCAGCAGCGTTGCGGATTCCATTTCATAGTTCATAACACCCATTGACTGCCACTCTTCCATGGAGCCTTTGAAGTTGCGGACTACGCGACCAGAGAAGGTATCGTAACGTTCCTGGCCTGGATAGAAGGTGTCAGAAGACGCCGTAACACCTATGTGCGTCGTCGCACCAATGGATTTCGCCGCTTCAACCAGCGCGGTGGTACAGGCAAAATCTGCCACGGCCGGGAACTCCATCGGCGCAAAATGCAGGCTCGCACCGTCCAGACGAACAGAAGCGGTGGTGACCAGTACGTCGCCAACGTTAATGTGCGGTTGAATCGCGCCGGTAGTGCCGATACGCAGGAAAGTACGAATGCCCAACTGTGCCAGTTCTTCCACAGCGATAGAGGTAGACGGGCCGCCAATACCGGTAGAGCAAACAATCACTGCTTTGCCATCCAGTTCAGCACGCCACGTAGTGAACTCGCGATGGGATGCCAGCTTAACCGGCTTATCCATCAGCGCGGCGATCTTTTCCACACGCTCCGGATCGCCAGGGACGATGGCAAGCGTAGCCCCTTGTAAATCGTTTTTAGTGAGGCCGAGATGAAAAACATCAGACTTGGACATATACAACTCCTCTGTGAATTGGTTTTGTCAGAAGCAGCAAAAAGACACTCTACCGAAGGACTCAAAACATTTTCGTGACACCCATCACCATGATGTAAATAAATTGCATTGAATTTCCATAAAATAGCGATCCACATCACACAAACCTATCGATATCACTCACCGTTGCACAAAAGATAGACCGTTTCAGGCAATGTGATTTGTTGCATGCTGTCTATATTTAACATTGCGCTAATTTTCTTAAGGGTACGGAGAATACCATGACGAAGACACAACAACCGGGTTTTGCACCTGCAGCTTCACCGCTTGCCTCTACCATTGTTCATACGACGGATGACGCCATCATCGCTGGACTGACGTCGATTCCCTCTCAGGGAGATGATATGCCGGCATATCACGCTCGCCCCAAAAACAGTGAGGGCGCGCTGCCGATTGTCATCGTGGTACAAGAAATTTTTGGCATGCATGAACATATTCGCGACGTTTGCCGCCGCCTGGCGCTGGAAGGTTTTCTGGCTATCGCACCAGAGCTCTATTTCCGCGAAGGCGATCCTAACGATTTTGCCGATATTCCCACCTTACTGAGCGGCCTGGTGGCCAAAGTTCCTGATTCGCAAGTGCTGGCGGACCTGGACCATGTCGCCAGTTGGGCTTCCCGCAACGGTGGTGATGTCCATCGCCTGATGATTACCGGTTTCTGTTGGGGTGGCCGCATTACCTGGCTGTATGCTGCGCATAATCCACAGTTAAAGGCTGCGGTGGCGTGGTACGGCAAACTGGTGGGCGACAAAACGCTGAACTCCCCGAAACAGCCCGTGGATATTACGACAGATCTGAACGCCCCGGTGCTGGGGCTGTACGGCGGGCAAGACCCCAGCATTCCCGTTGATTCCGTGGAAATCATGCGTCAGGCGCTCCGTGCCGCCAACGCCAAAGCGGAGATTGTCGTCTACCCGGATGCGGGACATGCGTTTAATGCGGATTACCGTCCGAGCTATCACGAAGAGTCAGCGAAAGATGGCTGGCAGAGAATGCTGGCGTGGTTTGCGCAGTATGGAAGTAAAAAGTAACGCTAGGTCGGGTGAGGCGAAGCCACCACCCGACAAAATGCCCGGTAGCGCTTTCGCTTACCGGGCCTGGAGTACTACGCCTGACGCAAATTCTGCGCCGCCTGCACCATGTTCGCCAGCGCCGCGCGAGTTTCCGGCCAGCCGCGAGTTTTGAGGCCGCAGTCCGGGTTCACCCACAGACGCTCCGCCGGGATCCGCTGCTCGGCTTTCTTCAGCAGTGCTTCGATCCACTCCACGCTCGGCACGTTCGGCGAGTGAATGTCATACACGCCCGGCCCGATTTCGTTCGGGTAATCAAACTCTTCGAAGGACTCCAGCAGCTCCATGTCGGAACGCGAGGTTTCAATGGTGATAACGTCAGCGTCCAGCGCCGCAATCGAATCCATGATGTCGTTAAACTCGCAGTAACACATGTGAGTGTGGATCTGGGTGTCATCCTTCGCCACGGCGGCGTTGATGCGGAAAGCTTCCACGCCCCACTCCAGATACGCCGCCCAGTCGCTGCGACGTAACGGTAAACCTTCGCGCAGCGCCGGTTCGTCAATCTGGATGATGCCAATCCCTGCGGCTTCCAGATCCGCCACTTCATCACGCAACGCCAGCGCAATCTGTTTGGCAATAGTTTCGCGGGTTACATCTTCACGCGGGAAGGACCAACAAAGAATAGTCACCGGGCCGGTCAGCATGCCTTTCACCGGTTTGTCAGTCAGAGACTGCGCGTATTTCGCCCATTCGACGGTGATCGCTTCCGGGCGGCTCACGTCGCCAATCACTACCGGTGGTTTTACGCAGCGGGAGCCGTAGCTCTGCACCCAGCCGTTCTGGGTAAAGACGAAACCGTCCAGGTGCTCGCCAAAATATTCCACCATGTCGTTACGTTCGGCTTCACCGTGTACCAGCACGTCGAGGCCTAAGCGTTCCTGCTCAACAATCGCCTGTTTGATGTGTTCCGCGATGCCGGTGCGGTAGTTACTGGCGTCAAGATTGCCTTTTTTGAAGTCCAGACGCAGACCGCGAATTTCGGTGGTCTGCGGGAATGAACCGATGGTCGTGGTCGGCCATGCGGGCAGTTTAAAGCGCGCACGTTGGGCTTCGGCACGTACTTCATAGGCATTCGTGCGCTGGCTGTCTTTGGCGGTGATCGCTGCCAGACGTTTTTCCACCGCCGCGTTGTGAACGCGAGTCGAGTGGCGACGCGCCTGAATCGGGGCGCTCCATTCCGCCAGTTTTGCGGTATCGCCGCTGTTCAGCGCATCACGCAGCAGCGCCAGCTCACCGCATTTTTGCAGGGCGAAGGAGAACCAGCTTTTCACTTCCGCATCCAGACGCGTTTCGACGCTGATATCGATCGGGCTGTGCAGCAGCGAGCAGGAAGAGGCGACCCACAGGGAACGTTTTCCGACAATGTCTTTAATCTGCGCGTATTTCTCGGTCAGATCGGCGCGCCAGACGTTACGACCGTTCACCAGACCGGCAGAGAGCAGCCAGTCAGACGGCAGACGCTTGTGAATTTCCGCCACGTCGTCTTTGCCATGAACCAGGTCCACATGCAGGCCCTGCACCGGCAGCGCGGTAATGGTGTCGAGGTTCGGCGTCACGCCTTCAAAATAGGTGGTCAGCAGCAGTTTAACCTGGCCTGAGAGCGCGTCGTACGCCGGTTTGAAGGCATCCAACCACTCCTGCGACAGCTCCAGCACCAGAGCCGGTTCATCAATCTGTACCCACTCAACGCCACGTTTTGCCAGTTCAGCCAGCACCTGCTGGTACACCGGCAGAATATCATTGAGCAGGCTCAGGCGATCAAACTGCTCGCCTTTCACTTTGCCCAGCCACAGATACGTCACCGGGCCGAGCAGCACGGGTTTAACCTTGTGGCCCAGCGCCAGTGCTTCATCCACTTCATCCAGCAGTTGGGTCCAGGTCAGTTTGAACTGCTGGCCTTTCACAAACTCCGGCACCATGTAGTGATAGTTGGTGTTAAACCATTTGGTCATTTCCGCTGCCGCCGCCGGTTCGCCGGTTGGCGCACGACCGCGACCAATGCGGAACAGGGTGTCGATATCCACCGACCCATCGTTGTTCTGATGACGAGCCGGCACGTTGCCGAGCAGCAGGCTGGTGGTCAGAACATGGTCGTACCAGGCGAAATCGCCTACCGGCAGCAGGTCGATACCGGCTTGTTTCTGCTGATCCCAGTGGCGAGCGCGCAGTTCGCGACCAACCGCCAGTAACTCTTCACGAGATGCCGTGCCCGCCCAATAGCTCTCTTGTGCTTTTTTCAGCTCGCGACGCAGGCCAACGCGAGGGAAACCGAGGGTGTGATTCAATATTGTCATGTCGCTGCCTCTTATGAATTTATTATTTAGCCGTCCAGATGTTTACACATCCATAATGTAAATGTAATGTGTATTCCTCAAGCGCAATTTGTTCATGCCGAAGTGAAGGACTTTCATGATCGAAATTAAACATCTGAAAACGCTACAGGCGTTGCGGAATAGTGGTTCGCTGGCCGCCGCCGCGGCAACGTTGCATCAGACCCAATCCGCCCTGTCTCACCAGTTCAGCGATCTGGAGCAACGCCTCGGTTTCCGGCTCTTTGTGCGTAAAAGCCAGCCGCTGCGTTTTACGCCACAGGGAGAGATTCTCCTGCAGCTGGCGAACCAGGTGCTGCCGCAGATTAGCCGGGCGCTTCAGGCATGCAACGAACCGCAACAGACCCGGCTACGTATTGCGATTGAATGTCATAGCTGTATTCAGTGGCTGACCCCGGCGCTGGAAAATTTCCACGCGAAATGGCCGCAGGTGGAGATGGATTTCAAATCCGGCGTGACGTTTGACCCACAACCCGCTCTGCAGCAGGACGAGCTGGATCTGGTGATGACCTCCGATATCCTGCCGCGCAGCGGGCTGCACTATTCGCCCATGTTTGATTTTGAAGTGCGCCTGGTGTTGGCTCCGGATCATCCGCTGGCCAGCAAAACGCTGATCACGCCGGAAGATCTCGCCAGCGAAACGCTGCTGATCTACCCGGTGCAGCGCAGCCGCCTCGACGTGTGGCGCCACTTCCTGCAGCCAGCAGGCGTCAGCCCGTCGTTGAAAAGCGTCGATAACACGCTACTGCTGATCCAAATGGTTGCGGCCAGAATGGGTATTGCCGCCCTACCGCACTGGGTGGTGGAGAGTTTTGAACGCCAGGGCCTGGTGGTGACCAAAACCCTGGGTGATGGATTGTGGAGTCGCCTCTACGCCGCCGTCCGCGACGGCGAACAACGGCAGGCGGTCACGGAAGCCTTTATTCGTTCAGCGCGGAACCACGCTTGCGATCATCTGCCATTCGTACGGAGCGCGGAGCGACCCAATAACGATGCACCCACAATGAGGCCAGTATCACCGTCGCCCCAATGAGAAAGCTTGGCCAGTGGGGCTGTTCTTGCCAGATAGCAAGGTTGACCAGCAGTCCTGCGGGCACATGCACGTTATTCATGATGCCCAGCGTGCCAGCATCCACCTGCGTCGCCCCGTAGTTCCACATAAAGTACCCCAGTCCGGAAGCCACCACGCCCAACCAGACCAGAATGCCCCATTGTAATGGGGTCGTCGGGAGCTTGTTAGGATTCCCCAGCATAAACCAGGCGGCGACAGCCACCAGAAACGCCCCCATGTAGAACCAGGCAAACGCGTTGTGCTGCGGCATCGGGTGGATCTCCATCAACCGCTTGTAACCCACCATACCAATGGCAAAACTGATATTCGCCAGCTGTACCAGCAACAAACCGGTCCAGAAGTGGTCGCTGACTTTGTCATAGCGAATGATCGCAGCCCCAATCACCGCCAACAGCGCGCTCAACACATAGCCCCAGCGCAGTCTGCGCTTACTCAACAGATCGTAGATCAGCGTGATATAAAGCGGTGTGAGGACGGTAAACAGTAAAAATTCAGAGACGGTCAGGTACAGGTAAGCGCGGAAACTGAGCAGGTACATGATGCCTAACTGCATTGCGCCGACCAGCATGTAGAGCACAATGGTCCGCGGCGACTGCCCGCGCGTGCGCAAAAATGGCAGGAATACCAGCGCCGCCAGCCCCACACGCATCAGCACGGAAAAATAGCTGTCGACATGCCCGGCAAGATACTCGCCAATTAAGCTAAATGAAAAGGCCCACAGGATCGTGGTAATGATGAGTAGCGCCACAATGGATGTCTCTTTGAACAAGGAGCATCCATTGTAGCGGAGAGTTCAGTTGACAACTGGTCAACTAAAGAACAGTTACATCAGGATAAAAACAGCTCACGCAGGTAATGCGGCACAGCGTCGTCAGCGTTGGTGCCAATCACGTCCAGCCCCGGATGCAGATCTTTCAGGCGCTGGTGCGCATTGCCCATAATGCACCCTTTACCCGCCATAGAGAGCATCTCGGCATCGTTCATGCCATCGCCAAAGGCAATGCAATCCTTCAGGCTGTAGCCCATTGCTTTAGCGACGGCCTCCAGCGCATGTCCCTTCGAAACGCCTCCAGCCATCACTTCCAGGCACGTCAGCGTCGAGAAACTCACGTTGACACGATCGCCCCAACGCGCGTTTATCGCCTGTTCAAGCGGCAGCAGTATTTCATGAGAATTGCTGGTGAAGAACACTTTGCTGATGCCTTCCGGCTCCAGTAAACCGGGTTCAAACAGCGAGTAATTGAAAACCGCCTCTTTGAAAAAACGCATCTCATCCGGACGATGGCGATTCATGAACCATTCGTCGTTGCGATAAACGTTGGTGATGATATCGGGGTTCGTGTTCACCACGCCAAACAGATCGCTGGCAATATCGCGATCCAGATTATGCGTAAACACCAGATTTCCATCGGGATCGTGCACTCGCGCCCCGTTGGAGGTGATCATGTAAGACTGAATCTCGAGGTTATCGCGGATTTGCCCTACGTCGACATGGTGACGCCCGGTCGCAAAAACAAAATTGACGCCACGGGCAGTCAACAGTTTCAGTGTCTCTTTAGCGTAAGGGGATAACGTGTGGTCGGGAGAGAGTAGCGTACCATCTAAATCAGACGCAACAACCTGATACATAAGAAAATTAAACCTCTATGCAAAGCGATTTTCGCTGGATGAATTATGCCTGTTGAAAAATTCAACAATAGCGTTGAGCGCGACTGAGCGCATTGCGTCCTTTTCAAAAAGGATCTCGTGGTACGCGCCTTTGATGACAAGCGGCTGACCTCCTTCTACAGGATGGCCCGCTGCGGCGCGGATTTCACAAAAACGGTCATGCATGCGGTTATCCACCACACGCTCTTCTTCTGCCTGGATGAGCAGCGTAGGCGTCGCATCATCGCCCGCCCCTGCCAATACCTGTTCGCCAGCCTGAATACCTTCACGTACCCAGTGATATGTAGGCCCACCAACCCGCAGTTGCGGTTCGTCGGCATAAAAACGTAAGTTGCGACGGTAGCGTTGTCGGCTGTGGGTTAACGCATTCATGCTAAACGGCAGCGCCCGCCAGCGACCCGTGCCAATCGCGTACCCTTCACGGATGCGTTGATGCCCTTCCGCCCAGTCGAGAATATGGCGCACCATAAACGAGGGCAGACGCATCACAATACCAAACATCGGCGCACAAAGCGCGATGGCATCGCAATGCGCGGGGTGACGTTGCAGAAACAGGGTGGCAATCGCACCGCCCATGGAATGGGCGAGAATGTAGCGTTTTCGCCACGGCCCCGGTTGAACTTCTTGCCGCCAAAAGTCGGTTAAATCATCGACATAATCATTAAAACTCACCACATGTCCACGGTGCGTATCCGACAATAACCGCCCGGACCGCCCTTGCCCACGATGGTCGATAATGAGCACGTCAAAACCCGACTGAAACAGGTCATACGCCAGTTCAGCGTACTTTACATAGCTTTCAATGCGGCCGGGGCAAATCACGACCACACGATCATTTTTTTCTGCGCGAAAACGGACAAAGCGTACCGGAACACTGTCCACGCCCGTAAACTCCGCTTCCTCCCGCTGACGCCAGAAATCTGTCAGTGGTCCCATGGAAAAAGCGGCAAACGCGTTTTCTCTTGTTTCCCAGTCTTTTTGCTGCTGAAACATCGGGTATCCAGCCTCGTTAACCACGTAAAATCGTTTTTTTTGTCATGTCTGACACAACACAGCAACAGTAGCGTATTGTGGCATAAAAATAGACAATCCGGGAGTTTCTCATGACCTTTGAATGGTGGTTCGCCTACCTGCTGACATCCATTATTTTGAGTCTTTCACCAGGTTCCGGCGCCATCAATACCATGACCACTTCAATCAACCACGGCTATCGTGGCGCAGCGGCATCCATTGCGGGTCTGCAAACCGGACTTGGCATTCACATCGTTCTGGTGGGGATCGGTCTGGGGACGCTATTTTCACACTCGGTCATCGCCTTTGAAGTTCTGAAGTGGGCGGGTGCCGCCTATCTGATCTGGCTGGGTATCCAGCAATGGCGCGCTGCGGGCGCTATCGATCTGAACACGATGGCAAACACGCAATCGCGTGGCCGATTGTTCAAAAGCGCCGTCTTTGTCAATCTGACCAACCCAAAGAGCATTGTTTTTCTTGCCGCCCTGTTTCCGCAATTTATCCTGCCGCAGGAACCGCAACTGATGCAGTACGTCATCCTCGGCATCACCACCATCGTGGTCGATGTAATTGTGATGATCGGTTACGCGACGCTGGCGCAACGCATCGCGGCGTGGATTAAGGGGCCAAAACAAATGAAGGCGCTGAACAAAGTGTTCGGTTCGTTGTTTATGCTGGTCGGCGCGTTATTGGCCTCAGCAAGACATGCCTGAAATGTTGCCGGAAAGCGCGAGCGCTTATCCGGCTTATCACTTAGCGAGAAATAATCAGATGAATGCCGAAACCTGCGAATAACGCGCCGGCAAAACCGTCGATCCATTTCGCCATACGCTGATAACCGCGACGCATTTTCGGCAGGGCAAACAGACTGGCAACAATCGTAAACCACGCCAGCGTCTCCACAATAATCAGCGCGAAAATACCCCAGCGCTCAGTCGTGCCAACATTATCACCGACAAACAGTGAGAACACTGAGCCGAAGTAAATAATCGCTTTCGGGTTCGCCAGGTTGGTCAGCAAGCCTTTCAGGAAGCTACGCCCACCCTGTGCCAACTCCACCTGCGGCGCGGGAGCCGTCGTTTCCTGTTTTTTTAACGCGCCACGGAGCATTTGATACCCCATCCAGCACAGGTACAGACCGCCGCCCACCATGATAATGGTGTGCAGCCAGGCCATTTTCTCAATGATCAGATGCAGCCCAAGCAGCGCCACGCTCGCCCAGACCATCACGCCACAGGTAATGCCCAACACACCCATCATCGCTTCTTTACGTGAACGACTAACAGCCGTTTGGGAGACAAAGAAAAAGTCTGGTCCAGGGCTCATCAGCGCAACAATGTGCACCATGGCCACGGTGAGGAATAGCATTAACATAAAAAATGACTCGCGGGGAAATAGTTCAGTGAGTCACCATCCTGGCACTTTTTTTCCTGGCTGACTACTCTTCGTCGTCGCCATCGACATGCGCGCGGATCAGCGCCATAAACTCTTTGCCAAAACGCTCCAGTTTCCGCATGCCGACACCGTTAACGCTGAGCATTTCACTCGGCGACACCGGCATCTGTTCCGCCATTTCGATAAGCGTTGCATCGTTGAAAACCACATAAGGCGGGATATTCTCTTCATCGGCAATCGCTTTGCGTAATTTACGCAATTTGGCGAACAGCTTGCGATCGTAGTTACCGCCGAAGGATTTCTGCATCACGCGCGGCTTCAACGCGACAATACGCGGCACGGCAAGCTGAAGAGCCACATCGCCGCGCAATACCGGACGCGCCGCTTCGGTTAACTGGAGCGCCGAGTGGTGGGCGATGTTTTGCGTCACCAGCCCAAGATGAATCAGTTGGCGGATGACGCTCACCCAATGCTCGTGGCTCTGCTCACGGCCAATGCCGTAGACCGGCAGTTTGTCATGGCCTAATTCACGAATGCGCTGGTTATTCGCGCCGCGAAGCACCTCAACAACATACCCCATACCAAAGCGCTGGTTAACACGATAGATCGTCGACAGCGCTTTGCGCGCATCCATTAACCCGTCGTACTGTTTTGGTGGGTCGAGACAGATATCGCAGTTGCCGCACGCTTCCTGACGCCCTTCGCCAAAATAGTTGAGCAACACCAGGCGGCGGCAGGTTTGCGCCTCAGCAAACGCCCCCATCGCATTCAGCTTATGGCGTTCAATATCCTGCAACTGTCCGGCCGGTTTTTCGTCAAGGCAGCGCCTGAGCCATGCCATATCCGCCGGATCGTAGAACAGCATCGCTTCTGCAGGCAGACCGTCGCGACCGGCACGACCGGTTTCCTGATAGTAGGATTCGATATTTCGCGGAATGTCGAAGTGCACCACGAAGCGCACGTTGGGTTTGTTAATCCCCATACCGAACGCCACGGTCGCCACGACGATTTGCAGATCGTCACGCTGGAATTTTTCCTGCACATCGGCGCGAACGTCGTTTTCCAGACCCGCATGATACGCCGCCGCACTAATGCCGCGACTTTGCAAACGTGCGGCGGTGTCTTCCACTTTCGCCCGGCTATTACAGTAAATAATGCCCGACTTACCGCGCTGTTCCTGAACGTAACGCATGAGCTGATCGAGCGGCTTAAACTTCTCCATCAACATGTAGCGAATGTTCGGGCGGTCAAAACTACTGATCTGAATTAACGGATCGTTCAGCCCCAGCAGGCGAACAATGTCCAGCCGCGTGGTTTCATCGGCTGTCGCGGTCAACGCGACGAACGGCAGGGCGGGGAAACGCTGGCGAAGCTGGCCCAGTGTGGCGTATTCCGGGCGGAAATCGTGCCCCCACTGTGAAATACAGTGGGCCTCGTCAACGGCTAGCAACACCGGATTCCAGTGCGCCAGATGCTCAAGGAAGTTATCCAGCATCAGGCGTTCAGGTGCGATATACAGCAGGCGGATTTGCCCGGTACGGCAACCCGTCATCACCTCAAGCTGTTGTTCACGGCTCTGGGTTGAGTTCAGACACGCCGCCGCCACACCGTTGGCCAGCAGTTGATCAACCTGGTCTTTCATCAGCGAGATGAGCGGCGAAACGACCACGGTTAACCCGTTCAGAAGCAGCGCCGGGATTTGATAGCAAAGGGATTTCCCGCCACCGGTTGGCATCACAACCAGACAGTCGCGACCGGAAATAACGGTGTCGATAATCTCTTCCTGACCTGGGCGAAACTGTTGGTAGCCGAAGGTTTCCTGCAAAACCTGTTTAGCTCCCGACTCCAGATTCAACACTTCCGCCTGCGCCACATTAACCCCATTCACCAGTATAAAAACAGGCGCTATTTTCAGCGCCTGAGAGAGAAACTGCAATGTTTAACTGCTTATCAGAAGATATCGTTCAGCATCACACCCACGCCGACACGCGTCTGATTAAAGTTATAGTCGATCAGGGATTCGCCATATCCGCTGTAAACCTGGGTATAGAGACGCACGTGCTTCGTTATCGGATAGCTGAGTCCAAGTTCTGCGCCGCCGTATCCGGTATTCCAGTTGTACTGCCCTTTTGCACTTAACACCGCGTCACCGAGGTGGTAGCCGATTTTAAGCTGGTAATAGCCCATGTATTTGGTGATATCAGGGTTATCATCGGTACTGCCCACGACAAACCACGGCTTCACTTCCACCAGCCAGTTGCCATTATCAGCCATCAGACGGGTATAAATACGGTTCCAGCTACGCGATGTCGGATCCGAACGCCCATTAGAATCGTGGTTATACCCCATCTCTACATCGCGCAAGGTCCAGCCTGCAAGCTGATAATCGGTGGCAAATCCAAGAAACAGCTGCGGTTCGTAGTTCGTTTCACGGAAAGGCGATGACTCTTCGCTATTCGACAGTTGCCACCAGGATTTCTGGGTGTAGGACGCCCCCAGCACCGAATTCGCCCCCAGAATGCCGCGCCAGAGAGGGAAAGCCAGACTCAGCTGAAACTTCACTTCATCTTTTCGGGCATTATCCGACCAGTTATAGCTACTGATAGCCTCTTTATTCAGGTCACTGGTACTGGTGTAAATCAGATAGTTGGTGTCATAAGGATACAGTGTGAACGGATTGTCATGCTCTAGCAGCATGTTGGCGATAATACTGCCTCGCACCGCTGGTGCATCATGAACGTCTTTCACTGTCGCTTCCTGCGCATACGCGGCCAACGGCAGCATTGCTGCTGGTAATAACCATCCCAGAATCGCCCGCATCGGTACTCTTCTCCTGAACTAAATATTGATGATTTGTATAATTATCTACCAAGCATTCTACATACTTACTCAATCCCTGTTTAGTTATCCTCTCCTAAAGTAGAAAACAACAAACAAGAAGCATAATATCAACATTTCATTAACCATGGAGTGTCCAATCGTATGTCTGCTGTACTTACTGCTGAAGAAGCCCTGAAATTAGTGGGTGAAATGTTTGTCTACCATATGCCGTTTAACCGGGCATTGGGGCTGGAACTGGAGCGCTATGAAAAGGAGTTTGCCCAATTAGCTTTCAGTAATCAGCCGATGATGGTTGGGAACTGGTCACAGAGCATTTTGCATGGCGGGGTGATTGCCTCTGCATTAGATGTTGCTGCCGGGCTGGTTTGCGTGGGGAGTACGCTGACCCGTCACGAAACCATCAGTGAAGATGAACTACGCCAGCGGATGTCACGCATGGGTACCATCGATCTACGCGTCGATTACTTACGTCCGGGCCGTGGTAATCGTTTTACCGCCACCAGCAGTTTACTCCGGGCAGGCAATAAGGTCGCCGTGGCACGTGTCGAGTTACATAACGAGGACCACCTTTATATCGCCAGCGCGACCGCCACTTATATGGTGGGGTAAGTTCGTGAAAAAAGGTAAACTGCCGTTCTATTTCTGATATGAGTTTTCCCGATGGATGCTAAGCAAACGCGGCAGGGCGTATTACTCGCTCTTGCTGCTTATTTTATTTGGGGTATCGCACCCGCGTACTTCAAGCTGATCTCTTACGTTCCAGCGGACGAAATCCTGACGCACCGCGTAATTTGGTCATTCTTTTTTATGGTGGCGCTGATCAGCGTCAGTCGTCAGTGGTCGTATTTAAAAACGCTGCTACAAACGCCGAAGAAGATCTTCCTGTTGGCGTTGTCAGCGGTTCTGATCGGCGGAAACTGGCTGCTCTTTATCTGGGCGGTGAATAACCACCACATGCTGGAAGCCAGCCTGGGCTACTTTATCAACCCGCTGGTGAACATCGTGCTGGGGATGATTTTCCTCGGCGAACGCTTCCGTCGAATGCAGTGGCTGGCCGTAGCGATGGCAGCTTGCGGCGTGCTGGTACAACTCTGGACGTTCGGTTCACTGCCGATTATCGCGCTGGGGCTGGCGTTTAGTTTCGCCTTTTACGGTCTGGTGCGTAAAAAGATTGCGGTGGAAGCGCAAACCGGCATGCTGATTGAAACGCTGTGGCTTTTGCCGGTCGCCGCGATTTATCTGTTTGGCATTGCCGACAGCGCCACCAGCCATATGGATAAAAACCCCATGTCGCTGAACCTGTTGCTGGTAGCCGCAGGGATTGTCACCACAATACCGCTGCTCTGTTTTACTGCCGCGGCAACGCGTCTGCGCCTCTCCACCCTGGGATTCTTCCAGTATATTGGCCCCACATTGATGTTTATTCTGGCGGTCGTGTTTTACGGCGAAACGCCGGGTGCCGATAAAATGGTGACGTTCGCCTTTATCTGGGCAGCGCTGGCGATTTTCGTGATGGATGCAATTTATACCCAGCGCAGGACGCGCAAAGGGATGTGATTGTACCTGATGGCGCTTCGCTTTAAGGCCTACACAACCTGTAGGCCGGATAAGGCGTTAGCCGCCATCCGGCAGCAAAACGTTAAAGCCAGTTCTTGCGCTTAAAGTACAGATACGGCGCCAGTCCGGCGAGAAGCATAAAGATAATCGCCCCAGGATACCCAAAACTCCACTTCAGCTCCGGCATAAATTCGAAGTTCATCCCATAGCTGGAGGCCACCAGCGTTGGCGGCAGGAACACCACGGAAACCACCGAGAAGATCTTGATGATGCGGTTCTGCTCGATGTTGATAAAGCCCATTGCCGCCTGCATCAGGAAGTTCACTTTCTGGAACAGGGATTCGTTATGCGGCAGCAGGGATTCGATATCGCGCAGGATCTCACGCGCCTGCTCCAGTTGTCCGCCCGGTAAACGCGCTTTACGTACCAGGAAATTGAGTGCGCGCTGGGTATCCATCAGACACAGGCGAACCTTCCAGCCGATATCTTCCAGTTCCGCCAGCGTGGAGAGTGCTTCGTCATATTCATCGCCCTGATGCCCTTCCATGATCACACGGCTGAGTTTTTCCAGGTCGCTGTAGATGTTTTCAATTTCATCCGCCAGCTGTTCGATTTTGGTTTCAAACAGATCCAACAGCAGCTCATACGCATTGCCATCCACCATCGCCTGGCTGCGGGCGCGCATACGATAGAGACGGAACGCGGGCAGTTCACGTTCACGCAGGGTGAACAAGCGGCCATCACGGATGGTAAATGCCACCGTGGAGTTACCGGCGTGGTCTTCCGCATCTTCAAAGAAGAAAAAGGAGTGGATGTGCAGACCGTCTTCGTCTTCAAAGAAACGGGCGGATGCTTCGATGTCTTCCAGTTCAGGACGTGTTGCCAGGCTCTGACCCAGTTCAGATTGTACGCGCAGGCGCTCGTCGTCATCCGGCTCAACCAAATCGATCCAGACAGCATCAATCAGGGTTTGTGACTCTTCGACTTCCAGCCGGGTTAGTCGATTTTTTTCCAGTTGAAATGCGCTCAGCATGACCGGGACTCCCAATGCATAAAAATATCGGACGCTCGGTGGGCACACAGAAACAAATTGGGTTTCAGACCATTAAACAGCCTGACTCAACGCGACGGGAAAAGAGAGAAAGTCGCTGACAACCGCGAAGGCTATCAGCAAAAAGGGATAGCCTTAGGAGTTGATCCTGGATGACAGGATAATGAGCCAGCATCTACTGGGTGTGTCCAAGGCGAATGTCCTCTTAGCGTAATCGTGCGCGCATGTTACGCCAGCATAAATTTGACGTCAACACGCAACGGAACGCGAAAAAGTAATAATTCCCCCTAATGCTTTAAGGTTAGCAGAGAGGGATGATTTATCTATGTTTTCAGAACATTAAGCGGCAGATTGCCGGATGGCGGCTTCGCCTTATCCGGCCTACGAATCATAAGGTTAGTGATATCAGACCGTTTCCAGCCTGGCGTACGCCGCCACTAACCATTTGATTCCCTGCCCCTGGAACGCCACCTGCAAGCGACTGTGTTCACCGCTGCCTTCCAGATTCACAATCGTACCCTCACCGAACTTGGCGTGGCGCACGCGCTGGCCGAGTTTGTAACCAGTGTCGTTCTCCGCCATCGGCGTTCCCATCCGCTGATGGCTGACCGGTCGGCTCACCGTCGCGCGCAGACGAACTTCTTCCACGCAGTTTTCCGGTAGTTCACCGATAAAGCGCGACGGGCGATGGTAAACCTCTTTTCCGTACAGACGACGCGTTTCAGCGTAGGTCAGGGTCAATTTTTGCATCGCACGGGTAACGCCGACGTAGGCCAGGCGACGTTCTTCTTCCAGACGCCCGCCCTCGTCGAGCGACATCTGGCTCGGGAACATCCCCTCTTCCATCCCGACGATAAACACCTGCGGGAACTCCAGCCCTTTCGCCGAGTGCAGGGTCATCAACTGTACCGCGTCCTGCCAGGTATCCGCCTGCCCTTCGCCCGCTTCCAGCGCGGCATGGGAAAGGAACGCCTGTAACGGCATTAAATCTTCGTCTTCTTCGTTGTAGCTGAACTGCCGCGTTGCCGTCACCAGTTCGTCTAAGTTTTCGATACGCGTCTGACCCTTCTCGCCCTTTTCCTGCTCATACATCATGCGCAGGCCGGAGTCTTTCACCACACGGTCAGTCTGCACGTGCAGCGGCATATCCGCCGTTTCTTGTGCCAGCGCGTCAATCAGTTCCATAAAGCGCTGTAACGCGCTCGCAGCGCGGCCCGCCAGCGCTTTTTCCTGCAACAGCTCGCGGCAGGCTTGCCACAGCGTCAGCTGACGGTCACGTGAGGTCTGGCGTACCACGTCCAGCGTACGGTCGCCGATACCGCGCGTTGGCGTATTCACCACACGCTCAAACGCCGCATCATCGTTGCGGTTGGCAATCAGGCGCAGATAAGAGAGGGCGTCTTTGATTTCCTGGCGTTCGAAGAAGCGCATACCGCCGTAAATGCGGTACGGCATGCTCGCCTGCAGTAACGCCTCTTCCAGCACGCGCGACTGGGCGTTGCTGCGATAGAGAATCGCGCACTGATCCAGCGCGCCGCCGTTGTCTTGCCAGGTTTTGATGCGGTTGACCACGAAGCGCGCTTCATCGAGCTCATTAAAGGCGCAGTAGAGCGAGATAGGCTCGCCGTCCGCACCATCGGTCCACAGCTTCTTACCGAGACGACCGCTGTTGTTCTCAATCAGGGCGTTCGCCGCGCTCAAAATATTGCTGGTCGAACGGTAGTTCTGCTCCAGGCGGATAGTCTCGGCGCCGGGGAAATCGTTGAGGAAGCGCTGGATGTTTTCAACCTGCGCGCCGCGCCAGCCGTAGATTGACTGGTCATCGTCGCCCACGATCATCACTTTGCCGGTATCGCCCGCCAGCAGGCGGATCCACGCATACTGAATGTTGTTGGTATCCTGGAATTCGTCGACCAGAATATTGGTGAAGCGTTCGCGGTAGTGCTGAAGAATATGTGGCTTGTTGAGCCACAGTTCGTGAGCGCGCAGCAGCAGTTCGGCGAAATCGACCAGCCCTGCACGGTCGCACGCTTCCTGATAAGCCTGGTAGACCTTCTGCCAGGTCTGCTCAACCGGGTTGCCGTAGCTCTGAATATGGTGTGGGCGCAGCCCTTCGTCTTTCTGGCTGTTGATGTACCACATCGCCTGACGCGGCGGCCACTGCTTCTCGTCGAGATTCATGGCTTTGATCAGGCGCTTCAGCAGACGCAGCTGGTCTTCGCTATCGAGGATTTGGAAATCCTGCGGCAGATTGGCGTCCAAATGGTGCGCACGCAGCAGACGGTGCGCCAGCCCGTGGAAGGTGCCAACCCACATCCCGCCCTGCGTCGTCCCCATCAGTTGCCCGATACGGTGGCGCATCTCCGCCGCCGCTTTATTGGTGAAGGTCACTGCCATAATGGAGTACGGCGAGCAGTTTTCCACGCTCATCAGCCAGGCGATGCGGTGTACCAGCACACGCGTCTTACCACTGCCCGCCCCCGCCAGCACCAGCATGTTGGTGCGCGAAGCAGCGACGGCTTCGCGCTGTTTGTCATTAAGGCTGTCGAGCAGGTAAGAAACGTCCATTGATGGCACCGCCGCGTTAGGAATAGATAAATTGCGAAATGCCCGATGGCGCTTCGCTTATCGGGCCTACGTGATCGCAGTCAGCGTAGGGCGGATAAGCGTAGCGCCATCCACCAAAACCCTGGAATTTTATACAGAACTATTGAGGATTATATCAGCGAGGTCAACGATGCCAACCGGGAAATTTCCAGATGCGGTAACAAACGGCTGTCATTGGTCTGCATCAGGTCGGCATTCTCCGGCTTGATCCAGCAGGCCTGCATGCCGCAGCGAATGGCACCAGCGACGTCGGTGGTGAGATCGTCGCCCACATGCAGGATCTCGCCGATCGGGACGTTGAGCTTCTCAGCGGCTAAGGCATACATGTCGCTAAACGGCTTCGAACGACCGTCCGGACCCGCCCGCAGGACAAACTTAAAATAGTCGCCCAGCCCAAACAATTCCGGCTGCGCATTGCCGTTGGTAATCGCCACCAGCGGCCATTTTTTTGCCAGTTGCGTAAGCGTGTCATGTGTCTCCTGCGGGACGTCAATCCGGCTACGCCACTTTGCGAAATTCATCATCGCGGCATTGGCACCTGCCGTCGCCTCTTCGGCTGATAATCCCGCATTCAACATGGCACGTTCTACGGCGCGATGCCGCCACTCAGTGACATCATGGTAAATGTCCGGCTCCGCTTCGCGTACTGCCTGGCGTAAACGCTGCAGGTCAGCGTTTTGTAATGTGCGCAGCGCAGGGTGATAGTTTTGCACAAAGGCGAGCGCTTCCTGCTCCGTGCGCAGAATAACCTGACGGTTATCATAAAGGGTGTCGTCCAGGTCAAAAGTGAGCGCAGAGATGCGCCCCAACGGCCGGTAAAAACGCATTATTTCCCCCGTTTGGCGCGTGGATGCGCCGCATCGTACACCGAGGCCAGGTGTTGAAAATCAAGATGAGTATAGATTTGGGTGGTCGAGAGATTGGCGTGCCCCAACAACTCCTGCACACCGCGCAGATCGCCGCTCGACTCCAGCATATGGGTGGCAAATGAGTGGCGCAGTTTATGCGGATGCACATGGCTATTCAGCCCCTGCTTGATGCCCCACTCGGCAAACCGTTTTTGCACGTTACGCGCCGAAATCCGTTTTCCCAGTTTGGAGAGAAACAGCGCATCGTCGTCACCGCCAAACAGGCCACGCAGATCCAGCCAGTGTTCAATCCACGCCACCGCATTGCGTCCGATGGGCAGGCGTCGCTCTTTGCTGCCTTTCCCCATCACCCACACTTCGCCAGTGTCGAGATCGAGATGTTTGATATCCAGCCCAACCAATTCTGACAAACGTAGCCCCGCGCCGTACATCACCTCCAGCATTGCGCGGTCGCGCACGGCAAGCGGGTCATTGAGGTCGATATTCAGCAGGCGATTCACATCGTCAACGTCGATATTTTTCGGCAGATGGCGCGGCGCTTTGGGTGCGGAGATCCCTTTCGCCGGGTTGGCTGGCAGCTCGCCCTGGCTCACCAGCCAGTCGAAGAAACTGCGCAATGCAGAGAGGCGTAGCGCCAGACTGGCGGGGCCAAGCCCTTTGCGACGACTGCGTACCGCAAAACTGCGTACTCTCGCAGCATCACATTGTTGCCAGCTCTGCATTCCGGTTTCCCCGGCTAACGCGATAATGGCATCAAGCTGACGCTGATAATTCAGGTGCGTTATTGGGCTAAGCTGCCGCTCCACGCCCAGATAACGCAAAAAGCGGGCAACGTCCTGAGAAAGCGGCAAATCCGTCATATGCGTTCAATCCAACGCTCAAGCAACTCCGGCAACATCAGCGCTATTTCATGCAGCAACTGCGTCCCTTGCCCCTGCTGATAATGATGAGCATCACGACTGCTGAACAACATGACGCCGAGATCGCCCTCGCGTCCCAGCATTGACATCGCTACCGAGCCTATCGCTTTGGCTTCCGGCAGCACCACCAGCAGTTCCGGGCCGTTGAGCGGGCCAAGATAGTGCTGCTCGTGCCCCAGACGTTGAATACGCAGCGGTTCAAAGGCCTGACGGCTTAATGCCAGATGCGTGAAACTCGACGGTGCGCCGAGTCGCCAGCGATCGGGGAATAAGCGGATTGTTGCCCCTGCCAGCCCCAGATCGCGCGCCCAGCGATGAAAACGTATCAGCATCTCATCCAGACTGCTGGCTGATGCCAGTCGCCCCTGGAGATGCAACAGGCGATTAAACAGGCTTTCATTGGCGTTAGCCTGCTCCATCAGCAGCGTCATGTTCTCTTCGAGCTCGTTGATATGGTTGCGCGCGCGCACCATATGCCATTCAACTAAAGAGATGGTTCCACGCACCGGGTGCGGGACACGCATCGCTTCAACAGCGCGCGCATTGCGGATAAAAAACTCAGGGTGACGCTGTAAATACTCGACGACCGCACGGTCATCCAGTTCCATGAGTGTTTCCTGTAGTTCTTCCCCTGGTTGCTTCATAGATGAATAAATCCGTCGTAGACATGTGCCGCCGGGCCAGTCATATATAACGGATGGCCCGGACCTTTCCAGGCGATATCAAGGCGACCGCCGGGTAATTCCACGCGTACTTCTTCTGCCAGCAAACCCTGCTGAATGCCGACCGCTACGGCAGCGCACGCACCACTGCCGCAGGCCTGGGTTTCTCCTGCCCCACGCTCATAAACGCGTAACCGGATATGCTCGCGTTTGACCACTTGCATAAACCCTATATTGGCGCGCTCAGGAAAGCGTTCATGATTTTCCAGAACCGGCCCCAACGTCTCTACGGCGGCCGTATCAACATCATCAACCTGAATCACGCAATGCGGGTTCCCCATCGAAACGACGCCGCACAATACTGTTTGTTCAGCGACTCGCATAATATAGGTCTTTTCCGCTTTGTTGGCGCGAAAAGGCACCTGCGCCGGTTCAAAGTTGGGCTCGCCCATGTTGACCCGCACCAGGTCGTCGTCGGTGACGCTCAGAACCATGCGGCCATTGGCCGTGCTGACGCAAATATCGCGCTTGTTCGTCAACCCTTTCAGGCGAACAAACCGGGCAAAACAGCGTGCACCGTTACCGCACTGCGAGACTTCACTCCCATCCGCATTAAAGATGCGGTAATGAAAATCCAGCTCAGGATCGTAAGGCGGTTCGACCACCAACAGCTGATCGAACCCGACCCCCAGATGTCTGTCCGACAGACGGCGGATCAATTCCGGCGAGAAAAAAACATTCTGCGTTACCGCGTCGACGACCATAAAATCGTTGCCAAGGCCATGCATTTTAGAGAATTGCATCATTCGCTCCATTCACGCGGGTACAGAGGGTTACCGTCAGTAATTCACCTGAGTAGGGCCGTCGCCTGTTGCACGATCATTTCGTTCTGGCATGGTGGATTGCGTTTGCGGTTCAACCTTATGCGTCGGAGGCGGTGCATTTTTGTCCTCTGGCGGAAAATAGAGCGGGCCTTTAAGACCGCAGCCCGTCAGGCTGAACAGAGTAAGAAGTACAGCGAGTGCCTGAAACACGTTTTTCATTATGGATTGCCTGTAAGTTCATGCTTTCTGTTTTCTATCATCGCAGGAGAAGACGTAAAAGCAAGAGTTTGCCTGCAAACTGCAACGTGTTTTGTTTCGCGTTATACTGCGAACATCACGAAAAATGGGATAAAAAAATGAACGACAGTGAATTTCATCGCCTTGCGGACACCCTGTGGATGACCATTGAAGAGCGTCTGGACGACTGGGACGGCGACAGCGATATCGACTGCGAAATCAACGGTGGCGTGCTGACCATTACCTTTGAAAACGGCAGTAAAATTATCATCAACCGCCAGGAGCCGTTGCACCAGGTGTGGCTGGCGACCAAACAGGGCGGCTACCATTTTGATCTGAAAGGCGACGAATGGATCTGCGACCGCAGCGGCGAGACTTTCTGGGCGCTGCTTGAGCAAGCGGCAACGCAACAAGCGGGTGAAGCGGTTAGCTTCCGTTAAGATTTTTGCCGGATAGGGTCTTCGCCTTATCCGGCACAAGCATCAAGAGAAATACTGCTGTAACAGCGGTGTATCGTTGTCCTGACTGGCCGGGGGCACCGTACCAATCGACTGCGTGCGGAATGGGATCACCTGCGCACGACCCTCGGTATTCACGATCTGGTAGAACTGTGGCAAGTTAAAGTTGATGAAACTGGAGCCATACGTAAAGCGATCGTGGGAAGACGAGTAGAAGCGGCTAACGTCGCGCACCAGCTCCTCTTTGCTACCTTCGCAGTGATGGTAAACTTCCGCCCGGTTACTTTCGTCCAGAATGTAGATATTAAAGCCTTTTTCATCGCCGGTTTCTTCAAAGAAGAACTGAATAATGCCTTCACTGGCGAAACCATCCACCACCGACGGTAATTTCACATGGTTTGTCTCAACCTGCACAGAAAGCCCATGCAGCTTGTTATGTGAAATGGCGCCATAGAACTCAATGGCGTTTTCCAGCTTCTGCACTGAAACGTTCAGACGTTCAAAGAACAGTCCCCAGGTCTGGCCTGCAACGCGTAGCGCTTTGAAGCGCCCAGTTTCCTGCCGCGTGCTGGAGAGTCGCAGTTCAATACACTCAGAAACCAGTTGCTGTACGCGGGTGCGAATCAGTCCTCGCAAATGCTGGCTGTAGCAGAAGACTTCCACGCTGTCCGGCGGGGCGGCATCCTGGTGCATTTTGCCCAGAATCGTTTTCAGCGCTTCAATCATCGCCTGTTCGCCGTTGAAATGCAGCGTACGCACTTCGTTCCATGAGTTGCGATACAACAGGTCCACGCTGCCCACCAGGCAATTTTGTTCTTCGCCAAAGCTGAAGATATCCAGCTTGCGGAAATCAAAATGCACGACCTGATTACGGAACGCCGCTGTCGGGTCATATTCAAGGTTGACGATAATCGCCAGGTGACGAATTTCACATGGGCTGTAGAGCGCTTTTGGCGTTGGCGCGGGCAAACGCAGAGGGAAATGATGCGACACGTCAGCCACCATCTCCTGCAACTTCGGCAGATCAACAATGCCGTTGCCTTTAATAAACAGGTGCGTACGTGAGGTCAGCAGGCCATTAAACCACGCCCAGGCCACCAGCTTGTTCAGGTAACGGTTATATTCCAACGGCTGATGGCTGATGATGGAATCCATGTTCGGCGCGCGGTTGTAAAGATACCATCCTGAACGGTTGGCACGACCCGGCGGCACATGGATAAACGTCAGATTCGGCTCGGAGAGATCCGGCGAAATCTGCGGGTTCACCAGCGTCACTTTACCCGGTAACGCCTCAAATGCGGCATACAGTTTACGGGTCAATACCCCGATATCCTGTGGACTGGCGCTAACGCTGAGGTTGTTACGGCGCGCAAAGCGGATCAGGTTACGATAGCTCTGCATCATGGCATCGAGCAGTTCGTTGTGCGCTTCGCGGACTTGATCGATCTTCCAGTTAGCGCGGTTGTCGAGCATGGCCAGACGTGCTTCGTCCCATCCCCACTCTTTGACTAACTGACTTAAGACTTCACGGCGCCAGCCGACACAGGCGCGTTCACGACTCAGTTTCTCGCAAACTTTCAGGTAGAAACATCGACGCACCAGATCCAGGCGCGTTGGGTCTTCAATCGCCGTGAGATATTCGGTAACGCGTTCCAGCATCATGCAGTAGGGATCAAGACCAAAGGAAACGATCTCGCCATCGTGCAGACGCTGTTTGATGTCTTTCGCCAACAGGCGAGGATCCGGGTATTCCCAGGAATACGCTTCCAGCAGCAGCGTTTTCAGCACCGCTTTGTACGGTGAATCAATGCTTTTGTAGAGCTGCCAAAGGCTGGCACCAAAGTACTCTTCCGCTGAAAGTGAGCTCAGTCCGCCCAGATCCAGCCATTCGTTTGGCGTCAACACCCCCTGTGCGTAGAGCGTCATCACGTAATCGTCGTAATGCTCTTCTTCGTCGCACGGCACCATATTCCACAGAATACGTTTACCGGCCAGACGCACAGCGGTGCGATAAAATTCGTCCAGCAGCAGGATATGCTGTGTGGAGCCACAGTCTTCACCGCCGAGACTGCCGCTTTCATTGTGGCGGAAACGGTTTTCATCGATCAGGAAGAAGCTGACTTCAACACCCAGCGAGGCGGCCCAACTTTCCAGAAGGCTGCATTTGCGTTGAAGTAACTGTCGCTCTTCGCTGTCGAGCCAGGATTGGTGGCAGACCCAGATGTCCAGGTCAGAAGAACAGCTTTGCCCTACTGAAGACGTACTGCCCATTGAGTAAACGCCGGTAATCGGCAATTCACCTTTCGGCGGGTTCTGCACAGACATACCACGGTGCAGTTCCAGTTCATTCAGATAGTGGCGTTGGGTTTCATCAGGCGAGTAGAAACAGATGCCTTTGGGAACGTTACCATCCAGGTAACCCGGCATCAGCGGATGGTGATAATGCAATAATGTCGGCAGCAGACTGTATACCTGCTGGAAAGCAGGTCCCATGGCAGCAAGCGCGCGGTCCACACGCAGTTGATTTATGGCATCCAGTCTCTGTTTCAAAGTCTCAATATAGAGGTACAAGACGTATCGCCTGATGTTGCTACCCGTCATGTTTCTGTTTGTCGCCACCGTTACGTGGTTTCGCAAACGTCATCATTCGGGATATACCGTATGTCAAAAATAGCCGTTACCTTTTTTCGGTCTCCTCTTTGAGGCACAGACGAAAAAATGGTCTAAAACGTGATCAATTTAACACCTTGCTCATTGACCGTAAAGAAAGTTGCACTACTTACCAGTGTAGCACCGTTCGCTTCGTGTAAATTCTGTAATAGGGCAAGGCGCTTTCTCGTCACGCTTCACTGTCATTGACGACACAACGCCGACTCTCTCACTCACCTTTGACCGTAACACTGACATCCCACTTGTAAGGATGTTAGGATGGTTCACGGACGAAAATGACGGTAACAAGCATGTTAGACAAAGTTTTAAGAATTGCCACACGCCAAAGCCCCCTTGCGCTCTGGCAGGCACATTTTGTCAAAGACACCTTGCTGGCGAATCATCCTGGACTGGTTGTTGAACTGGTGCCAATGGTGACGCGTGGCGACGTAATTCTTGATACTCCTTTGGCGAAAGTGGGCGGAAAAGGCTTGTTCGTCAAAGAGCTGGAAGTCGCGCTGCTGGAAAAACGCGCGGACATCGCGGTGCATTCCATGAAAGATGTACCAGTTGAGTTCCCGCAAGGCCTTGGACTGGTCACCATTTGCGAACGCGAAGACCCGCGCGATGCGTTTGTCTCAAATACCTATCATCATCTGGATGAACTGCCGCCGGGCAGCATCGTAGGCACCTCCAGTCTGCGTCGCCAGTGCCAGCTGGCTGAACGCCGTCCGGATCTCATTATCCGCTCGTTGCGCGGCAATGTCGGAACGCGTCTCAGCAAACTGGATAACGGTGACTATGACGCCATTATTCTGGCCGTTGCCGGGTTAAAACGCCTGGGTCTGGAGTCACGTATTCGCACCGCCATGCCGCCAGAAATTTCGCTTCCTGCGGTCGGGCAAGGCGCGGTTGGCATTGAGTGTCGACTGGATGATACCCGTACCCGTGAACTGCTGGCGCCGCTGAATCATGATGAAACCGCCGTGCGTGTCAAAGCCGAGCGCGCCATGAACACCCGCCTTGAGGGTGGCTGTCAGGTGCCCATAGGCAGCTATGCTGAAATCATCGACGGTGAAATCTGGCTACGTGCGTTGGTGGGTGCCCCTGATGGTTCGCAGATGATTCGTGGCGAACGACGCGGCTCGCCTCAGGATGCCGAACAGATGGGCATCTCCCTGGCGGAAGAACTGCTGGAGAACGGAGCCCGCGCCATTCTGACAGAGGTTTACAACGGAGAAGCCCCCGCATGAGTATTCTGGTCACCCGCCCGTCTCCCTCAGGGGAAGAGTTAGTGAGCCGTCTGCGCACACTGGGGCAGGTGGCCTGGAGCTTTCCGCTCATTGAGTTCACGCCAGGTCGTGAGCTCAATACACTTGCCGATCGCCTGGCCACACTGACTCAGAACGATCTCGTCTTCGCCCTTTCCCAACATGCTGTCGCTTTCGCCCATGCCCAACTTCAGCAGCAAGGGCAAAACTGGCCAACGCTCCCGCAGTATTTTGCTATTGGCCGCACCACGGCGCTGGCGCTGCATACGGTGAGCGGGTGCAATATTCGTTATCCTCTGGATCGGGAAATTAGCGAAGTCTTGCTACAATTACCTGAATTACAAAATATTGCAGGTAAGCAGGCACTTATTCTACGTGGCAATGGCGGACGTGAACTGTTAGGAGACACCCTAATGGAACGCGGGGCTGATGTCATTTTTTGTGAATGTTATCAACGCAGTGCAAAACATTACGACGGTGCACAAGAGGCCATGCGCTGGCACTCTCGTGGTGTTACAACGGTGGTTGTCACCAGTGGCGAGATGTTGCAACAGCTCTGGTCAATGACACCACAATGGTATCGGGAACACTGGTTACTACGCTGTCGGCTGCTGGTCGTCAGCGAGCGTCTGGCGCACCTCGCCCGGGAATTGGGCTGGCAAGATATTAAGGTCGCTGATAACGCCGACAACGATGCGCTACTGCGCGCATTACAATAACTCTCATAATGGGATGCCATAATGACGGAACAAGAAAAATCCTCCGCCGCGGTTGAAGAGACCAGGGAGGCCGTGGAAACCACATCACAGCCAGTCAACACTGAGAAAAAGAGCAAAAATAGCACCTCGCTGATCCTGAGCGCGGTAGCCATTGCCATTGCCCTTGCGGCAGGTGTTGGACTTTATGGCTGGGGAAAACAGCAGGCGACGACACAGACAGCCACCAGCGATGCGTTAGCTAACCAGCTGACAGCGTTGCAAAAAGCGCAGGAAGCCCAAAAAACAGAACTCGAAAGCATTATTAAAAAACAGGCAACACTGTTGGATGAGGCGAACCGTCAGCAAACGACACTGGCGAAACAACTCGCCGACGTGCAGCAGAAAGTCGCCACCATCTCTGGAAGCGATGCCAAAACCTGGCTGCTGGCACAAGCTGATTTTCTGGTGAAGCTTGCCGGACGTAAGCTGTGGAGCGATCAGGATGTCACCACCGCCGCAGCGCTGTTAAAGAGCGCGGACGCCAGCCTTGCGGATATGAACGATCCGAGCCTCATCACTGCTCGCCGGGCCATTACCGATGATATCGCCAGCCTGTCATCCGTCTCGCAGGTGGACTACGACGGTATTATCCTCAAGGTCAACCAACTCTCTAACCAGATCGATAATCTGCGTCTGGCTGACAACGACAACGATGACTCACCGATGGATTCCGACAGCAGCGAACTTTCGAGCTCCATCAGCGAATGGCGCGTTAACCTGCAAAAAAGCTGGCAGAACTTTATGGACAGCTTCATCACCATTCGTCGTCGCGATGAGACTGCCGTGCCGCTGCTGGCGCCAAATCAGGATGTTTATCTGCGTGAAAATATCCGTTCACGCCTGTTAGTCGCAGCGCAAGCCGTTCCGCGCCATCAGGAAGAAACCTACCGCCAGGCGCTGGATAACGTTTCTACATGGGTTCGCGCGTACTACGACACCGAAGATGCGACGACCAAAGCGTTCCTTGATGAAGTGGACAAACTGAGCCAGCAGAGCATCACCATGGATGTGCCGGAAACGCTGAAAAGCCAGGAAATTCTTGAGAAGCTGATGCAAACTCGCGTGCGTAATTTGTTGGCGCAATCAACAACGTCTACATCTGCGCCTACATCTACATCCGCACCTGCACCTGCACCTGCACCTGCACCTGCACCTGCACCTGCACCTGCACCTGCACCTGCACCTGCACCTGCACCTGCACCACAAGCTGACACTCCGTCCGCTGCGCCGCAAGGAGAATAATGATGCTAAAAGTATTATTGCTCTTTGTATTGTTGATCGCCGGTATCGTGGTGGGTCCGATGCTCGCGGGTCATCAGGGATATGTACTGATCCAGACCGACAATTACAACATTGAAACCAGCGTCACTGGCCTGGTGATTATTCTGATCGTCATGATGGTTGCTCTGTTTGCGATCGAATGGCTGCTACGCCGCATTTTCCGCACAGGCGCACACACGCGCGGCTGGTTTGTGGGTCGTAAACGCCGCCGTGCGCGCAAGCAAACGGAGCAGGCGCTCCTCAAACTGGCAGAAGGCGATTATCAGCAGGTTGAGAAGCTGATGTCGAAAAATGCCGATCATGCTGAACAGCCGGTGGTGAACTACCTTCTGGCCGCCGAAGCGGCGCAACAGCGTGGCGATGAAGCACGTGCGAATCAACACCTCGAGCGCGCTGCCGAGATCGCAGGTAACGACACCATCCCGGTGGAAATCGCCCGCGTACGTCTGCAACTGGCGCGTAATGAGGACCACGCAGCGCGCCATGGCGTAGACAAACTGCTGGAAGTGACACCACGCCACCCGGAAGTATTACGTCTGGCAGAGCAAGCCTATATCCGTACCGGCGCATGGGGATCGTTGCTGGAGATTATTCCGTCGATGGCGAAAGCCAAAGTCGGTGATGAAGAGCACCGAGCCCTGCTGGAACAGCAGGCGTGGATTGGTCTGATGGATAAGGCGCGCGCCGATCAGGGCAGTGAAGGGTTACGAGACTGGTGGAAAAATCAAAGCCGTAAAACCCGCCATCAGGTTCCCCTGCAGGTTGCCATGGCAGAGCATCTGATCGAGTGTGACGATCACGATACCGCGCAGCAGATCATCATCGATGGCCTGAAACGCCAGTACGATGATCGTCTGGTATTACCGATCCCGCGTTTGAAAACCAACAATCCGGAGCTGGTGGAGAAAGTACTCCGTCAACAGATTAAAAATGTTGGCGATCGTCCGCTACTGTGGAGCACGCTGGGTCAGTCACTGATGAAACATGGCGAGTGGCAAGAGGCCGCCCTGGCCTTCCGTGCTGCGCTCAAACAACGCTCGGATGCCTATGACTACGCCTGGCTTGCCGATGTGCTGGACAGACTCCATCAGCCGGAAGACGCTGCGGCTATGCGTCGCGATGGCCTGATGTTGACGTTGCAGAATAACCCTCCGCAGTAACACCTTCATGCCCGGTGGCGAGCAGCTTGCCGGGCATGCCACTCTACGGTAACACCCATAAAAAAACGCCCACTCCATCAGGAGCAGGCGTTAAACAGGTCTGTATGACAACATAAATGGGTGCTTCACTCAACGTTATGCCCATGGTGTTTGATGAGGCGAAAGCGACATCTGTCTGTGGACGATAAGCACCGTAAACGGCTCTGCATCATTCCTGAGTTTATGAGGCACTAAGGCGAGCATAAGAGATGGAATGAGCATCTACCCGTATATTATTGCACAATGCGTGCCATGATTGAACTGCAAAAAGCAGGGATTCAGACGATTCGGGGAACCGCGCCCAGAGCGGGTCTGCGACGGTTGGCTTCCTTCCCCTTCTTCACCACGAAGCGCCGTTTGTCTCTGTATAACGACAACTCTTCGCGAATATAAAGAAACACTGTAAAAACATGAAATTACCTGTCGCTCGACAGCGACAATCTTACGCGATGACGTCGCCAGGTGGTGACATATCGTCTGTGGATATATTCGGGGATAAAACTAAAGAAGGGAACAGCAGAAAACAAAAAACCCCGCCGAAGCGGGGTTCAAAATTGGTCGGCGAGAGAGGATTCGAACCTCCGACCCACTGGTCCCAAACCAGTTGCGCTACCAAGCTGCGCTACTCGCCGATGTACTGCTTTTTTGAATTTTTAGTTCAATTCTTTAAGTCGTGGTGCGAGGGGGGGGACTTGAACCCCCACGTCCGTAAGAACACTAACACCTGAAGCTAGCGCGTCTACCAATTCCGCCACCTTCGCATTGTCACAACTTATCAAATAATGGGGTGGCTAATGGGATTCGAACCCACGACAACTGGAATCACAATCCAGGGCTCTACCAACTGAGCTATAGCCACCACTGCAAATCTTTTACGCGGTCTTTAAAACCACCGCAGCTCCAGCACCGGGTAAATGGTGCGCCCGACAGGATTCGAACCTGAGACCTCTGCCTCCGGAGGGCAGCGCTCTATCCAGCTGAGCTACGGGCGCTTAGCGCCGTTGCGGGGTCGGATAATACGGACTTCCCCCCCCGCTGTCTAGTGTCTTTTTAAAGAAAATTATCGTTTGCTCATGGTTTGTGCGTTTTGTCGCTTATTTCTCCACTTTTTGAATATCAACACCCCGATTCAGGCCAAAAACCTTGTAGACGAGGGTAACGACAAGCAGAAAGAGGATGCCGACAAACAGCGACATACGCGTATCATCATTAAAGTACATGCCAATTAAAACGCAAACCAGGAACGCCATCGTCAAATAATTCGCCCAGGGGAACATAATCGAGCGGAAAGGATGGCTGGCGATCGCCTCTTTATGTGCCTGACGAAAGCGCACCTGGCTAATCAGGATCACAAACCACGGCACCATGCCCGGTAAGACGCTCGCACTGTAGACATAGACAAAGACACGCTGAGGATTTGGGATGATGTAGTTGAGGCAAGAGCCAATCAGCAAAATCATGATAGAGAGCGCCACACCGGCAACCGGCACGCCGTGACGAGACACTTTGGCCATAGCTGCCGGAAGCTGGCGGTTCTTCGCCAGCGCGTACAGCATACGCCCGCAGCTATACATCCCACTGTTACAGCCGGAAAGCGCCGCCGTCAGCACCACAAAGTTAATAATACCTGCCGCTGCGGTAATCCCGATTTTGGCAAAGGTCAGAACGAATGGGCTACCGTTGCTGCCAATTTCGTTCCACGGGAAGATGGTCACAATAACGAAAATCGCGCCCACGTAGAAAATCAGGATACGCCACAACACTTTGCCTACCGCGCTACGCAGCGTCACCTGCGGGTTTTTCGCTTCACCGGCGGTAATGCCGATCAGCTCAACGCCCTGGTAGGACGCAACCACAATGCACAATGCCGTGAGAAAGCCTTTCCAGCCACCGGCAAAGAAACCGCCGTGCTCCGTCAGGTTGCCAAAACCAATGGCCTGACCGCCGTTACCAAAGCCGAAGAAAATCACTCCCAGACCGACCACTATCATCACAATAATGGTGGTGACTTTGATCATCGCAAACCAGAACTCAATTTCGCCATACAGACGTACGGCGGCGAGATTCGCGAGCGCGACAAGCCCTACGGCAATCAATGCGGGTATCCATTGCGCCATTTCTGGAAACCAGAATTGCACATAGACCCCAATAGCGGTGATCTCCGAGATCCCCACCGCCATCCACATAAACCAGTATGACCACGCCGTGAGATACCCGAAGAAAGGGCTCATATAGCGGTGAGCGTAGACGGCAAATGAACCAGCAACGGGTTCAAGGAACAGCATTTCACCCATTGAACGCATGATGAAAAAAACAAAAAGCCCGGCAACAATATACGCCAGCAGGACTGACGGTCCGGCCCATTTCAGCGTACTGGCGGCTCCCATAAACAGGCCGACGCCAATCGTGCCCCCGAGAGCAATCAATTCGATATGACGAGCTTCCAGCCCACGCTGTAGCTCCGGTTTATTCTCTGCCATAGTTCCTCTGATCGTGTTTGCTTTTTTCCCGGGATGACCGGTTATTGTAATGAGTACCTTTTTCCATCACAGACCCTGCGCGCCGGGCGGTTAACGGCTGGTGCAATAAACACCACGGCACTGCAATGATGGGGGCGAATAATTTCTTAAATTTTCCAAAATGGCAAACGAAGCATTAAAAAAATGAATGCGCTGAGCAATAAAGCAGCAATTGTTGTGCGGCGGGGCAGTGCATTACGCAGAATGCACTACCCGAAAGGATCAAGAGGGAGATTCAGAGGTCGCCGGTATAGTGCCAGCGGAGGTAACGCAGTAAACGTAACTGTCGGGTAATACGACTCGGCTGTGATAATAAGCGGTACAGCCATTCCAGCCCCAGTTTTTGCCATACTTTTGGCGCGCGCTTAACGTGTCCGGTAAAAACGTCATACGTGCCGCCCACGCCCATGTATAAGGCATGTGGATGAATAAGACGGCAATCACGCATCAGGATTTCCTGTTTTGGCGACCCCATCGCGACCGTCACAATCTTCGCGCCGCTGGCGTGAATCCGCTCAAACAGCGCCTGACGGTCTTCAGGCTTAAAATATCCATCCTGGCTGCCGACGATATTCACATTCCATTGCGCGCGTAATTTTGCTTGTGTTTGCGCCAGCACCTCCGGCTTGCCGCCAACCAGAAAAACAGGCGTGCCTTCCTCACCTGCCCGCGCCATCAACGCTTCCCAGAGATCGGCACCGGCAACACGCGAGATACGAGCCTGGGGGAATTTTTTGCGCACCGAGCGCACAACGCTAATACCGTCCGCATATTTGAACTCAGCGGCGTTAATCAACGCCCGGACTTCGGGATTATCTTCCGCCGTCAGCATCTTCTCAGCGTTAATCGCCACCAGCGTTCCCTGCCTGATCTGGCCATCTGCAAACAGGTAATTGAGCGCGTGCTGCATATCACGCCATCCAATCAACTGTAATCCACGCAGCGCGTAGACGGGTGCAGTCGTGTTATCTGTCATCTTTACCCTTCAACCTGTGTCTGCGGCAGCGAGGATTTTCGTTTTTGAATGAGCCCGGCATAGTCAAAAAGCCAGAACAACAGTTTCGCCACCAACAGACAAACACCAAAAATCACGAGAAAAAAAACCACCCGTGAGACAAACGAATCCAGACCTTCTCGCGCCAGGACAATCATATTGAAGATGGCGCCGAAGCAAAAGCTGTGCAAAATCGCTGTTTTATAACGGTTAGTTTCCCGATTACCCAGTTCATACAGCCAGTCGAACCACTTGATAATCAAGCCAACCACAATCGCCCCGAGCGGAATAAACAACGCCCCGCCCATCACCACCAGCGAACCGATAAGGGTCGGTGAGATGGCAAGGCCCGAATGGTTGTTGAGCACTTCCCAGGTAAAATAATTCGCGGAGTTGAGCACAATACCTGGCCGTCCAGGCCAGAGCCAGGACGGGATAAAGACGTAAAAGTCACGGACGATCGGCGCCAGCCCCTGAAATTCGATATTGCTATAGTTCTGCAATAACAGCGCCAGGTTCTCCCACGGAGAGAAGGTGTCCCGGGTCAGATACAAGAAGGTGTAAAACGCTTCATCGCCGCTGACGTTCATCCCGTAGCGTTTCAGCGCCAGCCAGAACATGCCGACGATCCCCAGCACACCCGCCGCTGCCAGCATCCACAGTGAAATCCAGCCGCGAATAATGCCAATAAACAGGAAGATGGCAAACGCGATGATGATATTCGCACGCGTGCCGCCGACAATCATGTAGGTAAGCAAACCGAACGCAACTGTGCTGACCAAAAAGAACAGCCACGCTTTGCTGTCCTGGCGTAAAAAATAAATCACCAGCATCGCCGGAATAAAGAAGTAGAAGAAGCGTTTCAATGCCACGCCGGAGACTTCACTGGAGAATATCTGACTGTATGAATTGAGCCTGAACAGCAGAAATCCGTTGTGCATGAAGAAGATCCCCACACTCACCAACGCAATCCCCATCAACAATACCCAGGTAAGATGCGTCTCGACCCGGTTCATGGTAAACAGCGGCTTACGCGGTGTATCGGAAACCCGCTTACGTAAACGGGTCTTATACGTGACGTAATATACGGCGTAGAAACAGGTTGCAGATAACAGAGCCTGCAGCAGAATTTCCGGCGGCGCAACGCCAACGTCAAAACGGAACACCAGAACACTGGTCAGTGGGAAGCCAAAAAAGAACGTCAGCAGAAACAACAAGGTGAAAAACACATTGAAGTTAAAACGGACGCGACGGAATTCAAACCAGGCCAGCGTACCAATAAACAGGGTGGAGAGCAGCCAGACCACCAGCAGACCGCTGAATTGCATCAAACTCATACAACGTCTCCTGCGGCAATCTGTAACGCGTTATGCCAGGGTTGCAGATAGTTCGGGCTAAAGAAGGTAATGCCGTTCTTATCGACGGACGCCAACTGACGCTGCGCTTCACGAACGACGGGTTCATTGAGAAGATCGGTCGTGAACAGCACCGGAAGATGCTGCTCCGCCATATCCTGCCAGAACGGGTTCTCGCGGTTAAGTACGCACGGAATGCCGGCCTGAATCAGAAGGCACAACGTCCCAATCCCCTGCTGGCGCGCAAAAATAAAATAGCCCAAATCGCACTGACGAAGCAGCGCAAGATACGCATCAAACGCCAGCTTTTCGCTGAGGATCTGTAAATTTTCAGCGCTAAACAGCTTCAGTCCCGCCTGGCGAACCTCTTCGATATAGGCTTCGTTATTCGCCGGATACCCCATCGGAACGATCACATTTACCGTATCGCCGAACTGCTGGTGCACAGCGCGTAACGCAGCAATGTGTTCATTGCTCCGATCGCCGGAATTCCCCACCAGAATCGTCATTTTCCCTTCGCGCTGGCGTCCGTTTGCCATGTTATTCAGCGAAGGGTCCATGCGCGTCGGGAAATAGAGCAATTCTCCACGCACGCGCGGATGCCGCTCGGCGAAATAGCTGAGATCGCCGCGTGTAGCAAACACACAGCCCACACGACCCTGCGCCATTCGGCGAATCGGGTAAAACAGTTTGAATTTCAGCCCACGGGAGACTTCATACAGATCTGCCCCCCAAATGTGCCAGTAAAACTGTTCCGGCTTAATACCGCCGCTCAACAGCGCCAGCCACAGACCGGTATTGAACTGGCCGTGGAAGAAGAAGCGCTGTTGGCGATTGGCTTTCGCAAGGGCAATCACCGCATCTGCCAGCGTTTTTTTACCAGCATAGAAACTCAATGAGAGCGCCGGGCAGCTTTCACTGTATCCCGCATCCTTGCCTGCAACCATAAAGACGCGCGCATGCTCGCTCGTGGCAGCCAGCGCGTCATTGAAAAACCGCAACACGGTTTGATTATGGTGAGGGATATCCGATCCCAGTACGTGAATCAGTACAGTCATGCCCGCCTACGCCAGAGTAAAAATACGCCACAACAAAGGGAAAAATAGACGATATAGGTTGCCATATACGCCTGTGCAGCTCCCAGCGCGCCATGCGCGGGGATCAACCAGTGGGCAAACGCCGTCAACAAAATGAACTGGCTGATTTCAGCCAGAATATAAAACCGCAGCGATGCTTTGGCGATCACCAGATAGCCAAAAACATAGGCGCCAACTTTCAATACATCACCGACGAGCTGCCAGGCGAATAAATCGCGCATCGCCGTGAATTTGGCGGAAAACAGCAGCCAAATGGCAAAATCGCGCAGCAACCAGACGGTAAAACTCGCTACCGCGACCGCCGGTAAAACAAACCTGAGTGACTTCACGACTTCCCGCGTAATATCGCGCTTTTCCGTCAGACGCGACAATGTTGGCAGCAGATAAACGCTAAACGAGGCGGTAATAAATTGCAGATACGCATCTGAAATACTGCTGACACCTTGCCAGATCCCAACGTCATCCCAGCTGTAGTGCGCCGCCAGCAGATTTCGCATCATCATGTACGCCACCGGGATCGTAATGGAGGTGATCAGCGCCATCAGTGTAAATTTACACAGTTGCCCGGCAAGGACGCTATTCCAGGACGGTTTAAGATAGCGCAGAGGGAGTGTTCCACGCTTAAACAACAGCACTGCAGCTGGCACAACGACCAGCGCGGGCACCAACGCCATCCCCAGTAATGCCCCTTCGTAGCCGCCGACGCGGTAGCAGATATACCAGGCCACCACACCCAACACACTACCCACGATCAACGACAGTGCATTACCCGCCGCGTCACGAAAGCCTTTCATCAGTGCCAACAGCAGATTTGCCCAGGCAATCCCCATTTGCACCAGTGCGACCAGACGCACCAACCCCTGGTAGTGAGTATGGCCAAACAGTCCCTGGCTGATGGGGGCCGCCGCCAGCAAAAAAATCAGCGCCAGCAGGGTTGAGAATCCCAAAACCATCGCCGAGGAGGTACCGACCACGTTCCGCAATTGCGCCGGATTGTCGTGATGCTGGGCAACGTATTTGGTGACGCCGTTAAAGATACCTGCGCCAGCCAAAACGCCCAGTACGGTAACCATCTGGCGAAAGTTACCCGCCTGGCCGACACCTGCGGGGCCAAACGCCACGGCCAGCAGTTTCACCACCAGTAGCCCCGCGCCAATTTTTACCAGCGTACTGGCGGCCGTCCACAGGGACGCTTTTGCGAGCGACATTTTAGGAGAAGTAGTTGAGCAAGGTCGTGATCACCGTACGCTGATTTGCGGGTGACAGATTGTAAAACAGTGGCAGGCGCAGTAAACGCTCGCTCTCTTTGGTGGTGTAGCGATCTTCGCCAATAAACTCACCAAATTTGTCGCCCGCCGGACAGCCATGTAGCGGGATATAGTGGAAGACCGCCATAATTTCGGCTTCTTTCATGAAGTTAATCAACGCACTACGATCATCAATATCCCGCAATTTGATGTAGAACATATGGGCGTTTTGCGCACAATCATCAGGAACTGAAGGTAAGGTAATGCGTCCGGCGCGCGCCAGTGGAGCGAGGGCGTCATAATACGTCTGCCACAGCGTCAGACGCTGTTGATTGATTCTGTCTGCCGCCTCCAATTGCGCCCACAGATACGCCGCCTGAAGATCGGACATCAGATAGCTGGAACCAATATCCCGCCAGGTGTACTTATCCACCTGACCACGGAAGAACTGGCTACGGTTAGTGCCTTTTTCGCGGATAATTTCCGCACGTTCGATTAACGAGTGGTCATTAATCAACGTCGCACCGCCTTCACCACCGGCAGTGTAGTTTTTGGTTTCATGGAAGCTGAAACAGCCAATATGTCCAATAGTGCCTAACGCGCGCCCTTTATAGGTGGACATGACCCCCTGCGCGGCATCTTCGACCACAAACAGGTTGTACTTTGACGCCAGCGCCATGATGACATCCATCTCACAGGCAACGCCTGCGTAATGGACCGGAACAATAGCTCGCGTTTTCTCAGAAATGGCGGCTTCGATGAGCGTTTCATCGATGTTCATGGTATCCGGGCGGATATCGACAAAGACAATTTTAGCCCCGCGCAATACAAAAGCATTCGCTGTCGACACAAAGGTGTAGCTCGGCATGATGACTTCATCGCCGGGCTGAATGTCCAGCAGCAGTGCCGCCATCTCAAGCGAGGCGGTGCAGGAGGGCGTAAGCAGCACTTTTGCGCTGCCGAAGCGTTGCTCCAGCCACTGCTGACAGCGGCGTGTAAAGCCGCCGTCGCCACAAAGTTTGCCGCTGCCCATGGCCGATTGCATGTATTCGAGTTCGGTTCCCACCACCGGCGGTGCGTTAAATGGAATCATTTTGTCACCTGTATAACCAGTACGCGGTGCTTTCAATGTTGGCACCACTCTGTATGTAACGTTTAAGCGCGGCGGTGTTGCCCATCTGGGTCGCCACCCGCAATGTTGTCTTTCCGCGAGATTGCGCCCAGCTGAGCGCAGCCTGCATTAATTCAGCGCCCGCTCCGCGCCCGGCCAACAAGCCAATTCGCGCATCAGCGTCATTCAGTTCACGCAGCGAAACATAACCGCGAATCTCGCCCCCCGTCGCCCGGAGAACCAGACACTGGTGGTCAAATGTGCCCAGCACGGCGTTCTCGATCCATTGTGCGTAGAAGCGTGCGCTGGCATCCGGCGCATACCACGGCGCGCGAAAGCGGCTTTGCGAGAACGCTTCGCTGGCCAACTGGCGTAACGCCGGAATATCGGCCCGTTGCGCCACTTCCGCACCGCCATCATCGCTAACATTTGCGACCGACAGTGCTAAATCGACTTCACCCTCGACCAGCGAGAACCCCAGCGCTTGTAAGGCATCCAGCTCATCCGCGCACGACGCTGAAATTTTTGCCTGTACCCGTGACCAGGGCTGTAATGCCTCCGGCGTCAAAAGCGGCGCGTCGGGGCTAATACGCACAATGGCGCTGCTCACGCCAAAGAACGTATTTTCCCAGCTCAGCGGTTCAATACTGGCGCGGATTATCACCGCCAGACGCCTTTAGTATCCACCACATATTGCTGGTGAACCGCATCACCGTTAATCGCTTTAAAGTCGTTATGATCAACCAACATCACCAGCACATCGGCAGCAGTCAGCGCGCTTTCCAGCGTGGCTAAAACACAATGGCCATCCAGTTTTTTCGGCAACTGGTGAATGTTCGGCTCTACCACCAGTGTTTCACCGGCGTGCCACTGGGCAATGTTTAGCGCAATGCCCATCGCCGGGCTTTCGCGCAGGTCATCAATGTTGGGTTTAAATGCGAGACCAAAGCAGGCAATTTTCACTTCGCTGGCGCGTTTGTTCGTTGCGGCCAGACAATCCGCCACGGCCGCTTTTACCTGATCGACCACCCAATGCGGTTTACCATCGTTCACTTCGCGGGCGGTACGGATAAGACGCGCCTGTTGTGGGTTCTGCGCCACGATAAACCACGGATCGACGGCAATGCAGTGCCCGCCGACGCCGGGACCGGGCTGGAGAATATTCACGCGCGGATGGCGGTTCGCCAGACGAATCAGTTCCCAGACGTTAATCCCCTGATCGGCGCAAATGAGCGACAGTTCGTTAGCAAATGCAATGTTGACGTCACGAAAACTGTTTTCGGTCAGCTTACACATCTCTGCTGTGCGGGAGTTAGTGACCACACATTCACCTTCAAGGAAGATGTTGTAGAGTTCACTGGCGCGCGCTGAGCAAACAGGCGTCATACCGCCAATTACGCGGTCATTCTTAATCAGTTCCACCATCACCTGGCCTGGCAATACGCGTTCTGGACAGTACGCAATATTCACCTCAGCCTGCTCACCCGCTTGCTGCGGGAACGTCAAATCAGGGCGCATCTCCGCCAGCCACGCCGCAATCTGCTCCGTCGCCCCGACCGGAGAGGTCGACTCGAGGATCACCAGCGCGCCTTTCTTCAGCACGGGCGCAATAGACTTAGCCGCAGCCTCGACATACACCATATCGGGGTCATGATCGCCTTTGAAGGGTGTCGGTACCGCGATCAGATATGCATCGGCTTCAACAGGCGTCGTCGTGGCACGCAGATATCCCCCTTCAACAGCCGTTTTCACGACGCTGCCCAGGTCCGGTTCAACGATATGGATCTCACCGCGATTGATGGTTTCCACCGCGTGCTGGTTAACATCCACGCCAATGACATGCTTTTGGCGGGAAGCAAAGGCGGCTGCCGTTGGCAGTCCAATGTATCCCAACCCAACAACAGAAATGGTCGTAAAACTCATAGCGATACCCGATTATTTTTTAACGCGTCTAAAATCCGGCCACATGCCTGACCGTCACCATAAGGATTATGGGCGCGGCTCATGGTTTGATATTCATTTTCGTCGTGCAGCAAGCGCGTGACCTCTTCCACAATCCGCTGCTGATCTGTGCCAACCAAACGCACCGTACCTGCAGTAATGGCTTCTGGTCGTTCCGTTGTTTCACGCATCACCAGCACAGGCTTACCTAAGGATGGCGCCTCTTCCTGAATACCGCCGGAATCGGTCAGGATCAGCCAGGCGTGGTTCATCAGCCAAACGAACGGCAAATAGTCCTGCGGTTCAATCAGAACCACATTTTCAACGTGACCAAGAATGCGGTTAACCGGTTCGCTGACATTCGGATTCAGGTGCACCGGATAGACAATCTGCACATCCTGATTAGCGGCTGCAATCTCTGCCAACGCATGACAAATATGTTCAAAGCCCTTGCCAAAACTTTCGCGGCGATGGCCTGTTACCAGGATCATTTTTTTATTGTTGTTGAGGAAAGGGTACTGCACCGCCAGCTCTGCCCGTAAGGTATCACTCGCCAGAACACGGTCGCGAACCCAAATCAGCGCGTCAATGACAGTGTTACCGGTGACGAAAACGCGATTATCAGGAATATTTTCCCGCAGCAAGTTCTGGCGAGAATTTTCGGTCGGCGCAAAATGATACATCGCCAGATGCCCGGTCAACGTGCGGTTGGCCTCTTCTGGCCAGGGGGAGTATAAATCGCCGGTGCGCAATCCGGCCTCGACATGCCCAACCGGAATACGTTGATAAAAGGCGGCAAGGCTGGTGGCAATTGTCGTTGTCGTATCGCCATGAACCAGCACCACATCTGGTTTGAAGTCAGCAAGGATAGGTTTTAATCCTTCCAGGATCCGACAGGTTATTTCCGTTAGTCCCTGACCCGGTTGCATTATATTGAGATCGTAGTCAGGTTCGATGGAAAAGAGGTTTAACACTTGATCCAGCATCTCCCGATGCTGCGCAGTGACGCAAACTTTGGCCTCAAAATAGGGGTCTTTTGCCAGCGCATGAACCAGAGGCGCCATTTTAATCGCCTCCGGTCGCGTGCCAAATACAGTCAGTACTTTCACATCGATTCTCTTCGGATTGGCAGCGAGGGCCCAGCCCCTCACTGCAACGGTATTGCTAAATCGTGCGGCGACGGGTTAGTGCGACACCAGCACCGATCAGCCCCCCCACAATGCCCCACATAATCATCAGGAAGGCACGGCGTGGGCTATCACGTTTTACCGGTTCTTCCGGCGTACGCAAATAACGATAGGTCTGAAAACGCGGATCCAGAGTTGGACCTACATTCAGTGTGTTCAACATTGCCCGGTTTTGGAAGTAATCCAGATCGAACGCGGGACCGACGGCCTGCAGGTTTTCAAGTCGAGCCTGCAACATCGGACGTCCAAGCAAAAATAGCTCAGAATCGGGCAATTCATCGGCAGGAATATCGGTAGAAGTGCGAGAAATATTATGTTGTTCTGCGATTTTAAGCGCTTGTTCAATGCTGTGAACGCGACGAGAGAAAATAGCTTTGGCGACCTCCTCCTGGCGTTTTACCTGCGCTTTCATTTGTACCGTACGCGCCGCCCATGCCCCTTTTAATTCTTCATTGAGGTGACTTGCCGCCCGCTGACTGGCAAATGCGACATACTGTCGCAGCAAATTATTGGCATCAGGAGCCGTCTCCGCCACCAGCTTCACACTGTCGTTGGTATTACGGGCAACATCGCCTGGGGTAAAAAGAATATTGTTGATCATCTCATCCAGCATTGCCGCATCGGCTTTGCTGTTTCCGACCATGCGCTGCTTGTAGTAATCCGTCTGTAACCAGAAATCGCGACGCGTATCCCATGAGGCTAACTGCATCACGAACTCTTTATACGCTTCATCCATGACTGAAGGTTGATCGAGTGGCGCAACGCTCGCCTTGACGTCCAGATTACGTAAGAACTGTTGCTGAGAGTAATACCCTCCCAGCATATTGACAGTTGGACGGTCTGAGATAGCGGTTGCGCTCCACTCCTGACGAGCAAAAAAAGTGTAGGCTAACGCAACAAGCGCAAATACCAGTGCAGTACCCACAATCCATAGTTTTCCAGCCCATAAGGTACGAAACAACCCACGAATATCCAGTTCATTTTCAGCGCTCACAGCGTGTGCCCCCGGTAATGGTTGTGTCATCGTATCCTCAATTTACTTGGTTAAGTTTGGCTTGGTATCACGGTTCCTACGGAGTCTGCGCTTCACACGCTTGATAAATCTTGCCACCTTCCAGGCACGCTTAATACAGTAACCGTAAAGGAAGAATGCTAGCAAAAAGAGCACCAACATGACCCATTCAGGGACAAAATGAGAATATTCTGCCGCAACGCCGATGGATGCCAGAATCGCCGCAGCCAGCGTAATAAGCACAAAAGCCTGTCGGGAAGTAAACCCTGCTCGCATGATCAAATGATGAATGTGTTGGCGATCGGGAGAGAAGGGGCTCATCCCTTTACGCAAACGGCGGTACATGATCGCCACCATGTCCATTAATGGAATGGCAATAATCCATAGCGCCGTTACCGGGCTTATCGGGTGTGTCTTACCCTGTGTTGTTTCCAGCAGAACCCAAATGACGGTGAAACCAATCAGCGTACTGCCCGCATCGCCCATAAAGACTTTGTAGCGGCGCCCCAGAATCCCCAGGTTCAGCATAATGTAAGGCAGGATGGCGGCAATCATCGCAAAACACCAAATCGCCAGGCTTGTCTGTCCATCAAACCACAGGATAAGCCCCATTGCCGCGAACGAGACGCTGGAAAGCCCGCCGAGCAATCCGTCAATGCCGTCAACCATGTTAAAGGCATTAATGGCAGCCCACACGGCAAACAGCGTGAGAAAATAACCGAATGGACCGAGCACCATCTCCCAAGGTCCAAAAATATATCCCAGGCTACGTAAATAGAGTTGACCGGCGACCATCATGACGATGCCGATAGCGGCCTGAATAGTGGCGCGAATTTTTACGCTGATATCAAAGCGATCGTCAAGTGCGCCAATAAAGACCAGCACGCCAGCACAAGCCAGATAGAGAGAAGCATGTGGAATGTAATAATCAACAATTCCGAAGGTAAAGCAAATGCCTGCGTAAACCGAAATTCCACCAACCAACGGTATCAGTCCCTGGTGACGTTTGCGGAAGTTGGGTTTATCCACTAAACCGACCTTTTTTGCCACCTTACGGGCAAAAAACAGGAACAGTGTCGTGAATAAAAAAATACTGATGAGATCAGTACTCACTGTAAGTAAATTCACAATGCATGCTCTCAGAGAAAATTAATAGCAGAAGTATAACCATGAAGACCTTTATTCAGAAGGGAAACCCTGTGCTGAATCAGGTGCTTTTGTATAATTATCAACCACACGGTACAAATTACGAATGAAACGCAAAGCAACGGCATGTGATACCGTACTTTTGTAAATGTGTCGTTAAGATTACAGATATAAATGAAAAACGCCACGTAAAAACGTGGCGTTTTCGGGTAAAAACTGACTTACGAACGTTTCATCATGTCGAAGAAGTCGTCGTTGGTTTTGGTCATCGCCAGTTTATTGATGAGGAATTCCATTGCATCGATTTCGCCCATTGGGTGAATGATTTTGCGCAGGATCCACATCTTCTGCAGCTCTTCCTGAGTGGTGAGCAGCTCTTCTTTACGGGTACCGGAACGGTTGTAGTCGATTGCCGGGAAGACGCGTTTTTCAGCGATCTTACGAGAGAGGTGCAGTTCCATGTTACCTGTACCTTTAAACTCTTCGTAGATGACTTCGTCCATTTTGGAGCCGGTATCAATCAGCGCCGTGGCGATAATGGTCAGGCTACCGCCCTCTTCCACGTTACGCGCGGCACCGAAGAAGCGTTTCGGACGGTGCAGGGCGTTAGCGTCCACACCACCGGTCAGCACTTTACCGGAAGCCGGTACCACGGTGTTGTAAGCACGCGCCAGACGGGTGATGGAGTCGAGCAGAATGATAACGTCTTTCTTGTGCTCAACCAGGCGTTTCGCCTTCTCGATCACCATTTCCGCAACCTGAACGTGGCGAGATGCCGGTTCGTCAAAGGTGGAAGCAACCACTTCACCTTTCACCAGACGCTGCATCTCGGTCACTTCTTCCGGACGTTCGTCAATCAGCAGAACCATCAGTACGCAGTCCGGGTGATTGTACGCAATGCTCTGTGCGATGTTCTGCAGCAGCATCGTTTTACCGGCTTTCGGCGGCGCTACAATCAGACCACGCTGACCACGACCAATAGGCGAAGCCAGATCCAGTACGCGAGCGGTCAAATCTTCTGTTGAACCATTACCACGTTCCATACGCAGACGAGAGTTTGCGTGCAGCGGGGTTAAGTTCTCAAACAGGATTTTATTACGGGCGTTCTCCGGTTTGTCATAGTTAACTTCGTTAACTTTCAACAGCGCAAAGTAGCGTTCGCCTTCTTTCGGCGGACGAATCTTACCAGAAATGGTATCACCAGTGCGGAGGTTGAAACGACGGATTTGGCTGGGGGAAACGTAGATGTCATCAGGACCGGCGAGGTAGGAGCTGTCTGCAGAGCGGAGGAAACCAAATCCATCCTGCAATATCTCCAGCACACCGTCACCAAAGATATCTTCGCCACTCTTTGCGTGCTGCTTCAGGATGGCAAAAATAATGTCCTGCTTGCGCATACGAGCCAGGTTTTCCAGCCCCATATTTTCGCCGAGAGTGATCAGCTCAGAAACCGGCGTATTCTTTAATTCGGTAAGATTCATAATGGTGTGAGTTCTTAAACTTGGGGTAAATCTCGAACTTAATGTTGTGAATGGTATGGCAGGATCATCCATGCCTGTTTACGGCCATCAACTCATGTCTGTTCGCTGTCTGGTCACAGGAAAGTACACAGAACTGAAACGACAAGACGGATTGAGTGACAAGCCAGGAATCTGTCCACTTCTCGCGTGAGATAAAACGGGAAGTATTGGATAAAACTAGATTCAAACTTAATAAGGTATGTTTAATACGAAGTCAACACTAACTTAGCATGACTCAAGCCGGGCGTCCAGTCATCCGCATAATTTAGGATGCTGGTCGCCCGAACATGATATTTCCTTACGCCAGGTTGGCGTCGAGGAACTCTTTCAGCTGACCTTTGGACAGAGCGCCCACTTTGGTTGCAGCCACTTCACCGTTCTTGAACAGCAGCAGGGTCGGGATGCCACGGATACCATACTTCGGCGCAGTGCCTGGGTTCTGGTCGATGTTCAGTTTAGCAACCGTCAATTTGCCCTGATATTCGTCAGCGATTTCATCCAGAATCGGGGCGATCATTTTGCACGGTCCGCACCACTCTGCCCAGAAATCAACGAGGATCGCCCCGTCCGCTTTGAGTACATCCGTGTCAAAACTGTCGTCAGTCAGGTGAATAATTTTATCGCTCATATATAACTCCACAGGAATAAGCCTGGCGTGTTGGTGTAGCATTAACCAACTAAAGGTTGACTTTATTTCACCGGATACGCTTTCGTAAAGCAATAGTAAGCTGATATTCTACCACACTATGAGCAAAACACATTTAACAGAACAGAAGTTTTCCGACTTCGCCCTGCACCCTAAGGTGATAGAAGCCCTTGAAAATAAAGGGTTTCATAACTGCACGCCCATTCAGGCACTGGCCCTCCCGCTAACGCTGGCAGGTCGTGATGTTGCAGGGCAGGCGCAAACCGGTACCGGGAAAACGATGGCGTTTCTGACGTCGACGTTTCATTATCTTCTCTCTCATCCCACAATTGCCGATCGCAAGGTGAACCAGCCGCGCGCGCTAATTATGGCGCCGACGCGCGAATTAGCCGTGCAGATCCACGCTGATGCGGAGCCGCTGGCGCAAACGACCGGCCTGAAGTTAGGTCTTGCCTACGGCGGTGACGGTTATGACAAACAGCTTAAAGTGCTGGAAAGCGGCGTCGATATTCTGATCGGCACCACCGGTCGTCTGATCGACTACGCGAAACAGAATCATATCAACCTTGGCGCCATTCAGGTCGTCGTGCTCGATGAAGCCGATCGCATGTACGATCTGGGCTTTATTAAAGATATCCGTTGGCTGTTCCGCCGCATGCCGCCAGCCACTCAGCGCCTGAACATGTTGTTCTCCGCCACCCTGTCTTACCGCGTACGCGAACTGGCGTTCGAGCAGATGAACAACGCCGAATACGTTGAAGTTGAGCCGGAACAAAAAACGGGTCACCGCATTAAAGAAGAGCTTTTCTACCCTTCTAATGAAGAAAAGATGCGTTTACTGCAAACGCTGATCGAAGAAGAGTGGCCAGATCGCGCCATTGTTTTCGCCAACACCAAACATCGTTGCGAAGATATCTGGGGTAGCCTTGCCGCTGATGGCCATCGCGTGGGTCTGTTGACCGGCGACGTGGCGCAGAAAAAACGTCTGCGCATTCTCGAGGAATTTACCCGTGGTGACCTCGATATTCTGGTAGCGACTGACGTTGCAGCGCGCGGTCTGCACATTCCTGCGGTGACGCACGTCTTTAACTACGATCTGCCGGATGACTGTGAAGACTACGTCCACCGTATCGGTCGTACGGGTCGTGCTGGCGCAAGCGGTCATTCCATCAGTCTGGCCTGCGAAGAGTACGCGTTGAATCTGCCCGCCATTGAGACCTACATTGGTCACTCTATTCCGGTGAGCAAATACAATCCGGACGCGCTGATGACCGATTTGCCTAAGCCACTGCGTCTGACGCGTTCACGCCCTGGCAACGGACCACGCCGCACTGGCGCGCCTCGTAACCGTCGTCGTTCAGGTTAAGAAAATATGCTCAGCTCCACCTCGTCGCTTTATGCAGCTATCGATCTCGGTTCCAATAGTTTTCATATGCTGGTTGTACGCGAGGTGGCTGGAAGCATCCAGACGCTTACCCGCATCAAGCGCAAGGTGCGTCTGGCTGCTGGGCTGAACAGTGATAATGCCCTTTCTGCAGAGGCAATGGAGCGCGGCTGGCAGTGCCTGCGTCTGTTTGCTGAACGCCTGCAGGATATTCCCCAACCGCAAATCCGCGTGGTCGCAACGGCAACATTGCGCCTTGCCGTCAATGCGGGCGAGTTTATTGCTAAAGCACAAGATATCCTCGGTTGTCCCATCCAGGTGATTAGCGGTGAAGAAGAAGCCCGTCTGATTTATCAGGGTGTCGCCCATACCACCGGTGGCGCCGACCAGCGTCTGGTGGTCGATATCGGCGGTGCCAGTACCGAAATGGTCACCGGTACCGGTGCGCAAACCACCTCTCTGTTTAGTTTGTCGATGGGTTGCGTTACCTGGCTTGAGCGTTACTTTACCGACCGCAATCTGGCGCAGGAAAACTTTGATGAGGCGGAAAAAGCCGCACGCGAAGTGCTGCGTCCCGTTGCTGATGAGTTGCGCTATCATGGCTGGAAAGTGTGTGTGGGTGCTTCTGGCACAGTGCAAGCGCTACAAGAAATCATGATGGCGCAGGGCATGGATGAGCGTATTACGCTGGCGAAGCTCCAGCAGTTAAAGCAGCGAGCCATTCATTGCGGCCGTCTGGAAGAGCTGGAAATAGAAGGATTAACGCTCGAGCGCGCATTAGTCTTCCCCAGCGGTCTCGCCATTCTTATCGCCATTTTCACCGAACTGAACATTCAGTGCATGACCCTTGCCGGCGGTGCGCTGCGTGAAGGTCTGGTCTACGGTATGCTGCATCTGGCCGTCGAACAGGATATTCGCAGCCGCACGCTACGTAACGTTCAGCGGCGATTTATGGTCGATACCGAACAGGCAAACCGTGTCGCAAATCTCGCGGCCTCTTTCCTCGATCAGGTGGAGAGTGAGTGGCATATTGAACTGATCAGCCGCGAAATATTGATCAGCGCCTGTCAGTTACATGAGATTGGGTTAAGCGTCGATTTCAGGCAAGCGCCACAACATGCGGCCTACCTGGTGCGCAATCTTGATTTACCGGGTTTTACGCCTGCGCAAAAGAAATTGCTGGCAACGTTATTATTAAATCAGACCAACCCTGTCGATCTCTCGTCACTCCACCAGCAAAACGCGGTGCCACCGCGCGTGGCAGAACATCTTTGTCGCTTACTGCGTCTGGCAATTATTTTTGCCAGTCGTCGACGCGACGATCTGGTGCCTGATATCGTGTTGCAGGCACAGAATGAAAATCTGACGTTAATTCTCCCCGAAGGCTGGTTTGCGCACCATCCACTGGGTAAAGAGCTTGTTGATCAAGAAAGCCAGTGGCAAAGCTATGTCCACTGGCCGCTGGACGTGTTGTAAGACACTTTTTACCGGATGGCGCTAACGCTTATCCGCCCAACTATTTCGCTCTCTTTGCCGCCATCATCGCTTTCAAATTTGCCAGATGGTTCTGCCCTTTCTGCATCCGCTCTTCGGCCGTCACGACTTTACGTTCCTGCTCCCAAATGAGATCGTCCTGCGGCAGCTCCAACAGAAAACGACTCGGTTCAGGCCGAACCAGCTCGCCGTACTGACGGCGTTCTTTGCACAGTGTGAAGATAAGCTCTTTCTGTGCGCGAGTGATCCCCACATAGGCCAGACGGCGCTCTTCATCGATATTATCTTCATCAATACTGCTCTGGTGCGGTAGGAAGCCCTCTTCCATCCCCACCATAAAGACATACGGAAATTCGAGGCCTTTTGAAGCATGCAACGTCATCAGTTGAACCTGATCTAACTCCTCTTCACTTTCGCCACGTTCCATCATGTCGCGCAGGGTGAAGCGCGTCACCACCTGGGTGAGCGTCATCGGTTCATCAATTTCACTGCCTTCCAGCATCTCCGTCATCCAGCTAAACAGCTGGTTGACGTTTTTCATGCGCATCTCCGCCGCTTTTTGACTCGGCGAGGTTTCATACAACCAGGATTCATAGTCAATGCCGTGAATAAGGTCGCGTACTGCCGCAATCGGTTCACGCTCCGCCAGGCGCTGAATTTCGCCCAGCCACTGCGTAAAGCGGGTTAACGAATCATACCCGCGCCCTGTCAATGTCTGGCTAAGCCCCATATCAAAGCTGGCGGTAAACAGACTCTTGTTGCGGGTCATCGCCCATTCGCCCAGTTTTTGCAGCGTGGCCGAACCGATTTCGCGTTTTGGGGTGTTCACAATGCGCAAAAACGCGCTGTCATCGTCCGGATTGGTCAAAACGCGCAGGTAGGCAAGCAGATCTTTAATCTCCGGGCGGGAGAAGAACGACGTGCCGCCGGAAATTTTGTACGGGATCCGGTTCTGCATCAGGAATTTTTCAAACACCCGCGACTGGTGATTCCCGCGGTACAGAATGGCGTAATCCTTGTATTCGGTTTTATTCACAAAGTGATGGGCGATAAGCTCGCCGGTGACGCGCTCGGCTTCATGCTCTTCATTGTTCGCACTCAACACTTTAAGCTCGGCACCATAACCCAGCTCGGAAAATAGACGCTTTTCAAAGACGTGCGGATTGTTGGCGATGAGGATATTTGCCGCCTTCAGGATGCGCCCGGAGGAACGGTAGTTCTGTTCGAGTTTAATCACCTGCAACGCCGGGAAATCCTGGCTCAGCAGCACCAGGTTTTGCGGGCGGGCGCCACGCCAGGAGTAGATCGACTGGTCATCATCCCCCACCACGGTAAAGCGTGCGCGTTGACCTACCAACAGCTTCACCAGCTCGTACTGGCTGGTGTTGGTGTCCTGATATTCATCCACCAGCAGATAGCGGATCTTGTTTTGCCAGCGCTCACGCACCTCTTCATTACGTTGCAGCAGCAGCGTGGGCAGCAGGATCAGGTCATCAAAATCCAGCACGTTACACGCCTTCATATGCGCATCGTACAGGCCATAACAGTGCGCAAAAATGCGGTTCCGTTCGCCCTTCGCGCTGGCCGCCGCCTGGGCAGGGGTTTTCAGATCGTTTTTCCAGTTGGAGATCGTCGAGATCAGCTGTTGCAGCATCACTTTATCGTCTTCGATCAGCCCTTCGGTCAAATCCTTCAACAACGCTACCTGATCGGTGTCGTCGAACAGCGAGAAGTTGGATTTCATCCCCAGCGCGGCATACTCCCGCTTGATAATGTCCAGCCCCAGCGTATGGAAAGTGGAAATCATCAGGCCGCGCGCTTCTTTGCGCCCCAGCGTCTGCCCGACACGTTCTTTCATCTCACGCGCAGCCTTGTTGGTAAAGGTCACTGCAGCAATGTGGCGCGCCTGATACCCACAGCCACGAATGAGGTGGGCAATCTTGTTCGTGATAACGCGTGTTTTGCCAGAACCTGCCCCCGCCAGCACCAGGCAGGGTCCGGTGACGAATTCAACAGCGTGTTGTTGGCCGGGGTTTAAACGCATAGGAGTATTGCTCAATCTTCGAACGGGGGGAGGATTGTAGCAGAAAGTTGCGCTGAGATTTACCCGCCAAATGGTAAAGTGTTGGCAGCACAAACACGATGAGAAAATCACCATGGCAAAGAGCGCCGCTGCCCTGCATATCCTGGTAAAAACCGAAAAACTCGCCCTTGAGATCCTCGCCAAACTGGAACGCGGCATCAGTTTTGATCATCTGGCAAAGCGCTATTCGCGCTGCCCGTCTGGTCGCAACGGTGGCGATTTGGGCGAATTTAAGCAGGGTATGATGGTGGGGCCGTTTGATGCCGCAGTCTTCAGTTGCCCGTTGTTGAAACCCTATTGGCCGGTGAAAACCAAATTTGGCTATCACATCATCAAGGTGTTATATCGCCGATAACGCATGCTAATATTGCCAGCCTTATTGACCCCTTTGAAGGCGCATATCATGGCAAAAACAGCAGCAGCACTGCATATCCTTGTTAAAGAAGAGAAACTGGCTCTGGATCTTCTGGAACAAATTAAAAACGGTGCAGACTTCGAGAAACTGGCGAAGAAACACTCTACCTGCCCGTCAGGCAAAAAAGGCGGCCACTTAGGTGAATTCCGTCAGGGTCAGATGGTCCCGGCGTTCGATAAAGTGGTTTTCTCCTGCCCGGTGCTGGAGCCAACCGGCCCGCTGCACACCCAGTTCGGTTACCACATCATTAAAGTGCTGTACCGTAACTAAGAAAAAGCCCAAGGTCTGAACCTTCGGGCTTTTTTTGTAGGCCGGATAAGGCGTTTACGCCGCCATCCGGCAATTCGTGCTATGCCTTATCCGGCAACAGCAATACGTTTCATATCAGTCATATAGCCACGCAGTTTCTGGCCCACTTTCTCGATCGCATGGTTGCGAATCGCTTCGTTCACATCACGCAACTGCGCGTTATCGACCGCACCTTCGGCAATGGCTTTGCCCAGGTCGCCCGGCTGAATTTCAGTCATGAACGATTTCAGCAACGGTACGCAAGCGTATGAGAACAGGTAGTTACCGTATTCAGCGGTATCAGAGATAACCACGTTCATTTCATACAAACGCTTACGGGCGATGGTGTTGGCAATCAGCGGCAGCTCGTGCAGGGATTCGTAGTAAGCAGACTCTTCGATGATGCCGGAATCCACCATGGTTTCGAACGCCAGCTCAACGCCCGCTTTCACCATCGCGATCATCAGCACACCTTTATCGAAGTACTCTTGCTCGCCGATTTTGCCTTCAAACTGCGGCGCGGTTTCAAACGCGGTTTTGCCGGTCTCTTCACGCCAGGTCAGCAGTTTCTTATCGTCGTTAGCCCAGTCAGCCATCATGCCGGAGGAGAATTCGCCGGAGATGATGTCGTCCATGTGCTTCTGGAACAGCGGCGCCATGATCTCTTTCAGTTGCTCGGACAGCGCGTAAGCACGCACCTTCGCCGGGTTCGAGAGGCGGTCCATCATCAGGGTGATACCGCCCTGTTTCAGCGCTTCGGTGATAGTTTCCCAACCGAACTGAATCAGTTTTTCGGCATAGGCCGGGTCAGTGCCCTCTTCCACCAGCTTGTCGAAGCACAGCAGGGAACCGGCCTGCAACATACCGCACAGGATTGTCTGCTCACCCATCAGGTCAGATTTCACTTCCGCAACGAAGGAGGATTCCAATACACCCGCGCGGTGACCGCCGGTTGCAGCAGCCCAGGCTTTGGCAATCGCCATACCTTCGCCTTTCGGATCGTTTTCCGGGTGAACAGCGATAAGCGTCGGTACGCCGAAACCACGTTTGTACTCTTCGCGCACTTCGGTGCCCGGGCACTTCGGTGCCACCATCACGACGGTAATGTCTTTACGAATCTGCTCGCCCACTTCGACGATGTTGAAGCCATGAGAGTAACCCAGCGCCGCGCCGTCTTTCATCAGCGGCTGTACGGAGCGCACCACGTCGGAGTGCTGTTTGTCTGGCGTCAGGTTAACCACCAGGTCCGCCTGCGGGATCAGCTCTTCGTAAGTACCGACTTTGAAGCCGTTTTCGGTCGCTTTACGCCAGGAGGCGCGTTTCTCAGCAATCGCTTCTTTACGCAGAGCGTAGGAGATATCCAGACCGGAATCACGCATGTTCAGGCCCTGGTTCAAACCCTGAGCACCGCAGCCAACGATGACCACTTTTTTACCCTGAAGGTAGCTCGCGCCATCGGCGAATTCGTCGCGACCCATAAAGCGACATTTGCCCAACTGTGCCAGCTGTTGGCGCAGGTTCAGTGTGTTGAAGTAGTTAGCCATGGTGAACTCCGTGATGTTGTGTTGTCGTGCTTTATTGTTCGGTTCGCGTTTTGCGAGAATGGAACCACATTACAACAGGAAATTTATTGCGGAAATTGATATATTCACAACGTCACGTTGCAATTTCTGCAATGTAAAAGCGTGGAGTGCGATCTGTGGATTTACGCGATCTGAAAACCTTTCTGCATCTGGCGGAGAGCCGCCATTTTGGCCGCAGCGCGCGGGCGATGCACGTCAGCCCCTCGACGCTTTCCCGGCAGATTCAGCGCCTGGAAGAAGATCTCGGTCAGCCGCTTTTTGTGCGCGATAACCGCACCGTGACGTTAACCGAAGCAGGTGAGGAGTTACGCGTTTTTGCCCAGCAAACTTTGCTGCAGTATCAGCAACTGCGCCACACCATCGACCAGCAAGGGCCATCGCTTTCCGGCGAGCTGCATATCTTCTGCTCGGTGACCGCCGCCTACAGCCATCTGCCGCCGATTCTCGATCGCTTTCGTGCGGAACATCCGTCGGTGGAAATTAAGCTCACGACCGGTGATGCCGCCGATGCGATGGAAAAAGTGGTAACAGGCGAAGCGGATCTGGCGATTGCCGGGAAACCGGAGACGCTACCGGGCGCGGTTGCCTTTTCGATGCTGGAAAATTTGGCAGTGGTGTTGATCGCCCCCGCATTGCCCTGCCCGGTGCGCAATCAGGTCTCCGTCGACGAACCCGACTGGTCAATGGTGCCGTTTATCATGGCCGACCAGGGACCTGTACGCCGCCGTATTGAGCTGTGGTTCCGGCGCAACAAGATCAGCAATCCTTTGATATACGCCACAGTGGGAGGCCATGAAGCGATGGTCTCAATGGTCGCACTCGGTTGCGGTGTGGCGCTACTGCCGGAAGTGGTGCTGGAAAACAGCCCGGAACCGGTGCGCAACCGCGTGATGATTCTGGAGCGCAGCGACGAAAAAACACCGTTTGAGCTCGGCGTCTGCGCACAAAAAAAGCGGCTGCATGAGCCGCTTATTGACGCGTTTTGGCAGATTTTGCCGAACCACTAGCTTTGTAGGCCCGATAAGCGTAGCGCCATCGGGCGGGATTTGCCGGATGGCGGCGCAAGCGCCTTATCCAGCCTACAAAAGCCATTGGTATTAACCCGCCAAAAAGAACCTGAATGCCGGGTTTTGCGTCTCATCGTGGCAGTCGTAGCCCAGCTCGTTCAGCCGGGTTTCAAAATCTGGTTCGTGCTCGCCCAGTTCGAATGCCGCTAACACGCGCCCGTAGTCGGTGCCGTGGCTACGATAGTGGAACAACGAGATGTTCCAGTGCGTGCCCAGTGTGTTGAGGAAGCGCAGCAACGCCCCCGGTGATTCCGGAAATTCGAAGCTGTAGAGACGTTCCTTGAGCGGTTTCGATGGACGTCCGCCGACCATATAGCGTACGTGCAGTTTCGCCATTTCATCGTCGGAGAGATCGACCACGCTGTAACCGCCGTCATTGAGCAGTTGCAGAATCTCTTTACGCTCGTCCAGACCACGGCTCAGACGCACGCCCACGAAAATGCAGGCATCTTTAGCATCGGCAAAGCGGTAGTTGAACTCGGTGACCGAACGCCCGCCAAGCAGTTGGCAGAATTTCAGGAAGCTGCCCTTTTCTTCCGGGATGGTTACTGCCAGCAGGGCCTCGCGCTGTTCGCCCAGTTCGCAGCGTTCGGAAACGTAGCGCAGACCGTGGAAGTTGACGTTAGCCCCGGAAAGCACATGCGCCAGTCGCTCGCCACGGATATTGTGCTGGGCGATGTACTTTTTCATCCCCGCCAATGCCAGCGCGCCTGACGGTTCCGCCACCGCACGCACATCCTCGAACAGATCTTTCATCGCCGCACAGATAGCATCGCTGTCGACAGTGATGATGTCGTCGAGATACTCCTGGCACAGACGGAAGGTTTCATCGCCGATGCGTTTGACCGCCACGCCTTCAGCAAACAGACCTACGCGCGGCAGGTCGACCGGATGACCGGCTTCCAGCGCCGCCTTCAGGCAGGCGGAGTCTTCCGCTTCTACGGCAATCACTTTAATTTGCGGCATCAGTTGTTTGATCAAGACCGCCACGCCCGCCGCCAGTCCACCGCCGCCGACCGGCACAAACACGCGGTCAAGGTGAGCATCTTGTTGCAGCAGTTCCAGCGCCAGCGTGCCCTGGCCAGCAATCACCATCGGATGATCAAACGGTGGCACCCAGGTGAAGCCCTGCTGCTGCGACAGCTCAATCGCTTTGGCTTTCGCTTCATCAAAATTGGCGCCGTGCAGCAGCACTTCCCCGCCGAAGCCGCGCACAGCATCGACTTTGATGTCGGCGGTGGCGGTTGGCATGACAATCAGCGCTTTTACACCTAAACGCGCGGAGGAAAACGCCACGCCCTGCGCATGGTTACCCGCGGAAGCAGTGATCACACCCTGCGCTTTTTGCTCTTCCGTCAGCCCCGCCATCATGGCGTAAGCGCCGCGCAGCTTGAAGCTGTGCACCGGCTGGCGGTCTTCGCGTTTCACCAGGATCACGTTATCGAGGCGCGACGAGAGTTTTTCCATTTTTTGCAGCGGCGTGACCTGCGCTGCTTCGTAGACCGGTGCGCGTAGCACCGCTCTGAGATATTCGGCACCCTCAGGGGTGCCAGACAGGGGTTGCGAGTCAGCCATCATTAACCCCCCAGCTTCGATTTATCGCGCACCGCACCTTTGTCGGCGCTGGTCGCCAGGCTGGCGTAGGCACGCAGGGCAAAAGAGACCTGACGTTCACGGTTCTTCGGCGTCCAGGCTTTATCGCCACGGGCTTCCTGCGCCTCACGGCGTGCCGCAATTTCCTGCTCGCTCAGTTGCAGTTGGATGCCGCGATTCGGGATATCAATTTCGATCAGATCGCCGTCTTCAATGATCGCAATATTGCCGCCGCTCGCCGCCTCCGGAGAGACGTGGCCAATAGAAAGACCGGAAGTACCGCCAGAGAAACGACCGTCGGTCACCAGTGCACAGGCTTTGCCGAGGCCCATCGATTTCAGGAACGTGGTGGGATAAAGCATCTCCTGCATCCCCGGGCCGCCTTTCGGGCCTTCGTAGCGGATGACAACCACATCGCCAGCGACCACTTTGCCACCGAGGATGGCTTCTACAGCATCGTCCTGGCTTTCGTAGACTTTGGCCGGGCCGGTGAATTTGAGGATGCTATCGTCGACACCTGCGGTTTTGACGATGCAGCCGTTTTCCGCGAAGTTGCCGTAAAGCACGGCCAGGCCGCCGTCTTTGCTGTAAGCATGCTCCAGAGAGCGGATACAGCCATTCGCGCGGTCATCATCCAGCGTATCCCAGCGGCAATCCTGCGAGAATGCCTGGGTGGTGCGGATACCCGCAGGCCCTGCGCGGAACATGGTTTTCACGGCGTCGTCCTGCGTCACAACAACGTCGTATTGCTCAAGGGTTTGCGGCAGCGTCAGACCGAGCACGTTCTTCACGTCACGGTTAAGCAGTTTGGCGCGATCCAGTTCGCCCAGAATCCCCAGTACGCCGCCCGCGCGGTGGACGTCTTCCATATGGTATTTCTGCGTGCTCGGCGCGACTTTACACAGCTGAGGGACTTTGCGCGAAAGCTTGTCGATATCACTCATGGTGAAATCAATTTCGGCTTCCTGCGCCGCCGCCAGCAGATGCAGAACGGTGTTGGTGGAACCGCCCATCGCGATATCTAGCGTCATGGCGTTTTCGAACGCGGCTTTGTTGGCGATATTGCGCGGCAGCGCGCTGGCATCATCCTGCTCGTAATAACGTTTGGTCAGTTCAACGATGCGCGTACCGGCATTGAGGAACAGCTGTTTACGGTCGACGTGGGTCGCCAGCAGCGAGCCATTGCCCGGCTGCGACAGGCCCAGCGCTTCGGTCAGACAGTTCATTGAGTTGGCGGTGAACATGCCAGAACAGGAGCCGCAAGTCGGACACGCGGAGCGTTCTACCTGATCGCTCTGCTCGTCGGAGACTTTCGGGTCCGCACCCTGAATCATCGCGTCAACAAGGTCGAGCTTGATGATTTGATCGGAGAGTTTGGTTTTCCCGGCTTCCATCGGGCCGCCGGAAACAAAGATCACCGGAATGTTCAGGCGCAGGGAGGCCATCAGCATCCCTGGGGTGATTTTGTCGCAGTTGGAGATGCAGACCATCGCGTCTGCGCAGTGGGCGTTGACCATATACTCAACAGAGTCGGCGATCAGCTCGCGAGACGGCAGTGAATAAAGCATACCCCCGTGGCCCATGGCGATACCGTCGTCCACCGCAATGGTGTTGAACTCTTTGGCAACACCGCCTGCCGCTTCAATCTGTTCTGCAACCAGTTTACCGAGGTCGCGCAGGTGCACATGGCCCGGCACAAACTGGGTAAACGAGTTTACAACCGCAATAATCGGCTTGCCGAAATCGGCGTCGGTCATCCCGGTTGCGCGCCACAGTGCGCGGGCCCCCGCCATATTACGGCCATGGGTGGTGGTAGCGGAACGATACTTAGGCATGCTTTATTTACTCCCGTCTGACTATTTAGCGGGACGGTGCGTGCCGTCCCGAATTTATACTTATGGATTAACCTGATCCAACCAGCCCCATTTATCTTCCGTTTCACCGGTGAAGAGGCCAAAGAATGCTTGCTGGATGCGTTTGGTGACCGGGCCACAGCGACCTTCACCCACCTGGATGCCGTCTACACTGCGAACTGGCGTGATTTCTGCTGCAGTTCCGGACATGAACACTTCATCCGCCAGATACAGTGATTCGCGGGACAGCACTTGCTCACGCACTTCGATATCCAGCTCTTTCGCCAGCTTGATAATGGCATCGCGGGTGATACCCGGCAGCGCGGATGAGGTGAACGGCGGGGTGAACAGAATGCCGTCTTTCACTTCAAACAGGTTTTCGCCTGCGCCTTCGGAAATGTAGCCGTTCACATCCAGCGCAATCCCTTCCTGATAACCGTGGCGACGCGCTTCGCTACCGACCAGCAGAGAAGAAAGATAGTTACCGCCCGCTTTTGCCGCGGTCGGAATGGTGTTTGGCGCAACGCGGTTCCAGGAAGAAACCATCGCATCGATCCCCTGCTCCAGTGCTTCAGCGCCCAGATAGGCTCCCCACGGGAACGCGGCGATAATCACATCAGTGGTGTATCCCGCAGGTGGGTTAACGCCCATCCCCACATCGCCCACAAAGACCAGTGGCCGAATATACGCGCTGGTCAGATTGTTTTTGCGGATAACGGCGCGGCAGGCTTCCATTAACTCATCAACGCTCTGAGTCACCGGGAAACGATAAATTTTTGCTGAGTCGCGAAGGCGCTGCATGTGTTCGCGATGGCGGAACACCACAGGTCCTTTGTGAGAATCGTAGCAACGGATCCCTTCAAACACTGAAGTACCGTAGTGCAACGCGTGGGACATTACGTGAACTTTCGCATCTTCCCAACGAATCATCTCGCCATTGGACCAAATGTAATCAGCTTTTTTCGTCGTCATTTTTCTTCCTTTTGCGCTCAGGCGCGGATCTGTTGTGATGTGGTTGTGCTCTGGCAAATGGCAACATGTGCAACGTCTACCAGTTTACTTAACTGACTAAACAGTAAGTCGACCGACCGGGGGCTGGCAACGGTCAATTCGATATTTATATTCTGCGCATCGCTGGCTGTTTCCATATTCATAGCGCACACCTGAAAACCGCGATGACGTACCACACGTAAAACACGCTCTAACGTTTCCGGACTGAAACGCGCCGCCACATTAACCTGATGTTGCATCATGATAATTTCTCCAGCATTTCTGAGTTACTGGCGCCGGGGGGCACCAGGGGCCAGACATTCTCAAGCTCGTCGATTGAGACATGAAGCAGGTAAGGCCCCTCACTGTTCAGCATGGTGTCGAGTGCCGCTTCAACCTGGTCTTTACGGGTGATGTGTTGGCCAGGAATGCCGAAGGCGCTGGCTAACATGAGGAAATCGGGATTATCGGTAAGGGTGGTTTCGCTATAGCGTTCCTGGAAAAACAGCTGCTGCCATTGTCGTACCATCCCTAAACGCTGATTATCGAGTAAGACAATTTTCAACGGTAACTGCTTGCGTTTTACGGTGCCCAGCTCCTGTACATTCATCATGAAGGAACCGTCACCGGAGATACAGATAACAGTGTCATCCGGTCGCGCCACTTGTGCGCCCACCGCCGCTGGCAGGCCGAAGCCCATCGTACCCAGGCCGCTGGAGGTGATAAAGTTTTCCGGACGGGTATAGGTCATATGCTGTGCCGACCACATCTGATGTTGCCCAACATCCGTCGTCACGACGCTGTCTGCCGGTTTACGATCTGACAACTGCTTTAACAACAGCGGGGCATAGATAGCGTCACCTGGGTGATCATAGCGCCAGCCATGTTCGGCGCGCAGTTGAGCGCAATGCTGACGCCAGGCGTCAACGTTCAACGACTGCTGCAGATCGGGCAGCAGTGTGTTCAGATCGCCCTGAAGTGTTACGTGCGCCTGACGCAGCTTGTTCATTTCGGCGGGATCGATATCCATGTGGATTACGCTGGCTTTTGGCGCAAAGGTATTTAACTTGCCAGTCACCCGGTCATCAAAACGTGCACCGACCGCCACCAGCAGATCGCATTCCTGCACCGCAAAGTTTGCCGCTTTCGTGCCATGCATCCCCAGCATGCCAAGATAATACGGATAGTCTGCATCGACAGCGCCAAGCCCTTTCAACGTGCAGGTGACTGGCATGCGAGTCGCGTCGAGAAATTCACGCAACGCGGGTACCGCCTGCGCCATCCCCACACCGCCCCCGACGTACAGCATCGGTTTTTGCGCTTGCGCTATCATTCGACACGCCTGCTCAACATCAGCGTGCGGGAACGTAACATCATTTTTCACAGTGGAGAAATAGGGCTCAAGAGAACCGCAGGCCAGTTGGATATCTTTAGGGATATCAACCAGAACGGGTCCAGGTCGTCCTGAATTCGCTATCCTGAAGGCGTCGGACATGATACGGGGTAACTCTTCCAGCGACGGCACCAGGAAGCTGTGTTTGGTGCAGGCCAGGGACAGCCCTAACACGTCCACTTCCTGAAAAGCATCGGTGCCAATGAAAGGCGCAGAAACCTGGCCAGTAATGGCGACAACAGGAACGGAATCTAACAGCGCATCCGCCAGACCGGTGATCAGATTGGTCGCCCCTGGTCCGGAGGTTGCGATACAGACGCCGGTTTTACCGGTCGAACGCGCATACCCGATGGCTGCCATAACAGCTCCCTGCTCGTGTCGGCACAACAGGTGTTCCACGCCGCCGTCATACAATGCATCGTAAACCGGCATAATTGCGCCACCGGGATAACCAAAAACGGTTTTAACACCCTGTGCTCGCAAAGCATGTACTACCCATTGCGCCCCATTCATAGTTACTTCCCCGCCATAAATTTGGAGAAACAGAATTTTATGCTGTTATTCATTTTCTGCTCCTCTGTTATGTTTTTAAGGTCAAAAAAAACCCCCGGACCTTTCGGTGCGGGGGTCTTAGTTCGTTAAGGCTTGATTCTTAAGCCTTTCCTCGTCCAAGTGCAGCCCCGCACGGTGGGATAATAATCACCACCACGCTAATCACGACCAGGCTAATCACTCGTAGAAGGGCTGTCATTTTCGTATATTCTTGCATCTTGTTCGAAGGAATACCTAAAGAGTTACCATAGATATCGCAAATAACACAAGATATTTTTATTCTCTTTTTTCTGACACAACTAACGGTTTAGTAAAAACATATTGTTTTGTATAAGAAAAATAAAAAGTGAAAATATTTCATATTATTTCCCACAGAACGGCCACTTCCCCTCCGGAATCTCGCGTACTTTCCCTTTTGCGAGCAGTATTCCAATCATCGACCTTCCATTTCAAGGTTGCATAAAAACTCATGAATCAGCCGCTAAAAGTCGTTACTTAGCTAAACATTGTCATCATTATCTTCGACATAATGACCGTATCAGGAGGAGTTATGTCACTTTCGATTGTTCACACTCGCGCCGCCCTTGGCGTTAATGCCCCCCCTATAACTATCGAGGTCCATATCAGCAATGGCCTTCCTGGTTTAACCATGGTGGGATTACCTGAAACCACAGTAAAAGAGGCTCGAGATCGGGTGCGCAGCGCCATTATCAATAGTGGGTATGAATTTCCGGCGAAGAAAATCACGATCAACCTCGCCCCGGCCGATCTCCCCAAAGAGGGAGGGAGATATGATTTACCTATCGCTGTCGCGCTTCTGACTGCATCAGAGCAGCTAACAACACACAGACTTAGCGAATATGAATTAGTAGGTGAATTGGCGCTTACAGGGGCGTTACGCGGCGTTCCCGGAGCGATTTCGAGCGCAACAGAAGCGATTCGTGCTGGCAGGAGGATTATTGTCGCCAGTGATAATGCCGCTGAAGTCGGTTTAATCAGTGGCGAGGGGTGCCTGATAGCCGATCATTTACAATCCGTATGCGCATTTCTGGAGGGTAAGCATGAGCTTGAAAGGCCTGTAACAGGCGATCTCGCTTCCGGCGCGTCGTCGGATGACCTCAGTGATGTCATCGGCCAGGAACAAGGAAAGCGAGGACTGGAAATTACTGCAGCGGGTGGCCATAACTTGCTGCTGATAGGACCTCCCGGAACAGGAAAAACAATGCTTGCCAGTCGCTTAAATGGGCTGCTTCCGCCACTCAGCAACGAAGAAGCACTGGAAAGCGCAGCGATTCTCAGTCTGGTCAATTCCGACACCGTACAAAAGCGCTGGAAGCAGCGCCCATTCCGCTCACCTCACCACAGTGCATCATTGGCCGCCATGGTCGGTGGTGGCTCAATACCCGCCCCAGGAGAAATCTCGCTGGCGCACAATGGCATTCTGTTTCTTGATGAACTGCCTGAATTTGAACGACGTACGCTGGACGCGTTGCGGGAACCCATTGAGTCCGGGAAAATTCATCTTTCCCGCACGCGAGCGAAAATTACCTATCCAGCACGTTTCCAGTTGATTGCCGCCATGAATCCCAGTCCCACAGGCCACTATCAGGGAAACCATAATCGCTGTACTCCTGAGCAGACACTGCGCTATCTCAACCGTCTATCCGGTCCTTTTCTCGATCGCTTTGATCTTTCACTCGAGATCCCACTCCCACCACCTGGCATTCTTAGCCAGTCGATAGCCAAAGGAGAAGATAGTTTTACGGTTAAACAACGTGTTATCGCTGCCCAGGAACGTCAGTACACACGACAGGGAAAATTAAACGCGCAAATGAATACTCAGGAAATTCGGAAGCACTGCAATTTGCACAGTGATGATGCACACTGGCTTGAGGAAACGCTGCTGCAGTTGGGGTTATCTGTACGCGCCTGGCAACGACTGCTGAAAGTTGCACGTACCATTGCCGATATTGAGCACTCAGACAGTATTAAACGACAGCACCTACAAGAAGCTGTCGGCTATCGGGCGATAGACAGACTGCTCATTCATCTGCAGAAACTGCTGGCATAAAAAAAGGGCAAAATGCCCTTTTTTTATTAATCGTCAGATTCGGTGTAATCTTCAGCGCCTTCCATCTGCGGCTTACCACCAGACAGCGTGTGAAAACGCTTGGGACGCTTGATACGCGTCATGTATTTAGACCAAACGCGTTCAGCCTCTGTTACAGGTTCACGTTCGCCACGGCATACCGCGACAAACAGTTTTTCTTCTTCAGTAACTGGCTCACGTTTACCCAGATCCAGCTCATTAAAGGCATAACCATAACGTTCAAGCAGTTGTGCCTCTTTGATGGTGAAATCACCATGACGAGAGAATCCGCGAGGATAATACTTATTGTCGAAATATCGATTAGTCGTCGTAAAGCTTTCCGCCATCCTGCACGCTCCTAATTCTTTGGCCGAGCTATTTATGGCGCGGAGTATTAGTTACGCTTGACAGAGTGTAAAACAAAAGATTTAAATCATAACGACAAATAATTTTGTGGAGCGCATTGTGGATACGGAATTGTTGAAAACTTTCCTGGAAGTGAGTCGGACACGCCACTTTGGTCGTGCAGCTGAAGCACTCTATCTGACTCAATCAGCAGTAAGTTTTCGTATTAGACAACTGGAAAATCAGCTTGGCGTGAACCTGTTCACTCGCCACAGAAACAATATCCGTTTAACTGCGGCCGGAGAGAAGCTTCTGCCTTATGCAGAAACACTGATGAACACGTGGCAGGCCGCACGCAAAGAGGTCGCACATACGTCACGGCATAATGAATTTTCTATCGGTGCCAGCGCCTCTCTTTGGGAGTGCATGCTAAATGACTGGCTGGGACGGCTGTACCAGTCTCAGGACCCGCAAGCCAGTCTGCAATTTGAGGCCAGAATAGCTCAGAGACAGTCGTTAGTTAAGCAACTCCATGAGCGCCAACTGGATCTTCTGATTACCACTGAAGCGCCCAAAATGGACGAATTTAGTAGCCAGCTTCTCGGCCACTTCACATTAGCGCTTTACAGCACCGCTCCATCTCGAACAAAAGACGAGTTGAATTACTTACGTCTTGAATGGGGCCCAGACTTTCAACAACATGAAACAGGATTGATTGCGAGTGATGAAGTCCCCGTACTCACAACCAGTTCAGCAGAACTCGCACGGCAACAACTTTCTCCCCTCAACGGCTGCAGTTGGCTACCGGTGACCTGGGCTAAAGAGAAAGGTGGACTCCACACGGTTACCGATAGCTCAACGCTTTCACGACCGTTATATGCAATATGGTTACAAAATAGCGATAAAAATGCGTTAATTCGCGATCTTCTAAAAACAAACGTACTGGAAGATTAAGGTAGTTGGATCTGGCAAGGATGCCGGGTGAAATACAATAACAGGTGATGTGGACACTACTTCCAGGCAAGTTTCAGGCAAAAAAAAATCCTTAGCAAATATGCTAAGGATTATTTCTGGCAGGGGCGGAGAGACTCGAACTCGCGACACCCGGTTTTGGAGACCGGTGCTCTACCAACTGAGCTACGCCCCTAAATTTTCTTATCATTAAGCCTGCTAATATAGCAGGCTTAATTTTCTAATAAGTGGCGGAACGGACGGGACTCGAACCCGCGACCCCCTGCGTGACAGGCAGGTATTCTAACCAACTGAACTACCGCTCCACCGAATTTTTCTACAACTACCGGAATACTCCGGTTACTGCTAAATTTGATGCCTGGCAGTTCCCTACTCTCGCATGGGGAGACCCCACACTACCATCGGCGCTACGGCGTTTCACTTCTGAGTTCGGCATGGGGTCAGGTGGGACCACCGCGCTACAGCCGCCAGGCAAATTCTGTTTATCAACATGTCCTTTGAACACGTTAATTTAATCTGTATCAAGCTGATTATTGGTCTCTTCGCCAAAACACCTTTGGCGTTGTAAGGTTAAGCCTCACGGTTCATTAGTATCGGTTAGCTCAACGTATCGCTACGCTTACACACCCGACCTATCAACGTCGTAGTCTTCAACGTTCCTTCAGGAGACTTATAGTCTCAGGGAGAACTCATCTCGGGGCAAGTTTCGTGCTTAGATGCTTTCAGCACTTATCTCTTCCGCATTTAGCTACCGGGCAATGCCATTGGCATGACAACCCGAACACCAGTGATGCGTCCACTCCGGTCCTCTCGTACTAGGAGCAGCCCCCCTCAATTCTCCAGCGCCCACGGCAGATAGGGACCGAACTGTCTCACGACGTTCTAAACCCAGCTCGCGTACCACTTTAAATGGCGAACAGCCATACCCTTGGGACCTACTTCAGCCCCAGGATGTGATGAGCCGACATCGAGGTGCCAAACACCGCCGTCGATATGAACTCTTGGGCGGTATCAGCCTGTTATCCCCGGAGTACCTTTTATCCGTTGAGCGATGGCCCTTCCATTCAGAACCACCGGATCACTAAGACCTGCTTTCGCACCTGCTCGAGCCGTCACTCTCGCAGTCAAGCTAGCTTATGCCTTTGCACTAACCTCCTGATGTCCGACCAGGATTAGCTAACCTTCGTGCTCCTCCGTTACTCTTTAGGAGGAGACCGCCCCAGTCAAACTACCCACCAGACACTGTCCGCAACCCGGATCACGGGTCTACGTTAGAACACCAGCCATTAAAGGGTGGTATTTCAAGGTTGGCTCCATGCAGACTGGCGTCCACACTTCAAAGCCTCCCACCTATCCTACACATCAAGGACCAGTGTTCAGTGTCAAGCTATAGTAAAGGTTCACGGGGTCTTTCCGTCTTGCCGCGGGTACACTGCATCTTCACAGCGAGTTCAATTTCACTGAGTCTCGGGTGGAGACAGCCTGGCCATCATTACGCCATTCGTGCAGGTCGGAACTTACCCGACAAGGAATTTCGCTACCTTAGGACCGTTATAGTTACGGCCGCCGTTTACCGGGGCTTCGATCAAGAGCTTCTCCTTACGGATAACCCCATCAATTAACCTTCCGGCACCGGGCAGGCGTCACACCGTATACGTCCACTTTCGTGTTTGCACAGTGCTGTGTTTTTAATAAACAGTTGCAGCCAGCTGGTATCTTCGACTGATTTCAGCTCCACGAGCAAGTCGCTTCACCTACATATCAGCGTGCCTTCTCCCGAAGTTACGGCACCATTTTGCCTAGTTCCTTCACCCGAGTTCTCTCAAGCGCCTTGGTATTCTCTACCTGACCACCTGTGTCGGTTTGGGGTACGATTTTGTGTTACCTGATGCTTAGAGGCTTTTCCTGGAAGCAGGGCATTTGTTACTTCAGCACCGTAGTGCCTCGTCATCACACCTCAGCGTTAATAAGGAACCGGATTTACCTGGAACCTCCGCCTACATGCTTAAACCGGGACAACCGTCGCCCGGCCAACATAGCCTTCTCCGTCCCCCCTTCGCAGTAACACCAAGTACAGGAATATTAACCTGTTTCCCATCGACTACGCCTTTCGGCCTCGCCTTAGGGGTCGACTCACCCTGCCCCGATTAACGTTGGACAGGAACCCTTGGTCTTCCGGCGAGCGGGCTTTTCACCCGCTTTATCGTTACTTATGTCAGCATTCGCACTTCTGATACCTCCAGCAACCCTCACAGGCCACCTTCAACGGCTTACAGAACGCTCCCCTACCCAACAACACATAGTGTCGCTGCCGCAGCTTCGGTGCATGGTTTAGCCCCGTTACATCTTCCGCGCAGGCCGACTCGACCAGTGAGCTATTACGCTTTCTTTAAATGATGGCTGCTTCTAAGCCAACATCCTGGCTGTCTGTGCCTTCCCACATCGTTTCCCACTTAACCATGACTTTGGGACCTTAGCTGGCGGTCTGGGTTGTTTCCCTCTTCACGACGGACGTTAGCACCCGCCGTGTGTCTCCCGTGATAACATTCTTCGGTATTCGCAGTTTGCATCGGGTTGGTAAGTCGGGATGACCCCCTAGCCGAAACAGTGCTCTACCCCCGAAGATGAGTTCACGAGGCGCTACCTAAATAGCTTTCGGGGAGAACCAGCTATCTCCCGGTTTGATTGGCCTTTCACCCCCAGCCACAAGTCATCCGCTAATTTTTCAACATTAGTCGGTTCGGTCCTCCAGTTAGTGTTACCCAACCTTCAACCTGCCCATGGCTAGATCACCGGGTTTCGGGTCTATACCCTGCAACTTAACGCCCAGTTAAGACTCGGTTTCCCTTCGGCTCCCCTATTCGGTTAACCTTGCTACAGAATATAAGTCGCTGACCCATTATACAAAAGGTACGCAGTCACCCTGATAAATCAAGGCTCCCACTGCTTGTACGTACACGGTTTCAGGTTCTTTTTCACTCCCCTCGCCGGGGTTCTTTTCGCCTTTCCCTCACGGTACTGGTTCACTATCGGTCAGTCAGGAGTATTTAGCCTTGGAGGATGGTCCCCCCATATTCAGACAGGATACCACGTGTCCCGCCCTACTCTTCGAGTTCACAACACATGCGATTTTGTGTACGGGGCTATCACCCTGTATCGCCGGACTTTCCAGACCGTTCCACTACCACACATGCTGATTCAGACTCTGGGCTGCTCCCCGTTCGCTCGCCGCTACTGGGGGAATCTCGGTTGATTTCTTTTCCTCGGGGTACTTAGATGTTTCAGTTCCCCCGGTTCGCTTCATTACGCTATGTATTCACGTAATGATAGTGTGACGAATCACACTGGGTTTCCCCATTCGGAAATCGCCGGTTATAACGGTTCATATCACCTTACCGACGCTTATCGCAGATTAGCACGTCCTTCATCGCCTCTGACTGCCAGGGCATCCACCGTGTACGCTTAGTCGCTTAACCTCACAACCCGAAGGTGTTTCGTAAAACACATCGTGTTGCGAAAATTTGAGAGACTCGAACACACCGCTTGTCTGTTCTTATTACGGAGAACAGACACAGTGTGTCGTTTCAATTTTCAGCTTGATCCAGATTTTTAAAGAGCAAATATCTCAAACATGACTCGGAAGTCAGTTTTGAGATATTAAGGCAGGTGACTTTCACTCACGAACCAGCAAGTGGCGTCCCCTAGGGGATTCGAACCCCTGTTACCGCCGTGAAAGGGCGGTGTCCTGGGCCTCTAGACGAAGGGGACACTGAAGTCTCAATCGCAAGACGCCTTGCTATTTACTTTTCATCAGACAATCTGTGTGAGCACTACAAAGGCAGGTTCTTTAAGGTAAGGAGGTGATCCAACCGCAGGTTCCCCTACGGTTACCTTGTTACGACTTCACCCCAGTCATGAATCACAAAGTGGTAAGCGCCCTCCCGAAGGTTAAGCTACCTACTTCTTTTGCAACCCACTCCCATGGTGTGACGGGCGGTGTGTACAAGGCCCGGGAACGTATTCACCGTGGCATTCTGATCCACGATTACTAGCGATTCCGACTTCACGGAGTCGAGTTGCAGACTCCGATCCGGACTACGACATACTTTATGAGGTCCGCTTGCTCTCGCGAGGTCGCTTCTCTTTGTATATGCCATTGTAGCACGTGTGTAGCCCTACTCGTAAGGGCCATGATGACTTGACGTCATCCCCACCTTCCTCCAGTTTATCACTGGCAGTCTCCTTTGAGTTCCCGGCCGAACCGCTGGCAACAAAGGATAAGGGTTGCGCTCGTTGCGGGACTTAACCCAACATTTCACAACACGAGCTGACGACAGCCATGCAGCACCTGTCTCACGGTTCCCGAAGGCACTAAAGCATCTCTGCTAAATTCCGTGGATGTCAAGAGTAGGTAAGGTTCTTCGCGTTGCATCGAATTAAACCACATGCTCCACCGCTTGTGCGGGCCCCCGTCAATTCATTTGAGTTTTAACCTTGCGGCCGTACTCCCCAGGCGGTCGACTTAACGCGTTAGCTCCGGAAGCCACGCCTCAAGGGCACAACCTCCAAGTCGACATCGTTTACGGCGTGGACTACCAGGGTATCTAATCCTGTTTGCTCCCCACGCTTTCGCACCTGAGCGTCAGTCTTTGTCCAGGGGGCCGCCTTCGCCACCGGTATTCCTCCAGATCTCTACGCATTTCACCGCTACACCTGGAATTCTACCCCCCTCTACAAGACTCTAGCCTGCCAGTTTCGGATGCAGTTCCCAGGTTGAGCCCGGGGATTTCACATCCGACTTGACAGACCGCCTGCGTGCGCTTTACGCCCAGTAATTCCGATTAACGCTTGCACCCTCCGTATTACCGCGGCTGCTGGCACGGAGTTAGCCGGTGCTTCTTCTGCGGGTAACGTCAATCGACACGGTTATTAACCGTATCGCCTTCCTCCCCGCTGAAAGTACTTTACAACCCGAAGGCCTTCTTCATACACGCGGCATGGCTGCATCAGGCTTGCGCCCATTGTGCAATATTCCCCACTGCTGCCTCCCGTAGGAGTCTGGACCGTGTCTCAGTTCCAGTGTGGCTGGTCATCCTCTCAGACCAGCTAGGGATCGTCGCCTAGGTGAGCCGTTACCCCACCTACTAGCTAATCCCATCTGGGCACATCCGATGGCAAGAGGCCCGAAGGTCCCCCTCTTTGGTCTTGCGACGTTATGCGGTATTAGCTACCGTTTCCAGTAGTTATCCCCCTCCATCGGGCAGTTTCCCAGACATTACTCACCCGTCCGCCACTCGTCACCCAAGGAGCAAGCTCCTCTGTGCTACCGTTCGACTTGCATGTGTTAGGCCTGCCGCCAGCGTTCAATCTGAGCCATGATCAAACTCTTCAATTTAAGTTTGATGCTCGTGAATTAAACTTCGTAATGAATTACGTATGTTCACTCTTGAGACTTGGTATTCATTTTTCGTCTTTCGACGTTAAGAATCCGTATCTTCGAGTGCCCACACAGATTGTCTGATAAATTGTTAAAGAGCAGTGCCGCTTCGCTTTTTCTCAGCGGCGCGGGGTGTGCATATTACGCCATCCCGCTACAGAGTCAAGCATTTAATTTTGCTTTTCTCTGCGAAGTTCTCAGTGGAACCCCGCTGACCCGGCGGCTTGCGTGCCGTTGTTCCGTGTCAGTGGAGGCGCATTATAGGGAGTTATTTCAGGCTGACAAGCGGAAATTTAAAATAACTTTCTGACTGTCTCTTTTTTCACCAAAATGGCCATTAAGATGCCACAAAATAAGCAAATTGTCGTTTTTGCAGCCGCAATCACACTTCCTGGTGGCATACTAAAGAGTGAGAATTCGAGAAAGGAAGACCATTCATGCCTTTAAGCGCACAACAGTTAGCCGCACAGAAAAATCTTTCCTATGTTCTGGCCGAAAAGCTGGCGCAGCGGATATTAAAAGGTGAATACGCCCCCGGCACCATTCTGCCCGGTGAAATAGAGTTAGGTTCACAATTTGGCGTAAGTCGTACCGCAGTGCGTGAAGCCGTGAAAACGTTAACCGCCAAAGGCATGGTTTTACCACGTCCGCGAATTGGTACGCGGGTGATGCCGCAGGCGAACTGGAATTTTCTCGATCAGGAGTTGCTCACCTGGTGGATGACAGAAGAAAACGTCCATCAGGTCATCGAACATTTTCTGGTGATGCGCATTAGCCTGGAGCCTCAGGCATGTTTACTGGCAGCAACGATAGGTACAGCTGAACAGAAGGCATATCTGAACGCATTAATGGAAGAGATGGTCGCGCTGAAAAAGAACTTTAAGCGTGAGCGCTGGGTTGAAGTCGATATGGCCTGGCATGAGCACATCTATAAGATGAGTGCTAATCCCTTTCTTATCTCTTTTGCGACCTTATTCCATTCTGTCTACCACACCTACTTTACCTCTATTACCTATAACGACGTGGTGAAGCTTGATTTGCACCAGGCCATTGTCGATGCGATAGAAAAAAGCGATGGCGATCTCGCCTTTAAGGCTTGTCAGGCATTACTCATTGCGCCAAACGAGCAACCAGACAAATAACGAGATACTGAATGTCAGAAAAAAAAGCGCGCAGTATGGCTGGGTTGCCGTGGATAGCAGCCATGGCCTTTTTTATGCAGGCCCTGGATGCCACAATCCTTAATACTGCCCTCCCCGCCATTGCGCAGAGCCTTAACCGTTCCCCGCTGGCGATGCAGTCTGCCATTATCAGCTACACCCTAACAGTCGCAATGTTGATTCCGGTGAGTGGATGGTTGGCAGACCGTTTTGGCACCCGCCGCATTTTTATGATTGCCGTCAGTTTATTTACGCTAGGCTCTCTGGCATGCGCGCTTTCGGGATCGTTAACCGAATTAGTCATTTTTCGCGTGATACAAGGGATCGGCGGCGCAATGATGATGCCGGTCGCCCGTCTGGCATTATTGCGGGCATATCCTCGCAGTGAACTGCTCCCGGTACTCAATTTTGTTACGATGCCAGGCCTGGTCGGTCCAATCCTCGGTCCCGTGTTGGGGGGAGTACTGGTAACCTGGGCAAGCTGGCACTGGATCTTCCTGATTAATATTCCTATTGGCGTGGCCGGTATTTTGTATGCACGCAAATACATGCCTAACTTTACGACGCCACGTCGCCGCTTCGATATGACCGGATTCTTTCTTTTTGGCTTAAGTCTGGTGTTGTTTTCCAGCGGAATGGAGTTGTTTGGCGAGAAGATTGTCGCAAGCTGGATCGCGCTGAGCATTATTGCCTGCAGTGTTGTATTGCTGCTGACGTATATCCGTCATGCCCGCCGCCACCCTACTCCTTTAATCGCCCTGCCTATTTTCAAAACGCGGACCTTTTCTGTCGGTATTGCTGGGAATCTCGCAACGCGCCTGGGTACAGGATGTGTTCCTTTCTTAATGCCGCTCATGCTACAGGTGGGGTTCGGTTATCCGGCGCTGATTGCCGGTTGTATGATGGCGCCGACGGCATTGGGATCCATTCTGGCTAAATCTACCGTTACACAGGTGCTGCGTCGCCTTGGATACCGGAAAACACTGGTCGGTATTACCGTATTTATCGGCCTGATGATTGCTCAGTTTTCTCTGCAATCCCCCGCGATGCCAGTGTGGATGCTGATTCTGCCGCTGTTTGTGCTGGGGATGGCGATGTCTACCCAGTTTACCGCCATGAACACGATCACGCTTGCCGACCTGACCGATGACAATGCCAGTAGCGGGAATAGCGTACTGGCTGTCACACAACAACTGTCGATCAGTTTAGGCGTCGCTATCAGCGCCGCTGTGCTGCGCATTTATGAAGGAATGGAAGGCACCAACACGGTTGAGCAGTTCCATTATACCTTTATGACTATGGGTGCGATTACCGTGGTCTCCGCACTCATGTTCATGCTGCTAAAAACCAAAGACGGCCGCAATCTGATCAAAGAGCGGCATACGTCTAAACCGACCCCCGCGCCATCAAAACCGGAGTAAGCTGCAAGCGCTGCTGTTGTAATGCGGGCTGAGCCATACGATGAATTAACACATCGATGGCCAGTTCGCCCAACTCATCTTTGGCTTGATGAATCGTGGTGAGCGGTGGCGTCATATAACGTGCCAGTTCAATGTCGTCATAACCAATCACCGCCATATCCTGTGGAATACGCAATCCAGCCTGATATAACGCCTGATAAGCACCAACGGCCATTGCATCATTACCGGTGAAGACCGCTTGCGGTCGTTCCTGATGTGACAGCAGTGTTTGCATCGCTTCAAACCCACCGCCAAACTCAAAATCACCGGTGATCTCGTAACCTTCCGGGATAGCCAGTCCGGCACGGTTCATCGCCGCCCGGTAGCCTTCCAGTCGCAAACGCGCCGGCGTTTTATCCAGCGGCCCGGTAATACACGCAATGCGTGTAAAACCTTTATCGATCAGGTACTGCGTCGCTAAATCCCCGCCTAACAGCGAGTTATCCTGAATAAGATCGCTTTCACCTTCACCATCAAAGGGGGACCAGTCCATCATGACTGTCGGAATGGAAGGGTAGCGCTGCATGATCTCCCGGGAAGGCTGATGTGTTTCGGTACAAAGCAGCAGTAAACCATCGACCCGCTTTTGCATCAGCGTTTCCAGATTACGGTTCATACGTTGCTCATCGCCTTCGGTATTGCATAACACCAGGCTATAGCCCCGCTCAAAACAGCTACGCTCAACGCCGCGAACAAGTTCTGAATAAAAAGGGTTGGTACTGGCTGTGATCAGCATACCTATCGTGCGGGTCTGATTTAATTTCAGGCTACGCGCCAGGGCGGAAGGCGCGTAGTTTAATTCTTTAATCGCTGCTTCGACTTTCCCGGTAATGGTCTCGCTAACAAAGCGATCCTTATTAATCACGTGAGAGACTGTCGAAGTAGAAACACCCGCCAGGCGGGCAACATCCTTCATTGTAGCCAAACGTTACCTCTGCTGACCCAAAAACGCCTCAATCTCTTCGCGCCACGGAACAGAGGGCTGCGCACCTTTACGCGTTACCGCAATGGCGGCAGCGGCATGCGCAAAGCGAATGGCTTCAGGCAACGGAGTCTCTTCCAGTAACGCGGTAATCAGTGCGCCGTTAAAGGTATCTCCGGCTGCAATCGTGTCGACAGCGTCGACTTTAAAACCAGGAACCCGCTGACCTTCTCCATCCACACTGGCCCAGACGCCACGGCTTCCTAATGTTATCAATACGGTATGAATACCTTTGGCATGCAACGCCTGAGCAGCCTTCGCGGCATCTTCATCGTTTTCTACCCGAATACCGGTCAGCTTCTCAGCTTCCGTTTCGTTAGGCGTAATAATGTCCACCAGCGCCAGCAGTTCGTCGGAAAGTTCACGAGCAGGTGCCGGGTTAAGCGCCACAGTGGTTTTATTCTGATGGGCAATTTTGGCCGCCGCCAATACGCTTTCAATGGGAGACTCCAGCTGCATCAATAATGCAGATGCCTGGGCAATTCGCTCGCGTTGTGCATCCACCAGCTCAGGCGACAGCGCCGCATTTGCCCCCGCATGGATGGCGATGACGTTTTCGCCTTCGCCATTGACGAATATCAGCGCCACTCCTGTCGCTTCACCTTTGATCACGCTAATTGGTGTGATATCGATATTGTCGCTGACTAGCTGTTTACGAACGCTTTCGCCAATGTCGTCATCGCCCGTACAGGCAATAAACGCAATATTTGCACCACTACGGCCCGCAGCAACCGCCTGATTGGCGCCTTTTCCACCAAACGCCACCTGATAGTGGTTCCCTGTTACGGTTTCGCCTGGGGTTGGAAAGGATTTTAGATTAAGGATGTGATCGGCATTAATACTGCCAAGAACAACGAGGTTGCCTGCGGTTTTCATGTTCGGAATGTCCAGTAAAGTGCGCCACCGTATTAGGGTGGCGCGTGCCCTGCTTTTCTTTTTACGCTTTCATCTTCAGAATGTTTGTACCTTCTGAGGATGGCGTATTTATGTCGCCATCAGGCAGTAAACTGCCTGAATCGCTTATTACTGCTTGATGACCAGCTTCAGGTCAACCGGATATTGAGCCTGAACCTTCTCACCTTTCAGCACTTTATCAGCGGTCTCAACACCTTTAGCACCGATTTGATCCGGCAACTGAGCAATGGTCGCAGCCAGTTTGCCATCATTTACTGCTTTTTCGCCATCCGGCGTGCCGTCAAATCCAACCACCATCACATCAGATTTACCTGCGGTTTGCAGAGCGCGCAGCGCACCGAGCGCCATTTCGTCGTTCTGAGCAAATACGGCCTGTACATCCGGATGCGCGGTCAGCAGGTTCTGCATCACGTTCAGACCTTTGGTACGGTCAAAGTCAGCAGGCTGGCTGGCAAGCACATTGAATTTGTGAGCAGCAACGGCCTGCTGGAAGCCTTCACCACGCTCGCGCGCGGCAGAAGTCCCCGCAATCCCCTGCAGTTCAATAACTTTCGCACCTTCACCCGCTTTCTTCGCGATGTAATCACCCGCAATCTTACCGCCCAGCACGTTATCTGAAGCGATATGACTGACCACTTCGCCTTTAGACGCTACACGGTCCAGGGTGATGACCGGGATTTTGGCCTGGTTAGCCATCTTCACCGCATTACCTACCGCGTCGGAATCGGTTGGGTTGATCAACAGAATTTTGGTGCCGCGTACCGTTAAATCCTGCACGTTCGCCAGCTCTTTTGCCGGGTTATTCTGCGAATCCAGCACCACCAGGTTATAGCCCAGTTTATCTGCTTCTTTCTGAGCACCTTCTTTCAGGGTGACAAAGAACGGGTTGTTCAGAGTGGAGATCACCAGCGCAATGGTGTCTTTTGCCATCGCATTCGCGCTCACGGTGGCGCTAAGCGCAACAGCAGAAACCAGGGTAGCCAGTTTTTTCATGTTCATATTTAAGATGTCCTGTAGTCGTTGTTACTGCTTTTTGTTGTCTACCAGTACCGCCAGCAAAATCACCACCGCTTTGACGATCATCTGGTAATAGGAGGAAACACCTAACAAATTCAAACCATTATTGAGGAAGCCAAGGATCAGTGCGCCGATCAATGTCCCCACAATACGTCCTTTGCCACCAGCAAGGCTGGTACCGCCCAGAACGACCGCGGCGATGGCATCCAGCTCATACCCCGTACCTGCCGTGGGTTGCGCTGATGAAAGACGAGCCACTTCGATAATGCCCGCCAGTGATGCCAGTAGCCCACATAATGAATAGACGATAATTTTGACTTTGCTGACGCTAATGCCGGACAAGCGCGTTGCGGCTTCGTTGCCGCCCAACGCGTAGATATAGCGACCCAGGCGGGTATGGTGCAGCATGTACCACGCCGCAAGGAAGACAATCCCCATAATCCAGACCGGCGTTGGGACGCCCAACGGACGACCAATACCGAACCAGCCGAACAGATCCGCATTATCCGTAAATCCGGTATTTACCGGGCTACCGTTGGTATACACCATCGTGACACCACGCAGCAGCAGCATCATCACCAGCGTGGCGATAAACGCCTGAACGCGGCCTTTCGCGACAATCACCCCAGTCAGCGCACCAATGGCTGCGCCTAAGGCCAGCGCAGCGGCAACGGCCACCAGCGCGTTAACTTCAATTCCGACAATCGACGCCGCAACAGCACCGGTGAGCGCCAACAGAGAACCGACAGACAAATCGATACCTGACGTCAGAATGACCAGCGTCATCCCCACCGCCATAATGGCGTTGACTGAGGTTTGCTGAAGAATGTTGAACAGGTTATTAACGGTAAAAAAGTTAGGACTCATCGTGGAAACAATCGCGATCAGCACCAGCAGGGCTATGAGCGACTTCTGCTCCATCAGCCACGCTTTGGTGAAATAACGGCGACCAGAAACAGCCTGGGTAGTCATCTTTTTTACTCCTGATTCACGCGATTAAGCTTGCCCACAGCGGCAGCCATTAATACTTCCTGGGTGGCCTGCTCGCGAGTGAATTCACCGCCGAGATGCCCTTCATGCATGACGATGATGCGATCGCTCATGCCTAATACTTCTGGCATCTCAGATGAGACCAGAATGATGCTCAGGCCATCGGCCTTAAACTGGTTAATAAGCTGATAAATCTCTTTTTTAGCGCCCACATCCACGCCACGGGTCGGCTCATCGAGGATCAGCACTTTTGGACGCGTCATTAAACCGCGGGCAATCGCCACCTTCTGTTGGTTTCCCCCGGAGAGTAAGCCAATCGCCTGTTCCATTGACGGCGTTTTCACGTTGAACAGGCGGATGAAATCACTGACCGCCTGTTGTTCATCTTTGTGTTTAAGGCTACCGCCGGTACGACTGAAGTAACCTAACGCGGTCAACGACATGTTCTCTTTCACCGACATACCAAGCACTAAGCCGTCACGCTTACGGTCTTCAGAAATGTAGACAATACCGTTCGCCAGGCCATCCTGCGGCGAACGCGCCACCACTTCATGACCGTCGAGAGTGACATAGCCGCTGGTGCGAGGCAGCGCGCCATACAGCACCTTCATCAGTTCGGTACGCCCGGCACCCATCAAGCCCGAAATCCCCAGGATCTCGCCCTTGCGTAGCGTAAAGGAAACTCCATTAACGCCGGGACCGCACAGATTATCCACTTTCAGACGGACCTCTCCCGGCGCGTTATTCAGGCGCGGGTACTGATCCTCAAGCTTACGACCGACCATCATTTCAATGAGTGAATCTTCGGTCAGCGAGGCCACTTCGCGCTCGGCAATAAATTGCCCGTCACGAAAAACGGTCACGTCATCGCAAATGTCGAAGATCTCTTTCATACGATGAGAAATATAGACAATCCCGCGCCCCTGCGACTTCAATTCGCGAATAACGCGGAACAGAGATTCCGTTTCGGTATCGGTAAGCGCATCCGTTGGTTCATCCATAATGATGACTCTGGATTCAAAGCTCAGCACTTTGGCGATTTCCACCATCTGCTGATCGCCAATCGACAGCTCGCCCACCAGCCTGTCGCTTTTAAAGCGCAGGTTGAGCTTTGAGAGCAGGACGTCGGCTTCGGCATACATCTTTTTCCAGTCGATTTTGCCAAAGCGATTCACAAACTCACGGCCCAGAAAAATGTTCTCGGCGATGGTGAGTTGCGGGATCAGGTTCAGTTCCTGGTGAATGATGCCGATACCGGCTTCCTGAGAAGATTTAGGGCCGTTAAAGGTGGTCTCTTTTCCCAACCACAACAAAGAGCCCGCATCACGTGAGTAGATGCCGGTTAACACTTTCATCATGGTGGATTTGCCCGCGCCGTTCTCGCCTACCAGCGCCATGACGCGGCCTGGATAAACATTCAACGCGGCGCCGGACAGCGCTTTTACGCCCGGGAACGCTTTATCGATCCCTTTGAGTTGCAGTAATGCGTCCATGATGGCCTCAGAACGTGACGCCAGCACAGAGAATAATATTCGCGTACGGAGAACACTCTCCGCTGCGAATGACCGCCTGACTGTCTGCGGTTTGTTTTTTGAATTGTTCGTGCGTGGTGTAACGAATTTCTATGGTGTTTCCCTGGTGTTGTTGCAGTTGCTCAATGTGTTTGAGCAACGTTTCGTGGAGCTGCGGATTATGTTGTTTGATTTCCGTCGCGAGAATAGCCGACTCGACCTGCATTTCACGGGTGACGACATCCAGTACCTGCATAAACGAAGGCACTCCCTGGGTTAATGCCATATCAATACGCGATGTGCTGCCCGGAATGGGTAAACCCGCATCACACACCACCAGCGTATCGGTATGCCCCAGACGGGAAATCACCGATGAAATTTCAGAATTGAGTACCGTGCCTTTCTTCATTTTCTTACCCCACTAGCGAAACGTTTCGCTGACGATAAGTTTAGTCGCAATAATGCTCAGATAACCACCTTGAGGTTACTGAAATGTGATCGGTATCGAAACGTTTCGCAAACCGCGTCATGGTGAGGAATAAAATCTGAGAAGGGATATACAAAACGCCCCCTTTCATCATGAAAGAGGGCGTTGTGGGGTTTAAATCTCGACCTGAGTACCCAGTTCAATAACCCGGTTAGGCGGGATCTCAAACTGATCCGGCGCACGCAGCGCATTACGCTGCAACAGCAGATACAGTTTGCCGCGCAAACGGAGATACCACGGGCGTTTTCCGACGATTAACGATTCGTGTGACATAAAGAAAGAGGTTTCCATCATTCGGCAGCTTAATCCTTCCAGACCGCAGCGATGGAAAACTTCCTCAACGTTCGGCGTTTCGCGCCAGCCGTAACTGGCCACCACACGCCAGAAGGTTGGCGACAGTTGCTCAATCTGCACTCGACGCACGTTGTGCACGTAAGGCGCATCTTCCGTACGCAACGTCAGCAGGATCACTCGCTCATGCAGTACCTTGTTATGTTTGAGGTTATGCATCAAGGCAAACGGGATAACGTTCAGTGCGCGCGACATATACACCGCGGTGCCTGGCACACGGACCGGCGGTGATTTCTCCAGTGAGGCGATCATCGCTTCCAGAGAGTTACCGTGCTCATGCATGCGACGCAGCAGACGGAAACGCTCACTTTTCCAGGTCGTCATAATAGTAAACATCACCAGACCCAGGGTTAATGGCAACCAACCGCCTGAAAGCAGTTTATCGAGGTTCGCCGAGAACAGCGGTATATCAATACACAGGAACGCCACCAGAATCAGCGCGACGAAGTATTTGTTCCAGTGCCAGTTTTTACGCGCAACGGTAGTCGAGAGGATTGACGTCAATACCATTGTTCCCGTCACTGCAATACCGTATGCCGCCGCCAGATTGCTGGAGTGCTCGAAGCTGATAATCACAATCACCACAGCGACGTAGAGCATCCAGTTTACAAAAGGAATGTAGATCTGACCCGACTCCATCTCTGAAGTGTGGATAATGCGCATTGGCGATAAATAGCCAAGGCGTACAGCCTGGCGCGTCAGTGAGAAAACGCCAGAGATGACGGCCTGCGAAGCGATAACCGTCGCCAGCGCGGCGAGAATCAGCAGCGGAATCAACGCCCAATCCGGCGCCAACAGGAAGAACGGGTTTTTGATGGCTTCCGGGTGTTTGAGCAACAACGCCCCCTGACCGAAATAGTTCAGCACCAGCGAAGGCAATACCACGGAGAACCACGCCAGGCGGATAGGCAGCTTACCAAAATGGCCCATATCGGCGTACAGCGCTTCGACACCGGTAATAGACAGCACCACAGCGCCTAATGCGATAAAGGATAGGGTTTTAAATTCCAGAAAGAAATGCACAGCCCACAGCGGATTTAAAGCTTGTAACACTTCTGGGTTGGCGATAATGCTGCGCAGCCCCAGCCCTGCAAGCACCAGGAACCAAATCAGCATGATTGGTGCAAACAGCTTACCCACCATCCCGGTACCATGCTTCTGAATCATAAACAGCAGGGTGAGGACGATAATAGAAAGCGGGACAATCCAGGTATCGAGCTGCGGCGCAATGATTTCCAAACCTTCAATCGCCGACATGACCGAGATTGCTGGAGTGATCACCACTTCACCATAGAAAAAACTCCCCCCGATCAGTCCGATAATGACCAACGCGGAAGTTGTTCTTGCCGATGTATTCCGCCCGGCTAGCGACATGAGTGTCAGGATCCCGCCTTCACCGGCGTTATCTGCACGCATGACAAACGTCAAATACTTGATGGAGACGACAAAAATCAACAGCCAAAAAATCAGCGACAGAAAGCCAAACACAGCGTCGCGCTCAACGCCAAAGCCGAACTGACCGGACAAACATTCGCGAAGCGTATATAGCGGGCTGGTGCCAATATCACCATAGACAACCCCAATCGCCGCGAGGGTAATCGCAGACAATGATTGCTTATTATCAGTGCTCATAGACTAGTCTTTCGTTTATATATGAAATGTGTGCGTAGTCCCTTGGCCCACAAAAAAGCGCAAGTATGCACGATTAATCGCAAAATCGTACCCCTAAATTGCACCAGATTAATCTGGCGCAAAGAAAATGAAACAGCACTTCAGTCTATTAATGCCCCTGGAGCGAAACGTCTATACTCGCTGTTTACATGGTACAACTGATGAAAGGACGCCACTCTATTATGGCTCACCCACATTTATTAGCGGAAAGAATTTCCCGTCTGAGCAGTGCTTTGGAAAAGGGACTTTATGAACGCAGCCATGCCGTACGCTTGTGTCTGTTGGCCGCATTGAGCGGAGAGAGCGTTTTTTTACTCGGCCCCCCTGGTATTGCCAAAAGCCTGATTGCCCGTCGACTCAAATATGCTTTTCAGCACGCCAGAGCCTTTGAATATCTGATGACCCGTTTTTCCACGCCCGAAGAAGTCTTTGGCCCACTCTCCATTCAGGCCTTAAAAGATGAAGGGCGCTATGAGCGATTAACCGCCGGATATCTGCCCGAAGCTGAAATCGTCTTTCTGGACGAAATATGGAAAGCCGGTCCGGCAATCCTCAATACATTGCTGACGGCCATCAACGAACGTCATTTTCGCAACGGCGCGTACGAAGAAAAAATACCCATGCGTCTGCTGGTGGCGGCATCAAACGAACTGCCGGAAGCAGACAGCAGTCTTGAAGCGCTATATGACCGTATGCTGATCCGCCTGTGGCTGGATAAAGTGCAGGACAAAGCCAATTTCCGCTCAATGCTGATAAGCCAGCTGGATGAAAGCGAAAACCCCGTTCCGGCCACGCTACAGGTCACCGATGATGAATATCACCAATGGCAAAACGCCATTGGCGCTATTTCGTTGCCCGATCATGTATTTGAACTGATTTTTACCCTGCGCCAACAGCTTGATGCGCTGCCAAATGCACCCTATGTCTCGGACCGACGCTGGAAAAAAGCCATTCGCCTGTTACAGGCCAGTGCCTTCTTCAGCGGCCGCGAAGCCGTCGCGCCTATCGACCTGATTCTGCTCAAGGATTGCCTGTGGTACGACGTACAAAGCCTGAATCTGATGCAGCAACAGTTGGAAATATTGATGACCAGTCACGCCTGGCAGCAGCAGGCGATGCTGACGCGACTGGGGGGCATCACTCAACGCCGTATTCAGATACAACAACAGCAAAGTGACCAAACCGCGTTCACCGTTGTGCGTCTGGGGGGCATGTTCAGCCGTCGTCCGCATTACGATTTGCCGCCAGACGTCAGTGCCACCACCCTGACACTGCTTCTGCAAAAACCGTTGAAGCTGCACGATATGGAAGTGATCCATATTACGTTTGATCGTGGCGCCCTGGAGCTATGGCTATCGAAAGGCGGGGAGATCCGGGGCAAACTTAATGGGATCGGTTTTGCCCAAACGCTGAATATGGAAGTCGACAGCTCCCAGCATTTGGTTGTTCGCGATGTCAGCTTGCAGGGCACTCGCCTGGCACTTCCAGGTTTATCCGAAGACAATATGCCCAGCGAAATCAAACAACAGCTGGAAGCGCTGGACAATGACTGGCACCAGCAGCACAACCTGTTTAGCGAACAACAAAAATGCCTCTTTATCCATAGCGACTGGTTAGGTCGTATCGAAGCCAGTCTGCAGGATGTAGGCACTCAAATTCGTCAGGCACTGCAATGCTAACCCTTGATATGCTCAATATCATGCTGGCTGTCAGCGAAGAGTGGATCATCGAAGAGATGATCCTCGCACTGCTTGCATCGCCAAAACTGGCGGTATTTTTTGAACGATACCCCCGGTTAAAAAATGCGATTACCGATGATTTGCCGCGCTGGCGCGAAGCGCTACGCAGCCGAATTAAGGAAACGCTTGTTCCCCCTGAATTGACGGAAGAGGTGATGAGCTATCAGCAAAGCCAGCTTCTCTCTACACCGCAATTTATTGTGCAGCTCCCGCAAATATTAGCGCTGCTGCACCGGTTACACTCGCCCTACGCCGGACAGGCGCAACAGCTGGTGGACAGCAATAGCGTCTTTACCCCTTCGTTGCACACTCTCTTCCTACAACGCTGGCGTTTGAGTCTCGTGGTTCAGGCCACCAGCCTAAACCAGCAGATGCTGGAAGAAGAACGCGAACAATTACTGAGTGAAGTCCAGGAACGCTTGACGCTAAGTGGACAACTGGAACCGGTACTGGCGGAAAACGACACCGCAGCGGGTCGCCTGTGGGACATGAGCGCAGGTCAGCTCAAACGCGGGGATTATCAGTTAATTGTTAAGTACGGCGATTTTCTGACTGAACAGCCCGAGCTCAAAAAACTGGCGGAACAATTAGGCCGATCGCGGGAAGCCAAATCCGTGCCGCGCAAAGATGCGCCGATGGAAACGTTCCGCACACTGGTTCGCGAACCCGCCACGGTGCCAGAGCAGGTGGACGGCATACAGCAAAGCGACGACATCCTGCGCTTACTCCCGCCAGAACTGGCAACGCTCGGCATCACCGAACTGGAATATGAGTTCTACCGGCGACTGGTGGAAAAACAGTTGCTCACCTATCGACTACACGGTGAAGCATGGCGCGAGAAAATCACTGAACGTCCGGTGGTGCATCAGGATTTCGACGAACAACCCCGCGGCCCGTTTATCGTCTGTGTGGATACCTCCGGTTCAATGGGCGGGTTTAATGAACAGTGCGCCAAGGCATTCTGTCTGGCACTAATGCGCATTGCGCTCGCCGATAACCGTCGCTGCTTCATCATGTTGTTTTCCACCGAAGTGGTGCGCTACGAGTTGTCTGGCCGGGAAGGTATTGAGCAGGCTATTCGTTTTTTGAGCCAGAGTTTTCGTGGCGGTACGGATATTGCCAGCTGTTTTCGCGCCATTATTGAGCGCATGCAAGGCAGGGAATGGTTTGACGCAGATGCGGTGGTGATTTCCGATTTCATCGCTCAGCGGTTGCCAGACGATGTAGTGAGTAAAGTGGGAGAGTTACAACGGGTGCATCAACATCGCTTTCATGCGGTGGCGATGTCAGAACATGGCAAGCCCGGTATCATGCGTATTTTCGATCATATCTGGCGCTTTGATACCGGGATGCGTAGCCGCCTGCTGCGACGCTGGCGGCGTTAAATTCTTAGAGCAGAGAAGAGACGCTTTCACGCACCTGCGCTGGCCATACACCGCATTGCACCTGCCCAATGTGCGGCAGTTGCAGCAGTAGCATAGTCAGGCGTGACTGACCGATACCACCGCCGATCGTTTGCGGCATCTCGCCACGCAGCAACGCCTGGTGCCACTCCAGACTCAATCGGTCTTCGTCACCGGTCAGCGCCAGCTGATGTTTCAGCGCATCGGCGTCGACGCGAATCCCCATCGAAGAAAGTTCAAACGCATCTTCCAGTACCGGGTTCCAGACCAGGATATCGCCGTTCAGACCGGCATAGCCCAGCTCGGAGGCGGAACTCCAGTCATCATAATCCGGCGCACGAACGTCATGGCGGTGTCCGTCGCTCAGTTTACCGCCAATCCCCACCAGGAAAACGGCGCCCAACTCTTTAGCGATTGCACGTTCACGGCCTTTCGCATCCAGATCAGGATAACGGGAAAGCAGATCCTGGCTATGAACAAAGTGGATCTGATCCGGCAGGAACGGTGCCAGGCCAAATTCTTTGCTTACTGCAGCCTCAGTGGCTTTAATTCCTGCCCAGATCGCCTCTACTGTGCTTTTCAGGGTAGAAAATTGGCGCTCACCGTCGCCCATTACGCGTTCCCAGTCCCACTGATCAACGTAGACCGAATGGAGCGGAGAAAGACGGTCTTCATCGGGGCGAAGCGCTTTCATGTGCGTGTACAACCCTTCGCCCGCGCTGAAGTCGTGTTGTCCCAGAGTTTGCCGTTTCCACTTTGCCAGAGAATGCACCACTTCGAACTGGGCATCTGGCAATGCTTTCACTTTTACCTGTACCGCTTTTTCACAGCCCGACAAGTTATCTTGCGTGCCATCCCCAACACGGCTGAGGATCGGTGCCTGAACTTCAATCAGACCCAGACGCTCCTCCAGTTGACGAGAAAAGTGAGATTTCACGAAGCTAATTTGACGTTGTTTGGCAATGTAAGCGGTTTTCATTATTTATACTCCTGCGTCCTGTTGGTTATGATTAAGCAACAGAATGCAGGTGATTTTCAATAATCATCAAACAAAAAGGCCGCTTAGGTTTTGATTCATTAATATAAGAGGCTAAAATAGAGTGAATCTCTAATCTATATAAGAAAAACCAATGGAAAATTATCAGATCGACAATCTGGACCGCGGCATCCTTGAGGCATTAATGGCAAATGCGCGTACGGCATACGCTGAACTGGCCAAACAATTTGGCGTCAGTCCTGGCACCATTCACGTTCGCGTAGAGAAAATGAAACAAGCGGGGATCATTACCGGAGCGCGTATTGACGTCAGCCCGAAACAGCTGGGATACGACGTCTGCTGTTTTATCGGCATTATTTTAAAAAGTGCGAAAGACTATCCGTCGGCATTAGCCAAACTGGAAAGTCTGGATGAAGTGACGGAGGCGTATTACACCACCGGTCACTACAGTATCTTTATTAAAGTCATGTGCCGCTCGATCGACGCGCTGCAGCAGGTACTTATCAACAAGATCCAAACAATTGATGAAATTCAGTCCACTGAAACGCTGATCTCTTTGCAGAACCCGATAATGCGGACTATCCGCCCATGATCATTTTTTTAAATCCCCTGCTTTTCCACAGGTAGATCCCAGCTCGCTCACAGCGTACAATAGCCCATCTTTATCAGGATGGGCTCGTATGGCGGACATAACTCTTATTAGCGGCAGCACCCTTGGCGGTGCCGAATACGTTGCAGAACATCTGGCTGAAAAGCTGGAAGATGCGGGTTTTTCAACAGAAACCCTACACGGTCCGCTGGTAGAGGATCTCCCCACTTCAGGGATCTGGCTGGTAATAAGCTCTACGCACGGCGCGGGAGACATTCCAGACAACCTTCTTCCTTTCTATGAAGATCTCCAGTCTCAAAAAACCGATCTTTCCCAGGTGCGTTTCGGTGCCATTGGCATTGGTAGTCGCGAATACGACACCTTCTGTGGTGCTATCGATAAAATAGAGGCAGAACTGAAGCGTTCCGGAGCAAAACAGATAGGCGAGACACTCAAGATCAACATCCTTGAACACGATATTCCGGAAGATCCGGCAGAGGTTTGGCTGGGATCCTGGATTAATTTACTCAAAATAGTGTAAAGATCGTGCGATCAACTGTGGGTAAGTCTGGTGAAAAGCTTGGATCAACCCGTAGTTATCCAAAGAATAACTCTTGTTCAGTTTTTGAGTTGTGTATAACCCTTCATTCTGATCCCAGCTTATACGGACCAGGATCACCGATCATTCACAGCTAATGATCCTCTGCAATGTGTTGATCTTAATGACCGGATCCTGGTTATCCACAGATACTGGCAATCCTAATAAGAGATCACAATAAAACAGATCTCTAAATAAAAAGATCTTCTTTTTAATACCCAGGATCCCGGGGTCTTTCTCAAGCCGACAAAGTTGAGTAGAATCCACGGCCCGGGCTTCAATCCATTTTCACACCGCCGTAATGCGAGGCAATTACCATGTTTTATCCGGATCCTTTTGACGTCATCATCATTGGCGGGGGTCATGCAGGCACTGAGGCCTCTATGGCCGCAGCGCGTATGGGTCAACAAACCCTGCTTTTGACACACAATATCGACACGTTGGGGCAAATGAGCTGCAACCCCGCTATTGGCGGTATTGGGAAGGGACATCTGGTAAAAGAGGTGGATGCGCTCGGTGGGCTGATGGCCAAAGCAATCGACCATGCAGGCATTCAGTTTAGGATACTAAACGCAAGCAAAGGTCCAGCCGTTCGTGCAACCCGGGCACAGGCGGATCGCGTGCTCTATCGTCAGGCGGTACGCACCGCACTGGAGAACCAACCGAACCTGATGATCTTCCAGCAGGCGGTTGAAGATCTGATTGTCGAAAACGATCGTGTTGTTGGCGCAGTGACTCAAATGGGTCTGAAATTCCGCGCGAAAGCCGTCGTACTGACCGTCGGAACCTTTCTGGATGGCAAAATTCATATCGGGCTGGACAACTACAGCGGTGGCCGTGCTGGTGATCCGCCGTCGATCCCGCTCTCCCGACGTCTGCGTGAATTACCTTTGCGTGTGAGCCGTCTGAAAACCGGTACACCGCCGCGTATCGATGCGCGCACCATCGATTTCAGCGTGTTGGGTCAGCAAAATAGCGACAATCCGCTACCGGTCTTCTCGTTCCTGGGTAACGCGTCTCAGCATCCACGCCAGATGCCGTGCTACGTCACCCACACCAATGAGAAAACCCATGACGTGATCCGTAATAACCTCGATCGTAGCCCGATGTATGCCGGTGTGATCGAAGGGATCGGCCCACGTTACTGCCCGTCGATCGAAGACAAAGTGATGCGCTTTGCCGACAGAAACCAGCACCAGATATTCCTGGAGCCGGAAGGGCTGACGTCTAACGAAATTTACCCGAACGGTATTTCCACCAGCCTGCCCTTCGATGTGCAGATGCAGATCGTCCGCTCCATGCAGGGGATGGAAAACGCGAAGATCGTTCGCCCGGGTTATGCTATCGAGTATGACTTCTTCGATCCGCGAGACCTGAAACCAACGCTGGAAAGCAAATTTATCCATGGTCTGTTCTTCGCCGGACAAATCAACGGTACGACTGGTTACGAAGAAGCTGCCGCGCAGGGTCTGCTGGCCGGTCTGAATGCTGCCCGTCTGTCTGCGGACAAAGATGGCTGGGCGCCAGCGCGTTCCCAGGCGTATCTGGGTGTCCTGGTGGATGATTTGTGCACCCTGGGTACCAAAGAACCGTACCGCATGTTTACCTCCCGCGCGGAATACCGTTTGATGCTGCGTGAAGATAACGCCGATCTCCGCCTGACCGAAATGGGCCGTGAACTGGGTCTGGTGGATGATGAGCGCTGGGCTCGCTTCAATGAGAAGCTGGAAAACATTGAGCGTGAACGTCAGCGTCTGAAATCAACCTGGGTGGCCCCTTCCTCCGAATCTGCGGGCGAAGTGAATGCTCACCTAAGTGCGCCGCTCTCGCGTGAAGCGAGTGGTGAAGATCTGCTGCGCCGCCCTGAAATGACCTATGAACAACTGACCGCGCTGACGCCGTTTGCTCCATCTCTGGACGATGTTCAGGCTGCAGAGCAGGTTGAGATTCAGGTGAAGTACGAAGGGTACATCGCCCGTCAGCAGGATGAGATCGAAAAACAGCAGCGCAACGAAAATACCATTCTGCCCGCGACGCTGGATTACCGTCAGGTTTCGGGTTTGTCGAATGAAGTTATCGCCAAGTTGAACGATCATAAACCGGTCTCAATTGGCCAGGCATCGCGCATCTCCGGCGTTACGCCTGCGGCGATTTCCATTCTGCTGGTCTGGCTGAAAAAACAAGGCATGTTGCGCCGTAGTGCGTAAATGCGCAGCTTTGGCGGGTGGCGCTTCGCTTACCCGCTCTACAGGTTCGTAAGGCCCGGTACGCGCTAGCGCCACCGGGCAAATTTTATAGACAGGTAATCACCGTGCTCAACAAACTCTCTCGTCTGCTGGATCAAGCAGGTATTTCGCTCACCGATCACCAGAAAAATCAGTTGGTCGCGTATGTTGATATGCTGAATAAGTGGAACAAGGCCTATAACCTGACCTCTGTCAGAGATCCCGGTGAGATGCTGGTCCGCCATATCCTGGACAGTATTGTTGTCGCACCGCATCTGCAAGGGCAACGTTTTATCGATGTTGGTACAGGACCGGGTTTGCCGGGAATTCCTTTGTCGATTGTACGCCCTGAGTCGCATTTCACCCTGCTGGACAGTTTGGGCAAGCGCGTGCGTTTTCTGCGCCAGGTTCAACATGAGCTTAAACTGGATAACATCACGCCCGTTCAGAGCCGGGTTGAGGAGTTTCCTTCCGAGCCGCCGTTTGATGGTGTGATCAGCCGTGCGTTCGCCTCACTCAATGATATGGTCAGTTGGTGTCATCATCTGCCGGGTGAGAATGGTCGCTTTTACGCGCTGAAAGGGCTGTTACCAGAGGATGAAATTGCCTCGTTGCCTGCTGAATTTAGTGTGGAATCGGTCGTTAAACTGCGGGTTCCACAACTGGAAGGTGAACGTCACCTGGTCGTCGTTAAGGCAAACAAAATTTAATATTTGTCAAAAAAAATAGAAAAAAAACGGGACCTCACGTGTTAAAAATCGTGGGGTATCGTGCCGTTATAACTGGTTACACTTAACGACAGCGTCACTATTTGTTTTCATTTCGACAAAGACCCTTTTTTTGTTAATGACAAAAGTAGTCAACATTGAAAATATCAGTCTGCTAAAAATCGGGTTTGCAAATCACTCTTTGATGTTAAATATTTATTATGAATGTCAATGGGGTGTTTTTATGTTGTAGTTCGATGTTTTTAAAATGGTGAGTGACTTTACTCTTAAATATCAAAAAGTTGAAAAGGCACCATTTGCCAAGTAAATAAATACTGTCAGGGCGAATATGCTCAATATGTGATCTGAAGCACGCTTTATCGCCAGTGTTTTCGCGCTATTTGCAGTTTTGCACGATCGTTCACACTTTGACTAAAAGTTAAAAATGCGGGGCAGAGAGAAATATTTAAACATTTATTCACCTTTTAGCTACTTATTGTTTGAAATCACGAGGACGCACCGTATAATTTGACCGCTTTTTGATGCTTGACTCCAGGTCTTAAAGAACGTTTTATACGACACGCGGCATACCTCGATGGTAGCAGGAGTAAAAACGTGATGTCTGTGTCGCTCTTGAGTCGAAACGTTGCTCGTAAGCTTCTGTTCATTCAGCTACTGGCTGTAATGGCAAGTGGATTGCTGTTTAGCTTCAAAGACCCCTTCTGGGGCATCTCCGCGATATGTGGAGGGATGGCAGTGTTTCTGCCTAATATGTTGTTTATGATATTTGCCTGGCGTCACCAGGCGCAGATACCAGCAAAAGGCCGTGTGGCCTGGTCGTTCGCCTTCGGCGAAGCGTTTAAGGTGTTAGCGATGCTGGTTTTACTGGTGGTGGCGCTGGCGGTTTTGAAGGCGGTGTTTTTACCGCTGATCGTTACGTGGGTTTTGGTGCTGGTGGTTCAGATACTGGCGCCGGCTGTAATTAACAACAAAGGGTAAAAGGCATCATGGCTTCTGAAAATATGACGCCGCAGGATTACATAGGACACCATCTGAATAACCTTCAGTTGGACCTGCGTACATTCTCGCTGGTGGATCCGCATAACCCCCCAGCCACCTTCTGGACGCTCAATATTGACTCCATTTTCTTCTCGGTGGTGCTGGGTCTGTTGTTCCTGCTTATGTTCCGTAGCGTTGCGAAAAAGGCAACCAGCGGCGTACCAGGTAAATTTCAGACCGCGATTGAGCTGGTGATCGGCTTTGTGCATGGTAGCGTGAAAGACATGTACCATGGTAAAAGCAAGCTGATCGCACCGCTGGCCCTGACGATTTTCGTCTGGGTGTTCCTGATGAACATGATGGATTTACTGCCTATCGACCTGCTGCCGTACATCGGTGAGCATGTTCTCGGCTTGCCTGCACTGCGTGTGGTTCCGTCTGCTGACGTGAACATCACCCTGTCTATGGCTCTGGGCGTATTTATCCTCATTCTGTTCTACAGCATCAAAATGAAAGGCCTCGGCGGCTTCGCGAAAGAGCTGACGCTGCAGCCGTTCAATCACTGGGCGTTCATCCCTGTCAACTTAATCCTTGAAGGGGTAAGCCTGCTGTCCAAACCGATTTCTCTCGGTCTGCGACTGTTCGGCAACATGTATGCCGGTGAGCTGATTTTCATTCTGATTGCTGGCCTGTTGCCGTGGTGGTCACAGTGGATCCTGAATGTGCCCTGGGCCATTTTCCACATACTGATTATTACGTTGCAAGCCTTCATCTTCATGGTTCTGACGATTGTCTATCTGTCGATGGCGTCTGAAGAGCATTAATTTACCAACACTACTACGTTTTAACTGAAACAAACTGGAGACTGTCATGGAAAACCTGAATATGGATCTGCTGTACATCGCTGCCGCTGTGATGATGGGTCTGGCGGCGATCGGTGCTGCGATCGGTATCGGCATCCTCGGGGGTAAATTCCTGGAAGGCGCGGCGCGTCAGCCTGATCTGATTCCTCTGCTGCGTACTCAGTTCTTTATCGTTATGGGTCTGGTGGATGCTATCCCGATGATCGCTGTAGGTCTGGGTCTGTACGTGATGTTCGCTGTCGCGTAGTAAGCGTTGCTTGAATTAAGAGCAATATCAGAACGTTAACTAGATAGAGGCATTGTGCTGTGAATCTTAACGCAACAATCCTCGGCCAGGCCATCGCGTTTGTCCTGTTCGTTCTGTTCTGCATGAAGTACGTATGGCCGCCGTTAATGGCAGCCATCGAAAAACGTCAAAAAGAAATTGCTGACGGTCTTGCTTCCGCAGAACGAGCACATAAGGACCTTGACCTTGCAAAGGCCAGCGCGACCGACCAGCTGAAAAAAGCGAAGGCGGAAGCTCAGGTTATCATTGAGCAGGCGAACAAACGCCGCTCTCAGATCCTGGACGAAGCCAAAACTGAAGCAGAGCAGGAACGTACTAAAATCGTGGCGCAGGCGCAGGCGGAAATTGAAGCCGAGCGTAAACGTGCCCGTGAAGAGCTGCGTAAGCAAGTTGCTATCCTGGCTGTTGCTGGCGCCGAGAAGATCATCGAACGTTCCGTGGATGAAGCTGCTAACAGCGACATCGTGGATAAACTTGTCGCTGAACTGTAAGGAGGGAGGGGCTGATGTCTGAATTTATTACGGTAGCTCGCCCCTACGCCAAAGCAGCTTTTGACTTTGCCGTCGAACACCAAAGTGTAGAACGTTGGCAGGACATGCTGGCGTTTGCAGCCGAGGTAACCAAGAACGAACAAATGGCAGAGCTTCTCTCTGGCGCGCTGGCGCCGGAAACGCTCGCTGAGTCGTTTATCGCAGTCTGCGGTGAGCAGTTGGACGAAAACGGCCAAAACCTGATTAAGGTGATGGCTGAAAATAATCGTCTGAACGCGCTCCCGGATGTTCTGGAGCAGTATATTCAACTGCGTGCAGCCAGTGAGTCTACCTCTGAGGTAGAAGTCACTTCTGCGACCACGCTGAGTGAAGCACAGCTTGCGAAGATCAGCGCTGCGATGGAAAAACGTCTGTCACGCAAAGTTAAGCTGAATTGCAAAATCGATAAGTCTGTAATGGCAGGCGTTATCATCCGTGCGGGTGATATGGTCATTGACGGTAGCGTACGCGGCCGTCTTGAACGCCTTGCAGACGTCTTGCAGTCTTAAGGGGACTGGAGCATGCAACTGAATTCCACCGAAATCAGCGAACTGATCAAGCAGCGCATTGCTCAGTTCAGTGTTGTGAGCGAAGCTCACAACGAAGGTACTATTGTTTCTGTAAGTGACGGTGTTATCCGCATCCACGGCCTTGCCGATTGTATGCAGGGTGAGATGATATCCCTGCCGGGTAACCGTTACGCTATCGCACTGAACCTGGAGCGCGACTCCGTAGGTGCAGTTGTGATGGGTCCGTATGCTGACCTTGCCGAAGGCATGAAAGTTAAGTGTACTGGTCGTATTCTGGAAGTTCCGGTTGGCCGTGGTCTGCTGGGTCGTGTGGTGAACACTCTGGGTTCCCCTATCGACGGTAAAGGTCCGGTTGATAACGATGGCTTCTCGCCAATCGAAGTTATCGCACCGGGCGTAATCGAACGTCAGTCCGTCGATCAGCCGGTCCAGACCGGTTATAAATCCGTTGATGCCATGATCCCAATCGGTCGTGGTCAGCGTGAATTGATCATCGGTGACCGTCAGACCGGTAAAACCGCGATGGCAGTCGATGCGATCATCAACCAGCGCGATTCCGGCATCAAGTGTGTGTACGTGGCTATCGGCCAGAAAGCGTCCACCATTTCTAACGTGGTGCGTAAACTGGAAGAGCATAATGCTCTGTCCAACACCATCGTTGTTGTGGCGACCGCGTCTGAATCCGCTGCTCTGCAATACCTGGCACCTTATGCTGGTTGCGCAATGGGCGAATACTTCCGTGACCGCGGCGAAGATGCACTGATCGTTTACGATGACCTGTCCAAACAGGCTGTTGCTTATCGTCAGGTTTCCCTGTTGCTCCGTCGTCCGCCAGGACGTGAAGCATTCCCGGGCGACGTATTTTACCTCCACTCCCGTCTGCTGGAGCGCGCATCCCGCGTTAACGCGGAATACGTTGAGAAATTCACCAACGGTGAAGTTAAAGGTAAAACCGGCTCCCTGACCGCTCTGCCGATTATCGAAACCCAGGCGGGTGACGTTTCTGCGTTCGTTCCGACCAACGTAATCTCCATTACCGATGGTCAGATCTTCCTGGAAACCAACCTGTTTAACTCCGGTATTCGTCCGGCGGTTAACCCGGGTATCTCCGTATCTCGTGTAGGTGGTGCAGCGCAGACCAAGATCATCAAGAAACTGTCCGGTGGTATTCGTACCGCACTGGCACAGTATCGTGAACTGGCTGCGTTCTCTCAGTTCGCTTCCGACCTGGATGACGCTACGCGTAAGCAGCTGAGCCACGGTCAGAAAGTAACTGAACTGCTGAAGCAGAAACAGTATGCCCCAATGTCTGTTGCACAACAGGGTGTGGTGCTGTTTGCGGCTGAACGCGGTTACCTCGAAGATGTGGAACTGGCGAAAATCGGTAGTTTCGAAGCTGCTCTGCTGGCTTATGTCGACCGTGACCACGCTCCGCTGATGCAAGAGATTAACCAGTCCGGTAGCTATAACGATGAAATCGAAGGCAAGCTGAAAGCTATCCTCGATTCCTTCAAAGCAACCCAGTCCTGGTAACGTCTGGCGGTCTGTCTTAGGGCAGACCGCAAGGCATTGAGGAGAAGCTCATGGCCGGCGCAAAAGAGATACGTAGTAAGATCGCAAGCGTCCAGAACACGCAGAAGATCACTAAAGCGATGGAGATGGTCGCCGCTTCCAAAATGCGTAAATCGCAGGAGCGCATGGCGGCCAGCCGTCCTTATGCAGAGACCATGCGCAAAGTGATTGGTCACCTTGCGAATGGTAATCTGGAATATAAGCACCCTTACCTGGAAGAACGCGACGTTAAACGTGTGGGCTACCTGGTGGTGTCGACCGATCGTGGTCTGTGTGGCGGCTTGAACACTAACCTGTTCAAAAAACTGCTGGCAGATATGAAAGCATGGTCCGAAAAAGGCGTTCAGTGCGAACTCGCAATGATCGGCTCTAAGGGCGTGTCTTTCTTTAGCTCCGTTGGCGGTAATGTGGTTGCTCAGGTAACCGGTATGGGGGATAACCCTTCCCTGTCCGAACTGATCGGTCCGGTTAAAGTGATGCTGCAGGCCTATGATGAAGGCCGTCTGGACAGACTGTACGTTGTCAGCAACAAATTTATTAACACCATGTCTCAGGTGCCAACTCTCACTCAACTGCTGCCATTACCGGCATCGGAAGATGAAGAGTTAAAACAAAAAGCCTGGGATTACCTGTATGAACCCGACCCGAAACCGCTGCTGGATACCCTGCTGCGTCGTTACGTTGAATCTCAGGTTTATCAGGGTGTGGTAGAAAACCTGGCCAGCGAGCAGGCCGCACGTATGGTGGCGATGAAAGCCGCGACCGACAATGGCGGCAGCCTGATTAAAGAGCTGCAGTTGGTATACAACAAAGCTCGTCAGGCCAGCATTACTCAGGAACTCACCGAGATCGTCGGTGGTGCATCCGCGGTATAACCAGGTTAATTCGTAGAGGATTCAAGATGGCTACTGGAAAAATTGTCCAGGTAATCGGCGCCGTGGTTGACGTCGAATTCCCTCAGGATGCCGTACCGCGCGTGTACGATGCTCTTGAGGTTATGAATGGTAATGAGAGCCTGGTGCTGGAAGTTCAGCAGCAGCTCGGTGGTGGTATCGTACGTACTATCGCCATGGGTTCTTCCGACGGTCTGCGTCGTGGTCTGGAAGTTAAAGACCTCGAACACCCGATCGAAGTCCCGGTAGGTAAAGCAACCCTGGGTCGTATCATGAACGTCCTGGGTCAGCCGATCGACATGAAAGGCGACATCGGCGAAGAAGAACGTTGGGCGATTCACCGTGCAGCACCTTCTTATGAAGAGCTGTCCAGCTCTCAGGAATTGCTGGAAACCGGTATCAAAGTAATGGACCTTATTTGCCCGTTCGCTAAGGGGGGTAAAGTTGGTCTGTTCGGTGGTGCGGGTGTAGGTAAAACCGTAAACATGATGGAGCTGATCCGTAACATCGCGATCGAGCACTCCGGTTATTCCGTGTTTGCAGGCGTGGGTGAACGTACTCGTGAGGGTAACGACTTCTACCACGAAATGACGGACTCCAACGTTCTGGACAAAGTATCCCTGGTTTATGGCCAGATGAACGAGCCACCGGGAAACCGTCTGCGCGTTGCGCTGACCGGCCTGACCATGGCTGAGAAGTTCCGTGACGAAGGTCGTGACGTTCTGCTGTTCGTTGATAACATCTATCGTTATACCCTGGCCGGTACTGAAGTATCCGCACTGCTGGGCCGTATGCCTTCAGCGGTAGGTTATCAGCCGACCCTGGCGGAAGAGATGGGTGTTCTGCAGGAACGTATCACCTCCACCAAAACCGGTTCTATCACCTCCGTTCAGGCGGTATACGTACCTGCGGATGACTTGACTGACCCGTCACCAGCCACCACCTTTGCTCACTTAGATGCAACCGTGGTACTGAGCCGTCAGATCGCGTCTCTCGGTATCTACCCGGCCGTTGACCCGCTGGACTCCACCAGCCGTCAGCTGGACCCGCTGGTCGTTGGTCAGGAACACTACGACACCGCGCGTGGCGTTCAGTCCATCCTGCAGCGTTACCAGGAACTGAAAGACATCATCGCGATCCTGGGTATGGACGAACTGTCCGAAGAAGACAAACTGGTGGTAGCACGTGCGCGTAAAATTCAGCGCTTCCTGTCCCAGCCATTCTTCGTTGCTGAAGTCTTTACCGGTTCTCCAGGTAAATTCGTATCGCTGAAAGATACTATCCGTGGCTTTAAAGGCATCATGGATGGCGAATACGATCACCTGCCAGAGCAGGCGTTCTATATGGTTGGCACCATCGAAGAAGCTGTCGAGAAAGCCAAAAAACTTTAACGCCTTAATCGGAGGGTGATATGGCAATGACTTACCACCTGGACGTCGTCAGCGCAGAGCAACAAATGTTCTCTGGTCTGGTCGAAAAAATCCAGGTAACGGGTAGTGAAGGTGAACTGGGTATTTACCCGGGCCACGCCCCGCTGCTCACCGCCATTAAGCCTGGTATGATCCGCATCGTTAAACAGTTCGGTCATGAAGAGTTTATCTACCTGTCCGGCGGCATTCTTGAAGTGCAGCCTGGCAACGTGACCGTACTGGCTGATACCGCGATTCGCGGACAGGATCTCGATGAAGCGAGAGCCCTGGAAGCGAAACGTAAGGCTGAAGAGCACATTAAGAGCTCTCATGGTGACGTGGATTACGCTCAGGCATCTGCGGAACTGGCCAAAGCGATCGCGAAACTGCGCGTTATCGAGTTGACCAAAAAAGCGATGTAACACCGGCTTGAAAGCATAAAAACCAGTCTGAATTCAGGCTGGTTTTTTTTTGCCTTTTCTTCGGTTTCCCGCTTTTTAAGCCCTTTCTTATCCTTTATTCATGGATCAAAAAAAGAGCAAAAACATTAGCCTAAAGACTTAATGAGAGGTATGTCTTACTTTTCAGAAGACAAAAGGCGCGACGATGGACGAAAATGTCTCATTATCTTGTGGGGAAAGTCCCCTGATGAACATTTTATCTACACCCCATTTCACGGCGAAAAAAATGTAGTATTTTCAATGTGAAACGGTATAAATTCGTTCTCTTATCACAGTCAGGATGCGTATGTTGAACAGTGCTATGAGCGTAGTGATCCTTGCCGCAGGTAAAGGCACACGCATGTATTCCGATCTTCCTAAAGTGCTACATACTCTCGCGGGAAAAGCGATGGTTCAGCATGTCATTGATGCAGCTAATGAAGTTGGCGCATCTCACGTTCATCTGGTCTATGGACACGGTGGCGATCTGCTTAAGCAGACACTAAAAGAAGACAACCTGAATTGGGTTCTGCAGGCCGAGCAGTTGGGTACAGGTCATGCGATGCAGCAGGCTGCGCCATTCTTTGGCGACGACGAAGACATTTTAATGCTCTATGGCGACGTACCGCTGATTTCGATCGACACATTGCAGCGCCTGCGTGATGCAAAACCGCAGGGCGGCATTGGTTTGCTGACGGTGAAGCTGGATGATCCAAGCGGCTATGGTCGTATTACGCGTGAGAACGGTAAGGTCACCGGCATTGTTGAGCACAAAGATGCAAGCGACGAGCAACGTCAGATCCAGGAAATTAATACTGGCATCCTGATTGCCAACGGCGCAGATATGAAACGTTGGCTGTCAAAACTGACTAATAACAATGCCCAGGGCGAGTATTACATCACCGACATTATTGCGCTGGCATACCAGGAAGGTCGCGAAATCGCTGCTGTTCATCCTGACAGACTCAGTGAAGTGGAAGGCGTGAACAACCGCCTTCAACTCTCTCGTCTGGAACGCGTTTACCAGTCTGAGCAGGCTGAAAAGCTGCTGCTGGCGGGCGTTATGCTGCGTGACCCTTCGCGTTTTGATCTGCGCGGTACGTTAACGCACGGGCGAGATGTCGAAATTGATACTAACGTTATCATCGAAGGCAACGTTACGCTCGGTCATCGCGTGAAGATTGGTGCGGGCTGCGTTATCAAAAACAGTGTGATTGGCGATGATTGTGAAATCAGCCCGTACAGCGTAGTGGAAGATGCACATCTGGCAACGGCATGTACTATTGGCCCGTTCGCGCGTCTGCGCCCTGGTGCAGAACTGCTGGAAGGCGCGCACGTCGGTAACTTTGTCGAGATGAAAAAAGCGCGTCTGGGTAAAGGCTCGAAAGCCGGTCATCTGAGCTACCTGGGTGATGCTGAAATTGGCGATAACGTGAACATTGGTGCAGGAACGATCACCTGTAACTACGATGGCGCGAACAAGTTTAAAACCATTATTGGCGATGATGTGTTTGTCGGCTCTGATACCCAACTGGTGGCGCCAGTGACGGTGGGTAAAGGTGTGACAATCGCGGCGGGTACTACCGTTACCCGTGACGTTGCTGATAACGAACTGGTGATAAGCCGTGTACCTCAGGTCCATAAGCAGGGCTGGAAGCGTCCGGTGAAGAAGAAGTAAATTCAATTTTTGTACGCCGGATAACGCGTTTACGCTGCCCTCCGGCAAACAGGGATGAGGGGATAATATAATCCCCCGCCCAAAAAGCAGTACTTATAAAAATAACCCCACTCTCTACAAGGCTCGGGGCGCCCGAAAATACGGGCATACAGGTTGACCGACAACGACTGGCATACTGCCAAAATCGGAATTAAAAACTATGTGTGGAATTGTTGGCGCTATCGCGCAACGTGATGTAGCAGAAATCCTTCTCGAAGGCTTACGTCGTCTGGAATACCGTGGCTATGACTCTGCGGGTCTGGCTGTGGTCGACAACGAAGGGCACATGACCCGTCTGCGTCGCCTCGGTAAAGTTCAGATGCTGGCACAGGCAGCGGAAGAACACCCGTTGCACGGCGGTACAGGTATTGCTCATACCCGTTGGGCAACCCACGGCGAACCTTCAGAAGCGAATGCGCATCCGCATGTTTCTGAGCACATTGTGGTGGTGCATAACGGCATCATCGAAAACCATGAACCGCTGCGCGAAGAACTGAAAGCGCGTGGTTATACGTTTGTTTCTGAAACTGACACCGAAGTGATTGCTCACCTGGTGCATTGGGAACTGGAACAAGGCGGCACTCTGCGTGAAGCAGTGCTGCGTACGATCCCGCAACTGCGCGGCGCGTACGGTACGGTGATCATGGATACCCGTAAACCGGATACTCTGCTGGCGGCGCGCTCTGGTAGCCCGCTGGTGATTGGTCTGGGTATGGGTGAGAACTTTATCGCTTCCGATCAACTGGCGCTGCTGCCAGTCACCCGTCGCTTCATCTTCCTGGAAGAAGGCGATATTGCGGAAGTGACCCGTCGTTCCGTCTCTATTTTCGATAAAACGGGCGCGGAAGTGAAACGTCAGGATATCGAATCCAATCTGAAATACGACGCTGGTGATAAAGGTATTTATCGCCACTACATGCAGAAAGAGATCTACGAACAGCCTAATGCTATCAAAAACACCCTGACCGGACGTATTACTCACGGTGAAGTGGATCTGAGCGAGCTGGGTCCGAAGGCGAACGAACTGTTGGCTCAGGTTGAGCACATTCAGATTATCGCCTGCGGTACTTCCTACAACTCCGGTATGGTATCCCGCTATTGGTTTGAATCTCTGGCAGGGATCCCGTGTGACGTGGAAATCGCGTCTGAATTCCGCTATCGCAAATCCGCCGTGCGTCGCAACAGCCTGATGATCACCCTTTCTCAGTCTGGCGAAACGGCCGATACGCTGGCCGGTCTGCGTTTATCGAAAGAGTTGGGTTATCTGGGTTCTCTGGCGATTTGTAACGTTCCGGGCTCTTCCCTGGTACGTGAATCTGACCTGGCGATGATGACCAATGCTGGTACCGAAATCGGCGTCGCCTCCACGAAAGCGTTTACCACTCAGCTGACCGTTCTGCTGATGCTGGTGGCGAAACTGGCGCGTCTGAAAGGTCTGGATGCCTCTATTGAGCACGATATCGTTCACGGCCTGCAGGCACTGCCGAGCCGTATTGAGCAGATGCTGTCTCAGGATAAACGCATTGAAGCGCTTGCTGAAGATTTCTCTGACAAACACCACGCGCTGTTCCTGGGTCGTGGCGATCAGTATCCGATTGCGCTGGAAGGCGCGCTGAAACTGAAAGAGATCTCTTATATTCACGCAGAAGCCTATGCCGCAGGTGAACTGAAGCATGGCCCGCTGGCGCTGATTGATGCAGACATGCCGGTTATTGTGGTGGCTCCGAACAACGAACTGTTGGAAAAACTGAAATCCAACATTGAGGAAGTTCGCGCGCGCGGTGGTCAGCTGTATGTCTTCGCCGATCAGGATGCCGGATTCACCAGCAGCGATAACATGCACATTATTGAAATGCCGCATGTGGAAGAGGCCATTGCGCCAATCTTCTACACGGTACCGCTGCAATTGCTGGCGTATCACGTGGCGCTGATCAAAGGCACTGACGTGGATCAGCCGCGTAACCTGGCTAAATCGGTTACGGTTGAATAATCTGTGTAATGCCCTGCGAAAGCGGGGCATTTTTTATCCCTGTTTTTTTTGAACAATTCCCCCTCCGTTTTTATGTGACAAAGTGTCATATTCAGCTACTGTTTCAGTGTCATAAAAAGAAAATCTCTGCGAAATATTAATGCCATAAAAACACGTAACGCATTGTTTATTTATGATGTTTTTTAGAAAGTGAACTCCATTTCTTTCTCTGTCATAAAACTGTCATATTTCGTACATTTAACTGTCACCTGTTTGTCCTATTTTGCTTATCGTAGCCACTTAACAATGATTTACGAATCTTGCAGGAGACATTATGAAAGTTATGCGTACCACTGTCGCAACTGTTGTCGCCGCGACCTTATCCATGAGCGCTTTCGCTGTAAACGCAGCGGCAAGCCTGACAGGTGCAGGTGCAACTTTCCCTGCGCCAGTGTATGCCAAATGGGCAGATACCTATCAGAAAGAAACCGGTAATAAAGTCAATTACCAGGGTATCGGCTCCTCCGGTGGTGTTAAACAAATTACTGCAAATACGGTTGATTTCGGCGCATCCGATGCCCCGCTGTCTGATGAAAAGCTGGCTCAGGAAGATCTGTTCCAGTTCCCGACCGTGATTGGTGGTGTGGTGCTGGCGGTGAATATCCCTGGTCTGAAGTCTGGTGAGCTGGTGTTGGATGGTAAAACACTGGGTGACATCTATCTCGGCAAAATCAAAAAGTGGGACGATGAAGCCATCACCAAACTGAACCCAGGTCTGAAACTGCCTTCCCAGAATATTGCCGTTGTGCGTCGTGCTGATGGCTCCGGTACTTCCTTCGTCTTTACCAGCTATCTGGCGAAAGTGAACGAAGAGTGGAAATCGAAAGTCGGTTCCGGCTCGACAGTAAACTGGCCGACCGGTCTGGGTGGTAAAGGCAACGACGGTATCGCTGCGTTCGTACAGCGTCTGCCGGGTTCCATTGGTTACGTTGAATACGCGTATGCCAAGCAGAACAGCCTGGCCTACACCAAATTGATCTCCGCCGATGGTAAGCCGGTAAGCCCGACTGAAGAGAACTTCGCCAACGCGGCAAAAGGCGCTGACTGGAGCAAATCGTTCGCGCAGGACCTGACGAACCAGAAAGGTGAAGAAGCGTGGCCAATCACCTCCACGACCTTCATCCTCGTGCACAAAGTGCAGAAAAAACCTGAGCAGGGTGCTGAAGTGCTGAAATTCTTCGACTGGGCATACAAAAATGGCGGCAAACAGGCTAATGACCTGGATTATGCCAGCCTGCCAGACAGCGTGGTTGAGCAGGTTCGCGCTGCATGGAAAACCAACGTGAAAGACAGCAACGGTAAAGCGCTGTATTAACAGAATATCTTTGACGAAATGGCGGATGGCGCTACGCTTATCCGCCCTACGGTTCAGACTGTAGGCCCGATAGGTAAGCCGGATAAGCGTAGCGCCATCCGGCTTGGGCAACTTCGTAAACGCGTTCAACGGAAAGAGTAATTTATGGCTGCAACTAAGCCTGCTTTTAACCCACCGGGTAAAAAGGGTGACATGATATTCAGCGCGCTGGTAAAACTGGCTGCGCTGCTTGTGCTATTGATGCTGGGGGGCATTATTGTCTCTCTGATCATCTCCTCCTGGCCAAGTATCCAGAAGTTTGGCTTTGCGTTCCTGTGGACCAAAGAGTGGGACGCGCCAAACGATATCTACGGTGCGCTGGTCCCTATTTACGGCACGCTGGTGACCTCTTTTATCGCATTGCTGATCGCCGTTCCGGTGAGTTTCGGCATTGCCTTATTTTTAACGGAACTGGCGCCAAACTGGCTGAGACGTCCGCTGGGGATCGCGATTGAACTGCTGGCCGCGATTCCAAGTATCGTTTATGGCATGTGGGGTTTGTTCATTTTCGCCCCGTTGTTTGCGACCTGGTTTCAGGAGCCGGTAGGGAACGTCCTTTCCAACATTCCATTTGTTGGTGCACTGTTTTCGGGTCCGGCTTTTGGTATCGGTATTTTAGCCGCTGGCGTGATCCTCGCCATCATGATCATCCCGTACATTGCGGCGGTAATGCGTGATGTATTCGAACAGACCCCTGTGATGATGAAAGAGTCGGCCTACGGTATCGGCTGCACCACCTGGGAAGTTATCTGGCGTATTGTTCTGCCCTACACCAAAAATGGGGTGATTGGCGGCATTATGCTGGGCTTAGGTCGTGCGCTGGGCGAAACCATGGCGGTAACCTTTATCATCGGTAACACCTACCAGCTCGACAGCGCCTCGCTGTATATGCCGGGCAACAGTATTACCTCTGCGCTGGCGAACGAGTTTGCCGAAGCAGAATCGGGTCTGCACGTTGCCGCGCTGATGGAACTGGGTCTGATCCTGTTCGTCATCACCTTTATCGTCCTGGCGGCGTCTAAATTTATGATCATGCGCCTTGCTAAGAACGAGGGGGCACGTTAATGGCTACGATCGAAATGCAATCTACCGCCGCACTGGCGGAATCCCGCCGCAAAATGCAGGCGCGTCGTCGCATGAAAAACCGCATCGCGCTGACGCTCTCCATGGCGACAATGGCGTTCGGGTTGTTCTGGCTGATTTGGATCCTGTTCTCTACCGTGGTACGCGGTATCGACGGAATGTCGCTGGCGCTGTTTACCGAAATGACGCCGCCGCCTAATACTGCGGGTGGTGGTCTGGCAAACGCCCTGGCCGGTAGTGGTTTACTCATTCTGTGGGCGACCGTATTGGGTACGCCACTGGGCATTATGGCGGGGATTTATCTGGCGGAATATGGCCGCAAATCCTGGCTGTCTGAAGTCATTCGCTTTATCAACGACATTCTGCTTTCTGCGCCGTCGATTGTGGTCGGTCTGTTCGTCTACACCATTGTGGTCGCGCAGATGGAACAATTCTCCGGCTGGGCAGGCGTGATTGCGCTGGCGTTGCTGCAGGTGCCTATCGTCATTCGAACCACAGAGAACATGTTGAAACTGGTGCCGGATAGCCTGCGTGAAGCGGCTTATGCGCTGGGTACGCCAAAGTGGAAGATGATCTCTGCAATAACCCTGAAGGCGTCAGTCTCCGGCATCATGACCGGTATTCTGCTGGCGATTGCGCGTATCGCGGGTGAAACCGCCCCGCTGTTGTTTACCGCGCTCTCGAACCAGTTCTGGAGCACCGACATGATGCAGCCGATCGCCAACTTGCCGGTGACCATCTTTAAATTTGCGATGAGTCCGTTTGCTGAATGGCAGCAACTGGCCTGGGCTGGGGTGTTGATTATCACCCTGTGCGTTCTGCTGCTGAATATTCTGGCGCGCGTCATTTTTGCGAAGAATAAGCACGGTTAATTATTTACGCATTGCCGGATGGCGGCGTACGGATTGTACATATTTGTAGGCCTGATAAGCGTAGCGCCATCAGGCACAATTTTGCGGCGCGGCGAATGCGGCGTCGAATGAGGAAAAGATTGAAATGAGTATGGTTGAGACAGCCCCAGGTAAGATTCAGGTTCGTGATTTGAACTTCTACTATGGCAAATTCCATGCCCTGAAGAACATCAACCTGGATATCGCGAAGAACCAGGTTACGGCATTCATCGGTCCGTCTGGCTGTGGTAAATCCACGTTGCTGCGCACCTTTAACAAAATGTATTCGCTGTACCCCGATCAACGTGCGGAAGGCGAAATTCTGCTGGATGGCGACAATATTCTCACCAATACCCAGGATATCGCGCTGCTGCGCGCTAAAGTGGGCATGGTGTTTCAGAAGCCGACACCGTTCCCGATGTCCATTTACGACAATATCGCGTTTGGCGTGCGCCTGTTTGAGAAGCTCTCCCGTGCCGACATGGATGAGCGTGTTCAGTGGGCTTTGACCAAGGCCGCATTGTGGAACGAAACCAAAGATAAATTGCACCAGAGCGGGTACTCTCTCTCCGGTGGTCAGCAACAGCGTCTGTGCATCGCGCGCGGTATCGCTATTCGTCCGGAAGTGTTGCTGCTGGATGAGCCATGTTCAGCGCTGGACCCTATTTCCACAGGGCGTATTGAAGAGCTGATCACCGAGCTGAAGCAGGATTACACCGTGGTTATCGTAACGCACAACATGCAGCAGGCGGCACGTTGTTCCGACCACACGGCGTTTATGTATTTGGGCGAGTTGATTGAGTTCAGCAACACGGACGATCTGTTCACCAAGCCCGCTAAAAAGCAAACAGAAGACTACATCACCGGTCGCTACGGCTGATTCAGGAGTGCAACATGGATAACCTCAATCTCAATAAACACATTTCCGGCCAGTTCAACGCTGAACTGGAGAGCATTCGCACTCAGGTGATGACCATGGGCGGAATGGTGGAACAGCAACTGTCTGACGCCATTACCGCCATGCACAACCAGGACGGTGAACTGGCAAAGCGCGTGATTGAAGGCGACAAACAGGTCAACATGATGGAAGTCGCGATTGATGAAGCCTGCGTGCGCATTATCGCCAAGCGTCAGCCAACGGCCAGCGACCTGCGTCTGGTGATGGCGATCATCAAAACCATCGCGGAGCTGGAACGCATTGGCGACGTCGCCGATAAAATCTGTCGTACCGCGTTGGAGAAGTTCTCTTCTCAGCATCAGCCGCTGTTGGTGAGCCTGGAATCGTTGGGTCGCCATACCGTACAGATGCTGCATGATGTTCTGGATGCGTTTGCGCGTATGGATCTGGACGAAGCGGTACGTATCTACCGTGAAGACAAAAAAGTCGACCAGGAATATGAAGGCATCGTGCGTCAGTTGATGACGTACATGATGGAAGATCCGCGAACCATTCCGAGCGTGCTGACGGCGCTGTTCTGCGCACGATCGATTGAACGTATCGGCGACCGCTGCCAGAACATTTGTGAATACATCTTCTACTTCGTGAAAGGGCAGGATTTCCGTCACGTCGGGGGTGATGAGCTGGATAAACTGCTGGCGGGTAAAGACCCAAAAGAGTGATGTTTGTGTGATTTGTCAGCCCGGTAAGCTTGCGCTACCGGGCCGTTTGCCGGATGGCGCTGACGCTTATCCGGCCTACACTGTATTGACCATTCCAGCGAAATTAACGCGTAATATCCCATCCGCGCGACTTCCACAATTCCGGCAGTTGCGCCAAATCGGTAAAGGTCGTTACTTTTGGATGATCGATCGGTTTGTTGTGCGGATCGGCGCAGAAGTAAAACACCTCCATACCCGCATCAATTCCTGACTGCGCACCGGCTGAAGAGTCATCCACCAGAATGCAGTTCTCCACATTGACGTTCATCGCTTTCGCTGCGTGGAACATCAGCGCCGGATCAGGCTTCCAGCGTTGAATATCGTAGCCGCTGAACAGTTTTTCCGGGAAATGGTGCAACATGCCCAGTTTTCCCAGGGAATGCTGCATTTTACTGACCGGCCCGTTAGAAACTACACAGATTGGTACCGCCATGCTGTCCAGCAATGCGTTTGCACCCGCGATCACCTCAAGTTCAGTGTCGAACAGGCGTGCGACCTCGGCGCGGAAGACGCGTTCCAGCTCGGTTTTCGCCAACTGAATATGATGCTCTTCGTTGATAGTGTCGATGATCTCGTAGAGTTTTATGCCCTTAAAGCGTTCAAACACCTCTTCAAGATCGAGCTTTATGCCAAACTCCTGGAACATGGCGACATACGCACGGGAACAGATCACTTCGCTGTCGACCAGCGTACCGTCGCAGTCGAAAAATACCGCTTCAATCTGGGACATGCCTTTCCTTTTTTACAAGTTTAACGTTTACGTAATGCTGAATTGAGAGACGCAATCGTTGACGTATTAGTAAAATCAAAGAAAAAAAGTATCTCGCAACCGCCCCTATTGTCGCATTTTGGTATAGGATAGCGACGGATTTTTCCCTCCTTGTTCGGAAATTGATTATGAGTCAACAACACACAACCCAGGCTTCTGGTCAGGGTATGCTGGAACGCGTGTTTAAACTGCGCGAACACGGCACGACGGCCCGCACCGAAGTGATCGCCGGTTTCACGACCTTCCTGACGATGGTCTATATCGTTTTTGTTAACCCACAAATTCTTGGCGTTGCTGGCATGGATACCAGTGCTGTCTTCGTCACCACCTGTTTGATTGCTGCATTTGGTAGCATCCTGATGGGCCTGTTCGCCAACCTGCCGGTCGCGCTGGCGCCTGCAATGGGTCTGAACGCCTTCTTCGCGTTTGTTGTGGTTCAGGCAATGGGCCTGCCGTGGCAGGTGGGAATGGGCGCCATTTTCTGGGGCGCTGTTGGTCTGCTGTTGTTGACCATCTTCCGCGTACGTTACTGGATGATCGCCAATATTCCGGTCAGTCTGCGCGTAGGTATCACCAGCGGTATCGGCTTGTTCATTGGCATGATGGGGCTGAAAAACGCCGGTGTGATTGTCGCGAATAAAGACACGCTGGTGGCGATTGGAAATCTGACGTCGCACAGCGTTCTGCTGGGCGTGCTGGGGTTCTTTATTATCGCTATTCTGGCGTCGCGCAATATTCACGCTGCGGTGCTGGTGTCTATCGTGGTAACGACGTTGCTGGGCTGGATGTTGGGTGATGTGCACTACAACGGTATCGTCTCTGCGCCGCCAAGCGTCACGACTGTGATTGGCCATGTGGATCTGGCTGGTTCACTGAATCTGGGCCTGGCCGGCGTCATTTTCTCTTTCATGTTGGTTAACCTGTTTGACTCCTCCGGTACGCTGATTGGCGTGACCGACAAAGCGGGTCTGGCCGATGAGAAAGGGAAGTTCCCACGCATGAAGCAGGCGCTGTTTGTCGACAGCGTATCATCGGTGGCGGGTTCGTTTATCGGTACCTCTTCCGTGACGGCGTATATTGAATCGTCTTCCGGTGTTTCTGTCGGTGGACGTACCGGTCTGACGGCAGTAGTCGTGGGTTTGCTGTTCCTGCTGGTTATCTTCCTGTCGCCGTTGGCGGGAATGGTGCCGGGCTATGCGGCCGCGGGTGCGCTGATTTATGTCGGTGTATTGATGACCTCCAGCCTTGCGCGCGTGAAGTGGGACGATTTGACCGAGTCCGTGCCCGCCTTTATCACCGCTGTGATGATGCCGTTCAGTTTCTCTATTACGGAAGGTATCGCGCTGGGCTTTATCTCTTACTGTGTGATGAAAATCGGCACCGGTCGCTTGCGCGATCTCAGCCCTTGCGTGGTCGTAGTGGCGTTGCTGTTCATTCTGAAGATTGTGTTTATCGACGCGCACTAAGGTGCGGCTTGTGGTGTCAGGTGGCGCTAACGCTTACCTGACCTACAGAAGAACGTTGGCCTGATAAGCGAAGCGCCATCAGGCATAACCACATTAATCATTTCAAATCAAAGCCCGGCAGTGTGCCGGGCTTTTTCGTTTACGCTTTCACGCGCTGAATGTAATCGCCAAACGCGGTCAGTTGACCGGTCAGATGATCCAGCGTGCTTTGGTCAATCACTTCGCCGTTTTGCGGATCCACTTTGTTTTGGATCACGCCGCCCATAAATTCAGGCTTATTCATCACCATCGCATCGAGGAAGACCAAAATCTGACGCAGATGATACTGACAGCGCGCGCCGCCGATAGCCCCCATTGAACTGGTCTGGATCAGCACAGGTTTTCCGGACAGTGGCTGGTCGGGTAGGCGGGACAGCCAGTCGATGGCGTTTTTCAGGCCACCCGGCACGGAGTAGTTATATTCCGGCGTCACAATGACCACCCCATCCGCTTTACGAATTTGATCCGCCAGCGCTTCTACGCTCTGCGGAAAACCTTCCTCTTGTTGCAGATCGGCGTCATACAATGGGATGTTGCCAATGGACGGCAATGGGTTGACTTCCATGCCTGTCGGGGCAATTTTTGGCAGGGTACGGGCAACCATCCCATTAAATGAGCCTTTGCGCAGGCTTCCCAGTAACGTAACAACCTTCAACGTTTCAGACATGATTACTCCTTTTTCATCATGATGGCCGGGATGTGGCCGGGTCAGTTATGTGTACAAGATTTAACGGTGGATAATTGGGCGAATCGCATCAGGCGACCGGTGGGTGCATTGGCGCGAGTCTGGATATCGGGCAGGCTTTTCCACCCCTGTTGACTATCAAACTCCCAAACCTTCAGCTTTTCAATGGCGGGCGAGACGGCAACCGACCATACCAGCACATCTTCCGCATCACAGAGGGCTTCGATCTGCGCAACATGGGCACACTTAAGACGACCGGCAACGGGGATCAACTGGAGCTCTCGTGGGTCATCGTTGAGGACATCGCCAGTGAGTTTCAATACGCTCTGGCGCAAGGTGATGAGCTGCGCACGTGCTTCATTAGGATCGTTTTGATTGTTGATCCACAGGGTTTCATTGCTGGAGAACACCGGGTTTCCTGCTGAATGTGGGCTGTGAAAGCCACGGGTTGCGCGTTGCAACTCCATGTCCAGGCCGCATTCGCCTTCGGTTGTCAGCACAACGCCAACCATATTTCCGGCGTACGCGATGGAGAAATCGGGCAGGTCGCGATCGCGAAACGTGGGTTTGCCTTTCGCCTGGACAGTTATCTCTGGTAGTTCGCTGATGCCATAAAGCATAAACATCAGTTCAGCGAGTAAGGCCCGGGAGGCAAGGAACCGCGTGCGGCGATGAGTGGGAAGATTGCTGGCCTCAATATGACATTGAGAAGGGAGCCGAACTGAAACCAGGTGTCCCTCCGTCAGAATCCCTCTGGCAAAATGTGTCGCCATTTTTCGCTCCGTGATTAATGGTCCGTGATTATTACGAGAGTAACATTTACATGAATTATGGACAGACTTAACCGCTCAAAAGTTCGACTGAATCAGGATACCTTACGCGACATTTACATTTCCCTTACCTAAGTGGTGAATTTAGCGTCAGGAAAGGGGGCTGTAGAGGGCTTTAAGTGTCTCTCTTAACCAGACAATTTTCGGGTTATGGCTGTTGCGTTTATGCCAGAGGAGGGTGAACGGCACCATGAGCTTTTCCCGCTGTGCGGCGTCAAAAGGCAAGGGGCGCGCAACTAACGGGAGTTGGTGGAGTTGGTTATAACGCTGGCAATAAAGCGGCGCAGTCGCCAGAAGCGAGTGATCGGGTTGCGCCGCCATAAACAACGACTGTTCAAACCCTGGCAGACTTAGGGCTATGTTGCGTTTACGCCCCATCTCCTGCAGCACGTCATCGAGCGCCCAGGTATCGCTTTGTTCCCAGCAGATGCTGATATGCGGATAGCGCAGGAAGGTCTCAAGATTCCACTCCTCCCGCAGCGCCGGATGATCTTCCCGCAACCATACCCACGGTAAGTCGGTGAACAGCACTTCAAAATCGATCGATAAAGGCAGCAGACTCAGTAACTCTCGCGAGCGTGGATGGCTCTCACGCCCGGTAAAACCAATATCTACCTCACCGCGCGTAATGGCGTCCAGCGAGTCGTAATCCCAGTTGCGTACTTTAATGGAGGCCTGTGGATAGCGCTGATAGATCTGTTGCGACAGAGCATTGAACATGATCATCATCAGGGGCGTCTCGGCGACCAGATCGAACTTCAGCCCTCGTGGCGTCTCGTTATGCGGCTTATCCAGCAACTGATTGCCCATCTGCATCCAGTCCGCCAGATTCTGCTCCATACTCAGCATCAGCGGCGTTGGCGTCAGCCCGAGCGGCGTATTCACGAACAGCGGGTCGTCGAACCATGCCCGCAACTTCGACAGCGATTTGCTCACCGCCGAAGGGGTAACGCTCATCCGTTTCGCCGCTTTGGTTACGCTGCGCTCCTGCATCAGAAGCTGCAGGCATAACAACAAATTAAGATCGAGACTGGTGATGGATTTCTTCATGGTCGGGTGCAGACCTGTTGGGTGCGACGAGCATAATCAGCAAGAGACTGACTATGCTACAACCAATCAGAATCCCGATCAGCATATTCAGCGCATTGATGCCGACAATGGCGGCCAGCCAAATCCACAGCGACGAACCGCAGACCTGCGCAATCCCCAACGCGGAACTGGCGACGCCTGCCCGCAAAGAAAAGGGACCCAGCGCCTGGCTCATTGCCACGCCAAAGCCGACCGAGAAACCCGCGCAGATAAGCGTCAGGCCAAACAGTGTCACCGCGTTGCTGGTGGCGAGGCTGAGCACCACGCCTGCCGCCAGAAACAGCCCTTGCGAGGTAACCATTAATGTACGTGGCTTAAACACGCCTAACGCAAATGGCGTTGAGAACGAAACGGCCATACTGACACCTGCGGTCAGTGCCATGGTGGTGGCATATTCACCGCGATCAAACCCCATCACTTCCATCAGCAGGACCGGTGAGGTATTCACAAAGGTGAGGATAACCGAGACACTCAGCGTGGTGATTGCCAGACGGCTGAGGAAAAAACGATTGATCAGCGACTCCGCACTCTGTGGCGAATATGAAAACGACGAATGGGTGGTTGGACGCGTTTCCCGCAGGATGAACAATGACAACAAACACACCGCGATGCCCATCGCAATCATGGTGTAAAACAGACTTTGCCATGGAAATCTGAGCATGATCAGATGTCCCAGAACCGGTGCCAACACAGGGACAATACAGGTGATCCCGTTAAGCAGTGACAGCACTTTCGCCCGGCGGCGGTCATCCAGCGTATCGCGCAAGATGGCAAAGGCCACCACGTAGCAGCACCCCGCGCCAATGCCCTGAATAAAGCGTCCGGTTAAAAACATCGAACCGTCCTGCGCAAGCGAACAGAGCGTAGAGGCAAAAATGAATATCACCGCACCGACAATGGCGACAGGTTTACGCCCGGAGCGGTCGGCCACTTTCCCGGCAAACAGCATGGCGGTTGCCATCCCGGCCAGATAGACGGAGAACGCAATATGCAACTGTGCTTCACTGGCATTCAGATCGGCGGCAATTCGCGGTAAACCCACCAGATACATATCAATACCGGCGGGATAGAGTAAAACCAGGGCAAAACTGCAGATTAGAAAGCGGGTCATAGCGTCCTCACGATAAGCGTGGCGCTAAGCATACGGGGAGGTGTTCTGTGAGACGAGTTGCCATTTGGACAACAGTGATTTCCTGTAAGGAAATCGCCTATTGCCAGGTAACGCTTCGATTACTGAGCAATAGGCGTAGGGGAGGCCGGATAAGGCGTTAGCCGCCATCCGGCAATACTGCTTACTTGCCGATACAGAAGCTGGAGAAGATCCGCCCCAGCAGATCGTCGGAGGTAAATTCTCCGGTGATCTCACTCAACGCTTGCTGCGCCAGGCGTAGTTCTTCTGCCAGCAGTTCGCCAGCCCATGCGCCTAACAGTTGCGCTTTACCCTCCTGGAGATGCTCAGCGGCTTCTGCCAGCGCCTGCAAATGACGACGACGCGCCAGGAAGCCGCCTTCCATGTTGGTATCAAAGCCCATGCTTTGCTTGAGATGATTACGCAGCACGTCCACACCTTCACCTGTACGTGCAGAGAGGCGAACCAGTGAGTGATTGTTCACCTCGCTGATACCCAGCGTCTCGCCGGTAATATCCGCTTTGTTGCGCACGACGGTGATCGGCAGCCTGGCAGGAAGACGAGCGATAAAGTCCGGCCAGATCTCTGCCGGGTCGGTCGCGTCGGTCGTTGTGCCATCCACCATAAACAGCACGCGGTCGGCCTGTTCAATCTCCTGCCACGCGCGCTCAATGCCGATACGTTCTACCTCATCGTTAGCTTCGCGCAGACCGGCGGTATCGATGATGTGCAGCGGCATACCGTCAATGTGAATATGCTCGCGCAGTACGTCGCGTGTTGTCCCGGCAATATCTGTCACTATCGCGGCTTCACGCCCTGCCAGCGCATTCAACAGGCTCGATTTACCCGCGTTAGGGCGACCGGCAATGACCACCTTCATCCCTTCACGCAGCAGGCTGCCCTGACGAGCCTCAGCACGGACAGCGTCGAGATCGGCGATGACGCCATTCAACTGCGCTTCAATTTTGCCATCCGAAAGGAAGTCGATCTCCTCATCGGGGAAATCAATCGCCGCTTCCACGTAGATGCGCAGGTGAGTGAGTGCTTCCACAAGATGATTTACACGCGCGGAAAACGCCCCTTGCAGAGAGTTCAACGCTGAACGCGCCGCTTGCTCTGAGCTGGCGTCAATCAGGTCGGCAATCGCCTCAGCCTGGGCCAGATCGAGCTTATCGTTGAGGAACGCCCGCTCGGAGAATTCACCGGGTTTTGCAATGCGCAGACCCGGGATCGTCAGAATGCGTTTTAACAGCAGGTCGAGAATCACCGGGCCGCCGTGCCCTTGCAGTTCCAGTACGTCTTCACCCGTGAACGAGTTCGGACCGGGGAACCACAGCGCGATCCCCTGGTCGAGCGCGGTGCCATCGGCATCTTTAAACGGCAGATAGTCGGCATAACGCGGTTTTGGCAGCTTGCCCAGTACAACTTCGGCAACCTCACGCGCCTTGAGGCCGGAGATACGCAGGATGCCGACGCCACCGCGTCCCGGTGGGGTAGCCTGGGCGACGATAGTGTCGTTGTGGCTCATGATATGTCTCGTTGAATACAAATAAAAAAGGCGGTCATTTGACCGCCTTCCATAGAGCTATGACTTACTGTCAGGAGCTTTTCTTCTCGCGGCTATGCAGGCCACGTTTCTCCAGACCACGGTAAATCAGCTGCTGCTGGATAATGGTCACCAGGTTGCTGACGATATAGTACAGCACCAGACCTGACGGGAACCACAGGAAGAACACGGTGAAGATGACCGGCATAAAGGTCATGATCTTCTGCTGCATCGGGTCGGTCACCGTGGTCGGCGACATCTTCTGGATGAAGAACATCGTCACGCCCATCAGGATCGGCAGGATGTAGTACGGGTCCTGTGCAGACAGGTCATGGATCCACAGGGCGAACGGCGCATGACGCAGTTCAATGGAGCCCATCAGCATGTAGTACAGCGCAAGGAAGATTGGCATCTGGATGATCAGCGGGAAGCAGCCGCCCAGCGGGTTAACCTTCTCAGCTTTGTACAGTGCCATCATTTCCTGGCTCTGACGCTGTTTGTCATCGCCCAGACGCTCGCGCATTGCCGCAATTTTCGGCTGCAGCATACGCATCTTCGCCATGGAGGTGTACTGCGCTTTGGTCAGCGGGTACATGATGCCACGAACGATAAAGGTGATAACGATGATGGAGAAGCCCCAGTTACCCAGGAAGCTATGGATCCATTTCAGCAGTTTAAACAGCGGCTGAGAGATGAACCACAACCAGCCGTAATCCACGGTCAGATCCAGGTGCGGTGCAACGGCCGCCATTTTATCCTGAATTTCCGGGCCGACCCACAGGGTGCTGGTCATCGCGCCAGTCTGACCTGGCTGTACCAGCACCGGCTGAGATTTGTAGCCGATGGCAGCAATGCCGTTACCCAGATTAGCGGTATAGAAGTTGTTGGTGCCGTCATTACGCGGAACCCATGCCGTTGCGAAATACTGTTGCAACATTGCCACCCAGCCGTTGTGTGCGCTGACGTTCAGGTTTTCGTTTTCGGCAATGGTCTCGAATTTGTATTTCTCATACTTCTCATCAGGCGTGGAGTACGCTGCGCCACGGAAAGTATGCAGCGCAAAGTTGCTGCTACCGGTGTCGCGATGAGATGGCAGATTGATGGATTGCTTCAGCTGACCAAAGGTGGAGATCTCCAGCGGTTTCTCGCCGGCGTTCTGCACGCTGTAGTTCACATTGACAGCATACTCACCGCGCTTCAGAACAAACGTTTTAGTAAACGTGTTGCCAGCGGAGTCAGTGTAGGTCATCGGGATCTGCAGTTCGTTCTGACCATCTGCCAGTACAAAGGCGTCTTTTTCGACGTTGTACTGTGGACGTGGGCCATTAGCCGGGTTATCCGGACCGTCACGACCTGTCAGGCCGCTTTGTGCCTGATAAATGAACTGCGGAGTTGTTTCCAGTAACTGGAACGGCTCTTTAGAACCGAGCTCTTTCGGGTAAGCCGGCAGTTGAGCCTGCTCAACATCACCACCACGGGTGTTGATGGTCAGATCAAGCACGTCGGTTTTAACCGTAATCAGTTTCCCCTGGCCACTGGCCGGTACGCCCTGGTCTGCGGCGCTACCCGCTGCGGTGGTCGTTGTCTGCGTGGTCTGTTGAGTCTGAGGTTGCGGATTTTTATCCTGCTCCCAGGCTTGCCAGATCATGAAAGACACGAACAGCAAAGCGATGACTAAAAGATTGCGTTGCGAATCCATCGTTAGTGTTCTCTGGTATCAAATGGTCCGGGTGGGACGGGATCGTCACCACCAGGGTGTAAAGGGTGGCATTTTAATACGCGTTTCACCGTCAACCAACTGCCTTTTATCACTCCAAACCTGCGCAATGCCTCAATTCCGTAGCTTGAACAGGTTGGCGTGAAACGACAATGCGGCCCAAGCAGCGGACTGATCAGGCGTTGATAGACCCTAATAAGGGCTATCAGGACCCGCGAGCCAGGCGACAGTGGCGGCGCCATAATTTTTCCAACGCTTCCGAGAGAGCACGGTTATCGAGGTCAGCAACCCCTTTTTTCGCCACGACCACGAAATCCATTGCTGGAAGCTCGTGCTGACGCAGACGGAAGCTTTCACGCGTCAGACGTTTAATCCGATTGCGTTCATGGGCGCGTCGAACGTTTTTCTTGGCGACGGTAAGACCGATACGGGGATGCCCCAGCGAATTCAGGCGGCCGAGGATGGTGATTTGCGGCGTGCCAGCCCGTTGTGGCTGCTGGAAGACGAATGTGAAATGATTGGGAGTTAACAAACGTAACTCCCTGGGAAATGCGAGCTTAACCACTCAGGGGTTAGCTTTATTACTTGGAAACGGTCAGACGAGAACGGCCTTTAGCACGACGACGTGCCAGAACCTGACGACCATTTTTAGTAGCCATACGAGCACGGAAGCCGTGAGAACGGTTGCGCTTCAGTACAGACGGTTGAAAAGTGCGTTTCATGGCGATTTCTACCTAAACTTGAATAAATTCAATGGCTTTTACAGATATCCGAGCAAACATCGAACGACGGACGTCGAAGCCATGGGTGATTAAAGAGGCCGGATTGTAATAATTGTACACTCCGGAGTCAATTCTCTTTCCTTAAATCCCTGCGTTTTTCGCACGTTTTCGCGTGGAAAATGAGCAGCGTTAACGCCGTGATTACGGGCATTACGCGCCGGGGGGAAGATTATAAAGGCTGCCGGGCAAAGCGCAAGGATCGAGCGGGATCTTTATTAGATCGTTTAAGCAGCAAAGTGGCTTTACTCATTAATTTTTCCAATATGCGTGCGAAATCCTGCAGCACTTCCCCAGGATCGTTTACACTTACCCGCTTCTGGATCATCCTGTGGATAAATCGGGAAGAATCTGTGAGAAACAGAAGATCTCTCGCGCAGTTTAGGCTATGATCCGCGGTCCTGATCGTTTCAAAGGATCCTGGTCAGGCTTTAACGCGACATTCTTCAGGTGCGCCATGGTGTCGCCTTTAGGATCCCGTGTATAACCGCAGAAAGCGGTTCGTGCGTCACCCTCATGCAGGGTCTTTTCGACGTGCGCCAACAATCATGAATGTTTCAGCCTTTGTCATTATCGACTTTTGTTCGAGTGGAGTCCGCCGTGTCACTTTCGCTTTGGCAGCAGTGTCTTGCCCGATTGCAGGATGAGTTACCAGCCACAGAGTTCAGT